>CAWHZT010000022.1:0-73471 GCA_963833925.1 uncultured Actinomycetota bacterium | reverse complement strand
TCACGTCGGGCCTCCACGCTGATCGCCACGGCAATGAGCCCGGCCCCGACGACCGCTTGGAGGGCGAACGGCCACCAGACGTTCGAACCCCAGGGCTCCATCTTCTCGCCCCACCCGATCGGTGAGACCCACGTGAGGCCGCTGCCGTTGAGGTCGCCGACCATCCGCACCACGTAGAACACGCCGATGACGCTGGAGGCCAGCATGTTGGCGCCGCGTGCGGTCGACGCCAACTCGCCGGCAACAGCGGCGACACCGAGGGCGACGAACCCGACACCGGTGATCGACGCTCCGATGATCATCGAACCGGTCATGCCGGTCCCGGGTGGGTCGAGTCCGATGGTTGCGGCCGCCACGGACACACCGAGGCCGATGATCACGCAGAGGAGGCCAAGGACGGCATAGCGGGCGATCGAGGAGGCGTGAACACCCAACGTGCGGGAACGGATCAGCTCCATGCGTCCGGTCTCTTCTTCGGCGCGCCCGTTGCGGGTGGTCAGGAAGACGACACCGAGCGCCAAGCTCACGGCGCAGGTCATCCAGATTTTTGTCCAGACTGCCCCTCCGAGCGTGTTCGGCGCCGCCGCGAGTCCGGTAAGCGCTTTGATGCCGGGTGTGTTGCTGACGGCGGCGAAGTCGTCGAGTGACTGCTGGGTGGCGAACAGGGAGGTGTAGTAGTTGGCGACGTAGGCGAACAGGCCGACCACGACGACTATCCAGACCAGGAGCCGGCTTCGGTTGCGGCGAATGACCAGCCGGACCATGGTGGCGGTGCCGACGGTTGTCTGCCGGGCCGGGCGACGGGACTGCGGCGTTGTCACGGTGCCGAGGGTGGCTGCGGCGGCGGTCATCGACTTGCCTGGTTCAGTTCGGGCCGGTCTGACTGGTGGCCGTTCTGATGTCTTCCGTTCAGCTGCGCCAGCTCGGCACCGTAGTGACTGAGGAAGACGTCTTCCAATGACGGCGGAGTCGCGACCAGCGATCGCGGGGCCAGTTGGGCGATCACGGTCAGCGCCTCCGGCAGGGCGATGTCGTCAACGGCGAATGTGGTGTGCTGGTCGGTGACGTGCAGGTCGTGCACTCCCCTCAGCCGGGCCAGTGTGTCCGCGCCGTGGTCGATCACGATGCTCATCTGAGTGCGGGTGAGGTGGCGCAGTTCGGTCAGCGTTCCGGACTCGACAGTTACTCCGTTACGGATGATGGTCACCCGATCGGCCAGTTTCTCAACCTCGGCGAAGATGTGGCTGGACAGCAGCACTGACCGTCCGGCGGCCTTCACCTCCTGGATGGATTCGGTGAACGCGGCCTCCATGAGCGGGTCGAGCCCCGACGTGGGTTCGTCGAGAATCAGCAGCTGCGCGTTCGAGGCGAGTGCTGCGACGAGCGCAACCTTTTGTCGGTTGCCTTTGGAATAGGTGCGGGCCTTCTTTGTCGGGTCGAGTTCGAACCGGTCCAGCATCTGCTGCTTGCGTCCGGGATCGAGCGTTCCGCTGAGCCGTCCGAGGATGTCGATCGCCTGGCCGCCGGTGAGGTTGGGCCACAGGGTCACGTCGCCTGGAACGTAGGACATGCTGCGGTGCAGGCGGACCGCATCGGTCCACGGGTCGCCACCGAGAACGCTCGCGTGTCCCCTGTCGGCCCGCAGGAGTCCCAGCAGGATCCGGATCGTGGTGGACTTCCCGGCTCCGTTCGGACCGAGGAAGCCGGTGACTTGGCCTGCGGGCACGGCCAGGTCCAAGCCCTGTAGCGCATGTACCGATCCAAAGCGTTTCTCCAGCCCCTGTATCTCGATGGCTAGATCGGCTGACGACATCTTTCTTCTACCCTCTTCCTGGGCCGGGTCGGCGTGGTTGTCGACTCCGGATCCGACATCTAGTAGCCTACGCATAATTCAGACATGTGTGAATGTTTCGAACTATGTGATGTGCGACACGGTATCCGATCGGACGTGCTGGCGGCCAGGCCGGCACTGGAAGGGAGAGGCGATGGCCGCGCGAGCAGGCAGAGGGGACGAGGGCAGGGCGGACGAGGGCGGGGCGGACGAGGGCAGGGAGCGACGAGGGCACGGCGGACGAGGGCCGGCGGCGAGGCGCGACCCTCGCCGGAGCCGAGACGACCCTGCCGGCGACCAGGAACGCGTCCGGGCTCGGATCGTCGAGGACCTGTCGGTAGTCCTCGAAGACGCCGGCGTGCCCCGGATGCCGGCCCGGCTGTTCGCGTTCGCGCTCGCATCCGACCAGGACGCCCACACGGCCCGCGAGTTCGCCGACGGACTCGAGGTGAGCCCGGCGGCGGTCTCCGGCGCCGTTCGGTACCTGGTGCAGACCAGCCTGGTCCGACGCGAACGCCGCCGCGGCGAACGAGCCGACGTTTATGTGATCGACCACGAAAATCCCTGGGTGACGGTTGTCGCGAGCCGTGCGCCGTGGCTGGAACGCGGTGCGGCCGTCCTCAACCGAGCCGGCGACGAGCTCGACGGTTCGGGTGTCGGACGGATGCGCCTGGCCCGCTCAGCGGACTTCTTCGACTTCTTGATCGAAGATGTCAACGGCCTGACAAAGCGCTGGGAGGCGTTCAGGCGGACCAACCATTGACTCGTCTTCGCACCAAGCTCGACCGGCAGCACTTCTGCTCGCCGCGGCTGCTCCCCCTGGATGATCTCCTCGGCGGCGACCCGGCCACGTCCTCCGACCATGCCGGCGGCGAACAGGTTGGGCAACGCAAGGTCGTGTCGGCAGGTTGAACGGAGAGTCCGCGGTGGCGAGTCGACGAGCTTTCCGTGCGCGACGAGTGTCTCAGCGGCGGCCCGCTCCTTCAGTTATCGGGGTTCTGCTTCGGCGGTCGCGAGATGGTCGAGGATGGCGTCGGCCACGGCTTGCATGCCGGCCAGCGTTGGATGGAACGACGACGCCAGCGACCTGATGCGCAGGTCGTTGACCCAGGGGACGGCTGATCCCGCACCGTGACCTTGCCCGTAGACGGAGGCGGGCACGAGGTCGGCGCCGGTTCGGCGGCTCGCCTCGGCGTAGGCCTCGGACAGGTCGGCAGCCACGCCGCGGAAATGCTCCAGTTCGTTCACCGTCAGCGGGACCCCGGGGGCGCCGGTGGTCGACTGGGTGAAGACCGGGAGGTAGTCCACCAACACCACCCGTGACGCGGGCGCCTGGGCCCGCACCCGGTTCACGATGTGCACCAGGCCGTCCGTAACGCCTTGTCTTTGCTCGGGTGTGACAGGTTGCAGGACCCTTCGGCTGCGGATGAGCTCGGCGGCCGGTCGGCTCAGCCGCCAATGTGCAAACTGGCCCAGCAGCGACGTCAGCAAGACGCCTCCGAGGTAGCCCAGATCATTTCCGCCGGCCGTGACCGTGACGAGGTCTGTCTCGGCGTGGACCGATTCGATCTGTGGCGGGAAGACGTGCGTCGTCGCCCGCTGCGGCTTCTGCAGGATCGTGGCTGTCGTTGCACCGGAGATCGTGGCATCGATCAGTGAGGCACCGAGGTGGTTCGCCACCAGGTGGGCATAGTTGCGTTGCGAACGCATGGCGGGACGGTTCTCGATCGGCTTCAGGCCGGGACCTGCGGCGAACGAGCTTCCCAGTGCCACCATCTGGGAGTACGCCACAGACATCATCTTCTCTCGTCCCGGATACGTCCGGGTTCCGGCATGCCGCTCAAACCGGGTACCGACGTGGTAGATCGTGGCGCTGCGGTCAGCGCTTCTTGCGGAACCGGACGGTGTACGTGATCAACTCCCGCGGCGGCGGCTCGATCAAGGGCGATACCTGGGTTGCCGGCAGGCCGATGCCGACGTGGCACGGCGGGAGTGCGGTCGAGGCACTCACAACCGAGGTCAGCGGGGGATGAGCACGCCGATGATGGGACGCGCGATCTCGTTCGCCACCATCCGGCCATCGGGCGCGGACTGCAGCGTGGCCAGCACGATCAAAGTGGTGCTGGTCTTCGGGTCGTGGGCCATGAACGAGGTGAAGCCGGGCAGGGACCCGTCGTGGCCGAGCATGGGACCGAAGCTGGCCAGGGCCAGTCCGTAGCCGGCACCGGCGGTCCCGACGGGCTTGACGCTGTCCAGTCGGCGCTGCTGGAGTCCAGGGCTGAGAAGCCCACCACCGATCAGCGTCTCGACGTACGTGGTCAAATCGGCCGCTGTCGATATGCCGGCACCAGCGGCCCACCCCCAGGAGGGGTTGAGGTCGGTGTAGTCGCCGGGTTGGAGTTCGCCGCTGCGGGCACGCTGCTGTTCGCTCTCGGGGAGCGCTGAAGTGGTCAGGGTGGAGACGTTGGTGCCGTACATGTAGCCGCGCGGGTGCGGCTCGGGGATCGCCGCTGAGGTCTTTGCCGGCAGCAGGGTGTTGCGGAGTGACAGCTTGGCGAAGATCCGCGCCTGGAACGACTCCTCGAGTGGGCGACGGTCATGGCGCTCGATGATCATCCCGGCCAGCACGGTGTTGGTGTTGGAGTAGTGCCAGTCGCTTCCCGGTGGAAAGTCGACCTTCTCGGCCAGGCCGAGTGCCACGAGTTCGTCGGGTCCCCAGGCTCGCGATGGATCGGAGTCCAGGACTTCGTTGAACGAGCGGAGTTCGCTGTACGAATGCAAGCCACTGCGCATGTCGAGGAGCTGCGAGATCGTCACCCCTCGCAGCTTGTCGCTGGTCATCTGCGGGAGATGATCTTGGACATGATCGTCGAGGTCCACCGCCCCCTCGTCCACCAGCTGCAGGAGGCACGTGCCGGTCATTGTCTTGGTGTTGGAGCCGATCCGGAAGTGATCATCGACGGTGACCGGCTCGGAGTCGCCGCCCAAGGCCCGCCGGCCAAATGCACGCCGCCACGACTCCTTGGCCGTGCGTACGGCAACGATCACACCTGGGACCATCAGCTCGGTCATCAATGGCTCGATGATTTCAGCGAGTTGGTCGCCGAGGTCGGAGTTGTCGCTTGCCGCGGCGGGATTCGAGGTGTTTGACGACTGGGCGGCGCTAGGTCCGTTCTGGGCTGCAGAGGTGCAGCCTGAGAGCCCACATGCCGCGCCGGCGAGAGCGAGTCCGCCGGCGAGCACGGTCCGGCGATCGAGGACGCCGACAGTCGATCGTGATCCAACGGGCGAGCATGTGTTCACGAGTTCAGGATCGACCGTCGGCCATACCCGCAACAATGGGGGTGCCCCAACCGCGAGACCCCCGCCGTTCGCGAAACCGCCTATCAGTGCCGACAGCCAGTGCGGGACTGTCGGCCGGGCATCATCATCGGGTGTGCACTGACCACCACGCGGTGATCCGGCCGCCGGCCGACCGGTGCGGGTCGCCTGCGCGACTTGGTGCACCGCAAGGCCACGCGTTCCGGTTGAGGACCCGACTTCGCGACCCGCGGGTGTGCCGCTCGCGAATGTCAGCGCCACAACTGACCGTCCCGCCCGACGACGGGTCGTCAATCGGGGAGGATTCGGCTTTGTCTGGTAGTAGTGACCGACGAGTTCACGTGGCCTCGCTTGTCTACAGGTTTGGAAGCCAACCTCCTCGACTCAGGAGCAGTCATGAGTTCCAACCCTCACGACAAGACCGACCCGCAAGAATCGGACGCGCGCTCTTCAGCACCAGGAAGCGTCGCCACAACACTGCCAGAAGCCATGACGGGCAGGGCGAGCCCCGCGAAAGCGGCGGTCGGCGACAAACCAGTATTTGCCTACATCGCCAGCCTGCCTCAACCGCAGAGAAGCATCGCCGAAGCCGTCGATACGCTAGCGGCCAAGACGCTGCCCGACCTCAGGCGTTCCGTGAAGTGGGGCATGTCGTACTACGGCGTCGGCGACGGGTGGTGCTTCAGTTGCGGCGGTTTCGCCGGCCACGTCAAGCTCATGTTCATCAACGGCGTGGCGCTCGAACCGATACCGCCGGTGACACCAGTCGGGATGGGCAAGTCGACACGAGGTGTGGAGCTCGAGTCCTTGGATGACCTTGACGCAATCCAGATCGCAGCGTGGATGAAACAAGTCGCGTCCGTGCCAGGTGTCGGTGGCAAGAAGCATTGAACTCGCCGTCACGAGTGGAACGCACCTCAGCGGCGTCGCACCGAAAGGCTGGCCGTAGGAGAAGCACGCAGTGCCTGCTGGCTACTGCGTGCGCTGCAGCCCCGTCCGCTTGGGCCATGATGCGGTGATGACCATCGGAGATGCACGGATTGTCAGCTTCGTGGGCGTTAGCGACCTCGACGCGGCGGAACTGTTCTACGGCGGGGTGCTCGGGCTGTCGCTCCGGGACGCCCGCCCTTTCGCTTTGGTAGCCGACATCGGCGCCACGCAACTGAGGATCACCGCTGTCGACGAGGTGCGGGCAGCACCGTACACGGTGCTCGGCTGGCAGGTGGATGATATCGAGAGCACCGTCGACGAGTTGGTCGCCAAGGGAGTGCGGTTCCATCGATACGACGGTATGGACCAAGACGACCGCGGCATCTGGACCGCTCCTAGCGGCGCACGGATCGCCTGGTTCCACGACCATGACTCCAACACCCTCTCGCTTCAGGCCTAGTGGGGCGCGCCACACGTCGGCGCCTGCGGTGTTGAGCCCGGCAGATGAGCCTCGAATGAGGTGCACGATGCCGGCGCGGCCATCCGGCTGCCACGACTCGGCCAGATCGTGCGTCGGTTGAGGGACGCCCTGCGGGCATCGAGTGACTTGGCCGACAGCAGAGGCACACCTGCCCGGCGAGAGTTTCCATCTGAAGTGCGCAGTTTCTCGGCGAGCTCCGGGTAGGCCATACTGGCAGAAATGCCAACCACTCCCGGACCTGGACGCGCACACCTCGCCACTAGCCCCTTCATGCGCCGGGCTGAACCATTGATCGATCGGTTCGCGGTCGGTGACAGGGTCTCGCATGACACCTACGGTCTGGGTTGGGTGACCGGTATTGAGACCAACGCCGCGACGGTCGACTTCGAGCCGCACAAGGTCCGCATCACCAGCCCCTACAACAAGATGCAGAAGCTGGAACTCTAGGACGGCGGCGGCGACGGCCGCGCCGGGACTGTGGTGGACATCGGACACTAGCTGCGTCCCGCACGCCGGCCCTTCATCGGTCGAGATCAGGCCCAGACGAGCGTCGTACGTTCCGTGCGGGCGATCGCGGCGGGCACGGTCAGCCTGACCGGCCAGATCAACAGGGCATGACCAGGGGTTCGAAGTGAAACCAGCTCAACCGTCACTTCGGGGCCGAACTCACACTGTCAGTGCCAGAGTTGGCTAGACGTCACTTGATGAGCGGTCCAGAAGCGACCTGAGGAATGCAAGCGAACGCTCGGCAAGCTCATCCTGCGACGTGGCCAGCGGGCGCCAGATCGACGCCGCGACGGCGATGGTGGCGTTCTCGCCAGTGAAGCTCTCGACGCCGAGGATGCCCTCGTAACCCGCGTCGTCCAAGGCATTGAGCAGGCTCGGCCAATCGGTGTGGTCGTCCCCGACCGCGCCGCGGTCGCTGCCGCAGACCTGAACGTGGCCGATCGCCGCACCTGCCAGCCTGATGGCGTCTGCGGGGTGCTTCTCCTCGATGTTGAGGTGGTAGGTGTCCAGGGCAAGGCCCAGGCCTGGACCGAGTAGCGGCTCGAGCGCCTCCAAGGCTTGCTCGACTGTGTTGATCAAGCTTGTCTCGTATCGATTCAGCGGCTCGACGCACAGCGTGATGCCTAGGTCGGTGGCCTCGGCCACGAGAGGCGAGAGGTTGGCACGGAGTTCCTCGACGACGGACAATCGTTCGTCGTTCGTCATCCGCCATGTCGTTCCGGTTGGCGTATAGATCGGACCGGCAACGACCCGTGAGCCGACCGTGGCGGCCGCTTTCATGCAGGCCCGGAGATAGGCCTGAGTCGCGCTGACGTCTCCCGCCTGCGAAACCAGCGAGCGGCCGGGGCCCATCGCAGCGATGACGACCGGAGCAAGTCCGCGCTCATCGACGACCGCTCGCGAACGACCTGGGTCCCAGTGGGATGGATCTTCGAGCGGGAGCTCGATCGCACCGAATCCCATATCAGCCACCTTGGCCGCCAGTGAGACGAGGTTGTCATCGGTCAGGGGCGACGTCCAGACCCACGTGTTGACCCCGAGCACTCTGCTCATCGAGCGTCCTCGGACGACGGTGCAGGATCGAGATCTCCGTAGACGTCGTATCCATCGAGAGTGGACCGGACCCCACCCTCTGGAACCGCGAGTCCACTGACCCAGACCAGCGCATTGAGCACGCCGCGGCGAAAGCCCGGATTCTCCCAGTTGCGATGGAAGTGGCCGCCGGTGAAGCCGAATCCTCGACCGCCGTCGGTGCGCTCGGTGGCCCAGAGCAATGGTTCCGATCGGCCTGAGGCGGCGACGATGTGCGGATAGGGACCGACCGGCCACACGTAGGGACCACTTCGTACCTCGTCCGTCGGCGTCGTGACGAGGACCGGCTCTGCGACGACGCCGCTGCTTGCGGAGGCGAACCTGATGTTGAAGTACCACTCGTCGGTTGCCGAGAACGGCACCACGCCGCTGCCGATCGGATGGTCTGGCTGGAGCTCTATCTGGGCGTTGAAGATGGGGTTGCAGGAGTAGCTGTCTTCGTAGAACCCGCCGATCCAGGTCGAGAGCTCTCGATCACCTTGTCCGATGGGCGCCTCGACGGCGTAGTGCATCAGGCCGACGCCCACGCCATGCTCGGCGAGGGAGCCGAGCCGCGCCCATCCGTCCCGAGCGTGCAGAGGGTGCGATGGACCACCGTCGGCGTAAATGACCACTGCGTCGATCTCGCCTACCCGAAGGTCCGGCAACTGGCCGTCGACGGCGACCTCGACCTGAAGACCCGGCACATCACCGAGACAGTGGGCAAGCAGCTGAGCTCCGGCCCGAAACTCGTGCATGCCTGCACCGTGTGATGGCCGGCCGGCCACGAGGAGCAGCTTGGCTGGTTCGGTCATGTGCGTCGCCTGCTGCCCGCGAAGGTTGACTGCCCGTCCGAGCTCGGTCGGCGGTTCACGCGGTCGGCTCTTCGAAGCCCAGTACGACCTGCAGTGCCCGTTCGGGATGCTCGTGCAGCAACGTGAACGCGGTGCCGGCTTCAGCCAGCGAATAGGTGTGGGTGATCAGCTCCAGCAGTCGCAGCCGGCCGGTAGTGGCCAGGTCCATCGCCGTTCGGGCAAGCCGGTAACCATCCCATCGGTGCTGCAGGCTCGGCGAGACTCCGGAGATCTGGGAGCAGACGACATTGATGCGGTTGTGGTGGAACTCCTCGCCGAGCCGCAACCCGACGCCGTCGCCCTGCATGAAGCCCGCGGCGCAGACGCGGGAGCTGTAGGCGACGGACCGGATGGCCTCGTGCAACGCGCCGTAGTTCCCTGTGACCTCCAGGCACACGTCCGCCCCTCGGCCCGAGGTCAGGTCGCGGATCTGCTCGGCGACCTCGCCCTGGCCGGCGTCCAGCACGATGTCCGCACCCAGATCGCGCGCGAGATCACGGCGCGCCTCGATGCCGTCCACACCGATCACCGTCGCACCGTTCAGCCTGGCGAGTTGCGCCACGATCTGCCCCGGCACGCCCAGGCCGAAGACTGCGACCGTCTCGCCGACGTGAATGTCTGCGTCGAGGGTGACATTGAGCGCGATAGCGCCGATCTGGGAGAAGATCCCGATGCGCGGGTCGACGTCAGCATCGAGCAGCCGAGCCGACGCTCGTTCGGCAGACTGGACGGTGCCCGTGCGGTGTCCCCAGGTGCCCCAGACCCGGTCGCCCGGCACGATGCCCGTGGCATCATGGCCGACCTCGACGACCTCGCCTACTTCCTCATATCCCCAGCCGTCGACCGGATACGCGAAGCTGGTGGACCCGTCGACGAAGATGCGACGCTCCTCGTCCCAGCGCTTGTTGAGGTAGGGATTGCTGCCGCGGTAAGCGGTCAGCTCGGTGCCGGCCGAAATTCCCGAGAACAACGTCTTGAGGCGCACCTCGTCGGCGGCTAGAGGCTTCTCCTCGTCGGGCACGACCTCGGCAATGCAGGGTGCGGTGAAGCTGACCATGGATCCCACGGCGGGACATCTCCTTGGATTGAGGGTTTGATATTCCACTGCTGGTGGATGTCGCTGGTAGACGGTCGTAGAAGTGGACGTTCGCTGAGTCAGCCCTTGACGGCACCGGAGATGAAGCCTTCGGTGACCTGTCGTTGCAACAGCAGGAAGACCACGAGGACCGGCACGATGGTGATCAAGGTCCCAGCGGCCAACGGCCCGATGTCCATCGAGCGGCCGCCGGTGAACATGTAAAGGCCTGTCGTCAGCGGCCGATAGTCGCCACTCGGCAGATACAGCAGAGGTACGAGGAAGTTGTTCCAGTTTCCGAGGAACGTGAAGACAGCGAGCGCACCCATCCCGGAGGAGACGAGTGGGAGCATCACTCGGATGAAGATCTGCCCCTCCGAACACCCGTCGACTCGCGCCGCTTGCTCGAGCTCGGTGGGAAGGTCGGTGAAGAAGGCGCGCATGAAGAATGTGCCGAACGAGATGCCGGTCGCCGCGAGCACGAGGTTCGCGCCGAGGAGCGTGTCCAGCAGGCCCATGGACCGAAGCTGGAAGTACAGAGGAATCATGTAGGTGAAGAAGGGCACCAGCAGCCCGAGGATCACCGTATAGAAGACGACCGCACGACCGGGGAAGGGTAATCGAGCGAAGGCGTAGCCCGCCATCGTCGAGACGACGACCACGAGGATGGTGCTCGGCACCGACAACAGGATGCTGTTCAGGAGGTAGTCGGAGAATCGGCCGACGGTCCACGCTTCGACGATGTTCTCCCACGAGAACGATGTGAACAACCCAAACGGATTGATGCGCACGTCCTCCGGTGTCTTGAGTGCCGTCGATATGATGAGAACGACCGGAAACAGCGTAAGGGCAGCGAGCACGATGAGAACAGCGTGCTGCGCCAGCGCTGTGGCAGTGCGCCGGGGTCCCGGCCGGCGCACCGCGGTGGGGGCCGGCCGGTCCTCGGTTGCCGATTCGGCGAGCTCGAGGGACATGTGGTTCGCCATGATCAGACCCCGGTGTCCTGGAGAGCGAGGCGTCGCTGCAGCCGGTTGATGGCAACCGCGAACGGGATGGACAAGACGGTGATCAACAGTGCCAGCGTGGTTCCGTAGCCGATCCTGCTGAGCTGGAACGCCTGCGTGTAGGAGTAGGTGCCGAGCACGTTGGTTGCATCGGCCGGCCCACCGCCGGTCATGATGAAGATGATGTCGAACACGCTGAATCCGCCGACGAGCGTCAGTGTGAGCACCATCAAGAACACCGGCATGATCTGGGGAAGCAGGATGAACCACAGTCGTTGCGATGAGTTGGCTCCGTCGATCCGGGAGGCATCCACCAGCTCGATGTCGACATTGCGAAGGGCCGACAGGAAGATGATGATCACGAACCCGCTGTAGGCCCAGATCGCCGTGGCCAGCACGGCATAGAGAGCCAGGTCTGGATCACCGAGCCAGCCACGTGTGAGGTTCCCCAACCCGATTGCTTCCAGGCTGGTGTTCAGCCAACCGTTGAGCGGGTCATAGATCCAGATCCAGACGATGCCGATCGCCACACCAGGGAGCACGTACGGCAGGAAGAAGGCCAATCGATACGCCGAGGCTCCTCGCCGTGCCGTCCAGATCAGCACCGAGACCAGCAGGCCGATGACCATGGGAACAGCTGTGCCGACGATGATCCAGATGAAGTTGTTCCCGAGGGCATGCCATGTCTCAGGATCGGTGAACATCTCGACGAAGTTGGCCAGACCGATGAACTCGGGGCTCGGGTCGATGCCATCGAAGTCGACGACCGAGAAGTACAGGGCGCTGACCATCGGGAAGAGAAAGAAGACGAGCACCAGGGCCGCGACCGGCAAGGTGAGCAGGATGCCCAGACGGGCCTGAGCCCGTCTGGTCACCCTCGGCAGGGTGGATGCCACGGCCACCGTGCTACTTCTTCGACTTCTCGTAGGCGGTCTGGAGCTGCCCGGCCACCTTCTCGGGAGTGGTCTGGTCAGTCAGCAGTCCCTGCATGCCCTTCCACATGACGTTGTTGAACAGGTCGGGGGTGAGCACGTCGATGTTGTAGCCGAAGTCGCCGCTTCCGTCGGCGATCTTGGCGGAGTCATCGAGGATCTGCTTGAACAACGGGCTTGCTTCGATGCCGTTGGTGTCGACCGGGTAGGCCGGGATGTCCTGCAGGTTCTCCACCGCCCAACGGCCGTGCTCGGGTGTCATGCCGTAGTCGAGGAACTTGATCGCGGCGTCGGCGTGCTTGGTGGTTGCGTTGATGAAGGTGCCCGATCCGAGTCCGCCGCTGAAGATTCCTGGGCCGTCCGGCGCCTGGAACGGGATGAAGCCGACGCCGAACTTGGCGTTGCGCTCGATGTCTTGCGCCAGCCAGCTGCCGGTCGGATTCATCGCAGCCTTGCCGGAATAGAACAAGGCGTTGCCGTTGTCGTAGGTGACGGCTGTCGGCGAAGGATTCAAGAACCCGCCCTTCTGGAAGTCCTGCCAGACCGCCAGCGAGTCCACGACCTCTGGGGAGTCCCACGACTTCTGGCCGTTGATGAGCTGCTCCATGGTCTGGGAGCCGACCTGGCTGGAGAGCGCGATGCTCAGCAGGTGTCCCCCCTGCCAGCCCTCCTTGTCGCTGACCACCATCGGGATGGTGCCGGAGTCCTTGATCTTCTGCATCGCAGATTTCAAGTCGTCGAGACTCTGCGGCTGCTCGATGCCGAGCTTGGTGAAGATGTCCTTGTTGTAGAAGACTCCGACTTCCTCGATCTGGCTCGGTACGCCGACGAGCTTGCCGCCGAAGGTCACACGCTCTTTGGCGAAGTCGTAGATCGGCCAGTTGTTCTCCTGGTACGCCTGCGTGAGGTCGTACACGAGGCCGGCCCTCGCCAGTGCACCCGCGAACCCGGGTCCGGTGTCGTATCCGAACACGTCCGGTCCCTCGCCCGAGCGGAGCTGGGTCTGCAGAACGGTGCGTACATTCTCGGCCGGGATCACATCCAGCTTGACGGTGATCCCCTGGTTCTGCGACTCGAACGTCGCAATGTCCTGCTTGATCAGCTTCAAGTCAGCCGGATCCTCGGGCTGACCGATCATGTACCTGATCTGCTGGGGGCCGGCGGTCTCCTGAGCAACGGAGGACTCATTCGCTCCCGGTGCACCGCCGGTGCACCCGGTGAGGAACAGGGCCCCGGCCGCGATCAACGCGGCCCAGGGTCGCAACGACGTGCGTGCAGTCACGATGACTCCTTCGTCTTCGAGCAACTGGGATGGACGGTCTCGGGCAGCGCGCCATCGCCCCCGAACCCCTGCCGTGAGTGGCAATCTGGGTGCGATGGCTTGTGCCGAGAACGGAATTTCTAACGTTAGAAGAACAGTGCCTTATGCTCTCCCTGACTGTCAACCAGAGTGTCTCTGCCGAGCCGCGGAAGAGGGGAGCGTCGATGTGGTCGTAGCCGACGACGGTCGCCAGCAGGGTCCCGCCAGGATCAAGGACGTGGCGGCGCGCGCCGGCGTGTCGCTGAAGACGGTGACGAACGTGGTGCACCAGCGCCCCTACGTCAGAGACGAAACCCGAGCTCGTGTTCTTGCCGCTATCGAAGAACTGGACTATCGGCCCTCACTCGCAGGGCGCCAGCTCCAGAGCGGTCGTAGCAACATGATCACTCTCGCGGTCCCCCGCATTGACGAGCCCTATCTCGGCGCGCTCGCCCATGAGCTGATCGCCGCAGCCGCCCCTCGCGGCTACACGGTTGTCATGGACGAGACAGGCGGCAGAGTCGAGCGCGAAGAGCAGGCCGCTCGCGGCTACCCCGGCCACGGCATCGACGGCGTCATCTACAGCCCGCTGGCGCTCAACCCGCAGCTACTCGCCGACATGAGTCGCAACACCCCCATGGTGCTGCTCGGTGAATCCCTTCCCAACAGCTCGGCCGACTACGTCGCCATCGACAACCAGAGATCCGCGAGAGAAGTCGTCGACCACCTCGTCAGCCAGGGCCGTATGCGCTTCGCCTATCTCGGCGGCCAGCCCGACCTCTACCCAGGGGTCGGAGAGCAGCGAGCCTTCGCCGTTGGCCAACGGCTCGCCGACCACGGAATCGCCCAGGACGACCTCGTGATCACCACGGGGCGATTCCAGCGGGGGGAAGGCCTGCGACGCACCCAGAAGAACCTGAGACGCCTCCGTCAGTGCGATGCACTGATCTGCGCGAGCGACCTGCTCGCCCTCGGCGCCCTCCGGGCCCTCCGCGAGGCCGGCATCCGTGTGCCGGATGACATCGCCGTCGTGGGCTGGGACAACATCGAAGACGGCGCATACGCGAACCCGAGCCTCAGCAGTGTCGCGCCCGACCTCCCGGCACTCGCGGGGAGGGCCATGGATGTGCTGATCACACGAATCGAAGGCAATCGCTCCGGCAGTCGAAGCTACGTGGTTCCCCACAAACTCATCATCAGGGGGTCCAGCGAGCGCGGACCCTCACCGTCGACGGCCACAGGCGGCGACACTGTCCTGCCGTCATGACATGCAGTTCGGCTCGACCGCGACTCGCCTTTCGTCATCGCACCAGCTCAAGAAGTGTGTGGATGGCCGACATCGATACAGACCCCAATGCTGTGCCGGCGAACTCCCTCGATCCGCAGACCGGGGGCAGTGTTGAAGGCCCAGCCGCCAAATCGGGGCCGACCACAGCGAAAGCGCTACTCTGAGCCTCGCGCGAGGTTAACCATCTACAGTCGTCGAGCCGATGGCGCCGCTTGCACCAACGTCTCCTCGATCGTCACCGAAGGCGGAGCGTCGACGCTCACCACAAACCCGTGGTTGATCGTGGCCGACGTCGCCGTGAATCCCGAGGCGCCCAATCGCTCCACGACGCGTGCCGCTTCCGCCGCTGTCTCGACGAAGTAACTCCGTGTCATTGTTGAAACGTACACAAAGTAGCTACCGATCGGTAACTTGGTAGAACCAGCCATTCGCTGGTCTGATCGACTCGTGCCGTGGCCGCCGTGCGGACCCGCCTTCCACACAGACGGGTCTCCGCTCGGACGGGGGCTACAGATCTGCAATGGCAGGAATCACCCGCTCCGCCATCAGCTCCAGTGTCTCGGGTTGGCTGACGTTGGCGAGTGCCCCGTGGGCAACCTCGATACCTAGATCCGCGAGCTCGTGTAGGTGCTCGATCGTCTGCTCGACCCGCTCGCCGCGTGAGCCCAGGTCGAACCGCAGCTGCGCGGTCTTCTCGATTTCGTCATAATCGCGGCCGAGCCGCTCGCAGTGGTCCCGTAGGACTTGCAGCTTGTGGGCCAGGTCCGGGGTGTCGAAGATGTTGCACGCATCGGCGTACTGCGCGACCAGCCGCAGCGTCTTTCGCTCACCGGCGCCGCCGATGAGGATCGCGGGGTGGGGACGGCTGAGCGCCTGGGGCGAGTTCAGCGTTCGTTCGAGCCGGTAGTGCTTGCCGGCGTACGGGCCCTCGTCATCGCTCCACATCTGCAGGCAGATCTGCAGCGCTTCCTCCAGCCGCTCGAACCGCTCTGCGGTCGATGGGAAGAACAGACCCAGTCCGCGGGACTCCTCCTCATTCCAGGCAGCCCCGATGCCGAGCATCGCGCGACCACCGGAAAGGACGTCAAGCGTCGTAACGGCCTTGGCCAGCAGCCCCGGGTCTCGGTACACAACTGCTGTCACAACGGTGAGCAGCTTTACCCGCTCGGTCTTCGCGGCTAGAAAGCCCAGCGTGGTGTAAGCCTCGAGCATCTCGTGCTCCGGCGGCCCCAAGTGCCCGATCTGCCAGACATGGTCCATCACACTGACACGGTCGTAACCAGCTTGCTCAGCGCGCACGGCGACGTCACCCAGCCGCTGCCGCAGAGCGACAGCGCCGCCGTCCCAAGTGAAGTCCGAGATGTGCAGTCCCAACTTCATGCCAGCTCCTTGTGTGCGTTGTCCAGTAGTCACCCTCAGGCTCGTCCATCCTCGCCGATCGGCTCCTGGCACGGCAGCTACGGGGTCCCAACCTCATCGAACGCCCTGCGAGTCCGAATGGCAACCAGTCGGAGCCTCGCCCATCGGTCGGGGGCGCGTGCCGCTTGCGCCCATTCCTTCAGAGCAACGGTCGCCCCCGGCTGAGGGCGCGTGCCGGGTAAGGAGGTGATGAGCCGGACGCCCAGCGCGGACCGTCCCATGGTGCGCATACCCTTCGGAGGCAGCGATGTTCGTCTGGTTGGCTGCGTTGAGATCGCACTCGGCTGGGCTAGGTGCGCCCGACGTGTCGGCCCCCGATCGAGGCCTCCGCTGCACCGTCACCCGTACAGCGCCCGACCGACCCGCACACCGCAGAATGGTGGTAACGCAAGAATGGAGAAGGCGAATGACCTGGAGTGATCGGCTCGGCAGGATCGGTGTATGGCGTGGCTTCAACGACGTCGATTCCGTGCTGGCCAAGAGGATCGAAGAGCTGGGCTACGGCACGATCTGGCAGGGCGGTTCCCCTGGCGCCGACCTAGGTCGGGCGGAGGAACTGCTCGACGCGACCGAGTCACTGCACATCGCGACCGGCATCGTCAACATCTGGAAGACCGACCCGGCCGACCTCGCCGCCTCCTACCACCGGATCGAGGCGAAACACCCCGGTCGGCTCCTGCTGGGCATCGGCTCGGGCCACCGTGAGGCCACGCCCGAGCGGGTCCGTCCGCTCGATGCCATGACGGACTATCTCGACGTGCTCGATGAACGCCACGTGCCCGTCGAGGCCCGCGTGCTGTCCGCGCTCGGTCCGCGGATGCTCGCCACGGCTGCCACACGCAGCGCCGGCACTCACCCGTATCTCACGATTCCCCAACAAACCGAGGAAGCCAGGACCACGCTCGGCCCCGACGCACTCATCGCCCCAGAGCAGACTGTTGTGGCCGACGTAGACCCGGACTCCGCCCGACGGACTGCCCGCAACTTCCTCCGCCACTACCTGCTGCTGTCGAACTACACCACCAACATGCAGCGTGGCGGTTTCACCGCCGATGACATCGATGGCGATGGCAGCGACGACCTCATCGACCGAATCGTTGTCCACGGTGACGCGCCGACCCTCGCGGCGGCAATTCGCGCACACCTCGAGGCTGGTGCGGACCACGTCTGCCTTCAGGTCCAGCCTGCGGATAGCGACATCATCCCGGCGCTTGCCGCGATCGCGAAGCAGCTGGGACTTGTCTCGGCCGAGAGCTGAGCCTGCTTCATCTTCACATCTCGCATCCGGTGGTTCATCGGTCCGCCAAGGCACCGATCGAGTGCCGCCACGCATCATGTCCGGCGGCGATTGACGGCACCCTGACGGCTCGGTCGCGGCGCCGTCCTGCCTGTTGATGCCGTGGCGACCGCGTGGATCACCGGAGACTTGCGTGGCTGCGAGACCGGCCTATGGTCGAGATGTCCACCCCTACGTCCAGGAGCTTCGACATGCCCGACCTCGGCCTGACCATCGGTACACCGGACCTCCAGTCTGCCGGCCCACTCCTTTTCCACCCGGGCGGGATGCTCTTCGTCGCGGACGTGAGCGCCGGCGCGGTGTTCGCCATCGACGTCGCCGACAGCAGAGATGCCGCCGTTGCCGGGCCGATCGAGGTCGAGCACGTGGGCGCAAAGATCGCCTCCTTGCTGGGGGTCGACCCACAAGACATCGTGATCCGCGGGATGGCGGTGCACCCCACAACCGGTGCCGTCTACCTCTCGGTGGCGCGTGGGCGCGGGGCCCACGCCGCGCCGGCGCTCGTGCGGATCGACTCCGGCGGTGAGCCTTCCCTCGTCGAGGTGGACGGCGTTCCATTCGCCCGAAGCACCCTCGAAGACGCTCCCTCGCCCGACGACGAGCGGCAGGACGTCTGGATCGACGGAACCGCCGAGAGCAGCGAGCTTGTCGAGATCGCCGGCACCACTCTGCAGCTCGCCCGCGTGCCCCTGAGCCGGTCCACCATCACCGACATGGCGTGGGTGGACGGCGCCTTGTGGGTTGCCGGCACGAGCAACGAAGAGTTCACCTCGCGGCTGCGGCGGCTCGCGTTCCCCTTCGACGGCGCGGCACAGGCTACGTCGGTGGAGATCTACCACGTTGACCACGGCCGGTACGAGACCGCCTCTCCGATCCGCGCCCTGATCCCCTTCGACGACGGCCGCAGCGTCTTGGCCACCTACACCTGTACTCCGGTGGTGCACTTCCCGGTCAGCGAGCTGGTGCCGGGCGCCCTCGTTCGGGGCCGCACGGTCGCTGAGCTCGGCCCGATGAACCAGCCGCTGGGCCTGGTCTCCTACGACCGCGACGGGCAGGAGTACCTCCTCGTCTCGGGTACCCGCCACCCACTCCTGAAGATCCCCGCTGCGGCCGTCGCCGACCAGCAGCCCCTGACCGAGAAGCTCGAGCCCATCGGGGTGCCTCGCGAGGCCCTGAACCACCCCGGGGTGACCTTGATGGCGAGCCTGAATCGCACCAGCGTCGTGGTCATCCAGCAAGAGGGTTCCGACACGCACCTGCGCACGCTTCAGGCGGCCCAGCTCTGAGGGACGTACACCTGGCCTGGGGCACCGACGAGGAGCGCATCAGCATTCTGCGGGTCACAGGACCCGGCCTGACAGACCTACTCGGACCTGACGCCCCAGCGACCTCGGCCGACGACCTGGCCCGAAGGGTCGCCGTCGTGCCGTACGGCGCCCTTGCGATCCCCACCGTGCTCGTCCCCACCGCCGGTCGGTGGCGGGCGAGCGGCGACTCCCTGTGCTTCACCCCGAGGTTCCCCTTCGCTGCCGGCACGGAGTATGCCCTCGTGGTCCGCCCTGACGCTGTCGCTCCCGGCGCGACCCGTTGGGTGGAGGTCGCGCACCTGAGACGGCCCATTGCGCGAACGCCGCCGATCGCGAGCGTCGTGGCGATTCACCCCAGCACTTCGGACGTGCCTGAGAACCTCTTACGCCTGTCGGTGACGTTCTCGGTTCCGATGGACGAAGGAAGTGCGGCGGGCCATGTTCACCTCCAGGACGCCGACGGCCGCGACATCCCGCATGCCCTGCTTGCGATGCCGCCGGAACTCTGGGACCGACCTCGGCGACGACTGACCCTCCTGCTCGAGCCGGGACGGATCAAGCGCGGTCTGGTCCCGAACGCCGACCTGGGCTCCCCCTTGGGACACACCAGCGAGGCGACCCTCGTCGTCGACGCCGAGATGCGCGACGCCACCGGTACCCCCCTGGTTGCCGCGGCCCGGCGAAGCTACCGGGTGGGGTCAGCGGTGAGGAGCCGGGTCGACCCGGAGCTGTGGCGGGTTGCGTGGCCGATCGCGGGGTCGCAGGACCCTTTGGTGGTCGACTTCGACCGGCCGCTGGACCGCGCTCTCGCACTGCGATGCCTGCGGGTTGCCACGGCCGCAGGTGAGTCCTTGCGCGGGCACCCAGCCCTCGGTGCAGGCGAAGTCCGGTGGCTCTTCACCCCGGCCGCTCCCTGGCCACGGGAGACCTTCGAGCTGCACGTTGACACCGCTCTGGAGGACCTCGCCGGGAACTCCGTGCGGCGGGTTCTCGACCGCGACCTGCGCCTTCTGCATGACGATCCCCTCACCATCGCCGAGGTCGTCCTCAGTCCACACGAGACGGCCCGGTAGGGCCGACAACAGCCGCACTGGACAGTAGGTATGGTAGGAAGTATTCCTACAGGGAAGGCAGACAATGCCGGTCGGGGCCAGCTGTACAACGAGTGAAACCGGCCGCATGATCATCGGGAATCCTCATTCTCAACGAAATGCAGCGCCCGTGGTCGCTGGTGGGTCCCGCTGCTCTGCGGCGACTCCGTTGCTCAGCCGTACGGTCGGCGACCGTTGGCTCTGGCCAGCGGTCCCCATCGCTGCCGGGTCCATTGCTCGGGTTCTGACCGGACCTCGACTGAGCCCACTCGCCCAGATATCCCGATCTGTCATTCGCTACGACCGTCCCGCGGCAGAGCCCGGTGCACTGAATCAGTTCGCTCCACGCCGCCCGGCGTGGTGACGCCCGATCCAAAGGAGAAGTCTGATGGGAATCCTCGACGAGGTCCTCGATGCGAACAACCGATATGCGGCGTCTTTCGGCGGAAAGGGGGAGCTCGCCCTGCCACCGGCTCGCGGTTTCGCCATCCTCACGTGCATGGATGCCAGGCTCGATCCGGCCAAGTATGCCGGTCTCACCGAGGGTGACGCTCATGTGATCCGAAATGCTGGCGGACGGGCCAGTGATGACGCGATCCGGTCGCTCGTCATCTCCTACAAGCTGCTCGGCACCAAGGAGTGGTTCGTCATCCACCACACCAATTGCGGGATGGAGTTCTTCACCGACGACGTCATCCGGGGGCTGTTGCACAACAGCCTGGAGACGGCGGCCTTGGGGCCGGACGGGTTCTATGACGTCGGCGTGGGGCCGGGCTCCGCGGAGGCAGAGTACGTCGACTGGCTGACCATCAGCGACAAGGAGCAGAGCGTGACCGAGGACGTGGGCCGCATCCGGTCCCACCCCCTTGTCCCGCCGAGCATCCCGATCTACGGGTACCTCTACGACGTGAGCAACGGCCGCCTGGTCGAGGTGCCGGAGGCTTCGAGGCTAGGAAAGGCAGTCTGAACGAGCGCTGGACGGCCGACGCGCACCCGACAGGACAAGCGGAGGCGTCCAATCAGGCCCATGCTCACCGCGACCCCGTGACGAAGCCGAAGTACTCGGACCGGACAGGAACGGATCGCGACCGAAGCGAAGAGAGAGACCCGCATGAGTGACCCATCCAGCCCGCTTCATCTCGCCGTCGCGCTGGACGGGGCTGGCTGGCATCCAGCCGCGTGGCGGGAGCCGGACGCTCGGCCCGATGCGCTGTTCACCGCCGGTTACTGGGCCGACCTCGCACAAGAAGCTGAACGCGGCCTGGTGGACTTCATCACGATCGAGGACGGGCTCAACCTCCAGTCCGACAGCCCGCTCGACCCGGACGAGCGCATCGATCAGGTCCGCGGTCGGCTGGACGCAGTCCTCATCGCCTCGCGAATCGCCCCCACCACGAGGCACGTCGGCCTGGTGCCCACCGCGATCGTCACCCACACGGAGCCGTTCCACGTGTCCAAGGCCATCGCCACACTGGACTACGTCAGCGAAGGGCGCGGGGGAGTGCGTGTTCAGGTGGCGCCCAGGCCGGACACGAGCGCCCACTTCGGGCGCCGCGAACGGCCAACGGTGAGGCTGGACTGCTCGGCTGATCCGTCCGTGCAGGAACACCTGGCCGACCTGCTCGCCGAGGCCGATGACTACGTGGAGGTTCTGCGTCGACTCTGGGACAGCTGGGAGGACGACGCCGAGATCCGTGACGTCGCCACCGGCCGGTTCATCGACAGGGAGAAGCTGCACTACGTCGACTTCTCCGGTCGATGGTTCGAGGTGAAGGGCCCCTCGATCACGCCCCGACCGCCTCAGGGTCAGCCGATCGTGACCGCGCTCGGACATGCGTCGCTGCCATATCGACACATTGCCCGTTCGACCGACGTCGGGTTCGTCACCCCACGAGATGCCGCCCACGCCTCCGAGACCGTCGAAGAGATCCGCGCCGCGCAACAGACCGCCGGACGGTCGGGGGACATGGTTCACGTCTTCGGTGATCTGGTCGTCGTTCTCGATCAGACCGAGGCGGCCTCCCGGGCACGCCTGGACCGGCTGGATGAGGCGAACGGCGCAGAGTTCACCAGCGACGCGGTGATCTTCACCGGAACCCCAGCCCGACTGGCCGACCTACTCGAGGAATGGGCCGAAGCCGGGTTGACCGGGTTCCGGCTGCGCCCGGCCGCCATCCCCCACGACCTCATCCAGATAACACAGTCACTGGTGCCCGAGCTCCAACGGCGAAGTCGGTTTCGCACTGCCTACCCGAACACCGATGGCCGGACCACCCTCCGAGGACTTCTGGGCCTGCCACGACCAGCCAACCGCTACGCAGCCGTCTGACCAACACCAACCAGACCACGAGGACGCCACCGATGAGCCAGCCATGCAAGCAGATCCACCTGGCTGCACATTTCCCTGGGGTGAACAACACCACCGTTTGGAGCGATCCGGCCGCTGGCAGCCACATCGAGTTCGAGTCGTTCCGTCGATTCGCCCAGACCGCCGAACGCGGCAAGTTCGACTTCATGTTCTTGGCCGAAGGGCTGCGGCTGCGGGAGCAGAACGGGCTGATCTACGACCTCGACGTCGTCGGCCGACCCGACACGTTCACCATCTTGGCGGCCCTGGCCGCCGTTACCGACCGGCTGGGCCTGACGGGCACCATCAACTCCACGTTCAACGAGCCCTACGAGGTGGCCCGCCAGCTCGCCTCCCTCGACCACTTGTCGAACGGGCGTGCCGCGTGGAACGTCGTCACAAGCTGGGACGCGTTCACCGGCGAGAACTTCCGCCGCGGCGGCTTCCTCGCCCAGGCCGACCGGTACGAGCGGGCCCGGACATTCCTGCAGACCACGACCGAGCTGTGGGATTCCTGGCGCGGCGACGAAATCGTCGCCGACCGCGGGACCGGCCGATTCCTGGCCACGCCCCGGCCCGGCCAGTTCAACCACCACGATCGGTTCTTCGACATCGCCGGCCAGTTCAATGTCCCCCGATCCCCCCAGGGACGGCCAGTCATCTTCCAGGCCGGCGACTCCGAGGAGGGCCGCGATTTCGCAGCGTCGGCCGCGGATGCGATTTTCTCCCGATACTCCACCCTGGACGAGGGCCAAGCGTTCTACGCCGACGTCAAGGGACGGCTTCCCAGATTCGGCCGAACCAGGGACGAGCTGCTGATCCTGCCTGCCGCAACGTTCGTACTGGGCGAAACCGACAGCGACGCCGCCGACCTCGCGTACGAGGTCCGGCGGTCGCAGGTCTCACCGGCGTCCGCCCTGCGATTCATCGAACAGCTGTGGAACACCGAGCTGACCGACTTCGACGTCGATGGTCCGCTGCCCTCGTTCGACCCGGTGATCACCGACGACCTGATCTCCAAGGGTCGCGCCAGCGTGCGCCAGCTCGCCAAGGACCCGGCCGGGCTCGCCGCCGGATGGCGGGCCCGTGCCGAAGCTGGCGGCCTCTCGGCCAGAGAGGTGGTCATGGAGGTGACCGGACGCCAGTCGTTCATCGGCTCGGCCGAGACGATCGCGACGCAGATCAACGACCTCGTGCAGGCCGACGCCTGCGACGGGTTCATCCTCGTCCCTCACATCACGCCGGACGGCCTCGCCGCGTTCGTCGACCACGTTGTGCCGCTGCTGCAAGAACGCGGTGTGTTCCGCAGCGAGTACCCAGGTTCGACGCTCCGGGAGAACCTCGGCCTGGCACCGCTAGCCCAGCCGAGCGTGGTCGGCGCAACCAGGGTCGCGTCATGAGATTCCTCACCGCCACACGTGATTGTCCGCTCCGCGGACTCGGTCACCGGGAGCCAACGCCGACCTCGGCCGGTTGAGCCCGCCGGTCTCGCTCACCAAACAAGGACACCGCCATGAACACGACGCCGCTGACCGTGCTGGACCTGGTCCCGATCTCCTCGGGTTCGGTTGCATCGGACGCCCTCCGCAACAGCATCGACCTTGCCCAGCAGGCCGAGCGCTTGGGATACACCCGCTACTGGTTCGCCGAGCACCACCTCAACCCGGGAGTCGCCGGCACCTCACCGGCGGTCGTGCTTGCGTTGACGGCCGCAGCCACATCGACTATCCGACTCGGCTCCGGCGCTGTTCAGATGGGGCACCGGACCGCCCTGTCCACGGTTGAAGAGTTCGGCCTGCTCGATGCTCTGCATCCGGGTCGGTTCGATCTCGGACTGGGTCGTTCCGGTGGCCGGCCGAAGGACCCGAAGACCCCCGCCGTGGTCGGCGGCGGCACACCGGCGGCAGTCGTCGACGGCCGAGCGCCGAACGGGCTCCGGATCCCGGCACCGTTCTCGTTCAAACGGCTCCTGGCGTCGCCGCGGTACGCCCTCCAGAAGAGGCTCCTCCAACTACCCGGCGCCCAGTCACAGGACTACACCGAACAGGTCGACGATGTGCTGGCGCTGATCGCCGGGACCTACCGGTCCGCGGACGGCGAGGAGGCCCATGTCGTGCCGGGGGAGGGTGCGGACCTGCAGATCTGGATCCTCGGCAGCAGCGGCGGGGAGAGCGCCGAAGTCGCCGGCGAGCGCGGACTTCGCTTCGGGGCCAACTACCACGTCAGTCCGGCCACGGTCTTGGAGGCGGTCGACGGATACCGGGCCGCGTTCCGACCCTCGACCGAATTGAGCCGCCCCTACGTCAGTGTGTCCGCCGACGTCGTGGTAGCCGCAGACGACACCACCGCTCGCGAACTTGCCACCGGTTACGGGCTGTGGGTACGCAGCATCCGCACGGCCGAAGGCGCCATTGCGTTCCCCACCCCGAACGAGGCTCGGCGACATGCCTGGTCCGATGCGGACCGCACTCTGGTCGCGGATCGCCTCCAGACCCAGTTCGTCGGATCGCCACGTCGGGTGGCCGATCAGCTCGAACAGCTCAGGGACGCCACCGAAGCCGACGAACTGATCATCACCACGATCACCCACGATCATGCCGACCGCGTCCGCTCGTACCAACTGCTGGCGCAGGAGTGGGCCGGGCGATGAACCGGCGGCGGACCGCACCCTGCCGGCCGGACTGCGACCACGGCAGCAGCAAACGGATGATCATCGCGACAGACATCAACACCTCGAGGAAAAGAGGATCCAACCGATGAACACCGTCATCGTCGTCGGCAACCCCAGGCCGCGTTCGCGGACCTTGCGGGCGGCCCAGCTGGTCATGCAAGAACTCAGTGGGCGCGAGCCAGACCTCGCCATCGATCTCGCCGACTTCGGTCCGAGCCTGCTGGACTGGAAAGACCCGGCCGTGGCCCAGGCCGTCGCGGATGTGTCGGCGGCGGACCTCGTGGTGGTGGCCAGTCCTACTTACAAGGCCACCTATACCGGTCTGTTGAAACTGTTTCTGGACCGCTTCGCGGCCGGGTCGCTGGCGGGCGTGACCGCGATCCCGCTGATGCTCGGCGGGGACTGGCGACACAGTCTCGCTCCCGAAGCGTTCCTCAAGCCGGTACTGGCGGAGCTCGGTGCGAGCAGCCCGACGCGCGGGCTGTTCCTCATCGACGCGGACGCTGCCACCGACTGGGCGGATTCCGATGTGCTCAGTGCGTGGCTCGACGTCGCGAAGGCCCAGTTGCCGGCGCGCCTGCTCGATGCCTCCGGAGTCACCTGAACATGACGCAGACGCTCGCCTGACCCATGCCCTTCCCGTCGATCTCACGGCGGTCGCAGGGTGAGGATGTCTCCAGGCACGAAGGGCGACGACTGAAATCGCACCACGTCGATCGCCGTCGAGTGCTGACAATGACCAGCGTGGGATCGCCGATCAGCACTCGTGCCAGGTGCGCTGGTCGGGCGATGCTCTGCCCACGGCGACGGGGCCGACCCAGACGAGGTCATCGAGGTTGACCACGATGGCCTCCTGGGTCGAGCGGGCGATCACCACCACGGCAGGATCGTCGGGATCGGGGTTCTCCTCGCGATGGGGCACCCACGGTGGCACGTACACATAGTCCCCAGGCGCGGTCACCAACCGGGTCTCTTCGTCGTGGTGGAGGAAGACAAACTCTGGATGGCCTTGGACGACGTAGATGCCGGTCTCGGACTCGCCGTGGTGATGGTTGCCGGAGCCGGTGGCCGGCGGGACGATTGTCTCGCCCATCCAGATCTCGCGCGAGCCGACGGTCCGACCGGAGATCGCCTCGCGTCGTTTCATCCCCGTGGTCTGTGACGTGTCCTCGGAGAGGTCGGCGGAGCGGACCCGGTGTAGGTGGTGATCGAGGTCGCGCGCGTCTTCGTGGTGATCATGGTCGTGTTGCAGCGGGCCGGAGTCGGTCATCATGCTTCTTTCGATTGTCCTGACGTCGAAGTGCTGACCCCGAGCGTTCCCGTGAGTCTCGCTGTTCGCGACGGATGTCCAGATGGCGGACCGACTGGATTCCCTAGTCTTACACCCGGAATACTAGGCATATGCTCGTTGCTGTGACGATCCGACGTGTGATCGACCTGGTGCGTACCGCCAGTCTGCTCTGTCTGTGCTGACCCCCGTCTCAGCAGACGCGAGCACCGCGACTCGGAATCCACGAATATCGAAAGCGAGCAATCAATGAGCACGTCAGCGACGCGCTACCTCCGTCTCGGAGCAGTCCTGACCGGGGTCGGCGGCCCGGGCCAGACCCAGCGCTGGCGGGATCCCGAGATCCCCGGGAACGCCAGCATCGACATCGCCTGGTACATCGAACAAGCCAAACGGGCCGAACAGGCCAAGCTCGACCTGGTGTTCATTGTCGACAGCCAGTTCATCACCGCCGACTCCCCGCCGCATTATCTCAACCGTCTCGAACCGCTGACGTTGCTTTCGGCACTTGCCGTGAGCACAAGCCACGTCGGCTTGGTCGGCACCCTCACCACGTCGTACAACGACCCGTTCAGCATCGCCCGGCGCCTGGGTTCCCTCGATCTGATCAGCGGCGGACGAGCCGGTTGGAACGTCGTCACCAGCGGCGACGCGGGAACCGCAGGAAACTTCAGCCTCGACGAGCACTACGACTACGACACCCGCTACGCCCGCGCGCTGGAGTTCGTGCGGGTCGTGCAGGGTCTGTGGGACTCCTACGAGGACGACGCCTTCCCGCGCAACCGTGAGACGGGGCAGTTCCTCGACCCGTCCAAGCTGCACGCCCTGAACCACCTCGGTGAGTTCTTCTCCGTCACCGGCCCGCTGAATCTGTCGCGATCGGCGCAGGGACAGCCGGTGATCTTCCAGGCCGGGGACTCCGAGCAGGGGCGAGACCTGGGCGGTCAGATCGCAGAGGGGGTCTTCACCCACGCCGGCTCGATGGAGCAGGCGCAGACGTTCAGGGCCGACCTGTTGAACCGCGCCGTCAGATTCGGTCGCGACGCCGACAATGTGTTGATCATGCCCGGGATCTCGGTCTACATCGGCGACACCGATGACGATGCCCGCGCGATCGAGCGTGAGCTCCAGCTGGCCGACAGCGGGTTCGAGGCGGCCCTTGCGGAGCTTGGTCGGCCCTTCGGCTGGCACGACTTCCGGCAGTACGACCTCGATGCCCCGTTCCCTCAAGAGACGCTGGTTTTCGCCGAGCGCAGCTTCAAGACCAACGCGACCAAGATCGCCGAGCTGGCCCGCACGAAGGGCCTGACGCTGCGGCAGACCGTCGAGGCGGTCAGTTCTCCTCGGCGAACGCCGTTCGCCGGCTCACCGACGACCGTGGCCAACGAGCTGCAACGCTGGTTCGAGGCGGGTGCCGTCGACGGATTCCTGCTGCACCTCGGCCATCCGGAACAGGTGCACCGTCTTTACCACGAGGTGTTGCCCATCCTCCGCGAGCGTGGCGTCACCCGCCTGGACTACGACGGGTCGACACTGCGAGACAATCTCGGCTTGCCGTTCGTGCCCAACCGGCACGCGGTCGAGCGTGAGCGGTCCGCCGCGCCGGTCCCTGCCTGAGGACCCAGCTGTCGACGCGGCGTCGCCGACCCCATCACCTTTGCCGGCCTCTGTCGCCGGACCAACCAGCTTGGAGCAGTTCACATGCACGCTCTCGATTCTTCCTTCTCGCGACCCTTCAGCAGACGAGCCGCCCTCGGTGGCGCGCTCGGCATCCTCGCCGCCGCGGGACTGGCCGCCTGCGGCGGACCTGGCAGCGGCGCCGGATCCGGCACCGCGTCCACGGTGCTGCGCTGGATCGCCGACGCAGCACCGGCGAGCTGGGACCCGATCGTCTCCGGCAGCGGGGCACAGTTCCGCATGCTCGCCCTCGCGTACGCGTCGCTCACAGAAATCGACGAGAAGGGGGTCGCGAAGCCAGGTCTTGCCGAAAGCTGGAAGTACAACGACTCCGGCGACGAGATCACCTTCCACCTGCGAAAAGGGCTGACGTTCACCGACGGCGAGCCGGTCGACGGCGCGGCGGTGAAGGCCTATCTCGAACGGGCTCAACGGCAGGCCAACTCGGCCCTCGCCGGTGACCTGACGTCGATCAAGTCGATCACCGCCGAAGGTGCGGACGTGACGCTGAAGCTCGTGCAGACCGACTACCAGATTCCGCTGCTGCTCGGCCAGCGGGTGGCCCAGATCACCAGCCCCAAGGCGGCTGCCGACCCCGACGCGATCAACGCGTCGCCCGTGGGGGCCGGTCCGTTCAAGGTGGTGGAGCTCGAGGTCGGCTCGCACGCCTACTTCGAAAAGAATCCGGACTTCTGGAATGCCGACACCATCAAGATCGACCGGGTCGAGCTGTCGTTCGGGATCGATCCGTCGACGGTGGTGTCGTCGCTGCAGACCGGCGTCTACGACTTCGCGAGCCTTGCGCCGGCCCAGATCAAGGCCGCCGAGGCGGCGGGTCTCGACGTTGTCCGGCAGCCCGGCTACAACGCCGCGAACATCAGCATCAATTCCGCGAAGGCGCCGTTCAACGACCCGGCTGTACTGCTTGCCGCCCGACACGCCATCAACCGCGCCGAGTTCGTCGACAAGGTGACCTTCGACACCGGTAGCGCCACCGACCAGCCGTTTCCCGAGGGTTACATCGCCTACGACCAGCAGTCAGCGGACTTGTGGCCGTATGACGTCGCCAAGGCCAAGCAGATCTTGGCCGAGGCCGGTTACCAGGAGAACGACCCGAGGCTGGCCGTGCAGTTCGTGGTGTCCGCAGCGGCGACGGCCAACGAGATCGTCCAGTCCCAGCTGGCCGCGATCGGCATCAAGACGACGATCAAGGTCGACACCAACTGGGCGACTCCGTTCTTCGCCAAGGATCTGGTGCTCTCCACCTACGGCACGACGGGACGTGAGTCGCCGGTGCAGACCCTGACCGCGCACTTCGGTCCGAAGGGACCACTCAACCTGAGTGCGCCCTACACCTCCCCCGAGTTCCAGAAGGCGGTCAAGGTGGCGCGGGAGACGCCGTTGGACGATCCCGACTACGCCAAGAACCTCCAGGCGGCGACCCGGGCGGGTGTGCGAGACACGCCGACGATCTTCACCTACAGCCAGCCCAACATCTTCGTGAAGTCCAAGCGGGTCTCGGCCATCCCGGCCGTTCCCGGCCAGATCCACTGGGAGAACGTCACGGTCGCGTCCGACTAGGCCCGACTGCCATCCGAGGAGCAACCCAGATGTCCATCCAGGAAGACCAACGCCTGATCCGCCGCTCGACCACGGCCGTCGAAGCTGCGGCGAGCCCGGCCGGGGATCGTCGTCCGCGTTCGATGTGGACGCTACACGTGCGCCGCGGTCTGTTGATGGTGCTGCGACCGCTGTCGGTGTTCGTCCCGGTGTTCGTGCTCGGCACCCTGGTGACGTTCTGGCTGGGCCGGCTGAGCGGGCTCAGCCCGGCTGCCCTCCAGCTCGGCGAGTCGGCCACCCCGGAAGCGGTAGCTCAGCTCGAGCACAACTGGGGCCTCGACCGACCCGTCCTGGTGCAATACGGCGACTGGATCGTTTCCTTACTGCACGGAGATCTGGGTCGCAGCTGGGACAACGGTCAGCCGATCTCCCATCAGCTGTTCCAACGGGCGATCGTCAGCTTGTCGATTGCCGGCCTGGGTCTGCTGATCGGCATCGTCGCCGGCTTCAGCCTCGGCGTGCTGGCCGCGGTGCGTCAGGGGTCGTGGCTCGATCGATCGATCACCACCTTCGCGACGATCATCTCGGTGATGCCGGCGTTCGTCGTGGGCATCGTGCTGATCGCCGTGTTCGCCGTGGGCCTGCAACTGTTGCCGTCGGCAGGATACGTGCCCCTCGAGCGTGGCTTCGGTCCCTGGCTCAGTCACCTGATCTTGCCGGCCGTGGCGCTGAGCGCCGACACGGTCGCCGATGTCGCGCGACAGATGCGGGTCGGGCTCATCCAGGCCCGACGGGAGAACTATGTGGTCGGCGCACTGGTGCGGGGGCTGAGCCGTCGTCGCGTCTTCTGGGTCCACGTGCTGCGCAATGCGGTCGGACCGAGCATGACCATCCTCGGCATGAAGTTCGCCAGCATCCTCGGAGGGGCCGTCGTGCTGGAGTCGATCTTCTCCCTTTCCGGATACGGAATCTTCGCCAGCCAGTCAGCCCTGAAGGGCGATGTGCCCGCCGTGCAAGGAGTGCTGGTGGTCTCGATCGTGCTCGTCGTCGTCTTCAACCTGATCGTCAACATCATCTTGAGCCGGGTCATCCCGGCCTCCCAGCGGGGGGTATGACTCGTGGTCGGCAAAGTACTGAAACTCCGGATCGGGCGGTTGGCCGTCGCCATCCTTGTGGTCGTCTTGCTGGTAGCCGTGCTCGGCCCTCTGCTCGCCCCCTACGACCCGCTGGCCGCGACAGGTACTCCACTCGCCGGGCCGTCGGCAGCCCACTGGCTCGGCACCGACTACCTCGGTCGCGACGTGCTGAGTCGGATCCTCGCGGGCGCGCCGATCAGCGTGCTCAGCGCAGTCGAGGTCGCCGTGATCGCGATGGTGGTCGGAGCGATCCCCGGCATCTTGTCGGTGTATCTCGGCCGCACCTTCGAGTGGCTGACCCTCCGCTTCTCGGACACCTTGATCGCGCTGCCTTTCCTGGTCTTCGCGGTCGCGCTGGCTGCGCTGCTCGGCAACGGGCTGACTCAGGCGATGTTCGCCGTCGGCATCTTGATGGCGCCGGTGTTCTACCGCGTCGCTCGAGCCGCCACCTTGTCGGTGTCGAGATCGCAGTACGTCGAGGCGGCGCTGCTCGCCGGCGCTTCCACAGGCTGGATCGTGCGTCGTCACGTGTGGGCCAAGGTGCTCCCGCCGATCGCGATCTCCCTGGCAACGACGATGGGCGCCGGGCTGGTGGTCGTGGCCAGCCTGACCTTCCTCGGCATCGGGGTCCAGCCTCCGACGCCCACGTGGGGCGGCATTCTCGCCTCCGACCTCGGTTACCTGACCTACAAGCCGTACGCACCGCTCTTCCCGACAGTGTTGATCATGCTCACCGTGTGGGCGTTCAACCTGCTCGCCGACGCGATCCGTGACGTGGCCGGGGTGTCGGGACGGGTCCTGCTGAACGGCGCCCGCCGCCGTCCGATCGCGCCGGGCCCTGCGGCCGCGATCGGCCTCGAGACGATGGAGGCCCGTCATGGCTGAGGCACTGATCGAGCTCGCCGACGTCCGGATCAGCGATCCGCTCAGTGGCACCGAACTGGTGCACGGCGTCGACCTGTTACTGGCCCCCGGCCGGGTGCTGGGGATCGTGGGCGAGTCCGGCAGCGGCAAGACCTTGACCTGCCGCTCGATCCTTGGTCTGCTACCCGAGCCACTGGAGGTCTCGGGCGGAACCGTCACGGTCTTCGGCGCCGACGCGGCCCAGCTCGACGAGCGGGCCTGGACCGCCTTACGGGGCTCATCCATCGGCGCGGTGTTCCAAGACCCAGGGAGCTACCTCAACCCCTCGATCCGGGTCGGCCGGCAGGTGCAGGAGGTGCTGCAGGTCAAGGCCGGTCTCCGTCGACGCCAGGCGCGAAGCCGCACCCTGGAGCTGTTCGGCTCGGTCCACCTCCGCGACCCCGAGCTCGTCTACCAGCAGTACCCGCACGAGCTCTCCGGCGGCATGTTGCAGCGCGTGCTGATCGCAGCCGCCGTGGCGCTGGAACCGCGGGTGCTGATCGCCGACGAGGCGACCACCGCGCTGGACGTCACCGTGCAGGCCGAGATCCTCGACCTCCTCGCCGAGCTCACCGTACGGACCGGGCTCGCGCTCCTGGTCGTCTCCCACGACCTGGCCGTGGTGGCGCGGTTGTGTGAAGACGTCCTGGTGATGCGCGATGGACGCATCGTCGAGCGAGGCACGGTATACGACGTTCTGACCCAGCCACAGCACGAGTACACCCGGCTGCTGGTGGCCGAACACCACCAGTTCGGTCTGGAACGCTTCCTCGTCGCGGCCGGAGTCGATCATGGCTGATCGGCACACGGCCGAGTACGCCGGCCACCCGTTGCTGCAGCTGCACGAGGTCACCGTCGAGTACGGACGAGGTCCCGCGCGGCGACTCGCGCTCAAAGGTGCCGATCTGAGCGTCCGCGCGGGGGAACGCGTCGGCCTGATCGGGGAGACCGGATCGGGAAAGTCGACGCTGGCCCGGGCCGTGCTCGGGCTCGTCCCCACCAGTGCCGGGAGGGTGATCTTCGACGGCCTCGACCTGACTGCGGCGCGACCGCGGCAGCGTCGAGAGCTTCGCCGACGGGGCGAGCTGCAGTACGTCTTCCAAGATCCGCTCAAGAGTCTTGACCCAGACCTCAGCGTGGCCGACGCCGTGGCCGAGCCACTGCGGGTGGGCGGTCGGGCAGCACGCGACGAGATCATCCCCAAGGTCAGCGACGCGCTGGCACAGGTCAACCTGACGACGGACCTGCTCGGACGGTTCCCAGCCGAGCTGTCCGGTGGTCAGCGTCAACGGGTGGCGATCGCCCGGGCCCTGATCACCGATCCGCGGCTGCTCATCCTGGACGAGCCGGTGAGTGCACTCGATTCAGCGAACCGGGTCCGCGTTCTGCGGCTGCTGTCCGGTTCGCGGTTCGCCGGCCTGGGAATGATCTTCATCTCCCATGACCTCGGTTCGGTTGCCGGGCTCACCGACCGGGTGGTGGTGCTCTACCGCGGCGAGATCGTCGAGTCCGGCCCGACCGCAGAGATCGTCAACCAGCCCGCCCACCCCTACACCCGGCTACTGGTCGGCTCCGCGCCGAAGCTGCTGTCCGGCGGCGCGGACCGGGCCACGCGAGCAGCGCTGCGCCAGCGTCTGGCCGAGCTCGACCGGCCGGCATGAATCCATGATCAACGAAGGAGCTGCCCGATGACCGCCACCAACGAGGTGAACCGCGGCCGCCGCCATGTCGACGTTGTGTCGTTCCCGGTCCTCGACCCGCCTGACCGGGTCGACGTGCTCGTGGTCGGAGCCGGCCCGTCCGGACTGGCCACCGCGGTCGACCTCGACCTGCACGGAGTCTCCGTTGCCGTCGTCGACGCGGCGACCGAAGCGCCGCTCGTACGGGCGGGAGCCATGGGTCACACGGCCCGGGTGGTGGAGCTGTTCCGCCGCTGGCACGTCCTGCAGCGTGTTCGCGAGGAGTGGACCGTGCCGCCCGAGTGGAACACCGGAAATCTGTTGCTGACCTCGCTCGCCGGTCATGAGCTGGGCGGCGGCAAACGTCGGTTCGATCTCGCCCCAACCAATCAGTACTCGACCGAGGCGCCCATCCGTCGGCCACAGACCGTCTTGCAGAAGGTCTTCCTGGAGCGGCTCGATCTGCGCGGTGTCTCGGTATCCGGTGGTTGGCGGGCGATCGCGCTGGACCAGGATGACCTCGGCGTGACGACGACGCTCAGCGCGACCTCCGACGGGCCGACGCGATCCATCCGTTCTCGCTACGTCGTAGCCGCGGACGGCTCGCGCAGTACGGTCCGCGGGCTGGCCGGGATCGAGCGGGAGGGGGAGTACGCCACCGAGCGGTTCTTCCGATTCGTGGTCCGGACCCGGCCACACGCGCACCCAGCCGGCCGAGCGTTCTCCACCGGAACGAACGTGATCGTCAACGCTCGCTACTCCGGGTTCCTCGCCGCCCTGAACGAGACGGACTGGCGCTCCTACGCCGGGCCCTATCCGCTGGACGTGGTGCCGTCCGACGACGAGCTCCTCGCCCTGGCCCGGGCCGCCTTCGGGTTCGACTTGCCGTTGGAGGTGATGAGCGTGACGCCGTACTTCAAGTCGACCCGGATTGCCACGTCGTTCCGGCGAGGGCGCGTCTTTCTGGTCGGCGACGCGGCACACGTCCGGACCCCGGGCGGAAACCTCGGCGAAGGCTTCGGCGACGTGGCCAACCTCGGCTGGAAACTCGCGGGCGCGATCCGAGGGGTCGCGGGAGAGACACTGCTCGACTCCTACGACGCCGAGCGCCGGCCGCACAACTGGCGAGTTGCCGATCATGCTCTGGAACGCGGCCAGGCCAGCAGTGCACGGGTCGAGGAGATCCGAGCCGGGGGGATCCCAGCCGATACCGACGGCTCGCCGGCGGCCCTCACACGTCGCGCCGAGATCGCGGAGCTGCTCGGCCGCGATGCCCGTCCCAGCCTGGGCGTGACGTTCGACGAGCGCTACGACGCCTCCCCGGTCGTGGCCTACGACGGTGACCAGCACAACACCGACGCACCATGGGACCCGCATCGCTACGACAGTGTGGGTCGCCCCGGCCACCGTGCGCCGAACGGCCAGCTCGATCCGTGGGGGACGACCCTCTACGACCGGATACGCTCCGATGCCGTCTTGCTCGTCCTCACGGCCGAGCCGGACGACAGGAGCGCGCCGTCGGTCCGTTTCGACCGGGCGGCCGCGGAGCGAGGGATCGACCTCGACGTCGTCCACCTCGCCGATCCCGCCGCGCACGAGCGGTACGAACGTGACTACGCCCTCGTCCGCCCCGACTTCCACGTTGCCTGGCGTGCCGACGCCTCGGTCGCAGCCGATCCAGCATTCGACCCCGGCGCGGTCCTCGACCTGGTCTACGGCCGGGGTGACGTCGTCCACCACAACCACACCACGTCTCCCTACCGGCCTGCCGTGCTGGCCGGAGCCTCCTCCGAAAGGTAAACGATCATGACTCGTCAACTCCACCTGGCGCTCGCACTGTACGGCGTGGGCGGCCCCGGGCAGCACAATCTCTGGAAGGACCCTCGGGTCCCGAAGAACGCCAGCATCGACATCGACTGGTACATCGAACAGGCGCGCAGGGCCGAGGCTGCCAAGTTCGACCTGATCTTCATCGTCGACAGTCTCTACATCAACAGCCGCTACCCGGCGCACTACCTCAACCGGCTGGAGCCGCTGACCTTGCTCTCCGCTCTTGCCGTGGCGACGGAGAAGATCGGACTGGTCGGAACCCTGACCACGTCGTACAACAGCCCGTTCAACCTGACTCGACGACTGGCCTCCCTCGACCAGATCAGCCACGGCCGTGCCGGCTGGAACGTGGTCACCTCCTTCGATCTCGGTGTGGCCGGCAACTTCGGCCTCGACGAGCACTACGACTACGACACCCGCTACGGACGGGCGCTGGAGTTCGTCAAGGTCGCCCAGGGTCTCTGGGACTCCTACGAGGACGACGCGTTTCCTGCCGACGTCGAGCGGGGCGTGTTCCTCGATCCGGACAAGCTGCACGAGCTCGACCATCGTGGCGAGTACTTCTCGGTGACCGGACCTCTGAATCTCTCCCGGTCGCCGCAGGGCCAACCCGTGATCTTCCAAGCCGGCACCTCCGAGCAGGGGCGGCACCTGGCCGGCGAGATCGCCGAGGGCATCTACACCCACATCGCAAGCATCGAGGACGGTGTGGAGTTCGGGGCCGACATCCGGGCGCGGGCGGTCGCGGCCGGCCGCGACCCCGAGCATGTCAAGATCTTTCCCGGTGCGCGGCCGGTGCTCGCCTCGACGGACGAGGCGGCGCAACAGCTGGCGCGCGACATCTGGGAGTTCGACAACGACTTCGCGAGCAAGCTCGGACAGTTCGCCCGTCCGTTCGGCGGTTTCGACTTCGCTGCCCTGGATCCCGATGCACCGTTCCCGGAGCTGGGCGACCTCGGAGAGAACAGCCGGTCCGGGTCCGTGTCGGCAATCAAGCAGACCGCACGAGACGAGCGGCTGACCCTACGGGAGACCGTCGACCGGTTCACCGCCTTCAAGCCGAATCCGTATGCGGGCACACCGCAGACGGTGGCGGACGCCTTCGAGCGCGGCTTCCTCGCGCGGGCGTACGACGGCCTCAACCTGTCGTTCCGGGTGAGCGATGATCTTGACACGTTCGCGGAGGATGTTGTGCCGATCCTGCAACGCAAGGGGATCTACCGCACCGACTACACCGCCTCGACCCTGCGCGGGCACCTCGGTCTACCCGTACCGGAGAACCGCTACACCGCCGCTCGGCGGAACGCGGAACAGACCGACCAGGAGCTCCTCGAGCTGCAGGAGATCGCATGAGCACCAGCGGCACGGACACGATCCGCCTGACGCCGACGCTGCGCCCGGACCGTGGCGCCAGCGTGCAGACGCGGTCCTGGAGCGAACCGAGCGGTCTCAATCCGCGCGGAACCGTCTTCGTGATCGCCGGACGAGGGGAGACCCCCGACGTCTACGACCGGTTCGGGCGGCGACTGTCGGCCGATGCGTATCGCGTCGTGGCGATCGCCGCGACACCGGTCAGCTCCGAGCAGACCAAGATCGAGATCGCCCGCCTCGTTCGCGAGAGCGCGGCCGTCGGTCCGCGCGTCCTGATCGGCACGGACCTCGGTACACAGGTAGCGCTCGAGATCGCCGCCGAGCACGAGCTGGGCCTGGCCGGACTGATCGTGACCGGCGCCGCAACCACAGACCAGATACATCCCGACTCCTGGGACGCCGAGATTGCTGCCCGCACGTCCTGCCCGACGCACCGTTCAGTGCTGGGCAGGGCCTTACGCGGATCGCTGTTCGCGGATGCCTGCGACGCCCAATCCAACGGCTCGCCGCCGCAGGTGAGGGTGCCGACGCTGGCGATACATGGCGCGGCCGATCAGATCAGCCCTCCCGAGCACGCGCTGGCCTACTACGCGACCGCCGGGATCGGCGAGGTGCTGTTGGTCTCCGACGGCCGACACGACATCCTCAACGACCTCTCACATCGGTCGGTCGCGGCACGGATCGTCCTGTTCCTCGAGCAGCTCCGCCTCGGCACGGGCGCCGGGCCCTTGATCATTTCGACGAGCACCGGCCCGAGCGTCGAATCCGTGCCGGGCAGCGAAGGAAACTCATGACGACCTACTCCGCTCAGTACGGCTGGGCCGAGCCCCCCCATCCCGAGGCGATCTCCGCAGACGCCTTCAAGGCGCTGTTCCGGCGACACGCCGCCGGGGTGGCGGTGATCACGCTTCGGGCAGGTGACCGCTTGGTGGGATTCACGGCGACGTCGGTGATCTCGGTCTCGGCCGACCCGCCCCTGCTCGCCTTCTCGGTCGCCGGCACGTCGAGCTCGTGGCCGGCGCTGCAGGACGCCGATACGCTGGTGGTCAACTTCCTCGCGGCCGATCAGGCCGACCTTTCCGCGAGGTTCGCGACCAGCGGTATCGACCGCTTCGCCAGCGGTGGCTGGTCGGAGCTGTCCTCTGGCGAGCCCTACCTGCACGACGCACCGCGCTGGATTCGGGGGACCGTCGTGCAGCGTACGCCGATCGGCTCGAGCCAGTTGATCTGCGTTCAGGCGATCGGTTCCTCACTCGACCAGGCGAATCCGACGACGTCGCCCGACACGCCACCGCTGGTGTACCACGACCGGGTCTACCACCGGATCGACGGCTCCTCCGCCGTGTGACTCGAGGACGTGACCACGCAGCGCGCCGGAGCTCGTTCCAGACCGCTGCTCCGACATGCCGGTGATCTCGACAAGTGATCTCGATGACGCGCCTCCTCAGGCTCGTCACAGCTGCGCTTGCAGATGATGAACCGACAGCGAGGAGGTGCCGGAAAATGTCGCGGCTGCAGTCGAGTCCTCAACCGACGCATTCGGCCACCCCATGACCGGGATGGGGGCGCTCTTCGCGGCGGTGTTCCTGGCCAGTCTGGTCGAGGCGGTCGAGGCCACGACGATCGTGCTGGCGGCCGGCACCACGAGGGACTGGCGATCGACGCTGACCGGGGTCGGTTGCGGACTGCTCTCGTTGGCGGTGGTGGTCGCGGTCCTGGGTCCTGCTGTCTCGGCACTGCCGATCGGGATTCTGCGAGTCGTCATCGGTGCACTGCTGCTCGTCTTCGGGGTCCAGTGGCTACGGAAGTCGGTCTTGCGGGCCGCGGGTTACAAAGCGTTGCACGATGAGCAGTCGATCTTCCGCACCCAGGTCGAGGCCGCTCGGTCCGCCGAGTTGTCGCGGCGCGGCATCGTGCGCGACTGGTACGCCTTCACGCTGGCGTTCAAGGGCGTCCTGCTCGAAGGTCTCGAGGTCGTCTTCATCGTTGTGACGTTCGGTGCCAGTGCTGGCGACGTACCGCTCGCGACGGTGGCCGCCGTCCTCGCGGTGGTGTTGGTCGCCATCGTGGGTTTCGCTGTGCGCGCACCCCTTGCCCGAGTGCCGGAGAACGGGATGAAGTTCGTGGTGGGTGTGATGCTCACGACCTTTGGCACTTTCTGGAGTGTCGAGGGTGCCGGCGCGCAGTGGCCTGGCGCTGACGTGGCGTTGTTGGTGCTGGCACCCGCGTTTGCCCTGCTCGGCATATTGTCGATCGTCTGGCTTCGCCGACTGCGGTCGAGTCAGCACGCCGGGACACGGGATCAAGGACGGGAGGGGGTTCGTTGATGTCCCGGGTGAAGGCTTTCGGTGCGTTCTGGTACGACTTCGTGATCGGCGACGACTGGGTGATCGCGGTCGGAGTCGTGGTCGCGCTGGCGATCACCGCGCTCGTGGTGACCGCCGGCCTGGTCGGCTGGTGGATCGTCCCGAGCGCTGTGGTACTTCTGCTCCCGCTCAGCTTGTGGCGCGGAATCCGAGCGCCCTGACGCTGCAGGATCTGTCCAGCGGCTGCGCCGCCCCCGGGGGCTCGGCACATTCGTTCGGTCGTCTGGTCGCCAGTCACGATGAGCGAAGCCTCGCGCGACGAGGCGGCGACCCGCCCGTCAGCGCTAGCATGCTAGGCCGGCAGCATGTTCATGACCTAGTCAGGAGACCGAGACATGCCCGAGGGGTTGAACGTCGAGGTCGCGCACAAGCTGACCGAGAACGAGGAGCAGGCCGAACGCCGTAAGCAGCGGTGGGAGGAGATCGTCGAGGTCATCGAGGTTCTTGTCCTGTCGCTCGCGGCGATTGCGACCGCCTGGAGCGGCTTCCAGGCATCGCAGTGGGACGATCGCCAGGGACTGTCGTACGGGCAGGCAACGACCCAGCGGTTCGCCGCGAGCGCGGCCTCGACTCTCGGCGGACAGCAGCTGGCCGCGGACTCGGCGATGTTCACCGGCTGGTTGGAGGCCCGGGCCGCGCGGAATGCCGAGCTGGCGACGGTGCTGGTCCGGCGCTTCACACCCGACTACCGGCGCGCGTTCGGCGAGTGGTTGAAGACCGATCCGCTGAACAATCCAAACGCTCCCCCCGGGCCGGGTTACATGCCCGAATACAAGAATCCGAGTCTGGAGCAGGCCAAACGACTCGACGCCGAGGCCGCCGAGCTGTTCACGCAGGGCACCGAGGCAGGCGAGAAGGCGGGCAAGTACGTACGCCTGACGGTGTTGTTCGCCCTGGTCCTGTTTCTCGTGGCCGCCGGGCAGCGCTTCAGACAGCGGCCCGTCCGAATCAGCGCGAACGTGCTGGCAGTCTGCCTACTCGTCTACGCGTTGGTCGACCTGATCGTCTTGCCTCGGATCTAGCGAAACGGTACGAGGGCACTCAGATCATCCTCACAACGAGAGGCCGACCGCCGCACGGACTGCACGGACTGCACGGACTGCACGGCGAGCCGAGCATCGACCCAGCTCGGCCCAATCGATCCACGATCGATTGGGCCGACCGCTCTGGTGGTCGGGTTGCTCAGGCGACGGGGCTGGCACCCAGGGTGACCGACGCAGTCTGATCCGCGCCGCTGCTGTCGGTCCACTGGATCGCGATGGTGTCGCCGACCTTGTGCGTGCTGAGCACCTGACTCAAGTCGGCGGCGGAGCTGATCGACTGCGAGTCGGCGGCGGTGATCACATCGCCGGCGGCAAGCCCGGCTTGTGCGGCCGGGCCGTCGGCAACGACATCCTGGACGACCGCCCCGGCACTGCTGCCGGTGCCGGTCCCGTCCGAGCCCCAGGTTCCGTAGGGGCCGCCGGACATGCTGTCCTGGGAGCCGTTGGTCTCACTGGCGGCGTCGCCGAGCAGCACGCCGAGGTATGCACTCGCGCCGACTCGAACCGTCGAGGTCTCGGTGCCGGCGTTGATCTGATCCACGATGTCCAGAGCTTCGCCGACCGGGATCGCATAGCTGTCGATCTGGGGACCGCTCGACCCCGCCGTGTCGATCCCGACCATCTCGCCCTGCGTGTCGAACAGCGGACCGCCCGAGTCTCCCGCGACCACGTCCGCGTCGGTCTCGATCATGCTGGACAGGGTCTCGGCGGCAACAGTTCCCTCGGCGGCGGTGGTCACGGTTGCATTGATGGAGGTGACGCGCCCCTCGGCCGCGGTAAGCGAGCCGGTTCCGCCTGCGTTCCCTACGGCGGTGACGTCGTCGCCGACAGCCACGGTGTCATGGTCGAGTGCGACGGTGTCCAGACCGGTGGCGTCCTTCAGCTGGAGCAGTGCCACGTCGTGAGTCTGATCGTGGCCGACCACGGTCGCGGTGTAGGTGTTGCCCGTGCTCGCGACGGTTGCGGTGATGCTGGTTGCGCCCTCCACCACGTGGTAGTTCGTCATGATCTGGCCTGAAGAGGTCAGCACGACCCCGGTGCCGGCCGCCTGGGCGCCCGCGTACTTCATGACAGTGTCGATCAGCACGACTCCCTTCGACTGGGCAGCGGTGACGGCCGGTGAGGTCGTCGTCCCCGGGCCACCGTTGGAGCTGCCGCCGGAGGCGCCGTCTCCGCCAGATCCGCCGTACTGATCAGGCCAGCCACCTTGTGAGGAATCCGAAACGTCGAGGGCAGACGCACCCGAGGCACTGCCCCCTGCCGTGGCGGCGGACGCGTACGGGCTCGCGACACCGAGCAGCGCGGCAGACGCGACGAGACCCGTCGCGAACAGCCGCAGGCGACGGTGCCCGCTAGCGGGCGTGAAGGTCTGACGTGCATCACTGAAAGCGGTCGACGTGTCGGCGATGGTGTCCATGGCTACTCCTTTGTATGGCTGGGCAGGACTGATACGAGAGAAGCTCGCGATCCAGTGAGGTTCCCCCCTGCTCGCTAGGGGTTGGCTGTGAACCTGCTGAATGTTCGGCCCACTGCAAGGACAGTTCGAGGGTCATCATTGGAGATCTTCGTCACGCACGGCGACCGATCGAGACCAGGCGATTTCGCCGCCGCGGCGGCCCGGCGCGGCGAATGAGCACGCCGTGAGCGTTGGTCCGCAGGCCCGAGCGTAACCAGGATCACCTCGACTCGACGAGAAAACACGCGCCATAACCCCTCTACCCGGCTTCCCCATTGCTTACGCTGCGCTAAGGTTCCATCCGGATCTGCGTTGGATCCCTCGAATTTCTAGCCGAAAGCGTGCATCACCCCATGGACTTCTGGACTTTTTCTGGCTGCTGGTCTGGAGCTTCTTCTTCGTCGCCTACCTGATGGTGCTGTTCCAGATCATCGGCGACCTGTTCCGCGACCACGAGCTCAGCGGTTGGTGGAAGGCGCTCTGGATCATCGGATTGATCGTGCTCCCGTTCCTCGTCGCGTTGATCTACCTCATCGCCCGCGGCAAGGGCATGGCTGAGCGGCACATGGCGGCCGTGCAGACCGCCCAGAAGCAAACTGATCAGTACATCAAGTCGGTCGCCTCTGCGTCGGCACCCGCCGACCAGATCGCATCCGCGAAGGCCCTGCTGGACGCCGGCACGATCAGCCAGGCCGAGTTCGACCAGCTCAAGGCCAAGGCCCTCGCCTGAGTCCTCGTCGCGCCATCCGCACTCAGTAGGAAGCAGGATCGATGACGACCTTTGGCCCAGCCGACCTGTATGTGGTCGCCTTTCCTGAGGATCACATCCCGTCAGCCGTTCGGGAATCGCTCTTGTCGACCATTGCAAGCGGTGCGATCACCCTCCTCGATCTCACGGTCGTCAAGCGGTTGGAAGACGGGTCGGTGGACGTCCTCGAAATCGATGTGCTCGGCGATGAGATCGACCTGACCGAGTTCGAGGTTCCCGCCCCCGGCCTGATCGGTGAGGAAGATCTCGACCAGCTCACCAGCGAGCTCCCGCCGGGAAGTTCCGCCCTGGTGGTACTACTGGAGAACACCTGGGCAAGGGCGGTCACTGCGTCCGTCCGTGAGGCGGGTGCCACCGTGCTGGCGGTCGAGCGATTCCCGGCCGATGTGGTGAACCAGGTAGCAGAACTCGCCGGCTTCGACTCTGCCGAATCCGCATAGCAGAAAGTAGGGACGACATGCCGATGGGACGACGTCGGATGGGTCGACCGGGTTTGGTCGGTATGGCCGCGCGGACGGCCGTTGTCGCGGGAACGGCATCGGCCACAGCCGGCGCGGTCTCTCATCACCAGCAGCAGAAATACGATGCCCAGGCCCAGGCGCAGGCTCAGCAGCAAGCCGACGCCCAGGCCGAGCAACAGCGGATGGCCATGGAGGCTGCGCAGCAGGTCGCGGACCAGCAAGCAGCAGCCCAGCCGCCCCCGGTAGCGGCTGCGCCCGAGAGCGATCTGCTTGCCCAGTTGCAGCAGCTGGGCCAGCTCCACGCGTCGGGCGTCTTGTCCGACGCCGAGTTCACCCAGGCAAAGGCCAAGCTGCTCGCCTGATTCAGTCATTCGCAACCCCCGACCGCCGCCGGCCGGGGGTTGCGTCGTCTCCGCGGCCGTAGGCTCGGCCACACCAGTGAGGAGGACGGGTGACCGAGGATCTAGCCGAGGATCTGCCCGCCGGCGTTCGGCGGATGCTGGCGGCCGCGACTCGTGTGGGATTGCCCGTGGAGCTCCGCTCGAGACCGGCGGCAAACAGCCTGCCCGAGGCCGCAGCCCTCCTGGGCATCGAATCCGGCGACATCGCGAAGACGCTGGTGGTGCGGCTACCCGATGCGAGCCACCTCTTCGTCGTGGTCGGCGGCAACGCCACCTTCTCCTGGCCGAAGCTCCGCGCTCTGCTCGGGGTCAACAAGTTGTCCATGCCGGATGCCGGCGGCGCGCTGCAGGCCACCGGCTATGAGCGGGGCACGATCACGCCGATTGGCAGCGAGCCGTCGTGGCCGGTGTATATCGACGAGCGGCTCCGCGGGCGCAGGGTGGCGATGGGGGCCGGTGGGCACGGGTACAGCGCCTTCGTTGACGTTGACGGCCTCGTCGCGGCCCTTGACGCGCGGGTCGCCGATCTCGTGAAGTGACATTCTGTGCGTCCCGAGCACCGGCCGCTGAGGGTCGACGACACATGATCGCCCGCCGATGTCGGTCTGGGAGAACCGTGCCGACCGCCGTGTCGTGCGCCCGTCGTCAGGGTACCGAGCGGGCACACCACCTCACCTAGACTCGAGCCCATGGCTCAGCCGGGGAGGACCAGCCGCACGGTTTTGGCCGTGGTCTGGTTGGTGCTCGGCATCGTCATGGTGGCCGTCTCAGGCTGGGTCGGCTGGACCCGCTGGGAACCATTGCTCAACGCCCATCCAGCACTCCTCGTGGCAACCGTGGCGTGTGCCGTCGTCGGCATGATCGCCGTGGTCTGGTCGATCGCGACCCTGGTGGCTGGCGATCGGCAGAATCGGCGAGCGGAGACCGCCGGCGAGGAGCCCACGGACACACCGAAGCAGTTGCGTCGGCGGGCTCGGCTCCGGCTGGCCCTGGCGATTCCCGCGCTCTTCGTGTGCATCGTCCTGGTCGCCGTCGTGGCCTGGGCGAGGCCGTTCCCGCCGGCCGCCGGGGTCGTGACAGCGATGCGGTCCAACCCGAACGTGAAGGTCACCGAAACCGTGACCTGGTACGAGCTGACGCCCACCACCAGAGACGCCGACGGGGTCCTTGTCGTCCCGAAGGTCGGCTTGGTCTTCGCGCCGGGTGCGCGGGTGGACCCGCGGGCGTACGCATCGCTGCTCGTCCCGCTCGCTGAGGCCGGCAACCTCGTCATCGTGCTGAAGGACCCGTTCGGCATCGCTTTGACCGACCCCGATCACGCGGCCCGCCCGATGGCCGTGCACACCGAGATCGTGTCGTGGGTGGTTGGCGGACACTCGCTCGGCGGGACGGCAGCCGCATCGTTCGCCGACACGCATCCGCAGGTGAAGGGCCTCCTGCTCTGGGCCTCGTACCCGGCCAGCCCGCTGACTCGTACCGACTTGTCGGTGATGTCGATCTACGGCACGGAGGACGGCCTGGCCACGCCGACGAAGATCGAGGACCACAAGTCGATGCTGCCGCCCGACACCCAGTACGTCGAGGTCACGGGCGGGCTGCACGCGTACTTCGGCAACTACGGCGCCCAGCCCGGCGACGGCACGACGACCGTGGACCGCGCGGTGGCGCAGAAGCAGATCGTGGACGCCAGTGTGAAGTTCCTCGCATCCTTCCGGCCGCCGCCGCCCAAGCCGAAGAAATAGCCGCTCGTCGAACGAACTCCGTCGCGTGCGGGATGAGCAGGTCATCGCAGTGTTACGCCGGTCCCCTACGATGCGGCCATGAGCAAATCAGGTCTGCAGGCGGCCCGTGACAAGATGGCGGCCGCCGGTGCCGCCGCTGCGGCGATCGAGGTCTTCAGCCACTACTACCGCCAGGTCGAGGAGGGTGTCACGGGGTTCATCGCCGAGGACTCCATCGAGCCGCTGACGTCGCCGGACCTGCTCTCCGACGTCGAGGTCAGTGACGAGCAGGCCGCGGCTGCGCTCGCGAAGACGGTCATCATCAAGCTCAACGGTGGCCTGGGGACCTCGATGGGCATGGACAAGGCGAAGTCCTTGCTGCCCGTGCGAAGCGGCAAGACCTTCCTCGATCTCATCGTGGCCCAGGTTCAAGCAGCCCGCGACACCTACGGCGCCAAGCTGCCGCTGTTGTTCATGAACAGCTTCCGTACCCAGGACGACACGCTGGCCGCGCTGGCCCCGTACGCCGACCTCGAGGTCGACGGACTCGGCCTGGACTTCCTCCAGAACTCCGAGCCCAAGCTGTTGGCCAGCGACCTCACACCGGTCGAGTGGCCGGCGGATCCGACCCTGGAGTGGTGCCCGCCCGGCCACGGTGACCTCTATACGGCCCTCGAGGGCTCAGGCATTCTCGACCGGCTGCTGGAGAAGGGCTATCGCTACGCCAGCGTGTCCAACTCCGACAACCTCGGAGCGGCACCTGACGCGGTCATCGCCGGCTGGTTCGCGGCCAGCGGAGCGCCGTACGCTGCCGAGATCTGCCGGCGGACAGCGGCCGACCGCAAGGGGGGGCATCTGGCGATCCGCAAGGCCGATCAGCAACTGATCCTGCGCGACACGGCACAGACCGCCGAGGCCGAGATGAACTTCTTCACCGATGAGTTCCGCCATCCCTACTTCCACACCAACAACCTCTGGTTCGACCTCGAGGTGTTGTCGCGCACGCTCAAGGAACGCAACTCGGTGCTGGGCCTTCCGCTGATCAAGAACGAGAAGACGGTGGACCCGGCGGACTCGTCGTCGCCGGAAGTGATCCAGATCGAGAGCGCGATGGGTGCCGCGATCGAGGTGTTCCCGGGCGCTACCGCGATCGGCGTCGGACGGGAGCGCTTTCTGCCGGTGAAGACCACCAACGACTTGTTGCTGCTGCGCTCCGACGTGTACGAGGTCGGGTCCGACGGGCGGCTGACCAAGGCGGTGGAGAAGGCGCCCCTGATCGAGCTCGACTCGAACTTCTACAAGACAATCGGCAAGTTCGAGGATCGCTTTCCGGCGGGGGCTCCGTCCCTCAAGGAATCGACGAGCCTGGGCGTGAAGGGCGACTGGACCTTCGAGGACGATGTGAGGGTGATCGGCGCCGTCACCCTCGACGATCCGGGGGAGCCCCGCGTCGTCACCTCGGGCACCACGCTCGTCTGACCAGATAAGGAGTCCTGCTCGCGCCAACGGCGCCAGCGTGCCGCTCGAGTCGTCGCTCGATCGAACGACGAAAGGCGTGTCGCTCCTCGTTCCTCCCTCGCGGGAGGGCGCCGCTGACGACGCTCGCAGGAACGGTCACCAAGTGTGAATCAGACGCTCGTCACGACCTCGTCGTAATCGAGGCGAGGCAGGCGCGGACGCTGCCCGTCGTCGGCCGTGCGTCCGATGTTGACCACCATCAGCGTCCTGTGGTCGCCGTCGGGGAAGAACTCGGCGTCGATGCCGGCCGCGTCGAAGCCAGTCATCGGGCCCGCACCCAGCCCAGCGGCACGCACACCGACCAGGAAGTACGCCGCCTGCAGCCCCGCGCTGAACCGTGCGCTGCGTTCGCGTGCGGCCTCGTCGGCCACGAACCGCTCGCGGGCACCGGGCGCCACCGGGAACGTCTTGTGCAGCTCGTCGTGGAAGTCGACGTCGGCGGCCAGAATGGCGACCACCGGGGCGGCGGCCACCCGGGCCTGGTTGTTTCCGCCCATGTGCTCGACCAGTCGGGCCCGCGCTTGCGCAGTGCGAACGAGCACCACCCGAAGCGGCTGGCTGTTCATCGCGGTCGGCGCCCACTTCACAAGGTCATAGACGGCCCTCAACTGCTCGTCGCTCACCGGTTCATCGGTGAACGCGTAGGCGGTGTGGGCCTCGCGGAACAACAAGTCCTGAGCATGGGGGGAGAGGGCCAGGCCAGCCACGTCAGCTTCGAAGTCGGCGATATCGAGTTCAAGGTTGAGGATTTCGGTCACATTTAGTTGAACCGTCAATTACGCGCGGCTATTTCCGTCGCCTACGAGAGGTGCCTCACATGCCGACCTCGCCCGGCTTCCGGGCGCCCCTGACTGGGGAAGCTCCCGGTTGCGAGAATGCATCGCATGGTGCCTGCCGATCTGTCTGGGGATGATCTGGCCGGGGATGATCTGGCCGGGGATGATCGATCCGGGTCGACCGGCGGCGGGCAGCGGTGGCATCAGGCGCTCGCATACGCACTGCTCGGGCAGACCTATCCGAGCCTCGGCACCCAGCGCCAGCCAGACCTGGGCGCGCTGGTCGAACGGCTGGACGAGCTGTTTCCCGGCGGCCGGTCGGGTTTGAACCGGGCGGTCGCAGCCGCTCGAGGCGCCGACGGTCCGGGCTGGCCTCGCGTCGTGCCGAATGAGCTCCGCGCGGGTCTGGGTCCGGCACAGTTCACTGCCGCGCTCGGCGAGCTCCGGCGGCGCCTCGTCCTCGACGGAGGGCCGCGTCGAACGCTCAGCGCTCGATCACCCGACGCGGCCGACCAGAAGCTTCTTCGCGATGTTCCGCCGCACCACGGGTCCTGACGTCAGGCCAGCGGAGGGTTGTCCGCGCCGCCGCGTGAACGCGCAGTCTGCTCCATGAGCAGGTCGCGGATCTCGCCGAGCAGATCCTCCGCTGAGGCGGCGACCTCGGGCTCGTCCTTCTTGCGCAGGCTCGACATCTTGTTGTACGGCAGCACGACGCCGAAGTAGACCACCGTCGCGGTCAGCACGAAGGCGAAGGTTGCCGACAAGAAGGCACCGAGCGCGATCCCGGCGATGGAGACGCTGCTGAAGTCCGGGACTCCTCCGATTCGACCGAGGATGTCCATCAACAGATCCGTGAAGGACTTGACCACGGCATTGAAGGCCCCGCCGATGATGACCGCGACGGCCAGCTCGATGAGGTTGCCACGCATCAAGAATTCTTTGAAACCCTTCATGGTCCTCCGCTTCGGTCTTGGTCGCGATGCAAATGCTGGGGCTCGAACATTGGTGACGCTAACAGACGTGGGTGACTCCCCGACTGAACTGCCCGGCCGACCGGACGCCTTCGACCGCGGCGAGCCCGTCCGCTCCGCGGGCCGTCAGCGGAGCACGATGCTCAGATGTCCTGCGGCGTCGGTGTCGTTCAGCGCGGTGGCGGTAGGGAGATCGACCTCGACCAGGAGCAGGGCACCGGAGCCGTCGCCGCCGGCCAGCGCGCCGCCGTCGGTCGCTGGCGGGAGGCCGACCACCAGCACACGACTGGCCATGACACGCGCCTTCGCGGCGGAGTCGCTGGCGGCGATCACGTCGACCCGGTCGCCGACTCTGACCAGGGCGGCCACGGCGGCATCGGTCAGCCGGAGCGGCGCAATCACCATCCCGGAGGCGCTGGCGCGAGGGCTGTCGACGTCCAGCTCGGTGAGCACTTGCCCTGCGGCGACAGGCGAGCTGACCGACTTTCCGATCAGCTGCTCTGGGTCGGCGACGGGCGACAGGGGTACGGCCGTGCGTGGGAGCGTGTCGACGCGTACGTCCCCGGACGAGATCGTCGAACCGGCTGCGAGCTCGTGCGTGGCGCGGACGACGGGCGTGCTCGGCGGACCCGGCGGCCGGGCGGCGCTGATGCCGGTGATCACCGCGGCGACGCAAGCCACCACGGCCAGCTTGCGTCGGTGCCAGGAGGCGGCGCGGCCGAGGTCACGAACGAAGTGGCGTTGTCCAGATGCACCAGTCACGTCCGGACACTAAGGAGCCGTCGACGGATCGTGCCCGGTTATCCACAGGCCGCGGCGATGGTCAGGCGGCTGTGGATGAGGCTGTCGCCGACTTCTTCTCCGAGCTGCCGCCCGAGCTCGAGGAACCGCCCGAGCCAGAACCGCCCGAACCCTCGCCGGAACTCGAAGCGGTGGGCGACGGCGACTTCTCGGACTTGTCCGACTTTTCGGACTTCTCCGACTTCTCGGACGACTTGCCGCCGGCACCGTTCGACTTGCCCTCCGCGGCCCGGCTGTCGGTGCGATAGAACCCACTGCCCTTGAAGACCACCCCGACCGCGTTGTAGACCTTTCGCAACGCGCCATGGCACTCGTCGCACACGGAGAGCGCCGGGTCGGTGAACTTCTGGACGACCTCGAGCTGGTTCCCACACTGGGTGCAACGGTACTGATAGGTCGGCACGCGGACTCCTCGACGAAGTGGCTCGTTTAGCACTCAAGCATAGCGACTGCTAACCCGCAACGGAGAATCGTCACGGCCGGCGCCCACGCTCCAGCCCGCGGACGCCGCGACCCTTAGGCTGTGCCGGTGCGGCGCATTCCTCGGTGGGTGATCTTCACGGTCGTCGTGGTGCTGATCGCCGCCGCGGGCCTGGCCGGACTGTCCATCGCGACCGTGCGCCGACCCTTTCCGGTCACCGACGGGCAGATCGGCCTCGCTGGGCTGGACGGGCAGGTCGAGGTGCTTCGCGATGCCCATGGAGTCGCTCAGATCTACGCGGACGATGCCGAGGACCTGTTCCAGGCGCAGGGCTTCATCCAGGCTCAGGACCGGTTCTACGAGATGGACGTCCGCCGCCACATCACGGCGGGGCGGTTGTCCGAGCTGTTCGGGCCCGGTCAGGTGCAGACCGACACCTACCTGCGGACCATGGGCTGGCACCGGGTCGCGGAGGCCGAGCTGCCGCTGCTCTCGGCGAGCACCCGCCGCTACCTGGACGCCTACGCGGCGGGCGTCAACGCCTACCTCCGCGGCCGGTCACCCGCCGACATCTCGTTGGAGTACAGCCTGCTCGGGCTGCAGGGCCTGGACTACACCCCCGAAGACTGGACCGCCGCCGACTCGCTGGCCTGGTTGAAGGCGATGGCCTGGGACCTCGGCGCCAATCTCGACCAGGAGAGCGAGCTGGCCGTGATGTCGGCCTCGGTAGGTGCGGGACGGGCCGCCGAGCTGTTTCCGACGTACCCGCTGAACGGCTTCGACCCGATCGTCACCCGCGGCACCGTTGTGGGAGGCAAGTTCGACCCGAATGCGTCGGCCGCTCGGGCCCGGCCCGCGCCCTTGGCCGGGGGCGCAGGCGCGAGGAGTACGACAGGCGGCTCGAGCAGCACGGCCGCCGGCTCGACCGGCACCAAAGCCGCCTCGACGAGTCCCACCGACGGTGAGGTGGGTGCGGTGCTTCGGCCGTGGCTCCAGTCGCGGACGATGGCGGGCGAGATCGGCTCGAACTCCTGGGTGATCTCCGGCAGCCGGACCACCACCGGAAAGCCGCTGCTCGGCAACGACCCGCATGTCGACACCTCCATTCCCTCGCTGTTCTCCCAGATCGGCCTGCACTGCCGAACCGTCTCCCAGCGCTGCCCGTTCGACGTCGCGGGCTACGCCATGGCGGGCCTGCCCGGCGTGGTGATCGGCCACAACGACGAGATCTCCTGGGGAATGACGACGAGCTATGTCGACGCGGAGGACCTCTATCTGGAGCAGGTCAGCGGCGCGAGCGTCCGGGAGGGCAGCACGAGCGTCCCGATCACGACCCGCACCGAGGACATCCGGGTCCGGGGTGAGGACACGCCACGTCACATCGTGGTTCGCTCGACGAAGCACGGTCCGTTGATGTCCGATGTGGATCCCATGATCCGCAAGGTCGGCGAGGTAGCGACCCCGGCCGGCCAGCAGCCGTACGCGGTCGCGCTGGCCTGGACCGCACTGACCCCGGGCCGGACCATGGACGGCCTGATGCAGGTGATGGTGGCGAAGAACTTCGACCAGTTCCGCGCCGCGGTGAGCCTGGTGACGGCGCCCTCGCAAAACCTGGTCTACGCCGACACGGCCGGGCACATCGGCTATCAGCTGATGGGTTCTGTGCCGGATCGCAACCGAGGCGATGGCGTCACTCCGGCGCGCGGCTGGGACCCGGCGTACGAGTGGAAGGGCATGGTCCCGTTCGCCGAGCTGCCGTACGCGTACGATCCGCCCGCCGGCTACATCGTCGCGGCGAACCAGCAGATCATCGGGCGCCAGTACCCGCAGCACCTCGGGTCGAACTACTCCTACGGCTGGCGCAGCCAGCAGCTGAAGGACCTGATCGCCGGCGGGGGCAAGATCAGTCCCGACGCCGCGAGCAGCCTCTTCTACGACGACACGATCCGGTTCGCGGCCGACCTGGTGCCGGTGCTGCTCAAGATCAAGGTCACCGATCCATGGGTCCGCGAGGGGCAGCAGACGCTGGTCGGCTGGGACTACCGGGCCGAAACGGACTCGGCCGCGGCGGCGTACTTCAACATCGTCGTGCACGACATCCTCAAGCGGACGTTCCGCGACGAGATGCCGGAGGACCTGTGGCCGACCGGTGGTGATCGTTGGTTCGCCGTGCTCGCCACGTTGATCGACGAACCGAACAACCGGTGGTGGGACGACACGACCACGCCGAACGTGGTCGAGCGCCGCGACGACGTCTTGCTCGCCGCGATGTCCGACGCACGCAAGGAGGCCACCTCGTTGATGGCGCGTGACACCGCCGAGTGGCAGTGGGGCCGGATCCATCGGGTCACGCTGCGCAACTCGACCCTCGGCGAGAGCGGGATCGGCGCGGTCGAACGGCTCTTCAACCGCGGCGACTACCCCGCGCCCGGCGGTCCGGCCGTGGTGAATGCCATGGGATTCGACACGACGGACGGCTACTCGGTGACGTACGGGCCGACGATGCGGATGCTGGTCGATCTCTCGTCGCTGGACAACTCGCGCTGGATCAACCAGAGCGGTAACTCCGGGCACGCCTACTCCCAGAACTACGACGATCAGCTACCGCTGTGGGCCGACAGCCAGCTGCTGCCGTTTCCGTTCAGCCGGGCCGCGGTGGACGCCACGACCGCGCATCGTCTGGAGCTGGTGCCTTCCGGCTGAGGCGCCAGGCTGCAAACCCGGATGAACGCGTGCCGAACCCGCGTTAAGATCATCGGTACAGGCAGCGATCCGGCCATCACCGGTGAGCCTCCGGAAGAACGAGCCGCAAGGCTTCAGTAGAACCGGACGGGTGGGCCCGTGACAGCCCGCGAATGAGTGGTCGGAGCACCCCGGTGCTTCGGCAAGCGGGGTGGTACCGCGGTGGTGACATCGTCCTCGCGTTGGCAGCTGACGACGCGAGTTGACGAGAGAAGAATGCGATGACCTATCCCAAGGTGACCACCGACGCCGGCGACGAGTCGGGCTCGGCGAGGGTCTCCTCCAGCCCCTCCTTCCCCGAGCTCGAGGAGCGCGTGCTGGCCTACTGGAAGCACGACGACACCTTCCGGGCATCGGTGGCGCGCAATCCCGCCGGCGAGAGCGGGTCCAACGAGTTCGTGTTCTACGACGGACCGCCGTTCGCCAATGGCCTGCCGCACTACGGGCACCTGCTGACCGGCTACGTGAAGGACATCGTTCCCCGCTTCCAGACGATGCGCGGCCGGCACGTCGAGCGTCGGTTCGGCTGGGACTGCCATGGTCTGCCGGCCGAGCTGGAGACCATGTCCCAGCTCGGCCTGAAAACCAAGGACGAGATCGAGCAGATGGGCGTCGGGGCGTTCAACGCCGCTTGCCGTGAGTCGGTGCTGGCCTATACCGAGGAGTGGCAGGCCTACGTCACCCGGCAGGCCCGTTGGGTCGACTTCGAGCACGACTACAAGACGCTCGACATCACGTTCATGGAGAGCGTGCTGTGGGCGTTCAAGTCCCTGTACGACAAAGGCTTGGTCTACGAGGGCCTGCGGGTTCTGCCGTACTGCTGGAACGACGAGACCCCTTTGTCCAACCACGAGCTGCGGATGGACGAGGAGGTCTACCGGGTTCGCAACGATCCGGCGGTCACGGTTGGGCTGCGGCTGGAGACGGGCGAGCTGGCCCTGATCTGGACCACAACCCCGTGGACCCTGCCGAGCAACCTGGCGATCATGGTCCGGCCCGACATCGACTACGTCGTGGTCGAGTCGCAGTTCACCGGCACCACCGAGCGATACGTCCTGGCCGAAGCTCGGGTGGCCGCGTACGCCCGCGAGCTGTTCGGAGATCCGGACGCCGACTGGCGGTCGCAGGTTGTCGAGCGGCTGACCGGCGCCGACCTGATCGGGCGGCGCTACACCCCGCCCTTCTCGTACTATCTCGGCCACGAGAACGCGCACCGGGTGGTGGAGGCCGACTTCGTCACCACCGAGGACGGCACGGGATTGGTCCACTCCGCCGGCGGCTTCGGCGAGGAGGACATGCAGGTCACCGACCGGGAGGGCATCAAGGCCGTGCTCCCGGTCGGTCCGGACGGGAAGTTCACCGCCCCGGTCGAGGAGTACGCGGGACTGCTGGTCTTCGACGCCAACCTGCCGATCATCGACGACCTGAGGGCCCGGACCTGGGGCACGAACGCTCATTCGGTGACCGACGGCACCGTTCTGCTGCGGCAGGAGTCGTACGCGCACTCCTACCCACACTGCTGGCGCTGCAAGAATCCGCTGATCTACAAGGCAGTCTCCAGCTGGTTCGTCTCGGTGACCTCTTTCCGGGACCGGATGGTCGAGCTGAACGACCAGATCAACTGGGTGCCCGAGCACGTCAAGGACGGTCAGTTCGGCAAGTGGCTGTCGAACGCGCGGGACTGGTCGATCAGTCGGAACCGGTACTTCGGCAGCCCGATCCCGATCTGGCAGTCGGACGACCCCGCCTACCCGCGGACCGACGTGTACGGCTCGATCGCGGAGCTCGAGGCGGACTTCGGCGTGAAGGTCTTCGACCTGCACCGGCCCTACATCGACGACCTCACTCGGCCGAACCCCGACGATCCGACCGGACGCTCGACCATGCGCCGGGTCACCGACATCCTCGACGTCTGGTTCGACTCCGGCTCGATGCCGTACGCCCAGGTGCACTACCCGTTCGAGAACCGCGACTGGTTCGAGCACCACTACCCGGGCGACTTCATCGTCGAGTACATCGGTCAGACCCGCGGCTGGTTCTACCTGATGCACGTGCTCGCGACCGCGCTGTTCGACCGACCGGCCTTCCTGAACTGCATCAGCCACGGCATCGTGCTCGGCAGCGACGGACAGAAGATGTCCAAGTCGTTGCGGAACTATCCAGACGTCAACGAGGTCTTCGACCGCGACGGCGCCGACGCCATGCGCTGGTTCTTGATGTCTTCGCCGATCCTGCGCGGCGGCAACCTGATCGTCACCGAGCAGGGCATCCGCGAGGGCGTACGCCAGGTGCTGATCCCGTTGTGGAACGCGTACTACTTCTTCACCCTGTATGCGAATGCGGCAAATGGTGGATCGGGATACGAGGCCCGGTCGAGTCGCGACTCGACCGATGTGCTGGACCGCTACATCTTGGCCAAGCTCGACGAGTTCACGGTTGTGGTCGGCGACGAGCTGGAGGCGCTGAATGTCGCCGCAGCCTGCGACTCGACTCGTTCGTTCCTCGAGGTGCTGTCCAACTGGTACATCCGGCGGTCCCGGGATCGCTTCTGGGACGGAGAATCGGCCGAGGCGCTGGCGGCGTTCGACACTCTCTACACGGTGCTCGAGCAGACCACTCGGGTGGTGGCGCCGCTGCTGCCGCTGACGACGGAGGAGATCTGGCGCGGGCTGACCGGCGGTCGCTCGGTGCACCTGACCGACTGGCCGTCGGTGACGGGGGAGAGCGATGCGGCGCTGGCGGCAGCGATGGATCGGGTCCGCGAGGTCTGCTCGACCGGCTCGGCACTGCGCAAGTCGTCCGGTCTGCGGGTCCGACTGCCGCTGGCCTCGTTGACCGTCGTCCTCGACGACGCGGCGGCGCTGGAACCGTTGGCGGCCTTGATCACCGACGAGCTGAACGTGAAGTCGGTGATCGTGACCGATCTCGCCTCGGCGGACCAAGGCTCGTTCGGTGTGCAGCAGACACTGACGGTGAACGCCCGAACCGCCGGCCCGCGACTGGGCCGCGACGTGCAGCTGGCGATCAAGGGCAGCAAGTCCGGCGACTGGTCGGTTGCGCCCGATCGTTCGGTGGTTTCGGGCGGAATCGCCTTGAGAGAAGGGGAGTACACGCTGTCGACCGTTGTCGCCGACGCCGATCCCGAGGATCAGCGCTCGGTCGCGATGCTACCGAGCGGCGGCTTCGTGATCTTGGACTGTGCGGTCACACCGGAGCTCGCGGCGGAGGGGCTCGCCCGCGACGTGGTACGCGCCGTGCAGCAGGCTCGCCGCGACGCCGGGCTCGAGGTGAGCGACCGGATCGCTCTGGTCCTGGGTGGCAGCGACATCACCCGCGAGGCGGTAGAGCACCATGCGGAGCTGATCAAGGCCGAGACCCTGGCCGTGACGCTGGACATCAGCGACGTGCACACTGGCGAGACCGTGGTACTCGGCGACGGCCACAAGGTCACGGTATCGGTGGCCAAGATCAACGCCTGATCCGATCGCCGCTCGACAGGCTCAGCGCGGATGCGCCCGGTGCGTGCTGAGTGTCGAAGCGCACGGCCTCCGGGCCGGCTCAGGCGACCTGGGACTCCGTCCAGCGCGTCCACAATCCCGCTGGGGGGTCAACGAGGAGGGGGACCGCAGCTTCCTCGGTCAGCGGGTTGTTCTCGATGTCGCGGCGCAGCTCCGGGAAGTCCGGGTCACCGGGCTGCGTGTCGTCGACGATCCGCGAGAACGTGATCGTCCGACGCACGTTGTCCACCCGGATGGGCCCGACAGCCTCGCAGTGGGCCAGACCATTGGCGTGCCACCAGGCAGCGAACTGCTGTCGCCGCTCTGGTGAGTCGTCGACTCCGAACGTGATCCTCATGGGCGGCATCCATCGAGATGAACGGCTGATAACGTTATCATTGGGATTGACAACGTTATCAGCCTACGCGCGAAAAGGGAAGCCTCTGAGCGTGCGTCACCTGCCACGGACTGCACGCTAGGTCGAGGACCGTTGCGTACTGGTTGCGATTCAGGGCTTTTCGAGATAGCCGAGCAGGTCTCCCAACGTCCCGTAGCCGCGCAGGCACGTGGGTTCGCTCGGCGACGTCTCGCAGGTCGTGTCGACCTGATGCTGCATGGCGGAGTCGAGGGCCGTCATGCTGGCCGTGGACAGCACCCAGCCGAGCGGTGCGGTGACCTCCGGCTGGGCGCTCCGGTCCACCACGATCACCCGGCGCGGAAACGCCTCGGCCACGGCGTCGCAGTCGATCGCTCCGGCGTCGGACGGGGGACAGATGGAGCGAGTGCGTACGGTCGTCGACGCCCGCTGCAGCAAGGCGTCCGTCTGGTTCAGCGCCGCCTGCCCACGCAGATAGCCGACGGCGGGCAGCAACAGCTCGCTCTGCAGCTTCGGCGGTTGCGTCAGCCGACCCGCGGTCGCCTGCTCGTTGGTGAGGAAGACCACGAACGGCATGATCAACGGATCGTCGCGGCGACCGGAGGCGACCACCGCGTCGTTGTGAGCCCTCACCTGGGCGAGCCACTGGGCCGACAGGTCGGTGATCGTGGCGAGACCGGTGTCCTCGATGTAGCCGCCGTCGATCAGCTGAGTCCGCGGCCAGAACGACGAACCACCGGTGCCCGCAACGTCGCAGCCACCGACGACTCCTCCCGGCGTGACGTAGGGGAACCGGGCCGTCAGCAGTGCCGCCGTGGACGCGTCGATCGGCCCGAGGCAGTCCGGACCGCTGCCGGCGACGGGGCCGTAGGCCGCGAACAAGTCGACCGTTCGCGCCCCCGGGCTCACCCGTTGGTCGCACTGCTGCTCGCCGTCGGACGGTGCGGGTTGCTCCAGGTTCAACTGACTCACCCACGTGCGGCAGTCGCCGGCAACGCTGCTGGAGTTGAGGACCAGCGGTCCCGTGACCGGAGACAGCGCAGCGGGGTTGGACAGGAACGGCTGAGTGCCCCACGGGCGACCGACCGAGGAGGTGTTCCACCCCAGCTCGATCAGTCGAGCCCGGTCGGCCCAGGTCCGCGCGGGCGCTACGCCGTTCGTGCCGACCGGGACGCCGGTGGAGCCGTAGGCGGGATCGCGGACGAACGTGCCGACCACCGCCTGGGCGAGGGTGCCGGGCTGAGCCATCGCTCGGACGGCCTCGACAGCCCGATCGGCGCCCGGGTCGCTCGGCGTACCGGAGAAGCGGGCCACGGTCAGCCCGACCGAGCCGCCGCTGGCACCACCGGAGAACAGCGTGGACCGGGCACCGCACCCTCCGGTGTCGTCCTGGATCGCAGCCAGCCCCTTCACCGTCCAGTACGCAGCCCGGATCCCACCGCCCTCGGCGGCGACCATCACCATCGGACGTACGGCCTGACCGTTCACCCGCACGACGCAGCCGGGCTCCCGCAGCCAGTCCGCCACGAGATCGGAGACCTCGGGCCTGGTCGGCGCGGGGGTCGTCGCGGGATGATCGATCACCTCATGGATCGTGCTGCCGCCCGCGGTGAGTGCGGCCAGCGCGACGGTGATCACCAAAACGCTGACCAGCGGGGTCCGCCGAAGTCCGAGGACTCGGAAGGCCTCGGCAGTAGGACGCTCCTGGATCAGCAGCGCTGCCGCGGCCGGGATCCCGATCAGCGCGCTCAGGCTGAGGATTGCGGCGGCCGAGACCCCGAGTCGGGCCACGACCCCCGGCAGCACGGCCAGTCCGACGAAGATCGCCAGCACCGCAGCGAGGAGCAGCCACCGCCCGAGCAGGCGGGTCGGTGGCTCGGCGCCGACCGCCTGCAGCGGGTCTTTCACCGCTGGTGTCCGATCGGTCGCAACCGCCCAGCTCGACAACCAGGGCAGCACCACCGCCGCTACGCCGATGATCAAGAAGAACGCGGCGCCCGTCCGGCCGACCCCGGTGATCGTCGGGCCCAGCATCACCACCGACAGGTACGACCGGATCAGACCGAGGCCACCGATGCTGATCGCAACGAGGGCCAGCGCGTGGCCGGTGAACTCGATCGTCGCGACCTCGGGCCGGCTGAAGCGCGGCGGATGGTCAGGCACGGACCAGCTGGGCCGGATCTGCCAGGCGCGCCGGAGGATCCAGGAAGCGACAACCACGGTGGTCGGCACCACGCAGAAGACAACGAGTCGCGGCAGGACCGGCGCATCCATCACCACGGCGGCCACCGCCGCGGCGGCGAGCGGGAGTAGTACGCCGACCAACCAGATGCTCAGCAGGGCATCACCGGTGTCCGCCAGGTGGCGCAGTCGACGGCGAAGTCGCGGAGGATCGGTGAACAGCTCGCCGACCATGATCGCGATCAGGCGAAGATCCTGCCCGAGCCGGCGCAGCAGGGGTGCGATCCACGGCTCATCGGATCTGGAGCTGATCTTGGTCGGCGGAGTGTGCTCCTCCTCGATCCGATGACGTCTCGCCCAGCCCGTCCGGAACCGAGCCAGCACCTCCAAGAACACCGCCACGACCAGCAGCGCGAGAATCGCACAACCGGCCTGCACCCAGCCGCGTACGCCGTCGGACACCCAGCGGCGTTGGACATCGGGGAGCTGTTCCAAGATCGCGCTGCCGGACAGCACGGTCAGCACGAACAACGGAACGACCAGGGCCACGGAGAAGCGGTGGTGCATGAGGGCGCGCAGGGTGCGCAGCAGCGTCGGCCGGGGATCGGAGCGCCGTGCCGGACGCTGCGGCACCGCGAGCCGCACGGCAATCGCGACGATCGCCGCGAGCAGGAGCACCCACTTGAGGGTGGTGGCCGCCGACAGAAGTGCGACAACCGGGCCGGATACGGACGGGATCGCCAGCGCCGCGATGATCGCGAGGTTCTCGACGACGCTACAGATCACCGACGCCACGACCACCCCACCGACGAACCGCCTGGCCTCGCGCGTCCGGAACATCGACCGGACCAGGCCGACCAGCAAGACCCCGTACGCAGCCAAGAAGACGAAGTCGACGACCAGGTGCCAGCTGAGCAAAGCGCGATACAGCGGGTCCGCGATGAGTCCCGTGCCGATCACCTCGGACCAGCCCGCTGTGCGCTCGGTCAGATCGAGACCGACCAGGACCGAGAACGGCCAGGCCCGGCCCTGGGAGTCGACCACCCGCGCGGACTGGGCGTCGATCTCGATCAGGGCGACCAAGGCTGCCGCCAGGACCGCGACGACGAGCCCCCACAGGTAGCGTTTCGAGCGCGCAGCGATCTCGTGAGAGGAGACATCGCGCGAGGAGTCGTCCACCTGTGCGCTCGGCACGGCGCCTCCCCGTTGTTTCGACATCCGCTGCCCTGCGGCGTCCGGACCGTCCTCAGCATCGTGACGCACGAGGTCGGTCCCCGGCAAGAAGAATTGCGCGCCGGCGGTCGTGGTACCCACCACCCCTCATCCCTGCCCGACTTGTCAGCGCGAGGAGTCGTCAGAGCGACGCCTCGCGCTGACAAGTCGGGCAGGGATGGGTCAGACTTTGGAGCATGATCAGGCGGCGTGTCGTTGTCACCGGTCGCGTCCAAGGCGTGTTCTTCCGCGACGGCTGCGTGAGCGAGGCGCATCGCCTCGGCGTCCGGGGATGGGTGCTCAACAGGAACGACGGCCGGGTCGAGGCAGTCTTCGAGGGCGACCCGGCCGCCGTCGAGGAGATCATCGAGTGGGCTCGCACCGGGCCGGCCCAGGCGTATGTCACCAGTATCGAGGTCGTGGACGAGCAACCCGTTGACGAGCGGGACTTCCAGATCCGGTGACGGGCGCCCCCTCCGCAAGCTCGCAGATCGGGGCGGGGAGTGCGCGGCCTGATCGGCACTCAGCCGGTGGCGTCGCAGTCCAGCCGACGATTCTGGGTGAGGATGGTGTCGACCCTGCGGTCCAGGGGACCCAGCGGAAGGCGGTCGAGGATCTCGTCGTCGTTCAGCAGCAGCGTGACGGTGGCGCCGGAGCCGGTCAGCGGGAGCACGCGGTCGTACCATCCACCGCCGCGACCGAGACGATGGCCGGCCGGCGTGCCGGCCAGACCGGGACACAGCACCACCTCGGCACTCCCGATCGCCTCGGCCGAGAGCTGATCGCCCACGGGCTCGGCGATCCCCCGTGGGCCGGTCCGGAGCCGATCGACCCCGCCGTAGGTGGCCCACGCCGGCGTCGACCAGGCCCCGTGCGTCGAGGCCGGCAGCAGCACCCGCACCGCCGTGCGCGCGAGCCACTCCAGGACAGCGACGGTGTCGGGCTCGGTGCCCGCGGACAGATAGCCAGCAACACAGCTGGGCCGAGCCGCGCCGAGCCACGCGATCAATCTCTCGCTCCGAGCCAGGTCGGCGGCCGCACGGGACTCGGCGGAGCGCGCGCTCCTGCGGCGACGTACGTCCGCGCGCAGTGCCCGCTTCGCCTCCGTCAGTGCCGGATCGTCCGTCGGCGCGCCGGTCACCACTTCATCGTACGAGTGCTGCCGTGCTCCGGCGAAGCACCAGCGAGACGGGGATCTGCACTTCGAGCTCGCTCAGCTGCTGGCCGTCGGCGAGCTCGAGCGCCATCGTCGCGGCCCGCCGACCGAGGTCGGCGACGGGCTGGGCGACGGTGCTCAGGCCGTACGTCGCCGAGAGCGCATGGCCGTCGAAGCCCAGTACCGACAGATCCTGCGGAACCCGCAGGCCGAGTGCGGTCCACGCTGAGATGACGCTCATCGCCAGCTCGTCGGACTCGGTCATCAGCGCGCTCGGCCGAATCGGTAGCGCCAGGATCTGCGCGACGACCGAGGCGCCGTCGTCCGCTCCGCTCGCCCGCAGCACCAGCTCCTCGCCCGGCTCCGAGCCGCGGGCAACGAGCTCGGCGCGGTATCCGTCCAGCCTGCCCAGCGCGCTGTAGGAGAAGCCCACGCGGTTGTCGATCCGGACGAAAGCGGGCCGCCGGTGTCCCAGGTTGATCAGGTGCCGGATGCCCAGCCGCGTGGCCTCGGCGTCGTCGATGGAGACACTCGCCGATCCCGCGACGCGCTGATTCACATACACCAGCGGCACCCCGATCGAGTTGAGCCGTTCCCGCTCGTCGCCCGTCAGTGCGAACGAGGTGACCACCAACGCGTCCGCGTTGCGTCGGACGGGAAGCCTCGTGAAGAACGCGTCGCGTTCGGCGAGGCTGGTGACCCGGTAGATGGACAGCTCCTGATCCGCCGGCCGGAGCCCGTCGTACAGGCCGTCGAGCACCGTGCCGTTGAACCAGGACCGCAGCCGGCCGCTCATCAGCACCGCAATCCGGCCTACGCGACCGGTGGCGAGGGACGAGGCTGCCCGGGAGATCGCGAAATCCAGCTCGTCGGCGGCGGCGAGCACCTTCGCCTTCGTCGGCTCCGACACCAGGGGAGAGCCGCGCAGCGCTCGGGACACGGTGGCGACCGACACCCCCGCCAGCGCCGCGACGTCCTCCATCGTCGAGCGATCGTCGGCAGCCACCGTGCCACCCCTCTCACATCGGCCCGAAGTCTGTGCAAGCGCAATCATCCCACCCTCGGCGGGACCATCCCTTCCCGCCTCGGAAAGTGGGCGCAAACGACAGTCCGCCCCGGCGTGTCGCTGTCGACTGAGCCCACTTTTGCCGGGGTCGCACGGGCTGTGACCGGAGTAACAGCGGGTGTTGCTGGTCCACGTTGACTCATCCGTGGCGCCACCCTTAGGCTTGTTGCAAGCGCTGTCATTCATTCTGGACCAAGCGTCACCCGTACCCACCACCTAGCTCCACCGAGGACTCCCATGACCGAATCCGCGCTGCTGTCCGCCGATCCCCGTCTCGATGCCGACTGGTGGCGACAGGCGGTCGTCTACCAGGTCTACCCGCGCAGCTTCGCCGACAGCAACGCCGACGGCATCGGCGACATCTCCGGCGTCACCACCCGGATTCCCTACCTCGCGACTCTCGGCGTCGACGCGCTCTGGCTCAGCCCGTTCTACCCGTCGGCGCTGGCCGACGGTGGGTACGACGTCGCCGACTACCGCAACGTGGCACCCGAGCTGGGCACCCTCGACGACTTCGACGCGATGGTGGCCGCGGCGCACGCCGTCGGCATCAAGGTGATCGTCGACATCGTCCCGAACCACACGTCCGACCTGCACCCGTGGTTCGCCGAGGCGCTGGCGTCCGAGCCGGGTTCGGCGGCGCGCAACCGCTACATCTTCCGCGACGGCCTCGGCGAGAACGGTGACCAGCCGCCGAGCGACTGGATCTCCCACTTCGGCGGCCCGGCCTGGACCCGGCTGCCGAGCGTGGACGGCGTGCCCGGCCAGTGGTACTGCCACCTGTTCGCGCCCGAGCAGCCCGACCTCAACTGGGACAACCCGGAGGTGCACGAGGACTTCAAGACCACGCTGCGTTTCTGGGCCGACCGCGGTGTCGACGGCTACCGGGTCGATGTCGCGCACGCCTTGGCCAAAGACCTCTCCTGGCCGCTGCGCAGCAAGCCGACCCTGGAGGACGAGGGCGTGCCGCTCGACGGCTCCGACCCCCTGTACGACCGCGACGAGGTGCACGACATCTACGCGGAGTGGCGCGAGGTGTTCAACGAGTACCAGCCGCCGCGGACCGCGGTCGCCGAGGCGTACGCCCCCAGCGAGCGGCGTGCGCTCTACGCCCGACCGACCGGACTGGGCCAGGCCTTCAACTTCGACCTGCTCAAGTCCGAGTACGGGGCGAGCGAGTTCCACGACGTGATCACGTTCTGTCTGAACGAGGCGGAAAAGACCGGCTCGTCCTCGACCTGGGTGCTGTCGAACCACGACGTGGTCCGGCACGCGACCCGTTACGGGCTCCCGGCGGGCACCGACTACGACGAGTGGCTGATGACCGATGGCATGCTGCCGGCCGTGGACGAGGCCAAGGGCGTACGTCGGGCACGGGCCGCCACGCTGCTGATGCTCGCGCTGCCCGGGTCGTCGTACCTCTATCAGGGCGAGGAGCTCGGCCTGCACGAGGTCGCGGACATCCCGCGGGAGGCGCTGCAGGACCCGATCTGGCTGCGGACCCAGAACACGAAGAAGGGCCGCGACGGCTGCCGGGTCCCGCTGCCGTGGGACGGCGCCGGGCACTCGTACGGCTTCGGTGAGGTCCACGCTCATCTGCCGCAGCCGGCGGCGTTCTCCCGGACCGCCGTCGCGGTGCAGGACGGCCGTGACGACTCGACACTCGAGCTGTACCGTTCGGCGCTGCGCCTGCGTCGCGAGCTCCAGACCGACGAGACACTCGCCTGGATCGAGACGGGAAACGACGATGTCCTGCACTTCGTCCGTCCCGGTGGTTGGCACTGCATCGCCAACTTCGGCACCGCCGCGTTCGTCCTGCCGCCGGGCGTGGTCCGGGTCGCCAGCGGCCCCGTCGCCGGCGGTCTGCTGCCCGGCGACACCACCGTCTGGTTCACCGAATGGCCCGCCTGAACCATTTCCCACCCGACTTGTCAGCGTGAGGAATCGCTATAACGCGCTGTGCCGCTGACAAGTCGGCGGGGGGTGCCCATCGTAGGGTGGGGCGCATGCCGCTGTTCGGTCGACGAAAGACCTCCGAGCCGGAGGCGACAGCACCTCAGGTGGTGTCGCTGCCGGATCCTCCGCCACCCGGACCCGGCGGGATGCGCTCGGTCGACGACCATCGCGACTACCTCCTCAGCATGGTCACCGAGCTCCCGCCGTTTCGCCAGCAGCTGCTCGACGTGATCGACCTGAGCATCTGCGAGGACGTGGTTGCGGCGCTCAGCCTGCCGGGCTTCGACAACTCGGCGATGGACGGCTACGCGGTCCTCGCGGCAGACGTCGAGCGGGCGAGCGAGAACGAACCGGTGGTCTTGCCGGTGGTGGGGGAGGTCGCTGCCGGATGGGCGGCACCTCACCCGCTGGCGCCGGGCACGGCGATGAAGATCATGACCGGTGCGCCCCTGCCTGAGGGCGCCGACGCCATCGTCCCGTACGAGAGCACCGACCGCGGCAACGTGGATGTGACGATCGTGGCTGCGTCGGAGTATGGGCAGCACGTCCGTCGAGTCGGTGAGGACGTCGCGGCCGGCACGGTGATCTACCACGTCGGCGATCAGCTCGGACCGCGCGACATCGGGCTGCTGGCCGCGATGGGGATGGACGCGGTGATGGTCCGGCCGAGGCCACGCGTGGTGATCGTCTCCACGGGCTCCGAGCTGGCCGAGCCGGGCTACCTACGCGAGTCGGAGCACCAGATCTACGACTCGAACTCGTTCCTGCTCGCCGCCGCTTGCCGCTCTGCTGGGGCACAGGTGTATCGGGTAGGTCGGGTCGGCGACGATCCCGAGCAGGTCAAGGAGGTGATCACCGACCAGCTGATCCGGGCCGATCTCATCCTCACCACCGGCGGTGTCAGCCAGGGCGACTACGACGTGGTGAAGCAGGTCATGCCCGAGCTGGGTCGGACCGACTTCGCCGGCATCGCGATGCAGCCGGGCAAGCCGCAGGGGTTCGGGCTGATCGGTGAGGACGAGGTTCCGATCATCATGATGCCGGGCAACCCGGTGAGCGCGTTCGTGTCGTTCGAGGTGTTCGTCCGTCCGGTCCTGCGCAAGATGATGGGCTCCACCCCGTACGTTCGCACCGAGGTCCGCTGCCGCGCCGCCCACGCCATGGCGTCGATCGCCGGCAAGCGCCAGTTCGCCCGTGGACACGTCAGCGTCGGCGAGGACGGACATCGCCAGGTCTCTCTCGTCGGCGGCCACGGATCCCATCTGCTCGGCGATCTCGCCCGGGCCAACGCGCTGGTCATCCTGCCCGAGGACACCGATCTCGTCGGCAATGGCGATGAGGTCTCGGTCTGGATGCTGGCCGACCACCACTGACCATGACTGAGCCGGGACCCGATCTGCCGCACCTCAACCCGGCCGGTGAGGCGCGGATGGTCGACGTCTCGGCCAAGGCGGTCACGGCACGGACCGCGACCGCGGCCGGATTCGTCCGGCTCAGCGCCGCCTGCGTGGCGGCGTTGCGCGACCAGTCCGTGCCGAAGGGCGACGCCCTGGCGGTCGCCCGCATCGCTGGGATCCAGGGCGCGAAGCGCACCCCAGACCTGATTCCGCTGTGCCACCCGTTGTCGATCAGTGGTGTCGACGTTCTTGCCGAGGTCCGTGACGAGGGGGTGGCGATCACGGCCACGGTCAGGACCACCGATCGCACGGGGGTGGAGATGGAGGCCCTGACCGCGGTGAGTATCGCCGCCCTGAGTCTGGTCGACATGATCAAGGCGCTCGACAGGTCGGCGGTGATCACCGACGTACGCGTGCTGAGCAAGACCGGCGGCCGCAGCGGTGACTGGCACCGCGCCGCCGCCGGCGAGCTGGTCCAGGACGAACTGGGCCGGGACGAACCGGGCCGGGACGAACCGGGCCGGGACGAGCTGGGCCGGGACGAGGCCTGACGCCGTGAGCGATCGTCACGCCGTCGTGATCACGGTGTCCACGCGAGCATCGGCCGGCGTGTACGCGGATGCCTCGGGCCCGATCATCGCCGAGGCTCTGGCGGAGCTCGGCTTCTCGGTTGCGGAGCCACGGGTCGTGCCCGACGGAGCCGCGGTCGGCGAAGCACTGCGGACCGCGATCGCCGAGGACGCCGCCGTAGTGATCACGACCGGCGGGACGGGCATCAACCCGAACGACCACACCCCCGAGGAGACCGACGCTGTGCTCGATCGGCGGCTCCCGCACCTCGCGTCGTCGATCGCCCGCTACGGTGTCGACCATGGAGTTCCGACTGCGGCCCTCAGCCGAGGGCTCGCGGGCACCGCAGGACGTACGTTGATCGTCAATCTGCCGGGATCCAGCGGCGGCTCCCGCGACGGGATGGTCGTGCTGCGGCCATTACTCGTTCACGCGGTCGAGCAGCTGCGGGGTGGCGACCACTAGTGGTCGCGCAGCGTGGCATGGTCGGCCAGCTACCCCCGGTCGGCCGGCTTCTCCTGGTCAGGGAGCTGCGCACGGTCGAGCGGGGGAGCCCCCCGACCGGACGGGTCCACTGAGATGGGGCCCGGGCTCGGTCAGTCGCGCTCCGGCTCCGACCTCACCCGGCTCGGCTCCCACCGCTGGCCGGTGACGATCTCCCACGGACCGGTCACCCTCGCGCCGATGCGGCAGCGCGACCGGGCCGCCTGGGAAGAGGTCCGGCGACGGAACTCCGCGTGGTTGAAGCCGTGGGAGGCCACGCTGCCGCGGGGCAGTCAGACCGGGCCGTCCACGTACGCCGGGCTCGTCCGGATGTTTGCCCGCCAGGCCCGCGAGGGTCGGTTGCTGCCGTGGCTGGTGCACTACGACCCCGGCGACGGTCGGCCGGTGCTGGCCGGGCAGCTCACCGTCAGCGGAATCGTCGGCGGGTCCGCGTCGTGGGGCCAGATCGGGTACTGGCTCGACCAGCGGTGGGCCGGCCGCGGGATCACGCCGACGGCGGTGGCGCTGGCGACCGACTACTGCTTCAAGGTGATGAAGCTGCACCGGATCGAAATCGCCATCCGTCCGGAGAACGCGAAGAGCCTGCGCGTCGTGGAGAAGCTGCAGTTCCGGCCCGAGGGCATCAGGCCGCGCTACCTGCACATCGACGGCGAGTGGCGCGACCACCTGGTGTTCGCGCTGAACAGCGAGGAGGTCCCCGACGGGCTGTTGCGTCGCTGGCAGCCGGGAAAGAGCTGATCTTCATCCGCGGGCGCCGGGATCTCGAGCCAGCGGCCGGCCGGCACGTCGATCCGCACTCGGCCTGCGCGGCGGCTGACGCACCAGATAGGGAGTTTCCCGCCGCCGATCGGGTCAAAGTTCACTGAGAGCGGCGACACACCGCCCAAGATCGCGAGGACGACGCGCGCGGCACCCTACGGTCTGGGGTGTGGGGACGACCGGTGTGATCTTTGCAGCTATAGCCATTGCCTGGCTCGCCTATCTCGTGCCCCATTTCGTCCGACGACGCGGCGACGAGCCCGAGGTCGAGTCCGATCCCGCCGACCGGTTCTCCGAGAACGTGCACATCGTCCGGCATGGCACCGCTCCGCTTCTTGATCAAGACCTGGAGCCGATCGCCGAGTATGAGGTGTCCACCCCGCTGACCCGACGCGCGGCGATCACCGATCTGCGTCGACTCGATCGGTTGGCTTCGGCGCGACGTCGGCGCGTCCTCATGCTCCTGCTGGCCGCGATCAGCGCCGTGATCGGGGTCTGCGCAGTCGGCTGGCTCCCTTGGTGGTCGGTAGCGATCCCCGGCGGGCTGTTGGCGCTGTTCTTCGTCGTCTCTCGGATCAGCGTGCACGTGATGCGACGCAGCCTCGACCAGCGCTACAACGCCATCGTCTCCGGCGGCAACGAGAAGACCGTGTTCCTGAGCCGCAAGAAGCCGGAGGACACTGCTCCCGAGGCCAAGCTGGCCGATCCGGCGGCCCCGACGAAGGAATCGAAGACGGCTGCGGGTGGCCTCTGGGACGCGGTGCCGATCACCATGCCGACGTACGTCTCCAAGCCGCTCGCGCCGCGCACCGTCCGGACGATCGATCTCTCGGGGCCGGACGTGGCCAGCGCCCCCCGACACAACCATCCGGTGATCGCCGAGGCGCCGGAGACACCGGCCACGGCCGAGGCCGAGACCCCGGAGGCCGACGGCGGCACCGGTCGGGTCGCCTCCGCCTGAGCTCGCGGCTCGGCCGGGTGGCCGCTCGGCTCGCCGGGTGGGCACTGAGCCGGTTGCCCTCGGAGAGCGGCGAAGGCGTTAGGCGCCCGGTCCGCAGGTGGATCCACGATCTGGTGACGGGCGGCCCAGTCAGTCTCGTTGGTCCGGCACGACACCACGGGGATGGTAAAGTCTGCGTGCTGTTCCGCCCGGGTCTGGTCCGACCGGCTGGCGGGATCGCGGGGCTATGGCGCAGTTGGTAGCGCGTCTCGTTCGCAACGAGAAGGTCAGGGGTTCGAATCCCCTTAGCTCCACCCACCGCAACAGGGCGCTGACCAGGCCCAACGCTTCCGTCACCCGGAATCCCACGGCTGTCACTCCGACTCGACCCCCTTCGTGCCCCGGCGGCCCCAGCGCGTTCAGACGGGCCAATCCAGCCTTGTCAGCAGAGGTTCCGAGATGGTGCACCTGGAGGTACGTCGTCGCGATCGACGCGTGCCCCATCCACGTCTGGACCGTCACAGGATCCACCCCGCGAGCCAGCCACAAGCACGCCGCCGTAGGCCTCAGATGATGGTTTCGCCGGCCCCTCCCGTCGCCGGCCAGTCGAGCGTCCGCTTGAACGCCGTCGATGCGTTCACGGCCCGGGACCGCTCGAGGGTGGCCTCGTCGGGGTTGATCAGGATGTCGATGGCCGTCGGCTCGGTCATGATGCGCCCTCCACTACCGGTGGCAGGTCGTTGAACACGCGCGACCAGTCGTGCTTCATGCTGACCACTGTCCAGCCTGCCGCTTTCGCGCTGGCCAGGGACTTCTCGGCCCCGGCAGTGTAGGCGAACTCGCGGTCCGCGTCATCGTGGTTGACGAGGATGGCGAACCGGGCGCACTCGAGCATCTCGATATCCACGTCCGCGTTGCCACCGGCGAATACCGGCAGCCGTCCCGTGCGGGCGAAGATGTGCTCCGGCTTGCCTGGCCCCAGCGCCAGTCCGCCGACGATCGTTGGTCCTCTCACGAGGCGGCCATCGGTGTACTCGTACTCGGGAGCACTGCCGATGACGTTCTCTTTGTGGATGCCCCACAGGTCCTCGGCGATCACGCGCATGAAGTCGCGGCCGCCGCCCGAGCAGACGAACACCCGGAAGTCGTGGGCCGTCAGCAGATCGAACAGCTCGAGCATGGGCTGGTAGACGAGCTTGGTGTAGCCGACGCCGAACCTCGGTTGCTTCGCGTTGGCCACCCAGTTGCGCACCTCGGCCTCGAAGGCGTCGGGTGTGGTGCCCGTCCAAGATCGCGCGAAGGCTTCCTCGAGCGTCGCGACGACCGCGGGATCCTGGTTAGCGACACCCTGGAAGAATTCCTGGTCCTTGTCGATGAGCGCCTTGTACGGCTGCCTTGACGCCAGTGAAGGGTCGGCCTGCACCTCGGCGGCCCAGCGGCGGAACACGAAGTCGAATTGCGGCGGTGCCGGCTGCTCCACCCACAGTGTGCCGTCATTGTCGAACGTGGCGATCCGGTCTGCCGGCTGCACGAAGCCAGAGCCCCCCTCGGTCGTCGCTGATCGGACGAACTCGATGATCGCCTCCTTCGCCGAAGACTCGTTCCAGCTCCTCAGCGCCACATCGCTCACGATGACTCGCTCCTCGGGACCCTCGCCGTATCAGTGAGACGACGCACGACAGCTACCCGTCCATCGTCCAGCATGGACCACCTGGCGGCGAGCCGTCGAGTTGCCTCGTTCCTGCCTGGTGCCGTCCCCGGGCCAAGCGGACAAGTCGATTCGCGAGAGCGCTCTGCGTCGCGCAGCGACTAGGAGCAGGGCATCCGACACGCGGGCATGGGTCATCGCTCCCTGGCTGGCACCGCTTCTCGACGGTCCGAGCACGGTGAGCTGTCCATCAGCGACACCACGGTCAAGACCCATGTCACGAGGATGCTGCAGAAGCTCGAAGTCCGCGATCGGGCGCAAGCCATCGTGCTTGCCTCCAGGGCGGCCTGTTTGACGCCTGACCGGTGTTCCAACCGCGGTCGGCCCGTCGAGTGGGGCCGAGCGGCGGTCAGACCCGGAGTCATGCGCGGACGTCGTCAATGGCGAGTCGTGTTCTACAGTCGCGAACGGGTCGTCCAGCCTGGCCTCACCGTCCTCCGCATCGTTACCCGATCCGACGACATCGCTCGTTCCGCTGCGCAGTCGCTCCGGAGTGTCGCCGGGGTCGTCCGGCGCCGCCGGTGCCCGGTGAAGGGTGAGCAGCGAGTGACGAGCGGCACAGTGCCGCTGTTCGGCAGCCTGCTCGGCGTCCGGTAGACTGAGGTCCTCAGCTCGTCGAACTCTCACCGCGAGTTGATCGCACGTCGTAGCACTTGGCATCTGCTCCGTGCGTGGCCGGCCGAAACCTCGGATCCACGGCTGTCGGTGAGAAAACAGCACAGATTGTGACGTTCCCTTTGTCTTCCTTCACCACTCTCGGCGTGCCCGCGCGCCTGTCCGAGATCCTCTCCGGACTCGGCATCGACACCCCGACCCCCATCCAGGCCGCCACGCTGCCCGACGCACTCGCCGGTCGCGACGTGCTCGGCCGCGGACGTACGGGCTCGGGCAAGACGTACGCCTTCCTCCTTCCCCTTGTTGCACGGCTCTCTGGCGGCCGGCGCGTTCGACCCACCGCGCCGCGGGCGATGATCTTGGCGCCCACCCGCGAGCTTGTCGGTCAGATCGAGGCCGCCTTGGTGCCGTTCGCGCAGTCCGCAGGGCTCACCGTCCGCACCGTCTTCGGCGGCGTCGGTCAGGGTCCGCAGGTGGCTGCCCTCCGGCGCGGAGTCGACGTCGTGATCGCCTGCCCCGGGCGGCTGGAGGACCTGATCAAGCAGGGCCACTGCGTCCTGTCCGATGTCGAGGTTACTGTTCTCGACGAGGCGGACCACATGGCCGATCTCGGCTTCCTGCCAGCCGTGCGTCGACTGCTCGCCCAGACACCCCGAGGCGGACAGCGCCTGCTGTTCTCGGCCACCCTGGACAAGGCGATCGACGTGCTCGTCCGCCAGTTCCTGACGAACCCCGTCACCCACCAGGCCGACTCCCAGGAACCGGCCAGCGAGATGTCGCACCACCTGCTACAGATCGAGCGTGAGCACCGGCTGTCGATCTTGGTCGACCTGGCCAGCGCACCGGGACGTACGGTCGTGTTCACTCGCACCAAGCACGGCGCCCAGGCGTTGTCTCGCCAGCTCAACCGCAGTGGCGTGCCCTCGGTGGATCTCCACGGCAACCTCGGTCAGAACGCTCGGACCCGCAACCTCGAGGCGTTCCACGCCGGCCGCGCCTCGGTGCTGGTGGCGACCGATATCGCCGCCCGCGGGATCCACGTCGATGACGTGACCCTGGTCATCCACGCCGACCCGCCGACCGAGCACAAGGCATACCTGCACCGTTCCGGACGTACGGCCAGGGCCGGCAACGCCGGGACGGTCGTCACCTTGATGACCGGCGAGCAGGTCCGCGACGTCCGTGCGCTGACCAAGGCAGCCTCGATCGTCCCGACCATCACCCGTATTCCGGGTAGTGGCCATCCCGTGCTGGCCGAGCTGGCGCCGGGCGATCGGGTGCTGTCCGGCCCGTTCGAAGCCGCTCCGGTGCCTCAGCAACCGTCGAACGGCGGCGGCCAGCGCAACTCCGGCACCGGTCCGCGCAACGGGGGCGGTGGTCAGCGCGGTCGGCGCCGCAGCTCCAACCGGGGTACCGGTGCCGCGGCGTCGGACGCGACCAGGAGCCAGCGTCCGAGCTCGTCGGCACGCTCGACGGCGCCGGGGCGCCCGGCGTCCGGTCAGCGGACCTCGTCGCGTCCCGCCTCGGGCCAGAACGGCTCGCCGGGTCGACACAGCGCGGCCGGGTTCAGCACCGGGCGTCGCTGACCCTCAGGCCCAGCATCTGTGTCGCCGACGGGCGGCATCGAGCGTCGGATGTGGCGCTCACCGCCGTCGGCGGTCGGCGGTCGGCAGGAATCCGTCAGGACATCTCGCGCAGTAACCTGACCGGGCCGAGCAGACCATGGTCATGCGGCTCGGTCTGCTGCGTCCCCTCCTGGCCGAACAGTTGCAGGCCGATGTCGGGAATCCGGTCGTAGTACCCCCGGGCGAGCAGTCGGTTGTTCAGCGAGCTCGACACCCGCACGCGAACCGTGTTGTCGCGGCGAAGATCAGCGGTCACGTCGACCGTCGGACGAGAGGTGTCGAAGCCGCGCAGCGGTCCGTCGTTGATCGACACCGAGCCCAGTCCGCCGGCGGTCGAGCCCAGATCGAGCAGATACCGTGCGCCAGCCAGCACATCGGAGATCGTCAGCGTCGCCACGTACTCACCGACCCCGGAGACCTCCGGCCCGACCTGAGTCACCTCACGCCAGGGCTGGAGGCCCGCCGCGCCGACCGAGAGTCGGGTCACCGCCGTGGTCGGTCGCACCTCCCGTGTGACGTAGCCGAGGCCGCGGTCCTCGGTGATCACCTGGAGGTCGCCGGCATCCCAGCTCTCGACCGCGACGTCCCACTCTGCGGGCTCCGCCACCACCTCGTACGTTGCCGGCTCCGACGCGGCCGTTGCTCCGGTCGAGCGGTCCAACGTGATCAACGCGGTCTCCCCGGGCAAGAGGTCCACGATCACGATCGTCCGGTCGTCGGTGTACCGCACGCCGGTGTGCGGACGGATCGCGCCGGTCCAGCCGTCGATCCGGTGGGCTGTGCCGAGGCCCGGCAGCGCGATCTCGACCCGGGTGGCCCCGCCCGTCTCGTACAAGAAGTGGTACGCATACAGGTGCAGGAGGTCACCGTCCTCCCGTAGATGCGTGAGCACGCTGGAGTCGTCGGTGACGAACTCAGCGCGACCACGTACCTCGAGATCACGCAATGCGGCGACCGTGTCCGCCGGATCGTTGATCTCCGTCACGCTCGGCAGCGTCAGCAGGGCAGCGATGGTGTCGGCGAGCTCCGCGTCGCGGCCGTCGAGCCCAGGGGTGCGGGCAGCCGCGCGCTGGTGTGTCGTGGACGTCCCGGCCAGCACCAGCTTGGCCTCCCGAGCGCCGTGCACGATCAGGACCTTCAGGCCCTGCCGTGCCCAGTCGAGCAAGTGCCCGGCAACGTCGGCGTCCACTCGCTCTGGTAGACGATCAGGGCCTGGTAACCGGGACCGTTCGTTTGCACCAGCCCGTCGGCGAACGACACGTCGTCGCGCATCAGCAGGGATCCGTCGAAGAACTCATATGTCCATCCGCGTCCTGCATGCCGAGATCCTGCCACCAGTGATTCTCCCGGTTCCGCATCCAACGACGGCCGTACGCGTCCCCATCGTGCACCCGGCGACCGTCCGGCTCGACGACCGCGACCCCGGACATGTTGTCGGTGAAGTGATCCGTCCGCAGGATGCCTACGTCGATCCGCGGCTTACCCTGCCGGAGCAGGCACTGGTAGCGACTGACGATAAGTTCCAGAGCGGGTAGAACTCGGCCGCCGGCTGTCGGGTGTCGAATCGCTCGGAGAACATCGGCCACATCCCTTCGTGACCGGGCCACTCGGTGGCACCCTCGGCGCCGGCGGTGCTCGCCCAGCCGTGCAGGACCGTCTTGGTGATGCCCGCGGCCAACTGCGTGGCGATGATCTGGTCGTAGAAGCGGTGGTCGAGAATGTGGTTGCGGGTGGTGGCTCCGGTCTCTCGAGGAGGAGTACTGCTTGCCGAACAGGTGCGCCGGGCCGGCCAGCAGACGATAAGCGTCGATCTGCAATCCGAACTCCAGCGACTCCGTCTCGATGCCATCGACCTCCGGACCCGGCCAGGTAAGCTCGACGGGCAGGCCGTAGCTGATCTCCGAGCGAAGCTGCATCCCGTTGCTGTGCAGGAACTCCGCGAACGGCCGCAGCATGTTCTCGATGTAGAGATCGGTCAGGGTGCGGACGTAGTCGAACCGGACCTTCTCGACCGTGATCTTGTCCTTCGCCTCCGGTTCGTTGTGGTACGTCGTCGACGCTGCCATCATGAACACACTTCGGGTGAGGAAGGGCAGCCACGGGGTGATGTCGTAGCCGCGTCGGGACCGGAACTCCGTCCGCGACGGTGTGGCCCCAGAACAGGCCGGCGGCGCCGTAGGTCGTGAGCTCGAGAGAGTCCCATGTCCATCTTGGGCGCGCGGGTTCTTCGCGATCTGGGCGCGAAGCTCTGGTGTGAGCACCACCGAGTCCCAGTAGTCGATCACTGCCAGCG
>CAWHZT010000021.1:0-326456 GCA_963833925.1 uncultured Actinomycetota bacterium | reverse complement strand
GCGCAAAGTTGACGCGGGCGGGCAGGCGGACAACGAGCCAGAGATGCAGAAGGGCCCCGGACTCTAGCGAGTCCGGGGCCCTCTGAAAAGGCCTACGCAGAGGCTGGGATCAGCGAGAGATCACTTGATGATCTTCGTGACCCGCCCGGCGCCCACGGTCCGGCCACCCTCGCGGATGGCGAACTTGAGCTCCTCCTCCATGGCGATCGGCTGGATGAGCTGCACGGTCATGTCGGTGTTGTCACCGGGCATCACCATGTCGGTGCCCTCCGGCAGGTTCACCACACCGGTCACGTCCGTGGTCCGGAAGTAGAACTGCGGCCGGTAGTTGTTGAAGAACGGCGTGTGACGGCCACCCTCCTCCTTGCTCAGGATGTAGACCCGAGCCTGGAACTCCGTGTGCGGGGTGGTGGTGCCCGGCTTGATGACGACCATGCCGCGCTCGACGTCCTCGCGCTTCGTGCCACGAAGCAGCAGCCCGACGTTCTCGCCGGCCTGGCCCTCGTCGAGCAGCTTGCGGAACATCTCGACACCGGTGACCGTGGTGGTCTGCTTGGTGTCGCGGATGCCGATGATGTCGACGACCTCGTTCACCTTGACCACGCCACGCTCGATGCGGCCCGTGATGACGGTGCCACGCCCGGTGATGGTGAAGACGTCCTCCACCGGCATCAGGAACGGCTTGTCGATCTCGCGGACCGGCTGCGGGATGTACTCGTCGACCGCGTTCATCAGCTCGAGGATCGACTCGCCCCACTTGGCGTCACCGTTCAGCGCCGGGAAGGCGGCGACCTTGATGACCGGGACGTCGTCGCCCGGGAACTCGTACTCGCTCAGGAGCTCACGCACCTCCAGCTCGACGAGCTCCAGGATCTCCTCGTCGTCGACCATGTCGCACTTGTTGAGCGCCACGACGATCGACGGCACGCCGACCTGACGGGCGAGCAGCACGTGCTCCTTGGTCTGCGGCATCGGGCCGTCGGTGGCCGCCACCACGAGAATGGCGCCATCCATCTGGGCCGCACCGGTGATCATGTTCTTGATGTAGTCGGCGTGACCGGGGCAGTCGACGTGCGCATAGTGCCGCGCCTCGGTCTGGTACTCGACGTGCGCGATCGAGATCGTGATGCCGCGCTGGCGCTCTTCCGGCGCCTTGTCGATCTGATCGAACGCCGAGACGGCGTTCAGCGTCGGGTACTTGTCGTGCAGCACCTTGGTGATCGCCGCGGTCAACGTGGTCTTGCCGTGGTCGATGTGCCCGATGGTGCCGATGTTGACGTGCGGCTTGGTCCGCTCGAACTTGGCCTTGGCCACTGAGGCTCCTTCTTGGATGTTGCCACGCGATCGCGGGGCGTGCTCTGTTTTCCGTCTCGGGTGGTGAATTAGTCCCGAGTTAGTTTACGGACGCGGCTGCGCCCGTCAATCGGGGCAGGCGCTGGATCATTCTCCGCGCGCCTTCTGGATGATCTCCTCGGAGATCGACTTGGGAGTTTCGGCATAGGAGTGGAACTCCATCGAGTACGACGCCTGACCCGAGGTCTTCGACCGCAGGTCGCCGACGTAGCCGAACATCTCCGACAGCGGCACGAGGGCCTCGATGACCTTGTTCCCATGCATGTCATTCATCGCCTGGATGTGTCCGCGACGCGAGTTCAGGTCGCCGATGACCGTGCCGAGGTAGTCCTCGGGGGTGGTGACCTCGACCGCCATCACCGGCTCCAGCAGTGCCGGATCGGCCCGGCGAGCCGCCTCCTTGAACACCATCGAACCGGCGATCCGGAAGGCGAGCTCGGAGGAGTCGACGTCGTGGTAGGCGCCGTCCACCAGCGTCACCTTGATGTCCTCGACCGGATAGCCCGCCAGCACGCCGAACTGCATGGCGTCCTGGATGCCCTCGTCGGCCGCCGGAATGTACTCCCGCGGGATCCGACCGCCGGTCACGGCGTTCACGAACTCGTAGCCCGACCCGGGCTCGAGCGGCTCGAGGTTGATGATGACCCGGGCGTACTGGCCGGAACCACCCGACTGCTTCTTGTGGGTGTACTCGACCTTCTGCACCGCGCGCCTGAGCGTCTCGCGGTAAGCCACCTGAGGCTTGCCGATGTTCGCTTCGACCTTGAACTCGCGCTTCATCCGGTCGATCAAGATCTCCAGATGGAGCTCGCCCATGCCGGCGATGATGGTCTGCCCGGTCTCGTCGTCGGTGTGCACCCGGAACGTCGGGTCCTCCTCGGCCAGGCGCTGGATCGCAGTGCCCAGCTTCTCCTGGTCCGACTTGGTCTTCGGCTCGATGGCCTGCTCGATCACGGGGGCGGGGAAGTCCATCGATTCCAGCTGCACCGGCTTCGAGATGTCGGAGAGGGTCTCGCCGGTGGTGGTGTCCTTGAGGCCCATCACGGCGACGATCTGACCGGCGCCGACCGAGGCGATCTCCTGCCGCTTGTTGGCGTGCATCTGGTAGATCTTGCCGATCCGCTCCTTCCGACCCTTGGTCGAGTTGAGCACCGTCGAACCCGCCTCGAGGCGGCCCGAGTAGACCCGGATGTAGGTCAGTCGGCCCAGGTGGGGATCGGCAGCGATCTTGTACGCCAACGCCGAGAACGGATCGGACTCGGTCGGGTGGCGCTCGATCGTGACCGACTCGTCGCCCGGCTTGAAGCCGTCGATCGCCGGCACGTCCAGCGGGGACGGCAGATAGGCGATGACGGCGTCGAGCAGGGGCTGGACACCCTTGTTCTTGAACGCGCTGCCGCAGAGCACTGCGGTGATCTTGGACGACAGCACGCCTGCGCGTACCGCACGCTCGAGCATCGTCGCGTCGACGGAGTCCTCATCGAGGAGGTACGTCTCGGTCAGCTCGTCGTCGAAATCGGCCACGATCTCGATCAGCGCGTGATGCGCCGTCCGGGCAGCCTCGACCAGGTCGGCCGGGATCTCCTCGACCGTGTAGTCCTCGCCGATCGTCGTCTCGCCGCGCCAGGTCAGTGCGCGCATCCGCACCAGGTCGATGACGCCGATGAAGTCGCCCTCGGCCCCGATCGGCAGCTGCAGCACGGCCGGAACCGCGTTGAGCCGGTTCTTGATGGTGCTCACGCAGAAGTCGAAGCTCGCGCCGGTTCGGTCCAACTTGTTGACGAAGCAGATCCGCGGGACCTTGTAGCGGTCGGCCTGGCGCCACACCGTCTGCGACTGGGGCTCGACGCCGGCGACACCGTCGAAGACCGCGACGGCCCCGTCGAGGACGCGCAGTGAGCGCTCCACCTCGACCGTGAAGTCGACGTGTCCGGGGGTGTCGATGATGTTGATCTGGTGGTTCTTCCAGTGGCAGGTGGTCGCCGCGGAGGTGATCGTGATCCCCCGCTCCTGCTCCTGCTCCATCCAGTCCATGGTGGCCGCGCCCTCGTGGACCTCACCGATCTTGTAGTTGATGCCGGTGTAGAAGAGGATGCGCTCGGTCGTCGTGGTCTTGCCCGCGTCGATGTGGGCCATGATCCCGATGTTGCGGACCTTGGACAGGTCGGTGATGATGTCGACAGCCATCTGGCGGCCTCAAACCTCTCGATTCAATCCCGAGTTGTCACAAGGACAGCACCAGATCTGGTGCTGGGGTTCTGACAACTCGGCGGCAACGATGTGTTACCAGCGGTAGTGGGCGAAGGCCTTGTTGGCCTCGGCCATCTTGTGGGTGTCCTCGCGGCGCTTCACAGCGGCACCCAGACCGTTCGACGCGTCGAGGATCTCGTTCATCAGTCGCTCGGCCATCGTCTTCTCCCGACGGGCACGCGCGAAGTGGACGAGCCAGCGCAGTGCCAGGGTGTTCGCCCGGCCCGGCTTCACCTCGACCGGAACCTGATAGGTCGCACCGCCGACGCGGCGGCTCTTGACCTCCAGCGACGGCTTGACGTTCTCCAGCGCACGCTTCAGGGTCTGGACGGGGTCGACGCCGGACTTGGTCCGGGTGCCCTCCAGCGCCGTATACACAATGTTCTGAGCGACGGTTTTCTTCCCGTCCAGCAAGATCTTGCTGACCAGCTGGCTCACCACCGGCGACCCGTAGACCGGGTCGACCATCACCGGGCGCTTCGGCGCCGGTCCCTTGCGCGGCATTACTTCTCCTTCTTCGCGCCGTACTTGCTGCGCGCCTGCTTGCGGTTCTTCACACCCTGGGTGTCGAGCGTGCCGCGGATGATCTTGTATCGAACACCCGGGAGGTCCTTCACGCGGCCACCACGGACGAGCACCATCGAGTGCTCCTGCAGGTTGTGTCCGACACCCGGGATGTACGCGGTGACCTCGACGGAGGAGGAGAGGCGCACACGCGCCACCTTGCGCAGGGCGGAGTTCGGCTTCTTGGGCGTGGTCGTGTAGACCCGCGTGCAAACCCCTCGACGCTGCGGGGAGTCCTTGAGCGCAGGCGTCTTGGTCTTGCTCACCTTGTCCGCGCGGCCCTTCCGGACCAACTGCTGAATTGTGGGCACCGCGTTGTTCTCTTTCCTTCGTGACAGTCTGTGGTGGCGCGAGCCACCGACCGGAGCAATCCGGATCGGAGGTTCACCGTGCGAGCGCGAGCCGCACCGGCAAACTGGTTCACCTGGTCAAAGGCACGCGCAAGGAGTCGGGCAAGCCCGAACACAAGGATCTAGGTTATCCGGTCACGGAAGCCCGGTCAAAGCGCACCGGCACGACCAGAGGGCCGGACGTGCTCCAGGGTACTCCCACGGTCACCCCGCGCAGCGAAAAGCGCTGGTCAGACGCACGTTCGCCGGCGGCGAGGCGCCGCAGTCGAGCCAAGCGGGCGCGTGCCCGGCGCGTGCCCGGCGCTGGCCCTGCGCTGGCCGGGGCTGGCCCAGCAGGGTCCGCGGGTCCCGCGGGTCCAACTGGGTCCGGCCTAACCAGTGTGGCAGGCTCGAGGGAGCTCCGGACACGACGAGGTGCCGACGTCATGCCCCCGCTGCTCGAGAGCACCCTGGTAGCCCCCGGCCGATCGAGTTACCGGGCGAAGCCCGACATCGCAGCCTTCTGCTGTGCCGTGATCGCCAGTCGCATCACCTCGAAGGTGTGGGCCTGCGGGCAGGCCGTCTCGGTGCGGTTGACCACGTCGTGCACGAGATCGGGGTAGTAGCTCAGCACGACGTCGGAGCAATCGACGTACTCGGTGCCTGAGCTGTCGACGACGAAGAGGTGGTCCCTACCCGGCCGGCCGGCGATGTCGACGTACTTGCGGAGCTCGAGGTAACCCTCGGTGCCCAAGACCACGAGCCGACCGTCACCCCAGGTGGGCAGGCCCTGCGGGGTGTACCAGTCGACCCGGACGTACCCGTGAGCGCTCGCCGAACGGAATGTCGCCTCACCGAAGTCCTGCATGGCCGGCGAATCGGGGTGGGTGTAGTTGGCGACCGTGCTCGACACGACGTCGGCGGTCGTCGAGCCGGTGAACCAGAGGAACTGGTCGATCTGGTGGCTCGCGATATCGGTGATGATCCCGCCGGTCCGGTTCCGGTCGTAGAACCACTCCGGACGCCCCTGACCACCGGCCAGGTGCGCCCGGTCAGTCTCTCGGTGAGGGCCGAGGCCGAGGGTCTGGACGACCTTGCCGATCCGGCCCTCGCGAACCAGCTGCCCCGCCTTGATCGCGCAGCGAACCTCGAACCGCTCGGAGAAGGTGACGGACCAGAAATGGCCGCTCTCAGCGACCGCCCGCTCGATCTTGTCGAGCTGGTCGATCGTGATGCAGCCCGGCTTGTCGGCCACCACGTCCTTGCCGCCGCGCAGCGCCTCGAGCGCGATCGCAGCTCGACGGTCCGGCACGGCCGCGGTCACGATCAGATCGATGTCGGGGTCGTGCAGTAGCGATGCCGGATCGTCGGCCCAGGGGGCGTCGGGCCAGCGTCCTCGTGCGGCCCGGGCGACGTCCGCGCTCGGATCGTCGGAGCTCAGCCCGACCAGTGCGCAGCCCTGCGCGCGCAGGCCCTCGATCTGCCCAAACGCATGCGCGTGATCCAGCCCGACGGCGGCGAAGCGAACGGGTCTGCTCGGTTCGGATGTGCTCATAGATCCTCCTCGGGTCGATGGGGGGCCGGTGCCGATTCGCTCGCGGCCGTAACGCCGTGGTCAGTCGAGCTCGACCAGCCGGCGGGCGTACACGTCCTCGCGGATCCCGGGATCGAGGTCATCGCCTGCCGCAAGCAGGGACGGCAGCAGATCGCGCTCGGTGGTCGTCGCCCGGAACAGCAGCGAGATCGTCACCTGGTGGTCGGGACGATGGATCACCTCGACGGGGTCACCGGCCGTTACCGCTCCGGGCGTGATCACCCGCAGATACGCACCTGGCCGGCCGGCGGCGGTGAACCACTTGGCCCAGCCGGGCTCACCGACCCAGCCACGGAATGTGGCGCAGGGAATCCGTGGCATGGTCACCTGCAGCACCACGTCCGTACCGATCCGCCAGCGCTCCCCCACCACTGCCTCGTTGACCTCGAGATCGCGGGTCGTGAAGTTCTCGCCGAAGAAGCCGTTGGGCAGAGTCCGGTCGAGCCGCGTCTGCCAAGCGTCGAGATCCTCGCGCTGAAAGGCGTACACCGCCTGCTCGTCGCCACCGTGGTGCTTGCCGTCTCCGATGAAGTCGCCGACCAGGCCGCTCCCCCGACCACCACTCTTCGGTCCCGGCGAGCGGATCTCGACGGGTCCATCGGTCGGAGCCTTGCCGATGCCGGTGTCGAGCCCCTTCTTGTACGGATTGCGTGCCCGCCGGCCGACGTTCACGGTGTCGATCACTGCCACGAGCGACAGGCTACGCGGTCGGTCAGCCCGGCTGCATGCGAAAGTCGTACTCCTGGGGCAGCGGTCGGTCGACGTACGCCTCACGCCAGACGCTGCCAAGCGTCTCGCCCTCGCGCAGGTCCGCAATCTCCAGCCTTCCGTCGAGCACCTCCCGGGCCTCCTCCAGCCGACCCGTCGCCAGCAGCGCGCGGCAGCGCTGCAAACCCACTCGCCCGTGTCGACCGGCGACCTCCGGTGCTCGGTCGATCAGTTCCACACACGCCTCGGCCCGTCCGGTCCGGAGCAGGTGCTCCGCCGCCTCGACCAGCAGCGGAAGGCACTCGGGCTCGAGTGCCACGGCGTCGAGATAACGCTGCGCGGCCCGATCGTCATCGCCGCGCGCGGCCGCCAGCAGCGCCCGGCCGCGGGCCGACCAGGCCGTCCGACGGTGCGCAGCGGATTCCCGGTAGCTCGTCTCGGCCCGATCCGCCTCGCCTGCCGCATGAGCTCGGACGGCGACCATCAGCGACCCCCACCAACCGTCGGCCACGTCGGAGAGCGGCCGCTCCCAGTGCGCCGAGATCGGCGGGATGAACAACTCGGCCCCGGCCGCGTCCTGATCAAGGTGTCCGGTCTGCGCCAATCGAACCAGGTGTCTGAACCCGTCACGACGTGGCCGATCGAACGGAGTTCCCGGCAGCTCCGCGGGCGACCTGCGCCGGACGAGGAGCTCGGCGAGGCCTGCCCCCGATCCGTCGGCGAGCTGTTCGGTCGGCGCCCGGTCCGCGACCTCTGCCAGCCACCACCCGTGCCAGACCGCCAGCTCGTGCGCAGTCAACGACGAGTCCAACCGCGCCTCGACCGCCCCGAGCGCCGCCGGCCACTCGGCGTGACTCACGGCTGGGTCGGTCTCCAGCGCAACGTACGCCTCCGCCCAGCTCACGTCGCCGCGACCGGCCAGCCGCAGGTGCTCCAGCTGGGTGGTCGCCAACCCAGCCTGGATCTCCACGTACCGCCGGCCGGGACCGCTGAGCCACTCCTGCCACCGCCGGCCGCCGGAACCGTCTCCCCACAGGAAGAACTTGCGTCCGCGCAGGGCCGTTGTCGAGGTCTGGACCAACCCGCTCCCGTCCGGCTGGACGGCAGCCACCCACGGACGGCGACCGTCGGGAACCTGGAAGAAGTAGTCGGCCGCAGCGGTCGCCGTCATCGGGTAGCTCGCGTCGACGTCGGGGTGGTCCGGATGGGGCATCGCCACGGTTTCGATCGAGCCGTCGTACGTCGTCCGCCACGCGAGGTCCGCCGACGCCAGAACCCGGGTTGCATCGTGTTCGGGAACGGCGACGTTGGTCCACCAGTAGAGCGGCTTGGGATCGGGATCCACATTGCGCACACGGACGAACACCAGGAGGGCCGGCCGGTCCGGGGCCGGCAGCAGATCCACGCAGAACACGAGATCGCGGGTGCGTTCCCACTCCCAGATCCGCAACAGCTGGCCACGATCGGTGTCGACCCGGGCAGCGAAGACGGGCCGGCTGGTCGTCGCGGAGTGCCCGGTCGAGCCGAGGTTCCACTCGATCCCGCCGGCACACCATGCGTCGGTCAGCGCGAAGTTGGCGAACTGCAGCCGGGGATTGGCGAAGACCAGATCCCGGCCGCGGCGTCGATCGCGCAGCGACCAGACTCGACCGCCCAACTCCGGCAGGACGTACGCCTCCAGGTAGTCGTTCGCGAGCCTGATCGCGGTGACCTCCCGCGACCGGAGCTCTCGGCCGTAGCCGTTCAGCAGGGCGTACGGCAGCGGGTTGCCGAGTCGGCCGTACGCCATCCGCTCGCGCATCTCCCGTGGCAGCCCGGGAGAACGCTCGACCTCGGGCAGGCGCTGCAGGCCGACGAACGCGGGCAGCGGCGACTCTGGACCGAGCTCGGCGGCCCGCAGGAACAGGCTCGACCGGGTGACCTCACCGAGAGACATCACCTCGACGCTATCGCGCACCCTCTCGTACGCCCCCGCACCCTCTCGTACGCTCCCGCGCACCGTTTTGTACGCTCGCGCACCCTTTCGGTAACCGAGGCACCGTCTGGAGAGGGTGCCTCGACCGTCGTCCCGGTGCCTCGGCGGCTCGGCCGGGATTCGAGACAACAAGCGTCAGGCAATCCGGACGCGCGACCGATCGAACGCGCGGCGGATCCGGTCGGCGACAACGCCGGGCTGATAGAGCTCGGACCAGGTCCAGCGCACGACCTGCCAGCCCAGATCGCGAAGGGCATCCTCGCGCAGCTTCTCGCGATAGACGACGTCTTGCGCCGTTTCACCGGGCCGGAGCAGTCGACCGTACTTGATCTTGCCGTCGAACTCTCCCAACGTGCGCTGCTCCTCCCAGCCGAAGTCGCAGCGGGCGATCTCGACGCCATGGCGACGGATCACGTACTGCAGCGTCGGCGTCGGGAGTCCGGCCTGCCAGCAACGCACGCGACTGACCGACTCGCCGGGACTCTCGGCGAGCCCGTCGAGCAGCCGGCCGACCTGGCGAGCACGCGGCACACCCGGCCAGCCGCGCTGCCGGGACAGGACCCGCTCGAGCTCATCCACGTCGAGTCCGCCCGCGACGGCGCGATCCGCGGCGGCGACCGCCTGCTCGATCGGGAGCGTACGTCCCAGATCGGCGATCGTTCGCTCGAGCGAGGTCACGGTCAGCCCGTGGACCTCGGCGACCTCGCTCACTGGTAGCGCGGAGGTGTGGATGGTGACCACACCGCGCACGGCTCCGCCGCCCGCGCGCGGACGGGTGATGTGCACCCGGTCCAGTGCTCTGGTCCAGGTCGGGAGACCGTGCACAACCGCGGCCGAGCCGTGACTGAGCACCGCGGTGCCGCGAAGCTGTGGGACGGTCCCCATGATCATCTGCAGGTGGCGATCCTCCGCCTGCATGCCCGGTTGGATCGGCGGTCCGTACGCGCCACGTCGCACCCGAGCGAGCCCGCCATCGCGGCAGATCCGGGCAATGTCGTCGGGACTGAAGCCGTCTCGCCTGAGGTCGGAGGTGAGTCTGATGTCGTTCATGCGGCGAAGCCGATCAGACCGAGGACCTCCTGCGTAAGGGGGTCGAGCAACATCTGTGGATAACTGTCGAAACTCTTGACAAGAGGCCGCCGACACCCACCGGGTCAGCCGTCGCTGGCCCTTCGTGAGCCCTACGCCAGTGCACGGGCACTCCGGCCAGTGCGGGCACGGGTGGAGGCACCGGGAAGACGGTCGAGGCACCCTCTCCAGACGGTGCCTCGGTTACCGAAAGGGTGCGGGAGCGTACGAAACGGTGCGGGAGCGTACGAGACCGTGCGGGAGCGTACGAAAGGGTGCGCGAGCGTACGAGACGGTGCGGGAGCGTACGAAAGGTGCGGAGCGTACGAGTGCGCGAGCCGGAAGGCCGGAAGGGTCAGTGCCCGCTGATCCGCGAGTACGTGCCGGCGAGGAACGGGGTGACCGCGCCCTCCGCCGCCGCGCCGAGAGTGATCCGGTAGTCGAGCTGGTCCCAGGTCGAGCGGAACCGATGGACGGCTGTACCGCGGACGGTCGTCTTCGCCAGCGCGAGCTCACCGTCCACCCAGCCGCCTACGGCTGGGACCGGCGGCTCACCGTAGGAGTCGAAGAACCACCACCAGACCTCCTCGCCCTGGGCGAGGAACACACCGTGGCCGTAGAACTCCATGCCGTCCTCGCGGACCTGTCGGTAGTCCTGGACCACCACGGACCCACCGGCCTCGTGCTTGAATCGGAGCGCGCCGCGGGCAGCTGACGCCGGCGCCCACGGCGAAGCCTCCTGCTGCTCGGCACCCTGCCAGTCCCCCAGCAGCGGCGCCATCAGCTCCGTGATCAACACGCGCTCAGCCTAGGGTCGCGGGTCGTCTCGTGGGAGGTCTTGCACAGCATTGCCCGGCGTAGTTATGCGAGTGTCAATCCCTGCCGAGACAATCACCGAACATTGGATACTCGCCACCGGGACCGGTGTACCGATCAGACATCCGGGCTGCCCGAGGCTGCCGGGCGTGCAGGCGGCCATGGAGGCGCCCGGGCTGTCCCCCAGATCGGGCGGCTGTCTCTCGACGACGATGTGTGGCACGGGGCCGCATCCTGTCTGTGGACCGCGTGCGGCAGGTGCCCGTCCCAGTGCCACCGAGCACGGGCACGGACGATTCTGGAGGCGCGGCAGGCAGTGGAGGTGTCCTTGTCCGCCGCCGCGGGATTCGGGGTTCAACCGATCCATTCAACCGATCCTGGTCGTACCCGATCGCCGGGTCGTCATCGTCATCTTGGCGATTGCCTCGGCGACGTCGTCGAAGGAGGAATGTGCCGCTGCGGTGACCTCTCTGAGAACGACTCGGCCCCCACACCCGAGTCGGGTGAGGGGGCCGAGCGTCACAGCAACAGGGCCATGACCGCGATCAGCGGTAGTCGCCCAGGTCGAACTCCTCCAGCGGCACGGCCGCGCCCGACCCCGACCCGAAGTCGTAGTCGAACGGGTCGTAACCGACCATCGTGTACGCCTGTGCCTTCGCCTCGGCGGTGGGCTCCACTCGGATGTTGCGGTACCGCTCCAGGCCGGTGCCGGCCGGGATCAGCTTGCCGAGGATGACGTTCTCCTTCAGACCGACCAGGCTGTCCGACTTGCCGTGGATCGCCGCATCGGTGAGCACCTTCGTGGTCTCCTGGAACGACGCCGCCGACAGCCACGACTCCGTGGCCAGCGATGCCTTGGTGATCCCCATCAGCACGGGACGACCCGAGGCCGGCGTACCGCCCTCGGACACGACCTTGCGGTTCGCACTCTCGTACGAGAGCCGGTCGACGAGATCGCCGGCGAGCAGGTCGGAGTCACCCGACTCGATCACCGTCACCCGGCGCAGCATCTGCCGGATGATGATCTCGATGTGCTTGTCGTGGATCGGCGCACCCTGGGTCCGGTACACCGACTGGACCTCCTCGACCAGGTGCTCCTGCACCTTGCGGACACCGAGCACCCGGAGGACGTCTTGCGGATCGGGCGTGCCCGCCGTGATCTGCTGACCCACCTCGACGTGGTCGCCGTCCTCCGCCAGCAGGCGCGCGCGCCGGCTGACCGTGATCTCGATCGGCTCGGCGCCGTCATCGGGGATGACGGTGACCTTCTTCAGGCGATCCGAGTCCTCGATCTCGATCCGGCCGGTGGCCTCGGCGATCGGCGCCTTGCCCTTCGGCTGACGCGCCTCGAACAGCTCGACGACACGCGGCAGACCCTGGGTGATGTCGTCGCCCGCCACACCACCGGTGTGGAACGTACGCATCGTGAGCTGCGTGCCGGGCTCGCCGATCGACTGCGCCGCGACGATGCCGACCGCCTCGCCGACATCGACGAGCTTGCCGGTCGCCAGCGAACGGCCGTAGCACATCGCGCAGGTGCCCGAGGCGGCCTCACAGGTGAGGACGCTGCGCACCTTGACCCCGGTGACGCCGTTGTCGATCAGCAGCCGGATGTTCACGTCGCCGAGATCGACGCCGGCGGGCAGCAGGACGGCACCGTCGGCGTCGACCACGTCGGTCGCCAGCGTCCGGGCGTAGACCGCCGTCTCGACGTGCTCGTCCAGCAGCAGCCGACCGCCACCCTCGTCGGACGCGATCACCTTGTTGAGGCCACGCTCGGTGCCGCAGTCCTCCTCGCGGATGATCACGTCCTGGCTGACGTCGACCAGCCGACGGGTCAGATAGCCCGAGTCGGCCGTCCGCAGCGCGGTGTCGGCCTGGCCCTTTCGACCACCGTGGGTGGAGATGAAGTACTCCAGCACCGACAGACCCTCGCGGAAGTTCGACTTGATCGGTCGCGCGATGATCTCGCCCTTGGGGTTCACCACGAGGCCACGCATGGCGGCGATCTGGCGCATCTGCACCATGTTCCCGCGGGCGCCGGAGTGGACCATCATGTAGATCGGGTTGGTTCTGGAGAAGTTCTTCTCCATCGCCGTACCGAGCCGCGATGTCGCGTCGGTCCAGATCTCGATCAGCTCCTGACGCCGCTCGTCCTCGGTGATGAGGCCGCGGTCGTACTGCTTGTCGATCTTGGCGGCCCGCTCCTCGTAGACGGCCAAGATCTCCGGCTTGTCGGCCGGGGTCTCCACGTCGCCGATGGACACGGTGACACCGGACCGGGTGGCCCAGTGGAAACCGAGGTCCTTCAACGCGTCAAGGCAGTGCGCCACCTCGACCTTGGGGTAGCGCTCCGCGAGGTCGTTCACGATCTGACCGAGCTGCTTCTTGCCCACCTCGTAGTCGGCGTACGCGTAGTCCGCCGGCAGAGCCTCGTTGAACAGGGCGCGTCCCAGCGTCGTCTCCAGCAGGAGGCTGCCGTTGGCGGCGAGCTCCTTGCCGGCCGGCGCCACGATGTCGGTCAGCCGCAGCTTGATCTTCGCCTGCGGGCTGAGCTCGCGACGGTCGAAGGCCATCAGCGCCTCGGCCACCGAGCCGAACGCCCGACCCTCGCCGGCTTCGCCGTCGACCTGCATGGTCAGGTAGTACATCCCGATGATCATGTCCTGAGTCGGCATGGTCACCGGCCGGCCGTCGGCCGGCTTGAGGATGTTGTTCGTCGACAGCATGAGGATGCGGGCCTCGGCCTGCGCCTCCGCGCTCAGCGGCAGGTGGACCGCCATCTGGTCACCGTCGAAGTCGGCGTTGAAGGCCGTACAGACCAACGGGTGGATCTGGATGGCCTTGCCCTCGATCAGCTGCGGTTCGAACGCCTGGATGCCCAACCGGTGCAGCGTCGGTGCCCGGTTCAGCAGCACCGGGTGCTCGGCGATGACCTCCTCGAGAACGTCCCAGACGACCGGGCGCTGGCGCTCGACCATCCGCTTGGCGGACTTGATGTTCTGGGCGTGGTTGAGGTCGTCGAGCCGCTTCATCACGAACGGCTTGAACAGCTCCAGCGCCATCGCCTTCGGCAGACCGCACTGGTGCAGCTTGAGCTGCGGGCCGACGACGATGACCGAACGGCCGGAGTAGTCGACGCGCTTGCCGAGCAGGTTCTGGCGGAACCGGCCCTGCTTGCCCTTGAGCATGTCGGAGATCGACTTCAGCGGACGGTTGCCCGGGCCGGTGACGGGACGGCCACGACGGCCGTTGTCGAACAGCGAGTCGACGGCCTCCTGGAGCATCCGCTTCTCGTTGTTGACGATGATCTCGGGCGCGCCGAGGTCGAGCAGCCGCTTCAGCCGGTTGTTCCGGTTGATCACGCGACGGTAGAGGTCGTTCAGGTCGCTGGTCGCGAACCGGCCGCCGTCGAGCTGCACCATCGGGCGCAGGTCCGGCGGGATGACCGGCACGCAGTCCAGCACCATTCCCGTCGGGCTGTTCTTGGTGGACAGGAACGCCGACACGACCTTCAGCCGCTTCAGGGCACGCGTCTTACGCTGGCCCTTGCCGGTCTGGATGGTCTCCTTCAGCGAGGTAGCCTCCGCCTCCAGGTCGAACGTCTGCAGACGCTTCTGGATCGCGTCCGCGCCCATCGAGCCGGCGAAGTACTTGCCGAACCGGGTCTTCATCTCCCGGTAGAGCACTTCGTCGCCCTCGAGGTCTTGCACCTTGAGGGTCTTGAAGCGGTTCCAGACGGCGTCCAGTCGATCGAGCTCACGCTGCGCACGATCGCGCAGCTGCTTGACCTCACGCTCGGCACCTTCGCGCACCTTGCGCTTGACGTCGGCCTTGGCGCCCTCTTCCTCGAGCTGGCCCAGGTCGTTCTCCAGCTTCTTCATCCGCGTCTCGATGTCGGAGTCGCGGCGGCCTTCCAGCTGCTTGCGCTCCACGTCGATCTTGCCCTCGAGCGAGGACAGGTCGCGGTGCCGCGCCTCGTCGTCGACCGAGGTGATCATGTACGCGGCGAAGTAGATGACCTTCTCCAGGTCCTTCGGCGCGATGTCGAGCAGGTAGCCGAGCCGGCTCGGGACACCCTTGAAGTACCAGATGTGGGTGACTGGCGAGGCCAGCTCGATGTGGCCCATCCGCTCACGCCGCACCTTGGAGCGGGTGACCTCGACGCCGCACCGCTCGCAGATGATGCCCTTGAACCGGACCCGCTTGTACTTACCGCAGTAGCACTCCCAGTCCCGGGTGGGACCGAAGATCTTCTCGCAGAACAGACCGTCGCGCTCGGGCTTGAGCGTGCGGTAGTTGATCGTCTCGGGCTTCTTCACCTCACCGTGCGACCACTGGCGGATCTCGTCGGCCGTCGCCAGGCCGATGCGGATCTCGTCGAAGAAGTTCACGTCGAGCACTTGTTGTCTCTTCTCTTTAGTAGCTCAGTAACTCTCCGACTTGTCAGCGCTCAGAAGCGGCCATGGCCGCTTCTGACGCTGACAACTCGGTGTGGGAGGTGGGTCAGACCTCGTCAAGGGCACCCAGGGACTCGCCGGGCCGCCGGGACAGGTCGATGCCGAAGTCCTCGCCTCCCCGGTAGTCGTCGTCGGAGTCGCGCAGCTCCACCTCGGTGCCGTCCGAAGACAGCACCTCCACGTTCAGGCAGAGCGACTTCATCTCCTTGACCAGCACCTTGAAGGACTCAGGGATGCCGGGCTCGGGGATGTTCTCGCCCTTGACGATCGCCTCGTACACCTTCACGCGGCCGGGGACGTCGTCGGACTTGATGGTCAGCAGCTCCTGCAGAGCCCAGGCGGCGCCGTACGCCTCGAGGGCCCAGACCTCCATCTCACCGAATCGCTGACCGCCGAACTGTGCCTTACCACCCAGCGGCTGCTGGGTGATCATCGAGTACGGGCCGGTCGATCGGGCGTGGATCTTGTCGTCGACCAGGTGGTGCAGCTTCAGCATGTAGATGTAACCCACACCGACCGGCTCGGGGAACGGCTCACCGGAGCGACCGTCGAACAGCCGCGCCTTGCCGCCGGCGCTGACCAGATTCGCCCCGTCCCGGGTCGGCAACGTGTTGCCGAGCAGGCCCGTGATCTCCTCCTCGGTCGCGCCGTCGAACACCGGGGTGGCGAGGTTCTTGTCGCCGTCGACGTGACCGAGCCCGACCGAGCGAAGCCGATCCGCCCAGGCGCCCTCGACACCGTCGAGGTCCCAGCCCTGCTTGGCCACCCAGCCCAGATGGGTCTCGAGCACCTGCCCGATGTTCATCCGGCTCGGCACACCGAGCGGGTTGAGCACGATGTCGACTGCGGTGCCGTCCTCCATGAACGGCATGTCCTCGATCGGCAGGATCTTGGAGATGACGCCCTTGTTGCCGTGCCGTCCGGCGAGCTTGTCACCATTGGAGATCTTGCGCTTCTGGGCCACGTACACCCGGACCAGCTGGTTGACGCCGGGCGAGAGCTCGTCGTCGGAGTCCCGGTCGAAGACCCGGACACCGATCACGGTGCCCGACTCGCCGTGGGGCACCTTCAACGAGGTGTCGCGGACCTCGCGCGCCTTCTCACCGAAGATCGCGCGGAGCAGCCGCTCCTCCGGGGTCAGCTCGGTCTCACCCTTCGGGGTGACCTTGCCGACCAGGATGTCGCCGGTGCTGACTTCGGCACCGATCCGGATGATGCCCCGCTCGTCGAGATCGGCCAGCATCTCCTCGGAGACGTTGGGGATGTCGCGGGTGATCTCCTCCGCACCGAGCTTGGTGTCGCGGGCGTCGACCTCGTGCTCCTCGATGTGGATCGAGGTGAGGACGTCGTCTTGCACCAGCCGCTGGCTGAGGATGATCGCGTCCTCGTAGTTGTGGCCCTCCCACGGCATGAACGCGACGAGCAGGTTGCGACCCAGCGCCATCTCGCCCTGGTCGGTGCAAGGGCCGTCGGCCAGCGGCGTGCCCTTCTCGACCCGCTGTCCGGTACTCACCAGCGGACGCTGGTTGATACAGGTGCCCTGGTTGGAACGACGGAACTTGCTCAGTCGGAACGTCTTGTACGTGCCGTCGTCGTTGGCGATGTCGATCAGGTCGGCGCTCACCGACGTCACGGTTCCCGGCTGCTCGGCGACGGTGACGTCGCCGGCGTCGACCGCACCGCGGTACTCCATGCCGGTGCCAACGAACGGCGCCTCGGAGCGGAGCAGCGGGACGGCCTGGCGCTGCATGTTCGAGCCCATCAGGGCGCGCGACGCGTCGTCGTGCTCGAGGAACGGGATCATGGCCGTAGCCACCGACACCATCTGGCGCGGCGAGACGTCCATGTAGTGCACGTCGTCGACCACGACCTCGTCGGCCTCGCCGTGCCGCTTGCGGACGAGGATCCGGTCCTGGGTGAACTTGCCGTTCTCGTCCAGCTTGGCGTTGGCCTGGGCGATGACGAAGCGGTCCTCCTCGTCGGCGGTGAGGTAGTTGATCTGGTCGGTCACGTGACCGTTCTCGACCTTGCGGTACGGCGTCTCGACGAAGCCGAAGGCGTTCACCCGGGCGAACGAGGCGAGCGAGCCGATCAGACCGATGTTCGGGCCCTCCGGCGTCTCGATCGGGCACATCCGGCCGTAATGGCTGGTGTGGACGTCACGAACCTCCATCCCCGCGCGGTCGCGGGACAGACCGCCCGGACCCAGGGCCGACAGGCGCCGCTTGTGGGTCAGGCCGGCGACCGGGTTCGTCTGGTCCATGAACTGGGACAGCTGCGAGGTGCCGAAGAACTCCTTCAGCGCCGCCACCACCGGACGGATGTTGATCAAGGTCTGCGGCGTGATCGCCTCGACGTCCTGGGTCGTCATCCGATCCCGGACGACGCGCTCCATCCGGCCCAGGCCGGTGCGCAGCTGGTTTTGGATCAGCTCCCCCACGGTACGCAGCCGGCGGTTACCGAAGTGGTCGATGTCGTCCTCTTCGACGATCAGCTCGCCACGCGGGGCGGGGAGCGTTTCGCGACCCTCGTGCAGTGCGACGATGAAGCGGATCGCGGCGACGATGTCTTCGACCGTGAGGACCTGCTTGTCGAACGGCAGCTCCAGCCCGAGCTTCTTGTTGATCTTGTAGCGACCGACCTTGGCCAGGTCGTACCGCTTCGGGTTGAAGTAGTAGTTCTCCAACAGCGCCTGGGCGGCCTCGCGGGTCGGCGGCTCGCCCGGCCGCAGCTTGCGGTAGATGTCGAGCAGCGCCTCATCGGTGGTGGTGGTGTGATCCTTCTCCAGCGTGAGCCGCATGGACTCGTACTCGCCGAACTCCTCGAGGATCTTGGCGTCGTCCCAGCCGAGCGCCTTCAGCAGCACGGTGACGTTCTGCTTGCGCTTGCGGTCGAGGCGGACGCCGACCATGTCGCGCTTGTCGATCTCGAACTCCAGCCACGCACCGCGCGAGGGGATCATCTTGCAGGTGAAGATGTCCTTGTCGGAGGTCTTGTCGGTGTTCTGCTCGAAGTAGACTCCCGGGCTGCGGACGAGCTGCGACACGACCACGCGCTCCGTCCCGTTGATGACGAAGGTGCCCTTGTCGGTCATCAGCGGGAAGTCGCCCATGAAGACGGTCTGGCTCTTGATCTCGCCGGTCTCGTTGTTCATGAACTCGGCGGTGACGAACAGCGGCGCCGCGTACGTGACGTCACGGTCCTTGCACTCGTCCACCGAGTTCTTCGGCGGCTCGAAGCGGTGATCGCGGAACGAGAGCGACATCGTCCCGGAGAAGTCCTCGATCGGGGAGATCTCCTCGAAGATCTCCTCGAGGCCCGACTTGGTGTTGATGTCGGTACGACCCTCGTCGAGAGCTGTCTGGACGCGCTGGCGCCAGGCCTCGTTTCCGACGAGCCAGTCGAAGGAGTCGATCTGCAGATCGAGCAGGTCCGGAACCTCGAGCGGTTCCGCGATTTTCGCGAAAGAGATGCGGCCGGTGGTGGATACGACTTGGTTCTTGGCGATGGTGCGCGCGGCGGCCAACAGTTGTCCTTCCAGGGTTTGGACTGGTCATCCAGATGCGTCCGCGCATGCTGAACGGCCCGCGTCAAATGAAACGGGTCGTCAAAAGGGCGGAGGCAAACCCCCAATATATACACCTGTTGGCTGCTGGTCAAGTCCCGAGCGCACGGCGGAGCAGAACGGTCAAGTCGACGACGACCGCTTGGCGACGATGATACTCATAATTCGACCGCTGACAAGCACTGATGCGTGTTCTCCGCGATGAGCCACCCAACCGGCACCCGGCTCGAACCGGGCTCCGTACGCTAGAGACTGCAGCCTGCACCCGGTCGGTTCCGGCCCTCGCGCCGGATCGGCGAACCGGCTGAGAAGTCAACGGTGCAATGAGAAAGGGCGGCGGATCCGTGATCGGATCCGCCGCCCCTGACTACACAGCGAGGTCGAGCGACGTTACTTGACGGTCACCGAAGCGCCGGCGGCCTCGAGGGCCTCCTTCGCCTTACCGGCGGCCTCCTTGGTGACCTTCTCCAAGACGGCCTTCGGCGCGGCCTCCACGAGCTCCTTGGCCTCCTTGAGGCCGAGGCTGGTGAGGGTACGCACCTCCTTGATGACCTGGATCTTCTTGTCGCCGATGGCGTCGAGGATGACGTCGACCTCGTCGCTCTCCTCCTCGGCCTCGGCGGCGTCGCCACCGGCGCCACCGGCGGCCGGGGCAGCGGCCACGGCGACCGGAGCAGCGGCAGTCACGCCGAAGGTCTCCTCGAACTGCTTGACGAACTCGCTGAGCTCGATGAGGGTGAGCTCCTTGAAAGCATCCAGGAGCTCGTCGGTGCTGAGCTTGGCCATGATGGCGTTCCTTCCTTACTTGTCTTCCGCAGCGTCGGCCGCGACGGTGGTGATTTCATCCGCAGCGGGTGCTGCATCGGTTGCCGTTTCGGCAGCAGGTGCTGCATCCGCGGCGGGTTCCTCGGCTGGGGCTGCTTCCGCAGCCGGCTCGGGGGCAGCAGCCGCCCGGTCCAGCTCTTCGTTGCTCGGCTCGGCGGCGGCAGCCGCCTGGTCGAGCTCTTCGTTGCTCGGCTCGCTGGTGTCCTCCGGAGCTGACGCAGGTGCACCGGCGCCGGCGATCAGCGAGGGATTCTCGGTGGCGGCCTGCTCCAGGGCTGCCAGCAGCCGGGCAGCCTGGGAGAGCGGCGCCGCGAGCAGCGACACGGCCTGGGCCAGCACGCCCTTCATGGCACCTGCTGCCTTGCCGAGCAGCACCTCGCGCGACTCGAGGTCGGCGAGCTTGCGCACCTCGTCGGGGGTGAGTGGCTTTCCGTCCAGCACACCGCCCTTGATCACGAGCTGCGGATTGTTCCGCGCGAAGTCACGCAGACCCTTGGCCACCACGACGGGGTCACCGTCGATGAAGGCGATCGCGGTCGGGCCGACGAGCAGGTCGTCGATGCCCTCGACGCCCGCCTGCCGAGCGGCGATCGTGGTCAGCGTGTTCTTCGACACGGCGTAGGTGGCGTCCTCACCAAGTGATCGGCGCAGTTCCTTCAGCGCCTTCACGGTGAGTCCGCGGTACTCGGTCAGCACAGCGCCGCCTGCGTTGGAGAATCGCTCCGTCAGCTCGGCGACTGCGGCTGCCTTGTCCGGCCTCGCCATGGTCTCCTCCACTTCGTCTTGCCTGATGCGTACGCACGAGTTGTGCGACCGCGGCGCCGAAGGGGTTCCAGAGACAAGAAAAAAGCCCCGGAGCGCAGGCGCGTCACGGGGCAACTGGGATCTTGCGATCCCTCGATGTCACATCACTCACCTGCGCGGGCCACCCGTCTCGGGTGCTTGGTGATCGGATCACTCCGGCCAACCAGCGGTCTTCGGCACCGATCACTGTACGTGCCGACGGGCGTACGGGCCAAATCCGGGAGCCTAGCCGGCCCGGACCGGATCGAGGCCGGAACGCAGGGGCCGGAACGCAGGGGCCGGACGCAGGGGCCGGAACGCAGGGGCCGGAACGCAGGGGCCGGAACGCTATCACGTCGACCGGCAGCTTGGTCACGAATTTGTTGCGATTGTCTCGGTTTGATAACGTGCGGCTCGGCCGACGGGAACTGCGGCCGAGCACGGACCCGCAACACCCGCCTGCCATCGGCATCCATGTCCCTCGAGATGGACCGACCCGGCATCCGCGACAACGATGTCGTCGCGTGGCTCCCGGCCTGGGAGGGATGGGGCCGAACACTCCAAAGGGGGAGTACATGAACAGAGTTCTCAGGAACGGCGCCACGCTGATCGCGACCACGGCGCTCGCGGCATCGATGTTTGCAGCAACAGAGGTCCCGGCCCAATCGGCGCCGACCTCGGCACCAAAGTGCGAGCTGAGCCTCACGAGCTACCCGAACATCAGCGCCGGAGCCAGCGGGACGAGCGCAATCGCGGCCGAGTGCCTGCTGTCCGGCGCCGGCTACGCCGTCGAGGTCGACGGTGCATTCACCGCCGCCGAGGCCGCGGCCGCCGCCGAGTTCAAGGCAACGAAGAAGCTGTCCGGCGGCGCCGTCGTCGACAAGGGCGCCTGGACCGCGTTGCTGTCGCGCGGCAGCACCCCCAAGCTCGACAAGGGCAAGAAGGGCGAGGCCGTCCTCCGGCTCCAGCGTGCGCTGACTGCATCGGGCCGGCCGGTCGCCATCACCGGGACGTTCGACACGGCGACGGTCAACCGCGTCAAGGGCATCCAGCGAGCCAAGGGCTGGAAACAGTCCGGTGTCGCCGGGAGTGGGAACTGGCGGCTGCTGCAGACCGGCCAGGCTGCGAGCCTGAAGGTGCTCGGCCCGTCACCAGCCAAGAAGGTCGGCGGAGGCTCGAAGAGCGCATCCTCCAGAGGCAGGACTGCGCTGGCGTTCGCGAAGAAGCAGCTCGGCGATCGCTACCGCTACGGTGCTGCCGGCCCCAACGCGTGGGACTGCTCGGGTCTGACCATGAAGGCCTGGGCGAAGGCGGGCAAGAAGCTCCCGCACAGCGCGAAGGGGCAGTTCCACAAGGGAAAGAAGGTCGCCAAGAAGAACCTGCGACCCGGCGACCTGGTCTTCTTCTACTCCGGTCCCAGCCATGTGGCAATCTACGCTGGAAACGGTAAGGTCATCCACGCGTCGCGGCCCGGGAAGCCGGTCGCATACATCAAGATGAAGTACATGCCGTTCAAAGGCGCCCGCCGCGTCGGCTGACAGACCTCCCCCTTGCGACACCCCGCTTCCCACCCCCCCAGGAAGCGGGGTGTCGCTTTTCCGGACCCGGTCAGCGAGCGGGCCGAGGCGAAGCTGCAGACCCGCCTAGGCTGAGCCGGTGACCCAGCCGCTCCCCCGTCTGCACCCGGCCGTTCGCGAGGCGAGGCCGACCGACGTACCGCGGATCCGTGAGCTGATCGTCGAGCTGGCGACGTACGAACGCCTGGCGGACCGGGCGCGAGCGACCGACGCCCAGCTGGACACGGCACTGTTCGGCCCGGCCCCGGCAGTGTTCGCCCTGGTCGCCGAGGCCGGTGACGAGGCTGAGGTGGTGGGGTTCGCCCTGTGGTTCTTGAACTTCTCGACCTGGGAAGGCGTGCACGGGATCTATCTGGAGGATCTGTACGTCCGCCCCGCGCATCGCGGTCGGGGGCTCGGCAAGGCACTGTTGCGGTCGCTGGCGCGCGTTGCGGTCGCTCGGGGCTATGCCCGGTTCGAGTGGTCGGTGCTGGACTGGAACACCCCGTCGATCGAGTTCTATCGGGCGATGGGCGCCACGCCGATGGATGAGTGGACCGTCTTCCGGCTGTCCGGGGATGCGCTCACCTCCGCCGCGCTGTGACTCCACCAGCCCCCACCCGACCCGAGTTCTGCCTGATCAGGCCGGGAGGTGGTCGGCAGGAGGCGCCAGAGAGGGCGCGCCGACCGGGCAGCAGGTGTCCTTGTGGATCGCGATCTCGGGGGGCGGCTCGGTGACCGCACGGCGCGCGGGGACGCCGACCAGCGACACGAGAGCAGCCGCCGCCATCAGCCCGGCGCCGATCCACAGGGCCGCGACGAAGCCTCGTTGCACCGCGGCCGGCTGGAGACCGCCGGGCGATCCCAGACCGACCAGGCCCGGGATGACGGCGATCGCGAGCAGCCCGGCCGACCGGGCGACCGCGTTGTTGACGCCGGAGGCAGCACCGACCAGGCGATCCGGCGCAGCCCCCAGCACGGCGGCCGTCAGCGGCGACACCGCGCAGGACAGCCCCAGACCCAGCAACAGCACCGACGGCAAGACATCGGTGACATACGACGCATCTGCGCCGATCCGGGTGCCGGCCGCGAACCCGGCGGCCGCCAGCAGTGTTCCCAGCGTCATCAGCGGTCGGGGTCCGAGCCGCTCGGACAGTCCACCGGCGCGGGCCGACAGCAAGAGCATCAGCGCCGTGGCCGGCAAGATGGCGGTTCCGGCCTCGATCGGTGACCAGCCCGCGACGAGCTGGAGCTGCAACACGACCAGGAAGAAGTAGACAGCCAGCGCCGCGTACATGAAGGCCGTCGTGAGATTGGTGGCCGCGAACACCCGGTTCGCGAACAGCGACAGCGGGACCAGCGGCGAGGCGCTGCGATGCTCGACCAGGACGAACGCGACCCACAGGGCGATAGCGATCACCCCGACGGCCACCAGCGAGGTCGTCCAGCCGGTGGCGCCGGCGGCGGTGAGCGCGTACGTCGTCGTGCTCAGCGCTCCGACAATGCAGACGGTGCCGGGAAGGTCCAGCCGAGCCGCCGCCGGGTTGCGGCCGGCCTCGGGAATATGTCGGACCGCAACCAGGGCGACAGCGGCAGACACCGGCACATTGATCAGGAACACCAGCCGCCAGTCCACGCTGACCAACCAACCGCCCAGGAAGGGACCGAGCGCCGCCGCGACGCCACCCAAGCCAGACCACGTGCCAATGGCCCGCGCACGATCGGTCCGATCGAACGTCGCGGAGATGATCGCCAAACTGCCCGGCGCCAGCAGCGCGCCGCCGATACCCTGCAACGCTCTGGCCGCCACCAGCAGCTCGGCCGTCGGCGCGAGGGCGCACCCGGCCGAGGCCAGACCGAACCAGACCGTTCCGATCACGAAGACCCGCCGCCGGCCGTACCGGTCGCCGAGCGCGCCGCCGACGAGGATGAAGGACGCCAGCGTCAGGGTGTACGCGTTGGTGATCCACTGCAGGGTCGTGAAGTCCGCACCCAGGTCAACACCGATTCGCGCGAGCGCGACGTTGACCACGGTCGAGTCCAGCATGGCCATGCCAGATCCACCGATTGTTGCGGCGAGCACCCAGCGCCCGGCGGCGGTTCCCATCCGTACGGCCATGTGCCGACTCTGCCACCTCGGCGGTCGCGCCCGTTGTGCCTCCAAAGCCGCACACCCTGTTCGAGTCTGCACACGTTATGAAGTGCGCAGCCTCGAACAGGGTGTGCAGGAAGCCGTTGGTCTCTGGGCGAGTGCGGCGGACCCGACCGGCTACTCGGCGTCCGGCTTGGTCTTGTTCGGGTCGACGGGGATACCCGGTCCCATGGTCGTGGACACCGTGATCTTGCGCAGGTAACGGCCCTTCGACGCGCTCGGCTTGAGCCGCAGCACCTCGTCGAGGGCGGCGAAGTAGTTCTGCGACAGCTGCTCCGGGCTGAAGGAGGCCTTGCCGATGATGAAGTGCAGGTTGGCGTGCCGGTCGACCCGGAACTCGATCTTGCCGCCCTTGATCTCGGTCACGGCCTTGGCAACATCCATCGTCACGGTGCCAGTCTTGGGGTTCGGCATCAGGCCGCGCGGGCCCAGGACGCGGCCGAGCCGGCCGACCTTACCCATCAGGTCCGGCGTCGCGACGACGGCGTCGAAATCGAGGTAGCCTCCCATGACCTTCTCGATCAACTCGTCGGCGCCGACCTCGTCGGCTCCGGCCGCCTTCGCGGCCTCGGCCCGGTCACCGGTGGCGAACACCAGCACGCGGGCGGTCTTGCCGGTACCGTTCGGCAGGTTCACCGTGCCGCGAACCATCTGATCCGCCTTGCGGGGATCGACCCCGAGCCGGGTCGAGACCTCGACGGTCTCGTCGAACTTGGCCTTGGCTCCGGACTTTGCGGTCTCGATGGCCTCGAGCGGCGAGTAGAGCCGCTCCGCCTCGATCGTGGCCGCGGTGGACGTGTATGCCTTGCTGCGCTTCATGGGTCTGGTTCCTTTCACCAGTTTCTGGTACGTCGGGCCGCGCTTCGGCCCTCCCAGGTTCTCGCTTGCTGACTATTCAGTTGTGTTCGGTGATTCCCATCCCCACCGGAAACTGGGCGCTGACGACAAGTTCCACCGGCGTGTCGCTGTCGTTTGCGCCCACTTTCCGGGAAATGGGAGGGGCGGTGCCCGAGGTCGGGAACGTCAGTCGGCGACGGTGACACCCATCGAGCGGGCGGTACCCTCGACGATCTTCATCGCCGCGTCGACATCGTTGGCGTTCAGGTCCGGAAGCTTGGTGGTGGCGATCTCGCGCACCTGCTCCCGGGTGAGCTTGCCGACCTTGTCCCGTTGCGGTACGCCGGAGCCCTTCGGGATGCCAGCGGCCTTCTTGATGAGCTCGGCAGCGGGCGGGGTCTTCGTGATGAAGGTGAACGAACGGTCCTCGTAGATGGTGATCTCGACGGGGATGACGTTGCCGCGCATGGCTTCGGTGGCCGCGTTGTAGGCCTTGCAGAACTCCATGATGTTCACGCCGTGCGGGCCAAGGGCCGTGCCGACGGGCGGCGCCGGGGTGGCGGCACCTGCGTTCAGGGCGACCTTGACCAGCGCCGCGACTTTCTTCTTGGGAGGCATTTCTCGGTCCTTCTCGGTGTTTGCTGCGAAGCTCGTGCCTGCAGCGGTCTTCGGGGCCGGGCTGGCTGCTCCGGCCGTGCGGGGTGGATCTGACTGGCTAGACCTTCTGGATCTGCGGGAAGGTCAGGTCGACCGGCGTCTCCCGGCCGAGGATCTCGACCAGGGCCTTGAGTCGCTGGCTGTTGACGTTGATCTCGGTGATCGTGGCATGCACGCCCGCGAACGGACCGTCGACCACCATGACCGAGTCGCCGACCTCGAAGTCGGCAACCTCGACCTTCTTCTTTTTCTTGGTCGTCGGCGTGCCGGCCGTGGCCGCCGCGACCACACCGGGTGCGAGCATCTTCTCGACCTCATCGATGCTCAGCGGCACCGGCTGGTTGGAATGACCGACGAATCCGGTCACCGACGGGGTGTGGCGCACCGTTGACCAGGACTCGTCGGTGAGATCCATCCGGACCAGGACGTAACCCGGCAGCACCGTGCGACGGACCTGCTTACGCTGGCCGTTGCGGATCTCCACGACCTCCTCGGTCGGCACGATGATCTCGTAGATGTAGTCCTCCATGTTGAGCGAGGACACCCGGTTCTCGAGGTTGTGCTGCACCCGGTTCTCCATGCCCGAGTAGGTGTGCACGACGTACCAGTCGCCCACCTTGGACCGGAGCTCGCTCCGGAACGCCTCGAGCGCCTCGCCGGCGGCGTCGGCCTCCTCGTCGGTTTCGTCCTCGTCCTCGGCCTCGTCCTCCTCGGCCGCGGCACCGAAGTCGAGATCGATGTCGTCGGTCTCCGGCTCGGCGACCGCCGAGCCGGCGAAGTCGAGGTTGATGTCGAGGTCGTCGTCGTTGGAGGGCGAGTAGCTGCCCGGTCCGAAGTCGATGTCGATGTCGTCCGAGTAGTCGGCGGGGGTCGACGCGGCGTCGAGTGCGTCAGTCGCCGAGGTCTCCCGCTCGTCGGCCCCCGTCTCGTCGCGCGGGCCGTCGGGTGAAGCGTTCTCGGACACGTTGAATATCTCCAGTTCCAAATTGAGTGGTCGTCAGCTGAACACTTTGAGGATCGCCCAGCCGAAGACCAGGTCGAGCACACTGACGAACGCGATGATGAACAAGACGAAGATCAGCACCACGACGAAGTAGTTCAGCAGCTGAGGGCCGGTGGGATAGACCACCTTGCGCAGCTCGCCGGCCGACTCCTTCACGAACGTGACGGGCCCCGTACGTTTGTTGGCCGGTGCGTGGGAATCCTGCTTCGGGGTCGCACGGCCCTTCTTCTCGGCCTTCGGCTTGGCGTCCTTGGCCTTCGCCTTGGCCGCCGCACCCCGCGTCGCCGCGCCCACACCGACCAGCTCGCGATCGTCGTCGGCGTCGGCCACCGTGAGCTCGTTGCCCTCGCTCCCGGCCCTCGCCGTCGCGTCCGCACCCTCGGTCAGGGCGGCGAGCTCGGCATCCGTCGGTTCGTCCACCAGCGCGTCGTCGTCACCCAGCTCGTCGTCACGCAACTCGGTGTCGGAGACGCGCTCGGTGGCTCGTTCCAGCGCTTCCGGGTCATCGATCTCGAGCTCGTCGTCGGCCAGATCCCCTGGCTCGTCGTCGACCGACTCCCACGCTTCGTCGACGCGGCTCGCATCGGCGGTCGCGTCGGCAGCATCGGCAGTCGAGTCGACCGAGGGGGTCTCCTCGACCGGATCCCGCTCGTCTTTCGCCACGGCTGCAGTCCTTCGCTGTTCTTCGGTCGTTCCGGTCGCAGGGCAAGAGGGACTTGAACCCCCAACCTTCGGTTTTGGAGACCGATGCTCTGCCAGTTGAGCTATTGCCCTATGGTGCCGTTGCCCCAGGTCCACCCCGCCGTTCGAGGGCGCGGTGAATCCAAGGTGTCCAGCACCAAGTCCGGGAGTCTACCCGAGTCCGGACAGCTGAGTCGAACTCACCTCGTCGAAGCGGCCGCACGAAACCCGGTTGCCCCACGCCGCTCCAACGGCCACAGTTGGCGCCCATGAGCGACGTCGAGCCTACGTGCCCCGCCGGAATCGGCCCCGGAGGTTCGCGGCAGCAGCTCGACACCCCACGGAGACCACTCGGTCGACAACGGTGAGCCCCGACCTGACGGTGGGCCTGCTGGCCGGTCTGTCGACGGACCTGCTGGCCGGACTGCTGGCCGGTCTTGCCGTCGCCCTACCGATCGGGGCGATCGGAGGCTACCTGGTCGGCCTCGCGGCTCGGGAGCGGTTCGCGGTCGCCGCCGCCGCGGCTCTCGGTGTGGCAACGACCGACGGGCTCTATGCCCTGCTCGCCGGCCTGGGGATCGGCTGGGTACGACGGGCCGTCGACGCCGTCGCCGCTCCGTTGACCTGGCTGGCGGCCGGCCTGCTGGTGCTCCTGGCCGTCCGTACCATGGTGCTGGCGCTGCGCCGGGCCTTTCGCGTCCGCGATGGTTCCCGCCCAGACCAGACCGGACCGGACACTCGCGCGCCATCCGGTGCTCCGTTGCGGACGTACGCGCTGCTGGTCGGCCTGACCGCCGCCAATCCCGCGACGATCGCGACCTTCGCCGCGATCGTGGTCGGACATCGGGTGAGCGGCTCGCCGGTCTGGCTGGCGCTGGCGGTCTTCGCGATCGGCGCGTTCGCCGCTTCCGCCGCCTGGCAGCTGACGCTGGTGAGCGCCGGCTCGATGCTCGGTCGGGTGCTGAGCGGACCGCGCGGTCAGCTCGTCGTAGCGTCCTCGTCGGCCGCGATGATGCTCGTGCTGGCGATCCTGACCGTGCTGGGCTGAGCCGGACCGTCGATCGATCGCCCGACCGCTGCGCGACGCCACGGGCGCACTGCGTCCGGGCGCAGCGACTCCAGCGTCAGCTTGTACTCGATCTCGGCCCCCCGCCAGCCGGTCCGGCGCCAGAGCTCGGCCAACGGCGCGACGACCTCCTCGAAGTCCCCGACGGCCAGCCGGCTGCGGATCCGGGCCCGTAACGCCTGCACGGCGAGATGCTCGAGCTCCGGCGGTGACCCGGGGAGCGCGTCGGCGGCGCGGTCGACGTACGCCTTCGCGAGCTCCGCTCGACCGGTCGACCACTCGGTCTCGGCCAGTCTGCGGTACCGGCGGGCCTCGGCAGTCGAACGGCCGCCGAGCGCCAGCGCGGCCGCCGCCGACCAGGAATCGATCGCCTCGCCCGAACGTCCGACGGCGGCCAGCGACTCGGCGCGCAGGTCGAGGAGCTCCGGCAGCAGCGCCCGGCGTGCGGCTGCGGAGGCGGCGTCGACCGCGGCGAGTGCCGCGTCGGCGGCGACCAGGGTGCTCGCCTCGGCATAGCAGCGGGCCGCCGACAGCGCGTGTTGGACGAGGACGGCCAGCCGCTCGTCAGGTTCGAGGAGGTCCCCGGCCCGGACGGCGTGAAAGGCGGCTACGTCGGTCTCGGCAGGGGCGATCCGAACGGCCGCGCGGAGCAGCCGGAGGTGGAGCCCTCGCTGCTCGGCCCGGGTCAACCGGCGGTACGCCTCGTCGGCGAGGACCCAGGAACGAACCCGGCACTCCGGCCACCGGACGGGTCCCGACTGAGCCGGTCGCACCTGCGGCTCCAGCAGGCCCAGATCACGCAGCGACGCAAGACCCGGCACGGACGTACGCGCTGGACACGCCGCCCGAAGCATGGAGAGCTCGAGTGCTCCGCCAGCCGCGCCGAGGAGCCGCAACACGCTCAGCCCGGCCGGGTCGAGTGCGTCGACGGTTCGTTCGGCCAGCGCTCGGATCTCGGGTGCTCGAGAGCTACGCCGAAGCTCGACGCGATCCACCTGCGGCGGCGGGCGACCGTCGATCGCCGACAGCGACGAGAACGCGTCCGCGGCGGGGCCGGACGACACGCCGGCGATCAGCCTGAGCGGGAGCCCTGCCGGCTGAATCACCACCTGTCGCAGCAGGTCGAGCGAACTCGGGTCGGACAGGTCCAGATCGTCGATCACCAACAGCATCGGACCACGCGCGCAGGCACGTCGCACCAACCGGCGGGCGTCGGCGAACAACCGGGCCTGCTCGGCGACCCGGTCGGCCAGCGGTGTGGGGCCACGCCGAGTGGGACCGCCGTAGAGCCGGTCCAGTGCAGCCAGCCCGTGGGTGAGCACCGGACCCCGACGGCGCGATAGATCCTCGGCGACCAGCGGGCGGAGGAGGTCTGCCGCGGCACCGTACGGCCGGCTCGCGGAGATCGGCCGCAGACTCACCCTCAGCACCCGGAATTGTTCGGCGGCCGCCCGCCGGGCAGCCGAGTCGAGGATGGTCGTCCGCCCACTGCCGGGCTCGCCGGCGACGACCAGGACCGCTGCGCCGCGGCCGTGCCCGAGGCGCAGCAGCTGCCGCACCTTGCGCTGGGCCGCCAGCCCCCCACGCCCGTACACCCGGGTCGCACGTCGGGTACGACGCTGACCGACCTCCCCGTTCGGCGTCACCGGGAAGTCCCCCGCCCCGGTCGGCCGGCGCGCCCGGTCAGCCGATCGCCGGCGCCGGTTGCCCGGCGAGGAGCTGCTCGGTCGCCGCCAGCAAGACGCAGGTCGCCAGACCCTCGATCGCCCCGGCCACGTCGTCGGCGGCCGGAAACGTCGGGGCGATCCGGATGTTGCGGTCCCGCGGATCCACCCCATGCGGGAAGGCCGCTCCGGCGCCGGTCATCGCGATCCCCGCCGCCTTGGCGAGCGCGACGACCCGCGAGGCCGTGCCGTCCGCGACGTCGAGGCTGATGAAGTACCCGCCGACCGGATGGGTCCAGGTCGCCGTCTCGTACGGCCCCAGCCGGTCGGCCAGGATGGATTCGACCTGTTCGAACTTCGGGCCGATCAGGGCCCGGTGCCTCGCCATCAGCGCACGTACGCCGTCGGCGTCCTTCAGGTAGCGGGCGTGCCGCAGGTGGTTGATCTTGTCCGGGCCGATCGAGCGCTTGCTCTGCTGCTGGGAGTACCACGCGATGTTCGCCGGCGAGGCTCCGAAGAACGACACTCCGCTGCCGGCGAAGGTGATCTTCGAGGTCGAGGCGAAGACGAAGACGCGGTCGGCGTTGCCGGCCTCCGCGGCCATCCCGAGGACGTCCAGCGCGGGCGTCTCGGCGTCGGTGAGGTGATGCACGGCGTACGCGTTGTCCCAGAAGATCCGGAAGTCCGGCGCCGCGGGCATGCTCACCAGCTCGCGCGTGACAGCCTCGTCGTAGACCGACCCGGTGGGGTTCGCATAGGTCGGCACGACCCAGATGCCCTTCACGCTCGGATCGGTGGCCAGCTCCTTGACCGCGTCGAGATCTGGCCCGTGCTCGCCGAGGGGCACCGGCACCATCTCGATACCGAACTGCTCGCAGAGCGCGAAGTGCCGGTCGTACCCGGGGACCGGGCAGATGAACTTGATCTCACTCCCAGCCCACGGCTCCCCGCCGGCCGGGCCCTTGAGCAGGCACCAGACCAACGTGTCGTGCATGATCGACAGGCTCGAGTTGTCCCCCGCAAGCAGCTGGGCCGAGGGCAGATTGAGCAGCTCGGCGAAGATCTCCCGGATCTCGGGCAGCCCGGTGAGGCCGCCGTAGTTGCGGCAGTCGGTGCCGTCCGCGGCCCGGTACTGGCCCTCGCCGGGCAGCGTCAGCAGCTCGTTGGACAGGTCGAGCTGGGCCGACGCCGGCTTTCCGCGAGTCAGATCCAGCTTCAGACCCTGGGCGACGAGATCGTCGTAGTCCTTGGTCAGCTGGTCGTGGAGGTTGGTCAGTTCGTCGGGAGTCAGCTCGGACAACGGCATGATGTCCATCCTTCCAGACAGCGTCGACCGGCCGCCTCCCGATTCCGCCAGTACCTGTGCCCTCGGCCCGGACGATCGGTGGGAGTGCGCTTCGACAGACTCAGGACCGATCGGCGACTGCCTCAGGAAGATCGGGACACATTCGTTCGGAATGCATTTGATCGACGAGCCTCCCGCGTCCGCGACGCAGCCCGTAATCTCGCTTCATGAGCGGAGCCAACATCGCCGTCTGGCTCAGTGACCGGGCGGCCAGCGATCCCCACCTTCCATCGATCAAGCAGGGCGACACGATCCTCACTTTCGAGGCGTTGGACGCCGCGACGCAGCGATTCGCGACGGTGCTCGTCGAGCACGGCGTGCAGCCCGGCGAACGGGTGGCGCTGATCATGCCCAATGTGGCGTACTTCCCGGTTGCCTATTACGCGATCCTCCGGACCGGGGCCGTCGTGGTCCCGATGAACCCGTTGCTGAAGGCCGGCGAGATCGCCTACGCCTGGGGCGACGCCGGCGCGAAGGTAGCCGTCGTGTTCGCGCTGTTCGCCGAGCAGGCGGGCAAGGCCGCCCAGACGACCGGCACCGATGTGATCGTGGTGGCGCCGGGGGAGTTCGAGAAGCTGCTCGCCGGCGCGGAGCCGACGCCGGGCGTGGTCGAGCGCACAGCGGACGACACGGCCGTCATCCTGTACACGTCCGGCACGACCGGGAACCCGAAGGGCGCAGAGCTCAGCCACAACAACCTGCGGACGAATGCCATCACCTCGGTGGAGACGCTGATGCCGAGCGGCCCGGGTAGCGTCATCTTCGGTGGACTGCCGCTCTTCCACTCGTTCGGCCAGACCTGTGCCATGAACTGTGCGATGTACTCGGGCGCATGCATGACGCTGCTGCCCAAGTTCGATCCGGAGACCGCGCTGCAGATCTGCGCGGACGACCGGGTGAACATCTTCCTGGGCGTGCCGACCATGTACATGGGGCTGCTCTCGGTGCCCGACAAGGACCGGTTCGACACCTCGCACCTCGAGGTCTGCGGCTCCGGCGGCGCCTCCCTGCCGCTGGAGGTGCTGCACGGCGTCGAGAAGGCGTTCGGTGTCCAGATCCTGGAGGGGTACGGGCTGTCGGAGACCTCTCCCGTCGCGTCGTTCAACCATCCCCACCTGGGCACCAAACCCGGCACGGTCGGCACCCCGATCAGGGGTTGCGAGTTCGACCTGCGCGATCTCGACGACAAGCCGGTCGCCGATGGCGAGATCGGCGAGATCGTCATCCGCGGCGAGAACGTCATGAAGGGCTACTGGAACAGGCCCGAGGCCACGGCGGAGGCGATCCGTGACGGCTGGTTCCACTCCGGCGACCTGGCGACCCGCGACGCCGACGGCTACTACACCATCGTCGACCGCAAGAAGGACATGATCATCCGGAACGGCTTCAACGTGTATCCGCGAGAGGTCGAGGAGGTTCTCTACACCCACCCCGACGTCGCCGAGGCCGCGGTCTTCGGTGTGCCCGACGCCCTGCACGGCGAGGAGATCGCAGCCCTCGTCACCCTGAGGCAGGGCGCCACGGCGTCGCCCGAGGAGATTCAGGCCTACGTCAAGGAACAGATCGCCAGCTACAAGTACCCCCGCTACATCCGCATCGGGGAGCTGCCGAAGGGTCCGACGGGCAAGATCCTCAAGCGGGAGATCAAGATCGACCTCTGAGGTCGTCGCGCTGGACGGACTCCAGAAGCTTCAGGCGCATCAGCCGCGCTCGAACCTTCTCGAGCTCGTCGGGTGACGTCACGACTGCTGGCGATGAGCGACCAGCGCGCTGTACGGGCCGAGCCACGCGATCTCGTCGGCGTGCTCGGCGTTACCGACGGTGAGCAGCACCTCGACCGGCCCGGGTATCGGGGCACGGGCCGGGACGTCGCGGAAGTTCACCACGAGCACCACCGATCCGCGTTCGAACACGACCGTGCCCTCGTCGTCGTCGGCCGACGCCTCGCCCAGCCCGAACCGCGGATCGGTGAAGTCGGCATACGCCCGCCGCAGCCGCAGCACCTCGGTCTGGAAACCCAGAAGCTCGGCGTGGCGCGTGTGCTCCAGCTCCGACCAGTCCAGCTTCGAGCGCTCGAAGGTGGCCGGGTCCTGAGGATCGGGAACGGTGGCCAGGTCCCAACCCATCTTGCCGAACTCCTCGGCCCGGCCGGTGGCCACGGCTTCCGCGAGCTCGGGCTCCGGGTGGGACGTGAAGAACTGCCACGGCGTGCTCGCCCCCCACTCCTCGCCCATGAAGATCATCGGGGTGAAGGGACCGAGCCCGTTGACCAACGCGGCGAGCTTGAGCTGGTCGGGATCGAGCACGCTGGACAGCCGGTGCCCGTCGGCGCGATTGCCGATCTGATCGTGGTTGTCTGCGCAGACCACCAGCCGCCAGGTCGGCGTGCGGTGGGTGTCGATCGAGTTGCCGTGGGTGCGGCCGCGAAACGACGACCGCGTTCCGTCGTGGAAGAAGCCGTTGACGAGCACCTTGGCCAGCGAGGTGAGGGAGTCGAAGTCGGCGTAGTAGCCGGTGGCGTCGCCGGTCAGGGCGACGTACAGCGCATGGTGGAAGTCGTCGTTCCACTGGGCGGTCAGTCCGTAGCCGCCGCCGTCGCGCCGGGTGATCAGCCGGGGGTCGTTCAGGTCGGACTCCGCGATCAGCGACAATGGCCGGCGGAGGTGCACGCTGAGGGCGGACGTCTCGATCGAGAGCTCCTCGAGCAGGTGGGTGGCCCGGGTGTCGGTCAGCGCGTGCACGGCGTCGAGCCGTAGCGCGTCGACGTGGTAGTCGCGCAGCCACATCTGGGCGTTCTCGATGATGAACCGCCGCACCTCGTCGGAGTCCTCGCCGTCGAGGTTCACCGATTCGCCCCAGGTGTTCGCGGCCGCGGCGTGCATGTACGGCGCGAACTCGGGAAGGTAGTTCCCGCTTGGACCGAGGTGGTTGTAGACGACGTCCTGGATCACCGCCAGCCCACGCTGATGGCAGGCGTCGACGAAGTCCTGGTACGCCCCCGGGCCGCCGTACTCCTCCTGGACCGCATACCACAGCACGCCGTCGTAGCCCCAGTTGCGGACGCCGTTGAAGGCGTTGACCGGCATGATCTCGACGAAGTCGATGCCGAGCGCGACCAGGTGGTCGAGCCGTTCGATCGCGGCGGTCAGCGTTCCTTCGAGCGTGAAGGTGCCCACGTGCAGCTCATAGATCACCCCGCCCGCGAGCTGCCGCCCGGTCCACGCCTGATCCTGCCAGTGATGTGCGGCCGGGTCGAAGCTCCGCGACAGGCCGTGCACGCCGTACGGCTGACGTCGAGACCGCGGATCGGCGAGCGGCTCGGCGCCGTCGAGGGCGAAGCCGTAGTCGACGTCGCCGGCGGCGAAGTCGGGCAATGGGTCCGCAGGCTGCCACCAGTCCCCCTCGTCCCTTGCCATCGGGACCGCGATCCGCTCACCGGACCCGGGCACGACCAGCACCAGGTCGACCCGGCTCGGCTTCGAGGCCCAGACCGTGAACGGGACCGGCACGCCGAGCGGGAGGCTCGCCAGCCCGGCACTCACAGTCGGCACCCCACGAGCACGGGTTCGGGTTCGAGAACGATGCCGTACGTCGTCGCGACGCCGCGGCGGATGGTCCTCGCGAGATCGAGGAGGTCGGCCGCCGACGCATTCCCCCGGTTGGTCAGCGCGAGGGAGTGCTTGCCGGACACCCGGGCCGCGGCCCCGCCGAACCCACGTCCGAAACCGGCGTGCTCGATCAGCCAGGCCGCGCTCGCCTTGACCGTCTGCTCGCCGCGTGGGCCCTCGGGCATCGTCCAGCGCGGCGCATCGGTGGGCAGCCGCGCGGCCTCGGCGGCGGGCAGGATCGGGTTGGTGAAGAACGAACCGGCACTCCAGGTGTCGTGGTCGGCGGCGTCGAGCACCATTCCCTTGGCCCGGCGCAGCTCCAGGACCGCCGCGCGGACGTCGGCGGCGGGCGGTCGGGCGCCGAGCTCGACGCCCAGGGTGCGGGCCAGCTCGGCATAGCGGATCGGCGCGGACCGGCCGGCCATCCGGAACTGGAACGTGACGGCGGCGATCAGATAGCGGCCGGGATCGGCCTTGAACCGCGAGGTCCGGTACCCGAACCCGCACGAGGCCATCGGGAAGGTGGCCCGTTGCCGGGTCTGCCGGTCCCACGCATGCACGGTCTGGATGGTGTCGGCGACCTCGCCGCCGTACGCGCCGACGTTCTGGATCGGTGAGGCGCCGACCTTGCCGGGTATGCCGGACAGCATCTCGACGCCGCTCCACTCCTGGTCGATCGCGTACGCGACGAAGGAGTCCCAGTCCTCGCCTGCCTCGACCCGGACGATGGCGCCGGTGCAGCCGTCCTCGTCGGCCTCGACGCCCCGGGTCGCGACCTCGACCACGGTGCCGTCGAAGCCGTCGTCGCCGACCACCAGGTTGGAACCGCCGCCCAGGACGAGTGCCGGCTCACCGGCGGCGTCGAGCGCGAAGACGGTGTCGACGAGCTCCTGCTCCGAGCCGGCGGTGACCCAGTTGCGGGCCGGGCCGCCGAGCCGAAGCGTGGTGTGATCCGCCAACCGCGGCACCGCGGGCTCGTCGCCCGTCCGAGCGATGTCGTCAACCCCCGTGGACGTCTCCATGGTCAGGCCGGGAGCCGGACCTCGACCCGGGTCGCCCCGAGCACCTTCACCCCGGCGCAGACCGCCTCGATCGTGATCGTCGCCCGGTCGCTGTCGATGGCCGTCACCGTGCCGCTGAAGGTCAGTGTCGCGCCGGTGTCGTCGTCGGGAACCAGGACCGGCTTGGTAAACCGGGTCGAGTAGGACAGCACCCTCGCCGGGTCGCCGATCCAGTCGCTGACCACCCGGAGCGCGGTACCCATGGTGAGCATGCCGTGGGCGAGCACCCCGGGCAGGCCGAGCGCGATCGCCGCACGGTCAGACCAGTGGATGGGATTGAAGTCGCCTGACGCCCCCGCATAACGCACCAGGTCGGCCCGGGTGAGCTGCACGGTCAACGGGGGCAGGGTGGTGCCGACCTCGACGGGCTGCCCGCTCATGCCGCATCTCCGGCGGGCTCGTGGGAGTGGTAGAACGTCGAGCTCGCCCGGCAGACCTGTTCGCCGCCGACCGTGTCGACCTGGACGGAGATACCGATGATGTCGACTTCCCCCCGGACCCGGACCTTGTCGATGGAAAGCGTCGCCGACACCCGATCGCCGGCCCTCAACGGACGTACGTAGTCGAAGCGCTGGTCGGCATGCACCACACGCCGCAGCGCGAGATCGAGCTCGCCATCGCCGAACAACGAGTCCCATGCGGCCGCGGCGATCACCGCGACGAACGTCGGCGGGGCGACCGGCGGCTCGTCTAGATCGGCGGCATAGACCGGGTTGTCATCGCCGAGGGCTCGGGCGAACTCCCCGATCTTGGCGGCCGACACCTCATACGGCGCGGTCGGCGGATAGGTCCGGCCGACATGCTGCTCGGAGATGGGCATGAAGACAACCTAGTGGGCGCCTCTCCCCTGGTCAGACGGTGTCTGCGGAGCGGGCGGCGACGATCGGTGCGAGTCGAGCGCCGAGCGGGTGGCTCATCAGCCAGCCGCGGTCGCGAGCCAGGTGGGCCAGCGGGTCGAGCAGCAGTCCGGGTGAGACGAACAGCGGGATGATCCCGACCCGGCCTCCACCCGGGCCCCGTTCGGCGGCGGCAAGCTCATCCAGCACGGCCTCCGCGCGCGGCTCCGTGGTGCCGAATGCCGCCAGGACGGGTGCGTCGCGGCGGTCGGTCAGACGGTCCGCGAGCTCCTGGACGGCGGCGTTGGCCGACGGGTCGGAGGATCCCACCGCGAACAGCACGGCCGGGACGTCGCCGTCGATCCCGGCATCGTGAGCCGCGGCCAGCAGTAGCTCGGCGATGTCGTCGCCGGTGCCGAGAATGCCCGCGGTCACCAGCTCCAGTCCGGATGAGGCAGCCACCTCGCCGACCGTTGCGGGCACGTCGATCCGGGCATGGAAGGCGTTGGTGAACAGCAACGGCACCACGACCGCGGACTCGACGCCTTGCGCCGCCAGCTCCGCCGCGACCGACGCCAGGTCCGGGTCTGTCAGATCCAGAAAGGCCGCCCGCGCCGGCCTTCCGACGAGCTCGGCGACCTCAGTCATCAGGGTCTCGATCGTCGGGCGTACGCCCGGGTGCCGGCTGCCGTGGGCCAGCCCGATCAGGGCACCCCGAGTGCTCACCGAGTCACTCCGATCTGCCTTCGACCGGCTCAGGGCGCAAACGACACAAGAGCCGCCCGCCAGTGGCGGACGGCTCAGCGTGGGTCGGCAGACCCCGCATCACAGACGTGGGGTCAGCGGGTCTCACGGTGCGGCGTGTGGGTCCGGCAGCGCGGGCAGAACTTCTTCAGCTCGAGCCGGTCGGGGTCGTTGCGCCGGTTCTTCTTGGTGATGTAGTTGCGCTCTTTGCACTCGGTGCAGGCGAGAGTGATCTTCGGCCTGATGTCGGTCGACTTAGCCATCGTTCTACGTCCTTGATCTTCGTCCGTGTCGCATTGTCGGGTAGCGGGAGCGGGATTCGAACCCGCGACACAGCGATTATGAGCCGCTTGCTCTACCGCCTGAGCTATCCCGCTGCGGGCTCGTGGGCCGGTTTCCCGGCCGGTCAACGTCACCTCCCGGCGACGTATTCCGCCGACGCGCGGTTCGCGCCGGCCACAGCACCCGAGCCCCCATGCGGAATCGAACCGCAGACCTTCTCCTTACCATGGAGACGCTCTGCCGACTGAGCTATAGGGGCCTCAGCACGCCCCCAACCGGGACCGCGCCGACGCACAAAGATACATGCCCCGGCGCGCACGCGCGAATCGGATACAGCCAATCGGATACAGGCGCCCGCGCGAATCGGATACCCACGGTGGCATCTCCCCCGCCGAGGGTGAAGGGGATGCTACGGCCGGTCTGTCATTCTGCACCCAGGGACGCCGGAGCTCCGGGGAAGCCGGACGCGCGTGGGCACGATCCTCGCACCGGGACCGCAGTGACGCGAGAAGGAGATGAGTCGTGACGACAGGTCTGACGATCGGCACGGTGTTCGGGGAGCCCGACCGGCCGGTCACTCTCCGGCCGGAGAAGTTCAACCGGCACACCTTCTGGTGCGGGCAGAGCGGGTCGGGGAAGACGTACGCCTTGGGCGTCGTCTTGGAGCAGCTGCTGCTCAACACCGACCTGCCCATGGTGATCATGGATCCGAACGCTGACTTCGTCCGGATCGCCGAGAACCGATCCGGCGTGGCCCCCGAGGTGGGCGCGGGACTCTCGGACCGCGACATCAGGGTTCTGCACTCCGGGACGCGCGAGGGCGAACGGCTGCATACCCGCTTCGTCGACCTGGACGTGCCGACGAAGGCCGCGGTCGTCCGCCTTGATCCCATCGCCGACCCGGACGAGTTCAACGTCTTGCTGCACCTGGAGGAGCGGGCCGCCGCCGGGGGTGAGCGGGAGAACTATCTGCGGACGCTGCGAACCTCGACCGACCCCGGCGAACGAGCCGTCGGTATCCGGATCGAGAACCTCCGGGTGCTCGACTGGCGGCTGTGGTCGTGGGGCGGCCTCTCGGTGACCGACATCGTCTCCGATCGACCGGCCGCCACCGTGCTCGACCTGGGCGGCTTCACCGAGCGGCCCGAGGCGACGGTCGCGGCGGCCAGCGTCCTCGAACACCTGTGGCGCCATCGGGAGGAGCGTCGCCCCGTGCTCATCGTGATCGACGAGGCGCACAATCTCTGCCCGCCGAACCCGGAGACGCTGATCGAGAAGGTGCTGACCGATCAGATCATCCAGATCGCCGCCGAGGGCCGAAAGTTCGGGCTGTGGCTGTTCTTGTCCACCCAGCGGCCTACCAAGATCCACCCGAACGTCTTGTCGCAGTGCGACAACCTCGGCCTGATGCGGATGAGCTCCCCCCGAGACCTGGCGGAGCTGACTGACATCTTCGGCTACGCACCCGCGGACCTCGTCGCCCAGTCACCCGACTTCACGCAGGGTCAGGCCCTGTTCGCCGGTGGGTTCATCGACCAGCCCACCCTGGTCCAGATGGGAGCCCGGTTGACCGAGGAGGGTGGCTCGGACGTACGCGTGCCGCTGCGCGGCTGAGCCTTTCGCCGCGCCTCGCTCACAGACCCCGACTTGTCAGCGCGAGAAACGGCTATAGCCGGTCCTGGCGCTGACAAGTCGGGGGCGGTGGAGTCAGGCCGTGACCTCGAAGGTGGTGGTGAGGGTGGCGCTCGAGTCGCTGCCGACGTACACATCGAAGGTGGAGGCGTCCAGCACCCAGTCGCGGACCGCGGCGTTCCAGTAGCGGCGCTCGTCCGGTCCGATACTGAGCTCGACGGTCTGCGACTCCCCTGCGGCGAGCGAGATCCGGCGGAACCCCTTGAGCTCGCGCACCGGGCGCGAGGCCGTGCCGTTGCGCTGGTGGAGATACAGCTGGACGACCTCCTCCGCTGCCCGGTCCCCCGTGTTGGCGACCTCGACCGAGACCGTCACCGATCCCTCGGGGCCGACCGAAGCACTGTCGAGCGTCAGGTTTGAGAACTCGACCGGCGCATAGCTGAGGCCGAAACCGAACGGGAACAGCGGGGTGCTCTCCTCGTCCCAGTAGCGCTTCGCCTGGTTGGCCGGTTCGTGCGAGATGGTGTGGGAGTAGATCATCGGCACCTGGCCGACGGTCCGCGGCCAGCTGAACGGCAGCTTCCCGCCCGGCGCGACATCGCCGAACAGCAGGTTCGCGACGGCCTGGCCACCCCGGGTTCCGGGATACCAGATGTCCAGGATCGCCGGTACGTTCGCCGCGGCCCACCGCAGGTCCAGTGGGCGTCCGTTCATCACCAGCAGCACAACCGGGGTGCCGGTTGCCGACACGGCCTCGAGCAGCTCGAGCTGTCGGCCCGGCAGCTCGAGGGACGACCGCGACGCGGCCTCGCCGATCATGTTCTGCCACTCACCCAGCACGACCACCGCGACGTCTGCGGCGGCCGCAAGCTCGGCGGCCCGGGCCAGCTCGGCGTCGTCGTCGAAGTCCTCGCCGGGATCCGCCGGCGCGTTGCCGGGGAACATGTCGAACATCGACGCGAACTGCCGTTGCGCCGGCCGAATCCCGGGGGCGTGACCCACGGTGATCCTCGTCCCCGCGCGCTGCCGGATGCCCTCCAGCACGGTGACGGTCTCGTCGAGGTCGAAGTCGAAAACCCACGGTCCGATGGTGTCGCGGCGGGAGTCGGCCAGCGGGCCGATCACGGCGATGCTGCCCGACGCCTCGGACAGCGATTCCGCCGACAGCGGCAAGAGCTGTCCCTCGTTGCGCAGCAGGACGGCCGACCGCTCGGCGGCGACCCGCGCCACCTCGCGGTGCGCGGGGTCGGCGAGCACAGCGGCAGCACGCTCCTCATCGACGTACGGGTTGTCGAACAGACCGAGCTCGAGCTTGGCCCGCAGCACCCGACGTACGCAGGCGTCGATCGCCGCCGCGCTCACCTGGCCGGCTTCGAGGGCAGCCGGAAGATAGCCGTATGCGGGGTCCGCCATCGCCATCTCGACGTCGATGCCGACGTTCACCGCTCGTACACCGGCATCGGTCAGATCCGCCGCGAAGCCGTGCGTCTTGAGGTTCCGCACCGCGTTGGCGTCGCTGACCACGAAACCCTCGAAGCCCCACACCTCGCGGAGCACGTGCGTGAACAGCCAGGCATTGCCCGAGGCCGGGATGCCGTTGAGATCCATGTAGGCGGTCATGATGTTGCCCGCGCCAGCGTCCACCGCGGCCTTGAACGGGGGCAGGTAGATGTTCCACAGGTCCGCGTCGGAAAGGCTCACCTCGTCGTAGTCACGACCGCCGATCGCGGCACCGTAACCGGCGAAGTGCTTCGGCCCGGCGATGATCCGATCCGGCGTACCGAGCCCGGCGCCCTGGAAACCACGGACCTGGGCGACGGCCACCGCCGCGCCGAGATAAGGATCCTCCCCGGCACCCTCGATCATCCTGCCCCAGCGCGGGTCCCGAGCGATATCGACCATCGGAGCGAACGCCCAGTGGATGCCGACCGCACGGGCCTCCCGTGCGGCCACCGTCTGGCCATGCTCGATGGTCTCGGGGTCCCACGAGGCGGCCATCGCGATCGGCACGGGCAGGATGGTCCGCAGGCCGTGGATGACGTCGAACCCGAAGATCGCCGGAATGCCGTGCCGGTTGCCGTCAAGGGTCAGCCGCTGCAGCCGGTTGATCTCGGCCGGGTCGGTCATGAACAGCAAGGAACCTGCCTCGCCGCGGGCCAGTGCGCCCTCAACGCCTCCGGCGGTGTTCTCCGAGGCTCCGGCGAGGTCGCCGTCGGCCACGTCCACCTGACCGCCGAAGTAGAAGTACTGGGTGAGCTGGCCAGCCTTCTCGGCGGGGGTCATGGCAGCAAGAAGCTCTTCGATACGGGCGTCGATCGCGGCACCGGTGCCGGACTGGGTTGTGGTCACCGCGCAACAGTATTGCCACGGACCGACACCGCTGCCCGCCCCCGTACGCTGTGGATCCCCACCACCGAGAGAGACACCGTGACGACCATCTCCGCCGAGCATGCCCGCGCCCTCGATCGCAAGCTGGGCAGCATCGGGGCCGGGACCTATACCCCCGACGACTTCGTGATCGCCGACGCCAAGGACGGCGATATGGCGTTCGGCGTCACGCCGGCCGGTGCGGTCGGTGCTGGGGCGGTCGGTGCTGGGGCGGTCGGTGCTGGGGCGGTCGGTGCTGGGGCGGGCGGTGCTGGTGCGGGCTCGGTCGGGCAGCCGGTGCGCCGTCCGGATTCGCCGGCCCGGGACAGTACGGCACCCGCGAGGACTATCTCGATGCCATGCGGGCGCTGCTGAGGGCGGGCCGGGTCGACATCATGCTCACCTCAGCTGCCAACGGCGAACGCCTCGCCCTCGAGGGCTCGATCGGCCCGGGCTCGATCAGTGACGCGACGTTGGCCGTCCGCGGCAACGACACGACAGACATCTGGAACAACCGATTCGCGGACTACCCGAAGCATCCGTCGCGCCCGTTCCGGACCGCGAACCTGGCGGCGATCCGTCCGTTCTGCGATCTGGTGCTGTACTCGGTCACCTTCAACGCCGATCTCGACCGCGACCTGGCCACACTGGAGGCGTACGCGGATTTCCGCCGGGAGGCCGCGGGCGTCGGCATGCGGCACTTCCTCGAGGTCTTCAATCCGAACGCGGCTCCCCAGCTGGCGGCCGAGCAGGTGGGCGCATTCGTCAACGACAGCATCCTGCGCACGCTGGCGGGCGTGACCTCGGCCGAGCGTCCGTTGTTCCTGAAGGTCGCTTACAACGGGACGGCCGCACTCGCGGAGCTCACCGAGCACGATCCGTCGCTCGTGGTTGGCATCCTCGGCGGCTCCAGCGGCACCACCCGCGACACGTTCGAGCTGCTCGCGCGGGCCGAGTCTGCGGGTGCCCGGATCGCGCTGTTCGGACGAAAGATCCAGCGCGCGGAGTCGCAGCTGGACCTCGTTGGCCTGATGCGCCCCGTCCTGCGCGGCGATCTCTCACCGGCCGACGGCGTACGGGCCTATCACGACGCACTCCGGAACGCGGGAAAGGCGCCGACGCGAAGCCTGGACGACGATCTGCAGGTCACCGAGCCCGTCCTGCTCGCCGAATGAACGCGGCATGATCCCGGTAGACACAGACCGGGCCGGTGTGCTGTGCGCCGGTTCGGTCATGGTCGACGTCTCGAAGGTCATCGACCACTACCCGCCGCGCGACCACGTTGCCCGGATCGAGAGCGTGTCGACGAGCTCGGGCGGACCGGGGCTGAACCTGGCGGTGAACGTGCGGCGGCTCGGCGCCGGTTTCCCGGTCGGACTCGCCGGTGCGATCGGCGACGACGAGCATGGCGATCTCGTCGTCGCGGAGTGCCAACGGCTCGGTATCGACGTCGGTCGGCTGCAACGGGTCCCCGGCGCGCGGACCGCGTTCACCGACGTGATGGTCGAGAAGCACGGCGGTCGCCGAACGTTCTTCCACCACGCCGGGGTCAACGATGCGATGGACCTGTCGTCGCTGGACGTGACTACCTCGACCGAACGCATCTTTCACGTCGGAGCGCCGGGCCTGCACAACCTGATGGACACTCTCCTGCCGGACGGGAGCAACCGCTGGGCGAACCTGCTGGCCCGGGCTCAGTCCGCCGGGCTGCAGACCAATCTCGAGCTCGTGTCGCTCCAGGCCGATCGTCTCCGGGAGGTGGCCGGCACGTGCCTGCCATATCTGGACAGCATCGTGATCAACGAGGTCGAAGCGGCCGCCCTGACCGGAATCGAGTACGTCGCTGGTGAGGCGATCGACTGGGCGGCGATGGAGAACCTGGCCCGCGGCCTGCTGAGCATGGGCGTGCGCCGGATCGCGGTCATCCACTTCCCCGCCGGCGGAGTCGCCGTGACTGGTGATGGCCGAGCATGGCGACACGGCTCGGTTCGGCTGCCGCCCGAGCAGGTGGTCAGCACCCTCGGCGCGGGTGACGCCTTCGCGTCGGGGGTGATCCTCGGGCTGCACGAGGGCTGGCCGATGGAACGCATCCTCCGGCTGGCGGTCTCCGCGGCCGCTGCCTGCGTCCAGAGTCTTGGCACCTCGGACGGCATCCGGAGCGCCGACGAGTGCCTTGCCGCGGCCGAGACGGTCGGCTTCCGTCCGGTCTGAGGCGCCCCGAGTGTGCCCCCGGCCGGCTCAGGCGTCGGGCCAGTTCCAGAGCTTCAGCCGCGGCCCGGCGCCCTCGATGATCGCCTCGACGGCCTCGGCCATGAACCCGACCAGATCGGCCGGCAGCTCCGCGGTCGGCGCCCAGACCAGCTCGACGGCCTTGTCCGGCTCACCGATCTGCGGCTCGCCATCCCAGTGGTCGACGACGAAGTAGAGGTCGACATACGTGTCGTCGCCGGGCCGTTCGGGGCCGGCATGGCCGGTCAGCGCGAGCCGGCAGTCCTGCGGACGGACCTCGACCAGGATCTCCTCGCCCAGTTCCCGCACGATCGCGGCCAGTGCGCTCTCGCCCGCGTCGACATGTCCCGCAGGAAGCGCAAGCTCGCCGTCGTGGAAGCCGGAGTTGGCTCGACGCAGCAGCAGGACGCAGTCGTCGCGGCGGAGCAGACCGTAGACCGCCACGGCCGCCTTGAACCGCTCCTGGGCTGCCACCCCGCCCAGCGTAGAAGGTGTCGCTCGGCCGGTGTGCGCGCTCTGGACCGAGCAGTGATGTGGGACAGTTCGAGGCTATGCGACTGCACGACGACGAAGTGCCGATCGACACCGAGTTGGTCCGCACGCTGCTCCGCGACCAGTTTCCCGACCTGGTCGCCCTGGACCTCCGACCGGCGCCGGCGCAGGGCACCGACAACCTGATGTTCCGGCTGGGTGACGAGCTCGTCGTCCGACTCCCCCGCAAGCCTGCGGCGGTGCCCGGACTGCGGGTCGAGCGGACCTGGCTACCGAGGCTGGCGCCGGCCCTACCGCTCGACGTACCGCTGCCGCTGGCTGGCGGCGAGCCCAACGAGGCGTATCCGTTCCCGTGGGCCGTGTGCCGATGGCTGCCGGGCCGGCCGGTGCCGCCCGGCGGCCTGCCGAGTGCAGACATGCCCCGCCTCGCCGGCTTCGTACGGACCCTCCATGCCCTGGACACCGCCGGCGGACCACCCGTCGAGGAGGGTCGGCGCGGCGGCCCGCTCGCTGCATACACCCCGAGCCTCGAGCGGGCCATCGAAGCGATGGAGCGGCTCGCCCGGACCGGCCGGATCGAGCCAGCGCTGTCCGACCCGGACCGGGCCCGCGCGATCTGGCGGGCCGGCACCGACGCACCCCCCTGGTCCGCGCCCGGCGTGTGGACTCATCGCGATCTCTACGGTGGCAATCTCCTCGCCACCGGCGGCAGGCTGAGCGGCGTGATCGACTTCGGCGTATTGGCGGTGGGCGACCCCGCAACGGATGTGATGGCCGCGTTCCACGTCCTGAGAGCGGAGGATCGACGCGACTTCCGCCGGGCCGTCGGAGCCGACGACGCCACCTGGGCGCGAGCCCGCTGCTGGGCACTGGTCCAGGGCCTCGAGGCGTTGCCCTATTACCTGGAGAACCATCCGGGGATGGTCGCCATGGCCCGACAGGCGATACGGGCTGCGCTCGACGATCCGGGCTGACGAGCGCTGACGAGCGCTCCGCAGCGACCGAAAACGGCGCCGAAAGGGCGCTGACGGGTGATCTGCGGAGCGCTGGTCAGCGGCAGACTGGTGCAGATGACGAATGCCGACGTCGTCGTGCTCGACGGAGGGCTGTCCAACGCTCTCGCCGACCGCGGCCACGACCTGTCCGGCGATCTGTGGACCGCCCGGCTCCTGCGCGACGCCCCGCAGGAGATCGCGGCGGTCCATCGCGCCTACTTCGCGGCGGGTGCGCGGGTTGCGACGACGGCGAGCTACCAGGCGAGCGTCGCCGGGTTCCGTCGGCTCGGCCTGTCCACCACCGAGGCCGAGCAACTGATCCGACGCAGCGTGACGATCGCCCGAGAGGTGCGCGACGAGCTGGCCGGCGACGGGTTGGCCGGCGACGAGTTGGCCGGCGACGGGGTCGAGCGGCTGGTCGCGGCGTCGGTGGGGCCGTATGGGGCAGTCCTCGCCGACGGATCGGAGTATCGGGGACGCTACGGCCTGTCCGCGGCCGCGCTACGAGACTTCCACGCGCCGCGGCTGGAGCTGCTGGCGCACGCGGGCCCCGACCTGCTGGCCGTCGAGACCATCCCGGATCTCGACGAGGCAGAGGTACTCGTCGAGCTGATCGGCCAGCTCGGCATCCCGGCCTGGTTGAGCTTCTCGATCATCGGCGATCACACCCGGGCCGGCCAGCCACTGTCCGACGCGTTCGCGCTGGCGGCAACGTGCGACGCGGTGATCGCGGTAGGAGTCAACTGTTGCGCACCGCGCGACGTCCTCCCGGCCCTGGGACTGGCGGCGGTAACCGGTCGCCCGGCGGTGGCCTACCCCAACCGCGGCGAGTCCTGGGACGCGGCAGTGCGCGACTGGTCGGGACAGGCCGCCTTCGATCCCGAGCTGGCGGTCGCGTGGGTCGACGCCGGTGCTCGTTATGTGGGCGGCTGCTGCCGGGTCGGACCGGTCGACATCGCCGCGCTCGCGGCAGCCGTAGCGGCTGAGCCCTGAGCTGACGCCGAGGTCGCGGCAGCGAAGAGTGCGTCCCACTCCGCGACCAGGTCGAGGCGCTCGAGGTCGCGCAGCCAGCGCAACTGAATGCCGTCCATCATCGCGATCACCTGCCGGCCGCGCACGACCGGATCGGCGTGCAGCTCGGACCGGGCACTCCCGAAGAACGCGATCACCCGCGCCTCGCGGGCGATGAAGTATTCGTGGGCCGGATGGGCGGGGGTCAGCGACTCGGCGTTGAGCACCGAGTAGAGCCGGACGATCTCGGGCTGCTCAGCGTTGCGAGCGACGACCGCCGCACACACCTCGGCCAACGGGAGTTGGCCGACCGCCTCGTACAGCTCGGCCGGGGCAATCCCCAGCCGTACCGCCAGCGACTCGTCGTCGACGCGGTCGCGGCGTTTCAGCACGGCGATCAGCAGAGCGTCCTTGGTCCCGAAGTGGTGCAGCAGCCCGGCGTCGGTAATGCCGCAGGCTGCGGCGATGTCGTGCACGGAGACTCCCCAGAAGCCCCGCTGGCCGATCAGACGAGTTGCGGCCTCGATGACCTGGATCCGGCGCTCGGCGGGCAGCAGGCGTTGCCGCCGGCGACCCTCGGGACCGGCCGACTCCACGGATCCTCCTCCCGCCCACACCCTTGACGCCAATTCGCGACGGACGCTACCGTACCTCTTACCTAGTGGTCACTAAGTAGGGCCGCACACTGGAAGACAGGAGATCACTCGCAATGGTGCGCACACCAACTCCGGAGGACAGGTTCTCGTTCGGCTTGTGGACCGTGGGCTGGACCGGCACGGACCCGTTCGGCGGCCCGACCCGACCGAGCCTGGATCCGTGGGAGTACTCGGACAAGCTCGCCGAGATCGGCGCGTGGGGCATCACGTTCCACGACAACGACGTGTTCCCGTTCGACGCCGACGCGGCGACCCAGGGCAAGATCGTCGGCCGACTCAAGGACGCGACGGACAAGGCCGGCCTGACCATCGAGATGGTCACCACCAACACATTCAGCCACCCGGTCTTCAAGGACGGCGGGCTCACCTCCAACGACCGGGCGATCCGCCGCTTCGGGCTGCGAAAGATCTTGAACGCCGTCGACCTGGCCGCCGACCTCGGTGCCGAGACGTTCGTCATGTGGGGCGGCCGCGAAGGCAGCGAGTACGACGGATCCAAGGACGTGTACGCGGCCATGGAGCGCTACAAGGAGGGCCTCGACACGATCGCGGGCTATATCAAGTCGCAGGGGTACGACCTCAAGATCGGCCTGGAGCCCAAGCCCAACGAGCCGCGGGGTGACATCTTCCTACCGACCGCCGGTCACGCGCTGGCCCTGATCGCCGAGCTCGAGCATGGCGACATCGTCGGTCTCAATCCCGAGGTCGGGCACGAGCAGATGGCCAACCTGAACTACACCCACGGCATCGGCCAGGCGCTGTGGAGCGGCAAGCTGTTCCACATCGACCTCAACGGCCAGCGTGGCCTGAAGTACGACCAGGATCTCGTCTTCGGCCACGGCGACCTGATCTCGGCCTTCTTCACCGTCGACCTGATCGAGAACGGTTTCCCGGGCTACCCGGACGGACCTCGCTATACCGGGCCGCGACACTTCGACTACAAGCCGTCGCGCACCGAGTACCTGGACGGCATCTGGGCGTCCGCGCGGGCGTGCATGGCGACGTACATCGGGCTGGCGGAGAAGGCGAAGGCCTTCCGTGCCGACGAGCGGGTCCAGGAGGCCATGCGCTACGCCGGGGTGTACGACCTCGCGGAGCCGACGCTCGGCGCCGGTGAGTCACTGGAGTCGTTCCGGGCGACCGACGACGGCTTCGACCCGGAGAAGGCGGGCGAGCGGGACTATGGCTTCGTGGCGCTGCAGCAACTGGCGGTGGAGCACCTGATCAGCTGATCAGCGGACCCCCGATCGGAGCCCTCACTCCCCGCGAAACCCTGACTCCCCGCGAAACCCTGACTCCCCGCGAAACTGGGCGCAACCCCCTCACTCCCCGCGAAACTGGGCGCAAACGACAGCCTGAAGCGATTCAGTTGTGACGTTTGCGCCCAGTTTCTTTGGCAGGCGACGAGTCGGCGGGGCTGGCTCGGTGAGGCTTGGTCGGTGGGGCTGCCCGGCGGGCAGTCACTCCTCGACGCTTTCGCCCGCCAGGATCAGGTAGAGGGAGCGCTTCGTCTGGGCGAGCACCTTCTCCGCGGCCTCTACCTGGGCCGGGCTGCCGCTGATGGCTACCTGCTTGGCGGCGATGTGCAGCTCGTGCAGTGGGCCGCGCAGGTCCGGTCCGGTCTGGCTCTGCCCGAAGTCGGTGAACGGATCGCCGAGGCGCTCCTTCCGCTCCTCCAGGTAGGTCTCACCCTCCGGCGTGAGCGTCACCAGACGCCGGCCGCCCTCTTCGCGGGTAACGACGAGGCCCTCGTCCTCCAGCTGGGAGATCGTCGGGTAGATCGCGCCCGGGCTGGGCCGCCAGGCTCCACCGGTGCGCTCGGTCATCGCCTGCATGATCTGGTAGCCGTGCATCGCCTCGTCGGCGATGACCAGCAGCACGGCCGTACGAACGTCGCCGCGCTGCGCGCGACCTCGTCCACGGCCACCACCACGCGGACCACCAGGACCGCCACGGCCGGGGCGTCCACCACGACCGTCGCGCGGACCGCGACCCTCCCCGCGGGGATCACGCGGCGGACGACCGTCGCGCCCCTCGGGACCGGGCCGGCCATCGCGGCCTTCCCAGCCCGGACCCTCTTCACGGCCTTCCCACTCGGGCCGGCCGTCTCGCCCCGGACCGTGCGGGGTTTGCCTCATCGGGCCTCGCGCCCGGCCACCATGGCCACCACGTCCTCGCCCGAACATCTCGACATCGGTATCGATGTATCTCATGTCAGTACTCCTTCTGTGTATTGGTCGGACCTGACTGGTCCAGATCGACTGACATAGAGATGCTATCACGATATATCGCGATATTGTCAAACGTAAGACTCCGACCTATTCCAGCCTGCTCGGCGAACGCGCTCTGAAGGACTCGACGTCGCACGGGGCTAGGGTCGGATCGTGCCGAACAGCCTGCTGATCGTCCACGTCGACATCGCCGTCGTGCCCGGGATCGTCGACGCCTTCCTGACCGCCACGGAAGCGAATGCCACCGCGAGCCGCAACGAGCCTGGCATCGTCCGGTTCGACGTGATCACCGACCGCGCCGATCCGACCCACGTCGTGCTGGTCGAGATCTACCGTGACGAGGAGGCGGTCGCGGCGCACAAGGAGACCGAGCACTACCACGCCTGGCGGGACGCGGTGGCACCGATGATGGCTCGGCCGCGTGCGGCCGTCCGGTACGTCAACGTCTCCCCCGATGATCATGGTTGGTGAGATCTCGCGGTTCGACCTATCTGCTCCGGGTGACATCCGGTTCGGTGCGGGCCGGGTGTCCGAGGTCCCGGCAGCGCTGGCCGACATCGGCGCCCGGAACGTGTTCGTCGTCACCGGTCGCTCCACCTCACGAGCCGACGCGGTACGGGCCGGCCTGAGCGAGCTCGGCGTCGACAGCTCGGCCTTCGGCATCGACGGCGAGCCGACCGTCGGGATGTGCCGGGCCGCGGTGAACGAGCTGCGCGGGCAGGGTTGCGATGCGGTGATCGGATTCGGCGGTGGCAGCGCGCTGGATGTGGCCAAGGCGATCGCGGTGCTGGCGACGTCGGGAGCCGATCCGCTGGAGCACCTGGAGGTGATCGGGGCCGGCCGGCCGATCACGACGCCCGGTCTGCCGTGCATCGCGGTTCCCACCACGGCCGGCACCGGTTCGGAGGTGACCCGGAACTCGGTGCTCTCCGGCGACGGTGTGAAGGCCAGCCTGCGCAGCCCGCTGATGCTGCCGAAGATCGCCGTTGTCGACCCGGACCTGCTGGCCGGAGTGCCACGGGCCACGATCGCCTCCAGCGGAATGGACGCCCTCGCCCAGGTGATCGAGCCGTTGCTGTCGCGCCGAGCGAATCCCTTCACCGACGCGCTGGCTCGAGACGGCATCCGACGCTCGGCCCGGTCGTTGCAACGCGCGTACGAGGACGGCATGGTCGCGGCGGAGGTCCGCGACGACCTCGCACTGACGAGCCTCTTCGGCGGACTGTGCCTGGCCAACTCCGGGCTCGGCGCGGTGCACGGGCTGGCCGCGGCTCTCGGCGCTCGGGTCTCCGCTCCGCACGGCGCAGTCTGCGCCGCCACCCTGGCCGCATCGGTAGCGGTCAACGCCCATGCGCTCCGCGCCCGGGCACCCGAGCATCCCGCGCTCGCCCGAATCGCCGAGCTCGGTCCGCTGCTCACCGCAGAGCCACGAGCCGGGACCGATGACGCGATCGCCTGGTTACGTGGCCTGACGCACGCGTTGGACGTGCCGGGGCTGGGTACGTACGGGTTGTCCGAAAGCGAGATCGACGAGGTGGTCGCGGCGGCGTTGCGGGCCAGCAGCATGCGGGCCAACCCGATCGACCTGACCCGTGATGAGGTTGCGGAGATCGTCCGGGCCTCATGGTGAACGAGTTGCCGGTGCGCTGCCGAAACGGCCGGTGCGCTGCCGAGACTGCCAGCGGGCTGCCCGAACTGTCAGCGCGCTGCCGCACAATCGGGCTGACGATGTGAGCCGAGCAAGGGAGCAGAGATGAGCAGCAACGATCCCTCGGACCTGGTGACGCCGACCGTGCGACGGTGCGCGACCATGACCGTGCATCGACGGTTGCTGTCGTCCAGTCCGGAATACGTCCAACAACGCAGCCGGATCGAGAACGAAACCGCGCGCCGCGTCGGCCGCGGAGCGGGCCGGGAGGGAACGACCCGGATTCCGGTCGTGGTCCACGTGGTGTGGAACACCGAGGATCAGAACGTCTCGGACGAGCAGGTCGCATCGCAGATCGAGGTGCTCAACAGGGACTTTCGCCGCACCAATCCCGATGCCGACGACACCCCGGCACCGTTTCTACCGCTGGCCACCGACGCTCGGGTGGAGTTCTACCTTGCCCAGGCCGCACCGGACGGCTCGCCGACGAACGGCATCCAACGGCAGCAGACCAATGTCGCCAGCTTCGACTCCGATGACGCCGTCAAGGCCACCGCGACCGGCGGACTCGATCCCTGGCCGGCGGACCGCTATCTGAACCTGTGGGCGTGTCCGCTCGGTGGCGGTCTGCTCGGATACGCACAGTTCCCGGGTGGACCGCCGGCAACGGACGGCGTGGTGATCCTGCAGTCCGCGTTCGGCACCATCGGGACGGCCGCCGCACCGTTCGACGGCGGCCGGTCGGCCACCCACGAGATCGGCCACTGGCTGAACCTGAACCACATCTGGGGCGATGACGGCACCGGCTGCACCGGCACCGACAACGTCGACGACACGCCCAACCAGGGTGGACCCAACACAGGCAAGCCGGCCTTCCCGCACGTCAGTTGCAGCAACGGTCCCAATGGCGACCTGTTCATGAACTACATGGACTATGTCGACGATGCGGCCATGTTCATGTTCTCCGCGGGTCAGGTCGCACGGATGCAGGCCTGCCTCGACGGTCCGCGGAGCTCGATCGGGGCCGACGCCCCGGTCACGGTGGCCGGCCGACTGCGTCCGAGCGGGTCGGGCAACGACGACACGGGCGGCACAGATGGGGGATGACACACCGGGCGCGCCGGTGACCGGCAGCTGGACGCACTCGTTCGAGGAGGACGACGACGACGTCGAGGTCTACCGGCCGACCCTCGACTATCCGTTCCCGCCTTCTCGCCGCGGGCGCCGCAGGCTCGACTTCGCCGGAGACGATGTCGTCGAGTCCGCACCCGGCGCGGCCGACAAGCCTGTGCCGACGGCATCCTTCCAGTCAGGCGGCCAGGGCAGCTGGCACGATCCGGTTCCGGAACAGCCCGGGTTCCAGATCTTGGAGGCCACCCCGGAGATGTTGCGCATCCGACGCGAGTAGCGCGGCGAAGCCTTTCAGGGCTGGCCTCCGGCGACCCGGTCGGGTCGACGGTGGACACTTGCTCTATGGGCGAGACCACCGTGCGAGTGCTGGACGAGTCCGACTGGGCGCTGTATCGCGACGTTCGGCTGCAGGCCTTGACCGAGTCACCCGACTCGTTCTCCGCCACCCTCGCCGACGAAGCCGATCGGGACGAGCAGTACTGGCGGGAGCGGATGGCCAGGTCGGCGCGTCTGCTGGCCGAACGAGACGGCGTGCCCCAGGGCGTGGTCAGCCTTGGGACCAGCGGTGCGGACGAGCCGGCTGCCGAGGTGTACGGCCTGTACGTCGTGCCCGAAGCCCGTGGGACCGGCGCCGGCTGGCGGCTCGTCCAGGCGGCAACCGATCTCGCGACCCGAAAAGACTTCGAACAGGCGTACTTCTGGGTCGGGACCGACAATCCGAGAGCAATCGGCTTCGCCAACAACTTCGGGTTCCGGGTGACCGGCTATCGACGACCCGCGCGGGCCGCCGACCTGAACCTCGGCGACGAGGAGATGGCGATGGTCCTGCCATTGCGGCCCGACAAGACGTCGAGCCCGAACGCCAACAGCGATGTGACGGCCCGCAGCAACTTCAGCAGCTGACGCCAGGGCAACGCGCGATCAGTGAGCTCGGCTCATAGCGTCGCCGCGAAGGGGTCGTAGTCGTCGGACACCAGCGGCACCCGCTCGACCCGGCTGTCCACCGTGACCGTACGTCCTTCGGTGACCGCCTCATCGATCGCGACCATGGTGTCGAGGACGTGGAACCCGAGCTCCCCGGAAGCCAGCGGCTTGCCGCCGGTCCGTCCCGCCCGAGCAAGGTCGAGCACGCCCAGGCCGCGCTCGGCGTAGACACCGGTGATCGGCACGCTCTCCCAGACCGCCTCGTCCATGATCGCGGCCGGCAGCGGTGCCCGGGTGATCTTCACGTCGCCGGTGAACCGGTTGGGGTCGGGGATCACCAGGGTTCCCTCGGTGCCGGTGATCTCGACAACGCCCATCTTCACCATCGGCGAGTCGAAGCTGAACACGCTCTGGCTGATGCCGCCGTCGACGTACTTCGCGATGGCGCTGACGTGAGTTGGCACCTGGACCTCGAACACGGTTCCAGACCGATCCCCCGTCTGGATGGTGCGCGTGGCCCGGCTCGTCGAGCCGACCGCCGCGACGCTCTCGACCGAGCCGAAGACATGGACAAGGGTGGTGATGTAGTACGGCCCCATGTCGAACAGCGGGCCGGCACCCTTGGCGAACAGGAACTCCGGGCTCGGGTGGAAGATGTCCGGACCGATGTATTGCATGACGGTCTGAGCGGACAGGGGCTCTCCGATATCGCCGCGGGCGATCGCCCGACGCGCCGTTTGTACACCCGGTCCGAGCACGGTGTCCGGCGCGACGCCGACCAGCAGCCCGGCCGCTTCGGCCTGCGCCAGCAGCGCCCGCCCGCTCTCCCGGTCCACGCTGATCGGCTTCTCCGACCAGACGTGCTTGCCGGCGGCGATGGCCTCACTCGCGACCTGCGCGTGCACGGCGGGGATGGTGAGGTTGACGATCAGCTCGACGTCGGGATGGCCGATGACGTCGGCCGCGGTCCCCCACTGCGCGATGCCGTGCTTGGCGGCCTGCGCCTTGGCGACCTCTGTGTTGAGATCGCCGAGGATGACGACGTTGATGTCGGGAAACTTGGTGAGGTTCTCCAGATAGGTGTTGCTGATCATTCCGGTGCCGATGAAGCCGACACCGACCGGTCCGCTGCGAGTCATCTCGGGCCTCACTTGATCCCGTTGAGGTTCAGGAACTCCACGCTGCCCTGTACGCCGTCGAAGATGTCTCCGGGGAAGTAGTCGAACTCGATCACCGCGAACTCCGTCGACGGCGCCGCAGCGAGGAAGTCGAGCAGTGGCAGCTCGCCCTGGCCGGCGGACCGCTGATCAAGAGTGCTCTTGTCGAGACCGGCGGAACCGACGACGAACGGGTTCTCGCCGATCACGCCGTCCTTGATGTGCAGGGCCTTCACCCGGTCACCGAGCCGGCCGAGCAGTGCAACGACGTCGACCCGAGCGGTCGCTGCCCAGAACAGATCGAGCTCGAGCGCGACATCGTCGTGCAGCAGGGACGCGAAGTACTCGTAGCCGTTCACACCGTCGATGTCGGCGACGAACTCCTGCGCGTGATTGTGGTAGCCGACCTTCAGACCGTGACCGGCCGCCTCCTCGGCGGCCGCGTTCAGGCGTGCCGCGGTGTCCTCGATCGCCGCGGCCGTCAGCCAGCGATCGATCCCGACGAACGGGTCGATCACGTAGTCCATGCCGAGCGTCTTGGCGGCGGCGAAGACCTCGTCGTGGCTGTTCACCGGGCGCACGGTGTCGCCGAATCGGATCTCGTCGGACAGCAGATAGGCGTGGCCGGTCTTGGCCTCCAGGCCGTGCTTGGCGAACGAGGCCGCCAGCGAGTCCGCGCGATCGACGAAGGCGAATGCCTCCACCTGGCGGATGCCCAGCTCGGCCAACCGGTCGAGGGTGCCGTCGGGGTCGGCGACGAGCTGGTCGTTCACGGTGTAGAGCTGGATGGACAGTTGTGGCGCGGTCATTGCTGAGCGGGGCCTTTCGACAGGTGGCGGGATCGGTGGTACCACCGTAGCATGAAAACCGACACATGTGTCGGGATTCATCGATCGAGGATGGCTGCATGGACAACGCACCACGTACGACGTCGAGCACCACGTCGGGGACGGCGCGCGGCGGGTACGCCAAGGGCGACGCGCGGCGGGAAGCCATCCTCGACGTGGCAACCGAAGTGTTCGACACTCTCGGTTATCGGGCCGCGACCATGCTGCAGATCGCGGCGGCCTGCGGGATCTCGCGAACCGGTCTGCTCCATCACTTCCCCAGCAAGGAGAGCCTGCTCGAGGCTGTACTGAGCCGTCGCGACCAGACGAGCGCCTCCGTGATCCCCAAACCGGTCGGCACGAGCGACGACGATCGAGCCTCGCTGGCCCGAATGGTCGAGGTGATGCGACACAACGCCGAGTCGCCGACCATGATCAATCTCTTCTCCGTGCTCTCCGCCGAGGCCGGGGATCCGGCCCATCCCGCACACGACTACTTCGTCGCCCGGTATGCATCGCTCCGCTCCGAGCTGACCGAGTCGCTGAGCCGCCTGCACCGACGGAACGGTCTCGTGCGGGGCACCGACCCGACGGCACTGGCGATCGAGCTCATCGCGCTGATGGACGGCCTCCAGGTGCAGTGGGTGCTCGCTCCGGATCAGATCGACATGGCCGACGTTGTGCGACACCGGATCGACGCCGCGCTGGTCCGGCCCCTCGACTGACCACACGGCACCCTCCATGACCTCGCGACGCCCGCAGCCTTCGCGCGGCCTCCGTCGACGTCACACGTCCTACCCCGGCCTCACGGTGCACTCCGAGCGGTTCGCGTGACCCCGCGGGACTTCCACTGACTCCGCGCGTCGGGGCACGACGCGCGAAGTACACCGAACCCGCGCGGAGTGCCGATGCCGGCGCGGGCGGTGCGAGTCGAGAGGGATGGCTGGCCGACATCCGGGCGATGCGGTGCGCCAACGATGGCCGAACACCCACTCAGCCCCCACATCTGGGCGATGCGGTGCGATAACGAGGACCGGACAGCCCACGTACCCCTCATCTGGGCGATGCGGTGCGATCACGAGGGCCGGACAACCCACGTACGCCCACATCTGGGCGATGCGGTGCGATAACGAGGACCGGACAACCCACGTACCCCATCATCTGGGCGATGCGGTGCGATAACGAGGACCGAGCACCCACTCAGCCCCCACATCTGGGCGATGCGGTGCGATAACGAGGACCGGACAACCCACGTACGCCCACATCTGGGCGATGCGGTGCGATCACGAGGACCAAGCACCCACTCAGCCCCCACATCTGGGCGATGCGGTGCGACAACGGGGCACAGGCCGGGATCGGGCGAGAGCGTGCAGCAACAGACACCTTGCCCGTTGCGGAACAGCGGAATGGACCGGGTCGATGGACGATAGGTTGGTCGCCACACAGGCCGTAGGAGGTTGGCGGTGGGCGACATCGACTGGTCGACGGAGTGGCTGACGAGCCTGCTCTGGGTGCTGCGCACGTTCGCACTCGTCGTGATCGGATTCTTTCTGGTCGGATGGGTCTTGATCAGGCGCACCAAGTGGGGAAGACAGTTCTGGCGCATCACGGGGATGTACTTCCGCCCCTACCGGCGTTCCTGGCTCGCCTGGCGACCGGTCCTGACCGTCGCCCTGCTGTTGTTGTTGACGGTCGCTGCGGTGCGGCTGGACGTCGTTCTCTCGTACTCCAACAACGGGTTGTTCACCGCGCTCCAAGAGAAGAACGCCGCTGCGTTCTGGCGTTTCGTGATCATCTTCGGCGTGATCGCCGCAGTCAACGTGGTGCTGGTCCTGATCAGCTTCTACATCGCCCAGGCCCAGATCATCCACTGGAGACAGTGGCTCAACCAACGCATGCTGGGTGACTGGCTGACCGGGTCCGCATACCACCGCGGGCGGTTCGTCGCCGCCCAGATCGACAACCCGGACCAGCGCATCCAACAGGACGTGACCTCCTTCGCCGGCACCGGTCAGGACCTGGCGCTGGGCGCCGTGTCCTCGATGGTCACCCTCGTCTCGTTCAGCCTCGTGCTGTGGGGCCTGTCGGGACCCCTGCAGGTGTTCGGAACCACCATCCCGCGGGCGATGGTGTTTCTCGCGTACATCTACGTGATCATCGCCACCGTGATCGCGTTCAAGATCGGCAGACCTCTGATCCGGCTGAACTTCCTCAACGAGAAGTACACGGCCTCCTACCGCTATGCCCTGGTCCGGTTGCGGGAGAACTCCGAGAACGTCGCGTTCTACCACGGGGAGCACGTCGAGAGCGTCGGCCTGCTGGGTCGGTTCGGTCTGGTGATCGGCAACACGTGGGCCATCGTCTTCCGCAGCCTGAAGTTCCAGGGCTTCAACCTCGTGGTCAACCAGATCGCCGTGGTCTTCCCGATGATCATCCAGGCGCCGCGCTACTTCGCCGGCCAGATCACCCTCGGTGACGTCACGCAGACCGCGACCGCCTTCTCCCAGGTGCAAGGCGCCCTGTCCTTCTTCCGCTTCGCGTACGACGACTTCGCCGGCTACCGGGCCGTGCTCGACCGGCTCACCGGTCTGCTCGACGCGAACGAGGAGGCACGGGACCTGCCGACGCCCGTGCTCGAGGATCGGCCGGCCGGCGGGTTGGCGATCCGTGACTTCGACGTACGTTTCCCCGACGGTCGTCCGATGCTGACCGACCTGGCGCTCGACCTACCGCCCGGGGCCTCGCTGCTGGTGCGTGGACCCTCGGGCACCGGCAAGACATCGCTGCTACGCAGCCTCGCGGGTCTCTGGCCGTACGCCAGCGGCACCATGGCTCGCCCGTTGGAGGGCGGCACGCTGTTCTGCGCCCAGCAGCCGTACGTCCCGCTCGGCACCCTGCGCAGTGCGCTCGCCTATCCCGTTCCCGGCGAGATGCTGGCGGACGAGAACGGGCGGGACGTGCTGACGGCGGTCAACCTGGGCCACCTCGTCGATCACCTGGACACCGAGACCGACTGGTCGCGCGTGCTGTCGCCGGGAGAGCAGCAGCGGCTCGCGTTCGGGCGGCTGCTGCTGGCGCGCCCGGCCGTTGCATTCCTGGACGAGACCACGTCGGCCATGGACGAGGGCATGGAGGCGGCCATGTACTCGCTTGTGCACGAACGGCTGCCCGAGACGACCGTCGTCAGCGTCGGCCACCGCAGCAGCCTGACCTCGATCCACACCGATGAGCTCGAGATGGCGGGCGAGGGACGCTGGGAGCTGCGTCGCCTCGTCGACTCCACCGAGCGCTGAACCGCTCGAGTGCTCGACTCGAGCGGGCGACTGCTCAACTCGAGCGGGCGAGTGCTCAACTCGAGCGGGCGAGTGCTCAGCGCAAGGCGCCGTAGGCGTACGTCGGGCGCAGCCGGATGACCAGCCGCCGGTCGGTCACCATGGCACGCCGGTAGTCCGGCCAGTCCGGGTGCTCACCGGAGATGGCTTGGTAGACCTGCACCAGCTCGTCGACGGTGGCATCGTCCGGTGACTCCGCGATCGGAGTCAGCTCGACGTCTCCCTCAACGACGGCGTACGACCAGAAATTGTCGCCGTCGACCTTGAGCGCTGCCCATGGCCGGCGACGCAGGTTGGCGGTCTTCGCCCGCTCCGCGGTGGTGGAGATCCGGATCACGCCGTCGTCGCCGACGACCTGCACCACGTTGGACAACTGCGGTCGACCGTCGCGCCGCAGCGTGACCAGGACCGACTGATGAGTGGCCCGCATCGCGTCGAGCGCTCGTTCGAGCTCCATGCCCCGACCCTAGTACGGCGCGGGAAGGCTGTTGCACCGCCTGAGCCGCTTGCCATTCGGGCCGTCCGGGACGACCCTGGACGTACGGCCGCAGTGCCCGGGGCCGAGCGGCACAAGGGGGTGATCGAGCATGGTGGATGCGTCCTCGTGGACCATTGTCGGGCTGACCTTCGTCGTGGCACCGATCGTCGCCGTGCCGGCTGTCTCGCGAGCGCTACGGCGCCAGGCGGAACGGACGAACGAGTGGGCCACGGCCCGCGAGGCGCGCAAGGCCGCCCTCGACCCCGAGCAGGAGAAGCTCTGGCAGTGGACGAAGCGCCGCCGGCTGTGCGCCGCGCTGGATCGGATCGAGAAGCTGCTCGCTACCGACTCGTGGATGTCGGCCACCCGTCAGCTCGGCAACCGGCTGGCCTACGAACAGCTGTTGGCGGAGCTGCGCCGCACCCCCGATGTGTTCGCGGACGATCTGCAGCCCGTCGGCGCCACGCCGTGGGCTCCGGCCCGGACCGGCAGAGCGTGGCGGGCACGACCGGTTGTGGACGGGTGGGACGATCGCGATTTCGCGGTGGGTTGGTCGGTCTCGGCGCCGTCCGCGGCAGCCTTCTCCTCCGGCACCTCCGGACCCGGCTCCGTCGAGGTGATCGAGATCGGCTGGCGACGCCGCTGAGCGAGCCGCTGCACGCGGCTGATCTGGAACGCCCGGTCGACGCACACGGTCAGGCCGGTCGTCGGCCCAGGAGATAGAGGCGCCGGGTCTGCGCCTCCTGAGGAAGCGGGCTGCGGACGTACCACTCGAGATCGACCAGGCCGGCCGCGCTCGCCGCAGCGATCAGGGCCTCCGGGTCGTGTTCCACGAAGTCGAGCTCGGTGGGCTCGCCCCACAGCTCGCCGGGATGGCGAATCTCATTTCCGACGTGGGCCGCAATCGCCAGCGTTCCGCCACGTCGCAGCACCCGGGTCAGCGCTGTCATCGTCTGGGCGAGCTCGGATGACGCGAGGTGCACGAACGCATACCACGCGGTGACAACCGCCCAGCCGGGATCGCGGGGATCGCTCCCCCGCGGCATCGGCGGCACGACGAAGCTGCCCTGGACCAGCGAGACGTGGGGCTGCAGCTCGCGGGCCCGCTCGATCATTGCCGCGGAGACGTCGAGCCCGGTCATTGCCACCTCACGCGCGGCGAGGTAGCCGGCGACCTGGGCCGGACCGCAACCGACGTCGAGTCCCTGGCCGCCGGCGGCGTCGACCGCCAGCCGGTCCAGCAGCCAGCGGTCGAACGGCTTGTCATCGAGGTCGTCGCCGAGGGCGATCGCATAGCTCTCGGCCAGCTGGTCGTATGCGGCGGCGACCTTTCGGTCTCGAGCTACGGCGCCCCCGGCGAGCACCTGCTCGCGGTCCACCGGCGTAGGTGGCAGGGCAGCTGCCGGCTGCTCCGCCGACAGCAGGTGCTGCCAACGCCGATCCCGCTGTCCCGGCTGGCGCTCCAGCTCGCGGACCAGCGGCGGCTCGAGCGCCGCCATCTCCCTGAGCACCTCCTCGACGCTGTCCTTGTCGAGGAACACCAGGATCCGCTCGACCCGCGGCAGCAGCTCGCCAGGAGTCTGCGCGCCGCGCAGGATCAACACGGTCAGTAGCGCGGCCCGCTCCTCGTCGAGCTCCAGCTGCTCCTCGAGACGTTGGTGGTACTTCACCACCCGAAGCCCGGTCGGCTTCACGAAGCGGACGAGCTCGCGCTCGCGGAGCCGGTTCAGGGTCTCGACGATCGTGTTCTCGTCGTAGGAGACGACCGGGTCGCGGCTGGTGGTCTGGTTGCAGGCCGAGCGCAGCGAGTTGAGGGACAGTGGGTACGTGTCGGGCACCGTGCGCTGCTTCTCCAGCAGGGCCCCGAGCACCCTCAGTTCGACCGGATCCAGCGCTGGAAGATCAGGCACGGGTTCAGCCTGCCATGCCCTCCGGTGAGCCCGTCAGTCCCGGGTGCTCACCCACGCTGCGATCTGGGCCCGGCGGGATGCCCCCAGCTTGGTCAAGATGTGCTCGACGTGCGCGGCCACGGTCTTCGGCGCGATGAACAGCGTCTCGGCGATCTCGCGGTTCGTGGCACCGGTAGCGATCAACCGGGCGACCTCGCCCTCCCGGGCCGAGAGGAGCGGCGACGCCGCCCTCTCGGGCGGCTGCCCGGGAGCGTACGCCGGAACGGGCGCACCGACGGAGGCGTAGGCCGCGGTGGCGGCTGCCATGAACCGAGCGGCCTCCACCGGTCGGCGGGATCGGACGGCACAACGCGCCTGATCCAACAGCGCAGCGGCTCCTTCCCAGAACCGACGACGCGACGCCCAGTGTCCTGCCGCCAGCTCCAGGCTCGCCCGCGCCTTGCCGGTCTGTCCCTCGTACAGCTGGAGCAGACCGCGGGCATGATCGACCGCACCAAGGGTGCCCGGGATGCCGCGTCGACCGATCACCTCGCTGGTTCTGGCGAGCCAGTCGCGTGCGCCGACGGCGTCGTGGAGATCGAGATGGGCGCGGGTGCCGGTGACCACGTACGGGAACAGGTACGCAGCGTCGTGCACCCGGGCGGACGCCTCGTAGCCCCGCTCGCAGAGCTCGATCGCCCGATGCGGATCGCCGGAGAGCACCGCTCGCTCGGCCAGCCCCCACCAGGCCGGTGAGACCCGCTGCAGCTCGGCCATCTCCTCCCCGAGCGTCGCGGCCTCGGCCAGCCATCGATCGGGCTCGCCGCGACCCATCGCCACATACCCGAGCACGTGCAGCGCCGTGATCCGAGTCGTGATGCCGCCGCGTCCATCGGCCAGCGCGTGCTCGGCGACCGCTACGGAACCGTCCCAGTCTCCGACGGCCCAGCGCACGTGACCCAGGTGCGCGGCCATGTAGTGGCGATCATTGACCCGCTCGACCCGCTCGGTGTACGCCACGCCCTCGTCGAGCCACCGGGTCGCCCGCTCGTACTCGACCAGGACCGAAGCCGACGATCCGATCATCCGATACCCGCGGGCGGCGTGGTTCTCCAGTCGCCGTTCCACAGCGCGTGCGATCGAGCCCTCCAGCAACCGCCAACCCTCATCCATCCGGCCGGCGAACACCAGCACCGAGCCGAGCGTCGCATCGATGTGACACGGGAGGGACGGGTCCGTCGCGGCGATCGGCAGCGCTCGAGCGCGTGCCCCGACGTCCAACGCTTCGCTCAATCGGCGGTCCAGCATGTACGCCGCCGCCAGCTCCGCATACAGACTCGCCCGGACCGCGTCGGCGTCCGCCCGGTCGACGATCAGCTCCGAGGCGTGTCGCAGAGCCGCGACGCGATCCTGGAGAGTCTCGCCGAGCAGGTGACGCACCGCCACCCACGGTGGCACCAATGCAGCCGCCGACCGGTGGTCGTCGAGCGAGAGCCAGAGCTCGTACGCCGTCTGATAGGCGTCTGCGGCCTCGGCGTTCTCGTCGATCGCGGCCAGCTCGCCGGCGAGCCGACCGAGCAGGTGGGCCCTGGTCGAGGGATCCGCGGTGCTGTCCAACGTGCGCAACGCGCGTCGAAGCAGTGACACCGCCTCTCGATGGGCGGAGATCCCAACCGCGTCGCGGGCGGCGCTCAGTGCGTACGCATGGGCCTTCTCGCGTTGCTGGGCACGTTCGAAATGATCACTGACGTGCGCATCGGCGAAGCCCGCCGCGACGGCGGCGTCGGCCGCGCGGGCGTGCAGCTCGCGGCGTCGATGGGGCGGCAGCTCGGCGTAGAGGGCGTCGCGGATCAGGGCGTGCCGGAAGTCGTACGTGACCTGGTCGCCGAGCGGCCGGACGAAGAAGCGCTCGGTCAGCTCGCGCAGCCCGGCGTCCACGACCTCCGGGCGATCGCGGCTGATCGTGGTCAAAAGATCCACATCGAACGAGCGGCCGAGAACCGCCGCGGCGGCGGCAAGCGATCGGGCCGATGGGGAGAGCTGATCGGCACGGATCAGCACGGCGTCGGCCAGCGTGGGTGGCAGGTCGCCGATCGTGGCGAGGAACTCCTCGATGTGCAGCGGAATCCCGTCGCTTCGTTCGTACACGTGCCCGACGAGGTCGGCAGGCAGCGTCGAGCCCCGGATGGCCGACAGCATGACGGCCGTGTCGGCCTGGCTGAGTCGGGTGAGCCTGGCTTCCTCGGCGAACCTTTGGGTGAGCAGTCGCGAGCGCCAAGCTCCGCATCGGAACCCGCGGATAGAGCTCGTCGCTGCGATACGTCCCGATCAGCAGCAGCGGTAGCGACCGCAGCCGCCGCGCGAGCCGACCCAGCACATCCAGGGTCAGATCGTCGGCCCAGTGCAGGTCCTCCAGGGCCACCACGGTCGGCCGGAACGCCAGCTCCGCCAGCAGCTCGGCGAGATCGTTGACCAGAAGCCGACGTTGATGAGCCTCGTCACCGGCGGACGGCTGCTCCAGCCGCGCAACCAGCCGATGGCCGATCGCGGTGGTCGAGTCGTCGTGACGAAGCTCGGCGGCCAGGTCGGTCAGCACGCCGGCAGCGATCTCGGCATCGCCGGGAGACGCACCGGCAAGAACGACGGCGAAGTCTGAGTCACGAGCGCGCCGGAGGACATCGGTCAGGAGTCGGGTCTTGCCGATGCCGGCCTCGCCTGCGAACAGCAACAACTCACCCGAGCCGTCGGACGCAGACACCAGGCGCCGCCCAGCCAGCGCAAACAGATCGTCGCGCCCGACCATCGTCGGGCTGACCGGGCCCGTGGCGGACTCGCGCACGCGGCGACTATAGGGCACCTGCGCGGGCTTGGTAGGTCAATCGACCGATGCACCGTGCCGCCGCTCGGCGGCAGGCTGCATGCAGACAACCACCAGGAGGAGAGTGGAATGGCAAGCTTCATGGACGTTCACGACGGCTTCTTCGGAGTCACCGCGGAGCAGCTCGACGAGGCGCACAAGGCCGATCTGGCGATCGAGGCCGACGAGGGCGTGCACTTCGAGAAGGCGTGGCTGGATCCCGAGGCCGGCAAGGTCTTCTGCCTATCGACCGGGCCGAGCAAGGAGGCCGTGATGCGCATCCACGAGCGGGCGGGTCACCCGACGACACAGGTGTACGAGGTGGGCGTCGAGGTCTGACAGGCGCATAGGCCCGGCTCGAGCCCTGCGCCAGGCGCAGGGCTCGAGTTACCGATGCGCTCCGCGACGTATCTGCAGATCGCGCTTCCTGCTCTGACAATCGATGGCCCGTGATCCAGGTCGGGTCTAGGGTGCCAACACTGGCACTGTCAGGGGCAAGGCACGAACACGTGGGGGTTCTTCGTGAGCGCATCGAGTCCGTTGTCCCCGCCCGCGCGTCGACTGGATCCCTCGGCGCTCACCGAGCCGGTGGCCGAGCAACCCCTGGCGGCTTTCATCGCCCAGTCCAAGACCACCGGGCAGCCCTGGAGCCGGATGACGACGGGTGTTCCTCGGCCTGGGGTGAGCGACCTCATCGGTCAGCTCATCCCGGTCGTGGTCCCGCTCGTCGGGCTCTGCTTCTTCCTGTACGTCGGCGGTGCGTCGCTCGTCGAGGCGGTCTGGGAATTCACCCTCACCGGGCCCTTCCCGCTGAATCTGGCGATCGTCGGGATCGTCCTGCTGATCCTGTTCGGTGCGGTTGCTGGGACGCTGCGGATCGTCCGGGTCATCCGCTCGTTGATCATCCCGAAGTCATGGTGGGTCGCCGCCTACCGGCTCACCCGATTCGCGGCGGCGAACGGGCTTCGCTACGGACACGACGAAGCCGTCTCGCACCCCGGCGTGATCTTCGGCACCGGGACCGACCGGGTGGCCGAGCGACGGCTGACAACGACCGCCGGACGGCGGGTGGAGATCGCGAACTACCGCTACACGATCCCGGCCGAGGACAAGGAGGACTCCCGCGTCCACGGTTGGGGCTATGTGGCGGTCACCCTCGACCGGCGGCTCCCGCACATGCTGCTGGACGCCAAGGCGAACAACAACAGCGTCTTCGGTATCAAGACTTCCAACCTGCCGATCGATCTCGCGCCGGATCAGCGGCTGTCGCTCGGCGGGGAGTTCGACGAGAAGTTCACGCTGTACGCGCCGAGTGAGTACGGCCGCGATGCCTTTTACGTCTTCACTCCCGACCTGATGGCGTTGTTCATCGACCGTCTCGGGACGTACGACGTGGAGATCGTCGACGACACCATGTTCGTCTACGGCGCCCGGTTCGACCTGCTCAACCCGCAGACGTACGACTGGCTGAGAGAACTCGTCGACACCGTCGTTGCCCGGACACTTCGTCGGACCGAGCGCTACACCGATGACTTCGCGGCGTTGGCGACCAACCCGGCGCACCAGGGACCGGTGGCGGTCACGAGCGGCACGGCTGATCCGGTGTTCTCCTTCGGTGGCGACCAGCCGGAGGTCGCGACCAACACGGTCGCCGAGCAGGGCCGTCGGCTTCGACGTCGACGCTGGGGCTTCTGGTCGGTCATCGCGGTCCTCGTTCTCGCCTTCTGGATCTACAATGACGCCGTCGCACCCATCTTCGGCCTGCCGAGGCTCGACGACCATTGACGGGCGCGACCCCGGGCACCGTCGGCGCGCGGACGACTGGCAGTGGTTGCCGGGCGACGACAGTTCGACGGTTCACCCGGTGCGGGTGAACCGTCGGATCCAGCACGGGGCAAGATGGAGTCCCCACCGCCCAGCAGTCGAAATGAGAGGTCAGACATGAACGCGCAGGTGAGTGAGCCCAGCGGGAACGCCGAGCCGGGCGCCGATACCGGACTCGAGGCCCTCGAGTACACGGGCCCGATCGACTACCTCGTCGTCGAGTTCCCCGGCAGTCGGATGAATGGCGAAGCATTCCCCGAACTCGTGAAGTTGGTGGATCTGGGGATCATCCGCGTCCTCGATCTCGTGTTCGTCACCCGCGGTACCGACGGCTCGGTAGCGGCGATCGAGATTGCCGATCTCGACGGCGACGGCCAGCTCGACCTGGCGGTCTTCGAGGGAGCCAGGTCCGGTCTGCTCGAGCAGGACGACATCGAAGAGGCGTCGTCGATTCTCGAGCCGGGTAGCTCGGCCGGCATTCTCGTCTTCGAGAACCTCTGGGCCGTGCCCTTCGCACGCGCCGTCCGTCACGGTGGCGGCCAGCTGGTGGCCAGCGGCCGGATCCCGATCCAGGCCATCCTCGCGAGGCTCGACGAGGCCGAGGCCGCAGTCGACGCCGCTGACGCCGCGGTCGCCGAAGCCGATTCGGCCGTCACGCCCGCTTGATGCACACACCACTCACGTCACCGAAGGGAGCAAGTCAATGCCAGGTCGTTTGATCCGCGGAGTCGCCCGAACCGCCGTTGTCGCGGGCACCGCCAGCGCGGTCGCCGGACGCGTCAACCACCGACAGCAGAACAAGTGGGCCGCCCAGGAACAGGCCGCCGCCGCCGAGGCCCCGCCGCAGCAGGGCTACCCTCCCCAGCAGGCCTATGCGCAGCCGCCCCAGCAGGCGTACGCGCCGCCACCGCCGCCGGCGGAGGCGCCCCCCGCTGCCCCTGACATGGACGACAAGCTCGCGCAGCTCAAGCAGCTCGGCGAGTTGAAGGACGCCGGTATCCTGACCGACGCGGAGTTCGAGGCGCAGAAGGGCAAGATCCTCTACTCCTGAGCCGGACTGACGCCAGTCTGTCGAGTGCCGATGCCCTCGCCCATCGGGGCGAGGGCATCGGCATGTCAGCGCGGATGAGATGTCCGGGTCACGGGACAGCGGCAGCCACCTGCTCGACGATCACATGGTCCACGGGAAGGTTCGGATAGGCCTCCCGGGCCCGATCGACGACGTCGTAGCGCAGCCAGGCCGACTGGTCCTGCGGGAGGGTGCAGATCACGATGCGGTCGGGCGAGAACTCGGCGACGGCGTTGGCGAGCGCCCGGAGCGGGCGATACTCGCCGAGCTCGCCGCGGACGTTCAGCTTTTCGGCGCGGAGCAGCTCCAGCGTACGATCCAGCCGCGCCTGCGCGGCCTCGGTCGTCTTGTCCCACAGATAGACCGCGCCGGCGTGCATGGCCTGGCCGGTGTCGATCGGGTTGGCCGGCACGCAGATGAGGTACTCGGCGCTCCCGGCGCGGTCGATCGCGCGGAGCTCCTCCATCAGCTCGTGGCCTTCGACCGTCTCGTTGGCCAGCACCAGGACCCGGTGAGCGTCGCCCGTGGGGGTGGCCTCGGGCTGCTCCGCCGGTGCCCGGTCGCGGAATCGTTTGGTCGCGAAGTAGATGATCAACAAGACTGCCCAGGCCAGCAGGCTCAAGATCAGCTGGATGCGTACCTCCGGGTTGAGGCCCATCTGGATCAGCACCGCGACGATCGCGACGATTACGACGATCGACAGCGCCGGAAAGAGCCACATCTTGACGACCAGCTTGTCCGGCGTGGTCCGGCGGCGGAGCACCACCTGCGAGAGCGCGATCAGCAGGTAGACGAACAAGATCACCGCACCGGAGGAGTTCAGCAGGAACAAGAAGACGGTGTCCGGCGACACGGCGGCGGCGATCACACACAGGAAGCCGACGACACTCGAGGTGAGGATCGCGGCGCGCGGAACGCCGCTCTTGCTCACCCTCATCAGACCGATCGGAGCCTCTCGGCGAGCGGCGACGACGAACAGCATCCGCGACGCGGTGTAGAGACCAGAGTTCAAGCAGGAGAGCACTGCTGTCAGCACCACGGCGTTCATGACCTGGTCCGCGTACGGGATGCCCATGACCTGGAACGCCGAGACGTACGGCGACGCGGCCAGCTCGGCGGAGTTCCAGGGCAGGATCACCGCGAGCAGGAAGATCGAGCCGACGAAGAAGATCGCGATCCGAAAGATCACGGAGTTCGTCGCTTTGGCGATGGCGCGAGCCGGATCGGGCGACTCGGCAGCCGCGATCGTCGCAATCTCGGCGCCGACCATCGAGAAGATCACCACGACGATGGCCGCGAAGATCGCCCCCGGCCCGAGGGGGAAGAAGCCGCCGTGGGCGGTCAGGTTGCTGAAGTCCATCTGCTTGTGTGGCCAGAGCCCGAATACGTACAGGGCGCCGAGGACGAGAAAGATCACGATCGCCGCGACCTTGATGCCGGCGAACCAGAACTCGAACTCGCCGAACGAGGACACCGAGAAGAGGTTCGTCAGCGTCATCAACAACATCAGCGCGAGCGACAGCACCCACAAAGGGACGCCCGGGATCCAGAACTGCAGGACCTTGGCGCCGGCGACGGCCTCGAAGCCGACCACGATGACCCAGAAGTACCAGTAGAGCCAGGCCGCCGAGAATCCCGCCCAGCCACCGAGCGCCTGACGGGCATAGTCGGCGAACGACCCGGTGGACGGACTGGCGACGGCCATCTCGCCCAGCATCCGCATCACCATGATGATCAACACGCCCGTGATGGCGTAGCTGAGGAACGCGCCGGGCCCGGTGCTGCCGATCACCACACCGGAACCGACGAACAGACCCGCCCCGATCACACCCCCCATCGCGATCATGGTCAGGTGGCGTTGCTTCAGGCCCTTCTTGAGCTGCGTCGGAGGTGCACCCATGGTGTTGCTTCCTCACTGAAAGGGTCAGGCGGGCCTGACAGACCATCGATGGATCGACAACCGCGCCGCGGGGGTACGGCCATCGGGCTTTCTCGCATCATGGCCCACTCGGGCCTGTACGTCTATTGCATCGGCGCGCCAATCACGTCACGTTCTGTCGTCGAACGCGCAGGCGCCCTGGGCCTTCGACAGACCCAGGGCGCAACCGCACGAGCTACTTCTTGCTGACCAGGGACCGGAGGAAGAAGACCAGGTTGGCCGGGCGCTCGGCGAGCCGCCGCATGAAGTAGCCGTACCAGTCGTTGCCGAACGGGACGTACGTCCGGACGTGCAGCCCGTCGGCGATCAGCCGGTTCTGCTCCCCGTCACGAATGCCGAACAGCATCTGGAACTCGAAGTCGTCCGCACCGCGGCCGGACTCGCGGGCGTAGGTCTGCGCGGCCTCGATCATCTGGGGGTCGTGCGAGGCGACCATCGGGTAGCCCTCACCCTCCATGAGGACCTTCAGGCACCGAAGGTACGACGCGTCGACGTCCTCCTTCGACTGGTAGGCGACGTCCGCAGGTTCTTTGTACGCACCCTTGCACAGTCGGATCCGTGAACCTGCGCCGGCGAGCTCGTGGCAGTCGGCCTCGGTGCGGTGCAGGTACGCCTGGAGCACGGTCGCCACGGTCGGGAACTCCTGCCGAAGCTCGCGAACGATCCGCAGCGTCGAGTCGGTGGTCGTGTGGTCCTCGGCGTCGACGTTGACCCAGGCACCGATCTCCTCCGCCGCGGCGCAGATCGTCCGCGCGTTGACCAGGGCGAGCTCCTCACCACGGGGCAGGGACTGACCGAGCGCGGACAGCTTGATCGAGACCTCGAGCGGCCGGGCGCCCTCGCCGGCGGCATCGACGCCGATGCCGCGATAGGCATCCAGCAGGGAGAGATAGGCCTCGACGGTCGCTTGCGCCTCGTCGGGATGGGTGATGTCCTCGCCGAGATAGTCGACGGAGATGAACCGGCCGGAGTCGACCAGCGCGCGCACGGCCGCGACGGCTGCCGCCTCGTCGGCCCCCGGCACGAACCGGGTGACCAGCTTGTTGGTGATCTTCGAGCGGCTGATGCCGCGCTCCATCTTGGGCGAGCGTGCGGCAGCCAAGATGGCGGGCCGCAGCGGGTTGCTGAGGGTGAAGGTCATCGTCACTGAATCTCTCCGTTCTTGGTGGCACCCTGGTGCGGGTAGCGGTGATCGCGCGGGGGGACGAAGGTCTCCTTGATGGTCCGCGCCGAGGTCCAGCGCAGCAGGTTCTGCGCCGAGCCCGCCTTGTCGTTGGTGCCGGAGGCACGGGCGCCGCCGAACGGCTGCTGCCCGACGACCGCCCCGGTGGGCTTGTCGTTGATGTAGAAGTTGCCGGCCGCGAACCGCAAGGCGGCGTCGGCCTCGGCGATGGCCGTCCGATCGTCGGCGATGATGGCACCGGTCAGCGCGTACGCCGAACCCTGGTCGACCAGCTTCAGCGTCTCCGCAAAGGCGTCGGGCGTCGCGTCGTCGTACACATGAACGGCGAGGATCGGACCGAAGTACTCGGTCGTGAACGCCTCGTCGGTCGGGTCGTCACCCAGTAACACGGTCGGGGCGACGAAGTAGCCCACGCTGTCGTCGTACGTCCCGCCGGCGGCCACGGTGAGGCCGGGGGTCGCCTTGGCCCGGTCGAGGGCGGCCGCGTTGCGGTCGAAGGACTTCCGGTCGATCACGGCGCCCCCGAAGTTGGTGAGATCGGTGACATCGCCGTAGCTGAGTGCGGACACCTTGCTCAAGAAGTCCTCGCCCATCCTCGCCCAGACCGAGGCGGGGATGAACGCGCGGGAGGCCGCGGAACACTTCTGGCCCTGGAAGTCGAACGCACCGCGGATCAGTGCGGTGGTGAGCACCTCGGGATCGGCGGAGCTGTGCGCGACGATGAAGTCCTTGCCACCGGTCTCGCCGACCAGCCGCGGATAGCTGCGGTAGCTCGACAGGTTGTTGCCGACCTGGCGCCACAGGTGCTGGAACGTGGCGGTCGAGCCGGTGAAGTGGATGCCGGCCATCCGCGGGTCGTTCAGGACCACGTCGGAGACGAGCGGCCCGTCGCCGAGGATCAGGTTGATGACCCCGGCGGGGAGGCCGGCGGCCTCGAGCAGCTGCATGATCAGGTACGCAGCCGCGGCCTGGGTCGGCGCGGCCTTCCAGACCACGGTGTTGCCCATCAGGGCAGGTGCGGTCGGCAGGTTGCCGGCGATCGCGGTGAAGTTGAACGGGGTGATCGCGTAGACGAAGCCCTCCAGCGGGCGGTACTCCACCCGGTTCCACACACCCGCCGAGGAGATCGGCTGGTCGGTCATGATCTGCCGGCCGAAGGCGACGTTGAACCGCCAGAAGTCGATGAGCTCGCACGGGGTGTCGATCTCGGCCTGGTATGCGGTCTTGGACTGGCCGAGCATGGTCGCCGCGGCCAGGCGCTCGCGCCATGGGCCGGACAGCAGGTCTGCGGCGCGGAGGAAGACGCTGGCGCGTTGCTCGTACGGCAGCTCTCGCCAGCCGGCGGCCGCACGCTGGGAGGCCTCGATCGCGTCGGCGACATCGGCCGACGTGGCCTCGCGGTAGCTGCCGATCACGCTCGCATGGTTGTGCGGCTGGACGACGTTGTAGATCGGGCCCGTGGCCGTGCGGTGCTCGCCGCCGATGACCTGCTTGATGTCCAGCGGATTGTTCGCGAGCCTGTCCAGCTCGGCGATCAGCCGAGCGCGTTCCGGCGAACCGGGGGCGTAGTCGTGTACGGGCTCGTTGACGGGCTGCGGTACTGCGGTGATGGCGTCCAACGCTGATCCTTTTGGGGAGAGAGGGGCCGGCGGGGTGATGACACCATTCAACGGCTCGGACGGCATTCTCGTCGTTGTACGATGCGCTGAACTTTGCGCGTCAGAGTTGTACGTTTGGCTAAGACCCGAGGCTGCCGACACGTGCTGATCTGAGTGCACTTCGACAGACTCGGGGCCACCGGGAGGACGTGCCGTGAGCCAATCAGCCTCAGCCGACGCAGCAACGCTCGGCTTCCTCCTGGACGCGCTCGGCTCGACCGTGGTGTCGCTGCGGGTGGCGCCCGCCGGGACGACCATCCCCATCCGTTCGGTGTCGCTGCTCGATGCCGATGATCTTGCCGCGGCCGAACCCGGCGCCCGGATGGCCGATCTCTGCGTGCTCGCGGGCGTGTCCGCCCGGGCGGCGGTCGGGTGGATCGGCCGGCTCAGCGCTGAGGACTCGCCCTCTGCCCTGGTGATCAAGGATGCCTCGGCCGACGTGTGCCGATCGGCCGAGGCCGCGGGCATTGCGCTGGGTGCCCTGCATGCTCAGGCGCGAGCCGAGATGGTGCTGTCCACGGTGCGCAGCCTGCTGGAGGGTGCCGCGGCGCGATCGCAACCGGATCGATCCTCCGGTGACGCGTTCGTCGAGGAGTCCGACCTCTACGGACTGGCGCAGCGGGTCGCCGCGCTGACCGGAGGGCTGGTCACCATCGAGGACGACCAGTCCCGACTGCTCGCGTACTCGGCGACCGACGGTGCCGCCGATGAGCTCCGGATGCTCTCGATCCTCGGTCGCGAGGGACCGGCCGACCACCTGCGACGGCTGCGTGAGCTCGGCGTGTTCGACCGGCTGCGGACAAGTACCGCGGTGGTCGACGTGCCGCCCGACGCGACGCTGGGATGGCACCGCCGACTCGTGGTGAGCATCCAGCCCATCGGCGGTTCGGGCGGGCGCGGTGGAGCCGACGCCGCCCAGGGCACGATCTGGCTCCAGGAGGGCTGGCGCCCGCTGGACCCCGACGCCCCGTCCGTTCTGGAGGGCGCGGCCGCGATCGCCGCCCGGTTGATCCACCGGGCGCGCAATGCTCCCACCCAGGAGGCGCTGCAGATCCAGCGGCTTCTCGGCATTCGCGGCGGCGGCGTGGACATTCCCTCACTCGTCTCGGCGCTGGCGCTGCCGACGTCTGGTCCGTCGGCGGTGGTCGGTATCGCAGCGGCGAACCCCGCTCTCCGTCCGCTGCAGAACGGTGCGGGGTCGGCGCAGGTCGCCGAGATCGCCGCCGCGCTGCGCCTGCTGTCCGGCGCGTACGCCCGCGAATCGCTGGTGACCAGCACCGAGGAACGGATGTACGTCCTCATCCCGCGGGCGCGATCGACCGCCCTCGCGGCCTGGGTAGGTGGGGTCCTCGACCGGCTGACGGCCCGGTTCGGCACGGTGCTCCGAGCCGCCATCGCCGCACCGATCGGGACCCTTTCCGGCGTACCTGCCGCCAGGGCGGAAGTGGACCGCGTACTCGATCGGCCGGCCGGAAACGATCGGGTGACCACTCTGACGCAGTCCCGGACACCGGTGTTGCTCGGCGAGATCTCGGAGCTGATCGGGTCGCGGCCGGAGCTGCGGGATCCTCGGCTGGCTACCTTGATCGACTACGACCGGGATCACGATGCGTCACTGGTCGAGACGACCGCCAGGTATCTGCTGCGGTTCGGAGACGTCCGTCGAGCGGCGGACGAGCTGCACATCCATCCCAACACGCTGCGCTATCGGGTTCGGCGAGCCGAGGAGCTGCTCGGCATGAGCCTGGACGACCCGGACAACCGGCTGCTGCTCGAGATCCAGCTGCTGGTCCAGCGATGGTCGACCTGAAGGCTCACCCACTCCGCACCCCAGCGGTTCACTTCGCATCGGGCACGCGGGCTGCGAAGTCGACGTCCGAGGTGCGGAGTGCAACGGACCAAGGTTCCGGCGAGACTGGGACACTGCCGGGGTGGACGACGCTGAGCTCAGACGGCGATTTGCCTCCAGCCCGGTGGCCCGGCTGGCCACCGCCCGTCCCGATGGGCAGCCGCACGTCGTGCCGGTCGTCTTCGCGTTGGTCGGCGACACGATCTACACAGCCGTCGACGCAAAGCCGAAGAGCACGTTGCGGCTGCAACGCCTGGTCAACCTCCAGTCCGATCCGCGGTGTGCACTGCTGGTCGACCGTTACGACGACGACTGGTCGCAGCTGTGGTGGGTGCGGGCCGACGGTGTGGCCTCCGTCCTGGACCGTGATCCGCGCCGACCGTGATCGGGCGATTGACGGGCTTGCGGCGCTGACGGCGCGGTACGCCCAGTACCGCCGGCAAGCACCGCCGGGCCCGGTGATCGCCATTCGTGTCACGCGCTGGAGCGGATGGTCGGCGGAGTCTTGAGCATGGGCGGGCGCGCACTTCGCACCCCACGCTGCACTCGTGCGGTGCGACGTCGACCTGCGCGGTGCGAGGTCGATCTGCACGATGCGAGGTCGATCTGCACGGTGCGAGGTCGATCTGCACGGTGCGAGGTCGATCTGCACGGTGCGAAGTCGATCTGCACGGTGCGAAGTCGGTCCGTGTACATAGGGCGTGGGTCGCGTTGCTTCGCCGGGTCGTCAGGTCGGGACACCTCGACCCCACTCGCGGGACAGCACGGCGTAGTCCACCTCACTGGTCAGCTCGCCCTTGAACCACTCGTTCTCGACCAGCTCCGCCTCGAGCCGGAATCCGACGCGTTCCAGCAGGGCTCGCGAGCGCACGTTGCGGGCGTCGACCCGGGCGATCACTCGACGGGCCTCGAGTCGTCCGAAGGCGAGATCCAGCAGCGCGCGCACGGTCTCGGTGGCGTAACCCTGGCCCGCCTGCCCGGTGGCAAAGATGTAGCCGACCTCGATCGTCTCGTGCTCGACCGAGCGGAGCGCCAGCAGAACGTCGCCGATCAGCTCATCGGTCGAGGCGAGGACAACGGCCAGCTCCAGCAGGTCCCCGTCCGCGGCCAGTAGGGTGCTGCCGATCTTGCGGGTCAGCACGTCCGCCACGGCACGCCGGTCCCGCGGCGGGTACGGCACGTAGCGCACAGCCTCTGGATCGGACTGGATGCTCAGCAACGGTTCCAGATCTTCGAGCCGGAACGGCCGGAGCTCCAGACGCGGAGTCCGGATCGGTGTTGGGGGCGAGAACGGCAGCTGCACTGGACGATCTTGCCGCACCACCGCGCGGCCGGGCCAGCGGTTCCTGCTTACCGGCCCGCCGGCACAAGAAGAACGATTGACCCCAACCAGTGGGGTCAGCCGTTCTGGATTCCGCGAGGTCACCGGCCGAGGAGTGCGCCCGCCGTCACGCCTCAGTCGCCGTCCTGTCGACGCCGAACCTCCTCGTCCACCAGGTCGGAGACCAGTTGCCGCTGGACCCGCTGGATCGCGTCGAGCCGTTCTGCCGTCGGCAGACTGGACAACAGAGCGAGAATCTCCGCGATCACCACATCGAGCCGCGCGTCGTGGGTCGAGGCGGCGACGTCAGCGATCGCGCTCTGCTTCCGTCGAGCCGACCCTCTCGGGCGGACCGCGGCCGCGGTCCGCGCGGCCGTCGGGGCGGGCGCGGCGAAGCCAGGGTTGGCGTACCAGCCGCCGCGGAGATCGGGCGGGGCGCCATCCGACGTGGGCAACCCGTCCGACGTGGGCAACCCGTCCGAAGTGGGCACCCCGTCCGGAGTGGGCAGCGCAGACGCCGTGGGGTACCGCAGGCGCGGGTACCGCAGGCGCGGGTACCGCAGGCGCGGGTACCGCAGGCGCGGGTACCGCAGGCGCGGGTACCGCAGGCGCGGGTACCGGGTCCGTGGCCAGGACTTCGTACAACTCCCTCGGATCCAGCCCTAGCACGCGCGCGATCAGGCGGAGCCGCGACGGGGAGACGCCGCGATACGCCGTCTCGATCTGGGCGACCGTCGGGTATGGGATGCCGGTGGCATCAGCCAGGTCCTGCCTGCTCATCCCGAGCTCGCGGCGGCGGGCGCCGATCAGCTCGGCCAGTCGCGGGCTGCCGGTCTTGCCTGTGCTGGGTTTGTCGCCGCCGGGTTTGTCGCCGCTGGGTTTGTCGCCGCCGGTCGCGGATGTTCGAGACATGTTCGACCCACCACCTATCGTCAGATTCGTGCCAGTTTGCTTGCGGCATTATTCAGATAGCGCTATGCTATCAGCATTATTCCGATCGGCTCGGAGCCCCGCCGCTCCAGCCCACGAAAACCCAAGGAGATCACCATGCACCTGACCGCCCATCTCGACCTCGACGTCATCGCTCACCAGACCGACACCCAGGTCTCCGTGCTGGTCGAGCTCACCGCCCCTGACGATGTACGTCGGCAGAGCCGGCCGGAAAGCACCCTCCAGATCGTCCTCGACCGGAGCGGCTCGATGGCCGGCGGCCGCCTCGATGCCGCCAAGACCGCTCTGCTCGCCCTGGTCGATCGGCTGGATCCTTGCGATCGCTTCGGTCTGGTGACCTTCGATCATCATGCGTCGGTCATCGTGCCCGCCGGCCCGCTGACGGACAAGATGGCGGTCAAGCGGGCCATCTCCGACATCCGCGAGGGCGGCTCCACCGACCTGTCCGGCGGCTACTTCCGCGGCCTGCAGGAGGCACGGCGGGTGGCTGGGCAGGGAGGGGCGACACTGCTGCTGATCAGCGACGGACACGCGAACGCGGGGCTGTGCGATCCCCAGCAGCTCGGCGATGTGGCTCGCAAGGCACGCACAGACAAGATCACCACGACCACGGTCGGAATGGGCCTGGGCTACGACGAGCGGCTGCTGTCCGCGATCGCCGCCGGAGGGGCCGGCAACGAGCACTTCGCCGAGAACGCGGACACCGCGGTCACCCTCATCGCGGGCGAGGTCGACGGGCTGCTGAGCATGGCCGTCCAGGCGGGTGCGCTGCTGGTGAAGATGTCGCCGTACGTCCGGGGCGTCCAGGTGCTGAACGAGCTGCCGTCGATCGTCGCCGTGCCCGAGGGGCTGTTGGTCGAGCTCGGTTCGCTGTACGCCGGGGAGACCCGCAAGCTCGTGATCACCTTCGACGTGCCGGCGATCGCCGGACTGGGGCTCGCCGAGATCGCGAGCCTGGAGTTCAGCTACGTCGCTCTGCCGGCGCTGGAGCAGCACACCGTCACCGTGCCGCTGCACGTGAACGTGGTCCCCGGCGATCAGGCCGCAGGTCGGATCCCTGATGCGAGCGTCCGCACCGAGGTTGCGTTCCAGCGGGCTCAGCGGGCCAAGCGGGAGGCCTCGGCGGCGATGTCCGCCGGCGATACCCGGTCCGCCGGTCGCTCGCTCCGGCGGGCACAGGAGCTGCTCGGCGAAGCCTGCGCGGACGCCCCGGCTCCGATGGCGGCCGAGCTCGCCGAGGATCTGGCGGTGATTGCTGGGCTTCAGGACGAGATGGAGGCCGGACGTCTGGACCGGGCCGCCAAGCTCAGCTCGGCCGATGTCGCCGCCAAGTCGCGGACTCGCGGACGCGACCGGCGCTCGGCCTGACCGACCGGCGGACCCGCCGGTCACGGCGCCGGAGAGGACAGGTCTTCCTCGGTGACCACACCCTCCTCGAGCTCGACGACATCGGTCACCGCGTACATCCGTCCTGCCGGGTGATCGCGTACCTCCCGTCGTATCAGGTAGGGCGCGGACACCAACCAGGTCACGTCGCTGCGGTACGGCACGCCGGCTTCCTCGCCCTCGACCACGAGTCGGTACTCGGCACACTCGCGGTCGAGCCGGCGGCGCTGCCCGACGGCCGTGAGCTCGGCCTCGCGGCCGTCGGTGAAGACCTGGTCGGCCAGACCCACGATCCGCTCCGCGTCGGCGGTCCAGGGCTCGCCGCCCTCCTCGATCACCACTGCCCGATCCGCAGCCAGGTCGGCGAAGACGTCCGTCGGGGCACGCTCGCGGGAGGTTGCGCCCCAGGCGTCCATCAGCTCCTCCATCGTGCGGGACGGCCGGCCCAACCCGCGGGGGTCGGCGACATCGGCGATGAGGTCGGCAAGGGACCGCCCGGTCTCGTCGCGGAGATGGAATCGAGGCCCGTGGAGCCAGAGCACCATCGTCGCTGTCCGCTCGGGCGCGCCGGGCGCTCCCGACGTACGACGGAGTCGCAGACGAATGTTCGGATACGCACGTTCGATCATGGGCACCTGGCTGTGTCGCGATCAGGGGGACTTGGCGCTTGCGGCGAGGTTCTTGGTCAATGTCTCGAAGTCGATCAGGTTCTTCGCCACCATGTCATAGTCGGCGCTCTTCGGCGGGAGACCTTCGGCGCGAAGATACTTCAGGTGCTCCAGCCCCATCCCGGCATACCGCACGCCCTTCGCGGCGGCGTCTCGGACGGCGTGGGAGAAGTGGAAGTTGCGCCACTTGCCGAACGCGGCCATCTGGTCGGCACTGCTCCCCTTCGGCATCCGGCCGAGCTCCTGACGCTCCGGCGCCGACAGACCCGGATCGCTCGTCATCCTCGCCAACATCGCAGCGAGCACGGATCGGCACAGCTTCTCCAGTGACGGCAGCTTCTTCTTGCCGTTGACCGTGTCCAGCGCATCGCCCAGGTAGCCGTCGACTGGCAGGCCGGTGATGAACGCGTCCAGTTCGCCCTTGGTGGCTTGGTACGTCGTTGCCAGACCCTGGAGGTCGGCCGGCACGGCCTTCTTGGCCTGCTTGGCGGTCGCGACCTGGTCCGCGGCATCGGCGGCGAAGCCCCAGGCGATCTTGAGGTAGCGCTGGAGGGGCTGGCCGACGTACTGCCCGGGCTTCAGGTCGTCGAGCGAGGAAGCGCCGGTGGTGTACGGCAGCAGCAGGTTGAAGCCGAACGCGATCTTGGGGAACAGCGACTCCGCACCGAACTGACGCTTGTCCGCCGCACCCTGCACCCCGAAGGCCTTGAACCGATCGGCGTTCTCCGTCTCGTACGCGGACCTCATCGCCGGACTGGCGCTCAGATCGTCGGTGGCGAAGGGTTCGTAGATGAAACTGGTTGTCCTCACCGCGGGCACCACGTGCTCGAGGGTGACCTTGGTGTGGTCCTCGCCGAGCAGATTGATGCCGCTGGGTGCGAACCGGATCCATGTCCCGGGGCTCGCGGAGGCGGCCGGCAGCGTGCCGAGGTAGTCCGTCTTGCCGGCCGCGTGGTCCTTGAACTCGCCCATGCTGCCGTAGTCGCGGACCACCTTGTCGGCGGCGAACGTCTTCATGGCCGGATCCAGGCCGGGCTCGTTCGGCTGCACCTGTGCGGCCGATACCCAGGCCCACCGCTGGATCGTGGGTGCGACGGACTGCTGACCCACTACGAGCTGGGTGACGGCATGATTGCCGGCTCGACGTTGGAGTGCTGTCAGGTGGTCGGTGGACATCGGCGCGGCGACATCGACCGACTCGTCGGACCGCTCGCGCTCGCTCGGGCCCCGGTGGCTACCGAGCCTTGGCGGGCGGGTGGCCGGGGTGCGCTCGGACACGACATCACCTCGAACCACGACAGAGACTCATCGCCAGCCTAGAGCTCTGGTGACCCCGCGGTCCTGCCCGAAAGTGCTGGCTCCAGGGCAGACTCCAGCGCGCGTCGTCGACGGGTGCACGATCGCGACGCGGTCAGTTCTTGTCGTCAAGGTTTACTTGACGATTGGACGTTCGTCAAGTAAACCTTGACGGCATGACTACCTATCCCATGACCATGTACGGCCTTCGCGAACCTCAGCCGGGCAGTCGGTGGCGGGGCCTGTTCAACGCCACCTGGCCCGCCTATCGACGCTGGTACCTCTCGCAGGGTCGCGACGCTCGCCCGTCCCTGACGCAGGCTGGTTCGGCGCTTGCCCGCCACATGCCAGAGCTACTGCCCACCTGGGCACGCCTGGCCGAGCAAGCGGACTTCGACGACGACGCGACGACAATGCTGACCCACTGGAACCTGCCGTTCTTCGCCCCTGCCGGGTGTAGCCAGATCGTCACCACGGATGCTCGACCTGCCTTGCTGCGCAACTACGACTACTCTCCCGCGCTGTTCGAGTGCGTGTCCGCCTCCACCGACTACCTCCAGCCGGTGATCGGCACGAGTGACTGCCTGTGGGGCCTGCTCGACGGGATGAACGCCGCGGGTCTGGTCGTCTCGCTGACCTTCGGCGGGGATCGGACCACCGGCGACGGGTTCGCCATCCCGCTGGTCGTCCGCTACCTGCTCGAGACCTGCGAGACGGTCGGCCAGGCGCGGGCAGCGCTCGACCGACTGCCGGTTGCCATGACGTACAACCTCACCATGGTCGACAGCACCACACAGGTGCTGACAGCCCACGTCGGACCCGGTCGCCCGGCCGAGTTCCGCGACCAGCGGTGTGCGACGAACCATCGCTGGGACTCCCCCCTCGATCCCGCGCACGCGGCCCGCTATCGCAGCGTCGAGCGGCTGGACGGGCTCGGCAGGATGGTCGACGACGCGGCGTCCGCGGACAGCGTCGCGGCGGCCCTGTTGTCCGAACCGCTCTATGCACGCGACTACGCCGCGGGGTTCGGCACGATCTACACCGCCGACTACCGCCCGAGCGAACGCACGTTGACCTATCGCTGGCCGGGCACCACCTGGACGCGTACGTTCGAGTCGCCGGACGAGACGGTGGAGCTGAGGCTGCAGAGCCGCTGACAAAATGACGTTCCATGGCGGGCAACGGCGCAAACCTGCAGGCACTGACCGACGAGGAGCTGGCCGATCTCGTCCGGGCCGCGACGACCGAGCTGGCTCAGCGGGGCACCACCGACACGTTTCGGGTCCTGATCGAGCTCAGCGGCCAGCTCGGCATCGCCATCGGGGAGTCGGCCCGGGTCGTCGCGGAGCGTGGGAGCTGGAGCCAGGTCGCCGACGTGTCCGGGACCACCAAGCAGGCCGCCTGGTCCCGCTGGCACTGACCGCAAGCTCCAGCGAACGACATTCACAGGTCTCTGGTCCGCGGCCCTCGTTATCGGACCGCATCGCCCAGATGCAGCCCAGAAAACGGTCCCCGGCCCTCGTTACCGCACCGCATCGCCCAGATGCAGCCCAGAAAACGGTCCGCGGCCCTCGTCATCGCACCGCATCGCCCAGATGCAGCCCAGAAAACGGTCCCCGGCCCCGTTATCGCACCGCATCGCCCAGATGCAGCCCAAGGCGGCCCAGAGCGGCCCAGGGCGGCGCGGCTCAGAAGCTGAGAGGATGGAGGGTGGATTCATCGAGCGCAGCAGCGATCCCGGCAGCCGTCAGGACCAAGCGGAGCGGCGATCAACGCCCGGCGACCCGGTTCGCCGTCGTGGGATCGGGCTGGCGCGCGTCGGCGTTCATCCGGATGGCCTACCTGATGCCGGACCGGTTCCAGCTGGTCGGCGTCGTGGTCCGCCGCGAGGAGGCCGGGGCCCAGCTCGAACGCGACTGGGCGGTGACGACCTTTCGCACCCTCGCGGACCTGCTCGCCGCGGAACGCCCCGACTTCGTGGTGCTGAGCGTCCCATGGCCCGTGACGCCGGAGCTCACCCGGCAGCTGGTCGCCGAGGACGTACGAGTGCTGGCGGAGACGCCGCCGGCGCCGGATCAGGAGGGTCTGCGATCGCTGTGGAGCGATGTCGGCGCCTCCGGGCTGGTGCAGGTCGCCGAACAGTACGCGCTGATGCCGCTCCATGCCGCCCGGCTGAGCATCGTCCGCCATGGCCTGATCGGCCGACCGACATCGGTCCACGTGAGCTCGACGCATCTGTACCACGTCGTGTCGCTGATCCGGACGTTTCTCGGAGTGACCTACGAGCCGGCGACAGTGATGTCACAGACCTTCCGAAGCCGGCTGGTCGATCCGATCACTCCGACCGGCTGGACACATGACACGCAAGAAAAGCCGATCGAGTCGATCTTGTCCACGATCGACTTCGGGGACGCGGGCCACGGCCTGTACGACTTCACCGACAATCAGTGGTGGAATCCGTTGCGACCCGATCATCTGACCGTACGCGGCTCCGCCGGAGAGATCCACGACGAGACGGTCGTGCGAATGGTCGACCCCGTGACGCCAGTGCTGACCAAGATCGAACGCGCCATGACCGGGCAGGGAATGAACTACGAGGGCCTCGACCTCATCACGCTGAGCCTCGGCGACCGGATCCTCTTCCACAACGAGTTCGAGGGCGCCCGGTTGTCGGACGACGACATCGCGGTCGCCACGCTGCTGGACCGTACGGGCGCCTGGGCACGCGACGAGGGAGCGCCGCCGTACCCGCTGGCCCTGGCGTGCCAGGACCATCTCATCGGGCTGGCGATCGAGGAGTCGGCCGCCACCGGGCGCCAGGTGCAGACCGGCCAGGAACCCTGGTCGAACTGAACTTTCCTGCCGGGCAAGGCGAATCCGCCGCGACGATGTGCGCGGCCGGCTCAGCGGCGATCCCGCGCCGCTAGGCCAAAGCCTGCTCGACGTACGTCGGCAGCATCTGCCACCACGTCGGCCAGTCGTGCTCGAAGTCGGGTCCCCAGTCGTCCACCCGGTTGGGCACTCCCTTGTCGCCGAGCACCTGCGCCGCCCGCCACGACTCGCCGATGTCCTCCCAAGCGCCGGTGCCGGTCGGCAGGTACACGAAGCGCTGACGCAACCGGTCCAGGCCGGGACCCTCCAGGCCGGGCAGGAAACGGAGCGGCGAGGCGAAGAACAGGTCGTCGGTGAAGCCGCCGATGAACTTCTCGATGTCGAACGTGCCGCTCATGCAGATCGCCGCCCGAAAGAGCTCTGGCCAACGAGAGATCAGTGCCAACGAGTTGAACGCGCCGATCGATGCACCGGCCACGATCACCTCCTGCGGTCCCGCCGAGTCGGCATGGATCGCCGGCACCACCTCGTATGCGATCGCCTGCTGGAACTGGTTGAACAGCCAGCACCGGTGCTCGATCGACCCGGCCTTGGCTGTCATCGCCCGCCCGGCTGTGCTGTCGCAGGAGTAGACCTTGATCCGGCCCTCGTCGACGAATGGCATCAGGTGCGCCAGCAACTGGTGCCGCTCGATCTCCTCCGCATCCCCACCAGCGGTCGGGAACACCAGCACCGGTACGCCCCAGTGACCCCACCGCGCGAGGCTGATGGGTTGATGCATCCGCTCGGAATCCCAATGCTCGAAGGCTTTTCCGTCACCCATCCGAACCACCTCCTGTTTTCACGAGCGCCGAGTCGAGTCGGATCATTCGTACACGAACTTCTGATCCCCGGGGTACAGCCAGGTGAGGCCGTCGCGCAACCGGTCACGCCAGTTCTCCCAGTTGTGCCCGTCGCGCGACTCCACGTAACGCACGTCCATGCCGGCCTCGCGGAACGTCGTGACCATGGACCGGTTGGGCGTGATCAACGGCTCGTACATCCCACAGGTCATGAAGATCCGCTCCACGATACGGCGGGGGCGCGCCCGGTAGGCGTTGACGAACTTGACCACCGGATCGAAGACCGACCCGCCGCCGTGGTTGCCACCGATGTCGGTGAACACCAACGACGCCGACTCCAAGAAGAGCGAGCCGAACTGGCCGGGGTAGCGCGCAGCAGTTGAGGCCGCCGCGATACCGCCGAAACTGGAGCCCATCAGTGTCCGCCCGTCCGGAGTAGGCACGAGCGGAAACGTGTCCAGCAGGTACGGCGTCAGCTCGCGCGCAACGAACCTGGCGTGCGGCGCGTGGTTGGCATACTCCACCAGCCGCTTCTCGCTCGCCGGAAGGAACGCGACGACCATCTCGGCGACCTCGCCGCGGTGGATGAGGTTGTCGAGCACGGTCCGAAACGACGTGTACTCGAGATAGTCCGAGCCGTCGTGCACGATCAGCAGCGGATAGCGCACCACGGTCCGGAACCGCGCCGGGAGATAGAGCCAGAACGGCACGTCGCGGCGCAGCGCCTTGCTCTTCAGCACCTGTTCCACGAGCTCGCCGTGGCGGGCCTCCGGGTCCGGTCGGGACCACTCCGGCACCTCGTAGCCCGTGGCCGCGACGGCCGAGCTGGCACCGAACGGCCCGTTCGCGAGCTTCGGGTTCAGCGGGTCGTTGACGTAGGACTCGCGATGCTGACCCCAGACCAGCTCGAACTGGTACTCGACTCGGGAGCCCGCCGGCAGCTCGATGGTGACGTACCAGAGGTCGGTGTCGCGGATCCGGCGCAGCGGAAGTGGGTCGGGCAGTCCGACGACCCGGTGCCGGACCAGCACCTCGTCAGCCTCTCCGCGCCACAAAAAGGTCGCCCGGTCGTCCTCGATGATCGGCGCCCCGTGCCGTTCGATGAATCGGTCGATGGTCGGGCCGTCGAGCGGGCGCCGTTCGATCAGGTTGTTGATCGCCAGCTTGCGACGGCGCTTGTACGTCGTCCGGTAGGTCACCGTCACGACGGCACCCCGACACCGTGCACGACGCCGTCGTCGCCGATCACTCTCGCTCCGTCCGGCAGCGCGCCATCGGGTCCGAGATCGACCCGGGCACCGTCGTCCAACAGCAGGCAGCGGGCGTCGCCGAAGCGTCGGGCCAGGACCCGGAGCACCGAGGGGTCATCCATTTGCAGCCGGCGTCGCGCGTGCGGCATCGCGACGATCCGCGGCGCTCGGCCCAGTCCGCGATCCCACACCTCCGAGCCGACCACGCCGCTCGGTCCGAGGTCGTTGTACAGCACGACGCGCTCGGTGAGACTCATCGCACCGGCGGACCAACCGACCACCGGCAGCTCCGCGGGCGGGTTCACGTCGAACAGTTTCAGGCACTGCAGCAAAAGGCCGACGTGCCCGCCGGCGATCGCCAGGCCGCCGGCTGTCCCGATGGCCTCGGCAACCTCGGTCCGGTGCCGCTGGATCGGCTCGCTCTGCTCAGGGGGAGCCCCGGTCCGGAGATCCCCCTCCAGCTGATCGACCGTCTCGACGTACCACCGGTCGATGCCCTGCACGACCCGGACACCGTCCGCGAGCGCCGACTCGGCGAGCGCCGGGCGGAGGTTGCGCCGCTGCACGCTGTAGACGCTGTCGAGCGCGCGCTGCAGTCGGACCGAGTAGATGCCGGCCAGCTCGTCGACGGCGTCACGATAGGCCAGCGCAGCTTCGGCGAACCGCTGGTCCGTGTCGAGCACGTCCGACAGCCGGCCGTACAGGTTCAGATGTCGGCCCCTTCCGTCCAAGACTGCGTCGAGCTCGGACGTGTCGCTCTCCCGGTCCCGCCAGCCGGCCGTCACAGTGGCGATCGGCCCCTCGGGCGCAACCTCTCGGATGGCCGAGCCGGCCGTTGTTCGGAACCGCTGCGGTCCGAGCAGAACGGTGATCACGCTGGTGTCCGAGGACTCGCGCCCGCTACGCGCCCCAAGACGCTGACTTTCTCCCTCTCTCCCAGCCGCACGTTGTCCCGCTGCCGCGGTCTGGTCAGGGCTGCTCGTTCACTCGGAAGACAGCGCCCGGCGCTCCGCTTACCGACGCTCGTCCTCCCTGTCCGAGGACTCGCGCCCGCTACGCGCCCCAAGACGCTGACTTTCTCCCTATCAGTCGGAAGACAGCGCCCGGCGCTCCGCTTACCGACGCTCGTCCTCATTCTGCGTACACCTTGACGGTGCGCCCGACGTCGTCGAGCATCCCGCGCAGTGTGTCGTAGTCGGGGTGGCGCACCCGGACCCAGGCGTTGGCCATGTAGCCCGCCTCCACCGGCTGGGTGCCGCTGCCCAGATCGGGCAGGTGGGCGTCGATGATCGACCCGCCGTACCGCAGCTGGATCTCCTCCAGCCCGGAGTAGCCGGTGATCTGACCGTCCTGGTTGGGCCGCAGCGCGACGATGCCGGCGGAGTACGCCCGCGACATCGGCCGCTCGCCGGACCCGTGCATGATCGCGTGAGCCCACTCCCGGTACACGTCGACGTCGTTGGCCACGGAGTAGAGGTCCCAGGCCCCAACCCCCGGCGGTCGACAGCCGATCTCGGAGAAGCGCAGACCCTTCGGCCCGTGGAACCACTCCATGTGGGTGGCCGACGTGCCGATCCCGAGCGCCTGAATGACCCGGGCGCCCATCTCCCGGACCTCGGCGTAGAACGACGAGTCGTCGATCCGGTTGGTGGTGATGAACTGGGGCGAGATCCACCGGTGCCGCATCGCCTCGAGCACGTTCGGGTAGTAGTGCGTGATCCAGTCGTGCACCACGTGACCGCCGACCGCGATCGTGTCGTAGAAGCCCTCGTGGCCCTCGACGAACTCCTCGATGGCGATCGAGTCCACGTTGCCGAAGGCCTGCAGGGCCTGGTGCAGCTCGGCCATCGAGTCCACCCGAGTCGTCCCGGCGGCACCTGCCCCCGCCCGCGGCTTCAAGATCAACGGGAACCCGATTGCGTTGGCGAAGTCGACGGCCTGGTCGACTGTGTGGACGGCGGCCGAGGCAGCCGTCGGCACGCCCGCGGCACGCAAGGCCTCCTTCATCGACGGCTTGTCGCGACACAGCCACGTCGTGTGGACGGACGTGCCGGGGATCCCGCGAGCCTCCCGGACCCGCGCGGCCGTCATCTGGTGGGACTCGATCGTCGACTCGAGCCGGTCAACCCAGACGTGCCCCTGCGCCCACTCGACAGCGGCGTTCAGCTGGTCCTCGTCGGTGACGTTGGAGACGCGGTAGTACGCCCCGAGCTGGCTGCGCAGCTCGTCGCCCAGATCGCTCTCGGCGTACTCCCCGACGCCGATCACGTTGGCACCCACTCCGGCCAGAGCGGCCACGAACCGCCGCTGATTCTGCGGGAAGAAGGGCTCCACGAAAACCACGTTCACGTCGCACTCCTCGGCGGTCTCGGGCGCACGCTGGTCGCGAGGATCCGCTGCCGCTGGTCGATCTGGGCATCGTACCGGTAGCCCGCAGTACCCCTATGAGGCTGGGGCCGGATGAGTAGGCGTGCCACCCAGGGCCGCGTCGAGCGCGGCCACCGGGCCGTCGAGGTCTGTATCGATCGCGTACCGGGAGATGTCGCGTATGCGTCCGGGCCGGCTGCTGCTCGCGATCGGTACCAGCATCGACGAACGGGTGACCAACCACCGGACCAGCAGTGCAGCCGAGGCGACGTCATGCCGGTCGGCGACCTGGAGCAGCAGGGAGCGTCGGTCTCGATTGAGCTCGGAGTCGTACACCGTTGACGCTGCTGGGGCGGCCGCCAGAAAACCGGACGACTGTGCACCCCAGGCGAGAACCGGGATTCGGTCCCGTTCGGCGAGCTGGATGAGCTCGGCGTCCACCTCGACCAGGCCGGGATACGACGGTCGTTGCATTCCGACGTACCCGAAGTGGTTGCTCACCGCCGCGACCGGATGCACGGCCTGGAGCCGGGCAACACGGTCGGCTGTCCAGTTCGACACACCGAACGCCCTAGCCACACCCAGCGAACCGGCCCCGTCGAGAACGGCCGCAATGTCGCCGACCGTGAGCCCGGGATCATCGCGGTGCAGCAGGACGAGGTCGATGGAGTCAACGGCGAGCGCCTCGGCACTTCGCAGTAGATCGGTCCGCACGTCCTCGGCCGTGATCCGACCTCGCCAGGTGATCAGATCGGGATGTGCCGCCTTCGACACGATCACCAGATCCTCTCGGACCCCACGGCTGGTGATCCACCGACCCAGGACGTCCTCGCTCGTCCCGTAGACACGTGCCGTGTCGACGACCCGCCCACCGCTCTCGTAGTAGGCGTCCAGGACCGCGAACGCTGCTCCCGGATCATCGGCAGACATGCCGCCGCACCCCAGGATGAAAGGGAGCGACCCGACCGCCGTCATGAGGTCAACCATCGGGAATCCTTCGTTTGCTGTTCTCGGGCCATGGCACGAACGGGTCCAGCCTGGAGAACCCGAACCGAGCCGAACTCTGATGCGCCAACCATCCTCCGCCCAGTCGAGGCTCAAGCCATGATGTGCCGGGTGGCGAAGTCCTCGATCTCGCGTAGCTGCTCGTCCAGCTCACCCGAGGACGGCGGAATGACGATGCGCGTGACACCGTCCCCTGCCAGCGCCCGGAGACGTTCGTCCGTCAGCTCGATCGATCCCCAGACGGTGTACTCGAACGTCGCGGGATCGCCACCGCGCCCAGCTGCCACCGAGCGCGCGAGGGCCACCTGCTCGGCTCGCGCTGCCGGAGTCAGGCCGCCTCCGGGGAAGTAGCCGTCGCCTCGGATGCCGGCTCGTCGGGCCGCCGCGAGACTCGAGCCACCGACATGGATCGGCATCCGCCGGGCGGCGTACGGCTTCGGAAAGCTGCAGACCTCGCTGAGCCGGTAGAACTCCCCATCGAAGCTGACGCCGTGCTCATCACCTGCCCACAGGAGACGGAGCACGTCGATCGTCTCGTCCGCTCGTCGACCGCGGGTGTGGAAGTCGACACCGACGGCTGCGGCCTCGCCGGGGAGCGCTCCGACCCCGACGGTGAGCAGGTCCAGCCGTCCGCTCGAGAGCAGATCGAGCGTCGACAGCCGTTTCGCCAGCACCACCGGATGGTGCAGCGGCAAGAGCAGCACGCTCGTGCCGAGCGTGATTCTCGTGGTGACCGCGGCGACGAAGCTCAGACATTCGAGGGGATCGGCCACCGCCAGGGAGGACGGGAACTCGTACGGCCCCACCCGTGCGCCGGGATAGAGGGCCACATGCTCCGGCACGTAGAACGACTCGAAGCCGCACTCCTCCGCCCGCCGCGCCACGGCCGCGAGCCGGGTCGGATCCGTGCCCAGGTGGGCGGTGTTGTAGATGATCCCGAATTTCACAGTCTGCCTCCACCGGTGCCGCGGCGTCCGGGTGCCCGGACCGCCGATGGCTACAAGGCAGGAAGGGTCGTCGACATTCCGATCTACTCTGACCTGGGAGGACGTGACCGCGAGCGTTCCGGAGACGTCGGAAGGAAGGGTTTCGATACCTCATGGCAGCGATCAGTTTCGGGATAGCCACCGCCCCTCAACAGGTCGAGTACGACGACCTGCTGCGCGTCTGGCTCGAGGCCGACACGATTCCCGTCATCGAGCACGCTTGGTTGTTCGACCACCTCATGCCTATCGCGGGAGATCGCCAGGGTCCGATCTTCGAGGGCTGGACGCTGCTCGCAGCGCTCGCGGCGCAGACGCGCCGGCTGCGCCTCGGCCTGTTGGTCACCAGCAATCGATTTCGCGCGCCGGCCGTGCTGGCCAAGATCGCCACCACCGTCGACATCGTGTCGGGCGGACGGCTCGACTTCGGCATCGGGGCCGGCTCTCGTCCGAGCCTGCCGTGGGCTCGCCGCGAGTACGACTCCCACGGTCTTCCCTACGACGACTTCGGCGACTCGGTGGACGCGTTGGCGGAGGCATGCACGGTGATCAAGCGGCTGTGGACCGAGACCGAGCCGTTCGACTTCGACGGCCGCCACGTCAAGCTCGTTGGCGCGTTCGGCAACCCCAAGCCGGTGCAGAGGCCGCACCCGCCGATTCTCATCGGCGGCCGCTCCTCGCGGACACTGCGCGTGGCCGCCGAGCACGCCGACGCCTGCAACATCGCCGGCGTCGACATCGACGACGTCGCTGCCCGGAGCGCGCTGCTCGACCGGTACTGTGTCGAGGCTGGTCGCGATCCCGCCTCGATTGTCCGCTCGACGAACGTTGGCGTCTCCTACGAGGATCCGGCGGCCACCCGCAGCGCGGTCGGCGCGGCTGCCGGTGCCGGATTCACCCACCTCGTCCTCAGCCTCAGCACCCCCTATCCGGACGGTGTCGCCCGCTGGATCGCTGAGGAGATCATCGAGCCGTGCCGGCGTTGAGCGATCGGATCCCTTGGAGGTGGACAATGAGCGAACTGCAGGTGCTGGGTCTCGACGAGGTGGACGAGCGGCTGGTCGCAATCGTCGGTGGCAAGGGCGCACACCTTGGGGAGCTCGCGCGGATCGAAGGTGTCCGCGTGCCGGCTGGCTTTTGTGTCACGACGGATGCCTTCCGCCGGATCATGGCGGAAGTGCCGTCGATCGACGATTTGCTCGATCGGCTGTCGCTGCTGGGCCCGGACGACCGGGAGGCGATCCGCACGCTCAGTGCCGAGATCCGCCGGAGCATCGAAGGGCACGCCATCCCGAGCGATCTCACGGCCGCGATCACTCGCGCTCTTGCCCAGCTCGGCGATCAAGCCGCGTACGCCGTACGGTCCAGCGCCACGGCGGAGGACCTGCCGACAGCCTCTTTCGCCGGCCAGCAGGACACCTACCTGAACGTCGTCGGGCCGGCTGCGATCCTGGCGCACGTCGGGCGCTGCTGGGCCTCGCTGTTCACCGAGCGAGCCGTGACCTACCGACAGCGACACGGCATCGACCACCGAGGCGTCCAGATGGCCGTGATCGTGCAGCAGATGGTCTTTCCACAGGCGGCCGGCATCATGTTCACCGCCGATCCCGTCACGTCCAACCGGAGGGACACCTTCGTCGAGGCCAGCTTCGGCCTCGGCGAAGCCCTGGTCTCCGGCTTGGTGAACCCGGATGTCTTCACGGTGCGGGACGGCAAGGTCGCCGCCAAGGCGATCGCCGCCAAGCACCGGGCGGTACTCGCCTCGCCGGCGGGCGGTACGCAGGTACAGGTGATCGACGTGGAGCGGCAGGAGCAGCCGGCGCTGACGGACGCGCAGGTCGCGCAGCTCTCGCAACTCGGCCGCCGGATCGAGGGGCACTTCGGCCGCCCCCAAGACATCGAGTGGTGCCTGGACGACGACGGATTCCAGATCGTCCAGAGCCGGCCGATCACCACACTGTTCCCCATTCCGGAGACCGGCGACCGCGACAACCACGTCTATCTCTCCGTCGGTCATCAGCAGATGATGACCGACGCCATGTTGCCGCTGGGGCTCTCTTTTTGGCAGCTGACGACTCCGGCACCGATGGCCGAGGCTGGCGGTCGCCTGTTCGTCGACGTCACCAAGATGGTGGCCTCGCCGACCAGCCGCGCCACCCTCTTGGACCTCATGGGACGATCCGATCCGCTGATGAAGGACGCGCTGCAGACCGTCCTCGATCGCGGCGACTTCATCCGGCCGCTCCCCGACGAAACTCCCGCCAGGCCCCCGGGCGGCGGTGCCCCGGCCCCGATCGAGACCGATCCGGCGATCGTCACCGAGCTGATCTCGCGCAATGAGGCGTCCGTCGCGGCGGCGGAACGCGACATCCAGAACTTGTCGGGCGAGGCCCTGCTCGACTTCATCCGGTCAGACCTGCTCGAGCTGAGGCGGATCTTGTTCGATCCGCGGAGCCATCAGGTGTTCATGTCGGCGATGGACTCCACCTGGTGGCTCAACGAGCGGCTGGAGGCGTGGCTGGGCGAGAAGAACGCGGCCGACGTGCTCACCCAGTCCGTTCCACACAACGTCACATCCGAGATGGGGCTGGCGCTGCTCGACGTTGCCGACGCGATCCGCCCACATCCAGCTGTGGTGGAGTTTCTGCAGCAGGTCGAGGCTGCTGCTCGGCCTGGCGATCTCGGGGACGAGAAGTTCCTGGACGGACTGCCCCGGCTCGCGGGTGGGCGCGAAGCGCGCGACGCCATCGAGTCCTGGCTCGACACGTACGGCATGCGTTGCGTCGGCGAGATCGACATCACCCGGCCGCGCTGGCGCGAACGCCCCTCCACACTCGTACCCCTGATTCTCGGCAACATCAAGAACTTCGAGCCGGGCGAGAGCCGACGGCGCTTCGAGCAGGGCCTTCGGGAGGCAGCGAAGAAGGAACTGGAGCTGCTGGAGCGCTTGCGGGCGCTCCCGGACGGAGAGTCCAAGGCGGACGAGACGAAGCGGGCGATCGACCGGGTCCGGACCTTCATCGGGTATCGGGAGTATCCGAAGTACGGCATGATCAGCCGCTACTTCGTCTACAAGCAGGCATTGTTGGCAGAAGCCGGGCGCCTCGTGCAGGCCGACGTCCTTGATGAGCCGGAGGACATCTACTACCTCACGTTCGCCGAGCTCGACGACGTCGTACGCACGAACCGCCTCGATGACGGGCTCATCGGTCGGCGCAAGGAGGCGCTCAGGTCGTACCAAGCACTCACGCCGCCAAGGGTGCTGACGTCGGATGGCGAGGTGCTCACCGGCACGTACCGACGCGACGACGTACCGCCAGGCGCGCTGGTCGGTCTACCGGTCTCCGCCGGGACCGTCGAAGGGCGGGCCCGCGTCATTGTGGACATTGCACGAGCCGATCTCGATCCAGGCGACATCCTCGTCACCACACACACCGACCCCAGCTGGACGCCCCTGTTCGTCGCCATCGCAGGTTTGGTGACGGAGGTCGGAGGACTGATGACCCACGGCGCGGTGATCGCGCGCGAGTACGGATTGCCGGCCGTCGTCGGGGTGCTGGATGCCACCCGGCTGATCTCCGACGGGCAGCGGATCCGACTGCACGGAACCGACGGGTACGTCGAGATTCTGGGTTGATGGCGCGGAGGAGGTCAGCCCCGGACGTAGCCGATCTGCTCGGCGCGTCCCGAGGAGAGCGACCTCGTCGCCGCCTCGGCGATCGCCTGCGCCTTGAGCCCGTCGTCCAGTGACGGAGTGATCGCAGATCCCTGGTTCAGCGACCGTACGAAGTGGTCGAGCGCGGCGGCGTACGTCGGCTGGACGCGCTCGAACCAGCCCGGGTGGAGACCGTCGTCGACCACCGACCCCGCCGAGAAGCGGGAGACGCTGCCGGTCCGCTGCCGCCGCGCCTCGATCATCCCGGTCGAGCCGAGAACCTCGATCCGCTCGTCGTACCCGTAGCCCGTGCGCCGGGCGTTGTCGATCTGCACGAGGGCGCCGGTCGGAAAGCGCAGGGTGACCACGGAGGAAGTCCACGTCGGGGTGTCCGGCGAGGCTGGCGGCGTGGACTCCGCCGATGAAGCCGGCGCCGATCAGGCTGAAGCGATACATGGCTGGTGGTTCCTCGCGGGCGATGGGAAGGACAACAACCGAGTATGACCAACCGATCGAGACCTACCGCGAGCTCTGGCGGTCGATCGAGGACGCGCTCGACACGGAGCGACCGCGCACCAAGATCACGGCCACGGCGAGCAGCCAGACGCACCACAGCACGTAGCCGGCGAAGTTGCTCAGGCTGGCAACCGCGACGATCGGGATCACCACACCGGTAGCAATCAGGACGGCCGCCGCATACCCGATCACCGCCAGCCATCGGGGCAGGCCGAGGCGACGAAGGGCGACCACCACCAGCACGGTGAAGGTCGCCGTCAGGGCATACCCGACGGTCTCACCGATCGCCTTGCCGAGAACCGTGTGCCATAGGGTGAACCGGGCCACCGCCGCGGTGTGCTGTTCCGCGTCGAGGGCGGCGACGCTGATTGCCGGCACCAGCGTCAGCCAGCGCTGCAGTCCGACCACCTGGACCACGGCGGCGGCAACACCGACGACCGCGATCCCACGGCCGAGCCGACCGCCGGTCAGCCGTCCGATCCAGATGCCGGCAGGCGCCATCAGCGCGGCACTGAGCACCAGCACGCCGAACCAGAACATCACCGATGCCTGGTGTGCCCTGAAGAGGCCGAGAATGTCGTCGACCGGCTCGGCCAGGATCTGCGGGTACTCGAAGACCGAGCCGAGCGCGGTGAAACCGGCGATCGCGAGCAGAGCAGCAAGGCCGAGCGCGATCCCGGCGCGGCGGGCGAGGTTCTTGGTCGTGATGTTCATGGTGGCCGTACTCATCGTCTACTCCGGATTCTCGTGGGTGTCAGTGCGGGCAGGACTGCGCGGACGCGACACCAGGCGAAGGTTTCGGCGACCGCCTCACTCAACGGCGTGGCATGATCACCGAACGCGGCGCGGAGGTTGGTGTCGTCGACGTTCAGCCGTATGTGCGGAGCCAGCGGCAGAACAGCGGTCAGCCCTGTCACGGTGACCTCGACCGCTCGGCGGCGAGCCAGGCCACGAGCACGTGGTCGGGGTACTCGGCGAGGTGCTCACGCACCAGGACGTCGAACAGGTCGGCGTCGCCGCGGAGGTGAGCCTCCGCGAGCGTGACCAGCTGGCGGTCACGGGCCGTACGCGCCTGGGAGCGCGCCCGATGGAGATGGGCCTCATCGAGCGATACCAGGGCGGCGACGACGAGCAGGGCGGGATCGGCGCACGTGGGTGCCGCGGCCACCGCCTCGTCACCGGCCGACGCGTCACCGGCGATCAGCCGTCGGACGAGGTCCGTGGGCTGGCGGGGCTGAGAGGCGGGGGTGAGCACGGATCCACGATCTCGCCCGGCGCTGACGGCGCGCTGACGGCAACTGACGGCGAGCGGCCCGAGCCCTAGGCTCGGACCTGTGCTCACCGTCGGGGTGTTGGGGCCGATCGAGGCGCGCCGTGACGGCGTGCCGCTGCCGCTGCCGGCGGGAAAGACGACCGAACTGCTGGCCCGGCTCGCGCTGGAGGCCGGGACTCGGGTCCGGGTGGACGTCCTCGTCGAGGATCTGTGGGCCGAGCCGACGGCGCGGAACACCCTCCAGTCGAAGGTGTCCCAACTGCGTCGAGCGATCGGCAAGGACGCGGTTGTCGGGTCGGCCGATGGCTACGAGCTGGTCCTACCGCCGGAAGCGGTCGATGCCACACGGGCCGTGATCATGGCATCGGCGAGCGCTGCCGCCCGGGCACGTCGCGATCCCGCCGGGTCTCTCGGGTCGGCACTGGAGGGACTGGCCCTGTTCCGCGGCGACGTACTCGCGGACGCCGGGGATTGGGCCGCCCCGCACTTGACCCGGCTCGCCGAGGTTCGGCTCGATCTGCTCGAGCTCGCGCTGGCCGCCAGGGTCGATCTGGGCGGGGGCGGCGAGATCGTCGCCGAGCTCGCGGCGGCGGTCGACGCTCATCCGCTTCGAGAGGGGCTCTGGGTCGCGCTGATCACCGCGCTGTATCGGGCCGGACGGCAGGCTGAGTCGCTGGCGGCGTACGGACGGGTGCGGAAGCTGTTGGATGACGAGCTGGGCGTTCGACCGGGTCCGGCCCTGAGGTCGCTCGAGGAGGAGGTTCTGCGTCAGAGTCCGGGCCTGCTCGCCGAGACCGGGGCCGCGATCACCGTGCCCGGCAACCTGCCACCGGCCGCTGCAGCCGGCATCGGTCGGGACGACGACCTCGCGGACGTCGTCGATGCCCTTGGTCGGCATCGGCTGGTGACCATTCTCGGGCCGGGCGGCATCGGCAAGACCCGGCTCGCTCTGGACGTCGCCCACCAGCTCGAGCCGCCGGCCGGCGGTGTCTGGCTGATCCGGCTCGACGGGGTCGATGCGTCGACGGACCTGTTCCAGGTAGTTGGCGAGACGCTGCACGTGACCGGCGGTCGGCCGGCCCTTCAGGAGCGGCTGCTCGGCGCCGACACGGTCCTGGTGCTGGACAACTGCGAGCACCTGGTCGGCCCGGCTGCCCGACTGGCGCAATCGCTGCTGGACGCCGTACCACGGCTCCGGCTGATTGCCACCAGTCAGGCGCGGCTGGGGCTTTCCGAGGAGCATCAGCACCTCCTGCCCCCGCTGAGTCAACGACAACTCCGTGGCCTTGTTCACCATCCGGGCGCGCGAGGCGCGCCGGCAGCTCGTGCTGGACATCGACACGAGCGCCGCGGTCGAGGCCGTGTGCCGCTCGCTCGACGGATTGCCGCTCGCGATCGAGCTCGCCGCCGCGCGGGCCCGGTCGCTGTCGATCGGCGACATCGCACGGCGGCTTGACGACCGGTTCGCGCTCCTCCGGACCCGAGCAGCACCCAACCGCTTCGTCGGCGTGCCCTGCCGGGCGCGATCGCTTGGAGCTATGACCTGTTGTTCCCCGACGATCAGCGTGCGCTCTGGGCGCTGTCCGGTTTTGCGGGCAGCGCCTCGCTCGACGCATCGAGCATGTGCTCGCGGCGCTCGGGGTGCCGGCGGAAGCCGTGCTGGACACCATCGGGCGGCTGGTGGACCGTTCGCTGATCAGCGTCGACAGCGCCGCCGACGGCGAGGTTCGCTATCGCCTGCTCGACAGCATTCGGATCTTCGCGGCCGCCCGGCTGGCACGCGAGGGCGCCGCCGACATCGCGTCCGCAGCACATGCGACGTGGTACGCCGGGCTCGCGACCTGGTGCGAGGCGAACGTCCGAACCGCTCGCCAGCCGGACTGCCTGCGGATCGTCCGCGCCGAACGGGCCAACGTCGACGCCGCGCTCGCCTGGTGCGCCACGCACGACCCGATCCTCGGTGTTCGGATCGCGAACGGCTTCGGCTGGACCTGGGTCGTGCTCGGCGAGGGGGCCGCGGGGCGGCGCGGGTGCGAAATGCGCTGGCGGCCCCGTGTCCACCGCCGACCGCGCGACCGGGTTGCTGCTGGCCTCGTGGTTGGAGGCATCCGCCGGGGACGTGATGCTCGCGCAGACCGATCTCGACCGGGCCCGCGAACTGGCCGGACAGCTCGCCGATGAGGTCCTGCTGGCCGACGCGAATCGGCACCAGGCGTTCCTGGCCATCCAGCAGGGCCGGCCCGAGCTCGTCCGGCGATCCGCGGCGGCGGCGTGGCCAGCTACCGCTCCCGCGCGATGACGTGGGGCACCGCGGCGAGCCTGCTGCTGGGTGCGTACGGCGCGATCATGCTCGGCGACACTCCAGCAGCGGCGCGAGACGCGAACGGGGCACTCGACATCCTGGAACCGATCGGCGACTCGTGGGGGCTAGTGCACGCCCAGGCGATGCTGGGTGCGATCGCGCAGGCCGAGCACCGTTTCGCCGATGCGGCCGACGCGCTCGAACGCGCCGCCGAGGAGTCGGTGGCGATGGGCTTTCTGGGTCAGGCCGCCCTCCATCGCAGCACCCTCGCCCGGGTCCAGCACCGGGCCGGCGACCCAGGGGCAGCGAGGTCGTACGCCCAGGCGGTGCAGGCCGCCGCACGCTGCGGCGACGGTCGGCTCGCGGCAACGGCTCGGGTGAACCTGGCCCGACTGCGGCGCGCCGAGGGCGCCACTGCCGAGGCGATAACGCTGCTGGAGGAGAACCAGCGCTGGTACGCGGCGGCCGGCGGCGGCGACTTCGCCCTACTCACCCGCTGTTTGCTTGCCGCCGCTCGCGACGATGCCGCGGCGCTTGCGAACGTCCTGGCCGAAGCAACATCGTCCGGCAATGTCGAGGTGTGCGTGCAGGCCCTCGATGCGCAGGCCCGGCTGGCGCTGGCCGCCGGCGACGCGTCGACGGCACGAGCGCTGCTCGCCGAGGCCGACACCCTTGCCCCGCAGGTCGCTCACCTCCTCGACGAGGCGGACCGGACGGACGCGTACGAGGCCCGAGCCCTGCTCTCTTGAGTCTCGGGTGGTCGGATCGCCGGAGGAATCGCTGCCTATGTATCGCAGGTCTAAGGTCGGGAACGTGCGCATCGTGGTGATCGGCGGCAGCGGACACGTCGGCAGCTTCCTGGTTCCGCGGCTGGTCCGCGCCGGACACGAGGTGGTCGCCCTGAGCCGGGGAGCCAGTTCGCCGTACGTCGACGACGAGGCCTGGTCCGACGTCCAGCAGATCGCCGTGGACCGGGCCGCCGAGGACGAGGCCGGGACGTTCGGCCGACGGGTCGCCGCCCTCGACGCGGACGCCGTGATCGACATGATCTGCTTCACGCCCGACTCGGCGGCCGCGCTGGTGGAGGCCCTTCGCGGCCACACCGGGCACCTGCGTGCACTGCGGGAGCATCTGGCGGTACGGGCCGAGCGTCAAGCAGCCGATGCGCGAGGACGACGCCTCGCCGCCGTTCGGCGAGTACGGCACGCAGAAGGCGGCGATCGCCGACGCTTCTCGCAGGCCGAGACCCGAGCCGGCGGACTGGTCACCACGGTGCTCCAGCCCGGCCACATCAGCGGTCCCGGGCTGGCCGCCGATCGGTCCGCTCGGCAACCTCGACCCGACGATCTGGTCCGCCCTCTCCGCCGGCAGGAGATCGCCGTTCCCGGTATCGGGCGCCGAGCTGATGCACCACGTCCACGCCGACGATGTGGCGCAGGCGCTTCCAGCTCGCCGTCGAGCATCGCGACGCGGCCGCCGGTGAGTCCTTCAACGTGGTCGCACCGTCCGCGCTCACCGTGCGCGGCTACCTGGCGATCGCCGCCGGCTGGTTCGGCCGGACCGCACGGACCCGATCGGTGAGCTGGGCGGAGTTCCGGTCCGGCACCAGTCCGGAGTTCGCCGACTCGAGCTGGGAGCACCTGTCGCGCAGCCAGTACGCCTCGATCGAGAAGGCGCGCACCCTGCTGGGCTACGCGCCCGCCTTCGAGCCGGAGGCCGCCGCGCTCGACGGCATCCGCTGGCTGATCGACCATGATCGACTCGAGGTCGCCGGGCCGCTGGTCGGCTAGCCCGGCCCCGGTCGCCGCGGATCGATGGAGTTACGCTGGCGGAGCCGGGTTCGGACACCCGAACCACGACGGTAGCGAGGCACGATGGGCACGATCACCACCAGCGACGGCACGGAGATCTTCTACAAGGACTGGGGATCGGGCCAGCCGATCGTCTTCAGTCACGGCTGGCCGCTCTCGGCCGACGACTGGGACACCCAGCTGCTGTTCTTCCTCCAGCACGGGTATCGCGTGGTCGCCCATGATCGTCGCGGTCACGGACGCTCGACCCAGACCGACGGCGGCCATGACATGGATCACTACGCCGACGACCTCGCCGAGCTCACCGCCCACTTGGATCTCCACGACGCGGTGCATGTGGGGCACTCGACCGGTGGCGGCGAGGTAGCGCACTACATCGCCCGACACGGCGAGAGCCGGGTGGCGAAAGCGGTGCTGATCAGCGCCGTACCGCCGATCATGGTCCAGACCGAGGGCAATCCCGGCGGCCTGCCCAAGAGTGTCTTCGACGATCTGCAGGCCCAGCTCGCCGCGAACCGGTCTGAGTTCTACCGGGCCCTTCCGTCCGGCCCGTTCTACGGCTTCAACCGGCCCGGCGTCGAGCCCTCGGAAGCGATCATCCAGAACTGGTGGCGCCAAGGCATGATGGGCGGGGCCAAGGCGCACTACGACGGCATCGTCGCGTTCTCCCAGACCGACTTCACCGAGGACCTGAAGAAGATCACTGTGCCTGTTCTGGTCATGCACGGCGACGACGACCAGATCGTTCCGTACGCCGACTCGGGTCCGCTGTCGGCTGAGCTCGTGCAGAACGGCACGCTGAAGACGTACGCCGGTTTCCCACACGGCATGCCGACCACGCAGGCCGAGACGATCAACGCCGACCTGCTGGCCTTCGTCAGGTCCTGATCAAAACGCCCACACCGACGCCGTCCGAGTGGCTGTTGACCAAGGCGGAGCGGGCGAATCCACAGACCATGCTGGATGACGTTCACCCGGGCGAGCACGCCTGGTCCAGCGGCAACCACGTACGTCCACTTGTGCACGGCGCAACCTACTTCGCCGAGCTGAAGGAGCGGATCGAGGAGACCCGTGCCGGCGATCTGATCTTGTTCACCGACTGGCGCGGCGACCCGGACGAACGAGCTCACCGACGATCCCGGATCGACGATGGTCGGCTGCTCGGTGCCGCCGATCGCCGCGGCGTCGACGTTCGCGGCCTGATCTGGCGCTCGCACTGGGACAAGCTCTCCTTCTCCGGAACGGAGAACCGCCAGACCGGCGAGGAGCTGCAGGCCGAGGGCGCGGAGGCCCTGCTCGACATGCGCGTCCGCACGGGCGGCTCGCATCATCAGAAGTTCGTGGTGATCAGGTACGCGGGCCGTCCCGAGCGCGATATCGCCTTTGTCGGCGGCATCGATCTGTGTCACTCACGACGCGACGATGCGCGCCACCTCGGCGACCCGCAGGCCCAGGCGATGGCGAAGGCATACGGCCCGCATCCGGCCTGGCACGACATCCAGTCGGCCATCTCCGGACCCGCCGTCTACGACGTGGAGACGGTTTTCCGGGAACGCTGGACCGATCCCGACCCCGCTGAGCCGGAGCCCCGCTCCGTCGGCTGCACGACCGGCTCGCCGGCGACGACCTCTCGCCGGACCCCCTGCCTGCACAGGCGCCGCCGCCTGCGGCGGTGCCGGGCGGTACGCACGTGGTCCAGCTGCTGCGTACCTATCCGAACCTGCGCCACGGTCGCGACTATCCGTTCGCCCGCGGGGGCGAGCGCAGTGTCGCCCGGGGTTACGGCAAGGCACTCGAGCAGGCGCAGCAGCTGATCTACGTCGAGGACCAGTACCTGTGGTCGACCGACATCGCCGCGGCCTTCGCCGAGGCGCTTCGGGCGAAGCCCGAGCTCAGGGTGATCGCCGTGCTGCCGCACCTGCCCGACCAGTCAGCGCCGCTGTCCAAGGTGCCCCAAGAACTCGGCCGACACGATGCCGTGGCCCAGCTGATGGAGGCTGGACCCGGGCGCGTCGCCGTCTACGGCATCGAGAACCATCGCGGTCTTCCGGTGTACGTCCACGCCAAGGTCTGCGTGATCGACGACTGGTGGGCGACCATCGGCTCGGACAACTTCAACCGCCGGTCCTGGACCCATGACTCGGAGTTGTCGGCCGTCGTCCTCGACACCGCCGGCCGACGACCACAGCCCCTACGCCCGAAGGCTCAGACTGACCCTCGCCGCGGAGCATCTCGACCGAGTGCTCGGGCCAGACTGCTATCCGGGTGACATCTCCGTGCTCGAACCCGGCCGGGCCCCCGCCGACCTGGACGACGGCTTGCTGCTCGATGTGATGGCCGACTGCGTCGGCCCGCGGGACATGTTCGACACCTTCGCGTCCTCCGCCGCTGCGCTCCAGGCCTGGATCGACGGGGGCTGCGCGGGGAACGGCCGGCCGGGCGGTTGCGGGCCCTACGTGAGCTGCACATCTCGCCCGCTCACGCGAGCCTGGGCGTCCTCGCTCTATCGAGCGGTGCACGACCCGGACGGCCGGCCTCGCCCGCTGCGGCGTAGGCACGCGTTCTGATCCGCGGTCATCCCCTCCCGAAACTGGGCGCAAACGACACTGTGAATCGATTCAAACTTGTCGTTTGCGCCCACTTTCCGGAGAGGGAGGGGACGGAGGGTTAGGGAGGGTTAGGGAGGGGGTTGCGACGTCCGACGGACGGCGGCGTCGAAGGCCAGGCCGCTGCTGCCCTCGCCGCGACCGACACCGACCCGACGACCGGTCCAGCGCCGATAGCTGCCGTCGAGGGTCCGGGCGAGTACGGGCACCCGGCGCACGCGGATGCCCTCACGCGGGACCTCCTCGTCCGCGATCGGGCTGGCGCCCGGCTCGTCGAGCAGCACCCCGACGGGCGGCACGAGGGTCCCGTCCGCCCGACGCATCCGGCCCTGGACGAGCTCGATCGCGCGATAGCCCGTGCTCTGGGGCAGGTGCGGGATCCACTGCTCGGGTACGCCGAGCTGGAGTCGGTAGTCGAGCTCGGCGTTGGTGTCGCCCGGAGTCGGCGGAGGTGGCTGCGTGCCCTCGTCGGCGCGGGCCCGGACATCGCCGCTCGGTGCCTGGACCAGACGCTCCACGGCCCAGGCGAGGTTCGCCGTCTCGTCGCGGAGGAACAGCACCTCCTCGAGCGCCCCACCGTCGTCGTGGCCGACCACCGCCGGCGGGATCAGCAGAGCGGGCAGGTCGTCACCGACGTCGTTCAGCGCGGCCACGGTGAACATCCGCCAGCCGTCGTTGGGTCGGCGCGCCCGCGGCCGTTCGACCAGGAAACGCTCGCCGAACGTGTTCGTGTACGTCAGCCAGCCGATCGTCGTCAGCGAGCCAGCCGGCACCTCGACGGGAACGACGAGCCAGTCGTTGCCGTAGCCGAGGGCGTACTCGACGAGCAGCAGCCGGGCCAGGTCGTGCGGCTCGGACTCCAGCCCGCCGAGGTTGACCGCCGAGTCCTCGAACTGCCAGAGCCGATCCGACGGCATGCCCGCATAGCGCAGCGGAGTCGCGTAGCGGGTCTGGATCTGCGGATCGACCGGGTCGTCCGGGGTCGAGAAGTCGGCGATCCCCGGGGCGCGGTCGACATCGAGGTGGTACCAGTCCAGCCGCCCGCCGACGAACTCGGGTGCCCGGAGCACCACCTCTACGCCCGCATCCGGAGCGGGCGCCCCGGCAGCCGGCACGCCGGCGATCCGGCCGGCCACAGTGAACTCGTACTCCAGCCGGCGACCTATCCAGGCGTCGCTGCCGGGATCGGCGACCGGTTCCAGCTCGCGATACCAGACCAGCCACTCCGTCGCGAGCTCTGCTACGACGTCCCGATCGGCACTGACCGGCGGCGCCAGCCAGGCCGGCAGTCCGCCGGGCCCTCCGGCGGAGGCCTCCAGTGCAGCGGCCAGTCGTCGACCGTCCACCGAGCGGCCGGCGGTGAGCAGGGTCAGGCCGGGCCACGACGTGTCGTACGGGTCGGGGGTGGGTTCGTCGAGCACGGCGGCCTGTGCGATCGACGCGTCGGCCAGCACGTCGTAGCCGGCGTCCCGCAGCGCGTCGACGAAGACCCCACCCGCGTCGATCCGCTGCCGCAGTCCGAGCGGCGCGCCGGGTTCAGCCTCCACCAGCGGCTCCAACGGCTCGCCGACCACGAGCGGCAGGACGGGAGCCGTGTGATCGACAGCTGCCTGCCAGTCGCCCGCCTGCCAGCGGGTCAGCAGCCGGCTCGTGGTGGCGAGCTCGACCCCGACCGGGGATCCAGCGTCCTCTCCCTCGAGCTCGCCGAGCTGCCACTGCCGGCACAGCAGCCAGAGCGGGTCGTGGACCCGCGCCTCGAGCCCGGGGCGAGGGTCGCCGCTCACCGACTGCGGTTCCAGCCTGGTCCAGCTCGGTGTGCCGCGGGCCAGGGTGAAGACCTGCGCGTAGTCGAACTGGCGGAAGAAGGTGTCAGCCATGTCGGGTGCTCACTTCACGAACTTCGGGGCGTACGCGGGGTCGAGGAAGTGCGCGTTCACCGCGGACATCACCAGCACCGGATCGGGCTGACCCTGCAGCGACCAGTCGTCGACGTACAGCGCGGGAAGCAGCCGCGGAGCCAGCGGTACTCGCTCCAGGGTGACCGCGCGTTCCTGGGCCAGCCGAATCGTGTCGTCGACGACGCCGCGCAGCTTGTCCAGATCCCACGGGCGGCCGTCGGGGGTGACGGCGACCAGCACGGCCTGCGGCGGGCGCGCATCGGGCGCGTCGGCGTTCAACGCGACCCCGGTGACCGCCGTCGGGCTGGGCACGAGATCGACCCACTCGTCCACCACGAAACCGGCGAGTACGTCGTCCGCCGCCGGTAACACGCCGCCGGGCAGTTCGGCGACGAGCCCGAGCCGCGGGCCCCTCGGCACGGTCCCGTCAAGCGGCAGCCCGATCCAGGTCTCGCCGGCAACGGCCGGCAGCTGCAGCACCCGAAGCCTCGACCGTCCGCGCAGTGCCTCGCGCGCGGCCCTCGCCGCGGCGAACCGAGCGGGACCCGACCGTACCGACGCCCAGCCCGAGAGCCAGCGGCCCACGGCCAGCGTCGACGGTTGGTTCGCCGGCGCGTCGCCCAGCGCCACAGCCAACTGGTCCGGCGAGGCGGGTGGCGCCAGCTCAGGCAGCGCAGGGAGCCCCGGTCCGAAGATCGCCGCCAGCGCCACGTCGAGATGGTGCAACCGCTCGGCATCGCTCGTGGCGCTGTCTGCCGCCGCGACGGCCGCATCGAAGGCGGCCAGCCGAGCCACGTCGGGACTGCCGGGCACCGGTGCCGGAGGCCCGGCGATCGTGTCACGGGCAGCGACCGCTCGAGCGCGCAGCCCGGCCAGATCCATCCGGCGCGGCGGCACCGAGGCGACATAGTCAAGACCGGTCGGCGCCACGGCACCCTCGCCGGGCGCCGCCAGCGTCGCATCGGTGATCGGCCGGGCGGAGGCGAGCAGGCTCCGGACGGCGTAGGCCAGCTGCTCGGCCTCCGCCAAGATCAGCCGATCGGTGCCGCGCCCCCACTCGGCCGGCCTCGTGTCGAGCGGGCCAGTCGCAAGCCGCGAACGAAACACCGGACCCGCGTCCAGCACGAACTGCAACGCACACCCGCCGAGGTCGGCCACGGAGGATTCCGGATCCAGGCTCAGCACGATCCGGTCCGCCGACCCGAGCTGGGTGCGCACCCACGCCTCCAGCCGCGGATGGGCGAGGGCGAGCGGCGCCGTGTCGTCCCAGCCGGTCACCCCCGGGGCGGTCGCCGGCGCCAGGACCAGCAGCCGGTGGGTGAGGGCCGTGCCGCCGCGCGGTGTCTTGACCACGTCCGGGTCCGGCGGCATCGCGTCACCGCCGCCCGCCGCGTCGAGCGCGGCCGATGCGCCGGCCGTGTTGCCCCGGGCCAGCTGGTGGACGCTCTCGGCAAGCAGCAGGTCGGCGACGGCGTCGTTGACCCCCGCCAGATCCTGGATCGCCCGCAATACGGCGGAAATCTCACCGGCACCGGGTGGGTCCCAGGTCCCGATGTACGTCGTTACCAGACCGGCGTCGGGACCGTCGTTCAGCCGCTGACTGATCGCGGCCTTCCCCGTCGGCGTCGCCGCGAGATCCAGTAGCCGCACCCCGTCCACGACGTCGACCGCCGCAACCGACTCCAGCGCCGGGTCGACCGCACCGGACTCCGGATCGGTGAGCTTCGCCGCGCGGAGCGGGGCGATGCTGCGCAGGACGTACACGTAGCGGTCGAGCTCCAGGGGGGAACCCGATGAGCCGGCCCCGGACCGTTCGTGCAGCCAGCGCTCCAGCCGATAGCCGAGCAGCGCACCGAGCGGCTGCCCCTGCCGGACGCCGTCGATCACGTGCAGGGCTGTCCGGACTCGAGCGCTGGAGAGGTCGAGGTCCAGCGCCGGACTGCCGGTGTCTCCCGGGTCGTGGGTGAGCCGGGCGCTGCGCAGCAGCCCGGCGGTGGTCGCCTGGTCCAGGCTCGGCGCGTGCACGTACCCGCCCTCCCGCGGGTTGACCAACAGGGGATCTGCCTCCTGCCCACTCTCCACCTCGAGCCCGGGCGGGCGCGGAGCCGGCTGGATCGGGCGGGGCGCGATGTTCTCGACGAACCCGTACGCCCCAAGCGTCACCCCGCGAACACCGGCGGCCCGCTGTCCGTTCAGTCGGCTCGTCGCCAGCGAGGTGACCCAGGCGTCGAGCCGGTGCGAGGCAGAGTCCAGCACCTCGCGCAGCAGCAGGTCGCGCTCGTCGTCGGGCAGGTCCCGGATGGTCTGCAGCGCGGCGCGGAACTCCTGCCGACGGCCGAACCGGCGCAGCACCTCGGCGCTGAGCTGGACAACCATCGTCGGGTCGGTGAGCAGCACGTCGTGTCGCCGGGTGGCCGCGGTCACCAGCGCCGTCGGCCGGATGGCGTCGATCGGGTATGCCGCCTGGATCCGCCCGGCGTCGAGCCGTGGCACCGCGCTCGCCGCGAGCGCGGCGTTGGCCGACGCGATCGCCGCGACCGCGTCGGGCCGGCCATCGAACTGCAGCACGGCCTGCAGCCCGCCGCGGACCGCCTGGGCGTCCACCACGTCGTCGGCGTAGCGCAGACTGTCACTCAGCTTGACGACCCCCTCGTCACCCGTGGCCGAGGACCACTCGCTGGCTTCGACGGTCGCCGCCAGCCCCAGCAGCGCCTGCAGCACGCTGGTCTCGCTGTCGGACGGGGTCCCGGTCGCAAGCAGCTGGTCGATATAGGCCGCGTCGTTCCCGTCGACCAGCGGCATCGCCAGCGCGCGACTTGCCTTGCCGAGCACGCCGTTCGACTCGAGCTCGGTGGGGTCGAAACCCAAGAACTCGTGGATGATCGTGTCCAGCCCGTCCTGGGTGGTGCAGTTGTCCTGCGCACCCAGCAAGAACGGCAGTGGCTCGTAGCACTTGTTGACCTTGGTCAGCGAGCGCACCCGCAGACTCTCCATCACCGGACTCGACCCGAGTATCTCCGGCATCGCCTGCTCCAGATCGCCGCTCATCACCGTCGGTACGTCCGCGACACCCGCCCGCCACAGCCGCCTTGCGGTGGTCAGGAACGAAGACAGACCCGCCTCGGTGATCGCGGACGATGTCGGCGCATAGCGGGTCAGGTCGGTGGCCGGCAGGATCCCGTACGGCTGGGCGCCGACCCGGACGGCGGGCGCCGGTCCCCGCCCCCGGACGAACGCAATGGCGTGGTCCCGTAGCGCCTCGCGCTGAACGGCGGTGAACGATCGCCCCGGCGTGGCCGGGTGGGTGAGCTTGGCGAAGATCACCTCCCAGGTGGTGCCCCACAGCGCGCTCGTCATCGCGGCCGCGCCCGGCTGCTCGCTGAGATCGGCGTGCTCGAACGAGTCGAACGTGTCGGCCGGCAGGTCAAGTAGCCCGGCCAGCACCGCCGCATCGGAACCGGCCGGCGGAGGCGCCGTCCAGCGGGGTGGCCGGGGGGCGGCGCGCTTGCTCCAGGCGGACCTGTCCGTCTCGGTGTTGTTGGTCGGCGACCCCTGCGGGACGAAGTCGGCGCCGTCGGTATAGGCGTGGGCCCGGAACAGATCGGCGAGCCGGTCCGCGCCGGCGGCCGGGTCGACGTCGTCGCGGACCCCCACCACGATCAGCCGGTTCACCGGCCGGCCCGCGGCCCCCAAGGGGACCTCGATGCCCATCCCGACCCGCACGGCCTCGTCGAAGTCGACCAGCCAGCGCAGGTCATCACCGAGCACCGGCGCACCGTGCGCGAACGTCATCGGGCCGGTGCTGGAGTCCGCCGGTGGTCCGACGGCGAGCACGTCGGGCAACGGCACGCCGTCGGCCACCCGGGGTGCCGCCTCGCCGGTGAACGCGTACGCCCGGAACTGGCGCGGCAGGGTGGCGACGTGCGCCGCCGGGTGGGTGCGGGGACCGACCACGGGAAACACGGGCGGTGGCCCGGGCCGCTGAGCCTGGGTCAGGAGTCGGTCGGACTCGCCGCCGGACTCCACGACGTTGGTCGGTCGCAGTGCCTCGGCCACCCATGGTGCGCGACGCTTTCCGACCCGGGCGATCAGCGCCGCCCAGGGGTCCGGCACCGGCTGATCGGGGATCGGGGGGTCGGTCGGGGCCAGCCACGGATCACTGTCCCAGACCGCCTGCCAGTAGGCCTCGCCGGCGACCCGCTCATCGTCGTCGACGCCGCGATCCAGCGCGTCGACATGGATGTCGTCGGGGAAGATCCGCACTCGCAGGACCGTGCCGTCGCCGGAGTAGCGGGTCTCGAGGCGCAGCGGCAGCAGGACGACCGGCTCGGTATTCACGCGACCTCCTCCGTCACTGCGCGTCCGCCAGCAGCGGGGCAGCGCGGAACGCGGCCCGGGCGGGTGGGTTGTAGAGGATGTGGGCCACCGCGGACGCGGTCGCGCCCCAGGTCACCGGCAACGGCGCCGGGGTCGGTGGCGGCGGTCCGTCCATCACCGGCCGCGGCGGGAACGGCCGGAGGAACCGCTCCCCCGCCGGCAGCAGATCGGGCCAGGTCAGGTCGTCCCGCAAGTGGAGCAGCCCCGGATCGCCATCGTCCAGACCGAACCGGGGCTCGGTCGGGTTCTCGGCGAGCAGGAACCAGTACGCCCCGCTCGCCGGGATCGGGCCGGCTGGCTGGGTGTCGTCGGCGTCCACCTGGTCGGCGGTGAGATCGAAGCCGACCAGCAGCAGGTCCGGGGCCAGGTTGACCTGGAAGAGCGTACGAGCGACCGCGGCGTCGCGGCCGAACACCGGCCGGCCGTCGGTCAGGTTCGCGTGCCGGACCGCGTGGGCGAGCAGACCCGGATAGCGACGGACCAGCTCACCGCGGACCAGCAGCACGAGCCGGCCGCTGAGGTTCGGATCCAGATGACCACCGAGAGCGGCGTTCGGATCGAACGCGTTCAGGTCGGCGAGCAGCTCGGGGTTGGTGGTCCAGAACGAGCGGAACGACGTACCCCGGCCGTCGGTCGGATACTCCCGCCAGAGCAGCTCGCGGGCGAACTCGTGGTTGAGGCCGACCAGGAACGCCTCCACGAACCGGCCGTTGGTCTGCAGCACCGTGACCAGGTCCGGGTCCGGGATGGCGCCGACGCCCGGGATCAGCCAGTTGCGGTCGTAGCGGTCCAGGGCCTCATACATCGGGTGGTCGAAGCGCGGAGCGGCCATCACCGGCTCGATCCGCTGGTCGTCGAACCAGTCCGGGCGCAGCCAGCCGGGCTTTCTCAGCAGCCGGCCGAGCACCCGGTTCGTGACGGTGACCTTCGGGTCGAGCCGAGCCGGCAGCTGGAGATCGGGGATGTGGATTCGGTTTCGCGGCGCCTCGACCACGCCACCGGGGAAGGTCAACCGCTCGGCCAGACCCTTGAGGCCTGGCACCAGCGTTCCCGTTGGCTGGTGGGCCCAGCCGGCAATGAGCTGCTTCAAGGCGTCCCCGGCACCCGGGTCGTCGTACAGCTCGCCGAGCTGATGGGGCGCGGTCAGCTCGTCGATCCGCCCGACGAACGTGGTCAGCGTCGCCTGGTCCAGCACGGTCAGCGCGGTGCTGGGGACCACGACCTGGAGGTAGATGCCGTCATCGTGTCCGGGCGAGACGGCGGTGAACGAGATCTGTTGGACGGTGCCTCGGACGCGGACGATCCCGGAGGAGTCCGAGACGGCCCCGGGGTGGTCACCCGGTTTCCCGGTGAGCACCGTCCCGTCGAGTCTGAACCCCTCTTGACCGCTGACCCGCTCGATCGCCAACTTGGCCTCGAAGCTGATCACCGATCCGACGGATCCCAGATACAGCAGCGGATCGGTCACCGGGTGCGAGAACGTCAGGGTGTAGCTGGCTCCGGGATCGACCGGACCGGGGTGCGGCTCCGGGGGTCGAGGTTGCGGGCCGGGCGCTTGCGGGCCGGGCACCGGCGGGCCGGGCACCGGCGGGCGAGGGTGCGGCCCCGGCGGCCCCGGGTGTGGATGCGGCGGCTCCGGCGGACCCGGGTGGGGCCCCGGCGGCCCCGGGTGTGGATGCGGCGGCTCCGGCGGACCCGGGTGCGGCCCCGGTGGGCGAGGATGCGGGTGCGGCGGGCGCGGCTGCGGCTGCGGTGGATCGCCGTGCGGCGCGATGAAGTGGATCTCGTCGCTGCGCGGGATCGGCGGGTCGAAGCCCTCGTACGAGAACACGACCTCGCTGCCGTCCAGCCTGCTGCCCGGCGGGTCGGACAACTTCCCGCCGCTGAAGGTGACCACGGTGCCGCCGAGGGTGCCGGTCGCGACGTTGTCCGCGAGCGAGGTCCAGTCGACCAGCCCCAGTCGCTGCTGCCGGGTGGCCGCCCGCCCGACGAGGCCGACCCGGGTCACGACCCCGCTGGGCAGCACGACGTGATCGGTCATCGCGATGGCGGCTCGGAGCTGCGGCACCAGGGTGCGGGTGATCTGGGCTGCTTCGCGTTCGGCCGCGATCGCCTCGGGTGTCGGCAGTGCGAGCAGCAACGCGGACAGCACCGCGGCGGGGCCGGTGGCCGGCCGGATCGCCGCGTCGGGGTCGAGATGATCGATCCCACCGCCGACCAGAGCGTCGGTCACCGACGGCTGGCCGAGGGCGACCGCTCGCTGTTCGAGAACCACGCGGTCGTCACCGGCGAACCCCCAGGCCTGCGATACCAGCTCCGGGCCGATGACGCCGCGGGCGGCGACGGAGATGCCCTCGATCCCATCCGGGTTGCGGTACGGGCGGACGTAGTCCTTGGTCAGGTCGGCCGGGTCGGCGGTGAGTGCGGCGATCCGCCGGGCCCGGTCCACCAGACTCGGCGCGGCGAATCGGGCTACCGGTCCGCGCGGTCGGACCAGCCGCCGGAAGGCACCGGACGTGATTCCACTCGGCAACGTGCTGGCCTCGACCGCCGCTGCGACTGTCGTCCCGGTCGGCTGTCGAACCCGCGCGTGCACCCCGCGGGTCAGCGCCAGCAGCACCGGCGCGCTGAGCGTCGCGAGGTGGCGCTGGTGGATGGATTCCCCGACGTAGCGACCGAGCTGGGCGTGCCGCAGCGCGGCGTTCGCGGCCTCGACACCGACGACCTGGTTCCAGGCCTCGGCCATGAGCGCCTCCTGGTCGTTCTGTACGACCCGGGTGCCGAGCCCCGCGACGACCCGGTTCCGCGGGTCGCCGTTCAGCTCGGCGAACCACCCGGGCGCGGTCGCGTCCAGCGCCGAGTGCGCGATGTGTGCACCCCCGTACAGCGGCGGACCGATGGCCGGGTGCGGGTCGGGATGCTCACCGAGGGCCTGGACCTGCTGCGCGTTCAGCCGGTCCCGCAGACCCTCGACCTGGGCGGCCGGCCAGACCTGGTCCGCGTCGGTCGGCCAGTCCGGATCGAGCTCACCGCCGGGGGGCGCCACCAGCGGACCCTCGACCACCATCACGCGGCCCGGTCCGGTATCGACCTCGGGGATGCCGTCGCCGGGCTGGGTGGTGTCCAGTAGCCGGCGGCCGATCGCCCCCTTCGCACGCACGCCGTGCAGACGCTCCGCCAGCGCCTTGAAGTCGGCCGCCTGTCCGGTGCTGAAACTGAACGAGTAGTAGACCGGCAACACGACCTCGGTGTCGTCGGACGGACCACTCCAGGCGGGTGCCAGTGTGGTCGTGGTGACCGGCAGCCCGAGCCCGGCCTCGACCCCGGCCTGGAAGGTCGGCACGACGCAGGCGACGTACGACGTCAGCGGGTCCAGCCTGCGCGGGCACAGCAACCTGGACAGGTTGATCGCCGGGTTGGCCGGTGACAGCCGATCCGTGATCGACTGCGCGGCGGACGTCGGACCCATCACCTGGGCGTGCGCCCAGGCCCACGCGTCGCCCAGCTGCGGCAGCTCTTGCCGGGTCGTCCGCAGCGTGGGGAGGCCCCCGTGCTCGCCCGGCAGCACGGGGCTCGCCTCGCCGGGCACGCTCGACACGACGACCAGGCTGACCCAGGGCACGAGGTGGTGGTCGGGGGTCGGCCCGGTCGGGGTGAACAGCCAGGGGAAGTCGGGGCGGTCGAACTCGATGTGCGCCAGCTCTTCGACCAGGGCATCCGCGGCGCCCGCGCGTGGGTAGCAGCGGATGACCTGTCCGGCGTCGATCCCGACCACGTCACCCGGTCCCCGGACGGTCACGGTGACATCGGCCGCCACCCGACCGTTGGCCGCCTCGACGGGAACGCTCAGCTCGGCGGTGGAGCGGCTCGGCAGACTCCAGTCGAACGGCGTGCTCAGCACCGCGGCGACGCCGCTGCGGACGTACGGCAAGAAGGTGTAACTCTCCAGCACCACCTGCTCGGGGGCGATCGGGTCCGGCCGGTAATGGAAGTTCTGCGCGGCGACGAAGGTTGCGAGCTCGCTGATCGAGCCGGTCATCAGCCGAGCTCCGTGCCGAGCGCGACGAGCTGGAGGCCCGGGGTGCCGAGCGCCTGGAGCCGTTCCGCGGCGGCCGTGTAGCTCAGTGCTACGTCGTCCAGGCCGGCCGGGACGGTGAGGTCGGCGACGGTGCGGATCCGCATCGCGGCGGTGGGTGCCAGCTCGATCGGGTCGTACGGCATGGCGTAGCGGACGTCGCGGCGCAGCGGAGTGCGGCCCGCCGCGCCGGCGCTGAGCACAGCGTGTGCGACCGTGGTCATGGCGAAGAACTCCTCGGCGAACGGGCTCGGGAACGACATGCCGGGGAACACCGTGTCGTAGTGCAGATCGCTCTGGGTGGCGTCGGCTTCGTCCGTGATGATCCCGGACCCGTTGGCGCCGAGTCGCACCCCGGCGAGCATGTCCTCGAACGCCGGCCTGCGCAGCTTGTCCTCGTCGCTCAGATCGAGGAACTGGCCGGGTGCGAAGTGGTCGGTCAGCGGCGAGACGGCACCCACGTCGACGCCGGCCCCACCCGGCACCAACGGATAGGGCGCGAGGGTCGGCTGACCGAGGTTGACCCTGGTCTCGTCGGCGGGCACAGTGGCCGGCCCGACGCGGGAGATCGTGGTCTCCAGCGGAACCACCCGCTGCCGGCCCTCCAGCTCGCCCAACGGGTGGATCAGCAGCGGGGGGTCCTGCGGGTCGTCGCGCAGGGTGACGACCTGCCGACCCTGCGCTGTCAGCACGGCCTGCCACGCCGCCGGCTCGGCGAGTGCATCACGGACGAGGTCGCGCGGGTGGACGATCGGGGGCGGCGGGTTGGTGGCGTCGCCCCAGCTGATCGGCCCGACCTCGACGTCGATGTCGGGCACGATCGGCAGCTCCAGCGTCGCGGTGCCGTGCGCTGTCCACGGCGCCGGCCCGGACAAGTGCAGGCTCACCTGGACGCCCGCGAAGAGCTCACCCTCGAATCTGATGTCGAAGCCGGCGGACAGGTCCACCTCGAAGGAGAACGCGGGCGCCCAGCGGACAATCGCGTCCAGCTGGACGAAGCCGTGCACGCTGACCACATCGAGATCGGCGGAGGCCTCGAGCCGGCCGCCGAGCTGGAAGGAGTTGCTGGTGAAGGCGACGTACGCCTCGGCGCGGAGGACCAGCACGACCGGCGGAGACAGGTCCATGCTCAGCCGTTGCATGCTCGCCAGCTCGGCCGGTGGGTGGTACTGCGGGTGGAACCCGCCTGCAGAGATGGCGAAGTCCGGGTCCGCGCCGTAGCCGATGTAGATCCCCAGATCGCCGCTGACCGGATAGCCGGCGATCCGCGACCCGTCCATGATGATCAGCACCAGGATGTGCTCGGTGGTGATCTCGCTGAAGACCTGACCTTTCAGGCTGACGATCGGCAGGCTCGGCGAGGGCACCGCGAGCTCGAACGTGCCGAGCAGCACGATCTTGGGATCGGGCAGTTGCAGGATGATGGCGAGCGACGCGGTCACGAAGCTGACTGGGCGCCCCCAGCCGACCTTGATCATCGGACCGATCACGAAGCCGCCGGCGCGTGGTGGGAAGACCGCCCCGAGGGTGGTCAGGATCTGGGGTGCCGCGATGGCTGCGTCGGCCGGGAACATCAGCTGATCGATCGCATGATCGTGGATGCGAGCCAGTAGGGCGGCGCTGTCCAGGCTGCGCTGGACACCGACGACCCCACCGACGCCGTTCAGTGTGAAGCCGAGCGCGATCTCGATCGCCGGGTCGAACACGGCTGTGATCACCACGATGAACGAGAAGCCGGGATCGGCCGCGGTGTCGAGGATGCCGAACGCTGTCGCCTGCACCGGGCCGAGGGTGACCTGGAGCAGACCGGCGTACGAGGTCCCGGACACCTCCAGGTAGCCCCCGCCCTGGACCGGCCCGGCGTCGAGGTCCGCACCGATGCCACGCGGAGGCTTCACCGCGAGCGTGGCGGGGCTGCCGGTGCCCACCTGATCGGCGTCGATCGTCACCCGGACCCCGACGCCCTGCAGGGCGAACGTGATCACCCCGCCGAGAGTGGCGACGACCTGGGCACCGAGGTCGATCGCGCCGGGTACCTCTGCGGGAGCGTCCAGCTCCAGGCCACGGACGTCGATGGAGTTGCTGCCCGACTTCGCCGGGACGGTGACCGGGCCGTTAGTGGCGCCGGCCACGGTCAGTCCGCGCTGGGTATCGGCGCCGATCGTCACGTCGGCGGTCACCGACGCGCCGTCGCCGACGATCGTTCGGATGAAGGAGTCGAAGCCGGCGCCGAGGGAGAACCCGGCCTGGCCGATCGTCACCGCCAGGCCGAAGGCGGCGGTGTCCAGGTGCAGCTGGGCGGCCAGCGCGACCGAGCCGAGGCGGAGCGGAACGGGCCCCGGCATGGTGCCGGGCCCGGGCGAGGTCACCCGATAGCCCACCGTTGTGCCGTCGTACGTCAGACCGCCTGGGGCGCTGAGCCCGAGCTGAGCCGCCAGCCCGACGGGGGCAATGGCGGCACCGAACGGCGCGCTGAGCAAGGCGAGCAGGTTTGTCCCGGGTCGGACCAGGTCGATCGCGTTGTCGGTGTGCCGGAGCGCACTCCCCAGGTCTGTCGCAGCCTGCTCGGCGGCCGCCATCGACGGCGACTGGCCCAGATCCGTGCCGAGTGCCTGCAGAGACTGCCGCGCCTGAGTGAGCTCGGCCTCCACGGCGACCGGATTCGCCGGCAGCGCCGCTCCGATTGCCGCCGCGAGTGCCGCCGCGCTTCCGAGCGCATCCGCCTCGACCTGGCGCAGCCGCTGCTCGGCAAACCCCAGCGCCGCGTGCAGCAGCGCAGCACCCAACTCCCCCACGCGACATCTCGGTTCTGGCGGTCCCCGTGCTGATTGACTCAGCGCCGTTTCGGATTCAACTCCCATTTGCATCGATGAGCAATGGTTTTGACGGGATGCGCCCCGAGCCCGACCGATTCGCCCTGAGCCGTCATCGGAGGCACCAGACGCACTTGTCCTCACTGTCTCGGCGATCGGCACGGCCCGCAGGCCGCATATCTGGACCGCGCGCGTGGCCCCTGCCAGCACGGCCGGTCGGCGTGTCAGTGTGTGATCATGAGCGCCCCGACGACCAATCCCCCGGCTCGCGAGAAGACCTTCTTCGGCCAGCCTCGACTGCTCGCCAACCTCTTCGGCGTGGAGATGTGGGAGCGGTTCTCGTTCTACGGCATGCAGGGGATCTTGCTGATCTATCTCTACTACTCCGTCGAACAGGGTGGGCTGGGCATCGACCAGCAGGCCGCCACCAGCATCGTCGGCGCCTACGGCGGCCTCGTCTATCTGTCGACCATCCTCGGTGCCTGGCTGGCAGACCGGCTGCTAGGACCGGAACGGATGCTCTTCTACGCCGCCGTGCTGGTCATGATCGGCCACATCTCGCTCGCGCTGCTGCCGGGTCTGACCGGGGTAGGCGTGGGTCTGGTCTGTATCGCGATCGGGAGCGGCGGGGTAAAGGCCAACGCGACGTCGCTGGTCGGGTCCTTGTACTCCCCGACAGATCCCCGACGCGATGCTGGTTTCTCGGTGTTCTACCTCGGCATCAATCTCGGCGCGCTGCTCGGTCCGCTGCTGACCGGGCTCCTACAGTCCACCCTCGGCTTCCACTGGGGTTTCGCCCTGGCCGCCGTCGGCATGGCGATCGGGCTCATCCAGTACACGATCGGTCGCAAGCGCTTCTCTGCGGAGTCGCGCGCGGTGCCCAATCCACTCCCGCGCGAACGGCGCGGGTTGATGATCATTCTCGCCGCCGCGGTGGTTCTGGTGATCGTGATCCTGGCCCTGACCGGTGTACTGAAGGCCACCCGACTGGCCAACATCGTCGTCGGGGTGACGATCGCGGCGACGATCGCGTACTTCGTGATCATCCTGCGCAGCCGTCAGGTCACCACCCAGGAGCGACACCGCGTCGTCGCCTTCATCCCCTTGTTCATCGCCAGTGCGACGTTCTGGGCGCTCTACCAGCAGCAGTTCACGGTGGTGACGATCTACTCCGACAAACAGCTGAACCGCAACCTGTTCGGCTGGGAGATGCCGGTGTCGTGGGTCCAGTCGATCAACCCCATTTTCATCATCATCTTGTCAGGGGTCTTCGCGGCGATCTGGACCAAGCTCGGCGACCGTCAGCCGTCCACTCCTGTGAAGTTCGCCGCGGGCACCGTGATCATGGGCATTGCCTTCCTGCTGTTCCTGCCGATGGCGAGCACCGAACCGAACAGCGCACCGCTGCTCGGCCTGATCGGGATCCTGTTCGTCTTCACCATCGCCGAGCTGCTGCTCTCACCCGTCGGCCTGTCGGCGTCGACCAAGCTCGCGCCGAAGGTCTTCCACACCCAGATGGTGGCGCTGTTCTTCCTCTCCATCGCCCTCGGTACGGCGATGGCTGGTGTGCTGGCCGGCTACTACACCGACGAGGATCAGGTCACGTACTTCAGCGTCCTCGGTGGCGTCGCCATCGTCGTCGGCGTGGCACTGTTCGTGCTGAAGAAGCCCATCGAGAAGCTGATGGACGGCGTGCGATGACGGACCGCCCGAGGCGGCCGCAGTGGGTTCGCCCGCACCCGCTAGGGATGGTCCTCCGATCAGTTCGGGCCGGCCGCGGTGTCGGTATGAGGATGATCCGACGCGAGGGGCGATGACGGTGGTGACGACGCAGCTCGTTTCGAGGGCGCGAGCCGGAGACGAGGACGCGTTCCGAGCCCTGACCGAGCCGTACCGGAGAGAGCTGCATGTCCACTGCTATCGCATGCTCGGGTCGGTCCAGGACGCTGAGGACGCCTTGCAGGACACGCTGCTAGCGGCATGGCGGGGGTTGGCTGGGTTCACCGAGCGGGCGACGATCCGGACCTGGCTCTATCGCATTGCGACGAACACATGCCTCAATGCGCTGCGGGCCACGCGACGGCGCCCCGCAAGGGCATGGGACATCACGGGAATCGAGCCGCCCGCCCCGACCCGGTTCGGTGAGGTCGTGTGGCTCGGCCCCTATCCGGACCGGTTGCTGGCCGGAGCCGATGTCCCGACGGGCCCGGAGGCTCGCTACGAACAAAGTGAGTCGATCTCGCTCGCGTTCGTCACGGCCCTGAACCTGTTGCCGCCGCGTCAGCTTGCCGTGTTGATCCTTCGCGACGTCCTCGGGTTCCACGCGAGCGAGGTCGCCGACCTGCTCGACGCGACGCTGCCTTCGGTGAACAGCACGTTGGCGCGGGCCCGGGCCGGGCTCGAGCAGGCTCGCCGACGTACGTGCGAGGCACCGCCCGCCAGAGGATCGCGACAGGAGCAGTCGATAGTGGATCGGTTCGTCCGGGCGTACGAGTCGGCCGACGTGAGTGCCCTCGTCGCGCTGTTCACCGATGATGTCTTTCTCTCTATGCCTCCCATGCCGTTGGAGTACGAGGGCATCGGTGTCGTCGCCGAGTTCTTCGCCGGACTGCTCGTACCCGGGCGGAACTACAGTCTCGTGCCCACCAGTGCCAACGGCCAGCCCGCGTTCGGCGCTTACCTCCGCCGGCCGGACGGCACGAAGCGGGCGACAGGCTTGTTCACCGTCACCCTGGTCGGCCAGCGGATCGGAGCGCTGAGCCGCTTCGATGCGAGCGAGTTTCGGTGGTTCGGCCTGCCGCTGATCCTCGACGACTGATCTCCGACGGATCCGGTCGCGCGCTCCGCTCGGTTCCGTACGTCAGTGGTGTCTATGTTGCCGTCGACCGATACATCCGTCGACCGACGACAACCGATCAAGGAGTACGGCGATGGGAAAGCTCGTGGTCACGACCAACATGTCGCTCGACGGGGTCGTACAAGACCCCGACGGTAAGGAGGGTTCTCGTCACGGCGGATGGTTCGAGCGATTCGGCGGCGCGGACTTGGCGGACTGGACGCTGCTCGAGTCCGAGGAAGCGATGGCAGCGGAGGCGCTGGTGCTGGGCAGGCACAGCGACGAGTGGTTCGCGGCGCGCTGGCTCGGCCGCGAAGGAGCCTGGGCAGACCGGCTCAACGCGATGCCCAAGTTCGTGGTGTCCACGACCCTGAAGCAAGCCAGCTGGAGCAACGCCACGGTCCTCGCCGGTGAGATCGCGCCTCAGATCGCACGGCTGAAGCAGGACGCGACCGGCGAGATCCTCGTCTACGCGAGCTACCGGCTCATCCGAACCCTGGTCGACCTCGACCTGGTGGACGAGTTCCGGCTCGTGGTCTTTCCAGCGATCCTGGGCGCCGGCGAGCGGCTGTTCGGCGACGCGCGCCGGGTGACCCCGCTCAGGCTGCTCGGTGCCCGAGTCCTTGGCACCGGGCTCACCTTCCTCGAGTACGAGGTCGTCCGATAGGTGGGCAGTCTCCGGTAAGCGGACTCCGCCGAGTGGGCTCCACGGACCGTCTCGGTGGACGCTCCGGACCCGCTCCCCGCCGAGTAGGCTTCCGAGCCGGCGGTGCGACAGGACTGCTGAACCCGGACTCGGATCCCTCAGGAAGGCCGTACGAGTGGACGTGCTGCACGCCTGCTGGCTCGGCGCGCCACCCGGTGACCCGGGTCGATTCGCGCTCTGGGCCGAGTCGTCCGAGGCACCCGGAGCGGCTCTGCGAGGCCAGGGCAGGCCACCGAAGGTCCGCGATCACCCGTACGCCGTGTCCCAGCGCGCGCTCGGCCGCCTCCTACCGCCGACGGCAGCCCACCGCGCCGATGCCGCACAGATCGTTCTGGTCCTGCCGACCCGAAGCGACGGGCCGCTTCCGTCGCCCGAGCTGATCCGCGACGAGGTGCTTGCGGAGCGGGGTGCGGTGCAGCCGAAGTCCTGGCGGATTCCGGCGTTGGGGCTGGACGCGGATGACATGGTCGTGCTGCTCAGCGACCTCGGACGCTCCGACTCCGTCGCCGTCGGTGGCGCCTCGCTGCATCACCTGCTCGACCTCATCGACTTCGCCGCGGACCTGGTGCGACGCGGTCGGCTGCTGCCGATCGTCGCGGGCGACCCACCGAGCGCGGCCTGGAGACCGCTGCTGACCGGGCCTGACGTGGCCTGGACGCGGGTCCTCGCGGCCGCCGCACCACCATCGCTGCTCGCCACTCCGCAGCCGGATCCCGGTCACTCCGCCGGGAACACCGCCGAGCCGGTCGGCTGTGGCTGGGCGGCCCTGCTCGACGCCCTGGTCGACGCGGCGGCACGGGCACGGCTTGGTGCGCGTCGGCTGAGCGTCGGCGGATCGGGATCGACGGCCACACGGGCATGGCTGGCCGCGCTCACCGGCCGTGAGCGCCGGATGGCCACGATCAACTCGGTCGACGCGGCCTCGCTGGCCGACGCGCTGGCCGAGTGGCAGGCCGACGCGGCCATCGGCGACGTACGCGCCTGCTTCCGGCTCGCCGATCCGCCTGCCGACGCCGACCCCGACGCCGTCGAGTGGCAGCTCCGGTTCGGTCTGCAGGACGCCGACGAACCGACCGCCGTCGTGGACGCAACCGCGGTCTGGGCCTCTCGCGGCGGCACCCTTCCCGGGCTGGGTCGGCAGCTGTCGTCGCCACAGGAGACGTTCCTCGCCGAGCTGGGCAAGGCAGCGCGGCTCTACCCGCAGCTCGACGCTGCCCTGCGGACGGCCCGCCCCGCCGCGCTGGCCATGGACATCGAGGAGACCCACCAGTTCCTGCGCGAAGCGGCTCCGACGCTGTCGATGGCGGGGTTCGGGGTCCTCCTGCCCGGCTGGTGGACCCGACCGGCCGCTCGACTGGGTTTGAAGGTGACAGCCTCGACGCCACCACAACCGGGGATGGTGTCGGGCGGCTCCGGCGGGGTTGGCTTCGGCGCCATCGCCGACTTCCGCTATGACCTCGCGGTCGGTGACGACACCCTGACCGTTGACGAGCTCGCGGCGTTGTCGGACGCCAAGTCGTCGCTCGTCCGGCTGCGCGGCCAGTGGATCGAGCTCGATGCCCGTCGGCTCGCGGCCGGGCTGCGGATCGCCGGAACGACCGGCCACGCCTCGGTCGGCGAGCTACTGCGGCTTGGCCTGGGTGTCGATGCAGCGCTCGACGAGCTGCCCGTCACCGAGGTCGCGGCGGACGGCTGGCTCGGTGACCTGCTGGCCGGGGACGCCGAACGGCGGCTCGAGCCGGTTCAGCCCCCGACGTCGTTCATCGGGCAGCTGCGGCCGTACCAGGCCAGGGGCCTGTCCTGGTTGGACTTCCTCGGCCGATCGGGGCTCGGCGGTGTGCTCGCCGACGACATGGGCCTGGGCAAGACCGTCCAGCTGCTGGCCTTGTTGGCGGGCGATCCGGCCGCCGACGACCCGGTCGGGTCGGACCCGGCGGGGTCCGACGCCGCGGGGCCCGACATCAGGCCGAGTCTGCTGATCTGCCCCATGTCGCTGGTCGGGAACTGGCAGCGGGAGGCGGCCCGGTTCACTCCCGAGCTGCGGGTCCACGTCCACCACGGAGCCGAACGCGCCCGCGGTGCGGCGTTCACCGACGCAGCCGCGGCGAGCCATCTGGTGATCACGACGTACGCTCTCGCGGCGCGTGACGCCGTCGTGCTGCGCAAGATCAACTGGCGTCGGGTGGTGGTCGACGAGGCGCAGGCGATCAAGAACGCCGCCACCAAGCAGGCCACCCAGATCCGCTCGATCCCCGCCGACACACGGATCGCGGTGACCGGCACGCCGGTGGAGAACCGCCTCGCCGACCTGTGGTCGATCCTGGAGTTCGCCAACCCCGGTCTGCTCGGATCGGCCGCGACGTTCAAGAAGCGCTATGCCGAGCCGATCGAGCGGCACGGCGACGACGACGCCGCGGAGCGGCTGCGGCGGTTCACCGGGCCGTTCATCCTGCGCCGGCTCAAGACCGACGCCTCGATCATCACCGATCTGCCGGCGAAGCTGGAGATGGACGTCGTCTGCAACCTCACCGCAGAGCAGGCCGCTCTCTACCAGGCCGTGGTGGACGACATGATGGAGAAGATCGACAACTCCGAGGGCATCGAGCGTCGGGGGCTGGTGCTCGCCACCATGACGAAGCTGAAGCAGGTCTGCAACCATCCGGCGCACTTCCTGCGCGACGGCAGCCGGCTGGCGGGTCGTTCCGGCAAGCTGGAGCGCCTCGACGAGATCATCGCCGAGGTGCTGGACGCCGGCGAGAAGGCGCTGCTGTTCACCCAGTACGCCGAGTTCGGCAACTTGCTGCGCGGGCACCTCACCGGGCGATTCGGCCGCGAGGTGCTGTTCCTGCACGGTGGGGTGCCGAAGGCCGGCCGCGACGAGATGGTGTCCCGCTTCCAGTCCGACGACACGTGGTCTCCGCCGCTGTTCGTGCTCTCGCTGAAGGCCGGCGGCACCGGGCTCACCCTGACCGCCGCCAACCACGTGATTCACGTCGATCGCTGGTGGAACCCCGCGGTGGAGGACCAAGCCACCGACCGGGCCTTCCGGATCGGGCAGCGGCGCTCCGTGCAGGTCCGCAAGTTCATCTGTGCGGGAACGGTGGAGGAGAAGATTGCGGCCATGATCAGCGCCAAGCGCGGACTGGCCGCCAAGATCGTCGGCACCGGGGAGCAGTGGCTCACCGAGCTGTCGAGCGCACAGCTCAAGGACCTGTTGCGGCTGGAGTCCGGGGCGGTGGTGGAGTGATGGCTGGCAGGTTCGGAGACGGCCAGCAGCGGTATCCACCGTCGAAACCGCGCGAGGTCGAGGGCGGTCTGAAGGCGCGGACCGCACGCGGAAGCATCGGCTCGTCATGGTGGTCACGCCGGTTCCTCGACGTGCTGGAGTCGTTGGCCATGGGCAGCCGACTCACCCGCGGAAGGACGTACGCCCGAAAGGGCCAGGTGATCTCCCTCGATGTGACACCCGGCGAGGTCCGCTCGTCGGTCCAGGGGTCGCGCGCCCGGCCCTACCAGGTGGTGATCAAGCAGAAGCCGTTCGGCGAGCTGGTCTGGGCCAAGGCCGAGATCGCCCTGTCCGAGCAGGCACTCCCGGCGGCGAAGCTGCTCGCCGGTGAGGTGCCGCCCGAGCTGGAAGACATCTTCAGCGCCGCCGGCGCACCGCTGTTCCCGACTCGCGCCGGCGATCTCGACCAGCGTTGCAGCTGCCCGGACTGGGAGGTGCCGTGTAAGCACCTGGCCGCGACGTTCTATCTATTGGCCGAGGCTTTCGACGACGACCCGTTCCTGATCCTGCTCTGGCGCGGCCGCGATCGGGACCGGCTACTCGGCCGGCTTCGGGAGCTTCGCGACGATCACGCCGATCTAGTCGACCGGGGCGCGGCTCCCCGGGTCGTCTCCGGGGCAGCCCTTGCCCTGGCCGGTCTCGACGCCGTCGGAGTCGACACCGACAAACAGGGTGACGATCGGCGGGCGCCAGAGGTCACCCACTTCTGGCAGCCGCCCGCGCCGTTGCCGCCGCGGCCCGCGACTCTGGCCGTGGAACCGGACATGATCTTGCGCCAGCTGCCCAAGCCAGGTGCCAGCCTCGGCGGCGAACGACTGGTGACCGTCTTCGCGGAGACGTACCGCCACTTCGGCGGCGACGGGTCGCCGGCCGGACCCATGAGCCGCACATCCGGGCCCTGAGCTGGTCGCAGCGCTGCACCCTGCCGAGGCGCTCAGCGATAGTCGGCCAGCACCGTCTCCCGAGAACTCCCGCACGCAGCCTCCAGAGTGCCGCCTTGTCGATCAGCCTGCCTCCAGCGGGTTCTCGGAGGTGTGACCTGATGCGATGGACAACATGCTTCCCGTATCGTCCATTTCTGTCGGCGGCTTGCTCAGGCGGCGCTGGCGACCAGGATGCGGTTGGCCCAGGGATCGTCGAACGCGACGGTGCGGCCGTCGTCGCGGGTCTGCACGCCGTGGAAGGTGAGACGGTCGGTCAGGCTGCCGAGGTCGTCGCGGGAGGGAACCTCGATCCGGACCAGACCCAGACCCAGGGTCAGCCGGCGCCGGCCGGCTCCGCGGCTCTGCCAGGTGTTCATCGCCATGTGGTGGTGGTAGCCGCCCGCGCTGACGAACAAGGCTGTGTTGCCGAGCTCGGCTGTGGTCTCGAAGCCGAGCTGGTCGACATAGAACCTGCGGGCGGAGACGACGTCGCCGACGCACAGGTGAACGTGCCCGACGGTTGCCGGCCGCGACGCAGCCGTGGCCACGGCTGCGGGGTCGAGATGGTCGCGCAGGAACCGGTTCGGGTCGAGCATCAACGTGGCCATCTCGACCCGGCCATGGGTCCAGCTCCACGCCGACCGGTCGCGGTCGGTGTAGAGCTCGACACCGTTGCCCTCCGGGTCGGTGAAGTAGAAGGCCTGGCTGACCAGATGATCGGCGCTCCCGGTGAACGTGCCCGGATGGCGGCTCGCGACCGCGTGGACCGCCGTGGCCAGGTCGGCCTCGGAGTCGAACAGGATCGCCGTGTGGAACAGCCCGGCCGAACGCGACGGGGCGTGTTGCAGCTCCGGCGAGCGGACGAGTACCAGAATCGGCTCCGCCCCGCGGCCGAGGATCACTTCGTCGTCGGCCGCCGCCAAGACGCTCAACGTGACCGCGTCACGGTAGTAAGCCGTCATCGCGTCCAGGTCGGCCACTCGGAGGGTCACGGCACCCATCCGGGTGTCGCCGGCCAGCAGGTCGGTGCTCACGGCTCCTCCTTTCGGCTGTGGAGTCGGGATGATGTGGAGTCGGACATGGTCAGCTGACGACGGCGAAGCCGCCGGTCCAGCTGATCTTTTCGCCCACCGCAAGGGTCAGCTGCAAGAAGCCGACAGCCTCCAGCTCACGGGCCCGCTTCAACGAGCCGGCATCGATACCCTGCAGACCACCGGCGACCACCAGGTCGATCAGCGACTGCTTGGCGTCGGCGTCGTCACCGGCCACCAGCACAGTGGTCGGCTTGTCGCCGACCCGGCCGCTGGCCAGCGTCGCCGCAAAAGTCGTGTTGAACGCCTTCAGCACCTTGGCGGTCGGCAGCTGCCCGGCGAGCTCGGCGGCCTTCGAGCCGTCGGCCGCCACGACCAGGGAGTCGAAGGTGGAGAAGTCGAGCGGGTTGGTGATGTCGACCACCGTCTTCCCGGCCAGCTGATCCCCGTACGCCGCAACGATCTCCTCGATCGCCGGGTGCGGGACCGCGAGGATCACGATGTCGCCGGAAACAGCGGTTCCGGTGTCGCCGCTGGTGATGTGGGTAACGGTTGCGCCGCCCCTGCTGAGCACAGCCGCGATCGCGGTGCCCATGTTTCCCTTGCCGAAGATAGTGACGTCACTCATCGAGTCCTCCTGGAATCGTGATTCGTTGTATGTACAACTAACGTAACACAAGATTGTTGTATATACAACTATTGGCTAGACTGGCCCGATGACCGACACCCCGTGGCTGAACGACACCCAACGGCTGGCATGGGTCAGATTCGCCGCCGTCCTCGAACTACTCCCCCGGGCCCTCGACGCCCAGCTCGAGCGGGACGAACAACTCACCCACTACGACTACTACTGCCTGGCCATGCTGTCCGAAGCACCCAACCGCACCCTGCGGATGACCGTCCTGGCATCGATGACCAACGCCACCCTGCCCCGCCTATCGCGGGTCATGAACAGACTCGAAGACACCGGATACGTCCGCCGCGAGCCCTGCCCCGGCGACCGCCGCGCCACCAACCTGGTACTCACCGACGACGGCTGGAACAAAGTCGTCCAGGCCGCCCCCGGACACGTCCGGACCGTCCGCAAACTCGCCATCGACACCCTCACCGACCAACAAGTCGAGCAACTGTCGACCATCACCGCCCGCATCCTCACCGTTCTCGACCCCGACCAGAAAATGATGGCCTCCCTGCTCCATCCGCGCAGCGCACCCTCGGCGACCCTGTCGAAGACCAACCCCCCGACCCACTCGTAGGCCTGTGTCGGGTCCGGTCAGCAGGCGCTCGCGGCTGGCGTCACGCCGAAGCGTCACCGGAATTCTTCAGGGCCCGTGGACGCCTTCCTGTGCGGTCCGGGTCAGGCTGTTGTCGGTGCGCCGGCTGAGCGCAATCCAGGAGTTGGGTGCCGACCGGCCTCACCCAGCGGCTTCCGAGTTGAGCCTGAGGCCGCCAGGGCACGGCGGAGAATGTCCTGCAGGCTGCCGTCGATCGAGATGCTGGCGCCGTCCTCGTCGTCATCGAGCGGCTCCAGGGTGGCCAGCTGCGACTGGAGCATCGTGGAGAGCATGAAGTGACCGGTTCGGGCATCGAGGCGGGATCCGATCAGGTCCCGGCTGCCTTCGAGGTGCAGGAACCGAACCCGGGCGTCGGTGGTCCGCAGAATGTCGCGGTATCGGCGTCGGAGGGCGGAGCAGGCCACGACCTGATCGCCGTCGGTCTGCTCGATCCTTCGACAGATGAGCCCCAGCCACGGCTCGCGGTCATCATCGGTCAGCGGGATTCCCGCGGCCATCTTCGCGACGTTCTCCGGACTGTGCAGATCGTCGGATTCGGTGATGGTCCAGCCAAGTTCCTGGGCGATGAGTTCGGCGACGGTCGACTTGCCCGATCCGGCAACACCCATCACGACGACCACCGTCTTCTCGGCGCCCATCAGCCCAGCCCTACCGGGTCGGGTCCACGTCCGTCAGGCTCACCGGTTCCGGTGTCGGCAGCCGTGACGCGGAGCCGGGGCGAGACCTCCCCGGGGTGCGGTTCGACGAACGTCTCCAGTTGGATGGTGGTCGTCACGGGCTCGTCGTCCTCTCGGGTCGGGAGGGCCGGGGATGGTCGCTCATCGGCGGGTGTCCCAGGAGTTGCACCAGACGTTGTCGTTGTGGGTGCCGAGGAACGGGCTCCGGCCGAGAAGTTTGTCGACCAGGGACCGGACGACCTCGGGGCTGGGGTTGTGTGCGTTGATCGCGGTCTTGACCATCGGCACGTCGATCAGGTGGTTCGGCATGTTCAATGACACGAACACCGTCGGCACCTCGGCGGCGTACCAGGGCATTTCCGGACCCATCGGCATCGACCACTTGATCCGCAGCGCTCCCTGCTGGGCGAAGTCGGAGACGTTGGCCAGGATCAACGCGGCGTCGTACCGGTCGGTGTAGTGCTCGGTCTCGGAGGCGATGAAGGTCTGGAAGTCCAGGACCTCACCGGCGGCGGCGAGCTCCTGCGCGGTCCGGAAGACGCTGACCTCGAAACCTGCGGCGGTCAGCTCCTCGACCGCCACTCGTTTGAACTCGGGTACGACCCCCGTGAAGTCGGGCGCACTTTCCAAACAGTAGAGCCGGATCCGTCGGTGCCGTGCGGGGTCCAGCGGCAGTGTGCCGGCTGTGTCCTTGAGCAGGGTGATGGTCCGGTCGGCGATCTCCCGGGCTGTGGTGTGGTGCTCGGGCGCACCGATCACGGCCAGAGCGTGCGGCGGCGGAACGAGGTCGCCGGCTGCGCGTAGGTGCAGCGCGAGTTTGGCCTTCAGCCCGAGGATCCGGGTCAGCGCGTCGTCGAGCCGTTGGGGCGTGATCTCACCTGAGGCGACTGCGTCGCGGACGAAGCCGAAGTCCTCGTCGTGGTTGCGGAAGAACAAGATCATGTCGCAACCGGCGGTGATGGCCTGCACCATCTGCCGTTCGCGGGGCAGCGCCGAGGTCAGCCCGACCATCAACGAGGCGTCAGTCAGCACCACGCCGTTGAAGCCCAGGTCGTCCCGGAGCAGGTCGGTCAGCAGCTCCGGAGCGACGGTGGCCGGCAAGATGTCGGCATCCGGAATCCCCGGCCGGAGGTGTCGGGTGTAGGCCGGCAGCATGATGTGGCCGACCATGAGCGACTCGATCCCGGCGCCGATCCCCCACTCCCAGATCTTGCGGTAGGTGGCGTCCCACTCCTCCACCGAGCAGTCGTTGAACGAGGTCACCACATGCTGGTCCCGCTCGTCGCGGCCGTCACCGGGAAAGTGCTTCATGCACAACGCCACCGGATGGTCCCCCGCACCCTCGCGTACACCGTCGCTATATGCCTGGGCGTAGCGGATCACCGTCTCGTGGTCGTTGCCGAACGCGCGGGTGGCGATCACGGTGTTTCGCCAGTTGTGGTGGATGTCGACGATGGGTGCGAATGCCCAGTTGCAGCCGAGCGCCGCTGACTCCCGTCCGCCGACCACACCCATCTGCCGGGCGGCATCGGTGTCGGGTGTCGACCCGGTCTGCAGCGGCGTGGCGACCAGGGTGCCGTCCGTGCAGGCCCCATTGCCGCCGTCCTCGATGTTGGAGGCCACCAGCAGCGGAATCTTCGACCGGGCCTGAGCCTGCCGGATGTGGGTCTGGATGCTGGCCGAATCGGTGTGGTTGTACCGGATCCCACCCGGGTGGTAGCCGTCGACGATCCGATTCACGAACTCGTCGTCGAACCGGTTGTTCAGGTTGATGAACAACTGCCCGATCTTCTCATCCTGAGTCATCGCGGAAATGGTGCTTCGCACCCACGCGATCGCCTCGTCGTCCAGCCCGAAGGGGGCGGCGGTCAAGTCTGGTCTGGTCATGGTCGCTCCGGAGTCGTCGGGTCGTATGGTGAGCCGCCCAGCCCCTCGTGAGGGCCGGGCAGCGGGTGTGGGTGGGTTGGCCATCACACCGTGTGGCTGGGGGTGATGAAGTCCTCCAAGCGCTCGTTGTGTGCCTGGATCTCGGCCAGCTTCCGGGCCTCGGTCTCGTTCCGGATCTCCTTGAACCGTTCGTCGTTCAGCGGGTACTTGACGAAGATCAGCATGGCGATCAGGGCGGCCAAGGCGGGCAGCAGGCCGATCGTGGCCTTGATCGCTATGACGGCGCTCTCAGGTTGGACCGGGTTCGGGTTCGCGGCACTGGCGGCGATGTAGCCGCCGATCGCCAAGGCCCAGGCGCCGACCGCGCCACCGATGGACTGGGTGACCTTGCGGGTGAAGGAGAACAGGGCGTAGGTTGCGCCCTCACTCCGCTTGCCGGTCTTCCACTCGCCGTACTCGACGGTGTCAGCCTCCAGACCGAACATGACGGTGTTGATCAGGCTGGCGCCGATGCCCTTGATCGCAAGGGTGATCAGAACCAGCCAGAACAGGTTGGCGGGGGCGAAGAACAGGCCTACGCCACCGACGATGGTGAACACACCGCAGTATTGGAAGACGTTCTTCTTGCCGAAGATGTCGATGATCTTCGGGATGAACGGAGTGACCAACAACGTGATGCCGGTGTTGACCAGGGTGATGATGCCGACCAGGCCGATGTTGCCGAGCACGTACTGCGCATAGAAGGCCGTCGTGCCGCCGACCGCAAAGACGCCGATCAGGTAGAAGAAGCTGGAACCGCACAAGTACGCCAGCGGCTTGTTGGACCTCAAAGTGCTGAAGGTCTCCCCGACGCTGATCCGAGGCTGGGTCCGGATGACCCGTTCGCGACAGGCCCAGGCCGTGAAGAAGAACGCGAGCGAACCGACGACGATGAACGCCAACGTCACCTTGGTGAAGACACCCTGCACGGCTGCCTGGTAGGCCACCAGGTCCTCCGGACTCTGGATGAGTGCCTTTTGCCCGCGCAGGTCACTGATGAAGCTCCCGACCACGAAGGTGAGGATGACACCGCCGATGCCGGCGCCGAAAGCCCGGGCGGCGACCAGTTTGGCGCGTTCGTGCACCGACTGGGTGATCGCCGACGCCAGCGAGCCGTAGGGAATGTTGACCAGGGAGTAGATGAGGCCGAGGATCGCGTACGTGGCGTAGGCGTAGATCAGTTTCATGCCCTGGTCGAAGCTGGTCGGAACATGGAAGACCAGAAAGCTCATGAACAGCAGCGGCACGGCGCCGAACATGATGAACGGCCGGAACTTGCCCCACCGGGTCATCGTCCGGTCCACCAACCGGCCGGCCAGCAGGTCGGCAACGGCGTCCCAGAGCCGCACCACCAAGAACATGGTGCCCACGGCGGCGGCGGAGATGCCGGCCACGTCGGTGTAGTAGTACAGCAGGAATGCTGTGCTCAGGCTGAACGCCAGGTTGAAGGCGAAGTCACCCGATCCATAGCCGATCACCGTCTTGAACGGCAAACGGTCGAGCGATTTCAGCTTCGACGTATCCAGGGGTGCAGGGTTCGTCATCGAGATCCTCCTGAGGTGTGATCGGTCGCCGCGATGAGCGCGACCTGCACTAATTGAAGGATCAAGCATTAGGTGGCGTCCACGGGTTGCCGTTTGTTGCTCGGTGCGTCGGCCTCCGGACGGCACGGGGCACCTGGGCCCGCGTACTGCCCGATAGGGCAGACCGATCGGGCAGACCGAGGGTCCTTCTCGCCCCTGGTGGAGGGCTGCTCGGCCTGGGACGATGGAGTGAACGAACGACCGCACTGCGGACAGGGATCGGGGTGAGCAGGTTGCCGACGGGACCAGCACTGCGCGTCGGCGACACGGCCCTCTGCCCGATGATGGATGGCCCCAAGCCGCACGTCGGTGGGCCGATCACGCCCGCGGGAGGGGTGATGACCGTTCTGATCGGCGGGATGCCCGCCGCCGTCGCCAACGCCACTCCGGGCGCGATCCCATGCATCTCGCCCGCCCCGAACGGCATCGCCATGGGCAGCATGACCGTCATGATCGGCGGCTTCCCAGCAGCCAGGCTGGCCGACCTGAGCATGCACGGGACCCCGATCGCACCGGGACCCGGCTGCCCTACCGTGATCATCGGAGGATGACCGCCCGTCCCGACGGCCGGTGCTCCCGCGTCGCGACGAGCTGATCAGGTCGAGCGTGTGCATGAGCGTTCGTCGCGAACTGCCGAGCATCTGCCGCCGAACCAGCCCTGATCAGACCACAGGGTCGATCGGCTCAGGGCCGGCCGGATCGTCGAGACCGGCACCGTTGCGGCCAGCCACCCGGCCGAGCCACGCCGGACGGTTCGGCGAAGATCGTTCCGGCGAGGTGCTCGAGCAGCCACGCGTCGCTGTTGACGTTGCCGCCCTCGACCTGGTGGGCGGCTGTGGCGACACCCCAGTGGAAGGCGGCCGGGAAGCGGGAGGTGGCGGTCATGTGAGTGATTCTTTCAGCGGGCGTTCCGGATCCGGGTGACGGTGACGGCCCCGGGAGGCCAAAGCATGGCCGCACCAATCCACAGCACGCGGTAGTCAGTGAGCCGGGTCGTGCTCTCGCCACTGGCCGGCGATGCGGTCGAGGGCGTCGTGGTCGAGGCTCATGCCGCCGAAGTTGGCGAGGGTGCTCATCGGCATGGTTCCGATGACCTCGATCAGCTCCTGCTGGAGCACCGCCGCAGGCTGGCCATGTTCGACCTCCCGCTCGATCAGGTTTCGACCGGTCGGGTCGCTCATCCATTCCTGCAGGGTGGAGTCCCTGTTCAGTGGACCGGCAAGTCGTGCTGCCTCGACGGTGATCTTCTCACTCAGCGGCAGATCACGGGAGTTGGAGCCGACACTGATGAGGAAGTCGCCGGCTTCGACGGCCCAACGGCCGTGGCGCTGCGCCCAGAAGGAGAACGCTCGCTGGTTCAGCTCGATCGAGACCTGGTGCGATGCGCCGGCAGCGAGTGACACCTTGGTGAAACCCTTGAGCTCGCGCACCGGTCGCACAACGGATGACTCGACGTCTTGCACGTACACCTGCACGACCTCCGCCCCGTCCACGCTGCCCGTGTTCGTGACCGTGACGGTTACTGTCGCGGCCAGGGTGCCGTCGACCGCCGATCCGCGGGTGCTGACGTTCAACTCCGAAAGCGCGAACGTGGTGTAGGAGAGCCCGAACCCGAAGGGGAAGGCCACGTCCTGCTGAGCTTTGTCGTAGCCGCGGTAACCGATGAAGATTCCTTCGCCGTAGCGGACGACCTGTGAGTCGCCCGGGAAGTTGAGCAGGGACGAGTTGTCCTCGAGTCGGTGCGGGATGGTCTCGGCCAGCCGCCCCGAGGGGTTGACGCGACCGGTGAGGACGTCGACGATCGCTGCGCCCGCGGCCTGGCCGCCGAGCCACGCCTCGACAACCGCCTTGGCGTTTGCGGTGACCTGGTCGAGAAGGACGGTGGACCCGTTGGCGAGGACGACCACGACGTTCGGATTGACGGCTGCGACTCTCTTCAGCACCGTGAGCTGGTTGTCGGGCAGGTTCAGGTGGGTGCGGTCGAAGCCTTCGGACTCGTCCGCCGCGGGCAACCCGAGCACCATGATCACGACGTCCGCGGATCCGGCGACCTGTTCGGCCTCGGCCTGCAGGATCTGGTCGTCGGTGGTCTGGCCGACGCCGTAGCCCGCGGCGAACGAAACATGTCCGTAGACGGCGCTGAGCTCGGTGAGCATCACATCGAGCCTCGTGGGCACCACCTGTGAGGAGCCGGCACCTTGGTAGCGGGGGGCGCGGGCGAACTCGCCGACAACGGCGATGCCGGCGTCGGGGGCGAGCGGCAGGATGGCGTCGTCGTTCTTCAGCAGCACCACCGACTCTGCAGCCGCCGCCCGGGCCAGCGCGTGGTGGGCGTCGGCGTCGAAGGTCTCGTCGAGGTCCAGCACCGGCATGCCTCGGCTGACCAGCTCGAGCACGGTCCGGACACGGGCGTCGAGAACCTCGACGGGCACCGTCCCGGCGCCGACCGCGGCGACGATCTCCTCCGGGCTGCGGCCGAGAGCCGGTGGCATCTCGAGATCGGTCCCGGCGAGCAGGGCCGGCACCCGGTGGTAGACAGCCCCCCAGTCCGACACCACCAGGCCCTCGAAGCCGAACTCCTCACGTAGCACCGTCTGCAGGAGCCAGGTGTTCTCCGTGGCGGAGGTGCCGTTGACCTTGTTGTAGGAGGCCATCACCGTCCACGGTTGTGAGGCCTTGACGACCCGCTCGAAGGCAGGAAGGTAGATCTCCCGCAGCGTACGTTCATCGACCTGGGCGTCGACCCGGAGCCGGTCGGTCTCCTGGTTGTTCGCCGCGTAGTGCTTGACCGACGTGCCGATCCCGCGGGACTGGATGCCGTCGACAATCCCGACAGCGAGCTCGCCGGCCAGGAACGGGTCCTCGGAGAAGTACTCGAAGTTCCGTCCGCACAGAGGTGAGCGTTTCATGTTGATGCCCGGGCCGAGGATCACCGACAAGTTGGCGGCCCTGGCCTCCTGGGCGAGCGCCTGCCCGATCCGGCTCAGCAACTCCGGATTCCAGGCCGAGGCGATGGCGGAGGCGGTCGGGAAGCAGGTCGCCGGCAACGAACCGCCCAACCCGAGGTGATCGCCCTCGCCCGGTTGGGCGCGAAGCCCGTGCGGGCCGTCGGACACCATGATCTTCGGGATGCCGAGCCGGTCCACCGGTGTCGTGTACCAGAAGGAGGAACCACTGGTCAGCGAGGCCTTCTCCTCGACGGTGAGCTCGGTAAGGAGGCGTTCGATGTCGAGCATCTGGGTTACCGCACCTTCTTGATCGGCAACACGATGAGTGCACCGATCAGCGCCGCGGCGCCGGCGGTGTAGAGCAGCAGGTCGTAGTTCTGGTTGTTGGCGCTGTTGACGGCCAGCAGGGCCGCGCCGAACACAGGGGCCAGCGTCTGCGGCAACGCGTTGGCCATGTTGAACACACCGAGGTCCTTGCCGGCGTCATCCGGGTTCGGGAGCACATCGACCACCAGCGCGAGATCGACTCCGACGTAGATGCCGTAGGCGACACCGAGGATGGCCTCGACCACGTAGAACCCACTCAGTGTCGAGACATGGGCCAACAGTACGATCCCGACGCCGAACAGCAGGGTAGACCCGGCCACCAGGAACTTCCGTCGACCCGTGCGATCGGAGATCTTGCCGGCAATCCAGCCGGAGGCGACCAGGGCGATCGTGTAGATCAGCACACCGGTCGACACGGCGGCGGGCGCGGCCGCTTCGGACAGCCCCAGCTTGTCCTGGAGGTAGAACAGCCGGAACGTGGTGAACATGAACGTGGCCAGCGTGATCAGGAACCGGGACCACCAGGCGAACGCGAAATCGGGATACTTGCGCGGGTTGAGCCAGAAGGTGGTCACCCACTCCCGGAGCGTCATGCTCGGCGGCCGGACCTTCATGTGCTGATCGGGGAGGACGAACGCGAACCACAACATCGCACCGATCGCCAGGATCGAGGGAGCGACGAACAAGATCACCATCTGGTCGGCGAACAGCTGGGCGACATATGCGCCGCCGAGGATGCCGATGTTCTGGGCGATACCCAGCAGCGCGGACACGCTGCCCCGTTGGACCTTGGGGACCTGGTCGGAGATCGTGGCGATGAACGGCGCCAGCGTGGCGTTCGCGCCGAGCTGTGCCAGACACCAACCGGCGGCCAGGAGCGGCACGTTCGGAGCCAGGGCCATCACCAAGAACGCGACGGTCATCACCACGGTGCCGGCGACGATCCAGGGACGACGTCGGCCCCAGCGGGAAGTGGTGCGGTCCGACAGCCGGCCGAACAAGACGTTGCCGATCACGGCGAACAACGCACCGAAGCCGGCCACGATGCCCAGCGCCGACGTCTTCTGATCATCAGGGACGATCGACTGGACCTTGACCCCGATACCGATGATCGCCGGACCCAACAACGCGACGAAGAAGACCAGCTGGGCTATGACCAGGACCGCGATGTACTTCCTGCTGACCGGTTCGGTCGGTTCGGCGAACCAGTGGTGGTCGTGGGAGTCCAGGGCCACCTCCGCGTCGTGTGTCGGCGGCAGCTCGCCGTACGGGCTTCCGGGGGTGCTCACAATTCCTCCTACGTACGGTGCAGGACCACTCAACTTAATCAGTTCAGTGACGCGTTTCAGTTGCGCGTTTCAGTAGAGTAGTGGCAATCTGATCGAGCATGGCAAGAGACGTGACCGAGCACACTCCCGCCAAGCGTCGGCAGGACACGTCGTCCGACCGCTGCCGACGTAGCCCGTCGCGCCGGTGTGTCTCGGGCCACCGTCAGTTACGTCCTGAACGACACACCCCACCAGGTCATCCCCTCCCCCACCCGGGAGCGGGTGCGCGCCGCCGCGGCCGACCTGGGCTACACCCCGTCAGCGGCTGCCCGCGCGCTCATCACCGGCCGCTCCGACGTGGTCCTCCTCCTGCTGCCTGACTGGCCGATCGGCCCCAGCGTCGGCGCACTCCTGGAAAACCTGTCCGACGCATTCGCAGACCACGGACTCACCTTCGTCATCCACCCACGCTCCGCAGGGCGGCCGGTAGCGGACGTGTGGAAAGCCATCACCCCGGCCGCCGTCGTCACGTTCGAAGAACTCGAGCCAACCGAGACGAAGAAGCTCCGGGCCGCCGGCATCGAGCTGAGCGTCGCCCTCTTCGGCGGCCGCCGCGGGGCCCGGGCCATGGACATCCCCGAGCAACGCACCGGGAGGCTCCAGGCCGAACATCTCGCTGCTGCCGGACACCACACCCTCGGCTATGCCTGGCCGGACGACCCGCGAGTCCTGACCTTCGCCCAACCGCGCCTCGACGGGGTCCGCCAGGCCTGCGCCGACCTCGGCCTGGCCGAGCCCCGCGTCGTCCCGGTGCCCCTCACCCCGGATGGTGTTGGGGCTGCGCTCCTGGCCTGGCGAGCCGCAACACCCCAGGTCACCGGAATCTGCGCCTACAACGACGAGGTCGCCCTCGCCGTCCTGGCCGGCGCTCGACGCCAAGGGATCGACGTCCCCGACGATCTCGCCGTGATCGGCGTCGACGACATTCCCTCCGCCGCCGCAGCCCTCCCAACACTGACAACAGTTCGAGCCAACACCCAAGTCCTCGCCGGTTACATCGCCGACACCATCGTGCGCAGGATCGACGGCAAGCCGGCGGCGAAGCGCGCCCGATCCGACATCCACTCAGTCATCCGCCGCGACTCAGCCTGAGCAGCTATCACCAGCCGTGGCTGCACGGCCCGGCAGCCGTTCGTGGCGGCACCCCGAGGTGCCCGCAGACAAGCAAGCAAGGAGAAGTCGGGACGGAACGACAGCTGCCGCCCGTGATCATGTCCATCTGGCGACTTCTGGTCGCCTACCGGGTCGTTGCGCGCGCAGGATGGTGGTCCCTGGCCGCATCCCGGCCCGAGTGAGGAGAATCCGTTGACCGAGACCGACACCGTGATCGCTGCCATGCGGAGCGAGACCGACCGCTCGACTGCGAGCGTCCGCAGCCTGAGTGATGATGATCTTTCTCGCCCGTCGGCCGCCCGTGAGTGGGACGTGTCGCAGGTCGTGAGCCATCTGGGCAGTGGGGCCGTGATCAACCTCGCGGTCCTCGAGGGTTCTCTGAGCGGCTCCGCCCTCGAGCCCGGCTTCAACCAGGGCGTGTGGGCGAAGTGGAACGCGATGGGGCGGCGTGAGCGCGCCGACTCTTTCTTGGTCGCCTCGGACGTTCTGATCGAACGCTACGAGTCGTTGACGGAGGACGAGCGGGAGAACGCTCGGATCGATCTCGGGTTCATGCCGCAGCCGGTGCCGGTGGCGATCGCGGCCCGGATGCGACTCAACGAGCTGACCCTGCACTCCTGGGACGTCCGTGCAGCGTTCGATCCGAACGCGGTCCTGAGCACCGACGCCGTCGCCGCCTTGTTGCACGGCGAGCCCGACATGATCGGCTGGATCGGCAAGTCCGACCCGCTCGACGGCCGCGAGCTGGTGGTGCAAGTGGTGACTACCGATCCGGCGTCGCGTGCCACCCTGCATCTCGGCGACTCGATCCGGCTCGAGCCCGGCGAGGAGACCACATCCGCCGACGGGACGCTCGCGCTTCCCGCCGAGGCGTGGCTCCGGCTGGTCGCCGGAAGGCTCGGAGCCGACCACACCGCGGGCGGCATCGAGGTGACCGGGGACGTCTCCCTCGAGCTACTGCGCCGAGTCTTCCCCGGCTACTGAGGACACGCGGAGAGCACCACGCAGCGTGGTCCGTCGACGCGACCGGCAGCGACGGCAGGTGGTGACCAAGGGGCGGCGACCAGGTGACGCGGCGGCGATAGCGATGCTGCGTGGTTCCCAGCGTGACGGTCGTCGTCGCCGCAGGCGAGGAACTCCGCGAAGGCGGACTGGCTCCTGGAGGGTGGCGCCGCGCCGCTACCGCCCCCACCGGCCTGTCATAAGCTGCTCGCACATCGACGACCGGTTGGAGCCATGAGCAATCTCTCCATGCACGAGCGCCTCCCGTTCGACGAGGCGACCACACGGTCGCTGGTGTCCACCGGCGAGCTGCCGCCTCCCGAGCAGATCACCGAGCTCGCCACCGAGGCGTATGAGCGGTATCGCCCGAATACCGACGGGGCGGTGGCGGACTACATCCCCGCCCTCGCGAGCGCCTCCCCCGAGCTGTTCGGGATCTCGATCGTCGGCGCGAGGGGCATCTCCTTCGACATCGGCGACGCCCAGACGGCGTTCTCGATCCAGAGTGTCTCCAAGCCGTTCGTCTTCGCTCTCGTCTGTGAGGCGATCGGGTACGAACAGGCTCGGCTCCGGCTTGGCGTCAACAGCACCGGTTTCCCGTTCAACTCCCTGATCGCCATCGAGCTGAACGACGACCGGACGATGAACCCGCTGGTGAACGCAGGCGCGATCGCGACCACGAGCCTGGTTCCCGGCGACTCGGCCGAGGAGAAGTGGGACACGGTCCGCGCCGGGTTGTCGCGCTTCGCGGGCCGCGACCTCACCCTGAACGAGGACGTTTACGCGTCGGAGTCGGCCACCAATCTGCGCAACAACGGCATTGCCCGCCTGCTCGCAAGCTATCGACGGCTCTACTTCGACCCGGGCCAGGCCACCGACGTCTACACCCGTCAGTGCTCCCTGGACGTGACCGCCCACGACCTCGCGGTGATGGGTGCGACCCTCGCCGACGGCGGGGTCAATCCGATCACCGGCGATCAGGTCGTCGGGCGGGGCGTCTGTCGGCGGGTGCTGGCGGTGATGGCAACGGCGGGCCTGTACGAGTTGTCCGGGGACTGGCTGTACGAGATCGGCATTCCGGGCAAGAGTGGCGTGAGCGGCGGCATCGTCACCGTCTCGCCGGGCAAGGGCGGGATGGCAACGTTCTCGCCTCCGCTGGACGCGGCCGGCAACAGCGTGCGCGGGCAGCTCGTCACCAAGTACCTGGCCGAGCGACTCGGTCTCAACCTGTTCGCCTCCGTGCCGGTCGAGCGGCGAGACGCCCCAGTCACCTCCTGACGCACAACAGCCGGCCTTGTGGAACCTGTCGATCACGTGGGACTCTCACCGCAGCGGATGGAGGACAGATGGCAATGCTCTTCGAGGTGAAAGGCGACGGGGACGTCCCGATCCTGTTCCAGGCTCGGCGGCTACCGGGCCAGGTGTCCCCCGTGGGAAGGACCGAGGACGTGATCGAGAAGATCACGTCCTCGATGGGCGCCGTGCTGGGACTGGTCGGCGGTATTGCCAAGGGATTCGAGGAGGCCGTACGCGACGCTCCGGTCGAGTCGGCGGAGCTCGAGTTCGGTCTGCAGTTCAGCGCCAAAGGAACGATCTACGTCGTCGAGACGCAGGGCCAGGGGGCCATTCAGGTCAGGCTCAATGTGAAGCCCCACCGGTCTGAGGCCGAGTCCTCCTGACGATGGCGCGCGACCTGCGCGAGGTCGTGATCAAGGTCCTCGACACCAACGACCAGCTGCGCGGAACGGGGTTCGTCGTCGAGCCGGCCGGGACCGTGCTGACGTGCCATCACGTGATCGACGGATTGAGCGACGTGCGCCTGGTCGGACCGACCGGTGAGCGGTGCGACGTCTCGCTCGACGACGCCGTTCTCATGCCCGCGCGGGACCTGGCGTTACTACCTGCGAAGCGCGGAATCGCGCCCGAGCTGGCGATCTCACCCGTCGGGCCAGCTGTCGGAGACGTCTTCCGCAGCGCGGGCTTCCACCGCCTCGGTGATCAGATCGGCGACAGCTTTCCCGTCACCGGAACGATCACCGGCACCACCCACGTCCGATACTGCACGGCCGCGTACCGCTACGACCTGACCGACGTGCTGGTGCTGGCCGACGACCATTTCGCCGAGGGTCTGAGTGGGGCTCCGGTGACCGACGCCGACGGCGCCGTGGTCGTCGGGGTGATCAGCACGCGGCTGGATGGCGATGGTGGCGCCGCAGGCTTCGGCGTCCCGCTTCCGACCAACGCCCCAGCGGAGCTGTCCCCGGTGCTGGCGTGCAACGACCGGTTGGTGCCCGCGTTGGGCACCCATCTCAACACAGCCGGTCTGCACGAGCTGTGCAGTACCCAGGTCGCCGGGGCGGTGCGGGCGCTCAGCGAGACACGCGGGGTCGATCTGGATCGGCGAGTCGACCGGACAGGCATCGTCGCTTCACTCGGCGCCGAGACGTCAGCCGGCGTCCGAGGGCTCGTCGGACCCTCCGGGATCGGCAAGTCCACGGAGCTCGCCCACGCGAGCAGCCGCGCCGACCTGGCTCTACTGGTGATGGGTTCGACGATTCCGGTCGATTCGCGTGGAATCGAGGACGTGATCGCCGAAACGCTCGGGACTGCGGGCCACGGCGTCACGACCGAGCTGATTGCCTCGCGGGCGAAGGGTCGACTGCGCATCTTCGTGGACGGCCTCAACGAGTCCGCGCTGCCTCCCCGAGCCCTTCGGGACTGGTTGATCAGCACCGACAGCTGGTGCCGGAAGGCGGGCGTCAGTGTGGTCGTCTCCTGTCGGCCGGAGTCCTGGCGGTTCACGGCGTCGAGGTTCGAGGCGATCACTCTCGCCGAGTTCACCCACTCCGAGGCGGTCGAGGCGGCTGCTGCTTACGGGCTGCGGCTGAGCTCCACAGTTCCGATCCTGCGCCTGCCGCTGACGGTCAGGCTCGCCGCCGAGCTGCCGACAGCCGGCAGGCGACGGCAGAGCTCGGTCAACGCGTTGATCGGTGAGTACGTTCTGCGGGCAGCCGAGAACGTGGCCGGCGAGATCGGCGGCGCCGCGAGCGGCGACACCGTGCTGCGGTGGTTGATCATGGCTGCGACGACGATGCTGACAGAAGACATCAGGGAGCTGACACCCGGCGCCGCGGCGAGGATCTTCCCCGAGGCGCTGCTGGCCGCGGACCATGTCGTCCGGGAGAACCTGATGAGCCGCACAACCGGTGGGCTGCGGTTCGTCTACGACGACGTCGCGGACTGGCTGGCCTCACGGCAGATCGACGTGACCGGTCTGCTCGCGCTCGCTCAGGCGCCGACTGGCGCGACCGGCTACTTCTCGTATCGATACATCGGACCGCTCGGCTACGCGCTGCGAGACATCCTGGACGGCCAGGAGGTGTCCGCGTTCCACGCCGAGCTGACCAAGATCATCGAGCCGCGATCCGACTTCGGCATGACGGCCATCCTCCTGCTGCAGGAGACCATCGGCAAGTGCGAGCCGCTCACCGACCATCTCGAGTTCCTCACCACCTTCGCGCGCGCCTTCGCGGGGAGCGCCGCGGCCGGTTTCTTCACCACCGAGTTCTGGGCGGGACTGCCACTCCCGACCGAGGGGCACCTGGCAGTGCTTCGTGAGCTGGTCCGGGCCGATGACGACTGGGGCTGGCGGCCCGGCGACTGGGCGAGCAGGCCGCTTCGCAACGCCCGCTCCTCCTACGGCACGGTCGCCTCACGGATCGTCGAGCGGGACGTCGATCGAGGTTTCCAGCTTCTGCGCCCGTGGTTCGACGATCGCAGGCGTCTTGACGGTGGCGAGGCCACCGTCTCCGACGTGGCTGCAGGTATCGCCTTCAGGCTTCGTCGCCAAGCACCGCATGCGCTGTGGCGGCTGATCGCCTGGCTCGACCAGCGCGCCACTCGGCTGGTACGGGAACTGTGCGCCGCCGACCCGGATCTCGTCGCCGACCTCGTCGCGGCCGTCCCGGCCGACGAGCGGGACAGCCACCCCCTGCTGACCGCGGTGCACGCGCTGCCACTGACTCGACTGGATGCCGGTCGTCGGGCGGCGATGATCGAGGTCGTGTCCGCAATGGCCGACGATGAGCGCCGAGGGCCGGAGGAACGCGCGGCTCTTTCGGGGATCCTCGCCGACAACACCGACGACCCGGCACCGGTCGATTTCTTGTACGCCGAGTTCGCGGCGGGTCGACTTCCGGCCCGCGCCATCTCGGATCACCTCCTCGATGACCCGGACCGGGCCATCGAGGCGGTCAGAGGTGCCCTGTATGCATCTGCGGAACGTCGGAACGACGCCTTGGTCGCCTTCAGACACCTTTCCGACGAACGGCTGCAGCGGGCCATCGACACGATGCTGCTCGAGATGCTCGATACTGGGCTGATCTCGCTGACCGTCCCGATCTGCGACTACGTCGGCGGCCGGCTGTATGTCGTCGACGCCCTCGACAGTGCCACCGAGCCCGCACTGACCGCGATGCTCACGCGGGTCATCGAGGCATCGCCCGGCCGGGGCCGACTTGGGTTGGCACGGGTGCTCAGCAGCCCCGACGCGCTGCGTGGGGACCAGCCGATGCGCCGGCGACTCGCGCTCGAGCTGCTGGAGGCTGCGCCGGATCGCTGGGCGGTGGCCGCGATCCTGAACGGCAGCGCAGGGCAGATCACCGCGACCGAGTTCCAGGAGGAGCTCGTCGTAGCGGCGGCGCGACGGCTCGACGCGGTGGATGCGGACCGGGCCCTGACGGGTGCGGCGTACGCCCACGACGACTTCGCCCAAGTCCTCGCTCGGCTGCTGGATGCCGGAGAGCTGGCACCGATGGGGCCCCGCGTGACCCGGTTTGCGGAGCTTCTCGGATCGGGTCGAACGGCCCTCGACGCGATCCACATCGTGATAGTCGAGAACCCGACCTGAGCTCTCCTCGACCTTCCCGGTCGCTCAGCCGCCGCCCTGTTTCTTCTTCTCGGCGTCGGCCTTCTTCTTCGCGTCCGCCTTCTTCTTCGCTTCGGCCTTCTTCTTCGCTTCGGCCTTCTTCTTCGCTTCAGCCTTCTTCTTGGCCTTCTCAGCCGCGACCACCTTCGGGTCCCGGCCACGAGAGAACAGGGCACTGATGGTGCTGAACTGACCGACCCGGGCGTACGATCCCGGCGACCAGCCCACGAAGCCGTACTTGTGCACCGAGTTGCTGTAGACGTACTCACGAATGACGGTGAAGCCCGCCTTGCGCAGCTTCTTGGTCGCAGCCGCGATCGACAGCCCGCTGAGGGATGGCACCGTGACGATCTTGCCGCGCAGGATCCGACTGCTCGGCGCCTTGAAGCCGGTCCGCGGAACCTTCTTCAGGTACTGCGTCATCGTCGGCTTCCAGATCTTCATCCCGGCGTCACCACTCCCGGTGCCCTCGAGATAGAAGTGGCTGGACGGCACCCGGTAGCCCTTGACGCCACCATGGCGAAAGCTCGACTTGCCTCGAATGAAGGGCTTCTTGCGGTTGTCGATGGAGATCATCGCCACCGCGGCAATGCGCGGGGTGTACCCGGCGAACCAGACCGCCTCGTTGCTGTCGATCGTTCCGGTCTTCCCCGCCTGTGGGCGGCCGTCGCTGACCCGAGCCCGGGTGCCGGTCCCGTTCTTCATCACTCCGGCCAGGAGGCTGTTGACACCATCGGCGACAGCCTTCGAGATCACTCGCCGACAGTTGGCGCTCTGCGGCGTCAGTTCCTTGCCCGCTCGGGTGGTGATCTTGGAGACGATGACCGGGTCGCAGTGGACGCCGCGGGCTGCGAACGTCGCGTACGCCTCGGCCATCGACAGTGGGCTGACCTCGACCGAACCGAGGGTGAAGGAGGGCTTGTCCTGGTAGTAGTCAACGAGATCACGTCCGGGGGTGCCGACCTTGACGCCCAGCCGTTTGGCCATCTTGGTCACCCGACACATGCCGGTGTCGAGCTCGAGCTGGACGTAGTAGTTGTTGACCGACATCGCGGTGCCCTTGTACATGTTCATCACACCGTTGGTCCCGGTGGAGTTGCTGACCTTCCACTTCCCGTAGACCGGCTGAGTTCCCTTGCACGTGGAGAACCTGCGCCCCGAGTAGTTGATCGTCCGCTTCGCGTCGTACTTCTTCCGCAGCGGGATCCCCTTCTCCAGCGCAGCGGCCGCCGTGAACGCCTTGAACGTCGAGCCAGCCTGATAGCCCTGGATGCCACCCATGGCGGGGTCGACGGCAAGGTTCCAGTAGGTCTCGCCCTTCTTGGAGTTGCTGCCCATCACCGGCCGGCTCTGTGCCATCGCCACGATCAGTCCGGTGCCGGGCTGGATCATGTTCATGGTCGAGATCAGCGGGTCGGTCGCGCCGACGACGGAGCTGACCTTCTTCTGTGCGAGGTTCTGGACCTTCGGATCGATGGCGGTCTGCACCGTGAGCCCGCCACGGTTGATCATCCTCTCCCGCTCCTCGACGGTCTTGCCCAGACTCGGTGTATTCAGCAGAGTGCGGCGGACATAGTCGCAGAGGAACGGATACCGCGTATCGACGCAGCCGTTCGGGGTCGGCCGCACGGTCTTCGGGTTGAAGGTGGCCTTCTTGGCCTGCACGGCCTGAGCCGAGGTGATCAGGCCCAGCTCGGTCATGCGGTTGATCACCACGTCCCGGCGGTCGAGCGCGGCGCTCGGGTGCTCGACGGGGTTGTTCGCATCGGGGCTCTGGACCAGACCGGCCAGCATGGCCGCCTGCGCGAGGTTCAGCTTGGACGCGTTCGTCGAGAAGTAGTGTCGCGCCGCTGCCTCGATCCCGTACGCTCCCTCGCCGTAGTACGCGATGTTCAGGTAGCGCTCGAGAATCTGGTCCTTGCTCAGCCGCTTCTCGAGCGCGATCGCGTAGCGGAGCTCACGGACTTTTCGCTCCACGGTCGGTGCCTGCACGGCCTTCGTACACGCCTCGTCGCCCTTCGCCTGACAGGCCTCGATCTGGACCATCTTCACGTACTGCTGGGTGAGAGAGGACCCGCCCTGCGTGACGCCGTCGGCCGCTGTGTTGCGGATCAGCGCCCGCAGTGTGCCCTTGAGATCGAGCGCCCCGTGCTGGTAGAAGCGGTGGTCCTCGATTGCCAGCTGCGCCTGTCGCATGATCGGCGCGACCTGGCTGAGCTTCACCGGCACCCGGTTCTCGTCGTAGAAGTACGCGAGAACCTTCCCGTTGGCCATCAGCACCTTGGTCCGCGTCGCCGGTGCAGGGGTTGCCAACTCGGCCGGGAGGTTGCTCAGCTCGTCGGCCATCGCCTTGCTGCCGACCCCTGCGACGCCTGCCGCCGGCAGGAACAGTCCGGCGATCAGGAGGCCCGCGAGCACACTGACGACGCCGAACATCGCCACCGACGTCGCGACGACTCCGACACGTCGAGGGTTGACCGGCATAAACACAGGCTACGGGAATATCGGCCCACTGGAGAGGCCCTTATCGGTTCCCTTGACTGCGGTCCGGATCGGCGTTCGGTCCGCCGCGGATGTCGCTGGTCAGTACGTGTAGCGCGCCTCGACCGAGTTGTTGTCGTCGCTTCCGTTGGGTCCGAAATAGGTGTAGCGCATCGCGGTATCGAACCCGTCGCTGCCGATGATGCAGTCGTTTCCGGGACCGCCGACCAGCAGGTCGTCACCGTCTCCGCCGATCAGGGTGTCCCGGCCGCTACCGCCGTCGATGGTGTCGTTGCCGCCCAGTCCCATGATCAGGTCGTTCTCGTTCGTGCCGACGAGGTCGTCGTCGCCGGCGGTCCCGACGATCACGTTCGTCCATGGAGTCGAGCAGGGCAGCGACCATGGTGCCGGCACGGCGACCGGCGGCGGGATCGTCGGATCGACTGGCGACGCCGCCGCAGACGGCGCAGTCGCCGCCATCGTCGCGAGGAGCAGGCAGCCGACCGTGGTGCTGGCGACCACGGACGCGAGGCGAACTCGATTTCGGAGCATGATGGTTTCCCCCTGTGTGGTGTGGCCCCGGACGAATCGTCCGGAGCTCGGAACTGAAAGGTCTGATCTGAGAAGTAGCGTGCCGCGACCCCGTCAGCGTGGCGTCAGAACGGGCGGCCGGCCGGAGCCGCCCGATGCCGAATGAAGCACGGACGACTCGGGCTCGGGAGCATCGATGTCGCTCATCGCCTGGCACCATCGCTCGTACGCTCGCCGGGCCTCGCCGTGTCTGCCCGCGCCAACCAGACTCCGCACCAGCCTGCGGTGCACCTGGTCGTCGTACGGGTCGACGCTGAGTAGTCGGGCGAACAGGCCGAGCGCCTCCGGGCCGCGACCCTCACGCAGTTGCAGGTTCGCGAGCCGACGCATCGATCGACCCCACGCGGCTCGCACCTCCTCGCGCAGCCCCTCGGCCCACTCCTCGGACTCGTCCTCGAACGCCTCACCGCGATAGAGCGTGTCGACGTGGGCCAGCACCTCCCGGGCGCGCTCGGTGTCACCGTGCTCGAGCAGCTCGGACGCGTGCGCCGCGTCGCGCAGCACTGTCTCGGCATCGATCACGACAGCGCGGAGGTCCAGCCGCACACCGGTCTGGTCCGCGGCGACGTAGTGGTCCGCAGGCCAAGCCTTCGCCGGGTCGAGCACGCCTCGCACGGTGGCGAGCAGCACCGAGAGCCGGTGCCCGGTGCGCGCAGGATCGTCGTCCGGCCAGAGCAGGTCGCAGAGTCGATCACGAGTGACCACACGCCCCCGGTGTCCGGCCAAGATCTTGACCAGGGTGCGAGCCTGTCGGGACCGCCAGGCGGGTAGTGGCACCTCGGACCCGTCCACCGTGACGGTGAAGGGTCCCAGGACCGCGACCGAGACCGTGCCCGCACTCCCCCGACCCGCCCCCGGCGTGCAGCCCGGAACACGTAGCCCTCGTCGGCGCAGATCACGTGCAGCGTCGCGCGCCCGAGACCGTTCGGTCCCGTCCGCATCCCGCAGACCACCGACCAGTACCTCGATCCGGGCGGCGTCGGGTCGCGCGCCGCCCGAAGACCAGATCGACAACGCCTCACCGAGAGCCTCTCGTGCGTGGGCCGGGTCCTCGGCCGCGGCGGCCTGCAGCTCGAGGGCGTCCGCCAGCAGGTCGGCGGCGCGTTCCTCTCGGGCGATGGCCACGGCACGTCGGGCGCAATCGGCGGCGGCGGAGCGGTCACCGCGGCCGATCGCGATCCGGCCGGCCGTGGTCAGTGCGCGCGATCGGAAGTCCTCGGCGGCGATACGAACCGCCTCGGTGACCGCATCCTCGGCCTCACCGGTCGGTTCGTCAGCGGCGACCAACGCCGTCCCGCACAACGCGGATACCAGCACTTGAACGTCGCCGGAGCCACGAGCGAGCTCCATGGCCTCGGCGTAGGCGGATCGGGCCTGCTCGTTGTGCCCCAGCGCCCGGTGGATGTCGGCGAGCCCCACCAGTCCGAGGGCGGCCCGTGCCGGACCCAGCCGGCGACACAGTGCGACCGAGCACTCGAGCTGCCACAGTGCCTCGCCGAAGTCACCGGTGCGCGTGAGTGCTTCGCCCAGGTTGTGCAGGGCCGCCGCCTGAAGCCCGGGCGGGCAGGCCATCCGGGCCATCCGGACCGCCTCCCTGGCCGAGACGCACGCCTGGTCGTAGCGAGCAGCCGCGAGCTGGAGCGAGGTCTGCGCCTGGAGTGCCCGGGTTGCGGTCATGGCATCATCGGCCTCGGTCGCGTAGCCCACGGCCTGCTCGTAGTGCAGGTCCGTCACGGCGCCGTGGCTGGTCCTTGCGATGACCAGGTGCGCGATCCCGAGGAGGTGTGGCTGCCCGAGACGCTCGGCGATCTCGAGGCACTCGGCCGCCGGCACGCGCGCTTCCTCTGGTCGGCCCATCATCACGAGGACGTGGGCCCGGCAGGCCAGCCAGTCGACGACATCGATGTCCGGGCCCGCGTGGCTGGTGGGTTCGGTGCATCGATCAAGAGTCCGCAGTGCGGCCTCGAACTCACCACACAGGTAGTGCAGGCCGGCGACCCGTGAGGCCAGACCGGGCGTCCACCCGGTGGCGTCGGCGCGGGTCACCAGCGGTGCGAACGCCCGACGCGCTCGACTCGGGTCGCCCACCATCCGAAGGGCATCTGCGTAGGTGCGTCGCAGCAGGTCGGGCTCGTCCGGCAGATGCGGCCCGACGACGAGGTCGACGAGGTCGAGATACGCGGCGGCATCGCCTCTGCGAAGCATCGCGTCGCCCTGTTCGCCGACGAGCCGGGTCGCGGTGGCTCGATCGCCAGCAGCCGCGTACGCCCGTGCGGCCGGAAGCCACGCCCGCTCGGCTGCGTAGGTCCTGGCGACGGCGGTCACGACCTTTCGTGCGGGTGCCGCGCCCGGTGCCGCACGGAGCACGAGGGCGGCCGCCCGAACCAGACTCACCTCGGTCGTGCGCCCGAAGCGGCGCCGCGGCGCGAGCACGCCGACTTGCACCAGATCGCGCAGGAGGTCCGGCATGGCGGCCCGACCGAGCTCGCGCAATACTGCGTCGCACACCCCCTGGCTCAACCCAGTCGTGACATCGACTCCGGCCAGGGTCGCGAGGACTGCGTACGCCCCATCGGACAGCCTCTCCAAGACGTTCACCCGAATCCACTCGGCGGCACACGTCCCGGCTGCGGTGATCGACGTCTCGAGATCGGCGCGTGCGTCGCGGCTCAGCACGTCTCCGCAGAAGTGCACGAGAACCGGCCACCCCGAGGTGAGCTCGGCGACACGTAGTGCCGCCTCCGGGTCGGTGGTCCCGTAGTCGTCCGCCAACAGTCGCGCGACGTCGTACGGCGACAGCGCCAGATCGGTGGCGTCCCGCTCGGACACCGGTCCCGGCGGGCACCGACGAACCTCAGGGCTGAAGGGCGTCTGCGACGCGATGGCGACTCCGACCTCCGCACGGGCGCCGAGCCGCTCGAGCAGGCGGGCCTGATCGGTGACCGAGATGCGATGGAAGTCATCGAGACCGATCCACGAGACATCCTCTGGCAGGCCTTCACCGACCAGATCGCGGGCGGACCGCACCACGCCTCCGACCGGGCACTGGGCCCCCAGCAGGGCGGTTTTCCCATAGCCGGCTCCGGCCGTGATCAGCAGGCGGGGGACATTCGAACGAGCAGCAGGCTCGTGCTCGAAGAAGTGGTACGCCGCCGTCACGCCAGCCAGGAGCGCGCGTTACGGCTCCCTGATACGAACGGACAGCCCTCGCACCCGACGATCCCCGATACCGACGACAGGTGCAGTCGGCGTTCTGACGCCATGCTGATACCTCGGCTCGATCGTGGTGATCGCCGGCCACCGGCCGAGCCGCACAAGCGGCCCGAAGCGTCCGAGCGACACGACTCGGCACATCAGGAGGAGCAGCAGATGCCCACAGTCAGCAACGTCGACCTCACCCTCACGACGGTCGACCAGAACGTCACCATCCGGGTCACCTACGACGTCGAGTTCAACAAGTTCGAGCGCCAGCTCACCGGCCTCGGACTGAGCTACGACACCCACGTGACGATCCACGACTACGACGGGGGCGACACCCCCGGCGCTCAGATCCTGGATTTCTACCCCGGCCGAAATGTCTTGGCGGTCACGGTCGGCAACGGATCACAGGTGCTGCACGAGAGCGAGTCGCGGACCGTCTCCCGGACGTCCCTGCAGGTTGATCCGGTGGGCAACGACGACGAGCTCAAGGCCGCTGTCCGGGTCCACGCGAGCCAATGGCTCGACACCTTCACCGAGGACGTGGTGTCGGACCAGGAGATCCTGCTGGGCTGAGCGCGTCGTCGGGTTCGCCCCGTCAGCTGGGGTCGTCTGAGCCGGGATCCATGCCGGTGGCGGGACCGATCCAGGTGGCGGGGCGGCCGGCCCGCAGGGTGTCCAGGTGCCGCCTCGCCCATGTCGCACCGTCGACACCGTCGCGATCCATCATCTGGACCCACACCTGCACCAGATTCAGCCAGATGGACGAGTCGAGGGTGAATCGGCACCGTGCCTGTGGCAGCGCGGCCATTGCGCCGGTCTCCTTCAGCACTCGCGCGCCCGGGCCCTGGTCGAGCACGAGCTCGATGTGCCGTCCCGGGTGAACACGCGCCACCCGATTCACGAACCGTAGGAGGTCGCCGGGATCGCCGGCCTCGCCGTGGTCGGCCGCACTGCGCGGGTTCATGCCTGATCCTGGATGCTCGACGGTGAGAACGGGCCGCCCGTTCGTGGCGCCAGACTCCAGCACGAGCGCAGCGACCCGAGTAGCGACCGCGGCATGCAGTCCGACGATCCGGACGGACTTCGCCTGCAGCCCGGGTTGGGTGGTAAAGCTGAAACCACCGTCGTCTTGCGGGCAGACGCCGTACTCGCGCCACACTCGAGCGACCGTCGCCTCGCTGACTCCGACATAGCGCGCCAGCTCACGACACGTCCACCGGGAGTAGCCGACTTCGGCCGGCGGGGGGCGGAGGGTCTCGGTGATGATCAGCGCGCGATCGATCTGCCTCGGGCGCCCGGACCTGGGCTTGTCCTGCAGACCGGCCACCCCGAACCGCGCATAGCGGCTACGCCAAGTCGCCACGTTCGCGATGGACACGCCCAGCTCTGCGGCGATCTCGACATTGAGACGGCCATCGGCGGCGAGCAGCACGATGTGCGCGCGGGTGCGGAGGGCCGACGAGACACGGTCGCTGCGAGCCAGTTCCTCCAGCTGTCGGCGGTTGCGCGTGGTCGTCGTCACCGTCGTTGCCCGCACCCTGGTCTCCCGTTCGCATCGTCGGCGGCAGTGAAACAGTGCCACTCATCACGTGAGCAGCGCCTCATCTCTGACAACGTTATCCCACGCCCGGTCCGGACCACAAGCCTGCGGGGTTGATCGTTGCAAGTCGCTATGTCTTGTGAAAGGCTGCAACTGTTTCATCCAGCGACAGGCGCGCCGACGGAGGCTGGTAGATGCCGGAAGACTCGGCCGACCGCAGCGTCCCCACGAGCCGGACTGCATCGTCGGCCCGCTCACCGAGGGCGAGCATCCGCGACGTCGCGCGACGAGCGGGCGTGTCAGCCTCCACGGCGTCCAGGGCGCTGCGTACGCAGTCGGTGGTGGCTTCCGCCACGCGCGACCGTGTGCTCAAGGCGGCGGCGGAGCTGGCCTACAGCCTGCCTCGATCGCCCGATCGTCACCGACTGGTCAGTGTCCTCGCCCGCTTTCCGAGCCAGTGGTACTTCGCCGCGGCGATCGCCGCGGTAGAGCAGGCGCTCGGCGAAGCCGACCATCGCGTCGTGCTGCACACCATGGGGGACGCGGAGTCTCGGCGGCGGTACTTCGAGCGAGTACTTCCGCTCGGGCAGGTGGACGCGGTGGTGATCGTGTCGACCTCGTTCGACCGGCGCGAACGCCGATCGCTGGACCACCTCGGCATCCCCATCGTCGTGATCGGCGGGTACGCTCCCGGTTTCCCCTGCGTGGGGATCGACGAGGAGGGCGCCGCGCGGACCGCGGCCGAGCATCTCATCGGGCTCGGGCACCGTGACCTGGGCATGCTCGCGTTCACGCCTGATGACCCGGTCGGCATGGATAGCGCGCGGGCCCGCGCGCGCGGCTTCGAGAAGGCGGTCCGCGAGAACGGGCTGAGACTCAACCCCGACTGGACGATCCGGGCCGAGGGATCGCGGATGGGGGGCGGTGTGCGAGCGGCCGAGAGATTGCTGTCGCTGCCCCGCCTGCCGACTGCGGTGTTCGCCATGAGTGACGAGCTTGCCATCGGTGCATTGCGGTCCGCCCGGCGAGCCGGCCTGTCCGTGCCCGGTCATCTCTCGATCATCGGTTTCGACGACCACGAGATGGCCGAGTACCTCGACCTGACTACCATCCGGCAACCGGTCGAACGACAAGCCCGCGAGGCGGCGCGGCTCTTGACCCACGGCTTCGAGCACGCGCCCGACAAGACCGAGCTACCCGTGCGCCTGGTCGTTCGAGGCACCACGGCACCGCTGGCCGCGAGCTGAGTTCACGGCTGGCTCGATCACGGTGTGTCCACTTGATCAACTGACTGCGGCCTGCCACTCCGTGATCGTGGGCTGTAGGGCAGGATGATCCGGCGCCTGGATATCGGAGCGCGACACGGCGAAGTACGCGACCATCCCGGCAGTCAGAACACCCGCGACCGCGACCGGACCGTCACCGAGCCCGACGCCCATCGGCTTGCCCAGCCAGTCCGCGACAGTTGCGCCGAGCGGGCGGGTCATCACGTATGGGATCCAGAACGCCGCTACTTCGTTGATCACCTTCGATCGATACAGGATCCACGGAAGGATCATGCCGCCGGCGAAGATCGCAATGGAGATCCCGAAGCCCCAACCGAGGTAGAACGCTGTCAGGTCTCCGGCCGCCGTTCCCAGGGCGAAGCTGAGCATCACTGCGATCCAGTAGGAGGACTCGCGCCGTCGGGTGTTGATGCTGTGGATCGACAGCGTGCCCTCCTTGCGTCGCCAGGCGGCCAACACCACCAGCAAGGCTCCCCGGCGACGTTACGAAAGGTGTGACCAGAAGTGGCCACGGCCGGTATCAGACAGCGAGGCTAGAACAGGCCTCCTTGGACCAACCTGAGAGTCGCGGCTTGGGGTTTTCCCACCACGCCGCCAATCCAGACTCCGCAGTACTGCTTGATGATCGCGAGAACCTTCAGTTTGTCCAGCCTGTCAACAAGATCAGTCCGCCGGACAGAAACACGCCGTTGCGGAGGGCGAGGCTCAGCGCCTCTGTCGCGAGGTCGCCGGCCGAGGTTGCGAGGGCAGAGATGACCAAGATCACGGCCGAGGAGGAGCGCCTCTCGCCGCGGCGTATTGACCGGGGTACCCGTAGGCTGGTCCCATCCCCCGACCCACGGAAGCAGGCTCCTCTGATGAGCGAACCCGGCGATCACGTGCCTGAGCGAGTCCTCGGTGAGCCGAGGACCGAGGAGTTCATCGGGACCAAGGATCTCACCCGATGGTCCCGGCTAGGTCGCTGGGTAGCTCGCTTGGCGATTCGTGCGTCGCGATCAGTATCCGCCCACACCGTTCTCGTGATCTCTGCCGCGATCGGACTGCTGGTGGTATGTGTCCTCACCGCTGTCAGTGCGGAGATCTATGAGAATGTCAAGGATCACAACGAGCTCGCCAGCCTCGACGTGCCCGTGCTCCAGCGGGCGATGAGCCTGCGCACACCGACGAACGTCGCCGTCGCTCAGTTCCTGACGAATCTCGGCGGACCGATCGGCCTGACGATCATCCTGATCATCATCGTGGCGATCATGACCATCCGCTGGCGGTCCCGGACGCCGCTGACGCTGATGGTGATCGGGATGGCCGGTTCCTTGCTGATGACCGCCGTTGGCAAGGATCTGGTGGGCCGGGCGCGACCACCGGAAGCGGACGCCGTTCCGCCGTATGAGACCTCGCCGTCCTTTCCGAGCGGGCACGCGCTCAACAACACGGTAGCCGCCTGCCTGGTGGCCTATCTCCTACTGCTCCATCTGACATCGTTACTGCTGCGGATTGTGTCCGTGGTGGTGGCCGTTGCGTGGTTTGTCACGATCGGACTCACCCGCGTGTTCCTCGGCTATCACTGGCTGACCGATGTCATGGCCGGTTGGGCTCTCGGCCTGGCATGGGTGGCGTTGATCATCACCTCCCATCGGCTGTTCTTGACCGTGCGGAGTGCACACCGCAGCGGAGGTGTCGCATCGAGAACCGGCCTGGCGGACGGCTAGACGTAGCGCTTCGCGGCGGACACGAAGGCGCGTGCGTAGCTGTCGGCCGGGAACGGTCCGAGGTAGTAGGCCTTCAGCGATCTTCGTTCCAGCAGTTTCGGGTCGTAGATCAGCAAGTCGTCCAGGACTCGCGGCCAGTCGACGCCGTCCGCACCCAGCAGATAACCTCCTCGAGCCAGCGGAAACTCCTCCACCAGCTCGGCTGCGGTCATGAGTTTCCCCATGGCGGTCAGGGCGTATGGCTTCTCGGAGTACACGAAGTCCGACACGACGCTGGACACATCCGCGATCATCGCATCAGCACGATTGAAGCAGTCGATCACAGTCAGGGTCTCGGTCGCGGCGCGACCGTAGACGTGTGAGCGGCCGGTGGCGCCCGCGTCGTTGTGCAGCAGGGTGTTGATGTGGGCGGCGCGGTTGGCCAGCTCGGGCGTGCGATGAGTCCACGGATGGGGCCGGAAGATCACCGTGCAGTTGCGCTCGAGCAGAGCACGGACGATCCGCTCGCCGATGGCGAGCGAGCTGTAGCGGGAGTCGTCGATGTACCCGAACCAGGTCGGTGCGTACAAGACCGTCTTCGCGCCGCGGCCAGTGAGTGGAGAATCGGCGATGCGGATCGTCTCGACCTGGGGGCGTCCGACGATCTCGAACGTGCTCGCCGGCATCTCCACCCCATGCTTCGCGAAGCGGTCGACGGCCGCCTGACCGGCGACGAAGTTCTTGTCGTACTGCCGAAACACCCGGCGATAGCTTGGCGCCTTGTCGCTGTCACCGTGGTTCAACTGGATCTGGTGCAGGTCCAAGAAGGCCAGCATGGGTTCGTTGCGCGGGGAGGTGTTCACGTAGAACACGGTCGTCAAACTGGGTACCACCACCGACCCGAGCTGCGGTCCGTAGCGCCGCACCACGACCGGCCTGGAGGTCTCCTCGACGATCTCGCCGAAGGTGGCCGGATTGCGAACGATGATCATGAAGGGCCGGCCGAGCTGCTCGAGGTAGGGCAGCCACATGGTGAGCTGATGCTTCGATCCTGCCGGCGCGTACCAGTACACCACGAAGGTCGGCGCGTACTCAGCGATGGCCGTTGCCAGCGCGGGTTCAGCTCGACGACGCTGCCACATGCGGTTGCCGACGTCTGCGACGACGAACGAGAGGACTAGCCACTGACCGGCGGCAACCAGTGTGATCAGCGGGCCCGTCGGACCCGTCAACCGGGCCATCGCGAGCGCTCCCAGTGCCATCGTGTTGGTGACGAACAGCCACTTGGGCGCCAGCCGAGGCAGGTTGCGTACCGCTACGCCAGGCAGATTCTGAGCGTACGGCACAGCTAGCCGGGCGATCGGCGCGATGCCGGCCTCCGCGAGCACAGCGAGAGCCGTAGCGACGGCGGCAACCCGCCAGGATGAACCCTCCGGGGCGATGGACGAGGCGTTGATGGCGACCAGGCCAACGGCAAGGAGCACTCGCGCGAGGACGGCAGTGCCCGTAGGCCCGACTGCCGACGGTGCCGATCGGCGCAGGGCGAGGACACCGCGAACGCTGACGATGATCATGGCGGCGAGCAGGAGCGTGACGGCAGCGTCTCGCCGGGTACCGGACAGGGCCAGGAAGACGCCGCCCATCGCCACCGCGTCGGCGGCGATCCGCGCAACGCCGACCCGCGCGACGATCCGACGGACAACCGCCCCGGGTATGTGGACACCGTGCGAGATGCCGTCACGAGAAGCCACCGAGCCGGCGCGTCCACGTGATCCCCCGCTGTGTCCGGACCGGTCTGCATAAGGCCCGTGCATCGTCATGTTCGCCACAGGTCGAGCCTGGACCGCCGAGGCTGTGATGACCCTGAGTTGCCGCACCCGAACAGCTCTGGAGCATCGGCCGATCCGGACTACGCTCGCAGCGCTGACCGTCGGCGCCGGAGTCCGACGGCTTCGTCGTGGGAGAGGCCGTGACCTCGTTGGGTGTGCCGCGCGAGTCTGCGCCGCCGAACGGTATCCGTGGTGCCGAGGCGACCGCGCACGCTGCACTGGCGGTTGTCGTGGCGCTCGTTGCGGGAGCCGCCCGGCTGGTGCCCGTGCTGCGCGGTGGGGGCCTGACCGGGCTGGGGAACTACGACGACGGCGTCTACTACGCGACCGGCACAGCACTCCTGCACGGCCTCTTGCCCTACCGCGACTACCTGTTCCTCCATCCCCCGGGGATCGTCCTGCTGGTCGCCCCGTTCGGCCTGGCCGGAGACGACCCGACGGGGCTGGCATCTGCCAGACTCGCGTGGATGCTGCTGGGCATGGCCAACGCCGTGCTGGTCGCCAGGATTCTGCGCCCCGTCGGGTTGCCCGAGGCCGCCGTCGGCGCGCTGTTCTATGCCACGGCGTTTCCGGCGGTCTACATCGAGTGGACCCCGCTACTGGAGGGCCCGGCGCAGACCTGTGTGTTGGCGGCCGTGCTCCTTCTCAATCGTGTCGAACGCACGGGGTCACCGAGCCGGGTCGTGCCGGCGCTGGCCGGTGCCTTGCTCGGCCTGTCGGCCACGTTCAAGATCTGGGGTGTCGTGGCGGTCGCGACCGTGTTGGTCTGGCTCCTGGTCCGCCGGCGATGGCGGACCGCGGCGCAACTGGGGGTCGGCGCGGTCGCCGCCGTGGCTGCTGTCTGCATGCCGTTCTTCGCCGCCGCCCCGACGCAGATGTGGCGGATGGTCGTCGTCGATCAACTGGGCCGCCAGCGGTCCGCCGCGTCGCTGGCGACGCGATGGACGGACATCGTGACACTCGGGCTCCATCCCGGCGTGGCGACCTCGACGGCGGCTACGCTGCTGACCGTCGTCGTGCTGGCCGGCGTCCTTGCCCGGGCCGCCACGATTTCGGAGGCGCGGCTGTGCGTGGTCCTCACAATCGCCCTGACCGTCTTGCTGCTCGCCGGCCCGTCGTGGTTCTTGCACTATCCGGGACTGGTCACGGGCCCGCTCGCCGTGGCTGTCGGTGCCGGGATCGGGGCCGTCCTGCGACGGCTGGCCCGCTGGCGGGCCTGGGCCGGGTGGACAGGCGGTGTCCTGACCTTCATGGCGCTCGCGGTCGTTGCAGCCCCGCTGAGCAAGCTCGAGCTGGGCACGGCCTTTCCGGCCGGCGATCTCGCCGCCGAGACGGCGCTCACTGACTCGACGTGCCTGACGTCGGATGATCCGACCGCCTTGGTGGAGCTGAACGTGCTCTCTCGCAACCTCGACCACGGTTGCCGCTTCGTCGCAGATCTCGGCGGTTACTCCTATCAGTTTGCCGCCGAGCGCGGACATTGGATTCCGCGGGCACACGACGAACAGTGGCAGCAGGAATACCTGGCCTACTTGCGGACCGGGCAGACATCCCTGCCATTTCGATACGGCGCCGACGGCGCCCTCAGTCCGCAGGTGACCAGGACGATCGCGTTGTGGCCCGTCCTTGTCCGAGCGGGCCGCTACGCCTTGCGCGAGACCAGCTGAGCCAGTCGCCGGACGGTGCCACGAGCGTAGTTCGTCGGCTTCCGCCCGCCTGTTGCCAAGACCCAGCCACGCGGAGGCCGGTTGCCGCTTCCGGCCACCGTCTCGACGACCAGCCGGACGCGTAAACCGTCAGCGGGCACGACCGCCGCGCGCCGACTGGTCCGGACCGTCGGAGCGAGTGGGAGCAACAGCGATCGTTCTTCGACCATGGGCATCGGAACGCGGCCTCCTACCCCGAGGACCTGGAACTGGGCGTGGAAGGACCACGTGCTCTCAGCCGAGGCGTCGATCGCGAGCTCAGCCGGGTCGATGTCGATGGTGAAGCTCCGGGCCAGCCCCAGACCGCGAGTCGTGGCCCGGAGCGGAATCCGCTCGCCGCTCAGCGCATTCTCCAGGTCGAGTCCGAGGCCAGCGGCGGCAACCGCAGTCGCGACCTCGCCGGAGTCGAGGTGGGCGAACAGGCCCCCGAATCGCGCCTCCTGGGAGCAGGGTGTGGAATCGTTGAGCTCCACCAGCTCGACGGTCCCGCAGAGCTGGAGCGTGGTGTCCGCCCACCCGATCTGCAGGATCCGCGAATCGACCCGCCAGCCGGCCAGAGCAGCCGCACGCTCCCAGATCACCGGAAGGGTTCCCTCCACGATCGCCCTGCCGACCGGCCGGTCAGCCTGATTGATGCGGGCGACAACTCCGTCACCGAAGTGTCGCCGGGCCACCTGGTGCGCGGCATCGAACAGGGCGGCGACTTCGTGCGGACTGCGCTTCGCGAGGGCCGACCCAGTCAGCCGGTTGACCATCTCGACCCGCAGCCATCGAGACAACAACCGGTCGCGCAACGGACCGGCCTCGGTGTGTCTCTCCACCACCTCGACAGCCTCTTCCAAATTGGCGAAGTAGGAGGGCCAGTGCGGTGCCTTGGCCGACGCATTGGAGGTCCATCTGGCGTGGAAGTAGCAGGTCTGCTCGGCGTAGACACTGATCACGGATGCCTCCAGATACGCCTGGACCATGAACAGATGGTCTTCGAGCCGACGTCTCCCTTCGGCAAAGCGGATGTCCTTCTCGATCAAGAAGGCCCGGCGGAACAACTTGTGCACCGTGAGTGAGTCCATCAACGGCGTGTCGCCCAGGGTGGCCACCGGGCGGGTTCGGGTGAACAGCACCCTTGGCACCGGTCGGCCGACGCCTCCCATCTTGCCCACCACGACGTCCGACTTGTTCTCGACGCCGAAGCGGTAGAGCACCTCGAGCGCGTCCGGCGCCAGCCAGTCGTCGTTGTCGCAGAAGAACACGTACTCGCCGTGGGCCTCGTCCAGACCCCGGTTGCGCGGCTGACCCGGCCACCCCGAGTTCGCCTGGTGGAACACTCGAACCTGCGGGTGGGTCGCGGCGGCGTCGTCGAGGCTCGCTGCGGTCCCGTCGGTCGAGCCGTCGTCGACGAAGATCACCTCGTAGTCCCCTGCTGGCAGGGTCTGAGCGATCAGCGAGTCCAGGCAGCGGCGAAGGTGACGGCCCGGGTTGTAGACGGGCACGATCACACTCACCTTCACCATGAACCGAGTCTTGCCCGCGGATCCTGAGGCCGATCTGAGCGAACAGGACGTCGCGTAGCCGGCTCAGGGTCGGCTAAGCACCGCTGCGCCAGGCTGATCGACAGCTCGTGGTCGACGTGCGTACCCCGATCTGCGTCGACCACGAGCACCGACACAGCGCAAGCGATGAGGTTGATAGATGAACCAGAACCATTCCCACCCACTCGTCACATTCCGGCCACGCGACACGCTGGACCGACTGTTCGCGGTGAGTGTGGCGATCAAGGGACTCGACGGCCTGCTGGAGCTCGTCAGCGGTCTGGCTCTGCTGTTGATCACGCCAGAGCAGGTCGAGCGGATCGCCTCGATATTCGCCCGCAGCGTGCTGGGCACGACCCTCCCGGACACGGTCGCCGCCTGGGCCTCGGCCGGCGCTGAGCGGTTGACCGCCGGCGGCTTGGCCTTAGGAGCGGTGTATCTGCTGGCGCACGGGCTGGTGAAGGTTGTCCTGGTCTTGGCCTTGCTGCGCAACAAGTTGTGGGCCTATCCCTGGATGATCGCGGTCCTGCTCGGCTTCGTTGCCTTCCAGAGCTATGAGTTCGCGAGCTCACCGTCGTAGGGCTCGTCGTCCTGACGATCTTCGACAGCGTCATGATCGCCCTGACCTGGCGTGAGTATCGCCGGCAGCGGCAGCATCCGGAGACCGAACGGAACGCTCCAAACCGGCCGACGGCCGCGGACCGCCAGACTCCGGCCGACCGCGAGTCGGCTCAGGTTGGGCTCAAGGTCCGCACCCCATCCTGATCATGACAACCGCGCCGCCGGCTGGCGGCTCCATTCGGTGGACGGAGATGTGACCATGCGTGTTCTGGTTCTCGGTGGCGACGGCTACCTCGGCTGGCCGACGGCGCTGAGATTCGCTGCCCGCGGGCCACGAGGTGGCGATCGTCGACAACTCAGCTTCGCCGCAGTACGACCTCGAGCTCGGCACCGCGAGCCTCGTTCCGATCGCCGCGCTGTCCGCGCGCGTTGCGTGCTGGCACGAGCTCACCGGCAGCGCGATCCAGACCTTCCTCGGCGATCTCACGGATCCCGATTTCGTCACGCGCGACTCTGACGGAGTTCGCCCCGGATACGGTGATCCATCTCGGGGAGCAACGGTCCGCACCGTACTCGATGCTGGACCGGGCCCACGCCGTGCACACCCAGGTCAACAACGTTGTCGGCACCCTGAACCTGCTCTGGGCGATCGCCCAGATCGACCCGACCATCCATCTGATCAAGCTCGGCACCATGGGCGAGTACGGCACCCCGAACATCGACATCGAAGAGGGCTGGCTGACCGTCACCCATCACGGCCGGACCGACACCTTCCCTACCCGAAGCAACCCGGCTCCTTCTACCACCTGTCGAAGGTGCACGACAGCCACAACATCATGTTCTGCTGCCGGGCCTGGGGCCTGCGGGCCACCGACCTCAACCAGGGCGTCGTCTACGGTGCCGGCCACTCGCCGAGACCCGACGCCACCCCAGCCTTGCCACCCGATTCGACTACGACGCCATCTTCGGCACGGTCCTGAACCGGTTCGTCGTCCAGGCGGTCGCCGGACATCCCGCTGACCGTGTACGGGACGGGCGGCCAGACCCGTGGCTTCCTGAACATCCTCGACACCGTGGCGCTGCCTGGAGCTGGCCGCCGAACACCCTGCCGAACCGGGCGAGTTCCGTGTCTTCAACCAGTTCACCGAGTCCTTTTCCGTCCTCGAGCTCGCCAAGCGGGTCTCGCGACGCAGCGGCGCCGACATCGACCACCTTCCCAACCCGCGGGTCGAACTGGATCAGCACTACTATCGTCGCCGCGAACACCGGGCTGCTCGACCTCGGCCTCCAGCCGCACCTGCTCGACGACGCGGTGATCGACGACCTGCTGGCGACCGCCGCCGAGCACCGCCACCGCATCGACACGGGCGGTGATCTGGCCGGCCACCGGCTGGCGGCCGGACCGAACGCGCAGCTCCTGCCGCGTACGCCGCCGCCGATCGCCGGCTGAGCGCGATGCGGATCGCCGCTGATCACCGAGACGTGGCTGCCGTCGGTCGACGGTGTCGTCACCAGGCTGCAGACACACGGTCGATCGAGCTCGCCGCGACCGGCCACGACCTCCTGATCATCGCCCCCACTATGCGGTCGGACGATCGAGGGGTCCAGCAGCTCGAGCTGCCCGGCATCGTCGTGCCGTTCGTCGACCGCTCGTCGGCGCGTCGGCCTTCCCGCTCCCGTGGCCGGTGCCGAAGCCGCTGGAACGCTTCGATCCCGATGTCGTCCACGTGGTCAATCCGGTGCTGATGGGCTCGGCCGCCCTCGGCTCGATCGCCGGCCGCCACTCGACCGTGGTCAGCTTCCACACCGATCTCGAGGCATATCTGCCGCGCTACCGACTCGAGGCGCTCGACCGGTGTTCCGCGCGATGATGCGCTCGGCTTATCGGCCGGGCCGACCTCGCCTTGGCCACCTCACCGGCACGGCCAGCAAGGCTCCAGCCCTCGGAGTCAGCTCCAAGCTGTGGCCGCCGGCCGTGGACGCCGAGGTGTTCCATCCCGGCCCGCGCGACCCGCGCGCCGTCCTGGCTGACCGACCAGCCGGGGCTGCCGACAGCCATGTGCGTTGGACGGCTGGCTCCGGAGAAGAATCTCGAGCTGCTGGCCCGGGTCGTCTCGGCCGCGGGGCGCACCCGCGGCCTGGCATCTCACCTTCATCGGCGACGGCCCGGAACGTGCCCGGCTCGAACGACACTTCGCCGGGCTCCCGGTGACGTTCGCCGGCACGCGATCCGCATCCGAGGTCGCGGACGCGTACTGGGCCGCCGATGTGTTGCTGATGCCGTCACTCACCGAAACGGTCGGCCTGGTGCTGCTCGAGGCGGCCGCCTGCGGACTGCCTATCGTGGCCGTCGACACCCCGGCCGTCCGGCACACGACTCAGAGCGGCGACGCGGCTGCTCCCGCCGACCGCGGCGCCAGACCGGTGGGCCGCCGCGATAGCCGAGCAGCTGGGTCGGCCACGACCCCTGCCGGCGGGGGTCGCATCGTGGCGGGACGTCACCGACGAGCTGATCGAGGCATATCGGTGGGTGGCAGAGCCCCACTGCCGGATCGTCCGGGTCGAGGCGGTACCCCAGGCCTCTGACGGTCCGCAGGGTCTGCAGCCCGAACGGCTCATCGATCTTGCGTCGGAGATAGCTGATGTAGACCTCGACGACATTGTCGCCGCCGCTGTAGGCGGCATCCCACACGCCGTCGAGGATCTCGGCCTTGCTGACCACGTCGCCGCCCTTACGCATCAAGAACAGCAGCAGACCGTACTCGCGAGCGGTCAATGGGATGACGACACCGCGTCGCTCGACATGGCGACGGGCCGGGTCCAGCGTCAGCGTGCCGACCGTGACCAGCACGGGACGCTCCGGCGCGCCGCGGCGGACCAGTGCGCGCAGCCGGGCAACCAAGATCATGAAGCTGAACGGCTTGGTCAGGTAGTCGTCGGCACCGAGATCGAAGGCGTCGGTCTGGTCGTACTCGCCGTCCTTCGCCGTCAACATCAGCACCGGAGTCCACACCTTGCGCTCGCGCAACTTCTTCAAGACGTCGTATCCGTTGAGGCCGGGCAGCATGATGTCGAGAACGACGACGTCGTACGCGAACTCCGTCGCCGCCCAGACCGCTGACACCCCGTCGGGCACGATGTCGACGACGAAGCCCTCGCCGACCAGACCGTCCTTGACCGTCTGGGCCAGCCGTTCCTCGTCCTCCACCAGCAACACCCGCACGGCGCCCTCCGTTCGTACAGCACAACTCTGCCAGCATCCCAAGCCGACCCTGTGCCGAAGCTGAGCAGATCGCCGCGCCCGGGTCGAGGCGCTCGGGTCGAGGCGCTCGGTCGAGGCGCTCGGGTCGAGGCGCCGGCTCAGGTCGGCGAACGCACGGAATAGCGTCCGACCTCGCCTACCACCGGCCACGACGCGATGGTCCGCCGAGTCTTCGCGCTCAGCCCAGTCGCGCGGTCGAACCGGACGATGACACTGGCCCGTCCGCCGGCCAGGTAGCCGCGCGTGAACCGTTGCCACTGCCCATTCCTTGTCCGGGGGACGTGTCTCGAGGCTCCCGGTTGCAGGTGGTAGGAGTACCCCCCGAGGTCGACCACGAGCGGGCACCCTCGCGCCAGGTTGCGTCTCAGCAGGTTCGTCTCTATCAACAACGTCGGGTCGTCGGTGGTCACACAACCTGGAACGTCCGCCAGCACGACGGCGAGCGAAGCACCGGGAAAACGATGACCGAATGGGTGACCGGGGGCGGCGACGAGCACGTACATCCCGACGACCGACAACGCAACGGCGGTAAGGGCGAGTGAACGGGACCCAGCCCCGGGCCCCGACAGCGCGGCCGAACCCGCCGACGTCGCGGCCGCACCGCCGGCGATCAAGGCGACCGACGGCGCGGCCAGCGCGCCGTAGTCGTGCGACCAGGGCGGAGTGCACAACAGCACGAGCAGGGACGCGGCGAGCAGGACAACGCCGAGCTGCCCCGCCGGGATGCGCCACGCCAGTGCACTGGCGCCGAGAGCCAGCGTTGCCACGATGATCAGCACGACGAGCTGTTCCGTGCCGCCCCACCCCGACAGGCCGGCGATGTCGAGCAGTCGTGTGCCAACGCTCGCTCGAGCCCGCTCCCGGCCCATCTGGTCGATCACGACCATCCGCCACATCGCGCTGGGGCCGACGACGAAGAACGGCAGACACACCACGATCATGGTTGCCACGAAGCCGCCGGCTACTGCGCCGGCGAGCCGGTGGCCGAGGACAACCAGACACCACACCACCACGGTTGCTGCGAGAACGACCCCCCAGATCTTCAGTCCTGATGCGAATCCGAGGAGGCAGCCAGCGAGCACCGCCGACGGCGCAAGCCCATCGCGGACGAGTGCCGGTCGGGTCAGCAGGGCGATGGCAACCAGCACACACAGCGATCCCGGGGCCTCGAGTGTCGTGGAGTGCTCGACGCGGATCGCCGGCAAGAAGACCGCATAGCTCAGCCCCGCGGCCAGGGCAGGGCCGGCGCCGAAGCGCAGAAACGTCAGGGACGCCACCACAGCCGAACCGGCCCCGATTGCCATCCAGGCGAGCCGCGCCAGAGCCATGGCCCAGGGATCACCGATCACCCGGCCGAGCTCGGCGAAGGGCAGCAGGGAAACCAGGATGCCGGGCGGGTGGAGCAGCAGGAAGTCTCGATAGGGCGCTTCGCCCGTCACCGCCCCGACTGCCGCTGCGTAGTACACCGCACCGTCGTAGCCGATGTGGCCGAACAAGCCCCCGCCGCCCAGCAGCACAGCACCCGTGCGCGGCAGCAGCGCAGCCACGGCCACGATCAGCAGGACGCCCGCGACGGAGGCCACCGAGCAGCGGACGACAGGGTCCGGGGTCAAACCGCCCGCTGTTGCCACGGCGCATGAGTTCCGCACGGCGCGAGCGTGGCTGACAACGCCTGAGACCGCCCTGAGCACGCCACCGGGTGGAGGGTGCGGCGGCGTTGCGGGAAAGCTACCTCGGGGCGGCGGGAACCACGATCTGGAAGCGGCAGCACCCATCCGGACTGTCGACGACCCGCAGCGTTCCGCCGTGCGACTCGACCGAGGTGCGCGCGATCGCCAGGCCGAGACCACTGCCACCGGCGTCGCGGCTTCGGCTCTCGTCCAGGCGTACGAATCGCTCGAAGATCCGCTCTCGATCGAGAGGGGGCACCACGGGCCCATCGTTGTCGACGTTCAGCACGGCGTGGCCATCGCTACGGCGCAGCGACAGCCGGATCCATCCCGCGGCATGGCGGTCGGCATTGTCGACGAGGTTCCGCAACGCTTGCGCCAACCGCTGCGCGTCTCCGCCCGCCAACCGCACCGGCTCGATGTCGGCAACGACGCGATGCGCGCTGGTGGCTCGGAGCCGCTGCACCTCCGCGTCGACCAGGTCATCCAGATCGACATCCTCGCGCACAGCGAGAAGATCGTGCGCGTCGGCCCGCGCCAGGGTCATCAACGCGTCGACGAGACCGCGGACGCGTGCCAGCTCACTGCCGATCGTGCCGAGCAGCCGGGTGCGGGTCGTCTCGTCGCCGGCGGCGGCGAGCTCGGTCGCCGTCGTCAGGGTTGCCAGCGGGCTGCGGAGCTCGTGACTTGCGTCGGACACGAATGCACGTTGTGCCCGTTGGGATGTCTCCAGCCGGTCGAGCATCGTGTTCATGGTCTCGGCCAGCGCGGCAATCTCGTCGTGGGTGGGAGGGACGGCAACCCGGCGACCGAGTCGATGATCATCGATGGAGGCGACCTCGACCCGAATTCGCTCCACGGCACGGAGCGCCCACCCGACCAGCACCCACACGGCAAGTCCGACTCCGATCACCAGCAGCGGAGTTGTCGCCAGCAGGAAGATCGCGACCGTCTGCACGGTCTCGTGCTGTACTCCGATCGGGATCGCGACCTGAACGATGTAGTCGATGCCACTTGCCTCGACCCCGGTCGAGACGACCATCCAGTCACCGGCGTGTCCGACATGATCGAGGTCTACTTCGTCGATCGACTTCTCCCCTGGAGCGGGCCGTGCCGTCGACATCGGTGTGGTGTCGACCACGCGGCTCGATGCGGCCAGCACCTTACCGTCGGTCGACAGGACTTGCACCAGCTGCCCGCTCCGCGACTCCTCCTGAATCGCCGTGGCGGTGGTCGAGACGCCTTGCTCCTCGACCATCGTCGCAACCTCACCGGCCCGCGTCTGGACCGCATCCCGGGCGGTGCTGTCCAGGTTGTCCTGCAGCAGGAAGATCAGAACCGCTCCGCCGGCGAGCAGCGCCACCAGCACAACGAGGACCGCGGACGCCACGGATCGGGCCCGGATGCCACGTTGACGGGCGATCGCGACCACGTCTGGCCAGCGCGGCGCCTTCATCGTGTCTCCGACCTCCTGACCGGCAGGTCGGCCGAACGCTTGCGGGGCCGACACCGTACTCAGGCCATTGTGCGACACGGCCTCAGTCGGCGCGTCGCTCGACCGACCGACGGATCACCGGCGCTCGTCCGAGGATCGACCGGGAAGCGAACCTGTTGAGCCAGTAGGCCAGCAGGTAGTAGATCAAGAAGCTGATCACCAGCGTGTGGACCAGCCCCCGCGACTGTCGCCGCGACGATGTCAGGACAGGGTTCGACGCGTTCCAGACGACCCGACCGCGCGACCGGAGCCGGCGCAACAGGTCGAGCTCGTCGCCGCCCTGGGTGAGAGAGAGGTCATAGCCGTCGAAGCGATCTCGGCGGAACGCCGTGTTGGTCGCGGTGACATATCCCACCCAGCCGGTGTGGCGGTAGACACGTTCGACGGCACCGAACACCCCGCGGGAGAACGCAGCCATCCACCACGGCGGATCGACGTAGCGGCACGGCCCGGCGACCGCCACCGCATCCGGCCACCGCTCGAACGACGACTCGATCCGGGTCAGCCAACCGGCCGGGTAGATGGTGTCGGCGTCCACCGAGATCACGATCTCGCCCGTCGCCTCGAGCAATCCGCGCTGGCGGGCCTGGCACACACCGGCTTCCGGTTCGGCGATCACCCGCACCCCGAACGACCGGGCGACCTCGGCGGTCGCATCCGTGCTGTTGTTGTCGACGACGACGATCTCGACTCCGGCCCCGCTGTGCTGGGTGCTCAACGACCGCAGGGTCGCCGGTAGATACTCCGCTTCGTTGTAAGCCGGCACGACGATCGAGAACCTGGGTCGGGGCGTGCCGACCTGGACGAGGCCGGTCGTCTCACCCGCCCGATCGACGCGCGACGACGGACTCCAGGTATCGATCGGCCCGGGTCCGGGTGGCGCTTCCGCTGTCACGGCAAGAAGTCTCACAGGATCAACCTGAGACCAGGCTGAGCGCGATCACATGACACCCACCCAAGCGGAGGTCAGGGCTCGAGCGTGATGTCGACCCCGCCCAACAATGTGGCCGCCACGTTGTACAAGAAGCAGCCGAGCGTGCTCGTCGCCGTGACGACGACAACGCCGATAGCCGCGACCAGCGCAGTCGCACCGACCACCTTCTGGGTGTCGACGTAGTCCTGGATCCGCGGCGAGACCGACCCCGCCGACGGCACGAGCTGGGACAGGGCGGCGTTGACCGAGTCGAACAGCCCCGAACCGCTCAGCATCAACCAAGCCAGGTAGACCAGCGTGATCACGCCGACGGCGGCAGCGATCGAGAACAGGAAGACCGTCTTCATCACCGACCACGGATCGAGACGGGTCAGCGTGACTCGCGCTCGGGCGCCGGTCGCGGGAGCCGTCCTTTGCATCGCGGGCACGGGTGCCTCGTCTTCTCGTCGCTTGGTGTCCGTGCCATCGTGCGGAGTGAGTGCTGTGGCCACGCTGAGCATCGTGGTCGGGCCGGCGGGTGGCCTAGGGCTCCAATCGAGTGGATGGCTCGGTCCCGGGTGTGTGCAGGCGGTTATCTACGCGTACGAGCACGGGGTACGGTGACGCGTACCCGGCTCCACCACAGTGACAGGGCGAGCGCGACCACCACCAGAATCGCACCCGCAGCAGCGAACCACGACGCGACATCGACGTGCTTGGTCACGACGGTGACATGGCTGGGCAGATCGCCCATCGCCTTCTGGAGCTGATCGGCGCTCTCGGCGCGGTAGTACTGGCCGCCGGTGGTGTGGGCGACCTCCCTCAGCGCATCCTCGTCGATGATCAACGGATTGCGGCCACCCGACGGACCACCGCCCCATCCCCCGAAGGGACCCCCGCCAGGGCCACCACCCCCGGCCCACCCACCGGCCTGCTGACCGGTGCAGGCCATCCGGGTCGGCGTCGTGGTGCCGAATCCGATGGTGAAGACCCGGACGCCACGGACGGCTGCCACCTTGGCGGCCTGCGCCGGTTCGACGCCCTGGGTGTTGGCACCGTCGGTCAACAGAACGATCACGTCAGCCGCGTAGCCGAGTCGCTGCGCGGTCTCGGCGTCTACCCCGCTGGGAGCAACGGTCGGGTCGACCGCGGAGATGCCGTCGATCGAGGTGAGGATCGCCGACCCGATTGCCGTTCCTCGTGACGTGGAGAAGTTGTTGATCGCCTGGATCAACTTGTCGGAGTCGGTGGTCGGCGGCACCTGCAGTCCGGCAACACCGGAGAAAGCCACGAGTCCGATCTTGGCCTTGCCCGCCTCCGAAGCGATGAAGGCGATCGCTGCCTGCTGGGCTACGGTGAGCCGGTTGGGGTCGACGTCGGTGGAACACATGGATCCCGACACATCCATGGCCAGCATGATCGTCGTCGAGTCCGACGCCACGGGCACGCTCGCTTGCGGTCGCGCGGCACCGATGCTCAATGTGGCGAAGCCGAGCATCATGATCAGACTGGGGATCAGCCGAGTCCAGCGCGTCCGCTTCGGTAGCGAGGTCCGCACCAGGGCGATCGAGGTCACTCGCACGGCCGAGCGACGCCGGCGGCGCCGTAGCAGCCAGGTCAGACCCCAGACGATCGGGACGATCAAGAGCGACAGCAGCGCCCATGGCCACTCGAAGGTCATGATCGAAACCTCGAAATCGCCATCACACGACCCTCCCGGTGCGGATGCCCGTCAGCAGGGCACCGGTGGCGAGCAGAGCCAGCGCCAGCGCGATGAACGCGCCGGCCAGGGGCACGTCCTGCTTGGCCACGGTCAGCCGGAGGTCGATGGTGGAGGCGACCCCGTCGAGCTGTGCAGTGTCGGACGCGGGGTGATAGCTGCCACCGGTGGTCTGGGCGATGGTCGTCAGCTCCTTGGTGTCAAGAGCCGTGTGGACCCGATAGCCATCGAGCTGGACGGTTGTGCCGTCGGCCGTGCCCACACCGACTGTCTCGATGTGGACACCGGCGTTCTGGGCAATCGTCGAGGCGGCGGTCACCGCATCGCTGCCGGCATTCGATCCCTGTCCGCCACTGTCCTCGCCGTCGGAGAACAGCACGATCGTCGCGGAGCCCCAGTAGCCCAGGTCCGGAAGGTTGCCGTCCTTGCCGATCGTCACGGTCTTGCCAGTGATGGCGCTCAGCGAACCGAGGATCGCCGCGGCCAACGAGGTGCCACCCGCGATGCGCAGGTTCGCCACGGCGGCCTTCGATGCCGCTCGATCCGCACTCGGTAGCGAAGTCGCCAGCGATCCCTGGTCGAATCCCACGACGCCGATGTCGACCGTGTCGGGCTGGGCGTCGACGAATGCGAGAGCTGCCTGCTGTGCGGCCGCGAGCCGGCTGGGGGCGACGTCGGAGGCACTCATGCTGTTGGACACGTCCATCGCCAAGATCACCGTGCCCGCGCTCCGTCCGACCGGCAGTTTCGCGGTCGGACCGGCCATGGCAATCACCAGCACCAAGACGCCGGCCAGGCAGAGCCACACGCCGAAGGGACGACGCCCTCGGCCGGGGTCGGAGACACCGGCCGCAATGAGGACCGTTGACCGGCGCCGCTCGAGCAGGACGACAGCCGCGAGCAGCCCGGCGGCCAGCAGCAGACCGGGCGCCAGCAGCAGCGGATAGGTGAGGCTCACGTGGGGTGCCCCGCGACCGTGCCGAGCCCTGATCCCGTGGTGCGCTCTGAACCCGTGACGTGCCCTGGGCCCGTCGAAGGGCCGGCCGGCCGCCCTCGCCTCTGAGTCCCCCGAACGACCCGAACCAGTGTGTCGACAAGATCGCCGTCCGTGGTGACCCGGTGCAACGGCACTCCGGCATGGCGCGTCCCGGCGCGGATCGCGGCGTCCCGCTCGTCGACTCCGTCGCGGAACCTCGCGCGGAACCAGGGATCGCCGGAGTCGACGAGCAGCTGCTCGCCCGTCTCGGCATCCTCGACCACGATCAGTCCCATCTCCGGGATCGCGTCGTCGGCATCGTCGACGATCCGCAGCGCGACGACCTCATTGCGATGTGCGAGCCGGATCAGCGGTCGCTGCCAGTCCCCCAGACCGATGAAGTCCGAGATCACGATGACGAGCGATCGGCGCGCCAGTGGAGCGACGGCGTCCAGCATCGTCGCAAGATCGGTGGTGGCCGCAGCGTGCTGCTCGGGTGCGCGGTCGAGCTGCCTGCCGATCCGCAGTGCGTGGTTGCGACCGGTGCCGGGCGCGATGATGCGAGTGGAACCACCGTCCCTGGGTGCGCCGTCATACAGGACCGCACCGACCCGGTTGCCGCCGCGACCCAGCAACCGCGCCAGGACGAGAGTCAGCTCGCCGAGCACGTCGAACTTGTTGCGGCCAGGTCCGCCGACCAGCATCGAGGCCGACCGGTCCAGCACCAGCCATGCGGTCAGCTCGCGGTCCTCGTTGAACTCCCGCACTTGCGGTTCGTCGAGCCGAGCGGTGACGTTCCAGTCGATGTGCCGGGCGTCGTCACCGTCGACGTACGATCGCAGCCCCGCGAAGTCGAGACCAGACCCCCGGCGCGGGGTGCGATACCCGCCCTGGATACGGCCGTCGAGTCGCCGAATGATCTGCCACTCGAGCCGGAGCAGCAGGCGGTCGGGCGCCGTGATCATCTGTGGATGATCATGGCTGGATCGCTGGGCAGGAATGGATCGGCGGTCATGGCTGGAGCACCACCTCCGGTGACACGACGGCGCGGAGCACCCGGACGAGGACGGTATCGGCATCGAGATCGTCGGCCAGCGCCTCGTACGACAGCACGATCCGGTGCCGCAGCACGTCCAGCGCCAGCTCGTCGATGTCGTATGGCAGCACATAGTCACGGCCACGGAGGAACGCCAGCGCGCGTCCGCAGAGGACGAGTGCGATGGTCGCCCGCGGGCTCGCGCCGTAGGTGACGTACCGGTCGAGATCGCCTAGGCCGACCGCGGCCGGCGATCGTGTCGCGGTGACGAGCCGAACCGCGTAGTCGACGATCGACGGGTCGACGTACACCTCTCCGACGGCCCCTCGCATCCGGATCAGGTCATCCGGCGACAGCATCACCTGCGGCGGTCCGGCCGGCACGAGCGCCCGCTGGACGATGGCGTGCTCCTCCGGCGAGGTCGGGTAGTCGACGACGACCTTCATCATGAACCGGTCGACCTGCGCCTCGGGCAGGGGATAGGTTCCGTCCGACTCGATCGGGTTCTGGGTAGCCATCACCAGGAACGGTTCGGGCACGTGGAAGGTCTCCCGCCCGATCGTGACCTGTCGCTCCTGCATCACCTCGAGAAGTGCGCTCTGTACCTTGGCCGGCGCACGGTTGATCTCGTCGGCCAGGAGGAGATTGGTGAAGACCGGACCGAGCGAGGTCTCGAACTCACCGGAGTGCTGGCGGTAGACCCGGGTCCCGACGAGGTCGGCGGGCACCAGGTCGGGCGTGAACTGGATCCGTTGGAACTGGCCGCCGATCGCGCCGGCGAGGGACTTGACCGCGAGCGTCTTGGCCAGTCCCGGCACACCCTCGACGAGGAGGTGCCCTCCGGCCAGCATCGCGATCGCCATCCGCTCTAGGAGCACGTCCTGACCGACAATCGTGCGCTTGACCTCGAACAGCACCGGCTCGAGTGGGTTCGACGTCATGGTCTTCCTTTCATCGACAGCTCCACGAACAACTCCACGTCGCCGAGGGCACGTCCGTTCACAGCTGCGGACCCCCGCCCGGCCCGTCGCCGGAGCCCCCGCCGAGAGCGGTACCGATCGGCACGGCGAACCCGATCCCGGCGAACGCGTCGTCGCGACCCGGGTCGGCGATCGAGACGACCACGCCGATCACCAGTCCTTGGGCATTCAGCAGCGGACCGCCGGAGCTTCCGGGGTTGACAGCCGCGTCGAACTGAATCAGTCCGCCGAGCGAACCCGCCGACTTCGCCCCGGACGTCTTGATCTTGGTCTCGCGATCCAGCCCGGAGACGATACCCGTGGTCGTGCTGTCCCGGAGCCCCAGTGGATTACCGATGGCCACCACATCGGCGCCGACGGCCACCCTGCCACCGAGCGTGGCCGGCACGACGACCTCCGGGAGCTTGCTCGGCGTCAGCGTGGCGGTGTCGGTCTTGGGGTTCGCGGAGGCGATCGTCGCCGCCGCCTTCGTGCCGTCGACGAAGGTGATCGAAAGCGAGCCGCCGCCCGAGATAACGTGATCCGCCGTCAACACGGTGCCGGTGTCGGTGACGATCACGCCCGTGCCGAGCGACCCTTTCGACGTGGTGATCAGCACCACCGAGGGAGCGACTTGCTGATAGAGATCGGTGACCGGCAGCGCGGTCGGTGTTGCCGCGGGCGTACGAGTCGGGGTGGCGGATGCCTGGGCGGCACCGCCGGCGGAGCCGGCCCCGAGCCGGAACGCGAGCCCGGCGATGATCACCATCGCGACCACGAGAACGGTCGCCGCGGCGATCATCCAGCGCCATCCGTTGCGGCTCCCAGGCTGTCGGGCCGGGCGCCGAACCGTAGGCAGGCGTCGCGGCCGCCGGGGCGGCCCCACCTCGAGAACCTCTGCCGACCCTCCCCCGCCGGACGGATCCTCCGCACGAGGCGTGGCTCCCCGCTCCATCGGCCCGCTGGGTCCCGTCGGCGCGCCCGATTCGGGCATCGTGGCGCCCCTGGTTGTCGCGCCTCGTTGGGGCGTTGCGCCTGATTCGGTCTCTGCGCTTGGTTCGGGCCTTGCACCTCGCTGGGGTGCGGTCGAGGTCCCCGGCGGGTCGGCGGCGGGCGCGCGGAAGCCGCGCAGCCGCCCAGGCCCGATGGGGTCCATCCCGACAGCGTAAGGACAGTTCATGAGAATGACCTATGGCTGGTCTGTGGGACCAGGGCGAACGTGCGGGCCGGACCAGGTCGTGGTCGGCGATCCCACCATCGCCGGAGCTCAGCGCCACCTGGGATCGACGTGGACCTTCGGTCCGGGCCCGGCGCCCGGAACCGGATCGCCCGCGAGGACCGCACCGACCTGATCGAGCGAGACCGTGGCCGCGACAAGGGGACGCGGATCGACGGTGCCATCCGCGTACGCGGCGATCGTGTCGGCCAGGCCCGGAGAGGCGGACAGCACACCGACCGCCGTGACGTCCTTGAGCGCCAGCTCACGGGTGTCGATCCGGCTGGGCGCACCGGCGAGTCCGACGTAGACAACCCGTCCAGCCGGTTCCACCCGGTCGAGGGCCAGTTCCGGCAGCTGGGCGGCGTTGGACGCCTCGACGACCGCGTCGAACGGTAGATCGGGAAGGGTCTGCTCGGTCCAGGCATGCGCGAAGCCCAGCGACCTCACGAAGTCCAGGCCGCCGTCCGTCCGGCCCAGCAGATGCACCTCTGCGCCGGCGGACCGGAGGAACATCGCGACCAGGGTGCCGATCGCTCCCGGCCCGGTCACCAGCACCCGATCGCCCGAGTGGGCCTGGGTCGCTCGAGCAGCCCGGAGCGCGTTGCCGCCTGGCTCGACCAGTGCGCCGAGTACGGGGTCGACCGAGTCCGGCAGGACGTGCAGTGAGGAGACCGGGACGGCCAGCTGCTCGGCGAGCGCGCCGGCCAGGCCACCGCGGATGCCGACCTCGCGGCGGTGCTCGCAGACGTGCTGGTGTCCGCGCCGGCAGCGGCGACAGGTGCCGTCGCCGATCATGGTGTCGCCCATCACCCGACGACCGATCCATCCCGGGTCGACCCCGTCACCGACGGCAGCGACCTGTCCGCACCACTCGTGGCCGAGCCGCAGCGGATACGACGAGTGACCCTGATGCAGATACGCCATGTGTCCGAGGTAGAACTCGATGTCGGTGCCGCAGACCCCGACCCGTTCCACGTCGATCACGGCTTCCCCCGGCCCAGGTTCGGGAGCGGGCACGTCGTCCACGACGTACGACTCGGGACCGGTCAGCACGAATGCACGCATGGCTGGATCCTCCCGGTTGCTCGGGTCGGGCACGGAGCGAGGGTCAATCCGGCCTGGGACGACGTACGGTGCCGTGCGGCTCGGCGCTTGGCGCCTGCCCGAGCCGGCGGTCCGGACAGCGCTCGAGGAGCTCCTGCACGCCAAGCCGACTCCTTGATCGCCCGCCGCATCGGGTGCATCCGCAGCACCCCCGACCAGAGAAAGCCTGGAAGGAATCCCAACCGGGGTTCCTGAGAGGAGCTGGATCGATGAAGATCAGTCGTCGCATTACCGCGCTGGGGGCGGGCCTCGTGCTCGCGGTGAGCACGGTCCTGCTGACCGCAGCGCCGGCCGAGGCCCACGCCAAGGATCAGCTTGGTCAACGCAGCGTGGCCGCACTGCTGGCCAAGGACACGTCGGGGTTCGACCACAACTGGAACGACTACGACATCCTCACCAAGGCCGTCGGGGCTGTACTGGCAGCAGACCCGAAGTCGCCGGTAGGCGTTCTCGCCGACGGTTCCGTGCCACTGACGGCGTTCCTGCCAACAGATCGCGCATTTCGTCGGCTTGCATCAGACCTGACCGGCAAGTCGTACTCGAGCGAGTCCGCGGTGTTCACCGACGTCGCCTCGCTCGGCATTCCCACTATCGAGCGGGTGCTCCTCTACCATGTCGTGCCCGGCTCGACGATTTCGTACCGGACCGCGCTGAAGTCCAACGGGGCGAAGCTCGCGACCGCGCTTCCCGGCGCCGCCATCACCGTCAAGGTCCGCTACCGCATCTTTGTCCAGCTCGGCGACCTGGATCCGGACGACGCCGATCCGTACGTCGTGCGGGCGAATCTCAACCAGGGAAACCGCCAGATCGCGCACGGCATCGACCAGGTGCTGCGGCCGGTCGATCTCTAGGCCAGATCTGATTCACCATGCGCGAAGGAGCAGCCCGCTCCCGTCGGGGGACGCGGGCTGGCTTCGCGTGGCACGGTCAAGCTGATCGCCTGGCCATGACCGGTCCGACTCACTCGACCTGGAACGTGGCACAGCGAGCGGTGGTGGCGGTCAAGTCGACGTAGAGCTCGGCAGCACCGTCGTGAGGTCCCTACGTCTGCTGATCGACGACGTACGGGATCGTCTGAGGCCCCTCGGGCAATACACAGACCCTGGAGTCCGGGCCAACCGCGGCGAGCGCTTCGATCACGGTCCTGGAGACGTCGTCGGTCTGCTCGAGGTGCGCCGCGGCCAGCGCGTCATCGCTGAGGTAGGAGGTGTGCATGACCACCCGCGCGTAGTCCTGGACCTTGGCCTGGATCTGCACCTGCCACTGGTCCGGGACCGTCTCGGTCCGGCCCGAGATGCTGTCGAGGAGTGCCCGCGGCGAGCGCGCCGAGGCGAGGACCTCGCGGTACGAGCCGTGGTCGGGGAATCCGTCCATGCACTCGGCCGCACAGACAATCGTCCCGCCCGGTCGTACGACCTTCGCGGCCGCGGTCATGCCTTTCACCGACTGGTACAGGTTCTGGTCCAGCGGGAACCCCGACCCGGTGGTGACGACGACGTCGAACAGCGCCGGGACGGGTCGCATGGCCAGCTCTCGGGTCAGCTGCCGCGCTGTTGCATGCATCGCCAGCACCGGGCCGCCGAAGGCCTTGACAATCTGCTGCTCCCGGTTGAGGACAACGTCGAGGGCGAAGTCGACGCCGCCGACAGCCTCGACGACGGCGCGAACATCGTCGTGCACGGGGTTGCCCTCACAGATGCCCCAGGTCGCATGCGGGTCACCGATCCTGGCGGCGTTGTGGAGCGTGAGAACGGTCTTCAGCCCGGCCAGACCGGGAACGACCATCTTGGGTCCGCCGCTGAACCCGGCGAAGAAGTGCGGCTCGACGAACCCCGTCGTGATGCGGATGTCGGCCTCGACCCACGTCTTGTTGAGCCACACAGGCACCCCGTTCCCGTGTCGACCCCGATAGACCAAGGAGGTGTCGTCACGGGCGTCGTGGTTGACGATCGTGACAGTGTCCGCGACCTCTTCGCCCACCATCGCGCGGATCTCGTCGACAGTGTTGCCTCGATGGGTCCCGGTTGCGACGAGGATGACCACGTCTTCCAACCGGACGATTCCCTCCAGGGCCTCGAGGACGGCCGGGATCACGATGTGCCGCGGTTGTGGCCGGGTGCCGTCGCACATGGAGATCGCGACGGTCGCGCCCGGCCGGAGGATGTCGCGCAGGGCCGAGCCGGCGACCGGCTCTCGCAGCGCCCGAAGCACTTCGAGGCGTTGGTCGTCCGCTGCCGCCGCGAACACCGGTTGGACGACAAGAGTCTGCTTCTCCGGCAACTCGATCTCCAGACCACTCCTGCCGTACGCCAGGGTGATGGGTGTCATGCCCGCTTCATGCCTCATCTGGGTACCTCTGGGCTGAGCATGGCCGGGCCGACGTCATCGCGCAGCTGGCTGAACCCGGCGTGGGCACGGTGTCGCTGCTGATGGGTGACTCGCTGGGGCACCAGGTCATCGACGTACAAGGCACCCTCGCGCCTCGCCGCGAGCGACTCGGCGCCCACTCTGCGATGCCGAAGGACGAGCAGTTCGGTTCCACGATGTGCAGAACGTGCACTTGCGACATGCTGGCAGTGTGGCAGGAGATGCCCCCGAGTAGCCGGCGGATCAGCCGACGCACTACGGCGGGACGGTTGAGCCCTCCACGTCGGATGGCTCACCGGTACGAGAGAGGCAAAGCTTGCCGAGCACGACCGGGCAAATCCGCGTCGATGAGGATGTATGCCATCCCGACAATGTCACTCGGTGGGACTCGAATGTCGCTCGGTGGGACCCGAGGGCACCCGGGGGATACGATCGGCGCGGACGAGTCGGCCAGGCGATCGCGGCGAGGCATCCAGCCCCGCTGAGGAAAGTCCGGACTCCACAGAGCAGGGTGGTGGGCAACGCCCACCCGGGGTGACCCGCGGGACAGTGCCACAGAAAGCAGACCGCCGCCGGAAACGGCGGTAAGGGTGAAACGGTGGTGTAAGAGACCACCAGCGCCCCAGGTGACTGGGGCGGCTCGGTAAACCCCACCCGGAGCAAGGCCAAGAGGACGCGCAAGCGTCTGCGGGAGCGTTCGAGGGCTGCTCGCCCGAGCCCCCGGGTAGGCCGCACCAGGTCGCTGGCGACAGCGGTCGCAGATGGATGATCGCCGGCCCGCCCACGCGGGTCACAGAATCCGGCTTATCGGCCGACTCGTCCCCCACGATCTTCTGTCCCACCAATCTCATGGGTTAGCCGGCACACGAAGCCAGCTCCCCGACCGAAGTTTCATCGTGACCCCAGACCCGACCGTGGCCGGCGTCAGGCGGAGTCTGTGGTGCGCGGGAGCTGGGTTCACGAGCGCGGATCCGAGCTACGCGGCGTTCGACGTTCACGATCGGCTGTGCCGGGGTCATCGGAGACGACCACAGATCCGACCGCGGCGTTGGAAGGCACGTACGAGCGCAAGGGCGAGGCCGGCACCGGGCTCGCGCTGCAGCTCGACCGGCCCACCTGGGCCGGTGCCTACTTCGACGCTGCTGAACCAGATAGATGGACCTGCCGTAGCGTCGCAGTCAGTCCAGCGCCGGTTGGGCGCGTCTCGGCACCCCGTCCGTGGTCGGAACACCTTCGAGCAGTCGCCGTGGCGCGCTGTGGGTTGCCGAGCTCGACCCGGCCACGCCGGCCGACCCTGCAACGTCGTACGCCGACCCACCGCCCCGACGCCGCCACGGCCGCCATCGCCGCACCGCCCCACCGGACTGATCGCCAGCACGAGCACCGGCCTCTTGTGGAACCCGACCGTCACCATTGACCACGATTGCCATCCCCCCAGACGGATCGTCGGGTGCCGGCGGCGGTCCGCCTCGATGCGTCCGTTCCACGACCAGCACTGACGCGCGAGCCTAGGGGAGGTTGGCTCGGTGGGTGAGGCAGACAAGCGAAACCTTGGCCAAGCTTGAGGGAGCGCCGTGCTGCAGGTCCGGTTCGGACCTGGCGACAACCGCGGGACGCCGTCAGACCGGCCGGACGACCTCGAACGTGACCATGCCCTTGTCCGCGTCGAGCGAGGAGACCCGGACGAGCACCTCGCGCCCGAGTAGGAGATCGGTGCCGACCACCCGCGCCTCGACGGCGGGCTCCGCCAGCATCACCGTCCCGCGCCGGCCGCCCACGTCGACATCGACGACGGTGCCGGTGAACGTCTCGCCGGTGCGGCTGCCCATGATCAACACCTCGATCAGGTCGACGATCGCGCGCTCGTACTTCTTGGCCCGCTGGTCCGCTGCCCGCATCTCCGCCGGCAGTGCGTCCAGCGCAGAGATCGCCCAGTCCGGCACCGGCTCGTTGGCGCACAAGGCGACGCAGATCTCTCCCGCATAGCGATCGACCCGGCGACGCAGCGGCGCGGTCACGTGGGCGTAGTCGGTCGCCAGCGCTGCGTGCCCGGTGCTGTCGGGTACCTCGCCGCGGAAGGAGGCGTAACCGGCGCCCCGGAACAGCGACGTACACGCCGTCATCATGGCGGCACCGGCCGGCCTGGTGGGGTCGAGGCTGCGCACGAGCTCCGGGTAGCCCCACTCGCCGGGCCAGCGGATGCGCAGTGCCCTGGCCACCTGGCGCAGCCGGCGGAGGGAACCGGCGTCGGCGGGCGGGACCGTGCGCACGATGCCGACCCGTCCGGCGATCATCAGCTGCGCCGCCGCCATCCCGGTGAGCAGTGAGATCTGGGCGTTCCAGCCCTCGATCGGTCGCGGTGAGCGGTACGCCAGCGACCACCCGTCCGGGCCGGTGCGGGTCTCCTGCTCGGGGAGATTCAGACTCACTCCGCCCCGATCGCGCTCCCGCTGCTCGCGTAGCGGCCCGACCTCGGCGAGCAGGGCGAGCGCGTCTCGTGCTTCGCCGCCGTCGATCTCGGCCTGCGCCTGGTCGTAGGACAGCTGGTCGCGGCTTCGCACGCGCGCCCGAACGACGTCCGCATGCTGCAGCTCGGCGTCGGCGTCGACGCGAAGCGTCCACAGCAGCGCCGGGCGGACCTCCCCGGCGAGCAGGCTCGCGGCCCCCTCGCTCAGCGCCGGCGGATGCAGCGGGGTACGCCGATCGGGGGCATAGAGGGTGACGCCTCGCCTGGCCGCCTCGACATCGATCGAGTCGCCTGCGGTGACGAATGCTGCGACGTCGGCGATGGCATACGAGATCACGTAGCCCGCACCGGCGCGGGCGATGTGCAATGCCTGATCGAGATCGCGCGACCCCGCGGGATCGATGGTGATCAGCTCCAGGTCGGTGCGATCACGCTCGGGAAGGTGGGGCACATCGGCGGCCCGCTCGGCTGTCCGGAGGACCTCCGGCGAGAAGGCGGCCGGGATCTCCAGCCTGTCGCGCAGTGCGGCGAGTCCCGCGGCCAGCTCCGCCGGTACGTCCGTAGCGGCAACCTTGCGCGCAGGCATCGCGTGCTACAGACCCGACTCCGCCGTACGGATCAGGATCCGGCTGCACTCCTCGCAGCGCAGCACCTCGTCGGCCGGCGCCCCTGCGTACTGGCGCAGGTCGGCGGCGTTGATCTCCAGCTGGCAGCCTGTGCAACGACGCCGGCGCAGCTCGGCGGCGCCAACGCCGCCGTGACCAGCGGCGATCTTGACGTAGAGACCGAGCAGGTCGGTCGGCAGCACGGACGCAACCTCCGAGCGTTCGGTCTGATGATCGGCGAGGTCTCGACCGATCACCTCGAGCCGACCGTCACGGGCCTCGGTGGTGGTGGCGATCCGCTCGTCGACATCGTGGGCCTGCGCGCGCAGCTTTGCCCGATCCGCCTCTGCGGCTTCGAGTGACTCCATGACCTCGAGCTCGGCGTCCTCCAGATCACCGATCCGACGCCGCAGATGCGCCACCTCCTCGACGAGCCCGCTGAGCGCCTTGGAGTCGCTGACCGAGCCGTCGGCGATCCGCTTCTCGTCGCGAACGAGTCGCTGACGCACGGGCTCCAGATCGGCCTCCGCCTTCGACTGATCGTCCTCCAGATCCAGGACGCGGGTGTCGGCGGCAACCAGATCGGAGGCGAGCTTGGCCCGCTCCGCCTGGAGTCGGGCCAGGTCGGCGTGCTCGGCCAGCGTGCGGCGGCGATGCTCGAGCTGGGCGATCGCGCTGTCGATGGTCTGCAGATCCAGCAGTCTCAGCTGGATTGCGGGATCGGCCTTGATGTCAGTTCCCCCTGTCGATCACCGGGACCGGGTCTCGGGCAGAACGTATGCCGCTTGCCGATCCGCCCGCCACCCTACTGACCGGATCCACTCGTCGGAAACTGGGCGCTGTCCGCACGTTTCGCCGGTGTATCCATGCCGTACCCGCTCGCCCTCTGCCCAAGAGAATCCTCAAGATTTCTTGGTACGTCGGGAATGAACCCCGGCCGGGTCCGGTTGCACCGTTTCATACGCCGCCCCGGGGCCCTTGGTCCCCGAAGCGGCGCGAGCAGTCGGCCGATTCAACGGTGTGCCGGACGACGTCTCCCCACGACCGTCTCGCTCGTTGTTCGAGGAATCGCCCCATGACTGCCCTCGCTCCGCCGCCGGCCACCACTGGCACCACGACTGTCTCCACGCATATCGGCGGCGCCGCCGCCATCGGCACCAGCACCGAGCCACCGCTCGCGGAACGGTTCGTCGGCCGGCGCTACCTCCAGCTGGTCCTCGTCCTCGGTGCCCTCAGCGCCATCGGCCCGCTCACCATCGATACCTACCTTCCCGCGCTGCCGACGCTGTCGGCCGATCTCGGCGCGACCGATGTCCAGGCACAGACCACGATCACCGGCCTCCTGATCGGGCTCGGCCTGGGCCAGCTGGTGATCGGCCCGCTGTCCGATGCGGTCGGTCGGCGCAAACCACTGCTGATCGGTCTGGCCGGCCACGGGATGATGTCCGTGCTCTGCGCTCTCGTGCCCAGCATCACCCTGCTGGCCATCACTCGTACGCTCCAGGGCGTCGCGGGTGCCGCCGTCGCGGTCGTGGCGATGGCGATCGTGCGTGACCTGTTCTCGGGCTACAAGGCGGCTCAGCTGCTGTCCCGTCTGGTGCTCGTGCTCGGCATCGCGCCGATCCTCGCGCCCTCGCTCGGCGGTGCACTTCTCCAGATCACCTCCTGGCGAGGCATCTTCGTGGTCCTTGCCGCTATTGCGCTCGGCCTGTTCCTGCTGGCCATGTTCGCCCTGCCGGAGACGCTGCCGCCGTCGCGGCGGATTCCGGCGTCGCTGCGCGGCTCGCTCAAGGCGTACCGCGGCCTGTTCGCCGACCGCGCCTTCCTTGTCCTGGTCGCGGTGGCCGCCTTGATGTTCTCGGTCCTGTTCGCCTACATCGCGGGCTCGTCGTTCATCCTGCAGGGCATGTACGGCCTCACCCCGCAGCAGTTCGGGCTCGCGTTCAGCTCGACGGCTGTGGGCCTGATCATCGCGACCCAGCTGAACCCGCTGCTGCTCAAGCGGTGGACACCGGTCCAGATCCTGTCCGCTGCGGTGGTCATCGCGCTCGCGGGTGGCCTGGTGCTCCTGACGACCTCGATCACCGGTTTCGGCGGTCTGGCCGGGTTCATGGTCCCGCTGTGGGTCATGGTCGGGGCGCTCGGCCTGTCGTTTCCGAACGCTCCCGCTGCGGCGCTCAGCCGGCACGGCGAGACGGCTGGCACGGCCGCGGCGATGCTCGGCGCGAGCCAGTTCGTGATGGGCGGGCTCGTCGCTCCGTTGGTGGGCGCACTCGACAACGGCACTCCGGTCCCGATGGCCGCGATCCAGGTCACCGCACTCGTCGTGGCCGGCACGCTGCTGCTGGTCTCCCGCAAGGCCCTCCGCGCGAACTGACCCGCAGCTGGCTGGCCCTGGGCGCGAAGCTGCACACCCTGTTCGAGTCTGCGCACTTCACGGAGTGTGCGGACTCGAACAGCCTGTGCAGGAACGGATCGGCCGGGCGGGTCAGGGACCTGGGCGCGGCAGGTCAGGGCCGGCCGAACTCCACGGTCTCGCTGACCCAGGCGTACGCCTGCTCGCTCAGCGTGAATCCGAGGCCGGGTCGGGTCGGGAGCCACATCCGGCCGTCCCGGATCTCCAGCCGTTCGTTGAACAACGGATCGAGCCACTCGAAGTGCTCCACCCACGGCTCCCGCGGGTAGCACGCCGCGAGATGCAGATGAATCTCCATCGCGAAGTGCGGGGCGAGCTGCAGGTTGGCCTGGTCGGCCAGCGCAGCGAGTCGGAGGAAGGGCGTGATCCCGCCGATCCGCGGCGCATCTGGCTGGATGATGTCTGCGGAGCGGTGCTCGATCAGGGCGATGTGCTCGGCAACACTGGACAGCATCTCGCCGGTCGCGATCGGCGTGTCCAGTGCGGCGGCGAGCTGGGCATGACCCTCGGCGTCGTACGCATCGAGCGGCTCCTCGATCCAGACCAGACCGAACTGCTCGAGCACCCGGCCGAACCGGAGCGCGGTGGGCCGGTCCCACTGCTGGTTGGCATCGACCATCAGCGGTACGTCGTCGCCGAGGTGCTCCCGCACCGCCGTCACCCGCGCCAGGTCGATCCTGCTGTCGGGCTGACCGACCTTGATCTTGATCCCGCCGATCCCCTCGGCGAGCGACTGGGTCGCCCGCGCCTTGACCTCCTCGATCGGTGCGTGCAGGAACCCACCTGAGGTGTTGTACGTCTGCACCGAGTCCCGGTACGCCCCCAGCAGCTTCGCGAGCGGAAGGCCCGCCCGTTTGGCCTTGAGGTCGTACAGCGCGATGTCGATAGCCGCGATCGCCTGGGTTGCGACGCCGCTTCGACCCACGGACGCGCCCGCCCAGAGCAGCTTGGTGTAGATCTTGCCGATGTCGTTCGGGTCCTCGCCGATCAGGTTGTCGGCGATCTCCCGGGCGTGGGCATACTGCGCCGGACCACCGGCCCGCTTGGAGTAGCTGAACCCGATCCCGTGCTGCTCGGCCTCGGTGGCGATCTCGACGAAGAGGAAGACGATCTCGGTCATCGGCTTCTGCCGACCGGTCAGCACCTTCGCGTCGCTGATCGGGACCTCCAGCGGGAGCGTGAGGGTCGACAGCCTGACGTGGCGGATCCGGTCGGCTCGCGCTACCGGTGTCGCTGACTCGGCGGGAGCCGGTGCGGCGGGATCTGGTGCGGCGGGATCGGTGCGGCGGGATCTTGTGTGGCATCCGAGATCGACATTCGTCTGATCAGCCTCCAACCGGAGAGTTCCAGCGCTGGATGCTACGCCCCGCGTCGTCGTCGATCAACACCGACAGCGTCGCCGTGTCGAGCTCGAAGTGCGCGCCGAGACCGATGTGGAGGCCCAGCCAGACCACGGTCAGCGCCCGGAGCGCGTGCCCGTGGGCGAAGCAGATGACGGGGTCCGCGCCGGAGACCTCGATCCGATCGATCAGCCGACGCATCCGGGTGACCATCTGGAGGATGCTCTCCCCGCCGGCGCCTCCACCGTGCGTCCAGATCAGCCAGTCCGGCTCGGACTCACGGATCTCGGCCCGCGTCAGGCCCTCGTACGCGCCGTAGTTCCACTCTGCGAGGTCCTCTTCGACCTGCGGCTCGTGCGCACCGGTGAAGCCGGCCAGCTCGGCCGTCTCCCGGGCCCGTTGCCGCGGACTGGACAAGACCAGCTCGAATCGGTTTGGGTCGAGCTCTCCGAGCAGCTTCAGCGCCTGGTGACGACCGTTCTCGGTGAGCGGCAGATCCGTGTACGAGGTGTGTTGGCCGCTTCGGCTCCACTCGGTCTCGCCATGCCGGACGAGATAGAGGCTGGTCATCGATCCTCCGGGTCGGTGCTCGTGCTCTGCCGAATCCGTCCGCGGCGAAGCGACCAGTGCTCACCGGCCGCCAACCGGTCCACCACCGCGCGTTCGAGACTCGTGGTCCGCGGCAACTCGTCGAGATGGACCGGGGATCGCCGAGCGAAAGTGAAGAAGATCGCGTCCGCGTCCCCATTGTCGACGTCATCGTCCAACACCCAGCGCCGCTGGAACGCCGCGATGTTCGAGCCGGGTAGTGCGTCGGCGAGCTCGGGGGCGAGCAGCCAGCTGTGACACCAGAAATCGCGCGTAGCGATGTCGGGAAAGTGTCGGGCGAAGTAGGGCACGGCTCGCGCGAAGGACGCATCCACACTGGCCGGGGTGAGTGCCCCCGACCGTGGGCCGTCATCGTCGGAGCTGCGCCGGGGAATGTGGGTGGACAGCACCCACTCCTCGCTCGCCGGGAGGTGCTGCAGGTTGAACTGCAGCCGACCCAGCCACGCGAAACCGCCACCCCAGGCGATCCGCAGCCAGCCGTGGGTGTGCAGCCCGAAGCGACCGTAGGTCAGCCGGTGCACCCAGACCTGTTGACCCAGGTCCGAGAGGTTCCGCCACGCGACGTCCTCGGCCACCCCGCGGCTGACCTGGTACGCGACCACGTCTGCTGAGGTCGCCAACAGAGCCAACATCGGCAGCAGACCATCGTCCGGGCCCTCGGGCAGTCCGGCCCAGGGATCGTCCCCGGAGACCGTCAGATCACCGATGCCCAGCCGCACCCGTTCACCCAGGTCGCCCAGCTCGGCGCGGCGTCCGGGATCGCCGAGGAACCGGGACGCCGCCGCGTCCAGGTCTGTCAGGTCCTCGTCCCTGAAGGCCAGCCGCGCAGCGATCTCCACGAGAGATGCACCGCTCGTCGTGGCTTCGGTACGCACGCGGTCACCCTAGCGTCGGCGGTCGAAGCGATCGAGAGAGCCGTCCCGCGATCGGGCCGGAGTGCCGTCGAGGCGATCCTTGAACCATGGACATGGAACACGTCATCGACACCGTGCGGCAGCTCGACGGCACCCTGGTTCTCGCGCCCGGCCCCGGGACCGACTTTCCCGAGATCGCATGGGGCGACACGTTCTTCTACTACGCGCCCGACGGTGAGGTGCCGGTGAACATCCAGCCTTTCGCGACAATCGTCACCAAGGACTATCCCGACGACACCGCCTCAGAGCTCGACCCTCGCGACCGCTGGCGGGTCAACGTCCACGTCGACAAGGCGACGTTCGTCGAGCTGCTCGGCGAGGACCCGCGCACGCTGACCCGCCCGCGCGACCAGGCCGCAGCCGACGTCGTCAATCCCCACCCCGTGTACGGCCCGCTCGGCTGGATCTGCGTCGTCAATCCGGGCGAGCGCACCGGCTCCACCCTGCTCGGGCTTCTGCGGGCCGCCCACGAGGCGGCCCGGCTGCGATCCCAGCGACGAGGCGCCAGCGGTGAGAACCCGCCGGAGTAGCGGCTACAGCAGCGAGCTGATGAAGCGGCCGGCCCGCAGCGCGGCAGCGGCACGATCGTCGTTGTCGACGTCGCGGGTCTCCAGCTCGAGAGAACTTGCCGGCGTACCCGATCTCGCCCAGGGCGGCGACGGTGTCGGCGAAGTCGACCTGACCGTTGCCGATGCTGTGATGGATGTAGCCGGGCTCGGCGTCGCGCAGGTGGACATGCGTCGTCTGTGCCCCGAGCCGCCGCACGAACTCGCGCGGAGTCGAGCCGGACGCGACGATGTGGCTGACGTCGCAGATCAGCCCGACACCCGCCGGCAGCAGTCCGGCCAGAGCCTCGGCCCGATCGACGTCGTAGCAGAGTCGGAAGAAGTGCGGCGCCTCCACCCACAGCTCGATCCCGGCAGCGGCGCACAGCGCAGCAACCTCGGCGACCTGCTCGGCGACCAGCGCCAGATCCTCGTCGAAGCTGCGAATCGGCTCGTGCTGCTGGGCGCCGTTGGGAAGAACCAGCGCCGAGCTGCCGATCGCCCCGCACAGCTCGACGAGCCGCTCGGCGTGCTGACGGCGCGCCGCGGCCTCGGTCGGATCGAGCGGACGGTTCAGATCTCCGATGTCTGCGTTGACCGAGCGGACCGCCAGCCCCGAGGCGTTCAGCGTGGCTGCCACCTGACGCACGGCCTCGGCGCTCAGCTCGTTCGGCACGTGGTCGCACACGCCGGGCAGTGCGCCGAGATCGATCTCGGTGAAGCCGAGATCCACGATGGCGCTCAACGCCTGGTCGAGCGCGAGATAGCGAAGCGTGATGGTCGAGCAGATCACGCGCTCGGTGTTGCTGTTCTGCTCGTACGGCCTGATCGGCTTCATCGCCGCCCTCGCCACGCCGGAGACCAACGGATCCGCCCGGCGGGCCCAGGTCGCAGAGCTCACTCGTCAGGCCGAGCAGAAGCTCGAGCTCGCCAGCGCCAACTGATCGCAACGTCGACAAGCGTCCCGAGATCCAGAAACGAAAGGCACACAGATGAGCTACAACACCGGAGTCGGTCACCGCACCGCCTTCGTCACCGGGGCCGCCGCCCCCGCGGGATCGGCTTCGCCACCGCGCGCCGCTTCGCCGCCGAAGGCTGGGCCGTTGCGTTGCTCGACATCGACTCGGTCGGGGTGAAGAACGCCGAGCAGGCGCTTGCGGAGGAGGACGACGTCCCGACCGTCGCGCTCGCCGTGGACGTGACCAACCCGGACAGCGTCCGCAGGTCGGTCGCCGAGATCGCCGACGCAGGTCTGCCGCCGGTCGGTGCGCTGGCCAACATCGCCGGCATGGCCTCGCCGGTGCCGTTCCTCGAGGTCAGCCTCGAGCTGTGGCTCGAGGTGATGGACGTCAACCTGACGAGCACCTTCTTGATGTCCCAGGCGTACCTCCCGCAGATGATCGAGAACGGCTAACGGCCGGATCGTCAACCTGTCCTCGGTGTCGGCACAGCAGGGCGGCGGGGTGTTCTCCAAGACCCCTTACTCAGCGGCAAAGGCCGGCATCTCGGGTCTGACCCGCTCGCTGGCTCGGGAGATGGCCCCACACGGAATCACGGTCAACGCTGTCAGCCCGGGCGTGGTCGACACCGATATCCGCGCCGGTGCCACCGACGCCGACAACGAGGCCCGCCTCGCCGCCGGAGTACCGATCGGCCGGCAGGCCACCACCGGCGACATCGCCGCGCTGTTCGTCTGGCTCTCCAGCGAGGACGCGTCCTACATCACCGGCGGCACCCGCAACATCAACAGCGGGTCGTACATCGCCTGACCGCCGTCGCTCGCGGAAAAAGTGGGGGTCAGTGGTCGATCGCGCCGACGTTCCACGTGAGTGGGACGTCGGCGCACCGGCACTGACCCCCACTTTTTCCGTCAGCTCTCCTGTCAGCCGGCGAGGCTGCCCATTGGCCACCGGGTGTAAGAATGCGAGCATGAGCGAACGTCAGCCCGAGTCGCCCAGCAGGCAGTCCACGTACTCCGACGCCTTCCGGGCGTTCATCGGCACCGGTTGGACACCGTTCGCGGCGGACCTCCCGGCACGGCTACCCGCCTCAGGCCCGGCCGCCGATCGGCGCACCCAGGTCAGTGCCGCCTTTCCCGGCGAGCGACTGGTGATCCCCGCCGGGGGGCTGAAGATCCGCTCCAACGACACCGACTACCGCTTCCGTCCGCACTCGGCCTTTGCCCACCTCACGGGTCTGGGTTCCGATCGCGAGCCAGAGGCCGTTCTCGTCCTGGAGCCGACCGACTCAGGCCACGACGCCACCCTCTACTTCACGCCGCGCGCCCCGCGCGACTCCGAGGAGTTCTACTCCGACAGTCGGTACGGCGAGCTGTGGGTGGGCCGACGTCCCAGCCTCGACGAGCTGGCCGCCCTGTGCGGGATCCGCTGTGCCGCGATCGACGATCTGGAGAACGACCTGGGTAAGGATGCGGAGGCGACGACGATCCGGGTGCTCCGGGCAGCCGACGCCTCGATCACCAAGACCGTCGACGAGATCCGCGGTGAGGAGTCCAGCGAGTCCGACCAGGCACGCGACCTCGACTTCGCGGTCGCCCTCTCCGAGCTCCGACTGGTCAAGGACGCATTCGAGATCGAGCAGATGCGTGAGGCCTGCGCCCGCAGCGCGGAGGCGTTCGAGGAGGTCGTCGCCCAGCTCCCGGTCGCGCTTCGCCGTGGTCGCGGCGAACGCTGGGTCGAGGGTGTCTTCGGACTACACGCCCGCCACGTCGGAAACGCCGTCGGCTACGACACCATTGCCGCGTCGGGCAATCACGCCTGCACGCTGCACTGGATCCGCAACGACGGCGAGCTCGACGCCGACGACCTCCTGCTGATGGATGCCGGGATCGAGCTCGACACCCTCTACACCGCCGACATCACCCGAACCATGCCGATCTCGGGCCGGTTCACCGACGCCCAGCGGGAGGTGTACGAGGCGGTGCTGGAGGCACAGGAGGCGGGCATCGCCGCCGCCAAGCCCGGAGTGACCTTCTCCGATGTGCACAAGGCGGCGATCGCCGTGCTGGCCCGGAGCCTCGAGGCATGGGGGATGCTTCCGGTCAGCGCCGAAGAGTCGCTGACCGAGGAGGGAGGACAGCACCGGCGCTGGATGGTGCACGGCACCTCCCACCACCTCGGCATCGACGTCCACGACTGCGCCCAGGCACGCAGGGAGACCTACAAGGAGGGCGCGCTGAAGCCGGGCATGATCATCACCGTCGAGCCGGGGCTGTACTTCTCCGCCGACGATGAGCTCGTGCCGGAGCGCTTCCGAGGTGTCGGTGTCCGGATCGAGGACGACATCCTGATCACCGAGACCGGCAACGAGAATCTGTCTGCTCGGCTGCCGCGCGCCAGCCGCGACGTGGAGTCGTGGATGGCTGGCATCCTGGGGAGCAGGGACTAGCGTTTCGCGCCGGCGAGGGCGCACGACGAGGATGTGACCTAACGGAAGGGAGGCGGCCATGGCCATCGCGCCACAACGTCGTCATCTGCCATCCCTGCGAGGGTTGAACCAACGCATTCCGTACGTTCCCATCGATGTGTTGACCAAGGTCCAGACCAAGCCACGAAGCAGCGAGATCGCCATCCCGAGCCCGCCGCCGAGCTCGGTCGTCGCCTGGGGCTGGTACGTCGATGGCGTTCGTCAGCCGCTCGAGGACCTCGGTGCCGCAGCACGGCTGGCCTGCGGCGGCGACGGGTTCGTCTGGCTCGGCCTCAAGGACCCCCAGCCCGAGGACCTCGACGAGCTGGCCGAGCAGTTCGACCTGCATCCGCTGGCCATCGAGGACGCTGCCCACGGGCACACCCGATCCAAGCTGGAGATGTTCGGCGACGACCTGTTCATGGTGATCTCGACCGTCGCGTACGTCGAGCACGACGAGCTGACGGAGACCTCGGAGATCGTCTCGACCGGCCAGGTGATGGTCTTCCTCGGACCTCACTTCGTGATCACCGTCCGACACGGCGAGCACGCTCAGCTCAGTGAGCTCCGCCGTTCGCTGGAGAATGACCCCGAGCGGCTGGCCCAGGGTCCGGCCATGGTCCTGTACTGCATCGCGGACAAGATCATCGACGACTACCTCGCGGTGGTCGGCGAGTTCGAGACCGACGTCGACGAGGTCGAGGAACGAGTGTTCTCCCGTGGCGGCAGCCACGAGGTCGATCAGGTCTATCAGCTGAAGCGCGAGCTGATCGAGTTCAAGCGCTCCGTCAACCCGCTCGGTCCGCCGCTGCTGCGGCTGGCCACCCGGGACCTCCCGGTGATCTCCGAGGACAACCGGGCATACTTCCGCGAGCTGGCCGACCACCACACGGAGGCTCGCGAAGCGATCGCGTCCTTCGACGAGGTGCTGAGCTCGATCCTGCAGGCCGGACTGGCCCGCGCCTCCGTCGCCGACAACGAGGACATGCGCAAGATCTCGGCCTGGGTTGCCATCGTCGCCGTGCCGACCATGGTGGCTGGGATCTATGGGATGAACTTCGACTACATGCCCGAGCTGAACTGGCACTACGGCTACTTCGGCGTCCTCGCCCTGATCGGCCTGATCATGCTCGGCCTGTTCATCAACTTCAAACGCAACAAGTGGTTGTAGAACTGCGGCCGTGCGCGAACGCAGCCCTATTCAAAGCTGCGTGAGCGTCGGAGGGCGCTCCGGGGAGTGCAGGAGCGTTCTTGCGAAACACGCCTTTCCGTTTCGCAAGAACGCGACGAACGACCCGGATTCAGCGCCCGTGCGCGAACGCAGCCCTATTCAAAGCTGCGTGAGCGTCGGAGGGCGCTCCGGGGAGTGCAGGAACGAATGGTCGAACACGCCTTTCGTTCGACCAGGCGCGACGAACGACCCGGATTTCAGCGCCCGTGCGCGAACGCAGCCTTATTCAAAATAGGCAGCGCGGGCGCCGGGCATGTGGGTGAGCTTCTCGCGCGCTTCGGCGGCGACCTTGTGCTCGCAGAGCACCTCGTACTTCGTCGCCACGATCTGGCTCACCGAGGTGAAGTCCCGCTTGCCGCGCGACAGCGCGTACGCCGCCGCCTGGAACCCGACCCCGATGGCGATGCCGACGGCCAGTGACCCGACGATCAGCAAGAACCAGCTGGTCGTGCGGCCGAAGAGCAACATGACGATGGCAACCAGCAGGCCGGTGGAGATGCCAGACTGCACTCCCTGACCCAGCACGGTGCCCCAGCTTCGGCGACCCAGCACCCGTTCGACAGACCTCAGCTCGGTGCCGACGATGGCCATGTTCTCCACCGGGAACTTCTCGTCAGCCAGGTAGTCGACGGCTTTCTGGGCGTCGGCGTAGCTGTTGTAGATACCGACCGACTGGGGGAACTGCAGCTCGAACAGCGAGCTCGGCTGACGAGAGAGCGACATAGCGGACAACCTCCTGGGTCGAGGCCAAATCTACCGCCGGCGTCACCCGTTCCAGTTGGCGAGCGTGACGACCAGGCTGTTCTCGACCGGTCGCGGCGACGTTCCGCTGTACTGACTGAGCATCGAGAAGGCATACACGTGCCCGTTGCGGCCGGTCACGTAGCCGCTGAGGGCGGTGACTCCGGTGAGCGAGCCGGTCTTCGCATGCGCGTTGTTGGCTGCTCGGGTTCCCGCCATCCGATAGCGCAGGGTGCCGCCGATCGAGCGTTTGGCGTTACCGGCGACCGGCAGGGCCGCGTAGAACGACCCGAACCAGGACTCCGAGCGGACTCCGGCCAGCACCCGGGTCAGGGCCCGCGGCGTCAGCTTCGTCGCCCGGCTGAGCCCGGACCCGTCCACCAGGACGACGCCGGCCATCGATGCACCCAGCTTGGCCATGTACGCCCTTGTTTCCGCGATCCCGTCCGCCCAGGTGCCCGCGCCGCCGGTCTTGCGACTCATCGCCTTGGTCAGTGCCTCAGCGTGCATGTTGTTGGAGTACTTGAGGAACGGCTTCAGCATCGACGAGAGCTTCATCGACGTGTCGGTGCCGAGAACGTGCCGCAACGTGGCCGGCGTGGTCGCAATGATCGTCTTGCCGGCAATCTTGACGCCGAGCTTGGACAGTTCGGAGCGCAGCAGGGCGCCCGCGTACAGCTCAGGCGACTTCACGGTGATCTGGACGCTGCTGGTACCCCGGTTCGTCGGCACATGACCGGAGACGGTGATCGTGCTCGAGCCGTACGTCCGCCCGATCCGGATCGTGTTCGAACTACCGCCACTGGTGGCCTTGTTGGCGATGGTCACGGCGTTGATCGCCGCAGCCGGCGTCGTGGTGATCTTGGGCTTGGCGCCCTTCCTGCCCGGCTTGTAGTTCACATAGATGGTGCCCGAGTCGTAGTCGGAGTTCGGCGCCGCCGTCAGCGCCGAGATCGGGGCCGCGTAGTAGGCGGCCGCGTAGCTCTTGGACCAGTTGGGGTTGTACTGCTGAGAGTCGAAGTACGACCCGTCGACGGCCAGCGAGCCGGTGAACCGGGTGATCCCTGCGGCCTTGATCTGCTTCGCAAGTGAGGCGTAGTCCGACACTCGAGTGGTCGGATCGCCGTACCCCTTGAGATACAGCCGGCCGTGGACGACCCCGTCGACCAGCTTTGCGCGCCGGATCGCCTCGGTCTTGAAGCGGTACCCGGGGCCGAGCACGTGCATCGCCGTGACGGCGGTGACGATCTTGGTATTCGATGCCGGAGTGGTTGCGCGGGTGGGGTGATAGCCGTAGATCTCGGACTTCAGCCGGGTGTCGTAGACCGCGGCCGCGCGTCTTCGCCTTCTTCACCCGCGAGTCCGCCAGCAGCTTGCCGAGCCTGGTGGCCAGGGCCGGATCCTTCGTTGCCGCCAACGCGGGCGCAGTCGGCCCCGTCGGACCGGCCAGTGCCACGCCACCCAGCACGATCATGATCAGCGACGCGCGCGCACCCGATCGGAAGACTCGCAATCGCATGGTCGACTCCTCAGCTCCTCGGCCCGAGCGGCGACAGCGTAACCCGTGTGACAGGTGGGGCAACAGGCTCCGAACCGAAGGCTCAACCAGCGGTCGAGGTGGTCATTCCCTGACGAAGACGCAGAACTCGTTGCCTTCCGGGTCGGCCAGCACATCCCAGCCGATCGGCTCGTCGCCGAGCGACGCGGGAGTCGGCTCGCCGCCGAGCGGCGCGGGAGTCGGCTCGTCGCGGGCCCGCAGCAGAGTGGCGCCGGCGGCCAGCAGCGTGGCGGTGTCACCCCAGACATCCCAGTGGATCCGGTTCTTGACGGTCTTCGGTTCCGGAACCGCGACGAACACCACCTCCCAGGGCAGGCCTGAGCCCGGTCCGACCGACCAGACCCCGTCCTCGGTCTGCGCCTCCAGACCGAGCACACCACCCCACCAGGCGGCGATCGCCGCCGGGTCGACGGAATCGACGCCCAGCTCGTACAGCCGATAGCCGTGCAGTCGCTCGGGTGACCGGACGAACCCGCACAGCTCGCCACCCTCCGGGTCGGTCAGCACGGTCCAGGGCAGGGACGTGTCGACGACTGTGGCGCCCGCGCCGACCAGGCTGGAGATCGCGTCGGTGTTCACGTCGAGGTGCACCCGTTGCTTCACGATCTTGTGCTCGGGCACGACATTCAGCCAGACCGTGTGCTCGCCGACGTCGTCGTGCAGCAGGACGTTGTCGCCCCGATCCTCGATCCGCAGCCCGAGCGCGGCCGACCAGAACGCGGCCATCCGCGGGGCATCGTTGACGTCGAGGCACAGATCCTTGAAGGTCGTCCGATTGTCGACGGTCGTCTGGCCGCGGCCCCCTGTGTCGCTCATCGTGGCAGCGTACGACGCCGGGCCCTGGGATAACCTCGCACCGTGGCATCCTCGACGGCCAATTCGGTCTTCATCTCCCGGCTCCGAGGCCTGCCTGTCCTGGACGCGGCCGCCGACCAGGTCGGTCGGGTCCGCGATGTCGTCGTGCTGCGCCGGATCGAGGGACGGGCGCCCCGGGTCAAGGGTCTGGTCGTGGAGCTCTTCGCCCGCCGGCGGATCTTCATCCCGATGGAGCGGGTGCGCAGTGTGGATCCCTCGCAGGTCGTGATCAGCGGCGTGGTGAACACCCGCCGGTTCGAGCGCCGCGACTCGGAGACGTTGGTGATCGACGACCTCTTCGATCTCGTGGTCCAGCGTCACGACCACCCGGGCACGGCGGTGATCTTCGACGTCGCCATGAAGCCCGTCCGCAGCCGGGAGTGGGAGCTGTCCCAGATCGCCCTGCGCGATCAGGCGAACCCGATGCGGTTCGGGGTCCAGCGGTTCGGCCGGCCGGGTCACGCCGTGATCGTGGACTGGCACGAGGTCGTCCTCTTCCCCGCCGAGCACAATCGGACGACCGATCAGCTGATCGCGCAGATGGAGGACATGAAGCCCGCCGACGTGGCGCGCGAGCTGCACGACATGTCGCCGGAGCGCCGGTCCGAGGTTGCCTCGGCACTCGACGACAGCAAGCTGGCCGACGCTTTGGAGGAGCTTCCCGAAGACGAACAGGTGCAGCTCATCTCCGAGCTGGATACCGAGCGAGCGGCCGACATCCTCGAGGAGATGGATCCCGACGACGCCGCGGACCTGATTGCGGAGCTGACGCCGGAGATGGCCGAGGTGCTGCTCGAGCGAATGGAGCCCGACGAGGCCAAGGACGTACGTCGGCTGCTGAACTACGCAGAGTTCACCGCCGGCGGCATGATGACGCCCGAGCCGGTGATCCTTCCGCCGGACGCCACCGTCGCCGACGCGCTCGCCATGGTCCGCGACGCCGAGCTCACGCCCGCCCTCGCCTGCATGGTCTACGTCTGTCGCCCCCCGCTGGAAACTCCGACCGGACGATACGTCGGTGGGGTGCACATCCAGCGACTGCTCCGCGAGCCGCCGTCAACGCTGGTCTCGGGGCTGATCGACACCGAGCTGGAACCGCTGAAGGACAGCGCGAACCTGCACACCGTGAGCCGCTACTTCGCGACGTACAACCTGGTGAACGCGCCGGTGATCGACGCCCAGCACCGGCTGATCGGCGCGGTGACCGTTGACGACGTCCTCGACCATGTCCTGCCGCCGGACTGGCGCGGCACCCAGCTGGACGCGATGTCGAGCCAGTCCGCCGACGGCGACCTGTCGCGGCTCTCCGGCGGGGTGGGGCGTGGCTAGGGCGGACGACCCGCAGCGACTGAACGTCCCCGGTCGCCGTAAGCGGTCCATGCTGCCACGGGTCAGGCTCGACCCGGACACGTTCGGCCGCTTCGCCGAGGGCTTCGCCAGGTTCATGGGCACCGCCCGGTTCCTGGTCTGGATGACGCTGATCATCATCGCGTGGGTCCTGTGGAACCTGCCGTACGGACCGCCTCGGCCTCGATTCGACCAGTACCCGTTCATCTTCTTGACCCTGATCCTGTCGCTGCAGGCGTCGTACGCCGCCCCGCTGATCCTGCTCGCCCAGAACCGACAGGAGGCCAGGGACCGGGTCGCCATCGATCGCGATCGCGAGCAGGCCGCGCAGAGTCGGGCCGACATGGACTTCGTGGCCCGAGAAATCGCCGGACTGCGGATGTCCGTCGGCGAGCTCGCCACCCGGGACTATGTCCGCTCCGAGCTGCGGGCGGAGCTGCGGTCCATCCTCGCCGAGCTCGAGGCGGCCGGGCGGATCGAGACCGACGACGCCCCCGATCCCGCGCCGCGCCCCTCGCTGCGCACATCGGTCGAACGTCGCCGCCGACCCCGCGACACCTGATCCGCCAGCCCTGCCCTGCGCTGCCCACCGAACTTCCACGGGACTCGGCGCATCCGGCGACTCTTGGGCCGGAAAGTGCCCGTTGGCGCCCGCTTTCCCGGGTCACGGTCGGCCCCGGTGAGCCCGGCTGTCTGGGGAGATGGTCGGCCAGGGGTCAGCGGCGCGTACGGCTTCGCCCGGCGCCTAGGCTGGCTGGCATGTCTGCCAGCACGACCGCCTCGCTCGAGTCCGACGTCCGCCGCGCCCTCGGCGGGGTGAACGACCCCGAGATCCGTCGACCGATCACGGACCTGGGAATGGTGGACAGCGTCACGGTGGGTGACGACGGCGCGGCCCGCGTACGAGTGCTGCTCACCGTCGCGGGATGCCCGCTCAAGGACACTCTGCGGCGCGACATCACGGCCGCGGTCGGCGGCGTCCAAGGTGTCAGTCGGGTCGAGGTCGACCTCGGCGTGATGAGCGACCAGCAGCGGGGGGAGCTGCGCAACCAGCTCAGCGGCGGCCAGGCGGAGCGGGAGATCCCCTTCGCCAAGCCGGGCTCGCTGACCACCGTGATAGCCGTCGCGTCCGGCAAGGGCGGGGTCGGCAAATCGACGGTGACGGTGAATCTCGCGGCCGCGCTCGCCGCCCAGGGCCGCAGCGTCGGCGTGCTGGATGCTGACATCTACGGCCACTCGATCCCGACCATGCTCGGTGTCGCAGACTCGCGCCCGACCTCGATCGAGGACATGATCTTGCCGGTGCCGGTCAATGGCCTGAAAGTCATCTCGATCGGGATGCTGAAGCCGCGCCGCGATCAGGTCGTCGCGTGGCGCGGACCCATCCTCGACCGGGCCCTCACCCAGCTCCTCGCCGACGTCTTCTGGGGTGATCTGGACTTCCTGCTGCTCGACCTGCCGCCAGGCACCGGGGACGTCGCGATCTCGCTCGGGCAGAAGCTGCCCAACGCCGAGGTGATCGTGGTGACCACTCCACAGCAAGCGGCCGCCGAAGTGGCCGAGCGGGCCGGGACCATGGCCTCGATGATGAACCAACGGGTGATCGGGGTGATCGAGAACATGGCGTACCTCGAGACCACCTGCCCGCACTGCCACGAACCGCATCGGGTCGAGGTCTTCGGCACCGGCGGCGGCGGCACCGTCGCACGTACGCTCAGTGCACGGCTCGGCTATGACGTTCCTCTGCTGGCGGAGGTACCGCTCGACGCGGCCGTCCGGGCAGCCGGCGATGACGGCGTACCCCTGGTCGGCTCGGCGCCGGACAACCCGGCCGCCGCCGCGCTGGCCGGCGTCGCCCGGGAACTCGCCAAGCGCGGCAAGGGACTGCTCGGCCGCCAGCTCGGCCTCGACCCGATCGGCCGCTGACCCCCTCGGCCGCTGACCCCCTCGGAGCTGTCAGCGTCTCAGGCGGCTCGACGCCCCCGAGACGGCTGACAGCGCGAGGGTCAGCGGGCTCCGGGGCCGGCCGGCCGGGCAGGAACATGGCGACCGCCATCGCCACTACGGCGAACCCGATGGCCCACCAGAACGCTGTGTCGAACGCGGCGGCAACCGCCGACGGGGTCGCCGGGTCGGCCAGCGACGCCTGGAGGATCACCGCCAGGATCGCCGTCCCGAATGCCCCGCCGATCTGCTGCGACAGTCGGGTGATGATGCTCGCGTGCGGCACCTCCGCCCGTTCGAGGCCGACGAAGGCGACGGACATCACCGGAATGGTGATCGCCCCGAGACCGACGCCACGAACGAGCAGGACGACCATCAACCACAACTCGCTGGTGCTCGACCCGGAGAGTGCGAAGGGGACGGTCGCCAAACCCGTGATCACAAAGCCGACCAACGCTACCCACCGCGCTCCGACGGAGTCCGTGAGTCGGCCGGCAAGGGTGCGGCTGAGCAGGGTCCCGACACCTTGGGGGATCAGTAGCAGACCGGCGGCCAACGCATCCGCCCCGCGGACACCCTGGAAGTAGAGCGGCAGCAGCAGCATGGGCCCGTACAGCGAGGCGCCCGACAAGAACAGCACCGCCGACGACGAAGCAAGTCCACGGCGTCGCAGCAGGCCGACATCGAGCAGGGCACGTTCGGGCCGGCGCAGTGACGTCACCGCGAAGGCGATGAGCAGTGCGGCTCCGCCGACGAGTGGCAGCCAGACATCCGTACGGCCGAAGCCGCCGTCCTTGCTGACGTTGGACAGGCCGAACAAGATGCCGACCAACGCGGGGGTCAGCAGCCCCAGGCCGAGGAGGTCCAGCCGCGCTCGGCCCGTGGGTCCATCCGTGGGCAGGAACCGCCAGGCCAGCACGAGCCCGACCACACAGAACGGCACGTTGACCCAGAACAGCCAACGCCAGTCGAGCTGGCTCAAGATGATGCCACCGATCACCGGACCGAGGATCGGACCGAGAGCAGCCGGAAGACTGACCACGGCCATCAGCTTGCCGAGCGAGCGGCCACCGGCCGCCTGGACAGCCAGGGTGGCCATCAGCGGCATCATCAGCCCGCCACCGATGCCCTGCACCACCCGGAACGCGATCAGGCTGGGAGCACTCCACGCGAGGCTGGCGGCGATCGAGCCGACGGCAAAGATCACGAGCGCGATCATCCACAGTCGTTTGCCACCGATCCGGGCCTGCGCCCAGCCGACCAGGGGAATGGTTGCCCCCAGCGCCAAGAGGTAGCCGGTGCTGACCCACTGGATGACCGCAACGGTGGAGCTCAGCTCTTGGGCCAAGGTATGCAGGGCCACGCTGACGATCGTGGTGTCGAAGATGACAGCCATGCCACCGACCACCAGCACGAGCGCGGTAATCAGAACGTTGCGGTCGATCTTGTCCGATGCCGTCGACATCCAACTCTCCATCTCGCTTAAGATACGGACTTGTATCTAGAACGAGCGTAGATCGAGAAGCTAAGATACGCAAGTGGATCTCGAAACGACCTCCAGACGGCGTCGCGGCGCGGAGCTCGAATCGGCACTGCTCGAGGCGGCGTGGGACCAGCTGATCACCGGCGGCTACGGCGCGTTCACCATCGAGGCGGTCGCCGAACGCGCACAGACCAGTCGTCCGGTGATCTATCGGCGGTGGCCCGATCGGGCGTCACTCGCCCTGGCAGCGCTGTCGTACGGTCTCAACCGCGACCGCGTCGAGGTGCCCGACACGGGAAGCGTCAGGAGCGACCTGATCGAGCTCCTTCGCCGATCGAACCAGGCCCGCGGACCGATGATCCCTCTGTTGAGCGTGCAGCTCGCGGCCTACTACGCCGAGACCGGCACCAGCCTTGCCGACATTCGGCGACAGATCCTCGACGATCGCCCGACCGGCGGAATCGACGCCATCCTCGAACGCGGGATAGCCCGAGGCGAGGTGGACCGGGCGCGCGTCACCGATCGCATCCGCACACTGCCCTTCGACCTGTTCCGGCACGAGGCGATGATGACGCTGCAGCCGGTGAGCGACGCCGTCCTCGTTGAGATCGTGGACGAAGTCTTCCTGCCCCTGGTCAGACCGACGCCCCGGTGAACGGACGCGCGCCATCGCGCGCGAACGGGCCAGCACGCACTCAGGTCGCGTCGGGATCGAACGGGGAGTGGACGGCCGTCGTTACCGCGGGAGAGATGGCCGGCTGAGCGGTCGGACCTCCGGAGGAGATCGACTTCTGCCCGATCGCACCCGCCACGTCGTCCCGAGCGCCCTTCCCGGTGGCCGCGATGTCGCTGAACTCGTTCTTCACATCGCTGATGACGGGATCGAGGTCGTCCAGTAGGTGCTTCTGGACGAACGTCTTCGGGTTCAGGTCGCGGATGTCGAGGTCCTTGAACTCCGGTCCGAGTTCTTGACTCAGCTGGTCCTGGGCGTTGCTCGCGATGTCGCGGACGTAGCGGAGCACCCGCGCGGCCTTGCGGGCGAACTCCGGTAGCTTCTCCGGGCCGAACAAGACGATGGCGATGACCACCAGCACCAAGAACTCTGGCGCGTTGATGTCGAACATCGCTCGTCAACCCTCTCGACTGCCCAGTGTGACGCGGCCGTCGCGCACCTGGCCATTCCGCTTGTAGGTGAGCACGACCTGGTCTCCCGGCCGGTGCGATCGTACGGCCACGATGAGCTCTTCGGTTGCGCTCACTGTCTGTCCGTCGATCTTGGTGACGACATCGCCCTGGCGCAACCCCGCACGGTCGGCCGGACCGTTGTTCGTGACCGAGGTCAGCTGGACACCGGCTGGATCCCCCGAGTCGGCGACGTCGGCGCCGATGACCGGGTAGGTCGCTTTGCCGTCGGCGATCAGCATCCTCCCGATCTCCATCGCCTGGTTGATCGGGATGGCGAAGCCGATACCGATGTTGCCGGCCTGCTCGCGGTCCGCGCCGAGGGTCAAGATCGCAGAGTTCACCCCGATCGCCCGACCGCCCGCGTCGATCAGCGGCCCACCGGAGTTGCCCGGGTTGATCGAGGCATCGGTCTGCGTGCCGTTGATGTAGGCGTTGGCCGACGGGCCCTCGCTGCCCACAGCCACCGGACGGTTCCTGGCACTGACGATGCCTTCCGTGACCGTCCCGGGCAGGCCGAGCGGCGAACCGATGGCCAGCACGCTCTCCCCCACCCTGGTCGCGTTGGAGTCGCCGATGGGCATCGGTACCAGCGCGTGCGAGGTCTTCACCCGGATCACCGCGAGATCGTACGTCGGTGAGCGCCCGACCAGACTCGCTCCGGCGACAACGCCGTCGGAGAAGACCACGCGCAATCGCTGGCCGTCGGCGGCGTCGGCCACGACGTGGTTGTTGGTCATGATCAGGCCGCTGTCGTCGAGCACGAAGCCCGAGCCGATGATGCTGCCGTCGCCACTCCCGACCCGGATCATCACCGCACTGGGCAGCGCGGCGGCAGCCACCTTGACCGCGTCGAGCGTGCTCGGGGCCGCCTCGACGGGAGTGGGCGGGGCGATGGGGCGCGCCGACTGCGGCTGGGTGGGAGTGGTTGCCGGGGCGGGTGCGGGCGCCGACGCCGCCGGCGCGAGCGTCTGGACCGATCGCTGGGCCAGCCTCGAACCCGCGTAGCCGGCGCCTCCGCCGATCAGGAGCGCGGTGATGGCGGCGACCGCCACCACGGTTCCAGCCCGGACCGGCCGAGGCCGCTTGACGGCAGGAATGGGCTGGCTCGGCGGCTGGTAGGTCGGGGTGCCGTATCCCGGCACCCCGTTCGGCGGCTGATAGCTCTGCGCCCGGTAGTCCGGCGCCTGATAGTCGGCGGCCTGATAGCTCTGCGCCTGATAGTCGGCGGCCTGATAGCCAGGTGCCTGATAGCCAGGTGCCTGATAGCCAGGTGCCTGATAGTTCGGCGCTGGGGGGGCCGCGGCCGGGTCGGGCGGCGGGTAGTCAGTCGAGGGGTAGCTGAGCCCTGCCAGCGCCGACGTTCCCGCCACCGGCGGCACCGCGCCAGGGGCAACGTGACTCGACGGGACGTGGGCGGCGAACGAAGGCCGCGCCGGAGGCAGCGTGTCTTCGGCCCAGGTACCGATCCCGAGCGGATCCTGCCGGGCGCCAGTCGCGGTCCAACCCCCGTCCGAGGACGACTGATCGGATCCATCGCCGCCGACCCCGGCGGTGCGGGGGTCGTCTTCGGCCATGGTCAACCCGTCACGGATTCGAGAATGCGGGACCAGCCCGCGCGGACGCGGTCAATCGTAGTCCGCGGCGGAGTGTCGGCATGCGGCAAAGCGCCTACGGTCGCCGCGAGCAGATCGTGCGAGCCGTCGGTGACGACGGTGAAGACGGTCGTGCCCGACTGCCAGGTCGCTACCTTTGCCGCCCCGCCGCGGACGTACGCCTTCACATCGCCGTCCCAACCGGTACCGCTGGGTGCGTGGGCAAGCGAGCCGTGCTGCTCGAACACGCTGACCGACGACACACCATCGGTGTAGGCCAGATGGACCACCGACGGGACATCGGCCGAGTCGGTCCGCAGCCGCACCAGGGAGAGACCCGCCAGGTCGTCGGGGCACAGCCAACCCTTGGCGATCAGGGACCCCGTGCTGGCGAGGGTCAACGACGTGGTCGTCATCGGCACGGATACCCCGGCCGTTGCGTGGCCGACGGTGTCGGGCTCCCCGACCCGGACACTGGTGAAGCCCGCCGACAGCGTCGTCCGACCAGCGGTGTCGTACGTCGCGTGCCAGAGCAGGAGCCCGGAGTCGTCGTCGATCCACCACCGGGCCGCGGTCTGTCCGGACGGACGGTAGGCAGACACGACCGTCGCGGACCGACCGGCTACCTCGGCGCCACGGGTCGCGCCGAGCAGGTAGTGCTCGGCGAGCAGATTCAGCTCGTCGGAGTCGACGACGCGCGACGGGGTTCCGGCCGAGATGGAGCTCAGCATCCGCCCACTCGCGTCGTACACGACCACTTCCCGGCCGTTGCCGAGACGCGTCTCGACGGTCAGCCGGGCGCTGAGCATCTGCCCGTCGCTGAGCACTTGGAAGACCTGTGAGCCGCGGTAGCTGACCTCCGTCGCGGAGCCCGCGGCTCGGCGAAGGACCGCGAGGGCGGCGGCGGAGTCGAGCTCCTGGGTCCCGATCAGCATGGCGGCGGGGGCCATGGACTGGGCAGCGGACGTGGACAGCGAGTCGGCCAGCAGCTGGCCGCTCGCCATCACCACGCTGCCGGCGGAGTCGGCCAGCGGCAACCCGGCCGCCAGTGCGCTGAACTCGGCCTGGGCCCCGGTCGTCGGGTCGGCGATGGTGGCGACGGTCGGTGGTGCAGCGGCGAGCCCGACGGCCAGCACGAGGACGGCTCCGGCGCCGAGGCTGCCAGCGGCGGCAACAGCTCTCGCGCCCCGACGGCGGCGGCGGCGCAGCGATCCTGCGGCCGTCTGGCGGAAGGGCGCGGCGAGCAGCGGCGCCTGGGCCTCGTTCCCGGCGATGGCAACCAGTCGGTCGGCCAGATCGTCGGACGGCGACGCGTGCGGGTTCGTACCGGAACTGAGCAGGCGACGGAGTCGGCGCAGCTCGGCCACCTCGGCACGACAGCCCTCGCAGTCGACGAGATGGGCGAGGACACGCTCTCGGTCGGCGTCGCCGAGCGCTCCGTCGACGAGGGCGGAACGCTGTTCGGCCAGGGCTGCGCAGGCCCGGGACCGGTGCACCGGATCGGTCATGATTCGGTGTGGGCCTGAGCGGGTCCAGGCATCAACCCGTCCTCGCGGGCTCCCGGCCGGCCTCGACCTCGACGCCGAAGTAGCGCTCGTGCTCGTTGGTCGGTCGGCGGTGGGCCAGGGCGGCCCGCAGCTGCGAGCGACCGCGGTGGATCCGGCTGCGGACGGTGCCGATCTTGACGTCCAAGACGGCAGAGATCTCCTCGTACGACAGACCCTCGATGTCGCACAGCACGACCGCCGCGCGGAACTCGGGCGACAGGGCAGCCAGAGCCGCGGCGACATCGTGGTCGAGCCCGGCGTCCATCACCTGATCCGACGGCGTGGGCAGCAGACTGGGCAGGCGCTCGTCGGAGCCGTCGGCGAGGGCGGAGAAGCGGATCTTCTGTCGGCGACGGGCCGAGTCAAGAAACAGATTGGTGGTGATCCGGTGCAACCACCCCTCGAACGTACCGGGCTGGAAGCGGTGCAGCGAGTTGAAGACCCGGATGAACACGTCCTGGGTCAGGTCCTCGGCATCGTGGGAGTTGCCGGTCAACCGATAGGCCAGGCGATAGACCCTGGCCCCGTGGTCACGGACGACTTCCTCCCAGGTGGGCGGGGTCCACTCCGCTGCGGCCGGCGCGTCCGGATCCGGGACGGGTGCAGTCGGGGCCTGCCAGGTCTGGGGGTCGGGAGCGGGCCACATGGCTTCCCCACCTCCTGTTCGTCGTCCGGGTCCCCGGTATGGGCGGACTCTTAGTCTCTCGAACCTGCCTGGCAATCTGCTGAGTGAATCCTGGTGGCCGACTGTGAGGAATCTCGTCGGAACCGCCTCCAACGAGAAAACGTCCGGCACTGTGCCGCTGTTCCCGCGAGGACCCATTTCGCGTTCCTCGATCGAAGCGATGGAGCGGTAGCGTCGTGCCATGACTCTGCTGCCCTGTCGCGCTCCGCGCTCCGTGGTCAAGGGCTCCACGGAGTCTCCCTCGTTCGTCACGATTCCGGCCGACGGAAAAGCGTGTCGACCAGAATCCCTCCTTACTCCCGAGAGGCTCCGCCCATGACCAGTCCGCTCGCGACCGCGCAGGCGCCCTTCGGCCGGGTTCTGACGGCCATGATCACCCCGTTCACGCCCGACGGTGAGCTCGATCTGGTAACGGCACAGAAGGTGGCGGCGTACCTGGTCGACAACGGCAACGACGGTCTTGTGGTCAGCGGCACGACCGGGGAGTCGCCTACCACGAACCCGGACGAGGACGGGCGGCTGCTGAGCGCCGTGCTCGAGGCGGTCGGCGACCGGGCCAGTGTGATCGCGGGAGTCGGCAACAACGACACCCAGGCGTCCGCCCGGTTGGCTCGGCAGGCGGCAGCCGAGGGCGCCCACGGGCTGCTGCTGGTCTCCCCCTACTACAACAAGCCTCCGCAGGCCGGCCTCGTCAAGCACTTCCTCGCCGTGACCGACGCGGGCGCCTCGACTCCGGTGATGCTCTATGACATTCCGGGTCGCGCGGGGGTTCGGATCGCGTTCGACAGCTATCTAGCGGTGGCCCGGGACGAGCGGATCGTCGCCGTCAAGGACGCGGTGGGCGACCTGCCCGGTGGCTGCAGGGTGATGGCCGAGACCGGCCTCGCCCTCTACTCCGGAGACGACGGGCTGAACCTGCCGTGGTTGGCCTGTGGCGCCGCGGGTGTCGTGTCGGTGGTGGCCCACGTGGCCGGCCGCGCGTACGCCGACATGGTCGCCGCCGTCGACACCGGTGATCTGGCGACAGCGCGCCGGATCAACGCGGAGCTGCTGCCGGTGGTAGCCGCGATCATGCCGCCCACGTCGCAGGGCGCGATCATGTCGAAGGCCGCCCTGCAGCTGCTCGGTGTGCTGGAGCACCGGACCGTCCGTTCGCCGTACGTCGAGGCCGACGACGACCAGGTCGCCGCGCTGCGTGCGGTGCTGGAGGCCGCCGGCTTTCTCGTTCGTCCCTGACCCCCCTCCCCCTTTCCCGAAACTGGGCGCAAACGACAACGACACGCCGGTGGAAGTTGTCGTTTGGGCCCAGTTTTCTGGGAAGCGGAGAGCCGGAGGTCGGCGAGGGCCGGCGGGATCGGTGATCGAGGCGGCACCGACGGCTCCCGCCGTCCCGCGGCGGCCGGGCACACCCAGTAGGCTGACCGCCGTGAATCCACCGGCCAGCAGCACCGCCGCCAAGTCAGCCCCCAAGGCCGCCTCCTGGGCGTACGCGGAGAGCTTCCGACCCGAGTCCGAGGCGGCCACGTCCGCCCGCGAGAGCGCCGTCGATCTCGGCGTGATGCCGCTCGGCCGCGGCACCGCCGCGATGCTGACCCTGCTGGCGCGGGCGGTGTCGGCGAAGGCCGTCGTCGAGATCGGCACCGGCACCGGCGTGTCCGGCCTGGCGCTGTTCGCCGGCATGCAACCGGACGGCATCCTCACCTCGGTGGACATCGAGCCCGAGCATCAGCAGGTCGCCCGTCGAGCCTTCCTCCAGGTCGGCATTCCGACCCAGCGCTTCCGGCTGATCAGCGGCGCCGCGCTGAGCGTGCTGCCGCGGCTGCGCGACGGTGCGTACGACGTGGTGTTCGTCGATGCGGACAAGGTCGAGTACGCCGATTACGTCGAGCAGGGTCTGCGGCTGCTACGGCCGGGCGGCATCTTGGCGGTCGACAACGCGTTGCGCCACGACCGGGTCGCCGACCCCAACAATCACGACGACGATGTCGAGGTGATCCGGGAGACCCTGACCGCGGTCGGCGAGGACGAGGAACTCGTGAGCGCGTTGATCCCGGTCGGCGACGGACTGCTGGTGGCCGTCAAGAACTGACCGAGCGCCCGGACCTGTTCCGGGGGGTTCAGAGATTCGATGGCTAGCGCCGAACGCGTACGCCCTTGCCCACCGTGGTGATGCCGCCGTCGGAGATCGAGAAGCCGCGAGCACGGTCCGCCTCGGGATCGACGCCGATCTGGGCGCCCTCCTCGACGACGGCGTTCTTGTCGAGGATGGCACGGTGGACCACCGCGTTGCTGCCGATGTGGACATTCGCGAACAGCACCGAGTTGTCGACCCTGGCACCCTCGTGCACCCGGACGTTCGGCGACAGCACGGACCGCTCGATCGCGCCGCCGGAGATGATGCAGCCGGAGCTCACGATCGAGTCGAGCGCGAGCCCACGGAGGGTGAACTTGGCGCCGGGCATCTGCACCGGGTACGTCCAGATCGGCCAGTCGTTGTTGTACAGGTTGAACACCGGGTCGACCGACACCAGGTCCATGTGCGCCTCGTGGAACGCATCGATCGTCCCGACGTCCCGCCAGTACGCCTGCTCGCGGCCGGTCGACCCCGGGACCTGGTTCTTGGTGAAGTCATAGACCTGCGCCTCGCCCTGGTTGACGAAGGACGGGATGATGTTGCCACCCATGTCGTGCCGCGAGTCACCATCGTCCGCATCGCTCTGCAGGGCGTCGATCAGCGCGTCGGTACTGAAGATGTAGTTCCCCATCGAAGCGAAGCTCGACTCGGGATCGTCCGGCAGGCCGGGCGGGTCGGCCGGCTTCTCCAGGAATTTCTTGATCTTGTAGTCCTGGGCCGCGTCGATCACCCCGAACTCGGTGGCCTGGGCCCGCGGCACCCGGATGCCGGCGACCGTCGCGCTGAGCCCCCCGTCGAGATGGGCGTCGACCATCTGCGAGACATCCATCCGATAGATGTTGTCCGCGCCGAACACCACGATGTGATCCGGCTTCTCGTCGTTGATCAGGTTCAGGGACTGGAAGATGGCGTCCGCGCTGCCCTGGTACCACCGCGGGCCGAGCCGCTGCTGGGCGGGCACGGGGGTCACGTAGTTGCCGAGCAGCGTCGACATCCGCCAGGTGACCGAGATGTGCTTGTCGAGCGAGTGCGACTTGTACTGGGTGAGCACCGCGATCTGGCGCAATCCCCCGTTGACGAGGTTGGACAGCACGAAGTCGATCAACCGATACGTCGCGCCGAATGGGACCGCGGGTTTGGCTCGGTCAGCGGTCAGCGGCATGAGCCGCTTACCCTCTCCACCAGCAAGGACGATTGCGAGCACCTTCGGACGCGATACCACGGTCCAAAACCTAGGTGGTCCAGGTTGCGGGCGACAAGGGGGGTATGGCTGAACCCGTACTGAACGTGGGATGACGCCGCCGACGTACGAACGTCGAGTGCCTTCCGAGGAGGTGCCGCGCTGTGACACGATCGGCCTCATGGCGCAACCAGGCACCGAAGCCGAGTCCCCCGTTCCCGACGACGCGAGCGCGTCGCGGCTGAAGATCTCGCTGCTCACCCGCGAGTATCCGCCGACGATCTACGGGGGCGCCGGCGTCCACGTGGCGCAGCTGGTCCCGCAGCTACGCAAGCTGATCGACGTCGACGTGCAGTGCATGGGTGAACCGCGAGAGGGCGCCACCGCCCATGCCGAGACCTTCCCGCCGGGCGCCAATCCCGCACTTCGGGTGTTCGGCGCGGATCTGTCGATGACGGCGGCGGTGCCGGACGACGTACAGCTCGTGCACTCCCATACCTGGTACGCCAACCTCGCCGGACACCTGTCCGGGCTGATGCACGACATTCCGCACGTGGTCAGTGCGCACTCCCTCGAGCCGCACCGGCCCTGGAAGGCCGAACAGCTCGGTGGCGGCTACAAGTTGTCGTCATGGGCGGAGCAGACCGCTTTCGAGGGTGCCGATGCGGTGATCGCGGTGAGCGCCGGCATGCGGACCGACACCTTGGCCTCATACGGCAATCTCGACCCGGCGAAGGTCCACGTCGTCCGCAACGGGATCGACACCGGCGAGTTCAAGCCCGACACGGGCACGGAGTTCATGAGCGAACTCGGAATCGACCTGGACTCACCGTCGGTGGTGTTCGTCGGTCGGATCACCCGACAGAAGGGCCTCATCCACCTGGTCCGCGCCGCCGAGCAGCTCGATCCCGGCACTCAGCTCGTTCTGCTGGCCGGCGCTCCGGACACCCCGGAGATCGCCCAACAGGTCGGTGACGCGTTCGCCCATCTGCAGTCCAGGCGTGGCAACGTGATCTGGATCGAGCAGATGCTGCCGCGCGCGCAGGTCCGCCAGGTCCTCTCCCATGCCACGGTCTTTGCCTGCCCGTCCGTGTACGAGCCGCTCGGCATCGTGAACCTCGAGGCGATGGCCTGCGAGACCGCGGTGGTCGCCTCGGCGGTCGGCGGCATCCCCGAGGTCGTCGTCGACGGGGAGACCGGCTATCTCGTGCCGTACGACCCCGCGCAGGCCGGCGATCCGGCCTTCGTCGCCGCATTCGAGGCCGACCTGGCCGCCAAGATCAACTCGCTGACCGCGGACCCGGCAAAGGCGACGGCGTTCGGTGTGGCCGGTCGTGAGCGCTGCATCGCCGAGTTCGACTGGGCCAAGATCGCCGCCGAGACCGTCGGCGTCTACCGGACCGCCATCGCGGTCCACGGGTCGTAGCCCGCGCGGCTCACGGCCACGTAGGCGTAGACGGAATGGCACGTCGCGATCCGTACCGAGATCGGGCGGAGGCCGGCGACGTGCTGGCCGGCTCGGTGCACGACGCGCTGGGCGGCGTTCTCAAGGACCGGCAGGCGATCGTGCTGGCGTTGCCGCGCGGTGGGGTTCCGGTCGCCGTACCGGTGGCTCGACGACTCGCGGCACCGCTCGGGCTGATGCTGGTCCGCAAGCTCGGGGTGCCCGGACGACCCGAGCTGGCCATGGGCGCGATCGCCCGGACCGGGGACACCGTCGAGATCGTGCGACACGAGCAGGTGATCGCCGAAGCCCGGGTGGGCGAGGCCGCGTTCGAGCGCGTCCGCCTCCGCGAGGACGCGGCGCTGGTGGAACGAGTCGAACGGTACGGCGCAATTCCGCCGGATGCGCGAGGACGTACGGTCGTGCTGGTCGACGACGGTCTGGCGACCGGAATGACCGCACTGGCAGCCGTGGCCGCCGCACGTGCCCTGCAGCCGAGTCGGGTCGTCATGGCTGCGCCGGTCGGCAGCCCGATCGGGGTGGATCTCGTCCGCCGTGAAGCCGATCTGGTCGTCTGCCCGCTCGCACCGCCGGGGTTCAGGGCGGTCAGCGAGTGGTACACCACGTTCGACCAGCTCACCGATGCCGATGTCCTGGACGCGCTCGCCCGGGCCCGCCAACCCTGAAACCTCCCCGCCCCCCTCCCCTCCCGTCCCCTCCCCTCGTCCCCCGCCCCTCCCTTCAGTCCCCGGAAAGTGGGCCCAAACGACACCGACACGCCGTGTCAATTTGTCACCTGCGCCCACTTTCCGGGGAGGCGAGCCCGGGAGCAGGCGGGGAGGCGAGCCCGGGATCAGGCGGGGATCAGGCGGGGAGGCGAGCCCGGGATCAGGCGGGGATCAGGCGGGGAGGCGAGCCCGGGGGATCAGGCGGGTTGGGCCACCTGGCACACGGTTCCGCCGGTGATCCGGACGAGGTCGTCGAAGCCGATCGGAAACACGGCGTGCGGAATACCGCCCGCAGCCCACAACTCGTCGTACATCGCCAGGTCGCGATCGACCAGCGTACGGATCGGCGCCGGGTGCGCAACCGGGGCGACGCCACCGATCGGCTGACCGGTGGCCTGTCGGACGACGTCCGCAGCGGCCCGCTTGATCGTGGTACCGATCGCATTGCCGACCAGTGCGGTGTCCACCCGGTGGGCGCCGCTGGTCATGATCAACAACGGTTCGCCGGTCGCCATCGCGAAGATCAGTGAGTTGGCGATCGCCCCGACCGGACAACCCAGCTGCTCGGCGGCGGCCTGTGCGGTGGGAGCCGCCTCGGGCAGCAGCCGGACCCGCCCGGGAATCCCGGCTCCGGCCAGCACGGCGTCCACCGCTTGGCAGCTGGGATGCAGCTCAGCCATCGACAACCCTTTCTGTGCAGGGGAAAGGCGCTACGAGATGGTCCGTACGAGACATGTTTCAGTGAGACTGAAAGAGGCCCCGCCGCCACGCGGCGAGACCCCTTCGACGAATCAGACGGAGGCGTTCCCTCCGAAGCTCAGCCGACGACTTCCTTGAGGGCGCCGGCCAGCTCGGCGGCCTCGACGGCATTGAGCTCGACGACCAGGCGCCCTCCTCCTTCGAGCGGCACCCGCATGACGATCCCTCGGCCTTCCTTGGTGACCTCCATCGGGCCGTCTCCGGTCCGAGGTTTCATCGCAGCCATCGTGCACCCTTCTCTGTGTATCGACTCGGCGTGTGACAACTCCGCTCAGCGCCCCTGCCGGCCACCGAGGGCCCCAGTTGCTGCGTCAATTATTCCGTACGAGTGAAGGTTCGGCACAGCCGGGTCGCGAGCGGCGCCTGCCGATGCCCGACGCGCCGCGAACGGCACTACAGTCGGGTCCATGATCGGGTCCGCCGTGCTGACCACCGTCGCCGATGGAGTTGCGACCATCACCTTCGCTCGGCCGGAGGCCATGAACGCCATCGACCTCGCGACCAAGACCGAACTGCTCGCCGCGCTCGGCCAGGTCGCGACCGACCCCCGTGTCCGTTGCGTTGTGCTGACCGGAACCGGGCGAGCGTTCAGCGTCGGTCAGGATCTCAAGGAGCACATCACCGGGCTGCAGACCCTGTCCCCCGCCGAGATGTGGGCGACGGTACCCGAGCACTACAACCCCATCGCCCTGGCGCTGCACACCATGGACAAGCCGATCGTCGCCGGCGTGAACGGCGTCGCCGCCGGTGCGGGCGCCTCGCTCGCCTTCCTCGCCGACGTCCGGATCGTCGCGTCCTCGGCGGGGTTCAACCTGGCTTTCGCGGGCATCGCTCTGTCCTGTGACACCGGGTGCTCGTGGACCCTGCCGCGCCTGGTCGGGCCGACCCGGGCCATCGAGCTGCTGTTCAACCCGCGCACGATCAGTGCGGCGGAGGCGCTGCAGCTGGGCATCGCCTCCGAGGTCGTCGCCGACGACGAGTTCGTCGCGCGGCTGGCCGCGGTCGCGGTTGCCCTCGCCGCCGGGCCGACCCTGGCGTACGCCTCCATGCGGCGAGCGGTCGGCTACTCCGCAACCCACTCGCTCGAGGAGTCCCTGACGTTCGAGGCCGACATGATGGCCCGGACCGGCGCTTCGAGCGACCATCGTCGGGCGGTCGAGGCGTTTCTCGCCAAGCAGCGACCGACCTTCGAAGGATCCTGAGGAGATCGCGACATGCGGATCGCCGCGGTGCAGATGCTCAGCTCGGCTGACCCAGCCGCCAATCTGGCGACGGTGGTCGAGCGTACGGCCGAGGCCGCCGCTCGTGGCGCTGCGCTGGTCGTCTTTCCGGAGGCCACGATGCGCTGCTTCGGACGGTCGCTGATCGAGATCGCCGAGCCGCTGGACGGACCCTGGGCGACCGCGGTCGCGGCGGCCGCACGAGCTCACGGAGTCGTCGCCGTCGTCGGGATGTTCACTCCAGCAGCGGACGGACGGGTGCGTAACACCTTGTACGTCGTCGGTCCCGGCATCGAGGCACGCTACGACAAGATCCACCTGTTCGACGCGTACGGATTCGCCGAGTCCGACACCGTGGCTCCCGGCGACGAGCCGCTCGTGCTGGACATCGCCGGAGTCTCGGTCGGTTTCGCCACCTGCTACGACGTCCGCTTCCCGAACCTGTTCACGACGCTCGCGGACCGCGGCGCCCAGCTCGTCGTCCTGCCAGCGTCCTGGGGTGCCGGAGCCGGGAAGCTCGACCAGTGGCGGGTGCTGGTGCGAGCTCGAGCCCTCGACGCCACGACGTACGTCGTCGCGGCCGGCCAGGCCGATCCGGCATCGGTGCAGGTGACGAGCAACCCCAAGGCACCGACCGGCATCGGCCACAGCCTGGCCGTCTCCCCGACCGGCGAGGTGCTCGACGAGCTCGGCGCTGGACCAGGTCTGCTGGTCGTCGACGTGGACGTCGAGACCGTCGCCGCGGCCCGGGCGTCGCTGCCGGTGCTCGCCAACCGTCGCATCTGAACGAGGCGGTCGCGCGTTCCCGCACCCGCCGAAGCGGCGGGTAATTCCCTATTTCGCGGCAGATGCGCGAGGCTAGGATCCAGGCATGTCCGCGTCCGAGATTCCCCCCGCCAGGCCTGAGCTCGATCAGATCGCGGTGACACTGGAATACCTCCAGCTGCTGACCTCGAAGCTGGATGATCTCGGGATCGAGCACGCGCTCGAGAGCGAGAGCGAAGACCTCGGGCTGGCCCTGGTGTCGATCGCCCATGCCGAGATCGGCGCCAAGAATGCCCTGCTTGCCGTCGGCGAGCTCGACGTTGCCACCACCGGCCAGGGCGAAGATCAGGCCGGCGGAGGCCACGACCAGCGCGAGTGGCCGACCCGCCCGTCATCGGGAAGGCCTCTGGACACGATCCTCTGGTCCCTGCGGCGGCTGTTCAAGGCAGAGTTCTCCGGCTGGAGCCCCAGCATGGGGAAGAACCGCGTGGTCGACCACGTGCACGGTGTTTGGGAAGTCATCCACTCAGGTGATCCGAACGCTCCCAGAGAGCTGGACAAAGAACCGGAGCGGGTGACTCGCGCCCAAGGACCCGGGACAGGGGTTCGAGTCGGAGTGCTCGACACGGGGCTTTACCCACAGCCATGGCTCGCCGGCGGTTGGGTGGCGCGATACACAGACCTCCTGAGCCCAGGCAGTGTGCCGACCATGGCTCAAGGCCACGCCACCTTCATCGCCGGTCTCGTCCTGCAGCAAGCGCCTGGCGCGGTGGTCGTCGTTCGCCAGGTCCTCGACCAGGATGGCTCGACGGACTCCTGGACCGCGGCCGAGGAGATCGTACGGCTGGGACGTAGCGGGGTCGACATCATCAACCTCTCGTTCGCCTGCTACACCGACGACAACGAACCGCCATTCGTTCTCGCCACCGCCGTCGACCGGCTGGACCCGAACATCGTGGTGGTCGCCGCCGCTGGCAACTCCGAGCAGCGCGACGCCGCCGGCAACATCGTCCGCGAGTCGAATCGGCCGGCGTGGCCGGCAGCCCTCGACGATGTCGTCGCCGTCGGTGCCACTGACAACGACGGTGAGCCCGCGACGTTCTCGCCGACCGCGCCATGGGTCGATCTGCTGGCCCGCGGGGTCGACCTGATCAGCACGTATCCCGACGAAGTCCGCATCAGCACGGCCGGCGGAACGGCCCGAGGAACGGGGGAGACGACACCACCGACGGAATACAAGGGCGGTTGGGCCAAGTGGCAAGGCACCTCGTTTGCGGCGGCCCTGATCGCCGGAGCAATCGCGGCCGGCACGGCGCCCGGACGGGTCTCGGCCGCGGCGGCCGCCCGTGACCTGTTCCCGCGGCATGCGCTGAAATCGGGCGCCCACCGCGGTTACCGTCCGGCTTTCGTCCCTCTGCGCACCTGGTAGGACAAAGCGCCACAATGCCACCCGGCTTGGCGGACGACGTCGCGGAAGGGCCACCCAAGCCTCCTTCCATCGTGGAGCGGGCCCAGGAAGCGCTGCGCTCGGCCACGACCACTCCAGCCCAGGCCGAACGTACTGCTCGGACCGTCGAGCGTGCGGCGCTCGAGGTTCTGGACTGGCGGGCGGCCAGCATCGCGCGGCGAGCTCGCGGGGTGGCATTCCTCCAACTTCGACGGCTCGACGACGCCATCGGCGAGCTGCGCGGCGCCGTCAGCGCCGCAGGCAACGCATCTGACCGGCAGCTCGCGGCCGAGGCGCAGGTGAGTCTCGCCTCGGCGCTGGTCCTGAGAGGCCTGCCCGACGAGGGCTTCGCGGCCATCGGCGAGGCGTTGACGGTCCTGACCGGCATCGCCGGCGCTCGAGCACACATGCAGCGAGCAGGCATGTTGCTGGAGATGGGTCATTTCGACGACGCGCTGGTCGATTTTCGGATCGCCCTGCCAGTGGTTCGGCGAGCGGGTGATGCCCGCGGCGAGGTGCAGATACTGTCCAACCGCAGCATGATCTTCAACAGCCGTCGCCAGTTCTCGGCCGCCGAGAGCGACCTGCGGCGAGCACAGGAGATCTGTGCTGCTCACGACATCGGCCTCTACGGTGCCTACATCGAGCAGAATCTCGGTTGCGTGCTCGCTGATCGCGGAGACGTGCCGGCGGCACTGGCGCAATTCGACAGCGCCGCCACTCGTTACCAAGGCATCGGAATGAACGTCGGATCACTCCACCTCGACCGATCGAAGCTCCTGCTTGCCGTCCGGCTCGTCTCGGAGGCCCGGGCCGAGGCCGAACAGGCCGTACGCGCCTTCCTCGAACAGCATCGCGAGGTCCATGTGCCCGAGGCCCAGCTGATGCTCTCCACCGCAGCCCTGCTGCAGAACGACCACGCCACCGCCGTCGCCGCCGCCCAGTCGGCGTCGCGGAGGTTCGCGTCCCTCGGTAAGACCGAGTGGCTGACGCTCTCTCGCTACGCGCTGGTCCAGGCCCGGGTCGCCGCCGCCGAGGCAGCCGAGCGGTCCACGGGAGCAGTCGACCCGCGCCGCCGAGGCGCGCTGATCCGGCGCCTGCGTGAGTCCGCGTCGGCCCTGCACGGCGCGGGCTGGTTGGTGCCGGCGCTCGACGCCCGGATCGTTGCCGCCGTGCTCGCGCTGAACGGAGCTCGACCGGCACTGGCCAGGCAAGAACTAGCGCTGGCCGCGCGCGCCCGCCGATCCGGTCCCGCGGACGTCCGCAGTCGCGCCTGGCTCGCCGAAGCGCTGCTGCGCGACTCGGAGGGGTCCACCCGCGGCGCTCGTTCCGCGCTGCGGGCCGGACTGCGAGTCGTGGAGGACCACCGGGCATCAATGGGCGCCAGCGAGTTGCGGGCCAGCGTCTCCGTGCATCGCGGCGCGCTGGCCCGCGCCGGCCTGCGGATCGCGCTGCGGGGTGGCAGTGCGAGCGAGGTCCACTGGTGGGCCGAGCGTGGCCGAGCCAGCGCGAACGAACCCCGGCCCGCTCGGCCCCCCGAGGACGAGGTGCTGGCGCACTTGCTCCAAGACCTCCGGGCCACCGTTGCCGAGACGGAGGAGGCCCGGCTCAGCGGTTCGCCCGCGGGCCCGCTGTTGACCCGCCAGGTCGAGCTGGAGAGGCAGATCCTCCAGCGCAGCCGAGAATCCGCGTCGGGCGTCGGCGTGCACGCCTCGGAGCCACCCCACGTCGACGTCCTCGCCGAGCACCTCGGTGACGCGGCATACGTCGAGTACGTCGGTCTGGACGATCAGTTGTTCGCCGTCTCGATCGTCGGCGGCAGGCCAAGACTGCACGCGCTCGGCGCGGACGCCGAGCTCCGACACTCCCTCGGGCACCTGCCGTTCGCGCTGCGCCGGTTGGCCCATCCGCACACGCGTGCCAACCAGCTGGCCGCTGCGACCAGCGTCGTGAACCGGGCGGTCACCGCGATCTCGCAGACGTTGTTCGCCCCACTCGCCGCCGTGATCGGTGACCGCCGGTTGACCATCGTCCCGACGAGCTGGTTGCAGACCGTGCCCTGGTCGATCATTCCGGCCTGCGCCGGTCGGCCCGTGAGCCTGGCTCCCTCGACCGCCCTTTGGCACGCTGCCGTCACCCGATCCGACCACCCGGGCGGTCGGATCGCGGCGGTGGCCGGTCCGGGCCTCTCGGCGGCCAGCCGCGAAGCACGGGGCGTGGCCGAGCTGCATCCGGGCGCTTCGCTGCTCAGTGGGCCGCTTGCCACCGCAGAGGCCACGGCTGCGGCGATCGACGGCGCGTCGGTGGTCCATGTGGCCGCGCACGGCACGATTCGATCGGACAACCCACTGTTCTCATCGATCCTGCTCGCCGACGGGCCGTACACGGTCTACGACATCGAGCGGCTCGCCGCGACACCCCACCACGTGGTGCTCGCAGCCTGCAACACCGCGCTGTCCCAAGTCACCGCCGATGTGGAGATCCTCGGTCTGTCGGCGGCCCTGCTCAGACAGGAGACCGCGACTCTGGTCGCCCCCGTCGTGCCGATTCCCGACGCAGAGACGTACGCACTGATGATCGCGTACCACCGCGGTCTCCGGTCGGGCCGTGGCCCGGCGGAAGCGCTCGCGCAGGCTCAGGTCGAGCAGAGTCGCGACGGGACCCGCGCACGAGCCAGCGCGGCCGGCTTCGTGTGCCTGGGGTCGGGCGATCGGCCACCGTTCCCGCAGTAACGGTCCGGCGGAGGCAAGGTACGACCTGAGCCGGTTCCGGCGCCCGAGTGCGACCAACGCCGCAGCGAAAACGTCAGAGCCGGATCCAGTCGGTCAGGAACGACACATCGGGCGACTCGAACCGCAGGCGGAACGGACCTGACGGGAGCGGAAGACTGAAGCAGCCGATGTCGTCGGTCTCCGTACGTTCCCCCGGACCGGACAACGCGATCACCGAGACCGTGCCCGAGGCGCCCGGAAAGACCTGGCCCACGAGCCGCTCAGTGCCCAGCTCGATCTCGAGGGAGACGTCGTCATCCGTGGCGAAGGTCAGCATCCGGGCGGCAGCGTTGGGCAGGTCACGCAGCGACTCGAGCTCCATCAGCAACGAGTCGAAGGTGAGCGCCGCCGTGTCCAGCTGGCTGTTGTCCCGCAGGCTCCAGGCCGCTCGACCGGCCAACTGGCTGGCGGACGAAGGACCGGCCGATCGCAGGGCTTCACCGAGCCCGACCAACAGGTCGTCGTCGGTGCCCCAGAAACGCTCGCTCATGCCTTCAGTTCCTCTCCGTGACGATCACTGTGGCGTCACTCAACGCCACCAGTGAAGGACATGCCCGCAGTTTTGACAGCGCCCGCGCCCGGGTCGGCCCGATACTGCCGATCGGGATGCCGACCCGCCTGCTGATCTCGGCGTACGGGACCGCAGGGTCGGCGGTGAGCAAGACGAGCAGCTCGCGGTCGCGATGGCCCAGCTCGGCGAACGCCTCCAGCAGCGCTTCACGCCGCTCGACGCGCAGCAGGTCCTCGTCGATTGACACGCCGTCGTTCGCGTCTCGTCCTTCGAAGACATCGAGCGGCATGCTCCGCGAGCGCGCCTTCAGCGTCTTGATGGCTTCGTTGCGGGTCGTCGTGACCAGCCACCCGGGAAGCGCCCGGGGTTCGCGAAGGCCACCGAGATGCTCGACGAGCCGTAGCCAGACCGTCTGGACGATGTCGCGGACGTCGGCCTCCGGGAGCCGGAATCCGCGCAGCACCGACATCAGCAAAGGGGTGTACCGCTGCACGATCTCGTCCCACGCCGCTCCGTCGCCCCGCATGGCGGCCACGACCAGCTCCGCGACCTCGGGCCCTTCATCATCCATCCGCCAGCTCCCTTACAGAGCAGTTCCCGGCATTCACTCCCCGGATCTCCGAGGCGTCTGTCTGATACAGACTTCCGCTCGGAGCCTCCGACGGCAACCTGTCGAGCGTCCTGAGAAGAGGTGGCGCACGGTGGTGGCTCGGCTGAATCGAGTCAGTCGCCGTCACAGATCGCCGCGAGCCGCCGCAGGCTCACCGCGAACCCACGCGAGAGCAACGGGAGCAGCAGCCGAGCGAGAGGTTCGGTCAGGCGTCCGGCCGGCAGGTCGAAGAGCTCGACGCAGTCGACCCGGGCGCCCGTCGGCACGCCGGTCACCGTGAAGGCTCCCGGACCGGTGAAGTACGGGCCCAGGTGGAGGACCTCCAGCCGACCGGGCTGCTCTCCGTCCGGCGCGGACCAGTCGGTGACCACGAAGCGGTCCAAGAGACCCACCGGCAACCGCCCGAGCCAGAACCCGGAGAGTGCGTCGGCACGCACCCCGATCCCGGTCGACGATCCAGCCACCCGCACGGTCGTGAACGGGATCCACCGGTGCTGCCCGGACCAGTCGGTCAGCTCCGCCCACACCCGAGCCGGCCCCGCCCGGACCGTGGTCGACGCGGCCAGCCGCAGCGTCACCGGAGATCCGTCGAGCCCTCGTCGGAGAGTTCCGCCACAGGGTCGGAGACGTGGATCGGCCCCGACCAGGCAGCGACGGAGACCGCCGGCTCGGGATGTGATTCCACCTCGTCGTCCAGAGCGGGCTGGGCGGCTCGTAACTGGGCGATCAGCTCGTCTCGCTCGGTGATCTCGCGCGACAGGCGGTCGAGGATGTCGTCGACCTGGTCCATGGCATAGCCACGCAAGGCCGTGCCCAGTCGCAGACCGTCGATGTCCGACGCGACCAGCGGGCGGTCCTCGGGCAGATCTTGTCGATACACGTCACGCACCGGTTCCTTCGCCATTCCGCCGAGCCCACCAGCCGCAGCCACGGCCGCGACGCCCAAGGCGGCGACGATCACGACGGCGATGAACCATTCCACGGTGACCAATCTAGGCGGCTCGGCGAACGCCCACCGCCTCGAGTGCTCACCACCTCCCGTGCCCCCACCTCCCGTGCCCTCCACCTCCCGTGCCCACCGATCCGGTAGACCGTTCCGGTGCCCACCGGTCCGGGCCTCAGCCCGGATCGCGGGATCGCAGCATCAAGGAGACGACCTCGGCGGGGTCGTCGCTGACGATCAGACTGTCCAGATCGGACTCGGCGATGAAGCGTTCGGCCAGCATCGTGCCGCGCAGCCAGTCGAGCATGCCGGTCCAGTAGGAGCTGTCGTAGAGCACCACGGGGAACGATGTCACCTTCTTCGTCTGGACCAGGGTGAGCGCCTCGAACAGCTCGTCGAGCGTGCCGAAGCCACCGGGCAGCACCACGAAGCCTTGGGAGTACTTCACGAACATCGTCTTGCGGGCGAAGAAGTAGCGGAAGTTGATGCCGAGATTGACGTAGGGGTTGAGCCCACTCTCGAACGGGAGCTCGATCCCTAGTCCGACCGACACCCCACCGGCCTCGCTCGCACCCTTGTTCGCGGCCTCCATCATGCCCGGACCTCCGCCGGTGATCACCGCGAAACCAGCCCGGGTCACCGCTGCCGCCAGCTGCTCGGCGGTGTCGTACCACGGATGAGGGGGACGAACTCGGGCCGAACCGAAGAACGCCACCGCCGGGCCGAGCTCGCTGAGCGTGCCGAATCCCTCGACGAACTCGGACTGGATCCGCAGCACCCGCCACGGATCGGTGTGCACCCAGTCGGTCGGTCCGCGGCTGTCGAGCAGTCGCTGATCGGTAGTGGACGCCTCGTCCTGGTCGGGGCTGCGCAGCACCGGCCCGGCGCGCCGGCGATCGGGCGGTGGGGTGGGGGTCACTCGATCACACTACGGCCGGTCAGCTCAGCCAGCGCACCAGCGCGTCGTGGCAGGTGATCAGCTCCCCAGCCGGGCAGAACTCGTCGTCGGAGTGTGCCTTGCTGGGGTTGCCCGGGCCGAAGTTCACCGCCGGAACGCCCATGGCGGCGAACCGAGCTACATCGGTCCAGCCGAACTTCGCACTCGGCTCGGCACCCACCGCGGCCACGAACGCCGCCGCGGCCGGCTGGTCCAACCCCGGCCGGGCACCCGCAGCGGCATCGAGCACCCGCAGCTCGAAGCCGGCGAGTACCTCGTCGCGCAGGTAGGCAATCGCCTCGTCCGCGCTCTTGTCCGGCGCGAACCGGTAGTTGATCTCCACCGAGCAGTTGTCCGGTATCACGTTTCCGGCGATGCCGCCGCTGATCGACACCGCGTTCAGCCCCTCCCGGTAGGTGAGCCCGTCGACCTCGATCTGGCGGGGCTCGTAGGTCGCCAGCCGGTTCAGCAGCGGCGCCGTGGCATGGATGGCGTTGCTGCCCATCCAGGCTCGGGCGGAGTGAGCCGCGATCCCGCCGATCGTGACCCCCACTCGCAGGGTGCCCTGACAACCGCCCTCGATGCCGGCGTTCGACGGCTCACCGAGCACGGCGAACGAGCCGGCCAGCCAGTCCGGGTGCGTTCGGGCGATCCGGGCCAGGCCGTTGTGCTCCTCGGCCACCTCCTCGTTGTCGTAGAAGATCCAGGTGATGTCCCGATTCGGTTCCCGCAGTCGGGCAGCGGCGGCCAGCTGCACCGCCACGCCACCCTTCATGTCGCAGCTGCCGCGACCCCAGATCAGTAGACCGGCACCCTCACCCGTCGTCCACGACGGCAGGTTGTCGGCCAGGGGCACCGTGTCCAGGTGCCCGGCGATCACGATCCGCTCGTCCCGGCCGAGATCGGTCCGGGCCATCACGAGGTCGCCGTCGCGTTGCACGTCGAGGTGCTCGTAGCCGGTCAACGCCTCCTCCACCGCGTCGGCGATGGCACGTTCGTTGCCGCTGACCGACTCGAGGTCGACGAGCGCGCGGAGCAGCGTGACGAGGTCACCCTCGAGATCCAAGGCAGGCATGGCCGCCAGACTAAACGCTGACCAGCGCTCCCGAGACGCGACCGTGAGCCGATCTCCACGAGTAGGTCGCTGTCCGCGGAGCGCTCGTCAGCGGATGTTGCCGGCCCGCTAGGGTTTGGCCATGTCCGATGCGCCCGAATCGACGCAGCCAACCCCCGGCGGCGACACCGGCGGCGACGTGGGCGCCGGCGGCGACGTGGGCGCCGTCGGGGACGTGGGCGCCGTCGGGGACGTGGAAGGCGGATCTCGTGCCGCCTCCGGGTGGGGAATCGCCTCGATCCACGCGACCGGCCAGGTGCTCGACACCTACTTCCCCTATCCCCTGCTCGAGGCCGACCCGGGCGACCCTCCGGGCGAGCTGTCGGCGTCGGTCGGCGAGGACCCGCTGCGCCAGGTCAGCACCGAGCTGGTCCGCGTGGTGATCGACCTCGACGCGCCGCCGGCGAGCACCTCCGATGCCTATCTCCGGCTGCACCTGCTCAGCCACCGGCTGGTCCAGCCCCGCACGATCAGCCTCGACGGGATCTTCGGCGTGCTGCCGAACGTCGTCTGGACCTCCGCCGGGCCCTGCGCCGTCGAAGGGTTCGAGACTGTCCGCACCCGACTCCGCGGTGCGAGCGGGCAGGTCACGGTGTTCGGCATCGACAAGTTCCCGCGGATGGTGGACTACGTCCTGCCATCGGGCGTCCGGATCGCCGATGCCGATCGCGTCCGGCTGGGCGCCCACCTGGCGGAGGGCACGACGGTCATGCACGAGGGTTTCGTCAACTACAACGCCGGGACACTCGGCACGTCGATGGTCGAGGGCCGAATCTCTGCTGGAGTGGTGGTCGGCAAGGACTCCGACGTCGGCGGTGGCGCGTCGATCATGGGCACCCTGTCCGGTGGCGGCAAGCAGGTGATCTCCATCGGAGAGCGTTGCCTACTCGGGGCGAACGCGGGCATCGGCATCGCGCTCGGTGACGACTGCGTCGTCGAGGCGGGGCTGTACGTCACCGCGGGCACCAAGGTCACCCTGCCGGGCGGGGCGGTGGTCAAGGCGCTGGAGCTGTCTGGCGAGAGCGGTCTGCTGTTCATCCGCAACTCGGTGACCGGAACGATCGAGGTCCGTCGGCGGCAGGGTAAGGGCGTCGTGCTGAACGCCGCTCTGCACTCCAACTAGGGGTTGCCGCCTCGTGGTCGACGCCTAGTGCCTGCCTCCGGCAGAAGCACGGCGCGGACGGTGGGCGTCCTCGCCGCCGCGTTCCTGCTGCTCGCGATCGCCGTCCTCGCGGTCTATCTCATCCTGGGGAGCCGTGGGGTGGCCCCGCCAACTCCCGGCCTGCAGCGCTGCGTGGCCACCGCCAGCGGCACCTCGACCGTACTGAGCCTCGATCAGGCCCACTACGCATCGATCATCGTCGGAGTCTCGGTGAAACGGGACCTGCCGCCACGAGCAGCAACCATCGCGCTGACGACGGCGTACCAGGAAACGGGGATCCGTAACCTCGACTACGGAGACCGCGACTCCGTCGGCCTCTTCCAGCAGCGGCCGTCGCAGGGCTGGGGCAGCGAGAAGCAGCTGATGGATCCGTACTACGCGACGAACAAGTTCTACAACGCCCTTGTCAAGGTGAAGAACTGGGCGAAGCGCGACATCACCGAGGTAGCGCAGGCCGTCCAGCGCAGCGCGTACCCCGACGCCTACCGCGATCACGAGGCCGATGCACGCAACGTCGCCAGCGCGCTCACCGGGCAGTCCCCCGGCGGCTTCACCTGCCTCGAGCGGGAGGGAAATCCCGGGAAGCCGGTGGAGCTGGTCAAGGCGCTGAACAAGACCTTCGGAAAGCTCGAGAGCGAGCGTACGGACAAGGTCGTCGTCGTCCGGGCGGACAGCGTCGAGCACGCCTGGGCGTACGGCAGCTTCGCGATCGCGAACTCACGGACGTACGGGACAGTGGAGGTCGTGGTGGGGGACCGCCAGTGGCGCACCGACCCCATCAACCTGCCCGCCTGGGTCGCTGCCGACAACGCGATCGGCAAGACCGACGTCCGCATCACCCTGCGCTGAGTTGTCCGGCTCGCGCCCGCTGCGCGCCCACCCAGACTCACGGGCATCACCGCTGTTCGATCAGTCACAAGACAGAGCCCGGCGCTCCGCTACCCGACGCTCGCCGGGGCTTACTCGGCTCGCGCCCGCTGCGCGCCCCCAGACTCTGACTTGCTGCCTCTCTCACAGCCCGGCCCCCTGCCGCTGCCGCGGCATCACCAGGGCTGTTCGATCAGTCACAAGACAGAGCCCGGCGCTCCGCTACCCGACGCTCGCCAGGCTTGCCGGCTCGCGCCCGCTACGCGCCCCCAGACCCTGACTTGGGCGTTTGCCGCGAAGGAGATCAGCCGGTCAGGCGGGCTGCGGCGGCGGCGACCCGCTCGTCGGTGGCGGTGAGGGCGACCCGGACGAACGAGGCCGCGGCTTCGCCGTAGAAGTCGCCGGGGGCGGCGAGGATTCCCCGCGAGGCCAGGAAATCCACGGAGGCACGGCCCGGTTCGTCCCGGGTGGCCCACAGGTACAGCGCGCCCTCGGAGTGCTCGATCCGGAAGCCGGCGGCCTCCAGTGCGGGACGCATCAGCGCCCGACGGGCGAGGTAGCGCGAGCGTTGCTGCTCGACGTGACCCTGATCTGCCAACAGTGCGACCATCGCGTCCTGAACCGGCCGCGGCATGATCATCCCCGCGTGCTTGCGGACCGCGAGAAGGTCGGTGACCACCTCTCGATCGCCGGCGACGAAGCCGGCCCGGTATCCGGCGAGATTCGACCGCTTGGACAGCGAATGGACCGCCAGGAGACCTTCGTGACTTCCCCCACACACATCCGGACGCAGTACCGAGACCGGTTCGGCATCCCAGCCGAACTCGCCGTAGCACTCGTCGGAGGCAACCAGCGCACCGTGCTCCCGGGCCCAGGCGACCCGCCGGGTCAGCTCGTCGGCGGGCAGGATCTGACCGGTCGGGTTGGACGGCGAGTTGAGCCAGACCAGCGCTGGGCGACGGTCGCCCAACGACTCCAGGTCGTCGCACGGCACCGGCGTACAGCCGGCGATCCGCGCGCCCACCTCGTACGTCGGGTAGGCGCAGGTGGGAAAGACCACCAGGTCGCCGGCGCCGAGGCCGAGCAGCGTCGGCAGCCAGGCGACCAGTTCCTTGGTGCCGATGGCCGGCAGCGTCTGATCCGGCTCGAGCCCGACCGCACCCCAGCGTCTGGTCAGGTAGGCCGCCATCGCCTGCCGCAGATCCGCGGTGCCCGACGTCAGCGGGTAGCCCGGGCTGTCAGCGGCGCGGGCCAGCGCGTCGATGCCGATCTGCGGCGTCGGGTCGACCGGGGTGCCGACCGAGAGGTCGACCAGCCCTCCGGGATGGGAACTGGCCACGGCTTTCGCAGTGGCCAGGGTGTCCCAGGGAAAGTCGGGAAGCGCGTCGGCAAGCCTCACGCGTCGTGCTCGCGCACCCACGACGTCACTCGTCGTGCTCCTGGATCGGGAGAGCCTCGATCAGCGGGTGGTCCTTGTCGATCACGCCGACCTTGGCAGCACCGCCGGGAGAGCCCAGATCGTCGAAGAAGTTCACGTTGGCGTTGTAATACTCCTTCCACTCGTCCGGGGTGTCGTCCTCGTAGAAGATCGCCTCGACCGGGCACACGGGCTCGCACGCGCCGCAGTCGACGCACTCGTCCGGGTGGATGTAGAGCATCCGCTTACCCTCGTAGATGCAGTCGACCGGACACTCCTCGACGCACGCCCGGTCCTTGAGGTCAACACAGGGCTGCGCAATGACGTACGTCACGGTCCTTCTCCTCCGCTTGTTCCAGGCTCGTTCGAACCTGATCTAGTATCGCGCTTTCCAACTTCTCACACGAAGGCACCTCATTCGGTGGACGACCATTCTTCCGCGCTGGACCGCGCCGGTCCCGGCGAGCGCTGGGTGATCCGGTCGCAACTGGCCGACGGGTCCGCCACCGATCTCATTGGTTGGATCGACCAGGTGACAGCCGATGCGGTCCGCGTGTGGACCGATCACGCCCGGACGACGACCGTGCAGCGGTCGTCCGTGATCGTCGCCCGTCGTGTTCCGGCGGCGCCGGGTGGAGGTGACCCGCGGCGCGCATCGGCCGATGACCTGGAACGGCACGCCCTGCGGGGCTGGTTGGCCGACAGCGAGCCACTGGGCGAGTGGACGCTCCGCGCCGGCGGAGGTTTCACGGGCCGGGCGAACTCCTGCCTGGCCGTCGGCGACCCCGGCCGGAGTGTTCCAGACGCGGCGGCGATCATCGAGTCGTGGTCCGTGGCGCACGGGATTGCTCCGCGAGCACAGGTGATCGTCGGCTCCGACCCGGACTCGGCGCTCGCTGGTCTCGGCTGGCGGGAGTGCTACGTGACCACCGACGTGATGGTCGCCCGGCTCGGCGCCTTCCTCGGCACCGGAGTCCCCTCGCCCGACGTACGGGTGAGCGAGGAGCTCACGACGGCGTGGCTGGCTGCGTACGGCCGGAGCCGGCCCAACGACGCCGATCCCGGAGTGCTCCAGAAGATCTTGGCCGGCAACCCGCCGCGGGCCTTCGCGTCGGTCGGATCGACCGATCACGTCGCCATCGCCCGGGGACACGTGAGCGGGCCGTGGCTCGGCCTGGCCTCGATCTGGGTCGACCCCGGCCACCGCCGACGGGGCCTCGCGACCGCCATGATGCGCGACCTCGGCCACTGGGCCGCGCGCCGGGGCGCACGTCAGGTCTACCTGCAAGTCGCGACCGAGAACGCGGCCGCCGTCGCCGCGTACGAACGTCTGGGCTTCGCGCGTCATCACACCTACCGCTACCTCGCCCCTGAGGTGACCCGCCGAGCGGGGACTACCTGAGGCCGTAGGCGCCCCGAAAGTGCGTGAGCGGTGGCGCGCCGGGCTGTGGGTCCGCGACCCAGACCACCTCACCGACGACGATCGTGTGGTCGCCGGCATCGTGCTGGGCGTAGGTCACGCACTCCAGCCACGTTGTCGCGCCGACGATCAGCGGCGCCCCCGAGAGCGGCGCATTCTCGTGCGCCACCTCGGCGAACTGGGTCAGCAGATCGCGGCCACTGTGCGAGAAGTGGCGTGCGAGCGGTTCCTGGTCGGCGGCGAGGATGGACACCGCCCAGCGGTCGGTCGCTTCGACGGCGGCGTGGAAGCGGCTCGTCTTGCCGACACACACCAGACACAACGGCGGATCGAGGGAGACCGAGGAGAACGCGGTGGCGGTCATCGCGTGGGCGACACCATTGACGCGTGCGGTCACGACGGTGACTCCGGAGGCAAAGTGCGACATCGCGTGCCGAAGGTCGTCCGGCGATACGCCCGGCCGCAGTTCCGGGACGGTCTCCTCCATGTGGTCTCAGACCAGACCGGCGAACAGGTCGTCGGCCCACTCGCCCGCCGGGTAGGGCCTGCCGGCGGCCAATCGGTAGAACTCCTGCGACCAGACCGCCTCGCCGAGCTCGTCCGACATCGCGAACATCTGCGTGTTGACCTGGGTGGCATGGGCGCGAAGTGCCGCGAGTTTCCGGGCGACCCACGGCGTACCGTCGATCGCGACTGCGATGGCCTCGTCGGACGCGAAGGCCGACTCCATCGGGCCGCCCTCGGCGATCGCCTCGCCCCACCGCTCGTACTCGGTGCCCTTGGCGTGCTCCGCCTGCGCCAGCGCACGACTGCGACTCATGGTCGTCCACAGCACGCGGTCGACCCGCCAGGGTTCGCCCAGATCCGGCCGGTACGAGGCCGCTCCGGCGAGCAGGTAGCCGTACATCGCCACCCGGTGCGCCTGGATGTGGTCCGGATGACCGTAGTTGCCGTGCTCGTTGTAGGTGATGAGCACCTGCGGCCGGCGTTCCCTGATCAACGGGACCAGCTCGTTGGCGGCTTCGAGGAGGTCGGCGGTCCAGAAGATGCCCGGCCGGAGCACGTCTCGAGCCACCGCATGCCCGCGATCGTCGTAGGCCATGCCCGAGTCTCGGAACCTGCCGTCACCGCCCAGCCGGACGAAGTCGGTGACCCCGAGGATGGCCATGGCGTCGCCGAGCTCGGTCAACCGATGCGCCCCCAGGTTGTCTTGGTGCTCGGCCGCCAGGTGCTCGAGATCGGGCACCAGCACCTCGCCCTCCTCCCCGAGCGTGCAGGTGACCAGGGTGACCACCGCTCCCTCGGAGACGTAGCGCGCCATCGTCGCGCCGTTGTTCAGGCACTCGTCGTCAGGATGGGCATGGACCAGCATCAACCGGCGTTCCGGCTGGCCTGGCGAGAAGACAGTCACCCCCACACGATAACGAGCACGCCGCGGCCGCCCAGTGGATGCTCAGGCGCCGGCGGTCCGCGGCTGGGCGACGGGAGCAGTAGCCAAGTGCGTCTCGACAGCCGACCCATCCCCGGCCGGCTCCGACCGCAGTCGACCGAACTCGGCATCGGACACCACGAACCAGTTGGCGTCGCCGTCGGAGACCAACCAGTCGCCCAGCCGACCCTGCCACTGACGAGCGCCGTGCTCGCTGTGGTTGGAGAAGGTCACATGCACGCCATCCAGACTGAACGTGGCCCCCAACAGGTCGCAGATGTCGATCAAGTTGTGCTCGAGGATCCGGATCGTTGGCCTCGAGGCGTCGACGATCTCACCTGAGTCGTTCATGGTCGCCTTCCGTCGAGACGGTCGCGGTCTCGAGATCGTGCGGGCCCGGACGATCGGGCACCTCGGCCAGACTACTGGTCGTCGGGCGACCACACCCCGAAACCTCTCAGACGATCGCCCGCGCCTCCGCGAAGTGGCACGCCGAGAGGTGCTCCGACTGGCCGTCCGACCGCAAGGCCAGCTCGGGATCCTCGATGCTGCAGATGTCCTGGGCCTTCCAGCAACGCGTGTGAAATCGGCAGCCGGACGGCGGGTTCGCCGGACTCGGCACGTCCCCGGTCAGCACGATCTGGTCGCGGCGATTCCGCAACGTCGGGTCTGGAACCGGTACGGCCGACAGCAGAGCCTGGGTGTACGGATGCGTCGGGCGGCCGTAGATCTGGTCCTCGTCGCCCAGCTCCACCATCTTGCCGAGGTACATCACGCCGACCCGGTCGGAGATGTGCCGGACGACGGACAGGTCATGGGCGATGAAGACGTACGCCAGACCGAGCTCGTCCTGCAGCTTCTCCAGCAGGTTGACGACCTGAGCCTGCACCGACACGTCCAGCGCCGAAACCGGTTCGTCGCAGACGATCACCTTCGGGTTGAGCGCAACCCCGCGGGCAATACCGATCCGCTGTCGCTGGCCGCCGGAAAACTGATGCGGATAGCGGTTGATGTGCTCCGGGTTCAGACCGACCAGGTCGAGCAGCTCCTGAACCCGCTTGCGCCGGCCGCCCTTGGGCACCACGTCGGTGTGGATGTCGAACGGCTCGCCGATGATGTCGCCGACCGTCTTTCGCGGATTCAGCGACGTGTACGGGTCCTGGAAGACGATCTGGATGTCGCGCCGCAGCCGGCGCATCGCGCCGCCCTTCTGGCTGTAGACGTCGACGCCGTCGAAGGTGAGCTTTCCGGCGGTCGGCTCCTCCAACCGCATCAGCATCCGGCCAAGGGTCGACTTGCCACAGCCGGACTCGCCGACGATGCCGAGCGTCTCGCCCTTGTAGAGCTTGAACGAGACGCCGTCCAGTGCCTTGACCTGGCCGACCGTCCGGCGCAGCACACCGGCCTTGATCGGGTAGTACTTCACCAGACCCTCGGCCTCGAGGATCACCTCGGCGCTCACTTCGTCCCCCCTCCGCCCGGCTCGAAGCCGATGGTCTCGTCGATCTCGGTTCCGGGCTCGGCCTCAGGGCCGAACTCGAGCCTGGCCTCGACGTCGTCGGCGGTCTGGGTGACCTCCAGCTCCGGGCTGTCCGCCAGCAGCAGCTCGGAGAAGTGACAGGCCGACGAGTCGTCCGTGCACCACCTCGCGGAGCGGCGGGGGCGGGTCCTCGCGGCAGACGTCATGGGCATACCGGCAACGGGGATTGAACGCGCAGCCCGGCGGGATCCGGGTGAGGTTGGGCGGCAGACCACCGATGGCGGCCAGCTCCTGACCCTTCTGGTCCAGCCGCGGGATCGAGTCCAGCAGGCCCTTGGTGTAGGGGTGGGCCGGCTTGCGATAGAGCTCGAAGATCTCCGACTGCTCGACGATCCGGCCGGCATACATCACCGCGATCCGGTCGGCCACGTCGGCGACCACGCCGAGGTCGTGGGTGATCAGGATCAGGCCCATCTTGCGCTCGTCCTGGAGGTCCTGGAGGAGCTGCATGATCTGGGCCTGAACCGTCACGTCGAGGGCCGTGGTCGGTTCGTCGGCGATCAGCACGGCCGGATCGAGAGCGATCGCCATGGCGATCATGATGCGCTGTCGCATGCCGCCGGAGAACTGGTGCGGAAAGGCCTTCACCCGTTGGGCAGCGCGCGGGGATCTGCACCCGCTCCATCAGCTTGATCGCCTCGGCCAGGGCGTCGCACTTGTTCATTCCGCGGTGCTTGCGGAACATCTCCGCGATCTGCCAGCCGACCGAGAACACCGGGTTCAGCGCGCTGAGCGCGTCCTGGAAGACCATCGAGATCTCCGGACCGCGGATCCGTCGCCGCTGCTCCTCCGTCATGGCGAGCATGTCCTTGCCGCAGTAGCGCAGCTCTCCGCCGGTGATGAAGCCGGGCGGGGAGTCGAGGATGCCCATGATCGCCTGCGCGGTCACCGACTTGCCCGACCCGGACTCGCCCAGGATCGCCACCGTCTCGCCCTCGTGGAGGTCGAACGAGACACCGTTGATCGCCTTGGCGACGCCGTCCCGGGTCCGGAACTCGACGTGCAGGTCGTCCACCTCGAGCAGCAGGCCGTCGGTCGGCTGCCAGTCGCCACGCGTGTCCGAGGACCTCGACATCGGTGCTCATCGCAGTCTCCCCTCGATCGAGCGTTCACAACGCGGGCGCTCATCGCAGCCTCGGGTCGAGGGCGTCGCGGACGACGTCGCCGAGCATGATGAACGCGAGCACCGTCAGGGACAAGAAGATGCTCGGGAAGATCAGCATGTGCGGGGCGGTCTGCACCAGTCCGATCCCGGACGCTTCGGAGATCTGGCTGCCCCAGGAGATGATCGGCGGCTGCAGTCCGATGCCGAGGAAGGACAGGCTCGCCTCAACCGAGATGAACACGCCCAGGTTGATGGTGGACACGACGATCACGGAGGCGAGCGAGTTCGGCAGGATGTGCGACCCGGATGATCCGCATCGGAGATGGCGCCCAGCGCTCGGGCGGCCTGGACGTAGTCGTTCGGCTTCACCTGGAGCACGCTGGATCGCATCAGCCGGCGCGATCAGCGGCCAGGCGAGCAACGCGATGACGAACGCGACCTTGCTGACGGCGACCGCGAACGACGTGTCGATCTGGATCGGGAACGTGTACAGGAACAAGAATCCCGCCCAGCAGCAACGGAATCGCCAGGAAGACCTCGCCGACCCTGCCGATCAACGCGTCCAGCCAGCCGCCGCGGTAGCCGGCGATCACGCCGACGAGCGCACCGAAGACCAGGGAGAAGACCGTGGCCAAGATCCCGACGCTGATCGAAGCGCGCGCACCGTAGATCGTCAGGGCGTAGACATCGGCGCCCTGCGCGTCGTAGCCGAACCAGGCATCGGCCGACGGCGGCTGACGAGCAAACTCCAGGTTGGCGTACGTCGGGTCCTTGCTGGTGAACAGCTGCGGGAAGATCGCCATCGCCAGGAAGAACAGGATCAGCGCAAGCGAGATCCAGAACATCGGCCGGTGCCGGAGCTCCCGCCACGCGTTCGCCCAGAGCGACCGTGACCCCACCTGCTTCGTTTCCCCGGCCGGGATGATCTGCTGCGGGTCCGCTTGCCGCATCCAGCTGCATGCGGGTCGATCGCCGAGTCGGCCAGGTCGGTACGGACGCGGGCGTAGTCCTCGTCGCGCTCAGTCATTGGAGATCCTCGGGTCCAGGACGCCGTACAGCACGTCGACGACGAGATTCGCGATCAGGAAGACCAGGACGAGCATGGTGATCGTCCCGGTGACGATCGAGCCGTCCTTGGTCAGGATGCCCCGATAGAGGAAGTTGCCGACCCCGTTGACGTTGAAGATCCGCTCGGTGATGATCGCACCACCCATCAGGGCGCCGAGGTCGATACCGATGAAGGTGATCACCGGGATCAGCGAGTTGCGCAGCGTGTGCACGCCGACGGTGCGGGAGTTCGACAGGCCCTTGGCCCGGGCCGTCCGGACGTAGTCCGCGCGGAGGTTCTCCACCAGGTTGGTGCGCATCAACCGGGCCACGTAGGCGATCGATATCGAGGCCAGCACGAACGCCGGCATGACAAGTTGATAGAAGGTGCCCCTGGTCGACGTCACCGGGAACCAGCCGAGCTTCACGCCGAAGATCAGCTGCGCGAGGCTGCCGATCACGAAGATCGGGATCGAGATCAGGACCAGCGTGCTGACCGTCACCAGCGAGTCGACGAACTTGCCCCGCCGCATGCCGGCGAGTACGCCGGCGGAGATGCCGATCACGATCTCGATGATGATCGCCATCAACGCCAGCTTGATCGTGGTCGGCCAACGGATCGCCAGCTCGTGGGCGACCGACCGCCCGGTGTACGTCGTGCCGAGATCACCGTGCAGGATCGCGCCGAGATACAGGAGGTACTGGACGAGCAAGCGGCTTGTCGAGATTGTGCTCCTCCCGGAACTTCTCCGACGTACGCACGCCGGGCAGGGCCGCTCACCGCAGCGCCCGATGGTCGGATCGCCCGGCAGGCCGTACACCATCACGAAGATGAGGAACGTGACGCCGAGGATGACCGGGATCATCTGCAACACCCGGCGGAGGATGTAGGTGCCCATCCGCTACTCCTCTCCCGCACCACATCGGGCGCGACGAGCGCGGCTGCTCGTCCGACCCGAGACCGGGTGGTGCTGCACCGCAGCTACTGCTCAACATAGTGTCGGCCCGCCCGGTTGGCACCGGGCGGGCCGACATTTGTGTCAGTGAGCCATCAGGCTCGGGGTCACTTGACCTTGACCGAGGTGAGATCGATCGTGCTGAACGGCGTCATCTTGACGTCGGTCACCCGATCGGACCAGCCGAACGGCGTGGATTGGCTCCACATCGGCATGGTCGGGAAGTCCTTGCCCAGGATCGCCTCGGCCTCCTGATACTTCTGGTTGGCCTCGTCGGAGCTGGTGGCGGCGGCGGCCTCCGCGAGCTTGGCGTCGAACGCCTTGCTGCTGTAGCCGGTGTCGTTCGAGCCGGCGCCGGTGCCGTAGATCGGGGCCAGGAAGTTCTCGATCGACGGGTAGTCCATCTGCCAGCCGGAGCGGAACAGGCCGCTGACCTCTCTCTTGCCGATCGCCGTGCGCATGGCCGCGAACGTCGGGTACACCTTGGTCACGCAGTCCAGCCCGAGGGTGTTCTTGATCGAGTTGCAGGCCGCGTCGGCCCATGGCTTGTGACCACCGTCGCCGTTCACCGCGATGGTGAGCGGGCCGTTCTTGTAGCCACCGGCCTCGGCGTACAGCTTCTTGGCCTGGTCCGGGTTGTACTTGCAGTTGTCGCCACAGGCGCCGGCCTTGAAGCCGTCGACCACCGGGGACACCCAGCCGTCCAGCGGCGGGTGGGTGCCGTTGAAGATCTGCTTGTTGATCAGGTCCCGGTCGATCGCCATCGAGACGGCCTCCCGCATCCGGATGTCCTTCCAGTTCGGATCGATCGGCGAGAACGAGTTCACCGCGATGATGCCGGTGTCCCGGATGCCGTTGCGATCCGGCAGCTCGGTCTTGTACAGGTCACCGGTCAGCCGGTCGGTCGGGATGAGGTCGGTGATGTCGAGGTTGTTCGCCACGACGTCGTTGTAGGCGGCGCTGCCGTCGTCGTTGTAGATCCGGAAGGTCACCTTGTCGACGTTCGGCTTGTTCTTGCCCGAGTAGTCGGCGAACTTGCTGAGCACCATCTCGGTGTCGGAGATGCTGTCCACCTTGAACGGACCCGCGCCGATCGGCTTGGCGGCGTACGCCTTCGGGTCCTTGAAGAAGGAATCGGGCAGCGGCGCGAAGACGGTGTAGCCCAGCCGCACCGGCAGGTTCGAGACCTTCTCCGACGTCTTGATGGTGAACGTGTGATCGTCGACCACCTTCAGCCCGCTCATCGTCTTGGCCTTCGGCGGCTGGTTCTTGCAGTCGGAGTCGCCGGCGGACTGGTGGTGCCGCACTGCACGTCGGTATAGCCCTCGAACGGGGTGAAGAAGTACGCGTTCAGGTTGCCGTTCGGCCCGTAGGCGGCGTAGTTCCAGGCGTCCACGAAGCTCTTCGCGGTGACCTCGGTGCCGTCCTGGAACTTGTATCCCGGGCTTCAGCTTGACGGTGAAGTTCTGGTTGTCCGTGGTGTCGATCGACTGCGCGATGTCCAGCTCAGGCGCCGCGGTGTCGGCGTTGTAGTGGACCAGCTTGGCCTCGACGGCGTCCAGGACGTTGCCGCCGCAGACCTCGTTGGTGTTCGCCGGGATCAGCGGATTCTGCGGTGTGCAGCTCCGGATCGAGATCTCTCCGCCTGCACCGCCGGCGCTACTCTGACTGCCGCTCGACGTGTCACCCCCACCACCACAGGCCGCGGCCACAAGGGCGAGCGGCGCGATGGCGGAGACGATCATGACGCGAGTTTTTCCTCGCATGAATTCTCCTCCTCCAAGGACAGAGACGGCCCGTATCCGGACGTCACCGATCCCGCGCTCGGTGCGCACGGAACTTCAACAGTTCTAGGACATCCGGGTAAAAACCTCAAGTCATCGCGACAGATCGGGCAAACGCGCAACATGATTGTGACCTGAGAGAAGTTTGTCAGGTCTTTAGCAAAAGGCGGCCGCTCGAGCGTTCAGAGCCCGCCGCAACTCATCGGTTCCGTCGGCCAGTGAGCGGCGGATCGGGGCTGCCAGATCGGGCCGTCGGACGGCCTCTTCGGCCCACTCGAGTGCCGCGGGGGGCGCAGCCGTCGGGAAGGCGAGCGACGCCGTACGGCCGAGCGCCCATCCGCTGCGAAACGTCGCAGTCGCTGGCATCTCGTCGAAATATCGCCGCACATACGGCGCGGTCAGCTCGTGCTGCCACGGGAGGAAGAAACCCTCGGCGGTCGCATAGAGCTCGTACGCACTCAGTTCCGAGACCCGGGTCAAACGGGCCCACGCCGCGGCCTTCGCGCCCTCCTCGGGCCGGCTCGCGCGGGCCCGGGCGGCGTGCACCTCCGCGGACGCGGAGCGATCGATGGCAACGGTGTCATCGATCAGCCCCGGATCGCCGCCCAGGGTGACGATCCGCTCGACGACGGCCCAGGTGAGCTCCGGGTCGAGCCGAAGCCCGGCAGGCAGGGACCGCCCGGACAACCAGTCGGTCAGCTCGGTCTGGTCGTCGGTGGTGGCTATGGTCGCCCGGAAGGCCACGAGCTGCCGGTCCGAACCCGGCGCGGCGCTCAGCAGCAGCACGCGCGCGGTCGCGTGCACCGTCGCCATCCGGCCCGGTCGGTCGTCCGGGTCGGCATAGTGACCCGCGAGCGAGTCGCGGGCAAATCGAAGCATCGAGGAGACGACAACATCGGCGGGCTCGCTGGCCATCGAGGAACAGACGATGTCGAGCGCGCGGCCCGGGTCGAGCTCCGAGTCCCGGACGGCGTCGCGGACCGCGTTGAAGATCACGACCCTGGTCGGTGCGGCCGGCTCCCCTGCCATCACCGCCGGGATGAGGGACCACGCATCGTCACCGCCGAACCGGATCTTGGCCCAGGTGTCGTCGCCCGCGTCCGGAACGACCAGCGCGGACCGCGGCAGATGGATGGACTCCGCCCCTGCTCCGAGCCGGATCGCCGCCCGAGCCTGCTCGACCCCGGAACCGTCGAAGCCGGCGACCTCGATCGCATGAAGCCGATTCGCGCTCGATCCGAACGGTGGTTGCCGGCGAATCGTGACGACCTCTCCCGCGGCCGAGGCCGGACCCGCCTCCGGGCCGACCTCGGCGGCGATGGTGTCCATCCCGGAGGTGCGTAGCCATTCGGCGGCCCAGTCCTCCAGGCCGATCGCTCCTACCGCGGTCCACGACGCCAGCAGGTCCGCGAGCTCGGCGTTCGCGAAGGCGTGGGCGTCGAAATAGCGGCGCAGACCAGCGAGGAAGACGTCGTCGGACACGAAGGCCACGAGCTGCTTCAGCAGCGACGCGCCCTTCGCGTAGGAGATCCCGTCGAAGTCCTGCAGCGCCGACTCGGCGTCGACGGCACCGTTCCCGGCGACCGGGTGGGTGGACGGGCCTTGATCGGCGGCGCTCCCCCAGGACTTGCGGAGGATCCCGAACTCGGTCCACAGCGGATACTCCGTGACCTCGGTGCAGCAGCGGTGAGCCATGTACTCCGCGAAGGACTCGTTGAGCCAGAGGTCGTCCCACCAGCGCATCGTGACCAGGTCGCCGAACCACTGATGGGCCATCTCGTGGGCGATGACTCCAGCCCGGCTGGCCCGTTCGGCCTCGGTTGCTCGCGCCCGGAAGACATAGGAGTCCCGGAACGTGACACAACCGGGGTTCTCCATCGCGCCGGCGTTGAAGTCCGGCACGAAGGCCTGGTGGTACTCGCCGAACGGATACCGGACGCCGAAGACCCGGTGGTAGTAGTCGAAGCACGCCCTGGTGACGGCGAACATGTCGAGCGCCTCGGTCTCGAGCTGTTCGCCCAGTGAAGCCCGGACGTGCAGTCCGAGCCGGATCTGCTCGCCGTCGGGCCCGATGTAGCTGTCGTGGACCGAGGCATACGGCCCCGCGACGAGGGTGACGAAGTACGTCGACAGCGGGTGCTCCGCGCGGATCCGCCACCGACCGGGCGAAACGGGTCGGCTCGGCCCGTTCCCGATCACCGTCCAGTCCTCGGGTGCGCGGATCTCGAAGGTGTACCGCGACTTCAGGTCGGGCTGGTCGAAGCAGGCGAACCAGCGGGGCGCGGCATCGAGGAACGACATCGCGTACAGGTAGGTCTGCTTGTCGGCCGGGTCCAGATGGCGGTGCAGACCCTCGCCGTCGCTGGAGTAGGCCATCAAACCGCTGATTTCCAAGGTGTTCTGCTCGCCGAGGTCGTCGAGCGGCAGCCGACCACTGCGCCACGCCGCGACGTCCACGGGGCGATCGTTCAACACCGCCGACCACAGCTCGAGACCCTTGAAGTCGACGAACGTCGACGCCCCCGGCGAGCTGCAGGAGAACGTGATCGTCGTCTTCGACGTGAACGAGGACGGTTCGGTCAGATCCAGCTCGACGGTGCTCTCGTCGATCCGGAGCAACAGCGAACGCTCGGCGGCCTCGGTGCGCAGCAGGCTCGTGTGAGACGGACTGCCGGGAGCGGCGGAAGGCACTCGCCGAGCCTATTCCCAGGGACCACCAACACCGCGGCCGGTCGAGCGGCCGTCAGCGGCTATCCCGTGGTGGAGCTCTTCGCGGGCACCATCCACGGCATCGGCCCCTCCGGGATCAGCCGGTAGACGTCGAACAGCACCGCCGCCTCTACCCCGATCGCTGGGCCGCTCTGATTGGCGAAGAAGGTGAGGAACGGGGCGACCGGGAAACCGGCGCTGCCCAGGCCCGCGGTGTACTGCGCGTGGGCCTCGAGCGAGGCGATGCCTCGGGCGAGCGGTTCGCCGGTGACGTCCACTCCATGGCTCGGCCGATCACCACCCACGACGGCCACGAATCGGACCCCGCCCCATGGCTCGAGACCCTCATCCAGCAGCTCGGGAAAGATCCACCTGTTGCCCGCATCCCGGGCGGCGTCGAGCGCGGCCAGACCCACGGCGCGATGGTCGGCCTGGTTGCTGAACGCCCCGCCGGGGCCACGCACCTCGAACCCACCGATCACGATCATCTCCGGGCGGTGCCGACGGAGCGCGCGGGCGATGTCCCGGCGCAGGACGAGCGTGTTCTCCACGATGCCGTCGGTGTGGTCGAGGAACTCCACGATGTCGACGCCGACCCTGGCCGCGCCGGTCCGCTCCTCCTGCTCACGTAGCGGCGCCGCCTCCTCGGGCGGCATCGAGTCGATGCCGGCCTCACCCCTGGTCGCCAGCAAATAGGTCACGGTCTTGCCCTGGGACGTCCAGCGCGCCACGGCGGCGGCCGCACCGTACTCGATGTCATCGGGATGGGCGACCACGCACATGGCCCGGTCCCAGTCCTCCGCCAGCAGGGGCAGCAGCTCCGTCATGGCCTCGACTCTAGGGGGGAGCACCGACCTGCGCACCGGCTTTCCGCATTGGCCGGGAAGGATGCTGTGATGGCTGGCATGGCAATCAGCGTGCGAAGGCTGACCACCGACGACGCCGAAGCGTCCCGCCGGCTGGGCTGGGAGGCGTTCGGCAGTCCTGAGTCGTCCCCCACCGAACCGGCAGCCGCCACACTGGAAACTCCCGGACGTACGTTCTTCGGTGCCTTCGACGGGGGCCGGCTCGCCGCCCGGATGGCGTGGCGCGACTACGAGTCCTGGTACGGCGGACGGCTCGTTCGAACCGCGGGCATTGCGAGCGTCACCGTTGCCGCGGAGAACCGCGGTCGGGGTCTGCTGAGCCCGCTGTTCGCGGACACGCTCGCGGATGCGCACGCCACGGGCGCCGTCATCTCGACCCTGTTCCCGTCAGCGGCCGGGATCTACCGCCGGTTCGGCTACGAGCTGGTCAGCGACTACACGACGGTCTCGCTGCCGAGCTGGGTCCTGGCGGGCGTCGCTCGGCCCGATGCGGTGACGACGCGGCGGGCCGAGCCCGCCGACGTACCGGCGATTCGTGCGGTGTACGACCGCTGGGCTGCGGCGCAGAACGGGCCGCTGTCGCGACGGGGTGTGTCCTTCCCCGAGACCGAGGTGGGATTCCTCGGCGACTTCACCGGGGTGAGCGTTGCCGTGGGTGAAAATGGGCAGATCTGCGGCTTTGCGTCATGGAACCGCGGCAAGGGATACGGTCCGGAGTCGGTGCTGGAGGTCAGCGACCTGCTCGCCGTCGGTGTCGACGGCTATCGCGCGTTGCTGTCCGCCATCGGCAGCTTCGTCAGCGTCACGCCGACCACCAAGATCCACACCTCCGGCGAGGACATCGCCCGGCTGCTGCTCTCCACCACCGACTGGTTGGTGACCGGCTCGGATCCGTACATGCTCGCGGTGCTGGACGTGGTCGGCGCGCTGACGGCGTTGTCGTATCCGCCGGGAGTGCATGCCCGACTGCCGTTCCGGGTGAGCGGGCTCGTCCTGCCGGATCAGGACGGCAGCTATGTCCTGCACGTGGCCGACGGGGCATCGGTGTGCGAGCCGACCCAGGCAGGCGACGAGCGGGAGTTCGCCGCGCGCGGCCTGGCGCTGCTGTACGCCGGTGTCCAGTCCTGCGCCAATCTCCGATTCGCCGGGCTGCTCACCGGTGGCGACCCGGCCCACGACCCGCTCTGGGACTGCCTGTTCCGCGGTCGTCCGATGCACATCCGCGACTACTTCTGACCCGAACCTGGTGCACCCGTCGAGGCACACAAGGACCCACGCGGAAAAACTGCACGCTCGTCCGCGGCCGGACCGCCCCGCCAAGCGTGGGCTGGATGCTCACGACTCCGCTGGCCACCACTTTTTCCGTTCGACCTCGCGCGCGTCAGACGTTGAATCGGAACTCGACCACGTCGCCGTCGGCCATCACGTAGTCCTTGCCCTCAAGGCGTACCTTGCCCTTGGCCTTCGCGGCGAGCATGGAACCGGTCTCGACGAGGTCGTCGTACGACACGATCTCGGCCTTGATGAAGCCCTTCTGGAAGTCGGTGTGGATCACGCCGGCCGCCTCGGGCGCCGTCGCGCCCTTGGGGATGGTCCACGCCCGCGACTCCTTCGGCCCGGCCGTCAGATACGTCTGCAGTCCGAGCGTGTCGAAGCCGACGCGGGCCAAGACGTCCAGGCCCGGCTCCTCGACGTCCATCTCGGCGAGGAACTCCCGCGCCTCGTCCGGCTCCATCTCCACCAGCTCGGACTCGATCTTGGCGTCCAGGAAGATCGCCTCTGCCGGCGCGACGATCTTCCGCAGCCGGTCCTTGAGACCATCGTCGACGAGCTCGTCGGAGTCGCAGTTGAAGACGTACAAGAAGGGCTTGGCGGTGAGCAGAAAGAGCTCACGCAGAGGCCCACGGTCGAGCCCGGCGGCAAAGACACCTCGGCCGGAGTCGAGCACGGCCTGCGCCTCCTTGACGGCTGCCAAGGTGGCCTGCTTGTCCTTGTTCATCCGGGCCTCCTTCTCCAGCCGCGGGATTGCCCGTTCCAGGGTCTGCAGGTCGGCAAGGATCAGCTCGGTGTTGATCGTCTCGATGTCGCTGCCCGGATTGACCTTGCCGTCCACGTGGGTCACGTCGGCATCGGTGAACACCCTGGTCACCTCGCAGATCGCATCCGCCTCGCGGATGTGGGAGAGGAATGCATTGCCCATCCCCTCGCCCTGACTGGCGCCACGGACGATCCCGGCGATGTCGACGAAGCTGACCGTGGCCGGGATGATGCGCTCGGAGCTGAAGATCTTCGCGAGCACGGCCAGCCGCGGATCGGGCACGCCGACCACACCCACGTTCGGCTCGATCGTGGCGAACGGGTAGTTGGCCGCCAGCACGTCGTTGCGGGTCAGAGCGTTGAAGAGGGTCGACTTGCCCGCGTTGGGCAGACCGACGATGCCGATGGTGAGAGCCACGAGGGGGAAGCCTATCCCGCAGCCAACCCACCCGGACCCGAGCGGAGTCTCCCCCGGCACGAATCTGCACACGGTGTTCGAGTCTGCACACTTCGTACGCTGCGCAGACTCGAACAGGGTGTGCAGATCCGAGCTCAGCCCAGCGGATCCGCCAGGAAAGCCGACGCCGCCCGAGAGAGGGCCAACGGGTCCGCGGTGCCGGCCAGCTCGCGCGCCGAGTGCATCGACAGCAAGGGCAGCCCGACGTCGATGGTCCGGATGCCGAGCGCGGTGGCCGTGATCGGTCCGATCGTCGACCCGCACGGGATGGCGTTGTTGGACACGAACTCCTGGACACCCACCCCGACCGACCGGCACGCCCGTCGCCAGGCCGCCGCTCCGACTGCGTCGGTCGCGTAGCGCTGGTTCGCATTGAGCTTCAGCAGGGGCCCCTTGCCGAGCAGCGGATGGTTGGCGGGGTCGTGGCGAGCCGCGTAGTTCGGGTGGACCGCGTGACCGGCGTCGATGGAGAGGCACGACGATCCCGCGTACGCGCGGTGCCGGTCGTCGGGCCCCGCACCGAGGGCGTACGAGATCCGACGGAGGACGTCGGCCAGGAACGGCCCGGCGGCCCCGGAACGGGTCTCGCTGCCGACCTCCTCGTGATCGAACGCCGCGAGCACCGTGATCGCCGGAGACGCCTCCGCCGCTAGCAGCGCCGCCAGCCCGGCGTGAACCCCACTCAGGTTGTCCAGGCGGCCCGAGGCGAGGAACTCCTGCTCGGCGCCGAAGATCGCCGGCGCCGCCGTGTCGTATGCGACGACATCCCAGCCGGCGACATCCTGCTCGGTGGCACCGACCTCCTCGGCAAGTCTGTCGAGGATCCGCAGGCCACGCCGATCGACCCCCCAGATCGGGGTCAGGTGCTGCTGCTTGTCCAGCCTCAGGCCTTCGTCGTTGACGCCACGGTCGAGGTGGATGGCCAGCTGCGGGATGCGCATGATCGCACCGGTCCGGACGAGCAGCTGCTCTCCCGACACCAGCACCAACCGACCGGCCAGCCCGAGCTCACGGTCGAGCCAGGAGTTGAGCAGCGGACCCCCGTAGATCTCCATCCCGAGCTGTTGCCAGCCCGCCGAAACGAGGTCGGGGTGTGGCTTGAGCTTGAACGCCGGCGAGTCGGTGTGAGCGCCGACGATCCGGAACGGTGTGATCCGGCCGGCACCCGACGGCAGCCGCCACGCGATCACCGCGCCGTCGCGAACGACAAAGCCCGAGCCGGCCGCCCACGGCTGTGACTCGTCCTGCTGCACGAACCCAGCGGCGGTCAGCCGCCGAGCCAGTTCTGCCGCGGCGTGGAACGGCGACGGGGAGGCTTCGACGAAGTCGCAGAGATCGCGGGCATGGTCGAGCGCGGGCGTCATGATTCTCACGCTATCCGCGAGCCTCCGCGATCTCAGTCGAGGCCCTGAACCTGACTTCGGCGCTCTCGTCGCCAGGGATCGCCCGATGTGAGCGTTCTGTCCGCCGGCTGGCGCGACGAGATCAGAGTGAGCCGACACGCACGGACGGGCCCGGCTCCCGGGAACTGTCCGACCCCTTCGGCAGAATCGAAAACATGGACGCACTCCCCATCGCCGCACTCGTCGTCGGCGTGCTGCTTGGCCTGGCACTCGGCGCGCTGCTCGGTGTCGTCGTGACCCGCTCGCGCGGCAAGGTCACCGACGCCGCGGAGCAGAGCTACCTGGCGGCAGCGCGAGGCGACGTCGCCCAGGCACGGGCCGAAGCTGCGACGGCGCGGACCGAGGTCGCGCGCGCGCAGACCGAGCTGGCCCGCAGCGGTGAGCAGGTCGCGACAGCCCGGGCCGGCGTTGCCGAGGCCCAGGCCGAGGCCGCCGTGGCCCAGGCCGAGGCGGCCGAGGTCGGCGCGCAGCTGGCAGCCGCGATCGCGCAGCGGGACGGGGCGGTGCAACGGGCTGCTGAGATGGCGGCCGACCGAGACACCATGGTCAACCAGTTCAAGGTGCTGGCAACCGAGACCGCCGAGCGCCAGGGCAAGGCGGTGGATGCCTCGGCGGAGGCGCGGCTGAAGGCGACCGAGCAGCTGATGGCGCCCGTCCGGGCCAGCCTGGAGGCATTCAATCTCCGCCTGGCCGACGTGGAGAAGGAACGGGTGGCGATGGCCACCGATCTGCGCAACCAGGTCCGGGCCGTTCAGCTGACCGGGGAGCAGGTGCGGCAGGAGGCGCACGCGCTGACCACGGCTCTCCGCAAGCCGCAGATCCGGGGTTCCTGGGGCGAGACCCAGCTCAAGCGGGTGGCGGAGCTGGCCGGGATGCTCGAGCGGTGCGACTTCGACCTGCAACACACCATGACCGCGGACGACACGACCATGCGGCCCGACATGCGGGTGAACCTCGCGGAGGGCAAGCACATCTTCGTGGACTCGAAGGTGCCTCTTTCGGCGTTCCTCGACGCGGCCGAGGCGGGTGACGAGCGGGTCCAGGCCGAGGCCCTGGCCCGCTATGCGAAGAACGTACGCACGCACGTCGATCAGCTCTCGTCCAAGCAGTACTGGAGGGCTGCCGACAGCCCGGAGTTCGTCGTGCTCTTCCTACCGAGCGAGGCCTTCTTCGCGGCGGCCTTGGATCAGCTGCCGGACCTGTACGAGTACAGCGCTCGGCGAGACATCGTGCTTGCCACCCCGACCACACTGATCGGGCTGCTGCGAGCCGTGGCGTACGGCTGGAAGCAGACCGCCCTTGCCGAGAGCGCCGCCGAGGTGTTCCGGCTCGGTCGGGAGCTGTACGGCCGGCTCGGCCTGATGGGCAACAGGTTCGACAAGCTGGGTCGGGCACTGCGGACGTCGGTGAACGCGTACAACGAGACGATCGCCACCGTCGAGGGCACGGTGCTGGTCGGCGCCCGCCGATTCCGCGATCTCAAGGTGAGCGACTCCGAGCTCGCCGCCCTGACGAGCGTCGACGAACCGATCCGGCAGTTCCAGGCACCCGAGCTCGTCGAGGATGCCGCGCGGATCGAGCCACTGGTCGGGCGGGGGACGCGCCGAGCCCACAACCGGCTCGAGCTGCCCGAGGCGGCCGAGCTCGTCCGCGGCGAGCCGGAGCTGCTGGAGCTCGTCAGCGAGGCCGAGTCACCGTCGCCCCACGTCGCCCACCGCGCCACGTCCTAACCGCCTCGAGGCATTGTGACGCTGCCCTGAACGGCGCAGCAGGCGTGATCTGAGCCGCTCGAAGGGCGCGGGCAACCTGGCTGTTGTGCCGGGGCGTGGTGAATGTGCCTTGGGCCTGTCGCAGGGGATGGCACCCGCAACAGCACTTGGACAAGTTCAGCGCAAAGCTCCATCGTCGGCCTGAGCCTGTCGGAAGGGCCGGCCCGTCAGTCGTTGATCGCGCCGCGGCGCAGGTCGCGGCGCAGCTCGGGCGGGAGCGCGAAGACCAGTGACTCCTCGGTCAACCGTTCCTCGCTGGCCGGCGGGAATCCCCTGCTCACCAGGAAGTCCAGCACACCCCGGACGAGGTCGTCCGGCACCGATGCGCCGCTGGTGACGCCGACACTGCGTACGCCCTCGAGCCAGGCATCGTCGATTTCCGTCGCGTTGTCGACCCGGTACGACGCCTTCGCGCCGGCTTCGAGTGCGACCTCGACCAGACGTACGGAGTTGGAGGAGTTCGCCGAGCCGACGACGATGACCAGGTCGGAATGCTGTGCGATCTGCTTGATGGCGAGCTGCCGGTTCTGGGTGGCGTAGCAGATGTCGTCGCTCGGCGGATCCATCAACAGCGGGAACTTCTGCCGCAGCCGACTCACGGTCTCCAACGTCTCGTCCACGCTCAGCGTGGTCTGGCTGAGCCAGGCCACGCGGGCCGGATCGCGTACCTCGACTCCGTCGACGTCGGCCGGCGACTGGACCAGCGTGATGTGCTCGGGCGCCTCGCCGGTCGTACCCTCGACCTCCTCGTGTCCGGCGTGCCCGATCAGCAGGATGTCGATGTCGTCGCGGGCGAATCGCTTCGCCTCGTGGTGCACCTTCGTCACGAGCGGACAGGTCGCGTCGATGGCTTTCAGGCCGCGGTCCTTGGCCTCGGCGTGCACCGTCGGGGACACGCCGTGCGCGGAAAAGACGACCGTCGCGCCCGCCGGAACGGCGTCGAGCTCCTCGACGAAGATCGCGCCACGGGCCTCGAGATTCTCGACCACATGCCGGTTGTGCACGATCTGCTTGCGGACATAGATCGGCGGGCCGTACGTGTCCAGCGCCTTTTCGACGGTGATCACCGCCCGGTCGACCCCCGCGCAGTAGCCGCGCGGAGCCGCCACGACCACCGACCTGGCGATCTGGTCGGAGGGTGCGGACGCCGACGACGGGACTGCGCTCATGCCGGTCAGTCTATGAGCCGTCGTGGGCCCCTCACCTTCGAAAGTGGGCGGAAACGACAGGTTTGAATCGCTTCAGAGTGTCGTTTGCGCCCAGTTTCCGGGGGGTGGGAGGGGCGGTGGATGTCGGAGGTGTTGTCTAGGCTCTCCCCCGTGCCGATGGAGTCCTCACCCGAGCACCCGCAACCGCTGCGGGCGATCACGAACGCCGTGCGCGGCTGGGTGGATCGGCTCGGAGCCGTTTGGGTGGAGGCTCAGCTGATCGAGCTCAATCGGCGTTCGGCCAGCAAGATCGTGTTCCTCACCCTGCGCGACACCCTCGCCAACGTGTCGGTGTCGGCCACGATCTCACCGGTGACCCTGGACAGCGCCGGGCCGCTGAACGAGGGCGCGACGGTGGTCGCGCGGTTGAAGCCGACGTACTACGAGACCGCCGGTCGGCTCACCTACTCCTGCGATGCGATCACTCCTGTCGGCGAGGGCCGCCTGCTGGCCCGTTTGGAGCAGACCAAGCGACTGCTGCAGGCCGAGGGTCTGTTCGATCCGGCGCGCAAGCTACGGCTGCCCGTGCTGCCGCGCCGGGTGGGCCTGATCACCGGGGCGGGTAGTGCCGCCGAGCGGGATGTGGTCGAGAATGCGCAACGCCGATGGCCCGGGGTCGCCCTCGAGATCCGGCACGTGCTGGTCCAGGGTCAGCAGGCCGCGGAGCAGCTCATGGCCGCGGTTCGCGCGCTCGATGCGCACCCCGACGTCGACGTGATCGTGGTCGCTCGCGGTGGCGGATCGGTGGAGGACTTGCTGCCGTTCTCCGACGAGGGCCTGATCCGCGCCGTCGCCGCCTGCCGCACACCCGTCGTCAGCGCGATCGGTCACGAGACCGACACCCCGATCCTGGACCTGGTCGCCGACGTCCGGGCCTCCACACCGACCGACGCCGCCAAGCGCGTCGTGCCAGATGTGGTCGACGAGCAACACCGGCTGGCACAGGCACGGGAGCGTCTCGACGGGGCAATTCGCGGCCTCGTCCGCCGTCAGCAGGATCATCTCGATGCCCTACGGAGCCGGCCGGTGCTGGCGGACCCTCGGGCGTCTCTCGGTCCACGCTACGAACAACTCGGGTCGTTGCGCGAACGGAGCCGGCGAGCGGTCGGCCACCGACTGGACCGCGAGGCCACCGGCCTCGTGCACACCATCGCCAGAGTCAGGGCGATGTCGCCGAAGGCGACGCTCGAACGGGGTTATGCGATCGTGGTCGACGCCGAGGGCCGGGCCATCACGTCGGTGGTCGACGTCAGGACGGGCGACGACGTACGGGCGTATCTGGCCGACGGCCAGCTGGTGAGCCACGTCGACGAGATCCTCTCGGGTTCGATCGGCGGCTCCGACCTGGCGCGGGAGAGTGCTGCCGCGGCACCGCCTCGAAGTGACTCAGAACCGGAGGAACACGATGAGTGAACAGGTACCTGCGGAGCAGCCGTCGGGCCCGAGCTACGAATCGGCCCGGGACGAGCTGGTCCAGATCGTCCAGCGTCTGGAGTCGGGTGGCGCACCGTTGGACGAGTCCCTCGCTCTCTGGGAGCGAGGCGAGGAGCTCGCTGCGATCTGCCAACGCTGGCTGGACGGTGCGAAGGCCAAGATCGACGCTGCTCGCCCATCGTCCGAGCCGGAGTAGTGGGCGATCCGCGCTTCGACCCACCCCGCCCACCCCGCGACACTCAGCAGAGCGGATGCCCAGCCCTTTTTAAGGGCAGCTCTGCCCACTCACCCGACCCGGTGGCGTGAGCATCTCGAAGGCCGAGCTCAGCCCACTCGGCCGGCCCAGTGCCCTGCGCCGGGCGAAGGGCAAGCCGGGCGCACACGGATCAGATCAGGCAGCGCTCTCGTCGTCTCGGGGACAGAACCGGCGGCGGTAGTCGGCGGGAGACAGGCCGATCTGTCTCCGGAAGTGCTCGCGGAGCACCACCGCAGAGTTGAACCCCACGCGGCCCGCGATCTGCTCGACGCCGAGATCGGTCTCCTCGAGCATGGCGCGAGCCGCCATCACGCGCTGTTGGACCAACCACTTGTGCGGCGTTGTCCCGGTCTCGGCGGCGAACCGCCGAGCGAACGTCCGCTCACTCATCATCGCCTGCTTGGCCAGCGAGGAAGCGGTGTGCTGATCGCCCAGCCGCTCGACGACCCAGCCGAGCAGCGGCGCGAGGCTGTCCGCACTGCACTCCGGAATCGGAACCTCGACGAACTGCTGCTGACCACCGTCACGTTGCGGCGGAACCACCATCCGGCGGGCGATCTTCGTGGCGATGGCCGTGCCGAGCTCCCGCCGGACCAGGTGCAGGCAGGCGTCGATGCCCGCAGCCGTCCCGGCGCTCGTGATGATCTGGCCGTCGTCGACGAAGAGCACCCGCGGATCGACGTCCGCCGTCGGAAAGCGCTTGGCCATTGCGTCGGCGTACATCCAGTGCGTCGTGCAGCGCCGGCCGTCGAGCAGACCGGCCGCGCCCAGCAGGAACGAGCCCGAACACAGCGTCAACAGCGTCGCGCCGTTGTCGTACGCGGCCCGCAACGCGTTCAGGATCTCGGGTGGATATACCTCGCGGGGCAGGGTGGGAGCCAGTACCACGAGGTCACTGGTGGGGACGACATCGAGCCCGTGACTGGCGGCGACGGTGAACGACGACAAGTTCTTCGTCTGCATCGGCACACCCGGCTGGGCGGCGCAGACCCGGAAGTCGAAGTTGGGAATCCCGTCGTCGGACCGATCGAGACCGAAGACCTCGACGGCCACCCCGAACTCGAACATCGCGACCGGCTCGACCAGAACCACGCTCACCGAATGCAGTGCCACGGCCTTGATGCTACGTGGCAGAGATCCTTCGCACAACGTCATGTTTGCCAGTGGTGGCTGGAATCAATTGGCAGAATGATTTCTGCCATGAGCGGATTCATCACCTTCCTGATCATCGTCGGCCTCGTGATCGTCGTGCTGGAGTACAGCCGACGGCGTCGCGACGTCTTCGTCGAGGGTCCGGGCGACCGCGGACTGGACCGCGACCGAGAGCGGGTACTGCACGATCTCCGAGCGAGCGAACGGGACTGAGCCGCTCCTGTGAGATGGCCAGCTCCGTCGGCCAGGTGTGCCCCGACCCTCCCCGGGCCGCGAGCCGTCAGCTGGAGCGCAGCGTGCCGACGTACGCCTCCAGGGCCTCGTACTCGACGTCACCAGCGACCACGGTGGTCACCTTCGGCGTGACGAGGACCAGCGAGCGAGTACGCCCGTCGTGGCTCACCATGCGCTGCCAGGTCTGGCCGCCGACAGTGCTGGACCCGTCCGGCACTCCTTGACGAGTCGCCGACGACACCATGTCGTCGGTTTCGGCGTCGCCCTGGTAGATCGAGATGTAGGTGTTGCTGGGGTCGAGGAAGCCGAGGACCCACGAGTTCCGCGGCGATGGCTGGCCGTCGGGCGTCAGCTCACCTGTCTTCACCCATGAGGCCTGCGTCGGCCGCCAGCTCGCCGGGAGGTTGACCGGCGCCAGCACCGGGTACGGGGCTTCCGCGCGCGCCTGGGCGAGGATCGGCTGGTAGTCCACGACCGTGACCGGATGGTCGTCGAGGTTGCGGGTGAAGAAAAAGGTGATGAGCAGCAGCGGCACGATGATCACCGCGAGAGACCGGATCATGTCGCCGGCGGTCGCGTCCTTGGTGCTGCTGCGTGCCACGGCCCCATCGTTCCATGCGCGGCGAGCGTGGCGGTGCCATCATCACTTCATGGCCGACGCGGACGAGGTGGTCACTCTCGCCCGGGCCGAAGGCCCACGCGGCGAGATCGTGCTCCGGCGCAGGGTCGGCGTGGACGGCGGCGACGTCCACGAGCTGATCGTGAACGGCACGTTTGCCATGGACTCCATGCAGACCTCCACCGAGCTCACGCTCGCACGGCTGGGCGGTCGGCCGGGTGCAGTCGTGCTCGTCGGAGGCCTCGGTCTGGGTTACACAACGGCGGAGCTGCTCCGGCTTGGGGTGGGCCGGGTCGATGTCGTCGAGCTCGAGGAGTGCATCGTCAACTGGGCTCGCGACGGACTGACACCGACGCTGGCTTCGATCGCCGCGGATCCGCGCGTGCGAGTACAGGTCGGTGACATTGTCGACGTCTTGCTGGCGAGCCGGAGTCTCACATCCGCTGGTAGCCCAGCCGACTACGACACGTCGGCTCGGATGTCGGTCGAGGCCGGCGTGTCGGACGAGAGCCACGGACCGAGCGGGCAGGGCGGCCCGGACGGCGTGCCGAGTGCGCCGGACGACGGGCCGGCTGCGAGTGCCGACTGGGACGCGATCCTGCTGGATGTCGACAACGGGCCCGACTTCTTGATTCACGCCGGCAACGCCCGCCTCTACGAGGCAGACCTGCTCCGCGCCGCGGTCGCGCGACTACGGCCCGGCGGAACGTTGGCGGTCTGGTGCCAGGGTCCGACCCCAGCCCTCGCAACGACCCTCGCCCGGCTGGGCGGTCGGGTCGAGGAGCTCCTGCTCGATGTCGCCCGCGGTGGCCGACGACTCACGTACGCGATCTACACCGTGACCCGCTGACCAGCGCTCCGCGGATGCCCTGTCGACGGGCAAAACCGGTGATTTCGGCCACCCCCGGAGCGCTGGTCAGCGCCGGGCCCCAGAGAATCGCCGGCTTGGGTGGTCCAGAATGTGCCCATGCCTGACGACTTCCGGATCGAGCACGACACCATGGGCGAGGTCCGTGTGCCCGCCGCCGCCTTGTACAAGGCGCAGACGCAGCGGGCCGTCGAGAACTTCCCGATCTCGGGCGTGCCGATCGACCCAGCGCTGATCGCCGCCCTCGGCCTGATCAAGGGCGCCGCTGCCCGGACCAACGCGAACCTGGGTGTGCTCACCGCGGAGCGAGCCGACGCGATCGTCAAGGCCGCCGGCCAGGTCGCGTCCGGCGCGCACAACGACCAGTTCCCGATCGACGTCTTCCAGACCGGCTCGGGAACATCGTCCAACATGAACACCAACGAGGTGATCGCGACGCTGGCCACCGGTCTGGCGGGCGAGACGATCCATCCGAACGACCACGTCAACGCGTCACAGTCGAGCAACGACGTGTTCCCCAGCGCGATCCACATCGCCACCACCCAGAGCCTGGTCAACACGCTCATCCCCGCGCTCCAGCACCTGCAGCAGTCCTTGGAAGCGAAGGCCGACGAGTTCGCCGAGGTGGTCAAGAGCGGCCGTACGCACCTGATGGACGCGACCCCGGTCACCCTCGGGCAGGAGTTCGGCGGCTACGCGGCGGCGATCGCGTACGGCGTCGAGCGAGTTGAGGCCACCCTTCCCCGGGTTGCGGAGCTTCCTCTGGGCGGCACGGCAGTCGGCACCGGCATCAACACACCAGCCGGCTTCGCGGCGTCGGTGATCGGGATCATCGCCGAGCAGACGGGTCTGCCGCTCACCGAGGCCCGCAACCACTTCGAAGCACAAGGCGCGCGCGACGGTCTGGTCGAGGCATCAGGCGCGCTCCGCACGATCGCGGTCAGCCTCAACAAGATCGCCAACGACCTGCGTTGGATGGGCTCTGGTCCGCGCGCCGGCCTGGGCGAGATCGCTCTGCCAGACCTCCAACCGGGCTCCTCCATCATGCCCGGCAAGGTCAATCCGGTGATCTGCGAGGCCACCACCATGGTCGCTGCCCAGGTGATCGGCAACGACGCGGCCGTCGCATTCTCCGGCGCTTCCGGGGCCTTCGAGCTCAATGTCATGCTCCCGGTGATGGCCCGCAATGTGCTCGAGTCGATTCGCCTGATCGCCAACGTCAGCCGCTTGCTGGCCGACCGCTGCGTGTCCGGCATCGTGGCCAATGTGGACCACTGCCGCAGGCTGGCGGAATCCTCCCCGTCGATCGTGACCCCCCTGAACCGCTACATCGGGTACGAGAACGCGGCGGCGGTCGCGAAGAAGGCACTGAAGGACGACAAGACGATCCGTGAGGTCGTCATCGAGTCCGGGTTCGTCGACGACGGCAAGCTGACCGAGGCGCAACTCGACGCCGCGCTCGACGTGCTCGCGATGACTCGCCCACCGGCCTGACCCTGAGCGGGCCGGCTGCTCAGTACCAGCCGTGCGAGCTCTTGAAACCCCACGCGCCGCAGGGGCTGCCGTAGCGGCCCTTCATGTACTCGATGCCCCAGATGATCTGCGTGGCGGGGTTGGTTCGCCAGTCCGAGGCGATGCTGGCCATCTTGCTGCCGGGCAGCGCCTGCGGAATCCCGTACGCGCCCGAGCTCGAATTCGTCGCACTGATGCTCCACATCGACTCACGCATGATGATGTTGTCGAAGCAGGAGAACTGATCGGACCCGTAGCCGTACTTGTTCTTCAAGATCTGCTTGGCGATCACCCTCGGGCTCGTGGTGCCCGGCTCGTAGCCGAGTTTGGCGATCCGGGCCTTGCGCTTCTTCTCTGCGGCCACCTTCTTCTTGTGGGCCGCGTCGGCCTTCTTCCTCAGCACACTCTGCTGGGCGGCGATCGCGCGCTGTTCCCTCTCCTTGGCTGCGACCCGACGCTCGGTGGTCGCGCTGATCTGGGTCGCGGCGACAGCGAGGGCGGCACGTTCGGTGTCGCGCGACGTGTCCTGGTCGCCGCGAACCGCGTCCTGAATGGCGTCGATCGGGCTCGGCAGGGAGACCTCGGCCTTGCCGTCGGCAAGAGCGACGGTCGTCTGCGCAGGTGAGACCAGGCCGCCGACCACCACGAGGGCAGTCAGCAGCAAGACACCAGCTCCGACCATGACATGTATGAAGACGCGTCGCACCTGGGCGACCCTGCCACACGACCGTTATCAAAACGAAATCAAACTGAGACCAGTTCGATGCTGGTCCTGCGTTGACAGCGGCAGACGTGGCAGAACTCACATCCCATCCCCCGCGGAAAGTGGGCCCGAACGACAGCGACACGCCGAGATTTGCTGTCGTTCGCGCCCAGTTTCGGAGGGTCGGAGGCGAGGTCCCGCCCGCAGGTGAGAGGTCGGAGGTTTACAGGGAGATGTCCTCCAGCAGGTCCGTCACCAGCGCGGCGATCGGCGACCGCTCGGAGCGGTGGAGTGTGACGTGGGCGAACAACGGATGTCCCTTCAGCTTCTCCACGACTGCGACGACACCGTCGTGACGACCCACCCGGAGGTTGTCCCGCTGGGCCACGTCGTGGGTGAGGACGACCCGCGAGTCCTGACCGATCCGGCTCAGCACTGTGAGCAGCACGTTGCGCTCCAGCGACTGTGCCTCGTCGACGATGACGAAGGCATCGTGCAGCGACCGACCCCGAATATGGGTCAGTGGGAGCACCTCGAGCATCCCGCGCTCGAGGATCTCCTCGATCACGACCTTGGAGGTGACGGCACCCAGGGTGTCGAACACCGCCTGGGCCCAGGGCGCCATCTTCTCGCCCTCGGTGCCCGGCAGGTAGCCGAGCTCTTGGCCGCCGACGGCGTACAACGGTCGGAAGACGACCACCTTGCTGTGCTGACGCCGCTCCATCACCGCCTCGAGCCCGGCACACAGCGCGAGCGCGGACTTGCCGGTGCCCGCCCGACCACCCATGGAGACGATCCCGATGCTCGGATCGAGCAGCAGGTCGAGCGCGACTCGCTGCTCCGCCGACCTGCCGTGGATGCCGAACGCGTCGCGTTCGGACTTGATCAGGCGAAGTTCCTTGTTCGGGGTGACGCGGGCCAGTGCAGTGTGCGACCCGCCGAGCAGCACGACCCCGGTGTGGCAAGGAAGATCGCGGGCGGCGTCACAGTCGAGCCCGCCCGTCTCGTACAGCAGGTCGATGTCGCCGGAGCCGACCTCGATCTCGGCCATGCCGGTCCAGCCGGACTCGACCGCGAGCTCCGCCCGGTACTCCTCCGCGGCCAGGCCGACCGCAGACGCCTTGACCCGCATCGGCAGGTCCTTCGAGACGAGCGTGACCTGGCGCCCCTCGGCGGCGAAGTTCAGCGCGACGGCAAGGATCCTCGAATCGTTGTCGCCGAGCCGGAAGCCGGCGGGCAGCACCGTCGGATCGGTGTGGTTCAGCTCGACGTGGACAGTGCCACCGACCTCGTTGACTGGTACAGGCGCATCCAGTCGCCCGTACGCGATGCGCAGGTCGTCCAGGTGGCGCAGGGCGGTCCGGGCGAAGTAGCCGAGCTCGGCATGGTGACGCTTGGCCTCGAGCTCGGTGATGACCACCACTGGGAGCACGACGTCGTGCTCCGCGAAGCGGCGCAGGGCGTGCGGATCGCTGAGCAGGACCGACGTGTCCACGACATAGGTGCGACGACCGGCGGACCTCACGGGCTCGGCAGGGCTGGCGGCAGGGAGTGCAGACGACACGTTCTGTCCTCTTCTGCGCGACCGTACGTCACCTGCGTCCGGCCGCACTGGCTAGCAGATGGGCCGGGATGGTCGGCGGGCTGGTGGCCCGCTGGCTCTGTCCGTCGGACGACGGCGCATCGATCGCCTCCCGTACGAGCCGCGATGGGTGCGGCTCGCAGTACAGACGCTACGACGCCGCGACAGCCCTTTTCCCCTCCCACGCCGGGTCTGGCGTGGAGGTTTCACGAGATCGTCACCGGACGGACACAGGGACCGGTCGTGGCGGTGAGGTCACCGCTGTCGATCGTGCGCTGAGCGGCTCGAACTGCAGCGCTCCGCGGCGCTTCGTCCGGCGCGCGGCCGGATCAGTGCGCGGCTGGATCAGTGCGCGGCTGGATCAGTGCGCGGCTGGATCAGTGCGCGGCTCGGATCAGCGACCGAACCGGCGCTCGCGCTGGCCGTATGCGCGCAGCGCCCGGATGAAATCCACCTTGCGGAAGTCGGGCCACAGCGCTTCGCAGAAGTAGAACTCGCTGTGCGCCGACTGCCACATCAAGAACCCGGACAGCCGCTGCTCGCCCGAGGTGCGGATGATCAGGTCGGGATCGGGCTGGCCGCGGGTGTACAGGTGGTCGGCGATGTGCTCGATGTCGAGCGTCTGGGACAGCTCGGCAATGGTCGTCCCACGCGTGGCCTCCTCGGCGAGCAGCGAACGTACGGCGTCGCGAAGCTCGTGCCGACCGCCGTAGGAGACGGCGATGTTGACCAGCATGCCGTCGATTCCGGCGGTGTCGCGGTCGGCCCGTTTGAGTGTCTCCGCCGACTCGGCCGGGAGCAGATCGAGGGCGCCCACCGGATGGACCCGCCAACGCTTTCGAGCGGCCAGATCCGTGACCATGGTCTCGATCACCTCGAGCAGTGGGCCGATCTCCTCCTCGCCGCTGCGGGTGAAGTTGTCGGTGGACAGCACCCACAACGTGACGATCCGGACCCCGAGCTCGTCGCACCACTCGACGAAGTCCTTCAGTCGGTCGGCGCCGGCCTGGTAGCCGGCCACCAACGGCTGGCCGGGGGCGTTCGCGCGAGCCCATCGACGGTTGCCGTCGGCCAGCACCGCGACGTGTCGAGGCAGTCGCTCGGGGTCCAGCTCGGCGATCAGCCGGTGTTCGTACGTCCCGTACAGGAGTCCCGAGGGATGCAGCCGGTCGACGAACTCGCGCACGCGCTCCACCCGCCGGCCCATGACTCCGCAGCGTAGCCCCGCTGCGCCCGAACCGATACGACGCGCCCGACGGCTTCCGCTCCCGATCCACGGGGCGTCCGCGGCGTCCCAGCCGCCGGAGCCATGCGGGCGCCGTGCGAGCCGACTTGGGGCGTGCCACAGATCACCCGAGCTCTCAGCCAGCGCTTACCTACGCAACCGTAAGTTACGGTACCGTAGGTTGTGCAGATGGATCCGCTCGGAACGGCCGAGACCGGTCCGGCCTCAGGAGGTGGAAGATGAGCAGCACCATGACACCCGGCGACCCGCGCGACGAGCTCGCGCCCCGGACCGAGACCGAGCCGCAGGAGAGCATCCCGCAAGAGATCCTCAACCAGATCAAGCCGCGGCTGCGCGGCTGGCTTCATGCGGCGATGACCCCGCTGGCCGCCGCGGCCGGAATCGTCCTGATCTGTCTGGCACCCACCGCCACCGGCAAGATCGGCGGCGCGATCTACCTGGCCGCGTCTCTGCTGCTGTTCGGCACGAGCGGCGTCTATCACCGCGGCTCGCCGTGGGGACCGCGCGGCGAGGCGATCCTGCGCCGGATGGACCACGCGAACATCTACATCTTCATCGCGGCGACATACACGCCGTTGGCCCTGCAGATGCTCACCGGCACGTCCCGGGTGGTGCTCCTGACCCTGGTCTGGTCGGCCGCCCTGGCGGGTCTGATGTTCCGTCTGTTCTGGCTGAGCGCTCCACGATGGCTCTACACCGCGCTCTACCTGATGATGGGCTGGGCCGCCGTCGGCTGGCTGGGTCAGTTCTACGCCGCCGGCGGGGCCGCCGTGCTGATCCTGATCGTGGCCGGCGGTCTCCTCTACACCCTGGGTGCGGTGGTGTACGCGCTCAAGCGGCCCAACCCGTCACCGGAGTGGTTCGGCTTCCACGAGATCTTCCACGCGTTCACGATTGCCGCCTTCGTCTGCCACTACATCGCGATCTCGATCGTCACCTACACCTGATCGCGTCCCGCCGTCCGGGGCGGCCCCGCCCCTGGCGAGTGGAAGGCAGCACCGCATGGGCACCCCTCACGCGGTGGCGAGCTGTGCCAGCAGCTCGTCGACGGTGGTGACCGGCAGCTTGCAGACGAAGTGCCGACAGACGTACGCGGTCGGTCGCCCGCCGATCATCGTCCGGTCCGCCAGGAGCGGCACGCCCGCACCGGCGGGTAGACCGGCCACGATCACCGACCCACCCGGCGCCGCTCGGTACCCGGCGGTCACCATCGCTCGCGTCTCCGGCGCCTCGGCCGGTCCCACCACGGCGATCTGCACAGCAGGCCGACGCAGCCGGCTGATGGCATCGGCCAGCAGCCAGCCAGCGAACCGCGGAGCCGCCCGGACCAGCTTCCCCGCGTCGGCGGCGGCCTGGTCGGCGCGCTCGGCGTACGCGTCCTCGCCGGTGAGCTCGGCCAACGCGCGCAGCGCGTGCACGGTGGCGCTGAGCCCGGACGGGGTCGCATTGTCCGTCGGGTCCGCCGGGCGGGCGAACAGCGCCTCGGCGTCGGCGGCCGTGTCGAAGTAGCCACCGTCACCGCGGTCGAACTGCTCCCCGATCACCGCCACCAAGGCAGTGGCCCGGTCCGACCAGCTGGGATCGCCGTGGACGGCGGCCAGTCGGATGAACCCCTGAGCGAGTGCTGCGTAGTCCTCGAGGATGCCCGGCGCGTCGCCGACGGCGCCTGCTCGGGAGGCCCGTCGCAGCCGATCGCCGTCCCAGTGCACCCGCCAGACCAGCTCGGCCGCCTCGGTGGCCGCCGCCACCCACTCCGGGCGATCGAAGACCATTCCCGCCGTCGCCAGGGTCTCGATCAACCAGCCGTTCCAGGCGGCGACGACCTTGTCGTCGAGGCCCGGCGAGGTGCGGCGATCGCGGGCAGCGAGCAATCGAGTGCGTACGTCGGCCAGCCGGTCGGGATCCGGTTCGCCGATCAGGCGAAGGGTCGACGAACCGCCCTCGAAGGTCCCGTCGCGGGTCACGCCGAACGCTTCCGCCGCGAACTGCCCGTCCGCCTCACCCAGCTCCGCGACCAGCTGGTCGGGTGTCCAGACGTAGTAGGCACCCTCCCGGGAGTGACCGTCGGCGTCCAGGGAGTCGGCGTCCAGGCTGGCCGCGAACCCACCTTGCGCCGTACGCATCTCACGCAGCAGCCAGCCGACCAGCGCCTCGACGACCACGCGCGCCAGCTCCGAGCCCGAGCGCCGCCACCAGTGGGTGTAGACACCGAGCAGCAGGGCGTTGTCGTACAGCATCTTCTCGAAGTGCGGCACAACCCATCCGGCGTCGACGCTGTATCGAGCGAAGCCGCCGCCGAGCTGGTCGCAGATGCCACCGCGCGCCATGGCCTCGAGCGTCTCTTCCGCCATCACCATCGGGTCGCGCGTGCCGCTGCGCAACAAGGCCTCCAGCACCATCGACGGCGGGAACTTCGGCGCCCGACCGAAGCCCCCGCGTTCGGCGTCGTACTCTCGCCGCAGGGTCGCCAGCGCGCCGTCGAGGTCAGCCTCGGCGACTTCGCCGGCGAGCGATTCCGGGCTGATCTCCACCGCGAGCTGTCGGGTGATCTCGCCCGCACTGGTCACCACCTCGTCCCGCCGGTCCCGCCACGCATCGGCCATGGCCCCGAGCACCTGACCGAATCCTGGAAGGCCGTGCCGCGGCGACGGCGGGAAGTACGTACCGGCGTAGAACGGCCGGCGGTCCGGAGTCAGGAACACCGTCATCGGCCAGCCACCCTGGCCGGTCATCGCCTGGGTCGCGCGCATGTACACCGCATCGACGTCGGGCCGCTCCTCGCGGTCGACCTTGACCGCCACGAACCGGTCGTTGATCAGCGCGGCCGTGGCCTCGTCCTCGAACGACTCGTGCGCCATCACATGGCACCAGTGGCAGGCGGCGTAGCCGACCGACAACAGCACCGGCACGTCCCGGCGTTGCGCCTCGGCGAAAGCGTCCGGCCCCCACTCCCGCCAGTCGACCGGGTTGCCCGCGTGCTGCAGCAGGTAGGGACTGGTTGCGGAAGCGAGTCGGTTCGGGCCGGTCACTCCATGACCCTAGTTCGGCCGGCGCTGACCAGCGCTCCCGCGATGGCGTGAAACGCCGCCGAAGCGCCGACCCCGGCCACCCGCGGAGCGCTGGTCAGCGGGGGCATCTCCTAGACGGCGTCCAGGGGCCACCGCTCAGCTCTTGCTGTCGACGCCGCTGCTCTTGCCGGTGATGTCCGCGGTGGGCGCAGTGGGCTCGACGGGTTGTTCACCCTCAGCGACATCGTCGGCGTACGGCAGCTCCGGGCTGATCTTGCCAACCTGGCGGCGCAGGCTGAAGTACAGCAGGGCCAGCGCCGCGCCGATGAAGACCGTGACCAGCAGCGCGGTCCAGCCGGGCTTCACGATGCTCGGGTCGACGTCCAGCAACACGAGTGCCAGATTCACGCGAGCCACCTCCTGGAGCGGTTCATGCGCTCTCCTTCTCCCGGACTGTACCCGCCGTGACCAGCTCGGCATCGAGCGCGATCCCGGCGAACAGGTCATTCTCGGGCAGCTCGACATCGACATGGCTGGTGACCAGCTCGAAGTCCTCCGTCGGCCACACCTGCTGGTGCACCTCGAGCGGAACGCTGAACCAGTGACCCTCGGGATCGATCTGCGTGGCGTGAGCGAGTAGCGCATGGTCCCGGGTGGGGAAGTACTCCGCACAGGGAACGCGGGTCACCGGATACGGCCGCTCCGGACGGTCTCGCGGCCACCGCTTGAGCCACTCCGTGTACTGCGGCTCGCGCCCGCGGGCGACCATCGCCGCATCCAGTGCCTCGAAACGCTCTCGGTTGCCGCTGAGGTGGTAGTAGAGCTTGTGCGCCTGCCAGGGCGGCCCGAACTCTTCCAACGCTCCCGGATCCCCGGCTTGCTCGAACGCCGCGACCGACACCTGATGGCAGCGGACGTGATCCGGGTGCGGATAGCCGCCGTTCTCGTCATACGTCGTCATCACGTGCGGCCGGAAGTCTCGGATCACCCGAACCAGCGCGGCGACCTCGACCTCCAGGTCGACGGTGGCGAAACAGCCGGGCGGGACGGGCGGCAGCGGGTCGCCCTCGGGCAGCCCGGAATCGACGAATCCCAGCCACACCTGGTCGATGCCGAGGATCTCGCGCGCGCGGTCCATCTCCTGCTTGCGGATCTCGGCGATGTTCGCGAGCACGTCGGGCCGGTCCATCGCCGGGTTCAGGATCGAGCCGCGCTCCCCACCGGTGCAGGTCGCAACCATGACCTCCACCCCCTCGGCGACGTATTTCGCCGTGGTGGCCGCACCCTTGCTCGACTCGTCGTCGGGGTGCGCGTGGACGTGAAGCAGCCGCAGCGGCTCACCGCTGCGGTCCACTCGCAGAGCCGGACGCGCCATGGCTTCATGCTGCCACGCTCGACCGAGACTGCCCATTGCGCGTCTCGTCCCCTGCCCGTCCCAATCCAGTGCCCGTCTCATCCAGTGCCCGTCTCATCCGGTGCCCGTCGTCATCCAGTGCCGCCCGACGACTCGGGCCCACCGCGCGTACGTCCTGCACAATGGGCGACGTGAACCACGCCGCGCCGGACGGGACCGAGGCCGCGGAACGGCTACGGAGCCGCTACCCGCGGGCTCGGGTGCCCCGACCGATCGCGATCGTCGCAGTCGGAGTCCTCGCGGCCATCGGGATCGGGTGGCTGGTCTGGGCGGGCTGGACGTACGCGACCCCGCAGGTCGACGCTCAGGTTGCGTCGTACGCGGTGAAGGACGACCAGAGCGTCTCCGTGGTCTTGACCGTCGAACGTCGAGATCCGTCGATCCCGGCGACCTGCCGAGTCGTGGCCCAAGCCACCGACTTCGAGACCGTGGGTGAGGTAGAGGTGGCCGTCCCGCCTGGTGAGGACCGGTTGCTCAACCAGAACGTGACCATCGTCACTCTTCGACGCGCGACCACCGCGGTTGCCAAGGGCTGCACGAGCGGAGGCTGACGCGAGGCGTCGGCGTTGCTAGGCTGTTCGGATGTCTGAAACCGAGCAGCAGGTCATCTGGCTGACCCAGGAGGCGTACCAGAAGCTCTCCGACGAGCTCGACCATCTGACCGGGCCGGGTCGCGCCGAGGTGACGGCGAAGATCGCCCAAGCGCGCGACGAGGGCGACCTCCGGGAGAACGGTGGGTACCACGCGGCCCGTGAGGAGCAGGGTCAGCAGGAGGCCCGGATCCGCCAGCTCGCCGACATGCTGCGTCGGGCCCAGGTGGGCGAGCCTCCGGCCAACACCGACGTGGTCGCGCCCGGGACCCAGGTCACCATCGCGTTCGGCGGCGATGAGACCGATACCGACACCTTCGTCCTCGGCTCCCGCGAGCTGCTCGGCTTGGACGCATCCGTCGACGTCAACGTCTACAGTCCCCAGTCGCCCCTGGGTGCCGCCATCTTGGGCAAGAAGAAGGGCGACGCAGTCTCCTACGTCGCCCCCAACGGCAAGTCCATCGCCGTCACGGTGATCGGGGTCGAGGCCTTCGGGCGCTGAGGCGGGTTGGCGCTGAGGCGGGTTGGGGCGCTGAGGCGGCCGGCCTGGCGCCAGGGGTTGGCGTGCGCTACGCCTGTCGTGCCCTGCGCCTGTCGTGCCCTGCGCCTGCCGTGCCCTCAGTCTGGCGAAGGGCGCATCCGCGCATCGCCTCGGCGCATCGCCTCGGCGCGCCGATCGGAGCGCCACCCGAGCGACTCAGCTTGCCGCGAGCAGCAACTGCTGGGCCTGGGTCGGTGAAAGAGTGCCAGCCGCCACCTCGGCGAGGATCTGATCCCGAGTCCGGACAGGCGGCGAAGGCTCCTCGACCAGGCCCAACCTCACCAGTACGTCGGTGAACCGCTGGCGCGCGGTCGGGTAGGAGACCCCGAGATGCTTCTCCACCTCCCGCATGTTGCCGCGCGAGGTGAGGAAGACCGTCAACAGATCGAGGTCCTTCTGACCGAGCGAGCAGAAGGGGCACGACGCGAACAGGCCGGCCAGCTCGGTCCCACAGGACGTACAGCCGAGCCGGGTCACCGACAGATGATCGCCACACACCGGGCAGTCGGTGGGCGCGCGGTGCTCGTGGGGCTCTACCCCGAGCGCGCCCGAGGAGAAGCGTTCCGACATCAGACGCCGGCTTCGGCCTGCTGAACGGACCCGAGGCGGACCTGGGCGTGTCCCATCACGACCTCCACCTCGAGCTTGGCGCTGCCATTGCCCATCACGACCTCGTCGACCGTGCCGTTGTGGCCCTGACCGCCGGTCCAGCTGACCTTGCCCAGTTGCGCGTCGCCCGTGATCGTCACGTTGGAGTCGTCGGCCAGGTGGATCGAGAGCGACCCCGACTCGGCCCGGATCCGGGATCGACCCGTGCTGATGGCGCCCTTGATGGTCGCCGAGCCCGCCTGGATCAGCGCGTCGTTGATCTCGCGGACATCGAGCAGCTTCGCGCCGCCAGCGGTGACCCGTACCTTCCCCAGATGGGGAACCCGCTCGGTGTTGAGGCTGCCGGCTGTCACCTCGACATCGACGACGATGTTGGGGTTGACCTTGATCAACAACTCCTTGCCGAGGCCCAGCGCGCGGATGTCCTCCAGATTTCGCGGCGCGCGCAGGATGGAGAAGCCGTCGAGGGACGACCCCATCTCCCCGTCGCTCGACACCTCGAGAACCGAGCCGTTGCGGCGCAGGACGTGCGGTCCGTCGGCGGAGATGGTGGCGACCGTGGTCTCGCCGATGATCCGCACCCGGCGGCCGACGGCGCGGACGCTGATCTTGGTGACGCCGCCGCTGCCGGGTCTGCGAGGCGGGACGGTCGTCGTCGGCTCCTCGCGGACCGGGTCGCTGGGCGCGGCCGCCTCGGCGGCAGCGGCACCCGGGAACGGATCGGTGCCGTATGCGGTCGACTGCGGGCGGTCGGTCTGCGTGGCCCAGGCGTCGCTGCTCGCCGAAGCGCCCGTGCCCGACGCAGCCAGCTCTTCGTTCGTGGGCTCGGCGACTGGGGTGTGCCCGTCGACGACCTCGGGAGCGGGCTGCGGCTCGACGGTGTTGACGCTCAGCGCGTCGATGCGCCGGGCAGCCTCCGCGGCGTCGATCCGTCCGGCGGCGAGGTCTTGGAGGATCACGGACATGTCAGGCGTAGGGGTCATGCATCAAATGTAAAGCGAACTTTCCATAAGTGAAAGGCGAGTTCTCACTTTCAGGGTCAACCCTGACCTCCTCCGCCCCCTCCTCCCGCTCTTCCCCGCCCCTCCTCCCATCACCCCCGACCGGAAACTGGGCACAAACGACAACATCCTTCGGCGTGTCGTTGCCGTTTGCGCCCAGTTTCCGGAGGGGGTGAGGGCCGGGAGGGGTGGGTGGTTGGGGGTCAGGTGCCCTTGACGTTCACCAGCTGGCGAAGGGTGTGCCGGACCTCGACCAGCTTGGCCGCATCGGCCATCACCTGATCGATGTCCTTGTACGCCGCCGGAATCTCGTCCAGGAACGCCTCCGAGTCCCGGAACTCGATCCCGACCATCGCCGCCCGCAGCTGGTCGTGGCTGAACGCCCGGCGAGCCGCGCTGCGCGAGTACGCCCGACCGGCTCCGTGGGGCGCCGAGTGCAGCGCCGGAGGGTAGCCGAGGCCGCTGACGACGTACGACGCCGTGCCCATCGAACCCGGGATCAGGCCGGCCTGGCCCATCCGAGCCTCGATCGCGCCCTTGCGGGAAACCCACACCTCCCGGCCGAAGTGCCGCTCGACCTGGGTGAAGTTGTGATGGCAGTTGATCCGCTCGGCCTCGACGACCTCGGCTTCGAGGAACGCACCCAGGCACGCGACCGTCCGGTCCATCATCTCCTCGCGGTTCAACAGGGCGAAGGTCTGCGCCCAGCGGAGCTCACGGACGTACGCCTCGAACTCCTCTGTGCCCTCCGCGAGGTACGCGAGGTCGGGATCGGGCAGAGAGATCCAGTAGCGATCCATCAGCCCGCGGGCGACCTCGGTGTGGTGCTGGGCGATCTTGTTGCCCACTCCCCGGGAGCCGGAGTGCAGGAACAGCCACACCCGGTCATGTTCGTCCCGGCTGACCTCGATGAAGTGGTTGCCCGAACCCAGGCTGCCCAACTGCTCTCGCCAGTGCGCGAGATAGTGCCCAGGCTCCACGTCGGGCACCGTTTCGAGCTCGGCGACCCGGGCAGCGGCGGTCGCGGTCAGCCTCTGGTTCCGACCACCGGCCGACAGCGGAACGGCCCGCTCGATGGCCTGTCGCAGCGGCGTCAGGGACCGACCAGCCAGGTCGTCGACGACGAACTCGGTCCGGACCGCGATCATCCCGCACCCGATGTCCACCCCCACCGCGGCCGGCATCACCGCTCGCAGCGTCGGGATCACGGAACCGACGGTGGCACCCTTGCCGAGGTGCGCATCGGGCATCAGCGCCAGGTGCGGGTAGACGAAGGGCATGGTCGACGTACGCACGGCTTGCTCGCGAGTGCTCTGGTCCAGGACTGATGCCCAGTTGAGCAGCTTGTCGGTGATCTTCTCCATGGCCCACCTCCCTCATCTCGTGTTCGGGCCGCCGACAACAGTGCCCGAGCCGAGCGCGGACCGCACCTGGTTAAGCCACGCCGAACGCAGGTGCTGCCCGCACTCGAGCGGGAGTCGCAACCTGCAATTTCCCAGCACTGGGCGCAGACCGTCGCCGAATGCCCTCGTTTCGGGGAGTCCCGCGCCGAGTGGATCGAGCCAGCGGTGAGTGGAATCACATTTGCTTGCAGCACGCAACTAGATATATGCTTGCGGCATGCAACAAATGGCGACGCCCGAGGAGACCGCGAACCCCGCGGTCGACTCCGTCATCGGTGCGATCCACTCCATCGGGAGACTGATTCGGCAGCGGGTGACCGGCAGCGACCTCGATCCGGGCAGCTTCTGGATGCTGAAGACGCTCGCCACGATGGGTCCATTGCGGGTGACCGAGCTGGCCAGTCACGCCAATCTCGACACCTCGACCGTCTCTCGACACGTCACCCAGCTGGAACGCATCGGTCTGGTCGGCCGTACTCCTGACCCGGAGGACCGACGCGCCCAGCTCGTCGAGCTGAACGACGCCGGCCGAGACCGACTGCATTCCGCCATGGCGCAACGCCGCGCTCTGCTCACCGCCGGTCTTCGGGACTGGCCCGCCGAGGATGTCACCGAGCTTGCTCGGTTGCTCGACCGGTTCGTGAGCGACATAGACACCACACAGGCTCCGCAGGAGAACGCATGAGCAACAACACAGCACCGCGGCGGGCGCTGGCCGACGACTCGACCACCCTCGCCGACCCGTCTACACCACCATCCGCTCCCCAGCACGGCGCCGCCGAGCTGACCCCGACCGGCGACTACATGAGCCACCGGCAGATCCTCGTCATCATGGCTGGCCTGATGGCCGGCATGTTCTTGGCAGCACTCGACCAGAGCATCGTCGGTGTTGCGCTGCCGAAGATCACCTCCGACCTCGGGGGGCTCGGCAAGCTCTCCTGGGTCGTCACCGCGTACCTGCTGACATCGACCGCTGCCACTCCGCTGTGGGGCAAGATCTCCGACCTGCGCGGTCGCCGACCCGTCTTCCAGTCCGCGATCGTCGTCTTCCTGATCGGCTCGCTGATCTGTGGCTTCGCCTCGCCGATCTCGCAGTCCCTCGGCGTGTCCGGAATCGACGTGATGATCGCCGGCCGAGCGGTCCAGGGTCTCGGCGGCGGTGGACTGATGTCGTTGGCGCTGGCCGTCATCGGCGACGTGATCCCCCCGCGTGAGCGCGGTCGCTACCAGGGCCTGTTCGGGGCCGTCTTCGGTATCTCCTCCGTCGCCGGACCGCTGCTCGGCGGCCTGTTCACCGACCACCTCGGGTGGGAGTGGATCTTCTTCATCAACATCCCGATCGGCATCGGCGCGCTGATCATCACCTCCTTCGCGCTCAAGCTGCACCACGTGAAGCGGAACGCGACGGTCGACTACCTCGGCGCGGCCACCATCGTCGGCTCCGTCACCAGCCTGATCCTGTACCTCAGCTGGGCCGGCCCCGACAAGGGCTGGACCTCGAGCACCGGAATCTTCCTGCTCGTGATGATGGTCGCCTTGGCGGGCCTGTTCGTGCTCGTCGAGAGCCGCGCCAAGGAGCCGATCCTGCCGCTCGAGCTGTTCAAGCACTGGACATTCGACTCCAACGTCTTGTTCGCCATGATCATGGGCGTCGGGATGTTCGGCGGCCTGATCTACATGCCGATCTACCTGCAGGCAGTCAAGGGGATGAGCGCGACCGAGTCCGGACTGGCGATGCTCCCGATGGTTGTCGGAATGTTCGCCACCTCGATCGGCGGCGGTCAGATCATGTCCCGCACCGGTCGATACAAGTGGATGCCGATCACCGGCGCCCTGGTCGTCGGGCTCGCGCTGTACGCCTTCTCCCACCTGGCCGTGGACACCCCGTACTGGACGATCGCGCTCATCATGTTCGCGTTCGGCTTCGGCCTCGGCCTCACGATGCAGGTCGTGGTCACCGCCGTACAGAACAGCGTTGACCGCAAGCACATGGGGGTCGCCACCGCGTCGGTCGCCTTCTTCCGCTCGATGGGTGGCGCGATCGGTACGGCACTGTTCGGCGCGATCCTCAACATCCGGCTGACCCACCACCTGACCGAGGTCGTGCCTGCCGCGGCTCAGGCCCAGATGGCGGGAGCCTCCCACGCCGTCAACGACGTGTCCGCCATCCAGGCGCTGCCGGAACCCGTCAAGGGTTGGGTGCTCGAAGCCTTCACCCGCTCGATGGACGACGTGTTCCTGATCGCGGTGCCGTTCATGGCGGTCGCGTTCGTCATCGCCTTGACCATGCGGGAGAAGGAGCTGAAGGGACGCAGCGCGCCGTCGGCCGGACCAGCCGCGCCACAGAACACCTACGCGGACCAGGCGAACGAGCCCGCCCAGGACACACCCCCGCTCGTTGCGGTGCACTGACCGTCGTCAGCCAGCCATCCGCCGGCGTCAGCGTCGAAAGCACCGCGAGGGCACCGACGCTGACGCCGACCGGGATTTAGGTGCCAGTTCGGTCACACCCACGGCGCTGCATTAGGGAAACGGCCGTTTGGGATGGCACATTATTAGGGGGGCTCTCGTCTGCCTATATCAGACGGACGTCCCCGGGACCGTTCGACCCCCGTCGAGTCCGGTCGTCGCCGGGACGCATCCGCGTCACGACGACATCCGCAAGCTAGCACCAGGAGTGGACAGTTCATGTCGGTCAAGAAGTCGCCACTGACGATGGTGGGAGCGGTTGCGACGGTCGCACTGCTCGCACTCACCGCCGCGTGTGGGACGGACCCCGCGGTCACCACCCCGCAGGCTCAGACGAGCGCGTCGGGATCCTCCGGCGGTAGTTCGACCTCTGGACCCAGCAGCTCGCCCACACCGGAGGCGAAACCGGTCGTGATGACCGCCAACGTCTCCGACGGTGCCGCCAAGGTGAAAGTGGACACGCTGGTGGCGGTCAAGGCCAGCGACGGCACCCTGAAGAGCGTCAAACTGACGTACAAGGGCACCGACGGCAAGGGCAACAAGGTCTCCGGCAAGGTCGGCGGCAAGCTCAACGCGCAGAAGACGGCCTGGACCGCAGGGGACCGACTCGAGCCTTCGGCGACGTACAGCCTGTCGATGAGCGGCACCGCCGCAAGCGACGGCACGGCGACGACGACCAAGTCGAGCTTCAAGACCGCAAACCTGAGCCTGCAGAATCAAACCTTCCCGACGCTGTACCCGCTCAAGAACAGCAAGGTCGGCGTCGGCATGCCGGTCGTGCTCACGTTCGACGTGCCGGTCACGGACAAGAAGTCGATCGAGAAGAACCTGCACGTCACCACCGTCCCGAAGCAGACCGGGAGCTGGCACTGGCTCTCCTCGAACGAGGTCCGCTACCGCCCGGCGAAGTACTGGAAGCCCGGCACGAAGGTGTCCGTGGCCGCCGACGTCAACGGGGTCCATGCCGGAAACGGTGTCTACGGCCAGAACTCGGCCAGCACGAACTTCACCGTCGGACGGTCGATGGTCATCAAGATCAGCCTCGCGAGCGACGTGGGGAAGGTGTACAAGAACGGCAAGAAGGTCCGCACCATCTACGTGAGCGGCGGCAAGGCAGGTTGGCGTACCCGCAGCGGGACCAAGCTGATCATGTCGCACGAGTACAACAAGAAGATGACGAACGAGATGATCGGCGCCGCTGAGAACTACAGCCTCAACGTCGCCTATGCGATGCGGATCACCAACTCGGGTGAGTTCCTGCACTCGGCGCCGTGGAATGCCGGCTACTTCGGGCGGGCGAACGCGAGCCACGGTTGCACCGGTATGAGCACCGCCAACGCCTTGTGGCTGATGAACAACACGCTGATCGGCGACCCGGTCGTGTTCACCGGCAGCGACCGGCACATGTCGATCGACAACGGCTGGGGCGACTGGAACGTCTCCTTCAAGACGTACGAGAAGGGTTCCGCCCTCTAGTCGCTGTCGTCGCAGCAAGAACTCGTCGGCTCGAGCCGGACCGCCCGTCGGTCCGGCTCGAGTCGCTTTTCTGTCTGGTTTCGCTTGAACCGGACCCAGCCCACTCGGACGACCGGGCTGGCAAACGAGGGCGTAGCCAGGGGCGTACGCCTCGAAATCAGTCGGATTCGGACGACCGGGCTGGCAAAAACGGCGCCGATGCCGACCTGAGGCAGGGCGTCGTGAGGCAGGCGTCGTGAGGCAGGGCGTCGTGACAGGCAGGGCGTCAGAGGAACTGACGAGAGGCGGGCTGGAGACCGGTCTCGGCCGACTCGTTCAGGTCCTGGATGAACGTCTTGATGTAGGCCAGCAGCGGAACCGCCATCAGGGCCCCGACGATCCCGGCCATGATCACCCCGATGGCGATCGCCAGGATCACCGCGAGCGGGTGGAGCTTGACGGCGCGACCCAGCAGGAACGGCTGGAGCACGTGCCCCTCCAGCTGCATCACGCCGATGATGATGGCCAGCATGATCAGCGCCTTGACCCAGCCCAGCGCGACGAGCGCCACCAGCACGGCGACGCAGCCCGAGATGAACGCGCCGACGATCGGGATGAATGCGCCGATGAACACCAGAGCCGCCAGCGCCGGGGCCAGCGGAACACCGAGGATGAGCGCTCCGACCAGGACGCCGATCGCGTCGACAAGCGCCACCAGGATCACGGCCCTGACGTAGTGGGACAGCGAGGTCCAGCCCCCGCGAGCGGCATGGTCGACCCGATCCCGGGCTGCGTGCGGGATGAACTTGAGCAGGAACCGGAAGATCGTCCGACCCTGGTAGAGGAAGTAGAAGAGCGAGAACAGCACGATCGCGACACCGGCCACGAAGTGGCCGACCTGAGCCCCGAACTCGGAGGCGTACGTCGTGATGGTGCCCTGGCTGTCCGCCAGGAAGCTCTGCACCCGCTTGCCCCACTCGTCGAGATTGAACCAGGTCGAGCTGACGTGCAGCGGGCCGTTCTGCAGCCAGTCGACCAGGGTGTTGAAGCCGGACACCACGCTCGAACCGAGCGTGCCGGCCTGGCTGGCGATCTGGGTGCCGATCAGGGTCAGCACCCCGCCGATCAGCAGCACGCCACCCAGCACCGAGATGCCGGCGGCCGCGCCGCGCGGGAGCCCCCAGCGGTGCAGCCGATTGGTCAGCGGCCCGATCATCGCGGCGAGCAGGATGGCGACGGCGACGGGGATCACGACCTCGGAGATGTACCTGAGGCCGAGGCTGACGCCGTACACCATGATCGCGATGATGATCACCCGCCACGACCATGAGGCGGCGATCTGCAGACCCCGCGGCACGGCCCGATCGAACTCGGCCGTGTCGGTGGCGACCACTGGAGATATCCCGGCGGCGGAGTCGCCAGCGTGGACGGCGACGATGGTCTCGGGCGGCACCGGCACGGACGTCGCGCGCACCGTCCGGACGCCGGCGACCGGCGGGGCTACGCGACGGGCGCCGCTCGTTGCGGAGACACCGTTGCCGGTTGCAGCGCCCTTGGGCCCGTTCTTGCCGTTGGGCACGTCGTCACCGAGATCGATCGAGTCATCGGAGGGTACGGTCACCGGCTCCGATGGCTTCTGACGATCCGGCCGGCGGTGCTCGCCGATGGACAGCCCATCCGCCCGCCAGCGAGCCATTCGCTCCTTGAAGCTCTTGCCGTCTGCCACGGGTACTCCTCTGATCGGTCCGGCGCTGGTCGCCTACCGGCCAGTTCAACCGTATCCCGCCGTCCGGCAGACTGTGCCGGTGGAACAGCGGCCGGCACCGAGCGCATCGCGACGCCGCCGCCGGCTGGTGCGACTCCCGCGCGATGTCGTGGTGCTCGGCCTGATCGCTTTCTGCGTCGCCGTCGGGTTCGGGGTGTTGGTCCCGGTGCTGCCGGTGTTCGCCCGCAGCTTCGGGGTCGGGCAGGTCGAGGTCGGTGCCGTGATCTCCGTCTTCGCCCTGATGCGGCTCGTGTCGAGCCCGTTCTGCGGTCGGCTCATCAACCGGTTCGGCGAACGCGCCGTGCTGAGTACCGGCATCTACATCGTGGCGATCTCCAGCGGAATGGCCGGGGTCGCCCACAACTACCCGCAGCTGCTGGTGCTGCGCGGGGTGGGCGGGATCGGGTCGGCGATGTTCACCGTCTCGGCCATGACCTTGCTGCTGCGCTCGGTTGGTCCCGAGCTGCGTGGTCGCGCGTCGGGCTTCTTCCAGGGCGGGTTCCTGATCGGCGGGATGACCGGGCCTGCCATCGGCGGACTGCTGTCGGCCATCTCGATCACGGCGCCGTTCTTCTTCTACGCGGTGACACTCGCCGTCGCCGGCACCGTCGGACTGGTCCTCCTGCGGCGGCATGCGCCGGTGGCACCGTCGGGGGAGCAGCCGGTGGTACGCCCGTTCCGTGCGGTCCTGCGCGATCCCCGCTATCAAGCGGCGCTGCTGACCAACTTCTCCCAGGGCTGGACGTCGTTCGGGGTCCGATCAGCACTGGTGCCTGTGCTGGTGGTCGAGGTGCTGCACCGGCCGACCACCTGGACCGGCGCGGCGTTCGCGGCCGCCGCCGTCTGTCAGACCCTGGCCGTCGGTCCAGCCGGAAAGTTCGTCGACACCGTCGGGCGCCGACCGGCCATGATCGGCGGGGGCCTGCTGGCCGGCCTGTCCATCCTCGCCGTCCCGTTCGCGCCGGACATCGGCTGGCTGATCGTCGCACTGTCGGCGTACGGGGTCGCGGCGGCCTTCCTCGGCACCGCGCCGGCGGCCGCGGTCGGCGATGCCGCCGGCGCCCGAGGCGGCACGGCGATCGCGGTCTTCTCGATGAGCTCCGACATCGGTGCGATCGTCGGGCCGTTGGTCGCGGGGCTGCTCGCCGACCAGGTGTCCTACGTCGCCGCCTTCGGTCTGGGTGCCGCGCTGAGCATCCTCGCGGCGTTGAACGCGTTCCGGATGCCGCGGGCGCGACCGGGAACCGGCGAGCAAGCTCGTCCTGGACACGACGTACGGAAGGAGATCGTGGATGAGCCCGAAGCCTCTGTCTGAGCTGGTCGCGCCGGACTGGGCCGCGGCGCTGTCGCCGGTCGAGGGCGATGTCGCGGCGATGGGTGAGTTCCTGCGAGGTGAGGTCGCGGCCGGTCGCGGTTACCTGCCGGCCGGGCCGAATGTGCTACGCGCCTTCACCCGGCCGCTGGCCGACGTACGCGTGCTGATCGTCGGTCAGGACCCCTATCCCACCCCCGGCCACCCGGTCGGGTTGTCGTTCTCGGTGGCCCCGGACGTACGCCCGCTGCCGCGCAGCCTGGAGAACATCTACGCCGAGCTGAACGCGGACCTCGGTATCCCGCCGGCCGCATCCGGCGACCTGACGCCCTGGTTCACCCAGGGTGTCCTGCTACTCAACCGGGTCCTGACCGTCCAGCCGGGCAAGTCCGCCTCGCATCGCGGCAAGGGCTGGGAGAAGGTCACCCAGCGCGCGATCGAGGCGCTGGTCGAGCGCGGCGGGCCGTTGGTGGCGATCCTGTGGGGCCGCGACGCCCAGTCCCTGGTCCCGATGCTCGGCGACGTACCGTATCTGGCCAGCGCCCACCCGTCTCCCCTGTCCGCCCGCAGCGGGTTCTTCGGATCCCGACCCTTCAGCCGGGCGAACGTCTTGTTGCAGGAAGCCGGTGGAGCACCGATCGACTGGCACCTGGAGTAGCCGACAGCGTTCTCGAGCCCGATCCCCTGCCTCGAAAGTGGGCCCGAACGACAACTCCGGCCGGCGTGTCGCTGTCGTTCGGGCCCAGTTTCTCGGGATGTGCGATCGTCGAGGCACACAAGATCAATCAACACAGCGCCGGCCACAGCGGCAGGGACAGCGGCAGGGACAGCACCTGAAGGAGGCCGACAGTGAGCGGCGACGAGACGATCTTCACCTGGGGCGCTCCCCCGCTGAAGATGGGCTGGGGGGCCAGCGACGAGATCGGCTTCGATCTCGGGCAGTTCGGGGCCAAGCGGGTCCTGATCCTCACCGATCCAGGGCTGGCCGCAACGGGGGTACCCCTTCGGATCGCGGATGCCTTGCGTCGCTACGAGATCGAAGCCGAGGTGTTCGACGGCGTACACGTCGAGCCGACCGACGAGAGCATGAAGTCCGCTATCGGGTACGCGACCGAGGAGGGGCCCTGGGACGCCTACGTCGCCGTCGGCGGCGGCAGCTCGATCGACACGGCCAAGGCGGTGAACCTGCTGACGACGTACCCAGGCGAGCTGATGGACTATGTCAACGCACCGATCGGGCGGGCCCAGGTGCCGCCGGGGTCGCTCAAGCCGCTGTTCGCCGTGCCGACGACGGCCGGCACGGGCGCAGAGAGCACGAACGTCTGCATCATGGACATCTTGTCGATGCGGGTGAAGAGCGGGATCAGTCACTGGCGTCTTCGGCCGACCATGGCGATCATCGACCCGGCGCTGACCATGACGCTGCCTCCGGAGGTGACGGCCTCGGCCGGAATGGACATCCTTTGCCACGCGGCGGAGTCGTACACCGCGAGGTGGTACACCGACTTCGACCGCAAGACCGCCGAGCAGCGGGTCACGTACTGCGGCGCCAACCCGGTCTCCGACATGTGGTCGGAGCGGGCGATGACCCTACTTGCGAGGTCGTTCCGACGGGCCGTGCACGAGGGTGACCGCGATTCGCGAACCGACATGATGATGGCCGCGACGTTCGCCGGGATGGGGTTCGGCAACGCCGGTGTGCACATCCCGCACGCGAACGCGTACCCCATTGCCGGGATGGTCAAGGACTTCCGCCCGGCCGGGTACCCGCAGGACGAGCCGATGGTGCCGCACGGGATGTCGGTGTCGCTCACCGCGCCCGAGGCGTTCAGGTTCGGGTTCGACGCCGCGCCCGAACGGCACCTCACGGTCGCCCGGCTGCTCGCCCCCGATGCCGAGAAGCTGTCCGACCCCGCCGAGCAGCTGCCCAGCGTGCTGGTGGACCTGATGCGCAACATCGGCATCCCGAACGGGATCGGCGGCGTCGGCTACACCGAGTCCGACGTGGCCGAGCTCGTGCCGGGCACGATGAAACAACAACGACTCCTCGCCACGTGCGCCAAGCCCCCGACCGAGGATGACATCGCGGCGATCCTGACGAACTCCGTCGAGAACTGGTGAGTCGGGACGCCCTCCCCCGGCCACCGGCTCGCCCCAGTCCCCCTTCTCTTCCCCGGAAAGTGGGCCCAAACGACAAGTTTGAAACGTTACAGGCTGTCGTTTGCGCCCAGTTTCCGGGAGATGGAGGGAGAGAGGGAGGGTGGGAGCGAGGGTTGGGTCAGTTCGCCAATGCCTGATCGAGGTCGGCGAGCAGGTCGTCGATGTCCTCGATCCCGACGCTGAGTCGGATCAGATCGCCCGGGACCTCGAGCGCCGTGCCTGCCACCGAGGCATGGGTCATCTTTCCGGGATGCTCGATCAGCGACTCGACGCCGCCGAGCGACTCACCCAGAGTGATCACCTTGGTGTTGGCACAGACTGCTAGCGCCCGGGACTCGCCACCGGCGACCCGGAAGCTCACCATCCCGCCGAACCGGCGCATCTGCCGCTTCGCCAGGTCGTGGCCGGGATGGGAGTCGAGACCCGGGAAGAAGACTTCCTCCACCCGCGAGTGAGCGGCGAGGAACTCCGCGATCCGCTCGGCGTTGTCGCTGTGACGCTCCATCCGTACGGCGAGGGTCTTCAGTCCGCGCAGCACCAACCACGCGTCGAACGGGCCGGCGATTGCACCCATGGCATTCTGGTGGAACGTCAGCCTCTCGGCCAGCGCATCGTCGTCCACCACCAGGGCGCCGCCGACCACATCCGAGTGCCCGCCGCAGTACTTGGTGGTCGAGTGCAGCACGACATCTGCGCCGAGCGCGAGCGGCTGCTGCAGGTAGGGCGTTGCGAACGTGTTGTCCACGACCACCAGCGCCCCTGCGGCGTGAGCCAGCTCGGAGATGGCAGCGATGTCCGCGATGGCCAAGAGGGGGTTCGTCGGCGTCTCGATCCAGACCGCAGTCGTCTCGTTCGGTCGGATCGCCCGCTCGACCGCTGCCAGGTCGCTGATCGGAGCCGGGTCGGCCACGATCCCCCAGCGGCGGTGCACCTTGTCGAGCAGCCGGAACGTGCCGCCGTACGCATCGTGCGGCAGCACCACATGGCTGCCCGGATCGCAGATCGACCGGAGCAGGGTGTCCTCGGCAGCCAGCCCGCTGGCGAAGGCGAAACCATGGCTACCGCCTTCCAGGGCAGCCATGCACTCCTGGAGCGCGGTGCGGGTCGGGTTGGCGGAGCGCGAGTACTCGTAGCCGCCGGTCCGGGTGTTGCCGACCCCGTCTTGGATGTACGTCGAGGTCGCATAGATCGGGGTGATCACCGCCCCTGTCGCCGGGTCGGGCTCCTGGCCGGCGTGGATGGCGCGGGTGGAGAAGCCGGGGGTCACAGACACGAAAGCGAGCGTACGCGGTCGCGCCGGTCCGATGGTGGGTTGCATCGTCGATCCGGCCAACGGTCTTGACGATGTTGCTCGCCGTGCACGGACGGCGGACGCGGCCCCCGGCCCCAGACGCCCGCCCGGTCATCCGAGTTGCGCCCGAACACGCTCGTACGGCCCAACTCTCCCGCCCGGTTGTCCGAGTGTTGCGGGCACGGCTGGTGCGGCACCCTCTCGCGGCTGTGCTGGGAGACGACGCCCGGCCGACGGATCTGGGCACCGTCCTCGCGGCTGTGCCGGCAGACGCGGCCTGGCGACGGATCTCAGCACCGTCTTCGCGGCTGTGCTGGCAGACGACGACCGGGCGACGGACCTCAGCACCGTCTTCACGGCTGTGCTGGCAGACGACGACCGGGCGACCGATCTCAGCACCGTCTTCGCGGCTGTGCTGGCAGACGACGACCGGGCGACGGATCTGAGCACCGTCCTCGCAGCTGTGCCGGCAGACGCGACCGGCGACGGATCTGGCACCGTCCTCGCGCTGTGCTGCAGACGACGACCGGGCGACCGATCTCAGCACCGTCTTCGCGGCTGTGCTGGCAGACGACGCCCGAGCGACGGATCTGAGCACCGTCCTCGCGGCTGTGCTGGCAGACGACGTCGAACCGGGCCGAACTCCCGGTCGCCGCGGGGTGGCGGACCGGAGTAACGGCGCGCCAGGCCCCGCGCGCTCCGCCGCAGCATCGCGGGCCCGCGAGCAGAGCCATCAACTCGGAACAGGGCCGGGTGCGTACGTGTTGTGTAAGCGCTGGGCGGTTCAGGAGCCGCCAGCAGAGAGGCAGACTGACACCATGTTGTTCAGCCAGATGAAGACCAGCCTGATCGCGCCGGAGAAGGCGCTCCCCGGCCGCGACCGCGAGGTGCTGGCCAATCCCACGTTCCACGAGATCTACGGCATCCCGGTGCAGAGCGTCCCCGCCGGTTCCGAGGTCGCATACTTCGCGCTCGGCTGTTTCTGGGGTGCGGAGAAACTGTTCTGGAAGACCCCGGGCGTGACGAACACCGCCGTCGGCTATGCGGGCGGCTTCACCAAGAACCCGACGTATGAGGAGGTCTGCAGCGCGCGCACCGGCCACACCGAGATCGTGAAGGTGAGCTATGACCCGGCGAAGGTCAGCTACGCCCAGCTGCTGAAGGTCTTCTTCGAGAACCACAACCCGACACAGGGCATGCGACAGGGCAACGACGTCGGTACGCAGTACCGCTCGGCGATCTACACCACCACGCCAGAGCAGGCCGCGACCGCGGCGCAGGTGCGCGACGAGTTCCAGGTCGAGTTCAATCGCGCCGGCTACGGCCGGATCACGACCGAGCTGAAGTCGTTCGACAACTTCTTCTACGCCGAGGACTACCACCAGCAGTACCTGGACAAGAACCCGTTCGGCTACTGCCCGGTGCACGCCACGGGAGTGACCTGCGGCTGAGTGTGGAGCTCACAGATAACGGAGTAGATCGAGTGGGGAGTTCCCCACCCGATCTACTCCACTCCACGGCGATCTGGCGGTGCCCGGTGGGTCAGGGACTCGGTCGGTCAGCGGACTCGGTCGGTCAGGGACTCCTCCGGTCAGGGGACTCAGTCGATCAGGGACTCAGTCGATCTGGGACTCAGTCGGTCAGAGCTAGGTCCCTCCAAGCTCTGACCGGTCAGCGGCTCAGGGTCGAGGACTTCCGGGACAGCTTGCTCCACACCCAGCCGGCTGGGATTCGGTCGCCGAACAAGACGTAAGCAGCGGTGGCGTCGACGACCATCGTCCCCTCCAGCTCGCGTCGGGCGAATCCTTCGCCGGCGAACAGCAGCTCGTCGTCGGCGGCTAGCACCGTGTCGCCGTCCGGCGTGAGCGTCACCTCGTCGCCGCGCAGCAGCAGGATGGGGACGACCTTCAGGTGCCGCTGGCGCTCCTCCGGGCTCCGGAGCAGATCTCCGAGGAACACCCGGTCGTGGCCGAGCGGGCCCTGGAGGGCGGGGGCCTGCTCGGCGTCCAACTTGATCTTCCACAGGGCAGGCAGCTCACGGCCGCAGTTGTTCCGCAGTCGCTCGATGAGAGCGGCCGCCCAGTCGTCACTCTGAGCCGGCACGCCTTGGATGAACCGCCAGAGCAGCGGCGTGCTGATCTGCGCGTACACCTCGTGGGCGACCACCTCGGTCGGCACGAGAAGCGCATCGAGTTGCATCGCCTCGAACAACGCCGCGCTCGCCGGCTTGTTCTGTCGAGCCGCCAAGAACAGCTTCGGGTTCATCCGGCGGGCGTTGGCGAGCATCGACAGATTCGTCGTGTCGTTGTCGGTGCCCGCCACCAGCCCGATCGCGGTCCTCAGCCGAGCCCGCTCGAGCACACTCGGCTCGCATGCGTCTCCGACGATCACCCCGGCCGGATGGTCGTCCGCCTCGCGCGGCTCGATGATCGTGACCTCGAAACCCTGGGCGCGCAGATCCTGGGTCAGCTCCCGGCCGAATCGGCCGTATCCGCACATCACCCAGCGGCCCACCGGCGGCGGCTGGGCCTTGTCCGGCAACGGTGCGCCCGGGCCCGCCTCGAGCCAGGTGAGCAGCTGATAGCTCGCGGGCGCATTCAGGGCCAGCCGCAGGTGATCGCCGAATCGGTCGAACGGGTTCACCACCGACGGCGTGCCGAACGCGTGCATCCGATCGGCGATCGTCGGCGAGATCGTCCGCGCGACGATCGGGAGCTCCGGTCGCAGGAGGGCGGCCGCCATGGTCACCGCCAGATTGGTCTCGTCGTCGTTGGTCATCGCGAGGACGCCGGAGCAGTTGGGGTGAGCCAGGCCGGCGATGCTGAGGTAGTGCGGGTTGCCGGCGTTGGCGGCCAGCCCCGGTACGTCGGCGTGATACGCCGCCAGCTCCAGCGCGTCGATCCGATCGCTCGACTCGTCGATCACCACCACCCGTTGGCCCAGGGCGTCGAACGAGGTGACCAGGAGCTCACCTGCCCGCCCGTACCCCGCGAGCAGGAGAAACGGTTCCCGCATCCGGGCAACCTTGCGGGTGAACTGCTGCAGCGCCAACGCGTGCCGGAAGGACCGGTCCTGCAGCAGCGTCAGCAGCGAGCCGATCGCGTACGCCCAGCCGATCACGGACAGATAGATCGAGAACGTCACCCAGAGCCGCTGGGCCGCAGTGAAGGGCCACGGCAGCTCGCCGAAGCCGATCGTCGTCGCGGTGTAGCTCATGAAGTAGAACGCGTCGAAAAGCGTCATCTGCGCCGGCTGCCCGTCGGCATCCACGCCCGGGATCAGCGCCAAGCCCGCGACGCTCACGGCGAAGATCACGATCAGCGTGATCAAGGGCACCCGCATCCGCCGCATGATCAAGAAGATGGTCGCCGATGCCTGGTTGGAGAACTCCTGCTGGGCACGCGACAGCGCGGGATCCACCTGCTGACGCTTGCCGAAGATCTGCTCCCAGAAGACCAGCAGGGGGCTGCTCATGTGGTCCTTCCCTGGTCAGCCGCGGTGGAACGTGACGGTCTCCGTCACCAGCAAGACGACTGAGACCAGGTTGGCCAGCAGCGCCCCACCGGACAGCGACACAACACTCGCCGTCGCCGCAACGGTCATCCCCTCGTTCATCACCTGGTCGGCCCAGACCCAGACGACAATGGCCGCCGCCAGCTGGAGGTCCGCCACGAGGCTGGTGGCCAGGTGGACCGCGCCGATCTGGGTCCGGTCGCCGAACTTCAGCACGGTGGCGATCAGGCTGACCGTGAGCGCGGCGAACAACTCGTAGATGTTGTGCACATCCGGGTTACCGATGTCGCCGATGAAGAATCCGAAGTTCAACGTGGCGGCGAGCAGCACGAAGAAGCCGAAGATGACCTTCTCGAGATTCATGCCGCTCCTCTTCGGTGGGGATGCCTGACAGTCTGTACGACGAGAACGGGCCGGATCGAACACCCCTCCTCTCGCCCGTCGGGTCGATCGAGTCGGGTCGAACGCGACGGGCGAACGCGTCGGGTCGATCCCGTCGGGTCGATCCCGTCGGTCGATCCCGTCGGTCGATCGCGTCGGTCGATCGCGTCGGTCGAACGCGTCCGGTCGATCGCGTCGGGTCGATCGCGTCGGGCGCACGCGTCGGGTCGAACACGTCGGGTGCACGCCTGGTGTGACCTCGGTCGCACCGGGAACAGCTGGCGTCGGGGTCTGGTTGTCGCGAGCGTCATCGCAGACGTCCGCTCTGTTTGCCTCCGATGGGAAGAGCCACCCTTGTCTGCCCCTGTCCTCGACCCCACCCGACGCGCCGAAGCGACTCGCACCAGGCCCAACCGGGCCCTGTTCGCCCTCGCGATCGGCGCGTTCGCGATCGGCACCACGGAGTTCGCCACGATGGGCCTCCTGCCGCAGATCGCCGCTGGGGTCGATGTCGACATCCCGACCGCCGGACACCTCATCTCGGCGTACGCCCTCGGCGTGGTCGTCGGCGCGCCGCTGATCGTGGCACTTGCCGCCCGGATGCCACGCAAGCTGCTGTTGCTGGCGCTGATGGCGGTGTTCGCGCTCGGCAACCTGGCGTCGGCCCTGACGGCGGCTTATCCGACGCTGCTGCTTGCTCGGTTCGTCGCCGGAGTGCCGCACGGCGCGTACTTCGGCATTGCCTCGGTCGTCGCCGCGGCCCTGGTCAGTCCGGATCGGCGCGCGCGGGCCGTGTCACTGGTGATGGTCGGCCTGACCGTGTCCAACATCGCCGGTGTCCCGGCGGCCACCTGGCTCGGCCAGGTTCTCGGTTGGCAGTCGCTTTACGTTGCCGTCTCTGCGATCGCCCTGATCTGCCTGATCGCCACGCTGTTCTGGGTCCCCCCGATCCGGATCGGCGACGGCACGGCCAGCGTGCGTTCCGAGCTGAGCGCGCTGGCCCGGCCGCAGGTCTGGTTCACCCTGGCCGCCGGAATGGTTGGCTTCGGCGGCATGTTCGCCACCTACTCCTACATCGCCCCGACCGTGACCAACCTCGCCGGGCTGAGCGAGACCGGTGTGGTCTGGATCCTGGCGACGTACGGGGTGGGAATGACGATCGGCATGATGCTCGGCGGACGTCTGGCCGACCGGGCCCTGATGTTGACGCTCTACATCGGGCTCGTCTGCCTGGCCGCCGTGCTCGCCGTGTTCGGATTCCTGGTCACGACGGCGGTGGGTGCGTACGTCGGCGTCTTCGTCTTCGGCATCGCCGGGACCGTCCTGATGCCTGCCCTGCAGACCCGGCTGATGGACGTCGCGCGGGACGGCCAGTCCCTGGCCGCGTCGCTGAACCACGCCACGCTGAACATCGGCAATGCACTCGGCGCCTGGCTGGGCGGTCTCGTGTTGGCGATGGGCCTGTCCTATCAGTGGCCGAGCCGGGTCGCCGTCGTCCTGCCGCTGCTCGGCCTGGCGATCCTCGCCCTCGGTCGCTGGGTGGAGCGTCGCTCGGCACGCTGAGGCCGATGTTCGCGTGGGGCAGGTCAACGGCCGCAGCGAGCTCTTGATCGTGACAGCAGACCTCAGACACTGTCCATGTCCCCGGGTCACTTTGCGCATCGGCGCCGATACGCGAAGAAGGCCGCGAACGCGCGAAGTCGCGGTGGACGCGCCAAGTCGCGGTGGACGCGCCAAGTCGCGTTGGACGCGCGAAGATCGGATCCTCAGGCGCGGAGCGTGCGCGAGCCGGACACACACCGGCGAGCGTCGTTAGCGCAGCGCTGATCCGATCTGGACTGACGAGACCACACGGCACCCCGCGTACCGACGCAAGCCGGCACCGACCCGTGCCGTGCGGACGAGGAGGGAAGATCGGATCCTCAGGCGCGGAGCGTGCGCGAGCCGGACGACTCAGACCGCGCCCTTCGCGAATGTGTCGCACTTGTTGGGGTCGCCGGTCTCGTAGCCGGTGAGCAGCCACTTCTGGCGGTTGGCCGCCGATCCGTGGGTCCAGCTCTCCGGTCTCACCTGACCCTGCATCTTCTGCTGGATCCGGTCGTCGCCGACGGCGGCGGCGGCGTCCAGGGCGCGTTTCAGGTCGTCCTGGGACACGTCGGCGATCGGTGAGTTCGGGTCCTGGGCCGCATGGGCGAACCAGACGCCGGCGTAGCAGTCGGCCTGCAGCTCCAGCCGCACGCCCGGCGACGTCGGGCCGGTCTGGTTGCCCTGGCTCTGGACCTTGCGCATCGTGCCGGTCTGCAGCTGGATGTGGTGGCCGAACTCGTGCGCGAGGACGTACGCTTCGGCCGCGTCGCCGCCCTCCGCGCCCAGGGTGCCGGTCAGCTCGTCGAAGAACCCGGTGTCCAGGTACACGGTCTGGTCGGCGCCGCAGTAGAACGGGCCGACCGCCGATGTGGCATTGCCGCACGCGGTGGCGACCGATCCGGTGAACGTGTACACCTGGATCGTCTTGTAGCCCTCGACCGCAGTCGTCCAGTACGACTGGATCGAGTTCGTGTACGCGACGAAGCGGCAGTCGCGGTTGCCGGAGATGTCCGACCCGCGGCTGCACTGGGCGTACGGACTCGCCGCCCCGGTCGATCCGGTGCCGGGATCGGAGGTACCGAGGAGCTGCCCGGGATCGATCCCGAGAAACAGCGCGACGATCAGCACCAGCAGTCCGGCGCCGCCGCCGATGGCGATCTTGCCGCCGTTCCCGCGCGCGCCGCCGCCGCCCATCTGCGACGGGTCGAGGTTTGCTCCCTCGTTGTACTTCACGTCCACCTCCGCCTCTGGTCGCCGCGGCACACGTGCCGTGGCATCGGGCGGGGTCGACGCTTGCGCCCTGGGCGGGAGCCTAGTGGCTGCGCCCGAGACGACGAGGCACGTGGGGGCCCGACCAGAACCGGTCGGGCCCCCACGACAAAGAGGCGCTCAGCCGAGGAACCAGGAACCGATCGTCGCGAGCACGACGCCCGGCAGCCATGCCTCGAGGAAGACGAACGCGAGCAGCGCCAGACCCAGCGCGACGATCAGCCGGACGGCGATCCGGATCAGCGCCCCGGACCAGCGGGTCGTCTGCCGGCTCGCTGCCGCTCGACGGGTCGCGTCCTCGCCCGGCCGCAGAGCGGTGGATCGTACGAGGTCTGTCATGACGGTGCCTTTCGAGTTCCTGTGCGCGGCTTCGACCTGGCCGCACAACCGTGCCGGTATGTCTAGACGGAGCGACCCCGCGGCCGGCTGATACGGCGATCAGGGTGGAATAGAGGGACAACCAGGCCGGTTACATCCGACAGATAGTTGAAATCTCAATTACTTCCAGATCCCAGGAGGATCGAGATGCAGTTCGGAATCTTCAGCGTCGGTGATGTGACCACCGATCCGACGACCGGGCGTACGCCCAGCGAGGGTGAGCGGATCAAGGCGATGGTCCAGATCGCGCTCAAGGCAGAGGAGGTCGGGCTCGACGTGTTCGCGACCGGCGAGCACCACAACCCGCCGTTCGTGCCCTCGTCGCCGACCACCATGCTCGGCTGGATCGCCGCGAAGACCGAGAAGCTGATCCTGTCCACCGCGACCACGCTGATCACCACCAACGACCCGGTGAAGATCGCCGAGGACTACGCCATGCTGCAGCATCTGGCCGACGGCAGGGTGGACCTGATGATGGGGCGCGGCAACACCGGCCCGGTCTACCCGTGGTTCGGCAAGGACATCCGCACCGGCATTCCGCTGGCGATCGAGAACTACGACCTGCTGCACCAGCTGTGGCGCAACGACGTCGTCGACTGGAAGGGCACGTACCGCACGCCGCTGCAGTCGTTCACCTCGACCCCGCGACCGCTGGACGGTGTGCCGCCGTTCGTCTGGCACGGGTCGATCCGCAGCCCCGAGATCGCCGAGCAGGCGGCGTTCTACGGCGACGGGTTCTTCGCGAACCACATCTTCTGGCCGACGTACCACTTCCAGCGGTTGATCAGCCTCTATCGGCAGCGCTACGAGCACTACGGGCACGGCACAGCCGACCAGGCGATCGTCGGCCTGGGCGGTCAGGTGTTCATGCACAAAGACTCGCAGGAAGCCAAGCGGATCTTCCGGCCGTACTTCGACAACGCCCCGGTCTATGGGCACGGGCCGAGCCTGGAGGACTTCACCGACCAGACGCCGCTGACCGTCGGCAGCCCGCAGGAGGTCATCGAGAAGACGCTCACGTTCCGCGAGCACTTCGGTGACTACCAGCGCCAGCTGTTCTTGATGGACCACGCCGGCCTGCCGCTGAAGACCGTGCTGGAACAGCTCGACCTGCTGGGCGAGATCGTCCCCGTGCTGCGCGCCGAGCTGGACGCCAAGCGGCCGGCACACGTGCCGGATGCGCCGAACCACCAGTCGCTGGTCGCGGCAAAGGTGGCCGCGGACGCGACCGCTGCTGCGGAGCCGACCTTCGATGCCGCCGACAGCGACCCGGCCGAGCTCGAGACGAGTCGGTCGTGAGTGCCTCGGTCGTCGTCATCACGGCAGGGCTGAGCCAGCCCTCCTCGAGCCGCCTGCTCGCGGACCGGCTGGCTCAGTCGGTGACCAATGCCCTGGCTGAGCTCGGCGAGAACACCGACATCACCGTCGTCGAGCTCCGCGACCACGCAAGCGAGCTGGCCAACCACTTCGTCACCGGGTTCCCGGCGCCGAAGCTGGCCGCTGTGCTCCGGCAGGTCGCAGACGCCGACGCTGTGATCGCGGTCTCGCCGATCTTCAGTGCCTCCTTCTCGGGTCTGTTCAAGATGTTCTTCGACGTTCTCGAGCCGGACGCGCTCGCCGGCAAGCCGGTGCTGATCGGGGCCACCGGCGGCACGGCGCGCCACTCGCTCGCCCTGGAGTACGCCCTTCGTCCACTGTTCACCTACCTGCACGCCATCGTGGTGCCGACGGCCGTCTTCGCCGCGCCGGAGGACTGGGCGTCGGAGAACGTGCTGTCCGAACGGCTGGCGCGGGGTGGCGATGAGCTCGCCCGCCTGGTGACCAACAGACCCGCCTCCTCGCGATCCGCCGAGGCCGAGATCGTGCCGTTCGAGCGGCTGCTGCAGCGCGGCCGTAACGCCTGAGCCCGACGTATGTGGCCTGGCGAAGAGAGTGAGAGGGTCGGAGCATGACAGTTGTCGTCAGTGATCAGCCGTCGGACGGACGATACGAGGCCACGATCGATGGGGCGTACGCGGGCGGTGCCTGGTACGACATCGACGGCGACGTGATCACGTTCACCCATACCGTCGTCGAGCCGGAGTTCGAAGGGCAGGGCGTCGGCGGCGCGCTGGCACAGCAGGCGTTGGACGACGTACGAGCACGAGGCCTGCGGGTCATCCCGCGGTGCCCGTTCATCGCTCGATGGATCCATCGACACCCCGACTATGTCGACCTGCTGATCAAGCACGATCGATAGCCCAATGCCCGATTACGGCCGCGAGCCGACCTTCGGCACGTTCATCACCCCGTCCAATGCCGATCCCGCGCAGGTGGTCGAGCTGAGCCAGCTGAGCGAGGAGCTCGGACTCGACCTGGTGACGTTCCAAGATCATCCGTACCAGCCGTCGTTCCTCGACACATGGACCTTGATGTCGTACGTCGCCGCCCAGACCATCCGGGTCTCGATCGCGCCGAACGTGGCCAACCTGCCGCTGCGGCCACCGGCCGTGCTGGCGCGGGCGGCCGCCAGTCTCGACCTGTTGAGTGGCGGCCGGTTCGAGCTGGGTCTGGGCTCAGGGGCCTTCTGGGACGCCATCGTCGCGATGGGTCACCCACGGCGAACGCCGGGTGAGGCGGTCGAGGCGACCGTCGAGGCGATCGAGATCATTCGAGCGATCTGGGATCCGGCGACTCGCGGTGGGGTCCGGGTCGACGGCAAGCACTACCAGGTGGTCGGCGCCAAGCGCGGCCCCGCGCCGATCCACCCGATCGGGATCTGGCTGGGGGCGTACGGACCGCGGATGCTGCGGCTCACCGGGCGGGCCGCGGACGGCTGGCTGCCCTCGGCCGGTTACCTGGCGCCGGACAAGCTGCCCGAAGCGAACGCGATCGTCGACGGCGCCGCACTGAAGGCTGGCCGCAATCCACGTGAGATCCGCCGGCTCTACAACATCAACGGACAGTTCTCCGCGCGTGCCGCGGGATTCCTCGTCGGGCCGGCATCCCACTGGGTGGAACAGCTGACCGAGTTGGTTACCGAGGTCGGGATGGACACGTTCATCCTGGGCTCCGACGACCCGACCATGATCAGTACCTTCGCGCGCGACGTCGTCCCCGCGGTCCGGCTGGCGGTGGCCGAGCAGCGCGCCGAGCGCGCCCTTCGACAGGCTCAGGGAACATCGGCGGCGCACGCGCGCGCCGAGCCCGTCCAAACGCCGGAGGGGAGGGTGCGCGCTGAGCCTGTCGAAGCGAAAGTGCCGCAAAGCAACTTCACCGTGGTGCCGACCCCTGACGACGGCGAACGGCTCACCAGCCATGACCTGTGGGACGAGCGCACGCGTCCCCACGGACCCGGGCCCGATCCGGCCCGCGGCTATACGCCCCACGAGCTGGCCACGGCCCAGCACCTGATCGATGTGCACGATCATCTCCGCGCCGAGCTCAGCCAGATCCGCGACCTTGTCGGCCAGGTGGCCGACGGTGCGGTCGATCCGGCCGAAGTCCGCAACCGGATCAACGAGATGACCATCCGACAGAACAACTGGACGGTCGGTGCCTACTGTGCCCAGTACTGCCGACTGGTCACCACCCACCACACGATCGAGGACCGCTCGATGTTTCCGGCGCTCCGCCAGGGCGACCCACGGCTGAGCGACGTGATCGCCCGCCTCGAGGAGGAGCACCACGTGATCCACGGAACGCTCGAGGGCGTCGACCGGGCGCTGGTCGGATTTGTCGACGAGGGCGGCCACGGGCCGGAGTTGATCCAGGCCGTCGACGTCCTCACCGACACGCTGCTCTCTCACCTGTCGTACGAGGAACGCCAGCTGGTCGAACCCATCGCCCGCCTCGGCCTCGGCAGCTGACCCCGATGACCCGGGCGGTCCGGCTGGGTCGCACTGGTGGAGGAGTTTGGGTGGGGAGTTCCCCACCCAACCACCTCCACTGTTCCGGTCAGTGCTGGGGACGGGTCTTGTAGAGCCAGAGGAGACCGAGAATCGGGAGCACGACGGGTACGAAGCCGTACCCGATGCCGTAGATCGACCAGACGGTGGCACGCGGGAAGGCCGTGGGATCGAGGAGGCTCAGGGTGCCGACTGTGAGCACCCCGATCAGCTCGACGACGACCGCGACCAACGCGATCCGACGAGCCCGGGGGGTGCCCCGACCCAGGGTGAACGTTGCGACGATGTAGACCACCGCCGCGAACGCCGACAACAGGTACGCGAAGGGAGCCTCCGAGAACTGGGTGATGATCTGCACCGCCGCACGCGATGTCGCGGCGAGAGCGAAGACACCGTAGACGGCGATCAGCGCACGGCCGGCGCCGGAGTTCGTGCGTCGAGGTGGCTGGTTGGCCCGCCCTTCGACAGGCTCAGGGCGCCCTGCTGTGCCGGGGTCAGGGCCCATCTGCCCTTCGGCCGGCTCGGGGCTCGGCCGGGTGCTCATGCAGGGGTCCAGAGCACGAGGAGCCGAAGGGTCATCGCGGCCACAGCGGCGGCGGCGACCGCCAGCACGACGCCGGAGAAGCGGGTCCGTTCGACATTCGCCCAAAACCAGGCCAATGGGATCAGCACGGCGATCCCGATCAGATAGCCGATGGTCGTCGCCAGCTCGGCCGGCCGAAAGCCGCCGATGATCAGGACCGCCGCGATCACGCTCTGCAGCAGGACGACCGCCTCCACAGCCGCCGCGTAGATCAGCTGAGCCTTGCCGGGCGGCTTGTTCGCGATGGCGGTGACGATCCCCCAGACCAGCGACACGAGAGCCAGCCCGATCACGACGTACGCCAGCACGGTGATCATGGGAGACGTTCCACCCGGGCCGACAACACGACAGGCAACCTACCCGTCGCTGCAGAGGATCTCGGAAATGTCGCCGAAGAGTGGTCACCAACGACACCGTCGTGCCGCCCGGACTCCGCCCGGGGAGATTGGTCGAGCGTGACCAGTTCCCCGTCGAACGACCATCGAACGGCGATGTGTGATCCTTGGGAACGGGGCAGGAACACCCGGCGAGGAGGGGCGACCGAGCGTGGATGCAGCCGGCGGAACGGTACGGTCCGGTCGCCGCCCGGGCAATCAGGACACCCGCGGGGCAATCCTGTCCGCGGCCCGCAACGCGTTCGCGGCCAGGGGCTTCTCGGGCGCCTCGATCCGGACGATCGCGGCCGACGCGGGCGTCGACGCGGCCCTGGTCCACCACTACTTCGGCACCAAGCAGGACCTGTTCCTGGCCACTGTCGAGCTCCCGGTGCCGATCCCGGAGATCTTCGCCGGCCTCCTGGCTCAGGGGCTCGACGACTTCGGACGCCGCCTGCTGGACGCCACGCTGGGCATCTGGGACTCCGAGGCGCGACCCGCGCTCGTGGCCGGCCTGCGCTCGATCATCGCCGACCCGGCCATGACCCGGAGCATGCGGGAGTTCGCAACAGCGGAGCTCATGGGACGGGTGATCGACGCGTACGACCTCCCCCGGGAAGAGGCCGAGCGCAGGGCCGGTCTGGTGGCCGCCCAGCTGCTCGGGGTGTTCACGGCTCGCTATCTCCTGGAGCTGCCGGCAGCGGTGGCACCGTCGCGGGCGGAGCTGGTCGCCGCGGTCGGACCCGCCCTGCAGCGCTACCTTGACGGAGACTTCGGACGTCTTGACGATGAACCTGAGCGCCCTGGCGTCGAGGGCGGTGATTCCGATCGCGTCTCTCGCGTCGGCGGAGAGGACAGACCATGAGCGACACGCCTCCAGCTCCCCAGGCTCCGGTTTGGGACGACGCCCGCGTGGCCGGCTGGCTGGCCAGCGCGCCGGCCCGGGAGCGACAACTGGCGCCGATCTCGGAGGCGCTGTTCGGGTACGCCGCGCTGCGCCCCGGTGAGCGGGTCCTCGACGTCGGAGTCGGCACCGGGCCGACCACGGCGACCGCGCGCGAGGCCGTGCAGCCGGACGGCAGGGTCACCGGGATCGACATCGCGGAAGGGATGATCGAGGCCGCCAAGCGGGTGGTGTCCGCGCCCGACATCGAGTGGTTGGTGGGCGACGTGACGACGTACGCGTTCCCGGCGGCTGCGTACGACGTGGCGATCTCCAGGTTCGGCGTGATGTTCTTCTCCGACCCCGTTGCGGCCTTCACCCGGCTGCACGACGCCGTCCGGCCGGGTGGGCGGCTGGCCATCGCCACCTGGTGCCTCCTGGACGCCACTGCCTTGTTCGGCATCCCGTACACGATCGCGACGACGACCCTGAACCGGCTCGGCGTCGACTACGCCCCGGTGCCCGCTGACTTCTCGATGTTCAGTCTCGGCGATCCGGCGCACGTCAGCGAGGTTCTCGGGGCGGCCGGCTGGCGGGAGATCCGCTCGGTGCCGGACAACCGAATCGTGTACGCCGGCGGCGCCTCGACCCCGGAGTCTGCCGCGAACGACGCCGTCGAGTCCGGGCCCCTGCGGGTGCTGCTCGAGGGACTGCCCGACGACGCGGTGGCGGAGGTCCGGCAGGCGTTGCGTGACGACTTCACTCGTCGCTCGGACGGCAACGGGGTTCCACTGCCAGCCGGCTTCATGGTCACCACCGCGGTCCGACCCTGAGCGACTCCGCCGTCCACCGAGAACTCCGCGAAGATGGGACCGTGCGGATCGTCGGACTGACCCAGCTGGGTGGCACGGAGGTCTTCGATCGGCCGCTCGGCCATGGTGAGCACCCGGAGACGGCAGCGTACGGCGCAGGCTTCCGGCTGGCCCGGCCGATCGACGCACACCGTGCAGCCGATGGCGAGCTCGTCGTGCGGTGGATCGTCCGCCGCGCCGAAGGTCGGCCCGGTCCCACCGTCCCGTCCCGCGGCCAGGACCCCGGACTGGACCTCACCGGGGTAGAACCGGTGCCGAAGCAGCGCGTGGCGGCGTATGCCCTGGTCCGCTCAGATCGCGGGCTGCTGGCCACCGAGTTCTCCGACCGGACCGGCTCATCCGGTCGGTGGGGGCTGCCCGGCGGGGGGATCGAGGACGGAGAGGACCCCACCGCAGCCGTGGTGCGGGAGGCCGTCGAGGAGACCGACCAGAGAATCCTCCTCGGCGAGCTGGCCGCCGTGCAGAGCTCGCACTGGATCGGTCGCAGCCCGAGGGGCGTGATCCAGGACTTCCACGCGATCCGGCTGGTATATCGGGCCGACTGTCCCGATCCGACCACCCCACGAGTTCTGGACGTCGGCGGTACGACCGCGAGCGCCCGCTGGGTGCCGATCGCCCGCTGGCGTCGGCTGGCCTGGACGGCGGGCTGGCGCGCTCTGCTACCGGAGCTGCTCGCCCGACAGCACCGGGCGACGTAGCGTCTCGGCCCCGCAGTCCCGCCCGGGGTGACGCATCACCAGCAGCGGATCTGCTCCGGTGACCGGGAACGTCTGGGCCAGTGGGTAGTAGTGCGGGTCGACGACGTGACCGTCGAACTCGACGAAGTGGACTCCTCGCCGCGCACACGCCCGTAGCGCGCTCGCGATCGTGGCGCCCAGTATTTCCGTGCCGCCCGGCGTGCACCGCTGCACGGTCTCGGTGACCAGGAACGATCTGTTGTCCCACTGATCCGGCAGTACACAGGCCAGCGCAACGATCCGGTCGTCGACGAGCGCGACCCGGCTCAGCTCGAAGTCGACCTCGGCCATGCCCGACGCGGCGAACAGGTCGTGCACGACCCGCCGCTCGACGGTCGGCGACCACTCTTCGTGGATCCAGACATACAGGTCGACCCAGGCGTCGAGGAACTCTTCGAAGCTGCGCTCTCCAGCCGCGACGATGCTCACACCGGCCGGCGCCCGGTGGCACTCGATCCAGTTCGCGGTGGCCAGCGAGCCAGGGTGGAGCTGCGGCGACGGGCAACGCATCAGGACGTCGAACCCGAGCGCCCGGGCGAACGCCTGGCGTGTGGGCTGGGATGACATCGCCCGGGTGAGAACCGGGTACGGCGTCGGGGTGCAGTCGAGCAGAGCGTCGAACAGCGTGCGGCCAACGCCTTGGCGGCGGACCTCAGGCTCGACCTGGATCTCGCAGTAGTAGGAGTTCCGGTGGACGTTGGACAGCAACATCGTGCCCATCCCCAGCAGGTCGCCCTGATCCTCTGCGACCAGCGTCCGCTGCCAGCCCTCTCCGTCGGAGGACGGTCCCCAGCCGTCACCGGTCTGGGAGGGGCCGTGGATCCCTTCGGCCAGATCACCCTCGGCGAAGTCACGCAACAGCATGAACTGACTTCAGTCTGGATCACGGTGAATAGCAAGACATATTTGTGCAACCGGTCCAGTGGCGCCCCGCCCAGGGTGAGTGTGCCGGGTGGATGTGCACGCCGGATGTGCACGGCAGATGTGCGCGGCGGATGTGCACGGTGACGTGCCGGCAGGGCCGTCCGTCTGCCGATCAGCCGATGTCGCTGAGGAGGTCCTGCCGGGTCAGCACGCCGACCGGCCTACCGTCATCCAGCACCAGCAACGCGTCGCTCTCCTCGAGAACAGCCACTGCCTGCGCCACCGGCTCCGACGCGCCCAGCATGGTGAGCGCCGGCTCCATCACCGACTCGACCGCGTCGGCCGGGCGGACGTGTCGGGCGAACAGGGCGCCGAGCAGCCCCCGCTCGCTCACGGAGCCGACGACCTCGGCCGCCATCACCGGCGGCTCGGCTCGGACGACCGGCATCTGGGACACGCCGTACTCACGCAGGATCTCCACCGCCTCCGCGATGGTCTCGCCGGGATGGGTGTGCACCAGCGACGGCAGGTCACCCGACTTCTCGCGCAGTACGTCCCCGACGACTCGTACGTTCTTGCCCGGGCGGGACGCGAATCCGTAGCGGGTCAGCCAGGCGTCGCTGAAGACCTTGGTCAGATAGCCCCGTCCGGAGTCCGGCAGCAGCACGACGATCACCGCTTCGGGATCGTCCACCTCGTGAGCCAGCCGGATCGCGGCGGCCGCTGCCATCCCGGACGAACCGCCGACCAGCAGCGCCTCCTCCCGGGCCAGCCGTCGGGTCATGGCAAACGAGTCCGCGTCGGAGATCTCGATCACCCGGTCGCAGACGGACTTGTCGTAGTTCACCGGCCAGAAGTCCTCGCCTACGCCCTCGACCAGGTAGGGCCGGCCGTCGCCACCGGAGTAGACAGACCCCGACGGGTCGGCGCCGACGATCTGAACCCGACCGCCGGAGACTTCCTTGAGATAGCGGCCTGTCCCGCTGATCGTGCCGCCCGTGCCGATGCCGGTGACGAAGTGGGTGAGCCGGCCGTCGGTCTGCTCCCAGATCTCCGGGCCCGTCGACTCATAGTGACTCAGCGGATTGTTCGGGTTGGAGTACTGGTCGGGCTTCCAGGCGCCGTCGATTTCCCGGACCAGACGGTCGGAGACGGAGTAGTAGGAGTCCGGGTGATCGGGCTCGACCGCGGTGGGACAGACGACGACCTGGGCCCCGTACGCCGCAAGCACGTTCCGCTTGTCCTCGCTGACCTTGTCGGGACACACGAAGACACAGCTGTATCCCTTCGCCTGCGCAACGATCGCCAGACCGACGCCGGTGTTTCCGCTGGTCGGCTCCACGATCGTGCCGCCCGGCCGTAGTTTGCCCTCCCGCTCGGCCGCCTCGATCATCTTCACTGCGATCCGGTCCTTCACCGAGCCACCCGGGTTGAGGTACTCCACCTTGGCCAGGATCAGCGGCCGGGCACCGTCAGTGGTCTTGGACAGTCGCAGCAACGGGGTGTTGCCGACCAGATCGATCAGGGACTCGACATACTCCACCGGGTAAGTATCGCCTGGAACTTGCTCGCGGCGACGCGCCATTCGACGACTTCGCACCAGCTGCCGCTGCTTCGCTCGCCGTCGACGGCGCGCGAAGCCACCCTCCGACGCGCGATGTCGAGCGGCGATGACTCCCGACAGCAGGGAGATGGTGCGGTGCCGACCGCTGAACCCCTGCGCGTCGTCCCGGTGCCGGGCGCATGGGCACGCGCCGGGAAACAGAAGGGCCGCCCATCCCTGAGGGATGAGCGGCCACTTCCAGCTCGAGGTGCCGAGCCGTTATCGGCGGATGTAGGACAAGATCCGCAGGATCTCGACGTACAGCCAGACCATGGTGACGGTCAGGCCGAAGGCGGCGCGCCACGACTCCTGAGCCGGGGCCCCGATGGCGATCCCGTGCTCGATGTAGTCGAAGTCGAGGATGAGGTTCAGCACGGCCAGCGTCACGCCGACGGCCGAGACCAGCAGACCCAGCATGCCCATCCGCAGACCGATGCCGGGCAGGAACAGCGAGACGATGAAGTTGATGAACAGGGTCGCGGCGTAGGCGATGGTTGCGATCCAGACGATCTGACGGAACTTCGAGCTGACCCGAATCCGGAAGACCTTGTACGTCGCCAGTGTCACGCCGGCGGCCACGAACGTGCCGATCACGGCCTGGACGACGATGCCCGGGTACCACTGCTCGAACAGCTTGCTGAACATGCCGATGAAGACGCCCTCGACCACGGCGTACAAGAACATCAGCGGCGGCGAGACGTTACGTCGGAACGAGACGAACAGGACCGCGATGAAGCCGACCAGCGACGACAGGATGAGTGCAGGCATGGTCAGCGAGACCGGGATGAACCACCACGACAAAGCGGCCGAGATCACCAGCAGGCCCATGACCACGGCCGTCTTCGTGATCACGTCGTCGAGGGTCATCCGGTCGTCGGTCTGCACCGGCGTCCCGTACGGGGCGGCGCCCTGCGCCTGACCGTACGGATTCTGCTGGTACGGATCCTGACCGGGATAGGGCGCATAGCCACCGGCGTTCGGTGCTGCGGGTGTGAACGCATCCTTCTTCGAAAGGATGGGGTTCGAACTGCGCAACATGGTGAATGTTCCTCCTGATGACGGGCACCGCGGCGGTGCCCGACTTCCATTCTACTGAACGTGTGGGCGACTCCGTTTGTTTCGATGCCGCGGTCGCCGGGTCAGGTGCAATTCAGCGCTTGGGCGAGCGTCGGGTGAGCACCAGGTGCAACCCGCCGAAGGCGACAGCCACGACCAGACCGAGGACTACCCCGGGAATCGTGTACGGCCCGATCGTCTGTTGCGCCGCCGCCAGGACCGGGGTCAGGAGCGGCCCGAGATCACCCCTGCTCAGCCAGCTGCCGAGCCGGCTGAGGACGTAAGGCGCGAGGACGGCGAGCGCCGCCAGCGAGGCGCCGGCGATGGCCAGGGTGCGGACCGGTTTGGCCGAACTGGCGACCGAGATCCCGAGCAGGACGAGCCCGGCCCAGCCCGCCCAGGTCGCAACGAGTCTGGTGAGGTCGTAGCGATGTTGCAGCGTGTCGAGCTGCGGACCGGTGAGCAGCCGAACCGAGAGCGACTGCTTCTTCAGCGTCATCCCGAGACCCTTCGCGGTCTTGGCGTCGATCGGGATCTTGACTGCTTTGAAGAGGGGCGCCAGATCGACCCGTACGTCCCGCTTCGGCTCGATCTCGGCGTCCAGCTGCGCGACCGCGGCGTTGCGCGCCGGTACCACGCTCGCCACGACGGCGTCGGTGAGTGGTCCGACGGCCTGATCGGAGGCCAGCACCTTGCCGAGCTGTCGCAGGGCTGGGCTGCTCCGGAGATCATGACCGGATGCCTGGCCGCCTGCCGCAATCGCCTCGGTCACCCAGTCATCGATCGCCGCCCTGACCTTCGGTGAGTCGAGCGCCACACCGAGCACGTGCACGAACTTCGCGTCGTCGTGCAACAGCGCCATCGTGCTGAACGCACTCCACCACAGTGACGCGCACATCATCGCGAGACCGAAGGTCGTCGCTGACAGCCGTGAGCTGGCCCGCACAGCTCAAATGATGGCAGTTCGTAGGTCCCCGCGGAGTGCCCCCGATGGGACTCGAACCCATACTCGAGCGGGTTTAAGCCGCGTGCCTCTGCCGATTGGGCTACGGGGGCTCGTACGTCCGCCGATCCTAGTGCTCGACAGTCGAGTCGCGCGGTCAGTTCGGCGTCGGAGTTGGCGTGGAGCCGCGCAGCCGGTCGAGCGTCTCGCGCGGGACTTCGCTGATCCGACCGGTCTCGGTCCGCGGGTCGATCGTCACCGTGCCTTGGGTGGTGAAGTGCACCGGTTGGATCGACGTGATCAGCCCTGTCGCGTTGTCGCGGAAGAAGAAGTAGCAGTCGGCACGGACGAGCGGCGGCGAGAACGGTGTGCTGAACGAGGTGGTCGTCGGATCTTTCACCCCGCCCGCAGTCCCCTGCTGCATACCCACCGTCCAGGTGCCGTCGTCGTGTGCGACGACGTACGGCCCTGCCTGGGTGTGCAGATGTCCCCACAGCACGAGCCGCGCCGGCGGGTTGGCGGCGGCCATGATCGGGGCGGACGCGTCGGGCTGGTGGACCATGATCACGTCCACCGGGGACGGTGTCGCCACCTGGATCATCCGTTCGCCCAGCTGCTGCTCGGTCTCGGGTCGGACCTGAGTCCGGTCCGCGCTGAAGGGGATGTTGTGCTCGGGATCGCTGTCGCCGAGGACCGAGATGCCGGCTTCGGCGACCTGGACGGGCTTGCCGTTCATGACGACCATGCCCGCCGCCGACATCTGCTGCGCCGTGACGACCGAGTCATGGTTGCCGGGCGAGACGAGCAGCGGACGGCCACCAGCGATGGCGATCTCGCGGGTGATGCAGCCGCGCTCGGCCGCCGTGCCCTGAACGGTGTCATCGCCGGCGCTGAGCACGACGGCGGGGTTGCTGACCGCGACGAGCCGGCCGAGCAGGGTGGTCATCGCCTCGTTGCAGTGCAGGTCGCTGTAGCCGAACAGCATGGTCTCGCTCGCCGTCGGTGCCGGCATCCGGTCGATCTGCTTCGAGAGGCTGAGGGTGGCATTGTCGACGTACGCCTGGACGGCGCTCACCTGACGCTCGCTGAGCAGCTCGACGCCGGAAAGACCTCGGGCGAGCAGGCTGGACAGCAGCGCGTTGTCGACCGTCAGGTCCAGACGGGTCCCGGCCACGTTCACCTGCACGGGAATCCGGGGCGTCGACGGCGCCGGGGTCGGCGCCAGCACCGAGCCGATCACCAGGGTCGTGACCCCCGCCCAGGCCGCGAGTACCCGCCGCCGCGACATCTGCCTGACCATCCGGGGCGCTAGCAGCCGGCGGCGCAACAGCCAGGCCGCCACCACCAGCATGATGACCAGCTCCGCCAGCGCGGTATGGGTGATCACGCTCTGTGCGACGCGCTCGGTGATGCCGGCCACCGCCTCGTTCGGATCCGCGTAGAGAGCGGCGTACGCCGACAATGTCTGGTCGGAGATCAGCGAGGTGCCGGCGACCGTGCCACTGACCCCGCCGACCGCGATCGTGACGCCGATCGGCGCGACCGGGCTGGGGACGTACACATTGCCGACCGGGCCCAGATCGATCTCGACCTCGCCGGAGAAATCGGTGGTGATGATCGCCCGATGAGGGCCGATATAGTCCTCGACCCTCGCATGACCGACCCCCCACGCGATCGCAAACGGCAGCGCGAGAACTGCGGCGAGGACGGCGAGCCCGAAGGCGCGGAGCACCCGTCTGGCGACCGTACGTCGACCGGCGCGGTGGTGCGCCGCGACCCGCCCGGTCAGGAATCCGAGGCCTGCCCGCGGCAGGCGGGTCTCGCGAGCCGCCTCCGTTCGATCCGGGGTCGGTCCACTCCCGCTAGCCATGACGACGCGTCACACCGAGGGGTGAGGGTCTTGCCGGCAGCTCATGGTGCATTCGACCCTACTCGGTGGCGACTGACGGGCCCGGGTCCAAAACTGACCGGCCTCCCCGGAAAGTGGGCGCAAAGTCCTCGAGGAGGACCGAACGTGGACTCCCCCGGAAAGTGGGCCCAAACGACACTCTGAATCGTTTCATAGTTGTCGTTTGCGCCCACTTTCTGATGGGGGTAACCGGCGGTGGGGGTCGTCAGTCGGTGGGGGTCGTCAGTCGGTGGGGTGGTCAGTCGGTGGGGGTGGGGAGGTAGACCTTCCGGGCGTACAGGGCGTGGGCGCCGGCCACCCGGTCGATGAACAAGAAGCCGTCGCAATGGTCGATCTCGTGCAGCAGCGCCCGTGCCTCGAACGCGTCGGTCGTGAGCTCGATCGTCTCGCCGGTCACCGGCAGCTGCCCGCGCAGCGTCAGTCGGGTGGCGCGCTTCACGTCTCCGGTGAGGTCCGGCACGGACATACAGCCTTCACGGGCCTTCTCGTTGCGACTGGCCTCCACGACGACGGCATTCACCAGCACGATCAGCCCATGGCTGGTCCTCGTCTTCGGATGCGCGCTGACGTCGACGCAGAACGCCTTTCCGGCAACCCCGATCTGGGGCGCGGCGAGTCCGACGCATCCCGGCGAGACGCGCATCGTCGCGATCAGGTCGGCGCAGAGCTGGATCGTCGACGGATCGGTCGGATCCAGCTCCGGTCCGGCGGCAGACAGCACCTTCGCGGGCGCCCGCACGACCTCACGCACCTGTCCGTCGGGCAGTGCTGGCAGCGCGCAGCTCACAGGTCGTCGCGCTCCATCGGGCGCAGGCTGGCCTCGACACCGAGCCCGGCGGCGACCTCGGTCAGCGTGCCGCTCAGCTCGGTCGCGGCGGAGTCGGTGGGCAGGTCGACCTCCGCGACAAGGACGTACAGGTCCCCTACCAGCCGCGTCGTGAGATCGGTGATGTTCCCACCCGCGTCGGCCACCACCCCGGCCAGCTGGGCGACGATGCCGAGCCGATCGGCACCGTGCACGGTCACCAGATAGGGCCGCCCGGTCGCCACCGACTCGGTCTCGCCGGCGATCTCCCGGACGCTGACGGTCAGCGAACGATCTGCCTCGAGCGGCGCGAGAGCCGCCGCGACCTCATCAACCGGCGCATCTCCGTCGCAGATCAGCGTCATCGCGAAGTGCCCGCGAAGTAGGGTCATCGAGGAGTCCTCGAGGTTCATCCCCGCGTCCGCCAGCACCTCAGCGGTCTGGGCGATGATGCCCGGACGATCATGGCCCAAGACGGTGATGGCGAGGTAGGTCACCGGCCGATTCTGTCATCCCGGGCCTCGGTCCCGACCGCGTTGGTCAGAAGCACAGCACCAGGTGGTGTGCACAGGTCCTGACACGGCAGTGCGCCGGGTGCGCCGGCTACGTCGGGGGCGACCCGAGAATCTCCAGCGCCAGTCCGTCCAGGATGTCGGCGATACTGACGACGAGACCGGCGACCGGGAGCCGAGCCACGATCCGGGTGGCGATCAGTGCTCCCGCGGTGATCACATCGGCGCGGCCGGCGTGCATGCCAGGGACCGACCGGATCTCCGCCGCGGACATGGCGCCGAGTCGGGCGAGCACCGCCTGGAGCCGTGCCCCGGAGACCACGGTGCCGGAAGTCCGGGTCGGATCGGCCGGTGCGGCGCCAGACAGCCAGGCGAGGGTGACGACAGTCCCCGCCACGCCCACTGCACTGCGTACGACGCTCAGGTCCAGCCCGCTGCCGTCGAGCAGACCGTCGACGTACGCGGTGGCGTCGGCCAGGTCGGCCACGCTCGGCGGCCCGCCCGCGGTGAAGAATCGTTCGGTCAGCCGCACCGAGCCCATCGGCAGCGAGCGGGCGGCACCGACCAGGCCGCCACGATCGCCGAGGACGAGCTCGGTCGAGCCGCCGCCGATGTCGACGACCAGCACAGGGCCGGCGCTCAAGCCTTCCTGGACCTCCGCAGAGCTCAGCGCACCCAGAAACGAGAGCCGAGCCTCGCTGTCGCCGCTGATCACCTCCGCCTCGACGCCGACCCGCGTTCGGACACCGGCCAGGAACGTCTCGCGGTTGCTGACGTCACGAGCGGCCGAGGTGGCGACCATCCGCGTCCGGTCGGGACCGATACCGGCCTCGGCGAGCACCCCGGCGTAGTCGTCCAGCACCGCGAACGTCCGCTCCAGTGCCTCGTCCGCGAACGCCCCGGTCGCATCGACCCCCTGACCGAGGCGGACGATCTCGGTCCGTCGGAGGATCTCGACCAGCCGACCCACCGCCGGACCCGCCTCGGCGACCAGCAGTCGCAGCGAGTTCGTGCCGCAGTCGATCGCCGCGACGGGCGTCACAGGCGGTCCGACTCGCCCGACTCGCCCGACTCGTACGACGTGCCCGGTTCGCCCGGCTCGCCTGACGTGCGCGGTTCGCCCGGCTCGTCCGGGTCGTCCTGGTCGCCCGACGCGCCCGACGTGCCCGACGTGCCCCTATCACCCAGCGGTGTTGCGTCCGCGTTGCACGGGCGCCGCCAGAACTCTCCGACGGCATCGCGGGTCTCGTCGCCGAACGGATTCACTCCGGGCCCAGCGGCCAGCGCGTGGCCGAGCAGGGCGTGCAGGCACTTGACGCGGTCCGGCATCCCGCCGGCGCTGACCCCGTCGATCTCCCGAACGTCGCCGAGGAGCCTCCGGTCGGCGAGATAGGCCGCGTGGGCACTGCGGTAACGGTCGACGAGCTCGGTGTCGGAGCCGAGCCGACCGGTCATCTCCGCCATCAGCCCAGACGCCTCGAGGGTCGAGCAGGCCGAGGTCGCTCGCTGGCACGTGAGGTAGTACGTGGTCGGGAAGGGGGTCCCATCGGGAAGCCGCGGGGCGGTCGCGACGACCCCGGGGCGGCCGCACGGACAACGCCACGCGACCCCGACGACCCCGCGTGGGGGCCGGCCGAGCTGAGCGGTGATCGCCGCATCGTCGGCGTCGGTCATCGGCTCGATCGCCACCACTCCCCTCTCCGTTCGCGGAGTTGTCAGCGCCACGATCGGCCATAGCCACCTGAGACGCTGACAACTCGGCGCTCTCGTCCGGCGCACAACCTTACTGATCCGCGCCGGCGACCTCGTACGTCGCGACGACGATGCCGGTCGGCGAGGTGTAGCTGGCGGTCACCGCCAGCGGTGCGTACGTGCTGCCGAACAGCCGGGTCCCGCTGCCGAGGACGACCGGAAGAATGGTCAGGACGTACGCGTCGACGAGCCCCGCCGCGGCGAGATCGCGGACAAGTTCGCCGCTGCCCAGGACGACGAGGTCGCCATCACCGTTGGCCTTGAGCACCGCGACGGCCCGAGTCGCGTCGCCGTCGAGCAGGATCGAGTTGGGGTACGGCAGCGGATCGGTCAGCGTGCGCGAGGCGACGTACTTGGGCGTGTCCCGCAAGATCTCGGTGAACGGGTTGGGCTCGGTGGTCGACAGCCAGTGACCGAGCAGCTGGACGTACGTCCGCCGCCCGAACAGCATGGCCGTGGTCGTGCCGCCCTGGGTCCCCATCGCCGCCATCGCCGCGTCGGGATCCTTCGCCAGGAGCTCCGTCGCCCAGCCCCCGCGAGAGAACCCGCCACGGTCGTCCTCCTCGGGAGCGGCGGGAGACTGCATCACTCCGTCCAGCGAGACGTTCTCCACTGCCACCAGTCTGCGCATCAGCTAGCTCCTCGGTTCGTCGGTGGCCCTTCGCCAGGCTCAAGCGCATGTGCGCTCGGGTACGGTCCCGTGCTCTCGGGTGCACGGCCAGACGGCCACTGGGATGGACTACCCGGCCGCCGCCAGCTCATCGGCGACCGCCCGGCCGATCTCCAGCGAGGCGGTGGCGGCCGGCGACGGGGCGTTGAGCACATGGATCTGGTGCGGGCGACGGACGTACAAGAAATCGTCGACCAACGACCCGTCGCGACGCAGTGCCTGTGCGCGGACGCCTGCGGGGGCCGGGACGAGACAGCCGTCGGGAAGCGACGGGACGAGCTCGCGCAGGCTCGCGAGGAACCGGTGCCGCGACACCGACCGCAGCACCTCGTCGGCCCCGGTCCGCCAGAACCGCCGGCCCAGCCGCCACAGTCCCGGCCAGCGCAGGTAGTCCGCGATGTCCCGCGGGCGGATCGTGTGCCAGTCGTAGCCCTCGCGGGCCAGCGCGAGTACCGCGTTCGGGCCCGCGTGGATGCCGCCGTGGATCATCCGGGTGAGGTGCACACCAAGGAACGGCAGGGTCGGATCCGGCACCGGGTAGATCAGGCCGCGCACCCGGTGCTGTTGATCGGCGGTCAGCTCGAAGTACTCGCCACGAAACGGCACGATCCGTACGTCCGGCTCGAGCCCCGCCAGTCGCGCCAGTCGGTCCGACTGCAGACCCGTGCAGTTGACGAGCTCGTCGGCCCGGAGCTCGGCGGTCTCGGTGTCGACGACCACACCCTTCGGTTCCGCGCGGATGCCGACAATCGGCGCCCCCAGCTCGACCCGTCCGCCGCCATCGATGATCTGTCCGACCAGCACATCGCACACCGCGCGATAGTCGACGATGCCGGTGGATTCGACCCGGAGTGCCGCAACGCAGCGGACGTACGGCTCGAACTCCGCCGCCTCGGCCTGTCCGATCAGCCGGACCGGAACGCCGTTGGCCCGGCCGCGCTCGTGCAGCTTCATCAGGGCCGGGCGCTGGTCCTCGCGGGTGGCGACGACGAGCTTGCCGCAGATGTCGACGGGCACGCCGTGCTCGGCCGCGAAGTCCCGCATCGAGCGCGCGCCGGCGGTGCCCAGTCGCGCCTTCAGACTGCCGGGCGAATAGTAGAGGCCCGAGTGGATCACTCCTGAGTTGCGGCCGGTCTGGTGCGCCGCGATCGTGCTCTCCTTCTCCAGCACCGTCACCCGATCGCCGCGGCGGGTCAGCTCGGCGGCCGTCGCCAGTCCGACGATGCCTGCGCCGGCCACGATCACGTCACGTTGCATGCGATGTCCCCTCCCTGCGGTGCTCGAATCCGGCGCGCTTCAGGGGTGCGGCGCCCCGTGTGCTTCCGCAGAGCCCTCGGTCGTGCGAGCACCAAGTTGACCACGACCTGGGAGGCTCCGCGAGTCGTTTCGCGAATGCTAGAGGTGGTGCTCGACGCTTGGGTGGCATACGGGAGAGTTCCGTACGGGCGCCGAGACGACTGGCAAGAGCGCGAGGAGGTCGGCGGTGGCAGCGAAGGCTGTGGAGGCAGTGGACCGTGTGGTACACGTGATGGTGCTGTCCGGAGCTGGACGGTACGCCGACCCCTGGCACGACTTCCCCGCCACATCGGCCCGGCTCGCCGAGATCGTGGCCGGCCCCGGCCGTCGGGTGAGCGTTGTCGACGACGTGGAAGCGGGGCTCGCCGCGCTGGATGGGGTCGACCTGCTGGTGGTGAACGCGGGCAACCCCGCCGACGGGGAGCCGAACCCGGCGACGGAGGCATCGATCGACGGGCTCCGGACGTACGTCGATCGCGGTCGTCCGGTGCTCGCGATCCACGCCGCCGCAACCACCTTCACGACCGAGGCACGCTGGGCCGAGATGATCGGCGGACGCTGGATCCGCGGCACCTCGATGCACCCGCCATACGGGCCGGCCCGACTCACACTGATCGCTCCGGAGCATCCGATCGCCGCCGGGCTGGGCGATCTCGAGCTGCCGGACGAGCGGTACAGCTACCTCGCGACCGAGCCGGGGATCACCGTGCTGTACGAGCACGAGCACGACGGTCTGCGACACCCGGTGATCTGGGCCCTCGAGGCCGAGGGGCGACGCGCCGCGTACGACGGGCTCGGGCATGCGCTGCCGACGTACGACGACGACGCGCACGTGCTCCTCCTGAGGCAGACGGTCGGCTGGCTCCTGGACGAGAGCTGACCGCGTCCGCAGCCTGAGCCAAGCGCAGCCATGTCCCCGCCCGGTCAGGCGAATGCGGCCCGACCGGCGCCGAAATGCCCCCCACGTGCCAGCCCGGTCAGGCGAATGGGAGGCAGGCGCGCGATCCGGCTCATTCGCCCGACCGGGCTGGCGAATCAGGGCTCGAGCGCCGAGACCCCGGCTCATTCGCCCGACCGTGCCGGCGAATAAGGCGAGACCGGGGCACGCGCATGGGCGCGGCCACGGGCACGGGCGAAGGTAGCCGCGAAGCTGCCCGAAGCCGGATGATTCCCGCCGACCGAGGACAGGCCGGCGGAAACTGTCGGCGATCTGGCCTACGCTCACCTGTCGTGACCGCAGCCGTGAGGACACCGACCGACCTCGGCCGGCTGCGGCGGCGGACCCTCGGCCTGCTCGCCGCCGGCCAGATCCTCGGCGGGCTCGGCACCGGGGCGGCCCTGTCGGTCGGCGCGCTGGCGGCGTACGAGCTCGCCGGCGAGAGCTGGTCGGGGATGGCGGCGACGATGAGCACGCTCGGGGCGGCCGCGCTCGCGATCCCGCTGGCTCGGCTGGCCGATCGGCGCGGCCGGCGGATCTCGCTGAGCTTGGCCGCGCTCGTGGCGGCGCTCGGGCTGGTCCTGTGTGTCATCGGGGTGGCGCTGAGCGCGGTGATCGTGCTCTTCCTGGGTCTGGCGGCGGCCGGCGCCGCGACGGCGGCGGCGCTGCAGTCCCGGTTCGCGGCGACCGACCTCGCTGCCCCGGCGACCCGCGGGCGCGACCTGTCGCTCGTCGTCTGGTCGACGACCATCGGCGCCGTGATCGGGCCGAACCTCGCCGCGCCCGGCGAGAGCCTCGGTCAGGCACTCGGCCTGCCGGGACTGTCGGGTGTATTCGTGTTCGCGGTCGGTGCGCAGCTGCTTGCTGCGACGTCGTACGCCCTCTTCCTCCGACCCGACCCACTGACGGTCAGCCGCGAGCTCCGGCTCGACCAGCTGCGGATCGACGGTGATCGCGGGTCGGTCCCCGAGCGCGACCCGGCCGGGCAACCCGCCCTGGTCCGGCTCGCGATCCTGGCCGTCTCGCTGAGCCACGCGACCATGGTGGCGCTGATGGCGATGACGCCGGTCCATCTCGTCCACGGTGGCGCGACGCTGTCGGTGGTCGGTCTGACGATCAGCCTCCACATCGCCGGGATGTACGCGCTGTCTCCGGTGTTCGGGGTGTTGTCCGACCGGGTCGGCCGGATTCCGACGATCCTGCTCGGTCAGGGTCTGCTGATGCTCGCCGCGCTGATCACCGCCCTCGGCTCGGAGTCGCACCACCTCGTCATGCTCGGACTGGTCATGCTCGGCCTCGGGTGGAGCGCGTCGACCGTCGCCGGTTCGGCGCTGCTCAGCGATTCCGCCCCGGCTGCCGATCGCGTACGGCTGCAGGGACGCAGCGACACCGCGATGAACCTGGCCGGTGCCCTCGGCGGCGCGCTGGCGGGCCCCACCCTGTTCCTGTTCGGCTACGCCGGACTCGCCTGGGGCCTACTGCTGCCGATCATCGTCGTGGTGGCGGCATCGTCTCTGGGTCTGTCGCGTCAGAGGGTGTCGGTATCTCGCTAGGCCAGCGGCGCTAGAGGGGTCGGCGAGCGTGGGACGGCGGAGCGCCCGGCCCTGCTTTGCGACCGAGCGAGCAGCCCAAACCCCAGCTGGCGGCAGCGATGCAGAAGCCGGGCTGGGAGCGAGGAAGCAAGGCAAAGTCTCAAGGCGCGCAGCGCGCGCGAGCCCACGGAAGTTCAGCCGCCGGGCTTGGTCGTGACCGTCACCATGGGGGGCTCGGTCTTCTTCGCCGAAGGCGGTCTGGGGTCGTCGGCGGCCGCGACCGATTCCCGCAGCTTGGTCCACCAGGCCGCCTTGTCGGGGCCGGCGGTGCCCGTCGTCCCGCCTTCGATCTGCTCGCCGCCACCCACCGGGTTGCCTCTAGCGTCGACGACCCGGTAGCCGATCTCACCCGGCACTACCCAGCCGAGACGCTCGCGCGCCTGCGCCTTGACATAGTCCGGGTCGTCCCAGCGCGTACGTTCGGTCTGCAGCTCCTCGATCGCCTGCGTACGCTGTGCGATCTCGACCTTGGTCGCCGCGATCTCGTGAGCCTGCGCAAAGTAGACGCGCAGACTGGACGCGTACGAGATCACGAGGATCAAGATCACCACCGCGAGGGCTATCGCGCGGCCGGTCAGGCTGGCGCGCGCGACCTTCGGCTTCTTCGGGGTCGGCGACGTCGCCGCGCTGCCAGCAGCCGACGGGGACCCCGGGACCACGCTCCCGCCGACGGCCGCAGGCCCACGCGCACCGGAGCGATTCCCGGTCTGGTGCGGGGGCGGGATCGTGCCGGTTGCCGACCCGGCGGGTCGGGCGGACTGGTTCCGGGCGCGCGGCCGCCCCCGTCCGGGACCAGCACCCGGACGGGCGGTCGGCCGCGGCCCACCTGGCATGCTCAGCCCTGGAACCGCGGGAACGCGGCTGCCCCGGCGTACCGGGCCGCGTCGTCGAGGTCCTCCTCGATCCGCAGGAGCTGGTTGTACTTGGCGACCCGGTCGGTCCTGGCCGGGGCGCCGGACTTGATCTGGCCGCAGTTGGTCGCGACCGCGAGGTCGGCGATGGTCGTGTCCTCGGTCTCCCCCGAACGGTGGCTCATCATGCAGGCGAAGCCGGCCCGGTGGGCCAGGTCGACGGCGTCGAGGGTCTCGGTCAGCGAGCCGATCTGGTTGACCTTGACCAGCAGTGCGCTGGCCGCCTTCTCGTTGATGCCGCGCTGCAGCCGCTCGACGTTGGTGACGAAGAGGTCGTCGCCGACCACCTGGATCTTGTCGCCGATCTTGCCGACCAGGGCACTCCAGCCCGCCCAGTCGTCCTCGGCCAGCGGGTCCTCGATGGACACGATCGGGAAGGCGTCGATCCACTGGGTGTAGATGTCGGTCATCTCGTCGGCGCTCAGCTCGCGCTTCTCGAACGTGTAGACGCCCTTGTCGGCGTCGTAGAACTCGGTGCTCGCGACGTCGAGGGCGAGCGCGATGTCGGTGCCGAGCTTAAGCCCGGTCGCCTCGACGGCCTTGGCGATCAGCTCCAGCGCGGCGACGTTCGCTGGCAGGTTCGGAGCGAAACCGCCCTCGTCGCCGAGGCCGGTGGACAGCCCCTCCTTCTTCAGTACGGACTTGAGCGAGTGGTAGACACCCGCGCCGAACTCCAGCGCCTCGCGGAACGTCGACGCGCCGATCGGGGCGATCATGAACTCCTGGACATCGACATCGGAGTCGGCATGCGCACCCCCGTTGACGATGTTCATCATCGGGACCGGCAGCGTGTGGGCGTTCGGACCGCCGACGTAGCGGTAGAGCGGCAGATCCGCGGAGTTGGCTGCGGCATGGGCAACGGCGAGCGAGACGCCGAGGATCGCGTTGGCGCCGACGTTGGACTTGTTGGGAGTCCCGTCGAGGTCGAGCATCGCCTGGTCGACGAGCCGCTGCTCGCTGGCGTCGTACCCGACGACCTCCGGTCCCAACTGGTCGATGACGTTCAAGACGGCCCGACTGACCCCCTTGCCGCCGTAGCGGGACTCGCCGTCGCGGAGCTCCACCGCCTCGAAGGCTCCCGTCGACGCGCCGGACGGGACGGCCGCGCGGCCCTCAGAGCCGTCATCGAGGATCACCTCGACCTCGACGGTGGGATTGCCGCGCGAGTCGAGAATCTCCCGGGCACCAACAAACTCGATACTGGCCACGAACATGTGCCTTTCGCAAAGCGGCTCGGGATCCTCCCGAGCGCGATTGGTTGTTGCTCGGGTCAGCCTATCCGCGTACGGCGGTCAGCCAGCACAGGCGGGCGGGTGCGTCACTGTCTCGTTCGAGTGCGCTCGATCAGCGTCGGCGACCGTTCCAGGCGGCCGCGATGTTGACGCCCACGATGCCGGCCCAGGCGATCAGTACGCCCAGTCCGGCGGGATCGACGTTCAGGGCCGCGATCGCGGTGATCGGCACACCCATGCCCAGCGACACGATCCCCAGTGTGAAGCGCTGGTTGCGCCGCATCCGCTCACCGTCGTGCTCGACGGCCTGCCGGTCGGTCTGGGCACGTAGCTCGGCCGTCCGGTACGCCACCAGCTGCTCCATCTTGTCGGCCAGCCCCGCGGCGATCGCGTCGTCGTACTCGGGACCGAGCTCGCGGCGCGCCTCTAGCGCGGCGCCTGCCTCTCGCCGCAGCTCCTGCTCCCCGGCACTGCGCTCGTACGAGTCGCCGGTGCGCCCCGGCTGAGCTGGATAGGACGGAAACGAAGGTTGGCCCACCAGGCCACCCTAGTTCCGGCTCGATCGCCGAGCCTCAGGGTTGACCCTGGGCTACCGCCGATTCGGCGGCCCGGACGCGATGCTCCAGACCGCGTACGGCGTCACGAAGAGCCTGGTCCGGATCGATACCGCACGCCTGAGCACGCGCGACCAGCTCGAGCAGGTCCGCCCCGACCTCCGACTCGGCGAGCGGCTCGGCCGGCAGCTCGATCGGCACGTTTCGGGACCGGGCCCGGGAGATGATCTTGTTTGCCCTCGCCAGGCTCGACAGCTGCTCCGGGATGCCCTCCAGCACGGAGCGGCGGCCCTTTTCCTTTGCCTTGCGCTGTTCCCAGCTGCCGTGCAGATCCGACGGTACGTCCTCGCTGGCGAAGACGTACGGGTGCCGGGCGATCAGCTTGTCCGCAACGCCCGCGGCCACGTCGTCCAGGTCGAAGCCGGCGTCGGACTCGGCCGCGATCTCCGCATGGAACACGACCTGGAGCAGCAGGTCGCCGAGCTCCTCGCGCAGATGATCACGATCGTCGCCTTCGATCGCCTCGACCGTCTCCGCGGTCTCCTCGATCAGGTACTGAACCAGCGAGCGATGCGTCTGCTGCGCATCCCACGGGCAGGCCTGGCGCAGGGTGGCCATCACCTCGACCAGCCGCTCGACCTGGGGAAGGCTCATCCGCCCGCGACGGGTGCCGGCGTCGACAGAGAGCCGCTGCTGCCGTCGATGATGGTCTTCTGGGTCTCGTCCAGCTGGCCGTATCGAGGGTTGAGCTCGACCGGCGTCTCCTTCACGGCGGCCAGATACGCCGCCGATCCGACCTTGGCCGGCACGAGCTGGACGTCGGCGACGTCGTACGCGACCTCTCTCGCCTCGGGGATGTCCAGCAGCGGAGCGAGGCTGGAGCCCTTGAGCAGCTTGTCCCGATCCGCGTCGGTGATCGTGATGTTGTTGGCTGCCGCCACCTGGCCCGCGATCTCACCCTGGATCATGGCGTTGATCACGGCCGACTCGGCCACCGACTGGCCCGGCTGCAGCGACTTGGTGATGCCGCTCACCGCCAAGTCGAGCTCGGACTGGGTCACCCGACCGTCGTCGCCGACGTACGCCACCACACTCGGGTTCGCCCGGCTACACCCGGCCGTCGCCAGCACCGCGACCGTCGCGCCGGCCGCCAGCAGTCGTCGGCTCCGCCTGGATCCGAACCTCATCAGCCACCCCAATCAGTCCGCCTGAGTCCCGGGCGATCATAGCCGGGCCGCCCCGTACACGGGCGTCGATCCTGGCCCGCCGGCCCACGAGGTGCGAGGCCTCTGGCCTACGGGGACCAGCAGGTTCCGCTGACGAGCGCTCCGCCGTGATGCTCTGGCGCCCAATTCCTGGTGGAAAGCGGCCTCGGCGGAGCGCTCGTCAGCGCCGGCGCGCGAAGGGGACGTCTATGCGGGCGCGAGGGGAAGGGTCAGCCGGAACAACGCGCCCCAACCGGCCGGCGGCTGGAGGCAGACCAGATCGCCACCATGGGCGCGGGCGTAGCCCCGGGCGATCGCCAGACCCAGCCCTGACCCGCCCGCGGCGCTTCCACGGTCCGGATCCAGCCGCACCAAGCGTTCGAAGATCCGCTCTCGGTCGACGGGCGGCACTCCCGGGCCGGAGTCGAGGACATCGACGTATGCCCAACCCTGATCGGCCGCCAGCCCGACGGCGATCCGACCTGTTGGTCCGACCGCCCGTGCGGCGTTGTCCAGCAGGTTCCGCAGCACGCCGCTGATCCGATCCGGGTCGCAGCGGGCGACGACATCGGCGCCGCTCACCGTCACCTCCTGGTCTGGATGAAGCAGTCGGGCACGGTCGGCCTCGGCGGAGGCCAGCGCACCCAGCGACATCGGCACCGGTTCCAGCTGGACCCCGGCATCCAGCCGAGCGGTGGCGAGCAGATCCGAGATCAGTGCGCCCGCCCGCCGAGCCTCCCGGATCAGCAGCACCTCGAGGTGCTCGCGCTGCGCGAGGTCGATCGACGAACCTTCGTGCAGCAGCGTCTCGGCGGCGGCCTGGACGCCGGCGATCGGCGTCCGCAGCTCGTGGGCGGCGTCGGCCAGGAAGCGTCGGCTGCTCTCCTCCGCCTGACGTGCCCGAGCCTCCGCGCCCTCCAACGCGTCGAGCATCTCGTCCAACGCCTGTGCGGTCTGGCCGAGCTCGGTGTCGGTCCGTTCGGGCCGGAGCCGGCGGCCCCGCTGCCCGCTCGTGATGCTCCGGGCCAGCCCGGCGACGTCGTCCAGCGGACGCAACGCGATCCGGACGATCAGCACGACGAGTACCGCGCTCACGGCCAGCGCGATCAGTGAACCCAAGATCAGCACTCGTCGCAACCGTTGCTGTGCCGCGCGCACCTGACCGGCATCGACGCTGACCGTGAGTGTTGCGCCGTCGACCCGGCCGGCGTTGAGCTCCGCACTCACTGAGCGGGCCTCGACCGCTCCCGGCGCCCCAGACGTGAACACGGATCCGTTCGCCAGCTCCAGCCGCGCGGACACGCCGTCCGCGCTCACCCGGTTGACGATCTGCTGCGGACCCACCCCGGCCCGGGAGAGCTGTCGGGCCAGCTGGACCCGACCGGCCAGCAGCGCGTCGAGATTGCGCTCCGACTGTGCGACGAAGATCGCGTTGACGGTCACGCACAGCAGGGCCAGCACGACCGCCAGTCCGACGATCACGCCCACCGCGACCCTGGTGCGGACCGATCCCGCCGAGAATCCTCCCCTCACGACACCCCAAGCCGGTAACCGCGCCCGCGTACGGTGTGCAACAGCCGTGTTCTCCCGCCAGCTTCCAGCTTGCGACGCAGCGCGGACACGTAGACCTCGACGACGTTGTCATCGAACCCGTCGTAGCCCCAGACAGCGGTAAGGATCTGGGTCTTGCTGACGACTTGCTCGCGATGAGCGGTGAGATAGCCCAGCACCCGCCGCTCGGTCTCGGTCAGCTCTATCTCGACCTCGGCCCGTCGGACCCGGTTGGCATCCGGAGTGAGCTCGAGATCGCCGACCCGCAGCACGGCGCCGCCGGTTCGAGTCCTGCGCAGCACGGCGTCGACCCGGGCGATCAGCTCGGCCATGGCGAACGGCTTGACCAGATAGTCATCGGCACCGGCACTCAGACCCTGCACCCGGTCCGCGGTCGCGTCGCGGGCGGTGAGCATGATCACCGCGGCCGTGCTCGCCGCTCGGACGAGATCGAGCAGCTCGAACCCGTCCCGCCCGGGCAGCATCACGTCGAGCAGGACGAGGTCGGGCTGGTTGGCGGCAAGCTCGGACTCCAGCGCCGACCCGTCGCGCAACACGCTCACCTCGTAGCCGCGGCTGCGCAGCGCCGTGGCGACGGCGAGCCGGATCGTCTCACCGTCCTCCACGATCATGATCCGGCTGGCAGGCATGCCGCCCATTCTTCCCGCGGTTGCCTACCGACGAACAGATCGTCAGCGGACCCTCAGCGAAGACCGGTGGTGCGTCTCCCGGGTCAGCCGGCGATCAGCCCGGCCGGCGGGCGCCGGCGTACGGCATGTAGCTCATCTTGATGTACTCGACCTTCTTGCCCGGCCGCGGCGCATGGATGACCATGCCCTGACCGGCGTAGAGACCCACGTGGCTCGGGCTCGGGCCATAGAAGAAGACGAGGTCACCCAGCTTCAGATCGGCCTTGGCGACGACCTTGCCGAACTTGAACTGCGTCGTCGTGACCCGAGGGATCGACACGCCGGCGGCCTTCCAGGCGGCCTGCGCCAGGCCCGAGCAGTCGTACGCATTCGGGCCTTCGGCGCCGTAGACGTACGGTTTGCCCAGCTGGCTCCGGGCGAAGGCGAGCGCCACTTCGCCGCGGTTGGAGGGTGCAGGTGTGGGCGACGCCGTCGGCGGCTTGACCCCCGCGACGGACTTGGCGAGATAGGCCACCGAGACCCAGCGCAGCACACCACCGAAGGAGAACTGCGCGTAGCCGCCCGTGAACTTCCCGGTGATCTTGACGCCCGTTCCCTCGGCGAGCGAACCGACGATCCGATACGAGGTGCCGGGTCCGGATCGAACGTTGAGCGTCTCGGTGGTGATCTTGGTCCCGGTGCTGAGCTTGCTCGGCGCGGACGGCAACCGCTTCCCGGTCTGGTTGAGGTACGAGCCGTACATGTACGCAGTGGTGCGATTGAAGCGCACCTTGACCCAGCCGTCAGCGGCCGAGCCTGTGACGCTGATCCGTTGGCCGCGTACCAGGCCGCCGATGACCGCGTTCTTGGTCCCGGGCCCGGAGCGGATGTTGACCGTCGTGGTCGCGACGCCGGTCTTGGTCGCCGCATCGGCGGGAAGCGTGGTCCCCGCCGCCACGAGCGTCAGGCCGCCAGCGACCGCCAGGCTGGTCATCAGCCTCCACCGCATCACGCCGATCATGGGGGGCTCCAGTCACTCAAGACACATTGACCACTCAAACCTCAGAAACACTCAGGACACTAACCAGGTCACACTCAGCGCCGCAAGGGTTTGAGTAACCTTTTCGTGACCATGGCAACTCGACACGCCGCGTGTCTCGGAATCGTTGTGCCCCGGTTTCCGGCCTCGCGCCCGCCGTCCTCGCCCCATACGCTCGATCCTTCGCCCCCGGTCCGCAGTCGGTCCTCGCCTCACCTCCCGAGGAAACTGGGCGCAAACGACAGGTTGGATCGTTTCAAACTTGTCGTTTGAGCCCAGTTTCCGAGGGAGGGAGGCAGACGGGCGCGACCGGCGCGACGGGGGCGAGGGGGAGGGCCCGGGCCGGTCAGTCCGAGAAGATGGCCTTGACGACGCCGGCGCACCAGTCGAGCAGCTCCGCGTCGCGCGGAGCCGGATCGCCGACGGTGGCGCCGCGCGGGCGGGGCACCAGGATCATCTTCGCGACGTCCTTGATCACCGCACCCGGATAGAGCCTCTTCAGCCGGAGCTGGCGAGACTCGAGCAAATCGGCCGGGCCGAACCGGATGAAGTTGCCCTGGGAGACGACTTCGCTCAGTCCCGCGGCCCGGGCCACCACCCGGAACCGCGCCACCGCGAGCAGCGCCTCGACCTCGGCCGGCATCGGACCGTACCGGTCCACCAGCTCCTCCGACACTGCAGCAAGATCGGCGTCAGCACGGACCTCGGCCAGTCGCTTGTACATCTCCAGCCGCAGGCGTTCGGACTCGACGTAGTCAGTCGGCAGGTGCGCATCGATCGGGAGCTCGATCCGCATCTCGGACTCGGGCTCGCGATCGTCCCCGCGGAACTCCGCGACGGCCTCCCCCACCAAGCGGATATAGAGATCGAAGCCGACGTCGGCGATGTGCCCGGACTGCTCGCCGCCCAGCAGGTTGCCGGCACCGCGGATCTCGAGATCCTTCATGGCCACGGCCATCCCCGCGCCCAGGTCGGTGTGCGCGGCGATGGTGGCGAGGCGATCGTGCGCAAGCTCGGTGAGCGGCTTCTCCGGGGGATAGAGGAAGTACGCATATCCGCGCTCGCGACCGCGACCGACCCGACCCCGGAGCTGGTGCAGCTGCGACAGGCCCATCAGGTCGGCGCGCTCCACCAGCAGGGTATTGGCCGACGAGATGTCCAGGCCCGCTTCGACGATCGTGGTGCAGACCAGCACGTCGGCCCGCCGTTCCCAGAAGTCGACCATCACCTGCTCCAGGCGCTGCTCGCTCATCTGGCCGTGCGCGGTCACGACCCGGGCCTCCGGCACGAGCTCACTCAGTCGCTTCGCCACCTTGTCGATGCTCTGCACCCGATTGTGGATGTAGAACACCTGCCCCTCCCGCAGCAGCTCGCGGCGGACCGCGGCGACGACTTGACCTTCGTCGTACGGACCCGCGAAGGTCAGCACCGGGTGCCGTTCCTCCGGCGGAGTGGTGATCGTGCTCATCTCCCGGATGCCGGTGATGGCCATCTCCAACGTACGCGGGATCGGTGTCGCCGACATGGCGAGAACATCGACCGCCGTGCGCAGCCGCTTCAGCTGCTCCTTGTGCTCGACGCCGAAGCGCTGCTCCTCGTCGATGATCACCAGGCCGAGATCTTTGAAGCCCACTTCCTTGCCCAGCAAGCGATGTGTGCCCACCACGACATCGACCTTGCCGTCGGCCAGGCCTTCCATGGTGGCCCTGATCTCGCCGTCGGACTGGAACCTCGACATCGGAGCGACGTTGACCGGGAAGCCGGCGTAGCGATCGGCGAACGTCGCGTGGTGCTGTTGCACCAGCAGGGTTGTCGGGACCAGGACCGCCACCTGCTTCCCGTCCTGCACCGCCTTGAACGCCGCGCGGACGGCGATCTCGGTCTTGCCGTAACCCACGTCGCCGCAGATCAGCCGGTCCATCGGGACGATCTGCTCCATGTCCCGCTTGACCTCCTCGACGGCGGAGAGCTGATCGGGGGTCTCGACGAAGTTGAAGGCGTCTTCGAGCTCGCGCTGCCACGCTGTGTCGGCGGAGAACGCGTGTCCGCGGGTGGCCTGCCTGGCCGCGTACAGCTTGATCAACTCCGCGGCGATCTCGCGGACCGCCCGGCGAGCGCGGCCCTTGCGCTTGGCCCAGTCGCCACCGCCCATCTTGTCCAGCGTGGGATTCTCACCGCCGACGTAGCGGGTCACCTGGTCGAGGGCATCCATCGGGACGTACAGCCGGTCGCGGGGCTGGCCCCTCTTCGAAGCGGCGTACTCGATCACCAGGTACTCGCGGACCGAACCGGCCACGGAGCGCTGGCTCATCTCGACGTACCGACCGACGCCGTGTTGATCATGGACGACCGCGTCGCCGGGCTTCAGCTCCAGCGGGTCGATCTGGTTCTTGCGCCGGGTCGGCATCACCCGGGCGGACTTGTCCGGTGCCCGCTGACCGGACAGATCGGCCGTGGTGAACGTCGCGAGCCGGATCTCGTCGACGAGGAATCCGTGGTCCAGCTCACCCGTGGTGACCATCACCAGTCCCGGCACCGGGCTGCCGTCCAGCGCCACCACGAAGCGGGCCGGGATCTCGTGCTCGGCCAGCAGCTCGGTGATCCGGGCGCCGGTGCCCTTGCCCTCAGCGACCAGGACGACGTGCCACTGCTCGCGGGCCAGCTTCGCGATGTCGCGGAGCGCGCCCTCGGTGTCACCGCGATAGCCCGGTGCCGGTCGGGCGGCGATCGTGTGCGTCGCCACACCGCGGGTGTCGGCCCAGGCCGAGAAGTCGACGATCTCCCCATCCTCGGTGCGGATCGGCTCGCTGCGGATCGGTTCGCTGCGGATCGGTTCGGTTCGAATCAGTTCGGTTCGGATCAGTTCGGTTCGGTGCGGTTCGTTGCGATGCGGTTCAGGTCGGGTGTCGCCCTTCGACAGGCTCAGGACGCGTGCCCCGACCGATGAACCGGCAGACTCGCCCGATGAGCCCGCAGACTCGCCGGCAGCCTCTCCCGAGGTGGCCCGGGCCAGTCGAAGGGCCAGGTCGGTGTCGACGTCGTCCGGCCCCGCGCTGAAGGGGGACAGCGTCCACCAGGCGACATCGTGGTCCAGCGCGGCGCTGCGTACAGTCCCGAGCGGTTGGTACGCCGACGCACCGAGGTCGATGGGGGCCTTGCCGCCGCCCGCCGCCGCGGCCCAGGAGGCCTGCAGGAACTCCGTGCTGGTGGCCACCAGATCCAGTGCCCGGCCGCGCACCAGCTCCGGATCACAGACCAGGACCAGGGAACCCGGCGGCAACAGCTCGACCAGCAGCTCCATCCCCTCGACCAGCGCCGGCGACAGCGCCTCCATCCCGTCGACCGCATGACCCTGCGCGATCCGTTCGAGCATGTCGGTCAGCTCGGGATGGTCCTCGATCAGCTCCGCGGCCCGCTTCTTCACGTCGTCGGTGAGCAACAGCTCCCGGCACGGCGACGCGATCACCTCCGAGCGCTCCGTGTTCGGCTGCGATCGCTGGTCGGCGACCGAGAACCCGCTGATCGACTCGACGGTGTCTCCGAAGAAGTCGATCCGGACCGGATGCTCCTCGGTCGGTGGGAAGACATCGACGATCCCGCCGCGGACGGCGAACTCGCCGCGCCGCTCGACGAGGTCCACCCGGACGTACGCCGCCCCCACCATTGCCGCGGTCAGCTCATCGAGGTCGAAGTCCTCCCCGACGACCAGCCGCACCGGTCGCAGCTCGCCCAGCCCCTTCACCTGCGGCTGGAGCACGCTGCGGATCGGCGCGACGATGACCCGCAGTGGGGCCGTCTCGGGCTCGTTGCCAGCCAGCCGGCGCAATACGGCCAGCCGCCGCCCCACCGTGTCGGATCGCGGACTGAGCCGCTCGTGCGGCAAGGTCTCCCAGGCCGGGTAGTAGGCCACCTCATCGGGCGGCATGAAGGACCGGCAGGCCTCGGTCAGCTGCTCGGCCTCGCGATAGGTCGCGGTCACCAACAGCAACGGCCGATCGGGCGTGGCGTCGACCAGCGCAGCGGCGATCAACGGCCGCATCGGAGCCGGCGCGGACACGTCGAGGGTCCGGACGGCATGCGAGCGCGCCGCACCCCGGAGGTCGGCGAGGGTGGGGTCGGCGGAGCTGAGTTTCACGAGTCCCGCGAGGGTCACCGGGCAACCGTACCCGCCGCCCCTGACATCCCCTCCGAGTTGTCAGCGTCAGGAACGGCTATGGCGATTCCTGACGCTGACAAGTCGGGTGATTCAGGGCTTGATCCGGCTCAACGGACCGGCCAGCGGCGGGAACTGGCGGGTGCTCATGGCCTGCACCCCCGCGTTGTGCTCACCGTTGAACGGGGTCGTGGCGTCGAGGCAGCCTGCCTTGGCCGCGTCCTTCGGCGAGTTGAACCAGAACCCGAGGTGATACTGGTGCACCGGAGCGGTAGCCGGGTTCTTGGTGGCGTCCGGGAACGGCGGCTCGTCGTGGGTGACCGGGGCCGGCGCCACGTTGGGGGCCACCGTGAAGGTCTCCTCGTTGAACCGACCGATGTACTTGACGTACGCCCGACCGTGCTTGTCGCTCTGCAGGTCGCCCTGGTACCACGACAGCCCGAAGGGCTGATCGGGCTGTTGGAGCACGAAGAAGTCGAAATCGGTGTTCTTGGGCAGGCCGCTGGCATACACCCGCATGATCTCGACTTCCTCGGTCTGCTCGATGCTGACCGTGGCCTTGGCAGCTGGCAGGCAGCCCTTGGCCACGGAAGCCGTGCTACGGACCAGGTCGAAGGTGGCGACCTTGTGGCCGTGCTGCTTCGACCACTTGACGACCGGCTGAGGCAGCGGTGCGGCAGCGGTGTGGGCGGCACCGCCGGCGGGCGCCGACGTAACCGGTCCGGCAGCGAGCGAGGTGCCGGTGCCCGCGAGGGCGGCGGCGGCCAGTGCGGCCGAACCGAGGACCGAGCCGATGGCGACGGATGTGCGATTCATCGCAGTTCCCTTTCGTGTCTGGGTTGGGGATGTTCCAACCGTCGCCGGTGGCCGCGTGGGGAACTGCGTGGCGGTGCGTGGGGCCCGTGCGTGGGGCCCGCGCATGGGGCCGTACGTGAGAGCGCACGCGGGCGCGTGCATGAGGCCCGTACGTGGGGCTCGCTCGTGCGCAGGCGCTTGAGTGGGTCATGCGTCGGTGGTGCGTCAGTGGACCGGGCGTTGGCCAGCGGACCGGGCAGTGCGCCAGCGGACCGGACAGTGCGCCAGCGGACCGGACAGTGCGCCAGCGGACCGGACAGTACGCCAGCGGACCGGACAGTACGCCAGCGGACCGGGCAGTACGCCAGCGGACCGGGCAGTACGCCAGCGGACCGGACAGTACGCCAGTGCACCAGTGCGTCAGTTGACCACCAGGGACCGGCCCCTGAGGCCGTCCCGAACGGCCGTGGTTTGCGGATCGGGACCGACGCCGAGCTGGTCGTGCAGTGTGGCGCGCACGACCTCGTACTGGCGGAGCGCTCGACCCCGCTCGCCGAGCGCCACGAAGCAGAGCATGAGCTCGCGGTGCGCGACCTCGGCCAGCGGATCGAGCTCGATCAGGCGCTCGTAGGCCGACACGGCGCTCCCTTCCCGGCCGGAGCGGTGCGCCAGCCGGGCGGCGGCCAACAGGGCACGCCTATGCATCGTCCGAAGCTCATCGCGCCTCGCCTCGATCCACGACGGAGACCAGGCGGGCAGGAGGTCACCGGCATAGCGCGCCAGAGCCTGCTCCAGCAGCTGGAGCTCGCCGATCACCGCAGTCCGGCGGCCTTCGGCGTCGGAGTCCCTTGCCGCGCGTGCTGCGGCCAGGCCCTGTCGGAAGGCGTCGACGTCGTACCGCAGGTCGAGCTCGGCCAACCCATATCTCCCCGCAGAGAAGATCACCCGGTCCACCCCGACCGCACGGCGCAGATGATGCAGCGTCGTGTGGAACGCACTCCGTAGCTCGGTCGAGGACGCCTCCGGCCACAGCGCAAGCCCGATCTGACCCTTGTCCGCCGGACCGTGCTCGGCCAGGAAGTAGAGCAGCTCCCGCGGTTTCGCGTATCCGAAGTCCGCCGGGGTCAGCGGCTGTCCGGCAAGTCGTACGTCCTCGCCGCCGAGTGTCCGCAGGTCGAGGGCCAGGCAGCCGGTGACCGGCCTGTCGCGTTCGCTGCCGGTCGCCGTGCTGGTCGGGGACGCCTCGATCGGGCCAGCGTCGATCAGGCCAGCGTCGATCAGGCCAGCGTCGATCAGGCCAGCGTCGATCAGGCCAGCGAGCGATCGGGTCGCACCAGGGGCAACCGTCGCGGCCGCCGGCGGACAGTCACGCGCCGCGGACTGACCTTCCTGCGGCAGCCTCGATGAAAGATCGTCGGCGCCGCTGAGCAGGTCGTCCCGCAGCGCGCTCACCGCCTCGCCGAGCGGCTCGCGTCGGCCCGCTCGCTGACCGCGCTCGAGCGCCGTATCACCCAGCAGCCGAACGAGCTCGGAGCGCACCCGATCCCGGGTGGCCCTGTCGACCGGAGGGAGCTCGGCTCCGATCCGATCGAGCACGCCCGCCGAAACCCCCAGGGCCCTCGACGCCACTTTGGGCTGCCCGAGGCTCAGCTCGCAGACGGCGACATTGACCAGGACCGAGGCGGTCCGCCAGAGGTCGCCCAGGTCGTACTGACGTTGCAGCGCCTCGGCCAGAAGCTGCGCCGACGACGCGATCTGACCACGCTCCCGGGCGACAACGGCCAGCCACTCCACCGCGTACGCCCGTGCCTCGGCCAGCTCGCCTCGCACCGCCCGGGACAGTGCTTCCTCGATTGCGTCGGCGGCGCTGTCGAGGTCCCCGTCGGCGAGTGCCGCACCTCCGAGCACGAGGAGGCTGTCGGCGATCCTGCCCGGATCGCCTCGGGCGTACGCCGAGGTCAGGCCCTCGTCGGCCAACCTGCGGGCAGTCTCGATCGAGCCGTCGAGCAACAGCGTGAAGGCAAGGCCGATCCCCGCGAGCTCGGCCCCTTCGTGGTCGCCCGCATCCGTCCAGCAGGCGCGAGCCTGCTCCAGGGTCTCGACCGCAGCGACGTAGTCACCGCGCTCGCGAGCGATGCTGCCCAGTGCCTGCAGGCACTGGGCACGGCCCACCTGGTCGGCGAGCTGCCGAAAGCCGGTCTCCGCCTCGGCGAGGCGACGGACCGCAGCGGCGTAGTCGCACTGCAGAAACGCAAGCGTTCCCGCTCCCTGCCGGGCGCGGGCGAGCAACGCGCCCTGAGCGAGGTCCGGGTGAGCGGTGGCCACGAGCACGGCAGACGTGGGGTCGGTAGAAGTGCGGTCGGTAGACGTGCGGTCGGTAGACGTGGGGTCGGGAGACGTGGGGTCGGCAGAAGTGAGGGCGGCAGAAGTGAGGGCGGCAGAGCGAGGAGCCGGCAGACGAGGAGCCGGCAGCCGCAGGCACATCCTGTGGTCGGTCGAGTCCGAGGACGGTTGGGGAAGCCAAGGAGTCGGCCAGTGATCGCTCGAGCCAGGCCAAGCCCTCTCGACGAAGGCCCCCGGCGATGGCAAACGGTGCGAGATCGGCGGCCAGCCTCAGCCCGGCCCACGTCTGGCCCGACTCATGCGCCCAGGCAAGTGCGGCTCGCAGGTCCGGCAGGTCGGCGCGGAGACGTGCGTACCACATCGACTGCTCAGATCCGGCACTCCTCGACGCCGCGGCGGCGCGTCGGGCGTACCAACAGAGATGCCGATTCCGCACCTCCGCGTCGCGACCGGACCGCCGCAGGCGGAGCCGGGCGTACTGCCGGACGGGATCGGCAAGCTCGAAGCGGCGGCCTTCGGCGGCTCCGGCCAGATCTGCGGTCGGGCGCACGAGGGAGCTCTCGACCAGCGCGGTCAGCGTATCCAGGCAGTCCGAGCCGTTCGCTGCGCAGACCGTCTCGAGGTCTGCGGCGCCGGCGAACACCCCGAGCGTCGCGAACAGCCGTGCCTCGTCGGCGCTGAGCAGTCGGTGGCTCCAGTCGAGCGCTTCCCACAGACTGCGGTGCCGCAGAGGAGCGGTACGACTGCGGCCGACCAACAGCCGGCCCGCGTCGTCCAAGGCGGCGCCGATCTGAGAGAGCCCTAGCAGCTGGGTGCGGGCGGCGCACAGTTCGATGGCCAACGGGTTGCCGTCCAGCCGGCGACAGATCGCCGCGACCCTTGCTCCCCACTCGTCGTCACGATCGGCCCCACCGTCACTGTTGTCGACGCCGCCGCCGAAGTCCGGCCAGACGGCTCGGGCGCGGTCGACGAACAACCGAACGGCGTCGTATCGGAGGAGGTCGGAGCGCTCGTCCGCGCCCGGGGTACGCAGCGGTGGAATGGGCCAGCGACGTTCGCCGGCGACTCCGAGCGGGGCCCGACTCGTGACCAGAATGTGGAGATCGGCGGCCGCACCGAGCAACCGGCCCACGAGGTCGACGACGGCGTCGATCAGGTGCTCGCAGTTGTCGAGGACCAGTAGCGCGCCCGATTCGACGACTCCGGCGGCCCACTCCTCCGGCGACCTGCCGCCGGCGCCGACCGCGGCCGCGAACTGCTCCGCGACGAGCGCGGCCCCGTCAGCGGTAGCCAGCGATACCCAGGCGACCCGAACCGCCGGGTGCGCGGTGGCCCACTGCTCAGCGGCGGCCAAGGCCAGCCGGGTCTTTCCGCCGCCTCCCGGACCCGTCACCGTGAGCAGTCGAGTGTGCGAAACCAGGGCCGCGACCTCGGCCGCCTCCTCGAGCCGACCGACGAGCGGGGTCAGCGGTCCTGGCGCGCCCTCGATCCGTGCCGGCCCTGCCGAGGGGGGCGGGGCTACCTCGTCGAACGGGTCCTCCACAGTTGCTCTTGAGTGACGGGTCGGCCCACTCGATACATCGACGAGGAGCGAAGCCGCGTCACCTGTCCGCACGTGAACCCGGTGCGTGCCGGTGAGCCGTGGCGTCGCCGCCGGCGGAGCGGGCGCGCGACTCCTTTAGCCTTGCCGACATGCAGCCGACCGCAGCCCCGCCGCCGATCGCGTACCGTCCTCAGTTCGGACGTACGGTCGCGACGGTCGGCGTGCCGACCTCGGTCCTGATCCTTGCCGGCATCGCCACCGCGCTCGCCCTCAGCTTCGACGTCGTCGCCGATCCCGAGCTCGCCGCGGTGGGGATCGTGCTGTCCGGCGCGGCCTGCGGAATCGTCGTGCTCTGCTACCTGTGGCTCGACCGCTGGGAACCCGAGCCGCCGAGACTGTTGTTGTTCGCCTGGCTGTGGGGTGGGGTCGCGGTCGTCATCTCGTTGCTGACAAGCCTGCTCGACCGGAACCTGTTCGTGGCAACGGTGATCCGCGCGCCCTTTGTGGAGGAGCTCGCCAAGGCGCTGTTCCTGCTCATCATGGCCACCGGCGTACGACGTCGGGAGCTGAACACCTTGATCGACTGCCTGGTCTACGCCGGACTGGTCGGCGCTTCGTTCGGCTTCATCGAGAACGTCTTGTACCTCGCTCGCGGGGACAACATCTACGGCACGATCGGGGTCGCCATCGTCCGCCTGTCGACCCCCTTCCTGCACTCGTTCTTCGTCTCGATCAGTGCGATCGGGCTGTACATCGGGCTGCGTCGGCCCGGAAAGTACGCGTGGCTCGGCTTCCTCGGGCTCGGCTACGTCGGCGCGGTGATCCTGCACATGATCTGGAACGCATCACCGTTGCGGGTGCACTTCATCTTGTTCGTACCGCTGTTCGGTGCGGCGGTCGCGCTGGCCATCGTCGCCCGCCACCGCGAACACAAGGTGCTGCTCACCCAGCTGCCCGGGATCGTCGTCACCGGCCTGATCTCCGGGGCCGAGGCCGCATGGCTCGCCACGCTACGAGGACGAAAGCTCTGGGCGGACCACGCCGAGCAGACCTTCGGCAAGGACGCCAGGCGCGTCGTGCGGACGTTCGCCGAGGCCGTGACGGAGCTCGCCTTCGTCCGCGAGCGCTTCGAGCGCGGTGGCGGTGCGCCCGACACTGCCGAGCGGCACGCCGAGCTGGTCGCGGTCGTTCTCGGACTCCACCGACCGCCGGTGCCCTCGGGGTATCCCCCACTCCCACCGGGTATCACTCCCCCGTCGGAATCGGTGCAGCCGACCCATTACGTCACCGCTGGGCGGCCGACAACCTGGAATGATGCGGCGCCGCCGTTCGACCCCACTGCCCCCGCGATCTGGAATCCCATCCCGGGCCCGCCGTGACCCCCTGCGCGGGCCCGACCCGCGAGAATGCACGAGGCGGATACCGGAAACGGGGCGCGAGCGTGGCCGAGCCGGACATCAAGAGTTGAAGGCGCTCTGGGTCCGTTCGAGACCGACGTCGACCAGCGACTCGATGGCGTCGGCGGCCCGATTCACCTCGATGGCGACGTCGGCGCGGGCCGACACCGGAAAGTTGCTCAGCAAGAAGTCGGCTGGGTCCTGGCGGCCAGGCGGGCGACCTACGCCGACCCGGACCCGGTAGAACTCTCCGGTGCCGAGCGACCGCCGGATCGACTTCAATCCGTTGTGGCCGTTGTCCCCTCCGCCCAGCTTCACCCGGAGCTGACCGGGGTCGATGTCCAGCTCGTCGTGGGCGACGACCATCCGTTCCGGCGTGCTTCGGTAGTAGGAGAGCACCGCCGCAACGGCCGCACCGGTCTCGTTCATGTACGTCCGCGACTTCACCAGGATCAACCGCGCCCCGTTCGGAGGCGGCCCGAGCCGGCCGTCGGCCACCTCCGCGCGAAGCCCCTTGGGTGCACTGAAACGAGCAGACATCCGCGAGGCCAGCTCGTCGGCCACGAGAAAACCGACATTGTGCCGGTGCCCCGCGTACGTCGGTCCGGGGTTGCCCAGACCGACGACGATCCACGGTTCCATGCTCGCGGCCTACCGCGAAGGATCAGGCGTTCTGGGGCTCGGGGGTGCGCTCGGACTCGGAGCTGTCGGCGTCCTCGGACACGGTCGGCGTGATGCCGGCTTCGGCCTCGGCCTCGGCCAGCTCTGCCTCGGCAGCCTCTGCGGACTGGGCGTTCGTGATGTTCACGATCAGAGCGTCGTCGTCACCGGCGAGCGAGGCGCCAGCGGGCAGCTTCAGGTCTCGCGCGAGAATCTGGGTGCCGGCGGGAAGACCCTCGACGGAGACGATGATCTCCTGCGGAATGTGGGTCGCCTCGGCCTCGATCGAGATGGTGGCCTGGTCGACGACGACGAGCGTGTCAGAGGCGGCCTCGCCCTCGACGTGGAGGCGGATGTCGACCGTGACCTTCTCGCCCCGGCGGACGATCACGAGATCGACGTGCTCGATGGTGTGCTTGATCGGGTCACGCTGAACCTGCTTCGGGAGCGCGAGCTGCGAGCTGCCGTCCACGTCGATGGAGAGCAGCGCGTTCGCGACCCGCAGCGCCAGCAGGGTCTCGTGGCCGGGCAGCGTGATGTGCACCGGGTCGGTGCCATGGCCGTACAGGACGGCGGGGATCTTGTCGGCGCGACGGATCCGGCGGGCAGCACCCTTACCGAACTCCGAACGCAATTCGGCAGTGAGCTTGACCTCGGGCACGAACGAACTCCTCGAAATATTGCTGATGTTCACAATGGCGAGCGCCAGGGAGAGAGAACGAAACCTCAACCTTGTCGATCACGGTCGGCACCGACCCTCGCCCAGGCAACCGGTCTACCTTAGCCCAGCCCCCCGCATCGGGGAAAGTCGAGCGCCGCCCGCCTCGTTGCGCGGTCGTCTCTCGCGTACGTCCGGCCACGCCTTCGTACGCCCAGGCACCCCTTTCGTACGCTCCGGCACCCCATCGTTCGCTCCGGCACCCCTTCGTACGCTCAGGCACCCCTTCGTACGCTCAGGCACCCCTTCGTACGCTCAGGCACCCCTTCGTACGCTTAGGCACCGGGACGACAACCGGGGCACCGTCTGCAGGGGGTGCCTCGGTTGTTCAAAGGGTGCCTCGGCGACGCAACCCGACGCACAGACGTCACAGCAGATCTCCGCGGACCGGTCGTGGGCCCGTCCGAGCGGGGCGAACCCGTGGCTACGCCTGGCCGCCGAAGAGACTGGTCACCGACCCGTCCTCGAAGACCTCATGAATCGCCCGCGAGATCAACGGCGCGATGGAGAGCACAGTCAACTTGTCCAACTCCCGTTCCGGGGGGATAGGAAGGGTGTTGGTGACGATGACCTCCTCGATCGGCGAGGCCTTCAGCCGGGCCACCGCCGGGCCGGACAGAACCGGGTGCGTGGCGGAGGCGATGACGGACTTGGCGCCCCGGGCCATCAGTGCGTCGGCCGCCTGGCAGATCGTGCCTGCCGTGTCGATCATGTCGTCGACGAGCAGGCAGACCCGGCCCTGGACCTCACCGACCACCTCGTGCACCACCACGGTGTTCGCCACGTTGGGGTCGCGGCGCTTGTGGATGATCGCCAGCGGGGCGTTCAGCCTGTCGCTCCACATGTCGGCCAACCGGACGCGCCCGGCATCCGGTGAGACGACAGTCATCTCGGCGGTGTCGTACGACTCCTCGACGTAGTTCGACAGAACCGGCAGCGCCCACAAGTGATCGACCGGCCCGTCGAAGAAGCCCTGGATCTGTGCTGCGTGCAGATCGACCGACATGATCCGGTTGGCGCCCGCAACCCGGAAGAGGTCGGCGATCAGTCGAGCCGAGATCGGCTCACGTCCGGCGTGCTTCTTGTCCTGGCGAGCGTACGGATAGAACGGAGCGACGACGGTGATCCGTTTGGCGGAGGCCCGCTTGAGGGCGTCGACCATGATCAGTTGCTCCATCACCCACTCGTTCACCGGTGCGGCGTGGGACTGGATGACGTACGCATCACAGCCGCGGACCGATTCCTCGAACCGGACGTACGTCTCGGAGTTGGCATAGTTCAGTGCCCTGGTCGGCACGATCTCGACCTGCATGAGATCGGCCACCTCCTGAGCGAGCTCGGGATAGGCACGCCCGCTGAACAGCATCAGGTGCTTCTCGTTGGGCTTCTTGACCCCGGTCATGGGCGGAGCCTCTCGGGAGTGAGGAGTGATTGCGGACACCACGTCCCGCGCGCGGAGCGAGTTGAACCGGTCCGGCCCTTGTCCGCAATCGCGACGAACGACCGAGACCCCGCGCAGCCCGTGACCGCGGAGCGCGAAGCGCGACCCGCCAGCCGAGTCATGGGTTCACCTCATGGTTGGTCGCCTCGTCGGCGGCTCTGGCCGTTTTCGTGCCCGCGCGCTTTCTCAGCACCCAACCCGGAATGTTGCGCTGTCGTGCCCTGCCGACCCCCAGCTCGCCGACGCCGACGTCGGAGGTGATCGTGGAGCCGGCGGCAACGTACGCCCCGTCAGCGATCCGGACCGGCGCCGCCAGCACCGAGTTGCTGCCGACAAAGCTTGCGCGGCCCACGGTGGAGGTGGACTTGGTGACCCCGTCGTAGTTGGCGAAGATCACCCCGGCCCCGATGTTGGCGCCCTCCTCGATCACGGCGTCGCCGGCGTAGCTGAGGTGCGGGACCTTGGCGCCCGCCCCGATCTGCGCGTTCTTGGTCTCGACGAAGGTGCCGATCTTGCCCTTCTCACCGAGTTGAGTGCCGGGCCGGAGGTACGCGAACGGGCCGACGGTGGCGCCCGTACCGATCACGGCCAGCGAGCCGTGGGTCCGGGTCACGGTCGCACCCTCCCCCACCTCGACATCCACCAGCGTGGTGTCGGGGCCGATGATGGCGCCGGCCGCGACCGAGGTCGCACCTTCGAGTGAGGTGTTGGGCAGCAAGGTGACGTCTTGTCCGAGGTCAACGGAGGCGTGGACCCAGGTCGTGGCCGGGTCGATCACGGTCACGCCCGCCCGCATCCAGCGGTCCAGGATCCGGCGATTGAGCTCGGCGTTCATCCGGGCGAGCTGCACGCGGTCATTGATGCCCTCGGTCTGCCAGATGTCGTCGGTGACGTGGGCGGCTACGGTCAGTCCCTGCCGTCGAGCGACGGTGACCACGTCGGTCAGGTAGAGCTCGCCCGACGCGTTGTCGGCCGTGATCTCGGCCAGGCCGCCACGCAGCGCGGCGCCGTCGAAGACGTAGATCCCGGAGTTGATCTCGGTGACCGCCCGCTCGTCGGGTGTGGCGTCCTTGTGCTCGACGATCTGGCTCACCAGCCCTCCGGCGTCGCGGATCACCCGGCCGTAGCCGGTCGGGTCAGGCACGTCGGCGGTGAGGACGGTGGCCGCCGAGCCGCGGGCCCGGTGATCGGCCACCAGTCCCGCGAGGGTGTCGCTGGTCAGCAGCGGGACATCGCCGTACGTCACGACGATCTCGCCTTTCACGTCGCCGACGACCTCGAGGGCGCACCGCACGGCGTACCCGGTGCCGTACGCGTCGGAGCCTTGCACGGCGATCGTGACGTGGGGGGCGACCTCGGCGAGGTGGGCCTCGACCTGCTCGCGCAGGTAGCCGACGACGACCACGATCCGCTCGGGCTGCAGTGCGGTGGCCGCGTCGACGGCATAGCTGAGCATCGGATGACCGCCGAGCTCGTGCAGCAGCTTCGAGCGGGTGGACTTCATCCGGGTCCCCTCGCCTGCGGCCAGGATCACCACGGCTCCGACCGGCGGTTGACCGAGCTGGGGTGCGTAGACATCGGATTGGGCCACCAGTGGATCTCCTCGCGAGGTCGTACGCAGGCGCTGTGGAAAGACTTTCCGCTCCCCGGGTAGGAGTCGAACCTACGTCGCTAGTCCTGATTCAAAGTCAGGCGGGCCCTGCCGACAGACCAACCGGGGAACGTACGACCTCGCCGGCTCACCGGCACGATCGCGCGTCATGCTGGCCGACGCCCAGGCTGAACTTCTGGGTGTCGGCCAGGGAATAGCGTACGCAAGCGGCCACGGCGCCGCACACGGCTCGTGGAACGGGCGGGGTCCGGCCCCTCGCCCCGCTGCCGGCGTCTGCCTTCCCGACCCATCCGCGACTTGCCCGCCCGGTCGGGCGAGTGCGACTCGAATCGGCGTACGCCCACTCCACTCGCCCACCCGGTCAGGCAAGTGCGACTCGAATCGGAATACACCCACTCCACTCGCCCGCCCGATCGTCCGAATGCGCCGGCGCGACTCAGCTCGGAGTTTGCCGATGGCGGACCCAGCGCGAAGACTGTGGCCTCATGGCCCCACGTAGCTCGACCCCGAAGGAACCGACACGAGCTCGTCGGCCGACCCGGGTGCGGATGACCAGCGCCGAGCGTCGCGAGCAGCTCATTGCGGTCTCGCGGGAACTATTCGCCGCCCGCGGCTACGAAGGCACTTCGGTCGAGGAGATCGCCGCGCGGGCCGAGGTGAGCAAGCCGGTGGTGTACGAGCACTTCGGCGGCAAGGAGGGCCTGTACGCCGTGGTCGTCGACCGCGAAGTGAACACGCTGCTGGACGGGATCCTGTCCTCCCTGACCGCAGAGTCGATAGCGGTGGCTCATCCCGACAGCCGGCAGCGCGAGCTGATCGAACGCGCGGCTCTGGCCCTGCTGGACTACATCGAGAGCAATACCGACGGTTTCCGGATCCTGTCCCGGGACTCTTCGGTCGGCCAGTCCACGGGCTCGTTCGCGAGCTTGTTGAGCGACATCGCCTCCCAGGTCGAGGGGATCCTGGTCGCCGAGTTCCGCAGCCGCGGACTGGATGCCAAAACGGCGCCGATGTACGCGCAGATGCTCGTCGGAATGGTCGCCCTCACCGGTCAGTGGTGGCTCGACATGCGTCGCCCGAAGAAGTCGGAGGTGGCGGCTCACGTGGTCAACCTCGCCTGGAACGGTCTGAGCGATCTCGAGGCGAAACCGCGACTGCTCACCCGCCGCTGATCTCCATCACAACGACCTACCCGTTTTCCCACCCACCCGGCCCGCTGTTCCCGCAGCGGCCACGCCGCCACCGGCGGCTGCCGACCCGACGCGGAAATAGTGGGTGCCAGTCGGCCCGACGGGTCCATGGCCACGCTCAGCATCCGCGACCGATCGGCCACTGACCTGCACTATTTCCGCGGGGGCACCGGGAGCTCGCGGACTTGCCGATCGGACAGTCGCCCGCTAGGCTTTCTGTAACGTTTTAGTTAATCGATCCAGGACACCGATACATGACCGCCGAGACCAGCCTCATCCCACCGGACACGCTCACCGAGCGGCTTGCGCGGAAGAAGTCCGCCGTTGCCGTGACGGTGCTGTTCGCGGTGAACGGCATGATCCTCGGTGGCTATGGCGGCACGCTCCCCTCGATCCGCGACCGGGTCGGCATCGACGCGACGCACATCGCGCTGATGCTCTTCTGCGGCAGCCTCGCCGGCATCTTGTCGATGCAGGTCGGCGGGCGGCTCGCCGACGCGATCGGCGCCCGCAAGGTAGCCCTCGCCGGATTGCCGATGCTGATCGCCTCGGCGGTCACGTTCTCGTTGGCGTCGAGCTATCAGGTCGCGGTCCTCGGCGCGGTCTTCCTCGGGCTGGGCAACGGCGCGATGGATGTGGCCATGAATGCCCTCGGCGTCCAGGTCGAGTCGGCTCGCCGGCGGCCCATCATGAGCTTCTTCCACGCCTTCTGGTCGGTGGGCAGCTTCATCGGCGCCGGCTCGGTGCTCATCGTCGCCACCCTTATAGGACTGACCGGCGGAGACATCGTGGCCCCGGTGATGCTGACGCTGGCCTTCATCGCGTCGATCGTCCTGGTCGTCGCTTTCAAGATCACTCCGCCGGCCGCGGTGGTCCCGCACACGGTCGACGGCGTACGCACGAAGATCCCGCGGATCGCCTGGCTTCTGGCGATCATGGCCCTTGCCTTCGGACTCGCCGAGGGCACCGCCACCGACTGGTCCGCGCTGCACGTCACCGAGGTCGCACACGTCGACTCCACCACCGGCTCACTCGGGCTCGTGGCCGTCACCGGCTTCATGGTGCTGATCCGGCTCGTCGGCGACCGGCTCGTCGCGAGATTCGGACGTCGAGCCGTGGTGCGGTTCGGCGGGGCGTGTGCGGCGATCGGCTATCTGACCGTGAGCGTGGTCAGCGGACTGCCGCTGCTGCTGGTCGGCTGGGCGCTGGTGGGCTTCGGCGTCGGGATGATCGCACCCCAGGTGTACGCGTCCGCCGGCCATATCGGCGGTGGCCGGGTGCTCGCGGTGGTCGTCACGTTCGGGTACGCCGCGTTCCTGATGGGACCGGCCGTGATCGGCTTCCTGGTCAACCACTTCGGGCTGCAGCACGCGATGATCATCCCGGCCATCCTGTGCGCCGGCATCGTCGGCCTTGCCGCCACCATGCCGCGGACCGATAGCGACCTCGCCCCCGCGTCGCACTGACCCCCCGGGCCCGGCTCTGGGTGTCGACCGTCGCATGGGGCCCCATTTGGGACGCCCGGCGTGGCAAACGGTGCCTACGCGCCACACCCGACCCCACTTGGGACGCCCAACCTGGCGAACGTGCCCCTGCGCGTGCACACTCCACCCCACTCGGACACCCAGGCCGGCGAATGAGGCCCACACACGCGCCACACCCGACCCCACTCGGACACCCGGGCTGGCGAACGAGCCCACACGCGCCACACCCGACCCCACTCGGACACCCGGGCTGGCGAACGAGGCCCACACACGCGCCACACTCGGACACCCGGGCCGGCGAAATGAGGGCCGGCCGCTTCGGGGAGGCGCGAGGACCAGGCTGTATGTGGCCTGGGCGGGTCGACGGGTCGCGCTGCCTAGACTGCCGTCCGTGCCCGACTCTGCGCCCGACGAGGTCGATCACATCGTCGCGGCCTGGCAGCGGGAACGGCCGGATCTCGATGTCGAGCCGATGCGGGTGCTCTCGCGAGTGACCCGGCTCGCTCGTCACTTGGACCGGGTCCGCAGCCGAGCGTTCTCAGCCCACGAGCTGGAGAGCTGGGAGTTCGACGTGCTGGCAGCCCTGCGTCGGGCCGGTGCACCCTATCGACTGACCCCTGGCCAGCTCGTCCGGGAGACGATGGTGACGTCTGGCACGATGACCAACCGTGTGGACCGACTCGCCGCGCGGGGTCTGGTGAGCCGCGAAGTACACCCCGACGACCGACGCGGTGTCCTGGTCAGCCTCACAGTCGCCGGACGAGGGCAGGTCGATGCCGCGCTCGCCGATCTCCTCGATGCGGAGCGCGCGATCATGGCGGAACTGACCCAAGCCGACGGGGACGCCCTCGCCGCCTCCCTGCGGGTGCTCCTGCTTCGCTATGCGGAGCCGACGCCCGAGACACCCTGACCGACACACCCGACCCGCACGGACCGGAAGACACACACACTGACCGGCGACCGCAGACCAACGACCTAGAACCGGCGACCCAAACCAGCTCCAGATCGAGCCTGCCCGTCCGAGTCCGCGATGCGCGCGTCGAGGTGAGCGGCGCTCCGAGCCGGGCGCGAACGGAGGCGACAGAACCGTCAGGCCGGAACGGCGGCGGCCCGTGCGACCTGACGCAGCTCGGTAACCAGCAAGGCGGCCAGCACCAGGCCAGCGAGCAGCTCAGGCAGCGCGCTGAGGGTGCACGCGAGCACCAGCACGATGGCGATCAGAAAAGGCAGACCGGCTCGGGGCGTCGGATCGTGCTGTCGCAGCTGGATCAGATAGAGCGCGGCCATCAGGACAGCGATCGGCACGGTCACCGCGGCCGCGGAGCCGAGCCGCGGGATCTCCTCCGGGTGCGCCCAGTACTCGGCCCGAACCGCCAGACCGGCACCCACGGCCGCACCCGAGGCGAAGATGAAGTAGTGCCCGAACCCCCACACGTACTCAAATCGGGTCCCCTCCGCCCGGGCGTGCTCGAGCACGACGCTCGCGTCTCGTGCGAAGTAGAGCCACCACATCCCGAACACGATGAGGACGCCCCCGATCATCACCACCAACGCGTCGACCGCATGGGCGAGGTCGGTCCAGGCTCCCTGGATCGCGACCGTGGCAGCCAGGATCGATTCGCCGAGCACGATGATGAAGAACGCGGCGTACCGGTCGGCGATGTGCTCGGGATGCCAAGGCGTCGCGCCGGTTCGCTCCGCCCACACGGGCACCCCGAAGTCGAGCAGGGCGAGCAGCGGGAAGAGCAACAGCTGGTAGTCGTGCGGGACCGCCAGAAGCGAAACCCAGAGCAGCTGGACCACGACCAGTCCGAACGCGTAGCGCCGGCACGTTCGTCGGGTGTGCGGGTCGCCGCGCGAGGCCCGCAACCACTGGATGACAAGTGCGATCCGCATGATGACGTAGCCCAGGATCGGCAGCAGGAAGTCGCCCGTGAAGAACCCGGCGACCCCGGCGGCCAGCACGAGGACGCCGATGATCTGCAGGATGGTCAGCAGTCGGTAGACGACATCGTCGTTGTCGTACGCCGAGGCGAACCAGCTGAAGTTCAACCAGGTCCACCAGATCGCGAAGAAGGCGATCCCGAAGCCGATCAGGCCGTGGCCGATGTGGTTCTCGGCGATCGCGTGGTGCAGACCGGCCGACGCCTGAGCGACCGCGACCACGAAGCAGAGGTCCGTCAGCAGCTCCAGCGGGGTGGACACCCGATGTGCCTCGTGCGGATCGCGCGGCGACAGGGCGTGGACGAACTTGACGGGCGATGCCGAACTCACCCGCGTCAGCCTAATGATCACCACCGAGCGCTGACGAGCGCTCCGCCGATGCGGATCCCGGGCCTCAAACGGGCGATTTCGACCATCGACGGAGCGCTGGTCAGCGGGATCAGAGTGAGCGCGCGCCCGGCACTGGCCCGCTGGCTCGTCGTATCGCGCGACAGACACCCTCGGTGCTGAGCGCGACGGCCAGGTCTACCGCGCCGGCCTCGTCCGCGGCCAGGAAGGCGACGGTCGGTCCCGAGCCCGACACGATCGCGCCGACCGCGCCGAGTTCGAGGCCCGCGCCGACCGTGCGTCCGAGTCGAGGCTGAAGATCCAGCGCGGGTCGCTGTAGATCGTTGACGAGCGCGGCCCCGAGCGCGATCGGATCACCGGCACGGAGCGCCTCCATCAGCTCCACGGGCACCACTGGTGCCGGTGGCCGCGGATGGAGCTCATCGAAGCGGCGATAGACCGCCGGTGTGGACAGTCCCTGGTGCCCGAAGCCAAGGACCCAGTGGAACGTCCCGCGCGCCAGCGCGGGCATCACGTCCTCACCCCGGCCGCTCCCCAGCGCCGTCCCACCGAGCAGTGCGAACGGGACGTCGCTGCCCAACAGCGCGGCGACTCGGCGTAGTTGCTCGGCCGACACGTCGAGATCCCACAGCTGCGAGCAGGCCACCAGGGCGGCCGCTGCATCCGCCGACCCGCCGGCGAGTCCGCCGGCCACCGGGATCGACTTGGCGATCTGAAGTCGAACGCCGGCCGACCGCTCGTCCCCGAACGAGCTCGCCAGCAGCCGCGCGGCCCGCACGGCGAGGTTGCTGTCGTCCCGCGGCACGGATCGCGCACCCTCGCCGGTCACCGTCACGCTGAAGTGACCCGGGGCCGCATGGTTCACGGTGATCTCGTCGAAGAGCGATACCGCGTGGTAGACGGTGGCCAGCGGGTGGAAGCCGTCGCGCCGTCGCGGACCGACCTTGAGCGCGAGATTGACCTTCGCCGGCACCCGGACGCGGACACCGTCGTACGTCGGCGGGACGGGCGAGACCACGAGGCGAGGCTAGTGTGCGTCCGGATCGGGGACGGCCTGGGTCCTCGCCGCCGCGAGCTGCTCCGCGACCCGGGCGAACTCGGCCACCCCGAGAACCTCACCTCGAGCCTGAGGGTCGACTCCGGCCGCCTCGAGCACCTCGACCGCAGCGGCGGACGACCCGACCAGGGTCGACAGCGAGGATCGCAGCATCTTGCGCCGCTGGGCGAACGCCGCATCGACAACGCCGAAGACCTCCTCGCGAGTCGCGGACGTCGCTGGAGGCTGCCGACGCCGGATGGCGACCAGTCCCGACTCCACATTGGGCACGGGCCAGAAGACGGATGCCGACACGCTGCCCGCCCAGGCGGACTCGGCGTACCAGGCGAGCTTCACCGACGGAATGCCGTAGATCTTGCCGCCAGGCTTGGCGACGAGGCGCTGGGCGACCTCGGCCTGCACCATCACCAGTCCCCGGGTCCACGAGTCGAAGCTCGCCAGCAGATGCAGCAGGATCGGCACCGCGACGTTGTACGGAAGATTGGCCACCACCGCAGTCGGGCGGATCGGAAGAGCATCGACCCGCATGGCGTCGGCGCAGATCACGTCCAGGGCATCGGCCCGATCCGGCATCCTGATCCGGACCGTCTCGGGGAGCGCCCGGGCGAGCAGGCCGTCGATCTCCACGGCTACGACTCGCGCACCGGTCTCGAGCAGCCCGAGGGTCAGCGAACCCAACCCTGGTCCGATCTCCAGCACCACGTCGTCGGCACTCACCTGGGCGGCAGCCACGATGCGACGGACCGTGTTGGCGTCGACGACGAAGTTCTGGCCACGCTGCTTGGTGGGACGGAGGCCCAGCCGCGCTGCGATCGCCCTGATCGAGGAGGGATCGAGCAGCCCGGCGCCGGTCACGATCCCGAGCCTAGTGGTGCGTCTGCCAGGTGGTCTGGCACTCAGCGGTGGATGGGTGCGTGCATCGCAAGGCCGACGAGGGAGGGATACCGGGGTTGTATCTCGACTGAGGAGAACGCCGCGAGGTGCGTGCCCAGGGGCCGCTGAGTGCCGGGCCAATTGGCAGACGCACCACTAGGGCCTGCCAGTGAGCGAGCGTCGGCAAGCGGAGCGCCTGGCTCTCACTTCCGACCGAGCGAGCGGCCCAGCTCGACCGCGGCAGCGGCACCTTGCCTACGGCCGCGAGCGAGGGAGAAAGGGAGAGTCATGAGGCGCGCAGCGAGCGCGAGCGAACACCAAAAGTCAGCGGAGGCCGGCCTTGCGCGAGCAGGCTGGCCACTGACCCCAGCCGGCGGCCGCCTGCACCTTCTTGGCGATCGCGATCTGCTGCTCGCGGCTGTTGCTGCTCGGCAGTCCGCTGCCGCCGTACGCCCGCCAGGTGCTCAGGCTGAACTGAAGCCCGCCGTAGTAGCCGTTGCCGGTGTTGATGTGCCAGTTGCCGCCCGACTCGCACCGAGCGAGCTTGTCCCAGGCGCTACCCGCGGCGACCGACGGCGCGCTACCGCCCGAGGACTCGCTCGACGACGACTTCTTGGTGCCGATCAGGAGGATCCGAGCGGTCGGCTTGGCGGTCACGGTCGTCTTGACGGCCTCGCGCGAGCTGACCTTCCCGTCGTGGCGGACCTCACGGTAGACGACCTTCTTGCTGCCCGTCTTGCCACTTCGGTCGACGACGGTCTTGCCCTTGGCGAGAGTCGAGGAGTTCTTGCGCACAGTCTTGTACGCGATCGTCTCCTTCTTGGTGAGGTTCTTGACGTCGACCTTTGTGAACGTGACCGTCGAGCCGTCCTTGACCGGTGCGGAGCGGTCGGCACTGATCAGGTCGTCGCCGTCCGGGGTGATCGATGCCGCGGCCAGCGCTTCGCCGACCGTGGTGGCGGTCGTCTCGACCGTCTTCGACTGACCGGCGGCCTTGACGGTCACCGTCTTGCGGGTGGCCAGGTCGAAGGTGAGGCCTTGCCGTCCGATCGTGGTGCTGCGCGAGGTGGAGATCTTGGCGCCATCGTCTGCGATCCCCTGGCTGGTCAGCGCCTGGTCGACGTTGGTGGCGGTAGTCCAGAAGGTCCGTGTCTTGCCGTCGACATTCACCGTGACCTGGCGGGCGAACTGCACCGCGATCCGGGTGCCGTCGGTGACCTTGGCGTCCAGCGCAGGCGCCACGACATCTCGGTCACCGACCGTGATGTCGTGATCCGCGAGCACCTCGCCGACCGTACCGGCGGTCGTCGCCACCTCGGTGGACGCGCCGTCCACGGCCAACGTGACATCTTTGTTGGCGATCACGTAGCCGAACGTGCCGCCGGCCACGGCCAGCGCCGTGACGCCGGCAGCAACTACCGGGATGATCTTCCGCACAAGCACTCCCCACAGGGGCCCGCCTGACGTCCGCGGACCCAATCGGTGTGGCGACGGTCACCGGGACCAGCCGCATCGGTCACGGAATCATAACGGTTCCCGGTGACTCACCCCAAAATCCTTGCCATCATCCCAGGAACGAGCCGCTTCTGTGCGCCCGTCAGACAATCCAGGTTCCGCGCCTGATCCGTGCGTCGCGGTCGCGTTTCGCGCGGGTAGCGGCCGATCCCCGATCTCCCGCCGGCCGGGTGACCGATGGCGATCCACCCCCACACTGAGCTGGTCGCCCGGCACGCCGAAGTGGACGCGGACCGCCTCGCGCCGGTTGGTCGGGATTCCGAAGAAGCACGCACCGAGTCCGGCGTCCACCGCGGCCAGCAGCACGTTCATGGCGGCCATGCCGGCATCGACCCACCAATAGGGAGCGCTCCAGCGGTCCTTGTCCCGGTCCGTCCAGCCCTTGTCCGGCTCGGCGTAGCGGTCGAGATAGGCACGTTCGCTGGTCCACACGGTGACCAGCACGGGGGCTGTCCGCATTCCTCTCAGCCAGGTGTCATCGTCCTCGGCGGGCTCGCCTACCGTATCCGCCAGAAGGCCGCGACCCCGTCGGTCTCGTCCAGCACGAGCACGGAAACGCCCTGGGTGTGGCCGGCGGACGG
>CAWHZT010000020.1:0-639435 GCA_963833925.1 uncultured Actinomycetota bacterium | reverse complement strand
CGACTGGTTGATCAAGGCGCTCAGCGCGGCCGCCGGTCGTAGCAAGGCCGCGGCTGGGTGACGCGGGACGGCTACGGATCGGTCAGCACCGCCCGCGTAGCCACCCAGCCGGTGTTGATCAACGGCGTGCGCACCGACGGCTCCTCGACCACGATTCAGGTGTCAGCTTTCAAACCGACAAAGGGACGCTCGACGCGGACATCGCATTGCTGGCTGCTCGCGGAACCTTTGCTGGGGGGCGACATCGACGACCAAATTCTCCAGGCCAGCAAGAACCTGGCGTCCCATGGCACGTGACCGGTCTCCACACCACCCAACTGCAGATGCTCACCCGGGTGGCGCTCCCGCTGATCCGTCCAGCCCTGGTGACAGTCATCCTGATCACATTCATCGGGCCCTGGAACGAGTTCCTATGGCCCTTCCTGATCACAAAACGCGACGATCTCCAACCACTCGCGGTGTCGTTGGCCAACTACATCAGCAACGTCGCCGGCTCCGCCGCCAACCCCTTCGGGGCAATGCTCGCCGGCGCCGTCGTACTGGCCGCGCCCGTCGTGGTGCTTTTCATCCTGTTCCAACGCTACTTCGTCTCGAGCGACATCGGCTCCGGTGTGAAGGGATGAACTGACCGCCGAGGCCGTACCACCACTTCGGTGACAACCTAGCTCGAACACGTTGGTCCCAAAAAGGGCGCGTTGACGCGTCGCCCGTCGTGCGTTGTGAACCAGAGGCCGAGCCAGCAGCGAGGATCCCGGTTGGTCGTACTTGCCCGATCGCTCGCTGGCTCGTCACCGTGATCCGGCTCCTACAGCACACTTCGACAGACCGGATCTCTCGCTCAACGGTCGGCCACTGCGTGCGTCCCGCACAACGGTCCGCGAGTGACACGGGTTCGCCACCGCCGGTCGCGTCTGGGCGATGCGGTGCGCAAACGGTGGCCAAACGGTCCACTTCCGGCCGCATCTGGGCGATGCGGTGCGCAAACGATGGCCAACGGTCCACTTCCGGTCCCGTCTGGGCGATGCGGTGCGCAAACGGTGGCTGAACGGTCCACTTCCGGTCGCGTCTGGGCGATGCGGTGCGCAAACGGTGGCTAAACGGTCCACTTCCGGCCCCATCTGGGCGATGCGGTGCGAAGGACGGAGACAGACAGGGCGGTAGCGGGTTCGCGGCGAGCGACCGCTGCTGCGAACTGCGGTTGGCGCCACTGAACGGACGCGGCCCTCAGCTGTCCGCGGCGGTCAGTGCCATCGCCTCGTCATAGCTCTCCTCCACGAGGTGAGCGTCGATGGGGGCGAGGTGTCGTCGACCAGCGAACAGGATTCCGACGGCCACGAGGAGACCGGCGCAGCCCACCCAGTACGGCGCGCCGGAGCCGAGTGCGGCTGCGATGACTCCGGCCAGGGCCGGGGCGATCGAGCCACCGACGAACCGGACGCCGGAGTAGGTGGAGGACGCGACGGAGCGCGGCAGATCGGTGGCGTGCATCACCGACTCGGTGAGCACGGTGTTCATCACGCCCAGGAACAGGCCGCCGACGACGATCCCGGCGACCAGGACCCAAAGGCTGTCGACGTTGACCGCGAGCACGGCCATCAAGACGGCGAGGGCGAGCAGCATCACGTACAGAGTCCGACGACGCCCGAACCGGTGGGTCAGCACAGGGGCGACGAAGACCGAAGTCACGGCGAGCGCGATGCCCCAGGCGCAGAACACCAGACCGAGCTCGTGCGCCCCGAAGTCGGCGAAACCGGCGGCGTGGGCGGCATCCTCCAGCGGGAACGGGCTCCAGGCGAGCAGGCTGAAGAAGCCGAAGTTGTAGAACAGCGCGGTCAGCCCGAGCGTGAGCAGGGCGGGATTCCGTAGGGCGCGGAAGGTGGCAGTGAGCCGGACCGGCTCTGGCTTGTCTGACGGCTTGCCGAGCAGGACGAGCAGTGCCACCAGAGCGATCGCCATCAGCACGGCGGTGCCGAAGAACGGTCCGCGCCAAGAAATCGCGCCCAGCGCACCACCGACCAACGGTCCGATGGCGATGCCCAGGCCGAGGGCTGCTTCGTACAGAATGATCGCGCTGTCGGCTCCACCCGAGGCCGCCCCCACGATGGTGGCCAGTGCGGTCGAGATGAACAAGGCGTTGCCGAGACCCCAGCCCGCCCGGAAGCCGATGATCATTCCGACGCTGTTCGAGGCACCGGCCAGCGCGGCGAAGACGACGATCAGCGACAGACCGATCAGCAGGGTCTTCTTCGCGCCGATCCGACTCGAGACGAAGCTGGTGAAGAACATCGCCAGGCCGGTGACCAGGAGATAGCTCGTGAACAGCAGCATCGTCTGCGCCTCGGTCGCGCCGAGATCGTGGCTGATCGCGGGCAGGATCGGGTCGACGAGCCCGATCCCCATGAAGGCGATGACGCAGGCGAAGGCCACGGCCCAGACGGCACGTGGCTGATGGAGGATGCTGCTCGAGGATTCGGAGGTGGTGTGCAAGGGTCGGAACTTCCTGCGCTCGGGAAAAACTTAGTTAGCTTTGCTATGTAATAGTAGCATCGTCACGCGACGGACGCATCCCCCTGCGAGGCACGACTGGCGAGCGATGCATCAGCCAGCTCGGTGAGATTCCGCTCAGGCCTGGCTGCCGTCGACACAACGAACGCGCTGAGCAGGGCCTTCTGGGGGCGCGGGGCCGGCCGCCGACGCGACCAAAGGACGGCCGCCGAGCGGTCGGTCAGGTGGCAGGGTCTGGCCGGTCAGGTGGCAGCGTCCGGCCGGTCAGGTGGCAGCGTCCGGCCGGTCAGGCTGGCAGGGTCTGGCCGTGTCACGTGGCGGGGTCAGGTGGCCGGGTCAGCTGGCGGGTTCGATGGGGGCCCAGTCCGGGCCCGTCGATACCCAAAGAATCGTCGAGCTTGGCAAAAAGTGGTGTCGGCTTTGCCAGCGGTCGACCGACCTCGATCGGCGTGCTGGACCACCGGGCTTGCTCGCCGGCATAGTCGCCCATCAGCACCGGGTAGTCCGGACCATCCTCTTCGCCGACGGTCCGGATCTCCGGTTGCGCCGCCCAGACGCCGCTACCGCCGAGTGCCTCGTGCACCTTTTGCGCCGCATGCGGCAGAAACGGCGTGAGCAACGTGTTGGTGTCCGAGACGACCTGCAACGCGGTGTGCAGGACCGTGTCGCGGCGAGCCGGGTCGCCGGACAGCTTCCACGGCTCGCAGTCGGAGAGGTACTTGTTGGCGGCGCCGGCCAACCGCATGGCCTCGGTGGCGCCCTGTTTGAACCGGCTGCTGCGCAGCGCCTCGCCGACGATGTCGAAGGAGGCTCGGGCCGTCGCCAGCAGCTGCTGGTCGATGTCGCGCAGATCGGTCGGCGCCGGGATCGCGCCGTTGTTCTTGTGCGCCATCGAGATCGAGCGATTGACCAAGTTGCCCCACTCGTTGGCCAGCTCGAAGTTCGTCCGACGGACAAACTCGTCCCAGGTGAAATCGGAGTCCGTCGTCTCCGGCCCGGCGACGGCGATGAAGTAGCGAAGCGCGTCCGGTCCGAAGTCTCGCAGGAAGTCACCCACGTAGATGACCTTGCCTCGGCTGGTGGAGAACTTCGACCCGCTCATCGTGAGGAACTCGCTCGACACCACCTCGTCGGGCAGCCGCAGCTCCCCCATCGGACCGGTCTGTCCGCCGTGGTCGCCCTCGCCGTTGTGACCGAGCAGCATGCCTGGCCAGATGACGGAGTGGAAGACGATGTTGTCCTTGCCCATGAAGTAGTAGCTACGGGCGTCCGGATTGATCCACCACTCTTGCCAGGCGTCGGGGTCCCCGGATCGCCTCGCCCACTCCACCGATGCCGACAGGTAGCCGATCACCGCGTCGAACCAGACGTACAACCGCTTCATCGGCTGATCGCGCCAGCCGTCCAACGGAATCGGTACGCCCCAGTCGAGATCGCGGGTGATGGCGCGAGGCCTGAGATCCTCCAGCAGGTTCTGGGAGAACTTGAGGACGTTCGGTCGCCAGTCCGTTCGAGCGGCGAGCCACTTGCCGAGCGATCCGGCCAGTGCCGGCAGGTCGAGGAAGAAGTGCTCGGTCTCGACGAAGATCGGCGTCTCGCCGTTGGTCTTCGACCTCGGGTTGATCAGGTCGACCGGGTCGAGCTGGTTGCCGCAGTTGTCACACTGGTCGCCACGCGCGCCGTCGAAGCCGCAGATCGGACAGGTGCCCTCGATGTAGCGGTCCGGGAGGGTGCGTCCGGTGGACGGGCTGATCGCGCCCATCGCCGTCTTGGGCACGACGTACCCGTTCTGGTAGAGCCCGAGGAACAGCTGCTGCACGACGCGGTAGTGGTTGCGGGTGGTGGTCCGGGTGAAGAGGTCGTACGACAGCCCGAGCCCCTGCAGATCCTCGACGATCACCCGGTTGTACTTGTCGGCGAGCTCGCGGGTGGTCAGTCCCTCCTTCTCTGCCTGGACCGAGATCGGCGTGCCGTGCTCATCGGTGCCGGAGACCATCAAGACGTCGTGTCCACTCATCCGCATGAAGCGGGAGAAGACGTCGGAAGGGACCCCGAAACCGGAGACGTGACCGATGTGGCGCGGGCCGTTGGCATACGGCCAGGCCACGGCGGTCAGCACACGTGAACTCATGCGCCCAACCCTAGCCGGACCGGGGGTGTCGCAATCCCGCTGAGATATGCCCTCCCCGCCCGTTGACTCAGCTGGCGGCGGCGGCCTCCTCGCCCGACGGAGTCTCGTTCAGCAGGAAGACCTCGCCGCCGACCCCGCTGACCGCGGCCATCCTGCCGAACGGGGTATCGAACGGCTGGGCCACGACCGCGCCGCCCAGCTCGACGACCTTGGCGATCGTGGCGTCCAGATCATTAACGGCGAAGTACGTCCGCCAGTGCGGCGGAACGCCCTCCCCCACCGAGCTGGCCGTGCCGAGGCCGCCGACCGTGCGTCCGTCGAGCTCCACCGTCGAGTAGGCGAAGCCTTCGTCGCCGATCTCGGTATAGCCATAGCCGAATACCGCTGCGTAGAAGTCCTTGCCGGACTGGTAGTCGCCGACCATTGCCTCGTTCCAGGCCAGCGCGCCCTGCTCGTTGTAGCGGTTGACACCGGTATGAGCCCCCGACTGCCAGAGTCCGAAGAACGCGCCCGTCGGATCGACGGCCAGCGCCATGCTGCCGAAGTCACCGACCGTCATCGGCGGAGCGAACACCGTGCCGCCGGCGTCGGTGACCCGGGCGGCGGTTTCCGCGGCATCGTCCACGGCGAGATAGGTCGTCCAGGCGGGCGGCGGCCCCTCGAAGCCCTGCGCCGGACCGAGGCCGGCCACCGCCTCGCCGTCGATCGTGGCGACCGAGTAGTAGCCGAACTCCTCACCGCTCTCGCTGAACTGCCAGCCGAACACACCGCCGTAGAAGTCCTTGGCCGCCGCGACGTCCGATGCCATCAGATCCACCCACGCGGGGGTCCCCTCAGGCCACGCATCCTGCTTGACCGGCATTTCGCTCCCCTCCGGACCGCCGTCTGCGGCCCTGGTTCGAGAGTAGAACGGGCCGGTGACAGAAAGGCGAGCCCGGCAACGTCACTCGTGGAGGCCGCCACGGGCCGCTCGGCGCCGACGCGCGATGAGCAGCAGACCAGTGCCGCCGAGCAGCAGCGCCGCGCCGACCACGATCGTGCCGATGCTGACGTCCGACCCGGTCGAGGCCAGATCGGTGTCCGACGACGTCGTCGTTGTCGTCGACGTGGTCACGGTCGCGGTCGTCGTCGAGGTCGGCCCCGTCGGGGAAGCGCTCGATGGCGGAGCCGTCGGTGATGCAGTCGATGGCGGAGCCGTCGGCGACTCGGTATCGGCGGGTCCGACCTGGATCTGGACGACTGTCGGGCTGCCGTCCCCACCGTCCTTGTCGGTCGCGGTGAACGATGCGTCGACCGTGCCCTCGGTCGCGTACGTGTGGGTCACCGGTGGGTCCGCCGGACCGGTCAGCGTCTCGACCGGGGAACCGTCACCCCAGTCGACCGTGTAGGTGAAGTCCGCCGCCATGTCGGCCGAGGACGGATCGTCTGCTCCGATCTTGACGGTGAACGGCACGTCGACGGTGGCGGTGAGGCTACCGGTGATCACTGCGGTCGGCGCCGTGTTGCTCACGGCGATGACCGAGTCGGCCGTCTCGGTGACCCCGCCGGAGGTCACCTCGACCGCGATCGGATAGTCCTTCGGCGCAGCCGGTCCGTCGTTGATCCCCGAACGCCTCGAGGTCGTCCCAGCTCAGCACCGGGGTCGGCCCGGAGGCGTCGCCGAAGACTCCGTCGCCATCGAGGTCCCACTCGTACGTCGCACCAGGCGACGATGACGACGCGTCCAGGGTCACGCTGCCGCCTTCGGCCACGGTGTACGGCCCGCCGGCACTGACAACGAGGTTCACGGTCTGCTGTGTTGTGCCCTCGCTCGCGAGGTACGAGTCGGCGCCCCCATACTCGGCCAGGACCGTGAACGTGCCGGGCGTCGTGATCGGGGCGGTGATGCTCGCCACGCCGCTCGTGTCGACGTCGGTCGGGGCGCCCACGATCTGACCGTCGACGGAAAACGTGACCGATCCGTCGGGAACCGCTCCGCCCAGGAAGGTCACTGTCGCCTTCAGCGTGACTGCCCCACCCGACGACGGGTTCGGGGTGGACTCCACCACAGTCGTCGTCGGAGCGGGTGTGACGACCTGCGCCAAGCTCCCGGCGCTGGAGGCGAAGTCACCGTCACCGGAGAACGTCCCCACGATCGTGTGGTTCCGCCCACCGCGAGCTGGTGAGTCGAGAACGCGGCCGTGCCGTCGGAGCCGACCGGGATGGGCGCGCCGAGGTCCGTGCCACCATCGCTGAACTGGACGGTCACCGGGTGAGTCGCGTGCCAGCGGAGGTCACCGTCGCCGTGAACGTCACCTTCTCGCCGTACGTCGACGGGTTCGGCGTCTGACCGTCAACGCCGACCGCGGTGCTCGGACCTGGTTCACGACCGTGCTCCGAGCTCGGGCCAGACCGACGTACCGGTGAAGACGTCCGTTCCGGACGTACGCACCCGTGATCGTGTGGTGCCGCGGGACGGGCGCGCCGAGGACCGTGCCGTCGTCGCTGAACTGCACCGTCCCCGAGGTGAGTGGCGTGCCAGCGGAGGTCACCGTCGCCGTGAACGTCACCGTCTGGCCGAACGTCGACGGATTCGAGTCTGCCGTCACCGCCGTCCCGGTGCTCAGCGGATTCACGACCTGCGCCAGCTCGGGCGAGACCGACGCCGAGTAGTCGGTCGCTCCGCCAGCACGGTGACCGTGAGAGTCACCTCCAGCCCCGGGGAGTCCTCGAGGAGGACGTCGCCGTCCCGTCGGCCGCCAGCGCCACCGGAGCGCCCAGGTCGGTCACGCCGTCGCGGAACTGGACCGACCCGGTCGTCACCGCCGTGCCGTCCGTCGTCACCCTCGCCGTGAACGTCACGCTCTGACCGACGGTCGACGGGTTCGAGTTGGACGCCAGCGTGGTCGCGGTGTCCAGGGCCTCGACCGCCTGCTGCACGGTGCCGGAACTCGTCGCGAACGCGTCGGTGGCCGCATATGTTGCCTTGACCGGGTGGGTGCCGACCGCGAGCGCGAGAGTAGTGAAGGGCGCCGTGCCGTCCGCGGCGACCGGTCACGGGGCCCCGAGGTTCGCGCCCCGTCGCTGAACTGGACCGGCCGGTGGTCACCGGGGCGCCCCCGGAGGTGACAGTCGCGGTGAAGGTCACCAGCGCACCGAAGGGCGAGGGGTTCACGGCTCGATGCGATGACCGGTCTCGGTGACCAGCTTGTCGACGCCCTGGCCGAGGTCGTCGACGCTGCTGGAGAGTGGCCGTCCCGCCGTACGACGCGGTGATGGTGTGCTGCCGGCCGTCAGCCCCGACGTAGCGAACGTCGCGGTCCCGCTCCCATCGACGGCAGCCGGGGGCTGGTCCGTGCCATTGACGCTGAACGTCACCGTCCCGGAGTCGACGGGCGTGCCGGCGCGTCGACCAACGCAGTGAACGTCACGCTGTCCCCCACGTGCGACGGATTCGCGCTGGACGACAGGTCGTCGTGCTGGCGATCTTGTTCACCACCTGGTTCACCGCGGCCGAGGTCTGTCCGCGAGGTCTCCCGCGCCGGTGTAGTTCGCCTGGATGGCGTGGGTTCCGACGGTCAGGCCCGAGGTCGTGAGTGTCGCCGTGCCGTCCGGGGCGACGGGGACATGGACCCGCCAAGGAGAGCCACCGTCGGTGAACTGCACCGAGCCCTGGTCGACGGGGTTGGCCCCTGCCGTACACGGTCGCGCTGAACTTCACCGACTGACCGACCGTTGACGGGTTCGTGGAGGACGTGAGCGCCGTGGCGGTCGGCACCTGCGAGGTGATGGTCACACACCAGCCGTTGGCGATCTGGCCCTCGTCACCGGAGGCGTCGTCGACCACCCACAAGCTCCAGGTCCCGTTGGCGCTCGCCCCGTTGAACGTCGAGAGTGTGGTGGCCGAGCTTGGTGTCGGTGCGGGCGCTGGGAAGGTGTCGACCTGTCCGTCGGGGTCCAGATCAATTGGCTTGAAAGTGCCGCTGACCAGGGGATTCGGGGGCGGTCCCGGCGCGGAGTCGTCGAAGGTCAGATTGAGATCGTTCACCGCCGGACTCAGGTTGTTCTGGCCGGGATCGCTCAGCAGCAGCAGGTTCTTCGAGGGGGTCGGACCAGCCAGCATGATGTCCAGGTCGGTGGGCGAGGCGTGCGAAAGCCCTTTGAGGCTGGCGGTCACCTTGGTGACCTGGCCAGCCAGCCCGGATACGAAGATGTTCGACGGGTACGGCGTGGCAGGACCGGCGAACGCCCGATCTGCCCCTGGGCCCGTGACCGCTCCGGTGTTGCAGTACGTGCGGTCCGTTACGACCGTGCGGTTGTCCACCCGTTGTGTGAGGTCGGCGTTGCTGCTCAGGAATCCGGTTGCGCCACTGTACGTGGCGACCACGGTGTGGGTGCCCTCTGGCAGCGCGGCCGTCGTCAGCGCGGCGACGCCGGCCGAATTCAGCGCCACCGGCGTGCCAATGGTGGTACCGCCGTCTCGGCTGAACTGGACGGTGCCGTCCGTCACCGCGGCCGCTCCGGCCCGCACAGTCGCGGTGAAGGTGACTGGATCGCTCGTGAACGACGTGGTGTCGGAGGAGCTGAGGGCGGTGGTCGTGGCGACGGCATTGGCCGCTGTCGTGATCGTCACGCTCCAACCGCCGGCCATCGTGCCGACATCGCCCGAGTTATCGTCGACCGTGAAGAGCTTCCAGCTGCCATTCGGATCGATCCCGGTGAAGGCCGCCGAAAGCGTCGTCTGAGTGGTCGGAGCGGGCGCTGGAGCGGGGAAGCTATCTGCGTTGCCGACGTTGTTGTTCGTCGGCTTGTAGGACCCACTGGGGATGCCAGTGGGCGAGTTCGGCACCGTGGACGCGGCGTCGTCGTCGAACGTCAGCGTCGCGTCGGTCGCCTCCGAGAAGCTGTTCGCGTTGGACGCGTCGGAAAACACCACCAGGCGCTGACCCGTCGGCGCGACCACCATCGCATCGATGTCGTTGGCGGTCGGGTGCGTCAGATCGTGGAATGTGACGGTGACCTTCGTAACGAGCCCGGTCATCCCCGTGACCGTGAGACCCGATGGATAGGGGCTACCGGGCCCCATCTGATTGGCTGATCCGACCGCCGGGATCGCTATCGATGTGGAGTTGGAGAAGGTCGTCGGGCCATCCGCCGCTGCGACCGGGCTGCCGAGGACGATCCACCCGAGCGCAAGGAGGAGCGCGGTGACGAGCGCCAGCAGGCGCGGAAGACGTACCGTCGGCTGTGCCACAGCGGACGTCCTCATCGGGCAAGCTCCCCCCACGGGGCGGCCCGCCCTGCGTCGGGGTTCAGGGGGCTAGCGCACACTCCGTCGTCACGGCACACTATGTCGAGTTCCGGACGAAATGGCTAGATCTGATGGCCACCCATTCCGCACCGTGACATCCATCCCCACTCCTCAGGAGGCACGTCGTGGACCCGTTCATCGGTGAACTCAGGCTGTTCGGCTTCAACTTCGCCCCTCGAGGCTGGGCGCTGTGTCAGGGGCAGTTGCTGCCCATCGCGCAGAACACGGCCCTGTTCTCGTTGTTGGGCACCATGTACGGCGGCAACGGACAGACCACGTTCGCGCTGCCCGACCTCCGGGGCCGGGTTCCGATCTCGTTCGGGCAGGGACCCGGGCTGTCCTCGTACGACCAGGGCCAGCTCGGCGGGACCGAGCAGGTGACCCTGATCGGCAATCAGCTCCCCCCGCACAACCACACGGTCGCCGCATCATCGGCGGCGACCGGCAAGAATCCGGCGAACTCGTTCCCGGCCTACGACGCCGACTCGTCCACCTACGGTTCGACCGCGGACCTGACGATGAACCCGGCCATGGTCGGCGGCGGCGGAGGCTCGCAGCCGATCGCCGTCGTGTCGCCCTATCTGGTGCTGAACTGGTGCATCGCCCTCGAAGGCATCTTCCCACCGCGCAACTGATTCGGTGCCGCTTTCGTCGGCCGTAGCCAGCGTCCTGCGGCCGGCGGGGGCCAGCTGGATCGCAATCCGCATGGACCTCGTCTTGCGCGAACTCGATGATGGTTCGGTGACCATCACGCGACTCTCACCGAACTATCACCGGTTCTCCCGTCCTGCCGGCGGCTTATCGAGCCATGCTCGATAGAATGAAGAACAGCATTCGAGCTCTCGCACGGCGGCCGCGATGAAACGACGCACGGTGATCATCAACTCCGTCCTCGGCTTGGCCCTGGTCGGAGTCGGTGTGGTGACCGCGGTGTCGATCAGCAGCGCAGGCTCCAAGAGGGAACCGACCGGGACCACCGTGGCTGTCCAACGCGGAACGGTCACTGCGACGGTCACCGCCACCGGAAACGTTGCGGCCGAATCGACGGTTCAGGTGACCGCGACCGGGTCCGGGAAGGTCACCAAGGTCTACGTCGCCAAGGGCCAACAGGTCACCAAGGGCGACCGACTGGTGCAGCTCGACGAGACCTCCGCCCGGCAGAGCCTGAAGACCGCGCAAGCGAACCTGAAGTCTGCTGAGGCCGGCATGACCACGACCGTGCAGGGGCGCTCGGCGGCGGATCAGAGTCTCGACGACGCCGGCGTCCGCAGCGCGCAGACGTCGCTGGACAACGCCCAGAGGGCGCTTTCGCAGGCCAGAGCGACGTACGCGCTCGACAAGAAGCAGCAGAACAAGCTGGTCAGTCAGGCCGAAGACGCCGTCGAGACGGCGCAGCAGCAGCTGAAAGACGATCAGACTGCGCTCGCCGAAGCGCAGCAGGAGCTGGCGGACGCCGAGGCGGCCGGTGACGAGGCGGCGATCTCGCAGGCCCAGACCAAGATCAGCCAGCTGGAGACCGCGATCGCGTCCGACAAGTCCGCGGTCACGAACGCCGAGGCGAACCTGACCCAGGCCAGGCAGACCCGGGACAAGACGCTGCTGGCGGCCCACCAGGCGATCCAGACCCAGGAGGGCCAGGTCGCCTCCGCCCAGGACGCACTGGCCTCACAGAAGGCTCAGCGGGCATCCAACGAGCAGCCCGCCCGGCAGGGGGCGGTCGATTCCGCCCAGGCCCAGATCGACAACGCCCAGGTCGCCGTCGACCAGGCCAAGCAGGCCGTCGAGGACACCACCGTGCGGGCACCCGTCGACGGCACGGTGTCCACCATCGGCGCGGTCGTCGGCCAGTCCTCCACGACGGCCGGTGCCGGCAGCAGCGCCAGTTCCGGCAACGCCAGTAACTCAGGCAGTAGCAGTACGTCGTCCGCCGGTTCGACGAGCTCAGGGTCGGGTCTGGTCACCCTGGTCGACACCGAGACCAAGCAGGTGACATCGTCGGTGGCCGAGGCCGACATCGTCAGAGTCAAGCTGGGCCAGTCGGTATCGGTGACCCTGCCGGCGTCGGGCCAGACACTGGCCGGGAAGGTGGTCTCGATCGCCACCCAGAGCACAGTGGTCAACAACGTCGTGCAGTTCGACGTCACCTCGTCGCTTCCTACCGCCACCTCGGCGGTCCGGATCGGGCAGACCGCCGACGTCACGATCACGACCGCCTCGCACCCTGACGTGCTGTACGTGCCGACGAGTGCGATCACGATCACCGGCGGCCACTCCTTCGTCACCCGTCGCGTCGACGATGTCGACTCCATCGTCGAGGTGCAGACCGGACTCGTCGGAACCAACGGAACCGAGATCGTCCGAGGGCTCGCCGAGGGTGACCAGGTCGTCCTTCCGACGGGCGACTCCACGGGCTCGTACACCTTTCCCGGCACCGGATCCTCGGCCGGCCCCTCACCCAGCCACAGTGCGAGTGGACGATGAGCCCCAAGGCGAACCCGCCGGTCATCGAGCTCCGGAGCGTCACCAAGACCTACGGCGAGGGTGAGACCGCGGTCCACGCTGTCGCCGGTGTCAGCACTATCGTCGAACGCGGGGACTACGTAGCGATCATGGGCGCGTCCGGGTCCGGCAAGTCCACGCTGATGAACATCATCGGCTGTCTCGACGTCCCGACCACCGGCAGCTACAGGCTCGACGGCATCGACGTACGACGTCTGACCGACCGACAGCAGTCCAAGATCAGGAACCGCAAGATCGGCTTCATCTTCCAGAGCTTCAATCTCATCGCCCGCACGAGTGCGCTTCGCAACGTCGAGCTGCCACTCGCGTACGGCGGCGTCGGGGCCCGCGAACGACGCCGACGAGCCCTCGCGGCCCTCGAGCTCGTCGGGCTCGGCCAACGGACGGGCCACACCCCCGCCCAGTTGTCCGGCGGCCAGCAGCAACGCGTGGCCGTCGCCCGCGCGATCGCGACCGAACCGGTGCTGCTGCTCGCCGACGAGCCCACCGGAGCACTCGACAGCCACAGCACCGAGGACGTGCTGAACCTGTTCGACTCGCTGTCGGCAACGGGGCGGACGATCGTGGTCATCACCCACGAGACCGAGGTCGCCGCCCATGCCAAACGCATCCTGCGGATGCGCGACGGAATGGTCGAGCAGGACGAGCGTCGAGCAGCCGTGCACGCGCTCCCGCCCCGGTACCGACCCGGCGGCGGGGTCGCGGCATGAACCTCGCCGAGATCTTCCGGTTCGCCTGGCGCGGTGTGACCGCCAACAAGGGCCGTTCCCTGCTTACGATGCTCGGGGTCCTGATCGGGGTCAGCTCGGTGATCGCCCTCGTGGCCGTCGGCAACGGCGCCAGCGCCAGCGTGACCAACACCCTCAACAGTCTGGGCTCCAACACCCTCACCGTCGTCCCGAGCAACAGCACCTCCGGCCAGACCATCAGGACTCCGTTCAGCGGTCGACGTGCCACGACGGACACCAAGACCACGACGAACTCCGGCACTGACATCCGCGCGGTGACGCTCACTCTCGCCGATGCAAAGGCGCTCGCCGACCGGACCCAGGCGCCTGACGTTCTCGGTGTCGCGCCCGTGGTGACGGCAACGTCGACCACCGCGACTCATCAGGGCGCGTCCCACGCCGTCGCCTCGATGACCGGATCGACAGCCTCCTACCTGCTGATCAACAACGACTCGGTGGCAGCTGGGCACCAGTTCAGCGACTCCGACTACCTCGCCCACTCTCGCGTTGCGCTCGTCGGCCCGACCGTTGCCAAGGACCTGGCCGGCGGGGACGGCGGCGGCATCCTCGATCAGACGATCAACCTGAACGGAAACGCCTTCACGGTGATCGGGATCCTCACGGCCAAAGGCAGTGCCGGCCCGCAGGACCTGGACGACCGGATCATCGCGCCCGCTACCGCCGTCCAGGACACCCTGGCTGGCTACGGAAATCTCAGTTCGATCTCGGTCAAAGCCACCTCGGCCGACACCGTGGGCGCCGCGCAGGCCGAGGTCGAACGTATCCTCGACGCCCGCCACGGCACCACGTCCGCCGACCGGGACTTCACCGTCACCAGCTCCGCCTCGATCCTCAGCGCGGCCAGCACCATCACCTCGGTGTTCACCTTGCTGCTCGGCGCAATCGCGGGAATCTCCTTGCTCGTCGGCGGCATCGGAGTCATGAACATCATGCTGGTCACCGTCACCGAACGCACCCGCGAGATCGGTATCCGCAAAGCGATCGGTGCGGGAAAGGGCGACATCATCGCCCAGTTCCTCCTCGAGGCAGTCATGCTGTCCATGATCGGTGGCCTCCTCGGCGTCCTGCTCGGCTCGCTCACCGGCCTGGTGAAGGTCGGCAGCTTCCAACCCGTCGTTTCCGCCTCCTCGATCGTGCTGGCGTTCTCCTTCTCCCTGGCCGTCGGCCTCATCTTCGGGCTGTACCCCGCCAACCGCGCCGCCAACCTCAAACCCATCGACGCGCTCCGCTACGAATGATGATCACACCGAACCCGCGAGGACCCCACGCACCGTGACGCCCGACCCCACCGGCGATGATCGAGGACCCGACGACACCGTCGAAACCAGCCTGCTCGACGACCTCTTGTCACCCGCCACCCAGACACCGGGCACCTCTCCGGAGGCGGCGCCGGTCGATGCCGTTGGTGCCCCGATGACCGACGACGACTACCTCGATCTCACCAGCCATCGCCGGAGCCGAGTGACCACCGGCCTCGCCATCGCGCTGATCTTCGCCCTCGGCGTCCTCGCCGGGGTGCTGATCAACCGCACGTTCGCGCCGACACCGGCACCGCAGATCGTCTATGTCCTCGGCGACACACAGACACCGCCCGCGCCCGCGACCCAGACGCCGTCACCGTCGCGGTGATCCCGCCGGGCGAGGCGTCCACGTCGGCTGACGCGCACCAGACGGCGCAAGGCCGCCGGGGACAACGCGCACGCAACCTGACCTCGTCAGAACTCCGAGATCAGGTCGATCAGGCGCGCCTTGAGCTCCCAGGGTGCGAAGGCGCTGTGGGCGGCGTTCAGGGACAGCCGTCGACAGTCCTCCAGCCCGTAGTCGAACTGATCGGCGATCAGCCCGAACTCGCGGCTGAGCGTCGTGCCGCTCATCAGCTGGTTGTCGGAGTTCAGCGTCACGCGGAATCCGAGCGCGTCCAGCGTCGCCAACGGGTGCTCGGCCAGAGATCGAACTGCCCCCGTCTGCACATTCGACGACGGGCACATTTCGAGCGTGATCTGCTGGTCACGGACGTACGCGGCGAAGTCGCTCAGCTCGATGTCGCCGTCGGCACCGCTGATCACGTCGTCGATGATCGCCACGCCGTGCCCGATCCGGTTCGCGCCGCAGCCGTTGACGGCGCCCCGGATCGACGCCACCTCATCGGCCTCCCCGGCGTGGATCGTGTAGAAGGCGCTGGCGTGACGAAGCAGCCGGAAGGATTCGAGGAACCGCTCCGGCGGAAAGCCCCGCTCGGCGCCCGCGATGTCGAAACCGGCGACGCCGTCGTTGCGGTAGCGCAGCGCCAGCTCGGCGATCTCGGTCGTCGGCTGCGGCACGTGCCGCATGGCGGTGACCAGCTGGCGCACGACGATGTCCTGACCGCGCGCAGCCGCGCCGGCCATTCCCTCGGCCAGCCCGTCGCGTACGGCCTCGACGGCTTGGGCCGTGCTGAGGCCACGCTGCGTGTGCTGCTCGGGCGCCCAGCGCGTCTCGCCGTAGACGACCCCGTCGGCGGCCAGGTCCTCGACGAACTCCCGCGCTACCCGGCGCAGATCCTGGGCGCGCTGCATGACTGCGATGGTGTGGTCGAAGGTCACCAGGTAGTCGACCAGCGAACCGGAGCTGCAGGAGTCGACGAACCAGCCGCGCAGAGTGTCCGGGTCACCGGCCGGTAGGTCGTGGCCGATCTCGCCGGCGATCTCCAGGATCGTCGCCGGCCGCAGACCACCGTCCAGGTGGTCGTGCAGGGACACCTTTGGCAGGTCACGTAGTCGGTCGAGGTCAGCACTCACGGCGCACCATCCTGCCCGGCACGCGGACCTCGCAGGTGCTCGGGTCCGAAGGCCAACGGCAGCACCTCGGCCATGGTCTGGACACCGTCGGGGGTGTCCACGAGCAGATCGGGTCCGCCGTGCTCCCACAGCAGCTGCCGGCAGCGGCCACACGGCATCAGCACGTCGCCCGCACCGTCGACGCACGCAAACGCGACAAGCCGCCCGCCGCCGGAGGCGTACAGGCTCGAGACGAGACCGCACTCGGCACACAGCGTCACGCCGTACGACGCGTTCTCCACGTTGCAGCCCACCACGATCCGGCCGTCGTCGGTCAGGGCCGCGGCGCCGACGGGATAGTTCGAGTACGGCGCGTACGCGGAGGCCGAGACCTCGCGAGCAGCAGCCCGCAGCACCGCCCAGTCCGGCTCGTCCACCGACCTCACCACCTCCGAGTTGTCAGAGTCCCAGCACCGTATCTGGTGCGGAGCTTCCGGCCCAGGTGCGCCGCGTCACGGCTTCTCGAAGGGGATGCCGTCCGCTGCCGGCGCCCGGACCCTGCCGACCAGGCCGGCAACCGCGACGATCGTTGCGATGTAGGGCAGGATGAGCAGGAACTGGCTCGGCATCGGCGTGCTCAGGGTCTGCAGCTGGGACGCCATCTGGGTGACGAAACCGAAGAACAGCGCCATCAAGGCCGCGTACACGGGGTGCCAGCGGCCCATGATCAACGCCGCGAGCGCGATGAAGCCGTTGCCCACGGTGAACTCCTTGGAGAACGATCCCGTGGACGCGAGGGTGAAGTAGGCGCCGCCCAGGCCGGCAAACACTCCTCCCGCCAGGACCGCCGTCCAGCGGATCCCGCGGACGCCGATCCCGACGGTGTCGGCCGCCTGGGGATGCTCTCCGACCGAGCGGATCCGCAGCCCCCAGATGGTCTTGAACAAGATCAGCCAGACGACAAGTACCGATACCGCCGCGATGTAGGCCAGGATCGTCTGCTGGAACAGCACACGGCCGAAGAACGGGATCTCGGAAAGGCCCGGGATGGCGATCGTCTCCAGCACCGGAGCGGAGTTGTACTTGTCCGCCGCCGGCTGCACGAGCTGGTCGAACAGGAAGCCGGTGACGCCGACGGCGAGCAGGTTGAGCACGACGCCGAGGACGACCTGATTCACCAGGTACGTGATCGCGAACAGTGCCAACAGCGCCGCCATCGCGACGCCGGCCAGCACCGCGGCGATCAGCGCGGCCGCGACCGACTGGGTGATGCTGCCGACGATCGCCGCAGCGAAGGCGGCCGTCAGGAACTGGCCCTCGATCGCCACGTTCACCACGCCGGAGCGTTCGCACAACACGCCACAGAGCGCGCCCAGGACCAGCGGTGTCGCCAAGGACAGCGTGCCCGCGAACTGGTTGGCCACCGGGAACGGCAGGTCCCGCCCCGCCGCCGCCCAGGTGAGGAAGCCGACCACCACGGCGAGGCCGGCGACGATGGCGGCGACCACGGGCCACCGCCTGCGCATCCGGCCGGACAAGAAGGCCGCCCCGCACAGCAGGCACAACACGGCGCAGATGGCCACGATCGGCAGGCCCGGCAGGGCGACCGTCGGCAGCTGGACCGGGTCGAACGCGTCCGACAGGGCAAACCGCGCTACGCCGGTGGTGGACACGAGCAAGATCAGCAGCAGTACACCGACGACCGCGATCAAGATCCCGGTCGATCGACGCTGGCGACGCTTCTCCGTCGACTCGACGCGGGTTGCTTTGGCCTCGACGTTCTCCGCCCGCTCGGTGGTGGACGCGCTCATCCCAGGCCCCCTTCCATCGCCGGCACGGCCGTACTGGGCTTGGTCTTGCGCGCTTTCAGGAATGGCACGAGTGTCGAGACCAGGGCGGGGGCGGCGACGAACAGCACGATCAGCGCCTGCAGCACGGTGGTCAGAGTGAGCGGCGTCTGCGCCTCGCTCTGCATCGCCAGACCACCGGCGTGCAAGCCCCCGAACAACAACCCGGCCAGCACGATGCCGACCGGTTTGGACCGGCCGAGCAGAGCAACGGTGATCGCGTCGAACCCGATCGAGCCGACCAGGCCGAGCGACAACGGCACCGGGGTGCCGTCCACGCTTGGTGCGAGCGCGGCCTGGACGCCGGCCAGCCCGGCGAGGCCGCCGGCGATCAGCATGGTGATCACGGTGGTCCGGCCCACACTCATCCCCGCCGTTGCTGCCGCGTGCGGGTTGGCACCAACGGCACGAATCGCGAAGCCGGTCGTCGAACGATCCAGCAGCCACCAGTAGCCGACAGCCGCCGCGATCGCGAGCACGAAGCCGAAGTGCAGCCGAGAACCTTCCAACCGGGCCAGCGTGGCGTTCCAGTCGACAACCGGCGAGATCGGGTCGGTCCGGCCCGGTCGCTGAAACGCCCTGGTGGTCAGCAGGTAGGCCAACATGCCCGCGGCGATGTAGTTGAGCATGATCGTCACGATCACCTCGTGGGCACCGGTCCTGGCTTTCAGCCAACCGACGATACCGCCCCAGAGCGCACCACCCAGGATTCCCGCAGCGATGGCGACGCCGGCATGGATGACGGGCGGCAGATGGAAGGTGAAGCCGACGTACGCGGCCAGGATCGCGCCCCAGATCGCCTGGCCCTGCGCGCCGATGTTGAACAGACCTGCCCGGAAGGCCAGCCCGACGCCGAGGCCGGCGCAGATCAGCGGGGCGGCCTGCGCCGTCGTCTCGGTGATCGCGTCCCAGCCCCCGATCGCGCCCTGGATCAATGCGCCGTACGCCGTCGAGACCTTCTCCCACGATGCGCTCAACGCGTCGCCGGGTCGGGCGAAGAAGTAGGAGAACGTCGATCGCACCTCGGAGTCGGAGACGATCATGAGGATCGCGCCGACCAGAAACGCCAGCACGAACGCGGCGATCGTGGTGGCGACGTCCTGCCACAGGCTCCGCGAGGTCCAGCGCTTGCGAAGCATGGCACCGTACGAGGGCCGGTCCGGCCGGGGTCTCTTCGGCCGGGGCTGGTCGGGCTGGGGCTGGTCGGGCTGGGCGCCCGTCGCCGGCTGACCCTGGTCCGCGCTCACCGGACCTCCTCCCTTGCCTGGCCGCCTTCGCCGACAACTCGCTCGCGTGCGGCGGCAAGCTCGGCGGCTTCCTCATCCGCTGCCGACGTGGTCGTGGCTGCGCTCATCGCCTCGTCCGCGGGCACCCCGGCCATCATCAGACCCAGCACCTCCCGCGACGTGTCCGGTCCGACGATGCCGACGATCTTGCCGCGGTACATCACCGCGATCCGATCTGCCAGTGCCGACACCTCGTCGAGCTCGGTCGAGACGATCATCACCGCCGTGCCCCGGTCGCGCTCTGCGACCAGGCGCTGGTGGAGGAACTCGATCGCACCGACATCAACCCCGCGAGTTGGTTGGCTGGCGATCAGCAGCGACAGCGGCCGAGACAGCTCGCGGGCAAGGACGACTTTCTGCTGATTGCCACCCGACAACGAGGACAGGGGGGTGTCGATCGACTGAGTGCGGATGTCGAACTCCTCCACGAGGGTGTCGGCGGTCGACCGCACGGCGCGCAGATCCAGCGCGATCCCGTTGGCGAAGGGCTTTTCATCGAATGTGTTCAAGACCAGATTCTCGGCCACGCTGAAGCTGCCGACGAACCCGTCGTGCTGGCGGTCCTCCGGGACGAAGCCGAGTCCGGCGGCGATCGTCTGCCGGGGGGTGGCGTGGGTGATCACCGCGCCGTCCAGTCGGACCTCACCGCCGGTGACCAGTGTCACCCCCAGCAGGGCCTCGGCGAGCTCGGTCTGGCCATTGCCCTGAACGCCAGCGATGCAGAGGATCTCGCCGCCGTACACCTCGAGATCGATGCCGTCGACAACGATGGCGCCGCTCGGGCCGGCGATCGAGACTCCGCGCAGCTCGAGCCGCGGCTCGGCCGAGGTCATGGGTGCCTGCTTGGCGACCGTCAGGCTCACCGCGCGACCGACCATCAGCTCGGCCAGCGTGCCCTCGGAGTCGGTCGGGCTCGCGGTACCGACCACGGTGCCCCGTCGGATGACGGTGATCTTGTCGGCGATTGCACGGACCTCGCGCAGTTTGTGGGTGATGAAGACGATGGCCTTGCCCTCGTCTCGCAGGGACCGCATGACCTCGATCAGCTCGTCGATCTCCTGTGGAGTCAGCACGGCGGTCGGCTCGTCGAAGATCAGATACGTGGCGTCATTGGCCAGCGCCTTCAAGATCTCGACTCGTTGCTGGATGCCGACCGGGAGATCCTCGACGATGGCGTCGGGGTCGACCGCGAGGTTGTAGCGGTCGCTGAGCTGGCGGACCAGCCTGCGGGCAGACCGCATGTCGAGCACGCCTGCGCCGCCAGGCTCGCGGCCGAGCACCATGTTCTCCGCCACGCTGAACACGTCCACGAGCATGAAGTGCTGATGAACCATGCCGATACCGGCCGCCATCGCCTCCTTGGGACTACGCGAGGTGTGTGGCCGGCCGTCGATGGTGACGGTGCCCTCATCCGGCTGGAGCAGGCCGTACAGCACGTTCATCAGCGTCGACTTGCCGGCGCCGTTCTCCCCCAGCAGGCAATGGATCTCACCGGGCAGGATGTCCAGATCGACGTGGTCGTTGGCGACGAGCGACCCGAATCTCTTGGTGATGCCGCGCAATCGCAGTCCCGAACGATCCGCGTCCGTGGGCGCGACCTCGGGACCGACCTCAACCGTCACAGCCCGATCCTCTCGCAGTCTTGATGCTGACTCGCGCCCGCTACGCGCCTTCCGGACTCTGTCTTCTTCGTGACTCGCAGCCACTGCTCGTGCGCGCCGCCGAGGCCCGGGGCTCAAGGCTGCGCATTCCGTCGGAAGGCAGAGCCAGGCGCTCCGCTACTCGATGCTCGCCGGCGGCGCCCACCGCCGGCGACCGGGATCACGCTCAGCTGGTCGGCTGGGACTTCGAGGTGATCTTGATCGTGCCCGCCTGGATGTCGGACTTGATCTTGTCCAGCTCGGACTTCAGGTCGGCAGGGACCTTGGAGTCGAAGTCGTGGAACGGCGCCAGCCCGGTGCCCTGGTTCTCCAGCGTGCCGACGAATGGGGTGTTGGAGAAGCTGCCGTCCTGAGCCGACTTGATCGCGTCGAAGACGGCGAGGTCCATGGCCTTGTAGACACTGCTGATGATCTGCGGGCAGAAGTTCGCCACGCTGGTGCAGCCGTCGGTATCGACCCAGATCGCGTTCACCTTCCCGCCGCTGGCCTTCGCCGCCTGGAGCGCGCCGAGCCCCGACTGGCCTGCGACCGGGAAGATGATGTCGGCACCCTGGCTGATCAGTCCCTGGGCGACCTGCTGTCCGCCGGCATTGTCCTTGAACGGGTTGCTTCCCGGAACGAACTGGCCGTCCTGCTTGGTCGCGTCCCACCCGAGAACCGCGACGGACTTCCCCTTCTGCTGGTTGTAGTAGTCCACGCCCTGCGCAAACCCGTCCATGAAGATGGTGACCGTGGGGATCTTGGCTCCGCCGAACGTTCCGACCTTCCCGGTGTGGCTCATCCCGGCTGCCAGGTAGCCGGCCATGAAGCTGGACTCGGCCGTGTTGAAGACCAGCGGCTTGAGGTTCTTCACGTCTGCGGATCCGTCAGGTGTGTCGTCGACGATCGCGAACTGAACATCGGGGTTCTTCTTGGCGGCGGCCAGGGTCGCGTCGCCCAACAGGAAGCCGACGGTCACGATGATGTTGCACTTCGCGTCGACCATCGACTGGATGTTCTTGGCGTAGTCGGCGTTGGCCGACGACTCCACCTGGCCGGTCTGGACGCCGAGCTGCTCCTTGGCGTCGGTCAGACCCTTGTGCGACGTCTGGTTGAACGACTTGTCGTCGAAGCCACCCGAGTCCGACACCATGCACGCCTTGTAGTCGGAGGCGCTGGCGGCGCTGCTGGGGGCCGCGCTGGCGGCCGGGCTCTGGGTCGTGCTGCCGGGCGGCTGTGCACAACTGGTCAACGTCAGGGCGAGCGCGCTGAGCACCCCCGCCGCGAGAGAGACCTTCTTCACATCGTCCTCCTGGGCTACTTCGGCATTTTCTTCGGTGCGGGACGCCTTTGGCGGTGCTTTCTTTCCCGCAACCCTGTGAACTCTAACCCGCCGGGCACCTGTGCTGCCGATCGAGCCGACATCTCGGCATCGTGAAACCTGACTGTGACCCAGCCTTCTCTCAGCCGACTCATGCCTCCAGCCCCCGAGCGGCAACCGGCAGCACCGCACTCGGACGCGCGCCCACACCCGGAATCAACGCGAGGAATCCACGCGAGGAATCCACACCGAGGAACCGCTGGAAACTGGGCCCAAACTGCAGTTCTGAATCGCTTCACTGTGCCGTTTGCGCCCAGTTTCCGCGAGGACTGGAGGGAGGGAGAGTCGGACGGAACGAGAAGACGTACGCGGGCGGACGCCCCTGCTCAGTCGCGTTGTGCGCTCGAGGTGGCAGCGAGCTCGGTGAGCACCTTGACACCGACGCCGATGCAGGCCTCGTCGACGTTGAACGCCGCCTGGTGGATGTCGGGAGCGGTTCGGGCGCCGACCGGACGAACACCCAACCGGGCGAGCGCACCGGGCACCTGCTGCAGCATCCAGGAGAAGTCCTCACCACCCAGCGACTGCTCGGTGGTGCCGACGCTGCCGCGTCCGATGATGGCCTTGGCGGCCGCACCGAAGCGGTCGACTCCGTGCGCGTGGTTGACGGCGGGCGGCACACCGGCCGTGATGGACACGTGGATACCGACGCCGTACGGGGCCACGACCTGCGTCGCCAGCGAAGCGATGATCTGCTGGGCGTCTCGCCAACCCTGGACGCTGAGCGCCCGTAGAGTGCCCTCGATCTCCCCGCTGGCGGGGATGGCGTTGGTGACGTTGCCGGCACGAATCCGACCCCAGACCAACGAGACTCCGCTCCGCGGATCGACCCGACGGGTGAGCAGCAGCGGCATGGTCGTGGCGAGCGCCCCGAGGGCTCCGACCAGATCGCCGGTCAGGTGCGGCCGGGACGTGTGCCCACCAGCGCTGGTCAGCTTGATCAAGACGCTGTCGACAGCAGAGGTGATCGCCCCGGTGCGTAGCGCGATCCGACCGACCTCGGTCCGTGGGTCGCAGTGCATCGCATAGACCTCCGAGAGGCCTTCGAGCGCGCCGCCGTCGATCGCGTCCAGCGCACCTCCCGGACTGAGCTCCTCGGCCGGCTGGAAGATCAGCCGGACACCGTGATCGAGCAGTTGTTCCTCGCGGAGCTCGGCCAGGATCAGGCCGACGCCGAGCACGATCGCCGTGTGCACATCGTGACCGCACGCGTGACACATCCCGGGATACACCGAGCGGTAGGAGACGTCGTTCGCCTCCTGGATCGGCAGAGCATCGATGTCGGCGCGAAGCCCGACCATCGGCGCTTCCCTGCTGCCGGCGGGAACGATGTCGCACAACGCGCCCGTCCCGACGTCGAGCACCTTCGGCGACAAACCGGCGACCGCCAGGGTGTCCATGATCACCCGGGTAGTGCGATGCTCGGCGTTGCCGATCTCCGGGTGCGCGTGGATGTCGCGACGGATGGCCACCAGCCGGTCGTTCAGCCGCTCCGCCGCGCGGGTGATCACTTGCCGTCTGTGCACGCGGCCCAGTGTTTCATGCGGGGTGTTTCATGCGGGCTCGCGCTCGCGCGGTTCCTCCGGCTCGCGCCCGCTCCGTGGGCACAGACTCTGTCCCGAAAGCTCGAGGGCACGTCGCCGAGTCAGGCCTGGGTCGCGGCCTCGAGCCAGTGGACCTCGCGGCGAGCGGCCTGCTCGGCCTCCTCGCGGCTGGTGTAGCGGTGCTCGGCGAAGTAGGCGACGTCGTACCAGGCGCCCATGTCCTCCGGATCGCGCCGGAACTCCTCGAACCCGTACGTCTGATCAGGTCTGGCGAAGATGTCTACACAGCGGTTGTGCTCCTGGGTCTCGTAGCTGGCGAGAATCGTCCAGGTCGGGTCGAGGTGGGTCACGTCCGACACCGTATCGCCGGGTCCTGCTCGGCGGCGAGATCCAGCCGCGGCCTTCCCGTCGTAGCTGCACACCCTGTTCGAGTCTGCGCACTCCGCAAAGTGCGCAGACTCGAACAAGGTGTGCAGGTGCGCGACGGCCGGGCCGGCGCGGGCCGATGGGATGAGTCAGTCGCTCAGGTCCTGGCCACGGCCGAAGGCGGCCTCCAGCCGAGCGACCAGCCCCGACCGGTCGTTGAGGTCCGCCCAGCCCCACCGCACCACCTGCCAACCGAGCTCGCGGATCCGCTCTTCCCGTCGCTTCTCGGCCAGCAGGACGTCCTGCGCGGTCTGACCGGGCTTCAGCAGCGCGCCGTACTTGACCTTGCCGTCGAACTCGCCGATGGTCCCGACCTCCGGCCACCCGAAGTCGCCGCGACCGACGAGTCGCCCGTACGAGTCCCGAACCTCGACCTGCAGGACAGGCGCGGGCAAGCCCCAGCGCCAGAACCGGACCCGGCTGAACGACTCCCCGACGCTCTCGCTGCGCACGTCCACCAGACCGGCGACCGAGCGGGCTCGCCCGACCCCGCGTCGGCGCCGGGCTGCGTCGATCGCGGCCCGGAGCTCGTCATCGCGGAGACCGAGTCGCAGCGCGGCGTCGCCGACCGCGACGCCACGTTCGATCGACTCGGTGCAGGAGATATCCACCACCGTCCGGGCAAGGCTCGTGACGCGCACTCCGTCGACGACCGTCGTGTCGGCAGTCCCGAGCAGAGACCCGTGGACCGTGAGGTCCCGCTCGATCCTCCCGCCACCGACCCGGTTGCGGGTGACGTGGACCCTGGCGAGCTGGTCGGACCAGGTCGGCAGGCCAAGGATGATCGCAGCGGACACGTGACTGACCACCGCGTCGTCGGACAGCTGACGCAGAGCGGCGGTCAGGAGTGCCCGGTGAGTGGACGTCGGGCCCGTCCCTGGCGGCAGCGGCTCAGCGTACGCGCCGCGACGGATTCGAGACAGTACGCCGGACCGCACCTGACGCTCGAGCTCGAAGTGCGTACGACCCTGGTCGAGGAGTTCTCGATGGAGGCTGATCTCAGACATGGTGGACACCGAACAGCAACTGTCAAGGGTTTCGTAAGGACCTCGGCCAGTTGTCCCCCGAATCTGTGGACAACTGTTCGGGCGCGAGAACCGGTGACCCGCCGCCCAGGCCGGACGAACCCTGGGTTGCGGCGCCGATCGCCGGACGGGAGCTGCACACCTTGGTGGAGGCTGCACACCGCAGAAAGTGTGCAGAGTTGTACAGGGTGTGCAGGAACGTCCGGGCGAGGCGGGCCGGGGCGAGGCGGGCCGGGGCGGCAGAGTCAAAAGCGCTCGGTGGGGGTGTACACACCCCAGACGTCGCGGAGGGCATCGCAGACCTCACCGACGGTGGCCCGCAGGGCGAGTGCGGCCTTCAGGGGCACGAGCACGTTGGCGGTCCCGCCGGCGACGGACCTCAGCTCGACCAGCGCAGCGTCGACAGCCGCGCCATCCCGCTCGGCGCGCAGCCGGGCGAGCCGATCGCACTGGGCCTGCTCGATGGCGGGGTCGACACGCAGCGGCTCGTACGGCTCCTCCTCGTCCAGAGCGAACCGGTTCACTCCGACCACGACCCGCGACCCGTCGTCGATCTGCCGGGCGATCTCGTACGCCGAGTGCTCGATCTCCGACTTCTGGAAGCCCTGCTCGATGGCGGCCACCGCTCCCCCACGCGTCGCCACCTGCTCCATCAGCTCCAGCGCCGCAGCCTCGACGTCGTCGGTGAGGGACTCCACGACGTACGAACCGGCGAACGGATCGACGGTCTTGGTCACGTCCGTCTCGTAGGCCAGCACCTGTTGGGTACGCAGCGCCAGCCGGGCCGACTTCTGGGTGGGCAGCGCGATCGCCTCGTCGAAGGAGTTCGTGTGCAGCGACTGGGTGCCGCCGAGTACCGCGGCCAGCCCCTGGACGGCGACCCGAACCAGGTTCACCTCCGGCTGCTGAGCGGTGAGCTGGACGCCCGCGGTCTGGGTGTGGAAGCGGAGCATCTGCGACTTCGGGTTCTGCGCGCCGAACTGGTCTCGCATCACATGCGCCCAGATCCGCCGCGCGGCGCGGAACTTCGCCACCTCCTCCAGCAGCGTCGTGCGCGACACGAAGAAGAAGGACAATCGCGGCGCGAACTCGTCCACGGCCAGCCCGGCGGCCAGCGCGGCTTCGACGTACGCGATCCCGTCGGTCAGCGTGAACGCGATCTCCTGCGCCGGCGTCGCACCGGCCTCGGCCATGTGGTATCCGGAGATGGAGATGGTGTTCCAGCGAGGAAGGTGCTCCCGACAGTAGGCGAAGGTGTCGCTGACCAGGCGCAGCGATGCCGCCGGCGGATAGATGTACGTCCCCCGCGCGATGTACTCCTTCAGCACGTCGTTCTGGATCGTGCCGGTGAGCGTCCCCGGGTCCACGCCCTGCTCCTCGGCCACGAGCTCGTACAGCAGGAGCAGCACCGCGGCGGGCGCGTTGATGGTCATCGACGTGGACACCTCGCCCAGCGGAATGCCACCGAAGAGGGTCCGCATGTCCTCGATCGAGTCGATCGCGACACCGACCTTACCGACCTCGCCGCTGACGCGCGGGGAGTCGGAGTCGTAGCCCATCTGGGTGGGCAGGTCGAATGCCACCGACAGCCCGGTCGTGCCGTGCGCGATCAGCTCCAGATAGCGGGCGTTCGACTCCGCCGCCGTGCCGAAGCCGGCGTACTGGCGCATGGTCCAGGGACGGTGGGTGTACATCGACGCGTACGGACCACGGGTGAACGGAAATTCCCCGGGCTGCCCCAGCGCGGAGTCGGGATCGAAACCCGCCAGATCCTCTGGAGAGTAGATCGTCGCGAACGGCGTTCCGGACTCCGTGCGACCCGGGGTCCCGTTTCCGTCACCCATGGCACCCGCACCTCCTGACCGTCTCCACCGACGACAGCGCGACCGATCGTCGCGAACGCTCCGACCATCGCCCGGTCTGGGCATGCTCGCACAGCGGGAATCCACCGCGCCGAGGGGTCCGCCGGGAAAGTGGGCGCATACGACAGCGACACGCCGTCGGAGGTTGTCGTTTGCGCCCACTTTCGCGGGGAAGGAAGCAGGCCGGGGAGCATGAGAGGGCCGGCCCTGCCCAGTCAGCCGGCGCTCAGCAGCAGCTGCTCCGCACGCGACACGATGGCGTCGGTGGCCTGCTGCCACCCGCTCTGCTGCATGCGGTACGGCCCGGTGGCCAAGGAGACGACGATGGCCGCGGCCTTGAGCCGGAGCTCGATCGGATCGACCCGCTTGTCGAACACCTTCATCCACTCCGCGGCCAACCGGTCGATCCGCCTCGACTGCTCCTGCGTCATTCCCTGGATGGTGGCGAGGTGGCCGACAAGGCAGGCCAGGTCGTCCGCTCGGTGCCCGGGGCCGACCCGGTCCACGTCCAGCAGTCCGACGATCCGGCCGCCAGCGACGAACACCTGTCCCTCGTGGAAGTCGCCATGGGTCGGCTCGGTGCCGAGCGGGATCGTCTCGAGTCCGGCCTCGACGCGTTCCTGGATCGCCGCGAGTCGCGGCTGGAGGGTCGGCAGAGCGGCACCGACCGTGTGGGCGTACTGCCTGATCGCGGTGGCCCACGGCGTGTGCCGCGGAAGCTCGGCGGCCTCCGCAGGCAGGGCGTCCAGCAGCTCCACCAGGGACTCACCGTCGCAGGGTGCCGATGCGTCGTCGAACAGCGCGTGCGCGAGCGTACGTCCGGGCAAGGCGGGCAGCACCAGCACCTGGTCGTCGGTCACCGCCACCACCTCGGGGACGGGCAGCCCGGCCTCCCTGAGGAGCTCGTGCCGACGGACCGTCGGGGCCACCGCATCGTCCTTCAGCACCTTGAGGAACACCGTCTGCGGCCCATCGCTGCCGGCCACGTCGGCCCGCAGGACGGCCCGCCGACGTGGCCGGTAACCGACGAGCTCCAGGCGGACCTGTCCCGGCGTCACCGGTCGGCCGAGCACCAGGTGCTGGCTGAGGAGCTGCGCAACTCCCTCGGCGAACGCGGCTCTGACCAGGCCGGGGAGGTCCGGGTCCCGCGGGTACAGCCACGCGGCCACTTGTCGGTCGCCGGCGGCGAAGATCACGGCATCGGCGTCCGTGCCGGCTGCTCCACCCACCCGCGCGCTGACCCCGAGCAGCTCGGTCCGGATGCCGAAGGGCCACTCGACCTCGGTGCGATACGTCGCAGTGGTCTGGAGACCCGGCTCGGCGTCCACCCCGTCGACCTCCCACGAGCGCAGCACACCCCCGCCGTGGGCGACGGCCGCGGTCAGCAGCTCGACGATGCTCGGCGACGTCAGCAGCGCCCATCCGGCCGGGTCGTCCTCCATCCCCATCCGGCGACCCTAACCGCGTATGGGGGCGTCTGGCAGCATTGCCCGGTGCACATCGCTCTGAGTCTGCTGGTCATCGCGGTGGCCGTTGTCGCCGTGACCGCGCTCGCGGAGAGGGTCAGATTTTCGGCCCCCCTGCTGCTCATGCTCGTCGGCATCGGGGCGTCGTTCGTGCCGTTCATCAACGAACCGTCACTCAACAGCGACATCGTGCTGATCGGGTTCCTGCCTCCGCTGCTCTACGCGGCCGCGATTCGCAGCTCGATCATCGACTTCCGTACCAACGTGCGCTCGATCGCGTACCTGTCCGTGCTGCTCGTCATCGTGACTGCCCTCGGCATCGGCCTGCTCACCTGGCTGATCCTCCCGGTGCCGTTCGCGCTCGCGTTCGCCTTCGGCGCCGTTGTCGCTCCGCCGGATGCCGTCGCGGCCACGACCATCGCTCGCCGGATCGGGCTACCTCGCCGCCTGGTCACGATCTTGGAGGGCGAGTCCCTGCTGAACGACGCCACCGCCATCACGTGCGTACGTGTCGGGCTGGTGGCGATCGCCACCGAGGTGAGCCCCTTCGACATCGCCGCCGGTTTCGGTGTCGCTGCCATCGGCGGAGCCGCCGTGGGGTTCGCGGTCGCGTGGCTCGCCACGATCGTGAGAAAGCACATCACGCAGCCCGTCTTCGACACCGCCATCTCCTTCATGGTCCCGTGGGCGGCCTATCTAGCCGCTGAGGAGATCAGATATCACGAGTTCCACGGCTCCGGTGTCATCGCCGTGGTCGTCGCGGGGCTCATCCTCGGCCACAAGTCCCCGCTCATCCAAAGCGGCCTGTCTCGGCTGAGCGAGCGAGTCAACTGGAGCACCGTCCAGTTCCTGCTGGAGAACACCGTCTTCCTGCTGATCGGTCTGCAGGCCCGCCAGATCGTGGCGAATCTCGGCACGTCGGAACTGAGCGCCGGCCGGATCGCCCTCTTCTGCGTGGCTGTGCTGCTCGGCGTGATGATGATCCGGATGCTCTGGGCGATCGGCGGTCGATTCGGCCTGCTGCCCAGGGACGCGAAGTACCGGTCGCACAGGCTGCCCTGGTCGCATACCGTCGTGATCGGCTGGGCGGGCCTGCGCGGTGTCGTCACGCTCGCCACGGCGCTGCTGATTCCTCGCGAGATCGAGAACCGCGACGTCCTCGTGTTCGGAGCCATGATCGTCGTCGCCGGCACTCTGCTGATCCAGGGGCTGACGCTGCCTGTGCTCGTCCGTCGGTTGGGATTGCGTGGACCCGATCCGCGGTCTGACGCACTCCAGGCCGCCACGGTGCTACAGACCGCGAGCAACGCGGCGCTCGCCGAGCTGGACAAGATCAGCACCGACGATGACCCCGACGTCGTCCACCGGGTACGGGACCGGATCGCGGCGCGACCGGAAGCGCTCTGGGAACGGCTCGGTTCCGACGACGAGACGCCCGCGGAGGAGTACCGCCGGCTGCGGCTGCTCACCATCACCGCAGAACGTGCCGAGGTGCTCCGAATCCGCTCGACGGGGACGGTCGACCACGACGTGATCGAGGAGGTGCTCGGCTCGCTCGACATCGAGGAGTCGATGCTGACCATTGCCACCGAACGGTCCGATCAGCTCGACGAGGGCGGGCCGGTCGAAGTGCCACTCGTCGACGAGGGTCCGTGCGACGACCTGCGGACCGCACCGTCGAACAGCCGACCACTGTCTGAGGTCTGCGAGGACTGCGTCCGCGAGGGAACACGGACGGTGCACCTACGGATCTGCCTCACCTGCGGCAACGTCGGGTGCTGCGACTCCTCCGTCGGTCAGCACGCCACGCGTCACTTCCGCGACTCCGGACACCTGGTCATGCGCAGCTTCGAACCGGGGGAGACCTGGCGCTGGTGCTACCTGCACGAGCGGCTGGGCTGAGCAGACGGACGAGCACTGATCCCACGGGCGCGGGTCTTCACGCCGGTCAGGTACGAGACGGAGACCCGGCTCGCACTCCTGCCTTTTCGACAGGCTCAGGGCACAGATCGATGGGTGCCACCGACGCTCGGGCGGACCACGCTGCCCCGATGACTGCCCGTCCGGGCATGGTCGTGGCCGAGCGGTCATGTGACCATCGAAGGCGGGAGGTGGCATGCCGGCACGCGACCGCGATCCGACCTTGTCGTCAGCGGCTCGAGAGCGAGCCGGAGCGACGAGGCGCGCCCAGGCAGCCCAGCCGGAGGAAGCCCGACCCGCGGAGCTGGCGGTGCTTCGGCTCCAGCAGCAGGCCGGGAATGCCGCACTGACGAGCGCGATCCAGCAGCAGCCGGAGCGCCGCAGTGGTCGGATCGGTCCCCCGCCGCGACCGATACCGACCAAACCCGCCGGCCAGCCTGCTTCGACCGGGACCGGCCCCGGTCTGCACACGACATCGGGCAGCCCTGCCGGGCGAGCATCGGCGCCGTCCGGCTCGTCCCAGTCGGCGGCAGCGCCACCGACACCGCTCCCGTCGGCTCCGCTGTCGACCGACGGACACACACTCGATCACCGGCTGGACGCGGACGCCGCTCGGGACAGCGCCCACCATGAGGAGGTACCGCTCGGGGACGGGCCGACTGCCGACGAGGGCGCGGCGCAACTGCTCGCCGCGCAGGTCAGCCTCGACGAGGCGGTCGCAGAGAGTGCCGTCGAGACGACGGCCCCAGGTACGGCTGCCGGCGCGGTGATCGTGGCGGCACTCGCCGAGGGAGGCACCGCCGCCCGCGCGCAGCTCGCCGGCGGCGTCGGGGCAGCCGCCGCCGCGCTGCAATCGGTTGCGGCCGGGGTCGCCGCGGGCGTAGCTCAGACCGAGGCGGCCGAGCTCGCCGCCGCGGAGTCGACCGACCGCCAGGCGAGTACGGCCATCAGCGCCGGCGTTGAGGAAGCACAGTCTCAGGTGGTGGGCGAGCACGGCCAGCAGACCGCCGCGGTCGGTGCTTCCTCCGCGGCGGCACTGCAGAGCGGGGATCAGGGCGTCGCCCAGGAGGCGGACCGGGTGCGTCAGGCGGGCCGCGAACAGGCCCGTCAGACCCTCGCGGTTGGGGGGCAGACCGGAGCAGCTACCGCCGCAGAGCTGGGCAACACCGCGAGCCGGACGGCGGCGGGCACGGGTGGCAAGCGTGGCGGAGACGTGGCACAGGCCTACGACCAGGTGGACCAGAAGATCTCCGCCGACACCGCTGCGCAGATGCGCGGCGCCGCGGTCCAGGCGCAGATCGGGATGCAGACGCACGCGGGGCAGGCCGCGTCGACAATGCTCGATGCCAGCGAGCAGGCCGCGTCAACGGTCGGCCAGGAAGCCTCAGTGCTGCGCGGCAGGCTGGCCGCGACCAACGAACGCTCCGGCGCCGTGCTCGCCGACACCGCCGGGCAGGCCGGCCAGCAACTCGCGCGACAAGGCACCGCCGCGGTCCGACAGCTGGCCGGATCGGCGGCCACCGGCCGTGAGGTCCTGCGCGTCCGCGGCGACCAGGCCCGCGGGGTGGTCACCGCGGCAGCTGCCCGGCTCGTCACCCGGCTCGCGGGCCAGGCGCGGCGCGCGATGGCCGCGAGTCGGCGGAGCCAGGCCGGAGCGGCCCGACGGCTCAAGAACGTACGACTCAGTTCGACCGGCGCGGCGGCAACGGCGGCGACCGCCAAGCAGCAGCTGGTCCAGCAGCATCTCGGCGCAGTCGGCCAGGCGGCGGCGATGGCCGACGCCGGGGCAGCCTCGCTCGGTACGGCCCAGGCTGAGCTGGGCGATGCCCTGCATGGACTGGGGGCGGATCAGCGGAGCGTACTGGCCGACGCCGCCTCGCGGGTCGCCGCCGGCGCGCACGCGCTGGCCGGGCTGGCAGGACAGGCCCTGCGCCAGACCGCGGAGGAGGCGCGGACCGCGGGCAGCGGCCTCGTCGACGCGACCCGTCGCAACCTCGGCACCGCGACCGCGCTCGCCGGCAGCGGTCTGGCGCAGGCAACGACCGCGGTCCGTGACCACCTCGCCGAACGTCAGACAGACGCGGCGACCAGATCCGGCGACGCCGCAGCCGGGGCCCGCGAACGCGTCGGCCAAGGCCAGCAGCGCCTCGACCAGTCGATGGCGGGCGGACCGCAGGTGCAGCGGGGCATCCTTGGCGACATCGTCGACTGGGTCGGCGACCAGCTCTCCGATCTGTTCGACCTGCTCAGTAACCCTGGCTTCTGGGTCGGTCTACTGGTCGCGGTAGTGCTGTTCCCGGTGATGGGTCCCGCATCGATCGTGGTAGGCGGCGCTGCCGGTGGCCTGGTCTCCGGCATCCACGACAACGTGAAGAACGGGCGGCCCTGGTACGAGCCACATACGTTGATCAAGCACGTCGCGATCGGTACGTTCGCGGGCGCCGCCTTCGTCTTCGGCGGCGGGGTGCTGCTCGGCCTGGGGCTCGAGGGGGGCGCGCTGCTCGGCGGCACGATGTTGCTGTCGGCCGGCGTCGGCGTCGGCGTCAATGTGGCGACCGGCGAGCGTTGGGACAAGGGGCTGGTGGCCAATCTCTTCCTCGGCTGGCTGTTCCACAAGGTCGGCGGCTCCGGGAAGGGGCGCGGCGACAGCGAAGGTACCGGCGGCCGGGGCGGTCAGGAACGCACCGGTCGAGAACGCACCGGCGAGGAGCGTACCGGGGACGACGAGTCCAGCACCGCGCGGCCGCAACCGGGCCCGGCCGGCCGGCCCGCCGCGCAGACTCGGGCCCAGGCCCTGGTCGAGCGGATCGTCCGGCTGCAGGAGCGGCACGCGGCGACCCGGCAACCCGATCCCGCGCTGCAGGGTCGTCTGCAGGCCGACCTGAACAACGCCCGGGCACTGGCCGAGCGAGCGGAGCAGGCAGGCGATGACGCGGCCGTACGCGCGGTGGAGCGTGAGCTGAAGGCCGCCGAGAAGCGCGCGTACGACGCCGCCGTTCAGCTCGGCCGGGTGCAGGTCAGCCGGCTGGTCGATGCGCTGGCCCGGCGAATCGCGGCACTGCGGGACCGGATCCCGGCCAACGTGGCGCAGAAGCACCTGGCCCAGCTCGGGCGGCTGCGTACCGAGCTCGACACCGCAACCCAGGCGCGGGAGGCCCTCGCTCGTGAGGTGCCGGAGGCTGACTCGCAGCGTCAGATCGAGGCACTGGGCGACCGGGCGACCAAGATCAACCAGGACCTCGACGCATGGGAGGCGGCGCACGACAACCTGCTGCGACCGTCGGAGGCGCCCGGCCTCGGCGTCAGTCCGGAGGCGGCTGACGCCTTCCGCGTGATCGAGGCGAAGGCTTACGACCCGCTCGGGGACTACAACCGAGGCGAGGACGGCCGGGTGACCAACCACTACGCCGCTGCCCGCCGCGAGGCCGCCGGGGAGCGCGTCGGGCCGGCCGATCCGAACGAGAAACCGTTCGACCACATCCGAGACCTGCAGAACGCGCGGGACGCCGTCTCCAACGCTCGCCGGATCCTGGAGGACGAGGCCGCCAACCCACGACCCGACATCACCGATCGGGCCATCCGGGTGCTGCTGGAGAAGATCCAGACCGCCGGGCGGCTGCTGCGTCGTGTGGACGAGTTCCTGCAGTCGATCGGCTGGCCCGCCGATCGTCCCCACAGATGGGTCCAGGAGAACGGCCGCTGGGTGGGCGAGGGTGACCCGGTGGTCATCCGGCCACGTCTCGCGGGTCGGGTGAACGACGCCCGCGCGATCGCCGAGGGCCTGGACCGGACGATCCTTCGAAACGCCGATCCGGCGAACCGACCCGCGTTGCAGGCCGAACGCCAGGCCATCATGAACGAGGCCGACGCGATCAACGGCCGGCTGGAGGCCGCCCAGAACGAGGCCGGACTGGTGGCCGAGGAACCCGCCATCGGGCAGCTGGAGAATCGGGCCAATGCGCTGCGGCAGAACAGCCACTGATGAGCGGACGATCAACGGAGGGTGAGGAGAGCCGGTGACCTTCGAGATCGGGCCCGAGCTGGAGCTGGCGCGCGCCGAGGCGCGGGGCCGCTGGGGTGGCGCCCGAGGGGAGTCGGTGCGGGGAGCCGTGCTGAGCGCCCTGCGGGCCGGGTCAGCCTGGACCGACCTTGTCGCCGAGCTGCCCGACCGGGACCACGAGCACGCGCGCGACCTCCGCGGAGCGCCGTTCGCGGGCGTCGCACTGTCGGGTGTCGACCTGGCCGACGTACGCCTGGACCATGCCGATCTGTCCCGGGCCGATCTTTCCGGCGCCGACCTGGCCGACAGCGTCTTGATCTGCGCAACCATGACTTCGGCGCGGCTCGGTAACGCCGACCTGTCCAGGGCACGTCTGATGGCCGCCGACCTGACTGCAGCCGACCTGCGCGGCGCCCGGCTCGTCGGGGCCTCGCTGACGGGCGCCGACCTACGATCGGCCGACCTGACCGGGGCCGACCTGACCGGCGCGGTACTCGTCGGCGCCGATCTGACCGGTGCGGTGCTCACCGACACCGTGTTGGACGAGGCCCGGATCGGACCGTTCCACGCCCCGAACTGACCGAACGACCACGGCGATGTATCGCTCGTCCGCACCTCCGAAAGCGCTCAGGGCGCGGACGCGGCCCGCGCACGCTGGTCCGAGCGCACCACCGTCACCGGTTGGCTTCGACCATCTGCCGGAGCTCCTTCTTCAGCTCCGAGATCTCGTCGCGCAGTCGGGCCGCAACCTCGAACTGGAGGTCGGCCGCCGCGGCATGCATCTGATCGGTCAGCTGCTGCACCAAGTCGGCCAGATCGCCGGCCGGCATCCCCGCGAGCTCGCGAGCATGAGCCCCGATGTCCTTGTTGCCCAAACTGGGGACCGGCGAGCGGCCCTTGCGCTGCCGCGTGCTGAGCAGCTCGTCGGTGTCGGCATCCTCCCGAGCCAGCATGTCGGTGATGTCGGCAATCTTCTTGCGCAGCGGCTGCGGATCGACCCCGTGCGCGGTGTTGTAGGCCACCTGCTTCTCGCGACGGCGGTTGGTCTCGTCGATCGCGGCAGCCATCGAGTCGGTGATCGAGTCCGCATACATGTGGACCTGGCCGGACACGTTCCGGGCGGCGCGGCCGATCGTCTGGATCAGGCTCTTCGCGCTCCGCAGGAAGCCCTCCTTGTCGGCGTCGAGGATGGCCACCAGCGACACCTCGGGAAGGTCGAGACCCTCCCGGAGCAGGTTGATGCCGACCAGCACGTCGAACTCGCCCAGCCGCAGGCCACGCAGCAACGCGATGCGCTGCAGGGTGTCGACCTCGGAATGGAGGTAGCGGGTCTTGATCCCGTTCTCGAGCAGGTAGTCGGTGAGATCCTCCGCCATCTTCTTGGTGAGCGTCGTGACGAGCACGCGCTCGTGGATGGCCGTCCGCTGCTTGATCTCGCTCATCAGATCGTCGATCTGGCCCTGGGTCGGCTTGACGATCACCTCCGGATCCACCAGACCGGTCGGGCGGATGAGCTGCTCGACATAGCCGTCGGACTTGGCGAGCTCGTAGTTGCCGGGAGTCGCGGAGAGATAGACGGTCTGCCCGATCCGCTCGGCGAACTCCTCGAACCTGAGCGGCCGGTTGTCCATCGCGCTCGGCAGCCGGAAGCCATGCTCGACCAGCGTCCGCTTGCGGGACATGTCACCCTCATACATCCCGCCGATCTGCGGGACGGTGACATGCGACTCGTCGATGACGAGCAGGAAGTCCTCGGGGAAGTAGTCGAGCAGACAGTTCGGTGGCGTGCCAGGTCCGCGGCCGTCGATGTGCCGGGAGTAGTTCTCGATCCCCGAGCAGGTGCCGATCTGCCGCATCATCTCGATGTCGTACGTCGTCCGCATCCGCAGCCGCTGAGCCTCCAGCAGCCGATGCTCCGCCTCGAGCTCAGCCAGCCGCTCCCCCAGCTCGACCTCGATCCCGTCGATCGCCCGCTCCATCCGCTCGGGACCGGCAACGTAGTGACTCGCCGGGAACAGATACACCTCCTTGTCGTCGTCGGTCGCGACCTCCCCCGTCAGTGGATGCAGCGTCGACAGGTGCTCGATCTCGTCGCCGAAGAACTCGATCCGGACGGCGAGCTCCTCATACATCGGAAAGACCTCGAGGGTGTCGCCGCGGACGCGGAACGTGCCGCGAGTTCCGGCCAGGTCGTTTCGTGCGTACTGGATGCCGACCAGCCTGCGCAGCAAGACGTCGCGGTCGATCTCCTGCCCGATCTTCAGTCGGACCATCCGGTCCAGGTACTCCTGCGGAGTGCCCAGCCCATAGATGGCCGAGACCGTTGCGACGACGATGACATCGCGCCTGGTCAAGAGCGAGTTGGTGGCCGAGTGACGGAGTCGCTCGACCTCCTCGTTGAGTGAGGAGTCCTTCTCGATGTAGGTGTCGGTCTGCGGAACGTAGGCCTCGGGTTGGTAGTAGTCGTAGTACGAGACGAAGTACTCGACCGCGTTGGCGGGGAAGAACTGTCGGAGCTCGTTGGCGAACTGCGCGGCGAGAGTCTTGTTCGGCTGCATCACGAGAGTGGGTCGCTGCAGCCGCTCGGCCAGCCAGGCGACCGTTGCGGTCTTACCGGTGCCGGTCGCGCCGAGCAGCACGACGTCCTGCTCCCCGCTGTTGACCCGACGCTCGAGATCCTCGATCGCGGTGGGCTGGTCGCCTGACGGCGAGAAGTCCGCGACCACCTGGAACGGGGCCACGGTGCGCTGAAGGTCTTCGATCGGACGCATGTCGGCGAGCCTACGTCTCCCCTCCGACAGTTCTTGTTTCAGAGGCTGCTCGCGCAGGCCGCGCCCGCTACCTTCGGTGTCGTCGTCGACTCGCGAACGAAAAGCGTGTCCGCTCGCTCCTCCTCCATCCAAAGGCCGCGCGGCCCACGACGCTCGCACCCAGGGTTTCAGAGGCTGCTCGCGCAGGCCGCGCCCGCTACCTTCGGTGTCGTCGTCGACTCGCGAACGAAAAGCGTGTCCGCTCGCTCCTCCTCCATCCAAAGGCCGCGCGGCCCACGACGCTCGCACCCAGGGTTTCAGAGGCTGCTCGCGCAGGCCGCGCCCGCCCGCCCACGACGCTCGCACCCTGGGTTTCAGAGGCTGCTCGCCAGAGGACTGGTGTCGGACTTGCCGAGCGGCTAGGAAACCTGGCTGGTCAGCATGCTCGAGAGCATCGTCCCGGCGTCGGTCTTGGTCTGAGCGTCGGTGTTCTTGACGTAGAGCAGGGTGCCGACCACGGTAAGTCCGTCGCTCTTTCGTACGGACACGAGGCTCGACACGAATACCTGGATCGACTGGTCTCCGCTGGTCTCGGTATAGGTGGCACCACACGTCGCGGCACTGAGCTTGTCCGAGCCGACATCGGCCGCCTCGGCCTGCCCGAACTTGGCGTTGCTCGCTGATTTCAACGCGGCTCGGTTGAACGCATCGCAGAACTGGACGGCGTTCGAGCCCTTGTCCAGCTTGATCTGTCGCCCGTAGAACACGCCCTGGCCGTTGGTCAGGGAAGCCACACCCGACGACTGATCCTGCACCGTCCATCCCGCCGCTGGGGTGAGCCGGATCCCGTTCCCGAGGTCGATGGTGTCTCCGGCGGGCTGGGTCGGCTTGGACGGCGTCGTCGACGGGTTGCTGGGTTGGCTGGTCGGCCCACTCGGCTGGGTGGTCGGCGTGCTCGGCTGAGTAGTCTGCGGCTCCGGCGTGATCGTGGACACGGGCTGGTCGCTGCCGCCACCGCTGAGCGCGATGAAGATGCCGCCGACGGCGACGAGCAGCACGACGGCAGCGACGACGATCCCGATGATCAGGCCGGGACTCTTCTTGGTCGGCGGCCGACCGCCCGATCCGGACGACCCCGGCGGCTGCTGGCCGTACGACCCCGGCGGCTGCTGGCCGTACGAGCCCGGCGTGCCGAGGCTCGTGGGTTGGCCGTACGCGCCCTGACCGTAGCCCGGCTGCCCGTACCCGGCCTGCGGTGGCACGCCGCCCTGCGGCGCGTAGCCCTGTTGTGGGTAGCCCTGGGGCGCGTAGCCCGGTTGAGGGTACGTCGGCTGACCGCCCTGCGAGGGGTAGCCCTGACCGCCCTGCGAGGGGTACGTGGGCTGACCGCCCTGCGAGGGGTACGTGGGCTGACCGCCCTGTTGCGGGTAGCCCTGCTCACCCTGCGGGGGGTAGTTCGGCGACGGTGGCTGGCTGCCTTGGGGATAGCCCTGCTGCGGGTAGTTCCGCCCCTGACCACCTTGGCCAGGGCTGCCCTGCGCCTGACCGCCCTGCCCCTGCCCACCCTGCGCCGGATGGGTCTGTGGAGGTTGCCCCGGTTGCTGTGGTGGCTGGCCGCCGCCCTGCGGCGGATACCCGGGACCGGTCGGGTTCCACTCCCCCGGATTCTGACTCATGGCCGGCCCCCCTCGTCGCTGCCGGATGGGGGCGGCTGAGTGCCGGGTGGGTACGCCCTCCCCGGGTCCTCGGCGAGCTGGTCGTAGACGCCGCTGTCGGCCGGCGACGGTTGCGGCGAGCTCGGTGTCGGTACGGCGATCGGGCCGGTGTCGATCGGGCCGGTGTCGATCGGGCCGGTGTCGATCGGGCCGGTGTCCTGGCGACCGAAGCCACCGAGCCCGTCCGAACCCTCCGACCCGTCTGTGCCGACGGCAGCAGCACCGCCCGCAGCAGCACCCTCCACTGCACCTCCGGCGCCGGAGGCGACGGGTACCCCGGCCGCCTCCCCACCCAAGACACCGGCCCCGACGGGTACCGCGACCTTGGGTCTCGACGTCTTCGCCTGGGCGCTGACGGCGGTGCCGCAGGCATTGCAGAACGAGGCGTTGTCCACCAGCGGCATCTCGCAGTGAGCGCAGAACTCCACCTCACCGTTCGGGCCGGCCGCACCCTGACGCGCGGCCTGCTCCAGCGCCGCCTCCATCAGTCCCGTGTGCAACACGACTCTGATCCGGAGCAGCAGTGCACCCAGAATGATCAGCCCCCACAGGATCTGCAGTGAGGTGCCCAGCGTCGGCGAACCGACGAAGGAGAACAGGTAGCCACCCGCCTGGTACGCCACGTTGGCCAGGATCGCGGTGATGAGTCCACCGAAGTAGCGCGGAGTGAAGCCGTCGTAGCCCTTGCCCAGCCCGGAGAACTCCGCGCACGCTATGCCGGTCGCTGTGCCCATGATCAACGGCTTGACGAAACCTTCGAGGAAGATCAACGAGACCCAGTGGCCGGGATCGACCTGGGCGATTCCTCCGGTGAGCAGAGCCCAGTGACGCACCAGTGTGTCGAAGCAGGCGTACGCCACGCCGCTGATCACACCGAACGTCAGACCGTCCATCAAGTCGTCGAACCGGGGTCGGCTGGCGAGCACCAGCGGACCAACCTCCCGGATCGCCTCTCCGACTATCGGAACGACCAGCGCGATGATCAAGAACGTGCCGACCGTCGGCGTGCCGATCACGAAGCCGTCGAGGTCGGTCAACGAGATGGTCAGCGGCACCAGGTGGATCCACAGCACGGTGAACAGCGTGGCGAGCAGACCGGTGAGCCCGAAGGCCAGCGCCGTAACGGGCAGTGGTTCGTCCTCCCACAGGTTCACGTCGTAGAGATAGACGATGTAGACGATCGGGATCGCGAACGCGGCGACCAGAACGGCGATCGGCAACGCCCCGAAGATCGCGGCGACCAGGGCCACCACCATCGCGATGCCCAGGGCGATCCGGTACGTCTGCGGCTGCTGTCCGGCGGTGCCCCGCGGCATGATCGACGAGATCAGTGCGAACGACGCGACGGGCTCGTCGGGCTTGGCCGCGAACGAACGGCGGCGCGACTGATCATCCGATCTCAGGTCCTGTCCGCACACCTGGCAGAAGTGGGCGACCTCTGGGACGTTCGATCGACAACGTGGACACTGCACCACAAACCTCCTGGGGCGGCCAAGCTCCTGGTCAAGTTCGCAGTATGTCATCCGTCGGCGCCACCTGAACGGAGGAAGTCGGTGCTACCCGGCGGGGGCGTCGGCGCGCGGTCTCGTCAGCAGCCGGGTCCACAGCCGATCGATCTGAGCGGTCAAGTCGTCCCGCGAACCGGCGTTGTCGATCACGACGTCGGCCGCGGCGAGCCGCGCGTCTCGGTCAGCCTGGGCGGCGATCCGCGCCTCCGACTCGGTCCGGTCGAAGCCGTTGCGCTCACGGAGCCGATCGATCTGCGTCTCCGGATCGACGTCGACCACCACCACGACGTCGAAGGAGTCCTGCTGGCTCGTCTCGACCAGGAGAGGGATGACCTGGACGACGATCGTAGCCGGGCCGGCGGCCGCCTCGAGCTGAGCAGCGCGGGCGCGTACGGCGGGATGGATGATGGCCTCGAGATCTCGCCGGGCCGCCGGGTCGGCGAACACGATCCGACCCAGCGCCGCACGGTCGAGACCACCACCGCTGACCACCGTCGGCCCGAACCGGGCCTCGATCGCGTCCAGCGCGTCCGTGCCCGGTTCGACGACCTCCCTTGCCAGCACGTCGGCGTCGATGATCATCGCGCCGCGGTCGGCAAGCTCGGTGGCCACCGTGCTCTTACCGGAGGCGATCCCGCCCGTCAGCCCCACTCGGATCATCGGCCCAGCGTAGGGCAGCCCACCGCAAGCGAGCTCGCCAACCGAACTCTCCGACGTACCGAACTCGCCCGATCGGACCTCTCGTCGGTGGAAGCAGAAAGCGGCCCCGCCCAGACGAGCTGGACGGGGCCGCTGACGATCAGCCGAACGATCGACCTACACGCCGCCGGTGAGCTTCTCCCGGAGCGCCTGCAACGCCTCGTCGGACGCCAGCGAGCCGGCCGGGGCCGAGCTCGGGGCCGCAGCCGACGGAGTGCTGCTCGTGCTTGCGCCCGCGGTCGAGCTCGAGTAGTTCGCCGGAGCCGCTGCGGCACCCGCTGCCTGCTCGGCCTCCTCGACCTGCTTCTTGTGCGCTTCCCAGCGAGCGTGTGCCTCGGCGTACTGCTGCTCCCAGGCGTGCCGCTGCTCGTCGTAGCCTTCGAGCCACTCCCCGGTCTCCGGATCGAAGCCTTCGGGATACAGGTAGTTGCCCTGCTCGTCGTACGACGCCGCCATTCCGTAGAGCGTCGGATCGAAGTCCTCGGCCGAGATGTCGACGCCCTCGTTGGCCTGCTTGAGCGACAGCGAGATCCGGCGACGCTCCAGGTCGATGTCGATGATCTTGACCAGGACGTCGTCGTTCACCTGGACGACCTGCTCCGGGATCTCCACGTGACGCTCGGCCAGCTCGGAGACGTGCACCAGACCCTCGATGCCCTCTTCCACCCGGACGAACGCGCCGAACGGCACCAGCTTGGTGACCTTGCCCGGAACGATCTGTCCGATCTGGTGGGTCCGGGCGAAGGCCTGCCACGGATCCTCCTGGGTCGCCTTCAGCGACAGGGAGACCCGCTCGCGGTCCAGGTCGACGTCGAGCACCTCGACGGTGACCTCCTGGCCGACCTCGACCACCTCCGAGGGGTGATCGATGTGCTTCCAGGACAGCTCGGAGACGTGCACCAGGCCGTCCACGCCGCCCAGGTCCACGAAGGCACCGAAATTGACGATGGAGGACACGACGCCCTTGCGGATCTGGCCCTTCTGGAGCTGGGTGAGGAAGTTCTGCCGCACCTCGGACTGCGTCTGCTCCAGCCACGCTCGGCGGGAAAGCACCACATTGTTGCGGTTCTTGTCCAGCTCGATGATCTTGGCCTCGAGCTCCTGGCCGACGTACGGCTGGAGGTCGCGGACCCGGCGCATCTCCACCAGCGAGGCGGGCAGGAAGCCGCGCAGGCCGATGTCGATGATCAGACCACCCTTGACGACCTCGATCACCGAGCCGGTGACGACGCCGTCCTCTTCTTTGATCTTCTCGATCGTGCCCCAGGCGCGCTCGTACTGGGCGCGCTTCTTGGACAGGATCAGCCGACCCTCCTTGTCCTCCTTCTGCTGGACGAGAGCTTCGATCTCGTCGCCGACGCTGACCACCTCGAAGGGGTCGACGTCGTGCTTGATGGAGAGTTCCTTGGAGGGGATCACGCCTTCGGTCTTGTAACCGATGTCGAGCAGTACCTCGTCGCGGTCGATCTTGACGACCGTGCCGGTGACGATGTCACCGTCGTTGAAGTACTTGATTGTTGCGTCGATCGCCTCCATGAAGGCTTCCGGCGAACCGAGGTCGTCGAACGCGACCTGAGGTGGTGCCTCGAGAGATGAGGTCATGTAGTAGGGCTCCGATAGGGGTGGACTCGTTGACGGTGTGCTGCAGCCCGATCCGTACAAACCAGAACTGCTCCGACCAGAACTGCTCCGAGAAACCGACCCGTACGAGCGTGACCCACTCCGTCTGGAGTCGCGCAGGCCACAGCGACAGTCCAGACTACTCGCGCCCGCGAACGGCGGTCAATTTCGGCCGGGATTCGGCCGGGCCAGCCGTCCACGGCCGAGTCTGCGCACCTTGTTCGAGTCTGCGCACTTCATGAAGTGCGCAGACTCGAACAGGGTGTGCACCTTGGGTCGGGGGTGGTGCGAAGTCCAGGCCACGGCCCGTACGAGGGTCAGCCGAACAGCTCGCGCGCCAGGCGGACGGCATGGGCGCGGTCCCGCAGCTGGAGCTTGGCGAAGAGGTTGTTGATGTGGGTCTTGACCGTCGACGTGCTGACGAACAGCCGTTCGGCGATCTCGGTGTTGGTGAGGCCGTCGCCGATCAGCCGGAGCACCTCCTGCTCGCGGCGGGTCAGCTCGGCGAGGCGCTGGTCGGGCGAGCGCTGGCCGGGCGGTCGCTGGCCGGGCGGTTGCTGGCCGGGCATGGGGGGCCCATCCGACGTCGGCGCGGGATCGGGCAGGCCCGCGATGAGTCGGGCGGAGACGGCCCGATCGAAGGTGGCCTGGCCCCGGGCGACCGCACGGATCGCCACGGCGATGTCCTCACGCGAGGCGTCCTTGGTCAGGTAGCCCCGGGCACCCGCGCGCAGCGCCCGGCTGATCGAGGCGTCGTCGGCGTACGTCGTGAGGACCAGCACCGCGGTCTCGGGAAGCTCCGCCAGCAGGGCCGCCGTGGCGTCGGCGCCGTCCAGCTCCGGCATCCGCAGATCCATCAGCACCACGTCGGGCCGTACCCGCCGGCTCAGCTCGAGCGCCTGCCGCCCGTTCGCCGCCGACCCGACCACGTCCACGTCATCGAGCAGGGACAGCACCGTGACCAGCCCGTCCCGGACGATCTCCTGGTCGTCGGCGACCACGACGGTGATGGTTCGTCTCACCGGTCCGTCCCGGTCCCGGTCCACCTCGCTCACCGGTCCACCTCGCTCACCGGTCCACCTCGCTCACCGGTCCATCTCGCTCACCGGTCCATCTCGCCCACCCGTGGGTCCGCTCACCGGTCCACCACCCCGCTGACGGGTCCATCCCGCCGATGCCCGGCGGGCAGGGGACACTCGGCGGACACGACCCAACGCCGTCCCTCCCGGCCCGCCTCGAAGCGACCGCCGACGGCAAGCACTCGATCGCGACAACCAGCCAGTCCCGTGCCCGCCCCGGTCGCAGCCAACCCAGTCCCAGTCGACCCGGCCGTATCGTTGCGCGATCCGCCAGTCTCCCTGACAGGCTCGACGAACCCGCTCACGACTTCAAGGCGGACAACGCCCGGCGCAAAGACCGCCGTCACCGACACCCGAGCGCCGGGCGCGTGCTTGTTGGCGTTGGTCAGAGCCTCGCGGGCGGTGGCGGTCAGCGCGTCGGCGATCGGTGGGCTCACCGGGCTCGGGTCGCCGACCACATCCAGCTCAGCGCCGAGCTGAAGCCCGACGGGACCCTTCACGACAGTCTCGAGGGCGCCGACGAGATCCGACGGCTCGTCGGTACGCCTTCGCTCGGTGCCGGTCCTCAGCTCCTCGACCGCGGTCCGCGCCTCACGCAACCCGTCGACGGCGAGCTGGCGAGATGCCTTGATCCGAGCCGCCGCCTCGGACGTCTGGCCCCGCTCCAGCTCGGCGCCGGCTGCGTCGAGCTGGACGACGAGGCCGCCGAGCGAGTGCGCCAGCACGTCGTGCAGGTCGCGGGCGATCCGACTGCGTTGCTCCAGCTCAGTTGCCCGCGCCGTCTCCCGCAGCCGAAGCACCCGCTGACGACGGTTGGCGCCGAACAGGATGACGGCGAACGCACCGAACAGGGTGCTCAGCAGCACACTCCACTCTGGATTCGCCAGCACCGCGCGCACCACGAGCCCCACCGACAGCACGCCGGTGATCGAGACCGCGAGCCGAAAGGGCACCTCGGGCTGACCGACCAGCACGATCCCGCCGATGACGAAGAAGACGCTGCCGAGATAGTCGATCGACGGATTCAGAACGATCCCGAGGGCCATCAGCGTCGTGGTCAGCACCAGCGCCCAGCGGTCGAACGGCCGCCACGCCCGCAGCAGCATGAGAGCAGCCGAGATGGCGAGTGCTACCGCGGAGCCGACCGAGACCCACACCGGTCCGCCGAACGCGCCGGATCGGACCAACAGGTAGGCGACGAAGCCGAGTCCGATCAGTCTCAGCGCGAGTCGCACCGTCCCGTGGCGACCACCCCAGCGATCCTCGATCGCTTCGGTCCAGCTCATCGCAGCGATCCTACGCCGGCCGCGCCGGCGCCCGGCGCGAACCGAGTCGCGCTCGGCGGCCGGACGGCGACCTCGCCCGAGGGCGTCAGCGCAGGCTCTCGGCGTACGGCGTCTGTTGGGTTGCCAGATGTCGCTCGACCCGGCCGCGCACCATCAGTCCCTGCACGGTCTTGATCACCGCGATCACGATCAGTGTCATGCCCGGCATGGCAGCGAACGATGCGCCCATCATCGACGCTGCGACACCGAAACCGATGCGCAGCGCGACGAATCCGAGCCACACGGCGATGCCGGCCGGAACGAGCTTCGACTTGGTGCCGTCGGCGAACGTACGGATCTCGGTGAGTCGGCCGATCAGCCAGCCGGCCACGACGCCGACCAACAGCTCGGCGCCGACGATACCCACGTCCATGACGCCGAGATGCTGCCGGAGCAGCTGCTGGCCCGAGCCTGCCAGGCTGATCACCCCGACCGCGCCGAGCACCGCAGGCATCCGGAACAAGCGTGAGGGCCGGACCGACTGCCACCGGCTCAGTCGGTAGGTGATGAAGGCGATGACGGCGAGACCGATGACGACGGTCTCGATGCTCTGCTGGCTCATCGTGGGACTTTCTCGAGGTCCGATCGACACACGACCGGAGTTGGTCAGGAACGACTCCAGTCTCGAAGAAAAGGCGATCGCGACCCACCACCCACGGATGGAGATCCGGGTGGAGATCGCGATGGGGAGTGGTGGAGAAACCGGCTGACCACACCCATGATGGGTGATGCGCCCGACGCCACGACGGGTCGAAGATGGCATCGACAAATGACCTGAGAATCTCGATGCGATGATGTGTCGAGGCTGCAGGCTGGACGACTCGTAGGGAGAGTTCGGCATGAGCGCTGATCGATCGAGCTGGACGGCACGACTAGCTCCGCCCGCCCTTCTCGGCTATCAGAGATCGTGGCTGCGGACCGACGTCCTGGCTGGTCTCACGCTGGCGGCGGTCGCCATTCCCGAGACGATGGGCTATACCTCGATCGCCCAGGTCCCGGTGATCACGGGCCTCTACACGGTGATGTTCCCGGCACTCGTCTTCGGTCTGATCGGGTCCTCTCGGCTGCTCGTCGTGGGCGCGGACTCGGCGACGGCGGCAATTCTTGCCGGCGGCTTGGCCGCTCTGGGAATTGCCGGGCTGCAACCCAACTCTCCCCAGTGGCTGGCGCTCACGTCGTTGACCGCGCTGGTCTGCGGGGTCCTCTTGATCCTGGCACGGTTGCTCAAGCTCGGGTTCCTCGGAGACTTCTTGTCCGCCTCAGTGCTGGTCGGCTTCCTCACCGGGGTCGGCATCCAGGTCTTCACCGGACAGATCCCCGACATGCTGGGAATTCCCAAGGGCTCGGGCAACTGGTTTCAGCAGCAATGGCACACCCTCACCCATCTCGGCCAAACCAGCCTGCCGACGCTCGCCTTCGCCGTCGGCGCACTCGTGGTAATTCTCGGTTTCAAGCGGTTCCTGCCGAAGGTTCCGGGCGCCATCATCGCGGTGGTCTTGTCGATCATCCTTTCCGCGGCCCTCGACGCATCCGCCCACGGCGTGGCGATTGTCGGCACCCTGCAGGGTGGTTTCCCACCGATCGGCCTGCCCTCCGGCGTCAGCTGGTCCGACATTCCGGAGGTGCTCGGAGTGGCCTTCTCGTGCACGGTCTTGATCATCGCGCAGAGCGCGGCGACCTCTCGCAGTTTCGCCACCCGGCACGGGCAGCGGGTCAACATCAACCGGGACATCGTGGGTCTGAGCGGAGCCAACCTGGCCGCGGGCCTGACCGGGACATTCGTCGTCAACGGCAGCCCGACCAAGACGCAGATCCTGGACGAGCAGAAGGGCAAGACCCAGGTCGCCAACATGACCATGGCACTGGTCGTGCTGATCATCGTGGTGTTCCTCACCGGTCTGCTGACGGACATGCCGAAGGCCGTGCTCGGCGCGATCGTGTTCTTGATCGGGATCGATCTGGTCGATATCGCGGGTCTGAAGCGGGTTTGGGTCGCCAGACGGAGCGAGTTCTTCATCGCGGCGCTGACCGCCGTCGTGGTCTTCGCGGTCGGGGTGGAGCAGGGCATCATCCTCGCCATCGTGTTGTCCCTGGTCGAGATGATCCGCCGGCAGTACCGTCCGCACCGTTTCGTGATCGGTGTCGATCCCGAGGGCGACCCTACGTACACCCGAGCACAGACGGGGATGCAGACCGCACCGGGACTGCTGGTCTTCCGCTATGACGCGGACCTGTTCTACGCCAACGCCAACCAGTTCTCCGACGGCGTGCAGCAGTTGATCCTCACCGCGCCCGACCCCGTTCGCTGGCTGGTCCTCGACTGCTCATCGATTCCTGACGTCGACTACTCGGCCGGGGCGGCGCTGCATCAGCTGGTCAGTTTCGTGCACAGCCACGACGCGGTGTTCGCTCTGGCCGCCCTCGACCCCGATCTGCGGGCGACACTGAACACGTTCGGCATCATCGAGCTGCTCGAGATCGACCACATATACCCAACGGTCGAAGAAGCGATTGCGGATTTCCGGGCATCGCCACCGGCCGAAACGAAGCCGGCACCGGCACCGGGCGGAAGGGAATGACGATGGCCGACACCGCCGCGGGACGACCGCACCTCGACCTCGACGAGCGCAAGGCGGCGGGTGTGGGGGCCAGATCCGCGACGCCCCTCGAGGCGCACGCGAGCTGGCGGCCGCGATCGGGTCGCCCCGACCCGGTCGCTGTGCTCGAGGCTCAAAACACGACCCGAGAACCCGATCTGGTGCCTGTCCGGCACGGCCGGATGATGGCGTCGGCGTTCACCTTCTACCGCGGCTCAGCCGCGATCATGGCCGACGACCTGGCCGGAACCCCGACCGCCGGGCTCCAGGTGCAGCTGTGTGGCGACGCCCACTTGTGCAACTTCGGCGTCTTCGCGTCACCCGAGCGGCAGCTGATGTTCGACGTCAACGACTTCGACGAGACGCTGCCCGGACCGTTCGAGTTCGACGTCAAGCGGCTGGCTGCAAGTTTCGCCATCGCCGCGCGCAACAACAAGTTCGCTGCCGCAGACGTCCGCACGGTGACCCTTGCGGTAGGTGAGGCCTACCGCACGGCGATGGCCTCGTTCGCGCATCTCGGGACCCTCGACATCTGGTACGCCCGAATGTCGGCGGCCGACGTCCGGACCGGCGTCGACCACATGCGGCGCGCTGTCGTCGCAAGAGAGACCAAGCGTGGCAACGCGGCGGCGGCGAAGCGCGACGCGCTGGCGATCCGTCGGAGCGAGGAGCTCATCAACAAGGCGCGAAGCCGCACGAGCCTGCAGGCCCTGTCCAAACTGACCGAGGTCGTCGACGGGCGGATGCGCATCGTCAGCCAGCCGCCGGTGCTGATCCCGCTCCGCGAGCTGGAGCGCAGCGACGAGTTCGACACGCTGGACTTGGAGGACGTCGTCCGCCAGCTGTTCGAGCGCTACCGCGCAAGCCTGGCCGAGGACCGACGCACACTGCTGGACCGCTACTCGATCCTCGACGTGGCCCGCAAGGTGGTGGGTGTGGGGTCGGTCGGGACCAGGGCCTTCGTCGCTCTGCTGGAGGGCCGCAACGCGAGCGATCCGCTGTTCCTCCAGGTCAAGGAGGCCACCCGCTCGGTGCTCGAGGCGCACCTGCCGGCGAGCCGCTATGCCGACTGCGGCGAGCGTGTGGTCCAGGGGCAGCAGTTGATGCAGTCGGCCTCCGACATCTTCTTGGGTTGGTCGCATGGCATCGAGACCGATCGCTTCTACTACTGGCGCCAGCTCCGAGACATGAAGGGGTCCGCAGTCGTCGAGGTGATGATTCCGGAGGGGATGACCTTCTACGCCCAGATCTGCGGCTGGACACTGGCGAGGGCCCACGCCCGATCGGGCGACCCCGTCGCCATCGCGGCCTACCTGGGTGGCAAGCGCAAGTTCGACAAGGCGATCGCCGAGTTCGCGGCCCTGTACGCCGACCAGAACGACTCCGACTACCAGGCCTTCCGCGACGCCATCTCGTCCGGGCGGCTCGAAGCGCGCCCAGGGGTCTGACCACCGGCCTGCTCGCGCGCCGCCGGGTCACGGGATTCGCCCCAATTGGCGTGGATCTGCCCCAGCTGCGGGTGGGGCAGATCCATGCTCCTGGGGCGAACTCGCCAGCGATCGGACCCGCGGACCATCGAGCCCGACCCGCCAGCCATCAGGCCAGCAGGCCATCCAGCCAGGACGCCAGCTCGCCATGGCCGGCGTACGCGGCCCAGCCGCCCGCCGTGGCACCGAAGTCCCGGTCGCGAAGGGTCGGGTCCGCGCCGCGGTCGATCAGCCAGCGCGCCATCTCGAGGTCTCCGCGTAAGGCCGCCTCGTGCAGCGCGGTGCGACCATCGGGACCGGCCGTGTCCACGTCGTAGCCCAGATCGAGCAGTCGACCGAGCGCCGCGACGTCGAGCTGCTCGCCGGCCAGCCGCATCGCGTCGGGTCGGCGCCCGACCAAACGAGCGGTAGGACCCGTCGTCGCGATGATGCGCTCGTCCCCGGCCAGCGCCGCAGCGATCAGCCGGTCGACGTCGTCGATCCGGTCGCTGACCCCACCGGCCTCCGCCAGCATCGCGGCGGCCTCGGCGTGGCCGTTGCGGACAGCGATCTCGTACGCCGTCTGGTCCCCCAGCGCCGGATGGTAGCCACGGGTGTTCGGGTCGACTCCGTGCGCGAGCAGCAGCCGCACCCGGTGGGTGAACCCCTTCTCCGCGGCGGTCCGGAGGTGCTCGCCAACCATCTGCTCCGGCGACGGGTACGCCGAGCCCATCCTGTCCCGCCACGGAGAGCGTCTCGGCCGACCCGCGCCGTGCTCGAGCAGAGGCGGCAGATGGCTGTCGTCCGGCCGGAACTGGCGGTTGTAGAAGGCCTGGTTGTCGTTCGGGTCCGCGCCCGCATCCAGAAGCATCGTGGCTAGCGCGACGGCTTGCGGGTGGGGCGGCTCGTCCCGCTCGCCGCCGCCGAGCACACCGGTGACCGCGGTGAACGGGGAGGGCAATCCACGCCACAAGAACCCACTGTCGGGATTGGCACCGGCGTCCAGCAGGACGCGCAGGGTGGCGACCGGGTCACCGATACCAAGCCGCGAATAGCACAGGTACAGCAGCGGAGGCCAACGGTGCGGCCCGTCCTCTCGCGACACCGCCGACGGGTCCTGGGCCAGCAGGTCGCCTATCTCCTCGGCCCGACCGCACGCCGCCAGCGTTGCCGCGTTTGCCCTGGCAAGGCTCGGATCGGTGGCCAGCAGACCCCGGGCCTCGTCGGCCGCGGGCGGTTCGCTGTAGCTGAGGCAGGCCAACCGGAGGAACGCGGCCACCGGGTCGTCACGCTCGTTCACCGGTTCCATCGCGCGGGTCCAGGTGGCGAAGACGGCAGGATCGGGCAGGGCCGGATCGGGCAGGGCAGGATCCGGCAGGGCAGGATCGGGCACTGGCGGATCGGACATGTCGTCTCCTCGGCTCTCGCGGGTCGGTGGGCGCTCAGTGCGCCGCGTCGTGCCAGGAGCGACCGACGCCGACCGACACGTCCAACGGGACGGCCAGCTCCACCGCATGCCCCATCTTCTCCCTGACCAGGGCGGTCAGGGCGTCTTGCTCGCCTGGCGCGATCTCGAAGACGAGCTCGTCGTGCACCTGAAGCAGCATCCGGCTCGCCATCCCGGCGTCATCCAGCGCCTTCTCGACGTCCAGCATCGCCACTTTGATGATGTCCGCCGCCGAGCCCTGGATCGGCGCATTGAGGGCCATCCGCTCGGCCATCTCGCGACGCTGCCGGTTGTCGCTCATCAGATCCGGCAGATAGCGGCGCCGACCGAGGAGCGTCTCGGTGAACTCGGTCTTGCGTGCCTCCGCGACCAGTCCACGCAGGTAGTCCCGCACCCCGCCGAACCGCTCGAAGTACTCATCCATCAGTGCCTTCGCCTCGGATGTGTCGATGCCGAGCTGCTGGCTCAGACCGAAGGCGCTCAGGCCGTATGCCAGGCCGTAGTTCATCGCCTTGATCTTCGCCCGCTCCCCCGGCGACACCGCCTCCGGCGCGACGCCGAACACCCGCGACGCGGTGACCGTGTGGAAGTCGATCCCCGAGTTGAACGCCTCGATCAGGCTCGCGTCCTCGCTAGCGTGAGCCATGATCCGCATCTCGATCTGGCTGTAGTCCGCGCTCATCAACGACTCGAACCCGGCGCCCACGATGAACGCCTGGCGGATCCGGCGGCCCTCCTCGGTCCGGATCGGAATGTTCTGCAGGTTTGGGTCGGTGCTGGACAGCCGACCCGTGGCCGCGATCGTCTGGACGTACGTCGTATGGATCCGTCCGTCGTCGGCCACCGACTTGAGCAGACCCTCGACGGTCTGCTTGAGCCGGATCGCGTCCCGGTGGATCAGCATCTGCGCCAGGAACGGGTGCTCGGTCTTGAGGTAGAGCTGCTGGAGGGCCTCCGCGTCGGTGGTGTAACCCGTCCGGGTGCGCCGGGTCTTCGGCATCCCCAGCTCGTCGAACAGCACCACCTGGAGCTGCTTCGGCGAGCCGAGGTTGATCTGCTTGCCGAGCACCCGGTACGCCTCCTCGGCGGCCGTCGTGACCGTCGCGCCGAACTGCGACTCCAGTGCGTGCAGATGATCCAGGTCGACCGCGACCCCCGTCTGCTCCATCCGTGCCAGCGTGCGCTGCAACGGCAGCTCGACGCCGTAGAGCAGCGCGGTCCCGCCGTGCTCGGCCACCTCGGCGTCCAGGGCATCGGCGAGATCGATCACCGCCCTGGCCCGCACCATGGACGCCTGAGCCGCGACCACCGTGCCGGAGTCGTCGTCGCCGAAGTCGAGGGCCAGCTGGTCGTCGCCGCTCAACGCGTCGGCTGACTCCACGGCGGACTCGACCTTGAGCTCACGCTTCAGGTGCCGCAAGGTCAGGTCCGCGAGATCGTACGTCCGCTGGTCGGGCTTGTTCAGGTACGCCGCCAGCTGGGTGTCCGACGTCAGGCCGGCCAGGTCCCAGCCACGAGCCCACAGCGCCAGCAGCGGACCCTTCGCGTCGTGCATCGCCTTGGAGTGGCTCGGGTCGGCGAGCCAGGTCGCAAGAGCCTCGTCGTCCTCGGGTGAGACCTCGGTGACGTCGACGTAGGCCGCCGCACCGTCCGCTGCGGCGATGGCGAACGCGCGCACGTCCCCGCTGCCCGACCCCCAGTGGCCGACGACGTCGACGCCGGCTCGGTTGGACACCGCACCGACCTCGGTCTCCACGGCCACCGCAGTGTGCTCCGACAGCCAGTCGCGCACCTCGCCGGGCTCCAGCACGGCTCCGGTCAGCTCGAAGCCGCCCTCGGGCTCGAGCTCCTCGGTTGGCAGGGCCTCGAGCAGCCGATCACGCAGCACCCGGAACTCCAGGCCGTCGAACAGGGTGTGAGTCGCCTCCCGGTTCCACGCCCGGCGCTCCATGTCGTGCACCGTCACGGGCAGATCCAGGTCGCGGATCAGCGCGTTGATCCGACGGTTCCGCAGCACATCCTCGGTGCGGGCCTGGAACGCCTCGGCCGCCTTGCCCTTGAGGTCGCCGGCGTGGGCGACGAGGTTCTCCAACCCGTCGTAGGTCTCGAGCCACTTGGCCGCGGTCTTCGGACCGACGCCGGGCACACCCGGCAGGTTGTCGCTGGACTCCCCCACCAGCGCCGCCAGCTCGGGGTAGCGCGCCGGCGTCGCGAAGTACTTCTCCTCGACCGCCGCCGGCGTCATCCGGCCGAGGTCGGACACTCCTTTGCGCGGATAGAGAACGGTCACCTGATCGGTCACGAGCTGGAAGGCGTCGCGGTCACCGGTGCAGATCAGGACGTCGAAGCCTGCCTGCTCGGCCTGGGTCGCGAGCGTGCCGATGACGTCGTCTGCCTCGAAGCCCTCCTTCTCCACGTGCACGATGTTGAGCGCATCGAGCACCTCCTTGACCAGGTCGAGCTGGCCGCGGAACTCGTCGGGAGTCTTCGATCGATTCGCCTTGTACTCGGGGTAGACCTCGGCCCGGAAGGTCTGCCGGGAGACGTCGAAGGCCACTCCGACGTGGCTCGGCTGCTCGTCGCGCAGCACGTTGATGAGCATCGAGGTGAAGCCGAACACGCCGTTGGTGTGCTGGCCGGTCTGGGTGGAGAAGTTCTCCACGGGGAGGGCGAAGAAGGCCCGGTAGGCGATCGAGTGGCCGTCGATCAGCAGCAGCTTGGGTCGGCTGGGGGCAGCCTGCTCGGGCGGCTTCGGCTTTGCGGTCGGCACGGGTGCGACTCTATCCGCGACCGCCGACAAGTCTCGCTCGAGCAATCTCACGAACGCCCGAACCACGCGGTCGATCGCTGTCACACTCTGCGTCAGGTGAGGTCGTCGGATCGAGGGGGATCAATGGCACAACACACTCGGGGAAACCGCTCGATGGGGGTGCGCGCGACTCGACTACTGGCCGCGGTGGCGGTGCTCGTCGGGTCGGCCGCGTGCTCGACGGCACCGCCGGCCTCGCCAGCCGACACGTCGTCTCGTTCAGCTCCGGCTCCCAGCCCCAGCCCCACGCACGCCGACGCGGCAGCCGACCTTGCGGCCGCGAAGAAGTCGCTGGTCACCGCGGGCGACCTCGGCAAGCCGTGGGTCGCGGTGAAGGCGGTCAATCAGACCGGCACACACGGCGACGCGTGCCCGGGCACACCGACCACCGATGCCACCGTGAAGCCGCTGGCCGAGGCCGGCGCTCAGTTCACGGCGGGCACCAAACCGGGAGCGGCCATCGGCGTCGTCAGCGTGTGGACGTACGCCGACGGTAAGGACGTCGACACCTACCGTGACACGCTGCGTAAGGTGCTGGCGGCGTGCGCCAGCTACGTCGACGGCAACAAGCTGCACGTCGTCCTGACTCCCGTCGACAGCTCAGCGATCAGCAAGGCCGACGAGACGTGGCGCTACACCGAGCGGGTGTACTACGACGCCAAACACACCAAGCTCGCCTATGCCCGCCACTACGTGATCACTCGGCACGGTCGTGAGCTGAGCAGCATCCAGCGGGCGTTCATCACCGACAAGGCCGATCCGAACGCCGAGGACTTCTCCACCACCGACAAGATGGCCCAGGTGCAGCTCTCGAAACTCGCCTCCACGTTCTCGGACAACTGAGCTCGGGCGTGGGCCTACGGGGGGTGCCGACGGGGCGTCCCGACGCGGGCCAGGTAGTCGTGCCGGAGCGAAGGCGTCGGTGCTCCCGAGCGTGGGTGGTCCGAGCGGTTGCGCCCTTCCGCGGGTGAGGGGGTCAGTCCTCGCCGAGGTACGCCTTGCGGACGTTCTCGTCGTTCAGCAGTTCCTTGCCCGATCCCTCCAACACGATCTTGCCGACCTCGAGGACATAGCCGTGGTCGGCCAACGAGAGAGCTGCCTGAGCATTCTGCTCGACCAGCAAGATGGTGACGCCTTCGGACTTGAGCTCGACGATGGTGCTCATGATCCGCTGCATCATCAGCGGGGACAGTCCCATCGACGGCTCGTCGAGCATCAGCAGCTTCGGCTTGCTCATCATCGCCCGGCCGATCGCGAGCATCTGCTGCTCACCGCCCGAGAATGTTCCGGCCGGCTGGCTGCGGCGTTCCCTCAGGATCGGGAACAGATCGAAGACCCGGTCGAGATCGGCGCTGACCCCGGCGCGGTCCCGGCGCGCGAACGCGCCGAGCCGCAGGTTCTCCTCGACGCTCAGCCTCGGAAAGATCCGCCGGCCCTCAGGTGAGTGGGCGAGCCCGCGCGTGACGACCTCGTGGGCCGGCGTCTTGTCGATCCGCTGACCCTCGAACCAGATCTCCCCCGACTCCGGCTGGATCAGCCCGGAGATCGTCTTCAGGGTGGTCGTCTTGCCGGCACCGTTCGTGCCGACCAGGGTCACCACCTGGCCCTGCTCGACGCTGAAGCTGATCCCCTTCACCGCCCGGACCCGGCCGTACGCGACCTTCAGGTCCTTCACCTCGAGCATCAGTGGTCATCCTCGCTGTGCGCGTGGGGGCTTGCGTCCGATTCCGGTCCCGTGCCGATGTAGGCCTCGATCACCCGCGGATCGGACTGCACCTCGGCGGGTGTGCCCTCGATCAGCGCCCGGCCCTGGACCAGGCAGAGCACTCGGTCGCACAGGTTGAAGATGAACCTCATGTCGTGCTCGATGACCACCACGGCCAGGCCGAGGTCGCGGATCTTGAAGATCAGCTCCTCGGCCTGCCGCGTCTCCAGCGGATTCATCCCGGCAGTCGGCTCGTCCAGCAGCACGAGCTTCGGATCGGTGGCCAGCGCCCGGGCGATCTCCAACCGTCGCTGGTCGCCGTAGGGCAGGTTGCGGGCCAGCAGCTCGGTCGCCGAGGAGAGTCCCACGAAGTCCAGCAGCTCCTGGGCACGCTGGCGGACGGCCGCCTCCTCGCGGCGGAACTTCGGTCCGCGGATGATCGAGGTGAACGGGCCGGCGCTGGTCCGGCAGTATCTGCCGACCATCACGTTCTCCAGCGCGGTCATGTTGCCGAACAGCCGGATGTTCTGGAAGGTACGCGCCATCCCGGCCCGAACGACCTTGCGCGGCTTCGGCGGCAGCACCGCACCGTCGAAGACGACCTGGCCGGCGGTCGGCAGGTACATCCCGGTCAGACAGTTGAAGAACGTCGTCTTGCCGGCGCCGTTGGGCCCGATCAGGCCCATGATCTCGCCACGGGCCACCCGGAAGTTCACCGAGTCAACGGCGGTGAGCCCGCCGAACCGCATGGTGACGTTCTCGGCCGACAGGATCGTGTCGCCGACATCCGCGGACGCGGCGCCGGGAACGGTGTCGGGCGCGCTCATCGGGTCGCCTCCCGCATCTCGCCGGTCTCCTCGAGCTCCTCCTGGACCCGTTCGACCAGTTCCTCGTCCTCCTCGTGGAACTCCAGTTGTCGGCGCTGGTTGGCGACCAGACCCTCCGGCCGGAACCGCATCATGATGATCAGCAGCAGCCCGAACAGCAGCAGCCGGTAGTCCGCGACGAAGCGCAGCTTCTCGGGCAGCAGGTTCAACAAGGTCGAGCCAACGAGTACGCCGAGCACGGTGCCCATGCCGCCCAGTACGATCGCGGCCAGCAGGAAGGCGGAGGTCAGGAAGACGTACTGGTCGGGAGTCACCGAGACGTCGACGTGCGCCTTCACCGATCCGGCCACGCCGGCCAGGAACGCGCCGCCGGCGAACGCGAACAGCTTCAGCCCGAACACGTTGACGCCCATGGCCTCGGCCGCGCGCTCGTCCTCCCTGATCGCGACCCAGCCGCGGCCGATCCGACTGGCGTTCAGCCGGACGAAGACCACGATCACCAGGGCGAGCAGGAACAACAGCAGGAAGAAGTAGTTGGAGAAGCGGCCGAGGGTAATGCCGAGGATGACGTGCGGCTTGCCGAAGTCGAAGCCGAGAATCGACAGGTCCGGGATGGCCGGAATGCCGTTGGAGCCGTTGGTCAGGTTCGGCCCAGCCTGTCCATCGAGGTTGATCATGGTGATCCGGAAGATCTCGCCGAAGGCCAGGGTGACGATCGCCAGGTAGTCGCCGGACACTCGCAGCGTCGGCGATCCGATCAGCAGGCCGAGGGTGGCGGAGACACACCCGCTGATCAGCACGACCACGATGAACGGCGGATGGAAGTCCACCGTCGAGAACGCAGAGCGGGACAGGATCGCCGCTGTGAAGGCGCCGGCTCCGAGGAAGGCCACATAGCCGAGGTCCAGTAGGCCGGCCAACCCGACGACCATGTTCAGACCCATCGCGGTCGCCGCGAAGATCAGAATCTGGGTCGCGATCGACATGTTCGCGTCCGAGCCATGCTGGGTGAACGGAAACAGGAACGCGACAACGAAGGCTGCCAGGATGAGCACCTTGCGGTGCCGCTCCGAGACGCCGGTCATCCAAGCCATCACCCCGGTCCGGAACAGGATCGCAATGAAGCCGCAGGCCGCAGCGAGGAAGGAGACGAAGGAGCCGCCGTCCTTGTGGTTCAGCGCGAAGGCGGCGCCGAACAGCGTCAGCGCCATCAAGATGGCGATCGCCAGGATCTCGATCCACGGCTTGGCCACCGCGTTCGCCAGGGTCGGCGGCCGCTCGGGAACCAGGAAGCGGGTGCCGCCGAACACCAGCACCGCTCCCACCAGGGCGATCCAGCCGCCGTACACGACGTTGACCAGGCCGCCGAGTTCGACGGCGATGCTGATCAGGATCAGGGCGATGTAGATCAACAGCCACAACGATCCTGCCTTCGCACCGCGGATCCAGCCGATCCGCCAGCGCAGCCGGTCGGGCTTGATCATCGTGCTGGCGACCAGCAGACCCCCGATGACCAACCCGAGGACCAGGGCGATCACCTGCAGCGGCGACGGGTACCCGGCCAGCGTCATGTTATCCAGGGCGTCGCCGGACCAGGCCCAGGGCAGGAACGGCGCAGCGATCGTGATCACACAGCCGACGAGGGCGACGACCCGACCGACGCCGCCGTACCGCTGCTGAAGCTCCGGGGTGATCAGCGTCGGCAGCTTCCTCATGCTCGGTCCACCACCCGTGCGCCGAGCAGACCCTGCGGTCTGAACACCAGCACCAGGATCAAGATCACGAAGGCCCAGACGTCCTTCCAGGCCGAGCCGCCGAACTGGCCGGGGATGAAGGTCGCCATCGCCTCGACCACCCCGAGCACGAGCCCGCCCACGACCGCCCCGGCCACGTTGCCGATGCCGCCGAGCACGGCCGCGGTGAATGCCTTGAGCCCGGCCAGAAAGCCGATCCGGAAGTCCACGTTCGTGTAGCGGAGGCCGTAGCACAGGCCGGCGACAGCGGCCAGTGCCGCGCCGACGATGAAGGCGACCATGATGATCCGATCAACGTTGATCCCCATCAGCCGCGCCGTGTCGGGGTCCTGCGAGGTGGCCTGCATCGCTCGGCCGAGCCGGGTCCGGTTGATGAAGAAGTACAGCAGCGCCGAGCAGACGAGCAGGGCTCCCACGGTGAACATCGCCGCTCGCTGGATGGTGATCCCGCCGATGGTGAGGGCCGGCCCGGTGACGTAGTCGATCTGCGGGAACGGGATCGCCCGCTTGCTGTCCGGGAAACCTGGGATGTCACCGTAGAACAGCCGGACGAACTCCTGCAGGAAGATCGAGACACCGATCGCGGTGATCAACGGCGCCAGTCGTGGCGCGCGTCGCAGCGGACGATAAGCGAATCGTTCCATCAGCAGTGCGACGCCGACCGAGGCGATGACTCCACCGATCAGCATCACGGGCAGGATCCACAGCGAGGTCGTCCCGCTGGGCACCAGCAGCCAGACGGTGAGCGCGCCGAACGCCCCGATCATGAAGATCTCGCCGTGCGCGAAGTTGATCAGCTGGATGATGCCGTAGACGACGGTGTAGCCGACCGCGATCAGCGCGTACAGCGCACCGAGCGACAGCCCGTTCACGAGCTGCTGCATTACTTGGGTCAAGGAAGCCTCCCGGTGCCGGTTGGGCCGATCCTGTCACGGCTGCGCGCGCCGGACAGCACATCGAGACAAGCCGAGGGACAAAATATCCCCGGGCACAGCAAGAGCGGCGGGCCATGTCGTGCACCGCCCGCCGCTCTCGACTCGCTCTGCGTCAGAGTTGAGTTGTCCGTCAGATCAATTGACTTTCTTCGTCGCCTCGGTCGCCCACTTGCCGTCGACCACCTTGTAGACGGTGATCACCTTGTTGGTCGTGTCACCGAACTCGTTGAAGGCCACCGGGCCGGTCGCCCCGTCGAAGCTCACCTTCCCAATGGCGTCGATCGTCGCCTGCCGGGCCGACTTGCCGTCCGAGGCGCTGGCCAGCGAGGTCTTCAGGCCGTTGATGATGGCGTTCGCGGCGTCGAAGGACTGCGCCCCGTAGGCGCCGTACGGATCCTTGAAGCCAGCCGCGGCATAGTCGGAGATGAACTGCTTCGCCGAGGCCAGGGTCTCCGGCGGAGAGCCGACCGAGGTCGCCAGGTCACCGTTGGAGGTCTTGCCGGCCAGCTGGATGTAGGCCGGGTCGAAGATGCCGTCGCCACCCATCAGCGGAACGTTCAGACCGGCGGCCCTCATCTGCTGAGCGAGCGGACCGGCCTGCGGGTACTCGCCGCCGTAGTAGACCAGCTGCGGGTTCGACGCCTTGACCTTGCTGATCACCGCCGAGAAGTCCTTGTCGTCCGGGTTGATCGTCTCGGCGTCGACGATCGTCCCACCGTCCTTCTTGAAGGCGTCGGAGACGGAAGCGACCAGACCCTGGCCATATGTCTTCTTGTCGTTGATGGTCGCGATCTTGGTGAAACCCTTGCCGTACGCGTACGCGGCCGCGACCCCACCCTGCACGATGTCCGTGGTGCAGGTCCGGAAGAAGCCCGGGTACGGACGCTTCGGGTTGGCCAGGAAATCCGCGCCCATGGTTAGCGTCGGGCCGGTATTGGCCGGCGAGATCTGGGCGATCGTCGCCGCGCTGAGCACGGGCTGGGTGGACTGCGAGACCGACGAGTTCAGGTTGCCGACCACGCCGACCACCGTGTCGTCACCGGCCAGCTTGGTCGCGGCATTCTTGCCGACGTCCGGGCTGGCCTGATCGTCCTCGGCGTCCATCTGGAGCTTCCAGCCAGGGATCAGGTTCTTTTCGTTGGCCTGCCGGACGGCCAGGTCGACCGAGTTCCGGATGCCCAGACCGAGGGCGGAAAGGTCGCCGGACAACGGTGCGATCACACCGATGGTCGCGACCTTCTCGGTGTTCGCACTCGAGCCGTCGGACGCGGCCCGCGATCCGCAGGCCGACAGAGCCATCGTGGCGGCCAGCACAGTGATGCCGGCCGCGACGAGCCGTTGCTTGCGCACGTGTTCTCCTCCTGTAGTTACTGCTCCGGTCCCCGTTCGGGAGCGGATCTCGACGGCTTTTTTGCGGTCACCCGCGCAATGTGAGCACGAACTCCTGACCGTCGAGCCTGAAGCGCAGAATATGACCGCAAAGCTGAGAAGACTTCAAAAGTGTTCAGCGTGTTGCGTGCTTGTTACCTGACTGCAAGCATGCATCGATCTGTGGGCTATTTTTTCTTGCCCGAACCAGCTCCGTGCTCGATGACACCCTCCGCCACCTCGCGCATCGACTTGCGAAGGTCCATCGCCGTCTTCTGGATCCAGCGGAACGCCTCCGGCTCGGTCAAGCCAAGGCCGGTCTGCAGCAGACCCTTGGCCCGATCGACCGCCTTACGCGACTCCAGTCGCTCGGTCAGATCGGTCACCTCGGCCTCGACCGCGACGATCTCGGCGTAGCGCGCGCGGGCGATCTCTATCGCGGGAATGAGGTCGGCCTTGCCGAACGGCTTGACGACGTACGCCATCGCACCGGCCTGGCGCGCACGGTCGACCAGCTCGCGCTGGCTGAACGCGGTCAGCATCACCACGGGGGCGACCCGCTCGGCTGCGATCTGCTCGGCGGCGCTGATCCCGTCCAGCTTCGGCATCTTCACGTCCATCACGACCAGGTCCGGCTTGAGCTCACTCGCCAGCGCGACGGCTGCCTCGCCGTCACCGGCCTCGCCGACCACCTCGTAGCCCTCTTCGGTGAGCATCTCGACCAGGTCGAGCCTGATCAGCACCTCGTCCTCGGCCACCAACACGCGGGTAGGACCAAACTCGGCACTGGCCTTCTTGTTTCCGTTCGTCACGTGCTCACCTTAGCGAGCAACTGTTACGAGTCAGGTTCGACGCCGACCGCCGCGGACAGCGAGACAGATCTCCTGTGGCAGAATATGGCCCGTTTGCAGACCTCGCGGACGATGTGCGCGGAGGTCCGGAACGCCGGGGTGGCGGAAAGGTATACGCGGACGGCTCAAACCCGTCTGTCCGCAAGGACATAGGGGTTCGACTCCCCTCCTCGGCACAGTTTCTGTTGGCCGGCTCGCGCACGCGCGCCCTACATCCTGCTCGGTCGTCACTCTTCGTGAAGGGCGGAAAAGCGTTGCCCTTCACTCATCGCTCCTCCCTCCCAGGAGGGCGCCGCTGACGACGCTCGCCGGCTCCAGACGCTCGCCCAATCCTGTGCAGCGCTCGGCTTGCGTCTTGCCAAGTACCCCCGACCCCGTGCATGCACGCCCCGACCCACGCAGGCATGCCCCGACCCGGCGGATACATGCCTCGAGCCTGTCGAAGGTCTAGGGGACCAGCGTGCGGGCCAGGGTGGGTGGCAGATAGTCGTAACGGGCGAACGTACGACTGAACGTCCCGGTGCCGTGGGAGACCGAGCGCAGGTCGATCGGATAGCGGGCCAGCTCGTGGGCTGGGACCTCGGCGTGAACCGTGACGTAGCCGGTGACGTCTCCGGTCTCGGTGCCGTGCACGAAGCCACGCCGTCCGCGCAGATCGGCCAGCACCGAGCCGAGCGACTCCTCCGCGACGACGATCTCGACCGCGTCGATCGGTTCAAGCAGTGAGACGCTGGACTCGTTGGCGGCCTCACGGAGAGCGAGCATCGCGGCGGTCTGGAAGGCCATGTCGGAAGAATCGACCGAGTGGGACTTGCCGTCGACCAGGGTCACCCGGACGTCGACGACCGGATAGCCGGCCAGCACGCCCTTCTCCAGCTGGGTACGCGCACCCTTCTCGACCGACTGGATGTACTGCTTCGGTACGGCCCCGCCGACGACGCGGTCTGCGAACTCGATCCCCGCACCGCGCGCGAGTGGCTCGATCTCGAGCTTGCAGACGGCGTACTGGCCGTGACCGCCGGACTGCTTGACCAGCCGGCCCAGCACCTCGACGGGTCGGACGAATGTCTCGCGCAGCGACGTACGGACGGGCTCGACCTCCACTTGGACGTGCCAGGTGTCCCGGAGCGATGCCAGCAGCTTCTCCACGTGCGCCGGGCCCATCGCCCAGAGCACGATCTGGTGGGTCTCCGGGTTGTGCTCGAGCCGCATCGTGACGTCCTCGGCGACGAGACGTTGGAGCGCGGAGGCCAGCCGTTCCTCCTCGGCTCGGGAGGTGGCGTGGATCGCGACCGGGAGCAGCGGCTCGGGCAGCAACCAAGGCTCGATCAGTGCGGGCCGCTCGATCGTCGACAACGTATCGGAGGTCTCGGCGGCGCGCAGCTTCGACACCAGCACGAGGTCCCCGGCCACGGCGTGTGGGGCGGACTGGGTGTCCTCGCCGACCGGCGTGGCGAGCGGGCCGACCCGTTCGTCGTCGATGTCGTGGTCCGCGTGAGCCTCGAGGTGGTGGAAAGCGAACTGCTGCAGGTGTCCGCAGACGTGCAACGTGCTGTCCGGCGCCAGCGTGCCGGAGAACACTCGAACGAGGGAGAGCCGACCGACGTACGGCTCACTGGTCGTCCGGACGACCTCGGCCACCAGCGGCCCCTGCGGATCGCAGCTCAGCTCCCCGAACGGTCGGCCCTCCGGTGTGCGGACGGTCGGCAGGGCAGCCGCGGTCGGTGCCGGAAAGCCCTGTTCGAACAGGATGTAGAGGGCCTCGAGTCCGATGCCTGCGCTCGCATGGGTAGGGATGATCGGAAAGAACCGAGCGGTAGCCACGGCCGCGCGAAGGTCCTCGATCACGGTCTCGAGATCGATCTCCTCACCGTTCAGATGGCGTTCGAGGAGCTCCTCGTCCTCGGACTCGGTGATGATCGACTCCATCAGCTCGGCGCGACGCTCGGCGAGCAGCTCACCCTCGGCCGCGTCTGGAGGCCGCGGGGTGAGGTCGCCGGCGACGTTGACCGCCTGCCTCAGCAGGTCCAGCAGGCCGGTCACGGAACCGCCCTCGATCAGCGGTAGCGCGACCGGCTGGGCGTCCCCGAACGTCCGTTGGCAGCGTCGTGTCGTCTCGTCGAAGTCGGCTCGGGCCTGCTCGAGCTTGGTCACGGCCACCGCTCGGGGCTTGCCGTTGACCTGGCACTCGCGCCACAGAAGCCGCGTGGCATCGTCGATCTCGCCGGCGGCCGAGATCACGAACAGCACGGCGTCCGCCGCCCGCAGGCCGGCCCGCACCTCACCCACGAAGTCGGGCTGTCCCGGGGTGTCGAGCAGATTCACGGTCACGTCGCCGCTGACCACCGAACCCGCTCCCAGTGACTGCGTCGCGGTCGGCTCGCCCCTCAGATGGCGACCCGGCAGCCGAGCGGCAAGCAGGTGCTCGAACAGCGTCGTCTTGCCGGCGCCGGGTGGGCCGACCAGGACGATGTTGCGGATGCTCTCTGGGGCATTCGTTCGATCATGGGCATCGGCGGCCATGACGGCACGCTATCGCTGCCCTGCCGGCCGTCCGCGAGAGGACGGCCCGCACCGTCTGGGCGATGCGGTGCGATCACGAGGCCCGGACCCGGCCGATCCCCCACAATCTGGGCGATGCGGTGCGATAACGAGGGGCGGACCCGGCCGATGACGATCGACTCGGGCCTGAAGCGCGCCATCGCGCGAGCCCGGACCACTCAGAGGGCGAGCGTCGGTGGATGGCGCGCTCCGGGGAGAGAGGAGCGAAGAGTGAAGGCACGCCTTTCCGCCTTCACGATGAGTGACGATCGACTCGGGCCTGAAGCGCGCCATCGCGCGAGCCCGGACCACTCAGAGGGGCGCGCCGATCCGCCGGACGCGCACCATGTTGGTGTGACCGGCCACGCCGGGTGGTGACCCGGCGACGATCACGACGCGTTCGCCCTCGGCGATCCGGCCGGTGTCGATGAGTGCCTTGTCGACCTGCCGGATCATGTCGTCGGTGTGACCGACCATGGGCACCAGGAAGGACTCGATTCCCCAGCTCAACGTCAGGGTGTAGCGGGTCGCCTCGATGGGGGTGAAGGCCAGCACCGGGATCGGCGAGCGAAGCCGCGAGAGCCGCAGCGCCGAGTCGCCGGAGTGGGTGAACGCAACCAAGAACTTCGCGTCGATCCGCTGGGCGACGTCCATAGCGGCCTTGGTGATCACACCGCTGGTCGTGTGCGGATCCCAGATGATGCCGTGCATCTGGTCCATGCCGTGCGACTCGGTGTTCTCGATGATCCGCGCCATCGTCTGCACCGTGACCACCGGGTAGTCGCCGACGCTCGTCTCACCTGACAGCATCACAGCGTCGGCTCCGTCGAGAACGGCGTTGGCGACGTCGGAGGCCTCGGCCCGGGTCGGGCGTGGGGCGGAGATCATCGACTCGAGCATCTGGGTGGCGACGATCACCGGCTTGGCCCACCGGCGGGCCGCGGTCACGATCTTCTTCTGGACCAGCGGCACCTCCTCCAGCGGCAGCTCGACACCGAGATCGCCCCGAGCGACCATGAACGCGTCGAAGCTGTCGATGATCTCCTCGAGGTTGTCCACCGCCTGCGGCTTCTCGATCTTGGCGATGACCGGAACTCGGCGTCCCTCCTCGTCCATCACCTGGTGCACGATCTCGATGTCCTTGGCGCTGCGCACGAACGACAGGGCCACCATGTCGACGCCGTGGCGCAGGGCCCAGCGCAGATCTTCGGTGTCCTTCTCGCTCATCGCGGGGACGCTGACGGCGACACCGGGCAGGTTGATGCCCTTGTTGTTGCTCACCGGACCGCCGACAACGACCTTGGTCACGACGTCGGTCGCGGTCACCTCGGTCGCCTCGAGCGCGATCCGACCGTCATCGATCAGGATGGAGTCGCCAGGGCTGACGTCGCCGGGCAGCCCCTTGTACGTCGTCGAGCACCGGTTCACGTCTCCGGAGATGTCGTCGACGGTGATGGTGAAGGTGGCCCCGTAGGTCAGGGTCTCCTTGCCGTTCGCGAACCGGCCGAGCCGGATCTTTGGGCCCTGGAGGTCGGCGAACACGCCGATCGGTCGGCCCGCCTGCTCCGACGCCGCACGGACGGCGTTGAGGTTCTTCTCATGGTCGCTGTAGTCGCCGTGACTCATGTTCAGTCGGGCGACGTCCATGCCGGCGGCAACAAGCTCCGCGAGGCGTTCCGGCGCTGAGGAAGCTGGCCCCAGCGTGCACACGATTTTGGCTCTACGCACGCGTCGACAGTAGCGACAACGGCTGAGGCTGTTTGGGACCACCCCGGGCGGTGGTCCCCTCGGTGCGAGGCCCGGCTCAGCCGGCCGCGGCGATGACCTCGATCGCATGAGCCAGATCGGCCGGATAGCCGGAGGTGAACTCCATGTCGTCGGAGGTGATCGGGTGAACGAATCCCAGCCGAACGGCGTGCAGCCACTGCCGACGCAACCCGAGCCGGTCCGCCAGCACCGGATCGGCGCCATAGCTGATGTCACCCACGCAGGGATGGTGGACCGCCGCCATGTGGACCCGGATCTGATGGGTCCGGCCGGTCTCCAACTTGATCTCGAGCAGGGTGGTGCCGATGTACGCCTCGAGGGTGTCGTAGTGGGTGACGCTGTGGCGACCGCCGGCGATGATCGCCATCTTGTACTCACCGCTCGGGTGTCGTCCGATCGGAGCCTCGATGGTGCCGGTGAACGGGTCAGGGTGCCCCTGGACGAGCGAGTGATAGGTCTTGTCGACGGTCCGCGAGCGGAACGCCCGCTTCAGCACCGTGTACGCCCGCTCGCTCTTTGCCACCACCATCAACCCGGACGTGCCCACATCGAGGCGTTGGACGATGCCTTGCCGCTCGGGAACCCCGGACGTCGAGATGCGGAATCCGGCCCCGGCGAGATGGCCAAGCACCGACGGACCGGTCCAACCCAGACTCGGGTGGGCGGCCACCCCGGCCGGCTTGTCCACCACCACGATCGCGTCGTCGTCGTACACGATGCCGATTCCCTCGACGGTCTCGGGAACCACCGCCAGCCCGGCCGACTCGGTCTCGATCGTCGCCTCGAGCATCGATCCGGCGCGCACCCGGTCGGACTTGTCGACGACGCGGCCATCGAGCCGCACCCGTCCGGCGGCGATCAGATCGCCGATCTTGCTACGAGACAGCCCGAGCATCCGGGCGAGGGCAGTGTCGACGCGCTCCCCCTCCAGGCCCTCCGGAACGAGCACCACCCGTTGATCAGCCACGGGGATATCTCGTGCCGTCGAGCCCGACGCCCTTGATCATCGCCAGCACGATGATCATCACCGCCGCCGCGGTGATGCACATGTCGGCCACGTTGAAGATCGCGAAGTGGGGAAGCTGGAAGAAGTCGACGACGTGCCCGCGCAGCACGCCAGGCGCGCGGAAGATGCGATCGATCAGATTCCCCGTGATGCCCGCACAGAGCAAGCCGAGGGCGACGGCCCAGCCGGGGTGCGCGAGCCGGGGAACGAGGCGAATCACAATGAAGAGCAATACAGCGATGGCGAGGAACGCGAAGACGTACGTGAAACGCTCCCCGAGACTGAAGGCTGCGCCGGCATTGCGGATCAGTCGCAGCGTCAGCAGACCGCCCAGAAGTCGCACCGGATCACTCGGATCGAGGTGCCGGACCGCCAAGATCTTGGCAGTCAGATCGAGTAGGACGCCGGCCACAGCGACAGCGGCGAACAGTCCGATCAGCTTGGCCCGGGCGGGCCGAGGTTTCTCGTCGGGCGCGACCGGCGTCTCGCCGGCTATCGACGCTCCTCGCGCTGCTTGCAGCTGACGCACAAGGTGGCGCGCGGGAAGGCCTGCAGTCGGCCCTTGCCGACCGGCTTTCCGCAGTTGTCACAGCTCCCGTACGTCCCCAGCTGGATGTGGCGCAGCGCCAGCCGGGACTGGTCGAGCATCTCGCGGGCATTGTTGGCCAAAGACATCTCGGCGTCCCGCTCGAAGTTGGCCGAGCCCACGTCGGCCGGATCCCGACCCGCGCCCTCGTTGCCATCGCGCAGCAGACCCACCAGCTCGGCGGTCGAGATCTCGATCTGGCTCTCGAACCGGACGATGTCTTCTTCGAGGGCGCCCCGAACCTCGTCCAGCTCCTCCGGCGTCCAGGGATCCTCCCCGTCGCGGACGGGGAGCTGACTGGCGAGCGTGACGGACGAGGCGCTCTCGGCGCTCGCCTTGACGGTTGACAATTCGGTCTCCCTCGGGGCCGTGGGGTGTGTCGGAGAGACACTAGGCCGCATTCGCATCCAGTTCAACGATCCCGGTGATTTTGTGTCGGTTTCGCTACCGTCGGTTTCGGTAACGGGCGCGGCCGACCGACCAAAACCACATTTTCGGGGTCTGACCAGCGGTCACGCCCGCCTCAAGCGAGCCGTACCGACTTGAGCCGTACCGACTTGGGATCAGTGCTGATCGCCCAGCAGGGCGTCCAGTCGCGGGGTGTCGCTGACCTGCACGGTGGCATCGGGATCGGTCTCGATTGCCTCGTTCGACGACTCGTCCCCACCCGGCCGAGGACTTCCCGTGTCGTCGCCGGCCGTTCCTTCGGCCGCCTCGTCCTCGGTCGTCGCATCGAACGGTGCCGCGGCATCGGCCTCCGCCGCGCTATCGCCCTGTGCCGCGTCGTCGGCCGCCCCCTCAGCGGCTGCCGCGGTCGTCGCCGGAGTGGCGAGATCCGGCAGGTCGGCAGGCTCGGCGTGGCCCGACTCCAAGACGTCGATATGACGCCGCAGCTGGTCGGACAGGTTGGTGCGGAAGGTCTGCTCGAAGTGCCGCAACTCTTCGATCGCGCCGGCAAGAGTGGTGCGCTCGTGCTCGAGCGCATCGAACAGCTGCTCACGACGCTGGGTCGTCTCGGCGTCCAGCTGGGCTGCCCGGGACTCGGCGTCGGCGCGTACGGTTTCGGCTCGTTCGCGGGACTCCGCCTCCAGCCGCTCGGCCTCCGTCTGGGTGTCGGAGCTCAGCTTCTGCGCGGCTTCGTCGGCTTCCGCCCGGATGCGTTCGGCGTCGGCGGTGGCCTCGGCGACGAGTGTTTCGGCCTGCTCGGTCGACAGCTGGACGAGCCGGACCACCGCAACGCTCGCTTCGCTGGTGGTCGTCACCACGACAGTCTCGGGCGCAGCCGGTTGGACGGGTTCGCGCGAGGCAGGATCGGCCCCACCCGCTGCGACGCCGCCCTCCGCCGGCTGGTCGCCCAGCGCGTCGATCTGCTTCTTGAGGTTGTCGTTCTCCTCGATCAGCTGGGCGAACGATTCCTGCAGCTGGTCGAGGAAGTCGTCGACCTCAGCGACTTCGTACCCCGATTTGCGGGCCAACCGGAATCGCTTGTTCCGCACGTCGTCAAGCGACAGCGCCATCGTTCACCTCTACTTGATCCGACCATTCGAACTGCGGCGACATCCTGCCGACCGCCGGTTCCCTACGGTACCCAATGGCGCGGCCGGGAGCGGCTGGAACCGCCGCAGTTCGGACTTCGGATCGCGTTGTGGACCTCGAAGGGCGGTCGGGCAGGATCCGCAGCAACCTCAGATCCGCAACAGCAAGGCGGCGTTCAGCTGCATCAAGATGGCGACTGTGATGGCCAGGCCGATGAAGGCCAGATCGAGCATCATGTTACCGACCCGCACGGGACGGAGCACCTTGCGAATCAGCTTGAGCGGAGGATCGGTGATCGAGTAGATGATCTCGGCGAACACCAGCATCGGCCCCTTCGGCTCCCAGTCGCGGACCAGGACCGGCACCCAGGACAAGATCATCCTGGCGAAGAGGACGAGGAGGAAGACCCAGAGCACCCACTGGATGATGCTTCCGACAATCCACATGGTCTAAGTCAACGCCTAACGCTCATGTTTCGCCAACACCGGCGCGGAGGTCCCGACCCGGGGAGGTGCGAGCGAGCGTCCGGTCAGCTCTGGTTGAAGAACCCGCCGGCAATCCGTTCCTTGTCCTCTGAGCTGACGTTGACGTTCGGCGGGCAGAGCAGGAAGACCTTGCTCGTCACACGTTCGATGGTGCCACGCAGGCCAAAGATGAGCCCCGCTGCGAAGTCGACCAGCCGCTTGGCGTCCGCGTCCTCCATCTCGGACAGGTTCATGATGACCGGAACACCGTCTCGGAAGTGCTCACCGATCACCCGCGCCTCGTTGTAGGTGCGCGGGTGGACCGTGGTGATTCGTGCCATGTCAGCCGTCCGAGGGGTGATGGTGGCGGTCGGGCCAGCGTTTGTTGCAGTGGTCGTCGCAGCGGCCGCCGATGAAGACGACGGTGCGCTCGGTGAGGTCGGCGAGTGGTGTGCGGCACCTGCCGGTCGACGAGACTCCAGATTGGTGACGTTGCCCGTGTCTTCCCGGCCGTCGTCCAACAGGTCCTCACGGCTGATTCCCTCGGTGAGCTCGACGCTCTCGTCACGATCGTCGTAGTCGCCGTAACGGTCGTCGGTAACCAGGCCCAGCCACGCTGCTGCCCGCTTGAGTCGATCCGGCATCTGACTTGTCCCTCGCCTTGTGGATGCTGCTCGGTGGTTGCTGCTCGCCGGGTGGGTCGGTGCTGGTCGGTGTGCTGCCGCCCGCAGACCGTCTGGGGTCCACCCGATTCGGGCTCGACACTACCGGCCGTCCGCCTCGATCCCAGGTAGGTCGCTCCCGACACGCGGCCCGCTCCGACACTCCGCCTCGCGTTGGTTCCGGCGGCGGGAACTCCCGCCTCGAAGGCCTACCGCGCTGACCGGCGAGCGATGGTGGCCCGCAGGCAAGCGATCCAGGTCTCGAGCGTCAACCTGCGCCGTGGTGCTGAGATCCGGGTCTCCGGTTCGGGCCGCCGGACGTCGGCGATCAGACCCCCGCCGAACCGGCTGTGCAACCGCCGCTCCAGGATCTCTGGCCCCCGCGGACTCCGGCACCTCCCGTCCCGAACGGCGCCGCGTGCCGGGCGAGCGGCCTGCGGCCTCGTACGAGCAAGAAGCCCCTACTTCAAGAAGTCCGGTACGTCCAGGTCGTCGTCGTCCGCGGCCGCCGGTCGAGGGGCTGGCTGGGGCGGCGCAGAGGGTCGGCTCGGGGCCGGACCGTTCGGTGCGAACGGGTTGCCGGGCAGAGTGGTCGGGGCGTGTGACGGTTGCTGCTGGCTCACACTTGGCTGCTGGCTGACCGGGCCGGGCCGCTGCGTTGCGGCGCGCAGGTCCGGTGAGCGGGTGATCCCCGGCTGACGGCGCGGCAGCTGGCCGCCTTCGAAGCCGGCCGCGATGACGGTCACCTTCACCTCGTCGCCCAGTGCGTCGTCGATCACCGTGCCGAAGATGATGTTGGCGTCCTCGTGCGCGGCCTCCTGGATGAGGTTGGCCGCCGCCGAGACCTCGAACAGGCCGAGGTCCGAGCCACCTGCGATCGACAGCAGGACGCCGTGAGCACCTTCGATGCTGGCCTCGAGCAGAGGGGACGACACCGCCATCTCGGCGGCCGCCCGGGCACGATCCTCACCGCGGGCAGAGCCGATACCCATCAGCGCCGAGCCTGCGTTGGACATGACGGCCTTCACATCGGCGAAGTCGAGATTGATCAGTCCGGGTGTGGTGATCAGGTCGGTGATGCCCGAGACACCCTGCAGCAGGACCTGATCGGCCTGCTTGAACGCATCCAGGATGGCGATCTGGTGATCGACCATCTGGAGCAGCTTGTCGTTCGGGATCGTGATGAGGGTGTCGACCTCTTCGCGCAGGCTCGTGATCCCCTGCTCGGCCTGGGTAGCGCGCCGCTTTCCCTCGAACGAGAACGGCCTGGTCACCACACCGATCGTCAGCGCTCCGAGCGCCCTGGCGATCCGCGCCACGACGGGCGCTCCCCCGGTGCCCGTACCGCCACCCTCACCGGCCGTGACAAACACCATATCGGCGCCCTTCAGCGCGTCCTCGATGTCTTGGGCGTGGTCCTCGGCAGCCTGGCGACCCTTGTCCGGGTCGGCACCCGCACCGAGACCGCGAGTCAGCTCGCGACCGATGTCGAGCTTGACGTCGGCGTCACTCATCAAGAGTGCCTGCGCGTCGGTGTTCACCGCGATGAACTCGACGCCGCGCAGACCGGCCTCGATCATCCGGTTCACCGCGTTGACGCCGCCACCGCCGACGCCGACGACCTTGATGATGGCCAGGTAGTTCTGTGATGCAGAGACCACGGATTACGCCTCTTCCTGCTTCGTGTCGAACCTCCGCTGAGCCGGCGGAGAGGTTAACGCCAAGTCTTGACCTCTACTCGACGGGGAAGGGGTCTCAGCGGGTAGACGCGACGTCGCTGGAAAGGTTATGAGATCGCTTCTGACCGAGTCCAACAGGTCTCACGTGACACGCGGGCGAGGTCACGAATCGGCCACATTTCTGCACCTCAGGTTGATGGTTATGCGCGGGCGCGAACCAGTGAGCCACGATCCAGCCTCCCGGCGCCGCCGTCGAGCGCACCGTGCAGAGCCAGACCCGGTGCAACTTCGCGTGTCGACGGGCAACTTCGCTGGCCGGTGCCGATGCGCCGAGTCACCCGTCGATGCGCGGAGTTGTCCGTCGGCGCAGTCTCCGGTGCGCCCGCGAGGTCGGCCGGTCGACTGGAGCGCTGCTCACTCACGGTCGGACCCTCATTCGCCTGACCCGGCGGGCAGACGGGGGACGCAGCGACCGCCAGGAGGGGCCGGCCAGCGGACCGGACCAGCCGGCGGATCAGCGTACGGCGGGGCTGTGAGGAGCGGAGACGTCGACGGCTTTGGGCTTCTGCTTCAGCAGCAGGAGGGCGACCTGCCCTTTCAGCGCGGACTCGTCGGCACTTCCCCAGGTGATGACGAGCCCGGAGTCCAGCTTCACCCGGAACGAGTCGGGGGCATCGGCGGTCATCGTGGCAACCTGGTCAGCCAACGCGGTCGGCATCGACGCGGCGATCGTGCCGGCGTCGGCGAGCAGCGTCGCGTTGCCGCTGTCGATGCCCACCTCGACCACCCCGGCCGGGAGCAGGGAGACGGTCTCGAAGGGCACGCCGGTGTGGTCCACCAGGAGATAGCCGCCCGCCGCCTTCAAGGCGACCAGCGGCGTACGTTCGACCACCTTGATGCTCACGGTGTGCGGCCAGTCGCGATCCACCGTCACGGTGTCGACCGGGGCAAGGCTCGCCACTCGCCGAGCGATCGCGGTGGTGTCCTGACGAGCGAGCGGAAGCCCGATCGGCACCGCCGCAGCCGTCTTCACCTGGTCCACTGTCAGCAGCCTGGTGCCCGATACGGTGACCCGCTCGGTCGCCAGCACCGAGGAGAAGCCGACCAGCCAGCCTGCCGCTGCCAGCAACGCGACCACCAGCAGGACGATCAGCGCCCGCCTGATCCGGCGGATCCGACGCTCGTGACGGCGCCGCTGCTCGGCCAGCGACGGACGCTTGGACGAGGCGCGTCGTGTGGATCGCTGGTCGCCCGACGATGCATCCGCCGGGCGTCGGGTGGCGGTGCTTGCACTCACGGCTTTGCTCCTGGACTCGCCGCCGGAGCATGGCCCCGGCGCAGTTCTTCGACGATCTTCGGCGCGACCTTGGTGACGTCACCGCAGCCGACGGTGATCACGAGGTCACCGGGCCGGGCGATCCGGGCCACGGTCGGGGCCGCCAGGTCCCAGTCCGGCTGGTAGGTCACGTGGGCGGTCCCGGGAGCGACGGCCTCGGCGACCAGCGCCCCGTCGACGCCGGGGAGCGGGTCCTCGCGGTCCCCGCAGACGTCCATCACGATCGCCTCGTCGGCCAGCTCCATCGCGGCGGCGAGCTCGCGCCAGAAGTCCCGCGTCCTGGTGTAGAGGTGCGGCTGGAAGCAGACCACGACCCGGCCGTCGCCGACACCGGTCCGTGCAGCGCGAAGGGTGTTGGCGACTTCGGTCGGATGGTGGGCGTAATCGTCGTACACCCGGATGTCGTCGACCGTGCCGACCAGCTCGAACCGGCGGTGCGTGCCGCCGTAGCCGTCGAGCGCGGCACGGATCCGCGCCTCGTCGCCGCCCAGCCAGCTCACCACCGCGTACGTCGCCGCCGCGTTCCACGCGTTGTAGCGGCCGGGAACGGACAGCCGGACCGGGCCACCGGTCCTACCTGTGCCGCGGGAACGCGCGGTGAGGGTGAAGGCCGAGCCGGTGCCGGCCAGCTCCAGGTCGCCGATCCGCACGTCGGCGTCCTCGGCCTCGCCGAACGTGATGATCTCGAGTCCCTCGGGCGCCTGCGCCCGCACCGCCGCGGTCAACGCGACCGCACCAGGCTCGTCGGCGCTCACCACCAGCACCCGAACGCTCTCACCCGTCGCGAACCGGACGAAACCGGCCGCATAGTTCTCCGGCGTCCCCCAGTTGACCAGGTGATCGGGGTCGACATTGGTGACGACGGCAACCTCGGCCGGGTACTGCAGGAACGAGCCGTCACTTTCGTCCGCCTCGACGACGAACGTGTCTCCGCCGCCGAGGTGGCCGCCGGTCTTGGTGCCGGTCAGCGCGCCGCCGATCACGTACGACGGGTCGAAACCGCACTCGGTGAGCACGTGGGAGATCATCGCCGTGGTGGTGGTCTTGCCGTGCGTGCCGGCGACGGCGATCCCCCGCCGGCCGAGCATCAACGAGCCGAGCGCGGCGCTGCGGTGGAGCACGGTCAGCCCTCGTTCGCGGGCCAGCGCCAGCTCCGGGTTGTCCGCCCTGATCGCCGATGACGCCACCACCGTTCTGGCATCGCCGAGCTGCTCGGCGCGATGCCCGACGTACACCGTCGCGCCGAGCTTCTCCAACGCCCGCAGATACGCCGAGTCCTGCCGGTCGCTGCCGCTGACCTCGAGGCCGAGCTGGACCATCGCCGACGCGATGCCGTTCATCCCCGAGCCGCCGATGGCGATGAAGTGCACCGGCGAGAGGGTCGCGGGATCGGGCAGCTCGATCGGTTCGATCAGGCCCACGGTCGTGCCACCTCCAGAGTCCGTCGGGCGAGCGTACTCGCCGCGTCGCCTCGCGCAACGCCGCGCAACGCCACGGACATTCCGGCCAGCCGGCCGGGCTGATCGACGAGCTCCGGGATCCGCGCGGCCACCAGCTCCGGGGTGCAGTCGGCATCGTCGACGAGCTGACCCCCGCCGGCCTCGACGACCAGGCGCGCATTGCGTCGCTGCTCGCCGTTGCCGTGCGGGTAGGGCACGAACACCGCCGGCAGCCCGACGACGGCGGTCTCGAGCACGGTACTCGCGCCGCACCGACCGAGCATCAGGTCCGCTGCGGCGTATGCCCGCTCCATCCGGTCGACAAAGGCCAGCGGCTGATAGACCGCACCGTTGCCCGGGTGGGTGTACGTCGTCTCCGCGCCGAGGTTACGCGGGCCGAGGACGTGCAGGATCTGGATTCCCGAGGCGAGCAGGTCATCCCGGGCCCCCTCGACGGCCGTGTTGATCCGGGCGGCCCCCTGGGAGCCTCCGCTGACCAGCAGTACCGGACGGTCAGCCGCGAGGCCGAACTCCGCCCGCGCCGATGCCCGCTCCGCGACACGGTCCAGCTCGGTGATCGAGCGTCGCATCGGCAGCCCGATCCAGCTGGCGTGCGGCAGCTCGGTTTCGGCGAATGAGGTGTACACGTGGTCGGTGAACCGGGCGGCGAGCTTGTTGGCCAGCCCGGGCAGCACGTTCTGCTCGTGCACGACGATGGGCAGCTTCAAGCGGCGGGCGGCGAGGTACGCAGGCGTCGAGACGTAGCCACCGAAACCGAGCACCACCCCCGCCCTGGCGTCGCGCAGCACTTTCTCGGCCGCCCTGACCGACGCCCGGAGCCGACCCGGCACCCTGAACAGGTCCGGCGTCGGCTTGCGCGGCATCGGCACCGGCGGGATGAGCTCGAGCGCGAGGCCAGCGGCCGGGACGACGGTGGTCTCCAGCCCGCGCTCGGTGCCCAGCGCCGTGATCCGGACGCCCGGGTGCTGCTCGGCGAGCTCGTGAGCCGTCGCGATCAGGGGTGAAGTGTGACCGGCGGTCCCGCCGCCCGCGAGCACGACGCTCAGCCCGGAGTCGGAGGTCTCCGAGCTCACCCCTTGCCCCTCGCCGTGCGCGACCCGACGACCGTGGTCATCCTGGGCTTCGGTCCACGGCGGCGACGTTCGAGCACGGCCCGGGCCTCGGGTTCACGGCGAGCGCAGGCCAGCAGCAGCCCGATCCCGGCGAGGTTGGCCATCAGCGCCGAGCCGCCGTACGACACCAGCGGCAGCGGCACGCCGGCGATCGGCAGCAACCGGAGCACGCAGCCGAGGTTGATCAGGGCCTGGACCATGAACCACGCGGTGACCCCGGCCGCGAGGTAGCGATTGAAGTCGTCATCGGAGCGCAGCGCGATCCGGATGCCGGCGTACGCCAGGACCAGGAACATCATCAAGACGACCAGGCTGCCGAACAGCCCGAGCTCCTCGCCGATCACCGCGAAGATGAAGTCCGAGTGCGCCTCGGGCAGGGAGCCCCACTTCTGGCGGCTGGCACCGAGACCGACGCCCCACCAGCCGCCCGAGGCGATCGCGTACATCCCGACCGTGGACTGGTGATTGATTCCGTCGACGGCGACCGTCGGGTTGAGGAACGCCTCGAAGCGACTCATCCGGGTCGGGCTGCTGAGCACCAGGGCGGCCATCCCGGCCACGCCGAGCCCGGCGAGACCGACGAAGAGCCGCAGCGGTGCACCGACCATCCACAGCACCGCCGCGACCATGCCGATCACCACGGCGGCGGTTCCTGCGTCGCCCTGGAAGACGATCAGCAGCACGATCAGTCCGGCGGCCGGCAGATAGGGCACGAACAGGTGCTTCGGCTGGTCGAGCAGCTTCTGTTTGCGAGCCAGCACGTCGGCACCCCACACCACCAGGGCGAGCTTGGCGAACTCCGACGGCTGCAGCCGCATGAACGACGGGCCCAGCTGTACCCAGTTGCGGTTGCCCTGGAACTCGACCCCGAGCGGGGTGTAGGTCAAGATCAGCAGCAGCGCGCTGCCGATCAGGCCGACCCAGCCGGCGATCTTGAGCCCCCGGACAGGCAGCTTGACGATCGCGACGATCGCCGCGACACCGATGAAGAGGAAGAAGGCCTGGCGCTTGACGTAGAAGTAGGCGTCCCCGTAGTTGACGTACGCCGAGACGCTGGACGCGGAAAGCACCATCAGCATGCCGAGGACCGAGAGCAGGCCCGCAGCTCCGAGCACGAGGTGATAGCTGGTCAGGGGACGGTCGAGCATCGCTCGGATCCATGTCGACACCCGACGCTTGCCGGACACCGCCTGACTCGTTCCGGGCCATCGGGTCCCGGGCGGGGTCAGAGTTGCCACGCCGTGCTGCCTCTCCTCGTGTCGAACGCCTGCGCCGAGTTACCGGTGGAGGTCGCGCACCGCCTCGGCGAACGCGTCTCCACGGGCGGCATACCCGGAAAACATGTCAAAACTGGCGCAACCAGGAGCGAGCAGAACCACGTCCCCGGGCCGAGCCAGCGAGACGGCCGCCGCGACGGCCTGCCTCATCGCCCTAGTCTCGCCGTCGGAGATGGCAATGACGGGCACCTCGGGCGCGTGTCGGGCGAGTGCGTCGGCGATCAGTCCACGATCGACGCCGAGGAGCACGGCCCCCCGCAGCCTGGCGCGATGAGCGCGTACGAGATCGTCGAACGTCGTTCCCTTGGCCTGTCCGCCGGCGATCCAGACGACCTTGGACCGAGCATCGCCTGCACCGGTCGGCGGCGCGTCGCCGACGTCGCCCTCGACCGTGCCGTACGCCCGCAGCGAGGCGTCGGCCGCGTGGGGATTGGTGGCCTTGGAGTCGTCGACGAACCTCACCCCACCGTGCTCGGCAACCAGCTCGATCTTGTGGGCACCCACCCGGACGCTGCGCAGACCGTCGCGAACGGCCTTCGCCGGCACGCCGTACGACCGGGCGAGCGCCGCTGCGGCCAACGCGTTGGCCACGTTGTGCGGGGCTGCCGGATGGATGTCGTCGATCTTGGCCAGCTCGAGGGCTGAGTCTCGGCGCTGCTCGATGAAGGCCCGGTCCACCAGCAGGTCGTCGACCACGCCGAGCATCGACAGGCCGGGCGTGCCGAGCGTGAATCCGATCGCGCGCGCCCCCTCGACGACGTCTGCCTCCTCGACCATCCGCTCGGTCTCGGGATCGGCCACGTTGTAGACGCAGCTGTGCTGGACGCCGGAGTAGATCCGGGCCTTGGCATCGCGGTAGCCCTGGGCGCCGCCGTGCCACTCGTAGTGATCGGGCTGCAGGTTGAGCACGACCGAGGAGTGCAGGGCCAGCGAGTTGGACCAGTGCAACTGGTGACTGGACAGCTCGACGGCGAGGACGTCGCACGGCTCGGGGTCGAGGACGGTCTCCATGATCGGCCGGCCGATGTTGCCGACGGCGGCAGTGCGCAGCCCGGCTGCGCGCAGGATCGACTCGAGCATCTGGGTCGTGGTGGTCTTGCCGTTGGTGCCGGTGATGCCGAGCCACGGCACGATCCGGTCCGGTCGGCTGAGTCGCCAGGCCAGCTCGACCTCGCTCCAGATCGGCACCGCCCGCCGCGCGGCCTGCACCAGCAGCGGGTGCGCCGGAGCGAACCCGGTGGTGATGACCAGGTGGGCGACGGCCGGCAGCGCGCTGGTGGAACCGGGTCCGAGCCGCACGGTCGCGCCCAGCGTCTCCAGCAGGGTCGCCTTCTCGCGGTTGGCCTCGGTGTCGGCATCGTCCAGCACCACGACGTTGGCGCCGAACTCCAGCAGCCCGTCCGCCGCCGCGAACCCGGACACGCCGACGCCCGCCACGACCACGACGGCCCGGGACCACGGCGAGTTACGGTCCGCGACCGCCAGCCAGTCCAGCTCACTCACCGCGTACGTCCTCCACCGGCCCCGCCCCGAGGAAAGTGGGCTGATGTGGAGGATTTACACGGCGTGTCGCTGTCGTCTGCGCCCACTTTCCGGGGGGAGGAGGGAGTGGTGGGGGCATCACGTTCCGGACACCCACTCGGCGTAGAAGATGCCGAGACCGGCGCCGACACACAGGCCGGCGATGATCCAGAACCGCATCACGATGGTGACCTGGGCCCAGCCGAGCAGCTCGAAGTGGTGATGGAACGGAGTCATCTTGAACAGCCGCTGGGGTGTCCCGGTGATTCGTCGGGTCAGCTTGAAGAAGCCGGTCTGCAGGATCACCGACATCACCTCGATCACCAGCAGCCCGCCGAGGATGATCAGCAGCAGCTCGGTCCGGGTGAAGATGGCCAGCCCGGCGAGCGCCCCGCCCAGCGACAGCGACCCGGTGTCACCCATGAAGATCTTGGCCGGCTCGGCGTTCCACCACAAGAATCCGAAGCACGCGCCGGCGAGGGCGACCGCGACGACCGCGAGATCGTACGGATCCCTGACCTCGTAGCACTTCGGGCCAGCAGAGGCGGTGTAGGCGCAGGACTGGTTGTACTGCCAGATGTTCACCAGCGTGTACGCGCCGAAGATCATCACGCACGCCCCGGTGGCCAGGCCGTCCAGTCCGTCGGTGAGGTTGACGCCGTTGCTGGCGGCGGCGATCAGGAACAGCACCCAGATCAGCGCCAGCACGAGCGGCAGCTGGAGGGCCTCGATGTCGCGGAGGAACGAGATGGACTGCGAGGCCGGATGGATCCCCCGGTCGTCGGGGAACAGCAGCAGCGCCATCAGGCCGAAGATGATGGCGACGATCGACTGCCCGGCGATCTTGGCCTTGCTCCGCAGACCGAGCGAGCGTTGCTTCTTGATCTTGATGAAGTCGTCGAGGAAGCCGACCATCCCGAGCCCGACGGTGAGGAACAAGACCAAGACGGCCGAGGCCGTCGGCGACGTCCAGGTCAGCAGGTGTGACCCGACGTAGGCGAACACCACGGCAGCGATGATCACCAGGCCGCCCATGGTCGGGGTGCCCCGTTTGGTGTGGTGGGTGGTCGGCCCGTCGTCGCGAATGAGCTGGCCGTACCCCCTCTTCACGAGCCAGCGGATGGCCAACCGGGTGCCGAGCAGCGTCCCGAGCAGCGCGATGATGCCGGCGAAGACGATTGTCTTCATCGGCTCGCGCCCTCCTCGCCGGCAGTTTCGTGTGCCGGGCCGCGCCCGCTCGGGCCCTGAGGAGTGCTGTCTACCGCGTTACCCGACGCTCGCCGGCCTCGTGGCTCGCCGGGCGCGGATGTCAGCAGGTCGGCGGCCACGGTGTCCAAGGCTAGGCCACGAGAAGCCTTGACCAGCACCACGTCTCCACCCCGTACGTCGGCGAGCACCTGCGCGGTCATCGTCTGCTTGTCGGGCACGGCGGTGCCGCGGCTCGGCGGCAGACCGGCCGCACGAGCGCCGGCGAGCACACCGTCGGCGTGGGCACCGACCACGACGAGCCGGTCGATGCCGGCTTCGACCACCCGCCGGCCCAGCGTGGCGTGCTCGGCCTCGGCCTCGTCGCCGAGCTCGAGCATGTCGCCGAGCAGCGCCCAGGTCGACCCGTTGCGCCGTCGGCCGAGCTCGGCCAGGGCGTCCAGCGCCGCAACCATCGACTCCGGATTGGCGTTGTAGGAGTCGTTGAGCACGACCAGTCCGTCGGAGCGCTCGGTCAGCTCCATCCGCCAGCGGGACCGCGGGCCCGCCATCGAGAGCTCGCTGGCCGCCTGGGTCAGGGGCACCCCGAGCGCCGCGGCAGCAGCAGCGGCGGCGACCGCATTCGCGACATGGTGCCGACCGACCAGGCGCAGCCGGACATTGACGGCGACCTCGGCTCCGCCGTCGCGCACCTCGTGCAGCCGAAAGCCGGCGTGGCCCAGCTCGTCCAGCTGGACCTCGCTCGCCCACACAGCATCGGGATGGGCGGGGCGGCCGAGCGCCGAGAAAGCCAGCACCCGGGCGGACGTGACGGCTCGCATGCCCCAGACGTACCGATCTGCGGCGTTGAGGACCGCCACACCATCGGCCGGTAGGGCCGCGACCAGCTCCGACTTCGCCTGCGCGATCGCGGCCTGACCGCCGAACTCGCCGACGTGGGCGTGGCCGACGTTGAGCTCGATCCCCACCGTCGGCGGAGCGATGGTGCACAGATACGCGATGTGCCCTATCCCCCGCGCGCCCATCTCGGCGACGAGGAAGCGGGTGTCCTGCTCGAGCCGGGCGATCGTCAGCGGGAGTCCGAGCTCGTTGTTCAGGTTACCGACCGGGGCCACGGTCGGTCCGGCACTCTCCAGCACGGCGGCCAGCAGGTCCTTGGTGGAGGTCTTGCCCTGGGATCCGGTCACCCCTACCACCCGGAGACCGCCGGCGGTGCCGATGTCGATCTGCCGCCGGGCCACGGCACCGAACGCGGCCAGCGGATCGCGAACCACCAGACAGGGGGCACCCGGCACCGGCGCAGCGGTCAGCGCCGCGACGGCTCCGGCGCGGACCGCACCCGGTACGAAGTCACGGCCGTCGACCCGCTCGCCAGGCAGCGCGACGAACAGCGAGCCGGCCTCGACCTCACGCGAGTCGGCCGTCAGCCGCTGGACCACGACATCCGGATCGGCGACGCCGACCAGTTCTGCCTCTGCCGCCGCGGCCAGCTCGGCGATGGTCATCGGAATCACGCAGAGACCTCCTGCCAGGCCTGCCGCAAGACGTCGGCATCGGAGAACGGGTGGACCTGTCCCCCGATGTCCTGGCCCGGTTCGTGGCCCTTCCCCAACACGGCGACGACGTCGCCCGCGGCCGCCGAGCGGAGGGCGAGCGCGATGGCGGACCGCCGATCGCCACCGTCGACGACCTCCGCGTCGGCACCGCGGCCGCGGACCTCGGCCAGGGCCCCGGCCAGCACCTCGGCCCGGATGGCCGCCGGGTCCTCGGTCCGCGGATTGTCGTCGGTCACCACGACGACGTCCGCACCTCGAGCGGCGGCTGCTCCCATCGGGCGCCGCTTTGCCGGGTCTCGGTCGCCGCCGCACCCCAGCACGACCAGCACCCGGCGCCCGGACAGTGCCGCCAGCGCCGCGGCGACCGCCTGTGGCGTGTGAGCGAAGTCGACGTACGCGTCGGGTGCATCCGGCCCGAGATCCACCCGCTGCATCCGACCGGGCACCCAGGCCATCGCCAGCCCCGCGGCCGCGCGCTCGAGGTCGACGGCCCCCCCGAACCCGGATTTCCCGCCCCCGGCTTCCCCGACCCCCTCGGTCGCGACAAGATCGATCATGGCGAGCGCAGTAAGGGCGTTGCGGACGTTGAAGTCACCGGGCAGCGCCAGGTCGAACCGAAGCCGCCGGCCTGCCAGCACCGCATCGACCCGGGTGAGCGCTCCGATCGTCGCCCAGTGCTCGGCGCGGTAGTCCGCGCCGGGCGTGTCCAACCCCACCGTGACGCAGCGGAGCCCGGCGGCGAGGCAGCGCCGCCGCAGCTCCACCCCCCGCTCGTCGTCGATGTTGAGCACGGCAGCCCGGGTGCGTTCGACCGTGAACAGCGATGCCTTGGCCTCGAAGTACGACGTCAGGTCGCCATGGAAGTCCAGGTGATCCCGGCCGAAGTTGGTGAAGGCGGCGACATCGAACCGGATCGCGTCGACCCGGCCCAACGCCAACGCGTGCGAGGACGCCTCCATCACCGTCGAGTCCGCGCCGCCGTCACGCATGCGGGCCAGGAGCGCCTGGAGCTCCGGCGCCTCGGGGGTGGTGACGGTGGTTCGCGCTCCCGGCACCGGCCGACCGTCCAGCAGAAAGCCGATCGTGCCGATCACCCCGACGTGTCGACCGGCCGCCTGCAGGGCTGCGGCCACCAGGAACGACGTCGTCGTCTTGCCATTGGTGCCGGTGAGGGCGTACATCGTCATGGCCCGGCTCGGTTCGCCGTAGATTCGCGCCGCGAGCCCGGCCATGGTCCCGCGTGGCTCGTCGACGATGACGACCGGTCGGTCGAGCGGACCGGCAAGCCGAGCGCCCTCGACATCAGTCAGGACGGCCACGGCACCGCGACTGACCGCCTCGGCGGCGAAGTCGGCGCCGTGATGGGAGCGGCCGGGCAGGGCGACATACACATCACCCGGGGACACCAGCCGACTATCCAGCGTCATACCGATGACCGGCAGCGCGGCCATTGCAGGGGAGACGCCGAGCGGCCCGAACAGCTCGTCCAGACGCACCGCCGACCCCCTCTCCACGACCCGAAACTACTGACCGGCTGTCCTTCGTTCGCTCGCGCCCGGCGCTTCGACCCGGATCATCCGCGGCCGCGAAGCTGGCGACTGTGCCCCGCGAAGTCCAACAGGGTCCCCCACCTCGCCGACGACCGCTCGTCTGGCGAACCACCCGACAGGGTCGCGACGTCGCCCCGGCCGCAGCCCCGGGGCGCCGGCTCGCCTCGTCGACGCTCGCTCCACGTCAGCCCCACCGGCGCTGCGCCTTCGGCCCCCACTCGATGGGCTTGATGGTGTGCTTCGTCGCGTTCTGTGGGATCGAGTAGCGCGGCAACGCGTACTGCAGCACCGACTTCACCACCGGGGCGGAGACCGACGTGCCCGAGTCGCCGTGCTTGGGGTCGGTGATGACGACGTAGGTCAGGAGCTGCGGATCCTCGATCGGCGCCACCCCGACATACGACGTGACGTAGCCCTTGTAGCAACCGCACTTGGCGTTGGCCAGCTGCGCTGTGCCCGTCTTGCCACCGGAGTCCCAACCGTCCAGCTGGAGGTTCTTCCGCCCGTTGTGGCTGTCCGTCACGGCCTGCATCAGATCGCGAACACGTGCCGAGGTTGCCGCCGAGACGACCTGCCGAGACGCCTTCGCCGGCACGGCGACCGCGTTGCCGTCGCTGTCGGTCGCGCCCTTGATCACGGTCGGTGCGTGGTACAGGCCGCCGTTGATGATGCCGGCGATCGCCGCGGCCTCCTGGACCGTGGTGACCGACAGAGCCTGCCCGAAGGCGATCTGATCGCGGGTGTAGTCCGGCATGTTGGCCGGGGGCAGGATGCCCGCTGCCTCGCCGGGCACCTCGATCCCGGTCGGCGCTCCGAGGCCGAACTTCTTCAGGTACGCCAGCAGCACCGCCTTCGGCATCTGCCGGGAGAACAGGGCCGCGCCGATGTTGGAGGAGTCGGCGATCACCCCGCGTAGCAGGTAGTGCAGCTCGCCGTGCTTGAAGGCGTCCTTGATCGTCAGCGGGCCGGAGTGCAGGCGCTCCGGGATGGTCACTCGGGTGTCGGGTGTGATCGGCTGACCGCCGACGGTCGCGCCGGAGTCCATCACGGCGGCCGAGGTCAGGATCTTCTCGACGCTGCCCGGTTCGTACGGCGACGAGACGGCGCGGTTGCCCCGATCGGCGGCGGCCGCAGCGGCCGGGTTCGAGGCGTCGAAGGTCGGCACGTTCGCCAGTGCCAGCACCTCACCGGTCTTGACGTTCAACACGATGGCCGTGCCGGACTTGGCGCCGGACGTACGCACCCGGTCCGCGAGCGCCTTCTCCGCCACCCACTGCAGCTCGGCATCGAGGGTGAGGGTGTAGTTCAATCCGTTCTTCGCCGGGGTTGTCTCCGAAGTGCCCAGCGGGATCCTGCCACCGTTCGGGGCTGCCTCGTAGCTCTCGGTGCCCTCGACGCCGGCCAGCTTCGAGTTGAGCGCGTACTCCAGGCCGCCCAGCCCGTTGCCGTCCGCACCGACGTAGCCGACCACCGAGGCGCCGACGCTGCCGTTCGGGTAGGTCCGGATCGGGTCACTCTCGGGGTAGATGCCGGGGATGTCCGCGTCGGCCAGATCGGCAGAGATCTTGGAGTAGACCAGCGCCGGAACCTTCTTCTGGACGTACGAGAAGCGCGTTTTCGGTTTGGTCAGCGCGGCGAGCACCGCCGGCCGGTCGATCGTCAGGTACTTGCTCATGATGTCGGCGATCTTGTCCGCATTCGGACCGGTCAAGGTCGGGTCGGCGGTGATCGCGACCGCCGCCTCCGTCGATGCCATCACCACACCGTTGCGGTCGGTGATCTCACCGCGGGTGGGCAGCAGCGGGAGGGTCTGGGTCAGCTGCTTGGCAGCGATCGCCCCGTACGTTGCCGAGTCGAATCCCTGCAGCTGGAGCAACCGGCCGGCGCAGAGCGACAGCGCGATGGCGACGGCGATGAATGCCACGTGCATCCGGCGCGACCGATCAGCCAGTGGGAGGCGCAGCGTGCCGCGGGGGCGGCGGCCCGACCCGCCGCCCGAGCCGCCGACTCCTCCGCGGAGCGGGTTGGCCAGTGCCCGGCTCGACGCGCCCGAGCGCGCGCCGGCGGCCCGGCCGGCGCCGGTCCTGCTGCTCCCCGAGCCGCTGGCGCCCGCGCGGCCGCTGCCGGAGCGGGCTGATGCCGGCCGGTCGGTGCGGGAGCGGTCAGTGCCGGAGCGGTCAGTGCCGGAGCGGTCAGTGCCGGAGCGGTCAGTGCCCGAATGGGTCGCGCCGGACCTGGTGCCGGTCGACGTGCGCGGCCGGCGACCATCGCGGCCGGACAGATCGTCCGCAGATGAGTGCGGCCGGCTTGCCACACCGGGATGTGGCCGACGTTCGCTCGACATCAGCGGTTCCCCCCACTGCCGGAGGGGCTTTTCTGCTGGGTCTTCTGAGCGGCCGCCGCGGCCGCCTTCTCAGCGGCCGCCTTCGCCTTGGCCCCGGCCGCTTTCGCCTTGTCGGCCTGGGCCTTTGCCTCTGCGGCATCGATCGCCTGGTAGTCCGACTGGAGCGCCCGAGCCCGCGTGGCGGCCACCTTGTCCGCTGCCTTCCGAGCCCGCTTCGCGGCCGCCATCGCGTCATCGGTGGCCAGCTGCTGGTCGGTCTTGACGATCAGGCCTGGCATCTCGTTGCCCTTCACCCGATAGGTCTTGCCGATCACCTTGCCGCTCGGCACGACGAGGAACGCCGGCTTCGGGTTCGCCCGCATCCCGAGATCCGACGCACGGCGGGCGAGCTCGGGTGCGGCCGCCATGGTGTCGAGCTGGGTTTGGAGATCGACCTGGACGTGGGCGAGCTGAGTTGCCTGTCGGGTCAGCGAGCGCGACTCGAATGCCTGGTTCTGCAGTGTCGTGTTGAGCATCAGCAGTCCGGTCATGCCGACCCCGAACATGATGATCAGCACGACCGCGAAGGGCCGGCGAGCCAGCCGAGGCGGCGCCACCGGGACCGACCGCAGCGAGCGGACGCCTTCCCCGCTTGGGCCGACCGGGTCGGAGGACTGCCATCCCGTCAGACCCGTCCACAGTGCGCTCACTGGCTCGCCTCCCTGCCTCGCCCGCGGATCGGGACGATTCGATGTGTGCTGTGCACGTGGTCCGTGGCCGAACGCTCGCGTGGTGGGCGGTGCTGACGTGCGCCGGGCCGGCCCGGGTGATCGGCGATCCGTTCCGCGGCGCGCAGCCGGGCGGAGGCGGCGCGCGGATTGTGCGCCACCTCGTCGGTGCCGGGCCGCTCCGCGCCGCGGGTCAGCAGGCGCAGCTCTGGTGCGTACTCGTCCGGGACGATCGGCAGATCCCGCGGCGCCGAGTCGGCGGCACCCAGCGCGAACAGCTGCTTGACGAGCCGGTCCTCGAGCGAGTGGTAGGCCAACACCGCGATCCGGCCGCCGATCGCCAACGCCGCGACGGCGCTGGGCAGCACCGACTCGAGCGCGGCGAGCTCGGCGTTGACCTCGATCCGCAGTGCCTGGAAGGTGCGCTTCGCCGGGTGACCGCCGGTCTTGCGGGCCTGCGCCGGGATGGCCGCGTAGAGCAGCTCGACCAGCCGTCCCGAGGTGGTGAACGGCTCGCGCTCGCGCTCGGCCACGATCCGACCGGCGATCCGATCGGCGAACCGCTCCTCGCCGTAGCGCCGCAGGATGGTCGCCAGCTCGCGGGCGCTATACGTATTGAGTACGTCTGCCGCGCTGAGCGCGTCGTCGGGGCTCATCCGCATGTCGAGCGGGGCGTCGACGGCGTACGCGAAACCACGCGCGCGGTCGTCGATCTGCAACGACGAGAGTCCCAGGTCGAGCAGCACGGCCTGGACGCGGGACCGGCCGAGATCGGCGAGGACCTCGGGGAGCTGGTCGTACACGGCCTGGACCAGCGTCACGCGATCGGCATGGGGCTGCAGCCGCTGCCGAGCCACGTCGAGAGCCTCGGGGTCGCGGTCGAGCCCGATCAGCCGGGCCTGCGGGCACGCCTCCAGCAGGGCGGTTGCATGGCCGGCGAGGCCGAGCGTGCAGTCCACCAAAACGGGCTGCTCGCCGCCTGCGGCCGAGTCGAGGACCGGTGCCAGCAGGCCGAGGATCTCGGTCAGCATCACCGGGACATGGCTCGGGTTCAGCCCAGCCACGAGCTCACCACCCAGATCGTGGCCACCACCAGGACCGATCCGACCAGCGAGATGCCGGCAGCCGTCGCCGCGTCCCGCGCCTGATGGCGGACACGACGAGGGCTCGCGGGTCGGGAGCTTCGCGGGCCTCCCTCTCGGCGGAGGGTGCGGCTCGGCGACTCGATCGGCAAATCTCGACCCTCTGCTTCTCACACCCCGCGAGGTGCTGACGTGCGTACGAACGGAAGGGGCTCGTGCAAAGAGGTTTCAACCCGAGATCGATGTGCAGTTCGTCGACCTGACACAGGGGAAGTTGTGTCAGGGCGCTCAGACCTGCGGGTTGAAGCCACTCGGCGCGAGCCCGCGCAGAGCTAGAGGCCGGGGAACACGTCGTCGTTCATCTCGGCGAACTCCGCTTCTTGGGCCTCGGAGTAGGTCTGCCATGCGGCGGCATCCCACACCTCGACCCGGTTGATCGCCCCGACCACCACGACGTCCTTGTCGAGTCCCGCATACGTCCGCAGCGGGGCCGGGATGGTGAGACGACCCTGCTTGTCGAGCGTCTCGTCCGAGGCGCCCGAGGCGAGCATGCGTTGGTAGTCGCGGACCTGCTTGCTGCTGGATGGGGCGTTGCGGAGCTGCTGGGTCTGCTCGACGAAGTCGGCCACGGGCCAGATCGCCAGGCAGCGGTCCTGTCCGCGCGTGACAACCAGGCCGTCGGCCAGACCGTCACGGAACTTCGCCGGAAGGAAGATCCGGCCCTTCTCGTCGAGCTTCGGAGTATGGGTGCCGAGGAACACGCGTCCTCACCTCCCTGCTCCATTCGCTCCACGATCATCACCAGTTCTATCCCATCCGCTCCACTTTCCGCCACTGTACTCCACTTTGCCCCACTGAGACCTTCGCGGAGCGCGTTTCTGAACCCGAATCGCACCGGGCACGTATGCATCGAGGTGACGAGCGCGCGAAGGTCTCGCACCCTCGATGACGTCGGGCTGGCTCCCCTCCAGCACGTTCGGTCGCCATGGGTCGCCAACGTCGCCGCCATGCGCCACCGAAGGCACGCTCGGTCGCCATGGGTCGCAAACGGCAGTGGGCCGGAGTCGGCATCAGGGCCGCCGCCCAGCTGCGTCGCCCTTCCCTTGTGTTCGGGCCTCGACCACCGGCAACCACCGGGATGCCCGGATGACTGCGCATAGGGTGGGCACGCGTGAGCCGGTCGCGAGAGCGGCCGGCTCGTCGGATTCGCTCGTGCGCGCAAGCGCGGCGTCTTAGCATGGTCGAGGGCTCGGTTCCGGGTCCGGAGCCCGGACACGGAGGTGTTGTGAGTCTGAGTTTCGGAGGCGCCAGTCACGGAGGAGGTCGTCTCGGAGCAGAGGGTGGTGCAGCCGCTCCTCCCGCCGTCGACGCGGACGGACCCACCCGACCCTCGGTCGACCGCCCGGGGACCGCCCATCGCAACGGGCGAGACCGACCGGCCGCGGCGACCACACTCTCGCTGGACGATGTGGTCACCGTGATGTCTCGGGTACGAGAGGCGATCGAGCGCGTCATCGAGGGCAAGCGGTCCTCCGTCGACCTGGCGCTCGCGGTGCTGCTCGCCGAGGGTCACCTGCTGGTCGAGGACGTGCCCGGCGTCGGCAAGACGATGCTCGCGAAGGCCCTCGGCCGTTCCATCGACTGCAGCGTCCGACGGATCCAGTTCACCCCGGACCTGCTCCCATCAGACATCACCGGCGTCTCGGTGTTCAACCAGGAAACCCGCGACTTCGAGTTCAAGCCCGGCGGCATCTTCGCCAATATCGTCGTCGGGGACGAGATCAACCGGGCGTCGCCGAAGACCCAGTCGGCGCTACTGGAGTCGATGGAGGAACGTCAGGTCAGCGTCGACGGCACGACCTATCTGCTCGAGCCGCCGTTCATGGTGGTCGCGACCCAGAACCCGATCGAGATGGAGGGCACCTATCCGCTGCCCGAGGCGCAGCGCGACCGGTTCATGGCGCGGATCGAGATGGGCTACCCCACACCCAATGCGGAGCTCCAGATCCTCGACTCCCATGGCAGCTCGGACCCCCTGAACGAGCTGCGCCCGGTCACCGATGGCGAGACGATCCGTGGCCTGATCGACGCCGTCAAGACGGTGTACGTCGCACCGGCGGTGAAGCAGTACATCGTCGCGGTGGTGAACGCGACCCGGAACACCCGCGACCTGAGGCTCGGCGCATCGCCCCGCGCGACGCTGCAGCTCCTCCGGATCAGCCGCGCGGCCGCTGCGCTGGCCGGCCGGGACTTCGTCACCCCCGACGACGTAGCTTCGCTTGCGGTCGTCGTGCTAGCCCATCGCGTGCTGCCCTCCACCGACGCGCAGCTAGCCCGGCGTACGGTCGGCGACATCATCTCGCACGCCGTCACGTCCGTGCACATCCCGGACCGGAGGTAACAGTGGCCGCGACGCTCCGGTGTGGCCCCACGAAGCAGGCGCACTGATGAGCAAGCCATGGCGACTGCTCACCGGCCGCGGCCGGGCATTCGTCATCGTGGGACTGGTCGTCCTCGTCGTCGCCATGCTGACCGGACAGCGCGACGTCATGCGGATCGGCCTCCTCGTCTTGCTGCTGCCAGTCGTCGCCGCGGTGCTGGTCGCCCGGGCACGCCTGCGGATGTCGTGCGAGCGCCACGTCGAACCGGCTCAGGTGCCGCTGGGCTCGCCGCTACGCGGCCGGCTCGTGCTCGGTCAGGAGGGCCGGCTGCCCGCCGGCATCTTGATGCTGGAGGACGCCGTTCCGGCCGATCTCGGTTCGCGGCCCCGGTTCCTCGTCGACCGGGCGGACCTGAGCTGGCGGCGTGAGGTTGAGTACCCGTTGCTCGGGCGGGTCAGGGGGCGCTACCACACCGGACCTTTGATGGTGCGCACCACCGACCCGTTCGGGCTGGTCCGCTTGGACCGCCGGTTCGTCGCCACCAGCGAGGTCATGATCACCCCGCAGGTATTCCCGCTGCCGGCCATGCGGGCTGCTGGGGGCGCCGGGAGCGCCGGCGAGGCGCGGCCCCACCGCATCGGGGTGGTCGGCCAGGACGACGCCCTGGTCCGGGACTACCGCCAGGGCGACGACGTCCGCCGGATCCACTGGCGCTCCACTGCTCGGCTCGGCGACCTGATGGTCCGCCGCGAAGAGCAGGCCTGGGACCCGAGCGCGTCGATCATCCTCGACTCCCGGGCACGCGCGCACGCCGGGCCGGGAATGCACAGCTCATTGGAGTGGGCCATCTCCGCAGCTGCTTCGGTCGCGATCCACTTCCTGTCCGACGGGTTCAGCGTGGAGATCTACGAGGCCGACGGCTCGATGCGGATCGGCGGAAGTCTCGGCCAGCACAGCTCGGCCTCGGGCGAGGTGGTGATCAGTCGGCTGACTGACCTGCGTCCGCGCACCACGCAGTCGTTGCACTACGCCGTGGAGTCGGCCGGGGTAGACCAGCCCAGCCAACTCGTGGTGGCCATCATGGGTCGACTCACCAGTGCGGACGCCAACGCCTTGCTCCGCGCGCGGCGCAACCGGGCGCACGGGCTGGCCATGCTGTTGGACGTGGACAGCTTCGCCGAGTCTCCGGCGGAGCCGGATTGGAAGCGTCAGCACAAGCAGGCCGCCGAGCTGCTCCGGGAGAACCAGTGGCGGGTCGTCGAGGTCACCCGCGGGATGACCGTGCCCGAGACCTGGGCCGCGCTGGATCGACTGGGCTCGGCGGCATGAGCATCGGCACCCCGTCCGCGGAGCGCGGCCAGTACACCACGACTCCAGGTGGCCGCCTGCGCAGCACGGATCGGCTGGGTATCGCGACGGCCGTCGCGATGGTGCTGGCGGGCTTCACGGTCCTGCCGCTGACCAGCGATCGTGCCTTCCTCGGCGCCAGCTGGCTCCTGATCGCGCTGATCGCAGGCGTCGGGATCACCCTGCGCAGACTCCGACTCGGGGCCGTCACGGTGACCCTCGCCCAGATCGTCGTACTCGCGGCCTACCTCTTCGTCCTGGTGGCCGCCGTGCCGGGGGAGTCCGAGGGCTGGCCGGAGCACCTCGCCACCCTCGTGCGGTCCGGGATCAACCACATGCAGACGCAGTCGGCACCGATGGCGCCGAACGACGGCGTGCGGCTGATGATCGTCTCGACCATCGGCGTACTGATGGTGATCTTGGACGTGCTGGCCATCGGTCTCAACCGGCCGGCCTGGGCCCTGCTCCCGACCGCGGCGATGTTCGCCGTACCCGCCGTCGGACTGGGCGCCGACACCGGGGTCCTCAGCTTCGCCTGCATCGCGATCGGTTACCTCGGCATCCTGGTCGCCGACGGCTTCAACCTGACGGCGCGATGGACTCGGGGACTCTCCCGCGACTCCGCCGACGGTTACGGGACGGCCAACCCCGTCGTCTGGCGGGCCGCCGGACTGATCGGCGGGCCGGCGCTGGTTGGCACAATCGTGCTCGCCCTGCTGCTGCCGACGTTCACTCTTCCCGGCGGGAGCCTTGGGGCCGGCGTCGGCGGCGGCGGACCGCTCCAGCTGGCCGACCCGACGTTGGACCTGCGCCGCAATCTCAACCAGCAGCGAAACGCCGAGGTCCTGCGCTACCAGACCGACGCACCGAACGGGGAGTACCTGCGGATGGCCTCACTCCCCCGCTTCAGCTCGGCGGGCTGGGGCAACGTGCAGATGCGGTTGACAGACGGCACATCGCTTGGCCAGGTTCCAGGCCTGAACGACAGTGGGATGCGCCGGGAGACCACCTCGATCCAGATCCTCGACTTCGGATCGGAGTACCTGCCGCTGCCGTACGCGCCACGCAGCTTCACTGCGGCCGGCAACTGGGCATACGACCCGAGCTCGCTCATGGTGCTGTCGACGGCACGCGCGAATCGGATCGACTCGACCCGCAACCTGTCGTACAGCGTGCAGAGCGTCGACGTCACCCCGGATCCGAACCAGTTCGTCAACGCCGGCGTCGGCAATCCCGCGGACGCCGACGTCACCAAGCCGCTGCCGGCGGACTTCCCGGACTCGCTGAGACAGCTGGCGGTCCGGATCACCGCCGATGCGCAGACCCCGACGGACAAGGCGGCAGCCATCCAGGCGTATCTGCGGAGCAGCCGTTTCACCTACAACACCGACCCTCAGCCGGGCAGCGGTTATCAGGCGCTGGAGAACTTCCTGCTCCGGGACCGGAAGGGCTACTGCGAGCAGTTCGCCGCCTCGATGGCGGTGCTTGCCCGCGCGATCGGGATCCCGTCGCGAGTTGCCGTCGGGTTCCTGCCGGGCAAGAAGGTGGACACCAACACCTGGAGCGTGAGCATCCACGACATGCACGCGTGGCCGGAGCTGTTCTTCGCGGGGTTCGGCTGGGTGCGCTATGAGCCGACGCCCGCCAGCGTGACCGGCACCGCGCCGTCGTGGACCCTTCAATCGAGCGATCAGCCGACCGGACCGGCGTCCAGCGAGCCGAGCATCTCGGCGAGCGCCTCGGCAAGGCCGTCCAACAGCGCACGGGCCGACGTCACCGACGCGCCGGTCGCCGGCACCGGCGGATCGGCGAGCACGTGGGGACGTACGGCCTTGGCCGTCGGACTCGGCCTGCTCGGCCTCATCGTCCTGGCTGCCCCGGCCACCCTTCGGGTCCGACGACGCAGCGCCCGACTCTCGACCGATGCACCCCCGGTCGAGAGGATCGAATCTGCCTGGGCCGAGATCCGGGACACGGTCGCCGACTACGGAGGGACGTGGCCGGACGGGGAGTCACCACGCCAGATCGGCCGGGAGATCGGCGGCCGACTCGGCCCGGACGAGTCGGTCACCATGAGTCGGGTGGCACTGCTGGTGGAGCAGTCGCGCTACGCCCGCGCCTTCGATGACACCGACGGCACCCGAGGGTTGGCGACGATGACCAGGGACGTACGTCGTGGGTTGGCAAGGCCGCAGAGTCGCTGGCGGCGGCTCTGGGCCGCAGTGCTGCCCCGGTCGCTGTTCCGCCGCCGCTGAGGGCTCGGCTGCGGCCGATCGACTGCGCCTCCCCGGCCGACGCAAAAGGGCCACCGGCGGCACCCATGAGTGCCGACCCGGTGGCCCGAGCGGAGGAGGCAGCGGTCAGAAGCCGGATTCGTCGCGACGACGCCGCCAGCGCTCCTCCATCTTGTCCATGAACCCGTGCGCATCGCTCGACCCGGAGGGCTGCCGCGCGCTCGGCCGAACGCCACCGTCGCCGGGATCGCTTCCCCCGCCACCGATGTGGCGCCACGCATAGATGCCGGTCACTGCAGCCGCCACCATGACGCAGAACCCCAGCACGCTGAGGAAGAAAGTGGTGGACATGCCCACGACCAGCAGGGCCAGGCCGACGAAGAACGCAAAACCGGCGACAGCGGCTCGGCGACGGTGGAGCCGCCGCATGCCGGTCCCGCGCATGGCGTTGACCAACTTCGGGTCCTCGGCAGCTAGCGCAGCCTCCATCTGATCAAGGAGCCGCTGCTCCTCCTCCGAGAGGGCCACTGGCCACCTCCGCGTCTCGTCGCCGTCTCGCGTCCCACCACGGTCCAAGAGACTCGGCGACGACGCTCGATACGCCCACGCTGGCCAGGATGTGATGCGAAACTTGTCTAACCCCCCGGGTATCCGGGCGATCTGTCGGTAAGTTTAGGCGGCTACGGGGTGATGTGAAACCCGGACGGGGAATCCGGGGCAACTCTGTATCCACCCTGTGACCACCCTGACCGGTTTTCGGGGCTACGAAGTCGTCGCAGTGGCCTTCCGCCCGTGAAACCGCGGCAGAGATCGATGTGTCTCCGACCATCCCGAGCGGCCGGTCTCAGCTCGAGCGTGGCTCGGACGGTCGCGGTATCGCGTGATGAGGGACGGTGGAGCCAACACGAGCGGTCCGCCCCGCCAGCGTCCGTTCCGCCAGCGTCTGTTTCGCCAGCGTCTGTTTCGCCAGCGTCCGTTTCGCCAGCGTCAACGTTTCGCCAGCGAAGCGCGACGAACAGCCCCCGGTCCGAACCGACCCACTGCCACGTCGGTCGCCTGCTCCGCCTCGCGCCAGCCTCGTGCCGGGTCGGTCAGCTGAGGCTGGCGCTCGGCGCGAGTCGCGTCGACCAGGCCCGCTACGCGCACCCCGATCCGACGGATCCGGGCCCGCTCGATGCCGAGCCTCTCGTACAGGCCGACCGCAACGGCGTTGATCTCGGCCGCCACGTCGGTCGGAGTCGGAGCCTGCGCCGATCTCGTCAGCTCCTTGAAGTCCGCGAACCGGATCGAGAGTGAGACGGTGCGGCCCAGCACCTGAGCCTTCCGCATCCGGCGCGCCACTCGATCCGCCATCCGGAGGATTTCCCTCCGAACGATCTCCGGGCTGTCGGTATCGCGACCCAATGTCTCTTGATGCCCGATGCTCCGCTCCACCGAGCGAGTCACGACCGGACGGGTGTCACGACCCCACGCCAGGTGCTGCAACATCGCCCCGGCGTGCGGGCCGAAGGCGCGCTGGAGGGCGTCCCGGGGAGTGTGCGCCAACTCCCCGACGGTGAACACACCTATGCGGTTGAGCTTCTCCGTTGTCGAGCGCCCCACCCCCCACATCGCCTCGACGGGCATCGGGTGGAGGAACTCCGTCACCCGGTCGGGCGCCACGTCGAGCAAGCCGTCGGGCTTGGCAGCCCGCGAGGCGACCTTCGCCACGAACTTGGTCGGTCCGATGCCGACCGAACACGTGATCCGCTGCTCGTCGGAGACCACCGCCCGAATGATCTCGCCGATCTCGGCCGCGGATCCGAACATTCGTACGGCACCGGTCACGTCGAGGAATGCCTCGTCGATCGACACCGCCTCGACGATCGAGGTGAACGTCGAGAAGACCGCGACGATGGCCTTGGAGATGGCCGTGTAGTCGTCGAACGTCGGCGGCAGGAACGCGAGGCTCGGCGCCTGACGCAGCGCGTGCGCCGAGGACATGCCTGAGTGGATGCCGAGTGCGCGGGCCTCGTAGCTCGCCGACAGCACGACTCCGCGCGGATACCCGCCCACAACGACCGGGCGGCCGCGCAGCTCGGGGTGGCGCCGCAGCTCGACCGAGACATAGAAGGCGTCCATGTCGACGTGCATGATCGTGCTCATCGCCACGTCCACACCGAGCGACGCCTCGACAGGCTCAGGGAACGCTCGACCACGCAGCCCTTCGGCAGGTTCAGGGAACCTCGAGCAGGTGGCTGCGTCAGGCCGGGCGGGCGAAGACGTGCAGATAGGGCGCGAGCGCTCTGAACGCCGGGTCCTGACTGATCTCGCGCTCCAGCAGGCTCAACTCTTCGTACGCCCCCGACTCGGCCTCGATCATGGCCTCCGGAACGTGGTCGGCGATGGCGCCGAGCCCGTGACTGGCCAGCGGCACGAGGCCGGCAGCGGTGACCAGATCGAGGACCTGGTCGTGATCGAACCGGACGGGGTCTGTCCAGGTTCGACGCGCGAGCGCGAAGTGTCCCGCCAAGGCCTGACTCAGCACGGTCGATCGCCGCTGGGAGACGACCAGACTCACGGCACCGTTCGGAGCGAGCACATCGGCGATCGAGCGCAGCGCGGCCGATGGCGAGTCGACGACCTCGAGGACCCGATGACAGATCACCAGATCCGCGGCGCCCGCGCCCATCAGCTCGACGAGATCGGCAGCATCGCCCTGCCGACCACGGATCCGACCTCCGAGACCCGCATCCCTGGTCCGACGCTCGAGAGAAGCCAGAGCATCCGGGCTGGGATCGATCACCGTAACGGCGTAGCCCAGCGAGGCGAGCGAGCTGGCGATCACACCGGTGCCGCCGCCGAGGTCGACGACCCGGATCTCCTCGGTCGGAGCCATGCGCTGCGCCGACCAGTCGCGGAGCTGGCCGAGCAACAGATCGAGCAGGAAGGACTGCGACACGGAACGGCGTCGGAGCCGATCGGTCATTCCTTCCTCCTGGGCCGGGCCCGGTCGGCACGGGTGCCCCGGGGAGTCCTGCCAGCCTATCGGGGGGCGCCGCCGAGCCGCCGCGACCTGTCATTGGTCCGTACGCGAGTGAGGAGACCTGGAGGGCACGTCGTCGCCGACCGCACGAAGACTCCAGTGGCCGCTCGGATAGCACTGGACGAGTTCGCAACACAGCTCGGTGCCGGAGCGTCCGTCGGCAACCAGCACGCGCCATCGGTGCCGAGACTCCGGATCGGGCCCATTCGACTCCGCGGCCGCATACGCCGAGATCTTGCGCACGGACCACAGTCGGCCGGACCACAAGAGGAGCTCCGGCACCTCCCGGCCGTGCTCAGTCGTGACGCGCACGTGAACGGGTTGACCCTCGACACGCTGATCGGCGCGGGAAGCGGCGGGAACGGATACGGGCATGGCAGTAAACCCTTCTGTTCGGTGGCTGGCTGCTCGGTGTGGCTGGCTGCTCGGTGTGGCTGGCTGCTCGGTGTGGCTGGCTGCTCGGTGTGGCTGGCTGCCGGTGCTGCTGCTCGGTGTGGCTGGCTGCTCGGTCTGGCTGGCTGGTCGGTGGCTGTTCGGTGGCTGGCCGTTCGACGCGCCGATCCCTCGGGTGTGGACGGATTGGCAGCCTCGGTGCGGCCGGGGGTCGAGGTCCGGTCGCACCGAGGCAGGCCCAGCAGTGGGTGCCGCGAACACCTCACTGGTTCGAGATGCCGTCAGTCCGCCATCCGTGGCCGGTCTTCCCCAAGCCCGGCATGACGGCGCGATTTAGAACATCTGTTCGAACAATCGCAACACTACACTCCCCCTCCGACATTTCGTCAAGAGCTTCGATTCGGCGCGTCGGGGCAGGGATTTCAGCCCTGACAGTCGCAGGGCACCACTCGCCAACCGTTGGACAGTCTCAGGGCGCACGACAGACCCAAGGGGACAGCACCTCCAGCTCGGGGTGATGGCCGCGGCATCATGACGGATGTGACTAGCTACCTCTGTGCAACCTGTGCGGTAGAAACGGACGGCCCTCGTACGTCCGGTCAGGTCTGCCCGATCTGCGCCGACGAGCGCCAGTACCTGCCCAGGGGTGGTCAGCGCTGGACCACCACCGACGAGCTGATGTCCGACGGACACCGGATCACCTGGTTCGACGTCGAGGAGAACCTGCTCGGGCTGACGACCGAACCCGCGGTCGGCATCGGTCAGCAGGCGATGCTCGTCCAGGGTGTGGACGGAAACCTGCTTTGGGACCCGCCAGGCCTCATCACTCTCGAGGCTGTCGAGCACGTCCGATCACGGGGCCGAGTGCTCGCGATCGCGGCCAGTCATCCGCACATGTTCGGGGTCCAGCTCGATTGGGCCGCGGCGCTGGATGCACCGGTGCTGGTGAGTGAGCCGGACGCCGCCTGGGTCCAACGACCCGGCGAGGCCATCCGGACCTGGAACGGCGAGCTACGACTCGCCGACGACCTGACACTGATCCGCCTCGGCGGCCATTTCGTCGGCAGCGCGGTGGCGCTCTGGTCCGGCGGCGCAGGCGGCAAGGGCGTCCTACTGTCCGGGGACACGATCTTCGCAAATCCGGACGGTACGGCCTCGTTCATGCGCAGCTACCCGAACCGGATCCCACTCTCGGGCGCCGTCGTGCAGCGACTGGCGGACGCCACCGACCGGCTGGAGTTCGATCGGCTGTACAACAACTTCGGCGGCATGATCGCCACAGACGCTCGAGCGATCGTACGGTTCTCGGCCGACCGGCATGCCGCGTGGGTGCGTGGGGACTTCGACCACCTGACCTGACCCGAAACCCGCAGGCGAACCCCGAACCGTTGAGCTCTCGCTGCATGCTGGACGACATGGATGCCCCGAACGGACCTCACGTCGTCATCAACTACTGCACACAGTGCAAGTGGCTGCTTCGCGCCACCTGGTTGGCGCAGGAGTTGTTGACCTCGTTCACCGTCGAGATCGGCGAGCTGACCCTTCGTCCCGGCACCGGTGGTGTGTTCCGAGTCGCGATCGACGACGAGGTCGTCTGGGACCGCAAGGTCGACGGCGGCTTCCCCGAGATCGGGCGACTGAAGCGCCTGGTCCGCGATCGGATCGCCCCCGGCCGAGACCTCGGGCACACCGATCGTGCCGCAACCGCAGAGCTGAACGCGGACGTCGGCTGACCCGCGTACGCTGCGGTTCCATGACCCAGGCCGCCGGCGAGCCCGACTCGAATCGACCCGCTCCCGATCTGCAACCGGTGACCGAGGACTGGCAGCGCGCGCTGTGCGTGGTCGCCCATCCCGACGACCTCGAGTTCGGCGCGGCGGCCGCGGTCGCGCGGTGGACCGGCCAGGGCAAGTCCGTGGTGTACGCGATGGTGACCAGCGGCGAGGCCGGAATCGACGCCCTCGACCCGGAGGAGTGCCGCCGGGTCCGCGAGGCCGAGCAGATCGAGTCCGGTCGCCTCGTCGGGGTCGATGTCGTGGAGTTCCTGGGTCAGCCCGACGGTGTGCTCGACTACGGCGCGGCTCTGCGTGAGGTGATCTGTGCCGCCGTCCGCAGGCACCGCCCCGAGATCGTCATCACCAACAACTTCCGCGACACCTGGGGCGGCACGTCGCTCAACCAGGCGGACCACATCGCCACCGGAAGGGCAACCCTCGACGCCGTCCGAGACGCCGGCAACCGATGGGTGTTCCGAGGTCAGCTCGAGACGGACGGGCTCGAGCCCTGGGGCGGGGTCACCCAAGTCTGGGCCGCGGGCTCGCCGAACGCGACCCATGCCGTGGACACCACCGAGACGTTCGATGCCGGCGTCGCCTCGCTCGAGGCGCACCGGGCCTACATCGACGGCCTCGGTTGGGAGCTCTTCGACCCGGAGGAGTTCTTGGAGGGCGGCGCCCGCGCGGCCGGCAGCAGGCTCGGCGTGCCGAAGGCGACGACGTTCGAGGTGTTCACCATGGGCTGGGGCGAGTAGTACCGACACCGTGGAGCAATCGGCCGACGCAGCGAGCCAGCCCGACACGCGGACCACGAGATCTGAGCGCTCGGCGAGGCCTATCGTCGTGATCGGTGGCGGACTGGCCGGTCTCGCGGCGGCAGCCCGGCTGGCGAAGCAGCGTTATCGGGTCGAGCTGTTCGAGCTGACCGACCGACTCGGTGGCGCCTGGGCGCCGAACCAGCTCGGGTCGACCACGGTAGACGCCGCCCCGCCCGTGCTCGGATTTCCTGCCCCGTGGCGTGACCTGTTTCGCAAGAGCGGCCGTCCGCTCGAGACGGAGCTGACCCGGTGCGGACGTGCGCTGGTGCCGGCCGCTCCCCCGCGTTATGTGTTCGACGACGGAGCCAGCCTGGTCCTGCCCACCGAGCGGGGCGCAGCATATGAGGCCCTGTCCACCGCGTACGGCACAGCGGTCGCCACCGGCTGGCGTGATCTGCTCGACTCCCTCGACCAGACCTGGCAGGCGCTGCGCCCGCTCGGCGTCGAAGCCGAGCTGGCCGACCGGCACCGCGCCGCCAAGGCCGCCCGCCGGCTCGAGCCGAGGGGGACCGTGGCCGATCTCGCCACCCGCGCTCCCCACCCGCACCTGGCTGCCGTGGTCCGCAGCGTCGCGTACCGGCAAGGCTCCGACCCCGACCACACACCTGCCTGGTGCGCAGTCGACCTGGCTCTCGCGCGGACCTTCGGACGATGGACCATCGACAACGGGCGTACGTCGGTGCTCGTCGATGCCCTCGCCGAGCGCCTCGAGCTGCGCAGGGTCGCCGTCCGACTCACCGCACCCGTCGAACGGATCCTGCTCGACCGCGATCGGGTCGTCGGCGTCCTTACCGACACTGGCCGGGCCGTGGATGCCCAGGCCGTGGTCAGCACCGTCGACCCATGGCAGCTCAGCACACGGCTACTGCCCGCTCCCGCGCTCGCGCGAATCCGTCGCGACCTGTCCCGGCTCCACCCGGCGAACGCACCGGTGGTCACCCACGAGCTGACCGGTCCCTCCGGTGGCCCGGTGGCGGAGGTGATCGCCCTCGACCGCTCGGGCCGCCCGACGATCACGTACGTCCGTCCGGGGCTGCGGACCGTGCACGACTTCACCGCCGACAATCCCGACCCGGCGTGGGGGCCGGCCTGGAGCCGGCGCAGCGACCTGGCTCGACGGACGCCGGTCACCAGCGGCGTCTCGGGACTCTTCCTTGCCGGCGCCGCGACGGCCGGGGGGAACGGACCGTCACAGGTCATCCAGGCGGGCGCGCTGGCCTCGGCGGCTTGTGCGGATTATGCTGAAAGGTCTGGTTTTCAGGGGTAAGGAACCGCTTCTTTGAGTCAAGCCCACGTTCAACCGACCGCGCCCGAAGACGAGCCGTCAGACGACTCGCCACCCGAGGACGAGGTCGACATCCACGCGCCGACGATCGAGCGCGAGCTCGCGATCGAACAGGCCCACGTCGATCTCGTCTACGCCCGTCTGGAGGAGGCGACCCTCGCGGCCCAGCACGTCGCCCGCGAGGGGCGTTCGCTGTACCAGTCCGACCGCGGCAGCTTCGTCCGAGAGGAGGACGGCACCGGTCTGTTCGAGCGGGACGTCTTCGCTTATCAAGCCGCCAAACGACTCGCCGAGCTGGACGCGGAGACCGAAGGACTCGTGTTCGGGCGAATCGATCGCACCGATCACGAGATTCGCTACATCGGCCGGATCGGGGTCCGCGACGCCGACTACGAGCCGCTCGTGATCGACTGGCGGGCGCCGGCAGCGGAACCGTTCTACCGGGCCACGCCGACCCACCCGATGAACGTCGTCCGGCGCAGGGTGCTGCGCTGCCAGGGTGAGCGGGTGACCGGCATCGAGGACGACCTGCTCGACGCCGATCACGACGCCGGCCATCTCGTCGTGCTCGGTGAAGGCGCACTGATGGCCGCCCTCTCCCGGGCTCGCGGCCACCAGATGCGCGACATCGTGGCGACCATCCAGGCCGAGCAGGACGAAGCCATCCGGGCGGCCTGGCAGGGGTTCACGCTCATCTCCGGCGGTCCGGGCACGGGCAAGACCGTGGTCGCGCTGCACCGGGCAGCCTTCTTGCTGTACTCCAACCGGCGCCGCTTCGAGAACGGTGGCGTGCTGGTCGTCGGGCCCAGTCGGGTGTTCATGAACTACATCGAACGAGTGCTTCCCTCGCTGGGCGAGGACTCGGTCGTGCTGCGCTCGATCGGTGCGGTGGCCTCGGACGTCGTGTCGATCTCCGGCGACGCGGTGGACTCCGCCGAGGTCGCGGCGATCAAGGGCAGCCTGCGGATGGTCAAGCTGCTTCGCAACCTGGTCCACCTCCCCCCGCAGGCGGTGCCGCTCGACCTCCGGCTGACGATGAAGGGCCACGCGCTCGTCCTGAGGCCGCCGGCGCTGGATCGGATCCGGGCGGACATTCTCGCCTACCACAAGCTCAACGCCGGTCGCGAACCCGCCGAGAAGGCGCTCGTCGCGGCACTGTGGCGTGGCCGACCCGCGGAGCTCGACGTGGAGCGGGACGAGTTCGAGGAGGAGGTCCGCAGCCACCCGGCGTACCGGATGTTCGCCAACGCGTGGTGGCCGACGGTGTCGGCGCCGGCGGTGCTGCAGCGACTGGCCGATCCGGTACTGACCGCCCGGGTCGCCGGACCGATGCTGTCGCAGACCGAGCAGGAGCTGCTCAGCGCCAGCTACAGCGGACTGTCGGGCCATCACGGGCCACCCCCATGGACCAGTGCCGATGGTGCCCTGCTCGACGAGCTGGTCAGCTTGCTCGGACCCGTTCCGGCGGACGAGAACCAGGAGGTGTCGCTGTTCCTCGAGGGCGATGCGGAGGTCTCCGAGGTCGTCACGACGATGGAGCGACTGACCGCGCCGCAGGAGGTGGATCCGTTCGCGACCGTCACCGATACGTACGCCCACATCCTCGTCGACGAGGCCCAGGACGTGACCCCCATGCAGTGGCGGATGCTTCGCCGCCGCGGTGGCAGTGCGAGCTGGACCATTGTCGGCGATCCGGCGCAGAGCTCGTGGCCTGACGCCGGCGAGTACGAACGAGCCATCGCGGAGCTGATCGGACGGGCACCGGTGCGTCGGTTCCGGATGAGCACCAACTACCGCAGCCCGGCCGAGGTCTTCGAGCTGGCCGCCCGGGTCGTAGCGACCGAGTTCCCCTCCGTCGACATCCCGGCCGCCGTGCGCTCGACCGGGATCGAACCCGATCTCCGGAGCGTCGCCCCGGATCGGGTGGAGGAGGAGTCGGTCGAGATCGTCCGGTCACTGCTCTTGCTGGTGGCGGGCACGATCGGGGTGATCGGGCCACCGAGTCGCCAGGGCGCGCTGGCCCGGGCGCTGCACGGCGCCGATCTTGCCGACGCCTCGCGAGTCGTCGTCGTCACGCCGCTGCAGGCCAAGGGACTCGAGTACGACGCGGTGCTCGTGGTCGGGCCGGACGAGATCGTCGCCGAGTCGGCCGGCGGCATTCGTACGCTCTATGTCGCCCTGACCAGGCCCACCCAGCGGCTGGTCACCCTCGACCCGGTGACGGGCCACGGGGCGGCCGGCAACGGGAACGCGGCCGCGGCCTGGCGGCGCGGGCTGGCCTGACCGGCCCGCCTGGCGACCCCGATTCGCTCCGATCTCGACGTACCCTGCTCCCCGACTGGCTGCCCGCCGCCTTCCTGCATACCTTGTTGAAGTCTGCACACTTCATGGAGTGCGCAGGGTTCAGCAGCCTATGCAGGAACGCGGGGGGCAGCCAGCGGCGCGGTCAGTGCGGCAAGCCCGAGCCGTGCGTAGATCTCTCTGGTGGCGGGCGATCGATTCATCGTGATGAAGTGCAGCCCCGGAACGCCGGCCGCGAGCAGGTCCTGGCACAGCTCGGTGGCCAGCTGGATGCCGACCTCGCGTACGGCCTGGTCGTCCCCCGCGACGGCATTCAGCCGGTCGACGACCCGGGCCGGTAGTTCTGCGCCCGAGAGATCGGCGAACCGCTGGATCTGACTGAGCCTGGTGACCGGCATGATCCCCGCAATGATCGGCAGATCCGAGCCGAGCGTGCGGACCCGGTCGACCAGCTCGAAGTAACGATCCGCGCTGAAAAACAGCTGGGTGATCGCGAAGCTCGCCCCCGCCCGGTGCTTGGCGACCAGGATCTCGGCGTCCAGCTGGGCGTCGTGGTGCTCCGGGTGCAGGTCCGGGAACGCGGCCACACCGATACAGAAGTCGCTCAGCTCGCGGATCAGCGCCACGAGCTCGGTGGCATTCGCGAGCCCGTCGGGGTGCCGTACCCAGGGCACGGTCGGACCACCCGGCATGTCGCCGCGGATGGCGAGGACGTGTCGGATGCCGGCGGCCGCGTACGATCCGACGACCTTGCGCAGCTCGTCGCGTGACTGACTGGCGCACGTCAGGTGAGCCATCGCTCGTAGCGTCGTGTGCTGGGCGATGGCCTCGGTGGCGACGATGGTGCGGTCCCGCGTCGACCCGCTCGCGCCGTATGTCATGGACACGAAGTCGGGTCCCAACGCCTCGAGCTCGCGAATCGCCCGCCACAGCTGGCGCTGCTGCCCCTCGTCCTTCGGGGGAAACAGCTCGAACGAGGTCAGCGGCCGGCCGTGTGCGGCGGCATCGGCCAGCAGCTCTGCGATCGTCGGTGGTCGATCGCTGAGTCCCCGGGCCGCCATGCCCCAACCCTAGATCAGGTCGGCCGCCGCGGTTCGTACGCTTCGTGATGTGGTCGGAGCCTCGAACGTCGCCGAATCCGCTGCCGTCGTACGCGGCCCTGGACTGACCCTGGACCCTCAGCATCCGCTGTCCAGGGCCCTGCGCCGGGCGGTGTCGGACGCGTTGGTCGCGTTCGTCGACGGGCAGGGCCCGACACTGCGGGCGGTCGGGCCGGAGCTCGAGCCTGTGCTGGCCATGGCCCATCAGGCGCTGTCGGGCGGGAAGCGGCTCCGGCCGGCGTTCTGCGTCTGGAGCTATCTGGCGGCGGGCGGCGACACCGGGCAGTTGCCGGCGGTGATCCGGGCAGCGGCCAGCCTCGAGCTGCTGCACGTGAGCGCACTGGTCCACGACGACGTGATGGACGCCTCGGATCTTCGTCGGGGGGTGCCCGCCGCACACCGGCTGTTCGAGGCACTGCACCTGGAGTCGGCCTGGCTCGGCGATTCGGCGACCTTCGGCCGATCGGGCGCGATCCTGCTCGGCGACCTGCTCGTGATGTGGTCGGTTCAGCTGCTGCAGCGCTCGGGACTGGGGTCCGGCGCGCTGGAACGTGCGCTACCGCTGGTCGAGGCGATGCGCGTCGAGGTGACCTGTGGGCAGTACCTCGACGTGGTCGCCCAGGCGCAGCCGCTGCAGACCGGACCGGACGGCGGCGCGGAGATCGGGCGAGCCTTGGACGAGGCGAGCCGCGTGGTGGAGTACAAGTCGGCCCGCTACACCGTGCTGCGGCCGTGTCAGGCCGGAGCCGCGATGGCGGACGCGCCGGCCGAGCTGACCGAGGCGCTGGCGGCGTACGGATCGCCGTTGGGGCGCGCATTCCAGTATCGCGACGACCTTCTCGGCGTCTTCGGCGACCCGCGCTTGACGGGAAAGCCGGCAGGCGACGACCTGCGGGAGGGAAAACGGACCGTGCTCGTCGCGCACGCCCTCGCCGGAGCCGATGCGCGCGGGCGTGAGCTCCTGGCCCAGCGCCTCGGTGATCCGGAACTCGACGACGCCGGCGTCGCCGAGCTGCAGGACGTGATCACGGCGTCCGGGGCGCGCGAAGAGGTGGAGGCGATGATCGCCGCCGGGCACCGGCAGGCGATCCGGGCGCTCTCCGATGCCGACCTGACAGCGGTCGGGCGTACGGCCCTGACCGCACTGGCCGATCTGTCCGTCCGCCGCGACGCCTGAGTTGGCCCCTGGCCCCCAACCAGTGGGCCGGACTCGGGCGAGCTTGGAGCTTGGGCCGTCAGTCCACCGCGCCGAGGGCGTACGACCTCATCGCCGGGTCGTCGTGCCAAGCCTGCCGCAGCCGACCGGAGAGGATCTGGGCGGCAGCCCTCGGGTCGTCGGCCTGGGTGATCGCCCGTACGACGCAGACCCGGCGCGCGCCGACGGCGATCACCTCGTCGAGACGGGCCCGGTCGATGCCTCCGATCGCGAACCACGGCTTGGCACTGAGATCTCCCGGTGGGGCGACCACTGCCGCATAGGACACCAGATCCAGCCCTACCGGCACATAGTCAGGTTTGGTCGGCGTCGCGTACACGGGCCCCACACAGAAGTAGTCCGTGTGCGCGTCGGCGATCGCCTCGTCGGTCTCCCGCTCGGCATGGGTGGACCGACCGAGCAGGCCCCACGCGTGCAGCCGCTTCTTCGCCTGACGAGCCGAGCCGTCGGTCTGTCCGAGATGGACCATGTCGGCCCCGAACCGCTCCGCGAGCCGGGGCGAGTCGTTCACGCAGACGATTGCGCTCGGGAACCGCTGGGCGACCGTTCGGGCCGCGTTCAACGCGGCGAGCTCCGCCTCCGGATCGAGGTCCTTCTCGCGGACCTGGACGATGTCGACGCCGCCGAGGAACGCCTCAGTCAGGAAGTCCGCGAGGTCGCCCTGCTCCGAACGGGTGTCGGTGCAGAGGTAGAGCCTGGCGAGTCTGAGGCGGGTCGCGAGTCCCATCAGCGCGGTCACGCCCGCCAGCGTAACGGGATCGCTCCCTAGACTGGGCCGGGTGACCGTGTTGAAGGTCGCGCTCCGCACTCCCGAGAGGCTCTGCCCATGACCGGCGCACGGCCGACCTCCGACGTCGTCGTGGTCGGCGGCGGGCTGATCGGTTCCTCGATCGCCTGGCGACTGGCTGCGGCGGGTCGCGCGGTCCGGATGGTCGTCGGCGAACCGGCGGCGGCGGCGTCACGGGTGGCCGCGGGAATGCTCGCCCCGATCACCGAGATCAGCTTCACCGAACAGCTTCTGCTGCCGTTGAATCTCGCGTCGGCCGCGCTGTACGAGGCCTTCGTCGCTGAGGTCGAAGAGGCGGCCGGCGGTCCCGCCGGGCTGCGACGGACGGCGACGATCTCGGTTGCCTTCGACGGTGATGACCTGGCCCGGCTGATGGTGTTGAAGCAGTATCTGGACCGCCTCGGGCTTCGGGCCGAGCGGCTGTTCAGTCGCGACGCCCGCCGGCTGGAGCCACTACTGTCTCCCCAGGTCACCGGTGGTTTGCTGGTCGAGGCCGACTGGAGCGTCGACAACCGGCTGCTGTGGTCCGCGCTGCTGACGGCCGCCGGTCGGGCGGGCGTCGTCGACACGGCCGGCTTCGTACACGAGATCCGCCGCGTCGGCGACCAGGTCGTTGGCGTGACCCTCGCGGACGGCACCGCGCTCGACGCCCCCGTCGTCGTGGTGGCGTGCGGTTCGTGGGCCGGGCAGATCACCGGCATCGACCCGATCCCGGTGCGGCCGATCAAGGGCCAGATCCTGCGGCTTGACCCGCGCGGGCTGCCGCAGCCGACGCAGACGGTGCGCGCGATCACCCAGGGCAGTGAGGTGTACGTCGTCCCGCGGGCCAGTGGGCGCGAGGTCGTCGTCGGGGCCACGGTGGAGGAGAAGGGCTTCGACGGATTGGTGACGGCCGACGGGGTCTACGAGCTGCTCCGCGACGCCCGGCGAGTGCTGCCGATGACGGCGGAGTACGCGCTCACCGAGACCACTGTCGGCTGGCGGCCCGGCACGCCCGACAACGCGCCGATCCTCGGCCCGGGTGGGCTCGACGGGCTGGTGCTGGCGACCGGGCACTACCGCAACGGAGTGCTGCTGACGCCGATCACCGCCGAGGTGATCAGCTCGTACGTCCTCAGCGGCGAGCTCGCCGAGGTGGCCCGGCCGTTCACCCTCGACCGCTTCCCCCGGCCGACTGCGCGCTCCACCTCCCAGGAAACTGGTCACAAACGACAACGACACGCCGTATGAGGTTGTCGTTTGCGCCCAGTTTTCCTACGACTGAACGTACGAACTCGAGCAGGAGCGGGATGAGGATCTACGTAAACGGTGATCTTCGCGAGGTCGCCGGTGCGGCCACCGTGTCGGATGTCGTGGCGCCTGGCGAGAAGACGACGCCGCGCGGCATTGCCGTCGCGGTTGACGGCAGCGTCGTGCCGCGCGCCCAGCACTCCACGACGACCCTGTACGAGGGTGCCAGGATCGAGATCGTGACGGCGGTCCAAGGTGGTTGACCCGTTGAGTGCTGCGCTTCGACAAGCTCAGCGCACATCCAGCCCGCACTCCGAGCCGACCAGCGTTGCCCTCGACCCGACCGGCACGCACCCCGGACCCTCGCACCCCGAACCCTCGTACCCGGACCCTCGCACCCCGAGCCCTCGCACCCCGAACCCTCGCACCCCGGACCCTCGCACCCCGAACCCTCGCACCCTGAGCCTGTCGAAGGCCCGAGCTCTCGGGACGGCCTCATCGAGGCATTCGCGGGCGATCCGTTTCGGATCGCGGACCGGGAGTTCGGATCACGCCTGATCATGGGCACCGGCGGAGCACCGAGCCTGGAGGTCATGGAGGCCGCCCTACTCGCTTCGGGGACCGAGCTCACCACGGTCGCGATGCGGCGGATCGACCCGAACGCTCCCGGCTCGGTGCTGGATATCCTGGACCGCCACGGCATCGCCGTGCTGCCCAACACGGCCGGGTGCTACACCTCCGCCGACGCCGTGCTCACCGCCCAGCTGGCCCGCGAGGCCCTCGAGACCGACTGGGTGAAGCTGGAGGTCATTGCCGATGAGGTGACCCTGCTGCCTGACCCGATCGAGCTCCTCGACGCGGCGGAACGCCTGGTCAGCGACGGTTTCGTCGTGCTGCCGTACACCAATGACGACCCGGTGCTGGCCCGCAAGCTGCAGGATGTGGGGTGCGCTGCGGTGATGCCGCTCGGCGCTCCGATCGGCTCCGGTCTCGGCATCCGGAACCCGCACAACATCGAGCTGATCGTCGGCGCTGCGACGGTTCCCGTCGTGCTCGACGCGGGCATCGGGACTGCCTCGGAGGCCGCGCTCGCCATGGAGCTCGGCTGCGATGCCGTACTCCTCGCCTCGGCCGTCACCCGTTGTGAGGATCCGGTGCGGATGGCGCACGCCATGCGGCTCGCCATCCAGGGCGGCCGGCTCGCCCGCAGGGCCGGCCGGATCCCGGTCCGCCGTTACGCCCGGGCTTCGACCAGCGATGTCGGCCGGATCGACTAGCCGTCTTCCATCTGCCCGGTCCGATGCGCCCCGATCGTGACCGGTCCGTGACCGAGCTCGACAACCTCGGCGTGGCCTCCCCGAACACCGGCATCCCCGCTCCTAGAATCACGGATACGGCCCACACGGGCATCTTCCCCACCGTGTCTGGAGCGCATGTGACCACGACGAGTGTTGGTGACCCCTTGCTGGGGCACTCGCTCGAGGGTCGCTATCAGATCGTCGAGCGACTCGCCCGCGGCGGAATGGCGACCGTCTACAAGGCCATCGACACCCGGCTGACCAGGATCGTCGCGGTGAAGGTCATGCATGTGGGCCTCGGCGACGACGCCGAGTTCGCCCGCAAGTTCGACCGCGAGGCACGCGCCGCGGCCCGGCTGTCCCATCCGTGCGTCGTGTCGGTCTTCGATCAGGGCACCGACGACGGTCGGCCGTACATCGTGATGGAGTACGTCGAGGGCCCGACCCTGCGCGACGTCATCAACCGCGAAGCGCCGCTGCCGCCGCTGCGAGCCCTCGAACTGATCGAGCCGGTCCTCAGCGCGCTCGCCGCGGCCCACGAGGCGGGTCTGATCCACCGCGACGTCAAGCCCGAGAACGTGCTGATCACGCCCCGCGGGCAGCTCAAGGTCGCCGACTTCGGCCTGGCCAAGGCGATCACCTCGCAGACCTCGACCGCCACCCAGGGCCTGCTGATCGGTACCGTCTCCTACCTGCCGCCCGAGCTCGTCATGTCCGGAAAGGCCGATGCCCGGTCAGACGTCTACAGCACGGGCATCTTGCTGTTCGAGCTGCTCACCGGCCGCAAGCCCCATCAGGGCGACACGCCGATCCAGGTCGCGTACGCCCACGTCCACAAGGACGTACCGGCGCCGTCGTCGTTCCGGACCGCCGGGCCGATACCGCCCTACCTCGATGCGCTGATCGCCCGCGCGACTGCCCGCGACCCCGATCTGCGACCCCGCGACGCCAAGATCATGCTCAGCCAGGTCCGCCGGGTGCGGACCGCGCTGCGCGATGGAGTGATGGACGATCCGGAGCTGACTCAAGACCTCTCGGGCATTCTGGCTGTCCGCGCTTCGGCCGAGGAGACGACCGACCCGCGGCCCACCGAGTACCACTTCCCGGATCATCAAGCCGACTTCCGCTCGCCCATGTTCGTCCCGGCCAGCCCGACGAGCCCACGCTCGCCGGCGTCGCCGTACGAACCGTTCGACCAGGGCGAGATCGAGCACACGCCGGCCAGGACGGTGCTGGACGCTCCCCCGCCCGGTGTCGTGCCGCGCGACGCTCGCTCCGACGAGCTGATGAACGAGCGCCTCTCGGCCGAACGTGACCGCCGGCGTCGCCGCCGCCGCCGGGGGCTGATCGCTCTTCTCCTGGTGCTCATGCTGACGGCCGCGGCGGCCCTTGCCGGCTGGTACCTCACCGAGGGTCGCTTCACCACCGCACCCGCGCTGGAGATGATGTCCCAGGCCGAGGCCCAGACGGTGGCCGACAAGTCCGGCCTCACTGTCCAGTTCGATCAGGCCTACAGCGAGACAACGCCGGTCGGCCTGGTGTCGACCACCGATCCCGGGCCGGGCGCCAAGGTGCGCGACGGTGGCGAGCTGGTCGCCTACCTGTCCAAGGGTCCCGAACGCCACCCCATGCCGACGGTGTCCGGAATGTCGGTACAGGCCGCGACCTCGGCGCTGGACGCCGCGAGCCTCGCGGTCGGCAAGGTCACCCAGAGCTACAGCGACTCGGTGGCGAACGGCATGGTGATCAGCGCCCAGTACAAGCCCGGGGCGTCGCTCAAACGCGACGCCACCGTCGATCTGGTCGTGTCGACCGGTCCCAAGCCGATCGCGATCACCGACTTCACCGGGAAGAAGACCGCCGACGCGGCCAAGGCGCTGACCAAGGCGGGCTTCAAGGTCACCGTCGAGCAGCAGAACTCCGACCAGGTCGACAAGGGCCTGGTGATCAGCCAGGACCCGGCGAAGGGCACCGGCAAGAAGGGCGACGAGATCACCCTGACCTCGTCGAAGGGCCCGGTCATGGTGACTGTGCCGAACGTACGCGCGATGGGCACCAAGGCAGCCGAGTCGGTGATGACCAAGGCCGGGTTCAGGGTCCGGACCCATGCGGTCAAGACCAACTACCTCGGCCTCGGCTACGTCGCCTATACCAACCCACGCGCGCGCACCCAGGCGCCGCTGGGCTCCACCATCACCCTGTACGTCGTCTAGGTTCCCGGCTCGCGCCGCGCGGCGGCGGGCGGCTCACTGCCCGCCGGCGTACGCCTGAGCGCAGCTCGGTGTGCCAGCCTGTCGACGGGCACAGCCTGTCAAGGGGCACAGCCTGTCAAGGGGCACAGCCGGATTCCGACTTATGCTGACCCGGGTGCGGACCGGAGATCGTCGTGAGCTCGCGGCGTTCCTCGCCCTGCTGACGGTCACGGCCGCCTGGGGCTCGACGTTCTTCATGATCAAGGACATCGTGACCCGGCTGCCGGTGGCCGACCTGCTCGCTGTCCGGTTCGCCATCGCGAGCCTCACCCTGCTCCTGTTCTCGATCGGCCGCCTGCGCCTCGACCGCCGTACGCTGCAGCGCGGCCTGCTGCTCGGTGTGCTCTACGGCACCGCCCAGATCCTGCAGACGACCGGGCTCGCGCACACCGCAGCCAGCGTGTCCGGCTTCATCACCGGTCTGTACGTCGTCGCCACCCCGCTTCTGTCGGCGCTGATCTTGAAGACCGCGATCCCCCGTACCACCTGGTTCGCCACGGTGCTCGCCACGCTGGGGTTGGGTGTGCTGAGTCTCAACGGGTTCAGCATCGGCTACGGCGAGCTGCTCACCCTGGCGTCGGCCGTCGTCTACGCCCTGCACATCGTCGCGCTCGGGAGGCTCAGCGACGGCACAGACGCGCTTTCGCTATCGGTCGTCCAGATGGTCGTCATCACGATCTGCTGCGCCCTCGTCGCCCTGCCCGGCGGCATCACGCTGCCCAGCACGACAACCGACTGGTTGATCGTCATCTACCTTGCCGTGATCGCGGGAGCACTCACGATGTTCGCCCAGACCTGGGCGCAGGCCCGGATCGACGCGTCGCGCGCAGCGGTGATCATGGCTCTCGAACCGGTCTGGGCGGCCTTCTTCGCGGTTACCCTTGGCGGCGAGTTGATCACCGTTCGCATGATCATCGGGGGACTGGCGATCCTGAGCGCGATCTACCTGGTCGAGCTCGCCCCACGACTGTTGAACCGCCGCAGACAAGGAGCAGGACGAAGATGAGCACGACGGGTTGGATCGTCCTCGCGATTGTTGCGGTGATCGTCATCGTGGTGGGCCTGCTGATCTTCCGGCGAGTCAGCTACGTCCGCAGCCTGAAACGGCGCGGCTGGGTCTTCGACTCCTCACCGGCGCTCGAGGCCGTGCTGGACCATCAGGCGCCGCCGTTCGGAATCGGCTTCGCCCGCAAGCCCGACGAGTTCGTGTCGGGGACCACCGGCGCCGGCATCCCGTTCCGTGTGTTCGAGTACTCCTACTCCGGCGGCGGACCGAAGTTCGATCAGCGACTGGCCAGCATGACCCTGCCCGTCGCGCTCCCCGATCTGTTCATCAGCGCCGGCCGACCCCGGATCGGGATCACCGCACCGACGTACGACATCGAGGCCGGTCTTACCGTCAGTGCCGACGACCCCGTCTACGCCCGCACGATCTTGGATGCCGCCGTGCCAGCCATCCGCGCCTTCAGCGGCGCCGAGCGCGGTGTGGACCTGAGCATCGACGGCAATCAGCTCGTGTCGATCGGCGCTCCGAAGAACGCCGAGGAGTTGTCGGCCTATCTGGAGGCGCTCGCGCCGGTCGCGCAGGCCATCGCCTCGGCAGCCGGGACGTACACCGTCCCGCAGCCGCCACCCCGCTTCGGCTTCTACCGCAGGGACTGGTTGTTCGTCGGTCGGGACGACAGTCTGATCCCCAAGTACGCGCTGACCACCGCCGGTCACGCCCACCGCACGGAGAACGTCGTCCGCGGGAACAACGACGGGCTGCCGCTCGAGGCGTTCGTCCACCACTGGGAGACGACGCATACCGAGACGAGCACCGACTCCGAGGGACGGACCACGAGCCGAACGGTGACCGACTATCACAACGAAACCGTGCTCGCGATGGCGATGCCGTTCGCGCTGCCGACACTGTCGGTCGGCGTCGGCGGCTGGGGCGGGGAGAAGGTGCGCTTCGAGAGCGAGGAGTTCAACGACGCGTTCAAGGTGCGTACGTCGTCGGCGAAGTTCGCGTCCGACGCGATCCACCCCCGCCAGATGGAGTACCTGCTGGCGCTGCGGCCGCCTGGCTTCACCATCGACGGCCAGTGGATCCGTTTCTTCCCCGACGAGCACGACACCCTGTTGATCGGACTGTGCGCCGACGCCGCCCACGGCTTCCTCGCTCGGATCCCGACGTTCGTCTGGAAGGACCTGCAGATCTCCCCACCCAACTTCCGCGCCTGAGATCTCGGTGAACGCTCACGCCGAGGCCGGTCGCGTGGTGGCGGAAATTCTGCGGGGCAGTGCCTCCCTCGTTCGGCGGCGCACGCCTGGACGCGGAAGGCTGTGGACCACTGACCCCCACTTTTTCCACGACGGATGGAGCCAGGTGTGACCGACACGCACGATCGGGTGGGCTGGATCCACGTCATGCTCGATCTGCCAATCGCTTCTCCGGAACCGACCACGACCTTCTGGTTTAGCGCACTGGGTTGGCCGTTGGGCGAGCCCTGGCCCGGACGTGTCGAGTGCGCCAGCTTCGTGCCGCCGATCGGTGACGCCTACGTCCATCGTCAGCTCGGCGACCACGGTCCGCGGGTGCATATTGATCTGGAGGTGGACAAGCCAGCTGCCGCCACCGAGCGGCTGGCCGCGCTGGGCGCAGTGGTCGGACCCACCCACCCACGATGGCAGGTGATGTGCTCGCCGGGCGGGCTGCCGTTCTGTCTCATCGGCAGACGACCGCGCAACAGACCCGACCCGCTCGCCTGGGGTGCGGGCCACCAGACCCGGCTCGTCCAGGTCTGCGTCGATTCGCCCGCCGACCTGCACGAGGCCGAGGTCGCCTTCTGGCGGGCGGCAACCGGGTGGCGGTGGGCGCCCGGTGACGCGCCCGAGTTCGCCGGCAAGCTGCACGGTCCGGTCGGCTCCCCGATTCAGCTGTTGTTCCAGCGGCTAGGCGAGCACGACCCGGGCAGGTCGACGCGGGTGCACCTCGATCTCGGCAGTGACGACATCGAGGCCGACGCGAATCGCCTTGTCGCCCTCGGAGCGGAGCGGATCGGTGCCGGTGACGGCTGGATCGCCCTACGCGACCCGGCCGGGCTGGCGTTCTGCACCACTCGCAGCTCACCCGGTTGATCGGCTCGCGGCTCTCCGCCCCCGGGCCTCCGGACTCCCGACCCTGGCCTCGCGAACTCCCGACCGCGGCCCTCGCGAACTCCCGAACTCCCGGACTCCCGACCTCCCGGGCCTCCCGAACTCCCGACCCTCTCGAACTCCCGGCCCTCTCGAACTCCCGGGCCCGCCGCACTCCTGAACCCGCCGACGACTCCCGCGGCCTCCGACGACTCCCGACGCCGCCCGAGCCTCCCGACGCACTCCGACGTCCCGACGACCCGACTCCCGACGACCCGACTCCCGACGACCCGACTCCCGACGACCCGACTCCCGACGACCCGACTCCCGACGACCCGACTCCCGACGACCCGCTCCCGCGCCCGCTCCCGCTCCCGCTCCCGCTCCCGCTCCCGCTCCCGCTCCCGCTCCCGCTCCCGCTCCCGCTCCCGGGCAGTCTGCTCCACTAGGCGTGCTTGCACCCTTCGCACACGAGCAAGGTTGTCCAAAGAGAGCAAGGTTGCTCGACCGGAGGCAAACCCACCCGGCGCACCGAGCAATCGGTGCCCACCGGACGGCTAGAACTCGCGGGTGGCGCCGCCTCGCAGGTCGAAGGCCTTGGTTTCCGTCATTGCGTTGACCCGCCCGAAGATCAGCCCGAAGCCGCGCTCGTTGAGCAGACCCTCGTGGATCGGGAAGGCCTCCATGGCGCCCACGGCGCGGACGAAGTCGATGGTCTCCTTCATCGCCGCCCACGGTCCGTAGGTCGGAATCGCCAGCACGTCCACTCCACCGGGCGCCACTTCGAGCGAGTCCCCAGGGTGGAAGAAGGTCGGTTGGCCCTCGCTGCGCAGGACAAACCCCACATTGCCGATCCGGGGGATGTCGTGATGGATGATCGCGTGATGACCGCCGACTGCGTCGACCAGGACGTCGCCGATCGCGGTCTGCTCACCTGTGTGGATGGGGTCTGCCGGCCCGAGATGCGGGAGCTTCCCCTCCTCGATCAGTCCGATGATCGACGGCTCGACCATCACCCGCGCCTGCGGATTGGCCTCGACCAGGGCGGGTACGTGTTCCGGGTCCAGGTGATCCGGGTGCTGATGGGTCACCAGGATCGCGTCCAGGCCGGTCAGCCCGTGCCAGGCGTTGGTGAAGTTGCCGGGATCGAGCAGAATGCGCGCGCCGTCGGTCTCTACGAGCACGGCGGAGTGTCCGAGATGGGTGATCTTCATGTGGTCACCGTATCGACGCCATCGGAACGCGCCGCATCGCGCACCCCTGGCTGGCCAGCCCGGTCGGCAGCTGGCCGATGGGGTGCGACAACGAGGCTCGAGCCGCCTGTATCAGGTTCATCTGGGCGATGCGGTGCGATAACGCGGCCGGGGTCCGCCTGGGTCGCATCCATCTGGGCGATGCGGTGCGATAACGCGGGCCCGGCTCGGCCTGAATCACATCCATCTGGGCGATGCGGTGCGATAACGAGGCCACGACTCGCCCTCGTTCAGGTCCATCTGGGCGATGCGGTGCGATAACGAGGCCACACTCGCCCTCGCTTCAGGTCCATCTGGGCGATGCGGTGCGATAACGCGGCCGAGGGCCGACGGACTCGGGTCCATCTGGGCGATGCGGTGCGACAACGAGACTCGAGCCGCCTGTATCAGATTCATCTGGGCGATGCGGTGCGATAACGCGGCCAGATCCGCCGACTCGGATCCATCTGGGCGATGCGGTGCGATAACGAGGCCACACCCGCCCTCGTTCAGGTCCATCTGGGCGATGCGGTGCGACAACGCGGCCAGCCCGGCCTGAATCGGGTCCATCTGGGCGATGCGGTGCGATAACGGGGACGCGGCGGCGGGACTTCCGCCAACCAGCGCCGCGGCCGTCAGAGCGCGTCCGCGAGCAGCCCACCGATGATCTCGCCCGCGTCATGGCACTGGTCGACCGTCACGTCGAGGTGGGTGACCGCACGGACCACGTGCGCACCGACCGCCGAGATCAGCACACCACGCGCGGCGGCCTCGGCCCCGATCGCACCGGCCGACACGTCCGCGGTGTTCAGCACGACGATATTTGTCTCGACGCTGTCCAGATCCACCGCCGCCGGCGCACGATCGGCCACCGCCGTAGCGAACGCGCGGGCGGCAGCATGGTCATCGGCGAGCCGGGGAACGTGGTGGTCAAGGGCATACGCCGCGCCCGCCGCCAGGATTCCCGCCTGTCGCCAGCCCGCGCCCAGCCGTTTGCGCCAGACCCGAGCCCGGGCGATGTTGTCGGCGGTGCTCACCAGCACCGATCCGACGGGAGCACCAAGACCCTTGGAGAAGCAGACGCTGACCGTGTCGAACAGCCGCCCATAGTCCAACAGACCGATCCCGGTGACGACGTGCGCGTTCCACAGCCGTGCCCCGTCGAGGTGGTAACCCATGCCCGAGCTTCGGCACAGCTCGGCGACCGCGACGAGCTCCTCGAACGACTGGATGGTCCCGCCGCCGAAGTTGTGGGTGTTCTCCACCGCGACGGCGGCCGTCGAGACGAGGTACGGCCCGGCGTCCGGCGCGACGATCGCCGCCACCTGTCCGGCATCGAGACGACCGCGGACGGATGGGAACGTGCGCATGGTCAGCCCGTTCAGCGCGGCGTGGGCGCCCATCTCCGCCCGCGCGATATGAGCGGTCACGTCGCAGACGACCTCTTGACCGGGTTCGACCAGCAATCGGACTCCGAGCACATTGGCCAGGGACCCGCTTGCGCAGAACAGCCCGGCCTCCTGTCCGAGCAGGCTGGCGACCTGTTGCTCGAGGGCCCGGACCGTTGGGTCCTCGTTGTAGACGTCGTCACCGACCGGCGCGGCGGCCATCGCTGCTCGCATTGCCTCGGTCGGCTTGGTCACCGTGTCAGAACGCAGATCGATCACAGGGAGCCATCCTGCCAACGGTCGGTTCCAGTGGTCACTTCGGTTCGACATCGAGCACATTCTGACCACTCGCCAACCGGTCGGGGCACCGATCAGCTTGCCTCCTCGCTGGCCCGCACTCGGAAGGTCCGCGGACTGACGCCGTTCACGGCCCTGAACTGTCGGGAGAAGTAGAAGGGGTCCGGGTATCCCACGGCCGCGGCGATCTCGGCAACGCTGTGGTCACTGGTGATCAGCAGCTGCCGAGCCCGAGCCATCCGCAACCGCTTGACGTACTCCGTCACCGAAAAGCCGGTGACCGAGCGAAATCGTGCCGAGAAGTGCGACGGGCTGAACCCGGCCAGCTCCGCAAGGTCCGGCACACTCATCGGACTCGCGAGATGCTCGCGCAAATGCGCCTGGACCCGGCCGATCGGCTCGCCGCCGATCGACCGGCCGGCTCGTTCGGCGGCCAGCTGAGCCATCAGGTGCCACGCGGCGCCGGCGGCCGCTGTCAGGCTCGCCCAGGTCTCGTCACGGTCCAGGTGATCGGAGACGCGCTCGGCGAGGGCGAACGCTCCCATCGGGTCGGCCATCGGCGCCTTCGGGTCATCGGCGCTCAAGCCGATCGCCGCGATGAGATCCGGCACGTCGGCGCCGGTGACATGCAGCCACCAGATCGACCACGGCCGATCGGCATCGGCGTAGTAGCGGTGCGGCATCCGAGGCGGGATGATCAACACCTCGCCCGGCCCGACCCGGTGACCGACCCCCTCCAGCTCACACCAGCCGGATCCTTCGGAGCACATGATCACGATCGCCTGGGCCGAGCCCGCGCGCCGGACCCGACCGTGCATGGCCGCATGCGGGAAATATCCAGCGTCGGTCACCAGCATCCGCGACGTCGGCGGCCGAGCCAGCGCCTCCTTGACCAACGGGGTCGGAAGGACGTGCAGCCGCTGGCCCGGGAACCCGTCACGGAGATACATGAACGCAGCGTAGCCGAATCAGAGAATCGTCCAGGTTGATCGTCGAATTGTGCATTCCGTCACCTGCGCGGCACGGCCTAGCGTGGCGGCATGCTCGATGGCGCGCTCGACCTGCCGGCCCGACCGGACCGGTTGGCCGACTCCGCAGTAGCTGCCTGGCGGGCACCGATCACGATCCCGACGTACCTGCCCGAACAGCCCAACCGCTACCCCGCTTACCTCGATCGGCGCGTCTATCAAGGCTCGTCGGGCAGGGTCTTCCCACTGCCGTTCCACGACCGGATCAGCGAAACCCGCACCGAGCACGTCTGGCAGGGCCTCCACCTGGAGAACGCCTATCTCCGAGTCCTGGTGCTTCCCGAGCTGGGCGGCCGAATCCAGTACGCGTTCGACAAGCGCACCGGCTATCCGCTCTTCTTCGCCAACCCGGTGATCAAGCCCGCGCTGGTGGGCCTCGCGGGGCCATGGCTCGCAGGTGGCGTCGAGTTCAACTGGCCACAGCATCACCGACCTGCGACGTTCCTGCCGACCGCCTGCACGATCGAGGAGACTCCAGGCGCCGTCACCGTTTGGTGCTCCGACCACGATCCGTTCGCCCGGATGAAGGGGATGCACGGAATCCGCCTCAGCCCGGACTCGACCGTGATCGAGCTTCTGGTCCGGCTCTTCAACCGCAGCGACGAGCCTCAGACGTTCTTGTGGTGGGCCAATGTCGCGGCGCAGGTCCACTCGGACTACCAGTCGTTCTTCCCCGACGACGTGACCGTCGTGGCCGACCATGCCAAGCGCGCGCTGAGCAGCTTCCCGACGGCCAACGGGCACTACTACGGGATCGACTACCCGGCGCGTCACGATCTCGACACCCGCCCCGACAGCTCGCGGCGCGTGCCCGGCGACCGGCTGGACTGGCCGCGAAACATCCCGGCGCCCACGTCGTACATGTGCCTGGACTCGGTCGGCGACTTCTTCGGGGGCTACGACCATCGCGCCGGGGCCGGCTTCGTGCACTGGGCCGATCACCATGTCGCGGTCGGCAAGAAGCAGTGGACCTGGGGCGACGACGCCTTCGGTCACGCCTGGAACCGCAACCTCGCCGATGATGGCGCCGCCTACATCGAGCTGATGGCCGGCGTCTACACCGACAACCAGCCGGACTTCTCCCATCTCGCGCCGGGCGAGACCAAGACGTTCTCGCAGTACTGGTACCCCATCGCCGGCACCGGGCCGGCCGTCGCCGCCGGATTCGACGCAGCCCTCGGCGTCCGGGTCGACAGCGGCTCGACGGTGCTGGTCGTCGACGCGACCCACGAGCTGCCTGGCACCAGGATCTGGGTGCACGGGCGGGACTCAGGTCGGCTGCTCTGCGACAGCAGGGCCGACCTGAGTCCGGCCGCGCCCCACGAGATCGTCCTGGACACCGAGGAGCCGCTTCGCGTTGAGCTCGAGTGGATGACCCGGCAGGTGCTGGCCTGGACGACCCCGCAGGACCACGGTCCGAGCGCCGAGCTCCCCCCGGCCGCATTCGAGCCGCCCGCGCCGGAAGAGCTGGCGAGCGTCGAGGAGCTCTATCTGACCGGGCGGCACCTGGAGCAGTACCGGCACGCGACCCGCTCGCCGGAGCCTTACTGGCAGGAGGGCCTGCGCCGCGACCCCGGTCACGCCGCGATTCACGCCGCGCTCGGTGCTCGCCGCTACCGGCAGGCGTGTTACGCCGATGCCGAGCAACACGCCCGGGCTGCGATCGACCGGCTCACCTGGCTCAATCCGAATCCGATGGAGGGCGAGGCGCACTACCTGCTCGGCCTCACCCTCGTCAGGCTGGGCCGCGACGACGAGGCGTACGCGGCGTTCGCCAAGGCGGCGTGGCTGGACGCCTGGCTGGCCGCGGCCAGTCTCCAGCTGGCGATCATCGACGCGCGGCATGGGCGCCACGATGCGGCCCTGACCCGGGTCCGGGCCACGTTGACGGCACGGCCGGACCAACTGCAGGCCCGCGACCTGGAGGTCGTCCTGCTGCGCCGGCTCGGCCACGACGCCGAGGCGACGTCCCGGCTGCAAGCGACCCTGGAGCTCGATCCGCTCGACGCCTGGGCACTCCAGCTCGCCGGTCACCTCGAGACGACGAGCGAGCCGCAGGAGGCCCAGACCCTGATCGACGTCGGCCTGGAGCATGCCCGGATCGGTGAGTACCGAGCCGCCGCCGAGCTCTTCGAGCGAGCCCGGCTGGCCGACGCCGTACGTCCGCTGGGCCAGACCGCCTGCGGAGTGCTAGCCGACTACCACGCCGCCGCGGCACTGGAGGGGGCGGGCGACCACGCCGCGGCCGCCGCGGCCCGCGCCCGCGCCCGGACCGCGGATCGGACCTGGAACTTCGCATCGCGGCTCGACGACGTCCGGGCCCTCGATCAGGCGCTGATCGCCGACCCGACGGACCCGACTGCGGCAGCGCTGCTCGGCCACTGGCTGTACGCGCACGACCGGCCGGAGCGGGCCATCGAGCTGTGGACCGCTTCGGTTGCGGGCGACCCGGGCGATCCGGTGGTGTGGCGCAATCTGGGCGTCGCCGCCTTCAATCATCGACACGACGCTAGCGAGGCGAGGGAGGCGTACGAACGGGCCCTCACCCTGGCGCCGACCGATGCCCGGCTCTGGTACGAGAGTGACCAGCTGCTCGAACGCATCGGCGCGTCAACAGAGCTCCGATTGAACCGGTTGGAGCTGCTGCCCGCCGTGGCCGTCGCTCGCGACGACCTCGCCATCGAGTACGTCCACCTGCTGCTGACCGCGGGCCGGCCCGACGATGCCCTGAGCGTCCTCAACGCTCGGTCGTTCCAGCCCTGGGAGGGTGGCGAGGGGCAGGTGCTGCGCGCCTGGGAGCGCACCCAGCTCGCGCTGGCCGCCCGGTGCCTGGACACGGACGACCCGTACGGCGCGATGGAGCACGCGGTGTCGGCGCTCGAGACCCCGGACAGTCTCGGCGAGGCGCGGCACCCGCTGGCGAACCCGGCCCAGGTGCTGCTGGCCCTCGGCGACGCCGCCGACGCCGCCGGCAGCCCGAGCGAGGCCGAACGTGCCTGGCGGCGGGCCGCACAGTCCCGCAGCGACTTCGCGGACATGACGCCACGGGCGTACTCGGAGAACACCTACTTCGCGGTGCTCGCGGCTCGCCGGCTCGGCGACGACGCGCTTGCCGACGCCCTGGTCCGAGGACTGACCGAGCACACGGCCGAACTCGACCGCACCCCAGCGGTGATCGACTACTTCGCCACCTCACTGCCGGCCTTGCTGCTGTTCGACGACGATCCACAGCGCCATCGAGACCGCACCGTCCACCTCCTGTCGGCGCAGCTGGCCGTGCTCGGTGGAAACGAGCCGGATGCGCTCCGGCACCTCCGGGCCGTGCTGGACGACGATCCCGGAGACGACCTGGCGCTCCTGCTGACCCAACACTTCCAACCCACCGGGAGCATGTCGTGAGCCACCCTTCGGCGGGCTCGGGGCGCGTCCCCGTGTCCATCCCGGTCCATCTTCCGGAGCGGCTGACCATCACCCTGTGGGACTTCTCGTGGTACGTCCGAACCGGAGCGGGTGAACCGTTCGAGGATCTCGACGCGGCTTTCGCGCAGGCCGTCGAGCGCGGCTACAACACGATCCGGATCTGCGCCATGCCGTACCTGCTGTTCGGTAGCGGCCTGGACACCACGGCCCTGCGGCTCGGACCGCTCGGCGGCGGCTATGGGCAGCGGGTCAGGTGGTACGACGTCGGCGCACCGACCACGGTCGACGCCAGGGCGCAGCTGCTGGCCCTGTTCCGAGCGGCGAAGCGCCATGACTGCTTCGTGATCGTGTCGTCGTGGGAGTACCAGCAGAGCTCGTCCTTCGCCGCCGAGGCGGACTGGTGTGAGGCGCTGATGGCGATCGATCCGGAGGATCGCGCCGAAGCCCAGGCCGTCGCGCTCGCCGACCTGATCGACTTCTTGGCCGAGCACGACCTCGACGACCGGATCGCGTTCACCGAGATCCACAACGAGGTCCAGGTCGGCCACCTTGCCGACGGCCTGCCCACCGACCACGACGAGCGCATCGTGGCCCTCCGGCCCCGCTTGGAGCGTGCGGTGGACGCTTTCCACGCCCGGCACCCGACCCGGCCGGTGACCGTCAACTACGCCCGCGTCCCGGCAGGCGCGATGCGAGGCATCCCGGAGAACATCGACGTCCTGGTCACGCATCCCTACGTCTACGGCGTGCTCGGTGCGTTCATCGAGACCTACGGCCTGCGCGGCCGAGGAGAGGACTTCGACCAGACCCGGGCCGAGCGCGAGCTGCTCCTGCCCGGCGCACCCAAGCTCGCCGAGTGGGCTCCGGATCAGCCGTGGCGGCTCACGGCGACGATCGTGGCGAAGCCGGAGATCTACGTCCACGACTGGGGCGACGCCGAGGCCATCGACCGCTGGCTCTATCGCCACTACCCGGCGTGGGAGCAGGAGATGGCATCGACGCTCCGACTCTGGCTCGATGTCGCCCGCGACTGGGCGCTGCTCCACGGCGTGCCGATCGTGTTCGGCGAAGGCTGGGTCGGATACACGCCCAAGGACGGTCGGTTCGAGGAGGGCCCGATCGGGGCGGAGTTCTGTCGGCTCGCCATCGACGAGTCCACCAGAATCGGCGCCTGGGGAACCATCGTGTGCTCCAACGCCGCTCCGCAGCACGCGATGTGGGCCGACGTCGGGCTGCAGCAGCAGTGCAACGAGGCCTTCCGCACCGGCACCAGCATCGCCCATCCCACCTGATCCGCCACCGGAGCAGACCGGCCATCCACCCGCCCACCGACCTCCGCCACCCAGCCCCACCGCCCAGCCCCACCGCCCAGCCAACCGCCCAGCCAACCGCCCCGGCCCCACCGCCCAGCCAACCGTTCGAAGGAGAACCACGATCATGACTCCAGCCGCCTTTACCGCCGCCACGGTGTCTCGACGCAGCCTGCTCTTGGGGGGTGCGGCCCTCGGCAGCTCGTTCCTGCTGAGCGGGTGCATCGGGGGCAGCCCGGCACCCGCTTCATCCGCCGCCGGCTCGGCGGCCTCCTCCGGCCCGCTCACGCTCCAGTCGGACCTGTCCGACCCGAAGCCGAAGGCCGCGCTCGAGTCGGTCGTGAAGGGCTACACGAAGTACCCCGTCACGCTCAACACGGTCGCCACCGAGCAGTTCCGCGCCCAGCTGTCGACGTACCTCACGTCGGCCAATCCGCCGGACGTGATCACCTGGCTGGCCGGATCGGTGGCCCGCGATTACGCAAGCAAGGGGCTGCTGCTGGACGTGTCGGACATGTGGACCGGCGACGGTGCCTGTGCGAGCTTCTCGCCCGCGCTGAAGGCGCTGTCCAGCGGCGACGACGGGAAGCAGATCTTCGTGCCGACCAGCTACTACTGGTGGAGCATCTTCTACCGCAAGTCCGCGTTCGAGGAGTGGGGCGTCAAGATCCCGACGACCTGGGACGAGTTCATGACGCTGAACGACACCCTCAAGGGCAAGGGCATCTACCCGCTGACCAACGGCACAGGATCGACCGCCTGGATGGCATCGGGCTGGTTCGACTACCTGGATCTGCGGATCAACGGTGCGCAGTTCCACCGCGACCTGCTGGCCGGCAAGCACTCGTTCGACAGCGCCGAGGTGCGCAAGGTGATGGACACCTACGCCACGCTCATTCCCTACTTCGATCCGAAGGGTCGCTCGTACAGCTGGCAAGAGGCCGCCACGCCGCTGATCAACAAGAAGGCCGGCATGTACCTGATCGGCGCGTTCCTGACCACCGCCTTCCCCTCCGACGCCCAGGACGACATCGACTTCTTCTCGGTGCCGACCATCGACGCGTCCATCCCGTCTGCGGAGGAGGCGCCCACGGACGGCTTCTTCGCCAGCTCGAAGACGAAGAACCCGGTGGGTACGAAGGACCTGCTCTCCTACCTCGCCTCGCCGGAGCAGCAGCAGGCCTATATCGAGGGGTCCGGCTCGTCCAACCTGCCGACGTCGCCGAAGGTGGACACCTCGAAGTTCTCTCCGCTGGTGCAGAAGGGCATCAAGCTGCTGACTGACACGAAGGAGATCACCCAGTTCTTCAACCGCGACTCCAGCGACGCGCTGCAGACAACGGCCGACACGGCTCTCACGAAGTTCCTCGATCATCCCGACCAGGTCGCCACGATTCTCAAGGACTGGCAGACCGCCGCCGAGCAGGTCTGGAACTCATGATCGGTAGGTGTCGCCGCGCGCCGCGCTCCGCGCTCGTCAGCGAGGCGGCGGCGCGATGAGCGCGGCAGCAACGCGCGCGGACACCGGTGGGCCGCCGGACGCAGGCGACCGTCCGGACGCGGGGCGGCGGCGGCTCTTCGCCCGCCGTCCCGTGACGCGGCGGGTGCCGCCGGTGGTCTGGCTGTTGCTGCTCGTCCCGCTCATCGTCGAGATGTTCTGGGTGTTCTGGCCGGCGTTCAACAGTTTTCAGCTGTCCTTCACCAGGTGGTACGGGGTCGGCCCCGCCGAGCCCGTCGGGCTGAAGAACTACCAGACGCTGGTCCACGACCCGATCTTCCACACCGCGATCGAGAACAACGTCATCTGGATCATCGGCTTCGGCGGGCTGTCCGTGCTGCTGGGCCTGGCGCTGGCGCTGGCGCTGAACAAGCCCCGCCGTGGCGTCGGGGTGTACCGCAGTGCGATCTATCTGCCGATGGTGTTCTCGCTCGCCGTGACCGGCCTGTTCTGGCGGGTGCTGTATCAGCCCGACGGCCCGATCAACACCATCCTCGCGGCGATCGGCATCGACACCGGGGAGCACCAGTGGCTCGCGGATCCCAACACGGCGCTCGGCGCGATCTTGATCGCGGCCATCTGGCGCCAGGCCGGTTACATCATGGTGCTCTATCTGGCCGGGCTGAAGGGTTGCGACCCGAGCCTGGAGGAGGCTGCCGCGGTCGACGGCGCAACCTGGTGGCAGCGGTTCCGCTTCATCGTGTTCCCCCAGCTGCGCAACGTGAACACGGTGATCTTCGCGGTGACGGTGATCGACTCCCTGCGGACATTCGACATCGTCTGGGCGATGACCCGCGGCGGCCCGTACAACAGCACCCAGTTGCTGAGCACGTACATGTACCAGGTCGGGTTCACGCTGGTGAACCTCGGCTACGGGTCGGCGATAGCCGTGGTGATCTTCTTGCTGGCGATCGCCTTCATCATCACCTATCTGATCCGCGCGACCCGAGACGAGGAGTGAGATGACCGCCGCCACGATGACCCCGGCACCCACCGCCGACGTCGCGCCCGCACCGCGCCGGGGCAAACGCGGTTGGGTCTTCCACGCGGTGATGGGCCCGGTCGCTGTGCTCTGGGTGCTGCCGCTCGTGTTCGTGATCCTGGTCGCCGTGCGTACCTTCGACGACATCGCCCAGAACGGACTCGGTACGTGGCCACAGTCGTTCAGCCTGGCTGCCTTCAAGACCGCCTGGGTCGACGGCGACATCGGGATCGCCTTGCGGAACAGCGTGATCGTCACGGTGTGCACGGTGATCGCGGTGCTGTTCTTGTCCTCGCTTTCCGCCTTCGCCCTCAGTCGCTACCGCATCCCGTTCGGCCGCGGGATCTTGTTGATCATGCTCGCCGGGAACCTGCTTCCACCTCAGATCCTGCTCATCCCGGTGTCCAAGATCTGCGAGATGCTCGGCATCTACGACACCCTGTTCGCGCTGGTCGTCGTGCAGGTCGGCTTCGGCATGGGCTTCTTCACGTTCGTGCTGTACGGGTTCATGCGGTCCCTGCCACAGGAGATGTTCGAGGCCGCCAAGATCGACGGGGCCGGCGACCTGCGGATCTACGGCACCATCGTGCTGCCGCTGTGCCGCCCGGCACTGGCCGCGCTGGCCGCGCTGGAGAGCACCTGGGTGTTCAACGATCTGCTCTGGGCGCTGACCGTGCTGCGGACCGATACGAAGTTCCCGATCACGGCCGCCCTGCTCAACCTGCAAGGCGGCTATACGACCGCGTGGAACGTGGTGGCCGCCGGAGCACTGATCGCTGCGGTGCCGACGACCATCGTCTTCTTCGCGTTCCAGAAGCAGTTCGTTTCGGGCCTACTCGTGGGAGCCAACAAGTGAGCTGGTCGCTGCCCACCGCCACCTCGACGTACACCGTCGACGTTGCCGGCGATGGCGCGGGCCCGGTGCTCCAGGACTGGACCGACGGGGCTCCCCGGAGCTGGGAGCCAGCGGCCCGGCAGGGCTTCGAGACGGCCCTCGACCGGCTGCCGTCGGAGTTCTCGGCACTGGGCGGCCGGCAGGTCCGGGCAGCGGACCTCGTGGTCGACCACGGCGGCGGGCTGGTCGGCGCGCGGCTCGTGTGGGACGCCGGGCGGATCGTTGTCGAGAAGGATGGTCCAGTGTCGCGGCTCACCGCCCCGGCCTGCGACACGACCGGACACCTCGCCGTCGAGCTGGTGATCGAGACGTCCCGCGAGCACGACGTCGTGTGCAAGTGGGTCACCCTGACCAACGCGGGCGACGCGCCGCTGCGGCTGGAGCGGGCGTTCGGGCCGGCCTGGGAGCTGCCGGTCGGGCCGGGTGCCTCGATCGACTACCTCGCCGGCGCCTGGTCGAGGGAGTTCACGCCGTTCAGGGTCGCGCTGCCGGCCGGTGAGTTCTCGATGGGCAGCCGTCAGGGCATTACGTCGCACGCCTTCTCCCCGACGCTGAGAGTCGCTGCGCTGGACCAGGACCGCCCGGACCGCTCGGACGGCCCGACGTACGGGCTGGCTCTCGCCTGGAGCGGCTCGTGGCGGATGCTGGTCGACGCGCCGCCGTTCCGCGAGCGGATCCGGGTCGCAGGCGGCGCCGAGGACGAGTCGAGCGTGATCACGCTGCTGCCGGGCGAGTCGTTCACCACGCCGGCGACGCTTGGGGTGTTCGCGCCCGACGGTGCGGATGGTGTACGACGCCGTTGGCACGACTACGAGCGCGGCTGGCTGGCCCGCGACACCGGGCTGGGGCATCGCCCGATCGTCTACAACTCGTGGTACGCCACGACGTTCGACGTACGGTCCGATCATCAGCTGGCACTGGCCGACGTCGCCGCCGATCTCGGCGTCGAGGTGTTCGTGATCGACGACGGCTGGTTCGCTGGACGTAGGGACGACGGCAGCGGGCTCGGCAACTGGTGGCCGGATCCGGAACAGTTTCCCGACGGACTCGACGGCTTGATCGGGGGCGTCGTCGACCGCGGGATGCGATTCGGTGTCTGGGTCGAACCGGAGGCCGTGAACCCCGGCAGCTCGGTTCTGGCGGCCCACCCGGACTGGATCTACCGGGCCGGTGATCGGCCGCTGGTCACGGTCCGCGGCAACCAGCAGGTGCTGGACTTCGGACGCCCCGAGGTACTGGACTGGACCGAGTCCTGGCTGCGTGACCTCCTCTCGGACTCGCGGATCACGTACCTGAAGTGGGACATGAACCGCCCGGTCAGCGACGGCGGACGACCGGGCGACGATCATGGCCGGCAGTGGTCGGTGCAGCACGCCGAGGGGTACTACCGGGTGATGCGGATGCTGCGGACCGAGTTCCCGCACGTGACCGTCGAGGCGTGCAGCGGCGGCGGCGGACGGATCGACCTGGCCGTGCTCGCGCTGAGCGACGTTGTCTGGCCAAGCGACGAGACGGGGCCGCGGGACCGGGCGGCCATCCAGCACGGCTTCCTGACCGCGTACGGCCCGCACGTGATGAGCTCGTGGGTCACCGACGAGCCGGACCGGCTCGACACCGAACCGGCCAGCTTCGAGTACCGGTTCGTGGTCGCGATGGCCGGGGTCCTCGGGATCGGCTCGGACCTGCTCGCCTGGAGCGAGGACCAGCGGGCCCGGGCGGCCGAGCTCATCGCGCTTTATCGGACGATCCGGACCACGATCCACACCGGCCGCGTCGAGCTGCACGGCGTGCCGTCGGACCCGGTGCACGCGGTGGAGTACGGCGGTGTGGACCAGACCGTACTGCTCGTCTACGGCCGGGCCACCCAAGCGGAACCCGTCGTGCTGACCCCTCGGACTTTGCGAGCCGACCGGACGTACCGGGTGGTCGGCACCGATCGGCAGATCAGCGGAACCGACGCGCAACGAGGCATCGTGGTGTCGTTCGCCCTCGCGACCGACGCGGACGTGATCGTTCTCGAGGCTCTGTCGTGAACCCGGCCGTGATCCCGGCCGTGATCCCGGCCGTGACCGGCCCCGACTGGCGACCGGTGCCGCTGGAGCTGGATGTCGACCTCGAGCACGGCGGCCGATGGACGTCGCTGCGGACTCCCGACCGGGAGTGGCTCTGGACCAACCCCGATCCTCGGGTGGCGGGTGCTCGACCCGCCGCTTCGCCCGGCGCAGCGTTCGTGGATGCCGGCGGGGTCGAGGAGTGCCTGCCGACGGTACGCGGCGTCCCGGACCACGGCGACGCCTGGAGCCGGGTCTGGGCCGGGACCGCCGACCATGCAGTGGTCGAGCTGCCCCGACTCGGCGTGCTGGAGCGCGGGATCAGCCCGCGGCTCCGATCTCCGGGTTGACTACCGATTCACCGCCCCGCCCGGGACGCTGTTCCTGCACGCGGTCCATGCCCTGCTCGACCTGTCCCCCGCGGCCCGGCTGTCCGTGCCGGCCGTCGAGACGATGATGGTGCTCGACGTCCGGAACCCACACCGGAGCTGGCCGGAAGGCCTGGACCGCCTCGGCCCGGACGACGGATCGGCGATCTGTGCGTTGCTCCCGGACTGCCACGAGGCGACCGTGATCGACGGGGACCATGCGCTGAGCCTCCGCTGGGACGCGCCCGGCCGGTCCGAGCTCTGCTCGCTGCTGCTCTGGCGCAACCTCGGCGGCTGGCCCAAGCCGAGGCCGTACCGCTCGATCGGGATCGAGCCGATGATCGGACGGGCGGCCGAGCTGGCGTCGGCCGACCCGAGCGACTGCGTACGGATCGATCTCTCCGGACACCTGGACTGGACCCTTTCCCTGACCGCCTTCGACCGCGCCTCACCCACCACCGACCGCCAAACGCCCGAGAGGACCCTTGCCAGATGACCGCCACGCTTCCCCAGAACGTTCCGCAGAACCCCACCGTCGAGCTCGTCGACTCCACCCCGCTGCTCGCCGACCCGGCGGCGATGCTCGATCGGGCCGCCACCGACGGCTACCTGTACTTCCGTGGTCTGCTCGACCGAGACAAGGTGCTCGACCTCCGCCGGCAGATGATGGACGTCGTCGCGGCGCACGGCTGGCTGACCGACGGCACCGACCCGATGGACGGGATCGCCGACGTGGCCGCCTTCGACCGCGTCGACCCGATCGCCGCCGCGTTCTGCGGGACCGGGATCCCGATCGACGCCTACCGCGACATCTACCGGCTGCAGGACTTCCACGCGATCGGTCACGACCCCGCACTGATCTCGCTCTACAACGGGCTACTCGGCGGCGACGTGATCCGCCAGCCACTGTCTATTGCCCGGGTGATGGTTCCCGGCAGCCGGTTCGTGCCGACCCCGGCCCATCAGGACTTCATCCACATCCAGGGCACGAAGAACGTCTGGACGGCGTGGTACCCGCTGGGTGACTGTCCGGTCGAGCTGGGCGGCCTGTCGGTGCTCGTTGGGTCGCAGGCCGACGGCCTGCTCACCTACCACGCGGCGTCGGGCGCGGGCGAGCTCGAGGCGTACATCTGCGAGTCCGGCTACCCGTGGGGGATCGCGAACTTCGAGGCTGGGGACGTGCTCACGTTCACCAGCCTGACCGTGCACCGCGGCACCCCGAACCAGCGCGGCGAACAGGTCCGTCTCTCCATCGACATGCGCTACCAGCGGGCCGACGAGCCGATCACCGAGTCCTCGACCCAGACGCACTGCCACATCCTCGAGTGGGACGAGGTCTACCGGGGCTGGACCGACGACTCGCTGCAGTACTACTGGCGTGACCGCGACCTCACCACCGTCGCGCACGACGAGAACCTGCGCTGGCAGAAGCACAAGATCTGCTGAGGCCCACCGACCACCACCGCCGACTTGTCAGCGTGAGAAGCGGCTATAGCCGTTTCTCACGCTGACAAGTCGGTGGTGAAAGCGGTCCGCACCGCGGCTCACATGGAGATGGGCATGAACGACTGCACCGGGTTCTTCCGGTTGATCCGGCCGGTGGTGAGCCGCTCTGCGACGAGGAACGCGAGCTCGAGCGACTGGTTGCGGTTGAGCCGGGGATCGCAGAGCGTCTCGTACCGGTTCACCAGGTCCGCCTCGACCAGGTCATCGGAACCGCCGACGCACTCGGTGACGTCGTCGCCGGTCAGCTCCACGTGCACCCCCCCGGGCCAGGTGCCCAGCTCCTCGTGTACGTCGAAGAAGCCGTTCAGCTCCGCCATCACGTCGGAGAAGGCCCGCGTCTTGTAGCCGTTGCGGGCCTCGAACGTGTTGCCGTGCATCGGATCGCACACCCAGGCGACCTGGCGTCCGCTGGCGGTCACCTTCGCCACGACCTCCGGCAGCACATCGCGGATCTTGTCCGCCCCCATCCGAGTGATGAACGTGATCCGGCCGGGCTCGTGATGGGGATCCAGTCGGTCGGCCAGCTCCAACGCCGTGTCGGCGGTGGTCGTCGGACCGAGCTTCACTCCGAGCGGGTTGCGGATGTGCCGCAGCAGCTCGACGTGCGCGCCGTCCAGCTGCCGGGTCCGCTCCCCGATCCACAGGAAGTGCCCCGACGTGCCGTAGGGCTCCAAGGTCCGGGAATCGATCCGCGTCATGGCGTGCTCGTACTCCATCACCAGCGCCTCGTGGCTGGAGAAGAAGTCGACCGTGCCGAAGACGTTGTCGTCGATCCCGCAGGCGACCATGAACGCCAGCGCGCGATCGATCTCGTTGGCCAGGTTCTGGTACTGCACACCGGCGGCGGAGTTCTTCACGAAGTCGGCGTTCCAGCTGTGCACGCTGCGCAGATGGGCGAAACCACCGGTGACGAACGCCCGGGTGAGGTTCCAGGTCGCCGACGAGGCGTTGTAGACCCCGAGCAGTCGCTGCGGGTCGGGACGACGGGACTCGGGGGTGAAGTCGAAACCGTTGACGGCGTCCCCGCGGTACGCCGGCAGCGACACACCTCCGCGGGTCTCGAGCGAGGAGCTGCGCGGCTTGGCGTACTGTCCCGCCATCCTGCCGACCTTGACGATGGGCACCTGGGCGGCGTACGTCAGCACGACGGCCATCGACAGCAACGTACGCAGCTTGTTCTGGATGTTCGAGGCCGTCACACCCTCGAACGTCTCCGCGCAGTCGCCGCCCTGCAGCAAAAAGGCCTCCCCGGCGGCGACACTGGCCATCTTCGTCCGCAGCTTGTCGCACTCGGCCGCAAACACCAGCGGCGGCAGCCTGCGGAGTCGCCTGATCACCTCGGTCACCTCGTCCGCATCGTCGTACGTCGGCTGCTGGAGGGGATTCAGCGCATGCAGGTCGTCGAGCGAGGGTACGTCGGGCAGGTCGGGCACGCCGAAACTCTAGACGTCGCCCGGCAACCGGCTCACCGGATATTCAGTGCTCGGACGCCCGCCTGGCTCCCCTTCCCCGGAAAGTGGGCGCGTACGACAACATCGACCGGCGTGTCGCTGTCGTACGCGCCCAGTTTCCAAGGATCTCGCGGGCTTCCGCGCACTCCGGGGAGCGGACGGGCGAGGATGATCAGGTCTGCGGGGAGACCTCGTCCTCCTCGTCGCGCTTGGCCTGAGCGGCGGCCTGGGCCTTCGCGGTCGGGGCGTACGTGTCGACGTACTCCTGACCGGAGAGCTCCATGATCGCGTACATGATCTCGTCCGTGATCGAGCGCAGGATGAAACGGTCCTCGCTCATCCCGTCGTAGCGGGAGAAGTCGAGCGGCGCACCGAACTTCACCGTCGGACTGACGATCCGGCTGACGATCTTGCCCGGGGGCGCGATCACGTCCGTGCCGATCACCGCGGTCGGGATGACTGGTACGTCGGCCTCCAGCGCCAGCCTGGCCACTCCGGTCCGCCCCTTGTACAGCCTGCCGTCGTGGCTGCGCGTGCCCTCGGGATAGATCCCGAAGAGGTCGCCACCCTGCAGCACCTTGAGACCGGCGCGCAGGGCACCCAGGGAGGCCCGGCCACCGCTGCGGTCGATCGGCACCTGCCCGGTGCCGGCGAAGAACCGCTTCTGAGTCCAGCCCTTGATCCCGGCGCCGGTGAAGTAGTCCGCCTTGGCTACGAACGTCACCCGGCGATCGAGGACGATCGGCATGAACACCCAGTCGGCGTACGACAGGTGGTTGCTGGCGAGGATCGCCGGGCCCGTCTTCGGCACGTTCTCGACGCCCTCGACGATCGGCCGGAAGAGCTTGCGCACCGCCGGTCCGACGATGACATTCTTGAGTGCCCAGTAGATGCCTTTTCCGCCGCCGCCGGAGTCCGGTTCGACGGTGACGAGCTCGTCGTTCATCGCACACCTTCCCCCACGGCAGGCGGCAGGTCCGCGATGTCGGCGGCGGTCTCCGCCGGGAGCGCGTCAGACGACTGCGCGGCATCCGGCGGTCGGATCGGCGGTGCGGGGATCGGCGGCGGGGGGATCGGCGGCGGGGGGATCGGCGGTGCGATGCCGTCGCCCGGACGGCTGAGCTCTCGGACTCCGAAGTCACGGCCCTCCTCCAGGGCCTCCTTGACCGAGCTGCCGTACGCGTCGACGTAGGTCTGGCCCGACAGCTCCATCACCGCGTTCATGATCTCGTCGGTCACGTAGCGCAGCACGTTGCGGTTGTTGCCGGCACCGGCGTACGCGGTGAAGTCCAGTGGCGTGCCGATCCGAATGCCGGGTCGGTGGATGGTCTTGACCCCAGGGATCCGCGACGGCACGAACTGCGTGTTGATCATGCCCACCGGGATCACCGGCACCCCCGCCTTGAGCACGAGGCGAGCAACACCGGTCTTGCCCTTGTAGAGCCGACCGTCGGGCGATCGGGTGCCTTCGGGGTAGATGCCGAGCAGATCGCCCCTTTCCAGCACCGACAAGACCCCGTCCATGCTGCTCGCGCTGGCCCGTCCGCCCGAGCGATCCATCGGAAGCTGGCCGATCCCCCGCATGAACCAGCCGATCAGGCGGCCCTTGAGACCCTGTCCTTCGAAGAGCTCCTGCTTCGCGGGGAAGGTCAGGCGTCGCTTGATCATCGCGGGCAGGACGAACGTGTCCCCCGCGGAGATGTGATTGCTCACGAGCACAGCGGCGCCGGATGCGGGAAGGTTCTCCTCACCCTCCATCCAGGGGCGGAACAGCAGCCGGACGAGTGGCCCGACCACCAACAACCTCAGGAACCAGTAGAGCAACTCAGACCTCCTGTTGCCCACACCTTAGTGTCGGCACGCGCACCGTGCGAACCCTCGTTCTCACGTCAGCCCCTCGTTCTCCCCTGAGCCCTGGTTCTCCGGCGAGCCCTGTTCTCGGGAGAGCCCTGGGCGAGACGGCGTGCCGGCGTCTAGCATGCGGGGGTGACGACTCCGCCGGCAGCGTTGCCGCACCCGCACTTCACCAGCAGTCTCCGGTCTCGGATCGATCCGGTACTGAACCGCTGGGTTCTTCGCCACGACAAGACGCCGGTCGGCTGTGCGCCGGTGCTGCCCGGTCGCGAGGCGTACGAGGGCGGCGACGGCCCGCTCGGCGTGCTGGTCCTGCATGGCTTCACCGGCTCCCCGCCCGCCGTCCGCCCGTGGGCGGAGCACCTCCAGCGGGACGGGTTCCGGGTAGTCGTGCCGCGCCTGCCCGGACACGGGACGAGCTGGCAGGAAATGAATCGGACCCGTTGGGAGGACTGGTACGGCGAGGCCGAGTCGTGCTTCGACGAGCTGAGCTCGACGTGCGAGCAGACCTTCGTCTGCGGTCTGTCCATGGGAGGCGGTCTCGCCCTCTTGCTGGCCGCGCGACGACGGGAGCAGGTGGCCGGACTGAGCCTGGTGAACCCCTCGGTGAACTCCACCGACCCGCGGATGCGCGCCCTCTTCGCGCTGCGGCACGTGGTGCCGTCCCTCGCGGCGATCGGCGGCGACATCGCCATGCCGGACGTCGTAGAAGGCGCGTACGCCCGAACTCCGTTGCACGCGGCCTGGTCGATGACCAAGCTGTGGGCCGCGATCCAGGCCGAGCTTCCTCGGGTCGACGCGCCGATCCGGATCTATCACTCCAAGCAGGACCACGTGGTCGATCCGACATCGGTCGCCATCGTCCGGCAGCGGGTCCGCAGCCACGATCTGGAGGTCATCGAGCTGGACCGCAGCTACCACGTCGCCACGCTGGACTACGATGCAGATCTGATCTTCTCCGGCACCAGCGAGTTCTTCACCCAGCTGGCCGCGGCGACAAAGTAGGTCCACATGAGCGCACCGCGTGACGACGACCGAGAGGCCATCGACCGTGCCTTCGCCGAACTGGTCGCCGGCTTCCACCTGACTTCGGACCGACCCGATCCGCTCCTGCCGCACCAGGTCGACCGAGACTCCGCGATCCCGCCGGGTCCGGCCGGATCGAGCCCCCCGACCGCGGGAGTGCCCACCTCGAACCCGTTGCCGACCACCGCATGGGCCGACAACCACCCGCTGTTCATCACCCCGGAGCCGACCCCGGTGACCCCGGACCCGGAGCCCGACGAGCGGTATGTCCCCGATCCGCAGCCGCCACTGCCACGGCCCCGACTGCCGATCCTGTTGGCCTGGGTCGGCATCGCGTACGCGGCGATCGTGGTCCTGCTGGCCGCCTTCGGCCTCCGGCTGCCGTCCTGGATGGGCTGGCTGGCGCTGGGAGGCTTCCTCGGCGGCTTCGGTGTCTTGGTGTTCAACCTGCCCCGCTCCCGACCCCCTGACGACGACGGCGCGGTTCTCTAGTGCCGCTCGCGCCCGCTGCGCGTCCCGCAGACGCTGACTTGCTCCCTCACTCCTAGCCGTAGTCAGGGCTGGCGTGGGTGACGAGCACGTCGGCGGGCCTTCCGGGCCTTCCGCCGGGGCCAGAAGCCGAAGCGGGCCGACTCGGGTGGTTCGGTCATCGCCCGCCGGGCAAGGTCCGCGGCGCCGATCAGCCCGGCGTCGTTGCGGAAGTGCGCGAGCTCCAGCCGGGCCTCGGCGCGGAAGCCGCGACCGGTCAGCGTACGCGAGAACATCCGGCGGGCGGGTTCCAGCAGCAGGTCGCCGGCCGCGCTCACTCCCCCGCCGATGACGAACAGGTCGGGATCCAGCGCGGCGGCCAGGTTGGCGATCCCCTGACCGAGCCACGTGCCGACGTCGGCGAGCAGCTCGATCGCCGTCTGCTCGCCCTCCAGCGCCGCGGCGGTCACGCTGGGACCGGTGATCGCCTCGATGTCGCCGCCCATCAGCTCCAGCAGCCGGTACGCCATCGGCGAGTTCGTACTCGCCAGCTCCCGCGCCTCTCGGACCAGCGCGTTGCCGGAGGCGTACTGCTCCCAGCAGCCCCGATTGCCACACTCGCAGCGGTGACCACCGGGGACGCTGATCATGTGGCCCCACTCCCCGGCCATGCCGTACGTCCCCCGAAACAGCCTGCCGTCGATGACGAGTCCGCCGCCGATCCCGGTGCCGAGGGTCAGACACACCATCACCGAGGCGCCCCGGCCGCTGCCGAATCGGTACTCCGCCCAGGCCGCGGCGTTGGCGTCGTTGTCCACGATCAGCGGAAGCTCGATCCGGGTGCTCAGCCGCTCCTTCAGCGGCTCCTCGCGCCAGGCCAGGTGAGGGGAGAAGCGGACGATCGACTGGGTGTTGTCGACCCAGCCGGCCGCGCCGATACCAACGGACTGGACCCGGTGGCGGGTACGCAGATCCTCGACCGTGGACACGATCGCGTCCTCCACCGCGCGTGGACTGTGCGACGGCGTCGGCCGCTGCAGCCGCTCCAGGACCACTCCCTGCTCGTCCACCACACCGGCGGCGACTTTGGTCCCTCCGATATCGATTCCGATGCTCAGCGTGGACGCCGTGCCGGCTCGCGGTGCGTGGCTCGCTCGGGGACCGACCGAACGCAGGCCGGGCGAGCCACTCGGGACGCTCAGTCCTCCACCCGATGCTTGAGGCCCTTCAGGGCGCCGTCGACGATCGTCTTCTCGGCCTTGCGGCGGAACATGCCGATCATCGGCATGTTCACATCCACAGTCAGGTTGTAGGTCACCGTGGTGACGTCCCCGTTCGGTGTGAGGACGTACGACCCGTCCATCACCTTGAGCAGGGTGCCTTCGACAAGCTTCCAGGACGCAACGTTGTCGACCCAGTCGTACTCGAGCACGTACACGTCCTTGACCAACGCGTGGTCAAGGGTGATCCGCACCGTCTTGGCCCAGCCGTCGTCGTAGTACGTCAGCACCTCCGCCGACTTCATGTCGTCGACCCATTCCGGGTAGGAGTCGAAGTCGGCGATCACGCCCATGATCTCGTCGGCCGGAGCCGCGATGTCGATCGACGCTTTGGTCTGGTCGGGCACGCTCGCCACCTCTCTGGTCCCGTCCACCCGAGAGCGTCGTCGATCCGCGCTGGGCAACGGAGGCGACACTCGGATGATCACGTTTCGTGAGCGACAGACTAGACGGTTGCGGCTGGAGGTGTCGGGAGGATCAGTGGAGGGCCAGCAGCTCGCGCACCCGCGCCCGCGCCGAGCCTGCACCGAAGTGCGTCTCGACGTACGCACGACCGGCCGCGCCCATCGCGGAGCTCCGCCCGGGGTCGGTCAGCAGCTCGACGAGTCGGCCCGCCAGTGCGATCGGATCGTCCGGCGAGACCACGAACCCGGTCACCCCGTCCAAGACCGTTTCCGGAGCGCCGCCCGAGTCGCCGACCACCACGGGTAGACCGCACGCCGCGGCCTCGAGCGCCGCCAGTCCCAGACCTTCGGAGTCGAGACCGCCCAGCCGGACACGCATCGGCAGGGCGAACACGTCCGAGCACCTGAGCCACTCCCGAACGCCGACCGGATCCAGGCCGCCGGTGAACGTGACCGATGCGGCGACCCCGAGTCGACGGGCCAACCCGGCCAGGCGGGCGTGCTGCGGGCCGTCTCCCACCAGAACCAGCTCGGCGCCCGGGACGCGGCGGCAGACCTCCGGCCAGGCGCGCAGAAGGGTGTCGACACCCTTGCGGCGAACGAGCCTGTCCGACCGCGATACACCGGGGCGCCCGGTCGTCGACGCGATTGCCGGTCCCCGCTTCGGCGGAAGGGCGGTGGAGGGACGGGCGGGGGTCGGGGGAAGAGCGGAGATCGTCGCGCTCGCGGGCGTCGGGGGTGAAGAAGGTTGTGTCGACGGGGGGCGGCAGCCGCGTGAGCTTGTGTCGGTCCCGCGGATCGAGGGCCGGACCGATGAGCCCGGCGGTGTACGTCGAGATCGTGGTCAGCACGTCCACCTCCCGGCCGATTCGCCGCAGCAGCCGGCGAGCGCCGGGCACCTGCGCCCACCAGGTCTCGTGACCGTGCGAGAGCGCGAGGATCTGCTGCGCGCCGGCCCGCCGGAGGTCGCCGGCAAGCAGGCCGAGGGGCGCGGCCGCCCCGAACACCACCCGGCTGGCGCCCGATCGCCGCAGCAGTGCCCGCGCCTGCCGCGCCAGCGGCGGCGTCGGCAGGAGGAGTCGGCCGAGACGGACCACCTCATAAGGCAGCCGGGCATCGTGCGCGGCCGCGCCCGGCTCGGCGGAGGTCAGGACGACGACATCCTCGTCGCAGAACGTACACACCTGCGCCACGAAGCGTTCGATACCGCCGATTCGCGGCGGGAAGTCGTTGGTCACGATCAGAGTCGTCGGCACGTCACACCGGCCGAGGCGTCCCACGCTGGATCGTCGGCAGCCCGTCCACCGACAACGGTTGGGTCACCGACCGACCCGAGGTCATCGACCGGCCTCCCGCGCCAGCGACGTCTGCCAACGTCGCAACAGGGTCTGTTCGTCGATCCCGAGCACGTCGTGCAGGGCGACCGGAACCGCGGTGCCGTCGTCGATGGCGGCGTAGAGGCGGACCAGTCGGGGACCTGACCACGTGTCGGCGATGAACCGGCACAGTAGCCAGGCCCGCCCGTAGGTCAGGTCGAGATCCGACGCGGCCGGCCGGAACTCGGCGTCCGTCGGGAACCCCTCGGGCACCCCATGACGGCGTACGTCGGACAGGACCAGCTCGATCGTCGGCGGAGCGGACGCCGGGATGCGCGCGAAGGCCACCCAGTCGGCGAAGCCCTCGACGAGCCAGATCGGTGCCGGCGAGCTCGCCGAGCGGGTCAGCACATGCGTGGCCTCGTGCGTGATCAGTACCGCCAGCCGATCGTCATCCATCGATCGGGCAAGGTCGGGATTGACGACGACCCGGATCGCAGCGGTCGACGGATCGGGGCCTTCCGGCCACGCCACGGCGGCGATCTGGTCATAGCTGCCCGGCGCGACACCCAGCACCTGGTCGAACGCGGCGGCGCTGCTCGGGAGCTCGATCACCAATCCGCCGGCCCAGCGCGGATTCGCCTGCTCCGCGGTCCGCGCGCGCACCGCCTGCTCCGCGGTCTGGGCGCGACGCAACCAGGCGGACAGGTCGGTCTTGGAACTGCCGGTCACCACCGTCACGCCCGGGCCGGTGACGAGTCGGATCGGTTGGGTGAGCCACAGCGGACGACTGGCCGCGGCGCCGCCGGCACCGTCCGCCAGTCCGCCGACCCGAACGCCGTGGTCGGTCTCGGCCACCGCCAGCCAGACCTCGTACGTCGAGGGTCCGCTGTCGTGACTCAGCCGCGACGTAACAGTGATCTCCTGGCTCCAACCGCCCGGTAGCTCGGCCAGCTCTGCGGCGGGCAGATCGACCGTACGCGGCTCCGCCACGAGCCGGACGCCCGGCGGCAGAGTGGTGAGATTGGCGAACAGGAGATCGGCGAACGCCGAGCCCGACGATGCCAGATACGTGTCGAATCTCGCGCGGTCGCCGAGTCGGACGGAGGTGAGAATCGCGTCGAGCGTCGCCTGCACGGCGGCGGTCCGATCGGGCGCTGGGCGCGCAGAGATCGCGCTCGACGATGGACCCGCTTCTGATGGGGCATCCCGCGCCGACAAGGCGCAGCCCGCACCGAGGCCGAGCATGCACAGGAGTGTAAGGACCCCGGCCCCGACCCGGAACGGGCGACTACCGCTGACGGTGGTCAGCCGACGCGGCGGGCGCCGGCGTACGGCATCGAGTCGAGCTTTGCGTAACGCACGTCGGCACCGGGATGCGGCGCATGGATGATCGTGCCGTTGCCGACATAGATGGCGACGTGGCTGATACCGGAGTAGAAGAAGACGAGGTCACCGGGCTGCAGATCGGACTTGGCGACCGACGTACCGGCGCCGAACTGCGCCTGAGACGTGCGCGGGATGTGCACGCCCGCGGCCTTCCACGCCGCTGAGGTCAGGCCGGAGCAGTCGTAGGCATTGGGACCCGCCGCCGCATACACGTAGGGCTTGCCCAGCTGGGCCTTGGCGAACGCGATCGCCTTCGCGGCGCGGCCGGTTCCCGCGACAGCGCCGCCGCCGTCGGTGGGGGTGGTGGTCGGATCGGTGGTCGTGACGGCGTTGGCGTCCTGCTGGGCCGCCTGTGCGAGGCGGGTCTCCTCGGCCGCGATGCGCTGTCGCTCAGCCTCGGTGAGCTTGGCCAGCACGGCCTTGGCCTCGGTGATCTTGCCGTCGGACTGCGTACGCAGCTCGGCGAGACTCTGCTGCTGCGCCTCGAGCTGCGCGAGGTCGGTGGCCGTGGACCGCTCGAGGCTGGCGAGCGCCGCCTGCTGGGACTGGTAGTCCTGCAGCGCCGAGTTCTGGTTCTGGCTCACCTTCTCGACCGTCGACACCTGGTTGAGGAACCCGTCGGTGTCGTCGGTCAGCAACAGCTGGGCGGTCGTGTTGAGCGAGCGGTTCTGGAACTGGGCGAGCGCAACCTGGCCGACCTGCTGGCGCATCTGCGCGACCTTCGCCGTCTGCGCGGCGACGTCGGCCCGCTTCTGCTTGAGCTTGGCCTTGCTCGACTTGATCTGCTCCTTCACACCCACCGACTGCTGATCGATGGCTGCCGCGTCGACCTCGAGCGCGGCGACCTGCGCCTTCGCGTCGTCGACGGTCAACGGAGTGTCGGAGGGGTCAGCCGCCGCTGTTGATGCGAGAGTGGCGATCAAACCGAGAGTGCCCACGGCGACGCCGATAGTGCGGAGGAGTGTCTTCACTCCCCCGGCGGCGCGACTCCGCGACAACACCCAGTTCTCCCCTTCGTTCGTGCGCCTGTCTCACTCGTGCGCGCGCCAGCCTGTGGTTTGGTCGGTCCCCATCCGCGCCAAGCCCTCAGCGTCGTTTCAACGGTACTGCCCAACAGAAAGTGCCGCAGCCCCATGAGCGAACCTGACCGGACGCCCATGACGGGCGTCCCGCCCAATCGGAGCGTATCGAGAAGGTTAGGTCACGAAATGGTTACTGTGCAAACCTGTGCGACGTGAGATCCGTCGCATCGGCGGTGCGCACCACGAATCACCCCGACTCCGGCCACTCGCGTGGCCGGTGCATGGCGTGACCGCGTCGTATGCCCGGAACCAGACGCAGCGGCGGCACCAGCCCCCCGTCGGCCAGTGCCCGGAGAGCCGACTGCTCGTCGGAGTCCAGGTCCATCGGGCGCCGGGAGATGTCGAGCACGACACTCACCACGCAGTCCTGACACGCCGGACCCCTGGCCACACAGCCGCCGCAGTCCACTCGCAGCACGTCCATACCCGCTCCTCTTGACCTCGTCTTGACCTCGTCGACCGCCTCGGATGCGCGACCGCTCGCGTGCGGCGGTGGTCCACCCGTGCTCACTGACCGGTCCATGCCGACCACAGTGCCCGCAACGTCGGACACTTCTCGGGTGACACAGGAGACGTACACCCATGGACACGCGCCGCCAGTGCTGCGTTCGCACTCCTGGCGGACCGCCGAGAACTCGGCGGGCTATCTGCTGCCCAGGCTGCGGCCGACCGACCGGCTGCTCGACGTCGGGGTGGGACCGGGCACGATCACCCTCGATCTCGCGACGCTGCTCAGCGACGGTTGGGTCGAGGGGATCGACAGTGCCCCGGCGGCGATCACCGCCGCCCAGCAGGCGGCCGCAACGGCCGGCACCGACCGAGTCCGGTTCGCGGTCGGCAATGTGTACGACCTCGACTTCGCCGACGACAGCTTCGACGTGACGCATGCACATCAGGTCCTGCAGCACCTGAGCGACCCCGTCGCCGCGTTGCGCGAGATGCGCCGGGTGACCCGGCCCGGTGGCTTGGTCGCCGTGCGCGATGCGGACTACGCGGCGATGACGTGGTATCCGGCCGAGCCGGCGCTCGACCGCTGGTTGGCGGTCTATCGCGAGGTGGCACGCTCGATGGGCGGACAGCCCGACGCGGGACGCCGGCTGCGAGACTGGACGTGCCGGGCGGGATTCAGCGAAGTGAGATCCTCCGCGTCGGTGTGGTGCTTCGCCGACGCGGCCGACCTCACCTGGTGGAGCCAGACCTGGGACGAACGCATCCGGACGTCGGATCTCGCCGATCACGCGCGGGATCTGGGGATCAGCCAGGCCGAGCTCGACGAGATCGGGGCCGGCTGGCGGTCCTGGTCGGCGCAATCGGGTGCCTGGTTCGCCGTACTGCACGGCGAGGTCATCGCGACCGCCTGAACGGGTCCACGCCCTGACGCTGGGTTGTCCGGCCCTTGAACGGGCGCGTCTCGCGTGGTTACCTTGGGTCCATCGCTCGTGCACTTCATGCACGAGTTCGTGGTGAAGCCATCGCCACCCTCCGAACTTCCGAGGTGGTCGATGGCTGTGTACCGATCCTCTGTAGGGCTGGCTTCACCCGAGACGCGAGTCGATCTCGACACCGCGGAGCTGTTCAGACGCGCCGCGCTCGCCGACGAGGACGAGCGGCAACGCATCCTCGGCCTGATCGTCGAGCGACACTTGGGCCTCGCCGACGCGCTCGCTCGTCGTTACGGGCGGTCCCGCACTGACGCCGAGGACCTTCGGCAGGTGGCCCGGATCGGGCTGATCGAGGCAGCCCAGCGGTTCGACGCGGCCAAGGGCGACTTCGTGGCGTTCGCGGTGCCGACCATCAGCGGGGTGATCAAGCGCCACTTCCGAGACCATGCCTGGCTGGTCCGACCGCCGCGTTCGACCCAGGAGCTGTCGATCCGGGTTCGGGATCGTTGGCCCGATCTCGCTCAGCGTCTCGGCGCCGAGCCCAGCACCGCCGACCTTGCGCGCGACCTGAGCGACAGCCCCGAGACGATCTCGGCGGCCCGGACCGCCGGCGTCGGATTCACCGCCGCCGCCTTGCTGCCCAACGATCCGGGGCTCTGCTCGACCGAGGCGCAGTCGGATTTCGAGCGAGCCGAAGCGAAGCTGATCGTCGACGCGCTGATGCCGAGACTGAGCCCGGAGGAGCGGGAGATCCTCCGCTATCGGTTCTACTTCCGGATGTCGCAGGAAGAGATCGCGATGCGGACAGGCACCAACCAGATGCACGTTTCGCGCCAGCTCACCAGACTGCTCGCCAAGCTCCGCGACATCTTGGGCACGCTGGACGATCCGGTCACCGACTGACGACACGCCGAGCCGCCGCGGAGCCGGGAACTGTCCGACCCGCTTCGTACGGTTCGGCACATGGCATCCTCGCCGGCGCAGGCATCGTTCGACGACCTCGGCACCCACCTGTCGCAGGTCACGTTCTGCGTCGTCGACCTCGAGACGACCGGCGCCGCCGAGGAAGACACGATCACCGAGTTCGGCGCGGTCAAGGTGCGCGGCGGAGAGGTGCTCGGCGAGTTCCAGACCCTGGTCAATCCTCGGACCGCGATCCCTCCGCTGATCGCGGTGCTGACCGGGATCACGAACCAGATGGTGGCGGCCGCACCGACGCTGGCGCAGGTGCTGCCGTCGTTCCTGGCGTTCGCCGGGGACAGCGTGATCGTGGCCCACAACGCCGCGTTCGACACCGGATTCCTGCGCCGTGCGTGCGAGCGGCACGGCTATCCTCCGCCGCACTGGACCGTGGTCGACACCGTCGGGCTGGCCCGTCAGATCCTCTTGCGCGACGAGGTGCCGAACTGCCGCCTGGCGACCCTGGCCAGGCACTTCGACAGCCCGACCGCACCGAACCATCGCGCCCTCACCGACGCCCAGGCCACCGTCGACGTGTTGCACGGACTGCTCGAGCGCGTGGGCAATCTCGGTGTCCACACCATCGAGGACCTCGCCGAGTTCACCAGGCGGGTCTCCCCGCAGCGGCGCGCCAAGCGGACCTGGGCCAGCGACCTGCCTACCACGGCAGGGGTCTACCTGTTCGTGGCCGAGCACGACGACGGCGACCGTGGTCGGCGTCGCCAGGTGTTGTACGTCGGGAAGTCCACCAACTTGCGAGCCCGGGTCCGGACGTACTTCACCGCCGCCGAGACCCGGCCGAGGATGGATGAGATGGTGCGGCTCTCGACCGGCGTGGAGACGATCGTGTGCGACACACCGTTGCAGGCCGAGGTCACCGAGCTGAGGCTGATCGCGGCCCATGCGCCGCCGTACAACCGACGGTCGAAGTACCCGGAGCGCACTCAGTGGATCAAGATCACCGACGAGGCGTTCCCGCGGCTGTCGATCGTGCGTGCCGTCCGAGACGACGGCGCGACGTACTTCGGACCGTTCCATCGACGCCAGGCCGCGGAGGACGTCGTGCTGGCCATCTACGACGGGTTCCCGATCCGGCAGTGCAGTCCACGGCTCAGCGTGCGGCACCCGGTGAACGCGTGCGCCCTGGCCGGGATGGGCCGGTGCAGCGCGCCCTGCGACGGTTCGGTCTCGCCCGAGGCGTACGCGATCATCGTCGAGCAGGTCAGGTCGGCCCTGTCCAGCGACGTCCGGCCGGCGGTGGCCGGAGTCAGCGAGCGGCTCAGCCGGCTGGTGGCGCAGCAACGGTTCGAGGAGGCCGACGTCATCCGCCGCAGGCTCGACACCCTCACCCGGACCGGTCGCCGGTTCCACCGGGTGCGCAGTCTCGCGGCCTGTCCGGAGATCGTCGCTGCCGCTCGGCGTGGCGACAACTGGGAGATCCACGTGATCCGCCACGGACGGCTCGCGGCGACGGGCGTGGCCACCCCGCGAGACGTGCCACAGGCGGTCGCCCGCGACGTCCGCGCGACGGCGGAGACCGTGACCGCACCGCCGGCGCCGCTGCCGGCAGCCGGGATCGAGGAGACCGAACGGATCGCCGACTGGCTGGAACAGCCCGGCGCCCGGATCATCGACATGATCGGCGACTGGATGTGGCCACTGAACGCCGTTCTCGACCACGACGGCCTGGTCCGGCACGCACTCGTGCAGGTGGGGACCGGGCGGGGAGCGAACCCAGGACCCACGTCGGTGGCCGCAGCAGGCGCGGCGAGTGCGCCAACGGTGCGACAGACCCCTCGCAATACGGTGAGCGCATGACGACGAGGCAGGGCGACCGGCCCGAGCTCCACTACCTGGCTCACCTGGCGGACGACTCGGAGCGGTTCGCCGAGGTGCTGACCGGGCTCGACCCAACGACCCGGGTGCCCACCTGCCCGGACTGGAAAGCTGCCGATCTCGTCTGGCACCTGGGCGAGGTCCAGTGGTTCTGGTCCCGGGTGATCCGCCATCGGCCGACCCACCCGCGAGACATCACCGAACCGGATCCGGTTCGACCCGGTTCGTACGATGCACTGCTCGCGTTCGCCGAGCGCTCCGCGATGGACCTGATCGGCGAGCTCGAGTCCTCGGCACCGAGCGAGCGTGCCTGGACCTGGTCAGCCGAGCAGACGGCCGGCTTTGTCTATCGCCGACAGGCCCATGAGGCGCTGATCCACCGACTCGACGCGGAGCTGACCGCGGCGAAGCGGAGCCCGATGGACGCAGCCCTGTGCTCGGACGGGGTCGACGAGGCCATCCGGATCATGTTCGGCGGCACCCCCGCCGACGCGGAGGTCTCACCCGATCCATCCGCCACGGTCCGCTTCACCGCCACCGACACCGGTCGACAGTGGTTCGTCACCCTCGGCCGGATCCGAGGCGAGCGAAAAGGCAAGCCGTACGACGAGGCGGCCTTCATTCCGGCCGAGGACGACCTCGGCGACGCGGCAGCGGCGGAGGTCACGGCAAGTGCGGAGGACCTGGACTGCTGGCTGTGGAATCGACCCTCGCGCCATCGGGTCGATCATCACGGCGATCACGATGTGCTGGCTCGGCTGGCCGCCATCGTCCATGAAGGCATCGACTAACTGGCCTGCCCTGTTCCCGCCCCTCCCGGAAAGTGGGCGCAGACGACATCGACACGCCGGGCGCCGTTGCCATTTGCGCCCAGTTTCCGGACGCCGGCCCGCTGGGGATCAGATCAGATGCCGCTGGCGAGCGCATCCTCCAGCCGCCGCGCCGGGTGACCGGTCAGGCGTAGGACGTCCCCGCTCACCGCGGCCACCTCGCCGCGGGCAATCGCTATGTAGGTGCTGACCCAGGCGTCGAGCTGCCACTGCTCGGCTCCGAAGACGGCCCGGGAGGCATACGCCTCGTCCAGCGTCTCGTCCTGGAACGTCAGGTCGCGGCCCATCGCCGCTCCCGCCCGCGTCGCGATCTCGGCCATGGTCAGCGCTTCCGGCCCGGTCAGCTCGTACGTCGTGTCCAGGTGGGCAGCGACATCGCGCAGTACCTCCACCGCCACGTCCGCGACGTCCGCGCGGGCGACCGCGGCCACCCGCCCCTCCCCCGCCGGCCCCCGGATGACACCGGCCTCGTCGGCGAAGTACGGCAGCAGGTCGCTGTAGAAGTTGTCCCGGAGCAGCGTGTAGCGCATCCCACTGTCTCGGATCGCGACCTCGGCGTCGCCGTGGTCGCGACCCAGGGTGAAGATCGCGTGCGAGGACGCCCCGACGAACGAGGTGTACACGATGTGCCCGACGCCGGCTTCCGCGGCCGCCGCGATGAAGGTCCGGTGCTCCTCGCGTCGGGTCCGGGACTCTGCGGCAGACACCATGAACACGGTGTCCACCCCGCGCAGCGCGGCAACCGAGGCTCGGCGGTCGCCGTACGTGGTAACCCGGATCTGCGCGCCCTCGATGTCGGGGGCGCGTGACGCGTCTCGGACGATCAGCCGGAGCGGGAGCTCACCGGCGAGTGCCTCGGCAACGCGGCGACCCACGTGCCCGGTGGACCCGGTGATGGCGAACATGCTCATGACTGGCTCAAGCGCTCAGCGGCCCGCGGCATTCCCGGCGCGAGGACGGATCTGCCCGGCCCCCCAGAAGGCCCCCTACGATGAAACCCATGGTGACCGCGATCGTCTTCGTCAAGGCCGAAGTGGCCAAGATCCCGGAGGTGGCCGAGGCCATCGCCGCTCTCCCCGGGGTGAGCGAGGCGTACTCGGTGACCGGCGCGATCGACCTTATCGTCATCGTCCGGGTGTCCAGCAACGATCAGGTGGCCGAGGTCGTGGCCGATCGGCTGAACAAGGTGGCCGGCGTGCTCAGCACGGAGACCCACATCGCCTTCCGCGCGTACTCGCAGCACGATCTCGAGGCCGCGTTCTCCCTCGGTGGCTGATCGACGACGACTGCCCGACCAGGTCCTCGTGGCCGGTCTTGCGCTGGCCGTCGTCGTGTTGCTGGCAACCGTCGGCCTGGCCGTGGTGATGCACGCCAACCCGCGATCTCCCGCGCTGACCCTGACGACGGCCAGTAGCCGCTGACCCACCCGAGCCGCTGACCCACCCGAGCCGGCATCAGACCCGATGGTTCCGCCGAATCAGCCGACGGCGATCTTCGCGACCACCGCGATGAGACACAGCAGGACGACGGCCAGCAGACCGAACACCTGGATGGCCGTCCGGCTCCGTCGCGGAGCGAAGGCGAGGATCGCGCCCGACAGCGCACCGACCAGCGCTCCGCCGATCATTCCCAGCCAGCCGAAGCTGGAGAACCCGATCAAGACGTTGTAGAGGATCAACAGCACCAGCAGGCTGATGTCACCGCGGATGTCCTCGTGCGTCTTGAGCTTGCCGATCGCGTTCGCGGCCAGCAGACCGATGATCGAGAAGGCGGCGCCGCTGGCGGTGACCAGTCCGGGTGGGCCCAGCACGAAGCAGAGGGTCGTGCCGCCCAGCCCGGCGGCCGTGTAGAGCGCCGCGAAACGCCAGGTCCCGAGCTCGCTCTCGATCGGCCGCCCGACCAGCCACAAGACGAGCAGGTTCAACAAGGTGGCGAACAGCCCGACACCGGCGAACGACGAGGTGATGAGGCGCCAGAACTGTCCGGCAGCCACCGCCTCGTTGCTCATCACGAACAGTCCGGCGACCAGTCCGCGGGTCAAGAGATTCAGGACGTACGTCACCGCGAGCACACCCATCACCACCATGGTCCCTATGGCACCACCAGGTCTGAGCGTCGCACCGAACAACGTGCGCGGCGCACGCACGCTGGCGCGCCCCGACGAGACGCACTGGGGGCACTGGAACCCGACCGATGCCGGCCGCATGCACTCGCCGCAGATCGCCTTGTGGCATCGCTGGCAGTGGATCCCGGTCTGTCGATCTGGATGTCGGTAGCAGGCGACGAAACCCGGAGCGCGAAACTCCGGGCCGGACCCACCCTCCGAGCTCACTCCGAGATGTCGACCGAGGTGATCACCACAGGGTCGACCGGGCGGTCGGCCCGACCCGTGCTGACTGCGGCGATCTCGTCGACCACGGCCTGACTGGCCGAATCGGTCACCTCGCCGAAGATCGTGTGCCGACGGTTGAGGTGCGGAGTCGGCCCGACGGTGATGAAGAACTGCGATCCGTTCGTGCCAGGCCCGGCATTGGCCATGGCCAACAGGTACGGCTTGTTGAACACCAGGTCCGGATGGAACTCGTCGGCGAATGTGTAGCCCGGGCCACCTGTGCCGGTGCCCAGCGGGCATCCTCCCTGGATCATGAATCCCTCGATGACCCGGTGGAAGACCAGGCCGTCGTAGAACTTGCTCTTCTGCGGCTGGCCAGTCTCCAGATTGCGGTACTCCTTCGTGCCGGACGCGAGCCCGACGAAGTTCGCCACCGTCTTGGGTGCCTGGTTGGGGAAGAGATCGATCACGATGTCGCCGTGATTGGTGTGCAGGGTCGCCGTCTGAGCCACGGAGAAGCGCCTTTCTGATGCCGAATGAGGCCCGGTCGTTCTGGGTACAGGTTCAGCGTCGCAATGGTCGGACACGACATCCTGGGGCCGTTGTGTGGAGCCATCCTGTCATGCGCGACCAAGCCCTGAGATTGGTCGTCCGCAGGCGGGCGGTACGTTTGGGAAACGCTGCGGCAGGGCCGCGCACGTGCGCTACGGAGGATCATGAACCGCAAGAACACCAAGCAGGTCGAGGTTGTCGTTGAACCGACCGGGGATTTCGTCCACACGGTGGCCGAACGCGTCGGACCGATCGCGCAGACGGCGGCTGACAGGGTGAGCGCCGCCGCCGACCAGGTCGGACCGCTGGCTCACGCCGCGGCCGATCGGATGGGCCCGTTCGCCCAGTCGGCGGCCGACCGGGTGGGTCCGTATGCCCAGTCGGCGGTCGACAAGCTCAGTCCGTACGCCCAGTCGGCGGTCGGCACGGTCTCGCCCTACGCGCACAGCGCGGCGGACAAGGTCGGTCCGTACGCTCACCAGGCCGCCGACTACATCGGTCCGCTGGCCAGCAGTGCCAAGCGCAAGGGTGCGCGGGCCGCCCAGGATGCGGTCGACGTGCTCGGCCCCAAGCTGGAGGACGCACTGGAGAGGGTGCCGCCGGCGGTCGACCTGGCACGGGAGAGGCTCACCGACGACGTGTTGCCCAGACTGGCCGAGGTGCTGGCAGCAGCGGCCGCGACCCCGGTCGTCGCCGAGGCCGGGAGCCGGGCCAAGTCGACCGTCGCCGCGGCCAAGGGTGAGCTGGTCGTTCCGGAGCCCAAGAAGCGGGGCCGTTGGCTCAAGCGGATCGCCGTGGTCGCCATCGTCGGGGGTGTCGTGGTCGTCGTCGCACGCAAACTGCTCGGCGGCGGCAAGGAGTCCGACTGGCAAGCAGCGCGGCCGAGCACGCCGTACGCCCCGCCGAAGTCGGCGGACGGCAAGTCGAGCGCGTGGAAGGACGCAACCGACAGCGCGGCCGCCGCAGCGAGCGCGGTGAAGGACAAGGCCGCAGATCTCGTCGACACGGCCAAGGACAAGGCAGCCGACCTCGCCGACACCGCCAAGGCCACGGCGGCAGACGTCGTCGACACGGCCAAGGACAAGGCGGCCGATCTCGCCGACACGGCCAAGGGCACGGCGGCAGACGCCGCGGACAGCGTGCAGGACGCAACCGAGTCCGCGAAGGACACAGTCTCCGACGCCGCCGATGCAGCGCATGACGCCGTGGACGACGCCGCGGACGCGGTCGAGGACAAGGCCGACGAGGCCGCGAATGCAGCCGCGGACGCTGCGGACGCCGTTCAGGACAAGGTCGAGGACGCGGCTGATCAGGCACACGACGGGGTCGATGATGCCAAGGACGCCGCTTCCGATGCCGCTGACGCCGTTCAGGACACGGCAGCAGACGGTGCGGACGCCGTGGCGGAGAAGGCTGACGAGGTCAAGGACAAGGCCGAGGACTGATGATCCGGGGCCGACGGAAGAAAGTCGGCCCCGTTGGCTAACATCCGGGCCTCTGCGCGGGCCTTCTCTTCATAGAGAGCCTTCTCTGTGGTGGAGAGGGCGTCCGCGCAGAGAGGCTCGCCGATGACCGCCGCCGTTGTTCTCGACTCGCTCCCCGCCAGGAGCGCTGTCGGTTGGAATCCCGATACCCGATCCGCCTGCGAACATCGCCGGGCCGACGAGACCTGGCTCGACGCGGCTCCGTTCCGTGCGCACGTCGGCCACCTGATGTCTGCGTCCGGACTGTCGGCACGCGAGGTGGCGGCCCTGACCCGGGTGTCGGTCCGGCTGATCCGGCGGCTCGTGGGCGGGCGGGAAGGTCGCCCGGTGCGGCGGATCGACCCGTTGAGCGCTCGCAGACTCTACGGCGTGACGCTGCTCGACGCGACCATGGTCCGCTCCCAGGTGGTCCCTGCTGGCCCCGCCCGAGCGACGGTGTTGATTCTCACCGACCGCGGTCGTTCGACTTCGTCGCTGGGCCGCCTGACCGGGCTCACGCCGGCCGACATCCTCCGGCTGGCCGACGGGAGCCTGACCACCGTGTGTCAGATCGTCGAGCTTCGGCTGTCGGCAGCCCTGATCGAGCTCGACGGCACTGCCGAGGCGGTGGAGTCGATCACGGCATCGAGGTCCGACCTGGCCGACGCAGCGTGATCCTCGAACGCCAGATCCCGCTGCGCTCGCGTCGCTGGCCGACGCCGTGACGTCTCTGCTCTCGACGGCTGGACTGCTCTCCGCTGCCCTGCCGGCGGCACTGATAGCGGTCGTGCTCGGCCTGGTGGCCGGCCCCGTTCTGCGCTGGCTGCCCGAACCGGACCCGGCTGACGTGCCGGACGGTGAGACCAAGACGCCGTACGAGGCACTGGCAGACCGCAGGTTCGGACTGGGCGCGGCACTGGTCGGACTTGGCCTCGGCTGGACCTCGTGGACGGTGCTCGACCCAGCGGCGCAGGCGCCTTGGATCATCCTGGGGACGCTGGGCACCCTGCTGGCGCTGATCGACCTCCGCACGACGTGGCTGCCGCTTCGTCTCACCCGCGTCGCGTGGGTGCTGATGGCGTTCGCCCTGATCATCGCCGCCGTGATGTCGAGCGACCTCTTGCTGCTGCTCCGCGGGTGCCTGGGCGCCGCCGCCGCGGCCAGCCTGTACGGGCTGGTCTGGGCGATCAGCCGAGGCGGCTTCGGCTTTGGGGACGTCCGGTTTGCGCCGCTGGTCGGCGCGGCAGCCGCCAGTGTGTCGTGGTCTGTGTGGATCTGGGCGCTCCTCCTCGGCACCGTGGTCGGTGGCGCGGTCGGGGTCGTCCGGCTCACTCGTCGGCAGCGCGGCGCGTTCCCGTACGCTCCCTCGATGCTGCTTGGCTGCTATCTCGCGCTGGCGGGACTGGCGGGACTGGCGCTGGTCTGACGCAGGACGTACAGCAGCGCAACGGCGTACGCGTCGGCAGCCTCCGGCTGTGGCTCGGTATGGAAGGCTCGCCCGGGCCCGCTCACGGTGACCACGAAGCCGTCGCTGCCGGCATCCAGGGACAAGAACGTCGAGCCGATCAGCTGGCGGAGCTGATCCTCGCGCGGCAGCCAGATCACCGCGGTTGACTCGACGGAGTCCAGGGCCCACTCGACCGTGCCGTTGAAGTGGAACCGCGACTCGCCGTTGCGGACGATCAGCTCAACCACCATGTCGCTGACCGTGAACACCGACTCGGCGATCTCGGGCCGTGGGATGTAGAACCGGTCGCCGTTGGCGGGCACCCAGGACAGGTACGGCGCCAGTTGCTCGGCCAGCTCGCGAGAAATCATGCCCGCCAGTATTCCCGGCCGGTCCGTGGGCGCCGCAGCACTTCCCAGTTCCTCCCCTCGTCACCTCCGCCTCCTCATCCCTCCCGTCCTCCTGTCCCCTTCCTCATCCTCCCGCCCGGTCAGCCGAATGGGCCCCGATCCGGCGCCCACACTCCCCAAACGCCCGCCTGGTCAGCAAATGCGCCTCCACGCGGTCGACTCGCCAACCACTGAGCGCGATTGGGGCTCGCGGCTAGGCTCCGAATCGTGACCGGCGCCAGACCTGGGTGGTATCTCGATCCCGGGGGTCGCCAGGGTCGTTTCCGCTGGTGGAACGGTTCGGACTGGACGGCTGCCGTGAGCGCCTCGGCACAAGCTCCGGAGCCGCACCGGCCACGCGCCGTCCGCCATGGGCGTGTCGGGCGGTCAAGAGCTGCATGGAGCCTCGGCATCGCTGTGGTCACCGCTGTCGGGCTCGTCGGTGTCGTTCTGGGGCTGGTGATCTGGCAGGACCCGGTCGGCTCGACCAGGAGCGCGACCGCTGGCGTCAGTGCGCAACCGACGGCCACGGGTGTCCCCGGAGAACTGGACCAGTCGTCGCGCGAGGCGCGGATCGGCAACGCGTCGATGCGCCTGCCGGCAGATCCGTACCAGCTCCGTTCCGATCCCATGCGGGTACGGAATCTGTTCGACAGCTACTTCGCGGCCGGTGCGATCGTGCACGAGGACTACCACGATGGCCGGGACTGGTCGGCTGTGGTCGGACTGGCCCATGTCGCTCCCGGAGCCACCCGGAACGAGGTGGACGCGACCGCGCTCGCTGTGGGGCGGCAGATCGCCGTCACCTTCTTTGCCGACCACCCGACCACGGTCGAGCACACATCGGTCGCCGAGCACGCCGTCGATGGATGCTCCGGCTACCTGTTCACTGCGCAGGTGGGTTATCGGATTCCCGGTCTGACGAGCCGGGCGGACGATCTGACCGTGATCGTCGTCCGGCTCGACGACGGCACGCGGGTCGCCGCCTTCAGCTCCGTGCCGACCGACGCCCCGGAGGCGCTCCGCGCGCAGGCGGCCGGTGCGCTGGCATCGCTGAAGATCGGCTGAGCCCGTCTGGCACGGTTGCGCCCGGGATGCGACAGCCCGGGTGGGGTCCAGCTTGGTATGGGGGTCCAGCCCGGGATGGGGTCCCGCCCGGGATGGGTCCAGCCCGGGATGCGACGAACCCGGGGGATTGGTCCAGCCCGGTTTGCGTTCGGGGCGTGGGGTCGGGCCCAGCTCGCCCGGGCTCACCGCCTCAGATCAGGATCGTCCGCTGCGAGTGGCGGCGATCCAGTCAGCCAGCTTGGCCTTCGCCGCGCCGCTGTCGACGGCTTCGGCAGCACGCTCCAGCGGCAGAGCGAACTGCTCGGTCAGCGGACGCGAGTCGACCCCGTCGTACGCGAGTAGCGCGGCAGCCGCATTGAGCAGCACGATGTCGCGGACGGGTCCCGGCGTGCCGTCGAGAAGCTCGGTCGCGACGGCGGCGTTCACGCCCGCATTCCCGCCGACCAGCTGAGCCGGCTCCCCGCGAGCGATCCCGAGCTCGGCCGGATCCAGCACGCTCGTCGACACCGTGCCGTCGGCGTACAGCCAGACCTGTGACGCCGTGGTCGTGGTCAGCTCGTCCAGACCATCGTCGCCATGGAAAACCATGCCCTGGTTCCCGCGCCCCGCGAACACGCCGGCCATCAGCTCGGCCATCCGGACGTCGGCCACTCCGACCGCCTGCGCCATCGGCTGAGCCGGGTTGGCCAGCGGTCCGAGGAAGTTGAAGGTGGTCGGGATACCGAGCTGACTGCGCACCGGCCCGGCGTGACGCAGCGCGGGATGATAGAACGGCGCGAACAAGAACCCGATGCCGACCTGGTCGACGACGCGCACCTGCTGCTCGGGGGGCAGGTCGATCACGACCCCGAGCGCCTCCAGCACATCCGCCGCCCCGCAGGCCGACGACGCGGCCCGATTGCCGTGCTTGACGACCCGGGCACCCGCGCCGGCGGCAACGATCGCGGCCATGGTCGAGATGTTGACCGTGTTCGCCCGGTCGGCGCCGGTGCCGACGATGTCGACGGCATGCTCGCCTATCTCGATCGGGGTGGCGAACTCGAGCATCGTGTCAGCCATCGCGGACAGTTCCTCGACGGATTCTCCCTTGGCCCGCAGCGCGACCACGTACGCTCCGAGCTGGGCGGGCGTGGCCTCCCCCGCGAGAATCTGGCGCATCGCCCAGACCGCGTCGTCCCGACTCAGATCGCGTCGCCCGGTCAGCTCGGTCAACACGCCCGGCCAGGTCATATGCTCCCGGCCCCGGACCCGGCCACCCGACCGGCACGGAGCAGCTGAGCCGCGGTCTCCGGCAGCCGGACGGGATCGATCGGGTGCGCGACCGCGCCGTCCGCACGGGACCATGTCGCCAACCAAGCGTCGTCCGGACGGCCCGTGATGAGCAGGATCGGAGGACAGAGGTGAACCTCGTCCTTGAGCTGGCGCGCGAGTCCCATCCCGCCGGGGACCGCCTCACCATCCAAGATCACGAGGTCGATCCCGCCGCCGTCCAGGGCGGTGATCACCGCCGGCTGGGTCGCCACTTCGAGCACCCGTACGTCCGGAAGGTCCGCGGCAACCTTGCGCCCGAGCGCGAAACGTACGTTCTCCCGCGTCGACCGGTCGGAGGCGTACAGCAAGATGGTCAGCGGCGACTCGCCTGTGTTGCCGTGCCCTTCGCCTGTCTGGTCACTCATCGGTTCTCCTCGCCACCGGCACGCGCCGGCACTCCTGCTCTCGGCGCCTGATCGTATCTGTGTCGCCGATCGCGCTCGCGCGCCGCTCGCGAGATGTCGTTCGCCGCAGCGCTCGTCTGGGCTGGCGAGGTCGTCGTCGGCCCCGCCCGATCGCTCGCGCGCGCCCGACTCCGCCGACCTGCGAGCGCGGGCGACCACCTGCACCGATCTTCGGGCGCCGGCGGACTCCGGGTCGACCAGCGCGGCGCTCGGCGGAGGTCGCCCCCGCGCGGAGACGAGGGAAGTCGCGCCAAGACGTGGAGAGACTCCGCGCGAAGACGAGGAGAATCCGCCCGAGGACGAGGGAACCCTGCGTGGGGATCACGCCCCATCCGGGCGGCGCGCGAGCCCGCCGCGCGTCCTCCCAGCGGCGTCCCGCTGCGTCCGCGAGACCCGGCCGTCGCTCGACAAGCACACGATCTTTGGTCGATCTGCAGGTTAGGGTCCCCTGACCTGCGCAAATGTGATGATCGACATCTGATGCCCAGGGGTGACCCGGCAGGTCTATACGGCAATAATGACCCTCGTGGCGCTACACACTCACGCGACGAGCGGATCGCTGACCAGGCCGGCGGGGTCTCTCCACCCGATTCCGCAGACTCGGTTGCGCGGCCGCGACAACCGTCCCGATCCGGTCGCGGTCGGCGTGATCATCTGGCTCGCCTCCGAGCTGATGTTCTTCGCCGCCCTGTTCGCGGCGTACTTCACGATCCGCAACGTGACGAATGCCCAGGCGGCTGCCGCGGGCGTGCCCTCCCTGTGGGAGACGCAGACCGCGCTGTTGAACGTGCCGTTCGCGATCTTGAACACCAGCGTGCTGGTGGCGAGCTCGTTCACCTGCCAGATGGGTGTGTTCGCGGCCGAGCGTGGCCAGGTGAAGCGCACGGGCGGCCTGGGCAACATCAAGGGCTGGGGTCTGCGCGAGTGGTATGTGCTCACGTACTTCATGGGCGCGTTCTTCATCGGCGGCCAGGTCTTCGAGTACGCGTCGCTGTTTTCCGAGGCCGGCCTCACGATGTCGGCAAACGTGTACGGCTCGGTCTTCTTCCTCGCCACCGGGTTCCACGGCCTGCACGTGACGGGCGGCCTGATCGCGTTCTGCGTCCTGCTCGGCCGTACCTTCCTGGCCCGCACATTCACCCACGAGCAAGCGGTGGCCTCCGTCGTCGTGTCGTACTACTGGCACTTCGTCGACGTCGTCTGGATCGCTCTGTTCGGTGTGATCTACATCTTGCGCTGACCCGGTGGCGGCGCATCCGCCGCGACCGGTATGACAGAAACAAACCGGAGAACCCCTCCGGACAACCGAATAGTCCGAATGGCACCATCACCAACGACCGAGAGGGCTCACCTCGTGAGGTTCCTGTCTTCCAGACGGCGCCACCCGGCAGCCAAGCTCCTGCTGCTGGTGGCCGGCCTGTTCGTGATGGGCGCGACGTTTGCCATCCTGGCCCCCTCGCAACACGTTTTCGCCGACACCAACTCGACCCAGCAGATCGCGGAGGGCAAAGCCCTGTTCGCGGTCGGCTGCGCCTCGTGCCACGGCCTGAACGGCGAGGGTCAGGTCACCGAGCACATCCAGGGACCGTCGCTGATCGGAACGGGCGCGGCAGCGGTGGAGTTCCAGGTGAGCACCGGCCGGATGCCGCTGGCGCAGCCGGGTGAACAGGCTCCGGCGAAGCCCACCCGCTACAGCGAGGACGAGATCCTCGCCCTGGCGGCGTACGTCCAGTCCCTCGCTCCCGGTCCCGAGATCCCCAGCGCGGACCAGGTCGATCCCGGCAACCTCACCGATGAGGCGCTGGCGCGCGGCGGCGAGTTGTTCCGGACGAACTGCTCGGCCTGCCACAACTTCGAGGGTGCCGGCGGTGCACTGCCGAACGGGAAGTACGCACCGTCGCTGGTCGGGGTCTCCAACCTCCACCTGTACGAGGCCATGATCACCGGCCCGCAGCAGATGCCGGTCTTCTCCGACCAGGTGCTGACCCCGGACGACAAGCGGGCGATCATCGGGTATCTCAACACCTTGCACGCCAAGCCGAACCAGGGCGGTCTGGCACTGGGCGGCCTCGGCCCGGTCAGCGAGGGTCTGTGGGCCTGGATCATCGGACTGGGATCGATCATCTGCTTCGGCATCTGGATCGCAGCCAAGGGAGCGAAGGCACGATGAGCCACGACACGCACGGCGCCCGACCCGAGCTCGAGTCGGCCCCCCACGGTGAGTTGGCGGTCCCAGCGGACCCCGACCGCTTCCCGGTGCCCGACCCGGGCATGGAGGAGCACCTGCCGCGGCTGACCGATGTCGACGAGCGGGCCGCCGACCGGGCGACCCGTCAAGTGGCGACGATGTTCGGCCTCGTGCCGCTGCTCGCCGTCGCCTTCGTGGTCGTCTACTTCGCAGTCCCCCGCGACTGGACGATCGACTTCGGACTGTTGCACTCGAATGCCCAGCACGTGCTCCTCGGACTGACGCTCGGCCTGGCCGTGCTGCTGCTGGGCATGGGTGCGATCCAGTGGGCTCGCCAGCTGATGGGCGACGAGGAGATCGTCGACATCCGGCATCCGATGGTCTCCACCGACGATGCCCGGGCGTCGGTGATGACCGACGTCAACCAGGGCATCGACGAGACCCAGATCACCCGTCGCAAGGTGCTCGGTCGGAGCCTGATCGGCGCCCTCGCGGCGCTCGGTCTGCCGGTCATCGTCGGGCTCGCCGACCTCGGCCCGTGGCCCACCAAGAAGGTCCGCGCCGAGACCATCGAGCGGACCATCTGGGCGCCGGGCATCCGCCTCGTACAGGACGTCACCTTCACTCCGATCAAGGCATCCGACGTCGTCATCGGCCAGTTGATCAACGGCCAGCCGGAGAACCTCCAGAATTACGAGGGCACAGATTTCCTGGTCCAGAAGGCCAAGGCCGCGATCATCGTCGTCCGGATGAATCCGAACACGATCAAGATCCCCGACTCCCGCCGCGACTGGCAGGTCGGCGGGATCCTCTGCTACTCCAAGATCTGCACCCACGTCGGGTGCCCGATCAGCTTGTGGGAGCAGCAGACCCACCACCTGCTCTGCCCGTGCCACCAGTCGACGTTCGATCTCGGCAACTCGGGTGTGGTCGTCTTCGGTCCCGCCAACCGAGCGCTCCCCCAGCTGCCGATCACGACCGACGCCGAGGGGTATCTGATCGCGCGTAGCGACTTCACCGTGCCGGTCGGCCCGAGCTTCTTCGAGCGCAACTCGCAAAACGACTTCCGTGAGGGTGAGAACTGATGGCGAAGCCAGCACCCACCTCCGGCGACAGCTCCGCTGTCGCAGCCGAGACCCCGCCCCCCGAGCTCGGACCCGTCTTCAAGAGGCTGGCCGGGCCCGCCAGGTGGGCTGACGAGCGGTTGGGTCTCGCGACCCTGGTCCGCAACGACGGCAAGAAGGCCTTCTACCTGCGCAAGGTCTTCCCCGACCACTGGTCGTTCCTGCTGGGCGAGATCGCGCTCTACTCGTTCATCACCCTGCTGCTGACCGGCGTCTTCTTGACCTTGTGGTTCAAGCCGTCGATGGGCGAGGTCGAGTACCAAGGCACCTATCAGTTGCTGCGCGGGCTGCACGTCTCCGAGGCGTACGCGTCGACGTTGGCGCTCTCCTTCGATGTCCGCGGCGGGCTGCTGATGCGGCAGGCGCACCACTGGGCGGCGATGCTCTTCATCGCCGCGATGCTCACCCACAGCTTGCGGATCTTCTTCACCGGCGCATTCCGCAAGCCGCGCGAGATCAACTGGCTGATCGGCGTGGCCCTGATCGGTATCGGCCTGATCGAGGGATTCGCCGGCTACTCGCTCCCCGACGACCTGCTCTCCGGCACCGGCCTCCGGTTCGTCGACGGACTGATCCGGTCGATTCCGCTGATCGGCACGTGGGCCGAGTTCTTCGTGTTCGGCGGGGAGTTCCCGGGCTCGCTGATCGTCCCGCGGCTGTACATGGCACACATCCTGCTGATCCCGGCGGTCATCCTCGGACTGATCGCAGCGCATCTTGCGCTGGTCTTCTACCACAAGCACACCCAGTACCCGGGGCCCGGACGCAACGACAACAACGTGGTCGGCTACCCACTGTTCCCGGTCTACGTGGCGAAGGCGGGCGGCTTCTTCTTCATCGTCACCGGCGTCATCCTCCTGATGGGCGGGCTGATGCAGATCAACCCGGTCTGGGTCTTCGGTCCCTACAACCCGGCCGAGGTGACCGCAGGCTCGCAGCCCGACTGGTACATGGGCTTCGTCGAGGGCGCCATCCGGATCATGCCCAACTGGGAGTGGCACATCGGGGGCACGACGTGGTCGTGGAACGTCTTCATCCCGGGCATCGGGTTGATGACGCTGATGTTCGGCTTGATGGCGCTGTACCCGTTCGTCGAGCGCTGGGTCACCGGCGACAACAACGAGCATCACGTGCTCGACCGCCCGCGCAACGCGCCGACCCGCACCGCCTTCGGCGTAGCGGCCATGACCGCGTTCGGTCTGTTCTGGATCGGCGGTGGAAACGACCTCGTCGCCACTCAGTTCCACGTGTCGCTGAACTCGGTGACCTACTTCCTGCGGGTCTTCGTGTTCGTCGGTCCCGTGCTGGCGTTCCTGATCACCAAGCGAATCTGCGTCGCCCTGCAGCGGGTCGACCACGAGCGGTTGCTGCACGGTGCGGAGAGTGGCGTGATCGTCCGCTCCCCGTCGGGCGGCTACCACGAGCGGCATCGACCGATCACCCAGGAGGAGGCGTACACCCGCACGCAGCAGCTGGAGAACGAGCCGCTGCTCCCGCTGGCCGCCGGCCAGCTGCCGGACAAGGAGCTCAAGAAGGAGAACCGGCGCCGCCGGGCCACCCGCTTCTGGTACCTCGACTCGCTCCGCAAGCCAACCCGCGAGGAGCTCGAGGACGCCGCGCACCATCACGGCGAGGAGCACGACGACGAGGGCTACGCGCCTGAGGACACCGCCGAGCACAACGGACATCATCACGAGATCACGACCGACGGGTCCGAGATCGACGACAGGACCGAGTTCAAACCTGCGCACTGAGCGCCTGACGAACGTCGCACACCCCCTCTCCGCTCGCGCGGGAGGGGGTGTGTGTTTTCTCACTCTTGGTCGATTCGGCGAATATGCCGCGTTCTCGTACGTTCGAACTGAGTGGAAGATGCCGCGCGCCGCCGGGCGGCTCGCACCGTCCAGCAATCCCAGCGAAGGTCATGAGTATTCATCTGAAAGCCCCGAACAATCCGAACCCGCCGAGCAACGGCCCGTCCGAACCGGTCGAGGACAAGAAGAAGGTCTTCGACCTCTCTCTGACCCAGGTCGCTGGTGGCGCGCTGGCTGCGATGACTGCCGCCGCGCTCGGCTCGACGCTCGGCGTCGCAGGCACGATCGCCGGTGCCGCGTTGGCCAGCGTGGTCGCGGGCGTGGCCGGCTCGCTCTACACCGCCTCATTGCGCACCGGTCACGAGAAGGTCCGCACCGTGTTCAGGGGCCAGAGCACCGATGCAGCGTCGGCGCCGCCGGCTCCGATCGATCCGGCCACCACCATGACCGCGATCAGAGGTCGCGCGCTCGACGAGACCCAGGTCTTCCCCGCGTGGGACCCCCTTCCCCTGGAGAACCCGGGCCGCAGAAGCGGCGCCGCCAACAAGAAGAGCGCCGGCAAGAAGGCAGCCGGCGGCACCTTCCCGTGGAGGCGGGCCGTGGCGGTCAGCCTGTCGGTGTTCGCTCTCGCGGCCGTGCTGATCACCGGGTACGAGCGGGTCAGCGGTCAACCACTGTCGGGTGGAACCGGAACGACGGTGTCCCAGGTCGGCAACGACACCTCCGCGGGCTCGGGCAAGGGCACCAAGACGACGCCGAGTTCCACGCCAACGCCGTCCGGCACCCCGAGTGCGAGTGCGAGCAAGCCAGCCGCGTCCACCTCGCCGGCCGTCGGGACGGCACCCTCCGCGCCGGAATCGGCCCAGACGCCGAGCCCCAGTGCCAGTGAGTCGGCTCCCGAGGCGACGCCCACACCGTCCGCGGGCATCGACGGCGCCCCCGGGGTCGGCACAGGCAACTAGTCGGGTCGCCCGGGCCGCTCCGCCGCACGATTAGCGAGCTGGTCCCTGAAACGAATCAAATGTTCGCCTGCCGAACAGCGACAGGCGTTCATCCAACGATGTAACGCTTCATCGTCGGGCTCCGACGTGCCACAATGTGGCCATGGCGGGGACCCAGGTGAGCATCAAGGACGTCGCGGAGCGCGCCGGCGTCGCCCTCGGCACCGTGTCCAACGTGCTCAACCGGCCGGAGAAGGTCGCCGAGCCCACGCGGGCCCGCGTACTGGCCGCGATCGAGCAGCTCGGCTTCGTTCGCAACGACGCGGCCCGACAGCTCAAGGCGGGCAAGAGCTCCTCGATCGGTTTCATCCTGCTGGACGTCCGCAACCCGTTCTTCACCGACGTCGGACGTGGGGCCGAGCAGCAGGCTGCGGCGCACGGGCTGAGTGTCCTGCTCGCCAACAGCGACGACCTGCCCGAACGGGAATCCGCGCACCTGGACCTGTTCGAGCAGCAGCGTGTGCGCGGGCTGCTGGTCTCGCCGATCGGCAACGTGTTCGACCGGCTGGAGCGACTGCGTACGCACGGGATCATCACCGTGCTCGTCGACCGGGTCGCCGACGGGCGGCCGTTCTCGTCGGTGTCGGTGGACGATGTGGCGGGCGGCTACCTGGCCGTGACGCACCTCATCGAGCAGGGTTGCCGCCGGATCGCCTTCATCGGCGGTCCGGTGACGATCCGGCAGGTCGCCGACCGTCTGCTGGGTGCCAACAAGGCCGTTGCGGAGCATGACGACGTCGATCTCGAGGTCTTGCTGAAGGACGGGCTCACGGTTCAGCACGGGCGGGCCGCGGCCGACTCGATCGTCCAACGGCCCGCTGGCCGGCGACCCGACGGCGTGTTCTGCGCCAACGATCTGCTGGCGGTCGGAGCACTGCAGTCGTTCACGATGCTGAGCCGGGAGATCAGGGTTCCAGAAGACATCGCGCTGATCGGGTACGACGACATCGACTTCGCCAGCGCAACCGTGGTGCCGCTGAGCTCGATCCGCCAGCCATCCATGCTGATGGGTCGGACCGCGGTGGACCTACTCATCGAGCAGATCGAGGCGGGACCGCTGAGCACCGAGCCGCCGCGCAGCGTGGTGTTCCAGCCTGAGCTGATGGTGCGCGACTCCTCTCGCCGCGGCTGAGCCTGCCCGTCCCGAGACCACGCGTAGCCGCACACCTCGTTGAACCCTGCGCACTCCAGAAACTGTGCAGAGTTGAACAGGGTATGCAGCTTCGTCGGGAGCGGACCGGGACGGAACTCCGATCAGGCCGGGACCGATCGAGCGACGAGGATGACCTCGAGGGTGCGGGGCCCGTGGACGCCTTCGACGCGGTTGAGCTCGATGTCACTGGTCGCGCTCGGGCCGCTGATCATCGTCAGCGGTTGCGTCGGGCGCATCCGCGCCAGCATCTCCGGTACGTCGGGCACGATCGCGTCCTGGGCGACCACGCACAAGTGGTAGTCGGGGACGAGCGTGATCGCGCGGCGGCCCTGATCGGGTGACCCGTCGAGCACCAGCGTGCCGGTTTCGGCTGCGGCGACCGCGCAGCCGGTGAGCACGCCGTCGACCGCATCGAGCGCGGGCACGGTCAGCGCCCGCTCGGGATCGTCCACGACGAGCTCGACGGCGAGGCCGGCGGTCCACTCGGCCGGCAGTCCGGGCGGCACCACGAGCCGTCGAAGTCCGCGCTCGGCGATCGCGGCCGCGATCGTGCTCGGGAGATCCGTGGCCGAGCACTGGCGGACGAGAGCCTTGTAGTCGATCAACCGGTCGACGAGGAGCTCGACGACATCGTCCATGGACCGGTTCGGCTGCTCCCGGTAGTCACGGTCGATGCCCTCGTACGTCGACGCCGACGGCGGCGCCAGCGCGTGCGCCTCACGGATCCGGTCCAGGATGTCCTGCCGAGCGCTCACTCCTGCCCTCCGGTCTGTTCGGGAGCCGGCGCGGTGTGCTCCGCGGCCCACCAGTCGCGGAAGGACTGCTTCGGCGGCCGCGGGATGTCTCGCGATCCGGTCCAGGCGCTGGCTAGCGGCAGTGGAATCGGGCCGATCGAGTTTCGCTTCCGACCGAGAACCCGGCCGGCTCGCGCGCTGCGGACGGCGGCGGACCACCGGGTCTCGTCGCTCATCACCCAGGCGGCGGCCGACATGATCGCACTCTCCGCGGTGGGCAGCTTGTGCTCGGCGCGATGGGTCTCCACGTGCGCGGCGCGCAGATGGACCAACATCGACGGGATGTCGATCTTGACCGGACAGGCGTCGTAGCACGCCCCGCACAACGAGCTCGCGTACGGCAGCGATGCGTTGTCCTCGACGCCGGTCAGCTGCGGCGACAACACCGCGCCGATCGGGCCCGGATAGACCGAGCCGTACGCATGCCCGCCGGCCCGCTCATAGACGGGGCAGACGTTCAAGCAGGCGCTGCAACGGATGCAGTTCAACGCGTCGCGGCCCTGGGAGTCCGACAGCACCGCCGTCCGCCCGTTGTCCAGCAGCACCAGATGGAACTCCTGCGGCCCGTCGCCCGGCGTCACCCCGGTCCACATCGACGTGTACGGGTTCATCCGCTCCCCCGTCGACGAGCGCGGCAACAGCTGCAGGAACACCTCCAGGTCGGTCCAGCGAGGCACGAGCTTCTCGATCCCCATCACGGTGATCAAGGTCTGCGGCAGGGTCAGACACATCCGACCGTTGCCCTCGGACTCGACCACGCCCAGGGTGCCGGTCTCCGCGATGCCGAAGTTCGCGCCGCTGATCGCCACCTTGGCCGAGAGGAACTTCCGGCGCAGGTGCTTTCGTGCGGCGGCGGCCAGAACCGACGGCTCGTCGGTCAGCGCCGGATCGACGTCGTCCATCTCGGCGAGGAAGATCTCTCGGATCTCGGCCCGGTTCCGATGGATCGCCGGTACGAGGATGTGCGACGGCTTGTCGTGCCCGAGCTGGACGATCAGCTCGGCCAGATCTGTCTCGTAGGGCGCGATCCCCGCGGCCTCGAGGTGCTCGTTGAGGCCGATCTCCTGGGTTGCCATGGACTTGACCTTGACGACCTCATCGGCGCCGGTGGCCTTGATCAGATCAGTCACGATCTCGTTCGCCTCGGCGGCGTCGCGAGCCCAGTGCACCACGCCACCGCGGGCCGTGACCTTGTCCTCCAGCTCGACCAGATAGGACTCCAGGTTCGCCATCGTGTGCGTCTTCAGCTGCCGACCGGCTTCGCGCAGCGCCTCCCAGCCGGCGACCTCGCCGACCACCTGGGCCCGCTTGTTGCGAATGGTGTGGGTGGCGTTGCCCAGGTTGGCGCGCAGCTGCGCGTTCTGGAGCGCCTTGCGCGCGGCCTGCGGAAACGACTCCTCGCCCCGGAGATTGCCCACGCCGCGTGGGGATGTCGGTGGGGTCGGCATGCCCAGCAGCACAGGCTCGCGGCGAGAGTCACTCATCGCGGGTCTCCGCAAGGATCTCGGCCAGGTGGATGGTCCGGGTGCCGGTCCGCAGGCGGGTCAGCCCGCCACCGATGTGCATCAGACACGAGCTGTCGCCGGCCGCGCAGAACTCTGCGCCGGTGTCCAAGACGTTGCGCATCTTGTCGGCCAGCATGGCGGTCGAGGTGTCGGCGTTCTTGATCGCGAACGTCCCTCCGAAACCGCAGCACTGGTCCGCTCCCGGCAGCTCCACCAATCTGATCGCCTCGACGTCTCGGAGCAGGCGCAACGGTTTGTCACCCACCCGCAGCATCCGCAGTGAGTGGCAGGTGGGGTGATACGTCACCCGGTGCGGGAAGTACGCCCCCACATCGGTCACGCCGAGCTTGTCGACCAGGAGCTCCGACAGCTCATACGTCCGCTCGCCGACCTGCTCGGCCTCCTCGGCCAGGCCTGGGCTGCCGAAGCGGGAGGCGACCAGGGCGTGCTGATGGCGCACCGAACCGACACAAGAGCCCGAGGGCGCGACGATGGCGTCGTACGCCTCGAAGGTGCGGACATACCGCTCCACCAGGGGCAGCGCCTCGCGCTGGTACCCGGTGTTGACGTGCATCTGGCCACAGCAGGTCTGTTCGCGTGGAAACACGACCTCGTGTCCCAGTCGCTCCAGCAGGCGGACTGTTGCCTGACCGACCTGCGGGAACATCGTGTCAGCCAGACAGGTGACAAAAAGCGCGATCCTCACCGAATCACCTCCGTCATGACGATAGTGCCCCCGACTTCGGACGGGGCGAGCGCTCCTGCGACGGCTGGTACTCCTCGAGGGTCAGCCCCTCGCGGACCGCTGCCCTTAGTGCCTCCAGATCACCCTCGATGACCCCGGCCACCCTCGCCTGGACCATGACATTGCCCAGGGCGGTCGCCTCGACGGGTCCGGCAAGCACCGGACGGCCGGACAGGTTGGCGGTCAGCTGACACAGCAAGGCGTTCTGGCAGCCGCCGCCGACGATGTGGACAACCGACACCGTACGTCCGGAGAGCCGCTCCGCATCAGCCACCGTTCGGGCGTACCCCACGGAGAGCGAGTCGACAATGCAGCGCACGATCTCCGCTGGGGTCTGTGGCACCTGTTGCCCCGACGTCCGGCAGGCGGTCTGGATCCGGGCCGGCATGTCGTCGGGCGCGATGAACTCAGCCGCGTCGACGTCGATCACCGGCCCACCCGCCGGAAGGTCTGCCGCCGCGGCCAGCAACACCGAGAGCTCGTGCTCGTCGCCGTCGATCGACCACTGTCGCTGGGACTCCTGCAGCAGCCAGAGCCCTCCCACGTTGCGCAGGAAACGTACTCGGCGATCGACGCCGCCCTCATTGGTGAAGTTCGCCGCACGGCTGACGTCGGTGATCACCGGCTCGTCCAGCTCCAGCCCGACCAGCGACCAGGTTCCCGACGAGATGTACGCGATGTCGCGGTCTGCGGCCGGCACCGCGACCACGGCGGACGCGGTGTCGTGGGTGCCGACGGCGACCACCACCGTTGTCGACGGCAAGCCGGTGCTGGCGGCGACCTCGGCGGTGATCGTGCCGACGGTCTCGCCCGGCTCGATCAGCGGTGGAAAGAGATCGCGCGGCAGGCCAAGGGCGTCGAACGCCTCGGCCGACCATGATCGACTCCGAGCATCGAACAGCCCCGTCGTGGAGGCGTTGGTCGCCTCCGTACGCAGCTCTCCAGTCAGCCAGTACGCGAGCAGGTCCGGCAGCATCACTGCGTGGGCGACCCGGGACCAGTGCTCGGCCTTCTGCTCCGCCGCGAGCTGATACAGGGTGTTGAAGGGCAGGAACTGGAGCCCACTGATCTCGTACTGGCGCTGCCGGTCCAACCGCGCATCCACCTCGCCGATCACCGGATCCGTGCGGCTGTCCCGGTACGCCACCGGCTCGGCCAGCAGCCGTCCCTCGGCGTCCAGCAGCCCGTAGTCGACCGCCCAGGTGTCGATGCCGATGCTCACCACGTCCGGGTGCGTCGACGCGAGCGACCGCAGCCCCCACTCCACCTCGGCGAACAGCCCGGTCAGGTTCCACCGCAGGTGACCGTCGCGCTGCCGCACACCGTTCGGGAAGCGGTGGACGATCTCGGTCCGGAACCCTTGTCCGTCACGGACTCCCGCCACGACCCGGCCGCTCGAGGCGCCGATGTCGACCGCCGCGAAGACCGGTGATCGCGCCATGAACCGAACCTCCTAGCGCAGGAATGCGGCGGCGACGCCGGCGTCTACCGGGATGTGCAGACCGGTGGTGTGGGACAGATCGGCCGAGCAGAGCACGAACACCGCATTCGCCACGTTCTCGGGCAGCACCTCCCGCTTCAGCAGGGTGCGCTGGGCGTAGTACTTGCCGAGGTCCTCCTCCTCGACGCCGTAGACCGCGGCCCGCTTTGCGCCCCAGCCGCCGGCGAAGATCCCGGAGCCGCGGACCACGCCATCGGGGTTGATGCCATTGACCTTGACGCCGTACTCGCCCAGCTCGGCGGCCAACAGGCGTACCTGGTGGGCCTGGTCGGCCTTGGTCGCGGAGTAGGCGATGTTGTTCGGGCCGGCGAAGATCGAGTTCTTGCTACTGATGTACACGACATCGCCACCGAGACCCTGCTCGATCAGCACCTTGGCCGCAGCCCGGGAGACCAGGAACGACCCCTTGGCCATCACGTTGTGCTGCAGATCCCAGTCGGCCACCGTCGTGTCCAGCAATGCCTTGGACAGCGAGAGTCCGGCGTTGTTGATCACGATGTCCAGGCCACCGAAGGCGAGCACCGTCGCATCGACCGCCGCCTGCACGGCGTCCTCGTCCGTCACGTTCGCTGCGATCCCGATCGCCACATCGCTCGAACCGAGCTCACTCGCTGCGGCCTGCGCCTTCTCCGCGTCGAGGTCGGCGATCACCACACAGGCGCCTTCGGCGGCAAGCCTGGTGGCGATCGCCTTGCCGATGCCGGACGCGGCGCCGGTGACCAGCGCGATCCGCGTCGCCAACGGCTTGGGCTTCGGCATCCGCGCCAGCTTGGCCTCCTCCAACGCCCAGTACTCGATCCGGAACTTCTCGCTCTCGTCGATCGGCGCGTACGTCGAGACACCCTCCGCGCCGCGCATCACGTTGATCGCGTTCAGGTAGAACTCACCGGCCACTCGCGCGGTCTGCTTGTCCTTGCCGTAGGAGAACATGCCGACTCCGGGGACGAGAATGATCGCCGGATCCGCACCACGGATGGCCGGGCTGGCTGGCGTCGCGTTGCGGTCGTAGTACCCCTGGTAGTCGGTGCGATACGTCTCGTGTAGCTCCTTCAAGCGGGCCACACTGTCCCCGATCGATGCGTCGGCGGGGAGGTCGAGCACCAGCGGCTTCACCTTCGTCCGCAGGAAGTGGTCCGGGCACGACGTGCCGAGGGCGGCCAGCCGGGGATGCTCGGCCGAGGTCAGGAACTCCAGCACGCGGGGATCGTCGGTGTAGTGACCGACCATCGGCTTGTCCGCCGAAGCGATCGAGCGCAACGTCGGGGCCAACGCGGCCGCCTTCGCCTTTCGCTCCGCCTCGGGCAGGGCGCCGTAACCGTCCAGCGCCGGCCCGAACGGCTCGGCCGTCGAGTGCTCCGCGATGTACGCCGCCGCCGTGTCGATGATCCACAGCGAGTTCTGCTCGGACTCCTCCGACGTGTCACCCCAGGCGGTGATGCCGTGACCTCCGAGAATGCACCCGACCGCTCGCGGGTTCTCCGACTTGATCTTGGCGATGTCCAGTCCCAGCTGGAATCCCGGACGGCGCCACGGCACCCAGACCACCTTGTCGCCGTAGATGGCCTTGGTCAGCGGCTCGCCGTCCGCCGATGTCGCGATCGCGATCCCGGAGTCCGGGTGCAGATGGTCGACGTGCGCCGAGTCCACCAGCCCGTGCATCGCCGTGTCGATGCTCGGCGCCGCACCGCCCTTGCCATGCAGGCAGAAGTCGAACGCCGCGACCATCTCGTCCTCGCGGTCGACACCGGGATAGACATCCACCAGCGCCCGCATCCGGTCCAGCCGCAATACCGCCAGTCCGCTCTCCGTCAGGGTTCCCAGGTCACCCCCGGATCCCTTCACCCAGACGAGTTCGACGTCGTGACCGGTCACCGGATCGGTCTCGGTCCCCTTCGCCGACGTGTTCCCGCCCGCGTAGTTCGTGTTCTTCGGATCGGCTCCGAGCCGGTTGCTCCGGCCGATCAGCTCGGTCACTGCCTGGTTGCTCATCTGGGTCTGTTCACTTCCTCGGGCCACCAGCCCGTTGGGGACTTCCGTCATCTGACTTGATCAGTTCGGTCTGGTACGCCCTCGACAAAGCCTTTCGCTAGCCGTTCAACGCTCAGGGCGCGTTCGTGAAATCGCGGCAGCGCCACGAGGTTCGGTTCGGGCCTGCTGGGTGTCGCGAAGGACGTGGATGGTCTGGCGGGAGCGCGAGCCTGCGAGGGCGGATCGTCCGTCCAAGCGGCACCACCCAAGGTCCCAAACCGCACCCAGGTCTCCCGCCGCGCCGAGCACGATGGCTCAGGCGCCCCAGCCGGCTTGGGTTCCCCCGACGCGTTCTGTCTCGATCGTCTTCTGGTAGCCCGATTCCGCGTACGCCTTCATCGGGTCCGCAGGCAGCCCCCGGCTCTCACGCCACTCGGCCAGCGCCGGACGTACGTCGGTGTAGAAGGCGTCCATCACGATCGCGTTCGCACCGAGCACGTCACCTGCCTGCTGGGCCGCACCCAACGCTTCGGTGTCGACGAGCAGGGCGCGTGCGGTCATCTCCTGCACGTTCAGCACCGATCTGATCTGGCCCGGGATCTTGTCCTCGACGTTATGGCACTGGTCGAGCATGAACGCCACCCCGGCGTCCGGATCGAGACCGCCGCCGCGGACGACCTCGTAGAGGATCCGGAACAGCTGGAACGGATCGGCCGCGCCGACGATCAGGTCGTCGTCGGCGTAGAACCGGGAGTTGAAGTCGAACGAGCCGAGCTTCCCGAGCCGCAGCAGCTGGGCGACGATGAACTCGATGTTGGTCCCCGGCGCATGGTGGCCGGTGTCCAGACACACAAAGGCGCGATCGCCGAGTGCCGACACCTGGGCGTACGACGTGCCCCAGTCCGGCACGTCGGTGTGGTAGAAGGCCGGCTCGAAGAACTTGTACTCCAGCACCAGGCGCTGATCTGGCCCGATCCGGTCGTAGATCTGAGCGAGGCTGTCGGCCAGCCGGTCCTGACGTCCGCGGATGTCGCCCTGGCCCGGGTAGTTCGTTCCGTCGGCCAGCCAGATCTTCAGATCCCGCGATCCGGTCTGGTTCATGATCTCGATGCACTCGAAGTGATGGTCGATCGCCTTCTGACGGACCGACCTGTCGACGTGGGTGAGACTCCCGAACTTGTAGATGTCGTCCTGGAAGGTGTTCGAGTTGACCGTGCCGAGCGTGACGCCGAGGCCCTCGGCATGGCGGCGGAGGGCGGCGTAGTCGTCGACCTTGTCCCAAGGGATGTGCAGGGCGACCTTCGGCGCCAGCGCGGTGAACTCATTCACCTTGGCGGCGTCGGCCAGCTTCTCCTCGACCGTCCGCGGAGTGCCGGCGGTCGAGAACACCTTGAACCGAGTGCCGGAGTTCCCGAACGCCCACGACGGAAGCTCGATGACCTGCTCGGCCAGCTGACCCAGGATGCTGTCGTTGAGTCCCATGACTCGATCCTCGCTTTCTCCAAATCCGCTGGCCTCGACCAGCCGGCGACCTCAGGGTGTTGTGTCGCCTACTATAACCAACTTTTGAAAGGTTTCACAACCCCGTTTTTTTCAATCTGATTGGGTATTTCAGGAGATCTTCACCAGCCCGGATCGAAACATTTCAATCACCCTGTGGCCCCCAGCGACCGATGGTGCCGTCCCGAGCCTAGAACCACGAGATCCGCACCCGGAAGGACGAGATCCGCCTCCACCCCTTCAGGCACGTCCACGTCGATCTGCAGGCCATCGTCGCCGATCTCCCAGCGAACGGCGACCGTACCGTGCGGGGTCTCCAGCGATGTCGCTGCCCAGGCGAGATCACCGCCGGGCTGCGGTGCGATCCGGACGCGGGCGTACCCCGGCTCGGCCGGGCTGATTCCGCCGACCACGCGGTGCATCCAGTCAGCCACGGCACCGAGTGCGTAGTGGTTGAAGCTGGTCATCTCGCCGGGGTTGATGGTGCCGTCGGGCAGCATCGAGTCCCACCGCTCCCAGATCGTGGTCGCACCCATCGAGACCGGGTACAGCCAGGAGGGGCACTCCCGCTCGAGCAGGATCTGGTACGCGACGTCGAGGTGACCGGTCTCGGTCAGTGCATCGCTGATGTACGGCGTGCCCGCGAAACCGGTGGCGATCCGATAGCCGTTCTCCCGCATCAGCTCGGCCAGCCGCTCGCCGGCCTTGGATCGCTGCGGTTCGTCCAGTAGGCCGAAATGGATGGCGAGGGCATAGACGGTCGCACAATCGCTTCGCACCCGCCCGTCGTCGGTCACGTAGTGCTCGTCGAAGGCTGCCTTGGTCCGATCGGCCAGTGCCGCGAACGCGGCGGCGTCGTCTTCGTGACCGAGAATCCGGGCGAACTCGGCCAGGGTCGCCGCGCTCCGATAGACACAGGCGGTGGCGACGACGCCCTTGTCGGCCAGTGCATCGCCCGGCCGATCCGGCGGTGCCGCCGGGTCCAACCAGTCGCCGAACTGGAAGCCTGTGTCCCACAACCCGTTCTCGCTCAGCAGTCGTTCCTGCCGGCGCACATGCGCGACCATGGCCGGATATGCGGCCGCGAGCCCGTCCCGGTCGCCGTACGCCTGCCACAAGGCCAACGGCACCCAGACGGCCGCATCACTCCAGATCGCGGCCGTTTCGGGCACCGGGTGATCGGGCCGCTGCGGCGCGTACTTCAAGATGTCCGGAATGACGAAGGGCACCAGGCCGTCGGCATGAGACTGCTCCAGGTCCAGATCGACCAACCAGTCGTTCAAGAAGCCGTTGACATCGAACAGGTACGCGGCGGTCGGCGCGAACACGGCGAGGTCGCCGGTCCAGCCAAGTCGCTCGTCGCGCTGGGGGCAGTCGGTGGGCACGTCGAGGAAGTTGCCGCGCTGGCCCCAGACGACATTGCTGTGCAGCTGGTTGAGGTCGTCGTTGCTGCACTCGAACTGCCCGATCCGGCGGAGGTCGGACGACACGACCACGGCCACCGGTGCGCCGTCGGCCTCGTGGAGTGCGTCGATTCCGCCCGGCCACCCCTCGATCTGGGCGTAACGGAACCCGTGGAAGGTGAACGTCGGTTCGAACGTGTCAAGGCCGCCGCTCAGGGTGAAGTGATCGGTCGCCTTCGCCGACCGCAGCGGGCGGGTGCCGAGCTCGTCATGCTCGAGCACCTCTGCGTGCTTGATCGTGATCGTCGTGCCGGCTTCGCCCTGCACACTGAACTTCAACCAGCCGACGAGGTTCTGCCCGAAGTCGAGCAGGACCTGACCGGCCGGCGACGTCCAGATCTTCGTCGGTGCGATCTCCTCGTGTCGGACCACTGGCGGCCCGACATAGGGAGCGAGCTTGTCGGTGTCGAAGTCGACGACCCGGACAGCGCCCCAGCCGTCGCCGCTGAATCCGGGTTGCAGCCACGCATCGGAGGCCAACCGGGCATCGATGCTCTCGCCGTCGTAGATGTCGTTCTCGATCACCGCGGACGGACCGGCGCTCCAGCTCTCGTCGGTGACCACCGTCTGCCGGTGGCCGTCGGCGAAGGAGATCTCGAGCTGAGCGAGTCCCGCGACGCCGTCGCTGTAGGTGCGCCGCAGGCTGTCCCAGGTCAGGCGCCCACAGCTCCAGCCGTTGCCGAGGGCCACGCCGAGCACCACCGGGGTCGACGCGGCGCGCAATGCCTCGGTCACGTCGTACTCGCGGTAGCGGATCCGCCACTCGTAGCTGGACCAGCCGGGGCTGAGCACGTCGTCACTGACGGGTCGACCCCCGAGATGGGCCTCGAAGATCCCCTGCGCGCTTACCAGCCACCGCGCTGCGGCGACGGCGCCGTGGTCGGCGTCGAGAACGAACTCGGTGCGGAGCAGCGGCGCATCGTGATCGACCTCGGGAGCGATCATGCGGGCAGACCAGGTCTGGGACATCATTTCCTTCCGGCAGCGAGGATGAGGGATGGCCACGGGTTGGGGATCCGTAGGATGTCGGGCCGTGCGACATCACGCGGAGACACTCGATAACTTCACCGCACGCGCTGCGGGACGCTCGGACGTGCTGGGCGTTGTGGTGGTCGGATCTGTGGCGCGAGGTGACGAGCGAACCGACTCCGACGTGGACGTCTACCTGGTGGTCACCGACGAGGCGTACGACGTCGCCACGCGCGAGGGGCGGATTGCCTTTGTGAGCACGGACGGCGTGACCTACGAGGGCGGATACGTCGATATCAAGCTCTGTTGTCCGCGCTACCTCGCTGCGGCCGCTCAGCGCGGCGACGACCCGACCCGAGCCTCGTTCCTCGGCGCCCGCGTGACGCTGGATCGCATCGGTGGTCTCTCCGCGATGGTCGAGACGATCACGGCGTTGCCTGACCATGTCTGGCGGGACCGGGTCCGGAGCTACCAGGCCCAGGTGGCCTTGTACGGCGGCTACTTCCTGCGGCAGGCGTACGAGCGGGGTGACGACTTTCTGCTGCGCCACTCCGCCGTACACACCGCCTCGGCCGCGGGCCGGGCGGCGCTTGCACACCATCACCGGCTGTTCCGCGGTCAGAAGTACCTCAGCAAGGATGTGGCCGGCCTCCCCGGCCTTCCGGACTCCTTCAAGGCGGCTTGGTCGGGTGTGCTGGCCGAGCCGACGCCGACCACTGCTTCCGCGATGATCGACGAGCTGGACGCGCTGGCCGGACGCCCGTTGAGCGTGGACGAGTCGTTGTCGCAGTTCATCAGCGACAACGAGCTCGCCTGGCTCGACTCCACGATCCCGCCGGAGTTCTGGTGAGCCGACCCTCACCACAAACTCACCCCTTGACCGCGCCCGAGGTCATGCCGGCCACGATCTGACGATTGAAGATGACGTACATGATCAGGGGCGGGATGGTGATCAGCAGGATATCGGTGAACAGCAGGTTCCACTGGTTCAGCGTCTGGCTCTGGTAATTGAACAAGGTGAGCTGGACGGTGACGCCGTCGTTGCCGGGCAGGAAGTACAGCGGCCCGGCAAAATCGTTGAACACGAAGACCGCCTGGACCACGATCACCGTGATCACCACCGGTCGGAGCAAGGGCAGGATCACGGTGAAGAACAACCGGAGGGGACCGGCACCGTCGACGATGGCCGCCTCGTCCAGCTCCTTGGGGATCGTCGAGACGAACGCCCGGAACAGCAGGATGCAGAACGCGAGGCCGAACGTGGCCTCGATCAAGATCATCCCCGGCATCGACTTGTAGAGTCCGAGCCGCTGCAGCACCCAGATGGTCGGCACCACGGCCGGCGGGACGATCAGCCCCGCCAGCACGAAGAAGTTCACCACCGCGTTGACCCGGGACCGGCGACGCTGCAGGACGTAGCCCGTCATGGCAGCCAGCACGACCATGATCGTCACACTGACCACCGTCAGGGTTGTGCTGTTGATGAACGCCCGGAGAACGACGTAGTCGTCGGTCTGCAGCACGGCCTGGATGTTCTGCCAGAGCACCCACTGGGTCGGGGGTGTCAGGGTGAAATCAGACGACTCGGTCGACGTCTTCGACGCGGTGAACAAGATGAAGACGAACGGGACGATGAAGACGACGATCGAAGCCGCGATCGCGATCACCCCGACGATCCACGCGCGGGTGTGTTGCCGCTTCATGCGGCCACCTCCCGCCGCGTCAGCCACCAGTTCAGCGGCACCACGATCGCGGTCACCACGAGAAACAGCACCACGTTGCCCGCAGTGGAGAGACCGTAGAAGCCGGCCTGGTACTGCTTGTAGATCACCGACGCGATCACATCGCTGCTGAAGCCGGGACCGCCTCCGGTGGTCGCCCAGATGATGTCGAAGGATCGCAGACCGCCGATCAGGGCCAGCAGGATCACCGTCGCCGTGGCCGGCCGGAGCAGCGGGAGCGTGACACTCCGGAAGATCTGCCAACCGCTGGCACCGTCGACCTTCGCCGCCTCGTAGAACTCCGACGGAATCGCGACGATGCCGGCCATGAAGATCAGGGTGGCAATACCGACGCCCTTCCAGATGTCGATGCCTGCCACACTGAACAGCGCGAGATCGGGGTTCGTCAGCCAGCCGGGGCCCGTGATCCCGATTCGTGCCAGCGCCGCGTTCACCGGTCCGTGGAACGGATCGAGCAGGATCTGGAACGTGAAGCCGACCCCGATCGCGGAGACCAGGACCGGGAAGAAGACAACGGCCCGCAGATAACCACGCCCGATGATCGGCGCGGTCAGCAGCACCGCGAGTGCGATCCCGACCACGACCTTCGCGAGACAGGTGACGAAGGCGTAGATCAGCGTGTGGATGAAGCTGGAGTACAGCGTGTCCTCGGTGAAGAACTGCTTGAAGTTGTCGAGCCCGATGAAGTGCACGTCGAACAGAGTCCAACGGGTCAGGCTGAAGTAGAACGACGTGAACGTCGGCAGCACGAAGAGCACGAGGAACAAGATCCCGGCAGGCAGATAGAACCACAGAGGGTACGGGCTCTTCATCTTCTTCCGTGGCTTCACCCGCTCGGCGGTCTGCACAACGGATTCACTGGCAGTGGTCGAGGCCATCGGCACTCCCTACGAGGATCGAGCGGCGCCGTCCCGCGCGTGCAGCGGGCGCGGCGTGGGGAACAGGAAGGGACGGCCCTGTCCAAGCGGCCGTCCCCCGTGGCACGATTACCAGCCGGGCAGACCGAGCTGCTGGGCCTGCTTCTTCACATCGTCATCGTAAGCCGCCGCACCCTGCTGGGCGGTCTTGATGCCCGATCCGACCTCGACGGTGATCTTCTCCAGGTTCGGGCCCTTGATCGGGGAGATGAACTCCAGAGCGGGACCCGACTTGTTCGCCTTCAGGTAGACGTCCAGGTCCTTGACGGCCTGCGGCACGCTGTCCGGCAGGGTGCAGGAACTGATGGCGTACGGTCCGGCGACCGAGGACACCTTGTTCTGCACCGCGCAGCCGGCGCTGGAGTCCACCCAAGCGATGAACTTCTTGGCGGCATCGAGCTTGGCACCGGTGGTCGTCTTCGGGACGTAGAGCGCGTTCGGGTACCAGATCGTGGCCCGGGTGTTCGCCGCGTCCTGAGCCGGCAGTGCGAAGTAGCCGACGTCGTTGATGTTGTCCGGGTAGTCCTGGACCACGGTCGAGAGCGCCCCGGTCAGCATCGGGTAGTGTGCTGCGGTGCCGGTGGCGATCGCCTTCATCGCCGCGGGGAACGTCGCCGAGGCGTAGTCCTTGTTGTAGAAACCATCGTCGTGGGCCTGCTGCTGGTTGAGGAAGCCCTGCAGGGCGGGCTGGTTGACGTACTTCGCCTTGTTGTTGGTGTAGTTCGTCGCCCAGTTCGGGTCCTGCGCCGCGACGTTGGCGAAGTCGCCGAGCACGAACAGCTGCGAGGTCCAGGTGAAGCTACCGCCGTAGCTCTGCTCGATCGGGGTCACCTTGCCGCCGGCCTTGATCTTCTCGTTGTTAGCCCGGAACTCGGCCCACGACGTCGGGACCTTCAGGCCCAGATCGGCGTAGACCTTCTTGTTGTACAGCACGCCCCCCGAGGACGTGGTGCCGATCGGCGCACCATAGGTCCCCTTGTCGGTGCTGACGACAGTCTTCATCCCCTCCGTCAGCTGACTGACCCATGGCTGGTCGGTGAGCGGCTGAAGATTCGTGTCGGGGTTGAGCGCATGGAAGAGAGATCCTGGGTTGTAGAGGAAGACGTCGGACATCTCACCGGTCGACAACTTGGTCTTCATCAGGTTGTCGCCGTCGGTGCCGCCGGGCTGTGTCTCCGAGGTGACCTTGATGTTCGGGTTCTCGGCCTCGAACCCATCGATCAGCGCCTTACCGAGCGCCTGGGTGGCCGAGTCGTTCTGGAACAAGAACGAGATCTCGGTGGTGCCGGCGGAGCTGCTGCTGTTGCTGTCGCCGCCGATCGAGCCGACCGAACAGCCGGCGGCCACGATGACCAGGGCGGCTGCTGCCGCGAGCGGCCGGACTAGCCGGCGGGTGCGTGCTGAGAGCACTCTTTACCTCCTCGTAAAGTTTGCGCGAGAGCCGTCTTGTAACGATTCATCGCATTGATACCGTAGGGGTGGATCCATGCCTCGTCAAGACATCTGACCTAAATCGTGATGCTTCGCGACGGATCGAAAAGACGATGGCGACGGGTCGAACCGGACCCGTGGACTGTAACGATTCGCTCCTCCCTTGACTCGACTGACTGAGAGACACTCAGCGCGTCTTCAGCAATTGTGTCAACGTATCGGACCGTACCGCCGGTTCCCGGCACCGCCAATTCAGGAGCCTCGGTCTCACGGACTCAGCTCGAGCAAGAGGTCATCGACGAACTCGAGGGCAACCGTGCCGTCCGTGGTCACGGTCGGCGAACCCACCTCCCTGCCGGTGGCTGGGGCGAAGGAACGCACGGTGCGGATACCGCTCGGAACCCGAAGTACGCAGCGCATCGGGCCCGACGCGGGCCGTCGTCGAGTGCCTTCCGCCGGATCAGCGAGGTAGACCAGCCGCCCGCTCTCCCCGAAGTCCCGGATTCGGCAGGCGGCGACAGCCAGGTCGCCGTCGAGCAGATGCACGTCGTCGGTCGACGAGCTCGCAGCCAGCTCCCAGTGCTCGCACGCGTAGCCGAGGAACCAGGTCCAGACTCGCAGATCGCGCTCTGCGGCGGGCGACCCGATGGAAAGGCCCGGACGGATCGTGAAGTCGATCATGTCGTAGTGACACCCGCTCATCACCGCGACCCAGGCCCGCTTTCGGTGGATCGTCCAGCCGAAGTGATCGGTGTACTGACTGGCGGTGTTGTCCTCGTCGAGGTTGACCGGCTTGGCCGCGTGAGCCGCCGCGTCGCAGAAGGCGTGCACCGACGACAGCTCGAGGTCGCCCGACATGAACCGACCGAGCTCGTACGTGCGACCACCGAGCGTCGTGCCGGGCAGCGGATGCACGTTGACGATGTCGAAGCCGAGATCGGACATCGAACGATCCAGCGGCTGGTCCCACGGGTCGTAGCGGAAGGCTTCCTGCCCGGCTATCAGATGCCGACCCCCGTCGGCGGCCCGGATCGCGTTGATGATGGTATCCAGCCAGCCGTTCACCTCATCCTGCTCGACGAGGGCGACGGGAGGATCGACCGGTGCACCCGCCCCAGGCTCGTTGCAGGGCTCGAAGATCACGTTGGGATGATCGCGACACTCGGTGACGACCTTCTCGACCAAGGCGAGCTGCCGATCCAGCCGGTCCCGCTGACGCGCCGTGATGTGCTCAGTCCAGTGGATCGGGCTCAGCCCGTTGACGTTGTTGGCGTGATGCAGCGGATTGAGCTCCCAGATCTGGTCGGCGTAGGTGTTGCTGAACAGGGTCACCTCTACGGTCACGTCCAGCGCGGCGGCCCGGCCGACGAAGTCGTGCAGACGCTCGAAGAACCTCGCGTCCCACCGATCCAGGTCGAACCTCGGTTGCCCGTCCAGAGCGGTCGGATCTGTCCGTGCCGCGTCGAGACGAGGGTACGGGGCGAGGTAGTCGATCGACTCCGGCTTGCACGTCGAGTACGGATTCACCGCGCTCTGCAGCTCGCGAAACAAGATGAAGGTGCGGGTGAGGTTTCCACCGGAGCGGGCCAGCATGGACAGATAGGGGACGTAGTCGAAAGCCTCGTTGAGGACCGCCCCATAGTGCTCCGTAGCGGTCCGCAGCACGACCGGTCGACCGTTGCGGAGCACGCGGGGTCGACCGTCGACAACGGCAGTTGACAGTTGCTCGATCGGCTCGAATGACCCGGCCGCGTCCTTCGCGCGAGACCCCATGGCAGCCTCTCTCCATAATTGGTAACGTTTCCAACCCTATCGGACGTCAGGAGTGTTGATGAGTCTTCCGCGGGGTGTTCGCGAAGTTGTCGTGCCGTCGGATCAAGGTCGGCGCGGTGCGGACGTCGTCGTCACGGACCCGGCCGGTGATCACGTCCTGCCCACGTTCGTCGCCACCGACGGAGGCACCCGGGCGCGGGTCCGCACCCATCTGGGCGGGGACTATTCGGTCCGGATCTCCGGGGAGTCAGAACCCTTCGTGCGGTGGCGGGTCCGTACCGAGCGACCACCCACGGCGCCCGTGCTGCATCGCACCGGGCGGCGCCTCGCGGACGAGGCCGGTGAACCGTTCTTCTGGCTGGGTGACACCTGGTGGTTCGCCCTCTGCGACCGGATCAGCGAGTCCGAGCTCCGGACGCTGATCCGACAGCGAGTTGAGGAGGGGTTTTCCGTCGTACAGGTGGTCGCGGGTCTGTTTCCAGAGGTCGAGGCGTACTCCGAGCTCGGTACGCTGAACGGCCGCTGGTCTTGGCGGCCCGACTTCGCCGCCATCGAGCCGCGCTGGTGGGACGACGCCGACCGACGGCTCACCATGATCATCGAGTCGGGCCTGACGCCGGCCGTCGTCGGCGCCTGGAGCTACTACCTGCTGGACATGGGTCCGGAGCGGATGCGACGCCACTGGCGCGAGGTGATCGCGCGCTGGGCGGCCTTCCCGGTGGTCTGGTGTGTGGCCGGCGAGGCGGGGCTGCCGCACTACGCCCAGCTGGATGAGCCGGGGCTCGGAATCGCGGTAGCCGAGCTCAGCGCCGGGTGGCGGGCACTGACCGCAGAGGTGCGCACTCTGGACGGTTACCAGAACGTGCGTACGGTGCACCCGTGCCCGGCCTTCGAGCATTTCTCCAGCACGGACGCCATCGGCGACGCCGCTGATCTCGACCTCGTGTGGCTACAGACCGGACACGCGGACCGCTCGTCGATCCCGGACAGTCTCGCCGCCCTGGAGCGCGAGCTCGCGGCCGACCACGGGCTACCGGTGATCAACAGCGAGGTCTGTTACGAGGGAATCGCGGGCGGCTCGTCGGCCACGGTGCAGCGCTTCATGTTCTGGGCTCACCTCCTCTCCGGCGCCGCCGGGCACACGTACGGCGCTCAGGGCTTGTGGGCGTTCCGCCGAGCCGAGGACGCCGGACCGGGCATCATGTGGGGCGACGCCACGTGGCAGGAGGCTGCGGCCCTTCCCGGTTCGGCCCAGCTCGGCCGCGGTGCCGAACTGCTGCGCGGCCTCGGCTGGTCCGACCTGGTTCCCGCCCCGGCTGCGTTGTCGGTCCACGCCAGCCGCGATCGACCGATCCTGCCGTACGCCGCGCGGATCGGGACGGAGCTGATCGCGTACTTCCCGGCCGTGAGTCTGCTTCCCGCGGACCGTGGGATCGGTCAGGCGCTGCGCGACGTGAGCTTCCTGGGGCTGGCTCCCGGCCGGTGGATGGTGAGCTACTGGAATCCACGTCATGCCGACAACGCGGCCGGCCTGACGCCGGCCGCAGAGCAGATCGTCGTCGGCGATGACGGGGTCCTGACTCTGCGCCACGCCACCAGACGATCGGCCCTGCCGAGCATGGAGGACTGGGTTGTGCGGGTCTCCCCCACCTGAGCCGCGGGACGCCCTCGATAATGGGGAACCGTGGCCGGCAGCACCAAGAGTGAGGCGATCGCGCAGGCGATCCGTCGCCGCGTGCTGTCCGGGGAGTATCCGCGCGGCCTGCGGCTGCGGCAGGACGAGCTGGCCGCCGACTTCGGGGTGAGCATCACACCCGTACGCGAAGCGCTGCGGGTCCTGGAGTCAGAGCGACTCCTCGTCGCGGAGCCGCACCGCGGCGTGCGGGTCGCCGAGCTGATCGACATCGACGCGATCCGCGCCGCGTACGTGGTCCGTCGGTTGACCGAGACATTCGCGGTCCGCCGGGCGTCGAGCCGGCTGTCTCGGCACGACCTGACCGTTCTCGCCCGGCTGCTCGACGAGGCCGGCTCGGGCGGAGACTCGGCCGACCCGCACGAGGCGAACCATGCGTTCCACTTCTACTTCTACGAGCGGTGCGGCATTCCCGGGCTCGCCGAGCGGATCGAGCAGCTGTGGATCACCTTCCCGTGGGACGCGATGCTGGCCGACGAGCAGCGCGCCGCCGCGTCACGCGCCGAGCATCGCAGGATCTTGTCAGCGGCACGATCCGGTGACGCCGATCGCCTGGCCGCCGCCTTCGAGGCCCACCTTGCGGCGGGCATGAGCGCGCTGGCCACGACCCTCGGGGCTCCCGACCACGACCCGTTCGACACCCCTGCGACCTGAGCCTGTCGAACGGCAGCGCCGCCCTTCGACGAGCTCAGCAGACCCGCCGACAAGCTCAGCGTGCCGATCGCTCACGGCGCCAACGAGCCTGGCCCTCCTGGTACAGGTCGCCGCCGTGCAGATCGTTCACCACGAAGGCCGGGAAGTCGACCACTTCCAGGCGACGTACGGCCTCGGTTCCGAGGTCGCCGTAGGCGATCACCTCCGATGCCGCGATGCAGGCAGACAACAGCGCCGCGGTCCCCTCCACTGCACCGAAGTAGACGCACCCGTGTCGGGCCATGCTCTCCTTGACAACTGGAGCGCGACGTCCCTTTCCGATCATCGCCCGCAACCCCCGCTCGATCAGCAACGGAGAGTAGGGGTCCATCCGGGATGCCGTCGTCGGGCCGGCGGACCCGATGACGTGGCCCGGGCGGGCCGGGGTCGGACCGACGAAGTAGATCGTCTGGCCGTCGACGTCCACGGGCAGGGACTCCCCCGCGGCGATCGCCCGGGCAAAACGCTCGTGCGCCGCATCCCGTGCGGTCAGCACGACGCCCGAGATCAGCACCGGATCGCCCGAACGGAGCTCCGCCAGCTCGAACGGCTCGAACGGTGTGCGAAGCCGGCGCGGTTCCGCACTCACAGCGACAGCTCCTGGACTCGGTGGGAGTGGCAGTCGAGGTTGATCGCCACCGGGTAGGAGGCGATATGGGTCGCCATGGTCTCGATGTGCACTGCCAGCGCAGTGACCGTCCCACCGAAGCCGGCCGGCCCGATACCGGTGGCATTCACCGCGTCGAGCACCTGCCGCTCGAGATCGGCGGTCTCGGGGTCGACACTCGGCTCGCCCGATCGTCGAGTCAGGGCTCGCTTGGCCATGGCCGCGGCGCGGTCGAACGTCCCGCCGAGCCCGATGCCGATGGTCACCGGCGGGCTGGCGCTGGGGCCCGCCTTCTCGATCGTCTCGACCACGAAGTCGATCATCGCCGGGGTGCCCTCGGCAGGAGTGAGCATCCGCAGCGCGCTCATGTTGTCACAGCCGGCACCCTTGATCAGCACCGTGAGGTCCAGCCCCTCGCCCGGGACGAGCCGGACCTCCATCATCGCCGGTGTGTTGTTGCCGGTGTTCACTCGATCGATCGGCGTGCGCACCAGTGACGCCCGGAGATAGCCCTCGCGATAGCCGTCGGCCACACCGCGGTTCACCGCCTCGACCAGGTCACCGCCGACGAAGTGAACGTCCTGGCCGACCGTCAGGTAGACCACGGCGTAGCCCGTGTCCTGGCAGAACGCGATCCGCTCGGTTCGGGCAACATCGGCGTTGCGCAGTAGGGCGTCGAGCACCTGACAGCCGATCGGCGAACGCTCCTCGGTCCGGGCGCGCCGCAGCGCGGCCAGGTGGTCGCCACGGATCTCGTGGTTTGCCAGGATGCAGAGCTTCCGTACCGCCTCACCGACCATGGCGACGTCGATCGAACGCATCGATATCCCTTCGATAATGCATTATCTGCTCATATTGTGCATGATATGCGCATGGCCTTGCCGCTCGAGGGTGTCATCGTGGTGTCGTGTGAACAGGCCGTCGCCGCGCCGCTGGCGAGCCGGCAGCTGGCTGATCTGGGCGCTCGGGTGATCAAGATCGAGCGTCCCGGCGGCGGAGACTTCGCGCGGCGATACGACCGCACGGTGCACGGTCTGTCGAGCCACTTCGTGTGGCTCAACCGGTCGAAGGAGTCCGTGACGCTCGACCTGAAGAACGCCGACGATCACGCCGCCCTGCTCGGCCTGATCGGGCGGGCCGACGTCTTCCTGCAGAACTACGCCCCCGGCGCCGCCGAACGGCTGGGCCTCGGCGCCGAACAGCTCCGGGAGTCCTGGCCACAGCTGATCTGCTGCTCGGTCTCCGGCTACGGAACGTCGGGCCCCCTGCGAGACGCGAAGGCGTACGACCTGCTCGTCCAGGCCGAGACGGGGCTGGTCTCGATCACCGGGACCGAAGACGCACCTGCCAAGAGCGGGATCCCGGCCGCGGACATCGCTGCCGGAATGTATGCATTCTCCGCTGTGTTGGCCGCGCTCTACCACCGGGCGGTCACCGGCGAGGGAGCAACGTTGCACGTGAACCTCTTCGACTCGCTGCTGGAGTGGATGGGCTATCCCCTGTACTACACCCGCTACGGCGGAGAGCAGCCGCGGCGGTCGGGCACGAGCCACGCCGCGATCGCCCCATACGGCACCTATCGGGCCGGCGACGGCACGGCGGTGGTCTTGTCGGTGCAGAACGAGCGGGAGTGGCTGCAGTTCTGCGCCGTCGTGCTGCAGCGACCGGACCTCGCGACGGCAAGCGAGTTCGCCAGTCAGGCCGACCGGGTGGCGAACCGGTCCGATCTGGATGCCGAGATCGAGACCGTTCTGACCGGTCTCGACGGCACAGAGCTGGTGCGACGGCTCGAGGCCGCCGGAATCGCGAACGCCCGGCAGCGCGATCTGGCCGACGTGATCGAACATCCTCAGCTCGTCGCGCGCGAGCGCTGGGTTCCGGTCGACACCCCGGCGGGCGTCGTGCAGGCGCTGCGACCGCCGATCGAGTGGGCCGGGGTGATGCCGCGGATGGACGCCGTTCCCGACATCGGTCAGCACACCAGCAGCGTGCTCGACGAGCTCAGCGACCCAAGAGATTGACGTTGTACCCACCATTGGTAACGTTTCCACCAGACATGGACACACCGGCCCGATGCGCCGTGCGTCGCGCGTGGACGAGATGATCATCGGAGTAGCTCGAGTGGCAAGGAGGCGGCGATGACCTGGGACCTCGGGGCCGGCCTGGACGGCAGGGTCGTGATGGTGACCGGGGCGAGCGGCGGAATCGGATCCGCGACGGCCGCGGCTTTCGCCGCAACGGGCGCCCAGGTGGTGGCCGTTGACCTCGACGCCGACCGGGTGCGGTCCGCGCTCGGCGCCGAAGGGGTCGAGCCGGCGCTCGCGCTGAGCTCGGATCTCACCCGGATCGAGGCGCATGCCGAGCTGGTGGAGCAGGCAGCCACCCTGGGACCCGTCTTCGCGCTCGTGCACTGCGCGGCCGTGCTCCGACGCCGGGCAGACCTCCGTGAGATCACCGAGGAGGACTGGGACGTTCAGCTCGATACGAACCTCAAGGCATCCTTCTTCTTGTGTCGCTCGGTGGCCGAGTCGATGCGCAGCGCCGGCACCGCGGGCCGGATCGTCACCTTCTCGTCCCAGGGCTGGTGGACTGGAGGCTTCGGCGGATCGGTCGTCTATGCCGCCAGCAAGGGGGGAATCGTGTCGATGAGCCGGGGGCTGGCGCGGACGTACGGGCCGTTCGGGATCACCGTGAACACCATCGCGCCTGGACAGGCAAAGACGCCCATGCTGCTCGACGACATCTCCCCCGACGTGCTCGACCGGATGACGGCGGAGACCCCCCTGGGCCGGATCGGCGAGCCGAGCGAGATCGCCGGGGTCGCGGTCTTCCTCGCCAGCCAGCACGCCTCCTTCGTCTCCGGAGCCACGCTGAACGTCAGCGGCGGCTTCCTCATGTACTGATCCGATGACCGCTAACCTCCTGGACGCCTACGCGACCGCCTTGCAGACCAGAGCAGCGGCGAAGCCGACTCCTGGCGAGCTGAGACGGGCCGCGGTGCTGCTCGCGGACTTCCTGCACTGTCGCGACGGCTCGTCATACCGCGTGCCGTTGCCGGGCTGGGCGGCGTCGGCCGTCGAGCGGGCGGGCGAGGCCGCGCTGTCGGCCCGGGCCGACGACCGAGACGACGTGCACTGGGCCAGCCTCACCCACCCGGGTTCGGTGATCTGGCCGATCGTCACCGAGGTGGGCGCGGTTGCGGACGTCTCGGGTCCGACCCGGCTGGCAGCCGCCGCGACCGGGTACGCGGCGATAGCCGGTGTCGCGGCCGCCCTCGGGCCTGAACACGGATCGGTCTTCCACTCCACGGTGACGGCCGGGACCGTCGCCGCGGCCGCCACCGCGGCGGTCCTGCTGCAGCTGGACGAGCAGCGCTGGCGGCACGCGCTCGGGCATGCCTTCTCGGTGGTCGGTGGCTCGCGCGGTGCGCTGATCGAGTACAGCGGAACGCGCTGCTTCCACAGCGCCCACGCGGTCCGGACCGGGATCGCCGCGACACTCGCCGCGGCGCGTGGCCTGGACGCCACACGGTCCGATCTGGATCGCCGCCAGGGCGTTCTGTCCACCCTGGATCCCGATCGACTACTCGCGGTCGACCACAACGCGTTGGTCGAGAGCTCCTTGCGCGTCTTTCCGACCTCAGGCTGGAACCAGGCTGCCTACGAGGCCGGTCTTACTGCCGCACAGGTGGCCGGCGGCCCGATCGAGTCGATCACCGTCCAAACGCCGTCGGCCTCACCGGCCGGTGTCGCCGAGGCCGTGGTCGCGGCGATCGTCGCGGCCACCCCGGAGAGATCGCGGGCCGATCTGCTGGCGCTCGTCCAGCTCCGCCCCGACGCCGGGGTGACCGCGGTACGGATCCAGGCCCGCGACCGCTCGGCGGAGTCGACGGTCGGGGCTCCGCTCGACCATCCCTCGCGGACCGCCGACGTCGCCCATGTGGCCGCCTGGAAGTGGCAGTGCTCGCCGAGCGACGCCACGAAACGGGTCGAGCGACTTTCCGCCGAGCTCACTGGATCCCGCGAGATGGAGCACGCGTGAACGTCCGTACGATCGAGGCCATCCCCGTCGCCTACCCCGAGCCCAACGACAGCGGCGCCACCCGGCACCTGTGCCTGGTCCGGTTGACGACCGACGACGGCGTGGTCGGCTGGGGTGAGTCGATCACCCAGTGGCCGGAGGCCTCGCGTGCGACCCGGGAGATCATCAACGGTCTGGCGGCGCTGGTCGTGGGTCGTCCGGTGAGTGACGTGGTCGGGATCTGGCATACCTTGGTCGACCACGTCTGGTGGTACGGCTGGCGCGGCGGCATCGCGTACAACGCCATCGCCGCGATCGACATCGCCCTCTGGGATGCCCGCGGCCGTACCCTCGGCACGAGCCTGCTGGAGCTGCTCGGTGGCGCCGTGCACGATCGACTTCCGGCCATCGCGTCGTGCCACGCGTTCAAGCCGGAGCTGGAGGACCTGGTCGAGGACATGGGCTCCTGGGTCGCGGGCGGACTGCAGGGGGTCAAGGTCGGATTCGGCAAGAAGGGTCAGGCCCGCCTGGGCTACTCCCACGATCGCGACGTCCGCTTCGTCGAGCTGCTGCGTGCGGCCATCGGACCGGGCGCGTCGCTGATGGTCGATCTCGGCGTGGCCGTCTACTGGGACCCACCGACAGCGATCTCCCGGGTGCGGGCCTTCACCGAGTTCGGTCTGAGCTGGATCGAGGAACCGCTGGGGCCCTGGGATCCCGACGGGTATCGCCGGCTCCGCGCCGCCGTGGACACCGCGATCGCGTGGGGTGAGCGCGAGTGGGACGCCCGTGGCTACGACGAGGTGCTCGACACCGGCTGCGTCGACGTGGTCGGTGTCGATCCCGGACGCGTCCGGGGGATCACCGGCTTCCAGCAGATCGCCGCCCGGGTGGAGAGCTCTCGACGTCAGCTGAATGCGCATGCCTGGTCGAGTGCGATCGTGTCCGCCGCCAGCCTGGCGGCCTCGTTCGCGAGTCCGGCCGCGAAGCTGTTCGAGGTCAAGCCCCTGCCGAACCCCATGCAGGACGAGCTCGTCGAGCGGCCCATCACCCACCACGACGGCTGGATGCTGCCGCCGACGGGTCCCGGGCTCGGCATCGAGGTCCGGGCCGATGTGGTCGAGCGCTACCGCCTGGACCGATGATCGCCTGCGGGTGAGAGAGGAAGTCTGATCAGTGCCGAAGATGAGGATGAACAAGGCGATCGCTGCGGCGATCGCGGACGAGATGCGGTCCGACGAACGCGTGCTGCTGCTCGGTGAGGACGTCGGCGCCGCCGAGGGGGTGTTCAAGACCTCGGAGGGCCTGCTGGCCGAGTTCGGGCCGGCTCGGGTGCGAGACACCCCCATCGCCGAGATGGGGTTCCTCGGTCTCGCGGTCGGTGTCGCGGCCGCCGGTTTCCGGCCGGTGGCGGAGATCATGTTCGCGGAGTTCCTCGGTGTCGCGCTGGATCAGATCGTCACCGAGGCGGCGAAGCTGCGCTATCTGTCTCGCGGCAGCTATCCGGTGCCGCTGGTGGTCCGGGCCTCCTCCGGCCCCGGACTCGGCTTCGGCGCCCAGCACTCGCAGACACTGGAGACCTGGTTCACCAGCACCCCGGGACTCAAGGTGGTCGTCGCCTCCGGAGCGAACAGTGCGTACGGCCTGCTCCGCGCCGCGATCGCCGACGACGACCCGGTGGTTTTCTTCGAGCCCCGTGCGCTGTACGGCGAGCGCGAGGAGGTGATCACCGATCCGGATCGACTACCGGTCCTCGGCAAGGTCCGCACGCTCCGCTCCGGCGAGCAGCTGACGGTGTTGGCTCTGGGCCAGACCGTCAAGACCGCGCTCGCCGCCGTGGACGCCGCCGGCCTCGACGCCGAGGTGGTCGACCTGTCGACCGTTGTGCCGTGGGACGTCGATGGCGTGCTCGCCTCGGTGCAGCGGACCGGCCGGCTGGCCACCGTCGAGGCGAATCCGTACACCGGTGGGTGGGGCACCATCGTCGCGGCCGAGATCGGCAGTCGCGCGTTCGGCCGGCTCCGCGCGCCGATCGCACGGATCACCGCACCCGACGTTCCCGTGCCATACGCGAAGAACCTCGAGGCGGCGTACGTCCCCGGCGTCGAGTACGTCGCCGAGCAGCTCACGTCGCTGGTGACGACCGATCGAACGCCATCACCCTGGTGGAAGGAGACCGCCCATGTCTGACCTCAATCCGTCCGACCCGTCTGGCCCGGACCAGGTCGGCCCGAACGTGTCGGGCTCGGAGCTCGACCGTCGCGCGCAGCTCGCCGAGCCGGTGCAGCGGCTGCGCCGGATGATGGAGATCCGGCACACGGAGGACCTGATCAAGGGCCTGTTCGCGAGCGGGCTGGTGGCCGGCTCGACCCACACCTGCCAGGGCCAGGAGGCGGTCAGCGTCGGCGTCGCGGCCAGCGTACGTCCCACCGACGCCGTCTGCTGCACCTACCGCGGCCACGGCCACGCGATGGCGCTCGGCATGTCGCCGGAACAGGTCGTGGCCGAGATCCTCGGACGGACCACCGGGTGCGTCGGCGGCGTCGGCGGCTCCATGCACCTGTCCAGCAAGGCGATCGGGCTGATGCCGACCATGGCGATCATCGGCGCCGGCATCCCCATCGCGGCCGGGGTGGCCTGGGGTGCACAGCTTCGTGGCGGGGACGACGTCGCGGTGTCGATCTTCGGAGACGGCACCGCCAACATCGGAGCGTTCCACGAGGGACTCAACATCGCGGCCGTGTGGCGGCTGCCGGTGATCTTCGTGTGCGAGAACAACCTGTACGGCGAGTACAGCCCGCTCGCGACCACTACCGCGGTGAAGGACATCGCCGAGCGCGCGAGCTCGTACGCGATGCCCTCCGCCGTCGTGGACGGCCAGGACCTCGACGCGGTGATTGCAGCGACCGGGATCGCTGTCGACCGCGCCCGGTCCGGCGGCGGACCCACTCTGCTGGAGATGAAGACCTACCGGTACTCGGGGCACTCTCGGTCCGACCCGGCGACCTACCGGCCCGACGGCGAGCTGGACGAATGGCTCGCCCGGGACCCGATCGACATCTACGACCGACGGCTGCAGAGTCAGGGGCTGATCGACGACGCCCAGGTCTTGGCGATGCGTCGGCAGATCGACGACGAGGTCGACGCGGCGGTCGAGGCGGCGAAGAACGGACCCGAGCCCGAGCGAGCCGATATGTTCGCCCACGTCTATGCATCCCACGTCCAGGCATCCTGAGCGGAGAAGACCATGAAGACCTCCGTGCCGCTGCCGAAGCTGGCCGAGACGACGGACGTGATCGTGATCGACGAGTGGCTCGTAACTGCGGGCGACGTCGTCAGCGAGGGGCAGGCCCTTGCCAATGTCGAGACCGACAAGGCGATCGTCGAGCTGCCGAGCCCGCTCACGGGAACCGTCGTCGAACTACTGGTCGCCCAAGGCGAGGAGGCGACCACGGGGGACGAGATCTGCGTGATCGAGCAGTAGCGCGCACGCGACCACACGCAACGAGGCCACGCGCCGCGCACCATGCACTAGGGTCAGCCCGACGGCCCAGCCCACAGGGGATGGGCGCCTGGTGCGGCGCCGTTGAGGACTGCGGCTGGTGCACAGTTTCGCCGAGACCGAGGCGAGGAGAGGGTGAGCCATGGCAGCCGATCTTCCGCCCGACCACGACCTGATCACCCCCGAGGCCAAGGTCACCATGCGTGAGGTGGCGATCCGCGCCGGGGTGGGACTCGGTTCGGTCTCGCGCGTGCTCAGCGGCCATTCGGCGGTCAGCGAGTCGCTGCGGCAAAAGGTGCTGCAAGCCGTCTCCGAACTCGACTACGAGCCGGACTTCACCGCGATGAGCCTGCGCCGCGGATCCTCCATGACGGTGGCGTTCCTGGTTCGCGACATTGCCAATCCGCTGTTCTCCGACATGGTCAAGGCCGCCGAGTCGATCCTGCACCCGCAGGGCTATTCGGTGCTGCTGCTGAACTCCGACGGCGATCCCGGTAGGGACGCCGAGCACATCCGGCTGTTCGCCCGGCGCCGGGTGGATGGCCTGATCGCCAGCCTCGCCACCGAGAGCCACCAGGACACGTTGTCGGCGCTGCGGTCTTTCAAGGCACCCGTCGTGCTGGTGGACCGGCACGTGCCCGAGATCGATGCGAGCGTGGTCACCTCCGACCACTACAGCGGCGTCCGGCTGGCCGTTCGGCACCTGGCCGCCGGTGGACACCGCCGGATCGCGTTGATCACCGGTCCACGCACCGTGCTCGCGTCGCGCGAACGGACCCGGGGCTACAAGGCCGGCCTACGATCGGCCGGCCTCCGGTTCGATGCCGCGCTGGTGCGGACCGAGGCGTACGACGCCGACTTCGGCTCGGCTCAGACCACCGAGCTCCTCACCTCGGCCGACGCACCGACTGCCATCATCGCCGGCGGCCTGATGGTCGGCTACGGCGCACTGCGCGCCATCCGCGCCCTGGGCCGGCGGATCCCCGGCGAGGTCGACCTGATCCCCTGCGATTCCTGGCCCTTCCCCGAGCTGTTCGCGCCATCGTTGTCGTTCGTCCACCGCGACGCCGCTCTGATGGGACGCACGGCCGCCGAGCTCCTGCTCGATCGGATCCAGCACGGCATCACTCGCGAAGTGACGCTGCCGACGGAGTTCGTCGTCAACGACTGACGCGACACCCAGTTCTCTTCCCCACTTGCGTCCTTGACGGTCGGCGGTGCTCACCTGTAGTTTCGTGGAAACGTTACCACGACGCTCTGCTGGGAGACCGCCTTGACCCTCATCGACGCTGTCGAAACCATTCCGATCCGCGTCCCCCTCCAGCAGCTCTACCGCGGCAGCTACTACAAGATGCGCAACCGCTGCACGATCATCACGACCGTGCGAACGTCCGACGGAGCCTTCGGCACGGCCTACAACGCTGACTCCGACGAGGAGCAGGACGAGATCCTCGCGATCATCCACGACGAAATCGCCCCGTTGGTGACCGGGCTCGACGTGTTGGAGACCGAACGGGTCTGGGAGGCGATGCTGCCCGTCACGTTCGACCAGCTCCGCGACCGCCGGCTGGCCATGCAGGCGATGGCCTGCGTCGACACCGCGGTCTGGGACTGTGTGGGACGAGTACTCGGCCAGCCGTTGTGGCGGCTGTGGGGTGGCTACCGGGACCGGATCTCGATGATCGGGATCGGCGGCTACTACGGCACGAGCGAGGCCGACATCGCCAAGGACATGGAGTTCTTCGCCGAGGAACACGGCATGGTCGGGATGAAGTTCAAGATCGGCGGGAAGCCGCCCGAGGAGGACGTCGCGCGGCTGGTCCACGCCCGCTCCTTTGTCGACGACGACTTCGTGTTCGTGGTCGACGCCAATCAGGGCTACACGGTGCGCGAGGCGCTGGACTTCGTCCGCCGGCTTCCGGACGGCCTGGAGCTGCGCTGGTTCGAGGAGCCGACCCGGTGGCACGCCGACCTGGCCGGCCTTCGCGACGTACGGCTCAAGGGCAACGTCCGGGTCGCGGCCGGACAGAGCGAGATATCCCGGGTCGGCATGCGGACCATGATCACGAGCGGTGCGATCGATGTCTGCAACTTCGACGCGTCCTGGGGCGGCGGACCGACGGAGTGGCGCCGGGTGGCCGCGCTGGCGCTGACCTACGATGTCGAGCTGGGCCATCATGAGGAGGGCCAGGTGTCGTCGCACCTGCTGGCATCGGTGCCGAACGGGACGTACGTCGAGGCGTTCACCCCACAGCGCGACCCGATCTACTGGGAGATGGTGACCAACCGCAAGCCACTCGAGAACGGCAAACTGGTCCTGCCCCAGGATCCGGGCCTGGGGTGGGAGCTGGATCATGAGTTCATCGAACGGTTCCGGGTCGATCGCTGAGGCCGATTGACTCACGGGCACGTCCCGATAAATCAGCCCGATCAGTGCACACGAGGAGGAAATCGCGGCGGTGTCGAAGCTGAAGCTGGGGGTCATCGGTGCCGGCTCGTGGGCGGTCGCCTCGCACCTGCCGAACCTCGCCCGACGGCCCGAGGTGGAGTTCACGGCGGTGTGCCGGCACGGTGCGGATGCGCTGCGGCAGATCAAGCAGGACTGGGCCTTCCGGTACGCGAGCGAGGACTATTTCGATGTGCTCGCCACCGGGCCCGACATCGTCGTCGTCTCCAGTCCAGCCGCGCTGCACTACGAGCATGCGAAGGCCTCCCTGCAGGCCGGCGCAGACGTGATGGTGGAGAAGCCGTTCACCCTCGGCGCCGATCAGGCGTGGGACTTGGTGGACACGGCACGCTCCGCGGGCCGTCGGCTCGTTGTCGCCCTCGGCTACAACTACAAGCCGCTGGTCTCGGCCGCAACGGCGTTGATGATCGAGCCGTACGGCGTCGGCCGGGTCGAGCACCTGGCGATCACCATGTGCTCCGGCACGCGGACACTGCTGACGGACACGGGCGCGTACGTCAAGGCGGCCAAGGGGTTCGCGCCCGAGCCTGGCACCTGGACCGACCCCGCGCTGTCGGGCGGTGGCTATGCGCAGGCCCAGCTGAGCCATGCGCTCGGCATCGCGCTGTATGTGACGGGCCTGCGGGCGCGGGAGGTCTTCGCGCTGACGTTCACCCCGGACGGCGGCCGGGTCGAGATCAACGACGCCGCAGCGATCGCCTACGAGGGCGGGGCGATCGGCACTCTGGCGGGCTCGTCGGCCCATCCGGGCTACCTGAGCGAGCGCGATCTGCTGCGGATCGACATCGTCGGGGATGCCGGCCAGCTGAATCTGGACTTCCAGACCGACAACGTGACCTGGCACGACCCGAGTCGGGGAACCGTGACTGCGGATCTGAAACCCGGTGACGGCAGCTACGACTGCGACGGGCCGCCGAACCGCCTCGTCGACCTGGCTCTCGGCCTGACCGACGACAACCCCTCCCCCGGCGAGCTAGGAGCACGCTCGGTGGAGGTCGTCGAGGCGCTCTATCTCAGCTCCTCGTCCCGCAGACCAGTCAAGATCAGTAGCCCTGCAAAGGATCCGGCGTGAAGCGAGCGATCATCGACACCCACGTGCACTTCTGGGATCTCAAGCATCCCGAGCTCACCTACGGCTGGTTGCAGCCGGACGCGATCCACCCGATCCTCGGCAACATCGATCCGATCAAGTCTGTTCGCTTCGACTCGACGGCCCTGTGGGCCGAGGCCCGGTTCACGGGGGTCGAGGGCGCGGTTCATGTCCAGGCCGCGGTCGGCACCCCCGATCCCGTGGTGGAGACGGCGTGGCTCTCGCAGATGGCCGCAACGAGTCCGCTCCCCTTCGTGATCGTCGCGTCCCAGGATCTGACGGCCGCCGACGCCGCTGCCCAGCTCGACCGGCACGTCGCGTATCCGCTGGTCCGCGGGATCCGTGACTTCGGCACCGGCGACTTCCTGGTGGATCCGCGGTTCGACGCCGGCGTCTCGCTACTGGCGGAACGCGAGCTGATGCTGGACCTGGACTGCGCCTGGCAGGACATGGGCAAGGCGCGCGACCTCGCCCGTCGGCACGAGGACGTCACCGTCGTGCTGGAGCACATCGGGTATCCGCGGGACACGAACGATCCCGCCTACTTCGACGGCTGGCGCTCCGGCATCACCACTTTGGCATCGGCTCCGAACGTGCAGTGCAAGATCTCCGGTCTGGGGATGAACCGCGAGGGCTGGACGGTCGACGGCCTCCGACCGTGGGTCGAGCACTGCATCGAGCAGTTCGGTCCGCAGCGTTGCCTGTTCGGGACGAACTGGCCGGTCGATCGCCTCTGGGCGTCCTACGGCGACTACGTCGACGCCTTCGAGACCTTGATCGGCGCGTTCTCTCCCGAGGAGCAGGACGCCATGCTGACGGGCAACGCACGTGCCACCTACCGCTGGCCCGCCGACTGACGTGACCGCTGCACGCACAGGCGTCCCCAGCACAGGCGTCCCCAGCGGAATCGCCACCCGCGCAGTCGTCACCGGGGCGACCGGCACGGTCGGTCGCGCCTGCGCCACCGCGCTGGCCGACCAGGGCTGCGAGCTGACCCTGATCGGACGGCGCCGGATCGCGCTGGAGGTGCTCGCCGAGGAGCTGGTCCGCGGGGAGCGGCGACCGTCGGTGATGGTGCACGACCAGCGCGCCGGTGTTCTGCCGGATCTCCCGCCGAGCTGGCGCTCCGAACGACTCGTGCTGGTGAACGCCGCTGCCGTCTTCGGCCCGCTCGCCCCCTTCGCCGAGACGGACCTCGACTCGTGGACCGCGGCGATCGAGATCAACTTCCTGGGCGCGGCCGCCCTGATCCACCAGGTGCTGCCGATCATGATCGAATCGCGTTGGGGCCGCATCGTCCAGATCAGCTCGGCGGCCGCGCGCGACGCGCCCGGGCCGTTCAACACCGCGTACGCCGTCAGCAAGGTCGCCCTGGACCGGTTGCTGGCCCAGCTTGCGACCGAGCTCGTCGGCACCGGCGTGACGGTCTGTTCTCTGCATCCCGGCGAGATCGCCTCCGCGATGCGCGACGACATCGCTGGACAGTCGTCCGCCGACGACCGGTTCGGCGGTTGGGCCGGCTGGGCCGACCGCACGGCAGCCGCCGGCGACGATCCCGCGGTCGCCGCCGCTTGGGTCGCCCGATTGCTGGACGACGCGTTCGCCGCCGCCGCGAACGGTCGCTTCGCCTATCCCCAGCGGGACGGTCTCAGCGAGACACTCTGATCGACGGCCGTCGATCGGCTAGGGACCGGCCCCGGTGGTCGCGAAGTACGTTCGCTCGTCGCGCACACCGAGACCGCGGGCGAGGGCCTGCAGCATTCCGTGGCCGAGATCGGTGTCCGGTAACAGATACTGGCCCTCGGTCCACTCGTTGAAGCAGCCGACGGTGACAATCTTTTGCCCGGCGGCGCGGTTCCGTACGAAGTCCAGGGCAGCACGGACGAATGCTTCGAACGCGGCCGGGGTCTCACCCTGGCAGAGTGGAAAGCCCGGCCAGACGGAGCGGTCGGGAGCGGACGGTCGCACGGGCTGGGCCAGTCGCGGCGCGGTGTCCCAGCCGGGCGCCACCGAAGGCCAGTACGTCAGCCGGCTCCCTGCGTCCAACTCCGACCAGCCCGTCGAGACGACGTCGGCCACCACGTCCACGTAGTGCGGAACTTCCTCGGTGGCGGGCCGCCGAGCAGCCATGCTGGGCAGCAACGTGTACGAACCGTAGGACTTGAAGCCGAGCGCCTCGAGCGGGAGATGGCCGGGCCCCGGCGGCTCCGGCCTGCCACCGGACTCACCGCCCATCGGCGTGTGCAGGTGCAGCCCCGGATGGCCCATGGCCCCCGCCAGTCGCTCCAGCTCCACGAACAACCGGGCCACGTTCTCGCCCCCGATCAGCCGCTCCATCCGTCGTGGGTCCCAGATCACCAAGACCGGTTCGCCGTCGATCAGCCAGTAGTTCGGCCGATGGAGATAGCGGGCCAGGAGATAGCTCAGACTGCGCCACATGTCGTGCGCGGTGTCAGGCGCGTTGAATGCCTTCGGGAACCGAGCAGAACCGTCGCCCAGAGTGGTCGGATAGAGCGTCAGCCAGTGGTGGTTGACCCACATCACGGCGAAGGACACGAGGTCGGCGTTCGATGCCTCGAGAAATCCTTGCTCGAGCGCCTCGTGCATGGCCGGTTCGCCGTGATACCAGTACGAGTCCCAGATCAGCGCGTCGAGCCCGTGATCGGCGGCCAGTCGGTTGTAGACCTGCCAGGTCGACGGCAGCGACTCGTCCAGGGCACCCAGCAGCGGCTGGCGGGGCTGGCGATGTCCCGGCCACCACGGCCGGGCGCCGCGCATGATCTCGTACTCGGTCCAGCCGGCCGCATACTGACTCCGGTAGTGAGCCGAGGGATGCCAGAGCGGGCAGGTGTACGCCGCAATCTGGACGTTGTCACTCGATACCACGTCGTCTCCTCTGGGAACGATTCCACTCAGCGGCGAATCGCGGAATCCGGCACCGCGCGCCGGGCGGCCGGGATCCGCGACAGCAGTCGATTCGCACCACTTCCGCTGCTCACAAGGCTTTGTCCGGCCAGGACCAGGGCGAGGACGATCGTGCGACGAACCGCTGAGCTCGTCGCAAGCTGCTCAATGGAAACGTTACCAAAAAGCATTGACCCAGCACAGAGGGAGGTGGCACATTCGTGCCCAGCAGCGGCTCCGACACGTTCACGGAGCGTTCACGACCGCGACCCTCGACGTCTGGCTCCGCTGAACGAACAGGGCCGGCCGGTCACTCGGCCGACGTCAAGATGCGGCGGGCCCGCTCGACGAGCGGACGGTCGACCATCCGACCGTCGATCTGCACCGCGCCGTCGACGGCCCCGGTCACCGCGCGCGCCCACTCGAGCTCGGCCGCGGTCGGGGCGAAGGCCGCACGCACGGCCGCGAGCTGCGTCGGATGGATGCAGAGCTTGCCCCCGAAGCCCATCGCGCGCCCGGCCCGGGCGGACTCCAGGACGAGGTCGTGGCCGCGCACCTCGGTCGACGGGGAATCGAGTGGGGCGGCGATGCCCGCGACACGGGAGGCAATCACGAGCTGAGCACCGGCGTAGGCGACCGTCGGCGACCCCGGGTCCGCGGTGACGTCCAGCATGAAGTCCAACGCTCCGAACGCCAGCCGGGTCACGCCCGGCCCGGCGGCAAGCTCGACTGCGCGGAGCACGCCGCGCGCGGACTCGACCAGCGGGATGACAGCGAGCTCTGTGCGACCGGCGGACGTCAGCGTCGATACCAGTTCGGCGATCGCGTCCGGATCCTCGGCCTTGGGCACCATCACCCCGATCAAGCCATGACCGGGCTGGGTGCTCAGCTGCCGCAGCGCATCGACCTCGGTGGCCGAGGTTACGCTGCCGACAGGATTGATCCGGACCATGGCCCGGACAGCGGCCGTGCCGGCTTCGGAGGACGAACGCTCCGGGGACAGTGCGGCCAGGATCGCTTCCAGGGCAGCAGACTTGGCACGCGGAGCGACCGCGTCCTCGAGATCGATGATCACGAGATCGGGCCCAGCGGCAACCGCTTTCGCGAACCGTTCGGGACGGTCGCCAGGCACGAACAACGCCGTTACGGCGTCGGCCGGAGCAGTCATCCGCCCACTCTAGGGGCTGGACCGCCGGTCGGTCGGGCTGGCTAGTCTGATCAGGTGCCACGACCCCGGGAGCCTCGACCATGAACCTGTTCGATCTCTCCGGCAAGACGGCGCTGGTCACCGGCTCCAGCCGAGGAATCGGGTACGCCCTGGCCCGGGGTCTGATCGAGGCCGGCGCGCGCGTCGTGGTCCACGGGCGAGACGCGACCGCGGTCGAGTCGGCAGCCCTTCGGTTGCGGGAGAGCACCGGCGGCGAGGCAGCGCTGAGCACGTTCGACGTCACCGATCCGGAGGCCGTCGACGACGGAATCGGAAGGATCGAAGAGTCCTGGGGCACGCCGGACATCTGTGTCAACAACGCCGGTATCCAGCGTCGCGCGCCCTTCACCGAGTTCGCCGTCCAGGACTGGAACGACCTCGTCGCGACGAACCTCACCAGCGCCTTCCTCGTTGGCCGCCGGGTGGCGCGCGGCATGATCGCTCGGGGGAGCGGCAAGATCATCAACGTCGGTTCCGTGCAGAGCAAGGTGGCCCGGCCCGGCATCACCCCGTACGCCGCCACCAAGGGCGGCATCGTGATGCTCACTCGGGGCATGTGCGCCGACCTCGGACCGCACGGGATCCAGACCAACGCGCTCGCTCCCGGCTACTTCGCGACCGAGCTCACCCACGCCCTGGTCGAGGACGAGACGTTCAGTGCGTGGGTCGCGCAGCGAACGCCCGCGGGTCGTTGGGGCGAGGTTCGCGAACTCGTCGGCGCCCTGGTGTTCCTGGCGTCCGCCGCCTCGGACTATGTCAACGGTCAGGTGATCTACGTGGACGGTGGGATGACCGCCGTCATCTGATTCCGAGCCGTCCCAAGCTCAGGGCCACCTGCGGCGCTGAGCTCCGACAACCCGCGGTCCGGTCCGGCGGGACGCGGGTCGGCCTCGAGGCCGACCCGACGAAGTAGGTCCTCGTCACCGCTGAGTTGCACCCCTGCGCCGGTCGCCGGAGCGATCGGCAGCTTGCCGGAGATCACCCCGAGCACGAGTTTCGGAGGGCCGGCGATCACGAGATCTGCGGATCGGTCCGTCGGCAGCGCCGTTGAGGCCCGGACCCGACCGCCGGCCACGTGGACCAGGATCGGCTCGTCGCCCGTTCGCAGCTCGATCGTCGCGGGCGGGTCCTCGGGCCGATGGTCGGTCAGCATCGCCTCGACCGGGATCACCAACCAACGGCTGCGGAACTCCGCATCGCCCGGTGAGCCCGGCACCAGCTCCCCGCCCCATGCCGCCAGCGCCTCGACCGCCGGCCGGAGCGCCTGCCCCTGCTCGGTCAGGCGGAAGACCGCTGTGGCCACGGGCGGCCGTGGCCCGTCACGCCGGACGATTCCGGCCCACTCCAGATCCCGCAGCCGGTCGGCCAGCAGGTTCGTCGCGATGCCTGGCAACCCGGCCCTCAGATCGGTGTAGCGACATCCCTCCGGCCGAACCAGCAGCTCTCGTACGATCAGCAGGCTCCAGCGGTTGCCGACCGCATCGAGGGCGAGCGCGAGACCGCACAACTGTCCGTACGACCGACTCATTGCCGCTCCATTGACGAATTCAAGCACCTACTTTAGATTTTCAAGTATGCCCGATCTGATCGAGATGTTCACCCTGACCACCGATGCGGTAGCGATGATCGTCGAGACCGGGTCCGACCCGCGCGCCGAGACGCCCTGCGGCGACTGGAACTATGCGCAGCTGCTTGGCCACCTCGTCGGAGGGGATCGGCTCTTCGCCGGGATTCTCACCGGCACGGCAAAGCCGCCCGCCGGCCCGCGGATGGCCCCGGACCCCGATCTGCCGCCCCCGTCGGCATCGGACTACCGCGATGGGGTCGACCGGTTGACGTCGCTGCTGAGCGAGGATTCGATCAAGTCCGGCACGTTCCAGGCGCCCGTCGGCGAGATCACCGGGCTGCAAGTGACGATCTTGCGCTCGGTCGAACACTTCCTGCACGGTTGGGATCTGGCCAAGTCGTCCGGGGCGTCGACGACCGGGCTCGAGCCCGCCGCCGAGGCGCTGAACGGGCCCGCTCGACAGTTGCTGGGCGCCGTCGGGGAGACGACCATCGCACGCCGAAGGCCGTTCGGTGACCCGGTGCCTCTCGAGGCAGGCGCATCCGGACTGGACCAGCTGGTGGCCGCCTTCGGTCGGGATCCGTCCTGGGCTCCAGCAGCCGGTTCGCTGGGCTGACGTTTCGCAGGTCGGAACGTCAGCGCACCACGTCCAGCCCCGGTCGTGGCGACTTGAAGCGTTCCCGGTACCGGGTGGGCTGAACGCCGTAGAGCATCCGGAACCGCCGGCTCATGTAGTTCGGATCTTCCCAGCCGACCCGACGACCGATCTCAGCGATCGGCAGGTCTGTCCGAGCGAGCAACGTCGCCGCCCGTTCGCCGCGCAGCTGTCGAAGCCACTCCAGCGGCGACTGACCCACCTGTTGCACGAACTGTCTCTGCAGACCGGACGGCGAGATCAGCGCCAAGCGAGCCAGCTGGTCGACGCTCCAGGAATGCTCGAGGTGCTCCTCCAGCCGCGCCATGGTCGAGCGCACCGCCGGAGTCAGCGCGACCGGCAGTGGCGGGGCTGCGAACTCGGCATCGACCAGCTCCCCAAGCGCACAGGTCGTGAGACCGAGCTGAACCATCGGGTGTGCCCGGTCCCCCGTGTCCTCCAGTTGATGCAGCCAGTTCACGGCGCGGATCAGCGACTCCTGCCCAACCGTGGCGAACGACACCCCAGCGCGCAGCAGATTCGCCGCCAGAGAAGGGAAGTCCATCAGCCAGGCGAGCTCACGATGGACCAGACTCGCCTGGAGGTAGGCGTTGATCACCACGAACTGCTCCAGCTCGTCGTACGCGTGCCAGCTGCCCGGGCGCACCATCACCACGTCACCGCGTCGCACCCGCCGCGCACCAGCCGGCGAGCGGTGCCGCGCCCGGCCGCCGACCACCAGAGCGAGCTCGATGAACGCGTGGGTGTGCTCGGGCACGTCCTCGGCCACCGCCATCGTGGCTGCTCCCGCCAGCTGGCCCTGGCCCAGCAGCACCTCGTCGTTGCCGAACTCGAGCATCCATCACCCTTCGACGCGATCGTGCTAGTGGCCGCCGCATCTGTCCTATCACATCCGGTATCACCGGGCGGATCATGATGCTGTCAGTTTCTCACCCACACGGAGGGATCCGCCGCCCATGACCAGCACAGCTGTCGCATCCAGCTCGATCCAGCTCGACGAGGACACGGTTTCGTCCTATCGGCGCGACGGATTCGTGCACGTGCCCGCCGTGCTGACGCCCGACGAGGTGGCCCGCTATCGAACCGCCGCCGAGCGGGTGCACTCCCAGCGCGACGGACTTCCATACGCGGGCGCCATCTTCAAGCAGATCATCCAGGTGTGGACGTTCGACGACGTGCTGCGCGAGCTGACGCTCCATCCCGGGATCGCGTCGGCTGCCACCCAGCTGGCCGGGATTCCGTTGCGGATCTGGCACGATCAACTGCTCGTCAAGGCGCCGCACAACGGGGCGAGGACCGAGTTCCACCAGGATGCGCCGTACTGGCCGCACAGCTCCCGGCACTGTCTGTCGGCGTGGATCGCCCTCACCGACGTGCCGGTCGAACGCGGCTGCATGACCTTCATCCCCGGTCAGCAGGAACGGCACGAGATCCGGCCGGTCGATCTCACCAGCGACACCGACATGTTCGCTGCGGCGCCGGACCTCACCTGGAAGAGGCGGGTCACCGTGCCGCTGCGGGCCGGGGACGCGACGTTCCACAACGGCTTCACCCCGCACACGGCGAACGCCAACGACACCGACGAGTATCGCTGGGCTCAGGTGAACATCTACATCGACCGAGACACGACCTACACCGGCTCGGCTCATGTCGTCACCGACCCGCTTGGACTCGCCGTGGGTGACGAGCTCCCCGATACCGAGTTTCCGCCGGTCGGCTGACCCGACGTGCCGAGACCGCCGCAGCGCCTGCGCTACGGGCCCGATCCGAACCAGTTCGGCGAGCTGCATCTGCCGGCGAGATCTGGACCGTGGCCAGTGGTCGTCGTGGTTCACGGTGGCTTCTGGCGAGCGCGGTACGACCTCACGCTCGGCACGCCACTCGCGGTCGATCTGGCGCTGCGGGGCTGCGCGGCCTGGAACATCGAATATCGGCGGGTCGGCGGCGGTGGTGGCTGGCCGACAACCGCCCGCGACGCGGCCGCCGCGGTGGACTTCCTTGCGTCGTTGGGAGACGCACATGGCGAGGCCCTTCGACAGGCGGAGGGCACCCTTCGGGCTCCGGGGACCAACCGGGGACAGGCTCAGCTCACCGTCGGGGGATTGGATCTGAGCAGGGTTGTCGCGCTCGGCCACTCGGCCGGCGCCCAGCTGGCGGCGTGGCTGGCCGGTCGCGCTCGCCTTGGCGATCCGTTCGGGCCGCCTCTGGTACCCGTGACCGGAGTGGTCAGCCAGGCGGGAGTGCTCGATCTCGAGCGGGCTGCCGCGGCCCGAATGGGCGCGGGTGCCGTCGACGACTTCATGGGCTCGTCCACGGCCGAGGTGGACTGGGCCCGCGCGTCGCCCCGTCGACAGCTGCCCCTCGGCGTGCCGATCCGTTGTGTGCATGGAGATCGCGACACCGATGTGTCGATCGACCAGTCCCGGGAGTTCGTCGCCGCTGCTCGCGCGGTCGGCGACGACGCCACTCTGGTCACCGTTCCGGGCGGCGACCACTTCGGGCTGATCACCCCGGGCGACCCGGGTTGGGCGGCCTGCGCTCAGGCTGTCCAAGAGCTGCTGTCGATCAGCTGACCCAGCTCGTGGGTGATCACGGCCAGCCCCGCCAGGACCTCGGCGTAGGACGTGCTGAGTGGGCTGAGACCGAGTCGAAGCCCTTGTGGAGCACGGAAGTCGGGGATCACGCCGACCGTCCACAGCATCGCGGTGAGCTCGCGGAACAGTGGGTGCTCCAGCGTGACGTGGCCTCCTCGTCGCTGCGGGTCCCGCGGCGAGGCCAGGCGCACGCCGAGGGGTTCCAGCCACTGCCGGCAGACCTCCACGGCGAACTCGGTGAGCGTGATCGACTTCGTCCGGATCGCCGCCATGCCGACGGTCGCGATGAGGTCGAGACTGTCCTGGACGGCGAGCATGCCGAGCACCGGCGGCGTTCCACTCAACAGTCGCCGGACTCCGCTCGCCGGCTCGTAGCCCGGACCCATCTCAAACGGGTCGCGGCGACCCATCCAGCCCCAGATCGGCTGCCGGAAAGCCTCCTGGTGCTCGCGTCGAACGTACCCGAAGGCGGGCGATCCCGGACCGCCGTTCAGGTACTTGTACGTGCATCCGACCGCAAGGTCGACACCCCACGCGTCCAGTGAGAGCGGGACCGAACCCACGGAGTGGGACACATCCCACAACACCACGGCACCGGCGCCGTGCGCGGCACGGGTGATCGTCTCGACATCGGCGAGGTGTCCGGATCGGTACGCGACGTGGCTCAGTAGCACCAGCGCCGTTCGTTCACCGAGTGCCGGGGCGAGAACGTCCGGCTCGACACCCGAGCGTGGATCGGTCACCACCCAGCGAACCTGAAGGCCCAGCTCGGCGGCGATGCCCTCGACGACGTACCGATCGGTCGGGAAGTTGTCGGTGTCGACCACGATCTCGTGGCGTCCTGGCCGCAACGCCACGGCGCCGCGGGCCAGCTTGTAGAGCAACACCGTCGTCGAGTCTCCGATGGTGGTCTGGCCGGGCGCTGCGCCCAGCACGATCTCGCCGAGCCGGTCACCGATCCCCAGCGGCAGGTCCATCCACTCCTCGTCCCAGCCGCGGATCAGTCGGCCGGCCCAGGATCGCTGAACGAACGCGGCGATCCGATCGGCGCTGGCCCGCAGCGGCCTGCCGAGTGAGTTGCCATCGAGGTAGGCCACGACGTCGTCGTCGGAGGCCGTCAGGAAGAGGTCGCGGCAGTACGCCAGCGAGTCGGACCGATCCAGCTCGGCCGCCAGGGCTGTGAGATCGTCAGCCGGCATCGCGTGTTCAGGCTCCGATCTCGGTCCGGACCGCGAACAGCTCCGGGAAGAAGGTCAGGTCCAGGGCACGCTGGAGAAATCCCACGCCCGACGACCCGCCGGTCCCGCGCTTCGTGCCGATCGTACGCAGCACCGTCCGAAGGTGCCGGAACCGCCAAACCTGGAAGTTGTCCTCCAGATCGACGAGCTCCTCGCAGGCCTCGTACGCCCGCCAGTGGGTCTCGGCTTCGTCGTAGATCTCCTTGACCAGTGGGACGAGATCGGGGTTGAACTCGTACGGCGTCGTCACGTCGCGATCGAGCGTGGACGACGGAACCGGATAGCCCTCGCGTGCGAGACTGCGCCAGAACTCGTCGTACAGGGTGGGCGTGATGAGCAGCTCGTGCAGCTGCTCGTAGGCGGCACGGTCGGAGCGGAACACCTCCAGGATCGCCGCGTTCTTGTTGCCGAGGATGAACTCGACGGCCCGGTACTGATGAGACTGGAACCCCGATGCGTTGCCCAAGAAGCCGCGGAACTGGGCATACTCGTGCGGAGTCAGGGTGGCCAGCACCGACCACTGCTCGGTGACGACCCGCTGGATGTGCTTCACACGTGCCACGTTCTTCAGTGCCTGCCCGACATCATCGACGGTCAGCGACCGGCGGGCCGCCTCGAGCTCGTGCAGCATCAGCTTGAACCAGAGCTCTGTGGTCTGGTGCTGGACGATGAACAACAACTCGTCGTGATGCTCCGGCACACTGACGGGGTGCTGGGCGCTGAGCAGGGTCGGGAGGTCCAGGTACTCGCCGTAGCTCATCCGTGAGGAGAAGTCGCGGACCACACCTTCCTCGACGTCCCGCACGTTCCTTTCCGGCTGGTTGCCGGTCCGCAGCTGGTTCACCTGCCCAGCATGGCAGGGCACGACGCGCGAAGGCTCGTGGTGCAACGGATTGCCACGCCTTGGATCGAGTCGTGCCGGGGCCCAGTTGTGTCGGTGTCGTGGCCCCTCACGATCCGCGCGGGGAGCAGCTTGGACGTCGGGATCGGTTCTGGTGGCGGACTTCGCCGCTCACCGGCAGAGCTCTGAGGGGCGACGCACCAGCGGTGACTCCGCCAGCTCGCTGCCCAGGTAGCGCGTCAGCGTGCAGTCCGGCTCGACCAGCTCGAAGCGGACCGCACCATCGCCGACGTCCGGGGGCCTCGCACCCAAGACGAGAAGTGAGTCGACGACACGGTGGCCGCCGAGCAGGCCCGGGCCGTGCCGGTCCCCCGGATCGAGCAGCAGGTCCTCGAGCAGGACGAGTCGGTCCCCCCGCTGCACTCGCACCCGACTGCGGAGCGTGCCGCCCAGCTCACCCGAGCGGCCAAGGACGACGGTCTCGCGCAGCGTGGCGCGCGCGCCGTCCGAAAGATCGATGCTCGTGCAGCGTGTGACGTCAGCACCGTCCGCGACCACCAACGGCTCGCCGGCCCAGACGAGTTGCGCGCCGTGGTCCACGGTGATCCGTGTCGTCCAGCTCGCGGACCGGCCGCGCCCGTCGTACGCCACTGTGCCGGCCACCTCCGACAGCTCCAGCACCGCGTCGGGGCCGACATCGATCCGGATCTCGACCTCGTCGCCGCCGAGCAGCAGGGCGGTCTGACCGACCAGTGCGACCCGGGCACGATCCGGCGGGCCGTGCAGGCGCTGAGCCCGGAGCAGTCCGTGACGCATCCGGACGCGATGTCGGCCGTCGACGACGTCGACGACCAGCCGGGTGGCGTTCATCTGCTCGTCACTCAGTGCGCGTGAGCGTTGTCGCCACCGCGGTGGGTGTGCAGAGTGCCGTCCGCATGGAAGTGGGGGGCCATCGGGCCCGGGTCCACCGGTTCGAGGGTGCCGGCGCGGAAGGTGATCAGTGTCTGCTGAACCCAACCTCGGACCGCGGCCACGGAGTCGGGATCTGTTCTGGACAAGGCGATCACGGGCCGACCACCCCGCGCAGCCTCGGCATCGGCAACCATCTGGGCGACGTCGACACCGACGTACGGCGCAAGGTCGGTCTTGTTCACGATCAGCATGTCAGCACGCGCGATGCCCGGACCACCCTTCCGCGCCACGTCTCCCCCGCCGGCGACGTCGAGCACGAAGAACTGGGCATCGACCAGGGCGGGCGAGAAGGTGGCGGTGAGATTGTCACCGCCGGACTCGACCAGGACGAGATCGAGTGGTGCGAAGTCGTCCTCGAGGTCCTCGACGGCGATCAGGTTCTGGGTGACGTCGTCGCGGATCGCGGTGTGCGGGCACGCGCCGGTCTCGACCGCGCGGATCCGCTGCGGATCGAGCACGCCCGCGGCGCGGAGGAAGCGCGCATCCTCGTCGGTGTAGATGTCGTTGGTGATCACACCGATGCTCAGCTGGCCGCCCAGCTCGGAGCACAGCAAGGCGATCAGAGAGCTCTTCCCGGTGCCGACCGGACCGGCCACCCCGAGTCGCAGGCTCCTACGCCCTGAGCCCGCCGCGCGCTTTGAACCTGGCGCATGGCCTTGATCCGGAAAGTCAGGCACGGAACAACCGCCTCTCGCTGTGCTTGTGGAGCTGGGCCCAGTGCTCGAGCTGTGGGGCCGCGTACGCAGGGATGTCGTTCGGGTCTCGGAGCCCGGCGACGCGTTCGACCATGGCTTCGACCGGACCGGCGGCGGCCATCGACCAAGCCGCACCCACCGCCGGATCGAACGGTCGGAGCTTCAGGGCCGCTGCGATCGCGGTCTGCACGTCCTCGAACCCGACCAGCCGCGCGGTTGCCCGCGGGTCCAGGCCCGCCTCCCCGGCCATCACCCCGAGGACCACCGGCCGGCACCACGTACGCCCGCCGAGCGCACCCAGGTCCCATAGTCGCGTGCCCAGTCTGAGATAGCCCCGACCGAGCAGGTCCGAGGCATCGCGCAGGGCATCCGATGCGGTACGCGCCCGCCACGCGCGATCGATCTCGACAAGCGTCCGCACGGGGTGCGGGATCGTCATGTGCTCTGAGCCGGTCGAAGGATCGACGCGCCCCGAGCCCGCCGAAGGACTGATCTGGTCGCACCACACGTGACGCGCCACCACGGCCGTGGCCGCCTCGACCTCGGTCACTGTGCGCAGCCGCACAGCCAGATAGTCGGGCAGCTGCGGCAGCTGGAGGCCCGCCAGAAAGGCGGGCTCGACACCGGCCGACTGGGTGTGCGCGCCAACCGGCAGCCGACCGTCGGCCAACATCAACCCGAGGTACTCCGCCGACACCTCCGCGTACCTCAGAACATCTTGTACAGCTGGGCCAGCGGCAAGCGCTCGGCCGGCGCTGGCGTGATCAGGTCGCCGTCGATGGTGATCGCGTGGGTCTCGGGATCGATCTGGATGCTCGGCAGTGCATCGTTGTTGATCATCTGCGCCTTGCCAACCCCGCGGGTCGGCCGGATGGCCACGAGCGTACGTGCCAGACCGAGCTCATCGGCCAACCCGGACTCCAGGGCCGCTGGGGCCACGTAGGACTGGGACAGCAGCGGCGCACCCGGTCCGTACAGGGCGGGCCGCATCAGCACGGGCTGGGGGGTCGGGATGGAGGCGTTGGGGTCTCCGAGTGCCCCGACGACGATGCCGCCGCCCTTGATCACCACGCTCGGGCTGACCCCGAAGAACTTCGGCTCCCACAGCACCAGGTCCGCCAGCTTGCCGATCTCGATCGATCCGATCTCATGATCGACTCCGTGGGAGATGGCCGGATTGATCGTGTACTTCGCGATATAGCGACGCGCCCGGAAGTTGTCGGCCGGCAGCCCGCCGGCAAGCTCGCCACGGACGTGCTTCATCACGTGGGCCACCTGCCAGGTGCGGGTGATCACCTCACCGATCCGACCCATTGCCTGGGCGTCGGAGGAGGTGATCGAGATGGCACCCAGGTCGTGCAGATGATCTTCGGCGGCGATCGTCGTGGCCCGGATCCGAGACTCGGCGAACGCCAGGTCTTCCGGAACGGCCGGATTGAGGTGGTGACACACCATCAGCATGTCGAGGTGCTCGGCGACGGTGTTGATCGTGTGCGGCAGGGTCGGGTTGGTCGAGCCGGGCAAGACGTTCGGCAGGCCGGCGATGGTCAAGATGTCCGGCGCGTGCCCACCGCCGGCCCCCTCGACGTGGAACGCCGAGATGCTGCGGCCCTTGAAGGCCGCGATCGTGCTGGCGACGAAGCCGGCCTCGTTGAGCGAGTCCGAGTGCAGCGCCACCTGCAGGCCCCAACGATCTGCCCCGGTCAGTGCTGCGTCGACGGCCGCCGGGGTCGACCCCCAGTCCTCGTGCACCTTGAACCCTCCGGCACCGGCGAGCGCCTGCTCCTCGAAGGCCACCTCGGAAACGGTGTTGCCCTTGCCGAGCACCAGGAGATTCACCGGGAACGCGTCCAGCGAGCGGTGGAACTGCTTGAGGTGCCATGCGCCGGGGGTGACGGTCGTGGCCTTGGAGCCCTCCGAGGGTCCGGTGCCTCCGCCGCCGAGGGTCGTCAGGCCGGCAGCCAGCGCCTCGGTGATCTGCGACGGGGAGAGGAAGTGGACGTGGGAGTCGAACCCGCCCGCAGTCAGGATCTTGCCCTCGCCGGAGACGACATCCGTGCCGGGACCGATCACCAGAGCCGGATCCACACCGTCGGCAATGTCGGGGTTTCCGCTGCGGCCGATGCCGACGATCCGTCCGGCCCGGATGCCGACGTCGGCCCGGATGATCCCCCAGTGGTCGAGGATGATCGCGTTGGTGATCACCGTGTCCAGGGCGCCCTCGGCGGACGAGGCGAGCGACTGGTTCATGGACTCCCGGATCGACTTGCCGCCGCCGAACACCGACTCCTCGCCGCCGAACGTGAGGTCGTGCTCGATCTCGATCCACAGGTCGGTGTCACCGAGCCTGATCTGGTCGCCAGCCGTGGGGCCGAAGATCGCGGCATAGTCGTCGCGCGAGATCCGGCTCATGCCCGACCACCTTCGGAAGGCCCGGCTTCGCCCTGGCCACCTTGGCCCTGACCACCCTCGACCTGGCGACCTTCGACCTGGGCGCCCTCGACGTGGGCGCCCTCGACGTACGCGCCCCTGATCTGGATGCCGGGCACAAGTCGACGGCCACGCAGTGCGACGGTGCCGACCGTCCGTGAGACGCCCGGCTCGAAACGCACCGACGTACCCGAAGCGATGTCCAGGCGGAAACCGCGCGCCGCCTCGCGATCGAACTGCAGGCCGGCATTCACGTCGGGCAGATGGATGTGCGACCCGATCTGGATCGGTCGATCAGCGGCGTTCACGAACGTCATTTCGCCTCGCTCCTCCGGACGGCGGTCCGCATTGAGCTCGAGGTCCCCGGGTGCGACCCGGATCGCTCCTGGACCGTCCGTCGATGCCCCTGCCATCTACTCTCCTCTACCTCGATCGTCGTCCGGCGTCCCGGGAAGCAGGGCCCAAACTGCCTGTTCGCCGGACGGAAACGTGCAGGTTGCGCCAAGTTTCCTGTGTAGGTGGGTGCGCGTGCAGAGTGGGTGGGGGGTGTTCGGGGTCGGTGAGTGCGCCTCTGGAATGTTGACCGGGGTCATTGGATGGGCTGGTGCAGGGTCACGAGCTTGCGACCGTCGGGGAACGTGGCCTCGACCTGGACGTCGGTGATCATCTCCGCTACGCCCTCCATCACCTCACCGCGGGTCAGGACCTCGCGACCCTCGCTCATCAGATCCTCGACCAGCGCCCCCTCGCGGGCACGCTCGATGACCCAGGTGCTGAGCAAGGCGATCGATTCCGGGTAGTTGAGCTTGACCCCGCGGTCGAGACGATCGCGGGCCACGATGCCGGCGACGGCCAGCAGGAGCTTCTCGGCATCGGATGGGGCCAGATTCATGCGCGGATCCGTTCGTCGGCGAGCAGCGAAGTCACGGCGACGCTACCCCGGCAATGTTTCGCCTGCGTTGCGGGCTAGGGGTCATCGGCGGTCCGAGCGATGCAGCTCGACCTAGCGCATCGACGGGCGACTTCGCGTGTCGGCGCCGACCCGCAAGGTCGCCCGCAAGCGCGCACGGTACGACCTCGGGTCACATTCGGACGACCGGGCGGGCGTCTGGGGGCGTTTGGGACAGGTACGCACCACATTCGGACGACCGGCGGGCGTCTGGGGGGTGGCGGCCGAGGGAGAGGTGCGAGGCGTGACGAGCGGCGGAGGCTACAGAAGGTCGGCAAGCAGCGAGGCGGCCCGGCTGGCCCCATCGGACTCGACCGGCAGGTACGAGACCGGCCTCTCCAGAGCCGCGAGCAGCTCAGTCACCAGAGCGCCAGGATCCTGGGCGAGCTCGTAGTCAACACAGGTCCCGGCCCGATAGCGCTCGAGCCGGCGGCGGACGTGGAAGTTCTGCTCGAAGTGGTGCCGCAGGGGAACGTACAGGAACGGCCGAGCCGCCGCGGTCAGCTCCATGCAGGTGCTCAGGCCCCCCTGGACCACGGCCACGTCGCACGCCGCGAGATGCTCCGGCAGATCGGGCAGGTAGCCGACCACCTCCGCACCGTCCGGCCGGGGCAGCGTGGCCGGGTCGATCCGCGGACCCGCCACGACGACGAACCGCAGCTCGGGCGAGCGCCGTCGAGCCAGCGGGACGGCGTCGAGCACTCGCCGTAGCAGTGCCTCGCCGACCCCGGAGCCGCCGACCGAGACGACACAGACCCGCTCGTGGTCGCCGTAGCCGTGTCGAGCGCGGAAGCGCTCGCGATCCTCCTCCGTGACCGGGACCAGCCCCGTGACGTAGCCGGAGAAGTCGAAGTTGGCCTCGGTCCACTCACGGATGCCCGGGAGCCCCGGACCGAACGCGTCGTCCACGATGTCGTCCGGGCCGCCGACGAAGATCGAACGATCCCGCAGCCGCCGGAAGCGGGCGCGCTGCTCGATCATCTCCGCGTTGTAGTCGGCGGTCAGCGCAGCTTCGCGAGCGCCGCCGTCCGGCATCGGCAACCACCCGACGAAGTCGGTGAGCCACGCGTAGGCGAACCGCTTCCGCTCCGGGTTCTCGTGCAGGAAGTAGTCCACGTCCCAGGCCTCGTCCCCGACCACGAGGTCGTACGGCGTCTCGGCCACGACGTCGTCGAAGACCATGAAGTTGTCGATCAGGATCCGGTCCATCCGACGGACCGCCTGGAACGCGTGCAGATCGTGATCGAGCGCCTCGGCCTCGATGTGTGCCGACTCGTTCGCCAGCCAGTCCGACGCGGGATGGATCTTCTCGTGTCGGTCAGCCAGTAATCGCGTCACCGGGTGCTGGGCCAGCCAATCGATCTGTACGTCCGGGCGGAGCGCGCGGAGCTCATCGGCGATCGCGAGGTCCCGGCGGGCGTGCCCGAGGCCGATCGGCGAGCTGAGGTACAGCACTCTCTTGGCTCGGGCGCCGGGCCGGGTCCAGGTCCGCGTGACCGGACGCGGCAGCACACGCTCCACCAGCGTCCGGATCTCGGTGTTGATCAGCACCGGTTCGCGGGCCAGTGGGCCATGACCGACACCGTCGAGCTCGATCAGCTCACCGCCGGTGAGCTCGGCGACCCGGCGAGCGATGGCGATCGGCCGGATCCGGTCGTCCAGCCCGTGCACGATCACGACCGGACAGCGGACCGCGGAGCAGATCGGCTCGATCGGCGGACAGACGGCACCGCTGCAGCCGAGTCGACCGTCGGTGCACGCGATCGCGGTCTCGGGGTCGACATCGAGCGCGTAGCCGATGGTGTCCTCGATCTGTTTCGTCGAGTGCGGCTCGCTGAACAACTGAGCCATGAAGAACCTCACGAAGTCGGGGTATCCCCCGCGCCGCCAGTAGTCCCGGTTGTACTTCGCCCAGCCCTCGGTCGTCTCGTACACCCGGTCCCAGTGGTACAGCTCGCGCTCCGGATGGCTGAAGCCGAGGCCGCAGGACGGCGCAATGCCGAACAGGCCGGCGACGCGCTCGGGATGGCGCGCCGCCGCGTGCAGCGAGAACGTCACGCCACAGGAGAACCCGACGAGCACGGCCCGATCGACCCCTACGGCGTCGAGAACCGCGATCGCGTCCTCACCGAACGCGTCATCGGCATACAGCGATGCCTCGGTTGGCCGGTCGGACCGCCCGCACCCCCGCCCGTCGAAGGTGACGACATGGAAGTGACGGGCCAGATAGCCCACCTGGGCCTTCCAGACCCGCGAGTCGACGATCGACCAGGTCGGCATGAGCAGCACGGTCGGGAGGCCCGGATCGCCGTAGGTCGCCCAGGCCAGCTTGATCCCGTCTCGAACCGCCCAGCCCTCGGCGTCGGGTTCCCGAGCGCGCCCGGAGGGGCGGCCCGCGACCGGGGCCGCCGCCTCGACGGTGTGTGACTGGACAAGATGGTGGGACTGGGTCACTTACGCACCTCGAACACATTGTTGAACGGAGTGCTGGCCACGGTCGAGAACCGGGAGAAACCCGCGGCTACCGTGACGTCGCGGATCCGTGCCGGCCCGGCCTGGGTGCCGAGCGCGAGGCCCGGACTCTGGGACAGCGAGGCAGGCGTGCAGAGCAGTGTGGAGAAGCCATAGTAAACCCGCCCGACCGGGTTGAAGTTGTCTTCGATGTGGTCGCCCGCGATGGGCTCGACAACCATCCAGGTGCCGTCGTCGTCGAGCGCCTCGAACACGTGGCGCGCCGCGCCCACCGGGTCACCCAGGTCGTGCAGCGCGTCGAAGGTGGTCACCAGATCGAAGCCGCTGCCGGTGAACCCGGTCGCCGGCGCCACCTCGAACTGCGCCGACTCACCGACACCCGCCTGCCCGGCACGCTCGCGAGCGGTCTCGATGGAGGTCTCGTGATAGTCGGACCCGACGAACCGTGAGGCCGGGAACGCCGAGGCCATCAGCACGGTCGACGCGCCGAACCCGCACCCGATGTCGGCGACCCGGGCGCCGCTGCGCAGCTTGTCGACCACGCCGTCCAACGCCGGCAGCCAGGCATCGACCAGATTGGCGAGGTAGCCGGGTCGGAAGAACCGCTCGCAGCCCTCGTGGACGTCGGAGTTGTGGTCGTGCCAACCGAGCCCGTCGCCGCTCCGAGCCAGCTCGATGATCCGCGACGCGTCCCTGATGGTGCCGTGGGCGATCTGGAACAGGCCCGGCAGGAAGGCGGGACTGGACTCGTCGGTGAGCGCGATCGCGTACTCCGCGCAGAGCTCGTACGTCCCGGTCGCCGGATCGTAGGAGAGGTAGGACCCCGCGGCCTGGGCGTTCAGCCACTCCCGGGCGTACTTGTCGCCGGTCGAGGTCAGTCGGGCCAGCTGCGTGGCGGTGATCGGCCCGTGATCGGCCAGGGCGCGGTAGTAGCCGAGCTGGTCGCCCATCACCACGAGAGCGGCGTTGAGGGCCGCGCCGACCTCGTCCACGGCGCGGAACACGAAACCCATCAGCTTGTCGGGATCGATGTCGACAGCCGATGCTCCGGCTGGGGCGGCGGCCGGGATGACTGGGGCGGTCTGCTCGTCGATGGTCATGGTGGTTCTCCTGTCGATTGTCTGCGGTCTGGGTGCCGCTGTTCCACAGTCGTGCTCGCGGGTGGTCCGCCGCATCAGGTGGGGGTCCTAGTCCTCCGGCCCCGAACACCCCTGGTAGCCGTGCGGCAACCGCGAACGGCCGGCGGGCCCACCTGCGTAGCGCCCGGAGCTCTGCAGCAACTCACCCCGCAGCTGGAACACCGCAGCAGGAACACCGGCAGAAAAACCCCCGCGGCGGAGACCCCGAGCGGGATACATTCGACGGCGGACCGGGGTTGGGGCTGGGGTGGGAGCACGCATGCTGGTCGGACGTGAGGCGGAGCGTCGTCGACTGGACGCGCTGCTGGCCGCCGCGCGGCTCGGCGAGAGCGGCGTGGTGGTCGTCACGGGTGAGGCCGGTATCGGAAAGACCACTCTGCTCGACGACGCGCGAGTCCGCGCCGCCGACATGCGCGTCCTCGGCGTGACCGGCACCGAGACCGAGCACGACCTGCCGTTCGCCGGACTGGCCCAGCTGCTGCGGATCACGGCGGCGGATCTCGGTCGCCTGCCGCCGCCGCAGGCCGAAGCCTTGGGCATTGCCCTGGCCCTGCGCGTGGGCGACGCGGCCGACCGGTTCGCGGTGGGCGCCGGGCTGCTGACCCTGCTGACCCAGCACAGCGAGGACATGCCGCTGTGTCTGATCATCGACGACGCCCACCTGCTCGACCTGCCCTCGCAGGACGCCCTGCTGTTCGTCGCCCGCCGGTTGCTTGCCGACTCGATCGCGCTGATCATCGGCTGCCGGGCCGGTGAGCCCTGCCGGCTGGCCGATCCCGGGCTGCCTCGGCTGACCCTGACCGGAATCGATCGCGAAGCGACCCGCTACCTCGTCCGCGCAGAGCTCGGCGAGCAAGGGTCGCGAATGGTGGACCGGGTCGTGACCTTGTCCGTCGGTAACCCACTGGCGGTTCGCGAGCTGATCGCCGACCCCGCGGCGCTCCTGGAACAGCCCACCGACTTCCCCCGGCCGCTGTCGGTGTCGCTGAGCCAGGTGTATGCCCGGCGCGCACGCGAGCTGGATCCGGAGGCGCTGACGGCGGCACGCTGCGCCGCGGTCGCCGGCCAAGACCTTGCGGTGGTCACCCGGGCCTGCGCGGAGCTCGGCGCCGCGGTCTCGGCACTGGAACGCGCCGAGGCCCTCGGCCTGCTCACGGTCGGTGCCGGCGAGGTGCGATTCCGGCACCCGTTGGTCCGGTCGGCCCTGTACGCGAGCGCCCCGCCCGTGGTCCGCCGCCGACTGCACGCGGCCGCCGCGTCCGCCGTTGCGGACCGGGACATCGATCGGCAGGCCTGGCACTTGAGTGAGTCGGTGGTCGGCACGGATGACGTCGCGGCATCGGCGATGGAGGGAGCGGCTCACCGAGCGGCCGATCGGGCAGCGTACGCAGTCGCTGCGAGCGCAGCCGAGCGTTCCGCGGCGCTCTCCGCCTCGACCCGCGACCGCGCGCGCCGCCTCGTCCTGGCGGGAAGCTGGGCGTGGCTCGGCGGCGACGCAGACGATGCTCGCCGGTCGCTCCAGGGCGCCATCGGGCTCGATCCATCCCCGGGCATCCAGGCGCGCGGCGCCCATCTACTGGGGGTCATCGCCGCTCGCAGCGGGTCGATCGAGGCAGCGCGCGACCTGCTGCTTCGCGCCGCCGCCCACGCCACCGAGCCCGCCGACGCGCTGACGAGTCTCGCGGAGGCCGTCGATGTCTGCTTCTATCTGGGCGATGCCGCGACCGCGGTCGACCTCGCCCGAGCGATCGAGGGGTCGCTGACCGATAGCCCGGACGGTGAGGCGTGGGCCCTCGGTTCGGTGGCTGCCGGCTGCGCTCGGATCCTCGCCGGAGAGGAGGGCAGCGCACAGATTCGCAGTGGGCTCGACCGACTCGGCGCAATCGACCTCCGCCACGGGGATCCGGCACTGACGACGTGGGCCGTGATCGGCCCTCTCTTCCTGCGTGACACCGCCAGCGGGCGCGAGCAGCTGGCGAGGGCGGTCAGCGATCGACGCGCCCGGTCGGCGGTCGGCGAGCTCCCCCACCTGCTGTTCCACATCGCCCGGGACGAGGCGGCCGGCGACCGGTGGGACAGTGCCGAAGCGGACTACGCCGAGGCGATCGGACTGGCGCGCGAGCTCGGGCAGAGCACCGAGCTGGCCTGCTCTCTAGCGGGCCTCGCCTGGCTCGACGCCCGTCGCGGCCGGGTCGCCGCGGCCACCGCTCGTGCTGAGGAGGCCCTCGAGCTGTGCGAACGTCATCACGTACACGTGATGGAGATCTGGGCGCGGCTGGCTGCCGCCGACCTGGCCTCCGGTCTCGGCGACGTCGACGCGGCCTTGACTCGCTACGAGGGCGTCGCCGCCCGCCTGACCGAGCTGGGGCTTCGCGATGTGGACCTGTCACCGGCCCCGGAGATCGTGGAGTGCCTGATCCGGCTGGGCCGACAAGACCAGGCACTGGGGGTCGCCACCGAGCACGCTTCGCTGGCTCGGTCGAAGGGGCAGCCCTGGGCACTGGCCCGCGCGGCCCGCGCCGAGGCGCTGCTGCGCGACGACGACGAGCTGGACACCGCCTTCGGCCTCGCGCTCGGCTTCCATGAGGCGACGCTCGATGTCTACGAGCGGGCTCGAACCCAGCTGGCGTACGGGGGGCGGTTGCGTCGCGCGCGGCGTCGAGTCGATGCGCGCGCCGTGCTCCAGCCTGCCCTGGACACCTTCGTCGAGCTGGGTGCCCAGCCCTGGGTCGACGCGGCGGCCGACGAGCTTGCCGCGAGTGGGGCCACCGTCGCTCGCCCGGACGCGAGCTCGGCGAGCCGGCTGACCCCGCGCGAGCTCCAGATCGCACGGTTGCTGACCGAGGGCCGGACGACGCGCGAGGCGGCCGGCGCGCTCTTCGTCAGCCCGAAGACCGTGGAGTACCACCTGCGCAACATCTACACCAAGCTCGGCATCGCCTCGCGCGGCGAGCTCGCCGACCGGCTGCGGCTTGACTAGCACTCGAGAAGGGTCAAGCGCATCTGGTGCGCCTGACCCTTCTCACGTCTGCGAGTCGCCTCACCAGGTCGGGGGCAGGGGCGCCCAGTCCGCGGCCGGCACCGTCTCCGCCGGTTTGGGCGGGCCGGGTGGGGTGCCGTCGCCGAACGGCCGACCGCCGAGCTGCTCGCGATAGTGCGGGCTCAACCAGCTCGCCAGATCGGGGCCGGCGGGCACGATTCCGGTGGGGTTGAGGCCCGAATGCACCACGTAGTAGTGCTTCTTGATCTGGCTGAAGTCGATCGTGTCGCCGAAACCGGGGGTCTGGAACAGGTCACGCGCATACGCCCAGAGCACGGGCAGCTCCGAGAGCTTCTGCCGGTTGCACTTGAAGTGCCCGTGATAGACCGGGTCGAAGCGGGCCAGCGTCACGAACAGCCGCACATCGGCCTCCGTGATCGTGTCACCGACCAGATAGCGCCGGTCGGTCAGCCGATCGCTCAGCCAGTCGAGTCGTGCCCAGAGCTGGGCGTAGGCGTGCTCGTACGATCGTTGCGAGCCGGCGAAGCCGCACCGGTAGACGCCGTTGTTGACGTCGGTGTAGATCGCGCGAGCCACCGCGTCGAGCTCATCGCGCCACGGCTCCGGATAGAGGTCGGGTGCATCCGGTCGGTGGAACTCGCTCCACTCGACGGAGAGGTCGAGGGTCAGCTGTGCGTAGTCGTTGGTGGCGACCGCCTTGCTCGGGACATCCACGAGCGCCGGCACGGTGATGCCACGCTCGTATTCGGGGTAGCGCGCGAAGTAGGCCTCCTGCAGCCGCTCGTAGCCCAGTACCGGATCCACGCCTCCTGGGTCCAGGTCGAACGTCCAGCTCCGCTCGTCGTGGGTCGGCCCGCAGAGCCCCAGCGAGATCGCGTCTTCCAGTCCCAGCAGGCGGCGGACGATGACCGCCCGGTTGGCCCACGGACAGGCACGGGCGGCGATCAGCCGGTAGCGCCCGGCCTCGACCGGGTATCCGTCGCGCCCGTCGCGGGTCACTCGGGTCGAGATGTATCGGGTGTCGCGGACGAACTCGCGACCCTCGGCACCGGCGTCGCCGCGGACTGCCGCATCATTCGGGGAATCCTCTTCGATCACCAGGTCAACCTACCCAGCCGAGCAGCCCCGCAGACGACCGTCCGCGAGTGTTGTCAGGGCACGGTCGTCGTCGGCGCGCTCGTGAGTTCGGAGCCGGTGGCGTCGGTCGCCGTCGCCACTTCGACCGTCGGTTCGCCCGATGCGGTGGGGCGACGTCGGCGCGCTGGGGGACGTCGGCGCGGTGGGGGACGTCGGCGCGCTGGGGGACGTCGGCGCGCTGGGGGTGGCGGGCGCGCTCGGCGACGCACTGGGCACCGGCACGGTCACCGCGACGCCGGCGGTCTTGACGGCATTCCCGTCCGGATCGGTCACGGTCACCACGTAGGTCGCCTTCGACGCTCCAGCGGCGACCGCGCCGGTGTCGACGAAGCTGAGCGTCGGCCGGCCCCAGAAGGGTGCGCTCACGGTCTGCGTGTCGATCACCACGCCGTTTCTGCTGAGTCGGTAAGTCAGCCGAAGGTCGTCACGATCCCAGTTGGCGAGCCAGCTGACCGCAACAGTGCCATCGGCCCGCAGCACCGCGGTCGGGGTGGTTGCGGTGCTCTTGTCGACGGGCCCCATCTTCCGCGGCGCCTCGGCCGGCACCGCCATCCGGATCAGTCCCTGCTGCGCCGTTCCATTGACCTTGGTGAATTCACCGCCGAGGGCGACGTACGTCCCGTTCCCGACGATCGACCACGCGGCCTGGGTCATTCCGGTGTACGTCCCCGGGGTGAGGTCCGGGAACCAGTTGATCAGGGCCGGCGCCGGTCGGCCCGCGAAGTTGGTGTAGGTCTTCGCCGAGGTCTCCCCGTTCTTCGCAACGGTCCCGTTCGAGGACCGCGTGACAGCCATCGCTCGGTACCAGGCCTTGCGCGGGCTGGTGTCGGGAAAGCCACCGATGTTTGCGCAGTAGTGCGCGTGGCCCACGCTGTAGACCACGTCGCCGATCGGGGCGACGCTGTAGACATCTCCGTGACAGTCCTGCAGCCAGCGGATGGTGCCATCGGTGCTGGACGCCGCGTACACACCCTCGAAGTTCCCCGTGCCGTAGGTGTACGCGCTCGCGTAGACCGTGCTGCCGTCGGTGGCGAGGCTCAGGATCGCGGACGCCTTGCCGCCGTTCTTGACGACCTTGTTCACGTTCCAGGTCTTGGTCTTGCCGGTGCTGGGGCTGACCGCGCCGGATCCGGACGCCGTCGTGGAGTTCAGCTTCGTGAACATTCCGCCGACGACCAACAGCCTGCTGCCACTGGTGAGGAGGAGCGCATTGACGCCCGAGTTGGCCTTGGCGACCCACTTGATGAGCGCTCCGCTGCTCACCGTCAGCGCCGCCAGCCGGCTTCGGGCGTGGCCGTTCACGGCGGTGAACGCACCCCCCGCGTAGACGGTTGTGGAGCTCACCGCGAGCGCGTTGACGGTGTTGTTGAACGATGGTCGGGCCGACCCCAACGCGCCCGTGGAGGCGTTCAGGGCCGCGAAGTGGGAGCGAGCCGTCGAGCCGACCTTGGTGAAGGCACCGCCGACGTAGAGGGTCTTCTTGTCGGCCGACACCGCCAAGGCCTTCACTGCGCCGTTGAACGCTCCCGGGGCGAAGGTCGGGATCAGCTTTCCGGTCGTGATGTCGTAGGCCAGCAGGTTCTTCCGCGCGACCTGCTGGGTGCCGGGCGCGGCCCCAGCCGGGCGGGCCGTGGTGAACTCGCCGCCGGCGTACACGACGTTCCCGATCATCACCTGGGTCCAGACGACGCCGTTGATCTGCACGGTCGGCAAGGCGTCGGCGGTGACCGTCTGGGCGCTCCGCTGGCGCACCGTCGCAGGGGCCGCCTCGGCCAGGCCCGGAGTCAACAGCGTCGTCGTGACGACCGCGACCCCGATCACGGCCACGAGCCGTCCGACCCACTCGCGCAGACGACGACGTACGAACTGGCGGCGCACTGGCTTCCCCCCGAAAGCATTGGCGTCGGCGATGCGATCCCCGAACTCGACTATTTCCCCAGGTCAGAGCATAGCCCGCGAAGCTGTGGGGTCAGCCCGTCTCGACCCAATCCTTGGGTCGCGGCAAGGAGAAGATGAGGTTGTGGACCGCGGGTTCAGAATGGACCCATGCGCTTTCTCACGGGCACCCCGGCACACGACCTGACGTACTCCGACGTTTTCATGGTGCCGCGCCGATCGGCCGTGACGTCGCGGCTCGACGTCGACCTGACCAGCGGGGACGGCGTCGGCACCACGCTTCCCCTGGTGGTGGCGAACATGACAGCGATCTCCGGCCGCCGGATGGCCGAGACCGTGGCCAGACGAGGCGGTGTTGCGATCATCCCGCAGGACATTCCGACGGACGTCGTCGCCAGCTCGGTGCGCAAGGTCAAGGCATCGCATCCGACGTTCGACACACCGGTCTCGGTCGCACCACACACGACCGTCGGTGAAGCCATGTCACTGCTACCGAAGCGTGCGCACGGTCTGGTCGTCGTGGTCGAGGACGGCCGCCCGATCGGAACTGTGAGGGAGTCGGAGGCCGCCGGCGTCGACCGGTTCGCCCAGGTGCACGAGGTGATGTCCTCGGACCTGCTCGTGGTGTCGCCGGATCGCTCGCCGATGCAGATCTTCGACGAGCTGGCGTCGCATCACCTCGATGTCGCGCTGGTGGTCGACGGTGACCGCTTGGTCGGGGTGATGACACCGAAGCACGCGCTGCGCTCGACGCTGTACCGTCCGGCGCTCGACGCGGACGGCAAGCTGCTCGTGGGTGCGGCGGTGGGGATCAACGGCGACGTGGCGGGGCGGGCCGACCAGCTCCTGGCGGGCGGCATCGACGTGCTGGTGGTCGATACGGCGCACGGGCACCAGGAGAAGATGATGATGGCCCTGAAGGCGGTCCGCGAGGTCCGGGACCACTGGCAGGAGTCGGCGGGGCACCGGGTGCCGCTGGTAGCTGGCAACGTCGTGTCCGCGGACGGCGTGACCGACCTGGCCGAGGCCGGCGCTGACGTGATCAAGGTCGGCGTCGGACCGGGCGCGATGTGCACGACCAGGATGATGACCGGCGTCGGTCGACCGCAGTTCAGCGCGGTGCTCGAGTGCGCAGAGTCGGCCCGCGCGCTCGGCAAGTCGATCTGGGCCGACGGCGGGGTGCGCTACCCCCGCGACGTCGCGCTGGCTCTGGCCGCGGGTGCGGGCTCGGTGATGATCGGCTCCTGGTTCGCCGGGACGTACGAGAGCACGGGCAACCTGCTCACCGACGCGCAGGGTCGGATGTACAAGGAGTCCTACGGGATGGCGTCGGCCCGCGCGGTGAAGATGCGGACGAGGGACGCCAGCGGCTTCGATCGGGCCCGAGCCGCGCTGTTCGAGGAGGGCATCTCTTCGTCTCGGATGTATCTCGATCCGGAGCGGCCGAGCGTCGAGGACCTGATCGACTCGATCGTTGCCGGGGTCCGCAGCAGCTTCACCTATGCCGGCGCGACGAGTCTCGAGGAGTTCCACGAGTTTGCCCTTGTGGGCGTCCAGTCCGGGTCCGGTTACGAAGAAGGCCGGCCGCTGCACGCGAGCTGGTGACGCATTGTCACATCGTTCACCTGAGTTCCCGGGATTCTTGATCTCGTGTCTATCGCAAGTTGATCACGATCCGCTACGTTGACCTCGTAAACTCAGGCGCCCGACGGGGGTAGGGCCCTACTGAAGGGTCCCCCATGCCGTTTCGAGGTGATCGGCGACATCCGCGCGGTCGGATGTTGCTCCTCATCGTTGCCTTCTTGATCAGTGTCTTGTCGTTCGGCGCACCGCTCGCGGCCTACGCCGCGCCGACGCCGAGCGCTTCGGACACAGCCGCTGCGGACGCGAAGAAGGCGGACACGGCGCGACGCGGACAAGACGGCAGCGGACGACACCGCGGCAGACAAGAAGGCCGACGCCACCGAGACGCCGAGCGAGACCCCCAGCCAGAAGTCGGGCGACGAGAAGAGCGCCGACCCCAGCACGACTCCGTCGACGGATCAGACCTCGACGCCGACCTCGGACGATCCGACTCCGGATCCGTCGAAGTCGACCGACGACTCGACGGCGAACCCCTCCGCCACCGACCAGCAACCGCCAGCCCCTCAGCGACGCCCGCCACGCGGCGAACGATCACGGCGGCGTCACGGTCCAGTACCGCCAGCCACCGGTAACAACGCCGTCATCACCGTCAAGGTCGGTGGAACCGCACGTCACCGACCGCGGTCAGCAGCCTGGCTGGTGTCCGTCCTCGGCCTGTACGCCAGCGCGAGTGACACGACTCCTGTCGCCGGCTTCGGCCACCTGCACCTCGGACGCGGACGGTGACTGCTCGTTCACCGTTCCCAACACGCAAACCAGTGGGGCCAATAGCGATAAGACGTTCTACGTCAAGCAGATCTCGACCGCATCCGGCATACTTCACCAACCCTAGCCTGGGCACCGGCACCGCGGTTGCCGCGGACCCGCTACATCTTCCAGACCTGCCCGCAACTCCGCTCCGGCACAATCTGTTCGTCCGGTGCCACGGGCGCCAACGGCTTCATGCTGTCCACCGGCACGACCAACAACGAGGCGTCGGGCGGTATCTGGCAGAACTCCCTGAACAACCCGACCTTCCCCGCCAAGTGCGGATCAATGTCGCGACTGCTGCTCGACCTGTCCAACTCGGTCACCGATGCGCAACTAGTCCAGCTGAAGGCGGCAGCCAACACCTTCGTCGACTCGCTGACGGGCACGCCGTCGCAGGTTGGCACCTTCACCTTCGCAACGAACGCACCGGCCAGCGCGGGCCGAACACCACCTCCCGCTCACGTCAGTCTCCACCGCAGGCGGCGCAACCGACGGTCAAGAACAAGATCAACGGCTACGCCAAGCCGGGCGGCAACGCCGGAGGCACGAACTGGGATCGCGGCCTCTACCAAATCGCCCAATCGACCTCGACGTTCGACGTGGCCGTGGTCATCACCGACGGCAACCCAACATTTTACGGAGCAGGCGAGGGGCCCGGCAGCCGAACTCGATTCCGCGAAGTCGAGAACGGCATCTTCTCGTCCAATGCAATCAAGGCCGAGACCACGAAGGTACTCGCCGTCGGCGTTGGGGACGGCATCGACAACGCAGGAAGCGGCCAGAACCTGCGCTCCATCTCGGGTCCGACGCTGAACACGGACTATTACCAGACGAGCAACTACGCGGCGGCCGGCGACGCCCTGCGTGCGTTGGCGCTCGGTAGCTGCCTCGGCTCGATAACCGTCGTCAAGCAGGTAGTACCGGCCGGAGCGCCGGCCAACTCGACGACAGGGGCAGTGCCGCAAGGCGGCTGGACCTTCACGGGCAGCGGCTCGACCGGCATCACCTTCAGCGGCACGAACCCTCAGGTGACCGCTGGCGGGACAGGGGCCGCGAACTTCCCACTCACATTTGCCCCCGGTACTTCTACCGGCCCTGTGACGATGAACGAGACCCAGCAGTCCGGCTACCAACTGCAGACGATCAACGGCAACAACGCCACCTGCACCCGTGTCGATACTGGCGCGGCCGTGGCGGCCACGAACAGCGGTGCGACCGGCTTCACGGTGCAGGTCGCGACGGCGTATCCGGTCAGTTGTGTGGTCTACAACAAGCCGCCTCAACCCCTCGCCTCGGTGGTCCTGCACAAACAATGGGTGATCAACGGGGCAGCGGCAATCCCAGATGGACAGCAGCCCGCCGGGCTCATCGCCACCGCAACCCTGAACGGAACAAATCGGCCCTGGGAGCAAGAAGCGACGGGGTTCCGATCCGCGGACGTGGTCGAGCGTCAACGAGGCCACCGACCTCTCTGGACTCCCGCTGTGCACGCTGACGACGGCCCGGCTTACCAACCAGAACGGGACCACAGTCAACGCCGCCCTTCCGAGCAGCCAGACGCTCGATGCCGGAGTGAACAGTTACACGATCACGAATATAGTCACCTGCGACACGAAGCTGAAGCTGACCAAGACCGTCCAAGGCGGCACGGCCGCGACGGTCGACTGGACGCTCAGCGCGATCCCCGCGACCGGCTCGCCCTCGCCGACCGGAACAACCGGCGTGAACGCAACCGTCACGCCGGCCGTCACCTACACCTTGAGCGAGAACAACGCGCACCCGGAGTACAAGCAGGTCGTAGCGCCCAACGCCATTCCGATCACCGGCTCGTCCGGACTGGAACTGCCAGGAGGTCCGCACTGACGGAACTACGGTCATCCCGGGCTTCGCCGATGGCCTGAACGGCGGCGTCACTGTTCCGTTCGGTCGTTATGTCTCCTGTGAGGCGGTCAACCAGACCGCGACACTGGTACTGAAGAAGGTCGTGCAGAACACCCATGGTGGAACCGCCGTGCCGGCAAACTGGAATCTCACCGCCACGCCGATCGGGACGTTCCCCGCCGGGCTTCCTGCCCAGACCGTCACCGGTTCGACCGCGGGCGCGTCGTTCAACGTTCGGCCGGGGTCGCCTACGCGATCACGGAGTCGGGCTGGCCCGAGCGGGTACACCCTCGCCTCGACGGTCTGTGAAACAGCTCCGGGCGACACCCGTGCGACAAGCGTCACCCTCAATCCTCTGGACACGACGACCTGCACGTTCACGAACGTCGACACCCCGGCGACCCTGACGCTTCAGAAGACCGTCACCAACGACAACGGCGGCACCGCTGCCGCGACCGCCTGGACCCTGGCCGCCGCCGGCCCGACCACCGGTCTCGCGGCGCCACCGGTACGCCCGCGGTCACCAACGCTGCAGTCAGCGCGGGCACATACACGCTCTCCGAAACCGGGCCAACCGGCTACACCGCCGGTGCCTGGTCATGCACCGGGGGGATCGTGACCGGCAGCTCGGTCGTCGTCGTCAACGGGGCGAACGTGACGTGCACGATCAACAACAACGACATCGGCGCACATCTGACCCTGAGCAAGACGGTCACCAACGACAACGGCGGCAACGCGCTGCCCACGGCCTGGACGCTCGCCGCAGCCGGCCCGACGCCGATCAGCGGCATCACCGGCGGAACTTCGGTCACCAATGCCGCCGTGAACGCCGGCACCTACACCCTGTCCGAGTCCGGCGGACCGGCCGGCTACGCGGCCGGCGCGTGGTCGTGCTCGGCGGGCACCCTCACCGGGTCATCGCTCGTCCTCCCGCTCAACACCAGCGCCACCTGCACGATCAACAACAACGACCAGCCCGCACACCTCACCCTGGTCAAGACCGTCACCAACGACAACGGCGGCACCGCGGTCGCGACGGCCTGGACCCTCGCGGCGGCAGGGCCGACGCCGATCAGCGGCATCAACCGGCGCAACCGTCGGTCACCAACGCGCCCGTCAACGCCGGCACCTACACCCTGTCCGAGTCCGGCGGACCGGCCGGCTACGCGGCCGGCGCCTGGTCCTGCACCGCCGGCACCCTCACCGGGTCATCGCTGGTCCTCCCGCTCAACACCAGCGCCACCTGCACGATCAACAACAACGACCAGCCCGCACACCTCACCCTGATCAAGACCGTCACCAACGACAACGGCGGCAGCGCCACGGTGAGCGCGTGGACGCTGACCGCGACCGGACCCACCACCATCAGCGGCATCACCGGATCCGGAGCCGTCACCAACGCCCCGGTCAACACGGGAACCTATGTGCTCAGCGAGTCCGGCCCGGCCGGCTACGCCGCCGGGAACTGGTCGTGCACCGCCGGCACTCTCACCGGCACGAGCCTGGTCCTGCCGCTCAACACCGACGCCACTTGCACCATCAACAACAACGACCGGCCGGCTCTCCTCAGCCTGGTCAAGATCGTGAACAACGGCACGACCGGGGCCACCCACGTCCCCGCCGACTGGACCCTCACCGCAACCGGGTCCTCCATCGTCACGGGTCCCGGTAGCTCCCCCGCCGTGACCAACCAGACCGTCAACGCCGGCAGCTACGCGTTGACGGAGTCGGGCGGGCCTGCCGGATACACCTCCAGCGCCTGGACCTGTACCGGCGCCACTGTCAACGGATCGTCGGTGGCCGTGCCCAACGGCGGCAATGTGAGCTGCACCATCACCAACACCGTCGTCCAGCCCAGGCTGACCCTCGTCAAGGTCGTGAACAACGGGACCACCGGTGGGACAGCGATCCCCGCCAACTGGACGCTCACCGCGACGAATGGCGCGAATGTGGTCTCCGGCCCGGGCGACTCCGCAGCGGTGATCAACCAGGCCGTGAGCGTCGGCGCCTGGACGCTTTCAGAGTCCGGCGGGCCTGCCGGCTACACGGCAGGCGCCTGGACCTGCACGGGAGCGACCCTGGCTGGCTCGACGGTTACCGTCGTTCCGGGCACCAACGCCACCTGCACCATCACGAATACCGCTCAGCAGGCTCACCTGACCCTGGTGAAGACCGTCACCAAAGACAACGGTGGCACCGCCGTGCCGACCGACTGGACCCTCACTGCGGCCGGCCCGACGGCGGGCATCACGGGCGCGAGCGGCGGCGGATCGGTGACGAACGTCCCGGTGAATCCCGGAACGTACGCCCTGTCTGAGTCGGGCGGCCCGGCCGGTTACACGGCCGGGGCCTGGTCCTGCACCGCCGGCACCCTCACCGGCTCCAGCGTTGCCCTCCAGCTGGGTCAGAACGCCACGTGCACCATCAACAACAACGACCAACCGGCGACGCTGACCCTGGTCAAGACCGTCACCAACGACGACGGCGGCACGGCTCTCCCGACTGAATGGACCCTCGCCGCCGCCGGTCCCACACCCATCTCCGGCGCCAGCGGCTCCGACCCCGTCACCGGAGCGCCGGTGAGCGCGGGGACGTACACGCTGTCGGAGTCCGGCGGACCGGACGGCTATGCGGCGGGCGCCTGGTCCTGCTCGGCCGGGACCCTGACCGGCGCCAGTCTCGTGCTGGCCAACGGCGTGAGCTCGACCTGCACGATCGACAATGACGACCAACCGGCCACACTGACGCTGGTCAAGACGGTCACCAACGACAACGGCGGCACAGCCGTCCCGACCGCCTGGACCCTCGCCGCCGCCGGCCCCACACCCATCTCCGGCGCCACCGGCTCCGACCCGGTCACCGCGGTCGCGGTCGACGCGGGGACGTACGCCCTGTCCGAGTCCGGCGGACCGGCCGGCTATGCGGCGGGCGCCTGGTCCTGCACGGCCGGCACGCTCACCGGCGCCAGCCTGGTCCTGCCCAACGGCGTGACCTCCACCTGCACCATCAACAACGACGACCAACCGGCCACCCTGACGCTGGTCAAGATCGTCGAGAACGGTGCGACCGGGGCCACCCACGTCCCGGCCGACTGGACCCTGAGCGCGACCGGCCCGACCAGCATCAGCGGAGCCGGCGGCTCCTCCGACGTGACCGCTCAGCCCGTCAGCGCCGGCAGCTATGCCCTCTCGGAGAACGGACCCGACGGCTACGACGCCAGCGACTGGAGCTGTGACGGCGGGACGCTGACCGACGCCACCCTGGTCATCCCGAACGCGGCCGACATCACCTGCACCATCACCAATGCGGCGGTGCAGCCCACCCTGACGCTGGTCAAGAACGTGGACAACGGCGACACGGGCGCGACGTTCGGCCCAGGCGCCTGGACCCTGAGCGCGGCCGGTCCGAGCACCGTCACCGGTCCGGGTAACTCCGCCGACGTCACGAATCAGGATGTCCAGGTCGGTGACTACTCGCTGTCCGAGTCCGGCGGCCCGGCCGGCTACACGGCAAGCGTCTGGTCCTGCACCGGCGCGACCGCCTTCGGGGCCGACTCTGTGACGATCGCCCCGGGCGATCATGCGACCTGCACGATCACCAACTCCGCCTCACCGGTGTCGCTGACACTGATCAAGGTCGTCGACAACGGCAACACGGGTGCGACGACGTCGGAGACGGCCTGGAGCTCGCTGCCGCCGGACCGGTCCTGATCAGCGGTACGTCCGGCGTGAGCCTGCCGGCCGAGGTCGGCACGTACAACCTCTCCGAGGACGGGCCGGGCGGTTACACCGCGTCTGAATGGGTCTGCGACGGTGCCGCGTCGAGCACGGCCAACACGGTCACGCTCGCGCTCGACGACCACGCCACCTGCACCATCACCAACACCGCACAGCAGCCGCACCTGACGCTGGTCAAGGAGGTCGTCAACGACAACGGCGGCACTGCGGTGCCGACCGACTGGACGCTGAGCGCGGCCGGAACGGACACACCGATCACGGGAACCACCGGCGACCCGGCGGTGACCAACGCACCGGTCGAGATCGGCGACTACACGCTCGATGAGACCGCAGCGTTCACCGGATACACCGCGTCGGACTGGACCTGCGACGGCGGCTCCCTGACCGGCTCGACCGTGAGCATCGCGCTCGGCGACGACGTGACCTGCACGATCACGAACGACGACCAGCCGGCCAAGCTCACGCTGGTCAAGAACGTTCGTCAACGGAGACACGGGCGGCCACGCGGCGCCCGGCCGACTGGACGCTTAACGCCGACGGCCCGACCCCGGTCTCCGGTGACGGCAACTCCGCCGCGGTCACCGACCAGACCGTCGACGCCGGCGCCGTACACGCTGTCCGAGACCGATGGCCCGGACGGCTACGACGCCAGCGACTGGAGCTGCGGCGACGGAGCCCAGCTCGCGGACGACGTCGCTCACGGTGCCGAACGGCGGCGACGTCACCTGCACCATCACCAACACTGCGCAGCAGCCGCACCTGACCCTGGTGAAGACCGTCACCAACGACAACGGCGGCACGGCCGTGCCGACCGACTGGACGCTGAACGCCAACGGCCCCACGACCGGCGTCAGCGGTCCCGTCGGCGACCCCGCCGTCACCGACGCGCCGGTCGACTGTCGGTGACTACGAATTGTCCGAGGCCGGCGGCCCGACCGGCTACGCCAGTGGAGACTGGAGCTGCGTCGGCGGCACGTTCGCCGGTACGACGGTGACCGTCGCGCTCGGCGAGAACGTCACCTGCACGATCAACAACAACGACGAGCAGGCGCACCTCACGCTGGTCAAGCAGGTCGAGAACGGCGACTCCGGCGCCACTGCCCCGGCCACGGACTGGACGCTCGGCGCCGACGGTCCGACGCCGATCTCCGGCGCGACCGGCGCGACCGACGTCACCTCCGCGCCGGTGGACGCGGGCACCTACGACCTGTCCGAGTCCGGCCCGACCGGTTACACGGCGTCGGCCTGGGACTGCGGTGACGCCACCCTGGCCGGTACAACCCTCACCGTCCCCAACGGTGGCAACATCACCTGCACCATCGTCAACACCGCGATCGCACCTACCCTGACCCTGGTCAAGGTCGTCGACAACGGCAACACCGGCGCCACCAATGCGGCCGACGCCTGGGCGCTGACCGCCGACGGGCCGACGCTCGTCACGGTCTCGACCGGCACGACGACGCCCGCCCAGGTGGGGACGTACGACCTGAGCGAGTCCGGTCCGAACGGCTACGACGCCTCCGGTTGGGTGTGCACCGGGGCCAGCGGCAGCAGCACGACGTCGGTCACGCTCGCGCTGGACGAGAACGCGACCTGCACGATCACCAACACCGCCCAGCAGCCGCATCTCACGCTGGTCAAGACCGTGACCAACAACAACGGCGGCACAGCACTGCCGACCGCCTGGACCCTGAGCGCCGACGGCCCGACGACCGGCGTCAGCGGGCCCGTCGATGATCCCACCGTGACCGACGTCCCGGTCGCCATCGGCAAGTACGCCCTGGCCGAGGCCGGCGGTCCGAGCGGCTACACCCCGGGCAACTGGAGCTGCGACGGCGGCACGTTCGCCGGCTCCACGGTCACGCTCGCGCTCGGCGACGACGTCACCTGCACGATCAACAACGACGACGTGCTCGGCACGTGGGACCTGGCCAAGTCCAGCAACCCCGTATCGGGCTCGACGGTCCTGCCCGATGCCCTGATCACCTACACGGTGACGGCCACCAAGACCGGCGGGGTGAACCCGGTCGACCGGGTCGTCAAGGACGACCTGTCCGGCGTGCTGAACCACGCGACACTGGTCGGCAGCGTCACGGCGAGCACCGGCACGGCGTCGATCACCGGCACCACGCTGACCTGGAACATCCCGAGCCTCGGCGGAACGGAGACCGTGACGTACACGGTCCGGGTCGACGCCGATGCGTACGGAGTCCGCGTCGGCAACCTGGTGACCGGCGAAGGCAGCGACACCTGTCCGCCGGCAAACCCGGGCGGCGAGTGCAAGACCACCCACGTCACGCCGCACTACACGCTCACCAAGGTCTCCGACCCGACCTCGGGCAGCACCGTCCTGCCGGGTGACACGATCAGCTACACGCTGACGGTGCACAACGACTCCCAGGCCGTGCTCAACGGCGCGATCGTCACCGACAACCTGTCCGACGTCCTCGACAACGCCACGATCGGCACCATCGGAGCAGGTGGAGCGCTAAGCGGCACCACACTGACCTGGACCGTTCCGACCGTGCAGCCGGGTGACACCACGACCCTGACCTACGAAGTCACGGTCAACGACGGCGCGTACGGGGAGACCATCGGCAACGTCGCCACCCCCGGCCCCGGCGGCGACTGCGAGGAGTCCGCGGACTGCACCACGACCCATCCCACCCCGCACTACACCCTCACCAAGGTCTCCGACCCGACCTCGGGCAGCACCGTCCTGCCGGGTGACACGATCAGCTACACGCTGACGGTGCACAACGACTCCCAGGCCGTGCTCAACGGCGCGATCGTCACCGACAACCTGTCCGACGTCCTCGACAACGCCACGATCGGCACCATCGGAGCAGGTGGAGCGCTAAGCGGCACCACACTGACCTGGACCGTTCCGACCGTGCAGCCGGGTGACACCACGACCCTGACCTACAAAGTCACGGTCAACGACGGCGCCTACGGGGAGACCATCGGCAACGTCGCCACCCCCGGCCCCGGCGGCGACTGCGAGGAGTCCGCGGACTGCACCACGACCCATCCCACCCCGCACTACACCCTCACCAAGGTCTCCGACCCGGCCTCGGGCAGCACCGTCCTGCCGGGTGACACGATCAGCTACACGCTGACGGTGCACAACGACTCCCAGGCCGTGCTCAACGGCGCGATCGTCACCGACAACCTGTCCGACGTCCTCGACAACGCCACGATCGGCACCATCGGAGCAGGTGGAGCGCTCAACGGCACCACACTGACCTGGACCGTTCCGACCGTACAGCCGGGTGACACCACGACCCTGACCTACGAAGTCACGGTCAACGACGGCGCCTACGGGGAGACCATCGGCAACGTCGCCACCCCCGGCCCCGGCGGCGACTGCGAGGAGTCCGCGGACTGCACCACGACCCATCCCACGCCACACTGGACGCTGACCAAGACCTCGGATCCTGCCTCCGGGGCCGATGTTCAGCCGGGCTCGACCATCGCCTACACCCTGACGGTGCACAACGACTCCCTGGGAGTCGTCAACTCCGCAACGGTGACCGACGACCTGTCCGACGTCCTCGACGACGCCACGATCGGCACGATCGGAGCAGGTGGCGTGCTCAACGGCACGACACTCACCTGGACCGTGCCGACACCCCTCCAGCCGGGTGACACGGCGACGCTGACCTATCAGGTCACGGTGAACCCGGACGCCTTCAACGCCACCATCGGAAACGTCGCGACCCCGGGACCCGGCGGCGAGTGCGAAGAGGCCAACGACTGCACGACGACCCACGAAACACCCGGTTGGGTGTTGTCGAAGACCAGTGATCCGGTGTCGGGGTCGACCGTCGAGCCCGGTTCGTCCATCACGTACACCCTGGAGGCGACCAACACCTCGCAGGCGGTGGTGACCGGAGCCGTGGCCACCGACGACCTGTCCGACGTCCTCGACAACGCGACACTTGATGCGGTTCCGTCGGGTGCCACCCTGTCCGGTACGACCCTCACCTGGGCCATCCCGACCCTCATGCCGGGCGCGTCCGAGCAGCTGAGCTACACGGTCACGGTGAATGACGACGCGACCAATCAGACGCTCCACAACGTGGTGACGCCGGGGACGGGCGGCAACTGCGTGCCGATCGAGCCGCAGTCGTTCCCCGCCCAGCGTGCTGCCGCTATCGTCTCCGCCGCCGCCGACGATCCGCCGGCGTGCGAGACGACGCACTTCACGCCTGCGTGGACGCTCGCAAAGACCAGCGACCCGACAAGTGGGTCGACGGTGCAGCCGGGCAGCACGATCTCGTACACGCTGACGGCGACCAACGTGGCGGACGATGCGACGCTGACCGGCGCGACGGCTACCGACGATCTCAGTCAGGTACTCGACCACGGCAGCCTGGTCAGCGTGCCCACCGGGGCGACGTTGAGCGGAACGACGTTGACGTGGCAGATCCCCGATCTGGCTCCCGGTGCCTCGGCGACGTTGACCTATCAGGTGAAACTGGACAGCGACGCCTGGGACGTCACGCTCACGAATGTGGCGACACCTCACGGCGGTCAGTGCGTCGAGTCGTGCACGACCGAGCACAAGACCCCGCCGAAGCCGCATGAGCCGAACCTGCCCAACACCGGCGGTCCCACGCTGGCCGTGGTCGGTGTGGGTCTCGCGCTCCTGCTGGGCGGCGGCGGACTGATGCTGTGGAGTCGGCGTCGGAAGGCGGACTGAGCACGACGCTGCGCTGACCAGCGCTCCGCCGACGGTTGATTCGGCCCCGCGAAGGGGCTCATCGACTCACTGCGGAGCGCTCGTCAGCGAATGTCGGGGGTGGCCTAGGCTATCGGGCCGGCGTAGCCGCGGACGCGGACGCCGGACTCCCCCGCGACGAGCTCGACGGTGAGCTCACTGGGCCGACCCAGGTCCTCGCCCTGCCGGATCGTGAACGTGGCGGCCTCGTCGACGAGGCCGTGGTGGCGCAGATAGCCGCCGAACGCAGCGGCGGCAGCACCCGTCGCCGGATCCTCCACCACTCCGCCGGAGGGGAACGGGTCACGGGCATGGAAGACGATCGGCGACTCGGGCCAGACCAGCTGCAGGGTGATCAGGTCGTGCCCGCGCATGAGCTCAGCCAACGTCTCGAACTCGTACGCGAGATCGGCCAGCCGCCGACGGGTGCGAACCACGAGGATCAGGTGACTGGCGCCGGCATTCGCGATGGCGATCGGATACGCGGGGTCGAGGTCGTCCGCGCTCCAGTGCAGGGCGGTCAGGACCGCTTCGACCAGCTCCGGATCGGCGTCGCGCGCCACCGGGTCGACGCTGGTCAGTTCCGCCATGGTCCCGTCGGAAGCCCGTGACGTTCGGACGGTGATGCGACCCGCCTGCGTGTGGAAGGTCAACTCGGCCGGCGCTCCCCGCTCGGCGAGGGCAACCCCGGTGGCGATTGTCGCGTGTCCGCAGAACGGCACCTCCTGCCGCGGCGCGAAGTAGCGGACGTCGTACGTCCCCAGGTCGCTGGAACGCCGGACCAGGAACGCCGTCTCGGAGTAGCCGACCTCGGCGGCGACGGCCAGCATCTCGGCATCGGTCATCCCGCCGGCGTCGAGCACGATCCCCGCCGGGTTGCCCCCCGCGCCACCGACCGTGAAGGCCGCGTACCGCAGGACCTCTCGGTTCATCGACGCAGGCTCAGGCGGTGGCGTAGCGCTTCGCGGCCCGCGCACGGGCCTTGAGGGCCTCCTCCTCGCGGTTCTTCGGTGGCGCGGTCGTGCTGAGATGGTCCAGCAGGTGCTGGGTTGCGTGTGCAATGGCGTGGACAGCCTCGTCGAACGCCTCCTCGTTGGCCTTCGAGGGCTTGGTCGTCCCAGCGACCTTCCGGACATATTGCAGCGCGGCCTCATGCACCTCACGGCTGGTCGCCGGCGGCTCGAAGTTGTGGAGCTGGCGAATATTCCTACACATGTTTCCATTTTAAAGCGCTGCTCGCGCAGATGGCTGAGAGCGTTCCCCTTCGGCAGTACCTCTCACGAACGCGCAGCGCCTCGCAGCACGATCGCCTCGGGCGATTCGTTCGACGCACCACCGAAGAGCAACGCGCCGGTCCGACGCTCGCAGCGCGGCGGTCGGTTGCCCTTCGGCAGCTCAGGGCACGCATCTGAGCTCCGCTCTCGCCCTTCGAACAAGCTCAGGGCACCCAGCGGCACGTCAGGGGCAGCGCCTTGCACCGAGCGCGAGCCGACAAGCGGGGCGCGAGCGTCGGACCGTGCGTCTGTGTTCGGGCGGTGCCGAGCGAAACACGTTTTTCCGTTTCGCGAGGTGCCGCCCGAACACAGACTCCCCGCACATCTGCGCGAGTGCCGCGCGAAGCTAGTGCGCGTGGTCTCCGCGGTAGAACTCGTATACCCAGCCCGTGAGGGCAACGGCGCCTAGGCCAACCCCGAGAAACAAGAGCCAGAAGCCGAAGACCGGGCCGAGGGCGACCAGCACCAGCACTCCGGCGGCCGCGAGCGGCCAGATCGACCGCGGCGGAAAGAACCCGAGCTCCCCCGCACCCTCGGCGATCTCGCCGTCCTTGCGGTCCTCCGGTCGCTCGTCGATGCGGCGAGCGATGAGGCTCAGGAAGACCGACAGCATCAGGGTCATGAAGAACGTCAGGATCAGGGCGACCGTGCCGGTGATCTCGTGACTGATGAACCAGTAGATCGGAGTCACCAGGAGGAAGAACACCGTCAAGATGATGAAGATCCGGGCTTCCATCCTCACTGGTGCTCACCTTCCCCAGGCTCGGGCGACTTGCTCGGGTGGTCTGCGTCGTACGCTGCCGCGGGGTCGTCCGACCGGCCTTGCGCACGGGCAACGAGTTCCTCGCCTCGACCGTAGTCGTCCCCTGCGTCGATCAGCCCGCCCGACGGCGTGAGGTTGTCGGCATACTCCGCGGCCGCCACCTCCGGGTGGTGGAGGTCGAAGGCCGGCGACTCGGACCGAATCCGCGGCAGCGAGGTGAAGTTGTGGCGCGGCGGTGGGCAGCTGGTGGCCCACTCCAGGGACCGGCCCCAGCCCCACGGGTCGTCGGTGTTGACCATCGGATTCTTCCGGGACTTCCAGACATTCCAGAAGAACGGCAGCATCGACGCACCGAGTAGGAACGCGCCCGCCGACGAGATCTCGTTCAGCGTGGTGAAGCCCTCATTGGGCAGGTAGTCCGCGTAGCGACGCGGCATGCCCTCGACGCCGAGCCAGTGCTGCACCAAGAACGTCGTGTGGAATCCGATGAAGAGCAGCCAGAAGTGCACCTTGCCGAGATTCTCGTCCAGCATCCGGCCGGTGAACTTCGGCCACCAGAAGTAGAACCCGGCGAACATCGCGAACACCACCGTGCCGAACACCACGTAGTGGAAGTGCGCCACCACGAAGTAGGAGTCCGACAACTGGAAGTCCAGCGGCGGGCTGGCCAAGATCACACCGGTGATCCCACCGAACAAGAAGGTGGTCAAGAAGCCCACGGCCCAGAGCATGGGCGTGTGCATGGATATGTTCCCGCCCCACATCGTGCCGATCCAGTTGAAGAACTTCACCCCGGTCGGAACGGCGATCAAGAACGTCATGAACGAGAAGAAGGGCAGGTTGACCGCGCCGGTGACGTACATGTGGTGGGCCCACACCGCCATCGACAAGGCGGCGATCATCAGGGTTGCACCGACCAGACCGACGTAGCCGAAGATCGGCTTCTTGGAGAACACCGGGAGCACTTCGGTGATGATGCCGAAGAACGGCAACGCGATGATGTAGACCTCGGGGTGCCCGAAGAACCAGAACAGGTGCTGCCACAGGATCGGCCCACCGTTGGCTGCGTCGAAGACATGGGCGCCTAGTTGTCGATCCGCCTCCAGCGCCAGCAGCGCGACCGCGAAGACCGGGAACACCATGAGCACGAGGATCGAGGTGACCAAGATGTTCCAGGTGAAGATCGGCATCCGGAACATGGTCATTCCGGGCGCCCGCATGGTGAGGATCGTGGTCACGAAGTTGACGGCACCGAGGATGGTGCCCAGACCGGCCAGGTAGAAGCCCATGATCCACAGGTCGGATCCGATGCCCGGGGAGTTCACGGCGTCGTTCAGCGGCGCGTACGCGAACCAGCCGAAGCTCGCCGCACCCGAGGGGGTCAGAAAGCCGGAGCAGGCCATCAGCCCGCCGAACAGGTACAACCAGTACGAGAACATGTTCAGCCGCGGGAACGCCACGTCGGGCGACCCGATCTGCAGCGGCATGATCGCGTTCGCGAACCCGGCGAACAGTGGTGTCGCGAACAGCAGCAGCATGACCGCGCCGTGCATGGTGAAGAACTGGTTGTAGACCTCGTACGACATGAACTGGAGGCCTGGATGGGCCAGTTCCGCACGCATGCCGAGCGCAAGCACGCCACCGAACAGGAAGAACCCGATCGAGGTAGCGAAGTAGAGGTTGCCGATCACCTTGTGGTCGGTGGTGGTCATCCACCGCCAGATCTGCGTCCCGAGGGCCCGGGTCGGCTGAGCTATCTCGGCGGGAGCGGCCGTACGCTCGAGAGTCGTCATCCGTTGCCCTCTTCACTTGCTGATGTCGGTGTCGGGTTCGGATTCACCGGTGAGTTGGCGTCCTTCGGGCCCTTCGCCTCGCCGGTCTGGCCCTTGGCGATCAAGGTCTTCAGGTAGGCGTCGTAGTCGGCCTTGCTGACGATGTGGACGTTGAAGATCATCGCCGAGTGGTAGGTCCCACACAGCTCCGCACACTTGCCGGGGAACGTCCCCAACGTGGTCGGGGTCGTGTAGAAGTGGTTGTCGCGACCGGGGACGACGTCCAGCTTGGTGTAGAAGGACGGGATCCAGAACGAGTGGATCACATCGGGCGAGAAGAGGTTGAAGCGAATGGACTCACCGACTGGGAGGTAGAGGTCGGGTGAGCTGTTGACCGTGCCCGCCGCCCAGACGTCTTGCCCGACGTCGGGGTTGTTCGCTTCCTTGTAGTTGAAGGTCCACGACCACTTCTGGCCGACCACGTCGATCGTGTGGTCGGGATTCGGTACGACGGCCTGCACCTTGTGCTGAGCGATGATCGTGTAGTAGAAGAGCACGCCGATGATGATGAACGGCACAATCGTGTACATGATCTCCATCGGGAGGTTGTACCGATTCTGCTTCGGGATGAAGTTCGGGTCCTTGCGCTTGTAGCGGCGCACCGCCCAGCCGATCAGGCCCCAGACCAAGACTCCGACGAACCCTGCCGCGATCCAGGCGCCGATCCACAGGTGCTCGACATAGGGAGTCCGATCACCCGATGGCGCCGGCAGGCCCAACCGCTTCCACTGCTGGATGTCCGCCTCCGAGCATCCGGCCAGGGCCAGGACGCCGACAGACAGCACCGCCAGCAGCAGGCGCCGCGAGGACCGACGTGCGGACCGAGAAGTGTTGCCACCCACATCGAGCCTTTCTGGTTCACCGTCTGAGCGAGATGCAGCTTGCGCGGGCACGACGAACGATCATGATCGCCTGTCGACCTCGTACGCACACACTAACGCAGCCGGACCGGGGCGACACCGCTTGGTCTGGCGTAAGTTTCGGGTGTGGCGGAGGTGGGCGTTCCTGTGTATCTGGACGCGTCCTCGGTCGAGCCCCTGCTGCCCGAGGCGCGGGCCGCGTGGCTCGCCGCGCAGGACGCCGGCTGGGGAGATTCCGCCCGTCTGCACCGGCCCGGCCGACTGGCCGCTCAGGCGTTGGATCGATCCCGCGAGGTCGTCGCCGCCGCCGTCGGCGCCCGGCCCGACGAGGTGGTCTTCACCGGCTCGGGGGTCCAGTCCACCTATGCCGCCATAGCCGGTCTCGCGGCCGGCCGGCGCCGGGTCGGGACGAAGATCGTGACGTCGGCGATCGAGCACTCCTCGACCCTGGCCGCCGCCCACGCGTACGGCCGTGCGGTGTCGGTACCGGTGGACGGGCAGGGGCATCTGGACCTGACCCAGTGGGCCGCGGACATCGGATCCGGGGAGGTCGCGGCGGCCTGTCTGCAGGTCGCCAACCACGAGGTCGGCACCCGGCAGCCGTACGAGGCGGCGGCGCAGCTCTGCCGACGCTCGGACGTACCGCTGGTGCTGGATGCCACGAGTGCACTCGGCCGGGTCGACCTGAGCTCGGCCGGGATCGGCTGGTCGGTCCTGACCGGCGCAGCGGGCGCGTTCGGCGGACCCGTCTCGGTCGGTGTGCTGGTCATTCGGCGGGGTGTGCGCTGGCGAGCGCCCTATCCCGTCGACGACTACCAGGGCGGTCGTTGGCCGGGCCAGCCGGACGTTCCCGCGATCGTCGCCGCAGCGGTGGCCCTGGAGACCTGGCTGGCGGACCGAGAGCGGGTTGCATCCGTCCAGCACGGCCTCGTCGACCGGCTGCGGGTCGGCATCGCCGAGCGGGTGAGCGACGTCGACGTGGTCGGCGATCCAATCGCACGGGTGCCGCACCTGCTGACCTGTTCGGTGCTGTACGTCGACGGCGAGACGCTGACCCTGGAGCTGGACCGGGCCGGAATAGCCGTCGCGAGCGGTTCCGCGTGCAGCGCCAGCAGCGAGACGCCGTCGCACGTCCTGGCGGCGATGGGCGCCCTGACCCACGGCAACCTCCGGATGGGCCTCACCCGGACCAGCACCCAGTCCGACGTCGATGCCCTGCTGACCGCGCTGCCGCCCGTTGTGGACCGCATCCGCGCCACCCTCGGGGCGCCATGAGCAGGCCGGCCCTGACCCTCGACTGCCGCGGTATGGCGTGTCCGCGGCCCATCATCGAGCTGGCCCGCCGGATCGCGGATGTCGAGGTCGGCGCGACGATCGAGCTGCTCGCCGACGACCCGGCGGCGGCAGCCGACCTGGTCGCGTGGTGCCGGATGCGCGGTCAGCGACTGGTCGACACCACTCCCCCGCGCTTCGTCATCGCCCGGGTCAACTAGTCGTCACCCCCGAGTCGGGTCGGGGCGGTATCTGCTGAAGGATGAAGCGGTTGCCGTCGGGGTCTCGGAAGTCCACGAAGCGTCCCCACGCCAGCTCGGCCACACCGTTTGCCTCGATACCTCGCTCGGTGAGCAGAGCCAGCGCCGCATCGGCGTCGGCGATGACCAGCTGCACCGCGTCCAGGCTGCCGGGCGCCATCGGACTGATCCCTTTTCCGAACGCGATCGAGCAGGCCGACCCGGGCGGCGTGATCTGGACGAACCGGATCTCCTCGCTCACGGTGGTGTCGAAGTCGACGTGCCAGCCGATGCCCGCCCAGAAGTCCCGGGCCCGATCCACATCGGTCACCGGGACGAGGATGAGCTCGATCTTCATGTCCATGACGGGTCTCCCTTGTCTTTGTACGAGGACCCTCACGCTACGGACCGGCTCTGACAGTTTCGTTGTTGCTCGCACCCCTCGGAGTGCGCCCCGACAAGACGAAACTCCCTGCCCCGGGACTCGGTCGGGGCAGGGAGTCGCGATCTCGGGGGCCGCGGTGGCCCGGTTCGCCGTTGGCTCAGTGGAAGCTGTCGCCGCAGGCGCAGGACCCGGTGGCGTTCGGGTTGTCGATCGTGAAGCCCTGCTTCTCGATCGTGTCGACGAAATCGATGGTCGCGCCCATCAGGTAGGGAGCGCTCATCCGGTCCGTCACCACGTTCACGCCGCTGAAGTCCTTGACGATGTCACCGTCGAGGCTGCGCTCGTCGAAGAACAGCTGGTAGCGCAGGCCCGAGCATCCACCGGGCTGGACAGCCACCCGAAGTGCGAGGTCGTCGCGGCCCTCGCCGTCGAGCAGCGCCTTCACCTTGGAGGCGGCCTCGTCGGTGAGGACGATGCCGTCGATCACCGGTGCGCTGATGATGCCCTGGTCCGTAGCCGTCATATCTGTCTCCTGAGCTCGGTGACTTGTTTTCACGTCCGACAGGTGCCAACCGGAGGTCCCGACCGGCTATTCCCGACGGACCCAGTCTAGAGCCGACGTACGCCTGCCCAAAAGCTCCCGCTCCAGCATGGTGGCTTCCGCCGGGCTCACGTAACCGCGCTCGGCAGCGCCGAGGCGCCGGGACGATGGTCGAGGCACCGTCTGCAGAGGGTGCTTCGACCACCCATGGGGTGCCCGACCGGTGAATCCGGGCAGCTGCGCGGGCGCAAACAGGGCCATCACCAGCGCCAGGTTCGCGCGACCCGGGCGGCCAGCTGCTCGAGATCGGTCCGGCTGGCGGCCCAGTCGGACGAGCCTCCCGGCGCGCCGCCCGTACGTGTCGCGTACGCGGCTTCGATACCCATCGCGCGCATCTCCCGCGCTCCGACGTACGACTCACCGGCGAGCAGCACGCACGGGGCCAGGACGTCGGTCGCCAGCCGAGCGGCTTCCGCAACCACTCCGCCGCCGCGTCGGGCGAAGTCGAAGACGTCGCACCCGGTGAGCACCAGATCGGGCCGTGGCCCTGCGCGCGCTGTGTCCAAGGTCACGCTGGGTCCGGTCATCAGACGGCCGCCGAGCGCGAGGATGGCGAAACCGAGCCCGCCGCAGGCGCCCGACCCAGGTGCCGTCGCCTGCTGCGAGGCCGCGAGCGACGCGAAGCGCTCCAGCGCCGCGTCCACCGCCAGCATCCGGGCGGGATCGACGTCGTGGTCACGGCCCAGCCGGGACGTGATGCCCCGCAGGCCGAGCAGCAGCCCGCGCAGCTCCGGGGAGGGCACCACTCCGACCAGCTCGGTGTCCGCCAGGAGCGTGCGAGCCGCCTGCAGGTCGAGGTCGGTCAGCGTCGCCAGCGGCATCGCTCCGCGATCCAGTGGGACATCACCGACCGCACCGAGAGCGGAGAGGAAGCCGGCGCCGGCGTCATGGACGACCGGACCGGCGAGATCGACGTACAGGACGGATGCTCGTTCCTCCAGCGCTCGGCGGACCGCACGGCCGAGAGGAACCGACGTCTCGCCGTCCGGCAACGGATCCGCCGACGCCATCGCCGGCTCCCAGGACACCGCCGATCGGGACGAGGCCAGGTCCACGGGCGCTACGGGCGCGTCGACCGAACCGGCCGCGGGCGGCGTGGCGACCGTCGCCGTCATCACGCCGGCCGCGTCGGCAACACTGTGAGCTCGTGTTCCGCTCGCGTCGGCAAATGCCTCGACGAAGCCACCGCCCGCTTCACCGACCGGATACACCCGGACCTCGGCCTCCGGCCAACCGGACGCGATCGCCTCGCCGGCCCGGCGCGAGCTCAGGGCTCCGATCCGGTCACTCGCCACCAGGATGCGCACGGCGGGCATCGTCTCACCCTCTTCGCACGCGTGGACCACGTATGGACACAGCCGATCCGGAGCACGAAGCTGGAAGCGTCGACGGCGCTCTCGCCGCCCGGGAGGACTCGCCATGGCTGGAACGTCGTTGCACGATGCGATCGAGTACGAGGTTCCCGAGCTCGCGGAGGGCGAGCCCGTGCCGCGTCCCCCGGCGGGCAGTCCCCCGGAGCTGAAGATCCGCTGGGAGGCGCCGATGCCGATCGTCGCGTCGCGGGCCGACCTCGACCTGCCACATCACCCGGACGCGACCGAGCGCGGCGGTGCCTGCCAGCACCGGCTGGTGACCATCGGTGACTCGATCAGCCAGGGGTTCAAGAGTCTGGCCATCTCGGAGACCTCGCTGTCCTGGCCGGCGATGGTCGCCCACGAGCTCGGGCTCGACGAGACAGGGTTCACCTACCCGACGTTTCCGGGACCCGATGAGGCGCCCGGGCTGCCGCTGAACCTCGAAGCGCTGTTCCGCACCCTGGAGTCAGCCTCCGGCGGACGCTCCCTTCGTACCCATGAGATCAAGGCGGCGGAGGCGATCGCCGACGTGGCCCGCTCGGTCGCCGCCTACTGGGAACGGCTGGACGGCGCGGTCCCCCTGCCGCCCGCCGCCAGCTTCCACCACAACCTCGCCGTGACCGGCTACGACGTCCGGGACTCGATCGGCAAGACCAGTTCCTGGCTCGAGCAGGCCATGACGCCCGAGGCGCTGCGAACGCACTTCGTGCAGCGGGTCGCGAAGGATATCCTGCGCCGGATCGGCAACGAGTTCTCCACCAGCTACGCCGAGGAACGCATCGCGCTCCGCACCCTCAACGGACCGGACCAGGACACCACCCAGGTCTCCGCCGCGAAATGGCTCGGCGACCACGGCGGGATCGAGACGCTCGTCGTCGCGCTGGGCGCCAACAACGCCCTCGGAGTCGTGCTCAGCCTCCAGCTGCACTGGACCGGGCCCGGCTACGACGATCTCGCCCAGAAGGACGCCTACAACCTCTGGGCGCCGGACCACTTCGAGCACGAGTACGCCCTCCTCGTCAACCAGTTACGCGATATCGACGCCAAGCACGTGATCCTCGCCACCGTTCCGCATGTCACGATCGTTCCCATCACGCGGGGCGTCGGCGACAAGCCCTACTACAGCCGCTACTTCGCCAGGTACACCCGACCCTGGATCAGCGATGCGAACTTCGACCCCTCCGTTCACCCGTGCATCACCGGCGACGAGGCGCGCGCGGTCGACGCCGCGATCGACCAGTACAACTACTTCATCAAGCGCGCCGTCCGCGATGCCCGGCTCGGTCAAGGCGCTCACGCGGACGACCCGCGCGACTGGTACCTGTTCGATCTCTGCGGAGTCCTCGATCGCCTCGCCTACCGGCGGTACCTGACAAGTCCGCAGACGCAGCCGGGCTGGTTCGCGCCGTACGAACTGCCCGCGGCCATGCGGTCGCTATCGCCGTGGCCCGACACCCGCTTCTTCGAGACGGACGTCAAGGGTCGGACCCAGGGGGGCCTGATCGCGCTCGACGGCGTCCACCCGAGCACCACCGGCTACACGATCATCGCTCAGCAGGTGATCGACATCATGAGCGGGAAGGCCGGCGTGCAGTTCGCCGACCGGCCGGGCGGTCGAGGGGCCGGCGTCACGCTCGACCTCGACCACTGGATGGGGCTGGACTCGCTGATCACGAATCCGCCGAAGCTCATCAACGAAATCGCCGGCGGCCTCTACGCGGTCAACAACGTCATCGATCTCGCTGAGCTCCTCGTCGGGAAGGGTCCGTCGTAGGCAGTCGGTCCGGTCGACGGGCTCGTCCCACCTCCCAGGAAGTGGACACTCGACCCGAGAACAGCCCGAATGGCGGGAGCGTCACGCTCTCGCTGCGACTTCGCGCATCGGTGGGACACCTTGCGCATCGGCGCCGGTGTGCAGAGTGGCCCGTCGGGGCGGGAAGTGGCTTCGGGCGGGGCGTACGCGGTGCTCGGAAGGTGTCAGACCCGGCGGGCAACGTACGACCCATGACTGAGCAGATGGATCTGACCGGCGAGCTGATCGCCCAGCTGGAGTGGCACTGGCAGCACCAGGCACACCCGCGAATCGAGGGGTTGGCCGACGAGGAATACCTGTGGGAACCCGTCGCGGACAGCTGGAACATCCGTCCCCGCGGCACGGGTCGCCACGTCGAGGTCGGCACCGGCCCGTGGGTGATCGACTTCGCATTTCCCGAACCGAGTCCACCGCCGGTGACCACGATCTCGTGGCGGCTGGCCCACATCATCGTCGGCATCTTCGGGGACCGGAACGCCCGCTACTTCGACGGGCCGCCGATCAGTTATCCGGACTAGGACTACCCGGGCACCGCCGACGAGGCCCTTGCCGCCATCGATGACGGCTACGACCGGTGGATCAAGGGAGTCCGCGGGCTCGATCCGGGCGCTGGCCCGGCCGTGCCGCGAACCGGGGTTCGAGTCGTCGCCGATGCTGGGCCTTGTGCTGCACATCCACCGGGAGCTGATCCACCATCTCGCCGAGATCGCACTGCTCCGGGACCTCTGGCGAGCACGTCAACTCGCGTGACTCGGCAGCGAAGTAGTGCGCCGTGGTGATCTGCGTCTCCAGGTCCGGATCAGGCGCGATCCGAGACACCACCGAGCGGATATTCTGATCGAATGACCACCACGTCGCCCCAGGCGCCGACCGCACCGGGCAAGCGGAGCCTCTCCCTCTACATCCTCGGCACCCAGTCCGATCTCCACTCCGAGCGCGGCGTCGAGTGCCCGGGCGATCTACCCGCGGCGTCGGATCCGTCGCTGGTCGCTCGCGCGCGAAAAGCCAAGCAGGCGCTCGGCAACCGGGTGTTCGTGCTCGGTCACCACTACCAGCGCGACGAGGTCATCCAGTTCGCCGACGTGACCGGCGACTCGTTCAAGCTGGCCAGGGACGCCGCGGCGCGGCCCGACGCCGAGTTCATCGTCTTCTGCGGCGTGCACTTCATGGCCGAGTCGGCCGACATCCTCACCGGACCCGCGCAGAAGGTGATCCTCCCGGACCTCGCGGCCGGTTGCTCGATGGCCGACATGGCCCGGCTCGCCCAGGTCGAGGACGCCTGGGACGCCCTGGCGGACGCGGGCGTGGCCGACGTGACCGTACCGGTGACGTACATGAACTCCTCCGCGGACATCAAGGCGTTCTGCGGACGCAACAACGGTGTGGTGTGTACGTCCTCCAACGCCAAGGCCGTGCTCAGCTGGGCGTTCAAGCGCGGAGAAAAGGTGTTGTTCCTGCCCGACCAGCACCTCGGCCGCAACACCGCGGTCCTGGAGCTGGGGCTGAGCCTCGACGACTGCGTCGTGTACGACCCTCGCCGACCCAGCGGCGGTCTCACGGCGGAACAGTTGAGGGCCGCGACGGTGATCCTGTGGAAGGGCCACTGCTCCGTGCACGGGCGGTTCACCCCAGAAGCGGTCGACCAGGTGCGGACCCGGATCCCTGGCGTGCAGGTGCTCGTCCACCCGGAGTGCCAGCACGAGGTCGTGCTCAAGGCCGACCTGATCGGCTCGACGGAGTTCATCATCAAGACCATCGAGCAGTCGCCGGCCGGCTCGAAGTGGGCCATCGGGACCGAGCTGAACCTCGTCAAGCGGTTGGCCAACACCCACCCGGACAAGGAGATCACGTTCCTCGAGCAGCACGTTTGCTACTGCGCGACGATGAACCGGATCGACCTGCCCCACCTGGTCTGGGCACTGGAGAGTCTGGTCGCCGGCGAGGTCGTCAACCAGATCGTGGTGGACCCCGAGACGGAACGGTTCGCCAAGGCGGCCCTGCAGCGGATGCTCGACCTGCCCGGTGAGACCTCCCGCGACTGAGGCCCTACCCGAGCCGTCAGCAGTTGAGCACCAGATCTGGCGCTGAGCTTCTGACGACTGGGACGGAATGATCGGGGGCTAGCTGCGCTTCCGCAGCAGGTCGACGGCGATCCAGCCGAATCCCACCAGCCCGAACAGCAACGGAATCAGCTCACCCATCGGCAGCGCCGGGATCCAGTCGGAGACACCGAACACCGCGACCAGAGCGAACGCCGGTCGGGGCACGAAACCCGCCCGCAGACCGGATCCAGCCAGCAGCACGAGGGCGATGGGGCCGCAGAGCATCAGCGGCAGCAACAGCGGCATCACCGCCGAGTCCAGCCCGTCCAGGATCTGCGTCGCGGACGCCATCGGCTGCGCAGCGAGGACCGCGAGCAGGGCGTGGTGGATGCCGATCAGCGCCATCGCCATCCCGCCCGGGACGCCCAGCACGACGCCGAGGTTCCCGAGGGTCTGACCGCGTCCCCGCGTACGCCCGGCGAAGGCCAGCACGACACCGACGAGGAGGACCGCGGCGACGAGCTCGACGAGGGCGAGCAGCTGGAGCTCGCCGAGGTGGCCGGCGGCCTGTTGGAGCTGGGCGGCGTTCGGCCCGCCGTCGTCGAGCGGATCGAGCGGTCCGGTGGCGAGCAGTGCCAGGAAGAAGGCGGGGAGGCAGAGCGCGCCCGCGACCCGGCGGGCCGGCGGGATCGGGCTCGAGCTCGGTACGACGCCGGACTCGGTGCGTACGTCGGGCAGTGAGACTGCGGTCATGGTCGCATCCCTTTCAGGGTTGGAGATCGATGCCGCAACCGTAGGAAATGGCGACCCGTCCCGGCGTCGGCCGACGGGCTCGAGCTGCTGCGCCGGGCGTTGACACTGCGCCTGACCCGGATACTCCCCGGGGCCGATCGGGCTACATCGCGCGGACGACGCGCTGGTGGCCGCCCGGGAATATCGTCGAGCCGTGACCAGCGCACGTCAGGTGACCAGCGGGCTTCCGGCGGGCAGCAGGCCTCCGGCGGGCAGCAGGCCGATCCGGCGGGCAGCGGCCGACCCGCGGGCAGCGAGCGTCCGGCGACCAGCGGGCGCGCCGTCATGCGGTCGAAGCGGGCGGACACGATCGACCTGGCACTTGCCATGCTCGTGGTCGCCATCGGGCTGGCCGAGGTGCTCACCGGCCAGGTCCCCGCGCCGTTGTGGGCCGGTCTCGTCGCGGCCATCGCGTTCGGTCTGCCGCTGGCCTGGCGGCGCCGGCACCCGTGGGTCACGTTCGCGGTGGTGTTCGGCACGCTGCTGTTCTGTCGCCTGACCGGGGTGAGCCTGGACAACAACCTGGCCTCGGTCATCCCGTGTGTGCTCGCCCTGGCGACCGTCGCGGCGCAGGTTCGTCTCCGACCATCGCTCGGCGCGCTCGCCGCGGGCATCGCCGCCCTCCTCACGGCCGCCGACGGCCTGGGGGGCGTGCTCTGGGTGGTTTTCATCGCGACCGCCAGCTGGGCGGCCGGAGCCCTGATCCGCCAGCGTCGGGTGCTGATCGACGAGCTGCGCGCCACCAGCGACGAGCTGGCTCACACCCGGGAGCGGTACGCGGCCCTCGCCGTCGAGACCGAGCGCGCGCGGATCGCCCGGGAGCTGCACGACGTCGTCGCCCACTCGGTCAGCGTGATGGTGGTCCAGGCGGGGGCCGCGGAACGGATGGTGACCATCGACCCCGATCGGGCACAGAAGGCGCTCGGTTCGATCCAGGACACCGGCCGGCAGGCGCTGCAGGAGCTCCGGCGGGTGCTTGGTGTGCTGCGGCTGGACGAGGATGACGCCACCACGGCGCCCCAGCCAGGCCTCGCCGACGTGGACGAGCTGGCCGACAATGTCCGGCGGGCAGGGGTCACGGTCGATGTCGAACGCTCCGGCACGGTACGACGACTGCCCGCCGGCGTCGAGCTGGCCGCGTACCGGATCCTCCAGGAGGCGCTGACCAACGTGATCAAGCACGCCCAGGCGAGCCGTGCCTCGGTCGGAATGCGCTATGGGACCAACTGGCTCGACCTGACGGTGGCCGACGACGGCCCGGGCAGCCGCGGCGCGGTCGTCCCGGGCGCGGGTCAGGGTCTGATCGGTATGACCGAACGGGCCGAGCTGTACGGCGGCCGGCTCACCGCGGGTCCGGACCCGCATGGCGGCTATCGGGTCGAGGCGCACCTGAACGTCGAGGCTCCGGGGTGACCATCTCGGTGGTCGTGGTCGACGACCAGGCGCTGGTCCGGGGCGGATTCTCGATGATCCTCGAGGCAGAGCCGGACATCGTCGTGCTCGCCGAGGCGGGCGACGGTGCCGAAGCCGTCCGCGTGTGTGACCAGCGCGCACCGGACGTGGTGCTGATGGACGTACGGATGCCCGTGATGGACGGCATCGAGGCCACCCGCCGAGTGACCGCCTCCGGGCACTGTCGGGTCCTGGTGCTGACCACGTTCGACCTCGACGAGTACGTCTACGACGCGCTGCGAGCCGGCGCCAGCGGCTTCTTGTTGAAGGATGTCCCGCCCCGCCGGCTGGCCGACGCCGTGCGGACCGTCGCCGCCGGGGAGACCCTGCTCGCGCCGACGGTGACCCGGCGACTTGTCGAGGAGTACGTCCGCCGGCCCGCGCCGACGCGCGCCGATCCGCAGCTGCAGCGGGTCACGCAGCGGGAACGGGAAGTGCTGACACTCCTCGGCCGCGGCCTGTCCAATGCCGAGATCGCCCGGCGGCTCTACCTGTCGGAGGCCACCGCCAAGACGCACGTCAGCCGGATCCTCACCAAGCTCGACCTGCGCGACCGGGCGCAGGCCGTGGTCCTGGCGTACGAGTCCGGGCTCGTCCGCCCCGGCGACGATCACCCGACTGATTGCGCGCCTCCCCAACGAGGTCAGCCGGGGATGAGCCCGCTGCCGCTCGGGTTCAGCAGCGCGCGAACGTCAGCCACGGTCGAGTCGGCCGCCGGCAGGATCAGATCGGAGTCCTGGAGCGCGTCGTCCGGGACCGCGACACCCTTACCGCGCACCTCGCCGAGCAGCGTGTTCAGCGCCGCGGACAGCTCGGCCTGATCGTCGGAGGCGACAGCGCGCTCGACCGCGGCGTCCAGCTCGTTGAGGTCGGCGACAGCTGCGTCGTCGACCTTCCACTGGCCCTCACCCAGAATGCGTACGATCACCGCAGGTCTCCCGAGTTGGGCTGTACCTGAGGCTCGTACGGCTGGGGCTGCTGATAACCACCCGGTTGCGCCTGACCTGGCGGCAGCTGCTGGGGAGCGGCCTGGGTCGGTGAGGCCTGCGGGGGCGCGGTCTGGGTGGAAGCGGTCTGGCCGTTCGGCACACCCGGTGCCGCCTGCTGTCCCTCGATCGCGGGCGCAGCGGCGCTGGAGCCGGCGCCGAGCGACGCCTTCATCCGGGCCAGCTCGTTCTCCACCTCGGAGTCGGAGGCCAGCTGCTCGAGCTCGAGGGTGATGTCGTCCTTGGCCATCCCGGTCGGGTCGTCTAGTGCACCACTCGCCAGCAGCTCGTCGATGGCGCCCGCTCGAGCCTGCATCTGGGCGGTCTTGTCCTCGGCTCGCTGGATGGCCATCCCGACATCACCCATCTCCTCACTGATGCCGGAGAAGGCCTCGTTGATCCGAGTCTGTGCCTCGGCGGCCGAGTACGTCGCCTTGATCGTCTCCTTACGGGTGCGGAAGGCGTCGACCTTGGCCTGCAGTCGCTGGCTGGCCCGGGTCAGCTTCTCCTCCTCGCCCTGCAGCTGCGCATGCTGGGCCTGGAGATCGACCAGCTGCTGCTGCAGCCCGGACCGCCGGGTCAACGCCTCACGAGCCAGGTCCTCGCGGCCGACCTCGAGCGCCTTCTGCGCCTGCTGGGTCAGCTTGTCGATCTGCAGGTTGAGCTGGTTGGCCTGGATCTCCACCCGCTTACGGCTGGTGGCAACATCCGCGACGCCACGACGTACCTTCTGCAACAGCTCGAGCTGCCGCTGGTAGGAGTAGTCGAGCGTCTGCCGCGGGTCCTCGAGCTTGTCCAAAGCCTTGTTGGTCTTCGATTGGAAGATCATCGACATGCGCTGAAAGATGCCCATGAGCTGTGGCTGGTCCTTCCGGTCACGAGCGCGCAGCTACTCCGACGAGCCGTCCGCCCTCGGCCGTGCCACGCGACATCAAGACGTCCAGACTATGCCCGGGTCGAAACCATCACACAGCCCTGCACAGGTAGTAGTTTCGTTTTGGGTCGAGCCCCTGAGAGAATTCCGGGGTTCGCCGGCCGAACCCTGATGTGCGGAGCCTGCCGACGCCGGTCGACCGGACAATCTGGAGGAGAGACATCGTGGCACTGTTCGGGCGCAAGTCCGCCGCCGAGGAGGGAGCGGGGTCCACCCCGCCGCCACTTGTCGAGGAGGCCGGCGCAGGCTCGCAGACCCCGAAGAAGGGTCGGCCGACGCCCAGCCGCAAGGAGGCCGAGCAGGCCCGTCGTCAGCGCGTCACGCGGACGATGACGAAGAAGGAGGCTCGGCAGGAGGCGTCGCGGCAGAGCCGGATCGACCGCGCCAGGTCGACCAGTGCGCGGGAGTCGGTGCCGGAGAAGGCGCTGATGCGCGACTACATCGACGCGCGGTTCAGCATCGGTGAGTTCTTGTTGCCCGCGCTGGTCGTCATCCTCGCGCTGACATTTCTCAGCACGGCCGTCCCGCGAATCGCCCTGATCAGCACGATCGCGATGTACGCCTTCATTCTGCTCGTGCTGTTCGACTGCTTCTTGATGTGGCGAGGCTTCAAGAAGGTGCTGGCCGAGCGTCTGCCGAAGGCCTCGACCAAGGGGCTCATGATGTATGGCATGAACCGTTCGATCCAGATCCGCCGCTTCCGGATGCCGGCGCCGCGGATCAAGCGGGGCGAGGAGTACTAGCTCGGCGATGGCCATGAGCTGACGCCGCACTCAGCCGGCCTCGACGCCGAAGCAGTGTTGGGGTGTCGAGGACGAGCTTGATCGACGGTTATCGCTGCCCGATCCCCTCGACGTGGGGTGACGGGCAGGTCTCTGGGGGGCGGTAGGAACCAAGATGGCCGCCGCCGGGCTCATGCACCAGTGCGCCTGGGCGGCGAGGCACGGCTTGGCACCCGCAGAGATCCCCGCCACTCGGTGACCCACGAGCTTGCGCCACCGGCCGAAGGGTCGATGGTGCCCCATGCTCTGTGAGCCGTGGTGTTTCGTGCGCGTTACTGTGCAAGCCGGTCACGCGCGACGAGGCGCCGGCCGCTTGAGCAACCCGACACCGAATTCTCTACAGGGAGATGAGTTCCATGGAGTTCCGCTATCTCGGCAACAGCGGCCTGAAGGTCTCCGCGATCAGCTACGGCAACTGGGTGACCCACGGGTCCCAGGTCGAGGCCGATCGGGCGACCGAGTGCGTACGGGCAGCGCTGGAGGCCGGCATCACGACTTTCGACACCGCCGACGTGTACGCGAACGGCAAGGCCGAGTCGATCCTCGGCGACGCGCTGGCCGGCGAGCGGCGCGAGGGGCTGGAGATCTTCACCAAGGTCTACTTCCCCACCGGCGAGCACGGTCACAACGACACCGGGCTCTCCCGCAAGCACATCCACGAGTCGATCAACAACTCGCTGAAGCGGCTGCGGACCGACTACGTCGACCTCTACCAGGCTCACCGGTACGACCACTCCACCCCGCTCGAGGAGACCATGGAGGCATTCGCCGACGTCGTCCGGGCCGGAAAGGCGCTCTACATCGGGGTGAGCGAGTGGACGCCCGACCAGCTCGGCGCCGGGCACGCGCTGGCGCGCGAGCTGAAGATCCAGCTGGTGTCCAATCAGCCGCAGTACAACGCGCTGTATCGGATCATCGAGCCGGAGGTGATTCCGACCTCCCGCGAGCTGGGGATCAGCCAAATCGTGTTCTCGCCGATCGCTCAGGGCGTGTTGACCGGCAAGTACCAGCCGGGCCAGCCCCCGCCCGCCGGCTCGCGCGCCACCGACGAGGCCGGCGGTGCGGCCTTCATCAAGAACCTTGTCGAGAACGACGAGTTGCTGACCCGGGTGCAAAAGCTCGCGCCGCTGGCCGAGAACGAGGGCCTCACGATGGCGCAGCTGGCCGTTGCCTGGGTACTGCAGAACGACAACATCGCCTCGGCCATCACCGGCGGCTCGCGTCCCGAGCAGGTGCAGGCAAACGTCGTTGCGGCGGACAAGAAGTTGTCGGCGGACACCATGGCCGGGATCGACGAGGCACTGGGCGATGCGGTGCAGCGCGACGGCTCGCTGGTCGGCAAGGCGTCGCCGGCCAAGCGGCTCACATGAGGATTCGGGAGAATCCGGACATGAGCTGGCACTGGAAGGGTGACCCCGCGCTCCGCGACGTCGGGCTGGACAAGACGTTCCCGACCCAGGGTGAAGCCGAGACCTGGCTGGGCGAGTGCTATCCGGGCCTGCTCGAGGCCGGGGTTCGCGCAGTGAGCCTGTACGAGGAGAGCCGCCTGGTGTATGGGCCCATGCGGCTCGACCCGGAGGTCTGAAGCCCGACCTCCTACCCCCGTTGCCCGTCCGACTGCAGCCTTCGCACGGCACCGCGGCCCCGCAGTCCCCCGCGCACCGCAGGTCTCGCGCGCACCGCCCGACCCCCCCCGAAAGGTCCGGCTTCGCGCGGGTTCCTGCCTTCGCGCGAGTTGAGGCGACTCCGCGCGACCTCGAAGCAGCGCGGAGTCGCACCAACCCTCGCGAAGTCGACGCGGCACTGCCGGAAGTGGACCAGCCGGGCGAGATGCACCCGACCCGTCCAAGGCGGGACGAACCACCCGGGGTCGGGAACGAGGTGGTTCGAGCTCGATCGCCGGCCAAGGACAGACTGGGGCCGTGCCGACACCGCAATACATCCTCGATCTGCGTGAGCACATCGGGCATGCCCTGCTCCTCCTGCCCGGAGTCTCGGGCGTGGTGCTCCGAGGAGACGCTCCCGATCAGGAGCTGCTCTTGGTGCGGCGCAGTGACAACGGTCGCTGGGCTCTGCCGGCCGGGATCGTCGAGCCGGGCGAACAACCGGCGGTGTGCATCCAACGGGAGATCCTCGAGGAGACGATGGTCGAGGCTCGAGTCGAACGGCTCGCGCTCCTACGTACGGACCAACCGAAGACGTACCCCAACGGCGATGTCTGTCAGTTCCTCTCGATGGCCTTCCGCTGCACCTATCTCGGCGGCGAGGCAGGCGTCGGCGACGAGGAGTCGACGGCGGTCGAGTGGCGGCGGCTCGCTGACCTTCCCGACCTGGGCGAACGGGACCGCGAGCGGATCGAGGCGGCCCTGGCCCAGCGTGGCGAGACCCTCTTCGAGCTCGGGTGACCGCAACTCGAGTGACCGCAAACTGCCGGCCCCTGCCGGTGCCTGCCCCTGCCGGTGCCTGCCCCTGCCGGTGCCTGCCCCTCCCGACCCCGGAAAGTGGGCGCAAACGACAGATTTGAAGCGCTTCAACCTGTCGTTTGGGCCCAGTTTCTCGGAGAGGCGAGCCACTGGGGGCTCAGCCGACCGAGGGCTGCCGCTGGGGGGCGAGCCAGACCGAGGGCGTGTCGCTGGGGGGTCAGCCGACCGAGGGCTCGGGGACGGATCGGCGGCGAGCGCCGACCAACAGGGCGACGCCGAAGCCCGCAACTCCGAGGCCGACCACCACGATGATCGGCTTGGCGGCGTTCGCACTGGCCACCCGCTTCTCGTACGACTCCATCGCCGATCCGTCGGCCTTGGCACACGTCTGGCCGGGACTCATCGGCACGCCTCGGCAGGTGATCGCTGGCGACGCCCCTAGCGTGAATGGGTACAGCGCGATCAGCAACCCCGCCACGATCAGGGCGATCTGGGCGATTCGCGATCTCACGGCTCGCGGACCCGAGGGCTGACGAACGGCGGCTTGGTCACCACGAAGGGCTCCAGGCGGCCACGGATGTCCACCGCGACGACATCGTCGAGCTTGACGGTCGAGTCGACCAGCGCCAGCGCAACGCCCGTCTTGAGTGTCGGCGAGAACGTCCCGGACGTGATCGTGCCGAGCTCGGTGCCCTCGTCGGTTCGGACGGTCATCCCGGGTCGCGGAATCCCGCGGCGCACCGCTTTCAGGCCGCGCAGCGTACGCGCCGGGCCGGCTTCCTTCTCTGCCCGCAGCGCGGCGTCGCCGAAGAACCTCGACTTGCTCCAGCCGACCGCCCACCCGAGTCGTGCCTGGACCGGGGTGATGGTCGGGGAGATGTCCTGGCCGTGGAGGGGGTAGCCCATCTCGGTCCGCAGTGTGTCCCGCGCGCCGAGCCCCGCGGGCTGGAGTCCGTACGGTTGACCGGCCGCCATCAGCGCGTCCCAGACCGCCTCGGCGGCGGCGGTCGGCACGATCAGCTCGTAGCCGCGCTCGCCCGTGTAGCCGGTCCGGCAGACGGTCACCGGTACGCCGTCTAGATCCACCTCGACGAAGCTCATGTAGTCGTGACCTACCGGCAACCCGGCCTCGCCCAGAACCTCGTCGGACTCGGTGCCCTGCACCGCGATCAGGGCGAAGTCGCCGTGCCGGTCGACGACCTCCACGCCGCCCGGCGCGGCCGCCGCCAAGATGGCGGTCACCGTCGCGCAGTTGGCGGCGTTGGGAACGAGCAGCAGGTCGTCGTCGCTGCGGAGGTAGACGATCAGATCGTCCACGACGCCGCCGTCCTCGGCGCACAGCAGGGTGTACTGCGCCTGACCAGGAGCGATCTTGCCGAGGTCGGCGGTCAGGCAGCCATCGAGGAACGCGCGCGCGCCAGCCCCGTGGACGATCGCCTTGCCGAGGTGGCTCACATCGAAGACCCCGACCGCGGACCGTACCGCGGTGTGCTCGGCCAGGACGCCCGCACCCGCGTACTCCAGCGGCATCGTCCAGCCGCCGAACTCCGCGAACTTCGCCCCCAGCGCGACATGCCGCTCGTGCAAGGGCGACCGGTGTGGGCCGTTCGCACCGCTCCGGTCGATCGGGTCGCTCACGGCTTCTCCTCACCACTTTCGACCACGGTCCGGCAGACGACTAACGGCGAACCTACCCCACCCCGCCTGTCCGAGCGACGGACTAGCCTGTCAAGCGGTCCGACAACGACGGGCCAGATCTGCAGCAACGAAGAACACAGACTCCGGAACCTCGGAAGGACCGCCAACGTGCCCACGCCGACCCTCCCCCCGCTCAACGTCTCCACGGCGCCACCCCACGACAGCGACGTCCTGGTCGTCGGTCTGACCGAGGCAGGCGTGATCGGGGTGCCCGCCGAGATCGATAGTGCGTACGCCGCCGCGTTCGGGATCGGAGTTGCGGAGATGGCCCGCACGCTGGGCGCGAAGTCCTCCGCCGGGAAGACCCGCACGCTGCCGCCAGCCGGGGCCGGTCCACGGATCCTGGTGGTCGGAGTTGGCGCAGGGTCGCCGACACCGGAGGACCTCCGCAAGACGGCCGGCACCGGCGTCCGCCAGGCCGCAGGACTCGCCGACGGCAGCGCACTGTCGGTCGTGGTCTCCCTCGACGCGGACGAGCCGGCAACCGTCCAGGCGATCGCCGAGGGCGCGCTGCTGGGGTCCTACGACTATGCCCCGGTCACCGGGCGCGACCCGAAACCGAGCGGGATCGGCCTGATCACGGTGCTCAGCGCAACCAAGGCTGACTCCGACCTCACCAAGCGCGTCGAGACGATCACTCGGGCCGTGCTGACCACCCGCGAGTGGGTCAACATCCCGCCGAACCTGCTCTACCCGCAGTCCTTCGCCGATCAGGCCAAGGCGCTGGTCCGCGACGCCAAGATCGGGGTCGACGTGCTCGACGACGCCGCGCTGATCAAGGGCGGCTACGGCGGAATCATGGCCGTCGGCGGCGGCTCATCCCGACCGCCGCGGCTGGTGCGGCTCAGCTATTCGCCGCGCGGGGCATCATTCCATCTGGCACTGGTGGGCAAGGGCATCACGTTCGACTCGGGCGGCCTCAACCTCAAGCCCGGCGACAGCATGTACACGATGAAGTGCGACATGGCCGGCGCCGCGACCGTGATCGCCGTAACCGACGCGATCGCCCGGCTAGGCCTGCAGATCAAGGTCACGACGTACGCCTCGCTGGCGGAGAACCTGCCCTCGGACACCGCGTACCGGCCCTCCGACGTACTCACCATGTATGGGGGAAAGACCGTCGAGAACGGCAATACCGACGCCGAGGGCCGCCTGGTGATGGCCGACGCGATCGCTCGGGCGAGCGAGGACGAGCCTGACCTGTTGATCGACGTCGCAACTCTGACGGGTGCCGCGATCGTCGCCCTCGGCGATCGGACCGCCGCCCTGATGGCGACCGACGACGAGACCGCGGATCGGATCCTCGACGCGGCGGAGTCGGCCGGGGAAGACCTGTGGCAGCTGCCGATCCCGCGCGAGATCCGACCCCGCCTGGAGTCAACGGTCGCCGACCTTCGGTCCACGACCAAGGAGAAGGTGGCTGGCGCCCCGGTGGCAGCGGCATTCCTCCGCGAGTTCGTCGGTCCCGACATCGCCTGGGCGCACCTGGACATCGCGGGTCCGGCGTACAACGACAAGGGCGCATACGGCCACATCAGCGGCGGTGGCACCGGCTACGGGGTACGCACGCTGGTCGCCCTGGCCACGGCACTTCAGGGCTGACCGGCGGCGTTCTCGACCGCTGACCGAGGCCCGGTCGCCCGGCGGGGCCAGCTCAGCGGAGGTCGCGCGGATCCTCGTGGGTGCTGGGCGGAAGCTGGAACTCCTGCTCCAGGTCGTCGGCGAACTCCCGTTTCTCAGCTGGCTCGGTCGGCGAAGTCGGCTCCCGGCGCCTGGCTCGGCCACACCGGGTCGCTCGCGTCCGCATCCTCCGGTTCGTCGATCTTGCGGCTGAGCCGGCTGTTGTAGTCCCGCATCCGCTGCGGATAGCCCACCACCAAGGCGTCGTAGCCGGGGATCTGCATAGACACGGCGAACGAGTGCGCCCACTGCGGCGACGGCACCCGGCGCCGGGTCCACTCGCCGTCCCAAGCCACCAGCAGAATCGTGGTCTGGGTGATGATGGTCTGCGGTTCGACGTACGCCTCGACACCCCGCCTGGTTCCGACGAACTCGGTGAGGTGGTTGGCGATGGCGGGGTCGATGGAGGCGCTCGACCCGCCTGACTTGGTCCGGCCGCGTGACGGGTTCAGCTTGTCGGCAGCGCGGCGGAAGAACCCCATGCCTCGATTATGGCTGTCGGTCCAACCGTCCGGGCGTGTTCGCCCCTCGAAGGTCCTCCGAGCGGAGCAATGAGACGCTGCGCGCCGGCGAGTGCAGGAGCGATCGGTGGAACACGTCTTTCCGTTTCACCGACCGCGACGAACGAGCCGGCCTGAAGCCCAGCGGAGCGAGGCTTGCCGAGCGGAGCAATGAAGGGCCGCTGCGCGCCGGCGAGTGCAGGAGCGATCGGTGGAACACGTCTTTCCGTTTCACCGACCGCGACGAACGAGCCGGCCTGAAGCGCAGCGGCGCAAGATCAAAACGTGCGCTCGAGCAGCGCCAGGGTGCGCGCCCAGGCATCCGCCGCCGTGTCCGCGTCGTACGTGTGCGGGTTGGTGTCGTTGAAGAACGCGTGCCCGACACCGGGATAGACCTGGGCGGTGAAGTCCACGCCCGCGGTCGCCATCTGCTCACGGACCGCCGGCAGCCCGGTGATCAACCGCTCGTCGGTCTCGCCATAGAAGGCGAGCACGGGTCCGCTGATCGCGGACAGCGTCGCCTGGTCGGGCGGCGAGCCGTAGAACGGGATGGCGACCTTGATCCGAGCATCCGCCGCCGCCAGCGCGAAGCTGTAGCTTCCGCCGAAGCAGAACCCCATCACCCCGAGCCGATCGCCGACCCCGTCGTACGCGGCCAGATGGTCGACCGTGCGCTGCAGCGCAGCCACCGCCCACGTGCCGTACGCGGGGTCTTGCATCGGGGCCATCTTCTCGCGCATCACGGGCTGCATCCGGGCCTGCTCCTCCGCCGAGGCGCTGGTGCGCAGCCGTAGCAGCTCCGCACCGACCTGCGGGGTGATGCCTGCCTCGCTCAGCACGTCCGGCGCCATGGCCAGATAACCCTCGGCCGCAACGCGATCCGCCACGTCCTTGATGTGATCGGCCAGACCCCAGATCTCGTGGATGACCACGAGTCCGCCCCGTGGTTCGCCCTCGGGTTGCGCGACATAGGTCTCGAAGTCGTCTCCGGCCAAGCGGCCCAACTCTCCCATGAGACCCATCGTCACATGCCGCCTCGCCGCCGTTTCACTGGCCGATCCGCGTTCGATGTCGAACCGAAGTGACCAGTGAAGCGTGCCGCCCCGGCACTCCCTGCGAGGATGGCGGGATGGAAGCCGCGTACGACCTCGTGGTGCTCGGTGCGGGTAGCGGTGGGTACGCCTGCGCGCTCCGCGCCGCCCAGCTCGGCCTGAACGTCGCACTCGTCGAGAAGGACCTGCTCGGTGGCACCTGCCTGCACCGGGGCTGCATCCCGACGAAGGCGTATCTGCACGCCGCCGAGGTGGCCGACGCCGCGCGCGACGGAGCACAGTTCGGCGTGCACGCCACGCTGGATCGGGTGGACCTGGCCGAGGTACGCCGCTACGCGGACGGAGTCGTCTCGCGGCTCTACAAGGGTCTCACCGGGTTGATCAAGCAGCGCGGAATCACGGTGGTGGCCGGCGAAGGGCGGCTGGAGGCCGTCGCGGGCGGGCACCCACCGGCCGTCGTCGTCGGTGCGGATCGGCTGACCGCGCCGGCCATCGTGCTCGCCACCGGCTCGACGTCGAAGTCACTGCCCGGACTGACGATCGACGGCGAACGGGTGCTGACCAGCGAACATGCCCTTCGGCTGGAGAAGCTGCCCGGCTCGGCGATCGTGCTGGGTGGAGGCGTGATCGGCGTGGAGTTCGCGTCGGCCTGGCGCTCGTTCGGCACCGAGGTGACCGTCGTCGAGGCACTCCCCCGACTCGTCCCCAACGAGGAGCCCGAAGTCAGCGTCGCGCTGCAGCGCGCCTTCAGGAAGCGCAAGATCACCGCGGTCACCGGGAACGGTTTCGCCGGAGTACGCACCGACACCGACGGGGTCGCGGTCACGCTCGCAGACGGCAAGGAGCTGGCCGCGGAGATCATGCTCGTCGCCGTCGGTCGCGGCCCCGTGAGCGCCGGAATGGGCTTCGCCGAGGCCGGGATCGAGCTCGAGCGGGGCTTCGTCAAGACCGACCAGCGGCTGGCGACGACCGTCCCTGGCGTGTACGCCGTCGGCGACCTCGTGCTCGGCCTGCAGCTCGCCCACCGCGGCTTCGCGCAAGGGATCTTCCTGGCCGAGGACATCGCCCACCGGGGAGGACTCGTCGAGCGTGCGCCGGCGCCGGTAGCCGATCGCGACATCCCGCGGGTGACGTACTGCGATCCCGAGATCGCCTCGGTCGGCTTGGGCGAGGAGGCGGCCCGCGAGCTGTATGGCGACGTCGAGACGCTCACCTACGACCTCGGCGGCAACGGCAAGTCACAGATCCTCAAGACCGCTGGGTTCGTCAAGCTCGTCCGGCGCCTCGACGGACCGGTGGTCGGCGTGCACATCGTCGGCGCGCGGGCCGGCGAGCTGATCGGTGAGGCGCAGCTGATCACGGGCTGGGAGGCGTATCCGAACGACGTCGCCGGTCTCATCCACGCCCACCCCACACAGAACGAGGCCCTCGGCGAAGCGCATCTCGCCCTGGCCGGCAAGCCGCTGCACGCGCACGGGTGAACCGGGGTCGACCTGCTCCTCAGCCCGACAGTCCACCCTCGTCAGCGCGCGAATCGCTGAGGCTAGGCTGAGCCCAACCGGAGCAAGCGTCGTACCCCTGAAGGAGTCCCAGCACCCATGTCGACTTCCGTCACCCTCCCAGCGTTGGGCGAAAGCGTCACCGAAGGCACGGTCACTCGTTGGCTCAAGCAGGTCGGCGACCGCGTCGAGGCGGACGAGCCGTTGCTGGAGGTCTCGACCGACAAGGTCGACACCGAGATCCCGTCCCCGGCCGCCGGCGTGCTGCTGGAGATCAAGGCCGCGGAGGACGAGACGGTCGAGGTCGGCGCGGTACTCGCGGTGATCGGCGACGAGAGCGAGGCGGGCGGCGACAGCTCCGGCGGTTCCGATGACGGTGCTTCGCAGGACGGAGGCTCCGAAAGCGGGGCATCGGCTGACGATGCTCCAGCCGCCGAGCCGGAAACCACCTCGGCGGCCGACGAGGAGAAGGCCGCTGAAGCCGAGCCCGCCCCCAGCAGTGGTGGCAGCGGCGGATCGGGCAGCGGCGGATCGGGTGGCGGCTCCGCGAGCGGCACCGAGGTCACACTGCCCGCTCTGGGCGAGAGTGTCACCGAGGGCACCGTGACCCGCTGGTTGAAGCAGGTCGGCGACTCTATCGAGGCCGACGAGCCGTTGCTGGAGGTCTCCACCGACAAGGTCGACACCGAGATCCCCTCCCCCGTCGCGGGCACCCTCCTGGATATCAAGGTCGCCGAGGACGAGACGGTCGAGGTCGGCGCCGTCTTGGCGATCGTCGGCGACGCGTCGCAGTCCGGTGCCGCCCCGGAGGCCGAGGCTCCGTCCAACGAGACAGCCACTGTCGACAGTGCGGACACCACCGAGGACCAGACGGCGGCCGGCGACGAGGGCGGCCAGGAGCCGATCTCGGCGCCTGCCCCCGAACCGAAACCGGCACCGGCCGAGGCCAAGTCCGAGCCGACTCCGGCCGCGGAAGAGTCCTCCCGCGCCACGCCGCCCGCCGAGAGCACGCCCAGCACGGCGGGATCCGATAGTGCCTCGGGCCAGGACTTCACCGGATACGCGACCCCGCTGGTCCGCAAGCTCGCGGCCGACAACAACGTCGATCTGTCGTCGGTCAAGGGCACCGGCGTCGGCGGCCGGATCCGCAAGCAGGACATCCTGGCCGCGGCCGAAGAGGCCAAGAAGGCCGCCGAGGCCGCCAAGAAGGCGGCCGAGGCACCCGCTCCCGCAGCAGCGCGCGCGCCAGCCGCGCCGAGCGCTCCGAAGCTCGAGCCGAGCAACCTGCGCGGCACGACCGAGAAGATGTCCCGGCTGCGCAAGACGATCGCCAAGCGCATGGTCGAGTCGCTCCAGGTCTCGGCCCAGCTCACAGCGACCGTCGAGGTCGACCTGACCGCGATCTCCAGGATTCGGGCACGGTTCAAGGACGACTTCAAGGCCCGTGAGGGCGCGAGCCTGTCGTACCTGCCGTTCATCACGAAGGCGACGATCGAAGCGCTGAAGGTGTTCCCGAAGGTCAACGCGACCATCGACACCGAGGCGGGCGAGATCAGCTACCCGAGCGCTGAGCACGTCGGCATCGCCGTGGACACCGAGCGCGGCCTGCTGGTGCCGGTGATCAAGGATGCGGGTGACCTCAACATCGCCGGGCTGGCGAAGAAGATCGCCGATCTGGCTGCCCGGACCCGGGCCAGCAAAGTGACCCCGGATGAGCTGAGCGGCGGCACCTTCACCATCACCAACTACGGCTCGGCTGGCACCTTGCTGGACACACCCATCGTCAACCAGCCCCAGGTGGCCATCCTCGGCACTGGCGCGCTGGTGAAGCGACCGATGGTGATCAAGGATGCTCGACTCGGCGAGGTGATCGCTGTGCGCGACATGATGTACCTGTCGATGTCGTACGACCATCGCCTCGTCGACGGCGCCGACGCCGCCCGCTTCCTGTCGCACGTGAAGGCGCGGCTCGAGGAGGGAGACTTCGGCTCGGAGTTCGGGCTCTGACCGTCGCGCCATTCCCCGGAGAGTGGGCGCAAACGGCAACTTTCGTACGCTGGAAGCTGCGGTTTAGGCCCACTTTTCGTACGCAATGGGTAAGGCAAGGTTGAGATGAGATATCTGCTGGCCGGGTCGTCGGGCTTCCTCGGGACGGCACTCCGGGTCGATCTCGCCGCCCAGGGCCACCAGGCGGTGCGACTGGTCCGGCGGGACGCGGCGACTGCGACGGAGTATCGCTGGGATCCGGGCAACGGCTCCCTCGATCCGGCCGTGTTCGACGGCGTCGACGCGGTGGTCAACCTGTGCGGGGTGGGAATCGCCGACCGGCCCTGGACCAAGGCCCGGCGCGCGTCGCTGAGATCCTCGCGGGTCGACCCCACGCGCACACTGGCGCTGGCGCTGGCCGAGCTCGACGAGGCGCCCGTCCTCATCCAGGCCAGCGCGATCGGCTGGTACGGCACCAAGCGCACCGACGCACCCCAGACCGAGGACTCCCCGCCCGCCGACGACTTCGTGGGCGAGCTGGTCGAGGACTGGGAGCGGGCCGCCCAGCCGGCGGTCCAGGCGGGGGTGCGGACGGTCTTCCTGCGTACGTCGCCGGTGCTCGACCGCGGCGGCGGTGCCCTCGTGCCGATGCGGACCGCCTGGTCATTGGGGCTGGCGGCCAAGCTCGGCGACGGCAGCCAGCACATGCCGATGATCAGCCTGGACGACTACCTCCGGGTGGTGGAGTGGGGCGTGGAGAACGCCGATGCACGCGGCCCGTACAACGTGACCATCCCGCAGCCGGCCACCAACGCGGAGTTCACCGACGCGCTGGCCGCGGCACTGCACCGGCCGAGCCTGTTCAAGGCGCCGGCATCGCTGGTCCGGCTCGGACTGGGTGAGCTCGCCGAGCAGCTGGTCGGAGACATCTGGGTCGTGCCGCAGCGACTCACCGACGAGGGCTTCGTGTTCACTGCACCCGACGTGCGTAGCACCATCCAGGCCGCCCTCCGCCGCGGCTGAGACCCCTCGCCAGGGGCACCCGAGCTCCGCTCCTTCGGTGGTCGCCGCGCGAAGGCGATCTGCCCGGTATGTGCAGCGGGAGCGGATCCACGCTGATGGGCCGAACGTGGCCAGCCGGCGCGGACATAGACTCCGAACCATGGCTCTGAGCTATCTGGATCTCCGACCCGGTGCCGAACTCGTGGACTACCGCGAGGCCTGGGACCTGCAGCGCGAGATCCACGCCGAGGTAGCCGCCGGCACCCGCCCGGCGACGGTCATCCTGCTGGAGCACGCGTCGGTCTACACCGCCGGCAAGCGGACGGAGCCGCAGGAGCGCCCGCTCGACGGAACGCCGGTCATCGACGTCGACCGCGGCGGCAAGATCACCTGGCATGGCCCCGGTCAGCTGGTCGGCTACCCGATCGTGAAGCTGCCGGAGTCGGTGGGTGTCGTCGACTACGTACGTCGGCTCGAAGAGGCTCTGATCCGCACCTTCGCGGTGTACGGCCTAGCCACCGGCCGCGTGCCCGGACGCTCGGGCGTCTGGCTGGCACCCAGCCCTTCGACGGGCTCAGGGCCCGGCCGGCCCGAGCGCAAGATCGCCGCGATCGGGGTCCGGGTGGCGGCGGGCACCACGATGCACGGGTTCGCGGCGAACATCGACCCCGACCTGGGCTGGTTCGGCCGGATCATTCCCTGCGGAATCACCGACGCCGGCGTGACGTCCCTGGCCGCGGAGATCTCCGACGCGCCGACACTCGCCGGGTTCGCCGAGACCCTGGCGCCTCACCTGGACGAGATGCTGGCCTTCCGGCCGTACGAGAAGTCGCCCGACCTGCCGGAGCGTCCCGTCGAGCCGCTGGTCACGTACGGCCTGGCCGTCACCGCCGCCCACTGACCTCCACCGGCTCCGCCCCCAGGCGCCCGCCCGCCCCACCCGGCTCCGCCCCACCCGGCTCCGCCCCCAGGGAAACTGGGCGCAAACGACAAGGTTTACCGGCGTGTCGCTGTCGTTTCCGCCCACTTTCCGGCCCCGGCCCATCACCAGGGAGCGCTCGGACCGACGGCGGTGACCCGAACCATCGCCTCGCCGGCCTCGTCGCTGGCCGCCAGGTCGACCTCGGCCGTGATCGAGTAGTCGTGATCGCCGTCCGGATCGTCGAGGATCTGCCGCACCCGCCAGGTCCCGGGCTGCCCGGCCTGCTCGTCGATGATCAGCAATGCCGGACCGCGGGCGTTCGCACCGGTCTGGACTGCGTCGTGCTCGGCGAAGTACGACTCCATTGCGGCCTGCCAGGCGTCCGCGTTCCAGCCGTGTTCCCCGTCCAGCTCGCCGAGGTCGTACCAGCGGCGCCGTGCCGCCAGCTCGACTCGGCGGAACAGCGCGTTGCGGACGAGCACGGTGAACGCGCGCCGGTTCGTGGTGACAGCCGGCGGCCGACGATCCGACTCGGCGACGAGCTCCTCCTCAGGCGTTGGATTGCGAAGCTTCTCCCACTCATCCAGCAGGCTCGAGTCGGTCTGCCTGACCAGCTCCCCCAGCCAGGCGATCAGGTCCTCGACCGCCTCGGTTCGCTTCGTCTCGGGCACGGTCTGCCGCAGTGCCTTGTACGCGTCCGCGAGATAGCGCAGCACCAAACCCTCGGCTCGGGCCAGTCCATAGAAGGCGACGTACTCGGTGAACGTCATCGAGCGCTCGGCCAGGTCACGCGCGACCGACTTCGGCTTGAGCTCGTGGTCGAGCACCCAGGGATGACTCTTGGCGTACGCCCGGTAGCCGACCTCGAGCAGGTCGCGCAACGGCTGCGGGTACGTGATGTCCTCGAGCAGCTCCATCCGTTCCTCGTACTCCAGCCCCTCTGCCTTCATGGCCTGGACCGCCTCGCCGCGGACCATCGAGCGCTGGGCGGACAGCACCGGCCCAGGATTCTCCAGCGTCGACTCGATCACCGAGAGCGCGTCGAGGTGGTAGTCCGCCGAATCGATGTCGAGCAGGTCAACAGCGGCCAGCGCGAACGGGGACAGCGGCTGGTTGAGCGCGAAGTCGGCCTGCAGATCGACGGTCAGCCGAGCCAGCCGACCATGATCATCCGGTGCGGGGAGCCGCTCCACGACCCCGGTCTCCAGGAGGCCGCGATAGATGGTCAGCGCGGTGTGCACATGTCGGCGACGACGTAGCGGCGGCTCGTCGTTGTCGGTCAGCAGCCGCTCCATCGCCGTCCAGCAGTTCCCGGGTCGCGAGACCGTGTTGATGATCATCGCGTGGGTGACCTTGAACGACGACTCCAGCGGTTCCGGCTCTGCGCTGATCAACCGGTCGTACGTCGGTTCGCCGTAGCCGACCGTGCCCTCCGGCGGCTTCTTCCTGACCACCCTGCGCCGCTTCTTCGGATCGTCGCCGGCCTTCGCCAGGGCCTTGAGGTTGGCCACCACGTGATCGGGCGCCTGAACCAGGACGGTGCCGGCGCTGTCGTATCCGGCGCGACCCGCCCGGCCCGCGATCTGGTGGAACTCGCGAGCGGTCAGCAGTCGGGCCTTGACCCCGTCGTACTTGCTCAGCGACGTGAACAGCACGGTCCGGATCGGCACGTTGATCCCGACACCGAGGGTGTCGGTGCCGCAGATGATCTTGAGCAGTCCCGCCTGGGCCAGCAGCTCGACCAGCCGGCGGTACTTCGGCAGCATTCCGGCGTGATGGACGCCGATCCCATTGCGCACCAGCCGGGACAGCACCTTGCCGAAGCCCGCCGCGAACCGGAAGTTGCCGATCAGGTCGGCGATCTGGTCCTTCTCCTCCCGCGTGCAGACTCGGAGGCTGTTCAGCGCCTGCGCCTGCTCGATCGCGGCGGCCCGGCTGAAGTGCACGATGTACATCGGTGCCTGGTGGGTGACGAGGCGCTCCTCGACCGTCTCGTGCACCGGGGTGGTCACCCACTCGTAGTGCAGCGGGACCGGCCGCTCGGCCGACGCGATCACCGCGGTGTCGCGACCGGTGCGTCGAGTCAGGTCCCGCTGGAAGCGCGTGACGTCGCCGAGGGTCGCCGACATCAGCAGGAACTGTGCGTCGCGAAGCTCCAGCAACGGCAGCTGCCAGGCCCAGCCGCGGTCCGGGTCGGCGTAGAAGTGGAACTCGTCCATCACCACACTCGCGATCCCGTTGCCCGAGCCCTGCCGCAGTGCGAGATTTGCCAGCACCTCCGCCGTGCAGCAGATGATCTCCGCATCGGCGTTCACCGAGGCGTCGCCCGTCATCATGCCGACCCGCTCCGAGCCGAAGATCTCGACAGCGGCGAAGAACTTCTCGCTGACCAGGGCCTTGATCGGCGCGGTGTAGAAGGTACGTCCGCCGCGGGCCGAAGTCGCGAACTCGAGTCCGGTCGCCACCAGGCTCTTGCCGGATCCGGTCGGGGTCGCCAAGATCACGTTCGAGCCGGAGACGAGCTCGATCAGCGCGTCGGCCTGCGCCGGATACGGACTGAAACCCCGACCTTCCGCCCAGCCGATGAACGCCTCGTAGATCGCGTCGGGTTCGGGTGCGACAAGGGCGGGATCGAGGATCGACATGGAGGTTCGATCGTACGGCCTCGCGACACCGGCCCCATCCTTCGTGCCTGCCTGCCTCCCGCGTACCTGCGCATCGCACCCCGCCGCCTCACTTCGCACCGAGCGTGCAAGGGGCGAGGTACCGCCAGGGGTGCGCACTGGCATGGGGCGGCCAGTCAGGGCGGCCAGTCAGGGCGGCCACTCAGGGCGGCCAGTCAGGGCGGCCAGTCAGGGCGGCCAGTCAGGGCGGCCAGCGTCAGGGCGGAACACCGACGTACCGGGAAATGAGGCGGGCCTGGGCTGTCGCGACAGGTAGGGTGCGGAGTTCCCGGACCGAGGAAGAGCGAAGGAGAGTGGCACCAGTGAGCGTGTCGACCGCCCCGGCGACAGCAGGGAGCGAGTTCGCGATCGAGGCGCTGGGTCTGCGCAAGACGTACCGCGCACGTGGCGGCCGTCAGGTCGCGGTTGCCGATCTCGACCTGCGCGTGCCGGCCGGCGGCGTCCACGGCTTCCTCGGCCCCAACGGTTCGGGGAAGACGACGACGATCAGGATGCTTCTCGGCCTGATCACCGCCGACGCCGGCCATATGCGGGTCTTCGACGCCGAGGTCCCAGAACTGCTGCCGAGCGTCGTCGATCGGATTGGCGCGATCGTCGAGCAGCCCAAGTTCTTCCCCGCGTTCTCCGGCCGCAAGAACCTCCAGCTGCTGGCCCAGGCCATCGGTACCGAGGGCGATCAGGTCGGTCGGGTGCTCGAGGAGGTCGGCCTGGCCGACCGCGGCAAGGGCAAGTACAAGACGTACTCCCTCGGCATGAAGCAACGCCTCGCCATTGCCGCAACGCTGCTCAAGGATCCGGACCTGCTGATCTTCGACGAACCCACCAACGGGCTGGATCCGGCCGGCATCCACGAGATCCGTGCGACCATGCGCGGCCTGGCCGACCGCGGCAAGACCGTGCTGGTGTCCAGCCACATCCTCAGCGAGGTGGAGCAGGTCGCGGACACGGTGACGATCATCGGGCGCGGTCACCTGCTCGCCGAGGGTACGGTCGCCGAGATCCTGGCGCGTGGCGCCGAGAGCGCGTGCCGGGTCGTGGTGGCCGATCCCGAGCGAGCGGCGCGCACCCTGAAGCTGACCGGCTACGCCGTGGATCAGCACCCGGACCAGTCACTGACCGTCCGCCCGTCCGCTCCCGGAGCCGGTACCGATCCGGCCCGGATCACCGAGACCCTTGCCCGGGAGGGCATGTACGTCCGTGAGCTCATTCCGGTCCGTCCCGACCTGGAGCAGGTCTTCCTCAGCCTGACCGTCGAGCAGCAGCTCGGCGTGCCTGGGGGCCACCACCCCGTACCCCAGCCGCCCGGACCCCCACAGTCCGGACCCCCACACCAGCCCGGACCCCCACACCAGCCCGGCCCCCAACAGCCCGGCCCCCAACAGCCCGGCCCCCAACAGCCCGGATCGACGGGAGGTCAGCGATGATCCGCCTCGTCGGCGCCGAAGTGAATCGGCTGCTCAGCCGCCGCCTGACCCTGATCCTCACCCTCGCTGTGCTCGCGGTGGTCGCCCTCTTCCAGATCGCGGTCGTCCAGGGGGTGACGCCTCCCTCCGCCGAGCAGGTCGCGGCGGCTCGCCAGGGCTACGAGCAGGATCTGAAGAACTGGCAGGACAATCACGACGCCATGGTTCAGCAGTGCCTGGACTCCGGCTATTCGAAGTCCGACTGCGTCTACCCCGAACCGACCGAGGCGGACTACGGATTGACCCCCACCCCGTTCGACCAGATCGTCAAGCTGGGCGTCGGCTTCGCTGCGGCGGCGGCCGTCCTGGCCGGGTTCGTGCTGGCCGCGTCGTTCATCGGCGCGGAGTACAGCAGCGGTTCGCTCGGCAACTGGCTGACGTTCGTTCCCCGGCGAGACAAGGTCTATGCGGCCAAGGTTGCCGCGCTCGCGATGGGCACGGCGGTACTGGGCGTTCTTGCCGAGCTGCTGATGGTCGGGGCGGCCGCGATCATCACGAGCATCATCGGCCAGCCCCTCACCGGCATCGGCGGTGTGGTCGCGATGGCCGCGCGCTCGATCCCCGCGGTGGTGTTCGCCGCCCTGGTCGGGTTCTGCATCGCCATGCTGACCAGGCACACGGTTGCCGCCCTCGGCGTCCTGCTTGGCTACGGACTGCTGGTGCTCGGACTGAACATCGTGACCTACCTTGCGCCGGCGCTCGGCGTACTGAAGCGCTGGCAGCTGGAGACGAACATCCAGGCTTTCGTCGCCTACGGCTACACGTACACGACGTATCGCCAGACCGTCACCGCGCAGGGGGTGAGCTTGGAGCCGGTCGATCACGTCCTCGGCTTCGGCGCCGCGTCGGCGTACCTGGCAGTCGTGCTCATCGCGCTGCTGGCCGTGACCCTGCTCGTCTTCCGCCGCCGCGACGTCACCTGACCCACCGGCGACCGACTTGTCAGCGTCTCAGAGGGCTATGGCAGGTTCTCCCGCTGACAAGTCGGGGAAGACCACGCGGGGCGCCTCGCGAGTAGAGTGAGCAGGTGACGATCGCCCCCGAAGGTCGCAAGCTGCTGCGCCTGGAAGTGCGCAACGCCAGCGTGCCGATCGAGAAGAAGCCGCCGTGGATCAAGACCACCGCGCGGCTGGGTCCGCAGTATCGCGACCTCCAGGAGCTCGTGAAAAGCGAGGGCCTGCATACGGTCTGCCAGGAGGCGGGCTGTCCCAACATCTTCGAGTGCTGGGAAGACCGCGAGGCGACGTTCCTGATCGGCGGCGACCAGTGCACCCGGCGCTGCGACTTCTGCCAGATCGACACCGGAAAGCCGGCGGACTTCGACGCGGGCGAGCCGCTCCGCGTCGCGGAGTCGGTACAGAAGATGAACCTTCGCTACGCGACGGTCACCGGCGTCTGCCGCGACGACTTGCCCGACGAGGGCGCCTGGCTGTACGCCGAGACGATCCGACAGATCCACGCCCTGAATCCCGACACCGGAGTCGAGATGCTGGCCCCGGACTTCACGGGCCACAAGCACTACCTGGAGGAGATCTTCGCGACCGGCCCCGAGGTGTTCGCGCACAACGTGGAGACGGTGCCGCGGATCTTCAAGCGGATCCGGCCCGGCTTCCGCTACGACCGTTCGCTGCAGGTGCTGTCGTGGTCCCGCGAGGCCGGCCTGGTCACCAAGTCGAACCTGATCCTCGGCATGGGCGAGACGCGCGAGGAGATCAGTGAGGCGATGCGCGATCTGCACGCCGCCGGCACCGAGATCTTGACCATCACCCAGTACCTTCGGCCCTCGCCGCGGCACCATCCCGTCGAGCGCTGGGTGAAGCCCGAGGAGTTCGTGGAGCTTCGCGAGGAGGCACTGGAGCTGGGATTCGCCGGCGTGATGAGCGGTCCCCTCGTGCGTTCTTCGTACCGGGCCGGGCGGCTGTATCGTCAGGCGCTGGACACACGCGATGGTCAAGGGCGCGGATCGGAACAGTCCCCCAGGTCGACGTCGACGGGGGCAGAAGAGGTGGTCGATGGCTGACGAGAATGTGAAGGCCCAACTGGCGGCCGCCAAGGCGCGCGCCAAGGAAGCCGAGCAGAAGGCCAAGGCCGACAAGAAGGCCCGCAAGAAGAACTCCACCGATCCGGCCGAGATGGGCCGGGTTCGCCAGATCGTCCGGGCCTATCAGGTCACCCACGAGTACGATCCCAAGCTCCCGTGGATCATGGGTGGCGCGTTCGCGCTGCCGATCCTGATCGGCGTGATCGTCGGCATCATCACCGGCCACTGGATCTACCTGCCCATCCTGGGTGCCACGATCGGCGTGCTGCTGGCCATGCTCGTCCTGGTGAACCGAGCCAAGAAGGCCACCTACAAGCGGTACGCGGGGCAGGCCGGTTCGGCCGAGGTGGCGCTCGGCATGCTACCCAAGCAGTGGGTATCGACTCCCGTGATCGCGGTCACGCGTCAGCGAGATGCCGTGCACCGGACGGTGGGTCCGGGCGGCATCGTGCTGATCGGCGAGGGCGACCCCGGCCGGCTCAAGGCCATGCTCGCCAGTGAGGTGAAGAAGCACGAGCGGGTCGCGTACGGCGTCACGGTGACCACGATCATCATGGGTGAGAAGGAGGGGCAGGTCCCCCTGGAGAAGTTGGCCGACCGGATCCGCAAGTTGCCGAAGGTACTGCAGCCGCACCAGATCACCGACGTCAAGCAGCGTCTTCGCGCGCTCGACGCGGTCCGCCCTCAGCTTCCGGTGCCGAAGGGTCCGATGCCGACCAACGGGCGCCAGATGAAGGGCGCCAAGCAGGCGATGCGGGGCCGCTGAGCCTGCGCAGCGCCCGTTGTGCGTCTCGAGTTCGTTGCGTTTCGAGTTCGTTGCGTTTCGAGTCGTTGCGTCTCGAGTTGTCGTCGCTGGTTCGATGGCCAATGGCTGCCGTGAGCAGGCTCCGATACTGCCAGCAGTATCGTACGATATCATCGGCAGTATGAAGACGACGTTCGACATCCCGGAGCCGCTGCTGCGGGAGGCTCAGCAGCTGGCGGCTGCCAGCGGGACGACGACGAAGTCGATCGTGGAGCAGGCCCTCATCCGGTTCATCGCCGAGCGTCGATCGTCCGAGCCGTTCGTGCTGGCCGATCTGAGTGTGCCGGGGACGGGTCTACAGCCAGAGTTCGCCGGTGCCGACTGGCGCTCGATCCGCGACGCGGCCTACGACCCGGCCGGCTGAGCGTGCTTGCCGTCGACACCAATGTCCTGGTGTACGCACATCGTCAGGACTCCCCCTTCCATGACACCGCCGCCGACCTGGTCCGCCGGTTGGCCGAGGGTGCCGCGACCTGGGCCATCCCGTGGCCATGCCTTCACGAGTTCTATGCGGTCGTCACCCATCCGCGGATCTACGCACCGCCGAGCACTCCAGAACAGGCGGCCGCCCAGATCAGCGGGTGGCTCGATGCGCCGAGCATGGTCCTGATCGGTGAGTCGGAGGGCTACTGGGACCTGGCCGAGCCGTTGCTGCTGGGTGGCCGGGTGACCGGTTCGCTCGTGCACGACGCGCGCGTCGCCGCGATCTGTGCGCAGCACGGCGTCCACGAGCTGATCACCCAGGACCGAGACTTCTCCAGGTTCCCGCAGGTACGTGTCAGGCGGCTGCTGACGTGAGCAACATGATCAATGCGGAAGCGATGTCGATCGCGTTCGGCACGCGGGTGCTGCTCGATCGCGTCAGCCTCGGCTTGTCCCGCGGCGACGTGATCGGCGTCGTCGGCCGCAACGGCGACGGCAAGACGACGCTGCTGGAGATCCTGACGGGAGCCCAGGAGCCCGACTCGGGTCGGGTCACCCGGACCGGTTCGGTCTCGATCGGCTATCTCGCGCAGACCGACTCGTTCGCGGCGGCGGCCACTGTCCGCGACGTCATCGTCGACGGCGAGCCCGACCACGTCTGGGCCGCGAACGCCGAGAGCCGCGCGGTGGTCCACCACCTGCTGGCCGACATCGGCCTTGAGGCGACGGTGGGCTCGCTCAGCGGAGGCGAGCGACGACGTACGGCCCTGGTCGCCCTGATGCTCGGCGGCCACGACCTGTTGGTGCTGGACGAGCCCACGAACCACCTCGATGTCGAGGCGGTGGCCTGGCTGGCCGAGCACCTGCGCTCGTTGCAGGCCCGCGACGTGGCCATGCTCGTGGTCAGTCACGATCGCTGGTTCCTGGACGCGATCTGCACCCGCATCTGGGAGGTGCACGACGCGGTCGTGGACGCGTACGACGGCGGCTATGCGGCGTACGTCCTGGCTCGGGCCGAACGATCGCGGCAGGCCGCCGGGATGGCGACTCGCCGGAAGAACCTGTTGCGCAAGGAGCTGGCCTGGCTCCGCCGGGGACCGCCCGCGCGGACATCGAAGCCGAAGTTCCGGATCGATGCGGCGAACACGCTGATCGCGGACGAGCCGCCCCCACGAGACAAGCTCGCCCTGCAGCAGTTCTCGGTCAGCAGGCTCGGCAAAGACGTCTTCGACCTGATCGACGTCACCTACGGTGTGGGCTCCGGCGAGCAACGGCGGGTGCTGCTCGACGACCTCAGCTGGTCGATCGGGCCCGGCATGCGGATCGGTCTGGTCGGGGTCAATGGCACCGGCAAGACGTCCCTGCTGCGGTTGCTGATGGGCGAGCTGGCCCCGGACTCCGGGCGCGTCAAACGCGGCCGGACCCTGCAGATCGGGCATCTGAGCCAGAACATCGGCGAGCTCGCCGGGACCAAGCGGGTGCTGGAGGTCGTGGAGGAGCAGCGCCGCGTCACCGCGCTCGCCGGCGGCGGAGAGGCGAGCACGAGCACGCTGCTCGAAGACTTCGGCTTCACCCAGAACAGGCTGACGACCCGGCTGGATGACCTGTCGGGTGGCGAACGACGCCGGTTGCAGTTCTTGAGATTGCTGCTGACCGAACCCAACGTGCTGCTGCTCGACGAGCCGACCAACGACCTGGACATCGACACCCTGACGGTGATCGAGGACTACCTGGACACGTGGCCCGGCACGCTGATCGTGGTCAGCCACGACCGGTACTTCCTGGAGCGGGTCTGCGACGTCAGCTACGCGCTGATCGGCGGCGGTCGGTGCGTGCTGCTGCCGGGCGGGGTCGAGCAGTACCTCGCCGATCGACGGGCGGCGGATACAGATCCGACGCCTGCCGCCCTCGGGGCGCGCGGCGGTGGGGAGCCTATCTCCGGATCGCCCGCCGGTGCGGCCGGTGCCGCCGGTGCCTGCCGAAGGTCCGCCAGGCTCGCAAAGAGCTCACCCGACTCGAGTCACAGCTGGCCAAGCTCGATGTCCGGATCACGAAGCTCCACGCCGAGATGGCGACCTCGGCCAGCGACTACACCCGGCTGGCCACGTTGCAGACCGAGCTGGACGAGCTGCTGGCGAGCAAAGACGACCTCGAGATCGCCTGGTTGGCGGCGGCCGAGCGCGTCGGCTGATCTCGGGTGCGGCGGATCAGCGAGTCGTCGCCGCGTCCCAGGTGCCACCGGCCTTGGCTGCTTCGACGGCGGCCCGGCCGGCCTCGGTCATCAGGCCAGCCTCCTCGAGCGCGGCGACGCGCCGCCGATTCGACTCCGACCAGCTGCTCTTCGGCCGTCGGGGGGTGAGCAGCATCTGCGTACGCGTGTCGTCCAGCCCGCGGCCCCTGATGTCGACCCAGCCGAAGCAGAGGCATGCCCGGACGACCTCCTCGTACGGGATGCACCGATCACCGGCGTTCTTCTTCCCGTATACCGCCCAGATCCCGGCCGAGCTCGCGTGGTGCTCGGCCAGCCAGGCCCGAAGATGCGCGGCTCCGCCGAACTCGACCTGCTCGTACTCCTGCACGGCTGAGACCCTACGACGTCGCCTCAACGGCCGACCTCGCTCCTCTCGGCGTCCCGGCTCACTTTGCACAGAGCCCGAGGACACCCACGGAGAGCAAAGTCCGTGCAGGCGGCCCCAGAGAGCGGGCTAAGTTGGCAGCATGGTCGATGTCGACTCCTTGAAATCCGCGCTGCCCGACGGTGTGGTGGTCACCGAGGCCGCCACGCTGGAGAACTATCGGTACGACTGGTCCCGCGATCCCGGCGCCGGCACGCCCATCGCCGTGGTGCGGCCGACCGCGGCTGAGCAGGTGCAGGATGTGGTCCGCTGGGCCGCCGCCAACAAGATCGGCATCGTGCCGCGTGGCGCCGGGACCAGCCTGTCCGGTGGATCGAGCGCGGTCGACGGCGCCATCGTGTTGTCGTTGGAGCGGATGCGGGCGATCGAGATCGACACCACCACCCGGGTCGCCGTGGTCGAGCCGGGCGCGTTCAACGCCGAGGTCAAGGCGGCTGCCGCCGCGCACGGCCTGTGGTATCCCCCGGACCCTTCCTCGTACGAGATCTGCTCGATCGGCGGCAACATCGCCACCAACGCGGGCGGACTGTGCTGCGTGAAGTACGGCGTGACGACCGACTACGTGCTCGGGCTCGACGTCGTGCTGGCCGACGGGGAGAAGATCACCCTCGGCGGCAAGCGGATCAAGGACGTCGCAGGGCTCCCTTTGCTGAAGCTGTTCGTGGGTTCGGAGGGAACGCTCGGCATCATCACCGGCGCCATCCTCCGGCTGGTGCCGGCGCAGCCTCCGAAGGCGACGCTGGTGGCATCGTTCCTGGATGCCGAGTCGGCCGCTCGCGCCGTGGTGGAACTCGGGCTGGTAGCCCGCCCCTCGATGGTCGAGCTGATGGACAACGCCTCGATCAACATCGTCGAGGACGCGCGGAGGATGGGGCTCGACCGGACCGCGGGCGCCCTCCTCGTCATCCAGTCCGACGCGCCCGGCGCGGCCTGCAGCGCCGAGATCGAAATCGCCGAGGCTGCGTGCGCCAAGCACGGCGCGACCGAGTGCTTCACCACCTCCGATGCGGAGGAGGGCGAGCTGTTCGTCGAGGCGCGGCGCGCCTTCTTCCCGGCCCTGGAGGGTCGGGGTGCGTTGATGCTGGAGGACGTCGGCGCTCCCGTACCCCAGCTGCCGGAGCTGCTGGCCGGCATCGAGAAGATCGCGGCGAACCGAGCCGTCGACATCCCGGTGGTGGCGCACGCCGGTGACGGCAACACGCATCCGACGATCGTCTTCGACCCGACCGACGGGGCCGCCAGGGAACGGGCCGCCGTCGCCTTCACCGAGATCATGGAGCTCGCCATCTCGCTCGGGGGCACGATCACCGGCGAGCATGGCATCGGTCGGCTCAAGAAGGAGCTGCTGCCCACCCAGCTCGGCTCACGGGTGATGGGCCTGAACCGCCAGTTGAAGCAGCTCTTCGACCCGGACAACATCCTCAACCCCGGCGCCGGCCTCTGAGAACGCCTCACCGCGACACCGACGTGGGTGCGCAGGCTGATCCCGCGATCCGCACGAGCAGCACCGAGCGGCACGAGCGGCGCAGACAGCCCGCCGCGAGCGTCGGCAGGATCGCGCGCCGCCGTGCGGAGGAGGAGCGAGCGGACACGCCTTTTCGTCCGCGAACGACGACGACGTAGGCGGGCCGATCGCGCGATCCGCGCGAGCGGCGCAGACAGTCAGCCCAGCTCGTCGTCGATATGGGCGCGAATGATGTCGTCCATCGATGCGTCGGCGGTGAAGCCGAGCTCGCGGGCCCGGCGCGCTTCCAGCCGCGGCGCCCACCCGGACACCATCCGCATGATCGTCTCGTCGGGCTCGCGGCGGATCAGGGCCACCGCAGCATCTCCCGCCGCACGGCGCAGTGCCTCGATCTGTTCACCGACGGTGGCGCTGACACCAGGCATGGCGAGCGTACGATCCGGGCCGATCAGCTCCGAGGGGATCGTCGCCGCCCGCACGAGGAACCCGACCGCGGAGCGCGGCGAGGCAAACCAATGGCGTACGTCCTCCGGCACCGGCAGCACCGCCTCCCGGCCGACCAGCGGCTCGCGCAAGATCGAGGAGAAGAACCCCGACGCGGCCAGGTTCGGCTTGCCGGGGCGGATGCAGATCGTGGGCAGCCGGATGCCAACGCCGTCGACGAAGCCGCGCCGACTGTAGTCGGCCAGCAGCAGCTCGTCGATCGCCTTCTGGGTGCCGTAGCTGGTCCGCGGGGTGGCTGGGAAGTCGTCCGGGATCGGATCGGGCAGCGGGGCGCCATAGACCGCTATCGAGGACGTGAACACCAGTCGAGGGGCGTACCCGTCGGCAAGATGGGCGCGTCGGATCGCCTCCAACAGCCCGCGGGTGCCGTCGAGGTTCACCCGGTACCCCTTGTCGAAGTCGGCCTCCGCCTCGCCCGACACCACCCCGGCCAGATGGAAGATCACCTCTGGCCGCCCGACCACCAGGTCCTCCGCGGCCCCCCGCTCCGACAGATCGACCGCCACTCGATCCACCGCACCGCTCCAGCCGTCGGGGAGCGCCGGCTCGACGACGTCGTACAGGCTGAGCCGCTCGACCGCCGACTCGCCCAGCCCACCGTCGGCGACCAGCCGAGCCGTGAGCTTCCGCCCGATCATCCCGGCCGCCCCGGTGATCGCCACCCGCATCCCCGACCCCATTCCCTTCCCCGTCCTCCGACTTGTCAGCGTGACAAGCGGCTATAGCAGTTCCTGGCGCTGACAAGTCGGGAGTGGTTACTTGCGGTTCACCACAACCGTGCCGGCCGTGAGATCGTGCAGACCGCGACGGTCCGGGCCGATCACCAGCGCAGGGACGACCAGGCAGACCAGCAGCGCACGGCCGTACGCGCGAAGGGGGCCGAGCGGCTCGCGATCGAGCCGGACGACGGCGATCTTGGCCAGGATCTGACCGAGGCTGCCGCCGAAGAGCATGGTCGCCGTACCCGTCTGGACGAAGAACATGGTCAGGGTCATCCATGCCCGCCAGTCGCTCTCCGTCAGCACCCCACGACCGAACAGCACGACGGCCAGCAGCATCGAGGCCGCCCAGTCGAGCAGCAGAGCCGCGACGCGGGCGCGCCACGACGCGAGCGACCCCAACCCGGTCTCGGGCAGCCCCAGCCGCTCGCCCGGATAGCGCTCCTCGGCACCCACCGACGTGTTCTCGGCCACTTCGCGAGATTACCTGCCCCGCGATCCGAGGCGCAGCGAGGCGCCGTGTGTACGACAGTTACACGTCCGGAACCGGACGGCAAAGCGCGATCAGTAGCGTCCACGCGAACCATCGGTCGAGGTCACCGGGGGCAACACCCGCGCCCCCGACTCCCACCCCTGCGCCGGTCCATCCCCGGTCACCCGCACCAAGGAGCCATCCCATGAGTGGAAGCGACACTCGGCACGACGCCATCGAAGCGGTCCAGGCGTACGAGATCCCGGACAAGGACTTCACTGAGCCGCTCGGTCGCCTGTTCGGCAAGAACGTCTTCGACCTGTCCCGGATGAAGAGCCGGCTGCCCAAGGTCGTCTACAACTCCGTCCTCGCGACGATCGAGAAGGGTGCTCCGCTCGACCCGTCGATCGCCGACTCCGTCGCCTCTGCCATGCGCGACTGGGCCCTGGAGAACGGGGCGTCGCACTACGCGCACGTCTTCTACCCCCTGACCGGGCTCACGGCGGAGAAGCACGACTCGTTCCTCGAGCCCGACGCGAACGGCAGCTCGCTGGCGCAGTTCACCGGCAAGACCCTGACCCAGGGTGAGCCAGACGGCTCGAGCTTCCCCAACGGTGGCATCCGCAGCACGTTCGAGGCCCGCGGCTACACCGGCTGGGACGTGACCAGCCCGGCGTACATCCTGGAGAACCCCAACGGGAACACGCTCTGCATCCCGACGATCTTCATCTCCTGGACCGGCGAGGCGCTGGACAAGAAGACGCCGCTGCTGCGCTCGCAGCAGGCAATGGGGATCCAGGCCGCGCGCCTGTTGAAGTTGTTCGGCCACTCAGCTGTCGACACCGTCGTGTCGTTCGCGGGTGCCGAGCAGGAGTACTTCTTGATCGACGAGCACTTCTACTACGCCCGGCCCGATCTGATGAGCGCCGGCCGTACGCTCTTCGGCGCCAAGCCGGCCAAGGGCCAGCAGTTCGACGATCACTACTTCGGGGCCATCCCCGAACGGGTGCTGGCGTTCATGATCGAGGTCGACCGAGAGCTGTTCAAGCAAGGCATTCTGGCCAAGACGCGCCATAACGAGGTCGCACCCGGTCAGTTCGAGATCGCGCCGCTGTTCGAGAAGGCCAACCTGGCTCATGATCACCAGCAGCTCATGATGACCACCCTGAAGAAGGTGGCGGAGCGCTACGGGATGACCTGTCTGCTGCACGAGAAGCCGTTCAACGGGGTCAACGGGTCCGGCAAGCACGTGAACTTCTCGCTCGGCAACGCCAACCAGGGCAACCTGCTCAACCCGGGCGACACCCCGCACGAGAACGCGCAGTTCCTCACGTTCTGCGCGGCGATCATCCGCGGCGTCCACCTGTACGGCGGTCTGCTCCGCGCGGTCGTCGCGTCGGCCAGCAATGACTTCCGGCTCGGCGCGAACGAGGCCCCGCCGGCGATCATCTCGATCTTCCTCGGCGATCAGCTGATGGACGTGTACGACCAGATCGCCAAGGGCGGTGCCACCGGGTCCAAGGGCGGCGGCACCCTCGAGGTCGGGGTCGACACCCTTCCGAAGCTCAAGGCCGATCCTGGTGACCGCAACCGGACCAGTCCGTTCGCCTTCACCGGCAACCGGTTCGAGTTCCGCGCTCCGGGCTCGGGTCAGTCGATCTCCGGTCCGATGGTGGCGATCAACACGATCTTGGCCGACTCGCTGGACTTCATCGCCACCGAGCTCGAAGGCAAGCTGGCCGAAGGGGTGGACTTCAACGACGCGGTCCAGTCGGTGCTGCAGGGGATCGTGACCGACCACGGCGCCGCGATCTTCAACGGCGACGGCTACTCGCAAGCATGGCAGGAGGAAGCGGCCCAGCGCGGTCTGAAGAACCTCCGCACGACGCCTGACTCGTTGCCTGAGTTCGCCGACCCGGCCGTGATCGCCATGTTCGACAAGTACAAGGTGCTGAGCCCGCGCGAGCTGAACAGCCGGTACGAGGTCTATCTCGAGCAGTACATCCTCAGCGTGATCGTCGAGGCCGCCGAGACCGCCAAGATGGGCAAGACCGCGATCCTGCCGGCGGCCCTGCGCTACCAGGCCCTGCTCGCCGACAATGTCGCCAAGTTGGCCGCCGTCGACATCCCGGCCGACCGGACGATCCTCGACGCGGTCACCGCCGAGATCACCAAGCTGACCGCCGGCATCGCGGCGCTGGAATCGGCTCTGGCGCACGAGCATGGTGACGTGTCCTCACTCGAGCATGCGGTCCACACCAGGGATGGACTGATTCCGCCGATGGCAGAGGTCCGGGCGGCCGCGGACGCGCTGGAGTGCCTGGTGGCCGACGACCTGTGGCCGCTGCCGACGTACCAGGAGATGCTTCACATCCTGTGAGGCATTGGGTGAACCGGTGGACCTGAACCTGTGAATCGGTGATGACATGGCCGGACCCCCAGGCGGGGGCGCGGCCATGTCACATCCGCGAAACAATGGCGCAACGCCCCGGAAACCGACTCTCCGTATGTTCGCCAATTACCGAGGGCGATAGTCTCGCGCTCGTCCAGTCAGCCGTGTCCACCGGCACGGACCCGATCTCACCCGCGCGTGCGCGCCAGTAAGCGGAGGTTCAATGTTCACAAGCGCCGAGGAACTCTTGGCCTACATCAAGGACGAGGGTGTCGAGATCGTCGACATCCGGTTCTGTGACCTGCCCGGCATCATGCAGCACTTCACGGTCCCGGCAGGCTCGTTCGACGAGGCGGTGTTCGAGGACGGGCTCGCCTTCGACGGTTCGTCGATCCGCGGCTTCCAGAAGATCCACGAGTCGGACATGGCCCTGCTGCCGGATCCGACCACGGCCTACCTGGACCCGTTCCGCGCCGCCAAGACGCTCTGCATCAACTTCTTCGTGCACGACCCGCTGACCAAGGAGCCGTACAGCCGCGACCCGCGCAACATCGCGCGGAAGGCCGAGGCGTACCTGGCATCCACCGGCATCGGCGACACCGCGTTCTTCGCGCCCGAGGCCGAGTTCTACGTCTTCGACGACGTGCGGTTCGAGACCAAGGCCAACACCGGTTACTACGCCATCGACTCGGTCGCCGGCGCCTGGAACACCGGGCGCGTCGAGGACGGTGGCAACCGCGGCTACAAGGTCCGCTACAAGGGTGGCTACTTCCCTGTCCCGCCGGTCGACCACTTCGCCGACCTCCGCGACGTGATGACCAAGAACCTGGAGGACTCCGGGCTGATCGTCGAGCGCGCACACCACGAGGTGGGCACCGCCGGTCAGGCGGAGATCAACTACCGGTTCAACACCATGCTGGCCGCGGGCGACGATATTCAGAAGTTCAAGTACATCATCAAGAACACCGCCTGGGCCGCGGGCAAGACAGCCACCTTCATGCCCAAGCCGATCTTCGGTGACAACGGCTCCGGCATGCACGTGCACTCCTCGCTGTGGAACAACGGCACCCCGCTGTTCTACGACGAGGCCGGCTACGGCGGTCTGTCCGACCTCGCCCGCTGGTACATCGGCGGCATCCTGGCCCACGCGCCGGCGCTGCTGGCGTTCACCAACCCGAGCGTGAACTCCTATCACCGTCTGGTGCCGGGCTTCGAGGCTCCGGTCAACCTCGTCTACAGCTCGCGTAACCGCTCCGCCGCCATGCGGATCCCGATCACGGGTTCCAACCCGAAGGCGAAGCGGGTCGAGTTCCGCTGCCCCGACCCGTCGTCGAACCCGTACCTGGCGTTCGCGGCCCTGCTGCTCGCCGGCATCGACGGCATCCAGAACAAGATCGAGCCGCCGGCGCCGATCGACAAGGACCTCTACGAGCTGCCGCCCGAGGAGCACGCCAACGTGCCGACCGTGCCGGACAGCCTCGGCGGTGTCCTCGACGCCCTCGAAGCGGACCATGAGTTCCTGCTGCAAGGCGACGTCTTCACCCCCGACCTGATCGAGACCTGGGTCGAGCTGAAGCGGGCCGATATCGACGCCGTGCGGCTCCGCCCGCACCCGCACGAGTTCGAGCTGTACTACGACGTCTGAGTCGCAGGCGAGGTAGGCAGGAGGGTCTCGGACGGAGTCCGGGACCCTTTCTGCGTCCTCGCCGCTGACGAGCGCTCCCCAGTTGCGTCGAATCGCGATCCAGGGCCCCGATCAGGCCATCGCGGGAGCGCTGGTCAGCGGGACAGCGCGCAGCGCACGGTCTGCACCACCCAGTCGGGGTCATCGCGGATCTGTCGGGCGGTGAAATTGAGCACTCGATATCCCGCCAGGACGATCTCGTTTCGGCGGCGGCGGTCCGACTCGAACGCCAGCCTGGTCCCGTGGACCTCCCACCCGTCGACCTCGAGCACCACCCGTTGGGCCGCGAACAGCACATCGACCCGGTAGGTCAGGACGGGCACGTTGGTATCCCAGCCGCGAAGGCCCGCCGCGTCGAGGAGCGCATGTAGCTGGCGCTCCGGTTCGGACCATGGCTCGTGCCTGGACTCGGTCAACAACCGCGCTCGCGTCAGATTTCCCGGTCGACCCGGCGTCAGGCGCAGCGCCTCCCACATCTGCGGCAATGTGCCGGTCCGGGTCCGGAGAACCTGATCGATGCAGACCGCTCCCGACCGGCGCGCGGCTAGATCCACCGCGGTCAGACACGGCCGGGTCACCGACATCTCCGGTCGGCACCAGACCAGCTCCGGGGGAATCCGGCGACGCTCGAATCGCAGCCACGGCCGGGATCTCTGCCCGGTGAGCGGCATCGCCACCGTGACCGTGGGCACCGAGACCGTCGGCAAGAAGACCGCCCGGGCGGCCGCCCAGCCCGTCAGGACGGCACCGGGACCCGCCCACGTCATCGCGGCGACGATTCGGGTGTCGACGTCATCGACCACGGCCGGGAGGCAGTAGATGCCCGGAAGCAGGGCCACGAGCCGGCCGCAACGCAGGGCCCGATCGAGCTGGCCCGTGAGGTCACGACTGATCCGGCGGTCGATGATGCCGCCGCCGGCACGGATCCGCGCGTTGATTTCGTCCACGTCCAGACACTGCGCAGCCGACTCCCGATCGTGCCGGCCCCCGTCGACTTCTGTGGATGACGCTCCTCCCGGACCGAAACCTGTGGACAAACCGCAGCCGCTGACGAGCGCTCCCCAGCGCGCTGGTGTGGCAGCAAATCGGCTCCTTCTGACGATCGCGGGAGCGCTGATCAGCGTCGGCGTGCGGTGACGACGCCGCCACGCGTTTCGAGCCGCTCCCGGGCCACCCCGACCGCCAGCGCTGCGGTGAGGCGCTCGCGGACCGGTTCGGTGATCCGGTTGCCGCCGAAGAGCTTGTAGGTCTGTTTGAACAACTCGTCCGTGTCGATGCCCATCGCCTGGGCGGAGACATACACCATGCCGTTGGCGATCTCGAGCAGGGCGATCTCGGCGAGCGGTCGAGCCTTGAGATCGTCGGAGGCCCGAAAGCCGGTCCAGTCTCGTGGGCTCCGGTCGGGCGGCCACAGAAAGCCCTCCTCGCGGTCCCGGAGCACGTTCAGCGGCACCATCGCGCGCAACTGGGCGAGTCGATCACCGACCAGTCTCGTGCGACCGTACGCCTTCACCACCCGACGGCTCAGTCGCTCGGTGCTGATCGGTCCCGACTCCGCGATGATCTCCACCATCAGCTCCTCGACCTGTCGGCGGGCGAACGGGTCGTCGTCGAGCCGCTCCAGCACGCCGGAGGGGTACGGGCCCAGGTCGCGCTCGCGGTACTCCTCCGGTCCCGTGGACCCGGTCTCGACATCCATCGGTTCGGTCGCTGCCGGGGATGCGTTCTCCGACGCGCTCGGGGCACGTGAGTCGTCCGGTTCGGAGCCAGCCTCAGGCACGAGCGGGGCGTGCCCTGAGCCGGTCGAAGGGCTGGGCTCGGACGCGTCATCGGTGTCACTCGCGGACGGCACGGACGCTTCGTACGTCGTCCAGGAGGTGGAGGACGAGGTCTCGCCCGCCGATCGCACGACGTCGGTAGAGGCGTTCGCGCGGGCCACCAGATCACGGACGACGCCGTCGGGGTCGGAGAGCCAAGCCGGCAGCCAGACCCGCGCGACAGCGGGCCAGCCCATGATCTGCGAAAGCACGCTGACCGGCGCTCCATCGCGGTCGCCGGTGGTGACCCGAGACGCCCACGCCGGTCCGTCCAGCAGGACCGCCAGCGTCGGTAGCCCGCCGTGCCCCGGTGCCGCAACGGCCAGGTCGATCCGGAATTCCGACAGCCCGACCTCGGTCTGCACGACGCATCCGGCCGACCGCAGAGCCGCAGCGATCTGCTCGGCATGGCGGTCGATGGCCACCTCGCTGCGGGGCCGCTCCACCACCCCGTACTTGGCTTGCTCGAGGTATGCCCTCAGGTGCTTGATGCCTACCGACGACGTCTGCTCGATCCGCAGATCCTCCGGCTCGAACGAGCAGAACACCATGACCCGGCGGCGGGCGCGGGTGACAGCCACGTTCAGTCGACGCTCCCCGCCGGACCTGTTGAGCGGCCCGAAGTTCAGCGGCAGCACACCGCGGGCGTCGACTGAGAAGCCGGTGGAGAAGATGATCACGTCACGCTCGTCGCCCTGGACGTTCTCGAGGTTCTTGACGAACAGCCCATCGTCCTTCTGGGCAAGCGCTTCGCGCACCCCCTCGACCTCGCTGTCCCACAGCATCTTCTCGATGAGTGCTCGCTGCTGGATGTTGAACGTCACCACGCCGATCGAGCGCTCGCGCTGCCTCCACCGTCGCAGCACCTCCTCCGCCACCGCCGACGCCTCGACCGGGTTGGTCCGCAGCAGTCCTTTCTCGGTCCCCCTCCCGCCGCTGCGCTGGAACGTCCCCTGTACCCGCGTGAAGCTGACCCCGGTGTCGAAAAGCTGTCCAGGAAAGGCAGGAAAGGACGACAGCCGGTCCTCGTAGTACTGGGCGTTGGAGAAGCTGATCAAGCTCTCGTCCCGGCTGCGGTAGTGCCACGACAGCCATAGCCGCGGCAGCCCCGCCTGCACGCACTCCGAGAGGATGCTCTCCTCGTCGGGGACCACGACGAAGTCCTCGGCCACCTCGGCGACCTCGTCGTCGGTGCCGAGCTGCCCGAAGGTGTACGGCGGCATCTGCTTGGAGTCGCCCGCCACGACACAGCCCGCGGCCCGGCCCAGCGCGCCGATCGCGTCCGGCACGGTGATCTGGGACGCCTCGTCGAAGACGACCAGATCGAACTCCATCGCGCCCGGTGCGATGAACCGCGCCAACGAGTCGGGGCTGACCAGGACGCACGGGGTGATGGCTGCGATCACCTCGCCGTAGGCGCTGATCAAGGAGCGCACGCTGAGCCCTCCCCGCGTACGTCCCACTTCCCGTTCCAATGCACCCACTCTGCCGAACACCTGGCCCGAACCGAACGGTCGCGACGCGATCAGCGTCGACGGCAGTACCGTCGTCAGGGCTGAGCGAACCGACGTGCTCCCACCGAGGAACCGCTCGATCGTCCGGTCCTGGCCGGTCGCGTCGAACGCGCGGAACCCGCCGGCCTCCCAACGTTCGGTCAGCGATCCTTCGGCCATTCCGCGTTCGAGCGCGGCGACCGCGTCGGAGCCGGCGAGCTGTCCGCCGAGCAGTTGCCAGCGGGCCTCCGGCATCTCCGCGGCCAGCGGCTCGAGCGCCTCGGCGGCACGGCACCAGCGCCGCAGTCCCCCGCCGTGCGGTACGTCCGAGGCCCGGGCCTGCGCACCGCCGCGCCAGGCGCTGAGCAGTCCCGCTGCCCCGTACGCCGCCTGGTCCAGCGGACGGCTGTGCGCGAGGGCGAAGACGGCGGCCAACCGCGCGAGCGCCTCGTCCAACGCGCGGGTCGTCGCGCCGGCCAGCGGGGGCTCCTGCTGGCGCGCCGCGATCACCTGGGCGGCGATCGTCGGTCCGAGTCGTCCCATGGCGGCCCGGTACTGGTCCATCGTCTGGAGAGCGGCCGCCAGCCGGCTCGCACCATCGTCGGACAGCAGGTTGAGCCGGGGCGGCAACCATCCCAGGCCGGGCAGGGCCAGCCAGCCCGCGGCGACCGCCCGCTGCTGATTGGCCAGGGCGACCAACGCATCGACCTGGGCCGGCAGCGTCTTCGGCTGGACGGTGCGACCCGGCCGCAGCTGGGCAAGGACTGGGCCGGCGGCGGCGAGCAGGCGGCCCTTCCGGCCGATGAAGAACGAGCTCTCCGCGATCCGCAGGGCCTGGCGCACCGGCTCCAGGTCGACGTCGAGCACCTCCGAGGCGAAATCGACGAGCGAGGAGCCGGCCGCTTGGCGCAGCGCCTCGGTCCGCGCGGCCAGCGCGTCGCGGGCAGTTGTCCAGCGGGCGCTGCTCAGCTCGGCGAGCTCGTACCCGCTACTGGGCGCGGCCAGCAGTTGGGTCAGGTCGGCGACGCTGCTGCCACGTCGAACCACGGAACAGCAGATCCTCAGATCCCGAACGCCATGGATCGAGCGCAGCCAGTGCCGCTGCGACGGCATTCTCGGCCGCCGGCAGGACGGCGAAGACCGCTGCCGGGTCGACCGGGGTGGGGCCGACGCCCACGAAACCCCAGGCTCGCGGCACGTCCGGGTCCAGTGCCTCGAGATCGTCGACTGCACCGCCGACGACCCTCCGCAGCCGGTCCAGGTCAAGCCGAGCGGGCCCGGAGTCGACCGGCACGGCTGGAGTGGGTGGGCCGGCCGGGCTAGCGGAAGCGGCCGAGCGGCGGGAGCGGGCCGGGCGAGCGGGAGCGGCCGGGCTCACGGAAGCGGCCCGACCGGCCGGAGCGGGCGCCGCGGCCACTGCGGTGGCTTCCGCCAGGTCCTCGGCCAACACGCCCGGCGGCACGGCCAGGACGGGCCCCGTCCCCCGGGCCAGTGCGGTGGCCCGCGCACTCCACAGCGAGAGGCCGGCCCGATTCGGCCGGTGCAGCCGCTCCGCGTAGCCGCGCAGTGCCGACGACGAACCCGAGACGTCGCTGAGCGCGGCCTCGTAGCCGTCGAGATCTGGACGTACGCGCTGCGCGAGAGCGGTTCGGATCCGGGTCCGGACCTCCGCCGGGCGAGCGTTGTGGTCGTGCAGATCGAGGGCGTACGGCAGGAGACCGATCTCGCCGAGCCGATGGCGTACGACGTCGAGCGCCGCACCCTTCTCCGCGACGAACAGCACCCGACGGCCTTGAGCCATCTGGTCGGCGAGGATGTTGGTGATGGTCTGGGACTTGCCGGTCCCCGGTGGCCCTTCGAGGACGAAGCTGTGCCCGGCCCGAGCGGCGGCGATCGCCTGGGCCTGGGAGCCGTCGGCCGCGATGGGCGCCGCAGCCACCACGCTGTCCAGCTCGGCGACCGCCGCGGGGCCGCGGACCCCGGAGACCACCCCCAGCTCCGGTACGTCGCTCAGCCTGCCATCGAGCAGACCCCGCACCAACGGCCGCTCCGTGAATCGCTGCCAGTGCTCGTCCAGGTCGCGCCAGAGCAGGAACCCGGTGAATCCGCCGATGATCAGCCGGGCTTCGCTCTCCACCCGGAACGCCAGGCCTGATGCAGCGATGGCCTCACGGAACCGACGGACCACCGCTTCGACGTCGACCCCCTCGCCGTCGGGGCGGGAAGGCAGCTCGTCCAGTCCGGGCACGCTGAACCCGAACTCCACCCGCAGCTTCTCCAGCAGCGACAGGTTCGGGGTGACCGTGCCGATCGGGTCGGCGGCCAGCCGAAACGGCATCACGACGCCCTTGATGTCGACCGGGAACAGGAGCAGCGGCGCGGCGAGCTTGCGGTCCCCCAGCTCCCAGTCGAGCCGACCGAGGGTCAGCATCAGTGGGTTGGCACCGGTCTCCTCCCGTCCGGTCCGCGCCCGGTAGCGCAGCCGGGCGATCGCGCGCTCGTGGTCGCCGCGGGCATGACCGGAGTAGATCGTGCCCTTGCTGACCAGCATGGCGCGTTGCACGTCGGCGGGCAGCGCGTACGCGTCGCCGGCTCCCTCGGTGACGACCGCGCCGGTGAGGTCGTCGACGGCCCGCACCGAGACGGTACGTCCGTCCTGGAGCTGGTCGGCCAGGACGCCGAGGTGCTCGGGCGGCAGCAGCAACGGCACCTGGGTCATCGGCTGACGGAGGTTGAGCAGCTTGTTGCGCAGAGTCAGGTCGAGCAGCGCGTTCTTCCAGGCCTGGACTCGCGGCGGCACCGGCTCGATCGGCTTCGCGACAGTTCGCTGGGAGGTCAGCGCCTGCTCCTGGGCACCGGTGGCAACGCTGGGTGGTGCGGCCGGCTGACTCGGCGGGACGTACTCGATGATCTCGACGACCCCGTCTACCCGCTCCCGCCGCGCCGGCAGCGGGTAGACGTGCAGCATCCGAGCCATTCCGATGTCGACGACCCCGACGAGATCGGCCGTCCCGCCCAAGAAATAGCTGTCCCGCGGCGCCTGGCGGGCACGGCGGACGAGATCTCGCGGCGGGCGGCGCTCGCGGGTGACCATGGTCGTCTCGAGTACCCCCATCAGCTCGAGGTCGACGGCATTCGCGGGCACCGCCACCTGCGTCGTGGCGGCGTCGGGCAGCCCTCGTTCGGGTTCGCGCCAGTAGCCGAGGAACGCGTGACCGAGAGCGATCCAGACGACCGGTGTGATCCCGACGTGCTCCAGGGCGGACGCGAGCAGCATCGTGGTGTCGAGGCAGGTGCCGACGCGATCGGTGAGAACGTCGCCTGGCGTACGGATCTTCTGGCCGTAGCCCCAGCTCGCCGGTGGCTCGGCGTAGAAGATCTCTCGATCGTGGACCGCGGTGAAGATCGCGCCGACGATCTCGTCGATCCGCTCCGGCTGGGCGTAGTTGATGCCGAGCGACCCGCTGCCGGTGGCCTTTGCCAGCAGCTGGGCTGCTTCGGAGATCAGCGGCGGCAGCGCCGGGTGATTGGGTTGGACGAAGGCCGCCAGGAGCTCGAGGGACAGCACTGGCGAGTTCGGTTCGAGGGTCCACTGGCGGGCGGCGAGCACGCGGATCGGATGTGTCGTCGAGCCGACCGGGTCGCCCGCTGCACTGACCTCTACGACGATCTCGGCAGCCGTCTCCTCCTCCACTCCGGCCAGGTAGGCGGGGTCGAGCCGCAGGGCGGGCTGCTCGACGGCCAGCGGAGTGTCGGCCTCGAGACGCTCCACGAAGTGCTGCCAGGGGCGACTGAGCACGGTACCGAAGGCATCGACCAGCCGAGCCGTGGTGAGCACCTCCGCCAACGACTCGCCGGAGGCGATGGTGACCCGGTGGAGGAACGGCAGACCGTTGTGTGCCATCGCCTGATTCACCTGGGGCGCGGCGAGTACCTCGATGCCCACCGCCATACCGACCACCCTATTTGGGCACCGGTCCCCACCTCCCCTCCCTCCCTTGCACTCCCGTCCCTCCCGGCCCCGCCCCTCCCTTCGCCCCCGTTTCCCCGAAAAGTGGGCTCGAACGACAGCGACACGCCGGTGGAAGTTGTCGTTTGCGCCCACTTTCCGGGGAGGGAGGACGGACGCCCGACGTCCCAGTGCTCCGCGGCGGAGTGTCGGTGCACGCTGGAGGTACGCTCATCCGGCGGCGACCCCGTCGATCGGGTGAGACCCTGGATCGAGGAGCAGGAGGTGTCAGATGGCACTCGGCCATCCGCGGCGCGTCGCGATGATCAGTATGCATACGTCACCCCTCGCGACCCCCGGCGTGGGTGACGCGGGCGGACTCAACGTGTACGTCGCCGAGTTGTCTCGACGACTCGGCGAGCGCGGACTGAAGGTCGACGTCTTCACCCGGGCCGATGGTGAAGGCCCCGAGATCGTCGAGGTCAACGAACACACCCGCGTGATCAATCTCGAGGTCGGCCCCCGGGAACCGGTCGTCAAGGAGGCACTGCCGCGCCTGGTCGATGAGTTCGCCACCCAGCTGGAGCCCCGGATCGAGCGGTACGACCTCGTCCACTCCCACTACTGGCTGTCCGGGGTCGCCGGACTCGAGCTGAAGCGACGTCACGGCATCCCCCTGGTGCACACGATGCACACCATGGCGCGGGTGAAGAACGCGGCCCTCGGCGTGGCCCAGCAGGCCGAGCCCGACGTACGCGATCGGGGCGAGGCCGAGATCGTCGAGGCGGCCGACGGACTGACCGCCAACACCCGCGACGAGGCAACGGAGCTGACCGAGCTGTACGGCGCACGCCGCGAGCAGATCACCGTCGTCCCCCCCGGCGTGGACCTGCACACGTTCCACCCGTGCGACCAGCCGAAGTCACGGGCTCAGCTCGGGGTGCGGCTCCGAGCGCAGGTGATCTTGTTCGTCGGCCGCGTGCAGCCGCTCAAGGCACCCGACGTGTTGATCAAGGCGCTGGCCGAGCTGGTGCGGGCCGAGCCGGTTCGCCGCGAGCGCCTGCAGCTGATCATCATCGGCAGCCCGAGCGGACCGGAGTCGGACTGGGCCCGAACCCTTCCGGTGCTTGCGGCCGAGCTGGGCGTCGCCGATCTCGTCGACTTCCGCCCGCACTCGGCGCGCTCGGAGCTGTTCCGCTGGTACTGCGCATCGGACCTGGTCGGCGTGCCGTCCTACAACGAGTCGTTCGGGCTGGTCGCCCTCGAGGCGCAGGCCTGTGCCCGTCCGGTGGTCGCCACCGACGTCGGCGGCCTACGGCATGCCGTCGACGACGAGCAGACCGGGCTGCTGGTGTCCGGCCACGGGCCACAGGACTGGGCCAAGGCCATCGCCGCGGTGCTGGACGACCCGGACGAGGCGCTGCGGCTGGGCATCAACGCGGCCATCCACGCGTCCGCGTTCAGCTGGGACAACACGGCGGCGGCGACCCTCGGCGCCTACCACCACGCGCTCACCCCCTGACCTCGACGCGGTGCTCGCCCGTCCTCCGAAAGTGGGCGCATACGACAGCGACACGCCGGGTAAATCCTCCACCTCGGCCCACTTTCCGGGTAGGGCGCGGCGCGAGGAGCGGGCGCGAGCTCACAAGATCATGCCGCGGTCAGCGGCTTCGCGATGTCCTCCAGTGACTGACGCTCGGCCTTCACTCCGAAGATCGCCTGGATGATGCCGCCGATGATCATCAGCGCGGCGCCGACGTAGTAGCCGATGGCGATCTTGGTGATGTCGCCAGAGCCGCTGGCGTTCTGGATCAAGGCACCGAACAGCAAGGGCCCCGCGATGCCGCCGGCGGCCGTACCGATCGCGTAGAAGAACGCGATGCACATTGCTCTCGTCTCCATCGGGAAGATCTCGCTGACGGTGAGGTACGCCGAGCTCGCCCCGGCGGAGGCGAAGAAGAAGATCACCGCTCCGGCGGCGGTGAGCGTCACCGCCGTCAGGTTGCCCAAGATCATGCCGGTGATGGCGAGCAGCACGCCCGACAGCAGATAGGTCCCCGCGATCATCGGGCGGCGCCCGACCGTGTCGAACAGTTTGCTCAGCAGCAAGGCGCCCAGGAAGTTGCTGACCGCGAACACGGCGATGAAACCACCGGTCTGCTTCACGCCCAAGAATGTGGTGAGCGTGTCGCCATAGGTGAAGAAGAAGGCGTTGTAGAGGAACGCTTGCCCGACGAACAGCGCGAAACAGACAACGGCCCGCTTCGGGTACGACGTGAACACCGTCTTGGCGATCAGTCCCATCCCGATCGAGCGGCGCTGATGGACCGTGATCGTCTCATCCGCGGCGGCGAGCTCGTGGCCGTCGGCGGTGATCTTCTCCTCGATCCCGTCGACGACCTTCTCCGCCTCCCTCTCGCGACCATGGATGAAGAGCCAGCGCGGACTCTCCGGCACGTGTCGACGGACCAGCAGGACGCCGACCGCGAGCACCGCTCCGAGCCCGAACGCGATCCGCCAGCCGTACGCCGGGTTCACCAGGGTCGGATCCAGCAGAGGCAGGGTGAGCAGCGCACCCGCTGCGGCGCCGACCCAGAAGGAGCCGTTGATCACCACGTCGACCCGTCCGCGGTAGTCCTTCGGGATCAGCTCGTCGATGGCGGAGTTGATCGCCGCGTACTCCCCGCCGATCCCGGCGCCGGTGAAGAACCGGCAGACGAAGTACCACATCGGGTTCATCGAGAAGGCGGTCAGCACGGTCGCGATCGTGTACAGCGCCAGCGTGATGATGAACAGCTTCTTGCGACCGAACCGGTCCGTCAGCTGGCCGAACACCAGCGCACCGATGCAGGCGCCGGCAACGTAGACCGCGCCGGCCAGACCGATGTCGAAGTTGCTCATTCCGAGCCCCGTGCTGGCCGGTTTGAGAGCCTCCGACATCGAGCCGACGATCGTCACCTCGAGCCCGTCCAGAATCCAGACGGTGCCAAGTCCGATGATGACCATCCAGTGGAATCTCGCCCACGGCAGGCGGTCCAACCTGGCCGGGATGTTCGTGGTGACGGTGCCGATCTCGACGTCGGACGACATGCGTGCCTCCTCGCTGGTCCCCGAGCCACGCCCGAACGCTGATCGCCCGAGCGCAGACAACCTCAGGTGCCCTTTACCCCGCGAGGTGCGTTCTATGCGGATCAGCTGCCAGGGCAGGTCCGCCGAATCGGCTGGGTCAGGAGACGCCCCAGAACACCCGATCCACCACCCCACGGGCCCGCCGGGTGACCCGACGGTAGTCGGCCAGCAGGTGCGAGGCCTCGCTCGGCCCATAGCCCAGCAGCTCGGCCAGCGCGGCCAGCTCCCGGGTGTCGGTAGGCAGGGAGTCGGAGCCACGCCCGCGGACCAGCATGATCTGGTTGCGGATCCGGCTCGCGAGCATCCAGGCGGCCTCGAGATAGCCGGCGTCCTCCACCGAGATCAGGTCGGCCGCACAGGCAGCGCGCAATGCCACGATCGTCTTCGGCGTCCGTAGTTCGGGGTGGTCGTATCCGTGTTGCAGCTGCAGCATCTGTACGGTCCACTCGACGTCGGCCAGTCCGCCGGGACCGAGCTTGGTGTGCTTGGCCGGATTCGCCCCGCGGGGCAGCCGCTCCGCCTCCACCCGGGCCTTCAGCTTGCGGATCTCCGAGAGCTGCGAGTGGGTCAGACCGCCCTGCGGCCAGCGTTTCGCGTCGATCAGCCGCAGCAGCTCACGACCCAGCGGCAGGTTCCCCGCCGGGGCGTCTGCCCTGATCAGGGCCTGCATCTCCCAGGTGGATGACCAGCGACTGTAGTAGTTCCGGTACGCACCGAGCGAGCGGATCAGCGCCCCGCCCTTGCCCTCGGGACGCAGATCCGCGTCGATGCTCAGCACCGGGTCGGCGCCTGGACGGGTCAGCAGCTTGCGCATCTCGGTGATCGCCGCGCCCGCGATCTTGGTCGGATCACCGGACGCGATGTCCTCGTCGTCCATCACGAACATGGCGTCGGCATCGGAGGCATACGACAGTTCGCCGCCACCCCAACGACCCATCGCGATCACCGCGATCTCCGGCACCCGCTCGGCGTCGGATGAGCGACGTACCACCTCCAGCGCCGCGTCGATCGTCGCGGACGCGAGGTTGCTCAGCGCCTCGCCGACCCCGAGAACGTCATTGAGGCCCAACAAGTCACCGGCGGCCACCCGGAAGAGCTCGCGCCGGCGGATGGCTCGAATCGCCTCGACGGCTCCGATCGGAGTGCTGTGCCGGCCCGCCGCAGCATGCATCTCGACCTCGAGATCGGCCAGCGATCGCGGCTCGAGCTCCTTGTCGTCGGCGAGCATCTGCACGGTCTGAGGCGCCCGGGTGAGCAGCGACACCGCATAGCGGCTGGAGGCGAGGATGCGGGCGAGCCGCTCCGCCATCATGCCCTCGTCGCGGAGGGCCCTCAGATACCACGGCGTGTTGCCCAATGCCTCCGAGACCTGCCGGAAGGCCAGCAGGCCGGCGTCCGGGTTCGGGCCGGCGGCGAACCAGCCCAGCATCGCCGGCAGCAACTGGCGTTGGATCTCGGCCGATCGCGTGACCCCCTGGGACAGTGTCGCGATATGTCGCAGCGCCGCCTTCGGATCGGCGTAACCGAGCGCGCGCAGCCGGTCCTGCGCGGCATCGGTGGTCAACCGCAGCTCCGAGCTGGGGATTCGGGCCACCGCGCCGAGCAGGGGTGAGTAGAAGACGCGCTCGTGGAGCGTCCGGACGCGCTGGGTGCAGGAGCGCCAGGTCTGCTCGACCCGGTTCGCCGGATCGGAGTAGCTCAGCGACCGTCCGATCCGCCGCAGATCGTCCTTGCCCTCCGGCAGCAGATGGGTACGCCGCAGGTTGTACAGCTGCACCCGGTGCTCGAGTGTGCGCAAGAAGCGGTACGAAAGTGCCAGGCTCTTGCCGTCCTCGCGCCCGACGTACCCGTGGTCGACCAGCGCCCGCAACGCCGGCAGGGTCGCGCGCTCACGCAGCCGCTCGTCCACCCGGCCGTGAACCAGCTGCAGGAGCTGGACGGAGAACTCGACATCGCGCAGTCCACCGCGACCCAGCTTCAGCTCCCGCGACGCCTCCTTGGCAGGGATGTGCTCGATCACCCGCTTGCGCATCGCCTGCGTGTCCGAGACGAAGTTCTCCCGCTCCGCGGCCTGCCACACCATCGGCGACACCATGTCCACGAAGTCCTGACCGAGGTCGCGGTCACCCGCCGCCGGCCGGGCCTTGAGCATCGCCTGGAACTCCCAGGTCTTGGCCCACTTCAGGTAGTAGGTCTGATGGCTGGACAGCGTACGAACGAGTTGGCCGGCCTTGCCTTCGGGACGAAGGGCAGCGTCCACCTCCCAGATGGTGCCGGCGCCCGTGTGCGCGGAGCACACCCGGGTGAGATCGGCGGCCATCCGGGTAGCCAGGGTGATCGCCTGGGCCGAGCTGATCAGCGGCTCACCGTCCTCGCCGACCAGCGGCTCGGCGATGTAGAGCACGTCGACATCGCTGACATAGTTGAGCTCCTGCGCGCCGCACTTGCCGAGCGCGATGACGGCCAGCCGGCACTTCAACGCCTCCGGGCCACAGCGGGCGCGGGCGATCGAGAGTGCCGTCTCCAGTGTCGCATCGGCCAGATCGGACAGCTCGGCCACGACCGAGTCGAAGGACTCGATCGGCTCGGGCTCGCACAGGTCCCGGGCCGCGATGCGCAGCAACGCGCCCCGATACGCAATCCGCAATCCGTCGCCGGTCAGATCCGTGGCCAGCGGGGTCGGCGAGCCCGGGTCGGCACCCACCGAGTGGAGCAGCTCTGCCCGAAGCTCCGCCGCCGAGCTTGCCCTGACCTGTTCCGCGAGCAGGTCGACCTGCCCGGGATGGGCGACCAGGTGGCGACCCAGGGATGCGCTGGCGCCGAGCACCCGGGTCAGCTGGAGCGCGAGCGCCGACGATCCGAGCAGAAGTGCCGGCAGATCGGGCCGGACCGACGCCAGCCGATCGAGCGAGGACAACGCGAGGTCGGGGTCGGCGACATCGGTCAGCAGGCCGAGGATCTCTTCCGACTCCGCGCCCCACTCGGCCAGCAGTCGCTCGGCCGTCGAGGAGTCGCTGAATCCCAGCCGGGCCAGGGTGCCCTGGGTCGTCTGGATGCGGTCCACACCGACGATGCTAGCGATGCGCGCTGCACTGGTCCCGATCACGCGACAGTGCAGCCGATCTGGATCCAAGCTGCATCCAATACCTGGTCTGGCGGAGAACCACTGTCGGGAGCGTGACGAGGTGGTTCTCCTGGAGTTCGTCGAAGGGAATCCGGCAGATCGCGCACGTTATCGACCGGCTGCCGGCCGGACCTTGCGGCCGGCGAACCCCTGGCCCGCCTAGTCGGCCAAGGCCCGCCTCCCCCACTCCGACAGCCCGTGGTCCCGGCCCGCCGCCCGGACCACGGGCTGTCTACTAGGCCCTCTCGCCGTCCGCCATCTCGGCCGCAGAACGCCGGACTGCGTGTTGCCCTCGAAGGCCCTCGCGGAACGACTTGTAGCGTTGCGCGCATCCGGTGAGGTGGAGGGTGATGGCGGACAAGCAGAGCCGAGCGAGCGGTGCGTTGACAGCCCAGGGCCGCTCGCTGCACCGCTGGCTCGCCGAGCTCTCGGCGAACGACTTCGCCGCGCCGAGTGTGCTTCCGGGCTGGGACGTCCGCACGCTCGTCGGTCACCTCGCTCTGGTGGTGAGCGGCTTCGACCTCGTGCTGGGCCGGCCGACCACGGCCAGGCCGGTGCCGGCTTGGGAACTTGTCCGGCGCTATCGCCGCGACGTGGCGAAGCTCGAGTCCCGCACTCGCGAGGTCACCGGCGAGAGCTCGGGTCCAGAACTCGTGGCGTTGTTCGCTGCCGGTCTCGACGCAGTGGCCGAGAGGCTGGCGGGGCCCCTGCCGACGGCGATCGACTCCCCCCGTGGTCCGGCCACCGTGCTCGACTTCACCGAGACCAGGGTGGTCGAGCTCGCCGTGCACAGCGACGATCTGTCTCGCTCGCTCCCGGAACGGCCGCCGGTGCCGATCGAGCGCGGCGCACTGGGTTCGACATCGCGCACACTCGCCGCCATTCTCGCCGGCCAGTCGCCCGGACGCTCGATCGAGGTCCGGATCCCGCCGTACGCGGCCGTCCAGTGCGGGCTGCCGGACGACCCCGGCCCGACGCACACCCGCGGCACGCCCCCGAACGTGATCGAGACCGACGGTCTCACGTTCCTGCGGCTCGCAACCGGACGTACGTCCTGGGCGGACGCCCGCGCGGCCCACCTGATCAAGGCCAGCGGCCAGCGCGCCGACCTGGCCCAGGTCCTCCCCCTGCTCTCCTGACCCACGCGCGCCCCGACTCCCACGCGGCCCGACTCCCGCGGCCCCGACTCCCCAGCGGCCCGACTCCCCAGGAAACTGGGCCCAAACGACAACTTTGAAACGTTCACATCTGTCGTATGCGCCCACTTTCCAGGTCGGGAGGGCGGCGCCGGTCAGCTCACATCTGTCGTATCCGCCCACTTTCCAGGTCGGGAGAGCGCCGGTCAGCTCACGGTCGGCTCTGCGCCTACAGGACCGGGAGCATCCGGGTCAGCTCCATCGGCGTGACCTGCCGGCGATACTCGTCGAACTCGGCCCGCTTGTTGCGCAGGAAGAAGTCGAACACGTGCTCGCCGAGCGTCTCCGCGACCAGATCGGATCGCTCCATCACGCGGATGGCCTCGTCGAGGTTGCGCGGCAGCGGCTCGATGCCGAGCGCCTGCCGTTCGCGCTCGGTGAGCAGCCAGACGTCGTCCTCGGCACCCTCGGGGAGCTGGTACTCGCCCTCGATCCCGGCGAGCCCGGCCGCGAGCATGAGGGCGAAGGCCAGATACGGGTTGCAGGCCGAGTCGATCGAGCGCAGCTCGACCCGAGCGGACGCGCCCTTGTTCGGCTTGTACATCGGCACCCGGACCAGAGCCGAGCGGTTGTTGCGGCCCCAGCAGATGTAGCTGGGCGCCTCGCCACCGCCGACGAGCCGCTTGTAGCTGTTCACCCACTGGTTCGTCACCGCCGTGATCTCCGCCGCATGCCGCAGCAGTCCCGCGATGAAGTAGCGAGCGGTCTTGGACAGGTGGTACTCCGCGCTCGCATCGTAGAAGGCGTTGTTGTCGCCCTCGAACAGCGACATGTGGGTGTGCATCCCGGAACCTGCGTGGTCGGTGAACGGTTTCGGCATGAAGGAGGCGTTGATGCCTTGGGACAGCGCGACCTCCTTGACCACGACCCGGAAGGTCATCAGGTTGTCCGCCATCGAGAGCGCATCGGCATAGCGCAGATCGATCTCCTGCTGGCCGGGAGCGCCTTCGTGGTGGGAGAACTCCACCGAGATCCCCATCTGTTCCAGCATCGTGATCGCTCGCCGCCGGAAGTCGCTGCCCGTGCTCTGCGGGGTGTGGTCGAAGTACCCGGACGAGTCCACCGGGGTAGGCGGCACGCCCGGCACGACCGGGTCCTTGAACAAGAAGAACTCCACCTCGGGATGGGTGTAGAAGGTGAAGCCCAGATCGGCGGCCTTCTTCAGCGTCCGCTTCAGCACGTACCGGGGATCGGCGTATGACGGCGAGCCGTCCGGCATCGCGATGTCGCAGAACATCCGCGCGGTGGCCGGACTGGTGTCTCGCCACGGCAGCACCTGGAACGTCGACGGGTCGGGGTGCAGCACCATGTCCGACTCGTAGACCCGAGCGAAACCTTCGATGGCCGATCCGTCGAAACCGAGTCCCTCGGAGAACGCGCCCTCGAGCTCGGCGGGCGCGATGGCCACCGACTTGAGAAAGCCCAGCACGTCGGTGAACCACATCCGCACGAAGCGGACATCGCGCTCCTCGATTGCCCGCAACACGAACTCGGTCTGCTTGTCCATGCTGGCCAGTCTGCCGACAGAGGTGTTACAGCGTTGTTACGGCGGACATGTCGGTCCATGTCGCACGGGAAAAGCGTCCCCGGTGACCGATCGGCGGTCACGGTCGCGCCGCGAAGGCGCGCGTCACTCGCGACCGGGTACGGATTCTGCCGCCGATTGAGAGGGAGCGGTGCAGCCTGCGGCACGCGCGTCCCACCAACCCCTCGGTCCGGAGCACAATGGCAGGGTGACCGGCCCGTCCGGATGGTATCCGGACCCAGGCGGGCAGCCAGATCGCTACCGGTACTGGGATGGCACGTCGTGGTCGGCGGAGACAACCGGCGACCCGCACCTGAGTGCGCCCGAGACCATGACGCTGGCATCGAGCCAAGCCCGGCCGCACACCGCCCGTTGGCTGATCCTGATCACCGTTCTCGCCCTGGTCGTGGCGGCCGGATCCGTCGGCTTTCGGATCGGTCATCGCCCGCCCGACGAACCGGTGCTCTTCCCGTCCCCGACCAGCAGCGCCAGGGACGACGGCTCACCCGACAAGCCCGGGACCGCGGCCCCGAGCGAGTCGGCCGCTCCCCGCGCCATCGGCTGTCCCGAGGGCGCCCCCGATGCCCGCTCGCCCCATCCGTCCGATGGCCGGGTTCATGGCGGGAACCTCTCGTTCCCGCGGGTGGACAGCTTCCTCCCGGAGGCGCCCGAGAACCGGCTGACGTTCGCGTACGACGTCGGCCAACAGGTCCGCACGGTCAGTCTGGACCCGCCGTGGATCGCCCAGCTCGGCCTCGGCCGGTTGCTCGCGGACGGCTACCCGAGGACCGCCCAACACACCGCCGAGCTGGTCACCGAGTGCATCGTGGCGAGCGAGTTGTACCTCCCCTACAGCCCGAGCCGGCGAGACATCGCCAGTCGACCGATCACGGTCAGCGGCAACGAGGGCTGGCTGATCACCACCGATGTCCTGGTCGACGTTCCCGGGCTGCCCTTCGCCGGCGACCAGCTCGCGGTCGCGGTGGTCCCCGACGGCGCGGACTGGGGTGTCTTCTTCGGCGCGGTGCCGATCGGGGACCCGGCATTGACCCGCACCTTGACCGAGACGGTGCTCGCCCTGCGGGTTGGGTGACCCGACCCCCGGGCGCGTAGCGTCGGGACAATGAACTCATCGACATTCCGGATCGCCGGCCAGACCGTCGGGCGCGTCGGCTTCGGCGCCATGCAGCTCCCTGGACGCGGTGTGATGGGCCCACCCCGTGATCGCGACGAGGCGCTGGCGGTCCTGCGCCGCGTCATCGACGCCGGTGTCAATCACATCGACACCGCCCAGTACTACGGGCCCGACGTCGCGAACGAACTCATCCGCGAAGCGCTGTACCCCTACCCCGACGACCTGGTGATCGTGTCCAAGGTCGGCTCGGAGCGCGACGCCGAAGGCGGCTGGATCCCCACTCAACAACCCCAGAAGCTGCGCTCGGGGGTTGAGGACAACCTGCGTACGCTCGGCGTCGACCATCTGGGCGCCGTCAATCTCAGGCTGCTGGAGGATCAAGCCTCGTCATCGCAACAGACGACGCTGGAGGACCAGCTCGCGGAGATGAGCGCCTTGCGCGACGAAGGCAAGATCATCGGGATCGGGATCTCCACCGCGACCCTCGACCAGGTCCGTCAGGCGCATGAGAGCGTCGGGCTCGCTTGTGTGCAGAACGCGTACTCTCTGTTGTCGCGCGACGATCAACCGGTGCTCGACTACTGCGTCGAGAACGAGATCGCGTACGTCCCGTACTTCCCGCTCGGCTCGGCGTTCCCGGGCTTGCCGAAGGTCACCGACGACCCGGAGGTCCGAGCCCTGGCCGCCGAGAAGGGCGCCACGCCGGCCCAGATCGGTCTGGCCTGGCTGCTCGGCCGGGCACCGAACGTCTGCCTCATCCCGGGTACGTCGTCGCTGGCCCACCTGATCGAGAACCTGGCCGTAGCCGACGTCGAGCTCAGTTCCGACGACATCGATCGACTGGCCCTGATTGCTGCCTGAAGCGGGGCCCCGAGCGCGGGGCCCGAGCGCGAGGCACGGTCGGTTCGACGCTTGCCCGACGACCATCAGTCGAAGGGGGTCAAGGTCCGCGGACGGTCCAACGTCGACCCGGGTACCGCTGGTAGATCAAGTACGTCGGTGACCAGGTTCGCCACGTCGCCGTCGCGGATCGGCTGGGGTCCTCCGTAGCCGGGTCGGCTCCGGCCGGGATCGACGAAGGTCGGGTTGAGGGCGTACAGGTCCTGGTCCTTGGCGACCCCGGGACCCCAGACCAGGAAGGGAATGCGGTAGTCGGCGAGCTTCGTCGGATCGAGGTGGTTGACGCCCCGCCCGCCGTGGTCGGCAGTGACGATCACCATCGTGTGACTCGCGGTCGCGGGGCGTGACTGGATCGTCGCGAGCACCTGCCCGAGCAGTCCGTCGGTCTGCTCGACCGCCTTCAGGTAGTCGGCGCCCATGAAGCCGTGGGCGTGACCCGCGACGTCGGGCAGCGAGATGTGCAGGAACGTGAACGCTCGGGGAGTGGCGAGCAGGTCGGCGTCGAGGGTCCGGACCAGTCGAGCGTTGTCGGTGTCCAGCACAACCCGGTCGATCTTCCTCCGGCCGTTGTCGGCGCCGACTCGATCGGGCGCGCCCGCGGCGTTCCAGGTGCGGGCGAAGAAGGCGAACTTCTCCTTGGCCGAGAACAGCGCCGTCTTCTCGCCGTGGTCATGCACCACGTCGAACACGCTCGCGACATAGTGGCCCGCGGCCTGATGGACGGTCTCGCCGTTGTCCACGTTGAACGTGACGCCGTGGCCGCCCTCGCTCCTCGAGACCCGCCGGCCGGTCAGCATCGCGGTGTGGTTGGGCAGGGTGACGGTCAGCTCCTGCTCGGTACGGGCGTTCAAGGTCCAGGCGCCCTCCCTCATCAGCCGGTGAAAGGTAGGTGTCCTGGCCGCCCCGAGCTCGGTGATCGCGTCCGGGTTGAGCGCATCGACCGACACCGCCAGCACCCGATCGATGGGGTCGTCCGGAGTCGCCGTCACACTCGGGCTCGGGCTCTGGCTGCCCGGCGGTGTGCCAGTCGGGGGGCCGGAGGTCGAAGCGGACGGTGCGAGGGCCGAGGAGCTCGACGCCGTGGCGATGGTGACGGACGGCTGGGAGGTCGGCTGGGACGTCGGCTCCGGGGCCGAGGTGTCGACCGCCTGGCAGCCGGCCAACGTCAGTGCGAGGGCGAGCAGGATCGCGCCTGGTCGGCGCGGGACCCGGTCGGCGGACGCTCGCTTCACGGGGGAACCGTACGTCCTCGACGGCATCCCGGCTCACCCCTAGCCCGGAAATAGCCCGGAAAGTGGGCGCTAACGACAACATCCGTCGGCGTGTCGTTGTCGTTTGCGCCCACTTTCGCGGGGACGGGACGGAGCGCTGGTCAGGCCTCGTTGACCGGGGTGTCGGGATCGTCGTTGGCCGGGGCCGGACCGTGTGGCTCGACGCCCGGGCCGTTGACCAGCTCCGCGATCGCGTCACCGACCGACTTGTCCACGTTGCGCCAGTAGTCGAACACCCGCTCGCGGATGTCCGCCCGGACCGTGCCGAGCGTCGATGCCACTGTCTCCGCCAGACGGTCCCGTGCGGCCTGATCCATCACCTTGTTCACCAACGCGTTCGGCTGGCCGAAGTCGTCGTCCTCGGCGCGCAGGGTGTACGCCGTCCGGACCATGTCGCCGTCGCTCTCCCAGCTGTGGCCGGCGAACAGGTCGGTGTGCACCGCCGGTCCACCCTCACTGTTGGGGGAGTACGCGGGCTGACCGGCATTGAACGCGAACCGCATCGGTCCGTCGAACTCGTACGTGTTCACCGGCACCTTCGGCTGGTTCACCGGCAGCTGCAGGTAGTTCGGGCCGATCCGGTAGCGGTGGGTGTCGGAGTAGGCGAACACCCGACCCAGCAGCATCTTGTCCGGCGAGAACCCGATGCCGGGCACCACCGCGCTCGGCTCGAAGGCTGCCTGCTCGATCTGGGCGAAGAAGTTCTCCGGGTTCTTGTTCAGCGTCATCTGCCCGACCTCGATCAGTGGGTAGTCGCTGTGCGGCCAGATCTTGGTGAGGTCGAACGGATTGATCCTGTACGTCGTCGCGTCCTCGAACGGCATCACCTGGACGAACAGGGTCCAGGACGGGAAGTCGCCGGCCTTGATGGCGTTGAACAGGTCGCGCCGGTGGGCATCCGGATCGGTCGCGGCGGTGGCTGCGGCCTCGTCGTTGGTGAGGTTCTCCACACCCTGGGCACTGTGGAAGTGGTACTTCACCCAGTGCCGCTCGCCGGCAGCGTTGACCCACATGTACGTGTGCGAGCCATAGCCGTTCATGTGCCGCCAGCTCTTCGGGATGCCACGATCCCCCATCAGATAGGTCACCTGATGCGCCGACTCCGGCTGGAGCGTCCAGAAGTCCCACCGCATGTCCCAGTCCTGCAGACCGGAGTCGGGAAGCCGCTTCTGGGAACGGATGAAGTGCGGGAACTTCATCGTGTCGCGGATGAAGAAGATCGGAGTGTTGTTGCCGACGAGGTCGTAGTTCCCCTCGCTGGTGTAGAACTTGAGCGCAAAACCGCGCGGATCACGCACCGTGTCTGCCGAGCCCTGCTCACCGGCGACGGTGGAGAACCGCGCCAGCATCTCCGACGTCGCACCCGGCTGGAACAACGCAGCCCTGGTGTAGGCGCTGACGTCACCGGTGGTCTTGAACACCCCGAAGGCACCGCCGCCCTTGGCGTGGACGTTGCGCTCCGGCACCCGCTCCCGGTTGAAGTGCGCCATCTGGCTCACGAAGTGGAAGTCGTGCAGCAGGATGGGGCCGTCCGACCCGACGGTAAGTGAGAACTGGTCGCTGGGCGCCGGTGCGCCGGTGTCGGTGGTCGACACGGTCGGCGAGATCTCGCCGGTAGGGGTGGTTGCCTTGACCTCGGTCGTCATGGAGCTCAACTCTCTCGGGTTGGGATGGACAGGTTCTTGCGTGTTCAAGATCGGTGGTCGGCGGGCTCCGACTGCGCCGTGACGTTGGTCGTGCACTCGGCGCAGCTCCCCCAGTAGGTGACCTCCGCCTCGTCGACGACGAAGCCCTTGGTGTCGCTCGGCACCGCACACGGGATCGTGCCGACCGCACAGTCGACGTCGACCACCGTGCCGCACAACCGGCACACCAGATGGTGGTGGTTGTCACCCTCGTTCGTCTCGAACCGCATCACCGAGCCGGCCGGCTCGAAACGGCGCAGGATCTGGTGATCGGTCAGGGTGTTGAGGGCGTCGTACACGGCCTGGGTCGAGACCGTTCCCAGCACCGTTCGTACGCGCTCGGCGACCTGGTCGGCGGCAATGTGCGGGCTCGCGTGAACGGCATCAAGGACTGCCAGTCGCGGTTGGGTGACGCGCAGCCCGACGGCACGGAGTCGATCGGGCCACTGCTCGTGCACCCACGTCGTCTCCACGCCCCCACTCAACCACTTTCTCTGGAATCATTCAAGATAAACCTTGGCGGCTTTGCAGGATGCCGAACGACGGCTCAGTCCTCGCCCCAGTCGTCGTCCTCCCAGGCGGCGTTGCGCTCCTCGACCTTCTCCAGAGCACGCTCGGCCTCGGCCTTCGACCCATACGGCCCCAGCCGGTCGGTCGCCTTCGAGGAGTTCTTCGGCTCCGACACCGCCGTCTTCGTGTTGAGGTCGAACCACCACTGATCGTCGTCGGCCACCGCCGCCTCCTTGGGTCTCGATCTTGCCTCGGGCTTCGATCCTGCTTCAGGTCTCGATCCTGGTCTGGACGCTACCCGGGTGCGCAGACAGCTGCCAGATCAGAGCGAGATGAGATACCCGGCACCCAGCGTGAGCAGCATCGTCCCGACCCCGATCGCGAGCGCGCGGCCGACCGTCCTCCCGACGCTGACTCGGCCGCTGCGCGCCGCGATCAACGAGGTGATCACCAACGCGATCGAGACCACGACCAGTGTCCAGACCGCACGTGAGTCGACCGGGGCGATCAAGATCGCCAGCAGCGGCACCCCCGCGCCGACCGCGAAGCACAGGCCGGCCAGGAGCGCCACCGGACCCGGCCGGGTCACCTCGGACTCCGACAGCCCGTGCTCGGCTCGAAGATGGGCCCCCAGGGCATCCTCGGCCGTCAGCTGGCCGGCCACCTGCTCGGCCAGCTCGGCCGACAGACCGCGGCCGCGATAGTGCTCGACCAGTTCCGCGAACTCCTCCTGCGGCGAGAGTGCGAGCTGGCGGCGCTCCTCCTCCATCACGGCGAGCTCGGCGTCGCGATCACCGGCCGCCTCCGCGTACTTCGCCCCGGCCAGAGCGATCGTGCCGGCGATCATCGCCGAGACGGCCGCGATGATCAGTGTCACCAGAGTTGCGCCTGCGCCGGAGAAGCCCTCCACGATGCCGGCCGTGGCGATGATCCCGTCGTTGGCGTCGACCGTCATCGCACGGATCCGCTCCCGGTCGAGTCCCCGACGGGTCAACCATCTCCTGAGCTTGCGCGCCGCCGTCACCTTTCACGCCGAGTCATGCCTTGGTGAGGCTGAAGCGTACTCGCGCGAGCCGGCTTCGGCGATCGGGCGAGCGGTCGGGCGCACATAGGATCTCCGCGTGTCCATCATGCCGGCGGTGATCTCGCCGCGTCGCCCAGTCCCAGCCTCGATCGACCGCCCCGAGTACGTCGACCAGGCCGCTCCGCTGCCCTACCACGGCCCGCACGTCCAGACGGCGGAGACGGTCGAGAAGATGCGAATCGCCGGTCGACTGGCCGCGCGGGCCATGGCGGCTGCCGGGGCCGCGGTCGCACCGGGAGTGACCACGGATCGGCTGGACCAGATCGTGCACGAGTTCCTGCTCGACCACCGCGCCTACCCGTCCACGCTCGGGTACCGCGGCTTCCCGAAGTCGTGCTGCACCTCGGTCAACGAGGTCATCTGCCACGGCATCCCCGACGCCCGCCCGCTGGAGGACGGCGATCTCGTCAAGATCGACGTGACGGCGTACATCGGCGGGGTGCACGGCGACAACTGTGCGACGTACTTCTGCGGTGAGGTGGACGAGGACTCCCGGCTCGTGACCGAGCGCACCCGGGAGGCGCTCGACCGCGCGATCAAGGCGGTCAAGCCGGGGCGACCGGTGAGCGTGCTCGGCCGAGTGATCGAGTCGTACGCCAAGCGATTCGGGTACGGCGTGGTGAAGGAGTACACCGGTCACGGGGTGCACACCACGTTCCACTCCGGCCTGGTCATCCCGCACTACGACGAGCCGCGCTACGACACGATGATCGAGCCGGGGATGACGTTCACCATCGAGCCGATGATCACCTTGGGCAGCGGGCAGAACTACATGTGGGACGACGACTGGACGGTGCTGACCGCCGACGGCAGCCGCTGCGCGCAGTTCGAGCACACCCTGGTGGTCACCCGCTCCGGGGCGGAGGTGCTCACCCTCCCCTGATGCAGCCTGGGACGGTCACCCGGGCTCGGTGGAGTGGACGGCCTCACCCCACGATCTGCATCTCGTGCGAGGTCTGGTTCAGGCGGCGACCTCCCCGGTCGGTGACCGTGACGATGTCCTCGATCCGCACACCGAACCGGCCGGGCAGATAGATTCCCGGTTCGATCGAGAAGCACATCCCGGGCCGGACGACCTGGGTCTCCCCCTCCACCATGTACGGCGGCTCGTGCGTGGTGAGACCGATCCCGTGTCCGACGCGATGGATGAAGTACTCCCCATAGCCCGCATCGATGATCACCGACCGGGCCACCCGGTCGACGTCTTGGCACTCGATTCCCGGACGGACCGCCTCGAACGCGGCCTGCTGGGCTCGGCGGACGATCTCGTGGACGTCGCGTTCCTCGTCGGTGGGCTCCCCGACATGGACGGTCCTCGTCGTGTCCGAACCGTACCCGTGCTTCAGCCCGCCGAAGTCCAGGACGACCATGTCGCCCTCCTCGATCACCCGGTCGCCGATCTCGTGGTGCGGATTCGCGCCGTTCGGTCCGGAACCGACGACGGTGAAGTCGACCTGAGAGTGACCGAACTGCCGGAGCAGGCGGGCCAGATCGGCGCCCAGGTCCGTCTCGGTCCGTCCCGCGAAACCGACCTTGACGATCTCGCCGTACGCTTGGTCCGCCGCCGCGCCGGCGGCCGCCAGTCGCTGGATCTCGTCGGCATCCTTGACGGCCCTCAGCATGGGCAGAGCTGTGGTCATGGCCACGTACGTCGATGCCGACAACTGTTCTTGCAGGCCGAGGATGTGCATGGCCCAGGCCGAGTCGGACACCGCATAACGGCCGGTTGCCGCCAGCAGCTCGGCGGTGGCGGCATAGGGATCGCTTCCGTCGCTCCAGTCGACAATCCCCAGCATCGACGCTCCGCGTGCGGTCTCGGCGTCGGGCCGCTCCAGCCGGGGAACGATCATCGTCGGTTCCCCGTCGACGGGGATCACGAGCATGGTGATCCGCTCGGTGATGGCCACGGGTGCGTAGCCGGTGAGGTAGATCAGGTCCGGACCTGGTGCCACCAGCATGCCGGCCAGACCGGCTTCCTCTGCGGCCTTCGCCGCGCCCTGCCTCCTCGCGGCGAAGTCCTCGGCGGTGAACGGAGCCGGCTCGTCCGCGACATTCGACAGGGTGGTCATCGGGGCCTCATCTCAGCGCTGGGTGACGACAGATCCATTAAGGCGCGACCAACCACCGGATGGCAAGGCGTCCGGCAACCTCGCACGAGCTCATCCAGCGTTCGGCCCGAACGACCGGATGATCACAGTTGATCACCACCCCCCGAAGGGTGGTGCGCGATCGGAGTGTCCGGGACTAGACCTGCATACGAAGAGCCGCCGTCGTCGGCGCCTACCGTGGAACGCCCGTTCGCCCGGTGTCATCAGGAGGGACGATGTCGTCAGTAGAGTCATCCGCGGGTGACGCCGAGCCCGTCGCCGGGCCGGTAGCTGGGTCGGTAGCCGCCGGCCGGGTCACGACACGACCGAACTACATCACATGGACCGCGTTGGCGTTGATGACCGTGTCGTCGGTGGCGAGCCTGCGGCCGGCGCCGACCATGGCTGTGTACGGCCTGGCCTGCGTGTTCCTCTACGTCCTGCCCGCCATCATCTTTCTGATCCCGACCGCGCTGGTGTCCGCCGAACTCGCCTCCGGCTGGTCGGGCGGCGTGTTCCGTTGGGTGACCGAGGGGATCTCACCGAACATGGGATTCGTCGCCGCCTGGCACCAGTACGCGATGACGATCTTCTACTACCCGACCTTGCTCTCGTTCGTGGCCAGCACGCTCGCCTACGTCATCCACCCCGAGTGGGCGTCCAGCGGCGTCTGGACTGCCGTGGTCATCATCGCGGTGTACTGGCTGGGTGTGTTGCTCGCGCTTCGTGGTGGCATCGGCGTGATTGCCAAGCTCGCGTCCAGCGGAGTGCTGATCGGCACCCTCATCCCCGGGGCGCTGCTGGTGATCTTGGGCATCGTGTACCTGGCCCAGGGCAACCCGTCCGCAGCCCCCATGACGCCTGACCACCTGCTGCCGGCCTGGAGCGGCATCGCCAGCATCGTGTTGATCGTCAGCAACTTCGGCGCCTACTCGGGGATGGAGATGAATGCGGTCCACGTCAACAGGCTGGAGAACCCCAGCAAGCAGTTCCCGCGAGCGATGTTCCTGGCCATGATCTTGGTACTGCTCGTCTTGATCCTGCCGCCACTGGTGATCAGCTGGTTCATCCCTGCCCAGGAGCTCAGCCTGACCGCCGGTGTCATGCAGGCCTTCGACGCGGTCTTCGCCCACTTCGGCCTGCAGTTCCTCACCCCGATCGTCGGCCTCGCGATCGTCTCGGCCTCGCTCGCCGGTTTCATGACCTGGCTCTCCGGTCCCTCCCGAAGCCTCTTGCTGGTCTCGCGAGAGGGTGGCTTCCTGCCGCCGTGGTTCCAGAAGACGAACCCAGCGGGCGTGCAGGTGAACATCTTGGCAGCCCAGGGTGTCGTGACGACGATCCTCGCCTTGTTGTTCGCCTTCGTGCCCGCGGTCTCCGACGCGTACTGGATGTTCATGACCATCACCACATCGGTCTACCTACTGATGTATCTGTGGATGTTCCGCGCGGCGATGAACCTGCGCAAGCGACAACCAGACCACCCCCGTGGCTACCGCGCCCCCGCGCTGAACCTGCTGTGCATCCTCGGCTTCTTCTCGTCGCTCGCAGCCATCTTGATCAGCTTCGTCCCACCGTCACAGTTCGGCAGCGACAACCCGGCCGTCTTCGTCGTCATCGTCGGGGGCGGGATCCTGGTGCTGGGCGTGCTGATCCCCATCCTGCTTGTGCGTTTCCGCAAGCCGAGCTGGACCGTGCCGACGACGGCAACGGCAGAGGAGGAGTGATGACCAGCCATCGGACCGTCTACCTGATCGTCGGCGGCATTCTCGCCGTCCTTCTCGTCGTCATGATGGTCACCTGGAACTACAACCGGACTAGTCCGGAGGCCATCGCCAAGGCCCAGCAGTTGATCACGACGTTCGACAAGGCCGGTCTGCCGACGCCGACCAGCGCCGAGGAGGTCGCAAGGGTCTTCGGCACCGACGGCGGGTCGGTCTGCGCTTCGGTGGCGAGCGGCGTCGGGCTGGGCATTGCCAAGTTGAACCTGTCGGTCGGTGGTGCCTTCTACACGCGGGCGGTGATCGCCGACAAACGGCTGGCCACCGGTCTGCTCCTGGTCGTGCAGACGTACTGCCCCGACAAGATCGCTACGGCCCAGGACTTCGTGGACAACCAGCAGTTCTCCAGCGTGGTGGGTGGCTGATGTCCGCTGAGTCGTTGCGAGAGCGGGTCGGCGACCTGCTGCCCCAGGCCCGTGCCGACCTGGCCCGGATGGTGTCGTTCCGATCGGTCCACGATCCCGCGCAGTCTCCTCCCGAGGAGTGCCAGAAGATGGTGGACTTCCTCGTCGATGCGTTCGCCGAGCTCGGGCTTCAAGACGTACGAGGGTATGAGACGCACGACGGCAGCCAGGCGGTGTGTGGACACCGACCTGGACCGCCAGGATCGCCAACGGTGCTGCTGTACTTTCACCACGACGTCCAGCCGCCGCTCGACGACGCCGCCTGGAGTAGCCCGGCCTGGGAGCTGACGGAGCGAGAGGGCCGTTGGTACGGCCGCGGGGCCGCCGACTGCAAGGGCAACATCGCCATGCACCTGACCGCACTCCGCGCGCTGGGCGACGACCTGCCCGTGGGCATCAAGATCGTCGGCGAAGGCTCCGAAGAGCAGGGCACGGGCGGTCTGGAGGAGTTCGTGCCCGAGCACGCCGACCTGCTGGCCGCCGATGCGATCCTGGTCTGCGACGCCGGCAACTTCGCCGTCGGCGTGCCCAGCCTCACCACCAGCCTGCGCGGCCTCGCCAACGTCTGGGTGACAGTGCGAACCCTGTCCAGCCCGATGCACTCGGGCATGTTCGGTGGCGCCGCACCCGACGCACTCGCCGCTCTGATCGCCATGTTGGCGACGCTGCGTGACGAGCACGGCAACACGACGATAGCCGGGCTGGACGCGAGCCAGACCTGGGACGGCGCCGCCTATCCCACGGAGCAGTTCCGCGAGGACGCCAATGTCCTCGAGGGCGTCGACCTGCTCGGAGACTCCGTCTCCGACATGATCTGGGCCAGACCCGCCGCAACCGTCCTCGGCATCGATTGCCCGCCAGTCGTCGGCTCGTCCGCGGCCATCCAGCCGGAGGCCCGCGCCCGGATCAACCTGCGCGTCCCGCCGGGGATGGACGCGAAGCGCGCTCAGGAGGCGTTGATCGACCACCTGGCGGCGAGGGCACCGTGGCACGTCCAGGTCGAGTTCGAGCGAGAAGCCGACGGGCAACCATTCGTCGGTGCCCTGAGCGGACCTGCTTACGAGGCAATGAAGTCGGCGATGAGGGACGCCTACGGTCGCGATCTCGTCATGCAGGGCCAGGGCGGATCGATCCCCTTGTGCAACGTGTTCGCCGAAACCTTCCCGCAGTCCGAGATCATGCTCATCGGCGTCGAGGAACCGCGGTGCCTCATCCACGCCCCGAATGAGAGCGTCGACCCCACCGAGATCGCCAACATGGCACTGGTCGAGGCCCTGTTCCTCCAGCGCTACGGGAGTTCAACCGCACGATAGGCGCGCAGCCGAACCCAGCAGCCGATCGACCATGCGCTGATGCGATCCCTTTCGGGGGCCACGGCTCCGGTGGACGGGGGTTCACGCGCTGTTCGCGTGCTAGACCTCGAGAATTCAGCTGCCGCTCGAGCTCGATCCGGGCGGCAGTCGGAAGAATTGGCCCCGAGTTCTTGCACGCATATCTGTTCAACTCGACCTTATGCTCGTGACAAGACTTCCGTGCAATTGGGGAGGGTGTGTGGCTCCGCGCGAATCCTGGCGCTGGCGGGAAGTCTCGGGGTCGATGGTCTTCCGCTCGAAGCTTCGAGCGCCCAACGCCGAGCGGCTGGTCCGCCGACCACGGCTGCTCGAGGTGCTGGATGCGAACGCGGCCAAGCCGCTCACCGTGCTGATCTCGCCGGCCGGGACCGGAAAGACAGCCCTCCTGGCGACCTGGGTCGACGCCTCGAGCAGACCGATCGCCTGGTTCTCCGTGGACAGCACCGAACAGGACGCGATCCAGTTCTGGACCGGAGTAGTGGCCGCGCTCGAGCAGCTGGTTGGTCATGAGCTCCCGGGGCCAATGGCCTCGCTCCGTCGCCCCGACTCCCTGTTTCTCGCGGTCGCCGACCTGCTGGCCGAGCTCGAAGCGTACGAAGGGCCCCCAGCCACCCTTCTGATCGACGACATCCATCTGGTCGATCACCTCGCCGAGGCCGTCGCGGCTCTCGCCGTCTTCATCCGGCATCTACCCCGCTGGCTCGGCGTCGTGCTCGCCGCTCGCCGGCCGCCCCCGCTCCCGCTTGCGCGGATGCGCGCCGATGGGCAGCTGGGTGAGGTCCGGGTCGACGATCTGAGATTTTCCGATTGCGAAGCCGAGGCGCTGCTCGCACGGCTGGCCCCGTCATTGGAGGCCCAGCGCGTTGCCAGTGTGGTGGACCGGGCCCAAGGCTGGGCGACCGGGATCCAGCTGGCTGCCATCGCGTCTCGCTCGGCGGACCTTCGAACCGACCAGGGTCCGAACGAGCGCGAGGACCTCCTCGTGTCGGAGTACCTGTGGCAGGAGGTGCTCGATACCGAGGCGTCCGAGCTGGTCGACGTGCTGCTCGATGTCTCGCTGGTCGAGCGAGTCAGCACGAGCCTGGCCGAGCGGCTGACCGCGCGCACCGACGCCGGCCGCCTGCTAGGCCTCGCCGAGGCTCGCGGAATCTTCGTCAGCCGACTCGCCGGGACCGACTGGTTCGAGATCCCCACACTCATCCGCGAGCGGCTGAGGGCCGAGCTGATGACACGTGCATCCCACCGTGTGACTGTGCTGCACTCCAGAGCGGCGGGGTGGTTCGAGGATGCGGGAGAAGTCTCGACAGCGCTGGATCACTGGCTGCTCGCCGAACGGCCCGACGATGCCCTCCGGCTGCTGGCCGCGAAGTCCACCGCCCTCTATGACACCGGCCACCTCGCGACGCTCGAACGGACGCTCGCCCAGATTCCGGTCGAGGCCGCGGAGCGCGACCGTGAGGCCGCGATCGAGTTCGCCTGGTGCTTCGTGCTGTGGGACCGGCTCAGGTTTCTTCGAGAGGTCGACCGCGCGGCCGGATTGGGTTCACCGGGGGGTGATCTGGTTGCGACGACTCGGGGTCGACTGCTGATGCTGCTCTCGTTCGCCGCAACGGTTCGGTCGGACTGGTCCGAGGGTGGCGCGCTCGCTCGACGGGCGATGGATGACTTCCCTGAGGACTGGTCTCGCGACTACCTGGGCAAGTTCGCCTGGAACATGGTCGCCCGCGACGAGGCACTGTCGGAACGCTGGCACGAGTCGAGCGACGTGCGGGTCGCGCGTCGCGAGCTGAGCCAGGAGGCCGAGCGTACGTTGACCCTGCAGGGTGCCTGCGCCCTGGGCGAGGCTCTTGCCGGACAACCGCTCGACGCACTGCGGATCGTTGCCGGCGTTCGCGAGGCCGCGTCGGCTGCGAATTTGAGCATCCTGCGACGAGAGCTCGAAGCCGCGGAGGCTCTCGCGAACCGTGAACTGGGTCGTCGAGTGCAGGCACGGGCTCAGCTCGAGTTGTTGACGACCGCTACGCCGGCCGGACCGGTCGCGTACCTCGGCTTGCTGGCCCGACTCGAGCTGACTCAGCTGCACCTGGATGAAGGGCTGCGCACCCAGGCTCGGGCCTCCTTCGGCCATGCGGTGGACTGGTTCGAGTCCGAGTTCGGCGGAGCTGGCGGCCGGGACTGGGTCGGCCGGGTCGGCACCCTGGTGGCTCTGGCCGACGGTGACCCGACAAAGGCGGGCACTTGGGCCGACTCCATCGCCGACCCGTTCTGGGGCCCCGTCAGTCGCGCGCGAACACAGCTGTACGCAGGGCACAGGCGCCGAGCGCTCGATCTCGTCGATGATGCCGCTGCCCGCTGCGTTCGTCACGAGGTCGTCCGGCACCTGCTGCGATCGCGGGCACTCACCGATCACGATGAGGCGCTGAAGTCCGCCGGCGCCGCCGTGGAGCTCGCCGCCGCCTACGGCTTGGTCCAGACGGTCGCCTCCGAAGGCGCAGACTGTCTGAGGCTGATCGAGCTCGTCGCGTGGCGGGTTCCAGAAGCGTGGTTGGACCACGTTCGGAGGGCTCCCGCCGGAGTATGCACCGACCGCGTTCGCGGACTGTTGGACGTGGAGGGCCTGACGACCCGCGAGCAGGAGATCCTCCGCCTGCTGCCGAGTCGCCTCAATCTCAGCGAAATCGCGGACGAGCTCTGCATCTCGATGAACACCCTGAAGTTCCATCTCAAGGTCATCTATCGAAAGCTCGGCTGCTGCTCGCGGGCCGAGGCGGCAGACATCGCACGGCAGACGCGCTAGCGGTCGCGGTACCCGAGCTGCCGCGGTCGATCGCCGGCGATCTTCCTGCGCTGCCGCTCGAACTCGTCGATCGACATCAGTCCGTGCTCGAGAAGGTCGACCATTGCCCTGAGCTGCGCCTGGGTGTCCACCGTGAGCGCCGTGCTGGAGATTTCCAGGTCCACCGCGTCTGGAACGAGCAGATCGAGGCACTCACTGCGGGCTCTGCGTTCCGGTGGGAGCATTGTCGGTACCTTCCACGTGCAACCGATCTGACGTCCGCACTGCCGGGGAGGCCTGCAGCGCTGCTTCGATTCGAGCCCTGGCGACTCGGGTGCCGCCGACGATTCGACCGCCGGCGTGCACCGCGGCTGACGACAGCACCGTGGCCCAGCGATCCTCGATCAGCACGAGAACCGCGGCCGCGCCCGGCAGGAGCGAAGCCGCAGCCGAGTTGATGTCCCGCTCACTCAGCAGCTCCGCGACCCGCTCGTCGACCAGCTCGCCGAACGAGCCCGGGTGGACGCTCTCGGGTCCCAGCACACGGATGTCACCCGAACCTCGGTCTCGCACCACGACGACCAGATCGAGGACCCTGATCGATCCGTCTGCCACCAGCGCGGCAAGCGCCTCGGCGATGCCGACCAGGGACTCAGTGTCCGGCACGACGACGACGACGCACTCGATCAACGAGGTGTCGATGGCGATCGCTCTGCCGGTGTCCATTTCCCTCCCGTCGGCGCGTCTTTGGGCGTCATCCTCGCCGCGCACAGGCGAATGTGCACCACCCCGTGAGGGGTGAGCTTTCCGGCAGCGCCCGACCCCTGCGCACCAAGCTCCCGGGCGTCACCGTGGACTCGAAATCACGTTTCCCACCCCACCGCGGGTGATGCCACGGCAGCCGTGTCACAGTTGAGTTTGATCGAGCACTTCGCCATCACCGAGGACAGAAAGAGGTTGATCATGGCCAAGACCCAGGACCCGCCGCATGATCTCTACGTCGCTGCGTACAGCGACGCCGATGCGGCTGCCGAGGACTGGAATGCGTTGAAGAAGCTTGCCCACGACGGCGTGATCAAGGTCGAGGCGCTGGCCTTGGTGAATCGTGATGAGGACGGCAAGGTCCACATCAAGGACACCACGAACGAACCCGGCATCGGTGCGGTTGCCGGGGCGGTCGGCGGAGCCGTGGTCGGCTTGATCTTCCCGCCGGCGCTGCTGGCGTCGGCCGCGGTCGGTGCCGGGATCGGTGCCGGTAGCGGCGCGGTCATCGATCGGGTGACCAAGCGGAAGGTGAAGTCCGAGGTGGAGTGGGCCGTCCCGGTCGGAGGGTCCGGCGTCGTTGTGGTGTTCGACGAGGAGTGGGCCAGCGCGGTCGAGTCCGCTCTCGGTGGAGCAGACAAGATCACTCGAGACCATCTCCACGACGACAAAAAGGACGACGACTCGCAGTAGCCGAGCCGATCCGGATCGGCCTCGCCGGACTTGTCGATTCCCGCTCCGCCGCGGGAGCCCTTCGCTAGCCTGAGCTGAGCACGTGAGTCGGACGGGGGCGTACATGGGCGATCAGGTCCACGAAGCCCCGCTTGCGGAGATCCCGGCGGCGCGATGGACTGCGTCGTGGCGTTGGTGGGGTGTGGTTGCGGCCGTGCTGACGCTCGGGTTCGCGTACGAACTGATCCGCTACCAGCACAGCACGACCGGACAGTTGCCGGCGATCGTTGTGGGCGCGATCCTCGTCGTCGGCCTCGTGCTGGCCGTGTCCAGTCCGGGTCGGAAACGGTTGGCACGGGCTGCCGTCGGCCTCGCACTCGCGATCGGGATCCTCTTCGTCGCGGCGCACCTGCGAACCACATCCGACCCGCTGGTCGGCGACTGGACAGCAACGGCCGACAACCTGTCGCCGACACCGGTCACCATCACGGTGTCCGCCCTGGGCTACACGCTGAGATCCCGAGCACCGGCGCGGATCGGGGACAGCAGCTGCGAGCTGCCCGCCGGCACTGTGCTCGGCACACTGACCGGTACGGCACCCACGTATCACGGGCAACAGCTGGTGGCCTCGCCGGGCGACTGCAACTGGACGGGATGGGAGCCGATGGTCCTCACCTCCGACGGCACGACGCTGCACGGGCAGGTGCCCAGCGGCCACAACATCGTGCTCACCAGGCAGGGCTGAGGGACACCTGCCATGACCGAGTCCGCGGATCTCGCGAGCAGCCGACCACGGCGGCGGCGTTGGTGGCTTCCCATTGCCGTTCCTACAGTGGTGCTGGTTCTCGGGCTCTCCTACGAGTTGCTGAGCTACGACCATTCCGTAGCAGCGCACCTGGCCACCGAACTGGTCGTCGCATCGCTGATCGTCGGGCTCGTCCTCGCACTCACGGATCGCCGGCTGCACCGGTTCGGCCGGTCGGCGATCGGCGCCGCGCTGGCCGTCGGTGTGCTGTTCGGCGTCGCCCAGCTGCGCGTTCCGGCCGATCCACTGACCGGCGAGTGGTACATCACGTACGGCGCGCCGGCCAGGGTCATGATCACCGCAACACCAGGCGGTTACACCATGACGGCGACCTCACCGACCCGCGTCCACAACAGCCAGACCTGCGATCTGCCTCCGGGCACCGTGATCGCGACCTTCGCGGGCACCGCGCCGACGCTCACCGGGCGTCACGGGCTTTGGGCCGAGACCGGCTGTCAGTTCGCCGGCTGGGACGCGACGACCTTCACGATCGGCGACCAGACCGTCGACGTCACCCTGGCCAACGGCGAGCGGTTCATCCTCACTCGTGCCGCTTGACGTCGTACGCCGTGTCGTGGGGTGGGCGGCATCGCGGAGGAGCGGGCTGGACGCGGCGTGGCGACGACCGACCGCCCGCAATCCGGCCCGCCCGTGGACCGGCTCCAACCACGTCGCGCGGTCTTCCCCGGCTTCTGACCGGCACGGGTTCTGCAGGATCGGCGTCAGCCCGCGATCTCTTTGGCGAGTGGTCCGAGCAGGGTGTTCTGCGCAGCCCGGACGGCAGCGCGGCGGACACCACTGATCGGTGCCGATGCGCCCAGGGCGGCGAGGCGGATGTCGACCGGAATGATCGTGGTGTCGTCGACCCGGTCGGCGAGCCGTTCGGCAAAGTCCCCGACCGTGCTCCATGGGCCGCCGACAACAAAGCCGGCCGGATTGAGGAGTGCCGCCGTCGAACCGATCACACCGGCAACGGCATCGACGATGGTGTCGCGGACACGGCGGCCGGCGGCAGAGTCCCCCTGCAGCGCAATGCCGACCCTGGCGACGTCGATAGCGGCCGATCCGGCGTGGAGGAGGTCGAGGGCGCCGAAGCACTCGACCAGCCGCATCGCCTTGCCGCGTGGTCCGACGGTGACCATGTGGGCAGGTTCGCCTGCCAGGCCCGTGTGTCCGCGGACGGGTTCACCGTTCCGGATGACCGCGCCGCCCAGTCCGTGCCCCAGGTGGAGGTAGCAGAAGTCGGTCAGGTCCGAAGCGACACCCTCGTGGAACTCGGCCATTGCCGCCCAGTTGACGTCGTTGTCGATCATCAGGCTCGCGCCGATCGTCGGGCCGAGCAGCTGTCGTGAGTCGAGCTCGTCGACCAGGAAGGGCGAGTTGGGTAGGTGGACGAGTCGGCCGGTGTCGCGATCGACGGGACCCGCGATGCTCAGCGCGGCGGCCCGGACCGGGGCCGCGACGTCGGCAAGAGCGTCGACCACGATGCCGAGCAGGAGCGGATTCAGCTGTGACGCGGTCACCGGACTGGGCGTGGCGTAGTCCAGGCGACGAAGGACCCCTCCGCGAACATCAAGAGTCTCGGCGACGAGTCCGTCTGGGCTGGCGCTGACGGCAAGTGCAATACCGAGGTCGTCGCGCAGCGCGTAGTACAGGCCGGTACGGCCGCGGCGCCCGCTGAGCTGCGGACCGGCCTCGGTGAGCACTCCGGCATCGGCAAGTCGGCGGACGCTTTCGGAGATCGTCGGCTTCGATATCCCCGTCTGGGCCGCAATCTCGGCCCGAGTCATGGTCGGGGAGCTGAGCAGCTGGTCGATGACGTGCCGATCCGTGATCTGACGAAGGAGGTCAAGCGATGCCAAGGGAACGCCTTGCAGGTCGCTCATCGGGCCGTCCTTCGAAGTTCTCCACCCTTTGGTTAGGAGTCCTTGCAGTTAAGCACACACCCGCTTCCGGGGCAACCAGGGCCGCTCAGCTGGACCGCCGGCAGCACGCACTCGGCGGCTCGAGCAGTTGCCTACCGGCAATCGCCCTTCCGGACGGACGAACCCGTCGACTAGTGGTCGCGCCCGTAGATTCGTCGGGGGTCAGGCGGCGAGCCGGTTGAGCAGTCGGTCGAGGTCGTCGTTGTTGAATCGCCAGTCGAATGGTCGCGCGGCCTGGTTGTACCGGGTTTCGAATGCGGTGATTTGCTCGGCGAGCTCGTCCAGGCTCGGCGAAGTTGTCGGGAGTGAGCAGTTTGCGTTGGATCACGGAGAAGTAGATCTCGACCTGGTTGAGCCAGGACGCGTGCACGGGGGTGTGGACCATGACCGTGTTCGGGAAGGCGTCGGCGAGCCGGGCTGCGGCGGTCCAGCCGCGGTGGGAGGAGCCGTTGTCGACGATCCAGAACACCCGTCGTGCGCTGGCGTAGGGCTCGCGGCTCATCACCTTGGTGACCAAGGCGGTGAACGGCTCGATCCCGGTGGTGGGTGCGCAGTGACCGATTACCTGTGCGTGGTGGACGTCGTAGGCGGCGAGGTAGGCCAAGGTGCCGTGCCGGCGGTACTCCGACTCGACCAGCATCGGTCGCCGGCCCGGACGGGCTGGGCGGCTGGGATGGATCCGCTGACGGGCTTGCACGCCGGGTTTCTCATCGGCGGAGAGCACGTACTCGTCGTCGCCGAGCGGTTGGCCGTCGAAGGTGCGGGCGTACAGGTCCAGCACCCGGCCGGCTTTGAACGCGAAGTCGGGGTCGCGGGGGAAGATCCAGGACCGGTGCTGCCACGGTTTGATCGCGTCGGCGGCCAGCCAGCGCCGCACCGTGGAGGCCGATACCGACGCAACCACGCCACGCCGTGCGGCTTCAGCGGCAAGATCGGGGCAGCTCCACTTCGCCAGCGGAACATCGGACTCGGCCGGCAGCTCACACGCCAACGCTTTCACCTCCGCGACCTGGACGGCGCTGAACTGGCGGGGGCGGCCCGACCGGGGCAGGTCGTCCAGACCGGCCAGCCGACGCTGCCAGAACCGGCGGCGCCACTTCCGGACGGTGTCGACGTGCATGCCGAGATCGGCAGCGATCCGGGCGTTCGCGACACCCTCGGCTGCGGCCAGGATGATCCTGGCGCGGACCACGTCGCGGTGAGCGACCCTGGCGCCGCGGGCCCGGCTGGTCAGCTCATCATGTTCGTCGGCGGACAAGATGATCACAAACGGGGAAGAGATGATCATGATCTTGTTGTGCCGGAGAACCTGGCCAGATGCCGTGACGCCACGCCGTCGGGCCGCGACCCTGGCCCATCCCGTTCCGGGCGAGGATGGGGCCATGGCCAAGATCCCGACCTCGACCCAGACCTCGCTATGGCAACGGCTGACCAGCCACGCCGAGCAACGATGGCCCCAGATCGACCGGATCAACACCCGCTACCGGGCCGGGTTCGCCTACGTCGACGCCATCGTCGACGGCGAAACCCTCCGACTGTGCCGACTCCGCTACGGCGGATCAGCCCACCAGTGGGGCTTCGCCATCTACCGAGCCAGCCACGACGACTACGAAGACTCCTACCTCCCCACCGGATACCCGGTCGGCACCTGCGAAGAAGCCCTCGACACCGCCTGCGGCCTCTACCTCAACGACCCCACCGCCTGGCTCACACCCCCGACGAACTAACGGGCGCGACCACTAGTGCCTGGGTATTTTGCCCGCGGTGGTGCACCGCACCGCAGTAGCCTAACATTTGGCGGGTGAAGCTGGATCGCCTCTGCACCCTCGAAATTGCCTACTCAGGCGCTTTTCACGTGGTTCGTCCCTACGGCAATGAGTCGGGCGCCGGGTGGGGACGGGGGGAGGGCGTGGTATCGGGTGATCGGCTGGCCGGGACCGTCGAGTGGTCGAATCATCCCAGCCGTCGCGGCGACGGAACCATGCTGCCGAACGCCCGCGGCGTGATCACCACGGAGGACGGTGCGGAAGTCTTGTTCGAGTTGACTGGCCGCACGGTCTTCATCGATCGAGAGGGAGAAGAGGTTGGTCGACAACTGGTGATGTTGCTGCTGGAAAGCGAGGCCGACGACTACCGCTGGCTGAACAACACCGTGTGCATTTGCGAGGGCCGGTATGACCCAACAGCCGCCGCAGCGCACATCGAGGTGTTCATCTGCAGCAGCGAAGTCTAGAGGCCGCGGCCGCTTCACCTGCCCAACCGGTACCCCAACGGCCCCGGCCGGCCACTTCAACCGCCCATGTCCGCTGTCCGGTAGTTCCAGCTGGTCCATCCCGACTGGGTGAGCGCGGTGGACATGCTGCCTGAGGAAACCGTCAGAACTCGGACTTGGCTGCTAAACGAGGCGCTCGGGATGGCAGCATCGTGGTGGCCTACCACCTCGCAGATGTCGGGCTTGTCGAGCGGAGCCAGGGGCGTTACCGCATCAGCTGAACGCCGTCCAGCAGTTCGGAACAGCCCCGGCGTCCGCCCGTGGCGGTCAAACTCTTCAGGCCTGGGCGAGTTCCATTGCGCGTTCGAGTGCGCTCGGGAATCGGGTTTCGAAGTCTAGGAGGCCAACCCAGGTCGGAAGCACTCGAATCCGCGCCATCTGCGGGCAGATGGCCGCCAGTTGGTCCAGCCACACCTGCCCAGCCTCGTCGCCTTGAGTGCGTCGAGTCATCAGCGCGTACTCCGGAGCGATCCCGTCCACCACGTCGACTTGGACATTCCCGCGCAACAAGAGGACGCGATATGGCCTCGACTCGCTGTCGATCGTCACGGCCACCGGGGCACCGTCTCGCAGGACCTTGAGTTTCGGGGCGTCGACGGGCGTGCCGAAGACCAGCTCCTTACCGTTCCAATGAAAGCCGATTGGAACGACTCGTGGACTGCCATCCTCCCACGTGTAGGCGAGTCGAGCCGGTATCCGTGACTCCAGCAGCTGTTGTGCGACCGGATCATGGAGCAATGAAAGATCACCCTGTTGCGTCTTCATGTAAGGAATGCCCCTCTCGTCGAAGCTCACCCCTATGACCCATCTGATGCGTCGAGGTACACGGGGTGGGAAAGGTGGCGCCAGTGTGCGATGACGCACCCTGGCCACCGTCGATCCTCGACCATCTTGGACCCGCTTCACTCGCTGCGGCAAGGTTCGGGCCACAGGCTGCGCAAATAGGTCTGTCCAGGCCAGACCAACCGCGGCCGCAGAGCGTAGGTCGACGAATACCCGCCCCAACTTCAGACTCCGGTCGCGACGCAGCGAGGCGCCGAGGAGACAGCCAGGAACCGTGGTCGTAAGCCGTCAGTCGCGCGGAGGGCGCCAGGGTCGACATTTCGGGTCGTCGGTCCGCTCGTCCTGCCAGCAGCCCTCCGCAAGGGCCGGCCCGTATGCCTGCCCCGACTCAATGCCCGATGGCCGGGGGCTATACGACCAGCGCAAGTGGGCTTCGAGGGCGGCCTCTCGGAGGCACACCGGTATCGGGCCGGCTCCAGCTGCGACGAGCTGTCGAGGAGCTGACAGTCACCGACAAGCTCGTGAAAGGCCGACGAGCCGGGCGGAAATAACACCAGCTGAGCCGTTCACCGGCTGTAACCCGGGCCTACTGGTGGTCACGCCCGGAAGTTCGTCGGGACGACCGCCGCCTGGGCGGCGCTCCGCCTGTCCGTCGAAGGCGGCGCCTCCGCGCCAACACGTTCGCGTGTCGTGAAGTAGAACACCGCTACGACCTCCTCCGCGGCCTTGCGGAGCATCCACCCAGACGCCGCTGGACCCTCGACGAACTTCCGGGCGCAACCACTAGTTTTCCAGGTGTGTGGTCCGTGCCATCACGGCAAGACCCAGCACCGCGAGAACGGCGAAGACTGCCGGGATGACGAACACGAGGGGCAGTCCGAGAACCGCAACACCCAGACCTCCGGTCAGACCGCCGAGCGCTGAGCTGACCGCTGTGGAACTCATGAAGATCGCCGATGCGGTCGCAACCGCGGACGGCAACAGCTTCTGAGCCACGATGATCCCCAGGGCGGCGAAGATCCCCCACACGCCGCCCATCAAGATCTGGCCAGCGAACATCCCAGCCGCGGATCCGGTCAGGGCGAAGCAGACGTTTGCTCCGACGCCAAGCGCGGCCGCAACCGCCATCAGCCGCAGGTAGCCGATCCCGCGGGCCAGAATGACACTGAAGGGCATGATCAGCAGCTCGATCAGCGGCTGGATGCCGATCACGGAACCGCTGACCGCCGGCGCCAGGTGCAGCTGCTCGGTCATGTAGATGGGCAAGAACGCGTACTTCACCGACTCACCGGCATAGACGCAGACGTAGAGACCGGTGAACATCAGCAGCGGGAGCATCGCCCGTAGTGGAGGACGGCTGTGTCTCGGCACATCCGAGGCCGCGCCGGCGGCGGCGTCATCGGGGCCGAGCACGATACGCCCCGCTGACCGCGGGGCGCGGATCAGACCGAGCGGAACGATCTGCGCCAGCGTGCAGACGGCGGTCGCCATCAGCATCCAGCGAAGGCCGAGTTGGGCAGCCAGTGCCGCGCCAGCAACCGGGCCGATGACCCAGCCGGCGGTCAGCGCCATCCTGACGACTGCCACGACACCATCGCCACCGGACTCGGGTCGACGGGTCAGCTCGTCGTGAATGGCGGCGAACAGCTGGGATCCCGCCGCGCCGGCGAAGCCGAGCACGGTGGCGCTGATCACAAATGGCTGCCACACCTGGGTGGACAGCGAGATCCCCGCCCAACCAAGGAATCCCGCTACGGCGCAGATCCGGAACAGGCCGAGCCGACGGCCCGTGCGATCGGAGCGCGACCCGATCAGGTACCCAGCGACCGGAGCAGTCAGATTCGTCAAGTAGAACAAGCCGGCTGTGGTCAGCGAGGCACCGAGATCGTGGACGAGGAACAGCGCGATCTGCGGTGCAGCGGCGGAAAACCCGAGGCCGGACAAGAACATCGCTACTGCCGAACCCAGATAGAGCCGATTCGCGGTCACCTGCCGCAGCGGCGAGACGTCATTGCCCGCGACGGCGGTCGTGTTCATGAGCGAAGTCCTTGGCTTAACTGGGGGTCGGTAGGGGGCCGGGACATTGATGATCCGAGCACCGGCGACATGGGCATAGAGACTGTAACGATTTAGAAGCGCGTGGGCAAGCCTGGTTACACAGGATCTGGCAGCGCTCTCAGCTCGAGACCTACGCGCCCCGCTCGAACGCAGCGACCTACCGGATTCTCCGCGCCCCTCGGGGCCGATCCAAGATCTCGGCAGCGTTGCCACCTCGTGCGTTGTCCCGGGAGCCAGTCGAGTCGATCCACACTCCCTGGCGATACTGGTTTGGTCCGACGATCACCAAAGGTGACGATTCACCCAGCAGACGAGCCGATCCGTGGCCAGGAGAAACATGAAACCGAAGCGCATTTTGTTCATCGGCGGTACCGGCGTCATCAGCGCCCCGAGTGTGCGGAGGGCGGTCCAGCTGGGTCACGTCGTCACCGTGCTGAACCGCGGGCGATCGAGTGTGCGCCCGCTGCCTGGGGAAGTCGAGGCGCTCCGGGCAGATGCCACCGACAGCGCCGCGGTCGACGCCTCGCTCGCGGGTCGGGAGTTCGACGTGGTTGCGCAGTTCCGAGCGTTCACGCCCGACCACGTGGCCGCCGACATCGCTCGGTTCACCGACCGCACAGGACAGTACGTCTTCATCAGCTCGGCGTCGGCATATCAGAAGCCGCCGGTCCGTCTCCCGGTGACGGAGTCGACTCCCCTGCGCAACCCTTTCTGGCAGTACTCTCGCGACAAGATCGCCTGCGAGGACGAGCTGGTCAGGGCTTATCGCCAGAGCGGCTTCCCAGCGACCATCGTCCGACCGTCTCACACCTACGACGAAACCCTCATCCCGACCATCGGAGGCTGGACCGATGTCGCACGGATGCGGGCCGGGAAACCGGTCGTGGTGCATGGCGACGGGACGTCACAGTGGACGCTCACTCACTCCGACGACTTCGCGGTCGCCTTCGTCGGACTGCTGGGCCACCCGGCGGCGATCGGTGACTCCTTCACGATCACCGGGACCCATGCACCGACGTGGAACCAGATCTACACCTGGCTTGGCGAGGCGGCCGGCGTCTGCCCCGAGCTGGTGCACGTGGCCTCGGAGACCATCGCCGCGATCTGCCCGGAACACGGAGACGGGCTCGATCGGGGACAAGGCCCACTCCATGGTGTTCGACTGCTCGAAGGTCGCCGCTTTGGTGCCCGAGTTCAAGACGACGATCAGGTACGACGAAGCGGCCCATCACCAGGTGGCGTGGTTCGACGCGAACCTCGAGCAGCAAGAGATCGACCCCGAGCTCGACGCAGCGTTCGACCGCCTCGTCGATGTTGCCCGACCCGGATCCGATTAGCGTCGCGCACGGTCATCCGCTCGGCGCGGCCGCGCGATGGCGGCGCCGATAGCTCGCTGCCTTCGCACGGTCTCCACAGCCCTTCATCCCGCACCAGCGGCGGCGCTGGCCGCGGGAGCGGTCGACGAAGGGTCGCGTGCAGGTCTGATCGGCACACCAGTGCAGCGCTTCCCGGTCCGGGCTGACGTGAAGATCGAGGCAGTCTCGAGCCAGTGCCGACAACGCGCTGTCCACGCCACCGACCCGATGCAGGCCGGCATCGTCAAGCCGGGGCACGGGCGGCGGTACGGCGGCCGCAGCGTTGATCAGCTCGAGATCGTTTCGATCAGCCAGATCGGGCGGACCACCTCTTCCTCGTTGGCCCCATGCGGTTCATGGGTGACCAGGCCGCCGTCCGGAGCTGCGGAACGAGTCCGGCGGCGCGGGGCACAACCCGCCATACCTGTGCTCGTAGCACAGGTATGGCGGGCGGATCGGTTCGACTCCGCTCAGCCGCTCACGCTCTTCAGCGCCGTGAGGATCACGTCTGTGACGGCGTCCGGCTGGGAGATCATGATGACGTGCGAGCCTTCGATCTCGGTGATCTCGGCGCCGGCGCGTTGGGCCATCGACCTCACGACGTCGGCTCCAGCGGCCTTGTCTTCGGTGCCGACTGCGGCCCATACCGGGAGATCATCCTTCCAGGCGGGATGGCCGGTCTCGTCGCCGAGTGCGCTCGCTGCGATCGGGCGTTGGGAGAGGCCGTAGACGTCGGACTGCAGCTGGGACAAGTCGGCAGTGAACACCTCCCGGAAGCGCGCCGGGTCGATGATGAATTCGACTGCGGTGTCTGAGCCGTCGCCGGTCGGGAAGCGCTTCTCCAAGACGGCAGTGGTGAGGACGCTGTCTTCCGACCGGGCCACGATTCCGGCCAGCGTCTCGCCCTCGTCGGGAGCGAAAGCTGCGACGTACACGAGACCGACCACGTTGCTGGTGTCGGGCACTGCGTTGGTGATGACCATGCCGCCGTACGAATGTCCCACGGCGAGCACCGGGCCCGGAATCTGGTTGATCACGCTCGCGACGTAGGCGGCGTCGTGTGCGACACCGCGTAGCGGGTTGACGATGGCCGTAACGGCGACCCCGGCGGCGATGAGGGTGAAACGACATGGTTGTGCTGGTCGACACGACGGGCCTGCCGCTGGCCGAGCGTGCCGAGGCGTTCGACAGCGCATTGAACTCAGCAGTCTTCCCTTCGCGGGTGGAACTCGACTGCGACGTCGAGGAGCCGTACGCCCGGGTGGAGCTGTGGGTGCTGGGCGCGGGTGTCGATGTGGTCCAGGCCACCAGTAACGGTCACCGCATGTCACGGACGTACGCCCAGATCCGCGCCGCGGCGCCTGAGCGGTTGTCACTGGCGATGCCCAGCATGGGCGCGATCGGTGTGGAGCAAGGGATTCGGTCCTACCACTCGCTGCACAGCGTGTACCCGATGGATGCCACGTCTCCCTTTCGGGCAACATTTACGGCGTCGGACTCCAAGCCGAGCCTCAGCATGTGCGCACAGGTTGACCTCAAGAGCCTCGGCATGCCGGTCGATGTCGTCCGGGCCGCGCTTCCACGGCTGCCGGCGAGTCCCGTCTACGGGTTGTTCCGCAGCCATCTGGCAGGGTTGGCGAGCGTTGCGGCGTCGATAGAGGACACGCCCGCGGCCATGTTGTTGGGCTCGGCAACCAGTGAGCTGGCCCGCGCGCTGCTGGCCTCCGCGGCGGCCGACGACCAGCGGGCACGAGACAGCTTGGCTGCGGTCCTCTTCGCCCGCATCGACGCGTACATCGAGCGAAATCTCACCGACGTCGGTCTGGTTCCCGACCGCATCGCGCTCGAGCACAGCATCTCGGTGCGATACCTCTACCGCCTGTTCGCCGAGCGCGGCATCAGTCTGGAGCAACGCATCATCAGTGGTCGGCTGGAGCTCGCGCGTCGGGAACTGACACACCTGACAGGGACGCGACGGAGCATCGAGGCCATCGCCCACCGTGCCGGCTTCACGCATGCTCAGCACTTCTCGCGCCGTTTCCGGGAAGCGTTCGGCATGCCCCCTCGCGAATGGCAGCGGATTCATACAAGCATGATGGCCCGAGACCGGGCGTCTTAAGAATGACGCCGTCGCGGGCAGCTCACAGGTGCGGCATCCCAACGCCGACCGCTACTGCGACGAGAGCGACAACCTCGAGCCGTTATCTCAAGCCGAGTTGGGCAAGTCGAGTCGTCACCAAGAGGTTGATCAACGGGCGGGGCAGCGGTTGGTCGATGGCGAAGTGCAGTGACCCAGCAGTGCGTTCATAGCCGGACAGCTGGTCGGCGAGGGCCGATAGAACCGAGCCGCTGTGCGGAAGATAGCTGAGATGGTTCTTGAAAGCAGCAAAACCCGCGATGACCTCACCCTGGAGCCTGAAGGCGGGCATGGCGTACGAGATGCACTCCTCAGCCTGCGGGATCACGTCGTGAATCGACTGGCGCACCTGTTCCAACGTCCCCCGTCGTAGCTCATCCAGACCGGCGAGGTAGTCATCGATGTCACGCGCTGGCACATCGACAGTATGCCAATGACACCATCCGGTGCGGTCGCCCTCGGCGGGTGGATGCTCGGCACGTGGCGCGCGAGGACCCGCTTCGCCGTCGACGGGCGCTTCGGTGTGGTTCAGGTACGCCAGTAGTTGTTGGCGGCCGCGATCGTCTGGAATTCGAGGGCGACGACCTGCGATACGGCGATCAGGCTGTCGGGATTGGTCGAATAGGTCGGACGTCCTTCGATCAAGACGTCGAGGTCGGGCTGGATGTTGTGGATGCTGTGCCGAGCCAGGGTGAACGCCAGGGCACGGCCTTCGTCAGGCGTCGCGGTGATGAGGGTGCCACCGGGCACCAGAACGAGCTCACTGTCGGGGACACGGTTCATGGCTTCCTCCGGATCGGATAGGCGTCCCTGAAGGGTAGGGCGGAGGCCCGCCGCATCGCTTGAGTCGAACGACTGCATTCGCTGGGGACGAGGTAGGCCGGGGCCCTCATTCAGTCGAACGACTGAAGACGACGCGTGACGGGTCGGCGCATCGTTTGTGGGGTCCTGTTCTCGACTAGAAGGTGCAGCATGACTAACTCCGGTGTCGGTGTCCTTTTCATCCACGGTCTGTGGCTGCACGCCACCTCGTGGGAGCCCTGGCTCGAGCTCTTCTCTGCGGCCGGATATGCACCGACCGCGCCGGGCTGGCCCCACGAACCCTCGACAGTCGATGAGGCTCGCGCGCACCCCGAAGCGGTCGCCGGGGTGGGGATCGACGAAGTGACGCTTCACTACAAGGCCCTGATCGACAAGATGGCCACTAAACCGATTCTGATCGGGCACTCCTTTGGCGGAATGATCGCGGAGAAGTTGCTGGGCGACGACTACGGATCGGCGGCCATTGCCATCGACGCCGCCCAGATCAAGGGTGTCCTGCCGTTGCCGTTGTCGTCGCTGCGCGCCACCCTCCCCGTGTTCAAGAACCCGGCGAACAAGGAACGCGCCGTCTCACTGACCGCCGAAGAGTTCCGCTACAGCTTCGGCAACGCCGTTCCCGAGCAGGAGTCTGACGAGCTTCACGAACGCTGGACCGTTCCCGCGCCCGGGAAGCCACTGTTCCAGGCTGCGGTGGCTAACCTTTCTCCGCACTCCCCGGCGAAGGTCGACACCGACAACAGCACCCGGGGCCCCCTGCTGCTCATCATGGGCGGCCAGGACCACACCGTTCCGGAGTCGATCACGGAGGCCACCCTGAAGCAGTACCGCCATTCGAGCGCCGTCACCGAGCTCGTCGAGCTCGCTGACCGTGGGCACTCACTGACCATCGACGCCGGGTGGCGCGGGGTCGCCGAGACGTGCCTCACTTGGCTTGCCAGCAAGGGACTCTCACCGTCGGACCAACCGGCCGCGGAACAGGCCTGACCTGATGACGCCGACCGATCGGCCGTCGACCCACCAGGAGCGTCGACCAGGCGGAGACGTGATGATGGCCCTCCGAGCTCACTCCCGAGGTGGGCCGGAGGTGCTTGTCTACGAGCCGGCGCCGATTCCGGCGACGGGCGCGCACGAGGTGCTGGTCGAGGTGTATGCCGCCGCGATCACCTTCGCCGAGCTCAGCTGGCAGGAGACTTGGCAGCGAGACGGTCACGACCGGACGCCCATCGTGCCTTCGCACGAGGTCTCGGGCGTGGTCGCTGCCATCGGCGCCGAGGTCACCGGACTCGACGTCGGCACTGCCGTCTACGGGTTGATCCGGTTCGATCGCGACGGCGCCGCCGCCGACTATGTCGCGGTGCCTGCCGTCGATCTGGCCCGCAAGCCAGCGTCCGCATCGCACACTGTGGCGGCAGCGGTCCCGCTGGCCGCACTGACCGCCTGGCAAGCCTGGTACGACCACGCCGCGCTGCAGCCCGGCGAGCGCGTTCTCGTGCACGGTGGTGCGGGTGGCGTCGGGGCCTTCGCCGTCCAGCTCGCACGCGCCCGCGGCGCCCATGTCACCGCAACGGCACGCGGGAGCGATCTCGCCTTGGTGCAGCGGCTCGGAGCCGAGCAGGTCATCGACTACGAACACGACGAGTGGGACAGTGTGGGTCCCGTGTTCGACGTCGTCCTCGACACGGTCGGCGGGGAGACCTTGCACCGTTCCTTCACCGTGTTGAAGCGGGGCGGCCGGCTCGTCACTCTACAGGCGCCGCCGTCGACGGAACGGGCGGAGCAGTTCGGCGTCGAGGCGATGTTCTTCGTTGTCACCCCGGATCCCGTCGAGCTGGATCGGCTGGCCGACTTGGTCGACTCCGGCGAGCTCCACGTCATGGTGGCTGCGACCTACCCCCTGGCGGATGGCCGCGCGGCATTCGAGAGTGGTGCGGCGCCCCACCGGTCACCGGGTAAGACAGTTCTGATCGTCCGCCCGGACGCGAGCTGATCACGTTCGGATCGTCCACGATTCGTCAATCAGCTGTGGCGTCGACCGCTGTCAGACGGCCGGCTGTGGCCGGCGCTCCGAGGACAGCAGCGAGCTGTGCGCGGTGCGTCACGCCGAGCTTGGGGAAGATGCGGTAGAGGTGCGATCCGACAGTGCGGTGGGACAGGAACAGCCGTTCCGCGATCTCTCGGTTGGAAAGGCCGGCTCCGGCCAGTTGAGCTACCTGCAGTTCCTGTGGCGACAACAGCGACCATCCCTTGGGCTGGAACGTCCTGCTGTTCTCCCCCGTCGCCCGCAGCTCGTTCCTCGCTCGTTCGGCCCATGGCCTCATCGACAGCGCGTCGGCCGATTCGCGGGCAGCGCGCAGTCGGTCTCGAGCCTCGCCAATGCGGTTCTGCCGCCGTAGCCACTGGCCGTACTGCAGCAGCAGTCGGGTCCGATAGGTCGGCCAGCGACCGACCGGACCGAGCAGCGCCGCCCGGAACGACCAGTCGATCGCCTCAGAGTCCGATTCCAGAAAGGGTGCGGCATAGGCCAGAGCCATGCTCTGCCACGGCGTGCCGAACTCACTCGCTTCCAGCCCTGCGACGACCTCTCGGGCCTCATCCACGCGCCCGGAGTGGAAGCCGGCCTCGGCAAGGTCGCCGAGGCTCCACGCGGATTGCAGCGGATGATACGACGGGTCGCCTGGTTGGAACGTGCGCTTCAACGCCGACATCGCGGCATCGTAGTGACGCAGAGCGATGCCGTGCACGCCCTTCGTCAGCTGGACACCGGTGAGGACCCACAGTGCTCCACCGGACATGGCGACGCGCTCCGACTCAGCGATCAGCCGAGCGGCGTCGGGCTCACCACGAAGGGCGGCGATCATCGCCTGACCGACAATCGCCGCCGCTTCGCGTTGCCGGTCATCGATCTCCCGGGCAAGCCGGATGCCCTCGTCGGCGGCCTGGATGGCCTCCGGCCAGTTCGCCAGCGTGATCTCCGTCCAACTGTGAATGGCTTGGACCCGTGCAATCGATCGAAGACTGCCGTGCAGGCGGTAGGTGTCGATCAAGGCTGCTTGCATCCTTGCCAGATTCGGATCAGCGTCGACGACGAACGCAGCGCCGATGAGAAGCTCGCTGTTCGGGCCGAGGCGCGCCGGATCCATCTGCGCAATGCGTTCGGAGACTTCCTGGGCGTACGGCAGCGGGTCGATGGCGGCCAACATCGCCAGTGCGCGGACGTCCCCATCATCGAGAATGCCCGCGATCCGCCGGGCCACTCGGAGCGCGCGGTCCCGGCTGAACCCGAAGCTCGCGGTGTTCAGCTGAGCACCGGCCGCGAGCACGAGCGCTACCGCTAGATCGAGGTCGTCGGACTCGAGCGCAACCTCGGCGTGAAAGGCGAGCTGGTCGACCCGGGCGGCGCTCTGGGTGTTGGGGTCGAGCGAATCTTGCAACAGGGCGAGCCGGGCGGTGTCGTGCGGGCTCAGTGATGCGAGATCGACCTGTGCGGCCAGCGCATTGGCCCTGTCGATCCGGCCAACCTCCACGGCGGCTTCGGCCGCCCTGAGTAGACGTCGGACACGCTGGTCGTCGCTGGCGCTCAGCTGCCCGGCCGCCTCGAGCGCACGCAGCAGGACTGCCGTGTTGCCCTGTCGTTGCGCGCGGTCGGCCACCGCCTCCAAGGCTGCCGCCGCGACCGCGTCCGGGCCTATCACCGATGCCGCAAGATGCCAGGCCGCACGATCCGACGACATCGGCAAGACGCCGGCCAGCGCGGCATGGGTCGATCGCACCTCGGCGGCGCTCGCCTCGCCGACCACAGCCGAGCGCACGAGCGGATGCCGGAACCGAAGGTCGACGCCGTCGATCGTCACGACTCCCGTGGCGGCGATCCGTTCGAGCGCCTCGTAGGGGACCGGAGTGGTGCTGACGTGGTTCGCGGCTGCCAGGATCTCCGAGATCAGCTCGCTGTCGTGCAGAGCCGCGACCAGCAGCGCAGTACGGGCCTGCCGATCGAGGCCGGCGAACTGAGCGGTAAACGCACGCTGGAGCCGGTCGGTCAATCGAGGCTGTCGACCATTGGCCATCTGATCGGCGGTCGAGGAGAGCTCGAGCAGAGCGAGCGGGTTGCCCTGCGCCAGGGAGACAACTGCCTCCCGATCCGCTGCGCCGAACAGGGGCCGGGCGGCGGCCAGGAGCGCCAACGCTTCGGCATCAGGGAGTGCCCCGAGCTCCAGCTGCGGCAGGCTCCGATCGCCGACCGGCGAGGGGTGCCCGGTTCTCAACGAGATCAGGAGGGCGACAGGATCAGCTTCCAGACGCCTGGCCACAAACGCGAGCACCTGCGCCGTCGATCCGTCGATCCAGTGCGCATCGTCGACCGTCACGAGAACGCCGCGGTCTCCGCCGATCTCGCTGAACAGATCCATGGTTGCCAACCCGACCAGGTAGAGGTCCGGCGGATCGGCCGAGCCCAAACCGAACGCTGTCTCCATCGCCTGCCGTTGCCGAGGGCGGAGCACGTTCAGCCGATCGCGATGGGACCGGAACAGCTGTTGCAACGCGGCGTAGGGAAGGTGGGACTCGAACTCCGATCCGAGCGCGCTGAGGACCGTCACGCGTCGACCCGTCGCGGCATCCACGGCCTCCGCGATCAGCGCCGTCTTGCCGATGCCGGGCTCCCCGCGTACGACCAGTGCTCCACCCCGCGCCGGCAGCCCATCGACAAGACCCCGGACTCGCGACAGCTCAGCCGATCTGCCGAACAACGTAAGAATCACTCCTCCCCGAGAACGTACGACAACGCTACCGACGACCCGGCGAACCCGGTCATCGGACTCGGACCGGCGCTGTCGAAGCAGGGCTCGGTTCGCTCGCGGCCGAGTGAGCCCGGACCCGCGGGACAAAGCTGAGTCTCGACGACGCGATCGACGCTGCCACCGTGAGCCTGACGGCTTTCATCGACCGTCGGTAGCCCGCCTCTGCGCGTCGCCTGGGGGCCGACTGCGTACCAACTGCGTACAACGCGCACCTGATCGGCGGCACTCAGACCCGGTAGCGTGCCGGTGAGGCAGGGAGGCGAAGGTCGCATGAACACGGGGGTTGACGTTCGGGTCGGCGTAGTGGGGTGCGGTGGGCAGGGCCAGGCACTCGCGGGAGCGGTCGCGCGCTCGGCGCAGCTGAGGCTCGTCGCTTGTGCCGACCCGGACGTCGACGCCGCGCGGAGGGTGGCCGGGACCGGCGACGGGGTCGGCCTGCACGACTCGATCGAGGAACTGCTGGCGTACGCCGACGTCGACGCTGTGCTGATCGCCACACCGCACCACCTGCTCGCTCCCGTCGCTCTGCTGGCAATCCGCGCTGGGAAGCATCTGCTGATCGAGAAGCCGGTGGCTCTGAACGAGGCCGAGGCCAGCGAGGTCGAGTTCGCAGCGGCGAGCGCAGGCGTGACCTGCATGGCCGGCTACTCGTTCCGCTATGGCATGGCACGAAAGGTCCAGGAACTGTACGCGGCCGGCGCAGTCGGCGACCTCGCGGCGATCACGGGATCGATCGGCGCACCCCGCATGAAGGAGGGATGGACGGCGCGCCCCGAGTGCGGCGGCGGACCGCTGCTCTACCTGGGCTGTCACCTGGTCGATCTCGTCCTGTGGTTGATCGCCCAGGAGGCGACCAGCGTGTCTGCGACAGTCACCCGGCGACCCGACACCGGGCTGGACGACACCTCAGCCATCCAACTCGGCTTCGATGGCGGGCGTGTGGCGCAGCTCTTGGTCACTCAATCGGCTGCCGGCTTCTGCTACGACCTGCGTCTGATCGGGGCCGCCGGCTCGATCGACCTCCGTGGCCGCGACTTCGAGAGCTTCGAAATCGAGGTGCACAGCTCGACGCTCGCCGCGTACGCGAAACCGACTGTTCTCCGTCCCGGGAGTACCGACATCATCGGCTCGGTCTTCGTCCCGGAGCTGGACGACTTCGCCGATGCGATCATCCAGGGGCAACTGCCCGGAGTCACGGCGTCCGACGCTCGTCGCGTGCTGCGCGTCCTGGACGCCGTGCACGATTCGGGACGCAGCGGAGCACCGGTGGCACTCGGCCCGATGCTCACGGCCTACTGATCACGGCCACAGCACGAGGAGGTGAGGAAGATGACCGTCACAGCAGGGCGCACCACCATGGACAGCTACCTCCAGGCGTTGACGCCGGCCGGAGGCGTCGGCTCGTTCTTAGCCGACGACGTCGCGCTCGAGCTGGTTGTTGGCAACCAGTAGGCCCAGGACCGAACCGACGACGAGGCGCCCTGAGATCACTGAGCAATCGAGCCAGATGCCGCAGGAAGTGCGGGCACCACCAGCCGAAGGACTGCGCCGGTTTGCGGTGGCTGACGGTTCTGCGCCGTCACGGTTCCGCCGTGACGGGACGCGATTTCGCTGACCAGTGCGAGCCCGAGTCCGAAGTGTCTTCGCTCCCCAGATCCCTTGGCGGGTTCTCGGTCGCTGGAGAACCTGTCGAACATTCGGGGCAAGGTCTCATCGGCGATACCGGGACCGTCGTCGACCACGTCGACAACGACCCAGCGGCGGTTGCGACTGACGCGGACATCCACCCGCTGGGCTGCGTGCTCGACGGCGTTGTCGACCAGGGCCGCGACCGAGCGTGCGAGGGCCGATGGCGTTCCCGCGACAACGGTGGAAGACGTGTCGTCGTGACTCACCGTGAGTGTCACGTTCGCTTCGTGCGCGGCAGCTTGCGCGGACGCCACTGCTGACGCCGCGAGCGCGGCAAGGTCGACCGGCTCGTGCGAGACGGGGGTTCGGACGTCCGCGGCGATCAGCAGCTCTTCGAGGATCGACGTCAGGGAAGCTGTGTCGGCCACGATCCCCTCCGCGTCCCGCATGATCAGCCGATCACGCTCTTCGGTCGGAAGGTCATGGCTCCGCACCCGGCGAGCCAACATCTGTGTGCGGGTGCTGAGCAGGGTGAGTGGTGTGCGCAGCTCGTGTCCGGCGTCGGCAACGAAACGACGCTGCAGCTCGAGTGCCTGAGCCATCGGGCGCACCGCCCGGCGGCCGAGGATGGCGGCGGCCGAGGTTGCCAGAATCAGGCCCGCGCCGCCGGCGACAGCGAGGGCGCCGAGAATCCGTTCCCGCTCCTGGTGCTGCTCGTAACGGCTGGCGATGACCTGCACGGTGTCGTCGCCACGCTGGGCGGTGAGCACGTCGTAGGCACCGGTGGACAGGTGAACGGTTCGCCGGTCCGTTCGGTGGGTGATGGCAACCTGGCGCATCACGTCGAGGTCGAGGGCGCCTGGAGGTAGGTCGGCCGACTGACGGAGCCCGCGGTGGTCGAGGACCGCGTACTGGATGCCTCCCCTTGGTTGGGACAGGTCGTGGTCATGGTCGGTGTCGTTGCCGAGGCCGGCCGTCGCGACCGCGTCGGTCAGGGACTGCGTCAGCTGCTGGTCCTGGCTGCGGACGACGACGAGATAGAGGACCGCACCGATCACGATGAGGCAGGCCATCAGTAGACCGGCCGTCTGGATTCCGATCCGTAGAGCGGTCCGCCGAAGATCCGCGCTCAGCCGGTCGGGCGATATCGGCGTCACGATGCCACGCGGGACCCGAGCTGGTAGCCCAGCCCGCGCACAGTGCGGATGACGTCACGGGATAGCTTGCGACGCAGATAGTGCACGTACGTGTCGATCACCCCGTCGTCATCGGTGTCCGGGAACACCTCCGACACCAGTTCGGCCCGGCTGAACACCCGACGAGGTCGGCGAGCCAGCACTGCCAGCAGGGCGCACTCACGCTCGGACACCAGCCGTGTCTCCCCGCGATCGGTCAGCACCATGCGGGCCGAGACCACCAGACGTCCACCCGGCACCGGGAGGTCGTCGCTGAGATCGCTGTGCCGGCGCAGGAGGGCACGGAGCCTCGCCAGCAGCTCGTCGATGTCGAAAGGCTTGGTCAGGTAGTCCTCCGCTCCGGCGTCCAGGCCATCGACCCGGTCGCGGGCCAGGCCGAGCGCCGACAGCACGAGCACCGGGGTGTCGACCCCCCGAGCCCGCAGCCGCCCCAGCAGGTCGAGCCCTTCGATCGCGGGCAGGCCACGATCGAGCACGATCACCCGGTAGGACCGACTCAGCCCGAGGTGCAGGCCCGCCTGTCCGTCACGCGCCAACTCGACCGTGTAACCGGCGGAGCCGAGGATCTCCTCCAGCATCGTGGCCAGCGATCGGTCGTCCTCCACGAGCAGCAGGCGCGCATCAGCGACGTTCACGTGCGCCTGGCTCCCCGTGACCACCGGTCCAGGATGCCCGATGGCGCCACCGATCTCACGCCCCACCGAGCCGGAAGGACCCCGGCCCGATCGCAAGCCGACGATCGCACCGCGAAACGGAGGTGGCAGGCAGATGCGTGATGACCGTCGTCGGCACGACGACAACCGCCGCACGCGCGATCAACGGATGACGAAGAACACCGAACACCACAACTACTCCTCTGCTGGCCTGCCCACAGCATCGCCACAGTCGATCAGTGGATTCTTAGAGCGCGCCACGGGTGCGCCGGTAGGAAGCCCGGGAGCGGATCGAGGTATCGGTACAGGCGAACTCACCTGACACTAAGAAAGGCCTGGTGCAGTTCTGTCTGAGGTTGAAGCGGCCCGTCAGGGCATCCCACGCCTTCGACCCGTCGACGGCGTCGCCCTGTCGGGCGCGCGAGGTGAAAGGAAGGCAATGCACGTGTCGCAGGACTGGCCGAGCCACAGCGGTGATCGCGGCCACTTCCGAGACCGCCTTTCGTCGCACGGTCCGACGCGGCCAAGAGCGGCGGTCGCCGCATGACTGCCGTGCTCAGCCCGAGCGTCGCGCCGTCGGCTCGGCGTGCCCGGATCGACGCGGACGCCGCGGTTGACCGTGGCGTGCGGACGGTGACGGGCCTGCTGATCTGGGCGGGGCTGCTGCTGGTGACTTTCTGGTGGGATACAGACGGTGGGATCACTGATCTGGCCGGCTGGGAAAGCGGGCTGACCTCGATAGGCCGGCTGACCGGGCTGTGGTCGGCCGATCTGTTGCTGGTTCAGGTTCTGCTGATGTCGCGCTTGCCACCACTGGAACATGCCTTCGGACGGGACCGACTGGCTCGAATCCATCGGGTCACGGGGTTCTTGTCGTTCGATCTGATGCTCGTCCACATCGTCACGATCGTGCTCGGTTACGCCGGTGCGTCGTGGTGGCAGGTGCCAGCCACCACGTGGGACCTGGTCACGACGTACGGCGGCGTTCTGCTTGCCCTCGCGGGCACGGCGTGTCTGGTCATGGTTGTGGTCACGAGCGTGAAGAAGGCACGGCGCCGGCTTCGGTACGAGTCCTGGCACCTGCTCCACCTCTACGCCTACCTCGGGGTCGGGCTCGCCCTACCCCACCAGCTCTGGACAGGTCAGGAGTTCCTGCGTTCGCCCGGCGCCACGCTCTACTGGTGGAGCCTGTGGATCGCCGCCGCCGCCGCGATCCTGCTCTGGCGGGTTGTCCTACCGCTGGCGCGGAGCCTGCGGTACAGGCTGCGGGTCACCTCGGTGGTCCGCGAGTCCGCTGACGTCGTCTCGGTCCACCTGAGCGGTCATCGGATCGATCGGATGCCCGTGCGAGCCGGGCAGTTCCTCAACGTCCGCTTTCTCGACGGACCGGGTTGGACCCGCGCCAACCCGTACTCGCTGTCCGCCGCCCCCGACGGCCGAAGCCTGCGAATCACGGCCAAGGCCATGGGTGACGGCAGCGCCCGGATGGCCCATCTCAGGCCCGGCACTCGTGTCCTGGTCGAAGGGCCCTACGGTCGGCTCAGCAGCCGGGCCCGGACCCGACCGGGATTGCTCCTGATCGGGGCCGGTGTCGGCATCACCCCGATCAGAGCGTTGGCCGAGGGGCTGCCCTATGGGCACGGTGAGGCGGTCCTGCTGCACCGCTACACCAACGAACCCTTGTTCGCGACCGAGCTCACGACCCTGGAGGTCGAGCGGGGACTGCGTGTCCTCCCGCTGCCAGGTCGACGGAATCGGCCCGATTCGGTTCTGGGCCCAGCAGCCGGGCGCGACGAGCTACGGGCTCTGCTCTGGTGGGTTCCCGACGTCGCTCGAACGTGACGTCTTCCTCTGCGGGCCGCCCGAGTGGACCCTCGGCGTCCAGCAGCTACTTGCCGCAGCAGGGGTGCCGACCGACCACATTCACACCGAGACCTTTGGATGGTGATCTTGTGCGCCGCATCGTGCTCTGGCTCGCATCGACGATAACCGTGGTCGTGCTGTTGTTCGGCTACCACACTTCGACCAACACCCCGGCGACGTCCTCCAGCGTCCCGACCGCCACGACTCCGGCTCAGCCGGACACCACCCCAAGCAGCTCGAGCGACGCTACCCCTACGCCCACACCTTCGGCTTCGGCATCCCCCTCGACGGTCAAGAAGTCCTATCTCGGCCAGGTGGCCGAGACCCGTTGGGGGCCGGTCCAGGTCAAGATCACCGTCGCGGACGGCACGATCACCGACGTCACCGTTCCGCAGTCCCCCTCCGGCAATCCGAGGGACTACGAGATCAACAACCAGGCCCTGCCGATCCTCATCCAGGAGACCATCGACGCCCAGAGCGCGAAGATCGACATGGTCAGCGGAGCGACCGTGACCAGCGACGGCTACCTCCAGTCCCTCCAGTCCGCCCTCGACGCCGCCGGGATCTGAGCCGCGGCATGAACGACCCGACCGAGATCGCGACCCGACGCTACGTCGAGCACGTGATGGGAATGCCGATCAGCCTCGCGCTGCGAGGCCGACACGCCGACACCGCCACCGGACGTGCCGCCTGGCTCGACGTGATGGCCCAACTCGCCCACGTCGACCGGGTGTTCAGCACCTACCGTGCCGACTCCGTGATCAACCGGCTCGACCGAGGCGAGCTTCGCCTCGAAGAGTGCCCCGCCGAGGTGCGCGAGGTCCTCGACCTGGGACGTCGCGCCGGCAAGGCGTCCGCAGGCGCGTTTTCGATCTACCTACCGACCAGCCCCACCGAACCCGTGGGAGGCCGCCGGCTCGACCCGAGCGGCGTCGTCAAGGGCTGGGCCGCGGACCGGGCATCCGCTCACCTCGCCGCTCTCGACGACACCGACTTCTGCCTGTCCGCCGGCGGCGACATCATCTGCCGTTCCTCCCTCGATCGGGAGCCGTGGCGGATCGGGATCGAGGATCCACACGATCCCACCAAGATCGTCGCGGTCGTCCCTCTCCGCGTCGGCGCCGTCGCCACCTCCGGCACCACCCATCGCGGCGCCCACCTCGTCGACGCCCGGACCGGCCGCCCGCCAGGCGGCGTGGCGTCCGTCACGGTGATCGGGCCATCCCTGACCTGGGCCGACATCGACGCCACCGCCGCGTATGCCCAGGGCTCCGAGGCCGCGAACTGGCTCCGCACCCGCCCCATTCACAGTGCGCTCATCATCGCGCCCGACGGCCGCGCGACTCGCATCGTCCCGCAGGGCAGCCCGGCTGAGTGACCGGTGCGAATCTCGGCCCGCCACCGATCGGGGTGACTGCGTCGTACGCTGACGGCCGTGACTGGACAATTGTGGTACCTGGCGGCGATGATCATCGGCTACTCCGCGATCACGCTCGTTTCGGCGATCGCGTCTCCCGAGGTTCGCCGTCGCGAACTGGTCCGACTCGAGGACGCGGCATGAAGGCGGTCGTGGTCCACGCTGCGGAGGATCTCCGGATCGACGAGGTGCCCGAGCCGGAGGCGGGTCCCGGTGAGGTGATCATCGACGTCGAGTGGGGCGGGATCTGCGGATCCGACCTGGCCTACTGGCGGCACGGATCGTCCGGCACCGCGGTGCTGAGGGATCCACTCATTCTCGGACACGAGATCGCCGGCCGGGTCAGCCTGATCGGGCCGGGTGTCACCGAGGTCGAGATAGGTGCACCGGTGACCGTGCATCCGGCCACGCTCGTCGGTGACGGCGCCCTGCCGGAACGACTTGCCGGCCGCACGAATCTGTATCCGCAGGTGCGCTATTTCGGATCGGCCGCGTTCCACCCGCACACCGATGGAGGATTCGTCCAGCGCAAAGCTGCCCGGGTCGACCAGCTCCGGTTCCTTCCGGAGAGCGTCGACACCCGGCATGGCGCGCTCGCCGAACCGCTCGCCGTCGCCCTGCATGCGGTCGGTCGAGCCGGTTCCCTGACAGGCAAGGACATCCTCGTCAACGGTGCCGGCCCGATCGGTGCCCTGGTCGTGGCCGCGGCCAAGCACGCCGGCGCCAGCACGGTCACCGCATCAGACGTGAGCACCGCAGCCCTGGCGGTCGCCGCGGCGATGGGAGCCGACACGACGATCGACGTCAGCTCCGCCCCGCTCCCCGAGGACGTCGAACTCATCTTCGAGGCCTCCGGCTCGCCCCGGGCCCTCGGTGGCGTGCTGCGCGCCACCGCCCGGGGTGGCACGGTCGTCCAGGTCGGCAACCTGCCGGGAGCACCGTCGCCCGCGGCTCTCGGTGACCTGGTCACCCGCGAGATCACCTGGATCGGCTCGTACCGCTTCGTCGACGAGATCACCGACGCCGTCGCCGCGATGGCCGCAGGCCTGGACGTATCGCCGCTGATGAGCCACACCTTCGATGTCGACGACGCCGCGACCGCCATCAGGATCGCCGGCGACCCGGCGTCCGGCAGCAGCAAGGTGATGCTCCGGTTCTCCTGATCAATCAATGCGCCTTGCTCCAGCAAAGGAACTCCGGTGAAGATCACCGACGCTCGGGTGGTCGCCTCCTCCCCCGCCGCAACGACGTCACCTTGATACCGACGCCCTTGCCGACAAGCCCTTCGATGGGGCATCTGCCTCATGCTCCTCGTGCCGACTCGCATCTAGTTTCGTGCTCACCCGGGCAATCCGGCCCGGAGACCGAGATGGAGGCACGATGGCCACGACAACACTCGGACTCGACGAAACCCGGGCCGCCGTGTACTACACGTCGTTGCTGATCAATGTCGGCTGTCACGCCGACGCGCACGAGCAGGCAAAATGGTTCGGCGATGACGTTTCGTTGCGAGCCGGCAAGTATCGGGCAGACGCACGCAGCGTACGCGGCGCCCTGTCCGGCTTCGCCCTGCTCGGGTCCGGTCACCCCCGGCGCACCGGCTGCGAGTCGCGATAGCTTTCGCGGCCTTCGGCCACCGCGAGCTGGATCACATGATCGAGGGACACGCCGCGCTGGCCAGCGGACTCGCGCGACGTCTCGGTCTCGACTCCGGCGTACAGCACGCGGTGGCCGCCTCGTACGAACGGTGGGACGGCCGGGGCTGGCCCCGCCAACTCCGGGGAGACCAGATCCCGGTTGCAGCGAGAATCGTTCAACTTGCCGAGCACGTCGAAGTAGCCCAGCGGATGGGTGGACCCGCGGCCGCCGTCGCCATGGTGCGACGCCGAGCCGGCACTCAGTTCGATCCGACGATCGTTGCGGTTGTCGACAGGCATGCCTCGATGAGCTTCGCCGACCTCGACGCAGTGCGATCCTGGGATCTGGTCATCGAGTCCGAGCCCGCGCTCAGACGATGGCTCGTGGCCTCACAGGTCGACGACGCGCTGGGCGCAGTCGCCGATTTCGTCGACCTCAAGTCGCCTTACACCTTGGGCCACTCCAGGGCGGTGGGCGAGCTGGCCGCAAACTCTGCGCGGGGGCTGGGGCTTCCCGAGAGCGACGTCAAGACGCTCTACCAGGCCGGGCTGATCCACGATCTCGGCCGGCTTGGCGTGTCGAACGGCATCTGGGACAAACCGGGCCCCTTAGGGGCTGGCGAGTGGGAACGGATCCGTCTCTACCCCTATTTCACCGAACGCATGCTGATCCACTCGCCAACGCTTGCGCCGCTGGCCGCCCTTGCCGCCCAGCACCGCGAACGACTCGACGGGTCGGGCTATCCGCGAGCGACTTCGGCTGCCTCGCTCGGCGTCACCTCCCGGATCCTGGCCACTGCCGACGCCTACCGCACACTGCGTGAGCCTCGGCCGCATCGCGCGATGCTCACCCCGCAAGCCACCCTGTACGCAACCGAGCACGGGCTGATCCAAGCCGATCACCACGTCTCCCGGTGATCCTGACAGCTCCCCTGTGCGCAGTCGATTCGGTACGTTGCACACGGTCACATCGCTTCGACAGCACGGTTAGGCGCGAGGGAGAGTCATGCAGAAGTCAGAGGTCCCACGTGCCGTTGCGGCAGCCAGGTCGACCGCTTCATCGCTCGGCCTGACAGTCGACGACGCGATTGTTCTTCACGACTCGAACAGAATCACGCTGCGTCTCCTTCCGTCCGATGTCCTGGCCCAGGTGGCACCTGTCGCGCATCAGGTCGCGGCGTTCGAAGTCGATCTTGCTCAGCGGCTCGCCGCTGCGGGGTGCCCGGTGGCTGCTCTCGAGCCGCGGGTCAAGCCCGGGGTCCATCGGCGCGACGGCTTCGTCGTCACGCTATGGACCTACTACGAACCCGTGACCTCTCCGGGGGTCTCACCGGTCGACTACGCGGGTGCGCTCGAGCAGCTCCATGCGGGCATGCGCACACTCGACGTCTCCACGCCGCACTTCACAGATCGAGTCGAATCTGCTGAACAGCTCGTGGCGAGCCGTGACAAGTCCCCCGACCTCGCCGATGTGGACCGGGAGCTGCTCGGCGACACGTTGCGACGACTTCGACAAGAGATCGGTGAGCGCGGCGGGGACCAGCTGCTGCACGGTGAACCCCATGCCGGCAACGTGCTCAGCACCAAGAACGGGTTGTTGTTCATCGACCTCGAGACCTGTTGTCGTGGACCCGTGGAGTTCGACCTTGCCCATGCGCCCGAGGAAGTCGCCGTGCACTATCCGCGCGTCGATCGGGACCTCCTGCGGGAGTGCCGGCTCCTCGTTCTCGCGATGATCACCGCGTGGCGCTGGGATCGCGGCGATCGGTTCCCGAACGGACCCCAGCTAGGCAGAGAGTGGCTGAGCCAACTGCGAGCGGCCCTCGCTGGCGCGCCAGCTGCCGATCGTTGATCGCCCCCACGAAGGCAGCGCGCCTCAGACCGATGGGCGATCCGGGGAGGAACGGCACTCGATGTGGTCGAGTCGCGGCCGGCCAAGCCGCGCTAGCCTCCGCCTATGGCTGCCATCGATACTCGTCCGCTCGGGGCAGACGATCTCCCAGAGCTGGCACGTCTGTTCGCCACCGCGCGCGCTACCCGTCACTGCTGGTGCACGGCCTTCTGCTCTACGACGATGCAGTTCGCGGCGGGGTGGATCGGTGGTGGCAATCGGCGACGGTTCGAACGGATGGCGACCGCAAGCGCGACACCGATGGGAGTCGTCGCATCCATCGACGGCGAGCCGGTTGGCTGGGGTGCCTGTGGGCCCCGGTCACGATATGCGGCGGCCATCGACGGACGGAGCCAGATCATCGGCGGGCGGCCGCGCGCCGAGGACGAGACCGTCTGGCTGATTGCCTGCCTCTACGTCGGAGCGACACACCGCGGTCTCGGCGTGACTCACGCACTCGTTCGTGCGGCGGTTACCCTCGCCCGTCGTGAGGGAGCGGTCGCTGTCGAGGGTTGGCCGACCACGGCAACCGCGCCGAAGTCGGCCGACGCGTACGTCGGTAGGGAGCCGCTTTTCCGAGAGCTCGGTTTCCGCCTGGTCGAGCGGCCTACCCAAGAACGGGTGATCGTGCGGCTCGACCTGCAAGCTGGACGGTGAACGTACGCTCGCGCATCGTTTCGACAACCGACGCACCGTCTTGCGACGGTGCCTGAGTCGCCTTCCCGGTGCCTGAGTCGCCTTCCCGGTGCCTGGGTCGCCTTCCCGGTGCCTGAGTCGCCTTCCCGGTGCCTGGGTCGCCTTCCCGGTGCCTGAGTCGCCTTCCCGGTGCCTGAGTCGCCTTCCCGGTGCCTGAACGGTCGCGGAGCAAGCTGCTCAGAACTATGTGTTGCTATCTACCGGTACTTAGTGCTACCGTCTACCAGTAGTCACCAACACTGAGTAGATCGGAGGTGATCGTGTGGGAAATCAGCTGACCGAGATGCTGAAGGGCACGCTCGAAGGCATCGTGCTGGCAGTCCTGGCGGCACGCCCGGCGTACGGCTACGAGATCACGGCGCGGCTGCGAGAGCAGGGCTTTTCGGATCTCGTGGAAGGCACCATCTACGCCGTGCTCGTCCGGATCGAACAGAAGGGCCTCGTGGACGTGGACAAGGTTCCGTCGGAGAAGGGGCCGCCGCGGAAGGTGTACTCGCTCAACACCGGCGGTCGCGAACAGCTCGAAGAGTTCTGGAGGACGTGGAGCTTCCTCGCAGAACGGATTGAACAGCTCCGCAGCGCACAAGCAGAAGAAGGAGAGAACTGAAATGGCCGCAAAGTGGATCGAGACCATCACCGGCTCACTCGAGCAGAAGAAGCAGTATCGCCAGTACAAGGCCCGGATCGAAGCACTGCCCGAGCCTTACGGCCCGACGGCGAAGGCATTCCAGCGCTACTTCATGTACTACGGGGCGGTGTCCGACGGCGACACCCTCGTCTCGATGCTCGGCGATTTCGCCGACCTCTGGGAACGCGCCGCCGCCGACAAGACACCGATCCGCGCGATCGTGGGCGACGACCCCGTCGCGTTCGCGGAGGCATTCGCGCAGGCCTACACCGGCAAGCAGTGGATCGACAAGGAGCGCGCCCGCCTGGTCAAGGCGATCGATGACGCGGAGCCGCAGGAGAAGAAATGATCGCCCAACCAGCCATCCGCGTACGGGGCATCGAGAAGTCGTTCAAGGACGTCCACGTGTTGCGCGGGGTCGACTTCGACGTGACCGCAGGCAGCATCTTCGCGCTCCTCGGGTCAAACGGTGCCGGTAAGACCACGCTCGTGAACATCATGTCGACGTTGCTGTCGGCTGACGCGGGCACCGCCGTCGTCAACGACTTCGACGTCGCCGGCGCGCCCGGTGACGTGCGCGAGTCGATCAGCCTCACCGGCCAGTTCGCCGCGGTCGACGAGATCCTCACCGGCAGGGAGAACCTCGTGCTGGTCGCGAGGCTTCGTCACCTGAAGGACCCGAAGGCCATCGCAGACGACCTCCTGGCCCGCTTCTCGCTCACCGACGCCGGGCACCGGCGGGCATCGACCTACTCGGGTGGCATGCGTCGCCGCCTCGACATCGCGATGAGCCTGATCGGCAACCCGCCCGTCATCTTCCTGGACGAACCCACCACAGGCCTGGACCCCCAGGCGCGGATCGAGGTGTGGCAAACCATCAAGGATCTCGCCGACAGCGGCACGACGGTGCTGCTCACCACCCAGTACCTCGACGAGGCCGAGCAGCTGGCCGACCGTATCGCCATCCTGCACAACGGCACCATCATCCAGAACGGCACCCTCACCGAGCTCAAACAACTGCTCCCACCCGCCAAGGTCGAATACATCGAGAAGCAACCCTCTCTGGAGGACGTCTTCCTCGCACTCGTCGGCACCCAAGACACGGTTCCGGCACGAAAGGAACCCCGATGACCACCCACGTGCTCGGCGACACGGCCGTACTCACCGATCGCTCGCTACGACACATCCTCCGCAGTCCCGACACGATCATCACCACCGCGATCACCCCGATCGCGCTGATGCTGCTGTTCACGTATGTGTTCGGCGGCGCGATCAACACCGGCTCCGACGAGTCGTACGTCAACTACATGCTCCCCGGAATCCTCCTGATCACGATCGCCTCCGGCATCGCGTACACCGCGTACCGACTGTTCCTCGACCTGCAGGGCGGCATCTTCCAACGCTTCCAGACCATGCCGATCTCCAGATCGAGCGTGCTCTGGGCACATGTGCTCACCTCACTCGTCGCGAACCTCGTCTCGGTCGCGATCGTCATCGGGGTCGCGTTGATCATGGGATTCCGGACCGGCGCTTCGGTGGCCGACTGGGTCGCGGTGGCCGGTATCTTGATCTTGTTCACCGTCGCCTTGACCTGGATCGCTGTGATCGCCGGGCTCTCGGCAAAAACGGTGGACGGTGCCAGCGCGTTCAGCTATCCACTGATCTTCCTGCCATTCATCAGCTCGGCGTTCGTGCCTACCGACTCCATGCCCGCACCGGTCGCCTGGTTCGCCGAGAACCAGCCCGTCACCTCTATCGTCGACACCCTCCGAGCCCTTTTCGCCGGCGAGCCCGTCGGTGGCGACATCTGGATCGCACTCGCCTGGCTGGTTGGCATCCTCATCGTGGCGTACGCCGCGGCAATCGCCATCTATCGCCGCAAGATCAGCTGACACCAACCGCATGATCAGCTGACACGCAGCTCTTGCAGTTCCTGGAATTCCTCGGCCCAAGAGTTCGGACACTGTTTCGTCACGAACGACACCGATCACCCGATCGCCGTCGACCTCGGATCAGCACTCGATGACGTTGACGGCAAGGCCGCCCCGCGAGGTCTCCTTGTACTTGATCTTCATATCGGCGCCGGTTTCGCGCATCGTCTTGATGGCCTTGTCCAGGGATACCTTGTGGCTGCCGTCGCCGCGGATGGCGATGCGGGCCGCGTTGATCGCCTTGTTGCTGGCCATCGCGTTGCGCTCGATGCACGGGATCTGGACCAGGCCGCCGACGGGATCGCAGGTGAGGCCGAGGTTGTGCTCGATACCGATCTCAGCGGCGTTCTCCACTTGCTCGGGCGTGCCTCCGATGACCTCGCACAACCCGCCGGCCGCCATCGCGCACGCCGACCCCACCTCGCCTTGACAGCCGACCTCGGCACCCGAGATCGAGGCATTCTCTTTGAACAAGATGCCGACCGCTGCGGCCGTCAGCAAGAAGCGGACCACACCGTCGTCGTCGGCTCCACGGATGAACCTGTCGTAGTAGTGCAGCACCGCCGGGACGATGCCGGCCGCGCCGTTGGTCGGTGCCGTCACGATCCGTCCACCGGACGCGTTCTCCTCGTTCACGGCCAAGGCGTAGAGATTCACCCAGTCCATCGCCCGGATCGGATCGGACTCGTCCTGGGTGGCCTCGAGATCTGCGAGCAGCTTCGGCGCCCGTCGTGGCACCCGTAGCCCGCCCGGCAGCAGCTTCTCCGTGCGGGTGCAGCCGTTGTGCACGCACTCCTGCATCACACTCCAGATGTGCAGCAGCTCGCCGCGCAACTGGTCCTCGGTCCGCCAGGACAGCTCGTTGGCGAGCATGACGTCGCTGACGCGCAGTCCTTCTCGTCGGCAGATCGCCAACAACTGCGCACCAGTGGTGAACGGGTGGCGCACCGCGGTGTCGTCCTCCACGATCCGGTCCACTCCGACCGCGTGCTCGTCGACGACGAAGCCACCACCGACCGAGTAGTAGGTGCTCTCACGCAGGACAGCTCCTCCTGGACCGAACGCCCGGAAGATCATCCCGTTGGGATGGGCGGGCAGGCTCCTGCGACGGTGCATGGTGACGTCGTCTTGTCGAGAGAAGTCGATGACACGACCGCCCTGCAGCACGAGGCGACCGGTTGCCGACGCCTCGGCAACCTGCTGATCCGCCGTATCCGTATCGACGGTCTCCGGTCTGTTGCCCTGGAGGCCGAGGATGACCGCCTTGTCCGAGCCGTGACCGTGGCCGGTGGCGCCGAGCGAGCCGAACAGCTCTGCCTGGAGGCGTTCTACCTTCGAGAGCAGACCAGCCTGCGACAGTCCGTCGGCGAAGAGGCCGGCGGCGCGCATCGGACCGACCGTGTGCGAGGACGACGGCCCGATGCCGACCGAGAACATGTCGAGGGCACTGAGGGCCATCAGGACGGTCCAGCGGTGGGGGGTGCCAGCGGGGACGGCTCCGCCTCGAGTGTCATCGGGGAACCTCCGACACCGTGAACTCGGCCATGGCGTCGATGGGCCAGCGACCCAGGAAGTCGGCGAACGACGAGCGAGGCGGGACCCCGTGCTGCTCGTCGGCCACGTTGCCGGCGTTGATCAAGGCGGTCGCCGATCAACGGGGTTCCCTCCGGAATGCAGCATCGGATCGATCGGTCGGATCGACACCAGATGCTTGCGGTCTGCTCGTGCTGTCTCAATACGAGTGTAGGACCCCTTCCCGACGAAGTCCTTGACCTTGGCGACCACCCAGGCCATACCTGACGTTGACCCCTTGCGCCGGCTCGCCTGGATTGCCAGGCTGAGGAGGCGCTGGAATCGCTGAACAGACGCCGGTGGACTCGTCATCCGTCAACGACGCAGGAGACTCCATGACCCGATTCCGAATCCTCTTGGCAGCCACCGCGCTTGTGGGCGCGCTCGTGTCGCTGGCGCCCCTCCCGGCTGCGGCCGACCGGCCGGGGCACAGCGTGCCGGGCTCGACCCGCCTGTACACGCCGCCGCCCGACGAGGATGCTGTCAAGCAGGTCGGGCAGCTCCTGCGTCAGCACCGGTGGGCCGATGCCAAGGCGCTGGGCACCATGCTCGCCACGCCTCAGGCGGTCTGGTTCACCAAGGGCACGCCTGCCGAAGTCCGCAAGGCGGTCGCAGCCACGATGCACAGCGCGAAGGTGCAGCACGCGACGCCCGTGCTGGTCGCGTACGACCTGCCGTACCGGGACTGCTCACAGTACTCGGCGGGCGGTGCAGCAGACACCACGGCGTACCTCGCCTGGATCGACGGCTTCGTCAAGGGACTCGGTGACGGCAAGGCGACCGTGCTGCTCGAGCCGGACAGCCTGGGCATCATCCCTTGGTACACCTCGATCACCGGCGCGCAGGAGTCATGCCAACCCGCCGACGCCGACCCGGCCACAGCGGCGGCGGACCGGTTTGAGCAGCTCAACGGTGCGGTGGACCGGCTCGCCGCGCTGCCGAACGTGTCGGTCTACCTCGACGGCACCCACAGCGCGTGGCTCGGCGCGGGTGACATCGCCGACCGCTTGCACAAGGCCGGCGTCGAGCGCACGGACGGGTTCTTCCTCGACGTGTCCAACTACGAGCTGTCCGAGCGGCAGGTGAAGTTCGCGAGCTGGATCTCCCAGTGCCTCTGGTTCGGCACCAACCCCGCCGAGGGCGGTTGGCGGCTCGGACACTTCGACTATTGCGCCAGCCAGTACTACCCGGCAGACCCCAACGACTTCAGCAGCTGGGGCCTGACCGACCAGTGGTACGTCGACAACGTCACCAACGCCGCCAACGCGCCGTCAGGCCCCGAGGTCCTTGCGCACGCCGTGATCGACACGAGTCGGAACGGACAGGGGCCGTGGACTCCCCCGGCAGACCACCCCGCCGGCGACCCGCAGGTCTGGTGCAACCCGCCGGGACGGGGCCTCGGCCAGCGCCCGACGACGAACACCGGCGAGCCGTTCGTCGACGCCTATCTCTGGGTGAAGATCCCCGGCGAGTCAGACGGCCAGTGCACTCGCTGGGCCGATCCGGGCGCGGGCATCGATCCCGTCCGGGGCACTGCCGACCCGGCTGCAGGCGACTGGTTTCCACAGATGGCCCTCGAACTCACCCGAAACGCGAATCCACGTCGCTGACCCCGCGCGTAGCCGGAGTGCGGCCCGGCCCACCGTGGCCGGCTCCGTACCGAGGAAGTGCGGCACGCCCCCGTCTGAGCCGAAGGGGCGGTCCTGGTCTCCCGATCGTCCAGGTGAGCTCGGGACTGCTGGGGCATGCTGGCTAGCGTCACGGGATGACCGGGTATCCCGTCGACCCGGCGCATCTTCTCGCGCTGTGTCGGATTTGACTTGACTCGTTCGTGGCTGGGGCGAAGGGAACCTCGTGTGAGCGACCCTTCCCATCGACGGAGGAGGTGACTGATCGTGCACGGAGAGCCCGAGCCCATCACCCGACGGATGAAGCGCCTCGTGGATCCGATCCACCTCGTCGCATACCAGGCCAGCGAACCGAATGATGCGCTCCGGGCGCTCGGTCTCCGGAACAACTATTGGGACGGTTACTTCGCCGGCCGGGCGGCGCCGCTGGGTTTGGCCCCTGCCCAGGTGGTCCATGCAGTCTTCTACAACTTCGCTGACGGTGAGGTCGGCCGCCACATCCCTCGGGTCTGGAGAACGACGACACCCGAAGTGGCTATCGCCGCCCGCGAACAGGGCTGCGCCGCGGCCCTGCGGCGCATCCTGGGCGACCTGGCCGACACCGCCGCTGTCAGCCGGGCCGCCGACACCGCCCTCAGAGCGGCGTCCGCCGCGCCGACCGAGGCCCGGCCCTTGTTCGCCGGGCTCCGGTCGTTGGACATCCCCGACGACCCGGTGGCCCGGCTCTGGCACGCCGCGACCCTGCTCCGCGAACACCGCGGAGACTGCCACAACATCGCCCTGGCAGCGGCCGGCATCGGTGGGACCGAGTCCCATGTGTTGCAGGCCCTCTCGGACGGGATCCCGGCACCGCAGTTCGGCCGGCTCAGCCACCTTCCCCCGGCACGGCTTGCGGCGGTTCTGGACGGCCTGCGCGCCCGCGGCCTCGTCGACGCCGTCGGCCGGTTCACCGCGACCGGTCGGGAGACTCGGGAGCGGATCGAGTCGGTGACCGACGACCTGGACGCTGCGGCGTACGAGAGCCTGGGCCCCGGGGAGCTCGACAGGCTCATGGCCGACCTCACGCCCATCGCCGGCGTCCTGATCGCCGCCGATTCCAGGTGACACGACGTCGATGGCATACCGGCCTGCGCGCCGAGCCCGACTCGATCATCGACCAGATCTTCATCCCGCTACTCCTCGCACCCCAGGCCGGGCCGGCGCGGAATCCGTGATCGACGGGTAACCCGCATGGCGCAGAATCCGTGGTCGGCGACGATTCGGCCACCAGCGCCGCGACACGCTCTCTCGGGGTGGCGCACCTACCGATGGCAGTCTTGGGGCATGAGGCAGATCTACGCCCACGATGCCCTGGTGCGGATGCGCACCGCTGAGGGTGCGGACGCTGTGGGAGCAGCCATAACGGTCGCCCTATGCGGCGACTGGCAGCACGAGCCGCCCTGTCCGCTCGCCCCGCACTACACCTGGACGGAGCGCACGGTTGACCAGACACAGGTCCGGACGATCTTCGCGACCGAGCCAAGCTGGGAGCGCGAGGTACGCCGACGCATCGACCAGGCCCTGGCGAAGGGCTCGCAGGTGATGCCGACCGGCGAAGTTGCCTCCTGGCAGCTCCTGACCAGTGAGGCGGGCGTCGTCCAGGAGGACGAACGCGACCACGGTGATCGCCTGATCGGCAGTTAGTACTGGGCTGATGTTCGGCGCGTCGATCCCGGGATAGGTATCGAGGTCTCCCGAGGATGGAAGTTCTCACACTGCCCATCTGGAAGACCTCGACGTGTACGACGCTACCCGGGATGCCGGATTCGGCTGCCCTGACCTGACCGTGTTCTGCCGGCTGGACGAGCTGGGGCTCGTCGTGACCGGGCAACGTCTCGATTCCGACCGGGCCGTGCTCGCCTGCCGGGTCATCGATCCCGACGACTGGTGCCACCGCTGCGGCTGCCATGGTGTCCCGCGCGGCACTGTCATCCGTCAGCTGGCGCACGAGCCGTTCGGGTGGCGACCAACCACCCTGCAGGTGACGGTGCGCCGCTACCGCTGCGACGGCTGCGGCCACGTGTGGCGGCAAGACACCAGCCAAGCCGCCGAGCCGCGAGCCAAGCTGTCCCGTCGCGGCCTGCGGTGGGCTTTGGAAGGCCTGGTCATCCAGCACCTCACCATCGCCCGCGTCGCCGAAGCGCTCGCCGTGTCGTGGAACACCGCCAACGACGCCGTACTCGCCGAAGGGCAACGCCTTCTGATCAACGATCCGCACCGGTTCGACGGCGTCACCACGATCGGGGTCGACGAACACTGCGTGCGCCACGAGGCGCTGTTGTTTCGGATGGAGGTGAGAGACCTTCGTCGCTTCGCTGTCGCAGCAGCGGGGTGAAGCTGGCGGCAGCCTGCCTGTGGGGAACGCCTCGGGTGGGTGGGAGCAGCCGCGACAAAGTCAGGGCGGTCTGGCACTACCGGACGGGCCGGGCCTGGTGAGCGAGACGGGAAGGTGCACGTGAGGAACCGGTGTCGTAAAGCCTCTTGATCGTCGACCAGCTCGAACCCGGTGGATGCGGGCTGGAGTGCGGTGCGTAACCGTGCCGGGTGCTGTCAGCCAGACAGCGGCCCGGGGCGGGGAACTGTCGGGACGGTTTGCATGTGTCGGGCCTGGCAGGTCGTGGTGAAGGTCTGCGGCGTAGCCACGACGAGACCGCAGGGGCAAAGCCGGGCGCCTCGCCCGTCGACCGAACAACAGTGAACGTGGGAACCATCGACACGCCGCTCCCTCGCGGATAGGCGCGTTGCCGGCCGAAGGGTGTCGGTGGGGCGGAGTCGCCGTAGTACTCCGAGGCCGGGAGAGCCGGCCACTTGGGGAAGGGCGACAGCGAAAGGAGCAGCAAGTGACTGTCAGGTCCGAAGACGCGTCGGTGAACACCGGCGCCGCCGCCTGGCCGAGTTTCGGTCAGGCATTCGTGGCGGTACGGAAGATTCAGAACAAACTGCACTGCTGGGCGGGCGCCGATCGCGTCCGCCGGTTCGATGATCTGTACAACCTGGTGTGTGATCGATCGGTGTTGACGATGGCGTGGGAACGCGTCGCGGGCAACACTGGGGCACGCACCGCCGGGGTCGACCGGGCCACCGTGGCCTGGATCGTGTCCCGGTACGGGGTGGGAACGTTCCTGCACGAGCTCCGGGACCAGTTGAGGTCCCGGAGTTTCACCCCGGCACCGGTGCGGCGGGTGATGATCCCCAAGGCCAGCGGGAAACTGCGGGCGTTGGGGATTCCGACCGTGGCCGACCGGGTCGTGCAGGCCGCGCTGAAAATCGTGTTGGAGCCCATCTTCGAGGCCGACTTTCAGCCGGTCTCCTACGGGTTCCGGCCGCACCGGCGCGCGCAGGACGCGATCGCGGAGATCCACCACTTCACGACCCAGTCGTATGAGTGGGTGCTGGAGGCCGACATCGAGGCGTGTTTCGACAACATCGACCACGCCGCGTTGATGGACCGGCTCCGGGCGCGGATCACCGACAAACGTGTGCTGGCGTTGGTGAAGGCCTTCCTCAAGGCTGGGGTCTTGACGGCCACCGGCTCCCGGGAGGGCAGCATCACCGGCACCCCACAGGGTGGGATCCTCTCCCCGCTGCTGGCCAACATCGCCTTGTCCGTGCTGGATGACTATTTCACCTGGCAATGGCAGACGACGATGGCCAACGAGCAGCAGCGACAGAAACGACGCCGCCACGGCTTGGCGAACTACCGACTGATCCGCTACGCCGACGACTTCGTCGTCCTCGTCACCGGGCAGCGGGAACACGCAGAGGTGTTGCGCGGTGAGGTCGCGACGGTCTTGGCCCCGATGGGGTTGCGGCTGTCACCGGAGAAGACCCAAGTGGTCCACATCGACGAAGGCTTCGACTTCCTCGGTTTCACCATCCGACGGATGCGGAAACGCGGCAGTCGCAAGCACTACGTCTACACCTATCCCTCGACCAAGGCTGTCGCCTCGATCAAGGAACGGGTCAGGACCATGACCTACAGAAACACCCTGCACCGCGACCCGGGCTACCTGATGAACTACCTGGGTCGGGTGCTGCGTGGCTGGGCGAACTACTTCCGCCACGGTGTCTCCAAGCGGACCTTCAACGCGATCGACTCCTACACATGGGAGCGGATCACGCACTGGCTGCGGCAGAAACACCGCATCGGTTGGCCAGAACTCCGGCGCAGGTTCTGCCTGCCCGGCACCTGGCGCCTGGCTCACGACGGGCAACGGTTCCGTGGCGCTGCCAGCGTCACGGTCGTCCGATACCGCTACCGCGGCTATCGGATCCCGACCCCGTGGACCCCATCAACCACACCTGCATAGCAGGGCAGCAGCCATTCGTGGAGAGCCCGTTGCGGTGAAAGTCGCACGGCGGGTTCGGAGGGCGGTCCGGGGAAACGGAGCGGCAGCAATGCCGTCACCGCGCCCCGGGCCGACCCAACTGGAGACACACCCGCCGCGGAGACAAGTTCGTCACCGTGATCATCGACCTCACCGGCATCCGCGACGAGACCGGCCCGGCCCGGCTGCTGGACATGGTCGAGGGCCGGTCGAAGCAGGCGTTCAAGACCTGGCTCGCCGAGCGGCCACCCGAGTGGCGCGACGCGGTCGAGGTGGTTGCGATGGACGGGTTCACCGGGTTCAAGACCGCCACCGCCGAAGAACTCCCCGACGCTGTGCCGGTGATGGATCCGTTCCACGTCGTCCGCCTTGCCGGCGACGCCCTCGACCGCTGCCGACGCCGGGTCCAGCAAACCATCCACAGCCACCGGGGCCGCGCCGCCGATCCGCTCTACCGGGCCCGGCGCACCCTGCACACCGGCGCGGACCTCCTCACCGACAAGCAGCGTCGACGCCTCGAGGAGCTGTTCGCCACCGATGCTCACGTCGAGGTCGAAGCCACCTGGGGCGTCTACCAGCGAATGATCGCCGCCTACCGTGAACCCGACCGCACCCGGGGGCGCGAGATCATGACCACCCTCGTTGCCTCCCTCAGCCACGGCGTGCCGACCGCCTTGACCGAGCTGATCACGCTCGGCCGAACGCTGAAACAACGGGCCGCCGACGTGCTGGCCTACTTCATACCGCACCTTGAAGACCAGCACTCGAAGCAAGACGAACGCGACGAAGAGAGCGATACCGACAGCTGCAATGAACCAATCCAGTATCTCAGCCCTGACGACCCTGCTGGCGAAGCGATAGAGCGACAGGCCGACCAGCCCACCGAGGGTGTTCGTGACGACATCTGTAGCGTCCGTCGTTCCGATCGCGAAAATGAACTGAAGCGCCTCGACGCTGACGCTGAAGACGAAGACGACAATGAGAAGTTTCCACAGCGCCGTCTTTTTGAAGTTGAGGGCCAAGAGCAGACCGAACGGAATGAAGGTGACGACATTGGACACCGTTTCGCTCAGCCCGGTCTGCCCGAAGGTGACGAAGGGAATGAGGTTGAGACTTCTCGTCTGGTAATTTTCCAGAATCGACGGTATGTCGTACGAGAGCTTGAACAAGACCAGCCAGGCCAAGGCCAGCAGATACAAGACCAGTACCAGCCGGGACAATCTCGTCACCGTGTCGGGTCGTCTCGTCATGCAGCTGGCGTCGTCGATGGCGTCACGGGGCTGAACTCGTGGGCACCTTCGGCGCCAGACGGTGCGCACAGGCGCGCCCGATCCCGTGGCCCGCCCCAGTCACGATGGCCGTGCCGTCCACGAATCGCTCACACAAAGCCAATACCACCCGACCATCTTGACAGGTACGGATCACCGACCCGGCCAGCCGTGAACTCACCCGACTCAAGGAGACAACAGTCCCAGATGGTGGTCGGCGTCAGCTGCCGACAGCCAGAATTCGTTGCCGTCGGGATCGGCGAGCTCGGCCGCGCCGCCAGTCGCGTCGGCCAGCGGGGTCGCCCCCAGGGCGACCAATCTGTCGATCTCCGCTCCGAGGTCGCTGGCTACCGTGAGGGCGAACCGCTGTCGGTTTCTCCCGTTCTTCGCCGCCACGGGCGGTCCGCCCCATGCGACCTTGGTACCGCCGAGTGGGGACTGCACGGCAGTTTCCTGGTTCTCGTCCCAGACGAGAGGCCATTCCAACGTTTGCGACCAGAAGAGCCCGACCTCGCGGCTACCGTCACACGCGACCTCGCCGACGAAACCACAGCCGGCGAGGAAGGCGTTGCCCGGTTCGATCACACAGAACTCATTCCCTTCCGGATCGGCCAGCACGACATGTCCCTCCTCCGGGAGCTGTCCGACATCGATCTGACGGGCGCCGAGCTGAAGTGCCGCTGCGACCGTGCGCTGCTGGTCGGCCAGGCTCGTGCTGGTCAGATGCAGGTGGATACGATTCGGACCGACCTTCTCGGCGCCGCTCGAAACGAACCCCAATCCGACTTGGGTGTCGGACCCTGGCAGAAGGGCGCCGCGGAGATCATCGACGACCTCTCGTCCGACGACGCCGCCCCAGAACCTGGCCAGGCCGTCCGGATCGTGCGCGTCGAGAATCACTGCGAGCAGTCGGGATGTCACTCCCCGAAAGCTATCGGCGGGTGGGCGCTCCCGCACCCATTTTTCGGACCTTCGCCCTCTTGTACGCTCCTTCGGGAGCTAGATGATGTGGACTTCACGGAGCAGGGCCCGGTCGTCGACGAAGCGGTCGGCGCTGAACGGGGCCGGGTCCATGAACGGTTCGCGGCCGAGATAGAGATCGGTGACGATCTCCCCCACAGCCGGTCCCTGCAAGAAGCCGTGACCAGAGAATCCCGTTGCGTAGAAGACTCCTGGTACTGCGGCCCTGCCGATCATGGCGTTGTGGTCCGGGGTGTTCTCGTACAAGCCGGCCCAACCGCCGACCAGAGGTTGGTGAGACAGGCCAGGGGCGACGACCGATGCGGCATCGTCAAACGCACGGGTCCAGCCGTAGGTGAACTCGCGACACAAGCCGGGTTCCTCGTCCCGGTTGGAGATTCCGAGCAGCAGCCCGTTGCGGTAGTTGTGGAAGTACAACGTCGTGGCCAGGTCGAGGGTGAATGGCACCGTCGGGTGCGGCACCGCCTGCTGCCGAGTGAAGCCGATCTGGCGTCGTACGCCCTGGATCGGCAGGTGTACGCCGAGCCCGGCACCAAGCGCGGTCGACCAAGCGCCGGCGGCGATCACCACCGCGGCGGCGCGGACCGTGCCGCGGTGGGTGGTGATCGTGTGCACGCCGTCGCCGCCCGTTGCAACATCGAAGACTTCGGTGTGCTCGGCAAATCGGACACCCAGTCCTGCGGCCGCCTTGGCGTAGCCGGCGACCACCAGGGCAGGTTCGGCGTAGCCGTCCCGGGGCGAGAACGAGGCGCCGAGCAGGCAGGTCGGATCGAGGAACGGGTTGAGCTCGTACGCCTGGGCGGGGTTGATCATCCGGCTGTCGCAGCCCAGCTCGTTCTGCAGACGCACGCTCGCCTCGACCGCCGCCAACTCGGCTTCGCTCCGGCACAAGAAAAGGTAGCCAACCTGCCGAAGATTGATCGCGGCGCCGAAGCGGTCCTCGAACGACTCGAAGGCAGCCAGGCTGCGTTGACCGAGGAGCACGTTGTTGGCGTCGGAGAACGTCGCCCGCACTCCACCCAGGGGCTTGGCCGACGAGCCCGAACCGAGGGTGTCGCGCTCGATCACCAAGATGTCGCTCACCCCGGCCTCGGCCAGGTGCCAGGCAATGCTCGCTCCCATGATGCCGCCGCCGATGACGGCGACCTCGACGTCTGCCGGCAACGGGTCCGACGGGATGACCAGCGCCACGACGTGCTCCAGCTCCTGTGTCGGGTCGATGGCCGAGCCCTCGGTGATCATCGAAGTCTCCTCCTGCTGGGGCCGGGTCAGGGCGCGTGCTGGACGGCGCGGCCGGACCCGGCGTCCGCCGCTGCGAACGAGCTCGTCCGCAGCACAACGGGAAGGGTCTTCGAGTGCAGCGGGTCGCACATCAGCAAACCGTACTGCCGCACGAGATCGAGAGCCTGAGCGCAGCTGCCCGCTGCGCCTCGATGGCGAAGCGGCTTCCTCGAGCCGCTTCCCGATCGCCCCGACGGGGTGCTTCGGCGCCACTCCCTTCCAGAGGCTCGGACTCGCACAGGTCGGCAAGGCTGATCCAGTTCCTAGCCCTTGACGTAGGCGAAACTCTCCGACACCCGGTTACCACGCACCCGCATGACGTCGACCCCCCGAACGTGGCCGCCGTCCCAGCTGTATCGCCACAAGACGAACCCCCGGTCGCCGACGGTCACGATCTCTTCCACAGTGAAGCGAACGGCCGACGCACCGGTCATGACCTTCTCCCAGGCCTCGAGCACAGCTGCACGGCCGACCAGGCGACGACCGTCGGGTGGTGTCGTGTCCTCGAAGACGCAGTCATCGGTGATGAGATCGGCCAGTGATTGGAGGTCGTGGCGATTGAACGCCTCGTCGAACAGTCGGACCGTCTCGGCCGGAGCCCGATCATCCATGATGTGCCTCTCCGCGATCTCCACCGACTTGCTCGTGGTCTGGAGAGCCGGCCCGAAGCACAAAACCTGTCGTGTGCACCGTTCAGCCCTCGATGCGGTAGAAGCGGAACATGTCGTTCTCGATCGGCAGCACAGCGAAGCGGGTGAAACCGGCGTCGGTGGCGTAACTGCGGAGCGTGTCGGGCCGCATCACGGTTCCCGTCTGCGCAGAGGGCTCCTCGCTCCGCCCCACCGGCAGGCAGTGCAGCACACTGGCGGCGTAGAAGAAGCGCTCGATCGGGTCTGCGGGTGCGGTGAACTCCTCGGCGGCACGCTCGTCCATGATGATCACGGGCGCGTTGCCGTCCGCCCTAACGCGTCGGGCTGTCTGGAGTGCCGCGATCGGGCGCGCCAGGTCGTGCACCATCTCGAACGCGAAGACAGCGTCGTAACTGCCCGTGAGCGCCGGGTCGGTGACATCGACGACGGCGAAGCGGACACGGTCGGCGACCCCGGCCCGTTCGGCATGACGACGTGCCGCGTCGATCGACAGTGGGTCGATGTCGAACCCGTCGACGAACAGCCCCGGATAGCCGACGGCCAGCGCGATGGCAGCCCAGCCCTCGCCGCAGCCGAACTCGGCCACCGTGCCACCGGCGCGCAGCGCGGCATCGAGATCGGGGATCTGCGGCAACCATTCCTGGACTAGCTGACCGCTGAACGCGGGCCGGTTGAACGCCCCCTGCACGTCGTGCACGCCGTAGTCGGCGTACGGAATACCCGCTCCGGTGCGGAAGGCGGCTTCTACCGCGGGCAGGATCCGCCCGACCGCTTCCAGGAACCCGCCGAGCGGGATCGCGTACGCGGGGCTCTGCGGATCGAGCAGCACGGCCTCGCTACCCGGCGGAAGGTGGAACTGTCGCCGTTCGGGCTCGAGCCTGGGATCGTCGACCCCGAGCAGGCCGGCAGCTGCCTGTTGTTCGCACCACTCTCGGACATACCTCGCATCGATGCGGGATGCGGCTGCCAGCGCCTGCGAGGTCGATGGGCCGTGATCGGCAAGTGCCCGGTAGAGGCCGAGTCGTTCGCCGAGGGTCACAGTGGCGAGCTCGAAGGCTCCGAGCCCGGCTTCGAAGAGACGGCCGGCCAGCTCGCCGGCCACCTCCTCCGGGTCCCGTTCGCTCGAACGCGTGATGGTGGTGGTCATGGCCGCTCCTCGGTGTCCGCCACGGCTGGTCCGCGGCTCTACCAAGTACGGCGCCACATCCGGTGTAGCGATGCCACGCGGCCCCGCTACGGATCGGCGCGCAGTTGCCACTGGACCTCACGATCAGGTTCGTAACGGCAGAATGTGCCGGTCTTCAGCGAGACCCGCAGATGTCGACCCAGCGGCGGATGGACGTCCTCGACGTGACCGACGGCGGTCCGGATTCGGTTTCCTACGGCTTTGCGGATCCGCTCGGCGTCGGATCCACTGCGCCGGGACCGTCCACCGAAGCCCGTGACCGAGGCCAGCTCGTCGATCAAGGCATCCCGCTCCAGCTCGGCATGCTCAGCACGGACAGGGTCATGCATCGCCTCGGCCTCGGCCAGCTCCTCCTCCAGATCCGTCATCCGGCGGCGGTAGGCGTCGATCGCGGTGCGATCAGACAGGTCGAGCGCCGCACTGCCGGCGCCGAGCCGCGCGCCGGCGAGCTCGTAGGAGGCAACATCACGGCCCGGACGCGACAGCAGCACGGCGATGTCGCGGAGTCCCTTGCTGTCGCGGAGCCGTACGGTTCGTCCTGCGTAGGAGATGATCCAGACATCGCCGTCCCGAGCGAAGATGCCAGCCTCGGGCAGGGGCCGGTCGGCCGAGCGGGTCGACGTCGTGCCCTCGTCGGCCCACCGGCGAGTCCGTCGGGCGAGGGCGGAGCCCGCCGCCGCATCAAGCTCGAGTGCGCTGGAAAAGTGCCGATCGGCGTCATCGGGTCGGCCGAGTAGCCGGGCCAGCCTCCCCAAGTAGGCATCCACACAACCCCAGGTCCCGGCACCGATCCCTTCGATCGCAAACATGCCCGCATAGGGGGCGAGCGCCGCGTAGACGGTGGCTGCGGCGGCGCGATCCTCGATCCGCACCGCTGTCATGGACGCCTGCACCATCTCCGGCAGCCACTCGCTATCAGGCGGCGCGGACTGCCGGGCTTCCAGATAACCCTGCAGCAGTCGTGATGCCTCGGCGGCCTCCCCGTTCAGAGCGCGGAGTAGCGCCATCGTGCAATACGCCGCAGCCCCGTAGTCCGGTGCCAGCCGGACGAACCGATCAAAGGTGGGGAGCACCGCGAGCGGCGTACCGGAATCGACCGCCCTGACCAGGACCTGGGTGAGCTCGAGGATCTCGGCGTTCTTGCTGCCCGAGCGCTCGGTCTGTCGACGAAGCTCGGCCGTCTGTGCCGCTTCGGCGGCCGAGTCGCCCTGCATCGCCGCGCGGGTCCCCCGCCACAGGGGCACATACCAGGTCAGACCGGGCTGGCCGACCGTATCGACAACCCGGCTGTAAGCCTCGATCTCCCCGTCCACGGCAACCCAGTCGCCGGCTTCCGCCAGCGCGACAAGTCGCAGTCGGCGTCCCAGCAGCTCCCTGACCCGATCACCCATCCGCCGGCAGCTCTCGATGATCTCATCGGCGGCATGCCGGCGCTGGACAACATGATCAGGGCCGGCGAACACGTCGCACCAGGCGGCCAAGGCCGCCGCGAGCGCCGGCGCGTCGCCGACCCGCCGGGCCATCGCCACCGCATCAGCCGCCACATGCCGCCGCCGCGCTTCGTCGCCGGTGAACGCCAGCGCCACCGACAGGCGCGACGACACCAGACTCCTCAGTGCCGAATCGCTCGCCGGCAACGCCTCCAGCGCTTCGACGAGGACCGCGACCCGCGCCGGATCGGTCATGTCGACCTCGAAGCCGCCCAGGCCGCCGGTCAGGCCGAGCGCTGCCGACGCGAGCAGTTCAGGTCTGCCAACGCGACGGGCCTGGCCGGCGGCCTCGACGAAGGCGCGACGGGAGCGGGCCGGATCCCCCGCCGCCAGCGCAGCCTCTCCCAAGGCACACAGCAGATCGCCCCGATCCAGACTCTTCCCCGGCCCGGCACCGGCATCGGCCAGTACCGTCAGGGCCGCCTCCAACCAGGCGACTGCGTCCTCGAAAGCAGTCCGCTCCATCGCCACCTGGGCGGCAACCGCGGCCGAGGCCGCCGCCTCTCCCGCTTCCTCTCGGTTCGCAGAAAGCCGGGCGGCCGCCAGCAGGTGGTGCGCAACGTCGGCCGGTTCGCCGATTCCGGCCCGGACTCGGATGCCCAGCGTCGCGGCGGCCCGGCGGTGTAGCTCCAACCGCTGCCCAGGTGGCGTGCGAGCGGTCAAGGTCTCCGCGACAAGCGAATGGGGAAAGCGCTGCCGGCCGCGGTCGACCACCAACAGCCGAGCCTCGACGGCTGGCACGAGCAGACCGCTCAAGGCGGCTGCAGGCTCCCCCGCGACAGCTCCCAACAGCACCGTGTCGACGCCTGTCGTGGTCCCGGCGTCCAAGACGGCAGCGGCCCGCAGCACGAATTCCACGGCCTCGGGCAGCCTGTCGAGCCTGCGCTCGAGCACGGCGCGCACACCCGCGGGCACCGCTGTCGCGTCGCCCCAGCCGCCTTCAGCCCGACGCAGCCGGACCACCTCGGCGGCGAAGTACGGGTTGCCGCCCGTTCTACGCCGCAGCCGGTCGGCATCGACAGCATCGATCACCTCGCCGGTCGCCTCCGCCACCGCCAAGCCCAGCTCCCCCGATGGCAACCCCCGCAGTACGAGTCTGCGCTCGACCATGAGCTCGGCGAGACCGGCGCCGCCCGGCTCGGTATCGCGATAGGTGCCCAGCACCAACACCGGTGCACCGGCCACGTGCGCAGCGAGGTCGTCCAACAACCGCAGGGACGGCTCGTCGGCCCAGTGCAGATCATCCAGCACCAACAAGACGGGCGCGGCCCTGCGCAAGGCGTCACCGACGGCCTCGAACAGCAGGAACCTTGCAACCTCCGGCCCGGCGGGATCGGAAGCAGCCATCGCGTCGGCGCAACCAAGTCTGTTCAGCAGCTGCACCCACGGCCAGTAGGGAGGAGCGCCACCGTCTTGCCGACACGCAGCCCAGGCAACCGCCATTCCGTCGGCCCGTAACCGGTCCGCCACCTCGGTGGCGAAGCGGCTCTTTCCGATCCCTGGTTCCCCACCGACCAACGCCGTCCAACCACGTCCTCCCGCGACAGCCGCCGACGCAGCGCCCAGCAGTTCGCGGAGCTCCCGTTCTCGCCCGACGAGCATGCCCTCAGGGTAAGTGCCATCGAGTGCGCGGCGTACGTCCTCGCCCGGCCGACCGGTCGGGCGTGGCGACCCGCAGCGGAAGCCCGCGGTGCGAGCCGGATTCCGCGGCAGCCGCTACATCTCCGCCGAGGCTGCGGCCCGCGGCGAGTACCAGCCGGGCGGCTCCCCTCGCCCCGGCATGGACGGCTACGCCACATCGAAACAAGGCAACCTCGCCACTGTGTTCAGCCTGGCCAGAGAACACCCGCGCCTGCGCTTTCGGGCAATCGAGCCCGGCGTGAACCCGGCATCAAACCTGGGCAGCGATGTTCCACCAGCACTGCACGTTGTCGCACGAGTGCTGTCGCCTGGGTTGTCGCTTCTACCGCACTTCACCACGCCGAGGCGCGCGGCGAAGGTCATCGTCCGGATCGTCACCGACCCATCCGACGCCAGCGGCGTCTACTACGACGAGAACGGGCGCCCCATGTCCGGCTCGACCCAGATCAACGACCCGGCATTCGCCGATCGCTACATCGCCGAGAGCCGCGACCTCCTCTCCTCGATCTCCGCCTGAGCGATTGTCACGCAACGTCGGCCACTGCGACCCGAGGTACCTCTCGCGAACTGAACAGTCGGTTCGTGAGCGCAGCGGTCTGTGGCAAGCCAGACCCCTCAACGAACCGGTTCCTGGGGCTCGGTGGACGCGTCGGATCTCGCCGCGGGCTGCGGCCGAGCGAGTGACTCAGACGCTCGCATGAGGATCTCGGTCACCGATTGGATCGGTTCTTGATCAGAGGTGTCGAGCCACAAGCCGCCGAGGTGTCGCGGTGTCGCAGACAGATGGACGTCGTTGGTCTCCGGAGTGAAGTCGCCACGGTAGGCCACCTTGCCTGTCGAGAGCTGGCGCGCACGGTCCCGGGCCGCCACGACGGCAACGTTCGGGCGGAGGACCACGAGGTGCGTCGTCAGCGGCCAGACCGTCTCCAGCCACGTCACGACGTCGTTGCCGTAGATGTTGTCCTGGACCACGCAGGTAAACCCGGCCTCGGCGTACTCCACTGCCGCTCGAGCCGAAAGCCGATACCGCAACTCGAGGAGCCGACGTGCCTCTCGCTGCCGCTGCGGGTCGTCGAAATCAACCCAGCCGCTCACGGCCCAGCGGTAGAACTGGCCGCCGCGTACGTGGACTCCCCGCGCAAACTGCCGGGCAAGCAGATCAGCCACGGTCGATTTACCCGATCCCTGCGCGCCGGTGATCAGCCACACCTCAGCAGTCATGGACCCTGAGTCTGCCAACTTGTGTTGTCCCGCCGTCCTGCGCCGACCGCCGAGCGCGAAAGGCTCGCAGCCTCACAGCGGGGACGCGGCCGGCGTGATCGGCAGCCAGCTCAGCACATGCTGGATCTCCGCGTCCCAGTACGCCCAGTCGTGCTCCCCCGGCCCGAATCGAGTGGTCAGCGGTACCTCGACGCGGGCACAGGCCGTCTCGAAGGCGCGGTTGTCGGGGTAGAGCGGATCCTCGGTCCCGCAGCACACGTAGAGCGGCGGTAGGTCCGTCGCCGGCCTCCGATCCAGCAGGGCGAACAGGTCGTGCTCGCTCCCCGCCACCTCGGCACTGCCGAAGACCCGATCGAAGAGCCGGGGATCTTCCACCCGCACCCGTCCGGTGCGCAGCCCGGCTACGTTCACCGCGCCAGACAGACTGGCCGCAGCCGCCACCCGTTCCGGCTGCTGTAGCGCCCAACGCAGCGCCCCGTAACCGCCCATGGACAACCCGGCGACGAACGTGTCCTCAGGCCGGGTCGACACCCGGAAGAACGAGGCGACCACGGCCGGCAGCTCCTCGGTCAGGAACGTCCAGTAGCGGCCGCCGTACAGCTCGTCGGTGTAAAAACTCCGGTGCACCTGCGGCATCACGACCGCAAGCCCGAGTGGGGCCACGTACCGCTCGATCGAGGTGCGACGCAACCAGATGGTGTCGTCGTCGCTCAGACCGTGCAACAGATACAGAACCGGGGGCGGCTCGCTACCCGCCCGGCCCGTCATCCCGATCTGGGTGCTCGTGGCCTGCGGCAAGATCACCGTCATCGACGTGCTCAACGCCAGGGCCTCGGAGAAGAAATCGCAACGCAGGTGAGCCATGCGCCGCATCCTGCCAGGAACGTCGCGGCTCCGGCGATTCCCTTCTCGGCGGCGACATGGCGCCAGGATCAGCCATTCCGCTTTCAGCTGCTCGGGTGAGGTGCTGTCTCGATTGCTCAGTGGGAAGGCGGATGTTGCCGCATGCCGAGCCTAGGTGAGACTGGATGCTGTGACCCAACGACGACGGGTGCTCGTGACCGGTGCGGCAGGCTACGTTGCCGGGCAGTTGTTGCCTGCACTGGCAGAGCGGTACGACCTGGTCCTGGTGGACGTGACAGCGACCCAGCGCGACGGCCACCAGCTCGAAAGCGTCGAGCTCCTCGATCTTCTCGACGATCCCGGCGACCGATTCACGAAACTCTGCGCGAACGTCGACACAGTCGTGCACTGCGGGTTCCGCCGTCCGACGGCCGAGCCGACGTACGTTGCAGAGCGACAAAACGTCGACATGACCGCCCGGGTGTACGAGGTCGCCGCGGCCACCGGAGTGCGACGAGTCGTCTGCACGAGCACCAATCAGGCTGCCAAGTGGTACGAGCGTCCGTGGCAAGCAGGCGCAATCGACCGGATCTCCCCGGAGGACTATCCGCGACCTGACTCGTTCTACGGCTGGGCCAAGACCGCGTACGAGACGTTGGGGTTCCTCTACGCAACCGGCGCGGTCAGCCGACCGCTGGAGATCGTGCAGATCCGGATCGTCTGCCCGCGGCCGATCGACGCGTCCGACTTCAGCGACCGGCCGCTGACCGACTACCTGCGCGACATCGCTGGATGGATCAGCGAACGAGACCTGCGACAGCTTTACGTGCGGAGCATCGAGGCCGAGTCGATCGACGACGACTACGGGGTGCCGTTCCAGATCTTCTACGGCGTCAGCGGCAACGCTCGCACATTCTGGTCGATCTCCAACGCTCGGAGGGTGATCGGCTACAACCCGCAGGACGACTCGGAGATCGCCTTCGCCGACGAGATCGCCGCTATGACCCGTCGCTGAAGCCCGCCTCCGGGAAGGTCGGCCCAGGCTCCGGCCGCAAGTGCGCGATCAACGTTGGTGAAGCTCGTCCTCGCTGGACCGTCGCCACCAGGCGATCTCCTCATGGGACGAGCGCGATTTTTCCGGACCGACCGGCATCGGCGAGCTCGTAGGCGGCGGCGGCGTCGGCCAGCGGAAGGGTGTCGGAGACGATGACCTCGGGATGGAGGTTCCAGTACGGCAGCCGGCTGACCAGTTCACGCATGTGCCCGATGCTGGTCACCCAGGAGCCGATGATCGTGATCGACGGGTGGATCAGGCTGGGGCTGACCTCGGGCACGATCATTCCGTTGCCCTCGCCCACCAGCACCACCCGGCCGCGCTCACGGACCAGGGAGATCGCAGCGCCCCGGCCGGGTTCGCTGCCGGAGCAGTCGATGGCCACGTCGGCGGCACCACCCAACGCCTGCCGAGCGGCTTCGAGGTCCTGGGGCGCGAACGCGGCGTCGACGGCGCCCAGCCGCAGCGCCAGCTCGCGTCGCTCCGGACTCGGGTCCAGCCCGACCCGCGGCACAGCGCCGAGCTTGCCGCCGAGCAGACCGGCAGCCAGCCCGACCGGTCCGAGTCCGATCACTGCGAGGGCGTCGCGGCCGCTGGTCCCGGCCCGGAGCAGTCCCTCGTACGCAGTGCCGAAGCCGCACGCGACGCAGGCGCCGTCGAGGAAGGTGACGAAGTCGGGTAGCACGATGCAGTCGCGCTCCTCGGCGAGGATCAGGTCGGCATGGCCGCCGTCGCGCTGCCACCCGTAGGCGGCGCGCCGAGGTGAGGAGCAGCTGATCTGGAAGCCGCGGACGCACGAGTCGCACTGCCCGCAGCCGCTGATGTGATACACGCAGACCCGGTCGCCGACACTCAGCCGGACGGCTCCAGGGCCGACCGAGACAACCTCGCCGGCCGGTTCGTGGCCGGCCACCACACCCTGGTACATCTCGGCCGGATCGCCCTGGGCGTGTTCGCGATAGATCGCTCGGATGTCGGAGCCGCAGATCGTCGAGGCCCGCATCGCGAGCAGGACCTGTCCGGCGCCGGGCTCGGGGTCCGGTAGCTCCCGAAGGTCCGTCGTGGAGTTTCCGGGCAGGAACACGCCGCGCATGAGCGCTCCGTTCGTCGGTGTTGTGCAACCACAGCCGGGGGGACGCTGGACGGTGCCGCCAGGCCGTGCGCAGTAGGTTACGCGCACTACCCACGGCCGCCCGCGTGCGCGCGGCCATCGAGCAGTTGGGCTATCGACCGAACAGCACCGCCCGGGCGCTCGCCCTGGAGACCACCAAGACCCTGGGCATGCTCGTGGCCGACAGCACCAACCCGTTCTGCGCGGAGCACACCGTTGCCATTCAGCGCGCCGCCGCCGGACTCGGCTACGCGTTGCTGACCATCAGCTCGGGATCCGACCGGGCCCCCGCCGGTCGGTAAGCAATACCGGCGGGGAAGCCTCACACTGAGTCCGTGCCCAAGGATGCGGTCGGATCGGAGAGTGTCCCCACTCCGCCGACGACTCCCCCTCCGGCAGAGGGGGACGACGCGGCCGAGCCGCGAACCTCGGTGGAGGCGGCGCCGGCTGTGCGGCGCGTCGGCTGGGGATTCGTTCTGCTGTACGCGTTGGCGTACGCGGGGACCTGCCTGTTGTTCCTGGCACCGCTCCTTGTGACCTTGGCGTTGAAGGTCAGTTCGCTGGTGGGGATCGAGCGAGCTCCGAACAGTCTTTCCGTGGTTGCCGGGGTTGGCGCGCTGCTCGCCATGGTGTGCAATCCACTCTTCGGGACGTTGAGTGACCGGACCTCCTCGCGACTCGGTATGCGGCGGCCCTGGATGGTCATCGGTCTGCTGGGCGGTTCGGTCGGTCTCGTCGTTGTCGCGGTGGCACCCAGCATCGCGGTCGTCCTGATCGGCTGGTGCGTTGCGCAGCTGTTCTTCAACGCCTTACTCGCCGCACTGGTCGCCGTCCTGCCCGACCAGGTCCCCGCCACTCAGCGCGGTCAGGTGTCCGGCGTCTTGGGCGTTTGTCTACCGATCGCATCGGTGGCCGGCACCTTCTTGGTCCAACTGTTCACCGGCAACGAGATCGCCATGTTCGCCGTGCCGTGCGCGGTCGGGGGATTCTTCGTCTTGCTGTTCGCGGCGACGTTGAAGGATCGACGGCTGGCGGTGGTGGACAAGCCGGCCTGGTCCGTGCGCGAGCTGCTCGGCACGTTCTATGTCAACCCGCGGAAGAGTCCGGACTTCGCCTGGGCTTTCGCCAGCCGCTTCATGTTCGTCTTGGCCTATGCCTTCTTGACGACGTACCAGGCCTACTACCTGCTCGACAAGATCGGCAGCGCTGAGTCTGCGGTACCACGCCAGATATTCATCGGGACGCTGGTGCAATCGGTCGTGCTGGTCGCGGCGTCCCTCGTCGCCGGGAGGCTCTCCGACCGAACAGGGCGGCGAAAGGTATTCGTCTTCGCCGCCTCGATCGTGTACGGCTTGGCGATGTTCATGGTCGCCGTCGCTAGCGACTTCAACGGCTTCCTCGTGGGCATGGCGATCGGCGGTCTCGGCTTCGGCATGTACATGGCCGTCGATCTTGCCCTGGTGGTCGACGTGCTGCCCGACCCTGATTCTTCGGCGAAGGATCTCGGAGTTCTGAACATCGCCGGGGCCCTTCCCAGTTCCATCGCACCGGCTATCGCGCCGGCCATCTTGGCGGTCGGTGGCGGCAGTTACGCCGTGCTGTACGGGGTCGCTGGGGTCTGTGCCATCATCGCGGCGGTCGCGATCTTGCCGGTCAAGCGGGTCCGATGAGCAGCCGCATCGACTACCAGCTGCGCGGCGGCCTGTGCGCTGGCTGGCGAGCCTCGATGCCGGTGGCGATGTCTGCTGGCGGTGGAAGAGGACACTGACCTGGGAGGTGTCATGGCTGGAGCATTGCTCGACACCAAGCTCCACCGGCCGGCGCGCCGCCGCAGCCTGGTCGAGCGGCCCAGGCTCGGCGAACGCCTGGCTCGTGCAACGGAGTCGGCCTTGACGCTTGTTTCGGCTCCGGCCGGTTTCGGCAAGACCACGCTGCTGGCCGAGTGGCTGACCACTGCCGGGGCAGACGGAGTCTCGGTAGCGTGGGTCTCGCTGGACGACCGCGACAGCACGCCAGCAGTGTTCTGGTCATACCTGGTTGCTGCGCTGCGCGTCGCCGAACCATCGATCGGCGCGGGTGCGGTCGCGCTTCTGGAAAGGCCCCAGCCGCCACTCGAGGAGGCAGTGACCAGTCTGCTCAACGACATCAACAGCCTGCCTCAGGAGATCGTGTTGGTGCTCGATGATTATCACCTGATCGAAGATGGTGAGATCCACGACCTGCTCGCTTTCCTGCTCGAGCACCGACCGCCAAGGCTCCATCTGGTGATCGCGGGCCGCGCCGATCCGCCGCTTCCACTGGCCCGGCTGCGCGCGCGGGACGAGCTCGTCGAGATCCGTGCCGCAGACCTACGATTCCGCCCTGACGAGGCGGCTGCGTACCTCAACGGGGTCATGGGACTTCAGCTGACAGCTCGCGACCTGTCGGCGCTGGAGGTGCGCACCGAAGGATGGATCGCGGCGTTGCAACTGGCCGCACTGTCCCTCCAGGACCGAGACGACGCGACCGGGTTCATCGCCGCCTTCGCCGGCACCGACCGCTATATCGTCGACTACCTTGCCCAGGAAGTCCTTCAGCGCCAGCCTGAACACATCCGGCACTTCCTCTTGCAGACATCCATCCTGGACCGGCTGAGCGGACCACTGTGCGACGCCGTAACCGGCCACGACGGCGCGACCGCGACGTTGATGATCTTGGAACGGGCGAACCTTTTCCTGGTGCCGCTCGATGATCACCGGCGCTGGTATCGGTACCACCAGCTCTTTGCCGACGTCCTCCGGGCACACCTTGCGGAGGACTTTGCCGGCGACGTTCCCGAGCTGCACGATCGGGCCAGCCGGTGGTTCGAGAACGCCGATGCGCCCGCCGAGGCCATCGGCCACGCGCTGGCCTCGGGAAACGTCGGCCGAGCAGCAGATCTGGTCGAGCTGGCGATACCACGCATGCGCACCAGCCGACAAGAAGCTGTTCTGCTCGGCTGGCTCAGGTCGCTACCCGATGATGTGCTGCGGGCCAGGCCGGTGCTGAGCGTGGGCTACGCAGGCACCTTGCTCGCCAGCGGCGAGCGGGACGGGGTGGAGGTCCGACTGCGCGACGCCGAGGCGTGGATCACCGCCAACACGAGTCCCGGCACCTGGCCCGATCTGAGCGAAACCGCGGGCGCCGTGGTCGACTCCGAGGAGTTCCGGCGTCTCCCGGCATCGGTGGCGGTGCACCGGGCCGGACTTGCCCTTGCCCTCGGTGACCCCGTCGACACAGTTCGACATGCGCGGCGGGTCCTGGCTGTGGCGGCCGAGGACGACGACGTCAACCGTGCGTCCGCGGCGGCCCTGTTGGGACTGACGTTCTGGGCGAGTGGTGACCTCGAGGCCGCGTACCTGGCCTACACCGAGTGCAGCGCGCGGCTGATGCGCGCAGGATACGTCGCCGACACCCTCGGATGTGCGATCGTCCTCGCCGACATCCGCCTGACGCAGGGACGCCTCGGAGAGGCCGTGTCCATCTACGAGCAGGCGCTGCGGGACTCCTCCGACCAGGAAGAAGGGGTCCTGCGTGGAACGGCCGACATGCACGTCGGATTGAGCGAGATCTATCGGGAACGTGGCGACCTGGCCGGTGCAATCCAGCAATTGATGCGCAGCGAGCAGCTCGGCGAGCACCTCGGGCTGCCGCAGAACCGGTACCGATGGCGAGTCGCGATGGCGCGGATACGTCAAGCTGAAGGCGATCTCGACACCGCCCTGGACCTCCTCAACGAGGCTGACATCTTCTACGTGGGTGACTTCTCACCGAATGTTCGACCCGTTCCCGCGCTGCGGGCCCGGCTTCGGATCGCCCGTGGCGAGTGGGGTGAAGCGCTGAGCTGGGCGCGCGGGAACGGCCTGACCGCAGGAGATGAGGTCAGCTATCTGCACGAGTTCGAATACGTCACGTTGGCCCGAGCCCTCCTCGCACAGCACACGGCGGAACGGGTCCAGGAACCGCTCGACGAAGCGGCCGGACTCATCGGCCGCCTTCTGCCAGCAGCCGAAGCAGGGCACCGGATCGGAATCGTGATCGAGCTCCTGATTGTGAAGTCGCTCGCCGAGCAGGCAGGTGGCGACAGCCCAGCGGCGCTGGCAGCGCTCGATCGCGCTCTGTCGCTGGCCGAGCCGGAGGGCTACCTGCGCATCTTCGTCGACGAAGGCCCAACCATGCACTTGCTGCTCCGAAATGCCCTGACGCAGGGGATTGCGCCGAACTACGCCCGGCGCCTACTGGCCCACTTCGGCCCGGCCAAGCCCCGGCCATCCGTCCAGCACGGCTTGATCGAGCCATTGAGTGCGCGTGAGCTGGATGTGCTCCGGCTGCTCGGAACCGATCTGGACGGCCCCGACATCGCCCGCGAACTCAGCGTGTCGTTGACGACGGTGCGGACGCACAGCCAACACATCTACGCCAAGCTCGGCGTCAACAACCGACGAGCCGCGGTACGCCGTGCCCGCGAGCTCGATCTGCTGCCGGGGTCCCGCAACAACTGACGCACCGCAACTGACGCACGGCGGCCGGCGTCAGAGATCTTCGTCAGGCTCACCAGCGGAATCATCACAACCGATGATGTTCGGTCATCACATCTCCTTCTAGCTTCTGAACAGCCAGGGAAGTTGTCCACAAGCCAGGTGCGGCCCTGAAGCGAACCCGAGGAGAGAGCCATGAGCGACATGTCGACCGGGCACTACGACGGAGCCGGACAGTACGAGATATGTCTCAGGGGACACCTCGAGTCCCGATGGGCCGCCTGGTTCGACGGTCTCACCCTGACGACCCGCAGCGACGGCACCACCATCCTCTCCGGCGCCGTTACCGACCAGGCCGCTCTCCACGGCCTCCTCGCAAAGGTACGCAACGCGGGCCTGACGTTGATCTCGGTCATCCAGCTCGATCCCGACCAACCGACCGCACCACCATCCACCCGCTCCATCGCGCCCTGATCGGCGCGCCCCACCAATCAAGGGAGAACGACATGACGGTCACCGACCACGCCAAAGCCACCGCACCAACCTCGACGAAACGGGCCAAGATGGACTTCGCCAGGAAGACCGCCCTCGTCGCAGGAGCGCTGTACATCCTCAGCTTTGTCTCGATCCCGACCCTTGTGCTGTACGGGCCCGTTCTGAACGATCCGACCTACATCACCGGCCCCGGTCCGGACACACCGGTGATCTTCGGCGCCATCTTGGAGATCATCGTCGCCCTCGCCGGCATCGGCACCGCCGTCGCCCTCTACCCGATCGTCAAGAGGCAGAACGAAGGGATCGCGCTGGGCTTTGTCGGAACCCGGACCTTGGAAGCAACCACCATCGTCGCCGGCGTCGTGAGCCTGATGTCGGTGGTGAGCCTTCGGCAGGCCGGCGCCGGTGTCGGAGCCGTCACGACGGGCCAGGCGCTGGTCGCGGGCTACAACTGGTCGTTCCTCTTCGGACAGAGCCTCATGCCAGTCCTGAACGCCGTCCTGCTGGGCTCGCTGCTCTACCGGTCCCGCTTGGTTCCCCGAGTGCTGCCTCTACTCGGCTTCGCCGGGGCCGCGTTGCTCCTCGCCTCCGATGTCGCCGTCATCTTCGGGCTCTGGGACCGCATCTCCGCGCCGTCAGGGATCCTCGCCATCCCGATCGCAGTCTGGGAATTCTCACTGGGCGTCTACCTGGTCGTCAGAGGCTTCAAACCATCCCCCATCATCGACGCCCTCGCCACCACCCCGCCGAGGCAGCCGGTCAACCAGAACGGCTGACACGCCGCTCAGCTGCCGGTCCGATTCGGGCCGGCAGCTGAGCGCACCAAGACGCCTGAGCGTCATGACACCCCGACAACCTTCTCCACTCAAAGGAGCCCGACATGGCATCGACAACATCGCTTGCGCATCATCCGGTCCAGCTGACCGGCCAGCTGGACGCGAAACTCTCCCGCTGGCTGTGGCTGGTGAAAATGATCCTGGCCGTCCCGCACTACATCGTGCTGGCCTTCTTGTGGCTTGCCTTCGCCGTCACCACGATCATCGCCGGATGCGCCATCGTCGTCACCGGCCGCTATCCACGGTTCCTGTTCGACTTCAACGTCGGCGTGCTCCGCTGGAACTGGCGGGTCGGTTTCTACGTCTACGCGGCCCTCGGCACCGACCGCTACCCGCCGTTCACCTTGGCCCCAGCCGACTACCCGGCCGAACTCGACATCGCCTATCCCGAGCACCTATCGCGCGGTCTGGTACCGGTCAAGTGGCTCCTAGCCGTCCCGCACCTGATCATCGTGGGCCTCATCATCTCCGACATCCTCCCCTACCCGTGGATCACCAGCAGCGACGGAAGCCCCGGCCAGCCAATCAGCGCATTCTCCATCCTCAATCTGCTCGTCGTCCTTGCCGGCTTCTTCTTGTTGATCACCCGGAAGTACCCCCGTTCGCTGTTCGACCTGCTTGTCGGCATCAGCCGCTGGCTCTACCGAGTCCTCAGCTACGTCGCCCTCCTGCACGATGAGTACCCGCCCTTCCGTCTCGATCAAGGTGCGAACGAACCCACCACAGTCGCTGACCCCGCTCGACTTGCCGGCGTACGGCTCGACGCAGCAGTGAATAGCGCCTGACGACCCGGGCCAGCGTCGCCGTTCAAGACCGAGTCGGCGTCACAACGGGAAGATCCCTTCATGGCCGCTCGCCGCCCGTTGCCGACGCCGGTGACGGCGGACACTGACCGAACCCCGCGGCGAATGAAACGCGAGCCCGGTGTCGTGGACCCGACTACCTCCTACCGTCTGGCACACCCGCCAGCAACGACAGAACGGTTGAAGCCCTGGTTGGGCGGCGGCCCGGCGGACTGGGGGCCTTGGCGGCAGTCGTCAGGCCGCGGATCTGGGTGCATACATGATGATGGCCACCCCCACCAGACAGATGAGGGCGCCTGTGATATCCCATCGGTCGGGCCGGAACCCGTCAGCGACCATGCCCCAGATCAGCGATCCAGCCACGAACACGCCCCCGTAGGCGGCCAGGATCCGGCCGAAGTGGGCGTCTGGCTGCAGCGTGGCCACGAGCCCATACAAGCCCAGCACGATCACCCCGGCCCCGATCCACACCAAGCCCTTGTGTTCCCGCACCCCTTGCCAGACCAGCCATGCACCGCCGATCTCCGCAATCGCAGCGAGCACGAACAAGGCGATCGATTTCAGCACCGTCATCCGAGCAGCCTAAGTTGCCGAGCTCGACCGTTCACGTCTGACCGCACGAGCACCCGCGGCCGCCATTTCGCCGCTGCGCGGCCCCGACGTCATCGACGTGTCATCCCTGCCGCTCGCCTCGCCAGCGCGTCCAGCACCGCGACCTGAGCCGGCGGGACCTCCAGCTCCACCGTCAGCACGCCGTCCGGCGACGGGAAGGTGAAGCTGAAACGAGCAACATTCCCTCTCCCTCGCCGTCAGCTCGAGAGCGACCTCCTTCGCGGCTGGATCAACGGACCACCGCAGCTTTGTCGGCGAGATCCGCGACAGTTCCCGCAGACTCGTGGCGAACAGGGCCTCGAGCTCCTTCAGCCGCAAAGGCCGACCCACTGTGGGCAACGTGCGCGCCTCCGGCACCCACGCATCATCGACGTCAGTCATGCCACGAGTTGGCCCGTAGTCAGTCATGCCACGAGTTGGCCCGTAGCTCATGTCATTCGCCCTCGCCGAAGTGCGGCCACCGGTGCTGCCGGGGATCTGCCTCACCGTGCGCTGACCTCGCACGAGCCTGTCGCTGCCGGGATGCCGAGGTGTGCGGGTTCCGGCTACCCAGTTGATGGCGGGGCCCACTCAATGAGCTGCTTGGCCGAGCAGTTCAACGATGAGCTGCTGCTGGACTCGCGCTTCTGCTGATCCACTTCCTCCGCGTCCGGTGGTCCAGAGCGCGAGCTGGACCGCCGTCGATCCGTTGCTGTTCGGCAAGCGGGGATCGGCCCCAAGCCGCAACAAGGCCTCCACGGCGGTCGAACACCGGTTACGCACGGCGCGATGCAGTGGCGTGACTCCACCGAGCGCGGCGGCGTTCGGATCTGCACCGACCTCGACGAGGTACTCGATCACAGTTCGTTGTCGCGCGGGTGCCCAGTGGCTGGACCCAGGGCCACCGATCGTTGCGGCGTGCAGCGGTTCGGCTCCGCGCCGGTTTCGAGCGCGGACGTCGGCGCCGAGCTCCACCAATCGTTGGGCGAACACAACGTCGTAGGCGAATGCGGCAGCATGCAGCGCGGTATCCCCCGCGTACACCTGCGCGCGGCAGGTGTCGAGAAAGAACTCCTGAGCCCGCTCGATCCGCGACTGACTCAGCTGCGGCGCCGCCTCCAGCAACTCCTCCGCGAGGTCGCGATCACTCGAGCCGACGGCACGAACCATCGCCACCAGGTCCAGACCGGTCGGCATGCCGCAGAGTGTGTCACAAGTGCTTGGTCTTGTCGTTCCTCCGGCTTAGGCCGATGACCGCCTACGCGACCAGCCCAGGTTCGAGTTGAACTGTTCGGTGTGGCCGATGTCGTCGGTGCGCTGAGCATCGCGGCGCTCGCGGGCGCGCGTGACGTACGCCTCGGCATCGCCGGCTTCGAGCGCCGCGATCGTCTCGGCGAGAAACGCGTCGAGCGGCATCGCGCGGGGATCGGTCAGGTTGATCGGCTGGAGGCTCGTGCGGGTGAAAGGTGGAGCCACCTCGATCACCTCGGGCCCGGTGCCACCCAGTCGATAGCGCAACGACAGTGTGTAGGAGTGCATCGCCGCCTTGGTTGCGGAGTAGAGCGACGACGAGGCGAGCGGGGCGTATCCGACCATCGAGGTGACGTTGACGATCGCGGCATCGGGTGCCGCACGGAGATGCTGCATGAACGCTGAGATCATCCTGATCGGGCCGAGGAGATTCGTCGTGACGACGCGGAGGAGCGTTTCGTCGTCGACCGCGCCGGCCGGGTCGTCGTCGGGCATCACACCGGCGTTGTTGATCAGTACGTTGAGCCTCGGGTGGCGTCCGAGAACCTCTTGCGCAGAGGTGGTGATGCTGGTGGGGTCGGTCACGTCGAGCAGGACTGCTTCGATTCCGGGGTTGGCTTCTGCGACGTCGATCAGCGTCTCGAGATGCCGTCCTGCCACGATGACAGTGTTGCCGCGCGCGTGCAGGATCTCGGCGAGTCCGCGGCCGATGCCGGAACCGCCACCGGTGATGAGAATGGTGCTTCCCGCGAGCTTCACGACTGCGCTTCCTGGTGAGCGTTCCACTCCCGACGTACGAACTGTTGGTAGGTCGTCGGCTCGCGCTGAAGCAGCCAGGTGAGCACGTTCGGGTTGCCGATGAAGTCGTGCGCGCTGTAGCGGGAGGTGATCGAGCGCAGCACGGTGAGCTCGTGCGATGACTCGCCCGGGTCACGGTTGCCGAGCCAGGCCTTCGCGTACGTGTCCGCGTCGATCTCGGACACCGCGATATCGCGGTCGAGTACCTCCGCGATGATGGCACCGAGCTCGAACGCGGTGTATCGACCGCGGGATGCCAGCTCATATGTCGCGCCGGCGTGGCGGGCGCTATCGGTGAGCGACATGACCGCGACATCCGTCAGATCGTCGAGATCGACCAGCGACTGGCGCCGATCCAGAGACCACGACAGTTCGAAGACACTGTGGTCGAACGCCGGCCGCAGCTTCAGTGGAAGCATGTAGTTCGCGGGTTGCAAGATCGTGAACTCGAGATCAGAGGAGAGAAGGTGCTCCTCGACGTCGCGTTTGATCTCGTGCTGGACCAGGTCGGTGATGATCGAGTGGAGCACCGAGCTGAAGACGAAGTGCTCGACGCCTTCGGCGCGGGCGGCCTCGACGAGTCCGATCCCCATCTCGCGTTCGCGCGGATGCAGGGTGGGCCCGACGTGGTACACCTTCTGCACCCCGCGAATCGCCGTCCGTTGCACCTCCGGGTCGCTCAGGTCACCGACGATCACGTCCTCGATCCCGGTTGCACGCAAGAGGATGGCTGACGTGTCCGACTGCACAGCCGCCCGTATCTGGAGACCGGCGGCGAGGAGCTTCGGGACGAGAAGCTTGCCCTGATTACCGTGAGCGGCGGTGACGAGGATCATCGGTCTTCCGCGGTGGTGCCCCCAGGGGCGGTGGCCCCACCGTTGTTGACCCGTTCGCCAGCGATCCACACACCGCGAATCGTGCGGCTGGCCGCGATATCGCGGGTCGGGTCGGCGGCGAGCAGCACGAGGTCAGCGCGCAGCCCAGGCTCGATCCGGCCGCGGTCGGCGAGCGCGAAATGCTCGGCGGCGACGGAGGTGGCGGCGTTCAATGCCTCGGCAGGCGTCAGGCCGGCGTCGACCAGCAGAGCAAGCTCGTCGTGCAGGCTCGCACCGAACACCGGTGACGCCGGCGCCGCGGGGGTGGCATTCGCATCAGTTCCGGCAATGATCGGCATGCCCGCCGCGTGGAGCGCGGCCACCGATGCACGGGCTGACTCGTAGGCCGGTGCCGGAATGCCTTTCGCCTGCAGGTTCTCGACGATGCCCCGCATCATGGTGAGCGTCGGCACGATCACTGTGCCGCTCGCCGCGAGAGCCGCAGCTTCGACCCCGTCGATGGGTCGGTCGAGCGGTGCGTGCGTGAGGATGTCGACTCCCGCCCGGTGCGCCATCGCGACCGCGTCGGAGCGGGACGCGTGCGCGACGACCCGGAGATCGTTGGCGTGGGCCGCGGCGACCAGCTTGTCCACTGTCTCCTGATCGAAACCTGGCAGGTCGATGACGATCTTGATGTAGTCGGCGCCCTGAGCAACGTGCCGGGAGATCCAGGCCTCGACATCGGCGACCCCAGCCACGATCGCCTCCGCGGCCGCGGGAATGTCCTTCATCCGTGCGCCGTGTGCGCTGGCCGGCGAGCTCGCCGCCATCATCGGACTACGGATGTCGGTGACCCCGCGCATCCCTCGTAGCGCGGCCACGAGCGGGGCGGGTGAGCTCATGTCCATGCCGCTCGTCACGCCATAGCCGGCCAGCGCCGTGAGAGTGTCCGGCCCATAGAGGTGGATGTGACAGTCGATCAGTCCCGGCACGAGGTACCCGCCGGTTGCCTCCTCCTGCCCGCCGGCCGGATCGCTGCCGATGACGCCGCCGTCGATCACGACGTCTTCGGGCTCCCCGAAGACGCCCGCACGATAGACCCGGACGTCCCGCAGGATGCCAAGGGTCATACGGCTACCCGCTCCGCGGCGGCCATCGCGAACGCCAGCTGCGAACGCTGAAACTCCTCACCGGGCAGATGGAAGTCGATGCAGTGTCCGCTGCCGAGCTGTAGTTCGGCGTCGATCGAGGGCGCAGAGGTGAATCCGGCACGAAACTCGTCGATCTCGTCCTGACTGGTCACCCACAAGTGGTCGAACTCGCCTTGGCGGTGATGCACGGGAACGGTGATCCGGCCGCACACCTCGGCGCGGCGGCCGAGCCAGCCGCCGGTGATGTCGAGCAGCTCCGCCTTCGGGACGAGGGTGTTCGACGGGTAGCTCGCCGCAGGCATGGAGTCATCGTAGGTGGAAGGGGGACCGAACATGAGCTGGTCCTTCAGCGGGACGGGCAGGTCGATCATCGGAATGTCTGGCAGCGCGGCCCAAGCTCCCGCCGACTCGGGCGGGACACGGACGAGGCATCCGGAGGTCGCGAGGCCGAGCAAGGGCCACGACTGAGGCGTCGATGCGATCTTGGTGGCCACTGCGCCGCCGATGGAGTGTGCAACGAGCACGATGCCCGGAGCCGGATCGCCGTGGGTCGCCCAGATCGAGCCGATGGCGTCGGCGACGACCTCGGCGTTGGCGAAGATGATCGAGTCATCGCCGCTCAGTGGGCTGGATCCGCCGTAGTTGGGTCGATCGAGGGCGATGACCGGTACGCCGACGGTCGTGGCGTTGTCGAGCAGGGAGTGTCCCGCGATGTCGAAGTACGCGGAGCTGTAGGTGCCGCCGTGCAGGGCAATGACGAGCGGTGCCCCGGAGCTGACCTCGAGATCGGGACCGATGTTGGTGCGGCCGGTGAATTCGCGACCGGTTGCAGTCGTATGGATGAACGATCGGGACATCGTTGTCCTTTCGGGTTTGGTGGTGGATTGGTGGCAAATCAGGCGATAAGCGCAGCGCGGACCCGCGACGCGACAGCGATGGAGGCGGCGAGATCGCGGTGCTCGGCGCGGAGTGTGAGGATTCCGGCCCCGCGGTGCTCGGGGGCGAGTTCGGCTTCGCGGGCGATCACGAGGAAGTGGAAGTGTGGATAGTTCTCACCGAAGCTCATGAAGTAGACCATCGGTGCGCCGGTGACGTCCTGGATCGCCGCCGTCACCCGCTGCGACAACGGACCGAAATCGGCGAGCTCTGCGGCGCTGGGCCCGGACCACCCTTCGGCGTGGCGTCGGAGGCGCAGGATGAACCATCCCGGAACGTCGTAGCCGTCGGCCACCTCGCAAGACCACGTGTCGTCGCGGAACACGACCGCCGCGGCATCCGAGCCCTCGAGATCGCAGGGCAGGCAGGCACTCACACCGACACGTCCTGTTGGCCGAGAATCTGATCGAGGAACGCCTCCATCGTGAGCGGTTCGTCGCCCGTCACCTCGCGCACCGTGTCGGTGACGAACTCCGACTCGCCGGCTTTGAACAGTTCGTACATCTCCTTGAAGTGGTCGGCCTCCCAGTCGGCCATCCCCCGCCCGACCAGTGATGCGCGGACCTGGTCGAGCGTCACGTCGACGACGGCGGCCGGCGTGCCGGTGCGCGCGGACACGAGCTGGGCGAGCTCGGCGTAACCCACCGCCCGTGGGCCGGTGAGAACGAGGGTCTGCCCGTCCCAGTCGTGGCAGGTAAGCACTCGGGCGACGACCGCTCCGACGTCGCGTGCATCGATCAGGCTGATCCCCGCGGTGCCGATCGGGTTGACCACCGTGCCCGTCGCGCGGAGTGCCGACATCATCAGCTGGCCGACGAGCACCTGCATGAACGAGTTCGGCCGGAGGATCACGAACGGCTGACCACTGTCCTTCAAGATGCGCTCGATCTCCCAGTGCTCGCGACACGCGTACGGCCCGTCGGCGGTGATCGCAGAGTCCGTGCCCGACAGTTTGACGATGCGGATGCCGGTGCGGCGCAGACTCCGAATGACGCCGAGCTGGAGGTCGGCCATGGCGTAGCTGTGCGGAGAAAGAAGAAAGACACTGTCGACCCCGTCGATCGCCGAGCCGAGCGCCGACGGATCCCTTACGTCTCCGGCGACCACCTCCACGTCGGCGCCGAACATGGACCGGGCGCGAGCCGCGTCGCGCACCATGACACGAGGCCGGTCGCCGAGCGCGATGAGCCCCGACACCACGTGGGGTCCGACGTTTCCCGTCGCCCCGAGGACCAGCACCGACACGCCCAACTCCCCGCTATTCGCTACGATATATCCTGCATGCTAGGACGCGCTCACCTGCACCACAAGGCCCTTGTACTCAGCGGCCTTCGATGGCGCTGATGTGGTCCCGGATGCGTTCCTCGTTGGCGGACAAATGCTCGCGCAACGCCTGCGCCATGGCAGCGGCGTCGTCGACGAGCGCGGCATCCCGCAACAGGCGGTGCTTCTCGTAGCGGCGCTGGCGCTCGTCCTCGGTGATCTGCGTCGGATCGAACACCAGGTGGGTGTAGCGCTCCGCGGCCGTCCACAGTGTCTGAAGCACGCGATCGTCCCAGGCATTCGCCGCCGGATGCACGAGGGCTTCATGGAACTCGTAGTGCGCCTGCCACGCAACCTCGGGATCCAGATCACGACTCGCCTCGAGCAGCGCGTCGAGTCTGGCGGTCTGCACGGCGTCGCGGCGCCCGGCGGAGGCGCCGGCCAGCGGCAGCTCGACGACGTAGCGCAGACGATAGATCGCCGCCAGATCGCCCGTACTCAACGGAGCGACGCTGGCGCTGCGCGCCTGCCGAAGCACAATCAGGCCCTGTGACTCGAGCCGACGCAGCGCCTCTCGAATCGGTATGTGACTGACACCCAGCTGGGCGGCCAGATCACGGATCGAGAACTGCTCGCCGGCAGAGAGCGCTCCCGTCAGCACGGCCCGCCGGATCTCCGAGGTCACCAGGTCAACAGCCGAGCTGTTCGCGGCCACCACGGACCGAACCTGGCCTTCCAGCGGCATGAACCTCTCCCTCGCGTTCGTGGAGTCTCATGGTGTCATCCACGGCAGAATCTCTTGCGACGCCACAACCTTGATCGCTACTGTATAAGATATATCCACGGCGGCCAGCGGGTGGACTATGGGCGGTGGAGAGACGACGACGCAGCGCCGCACCCGACTGATCTCGTGCGAGGACCCGGCCCATGCCTCGAAGGAGAGGGAGCAATGCCCGAGAACAAGGCCAAGAACTGGCCGGTCAATCCCCCGAAGCTTCACCACACCGCGTTCACCACACTCCGAATGGACCAGATGGTCACCTGGTACGGCCTCGTCTGCGGGCTGCGTCCGGTCTTCCAGAGCGACGAGGCGTCGTGGCTCACCAACGACGAGGCAAACCATCGCATCGCACTGCTGTCCCCACCAGGACTGAAGCATCCCACCGACAAAGGTCATGAGACCGGCGTCCACCACACGGCGTTCGAGTTCGCGACGTTCGACATGTGGCTCAACAACTACATTCGACTCCGCGACCAAGACATCCTGCCCTTCCTGACGCTCGACCACGGCATCACGATGTCGGTCTACTACCAAGATCCCGACGGCAACGGCGTCGAGATCCAGGTCGACGGCTTCGGCGACTGGGCGGACTCAACGGAGTGGATCGCGAACGCCATCGAGTTCGCCGAGAATCCGATCGGCACATTCTTCGATCCTGAGAAGCTCGTCGCCGCCCGCAAGGAGGGACTGTCCTTCAAGGAGATCCACGAGCGCACCCGCGCGGGCGAATACCTTCCCGCGGTCATTCCCGAGGACATCTTCCTGCCGGAAGTCTGGTGACCGTACCAGGTACGGGCCGGCGATAGATGGGTGTCGTGACGACCGCATGATCGCGACACCGGTATTGGTCGTCGGCGGAGGACCGGTCGGCCTGACCACCGCGCTCGAGCTCGCCCACCATGGAGTGGCGAGCCTGGTCGTCGAACCCCGGGTCGTCGTGGATCATCGACGCCCGCGAGCCAAGACGACATCGGCACGCAGCATGGAGCTGTTCCGCCGCACTGGAGTGGCCGACGAGATCCGCCGTCGGGCCGCCATCCCGGTCGACTGGTCGGATGAAATCCGCTTCTGTGCGACCGTCGCAGGAACCGAGATCACCCGGCTGACCGGCGCGCTGGGTCTCGACCTGGTCGGGTCCCCGCTCACCTCCGAAGCAGCCCAGCAGGTCACCCAGCCGGTTGTAGAGGAGGCCCTGCGCGCGAAGATCGAGTCGGAACCGCTGGTGAGGACTCTGTTCGGGTCACGTGCCTCCACAGCCACCCTCGACCGCGAACGGCCGAGGGTCACGATCGCGGACGCCGCCGGCGAGTCCGTGGTCGTCGACTGCGACTACCTGATCGGCGCGGATGGACCGCGCAGCGTCGTCCGAACTGCGCTGGGCGCGCGCTACATCGGTGCGGCTGGTGGTCGCCCGAATGTGAACATCACGTTCCGCTCGACCCAGCTCGCGGGACTCGCGCCGGGCCCTCCGGCGGTGCACCACTGGGTGCTCAACCCCGACGCCCCGGGGGTGGTCGGTCCGCTCGACCTGACCGGCACCTGGTGGGCCATCGCGACCGGGGTCGCTTCGATCGCCGACGAGGCTGAAGCTGTCGCCGTCATCCGAGGTCTGGTCGGAGCCGACATCGACGCCGATGTCGTCGCGACCGACCCGTGGCAGGCACGGCTGATGCTGAGCGACACCTATGGCAGCCACCGGACCTTTCTGGTCGGCGATGCCGCGCACCAGAACCCGCCGTGGGGTGGCCACGGCTTCAACACGGGCATCGGCGACGCCGTCAATCTGGCCTGGAAGATCGCCGCCGTGATGCAAGGGTGGGCTTCCGCGGAGCTGCTCGACAGCTACGAAGCCGAGCGCCGCCCCGTCGCCCAGCAGACGATCAACCTTGCCGCAGCCAACATGCGCGCTCTGCCGATCGAGCTCGGCGACGAAGCAATCATGCTGCCCGGAGCCGACGGCGACACCGCACGCCGCGCTGCCGCTAGAGCCATCGCGGCCACCAAGCGTTCCGAGTTCTACAGCCTCGGCCTCGTGCTCGGATACGGGTACGGACCAGATGCCGCCACCCAGGCCCCCACCACCGATGTCTACCGACCGCAGGTGAAGGCCGGAAACCGCCTCCCGCACTCGCGGTCGGCCGACGGGAGCTCGCTGTTCGACCTTCTGGGTCGCGAGTTCACCGTGCTTGGACCCGCTCCCGCCGCAAAGCTGATCATGGATGCAGCGGATGATCGTGGTGTGCCGATCGTGCACGCCGATCCACAGGCCTGCGGCTTCGCAGCGGTCGACGCCCACAACGTCGTGCTGGTGCGCCCGGACCAGCACATCGCATGGGTCGGGCAGCCGTCCGATCATGACAGTGGGCCGCTTCAGGATCCACCCATGATCATCGAGTCGGCCATCCGCGGCTTCGTCCCGATGCCGCGCATCGACAACCTGACGGCCGAGCCGTCGACGAGAGGAACATGATGCGGATCGCCAATCTCAGAGGACGATTGAGCCTCGTCGAGGGGCCGTTCGCAGTCGATGTCGAGACGGCGAGCGGCGGGACGTTCGACCCCGACCCGGCAGCCATCTATGCCCGTTGGACCGAGTTCTCGACGTGGGCCGCCGGATACGCGGTCGACGCGGATCCCAAGTCGACCGAGTTTGACGAGCGTGATCTCGGCGCACCCTCGCCAGGCGCGCGGCAGGTGTTCGGGATCGGGCTCAACTACGCCGACCACGCAGCCGAGGCCGGCCTGCCGATCCCGGAGCATCTCGTCGTGTTCACCAAGTTCGCTTCCTCGGTCACCGGACCCGTGACCGACGTGGCTCTTCCGGGCAGAACCGTGGACTGGGAGGCGGAACTCGTTGTCGTGATCGGACGTGGCGGTCGAAGCATCGCCGCGGACGACGCGCACGCCCACGTCGCCGGCTACACGGTAGGACAAGACATCTCCGAACGAACCATCCAGTGGCAAGGCCAGCCGGCACAGTTCAGCGTCGGAAAGTCTTATGCCGGGTTCGCGCCGACCGGCCCAGTCCTCGCCACCCTCGACGAGTTCGCCAACCCCGACCGCCTGCGGATCTCCTGCACCATCACCGACCGGACCGGAACATCCACACCGGTCCAGGACAGCTTCACCGACCAGTTGATCTTCTCCGTGGGAGAGATCATCAGCAGGCTCTCCGACGTCGTAGAACTCCTACCGGGCGACCTCATCTTCACCGGCACCCCGCCCGGTGTCGGCTCGGGAATGAAACCGCCACGGTTCCTGGTCGACGGCGACGTGCTCGTCACCGAAATCGAAGGAATCGGCAAACTCCGTCAACGCATGGTCGCGGCACCGACCTGAAGAGGCCCGGAGACAAGGACCGTCGAGATCACGCACGGTGCTCTCACAACGCACGGCACCCGCATCAGGTTGGGGGTCAGCCCGCACAAATGGCGTACGCGCCGACCCGCCAGCTGCTGGACAAGCCGGTCTGATCCTCTTGTGCCTGGCCGACGAATCCCTGTCGCCCGGAACCGGGTACGTCGAAGTCGAGGAACGACGTTCGCAGGTTGACCTGTCCACGACCGCTACCCACGTCGAATCCCCCGCTGTGGATCCGGCTGCCGGCCGGGCAGACGGCCAGTGCCTGCTTGGACGCTCTGGAGTCCAGCGTCGACTGGCCGACGACGAGCCGCTGACCGACAGGGTTGACGCAGACCGCGACGGCCGAGACCCGCCAGCTCCCGCTGTAACCGGCCTCGTCCTCAGAAGCGGTGACTACCACGCCGGTGAGATCCGTGCTCGGGCGGATCGCCGTCAACACGAGCCGGTCCTGACCGGCACCGTTGCTGTCGATCAGCCCGCCGACGCCGATGACCTTCTTGCCGGGACTGCAAGTGGCCGTCGCGGTGTGCGGGCTCGAGGACGTGTACGCGGAGTCGGCGCGCCGATACTCCAATCCCGGCAGAGAACGTGCGGGCGCACACTGTGCCGTAACCACGACGTACCACGGTTCGGTCAGCCCACCACGTGGTTCATCGGCGAGGATGGTGAAGCCGGATGAGTCCAGAGTTTCGGTGTTGATCTTGATCTTGGTACTGCCGCCGACAACCGCGCTGCCACCGATCGCCCGCGTACCGGCCGGACAGGACACTGTCTGGACCTTCTCAGCGGTCGAGTTGTTGACGGTGGTGCGCTGCGGCGTGACGACGCCCGGCACGGCGCTGGCCGGCTGAGCGACGGCAAGGATCCCGGTACTGAGCACCGCGGCAATCCCTGCAGCTGCGAGGGTACGAACGGATCGAGCTGACATAACTCCTCCTCAAGGAGCTCGGATGTGTCTTGCCAGCTGTGAGCCAACGCACCCTCGTCGCGGACCGAAGATCGGTTACAGAACACTGACGAAGGAACTCGCTGGTGCGTCCGATCGCGGGCGGTCGGCCAAGAACGGGATCCAACGAAGATGATCACGAGCGCCTCGTACCGTGAGGTTGGCGCGAGGCCTGAGGGATCGATGACATCACCGCTGGGCGACAACCCTGACAAATCACCCGGCCCGACAACGATCCACGCACCGAGCAAAGTCGACGCGGTGCAGGTACTCCTGCCAGACGCTGCGGCCCGGTACATGGCGAGCGTTGCACTCGCTCACCGGCGTGTTGACGCCGCCAAGCGGTGGCCTTCTCGGAACGTGACTCAGCTCCAGAACTCGGAGATCTGCGGGGCGATCCGGCGGCCCTGGTCTCGGCCCGCACGAGCCGCTGCCGGCCTGGTGCCCGGATCGAGCGGGTTGATCCCGATGGCCTGGATGGATGCCTCATCTGCGAAGACGGAATGGATCCTCGCCGGCGCCAGGGCGGCCAGCTCGGCATCGGCGATCGCCGGACCCATCGGCGATGCCGCCGGTCCGGGCACGAGGATCAACACGAACTCCGCCCCGGCGGCGAGGTCTGCGTTGGACACGCTGCGCGTTCCGCCGTCCATGTAGAGCCTCCCGTCGATATCGACGGGAGGCCACACCGCCGGCACGGCGCAACTTGCCGCGACCGCATCCACGAGGCCCACTCCAGAGGCCCGGTCAAAGACCCTTAGGTCGCCCGTCTCGATCTCGACCGCCGGAATCAGGAGCGGCTGGGACGTCCAGTCCTTGACCGGGAGGCGCGCATCGATCGCAGCGCGGCGAACGACAGGGGGGACGGTCTTCGCGTCGACGGCGACCTTCCCGATCATGCGACGGACCTCCTCGGGCGAGGTGGCAGCCGACATCGCGCCGCTCATCATCGCCATCAACTCCGACATATCCACCTCGACGTTCAGCTCGGCCGACTCCGGTGAGACCTGCCGACCGAACAACTCCTCGAGCGGCGTTCCACCGGCGAGCTGAGCTGCCACAGTCGACCCAGCCGAAGTCCCGACGAACGTCGTCGCTGCGGCCAAGATGCTCCTGCTCAGCCCGGGATCCTCGTCCTGCAGTCCCGTAAGCAAACCGGTCTCCCACGCAATGCCCGCCACGCCGCCGCCCGCAAGCACCAGTGCTCTTTTCGTCGTCAACATAGGATCATTCTGCATTCATCCCGTGATGCTCCTCCGGACACGGACACGTGAGTCAACCCGCCCTCCGTCAGAGACGTGGTGTGTTGAGGATGCCGGTGATCAGCAGTCCACACCCCGGTGGAAGCGTGCCATCCCGCCGCCGGAGAGCCTCCCGCCGCCGGAGAGCATTGCATCGCCGAGGTGGATGATGCGCGGGTAGCCGCGTCTCGTTGTTGCGATCGGTTTGCTATCCCCGCCAGGGTGACGTCGCTTTCGCGAAGAGAACTCGCCGGCACGGTGTTCGACAGCGTTCGCGGTCCGAACAGCGAGCCGGAGCGACTCGAGCGTGACGTCGGCGGACAGCCACGCACCTCGGGAGCACCCACGAATGGGTGATCGTTTCGAGTCCCGAGCGGGGGCGCGGTCAGCGGACCCCGAGGAGGTGCTCGATGGCGTAACGCTGGATGCGGGCGAAGCCGTAACCCTTGGTCCGTGCTGCCTCGAGGTCGTAGTCCTCAAACGCCGTACGGTCGGTGAGGAGCCGGGCATAGTCCTCGCCGGGATCCAGGGTGGGTTGGTTGAGGTCGGCGACACCGGCTTCGGCCAACGCCTCCTGCACCCGCGGGTCGGCGCGGAACGCGTGTGAACGCTCCCGAAGCGTGATGTAGAGCTCCATGTTGGCCAGAGCCGATTCCCAGACCCCGTCCATGTTCTCGGTGCGCAACGGCTTGTAGTCGAAGTGCCGGTCGCCGTCATAGGTCGGCCCGCCGCCCGGGGCCCCGTTCTCGAGCAGGTCGACTGTCGAGAATGCCTGCAGCAGATCGCCGTAACCGAATACCAGGTCCTGGTCGTAGCGGGGACCCTTCTGTCCGTTCAGGTCGATGTGGAACAGCTTGTTCTGCCACAGGGCCTGCGCGATGCCGTGGGTGTAGTTGAGACTGGCCATCTGCTCGTGCCCGGTCTCGGGGTTGATGCCGACCATCTCGTGGTGCTCGAGCTGGGAGATGAACGCCAAAGCGTGCCCGATGGTGGGTAGCAGAATGTCGCCGCGTGGTTCGTTCGGTTTGGGTTCGATGGCGAACCGCATGCCGTAGCCCTTGTCGATCGAGTACTGGGCCAGCAGGTCGATACCCTCCCGGTAACGGTCAAGGGCCGCCCGGACGTCCTTGGCGAAGTCGACTTCGGACCCTTCCCGACCACCCCAGAACACATAGATCTGAGCGCCGAGCTCCGCCGCCAGGTCCATGTTGGCCATCACCTTGCGCAGGGCGTAGCGGCGGACGGTGCGGTCGTTGCTGGTGAAACCCCCGTCTTTGAACACCGGGTCACCGAACAGGTTGGTGGTGACCATCGGAACGACCAGACCGGTTTCGGCCAGGGCGGCTTTGAATGCGTCGATGGTGCGCTGCCGCTCCGTGCTGCTGGAACCCGGCGGGACCAGGTCGTCGTCATGGAAGGTGATGCCGTAGGCACCGAGCTCGGCGAGCTTGTGGACGGCCGTATGGCCCGCGAGAGCCGGGCGAGTGGCCTCGCCGAACAGGTCACGGGCCTGCCAGCCGACCGTCCACAGGCCGAAGCTGAACTTGTCGTCGCGGGTCGGGGTGGGGGTCACGTGTTCTCCTCGGGTCGGGCCATCGCTTCGTCCTGCGGCAGCCATGGGTCACTGCGGGGTCTTTGGCTTCGTCCTCTCGGCGGCGTTGATCGCGTCGTACACCACCCGCGGTGCCGGACGTCAGCCATGGCGTCGAGATCGGCTACCTGTCTATCAGCCTCCCGCTTCCGACGTTGACTCACCTCACCCTTGATCCAGGTTCTCGACTCGTTCCGGACACCGTCTACCGATCGGCTGGACGAAAGAGACAACGCCGACCGGCTGGGCGTCAGGTTGGGGCGTCGGTCTTCGTGAGAGTCAGCGTTGACGCTATGCGGGTCAGGACGTCGAGGTGCGCATGGGTGCTGGAGAGTCCGGCATTCATCGTGTTGATCGACACGTGGGTGGCTCCCGCGGTTTGCCAGGCGGTGATTTGCTGGAGGAGGCTGTCGAGGTCGCGTGTCCAGGAGACGCGGCCCTCGAGACCCAGCGAGTTCGGGTCGCGGCCGGCCGCAGTTGCTGCTTGGTCGACAATCGCACGAGCGTCGTCCAGTGCCGGGCCGGGCTGGAGCTGCGGGAACCATCCATCGGCCAGCCGTCCGACCCTCTTGTAGGCACGCTCCGACTGGGCGCCGAACCAGAGCGGGATCGGACGCTGGATGGGCATCGGGTTCAGCCCGGCACCGGTGATTCGGTCATGCCGGCCCTCGAAGGTGACGGTCCGCTCGGTCCACAGTCGACGCAGCAGCTCGACCTGCTCCTCGCTGCGTCGGCCTCGGTTGGTGAAGTCCTTGCCGAGGGCTTCGTATTCGACGGCGTTCCAGCCGATCCCGATGCCCATCCGGAAGTGCCCACCCGTCAGCAGGTCGACCTCTGCGGCCTGCTTGGCGACCAGAGCCGTCTGACGTTGGGGCAGGATGATGATGCCGGTCACCAATTCCAGCGTCGTCACCGCAGCCAGGTAACCAAAGAGCACCAGCGGCTCGTGGAAGGTGGTGTCGACGTCATAGGGACCTGACCATCCGTGGTGCACGGCCGGATCGGCGCCGACGACATGGTCGTACGCCAAGATGTGGGAGTAGCCAAGGGTTTCGACTGTTTCCGCGTACATCCGCACGTCCGTTGCGTTCCCGCCGATCTCGGTCTGGGGAAGGACCACGCCAATTCGCACAACGACAACCTAAATGCGTTCGCCGCATCGTGTGGGCTGGGGGTGGTCTGGCGGGCATGGGGCTGTGTGCAGCTACCGGATCTCGGACTCCGACGGTTGTGCCTGTTCGCCGAGTCGTTGATCATCTCGGTGGCGACCGCCACCGAGCGTGCCGGCGCGTCGTTGCAGGAGACGTCGAGTGACATGCCGGCTGACAACTGCCCCAGCGCCCATATCCAGCGCAGATTTCGGCGCCGGCCGCCGAGGCTTGGGGTGCATCCAGCAGCGCGACCACATCATCGAGACTCGACCATGTCCATCAGATCCCCCTGGGCAAGGCCTGCAGATCCGTAGGCTCTACGATCGCAGCTGCATCGAGGTCGCCAAATGTCTGCGGATGCACCTCGGCGACGTCCCCAAGCCGAGCGGACCACCTGTCCAAACTCGAAGGACCCTGCCCGTGACCGCCGACCGACCACTCATCGGCGTCATCATCGCCAGCAACCGCGCCGAGCGGTTCGCCGACCACGTCATCGGGTGGCTGACCCAACAACTGACCATCCGCGCTGATCTGGACATCGACCTGATCGACGTTCGTGAGGTCGCGCTGCCCTTCTACGACCTGCCGGTCCCTCCGGCCAAGGCGCACCGGGTATACCGCAGCGACACCGAACAACGGCTCGGAGCTCGCCTCGAGGCAGCCGAGGGCTATCTGATCCTCACCAACGAGTACAACCACGGCTACTCCGCGGCACTGAAGAACGTCCTCGACCACTTCTTCATCGAGTTCGTCCACAAGCCCGTCGCGCTTGTTGGCTACGGCAACGTCGGCGGCGCCCGAGCCATCGAACAGCTCCGCAATGTGATCGCCGAGCTCGACATGGTGTCCGTCCGCGAGACCGTCAACATCCTCGGCCACCAGTTCGCACCCATCCGCGACGGCGGCGTCAACGCCCGCCATGTCTTCGAGACCTTGAATCCGAAACTGACGGTGATGACCGACAACCTGCTCTGGTGGAGCCGTGCCCTGACCTCGGCTCGCTCACGTTGACAACCCTGCGGGAGTCGAGGCTCTGTGCATGGGCTGTCGCCGAGGTCTGTCGCCGACCGTCCCGCGGACGTCGACACGGGTGTTGAGCCGTACGCCCATGCGCGGATCCGCTACCCCGGTGATTTCAGGTTGGTCGGAGAGTCTGCCTGCGCATGACGGTTGTGGTTGATGGCTTCGCGATCGGTGAATCGCTGCGTCGGTGTGCCGGCGAGATCTGGTTCCAGGAGGCGAGATGAGCGACCCCAAGGTATTGGTGTCGGGGGCAAGCATCGCGGGGCCCGCACTGGCTCACTGGCTGCATCGGCACGGTGCCGAGGTGACCGTGGTGGAGCAGACCCCCGGACTTCGCCCCGGAGGGCAGGCCGTGGACGCGCGCGGGGTGGCCAAGGAGGTCATCCGTCGGATGGGCCTCGACACGGCGGTGCGTGCGGCCTGCACCGACACCGCGGGCGCATACACCGTTGACGTGAACGGGACCATCCTGGAGACGTATCGCGCCGACGACGACGGCGGAGACGGCTACATCGCCGAGATCGAGATCTTGCGCGGGGACCTGTCCCAGGTGTTGTACGACGACACCCGAGACACCGTCGAGTACGTGTTCGGCGACTGCATCGTCGACCTCACCCAGGACACCGGCGGCGTCGATGTGACTTTCGCGGGTGGCGTCCGGCGGCGCTTCGACCTGGTGATCGGGGCCGACGGGCTGCATTCGGCGCTACGGGCCATGGTCTTCGGGCCGCGCGAGCGGTTCGTCCGCCATCTCGGGCTCGTGCTGGCCTACTACAGCGTGCCCAACGAGTTCGGACTGGATCGCTGGCTCATCGACTACCAGGAGGCCGGTCGCTCGGCAGGTCTGCGGCCCATTCGCGACGCCAGCCGGGCGATTGCCATGCTCTCCTTTCCTGCGGGCGACTTCACCGTGGACCACCGCGACGTCGAAGGCCAGAAGCGCCTGCTCCGGGAGCGGATGGCCGGCTTCGGTTGGTTGACCCAGCGCATCCTCGCGCACCTGGATGACACGCCGGACTTCTACCTCGACCAGGTTGCCCAGGTGGTGATGGATCGCTGGTCGAGCGGACGGGTGGGTCTGCTTGGAGACGCCGCGTTCAGCGCCTCGCCGATGTCGGGGGGAGGCACCGGGCTGGCCCTGGTCGGCGCATACATGCTGGCCGGCGAGCTGGCCGCCTCCGACTGGGACCCGCACGCCGGGTTCGCAGGCTATGAGGAGCGGATGCGTACGTACGTCGAGGCCAACCAGGAGATCGGCCGGCTGCATGTACACAGCCTCACCGGCACCGGATCGGGCGCCGAGCCCGACATGGAAGCCTTTACCGCGCTGATCGAACGCGCAGTCGGTGGCCCCGAGCTACCCCAGTACGACGTCGACTAGAGCCGTGTCCCGCGTAGGTTGACCGCCTGCACCATGCGGCCGAAGGCGCTGCGGCGAGGACACCACCTTGATCTCACCGAACCAGGAGGCGGGACCTTCGCCAGTCACCGACGTGGACCACGAACTGGCCGTTGACACCTTGACCTCAACGATCCGCTCCATGGACGAGCGGAAGGCTGCGCGGCCCCGTTGCGAGCTCAATTCGATTGGCCTGTGACCCCGCAGCAAGAAGGATGCTCAGCGTCGAGCAACACCGATCATGGAGGTCGTGTGATGACGGTTGGCGAGCCGGAGGTCCGCATTGCCGCTGGGTCGGTGCGCGGCAGGCTCGAATCGGACCTCATGGTCTTCAAAGGCATCCCGTTCGCCGAGCCACCGGCTCGGTTCGCCGCGCCTGAGCGGGTGCAACACTGGGCCGGGACGCTTGACGCATTGACGTACGGTCCGCCGCCGCCGCAGTCCGGCATGTTCGGTACGGACGCGGGCGCCGGGCCTGCCGAGGGCTGGCTGACAGTCAACGTGTGGACGCCGGATGTGACTGCGGACCTGCCGGTGATGGTATGGATCCAAGGCGGCGGCTATCTGTTTGGCACGTCCGGCCTACCCGAGTACGACGGCGGTCGCCTCGCGCGCGAGGGCAGCGTCGTCGTCGTCACGTTCAACTACCGCGTGGGGATCGAGGGTTTCGCTCAGATCGCGGGGGCGCCGGCAAATCGAGGCCTGCTTGATCAGGTAGCCGCGCTGGAGTGGGTTCGGGACAACATCGACGCATTCGGCGGCGACCGGGACCGGGTCACTGTGTTCGGCCAGTCCGCCGGCGGCGGCTGCGTGGCCGCACTCTTGGCGATGCCACGGGCTGACGGCCTGTTCCGACGCGCGATCGTGCAGAGCATGCCGGGCACATTTTTCACGCCTGAACTGGCCGCCGACATCACCGGCGCCTTCGCGGCCGAGCTGGGACTCGAACCCGAGGAACTAGCCACCGTCCCGCCCGGCGATCTGCCCGCGTTCACTGACGCGTTCATGACGAAGATCGACCGGTACGGGGACCGTTGGGGCCTCGCCGCACATCGTCGGGTGCCCGTGGGCCCCGTTGTCGATGGCTCCACATTGCCGACTGATCCCTGGCAGGCGCTGGCGGGAGGCGCCGCTCGCGACGTCGACCTCATTGCCGGGCACACGCGTCACGAGCAGCGTCTGTTCTCCCTGGTCGAAGGCACTCTCGGTCAGATCACCGAGGATCAGGCGGCAACCGCGCTGGGCCTGTTCGCGCCCGAGCCCTACGGTGCCGCCCAGTACCGCACGGCCAGCGACAGCGCCGATGAGCTGTACGACCGGGTCCACTCCGACTGGCTGTTCCGGATGCCCTCGCTCCACCTCGCCGAGGCACACACCGGACGCACCCACGTGTACGAGCTCACCTGGCCGGCACCGGGCATGGGCGGCACCCTCGGCGCCTGCCACGGACTCGACGTGCCGCTCGTATTCGGCAACCTGACCAGCGGACAAACCGCCATGCTGATCGGCGACCGCATCACCGACGCCGAGATCGTCTCCACGCACATCAGAAACGCCTGGACGGCCTTCGCCACCAACGGACACCCCGGATGGCCCGAGTACGACTCGCGAGAAAGACTGACGCAAGTATTCGACACCGAACCGACCGTCGTCCCCTACCCGGAGGAGACGTCGCGCAGAATCTGGCAGGACGTCACCTTCGCGGCCCTGCCACTGAACCCCCAAGCTCCGTTACCTACGTACGGCCGCGGGAGATAGGAGTCGACGGCCGCAAGGCTGATCGTGCTACCGATGTGGTTCACCGTCGTCCCGTTCTGCAGGGTTCGATGCGAAGGCGTGGCGTTTCGCGGACGCCGGCTCGCGTGACGTCGGAGTCAGAGTCGCCGGACGCCGTTTGGCGAGGGCAAGGACCCGGCCGCCGGTTGCCGTGGCCGCTCGAAACCTTCGAAGCTCGTCTGTCAGTGTTTACCGCGACTGCGAAAAGGAAGGGTTGCTGTGAGGGTCTTCACCGAACATGTCGGCGCGGACAGCGCGACGCTCACCGGTTACGTGCTGGACAACAGCGACGAGCTGTCGAACGCTCGCCTCCGTCCCGCCGTGTTGGTGCTGCCGGGTGGCGGATACTTCATGACCTCAGACCGCGAGGCCGAGCCGGTCGCGCTGGCATATCTCGCCGAGGGGTTCAACGCGTTCGTTCTGCGATACGCCGTTGGTGCCGACGCTCCGTTCGAACGGTCGTTCGCCGACGCGCAGGCGGGCCTGGCCTGGGTGCAAGCCAACGCCGAGCAGCTCGGTATCGATCCGGCCAAGGTGGCCGTGGTCGGGTTCTCCGCCGGCGGACACCTCGCCGCCTGTCTCGGCACAATCGCGGACGCCAAACCAGGAGCGCTCGTGCTCGGCTATCCGGTCACGCTGGCCGAGTTCGGGCCGCCGATCGGCAAGGTCATCGCCGACGTCGCCGCCGCGGTCAACGGCGCGACACCTCCCACGTTCTTGTTCGCCACCAGCGGCGACACCCTCGTACCGATCCGCAACTCCTTGGCGTTCCTGGCCGCGCTCGCCGAGCACGGCGTGCCTTTCGAGTCGCACCTCTACCTGCTGGGGCCGCACGGCATCAGCCTGGCAAAGCCGCTGACCGCCAATGGCGTCGCTGCCATGGTGGACGCGGCCGCAGCGCAGTGGCTGACCGATTCTGTGCGGTTTCTGCAGGCTGTGTTCGGCAACTTCACCACGACGGGCGAGCCGGAGACGTACCAGACGTTGGTTGATCGCCGCCGGTTCGGGTTGAGCGCACCGATCGGACGACTCCTTGCCGATCCAGATGCCACCGCCATTGTCGACCGCCATGTCCCGCCGTTGTCCGCTTGGCTCCAGGAGAACCCACTCGTGGCTGGCATGTCTCTGCGCGAGATCGCTGAGGCCCAACCTGATCTGCTCCCTGTGGGGGTACTCACGGGACTCGGCGACGAGTTGGCCGAGCTCAACGGCCGCTGAGTCCCGCGGTCTGGGGCTGGAGTCACGGTCGCCTGGTGTCCGTTCAGCCTCCGTGATCAGAGCGCAACGTCCCCACAAGAGGTCGGCTTCCCCTATGGCCAGGTCGGCCGCAGGATACCGAGCGCGCCACGTCTCAGCTTCGGGACTGTTCGCATCGACCGGATCGGACGGTTCCCAAGGTTGCGCCGGGAGTGCGCTTCGCAGATGTCTACTCGAGCCCGATGCGCCGATCGAAACCGCCGGGTGCGTGAACGTTCAAGAACCGTACGTCGGTTGATCCGGCGTTGAAGATCGAGTGGGGGGTGCCGACGGGCACGAGCACGAACGTACCCGGTTCTGCTACGACGTGCCGGTCCTCCTCGCCCACGGTCACCGAGAGCGTGCCCTCGAGCACCAGGAACGAGTCGTCCTCCTCCTCGTGTCGGTGACGGTCCACCCCCTGCCCTGGCTCGAGCACGATGAGGGCCAGGTTGAAGAAGGGCGTGTCCGCGCTGCGCGCGAGGAACTCGACGTTGCCGACTCGCTGGCCGTGCCCTGCTTCGACGACAACCACCGGCCGACTCATCGCACACCTACCGGCAGGAGTGCGGGGGCAGCGAGTCGGCCTCCGAACACGTTCCGGGGGTCGACGGTCTCCTTGAGCTGAATGAGGCGCTGCAGAGTGGCCGGCGTCCACGCTCTGCTCAGCTCCGACGCGCCGCCGTGGCCGGCGAAGTTGACAAGCGACGTGCCGGTCGACCACGGCTCTGCCGCGGCCAGTAGCTGTGCTGTCACCCGCTGCGCGATGTCCGCCATCGGAGGTGGGGCTGGTGCGACAGCGACCAGCGAGTACGCACCTTCGCGGCCCGCCACCGCGTTCGGCACGGGCGCGGGACGGCTGAGTGCCCCACCCATCAGCCGTATCTCGACCACCGTCAGCGGAATCTGCACGTCCGGACCCGCCGTTGCGAGCAGCGCGTCGACCAGACCTTCGGGCATCGAGTGGAGGAGTCCTCCTCGCGTGATGGCCGGCAGCGGCTCGGTCGGGTCCATGTGGATGCGGTCGACCGCGGCATACGACATCGGGCCGATTGAGTCCAGCACCGGTGCAGCGACCTGGCGCATCGGTCGGAGAAGTGCCTCGCCCCGCTCGAGAGAACCGGTGAAGCCGAACCGGAGGGCCAAGCTGACGACCCTCCGCAGTGGTGGCGGCACCTGCTCGGAGTCGGGCAGCCGTAGCAAGGCCACCGATGTGGTGACCTCCTCCGGCATTGTCGGTGCCCATTCGGCGAAGGCTCGGAGCACGCGCTCGATGGCTCCCCCGGTGAAGATCATGGCTCCGCCGAAGAACCGAGCCGTCGGAATCAGGTCGAACTCGAGGGCCGTGACGATCCCGAATCTTCCCTGGCCGCCGCGGAGCCCCCAGAACAGCTCAGGGTCGCTCGCGGCGGTGAGTGTGCGGAGCTCTCCGGCGGCTGTGACCAGGTCGATCGAGCGGACGTGGTCGGCCGCGAAGCCGTGACGACGTGCCAGATGACCCATCCCTCCACCAAGGGTGTAGCCGACTACGCCCACGCTCGACGATGATCCGGAAAGGGGTGCAAGCCCATGGGGTACGGCGGCATCGATCACCTTGCGCCAGCGCACGCCTGCATCGACTCTCGCCACGCGGGCGATCGGGTCGACCGTCACACCCTGCATATGCTTGGTGGAGACGAATACGGTGCATTCGGAAGCCTGCGCTGCTCCGTGCCCGGTGGCCTGAACTGCGACCGGGAGTCCTTCGATGTTGGCGAAGCGGACCGCTGCTTTCACGTCCGCGGCACTGCTGGCCGCGACCACCACCGCAGGCCGGTGCGTGACCGCCTGGTTGAATCCGGCTGTCTCGACCGCCGCGGCGCTGTCAGCGCCGTCGTACACCGCGCCTGCCACCAGGCGGGCTAGTCGATCGCGGATGAGCGAAGTTCGCATCTCATTCCTCCTCGTGCCCCCCGCACGATGCGGATCGGCATGGCATCGACTCTCGGCCTAAGGACCTTGACAAGGCATGAGGAATTCGCGCAGTTCAGCCCGGCGACCGGGACTATCGAGGCGGGCGGCTCGATCCGATCACGTCCAGCAGCCCGCGTCGCTGAGCGACCGTGACCGCCTCGGTCCGGCTGGAGGCATTCAGCTTCGCCATCACGTTGCTCAGATGCACGCTGGCCGTCTTCGCACTGATGAACAGCCGCGTCCCGATCTCACTGTTGGTCAGACCCTCCGCCACCAGCGCAAGGACCTCATGTTCCCGCCCGGTCAGCACCGCACCGCCGATGCCGGCCGAGCCGGCCAACCGAGCGCCGTTGACGGTTGCCGCGATGACCCGCTGAAGCGGGACCGCCCCCATTCGCTCCGCGGAGACGCTCGCGGCCCGCAGGTGCTTCCGGGCAGCATCGCGATCACCGACGGCGATCAATGCCTCCGCCAGCCGCCAGTGGCACCGGGCCTGTTCGTAGACATGTCCGTAGCCGAATGCCTCCACCGCCTGCTGCCACTGCTCGACCGCAGTCTCGCCTCGCAGCCGGGCGTTTTCGGCGACAGCACGGGCATGCCACGCATCCCCTTCCGGACCCAGCGCTCCCGGCCTCCCGTGGCCACCCTTGACGATCCGCTCGACGCGTTGCATCAAGCCTTCTCCTTGGCCGATCGCGGCAGTCACTCCGGCCACTTCCCGCCGCAGACGGCAGCGCGCCGCCTCATCGGCAAGCGCGGCCAGTGCGAGCGCCGACAACCACAGACCGCCGTACATCTCCTGACCTGCCACCCTGTCCAAGTGGGTTTGTGCGCGTGCGGCGATGGCGACCGCTGCATTGAACTCCTCCAGCCACGCGAGACGGTCGGCCTCGCAACCGCCTGCAACCAGAGCGACCTGCGGATCGGCGTCCCAACTGCCCCGTAGCTCGGCCAAGCGGCGCTCGGCATCCGCAAGCCCGCTCGCGACCGCCGCATAGCAGCCCACGGCAGCAAGCCTCGCGGCCGCGACATCTGGTGGCTGACTCTCCGGCGCCCCTGCGGCTTGCAGGCTGGCCCCGAGGTCACCGGAGACATAGAGCGCAACCGCGAACAGCAGTCTCAGCTCGACGCCCGAGTCGCTCCACCGCAGGCCTGTCTCGGTCACCCGCGTCATGGCCGCTCGTAACACTGGCAGTGATCCGCTGACGTCCCCGTTGTAGTAGTGGAGGCACGCCAACGAGTAATGGGCCCGCAACTCCGCAGCCAGCTCGCCACCGCCGCGGGCCAGCCGTAGCGCTGTGCCAAGCTGGTCGGCTGCGGCCTCTCGATCTCCGTTGATCTCGTCGATGAGAGCCGCGGTTGTGAGCGCCTCCACCTCGAGACCTGCCGCGCCGGCGCCCCGCGCCTTGGCAAGCGCGCGCTCGGCCTGCGCACCTGCCTCGTCGAGGCGGCGGGCCGACAACAGGGCTCTGGCCAGGACGACGTGGGCGAGCGCTAGAGAGTTCGCATCGACGCCGGCGCTCTCTGCGAGCCGAACGGCCTCCTCCGCGGGCTCGACCATCTGATCGGTGGCGTCCAGCGCCACGAGCTGACGAGCCAGCTCGGCCCGCGCCTGCACCCCTCCAGGCCCATCCCGTTCCCCGTCACAGAACTGAATCGCCCGGCCGGCCCAATCGACCGCCCGCTGAGACTCACCCGCCAGGCTGGCAGCTCGCGCCGCTCGAACCGCGACCCGGCCGTACGACAGCCCGGCCAGCGATGACGGATCGTCGACGTTCGGCCATTCCAGCAGGGCCCGCTCCAGATGCTGCAGGGCCTCGGCGGGGGCCAGAACCTGCATCGCCTCCTCCGCGGCCCGGATCGACCACACCATCAGCTTCGGACTGTCCCGAGCCTCGGCGAAGTGAAACGCGACCTCCGCAGCAGGCACCGGGCCAGCCATCGCCGATTCGAGCACGGCTGCATGAGTCGCGTGCAACCTGGCACGTTGCCCGGGCAACAGATCGTCATAGACCGCGCCGCGGAAGAGGTCGTGTGCGAAAGAAAAGCCCCCACCGTCCGGTTTCAAGACACCCTCGGCCACGACGACGCGCAGCGCCTCGTCCATCTCGGGGTCCGTCAGACCCACCACTGCGCGCAACAAACTGTCGGACACCGGATGGCCAACGACTGCCGCGCAGCGCACGACCATCCGCGCGTTCTCCGGTAGCCCGTCCAGCCTCCCGACCAGCAGATCCGCCAACACACGTGGAACCATCGGGTCCACCCGGCCGGTGCGCACCACACTTGCTGCCAGGGTCTGCACATAGTAGGGATTCCCGCCGGTCCGCCGAAAAACCTCGGCAGCGACCCCCGGGTCGGTCGCACTCCCTTGAACGTGCGCCAGATACTCAGAGACCTCCGACGGGTTGAATGGCTCGAGGTCGAGGCGGTGCACGGATGGCAGCCGGGACAGGTCGCTGAGAAGCTGCCGGAGCCTGGGACGTGCCGACAGGCCAGCCGTCCGGACCGTCGCCACCACGAGGAGCTGCTCCGATGTCAACCGGCTGAGCAGAAACCGGAGAAAGTCCGAGGAGGACGAGTCGACCCACTGCAGATCCTCGACCGTGACAACCACCAGTCCCCGGACGCTGCCGACTCCGGCCAGCAACGCTGCCGTCGCGTCGAAGAGCTGCAGTCGTCGGGAGTCGTCCGTCGTGCCGTCCCGGGATGCGTTCGAGTTGGTCAGGCCGGCGACAACTGGAAGCCGGTCCAGAACCGCCGCGACGTCGAGGTCGGCTCCTGCGACGGCTTCGACTCCTCGAACCAGGTCGATCATCGCCAGGCAGGGCAGACCCGGATCGCCCAGATCAACGCACTGTGCCCGAAGCACCAGGGCGCTCGGAGACAGATCCTCCAGCAGCGCGTGGACCAGCCGGGACTTGCCTCCGCCCGCCTCACCCGCGACCAGGACGGCACCCGGCCTACCATCACGCGCGTCAGCCGCGACCTCCCGCAGCATCCCGAGCTCCTGCTCGCGCCCGACAAGCGGCACGTCCCCCCAGAATCCAGCCACGACGGCCATCATCACACCTGTCGACGGACCCCGTGGTGTACCGGGGAGAGTGATGGTGTTGGGATACCCGGCCTAGGTTCGCTTGTCGCGATCGACCACCGGCTTGTGGAACGGAACCGGGTCGTGTGGATGGGATCGGTCCCGGCAAGTTCCGCTCACGATGGTTGGGCCAGGTTCGTATCCGGGCGGCCGGCGACTGCCGCGTGGACTGTCGGAAAGACGTGGTCCTCACCGATGAGGTCGAGAACGCCAGCTTCTTTGAGGTGTTCGACCATCGGGCTCTTGAGCCGAGCGCAGACGAAGGTGATGTCCTCTTTTCGTAGTGACTCGATCAGCTCGGTCAGAAAGTCGACGCCGGTGGCATCGACGTTGCTGACGCCCTCGGCGTCGAACACCAGCCAATGGACGGGAGTGGGTGATCCAGCGATCGCCTCCCGGATCCTGGACTGGACGTAGTTGACGTTGGCGAAGAACAGCCGATCGTCGAGTCGATACACCAGAACCCCGGGCACGATGGTTGCCGAGGGATGGAATCTCACATCCGCGTAGCGGTCGAGGCGTTCCACTCGGCCGAGCACAGCGTCATGGGGCTTGGCGCTTCGCCGGATCGCGTCGACGACCGCCAGGGCGACGGCCAGGAGAAGTGCCTGTAGGACGCCCACGGTGATGACCCCGATCATGGTGATCGCGGCGATGGCGACCTCGACCTTGCTGACCTTGGCGAGCCCTTGCCACGCACTCGGGTCGATCAGCCCGATCGAGGCCGTGACGATCACCGCGCCCAGCGTGGCCTTGGGCAGGAACTGCATCGGAGCGGTGAGGAACAGCAGAACCAGGGCGATGACGCCGGCTGCCAGCAGACCGGCGAACTGTGTTCGGCCGCCCATCTGGTCATTGACCGCCGTGCGGGATCCGCTCGCACCGATCGGCATGCCCTGGCTGATGCCGGCCACAAGGCTGGCGGCGCCCATGGCGGCGAGTTCGGCGTCGGCGCGGACGTGCTGGCCGTGACGCCCGGCGAAGGAGCGGGCAACGAGAATTTCGTCGGAGAAACTGACGAAGAAGATTCCCAACGCCACCGGAACAAGATCAAGAATCGCCCTCACGTTCAGGTCCGGCAGTGTCAGGCTGGGAAGCCCAGCCGGAATCTGTCCAACTTCGGCAACACCGTACGCGGCCAGTCCGAGAGCGGCCGACACAGCGATGGCGAGGACCACCACGATCAACGGGGCCGGGAGTTTGGGGGTCAGCCACCGACCGAGCAGCAACAGGGCAAGGCAAACCGTGCCAACGGCAACAGTCGGCCAGCTCACCTCGCCGAACTCGCGGATGGCTTCGATCACCTGGCCCGGTGGCGTCTCCGCACTGATGTCGAGGCCGGACAGTTTCCCCAGCTGACCGACGATCATGACGACCGCCACGCCCTGCAGATAGCCAATGAGCACCGGCCGGGACAGATAGTCCGCGATCCAGCCGAGCCGAGCCACCAGGGCTGCGATATAGGCGGCGCCGACCAGCAGGGCCAGCAGCGCCGCCAACGATGCGCGCTCGGCAGGGTCAGCAGTCATCGGGATCAGCGCGGCACCGACCATGGCGGCGATCGCGCCCTCTGGGCCGACGATCACCTGGCGTGAAGAGCCCAGGACCGCATAGGCGACGGCCGGCAGCAACAACGTGTACAGACCGACAACCGGAGGCAGACCGGCCAGCTCGGCATACGCCATCGCCGCCGGCAGGGCCAGCGCGGCCACCGTAACCCCGGCAAGAGCGTCACGCCTCGCAAAGCTGCCGCGGTAGCTGCGCACCTGCTCCGCGATCGGCAGCAGACGGTGGATCAGCGGCCGGTGCGGCGGCGGGCGGAACGGCGAAGTCTCTACCTCATACGCCTTACTGGGCCCGGTCGCCGGCTCGTCGCTGTCCATACCTCACATTCCCGCGGATGCCCGCACCTGGATCGTCCCACTGCCACAGGCGGCGCACAACCGACGTTGGGGTCGCCGCAGGCGGCTCGTCGCTCGCCAAGCCCTCGGCAGCCGACAACATGATCCCGAGCCCGCTGAGCTAACCCCAGCCGCCACCGTGTTCGACCGGAGCAGAGTCTCGAGTCTGGCCGATCCCCAACCCCCAGCACCAACGCGGCAGCAGTCCTGTTACAGCCGATTCACGCCTGGTGGGGTTGCCCCCGGTCCTGCGACCGCGGCTCGGGTGGCGGAGAGGTCCTCTCGGTCGACCACCGTCGCGACAAACGCTTGCGCCTGGCCCTCGAGTGCATCGTGAGCAGTTCGGAACAATGCGTTCGCCCGCGCACCGAGCCAGCCGTCGGGGCGGAGTTGATCGGGGAGCCACGGATCGATGAACGGGAAGTGTCGGTAGCTGGAGATGAGGCTGATCCTGGCGATCAGCGCGTCGACGCCGGTGAGCTGGCCAGCCTCGGTGAGCAGATGTTGGTGGGCGGCCAGGAAGTCCGCGTAGCGGTCGTTGATCATTGCCAGATCCCAGCAGCGCGCGGCCAGCCGGCGGTCCTCGTCGATCTCTCCGGTCGTCGAGCTCATGACCGTGAGTTCGACGTCTGGGAACTCGGCGGCAAGGGCCCGGGCTTCTCCGGATCGGTCGCGCGGACTGATCCAGGCGGTGCCGGACAGCTGGCCGAATCCGAGCCAGGACAGCTGTTTGCGTACCTGGTCGCGGGTGAGTCGTTCGAGCCCTGACTGATGCACGACCGTCGTCCAGCGCTCGTTCCAGGGCTCGTTGTAGTCGGCGAAGATTCGCGCCCTGCCCTCGTCGAGGGTTGCGATCATGTGATCGGTCAGGGTGTAGACCGTTTCCCGGCCGATGCGGTGAGTCGTGAACCAGTGCTCCCGGCGGAGCCTCGACAGCGTGACCCTGACAGTGGCCGGTTCGATGCCGAAGAATCCGAGCAGGCTGACGAGGTTTCCTGCTTTGACGGCTCCGCCGCGATAGCGAAGGTCGTCGCCGAACAGGTCGAGGATGAGCGCCCGCGGCTTCATGTATGGCGCGGAATCGGCGGCCTCGAGCTGAAGCGACACGTCACACCCTAGTCCCCGATGTGTCTGGTCTGCGATGTGTCTCGATGTCGTCAGATCCAGCGTGGCGCCGAGCCACCCGGTGCGCCTTCCCAACTGAGCGGCAGCGAACGGGTAGCTTCGGGCATCCGTCCGGTCGCCCATGCCGCCAAGGCCGCCATCGAGCCTTCTGCCGTTGGCTTTCCTGAGCCCGGCTCGCCCCATTCGTCGCCGTCGTCGGTGCAGACCAGGTGGGGTACGGCAGCGTCCTCTCGACCGGTCCAGGTTCGGTGGATGTCGGTGATCAGTCGTCGAAGAACGTCGGCAGGAATCTGGTCGAAGCGCGCACCGGCGTCGAGGTCGACGGCATGCAGCCAGACCTCGCGGCTGCGCAGCCAGACGGTTTCCGACGCCGGGACGGTGCGTCCCTGGGCGGTCACAACCGGCTGGGTCCACCGGTCGTCGGGGAGGTCTCTCCAACGGACGTCGAGATCGATCGCCGAGTGCTCGACGAGGTTCCGCAGCGCCTCCGGCGGCAGAGTGGCTCCGAACTCGATCTCGTCATTCCGTGCGGTGGTCGATGAATACATGGGTGTCTCCTCACCGGTGTCCGCCCAGATCACCAGCCTGGCGAGGGCTCGTGCGTTGTAGCCGACGTGAGCGACCACATGCCGGCGCAACCAGCCGGGCAGCAGCGACGGCTCATCCAGACCGGGGTCCGAGACCCGGTTCAGGGCGCGGCGGAAGAACGCCGTGCCGAGCCGCACGCTTGCCAGATCGGCGACGACCGCCGGATCGGTGGCCTGGTCCAGTCGGGCCGGCATCCCTATCCCTCCGATCCCTTGGGCGCGACTACGCGGTTGCGGAGTGTCCCGATTCCCTCGACTGAGGTCTCGACCACGTCCCCCACCTGTAGGTAGCGGGCGGGTTTCCGGGCGTGACCGACTCCGCCGGGGGTACCGGTGAGGATCAGGTCGCCGGGCCGCAGGGTGATCATGGTCGAGACGTAGGAGACCAGAGTGACCGGATCGTGCACCAGGTCGCCGGTCGACGCCTCCTGCATGGTCTCGCCGTTCAGCACCGTGCGTACCGTCGGGCCCGGCGCCCATTCGTCGGCGGTGACCAACAGCGGCCCCACCGGAGTGGAGCGGTCCCAGAGCTTGCCTTGGAGCCACTCCTTGGTGCGGAACTGGTAGCCGCGCATGGAGATGTCGTTGGCGACGGTGAATCCGGCGATCGCCGCAGCCGAGGTGTCTAGGTCAGCTCGACGCACCGTCGTGCCGACGATCACTGTCAGCTCAGCCTCCCAGTCGAGCTGGGCATCCTCGGCAGGTGCTTCGATGTCGGCGTCGGGCTCCGTCAGGGTGTCGGCGAACTTCGCGAACAGCGTCGGGTACTCCGGCAGCTCGCGGCCCATCTCCAGGATGTGGGTCCGATAGTTCAGACCGACACAGATGATCTTGCTCGGTTCGGGAATCAGCTGACCGAGCTGGACGGCAGGCCAGCCGTGTCGCGGGCCGTCTCCGGATGCGGCGATCTCGCGCCAGTCCTGACGGTCCAGAAGCTGACCGACGTCGCGCAGGGCCGGGTCGATCTCGACGGCGGTGTCGCCGTCGACCCGGACCGCTCGGGTGCCGTCGGCGGTGATGATCGTGGCGAGCCTCACCGTTGACCTCCAGGGTTCGGCGCGATCTCCTGCACCCGGTTGAACCCGAGGCGTTCGATGATCGGCTGGTCGCCGAACTTGAACAGGTCGAGCCCGTCCTGCGTGCTCAACGTCAGCGCGCTCCACGACGGCACGACGACCAGGTCGCCCTTCTCGACGTACGTGTGCTCCTCCTCGATGGTGAACGTGCCGGTTCCGTCGAAGACCTGGAAGACGCTGGAGCCGACCTCGCGTCGCGTCGTGGTCGTTGTCCCCCGCGCGAGCCGGTGGAACTCGGCCCGGATGGTCGGCATCACGTCCCCGCCCGTGGTGGGGTTGATGTACCGCACCGCGGCATGACCCATTTCGACAGTGGCGGGGAAGCCGGCCGCCTCCAGTTCGAGCTGGTGCGCGAGCGCGGCGTTGGTGTGCTCCCAGCGGTAGGCACCGATCGGTGAGGACACGGTGTCCTGCAGCTGCGACAGCGGCCGCAGCCCGGGATGGCCCCACAGCTTCTCCGAGCGGGAGATGTCCGGCGTCGACTCGTCCGTCACCCGGTCCGTACCGAACTCGAAGAAGCTCGTGTCGGTGTAGTGCACGAAAGGAATGTCGAGCCCGTCGATCCAGGCCATGGGCTGATCGGTCTCGTTGTGATGGCCGTGGAAGTTCCAGCCCGGGGTGAGGAGGAAGTCGCCGCGCCGCATCGCGACCGGGTCTCCGTTGACGACGGTCCACACCCCCTCACCCTCGACGACGAAGCGGAACGCGTTCTGGGAGTGTCGGTGCTCGGGCGCGACCTCGTGACCGCCGAGGTACTGGATGGCGCACCACAGCGTCGGTATCGCGTACGGGCGTCCGCCCAGCCCCGGGTTGGCTAGCGCGATCGCTCGACGCTCACCACCGCGGCCGACCGGGATCAGCTCACCGGCCCGCTCGGCCAACGGAAGCAGCGTCTTCCACCGCCAGACGTGCGGCTGGATCTGCGGCTGCGGCGTCATCGGCATCAACTCGCCGATCTGGGTCCACAGCGGGACGAGGTTCTCGGCGGCGAAGTCGTCGTACAGCTCCGCGATCTGTCGCTCCTCCTCGTGGGTCGGCGGTGGTGGGATGGGGGTCCCCGCGACGAGATCGGGATCGGCGGTGTGTGCGCTCATCGTCTGGCTCCATTCGTTCTTTTCAGTTCTTGGTCTAGCAGTGTGCTGGGCTGCTCACGCCGTCGGGCTGGTCGTGCTCATCCGGAGCGCGAGGTCCTCCCGGAGGCGTCGCTTGTCGATCTTGCCGACCTTGGTCATCGGGAGCTCGTCGACCAGCTCGAGTCTTTCGGGTAGCTTGAACGCCGCGATGCCGAATGCGGCCAGTCTGGCTCGTAGGTCGTCCAGACTGAGCTCGGCGCCCGGCTTCGGCACGAGATATACACACAGCCGCTCACCGAGCACCGGATCCGGCATGGCGACCGCGGCGACCAGTTCGACTCCGCCGACCGCGTAGACGAGGCTCTCGATCCGTCATCCAGCAGATCTTCGCACCGGCGGTCATCGGTCTGTCCATCCTCGACCGCGAGGAAGTGCGCAGGCGGCTGGCCCGGACCGTCGGCAACCCGACGGCGAAGGCTGCTATCGACATGGCCATGTGGGACGCCTGGGACAAATCCGTCGACACGTCGGTCCACAGCCTGCTCGGAGGGTACGTCGACGAGCTCCGGGTCAGCCACATGCTTGGTTTCGACGATCCCGAGATCGTCGCCGCAGAAGCGGTCGAGCTACGCGAGACACTCGGCATCTCCGCTTCAAGATCAAGGTCGGGCGACGACCCATCCACCTCGACGTGGCAGTCTGCAAGGCTGTCCGGGCCGCGGTCGGCCCGGAGGTCGAGCTCCACATCGACGGGAACCGAGGCTGGACGGCGGCAGAGTCCGCTCGGGCGGTGCAGCTGCTGGCCGACGTGGGGCTCAGCCGGGTCGAGGAGCGCTGCCCCGCCGACGATGTCCTGGCCCGGCGGTGGCTGGTGGCACAGTGCCCGATCCCGTTCGTGGCCGACGAAAGCGTTTCCACCCCCGCCGACGTCACGCGCGAGATTCTCGCCGGCGCCGCGACCGCGATCAGCATCAAGACCGGCAGGACCGGCTTCTCCGACTCTCTGCGGGTGTCGCACCTGGCCGAAGGCCTCGGCGTCGAGGTCGTGATCGGCAACCAGATCGACGCGCAGCTCGGCACGGTCTGCTCGCTGGTCTTCGGCGCCTCCCAGGAGATCACCGCACGGTCCGCAGCGGAACTGTCCAACTATCTCGATCTCGCCGACGATCTGCTCGAACAGCCACTCGTGATCAAGGCCGGGCGGCTCAGTGTGCCCGACGGAGCCGGTCTCGGTATCCGACTCGACAAGGAGAAAGTCAGCCACTACCGCAGCGACATCTGACCCGCCGCACCCACTCCCCGCTTCTACTCACATCGATCGAAGGACACATCATGGTCTACCTCCGACTGCATCCCGTCAACGTCACCGCCGACGACATGTCGGTGCTCACCAACTTCTACGGCAACGCCCTCGGGCTCGACCAGGTCCCGACCCCGCCGATGATCGCCACCTCGAAGAACAAGGACACCGAGGTCGACGGCAACACCGAGTGGGAGACCGCCGCGAAGTTCTACGACGCCGGCGATCCCGAGGAACTGCAGATCCACGTCACCCAGCGGCAGCCGTATCTGGCGGCACAGGAGGGTCACTCCGTCAACCCGCTCATCAACGGTCACTACTGCTTCCGGACCGACGACATCGAAGCCGTCAAAGCCCGGCTGACCGAACACGGGATCCCGTTCGACGACTGGGGCATCTGGTCCGTGGAGGGATGGCACCAGATCTTCCTCACCGACCCGGCCGGCTTCATGATCGAGATCCACCAGGTCGTTGCCGACCCCCGAGCCTGAACAGACACCGATGACTCCCCCGCCGAAGCCAAGAGGCGAACTCCCCAGGTACGCCGAACTCTTGGAGCGACCCGGTCGCCAGCAAGGCACGGCGTGGGGTCTGTGGGGAGCCGAGGACCAGCTCGGCACGATCAACCACCTCACACCGGATCGGGTCCTGGCAGCCCGCGAGAGCATCCTGACGGGCGAGATCGTGACGCTCAACCTGCCACTGACCGCGTTCGACCCACCGATCATCGCCCACCGCGGAGCCCTCGAGCACACCGTGTTCGGATTGAACGAGTTCCACCGCGACGATCGAGTCGACAACCTCTTCATGCAGGCGTCCACCCAGCTCGACGGACTCCGACACTTCGGCCACCCGGATCGCGGCTTCTACAACGACGCCGACCCCGCACGACTCGTCGTCGGCCAACCCGATCTCGGCATCCAGGCCATCGCCGAACACGGGATCGCCGGACGAGGTCTGGTCATCGATGTCGGCTTCTATCGTGACGCGATCGGCCGACCCATCGACCAGATGAGCAACGAACAGATTTCCGTCGCTGATCTCGACGCAGCCCTTGCCTGGCAGGGAAGCGCGGTCCAGCCCGGTGATGTCCTGATGATCCGCACCGGCTGGCTCCGGCATCAGCGAACCACGCCCCACAGGGCGGGATCCGCAGTCCAACCCCCGGTCTGCGGCTGAGCGTTGACACGGCCGCGTGGCTGTGGGACCACCAGGTAGCGGTTACGGCCGCCGACAACATCGCCCTGGAAGCCTCGCCGGCAACGGACTCCGAGCTCAGCGTCGACCGGGAGCTCGTTGGAAGCATGCCGAGATCGAGCCACAGCGGGATGCTCCACCGCATCCTCATCCCCCTCCTCGGGCTGACGATCGGCGAGCTCTGGGACCTCGACGCTGTCGCCGCTGCCTGCCGGCGGCGAAGACGCCACGACGTCTTCGTCACTGCTCAACCGCTGAACCTCCTGGGTGGCGTCGGCAGCCCGGCGAACGCCGTCGCCATCCTCTAGCCCATCGAAACGGAGCAGGTGAGATGACACATCCAGACCCGATGACGACAGAGGCAGTCCTCATCACCGGCGGCGCGTCGGGAATTGGTTTGACCTGTGCGCTCCAGGCAGCGGCACGTGGCGCCCGAGTCGCCATCGTCGACATCAACCCCACCGCAGCCGCCGACGCCGTCCAGACCCGGCCGGGAGTGGGACACATCGCCATCGGCGCCGACGTCACCGAGGCGACCGCGATGCGCCGCGCGGCCGATCAATTCGCCGAAGGGGGCGGATTGACCGGGGTCGTCGCCGCGGCCGAACTCGTCAGCCGATCTTCACTGCTCGAGATCGACGTCGTCGAGTTCCGCCGCGTCATGGACATCAACGTCGTCGGAGTCCAGAACACCATCTCCGCCGCCGGGCCGCATCTGATCCGCGCAGATCCTCGGGGTGCCGTGGTGGTACTGGGCAGCGCCGCAGCTTTCACCGGAGGAGGCCTCATGGGAAACGGCGCCTACGCCACCTCCAAGGCGGCTCTCATCGGTCTCGTCCGCGGCTACGCCCGCGAGCTCGCCCTCTACCGGGTACGCGTCAACATGGTGGCACCCGGTGCCACCGAAACCCCGATGACCGAGGTTCTCACACACGCCGACCGCGAAAGGATCGCGGGCATGTCCCTCCTCGGCAGGCTCTCCAGGCCGGACGAGATCGCCACGACCATCGCCTTCCTACTCGCACCCGACGTCGGCACGATCACCGGACAGATCATCCACGTGAACGGCGGGGTTGTCTTCGGATAGACCTACGAGGGAAGCGGTGGGGACGGATATGGCGTGGGTGCGGCTGTCGGGCCGAAGGCCGGGGCCGACAACGTGTCGGCCGGGCAGATAATACGAGCGTGACATCCCTGCTGGACTCCTGTTCCCACCTTCCGGTGCGGTCGGCGACAGCCGGCGAGACACTCATCGAGGAGGGAGCCCCGGCCGCCGAGTTGCTGGTGCTCCGTTCGGGGTCGATCGTCGTGGAGCGCGACGGCGTCCGGTTCGCGCGGATCGACCACCCGGGGGCGGTGTTCGGCGAGATGTCGTGGGTGCTGGGCCGGCCGGCCACCGCGACCGTACGCGCCGCGACCGTCGTCGAGGTCCACGTGATGGCCGACCCGGAGACGTTCGTGGCCGCCCATCCCGAGGTTGCCGTGGCGATCCTGCGGATGACCGCCGCCAGGCTCGACGGGCTCACGCAGTACCTGATCGACGTCAAGCTGCAGTTCGCCGACGTGGAAGGACATCTGGGGATGGTCGACGGCATCCTCAACACGCTCGTGCACCACCAGGCCCCGCCGACCCGGCCGGGCTCGATCCGCGATCCGCACGTCTGAGGCCGCGATTCGAACCTCAGCCCAGGGCGACCGTCTCCGACTCGAGCACACCGAACCAGTGGGCCGTGCGCAACTCGGTGTCGAGGGTGATGTGCGGCGGCACCGGTCCGACCAGTTTGCCGGGGTTGAAGACCCACGTGCGGCCCAACCGTGCATGCCAGGACCCCCCGTTCGCCCAGGGGGCCTGATGGATGTGACCGCACAGGACGGCGTCGGGCTGGTACTGCTCGATCCACTCAGCCAGGTCGTGATCGGGGAACTCCCGTCGGCCGTCGCGACACAGCGGCGTCCCTGCCGGTGGAGCGTGGTAGAGCCAGACCCACATGGCCGGACGGTCCGCGGAAGCGGCCTCGAGCTGGACCGCGACCTCATCACGCGTCTGCGGACCATCCCACCAGGGGCAGATCGTGAAGCGGACGCCGTCGATATCGACACTGGCCCCGTCGGTGAGCACGCGCTCGTCGCCGGCCCGCCGCAGCCAGCCCGCCACCTGTTCGCCGTGCGGGCCCGGCCCGTCCAGATCGTGGTTCCCCGAGGCTGCCAGCACCATCGCGTTGGTGGACAACGTCGCCAGGTACTTGCCGAGCACAACTGCCTGCACGTCGATCGGAACGGGACTCGCGACGTTGGCCAGATCCCCCGACAGCGTCACCACGTCCGCGTCCGCCGACGCTCGTACCAGCCAGTCGTAGTGCGGCAGGCGAAAGTGGAGGTCGGACACTGCCAGGATGCGCACGGGCCACAGTCTGTCGGACCGGAGACCGTCTGGGGGTGGATGACATGGACAAGGTCCGTGCGACGACGATGACCGACCTCAGCCGACACGTCCCCCCGCGGTGCTCGGCCGTCCTCCGAAAGTGGGCGCATACGACAGCGACACGCCGGGTAAATCCTCCACCCCGGCCCACTTTCCGGGTAGGAGGCGCGCGTGGAGCGGGCGCGAGCTCACAAGATCATGCCCCGCGGGCACTCGCCTGGGACGACGAGGCTCCGGGAGCTCTCTGGCGGGTGGTTGAGGGCACGCTCGTCTTCGCCGACATCTCCGGCTTCACCGCGCTGACCGAGAAACTGACCCAACGCGGCCGGATCGGGGCCGAGGAGATCGTCGAGACCCTCAACGGTGTCTTCGGCCCGATGCCGCGGATCGCCGAGGCGCGCCGCGGGGAGCTGCTCAAGTTCGGGGGCGACGCACTGCTGTTCCTATTCCGGGAGGACGGCCACGCAGAGCAGGCCTGTGATGCCGCGGTGGAGATGCGCCGCGCGCTACGGGCTGCCGCAGCACCGAGGCCGACGACCACGGGGACGCACACGCAGGCGGCCATGGCGCCTGGTCGGCTGCCGCTGTCGATGTCCGTGGGGATCCACTCCGGCGACATCCACCTGTTCCTGGTCGGTTCGCCGACCATTCGGGCCAGTTCGTCGAACAACGCTCGCCCGCGACCATCGACAGCTACCGGCGGACCCTCCGAGCCGCACTCTCGGCAGCTCGGCGACGAGCTGATCCAGTGGAACCCCGCCGATGGACGTATCGACGCCATTCCGGACCGGCCCAGCGAGGCGGAGCTCACCATCTGGGAACCGACCGAGACCGCACATTTCCTCGGCCACGTAGCCGGCCATCGCCTCGTCGCGATGTACGAGCTGGCCGCGTACTGCGGACGCCGACGAGGCGAGCTGTGCGGCCCGCGCTGTCCGAAATCGACGGGACGGCACCGGAGTCACGATTCGTCAGACGTGGTAAGTCTGACCCGGGGGCAGGCGCGGCCCGACGACCTCATCTGCCCGACCTGTGGCCGGGAGCACATCGGCCGCCTGTTCAAAAGCCCCAAGTCAAAGGCCGGCCGTCGCTGGTTGCCGCTCGCCTCGCCAGCTCGACGGGCGCTGGCAAACCATGGACAACGGCAAGCCGAAGAGCGAGACACGTTCGGGTCTGACTATCTCGACCATGACCTGGTCTTCTGCCGGATCGACCGAGCACCCCTCAGGCCCGATCTGGTGTCCCGCGAGTTCGACGCTCTTACGCACCGTTGCGGAGTCCCACCGATCAGGCTGCACGACACGCGGCACGGCGCATGCTCACTGATGCTGTCCGGCGGAGTACCCATCGAAGTGGTCCAGCTGATCTTGGGTCACTCGTCGCCGGCGGTCACGCGACGGGTCTACGCGCACCTTCTTGGAGGGGCAACGTCCGAGCAGCTCGAGGCGGCCACAGCATGACTCACCTTGCAGCGCCGGTGAGCGATCTGTGAGCAACGCGCCCTGATCTGGCGGTTTGACCGCATCGCGGCGCAGAGGTGAAAGAACCCGAATGTCCTGTGCACAAGGGCATTCGGGTGCTGGTGGCAGGTGTTGGGTTCGAACCAACGTAGGCGATGCCGGCAGATTTACAGACATCCGAGTCGCCGTACCAGGGAATGCCGCGTGCCCTCCAGAGGCGACGGAAGAGCGACCTACGTTCCCCCTCACTCCATCCCTTGATGGCGGACGCCCTCCGCGCCCGCGTCCAGAGCGGCGAACACGCTCCAGAGAGCGAAGTCATCCGCGACGGACTCCGCACCCTGTTCGCGTCGCGAGGCGGCTCGTGGCCAGACACGAGCTCGCCCGCTCAACAAGACCACCGCTGGCTCGATGGGTGGGCTGGCGCTCGCGCGCTATGGACATCGCGGCCCCGCACATCGCGCGCCTGGCTCGCTGGTGAAGATGACGGTCGAGGCTCCGGTTGCTCCGCTACCCGGCGACCGCTGCAGTCGACTGCACCTCGACCTTGCGTTAGCGGACAGTGCAGGCGACCGCACCGACATCGTCTCGCGCTATCAGGAGCAACTGGTGCAGCACGAACTCACTCGACCGGTGCGACCAAGCCCGCCCAAAGACCGCATCCGCCAGCGCTCGCGACGGCCAGTTCGCCCGCTCCCGACGTCTACAACTGCGAATAGCCGTTGCCAGACCAGCCACCTCCGACTGAACAGCCTTCGGAGGCTGAGGAGGGGGCACCGCAAGATCATCGCCGCAGCCGCCGCGACACGATCGCTCCGCCTCAGGAGTCCCGGCCGACAAGCAGATCCTGCCAGCGGTCGGTGAACTGCGCGTGCGCGAGTTTTCGGTGGGGGTGGTCGATCGACACCTCGCCGCCGTGCGCTCAAACCATGGACGGTCGGTGGCAAAGATGACGAGAAGCGCTGTCGGGGTCTGGGGGGTGGCGTGTCGCCACGACGCGTTGTCCTCCAACCCTTGCCTCGATGTCAGTCGAATCGGCCGCCATCCAGGCCTTGGTGCCGGCTGTGACCGGTGTCGTCGAAGACCACCGGGTGTGTGCATTGATCAATCCCCGCCCGGGAGTCGCGGACTCAACCCGAACCGGGAGCCACTCGGTCTCTCGTTTGTGGCCCAAGGACGCAAGGCACCGCAGACCCACGTCCAAGTCCTCGGAGTTAATGGCCAGATCGAGATCTCGATGGGCGAGGGCACTCCGCGGCGAATTGGTCATCGCTGGCCGCGGCTGACGGTCTGCGAGCCATCGCGTGCACGTCCACCTGTGGGGTTGTCCCGTCTCCCGGCTGAGCGGCACAACCCAGCAGCCTTCCTGCTACTGCTTGACCTTTCCGGTTGCGACGCTGGTCTTGGTGACGGTCCCATATCCGGCTCGTGAACCGGTTACGCTCACAGTGATCTTCTTCGACTTCTGCTTCGAGGTCAGCTTGCGTGTCGACTTGGTGGCGCCCTTGATCGCTGAGCCGTTGGCCCGCCACTGGTACTTCAGCTTCACGGGGCTCGGACCCCACGTGCCTGGCGCAACCTTCAAATTCTTGCCGACCTTGGCGGTGCCTGTGACCCTGGGTATCGATGTGGTCAGTCTTCCGGCGGCGACGGGGACCGTCTTGGCGCTGCCCTTGCTGACTGTGGAGTAGCCGGCCTTCTTGCCTGTGACCGTCACGGTGATCGTGGCGCCCTTGTCGGAGAGAGTGAGTACGTAGGTCGCCTTGACGGCCACCAAAGGGCGCGGCCCCCGACGGACCGCCGATCCGACAATCGCTCCATGCCTGGAAACTATAGTTATCAGTTTCGGCAGATAGCAATCCTGCTGTAGTAGCAAGTGTTGGACGCCTGGGCGCCGATCGGGTCAGTCGTTCGGGTCGGGGTCGAGTCCTTCCATGATGCGGATCTGGTCGAGGATGCCTTCGAGGTGTTTCAGGCCGCGGGGACTGACGCCTTGGGCGCGTTGCATGAGGTGCTTGATCTGGTCGTTCCGGAGCGCGGTCAAGGTTTCGAGCTCGGCGTTGATGGTGTCTTCGGTGCTGGTGTCGAAGAAGTAGCTGATCGGCACGCCGAACAGCTCGGCGAGCGCGGCGAGCAGCCGGGCGGACGGATTGTCCCGGCGGTTGGCCCGCAGGTGGGACAGGTGGACTCCCGAGACGGTGACGCCGTACGCGGTCAGCGCGTCGGCGGCGGTGTCGTTGGAGTATCGCCCGGACTTGGTGGGGGCCGGAACGGTGGCGAACAGGTGGTTGAGCTTGTCGGCCAACCCAGGAATCCCCTCACCTGATGCCATCACACCTCCGCCTCACTCGTTGTCGCACATCTGTCTTGTCCTGGTTCCTGTGGTTAAGCCCATCGAGGCTCAGCATGGCACAAATCGGGAGGGTTGAGCCGAGATTTCTGTCCACAGGTTGCGCGATACTGGAGTTCTGTCCATCCGCTGTGCTATAACTACGGTTACCAGTAAGATCAGGGCCGGTTACGGCAGGAGCGCGACATGGATGATGGGGGCCTGGAAAGCGGAGCGGTCGGCTACGGCGCCCGGCCGGTGTCGGTCGGTCTGACCCGTGGCCGGACTCTGGCAGAGTCGTCCGACCGGCCGGCGCCGGGCAGGGTTGAGGTGGCGCCGCCCGTCGCCGGCTTGGGACCGGAACGCCGCCGACCGGCTCTCGTTGAAGCACTGGCCGCGGGGACATCGGGTGCTGGTCTGTTCCCTGACCGGCGGAACCGGCCGGACGACGGTCGCCTCCCTGATAGCGGCCACCCTTGCCGGAACCGTCGTCCCAGCCGGGTCGCCCGGGCCGCCTCCTCCGGCATGGCACCGGTAGCGACCAGACCAGCGGCGACCGCGTCGGCGTCGGGGTGACGGCCCTCGCCGAACAAGTTCTTCATCTGTGCCTCAGTTACCACCCCGGCCACCCCGAGCACCGCGGCACCCCGACCGGCCCAGTGGCCAGGCGGCTGACCCTTCGCCACGTAGTAGTCGGCGAGCGCCTCCGACCGGCCCAGTCGAGCGTCATATGCCGCGACCGAGCGGGTCAGATACGTGTACCCGTTCCCGGCGTGCAGCACATGAACTGTCATCACTTGTCTAACTGTAGTTACCATTCAGAGTATCTGCAAGAGGTGTGTCGTTCTGAGGTTTGGTGTTCTCGGCGTCTCCTTCGACTGGGTGGGCGCGGATCGGCAGGGCGCTCATGTCGGAGCAGGCACTCGAGGCACAGGGGGTGGTGTCCCTCAGCGGGGAGCTGGAATTGGTGCTGCGACACCCGGGTCTGCTGGCTGGGTGGTCTCCCGTCAGCTGTCCTACACGCCATTAGGCGGTGGCCGCGCCAGCGCCTTCCTCGGCGTCGGCTCATCTTCACCCGCGCGCGGACGAGTCCGCCCGCTTCGCCCAAATCAGAGACTGCAACATTCAGCCCTAGGCTCATCCCTGAGCGCCGGCCTCCGGAGGCCGGGAATCAGACGTCTGGAGGCGATAGTGGAGTACAACCGGCTGGGTCGGTCCAACATGATGGTGAGCAAGGTGTGCCTTGGCACGATGCACTTCGGGCCGAAGGCGGACGAGGCCACCTCGCACGCGGTCCTCGACCGGGCCTTCGAGCTCGGGATCAACTTCATCGACACCGCCAACGTGTACGGCGGAACGGCCGGGTTCGGCCGCTCGGAGGAGATCATCGGGTCGTGGTTCGCCCGCCGGCCCGAGGCCCGCGACCAGGTCGTACTGGCCACCAAGCAGTACCACGGACAACACCCCGAGCGACCCAACGGGGCGCGCGGGTTCTCCGCCTACCGGTTCCGGCAGGCACTCACCGACTCGCTCCGACGGCTGCAGACCGACCGGATCGACCTGTACCAAACCCACCACATCGACCGGACCGTCAGCCCCGAGGAGTTCTGGGGAACCTACGAACGCGCCATCGCCGACGGGCACGTGCTGTACGCCGGGTCGAGCAACTTCTCCGGCTGGGGTCTAGCGATGTACCAGCTGCAGGCCTGGCAGCGCGGCGGCGTCGGCTTCATCTCCGAGCAGACCCAGTACAACCTGCTCAGCCGGGTCCCCGAAATGGAGGTACTACCAGCCGCGCAACACTTCGGCATCGGCGGGATGATCTACATGCCACTTGCCGGCGGCCTGCTGACCGGCAAGCTAGCCTCGATGGACGGATCGCGCACCGCTCAGGTCGAGCAGGAGTACGGAATCAGCCTCGGCCCGGACAACACCCAGTTCACCGACTACTCCACTTTGTGCCGCGACCTCGGCGAGACCGAGACAGCTGTCGCGATCGCCTGGACACTGCACCATCCCGCCGTCGACTCCGCGATCGTCGGAGTGCGGACAGTCGAGCAGCTCGACGGGCTGGACCGTGCCGCCGAACTCCAGCTGTCACCAGAAACGATCGCCCGCCTCGACGAGATCTTCGACATCAACCGCGGCCGAAAGATCATGAAAGGCGAATCGCCCGAAGCACACGCTTGGTGACCACCGCACGAAGCCGAAAGCAACACCCTGAGGTAGGCGTCCGAGGTCGACCCGTCCGAACCGTGGTGCCCGACCTTGAATGCCGCGAACCGCGTCGCGGGAGGAAAGTTGTTGCCGCCCTGCGGGTGGGAAGACGGCCTTCACGCCGCCGCGACACGACGGAACGCGCTTTGAGAAGGCCGCCCTGACCTGTGCGGCCGTGGCGGGGGGCTGCAGCCGCACGGAACGCTCAACCGCACCATGCATCGACTCGCGATTCCGCGAACGTTGTCTCGGGTAGCGACGTGCCGGTTGCCGCCCGTTCACCCGGCATTTCGCGGGCGGGTCTTGCGAGAATGGGCCCGAGGGCGAGTCTGGGTAGTGGGTGGCTGCAACGTCCGTCCCGCTCGTGGGACGGCTTACGACTCAGGGTCGCGGTATGGGGTGGGAGTTGGTCGACGCGACCAGCGGCCTCGCCTCACACGAGACCGACGTCTTTGCTGTTGGAAAATTCTCACAGATGCGATCGGGTGCGGCCGATTCTGGTCCTGTACCGGCGGTTCCGCCGTGACCCTGCGTGGCGCGGACTCGCCACCTGGACTCTCGTCGTCGGCGTCACCTTGATCGTCGAGGTCGTCTTGCTCAAAGTGGCCGAGCAACCGACCAGTGCGCTGTTTGCCTGGAAAGGTCTGGTCCAACGCGTCATCCTCATCAGCTTCTTTGGTTGGCTGTTCACCGTTGCCGCTCGGCTACGACACATCGCCGCCGGTGAAGGTCTCCCGCCCAGCGGCAGACACGAGAGGGACGCTCCCCGATAGCCGTCCCGCTCTAGCGTCGACCGGTGCACGGTATGGTCGGCTCTTGGGATCGCCCTTGACGCTCAGGCTGGCCGAGAGTCATGGCTGGGAGGATGAACGAACTCCTGGTGGGATACGCGCGCGTATCAACTGAGCAGCAAGATCTCACGGCGCAACGAGACGCACTCCGTGCGCTCGGTGTCGGTGACGACCGCATCTATGTCGACCACGGACTGACCGGCACAAACCGCGACCGACCCGGATTGAGGCTCGCCCTCGCCGCCTGCCGATCCGGCGACACCCTCGTCGTCACCAAACTCGACCGGCTCGCACGGTCACTGCCCTACGCACGCGACATCCTCGCCGAACTCACCGCCAGCAACGTCCGCCTCAGCCTCGGCGGCTCGATCCACGACCCGACCGACCCGGTCGGGTGGCTGCTGTTCAACGTGCTGGCGATGGTGGCCGAGTTCGAAACCGACCTGATCCGCATGCGCACCCGCGAAGGGATGGCCGTCGCCCGAGCAAAAGGACACCTCAAAGGCAAGCAGCCGAAGTTGACGGCGAACCAAGCCAAGCATCTGGTCGAACTCGCCGACCTCGGAACCTACAGCACCGCCGATTTGGCCGAACTGTTCAGCGTCGGACGCTCCACCATCTACCGAACCCTGCAGCGAACGCGGCCGACCGCGGCCGACCCTCACCGGCCATTCGCCACTCCCGCCGGATGACATCCGACCCGGCGTGGCCGGGCACCAACCCCGACCATGCCAGCCCGGCAGTTCCGCGTCCCGCTGGAGGGACGTCCTTCGGGATACGGATCAGAAGCGAAACCTGACGATCCGGCTGGACTGTGTGAAACCGGGCAGCAAGTTCATCAGGTGATAGAGCCGGCGGGTGGTCGGAGGTGCCTTCGCCAGCATCACCGGCGAGTCGTTCATCGGTCGCTCTGCGTGCGTCCCGCACGACAATCGCAAGTGAACGACGCTAAGGAGGCTCCTGATTACCGGCGAGGCCGGCTCGCGAATAGGCCAGAGCATCGATGCGGAAGTAGAGGTTGAGGCGCGTCTGATTGAGCGGAACGGTGACGACCTGCCCGGCCGCATTCGGGTAGGTCACCGGCTGGTTGAGGATCTGATTGGCGTCGCTGTTGCGCGCCGCCTCGAGCGGCCAGAGGTTGTCGTACGCGTCCCGGCCGGCCCACTGCAGATCGCGCACGTGATCCGCCTCGTAGGATCCCCACGCGAACCCTGGTGTTCGAGACCGGTGGCCAGGCCTACGCCTTCGAGACGCTCGAGGAGGCTGATGACTCACTCGAAGCTCTCGACCTGAACGAGGGTCACTACATCGGCGCCTTCAGCGATCAGGGCGAGGTCATCACGATGAGCCCGGGCGACCTCTGGATCACCTTCACCTCGTCCGGGACCTTCGACAAGACCGCCCCTGCAGACGGCTTTGCGAGACCGAAGCGGCAACTTCAACGCCTGGGCGGGCCAACGAAGAGTCAGTCCTTTGTGCGCTCGGAGAGCCGTCGATCTCGCCGGCTAGGGTTCCGCAGCCTGACGCGGCCCGCGCCGACCGAACCGTGAACGACCAGAAGCGGCTTGCCGGCCGCCGGCTCGCGAGGGACCTTCACTGAGGTGCTGCCCCAACCGGTGACCAACCGGTCCACGTCGGCCGCCCAGCCGGCCGGCAACACGAGCAGAATCCAGCCGGCACCGCCGATCACTTCTATGTCGATGACACTCGAATCAAAGGTTGCCCGTTCGAAGTCGAGCCTGACCCATCGTGATCCGTGGTTGATACGGATGAACGGCGGCGCTCTCCACACGCCGAGGCGTTTCTCTGCGCCGTCCAGCCGAAGTAGGTCGTCTCGGGAGTAGCCGGGCGGCGTGGGCCGCCGCGTCAGCAGACACCGGGCTGTCGCACAATTGACTTCTCTCACGGCCCGATCAGCGAGGCTGATTCGGTGAAGCCGGTCGCGGTGCTGGAGAGCGGAGGCGCGGTGAGGAGCACCAATGCGCGGATGCTCGGACGGTTATCGGGCACCGGCCGCGGCTACTTGTGAGTAATGCTGCCAGACCCGCTGATGTCCTTCTGGACGGTCGGGTCTCCGGCGTAGGTGAGTGATCCGCTGCCGCTGATGGTGACGTCGATGGCGTCGCTGACGCTCACCGCAGCGTTCCCGCTTCCCGAGATCTCCGCTCGTAGAGTCTTGCCCGCGAGATCACCGGCTTCATACGATCCCGAACCCGAGATGGTCAGCTGCTGCTCGGGCGCACTGCCGCCGATGGTGATCGTGCCGGAGCCGCTGATGTCGGAGCTGAGAGTGTCTGAGGTGATCTTCGGAGCCGTCACCTCGCCTGAACCGGAGACAGTCAGCCCCGTCAGATCCTTGACGGTCAGGTGATAGCTGATCCGACCGCCCGGTGAGAGCACCGCGCCGCGCTTGGTGCCGAGCACGAGCGTGTCACCGACGACGTCGCTAGTGAGATTCGGCAGGACCTTGTCGCCGGCCTCGATGGTCAGCGACTCGCTGCCCGTCTGGTCGATATTCACGTCGCCGGACCCAGCGAGCTCGACCTTGGTGAAGCCGCTGACCGACCTGGACTCCGTTCGGGTCGGTCCTGGTGTGGTCACGATCGAGCAGGACGTCAGAGCCAGGATCGGAACGATCAACGCGCCGGCGATCCGAATGGGCGGTAGCCAGATATTCACCTAACCATGATTGCCGCGCCGAGCGTGCTGCGTCACCGGACAAATCCCCGAGAGGTCCCCGAGCAGCCCCGGACCGTCCATGACCTGTGCCCGTCAATCCCTGACCGGCGGGCAGGTCCGGCCGCGTTCGCGGATCCTCATACGCGAACACCGCGGTGTCCCCCATGAGGGTCCTTCTGCTGTACGGGTCTCTCGGGACACGGCCGGAACGTACAGTCGTGGGCGGACCGTTCGCGATGGCTCGACGATGCTGTACCAGCACCCGCCGGCCTCTTCGACACTATCTTTTTCGATGCTGCTGCCTACGATGCGCGGGTGGAGACCATCGTGGAAGTGGGCGGCTGGGACACGAATGCTACGGTCCCGCCCACGAACGAAATCAGATCGTCGAGCTCGGTTGCTTCGCCATCTCCGACAGCAGCGACCGTGGGCAGCGCCTGGTCGAGACCCACCACGGCCTCGACACCACCCCACGAGCACGTCAGCGTCGCTGGACGCATCGTCGACATCGCCATCCTGCATGCCGACGGCGCGGTCGAGCCGGTCGACCGGGTGCCCAGTGGAGCGGCGCTGGGCGGGTTCGACGACCACGACGCCGGCCACCTGGAAAGATCGTGGACCGGCGAACCGTGACCGCTGACACCGACCACTGCCTCCTCACCGTCGCCACCTGATCGGACCGACCGGTCAGTTCGGCCTCGGGGCGGGGATCATCACTCAACCTAGGACCCGAGAACCTCGCGCAACCGGGCAGCGAACGCGTCCGGCTGACCGGTCGTGCCGTATTCGCCGCCGGCGAAGCCGATGTGATCGCCGGGGAAGAGGGCCAACTCACCGCCGCACTGGGCCGCGATGGCGCGGGGAGCCCGCGCCGCGAGTGTCTCCCCGGACTCCTCACCGACAGCGAGGACGACACGACAGGTGGTTGCGCGGAGCGCGTCCCGATCGGGTGCCCAGACCGGGATCGTGATCATGTTGTTCATCAGCGGGTCGTTGCGGGTACCGTCGTCCACCGTCGGCATCCCGAACGCAGCGGGATCTGGATCCGGGCGGTCGGCGTAGTCAGGCCCGAACTCCCCCTGCTCGCTCACCAGTGCGATGAACTTCGCCATGCCGAGCCCGAACCCGGACGCGTGGTAGCTGTCGAACACGGCATGGCAGGCGGCTCGGACATACTCGGCATCCGGCAGCGAGCCGACGGACGGTGGCTCGTGCGCCACCAGCACCCGTAGATCCTCGGAGTGCGCGATGGCCAGCGCCAGCCCGTTGATCGCGCCACCGGAACTGCCGAACAGATCCACCGGGCCGCCGATCTCGGTGATGATCGCGTGCAGGTCGGCGGCGTGGTCCTCGGGCGTGGGCGTGACGCTCTCGTCGTGGCGCTTGCTGCGACCGACGTTGCGTGGGTCGTACGTGATCACCGGGCGGTCCGCGAAGTGGCCGGCGAGGGTGACGAATCCCTCGGCCGCCATCGGGGTGCCGATTAGGAGGAGCGCGGGACGCTCAGCGGTCGCCGACGCGAGGTCGCCGTGGACGTCGTAGGTGAGCTCGGCCCCGGGGACCGACAGGGTCCGGGTGCTGACGGTGTTGGCGGCGGTCGGTGCGCTGGTCTCGGTCATGGTCGGCTCCTCCGGGTCTGCGTCTCAGGGCAAGACGTTCACGGGACTCGACTCGGGAAGTCGGCCGAACTGATCGGTCGCGCAGGGAGATGAAGAACTCAAGGTTTGTAGTCGGAGCCGCGAGGCAGGCCAGCAGCATCCCCGACGGCGGCGGTCACCGCTTCGTCGGACGCCAACAAGGCGGTCGCAACCAGCGGAAGCAACACTCCGAATCTCGTCACCTGACGTACAGCAGTGAGCCGGGCTGGTCGTGCTCTTAGCGGCGCAACGGTTCCCGGTGACCCGGTCGATGTGGGATAGCTGTTCAACCGGGTACGGACCAGTACCGCATGCACAGTCGAGCGGGCAGGCCAAGCCGGTGCGACGAGCGGCCCGCTCTCGCGCACCCCCGCGAGAGGGTCGGCCTGCGGTCACGACTGTCCCCCACGACGGACGTCCGCTGACTCGAGGACAACAGATGACACGAGGCGCTGGTCGGCCCGAGGGCGGGCCCCTCGTCCCGACGACGCGGCGAGGACCGCACACCCTTGCTCAGCCCACCCGAGAGTCAGATTCCGTTGAACTCTCGACCCGCCGGCTACACCCTCCAGGTCCCAACCTGCCGCGCTCCTTAGGTGTTGTCTGGTCGCACGCCTACATTGGGTGGGACAAGAGGGAACGCGCCCAGTGCTCGCTCTTGGGTCACCGGAAGCAGGCCAGCCATGCGCAGCCGCACTATGAACGCCACCGGCTTGGGATCGAAGAGCTATGAGAACGACAGGGACGTCACATTGTCACCCCGGCGGCAGCTCGACTTCGACTGCCCGGCACACCACCATTTTTCGGTGACCTTCTCCGCCGAGGCCAGCCTGCCTCGGTTGTGGGACTGTCCCACGTGCTGGGCCCCGGCGGTTCGCTCCGACGGTGTCCGAGCTGCAGCCGAACCTCATAAAACGATCCGCACCCACTGGGACATGCTGCGGGAGCGTCGGTCCGTCGCCGAGCTCGAGGTAATCCTGGCCGAGCGGCTCGCGCTACTAAGGGCCGGAGCCATCGGCCCGGACGTCCATGAGTGGATCGCCCCGAGGAAAAGGAACGCCGCCTAGCTGTCCACGACCCTCGAAGGAGACGCGGCTGAGGAGGACGAGCATGACGCCTGACCGCCTCGACAGCTTCTTCCAGTCAACTCTTTCAGCGCCCTCGATCCTTGGCGCACTCGCTGCGCCGCAGCGTCAGCCATCCCACAGCAGCCAGCAAAAGCTCCGCAAAGTGGCCGCCGACCTCATCGTTCGGGTCAGCGGACAACCCCCCAACCCGCCAAACCCTTCGACCACAGCTGAACCACCACGAGCCAACCCCGACCAGTCTGGCCAACCCGCTGACTACCAGAGGAGCAACCCATGCTGCAGCAAGCCCCCACCGTGCGAGCCAACGGTCATACCGAGCGACTCGCGCTCGTCCGGCGGCTGCTCGAACCGCTGTCCCGCCAGGAAAGTCCTGGCGCTCGCCGCCTCGCAACAGCCGTCGAACCACTTCCCATGGGCCAGCCTGGGACCAGGCGGCGGACTCATCGAGGACCAGGAGGACTTCGCCGACTTCTGGAGCCCCAGCCGAGTACTCGACCAGTGCCGAGCCAAGCGCAAGCTCATCTTCGCTCTCAACGAATGGGCCCTGACCACCGAGTCGCCAAACGCGCAAGAGTTTGTCGGTCGTCTTCTCACCGCGATGGTTGACGATGATGCCGACGACCAGTGAGCCCACGACATGGAAGATCCGCGGCGATCGGTCAGGAACATGTGCACATGTGCCGTATCGATGATGTCCTGGAACCGACGGCTGCGGCGGTGACCCCGTGGGCGGCACGGCGGGTGCGCCGTGACTGGGAGCAGCTGCGCGCGGCGACCACGCGCCCCGTCCCCTTCGATCTTTCAATGGTTGCGGGAATGCCGGAGCCGGCCCGCCGGTACCTGACGCACACCATCGCGGCGGGGACTCCGCTGTGGCAGTCCGTGGAAGTGGCCATGGAGGGGAAGATCAAGCTGGGTGCGTGGCGACCGTTCACCGCCAACCAGGTCGTAGTCCCGGCACGCGGCTACATCTGGGCGGCCCACACTCGGCTGTTCTGTGTCCCGGTGATCGGCTACGACCGGCTCAGCCGCGGCACCGCCGAGATGCGCTGGCGGCTGCTCGACCTACTGCCCGTGGTGACCGCCGACGGATCCGATGTCGCAGGTAGCGCCGCCGGCCGCCTCGCGTCGGAGATCGTGCTCATCCCCACCGGTTTCACCGGTGCGACGTGGGCCGCCGCCGGCCCCGACACGGCCGTGGCCAGCTGGGGCGCTGGGGAGGATGAACAGCGCGTCGAGCTGCACCTCGGCCCGACCGGTCAGCTGCTCGACCTCCTCATCCAACGCTGGGGCAACCCGGACGGGAAGCCGTTCGGCCGGTACCCGTTCGGGGTCACCGTCGAGGAGGAACGCACCGACGCCGGCGTGACCATCCCCGCCGTGTTTCGGGCGGGATGGTGGCATGGAACCGACCGCCAGGACGCAGGCGAGTTCCTCCGCGCACGGATCACCTCGGTGACCTTCCGGTGAGCGGGCCACCAACGGGCAGGCCCGACAGGTTCCCCGCTGACATCCCCCACCTCGACCCCCCGCCGGCTCCGCCACTCGGCGCCGGGTCCGAGCCCGTCCGGGGGCGTGGTGTCGTGATCCGGCCGTTCCCGCCAAGCCGTCGACTGGTCACCGCCGCGGTACGGGCCGGCCGCCGCATCATGCCCATGCACGGACTGTTCGACGTCGACATCAGCACCGCCAAGCGCCGGCTCGGCGAGCACGATCCGCCGCTGTCATTCACCGCCTTCGTCATCGCGACGCTCGCCCGGGCGGCCGCCCTCCACCCCGAAGTGCACGCCTACCGCGACTGGCGGGGACGCCTGGTCCAACACCGCCACGTCGACGTGCAGACCCTGGTCGAGGTGCCCACCGCCGGCGGGGAACAGTTCGGGCTGGTCCATGTCGTCCGCGACGCCGACATCCGCAGCGTCGCCGACATCAGCGACGAGATCCGAGTAGTCAGCACCGACGCCACGTCCACCAGAAGTGGACGCCTGCTCCAGACACTCGCACCCAGCCTCGGACGCATCCCCGGCCTGTACCGGGCCATGTATGCCGCCATGAGCCGATCACGACGCGTCCACCTCGCCAGCGGCACCGTCCAGGTCACCGCCGTCGGCATGTTCGCAGACGGTGCCGGCTACGCCATCGCCCCCGCCACCTTGGCGTCACTTTCCTTGGTGGTCGGGGGCATCAGCCGCCGTCCACGCGCCGTCGGCGACCACATCGAAGTACGAGACGTCCTCGACCTCACCCTCACCATCGACCACAACGTCGTCGACGGCGGCCCCGCCACCCGCTTCGCCGCCGACCTCCGCCGCCTGCTGCACACCGCGGCCGTACTCGCTCCGCAAGCAGACCCATCCCAAGATGGGACTGGGAACTGAAGCAGTGCACCTTCTGCGTGTTGCCGAAGCCTCGTTCTCAGGTGACGGTCCCATCGTGAGACCGGCAGAGCGGCGTCGCCGCTCGTGTTCTCAGCGACCCGCTTTCGGGGAGGCGACGTGCGTCGGAAGGTCGGCCGTTCTGCCCAAACGGGCGGCCGGCCATCAGTAATAGCCGACCGAGCCGGTCCTCGGGCTGCTAGGGCGAATCATCGTCGGACGGGTTCGGGAGCTGGTCGAGGCGGGCCTGCCAGCGTGGGCGCCAGCGAGCTGCGATCTCCTCTTGTGGAGTGCCATCGTCATACGCCGGTGACAGCAGCAGGTCGGCCGCCTCGACGTCCATGATGACGACAGCCTGGGCGCGTGCAGCAGAAGGACGTTCCAGGGTGGCGAAGTGTCTCACCACCTCATCGAACACGGGGCCGGAACTGTGCACGGTGGCATGACCGCGGAACCGCCAGCCGCGTCGCGCCACAGGATCCACGACGTTGATCTCGATGGCCGGGTTGGCGGCCAGGTTGGCGACGGTGCCCTCAGAGTGAATGTGCAAGAAGACAAGCTGACTGTCGGTCCACACACTGGTGGTCCCCTTCGGCGACAAAGCAGGCGTTCCATCGGGTCGCACGGTAGCGACGAAGCCCAGTTGTTCCCGTTCCACAGCCCGCCGCATCTCGGCGCTCAACTGCATGTTTGCGCGCTCCCTCCGGCCGGCCCCAGCGGCGCCGTCAAAAGGTTCGCGGCGGGTAACCAGCCGTGAACCAGTGTGCACACGCTGGACCATCAGCTCACGGTGACGTCAGGAGTCGAGACATTGTTGCGGGAACGGTCAGCGGAACCGGCCGCGGATGACAACGACCGAGGTGGTGGCGGTCGGCTCTCCGGCGTCCAAGTCGGATTGTCAGTCGCTGCGGCCAACCTGTGTGCAGATGCAGACCTTGTTGCCCTGGGGATCGGCTAGGACAACGAACCGTGGCTTCCGTTCCTCCGACACCAACGTCCCTCCGGCAGTCAGTGCCGTCTTGATCCGTTGCTCGGCGATGTCGGACGGTACTCGTACATCAAGGTGGAACCGCTGGGTCGGCGTCGGGTGCGGCTCGCAGTGCTGGAACCACAAGGTCGCGAGGTTGCCGTCGGAGTCCACCAGATCGTCGGCGAACCGTGGATGGGGTCGCAGCCCCAACACGGCGAGCCAGAATGGCCTGATCTCATCTGCATCCCAGGTATCGAGGCCGATCTCCAGCCGAGAGACCGTCCAGGGGTCAGCGGGCACGCCCATTGCTGCGGCCAGTTCGGAGATGCGCCGGGCGAGTTCGACGTCGCGCATGGTCTTAGCCCAAAGGTCGTGGCTCATCAGCCGGACGTTGAGGTGGGCGTACCGCAGATCGATGTCGGGATGGTGTTTGAGCTCCTCGGCCACCTCGCCGATCGCCACCACCAGCTTCAGACCGGTGGCGAAGTCGCCAGTACGGAAGCGAGTTTCCAGCTTCTCGCGGATCGACCGCCAGTCCGGGAGGCCCATCTCGGAAATCTGGTCGCCGCTGAGGCGCTCCCACGCGATGCTGTGCTCGGCCATTCACCCACCCTGCCACGCCGTCGCCGCAACTACGACCAGACGCCGCCCCGCTGAACGTTCGTGCTACGCCACGGTCGCATTTGCTGCGACTGGGTGGCGCGGCTGGTAGACCCCCAAGGGACCGCCACTGGGCAGACGGACAGTGGCGAGCAGACCCCACCCTTGGTCGCTGATGGCCCCCTCGACTGTGACCCCTCTTGCGGTGATCTCTTTGACCGTAGCTTCGATGTCGTCGCACATCAGATACAACTCCTGTCTTGGCGCAGCCTCCGTGGGGTGCACGGCGATCTCGGCAGGCGGCAGCGCCATGATCAGCCAGCCGCCGCCGGCGTCGACCGCGGGACGGCCGAGCAGGTCACGCAGAAAGACTCGATCGGCCTCGGCGTCGCTGCTGTACAAGATGGCATGAGCTCCGGTGATCACTGTTCCTCCAGCTTGGCGATCGACGTGGCGTAACCCACGATTCCACGTCGGCCAAGAATGCGCATGCCCGTGCTGGGCTGTGCGCCCCGGTCGCGGTTTCCACGCTCGACGGTCGGTGTCGGCCACGGGAGAGACGTCGACCCACGCCGCCCGGCGAATCGCTCAACGCGCCCGCCTCGTCATCACCCCCGAAAGAGGGAGCGAATCGATTGCCGAGTTCGGGAGACGGAGCGGGATGATGATCCTGGCAGTGGAGGGTAATCATCATGCAGATCCCGCGACCGACAGAGGCCGACAAGCAGCGCTTCCGCGACCTCGTTCCTCAGGATTCCCGGGTGGAGATCAAACCGCTCTTCGGGAATCTCGGGGCGTTCGTTCAGGGCAACATGTTCATGGGCTTGTTCGGGTCCGACATCGGCGTGAAGCTGACCCCGGCGGACCAGGATCAGGTCCGGGCGGCTGGGGGCACCCCGTTCGGCCCCGCCGAGCGGCCGATGGGTGGATATGTGTCTCTCCCGGTCGCGGCCCGATCGGGTCAGCTGCAGGAGTGGATCGCCGCTGCGCTGTCCTATGTCGCCAGCCAGCCGCCGAAGGGGCCCAAGCCGCTCAAGACGCCCAAATCCTAAGGGGCCAGCGGGGCTGCTGCTCCACCCCTGATCACAGCTCGCTACAGCGGTGAAGGAGTGCGACGCGCCTCTAGTGATCGGCCGCGACATGGACGTGGATGCGCAGACTCTGAATGAGAGCGTTGGCGACCGCGTAGACGGCCGGGTGGTTGGGAACGAGTGCGCGTCAGATCTCCAATGACCTTGCAACCACCTGTGTGACGTCCGCGTACCGGTCCGCTTGCGGGCGCGGGCAATTCCTTCGTCTGATCGACGGTACGGTCGTCGGGACCACCCTCGTGGAAAGGAATCACCGTGGCGTCTCCGTTGATCCTTACCGTCGCAGCTTTCCCGGTCCCGGTCGGGAGCATCGGGCATGACGGCTGTCGTCGTCGTCAACTTCATCTCCCTTGACGGAGTGATCCAAGCACCGCTGAGCGCCCATGAAGATGATGACGGTGGCTTCGTCCACGGATGCTGGGTGCAGCCGTACATGGACCGCACCGTCGCTGAGTTCATGAACTCAGTCACCGCGAACGCGCCCGGGATGCTGCTCGGTCGGCGGACCTATGAGAACTTCGTCGCCGACTGGGAGCAGGTGGCACCACTGACCCGGCGATCACCGCCATGAACCGGATGCCGAAAGTACCTGGTGTCGCAGACCCTCACCAATCCGACCTGGAACAACACGATTCGGCTCGGGCCCGACCTCTCCGCCGAGGTGAATCGCCTTCGATCCAGCGGGGAGGGGGAGATCCTGGTCTTTGGCAGCGGCCCGTTGATCCAGGCGTTGCACCGATACGACCAGGTCGACGAGTACCGGCTGCTGACCTTTCCCATCCTCATCGACGGCGGGAAGCGGATGTTCAGCGACACCGACACTCTGACCAGATTCGAACTCGTCCAGTGCACGGTCAGCGACTCAGGCGTGACCATCAACAGCTACCGCCGAACCGCACCCGCCTGCCTGTCGCGCAACCGCGCGACTTGATGGCGCGAGGCGGGCACGACGACGCTACGTGCTGTAGCCCACAGCTCGCCTAGCCGCCAAACGTGCCATTGAACGGTCGGCCACTGCATGCGTTGCGCACACCGGTCGCCGGTGCGTGCGACACGATTGCTCGGCTTGCGGCGCCGGCATTCCGCTGGAGGATTGGTGCGGGATGTACTTCCTCATCCACGCCCGGCGACTAGTGGGGATTGGGCTGGGCCGCCTCGTCAGATGTGACGAGAATGACGTTCCCATCAGGATCCTCGATCATGGCTGCAAATGGTCCTACCGTCTTGGTGGGCGGCATTCGCCCGCGATAACCAGCGTTGGTCAACGTTGACCACACGCGCTTCACCTCGGCGTCCTCGCCGACGTAGAACTCCAAGAGCTGCTGGTAGCCACGATCCGGACGCTCGAACGTTGGGTCATACCGCGAAGCGAACGACGTCGTGAGCAGCAGGCTGACTCCACTGCCCATTCGATGCACCGCGACCGGCCGACCGACGACAGGGTCCGGAACGTCAAGTCCTAGGTGCCGATAGAACTTGATGGAGGCGTCGAGGTCGCGCACCTCCAGCACCAGCATCGCGAGTTGAATCTCCATACCACTGACTATCCACGTTCACCTAAGCAACCCGGGAGGGTGTTCCGATGCTGACGACGTGTTGCACTGGACGGTCGCTCAGCGGGCGCTTCGATCGCGAGGCACGAGCGAGTTCAGGCCCTAAGCCGGAGCCTTGGCGAACGGCCGGTGTGGGTCGGCCGGGGCCGGTCTGACGCGCTGGAGCGTTTGGTAGATCGTGGAGCGGCTGACACCGAACAACTCGGCCAGTGCTGTAAGTGCCCAAGCCGTCCAGTTCGAGGAGGTGGCGGGCCTGGTTGACGGTGAGCTTGGGCTGCTTTCCCTTCAAATGTCCCTTCGCGCGGGCGACGTTCATCCCTTCGCCGGTGCGCATCCTGATCAGATCGGACTCGAACTCCGCGACCATCGCGAGCACATTGAACAGCAGCCGGCCGATCGGATCGTTCGGCTCATGGATCGATCCGCCGAGGCTCAGCCGGACGTTCTTCGCCGTCAACTCGGCCAGGATGTCGCGGGCATCCGGAAGGCACCGGGCCAACCGGTCGAGTTTGGTCACCACGAGGGTGTCGCCAGATCGGCAGGCAGCCAGCGCAAGTCTGAGTCCGGGTCGGTCACGGTTGGTGCCGGTCAGTCCATGGTCGACGTAGATACGGTCGTCACCGACACCGACGGTCCGGAGGGCGTCTCGTTGTGCGGTGAGATCTTGATGTTCTGTTGATACGCGCGCGTATCCGACCAAGAGCTCGTTCATCTCCTCGGCATGACCCCATCCGCCCACCGCGTCAAGCGGGTGCGCAAGCGGACGGCCAAGCGGCGGTATCGTCCTAGCTGTGACCGCCAGCGAGGATTTCGACAGAGGGTTGCGCATCCGGCGCGAGGTGCTCGGCGACGAATTCGTCGACGCGAACCTGTCTGGATCGGATGCGTTCATGATGACGTTCCAGCACCTAGTCACCGAGTTGGCCTGGGGGCGGGCATGGAGCGGGACAGCGCTTGATCGCAAGTCAAAGGCGCTGCTGACCCTAGGCATACTCGCGGCGCTGGGTCGATACGAGGAGTTGGCGATCTATACGCGAGGCGCGCTAACCAGCGGCGCAACGGTGGGTGAGATCGAGGAAGTACTCGTTCACCTCACGATCTACTGCGGCACACCTGCCGGCCGCCAGTCCTTCCTGGCCGTGCACGAAGCGCTCCGATCGGCGGGGGCGATCCCCGCCGGATAGACCGCAGCCGGTCCGTTTCACATGTGGATGCAGTTGATCGCATGTTAGGCCGGAGTTTGGTAGCCGAGCGCACTGTGGCGTCGGCGTGGTTGGAATCCTCCTTCCAGTCGGCGATGACAACGCGGCATGCGCGAGGGACCAGCAGATGTTGATGTTCCCGGCATTCGTCTTGAACCCTGCTGTCGAACGACTCGAGGTGGCCGTTGCGCCAGGTAGGTGGGCTGAAGTGGAGCCCGACACGTTCGTGCGCCCAGTTGTCGGCCATCCTCTGGCGGGTGAGCACCGTGAGCGGTCGATGTCGACAGATGTGTCGTGGGAGACTGTTGACGCGTTGATCCTGAAGGAGGCCCACGTGGGTCGTACAATGTATCTGGTCGGCCTTGGCGTGAGCGTGGTGGTCTTGGATTGGGTGGATTTGTCCACTTCAGACGTTGCCAACCAGCTGGCTCTTTTGGTCCTGCTGGTCGGGGCCGGGCTTCTCGGGTTCGCCCGGCCCGCGTGGGCGTGGTTCGCTGGTCTCACGCTGGGAAGCGCTCTAGCCGTAACTCACGCGCTCTATCTCGCTGCTCGCCATCCCTTGCCCTATCAGATGCATCCGTCCGGCTGGGCAGGTCCGATCACACTGCTGGCCCTCCTGGTCCCGGCCTTTCTCGCCGCATACGCCGGCGCCGGAGCAGGGACGCTCGCTCACCGACATCCTCATTCGCTCTGAGTCACCTGAAGACGTTTGGCCGCCGCGCCACATGCCATGCAGCGATCGTCTTGCTGTCGGTGCCCTTGGCACCACCGTCTTGCGAGACAGGAGGGCTGCTCTGATCCAGGGCAAACCGAGGGGTCCCGCTTCGAAGGGCTAGGAGCGGCCACGGGATCCGCAGAATTGGCGTGCGAGCGATGCGTTGATGGGGCTAGCCTTCAGGTGGCTTGCGTGAGGAGTGACGATCCTCGGCCGTAGTTTCGGCGCCCGCGACCCGCGCGTTCGGCGTACCGACGAGAGGTCGGCATTTTGTCGGCGAAGGTGTGGTGGCACCGCGATCTAGCCCCCGCCCACACCTCCAGGGCTTCCATCGCCTGGAGGACACATGAGAACAACCACCCCGCCGCGCACACTCGCTGCCGCGCTGCCCACCGTGGTGGTGGGTAGCACCGTCACTCTGCAAGGCCACGTCCATCGTCGCCGAGAGCTCGCGTCCGTCAGCTTCTTGGTGTTGCGCGACCGAAGCGGGCTAGCGCAGGTAGTGACGGCGCCCTCGACAGCGTTGCCGCCGGAAGAGACCGTGGTGTCGGTCACGGGAATCGCCACCATGAACCCGAAGGCGCCCGGTGGCGTCGAGGTCACTGAGCCCGAGATCAGCCTCTTGTCCGAACCCGCCGACACTCCACCCTTCGAACTGTGGCGACCCTCCCTCGCTGCAGCGCTTCCGACCGCGCTCGACTACGCAGCGGTGGCTTGGCGACATCCGGCCCAGCGGGCGCGGTGGGAGATTGCCGCCGCCTCGACAGCGGGGTTTCGCCAGAGCCTCAATGTCCAGGGATTCACCGAGATCCAGTCACCGAAGCTGGTCGAAACGGCCACGGAATCGGGTTCAAACGTGTTCATGGTCGACTACTTTGGTCGGCCGGCCTATCTGGCTCAGAGTCCGCAGTTCTACAAGCAGCAGCTGGTCGGGGCCTTCGAGCGGGTCTACGAAGTCGGCCCGGTGTTCCGCGCCGAACCGCACGACACCGTGCGCCATCTCGCCGAGTACGTGTCGTTGGACGTGGAGCTGGGCTTCATCGCCGACCACCGCGACGTGCTTGCGGTATTGCGAACGGTGCTGGTGGGCATGACTGAGGCGATCAAGATCTCCGCACCTGAGGCGATCGAACGGCTCGGCGTCACCCTCCCTGTCATCGATGAAGAGATCCCTGTTGTCCACTTCGCCGAGGCCCTGCGCCTGGTGGGCGCCCCGGACGACGAGCCGGATCTCGCCCCCGAGCACGAGCGTCGGCTCGGTGTGTGGGCCCGCCGTACCCACGGCAGCGACCTGCTCGCCGTAGAGGGATATCCGGCGGTCAAGCGCCCCTTCTACACCCACCCTTGGACTGGGGCGGACGTGCCCGGCGGCCCGTGGACGAATAGCTTCGATCTGCTGTTTCGAGGCGTGGAACTGGTGACCGGAGGTCAGCGCCTCCACCGGCACAGCGAGTATCTGGCCGCACTCGCTGTCCGCGGAGAGTCGCCGGAGCCCTACGAGTCCTATCTACGCGCCTTCGCCTACGGGATGCCACCTCACGGAGGCTTCGCCATCGGCTTGGAGCGTTGGGTAGCGCGATTGGTCGAGGTTGCCAACATTCGGGAGGTCACACTCTTCCCACGCGACCTCCATCGACTCGCACCCTGAGCCAGCACCAGTGTGCGGCGCCATGCCAGCCCAGGTTGGCGACGAGGTCACATGCCGTGCCACAAGCCGTCCGGTAGCCGGTCGGCCAACGGGCACCGAATCCAGATCCTCAAGCGATCAGACTGGCGCCGAGCGGGCCAAGGTCGACGGCATGGGCGATGAGTCGCACGCCCTGCTCCACGGACGTCTGGCTCGTATCGAGCAGCATGTCCAGGTCAAGCCGAGCCATCTCACTCGTCCACCACTCGTAGCGCTCGGTGAGGAAGGTGCGATCGCTGGAGATTCCCCGAGTGGGGTCTGCTTCGACCTCTCACCCCGGCCCTGAGCATCGCGGGCTTCGCGGTCGTGGGCCTGGGCCTGTGCCTCGTGGTACCCCAGTCCTTCTCGGCCGCGGCCGCCTCGACCCGGGCGGCACGGGCATCGCCATCGCCCGCGTGAACCTGTTCAACTACGTCGGCTTCGTGGTGGGCGCCGGGCTGATCGGGACGGTGGCGCAGAGCTTGTCGCTGCGCTGGGCCTTCGTGGTACCGGCGATCCTGGCCGCGGGCATCGTCGTGCTGGCTCCCGCGTTCCGCACCCACGCCCCGGCCCCGGACGCCACTCCCGCCCTGGACGCCACTCCCGCCCCGGACGCGGCCGGCTGATGACGGCACGGTCGCGTGGACGGGCTGTTGCGGGCGAGCCGGTCGAGCGCCGCGATTCGGGTCAGGCTCCGGTGGCGGCGGCCAGGGCGAGCGGGTTCAGGTAGTCGCGGTACGACACGACGAGTCCGTCGCGGACCCGGATCACCGCGATGATCGTCTGGTGAAACGGGCGGCCTGTGGTGGTGAGGTGGCCGTACGCCTCGTACTCCACGATGATGACCTCGGGGTCGGTCGTCTCGTGGAAGACGACGTCGCGGTACTCCTCGAGCTTGATCGGCGCCTTGGCCGCCCGTGTCATGAACGCCACGATCTCGGCGCGGCCGCGGAGCCGGCCCGGTACACCCGCGGGCCGGAATGGCCACTCCAGGACGGCGTCCGGCGCCATCAGCCCGACGAACGCCGCCACGTCCTGGCGTCGCCCCGCCTCGAGCACCCGCTCCACGATCTGCCGCGCCTCAGTCATTCGACGAGTGTAGATAGGGAGCGATGTCGGCGGTGTCGAGCAGCGACACCGAGGTCGAGCGCGCGGCGGATGGTGGCGGTGGACTCGGCGTCGTCGCCGGGTCACCAACGAGCAGCTCGTCGGCCGGGCCATCGCCGGCCGCCGGGACGAGGTGTGCATGATCTGCCCGCAAGATTCCGACAACGGCTACCCAGCATCCGTCCCGTCGGCGCAGCAGGGCTGGACCGCACCAGGCCTCACGACAACTCTGGCGGTGCTGCTCGTCTGCGCCTGGGTCGCCAGACCTCGACTCACAGCGGCCGACCAACATCATCCAACCCGGACCGGCGCACCGTCTCAACGCTGATCCGGGCCGGCTCGGACAGCACGTTCGTCCCGCGTGACGGTCCGCTTTCGGTCACCTGTCGGACCGTTGCAGCAGCGTCATTGGGTACTCAAAACCCCTTGCGCGGCAGATGAGATCGCGGCTCCCGGCCGGTCCAAGCTCCTGACACACTCGGAAAGGACACCGCCATGTCGAAGCTTCTTGTCGATTTCATCACCTCCCTCGACGGCTACGCATCGGGACAGGGATGGCCCGGGTTCTGGGGCCTCGAGGGCCCGGAGTACCTCGGCTGGCTCGGCGAGCAGGCCGAGGTCACCTACCTAATGGGAGCGAACACTTATCGTCTGATGTCGGGCTTCGCCGCCGGCGAGGTCCCGGGTGGCCAGGACGAGTTCAGGGCCGAAGAAGAGGCGTCCGTCGACGAGCTCACGCGAGCCTCCAAGGTGGTGTTCTCCTCCTCACTCGAGGAGCCACTGACGTGGGCCAACTCCACCCTCGTCCGCGACGATGCGGTCGAAGTAGTCCGCGCCTTGAAGTCGAGTGGCTCGGGGCTCCTCAGCACGATCGGCAGCCTCAACCTGTGCCGGTCCCTGCTACGAGCTGGACTTGTGGACCGCTTCCGAGTAGTGATGTTCCCGGTGATCACCGGTGCCACGGGCGAAGAACGCATCTACGACGGCTATCCGGACGTCGCCCTTGAGATGACCGAGCACCGCACCTTCGACGGACGCATCCAGCTGGTCGAGTACAAGCCCCGCGTCCTCGAGCACCCGCCGCTCGCCACCCCTGCGTGACGTCGCCCGTTCGCCGGTCGGATTCCGAAGATCGAGAGGCTGTTCCCCGTTGCTGTCTATCGCGGCCGACCATGCTTCGGATGAGGGAGGCGTTCCGACCGAGCCGCTGTCTCTCGGCCGTCTGACCGGGTTCCGCTGGCGCCGTTGCGGCAGTGCGCGTTCCGTTACATGTCGCGGAACAGCGCCGGTCAGTCGGGGAGGCAGCAGTTCACGATATGGCCGATGGTTCCAGCGTTTTGCCGGCGGTCATCACCCCCAGGCCTGGTCGTCCTTCCAATCGCTCGGGGGGCCTCAGCGTCATCGCAGCCGATAGATCCCCATGGGCAGGATGCGGGTGCCGCTCTGCTCCAGCGATCCGATGACAGCACAGATCGAGCGGTTGGACCCCGGCCTCGGTGAGCCCCTTCAGATGGTGGGACACCGTCGGCCACTCAACGTCATCGTGGTGATCCTCAGAGACTGGTGCGGTCTCAAATCCCAGCGGTGACGTGACCCGAGTTCGAGTCAGCCCAAGTCCTTGTCATGCGAAGGGTCAGATGATGGTGATGAGGATGCCACCGGCGCCGCCGACGATGACGACGATCCAGGGCGGGAGATGCCAGGCGACAAGGAGCACGAAGCAGACCACGGCGAGGGCGAACGGGCTGGGGCCGGTGATCGCGGTGGTGAACACGGGGGCGTAGAGGGCGGAGGCGAGGATGCCGACGACGGCGGCGCTGGCGCCGCGCATGACGGCCTGCGCCCAGGTGTATCGGCGGAAGGTGTTCCAAAACGGGAGCACGCCGATCAGGAGGAGGAAGCCGGGCAGGAAGATCGCGATGAGGGCGATCAGGGCTCCCCACACGCCGCCGGGTCCGGTGTCGACGATCGCGCCAAGATAGGCGGAGAAGGTGAACAGGGGGCCAGGGACGGCTTGGGCGGCGCCGTACCCGGCGAGGAATTGGGCGTTGCTGGTCCATCCTGGATCGACGACCCCGGATTGCAGGAGCGGGAGCACGACGTGGCCGCCGCCGAACACGAGCGATCCGGCGCGGTAGAACGCGTCGAACAGTTTGACGCCGCCGATCCCGGTGGTCGCGGCAAGGATGGGCGCGCCAATCAGGATGACCACAAACGTGACCAGGCTGATGATGCCGGCCGTCCGGGTGACCGGGAAGTGCAGGGTGCTCACGCTGGTGTGGTCGTCGGAGGCGGGTCGGCAGAAGATCAGCCCGGCGATCGCTCCGATCACGATCGCGGTGATCTGCCCGACCGATCCGACGAGGATGATCGTGGCCAGCAGGGCGATCACGGCGATGCTGGCGCGGGTGCGGTCGGGGGTGAGAGTGCGGGTCATGCCCCAGACGGCTTGCGCGACGATGGCGACGGCGACGATCTTCAGCCCGGTGAGGAGACCACCGCCGACGGGGCCTTGGAACAGGGATGCTCCATAGGCGAATGCGACCATGAGGATCGCGGACGGGAGCGTGAAGGCGGCGAACGCGGCCAGTGCGCCGCGGGCGCCGGCGCGCAGCAGCCCGATCCCGAATCCGGTTTGGCTGGAGGCGGGGCCGGGAAGGAACTGGCAGAGGGCGACGAGGTCGCCGTATTCGCGGTCGTCGAGCCAGCGGCGGCGTTCGACGAACTCGGTGCGGAAGTAGCCGAGGTGTGCGATCGGCCCGCCGAAGGAGGTTGTGCCGAGTTTCAGGAAGACTCGGAACACCTCCCATGCGGACCTGCGGGTCGACCCGGTCAGCTGTTGAGTGGTGTCTGTCACTGCGGGAGACCTCTCTTCGAGAAGACCTTCGATGCGCCGCGGCGTGGGCGCTTCGGTTGCTTCACGCGGACCCGGTTGCGATCGTTTCGTCGCCGCGGGCTATCGGGTGGTCGGTTCCCGACCCGTCATCATCGGGAGGCGGCGGGGGCGAACAGCTCGATGGGGTTGCCGGCGGGGTCATCGAAGACGGCCTGTAGACCGCCTGGGCCGCTGATGATGACACCGCGGAAGTGGGCGCCGGCGTCCTCGAGGCGTGCGATGTCGGCGTCGATGTCGTCGACGATGAACTGGGTGCGGTTCCATCCGCCCGCCGTCGGGGCGGAGCCGTCGGGCAGCGGGCGGCCACCGGAGCTCGCGGGTCCGGAGAGGATCACGCGGAGGTTGCCACGCTGAATGTCGGCGAATGCGGGCAGCACTGTGGTCAGGACAGTGAATCCGAGATGCTCGGTGTAGAAGTCGAGCGCCTCCTGCACGTCGGACACGATGTAACGCACGTTGACGGTCGACTGGTCGACGATCATCTCGCGGCTCCTTCCGGGAACATGGTTTGAATGAACTTGATGAAGAAGCCGATCCGGGTAGCAATCTCCTCGGCCACGTCGTCGAACGCCGCGCGCACCCCGGCCTCGCCCTCAGCGGCGGAGGGATCGGGGATGCTCCAGTGGAGAGCAGTCGGGCCCGCGGGGAACTCAGGGCACACCTCGCGGACCTTGTCACACAGCGTGACAACGTAATCGAACGAGCCTTCAGCGAACTCGCCGAGGTGCTTGCTGCGCAAATGGCGCGCGTCGATACCGTGCTCGGCCAGGACGCGCGCGGTCTCCGGGTGCACAGGCTTGGGGTGACTTCCCGCGCTGACGGCGTGGCCCAGACCCTCGGCTGACCGATTGAACATGGCCTCGGCGATCTGCGACCGGGAGCTGTTCCCCGTGCACACGAACAGAACCGACGCAGGGCGCCTCCCGAGGATCTGGTGGTGTGCCGGGGGCAATGCCAACGCGAGGCCTGGGTGCAGGGCCGCTGAGGCATCTGCGAACAGCGCCGCGCTGCGCGGAAGGTCGAGGGCGTAGTACGTGTCACGGCCATCTGCTGAGCTCCGCCGGGAGGTCACCAGCCCGCTCTCGCGGAGCTTGCGGAGGTGATACGAGACGAGGTTCTGCGGCCGGCCAACGGTCGTGCACAACTCCCCGACACGCAGATCCGTGCCTGACAACGCGTGCAGCAGGCTCCACCGCACCGGATCCGCGGCAGTCTGGAACAGCAGCGGCGGCTCCGCCGGTCGGACACTGTCGGCCTTCACCTCACCGAATATACATCAATTCGGACTGATGTAATCAGATTCGACGTCGGCGATGTCCGCACGACGGTCGGCTGACAGGTGCCCTTTGAAGTTCAGTCACTCAGTTCATTCCGCTGAGCCAAGTTCGTCTCGAATGATGCCCTCAAGCTTCTTCGGCTCATCTCTGAGCTCGACCTCGAGACCGCTCCGCCTAGCCGGAGTAGTCGCCCAGTGTCGTGGCCTCCAGGACCAGAGGCCCTTCAGTGCAGCGGTCGGCGACCGTGCTCGAGAAGGCATGGAAGGCCTCCGATGCGAGCAACGGGTTCTCCTGCCCTGTCATGGTCACCACGTGAACGAACGTCAGGCCGTCCTCGAGCCGAAAGCTCTTGTACTGCAGGCCTGCTGGCTTCAGCGCGTCGAGGTCGGCGAAGACCGCGCCGATGAGGCGGGCGTTCTCGTCGGCGCACTCCGGCTTAGTGGCGTAGCGGATCACCCGCGTGACGCTCATGACGCCCGCACGCTGTTGTTGCGGGCGTCATGGGTGACCTCGGCGAGGCCGAGTTCCTCGAGCAGCGGCGGCAGGTAGAGCCCGAACCGGCCGCGGTAGCCCTTGCGCAGCCCGTACCAGCCCCCGACCGGATTGCTCTCAGAGCGGCCCCACGCCTCGACCGTCCCGTCCGCGGCCGGCTTCTTCTCATCGGCCGCCCCGAGCGAGACCCAGTCATCCTGCTCCTTCAGCCAGGTGTGCAGGTCCTCGACCGCCCGCCATTGGTACTTCAGCGTCGTCGACCCCACCTGGCAGACGAGCACGTCATCGTCACGCCACATCCGGTACGCCGAGCTGCCCGGGGGCGTGGTGAGCTCCCACGGATCGTCCTTGGTCCCTGCCGTCATGACTGTGCTCCTCGTATGTAGTGCGGGATCAGGCTGCGCCAGCCGATCTGATTGCGGTCTCGCCACAGGCCTGCGGTCTCACCGAGCGCTTCCCAGCCGCGGTGCTCGATCTCGACGCGAGTCGAGGCGCCTTCGGTTGGCAGGAAGCGGATCTCGACCTCGGTGGCGTGCTCCGCCGCGCGCCCGAGGTGCCAGCTGTACCCGAGCATCCGAGGCGGTTCCCACGCCGTGATGCGGCCCCAGTCGTGCTCCGTGCCGTCCGCGCTGCGCTCGAAGATGCGGCCACCCGGGCCCGCCTCGAGGACGACCTCACCGCCGGACACCGTGTGATCGCTCGGCCACCACGTCGCGATGCGCGTCGTCCAGGTGGTGAAGGCGTGCTCGACCGAGCAGGCCACGTCGAAAGACAGCGTCAGCGGCTCAGTCACGAGTGTTCTCTGCGACCAGTCGGAACCGGTTCGCGGCCTCGCCCCACACGCCCTGGACGTAGGCCTGCACGGCCTCGAGCCCCTCTGCCTGCAGCTGGTAGATGCGCCGAGTCCCCTGTGCACGCTCAGCCACGAGGCCGGCGTCCTTGAGCAACCGGAGGTGCCGCGACACCGCAGGCCGGCTAATCGGCATGGCCTCGGCTATCTCGCCGACGGCGAGGTCCTCGACACCGAGAAGCCGGAGTATCTCGCGGCGGTTCGGATCGCCCAGCGCCTCGAACGGATCGGTAACCACACGGCTACGGTAACACGTCGGTTACCGATCTGGTCTCTGAGCCGACCAGCGAGAGCAGACGGTCGTAGGGCTGGGGCCGGGCAGTTGCGCCATGATTGTTTGGTTCGATGTGTGAGGGGCTCGTCAACCGGCGGCGCTATGTGTGTGAGGAGTTGGCGGCATGCGGTCGGGCCGAACCCGTGTCGAAGGGTCGATCTCTACTACGAGGTTCGGGGCGACCGGGTCAGACCCGTACTGCTGATCCCCGGGGCCAACGCGAGCAATGATCAAGACCTGTGGATGGTCCTTGGCCTGGTGACGTGAAGGGGCGCACCTTCACGAGGATGATCTGAAGTCCAGTAGCTCTGATCAGGACCGGCGTTGACGCGCTGGTTCGGGAAGGTACGCCCTGATGCTCAAAATAGTTGAAGATCCTGCCATGCCCAACTCGGCGGGCGGGTCGTTGCTCGATGAGATTGTCCGCGACGGTGCCCGGCAGATGCTGGCGGCGGCGTTGCTGGCCGAGGTCGCCGGTTACGTCGAGGCCCATCGTGGCGAGGTGGATGGCGGCGGCCGCCGGTTGGTGGTCCGCAACGGCTTCCATGCGGCCCGGGAGGTGACCACAGCCGCTGGGGCGGTGCAGGTGCGGCAGCCGCAGGTCAACGACAAGCGCATCGATGAGGCGTCCGGTGAACGTCAGCGGTTCTCCTCGACGATCCTGCCGGCGTGGTCGCGCAAGTCCCCGCGGGTGGCGGAGGTGTTGCCGCTGCTGTATCTGCACGGCCTGTCCACCAGCGACTTCGGGCCGGCGCTGGAGCAGTTCCTCGGCTCAGACGCCGGGCTGTCCGCGGCGACGATCACTCGGCTGACGACGCAGTGGCAAGACGAGGCGCGGGCGTTCAACACCCGGTCGCTGGCCGAGACCGACTATGTGTACTGCTGGGTCGACGGCATCCACCTGAAGGTCAGGTTGGAGCAGGACAAGGTGTGCCTGCTGGTGATCATCGGGGTCCGCGCGGACGGTCGCAAGGAGCTGGTCGCGCTCGCTGACGGGTTCCGGGAGTCGGCCGAGTCGTGGGCGGACCTGCTCCGCGACTGCAAACGTCGCGGCATGACCGCCCCGGTGCTCGCGGTCGGCGATGGCGCGCTCGGCTTCTGGAAGGCGGTCCGTGACGTGTTCCCGACGACCAAGGAGCAGCGTTGTTGGTGGCACAAGTCGGGCAACACCTTGGCCTCGCTGCCGAAGTCGGCCCAGCCGTCCGCCAGGGCCGCGCTGGCGGAGATCTACAACGCCGAGGACAAGAGCCACGCCAAGGCCGCGGCGAAGGCGTTCGCGGCCGAGTTCGGCGTCAAGTGGCCCAAAGCTGCGGCGAAGATCACCGACGACCTCGACGTCCTCCTGGCGTTCTTCGACTACCCCGCCGAGCACTGGATCCACCTGCGGACCACGAACCCGATCGAGTCGACCTTCGCCACCGTCCGGCTCCGAACCAGGGTCACCAAGGGTCCCGGCTCCCGCGCGGCCGGCGTCGCGATGGCGTTCAAGCTGATCGAGTCAGCCCAGACCAGGTGGCGGATGGTCAACGCACCCCACCTCGTCGCCCTCGTCCGCGCCGGCGCCCTCTTCGTCAACGGCAGGCTCGTCGAACGACCTGACGACCAAGATCAACAGCGAGGTGACCAGCAAGCGGCGTAAGACACGCCGATCCACAGACCTCCGATCTTGCTAACTGTCAAGCGGCGAGGTTCTCGGGCTGCTTGCCGGGCGTTGGGAATGCGGTGGCCTCGGTGTAGGTCTGACCGGTCTGGAGGCAGTGGAAGAGGCAGCCGATCAGGCGGTTGAACACGTTGCGCAGCGCGGCGGCGTGGCGGTCTCCGTGCTCGCGTCGGTGGTAGTACAACCGGCTGGCGCCGGGTGAGTGTGCGGAGGCGACGAACGCCCAGACGAACCCGGCAGCAGCCAGACGGTTGTTCTTCACCCGCCGATGGGTGACTGACAGGCTGCGGCCCGAAGCTCTGGTGATCGGTGCCGAGCCGGCGTAGGCCTTCAACGATCGGGCGTCGGCGAAGCGGCTACGGTCGTCGCCGATCTCGGCGAGCACCCGGGCACCGGTGAGGTCACCCAGCCCGGTGAAACTGGTGATGATCTTGTAGTCGGGGTGGGTAGCGAACGCCTCGGCGACGGCCTGGCCGAGCTGGTCGACGCTGTCGCACTCGGTGTTCAAGGTGGCCAGTAACCGCAGCGCCTGAGCACCCATTGCCTCCTCCACCATCGGGTCCTGACGCAGCTGCGGCCGACGAAGGTCGTGGTGGAGCCGTTCGGCGAGCCTGGCCGCGCCGCGTTTGCGCCCGCCTCGCCGCAACGCGGCAACGATCCGGGCCTTGGTGAGCTTGGCGGAAGCCGCCGGGGTCGGCGCAATCGCCAACACGGCACGGGCGTCGGCGGTGGCCAGGTTGGTGGCGCTGCCGCCGGCGAAGGCGGCCAGGAACCCTGGGTGGTACTCGCGCAGCAGCGAACGCAGTTCGTTGCCGGCCCGGGTGCGTCGCCACGTCGCGTCCTGGTGGGCGCGGGCCAGCACAGCGATGGCGCGGGCCAGCTCGGTGTCCGCCGGCAACGGCCGGTGCATGTGCGCGTCGGTGCGCAAGATGTTGGCCAGGGTCATCGCGTCGACGTGGTCGGACTTCGTCCGCGACACCGAGTGCCGCTCCCGGTAGCGGGCCACCGCCATCGGGTTGATCGGATAGACCGGCCGACCACTGGCCCGCAACGCGGCGACCAGCAGCCCGCGGGAGGTCTCGATCGCCACCGGGATCGGCGACTCCTCCACGTCGCCAGCGTCGGCCAGCATCGCGGTCAACTCCGCAAACCCGGCAACCGAGTCTGCGATGCGCCGCTTGGCCACCAGTTTCCCGCCGGCGTCGACCAAAGCGACGTCGTGATGCTTCTCCGCCCAGTCGATGCCGCAGTACACCTTCTCCACGTGCTCACTCTCCCTTCCAGTTCGATGTGCATGTCCCTGGTCACAGACCCTGACGAGAACGCGCGGCGCCCTAATGACGAGGCTCGATGGCCTTCCCTCCGATGGAGCCGTTCACGATCCCAGCGACGCGCACGGTCCCGGTCTTCGCGGCAAGAGCTCGCAGGCTCCCGAGTAGCGAGGTATGTGCCGTGCACGCGGGCTCGAACCATGATCAACACCCTGCGTCAACAGGTCACGACAACGAGCCCGGACACGCCGCCCGCCTGTGGAGAGGGCTCAAACCGGTCCCGAGTATTGACAAGGCATCCACGCCCGGGATCGCCGTCGTTCGAGACTCATTAGGTATTGACTATTCCTCCGCGATCGACGCGGCCTACGTCCGCCGCATACCGATCCACAGCAATGCCACCGAACCAGCCGCTTCGTCTCAATATCGACCGTTTCTGCAGACCCAGCCACCCCCGAGGCAGATCAGGCCATCGCCTATATCTGACCGCGACCTGCCGCCCGGCACGGCCGAGGTGACCTAGTGGGGTGTCTTGAATCAGCAGCCCTGTGCTCATACCGTCTAGGGGCTCTGCTGTCCGTGCGGCCCTCGTGGCCGCTGAGCTCGTGCGACCGCGGTGGAGGCCCAGTCGAGGTTGGCTCGGCGCCGCAACTCGTCGGGGTCGTCAGGCTCCGCGCGCTCGAGTGCTTCAGCGCCGATCCGGGCGTAGTAGCTGGCGAGGGCGGGATGGTCTGCTCTGACATAGAGGCGGATGCTCGGGGTCCAGGTTGTCGGCGTCTTCGACGTCGATGTGACCGGGGTCGCCGGCCGTGAGACCCCAGCCGTGCATCTTGCCGCGCACGTATTCGATGCGTCGAAGAAGGCCTTGCTCGTCGAGTTCGTCGGAGAGGCGGGACTCTGCCTCGGTCATGTCCGGGTCCTTCCCATCGGATGTCGTGGCCAGCACGCGGGGATCCTCACCGTCGATGGCGCTGGGGCGGTGCCTGACCCCAGCGGCGCCAGGCGCCGTCGAAGGAGCTGGCGTAGAAGTCGAAGAGGTTGCCCGAGCTTGCCTTGCGCAGCTGGAGCACTGGCGAGTGGCATGCCCAGATGCCGTAGGCGTGCGTGTTCGCCAGAAGCAGGTCGTCGAAGCGGAACAGGCTCACGTAGTGACATGCTCCGTGCGGTCGAAGACCGATGCCGTCAACCCGACGGAGGTAGTCCAGGGTGCTTTGACACCGCTGCGGCAACCACTCCAGTGACAGCTCAGCAGCCCGCATTCCCACCGCTTCGCTCCGCGGATCGCCAACCAGCACGCGAATCCTGGTCCCTTTCGCTACCTTCCACTCGAGCACGTCGGCAAGATCAAGGGTCTCGATCAGGAAGGCTCCGGCGTACACGAGGATGTCGAGCTGCTGGGTCGCCCGGGAGAACAGCGCATGCCAGGTCTCGCTGGAGATCGAGCTCCGGGTGGGCCAGACCCGATCGATCTCAGCCGCCGCGACGGCACACGACTCCCCGCCCTGGAGCAGAGCCGGCCAGAGGAACGTCTCTTCCTGGTGCAGGACGCGCGCCACCTTGACCCGGGTCACCGGGTAGGGCATCCGCTCTTCGGCGATCCAGCGCATGACGCTCTTGACGTCGACCTCGACTGCGTCGGCCAGCGCGACCGGGGTCAGACCGGCGTTCAGCATCGCCCCGCGCAGCCGATGATTGGTCACTAACTCAGGTTATCATAGTCTCGGCCAGCGTCATCCATAGTAGATGTCCACAGATGTCCGCGGGATGGGGTGGAGTTGTCCACAGGTTTCGCCTGATGCTCGACGTGGGTCTGTTCGGCGGCTCACGCTGACGACCATCACGTCACAGGCAGGAGGGCTGATGAATCAGCTAGTCGGTAGTGCGCCGGTCAGCAGACAGCGGCTCGACGAGCTCGCGGTCTTCGAGTACCGGACGGTCGTCATCGGCCGGCTCGGGGTCATGGCCGAATGGCGGGGGCTCGACTGGACCGACCAGTCGGCCTGCGCCGGTCAGGTCGCGTCGACACCGACACTGTGCGGGCGCTGCCCCGTGGTCGCCGAGTGCCTCGCGGCATCCGTGACGACCGACGACCACTCGGAGTGGCGCGGCGGCCTCAGCCGATCAGACCGGGAACATCTCTGGACGGCTCTGGAGCGGACCTACCGCGACGTCCGCGATCTCGAGCTGATGCGGATGGACGTGGGTCAGCTGTCGCGTCGCGGAATCGTCCGGCGACTCGGAGACCGTGGCCCAAAGGAGAGCCGGTCGTGATCATCGAAGACCGGAACGACACCGAGCTGTACACCGACGCCGTGGCGGCGCTGACCCGCGCCGCCCTGGAACGCAACGTCGATGGGACGCCGTGCGACTTCGGCGACTTCCTGGCGCAGGTGCTCGCGGCGACGGCCGCCAATGTCGGCGGTCCCGACTGCCTCATCGCCGGCCGCCCCGGCTCCTGGGAGTCGGCCTACGTCGACCTCCTCGTCCGGGGAACGATGGGCGACCTTCCCGAGCACTGGACCTGGTTCCGCACCCAGCCGATCGTGATCCACCTCAACGTCGCCGAACTCATCGAGGACGGACTCCACCACCCAGGCCTGATGGGCCTCGACGAAGCACTCGAGAACCTCGGCAAACGCTACGAGTCAGCCGACACCGAACAGGACCTCGACGCCTGGGACAGCGAGATCGAGACGGTCACCGACCGATACGCAACCGAGTACCGGCTCTACGCCGAGAGATTCACCGCTCGCCGCACAGAGCATCGCCAACGACATCCCAGGTCTGTCCGCCGACGTCATCGTCGAGGCCGACACCGACCCGAACAGCACCTGGTGGTCGAGCCGACCGCCACCAACAACCCAAGCCAATCTGACAGTGATCAACTCGCGTTCGAGATCTGGCACGCCGCCCACGACGTCACACCACTGCCCAATGTCGACCTGTGGCTCGGTGGGGGGCGAGGAAGTGATGCAGCGGAGAATGCTTTGGCCACCGGCGGTACGGACGTGTCTCCGCTCTCTGCTCGCTGCCAGGCGCCGCTATCGCAGGCGGACGATTTGCGCGGTCAGCGGAACGTCTGGTCGTGCACCACACCGCCGCGGATCGGCTACCGGTGCTGCTCGTAGGGCGGTGGCGGCCATGACGAGGGTCGGCAACTCATCCGGCAGTCCGGTGGTCACCGCGGGTCCGTGGCCGAACCAACCCACGCGAGCCGGAGCGGCACCGCTGGACAAGCTGACACTCGCCCAACTGTGCGAGGAGCTTCAGATTGCCCGCTCCACCTTCTACGACTGGAGAGCCAAGGGCCGCGCCCCGAAGTGCATCAAGCTGCCGAACGGCGACCTCCGTGTCCGGCGCGCCGATCTCGACCGCTGGCTCGCCGGCCTTGAGGAGGCCGACTGTGAGCGAGCTGACCTACGACGTCAAGGTCTGGAGCGTCGAGACCACGGCGCGGCATCGAAGGGCACGGTCGTCTCCTATCGCTGCGTTGGAGCGTTGCCGGCAAGATCTGGCGCAAGACCTTCGAGACCAAGGCGCACGCGAACTCCGTACCGCGCCTCGCTGCTCACGGCCGCTAGCAGCGGCGAGGCCTTCCTGGTCGCCACCGGCACTCCCGCTGTCGTGCGGCACCGCGACCGAGCGACCTCGACCTGGTATGAGTTCACCCTCGACTACACCACCATGAAGTGGCCGACGCTGTCGCCTGGCTCGCGCCGCGGCGTCGCCGAGGCCCTGACCGACGCCACCGAAGCGCTGTGACCAGCAAGGGGCAGCCGCCGCGAGAGGATCTGCGCGCAGCGCTGCGCTGGGCATACAGCACCCGCATCCGCGACGACCCCGAGCCGCCCGCCGAGCTGCGACGACGCTCGCCTGGCTCGAGCAGGCACACCGTCCAGATGGACGCGTTCCAAGGAACCTGCCACCCGCAGTCGTCTCGTCCGCGACCTGCTGACGCGGATCAGCCAGACCAAGACGGGTCGAAGGCGGCGGCGAGCACCGCGACCCGCAAGCGGATGATCTTGCACAACGCGATGGAGTACGCCTGCGAGATCGGGATCCTCACCGAGAACCCGCTTACCCACATCCGCTGGACCAGGCCGCGCACCACCACCGGCATCGACCCACGGGTCGTGATCAATGCCGACCAGGCCCACCGATTCCTCGCCGCAGTCGAGGCCGACGGCGAACGAGGGCGTCACCTCAAAGCCTTCTTCGCCTGCATGTACTACGCCGCGCTCCGACCCGAGGAAGCCACCGAGCTGCGACGGTCCAGCATCACCCTGCCCACCGAATCCGGACAGTGGGGAGAGATGCGGCTCACCGAAGCTCGACCCCGGTCCGGCAGCAGCTGGACCAACACCGGCGAGATCCGCGAACGGGTCCCCCTCAAGCACCGGGCCGACGGCGAAGCCCGTCGCGTCCCCATCCATCCCGAGCTCGTCGAGATCCTTCAGGCTCACATCGACGAGTTCGGACCGGCCGATCCGGCGACGGCCGGCTCTTCGTCGGCGCCCACGCCGGACCGGTCACCGACCGCACCTACCTGCGCGTGTTCCACCGCGCCCGGGCCGCCGCCTTGACACCGCAGCCGAAGCCGCCTCGCCACTGCTGGAGTGTTCCCTACGCGCTCCGCCATGCCGCGGTGTCCACCTGGCTCCGCACCACCGGCGACGCCGCGCTGGTCGCCCGTTGGGCCGGCCACAGTGTCCCGGTCCTGCTCAAGGTCTACGCGAAGACCGTCGACGGCACCGAGCAGGAGTCCCTTGACCGCATCTGGAACGCGACACGCCGACACGCCGAGACCCCGTCTCCAGGGACACAAATAGGGACAGAACAGCCGTATTCCGCCGGATACAGCCGATCCCAGCCGGACAGCGAGACGCTAACGAAATCGGGCGAACGGCCTGGTCAGAGACCGTTTCCCCTGGTGTGGCAGGTGTTGGGTTCGAACCAACGTAGGCGATGCCGGCAGATTTACAGTCTGCTCCCTTTGGCCACTCGGGCAACCTGCCACGTCTCCGCGGACCCCTTGCGGTGTCTCGGCGACGATCGCACACAATAGCAACTCCAGCGACGCCGCCCAACTCGGATGCCGCTGAGCACGTGCCCAACCGCCCGACCCAGCTAAAGGAGACGTCCCGATGGCCTCGGACAGCTCGTTCGACATCGTCAGCAAGGTGGACCGTCAAGAGGTCGACAACGCCCTCAATCAAGCCGCGAAGGAGGTACGTCAGCGGTTCGACTTCAAGAACACCGACGCGGCCATCGCGTGGTCCGGTGACGCGATCGAGATGGAGGCCAACTCGGAGGAACGGGTCAAGGCGGTGCTCGACGTCTTCCAGTCCAAGCTCGTCCGACGCGGCATCAGCCTCAAGTCTCTGGACGCCGGCGAGCCGCGTACGTCGGGGAAGCTGTACAAGATCACCGCCAGCACCACCGAAGGAATCACCCAGGAGAACGCCAAGAAGGTGTCCAAGCTCATCCGCGACGAGGGACCCAAGGGTGTGAAGAGTCAGATCCAGGGTGACGAGCTGCGGGTCAGCAGCAAGAGCCGCGATGACCTGCAGGCGGTTCAGTCGCTGATCAAGGCGCAGGACTACGACTTCGACGTCCAGTTCACGAACTACCGATGATTCGCCAGTGCCTCGACGGGAGCCGTCCCTAGGATTGAGCGCACGATCGCACGACCAGGTGCGAACCGATCGGATGGGACGCGCGGCATGGGCTTGGATGAGATCAAGGGCAAGATCAAGGACGTCTTGGACGACGCAAAGGACAAGGTCGGTGATCTGGCCGAGAAGGCTGGCGATGTCGCGGGCGACCTGGCGGACACTGCCAAGGACACCGCCGGCGATATCGGCGACAAGGCGAAGGACGTCGCCGGCGACGTGAAGGACAAGGCCGCAGATGTGGTGGACGACGTCAAGGATCGCTTCGACGGCGACGACCAGACCGTCGCCGATGAGGTCAGCGACAGCGTCGAGTCGACGGGCGCCGGGGTCGAGCCGGCACAGCCGAAGCCGCTGCCGACACGGGCTATACCGCGGACCTCGCCGCATCGGGCATCGCCGAGGCAGCTGATTCGGGCGCGGACAGCGCCGTTGAGGGCGTGGACGACGCGGCCGGTGCCGCGTCCGATGTGTCGGAGACTGCTCAGTTCGCAGGACACGACACGCTCGGCTCGGCGCAGGACGACGCCGGCGATTCTGCGCCGGCCGCCGCGGAGAAGGCCGACGATCTGGAGTCGGACCCGGCCTGATCAGGCATAACGCCCTCGGAACTGCCCTCGTCGCATCGCGGCGAGGGCAGTTCCATATCCGGAGCTCTGCCGAGCAGGTCAATTCCGATCCTGCTCGGAGTCGTCTCCGTGACGGTTGGCGTCCTTTCCCGTGCGCGACTCGTCAGTTCCCTTCGAACCACGTCTCGAGCTCGCGCCGCCCGATCCCGAGCTACCCGAGCCCGAACCACCCGACGACGAGCCACCCGAGCGAGCCACCCGACGACGAGCCACCCGTTCCCGAGCCGCCCTTGTCGCCGGATCCAGCGGACCTTTGAGCGGCCGACCCGTCGCTGCCGCCCGTCGAGCCTCGCCCGTCAGCCGAGCTCCTGTGGCTCCCGGACTTCGCTTCGCCGCCCTTGTCGTCGGACCCAGGGTGGTCGTGAGTCCGCAGCTTGTCCTTCGCCGGCTTGCTCGAGCCTGGATTGACCGCTCCGGACGCGTCATCGGCGCCATGCCCGCCGTGCCGCCGGCCATGATCGTCGGCAGCGCTCGAGCGTCCGGATGGATCCGGCCGGGCCGGCGTCGAGCGAACAGTGGGCCGGGCTGTCGCATGGTCAGCGACCGCCCGCGGCGGCGCGATCCACAGTGGTGTCTGCGGGTCCGAACCGACCGGGGTCAGCACCGACCAGGCCGCGGTGCCGCTCACCAGCGCGACCAGCGCAGCCAGGGACACTGCGGCCAGGCCGAGGCGGCCACGCCAGACACGGCGCCGCTCCCGGGCAGTTCCGGCGACGGTCTCCCCCACCCTCCAGACGACCGCGCGTCCTCGGATGTCGGTTGTGTCGTCCACCCTCACAGCTTCGGCGCAACGACGACGTATGCGCATCGTCCGTTGGTACTAGTACCAGGCCATCGGTGCGGTTGGATCCGCGGTCAGGACAGCCGTTGCCGTTGCGCCCAGAGAGCGGCCTGTGTCCGATCATTCACCCCGAGTCGCTGGAAGATGCTCGTCAGGTGCGCCTTGACCGTCCGTTCGGTGATGCCCAGCCGCCTCGCGATGGCCTTGTTGGGCAACCCGTTGCTGACCATCTCCAGCACCTGGCGCTCGCGCTCGGTGAGCGGGGAGACCGCGCCCCGCGCGGTCCCACGGGAGTCATCAGCATTTCCCCGGCCAGGCGTGCCGGATGCCGGCCGCTCCGTGGAGCCCGGGTCTCGTCGACTCGTGATCAAGGCCCGAGCCGCCTTCGGGTCCAGGGGCGATCCACCGACCATCACCTCGCGGATCCCGGCCAGGATCACTTCCGGTTCGCTGTGCTTCAGCAGGTAGCCCTCGGCGCCGGCCGCCAACGCCTCCACGATCCACTTCTGCTCGCCGAACGAGGTCAGCACCAACACATGCGAGTCGGGACTGCGTTGCAGCACCGCTGCTGTGGCGGCCACCCCATCGACGCCGGGCATCGACAGGTCCATCAGTACGACGTCGGGTCGCAGCCCGTCGGCGAGGGAGACGGCTTCCTCGCCATCGGCTGCTTCACCGACCACGACGAGATCCGCCGTCGTCTCGAGCAGGGCGCGCAGTCCGCCGCGGACGATGGCATGGTCGTCGACAAGCAGGACACGGATCATCCGACCGGCACCGAGACCTCTGCCCTGGTTCCCTGGCTCGGCGCCGAACGTACGGTCAACGTGCCGCCGGCGTCGGCGACCAGGTCCCCAAGGGAGCGCAGTCCGAGGTGACCGCCCGCCAGCTGACGCTCGAGATCGGCGGTGTCGAAGCCGCGGCCGTCGTCGTCGACGACCAGGGTGGCGCCCCCGGCGTCGACGGTGGCGCTGATCAACACCTGCCGAGCATGACTGTGCGCCGTCACGTTGCGCAAGATCTCCTGAGCCGATCGGTACAGCACCGCGGCAGTCTGCGGCGGGAGATCCGCGGCACCGTCGAGATCGAGCTCGACGCTCACCCCGGCACGCTCGAGCCGACCGGCCAGCTCGGTCAGCGACGCCGGCAGACCCTCTTCGGCAAGGTTCGGTGGATAGATGTCGACGAGCAGGGACCGAAGATCATGGATGCCGTTGCGTAGTCCGACGGCCGTGCTTCGAACCAGCTCCGCGTCCCGACCGGCGTCGGGCGGTCCCAGCCGGGCCGCATCCAGCGCGTACGTCAGTCCGGTCAGGTCTTGCACCACGCCGTCGTGCAGGTCGCCGGCGATCCGCCGTCGTTCGGCATCGGAGGCGTCGACCGCGTGCTGCAACAGCCGTTGCCGATCCAGCTGCTGACGCTGCAGCCGCCGGGCCAATGACCACGCGAACGGGATCTGAACGAGTTCGAGCAGCAGCAGCGCGCCGAGGGCGACGGGGGCGTACGTCCGCCACTCGGCCTGCCCGGCGGTCACCACCGCGTCATAACGGAAGTACGTCTCGAACAGCAGCTTCTCGCCGTTCGTCGCGGTCACGCCGTTGTAGACCTCGAGCAGCTTGCCGAACGACTGCTCGTAGATGTTCTCCGGCCGAGTCAGGTCGCTGATCTCGGAGTCGGTCTGGCCGTTCTCCAGCGCCTCGGTCTCGTCATCGCCCAGCGGGAAGGTTTGACCGATCAGCCGCGGCTCGTCGGAGTAGACGATCTTGCCGTCGGCGGTCCAGACCTTCACCCGCACCAGCGAGCCGCGCAGGACGTACGTCTGCATGGCTTCGTTGAACGCCGTCAAGGCGTCCGGGTCGCCGGCGAGGACCTGTGGCGTCAGCCGTGGCTCGGCGATCCCCCGCGCGGTCACCCAGGAGACCTGCTCGGCCGACTCGATGGCCTTCTCGGTGCCGGCCTGGCGAGCGAGCACCGCGATGCCGATCGCCAGCGCGATCATCACCACCAGACCGGCGGCGGTGAAGCGGGCGACCAGCCCGGCAACGGAGACGGGTTTGCCTCCCATCGCGTTCGTTCCGAGGACGGGCACGCCGACGGACGGATCGGCGGTCCCCCGTCCGTGCTTCATGTCGCGGATCGTAGCCCCGGCGGCCGCCCGTACGAAGGCTGTTCGTCCGTGCTAGCACCAAGGTTCACTAGCCACCTGCCCTTTTGGCCCGCGAGCTTGGAGGCCATGACGAACCCCGGTCTCCGCCTCCTCGGCGGCCCGCTGCGAGCGGAGCGCGCTGCGCTGACGCTCTCCTGCGTGCTGTCGGTGCTGCGGATCGGGGTCGAGCTGGCCCGGCCCTGGCCGCTGGCGCTGGCCGTCGACTACGCCCTCGGCGAGGGTGCCGTCACTGCCGGCGCTCCCAGCGCCGACGGTCGCCCGAGCTGGCTGCTCCAGATCGACCCGACCGCACTGTTGATCTTGTGCGGACTCGCAACGGTGGTCCTGACCGCCCTTTCCGGCCTGCTGGACATGGGCGCAGTGACCTTCGCGGAGAAAGCGGCCGAACGGATCGGCGGTGACCTGCGAGGCCGATTGTTCGAGCACACCCTGCAGCTGTCACCCCGTTGGCACGCTCGCCATCGCAGCGGTGAGGTCGTCAGCCGAGTCACCTCCGACGTCGGCCGGCTGCTCGATGCTGTTGTCGCCGCAACCGCCAAGCTCATCCCGAACGTCCTGACCGTCGTGGGCGTGTTGATCATCCTGTTGGTCGTGCATCCCTGGCTGGCCGCGCTCGGACTGCTGGTCGTCCCGCTGCTGGCCCTTGCAGCCGTACGCCAGCGACGGCTCGTACACCGCAGCCAGACCGAGGCTCGTACGGCTTCAGGACGACTGGCGGCAGTTGCCTCCGACCTGATCCGCAACGTGACCACCATCCAATCGTTCGGCCGACTGGACCGTGCCCGGACCGACTTCGACACGCGCAACGCCGACGTCGTCCGAACCGCCAGCCAGGCCGTCGAGATCGAGGCTCGCTGGGCGCCCCGGAGCGACGTGGTCCTCGCTTTCGGCTCCGGGCTGGTGCTCGTCGCGGGTGGGCTGCAAGTACGCAGCGGCGCGATGACGGCGGGGCTGTTGCTGGTGGTCATCGCCTACCTCAAGGAGCTGTACGCCCCCGTCCGCAGCCTGACCCGCCTTTCCGCTGTCCTCGCCAAGGCCCGTGCCAGCATCGAGCGGATCGCGGAGGTCTTCGACGCCGACGAGATCGTCACCGACGACCCCGCCGCACCGAGTGTTCCGCCGGGACCGCTGGGCATCGGGTTCTCCGGGGTGAGCTTCGGCTACGACCCGAGTCGGTTGGTCGTGCAGGACCTCGACCTGGACGTGCGGCCCGGAGAGACCGTATGCCTGTTGGGTCCGAGCGGGATCGGCAAGTCGACGCTGCTGTTGCTCATGCTCCGGCTGTACGACGTCGACGGAGGCGCGATCACCCTCGACGGACGCGACATCAAGACGTTCCGGCTGCAGAGCTTGCGCCGCTCCATCGCGTACGTCCCGCAGGACCCGTGGCTACTCGATGCCACCCTCGCCCAGAACGTCGCGATCGGGAACCGGTCCGCCAGCCGAGCGGACGTGATCGCCGCCTGCGAAGCGGCGCAGGTGGGAGAGTTCGTCGACCGGCTGCCGCTGGGCTACGACACCGATCTCGGCGAAGGGGCCGGACGGCTCTCTGGGGGGCAACGCCGCCGGGTCGCACTGGCCCGCGCCGCCGTGTCGCAGGCCGGCATCTTGATGCTCGACGAGCCGACTGCCTCCCTGGACGATGCCGCGGCCGAAAAGGTGATCCATGCGATCGCCGAGATCGCCGCCCTCCGGACAACCCTCATCGTGACCCACGATCCTCGGTTGGCCGCGCTGGCCGACCGGACCGTGACGGTCGCCTCCTCCGGCACCTCGCTGGTCGCCGGACGCACCTACGAGCTCGCCGAGAGGAGGTGAATGCCGTGCAGACCACCCCTCGGATCCAGGCTCCCGTGACCCACAAGTCACGGAGCCGCTCCCGCAGCCGGTCCCGGAGCCGCAGCCGCTCGCGCGACTGACCCGACAGCGTCCGACCACCCCACGACCGACCTGGTCACCTCCAACCCCTCACCGAAGGAGTACGTCGATGAAGATCCTCACCATCAAGCGCCCCGTCAGCCACAAGTCCCGCTCCCGCTCGCGGAGCCGGTCTCGTTCCCGCAGCCGCTCGCGCGACTGACATCCCCCGGCGGACCGGGCCTCGTCGTTCACTCTCACTCGCACGATCGGGTGGGCAGACGGGGCCCGAACCGCCCGGGTACCCACCCGTTCGCACGATCGGGTGGAGACCTGAGGCCGAACGCCCCGGTTTCCATCCATTCGCACGATCGGGCGGGAGGACGAGGCGCCCGTGTCACCTGGCGGGCCCGACCCGAAACCCCCTTGACCCGTGGCCGGGTGCAGAAAGGATCTGGACGAGATGACCACCTGCTCGTTGACCCGCGCGGTCGATCTGGACGAGGACGACCAGCTGCCTGTGTGGACGTACGCCCCGGGAGAAGAGATCGTCGGCGGACTCCGGGCCTGGCAGCGGCTCGGCGTCGGCCACCGCTGCGAGACCTGGCTCGCGTGGTCACCCGTGCTCTGGAGCCCCGTCGTGGTCAAGCTGGCGCGACCGCACCAGGTCGACCATCCGCGCGCGATCCAATCCCTGGAACGTGAGGTCGCGGCACTGGACGGTCTGGTGCATCCCAATCTCCCGCGGTTGATCGGCCACGACAGCCACGGGCCCCTGCCGCACGTCGTGCTCGAGTACATCGACGGCCTCGCCCTCGACGACGAGCTGGACGAGGTGGGCGCGCTGGACGACGACTCGGTGGCACTGCTGGGTGCCCAGCTGTTCGCCGCCCTCGTACCGATCCACCGCCGAGGTCTGGCCCACCTCGACATCAAGCCCGAGAACATCATGATCCGCGACGGTCGCCCGGTCCTGGCGGACTTCGGGAGCGCCCGCAGGATCGGGACCAGGCAACCGGCCGGGCGACCGGTGGGGACACTCGGCTGGGCCGCGCCCGAGATGGAGGCCTGCGAGCCAATCTCGGCCGCGATGGACATCTTCGGCGTCGGAAGGGTGCTTGCGGAGTGTGTCGGCGCCACCGGCGGACCCCCGGTCGATACCCGCGGTCGCCGACTCCGCACGCTGGTGGCCGAGCTGACGGCGGAGAATCCCACCCGGCGTCCGACCCTGGAGCAGTGCCTCGCCCGAATCGCCGACACCGTCGGCGCCGAGCAGCGGCCGTGGCCCGACTGGGTCCATCCAGATCTCCGGGCAAACCCCTCGGTCTAAGCCCGACAGTCGAGCGCGGAACGGAAATATCGGGGGCTCGTGGCCGATGAGTGCCCCGACGCACGCGCGACGACGTCGGTCGCGGACGCGCTGACGGACAGTTTTTCCGCACCCGGACCCGGCTCTCCGTACCTGACGGCCACCCAGCCGGGACAAACCGCTCGACACGAACGCTCATCGCGTAGTCGGATGAGCCATGGTCAGCTTCATCAGCCAACTCACCATCGATGCACACGATCCATACGCGCTGTCGCGCTGGTGGTCGGACGTACTGGGCTTCCACGAGGACCCGGAGGACCCGAATCTGCCGGAGCACGAGGAGTGCCTGATCTTCTCGGCAGACGGCGGCACGGCGCTGCTGTTCATCGACGTACCGGACGAGAAGGTCGTCAAGAACCGGCTGCATCTCGATCTTCGGCCGGTCGAGGGCCGGCGCGACGACGAGCTCGTCCGTTTGCTGGCGCTCGGTGCGACCGAAGTCGACGATCGGCGCACCGCCGACGGGCTCGGCTGGGTTGTCCTCGCCGACCCGGAGGGAAACGAGTTCTGCATCCTGCGCAGCCGTGGCGAGGTCGAGGCCGCGTCGACACCCTGAGCCCGATGCCACCCTCGCTGTGGCCGTAGCAGAACTTTGTCGCGCGATCCGGACTCGCCGCGTGCTCGGTGCGACCGACCCGAATGGCTACTAGTGTGTTCGGGTGCTCCTGCCCAAGCCGACCTCTGTCCGATCCGGCACCGGGTTCTTCACCTTCGACGACCACGACGCCATCTCCGGCCCCGGAGAGCTTGCTCGGGCAGCCCGGCGACTGCTGTCTCCGGGCACCGGGCTCGACCTCCCGTCCGATCCCGCGGGCCGGATCAGCCTTGGGCTCGACGACACGCTGGCGGCCGAGGCGTACCGGCTCGACGTGGAGGCCGACCGGATCACGATCACAGCCGCCGACCAAGCCGGTCTCGGCTGGGCCCTGCAGACTCTCCGCCAGCTCCTGCCGCCCGGCACGCTGTTGCCCGGGAGCCGCGTGCGGCCGCTCACGGTTCCGGTCGTCTCGATCGAGGATCGACCACGCTTCCGCTGGCGCGGCATGCACCTGGACACCTGTCGCCATTTCGTCCCGCTGAGTGACCTGTTCCGGTTCATCGACCTGCTGGCGCAGCACAAGTTCAACGTCTTTCACCTGCACCTGACCGACGACCAGGGCTGGCGGTTCGAGTCGAAGCGTCATCCGCGCCTGCAGGAGGTCGCGAGCTGGCGCCGCGAGACACGCCGCCCGGCCGAGGAGATCGGCGACAGTACGCCACACGGCGGCTTCTATCGTCAAGACCAGCTTCGCGCACTGGTCGGCTATGCCACCGATCGCGGCATCACGATTGTGCCCGAGCTCGAGTTCCCCGGCCACGTCAGCGCGTTGCTCGCCGCATACCCCGAGTTCGGCAACCACCCCGAGACCGGGTACGAGGCAGCCACGACGTTCGGTGTGTTCGACGAGGTGCTCAGCCTGGACGACGCGTCCGTGGCAATGGTCTTCGACCTGTACGAGGAGCTCCTGGACGTCTTCCCCAGCCGTTACGTCCACATCGGCGGGGACGAGTGCCCGAGCACCGAGTGGCTGGCGAGCCCGCGAGCGGCAGAGCTCGCGGCACAGCGCGGTCTCGCCGGACCCGGTCAGCTGCAGCGCTGGTTCACCGACCAGCTGAACCGTTGGCTCGCCGAGCGCGGTCGGATCGCTGTCGGCTGGGACGAGATCGCCGAGGAGGGACCGGTTCCCGGCGCGGTGGCGATGGCCTGGCGCGGCGCCGCCCACGGCGTACGGGCCGCGGAGCACGGGATGGACGTCGTGATGGCGCCGACCCGGCGGACGTATCTCGACTACTACCCCAGCGACCGCGACGACGAGCCGTACCGGATCGGTGGGCTGGTGGAGACGCCGACCGTGTACGCCTTCGACCCGCTCGAGGGGGTGCCGGACGAGTTCGCCGGCCACATCCTGGGGGTTCAGGGCCAGCTCTGGACCGAGTACCAGCAGACCCCCCGAGATCTGGACTACACGGCGTTTCCGCGGGCCTGCGCGCTCGCCGAAGTGGCCTGGTCGGACCCGGTCGGTCGCTCCTGGGACGAGTTCGTACCCCGGTTGGAGGCGCAGCTGGAGCGCCTCGACGTGCTGGGCGTCAACTACCGTCCGGAGGCAGGTCCGCGCCCGTGGCAGCGGGGTGGCACCGGTCGCCTGGCCCGGCTCGCCGGCCAGCACGATCCTTCGCCGGAGTCGTAGCGCGCCGGCTCGTCGCCGGGTCCAGGACCTCGTGGGCGGGTGCTCACCCTTACCGTCTTCAGGGCTGTGCTGGCAGACGACGTAGGGATCAGCCCGTAGCGGCACGTCTTCACGGCTGTGCTGGCAGACGACGTACGGACCAGCCCCAGCGGGCCGTCTTCACGGCTGTGCTGGCAGACGACGCACAGACCAGCCCCCAGCGGGCCGTCTTCACGGCTGTGCCGGCAGACGACGCACAGACCAGCCCACAGCAGCACGTCTTCACGGCTGTGCTGGCAGACGACGTACGGACCAGCCCACAGCGGGCACGTATTCACGGCTGTGCTGGCAGACGACGCACGGACCAGCCCCCAGCAGGCCGTCTTCACGCCTGTGCTGGCAGACGGTCGAGGGCGACGCGACGTCGCGACCGGCCGCGGCTGGTGCGACCGACGATCAGGCTGGCTCGGGCCGGCTGGAGATCGTCTGTGTCGACTGTGCACCGGTCCCCTCGGGGTCGGCGATCCGCTCATCCGACTCGGCGAGAATCGCTTCCGCCTGAGCCTCCGGGTCGTCGCTACCGGCAGCCAGCTCCTCCGGCAGCAGCTCCGCCCGCTCCTCGACTCGTTCGTCGAAGCGCGAACTGTCCTCACCCGGTGTCTCGGTCACCCGGCCAGCCTGCCACGGCGGTCATGCCCTCCGCTCGGGCCTGGGGCCATTCTCACGATCGGGTGGGCAGGTGGGGATCAAACGCGGCCCGTACGGCCACCATCCGCCTGACCGGGCGAGGAAACGAGGCCGACTCACCGGACCCGTGGCCACACCTGCCTGACTGGGCGAGGAAACGAGGCCGACTCACCGGACCAGTGGCCACATCCGCCTGATCGGGCGGGGAAACGAGGCCGACTCACCGGACCAGTGGCCACATACGCACGATCGGGCGTGAAACCGGGGGCCAGCACCGGCCAGCAGCAGCCGGCGGGCGCAGCCTTCGTACGATCAGCGGGCAGAAACGCGGTGACCTGCGTCTCGACCGAGGTGGACTTGGGAATATTCGTGAGTTTGTCCGCCCTATCATGGACGAGGCCCTGATGCCGGTCGACCCGACCGCGGGCCTCACGCGTGGGCCGACCCGAGGTCCCTCTCCTCGTGACCAACCGGCCGGCGAGGAGGCACGCGAGGAAGGAAGAAGGTCAACCGTTGACCCAGGTGCAAACTCTCGACCGCGTCGTCATCCGCTTCGCGGGGGACTCCGGCGACGGTATGCAGCTGACCGGAGACCGGTTCACCGCCGACTCGGCGACCTTCGGCAACGACATCTCGACGCTGCCCAACTTCCCCGCCGAGATCCGCGCGCCGCAGGGCACGCTGCCCGGCGTCTCCAGCTTTCAGGTGCACTTCGCCAACTACGACATCATGACGCCCGGCGACCGGCCCGACGTGCTCGTGGCCATGAATCCCGCTGCGCTCAAGGCCAACATCGCCGATCTGCCCCGCGGTGGCCTGATCATCGCCGACAACGCGGACTTCACCAAGCGCAACCTGGCGAAGGTCGGTTATGACGCGAACCCGCTCGAGGACGGGAGTCTGACCGACTACCAGCTGCACGCGCTCGATCTGACCGGGATGACTGTCGAGGCGGTCAAGGAGTTCGGGCTGTCCCGCAAGGACGCCTCCCGCGCCAAGAACATGTTCGCGCTCGGGCTGCTGTCCTGGCTCTACCACCGCCCGACCGAGGGCACCCTCAACTTCCTCAGCACGAAGTTCGCGAACAAGCCGGCGATTCGCGACGCGAACATCGCCGCCTTCAAGACCGGTTACAACTTCGGCGAGACGACCGAGGTCTTCGCCGTCACGTACGACGTCGCACCGGCCCCGATGCCGCCCGGCCAGTATCGGCAGATCTCTGGCAACCTGGCTCTGGCCTACGGCCTGATCACGGCCGCCCGCAAGGCGGACCTGCCGCTGTTCCTTGGTGCCTACCCGATCACGCCGGCCTCCGACGTGCTGCACGAGCTGAGCAAGCACAAGAGATTCGGGATCACCACGTTCCAGGCCGAGGACGAGATCGCCGGGATCGGTGCTGCGCTCGGCGCGAGCTTCGCCGGCCACCTCGGCGTCACCGCCACGTCCGGCCCCGGTGTGGCGCTGAAGGCAGAGACGATCGGCTTGGCAGTGATGACCGAGCTGCCGCTGATCATCTGCGACATCCAGCGGGCCGGGCCGAGCACCGGCATGCCGACGAAGACCGAGCAGGCCGATCTGTTGCAGGTGATGTTCGGCCGCAACGGCGAAGCCCCCGTTCCGGTGCTCGCCGCCCAGTCGCCCGCGGACTGCTTCCCGACCGCGATCGAGGCGGTCCGGATCGCGATCAAGTACCGGACCCCGATCATCGTGCTCTCCGACGGCTACATCGCCAACGGTGCCGAGCCGTGGCCCGTGCCCGATCTGGCCTCGATCCCGCCGATCGACGTCGATTTCGCGGCCGCACCGAACGGAACCGACAAGGCCGGCAAGGACATCTTCCTGCCATACCTGCGCGATTCGGAAACCCTGGCCCGGCCGTGGGCCAAGCCCGGCACTGCCGGTCTACAGCACCGGATCGGTGGCATCGAGAAGGCCAAGAACACCGGCGCGGTGAGTTATGACCCGGCCAACCACGACGAGATGGTACGCGTCCGTCAGGCGAAGATCGACGGGATCGTCCGCGACATCCCTGACTTGGTGGTGGACGATCCTGCCGCCCCCGACGGCACCCATGCCCGCGTGCTCGTCCTGGGCTGGGGCTCGACGTACGGGCCCATCGTTGCCGCGGTACGACGAGTCCGCAAGGCCGGGCGACAGGTGGCCTACACCCACCTGCGGCACCTGAACCCCTTCCCGGCCAACCTCGGGGCGATCTTGAAGTCGTACGACCGGGTGATCGTTCCCGAGATGAATCTCGGCCAGCTCGCGATGCTCCTCCGCGCCAAGTTCCTGGTCGACGTGCACAGCTACTCCCGAGTCCGCGGGCTGCCGATCTCGCTCAGCGAGCTCGCCCGGGACCTGGAGACCGAGATCGACCTGCTGGAGGAGGCGTCCTCGTGACCGCCGTGAATGGATCCGCCCACTCCGAGATCATCGGACTTGGGCCTTCGACAAGCCCGGGGCGCAGCGCAGGCTCAGCCGCTTCGGCGAGCCCAGCGACCAGAAGCGGACTGGCCGGCGTGCCGCTTGCACTGGAGCCTCTGAACCGCAAGGACTTCACGAGTGATCAAGAGGTCCGCTGGTGCCCGGGCTGCGGCGACTACGCCGTGCTCGCCGCGTTCCAGGGCTTCATGCCCGAGCTCGGGATCGCCAAGGAGAACACGGTGATCGTGTCGGGTATCGGTTGCTCGTCGAGGTTCCCCTACTACGTCGATTCCTACGGCATGCACTCGATCCACGGTCGAGCAACCGCGATCGCGACGGGCGTGGCCACGGCCCGCGAGGACGTCGCTGTGTTCGTGATCACCGGTGACGGCGACGCTCTCTCCATCGGCGGCAACCACCTGATCCACGTCCTGCGCCGCAACGTCAACGTCACGATTCTGCTCTTCAACAACCGGATCTACGGGCTGACCAAGGGTCAGTACTCGCCCACGTCGGAGATCGGCAAGGTGACCAAATCAACGCCGATGGGGTCGCTTGACAACCCGTTCAACCCGGTGTCCCTCGCGCTCGGCGCGGAGGCGACGTTCGTGGCGCGGACGATCGACTCCGATCGCAAGCACCTGACGGAGGTGCTCCGACAGGCAGCCGCCCACCGGGGTACGTCGTTCGTCGAGATCTACCAGAACTGCCCGATCTTCAACGACGACGCGTTTCTCGCGATCAAGGACCCGAGCACGTCCGCCGACGCGATCATCCCGCTGAAGCACGGCGAACCGATCCGGTTCGGCACGGACGGTCACCTTGGTGTCGTCCGCGATGTCCGGACGGGTCAGTTCACGGTGGTCGAGGTCGACGAGGTCGGAGTGGACGCACTGGCGGTGCACGATGCACACATCGCCGACCCGAGCTTCGCCTTCGGGCTGTCTCGGATCACCGACAGCGGCGTACTGCACCGCGCGCCGATCGGCATCTTCCGCGACGTCGAGGCGCCGGCATACGACGACCTCGCCCGAGAGCAGGTGCTGCTGGCCCGGGGCAAGGGCAGCGACGACGACGCCCTTCAGGCGATGATCGCCGGCCCGGACACATGGACCGTCGACTGAGCACGAGCCGGCACAACCGCGGCACCCTCTACGGCATCGCGGCGTACAGCATCTGGGGACTGTTCCCTCTCTACTGGCCGCTGCTCGAGCCGGCAGGACCCCTGGAGATCCTGGCGAGCCGGGTCATCTGGTCCCTGGTCACCGCGGTGATCCTGTCGATCTTCCTCGTCCCGCGGGCCAGCTGGCGCCCTTTTCTGACGCGACGCAACCTGGCCCTGCTGGCGCTGGCCGCGGCGTTGATCGCGGTCAACTGGGGCGTGTACATCTGGGCGGTCAACAGCGGGCAGGTGGTCGAGGCTGCGCTCGGGTACTACATCAATCCGATCCTCTCGATCATCCTCGGCGTCGTCCTGCTGCACGAGCGGCTGGCGGCCGTGCAGTGGGCCAGTGTGGGTCTGGCTGTCGTGGCGGTGATCGTCTTGACGATCGACTACGGTCATCCACCGTGGATCGCGCTGACGCTGGCCGCCAGCTTTGCGACCTACGGGCTGATCAAGAATCGGCTGAACGCGGGCGCGGTCGAGACGCTCACGGTGGAGTCTGCGCTGCTCACTCCACTTGCCGTCGGCTATCTGATCTTCCTGCAGGCTGAGGGCCAGCTCACCTTCGGACACAACGGGCTCGGCCATACCGCCCTTCTCGTCCTGGCCGGACCGATCACAGCAGTCCCGCTGCTGCTGTTCGCGGCCGCAGCGACCCGGATCCCGTTGAGTGCCCTGGGCCTGTTGCAATACATCACCCCGACGCTGCAGTTCATCATCGGCGTCGCCTACTTCGGGGAGGCGATGTCACCCGGCCGCTGGGTCGGGTTCGGCCTGGTCTGGCTCGCGCTGATGGTGCTGACGACGTACGGCCTCGTCCGCGCCCGGCGCGACCGGCGCCGACGCACGAGCCGACCCCTTGGTCGAGGGCATAGGCTCGGCTCGAGCCGGAAGCGGGGGCACGATATGACGACCTTCGAGGCCACCGACCCGGATGCCGCCTTCGGCGAGCTTGCCAGGATCAACCTGCGTGACCAGTCATTGGACGAGACCCTCCGCCAAATCGTCGATCTCGCGGGACGGGTGATCCCGTGCGTCGATGACGTCTCGGTCACCGTGGTCCACAACGGGAGTCCAAAGACGATGGTGTTCGGCAGCCAGCTAGCGGTCCAGCTCGACGAGCGACAGTACGAGTCCGGTTTCGGTCCTTGCCTCGACGCGGCAACGACCGGGATGACCATCGTCTTGAACCACCGCGAGGACGCTCCGCTCTATCCCGAGTTCACCCGCGCGGCGCTGCGGGCGGGGATCTGCCATACCGCGGCCATCGCACTGCTGGTGCCGCACCGGACGGCGGGGGCACTGAACCTCTACTCCTCCGCGGAGGAGCCGTTCTCGGACAGGAGCGTCGCGTTTGCCGAGCGATTCGCGAGCTACGCCGCGTACGCCGTGTCGAATGCCGACCACGTCGACAGCGCCGAGGAACTGGGCCGGCAGCTGCAAGAGGCGATGCGTTCGCGGGCCGTCATCGAACAGGCGAAGGGAATCGTCATGGGTCGGTACGGGTTGACCGCCGACGAAGCGTTCCGTCGGCTCGCCAAGGAGTCGCAGGACACCAATACGCGCCTGCGTGATCTGGCCGAGCGGATCGTGGCCCGGCCCCGGGGGCGCTGAGATTTCGGATCGCGAAGGAATTCGGCCCGGCTGACCCCGCTTTCGGTTAAGGTTTCTCCGTCGCCGGCCACTCGCGGGGCCGAGCCAACCTCGACCAGCGCCGCGGGATCACCGCTCGAAAGAGATCGTCACCGTGAGCAATCCGCAGCCACCGTCTGGACCCGACCCTCAGCAGCCCTACGGCCAGCCGACTCCGTCGCCGGGGCCCGGCCAACCATCGTCCGGACAGCAGCCGCAGCAGCCCTACGGCCAGCCCCAATACGGCCAGCCCCAGTACGGACAGCCCCAGCAGCCGTACGGCCAGCAGCCGCAACAGCCCTATGGACAGCAGCCCCAGCAGCCCCAGCAGCCGTACGGCCAGCAGCCGCAACAGCCCTACGGCCAGCAGTACGGTCAGCCGCAGCAGCCGTACGGCCAGCCCACTCCGCCTCCGATTCAGGGAGCCCCCGCCGGTTACGGAGCCGCCGGGTACAGCCCGATCCCCGGCGGACCCGCTGGCCCGGACGCACCCACCGCCCCCGTGCCTCCCGGCTACCAGCCGCTCTACGGTCAGCCCGGTGGTCCCGGTCAGCCCGCTGGTCCCGGCGGTCCCGGCCAGCCGCCGAAGAAATCGGGCCTCCCCAAGGTGGCAATCATCGTTGGCGCGGCCGTGGTTGCGCTCATCCTCGTCATCGTCGGGGTCGTCGCGTTGATCGGTAGTGGCTCCAAACCGAGTGCGAGCGGCGGCGGGGGCGGTGCCACGACCGCGCCGGCGCCCGCCGCCACCAAGGCATCCGACGCCGTCAAGGGCTACCTCGACGCGCTGTCCGCCGGCCACGCCGAGGCCGCCCTGGCCTTCGGCAAGGACCAGCCCGCCGACAAGACGTTCCTCACCGACGCTGTCCTCGCCGACTCGCTGAAGCGGGCCCCGATCAGCGACATCAACGTCCCCGAGGTGGCCGACGAGAACGCTTACCAGGTGTCGGCGACGTACAAGGTCGGCGGCCAGGCCGTGAACGAGACCTTCTATGTGAGCAAGGAGGGCGACGTCTTCCAGCTCTCCGAGACCACCCAAGACCTCGATCTCGGCTCGGCCAGAAGCAACACCGTGCCGATGATCATGAACGGGGTGAAGGTGACCGCGGACAAGGTGACCCTGCTGCCCGGTTCGTACGCGGTGACCAGCGGGATCGCCACCATCAACTACGGGCCCAAGAGCACGTTCGTCCTGAAGAGCCCGCAGGACTACGCGTCCATCCAGCTGACACCCACGCTGACCAAGGCCGGCAGCGACGCATTCGTCAAGTCCGCCAAGGCGTCCATGAACGACTGCCTGAAGCAACACAGCCTGGCGCCCAAGGGCTGCCCCTTCGCCCTGACGAAGCAGTCGGACCAGAAGATCGTCAAGAGCAGCATCCACTGGACGCTCGACGGCAATCCGTGGTCCAACCTGAAGCCACGGCTGGACTACCAGAATCCGGCGATCGCTCAGGCCTCGGCGTCGATGACCTTCTCGTTCACGGCCAAGGGCACCGAGGGCGGGCGGGCCGGCACGTTCAAGCAGAAGGTGTACGAGTACGTCCAGATGAGCGGCGACGTCACCAAGTCGCCGGTGAAGGTCACGTTCGAATAGGCGACCAGGACGAGTCGAAGCGGTTGTCCGAACCCGTGGGTAGCATCAGGGCCGTGACCGACGCCCCACCTGTCCCCGCGATCGACCTCTCCGGCATCGACGACTCCGTCCGCGTTCAAGACGACCTCTTCCGCCATGTCAACGGTCGATGGCTGGCCGACACCGACATCCCCGCGGACAAGCCGCTCACCGGGGCATTCATGAAGCTGCGCGACGATGCCGAGGCCGCGGTCCGCGACATCATCACCACCATCGAGCCCGGCGAGCCCGGCAGCGAGACGGCGAAGATCGCCGATCTCTACGCCAGCTTCATGGATACCGACAAGATCGAGGCCGACGGGGTCGATGCGCTCGAACCACTGCTGGCCGGCGTGGACTCGGTGGACGACACCGACGACCTGATGCGGCTGCTCGGCGAGCATCTGCGGCTGGGGATCGCTGGGCTGATCGGCCTCGGCGCAGAGTCCGATCCGGGTGACCCGAGTCGGTATGTGATGTTCGCCGAACAGAGCGGCCTCGGGCTGCCGGACGAGGAGTACTACCGTCTCGAAGGCTATGCGACCATCCGCGAGGAGTATCGCAGGCACATCGCCGTCTCCTTCCGCCTCGCCGGACTCGAGGACCCCGAGGGACAGGCGGCCGCCGTCTTCGAGCTGGAGACCGATATCGCCGCTCACCACTGGGACAAGGTCAAGACCCGTGACATGCGGCTGATGTACAACCTCAAGACACTGAGCGAGTTCGTCGAGTCCGCGCCCGGGTTGCGGTTCCGCAGCTTCCTGGCAGGTGCCGAGATGTCAGAGCGGACCGTGGCGGAGGTCGTCGATTCGCAGCCCTCCTTCTTCACCGAGGCCGCCGAGCTGGTCCGACAGGACCGACTGGAGGCGTGGAAGAGCTGGGCCCGCTGGAAGATCGTGACGAGCCTGTCGCCGTACCTGACCGGCGCGCTGGTCGACGAGCGGTTCCGCTTCTACGGCACCGTCTTGTCGGGCACCCCCGAGCTGCGCGCGCGCTGGAAGCGCGGAGTGGCACTCGTCGAGGGTGCGTTGGGCGAGGCAGTCGGCAAGGTGTACGTCGAGCGTCACTTCTCCCCCGTCGCCAAGGAGCGGATGGACACCCTGGTGGCGAACCTGATCGAGGCGTACCGGCGATCGATCACCGCTTTGGACTGGATGACCGAGGAGACCAAGACGAGCGCGCTGGACAAGCTCTCGAAGTTCCGGCCGCACATCGGCTACCCGGCCAAGTGGAGGGACTACTCGACGCTCGAGATCCGCCCCGACGACCTGATCGGCAACGTGCTGCGCGCGTCGGCGTACGAGCTGAACCGCTCGATCGAGAAGATCGGCGCCCCGATCGATCGCGACGAATGGCTGATGACGCCGCAGACGGTGAACGCCTACTACCATCCGCTGAAGAACGAGATCGTCTTCCCGGCCGCGATCCTCCAGCCGCCGTTCTTCAACGAGCACGCCGACGACGCGGTGAACTACGGCGGCATCGGCGCGGTGATCGGTCACGAGATCGGGCACGGCTTCGACGACCAGGGCTCGACCTGTGACGGCGACGGCCTGCTGCGTGACTGGTGGACCGCCGACGACCGCGAGGCGTTCGAGAGGCGGACCAAGGCGTTGATCGACCAGTACTCCGAGCTCATCCCCGAGGGCGCCGACGGCGAGCACGTCAACGGCGAGCTCACCATCGGTGAGAACATCGGCGATCTCGGCGGGCTGACCATCGCTTTGCTCGCTTACACAATCGCGCGCGAGGACAACGAGCTCGAGCCGATCGACGGCTACACCGACATCCAGCGGATGTTCCTCAACTGGGGCGCGATCTGGCAGCAGAAGGCCCGGCCCGAGACCGTCAAGCAACGCCTGGCCACCGATCCGCACTCGCCGCCGGAGTTCCGCTGCAACCAGATCGTCCGCAACGTGCCGGAGTTCTACACCGCGTTCGACGTGACCGAGTCGGATGCGCTGTGGCTCGCACGCGAGGACCGGGTCAAGATCTGGTAGGCCTGCCGTGGGCTGACACGCGGGCCCGCCTCGTTCGTGTGCTGAGCACCCGCCTCGTTGCTGACAGACTGGCCAGCATGGCCGCACGGACGAGCACGTCCCCGCAGGCACGGCGATGACTGCGCCGTTGCTCGCGGCGGTCCTTGCCCTGTCTGCAGCGCTGGTCAGCGCGATCGGAACGGTTCTTCAGCAGTCCGAAGCGGCATCGTCCTCCGGCCGGGGTCTCGGCCTGCTGAGGATGCTCGTCACGCGACCGCGCTGGCTGCTCGGCTACGGCCTCGGGTTCGCCGCGGTCGGCCTGGCGGCGTGGGGGCTGGCCGTCGGTTCGCTGCTCATCGTGCAGCCGCTCGGCGTGGCGAGCCTGCTGTTCGCCCTTCCGCTGGCCGCCCGGTTCCAGCACCGGCGGCTGACCAGGACACAGTGGATCAGTGCCGGCGTGCTGGTCGTGGCACTGGCCGCATTCCTCCTGGTGGGTCGCCCGACCGATGGCGCGGCGGTCCAGCCCCTCGCGGCCTGGATCGCCGTCGGTGCCGGCGGACTCGGGCTGGTCGCCCTGCTCTGCGGGTACGCGAGCCGTCGGCACGGTCCTCGCCGAGCGCTGCCGCTGGGCATCGCCACCGGCATCATGTTCGGGATCCAGGGTGCACTGACGAAGTCGGTGATGACCATTCTCACCGAGGGTGCCGGGGTATCGGAGGCGATCACCAGCTGGGAGCTGTACGTCTTGTTGATCATGGCAGTCGGCAGCGTCTCGCTTCAGCAGCTCGCGTTCCAGGCGGCCGATCTGTCCGCATCGGAGCCGGCGATCATGATCTTCACACCGGTCTCGTCGGCCGTGTGCGGCGTGGTGGTCTTCGGGGAAGGGCTTCAGACCACACCCGTCGGCTGGGTGGTCGTGGTGATCGCCGTGCTCGCGATGACCTGGTCGACACTGGCGCTGGCAGGAGCGACCGCCCACGCCGGATCCCTCAGCGCAGCTCGTCCAGACGGATCGGGCGGTGCTCGCGACGCGACCGAGCACAGGCTTCGGCGACCCAGCTGGCCTCGAGGCCTTCGCGCATCGTGCAGGGCGACGTACGCCGACCGGCGGCGACGTCGACGAAGGTCGCCAGCTCGATCCTGAACGCCTCGGCCAGCCGATCCATGAAGAAGGTGTGCGGTGGTCCGGCCGGGAACACGGTGTCCGGATCGGCCGAGACCATCGGCCACCCGTCGTCCAGGCCTGCCGCGATCGAGCCGTCCGAGCCGTGCAGCTCGAGCCGGACGTCGTAGCCCTGACCGTTGTACCGAGTGTTGCTGACCACTCCGATCGTGCCATCGTCGAAGGTGAGCAGGGCGGAGGCGGTGTCCACGTCGTCGAGCTCGGCGAAGAGCTGATCGCCACGGTTCCCGCCGGTCGCATAAACCTCCACGACCTCGCGCCCGGTGACCCAGCGGACGGCGTCCAGGTCGTGGATCATGCAATCGTGGAAGATCCCACCGGAACCGGCGACGTACGCCCTCGGTGGCGGCGCGGGATCCATCGTGGTGGAGCGGACGGTGGTGAGCCAACCGAGCCGACCCTCGTCGAGCGCCGCCTTCGCCGCAGTGAACGCCGGGTCGAATCGGCGCGGGAAGCCGATCTGGACCGGCACGCCGGACGCCTCGACCTCGGCCAGCAGCGCCTGGGCAGCGTACGGGTCCTCGGCCACCGGCTTCTCGCAGAAGACCGGGATACCCGCAGCAACCCCGGCCCGGAGGAGCTCCAGGTGAAAGCGGGTCGGGGCGCCGACCACCAGCCCGTCGATCCCCCCGGCGATCAGCTCATTCGCGTCGGCCACCGGGGTGGCGCCGAAGCGATCCACCACCGCCGCCACCGCAGCCGGCATCGCATCGGTGACGATCAGCTCGTCGACCTCCGACAGGGCGGTCAGGGTCGCCGCATGCAGTGCCCCGATCCGCCCGAGTCCGATCAGTCCGACCCGCATCGAGCACTCCGTTCAGTCGTGGGCACCGGGCACGTGCTGGTCCCAGTCGATGACCGAACCGGTGACGACACCGCTGGCCGGCGAGAGCAACAAGACAGCAAGTCGCGCCCGGTCGTCAACCTGGCAGAGCCTTCCCACCGGCAGCTCGCGCAGCCGCCCGCTCCCGACAGCCGTCGTCGGCATCGTGGACGGCCCGCTGGATCTGTCCTCACCCTCGGTCTGATCCACCCGAGGTTGCTCCTGTTGGTCCGGATCCGGTCCCAGGGTCGCGCGTGAGCGAGGGTGTCGGTCAGCCCGATCACGTTGATGCTCCGGTCGCGACGACGAAAGCTCCGCCGCGGGCACCCAGCGCCCCGGGCCCCGCTCGGCGTGATCGACGTCTCGCAACGGCGGAGCGTTCGTCGTCGTCGCTCCGCACCCGGATCTCCTGTCCCGTGCGCGTCCCCGACCAGTCGGCAGCCACAGTCCGCCAGACTGTCATTCATGGAACGGGTTTGCTTCACACTGCAGGTGCGGGACGGGTGTCTCGAGGAGTACACGGCCCGGCACGCCGAGGTCTGGCCGGACATGCGCCAGGCCCTGTGGGACGCCGGCTGGCACAACTACTCGATCTTCTCCCGCGACGACGGGCTGATCATCGGCTACTTCGAGACCGACGACTTCGACGCCGCCCTGGCCGCCATGGACGGGCTGGAGATCAACCAGCGCTGGCAGGCGCAGATGGCCGATCTGGTTCAGGCCGACGAGGGGCGCCGTGTCGACGAGTCGCTGAATCGCCTGCCGATGATCTTCGCGCTGCACCGCTCCCCCGCCGAGGACACCTGAGCGCCTTCGGAATCGCCACCGCACCCGCGAGCCGCGAGGGACGCAGTCAGGCAGGAGCGAGGGACGTCAGCGACTACGACGTACGGGTGACGACCGTGTCGCAGAGCTCGTCGAGGGCGGTCTTGGCGGGCCCGTCCGGGAGGGCCGCGAGCAAGGTACGGGCGCGATCAGCCCGGCGACGCACCTCGGCTCGAGCCTCGTCCAGCGCCCGGTGCCGGCGGAGCAGCCCGAGGGCCTCGGCCACCGCCTCGTCGGAGCTGAGGTCGCCGTCCAGGAGCTCGCGAAGCCGGGCATCGGTCGGATCGGTCGACCGCCGCGCGAGCAGCGTCGGCAGCGTCGGCACGCCTTCACGCAGATCGGTCCCCGGCGTCTTGCCCGTCTCGTCGCTTGCGATGTCGATGATGTCGTCGCTGAGCTGGAAGACGATCCCGATCTCCTCGCCGAATGCCTGCATCGCCGCCTGGACCTCCAGCGTCGCCCCGGCGAGCTTGGCACCGAACACCGCCGACGTGGCGATCAGGGAGCCGGTCTTGTCGGCCATCACGGCGAGGTAGTGCTCGAGCGGATCGCTCTCACCGGGTCCGACGGTCTCCGCGATCTGGCCCTGGACCAGGCGGGCGAAGGTCCGCGCCTGGAGCCTCACATACTCCGGGCCGAGCTCGGCCACGAGATCGGACGCCTTGGCGAACAGGAAGTCGCCGACCAGGATCGCGATGGTGTTGCCCCACCGGGCATTGGCGCTCGGCGCGGCCCGCCGGATCAGGGCCTCGTCCATCACGTCGTCGTGGTACAGGCTCGCGACGTGCGTCAGTTCCACGACGACCGCGGCCTTGACGACGTCAGCGGAAACGGCTTCGCCGCCGAACTGCGACGCCAACACCACCAGCAACGGGCGGAACCTCTTCCCGCCGGCCGCGATGACGTGCCGCGCAGCCTCGGTCACCAGGGCGGTGTCGGCGGTCGCGGCGTCGAGCAGCGCCGCTTCGACCTGCTCGAGAGTGTCCCGCGTGGTCAGCTCGAGCACGTCGTCTCGGGTCCGTTCGGCCAGCACGTCGTCACTCCTCCATCATCGCCTGCGCGGTACGCCGGTGTCTGGCACCGCTCAGCGCATGAACTCACTCGCCTGCTGAGCGAGCGCGAGCATCGGTCCAGGGAAGATGCCCAGGGCCACAGTAGCGACCACACCAACACCCACCGCCGCGAGAGTTCCGACCCCCGGACGCGCGATGCCCGGGACCGGCCCGACCGAATCGGTGAAGAACATCAGCACGATGACCCTGATGTAGAAGAAGGCGGCGACAACACTGATCACCACGGCCACGACGACGAGCCAGTGCTCACCGCCGGTCCATGCGCTCGCGAAGACCGCCCACTTGCCGATGAAGCCGCTGGTCAGCGGGATGCCGGCGAAGCTCAGCAGGAAGACGGAGAACACGCCGGCAGCGAGCGGTGAGCGGCGGCCCATGCCGACCCAGCCGCTCAGCGCGGTGGCCTCGCCGCCGACGTCACGCACCATCGTGATCAGCGCGAACGCACCGACCGTGGCCGCGCCGTAGGCCACCAGGTAGAACATCACCGCCGAGATCGAGGTCAGCGATCCCGCGGGTGAGCCGCTGGAGACCTGGGAGGCGCCGACGAAGGCGGTCATCAAGAAGCCGGCGTGCGCGATCGAGGAGTACGCGAGCATCCGCTTGACGTCGGTCTGGGTGATGGCCAGCACAGAACCGAGGGCCATGGTGGCGACCGCGAGAATGGCCATCAGCGGCTGCCAGTCCCATCGGGCGCCCCCGAGGGCGACGTAGAACACCCGCATCAGGGCGCCGATGGCGGCGATCTTGGTGCAGGCGGCCATGAAGCCGGTGACCGGTGTCGGCGCGCCGGTGTAGACGTCCGGGGTCCAAGCGTGGAACGGGACGGCACCGAACTTGAAGAGCAGTCCGACGCCGATCAGTGCCATCCCCGCCAGCAGCAGCCCGAAGCCCTGGGTGCCGACGGATATCGCCGCGTCGACGGCGGACAGGTCGAAGGAGCCGGTGTAGCCGTACAGCAGCGCGGCTCCGTAGACGAAGAACGCCGAGGACAAGGCACCCAGCAGGAAGTACTTGAGCGCCGCCTCCTGGGACAGCAGGCGCCTCCGCCGGGCCATCCCGCAGAGCAGGTACAGCGGCAGCGACAAGATCTCGAGCGCGACGAACATGGTGATCAGGTCCGTCGAGGCGGGGAAGAGCATCATGCCCGACAGCGCGAACAGAGCCAGCGGGTACACCTCGGTGTGCTCGACCCGTGCAGCCAGTGCTTCCTGCTCAGCGGCGCTGCCTGGCACCGTCGATGCCTGCGGGGTGAACACGCTCGCGCCGTCCAGCTTGCGCTCGGCGAACACCAGCAGTGAGATCCCGCCCAGCACGAGCAGCAGCGACCACATGAAGTACGTCGGCCCGTCGACGGCGACCGAGCCGACCGCGGTGATCGCCTCGCCGGTGCCGCTGCTCCAGTTGAGGACGACGACCAGCAGCGCGAGCAGGATCGAGCCGAACGTCAGCACGAGCTGGATGGGCCGCCGCAGCGAGCGCGGGGCGAAGGCCTCCACGCCGATCCCGATGCAGGCGGCGGCGAAGACGATGATGAACGGCGCCAGCAGGGCGTACTCGATCGTCGGTGCGTTGATCGCGAGGACCGGTACGGTGAGGCCGACTTCGGCGGCGGATCCGATGTCGAGCGCCATCATCGGCCTCCCTCCGCGCTGATCCTCGGTTGCGGGTCGCTGACCCCGACGTGCTGCATGGTGGCGGTCACGGCGGGCTCGATCACGTCCAGCATCGGCTTCGGATAGATCCCGAGTGCCAGGATCAGCAGCACGAGCGGGATCATGGCGATCCGTTCGCGGCCACTGAGGTCGCTGGTCACCGACTGCTCGACCTCCGGCGTCACCGGGCCGGTCATGGTGCGTTGGTACATGATCAAGATGTAGAGCGCGGCCAGCACGATCGCCAGCGTCGAGATCACCGCGACGGCCTGATGGCGAGCGAACGTCCCGGCCAGCACCATGAACTCGGAGACGAAGCTGGACAGACCGGGCAACGACAGGGTCGACAGACCGGCGAACAGGAACAGCCCTGCCAGCACCGGCGCCACCTTCGCGACCCCGCCGAAGGCGTCGACGGTCCGCGCCCCGCGACGTTTCATCAGGTAGCCCGCGACGAGGAACAGCGTTGCCGTGGACAGTCCGTGGTTGAGCATGTAGAGCGTCGAGCCGACCATGCTCTGCGACGTGAACGCGAAGATGCCGAGGACGATGAACCCGAAGTGGCTGATCGAGGTGAAGGCGATCAGTCGCATGATGTCCTTGCTACCGATCGCCAAGATGGCGCCGTACAGGATGGAGATCACCGCGAGCGCGATCACGACCGGGGTGGCCCACTGGCTCGCCTCGGGGAAGATCCCGAGGCAGAACCGGATCATCCCGAAGGTGCCGATCTTGTCCATCACGCCGACCATCATGGTGGCGCCACCGGGGGTGGACTGCTCGGCCGCGTCCGGCAGCCAGGTGTGCAACGGAACCAGCGGCGCCTTGATCGCGAACGCGAACATGAAGCCGATGAACAGCCAGCGCCCGGCGTCGGTCGGAATGTCCAGCTTCATCAGATCCGACAGCAGGTAGCTGGCGGTACCGGCCTGGGCGGAGAGGACGTACAGCCCGATCACCGAGGCCAGCATGACGAAGCCGCCGAGCAGACCGAAGATCAAGAACTTGCTCGCCGCGTACGCCCGCCGGGCTCCTCCGAAGCCGCCGATCAGGAAGTACATCGGGATGAGGATGACCTCGAAGAACACGTAGAACAAGAAGACGTCGGTGGCCAGGAACAGATAGAGCGCGCACGTCTCGACCAGCAGCACCAGGGCGAAGAAGACGCGGGCGTCGTACTTCGGTGCAGGCTGCTCACCTTCGGCGGTCGGGGTGCCGAAACGCACGGGCGCGCCGTCGAAGTCGTTCCAGCTGGCCACGATGACCAGCGGTGTGACGACCGCGGCGAGGATCACCAGGGTGAGCCCGATGCCGTCCAGGCCGAGGGCGTAGTGGGCGCCGAGCGGACGGATCCAGATCACGTCCTCGACGAACTGCATGCCGCCGCCGGGGACGTAGGAGAGCCCGACGATCGCGGCCACCACGACGGTGAGCAGCGAGAACACCAGGGCAACCTGCTTGGCGAGCGTGCCCTTGACCACGATCAGCGCCAACGCCCCGATCGCCGGGAGCAGGGCGAGAACGGTCAGCCACGGAAACGCGGTGCTCATCAGCCCAACCTCCCGAGGACGATGACCGCACCGACGACCGCGGCGCCGAGCACCATGGCCAACGCGTAGCTGCGGACGAAGCCGTTCTGCGTTCTCCGCAGCCGGCTGGACAGGGTGGCGACAGCACCGGCAGTGCCGTTCACGGCGCCGTCCACCCCGGTGCCGTCAAACGCCACCAGGGAGCTGGTGAGCTGCTGGCCCGGCCGCATGAACACAGCCTCGTTGAACGCGTCGCCGTACAGGTCGTTGCGCCCGGCCAGCACGAACGGGGACCGGGTCTGGGGCGCCACCACCGGAATCTCCTTGCGTGGGCCGAAGACCAGGAACGCGATCACCACACCGATCGCGACCACGACGAGCGTGATCAGGCCGAACACCGAGAAGTGCAGCAGGCTCGGGGCCGTCTCGGTCTCTCCGTCGACGGCGGGATCGAGCCAGCCGCCGATCCAGTTGTTCAACATCATGCCGCCGAACAGCGACAGCAGGCCCAGGATGATCAACGGAATGGTCATCACCGCAGGTGACTCGTGCGGATGGACGTCCTTCAACCACCGCTTGTGGCCGAGGAACGTCATCAGCATCAGTCGGGTCATGTAGAAGGCAGTGACGCCGGCGCCGAGCATGGCGAGCAGTCCGACGACGACGTTCTGCTGGAAGGCGAGCTCGATGATCGGGTCCTTGGAGTAGTAGCCATCGGTGAGCGGGAAGCCGATGATCGCCAGGTAGCCGGCTGCAAACGTGACGAACGTGATCGGCATGGCGCGGGACAAGGCGCCGTAGTGCCGCATGTTCACGTCGTCGTTCATCCCGTGCATGACCGATCCCGCGCCGAGGAACATGTTGGCCTTGAAGAAGCCGTGGGTCATCAGATGGAAGATGGCGAACGGATAGCCCACCGGCCCGAGACCGGCCGCCAGCATCATGTAGCCGATCTGCGACATGGTCGAGCCCGCGAGCACCTTCTTGATGTCGTCCTTGGCACAGCCGATCCAAGCGCCGAACAGCAGCGTCACCGTGGCGACGATGACGACAACCGTCGAGGCGACCTCGGTCTCGGTGAAGATCGCGTGGCTGCGGACGATCAGATAAACGCCGGCCGTGACCATGGTCGCGGCGTGGATGAGGGCCGACACCGGGGTCGGGCCTTCCATGGCGTCCAGCAGCCAGGACTGCAGCGGCACCTGCGCCGACTTGCCGCAGGCGCCGAGCAGGAGCAGCAGGCCGAGCACGGTCGCCGTGGTCGCGCCTGCCTTGGGCATCCCGGCGTTGACGTCGACGAACGCCGAGGAACCGAAGGTCGCCAGCATCACCATGATGGCGATCGACAGGCCCATGTCACCCACCCGGTTGACGACGAATGCCTTCTTGGCCGCCGTCGCGGCGCTGGGCTTGTGCTGCCAGAAGCCGATCAGCAGGTACGAGGCCAGACCGACGCCTTCCCACCCGATGAACAAGATCAGGTAGTTGTCGGCGAGCACCAGCAGCAGCATGGCCGCCACGAACAGGTTGAGGAACGCGAAGAACTTGCGACGATCGACGTCGTGTGCCATGTAGCCGATCGAGTAGACATGGATCAGCCCGCCGACGCCGGTGATGAGCAGCACGAACAGGATCGACAGCTGGTCGATCAGCAACCCGACGTTCACGTCCCAGCCGCCGGTCGGGATCCAGGCGAACAGCGGCACGTCGACGGCGCGCTCGGCGGTCGGGCGGCCGAGCAGGTTCACGAACAAGACGACCCCGATGACGAAGGAGACCCAGGGCGCGACCACGCCCAGCAGGTGACCCCACGAGTTGGCGGCCTTGCCGACCAGCAGCAGGATCGCCGCACTGACCGCGGGAACGGCGATCATCAGCCAGGCGTAGTCGAACAGGCCGGTAGGCGCCACCGGTGTGACGACGTCGAGAAGATTCATCCCCGCCTCAGAATTTCAGAAGGTTCGCGTCGTCGACCGAGGCCGATCGCCGGGTCCGGAAGATGGTCACGATGATGGCCAGTCCGATCACGACCTCGGCCGCAGCGACAACCATGACGAAGAACGCGGCGATCTGTCCGTCCAACGCGCCGTGCATCCGCGAGAACGCGACCAGTGACAGGTTCGCCGCATTCAGCATCAGCTCGACGCACATGAACGCGACGATCGCGTTGCGGCGGACCATGAACCCGATCGTGCCGATCGAGAACAGGATCGCGGACAAGACGAGATAGTAGGTGGGGCTCACCGGTCCTCCTCCCCAGCTGACCTGGATGGGCTGGCGTCAGGGTCGGGCGGGCCGGAGCGGCCGGGTCCGAGCTGCGCGGTGCCGATCTGCGTGCCCGCGTAGGGCTCGCGGGCCGACGGATCGTCGTCCTCGCCGGCGATCGCGCGCACGGTCCGGCGGACCGGGGCAACCAGCTCGTCGGCGTCGAGGATCTCTCCGCGCGACTTCAGGGTGGCCGAGACCGACCGCTCCGCGATGGTGCCGTCCGGGAGCAGCGCAGGAGTGTCGACCGCATTGTGCCGGGCGAACACGCCGGGAGTGGGCAGCGGGCCAGGGTGCTCGCCCAGCTCGGCGTAGCGCTGCATCCGCTCCGCGACCAGGTCGCCCTGGGTCCTCTTCTTCGTCAGCCGTTCGCGGTGGGCCAACACCATCGCGCCGACCGCTGCCGTGATCAGCAGCGCCGACGTGGCTTCGAAGGCGAACACGTACCGGGTGAAGATCAGCGCGGCGATGCCCTGGACGTTGCCGCCGTACGCACTGTTGGCGTCGGTCAGACCGTTCGGCTGACCGACGATCGCGTTCCCCACGGCGAAGATCAGCAGGCAGGCCACTCCGACACCGGCAACGATCGCCAGCACGCGTTGACCCTTGATCGTCTCGATCAGCGAGTCGGCCGAGTCGACGCCGACCAGCATCAGCACGAACAAGAACAGCATGAGGATGGCACCGGTGTAGACGATGATCTGCACGACGAACAGGAACGGCGCCTCGAGCGCCGCGTACTGGACGGCGAGCGAGATCATCACGACGGCCAGGCAGAGCGCACAGTGCACGGCCTTCTTGGCGAAGATCAGGCCGAGTGCGGCCAGGATCATCACGGGTGCGAGCAGCCAGAACGCGACCTCGGCGCCGGTGACCAGGGGCAGGAGTCCGATCATCGCTTCCCCTTCAGACCTTGGTTGATCTTGCGCGGTACGTAGCCGCTGGTGTCACCGGCGCGCTCGTCGGGGACGCCGGTGGCCGGCAGACCGAGGAAGTACGTCTGCTCGTCGTCGCCGAGCCGACGCGGATGCGGCGGCTGCTCCATGCCCGGCAGCAGCGGCGCCAACAGCTCGGACTTCTCGTAGATCAGCTTGGCCCGGCTGTCGTCGGCGAGCTCGAACTCGTTCGTCATGGTGAGCGCACGGGTCGGGCAGGCCTCGATACACAGTCCGCACAGGATGCAGCGCAGGTAGTTGATCTGGTAGACCCGGCCGTAGCGCTCGCCCGGCGAGAAGCGCTCCTCCTCGGTGTTGGACGCGCCCTCGACGTAGATCGCGTCCGCCGGACAAGCCCAGGCACACAGCTCACAGCCGACGCACTTCTCCAGCCCATCCGGCCAGCGGTTGAGCTGGTGCCGACCGTGGAACCGAGGTGCGGTGATCTTCGGGCCGTTCGGGTACGTCTCGGTGAAGGTCTTGCGGAACATCGTCTTGAACGTGACGCCGAAGCCCGCAATCGGGTCGAGTATCCCCATCTATCCCACCCCATCGGAGTCAAAGCCTTGTCGTGATCTCCCGGCACCCTGCGTCGGCGGCGCGTCCTCGGCGGTCGCGCTCACCACACCGGCCAGCTCGGGCAGCACCTGTCCGCCGGTCGGCGGCACCGGATAGCCGCCGGCAAAGGCGTCGAACTCCTCCGCCTCGGCCGCCGGCTCGGGCTCGGGCTGGTCTCGGCCGCCGAAGAAGGCGAAGGCGATCAGCGCGACCACGACCACCACCGCACCGATCCGGACGACCGGGCTGGCCAGCCAGTTCTGGGTACGCGCGACCTGGAACGTCGCCACGGCGACGATCCAGACCAGGGAGATCGGGATCAGCCAGCGCCAGCCGAACCGCATGAACTGGTCGTACCGCAGTCGGGGCAGGGTGCCGCGAAGCCAGATGAAGATGAACAAGAAGAACAGCACCTTGAGCACGAACCAGAGCAGGCCCCAGTATCCGGTGTCGATCCCCGGAATCAGGTTGAACGGGATCGGGGCGTGGAAGCCACCCAGGAACAGGGTCGCGGCCAGCGCCGAGACCGTGATCATGTTCATGTACTCGGCCATGAAGAACATCGCGAACCGCATCGAGTTGTACTCGGTGTGGAAGCCACCCACCAGCTCACCCTCGGCCTCGGGCAGATCGAACGGAGCCCGGTTCGTCTCGCCGACCATCGAGATCAGGTAGATCAGGAATGACGGCAGCAGAGTCACCGCGTACCAGCTGGGGAGCGGGATGTTGAGGCCGCCCACGGCGAGGTAGTTCACCTGCGCCTGCGCTGCCACGATCTCCGAGGTGGACAGCGAGTGGGCGTAGAGGAAGACGGCGACCAGGGCGAGGCCCATCGCGACCTCGTAGCTGATCACCTGGGCGCTGGAACGGAGCGCGCCGAGCAGGGAGTACGTCGAACCAGAGGACCAACCCGCCAGCACGATGCCGTACACGCCGATCGAGGCCACAGCGACGATGAACAGCACCGATACCGGGAGATCGGTGACCTGCAACGGAGTCACGATGTCGGTGAAGGGCACCGTGACCTCGCCGGCCATCGGGATCACCGCGAACGCCGTGACGGCCGGGATGGCCATTACGAACGGGGCCAGCATGAACACCACCTTGTCGGCGGCGGTCGGGGTGAAGTCCTCCTTGAACATGAGCTTCATGCCGTCGGCGAGGGACTGGAGCAGACCGAACGGCCCGTTCATGTTCGGCCCCTTGCGGTGCTGCATGAAGGCCACGATGCGGCGCTCGTACCAGATCGTGAAGAGCGTCATCACCAGCAGCACGACGAACGCGAAGACGGCCTTCAGCAGCACCACCCACCACGGCGCCGCCCCGAAGATCGTGAGATCCAACGGACTCAGGGTCATCACACACTCCTCTGCTCGTCGTCGGAGCCCGGAGGTTGGCTGAGCCCGTCGAAGGGCACGAGGGTCACCAGGTCGCCGGCCACGGCGGCCAGGTGCTCGGCCACACCGTGTCCGGGCGCTCGAGACGGTGCCCAGACCACACCGACCGGCATGTCGTCCACGATCTCGACGGGCAGGGTGATCGATCCCCGCTCGGTGCCGATCGTGGCGGCGTCGCTGATGCCCGCCGCCGCGGCGGTCGCCGGGCCCAGTCGAAGCACGGGCCTCCGGGCGGTCGCCATCAGGTGCGGCTCGCCGGCGAGCGCCGAGCTGTCGTCCAGCCCCACGCGCCAGGTGGCGAGTATGGCCTCCCCCTCAGGTGCGGTCACCGGCGGAACGCCCTCGGTCATCGGTGCGCCGACGCGCTCGCCATCCCAGATCCCCAGCTCCACCAGCTCGGCCTTGGCCTGCGCCGGGGTGCGGAAGCCGAGGTCGGCACCGAGCCCGTCGGCCAGAGCGGCCAGCACACGGAGGTCACCCAGCTCGGCGGGCCGCGGGATCGCGGCCTCGAAGCTGCGGTCACGACCCTCCCAGTTGAGGAACGTGCCGGCGCGCTGCTCCATCAACGAGACCGGCAGCACCACGTCGGCGCGCTCGGTGACCGCGGTAGCCCGGGTCTCGATGCTCACCACGAAGCCCGCGTTCTCGAGTCCGCTGAGCGCGGCCGCCGGATCGGTCAGGTCGAAGGGATCGACGCCTGCCACGATCAGTGCGGCGAGCTCGCCGTGGCCGGCAGCCATCAGCATCTCGTCGATATCGCGACCCGCCTCGCTCGGCAGCGAACCGATCCCCCAGGTGGTCTGCGTGTCGACCCGCGCGGTTGCGTCGGCCACCGGTCGACCGCCGGGCAACAGGTTCGGCAGGCAACCCGCCTCGACCGCGCCCCGGTCACCCGCTCGGCGGGGCACCCACGCCACCCGTGCGCCGGTGCGGTCGGCGAGCCGGAGGACGGCGGTCAGCGCACCGGGGATGATCGCGGCCCGCTCGCCGACCAGGATCACCGCGTCGGCGTCCAGGTCGTCGCTGCGCAGCTGGTCCAATGTCGCCGGCTCGTCGCCGGGAACGGTCGGGATCAAGGTGGCGCCGTGCTTGCGAGCGCCATTGCTGAGGTATGGCGCGAGCGTGGCCGACTTCAGGCCCTTCTTGCGGAAGCCCTTGCGCAGCCGGAGGAAGATCGCGCCGGCCTCGTCCTCGGCCTCCAGCGCGACCAGAAGCACCCCGGAGGCGTTCTCCAGGTCGGCGTAGCTGACGCCGCCGTCGCCGAACGACTGTCCGCGGCCCGCCACGGCGCTGGCCAAGAACTCCGCCTCTTCGCCGGTGTGCGGCCGGGAGCGGAAGTCGATGTCGTGGCTGCCGAGCACGGCACGCGCGAACTTGCTGTAGGCGTACGCGTCCTCGAGGGTGAGCCGGCCGCCGGTGATGACGCCCACACCCCGGCTGGTCCGGCCGTCGTCGTCGGTGCTGCCCTCCATCGCGGCGCGGAGACCGCGGACCGCGACGTCGATCGCCTCCGGCCAGGAGGCGGGACGCAGCACGGCCTCTCCTGAGCCGGTCGAACGATCGCGGACCAGCGGCCGGGTGAGCCGGTCCTCGCCGCGGCCGTAGGCGAAGGCGAACCGGTCCTTGTCGGTGATCCACTCCTCGTTGACCTCGGGGTCGTCGCCGGCCATCCGGCGCATCACGGCGCCGCGCCGGTAGTCGATCCGGATGGCCGAGCCGCAGGCGTCGTGCTCGGCGATGCTCGGCACCGAGACGAGATCGAACGGGCGGGAACGGAACCGGTACTCCGCGCTGGTCAGGGCGCCCACCGGGCAGATCTGGATGACGTTGCCGGAGAAGTAGGACTCGTACGGCTGACGCTCGTAGATCCCTACCTGCTGCAGCACACCGCGCTCGATCAGCGCGATGAACGGATCGCCCGAGACCTGCTCGGAGAACCGGGTGCAGCGCGCGCACAGCACACAGCGCTCGCGGTCCAGCAGCACCTGGGCGGAGATGTGGATCGGCTTCGGGTACGTCCGCTTGACGTCGGTGAACCGACTCTCGCCGTAGCCGTGCGACATCGCCTGGTTCTGCAGCGGGCACTCCCCGCCCTTGTCGCAGATCGGGCAGTCCAGCGGGTGGTTGATCAGCAGGAACTCCATGTTCCCGTGCTGCGCCTTGTCCGCGACCGGCGAGGTGACCTGGGTCTTGACCACCATGCCGGGAGCGACCTCGAGGGTGCAGGATGCCTGCGGCTTCGGGATCGGCCGGCCATTGCCGGCGTCGGGCACCTCGACCAGGCACTGCCGGCAGGCGCCGACCGGGTCCAGCAGGGGGTGGTCGCAGAAACGCGGGATCTCGGTGCCGATCAGCTCGGCGGCCCGGATCACCAGCGTCCCCTTGGGGACGCTCACCTCGACGCCGTCGATGGTGAGCGTGACGAGATCGTCCCGCTTCTCGACGTCGCCCCCCGAACCCTTCGTCGGCGCGTTGCTCGTGACCGTCATCGGATCCCTCTCTCCCCCGACTTGTCAGCGGGAGACGCTGCTATAGCGCTTCGTGACGCTGACAACTCGGAGTCGTTGCTCATGCCCCTGCCCCTGCGGTGTCGCGTACGAAGATGGTGCTGCGTTCGTACGGGAAGAGCTCCCACGCCGGGGTGTGCATGCCCGCTTCGAACTCGTCGCGGAAGAACATGATCGCCGAGCTGATCGGCGAGGTGGCGCCGTCGCCCAGCGCACAGAACGAGCGGCCGAGGATGTTCTCGCACAGGTCCAGCAGCTTCTCGATGTCTCCCTGTTCGCCCCGACCGGCCTCGATCCGGGACAGGATCTGCACGAGCCACCAGGTGCCCTCGCGGCACGGGGTGCACTTGCCACACGACTCGTGCTTGTAGAACTCGGTCCAGCGCAGCACCGTACGGACCACCGAGGTGGTCTCGTCGAAGCACTGCAGGGCTTTCGTGCCGAGCATCGACTTCACGCTCGCCACGCCCTCGTAGTCCAGCGGGACGTCGAGGTGCTCGGCGGTCAGGATCGGGGTCGACGAGCCGCCGGGGGTCCAGAACTTCAGCTCGTGTCCGTCCCGGATGCCGCCGGCGAGCTCGAGAAGCCGGCGCAGGGTGATGCCGAGGGGCGCTTCGAACTGGCCGGGGTTGTTGACGTGCCCGGACAGCGAGTAGATCGTCATGCCCTTGGACTTCTCGGTGCCCATCGAGGCGAACCAGTCCGCCCCGTTGGCGACGATGCTCGGCACCGACGAGATCGACTCGACGTTGTTGATCACGGTCGGGCTGGCGTACAGGCCGGCGACCGCCGGAAACGGCGGGCGGAGCCGCGGCTGGCCACGGCGTCCCTCGAGCGAGTCCAGCAGCGCGGTCTCCTCACCGCAGATGTACGCCCCCGCACCCGCGTGCACGACGATCTCGAGGTCGTACCCGGTGCCGAGGATGTTCTGCCCGGCGTAACCCGCCGAGTAGGCCTCGCGAACGGCCTGCTGCAGCCGGCGGACCACGTGCAGCACCTCGCCGCGGACGTAGATGAACGCGTAGGAGGCCCGGATCGCGTAGGACGCGATGATCACGCCCTCGACCAGGGTGTGCGGCGAGGCCATCATCAGCGGGATGTCCTTGCAGGTGCCCGGTTCGGACTCGTCTGCGTTCACCACGAGGTACTTCGGCTTCGGGTTGTCCTGCGGAATGAAGGACCACTTCATCCCGGTCGGGAACCCGGCCCCGCCGCGGCCACGGAGGCCGGAGTCCTTGACCATGCTCACGACATCCGCCGGCGCCATGGTCAGGGCCTTGCGTAGTGCGCGATAGCCGCCACGCCGGCTGTAGTTGCCGTAGCTCCAGCCGCGCTCGTCGCCCCAGTTGGCGGTGAGCACCGGAGTCAAGACACTGGGCCCCGAGCCTGTCGAAGGGCCTGGAGCCTGTCGAAGGGCCGGAGCCTGTCGAAGGACTGCTCACCGTTCGCCCTCCTGTTCTGACGATTCGTCCCGCTGTTCCGGCGGTGGTGGCGCCGACCAGCCGCGCTCCTGCGCGATCCGCAGGCCCAGTAGCGACGGAGCGCCCGCGGTCGGACCCTCATCCGCCCGGCCGTCCGGGAACCCGGCGAGCACCCGTTCGGCCTGCTTCCAGGTGCAGACCCGGGCGCCGCGGGTCGCTGTGACCTCCTGGCCGGAGCGCAGCGCGTCGACCACCTCGACCGCGCGCCCTGGAGTGGTGTTGTCGAAGAACTCCCAGTTGACCATCATCACCGGGGCGAAGTCGCAGGCCGCGTTGCACTCGACGTGCTCGAGGGTGATCATGCCGTCGTCGGTGGTCTCGTCGTTGCCGATCCCGAGATGGTCCTGGAGGGTGGACAGCACCTCGTCGCCACCCATGATCGCGCAGAGCGCCGTGGTGCAGACACCGACGTGGTACTCCCCGACCGGGCGTCGCTTGTACATCGTGTAGAAGGTCGCCACGCCGGCCACATCGGCCTCGGAGATCTCGAGGATCTCTGCGCACGCTTCGATCCCGGCCGGCGTCACCCGGCCCTCGACGCTCTGCACGAGGTGCAGCATCGGCAGCAGCGCTGATCTGGCCTGCGGGTAGCGGCCCGCGATCAGACGCAGCTCCTCCAGAGTCTCCTCGGGCAGCCGCGAGTGATGGTCGTAGTCCAGGCTCGGCTCGTCGAAGTGACTGACGAAGTGCCCGTGCCCGATCAGGTTCTCGCTGGCGACGTCGCCGCCGGCGTGGCCGTCCACCTGCGGGGTCGGCTCGGTGATGCTCATCGGTCGACACCTCCCATCACCGGATCGAGACTCGCGACCGCGACCACCACGTCGGACACCATCGATCCCTCACACAACGCCGGCATCGCCTGCAGGTTCACGAAGCTCGGATCCCGGAAGTGGGCCCGGAAAGGCCGCGTCCCGCCGTCGGACACCACGTGCGCGCCGATCTCGCCCCGCGGGCTCTCGATCGGGACGTACGCCTGACCCGGCGGCACGCGGAAGCCCTCGGTGACGAGCTTGAAGTGGTGGATCAGCGCTTCCATCGACTCGCCCATGATGTGCTTGAGGTGCTCGTTGGAGTTCCCCATCCCGTCGTTGCCGACCGACAGCTGCGCTGGCCAGGCGATCTTCTTGTCGGCGACCATCACCGGATCGCCCTTCATCTTCTCCAGCCGGGCGACGCACTGCTCGACGATCTTGAGGCTCTCCCACATCTCGTTCAGCCGGATCCGGAACCGGCCGTACGCGTCGGCCGTGTCCCAGGTCTGGACCTCGAAGTCGTACGTCTCGTAGCCGCAGTAAGGCTGCTTCTTGCGCAGGTCCCAGTCGTAGCCGGTCGCGCGCAAAGGCGGACCGGTGATACCGAGCGCGAGACACCCGGCCAGATCGAGCTTTCCCACGTCGCAGAGCCGGCCCTTGAAGATCGGGTTCTCGTTGCAGAACTGCGCGTACTCCGGCAGGTGCTTCTTCATCCAGACGACGAGGTCTTTGACGTGATCGAGCGCGTTGTCCGGCAGATCCTGCGCGACGCCACCCGGCCGGATGTAGGCGTGGTTCATCCGCAGGCCGGTGATCAGCTCGAACGCGTCCAGCACCATCTCGCGCTCGCGGAAACCGATCGTCATCACGGTCAGCGCGCCGATCTCCATGCCTCCGGTCGCGATACAGACCAGGTGGGAGGAGATCCGGTTGAGCTCCAGCATCATCACCCGGATGACGTTGGCCTTCTCCGGAATCTGGTCCTCGATGTCCAGCAGGCGCTCGACGCCGAGACAGTACGTCGTCTCCTGCGACAGCGGGGACAGATAGTCCATCCGGGTGCAGAACGTCACGCCCTGGGTCCAGGTGCGGAACTCCATGTTCTTCTCGATGCCGGTGTGCAGGTAGCCGATGCCGCACCGGGCCTCGGTAACCGACTCACCCTCCATCTCCAAGATCAGCCGGAGAACGCCATGGGTCGACGGGTGCTGTGGACCCATGTTGACGACGATCCGCTCGTCACCACGCTCGGCTTGGTCTGCGACCAGGGAGTCCCAGTCCTGACCGGTGACGGTGTAGACCCGCCCCTCGGCGGCATCTTCGCTGCCGTAGGGATCCGGGCCGATCTGGGTCGGGTCGAACGGATCCGTGCTCGGCGCGGTCTCGGTGTCATTGCTCATCGGCGGAGCCTCTCGGGAGTGAGGATCGATTCCGAACGACGCGCAGAGCTCGCCGACACGAATGCCGCGTCGTTCGGAATCGTGACGAACGAGCGAGACTCCGCGGAGCCGATGAGCGTCGCGGAGCGCGGAGCGCGACCGGCAAGCATGAGCGCCGCGGAGCGCGGAGTGCGAACGGAAATCACGAGTAGCTCCTGCGCTCATCAGGGGGCGGGATGACCGCGCCCTTGTACTCAACGTTGATGCCGCCCAGCGGGTAGTCCTTGCGCTGCGGGTGGCCGGGCCAGTCGTCCGGCATCAGGATGCGGGTCAGAGCGGGATGACCGTCGAAGATCAACCCGAACATGTCGTACGTCTCACGCTCGTGCCAGTCGGCAGTCGGATAGGTAGCGACCACCGACGGGACGTGCGGGTCCGCATCGGGGGCCGACACCTCGAGCCGGATTCGTCGGTTGTAGGTCATCGACTGCAGGTGGTAGACGGCGTGCAGCTCGCGGCCCTTGTCCTGCGGGTAGTGCACTCCAGAGACGCTGCTGCAGAACTCGAACCGCAGATGGGGGTCGTCGCGCAGGTGCTGGACCAGCATCGACAGCTGCCCTCGGGCGACGTGGAACGTGATCTCGCCCCGGTATACGACGACCTTCTCGATCACGTCGCCGTAGTTGGGGACCAGATCCTTTTGCGAGGGTTCGAGGGGGTCGGCCCCCTCGCTGAATAGTGCACGGATGCGGTCGTTCACCTGGTCCCACCAGCCGCCGTACGGGGGCTGGCTCGCGGTGGGGAAGTCGATCGTGCGGCTCAGGCCCCCGTAACCGCTGGTGTCCCCCGTGCCGTGGATACCGAACATGCCGGTGCGCTTCTCCAGGACCTCCTCGGTCGGCGCAGCCGCCTCCACCTCGGCGCTCTCCTTCGTCGCCTCGGTATCGGTGGTCGCAACGTCGGGAGCGGACCCGGTCTGCGACTCTGGCTTGGTGCCGGCGTCGGGCTCCGACTCACCCTCGGGCGTCGCGCCCTTGATCGGAGCCTTCGTGTCCGACTCGGCGCTGAGGTCAGCCGGACCCTTCGGTGTCTCGCTCACCGCAGCAGACCCTTCATCTCCAGCGTCGGGGTCGTGACCAGCTGGCGCTGCTCGGCCTCTTCGTTCGCATCGATCAGGTTCTGCCCGACAGGGAGGTGCCGGACCTTGTCGCGCAACTTGAACATGGCGTCGATCAGCATCTCCGGCCGCGGCGGGCAGCCGGGCAGGTACATGTCCACCGGCACGACGTGGTCGACACCCTGGACGATCGCGTAGTTGTTGAACATGCCACCCGTGCTGGCGCAGACGCCCATCGCGAGCACCCATTTCGGGTTGGGCATCTGGTCATAGATCTGGCGCAGCACCGGGGCCATCTTCTGGCTCACCCGACCGGCGACGATCATCAGATCAGCCTGCCGCGGCGAAGCCCGGAAGACCTCTTGTCCCCAACGTCCGGAGTCGTAGCGCGGGGCGCCGTACGTCATCATCTCGATCGCGCAGCAGGCCAGTCCGAACGTGGCCGGCCAGAACGACGCCGATCGCATGTACCCGAAGATGTTCTCGACCGTGGTCAGCAAGACCCCGCTCGGCAGCTGCTCCTCAACACCCATGGCGCTGTATCCCCTTCCTCAGTCCCAGTCCAGGCCGCCGCGCCGGAGCACGTAGACGTAAGCCAGGAAGACGGTGACGATGAACAAGATCATCTCGACGAGCGCGAAGAGCCCCAGCTGATCGAAGGTGACTGCCCACGGGTAGAGGAAGACGATCTCGATGTCGAAGACGATGAACAGCATCGCGGTGATGTAGTACTTCACCGGGAATCGGCCGCCACCGACCGGCTGCGGGGTGGGCTCGATACCGCACTCGTACGAGTCGTACTTGGCCCGGTTGTATCGCCCGGGCCCGACGATCATGGTCGTCATGATCGTCAGCCCGACGAAGGCGGCCGCGATGACCAGCATGATCACGATGCCGAGATACAGACTCGTCACGGTGTTCTCCTCTTCTGCGTCGCGATCATGATCATGCGGTCCTCGTTCATGCGGCCGGCGCGATCTTGGACAGGGCGTTGATCAGCTTGTCCGAGGCGTCGCCGTCGGTGCTGTCGTGCAGGTTGGCCAGCAGCTTGAGGGTGAAGCGCATCAGCGAACGGCGCGGGAGGCCGTACGTCGTGCAGATCCGCATGATCTCCGGACGGGCGATCAGCTTCACGAAGACCCGACCAAGGGTGTAGTAGCCGCCGAGTGACTGCTTCATCCTCGTCGGGTACGCCTGCAGCGCTCGTTCTGCGCTCGGCGTGCCGACCCCGCGGTAGTGCGCCTCCGCGATGGACTCGGCGGCAACATCGGCCGACTCCATGGCGTACGCGATGCCCTCGCCGTTGAACGGGTTCACCATGCCGCCGGCGTCGCCCACCAAGAGAAGGCCCCGACTGTAGTGCGGCTGCCGGTTGAAGCCCATCGGTAGCGCGGCGCCGCGGATCGGCATCGTCATGTTCTCGTCGCGGAAGCCCCACTCCTGTGGTGTGTTGGCCAGCCAGCGCCGCAACAGGTCGCGGTAGTCGGTCTTGCCGAACGCGGAGGAGGTGTTGAGGATGCCGAGGCCGACGTTGGAGGTGCCGTCGCCCATGCCGAAGATCCAGCCGTAGCCGGGCAGCAGGTTGCTGTTGCCCGGTTCTCCGTCCCACAGCTCCAGCCAGGACTCGAGGTAGTCGTCGTCGGTCCGCGGGCTCGTGTAGTACGTCCGCACCGCGACCCCCATCGGGCGGTCCTCACGGGTGTGCAGATCCATACCGAGGCTCAGCCGGGAAGAGTTGCCGTCGGCGGCGACCACGACCGGCGCCTTGAACGTCCGTCCGTCCTTGGTGGTCACGCCGACGATCCGGTCGCTGTGCTGGTCGACGATCGGGGCGGTGACGTTGGCCAGCTCGTAGAGCTTCGCGCCCGAGGCCACCGCGTTGCGGGCCAGCAGGTCGTCGAAGTCCGAGCGGGGCCGGACGAGGCCGTAGGAGGGGAAGTCGGCGAGCTCGGGCCAGTCCAGGTGGAACGGCTGCTGCTTGCCGCCGTAGATCCGCAGACCCCTGTTGTGCAGCCAGCCGGCCTGGGTGCTGGTGTCGATGCCCAGCTTGATGAGCTGTCGGGTGGCGCGCGGGGTGAGCCCATCGCCACAGACCTTCTCCCGGGGGAACTGGGCCTTCTCCAGCAGCGCGACGCTCAGCCCACTACGCGCAAGGTACGTAGCCGTCGCCGAACCGGCCGGACCGGCACCGACCACGATCACGTCGGCCTCGACCGCGCCGCTGGTGTCTGGGCGCACCCGAGCCCGGCTCTCGGCACGGGTCTGAGCGCCATCCAGGTTTTGAGTGTGGTCGGCCGGAGAAGCCGCCGGCTGATCGGACATTGCCTTGCCTCTCCTGCTCTCATCCGGTGGGACGCGGGTCTACGCGCCCCGCCACTGGTCGTCGTCGAGCCGTGGGTGGACTCATGTTTGCGGTGCCTCGGGGGACTTAGTGAAAACCTTCACTAGCTTCCGACTGCAGAGTCTACGACCTCAGAACGGTCCCGGGGAGCCGGGCGCCGCGGGTTTCCAACGCCTGACTTCCCTAGCCAGCAAGGGAATTTACGCATCATGTGTGTTGCGTATTTCGTTGGCCAGGCCGTGGGGGTGGGTGGGCGTCGCGTGTTAGCCGCGTGGTCTCGGTTTGGGACTCTCGTGGGCGTCTGGTGGGCGTCGCGTGGACGGCTGGCGTAGGCGGGCGGCGTGGGGCGGGCGGCGTGGGGCGGGCGGCGTGGGGCGGGCGGCGTGGGACGGCCGGCGTGGGACGGCCGGCGTGGGACGGCCGGCGTGGGACGGCCGGCGTGGGACGGCCGGCGTGGGACGGCGGCGTGGACGGCTGGTGGGACGTCGCGTGGACGGCTGGTGTGGACGTCGCGTGGACGGCTGGTGTGGAGTCGCGTGGACGGCTGGTGTGGAGTCGCGTGGACGACTGGTGTGGACGTCTGGTCGGTGTCGCGGGTGTGGACAGCTGGCGTGGACGGCCTGGTCGGGTACGCGTGTACGGCTGGGGTGGACGTCGCGTGGACGGCTGGGGTGGGTGTCGCGGGTGTTCGAGGAGTCAGGTTGCGAGGTCGGGACCTGATTCGCTCGCTGCCGGTGAGCGTAGGCGCCAGCCTTCCAGGTCGGCGGCGGTGTCGATGTCCGCGTACAGGTCGAGCGGCAGGGTCACCCGGCGCAGACCCTCACCGAGCCGGGCCACCAGCGCTCGGGCCGAGGCTCCGGACCCGCGCCCGGGTCCGGCCGCGGCGACCAGCCGCTCGGCGGCTGATCGGGTGAGCGCGAGCTGGAGTGGCTGCAGGCGTCCCTCCTGGTCGACTCCGATCGTGCCGACCAGCTTCGGATCCGCACGCAGCGTCGCAATGAGAAGCTCGGCCCCACGACCCGCACCCGGCGTGTCGCCCGGGAGCACCGCGAGGAGGTGGTCGACTTCTCCCGCCTGGGCCAGGGCAGACGACAGTCCGGCGATCATCGCCGCGGCTGGGCCGCCGCCCGGCGGATCCTCGCGGACGTACTCGACCGCGTGGCCTGGTGCGAAGAGCTGGTCGCGAACCGGGCCGACGACGATCAACCTCGCCTCGGCGGGAAGTCCGATCAACGCGCGCTCGAGCAGGCGCCGAGCTCCGAGCCTCGCCTCGAGCTTGTCCGATCCGAAACGTCGGGCGGCTCCGCCGGCGAGGACGATCGCCGAGACGCGGCTCACGCTGGCGTCGTGCTCATCGGGGGCCTCCGGGGTCGATCTCGCTCGCGGCACTCGTTGGTCAACCCCGGCACCCTCTGCGGCGGGGGCCCTCCGGGGGTCGATCTCGCTCCGGCACCCTTTGGGCTCTGCAGAGAGTCCCCCCGTCGATCTCGCTCGGGCACCCTTTGGTCAACCCCGGCATCCTCTGCAGAGGGTGCCTCGGTTGCCGAAACGGTGCCCGAGCGCACGAAAGGGTGCGTGAGCGCACGAAAGGGTGCCTGAGCGTACGAAACGGTGCCTGAGCGTACGAAAGGGCGTGAGCGTACGAAACGGTGCCCGAGCGTACGAAACGGTGCCCGAGCGTACGAAACGGTGCCCGAGCGTACGAAACGGTGCCCGAGCGTACGAAACGGTGCGTGAGCGAACGAAACGGTGCCGGCGTACGAAAGGTGCGTGAGCGTACGAAACGGTGCCCGAGGCGACCAGGATGGCCACGCGGCAGCGCTGGGCGGCGCGCGAGGCCGGCATCAGCCGCCGAGCGCATCGCGCATCGGGACGAGCTTTGCCGCCGCCTCCGCTAGCTCGGCCTGGGGATCGGAACCGGCCACGATGCCGCAACCGGCGAACAGTCGGATCTGCCGGGAGTCGGTCACGTCGAGCTGACCGCAGCGCAGCGCGATCCCCCACTCCCCGTCACCGCGGGCGTCGATCCAGCCGACCGGCCCGGCATAGCGTTCGCGATCCATCTGCTCCAGCTCGGCGATCATCGCGCGTGCGGGCGCGGTCGGTGTGCCACAGACCGCCGCGCTCGGGTGCAAGGCGGCAGCGAGCCGAAGGGCCGAGGTGCCCCGGTCCGTGACCGCCGCGACATCGGTGGCCAGGTGGAGCACGTTGGGCAGCTCGAGGACGTACGGGGACTCCGGGACGTGCATCCCCGAGCAGAACGGCGCAAGGGCCTCCGCGACCGAGGCCACCGCGTACTCGTGCTCCTCCAGGTCCTTGCTGGACCGGGCCAGCGCGGCGGCCGAGGCAAGATCGCGAGAAGAGTCACCGGAGCGTCGGATCGTGCCGGCCAGCACGCGAGAGGTCGCCAGGCCGTTTTCCTGCCGGACCAGCATCTCGGGAGTGGCGCCGATCAGGCCGTCGACGACATAGGTCCAGCAGCGCGAGTAGTCCGCCGCCAGTCGGCCCACGAGCCAACGCGGGTCGATGTCGCTCTCGGCCCGGGCAATCAGGTCCCGGGCAAGGACGACCTTGTCCAGCTCGCCGCGGCCGATCCTGGCCACCGCCTCGGCCACCGCCGACTCCCACTGCGGACCGGTGAGACCGCCGTCGGCGTACGAGACCTGCCGCGGGGGGCGGGCAGTGTTCGGCCGAGGGCGTACGTCGTCGTGCCGGAACTCCGCACCGATCCGGGTCAGCCAGGCCCGTCCTCGGCGCCGGCCGACGATCGTCTCGGGAACGGTCAGCACCGAGCGCGCGTGGGTGTTGTCCGGATCGAAGACGAAGCTGCCGAACGCCATGAACCCCGAGCCGGACGGCGCATCCGCCAGCTCGCTGACCGCGACGACCTGGGATACCAGGTCGGACCACCACTGGTCCGCGTCGAGCACGGTCGACGGCTTGTGGGTGACCACCTCACCCCAGGCAACCATCCCGTCTCCGTCGCGGATCCATGCGTACCCGTCGCGCTCGGGCAGCCAGTCCAGCAACCGGCCGGGATCGTCGATCTCGACGGTGCGGGCGTACAGCCGTGGCGGCGCGGTGTCGGGCCAGGTCACCGGCACAGCGTAGCCACACCGCCCACGGCGTTCCGCGACCTTCCCACCCCGGAAACTGGGCGCAAACGACAGCGACACGCCGAGCGGAGTTGTCGTTTGCGCCCACTTTCCTGGGGAGGAGGGGGCGGAGAGCCCGGGCGAGGAGCCGGGGAGGAGGGGGCGGGGAGCCCGGGAGGAGCGGGCCGGAAGGGTGGGTCAGCGCTTGCGCTGTTTGAGCGCCTCGCGCTCCTGCTTCTGCTTCTCCAGCAGCTTCTGCTGCTCGGCCTGCTTGGCGCGCAGCGACTCGGCATCCATCGAGTTGAGCAGGATGAAGGCGGCGATGGCGGCGATGGCGAACGACCAGAGCGGGGAACCGCCCAGGAGCATCGGGAAGGTGACCAACAACACGACATCGAACCCGCGGAACAGGTTGGTCATCAGTCCCGGCGGCACCGCACCGGCCTGGGTCGAGACCATCGGCGCGCCGAAGTCGACACCCTTCGCCTGCGTCCAGCGAACCGCGCCCAGCAGCCCGCCGGCCGCCGTCGCGAGGGCCATCAGCGATGCGTCCGGGATCGACCGGGCCACGACCCCGGAGCCGAAGCCGCGGAACGCGGCGGTCGTCGCGATGGCCCAGAGCACGGCGAGACCGGCCGGCACGACCACCGAGGCCAGCTTCAGCTGCGACAAGGTGAACGGCATGGATCGGGCCAGGCCGCCGCTGCGAGTCAGCACCCGCAGACCGCCGAGGGTGCCGATCAGGGCCCCGAACAGGGCCAACGCCCCCACGACCGGGCTGAGCACACTCATCCCGAGCGCGTCGGCGGCGTACGGCACAACGGCAGTCCCCGCGACCACGATCAGCGGCTGCGGAAAGCGGCGCAGGCGCTGCAGCTCCCGCCAGGTGATCGCATTCAGCCCCGACCCCTTGCCGGCGGTCGGCTTCACGTGGCCGACCTCCATTGCGCGCCGGGCGACCAGGATGTCGCGCGCCAGGCCGATGTCGAGCGCGAAGAAGGCGCCTGACACACCGCGGACCAGCGAGCCGCCGCTGACCAGTCGGGTCCGCCGGATGTCGCGGATCCTGAGCCGGGCGATGACGAGCGCCAGGACGAACACGACCGCGGCGACACCGGTCACGACCAGCCCCAGCTGGAGCGCGCCCTGGGTGCTCAAGGGCGAGGCGAACCAGTTCGCAGCGACCCCGATCACGACCAGCAGGGCGGCGACCCCCAGCACGGTGAAGACGTACGTCAAGACGCGGGTGAGCCGTCGCCTGTCCTTGCCCTGCTGCGCCGCCGCGAAGGACACCGAGCCGGCTGTGGAGAGTGCCGTCGCCGCCGTGATCACGAGAATCGCCTGCAGTCCCGAACCGGTCAGCGCGGAGACCAACGCTCCGATCAGCGCACCGCCGACGAGTCCGACGACCACCGCGGAGACCAGTCGGCGACCGAGTAGTGCCGGGCGCGAGACCGGGGTGTCGAGCAGCCAGAACCCCTCGGCCGCGGAGGCCAGGACCGGGCCGAACAGCCTGCTGGCCGCCAGCGCGGCCGCGACCGACAGGGCGAAGGCGGCCCACGGCAGCATCGAGCGCGCCGACAGGCACGCGACGCTCGTGCACTCCGCGACGACGGCCTGGGCCTTGATGATGACGTTCACGACCATCGCGCCGACCATCAGCGCGGCGATCAGGACGACGTACGCGTCGTGGAAGGCCTCGCGCAGGTTCTTGGTGGCCCGACCGGTCCGCCAGTCCTTCATCAACCGCCGAAGCTCGCGCGCCGATGCGGGAGGCGGCGGTGCGTCGTCGCTGGCGCCCTCGAAGCCGGCATCGACAGGAACGGCGCTCATCCGCGGGTACCCCCGAGCTGGAGCACCCGGGTCGCAACGGCCTCGACCAGCGACGGCTCGTGGCTCGCGAAGACGATCGCGAGGCCCTGCGCGCGCTCGCGCTTGAGTCGGTTCGCCAGCCAGGACACACCTTCGGTGTCCAGCCGCTGCTCCGGTTCGTCCATGATCAGCAGCTTGCGGGGGCGGACGAAAGCGGTGGCCAGGGCGAGCCGACGACGTTGGCCGGACGACAGCGTGCCGGGCAGCTGACCCGACTGCGGCACGAGCTGGACCTCCTCGAGGACCTCGTCAACCATGGCGTCGGGATCGGTCAGGCCGTGTGCGCGGGCCAGCAGGTCGAGGTGCTCCACGACGCTGAGATCGGGGAAGAAGTCCAGGTCGTCGATCACGGTGGCCACGTTGCGTCGGATCTCCGGGGAGGTCTCGACCAGTGGGGTGCCGAGCACCTCGATGGTTCCCTCGTCGGGCCGGTCGGCCCCGACCAGGCAGCGCAGCAGAGTCGACTTGCCTGCGCCGTTGCGCCCGGTCAGAGCGATGGCCTCGCCCGCGCGAACCTCCAGATTGAACTTGTCGATGATGGTATTGGGTCCGAAGGCTCGCTTGAGCCCCGAGACCTTGAGGACGGTCGGACGTTTGGCCATGCACGCGATTCTGCCTGCCCGCGCCGAATGCGCCCGGCGCCGCGCGAGAAACGGACCGTTTCGCGTCCGGTTTGGAGGTACCAATCCGATCGACCCTCGGCCGCGAATCGTCTTCCGCGGGGAGCTGCATCGGGCCAGGGGCCCTGGGGAGTGCGTTGCCGCAGGGCGGAGGAGGTGGAAGTCTCAGCAATGATGAGCGTTCCGCCGTCGCCACCAGGCGAGCACGGCCCCGGCCCGGTCGGCTCCGGGCCGCGTGATGCCGCGTCTTCCGACCCGGGGCCGCTCGAGCCGCGGTCGGTCGACGTCAATGCGCTTGAGCTCAGTTCGGTCGAGCCGAGTCGGCCGCGCGCGGTCGAGGCGGGGCCGACTGATGCCGCAGCGGAGCTCGTCGATCTGCTGCGCCGCAGCGCTCGCGGACACGAGGACGCGTTCACGGCGCTGTACGACCGAACCTGCGCGCGGATCTACGGCATTGTTCTCCGCGTGCTGCGTTCGCCGGACCAGGCGGCCGAGGTCACCCAGGAGGTGTACGTCGAGGTCTGGCGCCAGGCCGCCCGCTACGCACCCGAGAAGGGCGGGGTGCTGGCGTGGATGGCGACGATGGCCCATCGACGGGCGATCGATCGGGTGCGTTCGGTCACCAGCGAGAAGGCCCGCGACCAGCGCTACGCGCTGCGCGAGGCGACCCCGGCGCAGGACAACGTCTGGACCGGCGTCGAGCAACGGCTGGACGCGGAACGCGTCCATCGCGGGCTGTCCACCCTCACCTCGATCCAGCGCGAGGCTCTCCTACTCGCCTATTTCGGCGGCTACACCCAGAGTCAGGTCGCGACCCTCCTGGAGCTGCCGCTGGGCACGGTCAAGACCCGGATCCGCGACGGACTGATCCGGCTGCGCGACGCGTTGGGGGTGGAACTGTGAGCGAGTTCCACGTCGAAGTGGGGGCGTACGCCCTCGATGCGCTGGACGAGAGCGAGCGGGAGGCCTTCGAGCAGCATCTGGTCGGCTGTCGCAGCTGCCAGCGTGAGCTGGCGGAGTTCACCGAGACCACGGCCCGTCTCGGCGTCCTGGGCGACGTCGCGCCGCCGCCGGAGCTGCGTGGCTCGTTGCTGGACGCGATTCGTGAGGTACGTCCCCTGCCGCCCCTGGATGCGCCGCCCCTGGATGCGCCGCCCCTGGATGCGCCGCGCCTCGATGCCCCGTTCCCGACCCTGCACGCGTCACCGTCGGATACACCTCCCCTGGAGGTGCCACGGGACACACCTCCCCTGGACGTGCCACCACGAGACACACCACCACGGGACGTGCCACCACTGGAGGTGCCAGCTCTCACCGAGTCCGTCGAGGGTGCGGTCGCCCCGAGGCGAGCGCTACAGCCCATCGACGACGCGCCCGGCGATCGTGACACAACGCCGGCCAGGCGTCTCGAGCCCGAGCCAGGTCCGCGGGATGAGCATCCCGTCGGCGGACCGGATGAGCCGACCGACGAGCTGACCCGGCGTCGTCTGGAGCGCCAGGGGCGCCGCGCGCGCCTGTTGACCGTCGCCGTCGCCGCGGTAACGGTGATCGCACTGGCCTTCGGCGGGTGGGCGTACGTCCTGCAGCGTCAGCAGCACAGCGTGGCCTCGCAGTCCGCGGCGGCCAACCAGCTGCTCAGTGCGCCGGACGTGAAGACGTACCCGGTCACGGTCGACGGCACCCCGGCGACGTTCGTGGTCTCCAAGTCGCTCGACCAAGCGATGTTCGTCGGGGCCGACCTGCCCGCGGCGGCGGAGGGGCGCACATACCAGCTCTGGACGGTGGACGATCGGAAGCAGGCCGATCCTGATGTCACGTTCGCCGGTGGCCCCGAGACCCGCCAGTTCATGACGGGTGACATCAGCGGCGCCGCCGGTCTTGCCGTGAGCATCGAGCCCGACGGTGGGTCGTCCCAGCCGACAAAGGTCCTGGCCAGCACCGCGTTGTAGGGACGGCCAGGACTGGGCCCCTCGACAGGCTCCGGCACGACAGGCCTGCCCTTGAGCTTGTCGCGAGCGCCCGCTCCCGACCACGTCGCGAATTTCGTCGGTGGCACCTGGCACGCTGTTGCTGTGCCCGACAGCCAGCGCCTCGACTCCGACTCCTCTCGCGCGACCCTCGCCAAACGGAGGGCGGATGTGGCCGCCATGTTCGACGGGGTCGCACCCCGCTACGACCTGTCGAACGACGTGCTGTCGCTGGGGCAGGACCGGTCGTGGCGGAAGGCCGTCGTCGCGGCCGTCGATCCTCGCCCACGGCAGCGGATCCTCGACCTCGCCGCGGGAACGGGCACATCCAGCGAGCCGTTCGCGGCGGCGGGGTCGTTCGTCGTCTCGACCGACCTGTCCCTCGGCATGCTCACGGTCGGCCGAGAGCGCAGGCCGGACCTGCCGTTCGTGGCGGGGGACGCCCTCCAGCTGCCGTTCTCCGACGACGCGTTCGACGCGGTCACGATCTCGTTCGGGCTACGCAACGTCGAGGACACCGGCGGGGCGCTGCGAGAGCTGGCTCGAGTCACCCGCCCGGGCGGGACACTCGTGGTCTGTGAGTTCTCCACGCCGACCTGGAAGCCGTTCCGCTCGGTGTATCGCAACTACCTCCTCGGCGCCCTGCCGTCCGTGGCGACTCGGATCGCGTCCAATCCCGTGGCGTACAACTACCTCGCCGAGTCGATCCTCGCCTGGCCCGACCAGCAGTCGCTGGCCGATCTGATCGCCGGCTCGGGGTGGCGCAAGGTCGAGTGGCGCAACCTCACCGGCGGGATCGTCGCCCTCCACAGGGCGCAGCTGTGAACCGCCTTCCACAGCGCGCACGCATGGGAGGCCCCGGGCGGCGCGCAGGCCGCTCGGTCGGGGTGGAGATGAGCAGGCGGTGAGCACAGGTGCCAGGCTGATGGCTCCGCCGGTCGTCCTGGACGCGGCGGCCGCAACGGAGTGCCCGGTCAAGATCCGCCATGCGTACGAGTCGGAGCAGGTCGAGCGGCCATCACACCCGACGGGCCCCTCCCGGTTGCCGATCGACCGAGTCGGGGAGGCGCGCGAGGCGGAGCGCCACGCGTTCGTGGCGGGCGTGCTGGAGCGCCTCCTGCTCGCTTTCCCCCGCTCGACGGATCTCCGTGCGGTCGTCGACGGCGACGAGCGTCGTGCGCTCACGCTGCAGCTGATGCGGGCCGGCCGGGACCTCATCGTCGGGCCGGTCCTCCCACCGGACCCGGGCGGCCATCGGACCGGCGGCCCCGACGCGCTGCTGCGCTACGACCACGGGACAGTCGAGCCGAGGTATGTGCCGGTGCTGGTCCGGTGGCACAAGGTCCTGCGTCGCCGCCGTCCGGGAGACCCGGTCGACGATCCGACAGCGACTGACGAAGCGCCCGACCGGTCCAGCGCGGATCGTCCGGCGCTGGCCGAGCTGACCACTCCGATGGTCACCGACGAGCCGTCCGAGGAGTACGCCTTCCGGTTCGCGAGCAGACGCGCGGACTTCCTCCAACTGGCCCATCACCATCGACTGCTGGAGTCGATGGGTTCCGACGGCGGCCCCTGGGGTCTCGTGATCGGCACAGACTTCCTCCCCGCCGACCCGCGGATCGCGTGGGTTCGCCTCGATCGACCGGCGGTGCGGGTCGTCGACCACGCGGCGACGGCAGGTTGGCGGCGGCGGACTCTGCTCGACGAGGCCGATGCCGAGCTATGGCAGCGGGTCGCGATCGCCGACGCGGTCCGCTCGGCAGGCGCCCGGTCGGGCGCGATCGTCGACCCGGCCGGTTCGGCAGCGGTGACCGGTTGGGGGATCTCGGCCGCGATGAGCAGAGTGGTCGAGCCGGTAGTCATCGACGAGTGCCGGACCTGCCCGTGGTGGTCGGCCTGCCAGACCGAGCTGGAGCAAGACGATCTGTCCCTGCGGATCGCCCGCGGACGGCTGGACCGGATCGAGGTCACGGCGCTGCGCGAGCTGGGCGTGCGCACGGTCGCCGACCTGGCTGGAGCGAGGGTCGAGGCTCTGCTGCCGGCGTACCTGCCCGAGGCCGCCCACCGCCCGGATGCGGAGCCCCGGCTGCGAGCCGTCGCGCGCCGGGCCCGGATGCTCGACCGTGGCGAGCCGATCGAGCGGGAGACCAGCGGTCCGATCGACCTGCCGGCGGCGGAGCGCGAGATCGACCTGGACATCGAAACCTCAGCTGCTGGTCGGATCTACCTCTGGGGGTTCGAGGTCACCGACGAAGGAGGATCCTGCTATGTCGAGTTCAGCCGGTTCGCCGACCTGAGCGAGTCCGACGAGATCGCGCTCGCCGGCGAGGCACTCGGCTGGCTGCGGCGCCAGGTCGACGGTCCGCGGTCGGTGCGCGTCTTCCACTACAGCGGCTACGAGCCGGCCATGATCGACGCGCTTTCCGCCCGCTGCCCCGGCGACGAGCTGCTGGACTGGGCGACGACGTACGCCCGCAGCGAGTTCGTCGACCTGCTCGAGGTCGTGCAGGCCCACTTCTTCGGAGCCGCCGGGCTGGGGCTGAAGCAGATCGCGGTCACGGCGGGATTCGGCTGGCGCGACCCCGATCCCGGAGGGCTGAACTCGCAGCGGTGGTTCGACGAGGCTGTGCACGGGACCGATCCCGTAGCCCGGGCGGCAGCGCGGCGGAGGGTGCTCGACTACAACGAGGACGACGTACGCGCGACCGCGCACCTCAGAGCGTGGCTGCGAGCCCGGTGATGGCCACATCCAGCGCACGCCGACCGGTCCGGTCGACGACCGCCTCGACGATCTCGATGCCGGCCGGCGGCTCCCGGAGCGCGTCGGTCAGCTCGGCGGCCGTCTGCACCCTTCGCACCGGAACATTCAGGCCACGGGCCAGCACCGGCAGGTCTGAGTTGTGGGAGGTCCCGAACACCCGCTCGTAGACGTCGGCGTAGTCGGGTCGACCGTGTTCGAGGGTGGCAAAGATGCTGCCACCGTCGTCGTTCGCGACCACGATCCGCAGATCGGGGCGGGGCTCGTCCGGCCCGATGACGAGTCCGGTGAGGTCGTGCAGGAAGGTGAGGTCACCGACCAGGGCGTGGCACGGAAGGCCGGTGGCCAGGGCGATCCCGATGGCGCTCGAGATGGTGCCGTCGATGCCCGCAAGCCCCCGGTTGGCGTACACGTCGCCGAGGTCGTCGCGAATCGGGGTGAGGTCGGTGTCGCGGATCGGACTGCTGGAGCCCAGCACCAGCGGTGTCTCGGCCGGCAGCGCAGCGGCCACCGTCCGCGCGACCCCCGGCCCGGTCAGCGTCTGGCCTCCGGCCAGCATGTCGTCGAGACCGATACGCACCCGGGCGTCCGCGGCGAGCCAGCGGGACAGCCAGTCCGACCCCTGCCCCCCGTCCGTGCCGTGGCTCGAGTCCTCGGATCCGGTCGCCGGCTCGAACTCGACCGCGTCGACCACGTGGGGGCGCTGCAGCCCTGGATCGAGCCAGTCCGCGCGCTCGCTCACCACGATCAGCTCGACGTCGGATCGGGCGAGCAGTGCGGTGACCGATCGGGACAGGGTCGGTCTGCCGACCACGACGACGCGTTCGATCTCGCGCCCCAGCCCCGACGCCAACACGATTCGACCGGTGGCCAGGGCCGCCGGGCCGCGCCGCGCGTTGCTCGACGGCTCCGCGAGCAGTGGAATCCGCGCCTGCGCACAGCGGACAGCGAGCGCGCGGCCGAGCGCCGGCGAGGCATCGCCCGCCACGACGACCGTCCGGGGTCCGGCGGGTAGCCGGATCGGCTCGGGCGGAGCGGCCGCGGAGACGACGGGAGACGGGCAGAGCACCGGCAGCACCGGTCCGCTGGGCACGAGCGGGTCCGCGAGCGCCACATTCAGCTGGACCGCTCCCGGGAGTCGGGTTCGGTGCCCGGTGGCGAGCGCGACGAGACGGTCGACCTCGACCTGCCAGGCCGTGACCGACCGCCAGGCGTCGTCGATCGCCCCGAACCCCCGGGCGTGGGCGCCGAAGAGCCGGAGCTGGTCGGTGGTCTGGTTGGCCCCGCTGTACCGAAGCGCGCGCCGGTCGGTCCGCCGTGATCGCCACCAGCGAGACGCCCGCCGTCGACGCCTCGAGCACGGCCGGGTACAGGTTCGCCGCCGCCGTGCCGGACGTCGTCACGACGGGGACCGGCCGTCCGCTCCCCTTCGCCAAGCCGAGGGCCAAGAAGCCGGCCGTACGCTCGTCGATCCGCACGTGAAGCCGAAGCAACCCCGCCCGGTCGGCGGCGTGCAGGACGTACGCGAACGGCGCGCTGCGGGAGCCGGGGGCGAGCACCGCCTCACGCACGCCGGCCGAAAGGAGTGCCCCGACGACCGCCTGGGCGCACGCGATGGCCGGCTCTGGGGCGACGGTGCCGGAGCGGCTCACCCGCCCGCCAGCCGCTCAGTCTCCACGAGCCGAGCCTGCCAGAACGCCCGGGTCGCAGCGTCGGCGGAGCATCGACCGAGGGCCGTGGCGTCGAGGTCCAGCGCCGCGACCGGGAGGACTCCATTGCGAGCGACCAGCGGTTCGACGGCCAGGTCGTCGGCCAGCAGGGCAACGGTGTTGAGGCCGCAGGCGTACGGCAGCTCCGGCAGAGCCGCGGCCAGTGCCACCCCCGCCCGGATCCCTACCGAGGTCTCGACGGCGCTCGAGACGACGACCGGGAGCCTGATCTGCTCGGCCAGGTCGAGACAGGCCCGGACGCCGCCGAGCGGCTGCACCTTGAGCACGGCAATGTCAGCGGCCCCGAGCCGAGCCACCCGCATCGGATCCGCCGCGCGGCGGATCGACTCGTCGGCGGCGATCGGCACGTCCCGTCCGGACCTGGCCAGTCGACGGCGGACCTCGACCAGCTCCTCGACGGTTGCGCAGGGCTGCTCGACGTACTCCAAGCCGTACGTGGAGAGCATCCCGATCGCCTCCAGGGCTGTGTCGACGTCCCAGGCCCCGTTGGCGTCGACCCTCACCCGGGCGCTCGGGCCCAGCGCATCGCGAACCGCGGCAACCCGATCAACGTCCTCGGCGAGAGACTGACCCCGCTCGGCGACCTTGACCTTTGCCGTGGCACAACCGGAATCGCCCGCCAACGCGAACGCCTGCGCCGGGCCGACCGCGGGAATCGTGCAGTTCACCGGGATCTCCGATCGCACCGGCTCGGGCCAGCCCTGCTCCGCCGCCTCCTGCGCGGCGCGCAGCCACGGCACCAGCTCGGGCCCGCCGTAGTCGAGAAAGGGACTCCACTCGGCCCACCCCGCCGGGCCGCGCCAGACCATCCCCTGCCGTCGGGTCAGGCCGCGGAATCGGGTCCGCAGCCCGATCTCGTAGGTCCACACGGGCACCGAGGCTAGGGCATCCGACTCGGGCCGGCCCCGATCTCGTCACGCCAGAGACTGTGGGGGCCCCGGAAGCCATGAATCTCGAGGACCTGTGGGAGGAAATCAGGTAGCCGCGTTCCATCTAGCCTTGGAGCGTGACCCTGAGTGTCGTCGAACCGGCCGATCTGCCGTCGACGCTGGCGGCAGCGCTAAGCGGCCACGGTGGTCCAGGCGCGATCGTGGCGGCGCCCCTTCCGATCGATCCGGTCGAGCGGGCTGCCGCGCTGGCGATGCTGCGACCCGACGTGCCGCTGGCCGAGTCGGACGCCGCCGCGGTCGTGGTCACGTCGGGTTCGACCGGTCGGCCGAAGGGCGTCGTGCTGTCCCGCGGGGCCATTGTCGCGTCCGCCGAGGCGACCCACGATCGACTGGGTGGTCCGGGCGACTGGCTGCTGGCCCTGCCGACCCATTACGTCGCGGGTTTCATGGTGGTGGCACGGGCACTTGTCGCCGGGAGGGCGGTCTACCAGGTCGGTAGCGATCTGGCCGGCCTGCCGGCGGCGATCGAGCACGCAGCTCGACCGATCTACCTGTCGATCGTCGCCACGCAGCTGGCCCGCGTGCTGACCGATGCTGCTCCCGCCGGTTCCGGCTCGACGAGTCCTGGTCTGCTTGCCGCACTTGCGGACGCCGACGCCGTCCTGCTCGGCGGCGGTCCGGCCCCGGAGACGCTGCTGGGCCGAGCCAGGGCTGCCGGCATCCGGGTCGTGACGACGTACGGAATGAGCGAGACCTGCGGCGGCTGCGTCTACGACGGCCGACCGTTGGACGGAGTTCGGGTGGAGCTCGACGAGTCCGGAGCGATCGGCCTGTCCGGCCCGATGCTCTTCTCCGGCTACCGGCTGCGTCCCGATCTCACCTCCGCGGCCTTGGACGGCGGCCGGCTCCGGACGAGCGATCGCGGGCGGTGGCAGGACGGCCGGTTGGAGGTGCTCGGCCGGCTGGACGACGTCGTCATCTCGGGCGGCCTCAATGTCGATCTGGGCGCCGTCGAACGGGCCGCGCTGTCCTGGGCCGAGCGTCGGTCTGGGATCGTGGCGGTCGTCGGCGTGCCCGATCCCCAGTGGGGTACCGCCGTGATAGCGGTGACCGATGTGCGCCGAGACGACCAGGCCGCCGATCCCGACCTCGAGCTGGCGGAGCTGCGCGCCGACCTCGCCAGATCCCTGCCGGCCCATGCCCTGCCGAGGCGACTCGTCCACCGCAGCCCGATCCCGCGCACCGCGGGTGGCAAGATCGACCGGCACCGACTGCGTACCGAGCTCGCGGCCGGACCCGGACCGGAAGGGCGTCGATGAGCGCGGAGGTCTGGTCGCATCCCACCCCGGCCCAATGGGTCGCGGGCGCTCGCCCGCGTACGCTACCGGCGGCCGTCTCCCCCGTCCTGGCCGGCACCGGCGTCGCCGCCTTCTTCTCCGGGTTCGACGCCGTCGCCGCGGTGCTGGCGCTCGTGGTGAGCCTGGCACTGCAGGTCGGGGTCAACTACGCCAACGACTACTCCGACGGGATCCGCGGCACCGATCACGCCCGCGTCGGGCCGCTACGCCTGGTGGGCTCCGGGCTGGCCCGGCCCGGGACGGTGAAGACCGCGGCGTTCGTCTCGTTCGGAGTGGCCGCGCTCGCCGGGCTCACCCTCGTCGTGCTCACCGGGCACTGGTGGTTGCTGGTGGTCGGCGCGCTGTGCGTGCTGGCGGCGTGGTTCTACACCGGCGGCAAGCATCCGTACGGCTATCTCGGCCTCGGCGAGCTCTTCGTCTTCGTCTTCTTCGGCCTGGTGGCGGTGTGCGGGACGACGTACGTCCAGCTCGGCCGGATGCCCACCGCCGCCCTCGTCGTCGGGGTGGTCGTCGGCGCACTGGCCTGCGCCATCTTGGTGGCCAACAACCTGCGGGACATCGTTGGGGACGTGGTCTCGGGCAAGCGGACGTTGGCGACCCGGATCGGGGACCGCGCGACCCGCGGTCTGTACGTCGGGCTGATCGTCGTGGCTGCTGCCTCCGTGCTGGCCGTCGCCGCGATCACGACCTGGTGGGCCATGCTCGGCCTGGTCGGCCTGGTGCTGCTGGTCCCGGCGGGGCGTGCCGTGTTGAGCGGGGCCGCCGGTCCCGCGCTGATCGCGGTGCTGAAAGCCACCGGGAGCGCCGAGCTCGTGGTGGCCGCGGGGCTCGCCCTCGGTCTGGTCCTCGGCCGCTGACCCCTCCTCCGCGCCCCCCCGCCCCGCCCCTCCCGTCCTCCCGTCCCGTCCCCTCCTCCCCGGGAAAGTGGGCGCAAACGACAGGTCCGCCCGGCGTGTCGCTGTCGTTTGCGCCCACTTTCCCGGGAGGACGGGAGGGCGGGAGGACGGCGGGGTCAGATGATCGGCGGATGGCCGGCCAGCAGCATCCGCCAGGCCGTCCGCCAGCGCATCGGTCGCCGATCTCCGCAGGGCAGGCTGAGGCCGAGTCGATAGCCGCGCATCGTCTCCGCGACCGCCTCGCGGGAGCGGAGTCGGACCCCGCCGACGAGCACCCAGCTGAGGACGTACGCGATGCCGAGCGGCAGCGGAAGGTTCCGGCGTGCCAGCCACACTCGGTTGCGGGCCTGGAACCGGTAGAACTCCGCGTGCCGGGTGGGCTGGATCGCCGGGTGATGGACCTCGATCTCACCGTCGTACTTCACGTGGAAACCGGCGTCCCACACGCGCCAGGCGAGCTCGATGCCTTCGTGGGCGTACCAGAACGGCTCCGGCCACCCGTCAGCGAAGTCGAACGCCTCGCGCCGGATGGCGACGGCCCCCTCCCAGACCGACATGGCCGGACTGCTGCGTTGCGGGTCGCCGACCCGCAGCCGGGGAGTCCAGCGCCGCGGCGCCGGGCGGCCGTCTGCGTCGACCACCCGGGGTTGAATCAGTCCGAGCAAGGGGTCGCGGTCGAACTGCGCGGCCATCGAGGCCAGCACGTCGTCCCTCGGCAGGCTGGCGTCGTCGTCGAGGAAGAACAGCAGGTCGCCGGCGACCAGCGGCACCCCGGCGTTGCGGCCGGCCGGAATGCCGAGGTTCTCCGGCAGGCCGTGGCCGCGTACGCCCGCAGGCAGGTCGATCGGCTCCCACCCGTTGCCGACCACGACCACATCCAGGTCGACGTCACGCTGGGTCAGCAGCGACGTGAGGCCTCGGTCGAGATCGGCCGGCCGGCCGCCCTGGGTCAGCACGACGACCCCGATCTTGGTGCCCGCGCTCATCGCAGCCGGGACGAGCTCAGGACAGCCACCAGATGGCCGACGACGGTGATCGCGGCCGCGGCGACGAGACCGATCAGCAGCCACTGGGTCGCGATCCCAGCGAACCAGACGGCATCCAGCACCGCCGCCACGAAGATCAGCAGGGACAGTTCCACCGAGTGGAAGACGCGATGAAAGGGGACGAGTCGAGCGACTCGACGCGCCGTCCGCAGCAGCCCGCCCGTTGGTGCCTTGACCTCCTCGGCATCGCGCACCTGCGACATCCCGGAGTAGTGCCGCGAGACGTGGACCAGGTCGTTCTCCACCTTGTTGAGCGCGACGAGCAGCCCCAGCAGCAACCCGAGACTGACCCAGACGCTGCCCAGGTGCGGGCCGCCGACACGTACGCCCAGAGCGACCGCGATGCCGCACTCGGCGGTGTAGTGGCCGATCCGATCGAGATAGACCCCGCGTGGTGAGTAGGACTCCTTCCAGCGCGCGATCTCCCCGTCGCAGCAGTCCAGCAACATCTGCAGCTGGCAGAGCACGACGACGATGACCGCGGCGAGCAAGGTCGGCCACGCCGTCACCAGTGCGGCCAGCGCGGCCGTGAGGATCATCAGGCCGGTGACCCCGTTGGCACTGAAGCCCGCCGCCAGCAGGACCCGGGTGAGGTAGGGCGAGACGTCGCGAAGGTAGACCGCGGCGACCCAGTGCTCGGCGCCGGCCCGCGTACGCACGCTGGGCGGCTGGGTCACCTCACGCAGTTCGGCGATCGTCGGACGACTCGGCCGTTGGACGCTCGGGGCCCCGTTCATCGAGGCGCCCCCGGCAGGTCTGCCAAGCGACGACGACCAGGGGTTGACGGCGCGGGCATACCGGCCAGCCTAGCGACGCCGGACCGCTCGTCGAGGTATCGCCACTCGCCACCTGCCCGCGTACGCTTGGGCGCATGGGGCGCTATCTGCCGATCATCATCGTGGCGCTGCTGACCATCTATTGCGTGGTCGAGGTTGCCCAAGCCGAGCCGTACGCCGTCCGTCGAATGCCGCGGTGGCTCTGGGCGACGTTCGTCATCTGCGTGCCGTTGATCGGCTCGCTCTGCTGGCTGTTCTTCGGCCGCCCCACGGCGGACAGTCGTGGCGACCGCTCCGGCAAGGGCCGCCCCAAGGCTCCCGACGACGACGTGGACTTCCTGCGGGGACTCTGACCCCCGCCTCCGTACGTCCTCGCCTTCGGCTGCCCTTCGCGCCTTGCCACATTCGCCCCCCGGCCCATTCGCCTGACCGGGATGCGGCCGAATGGGTGCGGGGGCGGGTGGGCGAGGACGGCCCGGCAAGTGGGTCAGTCGACCAGCAGCCCCTCGTCGTTCATCGCCGGCGGCGGCAAGGACTTCAGGTGCAGTCTGGTCATGATCTCCTTCACCTCGTCCTTCGGCCGCTTGCCGAGCGGGACCACGATGCCGTTCTCGTCGGGCCCGAGCGGTTCGAGGGTGGCGAGCTGGGAGTCCAGCAGGGCGCTCGGCATGAAGTGATCGAGGCGCTTGTTGAGTCGATCCGCGATCAGCTCACGGCTGCCGTCGAGGTGGACGAAGGCGACGCCCGGCCCCCGCAGCACGTCGCGATAGGACCGACGCAGCGACGAGCAGGTGACGATGCCGGGTGTGCCGGAAGCGGTGCGTACCTGGATCCAGGCGGCGATCTTCTCCAGCCAGGGCCAGCGGTCGTCGTCGGTCAGCGGCTGACCGGAGGCCATCTTGGCCACGTTGGCCGCCGGATGGAGATCGTCGCCCTCCTCGAGATCCCAGCCGAGACGTCCGGCGAGCATGCCCGCCACGGTCGACTTGCCCGTCCCCGAGACGCCCATCACCACGAGCACGATCGGTGGGTCGATGTCCTTCCTGTCAGCGGGCACGAGGTCAGACCACCAGGTTCAGGAGCAGGACACCGATCAGGCCCACCACCGAGATCAGGCACTCGAGCACCGTCCAGGTCTTGAAGGTCTGTGGCATGTCGGTGCCGAGATACTGCTTCACGAGCCAGAAGCCGGCGTCGTTGACGTGCGACAAGAACAGCGAGCCAGCCCCGATGGCCAGCACCAGCAGCGCGACCTCCGGACCGGCAAGGGTGGCGGCGACCGGAGTCATCAGGCCCGCAGCGGTGACGGTGGCAACCGTCGCGGACCCGGTGGCCACCCGGACGAGGGCGGCCACGACCCAGCCGACGACCAGCACCGCACTTCCACTGCCGGTGACGAACTGCGTGATCACGTCGCCGATGCCGGTATCGATCAAGATCTGCTTGAATGCGCCCCCGGCGCCGACGATGAGCAGGATCCCCGCAATGGGCGGAAGGCTCGATTCCAGGGTCGCGGCGATGGCCTTGCGGTCCATCTTTCCACCGCGTCCCAGCACGAGCATGCCGACGATGACAGCGAGCAGCAGGGCGATGATCGGCGTGCCGACGAAGTCGAGCAGCGTCTTGATCGCACCCTTGGAGTCAGGGGCGATGACGTCGGCAAGCGCCTTGGCGAGCATCAGCACCACCGGAAGCAGGATGCAGAACAGCGACGCGCCGAAGCTGGGACGCGCCGACCGGGCAGCCGGATCCTCTCCCTGGTCTTCGGCGGTAACGAACATGTCCGGCACCGGCACCGGCGCCCACTTCGCCGCGAAACCGCTGAACAGCGGTCCCGCGACGATCACGGTGGGGATGGCGACGATCACGCCGAAGGCAAGAGTGAGCCCGAGGTTGGCACCGAGCGTCGAGATCGCGATCAGTGGCCCTGGGTGCGGTGGCACCAAACCGTGCATCGCGGACAGGCCGGCCAGCGTCGGGATGGCGATCTTCATCAGCGGCAGCTTGGAACGGCGGGCGACGAGGATGATCACCGGCATCAGCAGCACCAGGCCGATCTCGAAGAACATCGGCAGACCGATGATCGCGCCGACCAGCGCCATCGTCCAGGGCAGCGCCCTCGGGCTGGACCTCTCGACCAGGGTGTCGACGATCCGGTCGGCGCCGCCGGAGTCGGCCAACAGCTTGCCGAACATCGCGCCGAGCCCGATCAGCACGCCGACGCTGCCCATGGTGAGACCGAATCCCGTGCCGAAGCTCGCAATGGTCTTCGTGGCACCGAGCCCGGCGGCCAGTCCGACACCGATGGAGCCGATCGACAGGGCCAGGAACGGGTGGACCTTGAGCCAGGTGATCAAGGCGATGATCACGGCGAAGCCGGCCAGCGCGACGACGATCAGCCGCGTGTCGGAGACGGCCAGCGGCACCATCTGCAACACACCGGCGGTGAGCATGGGAACGGTCATTGTTCTCCGATTCGGAAATCGCGCCGCAAGGGTCACGATCAGGGGGATGTTCCGAAGAAATCTAGTTCATTAATACGACTATTGCAAGCCGCTTTGATCTATCACCCGACAATATAGGACATCCAGTTCAGGTCGTCGGGTTATAACACCTACACTGTATGACGTGGCCAGTCTCCACGACACCCCCGGACCGCTGCATGACGCCCTCGTGGAGCAGTGGGGGTTCGACATCGTCGCCGGCCGCCGGCCCCCGGGAAGCAGGATCGCCAGCGACCGGGTTGCCATGGACGTGGGCGTGTCCCGCACGGTGGTTCGCGAGGCATTCCGCGTCCTCGAGTCACTCGGCCTGGTGGAGGTGCGCCAACGCGTCGGGATCACTGTGCTGCCGCCCGATCGCTGGACGTCATACGATCCGCGCATCCTGCGCTGGCGGCTCGCCGGTCCCGACCGGCTCGAGCACCTCAGGAGCCTGATCGAGCTGCGGTCGGCGGTCGAGCCACTCGCCGCCCGGCTCGCCGCCCAACGAGCCACTCCGCAGCAGTGCGGGGAGCTGGCGTCCGCCGTCATCGGCATGGCGTCCACCTCGCGGGCAGCGAACGCCTCGGCGTACCTCCAGCACGACATCGACTTCCACACGACGCTGCTGACTGCGTCGGCGAATCCCATGCTCGCCGGGCTCGGGACGGTCGTCGTCGCCGTGCTGGAAGGACGCACCGAGCACTCGCTGATGCCCTCGGTCGCCGACGCCGACGCACTTCGACTGCATGGGGCGGTCGCCGCGGCGGTGCAGAGCGGAGACGCGGCCGGCGCCGAGAGTGGCATGCGGGCGATCGTCGCGGAGTCGGCCGGCGCCATCGAGGACGCCGCCGAGGCCTGATGGCCATACAGGCGCGCCATCCCACAGGGCCCGGGGTGCTCTGCCCGGGGTGCTCTGCCCGGGGTGCTCTGCCCGGGGTGCTCTCACACAGGCCCGATCACCCGCCCGACGCGCGAGCCTCGATCTCGGCAGCACGGTCGGCGATGGCCTTGTCGAGGGCCTCCTCGAAGCGGCGTGTGCTTGCACCGGGCGACGTGTCGCCGAAGTAGTGCTCGGCCACGTTCTCCAGCAGCGCCGGCGAACCGCCGTCCAGCAGTCGCCGCAGCACATCGTCTGCCTCATCGGGCGGCAGCAGCGGCAGAGAGTCGAGCAACCGCGACGACGGGAGGTACACACCTTCGGCCGGTCGGGTGATGACCATCGGCTTGCGGGTGGCCAGCCAGTCGTACGCCACGGCGGATACGTCGGTGATGCAGGCGTCGGCGAAGCCCCACTGCCACCCGTACGGTCCGATATCGATCAGGTGCCGCTCCCCGTCCGCCTGCAGGGCGGCGCGGAGGGCGAGATCGGCAGCACCGTGCTCGGCCGAGACCCAGCCGGTCCGCGGATGAGGTCGATAGACGACCCGGATCCGAGGATCCGCGCGGAGCGCCTCGATGATCGCGGGACCGTGCGTCAGTACCGAGCTGTATCGAATGCTCGGTCGGTCGCCCTCCCAGGTCGGTGCATAAAGCACCCGGATCGATCCATCGTCGGGCCAGTCGGGAGCCCCCGCGTACGCGTAGTCCAGCTGCGGGCGCCCGACCAGGCGAATCCGCTCGGCTGCGTCGAAGTCGTAGAGTGCGTCGGCCAACCGGACGCGGCCGGCCTCGCCGCCGACGAACGTGAGGTCGTACGCCTTGTGCTGATTCGAGACGCTGCCACCCTTGTCGCTCTCGCCGTGGCCGAGCTGGATGTGCAGCGGCTCGGCGAAGCGCATCATCCGGAAGTTCGGCTCGACCTGGTTCACGTAGAGCACGGCTCGCACCCGATGATCGGCGACCAGGACCTCGAGCGCACCACTCCCCCGCGCGAAGGCGATCGGCAGAGCAAAGTTCTCCAGCAAGAAGCGGCCGGTGTCGGCCCGATCGGCGATCAGGAACACGCCACGACTCCGCGCAAGCGACTCGAGTGGGCGCCGCCACTGATCGAGCTGGTAGCCGTTCTCCGGTCCGGCTCCGAAGAACACCGCGATGCCGTCGTCGGGCACCGGACCGTTACGGCCGGCGATCTTGGCGAAACCGCTGGCGGCCAGAGTGTTGGCGACCTTCGAGCGGAGCTCGCGGGTGAGGGAGTGGACCTTCGGCAGGCGCGGCACAAACGATGTCACGACGGCCGGTCGGTGGCCTTCTCGGCGCTCTCCGGCGGCAGCACCTGGGCGTCGCCGCCCGAGATGGGCGTCTCGCTGCGGTCATCGCTCCACTCGGTATGGAAGGTGCCCGGACCGTCGACCCGTCGATAGGTGTGCGCCCCGAAGAAGTCGCGCTGTCCCTGGATCAGTGCCGCCGGCAGCCGTTCGGCGCGGATTCCGTCGTAGTAGGCCAACGACGACGAGAACGCCGGGGTCGGGATCCCGTTCTGCGCGGCGAGCGACACGACGCGACGCCAGGCCGGCAACGTGGTGGAGATTGCGTCGACGAAGTACTCGTCGGAGATCAGCAGAGCGAGGTCCGGAGTTCGCTCGTACGCCTCGGTGATCCGGTTCAGGAACCGGGCCCGGATGATGCAGCCCCCTCGCCAGATCCGCGCCATCGCCCCGCGGTCGATGTCCCAGCCGAACTCCGCGCTGGCCGCCGCGATCTGATCGAATCCCTGGGAGTAGGCAACGACCTTCGACGCGTACAGCGCCCGGCGGACGTCCTCCACGAACGCGTCCGGATCCGTGATCGCCCAGTCCGCCGCATGGCCCGGCAGAACGGCCCGCGCAGCCTCCCGCTGCGGCACCGAGCCCGACAGCGCTCGCGCGAACGTCGCCTCCGCGATGCCGGTGATCGGCACGCCCAGGTCGAGTGCGTTCTGCACCGTCCAGCGGCCGGTACCCTTCTGCTCGGCCTGGTCGAGAATGACGTCGACCAGCGCCTTTCCGGTCCTCGCGTCGACGTGCGCCAACACCTCGGCGGTGATCTCGATCAGGAACGACTCGAGATCGCCGTCGTTCCACGACGTGAAGATCTCCGCGATCTCGGCCGCCGACTTGCCAGTGCCCTGCCGGATCAGGTCGTACGCCTCCGCGATCAGCTGCATGTCCGCGTACTCGATGCCGTTGTGCACCATCTTCACGAAGTGGCCGGCCCCGTCCGGGCCGACATAGGTACAGCACGGCGTGCCGTCGACCTTCGCCGAGATGTTCTCCAGCAGCGGCCCGAGGGACTCATACGACTCCCGCGAGCCGCCGGGCATGATCGACGGCCCGTTGAGGGCCCCCTCCTCGCCGCCGGAGACCCCTGTTCCGACGAAGTGCAGTCCCTTTGACTTCAGGTACTCCTCCCGGCGGATGGTGTCCGGGAAGTGGGCGTTGCCGGCATCGATGATGATGTCGCCGGACTCCATCAGCGGGATCAGCTCCTCGATCACCGCATCGGTGCCGGGGCCGGCCTTGACCATGATCAGCACCCGGCGCGGACGCTCGAGCGAGGCCACGAAGTCGGCCATCGACTCGCTCGGCACGAAGGCGCCCCCATGCTCGACAGCGTCGTCGCCGTGATCGTCCACCAGCGACTGGGTCTTGGCGTACGTCCGGTTGTGGATCGCCACCCGGTGGCCGTGTCGGGCGAAGTTACGGGCCAGGTTTCGACCCATGACCGCCAAGCCGGTGACACCGATCTCCGCAAGCTCGGACATGGCGCAGCTCCCATCTCTCGCCCACCCGGCGTATCGGGCAGCTGTATCGACGCCAGCAGCGTAGTCTGCACGCTCAGGGGCCGAGCATGCGGATAATGACCTCAGCACCGCGTCACGATCCGGCCGGAGGGTGTGGGAGGAGGACGTCCGATGCTGCAGCCACTCGGCATCAGTGCCGATGCGGAGGCCGTGTACGTCGGCCTCGCCCCGATGGCCTCCGGCACAGTCCCCGAGATCGCGCGGCTGACCACGACGGATCCGGACGCCACGGGCCGGGCGCTTCAGGAGCTTCGTAACCTCGGCCTGGCCGCCGAGTTGTCGCCGGGGCTCTGGCAGGCCCTGCCCCTGCTCGAAGTCGCCAACGCCATGCGGGCGCAGCGCCTCTCCGAGCTCGAGATGGCGACAGTGGCGGCCGAGTCGCTCCACAGTCACCTGCTCGCCGCGACGCAGAACACCCCCGACAACGACATTCGGATCGTGGTCGGCCGCGAGGGGATCCTCGCGGCGCGGCGAGAGATCTGCAACGGCGCGAAGAAGGAGATCTGCGCGTTCGACAAGCCGCCGTACGTTCAGCCGCGACCGAACGCCACCGCCGAGGCGCTCGACGAGGTCTCGCCGGAGTGGCAGGCGTTGGAGCGCGGTGCGCAGCTGCGCTGCATCTACCACCCCGGGTTCGACAGCGATCGCCTCGCCGAGCTCGCGCTGTTCGCCGAGAAGGGCGAGCAGTCGCGCACCGCACCGGTGCCGATGAAGCTGATCCTCGTCGACGCACAGGTCGCGCTGATCCCGTCGATGCGTTCCTACTCACCGGGGCACGAGCTCCGGGCCTCGATCACTCGGCACCCGATGCTGGTAGAAGCCCTGCAGTGGCTGTTCGAGACCGTGTGGGACGCATCCGTCCCGATCGTCACCTCCGGCTTCAGCGAGAACGACCCTCGGCGCCAGATGCTCATCTCGCTGTTGATGACCGGTTCGACCGACAGCGCGATCGCGACCCAGCTCGGCATCAACGTCCGGTCCGTGCGCCGATGGATCGCCGAGCTGATGGACGAGCTGGGCGTGACAACCCGGTTGCAGCTGGGCGCGGCCCTCGTGCGGGCCGACGCGCTTCGCGGTGCCAAACCCGCCCGTTCCGGGGAAGACGCGGCCCCGAGAGAAGCGGCCCCCAGACGAGAGCAGGGCGGTACTGGTGCTCTCGACCTGACCGCTCAGCGGCCCTCGGCTCGAGCCAGCTGACGCCAGGATCTCCGCCCCCCAAGGGGCAAAAAAAGCTACGTCCGCGGTTCCAGTGGAACCGCGGACGTAGCCCAGGGGGAGGAGATCGGGAAGGACCTCGGGGAAAAACCCTTCCCGACTTATGGGGTTGTCGGTTTGACGGGTGCTCACATCACCAGTCAAACCTCCGGGATCGTCAGGTATCCCGGCTTCCTTGCGGAAGATCGTGGGTCGTGCGCACCAGGCCTGACCCTGGCGTGATGGACGAACTAGACGCCGTTGGCGTAGCTCTCCGCGACGATGGGCGTGTAGGACACACCGTTCGCGTCAGCTTCCGCGACGTACCTCCAGTTGCTCTTGGCGGGCCGGGCCTTGGCAGCGTCGGCGCTGAGCGGGGCGGCGGCAAAAATGCCGGCGGCCAGCGCGAGCGAGACGGTTGCGGCGGCTATTCTTCGGGTGAGCTTGACCTTGTGCATGATGTGAGGACTTCCCTTCTGTTCAGCACTACGAAAACCGCTCCCACACGGCGCTCGTATGTGCCACCTGACGACGGGGACTAATCTACGCAACGGAAAGCAATAAAGTCACCTCAGCTCGCGTCCGCTTTATGCGATGTCATAAAGCGGACAGACCTAAATCGAGTGAGGACGCCCTCAGCCGCGCACTTTTCAGTCTCCGTGGCCACTTTGGGACATCCGGCGATGCCCTGCGAGCCGATTCCGGCTCTCTCGAGCGAGGGACACACGTGGTCAGAGCGATCAGCGGGGGCGAAGATCCGCACCGAGGACCACCGATGGCCCGGACGCTGTGCATCCGGGCCATCGTCGAACGAGCTCGACCTCTGATTGTCAGGTCAGACGCATGATCACGATCACCAAGATGATGATCACCAAGATGCCGATGATCGCGCCGATGATGCCTCTGTTCACTGTGCACCTCCACGTGGGGGTGGCGCCGCCGGCGCGCGGGGCGTCGGTTCGGGCCACAGACTGGTGTTCGCCGACCGCTCCGTAGCGGTCTAGTTGGACAGCTATACCCGGTGCGGCTCCGACCAAAACCTCCCCTCCGACCGAAACGTCCCTCGTCGTCCACGACCCGATCGAGACCCCCGACCCGTTGACGCGCTCCGCCCTGCTGACTAGCGTGAGAGCGCTCTCAGGGTTGAGAGCCTCTCCTCACCGATCGAGGTCAGGCGAGCCGAATCGACGAGGGGCGAATGACGTGGCTCAACCGAATGACGACAGCAACTTCAGCCGCCGCCTGCTGCTGGGCGGCGGCGCGGCGGCGGTCGGAGTGGGTCTGGCCGGCCTGAGCGGCGGGACCGCATCGGCCGCTCCGTCCGGGGCTGCCACCGAGACGAGCACTCAGGCCGGCCGGCGCGCCTCGGTCCGCAGCGCCGTCTCGTTCTTGCAAGAAGTCACCGACGCCTACCGCACCTCGGGACTGCGGCTCGCGCAGAGCTACATGGACGACTCCGGCCTGTCCGACATCGGCTTCATCTACGACAACGCGCTGACCGCACTTGCGCTGACCTCGACGGGGGACCTGGCCCGCGCGAGAGCCATCGGTGATGCGCTGCTCTACGCGCAGAATCACGACGAGACCTACACCGACGGACGGCTGCGCCAGGCCTACCACGCGAACACGTTCGTGAACGACAACGAGACGGCGCACTTCGGCTGGGAGTTCAACCTGGTCGGCACGGCGGTGGGTGACATGGCGTGGAGTGGGATCGCCCTCGCCCAACTGGCCCGACGCATCCCGCGCGGGGACTACCTCGACGGCGCGCTACGGATCGGTCGCTGGATCTACGACAACACGTACTCCACGTCCGGCCTCGGCGGCTACACGTTCGGTGCAACGACCGGACTCGAGGAGCACAAGTCGACCGAGCACAACATCGATGTGTACGGATTCTTCCGGCTGCTTGCCCGGCTGACCGGCGACGGCCGATGGAGCTCGCGGGCGCAGCACGCGTGGAAGTTCGTCGAGGCGGTCTGGAACTCCGAAGGCGGCTTCTTCTGGACCGGATCCGACGATGGTTCGGCGATCAACAAGAATCCCGTGCAGCTGCCGCTGGACGTCCAGACCTGGTCCTGGTTGGCCGTGGGCAAGGGTAAGTACGCCGGGAGCCTGGACTGGGCGGCAACCAACCTGCGCAGCACGGACACGCCACTGCGAACCAACTCGGCACTGTCAGGCAACGACACCTTCACGGGTGTGGCGTTCGCGAGCGGCACCTTCCGTACCGACGTCACCGCGAATGTCGGCGGCCAGAGCTGGAACCCGCTCCCGGACGACGGTGGGGTCTGGTTCGAGGGCACCGGTCAGCTTGCCCTGGCACTGCGTAAGCGCGACCGGTCCGGTGATCTGGCCGCCTCCGATGCGCTGCTGACGACGCTTCGGACCGGCCAGGCCGAGCTCGGCGCGGGCCAGACCTTCGGCGGAAAGCGGATCGAGGGTGGCATCCAGGCGGCCTCCTCCCCCATCGACACCGGCTTCGGGTTCGCCTACCACCCGCACCTCCACACGGCGGCGACGTCGTGGTACGTGATGGCGGCGAGCGGGTTCAACCCGTACCTGTTCTCCTGACCTCGTCGAGTGGAGGGTCGTCGGCGACGCTCACACGATGACTGGCTGGCGCGACGCCTGGTCACTCGAGCTCGACCGGCCGGTCGACCTTAGTCGACCCAGGCTTCGACAAGCTCGGGCCCATTGGGACGGATGCCAGGCACTGCCCCTCGTGGTCGCGTTGCGGTTCTGACAGGATCGGCTCATGAGCGTTTTCCATGGTCGCGCTGCGCGCTCCGTGGTGCTGAGCTATGCCAGATCTCGCTCGTTCGTCATGATTCCGTGCGACGGAGACGTGTGTCGCCCGGAATCACTCCTTACTCCCGAGAGGCTTCGCTCATGACCGTACGCGGCGACAAGACCACTCACCTGATCGGACTCCTGCTCGGCACCGAGGACGACTGGCCCCGGGCGTTCGAGACCCTGGTCGAGCGGCTCGGCACCGTTCCGCACAAGGGCCGCGACCACACACTCACCACCGAGCGGATCACCATCGAGCCGTTCGACCTGCGCGACCCCGTCCGCCACGACGTCGTCATCGATCGGCTGGCCTGGTGGTATTACCACCCGCGGGAGTGGTTGAAGAAGGCTGCCCTGGTCAACGACACGTACCTGATCAACAACCCCTTCACGTTCCAGTCGATGGAGAAGCACTCCGCGTACTGCGCGATGATCAGGCTCGGCTTCGACATCCCCGACACCGTCCTGGTGCCGTACAAGAACCCCGTCGAGAGCGAGAAGTGGGCGTACACGGCGTCGACGTACAACCTGCCGTTCGACCTCGACGAGGTCGCCGGACGGGTCGGCTACCCGATGTTCATGAAGCCGTTCGACGGTGGCGCCTGGCGTGGTGTCAGCCGGATCGACGACGCGGCCACACTCCACCGGGCCTACGACGAGTCCGGGCAGATGCTGATGCACCTGCAGGCGGCGATCAGTCCGTACGACGCCTTCGCCCGGTCGCTGACCATCGGTCCCGAGACGATGGTGATGAAGTTCCGTCCGGAGCTGCCGATGCATCTGCGCTACGAGGTGTCGCACGACTTCCTGCCCGCTGAGGCGGGAGACGAGATCCTGACCCTCTCGAGAACGATCAACGCGTTTTTCCGCTGGGAGTTCAACTCGTGCGAGTCCTTGGTGACCGGGTCGAGAGTGCGACCCATCGACTACGCCAACGCCTGCCCCGACATCGCGATCACCTCGCTGCACTACTACTTCCCCTGGGCGATCAGCGCCCTGCTGCGCTGGTCGGTGTTCTGCGCCGTGACCGGTCGGTTGCCACGCGTCGACACCACCACTCGCGAGTGGTACGACGTCGCCGACGACCCCGACCTGGACTACCCGGCGAAGCTGGCGCGGTATGCGGAGCTGTCCGACGCGTACTTCGAGACCGAGCGCTACCGCGAGTTCTGCGACACGTCCCTGGCGTCCCTGGACGAGCTGGTCTATGAATGGATCTCTTCGCCCGCGTTCGACGACCTACTGATCGAGACGGTCCGCAAGACCTACCCCGCGCACGAGCACGACCAGTTCGCCGCTCACTTCCGTGGACTGATCGGTCTGTGGGTCACCGACAACTCATAGCCGTTCGCGACCGCAACGCTGGGAGCTTGCAGGGTCAGGAGCGGCCCGCGTCGATGAAGCGGATCCGCTGAGCGAGGGAGTCGGTCAGCTGGTCGGCCTGACTCGAGTCGTACGCACCGGGTAACGGGTCGTAGCGGAACTGCCAGCTCACCAGATTGTCGTAGACGAACACCTGGACCGCGAACTTCAGTCCGGTGTCGGTGGTGAAGAGGTATCCGGTCTGCTGCGTGATGTCGGCGAGCGGCACCGGAGCGGTCCGGACCAGCGAGCCGCGCCGCGTGAACGGCGAGCCGGCGGGCGGCTCGGTCAGCGGCCGCGGAGAGATCTTGACCTGCCGCCCAGCGCACGCGGTCACCGCCTGGTCGACCCGGTCGAACTGCTGCATCGCGGCCGCACGATCGACGAAGCGGAAGGTGAACAACGAGACGGCCATCTGCTGATAGGGCCAGTAGGTTCCCACCCCGTCGACGGCGGTATCGGGGAACTCGCTGAATGTGGTCTCTTCGAAGAGCGGCTCGCACTCGGCGGGGTCGACGGACGCAGACGCGACGTCGAAGTTCTCTCGGGACAGTACCGATGCGTCGTTGGTCCCGTCCGAACGCACCATCCCCGCGTACACGTCCTGGACGTCTTGCAGCGAGAACGGGGGCGATGGGCGGGGCCACAACTGCCAGACCGTGATGCCGGCGACGAGGACGGCGACCACGAGCAAGGCGATGAGCAACCGCCGTTTCGTCCGGACGCTCAGCGGCTCCATCCCGGTGGTGAGGACGTCCGGTTCGGACTCCGGAGCCTCGGTTGACACGTCGCGATCGTAACCCCGGAGGCCGAACGCCGCTTCAGATTCGACCCGTCCACCCTGGCGTCGCCGAACTGGCGTCGCCGAACTGGCTCGCGCTGGCTGGCTCGGCTGGAACGGTGGGCTGGCTCGGCTGGAACGGTGGGCTGACTCGGCTGGAACGGTGGGCTGGGTCGGAGCGTCAGGAGTGCCAGGCAGCCCAGAGCCGGGCGTACGTCCCGCCGGAGCCGACGAGCTCGTCGTGGCTGCCGGACTCGATGATGCGGCCGGCGGACATCACCGCGATCCGGTCGCACGCCTGGGCCTGGGTCAGTCGATGCGCCACGATGATGGCGGTCCGACCGGCCAGCACGGCTGCCGCCGAGGTCTCGAGCGCCCTCGCGCCCGCGCTACCCGCCTCGGCGGTCGCCTCGTCCAAGATCACGACAGGCGGGTCGACGAGGGCGATCCGGGTCAGCGCCAGCTGTTGGGCCTGCGCTGCACTCAACGGGTGCTCGCCCTCCCCGACCCGCGTCTCCAGTCGTTCGGGCAGGGCCTCCACCCACTCCGCGGCCCGCGTCAGGCGCAGCGCGGTCCACAGCTGCTGGTCGCTTGCCTCCGGCAGCGCCAACCGCAGGTCCTGCGCCAGAGTGCCGGTGAACACGTGGACCTCCTGGGTGACCACCCCGATCATCAGCCGCAGCCGCAGGGGATCCAGCCCGGCGATCCCTGCGTCGCCGATCCGGATCTCGCCCGACGTCGCCGGGAAGACGCCGCCGAGCACCGCAGCAAGGGTCGTCTTGCCGGCGCCGCTCTCCCCTACGACGGCCAGGGACGTTCCCGCGGGAACGTGCACGGCGACGTCGTGCAGGACCTCGATGTCGCCGCTGTAGCTGTGTCGGACGTCGGTTGCCTCCATCGAAACCTCCCGCGGCACCGGCGGCACCTGCGCCGGAACCGGGGGCACCGGGAGCTCGGCGATGCCGACCAGCCGGGCCAGTGCCGCGCCGGCCGACTGGATGTCGTTGAACGTCATCAGCAGTGTGCCGAGCGGGCCGAACAACCGGTGGAACAGCAGGGCCGCCGCGGTGACGTCGCCCACCGTGCTGGTGTCGCCACGGACCAGGAAGAAGCCCGTGAGCAGCACGGCCGACAGCCCGACCGCCTCAGCGAAGTTCATCGAGTTCGCAAATCCCAGGAAGCCGCGGACCGCTGCGATCGCGGCCTCCACGGCCTTGCGGGATGCCGCCTCCACCCGACCGCTCTGCAGTCCCTCCATGCCATACGCATGGACGGTGCGTGCGCCGTACAGGGTGGTCAGCATGCTCTGCGTACGAACGGCGGCGGCCTTCCGATCGAGGGCATACAGCCGTCGGGCCTTGGGCAGGAAGAGCCGGACAGCGACCACGTAGACGGGGACCACGGCGAAGAACGCGAGCGCAATCCGCCAGTCCAGGCTGGCGAACCCCACCACCGTCACGGCCACGGTCACGAGCGCGGCGAAGACGTTGGCGGCGAGGCGGATCGACGTCGTGATCCGATCGACATCCTCGGTGACCCTGGACGCCACGTCGCCGGCACCCGCGACCTCCAGCCGGGCCGAGTCCATCCGCAGCGCGGAGTCCATCACGTCCTCGCGGAGGTCGGCGCACACCTCGGCACCCAGCCGGGAGACGAGGTAGCGCGACACCGCGGTCAGCACACCGGCGCCCAAGCCGGCCACCGCGATCGCGACGACCAGCCGCACGAGGTCGGTTGCCGATCCACGATCGACCACCAGGTCGACCACTCGACCGAGCAGGATCGGCACCAGGACCGCCGCGACGCTGGCAGCCACCGAGGACAGCACCGATCCGGCCGTCAGCCAGCGATGGCCGAGCACCAACCGTCCGAAGACCCGGCCGGTCTCGCCGCCGGACGCGACCGGGAGGATGGCCCGCTCGGCTGGTTCGGCCTCGTCCCGGGAAACCTGGGCGGTCGTGGTCATCGCAGCACCGCCTCGGCATAGTCGGGGCGGGCCAGCAGCTCGGCGTGGGTTCCCGTCGCGACCACCCGGCCTTGCTCGACGAACACGACGCGATCGCAACGGGCGAGCAGTGGTGGGCTGGTGCAGATCACGACCGTGGTCTGGTCGATGCCGCGCCGCAGCTCGGTCAGTCCCTCACCGATCAGCTGCTCGGTCACGGCGTCCACGGCTGTCGTTGGATCCCGAAGGACCAGCACGGGACGGTTGGCCAACAGAGCCCGCGCGAGCGCGACCCGCTGACGCTGTCCGCCCGAGAGGTTGCTCCCGTGGTCGAGCAGCTCGTGGTCGAGGTTGTCACCGAGCTCGCCGAGCGCGGCCGCCCGCACGGCGGCCCTGACCCGTTCTTGTCGGCGGTCAACGCCGGGCTCGAGCCGGTCGCGGGCCTGGAGCGGGTCGCGGGCCTGGAGCCCGTCGCCGGATTGCGACCCGTCGCCGACATGCGACCCGATGCCGGGCTCGGCCCCCTCGCCGGTGTCCAACACGGCACCGATGGTGGCGCCGAAGAGGTGAACTGCGTGAGGCTCGACCAGCATTCGTGCCCGCAGCGAACGGTGCTCGATGTCGGCCAGCTCGGTGCCTCCAAGCGTCACAGAGCCGGAGTGCGGCTGGCGCTCACCGGTCAGGAGCTCCGACAGGGCGTCCGCGGCAGGGATGGAGGCGCTGGCCACACCGACGATCTCACCCGGCGCCGCCTCGAGACTGAGCCCGTCCAGTCCGGGACTGACCACGTCCCGCAGCACGAGGGGACCCGGAATGGCCTCCCTGGCGCCGCCCTCGGCCCGCGGCTGGGCCTCGACGATCTCCGCGACCCGAGCCGCCGACGCGCGGGAGATGGCCACCTGGAACACACAGTCCGCCAGGCTGAGCACCGGATCGGAGATGAACGCCGCCAGCCCGACGATGGTGATCAGCTCACCGATCGTGATCCGGCCCTGGAGCGCGTACCAGCCCGAGAAGGCCGTGACGACCGCTACCAGCAACCCGGTGGTGAACGTGGAGGCGCCGACGAACGTTGCACTCGCCTTCATCGCGCCCATCGTCGCGCCGAGCGACGTGCGACTGGTGCTCCGATAACGCCGCACCCCCTCAGGCACTCCCCCGAACCCGCGGAGCGGACGCAGCCCGGCCAGCAGGTCGGATGCCGTCGCGGCGGCAAGACCGGCCGCCTGCTGCTGAGCGGCGGTACGTCGTTCGACGACCGGCCCGAGCGCGTTCAGCCCGAGCACCAGGATCGGGATCCCGATCATCAGACCCAGTCCGAGCGAGGCGTCGATCCGGAGCAGGATGCTGGCGGTGACGGCGAGTCCGACCAGCGCCGCAGCCGCTCGGGCACCGAACTGGATCAGCTCGGCGGCGGCGAGGCTGTCGGAAGCCGTGATCGACAACAGCTCGCCGGTCTGCCGGTCGGTCTGGATCCCCGAGCCGGTGAGGATCCGCCGGACGGCCTCCATCCGCAGCAGGTGCGATTCCTCGTACATTCCCCGGGACAAGAACCAGAAGCCGGTACGCCACGCCATGGTCAAGACGAGGAAGAGGCCGAAGATGGCGACCACCGACACCGCCATCGCCGACAGGTCGGAGGTGGCGACGGCGCGGTCGATCACCGTACCGATGGCGACCGGCACCAACGCCTCGCAGACCTGGTGCAGGGACCAGAACAAGGCGCCGAGCAACGTCGCCTTCCGCTGGCGGCGGAAGATTCCGCCAACGAGACGGCGAGTGGCGCGAGGATCTTGCACGAAGGCAACCCTAAGTCGCGCGCGCGCCGAGTGGGGTTCGATGTCACCCAGTGGCGGCCCGGTCCGGCTAGGGTCGCCATCGTGAGCGACTGGTGGATGGTCGGAGACTCCTTGCTCCCCGGCGAGGTCTGGTGGGGCGGAGCCGTGGCCGACGGCCGGCTGATGCCGTTCGGGCCGGTGGCGCATCAGCGAGACCTCGGCGCGTCGGCGGGCATGGTCGAGAGTCCTACGGTGGGCGCGAACCAGTCCGCCCCGCTTCTGGTCTCCAGCGCCGGTCGCTTCCTCTGGTCGGAGCGACCCTTCACCTTCAGTTTCGACGGCAACGGGGCATTCGGCGCGACTGGCGGGGCCGAGCTCGTGCTCGGATCGGCGGACGAACCGTCGCTTCGAGCGGCCTTCCGAAAGGCCTCGGCGGAGCACTTTCCGGCCTCCGGACGGGCGCCCGCGGCTGCCATGTTCACCGGGCCGCAGTGGAACACCTGGATCGAGCTGCCGTACGAACCGACCCAGCACTCGGTGCTCGACTACGCCCGCGGGGTGGTCGAGGCCGGATTCCCACCGGGTGTCTTGATGATCGACGACCGGTGGTCCTACGACTACGGCAACTGGACTTTCGACGCAATCCGTTTCCCGGATCCGGCGGCGATGACCGCCGAGCTGCACGCGCTCGGCTTCGCGGTGATGCTCTGGCTCGTCCCGTTCGTCAGCCCGGACAGCGCCGTCTCCCGAATGCTGGCATCGCGAGGGCAGCTGATCACCGGGCGGGACGGTCGACCGGTGGTCCGCGAGTGGTGGAACGGCTGGAGCACGATGCTCGATCTCGGCAGTCCCGGGGCGGTCGACTGGCTCCGCGGGGAGCTTCTTACGCTGCAAGCCGAGGCCGGTGTCGACGGGTTCAAGTTCGACGCGGGCGACGTGCGCGACTGGCACGCGGGCGACGTGTCCGCGTCGGCAGTGGCCGCAGTCGACTACTGCGAGGACTGGGCGAGGCTGGCCGTGGAGTTCGATCTCAACGAGCTGCGGGCCTGCTGGAAAATGGGTGGCCAACCGCTCGCCCAGCGGTTGCACGACAAGCCGCCCGTCTGGGGACGGGCCGGCCTCGCGTCACTCATCCCCGAGGGCATTGCGCAAGGTCTGATCGGCCACGCCTTCAACTGCCCGGACATGATCGGCGGCGGCGATCTCGAGATGTTCGCCGAGGGGGCCGCTCTGGATCAGGAGCTGTTCGTCCGCTTTGCCCAGTGCTCCGCACTCTTTCCGATGATGCAGTTCTCGCTGGCGCCCTGGCGAGTACTCGACGAGGCGCACCTGGCCGCGGTACGGGCGGCGGTGGAGCTGCGCCAGTCACTGCTTCCGGAGATTCTCGCGCTGGTGAATGCCGCAGCCGTGACGGGCGAACCGATCATGCGCCCCCTCGCCTACCACTTCGATGGGTATACGGGAGTGCACGACCAGTTCATGCTCGGCGCGGAGATCCTGGTCGCCCCGGTGATCGAGCCCGGCGCGACGACCCGGCAGGTGCTGCTGCCCCCAGGTCGGTGGACGGCGCCGGACACCAGCACCATCGACGGGCCGACCGAGCTCGAGATCGCCGTCGGCTTGGACTCGTCGCCGTTCTGGCGACTCTCGCCCGTCTGATCCGACGTCGCTGGTCGCCAACCGCTGCCCGGGTGTGCCCGCTCCAGCGCCGGCTCACTCTGGGCTGAGTTCGCCCCGCCCCGGGATGAATTCGCCCTGCTCGGCCCCGGCCCGGGGCGCTATGCACGGGCGGAATCACACCCGCTGGATTGCGGTCGTCCGATGAGTTCAGTCGAGCATCCCGGTCGATACCCCTGCAGAGGCGCAGAAGGAGACATCATGGCCAGACTTCCGTTCCAGCCCGTCAGCAGCAGCGCGGGAACGCCACCCGTCGTCGACCGCGAGTCCTGGCAGACGGTGTGCGACGCCCTGCTCGCCCGCGAAAAGGCGCACACCCGGGAGGGGGACGCCATCGCAGCGGCGCGCCGACGACTGCCGATGACCGAGGTCCCGGCCGATACGACGGTGGTCGGCGCGACCGGTGAGATCCCCTTCGTCGATGCCTTCGAGGGGCGTCGACAACTGATCGGGTACTTCCACATGTGGCACGACGCTCAGCCGTGGGACGGTCAGTGCGAAGGGTGCACGTTCTTCACCGCCCAGGCCCAGCGGCCCGAGTACCTGCACAGCCGAGATGTCACCCTCGCGATCTTCTGCGCGGGGACGTACGAGGAGAGCAAGCCCTACTCCGATTTCGTGGCGAACCGGCTGCCTTGGTACTCGGCACGGGACTCGGCCGGTCTGCTCGCCGGTCGCGAGTTCGGCTTTCTCGCCTGCTTCCTCCGCGACGGCGATCGGACGTACGAGACGTACTGGAGCACCGGCCGAGGCACGGAAGCGATGGCGGCTAGCTACGCGCTGCTGGATCGGACCGTGTACGGCCGTCAGGAGGACTGGGAGGACTCACCGACGGGCTGGCCCCGAGACATCGCGACCCGAGGCGAGCAGTTCCGGGTGGCCGGTCGACCGACGATCCAGTGGAGCGTCACCGACGAGCCCGTCGACGCACCCGCGGCTCACTGCCACTGACTCGGCGCCGACCTACGGGCTGAGCTCGGTGGCGAGCTTCAGCTTGGACGACGCGATCGGGTTGGCGACGATGATCCCGTTCCGGTGGTCGTTGAAGTCGACCTTCTGCAGCGTCTGCACACCGGCCACCGCGACCGCGGCGAACAGCGCTAGCGCGGCGCCGCCCAGCACCGGGTGCGGGATGCCCGCGACGACGGCCGCGGCCTTCGGCAGCAGACCGAGGATGATCATGATTCCACCGGCGGCCGCGACGACCCAGCGGGACTTCACCTGGGTAAGCCGGACCAGGCCAACATTCTCGGCGAAGGCCGTGTACGGGAAGGAGTTGAACAGTCCGCCGAGGAACGTCGCCAGGCCATCCGCGCGAATGGCAGCGGCGATGTCGGCCGGCCGAACCCGCTTGCCGACGATCTCGCCCGTCGCGTACGCATCCCCGTCGTCTCGACCATCGTGATCAACATGACGATGATCATCGAGAGGATCGCGGTGATCGCGAACTTCGGGATACCGAAGGACAGCGGGAGGACGGCTGCGATCCAGGGGGAGCTAGCGACGTCGAACTGGGCGTCACCGAGCAGGAACGCCACGAAGGTGCCGGCCACCAGACCGAGGAGCACAGCGATCGTCTGAAGGAATCCGCGGGTGAACCGCTGGATGATCAAGATCAGGGCGAGAGTGCCGCCGGCGTACGCGAGATTCTTCAGCATCAGCTGTGGGTTCTGCAGGGCGTAGTCGAGGAAGCCGACCTTCTGGGACTGGCCGGCGCTGTCGATGTAGAAGCCGTTCTGGCCACCGATCGCACCGTAGGTGATGTCTCCCGCGGCGACAGGGATCAGTGCCACACCGATGATCAAGATGATGGAGCCGGTGACGACCGGCGGGAAGAAGCGCAGCAGCCGGGCGAAGAACGGCGCAACCAGCATGGTGAACAGACCGGCCACGAGCACCGAGCCGTAGATCGTCAGCAGCCCGTCCACCGGAGTTCCGCCGGTCGCGATCACCGCCGTCCCGATAGCGATCATCGGTGAAACGGCCGTGAACGTCACGCCCTGGAGAAGCGGCAGCTGGATGCCGAACCGGAACCATCCGCGACCGAATCCGACCGACTGGATGATCGAGGCGATGCCGCAGGTGAACAGGTCCGCGTTGATCAGGTGGATCAGCTGCTCGTTGGTCAGTCCGAGCGCGTTGGCCACCAGGATCGGCACGAGCACGGCGCCGGCGTAGAAGGCGAGGACGTGCTGGAAGCCGTACGCGGCCAGCTTGGGCGCTGGCAGCACCTCGTCGACGGGATGGACCCGCTTGGTGGACACGGGCTTTTCCGTCGAGCGTTACCGTCATCTGACGTCTCCTTGCCTCCGAGTGACGTACGCGATCGCCGAGCTCGAGGGCTCGGTGATCGCTACCGTGCCTCACTATCGAGGGATGGATTCGCCTTTGGACGCTACGGTCGGAGGAATTAACGCCGGCGTCACGGCATCGGAACGTGACGCCGGATGGAGGACCCGGTCGACGGCGCCGACGCTCAGGCGTCGGGCTGCTTGAGCTCTCCCCAGCCGTGCCACTGCTCGATCTCGATCAGTGCGCTGACCCGTGGCCGGTTGCGGGTCGGGTACGCCTGGCCGCCGTAGTGACGCGAGAGCTGGTCGATGTCGGCCAGGTCGGTGTCGTCCCGCCACTCCACGATGCGGCCTCGGACGGAGATGTGGGTGTACCAGGAGTCCTCCTTGATCGCCGTGAGGCTGACCCGCGGGTTCTTCCGCATGTAGGAATTGCGCTTCCTCCCGGCGTCCATGTTCACCAGGATCCTGCCGTCGTCGGTGACCAGGTACCACGTAGCCACCGACACCGGCTGTCCATCAGGCCGCACGACGGCGATCACGGCTGGGTTGGGCTGAACCAGCAGGGCCATGGCCTGGTCGGTCAGGGGTGTACGGGGCATTGTCGACATTCTCCTCGAGCTCGGATCCGGGGGATGACCGGTCTCAGCCTAACGAGGTCCTATCCTGCGATGGTGGACACCGCGAACCCGAGGACCGGCACTCCTTCCAATGATGCGATCCGACACACTGTCGCGTTCCGACTCCGCCATCCGGCCGGATCGGAGGAGGAACGGGACTTCCTGCAGACCGCCCGCGCACTGGCCGACATCCCGGGTGTACAGGAGTTCGAGCAGCTCCGCCAGGTCAGCCCGAAGAGCGACTTCACGTTCTTCTTCACGATGCTGTTCGCGGACGAGCACACCTATCGGGCCTACAACGAGCACCCGACTCATGTCGCGTTCGTCCGCGATCGTTGGGACCAGGAGGTCGAGGACTTCCAGGAGCTCGACTTCGTCGTCTTGTGATCAGTGGCCCTCGGCTTCGAGGGTCGTCATCTCCGGAGGGGGCCGCCGGAAGCCGCGGGTCAACACGAGCAGATAGATGATGCCGATGCCTAGCCAGGAACAGCCCAGGATCAGGGCCTTGCTGTCGAGCTGGGTCAGCAGATAGATGTCGATCAGGGCCCCGATCGGTGCGATCACCACGTACCGCAGCGGGCTCAGCGTCTCCTCGTGCCGGTGTCGCACCCAGTGGGCGATCACCGACACGTTGACGAGCGTGAAGGCCAGGAAGGCACCGAAGTTCACGAACGAGGTCGAGGTCGTGACGTCGAGGAAGATCGCGCCGAGTCCGATCACTCCGCAGAGCGCGATGTTCAGGACCGGCGTCTTGAACCGGTCGGAGAGAAAGCCGAAGAACCGGATGGGGAGGACGCTGTCGCGACCCATCGCATAGAGCAGGCGTGACACGGCTGCCTGGGCGGCCAGGCCAGACGTGAACTGTCCGACGATCAGGCCGGCGATGAAGATCGCGGCGAACGCCGCCCCGCCGATGGTGTGCGCGATGTCGGCGGCTAGTGAGTCGGCGTCGGGGAAGCTCGATCCCGGCGCGACGAGGCTCACGACATAGGACACGATCAGGAAGATCACGCCACCGATCAGCGCGACCCCCACGATGGCGCGGGGGATGTTCTTGCGCGCGTCACGGGTCTCCTCCGTCAGGGTGCTCACGGCGTCGAACCCGAGGAAGGAGTAGCAGGCGATGGCCGCGCCCGCCGTGATCGCGGAGAAGCCACCGGTGCCGACGAACGGCGTGATCGAGAACAGCGAGCCCACTCCTTGACTGCTGACCAGATAGTGCACCGAGAAGATCACGAAGAAGGCCAGCACGAGGATCTGGAACGTCATCAGCACCAGATTCGCCTTGTCGGCGACCTTCAGACCGATGATGTTGAGCGCCGAGGTGATCACGATGAAGGCGACGATCCAGACCCAGCTCGGAACGCCCGGGAACTCCGATCCCAGGTAAGCGGCCCCGATCAACCAGATCACCAGCGGCAGGAACAGATAGTCCAACAGAATGGTCCAGCCGATCAGGAACCCGACCCGCGCGTCCAGCGACTTGCGGACGTACGTGTACGACGATCCGGCGACCGGGTAGTGGTAGGCCATTCGCGCGTAGCTCGAGGCCGTGAAGAGCATCGCGACAGTAGCTACGAGGTAGGCGCCGGCGCTGGCGCCCTGCGAGGTCTCGGCGATCACGCCGAAGATCCCCAGCACGATGATGGGAGCCATGTAGGCGAGCCCGAGCAGCATGACTCCGCGAAGACCGAGCGACTTCTCGAGGTGGGCGGTGTGGGTGGTGGATTCGACGGCCATGGATGGCCTTTCCGACTCTCCCCCGGCCTCAGGCCGGTTCGGGGTCTTGCGGGTTGGCGGGTTGCCAACGGTCGGGCCGGATGGCCCCGTCGTAGGCAGGGAGAGGGATCGGCGCGTCGTCGGGCCGGAACTGGTTCCAGACACGGTTGAGTCCCGCGGTGCCATGATCGCGGATCTCGCTGACCCGGTCCAGATCCAGCTCGAGAACCGTGATGGTCGGCTCGGCATCGGGCGCCTCGGTCAGCACGTCGCCGTCAGGGTCGACGTACGTACTGCGCCCCGCACCGACCGGGCCGGCAGCATTGAGGCTGAGGAAGTAGACCTGGTTGACGATCGCATTCGCCCGCGCCAGCACGAGTTCTTGGGCGCGGTCGGCCCCGACGGTCTTGACGAGATTGAGGACGACCTCCGCGCCAAGCCAGCCGAGCTGCCGAGTCGACTCGGGAAACCAGCTGTCGTAGCAGATCGAGAGCCCGAACCGGCCGACGTCGGGCACATCGAAGGTGACCCACTCGCTGCCCGGAGTCCAGGCTTCGTACGGGCGCCAGGGGAAGACCTTCCGGTACGACGCCACGAGCCGCCCGGTCGGATCGAAGACCACCGCCGTGTTGAAGATCTTGCCGCCGGCTGCCTCCGGCAGGGATCCAGGAACGAGCCAGATGCGATGCCGGGCTGCGATCCCGGCCAGAGCGGCGACGCGCGGACCGCTGAGCGGCTCGGCCACGTCGGCGAGCCACTCGTTCGCATCGTCGGCAATGTCGGAACCGCCGAACAGGTGAATCTCGGGATACACGATCATCTGGATCCGTGGATCGTCGGCGAGCATCCGCGCGACCTCGTCCGCCAGGTCACGCACCGGATCAGATCCGGTGGCCGGCGGCGACTGGATCATGGCGAGCACCCACGGACGTGCCACGAGACCAACCTAGCCCTGCTATGGATCGCCCGCTCGCCACCCAGGCTGTCGTTTCCCACCCCGAGCCGTGACACCCTTCGCCAGGCCTCGGCCCAGCGCACCGTCTCCCACCCCGAGCCGTACGACGCCGATGCACCTGCTCCCGCCCGGTCCCGGCCAGATGAAAGGATGGCTGCTCACTCACCCATAACAGGAGTCTCGTATGCGCAGGGCGGCAGTGATCGGCTGCGGCGACATCTCCGTCGTCCACCTCGAGGCGATCGCGGCACTCGACGACGCCAGTCTCGTGGCGGTCTGCGACGTCGACCCCGACCGCGCACAGGCCGTCGGCTCGCGCTCGGACGTACCGACCTGGACCGACCATCGAGCTCTTCTGGAGTCCGCCCGGCCCGACGTTGTGCACATCTGCACACCGCACGATCAGCACGCACCCGTCGCGATCGACTGCCTCCGCGCGGGTATCGCCGTCCTGACCGAGAAACCGGTGGCCGCCACGGTGGCCGAGGCCGAGCGAGTCGTCGCGGCAGCCGAGCAGAATCCGGACGTGAAGATAGGCGTCTGCTTCCAGAACCGCTACAACGCCACGGTGGAGGCGATCCGGAACCACCTCGACCGGGGGGTCGGCACGGTGCTCGGCGGCCATGCCACCGTGATGTGGCACCGGATCCCGGCGTACTACGCGGCGCGGCCCTGGCGCGGTCGGCTGGCCAGCAGCGGCGGCGGGGTGCTGATCAACCAGGCGATCCACACGCTGGACCTTCTGCAGTGGCTGCTCGGCGACGTGGTCGCGGTGGAGGCGCAGGTCAGCGGGGGGCGGATCGACCCCGGGATCGAGGTCGAGGACACGGCGACCCTGGTACTGGCCCATGCGACCGGTGCTCGCAGCATCCTGGTCGCGACGAACACCAACGTGATCGACTCCCCGGTCACACTGGAGATCGATACGGAGCAGGCTTCGTTCTTCGTCCGCGACGACCTCACCATCCGGCACCCGGACGGGCGGAGCGAGAGAGTCGTCGAGCGGCGCGTCGAGACCGCCGGCCGGGGGTACTGGGGCGTCGGTCATCAGCGTCTGATCGCCGACTTCTACGCCCGGCTCGACGACCCTGAGCCGTTTTGGATCAGCCCTCACGAGGCGACCAAATCGCTCCGGATCATCGAGTCGGCGTACCAGATCAGCGGGTTCGGACGTCCGCCGGGCACGCGGCCGGCCGACCCGGCCGACCCGGCCGACCCGGCCGAGCAGGACGACGGCGACACCGCTCTATCCAGGGCCTGATCAGCCCTGCAGATGCCCCCGCGCGATCGGGTTGACAGCCCAGGCGAGGTGCGGCACCGGTCACGACAGCGTCACCGGGCGCCCGAGTCGCGCGGACTCGTAGACGCCGGTGATGATCGCGATGGCCTGCCGGTTGGTCTCGAGCCCGACTCGGACCTCAGCCTCGCCGGCGAGCGCGTCCAGGAAGTTCTCGTACTGACGCCGATGCGCGACGGCCCCCAGCGCCCCCGGGTTGCTGCCCGCGGTCCGTTCGGCGGCACCGGACGCCTCGGGATAGTCGGCGACCTGGTTGATCGAGGAGTTCGCCGAGCCGTACGACCGTTCCGCGGCGTCGGTGTCGGACGGGGTGGCGTGGATGAACGTCAGCTTGTCGTTGTCGATGATCAGCGAGCCGCGATCGCCGTGGACCTGTAGATGGGCACTCAGGCCGGGGTACGCGGCCGTCGTCGCATGCAGCACGCCGAGGGCCCCGCTCTCGAACCTGACCACCCCGACGGCGACGTCCTCGACCTCGATGCGCTCGTGGGCCAGCGTCCCGGTGTATGCGAACACCTCGACCGGGCGGCCCATCGTCGCCACGAGCAGGTCGACGGTGTGCACTCCCTGGTTCATCAGCGCACCACCGCCGTCGAGCTCCCACGTGCCACGCCAGTCGCCGGAGTCGTAATAGCTCTGCCCACGCCACCAGTCGATGGACGCGATGCCACTGGTGAGCCTGCCCAGCTCACCCTTGGCGATGGCGTCGACGGCTACCTCGGTTGCGGCGTCGAAGCGGTGCTGTGAGATGACGGCGACCTGGGTGCCTGCGCGGCGCTGGGCAGCAATGATCTCGTCCGTCTTCGCCACGGTGATCTCCGCCGGCTTCTCGATGATCACGTGCTTGCCCGCGTCGAGAGCCTCGATCGCGACCTCGCCGTGGCGTCCCGTCGGCGTGCAGACCGTGACCACGTCGATGTCGACGGCCGCCAGAGCATCGGCCAAGCGGCCGAACGCCTCGCCGCCGAAGGCGGCGGTGAGTGCCTCCGCACGCTCGTAGTTCAGGTCGACCACCGCCACCAGCTCGACGCGATCTCCCAGATCGGCGCTCACCTGGCCGTGGAGCTTGCCGATCACGCCCGCGCCGACAATTGCCAGTCGGAGCCGATCGGCGGATCCGTTGCTCGTGCTCATGCGTACTCGATCCCTTCGCTGGTGAGAATGCCGGTGAAAGCTTTCCATGCCTCGGTGAACAGCTGCGGACCGGAGAACCCGCCCAGCGAGCTCGTCTGGTCCAGGTGCGGTTCGAGGGAGAAGAAACCGTCGAACCCGTCGCCGCGCAGCGCCCGGATCGTCTCGACCACCTGCCCGTCACCGGCGCCGGCCACGTCGACCTCCGCGGTGGCGGCATGGGCGTCCTTGATCTGCACGTAGACGACATGGCGACGCAGGAGGTCGTAGCCCTCGCTGAACGGCGCGACGCCGACCTGGACGAAGTTCGCCGGGTCCCAGGCGAGCCGGAGGTTCGGGGAGTCGACCGAGGTGACGATGTCGAGGCAGCGCCGCGGGATGTCGCCGTAGATCTCCTTCTCGTTCTCGTGCACCGCGATCACGCCGGCCTCCTCCGCCACGTCGGCGAGGGCGCGCATCCGGCGCAGCACCTCCTCCCGGTGGTCGTCCGGGTCGTCGCCGTCGCGGATGAAGAAGGAGAACAACCGGATGTACGGCGCGCCGAGCCGCCGAGCGACGTCGGCCGCGTGCCGCATCCGCTCCAGGTGCGGACCGAAATCCTCGTCGATGAAGATCTTGCCGATCGGCGATCCGATGCTGGAGACCTGCAGGCCCTGCGCGGCCAGGGTCTGCTCCATCACGCCGAGCTGGTCGTCGGTGAGATCGAGGATGTTCACCCCCCAGGCGCTGCGAACCTCCAGGAATCCCAGTCCGAGCCCCACGGCCACCTCGCACTGGGTGGTGAAGTCGGGGTCGATCTCGTCAGCGAATCCTGACAGCGTCCACATGGTGGTGATGGCCTTTCCTCGGCGGTGGTTGAACAAACCCATTCACCCATCCGGGGCACTGGTGTTGCCAGTGGTTGCCATCAGTTGCCGTCACCGATCCGCGAGACGGGCCGGGCGTGGGCGCTGCGCGGCAACATCCGGCAACAACGTTCCGGCTGCGGAGGGACTGGGTGAGGATTGCCTCATGTCGCCCGCGAGCCTTGACCTGTCCCCCGATCGCCTGTTCCCTCCCGATCCGGGGGTGCGCCGGCTGGCCGCCGAGCTGTACGCCGACGTCGCGGACCTGCCGATCATCTCCCCGCACGGCCACGTGCCGGCCCAGTGGCTGGCTGACGACGTACCGTTCGGTGACCCGACATCGCTGCTGGTCACGCCGGACCACTACGTCAACCGCTTGCTGCACTCCCACGGCGTCCAGCTCGACCAGCTCGGCGTGGGTCGTGGACCGCTGGCCCCGGCGGAGTCCCGGGCGGCATTCCGGATCCTCTGCGCCCACTGGGGCGCCTATCGCGGCACACCGGTCCGGTTCTGGTTGGACGCCCAGCTGGCCGAGATCTTCGGCGTCACCGTGCGACCATCGGTCGAGACCGCGGACGCGATCTACGACCAGATCGCGGACCGCCTCTCCCGGCCCGAGTTCTCGCCCCGCGCGCTGTACGACCGGTTCGGCATCGAGCTGCTCGCGACGACCGACGATCCCTGCGACGACCTGGCGCACCACGACGCCCTCAGCGCCGACCCGACCTGGACTGGTCGCGTCGTACCGACCTTCCGGCCGGACCGCTACCTCGAACCGAACGGACCGACCTGGGTTGCCGACGTGGACCGGCTGGCCGACGTCTCCGGCGTCGAGGTCGGAGAATACGGCGGCTTCATCGCCGCTTTGGAGGAACGGCGGCGCTACTTCGTCGCCCGCGGCGCGGTGTCGGCGGATCACTCCCACGCCGATGCCCGCACCGACGTCCTCGCTCCCTCGGAGGCGGCCCGCCTCTACACGCTGGCTCGCAAGCGGGAGGCCACCGACGACGAGGCCACCGCCTTGCGTCGGCACCTGGTCTCGGAGATGGCGCGGATGTCGTGCGACGACGGCCTCGTGATGACCCTGCACCCGGCGATCCGGCGTAACCACCACACGTCCAGCTGGGAACGCTTCGGCGGCGATATCGGCTGCGACATCCCGACCGCTGTCGAGTTCACCGATGCGCTACGGCCGATGCTCACCCGCTACGGCACACACCCGAACTTCCAGCTGGTGATCTTCACCGTCGACGAGGCCACGTTCTCCCGGGAGATCGCCCCGCTGGCCGGGTTCTACCCGTCGGTCTACGCGGGTGCGCCGTGGTGGTTCCTCGACGCCCCGGACGCAATGCGGCGCTATCGTGCCGCCGTCACGGAGACGGTCGGGTTCGCCAAGACCTCGGGCTTCATCGACGACACCCGGGCGTTCTGCTCGATCCCGGCTCGGCACGACATGTCCCGCCGGATCGACGCCGGTTACGTCGCCCAGCTCGTGGCGGAGCACCGACTCGACCTCGACGAGGCCCAGGAGGTGGTGCACGATCTTGTCGTGACCAACCCCCGGAAGGTGTTCAAGCTGTGACGACCGCAGCTACGCTCCCCCGCCTGGACCGCGCCTTGCCGTCAGCGCCGACCAGACCGCCGATCCGGATCGTGCATCTCGGGATCGGGAACTTCCACCGAGCCCACCAGGCCTGGTACACCTGGCACGCCCCCGACGCCTCCCAGTGGGGCATCGCGGCCTTCACCGGGCGACGGCCGGATGCGGCCGCTGCGCTCGGTCCCCAGGGCGGACTGTTCACGTTGATCACCCGCGACGCCGACGCCGACAGCTTCGAGCTGATCGGGTCGCTGGCCGAGGTCCGGCCGGCGAGCGATCACGCCCGATTCCTCGACCTGCTTGCCGCGCCGGCGACCGCGATCGTGACGATCACCGTGACCGAGGCCGGCTACCGGCTGGGCGCGGACGACCGGCTCGCCCCGTCGCCCGAGGTCGATGCGGACGTCTCGGCACTGCGATCCGACCCGCGAGCGCCGGTGACGACGCTGCCCGGGAAACTCGTTGCGGGTCTGCTGGCCCGACGCTCGGCCGGGCACGGGCCCGGCGCTGCCGACACGGCAACGCTGACCGTGCTGTCCTGCGACAACCTGCCACACAACGGAGCCGTGACCCAGGCGGTGGTGACCGATCTGGCCACCCAGGTCGACGAGAGCCTGCTCGCCTGGATAGAAGTCAACGTCGAGTTCGCCTCCTCGATGGTCGACCGGATCACCCCCGCGACCACGGACGCCGACCGCGAGACGGTGGCCGAGCACGAGGGCTACCGCGACGAGTCACCGGTGCCCACCGAGCCGTTCAGCGAATGGGTCGTCTCGGGATCGTTCGCGGCCGGACGACCGGCATGGGAACGCTCCGGCGCCAGGCTGGTCGACGACGTGGCGCCGTACGAGCAGCGCAAGCTGACCTTGCTGAACGGGTCCCACTCACTCCTGGCGTACGTCGGGAGCATCCGCGGGCACGAGTCGATCGACGCCGCCATCGCGGACCCGGCCTGCCTGCGCTGGGTCAAGTCGTTCTGGGACGAGGCCGAGCCGCACCTGACCTTGGCCGGCCCCCAGATCGCGGAGTACCGCGCGGCTCTGCTCGCGCGCTACCGCAATCCGCGGATCCGACACCGGTTGGCGCAGATCGCGGCGGACGGATCGACCAAGATCGGAGTTCGCATCCTGCCCACTCTCCGGGCGGAACGTGCGGAGGGCCGGATCCCGACCGGGTGCGCGACCGTGCTGGCGGCGTGGGTCCTGCACCTTCGTGGCGTGGGTGCCCCGGTGAAGGACGCCGGAGGTGCGCCGTACGTCGCCGCCGCCCGCGCGGAGGACGTACGGGAGGCTGTGTCGGCGGTGCTGAGCCGGCTGGGGGCCGACCTGGGCGCGGATGAGACGCTGATCGACGTCGTCGTCGCACAGACCGAGGAGCTGGTGAAATGAGCGAGGCCCACGGCACGAACCCGGGCGACCCGACGGCGGCCCGGCTCATCGGCGGAGTCGGCCAGCACCTGGAGCCCGACCGGGTCACCGCGTTCGTGCAGACGGCGCTGGCGTCGGCCGACCTGGACGACAAGCGGGTCTGTCTCATCGTGCCGGACCGGACGCGCAGCTGCCCGCTGCCGCTGATCATGCGCGCCTTCCACGAGGCACTGGCCGGGCGCGCGAAGGAGGTCACCGTGCTGATCGCGCTCGGCACGCACCAGGGCCACAGCGAGGAGCAGCTGGCCCAGCACCTGGGCTACGAGCCGGGCGGTTCGGAGGACGCGTATCCCGGCTGGCGGATCTTGAACCACGAGTCGTGGCTGCCCGAGACATTCGTCTCGCTGGGCACGATCAGCGCCGAACGGGTCGGCGAGCTCAGCGGTGGACGACTGTCCGACGCGGGAGTCGAGGTCCGGATCAACCGGCATGTCGCGGAGGCAGACGTGGCGATCGTGGTCGGACCGGTCTTCCCCCACGAGGTGGTCGGGTTTTCCGGTGGCAACAAGTACTTCTTCCCCGGCGTCTCGGGCCAGGAGCTGATCGACCTCTCCCACTGGGTCGGCGCGCTGATCACCAGCGCGGAGATGATCGGGACCCGTGGGGTCACCCCCGTGCGCGCCCTGATCAACGAGGCCTGCACACTGATCCCGACCGAGCGACTGGCGCTCTGCCTCGTCGTCGCGTCCGGCACCGACACCTTGCACGCCGCCGCGTTCGGCACCCCCGAGGACGCCTGGGCTGCGGCGGCCGCCATCTCGGCGGAAACGCACGTGACCTACCTGAACCGGACGTATCGCCGGGTGCTGTCGATCATGCCGACCAAGTACGAGGACATCTGGACGGCCGCGAAGGGCTTCTACAAGCTGGAACCCATCGTCGCCGACGGAGGCGAGCTGATCATCTACGCCCCCCACATCACCGACATCTCCGTCATGCACCCGCACATCGCGCAGATCGGCTATCACAACAAGGAGTACTTCCTCGGCCAGTGGGATCGGTTCTCGCGCGAGCCGTGGGGCGATCTGGCCCACTCGACGCACCTCCGCGGGCAGGGCACGTGGGACCCGGAGCACGGCGAACGCAACCGGGTGACCGTCACCCTCGCGACCGGCATCCCCGAGGACGAGGTCCGTGCGGCGAATCTGGACTATCGCGATCCGGCCTCGATCGACCGCGCCGCGTTCGAAGCCGATCCCGACGCCTTCGTCGAGCCGCACGCCGGCGAGGTGCTCTATCGACTTCGTCCCACCGATGCACTTCCCGGCGCCCGTGGGGCGGCGGCGGGCGAGCCCGACGGGCGGAGCGACGACGCGGACGGCGCGACCGGGTGAGCCTTGGACGTCGAACACGATCTCGAGAAGGTTCAGGTGCACCTGGTGCGCTTGAACCTTCTCTATTCCGGCGGTCGACGTGAGGCAGTCCGGCGTCAATCGGCCGCTCGCCCTTCTCGTGGCGGCCACCTTCTTCATGGAGTTCCTCGACGGGACGATCCTGGCCACGGCTGCACCCGCGATCGCGTCGGACCTGGGCGTCCAACCGGTCGACGTCAACGCGGCGATGACCGGCTATCTGGTCGCGCTGGCCGCCGGTATCCCGATCACCGGCTGGTTGACCGACCGGTTCGGCGGTCGGCGGATCCTGATGATCGCGATCGCCGTCTTCACGGTGTCGTCCTTCCTGTGCGCCCTGAGCGTGAGCCTGCCGATGCTGGTCGCGATGCGGGTGCTGCAGGGTGCCGGCGGGGCGTTGATGGTGCCGGTGGGGCGGCTGGTCGTGCTCCGGGCGACCGAGAAGCGAGACATGCTGGACGCGATCGCGTACCTGACCTGGCCCGCGCTGGTCGCGCCCGTGGTGGCCCCGACCATCGGCGGCTGGATCGTGACGGTGGCGAGCTGGCACTGGATCTTCCTGATCAACATCCCGCTGGGCCTGATCGCGTTCGTGGTCGCGGCCCGGATCGTGCCGACCGAGCGGGCGGCGACGGTTCCGCCCCCGGACTGGATCGGTTTCGCACTCTGCGGCGGCGTGCTCGGTGCTCTGCTGATCGGGCTCGAGCTGGTCCGGCCGTCGGTGGTCGGCTCCGGAGCCTTGCTGGCGTCCGCGATCGTGTTCGTCGTTCTCGCGGGGACCGCGACGTGGTGGCTGCGACACACTCCGCACCCGGTGCTCCGGTTCGACTCGCTGCGGGTGCCTTCCTTCCGGGTGAGCAACAGCGGCGGATCGACCTATCGCGGGGTGATCAGTGCGGTGCCGTTCGTGCTGCCGCTGATGTTCCAGGTGGGCTTCGGCTGGTCGCCGATCCAGGCGGGCCTGCTCGTGCTGCTGCTGTTCGCCGGGAACGTCGGCATCAAGCCGGCGACCACACCACTGATCAGACGCTTCGGGTTCCGCACCGTGCTGATCGGCAGCCTGATCGCCGGCGGCCTGATCCTCGGCGTGATCGCCACGATGCGCCCCACCTGGCCGATCGTGATCATCGGCGCGGCGCTGGTGCTCAGCGGGGCGTTCCGATCGATCGGCTTCAGCGCGTACAACACCTTGCAGTTCACCGACATCGAGCCGGCGGCCGTAGCGGAAGCGAACACGCTGTCGTCCACCCTGCAGCAGGTGGCAACCGCCCTCGGGGTGGCGATCGGTGCACTCGTCTTGCGTCTCGCCGGCGAGATCCCCGCGCTGGACGGCTCGCCGACGGCGCCGTACACCGTCACGTTCGCCGTCTTGGCGCTGCTGATGCTGCACCCGCTGATCGAGGTCCTTCGGCTCCATCGCACCGCCGGCGAGTCCGCCACCCGTCGCTGATGTCGACGCTGATCAGGTGCGTGGGCAGACCCCTCGACGTCGAGCCCCCGGCCCGTCGAGAGACTGGTGACCCTTGAGGAGGACGCGAATGTCGATTGCCGACCACAACCACGACCGGGGCTATCCGACGCACACGGCCGAGGTCATCGCCCACCGCGGGGCCAGCGGGTACCGGCCGGAGCACACACTGGCGAGCTATGAGCTGGCGATCCGGATGTGCGCCGACGTCATCGAGCCGGACGTCGTGTCCACCGCCGACCATGTGCTCGTCGTCCGCCACGAGAACGAGATCTCCGGCACAACCGACGTGGCCACCCACCCGGAGTTCGCCGATCGGAAGGCCACCAAGAGCATCGACGGCCGCTCGGCCACAGGCTGGTTCACCGAGGACTTCACCCTCGCCGAGCTGCGCACGCTGCGAGCCGTCGAGCGGCTTCCTCAGCTTCGTCCCGACAACTCGGCGTTCGACGGCACATACGAGATTCCGACCCTTGCGGAGGTGCTGGACCTGGCCCGGCGCTCACGCACCTGCACCGGTCAGCCCGTGGGCGTTGCCCCCGAGACCAAGCACCCGTCGTACTTCGCCTCCATCGGTCTTCCGCTCGAAGCGCTGCTGGTGGCGGAGCTCGACCGGGCGGGACTGAACGCCGAGGACGCGCCCGTGATCATCCAGAGCTTCGAGACGGCCAACCTGCGAGAGCTCGACACGATGACCGACGTCAAGCTGATCCAGCTGATCGACCGTGCCGGCGCGCCCTGGGACCTGAGGTCGGCGGGCGACCCGCGGACGTACGCCGACTTGTGCAGCAAGGCCGGCCTCGAGAACGTCGCGACCTACGCCGATGCGGTGGGCCTCTGCAAGGACGTGATGATCCCTCGCGACGCCGACGGCCGGCTGCTGGCGCCCACCAGCGCCGTCGAGGACGCACACGCCGCGAGGCTCCAGGTGATCGGCTGGACGTTCCGGCGGGAGAACACGTTCCTTCCCCTTCAGTTCCGCAGCAGTCCACACCCAGCCGAGATCGGCGACCTGCGCGGAGAGATCCGCGCCTTCCTCGATTCCGGGATGGACGGCTTCTTCACCGACAATCCTGACATCGGCGCAGCGGTGGTCACGCGCTCGTAGTCGGCTGTGGGCCCTGGATCTCTGGGTCGGGACCGAGGGCGACCGGCACAGGGTTTGCGCTCGGCCGGCCTCGGTCCCGGATCACCCTCCACGCGTACGCTGCCGCACTGACGGCCGCGACGATCACGAGCAGGAGCGCCAGGTTGGCGCCGACATCCTGCAGCAGGATGGCTTTGCTGGGCGGCTGTTGCCCGCGCAGGTAGATCATCGGCACGGCGATGACCGTCAGCGCCCCGGCAACGATCAGCCCGCCCTGCAGGTACCGTCTCCCCCGGGCCGGCAGGCGTGACAGCACCGTACCGAGCCCGATCAGTCCCGGCGACCAGAAGGCGTCGTGGATGATCACCGCCGCGGCGAGCCATACCGCGAGCCGCAGCAGGCTCTGCGGCGGAACACCCGTGATCAGCTCGATCGCACCGAACAGCACCGCGCCGAGCCCGAGCACGCCCAGCACGATCCGCCAGGTCTTCACGCGACCACCTCGATGCCGGACAGCCACTTGGTGTTCAGCACGCCGGCTCGATTGGGCGCAATCAGTCGCAGGGGGTAGCCGTGGTCGACGTTCAGCCGGGCGCCGTTGAGATGGGTGGCCAACAGAGCGACCGACAACTGCGGCCCGAAGATCTCGGAGGAGTTGAAGCCGAACGGCTCGAGCGAGCGCACCCGCACCACGGAGCCGGCGTCGCCACCGGCGCGTTCGACGAGATCGATCAACCGCGCTCCACGCCAGTGCGCCATGGCGCTCCAGCCCTCGACACATGCGATCGGCAACCAGGCCTGGTGCTGCGCCAGCGTCTCGATCTCCGTGAGCGAGAGCGTGTACGGCCGCGCTCCGCGCACATCGAGGCGCCAGGCGGGGTCGACCGCCGTCGTCAGGACCTGGGCCTGTTCTGCGGTGCGGTTCACCGGAACGCCCTGCGGACCTCGGTGCGGTTGCCGAATCGCCAGCAGCCCAAGGGGTTCCAGCGGTTTGACGGTCTGCCCGACGGTGGTGATCACGACCACGCCCAGGCCGAGTCCGGTAGCGGTGAGAACCCCTCGACGACTCAGCGCCGGCGTCGGTGGCGGTGGCACCTGTCCGGCATTGCTGTGTGAGACAGGGTTCTCATTCCACGGGACCTCGCTGAGCACATCCCCGTCGGCCACCGGAGTCTGCAGGCCGTAGACGATGTCGGGCAGTTTCACCGCGATGTGCAACAGCACCGAGCCCACCACGATCCAGGCAAGTGCCCAGTGCACGGGCACGAAGTCCCAGCGGAACGGGTACCAGTTGAGAGCGTTGGCGAAGCCGGTGCTGAGCTGTACGAGAGTGGCCGCCACCAGCAGGCCCACCGACCCCCGCTCGATGGCGTGCCTGACCGACCGCGCAGGTGGCCAGCGAAAAAGGTTCGGGTAGACCGACCAGAGCTTGATCAACACCAGCGGGATCGCGGCCATCCCGGTTGCGACGTGGACTCCCTGGGTGAGTCGGAAGCCCCAGGCTGGGCTTGCCGGTTCGGGCAGCCAGCGCCATGGACCGTACTGGTAGTGGCTCAGCAGCCCGGTGACGAAGCAGATCCCGATGGCGACGCCGAGCAGCCGGCCGAGTCGCGCCGTGAGTGCCGTCGAGCGGACGGGACTACTGAAGTGGGGCCAGAAGACCGGGCGATCCGTCACGTCATCCAGTTTCGTCGGGAACACTGGACGAAGCGCTTACGAGACTATGACGACCGGCTTCGGTGCGGCTGCCAGATCGTCCGGTCGATTGGCGCCGAACTGCGGCCGTGACGACGATCATCAGCGCCAGACCGTAGGCCACCCCCTGCGCAGCGATCGCATGATCGAAGCTGAATGCGACGTAGACCGCCAGCCAGACGGACAGCCACTCCCACCGGCGCGACATCACCGCGAGCACCACAAGTGGCATTGCGTACCAGGGGTAGATAGGTGTCGCCACGAGGAAGCTCGCGCCATAGAGCCAGGTGCAGGTGACAAGGACCGGATCGCGAGCCGATCGCCAAAGGCCGATTCCGGCCAGCAGCAGGGCGCTGCTCAACGCCACCGGCGTGCGTACGTCGGCCGGTAGCCACGCCAGCAGGGCGAACCTGCCTCCGGCGCCGTAGCCCTCCTCCGACCAGTACCCGGGCAGGTACCCGAGCACAAGGGTGCCGACGACCAGCAGGTGCGGCACGTAGCCGGCGATGGTCATGCCGACCGCCGTCAGCGAGGTCCGCCACCGGCCGCGACGAAGAAGGACCGGCACGAGCAGCAGGGGCACCAGCTTGATCGACGCCGCCACGCCGAGGAACAGCCCGGCCAGCCAGTGGCGCCGTCGCGCCGTGCACCACGCCATGCCGCTGATGGCGAGCGCCACCAGCGCATCCAGGTGGCCGCCGTTGGCCGCCTCGATCATGATCAACGGGTTGGCACCGAACAGCAGGGCGTAGCGCCGGTCGCGGCCAAGCCAGCAGGCCATCACGGCGGTGGTGCCGACCACAGCCGCGGCCGCACCGACCCGGAGCGCGCCCAGGGTCCAGCCGGCTCGGGCGAGGGCTCCGACGAGCACAAACCACAGCTGTGCTCCCGGAGGATAGATGGTGGGCACGGTGGGCCGATTGATCATCGGCCGCGCCCCAGCTGGGAACAGCGACGGGTCGCGCAGCCAGCTCAGGGCCGGGTCCAGCGGCACGTACCGGTAGGGGTCGATCCCGGCCAGCTGGACCCGGCCGTCCCAGACGTAACGGTAGATGTCGTCGCTGGTGAGCGGGAAGGTGAGCAGCCCCGTCAGCTGGACGGCGGCGGTGATCGCCAGCACGGTGCCGATCCCGACTCTGCCGAGGTCACGGCGCACCCACCAGCCGAGCGCCGCGAACACGACGGCCAGGCCGAGCAGGTGCCAGGCCCAGGCCACGTTCGCTGCCATCGAGAACACCGCAGCGACGTCGACGCCGACCATGATCGCGGCGGCGATCACCACCCTCGCCGACGGCCACCGACTGCCGAGAGGTGTGTTCACGAGGCTGTCCGAAACGAGGCGAACGCCCGCCCACCCGCCTGCCACTCCTCGACGAGGATCAGATCGAGAGTGGCGCCGATTCGTTGTAGGGAGAGGATTCCGAGGCTGGCCCAGGCCATCGGCTCCGAGCAGCGGTGTGCGTCGTTCAGCACCAGGTCGTAGCGTTCGCAACGCGCGGGATCGGGGTCCGTCTCGCAGATGATCAGTCCGCCCGCTCCGACCAGATCGCGACAGCGCCGCAGCACCCACGCGACGTCACCGCCGATCCCGATGTTGCCGTCGAGCAGCAACGCGGTACCCCACCGACCCTCCCCAGGAAGCGGGTCGGCGAGGTCGCGACGCAGGATCTGACCTCCCTCGCGGACACCGATGGCGACGGCCGACCTCGAGATGTCGATTCCCAGCACGGCACGGCCGGAGTGCTGGAGGGCCGCCACCATCCGACCGGGCCCGCAGCCGACGTCGATCACCGGCGGCTCGCAGCGCGACACCACCATGGCATCGACGGGGTCGGCCGGCCGGAGCCAGCGGTGCCGACCGTCCACGAACTCGCTCGGCGCTCCACCGACCACCATCGACCCGACAGCGCCCGACTCCACAGGGCCCGACTCCACAGGGCCCGACTCCACAGGGCCCGACTCCACAGGGCCCGACTCCGCAGGGCCCGACTCCACGGGCACCGTTCGGCTCAGGACCGGACCGCCCTCGTACAGCTGGTCGAACAGACGATCAATCGGCTGACGCTCCCGCCGCGCCACCAGCTCGGCGTACCGACGCGAGAACACCAGCCGCGGATGATGGTTGGCGACCCACTCCGCATCGGCCGGCTCGTCGACGTCGCGCAGCGGCGGCAGCAGCTCCACCGAGAGACCGAGGGCGCTCAGCCGGGCCAGTTGGGCGGCGGCCGTGCGGTCCGTCGACATGGGAATCCCGGCGAAGACCGCATGTGGTTCCGCCGAGCGGAGGCCGATCGCCCAGAATCCTCCGTCCTCGCTGAGTCCGAGCACGGCATCCGCGCCGCCCCAAGCGCGGTCGAGCAGCCCGGTCGGCACCTGTGGGGTGTCCATTCCGATCAGCAGCACGGGTTCGCCCGCACCGGTGGCCATTGCGGCGGCGAACGCCGCCGCGAGCCTGCCGCCGAGGTCCCCGGACGGTTGCGGCACCACGTCGAAGCCGGCATCCCAGCCGGCCGGGTCGCCGTCCCAGGCCAGCACTCTGCGCGGTGCGACACTGCGCCGGACCGCGCGAAGCGTGTCCGTCAGGGCGGCGGCGGCCAGCACCGCCGCCTCCTCAGGGCTGAATCGGCTGTGCAGGCGGGTCTTCACTCTGCCCGGCCTGGGCTGCTTGGCCAGCACGATGATCGTCTGCGGCGTGTCGACGGACGGCCGGGCGTCCGTGATCACCTCCCGCTCGATCACGAAGCCTCGCTCGGGTGGGGTGGGCGGTCGATCACCGCGGTCATGTCGCGGACGGCCCGCCAGGCGCCGGGCAAGGTCCCCGTGACCTTGGATCGACCGTGCCGCAGCCGGTAGTCGACCCAGACCTCCCCGATGCGCCAACCGTCGTCCGCCGCGCGGACCAGCGTCTCCGCGGGATAGCCGGAGCGGCGGTCGGTCAACCGGAGCCCCAGCAGATCGACGCGACGAGCCGCCCGCATCGGACCCAGGTCGTGCAGCGCGAGACCCGTACGCGCGTTCAGCCGGGCCGCGAGCACTCGGTTGGCGAGGCGGAGATGCCATGGGTGCGCTCGGCGTTCCAGCGGGCGGCGGGCACCGATCATGAGGTCGAATTTCCGATCGATCACGGGCTGGACGAGGCGGTCGAGCTGCCCCGGGTCGCAGCTGCCATCGGCATCCATCAGCACGACAACGTCGGCACGGGCAGCCATGAGACCGGCGTGACAGGCGGCCCCGTAGCCGCGCAGGGCTACCGACACCACGAGTGCCCCATGATCTGCAGCGATCCGGACCGAGTCGTCGGACGAGCCGTTGTCCGCCACCACCACCGCGACTCCCGCCGGAACTCGAGGCAGCAGCCAGAGCAGGCCCTCCGCCTCGTCGAGGCAGGGCAGGACGACCTCGATCGGCGGCGTGGCTGACGACATGGTCCGACGCTAGGGCGAGAGAGGCACCCGCGGGGGCCACCAACGCTTTCGGAGCGCTTACGTCCCTGCACCGCCCGTGGAAAGGTGGACAGCGCGTTCCCTAACCTGAGGTGATCATGTCTGCCCGCATCCTGGTCGTCGAGGACGACCGCACCATGGCCGAGGTGTTGCTCGCATACCTACGAAAGGCCGGCTACCAGACCGTGTGGACGGCTGACGGCACCGAGGCCTACCAGCTCTGGCAGCGGCTCGAGCCCGACCTGGTCGTGCTCGACCTGATGCTGCCAGGAATGTCCGGGCTCGATCTTCTCCGCCGCCGGCGCGGCCTCGCCGACGAGGCCGCGGTGATCATCCTCTCGGCTCGCGGCGAGGAAGAGGACCGGCTGGTCGGTCTGGAGACGGGCGCCGACGACTACGTGGTGAAGCCGTTCTCGCCGCGTGAGATGGTGTTGCGGGTCGAGGCACTGCTCCGGCGAACCGAGCGCCTCGCCGGCACCCAGCTGGTGAACCGCCGGATCGACATCGGTGAGCTGAGTGTCGATCTCGGCGCCAAGATGGCGCGGTGCGGCGACAAGCCGCTGTCCCTGACCGCGCGCGAGTTCGACCTGCTGGCCTTCCTGGCCGCGCATCCGGGCCAGACGTTCAGCAAGGTCGAGCTGCTGCGCAGGGTGTGGGGCTGGGAGTTCGGCGACACCTCCACCGTGACAGTGCATGTACGCCGGTTGCGGGAGAAGCTCGAAGTGGACCCGTCCGATCCCAAGATCGTTGTCACGGTCGGTCGGGCGGGGTATCAGCTGACCGAGGCGAGCGGTCCCGAATGAGCGACTACCTCACGATCGTCGCACTCACCCTGGGCGCCTGCCTAGTCGTTGGCGCACTCGGTGCGCTGGTGCTGCATGTGATGCGACGGTCGTCGCTGCGCTACCAGTTGATCATCGCCGGCCTGCTCCCGGTCGCCGCGATCACCGCCACCGTGGTGATCAACGTCTGGCTGATGTTCCTGTCTCCGCACGACTCGACGGTGATCACGATCGCGTTGATCACCGCCGTCCCGCTCACCATGCTCGCGGTGTGGTGGGTGATGCGTCGGGTGGCGCGCGGTTCGGCAGAGCTGAGTGCGGCTGTCGAGCGGCTCGTCTCCGACTCGACCGTTCCGGCCCTCGAACGTCCCTCCCCAGCTGACGGGCGGGAAGCACCAACCCGCGGCCGGGACCTCCCTGCGGAGCTAGCCACCGTGCTGTCGGAGCTGGACACGACGCGGCGGACCCTGGCCGAGGCCCGTCAGCGACAACAGGCCGCCGAGGACGCGCGCCGGGAGCTGGTCGCGTTCATGTCGCACGACCTGCGGACACCACTCGCCGGGCTGCGAGCCCTCGCCGAAGGGCTCGAGGACGGCGTGATCACCGACGTGCCGCGGGCGCTGAGCCACCTCCGTGCCACCGTGAGCCGGATGTCGCACCTGGTCGACGACCTGTTCGAGCTGTCTCGCGTGCAGGGATCGAGACCGGTCCGGCAGGACACCCTGGTCTCCCTGACGGAACTGATCATGGACGTCGCCTCGGAGTCGGCGGGCGCCGCCCGGTCCAACCGGGTCACCATCGACGTGGATCTACCGTCCGATGATCGACTGGCCGTCGTGGGTTCCGCCGACGATCTCGCGCGGGCGCTCGCGAATCTGGTCACCAACGCCGTTCGCCACACCGATGCCGGCCAGGCGGTCCGGGTCGCGGGCGGACGGGCCGAGGACGGGCACGTCCGGGTGGAGGTCGTCGACCGATGCGGCGGGATCCCCGCCGAGAATCTGGCTCGGGTCTTCGACGTCGGCTGGCGCGGCAACCAGGCACGCTCGGGTGACGGCGGCGCCGGGCTCGGGCTGGCCATCACCCGTGGTGTGGTCGAGTCCCACGATGGGCGGATCGCGGTCGACAACGTGACGGGCGGCTGCCGGTTCGCGGTGGACCTGCCCGATCCGGACCGTGCGGAGCGTCCCGCGTGAGGGTCCTGGTCACCGGCAGCGCGGGGTTCATCGGGCGTGCCGTCACCCGACAGCTGGACGGGGTCGCCACCGAGCTCCGGCCGTACGACTGGGCCGTCGCAGCGGCCGACGACATCGGAGACCTCGACCGCATCCGTTCGGCGGCCGTCGGGTGCGACGCGATCGTCCACCTTGCCGCGAAGGTCGGCTTGGGCGTCGACGTAACGGACTTCGACGGCTACGCCCGGCAGAACGCTCTCGGTACGGCCATCGTGCTGCGCGCGGCGGCCGAGGCGGGTGTGCGTCGGGTTGTGTACGCGTCGTCGATGGTCGTCTACGGCGAGGGCGGCTACCGCTGCGGAGTGCACGCGATCGTCAGGCCTGGACCGCGCCGACCGGCAGACCTCGACGCCGGACGATTCGAGCCGACCTGCCCCCGCTGTGGCGCCGGCCTCGAACCCATCCTCGTGAGCGAGGACGCGCCGCCCGACCCGCGGAACGCGTACGCGGCCACGAAACTCCATGGGGAGCACCTTGCTGCCGCGTGGTGCAGGGAGACCGGCGGCCAGGTGGCGGGGCTGCGGTTCCACAACGTGTACGGTCCGGGTCTGCCGCTCGGCACGCCCTACGCCGGCGTGGCGGCCCTGTTCGTCTCCCGCGTCGGGGCCGGTCTGCCCCCGCTGGTGTTCGAGGACGGCCTGCAGCGACGCGACTTCGTCCACGTCGACGACGTCGCCGCCGCAGTGGTGGCGGCAACGGTCGTACCGCTGCCGGAGGCCTTCACCGCGCTCAACATCGGATCCGGTCGGATCACGACCGTCGGCGAGATGGCCGGCCAGATCGCGACAGCCATGCGCGGCCCGGACCCGGTGACGACCGGAGCGTATCGGCTGGGCGACGTACGCCACATCACCGCCGACAGCAGCCGTGCTCGGGAGGTTCTCGGCTGGCGGCCCGTACGGTCACTCGAGGTGGGGGTGCGGGATCTGATCGCGGCGCCGATCACGTCCTGAACGGGTTCACGCGGGGATCGCGTGCTGACGGCGATAACCGCGAACTGTCAAGAACACCTGATGCGCACCGATCACGATGGCGACCCATGCCAGCCCGAGCGTCCAGCCGGCGATCACGTCGGTGAGCCAGTGGTGGCCGAGGAAGACCCGGCTCAGGCCCATGGCGATGAACCAGGCGACAGCCAGCACGATGCTCAGGATCCTGATGAGGATCGACGTCACATGCAAGAAGATCAAGTACGCCACCAGACTCGCGATCACCGTGCTGTTCAGGGTGTGTCCACTCGGGAAGGACGGTGACGTCTCGTACGGCGGGACCGCGTACGCCTGCGGAGGGCGACTCCTGCCGACCAGGTCCTTTCCCACGACGGTCATCAGCAGTGACCCGGCGACGCCGACACCGAGCACGACGATCGGCGTCCGCGATCGCCACGCGATCGTCATGATCGTGACGATGATGCCGGTGATCACAGTCATCCCCACCGCGCTGCCGAGGTTGGTGAAGAGCTGCACGACGGCGACGTTGGCCGGCGTACGGAGCTCGACGGCCCTCATCAAGGTCGGTTCGTCGAGGGCGGCGAGACCGTCGGCGTTCTTGACGCTCTCGTACACCTCCGAGCTGATCCAGGTCAGCAGGATCACCAGGGAAGCCCCGATCGCGGAGGCGACCAGGAACAAGGCGTGGCCCGAGACGAACCGGCCGATGCCGGCAACTCCATCCGTGTCTGCGGTCAGCTCGGTCGGTGGGGTCGGACCGGTCGGGCCCGTCTCGACGGTCGGCAGCCGGTCATCGAGCTCATCGTCACATCCAGGCTGACCGGGGTCGGCCTGCGGCGAGGGTCCGTCACCGTTGTCGGGCATACCGCCCAGTCTCCCAGGGCCTTGCGCCGAGTGCCGCGGACCCGCGCCGAATCACGGCTCAGGAGTGGTCGTCGACCTCGTCGGAATGGGTCTCGTCGGCGTCGGTCTCGTCGCCGTCGGTCTCGTCCGTACCGAAGATCGCGTCCTCGGGCACCGGCTCGATCGTCATCCGCGGATCGACGAGTCCGAGCTCGCGGAGCAACGGCCGGAACTCGTGGTCGAGGAACCAGTCGAACAGGTCGCGACCCGACCAGAACTCGATCACCCGAAAGCCCTCGGGATAGGACTTCACCCAGTGGAAGAGGCAGCCCTGCAGACGGCGATGGCGGTAGGTGGGACTCAGCCGCTCGCTGAGCCGCTGGTAGTCCTCCATCGCCGCGCCTTCGAAGTCGAGGACAGCGGCGATCGGGTGCGCCGTGGCGTGGATCGTGCCGGTCGACATCCTCAGTCCTCCGCGGGGGGCCAGCCTGATCGGCTGATTCTTCGAGCTCTTTGGAACGTGCTCCGCATCGACACCGCCGGTCGTCCCGTCGTGTCGACACAGCCCGCGTAGCCCGCCCCTACCCGGCGGTGATCATGCTATCCCGACGCAGCGCGTCTGCGGGGGCCGTTGGCGGGTCCCGTTCGATCCGTGTCCGGAGAGCAACGTAGCCGCGGCACTCCCACGGCACCACAGACGTACGCCCCTGTCCCAGGGCGGCGGCTCGGCGACCAACGAGTACGGCTCGTGCGATCCCGGCTCTTCGGCACCCGGGAGGCGGCTGGGCGAGGCCCGGCATCGGATGGGAGACTGTCGGGGCGAAAGCGACCGCAAGGCGACAGGCGGTGCGGAACAAGCTGGTCGACGGCTGGCCGCAGTCGGCGGTCAGCGGTGGCGTCGGGGCCTCTAGCTCAATTGGCAGAGCAGCGGACTTTTAATCCGCGGGTTGTGGGTTCGAGTCCCACGGGGCCCACATCCCGCCTAGTGAGAACCACCTTCGCCGTGGTCACCGCCCCACAATCCCTGCGCGGTGGGACGAATCGGGGGACGAATGCTGCCGAGATTAGTTCGGTTCCCCAGCTCCACCGAGATCCGGATTCGACGCCCTCCAGGCCCGGCAGATTTCTCGAATTCGTCGCCCGACGCCCCACGTACACGTCCTGGGTCATCGACACTCGCGCGTGCCCCAGCTGGCCCGCGATCATCCGAGCGGTTGCCCCGCCGTCGTCCAACAGGGTCGCGACCGTCTTCCGCGTGGAGGTTCACCCGCCAGCACGCTTGCAACAACGAGCAGGAGCACAATCAACGCCGAAATGCGCTGCATGCCTTCGACGGTACGCTTGTCGGCTGTCGGGTTGCGCCGCGCAGCTTGCCCTGGGGTCGTGGGTTCGAGTCCCACGGGCCCACAACGCACTAGCCAGAACAGCTTGAAACGACCGTTTCGTTGGTGTCGGTTGTCTGGGCAAGACCTGGGGGCGTTCACGTAGCGACCTTCCGGGTGAACGTGAGGTGGGTGACGCCGCTGGGGGAGGAGACCGCCTCGACGTCGTAGGCCTCCTCCAGGGCTTCCAGCCCATCCCAGATGCGGACGCCGCGGCCCAGCACGATGGGGACCTGAACGAGATGCATGTGGTCGACGAGTCCGCCGCCGAGAAAGTCGCGTGCGACGGTGGCGCCGCCGCCGATTCGGACGTCCCGGCCGTCGGCTGCTTCGCGGGCGGTCTCGAGTGCCTCGGCCGGGGCGGCGTCGAGGAAGTGGAACGTGGTGCCGCCCTCCATTCCGATCGAGGGCCGGGGGCGGTGGGTGAGAACGAAGGTCGGTGTGTGGAACGGCGGGTTCGCCCCCCACCAGCCCTTCCAGTCGGGGTCGTCCTGCCAGCCGGGCGGGCCGAACTTGTTGGCACCCATGATTTCGGCGCCGATGCCGTAACTGTGGCGCTCGGCGAAGGCGTCGTCGACTCCGGCGGTTCCGCCCGCGCCCCAGAATCGGGTAGCGAACATCCACTCGTGCAGACGCTCGCCCGCATGGCCGAACGGCGCATCGGCGGACTGCGGCTCGCCGGTGGCGAAGCCGTCGAGGGAGATGGACAGGTTGTGGATCCGTGTAAGGGACATCGGCGCGCTCCTCGCTTCGTGATTGCGCTCTGCGATCGGTTCTGGGAAGACTGACCAGGGCGCCCACAGATTGTCATTGGCCACCGAGGTGTGGGATGGGGATCAACGCCGCCATCGAGGTGCTCGGTGACCAATCGCCAGGAGCAGTGGTCAGCGAAGGCTTCATCGTTGCCCTGACCGAGCACAGCCGGAGATTGCTGTCACCCGGGTCGCTGCAGTCGTCGGTCGCTCACGTTGCGAACGAGCTCTCCGCCGACCACCATCGACGCCTCGTGATCATCGTCCGGTCTGGTGTGCAACGAGCCTTGCCCCGATCCGTGATGGCGGTCGCGCGTCCTCGTCCCTGTACGACGCGGTACGAAACCTCGCCACTCCGGCGGAGCTCAGCTTCGTAGAACCACGAACATCCAGTCCACCGGATTGACGAAGCCGGCTCTGGATCTATCAAGGCGGCGGCTGCGCCGCCGAGCGAGGATCCGTGTCCTCGCTTCCATCCATCTGTCGTGTCGCACAACAAGATTCCGGCTAGGTCCGGGCGTCATACGCAGACCAACTGCGTTCCCTGGCCTATCTCATCCGCTTGCTCATCTGCGCGGGCAGATCGGGCAATCGGGAGGGATCGGGCAGTCGCTGCATATCGTAAGCTCCGCCGGCGCAGACTTTGCTGGTCGTCGCCTTGCCAGTCCCCGAGTTTACCGGCCGTCAGCTTCGTGATCAGCACGGGCTCAGCCTGGACGCCGCAACCTCCGCGGAAATCCTTGACGAGATTGCCCACGGCGTAATCAGCGGGTCAAAATCGTGCCGACTGCCAATTCGGTCGCCCGTTCGTCGAAGGCCCACCCAGAGCATAGTTTGGCGAATCATCGTTGACAGCCGCAGCCAGAAGGGCTAACGAAGGGGCAAGAGCTACCTGTGACTTCGCCGGCGCGCAGGCAGCCTCTCCGCAGGCGCCGGGAGACCCAGGAGCACGGCATGGGTGTCAGCAGCCCTTCCCGACGATGATCTGGCGACGTGCAGTCTGGTTGATTGCGGTCGTCCTTCTCGCCGTTGTGCTGCCACTTGATGCGGCGTGTTCGTCCTGGCCCGTGCACGGTGACCACTGAGGGGTGACGACCATGAACAACCGACGCACTCGGCTCCGGGCGGCCGCCGCGGCTGCGGCGCTGGTGCTTGCGGCGTGCTCCGTTCCGGCACCCGCGTCGGCGCCCAGGCCTGCCACGTCCACGATCTCGACGGCCCCGACCGCACCCGCCACGCCGGTCGACTACCCCGCGATGGAGTCTGCCATCGAGACGTCTATCACGTCCGGTCCGGTGGCCCTCGACAACGTGCGCGCGGTGCTGGTAATCGTCGACGGCAGGACCGAGGTCGCGCACTACCGGCACGGTTTCACCGGGGCCGATCACGCACACGTCTTCTCGGTGACCAAGAGCGTGGTATCGACACTGATCGGAATCGCGATCGCAGACGGACTAATCGCGGGCCTGGACCAACCGCTGAGCGAGCTCCTGCCCGAGCACCGTAGGAAAATGACCGCGCAGGTTGCGACGGTGACCCTGCGCGATCTGCTGACCATGAGCGGTGGGTTCGCCCCGGACATGTCCGACGCGACAGCGCGGCGGATCATCGACGGCCGACTCGATCTCGTCGACTGGGCGGTCTCCGACGGTCAGCAGACCGCGGCCGGCACCCGCTTCCTCTATTCCGACACCAGCGCCCACCTCGCTGCGGCCGTCCTGCTGAGCGCCCTCCAGCACAACCCGGCAACCAAGGGACAGACCGTCCTCGACTATGCGCGTGTCAAGCTGTTCGACCCGCTGGGCATCCTCACGCGCCCCGCATACCAGGGCCTGCCTTTCGGCACCGAGTTCGAAAAAGCCGGCTTCGGATGGGGGCAGTTCGGCAACCTGGCCCTGGGCGGCTTCGGCCTGCGCCTGACCGCGGAGGACATGGCCAAGATGGGACAGTTGTATCTCGACGACGGGATGTGGCACGGCACCCGCGTCTTGCCTGAGGGCTGGGTACAACAGGTGACCGCGCCAGGTGAGACAGAGAAGGGCTACGGCCTGTTCTGGTGGCGGGACACCGAGTGGGGACTCCCGACGTACGCCGCGGTGGGCGCCGGCGGGCAGCGCATCGTCGTCGTGCCCGCGCGACGCGCGGTCATCGTCGTGCTGTCCGCGTCCAACACCAAGTACGAGATGGACACCGAGCTCGTCGCCCCGCTGGTAAACGACGTGATCATCCGCGCACTGCAGTGAAGCCGCACCGCCGGGCCGAGACGGAGACGTACGGATCGGCCCCTCCCTCGTTGCCTGGGCCAACCAGTCAACCCGCGTCACCCCCGGCCCTCGCAGGATCACACGAGGCCTCGTCGTACAACGGATACTGGTCCACCGCCACCCAAGCGACCGCTTCGACTAGCCGGCTTGGTCTGGCTCGGTTTGCTGCCCGAGTTGCGGAGGATTGGAACTACCGAGGTAAGCACTTGGCGGAGCTTCGGGCCGTGCCGCTGTCCACGCGGCGAAAGTCGAGGTTCCTTGTACGAAATTGACGTGACACTCATGTCGGCCGTGTAACGCGAGTCCTGTTCCTTAGCTGATAGTGGCCGTGGCGAGCGGGAGCCATCGTGGGAGCCAGATGCCTGATTCATAGGCGAACCCCAACGACACACGGCGCCGCCTCGCCTCCAATGTCGCCGCAGTGTCGTGAGCTCGCGAATCGTCCGGTGTGAGAACACAGGTGCCTAGCCTTGTTGCAGGGCGGGGAGAATTACCCCTCCTCCCAGGAGGTCGATTTCTTCGTCGGTTATTCGGTTACCTCGAGGCGTCGCGGCCTGAATGACGACTACGGCATGCGCCTCGGGCAGTACCGCAATGCCCTGCCCACCTGCACCAGAAGCGATGAATCCCACCTGCTTCGGCTGACCGATGGTCCACCAAAGGAGGCAATATTGAGGGTTGACCTTCGACGGCGTCGTGGCTTCCCGGATCCACTCGGCCGGCACGAGTCGCTTGCCGTGCCATACGCCGCCCTGACGGTAGAGTTCGCCGATCTTGACCATGTCCAGCGGGCTGAGTCGGAGACCGAAGCCGCCGATCTGAATTCCGTCGGGGTCGGTGCCCCAACCGAACTCGGCCTGATCGAACGCACCTGTATATGGGTCGCCAAGCACGTGGGAGAACCCGGGTTGGGTCGTGATCCCCAGTGGGTCGAACAGACGAGCCTGGGCATACTCCAGGACGGTGCGAGGGCCAGTGTCGGCACGTTGCAGGGCGGCCGCCAGGACCGCGGTCACCAGATGAGCACTGACGTCGGAGTACAAGAAGTCGTCGCCCGGCTTCCGCGGAAGGCGTCGCTCGAGCAGGCGATCGACAAAGTCGCCGTGCCGGGTCGGTACCTTCTCCCATGATTGGTCCCACTCGGGTGGATCGCGCTCGAAGCCGGCGGTCATCGACATCAACTGCCGCAGGGTGACGCTCGCTGTCAGCCCGGCCATGGCTTTTCGATGTTTCGGCAGCAACGCACCGAGGGGCTCGTCGAGATCGGCAATCAATCCGTCAGCGGTGGCGATTCCGATCAGGGTCGACACGACGCTCTTGGTGACCGACCAGACGTGGAGGTGGCCCTCGCCGGTGTACCCATGCCGGTAGTGGGCGATCTTGGTCTCACCGTCGACGTCGACGATCACCGCCCGCACGTTGTCCAGCCGGGCCGGCCCGGTCATGATCCTCTGCTCGATCGCCGCATCTAGTGCGGCATAGTCGATCGTCCCCTTGGTTGCAGTGGGCGATGGCTGCGGAGCGGCCGGCGCGCACGCCAGCGCCGTAGCCAACCACGACGACCACGACGAACAGTCGAGGTCCGCCTGGGGCGATCACGATCACACTCACCTGCCGCCCAGCCGTGAGGAGCAAACCACGCCACACACCACGAACGACCCGTCTGACGCCACGTGCCGCACCTGACAAGAATCGGGACTGACGTTACAACGGCCGACGCACCAGGGTCCACCGCCCCAGCCACGCGATCGGTGCAGGATCGCGCCTGCCTACGCCCGGGCGACCAACCCCGTAGGCGTCCGACGAATCCGATGCGCTCCGCATTCCAACAACCGTGACCCATTCGCGGAGCCAAGATCAACTACGCAACGACCACGCGTTCTCCCGGCGTTAGCGATCTGGGTCAACGTTTCTGCCACTCACGGATCGGTCTTCGATCAGACGTGGGAGTACAACAGCGAAGCCCGGTCACAAATTGTCCAAGGTCTGAGCCACACCTGGTGCCAATGAACAAGGAGCCATACCGACCGACCTGCCGATCGCTTCTCGTCCGGCCAGACTATTGCCTCAACTGATGTCATCCGCGATCCTTGACCTGGAGGTGGTGGCCATGAAAGACCTCCGTTGTTTGCTCGGCCGTCATCAGTGGCGAGTTGAGCGGAGGCGCGACGAAATCGAGAAAGGTCGAGACGGCGAACCGTACGAGATGTGCAGTCGAGCCAACTGCCTCAAAGTCCGCAAGAGCGGATCGCCTTTCGGCGGCGGCACTCTGGAGCTGCATTCCCAGGCGCCTTGGTACAACGATGGCTCTCAGTGAGTTCCCCGTTTGTGATCATCGATTTTCCACTCGGTGGCGGCATTAGTATCAACTCACTACGACGAACGAGCTGTTTCGGAGATAGCAAACGCGTTGGCGGCCAGGCCGGACGGACCCCTCACCGCAGACGTTGAGACCGTCACGGATGCCGTCGCAGAAGCGGTCGGCGACGCTGCGTACTGGCAAGCGCCCGACGCGGACGACGTGCTACTGGCCAACCCCCGAATTGTCGACGCGCTGCGGCCCATCGCCAGATCCGTCGTCGACTCTGCGGTGACCTCGTGGTGGACTGATCCGCTCGATCCCGACGACCAATTCTTCGTCAGCTGGTCGCGGAAGAAGAAGAAGAAGAAGAAGAAGGCTCGCGCGGACCCACCGTTGCTGACCGGCGCGGCCGAGCGGCGGGCCAAGTGGCGAGCCGATGCGCTGGCCGAGGAACGCCACGCAACACGCCACCGACCGCGGAAGCACGAGGCGCGGATCGGCAGCCACTGGTGGTCGACCCCCTTGTTCACTGGCCTGGTCACCACCACCCCGCGGCTTCCGAACGACGTTCCTGCCCAGCTCGTCTTCGTCGAGGACCCGAGCGGGCCGGATCGTGCCAAGGTCGCCCGTCTCCAGCCAAGCCGAGACGCCCGCATCTACGAGGTCACCGAGCCGTCCGACTTCGTGGACCTCGTCGCCCGCTATCCAATGCCCATGGACCGTGCCCGACGGCAAGAGTGGTTCCAAACGACCGGAAGCCGAGGTCCCTGGCTGATCCCTGACTGGGCGGCGGTCGGCCAGGACTACGACGCCGTCCACCTCACGGTGCTCGGCTACCTCGCGACAGCCGGCCGGGCACTCCCCGTGCTGGACCAGTTCACGGTGCTGGCCGGCTGGGAACCCAGCGAAACCTGGTGGCTGAACGACGTGTTGCAGCAGGCAACTGAGCCCACCACGTGGAGGCTTTCCAAGTCCGGAGATTGGCGGCCCAACCCGTAGTGTCGGCGACGCTCGAGAACGAGGCCATTGGGACGCTTGAGAACGAGGCCATCCAGACAGAGTGAATGGGTGATTTCGGTGGAGGATTGGGCTGTGGTCCGGCGGCTGAATCGCAGCCCTCAGGACGACCATTCAGTCTCCCCGCGGGTTGTGGGTTCACCAGCGGTCCGACGATCTACTGCCGGCTCTTGGACTAGATCAAGATGGCCCGCTTCGCTCGCCACGCGCTGCGGTCCGCGTCCTTGCTCGTTGGCGCTCGCTGCGGGTCGTTCCTCGCGCGCCTCGGCGCACCCATCGGCCACGAGGTCTCATCGGTGAGCCAGACTGTCAGTGAAACACGACAGCCCCGCGCGCCCTCAGGTGCCAGCCGGGGATCCCAGACCAGCCGAGCGCGGGTTGGGGCAAGCGCACCAACGTCAGCGAAGGATTGCAAATGTCTCTGGATTTCGAGGATCGGACCGACTTCGAGAACGCGGCGAAGGGTTTCATCGCCACGCTCGATCCGGTGACGTTCAGCAACGCCGAAGGGCGGATCGTGTTCGACCTGGTCCCGTACGCGTTCTTGTCCGGTGAGCGGCTCGAGACCGTCCATCCCAGCCTGTGGCGGCAAGCGCAGCTGTGCGTCACGAACGGGCTGTTCGAGGTCACCGATGGCATCTACCAGGTGCGGGGCTTCGACCTGTCGAACATGACGATCGTCGAGGGCGCGAGCGGCGTGCTGATCATCGACCCCCTCATCTCGGCCGAATGCGCCGCCGCAGCCATCGCGCTCTATCGCGAGCACCGCGGGGACCGACCGGTCTCCGGTGTGATCTACACCCACTCGCACGGCGACCACTTCGGTGGCGTTCTGGGCGTCCTGCCGGACGGCCGCGGCGACGTGCCCATCCTCGCTCCCGAAGGCTTCATGGAGCATGCGGTCTCCGAGAACGTCTACGCAGGCACCGCAATGACCAGACGCGCGAGCTACATGTACGGGGACGTGGTCGGGCCCGGTCCGCGGGGGCAGGTCAGCACGGGACTGGGCGTTCGTACCTCCGAGGGTGCGGTCAGCCTGATTCCGCCGACTGTTCACATCACCCACACCGGCCAGGAGGAGACGGTCGACGGTGTGCGGATCGTCTTCCAGATCACCCCTGGCACCGAGGCGCCCGCCGAGATGAACTTCCTGTTCCCCGACCACCGCGCTCTCTGCATGGCCGAGAACGCAACACACAACCTGCACAACCTGTTGACCCTGCGAGGTGCGCTGGTGCGCGACCCGCGGATCTGGTCGCGTTATCTCGACGAAGCCATTGAGCTGTTCAGCGCCGACACCGACGTCGCCTTCGCCTCCCACCACTGGCCCACCTGGGGCAGCGACGCTGTCGTGCAGTTCCTCACCGAGCAGCGAGACCTGTACGCCTACCTGCACGACCAGACGCTGCGCTTGCTCAACTCAGGAGCCACTGGGATCGAGATTGCCGAGGACTTCAAGCTGCCTCCGGCTCTCGACAGCGCGTGGCATGCCCGCGGTTACTACGGCTCGGTCAGCCACAACGTCAAGGCCATCTACCAGCGCTATCTCGGCTGGTTCGACGGCCACCCGAGCTCATTGTGGGCGCATCCCCCGGTAGCCGCCGCGACTCGATACGCCGAAGCCTTCGGAGGGGTCGACCAGCTGATTCAGAAGGGTCAGGAGTTCGCCGCGGCCGGCGATCTCCGGTTCGCCGCCGAGCTCTTGAAGCATGCGGTGTTCGCCGATGCGGACCATAGGGGAGCCAAGGACGCGCTCGCCGAGGTCTTCGAACAACTCGGCTTCGGGTCGGAGAACGCCACGTGGCGCTCCTTCTACTTGAGCGGAGCGTACGAGCTGCGCAACGGGCCTAGCGCACCCGAGCTCGACCCTGGTGCGGGCATGGCGACTGCTCTGACCGTCGAGCAGCTGTTCGACACGCTTGCGATCCGCGTCGACGGTCCGCGTGCCTCGCGCGACTCCTTCGTCATCCACTGGCACTTCACCGACAGCGGAGACCTCGTCAGACTCACCCTGTCCAACGGTGCTCTTATCCAGACCCACAACCCGAAGACCACCGTCGACCCGGATCTCGACGTCAGCCTCAGCAAGGCCCAGCTGCTCGGCCTGATGGCCGGTCAGGGACTCGACGGGGTCGATCACCATGGAGACGCCGGGGTCCTCGGACGCCTGCTCGCCCTCCTGGAAACACCGGATCGGGGCTTTTCGATCGTCACGCCTTGACAGCGACACAGTTGCCATCGTTGGTTCCCGCTGGTCTCCGCAGTTCGGGGAGCGCTGACGCGCTCGTTTCCAGTCCGGCTGGCGCGCGGCTGCCCGTCCGCGCCAGCCGGGGGGACTGAGCCGCCTTACGAGAGCAGAAGCGCAGATGTATCGCTGCGAAGTACGGAAGGCACTCCGACGCGTAGCGTCGATGACAGTACGCCGATCGCTTCCAACGGCCGAGGCCCTCGTAGCGCCAATGCTGGCCCTTGCGAGTAGGAGGGCCCGCCCGCACGGGCTGAGCACGTAGCGGGATCTACTGCATCACCCGGCGCGATGTTCAGCTAGTTCACTTGCCAGTGTTGCTTTCGGAGCCTGGCGGCCTCCGCGCTCCGATTCGTTGTACCAGCGAACCGGTCTACAACTCATAGAGCGCCTCCGTGCGACGGTAATACGTCCGATTGTCGGCCGGTGACGCGGGATCGCGAACCGTCGCCACAGTTCGGGTGCATGCCAACGCCAGACCAGGTCGCCGAGAAGGTCGTGACTGTCAACGCACAGGGGTTGGCCGACGAAGCTGTCGGTGTGCTGACGGATGGGGGAAGACGCGAGCGCGATGTCAGGCTGCGCATGCACCGTCAGGGTGCTCGCCGCGACCGCCACAGCTGGGCGACTGTTACCGCCAAGATGATCGTGCCGATGGACTCCACCACCAGCGTGGCCGGCACCAACGTGAAGCTCAATACCTCGTGGATTCCAAACAGACCCACTGTCAGCGCGAGCACCAGCGCAAACAGCGTGCCCACCATGAACAGGAGGCTCAACACCGTTGCCAGCAACAGGAGTCGCCCGCGCAGCACCATGACGGCGATTGCCAGCACGAGCGCGCCGATCGTGTTGAACACGAACAGCACACCGAGCAAGCCGCCTACTCCGTGAAACACGAGGTAGAGATGGATCCCGCCCATCACCAGGAGCACGATCGCACTGAGAAGTCGCCAGACCATCAGCGTTCGGTGGCTGACCGCGGCCGAACGGGCCAACCCGGTTGTTTGAGGCTGCGATGACATGTCTTGACCCTGCCTTCCACCCGTGGACCCCTCGCAAGCCGGGGCCTCACGGATGAATACGAACGACCCACCCCAAGAGTTCAGCGATTATCGTGATCGACATGGCTACCTGGTCTGAGTTCGAAGAGCTCTCACCGCGGATCGCCGCGGTCTTCGGCCGACGACACGCAGCCACCCGTGGACTGTGCCTGCTCGGAACGCTCCGCCCGGACGGATTCCCTCGGATCAGTCCCATGGAGCCGAGGTTCTTCGAGGGGCAGCTGTGGATCGGAGGGATGCCCGGTACGGCTAAGTTCGACGATCTAGCCGCGGACGAGCGCTTCACCCTGCACACGGCGACCGTGGATCCCGAGGTTGGCGATGGCGACGCCAAGGTCTGGGGCGTCGTGCACGACGTGCTCGACCCTGACCTCCACCGGCGCTACGCCGAGGCCCTCTACACCGAGACCCGCTTCGACCTGCGCGGGCAGACCTTCGAACACCTCTTCCGGACCGACCTGCTCGGGGCGGCAGCCGTCCAGATCGACGACGGCCACCTCGACATCACCACCTGGCGTGCCGGGCACGCCGAACGGGTCATCCGCAAGCACTGATCCGCGAGCGGTTGCCTTGACGTATGCCGATATGAGCATATGATGATGCCATGGCACGGGCAGCGACGACGTCGGACGTCTTCAACGCGATCGCCGAGCCGCAGCGCCGGGAGATCCTGGTCCTGCTGCGTTCGGGTGAGCGGCCGGTGACCGAATTGGCCCAGGAGCTGGGGATGACCCAACCGGGGGCATCCAAACACCTGCGGGTGCTCCGCGAGGTCGGACTGGTTCGCGATCGCAAGGCAGGCAAACAACGCGTGTACGGCCTCGAGGCCCACGGGTTGCGACCGGTCCACGAGTGGGCCGGCGGGTTCGAGCGGTTCTGGAACGAAAGCTTCGACCGGCTGGACGCGTACGTGCAGGACCTCGAGCAGGCAAGACAGGAGGAGTAGGCCATGGCAACAACCAAGCAGGACGCGCCGGCTCACTCGGCGACGGACGACCGCGAGATGGTGATCTCCCGCGTCATCAGTGCCCCACGGGAACTGGTGTTCGAGGCGTTCACCGAAGTCCGGCACCTATCGCGATGGTGGGGACCGGACGGGTTTACCACCACCACGCGGGCATTCGATTTCCGCGAGGGTGGCGAGTGGGAGTTCGTGATGCACGGGCCGGACGGGACCGACTACTCCGAGTGGATCTGCTGGACGGAGATCGCGCCGCCGAATCGAATCGTGATGCTCCACGGCGAGTCCCGCGGCGATCCGAATGCCTTCCACTCGGTCATCACCTTTGCGCCCGACGGCGTAGCGACCCGGATCGAGATGCACACGGTGTTCCCCACCAAGGATCTGCGCGACGAGGCGGTGGAGAAGTACCACGCGATCGAGGGTGGCCAACAGACCCTGGGCAACCTCGCTGCCTACGTCACCGAGATCGCTCGGTCGGGAGGTGAGGTCTGATGGCCGGAAAAGTCTTCTTCAGCGTGTCGATGTCGCTGGACGGGTTCATCGCGCCCGAATTTGTCGAGGACCTGATGGGCCAGCAGTGGATGGAGCTGCAGCAGTGGATCTTCCCGCAGCGGTTCTTTCGGGAGAACCTGAAGCTCGGCGAGGGCGGCGAGGAGGGGCGCGACAACGACATCGCGCGGGAGACGCATCTGCGCACCGGCGCGAGCGTCATGGGCAAGCGCATGTTCGACGGGGGCGCGCAGGCGTGGCCCGAGGAGGCCCCGTTCCACACGCCCGTTTTCGTCGTGACCCACGAGAAGCGTGATCCCTGGGAGCGGCCGGGCGGGACCACCTTCCTCTTCGTCAACAACGGCATCGAGTCCGCGCTCGACCAGGCACGCGAGGCCGCAGGCGACCGCGATGTCCGCGTCGCGGGCGGCGGCGCAACGATTCTGGAGTACGTGAACGCCGGGTTGATCGACGAGTTCTCCATCGCGCTGTCACCCGTGCTGTTCGGCGCCGGAATCCGCCTGTTCGAGGGCGTGGACGCCTCCCGCGTGGCACTGGACCCGATCCGCGCGGAGCCGACACAGGGGGCGACCCACCTGACCTATGCAGTCCGGGAGCGGCAACTGGCCTGACCTCCGCTCCCCCGCCGACATCTTCAAGACGCCGACGGCTCGGGCCGTGTCAGTGCCCGTCACTACGCTGTCGCACATGGCCATTGCACGCTATCCGAGCATCGTGCTCGACTGTCCCGACCCGCAGACACTGGGCACCTTCTACGGTGCACTGCTCGATTGGAAGGTGGAGGTCTCCGACGGCTGGGCAGACGTCCGAGCCGACTACGGTCAGTGCATCTCCTGCCAGCAGGTGGCGGACTACACGGCACCGGTCTGGCCGGGTCAGCAGGTGCCGCAACAGATGCACCTCGACGTGATGGTCGACGATCTCGACGAGGCCGAGCGGTCCGTTCTCGAGATCGGCGCCACGCGGCACGAGTACCAGCCCGGCACCACCTTCCGGGTCTTCCTGGATCCGGCCGGTCACCCCTTCTGCCTCTGCCTGGCCTGAGCGGCCGCCATGGGCTCGCAGTCCAACGAGGGGACCACCGTCCCGGGAATGTCGGTGATTCGGCCTGCGGCACCGCAGGGCGAGCTGCCCGCAGCGATGCAGGCGGAGTTGCGAGCGGCCCTCGACCAGACCATGGCCGCGTACGAGGTGCCAGGGGCGGCCGTCGGCGTCTGGATTCCGGGCAAGGGTGCGTGGACGACCGCTGCCGGTCTGGCCGACGTCGAGAGCCAGGTGCCGACCAGGACGGATCTGACCTGGCCGTTGCGCAGCGTCACGAAGTCGTACACCGTGACTCTCATCCTCCAGCTTGTCGACCAGCACACGATCAGCCTGGATGACACGATCGACACGTATGTCGACGGCGTCACCAACGGTGACAGGATCACCCTTCGTGAGCTGGCCGACATGTCCAGCGGCAACGCCGACTACACCAACGACGCGTTCCTCGAGGAGTTCACCGAGGACACCGAGAAGATCTTCACCCTCGGCGAGCTGAACAGCTTCGTGCTGGGCGCGCCGGCACAGTTCCTGCCGGGTGCGAAGCGGATCTACACGAACGCCAACACCAACCTGCTCGGCGCGGTCGTCGAGAAGGCGACCCGTCGGTCGTTCGCCGACGTCCTCGCCGAGCGCATCCTCACCCCGCTCCGGCTCGAGGACACCCGATACATCCTCGACGCCAGCACGTGGCCCGATCCTCATCCGATCGGGTACGCACCGGACCAGGACGGCCAGGTGCCCCAGCCCGACAACCTCTCGATCTTCGGACCGGCCGGTTCCATGATCAGCAGTCTCGACGACACTCGAGTGTGGGGTGAGGTCCTCGCCTCCGGCGCCCTGCTCCAACCGGCGACTCAGGCGGAGCGTCGGAAGGGAGCACCGCTCGACGCCGGGCCGCCGTACGACAGGTATGCGCTCGGCATCGGCGAGACCGATGGCTGGTGGGGGCACAACGGCGAGGGCCTGGGTTTCACGGCGGCCGTCTTCCACCATCCCACGTCCGCCGCGACCGTGGTCGCCTTCATGAACAAGTCCAACGTCGTTCCTCGCGCGCACCCCGCCGACCAGATGTTCCGCCGGGTCGGGGAGATCCTCCGCGGCTCGTGACCCCCCACACTGGTGCGGGGCAATCAGCGAGTGTCGAATGCGGGCGGGTCGGCGCTCACCGGCCCGGTTCGTGGGTCTCGACCGGGGTTCCGATCCCTCTCCCCGGCAGCCGCTTTGTGTAGCTGAGACCGGCGACCACGAGCCCGATCGGGATGAGCCAGCTCAGCGCCAGACTCAGCACGGGCGCGACGCCGCCGGGTGATGAGACGGCCAACAGTCCGTAGCCGAGCCGGCTGACCCCGATGCCGAGGACCACACCGGCCCAGATCGCGCTGATCCGCTTGTTGACCGCCTTGAATGTTGCCGATCCCCAGTACTGCTCGGGAACGGAGGCGCGGGCGTACTGGAGCTCGCGGAGCCGATCCGTCGCCAGGCCGGCCTGCACTGCCGAGCCCGTTACGGAATTCGTGATGCGAACCTGCGTCGTGTTGTCGGCCCGCCGGAGGTCGAGCAGTCCGATCTCCACCCCTTGGCGCGTGGCGTCTCCCGGATCGATGACCTCGCCGACCCCGGCCGCCAATGCGAGCGGAACCCAACCGCTGCCCAGCACGGCCACCGCGCGGATCAGATCCGCCGACCCGACTGGCAACGTGGCGAGGCGTCTCGCCAGGGTCACCGCCAGGTCGTCGGGTGCCGGAAGGTCGGCCAGCACCCGCAGCTCATCCGCGCTGTGCTCGGCCAGCAAGGCACGCAGATACAGCGGGTTGCCCGCGGTGTGCTCGCACAGCCGGGTCGCGAGCGCTGGGTCGATTCCCGGTGACACCTCGTCCAGCAACTGCCGAGCCTCGGCTGGCCCGAGGCCGTCGAGTCGGACCCGCACGATGCCATCGTCGAGCAGGAGCCGTCGCCAAGAGGGATGTGCCGGAGCACGAAGGGGGCGGGTCGCCGCCGCAACCAGCAGCCGGTCGCCGACGGCACGGTGCACGATCCAGGCGACGGTCTCCACCGACTCGACGTCGGCCCACTGCAGATCGTCGACCATGATCAGCACCGGGCCGGCGTGGGCCAGCTTGTCGATCAGCTCGCGCGGCTCCTGAGCTGCCTGGAATGGAACTGTCTCCGATCCGATCTCGTGTTCCAGCGGCCACTGCCCGATCGTCGCGTACGGCCGACCGACCAGACTCTCCACACCCTCCGCCAGCAGTCGCTGAAAACCGACCGCCCGCTCGGCCACCTCGCGAAGCAACGAGGTCTTCCCCTGCCCGGGCTCGCCCTCGATCGACAGCAGCATCGGATGACCGGACGCGGCAGCCTCCACCGCCCCATCCAGCAGCTCCAGCTGCTCCGACCTCCACCACACGACACCACCCTGCCCGCCCCCGGGCTGTCCGAGCAGTCCAACCCGACCGTCTCGAATCCTGACGAGTCGCATCGAATGCTTTCCTGCCCGGCGAGGCTCCGACGGCGATACTCTCAGGTCGCATAGCACGCGGCGGGGAGCGGGGAGCGATGAACCGTGGGGCGGTTGTCCGAGTCGGCGCGGAGAGGATCGGGCGAGTCCTCCTTGTCTGTGCCATAGCGGCGGTGGCCGCCTTCGGGGGATGCTCGTCACAACAAGACGTCGATCTCACGGGGACGTACGCAGCCAAGGGCTACTTCTGCCCCACGGGCGTGCCGCACGACGAAACGGTGAAGGTCGTGCAGACCGGCAGTCACGTTATCGCCACCAAGCTGGTCGGCGACGACTGCGTCAAGGCCGGACACGTAACGTTCGAGGGTGATCTCACGGGACGCCACGGCCAGGTGAGGTTCTGGGCATCGGTGCCCGATGTCGAACCTTCACTCGGGAGCCAGCCGCTGCCTCTCAGCGTCGTGGACGACGATCACTTCACGACACAATGGGGATCCACCACGATGATGTTCACCAAGACCTCGTCGGGCGGTGAGACTTGGATCTGGCTCGCGCTGGTGCTCCTCATCGTCGCCGTCGGGGCCGTGCTCGTCGTGGTGCTACGACGGCGCCGAAGACGCCGAGGAATCGATGCGTCCAGGCCCGCGCTGCCCACCGTCTGACGCAGCCGGCAACGCGCCCTGGTCTCGGATCTAGGCGAAAACCAGCTCGCCGTCCACGGACGTCCCCAGCCCGTGATGCGCGAAGGCGGCCCAGGTACGGCGCAGCTCAGCGGCGAGCCGAGAGTCGGCTGAGCTGCCCCCGAGCATCGGCGCGTCCCGCCAGGCCCGCGACTCGAACAGGAATGGCAGCTCCATGAAGTGACAAGCACCCAACGGCGCACCCGGGGGTGCCCAGTCGAAGCGGTACGTCGTTGCCCTCCCCCCGTACCCACGCCAGGTCTTGGCGAGTTCCTGAGCGGGGACACGAAAGACAGCATCCGTGACTCGCTTGGTGATGGCGCGCACCAGGGCTCGACCAGGCCGCCCCAACCGAGCCAGCTGGCGTGCTCTCGGGTCGACCGCGACGAACGGCGCCCCGTCGTCCCGGGTCGAACCCACGAACAGCTCCACCCGCTGCGCCGCCTCGGCCAATCGGGCAGGCACCATCTCAACCGTCGGCAGCGGCGCAGCCCCGAGGACCGGAGCCAACGGGAAGCCGCCCAGGCTGCCGAAGCGTCTGGCCGCGTCCACCACCGCCGCTTGAGCCTGGAGAACCGCGTCGATATCGGGACCGGCTGGATCGTCTCCCAGACTTCTTCGAGCGACCAGACCCAGCTCGGCCGTCATCTTGTCGCGGCCGTCGCGCAGACCCAGTGGCGCGCTCTGGACGATCGCTCGCTGGAACAGGCCATCCGCCGCGGGTGACAAGATCAACGAGAGAACCGAGTCACCGCCCGCCGAATGACCGAACACCGTCACCCGGTCCGGATCGCCGCCGAGCGCCGCGATGTTGGCACGGACCCAGCGCAGAGCCAGCAACTGATCAAGTAGTCCAAGATTCTCCACGCCCCGACCGGCTGCGCCGAGATAGCCGAGCAGCCCCAACCGATAGGTGACGTTGACCACGACGACGTTGCCTTCACGCACCAGCAGACCGGGGTCGTACTTCGGAGCCTCTCCGCCGCCGAACATATAGACCCCGCCATGCAGCCACACCATGACCGGCAGCCGGTCCGCCCCTATCGGCGAAGTCACCGACAGCACCAAGCAGTCCTCGCTCGGCGTCAACCCGGCAACCACGGGCCCACTGACACGATCCAAGTACGACTGCGGCTGCGGGCACACGGGACCCGGCCTGGTGGCGTCGCGCACGCCGTTCCAGGCGGGAATCGTCGAGGCGACGTCGAACCGTTCGGCCCGACCAAAGGGCAGACCGCGAGCAACGAGGATCTCCCCTTGCTGCTCTGCCCGCATCTGGCCGGCGGGAGTGTCCAGGACCACCGTGCTCACGAGCCGAGTCAACCACCTGGCGGCATCCATGCGTCGCGCCATCGGCCACGAGCCGCTCAGGCCTCAGCCGGGACCAGCAGCACCTGATCTTGCGGGGCGCGACCGACGGCCAACCCGAGCCAGCCGAGCCCGACGGCGGCCAGACCCATACCGAGCGCGGACAGCGGTCGTGAGGCGGTGTCGGTCGCGTTGACCAGGAGCACACCGGCAACCCAGAGCACGAACGGCCAGACGGGTACGAGCCGGGCTCGCCGCAGGCCGACGCCGAGCAGCGCCGGCCCGAGGGCAAACGCCGCGAGGGTCACGAGCAGGATGCTCACTGCGTCGCTGTCCGCCAATGCCTGCGCGGCGGCCAGCGCGCTCGGACGGGGTGCGCCCGAGACGATCGCCACCATGACAAGGTTGAACGTGGCGCGACCCGTTGCCGGCCACAGTGCGCCGACAGCGGTGACGACCAGGCCGGCCCGGACGAGCCGACGAGCACGGACGACCGGCACGGCACCGATGGCCGCGACGCCGAGCACGAGCGCGGCGGCCGCCACCAAGAACGCCGCGGCGGACACCATGAACGCCAGCGGGTGGCCGGCGACTCGAAGCACCTGCTGGGTGGGGTCGTCCGGCATCGGGGGCAACACGACCTGGGCGACGACGAGTGCGATCCCTGCGGCAGCGAACAGCCACGGCGTCTGGGAACGATCGAACGATGATCTGGTCACGGTCTCTCCTCGGGAAGTAGCGATGCCGCTCGTGTTGCAGCAGGCCCACGGTAGGAATCGGGTGGGTGCGGGCGCATCGGTCGCGAGGTACCGATCCGCAAGCCACGGGCGGGTCGGCAGACTCACCGGCATCGGTCGGTGAGCCGGGTCGCGGATCGGGCCCCGGGTCAGGGACGGGTCCCTCGCACGACCGACCCGGGATCGGTCGCGCGACGGGCGCGCAAGAGGGCCGATCTGCGTACGCTCGGCACATGGTCGTCTGGCGGCGCAAGGTGGGCCCGGTGCCCGTCGTCGATCTGCTGCTCGGCGCCGTTCTGCTCGTGGGCGCGGCATTGACGGTCCGTGGACCCGACCGGTCGGCGTGGTCGGTGGCAGACCTCGCGGTGTCATGCGCGATGGCGGCTCTGGTCGTCTTCCGTCGCATCGCGCCGCGGGTCGTCGTAGCCGGCTTCGCGGGCGGTCTCGTCGTGCTCGCGGTGATCGGCGAGGGTACGACGGCGATGTGGGCGTTCGTGGCGCTGCTGATCATCGCATTCTCGTCCGCCGAGCAGCTGCCGCCTCGGCAGGCGCTCGTCGCCACCGCGAGTCTCATCGCCTCGGGGATCGCCTACGACGCAGCACTGGACCGGGACGGGATCGACGCCGTCGTGTCCCCGCTCGTCATCATCGGGCTGCCGGCCGCGGCGGGTGCCGTCCTCCGACGCTCGCGGTTGCAGAGCGACCGGCTGGCCTCACTCGCGCAGGAGCTGGCCGCCCAGCATGACAACGCGCGGGCGGCGGCCGTCTCGGCCGAACGCACCAGGATCGCGCGGGAGGTCCACGACGTCATCGCGCACACGGTCGGAGTGATGATCGTGCAGGCGGGAGCGGCCGAGCGGATGCTCCCTGTCGACCATCCGGCGCACGATGCCGTGCGCACGCTCCGGCAGACCGGAAAGGAAGCGATGGTCGAGCTGCGCGGCGTGGTCGGTCTGCTGCGGACGCCGGGCGACGAGATCTCGACCACCCAGCCGGGGCTCGAGGACGTACCCGCCCTGATCGACGCGGCCCGCGCAACCACGTCGGTCGACGACCAGGTGGACCCGACGCTCGATCTTCCGGCGGGACCGGCGCTGACCGTCTATCGCACCGTCCAGGAGGCCCTGACGAATGTGCAGCGACACGCAGCCGGGGCAGCCGTCCGCCTGCGCATCGGGATCGAGGGCGACCGGGTCGTCGTCGTGGTCGAGGACCACGGCGGCAACGCGACGAGCCCGACAGAGCCGCCCGGGTTCGGACTGGTCGGCCTCGCCGAGCGCGCCGAGCTGTACGGCGGGACACTGACCAGCGGTCCCCGACCCGATCGCAACGGGTGGCGAGTGCGCCTCGAGCTGCCGGTCGGCGAGGCACCCCTTGCGCCACTGTTCGGACCGAGCGAAGTGCGTGCGGGATGATCCGGATCGTGCTGGCCGACGACCAGTCGCTGGTCCGCACCGGGCTTCGACTCATCCTCGAGGCCGACGACGATCTGGAGGTTGTCGGCGAGGCCAGGGACGGATCGGAGGCGATCGAGCTCGTCCGCCGGACCCGACCAGACGTGGTGCTGCTCGACGTCCGGATGCCACGGGTCGACGGGCTGCAGGCGGCTCGGGAGATCCTGGTCGGGAACGCACCGCCGCGGGTCGTGATGCTGACGACCTTCGACGTCGACGACTACGTCACCGAGGCCCTGCTGGCCGGCGCCAGCGGCTATCTCCTCAAAGACGTCGAGCCCGACGACCTGGCTGCAGCCGTCCGGTCCGCGATGGCCGGCGACCTGCCGCTCGCGCCGACGGTCACCCGACGGATGGTAGAGCACTACCTGCGACGCACTCCGCCCAGACCGCCGAACCCGCGGCTGGGTCTTCTGTCACCGCGCGAGCGGGAGGTGCTGACCGAGCTCGGTCATGGCCGCAGCAATGCCGAGATCGCGGCGAACCTGCACCTCAGCCTGTCCACGGTCAAGACCCACGTCGCCGCGATCCTGGCCAAGCTCGACCTCCGGGATCGGGTGCAGGCGGTCATCGCTGCGTACGAACTCGGCCTCGCGGGCACCGACGACCAGCCGGCGCCGTCCAGGCTCCCCTAGGTCGACAGCAACAAGCCTCGGGCCGATCGGCGACGGTCGTGTCCTCGCGATGCTTTCGTGGTAGGCCAACGGCCCGGTCCGCGGTCGGGTCAGGCGACGTGGACGTGGGGGCGCCGGGAACGGTCGGGCTCGGCCCGGCGAAGGACCTCGCGGGTGACCGGAGCGACCTCGCCGACGCCGAAGAGCAGGAACCGGAGCAGGTTCGCGATGGGGTTGCCCTCGGTCCATTCCAGGTAGAGGGTCGGCTGATGCCGCGTCACGTCGCGCACCTCCAGCAACAGTGCCGCGAGCGCGTTCGGCACGGTCGAGCTGTGCATGGTCAGGACCCGGTAACGACCGTGGAGGACGTGCCCGTGCACGTTGAGCTGGGTCGCGAAGTCGGAGGCGTCCGTGATGGTGATCTCGACGAAGATCACCTCGGTGTCGCTCTCGAGGTCGTTGTCGGCCACCACCTGGCGGAGCTTGTCGCGGTACTCGGCTGCGTCGCGGGCGCCGGCTTCGTTCGCCACCAGCCTGACCTTGCGACGGGCGCAGTCCCGCAGGAAAAGCCGCGCGGTGTCGTCCAGCACGACGGCGGTCACCCGCAGCTCGAAGGAGCGCTTCAGCCGCGACACGAGCGAGACCGCCAGGATCGCCAGGATGAACAGGGCGCCGATCTTCACCCCGTCGGGACGCTCCGCCACATTGGCCGCGGTGGTGTAGACGAACGCCGCCGAGACCAGACCGAAGGCGACCATCCGCTTGCGCTGGTGGGCCTTGCGGCAGGACAGGGTTACCGCGATGGAGGCCGAAGTCATCAGCACCAGCACGCCCGTCGCGTACGCGCCGCCCTGCGCGTCCACGTTCGCATCGAACACCCACGTGATCAGGAACGCCGTCGCCGTCAGGACCAGGACCAGCGGCCGTACGGCCCGCGCCCAGTCCGGAGCCATCCCGTATCGCGGCAGATAGCGCGGGATCAGGTTCAACAGGCCTGCCATGGCCGACGCGCCCGCGAACCACAAGATGGCAATGGTCGACAGGTCGTACACGGTGCCGAACGCGTCGCCGAGGTCGCGATGGGCCAGGAAAGCGAGCGCCCGGCCGTTCGCGGCGCCGCCGGGTTGGAAGTCCGCGGGAGCGATCAGGAGGGTGGTCACCAGGCTGCTGGTGACCAGGAAGACGCTCATGGTGAGCGCCGCCGTGGTGAGCAGCCGGCGGGCGCCCCGGATCCGACCCGTCGGACGGGCCGTGGTGTCGGCGCCACGGCCGTCGACGTGCGGCATCACCGCGACGCCCGTCTCGAACCCGGACATCCCCAGGGCGAGCTTGGGGAAGACGATCAAGGCGATCGCCACCATCGTCAGCGGATTGCCGTGCTGGACGGTCAAAGCCGCGCCCCAGTCCGTGACCAGGTGCGGTGCCCGCAGCACCTGCAGCAGCCCGTGTCCGATCACCACCACGTTGAGTGCGAGATACACCGCGACCAGCCCGACGGCGATGTTGATGGCCTCGGTGAACCCCTTGAGGAAGACCCCGCCCAGGACGGCGAGCAGTGCAAGGGTGATCAACACCTCGTGCCCGCTCAGCACACCGGTGACGTGCGGGTTCTGCACGATGTGCGCGGTCGCGTCGGCGGCCGACAGGGTCATGGTGATGATGAAGTCGGTGGCGGCGAAGCCGAGCAGGACCAGCACGAAGATCTTGCGCTGCCAAAACGACAGCAGCCGTTCCAGCATCGCGATGGACCCCTCGCCGTTCGGGCTCTCCACTGCCACCCGTCGGTAGACCGGCAGCGCACCCAGCAAGGTGAGACCGACAAGCACGAGGGTGGCCAGCGGAGACAGGAGGCCTGCGGCGAGGGCCGCGATCCCCGGCTGATAGCCCAACGTGGAGAAGTAGTCGACGCCGGTCAGGCACATCACCTTCCACCACGGCTGCTTGCGCTGGCCGTGCTCGGGATGGACGTACGGCCCGGGGTGCCGACCCGTCCGTTCGACCATCCCATCCAGCAGCCAGGCTCGAAGTGTCCCGCGCGAGCGAGCGGGCGAGCTCGCCGTCTCGACACGGGCGGTCGGCGACGGGAGGGCAGGTGCAGCAGGTTCCACGTATTTCGACGCTACGCGCGGGCGTGCCGCCCATCGAGCGGATCGTGGGTCCGCATGCGTCAAGATTTCGTCAAGGTCGTCGCGCGGGGTCTCGACCCTGGCGACGAACGCCCGCGAGTGGGCAGACTGGCCTCATGGCGTACGCGGGTTCGATCGTGCAGCCGCCCCGGGCCCGGGTTCGGCGTTCGCGACTGATCTGGGGCTACGTGTTGGCGGTGCCCGGGACGGCGCTCCTGGCCGGGCTGCTCTACGCCGGCCGCGACACCGCGTCGCTGTCCTTCGTGACCATGATCATGATGGCGCTGGTCGTCGGCACAGCCCTGGTCGGCGGGCTGGCGCCGGCGGTGCTAGGGGCGGTGCTGGCGGGCCTGACGCTCAATCTGGTTTTCATCCCGCCGTACGGCACCTTGTCCATCGCCGATCCGGCCAACGCATTGGCCGTGCTCGTCTTCCTGGTCACGGGTGTGGCCGTCGCCAGCGTGGTGGACCGGGCGGCGCGCACCACCGAGCAGGCCCGGCGGGCGAGGGCGGAAGCCGACGCGCTGGCCGACCTTTCCCGTGGCCTGGTCCGCTCCGGCTGGACCACGGACCAGGTGCTGGTCCAGGCCTGTGAGACCCTCGGCATGACCGGCGCCGCCGTCGCCCGGACGGATCCGGACGGGACGGTGACCCTGGAGGTCGAGCACGGGCACGTCGATCTGGGTTTCGCAGAGTGCGTCATCACGATCAGCCCCGGCGTCGCGCTGATCCTGCACGGTCGTGAACTGGTGCTGTCCGACCAGCCGCTGGTCACCGCGTACGCCGCCCATCTCGCCGTGCTTCGCGAGCGCGAGGTGGCGGCGGCGCAGGCCGTGCGTGCCGCCGAGCTGGCCGAGGGAAACCGGACTCGGACCGCCCTGCTGACCGCGGTCTCGCACGACCTCCGCAGCCCGCTCGCTTCCGTGAAGGCCGCCGTTTCGAGTCTGCGCAGCCCGGAGGTGGACTGGTCGCCTGCGCAGCAGGCCGAGCTGCTGGCGGCGATCGAGGAGGGCGCGGACCGTCTCGACAACCTCGTCGGCAACCTGCTCGACCTCAGCCGACTGCAGCTCGGGGCGGTCAACCCGTTGGTCGCCGAGGTCGACCTGGACGAGGCGGTCGCGTGGTCGCTGGCGAGCATCCCCGGCGGCGACGCTGTCGTCGTCGAGGCGGCCGCCGACGTGCCTGACGCACTGGTCGACCCCGGGCTGTTCGAACGGGTGCTGGCCAACCTGGTGGAGAACGCGTTGCGGCACACTCCAGCCGGTACGCCGGTGACTGTTCGGACGTCGCTCGATCCGGGCACGGACGCTGTGGGCACGGACGCTGTGGGCACGGACGCTTTCGGGCACGGACGTTTCGGGCACCGGAGCTATGGGCACGGGAGCTATGGGCACGGACGTTACCGGGACGGGCGTTACCGGGACGGGCGTTACCGGCACAGCTGGCAGCGGTGATGGCGCCGCCGGCCCAGGCGGCCGCATCGGGGGTACCAGTGGCGCCGGGGGCATCGGAGGCGCCGGGGGTATCAGAGGCGCCGGAGGTGTCGGGGGTATCAGTGGCGCCGGGGGCATCGGAGGCACCGGGGGCATCGGAGGCGCCGGAGGTGTCGGAGGCGCCGGAGGTGTCGGGGGTATCAGTGGCGCCGGGGGTGTCCGAGGTCGGGCGCAGGTCCGAGTCGTCGACCGTGGACCGGGTGTTCCGGCCGGGCTTCGTGAGGCGCTGTTCGCGCCCTTCCAGCGGCTCGGCGACGTACCGGCGGGTGACGGGCTGGGTCTCGGGCTCGCCGTGGCCCGCGGTCTCACCGAGGCGATGGGTGGGACCCTCGAGGCCGAGCCGACCCCTGGCGGCGGCCTCACCATGGTGGTCGAGCTGCCGCTGGCCGGGGCAAACCGATGACCCGGGTGCTGGCCGTCGACGACGACGCCACCCTGCTCCACACCCTCGAGCTCAACCTGCGAGCCCGGGGCTACGAGGTGTCCACGACCGGCGACGGGCGCGAGGCGGTCCGAATGGCGCAGACCGAGCGGCCCGATCTGGTGGTGCTGGACCTCGGGCTGCCCGATCTCGACGGGATGGCCGTGCTGACCCGCCTGCGGACGTTCTCGCAAGTGCCCGTGGTGGTGCTGTCCGCCCGGCACGGGTCGGCCGACAAGGTGGGGGCGCTGGACCTCGGCGCGGATGACTACGTGACCAAGCCCTTCGGCATGGAGGAGCTGTTCGCGCGGGTGCGGGCGGCGCTCCGTGGGCGGACGCTCGTCCCGGGCCGGTCGAGCCGCGTCGTCCGCACCGCCTCGTTCGAGCTCGACCTGGGCGCCCGGCTGGCCCGTCGCGACGGTGTGGAGGTACACCTCACCCCTACCGAGTGGCGGCTGGTCGATGCGTTGACCCGCGAACCCGGCGCACTGGTGCCCCAGGCCGACCTGCTGCGCGAGGTGTGGGGACCCGCATACGGACGGGAGACCAACTACCTCCGGGTCTATCTCGCCCAGCTGCGACGCAAGCTGGAACCTGAGCCTGGCCGCCCTCGGCACTTCCTGACCGAGCCAGGCGTCGGCTATCGCTTCGTGACGTGAAGCGCGATCACGACCGACGGAGCCGCTGACGAGCGCTCCCCAGTGAGCCGATGTGACCCGAAATCGGCCCGTTCTGGTCATCGCGGGAGCGCTGGTCAGCGCAGATCCCGGACAGGCCGATGAACGAGGCGGCCTGCCTGATCCCTCGGCGGGTCAGCAGACTGGAGCCATGACCCAGCAACGCGTGCTCGTCACCGGTGGATCCGGCTTCATCGCCGGCCACGCCATCCTGCAGCTACTCGAGCGGGGCTATCTCGTGCGGACGACGGTCCGGTCGCTGGGACGCGAGTCGGACGTGCGGTCGCTGCTCGCCGATGCCGGAATGGTGCACGGCGACGCGCTCAGCTTCGTCGCAGCGGACCTCACGAACGATGCCGGCTGGGCGGATGCCGTTGCGGACGTCGACTTCGTGCTTCATGTCGCATCTCCGGTCCAGACGGGCCACGTAGCGAACGAGGACGATCTGATCATCCCGGCGCGCGACGGTGCCGTGCGCGTGCTCCGTGCCGCGCGCGACGCCGGAGTGAAGCGAGTGGTGCTCACCTCGGCCCCGGCCGTAGCGAGTGGATGCGTTCGGCAAGAGCAAGACCATCGCGGAGCGCGCTGCGTGAGACTTCGTGGACACCGAAGGTGGTTCGATGGAGCTGGTCTCGATGCTGCCCGTCGCGGTGATGGGACCGCATTCCGGCCAGGGAGCGGAACTCGGCGGAGAACAGGGCAGCGACGCGGACGACGATGTTCGGGATGGAACGCGTCGGTACGCGCTTCGCCGCGTCGCCGAGGTTTGCCTTCAGAGTGGCGCCGATCCCCTTCAGGGCGATCGCCGGTCCACTCGAGAGCAGGAACCGCTGGCCCGCGGCCCCGTCTGTCGTCATGGCGAGGATGTGGGCCGCAGCGACATCGCGCACGTCGACGACTGGGATGAACAGGTGCGGGAACCCCGGCATCCTCCCTCGAGCATGACCTGGTGATGTGGTTGGACCCCGACACGTCGGTGCCCATCACCGGCGTTCCACGCCGTCAGCTGGGGTCATCCCCACACCGATGCCGACCTCCTCCTCGTGGACGGTGACCCGACCATGGCGATCGCTGACACGCTGTCCACGCGAGCCGTATGGCACCGCGGCACGCCCGTACGCACCGGTCTCGAGCCGCCCGGCGCCTAGCGGTCATCGACGACCACATGGGAAGGGCATTGCCCAACTTCCTACACTGATGCAACAGCGATCGAGGAGGAGAGCGAGCATGGCGAACTTCACGACCGTCCTCGAGGCGACGGGCGGCAAGAACGTCGGCATCGTCGTACCCGAGGACCTGGTGCTCTCCTTCGGACGCGGCAAGCGGGTCCCGGTGATCGTCACCATCGACGGGAGCTACACCTACAAGACCACCATCGGCGTCATGGGTGGTCGCTATCTGGTCTCGTTCAATGCCGAGACGCGCAAGCAGACCGGACGGGGTGCCGGCGAAGAGGTCGACGTCGAGCTGCTCGTCGATCCGGATCGCTGACACCGGCCGCTACACCTATCCCCGTCCATCCGGCTTGCGGTCGACTGAACGTACGTATAGCATACTGAACATGCGTGCAGGATCGTCGCCGGGCGGGCCACCTTCGGACCTGACAGCTCAAGCGAGGATCCGCAACGCAGCTATTGCGCACTTTGCCGTGGACGGGTTCGAACGAGCAAGCCTGCGCTCCATCGCAACATCGGCCGGAGTTACCGCCGGTCTTGTCATCCACCACTTCGGCAGCAAGGAGGGATTGCGCAGCGCCTGCGACGAAACTGTCCTGACGGCCTTGCTCCAACGGGCTCGGGCCGACGCAGATCCTGTAGGGATGCAGGACATGCTCGGCGAGTATCTGGCGAACCCGGATGAGTACCGGCTTCACGTTCGGTACATGGCCCGAGCTATCGAACAGGACACGTCCGCCGCCAACAGGTTCGTCGAGACGATGGTGGCCGAGTCCGAAGAGATCTTCCGTGCGGGTGTGGCAGACGGCACGATGCGACCGTCGAGCGACCCCCGGGCGTTGGCCGTCTTCACACTGCTGACAAGTCTCGCGATGTTGACGATGCCTCCGCCGATAGCGCGATCGCTCGGGTCCAACAGCTTCGGCCCCGAGGTGCTGCGCCGGATGGCGCTGCCCGCGCTCGAGCTCTATACCTACGGCCTCTACACCAACGACAAGACGCTGGAGACCGCTCGGAATGCCCTGGCTACGACACCCCCCGGACACGAGAAAGTGCAACGACCATCATGACCACCACACTGCCTGCCTTGACGCCCCTTCAGGAGACCCTATTCCTGACGCTCGCGGGGCGCGCCCTCGACGAACGGTCGCCACGCCCGATCCTCGGCGACACGGCCGCCGACGAGATTGCCCGGCTCCTCGACTACGACTGCGAGAAGTTCCACCTCAGCTCGAGTCCAATCATCAATATCGCGCACCGGGCCAAGAAGCTTGACGAGGTGGCGTCCTCGTTCTTCGCCGGCCATCCGCGCGCGGTCGGTATCGACCTGGGCGCGGGACTGGACACCCGCGCACTCCGCATCGACCCACCGTCCACGGTCGACTGGTTCGACATCGACTTCCCCGAGGTCGTCGCGGCTCGCCGGGCACTGATACCGGAGCGGGAGCACGTCCACGATGTCGGTGCCGATCTCACAGATCCTGATTGGCTCGACGCCGTCCCCAGCGATCGACCAGCGGTGATCGTTGCTGACGGCTTGATGGCGTTCCTCTCACAGGGCGACATGGTTGCCCTGCTTGACAGGCTGACCCGTCACTTCCCCAGCGGGCAGATCGCCTTCAACGGCTACACCAGGTTCGCGATCTGGGCAGCCAGCCACTACCGCGGAACTCAGTCCGTTGCGGGTCTGCTCAAGTCGCCCGGCTTCGATGACCCCCACGACCCCGAGCGCTGGGTGCCCAAACTGACACTGGCGCGTGAGATCCTCCTCACCCGCGAACCGGAAGTCGCCCAATTCCCGCTGGCGCTCAGACTCTTCACCCAGTTGTCATCGCACAGCACAGCATGGTCTCGGACGGGAACAACCGTGCTGCAGTACCGCTTCTAGGTTGCGCTTCCACGCCCGGGCGCTGCCGATCACCCCGCCGTCGACCGCGGCCACAACCAACCGGTGCTCGAACGCGAGTACGCAGGGCAGCCAGTAGCCGCCCTAGCTGATCCTGTACGCGAGACCGCCTGCGAGGCCCGTACGGTCGCGGCGCCACCGGCAGCCGGACTCGGATTACCGTTGAGGGCGTGACAGACCGCGTGAGCACCGCCCTGATCGTCGGCGCCTCCCGTGGCCTCGGCCTCGCAATTGTCGAGGAGCTCGCGAACCGGGCTGGAACGTCATCGGCACCCTGCGGGACACCACGGCCGTGACTCCGCTGCACGACCTCGCCGACCACAGGGCCGAGGCCGTCACCGTCGACCACCTGGACATCACCGACTTCGGACAGCTCGCGTCGCTGCACGACCGGCTCCAGAGCGTCCCCGGCCGCCAGATCGACATCCTCTTCGTCAGCGCCGGGATCACCAACAACTCGGAGACCCCGATCGGCAGCGTTCCCACGTCGGACTTCATCGATGTGATGGTGACGAACGCGCTCGCTCCGATGCGCGTCATCGAGGCGTTGCAGGACCTCGTCGCGCCGGACGGATTGATCGGCGCGATGACCTCGGGCCAGGGCAGCATCACGAACAACACCACCGGATCCCGCGAGGTCTACCGCGGCAGCAAGGCCGCACTCAATCAGTTCATGCGCAGCTTCGCCGTCCGGCAGACCGATACCAACCGCGCACTCCTGTTGATGGCACCGGGCTGGATCAAGACAGCCCTCGGCGGGGACCACGCCCCGTTCACGATCGAGGAGAACGTACCCAAGATCGTCGATGTGATGCTCGCGAAGCGTGGCACGACGGGACTGGAGTTCCTCGATTTCCGCGGCGCCACAGTCCCCTGGTGACCCCGAAGCCCGTGAGCAGATCCCGGCCCGGCTGGGCGATGCGGTGCGACAACGAGCAGCCGATCAACCGAAGGACGGGGTCGGCACACTCTGCCTGGATAGGCTGCGTGCGCCAGCCACCCTGCTCCCAGGACGGACGTCATGAACAAGAAGATCCTGCACTCACTGACCAAGAAGGAACGCAGGCTGGTCGCGGAGACCGAGCGAGACGCGATGGCGGATCTGGACGAGGACCAGCTACTGGAGCTGCACACGCGGATCCGGCGGGCGCGGACGAAGTATGTTCACCTCTATCGCCGACCTGCCAGTGCCCAGGTCGCAGCCAAGGGCGGCCGCGGGCACGCATTTGCGACCAACCAGCGCAACCGCGACAAGGCGGAGGTCTTCGAGGTCGCCCTGGCCCGGGTGAGCCGGCGAGTTGACGTCGCAGCCAAGCAGGCCGCCGCCGAGCTCCGAGCCGAGCGGCTGGCAGCGGCCGGCAAGAATCGACGTTCGGGACCGCCGACCGCGGGGGTCGCACCGGGACCCGACCAGACGGCCACCAGACGACATACCGCGTCGAAGACGACCGGCGGGAAGAAGAAGGACGCGTCGACTCAGGCGAAGGGTGCTAGGCGTCAAGCCAAGCGCGACAGCCGTTAGGGCTGCACTGGCCAGGACTGATCCGTTGTCGACGACGTACCGTCGCTCCCGGCTGTCGGGCTCCTGTCGATGAATGCCGGCCGTCGTAGCGGCGGGATGTCACAGGAGACACCCCCATCTCGTCCCAGAGGTCGGAAGCACCGACACGAAGGGATCTGCGAGATGGACGCGCGATTGAACTACTTCACCAGCGTCACTGCCGGCAAGGCGATGAAGCACCTGATGGCAGCCGGCAAGATCATCCAGGAGTCACCACTGCCGGCGGCGACGCAGGAGCTGGTAGCACTGCGGGTGAGCCAGATCAACGGGTGTGCCGTCTGCATCGACATGCACACCAAGGACGCCGCAGCGGCGGGAGAGACCCCGTTGCGACTCAATCTGGTCGCCGCGTGGCGGGAGGCGACCGTCTTCACTGAGGCCGAACGGGCAGCGCTGGAGCTGGCAGAGGAAGGGACCCGGGTCGCCGACGCGGGGGCTGGTGTGAGCGATCCTGTCTGGGCGCGGGCAGGCGAGCACTACGACACCGAGCAGCTGACGGCGTTGGTCATCCTGGTGAGCTTCATGAACATGGTGAACCGGGTCAACGTCATCACCCGCCAGCCGGGCGGCAACTACGAGGCGGGCCAGTTCCACTGACTCCTCGGGTCCAACAGCTGGGAGGTGTGCCGACGTTGAACAGGTCGGAAGAGTTCGAAGCGTTGCGGCCGCTCTTGTTCTCGATCGCCTACCGGATCCTGGCTTCGGTGGCTGAAGCTGAGGATGCGGTCCAGGAGACATGGCTGCGTTTCGACGCATCCCCGACCGTCCCGGAATCGGTCAAGGCATTCCTGTCGACCACCGTGACCCGAATATCCATCGACGTTCTGCGCTCGGCGCGCTCCAGGCGCGAGGCGTACGTCGGCCCGTGGTTCCCCGAGCCGCTGACCGACGATCCTTACGACGATCCGGCCCGGTCACGGGAACTGGCCGACTCGGTGTCGATGGCCGCGCTGCTGCTGTTGGAACGGCTCAGCCCACTGGAACGTGCGGTGTTCGTGTTGCGCGACGTCTTCGGCTTCGACTTCGCCGAGGTGGCCGAGGCGGTGGGCCGCTCGGAGCCGGCCTGCCGGCAACTGCTCGTCCGCGCTCGCCGGCACATGGCAGACGGTCGGCCACGCTTCGACGCCGATCGGCAGGCCCGGCGTGAGCTCTCCGAACGCTTCTTCGATGCACTCAAGGATGGTGACCTGGCCGGTCTTCAGGCGCTGCTCGCGGCAGATGTGCAACTGGTCGGCGACTCCGGTGGCAACGCTCCGAACCTGCCCAGGATCGTGACCGGCGGGGCGAACGTCGCGCGGGTGCTGGCGTCGATCTACTCGTGGTTGGGTCAGGTCGACGTCACCTGCGAGCCCGACGAGATCAACGGCCAGCCGGGCGCGATCTTCCGCGACCGCGACAGCAAGGTCTTGTACGTGGTGGTCCTGGACGTGCTCGACGGCCAGATCCAGATGGTCCGTGGGGTGGCCAATCCCGACAAACTGAGCCATCTCGGTCCCGTCGCCGATGCGTGGGCGCTCGACAGAGAACTCAGGCGGGCGCGCCGGCAGAGGTCGTGAGCGTCGAGGCAGAGGCAGGATGTCGGGAGCCGGACGTGTCTGTCTTTGTCGGAGGCCGTCGATAGCGTGCAGGAATGGTGGAAGACCTTCGCGTGCTCGACTGGCTGCTCGACTCAGACCCGGCCTTGCGCTGGCAGGTCGAGAGGGATCTCGCGGGCGCCCGCCCGGACGTCTGGGAGGCCACCCGAGCGCGGGTCGCGCTCGAGGGGTATGGCGCGGAGCTGCTGTCCAGGCAGGACGAGGACGGCCAGTGGGCCGGCGGCGCCTTCTTCCCGGCCGGCTTTCTCGGTAGCCCCGAGGCCGACCAGCGGGGGCAACCTTGGACGGCGACCACCTGGGCGCTGAAGGACCTGCGCGAGTGGGGGCTGGACGCCACTGCGCTGGCCGGCACCGCCGAGAAGCTCGCTGCGAACAGCCGATGGGAGTACGACGACCTGCCGTACTGGGGCGGCGAGATCGACGTCTGCATCAACTCCTACACACTGTCCAGCGGTGCCTGGCTCGGGGCGGACGTTTCGGCGCTGGCTGAGTGGTTCCCGGCCCATCGTCTCGCCGACGGCGGCTGGAACTGCGAAGCGGAGGAGGGTCGCTCGACCCGGTCGTCGTTCCACTCCACGCTCAACGCGCTCCGCGGCATGCTCGCCTACGAGCGCATGACCGGCGACACCAGGCTGGTGGCTGCCCGCCTCGGCGGCGAGGAGTACCTGCTCGACCGGCGCTTGCTCTACCGGGCGACGACGGGGAGGCGCGTCGGCGATTTCGTCACGCACCTGGTGTATCCGAACCGCTATCGCTACAGCGCACTCGTCGCGCTCGACCACTTTCGCGACGCCGCGCTGCACGACGGCAGGCCGCGCGATCCGCGGCTCGAGGACGCGGTTGAGGTCGTGCGCGCCGCTCGAGAGCGCGATGGAACGTGGCGACAGGGCGCTCCCCTGCCGGGACGTACGTGGTTCGATGTCGACGCGGCGGAGGGCGAGCCCTCCCGGTGGCTCACGCTCATCGCCACCCGCGTCCTCGACTGGTGGGACGTCGGCCGCTGAGCCAACTCATACGAGTCCCTGATCCAGGCAGAGATGGCAGCTCAGTGGACGACCGTTGCCTTGCCCCCGGTCGAGAGCACCCTGACCTTGCCGCTGTGCAGCACCTTCACCTTGGCCGACATCGCTCCGGCGAGGTTGACCCGCTGCCATGACCCCGGCACGAGCGGGTAGGCGGCATGCGCAGCGGTCGTGTCCAGCGGGTTTCCGGAGACCGTCTCGGTCTGTGCCAGGACCTGGCGACGCTGGGCTGACGACAGACCCGGATATGTCGTCCGCAGCAGGTTCTCCGCGCCGGTCGGCACCGACGCGGCCAGCTTCGTCGAGGAGGTCGGCGAGAAGCCGTACGAGAGCCGTTCGGTGTAGACCCTCAGCGCTGAGGACCGGTTGGTGACAACCTGAGCCGTCCCGCCGGGGATCTTCGCGCGGCCGTACGGGTTGTTTGCGTACGAGGTGTCCGCGGCGATGCACTTCGACAGCGTCGAGGCGTGCAGCACCGTCTTGCACTGGGCGGTCAAGTAGGAGACGAGCTCCTTGCGCGCGGGCGTCAAGACATCGGACCGGAACCGGCTGTCCGACCAGCGGGCCGACAGCGAGATCTCGCCGTTCATTCGTCCAGCGATGATGTCCAACGGGTAGTGGACGCCGAGCACGATCCGGTTGTTCCCGGCCTCGGAGGCCCGCGCAAGGATCTGGGGGGCCAGCTGAGGAAGCAACGTGGCCAAGGTGATGCCGGCCTGGTACGCGGTCGTGGTGTGGCCGCTGGGGTAGGAGCCGCCCGTGCAGAGCCCCACTGTGCCGTATCCGGCGTCAATGGCGACGTCGTTCGTGGCGAACTCGTGCGTCGTGTCGACCGTCGCTGGCACCCGGGTGATCTTCAGGTTGCCGGCCGAGTCGGCCCAGGCCCTTCCCGTCCGAATGGCGGCGAGCGAGGAACCATTCACCGCGCTCGGGGCACAGCCGGCGGCGTCCTGCGGGGGCGCCGGAGCGTGCGGGTCGACGCTGAGGTAGGGCCGCGGATAACTGAACGCGGCCTTGACGCTGGTCGTGCTGACGTACGCACCAGTGGTGCCTTTGGAGCTGTTGATCAGTGCCGTGGTCAGCGGCAGTGAACCGTTCAGCCGGCCTTTCACGTAGAGCGCGCCGAGCTTGGCGCCCAAGCCGTCGGCGATCGAGAGCGACTGGTCGTAGCCGCTGCCGTCACTGCCTCGGTACGCCGAGTTCTGCAGCGCGCGGAACTTCTGGTCGTAGGTAGCGTGCTGGTTGATCCAGCTGGTCAACTGATCGTTCCGCTGCAGGGTGGCGGCGTCGAGGACGGTTCCGTGCAGGTTGTTGACCCCGGAGCTGCGCCACAACGAGTTGAAACCGGTCAGCGCCGGAACGATGTCCGGCTTGACGGTGTCGCTGGGAAAGGCCGAGGCCGTCGTGACCGGCGCAACCAGGCCGGCGACGCACAAGACGCCGACCCCCGCCAGCAACCAGACCCTCACGCGGCGACTGATGTTCGAACCCATGCCCCTACTATGCGGGTGCTCGGTGTCGAAGAGAAGAACTCTGTCGACAGGTCGATACAAGCCTGCACGACGGGAGCTGGCCGCGGCATGAGCGGCGGACCAGGAGTGCGCGGGCTCGACCACGTACGGCCCATGAGACCGTCTACGGCTGACCTCGACCGGTCGACACAGGTGTGGTCACGGCGAGTCGTCCGGGCTGACGAATCCGGACTGATAGGCCACGACCACCGCCTGGACGCGATCGCGCAGTTGCATCTTGGTGAGGATCCGACTGACGTGGGTCTTGATGGTGTTCTCCTCCACGACCAGCGAGCGCGCTATCTCGGCATTGGACATTCCTCGAGCGACAAGGCGAAGCACCTCCCGTTCGCGCGGGGTGAGCGCCATCACCTCAGCCGGCGTAGCGGCGGCAGGACGGACAGCGGAGGTGAAGCGGGCGATCAGCCGCCTGGTGACCGATGGGTCGATGAGCGCGTCGCCGCGGGCGGCGCAGCGAACCGCGGTCACCAACTCGTCGGCAGGCGCATCTTTCAGCAGGAATCCGCTCGCCCCGGCCCGAAGTGCTTCGTAGACGTAGTCGTCCGCGTCGAACGTCGTCAAGATCACGACCCGGGTTTCCGGGTGGCGACTGATCACCGTGCGGGCGGCTTCGAGGCCGTCCATGACGGGCATCCGGATGTCGAGCAGTGCGACTGTCGGCGAGTGACGCGCGACAAGGGCCAGGGCCTCGCGCCCGTCAGCCGCCTCCGCGACGACCGTGATGTCGGGCTCGAACTCCAAGATCGCACGCAGGCCAGCGCGGACGAGGCGTTGGTCATCGGCGATCAGGACGCTGATCGATGCGATGTGTTCCTGGTCCATGCTCCCGATCGTCCGCAAGATTTCCGTCGGCTGCTGCCAACGTTAATCCCCAGTCGGTCCCGCGACGCCAGGCTGAGCGCGTAGTCCGCGCGAATGAGTGGGCACGTTCAAGATCGGTCTTTCGCCGGACGCGCAGCACGGGCTGAGCCACCTACCGTCTTGTCATCGGAAGCAACTGTTCGGGAGGTTGGAAATGACGGGACTGGTGGGCATCTTCCTCGCCATCGGCGCAGGATGGATCGTCAGAGGAGCGCGGCAGGTGGCGATAGCCGTACTCGTGCCCTTCGGCGTCATCCTGATTCTCCAGACGAGCCTGTTGCTGCTCGGCTATGGCGTGAATCCGCCGGACACGGCGACGCAGACGGCCTATTGGGTCGTCCAGGCCGTCATCTTGGGTCTGACGCTCGGGGCGGCGGACCAGATCAGACGGCATCGGCACGATGGATCGGCGACCGGCCCCAGTCGGCTGGGGAGAGGCCTCGCGGTGAACGGAGTCCTCGCTGCCACGGTGGTTGCGCTGGACTACCTCGCGCGCCCGGTGCTCGACCCGGGCAACGTTGCCACCCACACGGGTAACGGTCAGCCACCCTGGGCCGGTCTGGCTGGGATCGCCGCGTGCGCAGTGGTGTTCGTCGGACTCGGCGGCTGGACACTCGTCCAGCGGATCAGCCGGACGATGCACAAGCGCACGGCCTAACGGTACGTCCGACGCGGCCGAAGCATACTGGGAACGTCATCCGGCGGAGAGTGTGGCAGTGACAACGACGTGGCGGTGGCGGACCTGGCGGGATCCTCGGTTCCGCGGACTGTATCTGCTCGACCTCGCGGTGGCGTTGGGGCTGAGCACGCTGGCTGTCTTGTCCATTCTCGGCGTCACCCACGGCGGAGTGCCTCAAGGCGGTGCGCTCGCGGCGACCGGTGTGCTCGCGATGACATTGCCGGTCGCCTGGCGGCGGCAGGCCCCGATCGCGGCTGCCGGCGCCCTCGCAGCAGGCGCACTGCTGAACGGGATGCTGTTCGGCCACCTGGTCCGCTGCGGCACGGCGCTGCCGGCTGTCTTCCTCGTCGCCTATGCCGTAGGCGCCCGCAGCACCCGGACCCGGGCTGCCGTCGGGCTGGGCCTGTGTGCCGTCAACGTCATGGCGCAGGCCTGGTGGGATCCCCAGCTGGGACTGACGACTCTGGTCTACCTGCTGCCGATCCTCGGCGGGTTCTTCGCCCTGGGGATCCTGGTCCGCTCCCGGACACTGGCCGCCCAAGCACTCCAGCGCCAGTCGAGCTTGCTGCGGGCCCGGCGCGACGAGACCGCTCGCACGAGCATCGCTGCCGACCAGGCCCAACTGGCGGACGACCTCGACCGCGGACTGCGCGACCATGTCGACGCGATCCTCGCGGCAGCCGAAACCGGTCTCGCGCGCCTGCCGTTCGACCCTGAAGATGCCCGCGCCCGGCTGCCATCGATCGAGCGAGAGGCACGCGAGACACTCCGGCGGATGCGTGAGCTGGTGGGTGCACTCGCCGAGCTACCACCGAACCGAAGCTGAACCCACCCTTGCCAATCTTCCGGCACTGCTGGCCAGTGCTTCGACGGCCGACACGCGTTTGGCCGTCGACGGTGAACCCAGGTTGCTGCCGACGGGGCTCTCCCTGTCCGGATACCGAATCGTCGAGCATCTCCTTACCGTGATCGAGGACGCGCCCGAGCGCTCGCGCGGAGATCCGCGTGCGTTATGCACCGGACGCACTCGAACTGATCGTGTCGGGCCCTACAGCCGAGGCCACGAACATCGAGGCCGTCCTCGCGTCAGCCCGAGAACGGGCCGCTCTCTACCACGGCACCGTGGACGCGAGGACGGATGGCGGCGCCTGCCGTGCCCGCGCCTGTATTCCGCTCGTCAGTCGCCATGCCTAGGCTCGGGACCTGGCAGCCGGACACTGCGGCGGCCGTGGCGTGCGCGGTCGCGTTTGTAAGCATTGAGTCCATTGTCGGCACGTCGGATGCGTCGACGTTGGCCGTGGTTGTCTTGCGACTACAGCCGCTGCTGCCGTGGCAACGCGCCGGCGTCGGCCACTTCTCGCGGCAGTGGCTTTCAGACCGCGCTCCTGCTGATCACCGCGATGAACCAGTCAGCCGTGCTCGGCGGGGCGTCGGCCAACCTGCTCGCATGGATTCCGTTCGACCTCGCTTACGGCCTCGGTGTCGAGCTCGACACAAGTCCGGGCTCGTCGGCGTCCTGCTGCTGACCATCGGGCTCCAAGCCACGAGCTCGACCTTCAACCCGTTCTTCGTGATGCTGACCCTCGGGCCGTGGATCGGGGGGCGAGTACTCGGCTCCCGTCGCCGGATCGTCGCCCGAATCGAGCAACGAAACCTCGAACTCGTCGCCGAGCAGGTCCGCTATGTGCGCGAGCGGGTGCGCCTCGAACGCGCCCGCATCGCGCTGGATCTGCATGACATCGTCGCTCATCAGATGACCCTGATTGCGATCCAGGCCGCCGCCGCCCAGCGCGGGAACGGGTCGCCGGCAACCACCTCCGCCGCCCTGACCTGCATCGTCGAGGCGGCCGGCGAGGCTCGCGACGAGGTGGGAAGGCTCACTCGACCAGCAGCCCTACCGCCGGTCACCATCGGCCAGATCGACCGCACTCGTCCGCCGTGCACGGGTCAGCGGCCTCACCGTGCGCTACCGGTCGGTCGACCCAGCGGCCTCGATCTCGCCGATCCCGGTCGAGACGGCGTACCGGATCGTCCAGGAGGGTCTGACCAACGCCATCAAGCACGCGCCCGGCGCCGCCGTCGATATCGAGCTTCGACAGCGCGGCGACCACGTCGAGGTGGAAGTGACCACCACGACGACGCCGCGACCGCGATCGAGCCTGGCGGACTCTGGCGGCGGTTTCGGGCTGGCCGGCCTCGGTACGCGGGCTCGCTCCATCGGGGGCGGCTTCGCCGCCGGGCCGACTGAGTCGGGCGGCTGGCGGATCTCCGCCCGCTTGCCCTGTCACCCGATTCCGGAACTCGGACCCGGCTCCGGTTCCACGGACTGACCCTGCCCACCGCAGTTCCTGGCAGACGGGGCCTCCGCACTCGAGTTCGTGGAGACGATGCCTCGCAGCACGCCACGATCATCGGCGGACGTCCTGCGGCCCAGCCTGCCGCGCCCTCGAGATCCAGCGGACGCTGAGCAACATTTCTGTTGGCGCCATCCATCCCATCGAGGATCATCGAGGATGGAACCGCCTTTGCCGATGGGGGCACTGTGGACGTGGACACGAGCTTTCTCATTCAGGCAGTGCTGTCGATCGTCGCAATCTCGGACGGGTGGGAGATGACGCTCGAGATCGGGCGGCTCATCGCCCAGGTCATCCCGTGCGACGAGGTCTGGCTGAGTGATCTGGGAATGGCCGCCACCACGTTGAGCGTGTGGCGTTGCCGTGAAACGAGTCTGCCCGGATCCGCTGACCGGGAGCCTCACGAGCTCCGGCTGACGACCGGCCGGGAGGGCGAGTCGAGACAGGGCTGGACGGTCGTCCGTCATCGGACCAGGTTCAGCGAGGCCGACGTTGCCTCGGCTGCCCGGCTGCTTCCGGTGATCGTCTGTCTCGACCGCCTTGCCCTGGAACGACGTCCGGTTGCCCAGCCGGCGGACTGCCAGGTGACACTGTCGGTTCGCGAGCGGACGGCCTTGGCCATGGTGGCGCAGGGCCTGACGGCAGCGGCGATCGGACGGCGGATGGGCATCGCACCCAGCACCGTCCGAAAGCACCTCGAGCACGCGTACAGCAAGCTCGGCCATCACGACCGACTCACGGCGGTCACGTACGCCCGCGATCTCGGCCTCCTGGACGAAACGACCCGGGCCCGGGCGACCGTCCTGGCCGGAGTCGCCGCCGAACGCTGAGCGACCGGTCGGCGAAGAGTAGCAACTCGTCAAGTAGCGAATGCGCGTATTGTGCCGGTCGTTTCGTCGAGCTTCCCTCGGATAGAGGCGGCGTCGCGTCCCGGCTGGTCCGGGCACTGCCACGCGGCCCGGTCATGGGTCTTGGGCAGCGCTCGCGCGCCTATTCCGGGGAGTGCTCGATGGGACTGGTCAGCGATGTGCTGCAAGTGTTCGACCTGGTCTCAACCGGCCCCACGCCGGCGACTCTCGCGAACGCACGCCTGACGCTGACCTGGCCGGACGACGCGGCGCTGGGCACTGGCCTGGCCGAAGGCACCGTCCTCAGCGCCGACGGCGGACTCGACCGGACGACCTCGCCGCGACCCAGGGTGGTGGCGTTCCTCGCCCCCGAGACGACCATCCGCGGTCTGGCCGACGCCGTGTCGTCCGTGCTGCACGCGATCATCGCCCCGTCGGTGCCGCTGCCGGACACGATCACGATCGCCCGGGCGATCCTGGCCTATCACGCATCGGATCTGGGTCTGACCCAGGCGATCGCGGTCGGCGTCCCGAATCGACCGGCCGACCTCGCCAGCTGGGAGGTCGGCCGCGGGATCCGACTGCCGATCGAGCTGGTCGGGTCCGGCCCGGTGACAGACCTGATCGGCTGGACGAACCTGGCCGCCCGCGCCGACAGCACCTGGGACGTACTCCTGGACCTGCCGCCGCAACCGCTGGCCCTACCGGACACCGACGCCGACGCGGCTGCCGCGACCGGCCTGATCGTCGCGAACCCGAACCTGCCCGATGCGGCGTCGGGGCTCCGCGAGCAGCTGCTGCTCAACCCGTCGAAGGCGGTCTTCGGGGTGCTCGCAGTGCTTGGCGCGGTCGACGCCGCCAGCCCGACGGTTGCGACCCAAGCGATCGCACTGTGGACCACCCTCGTCGACACCACGTGCAGCGCTGACGAGCTGAGCCTGCTCGCAGCGACTCTGCCCGGCGCAATCATCCTGAGGGCGATCTACCGTCGGTTGGCCGGCGCGGCGGCGAGCGTGGGTCACGATCCGAGCGTCGACGCTGCGATCGGCGCGCTGAATGCCGCCCTCGGTCTGCCGGGGACGGCCGCGGCCGATCTCGGCACCGTCACGCCGACCGTCGTGCCGTCCGAACTGCCGACCAGCACGGCCTGGCAGCAGCGTCCGGTTGTGACGAAGCCGGTCCGGGACGGCAACGGCGAACGCACCGACGGGCAGCACCAGCTGGTCCTGGGCCGCGCGTACTTTGCGGGCCTGTGGACCACCGAGGGCAAGTACACCGGTCCGGCGTACCTCGGCGAGTCGCAGTATCGCGCGGGGACGTACTGCGCCGCCCACCACGACGAGGTGTATGGCGGGGCCGACCCGACCCTGACGGCCCGGCTGGACGTGATGGCGGCCATCTCCCCCAACGAGGGCTATCTGGACGCCATCCGGTTCCGGGACAAGGGGATCGTGTCACTCGGCGTCCAGCAGTGGACCGTGCATGTCGACGACGAGCTGAACGTGGTCCTGTGGGACCTGCTGACCGATCATCCCGACGACTTCGACGCGCACTTCGGCATCCATGTCCTGCGGCTGGACCTCACCTCCACGTGGCCGACCGGGACGCCGGGCGTGCCGGACGGGCGGCCACGAACCGTCGCTCTGGCCAGGGCCGTGCCGGGCGGGGCGAACGTGCCGATGACGGCACCGGCGAACCCGCCGGTCCAGCCAGCCGACCGCCTCACCTTCTTCGGCGGCGGCGAGGACCCGGCCCACCCGAAGCACTACAGCTTCCCCCGCCGACCCCGTGGGCGGGTTGGCTGCGCGCGGCCGCCCGCTGCTCGCGCCCGGTGCGCCTCGAGCAGCTGATCAACGCCGCCAACCGCTTCGGACGGATCCGTGCCGAGGGCCACTCGTGGAAGGTGGCAGGGACGACGTACCGGATCGACCAGCTGATCACCTCGCGCCAGGGCGCCGCCGTGCTCCTCGACCAGCACATCAACGCACCCAACCACGTCGCCGACGACATCCAGACCGCGATCATCAAGACGCACGTCACGCCGGTGAGCGATCAGAACGGGCTGACCCAGAACTGGCTGACAACGTTCGAGTCCGAGTACGCGGCCGCGGTGCGATACCTGCCCGGAGTGCAGAAGCTCACGGCGACGATCAACGGGAAAGTGGTCCGTGGCCGCCAGACCTTTGTGCTCGGCCTGAATCTCGGCGACACGCCGGGCAGCTTCGGAGGGTGGTGAGGAGATGAGCGAGCTCGCACCCGAGGTCGAGGCGCTGGCCACCGCGCTCGGACTGTTCAGCCAGGGCGCCCTTGACCCACAGTTCTTCGCGAACCCGCTGCAGAAGCTGACCGGGATCATCAAGACCGCCGAACAGCGCGCAGCGCTGCTCGACGCCCTGGACGACCTGCTCCCGCCCGGCGACGCGCCGACCACCAACGCCGACGGTGATACCACGACACGGCACCCGATCGTCACCACCGCCGTCGGCAGCCTCGCGATCACCATCGTGCGATCGGGACCCTTCGACCGTCCCAACGCCGTGGTCGGACTCTCCGGCGAGGCACGGCACGCGGCCAGCGGGGTCCGGCTGGTCGCCGACTTCCCCCTCGTGGAAGGCTCGTCGTCCGACCTCCACGTGGTGGCGGGCAGCCCGGAGCACCCGCTCGCCGTGGGCATCGACGTGCCGGTCGGCTGGCAGCGATCCTCCGACGTCATCGGCCTCGAGTCGGTCAGCCTGTCTGCCCTCGTGCTCGCCCCTCCCAACGAGGCGGACAGTCGGATCGCCGTCCGGCTCGCCGGGTTGGATGTCGGGCTGGGCACCGCCGCGGACGTCCTGCTCGACCCGGCAGACCTGGGGACCGAGCTCGCCCACACGCTGACCATGCTCCTGCTGGCCGGGCTGCACCGGGCCGAGGCAGCGGCGGACAACGCGGCCGACGATGCGCTGACGCGGCTCGCCGCGCAGCTGCCAACGGTGCTCGGGCTGGACGGCGAGCTGCCGCCGCTGCCACTCGGCGACCTGATCCACGACCCGTCGGCCTTCGCAGGCTGGCTCTCGGCGCTCACCGAGACCGTCGTCGATGGTGAGCCGGCGCTGGTCCGCTGGCTGGACGCGGTCGGCCAGCTGCTCGGCGCGGCCGAGACGACCATGCCCGAGCTGCCCGGCACGACCGATCCGCTTACGCTCACGTTGTTCGACGGCTCGCCCACCGGGGCGACCGTCGAGCTGACCGCCTGGCTGGAGACCCCGGCGGCCAGCACCGTCCGTGAGCTCCATCTCGGAATCGACGTCCACGTCGCCGGATCGGTCGCCCTGATCGCGGGCCGGGCCGAGCTGCTGGTGGTTCCCCTCGGCGGCAACGACCCGGTACGTCCGCTGCCATCCGCCGAGATCGTGGTCGAGAGCGTGTCAGCCCTGCTGCCCGGTGCGGGCGGCCCGCTGACGATCGGAACGGGCCGGGCCGGTCTGCGCTGGACCGGCAGCCAGATCGTCCCCGTGCTCGAGCTGGACGGTGTCCACGTCGAGCTGCCCGGGGTGGTCCAGGCACCGACCGACTTCGCTCGTCTGGACCTCACGAACGCCCGTACGCTCGCGGCGCAGGCGCGAGGGGTGATCGGCCAATATCTTGACGCACAGCTCGGCAGCACGGGGTCGGCGCCGACGGTGTTCGCCCTGATCGGGCTGGACCTACCGCCGACCGACGCCCAGCTCGGAGCGTTCGCCAACGACCCACTGCGTGCGATCGGCGCGTTTCACCGCGAGGCCCTCGACGCCGGAACCTACCGCGCGGTCGCATCGTCCATCGCCAGCCTGTTCGGCGTCGCGACGGCCGTGACTGGCACCGGGACGATCGCCGACCCCTGGTTGGCTCCGCTGAGCGATGTACCGGTCCCGGCCGGCAGCCCGCTGACTCTCCAGCTGCGCATCTGGGACGAGCCGACCGGCACCGATCACGATCTGCACATCGGCCTGGCCGCGACGTCACCCGCCGGCACCCGGCCGACGTTCGGCTTTGCGCTGACGCTCGATCTCGTGACGTTCGCGCTGCCAGCAGCCGCTCCAGTGCGGGCCGGTCTGATCGGGGAAGCCCGGGTCGAGCTCGATCTCTACCCACCCCAGGCGCCCGGACCGCTCGGCGTGCCCGGCTCGGTTCAAGTCGACCATCTCTCGCTCGGGTTGGGCTGGCAACCGGGCAGCCCCGTGACGGCCGACCTGGCCGTACACGACCTGGTCGTCGACGTCGACGGCACGGACGTGACGATCCCCGTGCTGTCGTTGCCGGACGGGCTGACCGCAGATGTTGCGAACGGTGCATGGGCGGCCGTATGTCAGCTGCTGGCCGGCGCCGCTCGGAGCTGGGGCGGCCCGCTCGTGGCGAACCTTGCCGACCTCCTCGGACTCGACCTGAGCGCGCCGCAGCTGCCGGGGACCTGGCCGCTGCTGGAGCTGCCGGCGGGCGGCGTCGGCGATCTGCTGGCCGACCCGGCGGCTCTGCTCCGCGGCCGGCTCGCCGGCCTCGTCGCCGCTGGGCCGGATCCCGACGGGTTGCTGCCCGTCGAGGTGGCGCTGGATCGGGTCCGCGACCTGCTCAACCAGAGCTCACCGCTCCGGACCGGTCCGCCGGGTCTCCCGTCGGCACCCGCCGTGGTCGGCGGCGGCAGCTACGACGACCCGTGGCGGATTCCGCTCACCGATCCGGCGACGCCACTGGTCGATCAGCCGGTCGATCTGCTCGGCTGGGTCGAACCGGGCGCACCGGCGAGCTGGAGCGCGGCAGCGGCGGCCCTCCTCGATCTCGCGGACACCGACACCGCCAACCCGGGCCTCGGCGAACCCGACCTGGTCGGGGCGCTCGGCGGACTGCTCGGCACCCTCGACCAGGTCGCCACCGGGCTGGCCGGGCTGGACCCCGACACGGCCAGCGGCTGGTTGACCTCGGTCGCCGACGCCGTCGACGGCACCGATGGCCTGGTGCCGAGCGACATCGGGAGCTCGCTGCCGCAGGGAGCGTTCGCGCCGATCGCGGTCACCGCCGCGCACCACCTCGCTCCGCAGGCAGCCGATGCCGTGACCGCGGCACTGGCGCACCTGTCCGCGCACGGTGCGACGGCCGTGCCGTTGCTGCTGCTTGCGCCCGGTTTTGCGCCTGCAGACGTGTGGTCGGGCTTCCTCACCGGCGTGGATCCGGCCCAGCTGCTCGCCTTCACCCTCGATCGCCCCGGCATCCAGCCTGACCTCGTGGATCTCGGCACCCTGACGGCCGCGACCCACTACGTCTTCGATCTCGCCGACGACGGCACCGCCGATCTTGCGCAGCTGTCGACTCGTCTCGGTCGGCTCGTGCAGCGCGTCCTCGCGGTGACCGGGGCGACGAAGGTCGCACTGGTCGCCCACTCGATCGCCGCACTGCCGGCGGTGCAGTACGCCGCGGCAAACGCCGGATCCGTGCAGGCGTGCGTGACCATCGCGGCGCCGTACGCGACCGGACCGTCGTCGTTGTTCGACGGGGCGGAGGAGGCGGCCGGACTGCGGCTGGCGCTCACCCTGTTGCCGGCGGCCCCGACCGGCGCGACCGCATTGCGGGCCACGCTGGACCAGCTCGGTCGGCTTCTCGACGGCTTCGACGGGGCCAACGCCCGGCCGTTCCCCACGGCCGCGTTTGCGCGGGTCCTGCCGAGCACCCTGGACCTCACCGCCGTCCCGACGCTACCGATCACCGCGCAGCTCGAGGCCCCGCTGGGCGTCGCGCTCGCCGCCGCTCTCGGCGCCGCCGCGGGCGCGACCCCGGACGTCACCCCGACCCACCTGGCCTGGGGGCTCGCAACCGAGATCCGGAACGGAACGGACGGGTCGACCGATACACCGCAGGTCGAGCTGACCGTCCGGCTCGATCTCGGCCGGGTGGCGTTGTCCGCGGGGGCGCCAGAACCAGCGCACCCGGCGCACCGGTTGGCGGTCGAGGCGCTGATCCACCAGCCCGGCGGCTGGCTGGTCGGGGGTCCCGGGTCGGGCACACCGCTCGACGTTCGGGTGCGCGGCGCGCGATTGTCGTTCACCCACACGGCGGCCGACAGCAGTTTCGCGGTGCAGCTGTACGACGCAGCTGTGCAGGGCTCGGGCGCCTCGGTCCTGGACCTGTCCGACGCACGCTCGGCGCGGCTGCTCGCTGCTGTGATGGACACCCTGGCGAGCCAGGCCGAGGACGGTAGCTCGGTCCGGGCTCTGCTCGACCTGCTCGCCGCGCTGGAGCTGATCACTTTCGATCCCACGTCTGACGTGGCTGCCGTCCGGGCCGATGCGATGGCCGCGATCAAGACCGACCCGGCCGGATGGTTGCAGACGCGGGCGCAGCAGGTGCTGCAGAGCGCACCTGCTCTGTTCGGGCTGGCGCCACTCCCGACCAGCGCCGGGTCGCCTCGTCGCTGGACCCGTGCGCTCGGCGATCTGCCGATCCAGCTGGAGGTCGCCGACGGCCCGTGGTCACTGGGTCTGGCCACCACCGGCTCGGGTCTCGATCTCGGCGGAACCAGCCGCCTCGCGCTGTCGGGCCTGCTGGGGCTGTCCGGGCAGGCCGTCATCGAGGCTGCCCTGACGGTGCCGGGGCTGAGTCTTTCCTACGCGGACGAGACACTGAGCCTGGCTGCATCCCCCGCCCTGTCCCCGATCGCGATCCTGCCGCCGGCGCCGGACGTGGCCGACCGGTTGCTCGCAGCGCTGAGCACGACGGGGCTGGCTGCGGCCGCGACCGCGGCCATCGAGAGCGCACTCGGCGGACTGGTGCCGGTCGGTTCGCTGGTCGGGCTGCTCCGCAGTCCCAGCCAGTGGCTGTCCGACGTCGGCCGGTTCGCTGCACCGGCCGGGTCACATCCCGGTGCGGCCGGTCCCGGACTGGACCCGGCGGCGGTCACCACGCTCCTGAGTTGCCTGGCGACCGCGTTGACGCTGCCGATGGAGGCCCAGGGGTTGAAGCTCGCCGACGGCCTGCACCTGTCGGCCGGTGGCTCGGGCGGCGGCCTGCGACTCGGGCTGGACGCCGAGCAGCTTGCACTCAGCCCCGGCGGACCGAGCCTCGACGCGACGCTCAGCCTCGATGTCGGCGCCGCCGCTTCCGGGTGGACCGCCAGCCCGGGCGGGACGGTGTCGGTGACCCTGCCGCTCGGCGGCACCTGGCCGAGCCTGTCGGTGATCGTCGGGCTGGACGCCGGCGGATTCTCTCTCGCCGTCCAACCGGGCGGCCAGCCGGCGATCTCGCTCATGCCGCACTTCGCCGGACTGTGGGACCTGCTCGGCGGTGGCGTCGAAGCCCTGCTGCCCGGCGTGCTGGACGGCCTGCTCGATCGGCTCGGTCCGGTCACGCCGGGCAGCCTGCTCGACACGGTGCTCGCCGTTGCCGACTCTCTGGGACTGCGACCCAGCGCTCCCGCATTCGACAGCGCGGCCCTGGCGACTCTGGTCGACCGGATCACGGCCGGCACGCTGGTGCCGGCACCGGCGACGCTGGTCGCGGTCGCGAACACCCTGCTGCCGGCAGGAGCGCCGGTCACGGTCGGCACCAGTGGCAGCGCCGTGACCGTCACCGTCACCGAGCTGCCGGTGCCCGGCACGGCGGTGCTGGCCGCCGACATCGCCGGCGGCGGCGTGCCGCCCATCATCTCGCTGGCGCTGTCCGACGTACGCCTGGGGCCGATCATGCTGGATCTCTCGGTTCAGGACGACTCGGGAGCGCTGGGGCTCAGCGCGGCAGCAACCGTCGACGTGTCGACCGACCTCGGATTCGACTTCGCCCCGACGTTGCAGGTCTCGGCGGCACCGCTGACCATCGCGGTGTTCCCGGCCGGGACGAGCGTGCCGCTCAGCATCGACCTGGCCCCGACGCCCGGCATTTCGCCGGCCCCGTCGGCCATCGCCCAGCTCGTCATCGCCTGGATCGCCCCGATCGCAGCCAAGGCCGGTCTGGAAGCGACCAACGACCTCCTGGAGACCCCGCTGTGGCAGCCGCCCAGTGGCACACCGCTCACCCCGCTGATGCTGCTCAGGGCCGCGCGGCTGGTCGACCAGACCCAGCTGCGACTGATCCATCCGCTCCCCGACGCGGCGCAGATCGTGCGTGGACTCCTTGCCGGACTCGACGTGTTCCGCATCCCGGTGACCCCGGACCTGTCGGTCGGTGTGTATGCCGACGGACCCAGCTGGCTCGGGCTCGGCCTGACCGGCCAGATCGACCTCCATCCAGGTGATTTCACGGTGTCGTTGCTGATCGGCGACCAGCCGGTCCCGGGTTGGTCCGACCCACCGGCCGGACTCGGCGTCCTGCTGCTGGACGACTCGGCTGGCTTGCAACCCCGACCCGGTCTGCGGCTCGGCGCCGTCGGCGTTCAGCTGGCCAAGAACGGTGGACCGCTCGTCGACACCAGTGTGTTGCGAATCTCCGACGTCGCGGCACTGGTCCAGGTGGCGGTGGACCTGACCGGGGCCGGGCTGTCGGTGACCGGGCTGCACGGTGGCGTGCGGATCGGCCAGATCGGCCTGCCCGTCGGCCAGTCCGGCAGCACCGAGAATCCGGTGGCGTCGTCCCTGCTGAAGTCCGACGGCAGCAGTGGCCCGGGGGACGACCGGCCGGCGAGCCCGCCGACCGATCTGGAGGTGATCTCCAACGACAGCGGCACCCTCCAGGTCACGATCAACGGCAAGTCCGCGGATCAGCCCTTCTATGTGGACATCCACAAGGTGTTCGGTCCGCTGCACATCGACCGGATCGGCCTGCAGCACCTCAGTCTGGGGAGCAACAGCGATGCCGTCGGAGCGCTGGTGGACGGTGGGGTGTCGATCGCGGGGCTGGTCGTCGAGGTGCAGGGGCTGGAGATCACCGTCCCGCTGCAGCACGCGGCCGAGCTGAACCGGTGGAGTGTCGACCTCTCCGGCCTCGCGGTGGCGTTCAGTGCCGGACCGGTCAGCATCGCCGGGGGCTTGCTCAAGCAGAACCTCGCCAGCGGCGTGGAGTACGACGGCATGCTCACCGTCCAGGTCGCCTCGTTCGGGATCACCGCACTCGGCGCGTACGCGAAGGCGAGCTCGGGGACCGACACCTACACCTCCCTGTTCGTCTTCATCGTGATCAAGGCGCCGCTCGGAGGTCCTCCGTTCCTGTTCGTGACCGGCCTGGCCGGTGGCGCCGGCTACAACCGCCAGCTGATCGTGCCGACCGATCCGGCGGTGATCGCGAACTTCCCGCTGGTCACCGCACTCAAGGACGGCGCCGGGACGGACCCGATGGGCACCCTGCACCAGATGTCGAACGCAATGCCGGCCCGCCGGGGCAGCTACTGGGTAGCGGCGGGGGTCACCTTCACGACGTTCGAGCTGATCGACAGCCTCGCGCTGGCCTACGTCGCCTTGGACCGTGGCTTCGAGGTGGGGCTGATCGGCCTGATGACGATGGCACTGCCCGACGCCGACGACGCGCTGGTGTCGATCGAGCTGGCGCTGCTGGCCCGCTACTCGACCGCCGACCAGCTGCTGGCCGTGCGTGCCCAGCTCACCAACAACTCCTGGCTGATCTCCCGGGACTGCCAGCTGACCGGCGGGTTCGCCTTCTACAACTGGTTCGGCGACAATCCCCAGACGCTGCTCACCATCGGCGGGATGGGGCCGAACTGGCGGATCGAGCCCGGCGACACCCACCCCTACCCCACCGTTCCCCCGGTCGGCTTCCACTGGTCGGTCGGTGGCGGAATCGTCGTCAAGGGCGAGAGCTACTTCGCCCTCACCCCGCGCCAGCTGGCATTCGGCGGACGGCTGGAGGCCACGTACGACGTCGATCCGATCCGGGTCTGGTTCACCGTCTATCTGGACGTCGACATCGAGTGGAAGCCGCTGCACTACCACCTCGACGCCGGCATCAGCATCGGTGCACAGTTCCACTTCACGATCGACCTGCTGTTCGGTTCGATCACGATCAGCGTGAGCGTCTCGCTCGGCGGATCGGTCGTCATCGACGGTCCGCCGCTGCACGGCAGTGTCACCGTCGAGCTCGAGATCGCCTCGGTGACGGTCGACTTCGGGCGCGACACCGACCCCCCACTCCAGAGCTGGGCCCAGTTCGCCGCCGGATTCCTGGCGATCACCGGTGCGCCCAGCACCGACCCCGACGAGTCGGGCGGCCAGACGTCGGTGGCCACGGTCTCCTACGGGCAGTACGCCAACAGCCGTCAGGGTCCGCAGAACGCAGGCCCGATGCCCGACGGCAGCCCGGGTTCGCCGTGGCCGGTCCGTCCGGAGTTCGGCCTCGACGTGCTGGCGAAGCTGCCACTGGCCAGCGCCGGGTTCCCGGGGCAGCAGCTGCCGCGGGCCGGCGATGCCACTCCGACCGACCTGCAGCGACTGCCCTTCAGCATCAAGCCGATGGGATCCTCCGGCGGCAGCTACAGCGCGCACCTGGAGATCACCCTGTCCGCGCACGGTGCCGGTAGCTGGAGCCCTGTGGACGTCTCGCGTGTAACGGCCACGGCGTCGTACGGGCATTTCCCGGTGGCGATCTGGGTCGCGGCCGGGATCGATCCGCCGGGCGAGCACCCCGATCTGTGGCTGACCGTGAGCGGAGCGTCGCTCGCCTTCCCGGTCGACATCACCGAGAGCTCCGGTGCGCTCGGTGACAACGCGCAGATTCCCATCTCGACCCTGGTCGAGGAGTCGGCGACTGTACTGCCGCTGCCGTTCACGGCGCCGGCCGGGCTGCTTCGGCCCGCTCTACCGGTCCCGGAGCCGCGGAAGGTACGTTCGACGAGCGGGCCACGGACGGCGACCCTGGTCGCTGCCCTCGACGCCCGCGGCATCCGGGCGTCCGCCACCCGGCCACTCGGAACAGCCAACCAGGCGGCCTTCGCGGCGATCGGTGCTGCCGTCGACCGGTCGGACGTGGACTCCTTCGTGACCGTAGGCCTCGGCGAAACGCATGTCTGGACGCCTCCTGCCCACGCGGAGTTCAACGGTCGCGGGTCCGGCCGGATCCGGGTTACCTCGCTGTCGCCGACCGGGTACGTCCTGGACGATCAGGAGGGGGTCGCTGCGGACCTGCAGTTCGGGCTGCACGCGGAGAGCCACCGGGTCGTCGTCACCGGGCTCGATGCCGCGGGCGGCGGCGGCACTTCGACACGCTCACGGCACACAGCCGGGGGCACGGACCGCGTGCTCGGTGGATGGCAGGCGGGAACGCTGCTGACGCAGGTGGCCGACGACACCCTGCTCGGACCGGGCTGCGCCGTTCTCCTGCCGTGGCCCGTCAGCGCGGCCCGACCGCGGGCACTGGAACGGCGGATCGCCGCCCGTGACGTACTCGATCTCGTTCCCGGACAACAGACCCTGCTGCCGGTGGACACGGGCGTGGTCATCGTGCTGCTCGACGCCCTGCAGGCCGCCGCCCTGCAGTCCGATGAGGGCGACGATCTCGTGGTCAGCCTCGGGCTTGCCGACGGGAACGACCCCGGTCGCCTCGGACGCCCGGTCGAGGTGCTCGACGGCACCCGCCGTTGTCTGGTCTACCCGGTCGAGCGGCCCGCCGAGACCAGGCTCGCGGTCGCGGTGGCCAGCGCGCGGAGCTGGCGCGTCGCCGGCGTGCTGGGGGCGACCGGTCGTCCGCGCGAGTGGATCGATCGGCTCCGGGCCGAGCCGCACGCCGAGCTCGCCGGCCGTCCCGGGCCGGGCACCGGCGCCGACTACCGGATCGTCCAAACGGTGGAGGTGCCGGCATGAGTCAGCCGTCGTTCGGCAGTATCGAGCTGTACGACCGCGCGGTCCCCGCGATCGGCGGCGGACTGCACTCGGTCACCTCCACGGTGGTCGTCGACTCCGGGATCGCACCGCCGCCACTTGATCACGCCGTGCACCGCGACTTCCTGCAGATCGGGACCAGCGGGCTCCAGCTGCAACCGACCGACATCTTGTCCTGCCACCCACCGCGCAACGGGACGGGCGCTTACGACGAAGAGCTGCCGCACGTCGTACTGGGCGACCGCACCGTGCCGTGGGAACGGACCGGTCCAGGCGGTGGCACCTGGCTGGCGCTGCTGGTGTTCGCCGATACCGAGGTCAGCTTCGCCACTGCGCCGCTCACCACCGTGGTGGGATCCGCGGCCGCCGCTGCGATTGTCGCGGAGGAGGCGGACAGCCACGCCGGCGCCTTCCCGGTCGACGCGGTGCAGGTCCACGACCCGGCGGTCCTGCGGGCCGTGCTGCCCACCCGCGCCGAGCTGGACCTGCTCACCCACCTGCGGCGGGTCAATACCGCCGATACCACCCTCGACCTCGCCGACGACGACGGCTGGCTCGCCGTGGTGGTCGCCAACCGGCTGCCCCTTGCCGGGCCGCAGCCGATGCACTACCACGCCTGCCTCGTCTCCGTGGAGCACCGCGAGGACCTGTACGCCCAGCCAGACACGTCCTCGCTCGTCCTGCTCTACCGCTGGGACTTCATCACCGACACCGGCGGCACGTTCGCCGAGCTGGCCGAGCACCTGGATGTCGGGACGCTCGGCCAGACCGCCGACGGCGGTGATGCCCGTGGCCGGGCGAGCGCGCCAAGGGTCGGCCGGGAAGGGGTGGCGGACACGGCGACGTACCGTGGCCCGTTCACGGTGGAGGGCGCGGCGCTGCCCGACGGGGAGCTGGGCGACGTGAGCTACGACGCCGCGTACGAGCTCGGCCGGCTGCTGGCCGCCGCGGACGGTCCGTTGACCCGTGATCTGGTCGAGTGGCACCGCGCGGCGGCGGCCGGTGCGTCCGCGGCTGTCCACCGGGCGGCCATCCACGAGGTCGCGCGCCACCATGCGGCCGTGACGCTCGAACCGGAGGCTCAGCCGCTGCACGCGATGGCGGCGGCCGCCGGTTTGTCGGTCCTGCTCGACTCGCTGGCACCGCGGGCACCGCACCGCGCGCGCCGGACAGGCACCACAACCGGTACCACCAGCACAACCAGCACAACCAACGGCTCCACGAACGGCACCGAGGCGCGGACCGGCCGGCCGGACCGACCCGAGGCTCCGATGAGCGAACACACCTTCGCGGCGCATGGCGGGGCGCTGCTCACGGCGCTGATCCCGCCCGTCGCCGCGGCCGGGCAGGTGAGGTCAGCCGGGCAAGCGGCCGCAGGCACGCAGACCGGTCAGGCCGCCGACGTACCACTGCCGGACTATGTCGCGGACTACCTGGTCAAGCTGAGGCTCGGCGAGGGAATTCCGTTCAACTACCTCGTACCCGATCCAGCCTTCCTGCCAGACGGATCCATTCGCTTCTTCACCGTCGACGATGCATGGCTGGATGCGATCACGAGCGGCGTGATGGCGGTCGGAACGGCCGGCACCCGCGACACCGACCATGTCTCCACTGCGCTGCCTGCCCTGCTGGCGGCTGCGCGCGAGGCCGTTCCCCTCGTCGGCGAGGTCCGTCGGCGTCGGTTGGGCCGCAACGAGCTGATCACCCACGTACGCAACGCGGTTGCCAGGGCCGACGATCTGCGCGCTGACCGGACCGCCGTCGTCGGGGAGGCCGGGGCTGTAGGGGCCACGGACGGCAGCGCTGTGACCGGTTTCCTGCTGCGGTCGGGGCTGGTGTCAGGCTGGCCGGGCTTCAGCGTTCGTGCCTTCACGACCACCGCGATCCCCGATCAGGCCGACCCCTCCCAGGTGGATCCATCGCTGGTCGTCCCGATCCTGCGGATGGACCTGCTCGCGCCGTCGATCCTTCTCGTCTTGTTCGGCGGTACCCCCGCGCTGGTGTGGCTGGAGGAGCCGCATCACGGCATTCAGCTCGGCGTCGACCCGAGCCAGAGCGCCGGCAGCTACCAGATCGACCTGGTCGGACCGACGGGTTCGGAGGTCACCACCTCCGATCCGCACGGCGAGACGGTGCCGAAGACCGCGGCCGTAGCGATGCGCAGCGGCGCAGGGTCCGGCGTGATCGACATCGGCACTCTCCAGGCGACGCTCGCCGCGGCACACGCCGCGGACTCCCGGGTCGCGCCCCAGGGCGGCTCGGCCGCGCTCGCGCTGCAGCTGCTGCGCCCACCGGTCCGACAACGCTTCTCCGTCGACGAGAATCCACACTGAGGTCGCCACGATGACATCCCTGCTGGTTCCGATGGCGCTGGACGCGCTGCTGCTCCGCTCGAGCACTCTCCCCTTCGCGCCCACGGCGATGACCGCGCCGCACGCACCGACCAAGCCGGCCGAAACTCAACGGCTGCTGCCCGCGCCGTTCGGAGCTGACGTGAACCGCCCGGCCGGGGCGTACCTGCACTGGTCGCTGCCGGACGGACTCACCCGTGCGCTGCCCGATCCGACCAGCGGGAACCCCGTTTTCACGGCACTGCCCGAGCGGTGGCTGGTGATCAGGCTGACCGGCGATGTCCGAATCGGTCCGCGCGCTGTGACGGCTTGGCTGATCGAGACCAACGCAACGACGCCGCTGCCCATCGCCGACGCGTTCCATGCCGCCATCCCGCCGGTCGGTCCGGCCCCGAACCCGGCGCTCACCGTGCTGGGCCTCGGAGACCTCTCCTGGTCGGCATACTTCGACAACGTCGCCAACCGGCTCGCCGTTTACGACCCGCTGACCGGCCTCGACGGATCGGTCAGCTATCTGGTCTGCGGCTGGTACACCCATGTCGGCCTGGACCCGCTGAACGCAGTCACCGATGCGACGTTGGGCGACTTCCTCCGCTCGCGCGGCTGGAAGTTGCCGGACGGCACGAACGCCTCCGGTCCCGATCGTCCGACGTCGACGATCTGTCACGGAGCGGCCGTCGCGCTGGGTTGGCCGACCGCGTCCTGGCCGGGAGACGGCGGCACGCTCGGAGTCGAGACCGGCGGACCGCCCGACGGCGGCGCCATCGACGTCGCGATCGCGGACACCATCGCCGAGGCCACGGCCGCGCTCGGGGTCGACGCCCAGGGTCGGCCGGCCGGCATCGCCGCTCAGCGGTTGCTCACCGCGACAATCGGGGGGATGCTTTCCCAGTTGGCGCAGGCCGACGGCCCGGCGACGCTGGACACCGCGCTGCACATGTCGCGGTTCACCTCGCTGCCGAGCGACATCGACAGCGAGACGATCTGGGCACCCGACCCGACCGCCCCCGGGACCCAGACGGTTTCAGGGGACAGTCCAGCCAATGTCGACGCGACCGACCCTCGCGGGCTGGCCGCCACGCTGGCCGCGAGCCGTCGGCTGGCAGGAGTCGGGGAGCCTCGCCGGCGCAGCGTTGTGCGCGCACCTCGGGACGACCCCGGCCCAGACGTCGGCGGCTCGCTGGTGTCGGCGTCCCGGACCACTCCGCGGGTGTTCGCGCCGGCCGACCCGGTGGTCGTGCTGAGCGGCGCCGGCCGCTCGTTCACCCACGGCGGTGACGGCCGGTTCGAGCCGGACCAGCAGCTGTTGTGCCGGCTCAGCGGGACGTCGGTGACCTCGTTCCGGGCGGCGGGGAGTCCACCGGCCGACCCGGCCCTACTCCTGCCGCCCGACATCGCGTCTCAGGTCGGCACCGTCTCCGGTCCCGACGACCTCCTGCCGCTGCTGCTCGAAACGGTCTCGCTCGATCCGTCGAGCCCACCGGATCTGGCCGCCGCAACCCCCACCGATCCCAGTCCGGACTCCGCCGCGCGGGCGGCGTGGCTCGACGACCCGACGGCGCCGACCAGCGCCGTGGCCGTCGGGGTGCTGCCGAGCCCGGTCGGTGTCGTTCCCGCTATCAAGCCGTGGACACCCATGCACGTGGAGTGGGAGCTGGAATGGTCGCCGGCCGCGGCCGGGGTGCATGCGTTCACCCTGGCCGATGTCGACTTCGACCTCCCCGACCCGGCTGCGCTCCCGGTCACGGGTGCGTCGACCAGCCTGAGCGGACGCAGCCTGCTCAGCGCCGGCCCGGCGAGGATCGCCGCCAGCGGTGCCGAGGCTGCGCTGGCGCATCTGCGCAGGCACGGGCTGCTGGGCGACCATGCCTTCGCGGATCGGTTGACGGCACGTTCCTCGGCTCTCGCCGAGGAAGGCGGACGGGCGGGCGTGGAGGGTGCCGTGGGCGCGATCGCGGACCAGGACCTGCTGAGCGGATCGCTGGAGGACTTCCTGGCTCAGCTGCGCGGTGAGAACACCTTCCCCGTCGTACGCCCAACCGGCGGGACTGCGGCCGACCCGACCAAGCCCACCAACCGCGACATCATGCGGGCCGGGCTGGCGCGGCTGCGGCGGGCGCGGGTGGTCGACGCCTTCGGTCAGTACGTCGACCTGATCGGCAGTTCGGCGATGTCCCCCGGCGACGACACCCTGGTCAAGATCGGCGCGTCCGAGGCGGTGCCCGATCATCCGGGCCTGATCGCCCTGGTGCCACGGTTGAACGCGAAGGCCCGCGTGCTGCTGCGCTACACCGATGCGACCGGCTTCGCCCAGGACGCGACAACCGCGATCACGCCTCTGTGCGGGTTCGTTCTGCCCAGTCCGCTGGACGGCTCACTGGAGTTCTTCGCCGCCGACGGCACGGCCCTCGGTCGGATCCGGCCCGACACCGACACCGGTGCAGCCTGGGAGGAGGACCCCGGCCAGCCCGCTTCGTACGGCCGACGGCCGAGCAGCGCGATCGGCAACACGTTCCTCGGCGGGCTCGCCGACGGGTTGCTGGCCCGCGACATCGCCCTGGCCGCGGCAGCGCCGCCCGCCGAACGCGGTCAGACCGCGCTGGCCGGCCTGCTCCAGCTGATCGACACGACCCGCTGGACAGTCGACGCCACGGGAAACATCGGCGACGAGCACCTCGCCTTGATGCTGGGGCATCCCATCGCGGTCCTCCGTGCGGCGATCAAGGTCGACGTCCAGGGCACGCCGACAGGCAGCAATGCCCGCTCGATAGCGCTGCCGGTCAAGCTGGGAACGCTGGCCCACACCCAAGACGGCCTCCTCGGCTACTGCCTCGACGACGACTACTCGACCGTCCATGCCGTCGATCCGGCGGTCGGCTCCGTCACCCCGCCGGGCGGCTCGGCGATCACATCCGACTACGTCGATCTGACCCCGTCGTTCGACGTGCAGGCCGAGCAGCCGCTGTCGTTGACCCTGCTCGTCGTGCCTGGGACGGACGTTCATGTCACCACCGGGCTGTTGCCGCAGAAGGACATCGGCATGCGCCGGGACTGGGTGAGCACACCGCTGGCGGCGTTGACGCCCAACTGGCGCTACGGTCCGCTCCTGCTGGACAGCAAGGCGACCCGGATCCCGGTCGCTGCCGACGTCCACGGGATCTGGTCGTGGTACCACCGACCGGATCCCGCGAGCTGGACGTCGGAGACCATCGTCAACGCCAACGCCACCGCGGTGCTGTCTTCGGATGTCGTGAAGGTCCAGTACGGCTGGATCCGCCTGACGCTGACGCCCGATCCGGACTTCCCGGGCATTCCGGTCGAGGTCAGCTGCATCACCAAACCGATCCGGGACGCCCAGCACCGGATCAAGGGGGTCGGTGGGCTCAACGCCGACCAGAGCAGGTGGTGGATGACGACCGATCAGGCGATCCAGATGGTCGAGAGCGGACGCTTCTTCTTCTTCGTCCGCGACACGAACACCCAGAAGCGGATCCAGATCATCGTCGGCGTCAGCGCGCGAGGAAACAAGTTCCTGCAGACCGTCGGGGACAACGATCCCAGCAACGACCTCGGCAATCTCCCGGAGTGTCCCGCCCCGAACGGCTGAGCCGGATCTCCCGCCGTAGGGTCAGCGACGTCGGCCGCGCGGAGCCGTAGGCGCCCTCAGGTCAGGACTCCTCGAAGCCCGATTGGTCGAACTTCAGCGTGCTCGCGTTCTCCGAGACCGTACGCACCTTGCCCTCGTCGAACCCGCCGTCGTCGGTCGCCTCGATCTCGATCCGCACCGTCAGCCGGGTGCTCGGATCGGCACGGAGGTGGGCGATGACCTCCTCCGCGACGTTGCGGAAGTCGAGGGCGATCTTGTCGGCGTTCAGGGTCTTGACCCCGAAGTAGCGAACCTTCGCCCTCGGCGTCCGTGGCGAGCAGGATCTGGCAGTCGCGATTCTTGGTGAACTCCTCGGTGACCTGACGGCGTTCACCGCGACGTACGCCGCCGTGGATGGCACGAACCGGGTCCGCCCGACCAAGCAGCGAACCGATCTTCCCTTCGTTGCTATCGGTATGCCGCCTTGCTGCTGGCAAGTCCGTGGGTCCGTGCTCGACGGCACCGCCGACGCTCAGGGCCGACCCTCAGGAAGGCGAGGCCCGATCCGGCTCAGCGCTGGGCACAGGTAGATTCGGTCTTTTGGGTTCACCGGCGGCTGTCTCGACGGTCGACTCCTCGCGCTGCCTCTGACCCGGCGGCGAGGGCCGATGACTAGGCCGCGCTGGCCCGGCGTCACACCGAAGGAGACCAAGGATGACAGTGCGAATCGGTTACAAGGCCTCCGCCGAGCAGTTCGCCCCCGGCGAGCTCGCCGGCTTCGCAGTGCTGGCGGAGGAGGTCGGTCTGGACAGCGTGACGATCTCGGACCACTTCCAGCCCTGGCGGGTCAACGGCGGACACGCGCCGAACTCGCTGGCCTGGTTGGGGTTCGTCGCGGCGCGTACGGAACGGGTGCTCCTCGGCACGTCGGTGATGACCCCGACGTACCGCTACAACCCGGCCGTGGTGGCGCAGACGTTCGCGACGCTCGGCTGCCTGGCACCCGGCCGGGTCTTCCTCGGCGTGGGCACCGGTGAGGCGCTCAACGAGGTGGCCGTCGGGTCGGTCGCCGACGGCGAGTGGCCCGAGTTCAAGGAGCGCTTCGCCCGGTTGCGGGAGGCGATCACGCTGATGCGACGGCTGTGGACCGAGGACCGGGTCGACTTCGACGGCGCGTACTTCCACACCAAGAACGCCGCCATCTACGACCGACCCGACACCCCGGTCCCGGTGTACATCGCCGCCGGCGGCCCGATGGTCGCCCGCTATGCCGGCCGGGCCGGCGACGGTTTCATCTGCACCTCCGGGAAGGGTCGTGAGCTGTACGCCGACCAGCTCGTTCCGGCGGTCGCGGAGGGCCGCGAGAAGGCCGGGCGGGCCGGGGAGCCCATCGACCGGATGATCGAGATCAAGCTGTCCTGGGATCCCGACGCCGATCGGGCGCTCGAGAACACCCGCTTCTGGGCGCCGCTGTCGCTGACGGCGGAGCAGAAGCACTCGATCCACTCTCCCGAGGAGATGGAGAAAGCCGCCGACGAGCTGCCGATCGAGCAGGTCGCCAAGCGCTGGATCGTGTCCGCCGATCCGGCCGAGGCGGTCGAGGCGGTCCGCTTCTACACCGACCTCGGGTTCGACCATCTGGTCTTCCACGGTCCCGGCCAGGATCAGGAACGGTTCCTGCGGACCTTCGCCGCGGAGGTCGTGCCCGGCCTCCGCGAGCTGACCCCGACACCCTCGGCCTGAGCCGAGTTCGCTCACACTCCGTACCCTCGCCCTCTCCAGGCCTCGACTACTGCGTCGACGTCGACGGTCCTGATGAACACCACCGGTCCCTCGACGCGGCGGGCGACGGCGTCGCGGATCCGGGCGTTGAGGTCCTCGACGATCTCCCGGACGGCATGTTCGTCGCGCTCGTCGGCGAGGATGTCGGGCAGCTCCTCGACCTCCCGCCGTAAGGACAGAGACGTCGGAAGTGCACCCCTGATGTCTTCCTTCTCGAGCTTGCTCCGGATCCACCAGTTCTCGTCCTGGCGGCCGTTCAGCCCGCGCAGAGGCTTGCCGGCGCCGGGCAGATTGTCGAACTCGCCCCGCTCGATCGCCTCGCGGATCTGTCGGTCCACCCATGACTCGTATCGCTCCGCCACGTCATCACCGTCCTCGTCTCACGTGCGGCCGGAGACGACCAGAGTATGTGGGCCTCGGGACCATTCGGGGTGTGAGGCAGGCTGGTGTGGTGGATCCTTGGACCGTCGGCATCATCGCCGTGCTCGCCGTCGGAGTGGCGGTCATCCTGTACGGCGCGCTCTCCGACCGGCGCAAGAACAGGCGCGCGGCCGCCGAGATGCTCTCGCCGCCGGATCGCGTCATCCCCCACTTCGCGCCGCAGACCGCTGCCCCGAGCTACCTGTCCGAGCTCCAGGCTCGGCGTCCGCCGGCGACCGCCCGTGCCGTCGGCCTCTCCCCGGGGCAGCGCGAGGAGATCGCGCACGGGTTCGACGCACCTGGCACAGTCACGGTCGGCGTCGGCATGGCCTCCCGCGATTTCGTCACGGACAAGACCATGACGTGGGCAGCCTTCGACCACCCGTACGTCCTCGTCTGCGCCGAACCCGTCGTAACGGTGCGGGAGATCCTCGCACTGCTGGAGAAGGTCCTACCCACCGGACACCCGCTCGTGATCGTCGCACCCGCCCTGCTGGGTGAGGCGCGCACAACGCTCGAGGTGAATGCCATCCAGCAGACGATGGCCCTGCTCGGTGTCGAGGCCGACGGTGAGGACCGTGCGACGATCGCCCGGGCCACCGCGGCGCCGATAGTGCCCCGGGAAGACCTGCTGTCGGGTTACGTCTCGCTGGACCGGTTGGGGCGATGCGGGCGCTGGGTGAGCACCCCGACGCGCAGCTATCTCCTACCCGACAGCAGCGGCGGGGGCGGCGATGACCGTGCCGAAGAGGACGGCGGAGCCAGTCGCTCCCGCCCGGACGGTCACCCCGACCCAGGAATTCGGCCCGCCCGGGGCGATCTGCCCGAACCAGGCGATCTCCCCGAACCAGGCGATCTCCCCGAACCAGGCGATCTCCCCGAACCAGGCGGCGTCGGCGAACCAGGCGGCGTCGGCAACCCCGGGCGCACGCCGTGACCGATCCTGACGTCCGCGTCGCGCCACGCGCCTCCGCCACCGAGTCGGGCAGCAAGTGGGCGTACATCTGCGTGCTCACGCCGATCATCTTCGGCACGACGTACCTGCTGACCACGCAGTTCTTGCCGCCGAACCGTCCCCTGCTGGCAGCCACCATGCGCTCGCTCCCGACCGGTCTCGTGCTGATCATCGGCGCCAAGCGACCACCCAGGGACTGGTGGCTCCGGTTCGCGATCTTGTCCGTGCTCTACTGCTCGGCCTTCTTCCCGCTGCTGTTCGTGGCTGCCTACCGACTGCCGGGTGGGGTCGCATCGGTGATCAACTCCCTGACGCCGATCGTCGTAGTGATCTTGTCCGTTCCCTTGCTGGGAACGAGGATCCGGGCGCTCCAGATCGCGGCCGGACTGCTCGGCGTCGCGGGTGTCGCACTGCTGGTGCTCCAGTCCACTGCCCGGCTGGACGCGATCGGCCTGCTCGCCATGACTGTCGTCGTGATCATGTACGGCGTCGCAACCGTGCTGACCAAGCGCTGGGGTCATCCGCCTGGAATGGGCGCGGCGGGCTTCACCGGATGGACGTTCCTGCTCGGCGGGCTCACTCTCCTGCCGTTCACTCTCGTCTTCGAGGGCCTCCCCGACCAGCTCACCGGGCGCAATATCGCGGGTCTGGTCTATCTCGTGGTGATCAGCGGCATCGTCGCGTACGGTCTCTGGTTCTGGGGGCTCGAGCGGCTGCCGGCATCCTCCGTCACATTCCTCAGCCTGATCAACCCCGTGGTCGCGGCCATCCTCGGCTGGATCGTGCTCGACCAGACCCTGAACGGCTGGCAGTTGACCGGAGCCGTCATCGTGCTCGTGTCGGTCGTGCTCGGTCAGGACTTTCTCGTCCGCCGACGAAACCGCCCTTCGCAGTCGTAGCCCAGCCCGGTCGTGACCCAGCTCAGTCGTCACCCAGCCCAGTCGTCACCCAGCCCAGTCGTCACCCAGCTCAGTCGTAACCCAGCTCGTGCAGCCGCGCGTCGTCGATGCCGAAGTGATGGGCGATCTCGTGCACCACCGTGATGTGCACCTCCTCGCGGACGTCCTCAGCGGTGGCGCAGATGGCCAGCGTCGGGAGGCGATAGATGAAGATCCGGTCGGGCAGCACTCCGCCGTAGCCCGTCCCCCGCTCGGTGAGCGGAATGCCGTCGTACAGGCCGAGAATGTTGGGCTCCTCCGACGGCGGAGCGTCCTCGACCAGGATCACGCAGTTGTCGATCAAGGCGGTGAGCTCGGGCGGGACATCGTCGAGGGCATCGGAGACCACGAGCTCGAACTCCGCCTCGCTCATCATCACCTCGTCGATAATACGAGTCGCCCCAGCCCAAATCGGCACGTCTTCGCACCGCATCGCCCAGATGACCCTGGAACCGGCCGTTCGTCCCCCCGTCTTCGCACCGCATCGCCCAGACCACCCTGGAACCGCGCGTTTCCTACCCCGTCTTCGCACCGCATCGCCCAGACGACCCTGGAACCGGCCGTTCGTCCCCCGTCTTCGCACCGCATCGCCCAGACGAGGCGAGATCCGAGCGTTCAGAGACTCATCTCTGCCCCGTCCAACTCGGCCGTGCCGACAAGCACCAGATCTGCCGGAGCACCCGAAGCTAGCTCCTGGGGACCCGCCAGATCGGTCGACGGGAGGTCCGTCCCGTAACGCCATCGGTCGGTCAACGCTCGGGCGGCCCGCACGGCAGCGATCGTCGCCTCTCGAACGGACAGGCGCCAGGACAGCGTGTAGCGGACCGCGGCGACGGTCGAGCCCGCCTTCGATCTCGAGGCGGTCCGTGCCCACGGTCGCATCACGCCGCGCGCTGGTGGCGACCGGTCGTACGCCGTGGCGTCGCCTGGCAGATCTCCTGATCGTTGATACGGCGGTTGCCAACCCCTCCGTTCGTGACCGCAACCCGTCGACCCCTTCGGGCTGGACCAGCTGCTGACCGTCGATGCGCGTCCGTTTGAGTCCGGCACCGCAGCCGCCCTATAGTCGACGGGTCTGACCGGTCCCCATCGTCTAGCGGCCTAGGACACCGCCCTTTCAAGGCGGCAGCGCGGGTTCGAATCCCGTTGGGGATACCAGTACAAGTGTCTTCTGACCAGGGCAATCACCGCCAACGACGTTCGGTGCTTCCAGGTCCCAAGCATGTTCGGGGTGCATCCGGGACTCAGCTCGACGGTGCGGCGGCCAGCAATCGGCCCTCCCCCGCCGCCTCCGTCACGCCGCCGAGCAGCGCATCCAGCCGGTCAACCGCCGCCTCCGAGCCGTCGTCGAACAGTCCGCCGTACCGCGTCAGAGTGAACGCCACGCTATTGTGTCCAGCCCACTCCGAGACCTCGCGCACGTTGCAGCCGGCCGCGACCAATATGGCGACGAAGCTGTGCCGCAGCCCATGGAACGTGATGTCGCCCAGGCCCGCACGCTTCACGGCCGGTTTCAAAACCTGACGCCCGAACGAGCGGAACAACGGCCCACCTTGCGGCGACACGAAGACCAAAGCGTCCGCCTCAGGGCCCACGAACACGTCCAGATGGTGCTCGAGCCTCCGCATCACACTCCGCGCTACCGGAATGGCTCGCTTCGAGCGCGCCGTCTTCGGCTCCTGCCCCAACGTGACGCGGCCGTTGACCTCAACGGCGGTGGACCGCACGATGATTCGAGACCGCAAGACATCAACGTGCGCCCTCGTCAAGCCAGCCGCCTCACCCCACCGGAGTCCGGCGTAGGCACCCACCAACACCAGCGCACGGTACTGGTCCGGCATCTCGCCAGCCAGCCGCTCCACCTCCGTTTGCGACAGAAAACGCGGTGGCTTCAAGTTCTCCGACGGAAGCGGGACATTCGATGCCTGGTTGGTCGCTAAACGGTTATCGTCAACCGCAGCCGCCAAACACTGTCGCAATGCGAACACCGCCTTGCGCACCGACGCAGGCGATAGGCCTGCCTCGAGGAGCTCCGCCACCCACCGGCGTACAGCCGCGTTCGTGATCTTGATCAGCGGAGTCGCCCCGAACTTCGGCAACACCTGAACCCGCATCGTCGTGTCCAAACGAGAGCGAGTCGTCGCCCGCAGATCGTGCCGAGTCTTCACCCAATCCGCCGCCCACGCGCTCAGCCGAATCTGCCCCCGCCGCGGATCACGCCAAGACCCGCCGGCCAGCTCGGTCTCGATCTCAGCACGACGACGCTCCGCGTCGACCAGTAGGCGCTTCGTCTCACTATGCGGCTTGCCCGCCCAGTCGCGATAGCGCACCTTGTAACGAACCTCGGTCCGCGTCCTACCGCTCGCGTCCGTCCGGGTCAGCTTCCGCCGCTCGACCAGCCCCCGACGTCCTCAAGTCGAAGACCGATCGGTGGATCCGGGCTAAGGTGTCGCGACGGGTGTGGCCTGGCGCTCGGTCGGGGGTCCTGGCTGGTCAGTTGTCGTCCGGCTGGAGGGCGTGCCGGTAGTCGTAGTGGGCGACGGAGCGGCCGATCGTGGTGCCGGCGTCGGTCGAGAAACGGAAGTGGACGCCGTCCCAGACCCGGGCATCTGCGATCTCGGTGATGAGCTGGGTCGAGCTGGTGTAGTGCCGCAGTTCGGAACTGGCCGGAATGCCGGGCACCGTCAGGGAGAAGCGCGCCGCACCGAGGAGGTTCTCGACGGTCATGGCGAAGCTGGTACTGACGCAGCTGTGGTTGGCCGGGTACTCGGGGTGGTTCGGGGTCGATACCAGGGGCGTCCAGTTGGGATCGGCGACGGTGTCCGGGTTGCCGTCCGTGTCGCCAGCTCGGATCGCGGTGTAGGGCCGCCATGCCGAGTACGTGTACTTGCCGTCGAAGCACGCGATGAATGCGTCGGAGGAGACGAGGTTGGTCAGTGCTAGTGCCCGTGCCGCCTCGACGCGGTTCATACCGAAGGACGTGACGATGTCGCGAACTCCGGCGTTGTACTGCGCGGCGGGTCGACCAAGCCCCCAGAACAGTGCCGTCTTGGTCTGAGCGTCGGTGCGGAGGCTGCCGGTGGCAGAACCGTATTTCTTGGTCTCGTTGTAGGAAGCGGTGTATGCCGCACTCGTCAGGGCAGGCGGCGGCCCCGGGCGGAACTGGTCGGCCTCGCGCATGACGAACGGGGTCATCTTGGCCACCCATGGAGTCGCCGGCGTCGTCGCGGGGTTGTCGGTGGGGAGGATCCACACGCCCGGGCCGCTCCCGAAGGTGTAGGGGACGTTGGCCTGGAACCCGTCGTTAGCGCGTGCCCGTTGCACGTCGGCGGCTGCCTGTTCACCCAGCGCGACGCCGCGGGTCTTGGCTCGGCCGTCGGTGATGTTCGCGAGGGATGCGGCGTAGCTGGTGTCGAGTGCCGATTGTTGACTGGGGAACTGGCTGACGAGTACGCGGTGGGCGGCGGCTGCGACGGCGGCGTCGACGTTGGTTCTTCCGTGTGCCCGGAGGTCACCGACATAAGGCCGGTACCCGCCATCAACGGCGTCGACGGCGTCGAACACCGCCGCCTGCACATAGGCGAGACGCATCGTGGCTTCCTGGTTGGTCTGGGTCGCGGCCAGGCCGGTTTGGACGGCGATCTGGTTCCAGACCAGTACCTGGCCCGGGTTCTCGTCGTGAGCCTTGGCCGCTGCCGATGATGGGTTCACGGCGACCAATCCGGCGACCGCGAGTGCCGCGGCAGCGCGAGAGGCGAGGGTGAAAGAGCGCATAACGACTCCTTGCTGATTAAGCATTGGCGCTTCACATGTGGGGTGCCGACCGGCCCAGCGCCATGCCCTGATACGGCGGATGATGATGCTGCCGGAGCGTTTTCTCGATAGAGGTATTTCAGTCGCTTTCGGTCATCAGCGGCTGCATCGGTCCGACGACGTCTTGACCTCGGTATAGGGTCGTCACGGTCCCTCAGAGGCTGCGGGACACGGGCAAAGCGTTTTTGGCTCCCAGGCGTCACCTTGGGCCTGTGCGGCCACGAGTACGAGAGCGAACACGACGGCACCTGGGGGCTTCTCGGGAACTTGCGTTCCCGAAGCTTGCGCGTCCGACACAGGGCGCGCAGATGGGCAATCAGGCGAGGGATGAGACGGCGGAATTGGAAGTCGCCCGGCTATGCAGAACATGACAAATCTTTGGAGCAGAGTTCGGCACCCGCAGCCGATCGGTTAGGGATATGACTTGCGAGTGGCTGGGCACTGCGGTGGCCGTCGCGCCCGGGTGAAGGGCCCTAGCGCTGTCACGACGGCGTGGGCCAGACGAGCCGCACCCGCTGCGTATGCGTCTCGCTGCGGATTGACTGAAGCGCGGCGACGCCAGCGGTGGTGCCCGCGAGCTAACCATCCTGCCAGGCGGGCAGAAGTTTCCGTCCTCGACCCCTATTGGTCGCAACCCCATACCGGCCACTTCCCAGAACGGCGCACCGTCCGGGACAGGTCAAGATAACCGGCAGAAACCCCGACGTGCAGACGCTCGCTAGGCCGAAGAATCCCGCTGCTCCTGGGTTTTGTCAAGAGCAAAGCGGGTAATGTTTGGCGAGAGTGGCCCAGTGAACAAACAACACAAATCTAGTTTAGCCAGTCTATATTATTCTCGCTGGAAGGCGCCGTTGTACTCGTGCCGACGGCTTTTCGACCGCGGTTAGAAAAACCCGTCCGAGAGATACAGAAGCACAGCGGCCGCTTGTCGTACCGTGTCCCGCTGCTCAACGACCGACAGGACAACCAGCGCGAATCCCGGCGTCCGGGCCGGGGCGCCGCCGATGCCGTCGTCGGTGGAACCCGGCGACGTCGCAAGATCGAACGGATCGTGGCCGCAACGGCCTGGTCAAGATCGGCGCGCAGGTCAAGCGCGAGCATCCCACCGCCCGCCCTTGGTCGCCCATGCCCAACCAGCAAGCTTTGCGAGCGTTCCTACACGTGATCAGAGGTCGGAGTACAGCAGTGAAGTACAGCAACGGCCGCGTCGATCAATACGTCCAGGATCCTCCGCCGAAGGCCCGGCACCTTTGAGGACCGGTCCACTGATGGCAATGCTGCCCCTTTGCAAGCAGGTGGTCGCGGCGCGCCGAGCAGTCTGCTGAGTGACCAACTGAGTGACAACGGCGCCGCCGATGAGTGGCTGTCGCTGGACTCCCCTGGACAAGCCGCTCACTGGGTGACGCACAGTGACGCTTATCGCGCTCATCTGACACGGAAGAGGTCGCGACTGCGCCCAATGCGGTCACGGTGCTGTCACGAATGACCCAGCCCTAATCGCAGTGTGTCACAACTGGCCGCAGCGATCACGCTCGGCGCGCAGCGGCTGGGTGTCCACGGACTCGGTCCTCCAGTCTCTCGTCCGCGGGTTGTTGGCGCACTGCAATCCGACACCGCGGTCCGACTCTCGATTGCCGAGCCTGGCTCTCGGTTAGATCAAGGCGGCGCTCGTGCCGAGCCGGCCAGAGTGGCCGTGTGATGTTGTCGGGGTGTGGACCGCCTATGACGAGCAGGAGCTGAGGCTACGGTTCGAAACCAGCTCCGGAACGCTGCTTTCCTCTGCGCCTTCCCGTTGGGGCGAACGGGCGACGGGCAAGGGACTGAGCCCGGATGGGCGGTTCTGGTTTGCTCAGAATGGCTTGTTGGCTACCGCGACCGGTGCGCAGCCAGCCCTCACCACAGACCAGCCAAACCACTGTGCCTGGACGGGCACCAGCAAGTTGACCGTCATCGCCGCAGGATGGGCGAGAGTCTGCGACGCCGAGACACTCACCTGCACGAAAGCCGTCTCGCTCCCACAAGCGATAATGCCAGAGGCGGCCCCCAGCTCAGTAAACCGTCCGTGTACCACAAGCTCCCAGCCGGCGCGGACCCGAAAAGGACTCAACCATGGCCCGAGCCAACATCCTCTGCGTCCTAATCGTGCCCGCAGTCCTGGTGGCCGGCTGCTCGCCAAACGCTCCGGCCCAACAAGGGCCGACCTCCACCCCGGCAACTGCCAGCGCGACTCCGAGCCCAACAACTGCTGGCGCGGCTCCGAGTTCGACTCCGACTTCAGGATCTGCCAGCGGCACGCCGAGTTCGACTCCGACTGATGTCCACTCAGCCGACCCAGCGACAGTCGGAGACCGGATCAAGGTGGAGTTGCCGGACGAGGACGTGGCCGTCACCGCCAAGGTGATCAGCTACACACAGCCGTACACGGGCCTCCAGCCCAACAAGAAGGGCACGGTTTGGGGAGTGATCAATGTCAAGGTCTGCCCCCTCCAGGGGATGCAGGGCAGACTCCGCGTTGATCAGAACCGCTGGTCGCTGGAGTACAAGGATGGCACTGTGATCAACGTAACCTCCCATAGCGGTAACATGCCGAAGCCGGAGTATCCGACGGTGGACAGGAACGAAGATCCGCCCTGCGTCAGGGGCACGATCTCGTACCCGGTGCCGCCGAAGAAGCGACCAGAGTTCGTCGTCTACGCGCCGGTGGATGATTCCGAGACCTGGAAGTGGAAAGTCAGGTGATGGTCACAAGGAAGGTGCACACCGATCCAATGCGTCGCATCTGGGCCGACCGGAGTGTAGTGCCCAAATGCCACTCCCTGCAGAATCGAACAGGGGATCCCCACGGATCCCCGGCGTCCCCAGATCGGGATCGCCTCCAGCCGAGCGCACGCCATGCACCCAATCTGCGCCCAATGAACGCCGACGGAAGCCCGCTTCAAGCCTTCGCAACGAGAAGATCACGGGAGCCCAACGCGGGAGCTGGACGAAACGGCCCGGGTGATCTCGTACGACGTCGGCGGACGAGGTTGTTCGATCGGCCGCCGCCGACAGGACCGATCTGGATGGCTTCGGACGCTTGGGCGAACCTCGTCGCACCACCTCGTCGTCCCCTGAGGTGTGGCGGCCGAGCCCGGCAGCACCGCGGCGTCATGCCGGCGGCGTGATCGTTGCTCCCAGCTGCTCGGTGACGATATTCAGATCGTCGAAGTAGGTCGCGACGTCGGCGATCTTGCCGTCTTCGATGTGGAAGTACACGGCGCCCCGATTGCTGTAGGGCTTCCCGGACGGAGGGATCCCGTGGAACTCGCCTGCGACAATTCCCTCGGGTGTTGAGCACCACGATCACGTCGATCGCCCTGCCGCGCCAACCCGAGACTTGTCAATGTCGATGCGATGTTCACTCCACGGTTGGCCGTTGTTGATCCCGTTACGCCATCCCTCGGCGACTTCGGCCGTGCAGATCTCCGCCAATACCTGAGACCCAACGTTTGGTCGACGCGGCTGTCCGGCATACGGTCCGTCTCGAGCCAATCCGCCAGGCAGTCGGCAGCAGCCACCGCCGACAGCGGCCCAAAATGATGCTGACCAGCCCGGACGCCGCCACGCCGACCACCCCGAGACCTCGATCAGGGAAACAGCGGTTTGGAGTCGAGTGCTGTCACGCCACTGTCACCAACGACCGGGAGCTGGCCACAACTCACCGCAGGTATCCACGCCCGTTCACGTTCAATCACTGGCGACCAGAGCGCGACGACCGCCCTTTCCAGTCCCTCCGCGGATTGCGCGTTCACATCCGTCCGACGATCGACTGCCGGATCCGGCTCTTGAAATAGATCAAGAGCCGGGTTCCGGCCCGCGTCCCTGGGAGAGCGGACTTAAGACAAGCCACGATCAGCGCGCGTAAATGCGGCAGAATGACACCGTCGCGACCGGCGTCCTCAATGACAAGAGCTCGGAAGGCGTATGATTTCGAGACCCGACCGACAACCGGGGCCTGGCCGATCCGCGTGTTCCGTGAGGGGACGCTTGCGCAGGCACTGCTGCTAAGGTTCGACCCGCGGACGTCTAGAACCCTCCTACTGCTCCTCCGCCTCCTCCAACATCCGGCGCACCGTATGACCCTGTGCCGTGGCTCGGTGGGATCCGTTCCCCAGCGTCTGTCTTCCCGCAGCGTGAGCAGACCCACACGGGACGGGCTGCTTCGACGTCGTCGAGGCGTCGCATTTCGGTTTCCCAGCTGTGCCGGCCGATCCGACACTCAAGCGGCTTGCTCATGCCCCGAGATCTTAGCGATGTACTCGCTTTGGAGCCACGGACAATCTACGGTATTTCCCGCAGGCTGCCGACCTGCGTCGATGTCGGTAGCCATCTTGCGTATCAGATGCGGACGGAAGTTGAACGGCAGAGCGCCCAGTTACGGCCGAGCGATTCGTACTTGCAGGATGGCACACGTCGGAAACACAGTAAGACGGGATCGCGGTAAATAGCTCGGCTAGCTAACGTCCGCCCTTACGCGTTCCCGAACTTGGCCTTTTTCGAACCTGGCGCTGATAAGAACTATCAGAAGCCAGCGACCAAGGATCGCTGGATCAGGTGCCGGGTGTCCTCGTTCGCTGAGGGGCCGCACCGCGCCAACGATTATGACTGTTCGACATGACTCAACTCAATCGCGCGGCTTTCCAAATTCTGCCTGAAGCACGAGGCCGCGGCGGTTGCAGTCACTGACCGGTCGCGAGGGACGCCCGCGTTGGTGGCAGCGAATCTACTTTCCGAGCGTACTGTGACACGCGGAGGCAGGGAGCCAGGCCGCCGGTACCGTCGAGGGAAGCGGATTGGGGCGTCGTGGGTTGTCGGCAACGAACCGGGCGGTTCGGACTCGCGGGGATCGCTCTCGCCGCACTCTCTGGGCCCCTCGTTCAGTGTGGAGCTCCCCCAGGGTCGGGTCGGCGCTCGTGATGGCGCTGGGCAGACGTACGGTGGGCGTCGCATTCGCCGCAATTCTCGCACTCGCCCTTTCGAGCTGCTTTTCCGATCCGCCGCCCGATCCTGCCGTTGCCCCGATCGAGGTCGTCGCGTCCTCCACTCAGTGTTCGCTCAATCGTGAGTCGGTAGGGACGGGAACCCACGAGGTCGTGGTGATCATGGAGCACGGCAGCGGGCAGGTCCGCATCCTCAAGGACGGCATGCCGGTCCTGACCCGGCTGATCAAGGAACAGTCGGGTGCGGCCGACCAGTCCAGCGTGGAACTCCAGCAAGGGGGATACGTCGTGGAGTGCACCGTCGACGGCGCCAAGTCGACGGTGCCGCTAACCGTGACCGTCTAACCCGCGAGCCTTTCTGTGCCGAAGAATCTGCGTCAACAGCCCGACGTTTCCTTACCACGCACTCAGCCATCGCGGACCAGCCTCCAGGCGTCAGACCGAGGCTTCGGAGCAAGTGACACGATCACGAACCCCGGGAGCTATCAGAATGCGCGCCCGCGTACGACCAAGGACCCGCAGTCAGTTCCGATAGTGCGTCTGAGCGTCAGAGCTATCTACGGAAAACTTCGCAGACAACTCAGTGGCTGGTCGAGTAGCGGCGCGGCCCGGGCGACGTTTTGGGGTGCCTCGGTCACCGTTCGAGCACTCTCGCACATGGCCCTTCCAGCGCTGACGGTATTAGGAAACATACGTGACAAAACTAATAAACCTTGGTCGTCCTCGACGTGTAAGCACGTCGGGACTATAGTGCGATGCGAATCGTCGAGCGTCGGGAGATCACCTGGTGCGGCCGGGAATGATCCCCGTCTTCCTCAGGGGGTGACTCGATGAGGACGCAAAGGCAGAATTCTCGGCGCCGTCTGGGTGTCGCGATCACTGTGCTCCTTGGCACGTTGGCCCTCATCCCCGGAGTAGCTTGCAGCGTCCTCTCCGGCGGCGGCCCGGAGCCGGGTCTCCTGCCCACCAAGGCTTCGCCGACGGCCGCGGGGTCAACGTCCACGTCGCGGCGGCCGCTGCCTCGCGAGGTTGTTGCGTCGATTCACGTACAGCGTACCGCCCGCCCGCTTAGTCTTGCCGCGGTCAACGGCAGCCTGTGGGTCGCCAGCCAGGACGCCCCCGACTTGTTCAGGATCGATCCGACGACCAATCGGGTGGTGCAGACAGTCGACATCGGTCAGGTCTCCTGCGGCCAACCGCTCGAGGCCTTCGGCGACCTGTTGACTCTGCCATGCAACGACAGCAGCAGAAGTGTCGTGGTGGACGGCCGGTCCGGATCCGTTCGGGGCACCATCCCTGACTCGGCAGGCATGAACGCCGCCGCCGGTGCCGGCTCGTTGTGGATTTCGAACTACCGGGGAACGGCGCTCAACCGGATCAACCCACGGACCCTGAAGGTCCAAAAGAGGATCCGTGTCGAGAGCGGCATGGTGGCGTTCGACGGACGATTCATCTGGTCCGGCGCTGCAGACCTAAGCTCGCAGGCAAACGGGCATCTGGCCAAGATCGATACGGCCACCAATCGTGTCGTGGCCCGATACCGGCTGTCGCCCATGGATGGCCCGTACATGACGCACGCGTTCGGGGCGTTGTGGTTCAAACCATTTACGAATGCAACAATGTTCCGTTTCGACCTGGCCGACGGTACGGCGACTGGGAAGCCTGTTTTCGGTTGGGAGCAGCTCAGCGTGCCCGCTCAACCGGTCGAGGTCGGGGCCGGAAGTCTGTGGATCCGACTGGATAATGCGACAATTGCCCGAATCGATCCGTCAACCTGGCGGATCTCTGGCCTGTATCCCGCGGATCCGATAAGCGCCGGCGGATTTCCACTCATTGCGTTCGGCTCATTGTGGGTCGTCAATTACTACACGGACTCGGTCTGGCGCGAGCAAATCAGGACAAACGAGTAGCTCCGCTGACGCCAAAGGGGCCGCATCAGCGGCCCACCCGAACTCAACACAAAGTGGACGCGGGCTGAACGGGACGATCATAGACGACCCGGCGCGCGCAAGTCTTCAACAGCGGCGGACGGGACAACGGTTCGAGACGCCGAAGCGGTCAGCGAAATCGCCGTAACGGAGCGACCAACTACGTGACTATGGCGGTGCGCCCGTCAGGACATCAATAGACGTGTCCACACTCTGCGAGCCACCTGATTGGCCCACTCAGGCGAGCCGGGTCTCGTTTTGCAAGTAGGAGTCAGAGGCTCGAGTCCTTGGCTCCAGCATTCTCACGGTTTGGACTAGGCATCTTGCCAACGCGGCGGGCAGGCGAGGCCCGCCCACTGAGGTCCGCAGCCGGGCGGCTACGGGAATCCGCCCCATCGCCGGCCAAGTCGCGTCCTCGCGTGTGGCGCTTCATCTACGCCCGCCTGCACGCCTATTCGTGCTGGAACTCCGCTGCGGTGGGGGAAAAGGGCGCTTCATCGGCAAAGTCCCACGTTCGTAGCCGGCCAGGCACAATGTGAAGCGTCAGCTGTGTCGCTGGGTCATAGCCGTCGATGTAAGCGTTGCCCCGCTCCGGCCCGATGTAGCGCACGGCCATGCGCCGAAGTGCGGAGAGGTCCGGGTCCGTCGGCACGATGGTGGCTTCCCCCCGCACCTCGATGCCGGCGCACGGCAACTGGGGATCAGCCACCACCACGCTCACACGTGCATCGCGCTTGATCGCCCGCGCCTTGGGGTCGTCGTCCCAGACGACGATCGTGAAGCCGCCATCGCGCCACTCGAACCAGACCGGCGACAGGAGCGTGGTCCCGTCCGGATAGTTCGTGGCCAGCGTTGCCAGCAGCGGCGCGTTGAGCACATAGCCCAGTTCTTCCACTGAGAGATTTTTCCGCATTCGACCCTCTCCCTAACGCTGGTCGTTGCTGATAGCCAGCCTATGGAAAGAGGAATTACACCTTGCTCGAAGCGGTGTCAAGGAGCCTCATCGGAGCACGCTTGAGCAGCGTCGAAATCGGCCGGCGGCCGCCCCGACGCAGCACGTAATCGGAGACCGCGAGATTCGGCTTTCAGTTCCTGGGCACAAAAGTGTGGTCCAACCATGGCTTTTCGTGCCTCTCAGCAGTCAAGGCCGCCTCTATCTCGTCGAGGGTCAGTCCGTAGCCGTCTGGGTTGCCCCAGAGCGCGAGCGTGTTGGTGCTCGGGTTGGTGAGCATGTAGGTCCCGTAGTCGATGGCGCGCGGGTCGCGGCGCCGGGACTTCATCAACTGCAAGCCCTGCCGTTCGGCCATCCGGCGGAGACGATTCTCCCGGATCTTCTCGGCTTGGGCCGTGAACTCTGCGGCCTGTTCCAGCGCATCAGCCTCGCGCGCCTTGTCGACGGCGTCGGAGGTGTGTTGCTCTGGACTTTCCGCTTTCTCGGCGGCCCACGCCGCTCGGATCCCGGCACTCTTCCTGCTGGGCCTAGGAGCGTCCGAGCTCGGCACGGCGGCGTGCATCGCCGGGGCCACCGCGTCGTGCGGCTGGTCGTGAACCCACGGACCTTCGATCACTCGGCGAATCGGCTGCCCGCACGCGGTGCAAATTGGCCCCTGGTTGTCTCCGCTAGCAGTCATCCTGGAAAGCATACCACAAAGTATGCCCGAAAGTATGCCGGAACGCATGCCGGAAACTCGTCCAACCAACCGGCGTCGCTGGGGGCGCCGCGGACCTAGATGCAAAGGCTGCGCGACGGCCAGCCAAGGTCTCTGTGCTCTGAGGGGACCACTCCCGCTCCAAATCGAACACCAAGGTGGCGAAGGACGCACCAGGGACTCACAAGGCACCTCAGCGACGACGACGGATCATGACCAACGACAGATCTCCAGGCAGCTCGTTCACGCGTTGGTCAGGTCCATTGCCTCGAAACGCACCTGATCGGGAATCAGTGCGGTTACGCCGAAATGCACTTTCAAGGCGGCAGCGCGGGTTCGAATCCCGTTGGGATACGCCAAAGCGGTTTTGATCAGGTCAGATGCTGATCGCGTCCGCTCGATTGTCTGCGATGCGGATTGCTCAGGCCGGCTGAGAGCCGTGTGTCACCGCCGTTCAGTGGGTCGTCCAGGAGTCTCACGGCGGCATAGTTGTCGTGCTCGAACAGGCCCCCATCGCGGGTCTGGGTGAAGCCACGCTGCCGCGCCCGCTACCTCTCGGCGTTTGGACGGCCGGATGGAACAACTCCGTCCAGAGCCTCATCACCACCGGCTTGTCGCGAGTCACAGATACGCGGCTCAGGACCTCGATGAGCAAGGCGACGATCTGCCCAGGGCAGCCAGGGGAGGCTCCCGAACCCAACCATGACGCGAACTGTCGGCGACGCTCCAAAACGATGCCATTTGCGTCGAATCGGCCTCAAATTCGAGCGTTGCCGACACGAACCTGGTGGGGGTCTGCCGAAAGGCTCGTCGTCGTGAGTGAAGGCCCATCTGCACTCGGGCCGGAACCGTGGTTCTTGGACACTGGAATCCAGCATCGTGAATCACCGCGCCCTGTGAGAAGCAGTCGATGCCAAGACCCACGCGGCGGCTTCGGAGCCCGGTTGCGCGCTGAGTCCCGGGCGAGGGGAGGAGATGAGCATGGATCAATTGGCGCCAAGGTGGCGTGTCCGTCGCTCAGTGCCGCTCAACGGCTGGCAGTCAGGCGCATTGGTTTGGAGCTCGTACGATCGTTTGATCTGCTCGCTAGGCGGGTAAACGCCAGAAGAATGAAAAGTGCGGAGCGCCTCGCGGCGGGCGGGGGACACGCACGCAGCCTCGGGGAGGTTACAACATGATCATTCTTGGCGTCATTCTGCTGGTTCTAGGCTTTATCCTGAACATTTCGATCTTGTGGTGGATCGGGGGCCTGCTCATCGTCGTGGGCGTGATCTTCTGGATCCTGGGCGCCACCGGCCGCGCCGTCGCTGGGCGCAAGTACTGGTTCTAACGATCTTCTGCTCTGCATGTTCCTCGGCGCTGGAAGGCAACGCCTTGGCAACTACTCGTTCGAGGGCGCACCTTCGCCACGTCTGTGGCTGCTCGTACGTACTCGATCTTCGAGCCGCCGGGCGAGCACGACGGTTGAGCTCGGTCACCGACTGTGGTGGTAGTTGGCGCGACTAGCGACAAGCGCGACAACATGCCAGGCGACAGCGGAATACAGGCGCTCGTGATCGACTACTCATGATCGTCTCGAAGCTGGAAAAGCGCAGCAGCTGGACGGACTGGGCTTTCGACGATCCGTCACCCTGATTGCCGTCCCTACTGAAAAGTTGACCATGACGTGCGCGCTGGGGCGGCGGCTCCGGGATTGTGCGGGAGCACTGCCATTCAGGGCCCTCTCATGCGGTGACCTCGGCCGATCGCGTCCGAGCTTCGGGCCGCGTCGCCGCCCGAGGTGACAGTTCGTGCGCACGGCTCGCGGCCGGGGGTAAGGTTCGCCGACGGGCGCCGCACGTGGTCAGGCTGGCGTCGGGGATAGGGAGCAAGCAGCGTGAACGAGGGTAGTACCAGCCAGGCACAATATGTCCAATGGCTCCTGGAGGAGTCGATGCTCGGCGACGCCAGTGCGGCAGCCGGCCAGTTGTCGAGTGTCGGCGGCTTGATGCAGAACCCATTCGGGGTCCCCAACCCGACGCGTGCGATCGAGAAGGCTCCGGTCTGGTTCACGGCCTACCCGGCTTCCATGATCACCAAGCGGGGCGCGTCGTTCCTGGCGAGCTTGAGTGACGACTCCCTATGGGCGATCTTCGAGACCTTGGGGATCTCCGCTGTGCACACCGGGCCGGTGAAACGGGCCGGCGGTCTTTCGGGCTGGGAAGCGACGCCCAGCGTCGACGGGCAGTTCGACCGGATCAGTACGCAGATCGACGAGCTGTTCGGCACGGAGCAAGAATTCCGGCGGCTGTGCGAGGTCGCGGCATCCCATGGCGGAGTGGTGATCGACGATATCGTTCCCGGCCACACCGGCAAGGGTGCTGACTTCCGCCTGGCTGAGATGAACGTCGGGGACTATCCCGGCATCTATCACATGGTCGAGATCCGGCAGCAGGACTGGGGGCTGCTGCCGGACGTGCCGACTGGCGCGGACTCGGTCAACCTCGACGCCGGGGCTGAGCGCCGGCTGGAGCGCGCCGGCTACATCGTGGGGCCACTGCAGCGGGTGATCTTCCATGATCCGGGAACGAAGGACACGAACTGGAGCGCGACCGGGGCGGTGGCAGGTGCAGACGGCACGCTTCGCCGGTGGGTGTATCTGCACTACTTCAAGGCGGGTCAGCCATCGATCAACTGGCTCGACCCGACCTTCGCCGGCATGCGGCTGGTCGTCGGGGACGCGCTGCACGCCCTTCAACACCTTGGGGCGGGCGCCCTGCGGCTCGATGCCAACGGGTTCCTCGGCATCGAGCCGGCTGACGCAGCCGACGAACCTGCCTGGTCGGAAGGGCATCCGCTGTCCGATGCGGTCAATCAGCTCATCGCGAGCATGGTGCGAAAGATGGGCGGTTTCACCTTCCAGGAGCTCAACCTGGCGATCGAGGACATCAAAAGGACCTCCGAGCACGGCGCCGACTTGTCATACGACTTCGTCAACCGACCGTCGTACGTGCATGCGCTGGCCACCGGCGACACCGAGTTCTTGCGGCTCACCCTCAACGCGGCACTCGAACAGAATCTCCAACCCGTCAACCTCGTCCATGCCCTGCAGAACCACGACGAGATGACGTACGAGCTCACGCACTTCGCCGACACACACCGCACGGATCGATTCCGTTTCCGAGGCGTCGATCGACGTGGCGACGAGCTCGCCCAGCTGATCCGCTCGGAACTCGTCCGCGAGCTCACCGGGCCTGCGGCACCGTACAACCAGACATTCACCACCAACGGCATCGCCTCCACGCTGGCCACGATCTGCGCCGCGACGCTCGGCTATCCGCGCCTCGACGGCTTGTCGCCCGCACAGGTCGAGGCCATCACCCGTGCCCATCTGCTGCTCGCCATGTTCAATGCCTGGCAGCCGGGCGTCTTCGCCCTGTCCGGCTGGGACCTGTGCGGGATGCTCACCCTCGATCCGCACCGGCTCTCGAGCCTGGTCGGGGCCGGAGACACGCGATGGATCCATCGCGCCGCATACGACCTGATGGACTTCCAGCCGGACGCCACCGAGTCCGCGTCCGGCCTACCGCGAGGTGTGAGCCTCTACGGCCCGCTTCCGCGCCAACTCACCGACCGCACATCCTTCGCCTCGCGTCTGGGCCGCATTCTCGACGTACGAAGTCGCTCTGGAGTGGCAATGGCTCGTCAGCTGGCTGTGCCCGAGGCCTCGGATCCAGCCCTCCTCGTGATGATCCACCGCCTTCCCTCTGAACGCATCCAGGCAACGGCACTGAACTTCTCGGACCGTCACATCTCGGCGCGAGCCGGGTCGGAGCACTTTGTGGTCGGTGCCGACGTGATCGACCTGTGGAGCGACCGGCCGATCGGACAGGTCACGACCGACCGCACCATCCGCATCGAACTCACCCCGCACGCGGGATCCTCCTTGTTGATCACACCCCGAACGAGCGTCGCCCATTCACCTCGCGAACAACAGAAGCCGCTGTCCTGAAACGACGCTCGACATGTCTACTCGTCCGGGGGTGGCACAGGAGGGCCATCGCGAAACCCGCCCGGGCTCACGCTCGTGACCGGGCCCACTCCGGCAGGACCGACGGTGAAGTCGATCACGACCCGAGCCTGGTTCGAGTCCGCCACCGGGACCGCCTCCATGTCATCGTTTTCGGTTGGTTCCGATTCGGACATTCTTGTTCCCCGATCTCGCCGCGGCCGCCGAGAGGCGCACCTCTGTGTCGCCCCGCGAAAGAGCCGTGTGCCGTTCGATTGCTGGCGGACCTCAGGTCAGTCGCAACACCACCAGCACCAAGATGATGATGACCAGCACGCCGATGATGGCACCGATGATTCCGCGATTCATGTGTTCCTCCGGGTCGTTTCTGCTTGCCTGGTAGAAAACTGCGAACCAAGCCCGTCAAGTCCTACACCCCCGGCGTGTGCGCTCACTACACCCATCGGGGTGTGCTCACGACGCGTTGGCCTCATCTCCCTGCCCGCGAAACACATCACGGTCGAGTCCGTCATCTCGTCAGAACGGAATCGGATTGTCGAAGGTGGACCTGCTCGTCCAGGTCTGCTCCACCGACGCTGAGACAGGCGGGAAAGTCGTCGGTATCCGCGCTCGGTGCGGGCGAGCACCAGCGCCGGATTCCAACGCCGGCAGCGAATTGGCCCCCTACCGCGCGGCTCTCAGCGCATGGTGGTCAGGACCGCAAAGCTGAACCGGCGGCTTTGACCGCGGCCCATCCGCTTCGTGTCAGGCGGTACTGCCGAAACGTCGTGTCGCCGTAGCTCACCTCACCGTCGGGAGCGAACCCGAACCGGGCCACTACTCGCGTCGGACTTCGGCTGAACGGCAACGCGATGATCACGTCGTCAAGACCGAGCTCATCGAAGCCCCTGTCCAACGCGGCCCAGGTGATCTGCGCACCGTGCCCCCACGCTTCGGGTAAGAGCACAAGGGCGAAGTCAGCACCGTTCTGCTCATGCTGGAATCCGCCCCAGCCGGCGAACACGCCGTCCACGAGGACCGCCCACGGACCATAGCCGTGGGCCGCCCATTGCGCATCCTTCTCCTGGACCCACGCGGCTGCCGACAACTCGCTGAACTCGCCCGACAACGGCATGTGTCGTGCGTTCCGTGGATCGTTCAGCAACCTGACCAGCGCCGACAACGGCACCTCCGTCAACCGGACGAATTCGATACGGGCATCACTGGGCACGAATATGGTCACTTCCTGGTGGGCAGCGTCGGCCAATCAAGCATGCACCGGCAGGACCCGTCGCGGATCAGAAATAGTGCGGCCGGGAGCCGGCGCGACTCCGGGCCCGGTCTACACCTCCAACGTTCCACACCCGGCGCTGTGAAGACCTTGGCGTCACGCAGCCGATGGGTGCGATCGAGACCAGCGCTGACGGAAAGGCTCGAAACGGGCCGCGAGACCCGCGCGATCCGCCCTGTGCGTAGCCTTTGCCGGAGCTCCGGTACCCCGATTGGCGTCGGAGGGAACTCCGACGCGGACCAGGAGTGGTTCAGGTGCGAGCTCGGATCATGAGACGCGGTTCCCTGGTTCGGTGAGTATCGTCAACACGGCTGGGCCAACCTGTTCGGACGAGTGCAGTTCGAACTCGTGCGGTGAGGAGAACAGTCTGCGCCCCCTTCCGGTCACCGTGGGGAAGATCAGCAGCCGGTACTCGTCGACCAGCCCTACGTCAACGAGGTGGGCCACGACCGATCCGCTGCCGATCACGACGACGTCGACATTCGCTTTGGTGGTCTTGGCCCATGTTGCCAAGGGTCGGTCGACGCGGTGCGAGTTGGACCACGCCGACAGCTCCGGGCTCCCCCAGCTGGCAACAGCCTTGGTAGCCCGATTCATGGCCCTCGAGAACGGGTCGTCGCGGTTCGGCCACAGAGTCGCGAAGTGCTCCCAGGTACGCCTGCCGAACAGCAGTGTGCCTGCTTCGAGGACCGGTCCGAGCCGGAACTTGTCGCCAGCGACGCCCTGTGGCCCATGACGCATCGCCCAGCCGCCGAAGTCTGTGCCGTCGGACCCATCGGGGTCTTCGACGACGCCGTCGACCGTTGTGAACTGCACCACGATGATTCGCCCCATGGTTGCTCGCTCCCTTGCGTAGGTGGTCATCTCGACTGTTCCTACGATTGAGCGGGACAGAACTCATCGGTTTCTGGTCACGTCTTCTCGATCAGCTCGAAGAGCTCGAATAGGCGCCGATCCTGGTAGACGAGGACGTGGCCGATCTGTCCCCGACCGCCGTCGAAGAGCTGCACGGTGTGCGGCTCGCGCCCGTCGGCGGTGAACCGATACAGGAGCATCGCCGGCTGGCCATTGGCCGACACCAGGCGGGTTTCCCACCGAGTCCCTCGCCAGTCGAAAAGGTGGGCCATAAAGGCCAGGTAAGGCTCTCTGCCTCGAGACCAGCTCCGCACAGGTGGCATCTCCAGGACGACGTCGTCGGCGACGAGCGATGCCAGCGTCTCGAGGTCTGCCGTCTCGATCGCACGGGCGTACCGTTCGACGGCTCCGGGATCGAGTGGTCGCTCGCGCGACTTTGTATGCCCCAGCGTGGATCGGGCGCGCTGCAACGCCGAGTTCACGGCTGATGGAGTCATCTGCAGCACCTCTGCCGTCTCCGCTGCAGTGCAGGCAAGCACGTCTCTGAGCACGAGCACCCCGCGTTGCCGGGGTGGAAGTCGCTGCAGCATGGCCGTGACCGCAAGCCTGACGTCGGCCGACCGCTCGACTGCGGACTCGACCTCCGATCCCCGGCCCCACGATGTCGGCGCCGGCATCAGCCAAGGAATCTCCAGCGCGGGGATGAGGGGTGCGCCGACCTCGAGCCCGGGTTCCTGCAGGTCACGCGGCAACGGGCGCCGCGCGGATTCACGGAGCCGGTCGACGCAGATGTTGTGGGCGATCCGAAAGCACCAGGTCGACAGCGAGGCGTGATCGGGATCGAAGGTGCTCCGAGCCGCCCAAGCACGGACCATCACGTCCTGGACGGCGTCCTCGGCGTCGAACGGAGACCCCAGCATCTGATAGCAGAACCAAAGAAGGCGGCGACGCAGCGCCTCCAGATCCTCCACTGCCGGCGCCGCTGTCACAGCCACACCGTAAAGGACATCGCCATCCAGCGGCTGCGCTGGGAGCCCGGTGTGCGTACGCGAGCAGGCGGCAACCGGCCGGTCCTCGCCATCGGTGGGCGGATAGGCCGGCTCGGATGAACGCGCGCTTCTGGCGGCCACACCAGTTCAGAGCGTGGGCATTGATCAACTCGCCGCGCCTGTGAAGTCGGTCCAGCTCGGAGAGGCCGAGAGGAGCCGTTCCCGGTCGGGTCGTCCGGTGTCGCCGATCGATGCGGCGCTGTGCCTCGGTCGCGGCCCCCATCTCCTTGGTGACCATCTGCGTGTGGTCAACGCCCAACCAATTTGGGACGCCAGCCAGCCGGGCATATTGAGATGAGTCAACGACACGCGCCGCGACGGATCTTCTGGATGGACGGTCGAGAACCGTTGTCTTCGAATATATCTTCGAATATAATGGGCCCATGGCTACCAGCTCGGAGGTCCGCGACAGCGCGATCACGGCTGCAATCTCCGCTCTGGGCACCGACCTTTCGCACCTGGAGAAGCTCCTGGCGGACGATGGTCTCGCTGACCAGGAGCAGGTCGACCGGATCGTCGTGCTGCAGGAGTTCGAGCGGTTCCGCAACCGGTTGTCGGTGATCGACCACCTGTTGGTGGATGCCGCTGCGAGGTTCGACCTGGCCGGGCACGTCTGCCAGCCCAACGTCGCTCGGATGCTGACCGCCACGCTGCGTATCTCGGAGCGAGAGGCCGCCGCGCGAGTCCGGGGCGCCGAAGCACTAGGCGAGCGGGTCACCATGGTGGGTGGGCGGCTCGAGCCGGTCCGACCGAGACTCGCGGCCGCACAGTCGGCGGGCGACGTCACGCCGGAGCACGCGGACCTGATCATCCGAGGCCTTGCCGAGGTCGACGGCCCCGGATTCGACCCGGCCCAGGTCACCCTGGCCGAACAGCAGTTGACCGACGGCGCGGTGGCGTTCTCCCCGCGAGAGCTGAAGGCACTGATCCGCCGGGTGGTCGACTGGATCGACCCCGACGGTACGATTCCCGACGACCGGCTCGATCACGACCGTCGCCACGTGATCATCAAGCATACGAAGAGCGGTGCGTACGTCGGCGAGTTCCGGCTCACGGCAGCCGTTGGTTCGAAGTTGGTGGCCGTGCTCGGAGGCCTGGCGAGACCGCAGAACACCAGCGTCGTGGTCGACGGCACAAAGGTCGTCGAGGTGGACGAGCGTGTCTACCCGCAACGACTCCACGATGCACTCGGTGAGCTGTGCGATCGGGTCCTGCGCGCTGGGTCCGCACCCGGAGTGGGCGGCGCACCAGCCAGTGTGATCGTCACCATCGACTACGAGGATCTCCTCCGCAAGACCGGCTGGGCGACCACCACCGATGGCACGCCGCTTCCCGTGCAGGACCTGCTGGCGATGGCCGACGAGGCCGAGATCATCACGGTCGTTCGCGACAGCGTCGGAGCGATTCTCAACCTCGGCAGGGCCCGGCGCCTTGCCTCACTACCCCAGGTGCAGGCGCTCATCGCACGGGACGGAGGATGCTCGTTTCCGTCCTGCGAGCGGCCACCAGAGTGGTGCGAACGGCACCACATCACCGAGTGGGTCGCCGGCGGTCAGACCGATCTCGACAACCTGACATTGCTCTGTCGCTATCACCACCACCACTTCAACCAGCGCGGATGGAACTGCCGCCTCAATCAGGAGCGATTGCCCGAATGGCGTCCGCCACGCTGGATCGACCGCGAGCAGCGGCCGATCATGAACACGCGCATCGGTCAGGGCCGATGGCTCGATCGACGACTGAGTCCGCCACCAGACGAAGAAGTTGACTCCGAGGAGGGAGGCCCTAAGGAAGCGGCGGCTCCGACGAAAGCGGCGGATCCGACGAAAGGGACGGCTCCGAAGAGATGAAGACGTCGACGGAGAGGACAATTCGGTCGCTCATCGGGACACGTCCTTACCGAAGACCGACAACCCCATCCGCCCAGACCCGGGCGCTGACCCGGTCCGACGGGCAACAGGCACCGACTCGAGACGCAGCGACCCGACACGCACCGATCCGACAGCCACCAACCCGACAGCCACCAACCCGACAGCCGCCAACCCGACGACCACAGGCGCCGATCGGATGATCCCGACCCGCACAGCCCGAGCCGACGACCCCACACGCACCGATCCGCACAATCCGACACCCACAGCGCGACACCCACAGCCCGACACCCACAGCCCGACACCCACAGCCCCGACACCCACAGCCCCGACACCCACGACCAGAGCTAACACCGACCCGCACGACCAGAGCTGACACCGACCTGCACGACCCGACCAGCCGACGACCCGACCACGACCCGCACAACTTCACCAGCCGACGACCCGCACAACTTCACCAGCCCACGACCCGACCAGCCCACGACCCGACCCCGACCCGACCAGACCCGCACGACCCGACCAGCCCGACGACCCGACCAGGCAGCGAAGACCTCACGCGCCGGTCGGTGCGACCGCAGGTGCCGCGCCGAGCCGAGCCGGTGCCAGCTCCGGCCGCTTCCGGGCGGTGGCGACAGCGGTGACCAACAGACCGAGGACCATCCACAGCACGAGTACGACGTTTGCGCCGATCAGGTCGCCGCTGCTGCCCCCGAGCAGCAACTGTCCGGCACCGTCGACGAACCTCGACAACGGGAGCGCGCCGTTCAGCAGCTGGATGAAGCCTGGTGCGGTCTCCACCGGGATGACGCCACCGAGGGCAGCCGCTTCGACGGCGGTGAAGGCGAGGCTCACCATCCGCCCGATCCCGCCGAACAGTGCCACCAGCGCCTGGTTGACGGCGGCAAAGGACAACACGCCCAGAGCGCAAAAGAACGAGAGCCCGACCGGCGAGGCGACCTGCACACCACCGAAGAAGATCAATGCCAGCAGCAGCGCGGCCTGCGCGAACCCGACCAATACCGCCGGAGCCCAACCGACGAGCAGGCGTCGCCCGACGGATGCCTGAGACCACGCCGTACCTGTCGGCACGGCCGATCGAGCCAGGAACATCATCAGTGTGCCCAGCCACAGCGCGAGTCCGAGCACGACGGGGATCAGGCTCCGGGCGAGGGTGGTCTGATGCTCAGCGCTCGACGTGACGGTGACCGGCGTCGTGACGACCGTGTCCAGGGCCTTGCGTTGATCATCGGTGTAGCTGGGCACCGACGCCGCAAACTTGTCCAGTCCGCTCGCGAGGGAGTCCGCACCGCTGGCAAGCTGATGAGCACCGCTCGAGAGCTGGTCGACGCCGTTATCGAGTTGATCCGCGCCTGCGGCGTTCTGATCGGCACCGTTGGCGACCGAGGCAGCTCCGCTCGCGGACTTCGCCGCCCCTGAAGCCAGTGTTACAGCGGCACTGTCGAGGCTCGCCGCCCCGGAACTGACCTTGCCCGCCGCACTGGCCAGGCTGGAGGCTCCATTGGAAAGCTCACGACCCCGAGCCGCAAGCGTCGCGCTGCCGTCCGAAATGCCGGACGCCCTTTTGGACGCCAGCTTGACACCCTCGTCGATCACCCTCGTCGATGCCTGCTGGGTGAGTGCCTCTGCCGAGAGGGCCACCATGCGGGCGCAGAATCCGGCGGGTGTACCGACGACCGGGCACTCGCGTACGAGTGCTTGCGCTTGGTCGCGCATCCGCACCGCGCGGTCATGGGTGTTCCCCGTGACCGTCTTCAACTGGCCCAGCCGGGTCGACTGGGTCTTGGCCTGGCTGGAGACGCGATCCTCCCCGCTCGCGATCCGCGAGGCCGACGACGACAGCTTGCGCGCCCCGGACGCCACTTCCTGTGCGCCGTCGGCCAGGTCGCCCGTCGCTGCTGCCAGCTGTTGCGCACCCGACGACACCTGCGCGGCACCGGATGCCGCCTCCGCTGCGCCGGTGTCCAGCTTCGCTGCCCCCGTCTTCAGCGACTGGCTGCCGGAGGCCAGATCGTCGCTGCTGCTGGCCAGCTTCTGGCTCGAGTCCGCCAGCTGATGCGCACTCTTCGCGGTACTGGTCAGGTTCTTGTTGATCGTGGTGAAGCTGGACAACGTGTTGTCCACGAATCCGTTGGTCGCCTGGGCGCCGAGTGCGTTCGCGGCCTGGTCGACCGCAAGAGAGGCGAGTGCGGTCACCGCGACGCTGGTCGCGTCGTTGCCGACGAGCTTCAGCTTGGCCTGGGTCGGCGTGGCGCCGGCCGTCGAGGTCAGCTGAGCCGAGAAGTCCTTCGGGATGGTGAGTACGGCGTAGTACGAGCCGTCGGTCAGACCGGCGTTGGCGTCGTCGGAGTCCACGATCTGCCACGACAGTGGCGTCGCGTCGTCCGGATCGGGCCTAGTCAGCGAGGCGGCGAGCTGGCGTCCCGCCGCGATCTTTTTCTGGTCGTCCCCGGACCCGGTCGTGACCGGGTTGTCTTGGTTGACGATCGCCACCGGGATCACCGATCCGGCGTTCTGCCGCCCGTGCACCGTGATCAGCAAGATGCCGCCGGCGATCCCGGCGAGCAGCACAGCCACCACGGGCACGACCCACGCCCGGCCGAGCACCGAGCGTGCCGGGCGGGAACTCCCCGCCCCTGGATTCGCCGATCCGGAACCGCCCGATCCGGAACCGCCCGATCCGGAACCGCCCGATCCGGAACCCCCCGACCCGGAACCCCCCGACCCGGAACCCCCAGATCCGGAGCTCCCCGCCCCCGAATTTCCCGATCCAGGGCTTCTCGACCCCGGGCTACCCGCCGCCGAATCGTCCGGACGCACGTGCTGCGTGCTCATTCCTTCGTCTCCTCGACAGTTTGCTCGACGGTCTCGCCCTCGTCCGCCAACTCCTCGTCCGCCGACTCCGCGCCCGCGCCGACCAGGACCGGCACCCGCTCCCGTTGGATGGCCGGTCGCCAGTCGGCTCGAGGCCCGAGATCGCTGCCGATCAAGACGATCGCCGCACCCGAGTGGTGTGCGAACTCCCTGCAGATCGCCTCGAGCCGATCGAGATCACCGGCCCCGAGTCCGTCGTCCGCGTCCTCGACGATGATCATCCTGGGTCCCTGAGCCGCCGCGGCGCTCAGCCCCAGGAGTCGGCGCTGGAGCCGTGTCAGCGATCCGAGCAGCAACTGTTCGAACTCCGCCGCACCGGCCGACGGGCTACCGGTCTCGTCGATCCAGCGCTCGGCCTGGACGAGGGCCCAGTGCCGCGCACGTCGCGAGGGCAGCACGCCCTTCGACTGCGCCAGCAGCACCGAGCGAAGGTGGCGACGTACGCTCACCAGGTCGTCCTCGGCGTGCGGCGTGTCGACCACCCTCACGTGATTGCGGACGACACTCCCTTCCTCAGGCAGCACATTGCCGAGAACGGCCAGGGTGCCGCCCAACGGCTTGTGCCGACCGGCCAGCGTCCAGGCCAGCGCCGACCGCAGCAGCGCATCGGGATGCTCGAGTCCGAAGACCGCACCCGGCGCGCACTCCGAAGTCGAGCGCGACGGGACCGTCGGAGGACGGCAGCAGCAAGCCATCCGCCCGGATCGCCACCTCACCGTGCGTTTCGATCCACGCCGCCTCCTCGACATGACGGACCAGGGCGGCCCCTTCGACGTCGATGATCGGGAGCGCCCTGTCCCACGATCTCGGCAACCACCAAGCCTTGTCGCCCAGCATTGCCATGACGGCCGGCACCAAGGTCATCCGGACCAAGAACGCGTCCACGAACACCCCGACCGATAGTCCGAGAGCGATCGGCTTGATGGTCGAGTTGCCGTCGGGCACGAAGGACGCGAAGACGGTGATCATGATGAGCGCGGCCGCGGTGACCACTCGGGCGCTGGAGATGAATCCGGTGGTCACGGCGTGCCGCGCATCGCCGTGGTGCACGTAGTCCTCACGAATCGCCGAGACCAGGAACACCTCGTAGTCCATGGCGAGCCCGAACAGCACCCCCATCACGATGATCGGCATGAAGCTGACCACCGGTTCACTCCAGGTGATGTCCAGTGGCCCGTTGAACCAGCCCCAGATGAACACAGCGCTCACCACGCCGAGGGCCGCCATGATCGACAGCAGATAGCCCAGCGTGGCCTTGATCGGCACGGCAATCGAACGGAAGACGATCATCAGCAGGATCAGGGCAAGTCCGACGACGACGATCCCGAACGGCACCAGTGCCCCGGCCAGCCGGGTCGAGACATCGATCGCCACGGCCGTCTGCCCAGTCACCACCATGTCGGCCACGCCGAGCTGGCTCTCCAACCTCGGCGCCTCCGCGCGGATCCGGTGCACCAGGTCCGCCGTCCGCGGGTCGCTCTGCGACCACTCCGGGACGACGCGGACGAGTCCCAGATCGCCGGTCGGATTGGGAGTCTGCTTGGTGATGGCGACGACGCCGTCGATCTTGGCGATCTCGTCGGCCAGCTTGTTCACCGTGCCAACCGGATCGGTGCTGGTGATGACGTCCGCCGCGACCAGCAACGGCGCGTTGTAGCCCGGACCGAACTCCTTCGCGATCAGGTCGTACGTCTCCCGCTGCGGCGACCCCTCCTCCGCGCTGCCGTTGTCCGGGAGGGACAGTGCGAGATCTTTCACCGGGTACGCCAGCACGCCGATGACGAGAATCACCAGGACCACGGTCAGCGCCGGCACCTTGGTGATGAGCGCCACCCAGTGAGCACCCATGGTCTTCTTGGCGCCGGGGGCAGGATGAGCGACCTTCTCCGCGCGAGAACCGGGCTTGGGCCGCAGCTTCTCCCCGAACAGCGCGAGAACCGCAGGCAGCAAGGTCATGGCGACCAGTACCGCCATCGCCACCCCGGCGGACGCGGCGATGCCCATCACGGTCAGGAACGGGATGTTCGCCACCGCGAGTCCACAGAGCGCGATGATCACCGTCGTCCCGGCGAACACGACCGCCGAGCCTGCCGTCGCGAGCGACTGCGCGATCGCCTCGTCCACGGGCAGGCCCTGCGCCATCAGCCGGCGATAGCGCGTGACCAGGAACAGTCCGTAGTCGATCCCGACGGCCAGGCCGATCATCTCGGCCAGGGTGGGCGTGGTCGAGGAGACGGTGGCCACCGAGGCGACCACAAGAATTCCGGCCAGCGTGATGCCGACCCCCAGGCCGGCGGTCAGCAGCGGCAGGCCGGCGGCCAACAACGAGACGAACGTCACGGCCAGCACCACGAAGGCGACCGCGACACCGATCAACTCGGTGGCGCTGATTGCGGTGCCCGTGCTGGTGTACATGGATCCGCCGAGCGAAACGGTGAATGTCGAGCTCGGTGGCGGCGCCGCGGCCTTCTCGACTTCCGCCACCGTGTCCGCCGGCAGGTCCGCCAGCGACACGTCGAACTGGATCTGGGACAGGGCATCGCCCTTGTCCGTCGAGATGGTGCCGACCGCGCCCGAGGCGAACGGATCGTCGACGCTGGTCACGTGCTGGACCTGCTCGATCGCCTTGATCCGCTCCTCGATCGCGGCCTTTTGATCGGCTACCGGACCCTTGGAGCTGGTGAAAACGACCTGACCAGTGGTACCGGATGCTTGCGGAAACCGCTCGGCGAGGGTGTCGATGCCCTGCTGAGACTCGGTACCCGGAATCGTGAAGTCGTCGATCAGCTTCCCGCCGACCGCCCCGGCCAGCCCGAACACGATCGCAGCAAGGAAGAGCCAGGCCACGAGGACGCGCAGCTTGTGCCGCGCCACGGCACGCCCGAGACGATAGAGAAAAGTGGACACTTCGCTACCCCCAGTCGCCGCGCCGGGGCTGCCTCGGGTCGCGGACAGCTGCCACTCAATCGGTTCCGGCTGACGCCTGCCCGACCGTTCGCTGACGGTTGCCTGAGCGTCGGCGTACGAACGGGCCAGCGACGACTGCCGTAAACCCTGACGGCATCTGTTCGTGGCGGAACTCGGTTTGCAGTGGAACTCGGTTTGCAGTGGAACTCGGTTTGCAGTGGAACTCGGTTTGCAGTGGAACTCGGTTTGCAGTGGAACTCGGTTTGCAGTGGAACACTGTCGGCGTGAGTTCCGACCACATCCTGGTGGTCGACGACGACGACGGCATCAGGGAGATGCTGCAGTCGACGCTGACCTTCGCGGGCTTCCGGGTCAGCGCGGCGTCCAGCGCAGAGGGCGCGTTGCGGATGATCGACGACCAGTATCCCGACGCTGTCGTGGTCGACGTCATGATGCCGGGCCTCGACGGGTTCGACTTCGTCCATCTCCTGCGCCACCGGGGCGACTCGCTGCCCGTCCTCTTCCTCACGGCACGCGATGCGGTGGACGACCGCGTACGCGGGCTGCGGCTGGGCGCCGACGACTACCTGACCAAGCCCTTCAGCGTGGTCGAGGTCACCGCCAGGCTCGAGGCGCTGCTCCGTCGGGCACGACGCAGCAGCTCCGATCAGCCTGCCAACGGTGCCGTCCTGCGGTGCGCCGATCTCGAGCTGGACGAGGAACGCCACATCGTCCGCCGCGCGGGTGCGGTTGTGGACCTCTCGCCGACAGAGTTCCGACTGCTCGGCCTGCTGCTGCTCCACCAGGGGCGGGTGCTGTCGAAGGCCCAGATCCTCGATCAGCTCTGGCAGTACGACTTCGGCGGGGACAGCAACGTCGTCGAGCGGTTCGTGTCCAACCTGCGGCACAAGATCGACGTGCTCGGCCCCCCGCTGATCCAGACGGTACGTGGGTTCGGCTATACCCTCCGTGAGTCCGAGGACGCGACATGAGGCGCCACCCCTGGACCATCCGGACCAGGCTGGTGATCACTCTTGCCGCCGTGGCCGCCGCGGTGATCATCGTCTCCGCCCTCGCCACGGTGCTCACCGTGAGGCACTATCTTGAGCAGCGTGTCGGCGAGCAGCTGGTCGGCAACACCGAGCGGATCCGGGCGACCCTGATGGGCATTCCGAGCCTCGACCTGACCACGCAGACGGTCGAGGAGATGGCCAAGGCGGACTCGACAGCCGTTGTCGTCCTGGTGGACGGACAGCCTGTGCTGACCGCGAACACCGACCGGGACACGGTGCAGGCGATCATGCAGCTCGACCTCGGGGACGGACAGCCGACACGCGTGCCCGGACATCCCGGAGTGATGGCTATCGAGATCGACGCACGAGACAGCGGTCTGGTGATCAACGACGGAGGGCGGCAGGTACGTCCCGACGGCATCATCATCGCGATCAGCGCGACCGACGAAGTCGCCGCCTTCCAGACTCTGGTGCTGGCGAGCTCGGCCGGCACGTTGCTGTCGATCGCCGTACTCGTCCTGCTCACCGTCCTCATCGTCGGCCGCGGGATCCGACCCCTTCGGACCATGTCCGAGCAGGCCCAGTCCTTCGCCGACGGCGACCGTGCCACCCGGCTGACCGTGCCCTCCGGCGATCCGGATATCTCGCGACTCGCCACGACCGTCAACCAGGCGTTCGACGCCCAACAGGAGGCCGACGACCGTCTTCGGGCCTTCGTTGCGGACGCCTCGCACGAGCTGCGCACACCGCTGACCACCGCGAGCGGATGGATCGAGCTGTATCTGCAGGGTGGGCTGTCCGACCTCGAGCACCGAGACCATGCGATGCACCGGGTGCAGATAGAACTCGGTCGGATGCGGGTGCTGCTGGACGAGCTCGCCATGCTCGCCCGGATGGACGCCGCCCGGCCTCTCGACCTGGAACGCCTCGACCTGAGCGTGCTGACCACCGAGGTCGTCGCCGATGCGCGGGTGGTGAACCCCGATCGGACCTTTACCGTGTTCGCTGCGGGCCCGGCTCCGCTGCGGGGCGACCCGCAGAAGCTCCAGCAGGTCCTGGTGAACCTGATCGGTAACGCGGTCCAGCACACGCCGGCCGGCACGTCGGTCGAGATCACGGTCGCACCAGCGACTGAGCCGAGCGCGGGACGGCACGCGTACGCGCTGCTGGTGACCGATCACGGGCCGGGCATCGCCGCGGAGGACCAGCCGCACGTGTTCGAACGATTCTGGCGTAGCGACGCCAGCCGCGATCGACACACCGGCGGCTCGGGCCTCGGCCTGTCGATTGTGGCCTCGATCGTCGCTGCGCACGGGGGGACGTACGGCGTGAGCAGCCGGTTGGGTGAGGGCACGACGGTGCGCGTCACTTTGCCCGGCCCCGAACCCGGCGAGGCCGAGCCGCCGACGGAACGGGCTCTGCACGAGTTGGCAGGCCTGTCGTTGAGGCCGGCAGGCAGGGAGCCGTCAGCCGAGGGTCAGGTGAAGTGAGGCCGGCGCGTTTGCATACGAGCGTCCGGGTCGCCAAGAGCTCGGAAGGTCCTGCAGCCAGGTCTGGGCACTGATCTGGGTGGGTCCGCCCGTCCCATCCATGAGGTCACGAAAACGGAGCACGCCGGAGTCGTCGGGACCAAGCACCGCCAGCCAGTACGCAGTCCCGGCGGTGATGTCCGTAGCCGGAACAACCACGGTGTTCCACTCACCGCCCACCGGAGCCGTCAGGCGTCCGGAGGCCAGGAGTCGCCCGGGCCGGCCATCATCGTCGGAGTAGACGCCGGCGACGATCTCGGCCGCCGCACTGGACCCATCGACGTACACCTTTACACGTTCGGCTGTGCCGTCTGCGTTCGCAACCGACCGGAAGGCCTCAGCCGTGCCCGGCGAGTTCTCATCGACAAAGGGCTGGATGTCGGCCGAACCGAGCGCCACCATCCCGGGAGCAGGCTGGGTTGCGATCGGCGGATTGGGTCGCCGCGGGCGGCGTGGTCGGATCGGCAGTTTCGCCCGTGGACGGCTCTGCCGTCGGTGGATCAGTCGGCTCTGCCGTCGCCGGATCAGTCGGCGCTGCCGTCGGTGGATCAGTCGGCGCTGCCGTCGGTGGATCAGTCGGCGCTGCCGTCGATCGATCAGTTGGCGCTGCCGTCGCCGGATCAGACGGCCCGGCCGTGGGCGAATCAGACGGCTGATCAGCCGGGCGCGCGATGGCAACTCCGTGACCATAGCCTGCCGCGACGGCCACGAAGTTCGAGCCGGCCGGCTGGTCTCCCCAGACGTACCCGGTCCAGAGCACGATCGAGCCGTCGGCCCGGAGGATCACGTCGCCCCAGGACGACGCGATGGCGGTCGCGTCCTTGACGTTCGGCGGTCCGGATTCACCCCAGACACCCCAACCTACGACGGTTCCATCGCGGGTCAGTGCCAGGCTGTGGTCGGTTCCGGCGGCGATCGCCACCACGTCGGCTAGCCCGTTAGGCGGCTTCGCCTGACCGGCGCCGTTCTGACCCCACCCAACGACCGTGCCATCAGACAGCAGCGCCAGCGCCTGCCGGTTCCCCGCAGAGATCGCCACGACATCGTGCAGGTCTGCCGGCAGGTCCAGGACCGCGGCAAGCTGTCCCGAGCAGCTTCCGTCGGCCGGCTCCTTCCCCCAACCGGCCACGGTGCCATCGGCCTCCAGCGCCAGGCCATAGCCGCATACCGTGCCCGACCCGCCGACGAAGCCGCCGGCCGACACCGCTTCGGCGGGCCCGAGATCCTCAGGAACGTCGAGCTGGCCGGAGGAGTTCGCTCCCCAGGCGACGATCGAGCCGTCCTTGCGCAGGGCGACCGAAAATCCGGCGCCGGTGTCGATGGCGGTCACCCCAGCCAAGTCGGCAGGCGGGGCGGCCGCGCCGTCAGGGTCCAATCCCCAGCCGACCACGGTGCCGTCCGCGCGAAGAGCCAGATCGTAGGCGCTCCCGTACGTGTCGCTGGCAGCAACAGCCACTGCGTCGTCCAGTCCGGCGGGCGGCTGCAGTGCCTGTTGTGCATCGAACAGGCCGCCCCCCCAGGTGATCACCGGTCCGGCGATTTCGACGTCCGGAGAATCCGGACCAGCAACCGCGACCGGAAGCCCAGCGATCGATAGGGCTGCTGCGCCGAGCACAGCCAAGGCCGCCGTGCGCCATCGACCCGACAGTGGTGAGGGGCGAAGCGCCCGGTGGCCACGGAACTGCTGGGCATCGGCATACTGGTGGGCATCGAGAGACTGCTGCGCAGGCCGTGACGACCGACGAACTTGAAGCGGCACCATCTGACTCCTCATCGACGAGAAGAATCGACGGTCGGGGGGACCGGCTCGATCACAATAGGGCTGTCTGACGAAAGTTGCGCCTGATGTCGGAAATTGCCGCAATGATCCACGACCCTGCATCCGGGATGTCGACTACCGGTATTTCGCCTGCGCAGCCAGCGCAAATTGCAGCGTGCAGCTGGACCTGCGGCCGACACTCGGTGGGTCGTGAACTGGTTTTCGACCGTGGCCCGACTTGGGCTATAGTTTCGCGGGCACCAAGGAAGTCCGAGGCAAACCTTCGGGCCCCGTAGCGCAGTTGGTTAGCGCGCCGCCCTGTCACGGCGGAGGTCGCGGGTTCGAGTCCCGTCGGGGTCGCTGGGTGATCACGTCTGTTGTCCAGACGTCGGTCACCTGCTCCACGCTCGTATCGCCGAGCACGGCCAGGTAGCTCAGCTGGTAGCAGCGTTCGCCTGAAAAGTGAAAGGTCGCCGGTTCGACCCCGGCCCTGGCCACCAGCATTTCCGAGGACCCCTGATCCAGCCACTACAGTGGCATTCGGACGCCCGCACCCGTGTCGGGCGAGACTTGTCAGGGTATGGATTTCGAGTGAGACCCCCATCAGACGGCGAGGCCGAAGAGCTGGCTGCGCGATTCGTCGCGGGCGACGAGGCCGCCCTCGAAGCGGTCTATCGCCGGTGGTCGCCGCTGGTCTACTCCCTCGCGCTGCGCTCGCTCGGCCAGGTGACCGAAGCCGAGGACGTGACTCAGAAGGTGTTCGTCGCCGCCTGGACGGGTCGAGCGAGCTACCAACGCGAACGCGCCTCGCTGGCCACCTGGTTGCTGGGGATCGCCCGGAACAAGATCGTCGACGCCCACAAGGCTCGGGCACGGGAGACGCGGATCGCCACTCAGGTGGCGAGGAACACGACGTCCCCGGTCGCCGACGGCATCGACGTATCGCAGCGGCTGCTGATCGCCGATGAGATCGCCCGACTGGACGCGGTCCCCCGGGAGGTCCTGCGCCTTGCCTTCTTCGAGGACCTGACGCACGCTCAGATCGCGCAACGCTTACAGCTCCCGCCGGGAACGGTGAAGAGCCATATCCGGCGCAGCCTGATCAAGCTCCGGGCCCGGCTAGGAGGTTTGACCGATGCATACGAATCCTGAGGTGCTGACGCTGCTGGCGCTCGGCGACCGCCCCGTGGACGCGTCCGAGATCGAGCACGTGGCCGCCTGCGAACGGTGCCGTGCCGAGCTGGAGTCGCTGACCAGTCTGATCGAACACGGCCGGACCGCGCCCGATCGGGAGTCCCTCGACGAACCGAGCGAGGCGGTCTGGGCAGCGATCCAGTCCGAGCTGGGCTTCATCCCGATGACACGTTCCTGGCCGAGCGTTCCCGATCCGGCCACGCCGGCTGCGGTTGGACCCGCATCCGCGTCTCCGGACCCAGCTGCGCCCGCCGCCTCGTCGACCGTGCCCGCCGCGAACGGAGCACCCACCCGCAGAGACTCTCCACCGGCCGGATCTGCGGCGGATCCGGTCAATCGCCGACGCGACCGTCGTCCTCGGGTCGTCGCGTTGGTGCTGGCCGCCACGCTTGCGCTGATCGCCGGGATCGGCATCGGCCTGGGCGTCGACAGACTTCGGCAGCCGAGCGAGACCGTGATCGGGCGCGCCACCCTCGAAGCGCTGCCGGCCTGGCGCGGGGCGAACGGCACCGCGACCGTCGAGCTGGACCGCGCCGGGAACCGTACCCTGACCGTCGACGTACGCACTCCGCAGCCAACACCGGGCAGCCAGCAGGTATGGCTGGTCGACCAGGCGAGCACCGCGATGCAGCCGATGGGGTTCCTGAGCGCCGGCGGCCACGGCAGTTTGCCCATCCCGCCGACCATGGATCTGTCGAGGTTCTCCGTCGTCGACGTGTCCAACGAGCCGGCCGGCGACACGACCGCGGCCCCCTCCGGCGACACGATCGTGCGCGGTGAGCTCCAGCGGTGAGTGTTGGCGCGGCGGCCGGTGATCGGTCGCCGCAGGCAGACACCTTCACCAAGCGCTATCCGGGCGCTCCACCCGACTTCTTCGCCGTCGAGGCCGCCGGACTCGCGTGGCTGAGGGCCGCGGGGGACGGATCAGCCCGAGTGGTCGGCGTACGCGACGTTGGGCTCGACTTCATCGTCGTCGAGCGGGTGACCGCAGTGCGGCCTACGGCAGCCGCTGCCGAGGACTTCGGCCGAGCCCTGGCAGGGACCCATGCTGCCGGCGCGGACTCGTTCGGACAACCACCGCGGGGCTGGACCGGCGACGGCTTCATCGGCCGCCAGCCGCTGTCGTTGCGGCCGACCCCAAGCTGGGGTGCGTTCTACGCCGAACAACGCCTCCTGCCGTACGCCCGCCGAGCCCGCGATCTGGGCACCTTGAGTCGCAGCGGTCTGGCTCTGGTCGAGCGAGTCTGCGAGCGGCTGCTCGCCGGCGAGCTCGATGACCATCGCCCGCCCGCCCGCATCCACGGCGACCTGTGGTCGGGAAACGTGATGTTCACCACCTCCGGCGTGGTGCTGATCGATCCCGCGGCGCACGGAGGCCATGGGCTGGCAGACCTCGGCATGCTCACCCTTTTCGGCGCGCCCCACCTGACGAGAATCACCGCGTCGTATGCCGAGGCCGCCCGGCTCGATGACGGCTGGCGCGATCTGATCGGCCTGCACCAGCTCCAGCCGCTGCTGGTGCACGCCGTCAGCCACGGTGGCGCATACGGCGTCCAGGCCGAGCACACCGCTCGCCCCTACGCGTGAGGCCACACCCTGTTCGACTCTGCGACTTCATCGCCGAGCCCGCCGGCCTAACGGCCTCGCGGGTCCAGCACGACTGGCGGCCCTTACTTCTCCCGGATGGCTCGAAGCTTCGGCGGCTCCATCACGTCACCGACGATCACGCCGGACCGGCCCAGACCGACATACCGGGTGCCCAGGTTGATCAGTGTCTGGATCCGGTTCCGGCTGCCCAGCAGGAACAAGATGTGTAGTGCGATCCAGCCGAGCCAAGCCACCAGACCCTTGATCTTGAGCCCACCCGGCAGCTGCAGCACGGCGTCAGCGCGCCCGATGGTCGCCATCGAGCCCTTGTCGGTGTAGGAGAATGGCTCGGTCGCGAGCCCGCGGGTCAGGCGGACAATCTGCTTCGCAGCGTGCTTCCCCTCCTGCAACGCCGGCTGAGCTACCTGCGGCAACGGATTGTCGACGATCAACGATGCGTCACCGACGGCGAACACGCGGTCGTCGTTCGTGGTCCGCAGGTCGGAGTTCACCTCGACCCGGCCCCCGCGCCCGATCGGCAGGCCCCAGCTGCGCAACAAGGGGTAGCCCGAGACCCCGGCGGCCCAGATCACCAGATCGACGGGCATCGAGGTGCCGTCCTTGAAGACGACCTGATGCGGGTCCACCTGGGAGATCGCGGTGTTGAGCCGAACGTCGACGCCGCGCTTGACCAGCTCGCGCAGCGTGTACGTCCGCAGCGACGGTGCGAACGGCGCCAGCAGGTGCGGGCCCATCTCGACCATCACGACGTGAACCCTGGCCGGGTTCAGCTCCGGATAGACCATCGGGATGGCGTGGTTCCGCAGCTCGGCCAGCTGACCGGCCATCTCAACCCCTGTGGCACCGCCGCCGACGATCACCACGGTGAAACTGCCGGTCAGCAGGTCCGAGGAGCTGGCGATCGTCTCGATGGCCCCGAAGATCGTGTCGCGCACCTTCAGCGCGTCGGGTCGGGTGTACATCGACATCGTGTTCTCGGCGGCACCCGGGATACCGAAGTGGTTCGTCGTGATGCCGGTCGAGACGATCAGGTAGTCGTAGGAGATCTTGACGCCGTCGTCGCACTCGATCTCGCGGGCGTCATGATCGACTCCAACGACCGTCGTGCACCGGAATCTGATCTTGTGACGCGCGCTGAAAAAGCGCAACGAGTACGTGACGTCGCCGGCGTTGAGGCCACCCGTCGCCACTTGGTAGAGCAGCGGTTGGAACGTGTTGTAGGGGTGGCGATCCAGGAGAGTCACCCGGAAGCCTTCCTTGGACAGCTCCGAGGCCGCCGACAGCCCACCAAATCCACCGCCGACAATTACCACATGGGGCATCTCAGTCACAGGTTCATCTAACCAGTGGCTCCGCGCCCGCGGAAACCCCGTCCACCAGCGAGCGACGGACCGCCGCTCGACGCGGTCGACCGGGTGGGCCCGACCAGTGTCCGCGGCTCGTCGAACGCGTACGCCTGCAGCCATCGTTCGAGCTCGAACAGCGCAATCTCGCGGACCGCCGGTGGGGACAAGAACAGATCGTGCAGCCCGCCCGCGATCCGGACGATCGTCACGTGCCAGCCCAGCCGGGCACCGCGGGTGACGATCTGATCGACGTCCAGCACGGTGTCCGCGGCGCGGAGGCCCTCGTGCCATCTGCGGGCGAACTCGGTCGCGCCCGAGGCCATCACCAGCACCGGCATCGGCAGCTCGAGGCCGGCAGCCACCCGCTGGTGACCCTGCCGGATCGCGCGTAGCCACCCCGCCCGGACTGGTGGACTCGGTGTGGTCTTCAGCTCCAGGTCGTAGTCCCACTCTCCCTCGAGGCTGGAGTGCAGCGTCCGGGCGTAGAAGCCCAGATCCGGCAGGGGGATCACCGACGTCGGTGACTGCCGACCGACCGCGTCGACGACGGGGGTGCCGATGGCCCGGATCATGGCCGATCCCTGAAGGTCCAGCCATGGGGAGTTGAGCACGACGGCGGCTACTCGGTCGGGGTGAGCGGCGGCCCACAGAGCCGCGATCAGACCACCGGTCGAGTGACCCATCAGCACCAGGCTCGTGTGGTCGGCGCCGATGACGGCGGTCGCCGCGTCGATCTCGGCGGTGTACTCGTCGAGATCAGTGATGAAGCCGCGGAGATGGCCGTTGCGCAGGCTACGCCCGTAGCGCCGAAGGTCGACGGCGTAGAAGTCGAAGCCCAGATCGGCGATGTAGTCGGCGAGATGGGTCTGGAAGAAGTAGTCGTTCCAGCCGTGCAGATAGAGCACTGCGCGGGACGAGCTGGTGGGCACCCGCCGCAACAGGGTGCCGACCAGCTCGACGTCTGCGGGCTCGCCGGACGCGCGAGCAGCATCCGGCAGGGGTAGGTCTATCGACTCGAACCCCGGCAGAAAATCCGCTTCCCAGGTCAGTGGGCGCTGCGTGGCCACGGATCCAGTCTGCAGGCTGTGATCAACGACGAGGTCGTACTGTGTCGCGGATTACTTGATCAGCCGCCAATTGATCGGATAGCGATACGCCTTGCCCTTGTTTGCCGCGATGGCCGCAATGATGCACAGCACCAGCGCGCCGATGAAGATCAGGGGAAGCAGGATGCCACCGACGACGGCGAACACCAGGAAGCTCGCGACCACCTGAGCAATCGTGTACAGGATCGAGAAGTTCAGCGACTCGGTGCCCTGGTCCTTCAGGAACGCGCTGCGATCCTTGAAGACGAGGTAGACGATCAGCGGGCCCACCACGCCGATGAACGGAATGCTGATGTGGCTGAGCGTCGCCCACAGCCGCTCGTCGCTCTGGCTCATGGGCTGCGGACCCGCTGCCGGCTGACCCGCGTACGGCTGCGGCGGGTAGCCCGGCTGGTTCGGGTATGCCGGCGGGGAGCGTACTGTCCAGCGGGCTGACCGCCCGCCTGCGGGTCGTAGCCGGCCGTAGGTTGCTGGTAACCCCCGGCGGGAGGTGGCTGGGAGGCGCCCTGCGGGGGGGGTAGGCCGGCTGTTGACCG
>CAWHZT010000019.1:0-25885 GCA_963833925.1 uncultured Actinomycetota bacterium | reverse complement strand
GCTCGGGCTGCAGTGCGGTGGCCGCGTCGACGGCATAGCTGAGCATCGGATGACCGCCGAGCTCGTGCAGCAGCTTCGAGCGGGTGGACTTCATCCGGGTCCCCTCGCCTGCGGCCAGGATCACCACGGCTCCGACCGGCGGTTGACCGGGCTGGGGTGCGTAGACATCGGATTGGGCCACCAGTGGATCTCCTCGCGAGGTCGTACGCAGGCGCTGTGGAAAGACTTTCCGCTCCCCGGGTAGGAGTCGAACCTACGTCGCTAGTCCTGATTCAAAGTCAGGCGGGCCCTGCCGACAGACCAACCGGGGAACGTACGACCTCGCCGGCTCACCGGCACGATCGCGCGTCATGCTGGCCGACGCCCAGGCTGAACTTCTGGGTGTCGGCCAGGGAATAGCGTACGCAAGCGGCCACGGCGCCGCACACGGCTCGTGGAACGGGCGGGGTCCGGCCCCTCGCCCCGCTGCCGGCGTCTGCCTTCCCGACCCATCCGCGACTTGCCCGCCCGGTCGGGCGAGTGCGACTCGAATCGGCGTACGCCCACTCCACTCGCCCACCCGGTCAGGCAAGTGCGACTCGAATCGGAATACACCCACTCCACTCGCCCGCCCGATCGTCCGAATGCGCCGGCGCGACTCAGCTCGGAGTTTGCCGATGGCGGACCCAGCGCGAAGACTGTGGCCTCATGGCCCCACGTAGCTCGACCCCGAAGGAACCGACACGAGCTCGTCGGCCGACCCGGGTGCGGATGACCAGCGCCGAGCGTCGCGAGCAGCTCATTGCGGTCTCGCGGGAACTATTCGCCGCCCGCGGCTACGAAGGCACTTCGGTCGAGGAGATCGCCGCGCGGGCCGAGGTGAGCAAGCCGGTGGTGTACGAGCACTTCGGCGGCAAGGAGGGCCTGTACGCCGTGGTCGTCGACCGCGAAGTGAACACGCTGCTGGACGGGATCCTGTCCTCCCTGACCGCAGAGTCGATAGCGGTGGCTCATCCCGACAGCCGGCAGCGCGAGCTGATCGAACGCGCGGCTCTGGCCCTGCTGGACTACATCGAGCAGCAATACCGACGGCTTCCGGATCCTGTCCCGGGACTCTTCGGTCGGCCAGTCCACGGGCTCGTTCGCGAGCTTGTTGAGCGACATCGCCTCCCAGGTCGAGGGGATCCTGGTCGCCGAGTTCCGCAGCCGTGGACTGGATGCCAAAACGGCGCCGATGTACGCGCAGATGCTCGTCGGAATGGTCGCCCTCACCGGTCAGTGGTGGCTCGACATGCGTCGCCCGAAGAAGTCGGAGGTGGCGGCTCACGTGGTCAACCTCGCCTGGAACGGTCTGAGCGATCTCGAGGCGAAACCGCGACTGCTCACCCGCCGCTGATCTCCGATCACAACGACCTACCCGTTTTCCCACCCACCCGGCCCGCTGTTCCCGCAGCGGCCACGCCGCCACCGGCGGCTGCCGACCCGACGCGGAAATAGTGGGTGCCAGTCGGCCCGACGGGTCCATGGCCACGCTCAGCATCCGCGACCGATCGGCCACTGACCTGCACTATCTCCGCGGGGGCACCGGGAGCTCGCGGACTTGCCGATCGGACAGTCGCCCGCTAGGCTTTCTGTAACGTTTTAGTTAATCGATCCAGGACACCGATACATGACCGCCGAGACCAGCCTCATCCCACCCGACACGCTCACCGAGCGGCTTGCGCGGAAGAAGTCCGCGGTTGCCGTGACGGTGCTGTTCGCGGTGAACGGCATGATCCTCGGTGGCTATGGCGGCACGCTCCCCTCGATCCGCGACCGGGTCGGCATCGACGCGACGCACATCGCGCTGATGCTCTTCTGCGGCAGCCTCGCCGGCATCTTGTCGATGCAGGTCGGCGGGCGGCTCGCCGACGCGATCGGCGCCCGCAAGGTAGCCCTCGCCGGGTTGCCGATGCTGATCGCCTCGGCGGTCACGTTCTCGTTGGCGTCGAGCTATCAGGTCGCGGTCCTCGGCGCGGTCTTCCTCGGGCTGGGCAACGGCGCGATGGATGTGGCCATGAATGCCCTCGGCGTCCAGGTCGAGTCGGCTCGCCGGCGGCCCATCATGAGCTTCTTCCACGCCTTCTGGTCGGTGGGCAGCTTCATCGGCGCCGGCTCGGTGCTCATCGTCGCCACCCTTATAGGACTGACCGGCGGAGACATCGTGGCCCCGGTGATGCTGACGCTGGCCTTCATCGCGTCGATCGTCCTGGTCGTCGCTTTCAAGATCACTCCGCCGGCCGCGGTGGTCCCGCACACGGTCGACGGCGTACGCACGAAGATCCCGCGGATCGCCTGGCTTCTGGCGATCATGGCCCTTGCCTTCGGACTCGCCGAGGGCACCGCCACCGACTGGTCCGCGCTGCACGTCACCGAGGTCGCACACGTCGACTCCACCACCGGCTCACTCGGGCTCGTGGCCGTCACCGGCTTCATGGTGCTGATCCGGCTCGTCGGCGACCGGCTCGTCGCGAGATTCGGACGTCGAGCCGTGGTGCGGTTCGGCGGGGCGTGTGCGGCGATCGGCTATCTGACCGTGAGCCTGGTCAGCGGACTGCCGCTGCTGGTGGAGAGAGCTGGGCGCTGGTGGGCTTCGGCGTAGGGATGATCGCGCCCCAGTGTGTACGCGTCCGCCGGCCATATCGGCGGTGGCCGGGTGCTCGCGGTGGTCGTCACGTTCGGGTACGCCGCGTTCCTGATGGGACCGGCCGTGATCGGCTTCCTGGTCAACCACTTCGGGCTGCAGCACGCGATGATCATCCCGGCCATCCTGTGCGCCGGCATCGTCGGCCTTGCCGCCACCATGCCGCGGACCGATAGCGACCTCGCCCCCGCGTCGCACTAACCCCCGGGCCCGGCTCTGGGTGTCTACCGTCGCATGGGACCCCACTTGGGACGCCCGGCGTGGCGAACGGTGCCCCTGCGCGTCCACACTCCACCCCACTCGCCACGCCCGGCGTGGCAAACGAGGCCCACACGCGCGCCACACCCGGCCCCACTCCGACACCCCGGCCAGCGAACGAGGCCCACACGCGCGCCACCCCGCCGACCCCACTCGCACACCCGGGCAGGCGAACGAAGCCACACGCGCGCCACACCCGACCCCACTCGCACACCCGGGCCGGCGAACGAAGCCGCACGGGCCACACTCCGACCCACTCGGACACCCGGGCTGGCAAATGAGGGCCGGCCGCGTCGGGGAGGCGCGAAGACCAGGCTGTGTGTGGCCTGGGCGGGTCGACGGGTCGCGCTGCCTAGACTGCCGTCCGTGCCCGACTCTCCGCCCGACGAGGTCGATCACATCGTCGCGGCCTGGCAGCGGGAACGGCCGGATCTCGATGTCGAGCCGATGCGGGTGCTCTCGCGAGTGACCCGGCTCGCTCGTCACTTGGACCGGGTCCGCAGCCGAGCGTTCTCAGCCCACGAGCTGGAGAGCTGGGAGTTCGACGTGCTGGCAGCCCTGCGTCGGGCCGGTGCACCCTATCGACTGACCCCTGGCCAGCTCGTCCGGGAGACGATGGTGACGTCTGGCACGATGACCAACCGTGTGGACCGACTCGCCGCGCGGGGTCTGGTGAGCCGCGAAGTACACCCCGACGACCGACGCGGTGTCCTGGTCAGCCTCACAGTCGCCGGACGAGGGCAGGTCGATGCCGCGCTCGCCGATCTCCTCGATGCGGAACGCGCGATCATGGCGGAACTGACCCAAGCCGACGGGGACGCCCTCGCCGCCTCCCTGCGGGTGCTCCTGCTTCGCTATGCGGGAGCTTTACGAGCGCCCGAGACACCCTGACCGACACACCCGACCCGCACGGACCGGAGACACACACACTGACCGGCGACCGCAGACCAACGACCTAGAACCGGCGACCCAAACCAGCTCCCGATCGAGCCTGCCCGTCCGAGTCCGCGATGCGCGCGTCGAGGTGAGCGGCGCTCCGAGCCGGGCGCGAACGGAGGCGACAGAACCGTCAGGCCGGAACGGCGGCGGCCCGTGCGACCTGACGCAGCTCGGTAACCAGCAAGGCGGCCAGCACCAGGCCAGCGAGCAGCTCAGGCAGCGCGCTGAGGGTGCACGCGAGCACCAGCACGATGGCGATCAGAAAAGGCAGACCGGCTCGGGGCGTCGGGTGGTGCTGTCGCAGCTGGATCAGATAGAGCGCGGCCATCAGGACAGCGATCGGCACGGTCACCGCGGCCGCGGAGCCGAGCCGCGGGATCTCCTCCGGGTGCGCCCAGTACTCGGCCCGAACCGCCAGACCGGCACCCACGGCCGCACCCGAGGCGAAGATGAAGTAGTGCCCGACCCCCACACGTACTCAAATCGGGTCCCCTCCGCCCGGGCGTGCTCGAGCACGACGCTCGCGTCTCGTGCGAAGTAGAGCCACCACATCCCGAACACGATGAGGACGCCCCCGATCATCACCACCAACGCGTCGACCGCATGGGCGAGGTCGGTCCAGGCTCCCTGGATCGCGACCGTGGCAGCCAGGATCGATTCGCCGAGCACGATGATGAAGAACGCGGCGTACCGGTCGGCGATGTGCTCGGGATGCCAAGGCGTCGCGCCGGTTCGCTCCGCCCACACCGGCACCCCGAAGTCGAGCAGGGCGAGCAGCGGGAAGAGCAACAGCTGGTAGTCGTGCGGGACCGCCAGAAGCGAAACCCAGAGCAGCTGGACCACGACCAGTCCGAACGCGTAGCGCCGGCACGTTCGTCGGGTGTGCGGGTCGCCGCGCGAGGCCCGCAACCACTGGATGACAAGTGCGATCCGCATGATGACGTAGCCCAGGATCGGCAGCAGGAAGTCGCCCGTGAAGAACCCGGCGACCCCGGCGGCCAGCACGAGGACGCCGATGATCTGCAGGATGGTCAGCAGTCGGTAGACGACATCGTCGTTGTCGTACGCCGAGGCGAACCAGCTGAAGTTCAACCAGGTCCACCAGATCGCGAAGAAGGCGATCCCGAAGCCGATCAGGCCGTGGCCGATGTGGTTCTCGGCGATCGCGTGGTGCAGACCGGCCGACGCCTGAGCGACCGCGACCACGAAGCAGAGGTCCGTCAGCAGCTCCAGCGGGGTGGACACCCGATGTGCCTCGTGCGGATCGCGCGGCGACAGGGCGTGGACGAACTTGACGGGCGATGCCGAACTCACCCGCGTCAGCCTAATGATCACCACCGAGCGCTGACGAGCGCTCCGCCGATGCGGATCCCGGGCCTCAAACGGGCGATTTCGACCATCGACGGAGCGCTGGTCAGCGGGATCAGAGTGAGCGCGCGCCCGGCACCGGCCCGCTGGCTCGTCGTATCGCGCGACAGACGCCCTCGGTGCTGAGCGCGACGGCCAGGTCTACCGCGCCGGCCTCGTCCGCGGCCAGGAAGGCGACGGTCGGTCCCGAGCCCGACACGATCGCGCCGACCGCGCCGAGTTCGAGGCCCGCGCCGACCGTGCGTCCGAGTCGAGGCTGAAGATCCAGCGCGGGTCGCTGTAGATCGTTGACGAGCGCGGCCCCGAGCGCGATCGGATCACCGGCACGGAGCGCCTCCATCAGCTCCACGGGCACCACTGGTGCCGGTGGCCGCGGATGGAGCTCATCGAAGCGGCGATAGACCGCCGGTGTGGACAGTCCCTGGTGCCCGAAGCCAAGGACCCAGTGGAACGTCCCGCGCGCCAGCGCGGGCATCACGTCCTCACCCCGGCCGCTCCCCAGCGCCGTCCCACCGAGCAGTGCGAACGGGACGTCGCTGCCCAACAGCGCGGCGACTCGGCGTAGTTGCTCGGCCGACACGTCGAGATCCCACAGCTGCGAGCAGGCCACCAGGGCGGCCGCTGCATCCGCCGACCCGCCGGCGAGTCCGCCGGCCACCGGGATCGACTTGGCGATCTGAAGTCGAACGCCGGCCGACCGCTCGTCCCCGAACGAGCTCGCCAGCAGCCGCGCGGCCCGCACGGCGAGGTTGCTGTCGTCCCGCGGCACGGATCGCGCACCCTCGCCGGTCACCGTCACGCTGAAGTGACCCGGGGCCGCATGGTTCACGGTGATCTCGTCGAAGAGCGATACCGCGTGGTAGACGGTGGCCAGCGGGTGGAAGCCGTCGCGCCGTCGCGGACCGACCTTGAGCGCGAGATTGACCTTCGCCGGCACCCGGACGCGGACACCGTCGTACGTCGGCGGGACGGGCGAGACCACGAGGCGAGGCTAGTGTGCGTCCGGATCGGGGACGGCCTGGGTCCTCGCCGCCGCGAGCTGCTCCGCGACCCGGGCGAACTCGGCCACCCCGAGAACCTCACCTCGAGCCTGAGGGTCGACTCCGGCCGCCTCGAGCACCTCGACCGCAGCGGCGGACGACCCGACCAGGGTCGACAGCGAGGATCGCAGCATCTTGCGCCGCTGGGCGAACGCCGCATCGACAACGCCGAAGACCTCCTCGCGAGTCGCGGACGTCGCTGGAGGCTGCCGACGCCGGATGGCGACCAGTCCCGACTCCACATTGGGCACGGGCCAGAAGACGGATGCCGACACGCTGCCCGCCCAGGCGGACTGGGCGTACCAGGCGAGCTTCACCGACGGAATGCCGTAGATCTTGCCGCCAGGCTTGGCGACGAGGCGCTGGGCGACCTCGGCCTGCACCATCACCAGTCCCCGGGTCCACGAGTCGAAGCTCGCCAGCAGATGCAGCAGGATCGGCACCGCGACGTTGTACGGAAGATTGGCCACCACCGCAGTCGGGCGGATCGGAAGAGCATCGACCCGCATGGCGTCGGCGCAGATCACGTCCAGGGCATCGGCCCGATCCGGCATCCTGATCCGGACCGTCTCGGGGAGCGCCCGGGCGAGCAGGCCGTCGATCTCCACGGCTACGACTCGCGCACCGGTCTCGAGCAGCCCGAGTGTCAGCGAACCCAACCCTGGTCCGATCTCCAGCACCACGTCGTCGGCACTCACCTGGGCGGCAGCCACGATGCGACGGACCGTGTTGGCGTCGACGACGAAGTTCTGGCCACGCTGCTTGGTGGGACGGAGGCCCAGCCGCGCTGCGATCGCCCTGATCGAGGAGGGGTCGAGCAGCCCGGCGCCGGTCACGATCCCGAGCCTAGTGGTGCGTCTGCCAGGTGGTCTGGCACTCAGCGGTGGATGGGTGCGTGCATCGCAAGGCCGACGAGGGAGGGATACCGGGGTTGTACCTCGACTGAGGAGAACGCCGCGAGGTGCGTGCCCAGGGGCCGCTGAGTGCCGGGCCAATTGGCAGACGCACCACTAGGGCCTGCCAGTGAGCGAGCGTCGGCAAGCGGAGCGCCTGGCTCTCACTTCCGACCGAGCGAGCGGCCCAGCTCGACCGCGGCAGCGGCACCTTGCCTACGGCCGCGAGCGAGGGAGAAAGTGAGAGTCATGAGGCGCGCAGCGAGCGCGAGCGAACACCAAAAGTCAGCGGAGGCCGGCCTTGCGCGAGCAGGCTGGCCACTGACCCCAGCCGGCGGCCGCCTGCACCTTCTTGGCGATCGCGATCTGCTGCTCGCGGCTGTTGCTGCTCGGCAGTCCGCTGCCGCCGTACGCCCGCCAGGTGCTCAGGCTGAACTGAAGCCCGCCGTAGTAGCCGTTGCCGGTGTTGATGTGCCAGTTGCCGCCCGACTCGCACCGAGCGAGCTTGTCCCAGGCGCTACCCGCGGCGACCGACGGCGCGCTGCCACCCGAGGACTCGCTCGACGACGACTTCTTGGTGCCGATCAGGAGGATCCGAGCGGTCGGCTTGGCGGTCACGGTCGTCTTGACGGCCTCGCGCGAGCTGACCTTCCCGTCGTGGCGGACCTCACGGTAGACGACCTTCTTGCTGCCCGTCTTGCCACTTCGGTCGACGACGGTCTTGCCCTTGGCGAGAGTCGAGGAGTTCTTGCGCACAGTCTTGTACGCGATCGTCTCCTTCTTGGTGAGGTTCTTGACGTCGACCTTCGTGAACGTGACCGTCGAGCCGTCCTTGACCGGTGCGGAGCGGTCGGCGCTGATCAGGTCGTCGCCGTCCGGGGTGATCGATGCCGCGGCCAGCGCTTCGCCGACCGTGGTGGCGGTCGTCTCGACCGTCTTCGACTGACCGGCGGCCTTGACGGTCACCGTCTTGCGGGTGGCCAGGTCGAAGGTGAGGCCTTGCCGTCCGATCGTGGTGCTGCGCGAGGTGGAGATCTTGGCGCCATCGTCTGCGATCCCCTGGCTGGTCAGCGCCTGGTCGACGTTGGTGGCGGTAGTCCAGAAGGTCCGTGTCTTGCCGTCGACATTCACCGTGACCTGGCGGGCGAACTGCACCGCGATCCGGGTGCCGTCGGTGACCTTGGCGTCCAGCGCAGGCGCCACGACATCTCGGTCACCGACCGTGATGTCGTGATCCGCGAGCACCTCGCCGACCGTACCGGCGGTCGTCGCCACCTCGGTGGACGCGCCGTCCACGGCCAACGTGACATCTTTGTTGGCGATCACGTAGCCGAACGTGCCGCCGGCCACGGCCAGCGCCGTGACGCCGGCAGCAACTACCGGGATGATCTTCCGCACAAGCACTCCCCACAGGGGCCCGCCTGACGTCCGCGGACCCGATCGGTGTGGCGACGGTCACCGGGACCAGCCGCATCGGTCACGGAATCATAACGGTTCCGGTGACTCACCCCAAAATCCTTGCCATCATCCCAGGAACGAGGCGCTTCTGTGCGCCCGTCAGACAATCCAGGTTCCGCGCCTGATCCGTGCGTCGCGGTCGCGTTTCGCGCGGGTAGCGGCCGATCCCCGATCTCCGCCGGCCGGGTGACCGATGGCGATCACCCCCACACTGAGCTGGTCGCCCGGCACGCCGAAGTGGACGCGGACCGCCTCGCGCCGGTTGGTCGGGATTCCGAAGAAGCACGCACCGAGTCCGGCGTCCACCGCGGCCAGCAGCACGTTCATGGCGGCCATGCCGGCATCGACCCACCAATAGGGAGCGCTCCAGCGGTCCTTGTCCCGGTCCGTCCATCCCTTGTCCGGCTCGGCGTAGCGGTCGAGATAGGCACGTTCGCTGGTCCACACGGTGACCAGTACGGGGGCTGTCCGCATTCCTCTCAGCCAGGTGTCATCGTCGTCGGCGGGCTCGCCCACCGTGATCCGCCAGAAGGCCGCGACCCCGTCGGTCTCGTCCAGCACGAGCACGGAAACGCCCTGGGTGTGGCCGGCGGACGGCGCTCGCAGGGCGGCGTCCAGGATCGGCTCGAGAGCCTCGGCCGGGATCGGGCGATCCGGGTCGAAGCGCCGGACACTTCGACGCCTCCGCAGCACGTCCTTGAACTCCACGATCAGCGAATCCCCCTCACCACGGACCCCCGAAGGCCGTGTCGGCGTTGGCGTCGAGGTCTGCGCACAGCGAGACCAGGTCCACGCCGAGCAGATCGGCCATGAACCGTGCCGTGTGCGGAATCAGGTACGACGCATTCGGTCGGCCACGGAGCGGCATCGGAGTCAGGTACGGAGCGTCGGTCTCCACGACCACCCGGTCGCGCGGCGCGATCCTCAGCGCCTCTCGGAGGTGCTCGTTGGCCTTGAACGTGACGGTGCCGGCAAACGACAGGTGGGCGCCGCGGTCCAGACAGGCCCGCGCGAAGTCGGCGTCGCCGGAAAAACAGTGCATCACGATCCGATCCGGTGCACCCTCCGCGTCGAGCACGTCCAGGATGGCGTCGTGGGCGTCTCGATCGTGGATGACCAGGCACTTGTCGTACGTCTTCGCCAGCGCGATGTGCGCCGCGAAACTCAGCCGCTGGATCCGCTGTCCGTCGGGGTCGCGAGTGCGGTAGAAGTCCAGCCCGGTCTCCCCTATTCCGCGCACGCCCGGCTCGGCGGCGAGTCGCTCGATCTCGGCCAGCGCCGCGGGCAGCCCGGCACCGGATCGCGCGGCATCGTTGGGGTGCATCGCCACCGATGCCACGACGGTGTCCCAACGCCGCGCCGCGGCCACGGCCCATTGGGAGCTCTCGACATCGCAGCCGACCTGGACCAGCCGACGGACGTTCACCGAGGCCGCGTCGTCGAGCGCTCGTCGCGGTTGGAGACCCGAGAGCTCCTCGGTCGCGTCGAGGTGGCAGTGCGTGTCGACGACGGGCCCTGGCAAGGGCTCCGGCAGCGGTGGCAGCTCCGACGGCACCCTGGCGACTCTACTGAGCCACCCCGTCCCCTCGTCATCGCACCGCATCGCCCACATGCAGCCCCGAACCGGGCCACACTCCCACGTCATCCCACCGCATCGCCCACATGCAGCCCCGAACCCGGCCACACTCCCACGTCATCGCACCGCATCGCCCACATGCAACCCCGAACCCGGCCACACTCCCACGTCATCCACCGCATCGCCCACATGCAGCCCCGAACCCGGCCACTTACTCCCACGTCATCGCACCGCATCGCCCACATGCAGCCCCGAACCGGGCCACACTCCCACGTCATCGCACCGCATCGCCCACATGCGCTGATCCGGCCGCCCTTCGACAAGCTCGGTGGGCATTTGACACGCTGAGACCGTGGTGACCTCGGCTGAGCACGGCGTACTGGTGCTGGCGGCGACCCCGATCGGCTCGGCCGACGACGCGTCACCGCGGCTTCGTCACGAGCTGGCGACGGCCGATCTCATTGCGGCCGAGGACACTCGCCGGCTCCGCGCGCTGCTCGATCGGCTCGGGATCGAGACGACGGCCCGGATCACTTCCTACTTCGAGGGCAACGAGGCGGCCCGAGCCGCCGAGCTCGTCGCCGCACTCCAGGACGGAGCCCGGGTGGTCGTGGCGACCGACGCCGGTATGCCCTCGGTGTCCGACCCGGGATATCGCGTGGTGGCGGCGGCCATCGAGGCGGGCATCCGGGTGACCGCGGTGCCCGGCCCGTCCGCAGTGCTGACCGCGCTGACCGTGTCCGGCCTGCCGGTGGACCGGTTCTGCTTCGAGGGCTTCCTGCCTCGCAAGGCCGGCGAACGCGCCCGGAGACTGGCCGAGCTCGCCGCCGAGCCGCGCACCATGGTGTTCTTCGAGGCTCCGCACCGCACCGCGGAGGCACTCCGTGCCCAGGCGGAGGCCTTCGGCGGCGATCGGGTCGGCGCGGTGTGCCGGGAGCTGACGAAGACGTACGAAGAGGTCGTCCGCGGAACGCTCACCGAGCTGGCCGCCTGGGCAGCCGAGGGCGTACGCGGCGAGGTGACGCTCGTCGTCGCCGGCGCGCCCGCGACCGGCGCGGACCTCGACTCGGCAGGCGTCGAGGTGGCCGACCTCGTCGCCGGCGGCGTACGGCTCAAGGCGGCGGTCGGCGAGGTCGCCGCCCGAACGGGACTATCGAAGAACGCTCTCTACGCCGAAGCGCTGAAGCGCCGCTAGCCCCGCCAGGCCTTCCCAGCCCCTTCCAGGCCCTTCGCAGCCCCTTCGCATCCCCTTCGAGCCCCATCGTCGCGACGCCCTCTACGCGCCGACGCAGACCTGTGGGTCCCAACAACCTCAGCACCTAAGATGTGCCGGTGCCCAGCGAGCTCCTCCACGACGCGCCCGCCCGGCCCGTCGCCGACGAGCCCGCCGGCGTCGAACCCGCGAAGCCCCGGATACGCCGCCGACTGAGCCCGCGAGCAGCCGATCCGAACGCGACCACCATCGAACGGCTTCGGATCCCGCCGCTGACCGACCGGCTGTCCGGCTGGCTGGTCACCCTGAGCATCACCGCCATCGCCTTCGTGATCCGCGCCGTTGGGCTGGCGAACCCGAACAAGCTCGTCTTCGACGAGACCTACTACGCGAAGGACGCGTACGCGCTGCTCACGTCGGGCTACGAGCGGCAGTGGCCCAGCACCGCCAACTCATCCATCGTCGCGGGAAACGTCGACGTGATGGAGAAGGCCGCGTCCTTCATCGTCCATCCCCCGATCGGCAAGTGGCTGATCGCGGGCGGCGAGGCACTGTTCGGGATGAACTCGTTCGGCTGGCGGGTCGCCCCCCTGGTCTTCGGCACCTTGCTGATCCTGATCACCATCCGACTGGTCCGCCGGGTCTCCCGCTCCACCCTCATCGGTGGGGTGGCCGGGCTGCTCTTGACCTTCGACGGACTGGCCTTCGTGATGTCCCGGACCGCCCTCCTCGACATCTTCCTGGCGTTCTTCGTCGTCGCCGCGGTCGCCTGCCTGGCCGCCGACCGGGACTGGTTCCGCAACAGGCTCGCCGATCATCTGGTCACCGCAGGGGTGCCGGACCTGGGCGGCGCGTTCGGACCCGCGCTGATCATCCGGCCCTGGAGGATCGCGGCGGGATTGTGCTTCGGCCTGGCGCTGGGCACGAAGTGGAACGCCCTGTACATCCTCGCCGCCTTCGCTCTGCTCTCGGTCGCCTGGGACGTCGGCGCGCGGCGGGTCGCGGGGGCGGGACGACGTGCCCGGATGGCGCTGATCCGTGACGGCGTTCCCGCGTTCGTCTCGCTCGTGGTGCTGTCCGGGATCGTGTACGTGACCAGCTGGATCGGCTGGTTCACTACCAGCGGCGGGTACGACCGACAGTGGGGATCGCAGCATCCCGCCGCGTGGACGACGCGTGCGTTCGGCCGAGCGTTCGCCTCGTTCCTGCACTATCAGCACGACATCTGGAACTTCCACACCGGCTCGTTCATCATGAACGCCCAGCACACGTACCGGGCCAACCCGATCGGCTGGCTCGTGATCGCCCGACCGCTCGGCATCGACGCCGTGAACGACATCGCGCCCGGCACCAGTGGCTGCAAGGGCCCCGAGAACTGCCTCAGCGTGATCAGCGCGATCGGCACCCCGGCACTGTGGTGGGGCGCTGTATTCGCGCTGGTAGCCGCGGCGATCCTGTGGATCGGCGCGCGCGACTGGCGGTTCGGCATCCCCGTCGTCGGTGTGCTGGCAGGTTGGCTGCCGTGGTTCCAGTACGAGGCCCGCCCGCTGTTCTACTTCTACGCGATCGCGATCATCCCCTTCTCGGTGATGGCCGTCGCGCTGTGCATCGGTCGGCTGCTCGGGCCCGACGAGCCCACGGACCGCCGAATGATCGGCGGCATCCTCGCCGGGGCGTACGTCGCGCTCGTCGGAGCCAACTTCGCTTACATCTATCCGATCCTCACCGATCAGGTGCTGCCGCACTCCAAGTGGCTCGCCCGGATGTGGCTGCGCAGCTGGATCTGAGATCGCTTCTCCGTCGGGAAAGCTGTCTCTGCAGCTGGCCTTCGCGTGCACGCCACGAGAAGTCCTCCGGTTCCACCACGTCCGCGCGCCGGTTTCCACCGAGGTTTCGTTGCGGGTCGGTGAAGAATCGCCCTGCGGTGGGTGAATTTCTCAGCTACGGGTTTAGAGTCCTTGGTTGTCACCCGACGGTCAGGGTCGGTGCCACGGCAGAGAGGCGAGGCGGATGGGGTCGTACGTTGTGCGCCGCACGCTCAACTACGTCATCCTGCTCTTCATCGCCGTCTCACTGAGCTATCTCCTCGCGGCGACGGCCCTGCATCCGCGCCAGCTGTACGCGATCATCAACCCACCGCTGCCGCCGGAGTCGATCGAGAACAGCCTGCGCGCGAAGAACCTGTCCGACCAGGTGCCGCTGCTCCAGCGGTACTGGACCTGGCTGACGAACATCATCCTGCACTGGGACTGGGGCCAGTCGCCGAAGGGCGACAGTGTGAACGACCAGGTGAGCCGCCGGATGTGGGTCAGTCTGCGGCTGATCACGATCGGCTCACTGGTGGGCACGATAATCGGTGTCACGCTCGGAGCCTGGACTGCCACCCGCCAGTACAAGATCTCCGACCGAGCGGCAACGGTCCTGTCGCTGTTCATCCTCTCGGTCCCGGCGTTCGTCATCGCCAGCGCGCTGCAGGTCTGGGGGACCAACGTCAACGAGGCGACCGGGCTGCGGATCTTCGAGTTCGTCGGCGAGACCGGGCAGGCCGGCGACTACTGGGGGGCGACGGTGGTCGATCGAATACAGCATCTGGTGCTGCCGACGATCGCACTCATCCTGATCAACGGCGCCTTCTTCAGCCGGATCCAGCGCAACCTGATGCTGGACGCCCTCGGCTCCGACTTCGTCCGCACAGCCCGGGCCAAGGGTCTGCGGGAGTCCAAGGCGGTGATGAAGCACGCTCTGCGTACGTCGCTCATCCCGACCGGCACCTACTTCGCCTTCAGCATCGCGACACTGTTCACCGGCGCGACGTTCATGGAGATCATGTTCTCCTTCCACGGCATGGGTGAGTACGGCGTGACCACGATCACCGGCCAAGACGTCAACGGAACGGTGGCCGTCGTGGCGTTCTCCGGCGCCTGTGTGCTATTCGGCGCCGTCCTGTCCGACATCGCCGTCGCCATTCTCGACCCGCGGGTCAGACTGAGCTAGGAGTCAACGATGGCCGAACCGCTGCTGGAGCTCTCCACCGAAAAACCGGTGGAGTCGCCGACGCCGCGCCTCGGCGAGTCCAAGCGGCTCACCCGACGCCAGCTCATCGTCCGACGCTTTCTGCGCAACAAGACCGCCGTGGCCGGGCTGATCGTGATCATCCTGCTGGTGATCATCGCCTTGATCGGGCCGTACCTGAGCCAGTGGACGTACGACCAGGTCGATCGTCACGCCTACCTGAAACCGCCGAGCGAGACGCATCCGCTGGGCACCACGCAGAGTGGCCGAGACATGTGGGCCCTGACCCTGCGCGGCCTGCGCAAGTCGCTGCTGATCGGCTTCCTGGTAGCGATCCTGTCCACCGGCATCGCTGCCGTCGTCGGCTCGTTCGCCGCGTACTTCGGTGGCTGGTTCGAGCGGATCGGGCTGTGGATCATCGACCTGCTGCTGGTCATCCCGTCGTTCTTGATCATCGCCGTCATCTCGACCGGAGCCGCGAAGGGTCCGTACGGCTGGTTGCTGCTCGTCGTGCTGCTGGCCGCTTTCGGCTGGATGCTGTCGGCCAGGGTCGTGCGGAGCCTGACGATGTCGATCAAGGAACGCGAGTACGTCCAGGCGGCCAAGTTCATGGGTCTCGGCGCTCCCCCGACGATCTTCCGACACATCCTGCCGAACATCTCGTCGCTGTTGATCATCGATGCCACGCTGAACGTCAGCGCGGCGATCCTGGCCGAGACCGGACTGTCGTTCTTCGGCTTCGGCGTGCAGCCGCCGGACACCTCGCTCGGCACCCTGCTGGGTGACGGCGCCCGCCAGGTGAACAGCTTTCCCTGGCTGTTCACCGGTCCGGCGGTCACCGTGGTGCTGCTCGTGCTCAGCGTGAACGCCGTCGGCGACGGGCTCCGCGATGCGCTGGACCCGAACTCCGCATCGGGTGGGTCGGCCCGATGACGGCCGCGACCAGCCCGGTGGGCAAGGTCCGGCGGACGACGTCGGGCACCGTGTTGAGCATCGAGGACCTGTACGTCACCTTCCCCAGCGAGGCCGGACCCGTGAAAGCGGTTCGCGGGCTGAGCTTCGATCTGGCGGCCGGCGAGACGATGGCGATCGTCGGCGAGTCCGGCTCGGGCAAGTCGGTGACGTCGCTCGCGGTGCTTGGCCTCCATCCGAAGACGGCGAAGATCACCGGGTCGATCAAGCTGCACGGGGACGAGCTGCTCGGTCTCAACGACGAGAGGATGTCGAAGCTCCGGGGCGAGTCGCTCGCGATGATCTTCCAGGACCCGCTGTCGGCGCTCACCCCGGTCTACAGCATCGGTGATCAGATCGTCGAGGCGATCCAGGTCCATCACGACGTCAGCCGTGCCGCGGCCACGGCGCGGGCCGTCGAGCTCCTGGATCTGGTAGGCATCCCGAATCCACAGGTGCGAGTCCGCGCCTTTCCCCACGAGTTCTCCGGCGGGATGCGGCAGCGAGCCATGATCGCGATGGCGATTGCCAACGATCCCGACGTGATCATCGCCGACGAGCCCACCACCGCCCTGGACGTGACCATCCAGGCGCAGGTGCTGGAGGTGCTGAAGAAGGCCCAGCGCGAGACCGGCGCCGCGATGATCATGATCACCCACGACCTCGGGGTCGTGGCCGGCATCGCCGACCGGGTCACGGTGATGTACGCCGGCCGACCGGTCGAGCAGGGCAGCGTCGACGAGATCTACTACAGCCCGCGGATGCCGTACACCATCGGCCTGCTCGGGGCGGTCCCACGCCTGGACGCCCACGAGAAGAAGGCGCTCGCCACGCTGGAGGGCAACCCGCCGTCGGTCGTCAACCTGCCGCCGGGCTGCCCGTTCGCGCCGCGCTGTCCGCTGTCCACCGATGCCTGCACCACCGACGAGCCCGACCTCTCGCCGACGGACCAGCCGGACCACCTCGCCGCCTGCATCTACTCGGGTCGGATCGCCGAGGAGAACCTCGACTACGACCAGATCTTTCCGATCCCCGCCCTGGCCGCCTCACCACTGGAGAGCGTCCCGCGAGACGAGCGCAAGACCGTGCTCCGACTGGACGCGATGCAGCGCCACTATCCACTGATGAAGGGCGCGATCTATCGCCGTCGGGTCGGCACCGTCTACGCCGTCGACGGCATCGACCTGGACATCGTCGAGGGGGAGACGCTGGGTCTGGTCGGGGAATCCGGGTGCGGCAAGAGCACCACGCTGCTGGAGGTGCTGCATCTCAAACAACCCACCGCGGGCCGGATCGAGGTCCTCGGCCGCGAGGTCTCGACCATGAGTCGCTCCGACCGGAAGGCCATGCGCCAGCATCTGCAGGTCGTCTTCCAGGACCCGATGGCCTCCCTCGACCCTCGGATGCCCGTCTACGACCTGATCGCGGAACCGATGGGGGTCTTCAAGTACGACAAGGCGACGGTCGAGGCACGGGTACGCGAGCTGATGAGTCTCGTCGGACTCGAACCGTCCCACGCGGATCGTTATCCCCAGCAGTTCTCCGGCGGGCAGCGGCAACGGATCGGAATCGCTCGAGCCCTGGCTCTCGAGCCTGCCCTCCTCGTGCTCGACGAGCCGGTCAGCGCGTTGGACGTGTCGATCCAGGCGGGCGTGATCAACCTGCTGGACGAGCTGAGGACCAAGCTAGGCCTGTCCTACCTGTTCGTGGCACACGACCTGGCCGTGATCCGGCACATCGCGGACCGGGTCGCGGTGATGTACCTGGGCAAGATCGTCGAGGTCGGTGAGGTCAACTCGGTGTACGACCGCCCGACGCATCCCTACACCCAGGCACTCCTGTCCGCTATCCCGATCCCGGACCCAGACAAGGAGCGGTCCCGGCAGCGGATCATCCTTAGCGGCGATCTGCCCAGTCCCGCCAACCCGCCATCGGGCTGCCGCTTCCGTACCCGCTGCCAGAAGTTCCCCACCCTGAGGGAGGAACAGCAGAAGCGCTGCGTCGACGAGATCCCCCTCTTGCGCTCCATCCCGCCGACGTCTGGGACCGAGACGACTCACCCCGACCACACCTCGGCGTGCCACTACAACGAGGAAGTGATCGTTGTCTGAGTCGTCCGCAAGTCTCCGGCACGCATCGTTAGGAGGATGTGACCCGGGGTCATCCGCGAAAACCTGAGACACGCTCGTAGGGTTTTCTCATCTTGGCCGCTCTCGGAGCGCCATATCGAGTAGATATCTGGAGGACATGTGAACCGACGCAAGCTTCTATTGGTTCCCCTCGCCGCGGGCGCTATGGTGCTCGCCGCGTGCGGCGGCGGAAGTGGCAGCAACGAGAATCCCAGCGGTGACCAGAGCAGCGCGTCGCTCGCGCCGATGACCTCAGTCGACATCAACCCGCAGGACCGCGGCAGCCTGAAGCAGGGCGGCGAGCTCCGGCTGGCGATCAGCTCGTTCGCGCCGAACTGGAACTTCATGAACATCAACGGCAACGAGTCGGAGACGTCGGGGTCGCAGGGCGTGACGAACTCGCTTTACCCGCAGATCTTCAATATCGACGCCAAGGGCACGCCGACCGCGAACCCGGACTACCTGGTGTCGGCCAAGATGACGCAGGAGAAACCGACCATCGCCGTCTTCCAGTTCAACCCCAAAGCGAAGTGGGGAGACGGAACCCAGGTCGGTGCCGCGGACCTGACCGCGATGTGGAAGGCATGCAGCGGTGAGAACCCGAAGTTCCAGTGCGCGTCCACCGACGGGTACGACCAGGTCGCCAGCATCAAATCCAACTCCGACGGCACCGAGGCCACCGTCACGTTCAAAAACGCGTTCCCCGACTGGACCCAGCCGTTCTCCGAGATGGCCCACGCACCGGGCCTGAAGGATCCCAACACGTTCAACAACGGCTGGAACTCACCGAACAACGACTGGATGGCGGGCCCGTACAAGGTCGGCACCAACGACAAGACCCAGCAGACCGTCACCCTTGTCCCCAACGACAAGTGGTGGGGTGACAAGCCGCTGCTGGACAAGATCAGCTTCCGGACGATCGCTTCCGACGCCACCCCGAACGCCTTCGTCAACAACGAGATCGACAGCTTCGACATCGGCTCGGACCCGAACGGCTACCAGCAGGCGTCGAAGGTCACCGACGGCAAGATCCGGACGGCCGCCGGCCCGAACTGGCGCCACATCACCTTGAACAGCAAGTCGCCGGTGCTGTCCGACGAGGCGGTACGGCAGGCCATCGTCATGGGGCTGGATCGGGTCGCCATCGGCGAGTCCGACCTGGCGGGCGTCGACTGGCCGTTCCAGGCGCTGAACAACGGCATCTTCTTGTCCAACCAGACGGGCTACGTCGACATGGGCCAGAAGACGGGCATCGACTACAACGTAGACAAGGCCAAGTCCACCCTCGATGCCGCCGGCTGGAAGATCGGCTCGGACGGCATCCGAGTGAAGGACGGCAAGCCGCTCGAGGTCAAGTTCACCACGCTCGACGGCGTGGCCGCCTCGCAGAACGAGGGCCTGCAGACGCAGAACCAGCTGAAGGACCTCGGGATCAAGGTCGACATCGTCAACATCTCGACGGACAAGTTCAGTACGACGCTGTCGGGTCACGAGTTCGACATGATCGCGTTCACCTGGGTCGGCACGCCGTGGCCGTTCGCGAACATCGGCCAGCTGTACGGCACCGGGTCGGCCAGCAACTACCAGCAGATCTCGATCCCGGAGGTGGACGCCCTCACCAACCAGATCAAGATCGAGACCGACCCGCAGAAGCGGATCGACTTGGCCAACCAGGTCGCCGAGCTGACCTGGAAGAGCGCCGGCATCATTCCGCTCTACCAGCGGCCGTCACTGATCGCCTCCAAGTCCAACCTGGCGAACTGGGGAGCGTTCGGCCTGCAGAGCACCCGGTGGCAGGACATCGGCTACCAGCAGTAGTCCGCAGCTCACGACCGCACGAGGACCGGCAGCCCGCGGGGCTGCCGGTCCTGTCGGTTGACCGGCGCGCGACATCCCACGCTGTGATCGTCGGCGACACGATGAAGATCACCCGATGCGGAGGGTGCCCGGCCGGGCGCACCTGTGGAATCGTGGGTCATCTCGGGGCGACAGGTGCGACCACGAGCTCGACCCGGAAGGACTGAGGATGAGCGACACATCACCGGCTGACGCCGACCTGCGAGCCCGCATCGCCCAGCTGGAGGCTGAAAACGACGTACTCCGGCAGCGAACACCGGCCCAGCCGCCCATGTCTGTGCCTGCTGCCACGCCGGCCCGACGTACGGGGCGCTGGCGACCAGTCGTCGCGGTCGTCTTGATCCTGCTCGGGTGCCTGCTGGCACCCGTGGCCGTCGTCGCCGGCTGGGCGAAGGTGACGTTGACCGACACCGACCAGTTCGTCGCGACGTACGCACCGCTGGCCAAGGACCCGGCCGTCCAGGCGTACGTGATCGACCAGGCCATGAACACCATCAACCAGAACGTCGACGTCGACCAGCTCACCTCGGACGCGATCGACGGGATCAAGCAGCTCGGTGTGGGTCCACGAGCCAGCAGCGCCCTCGACCTGCTCAAGGGTCCGGCCGCCAACGGCGTACAGAACCTGATGCGCAACGGAGTGACCGCCTTCGTCACCTCGGACGCATTCGCCACGACCTGGGAGCGGGCGCTGCGCCTGAGCCACGCCCAGCTGATCGCCACCATGCAGAACGACCCGAACGCCCTGATCAGCGCACAGCAGGACGGCACGATCGGGATCCAGCTCGGACCGATCATCGATGACGCCAAGCAGGCACTGATCGCTCGCGGCATCAGCGTGGCGTCGCGGATTCCGGCGGTCAACCGCACGATCCCGATTGCGCAGTCCGACGACATCCCGACGATCCAGCTCGCCTATCAGGGGGTTGTGGCCGCGGGCACCTGGTTGCCGTGGGTCGCTCTGATCCTGATCGCCGGCGGCGTCCTGGTCGCCCGGCACCGGGCACGGACGCTGATCTGGGCGGCGGTGGGATTCTCTCTCGGCATGATCCTCCTGCTGTCCGGACGCGTCATCGGACGGGCCGTGCTGGTGACGTCACTGCCACCCGCGGTCGTGCCGAGCAGCGTTTCGACCCTGCTGTACGACACGGCGACCGCGGCGATGGAGGACACTGCGACGGTTGCCCTGGTGCTTGGGCTCGTTGTCGTGGTCGTGGCCTGGTTCGCCGGGCCGTTCGCTGCCCCGCGCAAGCTGCGTGGCCTTTATCTCGAAGGCGTCGGCAACCTGCGCGGCGTTGCCGAGCGCCGAGGCGTGACCACAGGGAAGGTCGGCAACTGGCTCTACGCGCAGCGACGGGTGTTGCAGACGCTGATCGCCCTCGGAGCGGTGGCCGCGCTCCTCCTGCTTCGGCCCCTGACCATCGGCGAGATCCTCGGCACCCTCCTCGTCGTGGTGATCGTCTTGATCGTGCTGAGCATCGTCGAGCGGCCGGCAGCACTGGAGCCTGTCCCCGTTGCCGTCGGGCCGAGCGAGCTGATCCAGCCGGATGCCGACCGCCCGACCATGCCGCTCCCGGCGGCGGTCGGCGGTTCGGGGAGCGGGGCTGGCAGCACAGGGGTCGCTGACGTCGGCCCGGCGCGACCCGACAGGTCGGGCGGCGAGCCCGTCTGATCCTGATCTGACTTCAGCCGCGGAGCCCGTCAGACCTGGTCGCCGTCACGGACTCAGCGGGTCGTGGCGAGGCCTCGGCGCCGTCGATTCGACCACTTGATGTCGCGTGGACACTGGACGAGTTTCCTCGACCCGTGTTTGGATCGTTTCACGGCCCTCGAGGGCTTCTGCCCGGGTGGGCCACGATCCGACTCGACGTACCGTTCGAAGGAGAACACACCCATGCCCCTTGACGACCTGACCGGACTGCTCGCGGAGCCAGCCATCGAGTACCGCCCCGAGCTGCGCTGGTGGCTTGCCGAGGGCCTGCACACCGACGAGACGTTGCGCTTCGAGATCGACACCGCGCATCGCCTCGGCTTCGGCGGCATGGAGTTCCTCGCGATGGACGAGGAGGCGATCGACCACTCCCGCTACGGCTGGGGCGCCGAGGAGTGGGTACACGACTCGCAGATCGTCGTCGAGGAAACCACCAGGCGCAACATGTCGGTGAGCTTCACGTCCGGCACGAACTGGTCCAACGCGAACCTGCCGACCATCGACCCGGAGCATCCGGCCGCCGCGAAGGAGCTGAACGTCACGGTCGACGAGCTCGCGGGCGGTTCGTCGCGAAGCGGTGCGCTGACCCGAGTCGACCTCAGCACAGCACAGGTGGAGTCCCCGGTCCCCGGCCACCGCGGCGAGGTCCGCGAGCAGTCCCTGGTCGCGGTGGTCGCGGCTCGGGTCGAGGAGATCACGGAGGCAGGCGCCGTCCTGGCGCTCGACTCGGTCGTCGACCTCACCGGCCTGGTCGCCGACGAGGAGTTGGACTGGACCGCCCCCGACGAGGGCGCCTGGCGCGTGTTCACCTTCTGGATGCACGGCACGGGCCAGACGGCGTCGCCCTCGGCGTCGATCAACTACACGGTGAACTACCTCGACCCGGACGGCGCGCTGGCAGTGATCGACTACTGGGACTCGGTGGTGCTCACACCAGAGCTTCGCGCCCAGATCGCGAAGAACCCGCGCGCCCAGATGTACATGGACTCTCTCGAGCTCACGACGTACGGCGCCGCCGGCCTGTTCTGGGGCCACACCGTCGCGACGGAGTTCCGGTCCCGACGCGGCTACGACATCACCCCGTGGCTGCCCTTCCTCACCCGAAGTGTGTTCATGATGGCCGCGTCGACGACGTACCACAACGAACCGGAGGCGAAGGACAAGATCACGGTCGAGAAGGTCCGGTTCGACTACGTCCGCACCCTGACCGATCTCTACATCGAGAACATGCTGCGGCCGTTCGCGGAGTTCCTGCACAGCAATGGGATGCAGCTTCGCTCGGAGATCAGCTACGGCCTGCCGTTCGAGCTCACCCGGCCGGGTCCGGAGGTCGATGGCATCGAGACGGAGTCGCTGGAGTTCGGATCGCAGATCGACGCTTATCGTCTGCTGGCCGGCCCGGCGCACCTGTTCGGCAAGCAGTACTCCTCCGAGACCGGAGCCACCACCCGCAACCACATTCTCGACCACCGCTTCTACGACCAGATCATCGCCACGCAGCTGGCCGCGGGCATCACCAAGACGGTCCTGCACGGCTGGGCGAGCACCGCCGGCGCCGAGGGTGCCACCGAGTGGCCCGGTCATGAAGGGATGTGGCCGATGTTCTCCGAGCGATTCGACACCCGACAGCCGGCGGCCGAGTTCTACCCGCTCTGGAACTCATGCGTCGGTCGCTACCAGTGCCTGCTCCGGCAGGGTAAGCCGCGGATCGACGTCGGCATCCTGCGGACGGATCACTTCACCGACAACATGTCCGGGCTCGCGGTCGTCGAGCCGGACGGTCGCCGGGTGCACGATGAGGAGGCGTACGGCCGTCGTGGATGCGGAACCGGGAGAATCACTGGTGGCAGGATCTCGGGATGCAGGACGCGGGATGGACATACGAGTTCTTCGACGGATCCCTGCTGAAGCGCGACGATGTGGCGTTCGTCGACGGGCTGGCACAACCCGATGGTCCCGGCTACCAGGCCCTGATCGACTACCAGAGCGAGCTCGACGCCGATGTTGCCGGGCACTTGCTCGACTGGGCCGCCAGGGCCTGAGGATCCGGTCGTCCATGGCGCTCGCGAAGCCAAGCTGGTGCTCGCCGGGACGTCCACGACACACCAGCGCGCCGCGGCCCGTACCCCTGGTCTCGACGGTCGTGACCCTGAGCTCGCCGACACCATCGCAGCCCTGCTGACCCTGCCGAGCGTGACGGAGATCAACGAAACGGCGGACACGGTCGCCGCATTGCGTGATCTCGAGGTACGTGGTCGCGCTGAGTTCGTCACCGACGACTCCAGCGTGCTCACGCATCTACGGGAGGACGGTGACCTCCTGCACCTGTATGCGTACCACTTCTTGTACGAGACGGGCGGGGCCACCCGGGTCGAGATCGCGCTGCCGGGCCTCGGCACAGCCCACCGGATCGACGGCTGGACCGGCGCGATCCGTCCGCACACCGGCGTGCGGTACACCGACGACCGGACGATCGTGATCGTGGACCTCTTGCCCGGGGAGACCGCGTTGATCACGTTGGACCGCTCGACCGGAGCAACGGCCGCGTCGGAGCCGGCAACGTACGAGGTGGTGGCGGAGCCCGCAGAGTGGGACGTCGCGGTCGAGAGCTGGGATGCCGGCGACCTCCAGGTGATCACCGAGGACCGCGGCCTCGGCTACGTCACACGGGAGGTGCGACCGACCACGGCGGTGACCCGACTCTCGGTCGGCGCGGCGGGCCTCCAGCCCTGGCGTGAGGTGACTCAGGTCGGGCCGGAGGTCTCCGGGGTCGGTGAGTACGTGGCGACGCTGACGATCTCCGATGTGCTGGCTGGCGCACGGTATCTGCTCGATCTGGGCTCGACCGCCGGCGGGATGGCCTCGGCGTCGATCAACGACGGACCGCTGCGCGGCTTCGACACCTCTCGTCCGACGGTCGACGTGACCGCTGATCTTCGCCTGCGCGACAACACGGTTCGCGTGCGGGTGTCGAGCTCGCTGAACAACCGACTGCTCGCCCGGGGGGAGCCAACGACCGGATTCCCGACATCGGCCTGCAGCTGTTCGGCCAGGAGGGGACGCAGCAGACCGAGCCGCATGACCATGGTCTGCTCGGCCCGGTCAGGTTACTGCGCGAGATGTCCTGACGGATGGCCGACCGCCGACCGCCGACGGCGGTGAGCGCCACATCCGACGCTCGAGCCCGCCCGTCGGCGACGCAGATGCTGGGCCTGAGGGTCAGCGACGCCCGGTGCTGAACCCGGCCGCGCTGTGTCGACCCGGCGAGCCGTTCTGGCCCAGGCGGGACGCGACGAGGTCCGCTGACCGGGACGCCGGGCGCCCCGGCGCCGTCGAGCGTGCCGACGAGCTCGGACGCTGGCTCCTGGTCGCGTCCGACGCCGCGGCACCGGTACCCCGGTTGGAGCTGCGGCGCCGACCGCGCTGACCACCGCCCCCGTTGCGCGGACCGGTGCCGGAGTTGCGCTGGCCGCCGCCGTTCGACGGTTGCTGAGGCACCGGAGCGGCTCCTCGAACGGGCCGGACAGCACCCGATCGCCCGGCGCCAGCTCGGCCAGCACGGGATGGCCACTACCCGGAATACGGGTGATGGTCGGGACGATCGAGGCTGCCTTGGTCAGCGCACGGACGTCGCGGACCTGCTCGCCGGTCATCAAGGTGACGACCGTCCCGGCGTTGCCGGCCCTGGCCGTACGTCCGGAACGGTGCAGGTATGCCTTGTGCTCGGTCGGCGGGTCGGCGTGGATGACCAGGGTCACGTCATCGACGTGGATCCCGCGGGCGGCGATATCGGTCGCCACCAGCACCGAGGCGCGGCCGGCGTGGAACGCCTCGAGGTTGCGGGTCCGCGCGTTCTGACCGAGGTTGCCGTGGAGATCCACCGAGGGCACGCCACTGCGGTTGAGCTGGCGAGACAGCGCCTGGGCGCCGTGCTTGGTGCGGGTGAACACGACCGTACGTCCCGGTGCGCTGGCCAGGTCGACCAAGATCGACAGCCGGTGCTCACGCTCGATCTGTAGCAGGTGGTGCGACATCTCGCTGGCCGGTTCCTGGGAGTCGGCCTGGTGGGTGACGGGGTTCGTCAGGAACTGGCGGACGAGCACGTCGATCGCCTTGTCCAGGGTGGCCGAGAACAGCAGGCGCTGTCCGCCTCGGGGTGTCTGGGCGAGCAGTCGACGCACGGCTGGCAGGAAGCCGAGATCGGCCATGTGGTCCGCCTCGTCGAGAACAGTCACCTCGACATCGGACGAGGACGCAGTGGCCCTGCTTGATCAGGTCCTCCAGCCGCCCGGGGCAGGCGATCACGACGTCGACTCCGCGCCGGAGGGCAGCCACCTGCGGACCCTGACCGACGCCGCCGAAGACGGTGCGGACGGTGAGCCCTGCGGACTGCGCGAACGGCACCAAGGCGGCCTCGATCTGACCGACGAGCTCGCGGGTGGGCGCCAAGATCATCGCCCGCGGCGCGGTGGGTCGAACGCGCCGGCCGCCGGAGAGCCGTGCAACAAGGGGAAGGAGGAAGGCGTACGTCTTGCCCGAGCCCGTACGTCCGCGGCCGAGCACGTCGCGACCGGCGAGTGCGTCGGGCAGCGTGGCGGCCTGGATGGGGGTCGGGGTGTCGATGCCGAGTCCGGAGAGGATCTCGGACAGGCGCGCGGGCACGCCGAGAGTGGTGAAGGAAGACAAAGGGAACGTCACAATCTGTGCTGTTTTCTCACCGACAGCCGTGGATCCGAGGTTTCGGCCGGCCACGCACGGAGCAGATGCCAAGTGCTACGACGTGCGATCAACTCGCGGCGAGAGTTCGACGAGCTGAGG
>CAWHZT010000018.1:0-220873 GCA_963833925.1 uncultured Actinomycetota bacterium | reverse complement strand
CTGTCGCGGGACCGCCTGCAATCTCTCATTTGTTCGGTTGCCAGCCCAACTGGTGTCTGGGGCGGTAGGTTCGGTGCTCGGTATGCCCGATTCGACAACTTTGGGGCGTCAGCATGGATGACTCGTGGTCCTCATTCAGTTCCGATCTCTCGGCCGCCCGCGGCGGGCACTCAGGCCGGACACTGGCGGCCAAGAGTTTCTGGGGCCGAACGACTGTCGCTGAGATCAAGAGCGGCCAACGGCGTCCGACCCAACGTCAGCTGTCGGACATACTGACCGCGGCTGGCATGACCGACGACGCGCAGGACCGCTGGGTCGCTCGATATCTAGCGCTCGGCAAAAGCCATCGATGCTCGGACGCCGCTCGTCAAAGCGCGTGACCTGGATGGCTCTACCGCCGCTCCGGCAACGTCGGACGAGGCTGAGGTGCGTGACTCGCGACGGGAAAGTCCCCGTCGGGGCCGCACAGCTGTCTTCGCCGGCATCACGGCTGGCGTCGTGGCCGCTGCTGCGTTGACCATCCTGGTCATCGGCCCGTAACTCTCGAGTGCAAATTTTCGATGACGGCCGACAGGTTCTGCGCAATACTTGTGTCGCAGTTCAAATTTCGAAATGGCGGTGTTCGCATGACACTGGAGCCCATGGTGGCTGCCCTATCCTGGAACCAGACCTGGATCATCTTGGCGATTCTGCTGGCGGCAGTGCTGGCGGCGGGAGTCCTTGTATACCGAGGCCGCAAGGGCGTCGGCACGGGCGATCCGGCGCCAAGTCTCGTTCGCAGTTGGATAGCGGTCGCACTCGTCATTGGATTGCTGGTTTTTGGTGTCCTCTCGTTCCTGGTGGAGGATCTGACTGTGCGCAGCACCTTGATCGGTGGACTGACCGCCAGCGCCGGGGCGGCGATAGCGTTCTACTTCTCATCTAAGGCCTCGGAAGGCGCACGCCGTGACATCATCGACGCCGCAATGGGGACCGAGCAAGTTCCTGACCTGGCGGGTAAGACTGCCAGCCAAGCGGAGGCAACCCTGGCCCGGACATCGCTCAAGCTAGAAACAGATCCAACGGGTTCCAAGGACCCGGCAGCCATCGTGGCGAAAGGAGGACAAACGCCCGATGCGGGGACGACGGCTCGCCGGGGCTCGACCGTAACCATCAAACTCACGGCGCAGCCCAACCCGGCGCCGCCGGCGGCCACACCCTGAGCAGCGGCCAACCCAGCACCGGTAAAACAGCATCCCCTTGATCTTGCACAGCCGACCAACCCCAGCTGCCAGCCGCACCGGGATGAATTCGGGCCCAAGGCGGCCGAGCAGTCAGCGAGTTCATTGACGCTCACTGGCATCAACATGTGAGTTCCGTTACCGCACCAGCATGTATCGACGGGCGTAGAGAGTGATCACGGCGCAGCAATTGGGTTGACTCTCGAACTCTTTCGCCTTGCTTCGCGCTCTTCCAGACTTTCTAGCATCGCGCTTTGGAACTGTCTTTACCTCTGGTGGCGCTCGGGATGATTTGGTCGGCCGTGTTGGTCCAGAGGAGGGTTCGCACCGGTCGTTCCATCCGTCGATGAAGGTTCGGATCGCGGCGATCAGGTCCTTCACCGAGGTGACAGTGCCCCGTCGGATCGCATGTCGGGTGATGATCTTGAAGAAGATCTCGACTATGTTCAGCCACGAGCCTGACGTCTGGGTGAAGCGCAAACGTGATGCGAGGGTTTTGGCCAGCCAGGCCTTGACGCTCGGATGCTTGTGGGTGGCGTCGTTGTCGCACACGATATGCACAGGTCTTCCGTGGGTAGGCCCCGGTGACCTGCTTGAGCAACCGGAGGAACTCCTCGTTGCGGTGCGGGGGCAGCAGGCGTCGGCCCGGTCCCGGAACGGATGGGGGTCAGGTCGATGATCGCGGTGACGAACTCGTCGCCACGCCGAGTGTGTCTTCAGACGTGCTCATCGACGCCTATCGCGGCGCCGCCGTCGAACCGTCCAGGATCGGCGATCAGGATCCGCCGCCCTTCGGCCAGGACGTCGTTGGCGGTGTTCCACGACACGCCCAACCCTACGGCGACCAGAGTGATCGTGAGGTGTTGACACATCGCTCCCAACGCCACCGCAGGCCACGACGCGACACCTTCTCCCAGCCGTCGGGTCACCGTGTCACGCGGGATGCCCTCGCAGCCGCAAGCCTCAGCGCGCGAAACCTGCGATTCGGTCCTCGGCTCGGGCGGACAGCCAGTCCGTTCCGAGCAGTCTCCCAACAGCGAGTACCAGCAAGCCATTGCAACCCCGAGCGTCTACTTCGAATCGATCAACAACGGCGATGCTCCACCGCCGTAGCGCAGCTCGTCGCCAAGGCGATTGAAGAGCTTCGCTAAGGGTGTGGCCAGTTCACAAAGATGTCGACTTCGACTTGCGCTCAAATGCGGATAGTCAGTTCGGCTCGGTTCTCTGGGTGACCTTTACTAGCGAGCAAGATGAGGGCGACGGTCCCGCGGGCCGTCGGGACGAGACCTGAACCCAATGGTCGCTGGACTCAGGGCGTTGGTCGTCATTGTCCGATGCAATGAGCGCACGCAAGCCGAGCGGCAGATTTGGCGCTCCGCTCATCTCGACATGGATTCACATATCCGGAGACGCAAGTGTCGTCGAGGAGGTCGCTGCCGGGTGTGTTCGACCGAATTGGGCCTTGCTGGGCAGCCGATACCTCTATATGCGCCCAGAAGGGGCTCCGTGGGAACCAGAGATCAGTGCATCGGCGGATGTTCTCACGGGTGGGCCGTTGGACGATGAGACCACAGCAAGTACCACTGTCGAAAGGACAATGTTCATGATCATCCACGCTCGCTCGCTCCTGGTGGGGCTCGCCGTCGCCGGCGCTTGCGGCTTCGGGCTGGCGGCCCCGGCTGAGGCCACACCGACCGTGTACCACTCCTCCGCCGCCTTTCAGGCGGCCGGGCAGGCCCTCGTGTCGTCGGGGCAGTGGCCCGGCTTCACTAGCCCCTCGGGTTGCCGCGTAGGTTGAACGCTGATCTGACGTTCCAGTTCTTCCTCGAACCGGCCGACGACTGAGCGCTGGTCAGCGAAGTCGTCGCGCTGCTTCGTAGGCCACCTCGGCCCGGTTTCGGAGATCCAGCTTGGCGAGCACGTGGCTCACGTGGGTCTGCACGGTGCGCGGCGACACGACCAGACGGTCGGCGATCTGCTGATTGGTCATCCCGCTCGCAAGCAGGCGCACTACGTCGAGCTCGCTGGCGGTCAGCGCCTCCCAACCGGAGCGGGCCGGCCGGCGTTTTTGACGGAGCGCGCTGAGAGCGGCGCCGGCCGAAGAGTCGATGAGTCGAGCCCGCACCGCGTTCAAGACGGCGTCTTGGTCACCGACCCAGTACATGTGGTCCACTCCGCTAAGTTCGATGTAGCGTGCGCCAGGAATGGCTGCGCCGAGGTGGCGGCCGCACTCAACCGGGATGACCAGGTCACCTGTGCGGTGGAGCACGAGTGTGGGTACGGTCAGCCCGCCCAGCAGGCCGCGCACGTCGAGTTCGAGGTGCAGTCGAAGGGACGCCTCCACAGCCCCCGGGGTTGCGGCGTATCGCTGGTAGGAGGCCCACCAGTCCCGGGTGCGAGCGTCGTCGGCCAGGGTCGGTGCGTGCAGCTCGTACCCGACCCCGGTGCCCCATTCGTCGACCATGGTCTCGATGAACGTTTCGAGGACCTCCGCTGGGATGCCGGCCAGGAAGTCAGCGGATTGAGTGAAGCGGGCCGTGGTGGCGATCAGCATCAGCGCCACGGCGCGCTCGGCGCGGGAGTGCGCGTACGCGATCGCAGTTGGGCCGCCCTCGGACCAGGCGAAGAGTGCGGATCTCGTCGAGCCAGCGGCGTCAAGCACGGCATCAATGTCGGCCATCCGCTCGTCCAGGGTGGGCGTATCGCGCCGCGGATCGCGATCCGACAGGCCCATCCCCCGCTTGTCGAAGGCGATGACACGGGCGAACGTTCCGAGCCGGCGCAGGAAGCGGGCCAGCAGTGGATCGTGCCAGCCGTACTCGACGTGGGAGATGAACCCGGGTACGAGCACAATGTCGATCGGTCCATCCCCGAACACCTGGTAGGCGATCTTGAACCCGTCGCTCGGGGCGTAGCGGACGTCTGGGACGGGGCCGGTCACTGCGGTGGGTCCTCGTCGGCGAAAGTCGTGGGTACTGCGCCGGCGAGCGCGATCATCAGGCGAAACGGCTTGCTCCACCGCAAGACGGTGGACAGCTGACCGCGGACCCGTAGCCGACCAGACACCAGGCCCCGGATCGGATCCAACTCACCCAGGATCACCGACTTCCAGGTGAGATAGGGCGCGGTCAGGGTGAACATCGCATCGTGGGCGAGATCTTCGCCCGTTCCCAGCTGTGCCCGGGTCCAGATCCCATCCGATCCTTCGAGCCTGAGGATCTGTCGGGCACCCGCTCGGACCCGGTCCGGGTCGATGACCGCCACCGCCACACCGTGGAAGCCCTTGCCGGCGGCCACGAACGCGGGATCGGCGTTGGACCGGGCGACCCACGCATCGACCCACTCGCTGGACAGGAACTCCATCAGCTACTCCTCAAGCAACTCCGACCAAACCTACGCGTTTCGGCTGATTCTTTGATCCCGCCTGCCCCTCACAGTGGAACCACTGGCCGGTTCCCGGCCAGCTCGAACAACAAATGTTGTGATCGGAGGAGGTGAACAAAATGCGCAAATGGAAGATGCGAGTTTCAGTGGCACTACTCGGTGTACTCGCCGTGTTCGCGTTAGGCGCGATCGAACCATCAGCCGCGGACGCCGCGATGAAGGTCTGCACCGGCGGGCCGCCGTCGCCTGGCAGCGCGTGCGGGAATATCGGTGGCCAGCTCTAGACGTCACCGCCAAGCCACATCAAGGCGAAGCGAGGCACAATAAGATCAGCAGATCGGGAGCGGTGACATGTTCGTTCACGCCGTTCCCGATCACCTCGCCACGGCAATCAATATCCAGATTCAGATAACACGAACGCGCTCAGGGCGTCCTAAGGACGACGGTCGTGTGGGGCACGCACGCAGTAGCCGGCCAGTCAGCGGGCGGACGTCAGAGGCGCCCGATATGGCGCAATCTGCCTCACAGCCGCGCTCCACCACCGTCGTGGGAGAACGACATGCAGACGCTGCCGGAGTACGGCGGCGGATCAGCGTTGAGGCTCACATGCCGAAGCGGCTGGATCGCACGGCTTCGATGGCCGGGTCAGGCCCGGTCGTTTCGACAGCGGCTGCCTCTCGCCGGCCGAACAGGTAGAGCAGGAGTTCGCCCGGGAGCCCGATGATGCGTGCCGTTGGCTCCGCCCGCCGAACTATGACTGTTTCGGCGGTCCCCGCCCACTGAAGCACCAGGCCCGCGCCCCGGAGGCGCCGCCCGAGATAGAGCCCTCCCATACAGACGTTGCGCCACAGCGCGTCGTTCATTGCCGGCTCGTAGGTCCGGGGCGCGTAACCGTTGGCCCTGCGAAGGTCTTCGTGGTGCACGAAGAACTCGTTGAGATTGGGACCTCGGCGCACCCAGGGGATGCGGAAGAAGCCCAGCGGCGGTCCCTGCCGGATGGTGGCGGTGAGCCAGGCGAACTCCCGTAGGGCTAGCCGCCGCTGCCGCCGCCGCGCCAGGTCGCTCCACCAACCAGGCACGACCAGACCAGGGGCAGCGAGAAAGTCGTGCTCGCGGAGGACAAGATGCGCGGCCAGGTCACGGGCCGTCCACGGTGGCAGAAGCGTCGGCGCCTGAGGACCCAGCTCGTCCAACAGGTCACTGAGTCCGGACCGTTCGAGATCGTCCGGCCACGAAGCTCCCAAAGTCGCCACCCGGCAAGTCTCCTCGCGCGCCGGGGAACACTTCCGGCTCGTGTCACACGCCGTCCGTTAGCCGGTCGCTCTGCGTGCTCGGCACGACGGTCCCGTTACGGCGGGCCGACGGGCCGTCGGGCTTCGGTGGCGTCGACTCTCGCCATCGACGGCGACTGAATGAAGGTCATGCGTCCTCCACCGACGCTCATCGGGGGAGGAGCCCCAGAGGCCCGAGCCATCCGGTCCAAGTAGCCGCCCGCGCCGTCGATGTTGTTAGTCGCGGAACCTTACGTTGATCCGGACGTCTCGCAACTAGGACTCGTACAGGCGGATCGGTTGACAGCCCAACGGCAGCTGGCCGGAGACGGCTTCGAAGTCGCTGTCGGAGTCGGCCACCACGAAGACATGAGCAGGTGTGGTCTATACGCCGAGGAGCGCCGTCTCTTTCCGATCCCGACCTCCCGTTGCCAGCACTCTGCGAAGGGTGAACCAGTTCTTGCCAGCGACGGTGCGGATCCAGACAACGGCGCGACGGAGCCGACGTCTCACAGCAACGCGTAGTGATCTGCGATGACGTAGCCCCTCACGCGGCGCTGACCTGGCCGCCCACTCCCCCGGCCTTCAGCCAGAGCAGGGGCGCGCGATCGCCACGAACGTGCCGGCCCGATTGACTCGATCAGGCCCCAGACTGAGCTCATGTCGCGCAGGCTGATTGCTGTCGCATGCCTCATCGCCCAAGTCGTGTTCGTACTGAGCTGGTTGGCGGCGGCGGCGTGGCAGGGATCGCGCTACAGCACCGTGCGGCACACGATCAGCGACTGAAGCCAGAAACGGCGGCCGACCACACCATCTCGACGGATCATCGGTACCCCAGTCGAAGAACGTGCCCGCAATGGCACGCACCACCATCATGCACCCCGCCTGACCGGGCGACCAGATCTGTCGTGACAGGGTCACAGCGCCCATCGCGGCCAGGAGTTGTATCTGACTGGACGCGCGCACCGCTCGCAGGAAAGCGACGAGCGTGGTGACCACGACCTCGGAGGGGTCGTCTAGCTGACGACAGGCATCATGGATGCCATGGATCTCGGGTCGTACTCCGTGGCCTTCCCACGCCGCTGGTGGTATCCCCTGGCCCGGTCGTCGGAGCTGGGCCGTCGACCACTGGCCGTCACGCTCATGGACACACCGCTCGCGGTGTTCCGAGGCGCCGGCGGTGTGCCCGCGGTCGTCCTCGACAGGTGTAGTCACCGCAACTATCCGCTCTCGCTCGGGCGGGTCACCGGCGATGGCCTGCTCGAATGCGGCTACCACGGCTGGACCTTCGACGGTGCCGGACAGTGCCTGCGTGTCCCCGGCCTCGGTCACAGCCGCACCCAGGCGACCTGGCACATTCCAACGCACGCGGCGGTGGAGAGGGACGGCTTCGTGTGGGCATGGGGTGAGGCGGATGCCGAACCGACCCGCCCCCCGTTCGCCCTTCCAGTGGTAGACGGCCCCGGTGTTGGTGAAACGGTCTTTCAGTGCGACCTGAACGCCACCCTGCGCGCCTCGCTGGAGAACGAGCTCGACGTCCCGCACACCGCGTTCCTCCATCGCGGGTTGTTCCGCGGGAACGCTCCTCGCACCATCACGGCGGTACGCCGTCCGATCGATGGCGGCATCGAGGTGCAGTACCTCGGCGAGCCGGTCGGCATGGGTCCGATTCGACTGCCGCAGGACTCAGCGCGAACTTTCGATCATTGGGACCGCTTCCTGCTCCCTTCGATTGCGCAGATCGAGTATGCCGTCGAGGGGTGGTTCCGGATCGTGAACACGATCCTCCAACTGCCGATCGGACCGTTCCGCACCCGCGCCTGGTTCGTGGTCCGCTTCTCCAGCCGCTTGCCAGCACCGCTGGTGCGGGCGGCCGTGTTGCAGCAGGGTCGGCGCATTCTGCGGCAGGACGCCGACGCGCTGGCTCAGCAGACCGAGCGCGCCCGCAGTTTCGGCGGAGAGCGCTACGCATCAACCGAACTCGACCTGCTGGGCACCGCGATCTGGCGACTGCTCCGTCAGGCCGAGCGTGCCGAGCAGCCGGACGGTGAAGACCTTCCGCTGGTCACCGTCAGCGAACGCGAGGTCGTGTTCGAAGCGTGAACCCACCCGACGGCGAACGAGTCCACCGGGCGTCGTACGTGCTCGACCTGCACACCCACGGCCCAGGCTTCCTTCCGGGGCCGTTCGGACCTATATGGCGCGCGCTCGCCGTGGCCGCGCCGGCCGAGGTCGGGTTCGACGCGCTCCGAGCGGCCGGCGTCGACGCCGTGGTCGCGAAGGCGGTGGGCGACCCGATCGTCACCCGCTGGTATCTCGGCCAAACCCCGCGAGAGGCGGTCGAAGCGCAGCTCGACCGGATCGAGCGGCAGGCCACTGAGTCCGGCGCCGTAGTCGTCGACTCTGTCGACGGCCTGGCGCAGGCGAGGGCTCAACACGCGCCCGCCGTTCTACTCGGTGTCGAGGGCGCGAACGCACTAGGACACGACGTCGAGTGCGTCGATGCTTGGCACGAACGTGGCGTCCGCATGATCGTGTTGGTGCATCTCGGCGACAACACCCTCGGCACAACCTGCCTGCCGTGGCAGCAATATGCGGGGGCCCTGCCCGTGCGGCGCTCCACCAGGCCAGGACTCAGCGCGCTCGGCGCGCAGGTCGTCAAACGCATGAACCAGCTCGGCGTCCTCGTGGACGTCGCGCACTGCGACCGCGCTACCCTGCTGGGAGTCATCGACGTCGCAAGTGCCCCGGTCGTGTCATCGCACACCGGCGCCCGCGCACTCCACAACTTCCCGCGCTACCTCACCGACGACGAGCTGGCGGCAATCGCAGCGACCGGCGGCATCGTCGGTCTCTGGCCATACCGTAGCCATCGCACGGGCATCCGCAACATCTCCGAGCTGGTCAATCACGCACGACACATCGCCAACACCATCGGCACCGAGCACCTAGCTATCGGAACCGACATGAACGGCGTACCTGGCGTGATGACCGGATATACCGGTGAGATCGACCTGCCGAAGGTGACGTGCGCGCTGCTCGACGGAGGCTTCGAACAACAAGAGGTGGAGGGAATTCTGGGCAAGAACGCCCTCCGCGTGCTCGGTCAAGTCGAGAGGCACGCGCACAAGCCCCGGTCCTGACCCCGACCCACCAGAATCGACGATTTGTCACCGCTTGAGTCCTGCGCTGCTCCTCGACCGGGTCTGTAACGGGAACGGCGTTTCCGGCGGTTTTCATCGGTAGGTTTCTGCTCATTGAGAGCATTCGCCTCCCTCGAATAGGTGCTGTTACCAGCAATGTCTGGCGAATGCATCGGCTGCAAGTTGGTGGGGCGGTCGCGCAATGTGGCTTTCACCAAGCGCGTCGCGAGTTATGTTCCTGATAGTGGTGTCGCACGGTTTGACGTGATCTTGCTCGGCGTGTTGACGAGATGAGAATGCGATCAGCGTGCGGGATTGATGTGATCGGTGGTCTTGCTGGTCCAAGAGGCGAGGAGGTCGAGGGCGTGCGCGGTCGCCGAGGCGGGTTCGGCGGCGTAGAGGGTGAGGGTGAGGCCCGGGTCGGAGATCATGTCCATGCTCTCGTAGGCGAGCTCCAGATCGCCGACCTCCCGGTGGCGGAAGGTCTTTGTTCCCGCGCCGTGGTAGCGCACGTTGTGGCTGCTCCAGCGGTGGCGGAACTCCTCGCTGCGGGTGGACAGCTCGCCGACGAGGTCGTGGAGCTGCTTGTCGTGAGGGTCCCGGCCGGCTTCGGTGTGCAGGATCGCCACGCTGGTGTCGGCCGCGATGTCCCAGTCGGGGTAGAAGTCGTGGGCAGCGTCGAGGTGCAGGAACGTGAACCGGACGAAGTTCGGCACGATGCCCTCCGCGACGGTGTCGTAGACAGTTGCATGCATGGCCCGGCCGAGATGGTTGGTGGCCAGGAGATCCATCCGGCCGTTGCGGACGATTGCCGGGGAGGTGAACCGGTCGAGCACCCACTGCAGCGAGGGTCGCGGGACCCACTCCTTCGAGGGCCGGCGGCGGGATCGCATGCCGGCGCTGGTGCCGTCGGCGGCATGGGCGAGGTTGAACAGGTGGGCCCGTTCCGCGTCGTCGAGGCGGAGGGCACGGGCGACCGCGTCCAGCACGGAGGCAGAGACGCCGGCGATGGCGCCGCGTTCCAGTTTGGCGTAGTACTCGACGCTCACCCCGGCGAGGGTGGCGACTTCGCCTCGGCGTAGTCCCGGCACCCGGCGGGCACCGATCTGGGGCAGGCCTGCCTCGGCGGGGCTGATCTTGGCGCGTCGCGAGATGAGGAACTCGCGGACCTCGGCACGGTTGTCCACGGCCTCGACGCTACGACGAGCCATCGGCGGGGTGGGATGCCCTATCAGTACACCTCTCGATAGAGACTCCCACCGGGGGCGGGAACACGGTTGTCTGGGGGAAGCAATCGAGACCAGCCTGAGAACGAGGAGATCCCCACCGATGCGCGGAGTTGTGATGTACGGCCCCGGCGATGTCCGGGTCGAGGACCGGGTGGACCCTGCGATCCGCGAGCCGACCGATGCGATCATCCGGCTCACCTCCACCTGCATCTGCGGTTCCGACCTCTGGCCCTATCGCGGCGTCGAGGAGCTGAACGGGCCGACGCCGATGGGACACGAGTACGTCGGGGTCGTCGAGCAGGTAGGCGACCGAGTGACCACCGTCAAGGTCGGTGATCATGTCGTCGGCTCGTTCGTGGCCTCCGACAACACTTGCGAGATCTGCCTCGCCGGCTACCAATCCCGCTGCATCCACAACGTGATGATGGGGTCGATCGGCACCCAGGCGGAGCTCGCTCGAATCCCCCTGGCCGACGGCACCCTGGTCGCCACACCGGGTGTCCCGGAGGCCGATCTGATCCCGTCGCTGATGGCGGCTTCGGACGTGCTCGGAACCGGATGGTTCGCCGCTGTGGCCGCAGAGGCCGGGCCGGGGAAGACGGTGGCTGTCGTCGGCGACGGTGCGGTCGGACTGATGGGGATCCTGGCCGCCCGGCAGCTCGGTGCGAACCGGATCATCGCCATGTCCCGGCACGCCGACCGGCAGGCGCTGGCTCACGAGTTCGGCGCCACCGACATCGTGGCCGAACGTGGCGCCGAGGGTGTGGCCGCGATCAAGAAGCTGACCCGGGGCTACGGCGCCCACTCGGTGATCGAAGCGGTCGGCACGCAGGAGTCGATGTGGCAGGCCATCAACGCAGCCCGGCCCGGCGGACACGTTGGCTACGTCGGGGTCACCCACGGAGTCGAGCTCAACGGACTCGATCTGTTCTTCACCGGCGTGCACCTGCATGGCGGACCCGCGCCGGTGCGCCGATTCCTGCCGAAGCTGATCCAGCTCATCTGGGACCGCACCATCGACCCGGGGAAGGTCTTCGACCTGACCCTCCCCCTGGCCGACGCGGCCGCCGGCTACCGCGCCATGGACGAGCGTCGCGCCACCAAGGTGCTGCTGGAACTGTGACCGAGCCCCGCTCAGTGACCGATCCGCGAGCGACCACCATGGACCATCTGGGCTACTGCCCTGACTGTGAGTACCTCGGCGACCACCCGCATCCGGTCACGCCGACCACCGACAGACGGGCTCGGGTCGGCGCGACCGTAGTCGCGACGGTGGTGTTCTTGACCGCGATCGCGCCGCTGGCCACCGACATGTACGTGCCGGCGTTCCCGGCTGTCGCGGCCGAGCTCTCCGCGACCGCCACCCAGGTACAGCTGACCCTGACCACCTTCTTCATCGGGATGGCCCTCGGCCAGCTCGCCGGTGGTCCTGTCTCCGACCAGCGCGGCCGACGCGCACCGCTGCTGGCTGCGATCGTGGCCATGACGACCGCCTCCGTGCTCTGCGCAGTGTCGCCGACGATCGCTGTCCTGGCTGGAGCCCGTGTCGTCCAGGGCTTCGCCGGCGGTTGGGCCATGGTGATCGGCCGGGCTGTGATCATCGACCTCGCCCGTGGCGCCCAGCTGGTTCGGGTGCTGAACCTGATCGCCGCCGTCGGTGGCATCGCACCGATTGTGGGACCCCTGTTGGGGGCGGTGATCTTGCAGCTGACGAACTGGCGGGTGTCGTTCTGGACCGTCGCCACGCTCGGGGTTGCCATGATCATCACCGTGCTGGCCGCGGTCCCGGAGACTCTGCCAAAGGACCGGCGGCATGCCGGCGGGTTGCGGGCCTTCACTGCCGCCAGTCGAGAGCTGCTGCACAACCGGCGCTACGTCGGCTACGTGATCGTTTCCGGGTCGGCGATGGGTGCGGTGTTCGCCTACGTCGCCACATCGGCGTTTGTGCTCCAGTCGATGAACCGAATGTCACCGATCGGGTACTCGATCGACTTCGCCGCCAACGCCGCCGGGATGACCGCCGCCGCCCTGATCGCAGCCCGGCTCGCCGGTCGCGTCGCCACCCACAAGGTCATCCTGGTCGGCCAGCTCGCGGCCCTGGCCGCCGGCGTGGCCATGCTGATCGGCGCGATCTGGTTCGACACACCGCTGCTGGTCGCGATGGTGTCCTTCTTCGTACTGATGACCGCGCAGGGGCTGATCGGACCCAACGGCGGCGCGCTCGCCGCCGCCGAAGTCCCCGACCATCCCGGCACCGGCTCCGCTCTGCTCGGATTCGTCCAGTGGGTCGCCGCAGGCACCATCGCCCCGCTCGCCGGGCTCGGTGGTGAACACACCGCCATCCCGATGGCCGTCCTCATGATCACCACTATCAGCGCCTCCATGATCGGACTCCTGATCCTCGCCCGTCCGGCTCAGCCCCTCCGCGATCGTTCAGCACAACCTCGGCAGGCTCAATCGTGAACCCGACGGCCGACTTCACCGGCCAGACCGCCCTGGTGTTTGTGAGCGTAGGCAACTCCTGGGCCGGTTGGTTGGCCTGCAGCCCGCCACCTCCGGATCGTCGAGAGTGAAACGATCAAAGCCTCCGCCAACAGACACGTGATGATCAGGTACGACCCGGTGACGCTGTCGGCATTCTGGGCGAGCGCACCACTCAGCCGGCCCGACGACCAGCATCAGGCAACCCGATGCACGCGGCGGACGCGGAACCAGAGGTGCCCAGCGAGACCGAATTGATCCAGCCGTCGGCGTCGTGCCGCACCTCGACGGTCACGGACCCCTTACCTGGGCGGTACCAGGTGGGTCAACCCCGACCGATCGGCCGCTCGCTCATCCCAGCAGGAGCGCACCGGAGCTCGCACGCAATGGGGGAAAACCGACCTCAGGTGCAGCTGGCCGGGTAGGGCGCCCGGACAATCCACGGTGTTCCCGGCGAGGAGACCGGGGCGTCTGGGCCGGTCATCCCAGCGAAGAAGACGCAAGCGTCGGTCGACCGGACCGGTCCCGCATAGTAGTAGAAAGCGCCGTAATCTCGATCGGTCGCCCAGTCCGTGTGATATCGCCCGACCGCGGCACCGACGTACGTCTGCAGGTCGAGTAACCGGTACTTCATGGTCACAACGCACCAGTTGCCGTTCGGCCGCCGCAACAGGTATGTCCGCGCGACGCCGTTTACATCGAACGAAGCGACCGTGTTGGTGAACGCCGAGCCGCAGACCTCCTTCGGCGTAAAGGGGTTCCCGGCAGCATGCGCCGGCGCGGCAGCGGCCAACGGGACCAGAGCCAGCACGACAATCGCCAGGAACCGACGAACCATCCGCACAATCCGCACCATCATCAGCTTCATCCCTCGGCGAGCAAGAAGAACCGGGATCCCTGTCCTGGCCGGCAGCATACGACACCCACGCTCCGAGGGGCCTGGGAACCAGTCCGAAGTCGGAAACAGATTACCTTCTGGAAACGTTTCAACGGGGTGGCAACCCGGTCGATCGGCCGCAGCTTCGCAGCTCTGCTGAGGCGCTCGAGCGACGATCCTGGTTTGTTCACCCTGCCCACCGATTCAGTCGCAGACTTCGCCGCCGCCGATGCGAACGAGCTCGCCGACGGCAGCTCGTCCTCGACCAGCGCTGACCGAGTATCGATCTCCGACGCACAGCATTTGACCCGGACCCCGGGTGCCGATGGCGGAGCGCGGCATCACGCAGTCTCGGTGCCGCGGGCCAGATAAACGGTGTTGGTCGCCTGCCGTTGCTGGAGCGGGTTGGGGAATGCGACAACCTCGGCGGCCACCGTCGTGAACACCGCGCGCAGGACGTCCAGGTAGTCCTGGTCGGGCGGGTCGTTGGACCAGAGACCGAAAACGCCACCGGGCGTGAGTCGTGTGGCCAACTGACGAACCCCGGCGACGGTGTAGAAGTCTGCGTTGCCGGCCCAGAGCTGGTGGCGCGGCGAGTGATCGATATCGACCAGCACCGCATCGAACCGGCGGTCGGGGCTGTCCGGGTCGAAGCCGCCGTCTTGGACCATCGTGAAGAAGTTGCCGTGCTCCAACCGGCACCGTGAGTCGGTGGTCAGCTCCCGACCCAGAGGGACCAGCCCGCGCCGGTGCCAGCTGATCACCGGCGCGAGGGCGTCCACCACGATCAGCTGGCGGACCCGGTCGTCGGCCAGGACCGCGTGGGCCGTGTAGCCCAGGCCGAGACCGCCGACCACCACATCCCAGCCGGTCGTCGGCATCCCGCGACGCCCGAGCCAGCCAAGGGCCAAGTTCGCCAGGGCGAGCTCCGCAACCGTGAACAGGCTGGACATCAGGTACGCGTCGCCGAGTTTGACCTCGAAGATGTCCGAGCCGGTGACCGGATCCTGGCGGCGGCGCAGACTCACCTCACCGATGGCGGTCGGCTCCCACGCGAGCTCCTCGAACCGTCTGCTCACCGGCTACGTACCCCTCCCTGGATTGCTGCATCGTACGGCGATCTGCCGCCTGCCGATCGATCCATCAGGCATCGCTCACCAGTGCGAGCTGGAGGGTCGATCAGGTCGGGGCGAGCGGCGCGATGGTCCAGGTGCAGCGTGGTCGAGGTCGATGGCGCCAAGAGGGGCGGAGTGTGTCTCTGCCTCGAGTGTCGCAACCAAGGGGACCCGGACGAAGGCTCCGGGTTGGCTGCTGCACGGTCGGCGACTGGTGCGCCGTGGTGATGCCTCGCAATGTTCGAGCGATGCTGGCCATCCCCCTCCCGTTGCCCCGCCCGCCAGAGATTTGATCGACCGCTGAGGAACGGCGCCCGACCACCGCCACGCCTCACTCACCGAACAATCACGACCGGTCCCTCTGCGCCGAGGGGCCCGGCGGAGTCCGCGTCGGCAGTGAGCTTGCTCGGGGTGTACGCGGCGCCGACGAGCATGACCGGGCAGGTAGCTCGCCGCATCAGTGTCTCGGCGGTGACGCCGACGCGAATACTCCAACGGTCGCGTGAATGTGGGCATCCGATCACGACCAGCTCAGCCTGCTCCGCACGACGGATCAACGCTTGCAGGTAGTCGGGAGCCGAGTCATCGACGTCGACGTGGACGCCGGGATAAGCGTCTTGGATCGAGGCGACCGCCCGAACCAGTGCCGCTGGTCGATCAGGAGCCGCCGGCCGCGTCTCCGCCGAAGTGGCTGGCCGTTGAGCGTCGACGGTCACGACACTCAGCGAAGCGTCGCGCAGCTGTGCTTCTGCTGCAGCCATCTGCAGGGCACGCCAACCCGCCTGGTCGTCTGTCCAGCCGAGCACAATGCGGCGCTCTGGTCGGTCCTTGCCATCCCAGCGGCCCGACACGGTGACGACCGGACAGTCAGCGTGCATCACTACCCGATCCTCGATGGCACCGATAGCACCGTAGGAGCCTCGTGGCCGAGTCTCGTCGATTCCGATCACCAGCAGGAGCGACGTGTTACTGAGCTGGATCAGCTCGTCGCTGATCGCTCCGCCGAGCAGCAGCGAGGTCACCGGCACGCTCGGTTGAGCCAGGGAAGCCGCGGTTGCGCTGGCGGCAAGAAGCAGATGGCAGCTCGTGGCGGCGTCGTGCAGCTCGGCTGGATCGAACGTTGCAGGGTCGATGTGGGTGATGATCAGGTCACAACGCCGCCTCCGCGCCTGGTCGGCAGCCCAGGTCACCGCAGCGCGGGAGCTTGGTGACTCGTTGACCCCGACCACGATGCGGCGCTTGACGTGCGCGGAGGTGACCATGCCACCATTCTCGTCGCGGGCCGGCCCCGTGAGCAGTGTCGGCGGTCCCCGGTGGCGGGGACTTTAGTCGGTTGTCGTCGGCCGGCCGGAGGTCTGCCGCATCTCGGCCCCGAAGACGGCCGCCTGGGTACGCCGCTGCATGTTGAGCTTCGACAAGAGCGTGGAGACGTAGTTCTTGACCGTCTTTTCGGCCAGGAAGAGGCGTTCGCCGATCTGTCTGTTGGTCAGTCCTTCCGCGATGAGGTCGAGGATTTCTCGGTCCCTGACGCTCAACGAGCTGACCCGTGGATCGGGGCTGCTGGGATTGCGCAGTCTGTTCAGCAACGTGCCCGTGACGGCCGGGTCCAGCAGAGACCCCCCGCCGGCGACCGAACGGATGGCGTCGATCAGGGAGCGGCCGCCGATCTGTTTCAACAGGTAGCCTGCGGCGCCGGCCATCACCGCGGCGAACAAGGCCTCGTCGTCGTCGTAGGAGGTGAGGATGATGCAACGGGTGTCGGGCAGGCTCGACCGGATCTCTCGGCACACGTCGACCCCGCTGCCGTCGGGCAACCGGGTGTCCAAGATGGCCACGTCGGGCCGCACAGCAGGGATCCGATCGAGCGCCTCGAGGGCCGTGGCCGCCTCGCCGACAACGGTGATGTCGGTCGTGGTGTCGAGCAGATCGACCAACCCTCGCCGGACAATTTCGTGATCATCCAGCAGGAAAACGCTAATCGGCTTGTTCACCGGGGTATCGGAATGGTCCATCGTAGGGTCGTCCCTCCCTCTTGACCGGCCACGATCGCGAGAGTTCCGTCGAGGTGTTCGGCCCTGCGTTGAAGGTTCGCCAGACCGCTGCGGCGGCTGGACTGACTGAGACCGATTCCGTTGTCGAGCACGGTAACCGACAGGACACCGTCGGCGACGCCAAGCTGAACAGTGACCTCGGTGGCATTGGCGTGCTTGACGACATTGGTCAAGGCTTCACCGACGACGGCCCGGATGTCTTGGAGCACCAACTCGGGGACCAGGGTGTCGACCGGACCGTCAAAGCGGACGGCCGGTTCGAAGCCGAGCGTCGGTGTGACCTGTCGCACCGCCGCCAACACAGCAGTCCGCGCTCCGGAACCGACCGTGTCGACACTGTCGAGCTGGAAGATGGAGGTGCGGACTTGGCGGATCGTGTCGTCGATGTCGACCACGATCCGACCGAGCCGCACGCCAATATCTGTTTCACCCAGCACCGTCGCCACGCTTTGAACGCTCAGACCGGCCGCGAAAAGCCGCTGGATCACATGATCATGGAGGTCGCGCGCGATCCGGGCACGATCCTCCAACACAGCGAGGCGCTGCTGGGCGGCCCGGGCGTCGACCAACTCTCTGGCAACGGCGGCATGGTTGGCGAACACCTCCGCCATGTCTAGATCGGCCGTGGTGAAGTTCTGCCGACCTTTCCGGCGGCCCGCCATGATCGCGCCCTGCGGACCAGCCGCGCCCGACAGCGGGACCGCCATCACCGCGCCGACGTCCATGGCCCGGCTGAGATGAACCCGGTACTGCTGGTCGTGGTCGAGCGAGCCGACCCGCACTCCACGCCCGGTGTCCATCGCCAACGCCACCAAGGTGTCGTCGACCGGATAGTGAAGATCGCGAAGTTCTGCCTGCCCCTCGCCTGCCGCGACCGCGACCCGCAGCATTCCGGGGTCGTCAGCCGGCACGATCAGGGTGACGACGTCTGCGTCGGCGAGTCTCTTGACGGCGTCGACGATGAGCTGGAGGGGGTGTCGGTCGCCGTCCGGGGAGAGGAGAACGCTGCCGATCTCAGCGGACGCGAGCAGCCACTGTTGCCGAGTCTGGGATTCTTCGTACAGGCGGGCGTTCTCGATGGCGACACCGGCCGTCGCCGCCAAGGCGAGCAAGAGTTGCTCGTCCTCACTGGTGAATTCTCCGCCTCGTCGTCCGGTGAGATAGAGGTTGCCGAAGACTTCGTTTCTTGACCGGATGGGAACGCCGAGGAAACTGTCCATCGGCGGGTGTCCGGTCGGAAAGCCGGAAGAGCGCCGGTCGTCGCTGATCCTCGGCAGCCGAATCGGCTCCGGATCTGCGATCAGGGCGCCGAGGAGTCCCTTGCCCTTGGGCAGTGCGCCGATGCTCTCCACGAGAGTCTCGCTCATCCCCGAGTGGATGAACTGCTCCAACGAACCGTCGGCGGCGATGACGCCCAACGCTGCATAGCGGGCCCCGATCAGAGTGCGGGCCGCGTCGACGATCGTGTGGAGAACGGCCGGCAGCGAGAGCTCGCTGCTGATGACGGCACGGTTGGCGCTGATCAGCTGTCGCAGGCGTTGCTGGGCGCTGATGATCTCCTCAGCCCGATCGATCATCTGCGCCATCAGGTCGTCGATCGGCAAAATGGCAGACACGGCGTTCGCCGCGGGCGCATCGGCCCGGCCACTCGGGTCATCTGCGTCGCGGCTTGGTGTCACGACTTCCTACTCTAGGCCGTCGGGCCGGCTGGGCTGTCGGACTGTGTTGGGCTGGGAGCAGCCGCGGGGGGGAAGGTCATCCCGTGGAATTCTCGGCCGCTGACCGATCCGGCGGTGATGGCGAGCAGGAGAGCCCGACTGCCTGGCCCCCAGGCCGTGACATTGTCCAGCACAACTCGTCCGACCTGCAGATTCGCACGGTCCAGCTCCTGCACCGTGCCTCGAACGAGAACCGCCCACCCCGCAGTGGAGTCCGCTTGGAGCTCCTCCACCTCGAAGGCGACACGCTGGCGCTCGACCAGTTGCGACAGCAGACCGTACGGAGAGGTCCGCAGGATGATCCTCCGGTCCAGCATCGCATAGCTGACCGGCAGGATCTGCGGCCCGTCCGGTGCGGTCCAGGCGACCCTTCCCCGGCAATGTGACCTGAGCAGCTCCCCGCAACGAGCCGGGGAGAGCTCACGTGACACCACCGAGCGGTGTTCGCTTCTCAGGGTCGATCTCATGGACAGCTGAGCGGTCACGGTGTTACATCCTCACTTGAGCCAGGGGAGGCGTTTGACGAGCGAGGTGGACTCCCAGCGTCGGCCAAGTCCCCAGGTCCGGCCGGCGGAGTAGAAGGCCGCAACGATAGCGACGACAGCGTAGATGAGGTGGTAGTCGACCAACGGGTTGGTCGATCCCGTCGGTTGACCGTCGAAGGTCATCTGCGCCAGGGGCCACTCCGCCAAGTACATGGCCACCATGATGAAGCTGGCCGTCACAGCAGTGATGCGGAGCGCGACACCGAGGATCATGGCAACGCCGACGGCAAGCATGCCGAGCATGAACAGTGCGTCGACCAGGCCCGATCCGGCGAGGGCGTTGAAGACGGTCCGCAGCGGGCCGGCGCTGACATGCCCCAGGAATCCCGAGGTCGGCGACCCGCCCACGATCCAGGCCTTTGCCGAGGCAGTGCTGTAGCCGAGTCCGAACGTCTTGTCGAGGAACGCCCACAAGAAGATGAACCCCACACCGATCCGCGCAACCGCAAGCCACCGCCGGGCAGCAGGACTAGCCGGCGATCCGGATGTGTTCGTTTCGGCCAGGACAGGAGTTTGATCAAGCGTTGCGGTCATGATGGATTCCAATCATTGAAGGGTGTTGAAGCAGATGAGGGACCGAACAGGGACAGCTTGCTAGACAGCGGCCACCGGGCGAGTCGACTCCAGCTCGTCGGCGACAACGTCGGCCCAGGCGTTGATCTGGTTCCAGTCACGCGAATCACCGGCCAGGCCGCCCGTCGCGACCCTGCGCGACAGCCAGGTCGTGGCCCTCGCCTTGTCCAGGTTGCCGCCAAAGGTGACGGGTGGGGCGATGCCGATCTTGGCGCAGCACCGGGCGACCGCACGGGGAGTCGGCGTCCGCTCGGTGCGGGCGCCGGTACCGCACGGACCACTCTGGAACAACCAGGTGGGTCGCTCCGCCAGATCCGGGGCCTGAGCCTGGAGATAGCGCAGTGCCGTCCGATCCCAGCGGCCCAGGTACACCGCGCTGCCCACGATCACGGCGTCGTAAAGCCGAGCATCCCTGGCAGTCGCGGTGGAGTGCACCTCGACGTCGTACCCGCGACGGGTCAACCGCTCACCGACCGCCGACGCGATCTCCCCGGTCGACCCCATCCGCGAGGCGTAGACGACAAGCACTGACTTCATCTCGAAACTCCTCCAGGAGCAATCAATTGCTGGTGACTTCAGTCTCGATCAGACAACCAGCCAAATCCGGAGGCCAAGGGCACCAGTAATCAAGGACCAACGTCACCTATCGCCCGAACGCCCAGCAGCAGCCCACGGCAACACCTCCAAAGGAACTGTTACTCGAGGGCGGCGAACGGGGACTCGGCGATCGCGCGATCGGCAAGGAGCAACAGGCCGGATCTCCGAAGTGCATTCCGACGGAACTCGTCGGGTGGTCAGTCGAGGCAGGGTCCAGCGACGCTGGGTGGAGCTCACCTTCCTCGCCGTCCGCCTGGGCGGGCTGGTCGCGCTCGTCTTCCTCGTCCTGCCGGACGTTCCTGAGCCACTTGAGCCAAGGCGACTCGGTCTTCATGATCACGCGCGCAACGGTGGGTCTTGATGGTGGACATGGCAGACGAGACGGTGCACGATCTCGTCGTCGGACAGAGCTGCGGCCTCCAGCGCAACTGCAGGCGAATCGTTGGACCGGCAGCGTAGCGTTGCGCTATGACCACCACGCTCGACGTCTCACAGCTAACCAGCGATCAACGTCGGAATCTGGTGCTGGGACGTGCGGTAGCAGAAGCTGTCGAGCAAGACCCCGAACGTGCTCTGGCAATCGCACGAGTGAACGTGATGGAGCTGTATGGCACCCAGCCGCGTGGCCAGGCCAAGCGGCAAATGGAGAACTGGTCTGTCCTGCTCGACGGCCCGCTCCCGGACGTCATCGAAGCGCTGACATCGACCTCTCAGCGAGCATGCGAACTGCGCGAGAAGTCGCCTTTCCTCGGAGTGCTGACCCAGCACCAACGGTTGGCGTTGCTGGCGTCGTTCAGGGCGTCGGACACCGAACAAGCGGACCAGCACGACCGAGGCGACACCGATACCCATCCAGACAGCGCTGGGCCGACACCGCCTCGGTGAGGCTCAAGCCGATCGCAAACACCCGCCCCCCTGCATCGTTCGCGGCGGCTGGCTCGGGTCTCCGTCTTGGGACCGTTCCTCCCTGACGTTGGCGACGTGGTGCGCTGCGACGTTTGCCACAACGCGTCCCGGCCCAGCGGGCCAGGCTAATCCGTGCGGTGCTGGCCCGTCGAATGAACGGCTCACACCCAAGACGCATATGGCGGAAATGTGTGGGCTAGCCAGTTACGTGTGCGCCGCTACCCGCAGCTTCACTGAGGTTGTCACCGGTGTCGGTTTCGTGCCAGACCACCAGGCTCGACTGTTGGACGCCCTCGACCTGGTGGAGGAGCGGCCGACCGGCCCTTCCACACGCCTGATCTGTCTCGATCTCGCCGTCGTCGAAGGCATCCAGCGTGTGCGGTCGGTCACCCGCACTCGCACGCTCCAGGGGCCGACCTTGACAGGCTGGAGACTGCCAGTGATAGCTGATGAACCTCACGGGCGACGGTGCGATCACGTGGGAGCGCCTTCTGCGTGGGCACGATCGGGGTCGAGTTCCGCTTTCCGCTTGTGGAAGCGGCACTGAAAGCGACCGGGTGCTGACTGTTCGTCGGTTATGCGCGGTCCAGCGAACCATTCGTGGGGTCCGCAGTGATGTCCATCGCGGCTTGGTTGATCCCGCCCACGATCATGTTCGCTCGGCGGCGCAACTCGGCCTGCGCGGTTTCCACACTATGGCCATGGCCGAGAAGAATGCCCACGGCTTGATTGATCGAATAGAGGGCTTCCAGACCGGTCAGGCCGGCGATGGGGGCAGTCGCGATGTCTTCGTCGATCTGCATGGCAAGCCCGCCCAGGGCGAATGAAAGGTCGGCGGCAAGATCGACGAACGCACCCGACGTCGCGGCATAGAACGTTATTCGGCTGCCGGGATTCAAAGCGGGCAACCATGACAGCGACAGGCTCAGCGACGTCGCCTGCAGGGCGGTATGCGCCGACGATTCGACCACGGTGAGCAGGATCGGCTGGCCGTCGATCACAACAGCGATGGTCATGCCGAGGTATGCGGCCGTCGCCTCCTTTGCCGTCGCGATCAACGCGGCGAGAGTTTCGCGCAACGATCCTTGAGAAAGCGGCTCGGACTCGCCGTCGAGTTGGTTGAGGAGGCCGAAGATGTCGTCATGCGGGGCCGTGGATGGATCCACTTGTAGCTCCGTGGCGGCCCGAGCGCCGGTTTTCTAGCCAGGATGGCCGTAGCGGAACGCCCGGCCGGTGTGCCTGCGCCTCGGGGGCGGGTCGGGGACCCGCTCAGGATGCGGCGCAGCAACCTCTAGTCTACAAGGCGCGCACGCCCGGTCGGCGTGCCTCCGGCCCGAGCGAGGGAACGCCGACCTCGGTCATGTCGTTGTGACAGCGCAGCTCAGTCGGGATCGCCATGACGTGCGCGAGCGCGTCGAACGGCTTCGTCGACGATCGTCTGAGCCACGACGGGCAGCTTTTCGTGCTCGTGCTGGCTGAGGGCACGGAGTCGGTCGAGGGCCTGGGCGGGTGTTCCGCCGCTTCGACTCATGATGATGCCGACGGCGCGCTCGACGACTCCGCGGCTGGACAGCGCCGACTGTAGCTGGTTGGCCAGGCGTTTGGTCTGCGCGAGGACTTGGGCGTTCTGGACGGCGATCGCGGCCGGCACGGCGAACAGCTCACCGAGCAGTGCCGCGTCGTCGGTGAACGCATGCTTTCGACGAGCGTAGATGTTCATCGCACCCAACACGCCTTGATCGGTGACCAGTGGTAGGGACAGCGCACTGTGCACCCCGAGCCGGGCCACCTGTGACCCGAACTTCGGCCAGCGCTGATCCCCGCCCAACGAGTCCGAAATCACTGTCCGCCGATCGGCCGCGGCCGTGATGCACGGTCCTTGGCCGAGGCTGTATTGGATGTCATCGATCTCCGCGACGAACGTGGCGGTGGCAACGATGGTGTCGGACCGGTGTTCCTCCAACAGAGTCAGGCCGGCGCCCTCCGCTGCAGGAATGGCCCGCACAGCGAATTGGGCCACTCGGGTCAGGGACTCCTCTAACGACATCAGACCCGTCGCCAACTTGCCCAATTCAGCCAGGCTGCCCTGTAGATCGTCGGGGTGGTCCGTCTCCGGCACGATGGATTGGTCGCTCCCGCCGGATTCCCCTGACAGGTCCCTGCTCATCTCACCCGTCGCTTCCCTCGCACCATGTCCGCCCGCCCGTCGGAGCGCATGACCACCGGACTCAGCGACCGACCACTCGTATTCTAGACGCCAGAACGTCACCAGTTGACACGCTCAGCGGCGTACAATGGCTGTGCTGCCTCTAGCAGCCGGCCTGGGGCCGAAGTCGCCGTTTGCATTGATGCCGCGGCTCGAAGAGCATCCTGCTCCCGCCCAGCACCTAACCGGGATCGGCTGATTGATCGGCTTTCCCATGGCAACCTCCCTGCTCACCGCTACCGCCGGCCGGGAACCGCCGACCCCTGGCGCTCCGCAACAGCCAGCTGTCGCCAGTCCCCCGCTCGCCGACAGATCGGGCAGTTCGTTCACCGCGCTCACCCGCAGGATCCAAGAACTCGGCCTGATGCGACGTCGTTACGGCTACTACTGGACAAAGCTGATCGGTGCCGTCGTCGTCCTCATCGCGTGGGTCGTGGGTTTCATCGTGATCGGCGACAGCTGGTGGCAGCTCGCGAACGCCGTCGTCCTCGCCGTAGTGATGACTCAGATCGCGTTCCTCGGTCATGACGCCGCGCACCGCCAGATGTTCAGGTCCGGCCCATGGAACGACTGGGTCAGTCTGGTCATCGCAAACCTACTGGTAGGGATCAGCTACGGCTGGTGGCAGAGCAAGCACAACCGTCACCACGCCAACCCCAACAAGGAAGGCGCCGACCCCGACATCGCATTGACCGCGATCGCCATGACCCCCGCCATGGCCACCAGGCACCGCAGCCGAGTGATGCGCTGGATCGTCGCCCGACAAGGGTGGTACTTCTTCCCCATCCTGCTCCTCGAAGGTGCCTCGTTGCACGTCGACGGCATTCGTCGGGTGGTCGGTCGAGGCAGGGTCCAGCGACGCTGGGTGGAGCTCACCTTCCTCGCCGTCCGCCTGGGCGGGCTGGTCGCGCTCGTCTTCCTCGTCCTGCCGCCGGAGAAAGCGCTCGCGTTCCTCGCCATGCAACTCGCCATCTTCGGCCTCTACATGGGTTCGTCCTTCGCACCCAACCACATCGGCATGCCACTGGTCTCGCCCAAGCTGAAGCTGGACTTCCTCCGACGTCAGGTACTGATGAGCCGCAACATCAGCGGCGGCTGGCCGGTGTCGATCTTCATGGGCGGGTTGAACTACCAGATCGAGCACCATCTCTTCCCGTCGATGGCCCGACCCCACCTACGCAAAGCACAGCCACTGGTGTCCGCCTACTGCGCCGCCAACGGCGTCCCCTACACCCAGACGAACCTGCTCCAGGCATACAAAGCCGTCATCAGCTATCTCAACAATGTCGGGCTGCGCGGCAAGGATCCATTCCTCTGCCCGCTCGTCGCGCAACGCCGCGCACTCTAAACCAATCACTCCGGATCACCCACTCGACCGGCGGTTCATCGGCCACCCGGGCCGATGAGGCACCCAACCGACCGCACCCGGGCGTCGCACTGGCGAAGACGCCCGGGCCGCGCGATAGCGGGCAGCCGGCTGGTCGCCGGCGATCACCCGACCAACCCGAGACGGATGTGCTTCGCGAGAGAGGGATGAATGCTCGGCCTGCTGCGCAGGCGTTCGAGCCGGCTGTGCCACGAACGGCCTCAGGTGAGGCCGCGAACTGCTCCGAAAGGATGACGCATGACATGTGAAGGACGACAGATATCCGATCCGGGACGTATCGACATACCTGCAGCGGTTCCTGGTGCCGCCGCGATCGGGCCGGCACCACGATGAGAATGGCGATCGTGTCGACGTACCCGCCGCGCCCTTGTGGCATTGCGGTGTTTTCCGCGGATCTCCGGACAGGACTCTTGGGGGTCGATCCGTCGCTGACCGTCGAAGTTGTCGCCATCACCCCGCGCGGTGGTCGACCCTCTCAACTGCCCGAGGTGATCGGAACGATTCGCCAAGAGGTGGCCGACGACTATGCTGCGGCGGCATCCGTCCTTGGTGATCGTGACCTCGACGTCGTGCTGATCGAGCACGAATTCGGCATCTTCGGCGGCGATGCCGGCCGAGACATTCTGATGTTGGTCGAGAATCTGGCCGTTCCGATCGTGGTGACGCTGCACACGGTGCTGGCCGAGCCGTCGAGCAGTCAGTCGACCACTCTCCGGTCCTTGTGTGCACGGGCGGAGCGGGTCATGGTGTTCACCGACACCGCGCGCCGGATGGTCGTCGCGCAGGGTCTGGTCGACGCTTGCCGGGTCCGGGTCGTGCCCCACGGAGCTCCGGACATTCTGACCGCGGTCGCGCAGGTGGCCGGAACGGGTCTGAGCCGCACCCACCACCTCACGACGGTCACGGAGAGTCCGCAGCATCCTTTGCCGGTCAGATCCGATCAGATCGTCTTGTCGACCTTCGGGCTGATCTCCGCCTCCAAGGGTCTCGAGCTTGTCATCCAGGCGCTGCCGGCGATTGCCGCGGAACACCCCGAAGTCGTGTATCTGGTGGCGGGTCGCACCCATCCTGACGTCATCGAGCACGAGGGTGAGGCGTACCGGCTCGGGTTGGAACGGCTGGTCCGCGATCTGCACCTCGACGATCATGTGATCTTCCTCGACCGGTTCTTGAGCGTCGAAGAGCTGGCGCGGCTGTTGTTTCGTACCGATCTGTACATCACGCCCTATCGGTCGAGGGAACAGATTGTTTCCGGCGCGCTCACGTTCGCGGTGGCGGCGGGCTGCCCCGTGGTGTCGACGCCATATTTCTATGCTGAGGACCTGCTGCACTCTGGCGCAGGGGTTCTCGTCCCGTTCGGTGACGCCGACATGCTCGCCGAGACGGTGCTCCAACTGCTCGGTTCACCGATTGATCTCGAGGCTGCCCGAGAGGAGGCTCGCCGGGTCGGCGCAGAACTGACCTGGGCGAGCGTAGGTCAGGCCACGCTCGACGTGCTGTTCGAATCGTATCCCGCCACCAGTGCTGGATCCTGGGCAGAGCGTGCCGGTGTATAGCCCCCCTCAGCTCCGGCTGGACCACGTGTTGAGGCTCAGCGACGACGTCGGCATCATCCAGCACGCCACCGGTGTGATCCCGAACCGGTCGACTGGCTACTGCGTCGACGACGTGGCCCGCCTTGCGATCGTGATGGTCGGCCTGGAACGGGAGCGGCGCGACCCCTCCTGCCGCCGCGTCCTGGCCGGCGCGCTGGCCTTCTTGTTCCACGCGTGGGAGCAACAGGCGGCCGCAATGCACAACTTCATGGACTACGGCCGGCGTTGGGTGGATGACCCGCATCTCGGTGATCACGTCGGCCGGGCCGCCTGGGCCCTCGGCGCCGTGATTGCCGCTGAGCCGGGCGGCGGCGACGCTGCCGCGTGCCGGGCCCTGCTGGCGGAGATGACCCCCCGTCTGCACGAGCTGAGATCGCCACGTGGCGTCGCTTTCACGATCCTCGGCCTGACCAGACCCGACATCAGCGACGTGCCCCCCAAGTCACGCCGTCTGCTGACGGGCTTGGCCGACGACCTGGCTGGATGGTTCGACCGGCACCAGCAGCCCTCGCGGCCCTGGTTCGAGAACACCTTGACCTACGACAACGCCCGTCTCCCGCAGGCACTGATCGCCGCCGGAAGTCGGCTCGGGGATCCGGCCCTCACCCGTCGTGGCATTGCGGCCCTGGACTGGTACGCCGATCAGTGCGGCATCGGCACCGACTCGATCCGACTCGTCGGCAACCGGTGGCGCCAACTCGACCAACAAGCGAGATCGCACGCTGGATGAGGGCGATGAGCAGCCTCTCGACGCGGCCGCCCTCGTCGAAGCCCTCCTGGAGGCGTCAACGAGCACCGGAGAGCGCACCTACACAGAACAGGCACGGTACGCGTTCCAGTGGTTCCAGGGCCGCAACACCTACGGCCTTGAGGTGTACGACGCAGCCACCGGCGGCTGCCGCGACGGCGTCGGGCGGGGCGGCCTCAACGACAACCAAGGCGCAGAGTCAACACTCGCCTTTCTCCAAGCCCTCCTCGCCGTCACCGGGGCCGATCGTCACCACCTGGTCGGATCGCCGGCATGAAGATCGCACTACTGGGCCCGATCGCCTGGCGAACGCCACCACGGCACTACGGCCCCTGGGAACAGGTCACCAGCCTCCTCGCCGAAGGCCTGGTCCGCGAAGGAGTCGAGGTGACCCTGTTCGCCACTCTCGACTCCAAGACTGCCGCCTCACTCGACGGGGTCTCCCTGACCGGATACGCCGAAGACGCCGACCGAGACGGGCGCGTCTGGGAGGCCATGCATGTTGCACACGCCCTGTCGCGCTCGGCGGAGTTCGATCTCGTCCACAACCATCTCGACTGGCTGCCGCTCGCCTTCTCCCACCACTGCCAGGTGCCACTCGTCACAACCATCCATGGGTTCTCGGGCAGCACCATCCTGCCGGCCTACCGACACGCCCGGTCAGCGTATGTCTCCATCTCCGACGCGGACCGCTCCCCCGAGCTGGAGTACTGCGCAACCGTCCACCACGGAATCGACCTCACCCAGTTCGTGTTCTCCCCCCGAGGCGGCGACCAGCTGATCATCCTCGGGCGGATCCATCCCGACAAAGGGACAGCGGACGCGATCGACATCGCCCAACGCGCCGCGCGGCCGCTCGTGATCGCCGGCCCGATCGCCGATCAGACCTACTTCGACAACCTCATCGCTCCACGGATCGACGGACACAATGTTCGATATCTCGGATCGGTGGGGCCGGCCCAGCGCAGCGAGCTCCTCGGCGACTCCGCCGCCCTGCTCCACCCGATCGGGTTCGACGAACCGTTCGGCCTATCGGTGGTCGAGGCGATGGCGACCGGCACACCGGTCATCGCCTACAACCGGGGCTCCATGCCAGAGATCATCGATCACGGCGTCACCGGAATGCTCGTCACGAACGCAGACGAAGCGGCCGACGCCGTCCCCACCGCCGCCGCGCTCGACCGCGGCTCGATCCGCGTTGTGGTGGAGCGACGGTTCACCGCCGAGAGGATGGTCAAGGACTACCTTGCTGTCTATGCCTCCCTCATCCGGTGAGATCCGCGGCGAGCTTTTCCAGCGTTATCGCGGAAATCCCATCCTGGCTCCCGAGCGTTGGCCCTATCCGATCAACGCGGTGATGAATGCGGGAGCCGCCGAGGTCGACGGTTCGACGGTGCTGCTGTGCCGGGTCGAAGACCGGCGTGGAATCAGTCATCTGACGGTGGCCAGGTCCCACGACGGGTTCTCCAACTGGGTCGTCGACGATCGACCGTTCCTCGAGCCCGAGGACGGTGTGACCCACGAGTCGTGGGGGGTGGAGGATCCCCGCATCACGTGGGTCGCCGAGCTCGAGAGCTGGGTGATCGCCTACACATCCTTCGGACCGGGCGGCCCCGGACTGTCCCTCGCCACGACGCAGGACTTCCGATCGGTCCAACGGCTGGGAATGGTCCGGGCACCCGAGGACAAGAACGGTGCCCTCCTGCCCCGTCGGATCGGCGACGATTGGGTGCTGCTGCACCGACCCGTCACGGCCCACACCCATCGCGCCGACATCTGGCTCTCCCGATCCGCCGACCTGCACAGCTGGTCCGCCCCAGAACCCGTCCTCGCCGCGCGGCCGGGCGGCTGGTGGGACTCGGCCCGCATCGGGATCGGACCACCCCCGATCGAAACGCCGCACGGTTGGCTGCTCATCTACCACGGCGTCCGTCAGACCGTTGCCGGTGCGCTGTACCGAGCGGGTCTGGCCCTGCTTGATCTCGACAATCCAACGAAGGTCCTGCGCCGATGCGATGAGTGGGTCCTCGGGCCCCACGAGAGCTACGAGCTCATGGGGGACGTCCCGGGGGTCATCTTTCCCTGCGGAGTGGTCGTGAACGCCGAGTCGGACGAGCTGCGGCTCTACTACGGTGCCGCCGACAGTTGTATCGGCCTGGCCACAGCCCGATACTCAGACCTGCTCAGCTACGTCATCAATCGCGGCTCACGGCCCTCATAGGCGCGCCATGGTCCGGATGTGCCTCGACTTGGCTGCACTGCCCGGCCGGGGCTAGAACCTGTCGCGGTGCTCTGTGCTACCGGACAGGTGTCGAAAGCCTTGACCGCGGGTCGGGCGCGGGATCGTCTGGTGCACGGCCCCGGGGATTCCCGCCCGAAGCCATCCCGCCCGGCAACGCCGTCGGCGTCGTTGTCGGCGACGCCTGCCAGCACCGGTCCACCGCCACCGTGGGCAAGATCAGACCACGCCGGGCCCATCGGCGGAGTGAGCTCGTGACCGCGACCCGCCTAGATAAGCGTTCCCGGCTCAGCCGGTACCCGAGACCACGTCTCCGGAACCAGCCCGTTCGGTACCCTCGACTACGGCAAGGTCGAGACAGATCAGGTGCGTGGAGACGCCTGCCGGCCACTCCTCGACAAGGTCCACGGCCTCCACCAGGTCGGCTTGGGCATCCGGCACGAAACCCACACCGGTGACAACCACCTCCGTGTGGGTGCTGGCGCCGACACCGCTGACACTCAGCGTGATCTCACTCCCGGGCGCGTATTGACAGATTTCGTTGTACTCGGGCAGCCGAAAAACAACCTGGTGACCGGTAAGCGCATAGCTGACCACCACCGCTCTGGGTCCGCGCCCGGTTGCGTGGCCTAGCCGACCCTGCCGCCGGCGGCCCAACCAGGAGCGACATTCTGGGCCGGAGAGTCGACGATCTGTCGTCAGCGGCTGGGGAGACGAACGGCTTGCGGATGAGGTCAACACGGCCTGTTTCCTTGGTGATCTTGAGGGTGGAGAGTCCCGGGGGGTGCGAGCGACATGCCGGACCGACCGCCCGGCGGCGAACCGCCACTGGGGAGTCAAATCCGGGTGGCCAGAGACCGGCGTCGTTGAAAGATCGTGACCGCGAAAACCACCGCATCCCCAGCACGAGCTGGGAGGCGTCGCTGACGGTGACGAACATTGAGTGGATGGCGGTGCGGAGGAGGGGGTCTGTGCCGCTCGCACGGAGCGGGATGAGCAAACCTCAGTGCCAGGCTACGGCCGCAATGCATTACATGCAATGAATTGCTTGTAACGAAGAGCTACCGCCGCACGCTCCGACCATGATCGCAGCTCGAAAGACAGGGTTCCGCTCGATGTCGTTACCTGCGCGGTCGAGCTCGCGGGTATGGAAACCGGACCGTGCTGCAATTCGAGGGGTACGCCTACGCGGCGATCGTCGTGCTCAAGTTCGACCGTCGCGGGTGTCTGCGTCCTGTCCGCGATGATCCACACCCTCCAGATCATCCAAGAATATCGGCACATTGTGGTCGGCTGGCGGCGAACCGCAGGAAGGACCGGGTCGTTGAGCGACTGTCAACCGGACGGCCGGCGATGCCGCAAGACACGAGTGGGGCATCGGCCCTCGCACTGCTTATCTTGGCGCTGGGTACCGCTGCATCCTCTCCTGAGGCCTCAGATGGAACCGGTCGGCGATCAGAGCGGCCGACTTCTCAGCTGTGGTGATGTCGGTGTCGATCTCGAGATCAACCGGCGGCTGCTCGATGCCGTCGCGGTAGTTGCGTAGTCGGCGCAGCACGCTGAGATCTGTCAGCTTGTGGAACTGCTTGCGGTCCTCGTTGGCGATCCGCCGCTCCTGCTCGCTTTCGGTGACGACCAGACGCACGAAGCAGACTCGACCGCCAGACGACTCGACTCGGGCGCGGGTCCGGGCAGGGAAGCCGGGTTGCACGGTGGCCTCCGGGGCGAAGGTGAAGGTCAAGCAGCGGGCGGTACGAGCGGCGTTGGTGAACACCTGCAGCCAGAAGTCCTCGCGCAGCCGCACGAAGGGTTCGCTGCCGAAGGGGAAGACCGTGGTCAGCGCGTCGACCACCAGATGGTTGTGGAAGACCGGGTAGCCGAGAAGGGCTTCCAGAGCACGGGCGGTGGTCAACTTCCCCGAGGCTGCCGTGCCATGCAGGAAGATCAGCTCCATGACCCAAGGTTGGCACAGCCCGTTGCACCGGTTGGCCCCGCAACCCCGACCAGGTCCGCGAGCACGTCAGGCTTGAGCGGCAGCCATCGGAATCGCTGAGGACGAGAGGCACAAGTCGTGGAGGATAATCAAGCAGCCGGAGAGGCAAGCAGTTCCGGATCAGTGCCAGAACCGGCACGGGCCGACCCGATCGCTGGAGAGCTGGTCACCAAGACTTTCGAGTACGACGGTGGACGGCAGGTCACGGTCTACGTGCCGCCAGATCTGCCGCAGGCAGTCGTGTTCGCTGGGGATGGTCAGCTGATCTCGCAGTGGGGCGGGTACCTCGAGGCGGCCGACGTACCGCCGACGATGATCGTTGGTGCTCACCGAACCGACGATCCAGATGAAACCGTGCGCATTGCCGAGTACTCACCGGCGTTCGATGAGGAACGCTTCAACGCCCACGAACGATTCTTTGTCGACGATGTCCGCCGCTGGGTCCGCGCGAAATTCGGCGTCGCGCTCCCCCCCGAGCGCACCGCGGTGTGCGGCGTATCGGCGAGCGGTGAGCTCTCACTCGCGCTCGGCCTACGGCATCCCAATGTCTACGGGGCGGTGTTCTCAGCCTCGCCGGGCGGCGGTTACCGACCGCCTCATCTGCTGTCGAGCGAACTTCCGCGGACATATCTCGTCGCCGGCACCTTGGAGCCCTTCTTCTTGGAGAATGCGACCCGGTGGGCGAACGCGCTACGCGATGCCGGCGCCGACGTGGTGATGAGCGAGCGTGACGGTGACCATGGCGACACGTTCTGGCAGGCCGAGTTCCCGCTCATGGTCGGCTGGGCCTTCGGCCGCTAGTCGGCTTCTCCTTGCGCGCCCGCCGTGCCGAGCTCCTGAACAGCCGCACACCCGCCACCAGCCATCGATGCCTGTCCGGGGGTGAGCGACGACGTGGCCCACAAGACATCCCTACCGCGGCGAGGCCCGAGGAGGCCTGATCTCACTCACCCTGAGCGGCTGTACATGCCGGCGCGGACCTCCTTCACCGTGGTCCGGGTGGTCACGGAGCCCCGATGCACCCGATGAGCTGCCGGCCACATGACAGCGGTAGCTTCGAGTTGTGTCCATCCTCACCGATACGTTTCCGCTCTCATCTGGCCACCGAATCCCCAAGGTCGGGTTTGGCACCTGGCAGATCCCGGAAGGATCCGAGGCCTACGACTCGGTGACCGAGGCCCTCAGGGTCGGCTACCGCCACATCGACTCGGCTCTGGCCTACGGCAACGAGCAAAGCGTGGGTCGGGCCATCCGTGACTCCGGTGTGCCACGTGAGGACGTGTACATCACGACCAAGCTCCCGGCCGAGATCAAAGATGCGAAGGGTGCGCGAGAGGCGTTCGAGACGTCGGTGAGCAATCTCGATCTGGGGCCTATCGACCTCTGGCTGATCCATGCCCCATGGCCTTGGCAGGACATGGGCTCAGACCACAAGGCTGGCAACATCGAGGTCTGGAAGGTCTTCGAGGAATTGCATGCAGCCGGCCGGGTGCGCTCTATCGGCGTGTCCAACTTCGACGTCGAGGATCTCGAGTCGCTGGCCTCCGGCACCGAGGTGACTCCGCACGCGAACCAGATCCGTTGGTTCATCGGCAACACGCAGCCTGAAACGACCGGCTACTGCCACGAACACAACATCCTCGTCGAGGGTTACTCACCGCTGGCCACCGGCAAACTGCTCGACGACGACCGGCTGTCCGCCATCGCCGAGAAGTACGGCAAGAGTGTTGCTCAGTTGTCGATCCGCTACTTACTGGTGAAAGATGTGCTGCCGCTGCCTAAATCGGTGACCGCGGAGCGGATCGCGGCTAATGCGCAACTCGACTTCGACTTGGAGGCTGACGATGTGGCAGCCCTCGACCAGCTTTCCAATTCAGTCGACTGACCTGCGTCGAAGCATGGGCAAGGCGTTTGTCTGCCGACTTGGCCGGGCAGGGACTGTCAGCTAAACGGTGGAACTGGCTGGTCTGAGATCCGAGAGGAGTCAGACCATGACTGACACGATCGACATCGTGACTGCGAATCAGGACCGGCCGGTGGAGGCCGTGATGGCGTCAGGGCCGGTGGATCAGCAGGAGGTGGCCGAGCAGCAGCTGAGGTAATGATCTTGCCGGCCGCCAACTCACTGACGGCGCACCGCGATAACGGCCCCTGTACGTATCACGTGTCAGCCCAACGGGACTCTATGGGAAGGCTTTGTCAACGCCACGCAGGGCGAACTTCCACCCTCGCCGGAATGCCACTCACCTGCGACGGACGGCCACACATTGAAGGCGTCACGATCGCTGTCACCGACCCCGCCACCGGAACGCTTGTGCCGGCAAGGTCAACGTGACAGCCGGGGCACCAGTTGCCCGCCGGGACGCCGCCCCTGACCTGAGCGGCATGTTGACCACAGCTGAGCTGCACATCGGCGCCGACAGGCGGTCGCCGCTGGCTGCGCTTCGGTCAGCCCCGGCCACAGTTCACAATCCTTTCGCTTCGAAGGTCCGGATCACGATGTAGGCGGCGACGGCGAGGACAGGGTAGGCGAACCAGCGCCGGAGCCGCTCGGCGGACAGTCGGTTGGCGAGGCGTCCGGCGCCCAGGGCACCCATGATGGCCGTGACCGTGAAGGCGGCGGTCCAGCGGAGGGCGATGGGGGCCTCGCCGAGGTGAGCGGCGAAGCCGGCGACGGAGTCGGCGGCGATGATGATCAGGGAGGTTGCTACCGCGGTCGGCATGGGCAGCCCGAGCAGGACGACCAGGGCGGGAATGATCAAGAAGCCGCCGCCGACGCCGAACAGTCCGGTGAGGAATCCGACCGCCAGTCCTGCGCCGATGGCCCTGGGAAGGCAGCTGCGCCAGTTGATCCCGGCGCCGGGAAGGGCGCAGGCGCCGCCGACCGTGCCGGGGTTGCGGAGCATCCGGATGCCGGCGAGCACCATCAGTGCGGCGAAGCCGAGCAGCACGATGGTGGGGTCGAGGTGCCGGTTGACCGCGGTTCCGGCGACCGCGATGGCACCGGTCCCGGTGAAGATCGCGGCGAGGCGCCGCGTCTGGCTGAGCATCGTCGAGCGCGAGGCTTGCCGACTCGCCGACCCGGAATGCGACTCGGCCGATCAAATGAGCGCTGGAGGCGCAACGGACGCCATGCTGAGCACCGTCGGGCTCGTGTGCTTTGTTGCCGCCGGGTTCTTCATCGCCGCCGCCATGAGGCGGGATCCGAGCTGGCAGAGGTGGGTCTGGCCGACGCGGTGGGCCACGATTGTGATCTTGGTGTTGCTCTTGGCGACCGGCTTCCTTGGCGTGCTGGGAATCGAAGGTCTGCTTGAGCGGGTGCTGGCGGCCACCGGCGCGGCCGGCATCGCGGCATTGGCCGTCGGCGTCCGCGAACGCAGCCGAGAGGAAGTCTGAACGGTTTGCTGTCCAAGAGCCTCGGTGGATAGCTCGTGGTTCTGAGACGTCGAGCCAGCATGCCAACCCGGATCGCTCGAGCGCCAGGTGCCTCTCGGATCCGTTCCTCCTGCCGGGACTACAGCCCGTCGCTGATTGACACCAGATCAGCTCCGCGATCAATCTCTCGTTCGACAAGTGGAACGTGTGGTACACCGGGCGCTTCCACGGCGATGGTCTCCACCGGCGCATCGCAACTGCGGAGGAATGACTCGATCAGCCCACGGCCGGTTGAGGCGCTTCATGCTGGATGAGCACCGGTCCCCACGCTCACGAGTCGAAGCGTCGCTGCAGGTCGGCGTATGAGATCGCACCCTCGAGGAAACCGAGCGTTCCGGAGTCGAGCAGCTCCCGGCCGGCACGCTCCAACATGCTGAGCGCGGCCCGGGCCAGACTGCCGCCCAGACTGACCCGCTTGACCCCGAGCGAGAAGAGCATGGGTGCGTCGATGGTGTTCGCCAACCCAGCCACAACGTTGAGAGGGCCCGGGATTGCCGCGGCGAGCCGGCGGATCGTGTCCCCCTCGACGACACCAGGCACGAAGACGCAGTCAGCCCCCACTTCGAAATACCGGACCGCCCGCTCGACCGTCTCGGCGAACGGATCGCCAATCGTGCCGGCGAAGTAGGTGTCGGTGCGGGCGTTCAGCACGAAGGTACCTCTGGACGCAGCGGCTCGGGCGGCCGCAAGGCGGCCCACAGCCTCATCGATGCCGAACAGCCCGCCCGGCCCGGCATCCTCGAGGTTGCCGCCCACCACCCCGAGCTCCACAGCCCGGGCCACCGTGCGGCCGACGTCGTCCGCTGTGTCGCCGTAACCGGCTTCGAGGTCCGCAGTCACCGGAACGCCCACCGCGGCCACGATCCGACCGATGTGCTCGAGCATCCTGTCACGGTCCAGCGTTCCGCCGTCCGGCACTCCACAAGACCAAGCGATGCCCGCGCTGGTCGTGGCGATCGCCGGGAAACCGACCTGCTCGAGAATGCGGGCCGACCCGGCGTCCCAGGCGTTGGGGAGCACGAAACCGGGACCGACATGCAAGGCAAGGAGAGTGGCTGCCTTGCCCCTCGAAGTGTTGGTGATCACCACCTCATTGTGGGGGATCCCCGGCTCTCTCCGGTCACGGTCGGGTTGGGCGCCGTGAACGGACAGGACTGTTGGTTGTCCCGAGCGAGCACGCAGCGCCGGGATCAGCGACTCTCGGGCTCGAACCAACGATCAAACCATTCGACGCCCAGACAGTGCTCGCCCAGATCGACACCGACCGCCTGGCGGTCACCCTGAGGGAGGCGATGCGCCAGCTGCAGCACGAGGGTCTACTGGTGGCCGGAGGGCGTAGACGCCTCTACGTGCGACCCCTCGGTCCGAAGGAGATCGCCGACATCTTCGTCGTCCGAGCTTCCCTCGAGGCACTAGCAGCCAGCACCCTCGCCGAACAACCCGACCGCCGCAGCCGTGGATGGGCTGCACGGTCTACTGCAGACCATGGCCCGCGCCGCCGCGGAACTCGACCTCGAAGGACGGATCGAGTCCGACCTCGCCTTCCACCGCACCATGTGCCGCCTCACCGACAACGAATCACTCCTCCACACCTGGCAAGGACTCGAAGGCTCTATCTATCCGCATGTCCATCATGTTCGCCGGCACCACCCGCGCCATCGCCAACATGGACGTTCCCCGACACCAGGCCATCGTCGACGCCATCGCATCCGGCGACGCTACCGCCGCCGACCGAGCAGTCCAGGAACACATGAACTGCGCAGCAACCAACCTCAACCACCCGACAGGCACAGGCTCAACTGAAGGCCGACCAAGACCGCGCGATGTTTGACGATCGATGCCGAGCCGCCTACGGTGCCTCAAACACCCCTCCGCGCTGGGCCAGCGACGAGCGCTCCAATCCGGGCGTGTTTGGGGCTTGAGGGGCCGGGCGCGCACAGGTCTCGTCCTGCTCGCGGTGGTAGGAGCTCGCCGGTGACAAATGTCGCCGACAAACGACATCGGTGAGGGCAGGGAGAGAACGGATCCGGACGAATGCCGGTCGGACAGGCCCTGACTCACAGGGCCGGCACCTCACGCTCACAGAATTGACTAAGGATCTTCGGCCACAATTATTCCATGTCTGCACGCCATCCGATCGACCCCGATGCACTCCGGCGCCGCTCGCTCGGCGCCGTCCGGCGCGCGACCGTGGGCGTCACGGTCGCCGCGGCGGCCGTCTCGGCCTCGGTCGCCGGCTTCTTCTTGGTCCAGCAGACCGCAACCGCGAACGCGTCATCGAGGGGCGAATCCAGCAGCACGAGCAGCGCGAGTGGTACCGGACACTCCGGGAGTTCCGATGACTCCGACAACAGCGGTTCGACCAACTCCGGCGGCTCGTCCGACAAGAGTTGGGGGGGTGGCGCGCCCAGCAGCGGCGGATCGTCCACCCACTCCACCCACTCCTCGCATTCCGCGCATTCCTCGACCGGTGGATCATAATTACGACCAGTCGGCCGACGATCCGGCGCTGGCGGGCCATCGGCACGTGGTGCGAGCTCGTCGTGTCCGCACCGGGCGCGGACACCCACGAGGTCGCCGATGCGGTGCAACGTCGAGCGATGGAGCTGATCGACTGTCTCGACCTTGCCTGCTCGCGGTTTCGACCAGATTCGGAACTGATGCGGTTGCCGCACGGCACGACTGCGCCCATCTCAGCCACTCTCGACGGCGCATTGGCCGCCGCGCTACGCACTGCACGGGCAACCGGCGGCCTGGTCGACCCAACTGTCGCGGCCGCGCTCGTGGCGAACGGGTACGACGCCGACCTCGACGTCGTCCGTCGACGTGACGAGCGGACGGACACCGACGCTGACGCGCGCCCAGCTCCAGGCCATTGGCGTATTCACCACGACCCGGTCCATCGCAAGGTCCTGGTCCCGCATCGGGTCGACCTCGACCTGGGTGCAAGTGCGAAGGCCTGGGCGGCCGATCGCATCGCAGCAACGCTGCGGTCCTCCCTGGGCTCGGCAGTCCTGCCACCGTCTGCCGGGCTGCTGGTCAACCTCGGCGGTGATCTCGCGGTCAGCGGCGTTGCTCCAGACGGGGGCTGGCGGATCCGGGTCGACGACGGCCCTGCGCCGCACGACGAGACCGATCCTTTAACAGGGCAGGAGCAGGCGGATCAGGACCAGCCGGTCGTGACCATCTACTCAGGCGGCCTGGCGACCTCCTCGACGATCGTCCGCACATGGCGGCACGGCGGACAGGTGCGCCACCACATCCTCGACCCACGGACTGGCCGAACCGCACCGACGACCTGGCGCGCTGTCACCGTAGCCGCCCGCACCTGCGAACTCGCGAACGCCGCTTCGACGGCAGCGATTGTGCTGGGTCCGGATGCCCCGGCCTGGCTGGTCGCCCGAGGGCTGCACGCCCGGCTCCGTGCCGCGGACGGTTCCGTGACCCGCGTCGGCGACTGGCCGGAGGAGTAGCGAGCATGAACGAACTACTCTGGGCCGTCACCCGGGCCACCGCACTCACCTCGATCGTGCTCCTGACCGTGACCTTCCTGCTCGGCATACTGACCACTGTGCGGGCCGCCCGCACGGCCAACGGACGCGTGATCAACGCCGGCCTGCACCGCACACTCGCACTACTGATGGTCTGCTTCCTCGTCGTCCACATCGTCACCGCCATCACCGAGACATACGTCGACATCGGTTGGCTGTCCGCCGTCCTACCCTTCACATCTAGCTACAACACGGCGTGGATCGGGTTGGGCACCATGGCTTTCGATATCCTGCTCGCGGTGATCATCACGTCGTTGCTGCGGAATCGACTGCCGGTCCGCGCCTGGCGGGCGGTGCACCTTGCTTCGTACGCCCTCTGGCCGATCGCCATCGTGCATGGCTTGTTGAGCGTGACTGCCGACCCGACCCTGACCTACATCGTGATCGGGACGTGCGCGATGGCGGCCGCGGCCGCCCTGCTGGTGCGGCTGATCAAGACGCCGCAGGACACCGCACGCCGACGACGGGCAGATATTCACCCCTGGCGAACGGAACGCTGAGGCGAACCCTTGATTGTCTCGCCCCTGCCACCAACCCCCGAGGACGCATCATGATCATGACTGAGAAGCGTCGAGTCCGTCGCGATCGGGTGGATCCCGGGCAGGTACTCGCATTGCTGCGCGACCTCCGGCTCACTGGCCACGGTGGCGGCGGCTTTCCCACCGCCACCAAGATTTCCGCCGCTCGCGGCCGGAAAGCGGAAGTGATCATCAACGCCTGCGATGGCGAACCACTGGTGCACAAGGACTCCGCGCTGTTGCGACACCAGCCGCTGCTCGTCGCCGACGGCATCGCAATTATCCAGGAACTCGTCAGGCCCCGGCGAACCATGATCGCCGTGCACGCCGACAGCCCGGCTGAGCCCGCCGCACACGACCTGATCCGCACCGGTGAGATCGACGCCGAGGTGCTGGCAGTGCCAGACCGCTACGTGTCCAGCGAGGCCTCGGCCCTCGCCTCGCTGGCGAGCGGTGGCGAGGCCCGCCCGCTCTATCACGAGCAGCCACTAACGACCACGATCCCCGGACGACCCCGGCGCTCCGCTCTGATCCTCAACGCCGAGACCGTGGCTCGGGTTGCCGCGGCGTGCCTGTCCGGCGTCAGCACACCAACCCGACTGATCACTCTGGCCGGCGATGTTCGGCAGTCGGGAGTGTTCGAGGTACCGTTCACTGCCCGGCTGGCCGATCTGGTCGGCGGCGCCGGTACCAGTGGGCAACCGCGGGCGGCTCTGATCGGGGGCTACGGCGGCCGCTGGTTCGCCTGGTCCGATCTGCAGGAACGCACCCTCGGCGACCTGGGTTCGTCAATCGGCGCCGGTTTGATCATGGTCCACGCCGACGGCTGCCCCCTGCGGACGGTCGGCGCGATTCTCGCCTACCTCGCCGAGCAGTCCGCCGGCCAGTGCGGTCCGTGCATGTTCGGGCTGCCGGCGATCGCCGCGGACTGGCAACTGCTCACCCAGCCGCACCGAGCTACCGATCCCCGGGGGGTCGGTTCGGCAGAGGCCCGCCTACGTGGGCGGCTGCCGGTGATCAGCGGACGCGGCGCTTGCCACCATCCCGACGGCGCGGTCACGATGACCGCTAGCGCCCTTACAGTCTTCGCCTCCGACCTGGTAGCCCACCGGCGCGGTCACTGTGTCAGGTCGAGCGCCCTAGCGAGCCGGGGATGACCACCCCAGCCCGGACACGGCTCCGACTCGACCCGACCGCCTGCACGGCACACGGCCTCTGTGCCCAACTGCTCGCCGAACGGATCCAGCTCGACGAATGGGGCTATCCGATACTCGACAACCGTCCCCTCGATCCCTCGCTCGAAGTCAACGCACGCCTAGCCGCCCGCGAATGCCCGACCCGAGCACTCCGCGTGGTTCGCGACAAGGGCACATACCGCACCGGCTAGGTCTCGACTTCGAGCAAATGAAGGGGAGCAGGTGGTTATCCCGAACCTCGTGGTGGGCCTGGATGCTTCCCATCTGGATCGTGCCTTCGATCCTCGACCGCCCTGGGTCATCCGGGTAGATATGTCCCCTAGACCTCGAGCCACGCCCGGGCCTCGCGAGCCGCCAAACAGCCTACGGATCCGGGCTCAGGCGTAATCCTCGCGCTCAGGGTTGGAGTGCTCGGCGGATCATCCCGATCAGCGCCTTGATCCGCGGGGGCAGGTCCGCAGCGTTGGGTGGCTGGGTCAGTAGCCAGGTGTCCATCGCCTGGCCCATGCCGGCGGCGACGGCGATCAGCAGGCCGGACGGCAGGTCTGTCCGAACTGCGCTGTGCCGCTGCCCCGTCGCGAGGACTCGTTCCATCCACGGAACCACTGCCATCTGCATCTCCTGCTGGATCTGCTGCATCGCCGGAGACGCCGATGCGGCGAGCCATCCCCGGATCAGCGCCGCCAGCTGGGGGGCTGCTTCCAGGGCCGACATCAGCTGGAGGTAGTAGATCTCCAACGCCGACCAGAAGGTGTCCGGGTCGCTGCCTGGCGGAATGTCGAACGGACCCATCCGGGCGATCATCCGCTCCAGTTCCACGCGTACGACATGCGCGTATAGGTCCTCCTTGCCGTCGAAGTAGTAGTACATGGAGCCCTTGGAGATCCCGGCCGCGTCGATCACCCGGTTCAGCGAGGCGTCGTGGAACCCGTGCGCAGCGAACTCCTCCAACGCAGCAGCGAGAATCGCCTGCTGCTGCGCCGGGGGAAGTTTGGCGAACCGAGGTCGAACCATGAGAATCGCAGGGTGTCTCAGGCGGGGACGAAGGCGGGTAGCTCGATGGCGTCGTGGAAGCTCCTGCCCATCGCCAGATCCGCTACCTTCGGCAGTCCCATCAGCCTCATCACCGTGTTTCGCACTAGAAGCTGGAGCCTATCCCGCGGTGCGAACGCCACCCCGAGCCCCCGGGCCGCGGCCTGCTTGGACTGGAGGAACGGGGTAAGCCCGCCCTGGTAGCGGGCGAACGCCAGCGCATGATCACCGTCGGCCCGGACCAGCTCCGCAGCCAGCACATACGACTCGATCATGGCCAGCGCCGACCCTTGGCCGGCGAGCAGCGATGGACATGCCGCCGCATCCCCCACCAACGCCACCCGGCCGCGCGTCCAGGACGACATCTGGATCTGGCTCACCGCATCGAAGTAGAAGGATGTGGCCTGCGGCATCGCCTCCACCAGCGCCGGCGTCTCCCAACCTGCGCCGGCCAATCGTTCGCGCAGCAACTCCTGCTGGTCGGCAACACTGTCCAGGGGCACCCTGCCGTCGTGTCGGACCGTGAAGACCACCATGGTGAGGTCATCACGCAACGAGACCCGGACCGCCTGGAAGCCAACCTCGGCGTGCATCATGGCGACCAGCTCGTCGCGCGGTCGGTAGCCGGCGACGTCGAACACCGAAACGACCATGTTCTGATACCGCTCGAACTGCTCGTCGGGACCGAACGCCAGCCGACGAACCTGCGAGTGCAGCCCATCCGCTCCCACGACGAGATCGAAGTCGCGCGACGAACCACTCTCGAATGTGACGCGAACTCGGGCCCCATCGTCGTCGAGAGCGCGAACCGTGTCGTCCACGATCAACTCCGCGGCGCCTTCCAGCGCGTCGTAGATGGCCCCGGCCAGATCGGAGCGGGCGATGCTGACATACCGCTCCATCGATCCCATGATCGTCGATGGCTTGATCGACGCGGTCCGACGACCGTCGCGGTCGACGGACCGCCCCTCGGTCATCACATACCCGCGCCTGCGCAACTCGGGAACGATGCCCATCCGGTCGGCGACGTCGAACCCGGCTCCCCAGAAGTCGACCAGGTAGCCACCGCGCCGCAGCTCCGGCGCGCGCTCGACCAACGTCACCTGATGCCCCGCCCGCAGCAGCCAGTAGGCGAGGGTAGGTCCGGCAATCCCGGCACCCACAATCAACACCTTCACTCCACTCACCCTTCTCCTCGACTGTCAGTTAAACCATCAGTATAGACCACCGGTCGAACGCACCGTCGACCGAACGAAGGGGTGTTCTCGCTGGGAGCGACGCGGTCGCGGCCGCCAATGATGCAGGGGCAAGGCGCAGCGGGACCGGTCGTGATGGTGCGGTCTGCTTCGTTCGGTAGGCTGCCTTGCGGTGTGCCGGGAAGTCTGGTCGGCGGTTGGTTTCGTCGTCTCAGAGGAGAACCGATGCATGCCCAGAACCGCCGTAACAGCGTGACCGGCTTTCCAGCTCGCTTCGGGAGGAGCCATCGGTTGCGGTACCGAATCGTGCCAGGGTTTCGGGCGGGCACGTGATGATGGCGCCCCACGCTGCCCACCAGGGCGTGAGGGTCGTAGGTCTGTGCCGGTCGTTCGGGAACGAGCGGGCCGTTGACGCCCTGGATCTTCGAGTCGAGGCCGGTCAGATCCACGCCTTGGTCGGCCTCAACGGTGCGGGGAAGACGACGCTGATGCGGTTGCTATTGGGCATGCTGCGTCCGGATCGGGGATCGGTCACCATCTTCGGTGTTCCCGTGAATGGTGCAACGACCCGCCTGTGGGGTCGGGTGGGACATCTGCTCGACGCCGGGTTCGGCTATCCCGAGTTGACCGCTGCGGAGAATCTCCGGGCCGCCGCGCTGCTGCGTGGTTTGCCCGGCACGGATGCGCGGGCGGCGGCCGGCACCGCCCTGGAGCAGCTCCGGCTCGGTCGGTGGGCTGATCGGCCCGGCCGAGCCTTGTCCACCGGGAACCGGCAGCGGCTCGGACTGGCGTGTGCCCTGCTCGGACAACCCGACCTGCTGGTCCTCGACGAGCCCACGACCGCGCTGGATCCGGCCGGGATCGTGTTAGTGCGGACCCTGCTGCAGGCGGCGGCGGCGCGAGGTGCGGCCGTGTTGGTGTCGAGCCATCACCTCGATGAGATGGCCAGGATCGCCAACCAGATCTCGGTGATGCACCGGGGCCGGATCGTCGGGTCGCTGGACCCTGCCGGTGCGGAGTTGGAACGTACCTTCTTCGATCTCATCGTGTCGGACGACCGCGCCGAGGGTGAGCTCTCGTAGTGGCGGCCGCGGAAAGAGTCGAATGGTTGAAGCTGCGCCAATCGCGGCTGTCTTGGATCACCGCTGCCGTGGTCGGCGTCGGAGTGCCCGCACTGACGGCAGGATTCATCGCCGCTGCCCGCCACGGGCCGGCTGATGCTCCGCTGGCCATCAAGGTCAACGCGATGCTCATCGGCGAAGGCTGGTCCGCGTATCTCGGTCTACTCGCCCAGGTGTTGTCGGTAGCGATGCTGGCCGGTGCCGGCATTGTCGTGTCGTGGTGTTTCGGACGCGAGTTCACCGACCACACCATCACCAGCCTCTACGCCCTGCCCACCTCAAGACCGAGGATCGCGGCCGCCAAGTTCACCGTCGTGTCAGCCTGGTCGATCGGGGTCGGCCTGGTGGCCATCGCCGTGGCGTTCGCGGTGGCCCCGGTCCTCGAGCTTCCGCCACTGTCGGCAGACGCGGTGGGGCCTGTGATGAAGGTCCTGATCGTCACGGTCACCGGCACGCTGCTAGCCCTTCCGCTGGCCTTCCTGGCCAGCATCGCTCGCGGCTACCTGCCAGCGGTGACCGGTCTCATTCTGATCGTGGTGATCACCCAGATCCTGACCGTGATCGGCGTCGGCGCATGGTTCCCCTATGCATCGATCAGCCTGTGGGCAGGCATGGGAGGCGCCACGCCCGCCACACTGATCCAGCCCTACCACCTCATGCTCATCCCCCTGACGGGCGCAGCCGGAGTGGCAGCCACCCTGTGGTGGTGGCGGATCATGGAAGTGGCCTGACATGACGACCGCTCCACGGCCAGCGGCGCCTCGCACGTCCCGCACAACGCGGTGTTCAGGTCGCCGCCGACGTCCCGCGCGGGGACCGAGCATGGGCGCTGCAGCATACGGTTGCGGGACCTGGTACCCGGACGAGCCGCGCGAGCTGGCCGCAGTCGACTACGACGACAGAATCATCAAGGTACGTCCAGACGCGCCCAAGCACGCCTCTATCAGAAGACACTCGTGGTCCATCGGATGTAAGCGGCCCGCTCGTCGGACGGTCGGCGACTGCTCGCGTCCGAGCGACGGTCGCTCCGCGGCGTCGGTTGTCTCCACATGCTGGATCAAATCTGGCCCCGGCCCCTCCCTGTGCCAGAGCCTCCCGCAACGAATCACTCCCGCAGCCCGTCTGCACCCTCACCTGGATCGGCTCTCGCGGACGTCGTGAAGAGATCGGCCACGCCTGCAGCGAGGTCGGCGTCCGCCAAAATGACAACGACGTCTTCTGCCCTAAGCCGGGTGTCCGCTCGAACGGGGACGAGTTGGCTGTGACGGACCACGATGCTGATCCAGATGTCGCCGGCGAGTCCGGCCGCCTCGTCGACACTCGCGCCGTCCATCGGAGAGCCGGCCGCAACGGTGAACTCGTGCGCCCCCTCGGGCTCCTCGCTGAGCCGGACCCCGACGGCCCAAGGCTCCGGCTTCACCGTTCGCACCGGGAGATGCAGACGGCCAGCAACGACGGGAACCAGGCTCCCCTGGACCAGGACCGAAAGGATCACCACGGTGACCACAATCCCGTAGAGACGCTCCGCACCCGGGACGTGAGCAGCCCGCAAGAGTTCTCCGAGCAGAATCGGGACTGCACCCTTCAATCCGGCGAAGAGCACAAAGACGTTCTCGTTCCGCCGCAGCCTTGCTGGGATCAAGCACAGTCGCACGAAGACCGGCCTCACCACGGCCGCCAGCAGAACGAACAACACCAAACCCGGAATCCATACGTCGCTCCGGGCCAGCACCTCGAGGTCGATCGTCAGGCCGAGAACGACGAACGCGACTATTTCGGCCAGTCCCGCCAGTGCTGCGTGGAATCGCTCGATCTCGCGGTGAAACGGGGCCCGCCGCTGGCCGACCAGAATGCCGGCCACGAAAACGGCCAGGAATCCTGAACCGTGGGCAACGGTCGCAAGACCATACAGCAGAAGGGCACAGGCCAACGTCCGCAGCGGGTAGAGCCCCTCGCTCGGCAGCCCGACCCTCCGCATAAAGGCAAGCAACCCGACCCCGCCAGCGATCCCCACGGCCGTGCCGATCACCATCTGCAGCAGGAACGCCATCGAGACGTAGCCGACGGCCGCCCAACTGAGCATGCCGGCCGCAAGGAGTCCACCCATCAAAGCAATGCCGACCGGATCGTTTGCTCCAGACTCGCCCTCGAGAATCGTGCCGCTTCGACCGGCAATCTCGCGCTGCCCGAGAACCGAGAACACGACCGCGGGATCCGTTGGGGACACAGCCGTCGCTACGAGGAGAGCTAGATACCAAGGCATACCGAATGCGGCGTGCAGCACCACAGCTCCACCGGCCGCGGTCAGGAACGTCCCCAGAACCCCGACCAGCGCGATCGAGCCGGACGCGGGCCGGAATCGGGCCCATCCAATGTGCATTCCCCCGTCGAACAAGATGAGCACGAGGGCAACCGTGACGACTTCCTCGACGGTGCCGTCCGCCGGGATCGGTAACCCAGGCCAGAGCTGAGCCGCCATCGCCGCAGCTACAAGCATTAGCAGCGGTGCCGGCACCTTGAACCGGGCGGTGAGCCGGTTGGCCAGCACCGCGGCCAGGACAACGGCGCTTGTCAACGACAAGATCAGCGCGTATTGATAGGTGTCCGACACGTTCCCTCCGGGAGTTCTCAGCCGAGCGGCTATGCCACGCCGACCAGACTTCCCGGCTCACCGAGACGCATGCTAGCCCGTTTCGGCCACCCAGGCGGAGTTGGCGTCGCGGCACCATTCGGTTCGCGCGCCGCAGCTGCACTATCTGATATGCATCAAGAAGCTGAGCACGAAGGCCAACAGCACGATGGGCAGCATGGATACGGCAAGAATCAGCTCCGACTTGGCCGAATCAGACCATTGTCTGCGGTGCACATCCGCGACGCTAACACTCACCCCCGGCGTACGAAAGACAGATCAGATTGGACGAGACCGTCGCGACAGCGGCGCCTGGGTGGACCCGGACATGGCGCGCTGGCTACAACATTCGTCGACCAACGTCCCCAGCGTCAACCGTCGGAGGGTCGACCGTGACCAGGACGGCTCCGCCGACCATAGCGTGGGCTGCTCGTCCGCTCAGGGCCGGCGTTCCCGCTGGTGGCTCCGGAGTCGCCCAGGGTGGTGCCAACTCTGCCGCACCATCGAACGGTGATCGTCGAATCCCGTCGTCCACCAACCACTGCACCCTCGACCACATCCGGATCGAGGTGGGGAACGCAGTCCCCGGGCGCACGACTAGCCTGATCGGCAAGACGTTTGACCCCGACGAATCGCGGCACAACTACCCTGAACGGCGATGATCGGATTGTCACAGGTGCGGCACGTCCGAACGGCTCGACGTCGCGTCCGGTGGGCCGTCCGGTGGGAAGCTGCTCGAGAATACGCCTCGGGTTCGCTCTGGGTCATGCCGAGTGCCGCGGCGTTGATCGCCGTCGGCGCCGGCTATGCCATCTCTCACATCGACGTCCGGCCGGACACCTTCCTCGACACGATCGCCTTCCAGGGCACGGCCGACGACGCGCGCGCCCTGCTGATCGCCGTCAGCAGCACGGTCGTCACTGTGATCGCGCTCGTGCTCGGCCTTACCGTCGTGGCCTTGCAATTGTCCTCGACCCAGTTCTCGCCACGGCTGTTGCGCAACTTTTTACGTGACCGGCCGACGCAGGTCGTGCTTAGCGTGTTCATCGCCACCTTCGTCTACAGTGCGGCGGGCCTGTTCACCGTCGGCCTCCAGGCGGGTACCAGGACCGAGTCCTATCCCCGGCTGGCCGTCAGTATTTCGATCGTGCTCCTCTTCGCCAGCCTGGGCATGGTGGTCTACTTCGCCGACCATCTGGTCCACTCGATCCAGATCGATTCGATCAACCACCGGATCGAGAAGCACACGCGCCAGGTCATCTCCCAGATGCCTGTGCACCACATCGAGACAGCCGCGCCGCAGGCGCCCGCCTGGGCGACGGAACTGATGGCCCGCCGAAGCGGCTATCTGCAAACCATCTATCCCGAACTGCTGCTACCGATCGCAGCCGAGGCCGACGTCACCATCTGCCTCCGGCCGCGAGTGGGACAACATGTCGTCGCCGCCACAACCATCGGCTGGGTCTGGGCGACCCACCCCGAGGCGCCGCGACCGGCAGCTCCCCTGTTTGAGGAGGCCATCGACGCCGACGTGCTGATCGGCTTCGAACGAACCCTGAAACAAGACGTCGCCTTCGGCATCAGGCAGCAAATCGATATCGCCACCAAGGCGCTGTCCCCTGCCGTGAACGACCCCTACACCGCCGTCCAAGTCATCGACCACCTGACCGTCGTATGCAGCGACCTAGCGGTCCGCAAGCTCGGCGCCGACATCCGGGAAGGCCCGGCAGGACGCGGCCGCGTCATCGTCCCAGGAAACACCTTCAACGACTACGTGCTCTTCATCACCCGACTGATCGGCCGGTACGGCTCAGCCGACGGGGACGTCATGCTCGCGATGCTCCGCTTGATCCGCACCTGCCTCGAGGTCGGCGACCACTCGGCAGACCGGTTGGTCACGCTAACCCAGTGCGTCGATGAGATCGCATCAGACGCGGCAGGCGGCCTGCGCCGAGTGAACGACCAACAACGCGTCCACAAGGCCGCCGAAGCGCTACGCACACGCATCAACGACGGCGTAGGTTGACCGGTGCACTGGGCCGAGCCCGCGCCCAGACAGGCAGCGCGCGATATCGAATCGGAGGGACTGCAGGCAGAATGGCCCTCTCCTTGACTCGCTGTCGAACAGCACGGGCAGCCGCAGGAAACGCCTCAGGCCAGGCCGGGCACGTCCCGCTTTGGCAGATCGCCCCCTGCGCTAGGTGGTCCAGCTCGTCGAATCCGGCGGCCGATCCGGCGAACCACGGCCACGAGCACGAGGGCAATGAGCAGGCAGAGCCACCACGGGAGCCGACCGGGGCGATCGCGATTGTTCGGGCAGTTGCTCAGCACATACCCCGGCGGCCCCGGGTACATCAAGTGGGTAAGGGTCGCGGAAACGTAGGCGCTGGTGGCTGGGATGTCCCAATCGGTCGAGTTCAGAAGCTTGTACCAAAGCCCGTTCAACCTCGGCAGCGTGCAGGTGATGTTGGCCGCGGCCGAGTGGTAGTTGTCGTCCGGGCCGAGGTGCCCGATAATCATCCGGTTCCCGTTCCATACCGGCACAGTTGCCGCGGGGTCATTGATCCGCACGGCCGGGTAGGAGGCGTCCAATCCCATATGACCACGTTAGGACCCGCGATCCTCACCCGCTGACGTACCCCCCGACACACCGCCGAAAAGCGGAGCTGGACTGCGATGGATGTGAGGGGATGACTCATCGTGTGGCACACGCCGTTGTCCCGGTGATGTTGTGCTCATACGCCGTGCTTCCGGTCTTGGTCGATGTCGTGGCTGCCGAGTTGGTGGGTTCGTTGTTGCCGCCCGGGTCATCGTCGCGTTCTAACCCCTGATCTGTCATCCCGATCGCGTTGGAACGAATCGCCGCCGCCGGCACGCTTTCGGCGGTGATCTGGCTGCCCTTGACGAGCTGTGTACACCTGACCTGGTGAACCACGCGCTGGCCCCGGGTCGACCTCAAGGCTTGGAAGGCACCCGCGAGTTCCTGCAAATGGCTCAGCGCAATCGCCACCCAGGACGCTGGTTGAGCACCTTCGTCGTGGCCGAAGGAGACATGGTGGTGCAGTTCGGCACCCGAGAGCTGGACTGGCCCGGAGGATCCTTCCTTGGATATGCGCTGCCGCCCGGTAGAGCTGTCCGGGATGTGGCGTTTGCCTACCGGCTCGTCGACGGCCGGATCGCCGAGCGCTGGGCTATCCGCGATGACCTCAGCATGCTGCGGCAACTCGGCGCGCTCCCGAACTGACCCTTCGTACGCGGCCACGTTTCCCGCCTTGACGATGCCCATTGCGGCGAAGCGGTTCGTAGGACCGTCGGCGACTGGTGCGCCGTGGTTATGCCGCCTGATGATCGAGCGATGCTTGCCCCAAACCGTTTGCCTCACCAACGGTCAGATCCCCCGCAGACTCAGACGGTGGAGACCGACTTGTCCGAGCAGCTGCATCAGCCGAGGCATCCTGAGGGAGGCCATGCGCCAGCCGGTGGCCGGAGGGCGTGGACAGGACGCCTCTACCGGTGGCCGTCCGACCAGCCGCTGGCATCGTCCTGAGGTGCCGGGCCACGAATCCGCGGCTCGCCGACCGCTGACCCGCGGCTGGACTGGGGTACGGGGAGGGACCCCCGGGGGCTCCGGCCACCGAATGGCGCGATGGCCGGAGTTCCACCACGCGGCATCCCTGGCCCCGTTGCCAGGAATCCTCCCGATCGGGGTCATCCCCCGATCGCGCGCAGTTACGTGGCGACTTCCCCGACACTGACCGCATCAAACACCGCCTGTTGGTGCGAAGCGGGGACACAAGCCGACCGCGTTGAGGTTTTCGTTAGTGAAGGTGGCGCCCCTCCGGGGATTGGAGGGGCGCCCGCTGCCCTCAGGGAAGGGTGCCGCGGTGGAGGTTACCGGCCCGTAACCTTCACCGCTCGGCGTTCTCCAAACCACGATCGATTCGTGACGGACATCTCAACTCGAGTAGCGCGGCCGCACGGAACTTCACTCATATCGGCGGTGAGCGTGCCCGATCCACGGCTAGTGTGACAACGTGCGTTACGGGGAGCTGCGCCAGCTCATGGCTGGGTACGGGCGCCATCAGGTCTGGGTCTTGCGACACAGCGGTGTCACGTGGGAGGAGATCGAAGCGCAACTCGGAATCTCCTCGGAGAACGCTCGCGACCTGTTCCTCCAGTGGAGCGCTGACCTTGACGCACGGTTCCGAGAGCAGTGGTCAGGATCGAGTGTCAGAGCCACAATCGGGATGGACGAACTGAGGATTCTGACCGACACGTCACCAGCGGCCGGCGGCGAATGGGACGACCGAGGCAGCGAACAGCTGGCATGACGCCCCGGCACGGCTTCCGGGTCAATTTCCCCAACCGTCCACGCGGGACGACATCAACGTCTAGTCTGCGAAATGTGGCGCCCGGGGGAGCGCTGCCAGCCACGGGCGTTCGTCATCCGTGAAGGTGTGTCCCCTTGATAGGGGTGGGGGCGAGGGGTCACACCCGCTGGTCCAGCCAGCACCCACGATTCTTTCCCTGTCGACCACAGTCCGAGTGGCGAACCACGCCGGCACGGCCCGTCCAAGAGCCGGCACCTTTGTGCAGTGCGCCCCTGGGGATGAGGGCGCACCTTCTTGCAAGGGGGTATGCCCAACGGTACACGTGCAAGGCGCCCGAAGAGGGGCGACGCGGCCACTTGTTCGACAATGGACGATTGCACTTTGGTGACGTCCACTCCGACGAAGCCGTCCCCTGAGGCGCCAGTCTCGTTGGCGTCTTCGGCTTCGAACACGTTTCGATACAAGCGGGTCTGTGGTGAAGTGGCTCGACCGACCCCGTCTACGGTGGGCTTCGAGGTGGCGGCACAAGATCCCGCCCGGATCATCATCTCGCTGACCGTACTCAACTCACCGGTCGAGGTGACGACCTTCCGCCGGCCGCTGGTGATGAAGCCCTTCGCCGTCAAGGGTCTCGGCGAGCTGTACCGCGAGTGATCAACCCACCGACAATCCGCTGGCTGATGCACTGGGAGGGAATCGCCGATCGCAGCGCGGTGACGAAGGCTGAATGGACGCCTACCTGATGCGGTTGCGCCGAGGCGATGCGGGCCGCGCCTTCCTCAAGATCATGCGAGGCTTCGAACTCACCCAGGCAAACAGAACCAGTACGAGTCTGTCCTGCGAGACAGCTTCCCACTGCTAAGGCGCGAAAGCACCGGCGCGGCCTGTTCAGAGTTTCGTCCTCCCACCGACGTCGGACGAAGGGCTGCCGTCGTCGCGCTGGACGGGGCACTGCCGAATTGGGCTCGTGATTCCGTCGTAGGTGTTGCCGTCGTCGGACGTGGCGACAGTGATCGCCGGTCCCCGAAAGCCCGGGGTTCGTCGACCGCGCCGCCGCTTTCGAGCATCCCAAGGCGCTGGGATTCTGGTCGTCGTACGGGCGTCGAGGTGCGGACGGCGACCGGTGATGCCTGGCACGACCTCGAACAAGCCTCTTCGGCCACAATCATGTGCCGGCGCGAGGGATTCGTTGCCTCCGTGAGGCGGTTCGGTCACACGTAGCGGGAACTCTGCGCTCAGTCCGTCTCCGATGCGGACAGGAATGTGCTCGGGCTGGGAGTGCCGTCGGGCTAGCGTGTGGTAGTGCGAAGGTCTGTCCTCATCTCCGGCGCCAGCATCGCGGGGCCAGCTCTGGCTTACTGGCTCAGCCGTTTCGGGATGGAGCCTGTCGTCGTCGAACGCGCGCAGGTGCTGCGTCCCGGGGGGCAGACGGTGGATGTGCGTGGCGCGGGTCGCGCGGTTGTGAAACGGATGGGGATCGAAGACACAGTCCGCGCCGCATCCACGGGCGAGGAGGGTGTCAGGTTCGTCGACGAACACGACCGCACCCGGGCTGCGTTCGGGGCGGCTGCCTTCGGCGGCGAGGGCATCGTGGCCGAGTTGGAGATCCTCCGCGGGGATCTGTCCGCGCTGTTGTACGAGCGCACATCAGGCGCTACCGACTACCTGTTCGGCCACCGGATCATGGCGCTGGAAGACGTCGGCAGCCGCGTGCACGTCACTTTCGAGGACGGAGCCGAACGAGACGTCGACCTGGTGGTGGCAGCCGACGGCCTACGTTCGTCCACCCGCGACCTTGTGTTCGAGGGCACCCGGATCCGACCGCTCGGCCTCTACATGGCGTACTTCACCGTCCCCCGCGGCGGGTCCGACGGTCGTTGGGCACGGTGCCTGAACGCGCCCGACGGCCGAACGGTCACTCTCCGGCCGGACAACGCCGGAACCACGCGAGCGCTCGTATCGTTCCTCTCCGCGCCGCGCGGTTATGAAGACCTGCCTGCGGCCGCACAAAGGAATGTGGTGCGGCACCGCTTCGCCGACATCGGGTGGGAAACGCCACGGGTCCTGGCCGCGCTCGACCACACACCGGACTTCTACTTGGAGGCGATCGGGCAGGTGTACATGGACCGGTGGTCCGCGGGACGGGTGGTCGTGCTCGGCGACGCGGGCTACTGCGCATCACCGATCAGTGGCATGGGCACGAGCCTCGCGCTGGTCGGCGCGTACGTGCTCGCCGGAGAGCTCGCCAGGCACCCAGATCACCGGGAGGCGTTCGCCGCCTATGAGGCACGGATGCGCCCCTACGTCGCCCAGGCCCAGAAACTCCCGCCGGGCGCTCCGCGGCTGTCGTCCCCCCGTTCGCGGACCGGGATCCGACTGTTCCACGCGGCGCTACGGGGAGCGGCCTCCCCCGCACTCGGGCGGCTGGCGCAACGCTTGTCGACAGCGTCGCCCCCGAAGTTCACCCTGCCCGACTACCTGCCCGACTGAACCCTGCCACCACGACCGGCTACCGGCGCACCGCACGAGCGTGTCGACGGCGGCTCCGGGCAGCGGGACGGAGAGCCGAAACCTCGCCGGGGAGTCACCAATCTCCGATTGGGTGCGCACGGGTTCGTTCAGGATCACTGGGAATTTTGGCGAGCAGTCGCCTGGTCAGCTCAGCGGCCTGCGCGCACCCGGGGTGCGCGACCAGGCCAAGAGCCTGGTAGATGGGATGCAACTGCGCGCCGCAGAGCGAGCAGGTGGTGGTGATGATGTCGATCATGACTCTTTCGCGGGTGGGTGGAAGAGAATCATCTCGAAGTGGGCGAACACAAGTCGGGTGCTTCCGCCACGTCGAGGCCCGGGGCATGCCTTCAGAGCCAGCGGCCGCTTGCGGTTCGACTCTGCCAGCCACACTCGCATCTCCTCGATGCTAGGCAGCGATTCGCTGCGCGGCGCACTTGGCGTCGAGGCGCGGGTCAAGTTCCGCGCCGCGAGGCGCAACGCACCGGCCTTCCGCATCCAGGTAGCTGCGCCAACGCCTTCCGGATGGTGGCGATGTGGTCGGCAGCGGTGTTGGAGGCGGCGATGCCTGGGTCGCAGCATCAGATGCAACGGCCGGTCTCGGCCGGCCCGTGGTCGAGGCGCACACAGCGGGCAAGGCGTCGGCCGGCGATGATGCCCTATTCTCCGAGGACGGCCCGCTTCCAGAGGGAGGGGACAGTCCGAGACTGGATCGTCTCGACGGTCCGGGTCACCAACCGGATGGTAGACGAAGGGGCCGTCCACCCCGCTGCAGGCATCGGGGCCCCCGGAGGTGTGACCGAAGGTCTTGGTCAGGCTCCTCGACCCTGGTCACCGCTGTGCTCGGGTGAGTAGCCGATTTCTTGGTCGTCCTCGCTTGCGGTTCCGGCCAGATCAGCAGGATCGACCGTCTCCCCTCCTTCGTCCTCGACAGTGAGGGTTCCGTACTCCTCGGGGTCGAGGTCGGAATCTGCTGTCGTCTTCTGGCCGGGTTCGATGCTTGGGTCGGACATACTCAGTGCATACCCGCTGGCAGCCGGCGCAATCGTCACAGCAACTGGTCGAGGAGCCCGATTGGGTCCGGCCCCGGATCGCGTCAGCCCGGTACCGACGTTGGAGTCGGCACATCCGGAGGTGAATCGTCGGCCGGTGGCCGCGGTGGACGGCGATCTCATGACCCGATGGGTCGGTTCGACCACCTGCTGCCGTCGATGCGTGTAGCCCGCGAATCTCCGTTCAACCCGATTCCTCCGATCGCTCGTCATCCCCGCTGGCCGCATCCAGGCCGAGGTGCCTCCGCAGCGCCGCCGTGACCCCGTCGACCTCCGCGAGCTGCTCACCCGAGAGCGCCTCGACGAACAGCTCGCGCACGGCGCGCAGGTGCGGAAGGCTCGCGTCGCGGAACGTCTCGGCCCCGGCGGGCGTGATCGACACGTCAACCCCGTGCACATCGTCGTCGCACGCGACGCGCCGCACCAGACCGCGCCTCTCCATGCGCCCGAGATGGTGCGACAGCCGACTCCGCTCCCAGCCCATGAGCGCCGCCAACGCAGAAGACCGCTCGGTGTGCCGGTCGGCCTCGCTCAGCGTGAGGAGCACCTGGTAGTCGCCAGGCGACAGCCCCGACTCGACCTGCAGCCGGCCGGCGAGACGCGTGCGCAGCACCTCGGCGGTCTCGATGAAGCGCCGCCAGATCCGCAGCTGCTCCGGAGTGGGCGTCGTGCGCCGCCGCTCCCCTGCCATCACACCTCCAGGGAATTGATACGTCAATACTAGCGTTCCAATGCTCATGACACGTCAATCTGGACGGTCCGGGCGGGCGGGAAAGGTCGTGATGACAATGATGGACCTCGAGTTCGGGCTGAACTCCTTCGGCGAGGTGGCCACTGATGGCGGGCGCATACTGTCCGATGCGGAGACCCTGCGCCTGATCGTCGAGGAGGCGCAGCTGGCCGAATCGGTCGGACTCGACGTCTTCAGCGTCGGCGAGCACTACCGCGACGGTCACATGGACTCCGCCACCCCCGTGCTGCTCGCCGCCGCCGCGCAGGCGACGTCGACGATCGGCCTCGGCACGTCGGTCACGGTGCTGTCGACGCAGGACCCCGTGCGGCTGTACCAGCAGTTCGCTACCGTCGACGGGCTCTCGGGCGGACGCACCCAGCTCGTGCTCGGCAGGGCATCGGCAATCGAGTCGTTCGCACTGTTCGGTTACGACATCGCCGAGTACGAGCAGATCTTCGAAGAGAAGCTCGATCTGTTCCTGCGCCTGATGCGCGAGGATCGCGTGACCTGGGAGGGCGCCTACCGCAGCCCGCTGGCGAACGTGCGGCTGCGCCCGCGGATGCCGGAGGGCGGGATCCCCTCCTGGATCGGGATCGGCGGGAGCCCCGACTCGGTCATCCGTGCCGCACGGCACGGCCTGCCGCTCATGATGGCGATCATCGGCGGGCGCCCCCAGCGATTCGCCGGGCACGCCAAGCTGTATCTCCGCGCGCTCGAACAGTTCGGGCAGCCCGAGCTCCCGATCGGACAGCACTCGCTGGGCCTGATCGCCGACACCGACGACGAGGCGAAGAACACGCATTGGACCTACTGGAAGCCGGTCGTGACCCAGATGAGCCGGGAGCGCGGCTTCTACCCGCCGACGATCGAGCGGTACGCGGACGAGGTCGACACCGGCGCCCTCTACGTCGGATCCCCCGAGACAGTCGCGCAAAAGCTAGCCGGGATCGCGCGCACCAACCACCTCTCCCGGTTCGACCTGAAGTACGACATCATGCACCTCCCGAAGGACGTTCGGGAGCGCAGCATCCGGCTCTTCGGCGAGCAGGTCGCCCCCCGCGTGCGGGAGCTGCTCGCCGAGAACCCTGAGGACGACCCCACCACCGACCCGGCCTCGTGCAGATCACGAAAGACGGCAACGCCGTCCACGCCTGACGGGAGCACTCGTGAATGACACCATCAACACGATCGGCATCCTCGGCGCCGGCAAGGTCGGCACGACCCTTGCCCGCCTCGCCCTCGCCGCGGGGTACCGAGTGCTCATCGCAGGCTCCGGCGATCCCGCCAGGATCGCACTCACCATCGACGTGTTCGCTCCGGGCGCGACCCCAGTGCGGGCTGCGGATGCCGCAGCCGACGCGGATGCCGTCATCCTCGCCCTCCCGCTCGGCAAATACCGAAACCTCCCCGTCGAGCAGCTGCGCGGCATGCTCGTGCTTGACGCCATGAACTACTGGTGGGAGACCGACGGCACCCGCGACGACCTGACCGACGCCCGCACCTCAAGCAGCGAGATCGTGCAGCAGTTCCTGCCCGAGTCACGCGTAGTGAAGGCCATGAACCACATGGGCTACCACGACCTCGAGGACGAAGCCAGACCGGCCGGATACCCGGGCCGTAAGGCGATCGCGATCGCCGGCGACGAGCAGACCGACGTCGCCGATGTCGCCGCACTGATCCACCGGCTCGGCTTCGACCCCGTGCTCGCCGGCCCCCTGTCGGCGGGTACCGCGCTCCAACCCGGGAACCCCGCGTTCGGCGCCGACGTCACCGCCGATGAGCTGCGCGGCCTGATCGAGGACCGGAGCCGGAACGCCGGAGCTCCGGTCGGGGCATGACTTCGACCCGACAGACAACACTCACGGCACGGTGTCAAGCACGTCCTGACCCACGAGTGGGCGGTTCAAGGGGTACGGGCGGCCCGGCAGCATGCCAGCGCAAGGTCCGGGTCGACGTCAGCTTGCGCTTCGACCTGCCGGCTGCCTCGATCAGTCAGACGACATCGGTTGGTAACGCCTCGGGCGGACCGCCGGGCCAGCGGGTGTCGATCACTCCGCGGCGGTATCGAGAGGACTACTCCAGCGGCGCTGCCGACGGCAGCACTTTTGTGTCTGCGTTCGACCGCAGCTTCGGCCCTGACTCAGCTGTCGGAATCGCCGGTTCGGCCGCGGAGGGTGGTTTCAGACCCGATCGCGCGACGACGGCCGACCCCGGTCACCAACTCTGCTGCCACACCGACATCCTCGAAGAAGCCTGATTCCACCCCCTCCTCACTTGTAGCCGTGCGAGAGCAAGGTCGACCCGCAACCTGTTGTCCGGCAACCCGACCCTCTTGCGGGGAGCACCGCAGCCGGCCGTCCATCGGACGTCTCCGATCAACCCGCTGTTGGTGGTGGCGGGCGGTGCTGGGAAGGCGCAGACTGAGGTCATGATCAAGCGCGTCCTCACCGGCGCAGCAGCTGGCTGGCTGAGCCTGTACCTCCTTGTGTACGTCTCGGTCATCCGAACCCAAGACGGTGATGTTGCTCCTTGGTACATCGCCCTCGGACTGATGGCTTTGCTTGCCTGCGTCGCCGCGGCAGTCGGCATGGCGCCCTCGACGACGACCGCGACCGCGCTGATGCTCACGGCGGCGGCTACGTTGGCTGGACTGCTCAGCGTCGGCCTGTTGTTGGTGCCTGCCGTCGTTGCGCTGACGGTCGCTCTGTTCACTCAACCGGCGCCTTCTATCCGCGGTGCGGCTTAGTCCGACGATTGCCGGGCCACCACGGCTGGCCGCGACGGGTGGGGGTACAGACTTGAGGCTCGAGCAGTTGTACCGGATCCGCTTCACCTATCCGGAAAGCTGGATGATCACGCTCGAGGGCGGATGGGAACAGCACCTCTTCCTGGCCGAGGGTCGTTGCGAGGGTTCGATCTGCGGTCGCTTCCGGGGGGTGAACTTCCCGCAACGCCGAACCGCTCTGGGGCCGTTTGTTCCAGACGTCCGCGCCGTGATCGAGACCGACGACGGGGCCGTGGTCATGTTCGAGATGCACGGGTATGGGCGCGCCAATCCACCCGGGCGCCGGCAGATCGTCGGGACCGTGTCTCACCTCAGCGACAACGACCGCTACCGCCGCCTCAATGACGTCGTGTGCGTCTGCGTCGGCGAGGTGCGCGCGCCAGAGAATCCGAACCGGAACAGCTCGGATCTCGTCATCGATGTCGCCGAACTCGTCTGGGAACCGGTCGCCGAATGAGGACCGTCCAGCGCTCCGATCAGGCGTCCGGCCAAAGCAACCGGTGGTGCTCGTACGAGTTCCGAAACCGGACGGGCTTTCGTCACGTGACGCCATGAGATCTTCTCGAGCAGCATCTACGCCGAGCGCCGCTGTGTTCCCTGGACCTCCGATCGGTCATAGCATGGGGCGACGGTGCGGGGACCGGCTTGTAGCCCTACGCCCCAGGAGCGGTTCATGTTCAGAAGAAGCCGTCTGACGAAAACAGTCGTGGCCGGGGCGGCGGTATCGCTGGTCATGATGACCGTTATTAGCCCCGTCGCCGCGAGCGGCGAGCCGAGGCCAACGACCACACCGATCAAACACCTGGTCGTCGTGTTTCAGGAGAATGTCTCGTTCGACCATTATTTCGCCACTTACCCGACAGCGCCGAATCCAGCAGGCGAACCCGAGTTCACATCCGCTCCTCATACGCCTTCGATCAACGGGCTCAGCGGCGCCCTGCTCGCGCCGAACAATCCCAATTCGGCTCAGCCGTTCCGGCTGGGTCGGGACCAGGCCCAGACCTGCGATCAGGACCATAGCTATACAAACGAGCAGAAGGCTTTCGACTCGGGTCTGATGGACAAGTTCGTCGAGACGGTGGGGCGCGGCGCCGGAACCTGCAAAGACTATGGCAAAGGCAAAGGCCTCGTGATGGGCTATTACGACGGCAACACTGTCACCGCCTTGTGGAACTACGCCCAGCATTTCGCGATGAGTGATAACAGCTACGGCACGACGTTCGGCCCCTCGACTCCAGGCGCACTGAATCTGGTGTCGGGTCAGACTCACGGCTTCACGACGACCAGTGGAGCGGTCACAGCGAACGGTACGGTCATCGGCGACCCGCAGCCGACCGCTGACAAGTGCAGCAGCCGTGACGTGAGCACCTCCAGCGACCCAGACAATCGCAACATCGGAGATCTGCTGACTGCCACCGATGTCAGCTGGGGCTGGTTCCAGGGCGGCTTCGCGGATTGCACAGCCAGTCACAGCAACGTCGGCGGTGCCGTGAGCAAGGACTACATTCCCCACCACCAGCCATTCCAGTACTACGCCAGCACGGCGAACCCGACCCACGCTCGGCCCGCTTCTGTCGACGAGATCGGCCATGCAGGTCCCGCCAACCACCAGTACGACCTGTCGGACTTCTGGTCGGCAGTCGACGCCCGATCCATGCCGGCAGTCAGCTTCCTGAAGGCCCCGGCCTACCAAGACGGGCACGCGGGCTATTCCACACCGCTGGACGAGCAGCGCTTCCTCGTCGATACCGTCAACAGACTGCAGAACACGAAGGACTGGAACAGCACTGCGGTCGTCATCGCCTACGACGACAGCGACGGTTGGTACGACCACCAAATGAGCCCGATCGTCAACCAGTCGAACGATCCGACCTTCGACGCTCTCACCGACAGCAAGACCTGCGGCTCAAACCCGGCTCGGATCGCCGGTGGCTACCTCGACCGCTGCGGCTATGGACCGCGGTTGCCACTACTCGTTATCTCTCCATATGCAAAGCGGAACTTCGTCGACCACACGTCCACGGATCAAACGTCAATCCTGCGGTTCATCGAGGACAACTGGCAGACCGGCGAGATCGGCAACGCCTCCTTCGACGAGAAGGCTGGAAGCCTGGACAACATGTTCGATTTCGAACACCGCGCTCCCAAGCTGTACCTCGATCCATTCACAGGACAGCCTCGGAGCCCAGGTCGATCTAGCGTGATCCCAAGCGGAGGAAACTCTGATGCTGTCGTGCGCGCCAACTTGTCAACGCGCACTGAGCTGACATCGGAGTGAGGAAAATGCCTCGGCGCAAATCGCCACCCTCCTGCGAGCTTCTGCCGTCGGCTGATGGTTGTCTCACAGGTCAGGCTCAATCGAGCCGGATCGAGATCGGCCAGGATGTCGATTCTGTCGGCACTGACAGGCGCTTTCAGTCCGGCTGTCTGATCGACCATCGGCACGATGCAGTGCTTGAGCAACGAGAACAAGCCCGCTCAGGTGGCAGAGGTCGAAGAGTCAGGCGGCTGTCGTCGGCTCGCCGGCTTTGTAGCCGATGCCGCGAACGGTCACCACGATCTCGGGGTGCGTGAGGTCTCGTTCGATCTTGGAGCGGAGACGCTGGATGTGGACGTTGACGAGCCGAGTGTCGGCAGGGTACCGGAAGTGCCAGACCTGTTCGAGGAGCATCGTGCGGCTGAAGACCTGTTGTGGCCGCCGGGCCAGGGTCAGCAGTAGGTCGAACTCGATCCGTGTGAGGGAAGCCGTGAGATTGTTGTTGCGCCTGACGGTGTGTCCGGCGACGTCGATCTCGAGGTCGCCGATCCGCACTATGTCGTGGTTGACCAGGGGTGAGTGTCGTAGCCGAGTCTTGATCCGGGCGATCAGTTCTTTGGCCTTGAACGGCTTGGCCAGGTAGTCGTCGGCGCCGGCGTCCAGTCCTGCTACGACATTGGTTGTGTCGGACCTGGCGGTCAACATCACGATCGGCACCACCGACTCGGAGCGGATCTCGCGGCAGATTGCCATGCCGTCCTTGCCGGGGAGCATCAGGTCCAGCAGTACCAGATCGGGGCGGGCATCGCGGTAGCTGTCCAGTGCTGAGTCGCCGTGGGCGCACCAGACTGGGTCGAATCCTTCGTTGCGCAACACCAAGGACAACATCTCGGCGAGTGCTGCGTCGTCGTCGACGACCAATATTCGCCCCGCGAGGCCCGTCCGGGCTGGCGTCGCGGGTGTGTGGTGTCGAACCGACGGCGCGACGCCTGGCGCACCGACTACTGGCATGATCAGCACTCGACCCGCGGGTCTGTCTCGCACGAGGGCGTCGTCAATCGCGGGTGGAGACATCGAAGCGTCCGGAATACCCATAGCTACTCCTTTGTATGGCTTGGGAGGTCCCTATGAGAGAAGCGCGAGTCTCCGTGAGGAGTCTGCGCGGTTGCTAGCGATTGGCTGTGAACGGGAGCACGTGTTCGACGGTGCCACGCACCACGAGTTCTCGTGCGCCCGCGGTCGGCGGTGCGGGCCAAAGGCGGCGCAGAGATGCTCGTGGGTGACGGCAGCGCGCGCCGCATATTCTTCCGTAGCTCGGCGGGTCGCTCACCGTCGTTCACGGCATGCCGTCTCACTGTGACGTCATGCTGATGGCTGGATCGCAACCTTGGGTCAGACCCGGACAGCCCGGAGTCGTCACCACAAGGAGGACGAAATGTCCAAAGCCACGCGGACCAAGGTCGGCAAACTTCTCATCGGCGGCCTTGCAGCCGCAGCGATCGCAGCGCCGCTTGCTCTACTCTCCGCCCCAGCACAGGCAGCCACCACCCTCGGCGGCTGCACGGTCGATCCCCTGGCTCCGGTGCGGGTCGGCACCAGTCCGACTGGCGTGCCTCTCGTCCGTTTCTCGACCCGAGTCACCTGCGTTCAAGACCGCATCATTCAGATCCAGGACCAACGGTTCGAAGCCGACGCGCCTGCCGGCGTCGCCGGGGACGATGGCTACGGCGCCACCACGTACCTCCGCACCTTCGCAGCTCCGTCGACGATCGTCCTCTCGACCACCGACGAGGTGACAAACACCGAAGCCAGCAACGAGGAGGCTTACCACCGCACCAGCTTCCGCGTCGCCAGCATCGGCGGCGTATCCGCCTGGACTCCGTTCGAGGGCAGCCCGGTGCTTTCGGTTGCCATCTGACCCCGGCTTCAACATCGCCGGATCATCTCGGCCAGGCCTCGTCTCCCCGAGGGCTGGCCGAGTAGGCGGACCGTGCTGAGTCCTGTCAACGAGTGGACACCCGATCGGGCCGGAACAAAGCCCCCCGGCGCATCTAGTTCGACGTCGCCCGCAGCCCCGACGGACCCGAACTCGTTCGTCGCCATCGAGGCATTCGAGGATCGTCAAGCCCTGGTACGCCAAGACGCGCAAGCCAGGTCGCGGGAGTATGCGCGCGCGGTCGGTGAAGCCAAGAAGGCGGAGACGCGTGCCCGCCGTGCCGCTAAGCGGTCGGCATGCTCGAGCAGGGCGTACGCACACCAGGCTGATCACGACGATCCACGAAAGGCCCCGAACCGGGCGGCGTCGCACGTTGGGTCCCGCACGACCGAAGGCTTGTGAGACGCCGCTACCGCCGACTCGTCGTTGGAGCAGCGGATTGGATCACCTGTTCGTGGACCGTTGCGTTGTCGAGGTGTGCGTAGGCGCGTCGAACCGCCAACTCGAGTCCACCAACCGGAAGCGGCCACCGATCTTGATCCGCCAAGGCTTGCTCGACCGAATCCCCGCAGAGATGCGCCGACCGGATTTGCTGGGCAAGGCGTTCTACCTCTGCGAGCTGGGACGCGACGAAGGCTCGGCCGACGACAGGACCGTGCCCGGGCACGACAACGTCCCTGTCGTCGAGCTCGCCGAGCAGGAAAGCGAGTTGGTCCGGTAGATCAAGCGGGAAGCAACCCGAGCCGTACATCGGTGGGCCGGAGGCCTCGACGACGTCACCGACGATCCAGACGTGGCCGTCCGGAACGTGCAGGACGAGGTCGGTATCGGTGTGTCCAGGGCCGAGCGGGTGCAAGATGACCGTGCGCCCGCCGACCCGCACGGGCTGGCTCGTCGTTACCAGACGATCCGGCGGGGTGATCCGCAGGTCGTGCCATTCACGATCCGGCTCGCCACCCCCGTCTGCACGCCAAGCGGCCAACCGCGGTCGCTCGTACTCGTCCAGGTGAGCGGGAAGAAGATGATGCCCGTAGATAGAGACGCTAGGCGTGGAGTCGGGACCGAACGACTGGTTACCGAAGGTGTGGTCGAAGTGCGCGTGGGTGTTCACCAGCAGCTGAACCCGCGCGGGAGCGAACTCCTCGAGGTCGACCTGCAGCTCGGCGGCTTCGATCGGCGATGAGCGGCTGTCGACCAGGAGGAGATCACCTCCATCACGGACGACAGTGATATTGATCTCGAGGTGGTCATACGCGTGCACGAACACCTCGGGAGCCACCTCGATCCACTGCGAGCGACGCACAGCCTCGACGGTAGTCGGTTGGCAACCGGGCCGTGCGTCCTGCACGGCGCTCGGCTTGCGCACCCGCTTGACGGTCGGCTCGCGGTGAACCTGCGCCCCGTTGGTCTGGGCGTGGGGCGAATACTCGGAGCGAATGATCCGAGCTGCCCCGCCGAGACTCGGCGCCGGGCAGCTCACCGGAAGCGACCGCTTTCGATGAGCTGAGTTGACTAGGGTGAAACGGTGGATAGGTGGCATGCACTGGAGGGCGGCCCGCTGATGATCGTGATCGGCGAGGTCCTGCTCGTCGTCTGCAGCCTGAGCTACCTCGTCTGGTGGACGATCACGTTCAGACCGTCGGTACGGACTCCACCCGGCGGCGGGCTCTTCCTCGCGGGAGCGGTGCTCGGCGGCCTCGGCGGCCTGGTTCTGCTGGCCGTCGGCATCGCGGCCCTTCTCCCGAAGGCGTCATCGCCGGCGCTGGGGGCGACGATCGTCGGCGGAGTGTTGGTCGGTGCCCTGTTGCTTTACGTCACCTCTAGCGTCGCCCACCGGCGCGTCACCACCGAGCTCCCGCTGATCGTTGTCTGGGCCACACTGCAACTCGCTGCCGGCATCACGTTGCGGACGGCCGGGGTGCTGAGGGCGCCGGCGGCGTCCGCCTGGATCATCGCGACAGCGATCGCGACGCTGGTCGGGCTGGCCTGCTACCTCATTTTCTATCGGCTCGATCCGATCGTCGCGTACTGGATCGGCATGGTGCCCCTCGCCGTCGACGGCGTGGTGGCGGCGATCTTGGCCGCAATCGTGACGCTGACGCGAGTCCGGTGAGTGACCGCCTGTCGATACGGGACGCAGGCAGCGAGACCGTCCTCCGATGTCGGAAACGCCCGAACCCGTTGTGGGCCGAGGAACCTCGCACTGCACCGCGAACAGCAATCCGCCGCTCGGGGAATCGGGCTTCGTAGTGGATATCGAGTCTTGACACCCGGGGATCACGCGTTGTTAGCTAATGAGGCTGAGCATCATCAGCCGATTGGGAGCCGAGCAGCCGCAGGTCTAGCCGCCGTTCGGTGGCGCCTCCCGCCAGCGCCCACATGGACCATCTATTCGACCCTTTGTCGCTCCATCATCACGCCCACGGATGCGTGACCTTCGAGCGAGATGGGTGCCGGATCCCTCGCACTTGGACCGACCATGACAGTGAGTCAGGCGACGTCAAGGTCTCAGACCGGCACGGCTATGAACCGCTCCGATCCCACGGCGCGCCTCGACGCTGACGGTACGAGTATGTCGATCCGATCCGGCGGAACCCCCGCCGAGCAGGACAGCGAGGCACGCGCCGACGAGGTGGCCTCCTCCACGTCACGGTTCCAGCTCCCAGCAAGCTGGTCCGCCTTACAGGCGTCGCTGGCCGAGGTCGCGGCCTGCATGGTCGATGCCGTGTCGACGGCCGAGTTCGCCGCCCTGGTGATCCTGGCAACCGAACGCCCATCGAGGAGAGCACCGCACAGCCTGCTGGACGGCGCCGGGATCGTCGGTACATCGCCCACCGCCGCGGCCATGTTCGAGGTGGAAAGTCAACTCGACGAGGGTCCGATCGTGACCGCCTGCCGCTCGGAGAGCATCGTCATCGCGGGCTCCGTCAGCGCCAACCGAGGGTGGCGCCGGTTTGGTCCGGCGATGGCTGGTTGCCAGCTCCAGAGCGTGCTCTGTGCGCCGGTGCCGTCGAGCACGGGAGTCGTCGCGGGAGCCCTCGCTGTCTACTCACGTCAGAAGAACGCCTTCGACGCCTCTGCGATCGTCCTGGCAGCGGCGCTGGCCGACGTGGTCACCAACACTTTGTCCAGCGCCCAGACGCTCGAAACCACAACGAGAGCGTTTGCAGCATTCCGAGAAGCCCACCAACGAACACGGATAGTAGACCAAGCGGTGGGTGTGCTGATCAGCCGGCACAACTGCACCGAGGACCAGGCCCGGTCACGACTGTCCCGCATGTCCAGCCAGGGACATCAGGAGCTCGCCACTTCGGCACACATGATCGTGGACGACGCCCGAAGAGAAGCACACCTCGCGTTCATCGCCCGCGACCTCAAAAAGCGCAACACTTCGATCCTGTGAAACCACCGGTCCTGTCCGCATCAGAGTGGTCGACGTTTCGCCACGGACCCAGATTCTTGATCAACTCTGGTAGGTAGAGGCCATTGATCGTCTCAGCCAGTGCGTTGTCGAACGCGTCCCGACCGCCCCCTGAGGGTCGGATGCCCGCTGTGGCAAGTCTCTCGTCCAGGGCCAGCGACGTTTACTGCGACCCGTGATCATGGTCAACCCGGATTCGCTCAACTCCGACCACGGCCCGGCCTGCACGTCCGCTGCCTACTCTCGACTCTGCGCCGATCTCGGGATCACCCCGCCGATGAGTGCGGGCGGTGCCGCGACCGGACTGAACGCCCGGTTCAGCCGCTCCGGCGGGTGGGGGCCGATGGCTGGCCAGACCGTACCGTCGATCGGGTTCCTCGACTGGCTAGCTGTGCGCCTTCGTAAGCGCTTTCTCAGATCGTGAGCCACCTATTGTCCCGTGCTAGTTCGGAGATATAACGTTTCAACACGATCGTCGACACCCCGCCGAGGAGGCTGATGTGATGAGGGACGTGTTTCGCCTGGAAGATGCTGATAGCGGTGGCGAGGCAAGCGCCGATGAGTCGGCGGCCAAGTCTCACGGACCCAGCGCCTTCTCACGGCGGCTGGCGCTGCAGACGATGGGCGGCATCACGGCGGCAGCGGTCGTCGCGGGATTTGCCGAACCGGCGGCGGGGGCACCGGTCTCGCCTCAGGTGAAGGTGCTTGTCGGCGACAACCCGGCCACGGCAGGTAGCTACGCCTTCCCGGCCGATGTGCCGCAGCTCGTGCTCGACAACGGGCTGGTGCGGATCGTCTTCGGCCGCGACGACTCCGGGGTGCTGACCGGATGGACCGACGTTTCCATCACCGCGACGTCGGTCGTGGTGACCGGGACCGAGCTTGCGCACAACCTCAACGGCGTTGATCCGCGGGACCCGGACCGGCAGCACTCGTTCTACGTGGACGCTGGTGGCGGCAAGACCCGCCTGGTCTGTACCCGCGTGGACGTGCTGCGGATCGAGCCCGACCTCGTCGAGGTCGCTTTCGTCGACACCACGAGCACGCCGCTGCAGCACGAGCATCATCTGATCATGCGGGCCGGGCGTCGCGGCCTGTACGGCTACAACATCCTCACCGCCGTCACCGACACCTCGATCGGCGAAGTCCGGATGAACACGCGGTGGGACCGCAGCATCTTCGACCATTCGTACAACTGGGAACGGGGCAAAGGTCAGCAGCCCACCTACGCCTACCTCGCCACCCAGACCTCGGTGCAGGACGAGACCTGGCAGGTGGACGGGATGAACAACCCGAGTCTGCCGAGCCCGGACAGCAACTCCGGCAACCTGGCACCGGGCTCGATCTACTCCAAGTACGAGTGGAGCCTGTACCACCACGAGAACCCGATGTTCGGCCACTTCGGGCACGGCTTCGGTGTCTGGTTCACCCCGCTGGGCGGCGTCACCGACGACACCCTGTGCGCCTTCTACGGTGCCGGCCCGCAGCACCAGGACCTGGCCATTCACCAAGACGCGCTGATCCTCAACTACTTCGCCCGCAATCACTACGGCGAGCCGGCCTACCCCATCGCTGCCGGCTACCGGCGGCTCTACGGTCCGTGGCTGACCTTTTTCACCGCCGGCGACCCGACCGAGCCGGACGCCATGATCAAACAGGCTGCCCGCACGGCCCGCGCCGAGATCGCCGAGCACCGCGCCGGAGCAGCCTGGCTACGCGACTCGCTGTATCCCCGGCGCAGCCAGCGGACGACCGTCACCGGACGAGTACGGCTCACCGACGGCCGGCCGGCGGCCGACTTCCACGTGATCTTGTCGACCCAGACCAGCGCCGACGTCTTCCCGATCGCCGAGCCGACCTACTTCGCCAAAACCGACTCAGACGGACGGTTCCGATTGCCGGGAATCCCGCCAGCATGGCAGCCGGGCACCACCCGGCCGGGCTCGTACACCCTCTACATCCAGCCGGCCGACGGCTCCGTCACAGACCTCTTCACCCGGACCGGCGTGGTCGTCGGGGGCGGCTTCCAGGATCTAGGCAACCTCGTCTGGACACCCCCTTCGCACGGCACCTTCTTGTGGCAGGTGGGCCGCTCGGATCGGACCAGCGGTGAGTACGCGCTCGCGGCTCTATCGCCCGCACGGCCGATGCCACGGGAGTACGAGAAGCCCGCCCTGATCCCCGGGGCTTTGACCTTCACGGTCGGAGAAAGCTGGGAACCGACCGACTGGTACTACGCCCAGACCAACCCCGGCACCTGGACCATACGATTCCGACTCGAGCGGACGTACCAAGGCACCGCCTACCTCACCGTCGCCACCTCGATGCAGCAGAGCGGCGCGCCGGCCGTCGCGGTCAACGGCGACGCAACCGACATCGCCGGCGCGTTACCCAACAACAACGACTCCACCATCGCCCGCCAGGCCGACCGCAGTGGATACCCGCGGACAGCGGTTCTGACCTTCCCCGCCAGCTCGCTCGTTGTCGGCACGAACGAGATCACCTTCACGCACGGCTCCGCCACGCCGGCGGGTAAGGGACTCGGCTGGGACACGCTGGTTCTCGAGGTCGACGAGGGTGCCACACGCCGACGCGGGCGGCTGGTTGCCTCGATCAACAAGGCCGGTGGCCGCACCTGGCAGGTGACAGTCCGCAACATCGGGTCGGAAACAGCCCACGACGTGCGCCTGCGATCGGTCACCGTCGGCTCGGGGCAGTCGCCCGACATCGGCGGCCGCGACCCCAACCTGTTCCCCGTGCCGATTGCCCCAGTCTTGGCACCCAACGACAGCCTCACCTTCGAGCTGAGCGCCGCACACACCGATCGCCCCGCGATCGTCATCAGCGCTGACGGGGGCCGGACCAGCGCCTCAGCCCGGAGTAGCAGGCGCTGACGGAAAGACCGGGCCGCTACTGGCAGGCCAAGTTGTGGTCATGACGCGTTCTGATGCCGCGCTGATGGACGGATCGCACCCTGTGGTCGGCGGTCCGCCCGGACCGCTGGAAGCGGGCTCGGCTCGACGAGCTCTTCAACCACAGGAGGATTCCATGTCCAGATCACCGGTGATTCGTTGGACGGCGGCGGTCACCGCCGCGGCTCTGATCGCCCTAGGGATGCTGAGCACCACGGCGGCCTCGGCGTCGGCCAGCGTCCCTGATCGACAAATGGTGTACGCCGAGAGCGCGACCAACTCCTCCGACAAAGGAGTGACCGTCACCTGCCCGGAAGGGACCCAGAGACTCGCGTCCGGTGTGGACGTCGGAGGGGTCGGCGGCGCATACGTCGTGGTCGATGACTTGGTCCCAGGGCCACGCGACGTGACTGCGTTCGGCTACGAGTACCACTACGGCACCAATCTCACCTGGTTCATCCGCGCATGGGCAGTCTGCGGCAGCCTGGGCACGACCGTCTACACGTACGCGCATACCAGCAACTACGACACCAATGACCACAAGAGCACTTCGGTGGAGTGCGGGAGAAACATGGTTGTCCTCGGCACGGGGTATCAGATGAGCGGTGCCCGCGGAGGCGCCGTGGTGACAGCGCTGACACCGTCGGAGAACAAGGTCACGGCCGAGGCTTACGCCGTCGACCTCTCCAGCAGCATGAGCGGCTGGTCGGTAACCGCCTTCGCCATCTGCGCGGCCGACCCCGGCGGCAGATCCCAAGTAAGCGACACCACCAGCAGCAACTCAGGCTATTCGCGCATGGGCGACGCGACCTGCCCGGCGGGGAAGGAGGCGTTCGGCACCGGATTCGAGCTGAACGGTTACCGGGGACGGCTCAACATCAGGGATCTCTACCCGACCGACCTCGGTACCGCCTTCACCGAGGCCGAGGAACTCGTCGGCACCACCAACGACTGGTCCTTGACCACCTATCTGGTCTGCGCCAACGCGTAGTCGATGGGGACCACGCGCGCGACTGGTATCTCTGATCACCGAGACACCAGTGTCAGGCACTTCCAAGAAGCACAATTGTCGTTGGAATCCGCGGAAGTGCGCGAACGGCTAGCTTCCTGGCAACCTCACCAAACGGCTGGGCGTGAACGTACGTCGACGCCCCCGCCGCACAGTCGGGTCTGGCACCACTGAGCCGGGTCAAAGTAAGGAGTACCGCCGTGTACGCGTCCAGCGACGCGCCGGCGATCCGGACCTTCCTACTCAACTGCGGGTAGCGTAGGGGGAACGCCACATCGAGTTTGTGTGAGGGAGCGGAGAATGTCGATCGCCGCCCTGATTACCTGGGTGATCACCGCTGGTCTCGGGTCGTACATGGTCGCCACATGGCGCAAGCACGGCGGCCTGGCGGGCGACCCGCAAACGACGCACTTTCCGGCTGCGCGCGTGTTCACACACCTAGGACTGGCGGTCGCCGGGCTGGTGGTCTGGATCGTGTTCCTCGTGACCGATGTGAAAGCGTGGGCCTGGGTCGCGGCTGCCGATCTCGTCCTCGTCGCCCTGCTCGGCATAGTCCTCGTCAGGCGCTGGACGGTCGACGGTCGGCTCGCGATGACCGGTGGCGACTCAGCCTCTCTCGAACAGCTAGCAGAGCAGCACATCGCGCGCCCGGCCGTCGTGATCCACGGGATCTTCGCCGTCAGTACCTTGGTTCTGGTCGTTCTGGCGGCGGCCGGCGTCGGCGCCAGCTGACTTTGCCCGCAGATCCGCGTACGTCGGCCGTAGGTTCTCGCGGGGAACGGCCCATGGCGCGAACCATCCTCGCCGTCGAGACGCTGTGCAGCCAGCTGGTTGTGGCGCTGGGGTAGAAGCTCGGCGAGATGCGTCGACCCGGATGCCGCGGGAGCCCACCTGCGCGGCGAGGTCGAGCAATGTCGAGAAGGCGACTCCGCCGCTGTGGACGGGCGATTGCCGCGCGAGGCCCGGCTGCTTACGCTGACCGTATGGCGCGCAACGCAGCGGCTTCCTGTTCAGCTGAGCTGCGATGAGCGCTGCTGCCGGTACGTCCGCCGTCATCGAAGCGCACGAACGCTCCGGCCGGCGATTCCGCGCGGCCGGCATCGAGAGCTTCGTGCTGGAGAAGGGATCCGGCGATCCGGTGGTCTGCCTGCACGGTGTACCGGCCTCGTCCTTCCTCTATCGCAAAGTCGTGCCCGAACTCGCGGATCGGGGCCTGCGCGGGATCGCGTTCGACCTGCCGGGTCTGGGGCTGGCCGAACGGCCCGCCGACGCCGACTACAGCTGGACCGGTCTGGGTCGGTTCGCGGCCGCAGCCGTCAATGCGCTCGGGCTCGAACGCTTCCACCTGGTGGTGCACGACATCGGCGGTCCCGTCGGCTTCGAGCTGGCGGGGATCATGCCGGACCGGATCGCCTCCATCACCGTGCTCAATGCGCCCGTGCTGGTCGCCCACTTCCGTCGACCGTGGGTGATGGAACCGTTCGCCCATCGCGGGATCGGCGGGGTCTATCTCGGGTTCCTTCGGCCACCGCTCTCTCGCTGGCTGATGGCTCGCCAGGGGGTGGCCGATCTGACCACTGTGACCCACGCCGAACTCGACGCGTACGTGGCGCTACTCAAACGCGGCGACGGTGGACGAGCCTTCCTGCAAATCATGCGGGGGTTCGAGCTGACCTCGGCCAAGGAAGAACACTACGTCGCTGTGCTGCGCGATTCGCGCTATCCGGTGCAGATCGTCTGGGGGGCAAGGGATCCCACGCTGACCCTGGTCGGCCGCGGTGAAGAAGCGCGCCAAGCGGCCGGGCTGACCGAGGTGATCGCGCTGCCGGGCAAGCATTTCCTCCAGGAGGACCAAGCGCCGGCCGTTGCCGATGCCGTCGCCACCATGATCCGCCGATCGCGGTAAGTCAACGAAGGAGCGCCGATCCGCAACCGGCAGCCAGCCCGTCGACTATCAGCGGGGGTGTGCGCAAGCCGAGACGGGCGGGACGCGGTCCTAGGGCTCCCACGGCACCGCTTGTGGTCACCTGGGGAGCTTGTTCGGGATGGGGCCACGGGGGTTGGCCGACGTTCGGGAACTCGATTTGGATGGTCGGCCGATCGGATCAGGCGAGCAGGTCGCGCACGGTGGTTCGGGGAATGTCGGGATAGCGTTGTTCGATGTCGTCGCTGACCCGGCTCAGGTTGGTGCGGTCCATGAACATGGCCGAGCGTAGTTGACGGCCGAAGGACGGTTGGATCCGTCCGACGGTGCTGGCCAGCATTCCGAGCAGGGTCGGTGGCAGGTGGCGTGCCTGTGTCGTTCGACCGGCTGCTGACTGGATCAGGGCGGTGAGGTCGTTGAACGTCAGACTTTCGGGACCCGTGATTTCGAGGATCGCGCCGCGCTCAGTTGGGTCCCGCAGCACGGCGTCGACGACTGCCGCCACATCGCGCACCGAGACGAAACTGATCGGATTGTTGCCGTTTCCGAACACGACGGGCCGTCCGGAGTGCCGGGCGGTGTGCTGGAGGAGATCGATCCACAACTCGGCGAATGGGGTGGCGCGGACCACGGTGGCCGGCAGGCCGACCTCGCGCAGGTGCGTTTCGGCCGCATACTTCATCCGACACAGCTCCATCGGGCTGTCGGCAGCCGCGCCCACGACAGACATCAAGACCATCTCCGCCCCGGCGGTCGCCGACGCGTCGACGAGGCTCGCATTGCCGTCCCGGTCGATCGTCGCCGGCGACACACCGCGCGGGCCAACCAGTCCGTGGACGGCCGACACGACCTTGTCCGCGCCGTCGACAGCTCGCTGGGCTGTTCCACCGGCGGTCAGATCGCCGCAGACGACCTCGACCAGCGACCCGGCAAGATGGGCGGCTCTCTGCCGATCCCGGGTCAGCACCCGTACGTGCTCGCCCCGACCGGTCAATCGGCCGATCAGCGCCGTGCCGAGCCGCCCGGTGCCGCCGGCAACCATGATCATCTCAGGTCGCCCCGGTCACGTGGCGTCGGACGGCCTCGTCGACGCGATCGCTGCCGGCATCCAGCGGCTCGAGGTAGAACCGGGCCTGGGTCACCATGCCAACCGAAACACGAAAGATCACAACCCCTCGCATGACATGCCGCGTACCGTCTGCTCGCGTACCGTGATGCTCCTGCTCGGTCCACACAACGTCACCGACGACAGCCGTGTCGAGGACCCGCGCCTGGAGGTCGGGCAGCGCAGCGAAGATCTGCACCCAGTTGCGCCAGACCTGCTCGCTACCGACGAAGCCGTGGGCAGGATGCACCGGGGTCTCGTTTCGGTAGTCCGGAGCGAAGCAGGCGACCATCGACGTCAGGTCATGCCGGTTGGTGGCCTCGATGAGTCGTCGGACGACCGCCGCCGGATCGTCTGCGCAAGTCGCCATGGTCGAACCACCCGTCTCTGGACATCACTCGATAAAATTAAGTCTAGCTGACTGGAATGAATTACACTGTCGATCCTATGGACCAACCTGTCAAGAGCCCGCGACCATACGACGCCACCCGCCGTCGCGAGACCGCCGCGAAAACACGTGACGCGATCCTGGACGTCGCCGAACGACGTTTCCTCGCCGAAGGGTTCGCCGCCACCACCATCGCCACCATCGCCGACGAGGCCGAGGTCTCCCAGGCCAGCATCTACAAGTCCTTCGGCGGCAAGCCAGGCCTCGTGCACGCGCTGACCGACCGCGGGCTCCAAGGTGACGGACCGACCACCGCCGAGGAACGCTCCGATCGGCTGCAGACCGACGAGACCGACCCGCACCAGCTGATGCTCGGCATCGGGCGGCTCGCCGCCGAGGTCGCACCCCGAGTTGCCCCACTCCAGCTCCTGCTGATCGAGGCCGCGCAATCCGATGAGGAGACCGCCAGGCTCTGGCACCAGATCTCTGCCCAACGGATGACCCGGATGCGGCACAACGCCGAGGCTCTCGCCCGTCGGGGATTCCTACGGCAACACATCGGCGTCCGCCAAGCCGCCGAAACGATGTGGCTCTACAGCTCGCCAGAGCTCTACCGGCTGCTGATCATCGAGCTGGGCTGGACGACCGAACTGTACGGCGCCTTCATCGCCAACGCGCTCGAGGGCGCGCTGCTCACCAGAATGCACTGATCGCCCGATCCACGCGTTCGGACGCTCATTGCGGTCTCGCACCGGGCACGACGCCCCGACAGCCGATTCGGAGGCTTACCGCACGCATTCGAGGCGGCCCGCAAGCCAACCGCCAAACGTCGACGGAGCCGTGGAGCGGTGATGGATCCCTTGGGGGTGCCGAACGCGACCCCTACTCCTTTCCCGTCGATCCGGCAGGCAAGGAGTGGTTGATCGTCGTTCGGCACAGGGCCTTTGGGACGATTGATCAGGTGACCTGGAACCAGCCCGCCCACCCCGAGGCGCCATCCCACCAGGTCGAGTACACCAGGCCGTCGGTGCCGACCGTGAACAGATCGATGTGTTCGGGGTAACGGTTGATGCAAGCGACCTGGCCGCCTTGTTGGCTGATCCCGCCGGAGACGTTGAACCAGCCGGCCCAACCTGACGATTGATCCCACCATGTGCTGTAGATCCGCGCGTCGGTGCCCACGACGAACAGGTCCAGGTGTCCGGGATGCCGGGCGAGAGCGGTCACCTGTGAGCCGGGGGAGGCGACGCCTCCGCTGACCTGGAACCAGCTGCCCCAGCCGCCGCCGGAGTTCCACCAGGTCGACATGATGGCTCCGTTGCTCGCAACCGTGAACAGGTCCAGGTTGTTCGGTGTCCGGGCCACGACGTTCACGGTCGAATTGCTTCGGGCCGTGATTCCGGGCAGCGCGAACCAGGCGGCCCATCCGCTGGAGTTGTCCCACCAGCACGAGTACACGCGGTTGTCGGTGCCGACCGTGAACAGGTCCAGGTGGTTGGGGTTGCGGGCGATGGCGGTGACTGTGGCTCCGTTCGCGGCGACGCCGCCTCCAACCTGGAACCAGGAACTCCAACCGCTGGTGGCGTCCCACCAACACGACATGATCCTGCCGTCGGCGGCGGTGGTGAACAGGTCGAGGTGATTGGTGTTGCGGCTGACCACGTTCACGGTGGATCCGGGTCTGCAGGTGATGCCGCTCAGCGGGAACCAGGCGGCCCATCCGCTGGAGTTGTCCCACCAGCACGAGTACACGCGGTTGTCGGTGCCGACCGTGAACAGGTCCAGATGGTTCGGGAAGCGGGACACGGAGGTGACACCGGATCCCTGCCCGCCGCCGCTCGCGACCCCGCCACTGACCTGGAACCAGCGGCCCCAGCCGACGGAGTTGTCCCACCAGGTGCTCACGGTGCGGCCTGCGTCGTCCACCGTGAACACGTCCAGATGCGTGGGTACGCGGGCCACTACGGTGGGGCAGACGGTCGCCTTCGAGTGTTGGGGCAGGTTGATGTAGGGCGACGTTATCGCGCTGTTGATTCCCCACATCTCCGCGTCGATGCCGGCGCTTCCGTAACTGATCCGGAAGTAGCCGGTCTCGCCCCAGCCGGGACCCCAGGAGTTCTTCGCTATCCAGCAGCCCTGCGCGTCGTCGTAGCCGACGATGCACACGCAGTGCCCGCCGATGACCCTGCCGGAGGTGTTCGGATGGTAGGTGTACACGCCGCCGGTGTAGTGATAGTAGAAGTCCTCGTAAACGGTGAAGCATGCGCTCATCGGGCCGACATTCGCCAGATGGGTTTTGGCTGCGGCGATGGAGCTGACGGTGTTGGAGCTGCGGAACGACGAAACCGTCGACTGCCACCCGGGACGCAGGCCACAGCCTTGGTCAGCGTCGGTGTAGGGGAAGTGAGCGTCGTCGGTGATGCCGGCGGCCATCCCGGCGAACGCCTGATCCGGCCACCATCCGCCATCAGGGCAGTGCCCGGCACCGTGGCCGTAGCCGTAACAGAAGTAGAGCTGCGCCTCGGACAAGTCGACCGCAAGCCCTGGCCTTCCGGCCTGGATCATGATGGCGGACTCGAAGACGGCGATCGCACCGAACGCTACGCAGGACCCGCAGCCCGCCTGGTCTCGGATCCCCGTTACATAACTGCCGCCGTGGTTTCGCCAGTCGACAACCGTAGGTAGTCCCGGTGCCTCGATCGCGGCGCGTCGAAGGCGTTCCTCGGCTCCTCGTTGACGCGCGGCCAACTCCGCGGCGCCACCGGGTGGCTCGGCGCCCAGCCTCGATCTTGCCTGCAGCATGCTCTGGCCCTCGTGAACGGTGACCCCGGGTTCCCAACCCAGGTTGAGTTCGCGCACCTGTTCTCTCAGTTGCGTCAGGTCGATCGCCATGCTTCCTCCCAATGCTTCGCGGATACCAGGCCTGCCCCGGGACCCGCACTACAGAGCGACGCGATCGCGGTGTGCGTACACAGCGGCACGTCTTCTTCTGAACTTGTAAGGTCAGTCCTCTCTGGCTTGTCGGCGCAACGGTGTCAGCCTGGGCGCCCAACACCCTGGCATCGTCGTCGCAGCCGGTCGCTGGTGGCTGCATACTCGTCTTGGAGTGCTCCATCGCATCGATTCCGACACCTACGGCCCGGGCCGCTTTACGGCCTCTGCGGCGATTCGCTCAGACGACGTCCAGGAATGGGGCCTGAAGCTCGTGGGCGCGAAGGTCGAGATAGGTGTCCTTGCGACTGACGAAGCCGTCGGCGATCTGGATCACGTCGACACCGTCGAACGCGAACGGTGAACCATCGACCGTGCCGGACATGACGTACTCGCTCACGATGTGGTCGGCGCCGAGGAAGGCGCGACTGGTTTGGAAACGCAAATCCGGCACCACACGGATCATCAGCGCGACCAGCTCGCGAACGGACTCGCGCCCGATCGCGGCGTCGGCGAGGCCGTGGGCGTGGAACACCGAATCCGGTGTGTGCAGGGCGATGATCGCGTCCACGTCGAGGTGAGCCCAGGCCCGTCCGTACTGGCGAGCCACTTCCGGCACCGACACCACCGGGTGACCGCCTCTCGCCCAAGGGACACGTTTCATGCGCCGACCAAGCCCGGGCACGGCGGGTGCGACGCTCCCAGCGTGCACCTGCCAGGCCACGAACACAACGCCTTCACGGTCGCATGCGACATCGTCGCGGCGGAGGACTCCTGACTTGACACCCAGCACCGCCCATCAACTGGCCCGGCGCCGCGGATGTCCTGTCCCGGTAGGTGCTTGACAGTCCTGTGTCGGTAGGTGCTTGACACTGAGCCGTGATTGCGGCCTCGTGGTCGGCGACGTTCCGTGACGTCGTTGGGCTGGGAGGCGGGGAATGGCTCTGGTTGCGTTGTCGGTGGTCGAGCAGCGGTTGGATGCGGTTCGGGCGGTCTGCGGTGTCGCCACGAGCCTAGAACGAGCCGGTGACGTCGAGGACTTCCAGGGAGTGCAGGTGGACGCCCGCGGCCGCCGAGAACGGCTTGTTGGTCTCAATCTGATCGATGAGCGTGTCGGCGCCGATTCTGTCATCGAAAACGATCGTGTTGTAGGTACGGTTGCCGTCCGCGGAGCGCGCCCACACGCCTTGGACGAATCCCGGCAGCGCTCGGACACTAGGCGCGATTTGATCATCGAAGTGGCGATCCCGGGCCGCGACGTCGACGTCGTGATTCACCATTATCCAAACGATCTGCACCGCGCATCTGCTCATCTGATCTCCTCGAGTCGGCCACCAGTCTTCACTAGTGACTTTCACCAGTGACACTCACTAGTGAGTTCTTCTAGTAGAGTGACACACAGTATGAGTGAGGTCAATGGGCAGATGAGCGAGGTCAGCAGCGCCAAGCCGAAGCGGAAGGCTCAGGCCGCCGCGACCCGGCGACGGATCATCGAGGCGGCGACGGCGGAGTTCACGGCGAACGGCTACCACGGAACGGCGATGGCGGCGATTGCCGCGACCGCAGGGGTGGCGGTGCAGACCGTCTACTTCGTCTTTCACACCAAAGCGGAGCTGTTCACGGCCGCTTTGGACGCCGCTGTGCTGGGCCCAGAGGACAAGGCACCGCTGGAGCAAGAGTGGGCGCGAGAGGCGGCGGCAGCTCCGGTCGACCCAGAGTCCGCGTTGCAGTCCCTCATCCGCGGGAGCGCGTCCATCATGGAGCGTGCATCGGCGCTATCCGCGGTCGCCAGCACCGCTGCTCCGACCGAGCCCGACCTGGCAGAGCTCTACCAGTGGAGGGAGCAGCTACGGATCGACGGCTATCGCGATTTCGTGGCGGGGCTTGCTTTGCCCAGCGCCACACTCGATCCGCGGGCCGCGGACATCTTGATCACAATGCTCAGCCCGCAGCTCTATCTCGCCTTTCGGGATGAGAGGGGCTGGTCGCACGAGGACACTATCGAATGGATGGCCAGCAGCATTCCCAAGCTGATGCTTCGGAGACGGTAGCCCAGCCTGATGGCGAACCGCGGACCGGCGTGACGATGCCGGCACCAAGGCAGGCGAAAGTCCTGAGCTTGACTCCGTTCCTCTGGTTGGTCTAGGCACCGGCAGGAGATTCCAACACCAGGTCCTGCTCGAAGGCTGATCGTTACGCACGGCCTGTTCGGTTGTGTGTCGCACGGACCGGCTGTCGTCGTCGGGCAGGTCGATCGCCAGCGTGGCCTCGGAGACGTGGACGGTGACGGTGTTCGTCGTGCCAAGAACCACGAAGGTATCGACGTTGGCAATCTCGTAGCATCAAAGGACAGCGGCCGCGGACCGCTACAACAGTTTCCTAGGCGCAGTGTCAAGCAGGTCCCGACACAGAACCGTCAAGAACCTCCTGATTCAAGACAGCCCGGCGCCGCGGACGCCCCCTCGCGTTGATCGACTCCGCCACCGCCTATCCCGGCCACACCACGATCATCAGCGCCGTCTGGTCGAACAACGAGGGCCACCATTCGTCGCGAGTTGGATCGGTTGTGTCGCGTCGTGCCGAGTACGCATGGACGACCTCAGCCCGGTGTGGGTCAGGGTGTTGGCGTGGGCTGTCGGCAGGAGCAAGAAGGCATCCCCTTGGGCGGCTGGTCAGATCGCCGATTCGTCGAACTGCGCCATCGTGGTGCCCGGTGGCATCTTTCCGACGATGAATGCCCAGACGGCCGCTCCGATGGACACGGTCGCGAACGACGCCATGGTAGGGACGGCGTCAGGCAGCGGGATCCTGTGTGGACCGATGGGCAATTCTGTGTCGAGGACCTTCATTGACGTGCTCTGGGGCTCCGGGGGGACGAATACGGTAGCCCACCAGGCGACCACGGCCACCTTGTGTGGCCGGTACAAGCGCAGCCTGATGGACCGCGAAGCCTGCTCGTACCCGGCCTCGGCATCGTGGCTGGGGCCCGCGACGGCGGCTTCGACCTGCGCGGCGATGAGGCCGGGAATCCCGGCGAAGCCTTGGACGAAGATTGTGTCCGGGTGCTGGCAGGCGAACTGTTCGCGGAGCCGCTGCCTGGTGTCGGGAGGCACCATTCCACCGAACACGACGACGTCCACGGTGGCCGGGTCGTAGCGGTCCACGACGTGATCGAACTCAGTGGTGGCGTCGGCGGTGTAACCCCTGCCTCGGAGCAGGGCGACGGTCGAGGCGAGCACGCCTGGGCTCCGGCCGATGATCAGCACCCGTTCGGGCTTGGGAATGGCCATCACGTGTCTCCTTGGCGTCCGTTGCGTCCACGCCGCGACGGTAGGCAGCTGGCCGGCTTCGGCCAGCGGTCCTGCCGGATCGACCCGACTCATGGACGTGGCCGGCGCGATCAGGCAATGATACCGACTCCGGTGTTGGCTCAACCAACATAGTCGATGTTGGCACAGCCAACAACTGCTAGCCTGGCGAAGTGCCCGCGCCACGTCACCACGTCGGCCCGACCCCGGCCCGCCTGCAGGATCGGCCGAGCTGGCTCATCAGCCGCGCCTACGCACGGTCATCCGGGCTGCTCAACGATGCGTTCGAGGCGAAGTCCGCTGGACTACGCAGCTACCACTACCGTCTGCTCGCGGCGCTCGAAGAGGGCGGACCACAAAGCCAGGCCGAGCTTGGCCGCAGCACTTGGATCGACCGGAGCGACGTGACCGCGGCCGTCACCGAACTCGAGAAACGCGGACTGATCGAACGCAGCGTCGACCCCGACCACAAACGGCGCAACATTGTCAGCATTACCCACGCAGGCAAGCAACAACTCGACAGCCTCGACCACATCATCACCGACGTGCAGAACCAACTCCTCGCCGCCCTCACCACAGCCCAACGCAAACAACTCGTCGCACTCCTGCACCGCATCCTCGATTAATCGATATCAGCAGGCCCAAGGTCCAGCTCGAACCGGTCGTGGGCCGCCGGGCAAGCCATCGGGCATCCCGTCAAGCCATGGTCATCGGCTTCGCGATCGTCGAGGGTGTCAGTCGCTCGGGTGATGGGCGCCCGGTAGTCGTGCTCAAACCGACGCGCCTCCTCGGTCGACAACTCGTCGGGATGAGCCGATGGGCCTGGCTCAGGCTCAACCCAGGCACGATGGCAGGCGCTGGAGGACCGCCTGATCGGAACCATGACCCCGCGGCCACCGACAGAACCGGAGGTTTGTCCGCGCGACTCCCGTTGTCACATGGTGGGGCGGACGAGGGATTGAATCGCGAGCACGGCGGGTCCTCGGGCCCAGTCGTCTGCGCCGAGGTCGGGGGTGTGTATGTCGAGCTCCCCTGCGGCGGGGTCTCGTTCGAGGCTGATCTGTCCTCGCATGGCAGCCGCGGCGACGCTGGCCAGTCGGCGGCCCTCGCCGGTGATGATGATCCGGTAGCACATGGTGAGGTTGGCGACGGCGGCGACGAGCCGGCCGAGCGCCTGGCCGGATTGGTCGACCAAGGTTCTTGCCGCCGGTTGTCCTTGGGTGGCGAGGTCGAGGACCTCGTCGGGGGTGACGGGGCGTCGGAGCGCGACGCTGGCCTGGGCGACGATGGCGTCGTCGGACAGCATGGCCTGGGCGCAGCCTTTGTGGCCGAGCGGACATACGGGCCCGTTGTCGTTGAGTGGAAAGTGCTGGATCAGTCCGAGGCCGGCGTCGGGGCTTTCGATGAGCTCGCCGTGCATGACGACGCCGAGGCCGATTCCGACGCCGAGGGTGATCAGGGCGAACCGGTCGAGTCCGCGACCGAGTCCGAACCACGACTGGGCTCTGGTCAGTGCCATCACGTCGTTGTCGACCACGGTGGGGATCCGGGTCGCACGGCGCAGATCTGCGGCCAGGTCGACGGGTTCTGGCCAACCGAAGAAATGTGCGGATCGGACCCGGTTGTGCTGGTCGACGAGTCCGCCGAGACTGACTCCGAGCCGGTAGGGGTCGATCTGCTGCGCGGTGCGCAGACGATCGGCCAGGGCTGCGATCGTGGTGACAACTCCGGCCGGGGTCGTGTCGTCAAGGCGGGCGGTGGCGGATTCGAGGACCTCGGCGCGCATGTTCGTGACGACGCCGTGCGCCTCGGTAGGGGTGAGCCGGACACCGATGAAGTGTCCGGCGTCGGCGACGATCCGGACGGGCCGGGTCGGTCGCCCCAGGGCGCTGGTACCGGCATCGCCGGTTTCTTCCAGCAGCCCGCCGGAAACCATCGGACCCACCAGCCGGGTCAGCGACGCGGGCGACAGACGCAGTCGTCGCGCCAACTCGCTTCGCGACAGTGGTCCGTGCAGTAACACCTCCAGCGCAACAGTCCGCTCGGTATCGCTGCGGGAGTCCCAGGGCGCCAGGGCGGGGCTCGTCACAGCTGGAGTCTTCCATAAATCCATCGACGAAGGTTCCGTGGCGACACCCAGACTGATTGAGCTTTCCATCTCAGAACTATCTCATCTCAAAACGGTCAGTTCAAGGCATCATTGACATCGTGTGAATTCTGACATACAACTAATGCCATCCAATCCCCAGCACATGGAGGTGCACTCATGCCCGTCAGTCGACGCGCATTCCTCGGGACGTCCGGAGCGATCGGTGCCGGAACCCTGTTAGCCGGCAGCCTCGGCACTCAAACCGCGGCGGCGGACCCGATCGCCGCGGCAGGCAACCCCGTCCCCCGACCGGCCGCACGCAACAGCCTGCGGATGCGGTCCGGCCAGCCCGGTCTGCAGTGGGTGACCTACGGCTACAACCTGCCCAACAACGCCAACATCCCCGAGGACGTCTGGAAGAAGAACATCGACTGGGTGATCCGCGAGTTCGCCCCGTACGGCTACGACACGATCTGCACCGACGGCTGGATCGAGTCCAGCCAGCGGGTCGACAAGAACGGCTACATCGTCGCCCAGAACGACGAGTGGACCCACAACTTCCCGTACTGGATCGACTACCTCGCCGGATACAACATGAAGCTGTCGATCTACTACAACCCGTTCTGGATCACCGAGTCCGCCCGCCAGGACCGTTCGATCAAGGTCAAGGGCCGACCCGACGTCGCCGTCGCGGACCTCACCGCGGACTGGGACCCGTTCACCAAGGACAAGATCTACTGGGTCGACCCGCACCGCGACGGAGCCAAGGAGTACGTCCAGGGCTACGTCGAGCACTTCAAGGCGATGGGCGTGCCCCGGCTCCGGGTGGACTTCCTGGCCTGGTTCGAGACCGGCTGGGACCAGAACATCGGCGTCGTGATGCGCGAACACGGCCGCGAATCGTACGAGACGTTGCTGGACTGGATCGACGAGGCCGCCGGGACCGACATGGTCGTCTCCCTGGTCATGCCGAGCATGTCCAACCACGGCGAGCTCGAACGGTCCCGCGGTGACTCGTTCCGGATCAACGACGACGCCGACAAGGGCGGCTGGGGCCGGCTCAGCGGCGGACGGCAGGACTGGCGACCCTTCTGGACCCAGTGGAGCAACCCGTTCACCGGACTCACCGGCTGGGCCGACGTCAACGGCCCCGGCCTGATCGGCCTCGACGCCGACTTCCTGATCGCCTCCTCCTACGCCAACGACGACGAACGACGCACCACCGTCGGGCTGTTCACCATCGCCGGCTCACCGATCTGCATCTCCGACACCGTCGACACCATCGGCGACAATGCCTGGGCGTTCCAGAACCCAGAGATCATCGCCCTGAACAAGGACGGCCTCGCCGGCAAACCCCTGTTCAACAACAACCACGGCTACAACTGGGACACGGGCTCCCGCGACACCGAACGCTGGATCGGCCAACTCAGCAACGGATCCTGGATCGTCGGCCTGTTCAACCGCGGAGACGAACCCAACACCCGGGCCATCGACTTCGCCAAGGACCTCGGCATCACCGATTCAGTCAAGGTGCGCGACCTGTGGACCCGCAAGGACCTCGGCACGATGACCTCCTTCTCAGCCGATCTCCCCACCCACGGATCCGCCCTGCTCAAGATCACACCCACCGAAGGACCCGTCCGCTACGACTCCACCGTGGCCGGCTGGTCGCTGGGAGCCGTCTTCGACAACGAGACAGCCGGCTACACCGGACGCGGCTACGCCACCAACCTCGACAAGAAGGACGCCACCGTGTCCTTCGCCGTCACCGGCGGCGGCACCGGCGGAACACGCACCGTCCAACTCCGCTACGCCACCGCCACCGGCCGCGGCGCAGACGTCCGGGTCACCGTCACCTCCGGCACCAAGGTCGCCCGAACGGCCCGCTACCGGCTCCACCTCCCCGGCACCAACGGAGCCTGGAAGACCGCTTCAGTCCGGGTCGACCTCCTCAAAGGACGCAACCTACTCAAGGTCATCGGAACCGGCGCCGCCGCTCCCGTCCACCTCGACTACATCACGATCGAAGGAGGCCCGTCGCCAAAGGTCACCACTCGCTGACTACTGACCGCAACGGCCACCGCCCTGCACCTCGGTCTCCCGCTGAGGTGCAGGGCATCGCCTCGAAAGCTTGACCAACGCCGGCGGATCCAGCGAGAGACGTGATCGACTGCCCGGAACAGGGCCTGATCCAACGCCCGCTCGGCGACGGACTGACCACAGGACCCGATGGACACCGACCGCGTCGTGCCCCGACAGTCCCCGGGACCCTCGATCGCGGATGTATCTGCACTGGGCTTCTCGGTATCCGGGGAACTGAGGCCGCGAACGCGGTCACGATCGGATGCGGGGGCGACATGAAACGGACACCTATCGTCGTAATCCTGATGTTGCTGCTCGCAGCCTGCGCCTCGCCGTCCGACGGCGGTGGTTCCGACGGCGGTGGTTCAACGGGGGGCGGTTCACATGCGGGCACCTTCGCCACGGTGTCCGGGCAGATCGCGAACCGCGACACTGGGGAGCCGTACCCCAACGCATACGTCCGGTTCGGGTGGCTCGTAAACGCCAGCTACGAGAACGAGACCCATACTGTGACGGACAACAGCGGAAGGTACACCATCGAGCTCGCGGCGGGCCAGTATCAGGTGACAGCCGGCGACTCCTGCGACCTGAACGCAGGATTCGCCATCGTCGGGCGTGCTCCGGACGACGTCATGATCACCGTACCCGGGACCAGCGAGTTGGACTTCGTCGAGTATCCGATAACCCCCGGTGCAGACCTGCCGGGTACCTGCTGAGTTTGTCGACCTTGCGCAGTCGCCGTGCCGGTCGAGGTTCGCGAGACGGCCCGCTCATCGAGGGATCGGCTATCACACTTGTCTCGTCCTCGGAATAGAGGGCCTTCTCCTGAATTGGTGCAGCTAACCCGGATCGTGCATGGGTAGTTGGCGTCCGAACTGGACCAAACTCGCCGACGAGATCCTCGCCAAGATCAACTGCAACGTAACGCCTCACGGACGCGCCACTAGCCCAGTCAGCCCCGCCGCGGATGTTGACGAGTCAACGAGTCTCGGATTTACTGAAAATGCTGTCTCCCAGCCACCTGGAAACGTGCCCGCCGCCTGCGCCGCCGGCGCCAGCGATCCCGCTACGGCCAGGACTCTCGTCCATGACACCGATGCGTGACCCCGAGGAGATTCCATGGCCACATCCAGCTCCTCCGACAATGCCGACCCCGGCCCGGCGCACTCATATCCCCGCTGGAAAGCCTGCGAGGTCGACTACGCCACTGCCGCGACCCTCGATCCGGACCCATCCGCACCCGGCCGTCTGATCTGGATGTGCCCCATCTGTGGCCGCGCCTGGCCGCGTTACTCCGCCGGAGACCGAGGACGGCTCGCCTTGTCGTTGAGCGGTCGGCTCAACCACCATCCACGATGACAACCGCCATGAAGCTCCCCCGTCCACGGGCCGAGCGCCGGCTCAGCGGCCAGCCGGCAGCCGTTCTCCAGAGCGAGGCGGTCGAGGTGATCAAGGCCGTGCCGATGAGCACGCACGCCAACCCTCGCCTGCTTCAACGTAGACCGCAATGCCCTCGACCCGATCGCCACCGGGCGGCGTGACATGGTGCTTCCACAGCCGGCTCGAGCCACTGCGCCAGCCGCTTCATACCGCGCCCCTACCGAGAACATGCGCCCCACGATCAACCACCACAACGACCAGGCCGGTCACCCATCACAGCAGCCACTCCCCCCGGCCAGCGTCGGCGAGCCTCAACTCCTTCCCGGTGACCTGATCGACGCCCTGATCGCGGCGGTGGTGCTTCCTCCGGATCCCGGCGCCCGATCGGCCGTCGTCTGCAGCCTGGTCCACGAGCTGTGCACGGCACTGGAGTGGCTTGACGGCGATGAGACGACCCCCGGCGGAGCCACCGACGAAGCGATCAGCATCCAACAGCTGGCGTCGGCCGCTCAAGATCATCACCTGCGAATGACCCAGTCCGGCGCTCGCACGGAGTGAGCAGCCAATGAGTTCGTATCACAACGCGGCCTGCCGTGGCCAGGACCCCGAATTGTTCTTCCCCATCGGAAGCAACGGTCCATTCTTGGCGGGTAGTCATTTTCGGACATGATCGACGTCTCCGAGCCGAGTCGGCCGCCAACCGGAGTGTTGTCGCCGCCGGCCGGACTATTTGTGGTCCAGCCACCAAGTTATCCGAAGCCGACTCTGGGCGATGTCAGGCAGGCGGGGAGCGCTCGAACGCCTGGTTTCGGACCTGGAGCCATACGCCGGTCGCGTCGTCATCGGTGGCACCGGGATAAGCCTGATGGGGACCGTTGACCAGACACTCGCCTACGCCCGCGAGGCACTGGGTGGGCTTGGTCCTATCGCCGCCGTCGTCGTCCGATTCTCTGATCGCATGTGCTCGCCGTTCAAACGAGACCCCGTGACGCGTGGTTCGAGCGCAGTCATCAGCCGCTGCGGCTCGAACTTCCGCTGGTGGCCGGCGGGCCAGACGGGGCGGCGTGTGCGGCGTTCCCCTGGATGTCACTGGGCAGGCACAGTCGCAGCCGGCGCGATCTGCCCTATGAGTCCGCCGACTTCACGACCTCAGGCCTACAGTCGACGCATGGCCGAAGACCCGACGCTGCTGGAGTGGGCCGGCGGTCCGGCAGCCTTTCGCCGCCTGATCGACGCCTTCTACGACCGAGTCGAGACTGACGACTTGATCGGACAGTTCTTCCCGGGCGGGGTAACCGAGGAACATCGCGCGCATGTGACGGCCTGGTGGGTGGAGGTGTTCGGCGGCCCAGCCGACTACACCGACCGGCACGGAGGCTATCCGGCGATGCTCGCGCATCATCGCGGTCTCTCCATCACACCGGAGCAGCGATTCCGCTTCGCGTCGCTGATGAGCTTGGCGGCCGACGACGCGGCGCTACCCGCCGACCCGGAGTTTCGGGCTGCCTTCATCGGGTACGTCGAATGGGGAACGCGGCTGGCCCTGAACAACTCTCAACCCGACGCGGAAGTAGTCGAGCAGGCGCCCGTCCCTCGCTGGGGTTGGGGTGTCGCACCGCCGTACCGCCCCTGAGTCTGCGGGACCACGCGGCCACTCCAGGCCCGGTGACCCAGCCGCATGGGGACGGCTCGCTCGTCGGTTCCTCACTGCCCGGAACCTGTGCAGTGCGGGACCGGGCAGCGAGAACGGCACTTGGAAGTGATGACAACGAATGTGCTCGGCTGACCCAACTGACCCGGTCCAGACAGATCGCCTCGTGTTGGCACCCATCGACTCACACGACGCCGAAGACCTCGTGGTGCTGTGCGGCGCTCCGCTCGTTGCCTTCTGGACCGGACCCTGGACACGGTGACCGGGTCGGGGCCTCTCGTTGAGCACCATGAGGACGGAGACAGTTCCGATGGTCAGCAAGGCCCGGCCGTACGGTCAATCGGCGACGTAGAAGATCCGCTTGTTGACGAACTCGTCCATACCGAGCGGGCCCAGCTCACGGCCGAAACCGCTGCGTTTGACGCCGCCGAACGGCACCTCCGCTCCGCCCAGCCCAGGGTCGTTCACATTCGACATGCCGACGTCAAGGCGGGCTGCGACCTTCGTCGCGCGATCGCGGTCGGCGCTGAACACCGCGCCTCCCAGCCCGTACGCCGTGTCGTTGGCCAACGCGAGAGCCTCGTCGTCGTCGGAGACCCTGTAGACCACGGCCACCGGCCCGAAAAGCTCCTCGCGGTAGGCCCGCATCTCCTTGGTGATGCCGGTGAGCACCGCCGGTGAGAAGTATGCCGCCGGCGGTTCGCCAAGGACACCGCCGGCGTGGAGGGTGGCGCCCTTACTGACGGCGTCCTGCACCTGCTCGGCCAAAGCCTCCGCGGCCGCGCGCGAAGAAAGCGGCGCGAACGTGTGCTCATCCTCTGCTGTCGGGTCGCCCGGGCGCAGATCCTTCGCGTGCTCGGTCAGGCGGGCAACGAAGCCGTCGAAGACATCGTCCATAACGATCATCCGCTTGTTGGAGTTGCAGGCCTGACCGGTGTTACTGATCCGCGTCTCCCAGGCGGCGTCGGCCGCCGCCCTCACGTCGTCGGTGTCGAGGATGACGTAAGGATCGGAGCCCCCCAGCTCGAGCACGCACTTCTTCAAGTTCCTGCCCGCAATCGCCGCGACGACGGCACCGGCTCGCTCCGACCCGGTGAGCGAGACGCCAGCAACCCGCGGATCGGCGATCATCGTCTCGATCTGGTCGTGCGAGGCGAAGACGTTGACGTAGGCGCCCTCAGGCACTCCTGCATCGTTCATCAGCTGTGCGACGGCTAGAGCGGAGCCGGGCACGGACTCGGCGTGCTTGAGGATGACCGTGTTGCCCAACATGAGGTTCGGCGCTGCGAAGCGCGCAATCTGGTAGAAGGGGTAGTTCCACGGCATGATGCCCAGCAGCGGCCCGATCGGACGTTTCTGCACGACGGCCTTACCGCCGGCGAACGTCTTGATGAGCTGGTCTGCCGCAAGCGTCGGACCCTCGCTGGCGAAGTAGTCAAAGATGGATCCGCAGAACTCGGCCTCTCCTACTGCCTCGCTCAGCGGCTTGCCCATCTCTCGCGTGGCGATTGCGCCCAGCTCGCCTTTGCGCTCGACGAGGAGCACGGCGATCCGGTGGACCACCTTGGCGCGGTCCTCGATTGAGACGTCCTTCCACCTGTCGTACGCCGCTTGGGCGGATGCTAGGGCCGCCTCGATCTCGGCGTTGGTTGCCGTGTCGAAGGTTTGCTCGACGCGACCGGTCGCCGGATTCACGATCTGATAAGGGGATCCGGTCTGGGTTTCGCTCATCGCACCGCTCCTAGGTCGGGACCCGATGGGAGACTATTTGTCGTTCAGGGCCTCGATCCCGGGGCACAGCCCTAACCGAACACGTAGTGCTGAACGTGAACGACCGTCGGCGAGGATCTCCAAGTGCGTTGAGCTCACCGACGGTATCGAGGCAAGGTGACAGGTGGTCGACGCCCAGATTCAGCCGATCGTCGGAGCAGTCGCCTCGACGGTCACCGGTTCGGTTGGGATGCCTGTCAATCTTCACCGAAAGCTCGAACTGCGGTTCAGCCAAGTACGTCCTCGGCGGACGGCGTAGCCGAGTGCTCGGTCAATGTGCCGACCCGAACGTCGACGAGCTCGGCCGGAGGCTGGAGGTTGCTGACCCTCAGGGAACGCCGCGGGGAACATGATCGCTGCCGCTGAAGGAAGAAGCCCGAACCCAAACCCATCAAGCATGTCCCCCATGGTCCCGTCGGCCGTTGTGTGCTTCCCCGGTTGACGCAAAGAGCCGCGACCCTTCAGCTCGCGTCGAGCCATACCCGCTCCGTCCCTGGATGGTTGACTCACATCGTCGCAGAAACAACCCAGAGACGGTAGGCGGCGACAACACAGCGAGGATGGGCACCTCACCGCCGTCGAGAAAGCCGCAGAGTGTTTTAGTTCGCTCCGCGTCAGGCTACCTCGCGAATCTGTCCCTTCACCGCGCAAGATAATCGAAGTCTCCTGAGGGCCAAGTCCCCCGCACCCCGCCAACCGAGAGCGGATAGACGGATGGACGTGTGATGTCCTAACCGCGCAGATGGTGCTTGTCAGTGGTCTGGCAATCCGTTCCATGGCAAGTGTGTCCAGCGACTGAGCACTCGTTCCTTTCCGCTCGGCCTGCATGCTCTTTTGGTTTCTCGTTGCAGTGGGCGCGCGACCCACCCTCGCGCCGGCCTGACGGCCCACCGACCGACCAAGATCAACCGGGGCACGGCCCAAGATCGACAAGCGTCGACAAGGGACGAGCTGGGCGCCTCGAGGCTGGGCGTCCTCTCGGGGCACCACCACCTCGATCATGATCAGCAGGACTGAGTGGAGGTCGACGAGGGGTGCCGGCGTATCAGTTGTGTGTCGGTCCCGCTCTTTCGATCAACGAGTACCCCGGCAATGAGGCGTGGGGTGCGGAAGCGGGAGACGGCTCATGTCGGATAATCCGTACGTATTGAGGGTGCCACTCGATCTCGGGGACATCGAGGACAAGAACAACGACGACCGGCTGAAGGTGGTCGCCCAAGCTGGCGACGACTCCATCGTCAGCACGCTTGTGACCGTCGGCGATCTCGCCGAGGCGCCGGTGAAAGTCACCTTTGACGGCAATCCCGGCACAGTCCGGGTCGCGGTCGGGCCGGCCGACGCCGAAGACCAACAGGTGCTGGACGGCGACACCCTCCACAAGCTGGTGCCCTCGAGGATGTGGGACGACGTCACGACGCTCGACCTGGCACCGATCAAGATCGGCCGATGGTATTGGGGCTCGTGGAAGCGCTGGTGTCGGAAGATCACCGTCGCAGGCCGGCTGATCTGTCCGGACGGACGTCCCGTGCCGGGCGCGACGGTCTGCGCGTACGACATCGACTGGTGGTTCATCTGGTCCAGCAAGCAGCTCGTCGGGTGCACCACCACTGCCGCGGACGGCAGCTTCACCCTTACCTTCACCTGGTGCTGCGGGCTGTATCCGTGGTGGTGGTGGTTCCGGACGCGGCCGTGGATCCTCGACACCGACCTGACCCGGCTGGTCCAGCGGCGGCTCGGCTCCGACGTACGGATCCCGCTCGAACCGCCGACCGTCCTGCCGTCACTGTCGGTGTTCCAAACAATCCTGGCCAAGAACGGCGGGACGCTCGGGGACAGGCCGGTCCCGCTGGTCGACCTCGACCCGGAGAAGGTCGAGGCCGCCCGGAACATCCTGGTCAAGAACCTGCCGGAGGATCCGGAGTTGGAGAAGCTCCAGATCTGGCCCTGGGCACCGTGGACGCCGTGGCGCGACTGTGCCCCCGATCTGGTCTTCCGGGCCACGCAGGACTGTGGCGACGGCTCAGTGGTCGTGCTCGACGAGGGCCCCCGCCAAACCCGGTGGGACGTCCCGGATCAGCTCAGCGTCACGCTGGTCAGCAACGAGCTGGCTTGCTGCCGTCCGACTGGCGGCGACGCGGACTGCCTCATCGTCGACGAGGTCTGCGACCATGCGATGCACCACGTCGCTGGCAATCTGGGTGCACCGGCGTCTGCGCCGGCCGCGGTCACAGGCTATTTGATCACCAACACCGACGGGACCGACCAGGCGCTGGACATTCCCTTCGGCGGGTCCGTTCCGGTGAACCAGAATCCGAGCGACCTGATCGGGGTGGACTATTACGCCCTCGAGCACTCCACCGATGGCGGCACGACCTGGCTGCCGCTGCCGGCGGGTGCGTCACCGAGCTTCGGCCGCCGCTGGATGGTCTTCACCCCGAGCTTCGCCACGGGTCAGGAATCGTTCACACCGACCGTGGTTGGGGCCTACGAGGTGTACGAGACCCGCCGCCACTTCCAGGACACCCACTACGGCGACTGGGACCCGGTCGGCGACCGGTTCTGGCTGTCGACCAACTACAACCTGCTGAGCGCCATCGACTCCACGAAGCTCAGCGACGGCGTCCACGAGTTCCGGGTGGTCCAGTTCACCCAGACCGCACCCGGTGAGTTCAAGGGTCCCGAGCCGGTGCTCGGCTGCGACCAGAAGTCGCCGGCGTCGTTCGTGCTCACCATCGACAACCGGGTCATCTCACCGCTCGGCCACGACCCGTCCCACAACTGTGGTGCCGGCGTCCACACCTGCACCCCCGAGCCCGACACCCACATCATGACCGTGCGAGTGAACGGCGTGACGGTCGGTCCGTGCGACACGATCAAGAGCAGCGACGGAACCGTGGAGATCGACTTCCTGGTCACCGATCCGGACGGGCACCTGCTGTCGTACTCGCTGTCGAGTCACTACGGTACGTCCGGTTCGGTCGATCTCACCGCCTTGGGAAGCGTCGTCAGCCTCACCGGCGGCCCCGATGCAAGGACGTACGTCGAGGCGCTCGCCCTCGGTGCGGCCCGTCCGCACTGGCCCGGCGGGAAGTTCCGGCTCACGATCCCCGCGCACGTGGCGTTCCCGATCCCGTGCTGCTACCTGCTGCGACTAGAGGCATACAAGCGGACCTTCGAGAGCTGCACGCAGAACGTCCGCAACATCAGCGAGATGACCCTCGGGATCGGGGTCTGAGATGGGCTGCTGTGGTAGCAACCGATCGGCCTGGCCCGGGAACTCCCGGGCCGGCACGGCCGACTTCGCCCCCGGATCGGTCCGCTTGCGGTGGCGCCGCCGCGTGACGGCCTCGGTCACCGGGCCCGGCACCGGTGCGACGTACCAGGTGTCGGCCGAACGACCCGTCCTCGCCGTCGACAGTCGAGACGCGAGCGGACTGCTCGCCACCGGCTTCTTCGAGCGGATCGGCTGACCGGTGACCCTCCGATCACGGCACGATCCGGCCGGTCTCGTGGTCGGGGCCCTGGTCACCTGGCGGGTGTCTCACCTCCTCGTCGATGAGGACGGCCCGGGTCATGTCCTGACCCGGGCGCGTGCCGCGATCGACAACACCCCGCTCGTCGGCCTGCTCGACTGTTTCGGCTGCGCGTCGGTATGGGTCGGCGCGCTGAGCAGCCTTGCCGTGTACGGCCGCCGGGCTCACCCCATCGATCTCGCCCTCGGCGCACTCACCATGTCCGGTGCGGCCTTCTGCCTCCAGAAACTGATCACGCGCACAGAGCCCGGAGACTGGTTGCCCGAACCCGACGTCGAATCACCGCTGATCACGGTGCAGGAGAAATGACCTGCGACCTCAAACGCCAGTCCGCAGCGTTTCGGTTCCGACCAGTTGGCCTTGCAGGCGCTCGCCAGCCAGCGCCACGGCGCAGCCCGGGCTGCGACCCTGCCGCGTCACCTTCGTCACCGTTCCGGCCCGGCCGACCGGCCGCAACGTCGCCGAGTACTGCCGTACCCGCGCACGGATTGGGGTCTGCCGCTCTGCCACAGCGTTTCCACGGGAAGGGCTGGAAGCTTTGCTGTCGGCACCACCCGTCCGGACTGCGGGCGAATCAACCGACGCCTCCGGGAGCCCGCCTCGTCTAGCTCACGCCGCGAACGGTCCGGTTCACAAGCGTGCTTGGGCTGACCTTCCCTCCGGGTAGCGGATTCCTTGGCTGTCTCGATAGTCCGCCAGCAGGATGTCGATGACCCGGGCCGTTCTGAGAGCAGTACGCCCGCTACTGGGCGATTCGCCGTGCCCGGTCAAGGCATCGACCACGGTCTGGATAAGAGGCAGCTGAACGGTCTCGGGATACGGCGCGTCGATCTGTTCCACCCCGCGAGCAGTGAGCAGTCGCAAGGGCTCGTCGGAGAAGCAGGAGAAGCTCAGCTCTCCCGCCGTTCCGATGATCTCCACCTGATCTTGGTACCGGAACGAGTCGTAGTTCCAGACACCGACACCTTCCACACCGGAACGAAAACTGAAGACACCGGTGACCAGGTCCTCGGCCAGATAGCGTCCACCGCGATTGGTAGCGATTCCCCTCGCATAGGTCACCGGCCCGAGTAGCCAGTCCAGCAAGTCGAGGGTATGGGAGCCGAGGTCGACGAAGTGGCCACCGCCCGAGACCTGCGGATCAACTCGCCAACCCCCGTGGTCTTCCTCGCCCACTTGGGCGGGACGTTCGTTGCGGATGCTGACCGACCGCAGCCGACCGATCCGGCCAGAGTCCAAGAGTTCTTTGACCGTGGCAAAACGCGGCAGCGCGCGCCGGTAGTAGGCCACGAACAACCCCACCCCAGCGTCGTCGCACGCCGAAATCATGTCCTCACACTCCAGTGTCGTGCGAGCCATCGGCTTCTCGACATACACAGGCTTGCCTGCCTGGGCGACGCGGAGCACGTAGTCCCGATGTGAGTCCGGCGGCGTCGCCACGTAGACGGCATCGACCTGCGGATCGTTGATCAACTCATCGGCGTCGTCATACCATCGCGACACGTCGTGTCGGCGCGCATAGTCGGCGGCCAGATCACCATTTCGGCGCATGACGGCCACCAGCTCGGATCGTTCCGCCTGCCGAAAACCGGGCCCGCTCTTGCGTTCGGTCACGTTCCCGACGCCGATAATTCCCCACCGCACCCGCTCCACGAGCGTCAGCGTAGCCGTCCAGTGGGTTCAGCAAGGGCCGTGGGACTTCACCGACCAGAGCGTCGAACACCGGAGACCACCGGTCGGCACAGCGGGAGTCAGCCGGTGATCGAGTCCTCGTAGTCGCTGATCTCGCACACGCTGGCGTTGGAGTGACTGGTCGGGTCGAACGCGTACCCCAACCACTCCTGCGCCAGCCGCCGGGCGAGCTGGAGCCCGATCACGCGCTGCCCCATGGTGAGGACCTGGCAGTTGTTGGACAGGATCGAGCGCTCGATGCTGAACGAGTCGTGCGCCACCGTCGCGCGGATGCCCGGCACCTTGTTGGCCGCGATGGCGACGCCGATCCCGGTCCCGCAGATCAGAATGGCCCGATCCGCCTCACCTGCGGCGACCTTCTCTGCCGCGGCGATCGCCACCGACGGATACGACGCTGCGTCGAGGTCGTCTGCCATCACACCCAGGTTCTCGACCACCTCGACTCGGTCGTCCTTCATCATGTCCGCCAGGATCGCCTCCTTGTAGTCGAATCCCGCCTTGTCGCTGCCCATCAACAACCTGATCTTGTCCGCCATCTCATTCCTCCCTTGTATTTGCCGACGACATATCCGCGCTGGCCTCGTCGAGCACCGTGCCGATCGCCGTCACGATCAGTCCCATCGACACCGCACCCGGGTCCGGTGTTCCTACGCTGCGCTCCGCCAGGGGCCGGGCCCGCCCGATCTTCGGGACAAGCGACGCCGTGGCCTGCGCCGCCTCGACACACACCTGTGCGGCCGTCGCCCAGGCCCGCGCGAGCGGCTCACCCTTGGCAGCCTCGGCGACGAGGGAGTCGACGAACGGGAACAGCGCATCCAGCATCGTCTTGTCGCCGGGCTGTGCCTTGCTGAACACCTGCAGATCGATGACGGAGCTTCGGACGGCGTTCACCACCGCCTCGGTGGTCACCGCGTCGGTGTTGCCGAGGCTCTTGCCGACACCGTCGAGCAGCAGCCCCCACAGGATGCCGCTGGTGCCCCCCGCCTTGTCGCCGAACGCCGCGCCGGCCGCGCCGAGCACGGTCTGTACGCCGCCCTCGGTCTGGGCGGCGGCCTCGGCCGCCGCCCGAGCGCCGCGCGACATGCCGATCCCGTGGTCGCCGTCGCCGGCCACCGCGTCGATCTGGCCGAGATAGTCCTTGTGCTCCTCCACCGTGGTGCTGATGGCGAGCACGGCGCTGCGCGCGATCGCTGCGGCGGCGACCGAGTCCTCGCTCGCCTCCTCGACCGTTGCCACAGCGACCTCGGCGGTCGCCTCGCGATGCTTGGTGAACGTCGTCGACACCGCGGCGTTGCCCCGCCTGAAGGCCGCCGTGTCTGCCGGCGCCAGCCAGTATCGCTCCAGCTCGGAGTCAAGCCAGGTGATCGACAGCGAGCAACCGGCCATGTCGAGGCTGGTGACCAGCTCGCCGACCTCGGGGGCAACGATCCGCACCCCGGAGTCGACCAGCAGGGTCGCGATGTCGCCGTACAGGGCGAACAGCTCCTCGTACTTGGTGGCGCCGAGTCCGTTGACCACGACGGCGGCCCGCTCCGCACCGTGGGGCCGCTCGGCCAGCACCTTCTCGACCAGGGTGGCCGCTAGGTCGCTCGCGGTCATCCACCCGACCGAGCTGATCCCCGGCTCGCCGTGGATGCCGAGCCCGAAGTCCATCGTGCCCTTCTCGACCTGGAACAGCGGCTGCTCCGAGCCTGGCAGCGTGCAGCCGTCGAAGGCCACCCCGAAGGAGTACGTCGCCGCGTTCGCGGCCGCCATGACCCGCTCAACCTCATCCAGGTCGGCACCCGCTTCGGCCGCAGCACCTGCGATCTTGTAGACGGTGAACGTACCGGCGATGCCACGCCGTTTGCCCTGCTCCTCCAGCGAGGCCGACGCGACGTCGTCGGTCACGTACACGATCCGGGTGTCGATGCCCTCCGCGATCAGCCGGTCGGCCGCCACCTTGAAGTTGAGCCGGTCGCCGGCATAGTTGCCGAAGCCGAGCACGATCCCGGCGCCGCCGTTGGCCGCGCGGGCGATCCGGTACACCTGCTCTGCCGACGGCGAGGCGAAGATGTCGCCCAGCACGGCACCGTCGGCGAAGCCGGTCCCGACCACGCCGTTGTACGACGGGTAGTGCCCCGATCCCCCGCCGATGACAAGGCCCACCTTGCCCTCCAGCGGGCCTCCGGCGCGGACGAAGCCGGACGCCCCCTTGACTCGATCGACGTACGTCGGAAAGGCCAGGGCGAAGCCGCGGAGGACGTCCTCCTTGAAGTTCGCCGGGTCGTTGTACACGTGCGTCATTGCGGTCCTCCGGATGTGCGTGGGATCGGTCGGGATGGGCGGATCTCCCCGACTTGTCAGCGTCACAGGCGGTTGTAGCCGCCTGTGACGCTGACAAGTCGGAGGGGGCGTGGTCAGGGAGAGCCGTTGGCGATCTCGTACGCGATGCCCCCGGCGCTCCAGGCGGCCAGCGCCTCCGGATCTGCAGCATCGTCGGTGATGATCAGGTCGAGCTCGGTCAGCGCCGCGATCTTCAGCAGCGCCCGCCGGTTCAGCTTGGTGTGGTCGATCAACAGGTAGCGCTTGCTGGCGGAGTTGAGCATTTCCCGCTTGAGTGCGGCGACCTGTTCCTCCTGGTGGTACAGATCGGTCGGGGACACCGCCGAGGTGGACAAGAAGACGGCGTCGACATGAATGCCCTGCACCTGGGAGTTGGTCTGTACGCCGACGAACGAGTCGTGGGCGACGTCGTATCGCCCGCCGATGCCGATCAGCGTGATGTCGTGGTCGGCGGCGAGCTCGCTGAGCCGCCGCATCCCGGTGACGAAGGTCGTGGCGACGTGCAGCGGTGCCCGCTCGGCCAGTCCGTCGATCATCGCCAGCACGGTAGTGCTGTCGTCGAGGAGGATCGACATGCCCGGTTCGACGTAGGCCAGGGCCGCCTGGGCGATAGCCTCCTTCTCCGCGGTCATCGAGGCCAGCCGGTACGGCATCTGAGACTCGAAGACGCCGGACGGCTGGGCGCTCACGCCGCCGTGGAACCGGCGGACGACCCCTCGGCGCTCGAGCTCGTCGAGGTCGCGGTGGATGGTGACCAGACTGACCCCGAACTGCGTGGCGAGCTCCTGGGCGGTGGCCGAGCCGGACGCGAGCACGACGTCGGTGATCAACCGCTTGCGCGACTCGGCCTTGCTCTCCCGATGGGGCGAGTCCGTGCCGGAGTGGCTGGCGGATCGAGCCGACTGACTCAGCACTGCGCCACCGACTTCCGCTCGTTCATTCCTGCACCGCTGACCCGCCGGCTGTCCTCACCGCTCCCGACCGTCTCGCACGCCGACCCAAATCGGGTTGCCCGGCGTCCCGCCACTGTCGGTCGGATCACGAGAAACGTACAACGTTGTCCGCAAAATTACAACCAAGAGTGATACTTCTTCACTCCAGATTGTTAGATTGGCTCTCCGGGTGACATTGCGCGTGCAGGCCAGCAATCTCGAGCAGACGAAGATAGCCCTCGATCTGCCACGCGGCGCGTCCGACGAACAGCCCTTCTGTGTGTGGATCGTCCAGTAGCGTCGCCGCGTTGCCGGGGTCGACGCTGCCGCCGTACAGCAGCGCCCGCAGCCGCCCGCCGCCGGTGAGCTCCGCGACGGTCGCGGAGATCGTCCGCATGATCGGGGCGATCTCGTCGACGCCGGCCGGGCGCCCGGCATCGCCGATGGCCCAGACAGGCTCGTACGCGATCAGGCAGCGGCCGACCTCGTCGGGCGACCGTCGGGTGAGGGCCGCCCGCACCTGGGCGGCAACAAAGGTCTCCGCGCGCCCCGCGTCGCGAACCGTCGACGGTTCGCCGACGCAGATCAGCGGGGTCAAGCCGTGCTGGAGTGCCGCCGACGCCTTCGCGGCCACCGTGGCGTCGGTCTCGCCGAAGTGCTCGCGACGCTCAGAGTGGCCGATCTCGATCAGGCTGGCGCCGGCGTCGGCGGCCATCTGCATGGAGATCTCGCCGGTCCACGCACCCTCGGAGGCCCAGTGGGCGTTCTGCGCGCCCAGCAGGACGGGCGAGTCGACCGAGAGCCTCTCCCGCACCGCAGCCAGAGCGGTGTGCGCGGGCAGCACGAACGGCTGGACGCCCGCCGGGATCGGCGCCGCTGCGAGGACGTCGACGTAGCCGATCGCCTCGGCCAGCGTCTTGGTCATCTTCCAGCTCGTGCCGATCCAGACCGGCTCGTCGCAGGAGTCCATCAGAGTGAGCCCATCAGACGGGGTCCATCAGGCGGGTCTATCAGGGCTGCCCGCGGTCGAGCCCGGATGGCTGCGCACGGGTCGGTCTCATCAGGGAATCAGTGAAACCTTGACCGACTCCTTCCCACTGGCCACGAGGTCCAGGCCCTTCTGGAACTCGGCGAGCGGCAGCTGGTGGGTGCAGATCTTGTCCATCGGGAGGATCTTCGACTCGAGCATCCGAACCGCCGCCGGCCAGGTGTGCGGGCCCAGATGGGCACCGAGCACATCGAGCTCCTTGTCGTCGCTGATGATCGACCAGTCGACACTCACGTCGCTGCCGAAGACGCTGTACTCGACATAGGTGCCGAGCTTGCGCAAGATGTTGAGACCCTGAGCGACCGCCGACGGGTGGCCCGTGCCCTCGAGGTAGACGTCGGCGCCGTACCCCCCGGTCATGTCCCGCACTGCTGCGATCGCGTCCTCCTCGCCGATGTTGATCGCGACGTCCGCACCGCACTCCAGCGCGAGAGCCAGCTTGTCCGGGGCCATGTCGAGGGCGACGATCTTGGCCGGGTACTTGGCCCGGGCTCCGGCGATCATGCCCAGCCCGATCGGCCCGCAGCCGGCGACCACGACCACGTCGTCGAAGGTCAGGTTCGCTCGCTCTACCGCGTGCAGCCCGCAGGAGAGTGGCTCGACGAAGGCTGCGTGTGCCGGCGGCAGGTCGGCACTGATCTTGTGCACCAGGGCTTCGCGCGGGAAGACCATGTAGCTCGCCATCGCGCCGGGCGTCCGGTGCTTGAAGCCGTAGATGTCGTGCGGGGCACACATGTGGTACTGGCCGCGGACGCAGTAGCGACACTTCCAGCATGGCACGATCTGCTCGCTGGTCACCCGGTCACCGACCGCCACCCCCCACCGCGAGGCCGCCTCGTCGTCCAGCTGGACGACCCTGCCGACGAACTCGTGCCCTGGAATCACGTCGGTCTCGACCCAGGCCGGCCGATTCGCGTCGCCCCAGAACTTCGCGGCGCCGTGATAGCACTTCAAGTCACTGGCACAGATCCCCACAGCCTCGACCTGGACCAGGACCTCGCCGGGGCTGGGCTCAGGCACCGGCACCTCCTCGAGCGTGTAGTTCTCGGGGCCGTGACAGATCACCGCCTCCATCTGGTCGGGAATGTCTGCGATCTCCGTCGTCATCTGCACGCCTCCGAAGCAAGTTGATCCTTCATCGCACCCTAATGGTCCGGCCCGAGCCGCTGAGCGGCCATCCTGCTCGTGCGGGAGGATCGGAGCTGACAATCCCAGCAGCAGAGGCGGAGGCGTGGGTGACAACCAGCGGCGGCGACCGAGAACCTGACCATCCGACGCGATCCATGCCGACCACGCACCGAGGAGGTTTCCGATGACCGTGCCGAGCAACCAGACCCTGTCGTCGCTCGACATCGCCACACCGACGTACGACCGCGCTCGGCTGCGGCCCGGCATCGTGCACATCGGGGTGGGCGGATTCCACCGCGCACACCAGGCGATGTACGTCGACGCGCTGCTCGAGTCGGGCGCGGAGGACGCCTTCGACTGGGGCATCTGTGGGATCGGCGTGCTGCCCGGCGACGCCCGGATGCGCGACGTGCTGAAGGCCCAGGACGGGCTGTACACGCTGGTGCTCAAGGATTCCGACGGCTCCTGGGAGCCCCGGGTGATCGGCTCGATCGTTGACTACCTGCTCGCCCCCGACGACCCCGAGGCGGTGATCGAGAAGATGGCCTCGGAGGAGACCAGGATCGTGTCGCTGACCATCACCGAGGGCGGCTACAACGTGCATCCCGTGAGCGGCGAGTTCGATGCCACGAATCCCGCGGTGGTCGCCGACCTCGCGCCGGGCGCCATGCCGAGCACGACGTTCGGACTGGTGACCGAAGCACTGGCCCGACGTCGGTCCCGTGGGCTGGAGCCGTTCACGGTGATGTCCTGCGACAACATCCAGGGCAACGGGCACGTCGCCGCGAAGATGTTCACCGCGTTCGCCCGGTTGCGCGATCTCGAGCTCGGCGACTGGATCGCGGAGAACGTACGCTTCCCGAACAGCATGGTCGACCGGATCACACCGGGGACGACCGATGCCGACCGGGCCGCCGTCGCCGAGCGGTTCGGCATCGAGGACGGCTGGCCGGTGGTCTGCGAGCCGTTCATCCAGTGGGTTCTCGAGGACCACTTCAACCTCGGCCGGCCCGCCCTGGAGACGGTGGGCGTCCAGGTCGTCGGGGACGTGACGCCGTACGAGCTGATGAAGCTCCGGCTACTGAACGCCAGCCACCAGGCGCTGTGCTACTTCGGCTACTTGGCCGGCTACCGGCTGGTGCACGACGTGGCCCAGGATCGGTTGTTCGCAGACTTCCTGCTCGCGTACATGGAACGTGAGGGGACCCCGACCCTGGCTCCGGTGCCGGGGATCGACCTGGCCGCCTACCGGGCGCAGCTGATCGAGCGGTTCTCCAATGCCCACGTGCGAGACACGGTCGCGCGGCTCTGTGCGGAGAGCTCGGACCGGATCCCCAAGTGGCTGCTGCCGGTGATCCGGGAGAACCTGGCGGCCGGGCGGGACGTACGCCTTGCGACCGCCGTCGTGGCGAGCTGGGCCCGGTACGCCGAGGGGGTCGACGAGCAGGGCGAGCGAATCGAGGTCGTCGACCGGCTGGCGACGACGCTGACCGGGCGCGCGCGGCTACAGCGCCAGGACCCGCTCGCGTTCGTCCGAGACCGCGAGCTGTTCGGCGACCTGATCGACCACGAGCCGTTCGTCACCGCCTATCTGGACACGTTGTCGTCGCTGTACGAACGCGGATCCCGAGCGACCCTGGAGCGACTGATGGTCGCGGCCAGCTGATGCCCTTCGACAAGCTCAGGACCCATCGTCATGACAAGCTCAGGGCAGGCGATCCCGACCGGCTCCGGGCAGATCCGGACGTACGCGCTGAGCCCGTCGAAGCGCAGCTCCCCGAGCCGAACGCCAGCGGAACGCCACCTACATGATGCGACTGGCGACGTACAACATCCTGCACGGCCACAGCCCGGGAGGCGGCCCGATCGACCCCGCGCGGCTGGCTCGCGCCGTCGCCGAGCTCGACCCGGACGTGCTGGGCCTGCAGGAGGTCGACCATGCCCAACCCCGATCGGGAGGCGTCGACCTGACGGCAGTCGCGGCCGAGGCGATGGGCGCGGTGGCGTATCGGTACCAGGCCGCCCTGCACGGGACGCCCGGCGGGCTGTGGGTGCCGGCGGCCACGGACGCGCCGGACCGGGCAAGCTTCGGCATCGCACTGCTGTCCCGCTACCCGGTCACCCGTTGGGAGATCATCCGGCTGCCATGGATCGGAGCCGGTTTTCCGCTGCCGCTGCCCGGCGCAGGCAGGGGCATCATGATCAGGGAGGAGCCGCGGGTGGCCATCGTGGCCCACCTGGACATGCCGACCGGGCCGCGGGTGGTGGTGAACACCCACCTCACGTACGTGCCCGGCTGGGGGCGCCGGCAGCTGCGGAGGCTGCGGGACGATCTGGGCCGCGTCGACGGTCCGCTCGCCCTGATGGGCGACCTGAACATGTTCGGCTCGCAACCCAGTGCGATCACCGGCTACCGCACCCTGGCCGTCCATCGGACCTTCCCGGGCCGCTCACCGCGGCTGCAGCTGGACCACATCCTCGCCCGGGGTCGGTGGGGGGACGTGCTCGCCAGCCGTGCGGTCCGGCTGCCGGTGTCGGACCATCTTGCCCTCGTGGTCGACGTGGCCGATGCCGCTCGACCCGATTCTGGGCGAGAATGACGCTCACTCATGGACACCATCGGCCGGTATCGCCTCGAACGCCGCCTCGGCGCGGGCTCGTTCGCCACCGTCTGGCTCGGCCACGACGACGATCTCGATGTGCCGGTGGCGGTCAAGGTGCTGGCCGAGAACTGGTCGGACAATGCCGACGTCCGCAATCGCTTCCTGGGTGAGGCGCGGATCTTGCGACGAATTCGCGATCCGCGGATCGTCGCCGTGTACGACATCGGTGCGACTCCCGACGGTCGGCCCTACTTCGTGATGGACTTCGTCAACGGCGGGTCACTGGAGGACCTCCGCCGAACGGGCGTTGCGCCGACGGTCGCCCTGCGCCTGTGCGCGGAGGCATGCCGGGCCATCGACGTGCTGCACGCCAACCACGTTCTGCACCGCGACGTGACGCCGGGCAACCTGCTGATCCAGCGCAATCCGGACGGCCCCCCGCAGGTTGTGTTGGCCGACCTGGGCGTGGCCAAGGCGATGGCCGAGACCAGCGAGATGACCATGACCGCTGGGACACCGGCATTCATGTCGCCCGAGCAGGCATCCGGCGGCGCGCTCGACCGACGAGTGGACGTCTACTCGCTGACCGCGGTCAGCTACGCGATGCTCGCACGGCGGCCGCCGTACGTCGTGCGAACCGTGGCCGACATCGTCGGCCGCGACCCCAACCTGAATCCGCCCCCGCTGGCCGCCGAGATCGGTGCTCCCGCCAGTCTGGACACCGTGCTGGCTGCCGGGCTGGCATACCGGGTGGACCAACGCCCGCCGACGGCCGCGATCCTGGCGGACGCCCTGGACATCGTGGCGACGGAGATGGAAAGGAACCAGGGCATCGCTGCCCCGCCCTCCCAGACCCAGACGATCCTCACGCCGCCGGAACCGCGCCACCCCGATCGGGCCCCTACCGCGTGGCAGACCGCACCATCGCCGACAGCCGAGTCCTCACCTGCAGCGGGCCAGACGCCGGCAGGGCCCCAGACGCCGGCAGGGCCCCAGGCGCCCGCAGGGCCCCAGACGCCCGCAGCGGCCCAGACGCCGGCAGCGGGCCAGACGCCCGCAGCCGCACCGGTGACCGGGTCGCGCTCGGTCGGCACCCAGGGGAACCCGAGTCCGCTCGCGCCCTCCGCCGCTTCCGCATCCCCCGTGGCTTCCGCGAGCGTCGGGCGTCCCCGGCGTTCGAGGGCGGCCTTCGTGGCGTTGGTGGTCCTCGCCTGTGCCGGCCTGTTCGCACTGTCGCTGTTGATCACTGTGCTGGTGCTGCAGAGATAGCCCTCAAGACAGCCCTCCTCCCGGAAACTGCCTCGTCTCGTCCTCGTCCCCCTCCCGCTCTCGGAAAGTGGGCGCAAACGACAACTCCCCTCGGCGTGTCGTTGTCGTTTGCGCCCAGTTTCCGGGAGCAGGGGGACGACAGGCGGGCGTCGGGGACGGGTGGCTAGCCGGCCTGCCGGATCACACCGATCCGGAGCGAGGCGAAGACGGCCAGGACTGCGACGACGCTCATGCTGAGCAGCAGTGCGCCGAAGGTCAGCGGCAGGTTCCCTGTCGGATGCAGGGCGGCGAACAGGGTCCCGGCCAACCCGACGAAGATTCCCGAGCCGAGGGCGTCGAACAGATTCAACGAGGACGCGTTGCGGCCCTGCTCGCCCTCCGGGGACAGCGACATGACCGCGACGGACGTACTGGAGATCGCCAGTCCCATGCCCAGCCCGGAGAAGACCCAGCCGAGCCCGACGATGCCGAACCACACCTCCGGCAACAGCGCGGTGAGCGCGACGATGGCGAGGCCAAGCCCAACCGACGCGCAGCCGAGCGTGATCAGCCGATCCCGCCGTACGCGCAGCCAGGTCTGGGACTGGAGCCAGGAACCGGTGGTCCAGCCGATCGCGCCGACCGTGAGCGCCGCGCCGGCCAGCACGAGGGCGATCCCACGCTCCTCCACGAGCATCAGTGGGACGAACGCCTCGCCGCCGAAGAATGCCCCCGGCAGCAGGCCGCGGACCAGGATCACGGCCGGTAGGCCGCGCCGCAGCCGCAGGAAGCCGGGCGGCATCAGCCGTGGCAGCCCGACCAGCAGGGCCGCGATCCCACCGACGGCCAAGGCCACCGCGACCAGGTCGAGGCGCTGACCGGCGGCCTGCAGCGCTGCCGCCCCGAGCGCTACCAGGCCTGCCGCCAATATCGACTGCGGCTTCACACTCGACGGCGCGGGTTCGCGGTGCGTACGCATCAGCTGGAGCAGTGACGGGGTGAGCATCGCCCCGCCCACGACGACCAGCGGCAGCACGGCGAAGAAGACCCAGTGCCAGCTCAGGTTGTGCGTCAGCCACGCGGAGATCGGCGGGCCGACGAAAGACGGCACTACCCAGGCCGTCGAGATATAGGTGAACACGCGGGGCCGTTGCCCGGGCGCGAAAATCAGCGCGACGCAGACGAAGATCGCGGTGTTGATCACCCCGCCGCCGAGACCTTGGACCAGGCGCCCGCCGATCAGCTGGACCATATGGCCCGCGGTACCGGCAATGACCAACCCGGCGGCGAAGATGACAAGTCCCACCAGGAGCGGCTTGGCGGGTCCGATCCGGTCACACAGCCGTCCCGAGACGACCGTGGCCAACAACATGCCGATCAGGAACAGCGAGAAGGCCCAGGCGTAGTACGGCAGACCGTTCAGGTCGTTGGCGGCGATCGGCATGGCGGTCGCTACCGCGATCGACTCGAACGCGATGGCCACGATCGTGACACACAGGCCCACGACGAGCCGTCGCTGCGAGACGCCGGCGCCGGGTTGGGCGGCACCAGGCGACTCTGCGCTCGTGTCGGTGGTGGGCGTGGTCATGTCGGGCAAGTTCACCACTTCGAGTGGGGTTCAGGTCAAGCGGGATTCCCGTGAGATCCGGCTCCGCGACCCCGTTGCCCTGCTGGCCAGGCTGTCTAGACTGACCAACGTGAGCCAGCAGACGAGCCCCGGAGCGAAGACCATCGTCGACGAGCGCACCGAAACGCGCCCCGACTTCTCGGTCGAGGAAGGCGATCACGAGCGCTTCTCCCACTACGTGCCGCGGGACAAGCTGACCGAGGCGATGGTGATGGGTACGCCGGTGGTCGCGCTCTGCGGCAAGGTCTGGGTGCCCAGCCGGGATCCCGAGCGGTTCCCCGTCTGCCCCGAGTGCAAGGAGATCTGGAACGGGCTGCCGCAGGGCGGCGGTGACGACGACTGAGCGGTCGTACGCTCCGGGTCACACGCTCGCCGGTCGTACGTTCGCGGGTCGTACGTTTGCCGGTCGTACGTTTGCGGGTCAGGCGTTCGCGGATCGTACGTTCGCGGGTCGTACGTTCGCCGGCTCGTACGTTTGCCGGTCGTACGTTCGCGGGTCAGGCCTTCGCGGTCAGGCGACTTCTTGCGGCACGCTCGCCCCTAGGGCGCCGGGGTCGAGGTCACCCGTCTCCCCGGCTTCCACGGCCTGCCGACCGAGCGTGAAAACGTACGCCAGGAAGGCGATCCAAACCGTCGCCCCGATCGCCAGGCGTGCGGCGGCGGAGAGCTGTGAGGGTGTGACGAAACCCTCGACGAGGCCTGAGATCAGCAGCCACACACCGAGTCCGAGGGCGATCGCGCCGGCGGCTCGGCCCTCGGCGGCCAGTGCGCTCGCCCGAGTCCTCGGGCCCGGCGCGATCCAGCTCCAGCCGAGCCGAAGTCCTGCGCCCGCCGCGACGAAGATGATCGTGAGCTCGAGCAGGCCGTGCGGCAGCAACAGCCCGTAGAACACGTCCGCCCGGCCAGCGCTGATCATCACGCCCGCGATCAGGCCGAGGTTGGCCAGATTGACCCAGAGCACGACGACCACAGGGACGATCAGCACGCCGAGGATCAGACAGACGGCGGTCACTCTGGCGTTGTTGAGCCAGACCTGGAGGGCGAAGTCGGCGGCGGGATTCTCCGAGTAGTAGTGGGCGAAGTCGTGATCCACCAGTTGCTGGGCCTGCTCCGAGGACACGAAGGCGTCGGCCAGCCCGGGGACGTTGATCACCCGCCAGGCGATCAGTGCGACGGTGGCCACCGACACGACCCCGACCGTGATCCACCACCAGCGAGCCCGATAGACCGCAGCTGGGAACGTGGCAGTGCAGAACCGTCCGGCGGTTTGCCAGACCGGCACGTTGACACCGGTGATCATCGAGCGGGCCGACGCGACCAGGCCGGACAGCCGGGCCTCGAGCACGGGGTCGGCTGCCGTGCTTCGCACCACCGATAGATGGGTCGACACCCGCGGATAGAGATCGATCAGCTCGTCGGCCTCCGCGCCCGTCATCGCACGCCGCTGGGCGGTCAGCTCGGCGAGCCGGTCCCACTGCCGGCCGTGCTGGAGGACGTACGAGTCGAGGTCCACGGCCACACCATAGTGCCGACGAAGGGCGAGTCCTCGGCCTTGCGGACGTCCTTGCTGGAACCGGCACGGGACACGGCGTCGGGCACCTCCCCCGATGGTCTCCGATCGCGGATGGCGGGCCGACCGCTGCCCGGATGCTCGAGTTGAGGGGTCGTCGGAAGCCGCTGCGACGGATTTCTCGCCAGACGTCGTGCCCGGGGGGTGTCGCGGGGACCGCCCGGCGATTAGGGTGCCACGTGATGAGCCAGTTGGTCACCGGAGACGCGGTGCTGCTCGACCTCCGCCCGGCCCGGGTGCCGACCCGGATGCTGAGCGCGATGGTCGACGTCACGATCGTCGTCGGTGCGAGCTACCTCTGGGGTTACGTCGTTTCGCAAGTCGGCGGGTCTCAAGCCCGCCAGGACGCGGTGACCATTGCCGGCGCCCTGATCGTCATGTTCGGATATCCGATCACCATGGAGACGCTCACCCGGGGTCGGACCGTGGGCTCGTATGCCCTGGGCCTTCGAGCGGTCCGAGACGACGGCGGGGCGGTCCGATTCCGCCAGGCGCTGCTGCGCGGGCTCGCGTTCTGGGCGGTGGACTTCGCTGTCTGGACCGGGTTCTGCGGCGGGCTGATCTGTGCGGCCGTGAACTCACACGGGAAGCGGTTCGGCGACCTGCTCGCCGGCACCATCGTGATCCGTACCCGCGCTCCGCAGCGGCCGCCTGCCCTGCCGACGGTCTCGCCTGACCTGGTTCCCTGGGCCGAGTCGATGGAGCTCAGCCGACTCTCCGACGAGCTGGTCACCGCGAGCCGGCAGCTGGTCCAGCGGTTCCCGCGCCTGCTCGGATATCCACGCGCCCAACTGGCGACCGAGCTCGCCCGGCAGGTTGCGGCCCAGACGGCGCCGCCACCACCGCGGCTGCTCGAGCCGCAGGAGTTCCTGGCCGTCGTGATCGCGGAACGGCGTCGCCGCGAGCGCGACCGGCTCAGGATCGGGCAGTGGGTTCCCACGGCCGCCGACCTCCCGAGTGGTTGGCGATGAAGAGCGAGCGACGAACGCTGACCCTGCTGCGACATGCGAAGTCGGCGTGGGACGACCCGGACCTCGACGATTACGCGCGTCCACTGGCCGAGCGTGGCCGGCGCGACGCGACCGCCGTCGGGCGGGTGCTGGCCGAACGACGGATCCGACCCGATCTGGTGCTGTGCTCCAGCTCGGAGCGCACCCGGCAGACCTGGCGGCGGGCGGAGCGCGCGGGGGCTCGCGCAGCCGAGGTCCGATATGAGGATCGGGTGTACGACGCGTCGTCCTACGATCTGCTCGGGCTCGTGCACTCTGTGCCGGACCAGGTGCGGAGCCTGATGCTGATCGGACACGGGCCGGGTCTCCCCGATCTGGCCGACCGCCTCGGTCGTGAGTCCACCTCCGAGCCCGCGAGGCGGATGCGCCTCAAGTTCCCTACCAGCGGGCTTGCCGTCTTTGCCGTCACCGTCTCGTGGGCCGAGGTCCGCGACGCGAGCCTTCTGGATTTCGTGGTGCCTCGCGGCTGACCCTTTCGCACACTCGAAGCCGGGATCCTGGTCCGCAACCGCGATGGGCGGGTCGACAGGGTTCGACCGGATGAAGAAGCTCAGGCCTCCCGGACGACGCGAGCCACGAAGTCGAGCTTGGCGAGCACGGGCTCGCTGAGCAGGAAGGGGTAGAGGTCGCCCTTGCCAAGGCTCTTGTTGATCTGGTTGAGCGCACGACTGAGCGGCAGCCAGTCGTCGCTGATCACGTCGCGGAAGGGGCGATCCGGACGATCGGCGCCTGGCAGCCCGACCGGCAGACCGAACTCCGCGGCGGTCTGGAGGGTGTCGGTGATGTGCAGGAAGTGGGCAAACGTCTCGGCGAAGTCCTCGAGCGGGTGCATCGCGGCGTACGAGCTGATCTTGTCGACCGGCCAGCTACCGCTCGAGCCGGCGGAGTAGTGCTCGGCCAACGCGCGGGAGTACGACTCGGTCTCGTCGCCGAACAGTGTCCGGAACTCCTCGCTACGTCCGGCGGTCAGCACCAGCAGCTCGCAGTAGTAGTGCCCGATCTCGTGTCGGAAGTGCCCGAGCACTGTGCGATACGGCTCGGCCATGCTCACCCGCAGCCGCTCGCGATGCGCGTCGTTGGTCTCGGCCAGATCGAAGGTGATGACACCGTTGACGTAGCCGGTCGTCACGGGCGACCGTGCACTGGACAGCAGGTCGAACGCCAGTCCGAGAAAGCCGTCACTGACCTTCACCGGCAGGCCGAGCTCGTCGAGGGTGAACACCAACCAGCGCTTCGCCGCCTCAGCGATGTAGTAGTCCGCGAGCCCGGCCAGGTCCGCGTCGGCCGGACGGGTCCTCGTCAGTCGGCAGCTGAGGCAGAACCCGCTGTCGGAGCGCGGGTCAGCCAGCCAGTTGCACCCATTGAGGTCGAGGTTGGCACAGATCTCCCGCCCCGCGACGGGGACGAGGCCTCGCGCATCACGGTCGTACGCCACCGGCGAGCCGCAGCTGACACACACGGAGTTCTCGAAGTAAAGCCGAGCACCGCAGGAGGGGCAAGTAAACGAACGCACCCGCCCAAGCCTGCCAGGGATGGTCCAGCCATCGTGACCGAGTCCTCGGCACGCGTTTTCCAGCACAACCGTCAAGACGGCGGCTCCGGACCACCCGAGGCGCCACGTCTCCCAGCACGAGCGTCAAGACAGCACCCCGAACCACCCGAGGCGCCACGTCTGCCAGCACAACCGTCAAGACAGCACCCCGAACCACCCGAGGCGCCACGTCTGCCAGCACAAGCGTCAAGACAGCACCCCGAACCACCCGAGGCGCCACGTCTCCACCACAACCGTCAAGACAGCGCCCGACCGCCCGAGGCGCCACGTCTCCAGCAAACCCAGCCCCCACCACCCGAGGCGCCACGTCTGCCAGCACAAGCGTCAAGACGGCACCCCGGACCACCCGAGGCGCCACGTCTGCCAGCACAACTGCGAACACGACGCCCACCCGAGGCGCCGTCTCCAGCACAAGCGTCAAGACGGCGCCTCCGACCCCCGAGGCGCCACGTCTCTCAGCACAACTGCGAAGACGCGGAACGAACGGGGGCCGCGAGGCGTGCGCAAGACGCGGGCGTGGGCGAGACGCGACACGCTGAGGACGAGACGTACGAGACGTCAGAGGCGGGTCATGTCGACGCCGACCTTCATCTTCGACTTCTTCGACTCGGTGAAGATCACACCCTTGACCGGCGGCACGTCGCTGTAGTCGCGCCCGAAGGCCACGGTCGCGTGGGAGACATCGGTCACCCGGTTGTTGGTGGGATCGAGGTAGAGCCACCCCGCACCGGGGACCCAGACACCGACCCAGGCGTGGCTGGCGTCGGCGCCCACCACCCTTTCCTTGCCGGGCGGTGGGACGGTGGCCAGGTAGCCGCTCACGTAACGACCGGCCAGACCGAGACTCCGCAGGCACGCCACGGTGAAGTGCGCGTAGTCCTGGCAGACGCCCATCTTGCGCTGCAACAGGTCCCCGACCCGGGTGGAGATCGTGGTCGACCCGGACTTGTAGGTGAAGTCGGCGTATACCCGGTGCATCAGGTCGATCGCCGCGTCGCCGATCGCCCTTCCCGGGGTGAAACTCTGCGCCGCGTACGCGCCCACGCCGGCGGGCACGTCGACCATCGGCGAGTCGAAGGTGAAGTCGGTGGCGCGCCAGGAGTCCGGCGCATCGATAGCCAACGCCGGTCTGGCGGACTCCCAGGGCAGCGCCAAGCGCTCCGGATCGAGCTGGCGATCGGAGATCTCGACCGTCGAGATCCCGGTGATCACGAGCTCGGTGTGCGGCGTGAGGATGTGGTAGTACGTCTTGATGTTGCCGTAGACGTCCTCGTGGCGAGACACCTCGGCCGGCTCCGGGGTGACCACCACCTCGTGCTCGAGACAGTGCTGCCAGTCGAGGTCGCGCGGCCGCAGGTGGAACTGCCCGTAGCTGCCCGTCACCTCCGACTCATAGCTGTACGTCGTTGAGTGCTGGATCCGGTACTCGATCACGGACTGGCTCATCCCGAGGCCTCGTTCGTCCACGACTGCCACATGGTCTGCTGCGGTGGCGGCGGCTGCTGGTACGCCCGGCGGATCGCGTCCGACAACTGCCGAACCCGGGACTGGAGGTCGACGAAGAACGCGTCCAGCGCCAGGCGTCGACCGCCGGTGGTCAGGGCGAGCTCGGAGAGGTCGACGGCGGCCAGCCGATGCCCCATGTGGGCGACCAGATCCATCGCCTCGGCGCCCGCGCTCCCCGGCATCGCCTCGAGATCGTGGAGCACCCGTTTGAGCTGGTAGGACACCGACCGCGGGTTGAACTGGTCCAGCACGAGCAGCTCGGTCAGCGGCTCGATCCCGGTCTGGCCGTGGTAGCGCCGGCGGAACGTGACGATCGACTCCGTCCCGGTCAGGACCGCCTCCATCACCATCCGCTCCGATTCCGGGTCCTGCTCGGCACACACGGTCACCCGAAGCAGGGCCAGCACCTGGAGCGCCCGTTCCAGTCCGCGACCGGAGTCGAGCATGTACCAGCCGGGGTCGCGCACCATGTTCTCGCTGACGATCCCAGCCAGCGCGAGCAGGCCAGACAGCACCCGCTCGGCAGCGTCGGTGAGCTGGAGCCCCTGATCGTACGGGTTGGCGGCGAGCGCGGCGAGGGCCCGATCCACGTCGGCCAGCACCATCCAGACGTCGTCGGACAGCTGATCGCGGATCCCCTGGGCGGCCCGCGACAGGGAGCCGATGGCCTGGGCGGCAGTCCCGTTCCGGTGCCGGTCGAGGAGCATCGCCCGCAGCTCCGGCATCATCGTCGCCGCTGGATCGAGGAAGCCCGGGTACGCCGTGCTGACGTGGGTGATCGCCTGGAGCAGTACGTCGATCGCTCTGCCCTGGGCGGTGTCGACGTCCCCGTCGAGGGCCACGGTCCGGGTGGCCAGGATCAGCCGGAGCAGATCCTCGGCGCGTTCGGCGTAGCGCCCGAACCAGTACAGGTCCGACAGCACGCGCGGCACCATGGCCGCCGATGGTGGGGTGGCGTGGGCGAGGATCGGCTCGCCGATCTGGCGTAGCCGCTGGGCGGCGCGTCGCTGCTCGATCGGCGTCGGGCTGACCACCCAGACATCCTTGGACAGCCCGCCGTCCGGCGTGGTCACCAGGACCCCCCGGGCCCGGTCACCTTCGGAGGTGGCGCGGCCGAGCCCACCGAACATGGCGGCGTACGTATCACCGCTGCGGACAGTGAACGACCGCAGAACCACGCTACGCCGGACCAGACGATCGTGCTCCGAGGTCGGTGCGGCGGACAGCGCTAGCACCTCCTGGCCGACGAAGCGGTGCGGAGCGGCGCGGACGCGCTCCAGCAGGCGCTCCTTCTGGGCGAGGCTGAGCGCCGACCCGCGTACGCTGCGGCCGCCACCCCGGCTGACCGGGCGGATCACCAGCTCGTCCAGATGGTTGAAGACATGGCTGCGGGAGGCCTCGTCGCCACACCACCAGGTGTCCACCGATGGCAACATCAGGTCTTCGCCGAGCAGTCGCTCACACAGGTCCGGTAGCAACGGCATCAGGCACGGGTTCTCCAGCAGCCCCGAACCCAACGGGTTGATGACGCTGACCGTCCCCTGGCGTACGCACTCGGTGAGACCGGCGACACCCAGCCGCGACCCGGCCCGCAGCTCCAGCGGATCGCACCAGTACGAGTCGACCCGGCGCAAGATCACGTCGACCTGCTCGAGCTTGTCGAGGACCCGCATCCAGACCCGGCCCTCACGGACGGTGAGGTCGGTGCCCTCGATCAGCGGGAACCCGAGAAGTGAGGCGAGAAAGGCCTGGTCGAACGCCGTTTCGGAATGGGTGCCCGGACTGAGCACGACCACCCGGGGGTTCTCGGCCTGTCGCGGGGCCGCGTTCAGCGCCGCGGTCCGCATGGTCTGGAAGAACGGCGTCAGCCGGCGCAAGTGCGCAGCCTGGTAGATCTCGGGGATGACCCGCGAGACGACCCGCCGATTGGCCATCGCGTAGCCCGCGCCCGACGGCGCCTGGGTCCGGTCCGAGATCGCCTTCCAGCGACCGTCCGCACCGCGACCGAGGTCGACCGCGACCATGAACAGTGGTTGCCTCAGGTTCTGGTCGATCCCGACCAGCGGTCGAAGGTACTCCGGATGGTCGAAGATCGCGGCCGCCGGGATGTGCCGGCTGGAGAGCAGTCGCTGGACGCCGTACAGATCGGCCAGGATCGCGTCGAGCAGCTCGGTGCGCTGGACCAGCGCCGGTTCGAGGGCTGACCACTCCCGGTCGTCGAAGACCAACGGCAACGGGTCGAGCTGCCAGCGCCGCGAGCTCGCCAGGGGCTGGCCAGGCGCCGCTGCGATCACGTCGGCGTCGTCGGCGATGGAGACCGACGACATCGGGCTCGGGATGTAGGTCACCCCGTCGTCCTCGAGCAGCCGGGCGACCTCGCGCTGCGCGCCGAGCAGGTTGGTCTCGGTGAACTCGTCGAGCCGGCCCATCAGCGGCACCCAACCACTGCGGACGGAGCCGTCGGGCGCGGCGAACTCGTCGAAGGACGGGGCCGCGCTCCCGCGGGAGGGTCCGTCGAAGCTCAGCTCGAGCTCGTCGAGCTGGCTGGCGTTGGCAAGGTACCGACCGAGGACGGTCAACGGGCGGTCCTGCGATGCGTACTGAGCCTGTCGAACCCCGAGCGACGAATGGGGGTGGCCCCGCCCCCCGACAGGCTCAGGGCACGTTGTTCGCGCAGGGCACGTTGTTCGCGCAGGGCACGTTGTGCGTGCAGGGCAGATTCACCCTCCAGGACAAGTTCTGCGGGTGAACTGAGCCGGTCGTGGCCCAGCGCACCACTCACGATCGACCCCAGCTCGCGGGCAGGCGCCGACGCAGGTCGAGGGTGAGCGGGTAGTCGTCCGCCCCGAAACGTCGCCAGGCGGCCTGCGACTCGAGCACGTCGGTGTCGATCACCCCCGTAGTGTGCCCCATCGCCTCGAACCGCCGAGCACGCCGGGCCTCGGCCTCCTTGGCGTTGACCGGCGGGTGATCGTACGAACGCCCGCCCGGATGGCTGACGTGATAGGTGGCGCCGCCCAGCGACACCGCGCTGTTGACGTCGATCAGCTCGAAGGTGAGCGGCGAGTCGACCTCCAGCGTCGGATGCAGCGCCGACCACGGTTTCCAGGCGCGATACCGCACCCCGGCGACGTACTCCCCCGGCGTGCCGGTGGGTTGCAAGGGCACGGCTACCCCGTTGCAGGTGACCACATGACGACCGGGAACAAGACCGACCACCCGGACCTGGATCCGTTCCGTGGAGGAGTCGACATAGCGGGCGGTGCCGGTGGCGGAGGCCTCCTCGCCGAGCACGTGCCACGGTTCGATCGCGGTCCGCAGCTCCAGCAGGCAGTTGCCGACGTGCGTTGCCCCGATCCGCGGGAAGCGGAACTCCAGGTAGGGGTCGAGCCAGCTCAGGTCGAACGCGATGTCGTGCGCCCGGAGATCCGCGACGACGTCGGAGATGTCGCTCGCACAGTAGTGCGGCAGCAGGAACCGCTCGTGCAGCGACGTCCCCCAGCGGACCAGTGGCGCGGAGAACGGATCCTCCGCGAAGCGCAGCAGGAGCGCGCGGACCAGCAGGGCCTGCACCAGACCCATGTCGGGGTGTGGCGGCATCTCGAAGCCGCGCAGCTCAACCAGGCCGAGCCGGCCGCGGAGCGAGTCCGGGCTGTAAAGCTTGTCGATGCAGAACTCGGCCCGATGCGTGTTGCCGGTGATGTCGGTCAGCAGGTGCCGCAGCGCACGGTCCACGATCCACGGCCGGCGCTCGCTGTCCGGCAGCTTGGCAATCTCGGCGAACGCGATCTCGAGCTCGTACAGGGTCTCGGGGCGACCCTCGTCCACCCGTGGTGCCTGACTGGTCGGGCCGATGAACCGGCCCGAGAACAGGTACGACAGCGCCGGGTGATGTTGCCAGTAGCCGACCATGCTGGTCAGCAGGTCCGGGCGGCGCAGCATCGGCGACACCTTGGGCTCGGCGCCACCGAGAGTGATGTGGTTCCCGCCACCGGTCCCGCTGTGCCGGCCGTCAACGGCGAACGTCTCGGTCCCCAGCCGGCAGCGACGGGCGATCTCGTAGAGGTCAGTGGTGACCTCGGCCAGCTCGTCCCAGCTCGACGTCGGCTGCAGGTTGACCTCGATCACGCCGGGGTCGGGGGTGACCATCAGCGTCCGCAACCGGGGATCGCCGGGTGGTGAGTAGCCCTCCAGGATCACCGGCGTCCGGGTGGTGCGCGCGACGCGCTCCAGCAGCCGGATCAGCTGGCAGAACTGCTCGAGCTTCTCCAGGGGCGGCAGGAAGATGTACACGAACCCGTCACGCGCCTGAACGACCAGGGCCGTCCGCGTTGGAGCCTCATCCGGATCGACCACGACCGCGGACAGGGGCGACTCGGGCTCGGGAAGTCCCTCCTCCAGCCGACCGTCGATGCTCTCCTCGCCGGCGAAGTCGGGATCCTGCCACGCGACCGAGGACAGCGGCAGTCGCTGGCCGGCCGGCGAGTCACCCGGGATCAGGACGAGCCGGCCGCGTCGGGTGCGCCAGGCGGGGCTGGCCCAACCGTCGCCCCACCAGGCCGGAATCAGTGGGAGCGCCCAGGCGACGGGCTGCTCTGCCGAGTCGAGTGCCGTCACCAGGTCGGCGCTCGCCCGAGGCTCCTCGGTCCTCGGCCCCTCGGGCCTGGACAGCTCGCCGGCCAGCGCCGCGAGTGGATCGTCGTAACAGGGCAGGCACTGAGTCTCCGGCAGCCCGAATTCGGCCGCGATGGCCTTGGCGTACGTCGCCGCGCGAGCCTCCGCGTCCTCATGTGCCTGCGCCGGGTCGAAGGGGTCCGCGTAGAGGGCAGGGTCGTTCCACAGCGGTTCGCCGTCGGTTCGCCAGTGCAGCCCGATCTGCCAGCGCGGCAGCGGTTCTCCCGGGTACCACTTGCCCTGGCTGCGCTGGACGAGCCCGCCCGTCGCGAAGCGCTTAGCGAGCGCGGCGGACAGCTGATTCGCCAGCTCACGCTTGTGTGCACCGTCAGCGGCCACCGTCCACTCCGCCGACGTCATGTCGTCGATCGAGACGAACGTCGGCTCACCGCCCATGGTGAGCGGGATCCCGGCAGTGGCCAACCGGGCATCGACCCTGCGACCGAGCTCGTGCAGCTGGCCGACCTGCTGGGGTGTGTACGGCTTGGTGACCCTCGGGTCCTCGTGGATGCGGGTCACGGTGTTGGAGAAGTCGAACGTAACCGTGCACGGATCGGTTGCCCCGGCGATCGGGGCGGCATGGGCCGGGTGCGGGGTCGCCGCGAGCGGGATGTGACCCTCGCCGGCGAACAGGGCCGACGTCGGGTCCAGGCCCACCCACCCGGCGCCCGGGATGAAGACCTCGGCCCAGGCGTGCAGGTCGGTGAAGTCCTCCTTGGGCCCCGACGGCCCGTCGAGCGACTCGGTGTCCGACGCGAGCTGGACCAGGTATCCGGAGACGAACCGCGCGGCGAGTCCGAAGTGGCGCATTGCAGCGACGAGCAGCCAGGCGGAGTCGCGGCAGGATCCGATCGCGCGCGTCAAGGTGGCCGAGGGCGTCTGCACGCCCGGTTCCATCCGGACCGAGTACCCGACGTCGGAGTAGACCTTGGTGTTCAGCTCCACCATGAAGTCGACGGTCGAGATGCCGTCACGGACCGGAATGGCCGCGAGCCAGCTGGCGAGCACGGGATCCGGGCCGGCACCGGGAGTGTCCTCGACTGTCGCCAGATACGGCTCGAGATCCGCGGCGAGGGAGGCGGGGTAGGTGAACGGGTAGCCCTCGGCGTACTCCTCGATGAAGAAGTCGAACGGGTTGATCACGCCCATGTCCGCCACCAGGCCGACAGTGATCTCGAGCTTGTCCGACTTCTTCGGGAACACCAGCCGGGCCAGGTAGTTGCCGAACGGGTCCTGCTGCCAGTTGACGAAGTGATCGGTCGGACTGACGGTCAGCGAGTAGGACTCGATGGGCGTACGCGCGTGGGGCGCCGGGCGCAGCCGGACGATGTGCGGTCCGATCCCCACCGAGCGGTCGAAGTGGTACGTCGTCCGATGCTCCAACGCGACCTTGATGCTCACCTGTCTCCTTCGTGCTTCGCTCGCGCCAGCCTGTCAGACGCACGTTACGGTCGGGAGAAGGGTGGGATGGTGCGGGCCTGTTCCGCTCACGCTCGGCACCAGCCCTCCCGGGAGAAGGCGTCGCGGAGGCGCTGAGCCGGCCGTCCGATGCCGTGAGTGGGCCGTCCGAGCCAAGGCGCAGCCCGGTCTCGATCGCCGGGCGCGAGCGAACAACAGTCGCGAGCATCCGCGGAGGGCGCCGGGCTTCGTTGCCGCGGCAAGGACGGCAAACCCCGGCGATCCAGCCCTCCCCTGGGGAGTGGGCCGTCCGAGCCAAGGCCGCGGACGACCGGGCTCGAAGCGCCGGGCGCGAGCGAACAAACAATCAGTACCGGTAGTGGTCCGACTTGTACGGGCCGCCGACGGCGATGCCCAGATAGTCGGCCTGGGCGGGGGTCAGCTCGGTGAGCTTGACCCCAAGAGGGGCGAGGTGGAGCCGGGCGACCGCCTCGTCGAGATGCTTCGGCAGCGTGTAGACACCCGTCGGGTACTCCGTCGGCTTGGTGAAGAGCTCGATCTGGGCCAGCACCTGATTGGTGAAGGAGTTGCTCATCACGAAGCTCGGGTGCCCGGTCGCGTTGCCGAGGTTCATCAAGCGACCCTCGCTGAGCACGATGATCGACCGCTGATCGTCGGTGTCGGCGTCGAAGACCCACTCGTCGACCTGCGGCTTGATGTTGATCCTGATCACCCGCGGGTGGCGCTCCAGGCCCGCCATGTCGATCTCGTTGTCGAAGTGGCCGATGTTGGACACGATCGCCTGGTGCTTCATCCGGGTCATCTGATCGGCGGTGATCACATCCTTGTTACCGGTCGCCGTGACGTAGATGTCCGCGATCGGCAGGGCCTCCTCCAGCGTCGTCACCTGGAAGCCGTCCATCGCCGCCTGCAGTGCGCAGATCGGGTCGACCTCTGTCACGATCACCCGAGCACCCTGACCGCGCAGCGACTCGGCACAGCCCTTGCCGACATCCCCGTACCCGCAGACCACGGCCACCTTGCCGCCGATCAGGACGTCCGTCGCACGGTTCAGACCGTCGATCAGGGAGTGCCGGACTCCGTACTTGTTGTCGAACTTCGACTTGGTGACCGAGTCGTTCACGTTGATCGCCGGGAACAGCAGCGATCCGCGCTTGTAGGCCTCATAGAGCCGGTGGACCCCGGTCGTCGTCTCCTCGGTGACGCCCAGGATCTCGTTGGCGATCTTCACCCAGGAGACGCCGTCCTCCAGCGACTGCTTGATGGTCGCCAACAGGACCTGTAGCTCATGCGGGTCGTCGTCGGTCGGCTCGCGCACCTCGCCGGCCTTCTCGGCGTCCACACCCATGTGCACCAGCAGGGTCGCGTCGCCGCCGTCGTCGAGGATCATGTTGGCCAGCTCGCCGTCCGGCCAGACCAGGATCTCCCGCGTGCACGCCCAGTAGTCCTCGAGCGTCTCGCCCTTCCAGGCGTACACCGGCACGCCTTCGGGCGCCTCCGGCGAGCCGCTCGGACCAACGACGACCGCCGCGGCCGCGTGATCCTGGGTGGAGAAGATGTTGCAGCTCGCCCACCGTACGTCGGCGCCCAGCGCCACCAGAGTCTCGATCAGCACGGCCGTCTGCACCGTCATGTGCAGTGAGCCGGCGATCTTGGCCCCGGCAAGCGGCTTGGCCTCGCCGAACTGCTCTCGCATGGCGATCAGCCCGGGCATCTCGTGCTCGGCAAGCCTGATTTCTTTACGTCCGAACTCAGCCAGACCGAGGTCGGCGACGCGAAACTCCATGCGCCGCAGCCTAGTCGGCGTACGTCCCGGGCAGGTTCACCGCCGACCCGCAGGACGGCCCGTGGTCCGCTGCACTCCGATCACCCACACGACCCTCCCTCCCTCCATCCCCAAGAAAACTGGGCGCATACGGCAATTCTGAATCGCTTCAAGCTGTCGTTTGCGCCCAGTTCCGAGAGGAGGGATCGGGCGGTGGCGTACGTCAGTGGGCGGGGGCGGCCGGAGCCTCGGGACGGGGGGCCGGAGCGTAGTCCGCACGGTAGATGTCCGGCTCGAGGTAAAGAGCGGTCACCATCGGCTCCGCGTCGCGGATTGCGACCTCCGCGCGGTCGATCGTCGCTGCGACCTCCGCCGCCGTCTCCGCCGCGGGGACAGCGATCTTGGCCGCGACCAGGATCTCTTCCGGACCCAGGTGCAGGGTCTTCATGTGGATCACGCTGTCCACGCCGTCGACCCCGGTCAGGGCATCGGTGATCTTCGTGCGGACCTCAGGAGATGCCGACTCGCCGAGCAGCAGGCTCTTGGTCTCGATCCCCAGCGCCACGGCGACGGCGACGAGCAGCAGCCCGATCATCGCCGTGCCGATCACGTCGAACACTCCGTTGTGGGTGATCAGCGTCATGCCGACCCCGAACAGCGCGAAGGCCAGACCCAGCAGCGCCGCGAAGTCCTCCAGCAGCACCACCGGCAGCTCGGGCGCCTTGGCCGAGCGGATGAACTTCGTCCAGCGCTGCCGTCCCCGCGTCTTGTTCGACTCCCGGATCGCGGTCCGGAAGGACAGTCCTTCGGCGATGATCGCGGCGGTCAGGATCACCAGCGGTACCCACCACCACCGGCTCTCCAGCAGACTGTCCGGGTGGCCCAGGGCGAGCTCGTGACCCTTGTGATAGGCCTCGTACAGGGCGAACAACCCGCCGACACTGAACAGCACGATCGAGACGATGAAGGCGAACACGTAGCGTTCGCGGCCGTACCCGAACGGGTGCTCCTCGTCGGCAGCCCGTTTGGCCCGCTTACCGCCGATGAGAAGCAGCGCCTGGTTGCCCGAGTCGGCCATCGAGTGGATCGCCTCCGCCAGCATCGACGAGGCCCCGGTCAGTGCCCAGGCACCGAACTTCGTCGCGGCGATGAACAGGTTGGCGGTGAGGGCGGCAACGACCGCCTTGGTTCCTCCTTCGGTGCTCACGTATCCCCTTCAGTTCTCGAGATCGGCGTACTTGCCAAGGCCGACGGCGAGATAGACCGCGGCGAACATGCCGGTCTGCAGGAGCGTCGCGTAGCGCTCGACGTCGGAGCCGGCGGCGTGCTCGATCACACAGACTCGTACGTCGTTGCGCTCCGCAGCCGCCTTCAACCGCGCCTGCGCGGAGCGTACGGGCTCGGCGCTGTTCCCGTCGTCGAGGATGATCAGCCCGGGTCGACGGTCGGCCGAGCCGGCGTCGACGAACGGATCGGCGAAGGGGTCGCGAGGCGCCACGAGTTCGACCACCGGAGCCAACGCATCCGCGTCCGCGGCGAGGGCGGCGCGCCCGGTGGCCGCCCGCAGAGCCTCCGCGACCCGCCGGCTGGCCCGCGCGGCGAGCACCGAACCGCCCCAGACCAGCGGTTGCGCCTCCGCCAGGCCGAGCGCGATGTCCTTGGCCGGGTTGAGTGAGACATCGGCGTATGGCGAGCAATCCTCCGCCACCGCGTCCATCGCGTCCGCCACGGCGTCGGGCCGGACCTCCGGGCCCAGTTGCATCTCGTGCAGCGCCGAGAGCATCACGATGGCGGCCGCGAGCGGGTCACCGGTCGCCGTCGGGAGCAGAACACTCGAGGACGAACCGGCGTGCTCGGCGATCAACGATGGCCGCGGGGCGGCGATGACCAGCTGTGCGCCACGACGTACGGCCTCGTGCACCGACGCGATCAGCGATGGCGGCGCCGCGTCGCTGGCCATCACCAGCACCAGGTCCAGGGCACCCACCCAACCGGGCAGTGCATGGGCCGGCCACGCCACGAACGGGACCGGGCAGACCGGCTCCAAGATGGCCCGGATGAAGCGTGCCTCCGAGCCGCAGGCGATCACGGCGCGCGGGCGGGACACGTCGGTGAGCCCACGGATCGGATCGAGGGCGTCCACGGTCTCCCGCCGCAACCGGGCTCCGGCCTCGGCGAGTCGGCGCAGCACGGCATCGGCGGCATGCCAGGCCTGAGGGTCGTCCAACCACGAATCGTCGAACATTGCGCCGCGCCGCCCGCTCACTGCCCCGAGCTGATGGGACCGGGGCTGGTTGGACCGGGGCTGATGGGACCGGGGCTGGTCGGACCGGCGCTGGTCGGGAGATCTGCGGCGGCGGACTCGTCGGAGCCGACGCCGGATGACCCCGCCGGCGCGTCACGTGACGACTCCGCCCTTGCGTTGCCGGCGGCGTCGCCCGGACCGCCGGGGCGGCGGGCCTCGTCCACCAGCATGACCGGGATGCCGTCCACCACGGGATAGGCCAACCCACAGTCGGAGGCGACGCAGACCAGTTCGTCGCGCTCGTCGTCGACGGCCAGCGCGCTATGACAGTTAGGGCAGGCGAGGATCTCGAGTAACTCGGGGGCCAGGTCGACGGGCATGCGGATCTCCTTGGTCGTGGCGGGTTCGCGTCGTACGGGTGGATCGGGTCGATCGGGTCGATCGGGTCGATTCTTCTCGGGTCCGTGTGACGGCGCCAGCCCGGGTCGGAGCTCAGGGGCGGATGACGGCCAGCGCTTCGTCCCGGAGCGCCGTCATCGTGTCCTCGTCCCGGGCCTCCACGTTGAGCCGCAGCAACGGCTCGGTGTTGCTCGGTCGTACGTTCACCCACCAGTCCGGACCCGTTATCGTCAAACCGTCCATCCAGTCCGCGTCGCCACGACCGGCGAATGCCTCGGCCACCGCGTCCATCACGCCCTGCTGATCGTCGACGAGAGTGTTGAGCTCGCCCGAGGCGACGTAGCGGGTGAAGGCCGCCGTCAGCTCCGAGAGCGGCTGGTCGGTCGCACCGGCCAGCGCCAGCACGTGCAGAGCGGCCAGCATGCCGGTGTCGGCCCCCCAGAAGTCGCGGAAGTAGTAGTGCGCCGAGTGCTCACCGCCGAAGATCGCGTTCTGCTCGGCCATGGCGGCCTTGACGAACGTATGGCCGACCCTGGTCATCTCGATCCGGCCGCCGGCCTCGGCGACGATCTCGGCTACGGCGCGGGAGGTGATCTTGTTGATCACAACGGTCCCACCAGGCTCGCGGCGGAGCTCGTTGTACGCGATCATCGCGGTGACCGTGGACGGGTTCACCACGTCGCCCCGCTCGTCGATGATGAAGCAGCGGTCGGCGTCGCCGTCGAAGACGAGGGCAAGGTCGGCGCTGTGCTCGACGACGGCAGCCTGGGCGTCGACCAGGTTCTCCGGCTCGAGCGGGTTCGGGGCGTGATTGGGAAAGGTTCCGTCGGGGTCGGTGTAGAGCCCGATGATCTCGAGATCTTGGCTGCCGAGCACGGCCGGCAGCGTGTGCCCGGCCATCCCGTTCCCGGCGTCCGCGACGATCGTCAGCCGGCGAATACCGGACAGATCCACGAGCGAGTGGAGGTGCGCGGCATAGGCGGGCAGGAGATCGCTCTCGCTGTAGCTGCCTAAACCCTGGACGGGATCGGGGGCCGGCCGGGCCGCCCGATCCGCCAGCTCGCGAAGCAGCTCCGGAGAGACTGGCCGCGCGCCGGCGAGGCAGAACTTGATCCCGTTGTAGTTACCCGGGTTGTGGCTCGCGGTGAACATCACGCCCGGCAGCTCGAGGTGGCCGGAAGCGAACCACAGCTCGTCGGTGCTGGCCAGGCCGATGTCGATCACGTCGGCGCCACGACTGAGCACACCGGCGATGAAGGCCTTCGACAGCTCAGGGCTCGTCGTCCTCATGTCCCGACCGAGCACCAGCGCACCCTCGGCATTGGTCAGGTCGAGAGCGTCGACGAGGGCTGCGCCGAGAACGTACGCCCCGTCGGCGTCCCACTGCCGGTCGTCGCCGGTGGCGATGCCTCGGATGTCATTGGCTTTGAAGATTCCGGGTTCGATCATGTCCTCGTCGGGGCGTCTCGTTGGGCGAGGCCATCGCTCGCGGCTCAGGCGTCGGGGTCGGCCAGCACAGTCAGATGTCCCCGACGGCCCAGCTCCACGATCCCGTTGCGTCGTGGGGCCACGACTCCGGTGTCGGTCGCAGGCTGATCATAGGACAGCCCGACCTCGCGAACCGCATCCGCGAGCGCCAGCAGATCGTCGCTGTTCGGGGAGGGGGTCGGATCGATGGTCAGTCGGATGACCTCCCAGCCACGAGGCACTGACAGTGCGCCGGCGTGCTGGGCGCACAGGTCGTACCCGTGCGGTTCGTTCTGGGACGCCAGCGGTCCGAGCACCGCCGTCGACTCGATGTAGACGTAGGTGAGCGTCGCAACTGCCTCGCCGCCGCAACCTGCCCGAGAACAGCGCCGAGATCTCACCCGGCTGACGCTACCGGCGGGTGGCCCGTTCCGCCCGCTAGCTGGGCCGCGTGTCCGCCTCCCTCGCCGTGGCCTCTGACGATTTCACAAGGCTCAAGCGCACCTGATGCGTCTGAACCTTCTCGATTCGGAGCAGGCGGCCGACAACTAGAGTGAGCGACATGTCCAGCCGGCGTCGCGACCGTCATCAGCGGGGCCTTCGCGGCCCGCTCGCCCTGCCGAACCCGCTGACCCTGCGGCCGGCGCGACCAGCCCGCCCCGCCGATCGAGCCACGTTCTTCCTGGATGCCGTTCAGAGCTCGGTGGATCAGATCGCCGCCCAGGCGCCCGACGCGCTCCTCGGGGTGACCTTCGGCGTCGAAGACGTGCCCTACCTGGAGACCGCATGGTCGGGCAGTCAGGTGCCGTTGGCCGCGGCGGTGGAGGCGGCTCCGGGACGACCTGCGCAAGTCGTCGTCTATCGCCGGCCGCTGGAACATCGCGCCGCGACGCGGAGTGGTCTCCGCATCCTGGTCTATCGCACGATCGTCGAGCAGCTCGCCTCGCTGACCGGGCGGAGCGTCGACGAGATCGATCCGGCCGGCGGGCGCGAAGACGATCTCTAGACGTCCCTGTTCCTCCGTCCGGGTCTCGGGCCGCGTCTTCCAGCACAGCCGTCAAGAAGCCGCAGCCAGGCGCCCGTGCCGACGTACGTCTTCCAGCACAGCCGTCAAGACACCGCAGCCATGCCGGCCCCTGACGTACGTCCTCCAGCACAGCCGTCAAGACACCGCGGCCAGCCGGCCCCTGACGTACGTCCTCCAGCACAGCCGTCAAGACACCGCAGCCAGCCGGCCCCTGACGTACGTCCTCCAGCACAGCCGTCAAGACACCGCAGCCATCCGGCCCCTGACGTACGTCTTCCAGCACAGCCGTCGAGACGGTGGATGAAGGCCGCCTCGCACACGTCTTCCAGCAGAACCCTCGAAACGGCGCGCGAAGCAGCTCTGCGGCCCGACTTCTCCCAGCAAATGTGCTCACGCAGGCGCCGCGACGCGAGCACCCGTGTGATGGGCGCCGCCAGCGGGTCAGGACTCCGCAGCAAAGTATGCGAGCCACTCCGCCCGCGGCTGGCGGGGCACGCGTGCCCCGCGATCTCGCAGCGCATCGGTCACCCGTTCGACGGTCCGCGCCGGGAATCGAAACACGTCTCGGGAGGTCACGACGATCAGGCGCCAGCCCATCGCATCGAGTTCTTCTCGGCGATCGATGTCTCGCTGCCACTGCCTCGGGTCGTCGGCATGCTGACGGCCGTCGTACTCCACGATCAGCTTGTACGCCTCGTAGCAGAGATCGAACCGGAGTCGCCAGCTGCCGTCGTCGGCCCGCACGATCACGTTCACAGCCGGCTCGGGCAGTCCGGCGAGCACGATCAGCATCCGGAGTCGGGACTCCATCGGCGAGTCGACCCCGCTGCGAACCAGGCGTGCCGCACGGCGAGCGCGCTTGGCGCCGTGCCCTCGCCATGCCTCGGCGGCCGCCTTCAGTTCCTCGACTCCGAGTCGACAGGCGCGAACAAGACTGTCTCCGAGAACGACCAGATCGACCAGGTGCAGATGCGTCGCGAGGTCCAGGAAGGTCTGTGTCGGTGAGCTGATCGGGAGTCCGTGCAGGGTGACCGGCGCACGATCGCCGATCCGATGAGCCGAGATGCCTCGCCGGACCGACCGCGGCGCGTCAGGCGGAACCGTGACGTGGACATCGACATCGCCAGGGACAACGCCGCCCCACAGCTCCGCCGCCGTGTGATGACTGACATACGTCCCGGGGGCGGAGAGATCGACCGCCGCCTCCGCTCGCAGACGGGTGGAGATCGGCACATCGGCGAGGACGTACCGGTCGTAGAAGATCTTGCGGAACCGGGGTCCCAGCAGATCGGCAAGCGCTATTCGAGCGGCGCGGGCATCGGACCGACTGAACGGCTGACGGGGATCGAACGACTGGGATTCGGGTGCAGGGTTTGCCATGAACACAGATCGTGGGGTCTTGACAAGCCTCCACCCGGAGTTATCCACAGGTTTTTTCTGCTGGCACCGCGGATTGTCCACGATGCGGACGGAATCGGCGGCTCAGAACTCGACCGTCGTTCTGGGAGGCCTCCAGCACCTTCCGACCATGAGTGAGCGCTGCCGCACGGTATCGAACCACACGTCTTCACGGCCCTGCCGGAAGACGACCCGAAATGCGGCTGGGGACGCCACGTGTTCACGCCCTTGCTGGAAGACGACGCGGAATGCGGCTCGGGACGCCACGTCTTCACGCCATTGCTGGAAGACGACGCGGAATGCGGCTCGGGACGCCACGTCTTCACGCCATTGCTGGAAGACGACGCGAAAACGGCCCAAGAACCCGACGTCGTCACGCTTCTGCCGGAAAACGACCCCCGGTGCCGCCCACACGGCCCCGCCTTCGCCCCCTTGCTGGAAGACGGCGGCGAGGTCAGCGGAGATCAGCGCGGGAGCGTCGGGTCAGGTCGGCAGAGCGGGAGTCATCAGGCAAGGTCGGCGGAGTCGGAGCCTCGGGCCGGATCGGAACCGGGTCAGCGGCCCACCGACGGGTCAGTCGTCGCCACTCGGGACCGAGCGGCGAGGTCGGGCGACATCACCGACAGCGACGTCAGCCCCGCGACGGGCCCGTCGGTCTGCGCGAAATCCACGGCTCCGTGGATCTCGGAGTCGTCCGGAACGTCGACTTCGACGTAAGCCGGGCCGTCTGAGGCGTCCAGGTTCCGGGTCGATGTGCCATGGGCTGGCACGAGGATGGTCCCTTCCCGCACCGTGACTCCACTCAGGTTCGACACGGTGAACGAGACGGTGGTGTCCGTGTCGGCTCCGTTGCTCAGCATCAGGGTGCCGTCGGTGTCGGCCACGGCGGCGATCGGGCTGACGCCTTGACGTCCGAGTGCGGCGGTGGCGGGCTCGACGGCGATGTCCGGCTGGGCCGCCGATCCGGTGTCAGTGGACCGCGACGAGGTGGAGATCACCGAAGCGGATACGGCTCGGTCGGCCGATAGCTCGATGCCGGCACCTTGGCCGGCGAGTCCGGCGTCGAGGGACACCGTCGTCGTACTCTCCGGTGGGACCTCGACCTGCTCTGCGCCGACCGGCGTGAACGGGCCGGTCGCCCCCAGCACGCTGACGCTCACGATCGCCCGTGTCATGCCGGGGTTCACGAGCTGGAGCTCCCGAGCGCCCGCGCCCTCGGGCACGCCGGGAACGACAAGGCTCCGCCGGGGGCCGACCGATGCCGGGTGCCAGTCGACTCCGGCGGCATCGAGCCCGACACTGCGGAAGTCCCGCGCCATCGCCGATACCCGTCCAGACGTCGCCCGAACCCACACCGTCATCGGCCCCGCCTGAGCGACCAGCGACTCCAGCGACACCGTACGCGAGTCGTGCGCCGGCACGATCAGGCCAGGGCTGCCGGGAACGACGATGCGCCCCGCGCGCCCGAAGAAGCGGAGGTCTACCTCGGCCTGAGCGTCATCGGGATTACTCAGCACGAGCTCGGTCCGATTGGTCGCCTCGGCGCCGACCCCGACGAACCACTGGCTGGTCGACGGCGCCGTACACGGCGCTGCGGACAGCCCGGTCAGCTCACCGGAGTCGGCTTGCGCGAGGATCGCGCTGCTGCTCGCGGTCGACATGACCCCCACGGCCTGCAGCAGCAGCGGCGTCGGCGGTGCCGAGACTTGCTGGCCGAAACCCTGCTGGTCGACGGTCAGCAGGGGGTCGCCGCCGCCGAGCGGAGTACCGGTGAGCACGCCCTGGCGATCCGGTGACTGCCGGATGGCGACCGCAGTCACCGTCGCGTTGGGCTGGTCGTTGGCGTCCGCCCCCGTCTGCGCGGCCACCGGACACACCGTGCTGGTCCGTCCGACCAGTGGCGCAGCGGCAACCTCGGTCGATGCGACTTGGACGGGGAGGTACGAGCCGCCGACCACGATCGCCACCGCAGCCAGTACGACAGCGGCGATCGCGGTCAGGTGTCGGCCGTGGCCGGCGAGCGTCTTCGATAGCCGAGGCTTCCGGATGGGAGCGCCCCAGTCGTCATACGCCTCGCCGCTCGGTCGCGACCGAGGGCGGGCCGAGCCATGACGCCCGCTTGGACCGTCGAGGTCGCCGACATCGGAGTCGCGATCGGAGCTCGAGGCATTGGAATAGCCGGAATGGGAGTAGTCGGAGTGGGAGTAGTCGGACCCCTCTGGTGCAGGGTCGTTCGAGTCGGGGTCGTTCGAGTCGAGGTCGTTCGAGTCGGAGTGGGAGTAGTCGAACGCCTCTGGTGCGGGGTCGTTCGAGTCGGAGTCGTGTCGAGTCGAGAGTCGTTCGAGTCGGAGGTCGTTCGAGTCGAGGTCGTTCGAGTCGAGCTCGTCGACCACGTCCGACTCCCCATCGACCCCGCGACCGGCGGATCCCCAGGCGGCGTGTCCGGCGGCGTCGCGGCCCTGGCCAGCGAGACCCCCACCGTCGACTAGCTGCCCCTCGGTTCCCTGCCCCTCGGTTCCCTGCCCCTCGACTACCTGACCCTCGGGCTTCTGGCCCTCGGGGCTCTGCCGCTCGGGGCTCCCCTCGTCGAGACCGGGCCCATCGAGGCTCCCCTCGTCGAGACCCTGCCCCTCGAGACCCTTCCCCTCGAGGCCCTCACCGTCTGCCCCACTCCGCCCATCGGGGCTCACTGTCGTCCTCCCAGCACGCTCGCGGCACGGCGTGCGGACCGGGTGGGATCGCGCACCTCAGGCCGACGTACGGCGGGCGCAGCCAGCACGATCGCGACCAGCCACGCCACTCCCTGCCCGATCAGCAGCCAGCCGGCGGGCGACGTGAGCCGGTAGTCGATCGTCCCGGCGGATCCGGGGACGGCGAATGCCTGCTGCCAACCAGCACCTACCGGCGACAGCGGAGTGCCGTCGAGATCGGCCCGCCACCGCGGGTCCGCAGCCTCGCCCAGCAGGAGCTGTCGTCCGTCGGGACCGGCGGGCACCGTCACCGGCGATGGACCGAGCTTGATCGACGGCGAGTTGGGAGCCGCCAGCGAGACCCTCGAGACCCCTTGGTCGACCTGCCAGATCGTGTCGTCGTCGGTTCCGCTCGCCGCACCCAGACCGGGGGTGTTGTCGATCCGCGCCTTGTCCTCCTCGCTGGCGTCACGGACCCAGACGTAGCCGATTCCGAGCTGGCGGAGTTGCGGCACGATGTCGTCGTCGGCGGTCCCGGCCACCAGGCGCAGGACCAGGTCGCGCGCCTCGTCGTCGGCGGCTTCCGAGCCGCCGAACGTAAAGCCGCGGTCCGCGTCGCCGAGTCGCTGTCCCTCGCCGGCCAAGACGGCATAGCTCGCGAGCCGACGCCCGGAGAGGTCGATGGCAAGCACTCTGGCCTGATCGTCGGAGAGCATCGCGTTGCGGACGTACTGCGGGATCGCATCGAGCCGATACCGATCGATCGGTCCGGTCGCGCCGCCGACGACCCACCAGGCGGCGGCGCCCATGGTGACCGCCGCCATCGCGACCGCCAGCAGGACGCTCGCCGGCTGCAGCCAGCTGAAGCTCTGTGCCCGCACCTGTCCGGCCAGCCCGTCGAGTCCGGCGGCCCCCGCGAGGATCAGTCCACCGAACACGATGAGCAGCAGCACCCCGACAGCTGGCCGCACCTGTGTGCCTGTCGGCGGCACGGTGACCACCATGCGAGAGGCCACGATTGCGAGAGCAAGTGCCAGCAGCGACGCCGTCCAGGCGCCGAGGACCGCCGGCCGGGTCGCCCCGCGAACCAGCCCGCCGAGCGCGAGCAGCCAGAACGCACCGAAGACGACCAGGCCGACCCACAACGGCGGCAGCCCCGCCCCGCGGTCACGTCCGAGCAGCAGCTCCCAGACCTGCGGCGCCGCCGGCGCACCGCGCAGCGCCGAGTCCGGCCCGACGAACAATCGCCCCCAGTCCGCCACGATGCTGGGCCACCACGGGGCCAGCACGAGCAGCGGCACGCCCAGGGCGATCCCGATCCGACCGATCTTGCGGGGCGTACGTCGCAGTGCCACCGCGCCGGCCACGGCGATCAGCACAGCCAGCACGAGCAGCAGGGGTTCGTACGCGATCACGACGACAAGGACGACGCCCGCGCCCCAGCCGCCGCGCCAGGCTTCAGGTGCGTGGACGCGGCGCAGTGCGATCGCCCGGACAGCAAGAACGAGCAACGGCAGGAGCACCGCGACGACACTCAGGGCGAGCCGACCCTGGTTCGTGCCGCCGAGCAGGACGGGCAGAAGGGCGTACGTGACCGCCGTCCACAGCCGCAACCGGCGGTCCTGGATCAGCAGGCGCACGACCGGGTAGGACGTGACGACCGCCAACGGCACGACCAGGCAGAGCGCCACGGTGACGAACCACTCCGGTCGCCCGGCGAGGATCGTCGATCCGACCGCCGTCAGCGCGATCCACGGTGGACTGATCTGGTCGGGTGCGCCCGGGATCGGGCTCCATGCCTCGTGCCACAGCTGACCGAGATCCGGCGCCGGCAAGAGCGCGGGACCGGCGAGCGCGCCCGTCCCGATCAGGCCTCGGGCCGCGACCACGCTGGCGACCATGGTGAGCACCGTCGCGATCACGACCGGGCGCAGCCACGGATTGATCTGCTTCTCATCGGCCACGCTCGCGAAGTCGTCGCCGGTGAGCTCGTCGAGGCTAGCCGCGTCCAGCTCGCCGGCAACGGAGCGGTAGCGCTCGGCCATCGCCCCGGTGATCGCCTCCCCCGCGACTCGAAGGCTGGACCACCACGGCGGCCGGAGCTGGCGGATCACCTCTTCCGCGCCGGGAACGGCGCGTCGGCTGCGAACCCTGCGTCGGTACGCGTGAATCCGGCCGGGGTGGGCGACGAACGAGCCGAGCGCGGTCAGCTCGTCGACGCTGCGGGCCGGCACCTTGCCGAGGAGATAACCGACCGAGCGGACCAGACAGCTGAGCACGAGCCGGATCCAGACGAACGGCAGCGCGGCCGGCCTGGCATGCCCGACGACGACGAGCATTCCGAGCCTGCGGTCGAGCTTGCCCGGGCGGGACCCGATGACGCTGTCCTCACGCAGACCGGCGCGGCCGACCTGTCGGTGGGTGAACTCCGCCTGCGGGCAGGTGACCACCCGGTGTCCGGCAGCGTGCGCCCGCCAGCCGAACTCGACGCCGTCGCGGAAGACGGGAAGCGCGGGATCGAGACCACCGAGGCTGCTCCACACGCGCGTCCGAACCAGCATGCCCGCGGTTGACACGCCGAGTCGCTCGTGCGGAACGTCGCGTTGGCCCTGGTCGATCTCGCCGGGTTCGATCAGCAGCTCGCGACGCCCGGTGCCGGAGATCGTCACACCGATCTCGGCGATCGGGTGGCCGGCTCGGCGCCTCCGCGGCAGCAGCAGCTTGGGACCGGAGACATCGATGCTCGGCTCCGCGCTCACCTGGGCGAGCAGCCTGGTCAGCGCATCCGGCGCCGGTACGGCGTCGTCATGCAGTAGCCACAGCCAGTCGTTGGGTCGCGGTTCGGGCTCGGCAGCCGGCCCGTCGACCGCAACGGGTGGGCCGTCGCTCTCCCGGGTCTCGTCGGTCTCCCGGGTTTGGTCGGTCTCCCGGGTTTGGTCGGTCTCCCGGGTCTCGTCGGCCTCCCGCCTTGCGTCGGTCTCGCCGGTGCCGTCGCTCTCCGACGTGTCCCTTGACTGCTGGCCGCCGGGCTCGGGCGCGTCGTCGGCTGCCTGTCGGTCCTCGATCTGGGGCGAGCCGCCCTGACCGGCATCGGAGTCGGCGGACTCGGCGTCGGCGTCGGCGCGGGCGTCAGCGTCGGACCGGGCCTCGGCGGAATCGGGGGTGTCGGCGGAATCGGGGGTGTCGGCGGAATCGGGGGTGTCGGCGGAATCGGGGGTGTCGGCGGAATCGGGGGTGTCGGCGGACTCGGGGGTGTCGTCGAACCCCTCGCGGGAGCGATCCGCGATCAGTTGGTCAAGGGGTTCGGCTGTCGGATGCCCGCGATCCTGCCGCAGCGCGTCAGCGACCGCATCACCGAAACCGAAACGCCGGTCGCCCTCGTACAGGGCATCGAGGATTTCCTGATCCAACGCTCGGCGCAGCAGCCGGCGCGTCGCGTCGTTGCTCTCGTTGTCGATCGCGATGACTCGGGTCGGCCGCACCTCCAGCGAGGCCAGACCGGCCAGGGTCTCGGGGAGCCAGCGCTCCGCGTCGAGGGTGACCAGGACCGCCGTTACACGGTGCCCTCCGATGTCCACGAGCTCGGACGCCTCGACCTCGGAGTCTATCCAGGCCCACGGACTCGGTTGGACGTCCAACACTGGTTCGATCGCGCGAAGCGATTGAGTCCACTCGTCCGAGTCCTCGTCGAGATGGCCCCGGACTCGGATCTCCGTCGGTCGCTCGTCCTCGCGACTGGAGTCGGCCGAGCCTCGCTGGGCGCCGTCGGAGACATCGTTGACCATGAGTGGGGAGCGCAACCTCTGGGCGGTGAGTCGGGTCGGCGCGTCGAGTGCGCCGCACGAGGCGCCACAACGCATTCCATCGGGTTGGGGCGCAGCAGCACTCGGCGCCCGCTGGGCGCGGCCAGTGTAGTCGAACCTGCCGGGCGCTTCCGTACGTCGGCCGCTACCAGCCTGCGAGTACGCGTTCGCCGACGCCGACCCGGCTCTGACGGATCTCGGCGCGAGCGTCGAGAAACCGTCGCGACCACAGGTCGAACCCGCGGAAGCGGCCCGCCCAGCCAACCCGTCCTACGGGGCCGAGTGGGACTCGGCCGCCCGACCGGGAGCTAGACGGCGCGCTTCTTGAGGCGACGTCGCTCGCGCTCGCTGAGGCCACCCCAGATGCCGAACCGCTCATCGTGCCCGAGTGCGTACTCCAAGCACTCCGCGCGAACGTCGCACGACAGGCACACCTTCTTGGCCTCTCGCGTGGAGCCGCCCTTTTCCGGGAAGAACGCCTCCGGGTCGGTCTGAGCGCACAGCGCGCGCTCCTGCCAACCCAGGATCCCCTCATCCTCCAACGGTGACTCGATCATTCCGTGTGCCTCCTCGACCCCGAACTTGTGGTCGGTCCGTGTCCGGACCGATCTCGGTCGGGCCTGCTCGGCGCAAGCCCCGCATGCTGCAGCTGTGCAGTGCTCCGGGAATTCGCGGTCCCCGGCACCGATGCCAACCCGATCCGCACCGGCGCGTCGCGCCCGGGACGATAACGGTTTGGCTCGGTGAATGACATCAGTGAAATTACATGCCTGCAAATACTACGAAGTCAAGGGTTGATTTGGTAATGGGCGTTCGAAACACCACCGTTTTCCGCACTAGCACATCCGCGTGTCACCAGTGTTTCGGGTGTGACTTGTGTGACCGGTGATACGCTGCCCGGCCGCCCGGCTCAGGCACGCTCGACGTCGGACGACACGCCCGAACGCGGGGGGTGTCCCTATTGTGACCTACCGGCAGCGCTGACGTTTCTCGGTCCCGAGCTGCTCACCGCCGCGCAGCACCTGCCGCACGCAAGGCGAACGCCGCACCGGAACGAGGGCAACCGTGACCGCCCGGCGCGAGCGGCGGCCCACCTAGCGCATGAGTCGGCAAGGGTGCTGCTTGCGCCGGTGTACTCGGTCGTCGAAGGCTGACTCGGAGTCGTTGGTGCCGGCGGTGCGCCGCTACGGCCGGGGCGGCGCTGTCGACTCCTCCGGAGAGGTCCCGCCGGGGTCCGGGTCCGCGTGTTCGTCGGAGGACCATGCCGCCGGCTCCCAACTCGTCTCGGTCCCGGTACCCCATCCCGCCGCCGAACCGCCCTTCGCAGCCTCACCCGCGCTGGTCCACGCGGCGCCGGCGGCCTCGTCCGGTGCCCAGCCCGCAGCCTCCGGATAGGGCGGCGGGGCTTGCTCCGACTCGCCGCCGGGCTCGTCGGTCGGGTCAGCGGCTGGCAGCGCCTGCGCCGGCGAGGCGTTCGCTGTGTCGCGACGTACGGCGTCTGACGCCAACGCACAGCGCAGGAGGACCGCCGCAGCGAGTATGGGGACAACCAGCCAGGTCAGCTGGATCAGCACAGTGACGATCCGGGTGTCGGGCCCAGACAGCAGCGGGACCATGGCCAAACTCGCCCCGACCGACAGCAGGATCTGCACGCCCACCAGGACGAATGCGGTGATCGCCAGGCCGCGCGCGCCGCGTACGTCGTCAGTCGTGCACCACCAGCACACGGCCGCCAGCGCGACGCACAAGAAGATCTCCCCCGCGCCGATGCCGCCGGCCAGGGAGCTGAACAGTCCAGAGCTCCGGGCGGAGGCAAGGATGGCGGCGACCAGCGAGACGCCGACCCGAACCGCCATCGCAGCGAGCAGGATCACCGCCACCGGCACCCGCCACGGCCGCAGATCCACCATCAGGCCAGCGTACGGTTCCGCTCGCGACCCGTCTTCTCTCAGCGCGACGGGCCGCGCGGGCGGAGATCGTGATGGCCGGCGCAGCCGCTTGGCGGAGCTGGTTCTGCACCCCACTCGCCTGACCGGGCTGACAATCCGGGGGCAGATCCGGGCCGATCGGGCCCCACTCGCCTGACCGGGCTGGCAAGCGGAGTCGAGAGCGGGTCGATCGGGCCCCACTCGCCTGACCGGGCTGGCAAACAGAGGCAGATCGGGCCGCAAGGGCCCCCAGTCGGACGACTGGGCGGACAAATGGGGCGGATGAATCGGGCGGGGAAGCGCAGGCGCCGGCCGTGTTCAGCGCGCGAGAGCCCGAGAGAGGAGGGTGAGCACGGCAAATAGGCTGTCCCGATGCAGATCGTGGTTCTCGCCGGGGGTGTCGGCGGGTCTCGTTTCACGACCGGTGTCCGCGCGGCCTACCCCGACGCCGACATCACGGTCGTCGTCAACACCGCCGACGACATCACCCTGCACGGGCTGCGGATCTGCCCCGACCTCGACACCATGATGTACGCCCTCGGCGGTGGCGCTGACACCGAGCGAGGCTGGGGCCGAGCCGGCGAGACGTGGAGCGTGCTGGACGAGCTGGGGTCGTACGGCGTCGAGCCCCTCTGGTTCTCCCTCGGTGACCGGGACATCGCCACCCACCTCGTCCGCACCCAGCTGATGAATGCCGGCTATCCCCTTTCGGAGGTGACCGCTGCGCTGTGCAGTCGCTGGCTCGCCCATGACCCGCGGCTGCGTCTCGTGCCGATGAGCGACGATCGGGCGGAGACCCATGTCGTCATCGCCGATCCCGGCGAGTCGTCCGGGCGGCGGGCGGTGCACTTCCAGGAGTTCTGGGTCCGGCTGCACGCCGAGCCCGAGGCCCTGGCCGTTGTCCAGGTCGGGATCGAGGCCACCACACCCGCGCCGGGCGTGCTCGAGGCGATCGCGGGAGCCGATCTGATCCTGGTGGCACCGAGCAATCCGGTGGTGTCGATCGGACCGATCGTGGCCGTGCCGGGCATCCGGGCGGCTCTGCTGGGCGCGCCCGCGCCGGTGATCGGCTTCAGCGGAATCCTCGGCGGCGCGCCCGTGCTGGGCATGGCGCACAAGCTGCTGCCGGCGATCGGCGTCGAGGTGGACGCGGCTGCGGTGGGCAGGCACTACGGCGTACGCAGTCGCGGCGGCCTGCTCGACCTGTGGGTCGTTGACGCCGGCGACACTGCCGCCGCCGTAGCCCTGAACGCGGAGGGGCAGCCGGCCGTCGCCACCGACCTGATCATGAGCTCGCCCGCAGCAACCGCGCGTTTCGTGCAGGCCGCACTGGCCTCGCTGTCGTGATCACGATCTTCGCGCCCGCCGGGATCGGCGAGGTGGTCGCGGGCGACGACCTGGCTCGCCTGGTCGCCGATGCTGTTGCCGCCGATCCGAACGGTCCACTGCATCCCGGCGACATCGTCGTCGTCACGTCCAAGATCATCAGCAAGGCCCAGGGCCGTCGGCTGCCCGCTGCCGATCGAGAGGACGCCATCGCACGGGAAGCGGTGGCCACTGTCGCCTGGCGCGGCCCGATGCGGATCGTCCGGACCGCACTCGGTCTGGTCCAGGCCGCGGCCGGGATCGACAACTCGAACGTCTCACCGGCGGACATCCTGCTGCTGCCCGAGGACCCGGACGCCAGCGCCGCCGCGCTGCGCGGGCAGCTGTCCACGGCCACCGGTGGACCCATCGGTGTGATCGTCTCCGACACCGCCGGGCGCGCCTGGCGAGTCGGCCAGACCGATCACGCCATCGGTGCCGCGGGCGTCGTGGTCGCCCGGTCGTACGCGGGCATGACCGACAGCTACGGCAACCCGCTCCAGGTGACCCTGATGGCCGTGGCCGACGAGCTGGCGGCGGCCGCGGACCTGGTCAAGGGAAAACTCAGCCAGCACCCGGTCGCGGTGATCCGTGGACTGACCGAGCTGGTGGCCGACTCCGACTCGCGAGCCGCCGACCTGGTTCGCGCCGCACCCGAGGACATGTTCGCGCGCGGCAGCCGGGAGGCGGTGGTCGCGTCGGTGCTGACCGCCGTGGGCCAACCCGGCGCGTACGAGGAGGTCGTCGGCCTCGAAGGAGAGGACCTTGTCGCGGCCGTACTCGCGCACTGCTCGCCGGACGACCGCGATCTCGCGGCGCGCATCCTCCGCGCCCGCGGCTGACCCGCTGGGCGGCTCCGGCCGAGAGCTAGACCTCCGCCACAGCGGGAGCTACTAGACTGCGCGGGCGCTCCGGCGCACCCAAGCCCATCGCGTACGCCTTTGTTCACGACCCTCGGAGGACCTCGACCGTGGCCACTGCCAAGCCGAAGAAGAGTGCGGCGACCGCCGGCTCCGGCGGTTCCGGAGGATCGCGGCGCGACCGGATGGCCTCCTTCGAGGCGGCGCGCAAGAAGGAGCAGCGGCGTCGGTCGCTGATCCTGCTCGGCATCTGCGTCGTCCTCGCCGCTGCCCTGCTGGCCTACCCGGTCTATCTCTTGGTCCAGGACTACCAGGCACGCAGTGCCAGCATCGCCGAGATCGGGGTGGCCGCGTCGGCCGCCGGCTGCGACGCGGTCGCCGAGAACCCTGCCACCGGCAACCAGGAGCATGTCGCCGAGGGCACTCAGGTCAAGTACGACCGGACTCCGCCGGACTCGGGCAAGCACTATCCGACCCCGGCGCCCTTCACGAAGCGCTTCTACACGACGGCCGACCGGCCGGCGGTCGAGACCTTGGTGCACAACCTGGAGCACGGCTACACCGTGGTCTGGTACCGCGACGGCATGCCCGCGGACCAGGTGGATCAGCTGCAGTCGATCGCGAAGACCTTCACCGCAGAGGACTACGACCAGGCGGACAAGTTCATCGCGGCACCCTGGACCGATGCCGACGGCGCGGGTTTCCCGGATGGCAAGAACGTCGTCTTGACCAGGTGGTACGCCGATCCGAGCAACCCGTCGGACCAGTCGCTGCAGAAGGGTGTCCGGCAGCCCTGCGCCTCGGTCAGTGGTGAGGCGATCCAGCAGTTCATGGCGAAGTACCCATCGACGAGCGCGCCGGAGCCCGACGGGGCCTGATCGCAGCGGGCCCGGCCGGCGATCTGAGGCCGGCGCTGGGTCAGGCGTACCCGAGTCCCAGCTGGCTGGTCACTTGCGCGACCAGCTCCTTCACCCGCTCGGCGTCGTTCATCGGGCAGACCAGGGTGATCTGCGGAGTCTGCACGATGACCGTGTCCGACAACCCCATCACCGCCACCAGCCGACCTGGCTCGGCGTTGTTGATCACCAGGTTGTCGTGCGCGTCGACCAGCACGCTGGCGCCCTGCGTGGCATTTCCCTGCTGATCCCGCGGCAGCTGCTCGCTCAGCGCGGCGAATCCCCCCACGTCGTGCCAGGTGATCGGCAGCCGGACCGCCAGGACATGGGCCGTGCCACGGCCGAGCGACACCGGCTCCATCACCGCGTAGTCGACGCTGATCTTCACCAGGCTCGGGTAGATCTCGGCGAGCCGCTCGGGTGCGGCGGCGAGCTGGTTGACCAGGCTGTGGGTCTCGGGCAGCAGCAGCCGGAGCTGTTCGAGCAGGGTGGCGGCGCGCCAGACGAACATGCCCGAGTTCCACCAGTAGTCACCCGTGGCGAGGTAGGCCTCCGCGGTCGCCAGGTCGGGCTTCTCCTTGAAGGCAAGCACCCGGCTCACCGACTCCCGCCCGGGCAGCTCCTCACCCCGCTGGAGATAGCCGTACCCGGTATGCGGAGCGGTCGGCACCACGCCGAAGGTGACGAGCGCGGACGGATCCGACTCCGCGACCACGAAGCCCTCCTCGAGGGCGACCTTGAAGGCCGAGACCGGATGCATGATCTGGTCGGCGGTGACGACCGCAACGACCGCCTCGGGGTCGCGCGCGGCGAGCACGGCGGCCGGCCAGGCCACCGCGTTGAGTGAGTCCCGGCCCTCGGGCTCGCCGAGGATGTTGGCCGCCGGCACCTCCGGAAGCTCCTGCGCCACCACGTCCGCGTAGTCCGCGCCGGTGCACACCAGCACCCGATCGGGCGGCACGATGCCGTCCAGCCGTTCGTACGCGATCCGCAGCAGGCTGCGACCGCCCACCACCTTCAACAGCTGCTTGGGCATGTCCTGCCGAGACAGCGGCCACAGGCGTTTGCCCGAACCGCCCGCCATGATCAGCACGTAGCGCATGGCGGTCAGCCTAACGGGCCCTTCACTAGGCTGGTTGCTCGTGAACACGCTCGTCGCCGACCTGTTACGGACCCGTCTTCGCGTGGCCGCGGCGGATCCGCTGGTCACCTACTACGACGTCGGAAAGGGTGAGCGGATCGAGCTGTCCGCCGCGACGTTCGCCAACTGGGTGGCGAAGACGGCGAACCTGCTGGCCTGGGAGGTGTCCGTGGCACCCGGCGACCCGGTGGCCCTGCCGCTGGCTGCCGCCGCGCCCGGGCACTGGATGACGGCGGTCTGGGAGGTGGCACTCTGGCAGGTCGGCGCGTACGTCGATCTCTCCACCGACGGCCAGCAGCAGGCGGACGTGGTGGTCTGCGGACCGGACTGGCCGACGTACGCCGGCGCGTCGGCCGAGGTCTTGGCCTGCTCACTCCATCCGTTCGCGACCGGTCTCGGAGCCGGCCTCCCGGCGTCGGTGACCGACGTCGACCTCGCGATCCGGGCTCAACCGGACAGCTACGCCCCGACTCCGGTCGCCCCCACCGCGCTCGGCTGGATCGACGCCGAGCGCCGCCTCACCCAGGCCGACCTGGCTGCCGTGGCTGGCTCCGACCGGCGGCGGCTGGTGGTGCCCACCGACGCCTGGACGACGGCCCGTGACGGCATCCTCGCCGCTCTCACCGGCGGCGGATCCACGGTCGTTGTCGTCGGCGGCTCCGACCAGGGCCGTGCCAGGATCAGCGACCAGGAAGGCGCAACCTGATGTCGCCACGCTCGTTGTCGAGTCGGGACCGATGAGGGCTCCGCACCGCAACGAGTGTGAAGAAATCAGGTTGGCACGAACCGAACGAGAACTCAGACGTTTTGGGGAAAGCCGAGGTTGAGGCCGCCGTGGCTGGGGTCGAGCCAGCGGGAGGTGATGACTTTGCCGCGGGTGAAGAAGTTGACGCCTTCCATGCCGTGGGCGTGGCTGTCGCCGAACAGGGAGTTCTTCCAGCCGCCGAAGGAGTAGTAGGCCATCGGTACCGGGACTGGGACGTTGATCCCGATCATGCCGACCGTCACCTCGTTTTGGAAACGGCGGGCGGCGCCGCCGTCGTTGGTGAAGATCGCTACCCCGTTGCCGTACGGGTTGGCGTTGATCAACGCCACCCCTTCGTCGTAGGAGTCGACCCGGACCACCGACAGCACGGGACCGAAGATCTCATCGGTGTAGATACTCATGTCCGTGCCGACATGGTCGAACAGGGTCGGGCCGACGAAGAAACCCTCACCATCGGCGTCGACGCTCGGGTCCCGACCGTCGACGACCAGGGTCGCACCGGCCGCCTCACCGGCATCGATGTAACCGGCCACCCGCTGCTGCGACGCCGCGGTCACCAACGGACCCATGTCACAGCCCCTGGTGCCGTCACCGGTCCGCAGACCCACCGCCCGCTGCCGGATCTTCTCGACCAGCTCATCGCCGACCTCACCGACCGCCACCACCGCCGAGATCGCCATGCACCGCTCCCCCGCCGACCCGAACCCGGCATTGATCGCCTGATCCGCAGCCAGGTCCAGATCCGCATCCGGCAGCACCAGCATGTGGTTCTTCGCCCCACCCAGTGCCTGGACCCGCTTCCCGTGCGACGTGCCGGTCTCATACACATACCGGGCAATCGGAGTCGACCCGACAAACGAGATCGACGCCACATCCGGATGGGTGAGCAGCCCGTCGACGGCAACCTTGTCACCGTTCAACACATTGAACACACCGTCCGGCAGACCGGCCTCCTTCCACAGCTGCGCCATCCACAACGCCGCCGTCGGCACCTTCTCACTCGGCTTCAACACCACCGTGTTCCCCGCCGCAACCGCGATCGGGTAAAACCACATCGGCACCATCGCCGGAAAGTTGAACGGCGAAATGATCCCCACCACCCCCAACGGCTGCCGAACCGAATGCACATCAACCCGGGTCGACGCGTTCTCGGTGAACGCCCCCTTCACCAGATGCGGCATCCCACACGCGAACTCCACCACCTCCTGACCCCGACTGACCTCACCCAACGCATCCGACAACACCTTGCCGTGCTCGGCGGTGATGATCGCCGCCAACTCCGACTTCCGCGCATTCAACAACTCACGAAACGCGAACAACACCTGCGAACGCCGCGCCAACGACGTATCCCGCCACCCCGGAAACGCCGCCACCGCAGCCGCAACAACCTCATCCACATCCGCCCGCGAAGCCAACGCCAACTGGGCCGTCACCTCACCCGTCGCCGGATTCGTCACATCCGAGAAACGCCCACCCGCCCCCTCGAACATCGCGCCGTTCTTCCAATGATGCAGCGTCGTTGCCATGTCGGACTTCCTTAGATTGTGTCGGTTGTGCGTGTGGAGGGGATGGTGTGTGACGCTTCGACTGTGCCGAAGTGCTTGTCGGTGCGCGCAAGGGTCGCTCGCGATCGCCGCGCACCGATCGCCGGGATCATGCCGGCTCCTCGATCAGGTCGGGTGCCCGGACGCCGGGTGCGGACGGCTGGTCCACGGCCGGCACGGAAGGTCCGGCCAGCTGGACGTACTCCTTTCGGCCGCTGCGGACGGCGGCGACGCCGGCCTCGCAGACCGCCACGGCGGCACAGCCGTCCCAGCTGCCCGGCCCGTCGATCGTGCCCTTCGCCGCCGCATCGACCCAGCGCTGCAGCTCGGTGTCGTACGCCTGCTGGAACCGCTCGACGAAGCCGGCCGTGATCTGGCCGCCCCAGCGGCCGTCGGTGCCCTTCACCTGCAAGTTCTGGTCGAGCCCGATGGTGGCACTCCCCAGCTCGCCGACCACCTCGGTCCGCACCTCGTACGCGACGCCGGTCCGGACGAAGATCTCGACCGTCACGATCCGTCCGGACTCGGTCTCGAAGATCACCAGCATCGGATCGTTGGTCCCGGCCGGTGCCGTGGAGGTCGCGGCACCCTTGATCACCTGGACCGAGACGATCTCCTCACCGAGCAGGAAGCGCGCGACATCGACCTCGTGCACCACAGAGTCGCGGATCATGAACTCCGAGTTGAAGTGCTCGGGCACGGTCGGATTGCGATGCGTGCAGTGCACCATCAGCGGGTTACCGAGCCCGCCCGAGACGATCAGCTGCTTCAGCGCCGCGTACTCGTTGTCGAAGCGGCGCATGAAGCCGACCTGGATCAGCGAAGTGCCGAGGGACTTCTCCTTCTCCACGATCGCGCGCGACGAGGCGATGTCAGTGGTCAGCGGCTTCTCGCAGAGGACCGGCTTGCCCGCGTCCAGGCAGGCGTTCACCTGCGCGTCGTGCGCCGCGCCGGGGCTGGCAATCAGGACTGCGTCGACGTCGGGATCGTTGATCGCGGCGATGGGGTCGTCGACCACGCGCGCCCCGATCGCATCCGCGATCTCCTTGGCCTTCTCCGGAAAGTAGTCACTGATCACGCTGACCTCGGCGCCGCGGATCCGCTTGCTCAGCGCGTCCACGTGGAACGCACCCATCATGCCCACTCCGATGACGGCGATCTTGAGGTCACTCATCGGACCGCTCCCATGTCGATCTTGACCGGGCTGCATGAGCTCAGGTAGGCCTTGGTCCGCTTGGCGATCGGCAGCGGGATGTCGGGTGCACACGGGTAGAGGTCATGCTCGATGATGCCCTTGATCTCCCGATCGAGGCCCTCCAGCGCCTCCAGCACGGGCGGCATGTCCGGCAGGCCGAGCGGAGGCTCGATCATGGCGCCCATCCGCACCGCCTCCGCGAAGGACAGGTTGCGATCGAGGACGTAGGACACGACCTGCGGGTTCACCTGCTTGAGGTGCACATACCCGATCCGTTCCGGGTACTTGGTGATCAGCTCGACGCAGTCGCCGCCGTAGTAGGCGACGTGACCGGTGTCGAGGCAGAGGTTGACGTACTCGGGGTTGGTGCCCACCAGGAACCGCTCGATCTCGGGCTGGTAGCCGACGTGGGTGTCGGCATGGCTGTGGAACTGTACGTGCAGGCCGTACTCCTCGAGGATCCGCCTGCCCAGCTCGTCGGTCTGGCTGGTCAACAGCTGCCACTGCTCGTCCGTCAGGTCGGGGTCCTCCTTGGGCTCGCCGGACTTGTGGTCGCGCCACGGTTCGGGGATCACCACGATGTGCTCACCTCCGACCGCCTGGGTAAGCGCGGCGACATCGGTGACCTGCTTCCAGGTGTAGTCCCACGCCCCGGCCTGGTGGAGGTGTGAGAAGACTGTTCCGGCCAGCACCGACAGGTTGTACTGCTCCAGCGCCTCTTTCAGCTCGGCTGGGTCGTTCGGCAGATAGCCGTACGGGCCGAGCTCGATGGCTTCGTAGCCAGCCTCGGCGACCTCGGCAAGGAACTGGCTGGCCGGCAGCTGCTCCGGGTCGCTGGGGAACCACACTCCCCACGAGTCCGGCGCGGTGCCGATGGTGATCTTGGACAACGGGTTCACTCTCCTGTGCTGGTTGCGACTCGGGCTGGTTGGACTCGGGCTGGTTGCGACTCGGGCCGGTTGCGACTCGGGCTGGTGGAGGCTCTGGGGTCCGACCTCACGCGGTCGGCGTGAGCAGCTGGCGCTGCTCGGCCTTGTGCTGGTCGTAGGTCTTGCGGGCGGTCTGGGTCGATTCAAGGGTGGCGGTCTCGCTGACCGGCACGTCCCACCACGACTCCGAGCTGGGTGCATCGACGAGGGGGTCGGTCTCGACATAGATCACGATCGGACCCTCGGCCGCCTTCGCGGTCTTGATCGCGTCGGCGAACTCCGAGCGGGTCGTGGTCTTGATCACCTCGAGACCGAAGCTGGCCGCGTTGGCCGCCAGGTCGATCGGCAGTTTGTCGCCGTCGAGCCGGCCGGTCTGCGCGTTGCGGTAGCGGTACTTCGTACCGAATCGCTGTGAGCCAAGCGATTCCGACAGCGAGCCGATGGAGGCGTAGCCGTGGTTCTGGACCAGAACGATGATGATCTTGAGGTTTTCCTGGACCGCCGTGGCAAGCTCGGTCGCCATCATCAGGTACGACCCGTCGCCGACCATGACGAAGACGTCGCGATCCGGGCACGCCAGTCGGACACCGAGGCCACCGGCGACCTCGTAACCCATGCAGGAGTAGCCGTACTCGACGTGGTAGCCCTTCGGGTCCCTGGTCTGCCACAGCTTGTGCAGGTCGCCCGGCATCGACCCGGCGGCGCAGACGACGACGTCACGCGGGTCGGACAGCTCGTTCACCATTCCGATCACCGAGTTCTGGGAGAGCAGACCCGGAGCCGGCTCCTCCTCGGCGTAGGCCTTCGCCACAGTGGCGTCCCACGCCGAGCTCAGCTCGGCGATCCGGGCGGCGTACGCGGCGTCGACCCGGTGCTCGCTCAGCAGTGCGCCGAGGGCGTCGAGCGCCTCCCGGGCGTCCGCGAGCACGCTCAGCCCGGCGTGCTTGACCGCGTCGATCTGGGCGACGTTGATGTTCACGAACTGCACCCCCGGATCCTGAAATGCCGTCCGGCTCGCGGTGGTGAAGTCCTCATAACGGGTGCCGATGCCGATCACCAGGTCGGCCTCACGAGCGATCGCGTTCGACGCGGTGGTGCCGGTGGAGCCGATGGCGCCGAGACACTGCGGATGGTCGAACGCCAAGGTGCCCTTGCCGGCCTGGGTCTGGCCGACCGGGATCCCAGTGGACTCGACGAACGCCTGCAACGCCTCGGTGGCACCGGAGTAGTGCACGCCGCCGCCGGCCACGATCAGCGGGCGCTTGGCGGACCGGATCAGGTCAGCGGCGCGCTCGATCACCCGGGTCTCGGGCAGTGGACGAGCGACATGCCAGACCCGCTTGGCGAACAGCTCGACCGGCCAGTCATGCGCCTGTGCCTGGACATCCTGCGGGAAGCAGACGGTCACGGCACCGGTCTCGGCCGGATCGGTCAGCACCCGCATCGCCGAGATCATGGCGGCGGGCAACTGCTCGGGCCGCCAGACCCGGTCGAAGTACTTGCTCACGGGCCGGAACACGTCGTTGACCGTGACATCGCCCGCGTACGGCAGCTCGAGCTCCTGCAGCAGCGGGGACGCACTGCGATCGGCGAACGTGTCGGCGGGCAGCAGCAGTACCGGCAACCGGTTGATGGTGGCGAGCGCGGCGCCGGTGACCATGTTCGTCGCGCCGGGGCCGACCGACGTCGAGACGGCGTACGTCTGCAGGCGGTTCTTCATCCGCGCGTACGCGACCGCGCTGTGCACCATGGCCTGCTCGTTGCGACCCAGGACGTAGGGCAGGGTGTCTGGTTCCTCCAGCTCTGCCTGCAGCAGCGCCTGGCCGATCCCTGCGACATTGCCATGGCCGAAGATGCCGAAACAGCCGGCGAACAGCCGCTGCTCGGTGCCGTCGGACTCCGAGTACTGGACGCCGAGGAACTTCACGACGGCCTGGGCAACGGTCAGGTTGACGGTCTGTGCTGCCACGATCACGCGTCCTTCGGGGTCGGTCGGGGATCCATGAGTCTGGGGTCTGGGTCTTGGTGTTCCCAGGTGCCCCGCACCCAGGCGTGGTCGGGGTGATCGGAGATCTTCCAGGCACGCTCAGCACCCGGCCCGGCCATCACATTCAAGTAGTACATGTCGAAGCCGGGAGCGGCGACGCAGGGGCCGTGCCAGCCGTGGGGCACGAGCACCAGGTCTCGATCGTGCACCTCTTCCAGCAGGTCGATCGCGTGCTTGGGTGAGGACGACGTACGCATGAAACCGAAGCCCGGCTGCCCGTCCGGACCGGCGGCGATCTCGAAGTAGTAGATCTCCTCCAGCTCCGACTCGGTCTCGGTGACCTCGTCGTGCTTGTGCGCGGGGTAGGACGACCAGTTGCCGCCGGGGGTGATCACCTCGCAGGCGATGATCTTGCTGGCCGGCAGCGTGTCCGGGGTGCCGAAGTTGCGCACCTGGCGGCTGGACTGCCCCGCTCCGCGGAGCTCGACGGGAACGCCCGCCGCCGCAACATAGCGCGACGGCAGTCGCTCCTGCGTTCGTGCCCCGCAGAGTGCGAAGCGGCCGCCGTCCTCGGCGTAAAGCTCGACCGTGCTGTCCGGCGCCAGGTAGGCGACGTCGGTCGGGCCGGCGAAGACGTTCTCACGCCCGACCAGCGAGCAGAACTCGGCTCCTTCGGTCTCGACCGCGACCGACCCAGAGAGCGGGACGACGATGACCTCGTCGTCTCCGGTGGAGAACTGGTAGGTCTCCCCCGACGCGATCTCCACGATCCGCAGCGAGGAGTAGCCCCACCCGGCCGACTCGGGCGTGACCTCGACCTCGTACGCAGCATTGCCGGCCGTGCCGGCGGGCAGGTAGAACTCCGAGTTCATCGCTTCATCCTCCTCATCGAATCCCCCGGCTCATCGGACCAGGGACACGGCGGTGTCTACCGCGTTGGCGACGTCGTCGTCGGCCGGGTAGAGCAGTGTGCGACCGACCATCAGACCGCGCACCGACGGCAGTTGCAGCGCCGCCTGCCACGCCGCGTACGTGTCGTCGGGCGATCCTTCGGGATCGCCGCCGAGCAGCAGAGTCGGCAGTGTGGTCGCCTCCATCACCCGTTCCATCTCGTGCACGACGGGCAGCTTCAACCAGGTGTACGCGCTCGACGCGCCGAGCCCCTGGGCGATGTGCACCGACTTGATCACGGCCTCGGGTGACAGGTCGTTGACGATCTTGTCGCCGACCCGGCTGGACATGAACGGCTCGACCATCGCGATGGTGCTGCGACGGTTCAGCTCGGTGATGATCCTTGCCTGGGTCTCCAGCGTCGCGACCGTCGCAGCGTCGTCGAGGTCGATCCGGGTCAGCATCTTCAGACCGTCGAACCCGGCGTCGATCGTGCCCTGGACGTCGTAGCCGGTGTTGCGGTCGTCCAGCTCGAAACTGGAACCCTGCAACCCGCCGCGGTTCAACGACGCGAACACGACCTTGTCCTCCAGCGCTCCCAGCAGCAGCAGGTCCTCCGCGATGTCGGCGGTCGCCAGCAGTCCGTCCACGCCAGGCCGCGACAAGGCGGTGAGCAGGCGCTCGAGCAGCTCGGTCCGGTTGAACATGGCGTCCGGCCGACCCTGCGCGGCCAGCGCTCCACGGGCCGGATGATCGCACGCGATGATCATCAATCGACCGTCGACGCCCAGCAGCGGACGGCGACGACGGTTCTCGAGCAGCCGCCGGATGCGATGCGGATCGCGGGCACGGATCTCGTTGATCTCGGCGACCGACCCGGCGAACTCGCTCGCCGGCGGCGCCTCGGCACCGGCCACAGACACGGTCGTCATCAGCTACTCACCCTCCCGAAGTGCACTGCGAGCGAGTCGGCGAGCCGCTCGTTGGGATCACCGCCGGCGATCAGGATCTCGATCTCGGCCTCCGTCGGCATCGCGGTCGAGCACTCCAGTCGTGAGGCGACGATGGCGCCGGCCGCGTTCGCGTACTGCAGCACCTTCTCCAGCGGCCAGCCGCGGAGCAGTCCGTGGCACAGCGAGCCGCCGAACGAGTCGCCGGCACCCAGGCCGTTGAGCGGGCGGATCGGGATGGGCGGTGACTCCAGGCGCTCGGTCCGGGTCTTGGCCAGCACACCCTTCGGACCCTGCTTGACGATCGCCAGCTCGACCCCGGCGGCCAGCAGCGCATCCGCCGCCCGCTCCGGCTCGGTCTCACCGACCGCTACCTCGCACTCCTCGCGGTTGCCGACGGCCACCGTGACGTACGGCAGCGCCTTCTGGATCTGCTCGGTCGCCGCCGCCGGGGTGTCCCAGAACATCGGGCGGTAGTCCAGATCGAGCACGGTGAACGGCTTGCGGGCCCGCGCCTCGAGCACGGCGAAGTGTGACTCGCGGCTCGGCTCCTCGCTGAGACCGGTCACCGACAGCCACATCAGCCGAGTGCCGCGGACGGCGTCGAAGTCGATGTCGGACGGCTTGACCTGCAGGTCCGGCGCGGTCGGCTTGCGGTAGAACCAGAGCGGGAAGTCGTCCGGCGGGAAGATCTCGCAGAACGTGACGGGTGTCGCGTACTCGTGGTTGGTGACCACGTGGGTGTCGTCGACGCCGAGCTCACGCAGCGCCCTACGCACGAAGCGGCCGAACGGGTCGTTCCCGACGCCGGTGATGATGGCGGCGCGCTCACCCAGCCGAGCCGCGGCGACGGCGACATTGGCCGTGGTACCGCCGAGGTACTTGCCGAACGTCTCGACGTCCTCGAGACCGACCCCGATCTGCAACGGGTAGACGTCGACCCCGGCGCGGCCGAAGGTCAGGACGTCCAGCGCGGCCGGGCTCGCCGAACCGGCCGGATTCGTCGAGGAATTCAGGACAGGGTCGCTCATCGCGCTCTCCTTCGAGTGTTCCGTGCTGAGGATTCGGCCGTTTCGCAGCTCTCCGAAAACGTAGAGCGTAGAACCCGGCTATGTCAAGAGTTTGTACAGACAAAACGTCATGAAAGCCGTCGGCTTCCAGTGTGGCGGCCGACCGGGTCGGCGCACCGGCAGGCCTACAGCTCGCCTTCCAGGAACTGCGCTCGGCCGTAGCCGAACGACCAGTCCTCCCGCTCGTTCGCGGTCACGGAGACGATCAGATCCGTGGGCTTGACTCCGCACTCGGCCGCGAGGCGGTCCGCGAGCATCGCATAGGCGGCCTTCTTCTGCTCCGCCGTCCGTCCTTGCTGGAAGATCTGGATCACGGTCACACCATCGCTTCGCTCGAAGCCCAACCCGGTGTCCTCGGCGATGATGTGACCGATCGGGTGCTCGGTGATGATCTGGTAGCGATCCCGCGGCGGCGCAGCGAAGACGTCGAGCATGACCTCCTGCACCACGTCGGCCAGCCTGCGCAGCTCCTCCGGCGTACGGCCGGCCTGGACATCGATCCGCACCAACGGCATCTCGTGAACCTCATCTCGACTGGGATGAGGCTCATCCTATCTTTGTAAGGACATAATGTCAAACAGTGCAGACAGGCCGCAGCAATCGTGAGGGCCACCTCGCGCACCCACGGGACACCCAGCATGACGGCGCCGACCCGTACGGTGTCCCGCAGATGCGGACAGTCGTCGGTCGGACACCGGCCGAGACCGTAGCCGCACTCCCGGCGCAGAACTGCGGGTCAGGGCCGGCTGCGACCGACGAGGAAACCGCTCCCCCAGGCCAGGTGGGTCGCCGCCAGCACGGCCGGCAGTCGGCACTTCGCCGCCCGTGAGACCGTGTCCGGCGCCGTTGCGGTGACGTACGCGATGAACGCGCCGTACGCGAGCGGTGCGGCGACGCCCAGCCGAAGCAGCCGCGATCCGGTCCGCTGGCCGAGCAGGGCGGCCAGCGTCCCGCCCACGATCCCGACCACGGCCGCCGGCGGCGCGAGATATCGGGCGCTGGCGGTGTCGTTGTGCCGGCGGACGACCTCACGCCGCCACTTGCCCGTGTCGTACATCTGCCGGATCAGCGCCTGCAGGCTGGAGCGCGGCCGGTAGGTCACCCGCAGCTCCGGGGAGAAGTAGACGAGCCGACCAGAGTTCCGCAGTCGGTAGTTGAGCTCCCAGTCCTGCGCGCGGTGCATGGTCTCGTCGAAGCCACCGACGGCCACGAGATCCGCCTTGTTGAAGACGCCCAGGAACACGGTGTCCGCCGGCCCGGCCGGCACGTCGCCTTGATGGAACGCGGCGCCGCCGAGGCCGTACGGGCTCGTGTAGACATAGGCCACGGCCTCCTCGAACGGGGTCCGCCCCTGGGCGTCCATCACCCCGCCGACGTTCGCCGCGCCGGTCTCGCCGAGCAGGGTCACCGCTCGCTCGATGTAGCGGTCGCCCAGCTCGCCGTGGCCGTCGACCCGGACGAGGATGTCGAAACGGGAGTCAGAGATCGCGAGATTCAGCGCATGCGGCGTCTTGCCGACCGGGTTGTCGACCACCCGCAGCCGGTCGTCCCCCGCCGCCAGCTCGGCGGCGATCTCGCCGGTCCGGTCCCGACACGGCCCGACGGCCATGATCACCTCGAGCGGACCGGGATAGTCCTGCGCCAGCACGCGCTCCACCGCGGCGGCCAGGTGCTGCTCCTCGTTGAGCACCGGCATCACCACGCTGACCCCTGGCCACTCGCGCTGCTGGACTGGCGGATCGGCTGAGGTCACCCGCCTCATTCTTCCCTACCTGCCACCGAGCGGGGCTCGTGACATCGCCGGCCGATCGAGGAGATTCACCGCTTCGCTGTGCGTCCGAACCTCCTCGATTCGGCGACCCGGGGCCGAACGTCGTCGACTCAGGCGGAGCAGACCGCGCTCACATTGTCGGTGTTGGAGGCACTGGTGGTCTTCTTCTTCGTCGTCGAGCTCGCCTTCGGCGAGGCGCTGCCCGAAGCGGTTGGTTTGCTCGAGGCGCCACCCCCACTCGAAGCGCTACCTCCACCCTGGGCCGCCGCGCTCGTCGACGGTGCCGGTGTGGGGTTGTCCGCGGCCTCGGCCGACGCGATCTTGGCAGCGACCATCTTGTGGATCTTGTCGAAGTTCGGATCGCCGGGATAGATCGTCGGCGGCACGAACCCGAGCGTGGCGAGCGGCTTCGCCTTGGCCTTCATCGCCAGATCCATCATGGTGTCGACCCGGCTGGTCGGGATGTCGGTGGCGACGATCTCCTTTCCGGCCGAGGCGATCTGGTTGAAGTTCGTCAGCACGGTCACCGGGTCGAGCTGCTGCAGCATGGCGCTCATCACGCACTTCTGCCGGGCCATCCGGTCATAGTCGGAGGAGTCCGAGCGTGACCGGGCGAACCAGAGCGCCGAGCGACCGTCGAGATGCTGGTTCTTGCCCTTCTTGACGTACCCGTACAGCTTCGCGTGGCCGCCGCCGATCGGGATGTCCCGATTGACGTCGATCGTGATACCGCCGACGGCGTCGACGAGGGCCTCGAAGCCCTTGAGATCGATCAGCGCCCAGTAGTTGATCTTCAGCCCGGTGGCACCCTCGACCGCCTCCTTGGTGGCCTGAGCACCGGGGTTGCGGACCCCGGGATAGAGATCCTTGTGGCCCATCGCGTAGGTATAGACCGCGTTGAGCATGCACGAGTGATCCGGGCAGCCGTAGCCGTTGGGGAACTTCTTGTGCAACGGCGAGGATTCCGGGAACGGCACGTCCTCGAGGTTGCGAGGCAGACTGATCAGCACCGTCCGTCCAGTCTCGGCGTCGACGCTGGCCACTGTCATGCTGTCCGGCCGCAGACCGGTCCGGTCCCTACCCGCATCGCCGCCCATCAGCAAGATGTTGTAGCGGCCCGCGGTTGCCTGCTTCTCGCCGCCGCCGGCGAAGACCGAGCTCACCAGGTCACGCTGGGCCGATACCACGCCGGCCGACGCCACCAGCCCGCCGACGATCAGCCCAACGAGTCCCAGACTGAGCAGCGCGAACAAGGGGCGATGATGACGCGCCAGATCCGGTGGCCGGGCAATCCGCCAAGCGTCGAGCATCAGCAGCCCCCAGCAGATGCCGAGCACGATCAGGCCGATCTGGACGACCCGCAGGGTCAACGGATACGTGAACAGCGCGATCGCGCCGTTGCGCCAGACCAGGACCAGCAGTCCGGAGAACAGCAGCAGACCCCACAAGACGGCCCAGGTGCGTAGCGCGAATCGCCCGACCCGCTTGTTTCCTGCCGCCAACTGGGCCGACCCGGGCAGCACCAAGGTCATGCCCAAGAAGGTCAGCGCGCGGCGCAGCTTGACCCGATCGCTGCGGACGCCGGGCTTCTGCAGGCCGGACTGGATGTGCTGACGACCTCCCTCACCGGGCGGCTCCTGGGGGGAGCCGGTAGCGGTGCCGGGGTCGTCGACGACGGTCTGCGACACGTGCGCAAGCCTTTCGGTCGGGGAAGTGAACCGAGCAGTTGGCAGTCAGTATCTCCGCGTCGCACCCATGCGACGGTCGTGCCACGCCGACTCGTCGGTCCTTTCTGCTGCCCGTTCGAATCCCCCGGCTCGCACCGCTCGGCAGGTACCCTCGCAGATGTGCCCAGCAGTGACGACGACCTCGACTGGCTGTACGGCCGGGACAAGCCGTCGCCGTCGGCGCCCGAGCCGACCCAGGTGATGCCCGATTCGTTCGGCCTCTCCGGGCGGCACGCGAGCAGCCCGATGCCGCCGTACCCACCCGACCCGCCGCGATCGGTCCCCCAGCAGCTGGGCGGACAGCAGGTTGGCGCGCCGCAGATGGGCACTCGGCAGGCGGCGCCCGAGCAGAGCGCGCCGTTCGACACATCGCAGTACGCAGCGGTGCCGGCGTACGGACAGGGCTCGAGCGGACCACAGGCGTACCAGGACTGGCGTCGGGCCGGCGGACCGCCGGGTCGGCCCGGCCCGCCCCCGCTGGACCCAAAGGGCACACCGGGAAGGAAGAGGCCTCGCAAGAGGCACCCGGTGCGAAACGTCTTCCTCATCGTGCTGCTGCTGGTCCTCGTGACCGCCACCTGGCTGGTCGCCGTCCCGCTGCACGCCTGGAGCCAGGTCCAACGGGTGGACGACACACCGTCCGGCCAACGGCCCGCCGCGCAGCCGGGCACGACGTACCTGCTGGTCGGCTCCGACTCCCGTGAGGGCCTGTCGAAGGCCGAGCGGAAGAAGCTCGGCACCGGCAGCGCCGCCGGCCAGCGGACCGACACGATGATGCTCGTGTACATCCCGCCGAGTGGCAAGCCGGCGCTGATCTCCATCCCGCGTGACTCGTACGTCCCGATCCCCGGCAACGGGAAGAACAAGATCAATGCCGCGTACGCCTTCGGCGGCCCGAAGCTGCTGGTCAAGACCGTCGAGCAGAACACCGGGCTGCGGGTCGACGGCTACATGGAGATCGGATTCGGTGGCTTCGTCAACATCATCGACGCGCTGGGCGGGATCGACATGTGCATTCCGAAGGCGATCAAGGACAAAGACAGCCATCTGAACCTGTCCAAGGGCTGCCAGACCCTCGATGGCACGACCGCGCTCGGTTACGTCCGGATGCGCAAGGCCGATCCACTCGGCGACCTGGGACGGGTGCAGCGGCAGCGTCAGATGCTCGCCGCGATCGCCAAGAAGTCCGCGACACCGGCGACGGTGTTCAATCCGGTGCGCTACTGGACGCTGACCCACGCCGTGGCCGACTCGATCAGCGTCGGCCAGGACACGAGCCTTTTCGAGACGGGATCGATGGCCCTGGCGATGCGGAAGGTGGCCAACGACGAGGGATACACCCTCACCGTGCCCGTCTCCAATCCGGGCGCCAGCACCCCGGTCGGATCGGCTGTGCTGTGGGACACCGCCGCCGCGAAGGCCATGTTCACCGCCCTGGCGAGCGGCGACACCTCGGGGATGGGCAAGTACGCGAAATAGCAGGTCCCCATCCCGCCGCTTCCCTCCGACTTGTCAGCGTCTCAACGGGCTATAGCCACTCCTCACGCTGACAACTCGGCCGGGGTCAGCGGGCGAGGAGCTGCCGGGCCATCACGATCCGCTGGACCTGGTTGGTGCCCTCGTAGATCTGAGTGATCTTGGCGTCGCGCATCATCCGCTCGACCGGATAGTCCTTGGTGTAGCCGTAGCCGCCGAGCAGCTGGACGGCATCGGTGGTGATCTCCATTGCGACGTCGGAGGCGAAGCACTTCGCCGTGGCGCCGAAGTAGGTGAGGTCGGCGTCGCCGCGCTCGGACTTCGCCGCCGCGGCGTAGGTGAGCTGGCGTGCGGCCTCGAGCTTCATCCCCATGTCCGCGAGCATGAACTGCAGGCCCTGGAACTCCGCGATCGCCTTGCCGAACTGCTTGCGCTCCTTGACGTACCCCAGCGAGTAGTCCAGCGCGCCCTGGGCAATCCCGATCGCCTGGGCTGCGATGGTCACCCGGGTGTGGTCAAGCGTCTTCATGGCGGTTCCGAAGCCGGTACCCGGGTCCCCGATCATGCGATCGGCGGGAATGCGTACGTTGTCGAAGTAGACCTCGCAGGTCGGCGAGCCCTTGATGCCGAGCTTCTTCTCCGGCGCCCCGAAGGACACCCCCGAGTCGTTCTTCTCGACCACGAAAGCGCTGATCCCCCGGCTGCGGGCGTCCGGATCGGTGACGGCGAAGACCGTGTAGTAGTCCGAGACGCCGGCGTTGGTGATCCAACGCTTCACACCGTTCAGCACGTAGTCATCACCGTCACGCACCGCTCGGGTCTTCATGCTGGCCGCATCGGACCCCGCCTCCGGCTCGGACAGGCAGTACGAGGCCATGGCGTCACCGCGCGCGATCGGCGGCAGGTAACGCCGTTTGAGGTCTTCTGACGCAGAGATCAGCCAGGGCAGCGATGCGAGCTTGTTCACGGCCGGGATGAGCGAGCTTGACGCGCAGGCCCGGGCGACCTCCTCGATCACGATCACCGTGGCGAGCGCGTCGGCGCCGACCCCGTCGTACGCCTCCGGGATGTGGGGTGCGTGGAAGTCGGCTGCCCGCAGTGCTTCGTACGATGCCTTGGGGAACTCCGCCAGCTCGTCGGTCTCCGCCGCGCGCGGCGCCACCTTCGCGTCGCACACCTCGCGCACCGCAGCCCGGAACGCCTCGTGCTCCTCGGTCGGGGTGTACATCTCGCTGAAGTCGCTCACAAGCGAATCCTACTGGCGAGTAACAGACCCCGTGAGCCCTGAGCTTGTCGAAAGGGCGGTTCCATTACGCGCCCTTCGACAAGGTCAGGGGCCTTCGACAGGCTCAGGAAAAGCGTCAGACGGTAGCGGCCTGCGGGTCCCAGTCGGCGGGCAGCAGCGCCGGAACTTCGACGGTGCTCTGGACATCGACATATGCCTGCGACGTGATCGCCTCGTCGATCGAGATCATCGCGTCCAGCACGTGATAGGCCAGCGCCCCTTGGGCCCGGTGCGGGCGTCCCTCGCGGATGGCCCGGGACATGTCGAGCACCCCGGTCCCCCGAGCCGAAAGCTGACTGGTGGTCGCGGCCACTGCCGCATCCTGGTCGTCGCGGCGCTGCAGAGCGATCTCACCCTCGAACATGTTCGGGTCCGGGAAGACCATTGTGGCCTCGGACCCGGTCACCTCGAGCAGGGTGCGGCGACGCGGCGAGTCGAAGGAGAAGATCAAGGTGGCCGACTGGCCCGACTCGAAGCGGGCCGATGCACTGACGTGGCTCGGCACGGTGACCGCGAACTCCTCGCCGGCCTTCGGACCGGACCCGATCACTCGGGTCTCCCGAGACTTCGAACCGATCGCCGCGACGGAGGCGATCGGACCGAACACCTGGACGAGAGCCGTCAGATAGTACGGGCCGATGTCGAACAGTGGGCCTGCTCCCTCTTGGAACAGGAACGCCGGGTTGGGGTGCCACGACTCCGGCCCCGGGGACTGCATCAGCACGAGCGCGGTGAGTGGAGTGCCGATCTCGCCCGCCTCCACCATGCTGCGGGCCGTCTGCAGCCCACTGCCGAGGAACGTGTCCGGCGCACAGCCGACCCGCAGACCGGCGGCCTCGGCCTGATCGAGCAGGGCCTTGGCGCTGACCCGGTCCAGGGCCAGCGGCTTCTCGTTCCAGACGTGCTTGCCCGCGTTGATCGCCTGCAGGGCCACCTCCGCGTGCGCCGCCGGGATCGTCAGGTTGACCACGAGCTCGACGTCGGGATGGTCGAGCACGACCTCGGGCCCACCCGAGACAGCGATCCCGTGCTTCTCGGCCTTAGCCCTCGCCGCGTCCGGGAAGAGGTCTCCCACGGCCACCACGTTGGTGTCCGGGAAGCTGCTCAGATTCTCCAGATACGTGTCGGAGATGACGCCGGCACCGATGAATCCGATGCCAACCGGCCCGGTCTTCTTCGCCGCGCTCATCGGGCGTCCCCCTTCAGCAGGTAGTCGCGGCTGACCTTGATGGCCTCGACCCGGTCGCCCTCGCTGTCGTCGAGCTCGACGACCCGCAGCGCGTCCGGCGCCGCCGCGATGAAGTCCCAGACCGGGATCACGCCGGAACCCACTGCGACCTGCTTCTTGTTGTCGCGGGTCCCGTCGCCGTCCTTGATGTGCAGCGCGACGACCCGGTCGCCGAGGCGGTTCAGCAGTGCGGGTACGTCGGCGCCGCCGACGTACGCCCAGTAGGTGTCGACCTCGAGGACGACCTCCGGTGCGAGATTGTCGGCCAGGACGTCGAGACCGTGCTTCCCGTCGAAGTCGGTCTCGAGCTCCCACCAGTGGTTGTGGTAGCCGACCGTCAGGCCGCGGGTCGCGGCCTTCTCCGCCGCGGCGTTGAGCTGCTCGGCGGTCGCGGCGATGTCGTCGACGCTCGCCCAGCGTTCGGCGGTGACGGCCGGGTCTATCACGGTGGTGATGCCGAGCTCGGCGGCGAGGTCGAGGATCTGGTCGGCGTCGCCACGGAGCAGACCGACATGCGCGGTGGGGGCGACCAGCCCGTGCTTGGGCAGGCCCTTCCGCAGCTCGTCGGCGAAGCCGTCGAAACCGAACGGCTCGACAGTGTCGAACCCGAAACCGGCGATCTTCGCCAGGGTGCCGTCGAAGTCCTCGGCGAGGGCTTCGCGGACGGTGTAGAGCTGGACGGACAACGTGGGCGCAGGCATGCGGCTCCTCGGATCGGTGATGGCTGGATGTGGGCCGAAGCCGGTTGCTGAAGCGGTTAAGCACGGCCCGGTCCCATACTCTACGACTTCAGGTTCTGATCCTGGGAGCCACTCTCGGCGATTGGCCGATCGACAGCCAGCAACTCGCGCGCGAGCAGGGTGCCGCCCGCTGCCGCGGCGGGAAAGACGACGATCGCCAGGAATGGCACGGCGAGTAACGCGAAGGTCGGAGCGGCGAAGCCCCAGACGTGCCAACGCCGGGTGCGCATGGCAGATCGACGCTCGCGGATGGTGAGCCTGCCCCGCCGTTCGAACGGGCCACCCAAGAGCTCGATGGCGAGCAGCCACCCCCCGAACATGGCGGCGACCACCGGCACCACGCTCTGTCCGACGACGGGGATGAAGCCGGCGAGGAACAACGGCAGCGCACCGACGGCGCTGGCCGCGATCACGGCGAGGGACTGTCGGATGGACCGGCCGATGCCGCGGACCAGTGGTTCGTCGTACGTCGCTGAGTCGGGTCCTGCGGCCCTGTCGGGTCCTGCGGCACTGTCGGATCCAGCAGCCCTGTCGGATCCGGCGGCCCTGTCGGATCCAGCCGTGTCGAGCTCGCGTTCGACGTACTCGCCGATCTTGTCGTAGATCGGACCGCCGACCAGGAGGGTGACGGCTGTGAAGGTGACGACCATCAACAGGGCGACACCGCCGACCAGGGCAACACCGATCGCGATCTGAACCGCGTGCTCGGCGCCGTCGGGCCAGCTGCGTGCGAACGGTGTCAGGGCCGCCACGATGGGGCCCAGCCGGGCGATCAGCACGGACAAGACGATCACGAACAGTACCGACGTGATCGCCGGTGGGATCGCGCCGAGCAGAAAGTTGCGCGGCCGCCGGACCACGAGCACGAACCCGCGGATCAGCAGGACGAAACCACTGACGGCCTCGGACACCGGATTCGCCATCGGTCGAGGCTAGCCGACGGCGGGGTCCGGCGGCTTCCGACGACCCGGCGACCCGTCCCCCGGAAACTGGGCCCAAACGACGGGTTGGACCGTTTCAAACTCGTCGTTTGCGCCCACTTTCCGGGGGATGGGATCCGGGTGGGTGTCAGGCGACGGCGCGCTCGGGGCGCGGCACGGCGGCGAATCTCGAGGGTGCGAACCAACTCGGGACGGCGCGTCGACTGGCCGGCTCGCCGCGCACCTCGACCAGGCCTCGGCGCATCGCCAGAGACCAGTCCAGGTCACCCCGCCAGATCTCCACCATCCGACGCAGCTCGCCGGTGATCTCCACCGCCACACCGAAGCCGGGGTCGAAGTCACACACATCGACATCCTGAGGCGAGAGCACCAGCCACCAGCGGCGTACCTTGCTCGGCACGTCCGGGAATGTGAACGCGACCACCCGCCGCTCCGGCGGCAGCAGGGCTGGGTCGACGTTGCGATGTAGATCCCACATGAGCAGCTTCGGATCGAGATCGGCCTCGCCGAGCTCACCGACCCACCGCACTCCCCAGGCACCGATCGCCTCCAGGATGGGTCGCAGCTCCTCGCCGGCCTCGGTTGGTCGATAGAGCGCCACCCCGTTCTCGGTCAGCCGCTCCACCATGCCGGCTCGGACCAGCTGCTGCATCCGCTTGGACAGCAGAGTTGGCGACATGCCCGGCAGGCCGCGGCGCAACTCGTTGAAGCGACAGCTGCCGTACAGCAGCTCCCTCATGATCAACATCGTCCAGCGTTCGTCGAGCAGCTCCATCGCCTTCGCGACGGGACAGAACTGGCGGTACGGGGCTCCCATGGTCCAGACCGTAGAAGGCCACGTCGGCGGCGACCACCAACAGCACCCGGACAGTACAGATCCTGTACCGGCCCAGTCGCGGCGCAGTACAGATCGTGGACTGGAGGCGACCTGCCTCGGATTCCTACTGTCGCTTGTGTCAGATCCACAACCTGTCCTAAGGGGGCAACCCATGACATCAACCATCGAGACGCCTCGGCGCGCGCCGGCCGCAGACCGCGGCGAGGCCGACCAGGCGCTCAAGAGCAGACACCGCGCGATGTGGGCGCTGGGCGACTACTCCTCCGTAGCATCGGAGATCATCGCCGGCTTCGGGCCCATCCTCGTCGAGGCCGCCGACATCCACTCCGACCAGCTGGTGCTGGACGTGGCGGCCGGGTCCGGAAACATCGCCATACCGGCGGCGCGGCGCGGTGCTCGGGTAACGGCGTCCGACCTCACGCCCGATCTACTCGCGATCGGTCGCGCCGAGGCCGAGGCGGCAGACCTCGACATCGTCTGGGAAGTCGGCGACGCCGAAGCACTCCCGTACGCCGACGCCCAGTTCGACGTGGTCACCTCCTGTGTCGGAGTGATGTTCGCGCCGCACCACCAGCCCGCAGCCGACGAGCTGGTCCGGGTCTGCAAGCCGGGCGGCACCATCGCGCTGATCGCGTGGACGCCGGCCGGATTCATCGGACAGCTGTTCGCGACCATGAAGCCGTACGCTCCCCCACCCCCGCCCGGTGCCCAGCCGCCGCCCCTGTGGGGGGACGAGCAGCACGTACGAGCGCTGTTCGGCGATCGGGTCGAGAGCCTTCGGGTCAGCACAGCCGGGCTTCCGGTCACCCACTACGGCAACGGTGCCGAGTTCCGGGACTACTTCAAGACCAATTACGGGCCGACGATCGCGGCGTACCGCGGGATCGCCGACGATCCGGACAAGGTCGCGGCACTCGATCGGGCGCTGGCCGAGCTGGGTGATCGATTCGGCGCCGGGTCGGGCCGGATGCTGTGGGAGTACCTGCTGGTGGTCGGCCGCCGCTGCGCCTGAGCATTCCTCCGTACGCGTCTCTCCGGCGGCGCGGAGTGGGCGCCGCTGCCGGCGCTGGCGGTCCCCGGTGCACCCGGGACCCGGCCCGCGCGGCGCTCTGCCCGCGTCATCGCACCGCATCGCCCAGACGAGGCCGCTCCGGCGTCCGCGAGCCCGCGTCATCGCACCGCATCGCCCAGACGAATGGTGCCCGCTCGTCTCCGCGCATCGACGGGTCACTCTGCGTGTCGGCGCCGACGCGCACGGTGGCCCGTCAGTGCGCAAGGTGGCTCTACGAGTCCCGACCGGCCGGGACAGACGGCGCGGACGACCTGCCGCGCCGCACGAGGCACGTTCCTTACCGGGCAGCGGACGCCGAGCGTACGGTCTCGCCCTTGGCCAGCGCGGCCTGTCGGAGCTGATCTTGGAAGCCAAGCATCTTCTCCAACAGCCGGGGGTCGGCGGCGGCGAGGATCCGGGCGGCCAGCAGGCCCGCGTTGCGAGCGTTCCCGATGCTCACCGTCGCCACCGGGACGCCCGCCGGCATCTGCACGATCGACAGCAGGGAGTCCATCCCGTCCAGATACTTCAGCGCGACCGGCACCCCGATCACCGGCAGTGGTGTGAGGGCGGCGAGCATGCCGGGCAGGTGGGCGGCCCCACCCGCGCCGGCGATGATCACTCGCAACCCGCGAGTGTGGGCCTCCCGGCCGTAGCGGACCATCTCGTCCGGCATCCGGTGGGCGGAGACGACGTCGGCCTCGTAGGAGATGTCGAACTCGTTCAGTGCCTGGGCCGCCGCGCTCATCGTTGGCCAGTCGGAGTCCGATCCCATGACGATGCCGACCAGCGGACCCGACGACGCGGCTTGGCCCGGGCGGGCGGGCGGTTCACTCATCGTGCTCCTCATCGGATCGGCCACTCATCAGGTCGACGGCTCATCAGGTCGACGGCTCATCAGGTCGACGGCTCATCAGGTCGACGGCTCATCGGCCGGGCGGCCCATCATGTACTCGGCTGCGTGCCGTGCGCGCTTGCGTACGTCGACAAGATCATGGCCGTACGCGGTCACGTGGCCGACCTTGCGACCAGGCTTGACCTCCTTGCCGTAGAGCTCCACCCGCAGCTTGGGGTCGCGAGCGAAGCAGTGCAGCAGGGCCGAGGGAAGGTCGACGACCGATCCGCCGAGGATGTTGGTCATCACCGTGACGGGTGCCCGGGCTGTCGGATCGCCGAGCGGCAGGTCGAGAACGGCGCGGAGGTGGTTCGCGAACTGGGACGTGTGTGCACCGTCGATGCTCCAGTGGCCGGTGTTGTGCGGGCGCATGGCGAGCTCGTTGATCACCACGTTCCCATCGGATCGCACCCCATCGGATCGCACCCCGTCCGACCCGCCCCCATCTGACCGGTTCTCATCATGCTTTCGCTGCATCAGCTCCACCGCCAGCACCCCGACGACGCCAAGCTCGTGGGCGATCCGCAGCGCCAGCTGCTCGATCGCGATTCGCTGATCGTCGGAGAGGTCCGGAGCGGGCGTGATGGTCTCCACGCAGACACCCCCCTGCTGCAGGGTTTCCGAGACCGGGTACGCGACCGCCTGTCCCGAGGGCGAGCGGACGACCAGGACGCTCAGCTCGCGGGCGAAGTCGATGTACTCCTCGACGATGATCACCACACCGTCCTTCAGCCCCTCGAACGGCACCGCCGCCTCGGCCGCGGAGTCGATCTTGAACACACCCTTGCCGTCGTAGCCGCCGCGCGAGGTCTTGGCGATCACGGGCCAACCGTGCTGGTCGCCGAACGCGACCACGGCCTCGGGATCGGCGGCCACTCGGTAGGCGGGACAGGGCGCACCGAGGGCGGTCATCCGGTCCCGCATGACGACCTTGTCCTGGGCGTGGACGAGCGCATCCGAACCTGGCCGTACGGCCACTCCGGCCGCCTCGAGCTCGACCAGCAGAGCGGTCGGCACGTGCTCGTGGTCGAACGTGATCACGTCGCAGCCAGCCGCGAACCGCCGAACGGTGTCCGGATCGGTGTAGTCACCCACGGTGACGTCATGGACCACGGTCGCCGCGGAGACGTCCGGCCCCTCGGCCAGCAGCCGGACGTCGATGCCGAGCGGGATGGACGCCTCGTACAGCATCCGGGCGAGCTGGCCGCCCCCGATGATGCCGACCGTGAACCTCCGCACGCTGGTCACGCTGCGGAACCCTACCAACGCCTCGACCTGTCAGCGTTACAGACGGCTATGACCGACTCTGCCGCTGACACGTCGGGCGCACGTGGGCGGGCGGCGGACGGGGACTCAGCCGCGGAGGACCTCGCGCATGGCCTCGTACAGGGCGGGGGTCGACGCAACGAGCCAGTTGCCCGTGATCAGGGCGTCGCCCGCGAGATAGTCGTTGGTGACCCCGCCGGCCGCCACCAGCACGGCGATCCCGCCGAGGCAGTCCCATGAGTTGATGTGCGGCTCCACCAGACCGAGCAGCCGACCACAGGCCACGTCGCAGATGCCGAGCGCACCGGAACCGTTGCGGACGTACATCCCGCGGCGGCGCATCAGCCGGTCGAAGACAGGCACGATCTCGTCCGCGGTGACCCGCGCGGAGCAGCCCAGGTAGGTCATCCCGTCCGTCAGCGCCGTGCCCGGGTGCAGGTGGATGGGCAGGTCGTTTCGGGTGGCCGGGATGCCCCGTCCGCCGACGAACAGCTCGCCGTGTGCGGGCGCGTTGACGAGTCCGAACTGGACCTGGCCAGCACGGACGTACGCGATCGAGATGCACCAGGTGCCGAGGCCGCTGAGGAACGGCTGGGTGCCGTCGATCGGGTCGACGACCCAGATCCCTGTGCTGCCCACGAAGTCTGCCTGCCCGGTCTCCTCGCCGAGGAACGCGTCCGTCGGCCAGGCGTCCGCGATCCGCGCCTTGATCAGCCGTTCGATCTCGACGTCGGCGTCGGAGACGACGTCTTGGACCCCCTTGCTGCTGACGGTGAGGGTGGCAAGACGGCCGAAGTAGCTCATCGCCACGTCACCGGCAGCGCCGATCAGCTCGCGGGCGAAGTCGAGGCGGGGCTGGAGGTCGTCGGGCACGGCTGCTCCTGGGTGGTCGGCTGGGAAGGTTTGATTCTGTACCGTGGCGCCATGTCAGCAGCGGCCGGTCGACGCAACGAGCGCTCCCGGCGCGATCTGCTGATCGACACCGCCCTCGATGTCATCGCCGAGCACGGTGTGGCGGGGACCACACACCGGCGCGTCGCGGCGGCGGCCGGTGTGCCCCTCGGATCGACCACCTACTACTTCGCCGACCTCGGCGATCTGTTCCGCGCGGCCTTCGGTCGCCTGGCCGATCATGTGTCGGAGCGGTTCGAGGCGCGGCTGGAACCCGCCAGAACCCGCACCGAGGCGATCGACGCGATCACCGACTACATCCTGTCCGACCTCGACGATCCGCGGGAGGCGGCGCTGAGCTACGAGTTCTACGCGTACGCGATCCGACACCCCGAGGTGCGCTCGATGGTCGAGGCCTGGTTCGCCCGGAGTCAGCTGGCGCTGAGTCGTTTCTTCGCCGCGGACACCGCCCGGTTGGTCGACACGATGATCGAGGGTCTGTGTACGTACCGGGGGCTGGCCGGCGGGATCGACGAGGCGCAGATCCGCCGCGCCCTGGAGCTGCTGAGCTCGGGGGGCGATCAGTAGTTCGAGGGTTTGTCGCCTTCGACCGGCTCGGGGCGCGCAAGAGCGGCTTCGGCAGGTTCAGGGCACAGCTGGGAATAGCCGCAGCGCCTCGGTGCTTGTACAAACGTACACATTCTGTACGATCGTACAGAAGCGGGGTCGATGAGGACGCCGTCACGCACCGAATTTCGTCTCGAGGTCCACACCATGTCCACCCCGCGCCTGCCCGGCTCGGACTCCCCAGCCACCGCCCAGCAGCACGCCGCCCGCCGCTGGCGCAACGCCATGTTCGTCGTCTTCGCCGCCTGCGGCTTCGCCCTGGCCGCCTGGGTGTCTCGCACGCCCGCCGTCCGTGACGGCCTCGGCGCGTCGACCGCCGAGATGGGCTGGCTGATCTTCGCGATCGCCGGTGGCGCCATCGTCGGTCTCACCGCCGCGGGCGTCCTGGTCGGCTCCTACGGCGTACGTCCGGTGGTCCGGATCGCCCTGCTCACCTCCGCCGCCGGCCTGGTCGTCGTCGGACTCGGTGCCGCGCTGGCCTCGTTCGCGGTGGTCGCCACGGGGCTGATCGTCTTCGGTCTCGGCTTCGGCACGACCGACGTATCGATGAACGTCGCCGGTGCGGCCAACGAGCGCGCACTCGGTCGGACCGTGATGCCGATCTTCCATGCGACGTACAGCATGGGCACCCTGCTCGGCGCCGGCATCGGAGTCCTCGCCCAGCACCTGGGTCTCGGCGTGGGCATCCATCTCACCCTGGCCGCGATCCTGATGGTCGCCGCGGTCGTCCCCGCGACCCGGATGCTGCCGGCGGGAGTCGGCGTGGCCACGGCCGGGCAACCGAAGCTGACCCGCACTGAGCGGCTGTCGATCTGGCGCGATCCGCGTACGCTCCTGATCGGCCTGCTGGTGCTCGGCATGGGGCTGGCCGAGGGTGCCGCCGAGGACTGGCTTCCGCTGGCCATGGTCGACGGGTACGGCGTGAACGAGACCGCTGCGGCTGCCCTGTTCGGCGTATTCGTGGTGACCATGACGCTCGGCCGACTGTCCGGCGTGATCCTGATCGACCGGTTCGGCCGAGTCGCGATGCTGCGCGCGTCCGCCCTCGTCGCCGCCCTCGGACTCGTCGTCGTGATCTTCGGCCCCGAGCTCTTCGGCCCGACGGCAGTTACGGCAGCCATCGGTATCGCGCTGTGGGGCCTCGGCACGTCGCTCGGACTGCCGGTGGGTATGTCCGCCGCGGCCGACGATCCGCGTACGGCGTCGGCGCGGGTGAGCGCTGCCGCCACCGTGGGGTACGCGGCATTCCTGTTCGGTCCGCCGGTGCTGGCCTTCGCGGGTGAGCACGTCGGACTGCTGCACTCGTTCGTGATCGTGCTGGCGCTGGTCGCGCTCGCCGGGCTGATCGCGCCGGTCGCCCGCCCGTTGGCCGTGACGTCCCACGACGCATCCGCCGATGAGCCCTCGACACGCGGCGAGGATCGTCCGGCGGACCAGTCCGAAGATCGGCCCGCGACGACGAGGGAACTGGCGTCCGTAAGCTGACCGGGTGATCGCCCTCAGCCCCGAGCAACGGTCGACCAACCTCGACCGACTAGCGACCGAGCACTTCGACGTGCTGGTGGTCGGCGCGGGGGTGACCGGCGCGGGTGCGGCGCTCGATGCCGTCACCCGCGGGCTGAAGGTCGGCCTCGTCGAGGCCCGAGACTTCGCCGCCGGCACGTCGAGCCGATCCAGCAAGCTCTTCCATGGCGGCTTGCGCTACCTCGAGCAGCTCGACTTCCACCTGGTCTTCGAGGCGCTCAAGGAGCGCAAGCTCGCCCTGGAGAAGCTCTGTCCACATCTGGCCAAGCCGGTCCGTTTCCTCTACCCCCTGCGCAAGCCGGTGGTCGACCGGGCGTACGCGGGCCTCGGCATCGGTGTCTACGACGTGATGGGCGCAGGTCGCGGCGTGCCGTCCCGGCTGCGCCACCTGAGCCGGAAGCGGACACTCGAGCTGTTCCCGTCGGCTGACCGCGATGCCATCCACGGCTCGATCGCCTTCTACGAGGGCCAGGTCGACGACGCCCGGCACACGATGATGATCGCCCGGACGGCTGCCTACTTCGGGGCCGTCGTCGCGACCAGTACGCGCGTGACCGGCTTCCTGCGCGACCAGGACCGGGTGACCGGCGTCGCGGTCCGCGATCTCGAGACCGGCCGCGAGCTCGAGGTGCACGCCGACGTCGTGATCAACGCCTGCGGGGTGTGGATCGACGAGATCCAGCAGATGGTCGGCGGGCGCGGTGCGTTCCGGGTGCGGGCGTCGAAAGGCATCCATCTCGTGGTCCCGCGGAACCGGATCACGTCCACCACCGGGCTGATCACCCGCACCGAGAAGAGCCTGCTCTTCATCATCCCCTGGGGCAGTGCGACCGGCTCTGATCACACCGTCGGCGCCTCCGGCTCGGGGGGATACTGGCTGATCGGCACCACCGACACCGCGTGGGATCTCGACCTCGCCCACCCGGCCGCCAGCGAGGCCGACATCGACTACCTACTCGACCACGCCAATGGGCTGCTCGCCGACAAGCTCACCCGCGACGACGTCGTCGGTGTCTATGCAGGGCTCCGGCCGCTGCTGGCGGGCGAGTCCGACTCGACCTCGAAGCTGTCTCGCGAGCACGCCGTCGCGTCACCGGTTCGCGGGCTGGTCGTGGTCGCCGGCGGCAAGTACACGACGTATCGGATCATGGCCGCGGACGCCGTCGATGCCGCCGTCCACGGGCTCAACAAGACGGTGACGCCCTCGTGCACCGAGGACGTACCACTGCTGGGGGCCGAGGGCTATCACGGGCTGTGGAACACGCGCCGGCACCTGGCCGAGTCGCTGGGCATCGGCACCGGTCAGACCGAGCGGTTGCTGGGCCGCTACGGCTCCCTGATCAGCGAGCTGGGCGCGCTGATCGCCGAGCGGCCGGAGCTGGCCGACCCGCTCGACGCCGCACCGGAGTACCTGAAGGTCGAGGCGCTGTACGCCGCCACCCACGAGGGCGCACTGCACCTGGACGACATCCTGGCCCGTCGCACCCGGATCTCCATCGAGACCTGGGATCGCGGCGTCGGGGCCGCCGCGGAGGTGGCCGAGCTGGTCGCGCCGGTGCTCGGCTGGGACGCCGAGGCGATCACCCGCGAGGTGGAGCACTACCGTGCCCGGGTCAGCGCCGAGCGGGAGAGCCAGCACCAGCCTGACGACCTGTCCGCGGACGCCGCCCGGCTGGGCGCGCCGGACGTACGGATGGGGCGCTCGGGCTGAGCCGCCCCGCGAGCTGGGCCGGGAATCCCGGCCCGCGGATACCGTTTCCCGACTCGGGGCATCAAGCACCCGACGCTTTACCCCGGCCCCGTGCCCCCGGCCCCGTGCCTCCGGGCCGCGCGTCCCGGCCCGGTGCCACCGAACTCCGCTAGAGGAACTCGACACCCTGGGCGAGCGGCAGCTGACCCGAGAAGTTGACGGTGTTGGTGGCCTGACGCATGTACGCCTTCCAGGAGTCGGCACCAGACTCACGACCGCCTCCGGTCTCCTTCTCCCCGCCGAACGCGCCGCCGATCTCGGCACCCGAGGTGCCGATGTTGACGTTGACGATCCCGCAGTCCGATCCGCTCGCCGACATGAACCGCTCGGCCTCGAGCTGGTTGTCGGTGAAGATCGCCGACGACAGGCCCTGCGGCACGGCGTTGTTCAGCACGATGGCCTCATCCAGGTCGTCGTAGGTCATCACGTACACGATCGGGGCGAACGTCTCCTCCCGCACGACGGCCGTCTGGGCGGGCATCCGCACCACCGCAGGTCGTACGTAGTACGCATCCGGTTGGTCGTCGGCCAGCACCCGGTCGCCGCCGTAGAGCACCTCGCCACCCTGCTCGACGGCCTGGCTCAGGGCATCCTGCTGGGCCTCGAAGCTGCGTCGGCTGATCAGCGGACCGACCAGTACGCCGTCCGACGTCGGGCTACCGATGCTGAGGGTGCCGTACGCGTCCACGATCCGTGGCACGAGCTGGTCGGCCACGGAGCGGTGCACGATCAGCCGGCGCAGCGTGGTACAGCGCTGCCCTGCGGTGCCGGCCGCCGCGAACACGATCCCCCGCAGAGCCAGGTCGAGATCGGCGCTCGGCGTGACGATGGCCGCGTTGTTGCCGCCGAGCTCGAGCAGTGCGCGCCCGAAGCGAGCCGCGATCAGTGGTGCGATCTCGCGGCCCATCCGGACCGAGCCCGTCGCCGAGACGAGCGCGACCCGAGGATCCTCGACCAGTCGTCGGCCCCCGATCCGATCCGCCAGCACGAGGTGATGGATGCCCTCCGGGGCGCCGACCTCAAGCGCTGCCCTGGCCAGCAGCGCGTCGGTGGCGAGCGCGGAGAGCAGGGTCGCCTCGGCCGGCTTCCAGACCACCGTGTCACCCGCCACCAGCGCGAGCGCGGTGTTCCAGGCGTAGACGGCGACCGGGAAGTTGAACGCCGAGATGATGCCGACGACGCCGAGTGGGTGCCAGGTCTCCATCAGCCGGTGACCCGGCCGTTCCGAGGGCATGGTCTTGCCGAACAGCTGCCGGGACTGGCCGACGGCCAGGTCGGTGATGTCGATCATCTCCTGCACCTCGCCGCGCGCCTCGGAGGTGATCTTTCCGACCTCGGCCGTGACCAGCGTGGCGAGGTCCTCCTTGTGCTCGGTGAGCAGCTCACCCCAGCGCTTGACCAGCTGGCCGCGGACCGGGGCCGGCACCTCCCGCCAGGTGATGAACGCCTCCGCGGCCCGCTCGACAGCCGCGTCGACGTCGTCGCCGCCGTGCGTGCGGATCGACAGGATCACCTCGCCGGTGATCGGAGTGCGGACCTCGGTCTCGCCGGCTATGGCGTCGGTGTCGACGCCGGTGGCTTTCAGGGCCCGTAGGACATCGGCGGTGATCTCGGCAGTGGTCGGGAACGTGGTGCTCATTTGGATAGATCCTCCTCACTGGATGGTACGAGGCCCGCTGGATCGGTTCGAAGGCTCACTGGATGGCACGAGCGCTCACTGGATGGCACGAGGGCTCACTGGATGGCACGAGGGCTGACCTGGATCGTGCGAGGGCGAGTGCGGGGGGCACCGCTCGCGGCGAATCTGGCCGAACGGAGCGCGCTGCCGGGAGGTGCGCCGACCGGCCGCCGGTCGCATCTGGGACAGTGTCGTCAGGCATCTCTGCCATCCCGCTCCGTCTCGAAGGAGTCTGCAATGCCGCTCGTCGTAGGTGTGCCCAAGGAGATCAAGGACAACGAGAACCGGGTGTCGGTGGTGCCCGACGGGGTCGCCGAGCTCGTCCACCACGGCCATGAGGTGCTGGTGGAGTCCGGCGCCGGCGCGGGGTCGCGGTTCAGCGACGACGAGTACGTGGCCGCCGGCGCGACCCTGGTGCCGACCGCCGACGACGTGTTCGCGGGCGCGGATCTGATCGTCAAGGTGAAGGAACCGATCGCCGCCGAGTACCACCGCTTCCGCGAGGGTCAGCAGCTGTTTACGTACCTGCACCTGGCCGCAGACAAGGCGTTGACCGAGTTCCTGCTGGAACGCAGGATCGACTCGATCGCCTACGAGACCGTCCAGACGGTCGACCGCAGGCTCCCCCTCCTCACCCCGATGAGCGAGGTCGCCGGCCGGATGTCGGTCCAGGCCGCGGCACACGCCCTGGAGAGCCCCGCCGGCGGTGCCGGCATCCTGCTCGGTGGCGTGCCGGGCACACCGGCGGCGAGGGTGACCATCATCGGCGGCGGCGTCTCGGGCACCGAGGCGGCCAAGATCGCCATCGGCATGCGGGCGATCGTGAGGGTGCTCGACACGAACCCGAGCCGGCTGGCGTACCTCTCCGACGTGTTCGGTGGGCGACTGGACCTCGTGATCCCGAACCGGGCGATCACCGCGGCCTCGGTCGCCGACTCCGACGTCGTGATCGGGGCGGTGCTGGTGCCGGGCGCGAAGGCGCCGAAGCTGGTCAGCCGGGAGATGATCAAGTCGATGCGACCGGGCAGTGTCGTGGTCGACATCGCGATCGACCAGGGCGGCTGCTTCGAGACGAGCCGGCCGACGACCCACTCCGACCCGACCTACGTCGAGGAGGGAGTCGTGCACTACTGCGTGGCCAACATCCCCGGCGCCGTCGCCCGCACCTCGACGATGGCGCTGACGGCGGCAACGCTCCCCTACCTGGTTCGCGTGGCGGCCAACGGAGTCACGGCCGCCGCCGCCGGCGACCCGGCCTTGGCGAAGGGGCTGTCCAGCCTTGGCGGCGAGCTGGTCAACGAGGCCGTGGCCGAGGCGCACGGCATTCCCTACCTGGATCCGGCCACGCTGCTGACGGCTTGAGCGCGCACGCCTGGTGGAAATCGAGAACGGTTGACCCCAACCGTTGGGGTCAACCGTTCTCGACTCCTGGCGGCACCGAGCGCTACGTCGTTGCCAGCGCTCGCAGTCGGACCCGGACCTGCTCCAGGGGGGCGAGTTCCCCCGCGGCCCGAGCCATCACGACCGCTCCTTCACACGCGGCAAGGAGCAGCGTGGCAAAGCCGCGCACCTCACTCCTCGACATTCCACCGGCAGACAGGACCTCCGCCAGCCGAGCCTGCCAGCGCTCGAACACGATCGCGGCATCCTGGTCCAGGCCGGCGTCGTCGCCGGACACGACAACCGCCAGAAGGGAACAACCCGCGCCGAAGTCGGTCGCCGTCAGCAGCCTTGACCACAGCCCCACGAAACCGTCGACGACCTCCGGCGCGGACAATCCGTCCAACGCATCCAGTGCCGCAATGGCCTGGTCGCCCTGGCGTTCAATGGCGTCGGCCACGAGCTCGCGCTTTCCCCCGGGGAAGTGGTGGTAGATCGAGCCCCGCGGCGCACCGGAGGCGGCCACTACCTCGCCGAACGACGCCGCTTGGTAGCCACGCTCAGCGAGCAGCCGGATCGTGGACTCGATCATCCGGTCGCGGGGGCCAACAGTCATCGACTCAACCTAGCGCCGGCGCGCACCGACCCGGATTCGAGCCGGGCTGGGTGGGAAAGACGTCAACCGCTCAGCTGCCGGCGCCGCCGAGCTTCGCGATCTCGGCTCGGGCGGCACCGACCAGCTCCTCGTTGGAATGGGCATGGCCCCACAGGCCCCAGCCACCTGGCGCTGCCTCGGTCAACAGGACCCAGGTGCGCGTGGTCCGGGTCGGGTCGCCGACTGCGGCGGCTACGAGCTCGGTGAGCCTTGCCACCACAGCAAGCTGCTTGTCCCGATCCAGCGCACCCGCATTGGTCAGCACCTGGACCCGGACATAGTCGGAGTCGCCGTCGACGTTGCCGATCGAACCGGACGGCAGCTCGTGCAGAAACGCCGCGGTGTTCTTGCGGAACATCGGGATGTCCGGCACCTGCTCGATCTCCATCACGGTGCGGGCGGCATCGACCGCCAGCTGGTGGGGATTCGGGAACGTCCCGGCGGTCGCGTAGATGTCGATCATCGGCATGAGAGCTCTCCTCGCGGTCGGGCCGCCACTCCGACGGGCGACTATGACGATCATCATAGTCGCGATCACGCCGTCACCTGCTCGCGGTCGGCGGACGAAACGGAAAAAGTGCGGGTCAGTGTGGAAAGCGAGCGTCGGACGCAGCGCGTCGGGTCCAGTCGACCCACGACGGGCCGGCACTTTTTCCGCGAACAGGCGCGGAACGACCCCGCCGGTGCCGCGGCGCGAAGGGGCTACCTCAGCTTGAAGATGATCGAGCGCTGCACGATGAAGTTCACCGTCGTGGCGACGCCCTGGGCGATCACGAAGCCGATCACCTGGACCGCGAGCTGACTCAGTCGCGGCTCGAGTGCGGTGTACAGGATCGAGAACAGACCCACCTGCACCGCGAACGTGACGGCGTACAGCACCACGACGGCGACGAAGCGACGCTTCGAGGGTGGCGCGCGGAAGGTCCAGCGACGGTTGATCAGGTAGGCCGTGGTCGTGCCTGCGATGAACGACAGGGCCTTCGCCGGGGTGTGCCCGAGGCCGAGGTGCATGCCGAGCACCAGCAGCCCGAAGTCCACGATCGCCGACAGGCCACCGGTGATCACGAAGCGGACCAGCTGGGCCCGCAGCGGTAGCTGGCTCTCCAGCTCGTGGACCGGGATCTCGACCGGCTGTGGCAGCTGGGGAGCGTGCTCACTCACCTGGACCGCCCGACCCAGGCGGGATCGACCGCGACCCCGACCCCGACGCGACCCCGACCCCGACCCGTCCGACCCCGACCCCGACCCGTCCGACCCCGACCCGGTCCGACCCCGACCCGTCCGAATCGGCCTCGTCTCGCCGCCAGCGAGGCGACCGCCGCTCGTTGAATGCTGCGATCCCCTCCCGCCGGTCCGCCGAGTAGGCGGCCTGCTCCCAGGCCAGGTTCTCCACCACCAGAGCACTCTCCAGATCCAGATCGCTCCCTCGGCGGAGCGCCCGCTTGGCCGCGCGTAACGCGACCGGGGATCGGGCGGCGATCTGGGTCGCTACCTCCAGCGCCGCCGCGCGGGCCTCGCCGGCTTCGACCAACCGATCGACCACACCGAGTCGATCGGCCTCCTCGGCTCGCACGTGGCGTGCGGTGAAGATCAGGTCCGCGGCCCGGTTCGACCCGATCCGACGAACCAGGAGCTGAGTGCCACCGCCGCCGGGCACCAGGCCCACCCCGGTCTCCGGCAGTCCCAGCACCGCGGCCCGTGATGCGACGATCAGGTCGCAGGACAAAGCCAGCTCGAAGCCGCCGCCGAGGGCATACCCGTCCACGGCCGCGACGGATGGCACGGGAAGGTCCAGCACGGCCCCGAACGCCCGCCGGAAGACCGGCCGCTGCTCGGCGAGCTGGGCGTCGTCGAATGAGTTGCGCTCCTTCAGATCCGCCCCGACGCAGAAGGCCCTTGGCGAGCTGCTGGTGAGAATCACCACACTCACGCCCGGATCGGCGGCGAGCTCGGCGCAGGCCGAGACGATCGCCTGCGCCTGCGCCGTCGAGATCGCGTTCAAGGCCTCGGGACGGTCCATGACGAGCTCTGCCACCGCCGAAGCTGGCCGCTCGATCCGTACGCTCACGCCCACTCCGGCTGCTGGCCGACCCCGAACAACAGCTCGCTGATCACGGCATGGACCTGCTCGACGTCGGGTACGTCGGCGAGGGCGATGGTGCCGTTCTCGCCCGCAGTCTGCACCTCCAGCGTGCCGCAGCCGAACATCCGATCGGCCAGGCTCTGGTCGTACGAGACGTCGTTCACCCTGATCAGCGGCAGATCCTTGCCGACGCGGTGCAGGATCCCGCTGCGGGTGAGCAGTCGGTGCGTCGTGATCGTGTACGTCGTGCTCAGCCACCGTAGGAACGGCCGCACGATCAGCCAGACGACCACCAAGAAGCCGAGCGCCGCGACCATGATCTGGCCGGCCGGGCGGAGGTTCGAGGGCACCAGGGCGGTGCCGGAGCCCACCAGCCCGCCCAGCAGGATGAGTCCGATCGAAGGCAGGATCAGCGCCTTCGCGTGGGTTCGGGTGCGCACGACGACGTACTCGTCGTCGCTGATCAGCCGGACGCCACCCACCCGTCCATGCTGACACACACTCGCAGATCGGACCTGGTACGACGATACGCAGACTCCGCGCACAGGAACTAAGGCTAGCCTTACTCCCATGAGTGAACGCCCGCGTCCCAAGCGCATCGCCCGATCCGCCACCGTCTTGCGCACGGAGGTGCTGAGCCCCTCGCTGGTCAGGGTCGTGCTCGGCGGCCCGGAACTCGCCGCGCTGCCGGAGCTGACGTTCACCGACCACTACGTGAAGCTGCTCTTCCCACCGGTCGGTGCCGACTACGACTGGCCCTTCGATCCGGACGAGATCCGGGCGATTCGCCCTGCCGAGCAGTGGCCGGTCACCCGGACGTACACGATCCGATGGTTCGACCGCGACTCCGGCGAGCTGGCGATCGACTTCGTCGTGCACGGCGACTCGGGGCTGGCGGGACCCTGGGCAGCGAACGCGCGGCCCGGCGACATGATCGGGTTCAACGGACCCGGTGGTGCGTACGCTCCCGATCCCGACGCCAGCCACCTGCTGGCCGGTGACGAGGCCGCGCTGCCGGCCATCGCCGCGGCGCTGGAGCGGCTGCCCACCGGCGCCGAGGCCGACGTCTTCGTCGAGGTCGCCGACGCGGCCCACGAGATCCCACTGCGGGTCACCGAGGGCACGAGGCTCACCTGGGTGCATCGAGGCGACGCGCCGTACGGCCTCCCGCTCGCGCAGAGGGTGCGGCAGCAATGGACCCCGCGGGCCGACTCGCAGGTGTTCGTGCACGGCAACGCCGAGCTGGTCCGCGACCTGCGCCGATTCCTGTTCGTGGAGCACAAGATCGATCGGAAGGCCGTCTCGATCTCGGGCTACTGGCGCACCGGCTACACCGAAGAGCGGTGGCAGAGCACCAAGCGCGAGCTGGCCGAGCAGATGGATCGCGAGGAGGCTGTGTTGTCCGGCTCGCGCACGCTCAGCGCCTGAGGATCCGGACTTCCCTCGTCGCTCGCACGGCACCCGCTCCGCGGCCAGCTGAGCGCCGACGAACGAGTGCCGCGCAAACTCCTCAGTCCAGACCGGATCGGGCGCAACGCTGACGACGCTCGCCTCGGGAGCTGTCCGGCTCGCGCACGCTCAGCGCCTGAGGATCCGGACTTCCCTCCTCGCTCGCACGGCACCCGCTCCGCAGCCAGCTGAGCGCCGACGAACGAGTGCCGCGCAAACTCCTCAGTCCAGACCGGATCGGACACTTCGCTGACGACGCTCGCCTCGGGAGCTGTCCGGCTCGCGCACGCTCACGCTCGGGAGCTGTCCGGCTCGCGCACGCTTCAGCGCCGGACTGATGCACCGGTCAGGTCCCGCGAACCTCAGCGCAGGTGGGTCACGTCGCCAGCGCTGAACACCTCGCGGCCGAGCGGAGTGCGGACCACCAGTCGACCGGCCGAGTCGACCGCCTCTGCCAGCCCCTCCGCCGTGCGTCCGCCGGTCAGCTCGACCCTCACCCGACGACCGATGGTGGCGGAGCGGGCGACGTAGGCAGCCGCAAAGGCCGAGTCGTCGTCGTGCCGCTCCCACTCCGCGAAGATCAGCTCGAACGCACCGAGCACCGCCGCCACGACCCGCGAGGATGACGGCGCCGCGTGCCCTACCAGCAGCGCCAGCGAGGTCGCCGTTGGCACGGGCAGCTGGTCCGCCGCGAGCCCCACATTGATCCCGATTCCCACCACACACGCAGATCCGTGCGGCGTCGCCACCCGCTCGGCGAGGATCCCGCACAGCTTTCGATCATCGACGACGACGTCGTTCGGCCACTTCAGCTCGGCCTCCACCTCGGCAATCCGCCGGAGCCCCTCGACCACCGCCAGCCCGGCCAGCAGCGACAACCAGCTCCAGCGCTCCGGAGCCACGTCGTGGGGCGCCACAAGCAGCGAGATCGCCACCGACGTACCAGGTGGGGCGGTCCACTGCCGGCCCTGCCTTCCTCGGCCGGACGACTGGTAGCCGGTGACCAGCACCGAGCCCGAGACCGCCTCTCCCGCACGTGCACTGCTGGCGAGGTCGACGTTGGTGGAGCCGGTCTGGTCGACGACCTCGATCCGTTGCCATAGCGATCCTGGTCGGACCAGCTCCGCGTTGAGCCAGGAACCGTCAATCGGATCGGGGAAGCGATGACCATTGGTTGCCGACACGGGCGCGAGGCTACCTTCAAGACCGGTGGAGGCCGCGCGGGCTCGGACTGGCCGCACGTCCGATTCCGCCGTCTGCGCACCCCATCGCCCAAACGCAGCCCGCCCACCGCAGGACCAGCCCCGTCTGCGCACCCCATCGCCCAAACGCAGCCCGCCCACCCCAGGACCAGCCCCGTCTGCGCACCCCATCGCCCAAACGCAGCCAGCCCACCCCAGGACCAGCCCCGTCTGCGCACCCCATCGCCCAAACGCAGCCCGCCCACCCCAGGACCAGCCCCGTCTGCGCACCCCATCGCCCAAACGCAGACCCCGTTGCGGCTTCGAGCCGGCACCCGGGCCCTCGACAGGTTCTGGTCGGCCCCTCAACCGATCGAGACCGCCCGGTCGTTATGGTGCGACTCATGGAGCACCGATCGTGAGCGCCGCGAAGGACGCGGACTCCGGGGCGGACCGGCACACCACCGCCGGCAAGCTGGCCGATCTCGCCGAACGGATGGACGAGGCGGTGCACGCCGGCTCCGAGGCGGCGGTCGAGAAGCAGCACGCCAAGGGCAAGAAGACCGCACGGGAGCGGGTCGAGCTGCTGCTCGACAAGGACTCGTTCACCGAGATCGACGAGTTCGCCCGGCACCGCGCGCACTCCTTCGGGATGCAGAAGCGACGGCCGTACGGCGATGGTGTCGTCACCGGCTTCGGCACCATCGCCGACCGTCCGGTCTGCGTGTTCAGCCAGGACGTCACGGTGTTCGGCGGCAGCCTCGGCCAGGTGTACGGCGAGAAGATCGTCAAGATCATGGAGTTCGCCCTGAAGACGGGTTGCCCGTTGATCGGCCTGATCGAGGGCGGCGGCGCGCGGATCCAGGAAGGGGTGGTCTCGCTCGGGCTGTACGGCGAGATCTTCCGGTTGAACACCCATGCCTCGGGCGTGATCCCGCAGATCTCGGTGATCATGGGCGCCGCGGCCGGCGGCCACGTCTACTCCCCGGCGCTGACCGACTTCGTCGTGATGGTCGATCAGACCTCCCAGATGTTCATCACCGGCCCGGACGTGATCAAGACCGTCACCGGCGAGGACGTCTCGATGGAGGACCTCGGCGGCGGGCGTACGCACAACACGAAGTCGGGCAACGCCCACTACCTGGCGGCGGACGAGGACGATGCGATCGGATACGTCCAGTCCCTTGTCGGCTTCCTCCCGCAGAACAACCTCGACGACCCGCCGAGCTACGACCTCGCCAACTCCCTCGACGTGAGCGAGACCGATCAGGAGCTGGACACACTGATTCCGGACTCACCGAACCAGCCGTACGACATGCACGCGGTCTTGTCGGCGGTGCTCGATGACGGCGACTTCCTCGAGGTGCACGAGCTGTTCGCGCCGAACATCGTGGTCGGTTTCGGTCGCCTCGACGGTCGGTCGGTCGGCGTGGTCGCCAACCAGCCATTGCACTTCGCCGGCTGTCTCGACATCGACGCGTCGGAGAAGGCGGCGCGCTTCGTCCGGACCTGCGACGCGTTCAACGTCCCTGTGCTGACCTTCGTCGACGTGCCGGGCTTCCTTCCCGGCACCGATCAGGAGTGGAACGGCATCATTCGTCGCGGCGCGAAACTGATCTACGCGTACGCCGAGGCCACCGTTCCGCTGCTCACGGTGATCACCCGGAAGGCGTACGGCGGCGCGTACGACGTGATGGGCTCGAAGCACCTGGGTGCGGACTTCAACCTGGCCTGGCCGACCGCGCAGATCGCCGTGATGGGCGCTCAGGGCGCCGTCAACATCTTGTACCGCAAGGAACTGGCCAAGGCCGACGACGCCGAACAGCTGCGGGCGGATCTGGTCGCCGAGTACGACGAGGAGCTCGCCAATCCCTATATGGCGGCCGACCGCGGGTTCGTCGACGCGGTGATCCAGCCGCACGAGACGCGGGCCGAGCTGACCCGGATGCTGCGGCTGCTGCGGACCAAGCGGCAGACCCTGCCGCCCAAGAAGCACGGGAATATTCCCCTGTGAGCGCAGCGAACGAATCGGGACCCTGTGAGCGCAGCGAACGAAGCGGACCCTGTGAGCGCAGCGAACGAATCGGACCTGTGAGCGCAGCGAACGAAGCGGACCTGTGAGCGCAGCGAACGAATCGGACCCTGTGAGCGCAGCGAACGAAGCTCGGACGAATCCGAGTCGGTTGGCGAGGCTGAGACGCCAGCGGCGCCGCTGATCGCCGTGGTGAAGGGCAAGCCGACCCCGGAGGAGATCGCTGCCCTCGTTGTCGCGATCTCGAGCCTGCGCGGCGCCGACGTCACCCGACCGGTCGCGCCCGTCAGCCAGTGGTCGGCGTACTGGCGTGCCCTCAGAGCCCAGGTTGCTCCGGGTCCCGGATCCTGGCGGCAATCCGCTCGACCGAGCTGAGTGAGGCTCGGCCGATTCTGCTCTTGACACGAGATCGCTCCGTGAGCGATAGTTTCCGTATTAGTTAATTAACTATGAGGTTAAGAGTCGATGGACGATCCGCTCAGCGTCACGTTCGCCGCGCTCGCCGACCCCACCCGCCGCGCCATCCTCGAGCGGCTTGCGCTGGGCGACGCGACGGTCGGCGAGCTGGCCGAGCCGTTCGCCCTGAGCCTGCCGGCCATCTCCAAGCACATCGCGACCTTGGAGCGCGCCGGCCTCGTCACCAAGAGCGTGCACGGGCAGCACCGGAGCTGCCGCGTCACGGTCACGCCCCTGAAGAACGCGCACAGCTGGATCGAGACCTACCGGCGGCACTGGGAGGCGAACCTGGCGAACCTCGACGCCTATCTCGTCCGCCTACAGACAACCGCCACCGCACCGACACCCGAGGACTCGGACGACACCGGGCCCCAAACACCCAAGGAGACACCATGAGCACCACCGACACGACCAAGACCGCCGTCAGCTACCCGTCCGACACCGAGCTGCTGATCACCCGGAGCTTCCAGGCACCGCGAGAACTGGTCTTCGCCGCCATCAGCCAGCCGGAGCACGTCCGCGAGTGGTACGGCATGTCGGAGGACGGCATGCTCGTCTGCGACATCGACTTCCGGGTCGGCGGAACGTGGCACTACCTGCTCGCCGGAGAGCCCGGTGGCGAGGACCACTCGTTCTCCGGCGAGTACCTCGAGATCGACGCCCCGAACGGCTTCGTCAGCACCGAGCGCTACGACAACATGCCGGGAGCGGAGTATGTCGCCACGATCACGCTCGAGGAGTCCGACGGGGTGACGACGCTGACCAATCAGCTGCGCTACCCGTCGCAGGAGATGCGCGACGGGCACGTGAGCTCCGGCATGGAGTACGGCATGAACATCAGTTACGGCCGACTGGACGCTCTGCTGGCCAAGCTGGCTTCTTGAAACGACCGGTCACTGTCCCGGGCAGCGCCTGATCCGCGCCGGGATCGACGTTAGGGTCGAGCAATGGCCATCCCGACCCTTACCGTGATCAGCGGACCGCCCGGCGCCGGCAAGACCACGCTCGCTCATGGACTCGCCGAGCGGATCGGCTGTCCGGCGATCTGCCGGGACGAGATCAAGGAAGGGATGGTGCTCGCGGCCGGGCCGGCCTTCGGGCCGGACGACCACGACCCGATGAACTGGCGCACGCTGGAAGCGTTCTTCGCCGTGGTCGACACCCTGGTCCGCGCCGAGGTCAGCACGATCGCCGAGGCGGCATTCCAGGACCGGCTCTGGAACCCCGGGCTGAGTCCGCTGCTCCCCTGGGCCCGGATCCTGGTCATTCGCTGCCACGTCAGCGCAGACCTCGCTCGAGCGCGCCAGCAGGATCGACTCGCCGACCCGCGGCGCTCGGCCCATGCCGATGCGGCGCACCTGGTCGCCACTGACCCGGGGACCGGCCAGCCGGCTGCGTTCGACTGGCCGCGGCTGGACGTACCGGCCCTGGACCTGGACACCGCCGGCGATCCGGCCACCGCCCTCGACGTGGCCGCCGAGTTCACGCTGACCGTCGGAGGTGCCCGATGAGCGATGTTCGACCGGTCGACCTCGTCGCCGACGCGTACGTCGCCGAGTGCGTCGAGCGCTACCCGGAGGTCGCCACCAGCTTGGGATCGCCGGGCCATGATCACGAGTGGAGCGACTACTCCCCCGCCGGGCTCGAAGGGCAGCTGGACCACCTCCGCAGCACACTGACCAGACTGCGGACCGCCGAACCGAGCGACGACCGCGAGCTGATCGCCAAGGAGTCCATGCTCGAGCGGCTCGGGCTGGAGGTCGAGCTGCACGAGTCGCACATCACCGCGAGTCGGGTGAGCATCGTCGCCGGGGCCGTCCAGGGGATCGTCAACATCATCGACCTGATGCCCGACGACTCGGTGGAGGCCTGGTCCTCGATCGCCGAACGGCTGCGCACGGTGGATCGTCCGCTTCGCCAGATCGTCGAGACGCTGGCGAGGGAAGCCGACGCCGGGCACGTCTCCGCCGTCCGACAGATCCACGCGACCATCGAGCAGATCCGGGCTTGGACCGGCCAGGAGGGCGAGAACGACTACTTCGAGGCGCTGCACGACCGGGTGCCCGCGGAGCTTGCCGAGCAGGTCCGTCCGGCGCTGTCGGCCGCCGGGGCACAGGCACGAGCCGCGTTCGGCGAGTTCGGTGACTGGCTCAGCCGCGAGCTCGCCCCTCGCGCGCCGCAGATCGACGCCGTCGGGCGGGAGCAGTACGGCCTCGAGTCGCGGTACTTCCTCGGGGCGGTGGTTGACCTGGACGACACGTACCGGTGGGGCTTCGCCGAGCTGCACCGGCTCCAAGAAGAGCAGCGGGCCATCGCGCGAAGCCTGACCGGATCCACCGACATCGCGACCGCCTGCGCTGCCCTCGACGCGGACCCGGCGCGGCTGATCCACGGCCCGGAGGCGTTCCGCGACTGGATGCAGCAGCTTTCCGATCGGGCCGTCGCCGAGCTCGAGGGTGCCCATTTCGACATCCCAGCCGAGATCCGGACGCTCGAGTGCTGCATCGCGGCGACCCACGACGGGCTCGTCTACTACACCGGGCCGACCGAGGACTTCAGTAGACCCGGGCGGATGTGGTGGTCGGTTCCGCTCGGCATCGACGTCTTCTCCACCTGGAAGGAGACGACCACCGTGTTCCACGAAGGGGTGCCGGGTCACCACCTGCAGATCGGCCAGAACGCGGTGAACAGCGCCCTCCTCAACCGCTGGCAGCGTCAGCTCGCGTTCGTCTCAGGGCACGGCGAGGGATGGGCGCTGTATGCGGAGCGGCTGATGGACGACCTCGGCTACCTCGCCGACCCGGGCGATCGGATGGGCATGCTCGACGCCCAGGCCTTCCGGGCGGCCCGGGTCGTCATCGACATCGGCATGCACCTGCAGCTGGAGATCCCGCGCGACAACCCCATGGGCTTCCACCCGGGCGAGACCTGGACCCCCGATCTGGGGTATGAGTTCATGCGGGCGTGCACAGCGATGGACGAACCGACGATTCGATTCGAGATCGACCGCTATCTCGGCTGGCCGGGGCAGGCACCGTCGTACAAGGTCGGAGAGCGGATCTGGCTCGAGGCGCGGGACGCCATGCGGGCCCGCCAGGGCGCCGCGTTCGACCTGCGCCGGTTCCACGCGCAGGCGCTCGATCTCGGTTCGCTCGGCCTCGACCCACTCCGTGCAGCGCTCGCCCGGCTGTGAGTCGGGCGTGACGTCGCGGATGGGGTCGGCGGACGTACGGGTCGTCTTGGCGTCGGCCTCACCGGCTCGATTGCGTACGCTCCGCGCGGCCGGTCTGGCTCCGGAGGTCGTCGTCTCCGGTGTCGACGAGGACGCGATCACCGCCGAGAGTGTGCCCGCGCTGGTCGCGGCGCTCGCCGAGGCCAAGGCGAACGCCGTCGCGACCGGGCTGGCGGACGAGGATGTCGTGCTGGTGATCGGCTGCGACTCGATGCTGGAGCTGGACGGGCTCGCACTCGGGAAGCCGCACGACCCGGCCGTGGCGACCGCTCGCTGGCGCTCCATGCGGGGGCGCGACGCCGTGCTGCACACCGGTCACCACCTCGTCCTTCGACGCTGCGGGGTCACCGAGAGCCGGACGGCGGTGGCGTCGACCACGGTGACGTTCGCGGACCTCGACGACGACGAGATCGCCGCGTACGTCGCCACCGGCGAACCCCTGGCCGTCGCGGGCGCGTTCACCATCGACGGACTCGGCGGTGCGTTCGTCACCGGGCTGACCGGAGATCCCCACAACGTGGTCGGGATCAGCCTGCCTCTGCTCCGCCGGATGCTCGCCGATCTCGGGCTGCGCTGGACCGACCTCTGGTCACCCTCCTGACCTTCCGCCCCCCACCCCCGTCCCACCCACCCCTCCCACCCAGCTCCCATCCCCCGGAAAGTGGGCGGAGACGGCAACTCTGCTCGGCGTGTCGTTGTCGTTTGCGCCCACTTTCCGGGGGGTGGGCAGGGGGCTGGGCGGGGGGGTAGGGGTCAGCGGACCAGCAGGACGATGAGGGCAGCGTTGAACGTCACCACCACGCCGACCACCATCCAGGCGAGCACGATCGTCAGCCGGCGGCTCGGCGCCAGTGTCATCAGGGTTCGGTCGCCCGTGATCCGCACCAGGGGAACGAGCGCGAAGGGGATGCCGAACGAGAGCACCACCTGGCTGATGATCAGCAGACCGGTGGGATCCAGCCCCACTGCGAGCAGGACGAGAGCCGGCACCGCCGTGATCAGCCGCCGCGCCAGCAGCGGAATCCGCCGGTGCAGCAGGCCCTCCATGATCACCGCACCGGCGTACCCGCCGACCGAGGTCGATGCCAGCCCGCTCGCCAGCAGTCCGAGCGCGAACATCGTCGCCACGACCGGACCAAGGGTTGTGCTCAACGCCTCGTGCGCCTGAGCCAGACCGTTGACGGGCAGCCCGAACAGCGTGCTGGCGGCCAGCAGGAGCATGCCGACGTTCACCGCGCCCGCCACCACCATTGCGGACACGACATCGAGCCTGATCGCGCCGAGGGTGCTGACCGCACAGTCCGGGTCGGCCTTCCCGTGCCGATCACGGACCAGCGCCGAGTGCAGATAAACCGCGTGCGGCATGATCGTCGCCCCGAGCATCCCAACGGCCAGCAGCGCCGACTCGGGGCCGGCCAACCGGGGCACCAGCCCTCGGACGGCCGCCGCCGGATCAGGCGGCGAGATGACGAGACCGGACAGGAACCCCACGAACACGATCGCCAGCAGGCCGGTGATCACTCGCTCGAACGTACGTTGGCTGCGCCGGTTCTGCACCACCAGGAGCGCCGTCGACACGGCGGTCGTGATCAAGGCGCCGACCACCAGTGGCAGATCGAACAGCAGGCCGAGGGCGACGGCACCCCCGACGATCTCCGCCAGGTCGGTAGCCAGCGCGACCGCCTCGGCCTGCAACCAGTACGCCCTGCGCCCCCACGTCCCCGTCCGGCCGCCGACGAGGGCTGGCAACGACTCGCCGGTCAGCCACCCCGCCTTCGCCGAGAGGTACTGGACGAGGCCGGCCATCACGGTCGCGGCGACGAGTACCCACAGCAGCAGGTAGCCGTACTCGGCCCCCGCGGCGGTGTTGGTGGCGACGTTGCCCGGGTCGACGTACGCGACGGCGGCGACGAACGCCGGACCGAGCAGGCGGGTCCGGCCGAGCAGGCGTGGAACGCCGAGGCTCATCCGGGCCGCAGGGAGACGGCGGTGGCGTCGTCGGAGCCGGTCAGGACACCGGTCCAACCCTGGCCCGCGAAGGTGAGGGTGTGTGTCGTCGGGTCGTCGGCGGTGATCGTGAAGCCCGCCGCCGGAAGCGCTCGGCGGTAGTAGTCGGCGAGCGCGGCGACCGGCGGCGCACTCATCACGATGGTCACGACGTTGGGCTGATCCACGCGGTCGGTGACGACCGCGCCCGTCGGGATCGAGAACTCCTCGACCGGACCGTTGCTGAATCCGAGCTCACGAAGTGTCACGCCGTTCGCCGGGATGCTCGGTGTCACTGTCGGCGACGGGTCTGCGGTCGACGAGATCGCGGTCGGGCTGGGCTCCGGTGCGGTGCCGGCGCACGCCCCGAGCAGCTCGAGGGCACCGACCAGTGCCACAGCACCGGCCAGCGGGACCGACGCGGCACCGCGCCGGGTCCAGCGTGGCCGAACAGACATGGGGACCAACGTACTGGCCCGTCCTGACGGGCGGACCCGCGTCGCCCACTAACCTGAGTGGGCCATGACAGAGCAACAACTCGCCATGCCCGCCTCTCGGCGGCTGACGGCGCCCATCCGCGCGATGCGACCGAGGCAGTGGACGAAGAACGTGCTCGTCGCAACCGCACCGCTCGCGGCCGGGCAGCTGCTCCGTGCCGACGTGCTGTGGGGCGTTGCGCTCGCGTTCGTGTCGTTCTGCCTGGTCAGCGCCGCGGTCTACCTCCTCAACGACGTACGCGACGTCGAGGAGGACCGGCTGCACCCGAAGAAACGACTCCGTCCGATCGCGGCCGGCGAGCTGAACCCCGGCGTGGCCCTCGGACTGGCGGCCGCGGTCGGGGTCGCCGGGTTGGCCCTGGGTTTCATCACCGCGGTTCCGTTGGGCATCACCCTGGTGGTGTACGTCGGGATCCAGATCGTGTACTCGCTCTGGCTCAAGCACCTGCCGGTGGTCGATCTCGCGGTTGTCGCCTCCGGCTTCTTGCTGCGCGCCATCGCCGGTGGGGTGGCCACCGGGATCCCGCTGAGCCAGTGGTTCCTCCTGGTCGCGGCCTTCGGCTCGTTCTTCATGGTGGCCGGCAAGCGCTACTCGGAGCTGAAGCATCTCGGTGCCGATGTCGGCACCCGCAAGTCGCTCACTCGCTACTCGGAGTCGTATCTCCGGTTCTCCTGGATGCTCGCGGCCGTGATGGTGGTCATCTCCTACAGCTTGTGGGCCTTCGAGAACGCGAGCCACTCCCCGTTGTTCGGGGTGCCGTGGACGGCCGTGTCGATCGCGCCCTTCACGCTCGGCCTGCTGCAGTACGCGCTCGAGGTCGACGCCGGGCAAGCCGACGCACCAGAGGAAGTCGTGCTGTCCGATCACGTCCTGCAAGGCATCGGTCTGATCTGGCTGGTGACCATCTCACTGGCGGTGTTCTTTTGAGTCCTGCAACCGACCGTTCGCGCAACGGCACGGCCGACAACCTTCCCGATATCAAGCCGTCCCCTGCGGTCGAGGCCCAGCCGGCGATCCCACTCGAGCTGACCAGCCTGCACGGCTGGGGACGTACGGCGGCAACCAGGTCGCACCTCGCCTCGGTCGACTCGGTCGCCGGGGCGGTGTCGGTGCTGCGGCAGTCGGAGGGTCGCTCGCGCGGGGTCGTGCCGCGCGGGCTTGGCCGCAGCTACGGCGACGCTGCGCAGAACGCCGGCGGCACGACCCTCGACCTGACCAGGCTCAACAAGATCCTGCACGTCGACGCCGAGTCCGAGCCGCCGACGGTGACCGTCCAGGCCGGGGTCTCGCTCGATCAGCTGATGAAGGCGCTGCTGCCCTTCGGGCTGTGGGTGCCCGTGCTGCCCGGCACCCGGCAGGTGACGATCGGCGGCGCGATCGCCGCCGACGTCCACGGCAAGAACCACCACACCCAGGGGAGCTTCGGCAACCACGTACGTTCGTTGCAGCTGCTGTGCGCCGACGGTGAGGTGCGGACGGTGTCGCCGGACGGAGACGACCCGGACCTGTTCTGGGCCACCGTCGGTGGGATGGGTCTCACCGGGGTGATCCTCGAGGCTCGCATCGCGGTGCAGCATGTCGAGACGGCGTACTTCACCGTCGACACCGATCGCTGCGGCGACATCGACGAGCTGATGGCGCGGATGAGCGTCGGCGACGAGAACTACACGTACTCGGTGGCCTGGTTCGACGCCGTCAGCCGGGGGCCGCATCTTGGACGAGCCGTGCTGACCCGCGGCAACAAGGCGCGGCTGTCCGACCTGACGGCCAAACAGCGCCGCGACCCGCTCAAGTTCGTCGCACCGGAGTTCGGCACGATCCCCGAGGTCTTCCCGAACCGGATGGTCAACAAGGCCACGGCGAAGGCGTTCAGCGAGTTCTGGTTTCGCAAGGCGCCCGCGCACAAGGTCGGCCAGGTGCAGAACATCACCCAGTTCTTCCACCCGCTCGATATCGTCGCGGAGTGGAATCGGGTCTACGGCCCGAACGGATTCCTGCAGTACCAGTTCGTCGTGCCGTTCGAGGCGGCCGAGATCTTCCGGTCAGCATTCGTCAAGATCGTCGAGTCCGGTCACCTGTCCTGTCTGAACGTGCTCAAGCGATTCGGTCCCGGGAACGCCTCGCCGCTGTCCTTCCCGATGCCGGGCTGGACCCTCACGGTGGACCTGCCGATCGAGGCAGGGCTCGATCGGCTCTGCAACGAGCTCGACGAGCTGGTGGTCGCCGCCGGCGGCCGGGGCTACCTGGCGAAGGACTCCCGACTCTCGGCGGAGACGTTCCGCCGGATGTATCCGCGGCTCGACGACTTCCTGGCCGTCCGCCGCCGCGTCGACCCCGACGGCCTTTTCACCTCCGACCTCTCCCGCCGCCTCCAGCTGTGACCTTGAAGCCCACCCTCCCCTCCCCGGAAATCCCCTCCCCGGGAATCCCCCTCCCCGGAAAGTGGGCGCAGACGACAGTGTGTATCGATTCAAACCTGTCGTTTGGGCCCAGTTTCCGGAACTGTCAACAGGAGATGAACCACCGATGATCAATGCCGTGGGTACGCCCCAGTCCCTGCTCCTGCTCGGCGGTACGTCCGACATCGCCCTGGCGATCGCTCGGCTGTACGCCGCCAGCGGGCATCCGCGCGTGGTGCTGGCTGCTCGGCCGAGCGATCGACGAGGCGCCGCCGCCGAGGAGCTTCGCCGGCTCGGCTGCGCCGTCTCCGAGGTGGACTTCGACGCACGCGACGCCTCGGCGCACGCGACGGCGATCGACGAGGCCTTCGCCGACGGAGACATCGACGTGGCGGTGGTGGCGTTCGGCCTACTCGGCGATCCCGAGCGGGCCTGGACCGACCCTGAGCTGGCGCTCGAGCTGGCCGAGGTGAACTACACCGCGCCCGTGCACGTCGGGGTGCTGCTGGCCGCAAAGATGAAAGCACAGGGCTATGGCCGGATCGTCGCGCTGTCGAGCGTGGCCGGCGAGCGCGTACGTCGGTCGAACTTCGTCTACGGGTCCACCAAGGCGGGGTTCGACGGCTTCTTCATGGGACTGGGCGAGGCACTGCGCGACTCGGGGGTTGGCGTGCTTGTCGTCCGGCCGGGCTTCGTGCACTCCAAGATGACCGAGGGGTTGGACGCCGCCCCACTCTCGGTGACGCCGGAGCAGGTGGCCGAGGCCGTGGTGGACGGTGTCCGGCACAACCGCGATCTGATCTGGGTGCCGGCGCCGATGCGCGCGGTGATGTCGGGTCTGCGGCATGTGCCGCGGCCGCTGTTCCGCAAGCTCCCCCTCTGAGCCGCAGCCCCAGCGTCGGCGCCCTGGGCCGGGCGAAGGTCATCGGGTCGACGGGCATCGGTTTTGTGCGGCGGGAGCCGCGCTTCGACCGGCTGAGCGCACGTCGCGACGGCTCAGGGCTGACGGACCGTGGCCTAGGATCACGGGCATGGTGCTCGAAGTCGCCCTCATCGACGTGACCGACCCCGAGGCGTTCGAGGCCGCCTATCTCGGCGCGCGAGAGGTGCTGATCAGCACGCCCGGCTGCCTGAGTGTGCGGATGACCCATGGCATCGAGACACCGCATCGATTCGTGCTGATGGTCGAGTGGGAGTCCGTCCTCGCCCACGATGAGAACTTCCGAGCGACCGAGCGCTTCACCCAGTGGCGGGGCGCGATCGGTCCCTACTTCGCGAATCCTCCGCGCGTCGAGCACTTCGCCGACGTCGACCCGGAACGCACGTCGAACTGATCCGGCTCGACCAACGGCTTCGCAGACGTCAAGCGGCTGACCCCTTGCCGGGATAGCGTCCCGACACCGGGTCCGATTCGGAAGAGGAGCGCAATGAGGCAACTACTCAGGACGGTGACGGTTTCGGCCGCCGCTCTCTTGTCGACGGCGGGTCTCGTCGTCAGCAACACGGGGACGGCTAGCGCCGCCTGCCCGGACGACATCCGCTACTCACTCAGCTCGAGCTCGACGTACCTCCCGTTCAAGGGCGTCCCGACCTTCAAGGACGGCAAGGGCGGCACTCTCAGCGTCACCAAGGACTTCACGAGCTCGGTCAGCTACCAGGTGACCGCCGGCGCCGAGACGGAGGCCGGCGCGATCTTCGCGAAGGCCAAGGTGTCGGTCAGTGCCTCGATCACGAAGACCAACAGCAGCACCGTCACCCACAACTACTCGCACAAGATCAGCGCCAACAAGTACGGCCACGCGCAGTACGTCTCGTGGAGCAAGAAGATCACCTGGGCGAAGTACCGGGACACACCGAAGTGCACCACCGAGAAGCTGGGGTCGGGCGTGATCACGTTCCCGACGACGTCCGAAGGCTGGCGCTACTGGGAGACCAGCAGCTGACGCACTGAGCCAGGCGGGCGCGCGGTGCCGTCGGACGCCAGTCCCACCACCCCCGACCCGGCACGACACCGTCGCCCGCCCGGCAGTCAGCCACGCTGGTGCTGCACGCGTTCAGCCTCGCCGGCGACGCGGACGAAGAGCGGCCCGATCCAGTGCGGCTCCCTCACGCCGCACCGCTGCCACCGGCAGCCGGAGCAGACGGTCGAGTCGCACCTCGCTGGGGCGGCGTCTCGGATCCCACGGACCCGCCCCGATGTCCATCCAGTAGCGGCCCCACCGCGCTTCGTCGGCGGCGTCTCGATGGTGGTCCTTGCTCGTCAGCATCAGACCCTGGAGCTCAGTCCGCCGCACCGAGAGGACCAGGACCGGTCGGTCCTTGCCGCGTCCGTCGTTCTCTTCGTACGGCACCCAGGCCCAGACGATCTCGCCCGGATCCGGCTTGCCGTCTCGCCGAGGCGCGTACTGGACGCGAATCCCGTCGTCGCTGACCGGCGGGGTCGGACGTCGGGAGCGGAAAAGGTCACGAAGTCGGGACAACAGCGGCACGCGCCTATTGTTGCCGCTTCCCTGCGTGCCGAGCTGACGATGCGCCGCCACCAACCGCTGTGCGTGACTTCGGATGCCCGTTCGACAGGCTCAGGGCACGGCTGCGAGGGTGGGCCGGTGACCGATCTCCCTGCGGACCTGCTGAACCTCCTCAACGCGCCCAGCATCTGCCTGCTCGCGACCATCGACCCCGATGGTGCGCCGCACCTGACCCAGACCTGGGTCGAGACCGACGGCGCTCACATCGTGATCAACACCGTCGAGGGATTTCGCAAACTCGCGAACGTCCGCCGTGATCCTCGGGTCTCGGTGAGCATCCTGGACCACGAGCGACCGACGCGCTACTACTCGGTTCGCGCGACGGTGATCCATATCAGCACCGAGGGTGGCGTCGAAGGCATCAACCGGCTCGCGATGAAGTACACGGGCGGCCCGTACCGGCAGTACAGGCCCGGCCCGCCGCAGGTGAGGGTCGTGCTCACGATCGCCGTGGACCGGATCGTGCACCCACCGCAGCACTGACCGGCCCGCGCCCGGGTCCACCCGGGATGTCAGACTCCCGGGCCGCGGCTCCGGTGCTGGGATTCCGCCGGCGTCGAGAGAGTGCCTCAGACCGGGGGAACGCCGTGCCTGCGGGTGGAGAAATAACGATCGCGCGATGCGGCGGCCGCGAATCGGGCGACCAGCTCCGCGCGGAGCTCGCCGGGAGTGATCACCGCGTCGATCACCAGCTCGCTGGCCAGCCGCAGGATGTCGATGTCGGCCTCGTACTCGGCCCGCAGTTTGGCCACATAGGCCGCCCGCTCACCTGCGTCGTCGATCGCGGCGATCTTGTTCGCGTACACCGCGTTGATCGCCGCCTCGGGGCCCATCACCGCGATCTTCGCGCTCGGCAGGGCCAGGCAGGCATCCGGGCCGAACCCCGGGCCGCACATCGCGTAGAGGCCGGCGCCGTACGCCTTGCGGATGATCACCGAGATCCGAGGCACGGTCGTCTCGGCCACCGCGGTGATCATCTTCGCCCCGTGTCGGATGATGCCTTGCCGCTCGACCGCACTGCCGATCATGAAACCGGGCACGTCGGCCAGATAGAGCAGCGGCAGACCGTATGCGTCGCACTGCCAGATGAACCGCGCTGCCTTGTCGGCGGAGTCGACGAACAGCACGCCGCCCTTGACGGCCGGTTGATTGGCGACGATGCCGATCGGATTCCCTTCCAGCAAGGCAAAGCCGGTCACCAGCTCCGGTGCGAACAGCGGCTTGACCGGGAGAAAGGAGTCCGCGTCGACCAGGGCCTCGATCACCGTCGTGATGTCGTAGCCGGCGGCTTCCTCGGCCGGCACAAGATCATCGGAGAACGGGTGAGCCGGATCCTGGGGCGCGTACGTCGGCAGCTCAGCCCGCCAGTTGCCCGGCAGATAAGAGAAGTACTGCTTCGCCTGCTCGATCGCGTCGACGTCGCTTGTGGCCAGCTGGTCCCCGCAACCGGAGACCTCCGCGTGCATCCGCGCGCCACCCATCTCCTCCAGGGTGACCGTCTCACCGATCACCATCTCGGCCATCCGCGGCGAACCGAGGTACATCGATGCATTCCCCTCGACCATGATCACGACATCGCAGAAGGACGGGATGTACGCTCCCCCGGCCGCGCTGGGCCCGAACAGACAGCAGATCTGCGGCACCTTTCCCGACAGGGCGACCTGGTTGCAGAAGATCCGGCCCGCACCGCGTCGGCCGGGGAAGAGATCCACCTGATCGGTGATCCGGGCACCGGCGGAGTCGACGAACCAGAAGATCGGCAGCTCCGTACGCAACGCCAGCTCCGTGATCCGGATGATCTTCTCGACGGTCCGGGCGCCCCAGGACCCGGCCTTGACGCTCGGGTCGTTGGCCACGACCAAGGCGGGTCGCCCCTCGACCAGCCCGCGGCCCGTGACCACCCCGTCCGCCGGGAGGTTGCCGGCCGCGGCGTTGGCGAGCTGGCCGTCCTCGACGAACGTGCCGTCGTCGAACAGCAGTGCGAGCCGGTCGCGAACAAACAGCTTGCCCTGGCCGGCGAGCTTCGCCGCGGCTGCGTCGCTCGGCGTCATCGTCCGGCCGCGCGCCGCGGCAACGTCGGCGGCGTGCTGCGTACCTGGACTCATGAGCACGTTTCTACTCCACCGGCAGCCCGAGCCCCCGAGCGAGCAGGAGCCGCTGGACCTCCGAGGTCCCTTCGCCGATCTCCAGCACCTTCGCGTCGCGGTAGAAGCGGGCGATCGGATACTCCTCCATGAACCCGTATCCCCCGAAGACCTGGGTCGCGATCCGGGTGGCGCTCACCGCATTCTCGGTGGTGACCAACTTGGCGATGCTGGCCGCGCGGGCGATCGCCGCAGGTGCCGCTCCCGCGTCCTTCATGGCCGCCGCGGCGTAGACGAGCAGGTGTGCCGTGTGCGCCATCGCGTCGAGGTCGGCGATCGAGAACGCCACGGCCTGCTTGCGACCGATCGGGACCCCGAACGAGGTCCGTTCCAACGCGTAGTCGCGAGCCAGATCGCGGCAGGCACGGATGCAGCCGAGCGCCAGGGCGGCGATCGCGATCCGACCGTCGTCGAGCGTGGCGAGGAACTGTGAGTAGCCCTTGCCCTCGCGACCCAGGAGTGCCTCAGGGCCGACCCGGACGTCGATCAGGGTCAGTGGATGGGTGTCCGACGCGTGCCAGCCGAGCTTGTCGTACGCGGGCTCCGCGACGAAACCCTTGGTGCCCGTCGGCACGATCAGGGTGGAGATCTCGGGCCTGCCGTCCGCTCGGACTCCGGTCCGGGCTGTCACCGTGACCAGCGAGGTGATGTCACTGCCCGAGTTGGTGATGAACTGCTTGCTGCCGTTGATCACCCAGTCGTCGCCGTCGCGGCGGGCCACAGTGGCCATCCCCCCGGCGTCGGAGCCGGACCCCGGCTCGGTCAGCCCGAAGCCGGCCAGCGCGTGACCAGCGAGCAGATCTGGCAGCCAGCGCCGCTTCTGCTCGACCGTCCCGTAGCGAGCAATCGGGCTGCTGCCGAGACCGACGGCGGCTTCGAGCGTGATGCCCAGCGACTGGTCGACGCGGCCGATCTCCTCGATCGCGATGCACAGGCTCGTGAAGTCGCCGGCGCCGCCGTACTCCTCGGGACCGCTCAGCCCGAACAGACCGAGCCCGGCCATCGCCTTCACCCCGTCGAGCGGCAGCATGTGCAGGCTGTTCCAGTAAGCGACGTGGGGGGCCAGCTCGGCCTCGGCGAAGTCCCGCACGACTGCGCGGAAGTCCTCGTGCTCTTCACCCAGCTGGAAACCGGTCACCGGACTCCCCCATCATCGCCGACTCGGAGTGCTCGATCGAGTTTAGCTTACGTTTACGTAAGCGGAAACTACGTCGTACGCTGGACCGCATGGCGCGTACCTGGTCGATCGGTGAGCTCGCGGACCAGTTCGACACCACCCTCCGGACGATCCGGCACTATGAGGAGCTCGGGCTGATCCGTCCGGGCCGCAACGGCCGCCAGCGCGTCTACGCGGAGCGGGACCGGGTGCGGCTGCAGCTGATCCTGCGCGGCAAACGTCTCGGCTTCACCCTCGAGGAGATCGCGCACATCATCGATCTGTACGACGACCCTCCCGGCGAGGCGGGCCAGCTCGAGTTCCTGCTGTCCGAGATCGAGCGCCGGCGCTCGGACCTGCTGCAGCGGCGGGCCGACCTGGATGCCGTCCTCGCCGAGCTCGACGATCTCGAGACCCGCTGTCGCACAGACCTGGAAGCCCTCGCCTGACCCGCCGGCGCGCCACCCAGCGACCCCAGCGACACCGTGACATCGCACCCCGGAACTCGACCTCGCACCCCCGCATCGGGGTGCGAAGTCACGCCAGAGGTACGCAGTCATGCCAGAGGTCCGCAGTCATGCCAGGCGTGGTGCGAATGCAGCCGAGGTCCGAACTGCCTCATCGAGGGGTGCAGCGTGACGCCGAGAGATCAGTCCAGGCCGGGAGCGATGATCGCCGCGGCGTCCTGCTGACCGGTCACGTCGTACAGGTGGTGGACCACGTCGTGCAGCACGTACTGGGCGAAGGTCCGCACGGTGAACTCGGCGCCGTCGGAACGCCGCGCCCGGCGATCCAGCTGCGACAGCTCCAACCCCTGAAGCCGTACTGCGAACGCCTCGGCCGCGGCCTCGAGCTCGTCCGCCACGTCCTCCGGGTCAGCCTCGGCGTAGCCCTCGGTCAGCGCGGTCTCGTCCTGGTCCCAGTTGGCGAAGGTCGGCTCGTCCTCGACGAGCATCAGAGCGAGCCTGGCGTCGGAGAGCCGAAAGACGTCCCGAACGTGCGCTCCGTACTCGAGCGGCGACCAGATGCCTGGTCCAGGACGTACGTTCACCGCGGGGCTGGCCGTCAGGATCTGAACCCACTCACCGGCGGCGAGCTCGGCGCGGACGGCCACCTCGTCGATCGGGACCTCACCGGCAGACAGCCCACACTCGTCGCAACGCCGGGTCAGCGTCCACGTCCAGTCCTTGGTGTCCGGCTCCGGCTCCATGCTGCTCAGGCTATCGCCATCCGTGCCTGTCCCGTCCGCTCCGGGCGGCGGCTCGATGGTTGTCCACAGCTGAACCCGCAGTTTGTGGAGAAACCAGCCCCATCGGTGTATGACGCCACCGCATCGGTGGACAACCTGGTGGATAGCAAACTCTCAGAATTTCCTTGCTCCAAAGGGGTTGCGGTGACTGCCCGTGCTGGTCAAGACTCGGCAACAAGCACTTCGCAAGGAGTGCCGGATCGATCGAACTGAAGGGTCCACACGGCGAGGCGACTCGCCGCAGCAGCCGGTGACGGGCTGATGGGACCCCGGTCCGATGGATCGGCAGGAGACGTCACTTCACTCCAGCCAACCACCGTGGGCCTCTTCCACTCATACTGGAAGAGGCCCACACCCACGTTCGGGCCAGAGTTTGCGGCAAGGCTGAGGAGCCCATGCGTACGACGGTGCGATGGATCGCCGTTGTCCTCGCGGGAATGACGTCGATGATCATCGTCGCGGGGCTCGGAGTCTCTGGGCTCGCCATTGCTGGGCTTGCCATCTCTGGACTCGGGGAGACCGCGGTGGCGCAGGCACCGACGCCTGCGGCAAGCGGTAAGACGGGGCCGAATGCGGGCCTGACGGCCGACCCGGCTCAGCCCACCCAACCAGACGACAGTCCGACCACCGAGCCGACGACCGCTGATCCGGCCGAGCCAACGCAACCGACCGAGCCCAGCCAGCCAACGCAACCGAGCGAACCCACCCAGTCCGCGACCTCGGCCACCGCGTCTCCGACCACACCATCGCCCACGCCGACGGCGACACCGACCACCGCGTCGCCGACCCCCACGCCGACTGCCAGCCCGACGCCCGTCGCGCAGCGCCCGGCCACCCCTCCGGTCGCGGTGTCCCAGACGATCCCGGTGTGGTCGCTGGTGATCGCTCTCGCGGTGCTGGCGATCGCGATCGCGGTGCTCGTCCGGCTGAGCCGGACGACGCCGGATCGGTCGGCCTACGTCGGGCCAACCACGATCACGCCCGCCGAGGACGGCAGCGCGGCCCTCGTGCTGATGAGCGAGGCGGGGGAAGCCATGATCGACTCCGGCTACGACGTCTCCTCTGTCCAGTCCGCCATGGACGACATCGCGTTCGCCAACGGGCTGCGCCATGCCGAGTCGATCGCGCTCCCGACGGCCATCCTCGTGTCGGCGAGGATCCGCGGCCAGGTGCGGACGGCCGCCGTCGCGACCGGGCACCAGACGCTGCAACTGCACCAGATCGAGGAGCTGGACGAGGTCGTCTCCGCCGCCCGACGGGGCATCGCGACGCCGGCCGACGCGTCGGCCGCGATTGCCCGGATTCGGGCCCTCCCACCGCCGTTCTCCCCGCCGCTCCAGCTGCTGGGCCTGGTGCTCACGTCGGCGGGCCTCTCGGTACTGCTCGGCGCCTCACTGCTCGGCATTCTCGTGTGCGCCATCCTCGGCGCCCTGGTCGGTGCCCTGCAGCTGGCCGGGTCAAGGCTCCCGAGCCGCTATCAGGTCCTGGTCACCGTGCAGGCCTCGTTCCTGGTGGCGCTCTCGGTCTTCCTCCTGTCGCGCACCGGCCTCGACTTCGGCGTCTTGCCCGCACTCGTCGCCCCGCTGGTCATGCTGCTCCCGGGCGCGCTGCTGACCACGGCGGTGATCGAGCTCGCGACCGGCCAGATGATCTCCGGTGCGGGGCGGCTCGTCGCCGGGGCGATGCAGCTCGTCCTGCTCGCGCTCGGCATTGTGGCGGCAGCCGCACTGGTCGGCATACCGGCCATCGAGCTGACGAAGGCGGAGACCCCTCTCGGGCCGATCGGACCGTGGCTGGCCGTGGCCGTCTTCGGCGTCGGCGTTGTTCTCAATCGATCCGCGCGGATGCGCTCGCTCGGCTGGATCCTGCTGGTCCTGTACGTCGCCTACGGCGCGCAGGTCGTCGGCAACATCTTCCTGGGCGGCGTACTGTCGGCGTTCGTTGGCGCCGCCGCGATGACCCCGGTGGCCGCGATCGTGGCACGCCAACGCACCGGACCGCCCGCCATGGTGAGCTTCACTCCCGCGTTCTGGTTGCTGGTCCCCGGCGCGCTCGGCCTGGTCGGTGTGACCACCCTGCTGGACGGTGACGCCAGCGGCCTCCAGACCCTGCTGACGACCACCGCGACGATGGTCGCCATCGCCCTCGGTGTGCTCGTCGGATGGGCACTGACCGGGCTGTTCCGACGGATGCGCCGGCCGCGGCGGCCCGCCGATCACGTCGCCGTGCCGGACGAGCCACCCGATCGGACCGAAGGCGACACCCTCCGCGACACCCGACCGGAGTGATCGGGCGAGCTTTGAAACAATGACGGCGTGGTGGTCCCCGGCCCGCGAGACGAAACGGCTGGCCGTCGACGGCTGCTCCCCTACGGCGAGCGGGCGACGCTCGTCGAGTGCACCGACCTCGACGAGGCACTCGGTCTGTTGGCCGCACTGCAACGGCAGCCGGTGGAGGCGATCGAGGAGGTCATCCCGGGTGCCCGCTCGCTACTGCTCCGACTGCGTCGACCGCTGACGCACCGCGAGGAACGCGACATCTCGATCCGCGAAGGAGCCGAACCGGTCGGCGAGTCGGCCAGCGAGGTCGAGATCCGGGTGGAGTACGACGGCGAGGACCTCGACGAGGTAGCCGCGCTGACCGGGCTGAGTCCGGAGGAGGTCGTCGCAACGCATATCGGGCAGTCCTGGACGGTCGGCTTCTGCGGCTTCGCGCCCGGGTTCGCCTACTTGCGCGGTGAGCACGACAGGCTCCGGGTGCCGCGCCGAGAGACTCCCCGGACGAAGGTGCCCGCAGGCTCGGTCGGGCTGGCCGACCAGTGGTCCGGCGTATACCCGCGCCGCGGTCCGGGTGGCTGGCAGCTCATCGGCCATACCGACCAGGCCATCTGGGACCTCCACCGCGAGCCGCCGGCGCTGCTCCATCCCGGGGCGGTCGTCCGCTTCGTGGACCGGCACGCATGATCGTCACATGATCGTCGTCGAGCAGACCGGCCCGCTGGCGCTGATCACGGACAGGGGACGACCCGGCCTCGCGCACCTCGGCGTCTCCGCTTCCGGCGCGGCCGACCGGACCGCGTACGAGCTCGGCAACCGGCTGATCGGCAACGCGCCGCGCGCGGCGGCCATCGAGATCACTGCTGGCGGTTTCCAGATGAGCGTCGACACGCTGACCTGGATCGCGGTCACGGGAGCGCCAACCCAGGTCCGAGTGAACGCGACCCCGACCGCGTCGCATACTCCGATCGTGCTCGAGGCGGGTGACACGCTGCGGGTCACCGCGCCTCCGCTCGGACTGCGCAACTATCTGTGCGTGCGGGGAGGGCTGCGCTGCCCGCGTACGCTCGGCAGTCGGTCCACCGACACCTTGTCGGGGTTGGGTCCGGATCCGCTGCGCCAGGGAGACCGGCTCAAGGTCGGGGTCCCGAACCGGGACATGCCCGGGATCGACCTGGTGGCGCCGAACCAGCCGCGCAAGGAGCTCGAGCTCGATCCCGGACCCCGCCACGACTGGTTCACCGAGCAGGCCTGGCGACGGCTGATCGGCACGGCCTGGTCGGTGACCAACGACTGCGACCGGGTCGGCGTCCGGCTCTCCGGCGCCCGACTGCCGCGGGCGGTGGAGGGTGAGCTCCCGTCGGAGGGACTCGTCCGCGGCGCGATCCAGGTGCCGTCGTCGGGTCACCCGCTGATCTTCCTGGCCGACCACCCGGTGACGGGTGGGTACCCGGTGATCGCGGTGCTGACCTCGCGCGACGCCGACCACGCCGCTCAGCTCCGGCCAGGTGACGAGGTCCGCTTTCGCGCCCGCCACCGACCGTGAGCCCGGTGACCCGCGGGTCGCCTCGGAGCGCGAGCGTGGACCACTACACTCCGCGAGAGGTGCAGCTTGCGGGACTCGCACGGACCGGTGCGAGCAGAACTCGACGGGGAGGCAGCCTGTGGCCATCAGCAAGGTGCTCATCGCCAACCGTGGGGAGATCGCCGTCCGCGTGGTCCGGGCCGCCGCCGACGCGGGCCTGCGCAGTGTCGCGGTGTACGCGGATGCTGACGCCGACTCGCTGTTCGTGCGGCTCGCCGACGAGGCCTACGCACTGGGTGGCGCCACCCCCGCGGAGACCTATCTCGATGTCGCCAAGCTCCTCGACGTCGCCGCGAGGAGCGGCGCAGACGCCGTCCACCCGGGCTACGGCTTCCTGGCCGAGAACGCCGGCTTCGCGGCAGCGGTGATCGACGCCGGGCTGATCTGGATCGGACCGCCACCGCCGGCGATCGAGGCCCTCGGCGACAAGGTGAAGGCACGGCACATCGCCGAGAAGGTCGGCGCACCCCTCGTCCCCGGCACCGCCGATCCGGTCGCCGACGCCGACGAGGTGATCGCCTTCGCCCAGGAGCACGGACTGCCGGTCGCGATCAAGGCAGCATTCGGCGGCGGGGGCCGTGGGCTCAAGGTGGCCCGAGACCTGGCCGAGATCCCCGACCTGTTCGAGTCCGCGACCCGGGAGGCCGTGACCGCGTTCGGACGCGGCGAGTGCTTCGTCGAGCGCTACCTGGACAAGCCTCGGCACGTCGAGACCCAGTGCCTGGCGGACTCCCATGGCAACGTGGTCGTCGTCTCCACCCGCGACTGCTCGCTGCAGCGACGGCACCAGAAGCTCGTGGAGGAGGCCCCTGCGCCGTTCCTGTCCGCCGACCAGGTCGACAAGCTGTACGCCGCGTCCAAGGCGATCCTGCTCGAGGCCGGCTACGTCGGCGCCGGGACGTGTGAGTTCCTGGTCGGCCAGGACGGCACCATCTCCTTCCTCGAGGTCAACACCCGGCTCCAGGTGGAGCACCCGGTCTCGGAGGAGGTGAGTGGGCTCGACCTGGTCCGGGAGATGTTCCGGATCGCTGACGGCGAGGCGCTCGGCTACGGCGACCCGCAGCTGCGCGGCCACTCGTTCGAGTTCCGGATCAACGCGGAGGACGCGGGTCGCAACTTCATGCCCGCGCCCGGCACGCTGCTCACCTGGCGGCCGCCGGGCGGCCCGGGCGTCCGGATCGACGAGGGCTACCGGGCCGGCATGACCGTCCCGGGCAGCTTCGACTCCCTGGTCGCCAAGATCATCGTGTCCGGCGCGGACCGCGAACAGGCCATCGAACGGGCCCGCCGAGCCCTGAAGGAGCTCGAGCTCGACGGGATGCCGACGGTGGTGCCGTTCCACCGCGCCGTGCTCGACGACCCCGCGTTCACCGCGGCCGACGGCAAGTTCTCCGTCCACACCCGCTGGATCGAGACGGAGTTCAGCAACGAGATCGAGCCGTACGCGGGCCCGTCGGCCGAGGCGCCGGAAGCGGCCGAGAAGACCAGGATCGTGGTCGAGGTCGACGGCAAGCGCCTCGAGGTGGTCGTGCCGGCGGGGCTGGGTGTTCCCGCCAACGGCTCGGGCGGCAGCGCCCGGACGGCGAGAAAACCGGCCCGTCGCGCCGGCGGTGGGGCGAGCACCGCGACGCCCTCGGGCAACGCCCTCACCTCGCCCATGCAGGGCACCATCGTCAAGGTCGCGGTGGCCGACGGCGACGTGGTGCAGGCCGGCGACCTGGTCGTCGTCCTCGAGGCGATGAAGATGGAGCAGCCGCTGAACGCGCACCGCAGCGGCAAGATCACGGGCCTGGCAGCGTCGCCGGGTCAGACCGTGACCAGCGGGTCGACGCTTTGCGAGATCCTCGACCCGGAGTAGGACACGCCCTAAAAGTGAAGTAAGAACTGGCCGTGGGCACAGCGAGCCCACAACTCCTCGGGGGAGACTGAAAGCCATGCCCGAATTGGTCGTCTTGCTGCTGATCTTCATCCTGGTCGGCGGCGGTGTCGCGCTCTACCGCCGACACGCGATCGCCCAACGTGCGGCGCAAGAGCGGCAAGAGCTCGAGACCCAGCTCACCACGTCCAAGCGCGCCGCCGACGAGGATGTGACGAAGTTCGGCGAGGAGTTGCAGCGACTCGACGTCGATGTCGCGGGGCATCCCCTCGACGAGGCGATGAACCAGGACTACCAGCGCGCGCTGGACGCGTACGACAACGCGAAGATGAGCCTCGATGCCGTCACGAAGCCCGACGAGATCAAGCACGTCACCGAGATCCTCGAGGACGGCCGGTACGCGGTCGCGTGCGTCAAGGCGCGCGTCGCGGGCAACCCCCTCCCGGCGAAGCGACCGCCGTGCTTCTTCAATCCCGCTCACGGCCCCTCGTCGCAGGACGTGGACTGGGCTCCGCCAGGCGGTGTGCCCCGCGCTGTGCCCGCCTGCGCGGCCGACGCCGAACGCGTGCTCGCCGGCGCCGACCCCTACATTCGTACGGTCCAGGTCGGAGCCCAGCGAGTGCCGTACTGGGAGGGCGGCCAGGCGTACGCACCGTGGGCGCAGGGCTACTACAGCCGCTGGCGCGGCAGCGACCTGCTCTCCGGCGTTTTGATCGGGAGCTTCCTGTTCGGCGGTGGCGGCGGTCTGTTCGATGGCATCGGGGATGGCGTCGGCGGTCTGATGGATGGGATCGGCGACGGCATCGGCGGCATCGGTGAGGGCCTGGGTGACATCGGCTCCGGTATCGGCGACATGTTCGGGGATCTGTTCGACTGATGGTGCCGGTTCGTGCCCGCTGCGCGCCTCCCGACGCTGACTTTCTCTCTCGTCCCGGTTCCCGCCCGCGGTCACCCCTCACCCGCGTTATCGCACCCCATCGCCCAGACGTCCCCGCTACCCGCCTCCCCCGCCCGCGTTATCGCACCCCATCGCCCAGATGTCCCCGGTACGGGCCTCCCCCGCCCGCGTTATCGCACCGCATCGCCCAGACGTCCCCGCTACCCGCCTCCCCCGCCCGCGTTATCGCACCGCATCGCCCAGACGTCCCCGCTACCCGCCTCCCCGCCGCGTTATCGCACCCCATCGCCCAGATCCCCGTACCCGCCTCCCCCGCCAGCGTTATCGCACCCCATCGCCCAGATGTCCCCGCTACCCGCCTCCCCGCCAGCGTTATCGCACCGCATCGCCCAGATATCCCCGTAACCGCCTCCCCCGCCCGCGTTATCGCACCCCATCGCCCAGATGTCCCCGCTACCCGCCTCCCCCGCCCGCGTTATCGCACCCCATCGCCCAGACGTCCCCGCTACCCGCCTCCCGCCTCCCCCGCCAGCGTTATCGCACCCCATCGCCCAGATGTCCCCGTTGCGGGCCTCTCCCGCCGGCGTTATCGCACCGCATCGCCTACGCGATCCCGGATGCGAGTTCCACGATCTGCCGCGCGCCGCACTGACGGTCGGGCGGCCGGGCGCGACAATGGTGGCCTTCCCCTGTCTGAGAGGCAGTTCCATGACTAATTCCGTGGTCATCGTGTCGGAGGAGTTCGCCCCGGTCGCCAAGCGGGCCTGGATCTGGTCCATCGTCCGCGGCGCACTGATGCTCCTCTTCGGCATCCTCGCCCTGTTCTGGCCGCAGGGCACGGCGGTCGCGCTGGCCGTGTTCGTCGGCATCTTCGCACTCATCGATGGCGTGATCGACATCGTCGACGCCATCCGATTCCGCGGCTCCCCCGGTGTCGGGCTGCGCGTGTTCCTCGGCGTAGTCAGTCTCGTGTTCGGCGCGCTGCTGCTGTTCTGGCCGCAGATCTCTATCGGCGTGCTGGTGATCTTCGTCGCGATCTGGTCGATCCTGATCGGCGCACTGCAGATCATCGCCAACGTCAGTCTGCGTGCACAGTCCGGTCGGAGCTGGGTCTGGGGCGTGATCGCCGGGGCGATCGGCGTGGTCTTCGGCATCGTCGTATTGATCTGGCCGAAGGCCGGCGTGGTCACGCTGATCTGGCTGATCGGCATCTGGGCCATCGTGTTCGGCATCGCGCTGGTCATCCTGGGGTTCCAGCTGCGCAAGGCCTCCCAGTCGGTCGTCGCTCCCTGAGGCTCAGACAAGAGCCGCTGCGGAGCCCGGTCTCGACGATCGGGCCCTGAACCGACCGTCAGTGGAGTCTGTTAGGGCGGCGTCGACCCGGGGCCGTCCCTCGGGGCGTCCCTCAGGGGCGTCCCTCAGGGGCGTCCGTCAGGGGCGTCCGTTCAGGGGCGTCCGTTCAGGGGCGTCCGTTCAGGGGCGTCCGTTCAGCGGCGTCCGTTCAGGGTCGCGCGTAGCGCGGTCAGCGCTTCGGAGCAGCCGGCATCCAGCTTGATCGTTGCCAGCTCGTCGCCCCTCGTCGGGCCGCGGTTGATGATCACGACAGGTCGGCCACGCTTGACCTGATGGCGGACGAATCGCAGTCCCGACATCACTGTCAGCGACGAGCCGAGCACGATGAGCACGTCCGCGGCGTCCACCAGTGCGTACGCCGCCGCGACCCGCGGCTTCGGCACAGACTCCCCGAAGAACACGACGTCCGGCTTGAGCCGTCCTCCACAGGTCAGGCACGGCGCCAAGACGAAATCGTGCCAGTCGCGGACCACGGCGTCACCGTCCGGTCGTAGCTCGGCGTGACCCGGATCGATCTGCCCAACCACACCGGGATTCAGCAGGGCGAGCCGGTCCTGCAGGCCCCTCCTGGACGTACGTTCGCCGCAGTCGAGGCAGATCACCACGGCGATCTCGCCGTGCAGGTCGATCACCGTTGTGCTGCCGGCGGCAGCGTGCAGCCCGTCGACGTTCTGAGTCACCACGCCCCGCAGACCATGGGCCTCGAGTGCGGCAAGAGTCCGGTGCCCTTCATTCGGCCGGGCCTGTCCGATCCGTCGCCAACCCAGGTACGACCGTGCCCAGTAGCGCTGCTGCGCCTCCCGGCTCCCGACGAACTCCCCGTACTGCATCGGCGTGGCCGGGACCGAGGTCGGACCGCGATAGTCCGGGATCCCGCTGTCGGTCGACGCTCCGGCGCCGCTCAGCACGGTCCACGGCCGGCCCACGATCAGCTCTGCGATCCGGCGGACCGCCTCGGGATCCTGCACGGCCGCCTCGGGATCTGCTCGACCGCGGCCTCGGGATGCTCGACCGCGGCCTCGGGATGCTGGACCGCCGCCTCGGGATCCTCGATCGGCTGCACGAGCGCCGAGTGCGCTGTCATGGGGCGGAACCTACTCCGAGGTGCAAGCCGCCGCTCAGCTCTTGCGTGTCAGCTCGGCGCCATGCAGGTGCAGCTGGCGAGCCGCCTCGGCCAGCGAGCCCGACACCGAGGGATACACCGTGAACGACGCCGCGACCTGATCGACCGTCAACCGCTGCGACACGGCGATCGCGAGCGGGTAGATCAGCTCACTCGCACGCGGGGAGACGACCACCCCGCCGACCACGATCCCGGTCACCGGCAGGCAGAAGACCTTCACGAAACCGTCCCGCAGACCCTGCATCTTGGCCCGCGGGTTGCCCTGCAGGGCAAGCTTGACAGTCGCCACCTTGGGCTCCGAAACGTCCGCCTGGGACTGGCTCATCCCGACCGTGGCGATCTCCGGAGCGGTGAACACATTGCTGGACACGATCTTCAGGTCGAGCGGAGCGACGGCGTCGCCCAACGCGTGCCACATCGCGATCCGGCCCTGCATCGCCGCGACCGAGGCGAGCATCAGCACGCCCGTACAGTCGCCGGCGGCATAGATCCCCCGGGCCGAGGTGCGCGACACCTTGTCCACCGTGACGAAGTCGCCGCGACCGAGGGCCACACCGGCCTCCTCCAGACCCAGCTCGGCCGTGTTCGGGATCGAACCGACGGCCAGCAGACAGTGGGACCCGGTGATCTCTCGGCCGTCACTCAACCGGACGGTGACGAGGTCTCCGTCCCGGTGGACCGACTCCGCACGCGACCGGCCCAGAACGGTCAGCCCCCGTCGGCTGAACACGTCCTCCAGCACCTGGGCGGCGTCCGCGTCCTCGCCCGGCAGCACCCGATCCCGTGAGGACACCAGGACGACCTCGGCGCCCAGTGCGTCGTACGCGCTGGCGAACTCGGCGCCCGTCACGCCGGATCCGACCACGATCAGCCTCTCCGGCAGATGGTCGAGCGCGTACACCTGGGTCCAGGTCAAGATCCGCTCGCCGTCCGGCACAGCATCGGGCAGGACCCGCGGATGCGCCCCGGTAGCGATCAACACCACGTCGGCGTCGAAGGTCTGCTCGCCGGCGTCGGTCGCGGCGACGACCCGCTCGGGCCCGTCGAGCCGCCCGCGACCGCGGACGATGGTCACGCCCTGGTCGGCCAGCCGATTCATGATGTCGCCGGACTGGCGGGCCGCCAAGTCGAGCACCCGTGCGTTGACCGCGGCCAGATCGACGTGGATCGCCGTCTCGGCGTTCGTCTCGTTGCGCGCCCCGAAGCGGATCCCGAGCTCGTTCGACTCCCGGACACCGGTCATCACCTCGGCGGTGGCGATCAGCGTCTTCGACGGTACGCAGTCGGTCAGCACGGCGGAGCCGCCCAGACCGTCCGAGTCGATCAGGGTCACCTCCCCGCCGAGCTGGGCTGCTACGAGGGCTGCCTCGTAGCCGCCTGGTCCACCACCGACGATCACGACGCGGGTCACGGTCGGCATTCTTCCATTGCGGCGTTACGGGCGGTCGCTCGATGTCCCGCAGGTCCGGCCGCGCTTCGCTACCCTGCCTAACGTGCTGTATGCGGCCTATGGGAGCAACCTCGATCCCCGGCAGATGGCAGAGCGCTGCCCACACTCACCGCTGCAGCAGACCGGATGGCTGATGGGCTGGCGGGTCACGTTCGGTGGCGAGGGTTGGGATGGGGCCCTGCCGACCGTGGTAGAGGACCCCGAGGCCCAGGTGTTCGTGGCCCTGTACGACATCACCGAGTCCGACGAGATCGCCCTGGACACCTGGGAGAGCGCCGATTCGGGCCTCTACCGCAAGGTCCGAGTCCGGGTCGTCACCCTGGATGGCGAGCCCGCCGCCTGGGCGTACGTCCTTGATGACTTCGAGGGAGGCGTCCCCAGCGCGCGCACCCTGGGCATTCTCGCCGACGCCGCGGAGGCCGCCGGCGCCCCCGCCGACTACGTCGCTGAGCTGCGCAACCGCCCCTGCAACTCGGGTTGGTGAGGCGCGAGGACGACGGATGCTCCGCCGATTCGCCGAGTTGATCAAGTCACGCCTGAGATCGAGCCCAGCGGAGCGACGAGGGAGCATCTGTCGTCGGAATCGATAGAGTCCGAGCATGGCAAGCGATCCGTATGTCCGGGCCGAGGAGGCCGCGCAAGCGCTGAGGAGCCGGTTCGGCGTCCAGAGCCTGGAGATCGCCTTCGTGCTCGGCTCCGGCTGGTCGGCCGCGGCCGAGGCGCTCGGCGAGGAGATCGGGAACTGCCCACTGGAGGAGCTGCCTCATTTCGCCGCCCCGGTCGTCCTCGGCCACGGCGGAGCGCTGAGGTTGATCCGGACCCGGGCGGGCAAGATCGCCGCGATCTTCACCGGCCGAACCCACCTCTACGAGGGTCGCGGAGTGGAGCCCGTCGTGCATGGTGTCCGCACCGCCATCGCCGCCGGTGCCGGGGTGATCGTGCTGACCAACGGCTGCGGGGGGCTTCGTCGTGAGTGGATACCGGGCACGCCCGTGCTGTTGGCCGACCACATCAACCTCAGCGGCGCGACACCACTGGTCGGGCCTCGGTTCATCGATCTGACAGCCACCTACTCACCACGTCTGCGGGCCCTCGCACGCGACGTGGAGCCGGAGCTGCCCGAGGGCGTGTACGTCCAGTTCCACGGCCCGCAGTTCGAGACGCCGGCCGAGGTCCGGATGGCCGGGGCGCTCGGCGGGGACCTGGTCGGCATGTCGACGACGGTCGAGGCGGTTGCTGCGCGCGAGCTCGGTGCCGAGGTACTGGGGATCTCGCTGGTCACCAACCTGGCCGCCGGGATCTCCCCCGCCCCGCTCGACCACCACGAGGTGCTGGCGGCGGGCGCGGCGGCCGCACCGCGCCTGGCCACCCTGCTGGCCGGGATCGCGGACCGCCTGTGATGACGATGACGTGCCCCTCGACGGGCCCACGGCAGAAGGGTCGATCGAGCAACGCTCGGACAGGCTCGGGGCCAGGGTCACGACTGCAGCTCCGTCGGACGAGCTCAGGGCGACCTCGATGAGCGCGCTGAACCTCGAACTGGAGCGTGCGGTCGCGGCCTGGTCCGCCCAGGACCCTGATCCGGCCACTCGAGTCGAGCTCGACCGCCTGCTCACCGCCTCGCAGACCGGTGACGCCGCAGCGCTGGCAACCCTGACCGATGCCTTCGCCGGACGCCTCCAGTTCGGCACGGCAGGCCTGCGCGGGGCGCTCGGCCCCGGCCCCAACCGAATGAACCGGGTGCTGGTCGGGCAGGCGGCGGCGGGACTGGCGACGTACCTGTTGGACCAGGGCCTGGCCGGCGGCCGGGTGATCATCGGCTTCGACGCCCGGCACCTGTCCGACGTGTTCGCGCGCGACACCGCCGAGATCCTGGCCGGGGCCGGGTTCGATGCGCTCATCACCGCCGAGCCGTTGCCGACGCCGGTGGTGGCGTTCGGCATCGGACACTTCGGGTGCGTCGCCGGCGTCGTCGTCACCGCGTCGCACAACCCGCCCCAGGACAACGGTTACAAGGTCTATCTCGGCGACGGCTCCCAGATCGTGCCGCCCGCGGACGCGGAGATCGCCGCTCGGATCGATGAGGTCGCCGAGCACGAGCTCGGCGACGTTCCCCGCTCGAGTGACTACCGGACCCTCGGGGACGAGCTCGTCGACGCCTACCTCGACCGGATCGCCGGACTGGTGCCGCCGCTGGCAGATCGCGCGGTGACCTGGGCGTACACCCCGCTGCACGGGGTGGGGGGCCGCCTGGTCGAGGCAGCGGTCGCGCGAGCCGGCTTCCCGGCGCCGGCAGTGGTGGCCGCCCAGGCGCAGCCCGACCCGGATTTCCCGACCGTGGCGTTCCCGAATCCGGAGGAACCGGGCGCGATCGACCTGGCTCGTCGAGCTCGGCCGTTCGGTGTATGCCGACCTGGTGATCGCCAACGACCCGGATGCGGATCGCTGCGCGGTTGCGGCCCTCATCGACGGCACTTGGCGGATGCTGCGCGGCGATGAGCTCGGCGCCCTGCTGGGCGACGACGCAATGCGTCGCGGGGTGCGGGGGACGTACGCCTGTTCGGTGGTCTCCAGCACACTGCTGGAAACGATGGCCCGAGCGCACGGGCAGCCGTTCGTCACCACACTGACCGGCTTCAAATGGATCGGCCGGGTGCCCGGCCTTGCATTCGGGTACGAAGAGGCCATCGGCTACTGCGTCGACCCGACCGCCGTGCCGGACAAGGACGGTATCTCCGCTCTCGTCACCGTGCTCGGTCTGGCGGCTCGGCTCAAGGCCGAGGGGCTGACGGTCGGCGACCGGCTGGACCAGATCGAACGGACGTACGGCGTGCACGCCACGGCGCAGTGGGCCGTCCGGGTCGACGACGTGTCGATCATCGCCGACGCGATGAACCGGCTGCGTGCTCAGCCGCCGACCCACCTGGCCGGCGAACCGGTCGAGGTCAGCGACCTCGCGCTCGGTTCACCGGACCTGCCGCCCACCGACGGGATCCTGCTGGCGGGCGCTGCCGTCCGGGTCGTCGTTCGGCCGTCCGGCACCGAACCCAAGCTGAAGTGCTATCTGCAGGCGCGTCGACCACTCGCGGAGAGTCGCGCGGATCTGAGCGCCGCGCGCGCTGCCGCCCAGCAGGTCCTGGACGGACTCCGGGTCGACATCGCCGACGTGCTGGGACTAATGGTCTGACGCCGCGCGGATGGTCTCGTCCGCCTGCTCGGTCTCGGCTTGGGGCTTGGTCTCAGTCTCAGGACTGGCCTCAGTCTCAGGCCTGGTCTCGGCTGCGCGCTCGGTTGCGGCTGCGGTCTCCGTCTCGGCTGCGGGCTCGGTTGCGGCTGCGGGCCCGGTTCCGGCTGTCGGCTCGGAGTCGACTTCGGCCTCGTCTCCTGCCCCGGTCTCGCCCTCACGCTGCAGGTTCGCGAGTCGTGCCGCCTCCGCAGCGTGCCGTGCCTTCACGGATCGATGAGACACCTCGACATTGATCTGAGCGCCGAGCAGGACCGCGAACGACAGCATCCAGAACCAGATCAGGGTGATCACGATTCCCGCCAGCGTTCCGTACGTCCTGCTGAGGCTGGAGAAGTTCGAGATGTAGAGCGAGTAGCCGGCCGACGCGATCAGGAACAGCAGGGTGGCGATGACCGCGCCCAGGGAGGCCCAGCGGAACGTCGGCGGCGGGTTCTCGGGAAAGAACCGGTAGATCAAGGACAGTGCGCAGGCGAAGATGACGGCCGTCAACAACCAGCGGGCGACCTCCAGCGCCCAGCGCGGCACGCCGACGTTCACGAAGCCGATCAGCGCCGGCACGACGGCGACGAGGCCGAGCAACAGCACAATGAACACGACCGCGGCGAGCATCGCGCCGAACGAGATCAGCCGGCGGGTGAAGTATCCGCGCTGCTGCACGATTCCGTAGATCGCATTCACGGCGGTCATCAGGTTGCTGATCCCACTCGACGCGCTGACCACGGCGACGATGAGCGACACCACCAACCCGGCGCCCAGATTCTCGGGCTGCATGACGAGCACCTGAACCTGTTCGATGATCAGCGCCTGGGCCTCCTTCGGCAGACCGCTGGTCGCCCGGGTGGCCATGTCGATGATCTCTTCGGGGTCGGCGAACAGCCCGAACAGCAAGACGCCAGCGATCAGCGCCGGAAAGATGGCAAGGAACGCATGGTAGGCAAGGCCGGCTGCCAACAAGAACAGCTGTCGGGCCCTGGAGGTCTGGTAGCCGTCCATCACCGCGCTGACCAGCTCCGCCAGCGGCCCGGGAAGGTACGGCAGAATGCGGTTGGCGATCCGGACCGAGATGAGCTGGCTCTCCGGCGTGGGTGCCGGTGCGGGGCTCGTCTCGCTCACGAACACATTGAGCCCGGTCGGAGACCGATTCGGCAACTCCGCGGCGAGCGCGGCGAGTCGTGTGTCGCCGCTAGAAATCGGGATAGTCTCTCGTCTACACTCCTCTCAGACGCCAAATCTCACGTATCGATGGCAGATCAAAGGAGGATCTCGTGGCAGAACAGACGCATGTGACCCCCGAAGACGTGCATGAGGTGCTCGGTCATCATGTCCTGACCGACGGCATGAAACTCGTGCTCGACCTGCAGCGAAGCCAGGGCAGCACGATCGTGGATGCGCGGTCTGGCGAGCGCTACCTCGACATGTACACGTTCTTCGCCTCCGCCCCCCTCGGCCTGAACCCGGCCGGCCTCGTCGACGACCCGACGTTCATGGCCGAGCTCGCCGGCGCCGCCGCCAACAAGCCCGCCAATCCGGACATGTACTCGACCGCGTACGCGGAGTTCGTCGAGACCTTTGCCCGGGTCCTCGGCGACCCGGCACTCCCCCATCTGTTCTTCGTCGAGGGCGGTGCACTTGCGGTCGAGAACGCGCTCAAGGTGGCGTTCGACTGGAAGAGCCGGCGCAACGAGGCGGCCGGTCGGTCGCCGGAGCTCGGCACCAAGATCATCCACCTGACCAAGGCGTTCCACGGCCGCAGCGGCTACACCCTGTCGCTGACCAACACCGAGCCCAACAAGACGGCCCGGTTCCCGAAGTTCGACTGGCCGCGGATCGACGTACCGGCGATGATCTTCCCGCTGGCGGACCACCAGGCCGAGGTCGAGGACGCCGAGCAGCGAGCGCTCGACCAGATCCGAGCGGCGTTTGCGGAGCACGGCCACGACATCGCCGCGTTCATCGCCGAGCCGATCCAGGGCGAGGGTGGAGACAACCACATCCGTGGTGAGTTCTTCGCGGCGGTGCTCGAGATCGTGCACGCGCACGACGCCTTGTTCATCTTCGACGAGGTGCAGACCGGCGCGGGCGCGACCGGGACCGCCTGGGCGTACCAGCAGCTGGGGGTCACCCCGGACATCGTCGCGTTCGCCAAGAAGGTCCAGCTCGGCGGCGTCATGGCCGGCGGCCGGGTCGACGAGGTGGCCGACAACGTGTTCGCCGTCTCCGGCCGGATCAACTCGACCTGGGGCGGCGGGCTGGCCGACATGGTCCGCTCCCGACGGCTGCTCGAGATCATCGAGGCCGAGGGGCTGATCGAGGCGGCCGGGGCGCTGGGACGAGTCTTCCTGGCCGGGCTCGAGGCGCTGGCCGCGCAGCATCCCGAATTCCTCGGAAATGCCCGCGGGCGTGGGCTGTTCCTGGCGATCGACCTCCGGGACCCGGAGCTCCGGGATGCGGTCGTCACCGACCTGCACGACGTCGAGCACGTCATCGTCCTGCCTTGCGGGCAACGCTCGCTACGCTTTCGGCCGGCGCTCTCGGTAAGCGAGAATGAGATCGAACAGGCGTTGGCCGCGCTGCGCCGCTCGGTCGATCGGGTGGCGGGCAGCACCACGTGACACGACTCGTCGGCTCAGCGAGCACGGCACAGCAGCCGCCTGCGTAGGGAGGTCGTATGTCCACGTCGCCTACCTCCTCGCCCACATCGCCCACCTCCTCGCCTGCCGGTGCGCTCGACGCCGCCCTGCGCCACTCCCTCTCCGACTTGTCAGCGGGAGAAGGGGCTATAGCCGTTTCTCCCGCTGACAAGTCGGAGGTACGTGAGTGGTGGGGGGTGTTCGAGGCGCAGGCGGCGAGCCGGTGGCTCGACGTGGTCGCCCGCGAGCTCCAGGCCGGCGGCGAGGGTTTCTACACGATCGGGTCGGCCGGACACGAGGCGAACGCCCTGGTCGCTGACGCCTTGCGGTCGACCGACCCGGCGCTGCTGCACTATCGCTCGGGCGCGTTCTATCTCGCCCGCTCGGCTCAGGTGCCGGGCTCGACGGGCGTACGCGATGTGTTGCAAGGGCTGATGGGCCTCGCCGACGAACCGATCGCCGGCGGGCGGCACAAGGTGTTCGGGCACCGCGCCCTTAACGTCATTCCGCAGACGTCGACCATCGCCTCCCACCTGCCGCGAGCGGTCGGTCTGGCTCTGGCGCTGCACCGCGCGCGTCGGGTCGGAGTCGACTCCGGCTTTCCGGACGACGCCGTCGTCGTCTGCTCCTTCGGGGACGCCTCGGCCAACCACTCGACCGCGGTCGGGGCCATCAACGCCGCACTGAACGCGGCCTATCGGAAGCTGCCAACCCCGATCCTGTTCGTCTGCGAGGACAACGGCCTTGGCATCTCGGTGCCGACCCCGCAGGGCTGGATCGCCGACGCGTACGGCCACCGCCCCGGACTGCGGTACGACCGTGCCGACGGTTCCGATGCACCCGCAGCGCGGGCCGCGATCCGCGCCGCGGTCGCCCACGTACGCGCCGAGCGACGCCCGGCGTTCCTGCACCTGCGTACGGTGCGGTTTCTCGGCCACGCCGGTTCAGACGTCGAGATCGGCTACCGCAGGCCGAGCGAGATCGAGGGCGACTTCTCCCGCGATCCGCTGCTGGCCACGGCCCGAGCCCTGCTGGACTGCGGTGCCACGACCAGTGAGGTGCTCCAGCGTTACGACGCCATCGGCGCCGCCGTGCGGGCGGAGGCGGTCCGGCTGAGCGGCGGACGGCGACTCGACTCTGGTGCGGAGGTGATCGGGCCGCTCGCTCCCCGTCGGCCGGAGCTGATCAGCGCCGCGGCCGCCGCTCTGGGTGCCAGTGCTCTGGGTACCACCTCTCCACGTGCCAGTGCTCTGGGTGCCACCTCTCTAGGTGCCACTGCTCTAGGTGCCACTGCTCTAGGTGCCACTGCTCTGGGTGCCGGGGAGCCGGGTGCCGGGGAGCCGGGTGCCGGGGAGCCGGGTGCCGGGGATCCTACGACGGGTTCGGATCGCCCGACGGGAGCGCCTCGTACGCTCGCGGAGTCGATCAACGCGACCCTCGCTCACGTGCTGGCCACCGACCGGCGGGTGATGATCTTCGGCGAGGACGTCGGCGCCAAGGGCGGTGTCTACGGGGTCACCCGCGGGCTGCAGCGCCGATTCGGGAGCGCCCGAGTCTTCGACACGATTCTCGACGAGCAGTCGATTCTCGGTCTGGGGCTGGGCGCCGGGCTCGCCGGCCTCATCCCGATCCCCGAGATCCAGTACCTCGCTTATCTGCACAACGCGGAGGACCAGCTCCGCGGCGAGGCGGCGACGCTGCGCTTCTTCTCCACCGGCGCGTACGCCAACCCGATGGTCGTGCGGATCGCCGGCCTCGCGTACCAGAAGGGATTCGGCGGGCACTTCCACAACGACAACGCGGTCGGGGTGTTGCGGGACATCCCCGGTCTGGTCGTGGCCTGTCCCGCGCGCGGGGACGACGCCGCCGCCATGCTGCGCACCTGCGTCGCGGCCGCGGCGATCGACGGCACGGTCGCGGTGTTCCTCGAACCGATCGCGCTGTACCACACCCGCGATCTCCACGACCCCGGAGACAACGGCTGGCTCGCCGTCGACCGCGGTGTCGACGCCCCGATCGGCCGGGCACGCCACTATGCGGGCAACGGCACCGGCCGGCCACCCAGCGACCGAGCCCACCCCGCCGAGCTGACCATGATCACGTTCGGCAACGGCGTACCGATGAGCCTTCGGGTCGCCCGTCGGCTGGCCGACCGAGGCATCCGGGCCGATGTGGTGGATCTGCGATGGCTCGCCCCGCTGCCGGTCGACGACCTGCTCGACGCGGCGAGCGCCACCGGAAGGGTGCTCGTGGTCGACGAAACCCGACACGGCGGCGGGGTCGGCGAGGGCGTGATCACCGTCCTGGTCGAGGCCGGCTTCACGGGTCCGATCGCCCGGGTGTCCAGTCAGGACAGCTTCGTACCCCTCGGCCGAGCCGCCGACCACGTGCTGTTGAGTGAGCACGAGATCGAGAAGGCGGCGATCGCCTTGTCGGAAAGGAACTCCTAGCCCGATGGCCACCATGCGACCGCTCGACCTGCTGAAGGTCGACCACCTGTTCTCCGACGACGAGCTCGACATCGCCGCCGCGGTCCGAGAGTTCGTCGACGAGCGCGTCCGACCCAACATCGCCGACTGGTTCGAGCAGGGCACCGTCGACCTGGGGTTGATGAAGGAGGCCGGCGCGCTCGGGCTGCTCGGGATGCACCTGACCGGCTACGGCTGCGCCGGCACGAACGCAGTGTCGTACGGCCTGGCCTGCCTCGAGCTCGAGGCAGGTGACTCCGGCATACGCAGCATGGTTTCCGTCCAGGGCTCCCTCGCCATGTTCGCGATCTGGAAGTTCGGCAGCGAGGAACAGAAGCAGGCCTGGCTGCCGCGGATGGCCGCGGGCGAGGCGATCGGCTGTTTCGGGCTGACGGAGCCGGACTTCGGTTCCAACCCCGCCGGGATGCGGACGCGGGCGCGGCGCGACGGCGACGAGTGGGTGCTCGACGGCACGAAGATGTGGATCACGAACGGATCGGTGGCGCACGTGGCGGTGGTCTGGGCGCAGACGCCCGACGGGATCCGGGGCTTCCTGGTGCCGACGGACACGCCGGGCTTCTCCGCGCCGAAGATCGGCAAGAAACTGTCGTTGCGTGCCTCGATCACCTCCGAGCTGGTGCTGGAGGGCGTACGCCTCCCGGCCGATGCCGTGCTGCCCGAGGTGACCGGCCTGCGCGGGCCGCTGTCCTGCCTCAGCGAGGCCCGGTTCGGCATTGTCTGGGGTGCGCTCGGTGCGGCCCGCGACTGCCTGGAGACCGCCATCTCCTACTCCGTAAGCCGCGAGGTGTTCGACCGTCCGCTGGCCGCGTTCCAGCTGACCCAGGCGAAGCTCGCCGACATGGCGCTGGAGCTGCAGAAGGGGTTCCTGCTGGCCGTCCACCTCGGTCGGCTGAAGGACGCCGGGAATCTGGATCCCAGGCAGGTGAGCCTGGGCAAGCTGAACAACGTACGCGAGTCGCTGGCCATCGCCCGGGAGTGCCGCACGATCCTCGGCGCCAACGGGATCACCCTGGAGTACCCGGTGATCCGGCACGCGAACAACCTGGAGTCCGTGCTGACGTACGAGGGAACGTCCGAGGTTCACCAACTCGTGATCGGCCAGGCGCTGACCGGGCAGTCGGCGTTCAGCTGAGGCTCGAGCTCGCGAGCGATAGCGGAGTAGATCAGGTGGGGAGTACCCCACCTGATCTACTTCGGTGTTGTCGGCCGAACGCGCACCGAGACCCGCCGACCGTGCCCCGGAGCCTGTCGAAGGGCAAACTCAACCCTCGAACTGGCTTACGGTAGGCCGGTGAAACGATGGCCGGTCGCAGTGCTTGCGCTGGTCGTCGTGGCCGGGTGCGGGGCTCCGACTGTTCCGGCCCGGACCAGCTCGGCCTCACCGGCCCACGAGGAGAGCCGGCCTCCGATCAGCCCGACGGCCACGCCCTCCGAGGCCCGCGCCTCGGCGAGTTCGGCTACCGCGGCGATCAGCCCGACTCCCGGCGCCACGGCGACCAGCTCGACAACGGCCGGGGCGAGTCCGTCCGCCCCGAAAACCTCACCCAGCCCGAAACCGTCGGCCCACAAGACCAAGTCGACCGTCGACCGGCCGGTGATCGCGATCGATCCGGGTCACAGTGGCCGCTCGATCCGCAGCCGGACGACCAACGGCCTGCTGGACTTCGACTACCCGAACTATCCCGAAATCACCGAGACGTTCGACATCAGTGCCTGTGTCGCTCAGGGGCTGCGGGCGGACGGCTACCGGGTGATCCTGACCAAGAAGCGGGCGGGCGACAGCGTCAGCCTGACCGAGCGGGCCGAGATCGCGGACCGAGCGAAGGCCGACCTCGCGATCAGCGTCCACGACGACCACGGCCAGGGACCGGCGTTCCAGGCGACGTACAGCCAGCGCGGGATCAAGCACGACGGCAGCTATCACGAGATGTATCGCGGGACGGGCACGCGACGGACGGTCTTCGATCATCCGAGCGTCGCCAAGGCCAGTGAGCGGGCGGCCCGGATCATCGCCGACGAGCGTGCCAGGGCTCAGGGCCGTCCGGTGAGCATCCGGGAGAACTCGTTCAGCGGCCGGGCGCCGCTGGAACCGGGCAACCTGGCTCTGGTCCAGCTGCTCAGCGACGTGCCCTGGGTCTACAACGAGATGGGTGCCCTGACCGGCGGCAGCACCACTCGGCGAATGACGCTGGGGGCCGAGACCGGCTACGCAAAAGGCCTGCTCGACGGGGTCGAGGCTGCCGTACCGGTCGATGGCGCGACGCACCAGACCCCGGCCGCCACCCTCCGGTCTTGCCTCGCCAAGCGCCGCAGCTGACCGCGTCCCGCTCCCCCTCCCCGCCCCTCCCCGGCCCCTCCCCTCCCCGGCTCCTCCCCTCCCCGGAAAGTGGGCCCAAACGACAACTATGAATCGATTCAGCCTGTCGTTTGCGCCCAGTTTCCGGGGGATTGGCGGCAGCGGTGGCCAACCGGCGGCTAACCGGAGGCCGGCCGGCGGGCAGACCAGTGCGTCTAGGATCGCCAGCATGGTGACGGGGACGGACGTACGACTGCCGGCCCACCTGGCCGACGCGACGACGGACGATGCAAGCCTGCGACGATTCCTGTTCGGCCTGCCCGGCGTGGACCCGGTGGGGATCGAGCAACGGGCGGCATCGCTGGCGACGCGGTCCATCAAGAAGGAGTCGAAGCTCGCGGCGATCGACCTGGCCATCTCGATGGTGGACCTGACCACGCTGGAGGGCGCCGACACCCCCGGCAAGGTCCGCAATCTGTGTCGCAAGGCGATCCTGCCCGATCCCGACCGGCCGGACACCCCGCGACCGGCCGCGATCTGCATCTATCCCGATCTCGTGGCGGTCGCCAAGGCCGAGCTCGCTGGCTCAGGAGTCAACGTCGCCTCGGTCGCCACCGCTTTTCCGTCCGGCCGGGCCAGCCTGGCGGCCAAGCTCGCCGACGTCCGACTGGCGGTTGACGCCGGGGCGGACGAGATCGACATGGTGATCGACCGGGGCGCCTTCCTGGCCGGTCGCTACGGGCTGGTGTTCGACCAGATCCAGGCCGTTCAGGCCGCCTGCGGCGGTGCTCGCCTCAAGGTGATCCTGGAGACCGGTGAGCTGGCGACGTACGACAACGTGCGGCGGGCGTCCTGGCTGGCGCTGCTGGCGGGAGGCGACTTCATCAAGACCTCTACCGGCAAGATCTCCCCCGCGGCAACCCTCCCCGTGACCCACGTGATGCTCCAGGCGGTGAAGGACTGGCGGGCGCAGACCGGCCAGCAGCGGGCGGTGAAGCCGGCCGGCGGAATTCGGAACACGAAGGATGCGATTCGCTATCTGGTTGCCGTACACGAAGTCGCCGGCCCGGACTGGCTCGACCCGCACTGGTTCCGGTTCGGCGCGTCCTCGGTGCTGAACGACCTGATCATGCAGCGTCGTACGCAGCTCGACGGCCATTACTCCGGCCCTGCCTACGTGACGCTCGACTGAAGGGTTCGCCGATCATGACACTCGCCAACCCAAGTTCGCCGAGTTCAGGGCTGAGCTGGGCGTACGCGCCGGCACCGGAGGCCAGTGCGATCGCTCGAGTCAAGGATCGCTATCTGCCCTTTGTCGGTGGGGAGTTCCTCGAAGGAAACGGCCCGGATCTGGAGACGGTCAACCCCGGCACCGCCGATGTCTTGGCCACCGTCTCCACCTCGAGCACGGCGGATGTCGACGGGGCGATTTCGGCGGCGCGGAGGGCGTACGACGAGGTTTGGTCGAAGCTCTCCGGCGCTCAGCGCGGCACCTACCTCTTCCGAATCGCCCGCGGCATCGCGGAACGCTCCCGCGAGCTCGCCGTCCTGGAGACGCTGGACAACGGCAAACCGATCAAGGAAACCCGCGACTTCGACGTGCCGACCGCCGCGCAGCACTTCTTCTACCACGCAGGATGGGCCGACAAGCTGCAGCACCTCGGCGTCGGAGCTGCGCCGAAGCCACTCGGGGTCGCCGGCCAGGTCATCCCGTGGAACTTCCCGTTGCTGATGGCGGCCTGGAAGATCGCTCCCGCGCTGGCGGCAGGCAACACCGTCGTGATCAAGCCGGCCGAGACGACCCCGTTGTCGATTCTGGTGCTTGCCGAGATCATCGCCGACGCGGACCTGCCGCCGGGTGTGGTCAACATCGTCACCGGCGCCGGCGACATCGGATCGCACCTGGTCACCCATGACGGCGTGGACAAGGTGGCGTTCACCGGGTCGACCGCCGTGGGCCGGCGGATCCAGTCCGAGCTGGCCGGCACCCGGCGCAAGCTCACCCTGGAACTGGGTGGCAAGGGCGCCAACATCGTGTTCGAGGACGCCGCCATCGACCAGGCCGTCGAGGGCATCGTCAACGGGATCTTCTTCAACCAGGGTCAGGTCTGCTGCGCGGGCTCGCGGCTGATCGTGCAGGAGTCGATTGCGGACGAGTTCGTCGACCGGTTGAAGGATCGGGTGGAGACCTTGCGGGTCGGTAACCCGCTGGACAAGAACACCGACGTCGGGGCGATCAACTCCGCCCGACAGCTGGAGCGGATCAGCGACCTCGTCGAAGCTGGAGTGGCCGAGGGCGCGGAGCCGTGGACGTCGTCGTGCCCGCTGCCCGATCGCGGCTTCTACGCTGCCCCCACGATCTTCACCAACGCCACCCAGTCGATGCGGGTCGCGCGCGAGGAGATCTTCGGACCCGTGCTGACCACCATGACGTTCCGGACGCCCGACGAGGCGGTGGCCAAGGCCAACAACACGGCGTACGGGCTGTCCGCCGGGGTCTGGACGGAGAAGGGATCGCGGGCGATGGGGATGGCGGCCGCGCTGCGAGCCGGAGTGGTCTGGGACAACACCTTCAACCGTTTCGACCCGACCGCGAGCTTCGGGGGCTATCGGGAGTCGGGTTTCGGGCGGGAGGGCGGACCCAGCGGGCTCGCGGCCTATCTCGACACCGACGACGAGCCGACGGTGGGTGCGTGATGAGCCCTTCGCCGGATGGGTCGGGGGGCCCTTCGACAGGCCCAGGGCTCATCGTGGAGGGTTCAGGGCACACGGTGGAGGGTTCGGGGCACACGATGGAGGGTCCAGGGCACACAATGGAGGGTCCAGGGCACAGGGTGGAGGGGCCAGCGCCCATGGTGGCCGGGCGCGTTGCCGTGACCAAGACCTACAAGTTGTACGTCGGTGGCGCGTTCCCGCGCTCGGAGTCCGGTCGGACGTACGCACTCCGAGCGGCCGATGGCAGCTTCCTCGCCAACGCCGCGCTGGCCTCCCGCAAGGATGCCCGCGACGCCGTCGTGGCCGCGCGGAAGGGCTTCGGCTCGTGGTCGAAGGCGACGCCGTACAACCGGGGCCAGGTGATCTACCGGATCGCGGAAATGCTCGAGGGGCGGCGGGCCGAGTTCGCGGAGCTGCTCGATCGGGGGCCGACCCCGGCGCTGCCGAACGAGGTCGATCTGGCCGTGGATCGGCTCGTGCACTACGCGGGCTGGACGGACAAACTGGCTGCGGTGTTCGGCAGCGCGAACCCGGTCTCCGGGCCGTACTTCTCCTACTCAGCGCCCGAGCCCACCGGTGTGGTCGCCGTGGTCGCGCCCACCGGCGCCCCTCTGCTCGGCCTGGTGTCGGTGGTGGCTCCCGTCATCGCGAGCGGCAACGCGGCGGTGGTCATCGGGGCAGAACCGGACGCCTGCGTCGCGATCACGTTCGGCGAGGTGCTGGCCACCTCGGACGTCCCGGGTGGGGTGGTCAACCTGTTGACCGGCCGGGGCGCCGAGATCGCTCCGCACCTGGCCGCCCACGACGACGTCAACGCGCTCGATCTGACCGGCGCAGAACCCGCGCTGCGGGTCGAGCTGGAGCGTGCCGCGGCCCAGACGGTCAAGCGGGTCTACACCCCCTCGGGAACTCCGGACTTCACTCGGCCACCGGGTACGGCGAGGCTGCGTGCCTTCCTGGAGATCAAGACGGTCTGGCACCCGACTGGCTCGCTGTCGCTCGCCGGCGGCACCTCGTACTGAGTCCGCCTTCCCTGGTCGCGTTCCCGCCCGCCGTCCCCCCTCCCGCCCGCCCCGCCCGCGTCCCCATCTCCCGCCCGCCATCCCCATCTCCCGCCCGCCATCCCCGAAAGTGGGCTCGAACGACAGTCATCACCGGCGTGTCGCTGTCGTACGCGCCCACTTTCCGGGGTCGGCGGTGGGCGTACCGCCGGGTCGTCGACGCGAGGATGCAAACTAGTTCCTCGTGACTGCGTCGTCGAAGCGCCGGATCGCCTACCAGGGCGAACCGGGCGCCAACTCCCATATCGTCTGCGTCGAGAACTACCCGGACTCCGATGCGGTGGCCTGCGCCTCGTTCGAGGACGTGTTCGCCGCCGTCGACTCCGGGGACGCCGACCTTGCCATGATCCCGATCGACAACTCGCTCGCCGGCCGGGTGGCCGACATCCACCACTTCCTGCCGACCTCGAACCTGCACATCATCGCCGAGCACTTCCTCCGGATCCGCTTCCACCTGATGGGCGTCGCCGGCACCACGCTGGAGACCATCGAGACCGTCCACAGCCACCTGCACGCGCTCGGCCAGTGCCGAAAGATCATCTCCAAGAACGGCTGGACACCGGTGATCGCGGGTGACACCGCCGGAGCCGCCCGAGAGATCGCGGAAGCCAACGACATCACCCAGGCCGCGATCGCTCCGCCGCTGGCCGAGCAGATCTACGGGCTCGAGGTGCTCGCCCGCGACATCGAGGACGAGGACCACAACACCACCCGGTTCGTGGTGCTCTCCCCGGAACCCGTGCAGGCGCCGGCCGGCAACGGACCGGTCGTGACCAGTTTCGTTTTCAACGTCCGCAACCTTCCCTCGGCGCTCTACAAGGCCCTCGGCGGCTTCGCGACGAACGGGATCAACATGACGAAGCTGGAGTCGTACATGGTCGGCGGCGAGTTCACCGCCACCCAGTTCCTGGCCGAAGTGGACGGCCATCCCGACGACATCGGCCTCGCCCGGGCGCTGGAGGAGCTGCGCTTCTTCACGACCGACGTGAAGATCATGGGGGTCTACCCGGCCGACCCATTCCGGGCCAGCGTGGGCGCCTGAGCTGTTCGGTGGGGTGGCAGTTCTTACGCTGAGTTCTCCACGGAGGGTGTTCCGGAGTGGGCGGCGATCGTGGTCGCCCTCGTCGCTGGTCGGGGAGATTTCACTACCCTTCCAGCCGCGTCTGGGCGATGCGGTGCGCAAACGGGGGCTAAACGGTCCACTTCCGGCCCCATCTGGGCGATGCGGTGCGCAAACGGCAGAACAGTGGGCTCCCCCGGCGTGTCCGGGCGATGCGCTTGCCTCCGCGACTACCCATCAGCAAAGGTCGCCGGACAGGACCACCCTCGAGCACCCTGAAGGCCTCGCTCTCGCCAGTCACGAGTACACATTCGTCCTCTAGGTACGAGACCAACCCGGGCTGGTCGCCAGGGCCGCTGAGATCCCCGCGTCACTCGATGAGTTGTATTGGCGGGCGCCGCGTGAGAGATACCTCTGCGGTGCGGCCCTGGGTCCCGACGGTGTTCAGGTCGAGTTCGATGATCTCGCCGAGTACAACGGAGCCGACCTGATGGCGAATGTGCACTCCGACGAGTGGCGCGTGGCTTAGCCGAAACTCATCGAGTAATGAGGATGCGACCTGCAGCAAGACCCCAAGCCTGCAAGGGGACCACGTCTTGTTCGATCGGCAACTGGGGATCGTGCCGCTCTTCGCCGGATACGCCGATCCGGGCCGGCTTCCCCTCGATCGAGGGACGGCTTACGGGCATCTCTCAGCCGCCGTCACGAGCCGTCTCAGTGCCGACTCGCCATCGCCCGGTAAGCGAAATCGTAGTAGTTCGCGATGCGAGCTGACCCCACACTGGGCCGTGATGGTGGAACCTTGGCTCGTGAGCGATCGCGAGCGGCTCGGCGGGACGTTCGATCAAGCTGCCGAGCTGTACCAGGACGCTCGTCCGGAGTACCCAGACGCGCTTTTCGAGCGGCTGGTAGAGGCTGCGAAGCTCCGGCGGGGTGATCGAGTGCTGGAGGTTGGACCCGGCCCGGGTAAGGCGACACTTCCCCTGGTTCGCCGCGGGTTGCAGGTGACCGCGGTCGAACCCGGTGCCGCGCTCGCCGCTCAGGCGCGCGCCAACCTTGCTGGTCACCCGGTCGAAGTCGTGAACCGACGCTTCGAGGACTGGAAGTCCCGGCCGGGAGAGTTCGCTGCCGTCGTTGCGGCGACCGCCTGGCACTGGCTGGATCCGGATCTGCGCTACGGACGGGCGGCCCGTGCCCTGCGGCCGGACGGTCATCTCGCTATCTGGAGTGCTCAGCACGTGTTCCCCGTAAGCGGTGATCCGTTTTTCGATGAGTTGCAGGAGGTGTACGACCAGATCGGCGAGGCCCCGCCTGAGGGGGCGCCGAGGCCGGCACCCGGCGAGCTGCCCGAGATGACCGACGAGATTCGTGCCACCGGGCTGTTCCAGATGGTGTCGGTCGACCACTTCGACTGGACCGTCGACTACACGGCCGAGGCCTATATCGATCTGCTGCGGACGTTCTCGGGACACATCGCCATGGCGCCGGCCGACCGCGATCGGTTGTTCGGTGAGATCCGACGACGCGTGGCCTTACATCCCAGCGGTACTGTCCGCCGCGGGTGGGGAACCGTACTGCACATCGCTCGGAAGTTGTAGAGCGCCGGCGTCATCGGAGACCCATCAGGCCGGCTGACCGCATCGTCTGAAGATGGGCCCGGCAAGCACCCCGGTGCCCGCTGAACGGTCCGCTTACGGCCACGGCGGCCGCCGCCGGGGACTGTCTGGTAACAGCCGACGGCTTGTGGCGACCCCGGCCCGACCCGACTCACAACTGCACCACTCCAGGGCGGCGGCACGGCACGGGTTGGGCCGGACAGGCTAGGGCCAACGGCTGTGAGGTCGATCTCGACTCAGTGTGTAGTCCGCTTGCCATCCGCTCGATTATCCAAGCCTGACTGTTGGGTTTCTAGCGAGGTAATCCTCTTGGGTGCTGTGGTGCTGGAGGAAGTCCGACGAGGTCACCCCGCATCATTTAGTCCCTAGATCAAACTCAGGCTCGGCCAGAAGACCGTCTGGATCGATGATCTTGGGCTGTGTGCCGGCCTGGAGTGCATTGAGCTGGTGGACGTCACCGTGGACCAACACGGCCTGCTCGTTGTCTTGAGGCGTCGCGCCGGCGAGCACAGCTGGGCACGCGGTGCCGCAACCCGACCGGGCTGGGGAACGGTCGGATTGACGAAGGGGTCGCTACCGACCACGACGGAGGCGACGATCGCGAACACCGCCGGTTTGAGGGAAACGACTGGCGCCGGGCCTGTTCGAAAGAGTGGGAAGGTGTCGGCCCTGCCACGGAAGGCTCCATGATCCGGGTGGTCTGTCAAGACGGAGGCGGGGACCGTTGAGCGACAACGTCGCTGGGAAGGCGTTGACATGATCGGTCTGGGACCCGTGGGACGGCACCTGGGGTCCCGGACCCGTACACGAGCCTGACAATAGCTATCCACCGGGTCCGCGACGGACGGCACTGATGAGTTGCTGAGGTCCACCTAGCCGCAGTAGGCCTCCTGCCACGCCCGCCAGACACCGTCGATATAGAGGTCCCCTTCTCGTCGAGCCGACCGGCCGTTACTCTTCCGCGGCGCCCGTCACGCCGGGACCTCGGGGCGTGCCCTGCACGCGCCGGACGAGGGCGTACACCAGCCCGGCCGCCGCGATGACCGCGACCGTCCAGAGCACGATGAGTAGCCGTTCGTGCGGCTCGGCCTCGACCAGCGGGGCGATCCCGGCGACGATCACCGCGACTGAGACCAGGAAGGCGAAGAAGACGCCTCGGGTCTCGGTGAGCAGCTGGCTCTCTTGGTGCTCGAGCTGTTGCTGCTGCAGCGAGGCGATCTTCTCGAGCATGTCGAGGGTCTCCGAGGTCTGCTCGACCTCCTGCTCCAGAGTGCGTGGAGAGATGTCGTCGGTGGAAGTGGTGGGGGTGGGCGGCGCCATGGTCGTCGACCCGTCTGGCGGTGCCGTCGTAGAGGCCACAGACGGCGGGGACCCTTCGGCCGGCTGGTTCGGATGGTCTAGCGCGAGCTCGGGGAATCGTTCTCGAGCGCGCCGGGTCTGCTCGGCAAGACGCTGCTGGTTGCGCTCATAGGACCTGCGCAGGGTCGGGTCGAGAGGGCCGGGTCCTTCATGCGGCGCTCGCTGGGCGGCCTCGTTGACGCGTGACGCGGTCCCGCGCATCACCTCGGGCAGAGCGGCATCGAACTGCTGCTGCTCCTTAGCGTCGAGCACGCCATTGCGGTGGTCGGCAAGCTGACGCAGCGTGATGAAACTGAGCTCGCGCAGCGTCTCGGGGGTGAGTTCGGCGGGCAGTTCCGCGCGGGTCAGGGGCCGCCGGGGAGGACGCTCAGCTAAGGGCACTAGACCATCTTGTCCTCCATCGCCCCAGCCTCCAGCGTCGCACGGGGATTGCCTGATCCTGATCCCCCTCAAGCACCAAGATGGACGCGGCGGTCGCCCGGCTTCGCTAGACGACCGTCCAACGGACGGCTACCGGTAAGGGCGCAGTCTTTTTCGTCGCGACTGCCCGAGCAACCGACGTCGGAGTCACGTAGGACTCACACTGACCTCCGAAGCGAAGGCTCAACGGCGATGAGGCTCTGTTGCAGCGTTGCGCACATGCGTCGTCGTTGCTAGGACGAGGCAGCGGGCGGCTGCCCTATCAAGACGTCGGGAGACCCGAGCACAGCGATCACGCGAGCCGGGTCGGAGGTCCGGCCATGATGGCTGAACGCGTGTCTTATTCCGGGGGGAACGATGACGACGTCGCCGGCCGCGGCGGTGACCTCCACGCCATCGAGTGAGGCGCGGATCTCCCCGTCGACCACGATCAGGGCCTCCTCGACATCATGGACATGAGCCGGCACAGCCTGGCCGGCGGATGCGATGTTGACCAGCACCGTAAAGGCCTGCGACCCGGCGGATCGATCCACCAGTCGCTGCAGTGTGGGTAGCGTCTCGGCACGAAGCTCGACGGGACGATCAGCACCCCGAATGACTGGCATCGGATTGTCCCCCCTTTTTGGTCAGGTCAGCAGCATAACGATCTTGTGGACACCGCAGTCGGGCCGAACAGGGCGTTGGCCGCGGCGATACGCTCCCGAGGGCACATCTTGCGTCTCGTTCAGCGGTCGGCTTGCGGGCGCTTCCTTCGGCAGTGTCTACCGACGTGGTGGCCCGGCGTGTCCTCGTATCAGGCGTGGACAGCTCGCTGTCCGATCGCGCCACGTAGGCCCACGCAGCCGATGCAACCCACGCAGTCCACGCAGTCGACACACCCGATACAACCCACGCAACGCGTGCAGTTCACACAAGCCAGAGTGCCTACGCACCTTTGCACGCCCACTCCGAAAAGCGTGAGCACGCTGGCGACTATCCCGATGCTCGCGCCGGTCGCCGCGCTTCCGGCGACGGCAACGCTTCCGGCTGTCGCCGCACTACCGGCGACTGCCACACTTCCCGCTGTAGCCACGCTCCCGGCCACCGCAACGCTCCCGGCCACCGCAAGCTCCGGCCACCGCAACGCTTCCGGCCGTGGCGACACTCCGAACCACGCCGACGCTTCCGACAGTTGCGGCGCTAGCGGCCACTGCCACACTGGCGGTGGTGATCACGCTGCCGGCGACAGCGACGCTGGCGGCAGTCGAGACGCTGGCGACTGAGGCGATCCGGCCCGCGGTCGATGGCCGCCTCGAGGCGTCGCGCTTGCTGCGAGCGCGGGCCGGTCTCTCGGTCATGATCCACATGATGACGAAGCTTGTTTCTGCGGTCTACACCGGGTCTATGGCCGTTGGGTGCGCGCCGCCCAGGTCCGCACCCCGAAGGATGAGAAGTCCGCGGTCAACATGCCATGCCCGCGACCACACGACAAGTGGGCCAGCAGGCCAGAGCACCCGTTGAACGGTGGAGCGCGTCGACCGGCGTCGGGTCCGGCCGGGTGCGCGGAGCTACGTCAGTCGGGTAGCCGGGAAGCGTTCTCGTCGGAGGGACGT
>CAWHZT010000017.1:0-357348 GCA_963833925.1 uncultured Actinomycetota bacterium | reverse complement strand
AACCTTTGCTCTATCCCCTGAGCTATGGGGGCCAGTGTCACAGGGTAGCGTCCGGGCGAAGCGGTGCGACAACACCCGGAACCGCCTCAGATCGGCACCAGGTGGGCGATGCGGTGCGATAACGCGCCGGCACACCCGCATTCCGGCCGGCATCTGGGCGATGCGGTGCGATAACACACCCCGAGCCGCCTCAGATCGGCACCAGGTGGGCGATGCGGTGCGATAACGCGCCGGCACACCGGCTTCCGACCCGCATCTGGGCGATGCGGTGCGATAACACACCCCGAGCCGCCTCAGATCGGCACCAGGTGGGCGATGCGGTGCGATTACGCGCCCGCACACCGGCGTTCCGGCCCGCATCTGGGCGATGCGGTGCGATAACGCGCGTGACGATGCTCGCGCTGGACGTACGGCCTCGCTAGCTCAGTGACCGTGCTCCTCCTGGAGCTTCGCCACCTGCGCGTGCACCTCTTCCATGTCGAGCTCCTTGACGGCCTCGACGACCTGCTTGAGGGCCGCCGGCGGCAGAGCACCCGCCTGGTTGAACACCAAGACGCCCTCGCGGAACGCCATCAGGGTCGGAATACCCTCGATGCCGAGGCCCTGCGACAGCTCCTGGTTCGCATCGGTGTCGAGCTTGGCGAAGACGATTTCCGCGTTCTCCTCCGACACCTTCTCGTAGACAGGCGCGAAGCGCTTGCACGGGCCACACCAGTCGGCCCAGAAATCCACGAGCACAATGTCGTTGTCGCTTATCGTCGACTCGAAGTCGGTCGCGTCGATGTTGATGGTCGCCATGAAAAGCTCTGCTCCTCCAGATGGGCTGTTCCTGACCTGCACAACAGCACCGCGCAGAGTGCTATTCCCGGGCGGCCGCGGCTGGGCCCCCCGCTGGCCCGCGAGGTCACTTGATCGCGACGACCCGGCGCATGGGAATCGCGATCTCGAACGGGCCCCGACGCGACACGCGATCCTCGAGCAGCTCGATGGCCGACTCGACCCGCGACCAGCGGGTGCTCGGCAGGTAGAGGGCGCGCATCACGAGTTCGGCGTCGGCGCGAGACTGCACGGTGAACCGGTAGCGCTCCCGACCGTCCTCGACGCGCCGCAGGCCATGATCCTCGGCGATCTTGGTGAATCCGACCAGCTCCAGCGGGCCAGGGAACTGCGGCTTCGTCCGTAGTCGGGTGTTGATTCGGGTGAGGACGCGGAGGTCCTTGGGACCCAGCGGCCGGAGCGCCGGTGCGATCGCGGCCAGCACCCCACCTGGCCGCAGCACCCGAGCACACTCGGCGACCACCTCGCTGAGCGGAGTGAGCACCGCCAGACCGATCGAGCTCGTCACCGCATCCATGCTGCCGTCGGCGAACGGCAGGGTGAGCCCGTCTCCTCTGACCCAAGGCCCAGGTCCGCGCTGTGCGGCCAGCGCCAGCTCTTCAGCGCTGAGGTCGAGGCCGACGATCGTTCGTCCAGGCTGTGCGAGCTCTCTCGACATCGGTCCCGAGCCGCAGGCCAGGTCCAGCACCAGCTTGGCGTCCGCGGAGACCGCACGTGCCAGCCATCGGTACGGAGAGTGCTCCCCACCCATCGATCGAGAGAGCACCGACTCCACCACCCCGGCGCGGTCGCGATGGAACTCGCTGAGGTATTCCCGCCAGTTGACCTCGTCGTCGCTCACCGCACCATCATGGCGCGAGCGCGCGCCCAGCGCTCAGGCGAGGGTCACGAACAGATGGGTCGACGCCTCGGTGTCGATCTCGCACACGGGAGCATCAGGCGCCGACAGTCGTACCCCCAGACCACCCACCTCGGCACTGACCTCGACCCCTGGCTGGATGCCTGCCTCGCGCAGGGTGCCCATCATGGCGACGTCCTTCTGGATCTCCTCGCTCATCCGCTGGATGACGACCCGGATCGGGGTGCCGGGATGGTCGCGTACAACGGACTGGAGCTGCTCGTTTCCGTCTCGGAACTCCGCCCGATGGCCCCGCACTCCGAGCTCCTCCAGCCCCGGGATCGGATTGCCGTACGGCGACTCGGTCGGTGTGTTCAACAAGACGACGAGCCGGCGCTCGACATCCTCAGAGATCACATGCTCCCACCGGCACGCCTCGTCGTGCACCATCTCCCAGTCGAGCCCGATGACGTCGATCAGCAGACGCTCGGCGAGCCGGTGCTTGCGCATCACACGGGTGGCGCGGGCCCGGCCCTCCGCGGTGAGCTCCAGATGTCTGTCCCCTTGGACCTGCACGAGGTGGTCGCGCTCCATCCGAGCCACGGTCTGAGACACGGTCGGGCCGCTCTGCTGCAACCGCTCCGCGATCCGAGCCCGGAGCGGGACGATGCCCTCTTCCTCGAGCTCGTAGATCGTGCGCAGGTACATCTCGGTGGTGTCGATCAGGTCGCTCACGACGCGTTCTTCTCCGCTCCGTGCGGGTCGGACCTGCCCGGGCGTCGGGCCGGTCACCCCCGAACAGGCAGGACTGTCGGGGGCCGTTGCAAGACTAGATCATGGCCCCAGCACCGAAACCGACGATCTGGTGGGTCCGACGTGACTTCCGCCTCACCGACAACCCGGCACTGAGCGCGGCGGTACACCACGGCTCGGCCGTGCTGCCGTTGTTCGTCCTCGATCCTGCGCTGCTGGCGAAGGCAGGACCAGTGCGCACGGCCTGGCTGTACGCCGCGCTGCACGTCCTGGACGCCGACCTGCGCGACCGCGGAGGGCCCGGCCTGAGCATCGTGCTCGGTCGGCCCACCACCGTCATTCCACGACTGACCAGGGAGTTCGATGTCGACGCCGTGCACATCAGTGCCGACTTCGGTCCGTACGGTGCTCGTCGCGACGCCGCGGTCGCCGACGCGCTGGCCGAGCGAAACGTCGCGCTGACAGCGACCGGTTCGTCGTACGGCGTGGCGCCGGGCACCTTGACGAACGGCTCGGGGAAGCCGTTCCAGGTGTTCACCCCGTTCTTCCGGGCCTGGAGCGAGCAAGGCGTCCACTTCCCCGCGTCAACGCCTCGACTCGCCGACGTCTCCTGGCTGGCGGCCGAGCACCGCAAGACCGTCGACGCCGACCCCGATCTGGTCCCCCTGGCGGGCGAGGCCGTGGCTCTGCGCCGATGGCACTCGTGGCTCGCGGCCGACCCCGGTGGGGTCACCGACTATGCCGACCTCCACGACGACCCCGGCGCCGACGCGACCTCACATCTGTCGATCGCGTTGCGCTGGGGACATCTGCACCCGCGCACGGTGCTCGGCGATCTCCGACCCCGCCGCTCGAAGGGTGCGGCGGTGCTCACCCGACAGCTGGCCTGGCGCGACTTCTTCGCCGATGTGTTGTACCACCGGCCAGACGCCGTCACGCAGCCGATCCGGCCCGAGTTTGCGAGGATGCCGACCGACGACCCCGCGACCACGAAGCGCGCCGCGGACCGGTTGGCGGCCTGGCAGCACGGCCAGACCGGGTACCCGCTGGTCGACGCCGGGATGCGTCAGCTGATCGCCGAGGGATGGATGCACAACCGGGTGCGGATGGTGGTCGCCTCATTCCTCATCAAGGACCTGCACATCGGCTGGTGGCACGGCGCGACGTGGTTCATGGACCACCTTCGCGACGGCGACATCGCACAGAACCAGCTGAACTGGCAGTGGGTGGCTGGCTGCGGAACGGATGCCGCTCCCTACTTCCGGGTGTTCAACCCGACGACCCAGGCGAAGAAGTTCGATCCGGCCGGGACCTACATCCGGCGATATGTGCCCGAGCTGATCGGGCTCGCGGACCAGCACATCCACGAGCCGTGGGGTGCGCCTGGTGGTGCCGCGGGCTACCCGGCGCCCATCGTTGATCACGCCGCGGAGCGGAAGGACGCCTTGGATCGATACGACCTGGTGAAGCGCGGCGGGTAGTCCCTCGAGAGGCCGCGACCAGGACAAGGACAACGACGACGACAACCCTCAGACCCAGCAGCCGGCGCGCATCACGCGTAGCAGCCGGCCGTCATCGTCGACGAGACAGAAGTCCGCCCGCCGCCCGGCCTCGATGACACCGACCTCGCCGAGCCCGTGTCGATCCGCCGGCGTCGTGGCGGCCATCCGGGCCGCGTCGACGATCGAGATCCCGAGACCGACGACGAGCTCGAATGCGGCACCCATGGTCAGGGTCGACCCCGCGATCGAACCCAGTCCACCGTCGGGGTCGAGCAGACGTGCCTGCCCATCGGTGACCTCGACCGCGAGGCTGCCGAGCCGATAGCGACCGTCGGCGGCACCGGCGGCGAGCATGGCGTCGGTCACCAGCGCCACCCGCTCGGGTCCGGCCGTGTCCACGGCCATGGCGATCACGTCCGGATGCAGGTGGAAGCCGTCGCAGATCAGCTCGACCGTGACCCGTGGATCGGTCAGGAGCCACGGCACCGGCCCGGGCTCACGGTGGTGGATCGGCCGCATGGCGTTGAACAGATGGGTGGCAACACTCGCCCCGGCCGAGATCGCGGCCCGAACCATCGTCTCGTCGGCATCGCTGTGACCGAACGCGACAACCACACCGGCCCCGACGAAATGTTCGATTGCCGCCAGCCCGCCCGGTAGCTCCGGCGCCAGCGTGACCATCCGGATCGACCCTCGTCCGCCGTCGATCAGACGCTGGACCGCTTCGGGGGTCGGGTGGGTGAGCAGGGCAGGGTCGTGAGCCCCGGGTTGCTCCGGCGACAGGAACGGGCCCTCGAGATGGACACCGGCCAGCTCACCCGTGGCGACCAGTGGGGCGAGGGTTGCGAGCTGCTCGTCGTACGTCGTCGGTGCGGCCGTGACCAAGCTTGCGAGGGTTGTGGTTGTGCCGTGCGCCAGATGGAACGCAAGCGCCCGGCGGACCTCGTCCGAATCGGTGGTCGCGAAGTCGGCACCGCCTCCCCCGTGGTTGTGGGTGTCGACGAACCCGGGGACGAGCCAGCCCTCGAGGCGCTGGCTGTCGGCTCCCGCAGGTGGCGGATCGAGCGGCCCGAGACTCGATCCCGGGGAAACGACCTCGGCGATCCGCCCGTCCCGGACGACGACGTACGCCTGGTGCAGCACTCCGTCCCCGGTCACGACGTGGTCGGCCAACAACCACTGCTCGCTCATCTGCCGACCACCGCTTCTCCGGGGCGCCCGACCCGGTCCCAGCCGAGGATTCCGGCGCCGATCACGCCGGCGTCCGCGCCAAGTCCCGCTCGAACGATCTCCGGCTCCCGCTCGAATGTGATGTTCGCCCTGATCACGGCTGTGATCGCGGGGATCAGGAGGTCGGCCGCGGCCGATAGTCCGCCACCGAGCACGATCCGTCGGGGCCCGAGGAGCGTGAGATATCGACCGAGCGCCTCCGCAAGCGCGGCCGCGGCGCGGGCGAAGGTGTCGAGCGCGGCCTGGTGTCCCCCGCGAGCGAGGTCAGCGACCTCCTGGGCGCTCCGCGCCGATCCGCCGGCCCGGGCGTACTCGCGCACGATGCCGGCGGCCGACGAGACCGTCTCCAGGCACGCGGTACGTCCACAGGCGCAGCGGCGACCGGCGGCCTCGGCGACCGACCAGTGGCCGATCTCCCCGGCGTACCCACCCGCCTCGAGCAGCCGGCCGTCGACGACGGGAGCACCGGCAATACCGGTGCCGAGCGCGACGAACAAGAGGTCGGTCTGGCCCGGCTGGTGCAGGCGCCACTCTGCCAACCCCGCCGTCCGGACGTCGTGACCGACAGCGCCGGACAGCCCGCTGAGCTCCTCGAGCCGATCGCGCAGCGGCACCTCGCGCCAACCGAGATTCGGTGCGACCCGTACCACTCCCCTCGCGGCGTCGACGATGCCCGGGGCGACGACACCGAAGCCGCGGACATCGGGCCGGCCGGAGGCCCGCTCGGCGATCACCTCGGCCAGCCACGGCACGGAGACCGACTCGCCTTCGCGTTCGGACGGCACCCGGCGCACCGGCTCCGATCCGAGACCGCCGTCGACACCGGCCCACGCCAGCTTGGTCAGTGTGCCGCCGATGTCGACAGCCAGCACGACCTCAGCCTTGTCATCCATCAGACCAGGATGACCGAGCGCGTCAGGCTGCGTGGATGGTCCGGATCGAGGCCGAGATCGAGGGCGCGCTGCACCGCGACCCGCTGGGCCAGGACCAGGTCCACCAGTGCGTCGCGATCGTGGTGCACGAAACCGGCGCCGGTTGCGGCCACGTCGGCCGCCAGTCCGACGGGCGGCTCACCGAACATCCAGACAGCCCGCCCGGCTTGGGCGATGGCGATCGGGCCGTGCCGGTAGTCGTACGCCGGATAGGCCTCCGCCCAGCTCGAGGACGACTCGCGGAACTTCAGGGCCGCTTCATTCGCGACGCCGATCGTCCAGCCCCGGCCGAGGAAGGTCAGTTGCTCGACACCGACGGCCGCCTCGGGCAGCGGCTCGTCCAGCACGGCCTCTGCCTGGGTCGCGAGCTCGGCGACGTCCTCATCCCACAACGCCCGGAACAGTGCGAGCGTCGAGGTGGCGAACCGCGTCTGGACCACCGATCGCTCGTCGGCGAAGGAGAGATCGACGACGTTGTCCGCCGCGCTCGCCGCCGCCGTAGCCAGGTCGCCGAGGACGACCGTGGTCGCCACCCGACCCTTCAGTCGGGCCAGCACCTCGATGACCTCCGAGGTCGTCCCGGACCGGGTCAACGCGATGACCCGGTCGTACGTACGGTCAGGCACCTCGGTAGCGGTGAACGCGTCGGACTCGCCGCGACCGGCGGACTCGCGAAGCGCGGCAAGGGCTTGACCGACGAACCAGGAGGTACCACAACCGACGAAGGCGACCCGTTCGCCGTCGATGGGTAGCCCGGCGGGCGCGGTCCGCGCCAGTTCAGCGGCGCGGCGCCAGCACTGTGGCTGACTGGCGATCTCGGCGGACACGTACGGCGTCATCGCTCTCCTCATTCGGTCGGCCACGACCATCATCTGGCAGCTGGAGATCCGGCGTGCCGAGGCGACGACACTCGGATGGTGTGAAAAGAATGCACGTTTACTGCATCAAACGAGCAGATATGAACATATCATGCGGAGCATGACCCGCGCCGAACGTCTGGCAGCCATCTTGGAGCTGTTGGTCAGCGCGGGCCGGATCGACGTCGACGAGGCGGCCGATACCTTCTCGGTCTCGACCGCCACCATCCGCCGCGACCTGGACCATCTCGCGGACCAGCAGCTCCTGTCTCGTACCCACGGCGGCGCCGTGCCCAACAGCACGAGCTACGACCTGCCGATGCGCTACAAGACCATCGGCCGCCACCCGGCGAAGGCCGACATCGCCGAGCGAGCCGCCGCAATGCTGTGGCCGGGGTGTGTCGTCGCGCTGAACGGCGGCACGACCACGGTCGAGGTCGCGCGGGCGATCGCGACGTCAGAGGCGTTGCACAGCGGCGTCACCGTCGTAACGAACGCATTGAACATCGCGACCGAGCTGACGGTCCGGCCGTTCATCAAGATCGTCGTCTGCGGCGGGGTCGCACGGCCGCAGAGTTACGAGCTGGTGGGCGCGCTTGCGGCGGACACGATGGGGCAGCTGACCAGTGACATCTGCTTCCTCGGTGCGACCGGAGTGGACGCCTTGGGTGGGATCACCATCACCGACGAGGCCGAGGCGCCGGTGAACCGGGTGATGGTCACCCAGGCTAAGAGAAGCTACGTCGTGGCCGACGCGTCGAAGCTCGGCGAGGTCGGCTTCTTCCGGATCTGCCGGCTGGCCGAGGTGACCGGGCTGATCACCGACAGCGCCGCAGACCCCGCATTGCTGAGCGTCTTCCGCGCGACCGGCATCGAGGTCATCCTCGCCTGAGCCTCGGTTGCCATCCGGTCCCGAGCTCACGCTGAATCGTCTGCCAGCAGAGGCGGGACAACGAGCGCTCCACACCCGTTCCGCGCACCGTCTGCCAGCACAAGCGGCACAACGATTCGTCCACACCCGTTCCGCGCACCGTCTGTCAGCACAAGCGTGACAACCAGTGCTGAAGCGCCGCTCCAAGGCACCGTCTGCCAGCACAAGCGTCACAACGTACGGCCGGAGCGGGAAGGGCAGGAGTCAGTTCGTTGGCACAGAGCAGTCCGGACCAGATCACCGCCCGAAACCCCATTGACCGGCCGTGATTGGCCGCATACGTTTGTGGCACACGGAAAGGAGGTGGTCCGAGGAATGAGTGACTCTTGGACATGTGAGGTGACGGCCAGCTAGCCGCCGCACCTGTGTGAACTGGTCGCCTGGCGGCCGGCTAATCCACAGCCAACACCCGAACCCGCGAGTGCCGGAGTTGTCCCCCGGCCGTCGGTCGCCATCGAATCCGATGGCGAGGACGAAAGCTCGCGGGTTTGTCCATCTGCGGAGCACATCCGATCACTAGACAATTGCTCACGCCGGACCGTCTCGCAGAGGAGGCAGCACATGCGGACGGTCAGGGTCGATGCCGCGAGGCTCGAACGCTGGCTGGGTGGGTTCACCGAACGACACGGGCCGCCTGGACTCGCGGTCGACGCGAACGAGGTCCAGCTGACGGCGGAGGACGGCGCCACGGCCGTCGTGCGGGTTCCGTTCCCACCGCTCCTCGAGACGACCTTGGCCGGCCTGGTAGCCCACACGACCCGGGAGCGCACGGTCGGCGCACTGCTCATCCGCCGCGGCGGGGTGGCCGTTGGGGTGTTCGAGGGCCGGCGACTCGCGGCATCCAAGATCGAGACGGCGTACGTCCAGGGCCGAACCAAGGCCGGCGGATGGTCGCAGCAGCGATATGCCCGCAGACGCGGTAACCAGGCTCGAAAGCTCGGGGAGACAGCGGCGGATCTGATGGTCGCGCTGGTGCTGCCAAGAGCGGACCAGCTGGCAGCCCTGGCAGCCGGCGGCGACCGGGCGAGCGTCGAGGCCGTCTTGACCGACCCACGGTTGAGCCGGCTCGAGGAGCTGGCCATGAAGCGGATCTATCCGGTCGCCGATCCGCGTCAGGTCGTGCTCGAGCAGTTCCCGGAGCAGTTCCTCGCCGTCGAGATCCAGCTGAACGACCTCGCCTGAGCCACCTCGCCCTTTGACACGCTCGGGACACCTCAAACAGGCTCCGCGCACATCGGACATGGCTGCCCGGTCAGGGGGCGAGGCGGGTAAGCGTCCAGCTCGCCCCGGCCCGGCGATACAGCAGCCGGTCGTGCATCCGAGAGGGCTGCCCCTGCCAGAACTCGATGGTCTCCGGCACCACCCGGTAGCCACCCCAATAAGGCGGGCAGGGCACGTCGCCGTCCCCGAACCGCTCCTCGACCTGTCGATAACTGGTCGTCAGCGCCTCGGCCGAGGCGACCTCGCTCGACTGGGCGGATGCCCATGCACCGAGCTGCGATCCGCGCGGCCGACTGGCGAAGTACGCCTCCGACTCGGACCGATCAACCCTCGTCGCCGTTCCCTCAACTCGCACCTGACGCTGCAAGGGGTACCAGCCGAAGAGCAGTGCGACGGCCGGGTTCTGGGCCAGGTCCCGGCCCTTACGCGACTCGTAGTTGGTGAAGAACACGAATCCTCTGCCGTCGGCCTCCTTCAACAGCACGGTCCGTGAGCTGGGCCGTCCGGCGTCGAGTGTCGAGATCACCATGGCCGTCGGTTCGGGCAGCGATCCGGTCTCCTTGGCGGCGAACGCGTCGGTCAACCAGGTCTGGAACAGCGTCAGCGGGTCGGACGGCGCTTCGGACTCCACCAGGTGCCGACCCAGGTAGTCGATGCGTTCGGCGGCAAGATCCATGCCATCAGTCTTCCCCGTCTGCAGCTACCTCGGAAACTGGGCGCAAACGACAGCTTCCATCGGCGTGTCGCTGTCGTTCGGGCCCAGTTTCCGGGGGAGGAGAGCGGAGGGTCAGGGGCGGCGGACCACCGCAACGACCACGCCGGCGACCACGGCCACCGCGGCGGCCAGACCCAGCGCGAGCATCGTGCCTTGCCCGCCGCCGACGGCACTGGAGCCCTCGTCCGCGGCGGGGTCGGTGTCCGCATCCGCACTGTCGGTGGACGACTTCGAGGCACTCGGGCTCGCCGACGGGTCCGCCGGCGGCGTGGCGGCGGCCTTCGGCACCTTCGCGTCCTTGGTCGGCACGCTGACGACGTATGTGGTGGAGGGGCTCCCCTCGCTGCCGAGCAGGAGCTGCTTGCCGTTGGGGGTGAGCGCGATCGTCTCCCCCTGCGGTTGCAGTGGAGCCACCGACCGACCCGCGGTCTTGTAGCTGATCGCATCGAGCATGATCACCGAGACATACGTCCGAAGGGCGATCTGCTCGTTGTTGTCCAGGAACACGCCGTCGGTCACGTACGCCGGTGCAGAGCCGACCTTGACCAGCCGGTTCAGCGCCGTCCTCGACGGCACGCCGGGCGCGGAGTAGATCGCGCCCTTCTTGTCCTTCGTGACGATGTACAACCGGCCGGCGGCGTCGACCAGCAGAGTCTCCGCGTCGTGCGGGCCATCGGGATAGGCGAAGTCGTACGACCGGAACTTCACCGTGCTGCCATCCGTGGGCGGATCGCTGAAGTAGTACACCGTCACGAAGTCGCGCTTCTTGGCGTTGTCACCGATGTCTGCGACGTAGAGGCGCTTGCCGTAGCGTGCCAGCGCCTCAACGTCGGTCGGGCTCGCCGCGTAACGGAAGCTTCCGGTGACCGCGCCCTTGGTGTTCAACGCGTACACGACGCCGCCGTCGCCGGAGTCGTTGACGGTCCAGTAGCCGTCATGTGCGGCATTGCGAACCAGCCCCGACGACTCCGTGATCCGGGGGTCGGTGATGGTGAACGCCACCTTGGCCTCGGCCGCGGCGACCGCGGGTGCCCAGAGTGAGGCGAGCAGGGCAAGGCTGAGAGCGGCCGCCCCCCGGGCGCCCTTACGCGACCGAACCATCGTCGTGGCTGAACCTTTCGTCGTTCTTTCACGTGGGAGCGTACGCGACGTCTGGTCGTCGGACCGGAAGGTCGCGGCCAGAAGTTCACCTCCCGTACGCAGCGAAGGCCTGTACAGCGAAGGATGATTGAGTTGCGCCATGGAGATCCTGGGGTTGCCACTGCACCCGCTCATCGTTCACGCGACGGTCGTCATCGTCCCCCTGGCAGCGCTTGGAGCGATCGTGATCTCCCTGCTGAAGTGGGCCCGGCTGCGCTACTCCGAGCTGGTGCTGGTGGCCGCGATCGCGGCTCCGATCCTGACCTACGTCACCCAGGAGGCGGGTGAGGACCTCAGCAAGACGTTCACTCAGCCATCAGCTGCGCTGCAGCGACACGAGGCTCTGGGAGGAACGCTGTTGTGGTGGACCGTCGGGCTGCTCGTCGGTGTCGTGCTGGTCTATATCGGTCAGCGGCTGGTGACCAGGGAGCACCCGAGGGGCCGGTTGATGCTGATCATCGGGTCGGTCCTGAGCATCGTGTTCGGCGTCGTGACCATCGTGCAGGTCGTCCGGATCGGGCACGCCGGGGCGACGGCGGTGTGGGGCGGCGGGTAGCCGAACTCAGCGGGTCGACCTGACGACTGCCGTGACGATGACGATCAGCAGCATGGCCGCGAGGACACCGGACACGATCAGACGCCGAGTCCGGGGATTCATGCGCTCAGGATAGGCGGAGCCTCGGCTACGGTTCTGTCATGGGCGAGCTCCGGCTGTACGCCGTCGGCATCGACGAGGTGCGCGGCATCGTGGGCGCCGACGCGGCGTATGCGGCGCACCTGCATGGACTCGCGCAGCAGGCTCTTGCGCCCCAGCCCGTCGGGGCGCGGTCCGGTGGGCTGCTGTCGCGGCTCGGTCCGATCTTCCGCCGTGTGCCGGCCGCCCCGGTCGTTTCGCCGACCGATCCCGAGCCCCACGACGTGCAGGTCCTGATCGCCGGTGCGTATGTTCCGCCCGAGCGGGCCGGCGCAACGTGGCGGGTGCTGGAGCTGCTGGTACAGGGCATGGCGTGGGGGTCGACCAAGCTCGAGCTCACCGCCGGCCAGATGGACGATCTGGACTTCGCCCTGGCGCGCGGCGGGGTGTCCGCAGCGGTCGGCCTGCGGCACCTGCTGAACTCGACGACCAGCGTCGGCCTGCTGCCCGTCACGGGGCTGACGGTCGGTTGGCACCCATACGACAAGGCCCTGATGATGGCGAGCGCCTACCGGGCCGCGATGGCCGAGCTGAAGACCCAGGACCAGCAGGAGCTGATCGCCGCCCTGGTCGTCTGGCTCGATGGATTCGTCCCCTGGTCCGAGGTGGCCGAGCGGCTCGGCCGCCCGAGGCCGGACCTGATCGGCTTCTACGCGGGCTGAGAGAGCGGGCGCGAGCCGGTCACGCTATGACCAGCACGAGGTCGCCGCCTTCGACTTGCTGGATCGAGCCGAGGGCGAGGCGCTGAACAGTGCCGGACCGACCCGCCGTGATCGCGGCCTCCATCTTCATCGCTTCGATGGTCGCCACGGTCGCGCCCGCCTCCACGACGTCCCCCTCTGCGACCCCGACCGACACGACGCCGGCGAAGGGCGCCGCGACATGGCCGGGGTTGGCCGAGTCCGCCTTCTCCGCCACTTTCACGTCGACCTTGATCGAGGTGTCACGCACCCGGATCGGACGTAGCTGGCCGTTGATGGTGCACATGACGGTCCGCATACCGCGCTCGTCGGGTGAGCCGATGGCCTCAAGTCCCAGGATCAAGCTGACCCCGCGTCCCAACGGAACGGTGTGCTCGTCACCGGGACGCAGGCCGTACAGATAGTCGAGGGTGTCCAGCCGGCCGACCCGGCCGTACGTCTCTCGCGCCGACATGAACTCCTTCGTCGGGCCGGGGAACAGCAGCCGGTTCAGCGTCTCCTGCCGGGACCGGCCGGGCTGGTCGAGCAGATCGGAGTCTTCCCGGGACAATTCGGTCTCGCGCAGCGGCACCGTGCGGCCCTGCAGGGCCTTGGTCCGGAACGGCTCCGGCCAGCCGCCGGGCGGGTCGCCCAGCTCGCCACCGAGGAAGCCGATCACGGAGTCCGGGATGTCGTAGTTCTGCGGGTTCTCGGCGAAATCGTTCGGATCCGCCCCGACCGCCACCAGCTGCAATGCGAGGTCGCCGACCACCTTGGACGACGGCGTGACCTTGGTGGGCCGTCCGAGGATCCGTGACGCGGCGGCGTACATCGCCTCGATAGCCTCGAACTTCTCCCCTAGTCCCAACGCGATCGCCTGCTGGCGCAGGTTGGACAGCTGCCCGCCGGGGATCTCGTGGTCGTACACGCGACCGGTCGGCGACGGCAAACCCGACTCGAACGGCGCGTAGATCTTGCGGACGGCCTCCCAGTACGGCTCCAGGTCCATCACCGCACGCAGGTCGAGGTTGGTCGACCGCTCGGTGTTGGCCAGCGCCGCCACCAGCGCGGATGCCGGCGGCTGCGAGGTCGTCGCGGCCATCGGCGCCGAGGCCACGTCGACCGCGTCCACCCCGGCGTCCACCGCTGCCAGCAGAGTGGCCAGCTGGCCGCCCGCCGTGTCGTGGGTGTGCAGGTGGACCGGCAGGTCGAACCGCTCTCGGAGGGCACCTACCAGCTTCTTCGCGGCCGGCGGCCGGAGCAGACCCGCCATGTCCTTGATCGCCAGCACATGGGCGCCGGCCTCGACGATCTGCTCGGCCAGTCGCAGGTAGTAGTCGAGCGTGTACAGCGTCTCGCCCGGATCGTTGAGATCGGCGGTGTAGCACAGCGCCACCTCCGCAATCGTCGTACCGGTCTCGCGGACCGCATCGATCGCCGGCCGCATCTGCTCGATGTCGTTCAGCGCGTCGAAGATCCGGAAGATGTCGATTCCGGTGTCGGCGGCCTCGGCCACGAACGAGGTCGTCACCTTCGTGGGATACGGCGTGTAGCCGACCGTGTTACGGCCCCGGAGCAGCATCTGCAGGCACAGCCCCGGCATGTTGTAGCGCAGCGCCGCGAGGCGCTCCCAAGGGTCCTCGTTGAGGAACCGCAGAGCGACGTCGTACGTCGCCCCGCCCCAGCACTCGACGCTGAGCAGCTCCGGGGTCATCCGGCCGACGTACGGCGCGACCCGGAGCAGATCCTTGGTGCGGACCCGAGTAGCCAGCAGCGACTGATGGGCGTCGCGGAACGTTGTGTCGGTGACCTCGACATGCGTCCGTGAGCGCAGGTCGGCAGCGAAGCCCGCCGGACCGAGCTCGAGCAGCCGCTGCCGCGATCCTGCCGGAGACGGCGAGCCCAGATCGATGGCCGGCGGCAGCTTGGTCTTCGGGTCGAGCAGCGTCGGCGCCTTGCCGTTCGGCTGGTTGACGGTCACCTCGGCCAGCCAGCGCAGCAGCCGGGTGCCACGGTCGGCGGGTACGTGGGTGGTCAGCAGGCCGGGTCGCTCCTCGATGAACGCGGTGGACACGTCGCCGGCGATGAAGTCCGGATCCTCGAGGACCGACTGCAGGAACGGGATGTTCGTGCTGACGCCACGGATCCGGAACTCCGCCAGCGCCCGTCGCGCCCGGGCCACCGCGGCTTGGAACGTCCGGGCGCGGCAGGTCAGCTTGACCAGCATCGAGTCGAAGTGCGCGCTGATCTCGACACCGGTGTCGACCGTCCCGCCGTCCAGCCGGACACCGGCGCCGCCGGCCGACCGGTACGCGGTGATCGTGCCGGTATCCGGGCGGAATCCGTTGGCCGGGTCCTCGGTGGTGATCCGGCACTGGAGGGCGGCGCCGTTGATCCGCACCTTGTCCTGGGACAGGCCGAGATCGTCCAGGCTCTCCCCGCTGGCGATCCGCATCTGGGACTGGACCAGGTCGACGTCGGAGATCTCCTCGGTGACGGTGTGCTCTACCTGGATCCGGGGATTCATCTCGATGAAGACGTGCTGGCCGGCCCGCTCGCCCTCGGTCTCGACCAGGAACTCAACCGTCCCGGCACACGAGTAGTCGATCGACTCCGCGAACTTCACCGCGTCCGCGCACAGCGCGGCACGCAGCTCGTCGGAGATGTTCGGCGCAGGAGCGATCTCGATGACCTTCTGGTGCCGGCGCTGGATCGAGCAGTCACGCTCGAACAGGTGCATCACCGTGCCCTGGGTGTCGGCCAGGATCTGGACCTCGATGTGGCGCGGCCGCCCGACCGCCTGCTCGATGAAAGCGGTCGGATCGCCGAACGCGCCCTCCGCCTCGCGCATCGCGGCCTCGACCGACTCGCGCAGCTTCGACGGGTCGTCGACCCGCCGCATGCCTCGGCCGCCACCACCGGCGACGGCCTTGACGAAGACGGGGAAGCCGATCTCCTCCGCGCCGGCGACCAGCTCGTCGAGGTCGGCAGATGGCGGGGTGGACCGCAACGTGGGAATCCCGGCGGCCCTGGCGGCCTGCAGCGCCCGGACCTTGTTGCCGGCAAGCTCGAGCACCTCGGCCGGAGGGCCGATGAAGGTGATCCCGGCGTCGGCGCATGCGCGGGCCAGGTCTGGGTTCTCGCTCAGGAAGCCGTAGCCGGGATAGATGGCATCGGCACCGCAGCGGACCGCCGCCTGGACGATGCTGTCGACGTCGAGATAGGCCCGGACCGGGTGCCCGCGCTCGCCGATCTCATACGCCTCGTCCGCCTTGATCCGGTGAACGGCGTTGCGATCCTCGTACGGATAGATGGCGACCGTCTGGGCGCCGAGCTCGTACGCGGCACGAAACGCCCGTACCGCGATCTCTCCCCGGTTGGCGACCAAGACCTTGGCAAACATGGTCGAGAATCTAGCGGCTGATTGTTACCGCACTGAGACGACGGTCAGCTGTCGAGAGCGGGAACGGTCATGGTGAACCGCAATGTGACCCGGCCTGAGACGGTCTGCAGCTCCGGCTCGAAGTCGAACGAGCTCTCGGGAGCCCCGCCCCTGGTCGCGGCGGCGAAGGCGACGCCCCGAGCCATCGGCCGATCGAACCCCCCGTCGATATCGGAGACCTCGAGCAGCTCGGCCACGTGCGCGCCGAACGCGGCCGCGTAGTCGTCGGCCCGCCGCCGGCCGTCGGCGATGGCAGCCAGTCGTAGGTCGCGATGGGCCGCGGAGTCCGGACGCAGCGACCACCACGGTCCCGAGAGCTGGGCCTGGGGGACGGCGCTGAGCGCCAGCACCAGGTCGGACAGCAGCGCAAACTCATGCACGACGATCTGGCTGGTGAACGTCCCGCGATAGCCGGTGATCTTGGTGGCGTTGCGCCGATCGGTGATCGGGTGGACGTAGAGACCGGAGCTGGCGGAGCGCTCGATGCCCGCGGCGAATCGTTCGACGACGGACTTCAGCCGCTCGCTCCCGGCAGCCAGCTCCGCGGTGACCTGGGCGGCCGTCGAACCGCTGGCCGACACGCTGGCGGAGACGGTCGCCAGCTCGGGATCCACCTCGCGGGTGGCCTCGCCGCGGACGGTGACGATCGGTTCACGCACTGCTGGCCTCCATCACGTTCGCGACCGCGGCGGGTGACTCCTTCGGGCGACCCGTCGGGATCGACGATACACAGCCTGGTCAGGGGTGACGCTTACTCCCACCAGGCCGCACCAGGTCACCCGCGCGGGGTGAAGCGGCCGGGGTGCCCGTGACGGGATCAGGCCAAGGTGGCACGATCTGCAGAAGCAAACCCGTCGATGAAGGAGTATCCGTGGCAACTTTGAGCGTCTGGAAGTTCGACAAGCCGCAGGGCGCCTCGTTGGCGTTGCACACCGTGAAGGATCTGAACAACGAGGGCCTGATCGTGCTGCAGGATGCGGCGTACGTCGAGTGGGTCGACGGTGCGAAGAAGCCCAAGACCCATCAGCTCCAGGAGTTCGTCGGTCCGTACGCGATGGGCGGCGCCTTCTGGGGCTTCCTGTTCGGCCTGCTGTTCTTCATACCCTTCCTGGGCCTGGCGGTCGGCGCAGCGGCCGGAGCCGGCGCAGGGGCGCTGCGCGATGTCGGCATCGACGACGACTTCATCAAGAAGGTGAAGCTGTCGGTCACTCCCGGCACATCGGCACTCTTCCTGCTCACCTCCAGCGCGGTCGAGGATCGCGTCCGGCAGCGGTTCATCGGCACCGAGATGCAGCTGATCTACACGAATCTGTCGGAGGAGGAAGAGACCAAGCTCCGCCAGGCGTTCGGCGAGGACTGACACCCTCTCTGGGACCCTTCGCAGGCCTGGAACTGGGCGCAAGAACGGCAACTCCCGATGTGTTGAGTTGCGGCTTGCGCCCAGTTTTGTTGTGCACGGGAGCGCGCGGCGGGTGGGGCCGGTCAGGACATGGCCGGCACGGCGGTCCGCTCGGCCGCGGCGGCCTTCGGGAGCAGCCAGGCGGCGACCGCGAGCACCCCGAGCATGGTGAGCGCACCGCCGCCGATCAGCGTCCAGCGGGGTCCGAAGACCTGCCCGATCCAGCCGATCACCGGCGCGCCGACGGGCGTCCCGCCCATCAGCACCATCGCATAGAGCGCCATCACCCGTCCGCGCAGCAACGGATCCACACCCATCTGGACCGACGCGTTGCACGCGGTGAGCGTGAGCAGCGCGGCCAGCCCGAGGGCCGGCAGGGACGCGGCGTACGCCCCGTACGTCGGCATCAGGCCGGTGACGATCTCGAGGCCGCCGAAGATCAGTGCAGCTCTGACCACGTACCGGGCCGACGGCGGTGAGGTGCGGCGAGCCGCCACCAGGGCCCCTGCCAGGGAGCCGATCGCCATGAATGTGCCGAGGATGCCGTACTGCTCGGCGCCGCGATGGAACTCCTGCTGGGCCATCAGTGCGGAGGTGAGCTGGAAGTTCATCCCGAACGTGCCCACACAGAAGGCGACCAGCAGGACCAGGGAGAGATCGGGACGCCCGCGGACGTACGCGACCCCTTGTCGGATCTGTCGCTTCGCCTTGCTCGCGCGTGGTTGCGGTTGAAGTGAACGTGCGTCCATCACGGTGAGCGCGATGATGAAGGCGGCGTACGTGACGGCGTTGGACAAGATCGCCCAGCCGGAGCCGAACGCGGCGATGACCAGGCCGGCGACCGCCGGGCCGATGATCCTCGCGCCGTTGAAGGTCGCCGAGTTGAGCGCGATCGCGTTGGGCAGCAGCGGCCCGCCGACCACCTCCGAGACGAAGCTCTGTCGCGCCGGGTTGTCGAAGGCTGTGCCGATCCCGAACAGGAACGCGCAGACGAACACCTGCCAGGTCTGTGCCACTCCGGTCACCGCCAGCACACCGAGCAGCGTCGCGCAGCCGGCCAGCCAGAACTGCGTCACCTTCAGCACGGAACGCTTGGAGAACCGGTCCGCGACCAGCCCGCCGACCGGGGACAGCAGCAGCATCGGCAGGAACTGGAGGGCGGTCGTGATGCCCACGGCGACACCGGAGCCGTGGGACAGCTCCAGCACGAACCAGTCCTGTGCGACCCGCTGCATCCAGGTGCCGATGTTCGACACGAACGCGCCGGACATCCAGATCCGGTAGTTGCGCACACTCAGCGCCGCGAACATCCGGGTGCGCGGAATGCCGGCGGCGCGGGGGCTACTCGCGGTCGGCTCGCTGTCTGGGGTGCGCTCGCTGTCCGAGGTGCGCTCGCTGTCCGAGGAGCGCTCGCTGTCTGAGGAGCGCTCGCCGCTTGGGGTGCGCTCGCCGCTTGGGGTGCGCTCGCCGCTTGGGGTGCGCTCGCCGCTTGGGGCTCGGCCCGCGCGCGGCGGACGGGGCTGAGTCGGCTGTGCCTGCGGATCGACGACTGCCGACCTCCGCACGATCGGTGCGTCGTTGACGAGATCGCCCGCTGTAGTCTGGTCGGGTTTCGGGTGGGCGTCGAGACTCACGCGCTGTGTACCCGGTCGAGGATCACCACGGCACGCCGGAGGACCTCGCGCTCATCATCGGCCAGCTGCTCGATCTGCCGGGCGAGCCACTCGTCGCGGCGGCGGCGGTTGGCGAGCAGCACGTCCCGGCCGGCCCCCGTCAGCGCGACGACACACTGGCGCCGATCGTGCTCCGACGGCTTACGAACCACCATCCCCCGCTCCTCGAGACCGTTGACGATGCGCGTCATCGACGGCGGCTGGATCCGCTCGAGACCGGCGAGCTCGCCCATCAGCTGGTCGCCGTGATTCAGCAGGCTCCCCATCGCGGACAGCTGGCTGCCGGTCAGCTCGAGATCGTCGGCACGCATCTGCCTCAGCCGTCGGGCCAACCGGAGGGTGGTCGTACGCAGGGCGCTTGCCAGCCCGGGCGTGCTCGTCAGGTCATGCGTGTTCACGAGTCCCGAGCATATTACTTCGCAATGCTAAATACAACTGCTAAGTAACCGCTGCATCGAGGCAGAGGCCTGACATCTGCCCCCCCGTCTTCCAGCAGAAGCGTCAAGACGGCGCGCCACGGCCGTCCACAGCCGTCGTCTCCCAGCAGAAGCGGCAGGACAGCGCGCCACAGCCGTCCACAGCCGTCGTCTCCCAGCAAGAGCGTTCAGACGGCGCGCCCACGGCAACCCACAGCAGTCGCCTTCCAGCAGAAGCGGCAGGACGGCGCGCCACAGCCGCCCACAGCCGCCGTCTTCCAGCAAGAGCGTCAAGACGGCGCCCGGCCCGGGCCCGCGTACGTCGTCTTCCAGCACGAGCGGCAAGGCGAGGCGCCACGGATGCACACCGTGGACCCGAGGCCGGAGCCGCACCCTCAGCTCAACAGGTAGGTCAGCACTCCCTGGACGAAGTAGATGACGAACAGGCCCGACACCACCCACATCAGGGGGTGCACCTGGCGGGCCTTGCCACGGACCGACTTGAGCACGACGTACATGATGAATCCGGCGCCGATCCCGATCGTGATGGAGAACGTGAACGGCATCAGGGCCATGGTCAGGAACGCCGGAAGACCGTCCTCGATGTCGTCCCAGTTCACCTTGGTGACCTGACTCATCATCAAGAAGCCGACCAAGACCAGCGCCGGAGTGGCCGCCTCGGACGGCACGATGTTGATCAGGGGCGCGAAGAACATGGCGAGCAGGAACCCGAGGCCGGTGACGACCGAGGCCAACCCCGTCCGCGCGCCTTCGCCGACGCCGGAGGCCGACTCGATATAGGACGTGTTCGACGACACCGAGCCCAGACCGCCAGCCGCCGCGGCCACGGAGTCGACCGCCAGGATCGCGCCGAGGTGCGGCGGGTGCCCGCGGTCGTCGAGCAGGTTGCCCTCGGCACCGACGGCGACCACGGTGCCCATGGTGTCGAAGAAGTCGGCCAGCAGCAGGGAGAACACCAGCAGCACCAAGGGAAGGAACACGTGCAGGTCGAAGCCGCCGGAAAATGCCGGGCCGAACGCCCCGAACACGCTGACGTCGCCCACGATGCTCAGGTCCGGCAGCGCGATGATCTTGCTGAACTCGGGCACGTTCAGCGCCCAACCGGTGGCGTTCTCGGCCGTCTTCGGCCCGACGTGGGCAATGGCCTCGATGATCACCGCGACAACGGTGGTCGCCGCGATGGAGATCAGCATCGCTCCCTTGACCTTCTTGGCCCACAGGATCGCAACCAGGAAGAGTCCGATGACGAAGACCAGCATCGGCCAGCCGATCAGGGATCCGTTGATGCCCAGCTCGACCGGCGGAGTACCCGCGGGTTTGCGGACGATGCCGCCGTCGAACAGTCCGACGAAGGCGATGAACAGGCCGATGCCGATCGAGATGCCGGTGCGAAGGGAGCGGGGAACCGCCCGGAAGACCGCGGTTCGGAATCCGGTGAAGACCAGCAGCGTGATCAGTAGACCCTCGATCACGATCAGCCCCATCGCCTGCGGCCAGGTCATCCTCGGCGCGATGCTGAACGCCAGCAGCGCGTTGAGGCCAAGTCCGGTGGCAAGGCCGATCGGGAACCGGCCGATCACGCCCATCAGAATCGTCATGATCCCCGCGACGAGTGCGGTGGCGGCGGCGACCATGGTGATCGTGTGATCCACGTTTGCGCCGATCACCGCGCCGCCAGCGTCCTTGTACGGCGCACCGCCGATCAGGTTGCCCTGCCCGTCCGGCGCGGTGCCGATGATCAGCGGGTTGAGGGCGATGATGTACGCCATAGTGAAGAACGTGACCAGACCGCCCCGGACCTCCCGGGCCAGCGTCGAGCCCCGGGCGGTGATCGAGAAGTACGAGTCGATCGCCGAGATCTGCTTCTCGTGCGACGCGATCGGCGCAGCCTTGGGAGACTTGGTGACCATGGGGAGATCCTAGGGATTTCCTCAGCGCATTCGGGTGAGGCCGCTAGGGTCTGTTGCCGAGCGCCGCGGCCTCTTCGGCTGCGGCGGACCCCCGGTTACAGGTCGGTGGTGTCGAGGTTGTCGATCATGCGCTCCAACAGCGCGACCAACGAGTCGACCTGCTCGTCGTCGAGCTCGGCAAGGAGGCCCGACTCCACGACGTTGGCCTCCCGGATCGCGGTAGCGAACTGCTCCCAGCCGGCGTCGGTGAGCCGGACCAGCACCCGCGTCCGGTTGGTCGGATCGACGCCGCGGGTGATCAGACCGCGGTCGACCATCCGGTCCAGCCGGTGGGTCATCGACGACGGAGCGATGTTGCCCTCGGCCGCCAGCTGAGACGGGGTCAGGGCATCGTCGCCGCTCAGCCGACCGAGCGCGCTGAGGACCGACCACTCACCCGCGCTGAGGTCATGCCCGGCGAGCTGGCCGTCGTACCACCGGGTGAGTCGTCGAGACAGCCGGTGGACGGCGGTGACCACGCGTTGGACGGACTCGTCGGCGCCGGCGGCGACGTACGCGGCAACCTCCGCACGTACGTCGTCGATCTCGCTGCGCTGCGTACGCTTCAACCGTTTGGACACTCCCCCATCCTCTCGGTGCGGTCCTCGGAAGTGGACGGAATGTTGTCCGAAACTGCGACTCTCGGCCCGGGAACGTGCAGCTCGCGCTGACTTTCCCAGGCGGACCGCGGGCTCGGCGAGACAGGCCCCGGCACGAGATTGTCTCCGCGGCGCGGGAGCAGCTCGGCGTCAGTCGAAAAGGGAGATCGGTTCGTCCCACTCGATGGTTTCCCAGACCGGCGAGGGCAGTTCCTCGGCCTGGTTCTGGGCGCCGACCGAGGTGTGCGCACCGCAGCCGTGGTCGACGCTGACGACCTGACCGTCGGCGGCGGAGTACACGTTCGCGCACACGCCGAACATGCTGGCCAGTCCGCCCTGCAGCCGGACGAAGAACCCACAGGTCTCACAAACCCCGGGTGACATCTTGGTCATCTGGTTGTCGGGGCCACCGTCGCCACCGATCCACCGTTCCGCGGCCTCGTCGCGACCGTACGGCGTGAGCACCCGTTCCCGGCCGAGGCCAAGCTCCGCGACCACGATCCGGGCGAGGGTCGCGTCCGCCGGCTCGAGGCTCTCTGCGGCGTCGCCGCCGGTGAAGCCCGGCTCGAGCCGAGGGTCGTTGTCGGGACTGGGCATCAGCAGGCCGGGCGTCACGTCCCCGGCCTGCACCCGCTCGGACCACGGCACCCAGTGCGGACTGAGCAGCGAGTCGCCTCCCGGCACCAGGACGACCTCGTTGACCGTCGGCGCCTTGGCCCGCGAGGCACGTGTCAGCGTCACCGACCACTGCCAGCCGGCGTAGCCCGTGTGCTCCGCGGCGAAGGTGTGGGTCACGACCCGCTCCGCGTCCGCATGCACTCCGAGGTGGGCACCGACCGCCACGATGTCGGCGGCGTCGGTGGCCGCTTCTCGCGCGAGGTCGACCGCGTCAGCGCAGATCTGGTCGAGCTTCACTGCACGCGTACGCGTCGTCGTCGCCATGTCACCCATCCTCGCAGCCGTCGAGCACAAACCCGGACGTGGATTCCTCCGAGCTCCCGAGACTCCCGATCGGGGAGGTCCGGGAGGGTCGGACTAGAGCTCCAGCTCGTCGGCCACGGCTCGTAGCACGCTGGCGAGCTTCTGGCCGGTCCGGGTGTCGGGATAGCGACCGCGCCGATAGCCGTTGCTGACACCGTCGAGCATCTTGATCAGGTCCTCGACGATCACGGTCATCTGGTCGGTCGGCTTGCGATGCGCCTTCGAGAGCGACGGCGGCGCCTCGAGCAGCCGAACCGAGAGGGCCTGCTCGCCCTTGCGTCCCTCGACCACGCCGAACTCGACCTTCTGACCGGTCTTGAGTGAGGTGACCCCGGCCGGGAGCGCGCTCGAGCGGACGTAGACGTCGCCGCCCTCGTCTTTGGTCAAGAAGCCGAAACCCTTGTCGGCGTCGTAGAACCGCACCTTCCCAACCGGCACTGCCCCTACCCTCACGTGCTCGTATCGCTCGCGCGACATCATGGATCGCCGCAGGTGGTCCCGCAGCCGCATAAGCGTAGTCCCGCGCACAGCACGCTCCAAGTGAGTTCTGCGGACCCGCGTTCTTCTGGGCGGGTGAGTTCTGCCGACCGGCCCCTTCCGGTTCAGAACTGCACCGGGCCAGGGCTGCATCGGGTCAGGGCTGCATCGGGGTCAGCCTGAGGTTGAGAATCGAGGAGCTCAGCGCCTCGACCGGCTCGTGCGCCGAGCGCGGGTTGGCCACCAGTGCCATCTCGACGTCGGGCAGCAGCGGGAGGTCGAAGCGCCCGGAGAGATTGTGCAGCCCCGGTGGCACTCGGCTCTGAGCGAGCACGCAGATGCCCAGTCCGGCCCGGGCAGCCGCCAGCACGCCGTTGATCTCTCGGGTGTTGCAGGTGATCCGCCAGGTCCGCCCGGCGCTCTGCAGCGCGCTGATGGCGGCCGACCGGCTCAGGCTCGGCGCGTGGTACGTGATCACCGGCACCGGCTGACCGGCCTCGATCTGGATCCGTTCGAGGCCGACCCAGACCAGCCGATCGCGACGGACCAGCCGACCCCGGCCGGAGTCGGCGGCCTGGTTGATGAACACCAGGTCGAGGTAGTTCGCCTCCAGTCGGCGCAGCAGCGTGCCGCTCTGGGTCACCGTCAGCTCGAGGTTGATCCGCGGATAGAGCTGGCGGAAGTCGCGCAGGATCGTCGGCAGCTCGCTGAGCGCGAGCTCGTCGGCGGCACCGAATCGCAGCCGGCCGCGCATCGCCGATCCGGTGAAGTACGCCACCGCCTCGTCGTGGGCGGCCAGGATCGAACGGGCGAAGCCGGCCATCGCCTCGCCGTTGTCGGTCAGCGCAACCGTCCGCGTGTCGCGATTGATCAGCTGCCGGCCGGCCGCCTCCTCCAGCCGACGTACGTGCTGGGAGACCGTCGGCTGACTGAGCCCCAGCTGCTCCGCGGCTCGGGTGAAGCTCAGTCCGGTCGCCACCGCCAGGAACGTCCGCAGCAGAATCGGATCGAACGTCGGCGCCATCGCACTCACCTCACCCTTCGCCTCACCTCGCCGCCACCATCCTCAGCCGAGACGGTGGTGAACTCGGCCACCCGGATCTCGCCCGCGCGCCGCCGCCGTGTGCAGTAGTCCGTGGCCTCACCGCCAGCTTCGGCCGCCAGCTGATCCGAGCGACGACCCCGCCGACACCTGCCGATTCATTGCGGATCCCAATGTTACATATAGTCCTTATCCAGTGGTGTTATTGAAACGGTTTCATCTACGGTGGACAAGTAGGTCCGCGACGAGGCGGGCCGATCCGGTCTCCAGCCCGGTTGTCCAGTCCGATCACCAGCCAGCCAACTCCAGAACGGTTCACCTCGTCGTGTCTGCGCGCCCCATCGAACGCGTCCCTGCCCATCATCTGTCACTCGTCTCCACCGACCCGGCCCCGTCGGCAGAGTGCGCGCCGCCCACCGACCTACGCCCGATCCGGTCGACGCCCACCGACCTACGCCCGCACCCCGTCGACGCCCACCGACCTACGCCGCACCCCGTCGACCTCCGCCGAGATCGTCCCGATCCGCCGCGCCGCCGAGCCCGTACGTCGCCGCCGACGCTGGCCGACCGCGCTGTCGGCCCTGTCTGTGCCGGCGTACCGGCTATGGCTGTCGTCGCAGGTGATCGCCACGACCGGGCTGTGGATGCAGCGGATCGCGCAGGACTGGCTGGTGCTGGAGATCAGCGGCAGCGTGGCGGCGGTCGGTGTAGCGGTGGCGCTGCAGTTCCTGCCGGTACTGCTCTTCGGCCTGGTCGGCGGAGTGATCGTGGACCGGTTCCCCAAGCGCACTTTGCTGATCATCACCCAGTCGACCGCTGCCCTGCTCGCGGCGACCCTCGGGCTGCTCGCGCTCAGCGGCGCCGCCCAGGTCTGGCAGGTCTACCTGGTCGCCTTCGCCCTCGGCATGGTGACGGTTGTCGACAACCCCACGCGCCAGGTCTTCGTGGCCGAGCTGGTCGGCGACCAGCACATCGGCAACGCCGTCAGCCTTAACTCCTCGGTCTTCCAGTTCGGCGCCCTCGTCGGACCGGCGCTGACCGGCATCCTGATCGCCGCCGTCGGGCAGGGCTGGTCCTTCCTGATCAACGCCGCTGCCTGTCTGCTCGTGGTCGGCATGGTCGCGGTCATCCGGCCGACCCAGATCCGCGCACCCAAGCCGCTCGCCGCCGGCGAGACCAAGACGCAGCAGACCGAGACGCAGCGCAGCCAGCTCCGAGCCGGCCTCAGCTACATCCGGCACACCTCCGAGGTCGCCTGGGCGATCGCCCTCGTCGGCACCATCGGCGTGCTGGGCCTGAATCTTCCCGTGCTGCTGACCGCCTTCGCCGACCACGAGTTCGGCACCGGGGTAGGCGGTTACAGCCTCTACAACTCCGCGAACGCCGCTGGCGCCTTCCTCGGCGCCGTGCTGTCTGCCCGGCGTACGCACATTCCACGGATTCGGACGCTGGTGACCTTCCTGATCGCCTTCGGTGCCGTCACCGCGATCATCTCTCTGGCCCCGAGCCAGTGGCTGTTCATGTCCGGTCTGGTGGTGGCGGGCACGCTCACCCTGCTGTTCCTCACCGGCGCGAACTCGCTGGTCCAGACGTCCGTGCCGTCCGCTCTGCGCGGACGGGTGATGAGTGTCTACATCCTCGTCCTGCTCGGCGGCCAGGCGCTCGGCGGCCCCGTCGTCGGTTGGCTTGCCGACCAGTTCGGTGCGCGGCCGAGCATGGCGCTGTGCGGCACGTTGATCGCGCTGGCGGTGGCGACGTACGCCGTCAAGATCGCCCGGCGCTCGCACCTGGGTCTGGCGATGGATCTGCACCACCAGCACGGACGCTCACCGGTCCGGATCGTGGCGAGCTGATTGACGGGTCGTCGCACGGCCGGGTGCGAAGCCTCAGCGCCCCGGCGGAACGGTCCGGGCCGCACCAGCACGTCGACGATCCGGCGTCCGTCCGGCCGGACCACCACGGTCACGAGCCCGGCGAGGGCGGGGGTGAACATCATCGCGACGATCCACGCCTTGGCGTCGGGCGTGCGGAGCCCCTGACCCAGCCACAGCGGCAGGCAGAGCAGCCAGGCGCCGCCGTAGGCGATCACGACGTACGTCAGCAGCCGCCGCCACCGAATGTGGCGCCTTGTCGCCGATTCGGCACTCACACCGCCATCCTTACCCCGTGAGGCAACCGACGACGCTCACTAGGATGGAGCAATGGCCACCTGGGAGGACGGTCCGGAGTACGCCCCGATCGAGCGTCCGGACGAGTTCGCCACGCCGGATGCAGCGCCGCTGGGCAGCACCGAGCCGTACGTCCAACCGGCCGCCAACGCTCCGGTGGAGCGCCCCGCCTTCGGCGCACCGCAGTCTCCCGTCATCGCCCTGGCCGATCTCGTGCCGGTGCCGGAGGAGCAGCGCGATCCCACCCTGCCGTACGAGGTGGTGAGCAGCGCGGTCACCGGCGGTGACTCGGCCTGGACGGCCATGCACTCGCAGGCCCCCACCAGCCCGATCGCGACCTCGGCCTCGCCGTGGACCGGCGGGTCAGCCGGCCCGACGCCCGCTACCGCCTGGCCGTACGCGCCCATCACGACCTCGGCCGCGCCCACGCAGGGCCCGACCGGGCTACCGGCGCCTGGCACGGCGCAGTGGTTCTCGCCGGCGCCGTACGCTCCCCAGCCGCCGCCCGTGCCGGCGACAGCCAAGGACATCGTCAACGCCGTGACGCCGGCCCTGCTGATCGTGCTCGCACTCGGCGGACTGATCCATCCGGTCTCGCCGATCACCTTGATCATCGCGTGGGCGCTGTCGACGCGGGCCACGGTCGCGAAGCGGGAGATCCGGATCGCCTTCGTCGCGGCGGTCGCCACCCTTGCCGTGCTCGGACTGTTCATCGGCCTCGCCGGCCCGCTCGACTTCAGCGACTGGTGGAACGGTCTGTCCTGGGTCGCTCTACTGCTGTCCTGGGCGCTGATCGTCACCGTGCTCGTCCTGGCGGGGCGCGCCTTCCGGGCGGGTCAACGGCCACCGATGCGACCGAACACCTGGGGCTGAACGATGAGCCCGAGGACGCTCACCGACCACCTTCGTCACCTCGGCCGGGACGAGCTGGTCGATCTGCTCGAGCTGCGTCCCGACCTGGCGTTTCCCCGGCCGGCCGACCTGGTCGAGCTGGCGACCCGGTCCACCACCACGACCTCGATCGCCCGGGCCCTGGAAAGCCTCGACGCCTACCAGCGGCTGGTGGCCGAAGCGGTGGCGGCTCTGTCGTCGCCGACCTCGGTGGCCGAGATCGCGGCACTTCTCCGGTCCGAGCTCGCGCCCGTCTCACGAGCCGTCGCCGACCTCCGTGACCGAGCGCTCGTCTGGGGTGCCGACGACGCCGTGAACCTCGTCCGCGCGGTCCGGGAGGCCTTCGAGCCCTACCCCGGCGGGCTGGCTCCCCCGTCGTACCAGCCCCTGTCCGACGCCGAGATCGCCGAGCGACTCGACGACTGCGACGAAACCGTCGGACCGGTGCTGGACCGGCTCGCCTGGTCACCGACCGGTGCCGTCCGCAACGCCACCCGCCAGCTCGGGCCGGCCAAGGGGCAGGGTCCGATCGACCAGCTCCTCGCCCACCGGCTCCTCCGCCCGCTGGACTCCGACACCGTGATCCTCCCGCGCGAGGTCGCCCTGCACGTCCGCGGCGGTCGCTTCAGTGCCCATCCGGTCCCGACCACTCGGCCGGCGGTCGACGGCCCGGAGCGCCGGGCCGAGCTGGTCGACCGGGCGGCCGCGGGAGCAGCCTTCGCGCTGCTGCACGACCTGGAGCTTGCCGTCCACACCCTGGAGAACGCCCCGCACCGGCTCCTCCGCGCCGGTGGACTCGGCACCCGTGACGTGGCGAACCTCGGCCGCGCGTTGGACAGCTCCGCCGCGCATGCCGGTTTCGTGCTGGAGTGCGCCGCCGCGGCCGGTCTGGCGGCCCCCGGCAGCAACCTCTGCCTGCTGCCGACGGCCGCGTTCGACCGGTGGCTGACCCACGATGCCGCCGTTCGGTGGCGGATCGTCGCCGACGCCTGGCTCGGCGTGGATCGGCTGCCATCCCGCGCCACCGAGCCCGGCGCCCACGTGCTCGGGCCCGAGGCGGACAGCCGCGGCGCGGCGGACATTCGAGCCACCGTGCTCTCCATCGCCATCGGGGCCGGGACGGGACGGGTGCTGGATCTCGAACAGCTCACCGCCGCCCTGGCCTGGCAGCGACCGCGGGTCGTTCGAGGCACAGGACCAGGCGCGGCGACCCTGGTCGACTGGACCTGGCGGGAGGCGACCTGGCTGGGCGTGGCGAGTCTCGGCTGCCTGTCGTCCTTCGGCCCGGTCCTGCTGAACCCGGGTGACCCGCTACCGGAGAAGCTGACCGAGCTGTTCCCGGCACCGGTCGAGCAGGTGATCATCCAGGCCGACCTGACGGCCGTCGCGCCCGGTCCGCTCCCGCATCGGATCTCCCGCGAGCTGCGGCTGTTGGCGGACCAGGAGTCGCGCGGTGGTGCCGGCGTCTTCCGGTTCAGCCCGGCCTCGGTCCGCCGCGGCTTCGATGCCGGCTGGGCCGCCGCCGAGATCCACGCCTGGTTGGAGCAGCACTCCGCCACCGGGGTGCCGCAGCCGTTGCGCTATCTCGTGGACGACGTCGCACGCCAGTTCGGCAGCATCCGGATCGGCAGCGCCGAGACGTACCTCCGCAGCGACGACCCGGCCCAGACGGCCGCCCTGCTCGCGCATCCGGACGCGGCGTATCTCGGGCTGCGGGAGATCGCGCCCGGCGTGCTGGTCTGCAACGCGGACACGTACGAGGTCGTCTCCGTGCTGCGCAGCGGCGGGCTGAACCCGGCGGTCGAGGACGAGACCGGACGTACGCTCAGCGCGCCGCCCCAGCTGCGCGCGCCGAGCCCGTTGGTGGAGCGGCGACCGCGTCCCCCATCAGCCGAGGAGGTCGTCGACGCGCTGGTCCGCCGGCCGCCCGGTCGGGTCGGGCCACCCGCGGACGAGCTCGTGGCAGAACTGACTGCCGCACTGGCCGCCGGCGGCTCGATCGATCTCACCTATACCGACGCCGACGGTGTGCCGTCGTTGGTGGCCCTGACCCCCCTGGGCCTGGACGCCGGAGTGGTCACCGGTGTCGGAACCCGGTCCCGGAAGGTGCTGAGCTTCCCGCTGTCTCGCATTGTCCGGGTGGCGCAGCCGGCCCCGAGCGGCGAGGTTTCGAGAGGCGGGTGATCGGGACACGACCAGCCGTCCCGATCGTCGAGGAAATCCTTCGAGCGCAACTAGAATGAGCGGATGCGCGCAGCCACGATGAGAAGACTCCTCGTCTTCGGCGTGTGCGCGCTCGGGGTCACCGGCCTCTACCTGGTGCCGAGTCCGGGCGGCTCGCCCGACCGCTCCGCAACGCCGCGAAGCGAGCCGAAGCCGCAGACTCAGCCGGTCGCGTACGTTCGACAAGGAACAACGGCGATCAGAACCACGGGTAGCAGCTCCGTTGTGGACCCCACGAGCGAGCGCTGGCAGACGGGCGCGGATACGCAGGAGGCCCAAGGGCCGGAGCGGCCCGACCGCGAGTCACCCTCGGCCGTCGGCGACCTGTCCTTCCCGAGCATCACCGCAGGCGGACTGACGATTCGCTGGTCGGCCGCCACCGACAACCTCGGGGTCGTGAGCTATCGGGTGTGGCTGAACGGTTTCCGCGTCGCCGACACGTCCGATCTCCAGGTCGTCGTCCCGTGGTTCCACGACGGCTCGCATCAGCAGGTCGTGCAGGTGCGCGCCGTGGATGCCGCGGGAAACCAGAGCATCGACGCGCCGGCCCGGCTGGTGACACGCCCGATGCCGGTCCCGACGAGCGCCCCGGGCGGTGGCACCGTCGAATGAGTCCCACCCTCGGACCACTCGTGGTCCAGTCCGACCGCACCCTGCTCCTGGAGGTGGACCATCCGCTGGCGACCGAGTGCCGGATGGCCATCGCGCCGTTCGCCGAGCTGGAGCGGGCACCCGAACACATCCATACCTATCGGCTGACCTCGCTGGGGCTGTGGAACGCCCGGGCCGCCGGCCACGACGCCGAGCAGGTCGTCGACGCGCTGCTGACGTACAGCCGCTATCCGGTGCCGAGCTCGCTCCTCGTCGACGTCACCGACACCATGGGCCGCTACGGGCGGCTTCGGATCGAGAAGCACCCGACCCATGGGCTCGTCCTGGTCAGCACGGACCGCCCGGTGCTGGCCGAGGTGCTGCGCAGCGCCAAGATCAAGGGGTTGCTCGGCGCCCGGGTCGACGAGGACACCGTGATCGTCCACCCGAGCGAGCGGGGGCGGCTCAAGCAGGTGCTGCTCAAGATCGGTTGGCCGGCCGAGGACCTCGCTGGTTATGTCGATGGCGAGGCGCACGACATCGCACTCCGGCAGGAAGGCTGGGAGCTGCGGCCGTACCAGAAGCTTGCGGCGGAGTCCTTTTGGTACGGCGGTTCCGGGGTCGTCGTGCTGCCCTGTGGCGCAGGCAAGACGATCGTCGGGGCCACCGCGATGGGGCTGGCCCAGGCCACCACGCTGATCTTGGTGACCAACACGGTCTCGGCGCGGCAGTGGCGCGACGAGCTGCTGCGCCGGACAACGCTGACCGCCGAAGAGATCGGTGAGTACTCGGGTGCGAAGAAGGAGATCCGCCCGGTCACCATCGCGACCTACCAGGTGATCACCACCAAGCGGGGCGGAGTGCACACGCACCTCGAGCTGTTCGGCGCCCGCGACTGGGGACTGGTGATCTACGACGAGGTACACCTCCTGCCGGCGCCGGTCTTTCGGATGACCGCCGACCTGCAGGCGCGTCGCCGGCTCGGACTGACCGCAACCCTGGTTCGTGAGGACGGCCGGGAGGGCGACGTGTTCTCCCTGATCGGGCCGAAGCGGTTCGACGCGCCCTGGAAGGACATCGAGGCCCAGGGCTACATCGCACCCGCGGACTGCATCGAGGTCCGGGTCAGCCTGACCGAGGACGAGCGGATGACGTACGCGATGGCCGAGCCGGACGTGAAGTATCGGCTGGCCTCGACCGCCGAGTCGAAGACCCGGGTGATCGTCGACCTCGTGAAGAAGCACCGCGGCGTTCCGATGCTGGTGATCGGCCAGTACGTCGACCAGCTCGACGACCTCGCCGAGCGGCTGGACGCGCCGCTCATCAAGGGCGAGACGACGGTCCGGCAGCGCGAGAAGCTGTACGAGGCGTTTCGCGCCGGTGAGGTCGATCTGCTGGTCGTCAGCAAGGTCGCGAACTTCTCCGTCGATCTCCCGAGCGCCCAGGTCGCCATCCAGGTCTCAGGAGCGTTCGGCTCTCGGCAGGAGGAGGCGCAACGCCTCGGGCGGCTGCTGCGACCCAAGTCGGACGGGAAGATCGCCCGGTTCTACGCCGTCGTGTCCCGCGACACCGTGGACGCGGAGTTCGCTGCGCACCGCCAGCGATTCCTCGCCGAGCAGGGCTACGCGTACACCATCATGGACGCCGAGGACGCCCTCGCCGACTGACCCGACAGGCAACGCTGCACACCTTGTTGGAGTCTGCGCACTCCATGAAGTGTGCAGACTTCAACAAGGTATGCAGCTAGGTTGCCGGCGGGCCGTGTGGCAGGTGTGGATTCCCGGATAGAGCTGCCTCCGCGAACGCTCACTGGGCGTCGAGGACGGTGGACTCCTCCTGCACCCCGAGGTGCACCGGCCAGCGCTCGGGCTCGCCCGCCAGGGACCACAGCTCCACCAGCTCGTGCGGCCAGATCCACTCGTCGGTGTGTCGGAGGTCGTCGTGCGACCACCAGCGGTTGGACAAGATCGTGAACTTCTCGTCGGCGGTGTGCCCGGAGGTGTCGACGTCGAACCGGTCGAGGAAGGCGACGTAGAACGCCTCGTCCTGCTCGATCACCTGATCGGAGTACCCATGCACCACATGACGGGTCGCGATCGGACCGATCAGCCGATCCTCGGTGAGAATGCATCCGGTCTCCTCGGCCACCTCGCGCACCGCGGCGGCCAGCTCGGACTCGCCCGGATCGATGCCGCCACCTGGGGTGACCCACCATCGGCTGTCGACGACGCCGGGGTCGCTGTCCTCGAACAGCAGGGTTCGTCCCTGGTTCGGATCGATCAGGATCACTCGGACGGTCGAGCGCTCCTTGCGCGGACGGTCGGCGGGATTCTCGACGCGAACGTACGTACGTTCCAGCTCTGGATCGGACACCTGCTCACCATACGAGGAACGATTCGGCGGCCCGGGCCCGGTCGGAGCTGAGGTCGGACTGCGTACGGCGAGGGCGTCTGAGCCCTCCCCCTCGATGTCGGCGACCGACGGCGAGGCAACAAGCGACGGCCGTGCCGATCAGGGCACGCGACCCACCGCGTCGCGACGGCCTCCACCCAGCAGACCCAGGGCTCTAGACCGACTCGCCGCCCCCTGGCCCGTCATGGTCACGCTTGGCGTGCACGACCGCGAGCGGTCGGGCGATCTCCTGCATCACCGTCCGGCTGACCGAACCCAGCAGGGCCCGGGTGATCGCACCCCGTCCCCGGGAGCCGACCACCGTCAAGATCGCGCCCCGACCGGCCTCGATCAGCGCCTCCGCCGGCTTGGCCGCAACCACCTCGATCTCCACCTTCAGGGCGTCGTCCGTGGTGGCGCCGACCTTGTCCAACGCGTGCTCGACGATGTGCCTCGCCTGCGCCTGCTCTGAAGCATCCAGCTGCGCGATGAGATCGGGCTCGACCGGCCGGGACAGCCGGCCCACGTGATAGGCGATGACCGCCTTCAGGGGAACGTCGCAGAGCTTGGCCTCCGCGATGGCGAGCCGCAGCGCTGCATGGGAGTGGTCGGAACCGTCGACGCCGACCACCACCGGATCTCCGGAGCAGACCACCGGATCCCACTCCGGCGGGATGACGTACGTCGGGCAGCACGCCTTGACCGCCACCCGGACGCTGACCGAGCCGAGCACTTTGCCCGCGATCGCGCCGAGCCCGCGCGTACCCACGACCAGGCCTGCGGCTGTCTTCGACTCGTCGATCAGCACGGCCGCCGGCGGACCCTCGCGCAGCGCGGTCGACACCTCGACATCGGGATCCATCCGACGCGCTGCCTCCGTCGCGGCCTGCAGCAGACCCTTCGAGTAGGCGGCGAGCTCGTCGACGTCCGGCCGGGTCATCACCATCCCGTACGCGTCGGAGACGACCGGGATCAGCAGTGCATAGACGAGTTTGACCGAGTAGCCCCGGCGGGCCGCTTGCGCCATCGCCCAGCGCAGCGCGACCGCGCTCTCATCGGATCCGTCGATCCCGACCACCAGATGATCAGTCATCGCGTGTGCCTTCCTGCCCGGTCCAGCTGATTCGTCCATCTTGGCCGAACAACCACGCTCAGACCAGAGCACCTCGTCACGATCGGACCAGGACCAAGGGGCCGTGCCGGGTGTGGAAACCGGGTGGCGGCCCCGAGCCGGTGGAGGTAGCGTGTCCTGCCGCACTCCCGTCCATCTCCACCGAGCGATCGGAGGATCGTCCGTGCCCGCCCCTACCCAGGAGACCGACCACACCCTCGACCACGAACGTACGCACCTGACCGAGTCCCGCGAAGCGCTACGTCGGATGCGCGAGCACACCGCAGGGCTGACCGCCATCGGTGGCGATCACGTCTCGACCGAGCACCTCAAGCAGGTGCTCTACCGGCGGATGAAGGCGCTGGAGGACGACCCTGAGGTGCCGCTGTTCTTCGGCCGGCTCGACTACGACACCGCGCTCGGTGCCGACGCCGATGAAACGCTCTACATCGGCCGGCGCCATGTCACCGGCGAGGCCGGCGGGGAACCGCTCGTGATCGACTGGCGGGCCGGCATGGCGCTGCCGTTCTACCGCGCGAGTCCTGCCGACCCGATGCGCGTCAGGCTCCGTCGCCGGTTTGGGTTCGCGCACGGAAAGCTGACCGCATACGAGGACGAGGACCTGGCCGGCGACGAGGTGACCGGCACCTCCGACATCCTCGAGTCCGAGATCGAGCGGCCGCGAACCGGACCGATGCGCGACATCGTCGCCACCATCCAGCCCGAGCAGGATCTGATCGTCCGCGCCGATCTGGCGCGCTCACTGTGCATCCAGGGTGCACCCGGCACCGGAAAGACCGCGGTCGGACTGCACCGAGCCGCCTTCCTGCTGTACGCGTACCGTGATCAGCTCTCCCGTTCCGGTGTGCTGGTCGTCGGGCCGAACGACAGCTTCTTGTCCTACATCGGCGACGTGCTGCCGGCCCTCGGAGAGATCGATGCCACGCAGGCGACCGTGGAATCCCTTGTGTGCAAGGCCAATGCGGCCACAGTGCGCGGCGTGGACACCGTTCCGGCCGCACTGATCAAGGGCGATGCTCGGATGGCGGACGTGATCAAGCGGGCAGCCTGGGGTCACTTGAGCGTGCCCGAGGAGTCGCTCGTGGTGCCACGTGGGGCATACCAGTGGCGGGTGGCCGCGTATCTGGTCGAGGAGATGATCATCGAACTGCGGCGCCGCGGCGTGCGGTACGAGGCTGGTCGCGCGATGCTTCCGCAGCGACTCGCGCACCAGGTCTTGCTGAAGATGGAGGCGTCGGGCGACTCGCCCGACGATCGGGTGCAGAATGCGGTGGCCCGCAGCAAGCCCGTGAAGGCGTACGCCGAGTCCTGCTGGCCGACCCTGGACCCTTCGAAGTTGATCTTGCGCCTGCTCACCGACGCCGAGTTCCTGGCCCGGGCGGCGAACGGGATCCTCACCGTGGAAGAACAGTCCACGATCTCCATGATCAAGGCACCCCGCAGTGTCGGCGCGGCTCGCTGGAGTCTGGCGGACGTGATCTTGATCGACGAGGCGGCCGACGTGCTGTCGCGAACACCCAGCCTCGGTCATGTCATCCTGGACGAGGCTCAGGATCTGTCCCCGATGCAGTTGCGGGCCGTCGGTCGGCGGGCCAGCACCGGATCCGTCACCGTCCTCGGGGATCTTGCCCAGGCGACGACACCGTGGGCGACCCGATCGTGGCAGGAGTCGCTGGCTCACCTCGGCCAGCCCGACGCCGCCATCGAGGAACTGGTCGCCGGCTTCCGGGTGCCGGGCGCGGTGATCGACTTCGCCGCACGCCTGCTGCCCCATATCGCCCCCGCGCTCACCCCGCCGCACTCCGTCCGCCGCCACCGCGGCGAGCTGGATCTCCGGGCGCGCGAGACGGCCACCCTCGTCGAGGCGGTCGCCGAGACGATGCAGAACGAGGGCACCGTCGGTGTGATCGTCGCCGACGCCGCGGTCCCGGTGGTCCGCAAGCAGCTCGAGCGGGCCGCGATCCGCTACGACCTGCTGGGCGAGGACGCTCAGATCTTCGACGCCCGGGTCGATCTCGTCCCGGCCACGCTGGCCAAGGGCCTGGAGTTCGACCACGTGGTGCTGCTCGAGCCCACCGAGATCGTCGCCGGAGAGCCGGACGAGATCACCGGGCTTCGCCGGCTGTACGTCTGCCTCACCCGAGCGGTCACCTCACTGGTCGTCGTGCACGGCGAGCCGCTCCCTACCGCCCTCGCCGCCTGACCGCTGTGCCCCTTGCCCCGAGTTGTCAGCGTGAGGACTCGCTATAGCAACCTGAGCCGCTGACAAGTCGGAGAGGCGCAGGGTGCCGGCCGCTGCCTCGATCTCCAGCAGTACGTTCGCGCCAAGTGGTAGGGCCAGGTTGCGGGTGCCGTGACCAACCTCGACGCCGGTCAGGATGGGAATGCCCAGCGCACCGAGCCGATCGAGGACGAGCGTGTCGTCCGGCAGTCCGAGGTCGCCCAGAACGATCCCGACGACGCTCTCGAACCATCCGGCCCGCAGAAGCTGAGTGAGCATCCGATCGATTCGGTACGCCGGCTCGTTCACGTCCTCCAGCAACAGGATCGCCGGCCCACCCGGTGGCGGCTCGATCCCGACGTCGGCGGCGAGCAGGCTCAGGTTCCCACCGGCCAGCACGCCAGATATGCGGCCCGGGCCCGTCAAAGAGCCCACCGAGGCAGCACGTCCGGTTGCCAGCACGCCCGAGACCTTGTGCTGGCCGAGCAGCAGTGCCCGCAGCGCCCGAGCGCTCTCGGCGTCGTTCAGCTGGTCGACCGAAGCCAGGCCCGGGCCGTGGATGCTCACCTGGTCCAGCTCGCGCCCCAGCCTCGCGTGCAGCGCCGTGATGTCGGAGAACCCGACCAGGTGCTTCGGCTCGGCCGCTCGCATCGCCGACCAGTCGAGCAGATCGACCATGCGCTGGGTGCCGTACCCCCCACGCACGGCCCACACCGCGCGTGCGTCCGGATCGCACCACGCGTGCTGGACATCGGCCGCGCGGTCCGCGTCACGCGCCGCGAGGTAGCCGAGTCGATCATGGCCGCGGAACACGTGAGGAGCGACACGCACCCTCAGCCCCCACGACTCGACCACCGCGACCCCGCGGGCGACCCGGCCCGGATCCGCTTGGCCGCTCGGAGCCACAGCAACGACGAGATCGCCCGGTCGCAGAGGCGGTGGCCACGCGCGGGACATGCCGGTCAGCGTAGGCGCACGGACCCTTCTCCGGGCTCAAGGCTCGTGCCGACAGGCTCAGGGCACGTGCCGACAGGCTCAGGGCACGTGGGGACAGGCTCAGGGGCAGCCAAGATCGTCAGCCGAGCACCGAGTCCGGTGCGACCAGTGGCAGCCGCACCTGGAAGCGGGTGTCGCCCGGCACCGAAACCACCCGCAGATCACCGCCGTGTCGCTGAGTGATCACCCGATAGCAGATGTCCAGCCCGAGACCGGTGCCCTCCCCGACCGGCTTGGTCGTGAAGAAGGGCTCGAAGATCTTGCTCGCGAGCTCCGGCGGCACACCCGGTCCGCTGTCGCCGATCTCCACCAACACGCAGTCGTTCTCCAGCGCGGTACGGATGGTGAGCGTGCCGCCTTCGGGCATGGCCTGCAGGGCGTTGTCGATCAGGTTCGTCCAGACCTGGTTGAGCTCGGCAGGATGCGCTGGCACCGGCGGCAGGTCCGGCGCGAAGTCCTTGACGACCTCGATCGTCGGGCCCGACTTGATCTTGTGCCCGAGCATGATCAATGTGCTGACGATGCCTTCCTTGACGTTGATGTCTTGTAGCGCGGCCCGGTCCACCTGCGAGTACGTCTTCGCGGCACCGACCAGCGTCGAGATGCGCACGGTGGAGTCTTCGATCTCGCGCATCAGCTGCTCGGTCTCCAACGCGTACGCCAGCCAGTGGATCCCGTCGCTCATCAGCTCCGGCGCTACCGTGGCGGAGACCTCGTCCAGCCAGTCCGGATCGACACCGGCCGCCACCAACGCCGGCGCCAGGTCCCAGCTGTTCGCCACATCGTGGTCGTCCAGCCAGTCGCCGATCGCGTCCTCGGCATCGGCCACCTCCATCGGCGACAGCTCCTCGACCTTGGCCATTCGCTCCAGCGCGGCGTCCTGCACCTCGACCAGCACCCGCAGCGCCTCCGGGTCCACCTTGCCCGACGCGAGGTGGGCGAGCTTGCCGCGCATCCGGCTCACCCGCTCGCGCAACGCCGCCGTCGCCCGGACCGCCGCCGCGGCGGGATTGTTCAGCTCGTGGGTGAGACCGGCAGACAACCGGCCGAGGGACAGCAGCCGCTCGCGCTGCCCCACCGCGGCCTGACTGGAGCGCATGCCGATCGTCAGTCCCTCGAGCATGTGCGTCGCCATCGGGAACCACGCCCGGATCTTGGCCCCGAACTCGTCGGCCGCGATCACCCAGAAGCGACAGTCGGTGACGGCCGTGGCGCGGTTGAGGTATACCGGATTCTGGCCCGGCATGAATGCCTGGGTCGCCCCGGCGTACACCCCGACCTGGTCTGTCCGGCTGACCTCGACGTCGGTGTTCTCTACTCGACGATGCATCGACATCGTCCCGGCCAGCAGAACGAAGAAGCAGGTGGCCGGCTCACCCTCGCCGAACACCGTGTCGCCGCGACGACGATCCTCGACGCGACCCCGCTCGCTGAGCCAGGCCAGCTGCTCATCGTCGAGCGACTCGAACAAGAACAGCTCACGAAGGGCATTCGGGCCCAGCCGGATCGGTTCGTCCATGATCGACTTCTCCTTCACTCCGCGAGGTAGCGGTGGACCAACGTCACGGCCAGCGCTCCTTCTCCGACTGCCGACGCCACCCGCTTGACCGACTGCGCACGGACATCACCGGCCACGAAAACCCCGGGAATACTCGCCTCGAGCAGATACGGGTCGCGGTCCAGATCCCAACCCGGCGGACGTTCTCCACCACTGGTCAGCTCCGACCCGGTCCGCACGAACCCCGCCCGATCCCGGAGCAGGTCGTCCGGTAGCCAGTCGGTGAGGGGAGCGGCCCCGATGAACACGAACAGATGCCCGGCATCGACGACCTCGACCGAGTCGTCGCGGACGTCGATCAGGGTCACGCACTGCAGATGATCAAGCCCCTCGCACTTCTCCACGCGAGTATGAGTGCGAACCTCGATGTTGTCGATCCCTTCGATCTGCTCGATCAGGTACGTCGACATGGACCGGGTCAGCGAATCGCCACGAACGGCCATGGTCACCTTCGCCGCGTGCGCGGAGAAGAACACCGCTGCCTGGCCGGCCGAGTTGGCGCCGCCGACGATGATCACGTGGTCCCCGGCACACGACGCCGCCTGGGTCGAGGCCGATCCGTAGTACACGCCGCGGCCGACGAGGTCGTCGGCACCGGCCGCAGGCAGCTGTCGATAGCTGACGCCGGTGGCCAGCACGACCGCATGGCTCAACACGCTGGAGCCGTCGTCGAAGATCACCCGCCGTGCGGGACCCTTCACCTCCAGGCCGACCGCGGATCGAGCGGTGATCAGTTCTGCGCCGAACCGGACCGCCTGTCGTCGGGCCCGATCGGTGAGCTGGCCACCGGAGACCCCGTCGGGGAAGCCGAGGTAGTTCTCGATCCGCGAGCTCTGCCCGGCCTGTCCACCCGCGGCGGCCCGCTCGATGATCACCGTCTTCAAGCCCTCGGAGGCGCCGTAGACGGCGGCCCCCAGCCCGGCCGGCCCGCCGCCGACGATCACGAGATCGTAGAAGTCCTCCGCCGGCGCCGTGGTCAGCCCGACGGCGTCGGCGACCTCGGACAGCCTCGGCTGGACGAGCGGATCGCCGTCGCTGGTGATCACCACCGGGATCTGGTCGGCGCGCACTCCGGCCGCCGCGAGCAGACGCTGCCCGTCGGGCTCCTCCACGTTGTACCAGCGGTAGGGAACCATGTTGCGGGCCAGGAAGTCGCGGACCTCGTAGGAGGCCACCGACCACGGGTGCCCCAGGATCTTGATCTTGTGCTCCGGCTCCCGACCCTCTCGCTGCCAGGCGGCCAACAGGTCGTCGACCACCGGATACAGCTTCTCCTCCGGCGGCTCCCACGGCTTGAGCAGATAGTGGTCGACATCGACGACATTGATCGCGGCGATGGCGGCACTTGTGTCCGCGTACGCCGTGAGCAGTGCCCGGCGGGCGTGCGGCACCAGGTCCATGGCCTGCTCGAGGAAGTCGATGCCGTTCATCCGCGGCATCCGATAATCCGCCAGGATCGCGGCAACATGCTCCCCGCGGAGTACGACCTCGCGGATCGCCTCCAGTGCGTCCTCACCGGAGTCGGCCCGAAGGATCCGGTACTCGTTGCCGTAGCGTCGGCGCAGGTCGCGGGCCACCGCACGCGATACCGACGGGTCGTCGTCCACCGTGAGCAGAACGGGCCGCGACGCGCGCGACTCGGTGCCTCGAGCGCGGTCAGGTTGAGCTTCGGCTGTCACGCACCGACCTCGTCGGCATAGCACCATCGCCAGCGCTCCCCCGGCTCGGCCGAGGTGATCACCGGGTGGTCGGTGGCGTGGAAGTGGGCGGTAGCGTGCTTGGCGGGGGAGGAGTCGCAGCACGCGACGTGGTCGCAGGTCAGGCAGCGGCGCAGGTGCACCCACTGACCGCCGTCGACGGCACAATCGATGCAGATCGGCTCGAAGTCCGACGGCACCGGCGTCAGCGGCGACGCGTCGAGATGCTCACAGGTAGCCACGGAAGGGCCTCCTTTCACAGGCAGGGCCTATCTTGCTCCGCCACACAAGGATCACGACGCCCGCGTCCGCATGATGTGGCTCAGGGCGCACGGCTGGCTCAGGGCGCGTCGGGACTGAGCCGAGAGATCTTGCGGCGACGCAGCCCGGCGGCGTGCAGTCGCGCAACGATCTCGCGCGACGTCACCGGCAGCGCGCCGGCCAGTAGCGCGGCCTCGTACCGCTCCGCGATCACGTCGTAGTGGTCCCGTTCGAAGGCACGCTCCGGGATGCCCAGTTCGGCCGCGAAGACGTGCAGCTCTTCGTACGACGCGTCGCTGATCAGGTGCGACCAGAGCCGGCCATGGCCGGGCCAGGTCGGCGAGTCGATGTAGATCGCCACGGGTCAGTCCCGCTCCGCCTGGACCGCCCGGCTGACGGCATCGTCGACGAGGCTCCGCCAGCTTCCGACCAGCTCGGAGTCGATGTACGCCTTCCATGAACCGAGCGGCCGCGCGGCGGACCCGATGTGGAAGGCGCGGATTCCGGCCCGCACCAGCCAGGGCACGTGCTCGGGCAGCAGGCCGCCGCCGGCCATGATCGTCGCCCGAGCGAAGGAGTCCGCCCGCGCCCGTGCCACCAGATCGTCGAGGCCGTCGGACACCCCGCGAGCTCCGCCAGCGGTGAGCACCTGATCCAGACCCGGCAGGGTCCGCAGCGTGCGCCAGTTACGGTCGGCCTCCAGGCAGGAGTCGATGGCCCGGTGGAAGGTCCAGCCGAAGTCCGGCGAGTCGCCGATCAGCTCCGTGATCACGCCGACATCGATGTCGGTATGGCCGTTGAGGAATCCCAGCACCACGCCGTCCGCACCGGTCGCGCGATAGTCGGCCAGCAGCCCGCGGAGCCGCGCGGCCTCGCCGCCGTCGGTGCCGAATCCGGCACGCAGTCGCAGCATCACTCGGATCGGCAACGACGTAGCCCGTCGTACCTCACCAACGAGGGCGGGTTCGGGCGACAGCCCGTCGTGGTCCATGCTGCCGACGAGCTCGATCCGATCGGCGCCACCCGCTTCCGCCCGCTCGGCATCGGCCGCATGCAGGGCGATGACCTCGAGCAGACCGGGCTGCTGGCTGCCCACGGACATCCTCCTCGTCGACCGCCCCGGCTGAGGAGGAGGCTTGCCCCAGCGTACGAGATCAGCCGCCACGCGAACCGCAGGAGAGTCGCGGAAGAATCGAGAAGACTCAGTCGCATCGAGTTCGCTCCAGCCTTCTAGATCTCCCGAAGCACCACCGCCCGTCCGCGAGCATTGGCCAGCACGAGGGCGGCCAGCCCGATGGCGAGCACGACCGGCGAGCCGATCTCGAGTGCCTCGAGCAGGCCCGCTCCCGTCGCCAATGCGCCGATCCCGAGCGCAGCGACCGCCTGGAGCAGATAGCCGACGACGTACGCAGCGGACATCACCGCGGCGCGATGGTGCGCCGGCGCACTCCTCGTCACCAGGCCCAGCCCTCCGGCGAACAGCAGGCTGTACCCCGCTCCGCCGACCAGCGACGAGGCGACAAACGAGAGGAGCGAGTGCGATGCCCCGGCGAGCACGAGGAGCCCGAGTCCCGCCGTCGCCGCGACCGGGCCGACCGTGACCGCAACCTTCGGACTGAGTCCGCGAGCCAGCACCGCGACGACCCCGATCGACACGGCGGACAACGAGATGATCGCACCCCCGACCAGAGCATCACTCGAACCGACGAGGTCCCGGGCCACCTGGGCGCCGAGCGCGAGATAGATCGCCCCCATCGAGTAGGCGCCCGCGATGGCCAGCGCGCCGGACCAGAAGATCGACCCCGACCCAGCAGGCACGGTCGGTCGGCGAGGCCGCCACCGTTCGCCCGTCACGACCGCCGCACCACCCTTCGGCAGGAACCAGACCAGCCCGAAGCACACCGCCGTGACCGCGAACAACACCCAGAACGTCAGGTGAATCGGCGCGGGAGCGTACTGCACGAGAGCGCCACCAACGAGCGTCGCCAGCGCGAGGCCCGTGGCCGTCGCCGCCGTCATCACCGAGCTGGCGCGTCCGGTTCGGCCGGGCGCGCTGAAATCGACGAGCGCGGCGCTGGCCGGTCCGAGCGACAGCCCGACGCCGACCCCCATCAGCGCGCGCCCGACGAACACCCAGCCGAGGTCTGGCGCCAGGCCGAACGCGAGGCAACCGGCTGCCAGTGCCGCGAGTCCCGCCAGCATCGCGGCCCGGCGTCCGACGTAGTCGGACACGTTGCCGAACACGGCCAGAACCGGGATGAGGGTGAGCGGGTAGACGGCGAAGATCGCCGTCGTCACGCTCGGCGTGAGATCCCACGCCTGGGCGTAGAGCGGATAGACAACGGTGGGCGCACCGCTGGCCCACAGCGCCAGACCGGCGACGAACGCCGCCGTCCAGAAGCTGGTCCGCATTCCGAGCTTCGTCACGATGACTCCTCAGGCTGACTTGGAAATGCCAACCTAGCATGCTGGATAGGTATTCCCAATTCAGGGGCTAGAATGATTGTCATGGTCAGCGTTTCGACACAGCCGGAGACTCGGTGCTCCATTGCGCGCAGCCTGGAGATCCTCGGCCAGAAGTGGACGCTGTTGATCGTGCGCGAGGCGATGTGGGGCCGTACGCGCTACGCCGAGTTCCGCAGCCGGCTCGGCATCGCGCCGGACGTCTTGTCCGATCGGCTCGCCACCTTGGTGGAGCACGGGATCTTCGAGCGTCGCGCATACCGCGCGGAAGGGGAGCGCGAACGGGAGGAGTACGTCCTCACTCCGGCCGGCCGAGATCTCCTCCCGGTCCTGACCGCATTCTCGACGTGGGGCGACGTACATCGACCGACCGGCTATGGACCGGCCGCGCTACCGGTCGAGGCGGCCACCGGACGCCCGCTCCGTCTCGGCTACCTCGACCCCGAGGGCATCGAGGTGCCGCTCGCCGAGGTCGAGATGGCTCGCGGACCGGGCGCGGCCCTGGTCTGACCGAGCGGGCACCGGAGCGATAAGCCGCCGGCCGCACTCGCCCGCCCGGTCAGGCGCGTGCGGCACTGAGTGCGGCACCAGAGAATGTCCCAATTCGCTCGTGGGACGCGCGCATTTGGTGGCAGGCTCGCGACATGCGAACCGAACCGATCGACAAGCGAGTCCGAGGCATCGTCAACGGCACCGTCGTCGTCGATTCCCGGCAGCCGCTGCTGTTCTGGGAGGACGGCTTCCCGGTGCCGAACTACGCATACGATCCCGCCGACGTCCGCACGGACCTGCTGGTGCCGAGCGCATCCGAGCCGCCGAAGCGTTTCGACTTCTTCGGCCCGCACGGACCCGTCGCAGAGACGTTCGACCTCGTTCTCGACGGTCGTACGCTCTCGGGAGCGGCTTGGCGTCGCGACGACCCCGCACTCGCCGACCGGATCGTGCTCTCCTGGCAGCCCGGGCTGCTCGACAGCTGGCTGGAGGAGGACGAAGCGGTCGGCGGCCACCCGCGCGATCCGTACCATCGGGTGGAGGTGCTGAACAGCAGTCGGCACGTGGTGGTGAGCCTTGACGGCGTCACCCTGGCGGAGTCCCGTCGTCCGGTGCTGCTGTTCGAGACGAGCCTGCCGACCCGGTACTACCTCCCCGAGGAGGACGTCAACAACGACGCACTGGAGCCCGGCAGTGCCCGCAGCTTCTGCCCCTACAAGGGAGAAGCCGAGCGCTACTGGAGCGTGCGGGATCGGCCGGGCGCTGCCGACATCGCCTGGTGCTACGACCGCCCTCAGCCCGCGGTCGGGAAGATCGCGGGCCGGATCGCCTTCTACAACGAGCTGGTTGATCTGACCGTCGACGGCGTCCGGCTGGATCGGGCGGACTCTGTCTTCAAGCGGCGCGAGCACCGTCCGGGCGCCCGATAGCGCGATGCCCGGCGGGACCGACCGGCGCTGAACCGGACCTGCACCAATTCCGGACCCGGATGGGGCGAGTCAACCGGATCTTGGGCACCCCTTGGCCCGAGGGCGGCGGTTAGTGTGAAGTCGTGGCAAGTGGGCGCGCCCGATCGGCGCGCAAGGGGCGGCGCGGCTGGATCGCGTCGATGGCCGTTGTGGTTCTGCTCGCCGGCTGCAGCTACTCGCGTGAGGAACCCGGGCTGTTCCGTCCCCCGTCCGCCGCGCCCTCAGCCACCCAGACGAGACCGCCGCGCGACCAGCTGCCCGAGCCCACCAACCGTCAGCTGCCGGTTCTCGGCGAGCAGGTCTGGACCACGGGTGACGGCCTCGGGATCACAGTCAGGTTCGCGGTGCACGCGATCCGTCGAATGAGCGCAGCGACGATCCTCGACTGGTCGGTGACACCCCTTCCGTCGGCTCGATGGGCGGTGGGCGCATCGATCCCTTCCACGGTCGACCTCGGGCTGGGTCGCGACGACGACGGCGACCAGCGGATCTATCTCGTCGACGACAGCGGGCGCGTGTATCGACCGCTGGCGCACAAGAGCCCGGACGTGTTCCACCACTGCCTCTGTACGCCACTCTGGTTGGCCCAGCTCCATCTCCGGGTCGGCGAAACCCGGATGCTCCAGCTGGCGTTCGCGCCACTCCCGGACGGGGTCGGCCATGTCGACGTCTCGTTGCCGAACACGATGCCGTTCTGGCACATCCCGGTGATGGCCCAAGGCACGATCCCGCTCGCCATGCAATCGGTCGACCTGGCCCGGCCCGTCGACACACAGCCGGTCGCGTCGGGCGTACTGCCGTTCACCGAGTCCGACGAGCCGCTCGGCCGTCGCCGCTCGATCCAACTGCTGGATCTGCAGTCGGGGCGCAGTGGGACCGTGCTCACCTGGCGGGTGGCGTCGCGCGAGGACCAGCCCTTCCCGGCGTACTCGTTCGGGTCCCCGCCGGTGTCCACTTCGTTCGGCGCAATGGCCGGGCTACGAACGACCGACGTCGCCAGCGGACCCGTGTTGCGGGTCGCCCGGGCGGCCGCTACCCCACTGTCGCTGCGCGCCCGGTGGCTGACCAGCGCGGAGCCGACGCCCGGCTACCTCGAGTGTCTGTGCAGCGATTTCGGCCTGTGGGCAAAGGCATTGCGAACCTCCGGCGGAGCGGCGGCGATTGCGACCACCTACGCACCGCTGCCGCCCGGTACCCGAAGCGTCGACGTCGTTCTGCCCGGGCTGGCGACCGTGCGCGACGTGCCGGTCTCGATTCCCGCGATGGACGCAGATCGGGCCGTGCTCGGCATCGGCCGGGTGATCGGGTCGACGTGGACGTACGACACCGCGAACCCGCCGGCGGGCTGGCCGACCAGCGACTGGCCCACCCCGCTGCCGGCTCCGACCCAGCTGAAGGACTACCGAAGCCGGGTCGACCGGATCGTCGACCTGCCCACACCCTGACGAGTCGCCTGCCCACCACCCCGACAAGTCGCCTGCCCACCCCGAACCAATCTGCATAGGGTGTACGAGTTTGCGCACTTTCTCGAGTGCGCAGACTCGAACAGCGTGTGCAGATTCTCGATGGGAGACTCAGGCCCCAAACGCAGAACAGGGGGCGACCCCGAAGGGCCGCCCCCTGTTCCAAGGGCTTTCGGTTCCGGCAGAGCCGGCCGGACTCAGAAGTCCATGCCGCCCATGCCGCCGTCGCCACCGGCCGGCATGGCCGGAGCCTTCTCCGGCTTGTCGGCGATGACGGCCTCGGTGGTGAGGAACAGCGCAGCGATCGACGCGGCGTTCTGCAGCGCCGAGCGGGTCACCTTGGTCGGATCCGGCACGCCGGCGGCGAGCAGGTCCTCGTACACGCCGGTGGCCGCGTTGAGACCGTGGCCGGCGGGAAGGGACTTGACCTTCTCCACCACGACGCCGCCTTCCCAGCCCGCGTTGATCGCGATCTGGCGGAGCGGAGCCTCGACTGCGACCTTGACGATGTGCGCGCCGATGGCCTCGTCACCGGTGAGCTCGAGATCGGCGAAGGCGAGCTTCGCCGCCTGCACCAGAGCCACGCCGCCACCGGCGACGATGCCCTCCTCGACGGCCGCCTTCGCGTTGCGAACGGCGTCCTCGATCCGGTGCTTCCGCTCCTTGAGCTCGACCTCGGTCGCCGCGCCGACCTTGATGACGGCAACGCCGCCGGCCAGCTTGGCCAGCCGCTCCTGCAGCTTCTCGCGGTCGTAGTCGGAGTCGGAGTTCTCGATCTCGGTACGGATCTGGCTGACCCGGCCGGCGATCTGGTCGGAGTCGCCGCCACCTTCGATGATGGTGGTCTCGTCCTTGGTGACGAGCACCTGCCGAGCCTTGCCGAGCAGCTCCAGCCCGACGCCGTCGAGCTTGAGGCCGACCTCCTCGGAGATGACCTGGCCGCCGGTGAGGATGGCGATGTCGGTCAGCATGGCCTTGCGGCGGTCGCCGAAGCCAGGGGCCTTGACGGCGACGGACTTGAACGTGCCACGGATCTTGTTGACGATCAGGGCCGCCAGCGCCTCGCCGTCGACGTCCTCGGCGATCACGACGAGCGGCTTGCCGCTCTGCATGACCTTCTCCAGCACCGGCAAGACGTCCTTGAGGCTGCTGATCTTGGAGTTGACGATCAGCACGTACGGATCGTCGACGACGGTCTCCATGCGCTCGGTGTCGGTCACGAAGTACGGCGAGATGTAACCCTTGTCGAACCGCATGCCCTCGGTGAGCTCTAGCTCGAGGCCGAAGGTGTTGGACTCGTCGACGGTGATGACGCCTTCCTTGCCGACCTTGTCCATGGCCTCGGCGATGATCTCGCCAACGGTCGGATCACCGGCGGAGATCGACGCGGTCGCGGCGATCTGCTCCTTGGTCTCCACATCCGTGGCGGCGAGCGCGAGCTGCTCCACGATCGCGGCGACGGCCTTCTCGATGCCCCGCTTGAGGCTCATCGGGTTGGCGCCGGCGGTCACGTTGCGCAGGCCCTCGCGGACCATGGCCTGGGCGAGCACGGTAGCGGTGGTGGTGCCGTCACCCGCGACGTCGTCGGTCTTCTTGGCAACTTCCTTGACGAGCTCGGCGCCGATCTTCTCGTACGGATCCTCGAGCTCGATCTCCTTGGCGATGCTCACACCATCGTTGGTGATGGTGGGGGCGCCCCACTTCTTCTCGAGCACGACATTGCGGCCCTTGGGACCGAGCGTGACCTTCACGGCGTCGGCGAGCTGGTTCATGCCCCGCTCGAGCCCGCGTCGCGCCTCGGTGTTGAACTGAATGAGTTTCGACATTGTCCTCCGCGAGTCCTCCCGCGTTCAGGCGGCTCACAGCCGCCATCTGGTTGACATGATGGTCTTCGGACTCCTCACCAGCGATGCCCGCGACGGTCGCCCCTGCTGGGACTCACCACCGGTGAGGTGGCACTCTCACACCGAGAGTGCTAATCCTGTTTTAGCACTCTACCCGGGCGAGTGCAAAGCTCCCGGCCGGGGTCGTACGGATTCGCCTTTGCGAACGTCGTCCGGATCCCGTGCGAATAGTCGTACGAATGCCGTGCGAATGCCGCGGCGTCTTGTCGCTGTCGAATGAGACCAATCCGTGATCTTTACGAGTAGCGCGCTCACACGACGGTTACGTGACGCCTATACGGTGTGCAGGTGTCTGAGAACGCCTCCGCCAACGAGACCGGCAACTTCCCGACGAAAGTCGAGGACGAGCAGCCGCCGAGACTGAAGCCGAGCCACCCGCTGGCCCTTGCCCCGGTCACCTCCCCACCGAGCTCGGTCGACGGCTTCGTCCGGGAGTTCCTCCGCGAGCTGAACTTCGGGCAGGGCGTCGCGCTCTCCTTCTCCTCCCAGAACGATCAGTACCTGGCACTGGCCCGCACCGTCCGGCACTACCTGATGGCACGCTGGCTCGGCACCCTGCGGCGTCAGTTCGAGACCCAGGCCAAGGGTGTCGCGTACCTGTCCGCGGAGTACCTGCTCGGCCGACAGCTCGGCAACGCCCTGCTGGCCACCGGGCTGACCGAGATCGTGGAGGCCGGGCTGGCCAAGTGCGGCATCGACCTGGCCGACCTGCGGGCCCAGGAGGTCGAGCCCGGTCTCGGCAACGGCGGTCTGGGTCGGCTCGCGGCCTGTTTCATCGACTCACTCGCAACCATGAGCGTGCCGAGCGTCGGCTACGGCATCCGCTACGAGTACGGCATCTTCCGACAGACCTTCGAAGACGGACGACAGGTCGAGCAGCCGGACAACTGGCTCGCGCTCGGCTCGCCCTGGGAGTTCCCGCACCCCGAGGCCGCGCAGATCGTCAACTTCGCCGGCCACACCGAGCACTACGACGACGACGGCGTCCCCCGGATCAGATGGGTCCCGGGCTGGAGCGTCCAGGCGATCCCTTACAACTACATGGTCCCGGGCTACCAGAACGGCCGGGTCAACACTCTGCGACTGTGGTCGGCGGTGGCCACGAACGCCTTCGACCTGCGGATCTTCAACTCCGGCGACTACACCGAGGCGGTCCGGTCGCAGACCTTCGCGGAGAACATCTCGAAGGTCCTCTACCCGGAGGACTCCACCCCCCAGGGCAAGGAGCTTCGGCTCCAGCAGCAGTACTTCTTCGTCTCAGCCTCGATCCACGACTTCATCGACAGCACCCTGCCGCGGGACTTCGACCTGACCAAGCTGCCGGACCGGATCATCTTCCAGCTCAACGACACCCACCCCGTGATCGGTGTCCCCGAGCTCATGCGGGTGCTGGTGGATGAGAAGAAGTTGGAGTGGGACCAGGCGTGGGAGATCACCCAGAAGTGTTTCGCCTATACCTGTCACACCTTGCTGCCGGAGGCACTGGAGGTGTGGTCGGCCGATCTGCTCGGCCGGCTGCTGCCGCGCCACCTCGAGATCATCTACCGGATCAACGAGGAGTTCCTGGACAAGGTCCGGGAGCGCTTCGGTGACGACGAGCTCCGCATCCGGCGGATGTCGATCATCGCCGACCACCCAGAGCGCTCGGTCCGGATGGCCTACCTCGCGACCGTCGCCGGCTCGAAGGTCAACGGTGTCGCTGAGCTCCACTCCCAGCTGCTGCGGGACAAGGTGCTGCCCGACTTCGATGAGTTCTTTCCCGGCAAGTTCACCAACGTCACGAACGGGGTCACCCCACGCCGCTTCGTCCGGCTCGCCAACCCGGCACTGTCGGAGCTCATCAGCGACGCCATCGGCGTCGGTTGGCTGACCGATCTGGGCAGGCTGAGCGAGCTCGAGCCGTACGCCGAGGACGAGGAGTTCCGGGAGCGATTCCGCGAGGTGAAGGCGCACAACAAGCGCCGCCTGAGCAGGGTGCTCTCCGACCGGGACGGCTTCACCGTGCACGACGACCACCTGCTCGACGTGATGGTCAAGCGGCTGCACGAGTACAAGCGCCAGACGCTGAAGGTGCTGCACATCGTGACGCTGTACGAGCAGATCACGTCCGGCAAGGTGAAGCCGGCCGACATCGTGCCGCGGACCTTCATCTTCGGCGCCAAGGCCGCGCCGGGGTATCGGATCGCCAAGGACATCATCCACCTGATCAATGCCGTCGGTTCGGTGGTCAACAACGACCCGGTGGTCGAGGACCGGCTGAAGGTGCTGTTCCCGCCGAACTACAACGTGACGCTGGCGGAGAAGGTGATCCCCGCGGCCGACCTGTCCGAGCAGATCTCGCTGGCCGGCAAGGAGGCCTCCGGCACCGGCAACATGAAGTTCGCGCTCAACGGCGCGTTGACCATCGGCACCGACGACGGCGCGAACATCGAGATCCGCGAGCTGGTCGGCGACGACCACTTCTTCCTGTTCGGTCTGCTGGAGCCCGAGGTCGAAGCGCTGTACGCGAGGGGCTACGTCCCGAGCTCGTTCTACGAGACGGACGACAGCCTGCGCAGCGCGATCGACCTGATCGCCCAGGGCGCCTTCTCCGACGGCGACCGTGGCGTGTTCGACGGTCTCGTCTCCAACCTTCTCTACGACGACCGATTCATGGCACTGGCCGACTATCGCGCCTACATCGACGCTCAGGCGAAGGTGGACGCTGCATACGCCGACGAGGAGGGCTGGACCCGCTCGGCGATCCTCAACGTCGCACGGAGCGGCTTCTTCTCCTCCGACCGCTCCATGCGCGAGTACATCGACCGCATCTGGCACACCCCGCCGGCATTCTAAACTGCTTCGCTCGGGCAAGCCCTCGCTCCGCGCTCCGCTGCGCTTAAGGCCCACTCGTTCGTCGGTTCTTGGTGAAACGGAAAGACGTGTTTCACGCTTAGCTTGCTTCGCTCGGGCAAGCCCTCGCTCCGCGCTCCGCTGCGCTTCAGGCCCACTCGTTCGTCGGTTCTTGGTGAAACGGAAAGACGTGTTTCACCGAGAACCTCCTGCACTCGCGGCCGCGCAGCGTCGGTGCAGGTGGATAGGCGAGGAACCGGACACTCAGCGCGGTGTGCGGTCCAGGGTGCCGCCGGCTCTCCCCCCGTTACCCCGAGTTTGCAAAATCCGGGGAATGGATCGAGCGGCTAAGGAGTTGTCGGCTGTCATGGCGCAGACCGAGGTAAGGCGGGCCGACGTCGGTCTGCGGTCGGAGCGTGGGCCGGTGCTGCTGAGCATCATGCTCAGTGTCGGCCTGGTGGCCATCGACTCCACCATCTTGGCGACGGCCGTACCGTCCATCGTCCGGGACCTCGGGGGATTCGCGCAGTTCCCGTGGCTGTTCTCGATCTACCTGCTGACCGCCGCCGTCTCCACGCCGGTGTTCGCGAAGTTCTCCGACATCCACGGCCGCAAGCCGGTGATCCTGGTGGGCATCGCCTTGTTCATCGTCGGCTCGATCCTCTGCGGTTTCGCTTGGAACATGACTGCGCTGATCGTCTTCCGCGGGCTACAGGGCCTCGGCGCGGGCGCGATCCAACCGACCAGCATGACCATCATCGGCGACCTCTACAACCTGGCCGAGCGGGCTAAGGTGCAGGGTTACGTCGCGAGCGTATGGGCGATGTCGGCGGTGGTCGGGCCGACGCTCGGCGGGGTCTTCTCCGACTTCTTGACCTGGCGCTGGATCTTCTTCGTCAACGTTCCGCTGGGCGCCTTCGCCGCGTGGATGCTGGCGCGCCACTTCACCGAGGACGTCACCCGCGCGCCCCACAAGATCGACGTCGCGGGCGCGGTTCTGCTGACTCTGGCCGGCACGATGCTGATCTTCGGACTGCTCGAGGGCGGCGTGCTGTGGTCGTGGTTGTCGCCGTGGAGCATCGGCGTGCTCGGGCTCGGCGTGCTGCTCCTGGCGGGATTCGTCGGTGTCGAGCGGAGGGCAGCGGAACCGATCGTGCCGGGCTGGGTGTTCCGGCGGCGACTGCTGGTGGGAGCGAATCTCACCAACCTCGCGGTGGGCGTGATGCTGATCGGGCTCACCTCGTACGTGCCCCTGTTCGTCCAGGACGTGCTGGGCACCAGCGCGCTGGTCGCCGGCTTCGCGCTGGCCGCGCTGACCGTCGGCTGGCCGATCTCCGCCGCCGTCTCCGGGCGCATCTACCTGCGGATCGGATTCCGTAACACGTCGTTGATCGGCAGCACGATCGCCGGTCTCGGCGGCGTGCTGATGGTGCTGCTGAACGCGGACAGCAGCGTCTGGTACGTCGCGGTGACCTGCTTCGTGATCGGACTCGGCATGGGGCTGGTGGCCAGTCCGACGCTGGTCGCCGCCCAGTCCTCGGTCGACTGGTCGAACAGGGGTGTGGTCACGGGGACGAGCATGTTCGCCCGGTCGATGGGCAGCGCGGTCGGCATCGCGGTGTTCGGGGCGATCGCGAACGCAGTGATCGGCGCCCAGGTCGGCGGACACGGCTCGACCGGCAACGGCGTACCTGCTGAGGTGCTCGAACCCGCGCTGCACCAGGTCTTCGTGGCCTCCGCCGCCGTGGCCGTTTTCATGCTCATCGCTGTCGCGATCATGCCCCGACGCGCCGCCGGCGCCCAGGCCTGACCCACCCCCCGAGTTGTCAGCGTCACAACGCGTCATAGCGCGTTGTGACGCTGACAACTCGGGGCCTGTCCCGCCGGGTAGCCTCGACGCCATGCGCAAGGGCACGGTCGGGCTGGCAGTTCTCGCTGTCGTCGCGGCATCCCTCAGCGGCTGCACCGCGCCGTCCCCGCAAACGCAGCCGACCGTCTCACCGGCGTCGCCGTCCGTGCCGTCCACCAGGAATATCCAGGTTGACGGGCCGGTCGGGTCCGATGGCCTGACGGTCCGGAGGTTGGCCGCCGACGGATCGATCGAGACGGTGCGTGTCGAAGACTTCCCCCGCTGATTCCGGCGCCCGAGAAGGAACACGCTCCCGACGCCGGGCAGACTCGGGCCTGTGGAGGATGTTCCGGATCCCGCGCTGATCGTGCTCGTCGGCGCGGCCGGCTCGGGCAAGTCGACCTGGGCGAGTCAGCGATACGGTCCGACCGAGATCGTGTCATCCGACGCACTGCGGGCCGTGGTCGGCAGCGGTCCGGCCGACCTCGACGCCTCCGTCGAGGCGTTCACGCTGCTTGACCAGATCGTTGCAGGACGTACGAAGCGTGGCCTGACAACGGTCATCGACACTCTCGGTCTCGATCGGGACCGTCGACAGGGATACCTCGCGACCGCCCGCGTGGCAGGCCTGCCGGCGATCGCGGTACTGATCTCGATCGAAGACCGCCTCTGTCGGCAACGCAATGCGCAACGAGACCGGCCGGTGCCGGCTCCCGTCCTGACCGCTCAGCTGAGGGCAGCTCGGAGCGTTGGCGACCTGCTTGCCGACGAGGGCTGGGACCGGCTCGTCGTCGTGGCCGCGTCGGACGAGTCATACCCGCCACGGGCAGTCCCGCCGGCCCAAACGGTGGCCGACGCGTCAACGCGAACATCCCCACAGTCCGGGCGATGGGAGACAGCCGACACCTCACACCAGGGTCTGGAGATCGTCCTCCAGCTCTCGCGCTTCGCGTGGGGCGGCGACCCGCTCGGCTGGCTGACATCGATCGCGCGGCGGGCGGACGAGATCGGTCTGACCGGAATCGCCCTCATGGACCACCTGATCCAGATCCCGCAGGTCGGCCGCGCCTGGGAGCCGATTCCGGAACCATGGGTGACGCTCGGCGCACTAGCCGGCCTCGGGACGGGCCTGAAACTGGGGACGCTGGTCAGCCCGGTGACGTTCCGTGCGCCCGGCATCACCGCGAAAGCCGCAGCCACTCTCGATGCGCTCAGCGGTGGGCGGGCATTTCTCGGCCTCGGCAGCGGCTGGTGGGAGCGCGAGCACTCGGCTTTCGGGTTGCCGTTCCCGCCGGCACGCGAACGGCTAGGCCAGCTCGAAATGGGAATCGAGACCATCCGGGCCCTTTGGGCGAGTGGCACCAAGGCGTACGCGAGTGAGCGGGTGACCCTGCCCGAGACAACGTGCTATCCGCGGCCGGTCGGCTCGATTCCGATCATCGTCGGCGGGTCCGGCGAGCAGCGAACCCTGCGGATTGCTGCGAGGCTGGCGGACGGCTGCAACCTGCCGTCCGATCCGAAGGTCCTCGATCAGAAGCTCGAGGTGCTGCGTCGGCACTGCGCGACCGTCGGCCGAGACCCGGACGACCTCACGGTCACGGTCCTCGACATACCCGTGATCGGCACCGATCGTGCCGACACGGCTCGCCGCGTCGAGAAGCTCCGCGGCCGTACGTCGGCGGCCACGTTCGCCGCCCGTCATCACGCCGGGACCGCGGATGCCCATCGCCGTCGCTACGCCGAGCTGGCCGCCCGAGGAGTGTCCACGGTCTTCGTCGCTCTGCCCGACCTAGCCGGGCCGGACGATCTCTATCGCGTTGCCCCGCTCGTCGATGCGACCCGTTGACGGGACCCGCTCCCGCGCCGTTCGACATTGCCCAGCCACGCACTCCCGGGCGCCCTTCGACAACCTCACGGAAGCTGGTGGATGGTCAGCGGAAGCACCGAGGTCGCACCCGCGTCGGCCAGCAGCGCGGAAGCGACCGTGACGGTCCAGCGGGTGCGCACCACGTCGTCGACCAGCAGCACCGACCCGTCGAAGTGAGCCGCGTCCTTCAGTCGCGTCCGGGCGAGCAGGTCACGGGCCCGGACAGCCGACGCGGCCTCGGCCGTCGGCGGTGGGCCGGTGACCTCGAGCGCGTCGACCAGCGGCAGCCGGCCGATCCGGGCGACGTGCTCCGCTACCGAGGAGACCAGCTCCGGATAGCGACGCGACGGCATCGGCACGACCGCAACCGGTCGCTCCCAGGAGCGGGACCACCGTTTGAGCACCTCGACGATCCCGTCCAGCACCTCGGTCGACGCCGGCCCATCGCGCTGCCACAACCGCGCCAGTGCCTCGGCCCATGCCGGGTCGTCCGCGAACGCCAGGGCCCTCCCCGCGGCCACGCCCACGATCTTGCCCTTGCGGCCCGGCAGCCCACTGGCCCAGATCTTTCGGGGCTCGACGATCACGTCCTGACCGCGGAAGAACCGCTGGGCCGCTGCCACGGTGGCCCGCTCCGGAGTCGCCCCCGGCTCGGGCAATGCGCCCGTGCACACCGAGCACCGACCGCATGGCTGCGGGTCCGGATCGTCGAGCGCCTGCTGCAGGAACTGCATCAGGCAGCCCTGACCGTGCGCGTACCGTCGCATGAGATCGGCCTCGGCCGCTCGCACCGCGCGTAGTGCGCTCCACTTGGCCTCGTCGAAGTACCACTTGGCGCCCGTCGCACCCCAGCCTTCGCGGCTGCGAACAACGATGTCATCAACGGCCAAGATCTTGAGCAGCGTCTCCAGCCGACCGCGCCGAATGCCGGTGGCCGCCTCGATCGCCGGCAGACTCTGGGGGCTGTCCGCCAGCGCGTCGAGGATTCGTTCCACCTGGTCGTCGGTCGGGATCCCGGCGGTGGCGAAGTAGTCCCAGATCCGCTCGTCCGACGAACCGGGCACGAGGACGGCCATCGCGTCATCGAGCGCACGGCCGGCCCGGCCGACCTGCTGGTAGTAGGCGACCGGCGATGACGGTGAACCCAGATGCACACAGAACGCCAGGTCGGGCTTGTCGTAGCCCATCCCGAGCGCCGAGGTCGCCACCAGCGCCTTGACCTGATTGGCTCGCAGGCGATCCTCGAGCTCCTCACGATTCTCGGTCTGGCCCGAGTACGCCGCCACGTCGAGGCCGCGCTCCCGCAGAAACCCCGCCAGCCGCTCCGTCTCGGCGACGGTCAAGACGTACACGATCCCGGACCCGGGCAGCGACTGGAGGGCGTCGGCGACCCAGGCGTAGCCCTCCAAGGTACTCAGACCAGGCACGACGGACAGCCGCAGCGACGCCCGGGCCAACGATCCGCGCAGGGTGACGGTGTCCGGGCCGAGCTGCGCGGCCACGTCGGCGGTCACCCGCTCGTTCGCGGTGGCCGTCGTCGCGAGCACGGGGGTGTCTGGCGACAGCTGAAGGAGGGTGCGGGTCAGACGCTGGTAGTCCGGTCGGAAGTCGAAGCCCCAGTCGGATACACAGTGGGCTTCGTCGATCACCAGGAGACCGCAGTTCGCCAGCAGCTCCGGCAGCTCGGCGGCGAATCGTGGGTTCGCCAGTCGCTCCGGTGAGACCAGCAGCAGATCCAGGTCGCCCGATCGCAGTGCTGCCATCACGGAGGACCAGTCGTCGACGTTGGTGGAGTTGATCGTGGCGGCCCTCAGCCCGGCCCGCTCGGCGGCGGCGATCTGGTCCCGCATCAGGGCGAGCAGCGGCGACACCACCAACGTCGGCCCGGCGCCGCGCTCGCGCATCGCCGCGGTCGCGCCCCAGTAGACGGCCGACTTGCCCCATCCGGTGGCCTGCACCACGAGCACCCGATGCCGGTTGTCGACCAGCTCCTCGACGGCCCGTACCTGATCCGCTCGCGGGCGCGCCTCCGGTCCGGCCGCGGCCGCGATCACCCGGGCGAGGACATCGGCGGCGGACGTGGTGGCAGCGGCTCCGGACATCTGGCCATGATGGCGCACGGCTCTGACAGGCGCCGCCGCCGCTCCAGTCTGGTGACTCGGCGCGAGATTCCCAGATCTCGCCCGCTGTCGCACCCGGCGAAACATAATGACCTGAGAACCCCCGCTGGGCCCAGCCCTCCCGACCGACCGGAGACTGCCATGCATCGACTCCATCGAATCCCCGTTGTCGGCCTCGCCGTCGCCGGCCTGCTCGGCGTCACGGCGGCGTTCGCGCCCGCGGCGCAGGCGTCGCTCAGCGGCTTCGATGCGCTGAAGTCTTACGCGGCACAGCCGGTGTCGGTCGTATCGCCTGCCGACGGGGAGGCCTGGGTATCCTCCCCTGCCGATGGCGCGACGGCACTCGACCACTACGCCGGGGGTACGTGGACCCATTCCGAGGTCGCCGGGGTCACCGCGGGCCACCTCTACGCCAGCGCCAGCAACGACATGTGGTTGCGCAGCAATGATGCGCTGCGGCACTACGACGGATCTGTCTGGACGCCGGTGCCGCTGCCGACGGGCCCCGACGGGGAGACGCTCAGCGCGGTGGCCCTGGCGGATGCGCCTGGCCCGGACGCGTATGTCGGGTTCAGCTACTTCTCGGTCGAGAGCCCGTATGCCACCGCCGTCGGTCACTGGGACGGCACCAGCTGGACCTTGCTTCCATGGCCGTTCACCAACGAAGCCGCCGAGACATTCGACGACCTCGCGTACGCCGGCGGAGCCCTGGTCGCCCGGTTCGAGAACTATCCGGGTCTCGGCCAGTACATCGCCAGCTACACCGAGGCGGGTGGTTGGACGAACCCGGTGAACATCGGCCAGGACGTGAGCGGCTTCAGCTGGAACAACGACTGGGTGGTCAACGGCCCCGATGATGTCTGGCTGTACGGAGAGGACAGCGGCGCGCACCGGTCAGGTGGCCCGCTGTGGCCATTTCGATGGCACCGCGGCCGACTTCGGTTCGTGCGTCGCGGGCTCGGGCGGGCCGATCTATGCGGCGACGAAGATGCCGGACGGTCGACACATGGTCGGCAGCAGCGGGTTCGACCTGCTGCAGCAGCCCGGCTCGCAGCTACCCGTTGGCTCGATCGGCGTGACCCACGTGATCGACCTGTCCGCGGAGCCGACGACCGGGGTCGCCTGGGCCGTCGCACAGCGGCAGAACGACTACGCCGTCCTGCGCTACGGCGTGGCCAGCGACGCGAGTCAGTTCGTGGTCCAGGCCCAGGCGTCGAGCGGTCAGGTCGAGCGCGGTGACGTCGTGACCATCAGTGGCACGGCCTTCCCGGCGGTTCCCGTCGCGGCCGACCGGCGCGTTGTGCTGCAGGTCAAGAACGCGGACGGCTGGACCAAGGTCGTCGCCGACCGGACCGCCGCGAACGGCGCCTTCCGCTTCGACGTGGAGCAGGCGGCGACCGGGACGGTCCGCTACCGGGTGTTCAAGCCGGCAGTGGGTCCGATCGCCGGAGCCTACTCGTCAGTGATCACGGTCAAGGTGATCGAGCCGTTCACGCTCACCATCACCGGACCGAGCCAGGTCCAGGTCGGCAAGAAAGCGGTGATCACCGGCAAGGTGACGCCGACCGTGACCGACCCGCAGGCCCGGACGGTGGTGCTGCAGATCAAGTCGGGCACCGAGTGGCGGACCGTGACGACCAGCACCACCGCCGCCTCCGGTTCTTATCGGTTCGAGGTGGTCAAGTCGACCGCCGGGACGTTCCGCTACCGGGTGGAGAAGACCGCCGCGGAGGGTCGGACTGCCCGCTTCTCGCCGGCGATCTCGATCATCGTGGTGGGCTGAGACACACCCGCGCGGTGAGGTAGTTCCAGGGCCCGGAGCGATCGTGGAAATTTCCGGCGAGTACGGAAACTCACATAGCTCGTGATACCTTTTGCGCAGGGGAAGGACTTCGGCGCGCATGGCGCAGCCGTCAGGGGAATCAAGGACATCGAGATCGCGTAGTGCAGGTTGGGGCCTGCCTGCCGTGTGTCTCGGCGAATCATTTGCCGGATCTGGATCATCAGATTCTTCTGAGCGTGCGCGGAAGCCTTCGAGCTACGGCTTGGGGAGAACAGATGTCGGGGATCACACCGATCTGTCGCGCGCTCGAACGCGTCGGATCACAACACCACTCAGCATACCGGGTGCGCCGGTTCGCCTGCCACGCTTTTGGCCGGAGGCCTGGTAACGACCGGCTTGGCGTTCGCGGCCCCGTCGGCTCAGGCCGACACGGCACCGGCGACCGGGACGCCCGCCACGGTCAGCGCCGACGCCTTGCCCACGTGGCAGATCAACGGCGTCGCCTGGAGCCAGGTGCTCGTCGGCAACACCGTGTATGTCACCGGAAGCTTCACCAAGGCGCGTCCGCCGGGCGTCGCTGCCGGCGGGACCGGCGAAATCGCCGCACAGAACATCTTCGCGTACGACATCCGCACCGGCAATCCGGTCAGCGGTTTCAGCCATTCGCTGAACGCGCAAGGCCTCACGATCACCGCTTCGCCGGATGGTTCACGGGTCTACGTCGGCGGCGACTTCACGACCGTTGACGGCGCCGTTCGCAACCACGTAGCCGCCTTCAACACCGCGACCGGCGCGCTCGACCCGAGCTTCGCGCCCAGCGTCAGCAACGAGGTGAAGGCGCTCGCCGCCTCCGCCTCTACGCTCTACATCGGTGGCGGATACGGGTCGGTCAACGGCAGCACGTCGCAGCAACCTCGCCGCAGTCAACGCAACCTCCGGCGCACTTCTCAGCTGGAAGCCCAGCGCCGACAACGGCACGGTCTGGTCGATGGTGTTGGCGCCGGACGGCAGCCGAGTCGTCGTCGGCGGCTCGTTCACCGCGCTGAGCGGCACCGATGCCTATGGCATGGGGTCGATCAGCACCGAGCACGGCCGCGATCATGCCGTGGGCAGCGAACCAGACCATCCGTTCGGCCGGCAAGGAAGGCGCGATCACCAGCCTGCGCACCGACGGCCACCAGATCTTCGGAACGGGCTACTCCTTCGATACCGCGACCGCCAACTTCGAGGGCACCTTCGCCGCGGATCCGACAACGGGTGCGATCAGCACCGTCAACGACTGCCATGGTGACTCCTACGACGTCCTGCCGATCGGCCAGGTGATGTACTCCGTGGGTCACGTGCACGATTGCACGGCGGTCGGTAGCTACCCCGACACCAATCCCCGCGTCCGTTGGCAGCACGCTCTGGCCTGGACCATCGCACCCACCGGCACCGACACCGGCCCCGATGCGTACGGCTGGAACTTCAACGGCCAGCCGGATTCAACCCTGCTCCACTGGTTCCCCTCCATCACGGCGGGCACCTACACCGGGCAAGGTCAGGCCGCGTGGTCACTCGCCGGTAACAGCGACTATGTCGCCTTCGGCGGCGAGTTCCCCAAGGTCAACGGCGTGGCACAGCAGGGGCTGACTCGGATGGCTCGGTCCGGGCTGTCCACGAACAAGCGGGGTCCGAGCTACACGACCAATCCGGCGCACGATATCCCTGCGACGACCGCGATCTCCTTCGCCGCAGGCTCCGCGCGAGTCGGCTTCGGCACCGCGTGGGACTACGACAACGAGTCTTTGACCTACGACGTGTTCCGAGACAACGCCGGAACGCCGGTGTACACGACCCAGATCAAGTCGAACTTCTGGACGCTCCCTACGGCTGGATTCACCGACGCCGGGCTCGCGCCGGGGTCAACGCACACCTACCAGGTGCGCATCAGCGACCCGTTCGGCAACACGCTCTGGAGCCCCAAGAGCAACGTCGTGACGATCAGCTCCGGCGCGCAGGGCCAGTACACGCAGGACGTTCTCGCGGCTGGCGCATCGCACTACTGGCGGCTCGGCGAGCCGTCCGGCACCACCGCGTACGACTGGGCCGGCTTTGACGACGCGAACCTGACCGGCGGCGTCACGCGTGGCACGCCGGGTGCCATCACGGGTGACAGCGACGGATCCTCGACCTTCGACGGCAGCACCGGATCCGCCGTGGATCCGAACGCGATCGTCGGTCCCAACGTGTTCACCGAATCGGCGTGGATCAATACGACCTCCACGACCGGCGGCAAGATCGTCGGCTTCGGTGACCAGCAGACGGGGTTGAGCAGCAGCTACGACCGGCATCTCTACATGGACGCATCCGGCCGGGTGTCCTTCGGTGTCTACAACGGCGGTGTGTACACGATCAAGACCAGTGCGGCCCTCAACGATGGGCAGTGGCACCAGGTGATCGGCACCCTTGATGCCACAGGCATGACGCTGTACGTCGACGGCAAGAAGGCCGGCCGCAACACCGGCACGACCGCCGGGCAGGCCTACACCGGTTACTGGCGGATCGGCGGGGACAACCTCGGCGGCTGGGGCGCGGACGCCAACTACTTCAACGGAGCGATCGACGACGTCGCCATCTATCCGACCAGTCTGACGCTTGACCAGGTGCAGCAGCAGTACACCGACAGCGGTCGGACCCTCTCCGTCACGCCGAAGCCGACCGATCCGTATGGCCTCGCGGTCTACAACTCCGGACCGGACTCGTACTGGCGTCTGGACGAGACCAGTGGATCCGTGGCGAAGGACTCCAGCCCCAACCAGGCAGACGCCATCTACTCCGGCGGCGTCACCCAGGGCGTGGCTGGCGGTATCGCCGGCACGAGCGACACAGCTGTGACGCTCAACGGTGTCGACGGCGCAGTAGCGGCATCGGCCGCCGTCTCGAACCCGACGGTGTACTCCGAAGAGCTCTGGTTCAAGACCACGACGAATCAGGGCGGCAAGCTGATCGGCTTCGGCACGAACCAGACCGGTTCGAGCAGCGGCTACGACCGACACGTCTACATGTTCGACGATGGCCGACTCCGATTCGGCACGTGGACCGGGCAGACCAACGTCATCGACACCAGCGCGTCCTACAACGACGGCGCCTGGCACCACATGGTGGCGACACAGGGACCCGACGGCATGAAGCTGTTCGTCGACGGCGTGCTCACGGGCACCAACCCGCAGACTCAGGCCCAGGCCTACGACGGGTACTGGCGAGTCGGCGGCGACAATACCTGGGGCGGCAACAGCAGCAACTACTTCGCCGGCTCGATCGACGACGTCGCCATCTACTCCTCGGCGCTGAGCGCCTCGACCGTCTTGGCTCACTACAAGGCCGGCGGCGGCAACGTGCCGAACGCGGCGCCGACCGCGGCGTTCAGCTCCACCAGCAAGGACCTGAAGGCCTCCTTCGACGGCACCGGCTCGACCGATTCCGACGGCACGATCGCCTCCTACAGCTGGGACTTCGGCGACAACACGACCAACGGCACCGGCGCCAGCCCCGACCACACCTACAGCGCGGCCGGCACGTACACGGTCAAGCTCACCGTCACCGACGACGGTGGCGCGACCGCCTCGGTCAGCCACGACGTGACGGTCACCGCTCCGGTGAACGCGCCGCCGACCGCTGCCTTCACCTCCTCGAGCAGTGACCTGAAGGCGACCTTCGACGGCACCGGCTCGACCGATTCCGACGGCACGATCGCCTCCTACAGCTGGGACTACGGCGACAACAGCGCCGCCGATTCCGGCTCCAAGCCGTCGCATACCTACGCGACGGCCGGGACCTACACCGTCAAGCTCACCGTCACCGACGACGGTGGCGCGACCGACTCGGTCAGCCACGACGTGACCGTCACCGCTCACGTCAATGTGAAGCCGACGGCGGCGTTCAGCTCCACCACCAAGGACCTGACGGCCTCGTTCGACGGCACGGGCTCGGCCGACACCGACGGCACGATCGCCTCCTACAGCTGGGACTTCGGCGACAACACGACCAACGGCACCGGCGCCAGCCCCGACCACACCTACAGCGCGGCCGGGACCTACACCGTCAAGCTCACGGTCACCGACGACGGTGGCGCGACCGACTCGGTCAGCCACAACGTGACCGTCACGGCACCGAGCCTGGTGGTCGCCGCCGACGCCTTCAACCGGTCGCTGACCGGAAGCTGGGGTTCGGCCGACACGGGCGGCGCCTGGACCGTCGGCAACACCGCAGCCAACTACGCGGTTGCCGGTGGCGCGGGCACGATGAAGACGGCGGCGGGGTCCACCCCGACGGCCTTCCTCAACGGCGTCTCGAGCCGCGACGTGGACGTGACCGCCAGTGTGAGCTACGACAAGCTCGCCACCGGCGGGACCACATACACCTCACTGGTCGGGCGGCACAGCGGCACCAACACCGCCGGCTCGGACTACCGTGTGAAGGTCGGGGTGACCTCGACCGGCACCACGCTGTACCTGACCAAGATGGTGTCCGGCACCGAGACAACCCTGGCTACACAGGCCGTCTCCGGTCTGGTCTACGCCAACGGTGATGTGTGGAACGTCCGCTTCCAGGCCGAGGGCAACGGCAGCACGACGCTCCGCGCCAGGGTTTGGAAGTCGGGCACGACCGAGCCCAGCACCTGGCGGATCACCGCGACCGATACCACGGCGGCGCTGCAGAGCGCCGGCGGAGTGGGTGTGGTCAACTACGCCGGCTCCGGGGTCACCAATGGGCCGATCACGCTGAGCGTGCTCGACCTGGGCGTCTCCAAGCTGGGCTGAACCTGACCCAGTCGATCCCCGGCCTGCCGCCGCTCCCGCAAGGGACGGCGGCAGGTCTGTTTCCACGACTACGCACCGTCAGCCCGTCGAAGGGCAGCGCGACGGATCAGTTGGACGCAGCGGCGTGTACGTCGCGGAGCTCGGTATAGGCGAGCGCATTCGCCCGGATGTGGGCACGCTCGCCCTCGGTGGTCTCGCGCCGGATCTTGCCGGGCACCCCGGCAACCAGCGAGTTCGGCGGGATCACCGTGCCTTCGAGCACAACGGTGCCGGCGGCGATGAGCGAGCCGGTGCCGACGACAGCGCCGTTCAGCACGACTGCCCCCATCCCGATCAGGCAGTCGTCCTCGACCGTGCACCCGTGCAGCACGGCACGGTGGCCGACCGAGACGCCCCGCCCGACCACAACCGGGAAGCCCGGATCGGTGTGCGCCACGCAGCCGTCTTGGAAGTTGCTGTTCTCCCCGAACGTGATGGAGCCCAGATCACCGCGGAGCACGGCGGCGTACCAGATCGACACACCCGCCGCCAGGCGTACGTCGGCGATCACGTGCGCACCCGGTGCAACCCAGGCGCTCGGCGCGATCTGCGGGGACATGCCGGCGATCGTCGTCACGGCGTCGCTGCGTTCAGCAGCCGCCCGCAACCGCGGGGATGATCGACACTTTCGCGCCGTCCTCGACGGGTGCCGCGAGACCTCCGACGAACCGGACGTCCTCGTCACCGACATAGATGTTGACGAACCGGCGGAGCGCGCCGTTCTCGTCCAGCACGCGACCCTTCAGGCCGGGGTGCGCGGAGTCGAGGGCCTCCAACAGCTCGGCCAGCGTCGATCCGTCCGCGTCGACCTCCTTTGCGCCGCCGGTATAGCTGCGCAAGATGGTGGGGATCCGGACCGATGCGGTCATGAGTTGTTGTCCTTCCAGAAGTCGGTGAACGCGTCGTAGTGCGGCGGCAGCGTAACCCGCGGCCCCACCAGGCTCGAGACGGCGTCCAGCGTCTTCAGGCCCTCACCGGAGTTGATCATCACGGTCTCGGCGGCCGGGTCGAGCACGCCGTCGGCGATCAGCTTGGCCGTCACCCCGAGCGTTACGCCGCCGGCGGTCTCGGCGAAGACACCTTCGGTCCGGGCGAGCCGGCGGATGTTCTCCACGATCACCGTGTCATCCACGTCGGCGATCACCCCGCCGGTTCGACGGACGGTGTCCAAGACGTACGGCCCGTCAGCCGGATTGCCGATGGCCAGCGACTTGGCGATGGTGCTCGGCTTGACCGGGGCGACCACGTCGTAGCCCGCGCGGAACGCCTGGGCGACGGGCGAGCATCCGGTGGCCTGCGCCCCGAAGATCTTGACCGGCTTCTCCTCGACCAGACCCAGCTTGATCAGCTCGCCGATGCCCTTGTCGATCTTGGTCAGCTGGGATCCCGACGCCACCGGGATGACGATCTGGTCGGGCAACCGCCAGCCGAGCTGCTCGGCGATCTCGAAGGCGAGCGTCTTGGAGCCCTCGGCGTAGTACGGCCGGACGTTGACATTGACGAACGCCCAGCCCTCCTCCTCGCCGGCGATCTCGCTGGCCAGCTTGTTGACATCGTCGTAGTTGCCCTCGATCGCGATCAGGGTGGTGTCATAGATCGCGGATGCGGTGATCTTCTGAGGCTCGAGGTCGGAGGGGATGAACACCACGGACTTGATCCCGGCGCGCGCGGCAGCCGCGGCGACGGCGTTGGCAAGGTTGCCGGTGGACGGACAAGCCAGTACCTGCAGACCGAGCTCGCGGGCAGCGGACAGTGCGACTGCGACGACCCGGTCCTTGAAGGAGTGGGTCGGGTTGCCGGAGTCGTCCTTTACCCACAGCTGCTTGAGTCCGAGCTCGTCGGCGAGCCGGCGCGCGTCCAGCAGCCGGGTGTAGCCCGGGTCGGTAGAGCGGAAGGTGGCGATGTCGGCGGGCACCGGAAGCAGCGGCTGGTATCGCCAGATCGATGTGGGCCCCGCCTCGATCTGCGCTCGGGTGATGGTCGGGTAGGCATACCCGACCTCGAGTGGACCGAAGCACTCCATACATGCATAAAACGGGCCGAGCGGGCTCGTAGCGCCACAGGCGCGACAGATCAGGTGGGTAGCGTTCCCGAACGCGCCGGCGCGCACGCCTGCCGGAGCGGGGAACTCAGTGTCGACCACGGCGGTCATGGCAATCCTCACGTCATCTTTCCCGACCGGCCTTCGGTCGAGTCGGAGTTGGCACCGTGTCCGTCTGGAGGCCGGTTGCCGGGGAGTCAACGGGCCGAATCCCTCGTCCCCCTCTTGATGAGATGCGCCAAGCCTAGGCCGCAAGGTGGGAGGCCGCACGCGGAGGTCCGGATGCTGGATCACTGTCCTGCCTGATGAGACGGCTGGGACTCTCCTCCGGGTCTGTCGACTCAGTTCGACAGACGAAACCCTGATTTCCTCGCTTGTGCGCCGACGGACTCGAAAACGCAGATCTGCGGACCGCCGGCGCGCGAAATCAGGTTCGCGCTCCGCGTATCCACGTCGTCGAAGTGGTACTCCTTCAGAACATGAGCCCGCGCGCCGCAGACTCGCCCACGAACCCGCCCACGAACCCGCCCGCGTCCGCTCGTGGGCCGATCTCGACCCTGGCCCCATCCCGCCCGCAGACCGTGTGGCAGTGGGTCCGCCTGGTCGGCAACGTCCTCAACCTGACCACCCTGCTCGGCCTGGCTGTCGGCGCGATCGGTGGCGCAACGTTCCGGCGGGGCCCCCGCGGCCTGATCCTCGGCGAGGGCTATCGGTTCCGCTTCCCGGTCGCCGGCGCCTTCACGATCGGCAACGTGTCGACCACGGCACGCACCTGGGAAGACCTGATCAGCGGGCTTCCGACGCTGCTGACGCACGAGGAACGGCACACCTGGCAGTACCTCTACTGCCTCGGGCTTCCGTTCTATGTCTTCTACACGATCTGTATCGGCTGGTCCTGGCTCCGCACCGGTGACCGGGCCTCGCGCAACTTCTTCGAGCGTCGAGCGGGTCTCCGCGACGGGGGCTACCCCGACCTGCCGACCCGTTCGATCGGAGCGGGTTTCCGGGCCTTGTTCACGCTGATCGTCCGCCGTCTGAACCGACCCCGACAGATCAAGAACGGTTGACCCCGACTGTTGTGGTCAGCCGTTCTGAATTCCGCGGACCGCCTGACCCCGCGGCCGCCGGCACAGCTCAGGCGTCGATGTTGAGGTCGATACCGAGCCGCTTGGCCGACCTCTGCCGCTGCCGGCTGGCACGGAGTCGACGCAGCCGTTTCACCAGCAGCGGATCGTGGGCCAGCGCCTCCGGCTGGTCGATCAACGCGTTGAGGACCTGGTAGTACCGGGTGGCCGACATCGCGAACTTGTCGCGAATGGCCTGCTCCTTGGCGCCCGCGAACTTCCACCACTGACGCTCGAACCCCAAGATCTCGGCGTCGCGTGGGTTGAGCTCGCCGACCGCGCCGCTCGCGCTGCGCTCCGGGCTCGAAGCTGTCGACATGAGCGCCATCCTAGGCGGTGAACCACACCGATGTCATTCGCAGCGCCGTCTCTTGGGATCTTCGTCTCACCGGACCAGCGGCATCTCCGAAGCCGAACCGATGGGTTTAGATGGGGCGATGACCGTCGCCGAACGTACCCGTTGGGGCATTGTGAGCACCGGCCATATCGCCTCGGTGTTCGCCCGGGACCTCGCCCTGCTGACCGACGAGGCCATCCTCCTGGGCGTCAGTTCTCGCACGCTCGAACGGGCCGAGGCGTTTGCCGCCGAGTATGGCTTCGCCCGCGCCTACGGATCGGCCGAGGAGCTGGCCGCCGATCCGGACATCGATGCCGTGTACGTGGCATCGGTGCACAACGACCACGTCGCTTCGGCCCGGGCCTGCCTGGAGGCCGGCAAGGCGGTCCTGGTCGAGAAGCCACTCACCGTCACCGCAGCCGAGACCGAGTCGCTGATCGCCCTGGCCCGCGATCGCAACGCGTTCTTGATGGAAGCCGTGTGGACCCGGACCAATCCCCTGATCCGCAAGGCCGTGGAACTGGTCGCCGGAGGACGAATCGGCGCGGTCCGTCACGTCCTGGCCAGCTTCGGTTTCGCCTTCGACGGTGACTCCACCCACCGGCTGCTCGACCCCGACCAGGCCGGCGGCGCGATCCTCGACCTCGGCGTCTATCCGGTGCACGGCGTGGACCTGTTCCTCGGCGAACCGGACGGTCTGACCGGCTTCGGAACGCACGGCGTCACCGGCGTCGACACCCACGCTGCCGCACTGCTGACGTATGCGGCCCGCGGGGACCGGCCGGCCGCCACGGCTGCCATCGTCTGCTCGCTGGAGACGAATCTGCCAACCCGGTTGGAGGTGTTCGGGGCGGCGGGATCGATCGTGCTCGAGAACTTCATCCGACCCGGCGAGCTCCGCTTGGTGACCGATCGAGACACCGAGCCGGAAATCATGGTCACGCAGTGGCCCGGGCAGGGCTACACCTTCGAGGCACAGGAGGTGATGCGCTGCGTGCGAACCGGCGTGGTGGAGTCGCCGCTGGTGCCGTGGGCGAGCACACTCGGCAGCATGCGAACCCTGGATCGCTGGCAGGCGGCCGTGAGCGGCGACCGGCGGGGCGGCTGAGCTCATGCGACGACTGACCGGAACCATTCAGGCGTACGCATGGGGCTCGACCACCGTCATCCCCGACCTGCTCGGCGTCGAACCCACCGGCGAGCCTCAGGCCGAGCTCTGGCTCGGCGCTCACCCGCTGCACCCGTCCACGGTAGACGGCACGCCGCTGACCGAGCTGATCGCAGCCGAGCCGGAACGCCTTGTCGGCGCCGCTCCGGTGGCGGCCTACGGGCCCCGGTTGCCGTTCCTGATGAAGGTCCTGGCCGCGGCGCAGCCGCTGTCCCTGCAGGCGCACCCGACCCGGGCGCAGGCCCAGGCGGGATACGACCGCGAGCAGGCCCTGGGCGTGCCGCGCGATGCCGCCGAACGCAGCTACCGCGACGGCTGGCCGAAGCCGGAGGTGCTGTGCGCACTCGAATCGACCGAAGCGCTCTGCGGTTTCCGCGAGCCGAAGGAGACCTACGAGCTGTTCGCCCGGTTGGGGGTGGCATCGGCGCTCGACCTGGTCGAGCCGCTGCGGGAGGGTACCGGAGCGCGGCTGGCCGAGGTGTTCTCCCGGCTGCTGCACCTGGGTCGGACGCAGTCGGCGGAACGCGTCGTGGACGAGGTCGCCGAGGCCGCGCGGCGCACCGACCACGATGAAGAACTGGCCGACTTCGGGTCGATCGCGGTCGAGCTGGCCGGCTTCTTCCCGGGCGATCCCGGGGTGCTGGCCGCGCTGATGATGAACCGGGTCCAGTTCGGGCCATACGACGCCATCTACCTCCCGCCGGGCGACCTGCACGCCTATCTCCGCGGCGGCGGCATCGAGATCATGGCCAACTCCGACAACGTGCTGCGCGGGGGGCTCACCCCGAAGCACATCGACATCCACGAGCTGCTCACCGTCCTCGACTTCACCCCGACCTGCCCGACTCCGATCCCCTGTCTCGAGGAGGTTCCGGGAGTCTTCGCGTACCAGGCACCGGCCAAGGAGTTCGCCCTCTGGCGCGTTGATCAGTCGCTGTGCTTTCGAGGTCGGCTCCCGGGCGGAGCGACCGGCCGGGTGGTGCTGGTGGTGGACGGCCGGACGACGCTCCGCAGCGGCGACAAGTCGCTGGAGCTGGGACGCGGCCAGTCCGCCTTCGTGTACGCCGATGACGAGGTCGACTTCGAGGGCGCGGGCATGTTCTTCGTCGGCGGCCCCGGACTGCGCTGACAGCCGATACCCGCCCACGGCAGCGCCCTGGATCCGGTTCGGCGATCGGCACGGCTTCGGTACGCTTGCCGGGCATCGCTGGCGTGGCGCAATCGGTAGCGCAGCTGTCTTGTAAACAGCAGGTTAGGGGTTCGAGTCCCCTCGCCAGCTCTCTCACCAGGGGAAACGCTCTTTCAGGCGTCCGTTGGCGGCTCTGATCCCACAGATTCCCCCACACTTTGCCCGATCAACGTCGGGTCGACCGCCTCCAGAGCCAGCGCCACCCGCGACTCCTTGGCCCGCCGACCGAGGTACACGTCCTGCGTCATCGACACCCGCGAATGACCCAGCTGGTCCGCGATCATCCGCGCCGTAGCCCCACCCTCGTCCAGCACCGTCGCCGTCGTCTTCCGCCACGCATGAAACGTCGCCCAATCCTCGAACCCATGACGCTCCCGCGCCATCCGCAACCACCGCGACACATTCCGAGGATCACGGAACGTGCCATCCACCGTCCCGAACACCGGCTCATCCGGCCCGACACCCACCGACTGCCGCTTCTCCAACAAGACCACGCACCACTCAGGCAACTGCAACGCCCGCTCCCCCGCACGCGACTTCGTCGCCTTCCGCACCAACCCCATACCCGTCACCCGGATCAGAGTCGACGTCACGTTGAGCTCCCCCGTCCCGAGCTCCACCTCACGCCACAACAGGGCCAACGCCTCACCGATCCGCAGACCCGTCGCCAGCAGGAACGCCGACAAGTCGAACAACTCCTGGCGCACCGCCAGCTCATCACCCGCCAGCGCCACGAACCACCGCGCCCGCTCCTTCTCCGACAACGCACGAGGAACCCGGCGAGGCTGACCCGACAGCCGCTCCAACTCCCGCGTCGGATTAGCCAGCACCGCGCCATGACGCACCGCCAACCCCATCACGCCCGACACGATGCTGCGACACGTCCGGCCAGTCGCCGCCCCGACCTCCTCGTGAACATCGGTCACGAACCGATCGACCAACGGCGTCGTGATCTCCCTCAACCGCAAAGCACCCAACGCCGGAAGCACGTGCCCATTCAACTGCCGCGTGTACGTCTCCACCGTCCCCGGCGACCGCTGACCCAACCGCGCCAACCGCTCAATCCGAGCCAGCCACAACACCGCCGCCGCCGCGAACGTGTCCGTCCCACTCAGCGAACCCGCACCACGCCGCGCACGCTCGACCAGCGCATCCTTCAACGCCGACCGCGCAGCCCACTCCGTCCGAGCCGCACGCTCCACCGGCCGCAGCACACCGTCGAAGTCACGGAACCGCACCCGAGCTCGGAACATCGAGCCATCCGACGAGCGGGTAACCGACACCTCACCCCACTCACCAGGGGACAGCCGGCGCCGAGCCACAACTCACGCAGCCGGCCGCGTCAACTGGTCCAGCCACTCAAACACGTCCGACTCCCGAAACCGCAGATGACGGCCCAGACGAAGACCAGGAGGACCGTACCCACGAGACCGCCAGTCATAGATCGTCTGCACCGGAACCGCAAGATACGTAGCAAGATCATCCGTCGTCCACAACGGATCATGTCGATGGCACATAGTCGTCGCCTCTCTGCCTGGTTGGGTGCTCGGCATCCCCCGACTTGGAACTGTTGGGTCTCCGGACCGGTCCTCAAGGGCGCCTACGGCGTCACTGCGTGATTCGCTGCGCTCACCCTTGACCACCGGACCTCCGACCACATGCGGGCTGGTTATCGGGGGATGCCGAGCTGTGGTCCGCTCGCCAGTCCGCAACGGTCAGGCGTGGGCCGGGTCAGTCGTCCCGGGCCCGGGCAGCAGACGCAGCCGCCAACGCGGCATCACCCATGGTGAGCCAGCCGATGCCGGCGAACCGCCACGACCCGACCACCAGCGTCGGCTCGAGCTCGTCGAGCTCCTGGTCGTCATCGGCCCACTCGGCGGGCTGTTGTTGCTCGAGGTGGCGGCGGCGGGTGTGGTCACGCCGGGCCTGGCGGAGCCGGCCGAGGGTGGTCGAGTACCGGCGCGACTTCGACGCGAAATGGCCACGGAAGCCGAGCATGTCGACCCACCGACCCCAACCCTTGTACGGCACCATCCGGACCGGTCAGCCCGGCCAGGCCGGCCCGCAACGCCAAACCAGCCGCCACGGACTTGAGCCGCCACAGATGCGGATTGGCGCCGCTGTCCCCGGCCGCGAGGTCGGCTGCGGCTTTGGTGGCGTACTTCGCGACATACGCCGCCACGGTTTCCGGATGCAACCCGGCACCGGTCGTGTCATCCCGGTCGGCCTGGTCGTGGACCGGACGGGCGTCCAGCTGGGCGCCGAACCGGAGCCGACGGGGCACATCGCTGCTGTCGACCGGTGACGCTTCGCAGGAGACCTGGGCGGCCGCCCGGACCACGAGATCGGCGAGCAGCTCGGCGGTCAGCTCGACGGCCGGCGGCGGGAACGGCTGATCGGGTGTCGGTTGACCGTCGAGCCGGATCAGGGCATGGAAATGGACGACCCCGCGCCGTTGGAACTCGGCCACCTTCGCGAACTGGACCCGCACCAATGCCCGGCACGCCGACTCGGACAGACCAAGATGGCCAGCGATCAGCCGCCGCAGCCCGATCGTGAACCGTCGCCACAGCTCCGGCGCGTGCCACTGCCAGACGAGGTGGCCGATATAGTCGTAGCACTCAACGCACAGGGGTTGGCCGACGAAACTGTCGGTGTGCTGATGGACGGCCATGCACCACCGGGGACGGCCATGCGGGCACACCATCCGAGCGTCGCCGGAGCGGGGCCGACAGCGGCGGCTACCACTCTTCCCAGCCTTCTTCGCCGTGTGGACCGGCCCGAACGAGGGTGCGGTCAACGTGGCGAACACCAACGGATGCGACACGATCTCGGCGGGCACGTCTTTCATGCCGCCGGCGGCGCCGGCCATGATCACGTGATACACGTCGCCCTGGTACTGGTACGAGCACGACTCACACACCGCCCGGCGCCGGTTCCCGCACCGCAGATACGTCACCGCATCCGGCTCCGTACTCGAGGAGTACGACGACAGCACTTCACCAGTCACCGGGTTGATCGTGTCGGAGGAGCCGACGACCCGGATCGGATGGGCACAGTGGCCGACCTGCTGCGACCTGGCCCAGCCACCGACCCAGATCCGACCGACGCAACCGCGCCCGGCACCTGATCTTGGACCGGCGCCGGTAACGTCCCCGTGGCCAACATCAACCAGCCCCGCTCGTCGCCGCATCGGGTGCGAGCCTGTCCGCACGCCTCGCAGTACTGGAACTGCCTGCTGATCAGCCAGCCGCAGCCGGCCGCGGCGCTGGCCGCTTGGGACCGGGTCGGGTAGTGCAGCGGTCTCCTCGGTGTCGAACTCCAACGCCCGTCCGCAGCCGTCACACCGCACGGTCACGCACACGATGCTGGTGTAACTCACCTCACGGCCCCGACCACGATCGAGATCACCGCATACACCACCAGCGCGACGACGGCCAGGGTGAACGGGACCGCGCCGGCACCGGTCAACCAGTCCCTAGCCTGGTCGCCGCGATCGTCCAGGCCGAACCGGTGCCGCAGACCGGCCGACCGTTGCTCACGCGCCCCGATGTCACGCCACCTGTCGTCGTCCATTACGCGGCCCGCCGCCGTCGTGGTGTCCTCGAGGTTCCGCTGCTCCCCTGGGGCAGCACCCCGAGCGCCCGCTCCGCTTGGAGGTCTTGCTGCGCGCTCTGCAGGATCGTCCAGATCGACTTGCATGACTTGTGCCCGCTCGCGACAGCAAGACGTTCGGTCGTCCAAAATTGCGGGTCTTCGGCCCACAGGGCGGCGACGAGCTCCGACTGTTCCGCTTTCAGCGCGGCGTTCTGGCTGCCAGCCGGCAGCCGTGATCTCAGCTGCCGCAGCCGTTTCACTCGGGGGTCGTCTGCTCGCTCCGCCACCTCCATCTGATGCCGTGCCGAGCGGGCAGCCGCCCAGCCCCGCTGCTTCTGCAGCAACTCGCCACGATCGGTGACCGCCAACTCTCGTTGACGACTCTCGACTTCGCCGTGGTCGCGGTAGCGGCGCATCACCTTCGCCACTCGTGGCGCGCTCATCCCGCAGGTGGCCGCCAACCGGGGCCACGTCCAAAACTCGCGGTCCGATTCCCACAGCTGTGCCAACAACCCGTCCCTGATTCCCCGGACCGCGTCCCCTTCCGGGCCCGGGCTCGGCCGTTCCAAGGCCCGCAACTGCTCCAGGATCGGCCCATCCAGCTGGGCGACCTCGGCGATGATCACGGCTGTCCTCGCCTCCCGGGTTTCGTGCCGCTTCCCCCGCGGCCCGCGACGACCGCGCACACCATCGCGTCGCAGCACTTCCCCGACCCTGATCACCGACAGCCCGGCCGCGTCGGCAAGGTCTTCGGCCGACCAGCGCGGATCGGCACCCAGCCGGACCAGCAGCTCGTCACGCCTCAACCGGGTTGCCGCACCGGCCCGGCCGGCGACCACGGCCCGACCCACCGCCGCAACTCGGTCAGATCCTCCACATCGGAGGCGTAGTCATGCCCGCCGAACACCCCCCACGTTTCCAACGGTGCCGCCGCACCGACCGCGGCACACTCGGCCAGCACCGGACACGCCGCGCACCGTTTCGCCGCCTCCGAACGTTCCGGCCGGCGTTCCGACAGCCACAGGTTCGGCCCCGGCAACAGACACGGCACCGGCCGGTCCGTGTCCCTGATCGCCAGGCCGAGGCTGCGTTGTGCTTTCTCCAGCACCACCCGGGAACGCCACTGCGCCTGGTCCTCGTCAGGACCCCAACCCTCGACCAGCGCGCTCACCGCGGATCACCCGCCTCGACCGCGGCGAAGACCCCACACGTCAACGCCAGATCACGCACCTCGCCCGGGGACCGGCCGGCCTGTTCGGCGATCAGCAGCCGCGCCTGCTCAACGCGTCACGGCCCGGCAGTCGTACCGCACCGACACACCCCACGGACCAGCCACCGTGCCCGTCCAGGCTCCGCACCCGGCCCCGTCGCGGACTGGGTGGTTCGCAGCTGCGTGATCGTCTGCTGGAGTGCGTCACCGATCCTGATCATCAGTCGGCCTCCCGCCCGACACGCCGCCGCTGCCGTGGTGGTCGATCTGCGGCTGGTCCGTGCCCGTGGTGACGAGCTCCGCGCCGGGGCCGGGTCGTGGTCGTCGACGAGGATCGGGATCCTGTCGTGGGGCGGGGAAGCGCTCCGCGGCCAGTTTGATGTCGTCGTCGGTGACCAGGAACCCGCGGACCCGGACCGGCCGACCGTCGGTCTCGGACAGCACATAGCCGACACCCGGGCATCGACCGAGAAATCTTGTGACACCAAGCCCCGGCCGCCAGGGCACCGTCGGACAGCACCATCGCCACCTCTTCCCGTTCCCGCAACCGCAGCCCGACGGCTTGGAGGAACAGGTGCCGCATCTTCACGGTCTCCTTCCGCGGGTCCTGGACGAAGCCGTGCGGGATGTAGCCGGCGGCCCGACCCGCCGACAGCAACCGGGACAAGGCTGTTTCGGCGCGGCGGACCAGGTCCCGATCGGTCAGATACGCGGTCAACGCGGCCAGCTCGTCGATGTAGATCAGCACCAACGGCTCAGCCAACGTCGGGGTGTGGTCGCGGGCGATCCCGGCCTGCCGTTCGAGCCGGGCCTCCATCGCCTGCTCGAGCTGCTCCAGCAGCACGACCGCCTCCAACGGTTTGGTGGCATATCGGGTGAGCATCGGCGCCGCGAATGCCAGCTCGACGCCGCATTTCAAGTCGATCCCGCAGGCTTCGACCAGACCGGTCTTGATCGCGGGGCCGAGCTGGATCAGCTGGCCCTGCATCAGTGACGACTTGCCCGACCCCGAAGCACCACCGGCGAACGTCGGGACCCGGACCTGATGCAGCCAATCCGTGCCGTCCTCGGTCACCCCCAGCCACAGCGTGGTCAGGTCGCCGACGGGTGTGTCCGGGTCGGGGACGGTGATCGGGATCGGATCCGTCAGCGGGTCGCCGAACGTCCAGGCGATCGAACACGCCGTCACCGCACCGTTCGGGATGATCTTGATCCGATGCGCGCCGACCGTGACCCGGAGCGGGTCGGCGGCGGTCTCGACCTGGTCGACGGTCTGACCCGACAACAAGGGGAAGTCGGCGACCAGCAGACCGTCGCGCCAGCGGAGCCGACGCAGCGGTGGCACCGTCACCGTCACCGGACCGCCCAGTGTGTCCGCGATCCGGCGGGACAGTCCGCAGGTGTCCATGATCATCGGCCACCGTTTGCGGGTCGACCGACCGACCTGGTGCCGCCACAACGGGTCCGACACGAACCGTCCGAACGAGACCGGCCCGAACCGGCACCACAAGCCGAACACGATCACCGGGCCGGCCACGATCAAGAACGCGTCCCACCACGCCTGCCACACCGTCACCGCCAGCCAACCCGTCGAAGAGACCGCGGCCAGCGTGTAACGGCGCAGCAGACCGGCGTAGCCCGCGAGCCAGAACCACAACTCGCGAGCCACACCACGAACGATCGCCACCACCACACGACCGGCCATGCCCAACACGGCGAGCATGATCAGGCCGCCCGACCCTCAACAGGCTTCTTGCCGTTTGCCGCCGCCAACGTCCACTCCACGAAGTTGCCGATCGGAGTCAGCCGCTCACCCGCTCACCAATGCGCCGATCGCCCCGAAGTCGCGCCCCGACAGCCGAACCGTCAACCGGCCCTCGAGCCGGATCGCCGCACCCGGAACCAGCCCCGACATCTGCACATCCGGCAGGGACACCTGAGCATCGCCGAGCAAACCCAACGGTTCGGCGACGACCACGGCGCTCACCACCGACACCGGTCGACCGTCCGAATCGGTATGACGACCAGCTTCGACCCGCTGTTCACCGCGGCCCGAGTAGACCTTCCGCTCCCGAACATCCCCCGTCACGAGCGCATAGGCGGTTTGAATCTCCAGCTCGATCGCCATGAAGACTCCTTCTTGATCAGTTGGCCCGCTCGATTCGGGCCATTGATCTCAGAGTCCGTTGCGGCGGGCGGCGGAGAAAGATGACTGCTGTTAACACTTGTTAACCCCACCTACGTGGACGCTGTTATTTGTCCGTGCCGTCGTGCATCCTTGATCACACGTAGTCATAGGAGGTCGACCCATGAACCTGCTCAAGCGGGCTCGCGTCGATCGGGGTGGACTCAGTCGCGCGTTATCGCCGCGATCGAGTCCGAGGCACGCAAACTTGGTCATTCGGTTCCCGAACGTGCCTCGTTGAAAACGCAGCTATCCAGGTGGGAGAACGGACACAAAGTGCCCGACCGCCTGTACCAGCACGTCTTTCAGCGGGTGTACCGGATGAGCGCCAGCCAACTCGGCTTCGAATCTGCCGACACTATCGGCCTTGAGGTCGGCGCGTCGTGGCAAGACTGCGTCAAAGGAACCGCTGATCTGTGGAGCGAGGATATGGAGCGTCGTACCTTCCTGCGGTCGGCCGCTTTCGCAGCATCGGCATTTGCCGCACCTGCGCTGGCAGCCGTGATCAGCGAGCAGGGCGAGTCCGTGACCCGTGCTGACGGTGGACGCGTGCTCGAGGAGTCCGACGTCGCGGTCGTCCGAGACCTGACGAAGTCCTTCGCTCAACTCGACAATCGACACGGCGGTGGACAGGTCCGGAGGCTGGCGTTGGCATGCCTGACGGATGAGATTTCGCCCCTCCTTCGCTCCGCGAGTTTCAGCGAAAAGGTCGGCAGCGAGCTTCTTGAGCGCCACGGCCCAGCTCACCCAGCTGGTTGGTTGGATGACTCACGATGTCGGACGCCATGGCCTGGCCCAGCGCTACCTGATTCAGGCTCTCGGTCTTGCTCGTTCTGCCGGCGATTCGGCACTTGTGGCGGAACTCCTATGTGCCATGAGCCAGCAGTCCACTTACCTTGCCGACGCTCAAGCGGTCGGCCTTGCCAGGGCGGCACGGGCGGTCGCAGAGAAGAGCGGCAGGAGCGCGCTGATAGCGGAAGCACACGTCATGGAGGCCCACGCCCATGCAAAGGCTGGCGCCGGAAGAGCTTGCGCCGCGTCGCTTCACGCTGCCGAAGTGACGCTCGACAAGGCCGACCGGAGCGCAGATCCGCAGTGGATCAGCTACTTTGACGAGGCATACGTATCCGCCAAGTTCGGACACTGTCTCCGAGAGCTAGGCGACCATGCCAACGCGATCCGGTTCGCGAAGCGATCGCTGGAGATGGACGAGAACTACGTCCGAGGGAGGGCCTTCAACCTCACGCTCCTCGCCCACGCACAAGCCGACGCAGGCGACATCGCCGCGGCCTGTGCGACCGGGCAGGAGGCAATCGACGTTGCCGCCACCCTCAACTCGAACCGCGCGATCGGATATCTCCGCGACTTCCGCTCGGCACTAGCGCCAGCGGCGAGTAGTCCCGAGGTTGTCGACCTGGACCGACGGCTTCAACCGCTCCTAGCCGCCTAGTCCTTGCGCGCGACGGGCTAGGAGCCGATCGATCGCCACCACTGACGCTGCACCGACGAGCTCACCAGTCTCTATCATCCGTGCTGCCTCGTCCAGCGGAACCCACCTCACCTCGGTCGCCTCGTTGATGTCGAGCTCGTCGCTCACGTGCTCGAGGTCCGCTGCCATGAAGACGTGATTGGCGGCGTCGGCACTTCCGATCATCGGTTGGAAGGTCACGAGGTGCTCAACGCGCGATGCCTGCCACCCCGTCTCCTCGACGAGCTCACGCCCGGCGGCAGCCTCGAGGTCCTCTCCCTCCTCGATGTAGCCGCCCGGCAGCTCCCAGACCCAACGATCGATGATGAAGCGGTGTCGACGCGCCATCAACACCTCTCCGGCATCGTTCACCGCAGCCACGATGACAGCTTCCGGAAGCTCGATGACGTACTGGTCGAAGCTCACACCGTCGGGTAGATCAACGGACACGCGCTTCAACGTTCCGCGCCCGAACGAGCCGAGGTTCTGCTCATCGTGGATCACCCAGGAACCGGCCTGACGACTAGCCATGCGGCGAGGATATGGCAGCGGCCTGACACCCAAGCCGAGAGCCCCTTGGCCAGGCCGACCGGAACAACCGGAACTCTTGTGATCCCGGCGTGCTGAAGGAACTACCGTCGAGCATCGGCTGCTTCCCAGACCCCTCACTGGCTGACGCTCGTCGCGGTGTGCCGTGGATCCGTCAGGAGTGCCGCTAAGAGCCGGCCACTACGGCGCCGAGGAGGGGAGTTGCAGAGCTTGATCCCTCCCAATCTGCACCCATCGGCTCACCTCGTCGAGACTGTTCGCGCCGGCCGCCTCGAACAGCAGGCCGGCCACTAGCAACTCCGTCGCTGGCAAGGCCGGCCGAGCAGACCAGGCACCGACACCCACGGCAGCTGCCTCAACCAACACCTGCGAGCGGGAGCCGGCGATCGCACGCAGTTCCCCGAGGATCGTCTCTATGCTCTCCCCGGCCAATGCCCGACGCCAAGCCTCGCCGTGGCACTTCGCCTGCACCAATCGATCCAGCTTCACCTGACTGGGAGCCCCGCGTCGACCTGCCATGACCAGAGCATATCCGAACACCCGTTCGGATCGCTAGCGGGCCCCTGTCCCGTGAGTAGTTTCTGTACTCCTTCAAGGCGGCGGCTTCGCCGCCGCGCTCGGTCCGTGTCCTCGCTCGCTGCGCTCGCTGCGGGCCGGTCCTCGCCGCCATGCGCCATCCCGTGTTCTCAGCCGTTCACCTGCAGATCGCCAGCGCCATCGTCACTTAGGTAGACCTCTTTTGCCAGGTCGGTGAGCTCCAACTCTCGACGACTCTTGACGATTCTCCGTTCGACCAGCCCTCGATCCGCGAGCTTCTTTCCTCGCCATCCCACCAGTTGCGGCGACACATCGAGTTCACCAGCTATTTCACCAGCAAACATACCGGATTGCTGACCGCCTAGAGTCTGGATAATCCCAAGCTCCGTTTGGGGCAGAAACTGTTTCATCAACCCGCTTTAGGATTGCTTCATAGCGCCGCGAGATGTTCACGACCTCGCATATCCCATCCTCGCAGTTCGGGCATTTCATGCCAAATAGTCGCAGAGCGGCAAGTTGACCGTGATCGAACTGCGAATCACACTTGTCACAGCGGATCTCTTGGTTCGAGGCGACATAATGCTGGACAATTGGCGTGAAATCGAATGCTCGTTCGACATAATATAGCCGATAGTCCCTACTCTCTGCCGGCCGGCCGAACTCGATGGAGTATTTCTCGCAGAGACCATAATTCAGACAATACACAGTAACTCGGCGGCCATCGCGATCGCTCATTACGTAGTATTTGTTAATGAAGAAGTTCAGTTCCAATGTCGACAGCAAGAAGTCGTAGCCCTGCGCAACATGGAAATGACTGGTAGGCGGCTGGCCCTCTAAGTCGCGGAATACGGCTGAACCGCGATAGGCCCTCAATTCTCTCGATCGCGTCACCACAGCTTCGAGCAATTCCTTCAGGCTGTAGATCGTTGATCGCTCGCCGAACGCCTCGTGAAGGAAGCGACCCATCCCGAAATAAGGTTCAATCTTCTCCTCGTAGTACCTCTTCGCAGCGTCACGGATACTACGAACGGTCATAGGCCTACTGTAAATCAGCGACGATTCGTAGACGTAGAGAAAAGAATATAGCCCAAAGTGCGCGGATTCCCAAGCGACGCAAAAAATAGGCTGCGCCACAGAGCCTGACGGTTTCGGACAAAGAAGTCTGCTGGATCAACTTCATAGTACCTCAGACGCCTCTCCACCAAGCGCCGAGTGAATTCGACGCCCTTCTCTTCCATCTCGCCAACGTTTGATTGTCCATAAAGACTGTGCAGTACCAATGACACTTCATCGATCTTTGATTTATCAATGGCACCGTAGTACACCCTGCCTGGATATGCCGCTACCTTGAACTTCACCAGCTCGTTCGACCAGTTATTGAGTGGCGCCAACAGGACATCGACGACACTTCGCATCGCTTCGAAGGGCAGCTCAGAGAAATCGTCCACGAATACCACCAGATGCTTCACCCTCAACGGTGCAAGAATCTCGCGCAGCCTATCTATCAGTCCACGTATATCAATTTCTCGAAGCAGCACCCTCGAATATTCGGAATCACGAGTGCCCGACTCCTTCGCCGATATAGTCGATGAGCCGCCGAGCTTTGCGCCAGGTTCGGCGGCAAGTGTAAGCTCGGCCGACAGTGAATCCGAAACCGAACGTTCATGGCCATCTTGGAACTTGAGCGCTTCCTGACGGAACCCCTCGATGTTTACGAACTGCGCCGTCTCCATCTCGGTCAGGAATTCGCCCAACGCTTCTAGCAGGTCACTCCTCGATCCGCTCCAGAACTCCTTGAACCGGGTCTTCATGGATGTCTTCAACTGCTCGTCTATGTCATCCCGAATTCCGGACACCACCGCGTGAAGAAAGGAACGCAGTAGTAAAAGTTTCTCGACCTGGAGTCGAGTAAGGGTCTGATTTGCGGCGTGAACGGCTTCCAGTGTTAGCCGTCCACCTGTTGAGCCGACTCATATACGGTCTTAATGTCGATATAGGTGCAAAGGTACGTGGAGTCCGAAAGAAGTGCCTTCTGCGCGGAGAAAAACCGTGGATTTTCCCGTCCCCCCTTCGCCCGAGAATAAACGTTGTGTTTGGGCGCGTAATGGTTTTCAGAACGTGATCATTCGGTAGTGGATCCACGTACAGTTCCTCTACCAAGCTCTCACCCCGATCATTCTCAATATCGGCCCGCCGATAAAGCTTCATGCTCTGCACCGCGCTGTGGAAGCCTTCCAACGATGGTGTGGATCCGGTCATAGCCGTCAGCCTAGAGCCTGGTTCTCCAAACTGGTGAGCCTTTTGCCCACATCGCGTCCTCAGGCTGGGCGCATCGAGCCGCGGACAGCGCTCGGCGTGCAAGTATCGGGTGCGACGGCTCGATCTGCGCCGACACGGAACCAGTAAGTACCTCAACGGGGGACGCCTCAGGGGACGCATCGACGGCTGACGATGCCAGCCAACGCCAGCGAGCAGCAACCCCGCCCAGCGCAACGGCGGTCAGGTTCGGGTATACAAGTGGTGACCGGAGACGTCTCCGTGCTTTGGGTCAACGGCGCACCCCGACAGCCCTTAGTGCCAGCCAATAGGGACGGAACCCCACCGTCTCGGCCATACGCCAGACACACACGTGTCGGCCACCGATCGTGCGGCGAAGCGCGCGCGGCCCAGACCCTGACCGCTCCCGCTGGTAGCAGAGGAAATCGATGCCTCAGACCCTACTGGCGTCACCCCGCCCGTCGCTCCCGGTCCCGCGCTACGAACGCTCTGCATAAGATCCCACCTGTGCAGTGGTTGCCGAACCTTGTCGCCGGCATAGCGTCCGTCATCTCCCTCGTCGTCGCTGTGGTCGTCCTCATCCGAGACCGAGTCCGCCGATCCCGTACCGAAATGAGCGTCGAGCTCCTGAAGGAGCGCATCCGGGCCATTGAGCTAGCTCTTCGCGGCGCGGGCACAAGCGCCGACGACCTCGTTCGCCTCACCGCTGAAAGCGGCCGAGATATCAAGGACGCACATCCCCTAGCGCGAGCGGTTCGCACCAGCATTTTTCAAGCTGGCGCGTCAGCCAATGAGGCCTGGGATTCCCTCAGTGAGTGGAGATTTGGTCAGATGATCAGCGGCAGTGGTCGTGCTGAGCGAGCTGGTTCGGACACCACTCAAAGGCGCTCGACGGCCCCAGTCCGGCACCCCACCAAGCCTGAGTGAGTCACATGAACCAGGACCCGACGCACGATGCTGTTGTGTCGAACGGTAGTAGGGGAGTCCGGAAAGGTATGGACCTACTATCCGGAAAACGCCGTCGGACAACGGGGGAAATTTGGCATCGTATACAAAGGTTTCGGACCTAACAAGGAACCGATCGCCATCAAGATTGTTCGCGACTTATTTGGCCGCACAACCGAGGAGCGTGCGCGACGGCGGGAAATCCGAAATTCTGACTTTTTGGTGGCCAGCCATCAACGACGCCCGATCAACAATCTTCTAGTGCCGCTGGATCATGCGATTTTATCCGACGACCTATTCATCGTAATGCCCTTGGCTCGGCGATCTCTTAGCGACGCTATCCGGAGCGGTCTCTCTAACGATGAACGCCTTCTAGCCGCACGTCACACAATAAATGGAATGATAGAACTCGCCGAGTTGGGTATCCTACATCGTGACATAAAGCCGGCCAACATCTTACAGGTTGATGAAGTGTGGAAGCTCGCAGATTTTGGCATGGCACGATTGCCCGCGGAAGCCTCTGAAAGTCAAACATTCTTTGGCGGCGGCACCGCCGCTTACATGGCACCGGAGATCTGGCGGAATGACCCTGCTTCAGCCAAGACAGACCTCTACTCGCTCGGGATTACGCTTTATCAACTCTATAAGAGGGGCATCCTCCCTTCCAAGGCGACGACCTTCGAGCACAGCATCTTGCGGATTCCCTTAGTTTTTGCTCCCGAGAGTTTCCAGAGCCGGTGAAGCGCCTTGTCATCCGTCTGACAGAAAAGGATCCGTCACGCCGGCCACAAGATGCGCGCGCCGCTGGCTCAATGCTAGAAGCCTACGAGCGTGTAAATCAAAGTGCGCGCGCCAGCATTTTTAGGGCTGCCGCTGATGCTGAAATGCGGGTAGCGGAGTTTTATGCGTCGAAAGAACGGGAGAGGGCTAGTCAGAGAGAAATACCGCGCCGCGCAGATTCAAGGACTGACTGATCTGGAGGAAGTGCTCGTCCAAACCACCGTGCGTGAGCCTGAAGCAATGCCTCACCTTCGGATCGAAACTCTGTCGGACAAGGCTTCGGGCGCTACAAACTGATCTCACCCGACTGGATTTCACGGTACGAACCGAACTTGGGATGAGCACCGCTGGCCATTGCCTCGTGGGAGAGGTAAAGCTCTCTTGGCCGTGGGACGACCGAACTATTAAGAATGACCGAATTGTAGCGAACATCGTATGCGATGTCTATGAGGACTACTCGGTTCGCTGGCGCCTCGTGTCATTCGTCCGACGAAGTGCCGAGTACGGCTACGACATTGGTTCACGCGACCGCCCTCATGGACTTGCTTCGGATAAATTCCCAGATGCGACGATTCGGCAGGGCGAATTGATCCAATTCGGCAGTGAATACACTCCGAAGAACGCTCGTCTTGTCGTGCAGGATCTGACTGTCGAAAATATAGAATCGTTACTTGAAGAGGCGTTTCGATCCACTCTCGGCGAGCAAAGGTGCCAAGAACGCGTGGGCACCTCATACCTCCCCTGCTATGGCTCTTTGCCCTCGGCATCATCGGCGCTTTCGTAGCCCCATCCCTCACACGGACCGCATCAATACTGACGTGGTTCGGCTTGTTCCTGTCCTTGGTTTTTGTTATAGCTATCGTCATCCATGGGGCCCTCCGAGCCTACCCAGCCAGCAGGCGGCGCCGACCTACCGCGGGGTAACGCATCTGCGCAATGGGTGGGCGCCTCGTGTTCGCAGCGAATAGGATCGGACCCTCACAGTTCAGCCTTCCGTGGACGTACGTCGTCCGGAGCCACCTGGCAATCGGTCCTGGTGCCGAGCTGACCAACAAGCACGCGCCAGAAAACGCCCATTAGCGTTACCCTGCGGTTGTCCGTCAGTTTTCATGTCGAAGCTTGCGTTCACACCGCGACCACTTCTCCGCGAGAACCGGATCTCCAAATTTCAGCAACTTTACCGGTCGGCCGCCGACGATCGCCTTTTCGCCTTATCGATCGGTCGTGTCTCCATCTCGTCATGGGCGACTCGCGCCCAGGGCTGGTCGCCGCCGTCGCCGCGACCCTGCCCGGAGCGACCTGGCAAAGATGCCGAACGCAACGAACAACCCGAACGAACGGTTGTGCAACGCCGAGTAGAGAGCCGACACACGCGCTCGGCGAGGTTTCCGCGGTTTGGAGTCCGCTCGGCTCGTCGTAGGTCGGAGACCGGGCACAAAGAAGATGCACCCACTGCCGGACGCGCCTCGATTTTCGATCAAGGCGAGGATCCGTATGCTGGCTCGCTGCGAGCCGGTCCTCACCCCTCCCCGCATCGCACTGAAGCTAATCATCTTGCTGACTGGGGCCAACCGTCGGCGCGTGCCACGGACTCGCGCTCAAAATCAAGGACCGTTGTGCCAAATATCTGCCCACCGAGATGTCGCCCCTCAGCGACCTGGCCTCCTCGCTCGACAGTAAAGGGATTCGACCCCCGACTGATCCCCCTCTTGCTTGGTGTGGACAACCCGGCACCTAATCGCGTAGAGGCGATCGGCAACCTGATCCCTTAAATCTGAGCTCGAAGAAAGGTTTATCTGCTGAACACCCCGAACTAACTGCTTCTTCCCGCAGAGAGCATCTTTCACGTATTCATGGGTCAATATCAAAGAGGAGAGCTCCGCGGCATCCACACATGCTCGAAGCGTTGCCCGGAGTTGTTGTCGCTCTCCACGGGGACCGGTTGAGTCACCCAATGCGAACCCCGCCACCAAGTGGCGTCGATGTCGTTCATGACATCAAAAGCGGGATCCTTTAAGTAGCGTCTCATCTGCGCGACAATTTCTTGGCGGGCAAAGATCGGGAAGAAGTATATTAGCGTTTGATAGTAGGCAAGGAACTCTAGCAACGGCAGTCGGGCGGCCGTTTACCGTATGCGTATAGTGCCAACGGTTCCGGCGGATAGCTCATCTTCGGGAAGGAAACCTGCTGAACGCTCGGCTTTCCTCGTCGCGGCGATCAGAGCATGCGTTGAGAGGCGAGCCCAAACGCCAGCTCGTACCTAAGATCCAGATCGAAGAACAGCGGCCGAGTTACGGCCTCAAGCAAGTCGACAGCATCATCGTGTGTCGTATACGGCGCGCCGCTAATGGTGACGGAAGCGAACATCCCACGCTTGGTGCCAGAAAACACAGATAACTCAGGCGACACGCTACTGAGCTTGAGACTTAACGGTTGATTCTCAACCTCAATCTTCCAATGTGCCCAGCTGAATACTTCCTGCCCTCTTCGTCTGTTTGCCTCCCACGATCAGCGCCGGGCAGCCAGGCCAATCGGCGCAGCGACAGCGTGGTAAATATGCCGTCTTGTACCAATGGAACGATTCGAGCCTCTATGGACCCAGTTCGACGATTGGCTACGGCGTCATAGTTGCCCACGAAGCAGAAGTTCTTGAAGTCGAACGCAACGAGCTTGCCTGCGTCGTCCGGACCTAAATTTAGCTCACGGGTCCGTCGGCCATTTGGTATCGCCAGCTCGATGCCAAAGTATTTCGACTCTGGCTTTTCGCGACTAAGCGTAGAAGTTTCTATTCCCTCGTCAACGGCAAAAGCAATCTTCGCTTCTCGCGCTCGCGCAGATTAGTTGCGAAATTGGCTCGGGAAGATCCACCACGGAGGCGATTCTACCGAAGGTAGACGGCGACTAATGCAACCACCCCCGACGCCAGTCTCGTCGGCGCAGACGGTGGGCCAACATCGGGGTTTGCTGAAAACCCGCCATTAGTTTGCAAGGACGGCAACCCCCCCTTCGCCGAGTGGCACGTTGACCGAGTTGTCAAAGGCAGAGGTGGGCGCCGCCCGCAGGCATGATCTGCGCACCGCTTTAAACTAAACCAATCCGCTGCGCACGAGCTGGTTCGAGGTTGCAATCGAGAACTACAGTCCGGGCCCAGCTCGACGCACGCCAGCCCCGAAGTGCCTCGTAAGTGACAGGTGCGCCGATCCTTCAGCGAGTGCTTGACAGCAACCCCGGGCACGAGTGCGGTCAACAACGGCAGCCTCTGCACGGGCCCAGTCACGCGTCGACGGACGCCCGTGGACGCCCTACGTGACGCTCGTTCCCGGGCGGTTCCAGGTACAGGCTGTCATGGCGCTGTCACGATCAGCGCAGCGTCCCCCGCACCCGACCGCAGGGTTCGAGCTCGATCGCGCTCAGGCAGCCTCGATCCGCGCCCGCCGAACTGACCCTCCCAGTCTCTCCGCTGGTTGTGGGTTCCACACCGACGGCCCAGAATCGAACACGTGCCGTGCCGGTGCTCACCAGAGAGTCACGAGACTCCTCAGGAACGGTGATCGATGACTACCAGCCACAGAGATGCCGCCACCTCATCCAGCCGTTGGTCAGGGCCAACGACTTGATCCAGCCTGATCTCGGACTGCTGGCGTCACTCCGAATTGCACTTTCAAGGCGGCAGCGCCCTCCATGTCGGCTGTCACTGTCTTGCGACACGCAGGTCGCCGTGATCGGGTGCATGCTGATCGTGCGTGCTCAGCCTGCCCCACACTTTGCCCCACACTTTGACGGTCAGCCAGTCGGAACAGCGCGCCACCACTCGAGTCCAAACCCGCCCTGACCAGCCCGGACGCCAGTCAGAGACCACCTCACCAACCACCCCGAGACCCCGTTCACACAAACAGCAGGTTAGGGGTTCGAGTCCCCTCGCCAGCTCCTCTGTGATGTCTCGGGACACCGTTAGCAGGTGTCTTGGGACATCGTTGCATTTCGACTCGGTTGAGGCCCGTCCTGGTGAGGGCTGCGCCGTTGTCGGCGGGGCCAAGGCCGGCGCCGTTTGGGCGGCGTTGCCCGCCGGCGGCACCGCAGCCCTATCGGGCGATGCTGGCGATGATCAAGACGGCCGGACGTCACCGAGCTTGCCACGGCCGGAGGGATGAGCAGGCAGACCGTGACCGCTTGGTTGGTGAAGTAGGCCTTCGCGAGACCTACTACATCCGCACGCCCTTGAAGCGGTTGCCCTCGACCTCGTCGACGAAGACACGGATGTGCTCGCCGACCGCCCCACTGGCGCCGCGGGCGGTTCCCCAGTAATCACCCGAGCGGACCTTCGACCCCCAGCTCAAGACCTGGGTAACAACGCACGGGAGGATCCTGCCGACCTGGGGAGCTTCTGGCACCCTGACTCACGCTCCTCGGATCGCATGATCGGACCGGCATCCCCGGCCTGCCAGGCAGCCTAGACCCGCCGCGTTCGGCGATCGAGCGGCGGGACACGTCACGGGACGAACCTGCGGTGAACGCAGCCAATCGCCGCCCGCGACGACCTCCAGTCGATGACCGCAGCACCCGTTCTCGACGCTGCGCCAAGACGCCTCCACAAACAGCAGCGCGGGGTTCGAGCCCCCGCGGCCCCTCGCCAGCCCTTCCCAGCCCTCGCCAAGGTCACTCACCAGAGAGACCCTTCCTCAGTTGGCGTCATCTGGCTTTGACCTGATCCCGCGCAGCCCCGCCGCTGGTTGATCCGACCGCGATCGAGGTGGGCGGCTCCTGGGCCGCGGACGATTCGGTGTAAAAGCCCTTCCAGGCATCCGGGCTCATGGTGAGCACGCGGACGCCGACCGTGCCGAAGACGATCGCGAGCGCGCCCCACAACGCGGTGACGGGCCAGGGGCTGCTGAGGTCGCTGGACTGGACGACGGTGTCGGCGACCATGATCGCGATGGCTGTCCACGGTGCCCAGCTCGGCACCACGTGAGCGCGCAGCAGGCCCGCCGACAGCAGGACGATGCCGAGATCGACGCAGAGGAAGAACGGAAGCAGAATCAGTCCGGTGTGCGACACACGATCCAGCGTGGCGATCACGTCGTCGCGCGCGCCGGTGAGCGGAGTCGTCGACACGAGCACCTGCCAGAACCCGTAGCCGAAATGGCCGAACGCGCCGAGGCAGAGGGCGACCGCACCGAGGTGTCCGAGAATGCTGCCGCGCTGCCGCAGCAGATGCGCCAACCCGAGTGCCATCGGGACCGTGAGGACCGCGGAGAGCATGAACACCAGTCCGGAGGTGTGGATGCCGGCGGCGTGCGCCTTCAGCGTCGCATAGAGCGCTGCGCCGCTGACCCCGGTGCCCTCGCTGGAATCGGGCAGGCAGGACACGAACCCTGCCAGCGGCGCACCGATCAGTGACACGCCTGCGACCGCCTTGCGGAAGCGGGTCGGGTCGGACAACACGGATGACATGAGAGCTCCTTCGGTTGAGGTTGCCCCGAACGCTAGGAGCACCGGAGGGGTCGTGTCGTCTGCCCGTCGGCCCGGCTGGATCTCTCGCAGGGTAGAGGCATCGAATCCTCGGGATGGACGTCTGGCGCGTGGCGCCGGGATAGCGTTCAGCAATGAGCTCGCTCGTGAGGCAGCTTCGCTCTGTGCGGATTCTGGGTGCACCAGGGAGCGATCTGATCCTGGCCGTGGCGCTGGCTGTCTTCGCCGCCATGGACACGCTCTTCACCCGTGGCTTCGGCTGGCTCGACGAATGGCGGGGTCCCCGGGCGGTCAACGGCATCGTGATGCCGGTTGCTGCGCTGCTACTGGCGTGGCGGCGGCGCTATCCGCTGGCCGTGCTGGCCGGGGTGATGCTGGCAATCGACTCGTTGGGCTACCTCTACGGTTCGACCCAGGCATCGACGAGCGTCTTCATCATCGCGATCGCGGTCTATTCGGCCGCGGCGTACGGCTCGTCGGTATTGGCCGGTGTCACGATCACAGCGGTCGGGGTCTGGATTCGAGATGCCTATGACCCGCTGCTCACGTCTGCGGGGGAACGGATCTGGGACTGGATCTTCGTCGGCATCTTCTACGGCGTCGGGTACGGCACGCGGCTGCGGCGCCGGCACCTGGAGGGTGTCAAGGCGCAAGCCCGGGAAGCTGAACGCAACAGCGCCAGCCAGATCGCTGCGGCAGCCGAAGCCGAACGACAGCGGATCGCCCGCGAGCTGCACGACATCGTTTCGCACTCGCTAGGGCTGCTGGTCTTCCAGGCCGGTGTCGGCGAGCAGTTCGTCGACACCGAGCCGGAGAAGGCGCGCGAAGCGTTCCGGTCCATCCGAGTGGCCGGCGCCGAGGCGGTCAGCGAGATGGGCACCATCCTCGGTCTCATCCGTGGTGAACGCGCGGCCGGGCGCGAACCACAACCGCGCGCCGGCGACATCGAGCTGCTGGTGGCGAAGGCCCGCGCCAGCGGCGTCGACGTCGACCTCGTCGTCGACGGGGAGGTGAGGGCGTTGCCCGCCGCCGTCGAGCTGTCGATGTACCGGATCGCGCAGGAAGGACTCACCAATGCGTTCCGCCACGCACCGAACGCTCCGGTCCAGGTCGAGGTCCATTACGGCGCCCAGAATGTACGCGTCGTGATCCTCAACTCCTCGGCCGGGCTGCAGACACCCGTGCGAAGCGGGCCGGATCGACCCGTCGGCGGCGGACGCGGCCTGATCGGTCTGGCCGAGCGGATGTCGATCTTCGACGGACAGCTGGAGGTCGGGCCGACCATCCAGGGTGGCTGGAGTCTCTCCGCCACCCTGCCGGCGGTCAGATGACTCGCCTGCGCGTCATCATCGCCGACGACCAGGCCATCGTCCGCGGCGGCCTGCGGATGATCCTCGAAGCTGCGGACATGGAAGTCGTCAGCGAGGCGGCCGACGGCGCCGCCGCTGTGCAGCTGGTCAAAGAGCTGAGACCCGACGTGGTGTTGATGGACATCCGGATGCCGATCATGGACGGCATCGAGGCCACCCGGCAGATCGTGCACGACGAGCCGAACGCGAAGATCCTCATGCTCACCACGTACGGCCTCGACGAGTACATCTTCGATGCACTACGAGCGGGCGCTGCAGGATTCCTGCTGAAGATGGACTCGCCGCCGCAGCTCGTCGAAGCGGTGAAGATCGTCGCCGCCGGTGACGCGCTCTTGGCGCCGACGATCACCCGCCGGTTGATCGACCACTTCGTCAACGACGGCGCAGCGGCGCCGCCGCCGCCCCCGCCGCCGCAGCTGGCGCGTCTGACCTCGCGCGAACGGGAGGTGCTCGTCCAGATCGCGCGCGGTCTGTCCAACGCGGAGATCGCCCGAGAGCTGTACCTCGGCGAGGGCACCGTCAAGACCCACGTTGTCCGAATTCTCGCCAAGCTGGACCTGCGCGATCGCGTGCAAGTGGTCGTGTTCGCCTACGAGAACCACCTCGTCCGACCGGGCGCACCGAACTGATCCTCCGCCGACCTGATCCTCCGCCGACGACCTTTGGATCCAAACGGCGTGCGGCCCTGGCGGCTGCCATGACCCGACCCAGGCGGGCCGACGACGGCCTCGGGCGCCGATCAGGCGGAGGTCACTCGATCATCACCGGTCCGTCGTCGTCGTGGTGCTGCGGACCCGACCGGAGGCCCAGCCCGATGAACGCGGCGATCAGCGTCGTCGCGGTGGTGACCAGGAAGACATTGGACAGTGCCTGCGCGAAGACGTCCAAGTGGATGCTCTGGTAGACCGCATACAACTCGGTGAAGGGCATGTGCGTACCCAGTGACGCCGGCATCTCGCCGATTCGGTCCGCGGTCAGCTGCGCTTGCTGGGTGGTCGCCAGTACGGTCAACGCGGCAAGGCCCAGCGCGGCACTCACTCGTTGCGCGACGGTGTTGATGGCGCTGCCACTTGTCGTCAGCTCGTTGGGCAGCGCGGAGATGCCGCCGGTCATGATCGCCATCATCGACAGCCCTACCCCGACCGAACGGATGCAGGTCCAGGCGACGATCTCGGTCTTACTGACGTTCGGGTTGATCCCGGTCAGCAGGTAGCTGCCGAACGTCGAGATCAACAGGCCGGAGAAGACCAGCCAGCGCGGCCCGATCTTGTCGTACAGCCGGCCGGAGATCGGGGTCAGGAATCCCATCACGAGGGCCTGCGGCAAGATCAACAAGCCGGCCTGCAGCGCGCCGTAGCCGAGTGCGGACTGCAGGAAGAGCGGGATGTAGAACAGGGTCGCGAACATCCCGGTCATCATCACGCTCATCACGACCAGCGAGAAGCTGTACGTCCGATATCGGAACACCCTCAGGTCGAGCATCGGGTGGTCCACCTCGAGCTCGATCACGACAAACAGCGCCAGCATCAGCACGCCGCCCGCGATCAAGATCAGCGTTCGGTAGCTGGTCCACCCCCATGAGGAGCCCTCGGAGAACGCCAGCAGCAACGAGACCAGACCGGTCGCTGCCGTGATGAAGCCCAGCACGTCGAACCGCTCGGTCTTGACGCCGGGGAATCTCGGCAGAGCGACGATCGCAGCCAAGAGCCCGACAATCCCGATCGGGACGTTGATGTAGAAGACGAGCCGCCAGTTCACGTACTCGACGAGATAGCCGCCGAGCGCCGGACCGATGGCCGGCGCGAAGATGATGCCGAGGCCGTACATGCCCATCGCGGTGCCGATCTTTCGGCGAGGCACGATCCGGTAGACCATCGTCAGCGTGATCGCCGGCAGCAGACCGCCCGGAATGGCCTGGATGATCCGGAACGCGATCAGGCTGTTCAGGCTCCACGCGAGGCCGCACAGCGCCGAGCCGAGCGCAAACGCCGCGAGGGCGAACATGTAGACCCGACTCAGCCCGAAGCGGTTGCCGAGCCACGCACTCGCCGGCACCACCACGCCGAGCACGAGCGAGTACGCCGTCGAGATCCACTGCACGTCGGCCGTGCTGCCACCCAGCTCGGTCTGGATCGTCGCGACGGCGACGTTCACGATGCTCGTGTCCAGGATCGACATGAACATGCCGGCGATCAGCACCGCCAGCGGCACCACCCAGTGCGCCATCTCGGTCGGCTGCGGTGCGGCCGGCGCGGCCGGGGGCCCGCTGGGAAATGCACGGGTCTCCGCTTCGGCTCTCGAGGGCGGCGCCGTGACGGTGGTCACCGTCACGGCGTCCGCGGTGTCGGTGCTCATCCTCGGTGGATCTTCACCGTGACGTTCATGCCGGGGGCGAGCGCCAGACCCTTCAGGTCGTCGATGGTGATCTTGACCGGAATCACCTGGGTGACCTTCTGGAAGTTGCCCGTCGTATTGGACTGCGGGAACAGCGAGAACACACCCGCAGCACCGGTCTTGACCTCGGCCACGTGGCCGGTCAGGTGGGCGTCGGGGAAGGCGTCGACATCGATCTTGGCCGTCTCTCCCGGGTGCACCGCGTCGATCTGGGTCTCGTCGACCCGGGCAGTGACGAAGACGCCTTCACTGTCGTACGCCACCGCCAGCTGGGTGCCCGCAGTGACGAACGCACCCTCGACGCCGTTGTCCACGGCGACGGTGCCCGCCGCCGGAGCCCGGATCACGACCTGAGGCTGGGAGTACCCAGCCTGGATGGCGATCCGTCCCACCTGCTGGTAGCTCTGCACCTGTGTGCCCTGATCGACCTTCCAGTCGGTCAGCGTCCCGGTGGCCGGGGCCACGATCGAGATCTGGCTGCCGTCGACTTGGGCGTTGTCGGTGGTCACGTAGTTCCTGGAGTCGACGACGTAGTAGATGACGAACGCCAGCGCGATGATCAGCGCGATCCCGCCGATCACGCCCAGTCTGATCTTCGTCCCCCGTTTGAAGGGCCGTCGTCCACCCTTGGCCGCAGCCGCGGGCTCGGTGGTCTGCCCCGGGGCAGCACCGTCCGCGATGGGCGGCAACGTCTCGGTCGCGTTATCGGTTGTTGTCTGCTCAGTCATGTTCACTCACCTATCGATCAGGACGCGCCCGACGGCAGCACGACGAGCTGTCCCTCGGTGAGTCCGGAGAGCACTTCAGTTCGGTCGCTGCCGACCACGCCAGCTTCGAACGGCGCCGACTGCTGGCTGCCGTCCGAGGCCAGGAGGACGACCGTGGTCGTGCTGCCCTGGCGATGGACGGCCGCATTAGCGACGCTCAACACATTGTCCTTCTCGAGGGTATGCACCGTCCCGCGGGCCGTCTGGCCGTCCCTCAACTTGCTGTCGCTCTGATCCAGGCCGACCGTGACGTAATAGCTGATCGCCCCCGAGTTCGCGGTGCTCGACGGTGCGATGGATACGACATGGCCATCCAGTACGGCGTCCGGAACGGCGTCGACCTGCACGCTGACCTTCTGGTTCGGCAGGACCTGCGCCGCGTCCGACTGCTCGAACGGCAGCACGAGCTGCAGCTTCTTGACATCCGACAAGACCATGAACTGGGTGCCACCCGGCCGGCTCGCACCGGTCAGGCTGCTCGCCGCGGCCGATCCCGGAATCGCGGCGGTCGAGCCGGGCGACTGCGCCGTAGTGCCGGTGCTCGGCGCGACATACTCGCCCTTCGAGCCGTTCACGACCGAGATGGTGCCATCACTCGGCGCCTTGAGCACGGTGTCGTCCACGCCCTTCTGCGCGCTCCGCACCGCAGCCTCGGCGCTGTCGACCATCGCCTGCTGCTGGTCGATGCTGTGCGGGCGGTCGGCAGAGCTGGAGTTCAGGCCGTTCTGCGCGGCCACTGCGCCCTGCTCGGCGGTGGCGACGGACAGCTTCCCGGCCGCCGCGTCGACCTTCTTCTTCTGCTCCGCAGAGACGACGGCGGTCTTGTCCGCCTCGACCTTCTGCTTCGCACCGGTGACCGCCGCCTGCGCGGTCGGCACCTGGCTGCAGGCGGTCGTGTCGCCGGAGCCCGCGCTGGCGTTCACCTGAGCCAGCGTCGCCGCCGCGCCGGCGGTATCGCCCGCCGCCAGCTGCTGCTGGGCCTTCTGGACGAGCGCGGCCGCGGCAGTAGCGGAGCCTTGTCCCGCCGCGCACTCAGCCTCGAGCTTCTTCAGAGCAGACGAGGCCTGGTCCTTGGCGTCCTCGTCGACCTTCAGCTGCGCCTTGGCCCGGCTGATCGCTGCGGCGTCAGCGTCAGCGGTGGCCTTCACCTGGGACTTCGTGGCCGCGACGATGGTGTTCGCCTGGCTCACGGTGCTCTGCGCCCCGGAGACGGTGGTACTGCTCGTCAACCGGTCGAGACCGGCCTGCTGTGCGTGCAGGTTCCCCTTGGCCTGGGAGAGCGCGGCCTTGGCCGCGGTGGCGTCGATCGTCGCGAGCACCTGCCCGGCCTTGACCTGAGCGCCGACATGGACGCGGACCGAGGTGAGCTTTCCGCTGGACGCGAAGCCCAGGTTCTCGCTGCCGACCGCGGACAGCGATCCGCTGGCGGACACATCGGACGTGATATCGGCGCGGCTGACCGTGTCGGTCCGCGCGGTGGGTGCGCCGCTACTGGTCGCGCACGAGGCGAGAGCCAGCGCGAGTGCGACCGGGGCCACGACGACAGCGCGACGGCTCGCGGCGCTACGTCGGGTCGTAGGACGCGCGCCGTTGGACAGGCGCAGAAACATCGGATACTCCTCAAAAAAGAATGACCGTTCTGGTTGAGCATAGCTAGTCGATATAGTGCTTGTCATGCCGCGAGTCACCGACGCCCACCGACAGGCGAGACGGGACCAGATCGCGGAGGCTGCCCTGCAGGTGCTGAACCGCAACGGCGTTGCCGACACCTCGATCGCCCAGATCGCCGACGAGTGCGGTCTGTCGATCGGCGCGATCTATGTGAACTTCCAGAACAAGGCCGACCTCGCCCGCTACATCGCGTCGCGGCTGTTCGCGTGGCGGATCGAGGAGCTCGACGGGCTCGCCGAGGGTGGCACGGTGCGTACGCCGGTCGAGATGATGCGGCCGCTGCTTGACTCCATGTTCGAGGAGAGCCGACCGCCCCTCCCGGTGATCCTGCAGTTCTGGAGCGAGGCGCTGGTCGATCCCGAGCTTCACTCGGTGCTGGCCGAGCAGGTCGACGCCCTGCGCGGCAGCCTGGAACGCGCCCTTCGACCGTGGGCCGATCAGGTCAGCGGAGGTGACGGCGCGGCGCTCGCGTCCAGGGCCGCCCAGACCTGCCTCATCATGGGACAGGGCTTCCTCACGAACCGCACGCTGTTCGGTTGGCTGACCCCGGAGGAGTACCTCGACGGCATAACGGCGGCATTCGGGTCGTCGGGATGCCACCTGAGCCACGCCCAGCCGGTCGACGCATACTGAGCCCGGTCGACGCCTACTGAGCCCGGTCGATGCAACGAGCCCAGGGCGACGCCCGCGACGGCGGTCGGCACTTGCCGGCGATCGACGGGGACCCCGCGCCGTGTGCAGGACTTCGCAAGGCACAGTCGACGCCTCGACCGCTAGCCTGAATCCGTGTCCGCGCCAGCCCTCCCGCCCGAGACCTCCGCGACCGATCCGGCAGCGTCCTCGTGGTGGCGGAGCGCCGTTGTCTACCAGATCTATCCACGCAGTTTCGCGGACTCCGACGGTGACGGAATCGGCGACCTGCCCGGCATCACCTCGCGAGTGACCTACCTGCAGGGGCTCGGGGTCGACGCCGTATGGCTGTGCCCGTTCTATCCGTCCGCGCTTGCCGACGGAGGCTACGACGTCGACGACTATCGCGACGTCGATCCACGCCTCGGCACCCTCGCGGACTTCGACGATCTCGTGTCGGCCCTGCACCAGGCCGGGATCAAGGTCCTCGTCGACATCGTGCCCAATCACACGTCGAACCGGCATCCCTGGTTCGTCGAGGCGCTCGCCGGCGGCCGCGGCTCGGCGGCCCGCGACCGCTACATCTTCCGCGACGGCGCAGGCCCGGGTGGTGATGCGCCGCCGAACGACTGGGAGTCCCTGTTCGGTGGGCCGGCCTGGGAACGTGTGCTCGACGGGCAGTGGTATCTGCACATGTTCGCTGCCGAACAGCCGGATCTGAACTGGCACGACGACTCGGTTCGGGCAGACTTCCGTGCCACGCTGCGATTCTGGGCGGACCGCGGTGTGGACGGCTTCCGGGTCGACGTGGCCCACGGGCTGATCAAGGACCTCAACGAGCCCTATCTGCCGTGGAGCGAGATCAGCGAGGTGATCCGGTCGGACGGCTCCCATCCGCTCTGGGACAGGGAGGAGCTCCCTGAGGTCTACCGCGAGTGGCGCTCGGTGTTCGACGAGTACGACCCGCCGCGGATCGCCGTCGCCGAAGCATCGGTGCACCCGACGCGCCGTGCCCGCTATGCCGCCGGCGACGGGCTCGGAATGGCCTTCAACTTCGAGATGCAGGACGCGGACTGGAACGCCGAGGACTATCGCAAAGTGATCGACTCCGGCCTTCGTGATCTCGCGCGGGGCGACACACCCACCTGGCTCCTCGGCTGCCACGACTCACCGCGGGTCGCCACCCGTTACGGTCTGCCGCCCGACCCCGAACGCAACGCTCAGCAGGTGGCGCGCGACTGGCTGCTGACCAATGGCACGGTTCCGGAGCTCGACCGGGAAGCCGGCGAGCGGCGGGCTCGGGCCGGGGCAATGCTGCTCCTGGCGTTGCCTGGCTCGACGTACGTCTATCAGGGCGAAGAGCTCGGGCTGCACGAGGTCGCCGACCTGCTGCCCGACGTGCTGCAGGACCCGATGGCGTTCCGTTCGGGAGGCAAGGAGAAGGGAAGGGACGGCTGCCGCGTCCCATTGCCGTGGACCACGCAGGGGCCCTCGTACGGCTTCGGCCCCGGAGCGGCGGCTCTGCCTCAGCCGGCCTGGTTTGCCGACTACTCCGTCGGCGCCGAGTCCGAGCGCCGCGACTCCACCCTCTCGCTGTACCGGGCGTCGCTGGGGCTACGGCGCACGCTGCTTGGCGGGAACGAATTCACCTGGTTGGACCGTGGCCCCGACAGTCTCGCCTTTCGTCGATCCGGAGGCTGGGTCAGCATCACCAACTTCGGCACGACAGCGATCGACCTGCCGAGTGGCGACCTGCTACTGGCCAGTCGAGCGTTGGCCGGCGATTCGTTGCCGACCGACACCACGGCGTGGTTGCGGACGCCCTGACACGCACTCGGGTCGACAGCCCGAGAACGGTTGACCCCACCTGTCGGGGTCAACCGTTCTCGATCCTGGGGGACGGTCACCCTCGAACGCCGCAGTCGCAGCTCTGCAACTGGTGATGAAGTCGCGCTCGTTGTCCGATCCTCCGCTGCTGTGGGTTCGAAACCGTGAGGTGGGCTGCCGACCGGCAGACGCCCGACGATCACTGGATTCGAAGCCCAGCCCATCGTCCAGTGCCGATCCGGTCCGCCTTTGCAACAGCCTTGCAACAGGGCGCGGCGACCTTCGTGGTGGAACAACGGACCGAAGGAGGCACGGATGTACAAACGACAGATCGTGGCACTGGGAGCGGTGGCCGGCCTGGCAGTCGCAATGACCCTGGCTCCCGCCGCGCAAGCAACCCCGATGCAGGGCGGGAAGGTCACGGTAACCCAGGGCGGCCCCACCATCACCGCTTTGCCGCTGCCCGCCGGCGAGACCAGCGGCGACATCCTCTCCGCCACTAGCCAGTGGGCCGTCGGCCTCGTGGCCGACGACGCGCAGGTCCAGCACGTTGCGGTTTGGCGCCGTCAAGCTGCCGGGATGTGGTCGGTGAACGATCTCGGCGACCTGGGGTTCTCCGAGCCGTCCTCCGGACTATCGGCGACCGGGGTCAACTCGCGCGGGCAGGTGGCCATCGGGATCAACACCGAGGTCGGCATGGGCGGCTGGCTGTATTACCGAGGAGTCTTCCATCGGCTTGCCGATTTCGCCGGCGGAGAAGAACGCCTTCGCCCGGGCGATCAACGCCAGCGGAGAGGTGGTGGGCGAGGCCCTCGACGCCCAGGGCAACGACTATGCCGCGGTCTGGCGGTACTGGTGGTCGGCTCCGGTAAGACTGGCCCCGACGACCGGGATGGACGGCTCGTTCGCCCAAGGTGTCAATTCGCACGGGAAGGTGGCGGGCGGCAGCTTCTCGAACGGGCCGGCCCCCACCCGCGCTGTCGTCTGGGGTCGGCACGGAACGCCTCGAATCCTTGCCGACCTGGGTGCGGGCGGCGATGCGGCGGACATCAACACACGGGGACGGACGGTCGGCCGGGTCTTTGGCTCCGTCGACAGCGAGGCCGCGGTGTGGGACCAGGGGCGGTTGCGCAACCTCGGAGTCTTCTCCGACGACACCTTCTCCAGGGCCATCGGGGTAGGCGAGACCGGCGAGGTTGTCGGGTTCGCCGGCACCCGGCCGAGCTCGGGGATCCCGTTACGCCAACTGGTGTTCTGGCCGGGTTACGGGCCCACCCGGTCGCTCCTCCCGCTCGATCTCGACTGGAAGGACAACGCCTACGCGCACGCGATCGTCGGCGACACGGTGTTCGGGACCAGCATGGCATCGCACGGAACTCCGGAACGCCCCACCGTGTGGACCCAGGCACGCGCGCAATCGTTCGTTCCCGCGGGCACGAGCAGCACTGGGCCAGCCACGGCACCACGCGTGGTGTTCGCGACAAACGCCGCGCGATAGGTGGTGGCAGCCGCTAGGTCGAGGAGTCCCGGGTGGGAGTTCACCCCCCGGGACTCCCGAATCACCGCACCGGGCAGTCCGGATGTGTTTCGATGTTTCATGCACTTCTCGGTGCTGGGCCCGCTCCGTGTGACGGGACCCGACGGGCCGGTCGCCCTGGGTGGACCCCGCCAACGCGCGGTTCTCGCTCTCCTGCTGATCCACGCGGATCGAGAGGTCCCGACGAGCCGACTCATCGACGGCGTCTGGGCCGACTCCCCCCCGGCCACAGCCGAGCGCACCCTTCACGTGTACATGGCTCGGCTGCGTGGCCTGCTCGAGCCCGACCGGAAGACCGGCTCCCCTCCGCTGTTGCTCACCCGCGGCAGCGTGGGCTACCGGCTCCGGGTGCGGCCCAGCGATGTCGACCACCTCGCGGTGGAGTCGGCCGTCGCTACCGCCCGACTTCGGTTGGGCGCCGGCGACGCTGCGGGTGCGGCAGTTCAACTCCAGTTTGCGCTCGAGACGTGGCGCGGCCCCACCCTCGCTGACCTGCTGGACTTCCCGGTGTTGAGGGCCGCCGCCGAGCGCCTCGAACGGCTGCGGGCCGACGCGATAGCCGACCTGGTCGACGCCGAACTGCGGCTCGGCAAACACGCCGAGCTAGTGCCCAAGCTGATTGAGCTGGTCGACGAAAGTCCCTTCGACGAGCGGCTCTGGTCGGCATTGGCGCTCGCGCAGTATCGGTCAAGCCGCCAGGCCGACGCCCTGGAGACGGTTCGCCGCGCCCGACACACCTTGGTCACCGAGCTCGGGATCGATCCTGGTCCCGCGCTCCATCAACTACAGCAATCCATCCTGACCAACCATCCGGGGCTGGCACTCGACGCGCCACCGGTCGGTGTGCTCGCTCGGCCGCACCCGGGCCTGGAAGGTCGTGACGACCAGCTCACGATTCTGCGAAACACCTGGTCACTCGCGTGCTCAGGCCACGGCGGCTGTGTCATTGTCGTCGGCGCTCGGGGCATCGGCCGCAGCAGACTTATGCGCGCATTTGCGGCGGAGGTGCACGCCGCCGGCGGTCAGGTCATCCAGTGCCGTGGCGCGGACGCACCCACGGAGGTCGAACCATCCGCGCTGGATGACCCCGCGGGCGCCCCCGTCCTGGTCCTGGCCGACGACGTCGACGCGGCGACACCGGCCGAGTGGAACCGGCTCAAACACTGGGTCGCGGTGACCCGGGTCCAGCCGGTTCTGGTTGTTCTCGCCATCCGCGACGGGTGTGTGACGCCGGAGCTAGGCGCACTGCTCGCGCGGATCGACCCGACCGGCGAGCGAAGTGTCCGGCTGAACCCACTCGAGCCCGACCAGATCGCTCGAGTTGCCGCGTCCTATGTCGGACCCGCGAAGGCGCTCGAGGTTGCCATGAAGGTGGCTGAGGGCTCGGCCGGCATACCCGTGCGAGTTCACGCGCAGATCGCGGAGATCGCAGCATCGACCTTGCGACGCGCCGTATCGAACTCGATGCGAGCCGCGTCGGCGGACTGGTCCGGAGCCCGCAAGGGCGAAGCCGAACTCATGACGAGCCTATTGGACCTCTCGGCCGTCGAATCGGCGGCGCATGTCGCCCGGGCCCTAGCCGCCGACGCGCCCGCCTGTCCCTACCCCGGACTCGTTCCCTTCGACGGCTCCGCCGCGGGCTTCTTCGCCGGCCGCGAGGAACTGGTCGCCCTCGGGATCGCCCGCCTGGCCATTGCCGGCTCGCTCATCGTGGTCGGTGCCTCTGGTGTGGGCAAATCCTCCCTCGTTCGCGCAGGCATCATTCCTGCCCTGCTCTCTGGGGCGATTCCCGGGAGCGAGCAGTGGCGCATCGACCTTGTCACCCCGACGCTAGGCGGACTGACCGGGACGAGGCATGCCCTTGCTCCGGACCTCCTGGTCGTCGACCAGGCCGAAGAGCTGCTCGGTCTGGATCCGCGATCCAGAGACGATTTCGTCAGCTCCCTGCGGAGGGCGAAGGGGGAGGGCAGTCGAGTCGTGCTCGTTGTCCGGTCGGACCAGTACCCGACAGTCGCCGGCGACCCGAGACTTGACGAACTGGTTTCTGCACCTCAGCTGCTCGTCGGGTCGATGACCGACAGCGAACTCGCCCGAGCCATTCAGGTCCCACTTGGCCGGGCCGGCGCCGAGTGCGAGCCGGGGCTGGTCGAGGCGATCGTCACCGACGCCTCCGGTGAACCCGGCGTGCTGCCGCTGCTGTCCATTACGATGCGCGAGTTGTGGGAGTTGTGCCCCAGTGGGGTGCTCACCCTGGACGCCTACAAGCGGCTCGGGGGCATCCTGGATGCGGTCGCGCGACTGGCGGAACGCAGCTACTCCGGACTGGACGATGGTGAGCGGTCGGCGGTTCGGGAGATCCTCCTCCGCATGGCGTCGCCGGGGGAAGGGACCTCAGTCGTTCGTGGTTTTGTCCAGGTCGACGCCATCGAGGGCGCCGGCCCTGCGCGCCGGGCCCTGGACCGGCTCATCACCGATCGCCTCGTGACGGTGGACGAGGCTCACGCCAGCGTCGCCCACGAGGCCTTGTTCGCGCACTGGCCCCGGTTGGCCGCCTGGGTCGCCGCAGACGCGGAGGCCCGAACCATGCGCACCCGAATCGGTGACGCCGCGAGGTCCTGGGCGGAGGCCGGGCAGTTGGACACCGACCTGCTGAGGGGTCCGAGGTTGTCGGCGGCGCTGGATCTCGTCCACAGCGGCCGAGGTCTGCTGTCCGGCGAAGAGACCGCCTTCGTCGAAGCCAGCGAACACGCCGAGGCGCGGGCTCGCCTCGACCTCGTGGAGAGACTCCGTAAGCAACGCGCGGCCAATCGCCGTCTTCGGATCTTCGTCTCGGTCGCCGTGGTCGCGCTGCTCGTGGCGACCACGGCCATCGGTCTGACGCTGCATGCCCGGAATACGGCGGCGCGGGCGGCCATTCAGTCGGCGGCGCGGGGACTCGCCGCGCAGGCGCTGACGACCCGCCGTCTCGATGTCTCCTTCCTGCTCGCCGCCCAGTCGGCGATGCTGGATCCCGGCGTCGCGGCGCGATCCGCGCTTCTCGCGGCTCAGGCACAGGCACCCCAAGCCATGCGAGTCTTCACCGGGACCGGCCAGCGACTGGACGCAGTCGCCGTGGGTGGTCGGGGCCCCCTCGTCATCGCTATCGACCGCACCGGACATGCCGACGCATTCAACCTCGCGACGGGGGTGACGACCTCGATCGGAGGTGATCGGAACGGCACCGAGGCTGCCGCGTTCTCCCCAGACGGTGCAGTTCTGGCGTTGGGCGGCGCCGCCCGCGATGACCCCCGCAAGGGCAGGATCGACTTCTTGGACCCCTCGACCATGGCCGGTGCGGGCGCGTCCGTGGCGACACCGTCACCCGTCGTGGCGCTGCGGTTCGCCGGGGGCGGCCGCAGGCTCGTGGCGGTGATGACCTCGGGGCAGATCGACGTCGTGGACACCAGCCCACGTACGGTGGAGTGGACCGCTCAGGGTGCCAAGACTCCGTACCCGAGCGCCGTCGACTTCTCCGACGACGGGCAGTACATCACCACCAACGCGCCGGCCGTGCTGTGGCACGTTGTCCCGCGCATGGGCAAAGGCAAACCGTTGAACGGTGACCGGTCGGCCATCACGCCCGATGGGAACCTGATCGCCATCGCCACCGGGACACAGATCCGCCTCCTCCATCGCGCAGGCCTGACCCCGTACCGGGTGCTCGGATCATCGGCTGCCGCGGTCCAGACCCTCGCCTTCTCACCCGACGGCCAAGCCTTGGCCAGCGGGTCCGACGACGGCTCGGCCGTGGTGTGGGACGTGGTCACGGGGCAGCGTCGGTACACGTTCGCCGGGCACGACGGGCAGGTCACCAGCGTGGCCTTCTCTCAGAACGGGCACGCCCTGGTCACCGCCGCAACGGACGGTCGCGCGGTGACCTGGGATCTCACCGGCAAACTCGGCCTGGTCGCGGCAGTCGGCTCGGTTCACCACGTGAAGCCGGACGTCATGGCCGGGTCTTACGTGGCCCTCTCCACGGCCACCGCAAGGATGCTCGTCGGCACCGCCGACGGAAGGGTGATGATCACCCAGTTTCCCAGCGGCAGGACTTTGTCGGCATACCGCACGGCGCCCCGGAGCCACTGCCAATGACGCTCAGGTCAGCCGGGACGGCCTCATCGGCGCCACGGCGAGCAGCAACAACCGACTCAACTTGTGGGATCTCCCGCTGGGCCGACCTTATGCCGCTCGTCCCACCATCCACACACCGGAGCAACCCAGCGCGGTCGCCATCTCCCCCGACGACCAGACCGTCGCCTGGGGAGATGTCGGCGGCGGGGTCACCGCGATGTCCCTGGCGAGTGGAAAGGTCCTGTGGCATCGCCAACTGGGCCATCCGGTCGATCCACCATCGGCGGGAACCATCATGATCATGACCTTCAGTCCGGACGGATCGCAGCTGGCCGTCGGTGTCTCCCACATCGCGACCGAACTGATCCGGGCCGACGGCACCGGAGTCGCCAGGACGTTCCACAGCGCCGACGACAACTCCCTCTCCGTCGTGTTTTCCCCCGACGGCAGCCGATTGGCGACGGCGGACAGTGATGGCAGCGCCCGTATCTGGACAGTGTCGACCGGAGCCGGGGTGGATCTGGGGACACCTTCCGGCGCGGCGAGCGCCGTCATCTTCGGGTCCAGCTTCGACCCGACCGGCGACACCTTTGTGACCTATGCCGGGGATGGGACCGCCCAACTCTGGGATGCCGCCACCGCCAGCGCGATCGGCCCACGCGTGTCCGGCGACGCAAGTCCGGTCATGGCCGCCGGCTGGCTCGACGACGAAACCCTCGCCACATTCCAGGCCGATGGCACAGTGCGACGGATCACGGTCGGATTTCACGCGCTCCAAAACCGAGCCTGCTCGGTGGCGGGACGCACCTTGACCCCGAACGAGTGGCATCAGTACTTGCCCGGCGAGGCATTCTCTCCGGCCTGCAAACCCAGGTGAATGAACACGGGTTAGGAGATCTCGGCTTTGACCAGACGACGACCCCGGACAACCCTTAGGTCTGCACCGAACAACCGGTGAGGTCACCTATGGGGTCAGCCTGACCAGGCGCACATGCTTGGAATGTGAAGAACGGCTTCCTATCGCTTTTATTGAACATCATCTGGTTCGTCTTCTGCGGTCTGTGGCTGTGGTTGGCCTACATGCTGGCCGGAATCATCTGCTGCATCCTGATCGTGACGATCCCGTGGGGTATCGCGTCGTTCCGGATCGCGAACTACGTCGCCTGGCCGTTCGGCCGGTCGGTGGTGGAGAAGCCGACGGCGGGTCTTGGCTCACTGCTCGGCAACATCGTGTGGTTCGTGGCAGCCGGTTGGTGGCTTGCACTCGCGCATCTCACGACCGCCATCGCGCTGTGCCTGACGATCGTCGGTATCCCGCTCGCGATCGCCAACCTCAAGCTCATCCCGGTGACCCTGCTGCCGCTGGGCAAGCAGATCGTCACGAATCGTTGATCATCTCGCTCGGCGAGGCCCGATGAGCGCTCAGATGCCGCAGCAGGAACCGTCATTCGGCGTCTTCGATGACCGGGTTTCGTTCGTCGGCTTTCGGTGCGCGTTTCGTCACTGTGGCGTCACGCAACCTTCACGGCGTGTCGTCATGGTGTGAGTGAGTCGGGACAACACACTGGACGACGACGGCGGCCGCGACGCCATCCGAGGTCCGACCCCCGAGACCCTGCCGGGTATGAGCCGGCAGGGTCTCGTGCTGCCTGGCGCTCAGCCGGGACGCAACACCTCGCGCAGCCGGGTGGCGAACGCGACCGGGTCGTCGACGAATCCGATATGGCCGCCGGGAAACCGCGTCGGTGCGATGCCCAGGCCGCCGGCCAGCGCCTCCGAGGTCCGCTCACACAGCTGACCGGCCGAGTCGCGCCCGATCCCCACGACGATCCGAGTCGACACCTGTGCCAGAAGGTCGAGATCGGGCAGCCAACGGGTTCCCGGAATCAGCATGTGTGCGTGCTGGTAGCGGTCGTCCGCGACGTCCTGCGCGGTCCGCTGAGCTCCGACCATCTGATCGAGGACGAACGGCGGCAGGTCGATGTTCGCCAGCGCGAGGAACTTCACCAAGGCGCCGCGGACGTCGCCGGCCAGGTGGGTTGCGGCGATGTCGTCGGTCAGGCGGCGCAGGTCCGCTCGCTCGGGGAGCAACTCGTTCAGCGGTGGCTCGTGGGCGATCACCGTGCTCACCAGCGCCGGGTGCGCCTGGGCCAGCGCGAGCACCGTGATGGCTCCACCGCTGGAGCCGAGTGCCACAGCAGGACCGGCGTCGACGTACGTGATGAGTCGGGCCAGGTCGTCCGCCCGCAGCTCGGGCGTGGAGTCGGTGTCGGGATCGTGCAGCACACTGCGGTTGATCCCGCGCGGGTCGGTGGTCAGCACGGTGTGATCGGAGCTCAGCAGCTCGGCCAGCGGGCCGAACGGGCGGGCGTCCATCGGGGCGCCGGCCAGCACGATCAGCGGACCGCTGCCGCGTAGCTCGAAATAGAGCGTTCCGTCGGGCACGTCGAGTGTGCCGAGATCGGTGGATGTGTCGAGCATGGGAATTCCCCTCTGAGAAGCGTTTCGTCGGCGACGCCGGCACGATGGAGACTGCACACGAGGGGGCAGAATCATCGGTGATGAGCATCGACGGCGATCTGAGCATTGCCCATGACGACGACACTGACCTCGCACGAGCCTGCGCCGGCGACGCCGAGGCCTTCGATCGGTTGGTTGCCCCACTGCGCCACGCCTTGTACGCGCACTGCTATCGGATGCTCGGCTCGGCGCACGACGCCGAGGACGCCCTCCAGGAGGCACTGCTGCGGTCCTGGCGCAGAATCGGCGGATTCGAGGGGCGCAGCTCGTTACGGAGCTGGCTCTACACCGTCGCCACTCGCTGCTGCCTCGATGCGCTCGCACACCGCAAGCGGCGAGCGCTTCCGATGGATCTTGGTCCCGCCAGCGAGCGTGTGGTCGTTGACGACCGCCCGCTGACCGAGGTCGCCTGGTTGGGTCCTTATCCCGACACTCGCCTCGGCGATCCCGCCGAGCGCGCCGAGGAGCGCTCGGCGGTCGAGCTGGCCTTCGTCGCGGCGCTGCAGCACCTGCCGGGCAACCAGCGAGCTGCCCTGCTCTTGTTCGACGTGGTCGGGTTCAGCGCGGCCGAGATCGCCGCCATCATGGATACCTCGGCCGTTTCGGTGAACAGCGCCCTGCAACGCGCTCGGGCCACGGTGCACGGCCGCGTACCCGCGCGCACCCAGCAGGCGACGATCAGCGACATCGGGGACGCTCGGCTGAGCGAGATCGTGACCGGCTACGCCCGCGCGCTCGAGCACGGGGACATCGACACGCTCGTCCAGCTGCTGTGCGCCGACGTCACCTGGTCGATGCCACCGCTGCCGCACTGGTACCGCGGGTTGGCCGCCGTGACGGGCTTCGCGGTCCGTGTGCCGTTCGCCTGCGGTTCCTGGCAGCACCGCCTGACGAGCGCGAACGGCCAGCCGGCCATCGCCTGCTATCTGCGGACCAAGCCGAGCGATCCGTATCTCGGTTGGGCGATCAACGTGCTGACGCTGCGCGATGGTTTGATCGCCGCCATCACCTCGTTCATCGGCGCCGACCACTTCGAGCTGCTCGGGTTGCCGTCGCGGCTGCCCTGACTGCGCTCCGAAGCCGCTAACGATATGTGGTGCATCCGACACCTCGGTGTCCGCATTCACCTCGCGGTAACCAACCCCGGTGCCACACCTGTAAACATGGCGGCATGCAACGCACCGTCACCTGCTCGATCGACCTCGGACTCTCCGGCCCGGCCCGGCTCATCTACAGCGTCGCCGTCGCCCAGGGACTGCCACTGGCCAGCGAGACGATCTCCATCACGGTGGACGGGCAGGCTGTCGAGCCGAAAGAGATCGTCGACGCCCACGGCACCCGGTTGCACTCGGTTCAAGCGAACGGCACGCAGGCAAGCCTGCGTTACGAGGCCCGCGTGGACGGGATCGACGTCGAACCGGTGGTCACCGACACCGACGACATCGTGTACCTGCGACCGAGCCGCTACTGCGAGTCCGACAGCCTGGCCCCGACGGCTGGGAGCGAGTTCGCCGGCCTGAGCGGGCTCGCGCTCCTTCAGTCCGTTATCACCTGGGTCAACGACAAGCTGACGTACGTCGCCGGCTCGAGTCTGCCTACCGACGGCGCCGTCCGGACGCTGCTGGGGCGTCAGGGCGTCTGTCGCGACTTCGCCCATCTCTCGATCGCACTTCTCCGCGCCCTGAACGTTCCCGCCCGGCTGGCCGCCGTGTACGCCCCGGGACTCAGCCCGATGGAGTTCCATGCCGTCGCCGAGGCTCTGGTCGACGGTCAGTGGTGGGTCGTCGACGCGACCCAGCTCGCACCGCGGCAGAGCCTGATGCGGGTGGCGACCGGCCGCGATGCGGCCGACACCGCCTTCCTCACCAACTTCGGCGCACCGACCCAGCTCACGGGGCTCGAGGTGACCGCGGTAGTCGACGACTTCGCGCTCGACGACACGACCAAGCTCACCCAGCTGCGCTGAGGACGTACGGGCGCCGGCTTGCATTCCGCTGTTCTGGTTCCGGGCTGAACTGGCAAGATGGTCCGGTGCCCCGGTTCCTCTCCGCGCAGACCGATACTCGGCTGATCACTCTTCCGTGGAGCACGCCGCTTGCGGACTGGCCGGCGGAGAGCTTGGTGGCGCTCCCCCGCGGCATCTCCCGACACGTCGTCCGCTTCGTCCGGGTGGGACGAGAGGTGTACGCCCTCAAGGAGGTCCTGGAGCACCTCGCCATCCACGAGTACCGCACCCTGCGCGACCTCACCCGCCTCGACACCCCCTCGGTCGAGGCTCAAGGTGTGGTGACCGAGCGCTTGGACGCCGGGGGAAACGCGCTGGACTCGATCCTGATCACCCGGCACCTGTCGTTCTCCCTCCCATACCGATCGCTGTTCTCCCGCGGCGTGCGGCAAGACACCGTCAACCGTCTCGTCGACGCGATGGTGGTGCTGCTCGCCCGGCTGCACCTGATCGGGTTCCTGTGGGGCGACGTGTCGCTGTCCAACACGCTGTTTCGACGCGACGCCGGAGCCTTCGCGGCCTATCTGGTCGATGCCGAGACCGGCGAGCTCCACGACCAGCTCAGCGACGGGCAGCGCGAGCACGACCTCGCCATCGCCCGGACCAACCTGTTCGGCGAGTTCTGCGATCTGGAGGCCGGGGGCCTGCTGGACGCTGCCCTCGACCCGCTCGTGCTCGTCGAGACCATCGAGAGCCGTTATCGGGAGCTCTGGGCCGAGCTGACCGGCGCCGAGGAGTTCGACGGGACCGAGATGCACCGGATCGAGAGCCGGGTCCGGCGACTCAACGCCCTGGGCTTCGACGTCGCCGAGCTGGACATCACGACCGACTTCGACGGCTCGACGATCCGGATTCAGCCGAAGGTCGTCGACGCCGGGCACCACTCCCGTCGACTGATCAGGCTGACCGGGCTCGACACCGAGGAGAACCAGGCGCGTCGTCTGCTCAACGACCTGGACTCCTATCGAGCACGCACCGACCAGCAGAACGCCGACGAGGCCATCGTCGCCCACCAGTGGCTCACCGCCCGGTTCGAGCCGGTCGTGACCAGCGTGCCGGGGGATCTGCGAGGCAAGCTCGAGCCCGCCGAGCTCTATCACGAGGTGCTGGAGCACCGCTGGTTCCTCAGCGAGGACGCCGGACGGGAGGTCCCGATCGACGACGCCGCGTCCAGCTATATGCGCGAGGTCTTGTCGAAGCTGCCGGACGAGCAGATCGCACTGGCGAGCGAGACCACCATGCTCGGCCTGGCGAACCCGTTCGATCCGTCACAGGGATTCGCCGACGACAGCTACACCAAACCGTACGACCCGTGGGAGGACGACGAGGCCGATTCGGCCGACGACGTCGCCGCATCTCCCGCCGCGGAGTATCTCGACATCTCGGCGCTTCGCAGCCGCACCTCGAAGGGCGACCTTCCGGGAAACTGACCGGTCTGCCCCCACTCGAACTCGACGACCCGAGAGTCGAACGGGTACTCGACCGTGTGAAACCGTCACCCGAGCGGTTCGTCAGCGCGGCGGCATCCGCAGGGCACCGTCGAGCCGGATCGTCTCGCCGTTGAGCAGTGGATTGGCCACGATGTGCTGGACGAGCAGGGCGTACTCCTCCGGCCGGCCCAGTCGCGGTGGGTGCGGCACCAGCGCCTCGAGCGACACCCGCGCCTGCTCGGGCAGGCCGGCCATCATCGGCGTCTCCATCACCCCGGGCGCGATCGTCATCACCCGAATCGCCTTGTCAGCGAGATCCCGCGCCGCGCTGAGCGTGAGGGCGGCGATGCCGCCCTTGCTGGCCGCGTACGCAGCCTGCCCGATCTGCCCGTCGAACGCGGCCACGCTCGCCGTCATCACCACGACCCCGCGATCGCCGGCGCTCGGATCGTTGCTCGACATGGCACTCGCCGCCAGCCGGAGGACGTTGAACGTGCCGACCAGATTGATGTCGATCACCCGTTGGAACTCGGCCAGCGGCAGCACCCCGTGCTTGCCGATGATCCGTCCGGGGGTGCCGATTCCCGCACAGGTCACCACCAGGCGCAACACTCCGAGCGCACCGGCCAGATCGATCGCGGACTGCACCTGCTCCTCGTCGCGTACGTCCGCCGGAGTGAAGCTGGCGGTCTTGCCCAGCTCGGCCACCAGCTCGGCGCCGGGGGCGGACGGCAGGTCGACGACAACGATCTGGGCGCCGCTCGCGGCAAGGGACCGCGCGGTGGCGGCGCCCAGGCCGGATGCTCCGCCGGTGACCAGGACGACGTCGGCCGGAGTCAGTTGCATGCGCCCAGTCTCGCCGAACCTCTCAGTGCAACAGCTGGCGGGCGATCACGAGCCGCTGGATCTGATTGGTGCCCTCGAAGATCTGGGTCACCTTCGCCTCGCGCATGTAGCGCTCGACCGGGAAGTCACGGGTGTACCCGTACCCGCCGAGGACCTGGACGGCGTCCGTGGTCACCTTCATCGCGGCGTCGGTGGCGATCAGCTTCGCGACCGCCGCGTCCTCGGTGAACGTCCTCCCGGCGTCCCGCTTGCGCGCCGCCATGACGTACGTCGCCCGCGCACTGGCCACGGCAGCCGCCATGTCGGCGAGCAGGAACTGGACACCCTGGAACTCCGCGATCGCACTGCCGAACTGCTTCCGCTGCTTCGCGTACGCCGTCGCGACATCGAGGGCCGCCTGGGCCAGCCCCGTCGCGCACGCGGCGATGCCGAGCCGCCCGGAGTCGAGCGCCGACAGCGCGATCCGCATACCGTCGCCCTCCGAGCCGATCCGGTGCTCGATGTCCAGCGGCACCGCGTCCAGATACATCGCGGTGGTCGGCGACGCCGTGAGTCCCATCTTGTGCTCCGGAGCGCCGAAGCTGAGACCGGGCGCATCGGCCCGAACGTGGAAGCAGGAGATGCCATGCCTACGATCCGCACTCGTCCGGGCGAACGTCGTGTAGAAGTCGGCGACGCCGCCGTTGGTGATCCACGCCTTGGCGCCGCTGAGTGAGTAGCCGTCGGCGCCGGACTTGGCCCGAGTCGTCATCGAGCTCACGTCGGAACCCGCCTGCGCCTCCGACAGCGCATAGCCCCCCAGAAGGCTGCCACCGACCATCGCCGGCAGGAACCTCCCTCGCTGCTCCTCGGTGCCGTAGGTCGCCATCGCGTAGCACGTCATGGTGTGCACCGAGACCCCGAGGCCGATGCTCAGTTGTGCGGCAGCGATCTCTTCCAACGCCTGGAGGTAGACCTCGTACGGCTGGCCGAGTCCCCCGTACTCCTCGGGGTAGGACATCCCGAGCACGCCGGCATCACCGAGCAGCTGGAAGGCATCGCGGGAGAACCGGCCCTGGGCTTCGGCCTCTGCGGCGCGGGGAGCGAGCTCGCCCTGAGCGATCTCGCGAACGAGTGCGATGAGTTCCGCACCCTCGTCGGTCGGGAGCACACGATCGACGGTCATGACAATCCAGCCTCCTGTCCAGTTGCTGGGACCGCACGGACACAGCCGATCCACAGCGGTACTGAGAAGAGTACGCTAGTACCGCAATGAATTCCATCCAGATTGTTCCCGAGCTGACGCCCCGCCAGACAGGCTTGCGCGATGCACTGGTGGATCTCTTTCTTTCCAAGGGATTCCGGCAGCTCACACTGGACGACATCGCTGCCGTGCTGTCCTGCTCCAAGCGCACGTTGTATGCGCTCGCGGACAGCAAGGAGCAGCTCGCACTGCTCGCGGTCAGGGAGTACTTCCGCTCTTCGACAGAGCAGGTCGAGGCTGCCATCTCCCGAACCCGCGCACCCGGCCGGCGACTCACCGGCTATCTGGAGGCGGTGGCGACCGCGCTCGCTCCGGCGAGCCGGGCGTTCAGCGACGACGTCGCCGCGTTTCCCCCGGCCCGCGAGATCTACGAGCGCAACACCGAGGCCGCTGCGCGGCGGGTCCGCGAGCTGATCGACGAGGGGCGCCGCGACGGAGCGTTCCGCAACGTCGACAGCGCCTTCGTCGCCGAGGTGGTCACCGCCTCGATGCGCCGGATCACCTCCGGCGAGCTGACGGCCGCCACCGGGTTGGACGACGCCGCCGCGTACCGGGAGCTGGCCAAGCTGGTCCTGGCGGCGGTACGTCGCTGAGGTTCGTCAGCGGGCGGCCCGTCGTCGGCCCACGGGCGGTGCCGGACCACTACGCTGGCGCGATGGATCAGGACCTGCATGATCTCGGCGAGGCGTTGATCAGCACCGCTGCCCGAGTCGTCCGCTGGGCACCGAAGGGTGAGAGCGATCTGAGTCTGTCCGCGACCCGGATCCTGGCCCGCCTGTCGGATCGTGGACCCACCCGGATCTCGGACCTCGCGTCGGCCGAGAAGAGCTCGCAGCCGACGATCACCAACCACGTCAAGCGACTGGAGTCCGCCGGGCTCGTCGCGCGGGAGTCCGATCCGGCCGATGCCCGCGTCTGGATGATCGATCTGACCCCACGCGGGCACGAGCGTCTGGCGGAGATGCGGCGGACCATGGGTACCAACGTCGAGCCGTTTCTGGCCCAGCTCAGCGAGGAGGACCGCATCGCGTTGGCCCGCGGCATCGCGATCATGCGCCAGCTCGTGACGTTGCCCGTCCCGACCCCGACCACCCCGGAGTCCTGAGCCGCCCACACTCGATTGCGGCGGCAGATCAGCCCCGTGGCTGCGGGCTGGGGGAGAGAGCCGGCGTCTGGAGGCGCGCAGCGAGCGCGAGCCCGCCGAGAACGCAGATAGGCTCTCCCGGTGACCTTCCGGCTGTACGACACCGCGACCCGCAGGGTGCGCGACTTCGTCCCCGTTGAACCCCATAAGGTCTCCATCTACCATTGCGGGCTCACCGTGCAGTCCGCGCCGCACCTCGGCCACATCCGCAAGGAGGTGGTCTTCGACGTGCTGCGGCGCTGGCTGACCCGCAGCGGCTACGACGTGATGGTCGTCGCCAACGTCACCGACATCGACGACAAGATCTTGACCAAGTCAGCCGAGGCCGGCGTGCCGTGGTTCGTGCACGCGTACAAGTTCGAGCGCGAGCTGCACGACGCGTACGCGGCGCTGGGCTGCGAGCCGCCCAGCTACGAACCTCGAGCCACCGGCCACATCCCGGAGATGCTCGAGCTGATCGAGACCCTCACCGAACGTGGCCATGCCTACCTCGCCCCGGACGGATCGGGTGACGTGTACTTCGACGTACTGTCCTGGCCCGCCTACGGGATCTTGTCCGGGCAGCGGGTCGACGAGATGGAGGCCGCCGCCGACGCGGATCCGCGCGGCAAGCGCGACCCCCGGGACTTCGCGCTGTGGAAGGGCCACAAGCCATTCGAGCCGTCGACCGCCTCGTGGCCAACCCCCTGGGGCCGCGGTCGACCGGGCTGGCACCTGGAGTGCTCGGCAATGGCCGGCAAGTACCTCGGCGACGAGTTCGACATCCACGGCGGCGGCATCGACCTGCGCTTCCCGCACCACGAGAACGAGCTGGCCCAGTCCGCAGCCGCCGGGAAGCCGTTCGCTCGCTACTGGATGCACAACGCGTGGGTGACCGCGGCCGGGGAGAAGATGAGCAAGTCGCTGGGCAACGGCGCGCTGGTCTCGGAGGTGACCAAGCGCTACCCACCGCGAGCCGTCCGCTTCTACCTGGCTGCGCCGCACTACCGGTCGGCGATCGAGTTCTCCGACGACTCGTTGGCCGAGGCCACCGCGGCCCTTGCCCGGATCGACAGCTTCGTCGCTCGGGCCGTGGACGCCGTCGGCGACGCCCCGGACACCGTGCCGGACACGTTCATCGACGCGATGGACGACGACCTGGGTACGCCGGCGGCGGTTGCCGCCCTCTATGCGGCGGTCCGCGAGGGCAACATCGCGCTGGAGGCCGGCGATCTCGGCGACGCGAGAAGTCAGCTCGGAGCTGTCCGCGGGATGCTCGACGTGCTCGGCCTGGATGCCCGCGATCCGGTTTGGGGGCGTCTCGGCAGCCAGGACGAACGGCTTGGCGAGGTCGTCGACGGCCTGGTCGGGGAGCTGCTCGAGCAACGCGCCGCGGCCCGCGTACGCAAGGACTACGCCGCCGCCGACGCGATCCGCGCGTCACTCGCCCAGCTCGGGGTCGAGATCGCCGACACACCGCAGGGCCCGAAGTGGTCCCTGCGAACCGACCGAGCAGAAGCCTGAGGGGCAACGACATGGCGGGCAACAGCCAGCGCAAGGGCGCCGTACGCAAGCGAGGCAAGGGCAACACCGCAGGCTCGGGCGGTCGGGTGCGCCGCGGACTCGAGGGCAAGGGGCCGACTCCCAAGGCCGAGGACCGGCCGTACCACGCCGCCCACCGGGCCAAGAAGAGCGCCGACAGGCGTGGACCTTCGCGGCCGTCGACGGGGCGCGGCGGCCACAGCCGCACCGGCCGGCCCGGTGCCGGTCCGGAGTGGGTGGCAGGGCGCAACCCGGTACTCGAGGCGCTGAGCGCGAACGTGCCGAGCAAGACGGCGTACATCGCCGAGGGTGCCGAGCGCGACGACCGGTTGCGCGACATCCTCAAGCTCGCCGCGGACGCGCACATCCCTCTGCTGGAGGTGACCCGGGTCGAGCTCGACCGGCTGACCGACGGCGCGATTCATCAGGGTGTGGCGCTGCAGCTCAAGGAGTACGAGTACGTCCACCCCGACGACTTGCTGGCTTCGGCCATCGCGGCCGACGGCGAGCCACTGATCGTCGCGCTCGATTCGGTGACCGACCCGCGGAACCTCGGCGCGATCATCCGCTCGGCGGCGGCCTTCGGGGCCGCCGGGGTCCTGATCCCGGAGCGCCGCTCCGCGGGGATCACCGCCGCCGCCTGGAAGACCTCCGCCGGCGCGGCTGCCCGGCTCCCCGTCGCCCGGGCCACCAACTTGACCCGGACACTCAAGGCGTACGCCGACGCCGGCCTCTTCCTGGTCGGACTCGATGGTCGTAGCGATGTCGACGTCGCGGATCTCACGGAAGCCTCTGGCCCGCTGGTGCTGGTCGTCGGAAGCGAGGGCGCCGGACTGTCTCGGCTGGTGCGCGAGACCTGCGACACGATCGCCGCCATTCCGATGCCCGGCGAGGTCGAGTCGCTGAACGCCGGCGTTGCCGCGGGGATTGCCCTGTACGAGATCTCCCGCCGCCGCTGAGCAGGCACGACCACGAGCGCCTCGCCGTGAACCTGCACACCTTGTTCGAGTCCGCGCACTTTGTCACCTGCGCAGGCTTGAACAGGGTGTGCGGATTCGCCCGAGCGAGGAGAGCGCGAGCAGGCGACGTACGGAATTCCGCAGGCGGATCGGCGCGCCACGGGTAACATCTGGGCAGTGACCGACACCCTCGCCCAGCCCGATCTCCCGCAGGCCGACCTCGCCGTCGACTACGCCGCCACTGCCTCCGAGGCCTACCGTGCCGCCCTTTCGGTGATCGAGAGCGTCGAGCCGCGGATCGCCGATGCGACCCGCGCCGAGCTCGCCGATCAGCGCGCCTCGCTCAAGCTGATCGCCTCGGAGAACTACGCCTCCCCGGCGGTGCTGCTGACGATGGGGACCTGGCTGTCCGACAAGTACGCCGAGGGAACCATCGGTCACCGCTTCTACGCCGGCTGCCAGAACATCGACACAGTCGAGTCGATCGCGGCCGAGCACGCCCGTGAGCTGTTCGGTGCTGAGTATGCGTACGCTCAGCCGCACTCGGGCATCGACGCCAACCTGGTGGCGTTCTGGTCGATCCTCGCCCACCGGGTCGAGTCGCCTGAGCTGGCGGAGCTCGGTGCCAAGAACGTCAACGACCTGACCGAGGACCAGTGGGAGACGCTGCGTCACAAGTTCGGCAACCAACGGGCGCTCGGCATGTCGCTGGACGCCGGTGGCCACCTGACCCACGGTTTCCGACCGAACATCTCCGGCAAGATGTTCCACCAGCGTTCGTACGGCACCGACCCGACCACGCAGCTGCTGGACTATGACAAGGTCGCCGCGGCGGCCCGGGAGTTCAAGCCGCTGATTCTGATCGCGGGCTACTCCGCGTACCCGCGCCGGATCGACTTCGCGAAGATGCGCGCGATCGCGGACGAGGTCGGCGCAACCCTGATGGTCGACATGGCCCACTTCGCCGGCCTCGTCGCCGGCAAGGTGTTCACCGGCAACGAGGACCCCGTCCCCCATGCCCACATCGTCACCACGACCACCCACAAGTCGCTGCGCGGCCCGCGCGGCGGGCTGGTGCTCGCGACCGAGGAGTACGCAGCGAGCGTCGACCGTGGCTGCCCACTCGTTCTCGGCGGACCACTCGGCCACGTGATGGCCGCCAAGGCGGTCGCGCTGGCGGAGGCGCGGACGCCGGCCTTCCGGACGTACGCCCAGGCGGTCGCGGACAATGCCCAGACCCTCGCCGAAGGACTGAAGAAGCGCGGCGCAAAGCTGGTCACCGACGGCACCGACAACCACCTCGTGCTGATCGACGTGTCCGGCTTCGGCCTGACCGGCCGCCAGGCGGAGTCCGCACTGCTCGATTCCGGCATCGTCACCAACCGCAACGCCGTGCCGAACGACCCCAACGGGGCCTGGTACACCTCGGGTGTCCGAATCGGCACCCCGGCGCTGACCACCCGCGGCTTCGGCGCAGACGAGTTCGACCAGGTGGCCGAGCTGATCGTCGGCGTGTTGAAGGGCACCACCCCGGTGACCGCCTCGACCGGCAAGCCGGGCAAGGCGAAGTACGCGCTCGCCGACGGCCTCGCCGACGCTACCAAGGCTGCCGCCGGGGAACTGCTCGACGCCAACCCGCTCTACCCGGGACTGCAGCTCTAGGAGCCGGCGAGGGCCGATTCGGAACGCGCCGGGACAGCCCGCTCAATAGAGGACACCTACGCACCCTCGACGCGTGCTTGTGAAGCGTCGGCGCCCAACCCCCGAATCCGCGCTGGACCAGGCTCAACGCACAGCGCGAACCCGCGCTTTGACACGCTCAACGCACGCGGCTCAGCGCGAGAACAGCAGCCCCGACACGGTCGTGACGAAGTTGCGGAGCGAGTCGGGAAGGTCGCGCAGATGCCAGTCGTCCGGCCCGTGGTACCAGGAGAGGTCCGTCGGATCGGGTGCCTCGTCGTCGTCGGCCGCGACCAGCGCGTCCAGCCAACGATCGACCCCGCCGAGCACGACGGCGTACGGCAGGACCTCGGAGATCTCCCGCAGCTCGCCCCCCGGCGGCATCTGGTTCGTCGGATGACTCATCAGGTCCGAGCGCAGTGCGCCGAGCCCCGCCAGCAGCGCCGCGCCCTTCGGCGTACGCGCGGGCATCTCCTGGGCGACGAACATCAGTCCGAGCGACAGCGCGATCAAGGCGATCCCGACCAGTCCGAACTCGGTGAACGCCGCCAGCAGGACGGTGAGCAGGACCGCCGCGACGATCCCGACAATGGCGCGTCGCGACCAGCGGGTCCTGGTCGAGTCGGGACGTCGTTCGTACCAGCCGTTGACGACCATCTCGTCGTACAGCTTGTCCTGGATCTGGCCGATCGACGCCTGGACCCGTCCCGCGAGAGCCGCCACACGGGCCGTTTCGCCGTCCGCGGCAACGGCGTCGAGCAGCACCTGTTCGTATGGCTGAAGAGCATCCGCGCCGACGCGCCGGGTCAGCTCCCAATCCGTTCTCGCGTACGCCGATTCGCGGGGCAGCTCGGTGATCAGCACGTGTCCACGCACGGCGAGGTCCAACAGTGTGGCGGTCACATCGATCGGGTCGACCCGTTCGTCCACCAGGGTGCCGATCTCCCCCGGCCGTACGTCGCCCAGCACCCGGAACTCCGTCTGACCCGGCCCGACCGGGACGAACTCGCCTGCCCGGGTCAGCTCGCCCGGCGTGGAGTCGCGTCCCGCCTGACGGTGCATGGCGAACAGGCCGACGCCGCCCAGGACCAGCAGGCCGAGGGCGATGCCGAGCGGAAGGGGCTTGGCCGAAAAAGCTCGGCCCACCGTCCAGAGCTCCTTGATCTGCTCGTTTGCGGGAACCGTTCCCGGCGCGAAGCCGATGTCGATCGACACCACCTCCCCTTGGCCACGGGGTCCGTCGGCGAAGGTCGGCAGCGGCTTCTCGCCGGTCCCACCGGAGGCGACGCTGCACGGCACCGTCGAGTTGGGACTACCGGCGTTGCACTCGACATAGGTGAACGGCGCCGGTACCTCGACGGTTGCCGTGAACTGCGTGACGCCGGCGCTGAGTCCCTGAAGGAGCGCCCATTGCAGCGCGGTCCCGGAGTCGATCGTCCGGACCACGCCCGTGACCGTGTACGACATGGTCACCTGCTTGGCGCCGCCGGTAGCCACCGTCACCGTGCTGAACCGGCCGTCGTCGGTCTGTTGCGGTGTCACCCCCGCGCCGCCGGCCGAAGCGGTCAGATCCGACAGCTGCATCACGTACTGCCGCTGGCCGACGATGTCTTGCCTGAGCTCGAACTTCTGTGACACCTGGGCCGGCGCACTCCCGGCGAACGTGATGGTTTGCTCCACCTTGAGCGCCCCGTCCGCACCGAGGTCGGCATGAACGTCGAACAACGACGCCGTCCCCTCGGCCGCGGCCGGAAGGGTCAGCGGGCCTACCAGCAGAGCTGTGACAGCGACCAACAGGGCCAGGCAAGAGGCAATCGGTCGAGTCCGCGGCGATCGATGGCGAACGCGGCTAACTGAAGTCGTATCGGCCACGGGGCTAGCCTCCCACACGGCGTCGGGCGCACCCGGCCCTCCATTAGGGTTTGGCACGTGACGTCGCAGCAGTGGGGTGGAGGAGCCTGGCCGAGTCAGCCACCGACGTACGGCTCCCAGACGCCGCGGACGTACGGAGGGGCACCTGGATTCGGGCGACCGGTGATGGCCGGTGGCTTCGGCAACACGCACGCGAGTCTGCCGCAGTACGGATCGGCGCCCCACCGGCCGCGGCCCCCACGGCGCAACCCGCTCAAGCTGATCTTGCTGGGCCTGATCGCACTCTGCGTGCTCGCGATCGCAGGGCTGGTGGTCGTGAGCGTGGCGAGCAGCGACACCCAGACCGCGTACCAGAACGACGACTACACCGTCCCGCCGCCGGACTCCTCGCCCCCGCCGATCCCCCGGCCCCAGACGGAGCAGCAAGCGGAGGACTTCTTGCTCCGCAACCCGTTCTACGAGCAGACGGCTCCGATCCCGGTGCGCTGCAGCAGCCAGCCGATCAACGTGGGAACGGCCAGCGACGAGCAGCTCGATGCGCACTTCAACGCCTTGATGGAGTGCCTGGTGCGCGTCTGGCAGCCGCCGGTGACACGGGCCGGGTTCGAGATCGTACGCCCGACCGTCACCATCTACGGGGCCGAGATCACGACCAAGTGCGGCCGCAGCGACGTCAACGCCTTCTACTGCAGCGCGGACCAGCAGATCTACTTCAGCAACCAGCTGGCGGACCACGTCCAGATCGTCGCTCAGGACAAGTGGGCCGCCGACGTCGTGATGGCCCACGAGTTCGGCCATGCGTTGCAGGCGCGGACGGGCATCCTGATCTCCTCGGCCGCCATGGGACAGCTGTCCGACGACAAGTCGACCGAGCTGCTCTACAGCCGTCGTTCGGAGACCCAGGCCGACTGCTTCTCCGGCATGTTCATGCGCGCGGTGTCGCGATCCCTCGGAATCCAGCAGGCCGACGTGGCCGGGATCATCGCGACCTACCGCGCCGTCGGCGACGACACGCTCACCAACAACTCGGACGTGGAGGGCAGCCACGGCCTTGCGGCCAGCCGCGTGTACTGGGGCAACACCGGACTCGGAACGAGTGAGGTCGGCAAGTGCAACACGTTCAGCGCCCCGGCAAGCCTGGTCCGCTGACGGCCCTTTCTGTGTGGTGATCGGCTCGGCTTCCCCCGAAACTGGGCGCAAACGACACTGTGAATCGATTCAAACCTGTCGTATGCGCCCAGTTTCCGTGGGAATTGGGACGGGGGGGAGACGCAGGCGGAGAGGCTCAGGCCGGGGCGGCGTTGTCAACCGCCGACTCGTGGACCAGACAGGTGGCGATCGCGGCGATACCTTCGCCACGCCCGGTCAGCCCGAGACCGTCGGTCGTCGTCGCCGAGACGGTGACCGGAGCACCCGCGGCAGCCGACAGCGCCCGTTCCGCCTCCACCCGTCGCGGCCCGAGCTTGGGACGGTTGCCGATCACCTGGATCGCGATGTTGCCGATCTCGAAACCGGCCGCCCTGACCCGTCGCGCCGTCTCGGAGAGGAACGCCGCCCCGGCAGCGCCCGCCCACTCGGGTTCGGACGTGCCGTAGTTGCTCCCCAGGTCACCCAGTCCGCAGGCGCTCAGGAGCGCATCGCAGGCCGCATGCGCGGCGACGTCACCGTCGGAGTGCCCGACGGGACCGACCGGCTCGCCAACGAACAAGAGCCCGGCCACCACCATCGGGTGACCAGGCTCGAGTCGATGAACGTCCGTACCGATTCCGACCCGCACGGATCCAGACAACCGCAGGTCCCGTGGGTCGGATCAGCCGATGATCCTGCTCAGGAAGCGAGAACCTCGTCGAGGAGGATCTCGGCCTTGTCCTCTTCGACCCGCTCGGCAAGAGCGAGCTCGGACACGAGGATCTGACGCGCCTTCGCCAGCATGCGCTTCTCGCCGGCCGAGAGGCCGCGCTCACGCTCACGACGCCAGAGGTCGCGGACGACCTCGGCCACCTTCATGACATTGCCGGAGTGCAACTTCTCCAGGTTGGCCTTGTAACGACGCGACCAGTTGGTCGGCTCCTCGGTGTGCGGGGCGCGGAGCACCCCGAAAACCCGCTCGAGGCCATCTGCGTCGACGACGTCGCGAACGCCGACGAGGTCCAGATTGCACGCGGGAACGCGAACGACGAGATCGGTCTGGCCGACAATGCGCAGCACCAGGTAGATCTTGTCTTCACCCTTGATCTGACGAGTTTCGATGTCCTCGATGACAGCGGCCCCATGATTGGGGTAGACCACCGTTTCGCCGACTGTGAAGGTCATATTGTTTTGTACCCCTTTCGCGTCCTCCAGTTTAGCACGCTCTCAGGGACATCCCTGACGGCGTTTGCGCTAGCCAGAGGCCCAAAAGGGGTGGCACCCGGGCTTGACAAACGCGTGGTTTGTATGCGTGGACTGTGCCTGCGCGACCTTCGCAGCGACTCGTGCCGGACCCTCGACGAACCCCACGGTGCAACCACTAGGCTCATCCCAGGCTGTCCCGCTCGGACAGTTGTGGTGCGCAGTTTGCTTTCCGGTCCAGATGCTTTCCGGTCCACAGCAAGGGAGTCGACATCGTGGCTGTGATCTCGCGTCGTGTCCGCCGTCCCGGGCGACGCTGGTGGGCGCCCGCCGCGGCGATGACGTTTGTGCTCGCCCTTGTGCTCAGCGCGTGCGGCTTCAACGTGCAGACCAACCTGCCCTACACCCCGGCTGAGGGGGTGAACCTCTCGGTCGGCTCGGTCCAGATCCGTAATCTGCTGGTCGTCAGCCGCGGCGACAACGAGGGCTTCGTCAGTGCCACCATGTCATCGACCAAGGACGACTCCCTCGTCGCGGTCTCCGGCACGGTGATCAAGTCCGACGGCTCGAACGGGGCGGCCATCACCGGCACGATCCCGACGCCCGTGACACTCACCCCGGGTGTCCCCGTGGTTCTGACCGACAGTCCCGCCTTCGTCACCCTGGCTGGGGAGGGCATCACCCCGGGCCTCACGGTCAACCTCACGATGGAGTTCAGCTCCGCCGGCCGAGCGACCCTCATCGTGCCGGTGGTGGAGGCGAGTCACCCCTACTACGTGACCGTGAGCCCGTCGCCCTCCTCCAGCAGCTGAACAACCCGCCTTCCACGAAACTGGGCTCGATCGACAGCGACACGCCGCTGGCCGTTGTCGTTCACGCCCACTTTCGTGGGGGGTGAGGGAAAGCGCGGGCCGAAGTAGCGGCCTTGGTACGTCGCGCGTCCTCAGCCGTGCGTCTCCTCGCTGCTGAACAACGAGCTGACCGACTCCCCGAGATTCGTCCGACGTACGGCCTCGGCGAACAGTGGGGCCACCGAACAGACGACGATGTTGGGTAGCTGCTTCTCCGGCGGCAGTGGCACCGTATCGGTGGTGACGATCTCGGCGATGTCGGGCTCCTGCTTGAGCCGCTCGATGGCCGGACCGGTGAACAGGCCATGGGTACAGGCGATGCTGATCTCGCCGGCGTGCTCCGCGCGCAGCTTGCGCAGCAGCTCGACGATCGAGCCGGCGGTCGCGATCTCGTCGTCGAGCACGATCACGTCCCGACCGGCGACATCTCCGACGATCCGGTCGATCACCACTGTGTCGTCGGCGAGGCGCTGCTTCGACCCGGCGGCGACCCCGACGCCGAGCAGACGGGCGAGCTGACTGGCCGTCTTGGCATTGCCGAGGTCGGGTGAGACGACCACCGTGTTCGACAGGTCGCGCCCGCGGAAGTGTCTGGCGATCTCCTTGACCGCGTTGAGATGGTCGACCGGGACCGAGAAGAACCCGTGCACCTGCGGCGAGTGCAGGTCCATGGTCACGACCCGGGTCGCGCCGGCCTCCGACAGCATGTCGGCCACCAGCCGGCCGCCGATCGAGATCCGCGGCGCGTCCTTCTTGTCCGATCGGGCGTACGCATAGTGCGGAATGACGGCGGTGATATGGGCTGCCGTCGCGCCGCGGGCCGCATCCAGCATCAGCAGGAGCTCGAACAGGTTGTCCTGCACGGGCGGGGCGAGGGTCTGGACGATGTAGACGTCGCGCTGGCGGCAGTTGGCGCGCAGCTGCACCTGAAGGCAGTCGTTACTGAAGCGGGTGGTGCGCGACGGACTCAGCTCCACTCCGAGGATGCGACACATTTCCTCCGCGAACTCGGGATGGGCCGAACCTGAGAAGACGGTGATCTCGCCGGTCACCCGCACACTCTAGTGGCCGCCATCAATCCGCGCGGTCCGCCCGTCAGCCGTCGAACTTGTAGCCCAGCCCGCGGACGGTGACCAGGTGCTTCGGTTGGGCGGGGTCGTCCTCGATCTTGGTCCGCAGCCGCTTGATGTGGACATCCAGCGTCTTCGTGTCACCGACGTAGTCGGCTCCCCAGATCCGGTCGATGAGCTGACCTCGGGTCATCACCCGGCCGGCGTTGCGCAGCAGCATCTCGAGCAGCTCGAACTCCTTCAGGGCCAGCTGGACCCGACGCCCGCCGACACTCACCTCGTGCCGCTCGACATCCATCCGTACGCCGTCGGCCTCGATCACGTCCGGCACGAGCTCGGCGTCCTGCCCGCGACGCAGCACGGCCCGCATGCGAGCAACCAGCTCGCGGTGGCTGAACGGCTTCGTGACGTAGTCGTCGGCGCCCAGCTCGAGCCCGACCACCTTGTCCACCTCGGAGTCGCGGGCGGTGACCATGATGACCGGCACCGAGCCGCGCTGGCGCAGCTGGCGGCAGACCTCGGTCCCGGTCAGACCCGGCATCATCAGGTCCAGCAGGACGATGTCGGCGCCGAGTCGGTCGTACTCGGCAAGGCCGGCCGCGCCGTCTGCCGCCTGGACGACGTCGTACCCTTCCTTGGCCAGCATGTAGGCCAACGCCTCGCGGTAGGAATCCTCGTCCTCCACGACTAGCACGCGGGTCATGTGATGAGCTCCTGATGATCGTGGCCTTGACCGGTTGATTCACCGGCAAGGCGTGGGTGAGTCTCGGAATCGGGAGGCCCGCCGGGGAGGGCGCCGGGGCCGAGGTGGCCGGGAAGTCGAAGGGTGAACGTCGAACCGCGGCCGGGTTGGCTCCACACCGACACCTGGCCCCCATGGGCGGCCGCGATGTGGGAGACGATGGACAACCCGAGTCCGGTGCCGCCGTTGGCCCGGCTCCGCGCGTAGTCGACTCGGTAGAAGCGTTCGAAGATCCGGCGTTGCTCGGCCGGCGGAATGCCGATCCCGGTGTCGGAGACGGTGACCTCGACGTAGTCGTCGTCGCTGCGGGCCTCCACCCGGGCGGCTACCACGACGCGAGCCCCGGCATCGGAGTAGATCACGGCGTTCTCCACGAGATTGCCGACCGCCACGCCGAGCTGGCGGGCACTGCCCAGCACCCGACACCCGGGAGTTCCCGCGATGGTGAGGGTCACGTCGTGCCGGTCGGCGTCGACCCGGCTCCGGTCGACGGCCTCGGCGAGCACGTCATCGACCTCAACCACCTCGGGTGTGGTCAGCGGATTGTCCGACTGCAGACGGGAGAGCTCGATGATCTGGCTCACCAGATCGGACAGGCGAGCCGACTCGATTCCCATCCGGGTCGCGAAGCGACGTACAGCCTGCGGATCGTCGGCCGCATCCTCGACGGCTTCGGCCAGCAGCGAGATGGCTCCGATCGGCGTCTTCAGCTCGTGGCTGGTGTTGGCGATGAAGTCGCGGCGCGTCTCCTCGACCCGCCGCGCCGTGGTCTGGTCGTCCGCGAGCACCACGACCAGGTCCTCGCCCAGTGGGGCGACGTGCACGACCAGGTACGTCGTCGCTGCCATGGACCGACGGTTGATCTCCAGATCCTGCGAGCGCGGGCCCTCGCCGCGACGCACCTCGCGAACGAGATCCAACAGCTCGGGCTCGATGATCCGCGTCCCGCGGACCAGGCCCAGATGGCGAGCGGTGTCGGTCGCCTCGATCACCTCGTCGTGCGGTCCGGCGACGATCCCCGCCGACCGCTGCATGGCGAGGATCTCCGACACGCCGCTCGGCACGGTGGGCTCGGGCTGGGCGAAGCGCTCGGCCGGATCGGGCGCGGGCGTTCGGCGGCGGAAGATCAGGGCGCCGATCACGACGCCCAGGACCAGCGCCGCGACCGTCAGCAGGACGTACGCCGGGCTCACAGCTGGAATCCTAGGTTGCGGCGGGAGTGCTTCGGACCAGGAAGGCTTCGGCCACGCGCACCGAGTCATCAGCGTTCGAGACATGTTCACGCGGCGTTCATCGAGCCCACCGATTCGCTCTGGACCGTCGGCCTAGGGTTGGTGTGGCTCCGGCCCCCCGAACCAGGACGCTGGGCGAACACCGAGGACGATGGGACCTGATCGATGCGTGAGCAATACCGGGAACAGTTGGACGATGTGCTGGCAGACCTCGCCCTGATGGCCCAGGAGGTCTCCAGCGCCGTGCGGTCGGCGACCACGGCGCTACTCGAGGCTGACATCCACCTGGCCGAACAGGTGATCTCGGGCGACGAGCGGCTCGACCTGCGGCAGTCCGACATCGAGCACCGCTCGTTCGACCTACTGGCCCTGCAGGCGCCGGTGGCCGGCGAGCTCCGGATCATCGTCGCGAGCCTGCGCATGGTCGCCGAGCTCGAGCGGATGGGCGACCTGGCCGCCCACGTCGCCAAGATCGCCCGCCTGCGCTACCCCGATTCCGCGATCCCGGAGGCGCTGCGCCCGAACTTCGTCCAGATGGGAGACGTCGCGGAGAAGATGGTGATCGCCGCCGGGCAGACGCTCCACGATCGCAATGTGCAGAGCGCCGAGGAGCTGCGGTCTCGCGATCAGGAGATGGACGACCTGCGCCGGGCGCAGTTCCGGTCGCTGCTCAGCAACGACTGGCCGTATGGCGTCGAGGCGGCGGTCGACGTCGCCCTGCTCGGCCGCTACTACGAGCGGATCGCCGACCACGCCGCATCGATGGCCCGCCGCATCATCTACGTCGTGACCGGCGAGTTTCCCGAGCACGAGTACTGGCCCCAGCCCTAGTTCTCGGCATCGCGCTCGCGTCGCCGGCGGGTCACCGGGTCGATTGTCGGTCTTCGTTGAGGCGAAAGAGGAACGACCGACTCGGGTGATTGCGCGCCGGCCGCGAGCCAGACCAGTGGGCCCTTACTTCTTGCCCTGGTTCTTGACGGCCTCGATGGAGGCTGCGGCCGCTTCGGGGTCGAGATACCTCCCCGGACCGGTCGGCTTGGCGTCGTCGTCGAGCTCGTAGTGCAGTGGAATGCCGGTCGGGATGTTCAGCCCGACCACGGCGTCGTCGCTCATCCGGTCCAGGTGCTTGACGATGGCCCGCAGGGAGTTGCCGTGCGCGGCGATCAGGGTCACCTTTCCGGCGCGGAGATCCGGAACGATCTGGTCGTACCAGTACGGCAGCGCGCGCTCGAGCACGTCCTTCAAGCACTCGGTACGGGGCCTGATCTCGGTGGGCACGCTGGCATAACGGGGATCGTCGAAGTTCGAGAACTCGCTGCCGTCCTCGATCGGCGGCGGCGGAGTGTCGTACGAGCGGCGCCAGATCATGAACTGCTCCTCGCCGAACTCGGCCAGCGTCGCCGCCTTGTCCTTGCCCTGCAGCGCACCGTAGTGGCGTTCGTTGAGCCGCCACGACCGCTTGGTCTGGATCCAGTGCCGATCGCACGCGCCGAGCGCGATCTGAGCGGTGTTGATGGCCCGGCGCAGCACCGACGTGTGCACGACGTCGGGCAGCAGACCGTTCTCGACCAGCAGCTCGCCGCCACGTTTGGCCTCGGCAGCACCCTTCTCGTTGACATCGACGTCCACCCAGCCGGTGAACAGGTTCTTCGCGTTCCACTGGCTCTCGCCGTGCCGCAACAGGATCAAGGTCGACATGGCGCCGAGCCTAGTGGTCGCGTGTTACGAGCCGCCGCCCCGGCGTCTCGTCGACGAAAGCTGGGCCAATCCAGGGCTCGGCCCTCAGTGCTGCAGTTCGGACCATGTTCGCCGAATCCGATGACGAGGCTAGGCGCCGAGAGAGGTCAACCGGTCGGCGCACCGGGATCGAGATGCGCGAAGGCGGCGAGATTGGTGGTCGATTCTCCCCTCGACCGGCGCCAGGCCCACTCGCGCCGGATGCTCTCCGCGAAGCCGAGCTCGAGGATGGTGTTGAAGCTCGTGTCCGCGGTGTCCGCCACCACTCCCAACAGGCGGTCGACCTCGTCTGCGGTGATCGCGGCCAGTGCCACCCGACCCGCCAGGTAGATGTCGCCGAGGGCGTCGAGACAGAACGAGATGCCGTACAGCTTCAGATTCCGTTCGAGCAGCCAGCGATAGACGCCCACGTGGTTCTCGTCGGGACAGCGGGCGACGAAGGCACGCAGGCCCAGGCCGTACGTCCCCACCTCGAGCGCGCACTCGGTACTGAGCTTGCGGGTGCCCGGCAACGCGACCGAGAACAGTCCCGGCCGTTTCTCCGACCACGGCAGGTCCAGCTCGACGAGGACGTCGCGAACCACCTGCCCAGCCCGGTCCTGGTCGGGCCGCGAACGCGTACCGGAATCACCCACGTCCCCTCCGATGTCAGGTCTGCTGCACGAACCAGCGCGTCTGGTAGCCGTCCAACGACAGCGGACCGTCGGTCAGCGGCGTGTCCTCGGTGAGTGCGTCCCAGGCCCAGTTGCCCACCGGGATCACCCACCGGGGCAGCTCTTGAGGGTCCGCGGTGACGTTGTATACGCCCACCATGGTCTGCACCGGATGACGCCGGATGAAGACGAGTACCGCCGGGTTCACCGGATCCACGATCTCGGTCTCCACCGAGGCGTCGAGGCTCGGCAGCGAGGCGCGGACCGCGATGCTGTGCCGCAGACCGTGCCAGACCCGGTGCTCCAACGTGCCTTCGACGTGTCGCAGCTCGGCGATGTCCCACGGCATCGCCGGCCGATGGACCCAGCGGTTGTCGTCGGCGTGCTCAGGGTCGTCGACGAAGTCGTAGTCGTTACGCAGGGCCAGCTCGTCGCCCATCCAGATCAGCGGCAGGCCGCCGAAACCGAGCACGATCCGGTACGCCAGCAGCAGTCGCTGCACGGTGAGGTCGAGGTGCGCCGGATCGTTGCCGCTGAGCGCGGCCTCGACGCCGGCCAGCGACGCCGCGGTGCCGCTGATCCGGCGGTCTCCGGTCGCCAGGTTCTCCTGGAACACCACCCCGCGGGCGTCGCTCATCGGGTAGAGACCGGCGTAGAACTCCGACAGGAACCGGCGGTGCTCGAACCCGTTGAGCCCGACGGTCGCCGCGTCAGCGTCGTCGATCGCCCAGCCGATGTCGTCGTGGCAGCGCAGGTACGTCGCCCAGGCGGCCGTTGACGGCTTGGCCGGGAAACGGTTCATCGCCGAACAGAACAGCCGGGTGTCCTTGGCGGCCAGCGCCGACCAGATCTGCACCATCAACGAGTTCTGGTACGCCATGTCGGACACCTTGCCGGTGTGCCGGCCCACGCCGAGGTAGGGCACCAGGTCGGTAGGCCCGACGATCGCTTCCGCCTTGAAGATCAGCGCCGGCGCCGCGATCCGGGCGACCGTACGCAGCGCCTGGGTGATCGCGTGCACCTCGGGCTGGTTCTGGCAGGACGTCCCCATCCGCTTGAAGATGAACGCGATCGCATCCAGCCGAAGGCACTCCACCCCGAGGTTCGCCAGCCAGCAGATCAGATCTGCCAGCTCGTAGAAGACCTCCGGGTTGTGCCAGTTGAGATCCCACTGCCAGGAGTTGAAGGTCGTCCAGACCCAGGCCTGCGCGTCATTGTCGTAGGTGAAGTTGCCCGGCGAGAAGTCGGGGAACACCTCGGGCAGCGACTTCTCGTAGGCGTCGGGCACCTCGCGGTCGGGGTAGAGATGGAAGAATCCGCGGTAGTACTCGTCGCCGTCGCGCGCGAGCTCGGCCCAGCGATGTTCGTATGCCACATGGTTCAGCACCAGGTCGAGGGTGAGCGAGATCCCCCGCCGGCGCAGCGCGCTCGCCAGGTCACGCAGGTCGTCCATGGTGCCCAGGTCGTCGCGGACTGCGCGATAGTCCATCACCGCGTACCCCCCGTCGTTCGGGCCGGGGCGCGGCTTGAGCAGCGGCAGCAGGTGCAGGTACGTCACGCCAAGATCGGCCAGGTAGTCGATCTTGGTGGCCACGCCGCGGAGATCCCCGGCGAACAGATCCGTGTACGTCGCATACCCGAGCATCTGCGGATGCTGGAACCACTGCGGATCAGCGTGGCGCTGGAGATCCAGCAGCCGCAGATCGGCCGGTCGTTGACGGAAGTTCTCGGCGGCGATCCGGACCAGCCGGTGCGCCATCTCGACGGCGTTGGCTGGGTAGGCCCCGGTCAGGCCGGCGAGCAGATCCGGCCAGTACCGACGCAGCCGCGTCTCGAACACGATCTGATCATGTGCGGGTTGATCGGCCAGCAGATCGCCGACGTCTGGACTGGTCACTGTGCCCAATCTATTGCCCGGCCAGCCTGGTTTCCAGAGGCCGGTCCCCCGGGTGGGATCCGCACGGGCCGGTGACAAGACCGTCGGGCCGCCCAGGGACGGTCACTTCGTGGAGATCGTGTCCTTCTGCCGCTTGCCGGGCAGCCGCTTCTTGAACTCGTCGAGGAAGGCGTCGCGCAGCTGATCGTTGTCGAGGGCACTGTTGACACCACCGAACTTTCCGGCGTGCACCTGCTGGCAGACCTTCAGCCAGGCCTCCCCCATCGCGAACGTGAACGAGCTCGCGACCCCGGCGCCGATCGCACCACCGATCACCGTCCCGGCACCTGGCACCATCTTGAGGAGCCCGGTGAACGTGGCTCGGCCGAGCTGGGTCGCCGCTGTCGTCGAGGCGATCGCCATCAGCGCGGCCCGATCGAACTTGATCTTGTAGAGCTGTGCGACCTTCGCCATCATGCCCAGCTGGATGGGCACCAGCAGGGCGGCGTCGGAGAACGGGATGGGTGTCGCTGCGGCGGCGCCGGCACTGGTCACCGCGACCCCGATCACCCGTTGCGCTTCCTTGGCCTTGCGCTCCAGATCGATCTCCTGCGCCGCGATGAGGGCTCCGTGGACGCCTTCGGGCGCGACGCGAAAGGTGGCATCGAGGACTTCGGTCAGGCCGTACATGTGCTGGCCGTGGAACTCGTCGGGCTTCGCGTACGTCATGAAGACGCGGTCGCCGACGATCGGGAGATGCCGAGCGGTGATCTGCTCGGCGAGCATCTCCGCGTCCGGATGGAACCGGCCATCGGGGCTGCGCGGGACCTGCGTCAGCACCAAGATGACCGGCAACCCGAGCTCGTCGAGCCGGCGGATGAACTCCGCCTCGGTGTCCTCGAAACGTCGGTCCATCCCACGCACGCAGTACCAGGCCACGTGGATCTGCTCGCTCTGCGGAAGCCTGCGAGAGTCCTTGATCACCTGGTTGAGGTCGCCAAGGATCGCCTTGTTGTCCCGCCCGACCTCGACGCCTTGGGTGTCGACGATGCCGAGGTGCCCGATCCGGTCGAGGTAGAGGTGGCTGCCCTTGGTGACGGGCTCACCAATGCCGGTCCGAGCCACCTCCTCACCGAAGATGGCGTTGATCAGGGTCGACTTGCCGACCCCGGTCTTGCCGAAGATCGCCAGATTGAACCGTCCGAGCGCGGTCGACGACTTGTCGAACTCGGTGCGGAAACTCTCGGTGAACCAGTCGTTGCCGCCTGCCACGCGCTTCTCCTGCTCCTCGGGTGCACCTTCAAGCCTACGGGGACCCCGTGCACGCGGGACGGTCCCGACAGCGGAGTAGATCAAGTGGGGAGTACCCCACCCGATCTACTCCAATCGGAGGACGTGCCGGACCGGTCAGCGCCCGACCACGCTCGAGGAGTCGATCGGGACCGTCACGCTCGGCTAGGCTTGTCAGGTTGTCCGCCCGCTGGAAAGAGTTGTCATGCCCACCCGTACCGACCTCCGTAACGTCGCCATCGTGGCTCACGTGGACCACGGCAAGACGACCCTGGTCGATGCGATGCTCTGGCAGTCGGGCGCCTTCCGCGTCGGCCAGGACGTCGAGAAGCGCGTGATGGACTCGATGGATCTCGAGCGCGAGAAGGGCATCACCATCCTGGCGAAGAACACCGCCGTCTTGCACCACGCGCCCGACGGCCGCAACGTCACCATCAACATCATCGACACTCCTGGGCACGCCGACTTCGGCGGCGAGGTCGAGCGTGGCCTGGAGATGGTGGACGGCGTGCTGCTGCTGGTCGACGCCTCCGAAGGCCCGCTGCCGCAGACCAGGTTCGTGCTCCGCAAGGCACTCGCCAAGAAGCTGCCGATCATCTTGGTGATCAACAAGGTCGACCGACCCGACGCGCGGATCGCCGAGGTGGTCGAGGAGACGTATGAGCTCTTCCTCGACCTGCTGGACGACGACGAGACCGACGTGCTGGACTTCCCGGTGGTCTACGCCTCGGCCAAGGCCGGCCGAGCGAGCCTGTCCGCGCCGGAGAACGGCGCGATGCCAGACAGCGAGAACCTCGGCCCGCTGTTCGCCACCATCTTGGACTCGACCCCCGCGCCGACGTACATCGAGGGTGCTGTGCTCCAGGCGCACGTGACGAACCTGGACGCGTCGCCCTATCTCGGCCGGCTGGCGCTGTGCCGGATCATTGCCGGAGAGATGCGTCGCAACCAGGTGGTCGCCTGGTGCAAGGCCGACGGCAGCATCAGCAACGTCAAGCTGTCGGAGATGCTGATCACCGAGGCGCTGGATCGGGTGCCCGCCGACAGCGCCGGGCCCGGGGACATCGTCGCCATCGCAGGCATCCCGGAGATCACCATCGGCGAGACGCTGTCGGATCCGTCCGATCCGCAGCCGCTGCCGCTGATCACCGTCGACGAGCCGTCGATCTCGATGACGATCGGCATCAACACCTCGCCACTAGCCGGCAAGTCGGGCAAGAACCTGACCGCGCGCCTGTTGAAGAACCGGCTCGACACCGAGCTCGTCGGCAACGTGTCCATCCGGGTGCTGCCGACGGACCGGCCCGACACCTGGGAGGTCCAGGGCCGCGGCGAGCTGCAGCTCGCGATCCTGGTCGAGATGATGCGACGCGAGTCGTTCGAGCTGACGGTGGGCAAGCCCCAGGTCGTCACCCGCGAGATCGACGGAAAGGTGCACGAGCCGGTCGAGCGGCTGACCATCGACGCGCCCGAGGACTTCGTCGGGGTGGTCACCCAGCTGCTCGGACTGCGCCGCGGACGCCTCGAGCAGATGGTCAACCACGGCACCGGTTGGGTCCGGATGGAGTATCTGGTGCCGGCTCGCGGACTGATCGGGTTCCGCACCGAGTTCCTCACCGAGACCCGTGGCACCGGCCTGATGCACCACGTGTTCGAGGCGTACGAGCCCTGGCACGGCGAGCTGCGCACCCGGCCGACCGGGTCGCTGGTGGCAGACCGGAAGGGCATGGTGAGCTCGTACGCGCTGTTCAACCTGCAGGAGCGCGGCACGATGTTCGTCGGTCCCGGTGTCGAGGTGTACGAGGGCATGATCGTCGGCGAGAACGCCCGCAGCGATGACATGGACGTCAACCCCACCCGGGAGAAGAAGTTGACCAACGTCCGGTCCTCGACGGGCGACGAGCTGGAACGGCTGATCCCGGCGCACATCATGGGGCTGGAGCAGGCCCTGGAGTTCTGCCGCGGTGACGAGTGCATCGAGGTGACTCCCGCCGCGGTACGGATCCGCAAGGTCGTCTTGTCCGGCACCGATCGGGCCCGCACTCGCGCTCGCGCCAAGAACGCCTGAGCCCACCTGTCGCCTGAGCTCGTCATCGGGGCGCAGATGCGGTCGGGCTGACCAGCCGTGCACGTGGCGGTCGTCAGGGCTCGATCGGACGTCATTCGCCAGACCGGGCGGGCGTCTGGGGTCCGTATCGGACGTATTCGCAGATCCGGACGATCGGCGTATTCGCCAGACCGGGCGGGCGTCTGGGGCACCGCCGAGGTGAACTTTCCGATTTCACCTGGCGAGCGGACCCGGACCGGGTGAGAATGATGCGTCCGCATGCGATCCAACACCTCTTCCCCAACGTGATGGCAGGTGGCCGCAGTCGTTCACCTGCCCGGGGAGAGGCCATGAAAAACCTGATCCGCATCCTGCTCGGCGTCGCGCTCACGCTGGGCCTGATCGCCACCGCGGAACTGAGCGAACCACTGGTCGCCCCGGCAGCGGCGACACCCGTGGCGACCAGCGCGACTGCCACGGCCGGCACGGCGACGACCGTCGCGGCCGTGTCGACATCGGCCAAGCTGCCGAAGCGCTGCAAGACCAAGGGCCGCGTGCTGTGCATCAACAAGACCACGCGCAAGCTCTATTTCGTCCAGAACGGCAAGATCCGCAAGACGGTCGACGCCAGGTTCGGCTGCAGCCGTACCCCGACGCGCAACGGCACGTTCCACGTCTATCGGAAGAACCGGCACTGGGTGTCGACGATCTACCACACGTCGATGCCGTACTCGATGTTCTTCAGCGGAGGCCAGGCGGTGCACTACTCCAGCGACTTCGCTCGTCGCGGGTACTACGGGTGCAGCCATGGCTGCGTGAACATCAGGAACATGACCAAGTTGGCCTGGATCTACAAGCGGATCCACGTGGGCGACAAGGTGGTCGTCTACCGCAGCTGACCTGCTCGACCCGCACCCTAGGCTCGACGCTGGCACTGGGTCGCCAGGGTTCTCGCGAACGGGTCTGACGCTCCGGACCGACTCCGCGCGAGTAGGACCCACTGCGCGCGGCAACGACGTCGCGCGAAGTAGCACCCACTCCAGCGGAGTAGCACCAACCCCAGCGGAGTAGCACCAACCCGCGCGGGAGTCGCGACGAGGCGGGTGGCAGGTAAACGGGCATCGGAGAACTCTGAACGACGAACTGCCCGCTCCCCGGCGTTCCGGGAAGCGGGCAGCTGTCTCATATCGACCTGGGAAATCTCCCCCCAGGGTCAGCTCGCCTTGGCGGCGGCCGACGTCTTCTTGGCCGCACGGGTGGCGGCGGCCTTCTTGGCAGCGGCCTTGCGAGTGGCGGCCTTCTCGGCGGCGACGGCGTCCTCGGCAGCCTTGGTGGCCTGCGCCTTGGCCGTGGCCTTCGGCGTCACGGTCGCGGTCGCCGTACGTCCGGTGGCCCTCTTGCGGGTGACCGTCACGGTCTGCTGGACTGCTTCGAACGCGGGGTCGAGCTTCTCGGCGACCTCGGAGGCGACATCGGCGCCCTGCTTCTCGGCCCTCACCGAGAGCGCCTTCGCCGAGCCGACCGCCTCGTCGACGGCCCGCTTGCCGCGGCCGGCGAGCTGACCATAACCGTTGGCAGCCTCGGCGTAGAGGGTCTTGAACTGCTCCTCAGCCTCGGCGAGCTTGGCCTTGGTGGTCTGCGGCAGCGCCTTGACGGTCTCCGGCAGGGCCTTGACCTGCTCCGGGAGAGCCTTGACGAGCTTCGTGAACTCCTCGACGCGAGCCTTGGAGGCCGATTCGAGCTCGCCCTGGGCGACCTGAACCCGCTCGCGGGTGGCGATCAGGCTGGTCTTCGCCTGGGCTGCGAAGGTGTCGGCGAGGCCGGCGACGGCGTACAGCGGGGCGAAGTCGGACTCGAGCGCCGTCTTGCGCGCCTGGGCCGGGGTCTGCTTGCGAGTAGTGGGGCTCATTTCTTCTCCTTGGTGGGGTTGGTGTCGGTATCGGGGGTGTCGAGCTCTGGCTCGTTCTCGTGCACGAACGAGCGGTAGACGTCGATCAGCACGCGTCGCTGCCGCTCGTTGATCGCAGTGTCGGCGAGCACGGCCATCTCGACCGTCGTGGTCTGGTGGTCGGCGGGATCGAGGATCCCGGCCTGGACATAAAGGGTCTCGGCGGAGATCCGCAATGCCTTCGCGAGCTGCTGGAGCACTTCGGCGGACGGCTTGCGCAGCCCCCGTTCGATCTGGCTCAGGTAGGGGTTCGAGACGCCGGCCTGCTCCGCGAGCTGCCGGATGGTGACGCCGGCCGCCTTGCGCTGGTTGGCGATGTACTCACCGAGCGACCCGAGCTGCTCACCGAGCTTCGGAGCCTTGATCCCTGCCATGCATCTATTGTGCTTGCAAAAGTTAGCACTTGCAAGCAGGAGTTAGCGTGAAGCCGATCACACCGCGCGATGCCACCCTTCCACCGGCTCAGGGCGCACACTCGACGCGCTCAGGACGGCTCGAGGCTAGCGACGCACGGCGGGCTGTGGAACGCTCGCCGTGATCAACGTGCCGTCCGGTCGCCGCTCGCCGGTCTGGAGCGTGGGCACGCCGACGATCTCCGGTCCCTGACCGTCCAGGGCGACGCGCACCGGCTCACCGCCGCGTACGGTCACCTGCTGCCCGCGTACGGCGACGGTGGCTTCGTCTCCGTCCTCGACGGTGAACGAGATCGCGTCGGCGCTGACGACGACTCGAAGCCGGCAGCCATGCAGCGTGATCGTGAACTGCAGGCTCGGCCAGCTGGCCGGCAGCCGGGGGTCGAAGGTGATCAGGCCGTTGTAGTCGCGCATGCCACCGAAGCCGAAGACCAGCGCCGCCCATACCCCGCCGGTGGAGGCGACGTGCACGCCGTCGCTGGCGTTGCCGTGCAGATCGGCCAGATCGACGAACAGCGAGCTGAGGAAATAGCGGAGCGCCAGGTCGCGGTAGCCCACCTCTGCGGCGATGATCGACTGGACCACACCGGACAGCGTCGAGTCGCCGGTCGTGATCGGGTCGTAGTACTCGAAGTCGGCACGCTTCTGCTCCAGGCTGAACTGATCGCCTTGAAGGAACAGCGCAAGCACCACGTCGGCCTGCTTGAGCACCTGGAACCGGTAGATCACCAGCGGGTGGAAGTGCAGCAGCAGCGGGCGCTTCTCGGGCGGGGTGTTCTTCAGGTCCCACATCTCGCGGTCGAGGAAGTGCGAGTCCTGCGGGTTGATCCCCGTCGCCGGGTCGTACGGGATCTTCGTCGCCGCCGCGGCGGCCGCCCACTCGTCGGGCTCGGTGGGATCGAGATCGAGCCGGTGGACCATTCGGTCGTACGCCTGCGGTGCGTCTTGTGCCAACCCGCGAACGACCCGTGCCGCCTGATCGAGATTGAACCTGGCCATCACGTTGGTGAACAGGTTGTCGTTCACCACTGTCGTGTACTCGTCCGGCCCGGTGACGCCGTGGATGTGGAACGTCCGCTGCCCGTCGCCGGCTCCGCCGTCGCGCCAGAAGCCGAGGTCGGCCCACATCCGGGCGGTCTCGACAAGGATGTCGACGCCCTCGCGCTGCATGAAGTCGCCGTCGCCCGTCGCGTTCACGTATTTGCACAGTGCGAACGCGACATCGGCGTCGATGTGATACTGCGCCGTGCCCGCGGCGTAGTAGGCCGAGGCCTCCTCGCCGCTGATCGTGCGCCAGGGAAAGAGGGCGCCGCTCTGCGCGAGGTCGGCGGCGCGGCGCCGGGCCGCCTCGAGCATGTTGTAGCGGAACCGCAGGGCGCTGCGGGCCATTCCGGGCGAGGTGTAGATCAGAAAGGGCAGGACGTAGACCTCGGTGTCCCAGAAGTAGTGCCCGCTGTACCCCGAGCCGGTGACGCCCTTCGCCGGCACCCCGGACTGCTCGGCCCGGGCTGCGGCCTGGGCGATCTGGAACAGATTCCACCGGATCGCCTGCTGCAGTGCGGGCTGCCCTTCCACGATCACGTCCGAACGTTCCCAGTACGCGTCCAGCCACGTCCGTTGATCATGGAACTGAGCCTCGACGCCCTGGTCGCGAACCCGGTCGAGCGTACGTCGGCAGCGGTCCACCAGCTCGCGCACCGGCACGCCGCGGGAGCTGTGGTAGGAGACCACCTTGGTGATCTTGATCGGCTTCCCGGGCTCCGCGTCCACCCGATAGACCTTCTTGCCCGTGTCCTCGTCGGCGTGCACAAGATCGCTGTAGGCACAGTCGGTCTGGATCTCGTGATCCGCCCCGACGGCGATGGTCATCTTCGAGTTGGTGCAGCGATAGCCCAAGATCATCCGACGATCGCTCGCCCAGTGGGTCTGCGGCTGCAGCACCCGGTCTTCGAACGCCTCCGCCTTTCGCGGGTCGACGCCCTCACCCATCGCCGCCGCACGGACGTGGTACTCGTCCTTGCCGTCTTGGCGGTTGAGCATCTGCGACGAGACCACGACCGGCGCGTAGTCGTCGAGCATCGTGATCTCGATGCTCATGATCGCCAAGTGTCGTTGGGTGAACGACACCATCCGGCTCGACCGGACGTGGACCCGCTTGCCCGCCGGAGTCCGCCAGATCACCTCGCGCCGCAGCACCCCGTCGCGGAAGTCGAGGGTGCGCTCGTAGGTCTCCATGTCGGCCACCGACAGCAGCATCGGCTCGTCGTCGACATAGAGCTTCATCGTCTTGTTGTCGGGGACGTTGACGATGGTCTGACCGACCCGCGCGAAGCCGAATGCCTCCTCGGCGTGACGGATGCTCCACGTCTCGTGGAAGCCGTTCAGGTAGGTGCCGTGGAAGTGGGTCTCCCGACCCTCCTCGACGTTGCCTCGCATCCCGAGATAGCCGTTGCCGACGGCGAACAGCGTCTCGGTCACTCCGAGGTCGGCGGTCGAGTACTCGGCCTCGACCAGCGCCCACTCATCGATCGGGAACCGGGACCGATCCAGCGGATCGGCCTGTGTCGTCGGCTGGTCGCCGGAGCTGCCCCTCATGCCGGCACCACATCGGCCAGGTCGCGGACCACGACGTCGGCTCCGGCCGCCCGTAGTCGCTCGGCGCCGACGCCTCGATCCACGCCGATCACGAGACCGAAGCCACCGGCCTCGCCCGCCTCGACCCCGGAGATCGCGTCCTCGACGACGACCGACCGCTCGATCGTGGCACCGAGGCGCGCGGCGGCCAGCGCGAACGTGTCGGGGGCCGGTTTGCCGGGCAGCCCGAGCGCCGCGGCGACGGTGCCGTCCACCACGACGGAGAACCGGTCGGCGAGGCCCGCCGCCGCGAGCACCGCCGGCGCGTTCCGCGAGGAGGAGACCACGGCCACCTTCGTGCCCCTCGCCGCGAGTCGATCGAGCAGCTCGACCGAGCCCGGATAGGGATCGACCCCCTCCGAGGCGAGGACAGCGGCGAACACGTCGTTCTTGCGATTGCCCAGTCCGCACACCGTCTCCGCGGTGGCCGGGTCGGACGGCTGACCCTCGGGCAAGGTGATTCCGCGCGACTCCAGCATCGAGCGGACGCCGTCATAGCGCGGCTTGCCGTCGATGTAGTCGAAGTAGTCGCTCTCGACGTACGGCTCGGGGAGACCATGACCGGCGAGGTAGCCGCTGAACAGCTCCCGCCACGCCCGCATGTGTACGTCCGCCGTGGGCGTCAGGACGCCGTCGAGATCGAACAGTGCGGCGTCGTAGTCGTCCCAGTTCACACCGAGAAAGCCTAAGTGCTCGATCTGGGTGTTCCAGCCACAATGAGGCTGCGGGGCCATCCCCCGGGTAAACCTTTCGTTACAGATCGGCGAGCGAACCTGGCCGAACCGAGATGGCGCCGACCGGTTCGCCGTGCCCGAGTACCGGGACCGACGACTGGGCGTCGAGAGTCGGGTGCTCGAAGCCGAGCTGAAGGAGAACGGCGGCGGTGACGACGGCCCGCGCCCGGGGCGTACCGTCACTGATCTTGATCGCCACGCCCCGACCGTCCGGCAGGCCGACCGCCTGCACGGCCTCCGCCCCGGCCTTGGTGAGCAGGCCGGGGATCGCGCGGTGCAGCTGATACTCGTCACGGCGGGTGCCTGAGGTCATCTCCGGATGGGTTCGGATGGCATCGGCGATCCGGCGCTCCGGGCCGCTCGAGGCGGCCGCGAGACGACCGAACGAGCGAGCCAACGCGGTCAGGCTGATGGCGAAGGCGGGGGCGCCGCAGCCGTCGACAGCAATCGTGCTGGGGGACTCGCCCGACAGCTCGGCAATCCTGTCGCTGGCGGACAGCTGGACGGGATGGGTCGGGTCGCGGTAATCGTCGACGCTCCAGCCGTTGTGCACCGCGGTGGCGAGCATCCCGGCGTGCTTTCCGGAACAGTTCATGAAGATCCGCGACCGGTCGGCGCCGGCCCGGATCTGCTCGATCTTCGCCAGCTCGTCGACCGGCCAGTCCAACGGCGTCTGCAGCGCCTCCTGGGTGAGACCCGCCGTGTCGAGGATGCGCCGGGTTCCGTCGAGGTGGATCCGCTCCCCCGAGTGCGACGCGGCGACGAGCGCCAGCAGGTCGTCGGGCAGATCGAGGCCGTCGCCCACCATGGCCACGGCTTGCAGCGGTTTCAGGGCGCTCCGGGGATAGATCTGCGCGGCGACGGCGCCGATCGCGCCGAGCAGGGCGCCGTCGGGCCCGGTGACGGCCACCCGTGCACGGTGCACGCTCTCGACCAAGCCGTTGCGGACGACCTCGACGAGGATCGGATCGACAGCGAAGGGGTCGGACACGGGATGCGACTCTAGCGCGGCGCACTGCGGAGCCCTTCGACAGGCTGAGGGCACATCCGACAGGCTCAGGGGGCTCAGGGGCGCAGAGCGCGGACGTGCAGGCCGATCTCCGGATCGACGAGAACTTCCTGAGCGGCCGCGATCCCCTCGGCGACCAGAGTGGCGTTCACCGGTGTGTTGCGCTTCACCAGACCGAGCGCGATCGGGCCCAGCTCGTAGTGACGGGCCGAGCCGCCGACGAAGCCGATCGAGCGTCCATCGAGATCGACACTCGCTCCGGGCGTGGGCAGCGCCTCTGCGGTGCCGTCCAGGTGGAGCAGCACCAGCCGGCGTGGCGGTCGGCCCAGTGTGTTGACCCTCGCGACGGTCTCCTGGCCGCGATAACACCCCTTGTCCAGGTGTACTGCCAACCCCAACACACCGATCTCGTTCGGGATGGTGCGGTAGTCGGTGTCCAACCCGATCCGCGGCACTCCGGCGGCGATCCGCAGAGCCTCGTAGGCCCAGCTCCCCGCCCGCGGCCGATCGGCCAGGAAGGCGGCCAACCCCGTCCTCGGGACAAAGGTCTCGAAACCGCCGAGGGAGTCCAGACCAGCCCGGATCAGTCCCTCGGCGGGAGCGCTACCCGGCTGCCAGACGACCGCGTACTCGTCGGTCCGGTCCGCCACCTCGACGCGCATCATGAACCGCATCGAGTCGAGCCATGCCGCTGCTGCGGCCGCGGCACCCGGCTCGGTGTGCGCCCAGAACGTCTGGCCGTCGTCCACCCCGTACAGCGCGTGCTCGATGTGTCCCTGCGGGGAGAGCACGAACGTGGTCGTGCCGCGCCCCGGCGGAAGCTCGCTCAGGTGCTGGGTGGTCAGCGAGTGGAGCCAACCGAGCCGGTCCGGACCGGAGACGGCCACCACACCCCGGTGAGACAGATCGACCGCGCCCTCACCGGCCTCGAGCCGACGCTGTTCCCGCATCGGATCGCCGAAGTGCCAGGGCACACCGGCGTCGATTCCGTCCGCCACCATCACCGTCATGTCTTCCTCAGCACCCGCCGGGCCTCGCTTCTTCCCACCCACCGCCGGAAACTGGGCGCAAACGGCAACGACACGCCGTCAGAGCTTGTCGTTTCCGCCCAGTTTCCGGAGTCCCCGGGAGGTTGTGGAGGGCCGGGGAGCTGGGTCAGCTGCGACGTAGGCGTGCCCACTGGTGGGACTGCAGCGGATGACCTTCGGCGGCCTTGTCGAAAGTCCACAACAACTCGCCCTCGACATTGCCGTACAACCGCTGGCCGGCGGTGTACTCCGGCGCGCTCGCCGTCCGCATCACCACGTCTGTGGCGAGCTCGACGCGAGCACCGATGATCTTGCCGTACCAGACCTCCGCATAGCCGGCAGGCTGAGAGAGGACCACCTCGACCGTGCCGTCCACCTTCGGCAGCCAGAACCCGGTCTCCATGCTCAGCGGCGCCAGCGGCCGACCGTCGGGGCCGACCGTGAAGGTCTGCGACAGGTAGTGCAGATAGTTCCCGCCGTTCTGCGAGAAATCGATCTGCTGCCCGAAGTCGATGTCCTCGGTGTCCGGATAGCTCGACTTGCCGGAGCCCTCCCAGCGACCCAGCAGCCAGGCCAGCCCCATCACGTCCGGATGCAGGTTGTCCGGGATCTCGAACGGCACGGCTCAGCCCTCGCCCGAGGCGGAACGGACAACGATCACGACCAGGCCCGCCAGGGCCAGCACACCAAGTAGGGCGAGCCCGGTGATGAGCAGCAGGGGGAAGACCGACATGGTGGCCAGTCTAGGAGCCGCTTAGGGTCGGGTCGTGACACGTTACGTGGTGATCGGGGCCGGTGCCGTCGGCGGCGGCCTGGGCGGCAGCCTCCGGCACGCCGGGCTCGACGCCGTGCTGGTTGCTCGCGGTGACCAGCTGGATGCCCTCCGGGGGCGAGGGTTGGAAATCGTCACACCGACCGACACCCGCCAGGTCCGGGTGACCGCCGTTGCCGGACCGGACGAGCTGACGCTTCGGCCCGACGACGTTCTCGTGCTCACCACCAAGACCCACCAGGCCGAGGCCGCCCTCGTGCAGTGGGCCGATGTCGAGGTCGACGGGGGCGGCACGGCGGGCGAACGGCTGCCGCTGATCGTCGCGCTCAACGGGGTCGCCGCCGAGTGGCTGGCGCTGCGCTACTTCCGTCGGGTGTACGGCGCCTGCGTCTGGATGTGGGCGAACCACACGAAACCCGGTCGGGTCATTCTCAGCGGCTCGCCGACGCTGGGCATGTTCCACATCGGCCGGGTGCCGGCCGCGTCGGCCGACGAGAGCGACGCCGAGCTGCTTGCCTCGATCCGGCAGGACTGGTCGGCCGCGGCGCTGGACGTACGCCTTCCCGCCGATGTCATGCCGTGGAAGTACCGGAAGCTGATCACGAATCTCGGCAACGCGTACCAGGCGCTGGTCGGGGATGCGAACGGCATGGGGTCGCTGATCCGGGAGGCCGTCGCCGAGGGTCGCGCGGTGCTGGCCGCTGCCGGGATCGAGGTGACGCCCGACGACGAAGAGGCCGAGCATCGGAAGGGCTATACCGTGGTCGACCTGTCCGATCGGCAGGGCTTTCTCGGCGGCTCGACCTGGCAGTCGCTGGTCCGGGGCACCGGCAACGTCGAGATCGATTACCTCAACGGCGAGATCGTGCTCGAGGCGCGCCGGCACGGGCTGGAGGCCCCGATCAACGCGCGAGTCGCCTCTCTGGTCCGCCGAGTAGCCGCCCGCGGTGACGGCGCCGGGACGATGAGCATCGAAGAGCTGCGGGCGCTGTTGGCCGGCTGACACGTCCGGCCACCTGGTCTCGGGCGAGCGAAGCGCGTGACCTGACCGGGGGTCTCAGGACTGGAGACACGCCGACAGCGCGACACGCCGATATCGGGTCACGATTCGGAAACGTCGCGAACTAATTCGTCGTCTGTCACACCGCTCCCTTATCGTTGGCGCGCCGGTTGACGTACGTCTGAGTGCTTGGGGAAGCCGCTCGAGTCGCCGGCGTCGTCAGAGGGGGTTGTTCGGTGCGCCGTCCAGTTTTTCGTACGCTCGGCGCGATTGCCGCTGTCGCGCTCGTCGCGACGGTCGTCGGCCCGATCGGACCCGCATCCGCCGCGCCGAAGGCCGGGTACATCGTCGAGACGTCCAGCGCCAGCGCCACGGCCAGCAAGGTTTCGACGCTTCGAGCGGCGAACGTCTCGGTCGGTCACCAGTTCCGCCACGTGTTCCACGGCTTCAGCGCGAGCCTGACCGACGCCCAGGTGAGCCAGTTGAAGGCGGATCCCAGCGTCGAGGCAGTGGTTCCGAACACCGCGGTCCACGCGTTCGGCCCGGTGGTCGACGCAACGAGCCAGCAGGCGGGGGCGACGTGGGGTCTGGACCGGCTCGACCAGCGCTCCGGATCCGACGGGAAGTACGCCTACGACACCACCGGCGCCGGAGTGACCGCGTACGTCATCGACACCGGCATCCGCCTGGACCACGAGGAGTTCCAGGGTCGGGCCACCAGCGGCTACGACTTCGTGGACAACGACAACGACGCTTCGGACTGCGCGGCCAACTACCTGGATGATCCGGCCGACGGCAAGTTCAGCCACGGCACCCACGTCGCGGCGACGATCGGCGGCAAGACCTACGGGGTCGCCAAGCAGGTCTCGATCGTCTCGATGCGGGTGCTCGACTGCAACGGAGAGGGTAGTGCCGATGCCGTGATCGCTGCGCTCGACTGGGTCGTGGGTCATCGGACCGGACCGTCGGTGGTCAACTTCAGTCTCGGTGGCGGAGCCAACCCTTCGCTCGACGCCGCAGTCGCCACGACGATCAAGGCAGGGATCCCTGTCGTCGCCGCGGCCGGCAACGAGGCCGAGGACGCGTGCGACACCTCCCCCGCGCGGGTCCCCGCTGCCTTGACGGTCGGTGCAAGCGACAGCTCCGACCACTACGCCGACTTCTCCAACTACGGCACGTGTCTCGACCTCTTCGCCCCGGGCGTCGACGTCCTCTCCGCGGGAACGCTCACCCCGACGGCGTCGCTGACGTTGAGCGGCACATCCATGGCGACCCCGCACGTCACGGGCGAGGTGGCCCGTTATCTGCAGGCCGATCCGAAGGCCACGCCGGCCCAGGTGAGCTCCACCATCCTCGGCGAGGCAACCGCACCGACCAAGCAGATCGACCCCGACTCGCCCAACCGGCTCCTGTTCACCGCGTACGCAACGGCACCGACCGGAGTCTCGGTGAGCCGGAGCGACAGCCACAAGACGGTCACGCTGCGCTGGAAGGCGCCGGCCAGCGACGGCGGCTACGCGATCACCGGCTACACGATCGTCAGGTCCGGAAAAGACGCCGCCGGTCACGCCAGCGCCACGGTCGACGTGGGTTCCGGTGTCGGTTCCTACACGTTCTCCAAGCTGCGAGCCGGTACGACGTACAGCGTGAGCGTCAGGGCCCGCACCTCGCGCTCCCTCGGGGTCTCCTCGACCTCGAAGATCACGATCACCGCGCTTCCCGGCAAGCCGAGGATCACCTCCGCCCATTCCGGCTCGAAGAAGGACAAGTCGGTGTCGGTGTCGGTGAACTGGTCCAGGCCCAAGTCCGGCGGACCCGTCACGGGCTACGTGATCACCGCCACCCGGACCACCACCGGCTCGGTGACGACGATCACCCGTTCCTCCTCGGCCCGCGGTGCGAAGATCACTGGCTTGAAGAAGAACAAGCGCTACGTCCTGCGCGTCCGGGCGGTCAACGACTCCGGCAAGGGCTCGACCGCCAAGTGGAAGCACTCGGTGCTGGCCCGCTAGACCTCCGCAGCTCGGCCCTGTGCCCACCCGACCCGGAAACTGGGCGCAAACGACAGCCCGAATCGTTTCAAACTTGTCGTTTGCGCCCACTTTCCGGGGTCGCTCCGCCGCCGGGATCGGCCAGGGTGGGTCCGGCGGGTGCGTTCGGGGGCCTGCGTGTCTCAGAGGGCGCGCTCCAGCACGGTTGTCACCGTGACGAAGGTTCGTTCACCCGTCACCGGCCAGCTCTCCACCTCGGTCCCGACAGGGAGGTAGCCGAGGCGGCGATACAGCGCCAGGGCGCGGGGGTTGTCGTGCTCAACGCTCAGTCGGGCGGTGCCACAACCGACCTCGCGGGCGCGCTGCTCGAGAGCGGCGATCAGGGCGGTGCCGATGCCCAGCGACTGGAGCGTCTCGTGCACGGCGAGCATCCACAACAGACCGACGTCGTCCTGCTTCGCCAGATCGAGGCCCCCCATCGCGACCAGGCGACCGTTCGCCAGCTCGCCCACCAGCAGCACGACCTCGCCGGCGTACGCCCGACCCAGCGCGCCGGCGACGTGACTCAGGTGAGCGTCGCTCCCGGACCAGTCGAGGTCGCTCAGGTCGACCGGTTCCAGGTCACGGAACGTGACCAGGGCGTCGATCACGCAGACCCCGCGGGCCGCAGGTAGATCCCGGGACGTGGTCTGAGCAGCAGCGTGGCGTCTACAAGGTAGCGACGCAGCATCGCGACGTCGTCGTCGTAGCGACGGAGGACCTGGTTCACGGAGAACTCGTCCAGCTCCACCCCGATGGGCAGATCGGCGGCGATGTGGGCCAACACGAGCAGGCGGCGGGACGGTTTGGCGGGCATCGACACCAGACGCCCGTCCGGCCCGAGATGACGGGCGATCAGATCGGCGTCGAGAGAGGGTTGTGGCTGCTTCCACGGGTTCGATCCTCACCCGAGTCGGCCCGGCACACAACCGGATTGTGCCCGTTAGCCGTACGACCACTCGGCAGTCGCGAGCCACCGGGTCCCGGCCCGCCCGGTGCGCTGTACCCTTCCGGCGTCCGGGCCAACCTTGCGCATCCAGGGGTCACCTTCCGCATCGGCGCCGACGCGCAAAGTCGCCCGCCGACGCGCAATGTTCCTCGGTCTGGATTGCGCTGTTCGCCGATGATCGGCGGCCCCGTTCAATAGACCAGCGCCTGCACCCCGTCGGTCAGGGCGGCCTCCACGAACTGGGCGGCGCCCGCGACGACCGCGCCCTCGACCAGGTCGTCGCCGGACAGGTCCCGGCGGGCCGCGCACTGGCTGCAGACCCGGATCGCTCCGCCGACCCGGACCGTCTCGACCAGCTCGGCGACCGGGGTCGCGTGCGGCAGACCCAGATCGGGTTGGCGACCGACTGCGGCGAACCACACCGCTTCCCCGGTCAACCAGACGGCCACCTCCGCCCCGGCGGCCAGGCCCATCGCGGCCACGGTCCAGCCCTGGTTCGCCCGCTCGGGCGCCTCGGCTCCACAGGTGATCTTGACCAGTAACGAGCGCATCTCTCCGCCTCCGATCTCAGTCGTCGGCCATCCGATGATGTGCCACAGTGACCGTCATGATCGTACGGGTGGGTGGCGCAGCTCCCTACGAGCAGCGGTACGGCTACTGCCGCGTCGTGCTGGCGGGAGACTGGGCCCTGACCGCGGGCACTACCGCGGTTGGCCCCGATGGAGTGCTGCATCCCGGGGACGCGTACGGACAGGCCCGCGCTGCCATCGGCATCGCGCTGGACGCCCTCGACCGGGCCGGCGCGAGCGCCGACCGCGTCGTGCGCACCCGGATTTACATCGTCGACCCGGCCGACGAGTCCGACGTCGGGCGGGCGCACGGCGAGGTCTTCGGCCACATACGGCCCGTCGCCACCATGGTGGTGGTGGCCGGGCTCGTCGATCCCGGGATGCTGGTCGAGGTCGAGCTCGAGGCGTACGTCGGGCCGGACACGGTCGTCTGATGCGGGCCGTGATCCAGCGGGTGACATCGGCCTCGGTCAGCGTCGAGGGGCGGCTGGTCGGTGCCATCGACCGGCCGGGGCTCCTGGTCCTGCTCGGCGTCACGCACGGCGACGCCACGGAGGTTGCTGCCAAGCTCGCCGAGAAGGTCTGGACTCTGCGGATCCTGGCGGACGAGCAGTCGTGCGCCCAGCTCGGCGCTCCGTTGCTGGTAGTCAGTCAGTTCACCCTCTACGCGGACACGCGAAAGGGTCGCCGACCGAGCTGGAATGCCGCAGCGCCGCGGCCGGTCAGCGAGCCCCTGGTCGACGCCTTCGTCACCTCGCTCCGCGGACTTGGCGCCGAGGTCGCGACCGGTGAGTTCGGTGCGCTGATGCAGGTCGCGCTGGTCAACGACGGGCCGGTCACCCTGATCCTCGACACCGACCCGTGATCTCCCGGCGGTCCCGTCTGCCGACCGGAGACAAGTCCGCCGACCGGAGACAAGTCCGCCGACCGGAGGGAGAGTCCGCCGACCGGAGGGCGAGTCAGCCGACCGGAGACAAGTCCGCCCACCGGCAGGCGAGTCAGCCGAAGCTGACGTCCGAGATCAGCACGGCATCGCGGGTCTTCGCCGACTGGCCCGGCTTGGTGCTCGCATCGATGGTGAGCGTCACTCGCTGGGTCGTCACCGGAGTGATCGTCGTCGTCTGCACGGTCTGGGTGCCATCGGTGACGTTCTGGTCCACCGATTTGCCGCTGTCGAACGTCCAGGTCACCTTCGTGATCCGCCGATACTCCCCATAGCGTTTTGCACCGCTCTTCGGGTCTGTTTTCGCGTACCCGTTGATCAGTCCCAGCGTGCCGATGGTGGTTCCGGAGGGAAAGCTGAAGGTCAGCGTACGACCGTCGCCGCTGCCGTTGCAGCGCCATGCAGTGCTCGGATCGCCGTCCAGCACGTTCGTCGCGTCGTAGCTCACCGGCCTTCCTGCGTCGTCGGTGGCCGGCGGTGCGGTGCAGTCCGCGCTCACCCCAGTGGCGACCGGCTTCGCGGGCTTCGCCGGCGCCGGCGAGGTCGGCCGTGTCGCGCTCGACGGTGTGCCGACCGGGGGCGAGACGACGCCCTGATCGGACCCGTGCACGAGAACCGCGACGACGACCCCGGCGACCACCGCGAGCAGCGCCACGCCGACGAGGACGGCGATCAGCGGCCCGCGGCTCTTGGCCGGCGGAGGCGGGGGCGGCGGCGCGGTGACCGGCTCCGGAGTCCGCCACGGCTGGTACGCCTGCAGGACGTACGCGGGCGGTGGGCCCGGCGGCTGGGAGGGCGGGGGCTGCGGGGTGGTCGGCGGCGGAGTCTGCGGAGCAAAGGACCGCGTCGGCGGGGCCGGAGCCTCGACGGTCGGCGGCACGGGAGGCGCGACGTCCTCCGTCGGGGCCGGCTGGCCGCGCTGGTAGAGCCAGCTGAACGGGTCGGCTCCCGACCCGCTCCCGGCTGGGTACTCAGGCGGCTCCGCTGATGTCATCGACGCCCACTCTAGAACCGGGCGACGCCGAGCCCGCAGGTCAATACCGGATCACACCGCTTTGCCCAGCCGGCCGAGCAGATCCCCCAACCCCTCCGGAGCGCGGCCGGGCATCCGTCCCGACGTTCGGACGCGTGGGGTCCGTGGCGTGGCCACCCGTGCACCGGCGTCCCGGGCAGCCACCAGCAACGCGGCCTCCTCGCCGTGGGCAACACCGGGGAAGCCGCCGATGGCCTCGAAGGTCGTCCATCGCACGGCCAGGTTGGCAGCGTAGGCGTGATCGTGGCCTCCGCCCGGCAGGAGCTTCGACGCGATGATCTGTCGGTACGCTCGGCGGGCCGCTCGGCCGCCACGCCAGCCAGCCAGATCCACCAGGCCGGCCACCACATCTGCCTCACCCTCGGCCGACTCTCCGGCCGCATCCCGGACCTCGTCCCCGGCGGCATCCCGGACCTCGTCCACGGCGGCATCCCGGACCTCGTCCCCGGCGGCATCCCGGACCTCGTCCCCGGCGGCATCCTCGGCTGCGGCCCGCAGCATGCCGGACACCCAGTCCGCCGGAACGACGGAGTCGGCGTCGGTGCTGAACAGCCACAGCCGAGACGCCGGCAGGGCCGGCTCGACCTGCCGAGCGCGACACGCCAGGCGGGTTCGGACGAGACCGACCGGGGCGGCGCCCGCCATGTCCAGCACGACGTGATCCGACCAGCCCAGGTCGCGCAGCGTGCCCGTGGCGATGGCCGCAGTCTCGTCCCGACAACGGTGCGCGCCGACCGCGATCCTGCCCCGCTGGACCAGTCCCACCGCCTGTCCGGCACGCAGCGCGGCGGCCACGCTGCGGAGGCACGCCTCGATCCGGTCGGCCTCGTCGTGGGCCGGGATCGCGACCAACACGTCGCAGGGCTCGGTCACGATGAGTATCGACCGCCGAGGAAGGCCCGGTCGCCGTCGGCGTTCTGCTGGAGGACGTACAGATCGAGGTCGTGGTGGGCGCGGCTGAAGGCCTCGTCGTGGGCGAAACCGGCCGCGCCGCCGACCCGCCGAGCCTGCTCCAGCACGATCGTCACGGCGTGGGCGGTCGCCGCCCGCGCCTCCGTGGATATCGCCTGCCAGGCGGGACGTGGGCCGGCCGCGCCCGGGTGGTCGTTGGAGCGCGCGTCTGCGCCGGCCGGGTCGACCCACAGCTCGTCGAGCGTGCGTGCGGTCGAGCGGACGACGGCAGCGGCCGAGGCGAGCTGCACCCGGATCTCGCCCATCCGGGCCCGTACGTGTTCCGGCCAGGACGATGGCGAACGATCCAGTAGCAGGTCGGCGATGCGTGCGGCGCCTCCGGCCCAGCAGGCGGCCACCCCGACCCCGCCCGGGAAGAAACCAGGCCGGTCCAGGTAGAAGTCGACCGGCCCGATCACGGCGTCCCCGCTGGCCGAGACGGCGTCCAACCGGAGAGTGTGCGATCGGCTGACCTCCATCGCCGAGGTCACCCAGGCATTGTCGTCGACGGGCAGGGTGCGTACGTCCAGGTCGAGCAGCAGATGGTGCTCATCGTCGAGCCAGACCGGGACCAGAGCCCGGTCGAGCACGCCTGCTCCTGAGGCGAACCGGAGGATGCCGTCAAGCCGCCAGCCCGTGCCGTCGGGAGTCGCCGCGACGCCGGACCGGCGGGATCGGGAGGCCCAGACGCCGTATGCGGCATCGCCGATCGGAACCCGGCCGGCCTGGTCCAGGATCCGCACGGCGTCGGCGTGACCCTCCACCAGTCGGGCCAGCGGCACGTCCGTCCGGCCGACCGCCAGCAGCGCCTCGACGAGACCCGACCAGGAGAGCTGCGCCCACGGCCGTACGTCGGCGCAGGCACGGATGGCGGCGCGCAGCATCGCCACGTCGGGGCGGTGCCGCCGATAGTCGATCGGGAGGCAGAGCGCGGCCGGATACGGCTGGGAGCTGGTCAGTCCCGGGTCGGCGCCCATCAGACGCGCTCCGCCTCGTCCGCGCGCTCCATCACGTCGAGCACGAAGTCCTCCTCCAGATGATGCACCGGATGGCGCCAGCCACGGGCGGACAGCTCGTCGACGATCTCGGTCTGGGTCTCCTCCCCGCTCGCGTACGCGTCGTGCGGCCGATGCCGCCAGTGCACGGACACGATCTCGGCCTGCGGGGCACTCAGCCGCCGGACCTCGGCCAGTGCAGCTCGGCGTTCGGCCGGCCGGAGGTAGTAGACGAACTCGCTCAGCACCACCAGATCGAAGGCTCCGCGATCGCCCGGCGTGGCCGGGAGCACGCAGATCTCCAGCTCGACGTTCGACAGTCCGCCGCACGTCTTCCGGCTGATCTCGATCGCCCCGGGCGCGCCGTCGGTGGCCAGCACCCGATCTGCGACCGAGGCCAGGTGCCGGGCGAGGTGCCCCGTGCCGCACGCCGGGTCCCAGGCCGACGCATAGTGCCGTCGCCGCAGGCTGGCGGCCACCACGGCAAGCTTGCGCTGCTCGTACCAGCTCGACCCGACCTGCCACGGATCCTGCTCGCGGCCGTACAGCTCGTCGAAGTCCGGTGGCTCGATCATCGGGCCGCCGCGAGGACGAGCCGCTGCTCCGCATGGTGGGCGAGCATGGCCGGCGGGACGACGGGCTCCAGATCGTCGGCCAGCGGGTCGAGCTGGCTGGCGAAGCAGCCCAGGGCCCGGTCGCGGTCCGCGTCGGCCAGGGCGTCCGTTTCGACGCGGACGAGCCGCCGCTGGCCGAGGTCCGCGGGATCGGCCCAGAAGGTGAGCCAGACCGGGTACTCCAAGAGCGTCAGCCCGCGCTCCTCCGCCACCCGAGCAGCCGCTCGACCGACCGCCCGATGATCGGGATGCGGATCGATCCGGGTCGGCGCGGCCAGCGCGACCGGCGGAGCGATGGCGTCGAGCTGGTCGCGCAGCGCCGAGGCGAGTGCCTCCTCGTGCCGGTCGAGCCGGCCGTCGGGCAGCCCGAGCGTTGGTCCGGCATCGGCGCCGAGCCGAGACACCGCGGCCAGCCACTCCTCGCGCCGCCGCGCCGCTAGCCCGTCCGGCCGCGGCCGGAGATGATCCAGGCAGGCCTCGCCGTCGCTCGCCAGCACTGCCGTAACCGGTCCGAGGGTGCGATACCACTGGGAGACCAACCTGCCGGCACCGAGCGTCTCGTCGTCGGGATGGGCGCCGATCACCACCAGCCCGTACGATCTGCGCGCAGCCGGCCGGGAGAAAGGCGGACCTGCCGAAGCCAGCCCAGGGAAGCCAGCCCATGGGAAGGCAGCCCAGGAGAAGCCAGCCCGGACACGCGGGCGATCAGTGACGTCAGCGCGATCGGCGCGGTCGCTTGTACGCAGCGATCCCAGACGTTCGGCGGATGCCCAGGCGGCGAAACCGGCACGCGCCCAGTCGGATGATGGCCGGGCGCGAGCAGCGCCTCCGCGCCGTCTCGCGGCCGCGTACTCAGGGTCTCAACACGATCTTGACGGCACCCTCGGCCTTGCGCTGGAAGATGTCGTACGCGTGCGGCGCCTCCTCCAACGACAGGCGGTGGGTGGCGAAGTCGTCGACGCCGAGCGGGTCGTCGTCGACGAGCAGCGGCATGATCGCGTCGACCCACTTCTTGACGTTCGCCTGGCCCATCCGCAGCTGGATCTGTTTGTCGAACAGGGTCATCATCGGCATCGGGTCCGCCATTCCCCCGTAGACGCCGATCAAGGAGATCGTGCCGCCTCGACGCACGATGTCGATGGCGGCATAGACCGCGGCGAGCCGGTCGACCCCTGCTTTGCCGATCAATGGCTCCGCGATGGCATCGGGCAGGTGCGCGGCGAGGCGCTGGACGAAAGACGCAGCCGGCGAACCGTGGGCCTCCATCCCGACCGCGTCGATCACCGCGTCCGGCCCGCGGCCACCGGTCCGCTCACGAATCAGATCGGCGACGCCGTCCCCGTGCTCGCCGAGGTCGATCACCTCGATCCCCCGCGCCCGGGCCCGCGCCAACCGCTCCGGGACGAGGTCGACAGCGATGATCTGATCGATCGGCTTCTGCTGCGCGACCCGGCAGGCCATGTCACCGATCGGACCCAGGCCCAGCACGACCAACGAGCCGCCTTCGGGCACTGCGGCGTACTCCACCGACTGCCAGGCGGTCGGCAAGACGTCGGAGAGGTAGACGAAGCGGTCGTCTGGCGGCCCTTCGGGCACCCTGATGTGGGTGAATTGGGCCTGCGGCACCCGCAGGAACTCTGCCTGGCCGCCCGGCACCGACCCGTACAGCTTGGAGTAGCCGAACAGCGCTGCTCCGGAGCCCGCATCGCGGACCTGGGTCGTCTCGCACTGGGTGTAGAGCTCCCGGTCGCACATCCAGCAGTGCCCGCAGGAGATCTGGAAAGGCATGACGACCCGGTCGCCGGGTTTGAGGCCCGCAACCTCGGGACCGACCTCCTCGACGATGCCCATCGGCTCGTGGCCGAGCACGTCGCCCGGGGTCATGAACGCTCCGAGCGTCTCGTACAGATGAAGGTCGGAGCCGCAGATGTTGGTCGATGTGATCTTGACGATCGCGTCGGTGGGTTGCTCGATGATCGGGTCCGGCACCGTCTCGACGCTGACCTTGCGTCGGTCTTGCCAGGTGACTGCTCGCATGTTGTACGAGCTATCCGGCCCATCGCGCCCCGAAACGCCGGCCCCACCCCCGACTTGTCAGCGCCTCAGCGGGCTATAGCCCTCTGTGACGCTGACAGGTCGGGTGGGGTGGGGGCTTGGGGCTTCGAGTCAGGCGTCCAGCTCGACGTCGAGCTCGACCACCTTGCCGCGGGCGGCGACGACCACCCGGTCGACGCTTGCGCCCGGCGCGAGGGTGCGCAGGGTCCAGCTGCCGTCGCCGGCGAAGAACCGGAAATGGCCTGTCGCCGACGTCGGGACCTCGGCGGTGAACTCACCGGTCGAGTCCAGCAGCCGGACGTACGCGCTCGAGACCGGCTCGCCGGCGCGCAGCACGCGCCCCTGGATGACGGCTTCCTTGGTGACGTCGATGCCGGCGACGCTGAGGCCTCCGGTGGTAGCACCGCACATGATGACTCCTAGGTGGGGATGAAACGAGTGGGGGACCCGGAGGGCCTAGGCGGTGCCGGGCTCGTCGCCGACCGCGACCGGCACCCCGACCAGGGAGCCGTACTCGGTCCAGGAACCGTCGTAGTTCTTGACGTTCGGCCGGTCGAGGATCTCGTGCAGGACGAACCAGGTGTGCGCGCTACGCTCGCCGATCCGGCAGTAGGCGATGATGTCCTGATCGAAGTTCAAGCCGGCGTTGCCGTACAGCTCGGTGAGATCGGAGTCGGACTTGAAGGTGCCGTCGTCGTTGGCCGCCTTGCTCCACGGCACATTGATCGCGGTCGGGATGTGGCCGCCCCGCTGCGCCTGCTCCTGCGGGAGGTGGGCCGGAGCGAGCAACCGGCCGGCGAACTCGTCGGGGCTGCGGACGTCGACCAGGCTCTTCGCGCCGATAGCGGCGACCGTCTCGTCCCGGAACGCGCGGATGTCGAGGTTCGGCTTCTCCGCGGTGTAGCTCGTCGCCGGGCGGGTAACCGTCTCGCTGCTCAGCGGGCGGGCGTCGAGTTCCCACTTCTTGCGGCCGCCGTCGAGCAGGACCGCCTTGTCGTGGCCATACAGCTTGAAGTACCAGTACGCGTACGCCGCGAACCAGTTGTTGTTGCCGCCGTAGAGCACAACCGTGTCGTCGTTACCGATCCCGCGCTCGGACAGGAGCGCCTCGAACTGCTCCTTGTTCACGAAGTCGCGTCGGATCGGATCCTGGAGATCCTTCTTCCAGTCCAGCTTGATCGCGCCTTCGATGTGGCCGCCGTCGTATGCGGTGGTGTCTTCGTCGACCTCGACGAGAACGATGTTGTCGTCAGCCGCGTGCTCGGCGACCCAGTCGGCGTCGACCAGTACCTCTTGCCTGCTCATCTGGTGCTGTCTCCTGTGAGTGGTTGGATCCGGACCTTGGTGAACCGAACCCGGGGTGGGATGGGATGTCTGAACCATCAAAGCGTCGCGCCGTGCGCGGCCTGCTCCTGGGGTGAACACGGTCTAAGACCGGCCGGAGGCTGGGCGGCGCGCCGCGCAACGCCGCTACATTCGCGACGACAGACACAACGACGAGCGCATCCGGCCGTTGTCCACGGCCAGGCAGCGGGTGAGCGGGGCCCACCGATCCGTCGCGATCACGGGTGACACCCTAGAACCCAACCTGCGGGGCACCAAGAGCTGTCCCAAATATTGAAAGCGTCGTCCATTCCTTGAGACGGCGGGCAGGCGTAGGCGACACGCCCGGCGGGTTGTGACAGATGTCTCAGCCCCCGGCGAACGGCGGTAGAAGTTCCGCGACCACGGATTCGGTCCGCACCGCGGCGAGGTCCTCCGCACCGGCCACGACGCCGTCGATCAGGATCGAACACATCGCAACCACACGGTCGAAGTCGGCGTTGCTCCGGGCGCGTCGGGCCAGTTCAAGGGCCCCGGCGACGGAGTCCGCGTCCCACTCCTCGCGGGCAACTCCGGCCGCGGCACGCGCTCCGGCCCAGAACTGCAACGCAATTGTCGTCATTGGATAACTCTCAGGAAATCGCCTAGTCTTCGAGACATCATTTTCGGGGGCCGCTACGCAGCGGACACCGTTGTCATTCCCGGCAAACCGCCTTCGTCACGGAACGGGCTGGGCGGCGCGTCGGGCTGATCCTCAGATCATGCGCGAAGGAGACCGCCATGGCCACCTTGCTCTTGCTGACCAACGATATGCACGCCTCCTCGGAGATCCTGCCTGCCCTCGAACTGCTGCCCCATCAGGTCAAGATCGCGCAGGCCGAGGCAACCGCTTTGCTGGACGCACCCTCCGCCGACGTCATCCTGCTCGACGCCCGTCGAGACCTGGTCGGCGCCCGCTCCCTCTGCCGGCTGATCGAGACGACCGGAAAAGAGTCTCCACTCCTCGTGATCGTCAGCGAGGGTGGGCTGGCCGCCCTGTCGTCGGACTGGGGCTTCGACGACCTGCTGCTGATGTCTGCCGGCCCGGCGGAGGTCGACGTCCGCATCCGGCTCGCCATGTCGCCGTCGTCCTCGTCGGGAGTCGATCCGCTGATCCAGAGCGGCAACATCGTCATCGACGAGGCCGGCTACTCCGCCAAGCTGAACGGGCAGCAGCTCGATCTGACCTACACGGAGTTCGAGCTGCTGAAGTATCTCGCGCAGCATCCCGGGCGCGTCTTCAGCCGCCAGCAGCTGCTCAGCGACGTCTGGGGCTACGACTACTACGGCGGTACGCGGACGGTCGACGTCCACGTCCGCCGGCTCCGCGCGAAGCTCGGTCCAGAGTACGAGTCGATGATCGGCACCGTCCGCAACGTGGGCTATCGGTTCGTCACCCCGACCGAAGAAGCCAGCGCCCGGGTCTGAGCCCCTCCCCTCCCCGGAAAGTGGGCCACTCCCTCCCCGGAAAGTGGGCGCGAACGACAGCGACACGCCGGTAACCGTTGTCGTCTGCGCCCAGTTTCCGACGTGATCTGGGGTCGGCACTCGCAGCCAGCCACTAACGTGAGCGGCATGCCGACCGCCATCACGATCGACACCGTCGACAACGTCGGTCCGGACGAAGCAGCCGTCGAGGCCCTGGCAGCCCGGTCGGCTCCTGCGGGCCACGCCTCGGCCCTCAACGAAGCGGGCCTGCTCAACCTCCGGCATCCGCGGGCGGACGTACGGCATCTGTTGGCCCGAACCGACGGTGACCTGGTCGGATATGCCCAGCTGGAGCTGGGTCGCGACGGGGACGCCGGGCAGTCGGACCCCGGCCAGTCGGACCCGCCAGTCGGACCGGCCAGTCGGACCCCGGCCAGTCGGACACCGGCCAGTCGGACACCGGCCAGTCGGACACCGGGCAACTGATGGTCGCCCCCGAGGCCAGGCGTCGGGGATATGGAGGTGCCCTGCTCGCTGAGCTGCTCGCGCAGGCCCAGCATCCGCTGCAGATCTGGGCCCAGGGTGACCCGCCCGCTGCGGCGGCGCTCGCCCGCGCGGCCGGGCTCGAGCGCGGACGAGCGCTGACGATCATGACCCGACCCCTCGACGACGACCTGCCCGACCTCCCGCTGCCGCCCGGTGTGACGATTCGCGCCTTCCGGCCCGGGGCGGACGAAGAGTCCTGGCTCGCGATCAACGCGCGCGCCTTCGCCCACCATCCCGAGCAGGGCCGGATCACCCGGGCCGACCTCGACGAGCGGATGGCCGAGTCCTGGTTCGACCCCACGGGCTTCCTGCTCGCCGAGCGCGACAATCAGGTGATCGGCTTCCATTGGACGAAGCAGCAGGCCGGCCGGCTCGGCGAGGTGTACGTGATCGGCGTCGATCCCGACGCCGCCGGGGGCGGGGTGGGCAAGGCGCTGCTGTACGCCGGCCTGCGGTACCTGCGCGGACGAGGCAATACTGAGGTCGAGCTGTACGTCGAGAGCGACCACGAACGGGCGATCGGCCTCTACGCCGGCGCGGGGTTCACCGAGAGCAGCCGGGACGTGCTGTACCGCCAGGCGCCGGAGGGCCCCGAGCCCGGATGACCGCTCCGGTCACCCTCCCCGGAAAGTGGGCGCAAGCGACAGGCTCCTCCGGCGTGTCGCTGTCGTTTGGGCCCAGTTTCCGGGGAGGGGGGCGGCGGGGAGGGGGGTGTGGTCGGGGTGGTCTTCGTGTTCACCGGAGTTCACTAGGATGCTTGCTCGGACAGAGCCAGGAGAGTCGATGGACGCAGTGAGCGCCGCCCTCGGGGTGGACGTGGAGATCGAGCCGGACGACGCGACGGCGCAGCCCGAGCTGCCGGCCGACCGATTCCTCGACCGTGAGCTGTCCTGGCTGGCATTCAACAACCGCGTGCTGGACCTCGCCCGAGACCGGCTGCGGGTCCCGCTGCTGGAACGAGCACGCTTCCTCGCGATCTTCTCCTCCAACCTGGACGAGTTCTTCATGGTCCGGGTTGCGGGACTGAAGCGCAGGATCGCGGCCGGCGTGGCGGTGCCGACCGTCTCCGGGCTGATGCCTCGCGAGGTGCACGCCGCGATCCTCAACCGGACCCGCGAGCTCGTCGCTGAAGTGGCCCGGGTCTTCGCCGACGAGATCCGCCCCGAGATGGCGGCCGAAGGCATCGAGATCCTCCGCTGGGAGGAGCTGACCGGCACCGAGCGGTCCCACTTGGACGAGCTGTTCGCCGAGCGGATCTTCCCCGTTCTGACGCCGTTGGCGGTTGATCCGTCGCACCCGTTCCCGTACATCTCCGGGCTGTCGATCAACCTGGCCGTGCTCGTCCGCAACCCCGACACGGGTCTGCGCCAGTTCGCCCGGGTCAAGGTGCCCTCCGTCCTGGCTCGCTTCATCAAGCTGGACGAGGGCCGCTTCGTGCCGTTGGAGGACGTCATCGCCCAGCATCTCGGGCAGCTGTTCACCGGGATGCAGGTCGTCCAGCACCACGTCTTCCGGGTCACTCGGAACGAGGATGTCGAGGTCGAGGAGGACGACGCGGAGAACCTGCTCGTCGCCTTGGAGCGCGAGCTGCTGCGCCGCAAGGTCGGTCGGCCGCCGGTGCGGCTGGAGGTCGAGGACGACATCGACCCGAAGATGCTCGAGCTGCTCGTCACCGAGCTCGACATCAGTGAGAAGGAGGTCTTCCTGCTGCCCGGCCCGCTGGATCTGCGCGGGCTGTTCTCCCTCGCCGACCTCGACCGCGCCGAGCTGAAGTACCCCGCCTTCTTGCCGTCCACCCACCCGCACCTGGCGGAGGTCGAGACCGCGAAGCCGGCGGACATGTTCGCTGCCTTGAAGCAGCGCGACGTGCTGCTGCACCACCCGTACGACTCGTTCGCCACGTCGGTCACCCGCTTCATCGAGCAGGCCGCCGACGACCCACAGGTGCTGGCGATCAAGCAGACCCTGTACCGCACCTCGGGCGACTCGCCGATCATCGACGCCCTGATCGAGGCGGCCGAGGCGGGCAAGCAAGTGCTGGCCCTCGTGGAGATCAAGGCGCGCTTCGACGAGCAGGCGAACATCGCATGGGCTCGTCGGCTGGAGCAGCACGGCTGCCATGTCGTCTACGGCGTGGTGGGTCTGAAGACCCACTGCAAGCTGTCCATGGTGGTGCGCGATGAGGTCGACGGGCTGCGCCGCTACGCCCACATCGGCACCGGCAACTACAACCCCAAGACCGCCCGGCTGTACGAGGACATGGGTCTGCTGACCGCGAACCCGATCATCACCGACGACATCGGCAGGCTGTTCAACCACCTGTCCGGAATGTCGCAGGAGACCTCGTACAAGCGTCTGCTGGTCGCACCGCACGGGATTCGCGCCGGACTCCTCGACCGGATCAACAACGAGATCGCGAACCACGAGGACGGCAAGCCCTCCGGCATCCGGATCAAGGTCAACTCCCTGGTCGACGAGACGATCAGCGACGCGCTCTACCGGGCCTCGGCGGCCGGGGTGAAGGTCGACCTGTGGATCCGCGGCATCTGCACGATCCGCCCGGGCGCGCCCGGACTCAGCGAGAACATCCGGGTGCGGAGCATTCTGGGTCGGTTCCTCGAGCACAGCCGGTTGTTCTTGTTCGCCAACGGCGGTCAGCCCTCGGTCGGGATCGGGTCGGCAGACCTCATGCACCGCAATCTCGACCGCCGGGTCGAGGTGCTCGCCTCGATCACCAACCCGGCCCACGTCGGCGAGATCTCGGACCTGTTCGACCTCGCCTTCGACCCCAAGACCGCGTCGTGGAAGCTGCAGCCGGACGGCACCTGGATCGCGTTCACCACCGACGAGGACGGCAAGCCGCTGCTCGACATGCAAGACCACCTGATCAATGTCAAGAGCCGGCGCCGGGCGAAGTAGCACAGTGCCCGTGTCCACCCTGCAACGTTCCAGTGTCCGCCGGTCGACGGGAACGAGTGGCAGCCCGATCCTGGCCGGCGGCGCCGTCGTGACCCGTCAGCACCCCGTCCGTGGCCGCGAGGTCGTGATCGTCCATCGGAAGCGTTACGACGACTGGACGCTGCCGAAGGGCAAGGTCACGGCGGGCGAGAGTGTGCCGGCCGCCGCCGTCCGGGAGGTCGAGGAGGAGACCGGCGTGCGGATCCGGCTTGGCGTGCCGCTCGACACGATCCGGTACGAGGTCCCGAAGGCGGGCATCAAACGGGTCGACTACTGGGCCGGGACGATGCTGAGCGCGGTCCGGCGGGCGCCCGACGCCGAGGTCGACGTCGTGTCGTGGCTGCCGATCCGCGCGGCGCTGGCGCGGCTCACGTACGCCCACGACCACTTCCTGCTCGAGCAGTTCCTCGAGCAGCCGCCGACCACGCCGATCCTTCTGGTCCGGCACGGCAAGGCGATGGACCGCAAGGACTGGAGCAAGAAGGATGCGCTGCGACCGTTGGCGTCGCGCGGCCGCACCCAGGCGCGCAAGCTCGTCCCGATGCTCGAGGCGTACGGCGTGACCCGGCTGGTCAGCTCGACCTCGACCCGCTGCCTGGCCACCCTGGCGCCGTACGCGGACACCCGGAAGCTCTCGCTCGAGCAGCACGCTCAGCTCACCGAGGAGAACGGCGCCGACGACGTACGCGGTGTCCGCAAGATCGTGCAGGCGGTCCGCCAGGTCGCGCTGTCCAGCGGCGAGCCGACCGCGATCTGTATCCACCGTCCGGTGCTGCCGAACATCCTCGACGCGCTCGAGATGGCGCCCATGCAGCTGGCGACGGGTGAGTTCCTGGTCGCCCACCTGACCGCCAACGGCAGTGTGCACGCGATCGAGCGGCACCGCCCGATCGGCTGACACCGCCCTCTCTCTGGGGCGGGCTCGCGCCCGCTGCGCGCCATAGACGCCCGCCCGGTCAGGCAAATACCGCCAACGCCGGGCATATCGATCTCCAGATGCCCGCCCAGTCAGGCAGATGCGCCCGACGCGACTCGGGGTCGAGCGTCGCGCTCCCAGGTACGCGGCCGATGGCACGTTTTCCGGATGCTTCGCGCATCCACGGGCAACTTCACGCGTCGGCGCCGATCAGCGGAGTTGCCCGTCGGCGCGCAGAGTTGTGGAACGCCCGCCTCGTCGGACTGGACTGCTCGCTGCTCGCTGCTAGCTGGGCTGGCCGGGACCGTACAAACTGGCGACGCCTTGGGAGCTGAGCCAACCCCCACCCTGGTGGTACGGCTGGGGCCAGCCCTCCGGTGAGTCCTGCCAGTCCTCCTGTCGGCCCCACGGCAGCAGATCGGTCATCGGGAACGTGTAACTGAGCTGCTCGGTCCCGCGCCCGTTGGTGTGCCAGGTGCGGTACACCGTGTCGCCGTCGCGGAAGAACACGTTCAGCCCGAAACCGCCGCCGGCCGGGGCGTCGACGTCGGCTCCGAACGGACTGTCAGAGGTGGAGTACCAGGTCATCTGGTTGCCGACCTTCTCCTTGTACGCGAGCGCCTGCTCGATCGGGCCTTGGGTGACGATCACGAACCGGGCGTCGTAGTTGTCGAGGAAGTCGAGTCGGGTGAACTGAGAGGTGTAGCTCGTGCAGCCGCCGCACTGCCACTCGGAGTCGTCGAACCACATGTGGTGGTAGATGATCAGCTGGCGCTTGCCCTCGAAGATGTCGACCAGCCGGACCGGACCGTGCTCCCCCTGCAGGGTGTAGTCGGGCAGCTCGACCATCGGGAGCCGCCGGCGCTGCGCAGCGATCGCGTCGAGCTCACGGGTCGCCGCCTTCTCGCGCCTGCGGAGCTCCTCGAGCTCTCGGCGCCACGCCTCCGCGTCCACCACGGGAGGCAGCGCGGCGGTCTGGGCTGTCGATGCGGTTGTCATGTCCGTACCGACTCCCCCGCCGGCCCCGAATCATCGGAAGGCCCGAGACTGGCACGGTCACCCGATCTGCCGCCAACGCTGCACCCGTCCGTGCCGCGGCAGTCCGAACCCGAGGAGCGCACCGCGATGAACGAGCTGATCCACGATCTGGTCGGTGACTGGCACACCGCACTGCACGCAGCGATCAAGGCCGCCGCGCTGTTCCTCACCGCCGTGGTGGCCTTTCGGCTGACGACGCGTCGCACGATCGCCCAGTTTGCGCCGTTCGACTGGGTCGCGGCGGTTGCCGTCGGAGCGATTGTCGGCCGTACGGCCACCGCGTCCGACGCGTCCTGGCTGACCGGTACGGCGGCCCTGCTGTCTCTCCTCCTCACCCACGCCGTCGTCACCCGGCTTCGCTTGAGGCCCGGCTTCCACCGCTTCATCGACCCGCCACTGCGGGTGCTCATCCACGATGGCAAGGTCGACGAGGTCAACCTGGCCCGCTGTGGGATGAACCATGAAGACCTGGCGGCGATCTTGCGCCAAGCGGGTTACCGATCGCCCGCCGATGTCCACATCGCACTCCTGGAATCCCGAGGCATGGTGTCGTTCGTCGCCCCGGTGGCAGGCGAAGGCGAGCGCGGCGACTGATCCCGTCTCGCAAGCACCCGTTCGCCCCACGTACCTTCATCTGCCCCGGCTGCAGCAGGGGCAGACTCACGCAGACGGGGCGAACTGATTCGGGCGCCGCTTACCGCCGCCGGGCATCGCGGTGGCGTTGGTCCGGGCCAGGCGTGGCAGGCTCGGAGCCGTGCGCATCGTCGTGCTGTCCGACACCCATGCCCCGCGGTTCTGGAAGCGCTGCCCGCCGGCCGTGGCAGATCATCTGACCGGAGCCGACCTGATCCTCCACGCCGGCGACGTCTGCACACCGGACGTGCTCGACGAGCTGAGTGACTATGCGCCGGTGAAGGTGGTCATGGGCAACAACGACGGGCCAGAGGTCGCAGCGTGGGGAGCGCCCCAGACGCTGGAGCTCGACCTGGCAGGCGTACGCATCGGGATGATCCACGACGCCGGATCGAAGGACGGTCGGCTGACCCGGATGCGCGATCGGTTCCCGACGGCCGATCTCGTCGTCTTCGGGCACTCCCACATCCCGATGGACGTCGCCGACGACCGGCTGCGGATCCTCAATCCTGGCTCACCCACGGACAAGCGACGCCAGCCGTACCGGACGCTGGCCGAGCTGGAGATCGCCGACGGCACGATCCGCTCGATGCGGATCGTCGAGCTGCCCTGACCTTCCCGACGAGTGCCCGGCACGGCCGGCGCCGACCTCAGTCGGCGCTCGCTCGCCTGTGCACCCTCAGTCCGCGCACGCTCAGTCGGTGCCCGCTCAGTCGGCGCACGCTCGCCTGTGCACCCTCAGTCCGCGCACGCTCAGTCTGTGCACGCTCAGTCGGCGCACGCTCAGTCGGTGCCGAACTCCATGGCCGCCCGGTCGAGGCTCGCGGGGTCGCTCTTCGAGTCACCCTCGAGCGGGGCCGTGTCGGCCGTCCCCAGCTCCAGGCTGGCCACCAGACCGCCGCCGGAGGCAAGCTGGCCGCGCGCCGCGTAGCCCTCCAGCTTGGTCCGGGTGTCGGCGATGTCGAGGTTGCGCATGGTGAGCTGACCGATGCGGTCCGTCGGGCCGAAGGCTGCGTGCTCGCTGCGCTCCATGGACAGTCGGTCGGGGTGATAGCTGAGCGACGCTCCCGTCGTATCCAGGATCGAGTAGTCCTGGCCGCGCCGCAGACGCAACGTCACCTCGCCGCTCACCGCGCCGCCCACCCAGCGCTGCAGTCCGTCGCGGATCATCAGGGCCTGGGGGTCGAACCAGCGGCCCTCGTACAGCAGCCGTCCCAGCCGGCGCCCCTCGTTGTGATAGTTCGCGATGGTGTCCTCGTTGTGGATCGCGTTGACCAGCCGTTCGTACGCGATCGTCAGCAGCGCCATCCCCGGCGCCTCGTAGATGCCGCGACTCTTGGCCTCGATGATCCGATTCTCGATCTGGTCCGACATGCCGAGGCCGTGCCGGCCGCCGACCGCGTTGGCTTCCAGAACCAGGTCGACCTCGGAGGCGAAGCTCTGCCCGTTGATCGCCGCCGGGCGGCCCTGCTCGAACGCGACCGTGACCTCCTCGGCCGCGATCTCGACCGCGTCGTCCCAGAACGGCACACCCATGATCGGCACGACGATCTCCATCGACGTGTCGAGGTGCTCCAGCCGCTTGGCCTCGTGGGTGGCCCCCCAGATGTTGGCGTCGGTCGAGTAGGCCTTCTCCACCGAGTCGCGGTAGGGCAGGTCGTGCTCGGTCAGCCACTGCGACATCTCGGTCCGGCCGCCGAGCTCGGTCACGAACTGCTCGTCCAACCACGGCTTGTAGATCCGTAGCGCGGGGTTGGCCAGCAGCCCGTAGCGGTAGAACCGCTCGATGTCGTTGCCCTTGAAGGTCGACCCGTCACCCCAGATCGAGACGCCGTCGGTCATCATCGCCCGGACCAGGAGCGTGCCGGTCACGGCGCGGCCGAGCGGGGTCGTGTTGTAGTACGTCTGGCCCGCCGAGCGAATGTGGAAGGCGCCGCACGCCAGGGCCGCCAGCCCTTCGTTGACCAGGGCGGCCCGACAGTCGACGACGCGAGCCTCCTCGGCGCCGTACAGCCGGGCCCGATCCGGTACGTCGGCAAGGTTCGGCTCGTCGTACTGGCCCAGGTCGGCGGTGTACGCGTACGGGATCGCCCCGTGATGGCGCATCCAGGCCACCGCCACCGAGGTGTCGAGGCCGCCGGAGAACGCGATACCGACCCGGTCGCCGACCGGGAGCGAGGTCACCACCTTGGACATGGCCCCCACGCTATCGAGCGCCGGACATCGCACTGGACCTGGAGCGACCCCGTGGACAGCCGCTCCAGTGGTCGATCTGGTTCGACTACGGACCGAAATCGACCACCGAAGGGCTACCTCACCTGTTCACCCTCCGTTAACCCGCGGCGAGACGTCCAGTCACCTGCCCTCCGTACGTTGCACCTCGTCAGGGTGGGGGCCCAGTCCTCCGCCAGCTCATCCCGAGGGCAGCGCGCCCGAGGGCTCACACCGAGGGTCTCACCCTCCTTGGCTTCGAAGGACACACATGCTCACGAACCGCCTGGTCGCGGGTCGCCTCGCGGCCGCCTCCGCCGTGGTCTCGCTGGCCGCGTTCGGACTGGCCGCCTGCGGCTCCGACCCCACCACCACCGCTCCGTCCGCCGACGCGAGCGGATCTTCCGCCGCTGCCGGTCTCGCCTGCCCGAGCGGCAAGCTGACCGCCGAGGGCTCGACGGCTCAGGCCAACGCGATGAGTGAGGTGATCGCCGGATATGGCGACGCCTGCGGCAACAAGTCCACCATCGAGTACAACCCGACCGGCTCCGGCGCCGGCATCAAGCAGTTCTACGGTGGCCTGGTCGACTTCGCCGGCTCCGACTCGCCGCTCAAGACCGAGGCGGTCGACGGCGTGGTCGAGGCCGACAAGGCCAAGGCTCGTTGCGGCGGAAACGCCGCCTGGAACATCCCGATGGTCGTCGGCCCGATCGCCTTCGCCTACAACCTCGACGGCGTCGACAAGCTGGTCTTGACGCCCGAGGTGCTCTCCCAGATCTTCACCGGCAAGATCACCACCTGGAACGACCAAGCGATCGCGAAGCTCAACTCCGGCGCCACCCTGCCGAGCAGCAAGATCTCTGTCTTCTTCCGTTCCGACGAGTCCGGCACCACCGAGAACGTCAGCAAGTTCCTCAAGGCCGCGAGCAACGGCGCCTGGACCGCCGAGCCCAGCAAGTCCTGGGCGGGCACCGGCGAGGGCAAGAACAAGTCCTCAGGCGTCGCCGAGGGCGTGAAAGCCACCCCAGGTTCCATCTCCTACATGGAGTGGAGCTACGCGAAGGACAACAACCTTCCGATGGCCCAGATCGACAACGGCGCGGGCGCGACCGAGCTCACCGCCGCAACGGTCGGCAAGGCACTGTCCGCGGCCGAGGTCAAGGGCACCGGCAACGACCTCGCGCTGAGCCTGAAGTACACCGACACCGGCGCCGGGGCCTACCCGGCCCTGCTGGTGACGTACGAGGTCGTCTGCAGCAAGGGTCTCGCCGCCGAGCAGACGGCCCTGCTCACCGACTTCCTCGGCTACTTCGCCTCGACGCAGACCCAGAGCTCGCTGGAGGAGCTCGGCTACGCCCCGCTCCCGGCCGATCTGCAGACCAAGGTCGCCGCGTCCGTCAAGGCCATTCAGTAATCAGCGACGCGCGTCCCGTCGAGGGCGACGAGGAGGGAGGCGTCCGTGTCGTTGACCGAGGAGAACGGGCTGTCCACGGATTCGGACCGATCCGGGACGCTGACGGCTGCGGACTCGCCGGTGGTGGACCATGGGCCGGTGAACACCCCACCGGTGCCGCGGGTCAAGACGCCCGTGCCGCCGCCGCCGAGGCCGCCGACGGCGGACAGGGCCGACGGCAGCGGACGCCGCGGGGTCAAGCTGGCGAAAATCAGCCGCCGCGGCGACCGGGTCTTCGGCGGCTTGGCCGGGGGGTCCGGCGTCCTGATCGTCGCCCTGGTGGCATTCGTCGGCATCTTCTTGATCGTCATCGCCGCGCCCAGCCTGGCGGCCAACACTGCCAACTTCTTCACGTCGAGGGAGTGGACGGTCGACGGCGACACCCTCGCCTTCGGCATCGCGGGTCTGCTCTGGACAACCGTCTTGAGCGCGGCCCTCGCCATGGTGATCGCGGTGCCGATCGCGATCGGCGTCGCGCTGTGCATCACCCAGTACGTGCCCAAGCGGCTGTCCAAGGCGCTGGCCTTCGTCGTAGACCTGCTCGCGGCGGTGCCCTCCATCATCTTCGGTCTCTGGGGCATCACCGTGCTCGCCCCGCTGCTCCTGCCGGTTCAGGCCTGGCTCAGTACCAACCTCGGCTGGTTCCCGTTGTTCGGCGCCGGTCTGAGCTCGGGCGGCACCGTGTTCGTCGCCTCGATCGTGCTGGCCATCATGATCCTGCCGATCATCACCGCCATCTCGCGCGATGTGTTCGAGCAGACCCCGCACGACCACATCGAGGCCGCGTGGGCGCTCGGTGCGACCCGCTGGGAGGTGATCCGCACCGCCGTCTTGCCGTACGGCCGTTCGGGCGTGGTCAGCGCCTCGATGCTCGGTCTCGGCCGGGCTCTCGGTGAGACGATCGCGGTGATGATCATCTTGTCGACCCCGGCCCCGGGCGAGCCGTTCAACCCCTCGATGTTCGCCGGCGGCGAGACCTTCGCGAGCAAGATCGCCAACGCGGCGTCGGAGTTCGACACCCCGGCGAAGACCGGCGCGTACATCGCCGCCGGCCTGGTGTTGTTCGTCATCACGTTCATCGTGAACGCGATCGCCCGGACCATCGCCGATCGCGGAGTCAGATCATGAGCGCGGCCGTGTTCGATGGTCGCGCTCCGCGCTCCAGCGTCCTGAGCTACGCCACGTCTCGCTCGCTCGTCTCGACTCCAGACGACGGAAAGGCGGCTCGTCCGCTGGTTCCCGATGAACACGTGCTCCGCACTCCCGAGAGGCTCCGCTCATGACGGTGACATCCAGTGATCGTGCTGGACGCCGCGCCCCGGTGAAGAACGAGTACGCCCGGCCCAGCGGCATTCGTACGGCCAAGAACATCCTCGCCGCCGTGCTCGTCACCCTCGCCGCGCTGATCGCCATCGTGCCGCTGGTCTGGGTGCTCATCACCGTCGTGAGCAAGGGTCTGCATCTCGTGCTGGAGCCCAGCTGGTGGCTGGAGAGCCAGCGGGGGATCACCCCGCGTAGGGAGGGCGGGGGCGCCTACCACGCGATCGTCGGCACCCTCATCATCTCCGGGATCACCGCTCTGATCGCGGTCCCGTTGGGGATTCTCGGCGCGATCTTCCTGATCGAGTACGCCAAGGGCAGCAAGATGGCCCGCGCCGTCAGCTTCATGGTGGACATCTTGAGCGGCGTGCCGTCCATCGTCGCGGCTCTGTTCATCTACGCGCTGATGATCACGGTTCTCGGCTTCGGCCGGTCGGCGTTCGCGGTGTCACTCGCGCTCGTGCTGTTGATGCTGCCGACGGTGCTGCGCTCCACCGAGGAGATGCTCAAACTGGTTCCCGACTCTCTGCGGGAGGCCTCGTACGCCCTCGGGGTGGCGAAGTGGAAGACCATCCTCAAGGTGGTCCTGCCGACCGCGTTCAGCGGCATCGCCACCGGCGTCGTGCTGGGCCTGGCCCGGGTGATGGGCGAGACCGCTCCCCTACTGATCCTGGTGGTCTACGCCCAGGGCATCAACTACAACCCGTTCTCCGACACGATGGGTGCGCTCCCCACCATGATCAACTCGGGCCGCGACCAGGCAGTGACGATGCCCGGGTACGAACGGGTCTGGGGTGCCGCGCTGACTCTCATCATCTTTGTCATGCTGCTCAATCTCCTCGCCAGGGCAATCGCCCGGGCCAGCAAGCTGAAGGACAAGTAACCGACATGGCCAAGCGCATCGAGATCCGCGACGTGAACATCTTCTACGGCGCGTTCCACGCGGTCGAGGAGGTCTCCATGACCGTCGAGCCGCGAACCGTGACCGCGTTCATCGGCCCGTCGGGTTGCGGCAAGTCCACGCTGCTGCGCAGCATCAACCGGATGCACGAGGTCATCCCTGGGGCGTACGTCCGGGGCGAGATCGATCTGGACGGCACCAACCTGTACGGCAGTGGCGTCGACCCCGTGGCCGTCCGCCGGGTGGTCGGCATGGTCTTCCAGCGGCCGAACCCGTTCCCGTCGATGTCGATCTTCGACAACGTCGCGGCAGGGCTGCGGCTGAACGGCGTTCGGAACAAGAAGGTGCTTGCCGAGGCGGTGGAGAAGTCGCTGCGCGGGGCCAACCTGTGGAACGAGGTCAAGGATCGGCTCGGTAAGGCCGGAATCGGCCTGTCGGGCGGTCAGCAACAGCGGCTCTGCATCGCCCGGGCGATCGCCGTGGAGCCTCAGGTGCTCTTGATGGACGAGCCCTGCTCCGCGCTCGACCCGATCTCGACGCTGGCCATCGAGGACCTGATCGGTGAGCTCAAGGAGCAGTACACCGTCGTCATCGTCACCCACAACATGCAGCAGGCCGCCCGGGTCAGCGACCAGACCGCGTTCTTCAACCTGGCCGCGCAGGGCAAGCCTGGTCGACTGATCGAGATCGGCACCACCGAGAAGATCTTCTCCAATCCTGACCGCCCGGCCACCGAGGACTACATCACCGGCCGGTTCGGCTGATCGCACTCACCCCACCAGGTCGACTCCGCACCCGCGCACCTCACCCGCACCAGGTCGCGCCCCGCGCACCTCACCCCCACCAGGTCGACTCCGCACCCGGACAGTCGCTCCGCACCCGGCATCCGGGGGGCGAAGTGCAGCTGCAGGGTGCGAGGTGGAGACGAGAGCGGCCGGGTGCGGAGTCGACCGCCGACTAAACTCGCGTCGTGAGCGCGAAGGCTGGTTGGTATCCCGATCCAGGCGGTGGGGTAGGGCTCTATCGCTACTGGGATGGCAAGGTGTGGTCCGCCGCGACCAGTCCCAACCCCGGCGCGCCGCCACCCTCGGCGCCGCTGGGCTCCGGCGCTGGCCCGAACGGCGGTGGCCCGAGCGGTGGCCCGGGTGGCCAGCCTGGGTATTCGGGCGGCGGCTACGGCACCCCAGGCGGCGGCTACGGCACGACGGATGGTTACGGCGCGACGGGTGGTTACGGGACAACGGGTGGTTACGGTGCGGGGAGTAGTGGCGGCTACGGTTCCGGAGGCTACGGCGGCGGATCGTACGGGCAGCAGCCCGGGGCGCCGAACGCGTACGCGAACTTCCAGCAGCAGGCCAAGAAGCGCACGCCCGTCGGCTGGTGGATCGGTGCCGCCGCCTTGTTGGTGGTGATCGTCGTCGTCGCGGTCTTTGCGATCCGGGCGATCGGTAACGGCACGCTCGCCGGCGGTGGGGCCGGAGGTGGGCAGGCCACCGAGGAGGTCTGCCCGCCGGAGACCTCGGTGACCAGTCCCATCGCGCACCCGAACGACGGTCGGGTGTACGGCGGACCCCTCTCGTACCCGATGCTCGGGGAGCCGTGGAGCGCGCCACAGTCCGACGACCGGGTCCCATTCGGCAGCGACGTCTCGACCCAGGTGGTCGTGGTCGAGCCGAACTACCAGCCCAACTCGAACTGGGTGGCGTCCATCCTGATCGGCGAGCTGCAGGCCGGGGACGGTTTCTACACCCCGCAACAGGGATCCCAGATCGTCGTGAAATGCATCCTCGGCAAGTTCTACGGCGACAACCCGGTCACCAGTGACGTCAAGGTCAACCAGGCCACCACGATCGACGGGCACGACGGCTGGCTGGTCGAGTCCCAGCTGAGCTTCGACATCCAGGGACTCCAGACCAAGGGTGAGCTGCTGATCGTTGCGATCGTGTCTGCGGGCGACCGATCGGGTCTCTACTACGCGTCGATCCCGGACACCACGCCCGAGCTGGTGCCCACCGCGCGCCAGGTGCTTCAGGAGCTCAAGGTCTCGGGCTGACCCCGGAGCCGCCGGCGAGCACGGCCGCTGGACCCCCGCGGTTCAGCAGTCGGCGAGGCCGCGATGGGCCTTCATCGCGAGCACTCGACGGGCCGCCGCGCTCACCACGGTTCGAAAACCTGCGTCGTCGCTCGCGCGCTTGCGGACCGTATCGGCCATTGCCGAGACCTGACCGGGATCGCCGACGATGATCAGGTCCCCACCGGCAGTCAGGAATCGGAGCGCCCGGCTCCCGGGCGCTAGATCCTCGGTCCCCGGCGCGGCGAGATCGTCGGAGATCACCACACCGCCGAACCGCAGGTCATGCCTGATCATGCCCTTGATCACCGTCGAGGAGTACGCGGCGCGGGTGTCTGGGTCGATCTTGGTGTAGTAGGCCGATGAGACCATCACCATGTCGACGCCCTCGTCCACGGCGGCTCGGAACCCGGCTAGATCCGCATCGTGCCGAGTCGTGGAGGAGTCGACCACCCTCGTGACGAGGTCGGTGTTGCCACGCACCGCGCCGAGTCCCGGGAAGTGCTTGACGGCGGTAGCGATCCTCGGGCGGTCCATCCCCGCGACGAACGCGCCGGCATGGCCGGCCACCACTGCTGGGTCGGAGCTGAAGTTGCGGCGCAGCACGCCGATCGGTTGGTTCACGTTGGTCATCGAAACGGGTACGACATCGGCCACCGGAGCCAGGTTCGCATCGATGTCGGCGGCACGCAGCTGTCTCCCCCACTTCTCGGCGCTGATCCGGAGCCGGCCGGTGGACCAGGTGCCCTGGGTCCGCGCCGACGGGATGTCGGAGAACCCTGGGCCCTTCAGCCGTTGCACGGTGCCACCCTCCTGATCGACGGCGAGCAAGGTCCGGATCCCAGCGGGGCGTCGGGTGGCATCGCGTACGTCATGGGCGAGCGTCTTCACACCCTCCACGCCGACGGTGGTGTTGCCGAGGAAGATGACGCTGCCCACTCGGGTGCTGGACAGGGTCTGTGCCGTCGACGTGGTGAGCCCGCTGCTCGGCACACCGACCATGAACAGCTGGCCCACCTGCTCGCGGAGCGTCAGCGCGGCGACCAGAGCCGAGCACGACGGCCGAGACGGCGTGCCGGGCACGGCCGAGCCCGAAACCGTCGCGGAGGGAGCCGGACTGGACACCAGAGAACTCTGCGATGCGGGCGCCGAAGGCGAGGACACGGACGAGGACTGCGTCGCCGTGGTGGGCGACGCCGAACCGGCGCCGTTGCCAGCGCCGTTGCCAGCTGCCGCTTGCCGGGCTCAGTGCCGCAGCCGGCCAGCACCATCGCACCGAGGGCGAGGGCCACGACTCCGAAGCGACAGACACGAGACGACGCATGGGCGAGGGGCACGGCAAGCCTGTTCGAGCGGAGGCGATCGGACCCGACACATGCTACGGGTCGAGCGCTGGTCGGCTCGGACGTCAGAAGTCGTACCAGGCCGGAGAGGCGAGGCGCCCGCCAAGCGCCGAGCACCCGGACGAACGAGCACTCGGCACGCAATCCGGATCTGTCGGGGGCCCGCGCCGGGTCGATATCTGCCGTCAGAGCCCGGTCGAGCAGCGCGATCGAGCGTCGAATACCCGAGGACGCGTTTCGCAGCGCCTGAGTAGCGTCAGAACGGATATGAGCCGTTCGGATCACGGGAACCAGCATGGGAGTAGCCAGGTGCTCGGATGGGAGCGGCGGAGAGACACGGAGCTCCAGCGACGGTCCGCGGTCTCGGCCACCCGAGGTCGGCTCGCGCCGACTCCCCCAATCGAAGCGAGGGCGGTCCCGAGCGCCAGCACTTATCTGCACAGTCGTCCAGGACGAGATTCCGGTGCACAGACACGGACCGACCATTCTCCCAGATGATGTAAGAATCGCGGGCCGACAAGCTGGGCAGCGCGGACAGAGCGGCGAGAGAAAGGGGTGGGCTGGTGACGGGGCAGCCATCGGTGCTTCTGGTGGACGACACACCGGGCGAAGCGGCGAACTTCGCCGCGGCGTTCGAGCGCCTCGCCCATGTCCGCACCATCGAGCAGCTCGACCTGACCCTGAGCGGACCCGAGGATCTCGACATCGCCTTCGTCGACTTCAATCTCGCGGCGGCGGACTACACCGGCCTGACGGCGCTGGCCCGGATCCGGCGACTCCGGCCCGAGTGCCGGGTGGTCGCGTACAGCCAGCTTGCCGAGAGTGGGCGGACCCTGTACGCCTGCGCCGCGCGCCACTGGTTCGCCGCGGACGCGCTCCTGGACAAGGTGCACAACCACACCTCCACCTTGCAGCGCTACGCCGAGCAGCTCGCGCTGGGCGCCGACCCAACGCCGTTTGGATGGCAGCGACGCCTGGATCATGCGGCCCTGATCGACGACATCGTGGCCGAGCCGTACTGGGTGCAGATCTGGCGCGCACTGCACGAGTCCGCGGGTGAGATGCAGGCCACCGCGCGACTCCTCGGCCGCGACGCAGCGCAGCTTCGCGGGTTCAAGGACCGGGCCATGGCAGCGGTGGTCGAGTTCAACCTGGTCATCCACGACATCGAGCCGCCACTCGTCCAGCGGAACAAGAAGGGTGTGCTGTCCACCTTCGCCGCGCGGCACTGGCAGTTCCTCGGCGCGCCGGACCTGTCGACGGCGATGGCCGCGAACGGCCGGACCAGGCAAACGCGGTGAAGACCCTACGGGCGGCGGAGCCGGTGACGACCCAGGGGCGGACGCGGGTGAGCGGGCTGGGGCGGCCCGGATGAGTGACGCACGTCAAGCCGGGCGCCCTCCCCGAATCGGCCGTCCCCGAATCGGCACCCCCCGAATCGGCACCCCCGAATCGGCACAGCCCGAATCGGCACAGCCCGAATCGGCACGGCCGGATCCGGCGCTGATCAGCTCGCGTGAGGAGCTGGCGACGGCTCTTACTGCCCTGCGGCAGGCAGCAAACCTGTCGGTCCGCGAGGTGGTGGCGGCCAGCGGCGTCCCACACGGCACGGTGTCGGGCTGGATGAGCGGGCAGCACGCGCCCGTCGGCGCCTACCGCGACCGGTTCGACGCCGTGCTCGAAGCCTGTCGCGTGACCGATCCCCTCGACCGGGCCCGATGGTGGGATGCGGCGAGCAGGGCCCGGCAGACGCGCAGCACCCGTGGGGCCGACGGTCGGGCGCCCTATCAGGGCCTCCACCCGTTCGAGGCGGGAGACTCGGCATGGTTCTTCGGTCGCGACGCCCTCATCGACCGAGCGCTCGGTGAGCTCGTCCGGCTGAGCGAGCGGCAGCCGGGCGGACAGCCCGCGCTCATGACGGTGATCGGAGCCTCCGGCTCCGGCAAGTCGTCGCTGATCCGAGCCGGCATCATCCCGGCGCTCGACCGCCATGCACCGAGATCCGAGGCGGTGCTGGACGGCTGGCGGGCGGTGCTGATGACACCGGGCGCCCACCCCAACGAGACCCTTGCGGCCCTGACCGTCAAGCGGCAGACCGTGTTGTGCATCGACCAGTTCGAGGAGCTGTGGACCCAGGTCGACTCCGAGACCGAACGGACGGCCTTCTTGGACTCGCTGCTGCGACTGGCCGAACCCGGCCAGGCCTGGATCGTGCTGATCGGTCTCCGCGCCGACTTCTACGGCGCCGCCAGCCGTCGCCCGGAGCTGCAGGAGGCACTCCAGGAGAGCCAGCTCCTGGTAGGTCCGATGACCAACGACGAGCTTCGCTCCGCCATCCTCGAACCGGCGAGACGGGCGGGCGCCCGGGTCGAGGAGGATCTGGTCAGGGTGCTCCTCGGTGACCTCGCGTCTCGCAGCGTGACGCAGGCACACGATCCGGGCGCGCTTCCCCTCCTGTCCCACGCCCTCCTCGCCACCTGGGAACGCTCCAACCGGCGTCGGTTGACCGTGTCGGACTACTACGCGACCGGCGGCATCGCCGGGGCGATCGACCAGGCCGCGGAGTCGACGTACGAGCGGCTGGACCCGGAGGAGCAAGGCTGCGTCGCCCGGTTGTTCCTCCGGCTGATCAACCTCGACGGCGAGACGATCACCCGTCGGCGGCTCCAGCTGAGTGAGGTGCTCGACGACTCGGCCAGCGACAAGGCGATGGCGGCCGCGGTCGACGCGTTCTGCGATGCCCGACTGCTGACCCGCAACGTCGACTCGATCGAGATCACCCATGAGGCCCTGATCTCCGCCTGGCCACGCCTGCAGGGCTGGATATCGGCCAACCGGGCCGGGCTGGTCATCCATCGTCGGGTGACCATCGCGGCTCGGTTGTGGGCCGGCTCCGGGCGCGACGACGACCACCTGATGCCGGCCGCGCGCTTGGCCAGCTGGCGCGAGTGGGAACGCCTCGAGGGTGACAGCATCCACCTGAACCGCCAGGAGAGGGAGTTCCTGGTCGCCAGCGAGGCGTTCAACGCTCGCGCGAGTGAGCAGCGAGAGCGCCAGCACCGCTCGCGACGCCGGCTCGGCATGATCGCCTTCGCCCTGGCGCTGCTGTGTGCGCTGCTGGCGATGGCCACCACGGCGGCTTACCTCAACGCCCGTGGCTTCCGAGCCGACGCCGAGACCGCACGCGACGAAGCCCGCTCGCGGCAGGTGGCGCTCGAAGCGGCGAGGCTCCGGGTCGAGGATCCGGCCCTGTCCAGCCAGCTCGCGCTGGCGGCGTACCGGATCTCACCGACGCTCGAGGCGCGCTCCGCCCTGCTGGATGCGACCGCGGTCTGGACGCCGACCCGGATTCTCGGTCATCCCGGGCCGATGCAGGTTCGCAGCAGCCCGCACTCCGCGCTGCTGGCGACGGCCGACGCCGCCGGTCGGGTGCGATTGTTCTCCACCAGCGAGCCAGTCCCGCAACAGGTCGCCTCGTTCGCGGCGGCGCCGATCGGCCGAGGTGACCTGTACGCCCTCGCCTGGAGCGACGACGGCGGACTGCTGGCGGTCGGCGGCAAGTCCGCGCCGACGGTGTGGGACGTCACCAACCCGGCGAGTCCGCGGCTGGTCCGGACACTGCCGCTGGACGTGACGACGTACTCGCTGGCCTTCGTGCCGCGCAGCCACACCCTGCTGGCCGGAACGTCGGACGGGCGCGTCGTCGCCTGGCGCGATCCAGCCCGGTCGCGGCCCAGCGTCCTGGTCCACGACATCGCCGAAGGCGTCTCCGCGATGGCGGTGTCGCCCGACGGGGAACAGCTGGCCGTGGCCGGGGCCGCGGACCGGCTGGAGGTCTGGCGGCTCGACAACATCCCGTCGGCGCCGCTGGCTGCCGCCGACCGCACTGTCGGCGCGCTGCCGAACGGACGCGGCCTCAGCGTCGCCTTCGCACCCGACGGTCGCGAGGTCGCGGTCGGCACGGTCGCCGGGGAGATCCGACGCTGGCGGGTGGCCGGCAGCGGGCTCGGTGCGCTGCGGACCCTGGTCGGGTTCACCAGCTACGTCAACGCGGTGGCCTATCAGACCGACCACCGACGCCTGGTCGCCGGCAGCTCCGATCAGACGACGGCGGTCTACGACCTGGCCGACGCCCGACGCCTGTCGACGATGCCGGGCCCGGCGATCGTCGTGTCGGTGGAAGTCGTCGCCGACCACATCGTCACCGCGTCGACCGACGGAACGACCCGGCTGTGGCCGATGCCCGACCCGACGACGCACGACGCGGTCGGACCTGGCTGGCAGCTGGGCGTCTCGACCGATCAGCACCTGCTGGCCGAGGCCACCGGACGCGGCGACGGCACGCTCCGCCTGTACGGCCTCGACGGGGGCGGCCACGCCGACCGACGCCAGACGGTGACGCCATCGGCGGCCGACGGTCCGATCTCTGGCACCGGTGCGCTGTCGGCCGACGGCACGTTGCTGGCGGGCGGTACGACGCGGGGTCGCATCGTGTTGTGGGGCGTCGACCAGGGCGCGGTGAACGAGCTCAGTGCGATCAGCCACCCGGAGCGGGGCGCGACCGAGCGGCCGGCCAGTCAGCTCCAGGCACTCGCGATCAGCCCCGACAATCGCCGGTTGGCATCGGTCGACGCCACCGGCGCGTATGCCGTGCTGTGGGACATCACCAATCCGATGTCGCCCACCCGCGAACGCGCAACGCTGACCGCGGGGGCGATCGCCCTTGCCCTGGCCTTCAGTCCGGACAGTCGAGTCCTCGCCGTCGGCGATGCGAATGACCAGGTACGACTGTGGGACGTCGCCGATCCGGCCCGACCCCGGCTCCTCGGGCCGCTGAGATCGTTCGACGACGATGTCAACGCCGTGGCGTTCTCTCCGAACGGAGAGCTGTTGGCGGTCGGCAGCGCAGATCGGAGCATCCGGATCTGGGACGTCTCGCGACCCGATCAGCCACATGAGCTGGCCCAGCTGGGCGGCGCCGAAGCATCCGTCAGCTCCGTCGCGTTCTCCTCCGACGGCACCCGGCTGGCGGCCGGGACCAGTGACGGAAGCCTCTGGCTCTACGACGTCGCCCTTCCCGCGGCGCCCGTCACCCTGGCGACGCTCGGCGCGGCAGACGAGCGGGTCAACGACGCTCGGTTCGTGGCCGACAACGCCCAGCTGGTCGGCACCGGATCGTCGGGCGCCCTCCGGTTCTGGCAGACCGATCCGGCCGTCGCGGTCGCCCGACTGTGCGGACGGCGGGGCGATCCGATCGACGCCCGGGAGTGGAACCGGTACCTGACCGGCATCCCGATGCAGCCCATCTGCCCGTGAGCTCGACCATCAGCCGCGGAATCGGGGCAGGAACCGGCCGTCGGCGTCCCGCCCGCAGACGCTCGGCGAGCCGTGTTTCCGCAGGTCAGAGGCTTGTTGCACGTATTGACCCCGTACGGACTTCGCGGTCCTGGCCGCGCGCGGCCGGGAAGCCGGGTTCGATGAGGAAACCCCGACCGATCCCCCGTGAAGGATCTCCCCGGTGCCAGCGACCCGACACCTGCGGAGTGTGCCCGCAGGTCCTTTGACCCATCCACCGGCAGAGCCGAGGGTGCTGCTCGTCGACGACGTACCCGGCGAGGTCGCCAACTTCGGCCTGGCCTTCGGCGACAGGCTCACCGCCGCCCGCGGCCCGGACGAGCTGGACGCTCAGCTCAGCGCCGGGAACGACTGGGACATCGCGTTCGTCGACTTCAACCTCAGCTCGAGGGTGAGCACCGGCCTGTCGGTCATGCTGACCCTCCGCGGCGAGCGACCGGCGACGCGGATAGTGAGCTACAGCCAGTTCGCCGAGAACGGCCGGGTGCTGTTCGCCGCAGCTGCGCGACACTGGTTCGGCGCCCAAGCGGTGCTGGACAAGAGCCACAACGATCCGTACGTCCTGCGCCACTACGCGACCGCCATGGCCGCCGGCCTCGATCCGAGCACGATCCAGTGGCGGACCCGTTTGCACCGCGCGCACCTGATCGACGCCGTGCTGCCGGACCTCACCTGGGTCGACCGCTGGCGAGCGCTCGACCGGGCGGCGGGCGACGTCACCGCGGCGGCGGCGCTGCTGCAGCTCAAGGCCACTCACCTGCGCAGTTTCAAGGATCGGGCCACGAACGCGGTCAACCAGGTCAATGCGGCGTTGTTCGATCTCCCCGACCGCGGCCCGAGCCGGAACAAGAAGGGCATCCTCGGCACCTTCGTCGCCCAGCACACGAGCTTCCTCACGGCGCCCGACCTGCCGGCCGCGCTCGCACACCGCGATCTGGCGGCGGCGGTGCGCTGACAGTGGCAGCCCTGCGCGACCACTAGGACGTCGATGTCCGGGATCATCCTGGCTCAACCGCAGGAGCTGCGCCGCGATCGACTGGCCAGCCTCGTGCTGCTGCGCCGGCTCGGGACGTACACCGTGCGGATCGGCGTCGAGAAGCTGGTGATGGTTGCGATCGCCGTCGCCGTCACCGTTGCCGTCACGCTGGCCGGCGGTCATCGGCTCCTGGCGTGGCTCGCGCTCGCGCCGGCCCTGATCGGCACCGCGCTGAACCTGCTCGCCATCCTCGCCACCCATGGCACGCCGCGTGGTCGTCTGCTCCGTCGCTACGAGGCCCACCTGAACACCATCGAGGGGCGTCCCCAGCTGAATCTGCCGGCGTTCGTCGAGTGTCTCGGCGCCGTCGGCCTGCTTGTCGCGGCCGCCTGGGCGGTCACCGGCCTTCCCGACGTCTTGCGCCTGGTGTACGTCGCGGCCGGGACCGCGTATGCCTGCCTGATCTCCTGCTCCATCTTCGACGACAGCGCCTGGTACAACCCGGAGGTACGCTCGCCTACCTGGCAGGAGATCGATCGGGTGCTCTGCGGGGTGCAGGTCTGCGTACTCGTGCTGGGGATCAGCTGGTGGGCGCCCTGGGGCACGGCCGAGCGGATCGGCCTGGTGGTGGTGGCTGCCGTCGGCTTCATCGTGCCGCTCCGCGCCGGCGCGACCCAGCTGCTCGTCGCGGATCTCGGCCCGCTCGTCGAGGCCGAGCGGCAACGGGGCACGCGGCTCGTGATCGAGGAGACGTCGCGTGAGCTGCTGCCGATCCTCACCGAGCTCCGCCAGCTGGCTATCGAGCTGGGTCCGGACGGAGCCGCCGTGCGCCGGCTGTGCTGAGTCGGCACTGACGGGGATCGACGACATCCCCAACCAGGTCGCGCACTCGGCCGCTCAGGGCGAGGGCGAGCCGCTGCAGGTCGTTGCCGACCGCCTGATCTCTCTCGCGAGTGCCGCCGGCCGCGAGCTCACGGTGACCCTCCCGTCGAGCCTGAGCCTGGCGTACGAAGATCGCAAGCTGGCCGGCCAGGCCATGCGGGATCTCGCCGGAAATGCCATCAGCGCGAGCGCTACCCGGATCTACATCGAGCTTCGGCAGATCGGACCGCGCCTGGTGGTCATCGTCGCCGATGACGGACGGCCCATTCCGGACGGGGTGTGGAAGTCGCCCGGGTCGAGCTCGGCCGCGCTGGAGGCCAAGCTCGCGGCGCGCGAGGGCTCGTTGACCGTCGAGAACAGCGCGCTGAACAAGCTGGTGATGGCCACCTGGGTCTCGGCCGGCCCGGCCGCGACCGGAGACACGCCGTGAGCAGTGCGAGCCGTGCGACCGGACAACTGCCGTGAGCGGCGGAAGCGAGGCAAGGCGTGCGAGCGGTGCCAGCCGGGATGGTGAGTTCGAGGACGGCGCGGGAGGACTCCGGGGACGGTTGGCTTTCGTGGTGGCCTGCCGCCAGGTCGGCGGGTTCGCGGCCCCGGCCCTGACCCTGCGGATCATCGGGCTGGTCGTCGTTCTCACGGTGCTACTGCAGAACGAGTCGCCGTTCGCGGTGGCGGCCTGCCTGCCGGCGGTCGCGATCTGCATGTTCCGCGCGCGACCGGCCCCCTCGCCGGCCGGGGTAGATCGGGCCGCCCCGCGGACCGACGTCGACTCGACGGCCAGCCGACGTCGTACCCGGTGGGCGGTGTTCGCGTGGGTCGATCTGCTCAGCTCGCTGATCGTGGTCGCGCTCGCCGCGTGGACGACCGCCGACCTACCGGCCACTTCCCGCTATCTCGCCGTAGGCGCCGCGGCGATGCTGCATGCGGTCGCCGCTACCCGGCTGTGTCTGGATCCACGGTGGTATCGACCCGATCCGCGGCGACATCGGCTGTCGCGTTGGCTCCGCGGCTTCGCCGGCCCGCTTGGCGTGGTCGGCTGCCTCGCCCTGACCCTGCCGGCGTCGTGGGCGCCTGGTGAGCCGGCCATCGTGCTGTTCTTGTGCCTGCTCCCGCTGGCCAACGTCGCACTCACCCAGGATCAAGACCTCACCGTCGGACGCGTGGTCCAGATGATCCGGACGGAGGCCCAGGACGGCCGACAGTCCGTGCTCGATGAGCTGCACGGCACGCTGTCGGCCAACCTCCGGCTGCTGGAACAGGCCAGTCAGGACCTACGCACGTCTTCACCCAGGCTGTACGAGCTCGCGGTCGGCGCGAACAGCCGGCTGCGGGAGACGCTGACTCTGGCCGATCCGCAGCTGGACAGCGCCGACCAACCGCAGACACTGTCCGCACTGGTCCGGACGCTCACGATGGCCGTCGGGGCCAGCGGCGAGCTGACCATCCGAGTCGATCGGCTCGCCGACGCCGATCGAGACCTGATCCGGCTGGTGCTCAACGACCTGGTGGGCACGCTCCTCGCTGGTGGCGCGAACCGGGTCCAGGCCACCGTCGAGCTGAACCACGGATCGCTGCGCGCCACGGTTGCCGGGGACAGCGGCGACGCGCCCACCGAGGCGCGGCTCGTGCCGTTGCGCGAGCGGCTCGCGACCGTCGGTGGCATCGTGTCGGATCGCCACAGCCCCGTCGAGGTGAGGCGTGGCGACGATCGCGTACGGAACGGCGGTGCAGCTCGAGCCCGAGGCTCAGGTGCTCGCCCTACCGTCGGATCGCGCGAGCTCGTCGCCGCATGGCCGGCAGCGCCGGGCACAGACTGAGCTGGTTGCCGAGCCGGGGCGCCGAGCCGGCCGGGGTGCCGAGCCGGGGCGCCAGCCGGCCGGGGTGCCGAGCCGGGGCGCCGAGCCGGCCGGGGTGCCGAGCCGGGGCGCCAGCCGGCCGGGCAACGAGTGAGCCGGTCTCACGCCAGCGGCAGATCCAGCAGCGCATTCTCGACGACCTCGCTCATCGCCGGGTGTGGCCAGTACTGGCCACGGGCAGCCTCGGTTGCCGTCGTGCCGAACGACATCGCCTGGATCAGCGGCTGGATCAGGCTGGTGGCCTGCGGTCCGACCAGGTGGGCACCGATCAGCAGACCGGTGGCGGGGTCCGCGAGCACCTTGACGAAGTCGGCGGTATTCCCCATTGCCCACCCGTACGCGGTGTCGCCGTAGTCGGCACGGCCCACGACGTACGCGATACCGCGGAGCTCTGCCTCCGCCTCGGTGACACCGACGGAAGCGACCTGCGGGTCGGAGAAGATCGCCTGCGGCACATAGCGGTGATCGCTGCGCACCAGGGCGTCGGGGTGAAGCAGATTGTGTTGGACCACCCGCGCCTCGTGGTTGGCAACATGCTTGAGCATGTGGTGCGAGCTGACATCCCCGAGGGCGAAGACTCCGGGCGCGGTGGTGCGCTGATACGGGTCGACGACGACGAAGCCGTCATCGTCGACAGCTACGCCCGCTGTACCCAGGTCGAGCCGATCACCGTTGGGTCGGCGGCCGGTGGCGATCAGGAGGACGTCCGCCCCGACCTCACCGGGCGTGTCCCCGGCGATGGTGGCCAGCACTCCACCACCGGGCCGAGGAACGAGCCGATCGATGGTCGAGCCCAGCCGGAGATCGAGCCGCCTCCCGATCTCGTCGGTGAATCGCTCGGCGACGTCGCGATCCTGGCGGCTGAGCAGGCGCTGCGAGCGGTTGACCACCGTGACCTCGGTGCCGAAGGCGGCGAAGACGTGGGCGAACTCGGCCGCGACGTACCCTCCGCCGAGGATGACCATCGACCGCGGCAACGATCCGAGACGCATGATGTCGTCCGACGTGTGATAGCCGACATCCGCCAGACCCGGCACGGTCGGGATCACCGGCCGGCTGCCAGCGGCGATGACCACTCGCTCGGCGACGATGGTGTCCTCGCCCACTCGCAGACGTCGCGGACCGGTGAACCGGGCCTCCGCGGTGAGCACCGTGATGTCGGGATCGTCGCGGCGGCCCTGCTCGCCATCCCGCGAGATCCGATCGACCCGGCCGAAGATGCGGTCGCGGATCGCGGGCCAGTCGACGACCGGGCGACCCAATTCGACACCGAGCGGCCCGGCGTGATCGGGAGTGTGGGCGAGATCGGCCGGGTAGACGTACATCTTGGTCGGGATGCAGCCGACATTGAGGCAGGTGCCGCCGAAGGTCCCGCTGTCGATCAGCGCCACGCTCCTGCCCCGGAAGCGCTCGTCGATGATCGTGTTTCCCGATCCGCTCCCGATGATGCACAGATCGAACGAGCGAGCCACCCCATCATCCTGCCAGGGCGCCTTTGGGCGCCGGATCGCCCGCCCTCGGCTGATTCGCCCTCATCCGGCCTGACCTCGCCCCATCTGGGTGGATTCGCCCCATCTGCAGCAGGGGCGAACTCACCCTCGCGGGGCGAACTCCGCCAAGTGGGCGAATTGTGGCGCGGAGGCGGGATCTGTTGCTCACTCCCTATATTCCCTATAGTGAGACAAGGAATTGTCTCGACGGCGATTCTCCGCTACCGTCGACGCACATGTTCAGCAGGCCCACCGTCGCCGTTCACGGCTTCAGCCTGCACTCGAGGATCCACGTCGACCTGCAGCGAATGACCAGCGGGGGTTGTCGGGCCTGACCGCCTGCACCCCCAAGCTCGTCCTCGCTCGTCAGCACTCGATCCTCGAAGGAATCCTCGATGCCCAGCAAGACACGTACGCCCGTCAACGCCGCCCAGACCGCCCTCCGCCTCGCCGCCAACCGATCGCTGTGGCAGGGGCTCGTCCGCTACGACGCGGCATCGCGCTACTACACCCGGCTTGCCGATGAGCCCGACTACGAGGCGTGGCTGCTCACCTGGCTCCCCGATCAGGGCACCGAGTGGCACGACCACGGTGGTAGCGCCGGCGCCTTCGTGGTGCTACAAGGGATCCTGACCGAAGAGCGGGCCTCGGTGCGGCCGGACGGACCGCCACGGATCGAGCCCAATGCCCAGCAGTACGCCTACGAGGCACTCCGCCCGTTCGGCTCGAAGCACATCCACCGGGTGACCAACAACGGGCCGCGGCCGGCGGTGAGCCTGCACGTCTACTCCCCCGGGCTGCACGAGATGAACTACTACGAGCCGGCGAACGGGCTGCTGTTGCTGAGCGGCTCCAGCTTCGCCGGCGTGAACTGGTGAGCGCGTCAGGTCCGGCCGACCTCCGGTCCGAACCGACCCGTACGTCCGTCGACGGGTTGACCGAGCCGACCGCTACGTCCATCGACGCGTTGCTCGACCGGGCGCGAGGTCGGTTGCGGCGGGTCACGCCGGCGGAGGCGAGCCGGGCCTGGGCCGACGGCGCGGTGCTGGTGGACATCCGCCCGGCGCTACAACGGGCCGCCCATGGCGAGCTGCCGGGGGCACTGGTGATCGAGCGCAACGTCTTGGAGTGGCGCCTCGACCCGACCTCTGATGCGCGGTTGCCGATCGCCTCGTACGACCTCGAGGTGATCCTGCTGTGTCAGGAGGGTTACGCCTCGAGCCTGGCCGCCGCCACGCTCCAGGAGCTCGGGCTGCACGAGGCGACCGACGTCATCGGCGGCTACGCCGCTTGGCGCGCGGACCTCGGCTGAGCTCTCCGCCGCCGCGGGTACGTCCGCCTGCCCCACCCCCACGCCCCACTCTCCCGCCCGGTCAGGGAATGAGCCGCGGACGGGCGCTTCCCAGCCACATTCGAACGACCGGGCTGGCAAATGAGGGGTGATGCGGCTGGCGGCGGGCCGAGTTGAGCCTGCGAAGGCGGGACTAGATGCCGGCGTAGGAGTGCAGGCCGGAGACCAGCAGGTTGATGCCGATGAAGTTGAACCAGAACGAGGCCAGACCGATGATCGAGATGACCGCTGCCCGGGTGCCGCGCCAACCGGCCGTCGAGCGGGCGTGCAGGTAGCACGCATAGATCACCCAGGTCACCAGAGCCCAGGTCTCCTTCGGGTCCCAGCCCCAGTAGCGACCCCAGGCGTACTCCGCCCAGATCGAACCGGCGGCAACGGTGAACGTCCACAGCGGGAAGGCGAAAGCGTTGAACCGGTACGCGACCGCGTCGATCCGGCGAGACTCCGGCAGCTTCGCCAGGTATCCCCGGACCGTTCCTCGGTTCTCGGCCCGCTTCTTGATCAGGTAGAGGATCGACGCGACACCCCCGATGTTGAACGCCGCACCGGAGATCGCCGCGCAGGTGATGTGGATCAAGAACCAGACCGAGTGCAACGCGGGCACCAGCGGTGCGACGGCGACGTAGAACACGGTCACGGCCAGACCGTTCCCGACCGCGGCGAGCAGGGTGACCGGCAGCCCGAGCCAGCGCATGCCCCATTTGGCCAGCACGAACAGGTACGCGCCGACGACGAACACCATCGCGCTGATGGTGAACTCGTACATGTTGCCCCAGGGCGCACGGCCGGCGGCGAGCCCGCGAAGCACCATGCCGGACACGCTCAGCGCGAACCCGAGAACGGTGAGCATGACGCCGATCCGACCGAACATGTCGACCCGGACGGCTGCCGCGTCGGCGGCGGAGACCGCCCTCCCGGTGCCCGGTTCCGAACTGCCGGCCGGTTCCGAACTGGCCGACTCGGAACTCGCCGACTCGGAACCGGCGGACGTCTGATCGACCGATCCGCGCCCGGAGACCTCGGCACCGACCGTTGCCAACGCCGACTCACGTACGTCGTCGCTCACCGGAACCTTTCGCGCTGCCGCCCACTCGGCAGCGTGCGCCAGCAGCGCGGCGGAGTACACCAGCACAGAACTGACCAGCGCAAGGCTGGAGTAGTACGCGTAATTCATCGGTGCTCACTTCGTGAGTGGCTCATCGGTGCTCACCTCGTGCTGGGTTCATTCGTCTTCCCTCGAGCTGCTGCGCCGCCGACCAGCCGGTTGGCCAGCTCGGACACGTCCTCGGTCAGCCCCGCCCGTGCGTCCGCCCGGTCCAGCCCGCCGACCTCCACCACCCTAGAGCCCGAGCCGAGGTCAGAGACGCCCAGCCCCGAGACGCCCAGCCCCGAGACGCCCAGCCCCGATACCCCGAGCCCCGAGACATCGGTGCCGGAATCGTTGCCGAGCGCCCGCACGCGGACCCACACACGGCGAGGTCGGATGAACAGCGACAGACAGAGTCCCAGCACCGCGAAGCCGATGGCGCCGAGGGCGATCGGCATGCCGGGGGTGTCGCCGACCTGCAGCTTCACCCAACGTTCCCAGCCGTCCATCCTCACGCTGCCGAGCCCGTCGGGGAGGTCATAGGTGTCGCCGGGCTGGAGCGCGAAACGCAGCGGCTGCCCGTCGGCCTTCTTGGACTGGGTGAGCCCTGCGGTGTCCAACGCGTAGACGCTCTCCGGACGTCCGGTCTCGGCCTTCGGCGGCCCCGACCAGATGTCCAGCAGCAGGGCCGGATTGAGCGCGTCGGGGAAGGCCGATACCGGTGCCGCGTCGGCGTTGGTGACCACGGCGGTCGGCAGGAACAGGCCCTGGAAGGCCAACCGCTTCGGCTGGGCATCGGGAGCCTTGATCACGCCGGCGGACATGAAGTTGCCGTCCTGCGGCAGGAACACGACCGGCCCGGAGAACGCCACGTTGCCGTTGCCGTCGCGCACGGTCACCTTCGGCGCATAGCCGTGGGCGATCAGGTGGACGGTTGTGCCGTTGATGTTCAGCGGGTGATTGACCTCGAGGGTCTCCGGCTTCGGAGTGCCGCCGGGACCCTCGGTGACCTCGACATCAGCCCGGAAGAGTCGCGCGGCACCCCGCTGCACGTCTCCGGTTTCGAACTTCACGTCGAAGTTCTTCACCAGCACCGTGAACGGATCGAGTGCCGTCTCCCGGAACCCGGCGCCGGCGCTGAGGTCGTCGTACTGGCTCAGCGTGTTGGAGAAGCCCTCGCCGACCACGACGATGCTGCTGCCACGGAAGCCGAAGGTCGCGTTGATCGCGACCCCCAGCAGCAGCACCAGCATGCTGAGATGGAAGACCAGGTTGCCGGCCTCCCGCAGGTAGCCGCGCTCCGCCGACACCGAGTCCTCGGTGCGCCGGACGCGGTAGCGAGCGCTCTTGAGTTCTGCCTCCGCTCGGTCGAGGATGCCCTCGCTGGGCAGGTCTTCGGATGCGTCGACAGCTCTGAACTCGTACGCCGGCAGCCGGGACAGATTGCGAGGCGTCCTCGGCGGCGGTGTGCGTAGCGCGCGAACGTACGTCCCGACGCGCGGGATGATGCAGCCGATCAGCGAGAGGAACAGCAGTAGGTAGATCGCGGAGAACCACGGTGAGGAGTAGACGGCGAACATGCCGATCTTGTCGTACACCGGTCCGAGCACCGGGTGGGCGGTGATGAAGTCGTCGACCCGGATCGGGGAGATCTTGCGCTGCGGCACGAGTGAGCCGGGAATGGCAGCCAGCGCGAGCAGGAACAACAGCACCAGCGCCGTACGCATCGAGGTGATCTGGGTCCAGACGAACCGCAGCCCGCCGCGCCAGCCGATGGCCGGCGCCGGATCGGTCCGACGGTGGTTGCTCCGCGGCGGCTCGGGTGACGATTCCACCGCCGCACGGGTCTCGCTGGTGTCGAGGTCACTCGGCATCCGTGATCAACCCCCTCTCCGTGACACCCATCTCAGACCACGCCCATCAGATCACTGGAGTGAAGTTGGCTGCGAGCTGGCGGAGAGCGGCCATCAGATGGTCCCAGGCGCCCGTGACGAGTAGCAGCCCGACGAGCACCATGAAGTACCCGCCGAACCGGAGCACCCAGATCTGATGGCGACGGACGAACCCGACCGTGCGGGCCATCTTCGTGTACGCGAGGCCGGCGATGATGAACGGCAGGCCGAGGCCGAGGGTGAACACGAACATCAGCACCATGCCGCGTACGGCCGTGGCCTCGTTGAGCGCAAGATTCAGCACGACGCCGAGCGTCGGACCGATGCACGGCGTCCAGCTGAGGGCGAAGACCGCGCCGAGCAGCGGAGCCGCTGCCACTCCGACGGCGGGAACGCGGGTGATCCGCAGGTCACGCTGACCGATCCGCAGCACCCCGGCGAAGATCAGGCCCAAGATGATGATCACCACGCCGAGCACCCGGCTGATCACGGTCGAGTAGCGGAGCAACGCCTCGCCGGCGGCGCCGACGACGGCGCCGGTGATGACGTACACCACGGCCATGCCGAGCACGAACAGGCTCGCACCCGCCAGCATCCGCCGGCGGTGCTCGTTGCCCTCGATCACCTCCGCGGCGCCGAGCCCGCTGGCGTACGCCAGGTAGCCGGGGAGCAACGGGACGACGCAGGGCGAGAAGAAGGACACCACCCCGGCCAGAACCGCTACCGGGATCGCCAACGCCATCGATCCGCCGACCGCGGCCTGCATCCAGGCGCCGACGTCCAGGGTGGTCAGGCCGAGGGCGATCATGACTCGGCCGCCCCGGCAACGCCGACCCTGCTGGCCCGCCCGACCCTGCACGCTCCGTCCCTACGACTCACTGCCTGCTCACTTCCCGGCAGCGACGTCGTCGACCAGGTCGACCAGCGAGTCGGACGAGATCGTGCCGAGGACGCGTGCCGCGACCCGGCCCTGGCGGTCGATGACCAGCGTCGACGGGATCGCGCTCGGCGGCAGGTCGCCGGAGAACGAGAGGAGGACGTTCCCGGTGGGGTCGTAGATGCTCGGGTAGGTGACGCCGAACCGGCGGACGAACGCCTCGGCGGGCGCCGGGTCGTAGTCCTTGGTGGTGATCCCGAGGAAGTCGGCCTTGCCCTTGGTCTGCTGGCTCGCCTTCTGCAGGTCCGGCGCCTCCTGCCGGCATGGCGGGCACCACGAGCCCCAGACGTTGATCACCACGACCTTGTCGGCGAAGTCGGCGGTGGAGATGGTGTCCTTGCTGCCGAGCTTCGTGCCGGAGACGGTGGCGGCCGGCTTGCGCTGAGTCGGCGGGACTACGGTGACCCGGCTGGCCGCCGCGCCCACATAGCCGCCCTCGGTGCTGCGACCACTGTCGCCGCAGCCCGCCAGGACGAGGCACAGCAAGGCAAGCCCCGCCAGCGCGCGCCCAGACTTACCCTCACGCACCGGCGACGAGCTTCTTGCTCTTGGGACTCGGGATCAGTTCCCGTGCCGGCGAGGCATAGCCGACCGACGTGATCCGGCCAGCCACGAAGGTGAACGAGGTCACGCTGGAAAGCGCGCACTCCCGCTTGCGCGGATCGTGCGCGAGCCGGCGCCCTTCGGTGGCGCACCGGGCCATCCAGATCGGCAGCTGGTGAGAGACCACGATCGCCTCGTGACCCTGCGCCGCGGCGGCCGCGTCACGCATCGCGAGCCGCATCCGGTCGACGATCTCGGTGTACGCCTCCCCCCAGGTCGGCCGCAGTGGATTGCGAAAAAGCCACCAGTTCTTCGGGTTGCGCATCGCCGGACCGCCGAGCGAGACCTGTTGGCCCTCGAGATGGTTGCCCGCCTCGATCACCCGCCCGTCGATCGTCACCGGGATGGGATAGATCGCTGCGATCGGCTCCATCGACTCCTGCGCCCGCTCCAGCGGCGAGCAGCGCAGATGAGTCACGTCGCGATCGGCGAGGAACTCCGCCGTCGTCGCGGCCATCTGGCGTCCGAGCTCGGACAGGTGATAGTCCGGTAGCCGGCCGTACAGAATGCCGTCCGGGTTCTGGACCAGGCCGTGCCGGACGAGATGGACGATGGTCCTGGTCTCCGGCCCATCAACCGGGCCTGCGATGCGCTCGTCGACCGGCCCAGACCGCGTTCCGTCCGACCCTTCGACGGGGTTCGCCGACTCGTCGGGGCTCAACGCGCTTCTCCTCCGGTGTGGCGGGCGGCCGCCGCAGCAGCGGCCGGTAACGCCGACACGATCTTGTCCATCACACCATCATCATGCGTCGCCGACAGGAACCACGCCTCGTACGCGCTCGGCGGGAGGTAGATGCCGGAGTCCAGCATGCTGTGGAAAAACGCCGCGTACGCCGCCGTGCTCTGCCCGGACGCCTCTTCGTAGTCCCGCACTGCCGTCACATCACCTTGCACGAAGAAGACGCTGAACATGTTCCCGGCGTTCGAGATCACGTGCGGCACGCCGGCTGCGGACAGCGCAGCGCCGACCTCGGCCCGCAGGGTCGCGGAGATGGAATCGAGGTAGCCGTAGACGTCGTCGGTCGCCAGCCGCAGCGTGGTCACCCCCGCGGCCGAGGCCACCGGGTTGCCCGACAGCGTGCCCGCCTGGTAGACCCCGCCGACGGGGGCGAGGTGGGCCATCAAGTCGGCCGGTCCGCCGAACGCAGCCGCCGGGAAGCCGCCACCCATCACCTTGCCGAAGGTCATCAGATCGGCCGCGACACCGTCCAGCCCGTACTGACCCGACCGGCTGACTCGGAACCCGGTCATCACCTCGTCGGAGATGAACAGTGCGCCGTGCCGGTGGGCGATCTGGGCGAGGAACGCGTTGAACCCGACGCCGTCGACCACCCCGGGTGCGATGACCCCCATGTTGCCCGGCGCAGCCTCGGTGATCACCGCCGCGATCTCGTCGCCGTAGGACGCGAAGGCCTCGGCGACCGCGGCACGGTCGTTGTACCCCACGACGATGGTGTCCGCCGTGGTCGCGGGGGTCACGCCCGGACTGCCCGGGATCGCCTCTCCCACGACTCTGGAGCCGGGAAGGTGGGACAGCGTCGCGACGCCCGAACCGGCCGAGGCCAGGAGCGCGTCGACGTGCCCGTGGTAGCAGCCGGCGAACTTGACGATCTTGTTCCGGCCGGTGATCCCGCGGGCCAGCCGAAGCACCGACATGGTCGCCTCGGTGCCGCTGTTCACCAGGCGTACCTGTTCGACCGGCGTCCGCCCGATGATCTCGACTGCCAGGTCGACCTCGGCGATGGTCGGAGCGCCGTACGACGTGCCGCGCGCCGCAGCTGCGGACACTGCGGCGAGCACCTCGGGATGCGCATGGCCGAGCAGCATCGGGCCCCAGGAGCAGACCAGGTCGACGAGTTCGTTGCCGTCCACGTCGTACAGATAGGGACCGGACGCCCGGGCGATGAACCGCGGCGTTCCGCCCACCGCCCGGAAGGCGCGTACCGGTGAGTTCACCCCACCCGGAATGACCGTCTGGGCGCGCGCGAATGCCTCGACCGAGCACCGATCGTTCACGAGTGGAGCCTCTCGGGAGTGAGGAGCGATTCCGGTCGAGGTCTCGCGGAACCGGTGAACACGGAACCGGTCAAGGCTGAGCGCAGCGCGCGACCGTTCAACACCGCCGGGCCCACTCCTGAGCCCAGTACGTCAAGATCATGTCGGCCCCCGCCCGTCGGATGCTGGTCAGTGTCTCCTCGATCGCGGCCTCGCGGTTGATCCAGCCGCGTGCTGCCGCGGCCTCGACCATGGCGTACTCGCCCGAGACGTTGTAGGCGGCCACCGGGATCGCCACCGCCTCCCGCACCGCTCGCACCACGTCGAGGTAGCCCATCGCCGGCTTGACCATGACGATGTCGGCACCTTCGGCCACGTCCAGTGCAACCTCGCGCAGCGCCTCGCGGACGTTCGCCGGATCTTGCTGGTACGTCTTGCGATCACCGATCAGCGAGGAGGAGACCGCCTCCCGGAAGGGCCCGTAGAACGCCGAGGCGTACTTCGCTCCGTACGCCAGGATCGCGACATCTTGTGCTCCGGCGGCATCCAGCGCCGACCGGATGGCCGCAACTTGGCCGTCCATCATGCCGCTGGGGGCGACGACATGGGCGCCCGCCGCGGCGTGCAGCGCGGCCATCTCGGCATAGATCTCCACGGTTGCGTCGTTGTCGACCGTGCCGTCGGCGGTGAGCACACCACAGTGACCGTGGTCGGTGAACTCGTCGAGACAGACATCGGTCATCACCAGACAGCTGTCGCCGACCTCCTCACGGGCGGTCCGCACCGCGATCGTGAGAATGCCGTGGTCGTCCAGCGCACCGGACCCCAACGCATCCTTGTGCTCCGGGATGCCGAACAGCATGACGCCCGCCAGACCAGCCTCAGCAGCCTCGACCAGTGCCTTCCGCAGGCTGTCCAGCGTGTGCTGGACGACCCCCGGCATGGAGCTGATCGGTCGCGGCTCGGTAAGGCCTTCCGCGACGAACAGGGGCAAGATCAACTGTCGGGCCTGCACGGTGGTCTCCGCGATCATCGATCGCATCGCCGGGTTGGTTCGCAACCTCCGCGGTCTCACGATGCTCAACGCTCGCTCCGCTCCTTCCAGCTGAGCAATCCTCCGACTTGTCAGCGTCAGAATCGGTCAGGGCCGTTCGTGACGCTGACAAGTCGGGAGGGTACGGCGGCGCTCAGACCCTCTTGCGGGTGGTGGGCTTGCGCTGTGACGGCTTCAGCACCTGCTCGCCCTCGGCGAGTAGCGCATCCCGTCGCTCGGCCGCGAAGCTGGCGAGCGCATCGGCCAGGTCGACGACGGACGGCTTGCCCGCGATCACGTCGACCCGCAGCCCATGCTCCTCACAGGTCCGGGCTGTGGCCGGACCGATCACGGCGATCACGGTCGAGGGATGCGGCTTGCCCGCGATCCCCACCAGGTTGCGCACGGTGGAGGAGGACGTGAACACGACGGCATCGAACTTGCCGGTCTTGATCGCCTCGCGCACGGACGCGTCCGGTGGAGCTGCCCGCACCGTCCGATATGCCGTGACGTCCTCGACCTCCCAGCCGAGATTGATCAAGCCCGCGGCCAGCGTCTCGGTGGCGATGTCGGCCCGCGGCAGGAAGACCCGGTTGATCGGGTCGAGAACATCGTCGTACGGCGGGAACTCCGCAGCGAGGCCGGCGGCGGACTGCTCCGCGCTCGGCACGAGATCAGGCTCGATTCCCCAAGCCTGCAGGGCCTTTGCCGTGATCTCGCCGACCACGGCGACCTTGAGCCCGGAGAACGCGCGGGCATCGAGACCATACTCCTCGAACTTCTCCCGGACGGCCTTGACGGCATTCACCGAGGTGAAGGCAACCCATTCGTAGCGACCCTCGACCAGACCGCGGATCGCCTTGTCCATCTGCAGCGGGCTACGCGGCGGCTCGACCGAGATGGTCGGCACCTCCTCGCTGTGCGCACCGTACGTCCGCAGTCGAGCCACCATCGGCGCGGCCTGGTCCTTGGTCCGGGGCACGAGCACCCGCCAGCCGAACAGCGGCTTGGTCTCGTACCAGGACAGCTCGCTGCGTTGCTCCGCCGCCTGGCCGATGATCACGTGCGCCGGATCGGCTCCGGGGGCCTTGGTCGACTTCACGACGGCGACCAGGTCGTCGAGGGTGGTGCTGATCGTCAGCTGCTCGGTGCTGCCACCGTGCAGGGTGACCAGCACATGATCATCGCCCGACCGGCCGGCGGACTTCGCGGCCTCGACCAGGCTGCTGGTCATGGACACCACAGTGCTGACGACCACCGTTGCGGCGCTGCCCCATGGCGCAGCGCCGGCCTTGCTGAACCTGCCCTCGGTGGCCGACGCGAAGTGCACCCCGCATCCGTGGCTGAGATCGACGCCCGCGTACTCCGGCACCGCCGTCAGGCTGGACACCCCGGGCACGACCTCGAAGTCGATGCCACCCCGGACGCACGCCGCGGCCTCGTCGGCCACGGCGTTGTCGAGGAAGGGGTCACCGTGCACGAGACGCACGACCCGGGCACCGGCGCACGCGTGCTTCAGCACGAGCTTTGCCCTCGCCGACGGCGACAGCGGACGGCCGGCCTCGGACAGCCCGAGCGTCGCGACCTCCGCATCGGAGGCCAGCGTGATCGCCGGATGGCTCAGCATCGCCTGCTGCCGGTCCGAGTCGAGGATGACCGCGCTCGCGTCGGCGAGGGCGGCGATCGCACCGAGCGTGAGCAGGTCGGGGTCGCCCGGACCGGTGCCGACGAAGATCACCCGGCCTCGGGTGACCGGTGACATGGGGGTGGACGCAGAGGTGGACGTGGTGCGGGGCTTGCGGACCGACGTTGTGCTCACAGGGGGTTCTCGCGTTCTGTGTTCGGCGCCGACGCTCGATCGGCGCGTTGTACGTGCCCGTGGGGCACTGGCTCGTCGAGCAACTCTGTCAGCGCTTCCCTCGCCGCAGCCGCACCGAACTGCACCGGGTTCTCCGTCTCGCCGCGCCGCTGGAGACGGAAGAGGCCCGAGGTCGGTATCGGTCCGCTTTTGGTCGGTTCTGACAAGTTGCTCAGATACGTTCTCCCAATTACGGCGGTCAGAGTCAAATCGAGGGTCATACCACGGACGGATTTGACAATTGCGCGAGCACCGACGGGGGCCGTACAGCCTGCCTCGAGAGTTGCCAGGAATCCTCGCTCTGCAAGGGATTCCGCCCGACTCACCGGATCGTCGAGCAGCCGCACGGCGTTCGCTCGCGGCGTACTCAGCGAGCAATGGACTTCCAACGCCAGCGCACCCTGTCCAGGCGCGGGCAACACGTGGTCCTCGGCCAGGATCGTGGCCGGCAGGCCCTTGACAACGGTATCGGAGTTGGAGGATCCCTCCAAAGTGTCCGGAAGGTGTCCCAGACGCCGCAATCCGGCGGCCGCAAGGAGAACGGCATCACACGCACCGGCGGAAACCTGGGCGATCCGCGTGTCGACATTGCCCCGGATCGGCACCGGTTCGATAACGATTCCGAGACGATTCCCGAGCTCGATCAGCTGGACGGCCCGCCGGGGCGCGCCAGTGCCGATCCGAACGCCGTCGCGAAGGTCGGCCAGTCGAAGACCGACCAGCACATCGCGGGTGTCTTCTCGAGACGGTACGGCGGCCAGCAGTAGGCCGTCCACCGGTGCCGTCGGCAGATCCTTGAGTGAGTGCACAGCCACGTCGATCCTGCCCCCAACCAGCGCCTCGCGAACCGCACTGGTGAATACCCCGGTGCCACCGATCTCAGTCAGCGCGCGAGGGTCGACGTCACCGGTCGTGGTGATCCCGACGAACTCGCTCGGCACCCCGACCGCTGCCAGCAACGCGGCCACCTGGTCGGCCTGCGCCCGGGCAAGCGGGGACCGGCGGGCACCGATGCGGAGGGGTGGCGTGGTCACCGCGGCCCACCTTCGGCGGCGTATGAAGCGCGAGGCCCTTCGGCCCGGTCAGGGCAGCTAGAAGGAGGCATCGTCGAGCAGAGCTGCACTACCGCGGAACCTCGGGCGACATCACCGCGGCCACCGTCTGCGGATCGAGTGCGAACAGCTCGCGCAGTGCCGCCGCGTAGTCAACGCTGGCCGAGTCGGCGGCCAGCTCCTGGACGCGCACCGTCGGCGCGTGGAGCAGCTTGTCGACCACCCGGCGGACCGCTCGATGCACCTCCTCGCGCTCGCGATCGGTCAGCCCGGGAACCCGGAGATCGAGACGCTGCATCTCACCAGCCACCACCTCCGAGGCCATCGAGCGCAACGCAACGACGGTCGGTGCGACCGCAGTCGCCCGGCGCATCCCCAAGAAGTCGCCGACCTCGGAGCGCACCAGCCGACGCGCGGCCTCGATCTGCTGGGCAGTCGCCGCGTCGAGCTGGTCATCGACCAGTCGTGCCAGATTGACCAGCTCGATGCCGAGCTCGGTCACATCCTCCGCGACATCGGGCGGCAGCGCGAGGTCGACGATCCCCCGCACCCGCGACCCGACCAGTACATCGCGGGTGATCAGCAGCTCGCGGGCACCGGTGCAGGTGACGATCACATCCGCGGTTCGCACGGCGACTCCCAGGTCGGCCCAGGCCAGGGCGGTGCCGTCGATCAAGGTGGCGAGGCGCTGCGCCCGAGCCTCGGTCCGGTTGACGCAGGTCACCAGTGCGCCCGACGTCGACGCCGTCCGCGCGGCGAGTGTGGCCATCGAACCGGCCCCGACCACGAGCACCCGCTGACCGTCCAACGAGCCGATCCGGGCGGCCAGCACGTCGTACGCCGCCGTGACCAGCGAGCGGCCCGCCGAGCCGATCGAGGTCTCGGTGTGCACCCGCTTGCCGACCCTGATCGCTTGCTGGAACAGCGAGTTGAGCACGGTGCCCACTGTGCCGTGCCCCTGGGACTGGCTCAGTGCGGCGCGGACCTGGCCGAGGACCTGACTCTCCCCCACCACCAATGAGTCCAGACCCGACGCAACGGCGAACGTGTGCGCCACCGCACCCTCGTCGAAATAGACCGCGCAGCGGTTCTGCAGCTCGCTCACCGACAACCCTGCGAATCGTGCCAGCGCCCCGGCCGTGTCCTCGAGACCGCCGTGGAACCTGGACACCGACACGTACAGCTCGGTGCGATTGCAGGTGGACAGCACGACCGTCTCGTCGACGTACTCGCTCGACATCAGCTCGTCGGTGAACTTGGCCGCCGCCGGTGCGTCCATGGCGAGCTGGGACAAGAACTCGACCGAGGCGGTCTTGTGCGACACGCTCAGCACGAGAATGCTCACGAAACGACACTCCTGTCCGGCAAGGAACCGTGAACGCGGCGGCCGGCGGCCCCGGGCTCGTCGGCCTTGCGCTGCTCGTGGTAGGCCAAGATCTGGAGCTCCTGGCCCAGGTCGACCTTACGGACGTTCACCTGACCGGCGACGCTGAGCACGACCGGCGCGAAGTTGAGGATGCTGGTGATACCGCACTCGACCAGCCGGTCGGCGACCGCCTGAGCGGCTTCGGCGGGGGTGGCGATCACCCCGATCGCGGCGTGAGTCTCGGCCACCAGCCGCTCGAGCTCGCAGAGGTCGGAGATCGGCAGGCCGTGGATCTGTCGACCCACGAGCTCGGGTGCCGCGTCGACCAGCGCGACGATGCGGAAGCCTCGGGAGGAGAAACCGGAGTAGTTCGCCAGCGCGGTGCCCAGGTTGCCGAGCCCGACGATGATCACGGGCCAGTCGTGCGCGGAGCCGACCTCTCTACCGATCTGGAACCGCAGATACTCCACGTCGTAGCCGACGCCTCTGGTGCCGTACGACCCGAGGTAGGACAGGTCCTTGCGCAACTGTGCCGAGCTGACTCCGGCGGCTTCGGCCAGCGTCCGGCTGCTGATGGTGTCCACGCCGCGCGCGGCGACGTGTGCCAAGGCGCGCAGGTAGACCGGGAGCCGGGCCACCGTGGCCGATGGGATGCCCTTGCCGCCGCTGCCCGGTGGCGGTGTGGCGTCCAGCCCCGATGCAGTTCGGCCGGATGCCGCCAGTCCCGACTCGGCCAGTCCCGACTCGGCCAGTCCCGACTCGGCCAGTCCGGAACCCAGCGGCGCGGCGGCGCGGGTCTGGCTGACCACATCACTCCCGGTTGTCGTCGGCGGGCAAGAACGTGCCCGCCGACCTGGTGACCTCGTGGTCGAACCGAGCATCCTCACTCTAGGAGCTTGTGAACGCGTGAACAAATGCCCTCGACGCTCTCCCTGAGCGGGTCCTCAGCTGCGACGACACGCGCCTGGACTCACCCGCCGAGAGACCGGTTGCACCGGTCATCGCCGATGGCACTCAGGAGCCGTCGTGACGTGCGAGATAGGCGGCGCCGCGGGGCGACAGCCGGTAGCCGACCTCGAGGCTCTCGGTGAGTCCGAGCGCCTTGAGCCGGCGGACCCGGAGCTTGAAGTACTGCCGTTCCAGACCCACCTCGGCGGCGAGCTCGGTCGACACCACCCCGGCATTGCGCTCGATCAACCGGAGCGCCGCCCGAGTCCAGGGAGTGTCGGCGGCCGCGTCCATCCGGTCGAGCCTGCCGTCGAGCTCGGCGATCTCTGCCGGCGTCAGCACGTCCTCCGAGCGCAGTGCGATCCGCGGGTCCGGTCCGATCAGGCGGATGCCGATCTCGTACAGGTCTCCAGTGCCGTTGCTCGTCGTCCACTTCTGCAACGCCGCCAGCGATGCGAACGCCGCGTGGCCGGCATCCTCGTCGGTCAGCGCCGCGGAGTCCACCAGCTCGATCGATGTGACCTCCACGACCCCGGCCCGCGTGGTGAACCGCGAGCCGACCCTGGGCCGGACGACACTCCAGCGCCGGTACGTCCGGTCGACCCGGCCCTCGGCGAGGCCGGTCAGCGTGGGCGCATTGAACAGCACGCGTACGTCCTCAGCCGGCCGAACGGCGGAGGGCGGCCCGCAGCCGGTCCGGGTCAACCCGCCAGTAGTCGTGCTGCCGGCCGTCGACGAAGGTCACCGGAATCTCGTCGGTGTAGCGCCTGGTCAGCTCCGGGTCGTCGGTGATGTCGCGCTCCGCCCAGTCCGCGGACTCCTCGGCGCAGACCGCCGCGATCACCGCCTTGGCGTCGTCGCACAGATGGCACCCGGACCGGACCAGGACGAGCACGCGCGGCCGAGACTCAGCCACCATGAGGTTCCTCGGCCAGCATCCGCCGCAGCGCGCCCCGGCGGACGAGCCCCGTGATGGTGCGCGGCAGCCGGTCCACGCTGCGGACCTCCCGGGGCCGTTTGTACGCGGCCAGCCGGTCGCGACAGTGCTCGGTCACTTGCTCCGGCGTCGCCGTACCGGAGACGAACGCCACCATCCGCTGGCCGGCCGTCGGCGTCGGGGGCACCGATCACGGCCACGGCATCGACGCCCTCCAGCTCCGCGATCACCTGCTCGACCTCGGCGGGATAGATCGTGAAGCCGCTGACGGTCAGCAGGTCGCGAACCCGGTCGAGCACGAAGAGCTCGTCACCCTGCAGGTAGCCGAGATCCTCGGTGTTCCACCACCCGTCTTCCCCGGCACCGCCTGTGCCGAGCGGCCAGTAGCCCGAGAACAGCATCTCGCCGCGGACCCAGATCTCGCCCGGCTCGTCGTCGGTGCCGTCGCCGATCCGGATTTGCACCCCGGACAGGGCGTGGCCGACGTGGCCCGGACCCAGCACCGGCGTACCGAGCGTGCTGGCGACGCCCCGCCCGGTCTCGGTGAGGCCGTACGCGGGTTCGATCCGCAGCCCGGTGCGCTCGGCGAACTCCCGTGCCAACGGCCAGGGCAACCGCGCACCGGCCGAGACGACACTGACGACGGTCGCGAACGCGTCACGAAGATCCGATCCGGCGTGCGCCGAGCGCTGCAACAGGCGGAAGATCTGCGGTGGCGTCAGCGGGAGGTGCGTGATCGACTCCGCGCCGACCAGCGCCACCAGATCCGCGCGATCGTCCGTGAGGATCAGCCGGCAGCCGGTGGCGATCCAGCCGCCGAGAACACCGACCAGGCCGTACGCCCCTGAGAGCGGCAGTGCCAGACCGACCACGGACTCGGCCGTGGGGCGACCAGGGGTGTCGTCGAGGCCGGCCAGGAGTGCGCGGTGACTCAGCATGACCGGCCGCGGCTCCTCCGCGGTGCCGGCCGTGAAGATCAGCACTGCAAGCGCCTCCCGGTCGGGCGGCGATGGCACGGGTGCTGCTGCGGGATCGGCCAGCTCCGCCAGCCCGTCGGGGGTCAGTGGGTGGGTCGCGATGGTGCCGCCGAGCTCGGGATCGCCGGTGGTCAGCAGCAGCCGAGCACCACTCGACGCGAGCCACTGCGCGGACAGCTCGCTGCCCGCCCGGACGCCGAGCGGGACCGCGACCACCCCCGCGCGGAGCGCTCCGAGGTAGGCGAGGACGTACGAGATCGAGCTCGGGCCGCGCAGCGCGAGCCGGTGCCCCGCGAGAACCCCGTGCCGGGCCAGTCCGGCGGCGAGAGACGACGCCGCCCGGTCGATCTCGGCCCAGGTCAGGCTGCGGCGGCCGGCACCGGGCTCGACGAGAGCCACGTGGTCGGGACGTTCTCGTGCGTTGCGGGCGATCAGGTCGGCGAGGTTGGCCACGCGTGGTACGTCGGGCACGAGGTCGTCGACGTCGATATCGTCGTCCTGACCGTCCACCGTGGCGGTGGGCAAGAACGTCGGCGGCGGCGTGGGGGGTGGGGCGTCAGTCGAGGCGGGCTCAGGCGAGGCAGGTTCGGGCGCGGCGGTGTCGGGCGCGGGGGGGTCGAGCGCGGCAGTGTCGGACAGCGGCGAGTCACCCGACGACGGAGACGGGCTCGAAGTGCTGGACGCGGCCACCTGACGAGTCTTCCACGGCCTGATGCGTGGCGCGAGGGAGAGGTATCGGTACCCATCCGGGCCGACGATGGCGGCACGCGCGCCTGGCGAGGACGAGTCGAGAACGGCCGTAGCCGGTCTCGGCGGCGGCCCTGAGCCGGAGCAGTGCCTCGCCGCCGGCTACCTGGCTAGGGTTGCGGTGTGACTCAGCCGCCCGATGCAGCCGATGGACGGCCGGCGACCGAGCCACTCATCCACCAGGACCGGCGTGCGGCGGCCTTCTTCGACCTCGACAACACAGTCGTCCAGGGCGCTTCGGTCTTCCACCTGGCCAAGGGTCTGTATCGTCGAGGCTTCTTCCCGACCGGACTGATCATCAAGGGTCTGTGGCTGCAGATCTACTTTCGGATGATCGGCGGCGAGAAGGACGCCCATATCGAGGACGCTCGCGCGACCATGCTGAGCTTCATCGAGGGTCACACCGTGACCGAGGTGGTCGACGTCGGCAACGAGGTCTATGAGGAGTTCATCGCACCGCGGATCTGGCCCGGCACCCGGGCGATCGCCCAGATGCACCTCGACGTCGGTCAACAGGTGTGGCTGGTGACCGCAGCGCCGATCGAGGTGGCGGGTCTGATTGCCAGTCGGCTGGGCCTGACGGGCGCGCTCGGCACGGTCGCCGAGCATGTCGAGGGTGTCTATACCGGTCGTCTCGTCGGAACCTTGCTGCACGGGCCGGCAAAGGCCGACGCCGTACGAGCGCTGGCGCAGGAGCACGACCTCGATCTCGCCCGCTGCTTCGCCTACTCCGACTCCTACAACGACCTGCCGATGCTGTCGCTCGTCGGGCACCCGTGCGCGATCAACCCAGATCGCCGGCTGCAGAACCATGCCGAGGACAACGACTGGCAGATCCGGGACTACCGCTCCGGCCGGAGGGCCGCTCGGATCGGACTGCTCGGGGCAGGTGCGGCAGGGGCCACCACCGGCGCCATCGCCTCAGCGCTCGCCCTGCGCCGCCACCTCAAGCGCTGAGTCCGGATCGATCCTCACCTCGAGCGCGGAGTCCGGATCCTCACCTCGAGCGCGGAGTCCGGATCCTCACCTCGAGCGCGGAGTCCGGATCCTCACCTCGAGCGCGGAGCTGAGCCCTGTTCCGTCGCCGAACGTGCGCGCCAACTGCAGATTCCCGGGCCCAAGCATTGCGGTCTCGACCCCATTCCCGGAATTGCGTGGCGCCCGCCCGCGTCACTGGCGCTTGGCGAGCAGGTGGGCGACGACGTAGGCGATCCCGAGATAGAGCACGAACGCGAACATCCCGATCATCGCCAGCTGCTCCGGCCGGCCGGCCGAGTCGCCGGCGAGTCCGAGGACCAGCACGGCCGCGGCGACCAGCGCCAGGGCGCCCGCACCGAGGTAACCGAAGCTCTCCAGCTGGGCACGGACACCGGATCCGGCGCTCGGGCTGCGTCGGAACACCAGCACCGTGAAGCCCGCGGTCGCGAGCATGATCACGACCAGGACCCCGTACACGCCACCAGGCTATGCGGGGCCAACGTATCCGCGCGTGAACCACCTGGTGCGCAGCGTCGTCGCGGAAAAAGTGCAGGTCAGTGGCCGGACAATCCGGCGCGCCGCGCTCGGCTGGCATCGGCGCGGACCGACTGACCGGCACTTTTTCCGCGCGAGCTGCCCGACGAGAGTGCCGACTCTTGCTGGAGATGCTTGCCGACGACGCGGCCATCTACGGGCTGGCCGGGGCGCCGGTTGCGACCCCGTTCGCCGTGCTCGGCGCACCATGGTGGCTGCCGGGCTGAGCTGCGGCTCCGAAGCCGACGTCTCCGTGAGGGCCGCTCGGATCACGTCGCGCCACCGGGCCAGCGTGGGTCAGTAAGCCCGTCGGCGAAGTGAGCCCGACAGCAGGGGCCAGCGCTTCAGCAGGGGTCCGCGCATCCATCGGGGTCGGCGGGTCCGCACAGATGCTCGGGCTGGCGGGTCACTTCGACGCGAGGTCATCGATCAGCAGGCCAGTCCCGATTCCGAGCATCCAGACGTCCTTGCTCACCGCCATGCCCTGCGGCGTGGGCCAGACGCTGCCGGGCTTGTGCAGCGCAGGCGTGCGCAGATACATACCGACGAGCCCGCCGGAGAAGCCGGTCAGCGCCGCACCCGCCAGAGCCTGCGGAACGAACGGGATCAGCAGCATCGCTCCGGTCGCCATCTCGCCGATGGACAGCAGCTTCAGAAACGTCGTCGGCTTCAGCTTGCCGAGAAACGGATACGCCCCGGCCGCCATCCCGTGGACGGCAGCGGCACGCTCTTCGTCACCGCTCCACTTCTCCAGACCTGAGTGCAGAACGTACGCGCCGGTGGTGAGCCGTTCGGGGACTCGACGCAGAAAACGGGGGAGAGCCATGGGTACGATCCTTTGCTTGGCGAACTATCAATATAGGCCGCGGCTCGCCACCCCTCGGTCCCCGGTCCTTACCGGCGCCCCGGCCCGTGACCTCGCACCCTGGGAGCCACTTCGCACCCCGCATCACCTCCCTGCCAGGGGTGCGAAGACGCAGGTCGGGGTGCGACGTGGTGGGGCGCCAACCAGCAAGAATCAGAAGAACGCGCTCCGGCGCTGCATCAGCAGCTCGTACAACGAATGCTGGATGGTCTCGCGCACCTGGTCGGTGACGTTGAACACGATCATCGGGTCGTCGGCGGCACCGGCCGGCAGCTCGTCGGTGGCGATCGCCTCCCCGAACGAGATGATCCACTTGCTGGGCAGCGGGATCATCCCGAGGACCCCGAACCAGGGGAACAGTGGGGTGACCGGGAAATACGGCACCCCCATCGCCCGGGCGATGGTCGGCGCGCCGGAGAGCAGCGGATAGATCTCCTCCGAACCGACGACCGAGACCGGCACGATCGGCACCTGGGCCCGGACGGCTGCGGAGACGAATCCGCCACGGCCGAACCGCTGGAGCTTGTAGCGATCGGCGAACGGCTTGCCGAGACCCTTGAATCCCTCGGGGTAGACCGCGACGAGCTGATCGGAGTGCAGCAGACGTTCGGCGTCCTCCGCACACGCCAGGGTCGTGCCGATCCGGCGCGCGAAGTCGTGGGAGTACGGCGTCTTGAACACCAGATCGGCACCGAGCATCCGAACGTGCCGCAGGATCTCGTCGTAGACGACCGTATGCAGGACAAGACCGTCCAGCGGCATGGTCCCGGCGTGATTCGAGACCAGCAGCGCGGAGCCGGTGAGCGGGATGTTCTCGATGCCGCGCACCTCGACCCGGAACCACTTCCGCACCAGCGGCCGCATGGCGGGCAGGAAGATCTTCTCGGTGAACTCTGGATCGAAACCGAACTCGTCGATCGCGTACTCACCGGTCATCCGCGATCGGGCGAAGCCAACCGCCTCGTCGATCGTCGTCTGCCAGTCGACACCGAGACTCTGGGCGAGTGCGAACAGGCCATTGAGCGGATCGGCCGCGAAGTGCCGGAGCCGATCGACCGGTACGTCGCCGAGTCCGCCGAGCAACTTGCGGAGCACCTCGCCGACCTCGGTGAGCACGGCACCGAGATCGAGTGGCGGCGGTACCGAACCCGACTGCCAGCCGGAGCCACCCGAGCCCCCGGACGAGCCTGCAGCGGTTTCGGCCACGCGCACGTCGGCGCCCAGATCCTCGGCCTCCGTGTCGTCGACAATCGGATCCGACTCGGGCGGCGAGGGTTTCCGCGAGGGCGGGCTGGTCGGAGGTGCCTTCCGTGGTCGCGATGCCGCCTTCGTTGGCCGGGGCTGCTCGGCGGGCCCGGCACGGTCCCCGGAGGCCGTCGAAGGGCGACTCCTGGTGCGGCGCGCCGTTGGCGCTTTCACAGGCTCGGCGCGCGTGGATTCGGGAGGGTCAGCGCGGATGGACTCCGCAGGTTCCGCAGGCGTGGATTCGACAGACTCAGGGGGTGCAGCGGCAACAGGCTCCGCGTACGTCCGGGGAGCCTCGACAGCATCCGGATCGACGTGTTTCGGCTTCCCGACCGCAGACGGCGTACGTCCGGCCGCCAGCCCTCGCGCCGCCCGGGACGGCGCCTTGCGGCTGCCGCGACCAGCCTGGCCCCGACTGCCGAGCTGAATGATCTCCGCGTCAGCCACCGTCGGCTCCCGTCGGACGCGACCGCACGCTGAGCGCGCTCTCGATCTGGTCCAGTGCCGACGAGACCCGGGCGGGGTCCAGCAGACCGGGCCGGGATACGCCGACGAACTCCTGCAGGGCCTGCCGACTGGTGTACTTCGGCTGGAAGCCGCGTCCGTCGATCTCGGTCGTCGCCGCCGCGAAGCGGGTGGTGGCCATCGCCCGGCCGTACGTCAGCGCGTCCACCATGTCGGACGAGAAGTCGCCCAACCGGGCCTGCCTGATGAGACCCGCAACGCTCGGAGCCGCAAACTGCGGCACGCCGATGCTCGGCCGGCCCATCATCCGGATCGCCTGGGTCAGGGTGATCACGTCGGGTGCCGCCACGTTGAACGTGCCCGGCAGCTCCTCGCGGGCAGCCCAGAGCAACGCCTCGACCGCGTCCGTCGGATGCAGGAACTGCAGTCTCGCGTCGAAACCCATCACTCGTGGGACCACCGGCAGCGACAGGTACCGGGTGACATGACTGTCGACGCCGGCTCCCATCAGGTTGGCCAGCCGAAGCGTGCTGACATGGACGTCTGGTCGACGCCGAGCCAGGCCGCGGACGTACGCCTCGATCTCGATGGAGTCCTTGCCGAAGCCCGTCCGCGGCGAAACCCGCGGCGACATGTCTTCGGTGAACTTGGCGGGATCACGGGGAGACGCGCCGTAGACCGACACCGAGCTCTGCACGACGAGCTTCTCGAACGTCTCCGACTTCTGGCACGCCGCGAGCAGTTGCATGGTGCCGATGACGTTGATCTCTTTCATCGCGGAGCGCCCACCCGCACTTCCGGCGGTCACCACCATCGCCATATGGACGACGGTGTCGACTCCCCGCGACGAGATCACCTTCGCGATGATCGGGTTGCGAATGTCGGCCCGAACGAACGAGACGGCGCCCAGGTCGTGCCGTGGCGGCAAGACGTCGACCCCGATGACCTCATAACCGCCGGCCGCGGCGAGGGTTCTCGCGAATCGGGCGCCCAGGTCGCGCGAGACCCCGGTAACGAGGACGACGCGTGACATGAGACCCCCTGGACGAGATCGTCTTCGGTGCGGCTGCTGCCGAGGCGGTTTTGGCTTCCGGTCCGATCGCTTGTGGCGGCCCGATCGCTTCCGGCGCGTGCCGCGGGCGATGCGGCAAGCCGGCCGCTGGCTGCCCGACGGCTAGGTGCCGGCGGCGGCTACTTGCCGGCGCGGCGGCGCTGGATGCGTGTGCGCTTCAGGAGCTTGCGGTGCTTCTTCTTCGCCATCCGCTTGCGACGCTTCTTGATGACCGAACCCACAGATCTTGCCCTCTCGACCTCCCGAGACGACGGTCCCGAGATCAACTCACAACAGCTCCCGGGGAGATCCCCCGGACGAATACGTGATCCTACCCGTCCGCGCGACAGGAGGGGAACCGAAGCTTCCGACCGGTGGTGAAGCTGACGTACGCCGAACACGTGCCGATCGTTGTTTGGACGCCCGGGCTGGCAAACGAGGTGGGAACAGGGCCGAACCGGCCCCCCTCGCCCGACCGGGCTGGCAAACGGGGCAGGAACAGGGCGAAACGGTCCCCACACGCCCGACCGGGCTCGCAATTGAGGCAGGAACAGTGCCCAACCCGGCCCCACACGCCCGACCGGGCTGGCAAACGGGGCGGGAACAGGGCCGAAACGGGCCCCACTCGCCCGACCCGGGCTGGCAAACGGGGGAGGTCGGGCGGCACCCGTCGCTCGAGGACGGCGTGATCACCTCGGATTGCGTCGACGGAGTCAGCGCACGGGAGACGTAGGTCGACCGATAGCGTGGCGGGGTGTCCAGCTATGTCGAGGATTTCTCGTCCGGCGACGGGAGCCGCACACCGGCTCGCTCGTGGGTGGCCTCCGATGCCCCCACGCTCAGCCTGAACGGGTCATGGCAGTTCCGGCTTCACTCGACCCACCATCGTCTCGACGACGACTTCGCCGATCCCGACTTCGACGACGCCGCCGACGGATGGGCTCCGATCAAGGTCCCATCGCACTGGGTGCTGCCGGCGTTCCACGACGGGGGCGACGGCGCGTACGGCAAGCCGATCTACACCAACGTCCAGTACCCGTTCCCGGTCGACGTCCCGTACGTCCCCGACGACAACCCGACCGCCGATCACCGCCGAAGCTTCGAGCATCCCGGCTGGGATGCCGAGCGGGTGCTGCTCCGCTTCGACGGCGTCGAGTCCGTCTATCGGGTGTGGCTGAACGGGATCGAGATCGGCATCGGCAAGGGCAGCCGGCTGGTCCAGGAGTTCGACGTCACCGCCGCCTTACGGCCCGGCAGGAACGTGCTGGCCGTGCGGGTGCACCAGTGGTCGTCCATGAGCTACGTCGAGGACCAGGACCAGTGGTGGCTGCCCGGCATCTTCCGCGGCGTCACGCTGTTGGCCCGACCCGTCGGAGCGATCGACGATGTGTGGCTGGAATGCGGCTTCCGTGACGGGAGCGGCAAGCTGCGGGCAGGCATCACCGCGAGCTCGGCCGCCTGGCCCATCACGGTCGAGATCCCCGAGCTCGACTTCGCGACCACCCTGGACGGTCCGGGTCAGCCTGAGCTGCTCGACGTCGGGCCGGTCGATCCCTGGACGGCCGAGACCCCGAGGCTGTACGAGGCCATCGTTACGTCCGCCGGCGAGGAGGTCAGGCTCCGGGTCGGGTTCCGCACGGTGGAGATCGCGGACGCGCAGCTGCTGGTCAACGGCTCGCCGATCACTTTCCGCGGGATGAACCGGCACGAGACCCATCCGGAGCTCGGCCGGGTGCACGACCCGGCGTACGCCCGCGACGACCTGCTGCTGATGAAGCGGTACGGCGTCAACGCCGTCCGTACCAGCCACTACCCGCCGCATCCCGAGGTCTTGTCGATGTTCGACGAGCTGGGCTTCTGGGTGATCGACGAGTGCGACATCGAGACCCACGGCTTCCAGTTCCAGAACTGGGTCGGCAACCCCAGCGACGACCCGCGATTCGCCGAGGTCTATCTCGACCGGATCCGACGCACGGTCGAGCGGGACAAGAACCACCCGAGCGTGATCATCTGGTCGCTCGGCAACGAGGCCGGCACCGGCCGAAACCTCCAGGCGAACGCCGACTGGGTCCACCGCCGCGATCCCGGCCGCCCCGTGCACTACGAGGGCGACTACACCGGGGCCTACGCAGATGTCTACTCCCGGATGTACCCCAATCTCGTGGACGCGGCGGCGATCGCCGACGAGTCCGGTGAGATCATCGAGTCCGGTCCCGGTCACGGCCCGAGGATCCGTAGCAAGCCGTTCATCTTGTGCGAGTACGCCCACGCGATGGGCAACGGTCCCGGCGCGCTAGCAGAGTACGACGAGCTGTTCGAGCGCTATCCACGCTTCCAGGGTGGGTTCATCTGGGAGTGGCGAGACCACGGGCTGCTCACCCATGCGCCGGACGGCACGCCGTTCTACGGGTACGGCGGCGACTTCGGCGAGGTCGTTCACGACGGGAACTTCGTGATGGACGGGATGGTCCTGCCGGATGGGAGCCCGACCCCGGGCCTGGCGGAGTTCGCCGCCGTCAGCGCACCGGTGGTGATCGGGCTGGACCGGTCGGGCACGGTGACGATCCGCAGCCGGCGGCACGCGGCCACCACCGATGACCTGCGGTTGGTCGCGACCACCGAGGTCGACGGCGACACCGTCGCTGAGGTTGTGCTGGATGTACCGGTGCTGGCTGCGGGTGGGTACACCGAGGTGGGTCTTCCGGCCGAGCTGACCGGCCGAGATGGCGGCGCGGGCGCCGGGTCGGGCGAGACCTGGTTGACCGTCCGCGCCGAGCTGGCCGCCGACACCGCGTGGGCGCCCGCCGGGCACGTCGTCGCCTGGTCCCAGCGGCAGCTGAAGCCAGGCAAGGAACCAGCACCCTGGCCAGCCGACCACCCACCTGCCGTGAGCCTGTCGACGGGAAGCTCTCCGGCCGACTCCTCGCGCGCCCCGAGCCAGTCGGAGGGCGGATCGCCGGACCCCTCACCTGCCCCGAGCAGGTCGAGAGGCGAGTCGCAGGCCGCGTGGATCGCGTTGGGTCCAGCGCTGATCGACCCGGGCACCGGCGATCTCCGCCAGCTGGCCGGACTCCCGGTCACCGGCCCGCGCCTGGAGTTGTGGCGAGGCCCGACCGACAACGACCGCAGCGACTCGCGGGGAAGTTACGAGCTCGGCACCCCGGAGGCGACCCGCGGGGAGGGCCCTCCCGGACCATCCTCGGATGCCCGGTGGCGCGCACGCGGTCTCGACCGGTTGGTGACCCGGGTGCTCTCGGTCTCCCCCGGTCCGGAGACCTGCACGGTGGCCACCAGGGTCGGGGTGGCGAATGGCGGGAACTTCGTCGACGTCGGCTATCGCTGGCGTACGCTCGCCGCCGACGCGGTCGCCCTGCGCATCGAGGTCTCCCCGTCACCCGGTTGGGACTCCACGTGGCCCCGGGTCGGAGTGCATCTGGAGCTACCGGGCGACCTGGCGAACGCCGACTGGTTCGGTACCGGACCGTTGGAGTCGTATCCCGACACCCGGACCGCGGCACGGGTCGGTCGCTTCTCGGCGAGCGTCGACGAGCTGAACGTGGCGTACTCCCGACCCCAGGAGACGGGCCACCGCGGACAACTGCGACGGCTGGAGCTGAGCGGCGCATCGGGACCGGCGTTGGTCGTCCGGACCGAGGCCGGTTCGGGCGGACACCGACCAGGCTTCACCTTGACCCGGCACACACCGCACCAGCTGGATGCCGCGCGCCACCCGTACGAGCTGCCGACCGGCGACACGCTGCACCTGTACCTGGACGCCGCCGTGCACGGAGTGGGCTCACGGGCCTGCGGAATCGACGTGCTGCCGCAGCACGCCCTGTGGCCGGGGCAGCACTCGTTCACCGTGGTATTCGAGCGTCCCTGAGCCATACCGGCAATCCTCGGCCGCTGGCAGCGCCGGGAATCGGGAAGTCGGCGTTCACCAGATCAAGGTGAGATCGCCCCTGCTGCAGCCGGGGCGATTCACTCCATGAGGCGCACGCCGAAGAGTCGGTGCTGCAAAGGGTGGGGATGCCGACAGCTGCCTCGTCCCGACGGATCGGGAACGCAGGGTCACAGACCCCAGTGGTGCGCGCAGTGCAGGAGCCGGCTGAGCTCGCGCAACTGACCGGTGTGCAGCAGCGCGCTGGTCGCCGGTTCGGTCGTCCCGCGAGCGCCGAACCCGGCGTAGATATCGGGAAAGTCGGGCAAGCCTCGCCAGGTCACCTTCATCACGACCTCATGTCCGGACAGAGCCTGACCGCGGCTCCCTTCCATGGCCATGCCGGTCATCCCCAGGTCGGCCGAGGTAATGGTCGGCGCATTCTCGTCCGCCAGATGGGCGTTGAGCTCAGCGATCTGTTCCATCTCGATCGTGTGGCTCGTCGGGTCGAGCGGATGATGACTCATGCACGGCATTATGTCGTTCGCTGACGGGCATGGGTGCGCACCCTCGGACCCGGGCAGCGGAGCGGCGAGTCGAGCCGGCGCCTCCCTGTCGACTCCGAAACCGAAGGCGAGATCCACGTCCCGTCCGGCGATCAGCCCGTTTGGTAGAACGCCTTCTTGAGGTAGGTGTCCAGCGCCTCCTGGGAGACTCGGAAGCTCCGACCGAACTGGACGGCCTCGAGCTCGCCGCCGTGGATCAACCGATAGACCGACATCCGTGACACACGGAGGGTCTCGGCGACCTCCGCGACGGTCCAGAACTTCACACCGGAGCCGCCGATCGGTGAGACGCCCCCGTGCTTGGCCTGTTCAGCCATCCCGATCCACCCTTCTGAGCGACACCCGTCGGCTTCCCTCCGACGTCATGTCGCTACGCAGGTGAGAGTAGTGGCAAATGGGACGTACGAGATAGTAGTTACGCATCACAATCTGCGACACGCCGCAGGATGTGCTTGACGCCGACTCATCGAGTCGTGCCCGTTGGCCGTCCAAGCCCTTGGTGATGGCTCTGGTCGCGCACCCTTTCGCCGGGTCGCGCACCCTTTCGACAACCGAGGCACCGTCTGCAGAGGGTGCCTCGACCTCCGTCCCGGTGCCTGACCTCCGCCCGGTGTGCCTCGACCTCCGTCCCGGTGCCGCAGCATTTCGGCGGCTGTCGGACGAGCGCCGCGCGAGAGCCTGCTCAGTAGATCCCGGTATCCAGGCCCAGCTCGGGGAAGACCGCGCGACGAGTGGCGATGATGGCCTGGTCGACCCGGCTGTTGGGCTGGACGTTGTGGTCGAACGTCTCATAGGCGGCGTCCGACCCGTCGGTCATCGTCAGCGGGGCCCCCGGACCGATCTCGTCGCGCCATGCCTGCGGTGTCCGGGTGGCCGGGTCGACGGGCTCCCCGCTCACGATGCCCAGCAGGTGGGTCCACGCCCGCGGCACGACGTCCAGCAGGGCATAGCCGCCACCGCCGGTCGACACCCAGCGGCCGTCACATACCCGATCAGCCAGTTCGGCCAGGGCGAGGTACGAGGCCCGCTGGCCGTCGAGGCTCAGCTCCAGGTCGGCGAGCGGGTCATGGGTGTGGGAGTCGCAGCCGTGCTGGGTGATCAGGATCTGCGGCTCGTGCGCCTCCAGCACCGCCGGCACGATCGCGTGGAAGGCGCGCAGCCAGCCGGCGTCGCCGGTCCCCGGTGGAAGCGCGACGTTGACCGCACTCCCCTGTGCGCCCGCACCGCCGATCTCGTGCGGGAAGCCCGTGCCCGGAAACAGGTATGCCGGCGTCTCGTGGAGGCTGACCGTCAGCACCCGTGGGTCGTCCCAGAAGATCGCCTGGACACCGTCCCCGTGGTGGACGTCGACATCGACGTACGCGATCCGCTCGCAGCCGTTCGCCAGCAGCCAGTGGATGGCCATGGCCAGGTCGTTGTAGATGCAGAAGCCGCTGGTTCGGCCGGGCATCGCGTGGTGCAGTCCGCCCGCCACGTTGTTGGCCCGCTTCACCTCGCCCGACCAGACGCTCCGGGCCGCCTCGACGGTGGCCATCGACACCCGCGCGGACACCTCGTGCATTCCTTCGAACGTCGGGTTGTCGGAGTTGCCGAGCCCGAATCGCTCGTCCGGCTCGGCGCGAACCACCGCGTCGATGTACTCCTGGGTGTGCACCGTGCGGAGCACAGCCAGATCGATCGGCGGCGGCTCGACGATTTCCAGCCGATCCAGCACGCCCAGCTGGCGGGCCAGCGAGATGGTGTGACGGACCCGGCCGGGGCCCATCGGGTGTTCCCGGCCGAAGTCGTACGAGGTCAGTTCCTCGGAGAAGACGAGCCGATTGGTCACGAGGCTGCGCCGCCGGCGGCGTCTCCAGCGCCGCCACCACCTCCGCCGGCCGAGCCTTGCCGCTCCGCGCGCGCCTGCTTTTGCTCCCGCTCGACTCGGGCGCTCTCTGCGAGGTCACGGCTGCGATCGCGGGCCGCCTCCATCGCCACCATGAACGCGGCGCGGACCCGGTGCTCCTCCAGCTGTCGCACGGCGGCGGCGGTCGTTCCGCCTGGCGAGGTGACCCGCTCGCGCAGCACGGTCGGGTGCTCGCCGGTCTCCCGCAGCAGCTTGGCCGAGCCGAGCATCGTCTGGACCACCAGCTCGGTGGACGTGTCTCGCGGCAACCCGAGGTGGACGCCGGCCTCGATCATCGCCTCGACGACGAAGAACAGGTACGCCGGGCCGGTCCCGGAGATCGCCGTCACGGCGTCCTGGTAGCGCTCCGGCAGGATGATCACCCGCCCGGTGGCGGACAGGATGTCGCTCACCCGCTGTAGGTGCTCCGGCTCCGCGTGCGAGCCGGGCGAGATCGCGGCCATCCCTTCGTCGACCTGGGCGGGCGTGTTCGGCATGACCCTGACGACGGGCGTTCCACTGGGCAGCTGGGCCTCCATCGCCGCAGTGTCGACGCCGGCAGCCAGCGAGACGACGAGCGTTCCCGGGCGTAGCGAGCCCGCGATCTCGCTCAGCAGATCATTCATGTCCTGCGGCTTGACCACCAAGATCACCGTGTCGGCGGCCGCGGCAGCCTCGGAGTTCTCCAACACCACGACGCCGTACTTCTGCTGTAGCTCGAGCTGGCGCTCCGGTCGACGGTCGGTGACGGTGATCTGCTCCGGACTCCAGCCCGCCCGGATCAGGCCCGAGAGCACTGTCTCGCCCATCACCCCGGCCCCGAGAATGGCCAGCTGCCAGTGCTTCATCCCGCCGGGCCCTGTGATTCCGGACTCTGTCATTCCGCCCCCCTCATTCCGGGCTTGGTCGTCTCAGGCCCTGTCATCCCAGACTCGATCATGCCGGTGTGATCCCTGTCGGTCGGAGTGCTGTCGGTCGGATTGCTGTCGGTCGGACTGCTGTCGGTCGGACTGCTGTCGGTCGGACTGCTGTCCGTCGGAGCGCGGTGGGTCGGAGTGCGTTCGGTCGGGCTTCGGTAGGTCGGGCTGCGATGGGTGCTGCGGCGATCGGATCGGTTCGCGGCACTCAGGCCCGCGACCCGGAGAGCTGCCGCCCGGCGACGAGCTCGGCGATCTGCACCGCGTTGAGTGCGGCACCCTTGCGCAGGTTGTCGTTCGACACGAACAGCACCAGCCCGCGACCGGGCGGCGCCGACTGGTCGACCCGGATCCGGCCGACATAGCTCGGATCCCGGCCGGCGGCGTCGAGCGGGTTGGGTACGTCGGCGAGCGCGACTCCAGGCGCCTCCGCCAGCAGCTCGCGCGCCTGGTCGGGACTGATCGGGGCGGCGAACTCGGCATGGATGGCGAGGGAGTGACCGGTGAACACCGGGACGCGGACGCACGTGCCGGCGACCAGCAGACCGGGGCTGTGCAGGATCTTGCGCGACTCGTTGCGCAGCTTCTGCTCCTCGTCGGTCTCCCCCGAGCCGTCGTCGACGACCGAACCGGCGAGCGGGATGACGTTGTAGGCGATCGTTGTGACGTACTTCGTCGGTGCCGGGAACGCCACCGCACGGCCATCGAACGCCAGCCCGGCGGCCCGATCGGCCACCGCCCGCACCTGGCCGTCGAGCTCGGCGACGCCCGCGCCGCCGGAACCGGAGACGGCCTGATAAGTGGCAACCTGCAGGCGTACGAGAGTGGCCGCCTTGTGCAGCGGGCTCAGCACCGGCATCGCGGCCATCGTCGTGCAGTTCGGGTTGGCGATGATCCCCTTGGGCGGATCGATCGCATCCTCGGGATTCACCTCGGAGACGACCAGCGGCACCTCGGGATCCATCCGCCAGGCGCTGGAGTTGTCGATCACGATCGCGCCGGCCGCCGCGACCCTGGGTGCGGTCGCGAGCGAGGCTGTCTTGCCGTTGGAGAACAGGGCGATGTCGAGCCCTGCGAAGTCCGCGGTAGCGGTGTCCTCGACGGTGATCGTGGTGTCCTTGAAGGGCAGCGACGTGCCGGCCGAACGGGCCGACGCGAAGAACCGGATGTCGGACACGTCGGGCATGCGCTCCGCGACCAGCTGTCGCATCACGCCGCCGACCTGTCCGGTGGCACCAAATACACCAACACGCATACGGGCAAGCCTAGAGCCCGTCGGCGTGTCGGTGTGAATCCTCTCCGCCGGGTGGACCATCGATGCCGAACAGGTGAGGCCCCGTCGGCATCGCCATCTCAGGACACGTCGTCGTCGACCCAGTCGAGTGTGCGCTCGACCGCCTTCTTCCAGTTCCGGTACAGCCGGTCACGATCAGCGGCACCAGGTCCCGGCTGCCAGCGCCGGCCTTCCACCCAGTTGTCGATCACGTCCTGCTCACCGGACCAGAACCCGACGGCGATCCCCGCTGCGTACGCAGCCCCCAGCGCCGTCGTCTCGGCCACCTCCGGCCGGACCACGTCGACGGCGAGCTGATCTGCCTGGAACTGCATCAGCAGCTCGTTCACCACGAGTCCGCCGTCCACCTTCAGTTCGGTCATCTCGGTCCCCGCGTCGGCGTTCATCGCCTCGACGACATCGCGAGTCTGATAGGCGACCGACTCCAGCACGGCCCGGCACAGGTGGTTCTTGTTGACGTATCGAGTGAGCCCGACCAGGGCGCCGCGGGCGTCGGAGCGCCAGTACGGCGCGAACAGGCCCGAGAACGCCGGCACGATGTAGGCGCCGCCGTTGTCGTCCACCTGGCGGGCGAACGTCTCGATCTCGGCCGCTTCCTTGATCAGCTCGAGGTTGTCGCGCACCCACTGCACCAGCGAGCCGGTCACCGCGATCGAACCCTCCAACGCATAGACCGGGTCCGCATCGCCGATCCGATAGCACACTGTGGTGAGCAGCCCGCGCTCGCTGTGCACCGGCGTCGTCCCGGTGTTGAGCAGCAAGAAGCTGCCGGTGCCGTAGGTGTTCTTCGCCATCCCAGGCTCGAAGCAAGCCTGGCCGAACGTCGCGGCCTGCTGGTCGCCGAGGATTCCGGCGATCGGGATGCCTGCCAGGAATCCCTTGGTCCGACCCTCCCCGTACACCTCCGAGGACGAGCGGATCTCCGGCAGCATGGACATCGGGATCCCCATCTCGGCGCAGATATCGGGGTTCCAGTCCAGGGTCTCGATGTTCATCAGCATCGTGCGGGAGGCGTTCGTGACGTCGGTCAGGTGCCGCCCTCCGTCCGGGCCGCCGGTCATGTTCCACAGCACCCAGCTGTCCGTCGTGCCCAGCAGCAGCTCGCCGTTCTCGGCCCGTTCGCGGGCACCATCGACGTTGTCGAGGATCCACTTCACCTTCGGCCCCGTGAAGTACGTCGCCAGCGGCAGTCCGACCCGGCCCTTGAAGCGGTCAGCACCCTCGGAACCGCCAAGGTCCTCGATGATCTCCTTGGTCCGGGTGTCTTGCCACACGATCGCGTTGTGCACGGGCTTGCCCGTCTTCCGGTCCCAGACCACAGCCGTCTCACGCTGGTTGGTGATGCCGACCGCGACGACCTGTTTGGCGTGGATGTCGCCGGAGGACAGGGCCAACCCCACCACCTCGCGGACATTGGTCCAGATCTCCAGCGGGTCGTGCTCCACCCAGCCGGCCCGCGGAAAGATCTGCTGGTGCTCCATCTGGCCTCGAGACACGATCTGGCCACTGTGGTCGAAGATGATCGCGCGGGTGCTGGTGGTGCCCTGGTCGATGGCCATGACATAGCTGGAGTCGCTCATCGTCGAGCTTCCTTTCGGGGATGGAGAATCGAGAACGGTTGACCCGCACTATTCGGGTCAACCGTTCTAGATTTGCACGCGTGACGGCGTACGACGCGGACAGGGTGCTCGACTCGGCGGAGCTACCCCTGGGCAACGCCCCGCCCCGGCTCGGCTACGAGGTCGTCATCGTGCTAGCCATCTCCCTCGGTCAGTCCGGCGTCTACTCCCTTTTGCGGATCATCGAGCGACTCACCCGTCCCCAGCCGCTTGGCCAGCAGAGCTCGGGCCTCAACACGTCGGTGACCCCGGACCGGCCGTGGCTGGACCTGACCTACCAGCTGGTCAACATCGCGTTCGCCCTGGTGCCGGTGCTGCTCGCCCTCTACCTTCTCGATCGGACCAATCGGCCGGCCGGCCGGGCGATCGGCTTCGATCTTCGGCGGCCCGCCTTCGACGCCTGGTTCGGCGTCGTGATCGCCGCCTGCATCGGGATCCCCGGTCTCGGGCTCTATCTGGGTGCCCGTGCCCTCGGACTCAACACCGACGTCCAGGCGTCGGGGCTCGGCGACAACTGGTGGACCATTCCGGTCCTGGTGCTGTCCGCCGCCCAGAACGCCGTGCTGGAGGAGGTGATCATGATCGGCTTCTTGTTCACCCGGCTACGCCAGCTGAACTGGCCGATCGTCGGCGTGATCGCCTTCTCCGCGGTGATCCGCGGGTCGTACCACCTCTATCAGGGCTTCGGCGGTTTCGTCGGCAACATGATCATGGGCGTCGTCTTCGGCCTGATCTATCTGCGCTGGAAGCGCGTCGGACCGCTCGTGGTCGCCCACACGATCCTCGACGTCGTCGCATTCGTCGGGTACGCGCTCGTCGCGCCGCACGTGTCCTGGCTCTGATGCCGGGTCGGCAGGATGGAGTGGAAACGAGCGCGGGGCTTCACGTCGCGTTCATGCTCCGATCAGCTTCGCCCGCTAAGGTAATGACAATCTAACATATGTCCAGACATGAGTGCGTACCGTAGATCTCGACGAAGGAGCATCGATGACCGAGCCCATCACCGTCCGCTACCAGCTGCCCGACCGCAACCTCGGCCTGGAGCTGATGCGGGTGACCGAGGCCGCCGCGATGGCCGCTGGTCGCTGGGTCGGCCGCGGCGACAAGGAGGGTGGTGACCAGGCTGCCGTCGACGCGATGCGCTACAGCATCGGGAGCGTTTCGATGCAGGGCGTGGTGGTGATCGGTGAGGGTGAGAAGGACGAAGCACCGATGCTCTACAACGGCGAGGAGGTCGGCGACGGGACCGGTCCGGCGTACGACATCGCCGTCGACCCGGTGGACGGCACGACCCTGCTCGCCAAAGGCATCCCGAACGCCATCGCGGTGATGGCGGCGTCGGACCGGGGCAGCATGTACGACCCGCACGCCGTGTTCTACATGGAGAAGCTCGTCACCGGGCCGGCCGCGGCTGGCACGGTGGACATCGACGCGCCGGTCGCCCACAACATCGCAGCCGTGGCCAAGGCGCTCGGCGGCAAGCCGACCGATGTCACGGTGTGCGTGCTCGATCGCCCGCGTCACGCCGAGCTGATCAACCAGATCCGGGCCACCGGCGCTCGCACCCGGCTGATCTCCGACGGCGACGTGGCCGGGTCCATCGCCGCCGCCCGCGAAGGCTCCGGCATCGACCTGCTGCTCGGCAGCGGCGGCACACCGGAGGGCATCATCACGGCCTGCGCGATGAAGGCGATGGGCGGCGCCATCCAGGCCAAGCTGGCCCCGAAGGACGAGGCCGAGACGCGCAAGGCGCTCGACGCCGGGCACGAGCTCGGCAAGGTGTTGCACACCGGCGACCTGGTCCGGGGGGACAACACGTTCTTCGTCGCCACCGGGATCACCGACGGCTATCTCCTGCGTGGGGTCCGCTACACCGCCGGCGGCGCAAGCACCCAGTCGATCGTGATGCGCTCCAAGAGCGGCACCACCCGCGTCGTGGAGAGCACGCACGCCCTGGAGAAGGTCCAGCGCTCCATCGAGGCCGGCCGCAACTGACCCCCGCCCGCGACTTGTCAGCGTGAGCAGTCGCTATAGCCGTTTCTGCCGCTGACAAGTCGGGTCAGGAACGGGTGAACAGGCTGCGGGCAAAGAAGGTGAGGTTCGCCGGACGCTCCGCAAGCCGACGGACGAGGTAGCCGTACCAGTCGGTGCCGTAGGGCAGGTAGACCCGCATCGTGTGGCCGGCGTTGGCAAGCCGTTGCTGCTCAGTCGGTCGGATGCCGTAGAGCATCTGGAACTCGTAGCTGTCCGCGGTCCGCGCGCTGCGGGCCAGTAGCGTCGAGGCGATGTCGATCAAGGTCGGATCGTGGGTCGCGACCAGCGGCTTGCCGGCACCCTGGATCAGCACCCGCAGGCACCGGACGTACGACGTGTCCACCTCGTGCCGATCGCGGAACGCCACCGACTCGGGCTCGTTGTAGGCGCCCTTGCAGAGCCTGATCCGCGAACCGGCGTACGCAAGATCGCGGCAGTCGCCCTCGGTCCGGCGGAGGTACGCCTGCAGGACCGCTCCGGTCTCGGGGAAGTCGGCCCGCAGCTCGCCGACGACCGCCAAGGTCGCGTCCGTGGTGGTGTGGTCCTCCATGTCGACGGTCACCGTCGTCCCGGCCGCGCGGGCCGCCGTGCAGATCCGGCGAGCATTTTCGACCGCGATGGAACGGCCGTCGGCCCCGGACCCGCCAGTACCGAGCAGCAGACCGAGCGCGGTGAGCTTCACCGACACCTCGCAGTTCGCCGCGAGGCCGGCGGCGCTGAGGCTGTCGAGCAGTCCGACATACGCGGCCGCGACGGCATCTGCCTGATTCCGGTCGACGGTGTCCTCGCCGAGGTGGTCGATGGTGACCGACAGTCCCGCGGCGACGAGCCGGGACGAGGCGGCCAGTGCGTCCTCCAGCCGATCACCCGCGACATAGCGGGTCACCACGCTTCTCGTCACCGGCGCTCGAGTGATCCCCCGCTTGATCGTCTGGTTCCGCGAGACGCCGAGCAGAGCCTGCCGCAGCACCACGACGACTCAGACCGCGCTGGTGACGCCGTGGCCGTCGACGGCGTAGTGCGCATGCACCGGGGCAGCGAGATGCAACCGCGCGAAGGCGAGAGACTCGGCCAGGTCGGCCTCCCGCTGGGCTCGGGACTCGCTCTTGCGCGAGTTGACCTCGAGCACGACGTGACCGTCGAAGTCGTTCGCCGCGAGGTGGCCGAGCACTTCATCGGCGTGCTGATCGCCCCGCCCGGGCACGAGATGCTCATCCTTGATCGAGCCGTGGCCGTCGGTCAGATGGATGTGCCGCAACCGCTTGCCCCACGCCTTTGCCAGGTCGAGCGACTGCTGGTTCGCCGTCGACGCGTGGGAGAAGTCCAGGGTCAGATCGGAGTAGTCCAGGTCGGTCGGGTCCCAGCCCGGGACGTACGCCTTGAGCTCGCCGCCGGGCGTGCGCCAGGGATACATGTTCTCGACACAGAACGTGACGCCCGTGGTCTCGTTGAGCCGCTTGATGCCCGCGACGAAGTTCTTGCCGTAGTCGCGCTGCCAGCGAAACGGTGGGTGCACCACCACCACCGGAGCGCCGAGCCGAGTGGCCGCCTCGGCGGAGCGTTCCAGCTTTGCCCACGGGTCGGTGCCCCACACCCGCTGGGTGATCAACAGACAGGGCGAGTGCACCGACAGCACCGGCACACCGTGGTAGTCGCGCAACTTCTCGACCGCATCGATGTCCGCGGCCACGGGGTCGATGCCCACCATCAGCTCGACCCCGTCGTACCCGAGTCGACGGGCCAGCTCGAACGCGCTGGACGTCGTCTCCGGGTAGACCGAGGAGGTGGACAAGCCGATCTTGGCCGACGAGACCTTGATCAAGGAGTTCGTCGGCTCCGGCTGCGTCTGGGACGCGGCATCGGGCACGACCACCAGCCTAGCCTGCGCATCGCAGCTGTGGGAGCTTGGTGCGCCGAGCCGACCGGCCCGGAATGGTGTCCTGGGCCGGCGAAGGGAATGCCTCGCGTTCCGACCAAGCTCCGGGCACACACCGCACTCGCGCTCCGACAGGCTCAGCGCGGAAGTGCCCTGAGCCTGTCGAGGCGCGCAGTCGTGCCCGGCCGGTGATCAGCCGGCCGACAGCTTGACCAACGAGCTGTTGCCGACGCCGAGCGTCGTGGGCTGGTTACCGATCGCGCTCCAGACCTGGACCTGGATCTTGCCGCCGGTCATGGCACCCAGCGTTCCGGTGGAGCTCAGCAGCTGCTGGTTCTGGGTGTAGTGCTCGTAGCCGACGACCGGGTCAGTCGGGAAGTAGCGATAGGTCTCCACCCGGTCCCAGCTTCCGTTGCCGGTGAGGTCGTACGAGATCCGCACTTGGGTCGCGCTACCGACCGAGGTCCCGGCATCGACGGACAGGTCGAAGCTCGGAGCACCGGGGTTGGCCGTGACCCCGGTGGCGGTGAACGTCTTGGCGTTCGTCGGTGTGCCGTCGCACTGACAGTTGGCGGCCGCGAGACTGACCTGCCCCGCGGCCTGCGCTGCCCCGAGTGAGCCGTCCGCCCGGAGGTAGAACGTGCCGGCCGGCGCGGCCGGGCTCGTCGGCGTCGACGTCGGGGTGCTGGTCGGCGTCGACGTGGGTGTTCCAGTTGGCGTCGAGGTCGGAGTGCCGGTCGGCGTCGACGTCGGTGTTCCCGTTGGGGTTGGTGTCGGGGTGGTCGGCGGCGAGGTCGGTGGGGTCACCACCACGGCACCGGCATTGCCGCCACTCCAGGTGTTGGCGCCGGTGGTGACGGTCTTGCCGGCCGGCGCGGTCACCTCGGTACCGTCGGAGAACGTCACCGTCAGCGCCGCGGTGGAGATGTTCGCGACGACGTAGGTCTTCTTTCCGGACTTCGTGAACACCGCCGCGAGCGGTGAGTCCGCGGTCATCGAGGCGTCGACGTTGCCGAGTGTCGCAAGGTTGTCTATCCAGTGGAAGGTATGAGCCTTCGACTCACCCTCCTCGGACGTGAAGTTCGGATTCGCCTTGAACTTGCTCAACGCCAGATCCCCGTCGCCCAGTGCCAAGAACTCCCAGAGGATGTCCTGCCACTCCGTCGGCTCGCCGCCGGTGTTGCGGACCATCTCGTCGTAGTTGGTCTTGTTGTAGGCGGGATTCCAACCCAGGTAGAGATGGCTGCCGGTGATCGGCAGCTGGTTGATGCCCTGGATCTTGGCCGGATCGGCGCTGAACCAGGTCGCGTACGCGCCGCCGTCGCCCCAGACCATGCCGACGGTGCCGTGCCCGAACTCCTTCGGGAAGGTCGTGCCGTCGACGTCGAACCAGTAGTCGTCGATGGCTGCGGCCTCGGTCGTGTAGATGTAGATCCCCGCGTCGCGGACGGCCGTGTTCCCGGTCGCCTGACCCCACTGGATCAGCGCCCCGGCGAAGTTCATCCCCTCCGAGCTGGACTCCTGGTTGTTGCCGGAGGCGAAGGAGCCGTGACCGGACGCCCAGTCGTGACCGGCGTAGATGTCGAAGTCACGCAGGTAGGGGAACCTGGTGTCGGAGCGGTCGTAGTTGTTGGCGTCGCGGATCAGCAGGTCCACCATGCCGCCGTACTGGCTGGTCTTCGCCCAGTTCGGGTCGTACTTGGCCAGCGTCGCCGCGGCGGCGATGAAGTAGCCGTAGTGGAAGTGATGATCATTCAGTTCTTGATCAGATCCGTAGCTCGCGTTGTAGCCGATCAGCGTGCCCCAGTTCTTGTCGTAGTAGAACAGGTGCTTGGTCTCGTCACTCGACGCGGTGAACCAGTCGGTCAGGGTCGACTTGATCGCCGCCAGCGCCTTGTCCCGAGTGCCGGTCTCACCGGTCAGGTCTGAGATCTCCGCGATCCGGGCCGCGCGGCCAAGACCTTTGCCCGTCCAATAGGTGTCATCGGCCTGCTGAGCCTCGGGGTCGTCGGCCACCTGGCCCAGGTAGTTCGCCAGCGTTGCCTTGTCGGCACCCGAGCTGTCGGCCACGGCGGGCAGCTCGGGCAGGATCCCGTGGAACTTCATCGCGGTGGTGAAGGAGCTGACCCCGATCAGGTTCTTCATCGTGCCGCGCGGCGACACGTAGGTCTGACTGATCGGCGTCGCTCCGGTGAGCGCCTTCCACTGGTGCGGATAGAGCGAGATGACCGTGTTGGTCTGGGTGCCCTCCTTGGCCGTCGTGGTGAAGCCGTAGGTCGACGTCACCGTTCCCGAGGACTGGTTGTAGCTGTAGCTGATCTTGGTCCCGGTGACGTGGGCGTACGCGTACGTCCCGTAGGAGCCGGCCAGGCTCGCGCGGTCGGCGTCGGTGCTGGTGGTCGTGGTGGGCAGCACCGCGACGGTGAAGTAGTTCTTGCCGGCCAGCGAAGAGGTGATGACCGAACCGGAGACGCTCCAGGTCGCCCCCGTCGGTGCGTACGCCACATAGTCGTGGTCGCGGATGGTGAACCCGATCTTGGTCCCGGAGTTCAGCCAGACCCGCGGCGAGCCGTCGACACTCAGCTGGGCGTCGCCGCCGGACACCGTGTAGTACGACATCGGTAGGCCATGGCCGATGGTGGCGCGCAGCGTCCGCGTGCCGTCGGTCCAGATCGGCGACACGGTCCAGTCGCTCCAGTCGTCGACCTTCACGTTCGGCGCGTTCAGGCCGGCGACGCCGACCAGCACGTCCCTGGTGTAGGGGAACTTGTACTCACCCACGCCGGTCGAGGTGCCGGTGATCACGGGCACCGTCGTGTACGAGATGCCGAGCCCTCCCGGGTAGCTGTCGTAGGCGGCCGGATGCGCGAGCATCGGCTCACCGAAGGAACAGTCGGTCTTCTTCCACAGGATCGAGGTCCACCAGTCGTTCGTCGGTACAGCCCCCTTGGGTGCGTTGTCGGTCACCCACTGCCGGGGATTGGTCGAGAGATCGCCGCAGCCGGTCGGCAGGCTTGCGCCCGCCGGCAGGGTCGTCGTGTACGAGCCAGCGCCGACGGTCGCCGCATCCGCGGACTGCTGAGAGCAACGGCGATGAGCGACGCCAGCACCAGGGCCAACGTGCAGAGCAGAGCCACCGGGGCTCGGAATCGCTGCCGACGTAGGCGCGAACGATTGGGCGTGACGCTTTCGGGCAGGCCGATCACCGGTGATGGCACGGGTACTCCTGGGGGAGGGGGGAGGGAGGCAGGGGGAGCTGCGGTGGAGCTGCGGTGGAGCTGAAGCAATCGAGACGCTGTGGGAGCGCTCTCACAGGGGGTTAACGTCACCGTAACCTCACGGGTGACGTACGTCAATGTCTGGCCAATCTTCGGTGGTCGATTCGATTCGAGTACGGACCCGAAGTACCCACCGAAACGTGACCCTGCCGTCTAGGCTGTGCCGGTGCCAGAGGTGCTGCTGCCCTTTCCCCGTGCTTTCGTCGAGTTCGTCGATCCCGATGACGCGGACCAGGTCTTTCGCTGCGACCTCACCTGGCTGACTTCGTACTGGTCGTGCATCTTCGGTCAGGGTTGCCGCGGGATCTACGCCGACCGCCCCGACGACGGCTGCTGCACGCTCGGCGCCCACTTCGCCGATGACGACGACGAGAAGCGTGTCGCGAAGTCGGTGAAGAAGTTGACCGACGACATCTGGCAGTACCGCAGGGCGGCAAAGTCCGGCGGATGGGTCGAGCTCGAGGACCCCGAGCAGGTTCGCGAGGGCGAGGAGCCGGCCCGGAAGACCCGGGTGGTCGACGGCGCGTGCATCTTCTTGAACCGGCCCGGCTTCGCCGCCGGGAGCGGGTGCGCCCTGCACCTGCTCGCCTTACACCAGGAACGGCCCATCACCGAGACCAAGCCGGACGTGTGCTGGCAGCTACCCCTTCGTCGTCAGTTCCGCACGGTGACCCGCACCGATGACACGACGTATACGGAGGTGAGCATCGGGGAGTACGGCCGCGACGGGTGGGGGCCCGGTGGGCACGATCTCGACTGGTACTGCACCTCCAACACCGAGGCCCACCAGGGTCGCGAGCCGGTCTATCGATCGAGCCGAGACGAGCTGGTCGCACTGATGGGAGCGCGCGCGTACGCGATCGTGGTCGAGTTGTGCGTCGAGTTCGAGAGTCGGCGCGGCAAGCTGCTGCGCCACGCCGCCGACCCCGTGCGGCGCCGCTCGGGCAAGCGCTGACTCCAAGGCGCGTGGGCGAGCGCGAGGAGGCGTCAACGGACCGCAGGCCGACGAAGATCAATGACCCCTGGGGCGGGCGTCGAAGCGCCCCCGACACAATGAGGGAATGCGCCTGGATCATCTGTCGTACGCCGCAGGCCCCGAGGGACTGGAGGCGACGGCAGATCGGCTTGGACTGCAGCTTGGTGCCGTGTTCAAGGACGGCGGATTCCATCCGCGGTTCGGAACCGTCAATCGGATCCTGCCACTGGGCGGTGGGCGCTACCTCGAGGTCGTCGCCGTGTTGGACCATCCGTCCGCGGACAAGGTGCCCTTCGGCCAGGCCGTCCGAGCCCGGTCGGCGGTCGGCGGCGGCTGGCTCGGCTGGGTCGTGGCGGTCGACGATCTGGCGATCCTGCAACAGCGGATCGGGCGTACGCCGGCCGAGGGCTTGCGACACCTGCCGAACGGCCGGGTGCTGGAGTGGCTGCAGCTCGGCGTCCGCGACCTCCAAAACGATCCGCAGCTGCCCTTCTTCGTGCAGTGGATCAGCGGGCCGACCATGCATCCGTCGGTCGGCGGCGGTGCCGTGGAGCTGGCGAGCATCGAGATCGCCGGTCACCGCGAGCGGCTGGACGACTGGTTGGGCGGCAAGACCGACGAGGTGCTCGACGACGTCGATGTCGAGTGGAGCGCGCCCGACGCGACCCCCGGATTGGTCGGCGCGAACTTCCACACTCGCAAAGGCGAAGTACGCATCTGAGCGTCGCTGCGCCCCAGAGCCTGTCGAAGGCAACGAGTGCGCCGTGAGTCCGTCGAGGCGCAGCAGGCTCTGAGCGGGCAGACTGTCCGGGCAAGTCCTCGCCCGAGACCAGGAGGCGCGATGAGTGCACCGCAGATCGAATACACCAACGAGGGTCTCACCTTCGCCGTCCACCAGTGGGGGCCCATCGACGGGCGCCCGCTCATCGCTCTGCACGGCTTCCCGCAGACGGCGCTCAGCTGGCGGTCGGTGGCGACCCGACTGGCCGCCGCCGGGGTGCGGGTCCTCGCGCCGGACCAGCGGGGGTACTCCCCGGGGGCTCGCCCGCCGGAGGTGGCCGCGTACCGGATGGATCGACTGGCCGGCGACGTGCTGGCGCTGGCCGACACCGCCGGCTGGGATCGCTTCGACCTGGTCGGCCACGACTGGGGCGGTGTGGTCGCGTGGTATCTGGCCTCGCGCTTCCCGGACCGGATCCGCACCGTCTCGGTCGCCTCCACACCCCACCCGGCCGCGTTCGCCAAGGCCATGCGGAAGGGTCAGGCCCTCAAGTCGTGGTACATGGCCGTCTTCCAGCTTCCGTGGCTGCCCGAGACCGTGCTCGGTGCGCGAGGAGGCGCGGCGGCGACACGGATGTTCGGGTCGAGCGGGGCCAAGGACGCGGCGGAGATGGGCCGCTTGCTCAGCGACCGGGATACAGCGACCGGCGCGATCAACTGGTACCGAGCGATGCGCCTCAGGCACGCCCCTGGAGCCGGTCGGGTGCGGGTCCCGAGCCTGTACGTGTGGAGCACTGGCGATGTGGCGCTGGGCCGCGTCGCCGCCGAGCTGACGGGCGACTACGTCGACGCCGACTACACGTTTCTCGTCCTCGACGGTGCCAGCCACTGGATTCCCGACGAGTGTCCCGATGAGTTCGCCGCAGCGATCCTGACCCATCTCGATCGCCCGAATCGCTGACCGGCACTTCTCTCGCGCCCCTCTCGCCCCGATCACCACCGGCGACGGTTCGGAGCTGGCGGGACAAGATCACCACGGATCGGCGTGGGTCGCCTACGTCTCGCTCCGTTCGAGCGTCGCTGCCCAGCTCGCCAGCAGCCGCAGGCCGTCGTCGGCGGACGAACCGGGCTCCGCGCTGTAGACGACCAGCGAGAGGCCGGGATCACTCGGCAGCTCCATCGCCTCGAAGCTGAGGTGTAGGTCGCCGACCGCCGGGTGGTGGATGTCCTTGAGCCCGCTGCGATGGAAGCGGACGTTGTGCGAGGCCCAGCGCGTCGCGAACTCCTCGCTGCGCGTGCACAGCTCGCCCACCAGCTCCGACAGCGCCGGATCGTACGGGTTCTTCCCGGCCTCGATCCGCAGGGCCGCGACCATGTCGCTGGCCGCGGTGTCCCAGGCGACGAAGAAGTCCCGAGCCCGCGGCTCGAGGAAGACGAAGCGGGCCACGTTCACCGGGCGGTCGGCGTCGCGGAAGAGCTCGGAGTAGAGGGCGAGCCCGAGCTGGTTGGCGGCCAGGATGTCGCGCCGCCCGTTACGCAGATAGGCCGGCGCGCCGGTCATCGCGTCGAGGATCCGCTGGACCTCCGGGCGTACCTGAGGCTGCTTCGCCGCCGGCCGGCGACGGGTCCGCGGCGTGCTCTGGCTCGCCTGCGCCAGATCGACCAGATGGGCGCGTTCGGCGTCGTCCAGCTGCAGGGCGTTGGCGATCCCGTCCAGCACGCCGTCGGAGACACCGGCGAGATTGCCGCGCTCCAGGCGGGTGTAGTAGTCGATGCTGACCCCGGCCAGCAATGCGACCTCCTCGCGGCGAAGCCCCGGGACGCGCCGGTTGCCGCCCCAGGCCGGAAGCCCGGCCTGACGCGGCGTGATCCTCGCCCGCCTGGTCGCCAGGAACTCGCGGATCTCGCTGCGATTGTCCACGCTTGCACCGTAATTGCGGGACGGCGGCCGTGGGAGGGTCTGCCGGTACCTGCCCCAGCAGGGCCTTCCAGGTCGTCGGGCTTCGCGGTTAGCTGGACACACCCGGGGTCGCGACGTACCCCCGATCGAGGAGGACCGCAGATGACGGACTGGACGGCCGGCGAGCTGGCCGCCATCGACGCCGTCGACGAGCTGCACATCGCGTCGCTGCGGCGCGACGGCTCGTGGAGCAGCAGCCGGATCGTCTGGATGGTGGTCGTCGACGGCGATCTCTATGTCCGATCGGTCCGCGGGCCGGACGCCGCGTGGTACCGGAGCACCCAGGTTCGCCACCAGGGACGACTCGAGGCCGGCGCCGTGACTCGGAATGTCTCGTACGAGCGCGCCGATTCCGAGCTCGACGACCGGATCGACGCCGCCTACCGGAGCAAGTACGGGCGCTACGCCAGGTCTACGGTCGACAGCACCACGAGCCGGCAGGCCCGATCCACGACGTTGCGCCTGGTCCCGACGATGCCGTCGCCAGCCAACAACGTCTGAACGAGTCACCACCAAGGAGTGCCATGCGAGGAACGATCCTGTACGCCCCGGGCGACATCCGCTTCGAGGAACGGCCCGACCCGGTGATCATCGAACCGACGGACGCCATCGTGCGTACGGTCGCGGCTTGCGTCTGTGGCTCGGACCTGTGGCCGTACCGCGGTATCGACAAGGTCGCCAAGCCCCGGGCGATCGGCCACGAGTACGTCGGCATCGTCGTCCAGGTCGGCGACGCGGTGACCGGAATCCGGCCCGGCGAGTTCGTGATCGGTGGATTCCTGTACTCCGACAACACCTGCCCCAACTGCCTTGCCGGTTTCCAGTCCAACTGCCTGCAGGGCGGCGGGTACGACGGGTGCCAGGCCGAGCTGATCCGCGTCCCGCAGGCAGACGGAACGCTCGTGGCCACTCCCGGGGAGCCGGCCGAAGACCTGATCCCGAGCCTTCTCGCGCTGTCCGACGTGATGTCGACGGGGTGGCATGCCGCGGTCTCGGCCGAGGTCGAGCCGGGCATGACGGTGGCGGTGGTCGGCGACGGCGCGGTCGGGCTTTCCGGCGTGCTCGCCGCTCGTGAGCTAGGGGCCGAGCGGATCATCGCGATGAGCCGACACGAGTCGCGGCAGCGGCTGGCGAAGGAGTTCGGCGCCACCGACATCGTCGCCGAGCGCGGCGACGCCGGGATAGCCAAGATCAAGGAGCTCACCGACGGAGTCGGCGCCGACGCCGTCCTGGAGTGCGTCGGGATGGCCGAGTCGATGCTGCAGGCGCTCCGCTCCGCCCGGCCGGGCGCGGTCGTCGGCTGCGTCGGCGTGCCACACGATGTGGAGCTGCCGGTTCGGGAGATGTTCTTCACCAACGTCGGCCTGCACGGCGGCCCGGCCCCGGTTCGCAACTACCTCCCGGACCTGCTCGACCGGGTCTGGAAGCGGGAGATCGACCCGGGTCTGGTGTTCGACCTCGACCTGCCGATCGACGAGGTCGCCGAGGCGTATCGGGCGATGGACGAACGCCGCTCGATCAAGGCGATCCTGCGTCCCTGATCTCAACTGCCGCGAGAAGCCTTGAATCCCAACGACAGAAAGCATCCTCGACACATGTCCATCAGCGCAGCCGCTCAGCGGTACCACGACCAGCTGTTTCCCGACCACGCCTCTACCCTCGCGCGGACCGACCCCGAGCTGATCGAGGTATTCGACAACTTCGCACCGGCCGAGCTGGTCCACATCCAGCACTATCTGACCGGCAACTGTTTCGGCGACTGGGTGTCTCGTGACGGGATCGACCTCGCGACCAGGGAACTGCTCACGTTCGCGATGCTGATCTCGCTCGGCGGGTGTGAGCCTCAGGTGGCAGGTCACGTACGCGGGAACCTGAAGGTCGGCAACACCCGGGAGCGACTGATCGAGGTCGTGACCCAGCTCGTGCCGTTCATCGGCTATCCACGCAGTCTCAATGCGCTCCGGGTCGTCGACGAGGTCACCCTGCCCAAGGAGAAGACCGCATGAACGTCCAGCCAGCGACACCCAGCACGAAGGGCCCGGCCGCGATGTTCTCCGGCGACGTCTGGTTCGACGTGATCGCGGCCGGTGCGCCGCCTTCGCGACTGCGGGTCAACCTCGTCCGGTTCTCTCCCGGCGCGCACACGGCCTGGCACCGGCACGCGAACGGTCAGACACTGCACGTCACCGACGGCATCGGGCTGGTCCAGGCCCGCGGGGGCGACCTCGTGATCATGAAACCGGGCGACACCGTCTACACCCCGCCCGGCGAGTGGCACTGGCATGGCGCGGCACCCGAGCACTTCATGTGCCACCTGGCGATGTGGGAGAGTCTGACCGCGGGCCAGGACGGTCCGGAGACCGAGTGGGCCGAGCATCTGACCGATGAGGAGTACCCGGTCAGCTACGCCGGCTGAGCCGCCACCCATCGAGCCACGCCGGCCCGGGGCCGGCCAAGCGCACACCCGGTTCGAGCTCGCCCCACGTCCGCGGATCTGCCTCAGGTGCAGCATGGGCGAACCCACCCCCATGAGCCGAACTGCGTACGGTCTGGCTGTTGACCGGCACGTCTGGCCGGAATTGTCGGTAGCGGCCGCTAGCGTCCGGCACATGGCAAAGACAGCGACCAGACCGGCGTACCACTGCACGGAGTGCGGCTGGACGACCGGTCGATGGGTCGGGCGGTGCGGCGAGTGCCAGACCTGGGGCAGTGTGGAGGAGGCCGGGGCTCCGAAGCTCGCGACGATCGCGTCGTCCACGCCGACCAGCAAGGCGGTGCCGATCAGTCAGGTCAGTGCCCGCGCAGCCGACCGGGCGCTGACTGGGGTCGCGGAGCTGGACCGGGTGCTCGGCGGCGGGCTGGTTCCCGGCGCGGTCGTGCTGCTGGCCGGCGAGCCCGGCGTAGGGAAGTCGACCCTGCTGCTCGAGGTGGCTGCCCGCTGGGCGAGGGCCCGGCGCCGCACGCTGTATGTCACTGGTGAGGAATCGGCTGCACAGGTGCGGTTGCGGGCTGGCCGAACCAACGCCCTGGCCGACGAGCTCTACCTCGCCGCCGAGACCGATCTGGGCACCGTGCTCGGCCACATCGAAGAGGTCGCACCGTCGCTGCTGGTGGTCGACTCCGTGCAGACGATCGGCACCGCAGAGACGGATGGGTCGCCGGGTGGGGTGAGCCAGGTGCGCGAAGTGACCGGCGCGCTCGTGCGGGTCGCCAAGCGTCGCGGCATGGCCGTGATGATCGTCGGCCATGTCACCAAGGACGGCGCGATCGCCGGTCCCCGGCTGCTCGAGCACCTGGTCGACGTGGTGCTGGCCTTCGACGGTGACCGCCACTCCGGCTTCCGGATGGTCCGCGCCACCAAGAACAGGTTCGGGCCGGCCGACGAGGTCGGCTGCTTCGAGCTGGTCGAGCAGGGCATCTTGGAGGTGCCGGATCCTTCCGGCCTGTTCACCAGCCAGCATGTGACTCCCGTGCCCGGGACCTGTATCGCCGTGACGATGGAGGGCCGGCGACCTCTGCCCGCGGAGCTCCAAGCCCTCGTCGCACCGTCACCGCTGCAGAGTCCGCGCCGCACCGTGCACGGCCTGGACGCGAGTCGCGTGGCGATGGTGCTGGCCGTGCTCCAGCGGCGGGCTCGGCTGAGTCTGGCGCAGAAGGATGTGTACGTCTCCACCGTCGGCGGTGCGCGGGTGGTCGACCCATCCGCCGATCTGGCCATTGCGCTCGCCGTCGCTTCGGCCACCGTGAACGCCGAAGTGCCCGCCGGGTATGTCGCGATCGGCGAGGTCGGACTCGCCGGTGAGATCCGCCGGATCCCCGGGCTGGATCGGCGGCTGGCGGAGGCAGCCAGGCTCGGCTTCTCCGACGCGATCGTGCCCGCGGAGCCCCGCGATCCACGCCCATCCACCGTCCAGGGGCTCCGGCTCCACCCGGTGCCCACCATCGTGCACGCCCTTGCCAGCCTGGGCCTCGCCCGTCCACACCGATCACGATCGGAGGACCGACAGCGATTCGACGAGGACCGGGACGAGCCACACCCGCCGGCGCATCTGGTCTCGATCTGAGACACCCGTCCCGGACCGGTTGTGCCCGGACCGGTTGTGCCCGGACCGGTTGTGCCCGAAGCCGTTGTGCCGGACCGACCGCCCCGTGATCGAGATCTCCCTCGCGGAGGAGAGATCGGTCCCCCGTAGGATGAGCGGAGCCAGCGCCCTCCCCCGCCCGCTCCGGAGTCGGCGAGCCGATGACCAGGAGGATGCCGAGTGCCCCTCGATCATCTGGAACCCGAGGGCGTGCTGGCTCAGGTCGCGACGATGGCTCCCGGCACCCCGCTGCGCGAGGGCTTCGAGCGGATCCTGCGCGGACGCACCGGTGCGCTGGTCGTGCTCGGCAACACCCGCGAGGTGCAGCAGCTGTGCACCGGCGGGTTCCTGCTGGATGTGCCGTTCACGCCGACCGCGCTGCGCGAGCTGGCGAAGATGGACGGCGCGATTGTGCTCGACACGCAGCGGTTCCGGATCGTCCGTGCGGGCGTCCAGCTGATGCCCGATCCCGCCCTGGAGACCATCGAGACCGGCACCCGGCACCGCACGGCCGATCGGGTGGCCCAGCAGACCAGTGTGCCGGTGGTGACCGTCTCCGCGTCGATGTCGACGATCTCGCTGTACGTCGCCGGCCAGCGCCGGGTCGTGGAGCACTCCGAGCACATTCTGTCCCGAGCGAACCAGGCGCTGCAGACCCTCGAGCGCTATCGCGGACGACTGAGCGAGCTGACCAATCGGTTGTCGGCGCTCGAGGTCCACGACCAGGTGACCGTGAAGGACGTCGCCCTCGTCGCCCAGCAGATCGAGATGGTCCACCGCCTGCAGCTGGAGCTGGAGGGGTACGTGATCGAGCTCGGCACCGACGGACGGCTGCTCAGCCTCCAGCTCTTCGAGCTCAGTGCCGGGGTGGACGAGCTGCGCGAGGTGTTGGAGCGCGACTACCAGCCCGGCGATGGGGCCACCTTCCGACTGGCGGCGCTGGCCGCCCTCAGCACTCCGGAGTTGCTCGACGCCCCGACTGCGGCACGTGCCGTCGGGTTGGGCCCGCATGTCGACGGACGCATCGTCACGCGCGGGTACCGCCAGGTCGGACAGCTCACCCGGATCCCGCCGGCCCTCGGCGTACGGCTGCTTGAGCACTTCGGCGGGCTCCAGGGGCTGTTCGCGGCAAGCGCGGCCGATCTCCAGGAGGTCGACGGTGTCGGCGAGAGCCGGGCCCGGATCATCCGCGACGGGCTCGTCCGGCTGGCCGACGCGGCGTACAGCGAGCAGCTCGACTGAGCTCGCACTTCCCCGACCTCGCACCTGGCTCGACCTTGCACCTGACTTGGCCCTGCACTGGCTCGACCTCGCAGCCGAACGCCCCGAGCCGACATTCGCCTGACCGGGCGGCCATCTGAGGCCGGGGTCCGGGTGCCAGCGAATGGGCGGCCCAGGCAGGAGGCTCGAGGGCCTACTTGTGCAGGAACATCCGGAGCTGGACGGGCTGGGCGCCCTTGAACTGAGCGGTCGCGACGTACGTCCCCGACTTCGGCACCTCCGGCCGCGTCTTGCAGCTCGCCTTCGAGCGTCGTCCGTCCCAGACCAGACGCCATTCGTACGCATCCTCGGTCGCGATCTTCACCGACGTCGGCTTGACCAGGTCCGTGCAGTCGGCCGTGCTCCAGATCCGGTCGCGTCCGGAGAAGATGGTCAGGGTGAAGTTGCCGGAGTTCAAGCTGAGCTGGCACGCCTTGCCGCTGCCGTTGATCAGGGACAGATCCAGGTTGGTCTTCGACTTCACCTTGATGCTCTGCTCGCCGGTCAGCGTCGGCCGGAGCTGAGCGGGGTCGCACGCCGCGATCTCGACTGGGGTCGCCTTGCCGGTCGGACTCGCCTTCGACTGTGCCTTCGCCGTCGCCTTCCCGCTCGCCGCGCCGGACGACTTGCCGCTCGCAGTCGCGGACGGCTTTGCGCGAGCCGTCGAGGAGGCGGCAGCGGTCGGGGTGACACTCGTCGCGGCCGGGCTGAAGGACGGGGCGGCGCCGACTCCGGACGCGGAGGCACTGGGCGGCGCCGTCGTGGTCGAGGGGACGGGAGCAGTGGTCGACCCCACCGGTGCGGGGACCGCCTCCGGACCGTTGGCGCTGGCCGAGTTGTTCAGATTCGCGACAACGGCGATCACCAGCACCAGCGCCACGACCGCGGCGCAGAGCATGAGAACACGACGGATCCAGTAGACGCGCGCGGGCTCCGGACCGACAGGGTGCAGGACACCGCTCATGGCCGCAGCCTAAGCAGCGGAGGCTCCCGACTCCGGCTGCCACGCCGCGACCATCGTGACCTGCTCGTGATCGGTCCTCGGGCTGGCTCGGTCGGTACGGTGGGGCGCGTGATGTCGACCGCCGCCACCCGCTCGGTCGTGTCGACGGTCCTGGCCTGGTACGCCGCGAATCGACGAGATCTGCCCTGGCGGCACCCGGAAACGACTCCCTGGGGAGTGCTGGTCAGCGAGTTCATGCTCCAGCAGACCCCGGTCACCCGGGTTCGCGAACCGTGGCTGAGCTGGATGACCCGCTGGCCCACGCCGGCCGCCCTCGCCGTCGAGGCGCCCGGTGAGGCGGTCCGGGCCTGGGGCCGACTGGGCTACCCGCGGCGGGCGCTGCGACTGCACCGCGCCGCTGTCGTCATCGTCGAGCGGCACGGCGGAGAGGTCCCCGCCGAACACGCCGCACTGCTCGCCCTGCCGGGGGTCGGTAGCTATACGGCCGCGGCGGTCGCCAGCTTCGCGTTCAAGGAGCGCCATGTGGTGCTCGACACGAACGTACGACGCGTGCTGACCCGGATCGCGGTGGGTGCCGAGTTCCCGGCGCGGTCGACCACGGCGGACGATACTGCCCTCGCGGAACGGTTCTTGCCCGCACAGCCCGATCTTGCGGCGACCTGGGCAGTCGCCTCGATGGAGCTCGGTGCGGTCATCTGTACCGCACGGGCTCCTCGGTGCGACGTGTGCCCGATCAGGGCCCACTGCGCCTGGCAGGCCGCCGGCCGGCCGAGGTACGACGGGCCGCCGCGGCGTGGGCAGACGTACGAGGGCACCGACCGGCAGTGCCGCGGGGCCCTGCTGGCGGTGCTACGCGCCGGCACGGACGTGGCTGAGGCAGACCTGCTGCCCGCTTGGCCCGACGGCCAGCAACGAGCCCGTGCCCTGTCCTCGTTGCTCGCCGACGGGCTGATCGTGCGGACGTCAACGCAGGCGCTCTCCCTGCCCTGACGTCATGGCAGCCACAGCGGATGGGATCGTGGTCGGACTGCCTCACCGAGATCCACCCATCGAGGGTGCCACGGTGGGCCCGCTCAGCTGGACGTCTCGTCCGTCGAATCGAGGAGTCACCGATGCCTTACGCCCCCACCACAACTCTGCGAAACGGCGCCGAGCTGCCAGTGCTCGGCCTGGGCACCTGGCCGCTGCGCGGCGCGGAGTGTGCGGCGGCCGTCCGCTCGGCGATCGAGGCCGGCTACCGGTTGGTGGACACGGCAGAGGACTACCGCAACGAGGACGGCGTCGGCCAAGGGCTGCGCGACTCAGGTCTGGATCGCAGCGAGCTGTTCATCACGACCAAGCTCAATCGCGCCTGGCACAGCGTCGACGGGGTGAGGAATGCCTGGCAAGCCAGCGTCGAACGACTAGGCGTCGACTACATCGACCTGTTCATGGTGCACTGGCCGAACCCTGACCAGGGGACCTACGTCGACGCCGTCCGAGGACTGAAGGCGCTGCTGGAGGACGGGCTGATTCGCGCGATCGGGGTCTCCAACTTCAAGCCCGCGCATCTCGAGCGGGTCCTCAGCGAGTCCGGCATCGAGCCGGATGTGAACCAGATCCACCTGACTCCGTACGCGGCTCGAGTCGCCACCCGGCGCTACGACGACGAGCACGGCATCGTGACCGAGTCGTACAGCCCGATCGGTGGCTCGGGTGAGGACCTGCGATCCGACCCGTTGCTGGCGGAGGTGGCCGCGCGTTACGACAAGACCCCGGCCCAGGTCGCGCTCCGCTGGCACGTCCAGCAGGGGCTGGTCGCGATCCCGAAGTCGGGCGATCCCGGCCGAATCGCCCAGAACATCGACATCTTCGACTTCGAGCTGACTCTCGACGAGATGGCTGCGATCACGGCCCTGGATCGCGGCGATGCCGGTGTGACCGACTCGGATGTGTTCGGACACTGATCCGCGCCTGGTCCGTGCGTCCAGCCGGCGCCCAGGACCCCGCGTAGTGGAGGAGATCGGGTGGGGAGTTCCCCACCCCATCTACTCCACGATCCGGGGCCCTTCTAGATCGCGGTCGGCTCGGCGGGTGTCCGATTGGTACGGGTCGCGCCGACGCTGGCCGAGACCACGCACACCAGGGCCAGCCACTGTGACCAGCTGAGAAACTCGCGGAGCAGGATCATCGCCGCCAGTGCCGCCGCCGCGGGTTCGAGGCTCATCAAGATGCCGAACACCCGCGGCGGGATCCGGCGCAGGGCATTGAGCTCGAGACTGTACGGGATGACGGAGCTGAGCAGTCCGATCGCCAGCCCGAGCAGCAGCACCTCCGGCTGCAGCAGCCGGCTGCCGGCCGCGAGGATCGCCGGCGCCGTGAGGACGACCGCCCCGACCATGCTGGCGACGGTGAGCCCTTGGAGGCCGGGCCAGCGACGGCCGGTCTGGGCGCTCATCACGATGTAGCAGGCCCACCCCAGACCCGCGAGCAGCGCGAACAGCACTCCCGCGACGTTCAGCGAGCCGGGCGACAGGCCCAGGAGCGCGACGCCCGCGCCGGCCAGGAGGACCCAGATCAGGTCGAGCAGCCGACGAGACCCGATCACCGCGACGGTCAGCGGACCCAGGAACTCGATGGTCACCGCCACCCCGAGCGGGATCCGTGCGAAGGACTGGTAGATCGCCCAGTTCATCGTCACCAGGCTGACCCCGAACGCCAGCGCGACCAGCCAGTCATTGCGCGATCGGCCGCGAAACCGGGGCCGGGCGACGATGACGAAGACGACCGTCGACGTGGCCAGCCGCAGCCAGACCATGGCGGTCGGGGGGACTATCGGGAACAGGTGCTTGGCGATGGCCGCGCCGAACTGGACAGAGAAAATGCCGGCGACCACCAGCCAGACGGCTGGGATCCGCTCCATCCTGCCCGGTCTGGCGGGGATCGGGACGGGTGGCACGACGGCAACTGTGCCAGAGCCGGGACCGACGACGGTCGGCACCGGCCTCGGCCGAGGCGATCTGCACACCCTGTTCGAGTCTGCGCACTTCCTGAAGTGCGCAGGGTCGAACAGGGTATGCGGGCGTGGGCCGAGCCTCACCGAGGGCAGCCAGTCGGGAGGCGAGGGGCCAGATCCGCGGCGGTCAGTGGCGAGAACGCACGGAGGGCCGCCCCGCGAAGCGGGACGGCCCTCGTACGACTGGCTTCAGCTGATCAGGCTCAGGACCCGGTCGCCTCTTCGCCCGGCTCGCCGATCCCGTCGACCAGCCGATCGAACTCGACCGGCGGGGCGTCCGGGGCAGCACCCCGAGGCGTGCCGACGAAGGTGAACGGGTACTCCGAGCCCGGATCCGCCACGTCGACCACCACGATCTCGCCGGACTTCAGCTCGGAGAACAGGATCTTCTCCGCGAGCATGTCCTCGACATCGCGCTGCAGCGCCCGGCGCAACGGACGAGCACCAAGCACGGGGTCGAAGCCGCGCTTCGCGATCAGCGTCTTGGCCGCGGGCGTGAGCTCGATGCCCATGTCCTTGTCCTTCAGCCGCGTCTCGATCTGCGCCACCATCAGGTCGACGATGTGCTCGATGTCTTCCTGCGACAGCTGGCGGAACACGACGATCTCGTCGACGCGGTTGAGGAACTCCGGCCGGAAGTGCTGCTTGAGCTCGTCGGAGACCTTGGCCTTCATCTTCTCGTAGCCGCCCTCGCCACCCGAACCGGAGCTGAAGCCCAGCGAAACGCTCTTGGCGATGTCGCGGGTGCCCAGGTTCGTGGTCATCACGATGACGGTGTTCTTGAAGTCGACCACCCGGCCCTGGGCGTCGGTCAGCCGACCCTCGTCCAGGATCTGCAGCAACGAGTTGAAGATGTCCGGGTGAGCCTTCTCGACCTCGTCGAACAGCACCACGCTGAACGGCTTGCGCCGCACCTTCTCGGTGAGCTGGCCACCCTCCTCGTAGCCGACGTACCCAGGCGGTGAGCCGAACAGCCGCGAAGCGGTGTGCTTCTCGGAGTACTCGCTCATGTCGAGCTGGATGAGTGCGTCCTCGTCGCCGAACAAGAACTCGGTCAGCGCCTTGGTCAGCTCGGTCTTGCCGACACCGGACGGGCCGGCGAAGATGAACGAGCCGCTGGGGCGCTTGGGGTCCTTCAGACCGGCCCGCGTCCGTCGGATCGAGCGCGAGAGCGCCTTCACCGCGTCGTGCTGACCGATGTAGCGCTTGCCGAGCTCCTCCTCCATCCGGAGCAGTCGCGCAGACTCCTCCTCGGTCAGCTTGAAGACCGGGATGCCTGTGGCCGTGGAGAGCACCTCGGCGATGATCTCCTCATCCACCTCGGCCACGACGTCGAGGTCGCCGGCCTTCCACTGCGTCTCACGCTCGGAACGAGCAGCCAGCAGCTTCTTCTCGTCGTCGCGGAGACCGGCGGCACGCTCGAAGTCCTGCGCGTCGATGGCCGCTTCCTTCTCCAGCCGGACGGCTGCCACCTTCTCGTCGAACTCGCGCAGGTCCGGTGGAGCGGTCATCCGGCGGATCCGCAGCCGAGCGCCCGCCTCGTCGATCAGGTCGATCGCCTTGTCCGGCAGGAACCGGTCGGAGATGTAGCGGTCGGCCATCTGGGCCGCGGCCACGAGGGCCTGGTCGGTGATGGTGATCCGGTGGTGCGCCTCGTAACGGTCCCGGAGGCCACGCAGGATGTCGATCGTGTGCGCGATCGACGGCTCCGCCACCTGGATCGGCTGGAACCGACGCTCGAGGGCGGCGTCCTTCTCGACGTACTTGCGGTACTCGTCGAGCGTGGTCGCGCCGATGGTCTGCAGCTCACCGCGGGCCAGCATCGGCTTGAGGATGCTGGCGGCGTCGATGGCACCCTCGGCGGCACCCGCACCCACCAGGGTATGGATCTCGTCGATGAAGAGGATCACGTCGCCCCGCGTACGGATCTCCTTCAGCACCTTTTTCAATCGCTCCTCGAAGTCGCCGCGATAGCGCGAGCCGGCCACCAGCGCGCCGAGGTCGAGGGTGTAGATGTGCTTGTCGCGGAGCGTCTCGGGCACATCGCCACGGACGATGGCCTGAGACAGGCCCTCGACGACGGCAGTCTTTCCGACGCCGGGCTCCCCGATCAGAACGGGATTGTTTTTTGTACGTCTGGAAAGAACCGTCATCACGCGTTCGATCTCGGTTTCTCGACCGATGACGGGGTCGAGCTTGTTCTCCCGCGCCGCCTGGGTGAGGTTGCGACCGAATTGGTCGAGCACCATCGACGACGACGGAGCGTTACCCGCGTCGGGGGCCCCAGAGGTCGCCGATTCCTTGCCCTGGAATCCGCTGAGCAGTTGCAGGACCTGATTGCGCACGCGGTTCAGATCGGCGCCCAGCTTCACCAGAACCTGAGCGGCAACGCCTTCACCCTCGCGAATCAGTCCGAGCAGGATGTGCTCGGTGCCGATGTAGGAGTGATTGATCTGCAGCGCCTCGCGCAGGCTCAGTTCGAGCACCTTCTTGGCCCGCGGGGTGAATGGGATGTGTCCGCTGGGGCTCTGCTGCCCGTGGCCGATGATCTCCTCGACCTTTTGGCGCACCGCTTCCAGCGAAATACCGAGGGATTCCAAGGCCTTCGCCGCGACACCCTCGCCCTCGTGGATGAGGCCGAGGAGAATGTGTTCGGTGCCGATGTAGTTGTGGTTCAGCATCCGAGCTTCTTCTTGGGCCAGCACGACCACTCGGCGCGCTCGGTCGGTAAACCGTTCGAACATGAGATTGCTCCTCGCTGGCGACATCGCGCCGCGCCGCGCTGACGCTGCTGATGTCGCTGGTTTCACTCTAGTAGCCGCTATGCCCGCGCTCCGAGGTCAGATCGACCCACGATCGCGGTGCAACACGCTTGCAACACGACAAGCGCCCCGAGCGAACGAGGTGTTCGCCCAGGGCGCAATCGCGTCGAGGTGGGAAATCAGCGGTGAGCCTCGTCGTACGCCTCGCGGATCTCGCTGGAGACCCGGCCGCGCGTGCTCACCTCGTAGCCCTGTTCCTGCGCCCAGGCCCGGACGTCGCTGGTCGCCGAGCCCGCACCGTTGCTGACCGGCGCCGCCTTGGCGGAGGCGCGCCGACGCCGCCCGCCGACGCGCCGGGCATGACCCACCCATGGCGCGAGCGCATCACGCAGCATTTCTGCATTCTTAGCCGAAAGATCGATTTCGTACTCGACTCCTTCGAGAGCGAAGGTGACCGTCTCGTCGGCATCGGAGCCGTCGAAATCATCCTCAAGAATCACCTGTACGCGCTGAGCCATTAATCCTCCGATCGAAATTACATCACTGGAGCGGGATCCGCTCCGGGGAAAAAGATACCGCATAATGCGGCCATTCAGTCGGAGAAATCCAGAGCGAAATCGAGAATGGGCGCGGAATGGGTGAGTGCGCCGACCGCGACGAAATGGACTCCGCTCGCCGCGACCGCCGCGGCGCTGCTCACGCTGAGTCCGCCACTTGCCTCGAATGTGGCGAAGTCCCCCAACTCGACAACCGCGCGGGTCATGTCTTTGACACTCATGTTGTCCAGCAAGACCTCGGTTGCCCCGGCCGAAACCACCTCGCGGGCTTGGGCGATCGAGTCGACCTCCACCTGAACGGCAATATCGGGGAATTGCTGCGTCACGGCCCGAAATGCGGCGACCACCCCGCCGGTTGCGACGACATGGTTGTCCTTGATCAGGGCCGCGTCGGCCAGACACATGCGGTGATTGACTCCGCCCCCGGCGCGGACCGCGTACTTCTGCAGCATCCGCAGGCCGGGCACGGTCTTGCGGGAATCCCGCACCCGGGTGCCGCTGTCTGCAAGCGCGTCCACCCACACCGCGGTCGCCGTCGCCACGCCGGAGACCATGGTCAGCAGATTGAGGGCGACCCGCTCGGCGCGCAGCAGCGCCCGGGTGTTCGCCCGAACCCGCAGCACGACGTCGCCGCGAACCACGTCGGTCCCGTCGTCGATCAGTACCTCGATCTCAACGGGCCCGCTCTCGGCGCAAACCAGCGCGAGGACGTACGCCGCGACGGGACCCCCCGCGAGACGGCCGGGAGCGCGGGCGACGATCTGGGCGTCGGACTGGGCGTCGGGGAGGATCGTCGCTACCGACGTGACGTCTACTCCGTGCCCGCTGCCGGGCGGCAGCACTCCGTGACCCCCGAGGTCCTCCGAAAGCGCGATGACGACGATCGGCTCCACGCCGGCCAGCTCGAGACCGTGCCGGCTGAGCAGGTCGACCGCCTCGTCCACGGTACTGATCCGGGTCATCGCGCGCTCACTGCTGTCGGGCGTTGCGGGCGATCGTCGACGGCTCCGCCCACCGGCACGAACCTGCGTCGCAGCCGGGGCTCGCCGTCGTCGGAGGGGACCAGCTCGAGCAGGAGATGGCCCAGCCACTCGTCGCGCCGGCCCTCGGCGTCGGCCCGCCAGTGTGCGCCACGGGACTCCTCCCGGGTGCGTGCCGCGACCACCACGGCCGCGGCAACGGTGAGCAGGTTGGTGGCCTCCCAGGTCGCCACCCCGGGACGCGACGAGCCGTTGGTCGTGAGCCGGGTGAGGTCGGCGGCGCACCGATCGAGACCGCCGGCGTCCCTCAGCCCGCCGGCGTTGCGGCTCATCGACTTCTGCATGGCGGGCACCACCTTCTTGTCGATCAGCCCGGGCCGCCGATGGTCGACCGCCACGGCCCGGAACGGTGGCGGGTCGGCCAGCAGCCTGGCGGCGATCCGACGGGCGAAGACGAGTCCCTCCAGCAGCGAGTTCGACGCCAGTCGGTTGGCGCCGTGCACGCCCGAGGAAGCCGCCTCACCGCAGGAGAACAGCCCGGCGAGCGACGTCGCCCCGTCGAGATCGGTTTCGATCCCGCCACAGAAGTAGTGGCAGGCGGGCGAGACGGGGATCAGGTCGACGACTGGGTCGATCCCGGCTCGTCGGCAGCTGTGCAGGATGGTCGGGAACCGGACCCGCCAGGTCTCCTCGCCGAGCATCCGGCCGTCGACGTACACATGATCGCTGCCCTCCTTCGCCATCTCGCGCATGATCGCCTTCGCGACGACATCCCGCGGCGCGAGCTCGGCAAGCTCGTGCTGGCCGATCATGAAGCGCTCTCCCGCCGCGTTGAGCAGGTGACCACCCTCACCGCGTACGGCCTCGCTGACCAGTGGCAGCTGGCCGCGGGCGCCCGGGCCGAGGTACAGCACGGTGGGATGGAACTGGATGAACTCGATGTCCCGCAGCCTGGCGCCGGCCCGGAACGCCGCCGCAACCCCGTCACCGGTGGATACCGGCGGGTTCGTGGTGGCGGCGTAGATCTGACCGATGCCGCCCGTGGCAAGGATGACCGCCCTGGCGTGCACGGCCCCGACACCTTCGCGGGTGCCCTTGCCGAGCACGTGCAGGGTCACCCCGGCGACGGCCGGAGGTTCGCCGTCGGCGACCTCGGCCGGGATCAGATCGAGCACCAGCGCCTGCTCCACGATCTCGATGCCACGGTCGGCCTTCACCGCGGCGATCAGGGCCCGCTCGATCTCGGCACCCGTGGCATCGCCGCCGGCGTGGGCGATCCGGTTGCGATGGTGGCCGCCCTCCCGGGTCAGCTCGAGCTCCCCCGCTGCATCTCGGTCGAACTCGGCACCGCGGGCGATGAGCTTCGCGACCTCGTCGGGTCCCTCCGAGACCAGCACTCGTACCGCATCCTCGATGCAGAGCCCCGCACCGGCCACCAGGGTGTCGGTCACGTGCTGCTCGACCGTGTCCCCTTCGGCCTGGACCGAGGCGATCCCGCCCTGCGCCCAGTTGGTGGAGCCCGAGGCGATCACGTCCTTGGTGACGATCAGCACGGTGCCGAGCTGGCGGCACTCCAACGCCGCGGTCAGCCCCGCAACCCCCGATCCGACCACCACTACGTCGACCTCGTTCACCCAACCGGGCGCCTCCGTTGCCAGCCGCCCGGGCAGCCGCGGCAGCGGTGGCAGGTCGGGTAGCACGGGGCCGCCGTCGGCAGCATCGGTCACGTCGTCGAGGACCATGAGGGCCATGCTGTCCCACCGCCGGGCGTACGCCTGTCTCGGGTCGCATGCCGAACGCCCGTAGCGCAATGTGAGCGGGCCCGGACCAGGTTCCCCGCCCGGTCCTCCGTCCCCTCTCCGAAACTGGGCGCAAACGACACCGACACGCCGGTGGAGGTTGTCGTCTGCGCCCAGTTTCAGGGGACGTTCGGGGCGGGGTGTCGGGCGTCGAGGAGCTCAGGTGAGGCCGCGGGACTGGACTCAGCCGAACCGGCGGTCGTCCTCGTAGTTCGGCATCGCGATGGCGGTCTGGGCGGCCAGGAACTCCAGATCGCGGCGATCTCCTGAGCGGCTGCCAGCGATCTCGCCGGCGTCGTCGCGCAGCGTTCGGCGCGGGAACGCGTGCACCTCACCGGCGTCGTCCCCGGACTCGGACACGGACACGGTTTCGTCGGCGGTCTCCTGCTCGGCGTGCGACGCCACCAGCTCGGCCTCGAGTCGCGCGACCGTGTCCCGCAGCTCGCAGATCGTCAGGTCCCGGAAGTTCCGATCACGGGTGAGCCGGGAGTTGGCACCGCGGAGACCGTTGATGTCGCCCTGGAGCCGTTCGATCTCCCCGCGCAGCCGCTTGATCGTGGCTGCCCGAGAACTCGCCACCGTGGACGAGGCCTGCAGCCGTCGGCTGAAGGTATCCACCACCGCCGCGTTGTGCCTGCGCTCCTCGGTGAGCTGAGCCCCGTGCCGTTTGGATGCGGCCAGCATCGCGGCAGCGTGAGCGCGCCGTTCCAGGGCGATCTCGCGCCACGCCAACAGGCACGACGCCAAGGCGGCGGCGAGCGCCGGGACCAAGCCGAGACGTACGACCCACAGCGGCCCGAACGCGCAGGCCAGGGAAGCAATCGTGCCCAGGATCAGCACGATCCGACTCCAGCGGCGCAGCCCGGAGATCTCGGCCCGGTAGCGAGCGGCGGACGCGTTGGACGGCTCGACCCCGTCAGCGGAATCGGGCCGCCGGCTCGTCGGGGCAGGCGAGTCTGGGCGCGGGGAAGTCACCACGCAATCACCCTAGAGGCGCCGCTCGGCCGCTCCCGGGATTTCGTCCCGCGTGCCGACCTGCCACGTCCGACCCCAGAAACTGGGCGCAAACGTCAACGACACGCCGAGGAGACTTGTCGTTCGCGACCACTTTCCCGAGACGACTAGACCGTCGAGTCTTCCTCGTCGTCGGAGTCCTCGCCCTTCGGGACCTTGCAGGCCCGCTCGAGCAGGAGGCCCGCGATGCACATGGCGATCCCAGCGACGACGGCCACGGCCGACTTGATCACTCGATCGCGCGGCGCGTCGGCGGCATAGCGGGTGATGAACATCAGCCCGTACGCCAGATAGCCGCCGGCCACCAACGCGCCGCCGAGTGCCGACGACTTCCCGAGCACCAGGAACGCTACGGCCCGCTGTGGGTCCATGCGCTCCCGACGGACATGGACGCGCTGATGCGTCGTGTACGCGAGCACACCGACCAGCGCGGCGACGAGAAACAGGGCGACGGGCGCGGTCCACGGGATCCGGGGCGGGATCAGGCCGAACGCGTTGGCGATGATCACGATCAGCCAGCCACAGCCGGCACCGGTCAACGCCGCCGTGGCCAGTGCCACGGGCGGCGTGGTCGTGATCGTGCCGGGAGGGGGCTGCGGCGGCTTGCCTGGCGAGGCCAACGCTCAGTCGCGGTCGACGACGAGGTCGTCGCGCAGCACGACTCCCTCGGTGCCCACCGCAGCAGCCAGGTCGGCAACCGGTCCCTTGCCGGGAAGTTCGCCCTTCGGATCGATCTCGGCCCACGGAACCAGAACGAATCCACGCTCGTGGGCCAGCGGGTGCGGAAGGGTGAGGTCCGACTTCTCCGCAATCGTGTTCCCGACCAGGATCAGATCGACATCCAGCGTCCGCGGCTCCCAGCGCTCGGTGCCGGTTCGCTCGCGGCCGAACGCATCCTCGATGGCCTGGGCGCGCTCGAGGAGCGTACGCGGCTCGAGGGTCGTCTCCGCCACGATCACCAGGTTGAGGAACGGTCCGTGCTTCTGGTCGTCGACGCCGACGGGCTCGGTCTCGTATACCGACGAGACGTCGACGACGATGATGTCTGGAGTGTCGCTGATCGCGTCGACCGCGCCCTGCAGGTTGCCCAGTCGGTCGCCGAGATTGGAGCCGACGGAGTAGACGACCTTGCGGAGCGGTTTCATCCCGCTCAGCGTGTCGGCGTCGATGGCATAGGGATTAGGACTGCTCATCAGATCTCTCCATCTCGTACATGATCGGGGAGCTGTCCGGTCGATGTCCGGACGAGCGTGACGGCGACATCGGCGACGCGGACGGGCATCGGTGCCTGCGGCTTGTGCACGGTCACTTCTGCAGACGTCACGCGCTCGAAGCGCAGGCATGTGTCGGCAATTCTCGAGGCAAGGGCCTCGATGAGGTTGAGTGGTTCACCCTCGATGTCGGCGACGACTGCCGCCGCTACACCACCGTAGTCGACCGTATCCGCCAGATCGTCACTGGCTGCGGCCGGTCCCAGGTCGATCTCGAGCACGACATCGACAACAAAATCCTGACCGTCCGAGCGTTCGTGGGCGAACACGCCGTGGAAGCCGCGGGCGGTGATCCCGACGACGCTGACTCGACCTTTCGGGCTCGGCAAAGACCCGTTGACCAGGTGTGATGCTCGACTTGTGCCGGTCGGCTGGCTCGTCATCGGCACACCTCACCTCACTGTCTGGGCGCAGGACGCCGCGGCGCTCGAGCAGGTCTGGATTCCACGACGAACACCCAGACCCTATCCGACCCAGCCAAGGCGGGACTGAGGGTTTCCCGTGCGTGAACTGTGAGGCAAATCGCACTATCGTCTTGTGGTTTCGCGGCCACCCTCCTCTCTGTGGGCTTCGCGCCCGCTGCGCGCCTTCCGAGACCCTTCCTTCTTCACCAACGGGCGGTGAAGCGGGCGACGGTGTCGACGGCGTCGCGGTTGGCGCGCGCGGCGTGCACCCGAACTCCCCAGACGCCCCGCTCGGCCAGCAGCGCAGTCAGCGCCGCGGACGCATCGTCCCGCTCCCGAGCGGGCCGTGGGGTTCCGTCCGGCGCGGCGAGCAGGGCGCCCAGGAATCGCTTGCGCGAGGCACCGATCAGCAGCGGGACACCGAGCACGTCGAGCTCGTCGACCCTCCGCAACAGGGTCCAGTTGTGCTCGCTGTTCTTGGCGAACCCCAGGCCCGGGTCGGCGATGAGCCGATCGGTCGTGATCCCGGCGTCGACACAGGCTTCCAGCTGGGCACCCAGCTCGGCGATCACGTCGGAGACGACGTCTGCGTACACGGCCTTGTCGTCCATGTCGGCGGAGTGGCCACGCCAGTGCGTGCAGACGTACGGCAGGCCCGCGTCCGCAACGACGCGCAGCAGGCGCGGATCGGCCCGCCCGCCCGATACGTCGTTGATCAGCCGCGCACCTGCCTCGATCGCGGCAGCCGCGACGACGGGCCGCATCGTGTCGATGCTGACCAGGGCACCCGCGTCGGCCAGTGCGCCGACCACCGGCAGCACCCGCTGCCGCTCGACGGCCGTGCTCGGCCGCACGGCGCCGGGCCGGGTGGACTCACCACCTACGTCGATGATGTCGGCCCCTTCGGCCAGCAGCTCCAGTCCGTGCCGGATAGCCAGATCCGGCTCGACGAAGTCACCTCCGTCGGAGAACGAGTCCGGCGTGACATTGACCACGCCTACGACAAGGGTCCGGCCGGGGGCCGGAAGGCCGGTCACCCGCGGGATCGGCTGCATTCGCTCACCCTAGTAGGCCCGGGCGACGACTTGTCAGCATCACAAGCGGCTGGGGCAGCTTCTCCCGCTGACAAGTCGGAGCGGTGATGGGAGGTGCCGCCGGGGCTCAGCCGCGCATGATGAGGCTCATCGCCTCGGCCCGGGTAGCCGGGTCGCGCAACTGACCACGTACGGCACTGGTGACGGTCTTGGAACCGGGCTTGCGCACCCCGCGCATGGTCATGCACAGGTGCTCGCACTCGAAGACGACGATGACGCCGCGCGGTTGGAGGAACTCCATCAGCGCATCGGCGACCTGGGTGGTCAGGCGCTCCTGCACCTGCGGCCGCTTGGCGAAGAGGTCGACCAGCCGGGCCAGCTTGCTGAGCCCGGTGATCCGCCCGTCCGCGCTCGGGATGTAGCCAACGTGAGCCACCCCGGTGAACGGCACCAGGTGATGCTCGCAACAGCTCCAGACCTCGATATCGCGGACCAGCACGAGCTCGTCGTGACCGAGGTCGAACGTGGTGGCCAGCACGTCGCGCGGGTCCTGGCGCAAACCGGCGAACATCTCCGCGTACGCCCGAGCGACCCGTCCCGGCGTGTCGCGCAGGCCCTCGCGGTCGGGATCCTCACCTATGCCGATCAGGATCTCCCGGACCGCCGCGGCGATCCGGTCGTGGTCGAACTCGCCAGCTGGCGCGGGCACGACCACCACTTCGTCCAGGGTCATCGAAAGTCGGGCCCGCGCGGCGGCTGCGACGCGTCTCCGGGGTTGCCGCCCGTGGCGGAGCCGCTGCCGGGCTGACCGGGCGCCCCATCGGAGTACGGGCCCGCGCCAGGGGGCGGCGGCCAGGTCTCCGGCCGGTTCGGATCCAGCGGACCGCCGTGCGGACCGGGCGCCGGGGGCATCGGTTGGCCACTCGGGTTCGAGACACCACCCGGAGCGGGCTGCTGTCGCGTCGGCGGCTGCTGCGGCGCCGGGAAGTGCCCGGGCGGGACCGGCGCGCCACCGGGCGGCAGCCCCGTGCCGCCGGCGTGGTGGCCGTTCCCGGACCCGTTGCTCCCAGCGCCGTTGTTGCCGGATCCGTTGGTCCCGGACCCGTTGGCCCCGGATCCGTTGAGTGCGTGATGACCGTTGGTGGCCTGGACGAGCGAGGGCGGCGGCGTCACCGGCGGCAACTTCGAAGGCACCCGCCGATCGGACCCGGTCCAGGCGGGACGCTTCGGCCAGTGCCGAAGCGGGGCGAACACGTCCGCCACCTCCTGGCGGTCGAGGGTCTCCCGCTCGAACAAGGCCCGGACGAGGTCGTCCAGCACGTCGCGGTTCTCGGTCAAGATGTCGAACGCCTCCTGGTGGGCGTTGCTGATCAGCTTGGAGACCTCTTCGTCGACGATCGCGGCGATGTCCTCGGAGTAGTCGCGCTGATGCCCGAAGTCGCGGCCGAGGAACGGCTCGGCCTCCCCCGATCCCAGCTTGATGGCGCCGAGGCGCTCGGTCATGCCGTACTGGGTGACCATCGCCCGGGCCACGTTGGTGGCCTTCTCGATGTCGTTGCTGGCACCGGTCGTCGGATCGTGGAAGACGAGCTCCTCGGCGGCACGGCCGCCCATCATGTACGCGAGCTGGTCCAGCAGCTCCGAGCGGGTGTTGGAGTACTTGTCGGTCTCCGGCAGCACCATGGTGTAGCCGAGTGCGCGACCACGAGGCAGGATCGTCACCTTCTGCACCGGGTCGGTGCCCGGCAGCGCGGCGGCCACCAGAGCATGCCCGCCCTCGTGGTACGCGGTGACGAGCTTCTCTTTCTCGTTCATCAGGCGGCTGCGCTTCTGCGGGCCGGCGACCACGCGGTCGATTGCCTCGTCCAAGAAGCCGTCGGTGATCTGCCGCGCATTCTGTCGAGCCGTGAGCAGCGCGGCCTCGTTGAGGACGTTGGCCAGGTCGGCACCCGTGAAGCCGGGGGTGCGTCGAGCGATGCTCTCCAGATCGACATCAGGCGCCATCGGCTTGCCCTCGGAGTGCACCCGGAGAATCTGCAGCCGGCCCCTGAGGTCCGGTGTGTCGACCGCGATCTGCCGGTCGAAGCGGCCCGGCCGGAGCAGGGCCGGGTCGAGCACGTCGGGGCGGTTGGTGGCGGCGATCAGGATCACGCCGCCGCGGACGTCGAAGCCGTCCATCTCGACCAGCAGCTGGTTGAGGGTCTGCTCGCGCTCGTCGTGACCGCCGCCCATGCCGGCACCGCGGTGCCGACCGACCGCGTCGATCTCGTCGATGAAGACGATCGCCGGCGCGTTCTCCTTGGCCTGCTCGAACAGGTCCCGGACGCGGGAAGCGCCGACACCGACGAACATCTCGACGAAGTCGGAGCCGGAGATGGAGAAGAACGGCACGCCGGCCTCGCCGGCCACCGCGCGGGCCAGCAGCGTCTTGCCGGTGCCCGGCTGGCCGTACAGCAGCACGCCCTTCGGGATCTTGGCGCCGACGGCCTGGAACTTGGCCGGCTCGGCCAGGAATTCCTTGATCTCCTCGAGCTCCTCGATCGCCTCGTCACACCCGGCCACGTCGTGGAACGTCGTCTTGGGCGTGTCCTTGTTGGCGATCTTCGCCTTGGACTTGCCGAACTGCATCACCCGGCTGCCGCCGCCTTGGACGGAGTTCAGCAGGAAGAAGAAGAGGACACCGATGATGATGAACGGGATCAAGGTGCCGAGCAGCGAGGAGATGAAGCCGGGTGTCTTGTTCTCCCCGACCCAGCTGTCCAGCGTCTTGTCCGCCACGCGCTGGTTCAGTCGATCGATGATCTGGCCGCTCTGATCGCCCACCCAGGTGGCCTCGTACTTCGCCTGAGGATCACCCTTCGTGGTGACCTGGATCAACTGTTCCTGGTCGACCATCCGGACTTCCGACAGCGGGTCGTTGCCGTTGATCAGAGCCACCACCTGGGAGGTGGGGACCTGCTTGTACCCTCCCGCCAGACTCCCGCTGAAGTCGATCAGCAGACCGATCGCGATCACGGCGAGGATGATCCACACCAGTGGTCCGCGGAAGAGTTTCTTGAGGTTCATGACCTGCCTAGGAGATAACAAGCACGCGTACGTCGAGGTTCGAAAGTGGGGTCAGGGCAGACCCCTTCTCGCTAAGGCTAGCGTCGAGGACCAAGTTGACCCTAGTCACGACCGTCCTGCGAACGGGGCAGACGCGCCGTTCGCACCGGTTTCCGCGGACAGACTCAGCTGTAGACGTGGGGGGAGAGCGTGCCGACCGAGGTCAGGTTGCGGTAGCGACCGTCGTAGTCCAGCCCGTACCCCACGACGAACTCGTTCGGGATGTCGAATCCGACGTAGCTCACCTCCACCGCCATCTGCTGGGCCTCCGGCTTACGGAAGGCGGTCATGATCTTCAGGCTTGCGGGGTTGCGGCTGCGCAGGTTACTGATCAGGTACGACAAGGTCAGGCCGGTGTCGATGATGTCCTCGACGACCAGCACGTGCATGCCGGAGATATCGGTGTTCAGGTCCTTCAGGATCCGGACCACGCCGGAGGACTGGGTGCCCGAGCCGTACGACGAGATCGCCATCCAGTCCATCCGGATCACGCTGCGCAGCGCCCGCGACAGATCGGCCATCACCATCACCGCGCCGTTCAGGACGCCGATCAGCAGGAGCTCGCGGCCCTCGTAGTCTCGATCGATCTCAGCGGCCAGCTCGGCCATCCGGACGTCGATCTGCTCCTTGGTGATCAGCACCCGAGTCAGCTCGCCGGAGATCTGCGCGTCGTCCACGGGTGTCAATCTTCCACATCCCGTGGTGTGCGCTCACTGAGGTCGTACGCAGAGCTCGAGTCCGGCCGGTCGGGCGCCATCGCGCCCTCGGCCGTCCCGGCTCTTCCTGGCCCCGCTCCGCGCCGACATTCCACCTGCCACTTCGTACGTCTGTGCACCCCATCGCCCAGATGGGACCTGATTGGCCGGATTGTGCCCAGATCTGGGCGATGCGGTGCGAAGACGCACGGGTGGGGGCGGCCACAACGAGTCAGCTGGGCGCGATGCGGTGCGAAGACGTACGGGTGGGCGCGGCCACAACGACTCAGCTGGGCGATGGGGTGCGAAGACGTACGGACTGAGGCGCGTCGCCCACTGCGGTGAGCCGACCGGCCACCCGGCGGACGGCCAGCCCCGGGACGTCGATCGCACCCTGACCGTGCCAGTCGACCACCAGCGCCTCAACGGCGGCGACATGGACCTGGCCGAGGTCGCGGGCACCCCTGGCGTCGAGCCAGGTGCGCAGGACCCTGCTGCGCAACGCAGGCGGCAGGTTGGCCAGTCCGGCGCAGTCGAGCTCGCCGGCGACCATGACATCCGCTTGGGAATCGGCGGCCAGCCGATCGAGCAGATCCGCGTCTTCTCGAGCGAGTTCCGCGGTCCGGGCCAGCGCCGCCGCGATACCCGGCCCGAGCTCCGCCTCGAGCAGCGGCAGGACTCGATGACGCACCCGCGCGCGGGCGTACGTCGGGTCCGCGTTGTGCGGATCGCGCCATGGCATCACCCCCAGCTCGCCACAAGCTGCCTCGGTGACGGACCGCGGCACATCGAGGAACGGGCGCAGAAACGGACCGATCCGCGATGCCATCCCGGCGAGTGAGCGGATCCCGGAGCCCCGGGCCAGACCGAGCAGGACCGTCTCCGCCTGGTCGTCGAGCGTGTGGCCGAGCAGCACGGTCGAGCCGGTGCGGGCGGCTTCGGCCCGGAGCGCCGCGTAGCGGGCCGCGCGGGCTGCCGCCTCAGGTCCGCCGACGTCGCCGACGGAAACCGGCAGCACGCGTACGTCGTCGATGCCGAACGCCGAAAGCTGCGCAGCGGCGTCGGTCGCAGCGGCGGCGGACTCGGCCTGCAGCCCGTGATCCACCACGACGGCCGCCAGCGAACACGACCGCCGACCCGCCACCACCGTCGCCGCAGCCGCGAGAGCGAGCGAGTCGGCACCCCCCGAGCAGGCGACCAAGAGCGCCCCGTCGCTTGTGTGCAGCGCGGCGTGGATCGCGTTGACCAGCTGCAGCCGAGCCGGGCCGAGCGCTCGGCGGGCCACCGGGAACCGCGGTTTCTCAGCCGCGCGAGGAGGTCTCGGGGTGCACCCGTGCCAGCCACAGCTGCGGGTCGGCGATCTCCGCACGGGTGGGCAGCGCCTCCGGTGAGGTCCAGACCCGGTTGAGGCCGTCCATGCCGACGGCATCGATGACCGCGTTGCAGAACGCGGCACCGTCACGGTACTGGCGCATCTTGGCGTCCAGCCCCAACAGCCTGCGGACGATCCGGTCCAGGCCCTGGCCCTGGCGCCGGACCGTGAACTTGGAGCGGATCAGCTCTACTGACGGGATGACCTCGGGGCCGACGCTATCCATCACCACGTCGGCATGACCCTCGAGTAGGGACATCACCGCCGTGATCCGGTCGACGATCTCGCGCTGGGCCGGCGTCTGGACGAGGTCGATGATCGAGATCTCCGACTCGCCGCGCAGTGACTCCGCGACCTTGGTGAAACCGTCACGCACCATCTGAGCCAACGCCGCGGTGTCGAGGTCGGTGTTGGCGACGACCTCGTGGATCTGGGTGTTGAGGTACTCCCTGAGCCACGGGACCGCCGTGAACTGCACGCGATGGGTCTCCTCGTGCAGGCAGACCCAGAGCCGGAAGTCGCTCGGGTCGAGCCGCAGCTCGCGTTCGACCGCGACGACGTTGGGAGCGACCAGGAGCAGCCGGCCACCTGGGTGATCGTCCGCCGCGCCCGCCTCCGGATCGGCGCCGGGGCCTGGATCGACGCCTGCACCCGGGGTGTCGCCACCCGGGAAGAACGGGTCGAACTGACCCAGCACCTTCGGAGCGAGGTAGCTGAGCAGAGCCCCGACCTCGACCCCGGTGATCCGGCCACCCACCCCGGCGAACGACGAGCCCTGCAGCCGCTCGGCGGCCTTCTCGTTGAGCGGCGCGAGGATCGTCCGGAAGGCATCGATGTTGGCCTGGATCCAGCCCGGCCGGTCGACCACCAGGACCGGTGCGGTGGCGCTCGGTGTCTGCAGCCCGGTGACGCCGGTGACGTACGCCTCCGCGCGGTTCGCGGCCTCGCGGAGCTCGGCGACCGCCTGCGCCGCGCCCTCACGAGAGATTTCCGGGCCGGGCTTGACCAGTCGCTGGGCCGTGGTGAACGCGAGCGTCCAGTCGACCATGCTCGAACTCATGCGCTGAACAATACGTGCCGGTTCCGCACCGACCCTCCGGCCGCAGTCGCCCCGCGAGCACTGATCGCCATCCGCAGCTGGGGCGGATCCAACGTTCATGGGGCGGATCTGAAGATCACCCGTTCCCTTCGACAGGATCAGGCCACAGGTTCGAGTGGCTCGGGCCGCAGTTCCAGTGGCTCGGGCCGCAGTTCCAGTGGCGCGGGACACAGTTCGAGTCGCTTGGGACACAGTTCGAGTCGCTTGGGCCAGACCGAACAGAGTCAGGAGGCGCAGCCGCAGCGAGCCAGGGCCGCGGTCACCCGGTCGAGCCAGACGATCGACTCGTACTCGTTCTTGGGGTTGTTCACCAAGAAGGCGTACGTCATCAGCGAGCCGTCGGGCGCTCGGACGAAACCGGCCAGACTGTGCACCTTGGTGAGCGTTCCGGTCTTGCCCCTGACCAGCCCGCGGGCGCTCGTCGCCGCGTCGTCGAAGAACCGCACCCGGAGGCTGCCCTCGACTCCGGCCACCGGCAACCCGGTCACCACTCCGCGGAGCTCGGGATGCTTCTCCTGCATCGCCACTCGCAGCACCTTGGCCATCGAGTCCGCCGGCACCCGGGTCTGGCGGCTCAGTCCGCTGCCGTCAATGATCCGAACGCTCGCGTCGAGTACACCCAACTTCTGCAGCCGGTCGTGCACTGCCTTCCTGCCCCCCGCGAACGAGCCGGGCTGCCCCGCCGCCAGCGCGGCCTGCCGGAACATCACCTCGGCGGCATCGTTGTCGCTGGCCATCAGCAGCAGCTCGACGATCCGCTCCGCCGGTAGCGAGGTCACCGACGCCACGGGTGCTGCCCCACTCCGCGCCTTGGCCTTCGCCGTCTTGGTGACGGCGATGCCCTGCTTCTTCAACGCGTCTGCGAATGCCTTGGCGGCAGCGGCGGGTGGGTCCGCGACTCGCGGTCCGGGAGAGAACCCGGTCACCCGTCCCTCGTTCACCGACAGCGCCGAGACCTTGCTGACCTGATCGGCGTACTCGTCCGGCCAGGTCGGGTTCCACGACGGACCGCTGAACAGGCTCGCGTCGTACCCGAGCGCCAACCTTGTGCACACCCTTCTTCTTCAAGGCCGTGGCGGTGCGTCTGGCGAGTGTGCTGATTGCGGCGCGACCGTCGCGCGGCGTGCTGGAGAGATAGGGGTCGCCGCCGCCGACCAGGATGATGGCACCGCTCTTGCCGGCCACCACCTTGGTCGTGAACCGGTGCTCCGGTCCTAGCAGTGACAGCGCGGCCGTGGTGGTGAGCAGCTTCATGGTCGACGCGGGGATGTAGCCGGTGGTGGCCTTGTGCCCGTACAGGGCGGCGCCGCTGCCGACATCGAGGACGCGGCCACTGAAGGCGTCCTTGACACCCTTCCGACTCACGTCGTTGATGAGCTTCGTCACCTTCGCTGCGGCCGGCTTCGCGGCCGGCATCGCGTCGGCGAGCACGGGTTTCAGCTGGACCGGGGCGGGGCTGGCCGAGCTAGCAGCTTGGCGTGCCGGGGCTTGCCGTCGGCGTTGGACTCGACGTCGCCAAACCGCCTGGGACAAGGGAAGACGCTCCGCCACTCGAATACAGACCGGTCGCCTCCAGGCCCGTTCGAGCCCACGATCCGAACGCACCGGTGATGATTCCGACGGTCAACCCGGCGATCACGACCAGAGCCACCAAGGCCACCAGCACCCGGCTGAGACGCAACTAACTACCTTCCATTTATGCCCGTTATGCTGCAAATCGTCGTGCCGCCCGATCGAAGGCGCCGGGCCCATCTTAAGGAGAGGTCTCCCCCTCATGACTGCTCCCAACGCAGAGCCGATCCGACCGCTGAGCGGGCTCACCTTCGACGTCACCGTCGAGATCCCGAAGGGTCAGAAGAACAAGTACGAGGTCGATCACGAGAGCGGACGAATCCGACTTGATCGTACGTTGTTCACCTCGACCCAGTACCCCGCCGACTACGGCTACATCGAGGGAACCCTCGGCCAGGACGGAGATCCGCTCGACGCGCTGGTGCTGGTGTCGGAACCGACGTTCCCTGGCTGCCTGATCAAGTGCCGCGCGATCGCGATGTTCCGGATGACCGACGAGGCCGGCGGCGACGACAAGGTCGTCTGCGTGCCGGCGTCGGACCACCGCCGCAACCACCTGCGCGACCTCGCCGACATCCGCTACTACTTGGTTACCGAGATCGAGCACTTCTTCACCGTCTACAAGGACCTGGAGCCGGGCAAGTCGGTAGAGGGCTCCAGCTGGACCGGGGTCGAAGAGGCCGAGGACGAGGTGCGTGCCAGCTTCCAGCGGGCGATCGACGAGAACTACTACACCCCCGCCGCGACGACCGTGGCGCCGCACTGAGTTCTCTCGCTCGCACCCGGCGCTGTACCTTCTCGCTCGCACCCGGCGCTTTGGGCCCGGTCTTCCGCAGCTACGGGTCGGAAGGCCCGATCGACTCGCGCAACAGACTCACATGGCTTTGCCTTCCTCCCCACAGCCGCGGAAGACCGGCGCGCCTACCCGATGCTCGCGAGGAGTCGGCTTTGTGGATGCTCGCGTTTGGGCGGTCCAGCGAGAGTTTGCGCGCTGCGCGCACACGTCGCATGACCACATCGAGGACGAACAAATATGACCCATCAGATCTCTCCTAGAATTCCCACATGAACGCCCGGGAATTGCGGCCCGATGCGCTGATCATCGGCGCACCGAAGGCTGGGACCAGTGCGCTGCATGCCGCGCTCTCGCGGCACCCCGGGGTCTACGCCTCGCCGATCAAGGAGCCGAAGTTCTACCTGTGCGGCGAGGCGCCGCCGCCGGCGTACCGGGGGCCGGGAGACGCCCACAGCCAGCAGGAATGGGTGTGGCGCCGAGCCGACTACGAACAGCTGTTCGCCGGCGCGCCCGAGAACTCGGTCCGGATCGAGAGCACGCCGTTCTATCTGTACGACGCCGATGCACGTCGGCGGCTGGCCGACGAGCTGCCCGATGCGAAGTTCATCGCCATCGTTCGCGACCCGATCGATCGGGCGTACTCCAACTGGATGCATCTGTGGGTCGACGGTCTCGAGCCGATCGCCGACTTCGTCGAGGCCTGCGGCCGCGAGGACGAACGCATCTCGGCGGGGTGGGCGCCGTTTTGGCATTACCGGCGGATGGGACGATACGGCGAACAGCTGGCCGATCTGTTCAGCCGGGTCGATCGGTCACGGGTCCTGGTGATGCGCTACCGGGAGCTGGTGGCCGATCCGGGCGCGACCCTCGACAAGGTCTGTAGGTTCCTCGGCCTGGCGGAGGGCCAGATCGGCACCGTGCCGCCGGACAACTCCCGCCCGTACGTCGAACCGGGTCTGCGGACCGCCGTCCTCGGCCGGGTGATCCGGGCGGGGGCGTACGCGGGTAGCTTCGCGCCGCCGCAGATCTGGCGGCAGATCAGCAAGCCGCTGGTCGGCGCGCTTCATCTCGGCGGCCCGGAACAGCGACCGAAGCTCGACCCGGAGGCGCGATTGGCGCTGCTGCAGTCCTGCACCGATGACATCGGGGCGCTCGAGGAGGTTCTCGGGGAGTCCTTCGCTGACTGGCGCTCCGCGGTCGGACGCGGATCGTTCAAGGAAAGGGCGGCCAAGTCCGCCTGAGGCTCACTCGGGCAGCTCACCGCCGCTCGCACCTCCCGGCACCGCGCTCCGGCACCCTTTCGTACGCTCACACGCTCCGGCACCTCTTTCGTACGCTCGCGCACTCTTTCGCACGCTCGCGCGCTGGGAAGGCAACCGAGGCACCGTCTGCAGAGGATGCCTCGACCGCCGTCCCGGTGCCCGAGCGTTTCAGGGGTCGGCCCAAGGCGGGGGGTACGGGGCGACGCGGCGGCGGCGGGCAGCGTCAGCCGACGGAGGTCATCAGGTCGTGCGAGCCGTCGGCCCGGGCGGCCTCGAAGTAGAAACGGGTGCGTCCGTCGGGCAACGCGACGGCGCTCGCGTAACGGAACGCCCCCGTGCCCTCCGGGGAGACCACGACCGGTTCGGCCGAACCCACCAGCGCACCGTCGACCTGGCGCGCAACGCCCGTCTTCTCGAACCAGTTCGCCGATGCGGTGGCACGACCGTCGTAGAGCAGCACCAGCGGGTCGAGGCTGAGCGCCGTAGTCACTCGTGCGCCGCGCGCGTCCCACTGCCCCGGCGTGCCGCGCAGCACCTCGCCATGGTCGGTCCAAGACAGTCCGTCACCACTGGTCAGGTACGCCGTGCTCATCCGGTCCTCCACGCCGGGCTCGGTCAGCGGATGCCGGCAGACCCAGGCGTGCCAGCTCGACCCTCGCCGAAGAATCACCGGGTCCTTGACGCCGACGCTCGCACTGCCGGGGAACACCATTCGCCGCTGACCCGACGCCAAGGCCGCCGGCCGATCGGCTTCGAGCGCCTCGATCCACCAGTGCTTGGAGTCCGGCGTCGCGCAGCTGAGGTAGAGGCGCCAACGGGCATCCGGTCCATCAGCCGTGGTGACCAGGACAGGCCGTTCGAACGAGGCCGCCCCGAAGTCGTCGCGGTGTACCTCGGCGACCCGCTCGAACGCCAGCCCGTCGTCGGAGCGGGCGATCACGACGCTCACCCCACGACCGGCGTCGAGCGGCCGGCGCACCCGGTACACGAGCCAGAACGTCTGGTCGACGAGCAGCGCGCTGGCGGCCCCCGACCAGTTGCCTGGCCCCTTGTCCGGCGCCTTGACGACTACGTCGGCACTCTCGAAGGCAGGCAGGGCGAGCTCGGAAACGATGTGCACCTACCGACAATATCGGCTGCCGGCCGCCATCCGGCGCGGTCTCGCGAGGGTCGTCGTCGAGGCACGGCTCTGGCAAGGCGCACGGGCCGATCCACGCGCGCCGCGCTTAGACTCCGGCAGGTGTACGCGATCCTGCTGGCCCCCGCGAGTAATCGGGTCTACGCGGGCGAGGCGCCCGAGCTGGTCGCAGCCGAGCTGACGGTGCTCCTGGCCGCCGCCGGAGGCGACCCGGGCTCGATCGAGCGGATGGACCTTGCCGGCGTGAGCTACCTGGGGCTCGACGTCGAGCCGGACGACGTGACGACGAGGGAGCTGGGCCGTGCGTCTGCCGTGCTGGCCGCGTACGAACGGGTCGGCGATCTGCTCAGGCCGCTGCTGGTGCCGCGGCCGGACCACTTCGACGACGACTTGGTGACCATTCCCAAGTACCCCGGCAAGACCAACGAGCAATTCACCCGGCTGCTGATCAACGTGACCCTGGCGGCGCAGGGACGCCGTCGGCCCGGACCTGCCACGATCCTCGATCCGCTCTCGGGACGCGGGACGACCCTGAGCACGGCGTGGACACTCGGCCATCACGCGTACGGCGTCGAGGCCGACCCGAAGTCCGTCGAGGCTCAGGCGACCTTCCTGCGGACCTACCTGCGCCGAAAGCGGATCAAGCACCGGGTGACCAGCACTCCCGTACGTCGAGACGGCCGCACTCTCGGCCGTCGACTGGACGCCGAGGTGCTCCCGCCGGACGGCAGTCAGGAGCTCGAGCTCGCCGTCTTCACCGGCGACACCCGCGACTCCGCCGCCCTGTTCGGCAAGAAGCGGTTCGACGCGGTGGTGACCGACGCGCCGTACGGCGTGGTGCACGGCAGTGCGACTCGGGATCCGAAGACCGGAAAGCGTGGCCGCGACAGGTCGGCCGCGGAGCTGCTCGCCGAGGCGATTCCGGTCTGGGCAGGTCAGCTCAAGCCCGGCGGGTCGCTCGGCCTGTCCTGGAACACGTACGGCCTGCGCCGGGAGGACCTGGCCCAGATCGCCAGGGGGGCTGGCCTCCAGCCGTTGGCCGAGGGGCCCTGGCTTCGCTTCGGGCATCGGGTGGACGCCTCGATCCACCGCGACGTCTTCGTGGCCCGAGCCTGACGCAACAACGTGGGCGAGCGTCGAGTAGCGAAGCGCCAGGCTCTGCCTTCCGACCGAACGAGCAGCCCTGCCCACATCGCGGCAGCTGCCCAGAGCTGGGCTGCGCGAGAGGGAGAAAGGCAGAGCCCGGAGGCGCGCAGCGAGCGCGAGCCCACAACAACGTGGGCGAGCGTCGAGTAGCGAAGCGCCAGGCTCTGCCTTCCGACCGAACGAGCAGCCCCGCCCACATCGCGGCAGCTGCCCAGAGCTGGGCTGCGCGAGAGGGAGAAAGGCAGAGCCCGGAGGCGCGCAGCGAGCGCGAGCCCATAACAATGGGCCGGGTGACGCGCTACCTGTTGATGCTCCGCCATGCCGAGGCCGAGGCCTCCCGTCCCGGGCATCGCGACGTCCAACGCCGCCTGACCGAGCACGGGCTGGCCCAGGCTGCCGACGTCGGACGCTGGCTCACCGAGCGCCACCGCGTCGATGCGGTGCTGTGCTCGCCGGCAATCCGGACCCGAGAGACGCTCGCCGAGCTGGGCGTGGGGGCGACTGCCGAGTTCCCGGAGTGGCTGTACAACGGCGGCGGTGATGAGATCCTGACCGGTATCAGGGGGCTCGATCCGAGTGTCAATACTGCGCTGGTCGTCGGGCACGCGCCCGGAGTGCCGGCGGTGGTCTACGACCTGACCGACCCCGAGAACTCCGACCAGGAGGCGGTGCGGGCGGTGGAGAGCCGCTACCCCGCGGCGACGCTGGCTGTGTTGCGCGTCGACGAAGAGTGGGCTGAGCTGACCTGGGGCGCTCTGATCGAGGTCACGAACCCCACACATTTGACGCCACTCCTAGCGTTCCCAACGCCTCGGATCAAGCCGGCAACCTATGCCGTCCACTACTTTCACCGGACATCGGCTCGTGGCCGCGAGGCCACAGTGCGTTTGATATGATCTCACTTGCCCATCCACCTCACCGTATCAAGCCTGTGACCGGGGGCTCTTAGGCAGAGATGCCGACGAGCAGTCAGGTTTGAGTTGAGTTGGTCAGGCAGTGGCGTCCGTCAATAGGGGGGTGGACGTCAGGAAAGCAGCCCGGGGGGGCGCTGCTTTCGGGGGGTGATCACATCATGGCGCTCACGCGCAGGGTAGTCGGCGATGCTGCCGCGACACCACTTACCGGCGACGAACCGTCCGTCGCCGCATCGGGCGAGGTCTTCGCTCCGGATGGTCAGTCATCGCAGCGTGCGGACCTTCGTAGCGCAGCCGAACAGCCCGACAACTGCCGGTCGCTTGGTGCAGACCGATGTCAGTCCCGAGCTCGGACTTGCCGGTGTTCGCGGGCTGGCCGCCGACACCAGAACGACGAGCACGACCGGACCCACCGTCAAGGTCGGTCCAGATTCCGCAGCGGCGGTTGCCGGACCTCGGCCCCAGGCTTGGACGCGCCGTTACATCGTGCGCCTGGTCGTATCTCGACGGGCTCGCCGCGATGCTGGCGGTCGTCCTTGCGCCTGGCGCTGCGGAGCTTCGACTTCGCGACCTGGAAAGAAGCGGTCCTGCTGGCCGGTGCCGCCCTGGCCTGGCCACTGGCCATCGCCATCAACCACGGCTACGATCGCGGCCGCGTCGGCGTCGGCGGCGACGAGATGCAGGCCCTCTCGCGTGCCCTCGTGCTGGCGGTCGCCGTCAGCGCCATCCCCAGCGCCATCGTTGGCAAGTACGGCGTGGTCGGCGTCTCCGGGCATCGCCGATTCCGATGGCGGCCTGGCGAGCCTCGCGGCGTCCGCTTCGTCGCTCGAAAGAACCTGCACCGCCGACAGGCGCAGGGCCAGGACGTCCGCCGGTGGTGATCGTGGGCAGCGCCTATGCCGCAGCCGAGCTCAGTGCGGATGCTCACCGCCGCAGCCGCACTGCGGCATGAAGGTGATCGGGGTCTGCGTGCCCTCTGCCGACGTCGCGAGGGCCACAGGAGCTCGGTCTGACCGTGCTCGGTGACCTCGACACGGTGCCGCACGTCGATCGATATCTACTCGGCGCCGATGCCGTCGCCGTCACCAGTGGGGACGCCACCCGGCACAACTACCTCCGCGAGCTCTCCTGGGCGCTCGAAGGGCTCGCCCGCCGAGTTGCTGGTCCACCCGGGCCTGGTCGAGGTCGCCGGTCCGCGGATGCATATCCGTCCGTACGTCGGCCTGCCGCTGCTGCACGTCGAGCAGCCGCACTTCACCGGCTGGCGCCGGCGTCGTGAAGCGCGCGTTCGACGTGGCTGCCACCTCGGTCGGCATCCTGCTGATCTCACCGCTCCTGCTCGCCATCGCCGCTGCCGTGAAGCTCGGTGACGGCGGACCGATCGCTGTTCCGGCAGACCCGGGTCGGCCTCGACGGCTCGACCTTCACCATGCTGAAGTTCCGCTCGATGCATGTCAACGCCGAGGACGCAGGTCGCCGAGCTACGGGCTCAGAACCCGGAGATCGGCACGCTGTTCAAGATGGTCGACGATCCGCGGATCACGCGGGTCGGCAAGTTCCTCCGCAAGTACTCGCTGGACGAGCTACCGCAGCTGTTCAACGTGCTCGGTCGGATCGATGTCGCTGGTCGGGCCGCGGCCGCCGCTGCAGTCGGAGGTCGACGGATACGAGGATCACGCTCGTCGCCGGCTGCTGGTGACGCCGGGCCTGACCGGCCTGTGGCAGGTCTCCGGCCGCTCGCTGCTGAGCTGGGAGGAGAGCGTCCGGCTCGACCTCCGCTACGTCGAGAACTGGACGCTAGCCATGGATCTGCTGATCATGTGGAAGACGGTCCACGCCGTCGCTCGCGAAGACAGGGCGCTTTCTAGCAGCGACCCCCCGAGCAGGAGCCCGGTCACCCCGACGGGCCGTGCGATGCGAGCAGGTCTGCCGACCCCCCACCCCCTCCCCTCGGCAACCTGCTCGCTTCGAACGGCCCGTCCATCACGCGCTGCGGCACTCGCCAACTCGACCTCAGCTCATGGTCCAGACTCGAACACGATCCGCTCTGGTCGCTGACGGATTGTGCAATGAGCGCGCACTCGTGTAGAAATATCTCAGTTTCATAACGCTTGGTGCGGACCTCGACTGGTCGCCTTCGGGGGCGCCCTTCGACCGAGGAGCGGATCGAGATGTGTCGACGACGATCTGCGCGGGCTGGTCATCGGGGTGCAGCCTTGCGCTGGCCCTGCCCCTGCTGACGGCGGTGACGCCGGCTGCCGCGGCGGCCACCGCCGATTGCGGCGCCTTCACGACCGACCTCTACCAGGTCGTCAAGCCGAGCTCCGGTGCATCGCTGCTGACCGCATCGACGTCCGAGCTGTCCGGCGCGTCGGCGAGCTTCGGGTTCACCGACGACGAGGGCGTCGCTCGCCAAGGTCGCCACCACGCCCGGGCGACGGCCTCGTCCCGGTCTGGCGGATGTACAAGTCGGGCGACTTCGTCTGGGCCACCGACGGCACCGACGCTGACGCCTTCGTCGCCGACGGATACGCCAAGCAGTTCGTCGCGTTCTATGGCGGCGAGCTCCGCCTCCGACTGCGTGAGCCCGATCCAGCGGCTCACCAAAGGCGGCGTGCACCGGATGGCCAAGACGTCTTCGGTCGCCGATCTGGAGAAGGCCGGCTGGACTGTCGACGACGACGCGGTCTTCTACGCGACCACCGGCGAGGAGGCCAGGGCACCCGGCCGGCCCGGCCGCCGCCGGCCGACGGCGAACCGACACGACGTTCTCGATCGCTGTGCTGCCCGACACGCAGAACGAGACCTGCGCGACGCGCACCCGGTTCGCCAACCGGGTCTCGTGGCTGGTGGCCAACAAGAAGTCGCTGGACATCCGCTACATGCTGCAGGTCGGTGATCTGGTGAACTGGGGCAACGTCGATCCGGCCCAGTTCTCCAAACGTCAGCACCGAGCTCAAGCCGCTCGAGGCGGCCTGCACTGGGCCGGCGCCATCGGCAACCACGACACCGCCGCGGTCTGCGCCGGCGGCTCGGCCTGCCCCGGCGCGAACACCAATGTCGCCGTGCGCGACACGACGGCCTACAACAAGTACTTCCCGGTCTCGCGGTTCTCCGATATCCAGGGCACCTACGAGCCCGACAAGATCGACAACGCCTACCGCTCGTTCAGTGCCGGCGGAGCGGACTGGCTGGTGCTGAACCTCGAGCTGTGGCCGCGCAAGGACGTCGTCGACCTGGGCCAAGATCGGTCGTGGCGGCGCACCCCGACGAGAACGTCATCGTGCTGACCCACTCCTACCTCGAGGCCGACGGCTCGATCAGCCAGAGCAACGGCGGTTACGGCGCGACCTCGCCGCAGTACCTGTACGACAACCTGATCAAGGTCTATCCGAACATCAAGTTCGTGCTGTCCGGCCATGTCGGCATCTCGGCGGTACCGCACCGACACCGGCGTCAACGGCAACAAGATCGTCAGCATCTTGACGCTGCTACCACAGCACGACCAACCCGACCCGGATCCTGACCATCGACACCGCGACAGGGCACGGCAAACTCGACCGTCTACGCCCCAGGAACGGACACCACCTATCCGTCCGACGCCACGTCGACCAGCGGGTTGAGCTTCGTCAAGTAGCGGCCGAGGTGGCAGGCTGCCCGGTTTCGACCGGGCAGCCCATGCTGCCTCGTCTGGTCTAGGGCGCCTGAACCGCGAAGTCCTGCACGCTCAACGTGATCGGGGAGTTGGTCGCCGAGCCGGACAGATAGCTGTACACCCCGACCGCGCCCGCGCTCTGCAGCGCCGCCGTGCTGTCGGTGGCCGTGATCCAGGTCGTCGGCTCGGCGGTGCCGTCCTTCCAGACCCGGGCCTGCAGCGTCGTCGTCCCGCTGCCAGTGACCTGGAACCGGACGTTCAAGACGTCGCCCGGGGCGTACACGAGGCCCGCGACCGGCTGGCTGGCCAGTACCGTCTCGGTGCCGTTGACCGTGCGCGAGACAGGCAAGCGTCGTGCCGGTCGCGGTCACCTGGACCTTGGCCCGATAGTCCGACGTTCCGGTCCGGCGGGCGACGAACGAGGTGTAGATGCCGCCGCCGTTCGCCGGCTTGTCGTAGCCGAAGCTCGCGAGCGTCTCGGAGTCGCCGGCACTCACCGAATTGAGGTACGCAGACGGTCCCGACCCCGCGGCCATCCGCATACGTGCCGCACCGCCGGCGACCGCGAAGTTGCTGGCGCCGTGGTCAGCGTCCACGCGCCGCCGGTGTCGGCACTCCCCCACCCGTTGGCCACCGTTCGGTCGAACGCGTCGGCGGCGAACGTCGACGCGGCGGCCACCGTGACCGGAGCGGTCTCGGTGTCCGTCGCCCCTCTGTTGTCGGTCACGGTCAGCGTCACCGAGTAGGTGCCCGGGCCGGCATACGTGATGGCTTGGAGTCTGTCCGCGTGCCCGTCCCGCCGTCACCGAACGTCCAGGCGTACGATGCGATCGAGCCGTCCGGATCGCTAGACGTCGCCGCGTTGAAGGAGGCTGTCAGGCCCGGTCGCGGTGGAGGTGAAGGCCGCTTGCGGCGGCTGGTTCGGGCCCGCACCGCCGTTGCGGGCCGCGTACAGAGTCTGGATCTGGGCCGCGGTCAGAGCCGTCGGGTAGATCGCCACCTCGTCGACGGCGCCGATGAAGTTGACGCTGCTCGGCTGGCCGGCCAGCCGGCCAGGCTGTCCCCGCCCACCCGCCAGTATCCGAGGTACCGCTCGCCCTGGGTGGTGTCTGCGCGCTGGCCGACCAGCGCCCCGTCGACGTAGAGCGCGCATGCCCGGCCGAGCCCATCGTCGCGGTGAGCCTGATGCCATTGGTTGTCGCGATAGGTCGCCGGACTGGTGACCGTGTCGTAGTTGGTTGTTCTGGCTGCTGCACCCCGAAGATCACGTGACCGGCGTTGTCCATGTACAGGTGGCGGTCGTGGTGGCCGGAGAGCGCCGTTCTCGCAGGTCTGACTCTCGAAGCCGAGAATCCGGCCGCCCGTGTGGTCGGGTGGTCTTGAACCACACCTGGGCCGTGAAAGTGTCCGGCGCGCTCTCGGTGGCGAGGTTGCACGTTGGTCGTCGACGGGCAGTCGCCCGCTGAAGATCCGGCTGTAGTGGTTGTTGCCGAGGGAAGCCGCAGCGTCCCCGGGATGGCGCCCGGCTGGTTCCAGGCCACGCCGGTGTCGGCCCGCCCGTCGGTTACGCCGATGTCGGCCGCGGAGCTCGGGGACGCGGCCCGATCGGTGGCCACGGACCCGCGGTCTCGTCCAGCGGCCAGTAGATCCGGGCCCCGAGGCTGCGCACCATCGCCGCATACGCGCCGGCAGTGGCGAACGAGGTCGGCATCGGCGACCGAAGTCGTGGCTGCCGAAGACGGTGTTGTTATCGCGCGTCGTTGACCACGACCTGGTAGCTGTACGTCTGCCCAGGCGTCAGCCCGGTGTCAACGAAGCCCTGCGCGGGCAACGTCCACCAGTTGGAGTTAGCCGTCGTGGTCTTGACGGTCGCACCGTTGCGGGTGATCCGGTAGGTGAGCGAGTAGTCGTCCCGGTCGAAACCGGCCGGCCAGCTGACCCGGACTGCTGTGGTCGAGATCGGGCACGAGCGTCGGGACGAGTGTGCCGTTGACGAACCTCGGACCCTCCTTGCCCGGGGCGATCGGCTTCCGCGGCGAACCGCACCAGTCCCTGCTGCCCGACCCCGTTGACGCTGGGGAACTCGCCGCCGTAGACCACGTAGTCGGCGTTGCCCTCCACGCTCCAGCCGGCCTGGTACTGACCGGTGTAGCTGCCGATCGAGAGGTCCGGATTCCAGTTCGACGATGCGCCGGTCCGGGGACGATCCGTGCCAGTTCGGTAGCCGTAGACGTCGTTGAGGATGTCCCCGGTTGTTGTGTCACTCCAGGCCAACGCGTGCTGGAACTGCCACTGCTCGGATACTGCGGGGCTCCGTCGCCCATATTGCCGCAGAAGTGGGAGTGGCTGGTTGCGTAAACGATGCCGCCGCTGGAGAAAGCTCGAATATGCTGTCGCCGTGGCACTCCGTCGACCCATTGAACGGCGCCGCTGGCTACGGACGCCTTGAAAACACCCTCGATGTTTCCACCGGGCCCGAAGACCCAACCCGTGCCGTAAACGTAGTTCCCGAATACCTTCAGACTGGTCCAGCCGGCGTCGTTGCCAGCGTTCTTGACCGTATTCGTCGCCTGCCATGCCTGGTCGAGGGCGCCGGTGTCGGAGTTGATCTTCGCGAGCCCGTAGGCGTTCAGACCGCCGACGTGAGTGAACGACCCGCCGGCGAAGACCGAACTGCCGTCACCGCTGATGGTAAGGGCCCACACCGTGTAGTCCGCGTTTGGGTTCCACGGGAGCAGCGCGCCGTCGCTGGCCCGGAACGCGGCAAGGTTGCCGCGTGCCGAACCTCCGGCACCGGCAAACCCGCCGCCGATATACACAGTCGTGTTGGTGGCGACCAACGCCCGTGCGGACGCGTTACCCCGACGGGGTTGAAGGACGTGATCAGTGCTCCGGTCGCCGTGCTGTAGGCGGCGAGGCGTTGGCGCGCCTGGCCGTCGGCGGTCGTGAAGTCACCGACGACGTAGATCCTCGTTCCGTCCGGCGATGCAGCCACCGCGCGCACCTGACCGTTGAGCGAAGGGGCGAATGACGTGACGAGGTTACCGGTGACGATGTCGTACGCGAGCAGATTTGCCCGGGGCGTCTGGTTGGTCCCGGGCGCGGCTCCAGCCGGGCGCGCCTGACTGAACGAGCCACCGGCGTAGACGGTGTTGCCGACCACCGCTTGCGACCACACGACGCCATCGATCTGCACCGTGGGCAGCCGATCGGCTGTCACGGCCGAGGCCGGCCGCGGTTGGATGGGTGTTGGATCGGCCACCGCCGGAGGTGGGCCGAGCAAGCTCACGGCCAGTGCCATGACGCAGACCGCGAATAGTTGGCGCGCCGTTCTGGAGCTTTTCATGCTGGATCCCCCAATCCCCCGAACGGGCGATGGGTCGGCCGGGCCGACGTTTCTGACGTTCTCGTCGTCAATGTCCAGCGACCGTCGCACCGGACGGTTCAGCTACTCCCCGAGTTTGCGCCTCCACCCTGGCTGCGCACTCAGTGCGACGCTAGCGCAGCCCGAACGCCGACGTGCCGGAGCGGAATCACGAATCGATCACGCTCCGGCACGGTGGGCCGAGAATCAGGCAGTTGTCACGCTCAATGCGTCGAACGCCATGGTGATCGCACCGCCGGAGGCCGATCCGCCCGTGTAGGTGTTGATGGCGAGCGAGCCGGCCTTCTGCATACCCGCGGTGCTGTCCGATCCGCTGAACGTCCACGCGGACGGCTCGGCCGTGCCACCCTTCCATACCTTCAGCTTCAGCTGAGTCGTGCCCGTGCCGACAACCTGGAGCCGGATGTTCACGGTGTCGCCGCCGTTGAAGGTCAGGCCACTTACCTTGCCTTCGCTCAGTGACGTCAGCGTGCCGCCAGTGTTGCGGACCACCCAGGCCGAGACCGATCCGTCCGAGGCTAGCTTGAGCTTGGCGCCGTAGTCGCCCTGGCCGGCTACCGATCGGCCGATCACATCGAGCCAGTGCCCCTCGCTTCCGCTGCGCTGATCGGAGGCCATGGAGAGCCGCAGATCGACGCTGGTACTCGACGTCGAGGCGAGGTTGGCCCGAAAGCCGTCACCCTTCTTGAGCAGGATCCGACCCACACCGTTTCCGACCGAGAACTGCGACGCGCCGGCCGGAATCGTCCACGCGCCGCCGATGTCGGCGTTGCCCCACCCACCGCTGACGGTCCGGGAGAAGTCGTCCTTGGCCACGGTCGACGTCGCAGGCGGGGTGGTCGCAGGCGGGGTGGTCGCAGGCGGGGTGGTCGGCAGTGGCGGCAGTGGTGGCAGGCGGAGTCGTGGGGGTGGTCGTTCCGGAGGAGGCGGCGGTCCAGGCACCGAGCTTCACCGAGCCGGACGGCCTGACCGATCGCGGAGGCGACACGCGCTCGGCAGCGCCCAGCGCAACGGACGACGTCGAATCCACCACGGTCTGAGTCGGCACCCCGGCCGTAGAGACGACCGCACTGCCGGTGAACTCCTTGCCTCGCGACTCCTGCCCCGTCGCGGACTTGAACGCTGCGAGCGTCGTGTAGACCCCTGGGTTGCCGGCGCCCTTTGACCAGACGGCCAGCCAGGTCGGCGCCGAGGCCGAACCCCGGTTGTAGACGTTGCCGTTCGCAGATGACCTTCATCTGCTCTGCCGTCTCCTTCTGGCTGTAGTCCTCGACGCACAGCAGGCAGTTGGCGACGCTGGTCGACAGACCGACGACGTTGTTCGACACCGTCACCGAGTCGAGCTGCCACGGCATCTCCGGGTCCGGCCAGGGAACTCGAGGATCGACCGCCGGATCGCTCTTGTTCGTGTTGCGCCGCGAGTCCTGCACCAGGTCGATGGGGCGACCGTTGCCGACGAACGTGTTGTTCCAGATCTGGCACATTGCTCGTGTTGTTGACCTTGACGCCGTCGAGCGCGTTGCCGAGGAACATCGAGTCGCCGACGACCACCTTGGCCGAGATCTCCAGGAACAGCCCGTTACCAGCGTTGTTCGTGAAGTCCGTGCCGCGGAAGACTGAGTTGTAGACGGACATGTCCTCCCAGAAGCCGTGTCCGTAGTTGTTGCTGAAGCTACTGTCCTTCACAGTCACGCCGCGCGTCTGGCCGAGTTTGACCCCTCCGGACACGGGTGCGAGATTGAAGGACTCCGAGTTGTTGTACTGAGAGAGCACCCGATCGAAGGTGATGTTGTCGGCGAACCGGCCATGGATGCCGAGCATGCCGGAGGTGTCCACCGTCACCTGGCGCAGTGTGGCGTTCGCTCCCAGCACACTGATTCCGGTTGTCGCGGACTCGGAGACGCGGACGTTCTCGACAACGTGCTCCTGGCTGCTCCAGCACGACCGAACCGAGCATCCAGACCGAGGTCGCATAGCGGCGGATGCCGATGCCTCGGATGGTGACGTTCGCGGCCCGCACGCTCATGGCTTGGGCCACGTTGCTGGCTCGGACCTCGCCGCCGTCCGGATTCGAGCCGAGGTACAGCTTGGACGTCGACTCGTCGAGATAGAACGTGCCCGCGGTCAGCTGCGACAGCGATTGAACCTGCTTCTGCTGCTTTCCGGCGATCCACACGGCATCTGGATATGCGGCCATCGGCGCCTTCGCGGTGTTCACGAACTGCCAGTTGGCAACGGTCGAGTCCGCCGCGCCCTTGGTGTACGTCGGGCTGTGGTCGAAGCGGGTCGTCCAGCCGTCCTTGCGCCAGCGGTTGCCGTCGGCAACCCAACCGCTGACTGTGGTAGATGCCGTCGAACCAGGCCGCCTCGCCGGGGTAGTTCTGGATGGTGACCGACTTCGTCACGATGACGTACTCGTTGTAGTTGCCGCCTCGCAGCACGATCGTGCCGCCGGCTGGCTACGACGGCGAGCGCGTGGGCCACCGTCTTCACTGGGGCGCTCACCGAGCCGCTGCTGCTGTCCGACCCGCTCGGCGACACGTAGACCGCGCTGGACGGGGCGGAGTAGCTCGCGGTGCCGATCGACGCCGCCCCGGCGACTGGCCGACGCGCGGGCAGCTGACGCCGGAACCGTGCCTGCGACCAGGCCTGCAAGTCCGACCCCGAGGGCAAGGCACGGTCGCCATAACAATTCGGAAACTTTTACGGGGCACCATGGTGCCGAAACATATCAACTTGGTAACGACGACCACCAGACCTGTGATCGGCTGGTATGGCGATCAGGTCGAGTTCAAGGGTTCAGCGCGCGTCGGAGTGGCCAGAACTGTGACGAAGAACATGAGGAAAGCCGTTGTGGCATCAAACAGCCCGCTCTCCAGCACACCACGGACGGCGAGGTAGACGATCAGCGCCTGCTGGAGTCGCACGGAACGGCAAAGGGGTGTCGAATGCGCGGACCAAGCTGTACACAACCCAGGCGAGACAGACCGCGACACCGATCCACCCGCCCTGCACGATCGCCGAGATCCAGCTGCTGTCGAGGATCTGGTCGTTCCACCACTGGCCCGGCACCTCGACCTGCTTCATCGCCAGGCCGCCGCCGAGCCACTCCTGCCATGGTGAGTCCTTCGGCCCCAGCGCCGCGGTCCAGGCGATGGTCCGGTTGCTGAGTGTGCCTATCTCGCTCGCGTCCTGATTGCGCAACAGAAGCTGCTGGATCACCTGGGTAGACGAGACCAACCACACGGCCAGCGGGATCACGATGGCGGCAAGCAGAACGGTCCGCATGCGCACCGCCCGGGCGTACAGCACAAGGATCACAACGCTGACGCCCATCGCCACCAACGGTGTCCTCGACCCGGTCGCAACCAGCACCGCACCGGCAACGGCCATGACCACGAGTAGCTTCACTGTGTCCAGGCCGTTGAGCACTCGCCAAACGCACCACAAGACGACCAGTGCGCTGATGGACGCCAGCTCGTTCGGGTGCAGGCGTGGCACGGCGCCTGCGAGGCGACCCTGAGCCAGAGTGGCGAGCCCGGTGACTGCGCCGAGGAGCCCGTAGCTCCCGAGCGCGGCAACGAGCGCACCGACGAGCCGCTGCACCTCGAAATGTCGAGCGAGCAGCAGGACGGCTCCAGCCAGAATCACCACTCGAACAGCGATGACCGCAGAGGCGACCAGCGACCCGGCCGCCCAGCCGCCCAGCACTGTGCACGTGAGATACGCACCAAGAAAGAGCACCGGTGCCGCTGGAACTGCGTGCGGTGCGGCGACGGACGCTGAACACGAAGGCGAGCACCAGCCCGAGCACGCTGAGGGCCGCCTTGGCCAGCACGACCGGATCTGCCCCACCCTCGAAGTACGTCTTCGACCGCCACGGGATCGTCGCGCCGATCATGATGGCGAAGACGATGAACGGTCCGACCATCTCCCGGTAGCCACCCGGTGCGGACGTCTCTGTCAGCGGCGCCGCTGGCGCCAAAGTCATGGTTTCGCTCTGGCCACGCCGTCTCTGGCGGCGGAACCAACCGGGACGTTCGCGCCCGAGTCGTCCTCACCCGAACCGTCGACGGCGGAGATCGGATGGCCACCGCCAGCGGCTGTGTCCACGGGCTGCTCCACAGACCACTGGTCGGCGGCCGTCGCCGCCGCAGCTGCGTGTCGCGCCGCGCCGGCATGGTCGGTCGGCAACCCCTTCGCCCTGCTGCGACGCTTGGCCCTCGAGCGGCGCGCCGAGCGGGCGTACGCGTGGATGAGTGACGCAGCGATCGCCAGAGCGAAGCCGACGACCGCTCCCAGCGCGATGTAGAGCAACGGTCTCGGCGACGTCGGCGTCAGCCGGGAAGCGGCGATCACGGCGGGCTCGACCGAGATAGGCGAGCGGCCTTGCACCGTCTCGATCTGGGTGATGAAACTCGACAGCTCGGCGAAGCGCTGCGTTCGCCTTGTCGCGCGCGTCCGCCGGAGTCGACCCCTTGGCTGTGATCTGGACCAGTGGGGTGTCAGCGATGGTCGTCGCGCTCAGATCGTCCCTGCAGATCGGCCAACGACTCCTTGGTATTGAGGTCGCTCTGGATCCCAGTGAGGACCGACAGGTTGTAGATGAAGACCGGATAGGCCTTCGCACGGGCGACTGCGTACTGGGCAGCCTCGTAGTTCGCCGCCGGGGTCGTGCCAGGAACTGCCTTGATCAGCATTGTCGAGGTGGCCGTATACACCGGCGGAGTTGCGCTGGCGACGGCGAACCCGCCGACGGCGCCGACGAGCAGCCCCACCACGAGCAGGATCCAGTGCCGCAGCAGAACCGCGCCGAGCTGACCCATCGTCAGGGGCTCACCTCGCCAGCGGGTCTCCGCGGCAGGCGTCGTTGAACTCATCAGGACCTCGATTTTCCACGCACGGCGGCCTGGCCCGCGAGGCCGGGCACACCGTTCGATTTGTCTCCACTGCGGCGAAACGCCAGGATACTCAGCAAGGCTGAGAACTCTGCCAGCTGTCGCCGCGCGACTACTGCGGCGGCCCAGCCCAGAGCGAGTCGTAGCTGTAGACCACCGGACCGTTCGTCGCCGCTGCCCGGACAGGTAGCTGTTGACGCCGACGCATCCGGCTCCCTGCAGCGCGGCCGTGCTGTCGGTGGTCGTCGAGGTCCAGGCCGAGGGCTCGTCACTCGCCGTGCTCTTCCAGACCTTCGCCTTCAGCGTCGTCGGGTTGGTCCCGGTGACCTGGAAGCGCACGTTCAGCGTGTCGCCAGCGCCGATCGTCACGCCCGAGACCGTTCGTCGTCGTCAACAAGGTCTCGGTTCCGCCGACCGTTTGAGCCAGCCAGAGCGTGACCGCTCCGGTGGACGCCACCCGGATCTTCGCGCGGTAGTCGTTCGAGCTGTCGATCTGTCGTCCGATGGCCGACACGTAGTAGCCGCCGCCCGTGGCCGGCTGGTTGATCGCTGACCGAGAACCGCTCCTCCGTATTGCGTCGAGGCTGATCGCCCCGACAGCGACGACGTGTAGTTGTTACCCGCCGACAGAGTCACGTTGCCAGTGCCGCCGCTCACCGAGAACTTGGCCAGTGCGGTGGCCGTACCCGGGTTCATCGTCCATGCACCGCCCTTGTCCGAGCGTCCCCCAACCGTTGGTCGCCGACCGCTCGAAGTCGTCCTGCGCCCAGACCGTCGGCGCGGTCACCGTCGACCTGCTTGGTGATCGAGTTGGTCGCACCCTGGTTGTCGGTCACCGTCAGCTTCACGTCGTACGTCCCGGCTTGGGCGTAGCTGTGCGACGGCGCGGCGCCGGTGTCGGTCGAGCCGTCACCGAAGTCCCACGCGTAGGTCGCGATGTTGCCGTCGGGATCGGTCGATGCCGAGCCGTCGAAGCTGGCCTTCAGGTCATTCGCCGACGGACGTGAAGCGACGCCGTCGGAGCCTTGTTCGCCGCCACGGTCACGTCGTGGCTCACCGTGCTCGTGCCGCCGCGGTTGTCGGTCACCGTCAGGGTGATCGTGTAGGTCCCGTCCTGGCCGCGTAGGTGTGCGTTGCCGGTCGCCCCGGTGTCGGTCGCAGCCGTCGCCGAAGTCCCACGCGTACGACGCCAGCGTGCCGTCGCGGTCGCTCGACCCGGTGCCGTCGACGCTGACCTTGAGCTCGTTCTTGCTGGTCGTGAACGCCGCCGTCGGCAGCTTGTTCGGCGGCATCGGTGGCCGTGACACCGCTGGGTCGACCGTGCTGGTCGCGCCGTCGTCGTCGGTCACCGTCAGGGTGACCGTGTAGGTGCCCGGCGGCGGCATAGCGTGTGAGCTGGCGGTGGCGTCCGGTGCCGGTCTGTGCCGTCACCGAAGTCCCACGCGTAGCCGGCGATCGTGCCGTCGGTGTCGGCCGACGCCGTCGCGTCGACGCCCAGCGACAGATGGTCGACGGTCGGCGTGAACGCGGCGGTCGGCGGCCTGGTTCGGCACGACCGTGACGGACTTGGTCGCGGTGCTGCGTCAGGCCGCCGGTGTCGGTCACCGTCAGCGTGACCGTGTAAGTCCCGCCCTGCGCGTAGGTGTGCGTGGCCGTGCTGCCCGAGCCGGTGATCCCGTCGCCGTAGTTCCAGTTGTAGGTGGCGATGTTGCCGTCGGGATCGGTCGACCCGGTCGCGTCGACGCTCAGCGCCAGGTTGTTGTTCGACAGCGTGAACGATGCCGAGGGCGTTCGGTTGATCGGCGGTCCGCCCGCGTCGCCGCGTAGTGGTCGCGGATGTTCTGCTCGGTGAGCACGGTCGGGTAGACCGCGACCTCGTCGATCGTGCCGGCGATGTAGTTGCTGGTGGTGCTGCCCAAGGTCTTGTCGCCGCCGACGCGCCAGTAGCCGAGGTAGGTCTGGGCCGAGGTCGCCGGTGTTGGTGCCGACCAGCTGGGTGTCGACCCACAGCTTCATGCCGTCGCCGCCCTGCGTCGCGACGACGTGGTGCCAGTTGCCGTCGTTGTAGGCGTTGGTCGTCACGATGGACGTTCTGCGTCGCCGTTGTTCACGCCGAAGTTGAGCCGCCCGTTGCTCTGCATCACGATCGTGACGGTCGTAGCTGGCGCTCAGCCCGGTCGCCGCGTTGCCGAAACCGATCAGCTTGCCGCCCTTGAGTGCTGGTGGTCTTGAACCAGAGCTCCGCGCTGTAGCGCGGCCGGCGCGTTCCAGGCTTGCTGGGCCACCACCAGGCCGCTCGAGCCGTCGAACGTCTGCCGCCGCATTGCCGGTCACGTCGCCGGCCTGGTTGCGGGTGACGCCTGCCGGTCACGTTGCCGGTCGTGCCGCCGTTGGCCGAGTCCAGCGCCGAACCGGACGACTCGTTGAGCCGCCAGTACAGATCGGGCTGGTTGGCCGAGACCGCCGAGCCGTAGGCGTCGGTCGGCGCCGCCGGCCAGGCCGCCGACTCGGCCGCTCGCCAGGTAGTGCGCCTGGATGTCGGCCTTCGACAGCGCCTTCGGGTAGACCGCCACGTCGTCGATGCTGCCCGCCAGGCCGGCATCGGTCGGCTTGTTGGTGAAGCCGGTGGTCTGATCGGCGCCGATCCGCCAGTAGCCGACGTACGTCTTCGGCGTGGTGTAGTTCTGGTCGCGCCCGACCCGGTTGCCGTCGACGAACAGCTGCATGCCGGCAGCCGTCCGACGGTGCCGACGACGTAGTGCCAGCTGCCGTCGTTGATGCCGGACCGGCTGTAGATCGTGCGGTACGCGCCGTCGTTGATCGCGAAGTTCACCCGACCCGAGCGTGTCGAGGTAGAGCACCCGGTCGGTGTTGCCCGACGTCGCCGTGCCGGTCGCCGAGTCGCCGTAGCCGACGATCCGGCCGCCGCGGGTGCTGGTGGTCTTGACCCAGGCCTCGACGGTGACCGCTGGATCGGCGGTCGGACGGGTCCGAGGTCGTCATCTTGCCGGCGTGCTGCCACCGCGGAGGTGACGGCGGTGTCGGTGTCATTGGTCAGGCGCTCCGGCCGCGGCCAGGGTCAGGCTGGTCGGCGTGCCCGGTGCGTCGCCGATGTCGTCGTACAGCTTGGTGGCGCCGGTCGGCTCGTCGAGCCGCCAGTAGTGGGTGGCGCCGCTGGCCCGCACCGCGGTGCGATAGCGTCGAGGTCGGCGTCCCGGAGACGGTGACGTACGGCGACCAGGCGCTCCACTGGACGTTGCCGTCGGGATCCTTCGCCCGGACCTGGTAGCGCACCTGGCTGCCGGGCGTCTGCCCCGTGTCGGTGACGCTCAGGTTGGGCAGCTTCCAGAAGTTGCTGTCGCTGCGGGTGAAGGTCGCACCTGGTCGATCTTGGTTGGCCGAGATCCGCCGGAAGACGTCGTAGGTGATCGTGGTGTCGTCGCGGTCCCACGACACTGCCGAACGGCACCCGGACGACGCCCGATCTCGTTGGAGTAGGGCGCCGGGCGTGAACGCCGGTGCTGTTGATCGGGCCCATGGCGTGCGGCGAGACGCTGCGCTTGGCGAAGCGGACCAGCCCCTGCTGGGCCACGTCGTTGACCTTCGGGAACTCGCCACCGAGCACGATGTAGTCGGAGTTGCCGGTCACGCTCCAGGCGGCCTGCTTGGCGCTGGTGTAGGTGCCGAAGTCGAGGTCGGGATACCACTGCAGCTGGCCCGCGTAGGGCAGCCCGGTGAAGTCCCAGCCGTAGGCGTCCTTCTTGGTGATCGTGCCGACCGGGAAGGTCGGCTCGGCGACGGCCTTCTGCCACCGCGAGCGCGGGTTGGTGTCGGGGAAGCTGCCGACGACCGAGCAGTCGTGATGGTGGCCGACCGAGTAGAGGACCTGGCCCTGACGGGAAGCTGAGTAGGTGTCGCCGAGGCAGTCGTTCAACCAGTTGATGTTGCCGGTGTACGGGTCGGCGGCGAAGGTGCCCTCGAAGGAGGCTCCCGCGCCGAACGCGTAGCCGGTGCCGTAGACCTGGACGCCGTCGGTGCTCAGGCTGGAGATGGCGCCGTTGGCTCCGGCCGACTTGATGCGGTTCGGTCGCCGCCCACGGCATGCGTGGCGCCGGTGGTGGCGTCGAGCGACGCCCATGCCGTACGCGGGCTGGCCGTTGAGCTGGGTGATCGAGCCCGCGACGATGATCCGGGATCCGTCCGGCGAGGCCAACATGTCCCAGACGTAGCCGTTGCCGTCAGCCGACGGGGTTCCACGGCAGCAGTGCGCCGCTGGTGCCGCATCGTACGCCGCCAGCATGGTGCGGGCCTGGCCGTTGCTGGAGCGGAAGTTGCCGCCCGCGTAGACGGTGTTGCCGACGAAGGCGAAGCCGCGCACCTGACCGTCGGTCCGCGGCGCGAAGCTGGTCAGCAGCGCACCGGTCGCGGTGTCGAAGGCGGCGATGTGGCCGCGCGGCAACGCCGTCGACCGTGGTGAAGTCGCCGCCGAAGTAGACCGTCTTGCCGTCCGGAGCCGCCGCGGACGACCAGGCCCTGCGCGTCGAAGGAGTGGTTGAAGTTCGGCACCGGGTTGCCGGTGGTGATGTCGAAAGCGAACACGTTGTTCGCGTCGATCTCGCCCGCGCCGCCCGACCGCGACGCCCGGCGGCCGGGCCTTGGTGAAGCTGCCGGTGACGTAGACGGTGTTGCCGACGACGGCCTGGCTCCAGACCACGCCGTTGATCTGCCAGGTCGGCAGCGCGTCGGCGCTCACGGTCTCGGGCAGGGCGGGCGCATCCGCCGCAGCCGGCAGCTGCCGGCAGGGCGAACAGGCCGAGGGCGGTCAGCGAGGTCGCGGCGACCGACGCGACGATTCGGCGACGAGGCGACGACGCAGCGAGAGCGTACGGCGTTACGTGGCATAGCTGTTCCTTGGTCGAGCGTCGGATGATGTGACGGATTGCCGAAGCGTTGAGAGGCCTCAGGACGAGCTGGCGGACGAGGAATCCGCCGAGAAACAGGCCGCCGGCCAGGGCGTACGGCACCCACGAGGCCGACAGCCCGAGCGGGACGAGCAGCACCCACACGGCGACGATCGCGACGATGGCGTCGGCACAGCCGGCAGGCGAAGACGCGCGCCGGCTCGCCACGGGCGGCGGCCAGACTGGCGAACGGCTGCAGCGACGCCGAGCCGGCGACGTACAGCGCCCACCCGGCGACGGCCACCCGGTCGATGCTGAACTGCGGGCCCGGTGACCATCGGGCCGAAGCACCGGCGCGAGCAGAACGAGCACGACTCCGCCGAGCAGCGCGGCACCCGCCATGACCGACGTCGCGCGCCACGCCCGCTCGGCGTCAGGGACCTTCAGCGCAGACCTGCTTGTCTCGGACGTAGCTGGCCAGCAGGTAGGAGCCGAGCCCCTGGACGGCCAGCGTTGCCGGCGCGACGAAGATCCGGGCCGCCTCGACCTGGCCGAGAGCCGCAGCGCCGACGGAGGCAGCCACGATCACCCGGACTGCACTGAGGATCAGCGGCGGGATGCCGACCTGGGCGCCGCGCCAGCCGCCGAATCCGGCGACCGTCCGGATCTGGGCCCCGCGAGAGACCGACCACAGCACGCTCGCCTGCCGGCATCATGATCAGCCCAGCGACGATGCCCATCGTCTGGCCGACGAACAGGGCGAAGAAGAAGGTCCCGAGGCTGATCTCCCCCAGCCACGCCGTCAGGCCGAGGACCACGAACGCTCCAAGCATCGCGGAGGTGTCGATGATCGGCAGCCGCCAGAAGCGCATCGTCGCGGTGAAGACCCGGCGAACGAGTTCCTCCACCTGGAACGCACCGATGGCCAGCGCGAACATCGCAGCCTCACCACCGGTGAGCAGCCCGGACCACCACAGACCGACGCTGGTGCCGACCATGCTGACGAACAACAGCACAACAGCCCAGAACTCCAGACCCGCGCGGATCCGCCGGTTGTGGCGGTCCAGCACGGTCAACGAGTCGCCGACCATGCCGCTGACCACGGCAGTGGCCAAGATGATGATTCCGTAGCAGAGGCTGACCAGGCCGAGCCCCGCGGCCCCCAGCACCCAGGCGGCGACGATCTGCAGCCCGAAGCTGCCGACCGCCTGCCAGACCTGGGCTACGACAGCGGCGAAAGCCCTGCCGCGCAGCAGGGCGCGAACACGACCGAGCATGTCAGCTCAGCTTGCCGCGGAATACCGCCGATGTGTGGACTCCGTCGAAGTCGACCACGACGGTGACCTTGGACCGGGAGCTCGTCGGCACCGCGAACGCGTAGCGCGCCTTGGCGGTCGTGCCGGGCTTCAGCGTCCCGGCGAAGTCTTGGACCTTGGCCTCCTCGCGCATAGACCGGTGACACCGCCTTGCCGTTCTTGTCCAGCACAGTGATGACGGTGGTGTCGAGGTTCAGCGCCTTCTTGGACTTGTTCGAGATCTCCATCGTGAGGACAGCGAACTGGCGCCCAGGAAAGCTGCCTGGCCCCTTGGCCGTCTCCTTGGCGAACGAGACGTCGAGCACCCGGAGCGAGACGCCGTCGCCGTACTTGACGGTTCCGTCGGTGGAGGCCGGCTTGGCAGTGGTCGTCGGCGTCCCCGTCTGATCCGACCGCTGGACCTTCGGCACCGGCTGGTCCTTGGTGGCCTTCGGTGCCTGTGACGCGGGCGTCGCAGCACCCTTGGAGTCCTTGCCGGTGCTCGCGCCGCTGGGCGTTGCCCCTGCCGAGACGGACGGGCTGGCAGCCCCACCGGACTTTTCTGTGTCGCTCGAGCAGGCCACAAGGCCCAAGCTGAGCGTGAGCACGGCAGCAGCCGCGCAGGCGCGCACGTAACGCATGTTGCGTAAATCCCCCCGAATTCCCCTGTATCGAGGAGAATCCCCCACACGCTCGCTCCCCACGAACATGTGTGATCGGCGTTGCCCCTAACAACGCCAACCCCCCGACTCCGTGAGTATATCGGGCAAAATGTCCAGCCACCAATCAATACGAATATCGTTGGGTCACGGATCGATAACCACGCGGACGCGCGGCGGGACGCCTTCCGACGCGCACTAGACTTCCCGAGCGCGCTGGACCGGCCACTGTCCGCGCCATCATCCCCGCCCGGCCGTCATTCTACCCATCCAAGGAGCTCAGCGCCGTGACTGACCACCAGACAGCGACCCGGTCCTTCGGGGACTCGTTGCACCGTCTGCACTCGGCTCAGAAGAGCTCGAAAGGCGCCCCGATCTACTCGCTGATCGTCAACCGGCCCCTCGGACGGATCTTCGCGGCGGCGGCCCATCAGCTGCGGTTGCAGCCGAACCACGTGACGATGATCAGCGCCGCCTTCACCCTGGGTGGGATCGTTCTCCTGGCCATCCTTCCGGCCACGGTCCCTACGGCGGTGATCGTGGCGGCCGCTCTGGTTCTCGGCTATGCACTGGATGCCGCCGACGGTCAGCTCGCCCGGTTGACTGGAACCGGCAGCCTTGCCGGTGAGTGGCTCGACCACGTCGTCGACTCCGCGAAGATCGCCACCCTCCACTTGGCCGTGCTGATCAGTTTCTACCGGTACTTCGACCTGCCCAGCTGGTGTCTCTTGGTGCCCCTGGCCTTCTCCGCGGCCTACGTCGTGCATTTCTTCGGCATGCTGCTCACCGATCTGCTCACCCGTGTGCACGATGCCCGGCTGGACCTAAGACCCGCCCCGACACAGGCGTCGACGCTGATGAGCCTGATCAAGACACCGACCGACTACGGGTTCTTGTGTCTCTCCTTCGTGCTGCTCGGCTGGCACCAGGTCTTCTTCGTCTGGTACGCGCTGCTTGCCTTGGCCATGGTCGGCTACACACTGCTGGTGCTGCCCACGTGGTACGGGCGCATTCGGCGCCTCGGCTAATCTCGTTGGGTAACTCCTGACAAGTCGAAAATTCACGTAGAAGGCACCGGGCACAACTTCGATGGCGAAGATCTCCAGACGCGAAATTCTCGCCCTCGGCGGCGGGGGGGTGCTTGGCGTGATCGCCGGGGGCATCGGCGTCACCGCTCTGGTGCGTCAGAGCAATGGGCCTTCGGCGACCACGTCAGCTCGACCGCGTGCCACAACGGCCTCCTGGATCGAAAATCGCCGGGCTCCCTACGCCATCGCGCACCGTGGGGTCGGCGACATTGCCCCCGAGCACACGCTGATCGGCTATCAGACCGCCCTCCAACAAGGCGCGGAAGCCCTCGAGATCTCGGTGGTGATGAGTTCGGACCACGTGCTTTATTGCCTGCACGACCTCACCCTGAACCGCACGACGACCCTGACGGGCGCAGCTCGGGCCCGCAGCTCGACCGATCTGGATCAGGCCAAGGTCCGGATTCCCCGCCTCGGTTCGGCTTGGGTCGGTCCCAACATGCCGCCCATGCCACGACTCGAGACCGTGCTCGCGGCGGTCGGCGGGCGGGCCGTTCTTTGCATCGAGGCGAAGGACGACGCTGCATACCCGTTCATGATCGAAGCCGTCAAGCGGGCCGGGCTCGAGGACGGTCTCATCGTCAAGGTGGACGGGTCCAGCGACCGCCTGGCCGAGGCGAAGAAGGCCGGATACCCGGTCATGGCGTATCTCGGCAACCCAGAGGTCGCGACCGCACCTGCCGTGAAGGCGCTGGCGAAGCGTTTGGACGCCGAGCGCGACTCGCTCGCCCTCCCCGCACGCGAAAGCTGGTCTGCCTTCCTCTCAGACCAGATCCGGCTAGCCGCCGACACGGGCGTTCCGACCTGGGTCTTCCCTGTGCATCGTCGCTCCGAAGCCCAAGAGCTCGCACGGCTCGGCGCATCTGGACTGGTCGCCGCGAGCATTGGCTACCTGACGGGACGGACCCAACCGCTGACGAACGACGTCTGGTCCAACGGCGCGATCTCACCCGGGGAGATGACCCGCGACCCGTACAGCAATGCCTTCGCACTCGACTGGGCGACTGAGGGGGTGCTCGGGCTCGATTTCAAGGACCGACAGGCCTTCGTCACGTTGGGCCAGTTTTCACCGATCGCCGCCACCTCCTACCGCCTTGCCTTCGACCTGAATTTCGACCCACTGCCCGAAGGACACCTGGCAGCACGCCTCGATCGCCTTCGGCCATGACGACGATCGCTACTACGAGCACCGGCTCGGTGACGACGACGGCTACCACGCGCTCTTGCGGGCCGACGGCACGATGGCGATCTACGCCCACGTCGAGGGTGACCCGAACGGGCAGCTGCTGAGCGAGAAGCAATCCACTCCGCTCAAGAACCGGGCTCTGGTCCCGGATGACCCTGGACGTCACGCCGGCGCGATCAGCTGGTCGCGTGACGACGGGACGCTGTTGACGGTCAAGGACAACCGGTTCCGCGGCGGCTACTTCCACCTCGGTCGGTCCTCGAACGACGGCGAGCTGAACCTTCGCAATCTCAGCATCAACTGATCTGTCTCAGCGGCCGCTCGACTCGAGCCAACCCGAACTGTCGCGCACTCGCCGCTGCCGCTCCTGCCCGGCCGGAAAGCGAATCGCCGCCGCAGAGACGGGGTTCTCTGCGGCGGCGATCCTTGGGGAGACCCGCTCAGGGCAGCGGGTGGACCTGGAAGTCCTGGACAGTCAGCGTGACCGGCGAATTCGTGGCCGACCCCGAGAGGTAGGTGTAGATGCCCACCGCGCCAGGACTCTGCAGGCTGCGGTGGTGTCGGTGGCGGTCAGCTGCCAGGCCGCAGGCTCCGTGGTGCCGTTCTTCCAGACCTTGGCGCGGAGAGTGGTGGTGCCTGTCGCGTGCCCTCCACCTGGAAGCGGACGCTGCAGACATGTCACCAGCGGCGTAGCTCAGGCCGCTGATGTTCTGGCTGGTCAAGATCGTCTCGGTGCCGTTGACCGTTCGGACCAGGTGACAGTCGTGGCGGTGGCTGTCACCCGGACCTTCACCCGGTAGTCCGAGGTACCGATCCGGCGAGCCACGAACGACGTGTAGGTGCCGCCGCCCGTTCCGGCCTTGTCGTAGCCGAAGCTGCTGGTCATGTCGACGTTCCCGAGGGGCGGCCCCGTTGAGATAGGCCGACGGACCCGGACGATGCCGCCATCTTGATGGTGCCGGCGCCGTTGATCACGTTGAAGTTGCGTGGTCGCGAGCTGGAGCGTCCAGTTGCCACCGGTGTCGGCGGTCCCCCAACCGTTGGTGACCGTCCGCTCGAACGTGTCATTGGCGATCACCGTCGGGGCGGTCACGACAACCGAATGGCTGACGGTGTCCGTCATGCCCTTGTCGTCGGTGACCGTCAGCGTGACCGTTGTAGGTCCCCGGCGCCGGCATAGGTATGCGTCGGCTGTCGACCCCGCTGCCGGCCTGGTTGTCGCCGAAGGTCCACGAGTACGAGCCGACGGTGCCGTCCGGATCGCTCGAGGTGGAGCCGTCGAAGGATGCCGTCAGATCGGCCGCCGTCCAGGTGAACCGCGCGGTCGGAGCCTGGTTCGGCGCGGGCGCCACAGTCACGTCCTTGGTCGTCGAGGTGGTCGCGTCGTCGTTGTCGGTCACCGTCAGCGTGATCGTGTACGTCCCCGCCGTGTCGTAACGTGTGCGAGGCGGTCTTCCCGGTCCCGGTCTTGCCGTCGCCATAGTTCCAGGCGTAGCTCTTGATCGTGCCGTCCGGATCGGTGGACGCGCTGGCGTCGACGTCCACCCTCAGGTCGGTGACCGTTCGTGGTGAAGCTTGCCGTCGGCGACGTGTTGTTCCGCGTCACGTTCACCTGCTGGGTGATCGTTCCGGTCTTCCCGTCGTTGTCGGTGACCGTCAGCTTGACCGCGTAGGTGCCGCTCGCCGCATAGTATGGGTCGCGACTCGCCCCGCTACCGGTGGCGTTGTCCCCGAAGTCCCAGGCGTAGCCGGTGACCGTTCCGTCCGGATCACTCGATGCGGATCCGTCGACTGAGAGCAGCGAGCGAATCGGTCGAGCTGGTGAACACAGCGACAGGCGGCTTGGAGCGGCTCGGTAGCCGTGACGGTCTGCTTCACGGTGTCCGTCCCGCCGTCGTCGTCGGTCACCGTCAGCGTCACCGTGTAGTCCCCGGCCTGCGGGTAGCTGTGGGTGGCCGTCTTGCCGGCTGCCCGTGGTGTCGTCACCGAAGTCCCAGGCGTAGCTGTCGATCGTGCCGTCCGGTGTCGGTCGACGCACCTGCGTCCACGCTGAGGTCGAGATGATCGATCGAGGCGGCGAAGTCGAGCGGTCGGCAACACATTGGCCGGCTTCACCGTGACCTCGTGCGTCACCGTGTCGACGGCGCCATCGTCGTCGGTCACCGTCAGCGTGATCGTGTACGTCCCCTTGGCCGTCGTAGGTGTGGCCGGCGATCGGACCGGTCGGTAGTCCAGCCGTCACCGAAGTCCCACGCAGTAGTTGGCGATCGTGCCGTCCGGATCGGATGAAGTCGCTCGCGTCGGCCGTCACGCTGCAGATCGCTCTTGTCGACCGTGAACGCTGCAGTCGGCTTCTTGTTCGGTGCCGGAGCCGCCGCGGTGTAATGGGCGGTGACCTGAGCTGGGACTCAGCACCTTGTCGTAGACGGCGACCTCGTCGATGGTCCCGTTCGAAGTAGTGCTGCTCGAGCCCCAGGTGACGTCCCCGCCGACCTTCCAGTAGCCGGTGTAGTCCTGCGGCCTGAGTCTGGGAGTTCGTGCCGACCAGCACGCCGTCGACGTACAGCTTCATGCCGTCGGAGCCCTGGGTGGCCACCACGTGGTGCCACTGGTCGTTGTTGTACGCCGCGTCGCTGGTGATCGTGTTCAGCTGGCCGGTATAGGTGCCGAACACCAGGTGGCCGTCGTCCTGCATGTAGACGTGCCGGTCGTAGTTGTTCGAGCTGCCGATCGGCGTTGTTGCCGAAGCCGATGATCTTCCCGCCGGAGGTCGAGTCGGTCTTGAACCAGGCCTCCTCGGAGTAGGTGGTCGGGTTGTAGAACGCGTCGGTCGGACGACACGAAGTCGTCGTCGCCGTCGAACGTCGCGGCGGTGTTGCCGATCGGCAAGGCCCCGGACTGCGCCGAGCGTCGACACCGTTGTGAGTAGGTGCCGGGGCTCTGGGCACCGCTGGCATCTGCCGCCGTGCGTCCGCTCGACTCGCCGAGCCGCCAGTAGAGCCGTCGGGCTGTCGGCGAAGACGGCCGCGCCGTAGTTGTCGCCAGGACCGTTCGGCACGGTGACGACGACATCGTGGCTGACCACGCTCGCGGCGCCCTTGTTGTCGGTCACCGTGAGCTTGACGGTGTAGGTGCCGGCTTGTCGTAGTACGTGTGGACCGGATTCGCACCGGTGCCCGTCGTGCTGTCCCCGAAGTCCCATGCGTACGCCGGCGACCGTGCCGTCCGGATCGGACGAGCCCGCGGCGTCGAACGTCGCGCGGCGCTGATCGGTGGACGCGGTGAACGCCGCCGCCGGGGGCGCGTTGAGGTGCCCGCCGCCGGCAAGGAAGTGAGCGGTCACCCGGTCGGCACCCAGCTCGTAGGAGTAGACCGCAGCCTCGTCGATCGTGCCGTTGAAGTACGCGCTCGACGAGCCCCAGGTGTTGTCGCCGCCGACCTTCCAGTAACCGTTGTAGGTCTGTGCATGCGGTCTGTGGCGTTGGTGCCGATCAGTACGCCGTCGACGTACAGCTTCATGCCGTCGCCCGGCCTGAGTGGCGACGACGTGGTGCCAGCTGCCGTCGTTGTACGCGCCGGGCGTGGTGATCGTGTTGGTCTGGCCGGTCCAGACGCCGAAGACGAGCTTGCCGTCGTCCTGCATGTAGACGTGCCGGTCGTAGCTGCCCGAGCTCCCGGCTCGCGTTGTCGCCGAAGCCGATGATCTTGCCGCCGCCGGTTGGTGGTCGTGTTGAACCAGGCCTCCTCGGAGTAGACCGTCGGATTGGAGAACTGGCCGTTGGAGGAGACGAATGCCGTCGTTGCCGTCGAACGTCGGCGGCGGTGTTCCCGGCGATGCACGCCGGCCTGGCCGAGGGTGTACGCCGTTGTAGTAGGTGCCCGTGTTGAGCGACCGGCCCGAGTCCAGCGCCGTTGCTGCCGCTGGACTCGCCGAGGCGCCAGTACAGGTCGGGATCGTCGGCGTAGACCGCCGCGCCGTACGCGTCGCCCGGAGCCGGCGGGATGATCGAAGTGCGCCCGCTGGCCTGGTACTGCGCGATGATCGCGTCCTGGCTCGAGCGCGGTCGGGTAGATCGCGACCTCGTCGACGGAGCCGGCGAAGTTGCGGCTGCTCGGCTGGTTCGGCCAGCCGTCGAGCACGTCGCCGCCCATCCGCCAGTAGCCGACGTAGGTCTCGCCCTGGGTGGTGTCGGAGCGCCGGCCGACCCGGACGCCGTCGACGTAGAAGGCCATGCCCTGACGCGCTCATCGTCGCGGTGACCATGTGCCACTGACCGTCGTTGTAGGCCTTGCGCGCTGGCCAGCGTTCGCGGTCGAGTTGTCCTGAGCCCTGCACGCCGAAAACGAGGTGGCCGCCGTTGTCCATGTAGATCTGCCGGTCGCGGTGACCGGAGTCGCCGATCTGCAGGTCGCTGAAGCCGAGGATCCAGCCGCCCGAGGTGGTGGTGGTCTTGATCCAGGCCTGCGAGGTGAACGTGTCCGGCGCGGTCTCCGTGCCGTTGGCGTAGATCCGGCTCTGGTCGGACCCGTTCAGCGTGCGCCGCGGAGTCGCCGGTCACCGCTCCGTCGGCGCCCCAGCTCACTCCGCTGTCGCCGGTGGCGTCGGTGACGCCGATGCCGGTCGACCCGGCGGCCGAGGCGGCCCGGTCGGTGATGTTCGTGCCGCTGGCCTCGTTCATCGGCCAGTAGATCCGCGCGCCGTTGGCGCGCACCGAGCTGGCGTAGGCGTTGCTCGGCGCGAACGTCGTCGGCATGCGTGACCGAGGCGGTGGCGCCGTAGACGGTGTTGCCGTCGGAGTCGTTGACCACGACCTGGTAGCTGTACGTCTGGCCCGGCGTCAGGCCGGTGTCGACGAAGCCCAGGCTCGGCGTGGTCCACCAGTTGGAGTTGGCGGAGGTGGTGTAGACCGGGCTGGCGAACGAGCCGTTGCGGATCACCTTGTAGGTGAGGGCGTAGCTGTCGCGGTCGAAGCCGGCCGGCCAGCTGACCCGTACCGACGACGCGGAGGACGGCGACCAGCGTCGGGGCTGAACGAGTTGTTCGCGAATCGCGGACCCTGCTTCGGGGTCACCGTCGGCCGTTTGCCGAAGCGGACCAGTCCTTGCTGGGCAGTGCCGTTCACGCTCGGGAACTCGCCGCCGAACACCACGTAGTCGTCGTTGCCGGTGACGCTCCAGCCGGCCTGGTACTGGCCGGTCGCACTGCCGATTGCCATGTCCGGCAGCCAGTTGACCATCGCCGGCGCCGGCGCCTTGCCGTGCCAGTTCGGGTAGCCGTGACTGTCGTTGCAGGATGTCGCCGGTAGCCGTGTCGGACCACGCCTGGGCGTGCTGGAACTTCCAAGTGGTGTACTGCGGGAAGCCGCCACCCATGTTGCCGCAGTAGTGGGAGTGGCCCGGCGACGTAGACGACGCCGGAGTTGACATAGCTGGAGTAGTTGTCGCCGTGGCAGTCGGTGACCCACGCGACGTCGCCGGTGTCGATGGACGACCTTGAACGTGCCCTCGTGGTTGCCGCCCGGCGCCGAAGTGTAGTCGGTGCCGTAGACGGTACCCGTTCTGGACGTTGAGGCTGGTGATCCCGGCGTCCGTTCCGGCGTTGCGCACGGTGTTGGTCGCCTTCCAGTTCGTATCGAGAGCGCCAGTGCCGTCACCGACGCTCGCGCCGTCGATCTTGGCCAGGCCGTAGGCCGGCTGCCCGCCGACGTTCTGGAACGACCGCCGCCGGCGAAGACCGCGTTGCCGTCCGCGGAAGCTGCCAGGGCCCACACGGTGTAGTCGGCATTCGGGTTCCACGGCAGCACGGCACCGTCCGATGCCGCGGAAGGCGGCCAGGTTGTTGCGCAGGGTGCCGTTGGCCAGGCCCAGGAAACCGCCACCGACGTACACAGTGTCGTTGGTCGCGACGACCGCGCGAGCCTGGGAGTTCGGCGCCGGACGGGTTGAAGGAGGTGATCAGGGCGCCGGTCGCGGCGTCGAAGGCGGCGACCCGGCGGCGCGCCACACCGTTCGCCGTGGTGAAGTCACCGACGGCGTAGATGCGGGTGCCGTCCGGCGACGCGGACACCGACAGCACCTGGCCGTTCAGGCTGGGCGTCTGGGCCAGCGTGATCAGATTGCCCGGTGGTGATGTCGTACGCGAGCAGGTTGCTGCGCGGGGTCAGGTTCGTCCCGGCCGCGGCACCGGCCGGACGTGCGTTGTTGAACCGCCCACCGGCCCACACGGTGTTGCCGACCACCGCCTGCGACCAGACGACGCCGTCGATCTGCACCGTAGGCAGCGCGTCGGCGGTCACCAGGTTGTCTGGGGACGATTGCACCGGCGCCGGCGAAGCCATCGCCGTCTCCGTGCCGAGCAGTGCCAGGCCTGTCACGCACAGCGCGGTCGCCACGACGGTGATGATCCCCGTCCGCAGTCGTTCGATCGTCTTCGACACAAATCCCCCAAAACTAGAGCCCCGAAGAAGCGCTCGGTCAGGAGGCAGCACAAATGGCCGGTCAGCCGACCCATCGGATCGACATGCACGGCCAGACACAAGGAACGGACCCCGAAAAAGAATGCTTGGTCGCAGCGCTCCCCAGCGCGCGACCCTTCCCCCTGACAAGCATCGTCAAGCTATCAGTACCGGTAGATGCCTGTGAAATCCATTGGTCACGATTGGATCACGGTGCGCGGGTCCGACCCACGTCACCCTCGGCTGGACGGCTCCACCACAGACGTTGACCGGATGCGTCGCCGAGTCGTCGCGACGTCGGAGAGCACGCCGGCCAACCTCTCCTGGAAGCGCTGCGGGTCGTACAACTCGTCGGCGCGTGCCGCGTCCGTCTGGGCCCGCACGCGATAGCTCTCCCAGTCGTCGTGCACCCGCTCTAGGCCGTCAGCGATCGCGTCGGGATCGTCGGTCGGCACCAGCACGACCGTACTGAAGCCGCTCGCGGCCTCTCGCAGCCCGGTGTGGTCGGCGACGACAACCGGCCGCTTCGCCAAGAGAGCCTCGATCACCACGTTGCCGAAGGACTCGTCGAGCCGCGACGGCACCACGGCAACGTCACCCGCGGCGAGATGTTCCCAGACTGCCGGCTGGAAGCCGGTGAAACGGACCCGATCCGAAAGCCCCAGGTTGGCCACTTGTTCCCGCAGCTCGGCCTCGTACCACTCGTACCCCGGGAAGACCGCACCGACGAGATCGACGTCGGTGGGAACACCTCGATCTTGGAGCCGCTTCGCCGCGCTGACCACGAGGTCCACGCCCTTGCGTGGTGACAGTCGGCCGATATACACCACCCGGAACGGCTGATCCAAGCTCGCTCGGCCCGGTTCTGCCCGGCGAGGCCCGCGGACCCCGTTGTGCACCACCCGGACGCGATCGCCATGCTCAAGCAGGCGGAAGCCGGAGACCCGCCGGCTGGTCTCGGAGTTGAAGATCACGCCGTTCGCAAGGAGCAGCGGGACGGTCAGCAACAGGCGGGCCGGCCTCGACAAGGCCGCCTCCGCTTCGTGGACGTACACGACGACCGGTCGTCGGAGCAGGCGCGCCGCAACGGACCAGAAAGGGATGGTCACCGTGTTGGCGAGGACGACGTCGGGCTCGACCCGCTTGATCAGTCGCCGCATCCGCGGAAGCTCGTTGACGATCTGTCGGAGCAGTCCGATCAGGCCGCGCGGACTCAGCATGCTCTTCCGCACCACCGGCACCGACTGGATGCAGACCTCGGCTCCGGCGCTGGTCAGCTCGGCGACCAACGGACCGTCCATCGAGCAGGTGACCACCACCCGCCAGCCGAGTCTCGACCAGCCCTCGGACAGCCTCCAGCATCATCCGGTCCGACCCATACAGGTCGGCCGACGGATTGGCCACCAAGACGGTGCCAACCACCGGCCCCGACTCGCCCGGAGCGGCCATCTTCAGCCGGCCTCTGACGTCGGCCAGTACTCGTCGACCAGGCTCGCCGTGGAGGCGATGTTGGCCCGGCTAGAGGCTCCGAACACGATCGACTCGAGATTGGGCAGACCGCAGACCCACTCGATCGCCTCCCGCGGAGCGATGGCGCCGCTGGCGAACACCGACATCGCCACCGCGCGGAACGGTCGCTTGTTCCATGGCGTCGAGGTAGCCGTCGACCCCGCCGGACATCCGGAAGCCGATCTTGTTGATGTTGGAGCAGACGATCGGGTTGTCGACGCCGGCCCGGTCGAGGTCGTCCAGCAGTCGGGGCAGGTTCATCGTGATGAAGCCCGGTTCGGCGTTGTAGCGGTTGCGGACGTGATCGGCGAAGATCCGGAACGCGTCGGTGAAACCGAGGCCGGACAGCAGGTCGACGACCACGTTCTGCATCCAGATCACCGGCGTCGACAGCCCCGCGAACATCTTCAGCTCGGCGTCGACCAGCAATGTCGAGATGCCCTCGATGTCCTTGCGCGCCAGCGACGACGTGCCGCGGGCGATGCTGTCCAGCAGGCCCTCGTCGGGCAGGAACCGCCGGATGGCCCCGAGGAAGCCGTCGTCGGTCACCGCGTTGGCGTACTTGTGGGCGTAGGGCATGCACGGGAAGAACTTCATGTCGGCATAGCGCGTCCGGGTTGGCCCGCACCCGGTCGCAGACCTCGGCGATCCGGTCGTGGGTGGTGCACATGAACGTCGTGACACCCTCGTCGTAGGCGTCGTCCAGCACCCGCATGATGGCGTCGTTGTCCTGGAAGCGCATCTGCTGCGCTCGCGCCTTCTCCTCCGACATGTGGTTCACGCCGAAGAACTGGTTGTCGCCGAACAGCAGCCGATCCATCGTCGGCACCGCGACCTCGGTCATGGTCACTTCCCCCCTCGCAGCGCCCGGAACGCTGCTCCCACTCGATGTCCGCGACAGTGCCCGCTACCCGCCGGACGCCGCGACCGCGGTTCCGAAGCGGCCGCGGGAGCGATGTCGGCCGGCACCTCGGTCGACCAGCCGGGCATCCCTCGCGGGCGGCGTCCTCGCTGATCATGGAGATCACCTGGTCGGTGATCGACGGCCGACGCGAAGTCGTTCTCGCCGTCACGCTTGCCAGCCATCGCCCGCTGGACGAAGGCGTCGAGCTGCGCGCTGTACTCCTCGCCCCGCAGGTAGAACCACGGCGCCTCGGTCAGCTCGGTGGTGTATCGGACGTTCCAGCCCGACGCGGTAGCCCTCCGGCACCGGCGCGGTGTCGCGCAGGTAGACCTGGATCTCCTGGCGGTCGGCGTAGATCCGGCCGTGCGTTCCCCACAGCGTGATCTTCGTCGTCATCTTGCGCTGCGACTCGTCCGACCAGTTCGCGATGATCTGAGCCGTGCCGTTCGGGTAGTGCAGCGTGCTAGCCACCGCATCGTCGATCTGGGCAGAGAAGATGCTGGTCAGCTGGCTGCCGCTGACCGACTGCGGGCGAGCCGAGATACCAGGTCAGCAGGTTCAGCGGATGGGCGGCATAGTCGTACAGGCAACCGCCACCGGTGGCACGCTGGCTGCGCCAGGTCCGGCCCGCCGGCTTGAGCACGACCGGGCCGTAGGCTTCCGCGAGGGCCGTGTTCACCGGGCCGATCGCGCCGGCCTCGAGTAGTCGCTGGACCTCGCTGGAACGCGCCGACGAAGCGGTTGTGGTAGCCGACCTGGGTCACCACGCCCCGCTCGTCGGCCAAGGCTCGTGAGGGCGCACGCTGTCGGCCGGATCGATCACCAGCGGCTTCTCGCAGAACACGTGGATGCCGCGCTCGATCGCCTGCGCGGATCATGCCCGCGTGCAGGTGGGTCGGGGTCGCGATGATCACCGCCTGCGGCTTGGCCTCGTCGAGCATCTTGCGCGAAGTCCTTGTACGTCGTGCACGCCGGTGTACTTGGCCAAGATGTCGAGCAGATAGCCGGTGGCGTCGCAGACACCGACCAGGTTCACGTCGGGGTGGGCCTTGATCATGGACAGGTGGGACAGGCCCATCTTGCCCGAGTCCGACCACAGCTACATCGATCACGCCAGGTTCCTCTATCTCTTCGTTTTCAGCTCGTGCACAGTGGCGCGATCCGTGTTGATGACGCGCACGCTAACGCGACGCGGGCAAGGTCGGCGTGGTCTGCTGATCGACCTTCCGCGCCCTTCGACGCGGGGAGCCGCGCATCGACGGGCCGAGCGCGGTCCGCAGCGCGTGCTCGTACTCGCCGCCGATCTTGGTCCAGGTGAACTCGTCGTGGAACCGGGCACGGCTGGCCTCGCCCATCCGGCGTCGTCGATCCGCGTCGGGCAGCAGGTCGTCGAGCAGCCGGGCGAGATCCTCGGCGCCCGAGAAGTAGGCGTTGTCCGGTCCGGCGACCCACGTGTTGTAGTGGTTGTCGTGGGCGACGACGGCGTTGCCGGCGGCCATCGCCTCGACCAGCGACGGGTTCGTGCCCCCGACGGTGTGCCCGTGCAGGTAGACAGCCGTGTGGAACCGGAGCGCACCGATTCGCTCGGGCTCGAAGATCGCACCGGGAAACATCACCTCATCGGAGGCCGACGGCCTTGACCTGCACGGTGGTAGGGATCGTCGTCGCGGTACGGGCCCACCACGACCAGAGGCATGCCGCGCTTGCGGGACGACCAGGCCGTGACGATCTCCAATACCGAGTTCTCCGGAATCGGCCGGCACACGACGGTCGCGTAGTCCCCGGGCTCGAGACCCGAGCTCGCTGACCGGCCCGGTCGGTGCGTCCAGCACCTCGTGCGCGCCGTAGGTGATGGTCTGCACCCGCCGTTTGCCGAAGTGCCTGCGCAGGTAGGTGGCGATCACGGGGTGATCGGCGATGATCACGTCACCGGCCAGGCCCGCGACACCGCTCGTTGGCCAGCAGGATGCCCTGCTTGGCCATCCCCCAGCGCTTTCGGGTCCACTCCATCCCGTCCATGTTGATGACGTTCGGGACGCCGCGCAGGCGCGGGAGTATGTCGTACACACCCGTGTTGTAGCCGAACGTCAGCCACACGTCGTCGGCCTCGCGGACCGACATGGCGTGCCGGATCGATGCCAGGTCGAACGACGAGGTGCCGCGCCAACCCGGCTTCGGCTCGCGGATGTTCACCCGCTCCATGCCGTTCCACTCGTCGATCTCGATCGGTCCCTCACCGGGCAACTGGCAGTAGATGACCACCCGCCAGCCCTGATCGCGCAGGTAGAGACCGACGTTCTCCGCCGCCGTCTCGAAGCCGCCGTACGCGGCCGGGACACCATGGGTGCCCAGAATCCGCACCGTTGACGCCACTATGTCGAGTCCAACCTTTCGCAAAGAGGAGATGTGAGCGTAGTGAATTCCCCGGCGCCCGGAAGTGTGCAGGCGTGCAGACAGTAGCATCCGTGAGCCGTGCGCCGATCTGGATCACACCCGAGCCCGGGCTGGGACCAGCCGCATTGGCCGCGCCGCATGGCTGGCCGGCGGCTCGCTACTGCCGCGACGGAGAACGGTCAGGCCGTGCCGACCAGCATGGCTCGCAGCTGCGAGCTCGATGTGTGCGCGGTGTAGGGAAAGTAGCAGACCTGCACCCCAACGCTGGCCATGTGCTCTTCGAGCCGCTGACCCTTGGCAGTGCCGCGCCAGTCGTCACCCTTGAACAAGATGTCGAACCGCACGCGCTCCCAGACCTCGACCTTGTTGCTGGAGTAGTCCGGCACCACCTGGTCGACGATATCGAGTTGACGCAGGACCTCCATGCGTTCCTCCAGCGGCACGATCGGGAACTTGGCCTTCATCGCGTACAGCGCATCGTCGGTGACCGCTCCCACGATCAGCTGGTCGCAGCGCTCACGAGCACGCAGCAGGATGTTCAAGTGGCCGATATGGAACATGTCCCACGCGCCGGGCACGTAGCCGACGATTCGATCCGACATCACGCGACGGCCTCTTCGACCCGGTGGTATTGGTGGCGCAGAGCGTCGCGAAGTACGTCACTGGACGACTCGCGACGCGGCGAGAGCACCACGGCGCCCGCCGGTTGCGGTCCGGGAGCGCCTTCCACGGTGAACACAACCCAGCCTGCCATGTCGGGTGCCGCTGAAGCATGCGATACCGCCTCATCCACCCCCCGGATGTGACTCACCAGAGCGAGCCGCTCAGAGAGCGGTACCACGGGCGGCGCGCCAGCGACGTCCGTCACGTACTCGTCGGTGTAGACACCGACCACGAGTCGCGTACAGTGCTCCCGAGCTTGGGCGATGAGATCCAAATCACGCACGTTGATGAGATCGAACGCGCACGCCAAATAGCCGTTGCCAGCCACCATTCCCCCCGAATATCCCCGCATGTTCCAGCCAACTGCCCTCCCCTGGGCCTCGGCTGAAACTTTCCCTTGCTCGATAATAGCGAACGACGGGTCGTTCGGTGACGTTTTGGGCGGAGTTCGTAACAAGAATCACTCTGCTCCGCCGACGCGCTCGTGAGCGGGTGGGTCGCCGCGGCTGATCCACCTTGAATCGATTTCTCCCGGGACCGTGCACCGAGCGCCGGACCGATGGCGGATACGGATGAACCGATCGTGGAAACGCACATATGCTCACACGGTGCGCGCAGAGCAGGTGGTCCTCCTCGACCCGACCGGTCGGGTGATCGGCGAGAGCCCGAAGGTGGACGTTCACCACGCGCACACGCCACTTCACCTGGCGTTCTCGGTGCACGTCTTCGACGGGCAGGGACGAGTGCTGCTGACCCGCCGGGCACTCAGCAAGCGGACCTGGCCGGGGGTGTGGACCAACAGCTGCTGCGGTCACCCTGGGGTGGGCGAACCGATGACTGACGCGGTCCGTCGACGGGTCCGTCACGAGCTGGGCCTGGAGGTCCAGAACCTGCGCAGTGTGCTGCCGGACTATGCATACACCGCGACCGATGCCAGTGGTGTCGTCGAGAACGAGATCTGTCCCGTCTTCGCGGCGGACAGCGTGCATCCAAACCCGGACCTGGGTACGAACCCGGAGGAAGTCATGGACTTCGCCTGGGTCGAGTGGAGCGAGGCGGCAGCGGCGATGGCGGCGACACCGTTCGCCTTCAGCCCGTGGTCGGTCGACCAGGTCGCTCTGATCGGTTCCCACCGGAGACCGTGACTCGATCCGGCCGACTCCCCCGATTCGGCGGCGCTGCGATCAGGTGGAGGTGAGGATGAGCGCTTCGGGCAGTCTCGAGCGTTCCGGTCCCGACGAGCTCGGCCGAATACTGCCGTTCCCGGCCGAGCGGCCGGCGGACGTCGCCGCACACCTCGGACTGGTCGATGACATGCTCCGCGACGCCATCGCGGATCTCACCGAGCTGTGGCGCGGACAGCTGGACGAGGCCCACCTGGCGAACGATCCCGGCGACGTGATGGCCGACGAAGACCTCCCCGAGCTGCTGCTCGATCTGGCAGCCGCGGGGGGCAAGCGACTTCGCCCGACCATGTCCTACCTCGGCTGGCTCGCCGCGAGCGGGCGACGTCGCGCCGTCGGTCACGCGGATGTGGTGCGGGTGGGTGCTGCGCTGGAGCTGCTCCACCTGTTCGCGCTGATCCACGACGACGTCATGGACGAGTCACACTCGCGTCGGGGACGGCCGACCGTTCACGTCCGGGCAGCCGAGCTCCATCTGGCCGCCCGCGGCCGTGGCTGCCCGCAGCGGTTCGGTGAGAGCATCGCGGTCTTGCTGGGCGATCTCGCCCACGCCGAGGCCGATCATCTCGCCAGCCAGCTGCCGGACCCGATGCGGCGGATCTGGCGGGCTCTCGTGGTCGAGCTCGTCTGCGGGCAGCGCTACGACCTGACCGGGAGTGCCTGCGGGCGGCACGATCTTCCGCACGCGCGTTACGTCGCGCGCTCCAAGTCAGGTGCGTACACCGTCGAGCGACCGCTGCAGCTCGGCGCGGCGGCGGCCGCGGCGCCCGAGTCGGCGATCGCGAGCCTGCGGACGTACGGCCGTGCGCTCGGAGAGGCCTTCGCCCTGCGCGACGACGTCCTCGGGGTCTGGGGCGACCCCACGCTGACCGGAAAGCCGGTGGGCGACGACCTGGCGGCCGGGAAGCCGACGGTGCTGATGGCACTCGCGCACCAGCGGTTGACGGGGTCGGCCGAGGTTCGGCTGCGCCGAGTGACTACGGGCGCCGGCGATTCGGGCGACATCGAGGAGCTGTTGGAGGACCTGGCCGCCGCAGGACTGCGTGGCGAGGTCGAGGACCTGATCGCCGGTCACGTCCGGATGGCTCTGGCGGCCCTGGACAACCGGGTGCTCGATCCGACCGGCGTCGCCCAGCTCCGCCGGGTCGCCGCCGAGATCGCCTGGCGCGACCGATGAGGTGTAGGTCGTGAGCCGCGTCGTCGTCATCGGTGCCGGCCTCTCCGGGCTTGCTGCGGCCTGTCACCTCGTCGGTGCCGGGCACGACGTCACCGTCGTCGAGCGGGAGTCGATCGTCGGTGGCAGGTGTGGCCGGCTCGACCAGGACGGATTCAGCTTCGACACGGGTCCGACGGTGATGACCATGCCGGAGCTGGTCGGCGAGGCACTCGAGGCCGTCGGGGTCGAGCTCGGTCAGGCTCTGCCGATGCGGCGCCTCGATCCGGGCTATCGCGCGCGGTACGCCGACGGCAGCCGGATCGACGTCCGATTCGGGCGAGCCGCGATGCGGGCCGAGATCGAGCGGACCTGCGGCGCGGCGGATGCCGCCGCGTTCGAGGGGTTCGTCGACTGGCTCGCCGAGCTGTACGACATCGAGCTGCCGAACTTCATCGACCGCAACTACGACTCGGCCCTCGGACTGGTGTCGCGACCGGTGGCAGCCGCCAGGCTGCTCCGGCTCGGTGCGTTCGGCCGGCTCGGACCGGCCGTAGCCCGCCGGTTCGCCGACCCGCGGCTGCAGCGCCTCTTCAGTTTCCAGGCGATGTACGCCGGCCTCGCACCGGCCGACGCGCTGGCCCTCTATGCGGTGATCACCTACATGGACTCGATCGCGGGCGTCTGGTTCCCCGAGGGCGGGATGCACGCCGTGCCGACCGCGATGGCCACGGCGGTCGAGAAGGCCGGCGGCGAGCTCGTGCTCGGCAGCTCCGTCGCCGGGCTGCTTCGCCGACGCGACGGGGCGATCGCGGGAGTGCGGCTGGCGGACGGCGATGCGGTGTCCGCGGACGCTGTCGTCTGCACGCTCGACCTGCCCATCGCGTACGACCAGCTGCTTCCTGAGCTGTCTCTGCCGAGGGCGCTCCGGCGACCGACGTACTCGCCGTCCGCCGTGGTCTGGCACGTCGGCGTGCGGGGTTTGCCCGCGCCGGACGTGGTTCATCACAACATTCACTTCGGGTCGGAATGGGACAGCGCGTTCGAGGCACTGCTGGACCGTGGTGAGCTGATGCCTGAACCGTCACGGCTGGTCACCGTGCCATCCCTGGACGATCCGACGGCCGCACCGTCGGGGTGCTCGACGCTGTTCGTCCTCGAGCCCGTCCCGAACCTGACCGGCGGCCGGGTCGACTGGCGCACCGAGGCCGGACCGATGCGCGAGCGGCTGGCGGCCTTCCTGGAGGCCGAGGGATACCCGTCGGACATCGTCACCGAACGCCTCGTGACACCCTTGGAGTGGCGCGCGCAGGGCATGGCGGCCGGTACGCCGTTCGCGCTGGCCCACACGTTCGCTCAGACCGGGCCCTTCCGACCGCCCAACGCCGAACGACGCGTTCCCGGCCTGTTCTTCGCGGGGTCGGGCACCGTGCCCGGCGTCGGAGTGCCGATGGTGCTGGTCTCGGGGAAGCTCGCAGCCCGCCGTGCGACCTCGTACCTAGGAGGTGGAACGTGAGCCCAGCGAGCCGAGCACGGTCCGGCGCGGCATCGGCGGCGGAGGAGGGCCGGCTGCGCGAGGGCTATCGACGCTGCGCCACGCTGACCCGCCGCTACGGCACGACATACTTCTGGGGTGCGGCCCTGCTTCCCAGACCGCAGCGCAAGCACGTCTACGCGGTCTACGCCCTCTGTCGACTCGCCGACGACATCGTCGATCTACCCGACGCGCATCTCGAACCCACCCTCCGCCCCGAGCCGGCCCCGCGCTCCGAGCCTGCCTTGCGCTCCGAGCCTGCACTTGCGCTCCGAGCCAGCCCCTCGCCCCGAGCGACGCGAGGGGCAGGAAGTTGGACCCCGACAAGCGCAGGGCGCTCAGGGCACATCGGAGAACGGGCAGGGCCCCTCGAACGGATCCGTTGCCGCCCGTCTGTATGCCTTCGCCGACCGCTTCCGCGCGGACCTGGCCGACGGCGGCAGCGCCGACCCGGTGCTGGCGGCAGTCGTCCACACCGCGCTGGCCGCAGAGATCGACCCCGAGTGCTTCGATCGGTTCTTCGGCGCAATGGCGATGGATCTGACCACCAGCCGGTACGAGACGTGGACAGACCTGCTCGGCTACATGGAGGGATCCGCCGCGGTCATCGGGGAGATGATGTTGCCCGTGCTGGAGCCGCTCGACCCGGCGGCGAAGCAACCGGCCCGCTCGCTCGGCTTGGCGTTCCAGCTGACCAACTTCCTCCGCGACATCCACGAGGACCTGGACCGGGGCCGGGTCTATCTGCCGCAGGAGGATCTCGCGACGTTCGGGGTGGACCTTCGGGTACGCCGTCCGACACCGGAGTTCAAGGCTTTGATGGCGTACGAGATCGAGCGCAACCGCGCGCTGTACGCCTATGCCGACAACGGCATCGCCATGCTGCCGCCGCGCTCGGCGCGCTGCGTCGGAACGGCACGGGTGCTGTACGCCAGGATCCTCGACCGGATCGAGGCGGCCGAGATGAACGTCTGGACCCGTCGGATCCGGGTGCCGACGATCAGCAAGGCCGCGACCACAGCCCGGATCATGATCGCCGGGCCGCCGCGACAGCTCACGAAGGGAACGGCACCAAGTGTCACTTCGGACGCGCACTAGCCCGCCCGCTCCACGCAAACCGACGGAGGCGTTCGCAGAGCGGCTCCGCGCTCGAATTCCGATCGCCAGGGTTCCGCAACCGCGCGAGGACCGCATGACCTCGACGTGGCGGCTGGCCCGCCCCGCCCGAATCGCCGCGGCGCTGGCTGCATCGCAGGCGCAGAACTCCGGTGGGTGGTTCGTCGCCGGGGTGAGCGCCGATGTCGGCCGCGAGGTGTCGATCGCCCGGACCGTCGCGGGTCGCGAGGTGACGTTCTGGCGTACGTCCGACGGCACCCTCGTCGCCGGACCGGGCGCGTGCCCGCACCTGGGGGCGCTGCTGGCGGACTGCCCCGTGCTCGGCGACACGATGTACTGCCGCTGGCACGGCCTGGCGTTCGACCGGGCCGGCGACCCGACCTGGAGCCCGTATCGGGCATACGACGACGGTGTGCTGATCTGGGTCGGGCTGCCGACCGCCGGTGAGTCGCCGACCGATCGGCCTATCCTTCCGCCGCGGCCGCCGCTACCGGCGTCCGTGACTGCCGTGATCCATCAGCCGGGTGTCTGCGAGCCGCAGGACATCATCGCCAACCGCCTCGACCCGTGGCACGGATCGTGGTTCCACCCGTACGCCTTCTCCCATCTGGTCGTGGACGACTCCGCCAGCGACGAGCGTCGGCTCGTGGTCGACGTGACGTTCCGGCTGAACCGGACCTGGGGCGTGCCCGTACGGGCCGAATTCAGCTGCCCCGACGCCCGAACGATCGTGATGCGGATCGTCTCCGGCGAGGGATCGGGCAGCGTGGTCGAGACCCACGCGACGCCGATCGGGCCGGACGGTCAGGGCCGGCCGGTCACGATGATGACCGAGGCGACGATCGCGTACTCGGACCGGTCCGGTTTCGCGGTCGCCCGCTGGCTCTCCCCCCTGCTCCAGCCCTCGATCCGACGGACCGCGCGGAAGCTCTGGGTCGACGACCTGGTGTACGCCGAGCGCCGCTTCGACCTACGCTCCCGCGGCGAGTTCCCGGGCTGACTCCGGTCCTCTCCCCCGCTCACCGCGTTCGTTATCGCACCGCATCGCCCAGACGCGGCACGGATCGGCCCGGATCAGCCTCGTTATCGCACCGCATCGCCCAGACGTACGCGCTCGAGCGCCTGAGCCCGGTCCAGCGACCGTTCCACCTCGTTATCGCACCCATCGCCCAGACCATCGCCCGGACCCGGCAGCTCGGCCCGCATCGGCCCGTTCCACCCCGTTATCGCACCGCATCGCCCAGACGTACGCGCTCGAGCGCCTGAGCCCGGTCCAGCGACCGTTCCACCTCGTTATCGCACCGCATCGCCCACATGCGGCCCGCATCGGCCCGTTCCCACCCCGTTATCGCACCGCATCGCCCAGACGTACGCGCTCGAGCGTCTGAGCCCGGTCCAGCGACCGTTCCACCTCGTTATCGCACCGCATCGCCCAGACGCGGCCCGCATCCGCCCGGATCCACCCCGTTATCGCACCCCATCGCCCAGATGCGGGTTCGGAAGGGCGCAGGACTCAGCACATGGTCGGCTCAGGACTCCCAGGGTGCCGTGTCGTCCATTTTCTTGTAGTACTTGGCGAGGTGACTCTTGACTCGATCGACGTCGGACTCCGGCAGATCGACGCCACCCCGCGAACCCTGCATCACCGCGGCCGCGGCCATCACCCCGCGCGGGACTGCGATCAGCTTGCCGTCGACCACATCCGCGATGAGGAGCTTGTACGCGGTGAAGTTCTGCTTCTTGTCCGCGTCGTACCACACGTGAGCGTCGCGGTACTTCTCGTTCGGCTGGTCCTCGGCACCGGCCCACTTCCGGACCCGCTTCTCGGCGGCGTCGCCGTCCCAGCTTCGGTCGCGATCAGCCAGTGTCAGATCCTGGAAGGCCGTTACAGCCATGGTCGTCCATCCTCCCTCGCGTTGTTCACCAACCTCACGTACCCGGTGGCTGGTCCTCCGAGACGGAACCGGCAGCGTCGTGGGGGAAATCTCCCGGGATTCGGACGCGAGTGACCTGGCGCCCAGCGATGGACTAAAGCGGCGTGTCGACGCTGTTTGCGCCCACTTTCGCTGAGCCCGAGCCGACGTCCGGGGAACATGCCCGGGCATGCGATCCCGAGTCGGCTGACGTCAGGAGGCGGTGAGCAGGCCACGCATCGGGACCGACCAGAGTTCCTGACCGGCCAGACCCCAGCGCTCGAGCAAGACGTTGGCGGCCTGGAAACCCGTCGTCGCGGCGCGCTCCATCAAGGCAACGGGCAGGTCGCAGCGCACGTGGTCGCCGGCCAGCAGGACCCGCGGATCCGGGGTGCGTACGCCGGGTCGGAGCGCCCAAGGCGAGGTGTCGACGAGCGGGCAGTCGGCCATCACCAGCCACTCCTGTGCGACCACGCGCGCAGCCGCGGTCTCGGGATAGACCCGGTGCAGGGCCGCTTCGAGCTGGGCCTGGACGATGGGGCGCCCGTCCGATCCGTTCTCGAGCCCAGCGGCCGAGACGGCGTAGCCGTGCACCTCCACCACCGATCCGCCCGTGCGCTGAGCCCACGCCCGGGCACCGGCCTCGAACCGGTCCAGTACCGACACGTTGTCCAGCGGTCCGAATCCGCTGGTGCCGAGGAACGGCGTACGTCCGGCATCCACCGGCCGATCCAGCCACAGTCTCCAGACGGCGAACGACGGCGCGTTGCGAGTGGTCGAGACCCGCTCTCGCCACTCCGGCGAGCCAAGTCCGGAGTCGGCGACCAGCCGGCGCGCCGCCCGCGGGTCCGCAGCGATCACCACGGCGTCCGCAGTGAGCTGCTCCCCGCCTGCGACCTCGGCCCGCACTCCGCCGGCGGAGCCGGACGCGACTCCCACCACGGAGGTCGTGGTCCGCACCTCGACGCCTAGTCGATGCAGGTGCCGGCCGAGCGGCGCCCAGAGAGCTGTGTCGTAGTCGTCGTCGGGTACGTCGAACAGCAGTCCCTCGGCCGAGCCGAGGAAGTAGCTGTGGAACATCGCGACCAGCTCTGCCGCGGAGAAGTCCTCCGCCCGGGCAAAGAAACTCCTCGCGAACACCTCCAGGGCCAGGTGTCGAGCCGCCTGCGGGAACCGGAGTCGATCCAGGAATTCTGCGGCGCTCTCCCCGTCGTACGCCGAGAACGTTTCCGGGAACCGCACCCGCAGCAGCTCCAACGCCGCCCGCACGTCGACCCGCGTGAGATCGCCAAGCCGAAAGCTCGGGCTTCGCGCCACGAAGCCGATGATGTTGAGCGGAGGCGTGGCCGGAACGCGGGAGAACGAGTCGCGCGCGCCGGTGCCGCTGATCAGCGGGTAGTCGTCGATCGGGGTCAGTCGGGCCAGCGCCGGGTCGGACCGACGCAGCAGCGCCCGCAAGTTGTAGTACTGCCGGAAGAACGCGTGAAAGCCTCGACTCATCGTCCGTCCCTCGTCGAGGGGCCAGGCGGCGACGCGGCCACCGAGCCGCGGCGAGGCCTCCACCAACTGCACAGCCACGCCCCGTTCCGCGAGCGCAGTCGCGGCGGCCAGTCCGGCGATCCCACCCCCGACCACAATCACGCGCGGACGAGGCCACTGCGCCGACGGGGCGGCCCGGTGGCGACCGGAGGGCGCGGGGTGCCGGACCGCACGTCGGTCGCGCCCCGGTCGCCAGGCGCCCTGGTGTCCGTACGGGATCACGGCGCGGTGGCTCGGAACGTGTGCAGGATCCCCCGCTGCCAGCCCGGCACCGTGCGCACCTCGACATCGACGAAGCCTGCTTGCCACAGCCGGTCGGTGAACTGCTCGACGGAGTCGAAGCGAAGCACGCTGTGCCATAGGTAGTCATACAGCTCGACGTCGGTGCGAGTGATCCGACTGAGCGGCATCACGATCAGCCGGCAGATGATCGTCCAGACTGCCCGGGCGGCGCGGGAGCCGGACACCGAGTACTCCTGGGTGACCAGCATTCCGCCGGGCCTCAGGAGGTCGCGGACCGAGCGCAGCACGTCGTCGCGGCCGCCGCCGCCGGGCTCACGCACGGGCACGTTGCGGAACAGGTACGCCGCGAACACGCCGTCGAGACGTTCGGCGATGCCCCAGGCCGCCCGGCGTCGCGGAAGCTCCTGAGCCAGCCCGTGGACGAATCGGACACCGCTTGGCCAGTCCTTCTCCGCCGCTTCAGTGAGCATGCCGACCGAGGCGTCCAGCGCGACGATGTCGAGGCTCGCAGTGTTGCGCGGAGAATCCCGATGCAGACGAGCGGTGGACGCCGGCGCCACGCGGTCGCGCTGCCGGGGACGCGGGTCTGGGTTTGGATTTTCGGCGCCACTGTGGGCCTCGGTGAGCAGCGCACGGGTCGAGGCCCCGGAACCGCAGCCGAGATCCAGCAGGCGGACCGGATCCGCGGGCCCGAGTCGATCCGGCACGCGGTCGAGCAGCGCGCGGGCCGCCGATCGGAGATGGCGATGGTAGCCGGGGTTGAGCGCGACCATGAGGTCGTAGCGCTTCGCCGCGCGGTCGAAATCCGCGGTGACGCGTGGCGGCGGCGAGGCATTCCCCACGTGCGCCTGCCGGCTGGTCGGCGTCGTCGACGCGGTCGGCGTCGTTCGCGTGTCGGTGCTGGTCTCGGTCACGAGCGAAGCCTCTCGGGAGTGCGGAGCGATTCTGGGCGTCGCGCCACGCGACCGCCACGAACGCCACGAACGCCACGAACGCCACGAACGCCACGAACGCCAACCGAACCGAGGAGATCCGGGCGCCGCCCACAATCGGGACCAACGAGCGAGACAGTGCGCAGCTCGTGACCGCGGAGCGCGGAGCGCGACCAGACGACCTCATCACGCGCTCAGCCCCTCTCGTCACTGCTCCTGCCGATCGGAGCGTTCTCCGAACCGCTGTCACTCGCGTTCCACCGGTTCCTGCGCCGATTGTTCTGCCTGCGGGCCGCCTTGGATGCAGCGGGTCGCCCGTCGCCACAGCATGATCGTGAGCGTCACCATCGCGAAACCGAAGCCGAAGTCCTCGATCGGGATGTCCCACGGCACCCGGATGCCGAGCATCGTGGCGGGGTTGTAGATCACGATGGGGTCGGACAGCTTGGTCAGCCAGCCGTCGACCAGTACCTGGAACGCGAAGACGATGATCATGGTGATCCAGTACTGCAGACTGGTGAAGATGCCGGTCCGCAGCCAGACGAGCTCGACCAGCACGAGCGTTCCCACGGCGATCAAGGTCAGCACGGTGTAGTCAGGCACCGCTAGCACCGCCACTCGCCCGGCGGTCGGCGCTCGACTCCTTGCCTGACCTCTGAGGAGAAGGCGCCTGAGAAGGCGATCCGACAGAAGACGATCCCGGAGAACTGGGCCCCGCCGCCAACGAGGACGTCGGCCGGAGCCTGCGCAGCACGATCCCCACCGCTTCGTAGGTCAGGAGGCCACAGATCGGCACGACGACGAAGAAGACCAGCTCCTCCAGTGGCATCCCGAGCATCAGCCGGATACCGCTCACGAACACGGCGTTGTACGTCCAGTGCCCCGCCAGGATTCCGGCGATGTCCCAGACGGTGAACACCACGACCACCGGAATCAGGGTGCGCAGCAAGACGCCGGGCCGGCGATAGACCCGAGCGCCGACGATGAGCTCCAGTGGCAGGGTGATGAGCAGGCAGACGCCCATCAGTAGGAGGTATTGGTAGTGGTCGATGACGTCACTCTCCCGGCTCTGATCCCGGGTGGCCTCCCTGGCCGCGGGCCGGACGGTCTCCACCCTAAGTGATCGGATGATCTGCGTCCGATTGCTGCTATGTCCAGCATTGTTCTCGGATCTGAACGACCGACGGAGAAATTTCCCGTTCAGATCCTTGAATCGACAACAAACCGCTACCATCGAACTCATGCCAACATCGCGACACCCAAGTTTTGGCGTGCGCGGCAGCGGCGGCTCGGGGGATTTGAGGCAAGGAAACCTGACCAGCATCTTGCGCTATGTGCGTGACCACGGCTCCAGCAGCCGGCACGACATCGCACAAGGTTGCGGGTTGGGTATATCGACGATGACCGACCTGATCTCGGAGTTGAGATCGCGCCGGCTCGTCAAAGAACTCGACCCGATCCGGCGACCCGCCGCAGGCCGACCCACCCGTCCAATCGCCCTCGATGGCGAACCCTGGTGTGCACTAGGGATCCACATCGACGTCGACAACATCCGCCTCAGCGCCGTCACCGTCGGCGGCCGTGAAGTCTGGAGCGCATCGGTACCCGTTGATCTCCGCGACAGCAACGCCGACGCACCCGGCACGATTCGCAACGTCCTGCTCCGGGAATTGGCGCAATTGCCGCCCGATAAAGAGCTCTTGGCCGTTGAAGTCGGTGTCACCGGATACGTTGCGCGGGACCGAGGCACGGTGAGTTGGTCGTCCCGATTGGGCTGGCACGACTTTTCATTGATACCACTCATCAATGAGGTATTGGCCGAGCTCAACATCCGACGTATTCACGTCGGTATCGCCAATGACTCCCACCTCGCCGGACTCCACGCAGCCCGGGTCGAGCTGGCAACACCGCCTCACACGGTGGCTGCCTATCTCGGCGGTATGCGTGGGCTCGGTAGCAGCGTGATTGTCGCCGGCGAGATCTACCGGGGAGCCCACGGCGGCGCCGGCGACTTCGGGCACGCCAACATCGATCCGAGCGGCCCGCCGTGCTGGTGTGGACGCAACGGCTGCCTGGAGACGTACGTCGGGCTCCCCCGACTGCTCGCCGACAGTGGGCTGATGAGTCTGTCCGAGGCCGAGCAGGCAGTCGATGCGGATCCGCACCAGGCAGTGCAGGCGCTGGCCGACGCGGCAGCCGCGGGGAACGACCAGGTCGGCACCGTGCTCGACAAAGCGGCGGAGATCCTCGGCCGGGTGTTCGACGACGTGATCGGCGTCGTCAACCCGCACATCGTGATCCTCGGCGGCTACCTGGGGGTCTTGAGTCCGTATCTGCTCGACGGCATTCGCCGGCGTACCGAGGTGCGTACGGCCGTCGCTGCCTTCGCCGGAACGGAGATCGTCGGTCTGACCCAAGTCGTTCCGCGAGTCGTCGGAGGCGCCGCTTTGGCCGCCCGAGACGCCTGCCTGAACGATCCGCTCGGGCTGACCCGTCCACTCTGACCCGTCCGTTCTCACCCGTCCGTTCTCACCCGTCCGTTCTGATCCGTGCCGGTCGCGCCCCTTCGCGGGCGCGACCGGTGCTGTCTTCCAGGTCGCCGACATCTGGGCGATGCGGTGCGATAACGAGGGCGGACCGGGCCGATCCAGGCCGCATCTGGGCGATGCGGTGCGATGACGAGCACCCAGCTGCACCGATCGGCCGACATCTGGGCGATGCGGTGCGATAACGAGGCCGGACCCGGCCGATCCAGGCCGCATCTGGGCGATGCGGTGCGATAACGAGCGCCGGACCGGGCCGATCGAGCCGACATCTGGGCGATGCGGTGCGATAACGAGGCCGGACCGGGCCGATCCACGCCGCATCTGGGCGATGCGGTGCGATAACGAGCACCCGGACCGCGCCGATCCAGGCCGCATCTGGGCGATGCGGTGCGATAACGAGGGCCAGACCGCGCCGATCCAGGCCGCATCTGGGCGATGCGGTGCGATAACGAGCGGACCCGGCCCGATCCAGGCCGACATCTGGGCGATCCGGTGCGATAACGAGGGAGGCTTCCCGGGGCCGTGAGTACGCGCGAACTGCGGTAGAGCAGACTGGGCCGATGAAGAGGATGTTGGTGGTCGCCGGGATCGGCGCCGCGGTGGGTTATCTGTTCGGCACCGAGCAGGGCCGCGCCAAGCTCGAACAGTTCAAGCGCAAGGCCGCGGATATGGCCTCCGACCCCCAGGTACAGCAGAAGGTGTCCGACCTCGCCGGCCAGGTGAAGTCCAACGCCCATATGCTTCCCGACCCGGTCGCCGGAGCCGTGAAGACCGCCGCCGACCAAGTCCAGACCAGACTCGACCACCACGAAGGCCCGCCGTCCGACCTTCGCTGAGCAGGTCTCCGACCGAGCGCTGCCTTCGCCCTGCGACAGAGTCCGCACCCTTCGACAGGCGGAAGCCACATCCCGGTGCTCAGGCGACATCCCGGAGCCCATGCGGCATCCAGCGGCTGAGGGACCTCCCGCAACTCAGGGACCTCCCGCAACTCAGGGACCTCCCGCAACTCAGGGACTCCCGCGACCCAGGGCCAGACGGCGGTTTCAGGCCGACGCGAGTCCCACGACGAGGTTGATCGTGGTCGCCAGCACCACCGAGCCGAAGACGTACGACAGCAGGGCCTGCCGCAGCACCGCCGCCCGGATGGTCGTGTTCTGGATGTCGGTGTCGGAGACCTGGTAGGCCATGCCCATCGTGAAGGACAGATAGGCGAAGTCGGCGAAGCGCGGTGGCTCGGTCTGGTTGAAGTCGATGCCACCGACGTTGCGGGAGTAGTACAGAACGGCGTAGCGCAACGTGAACAGCGTCTGTACGAGGATCCACGAGATCGCCACACCGAGCAGGGCCAGCGCGCCCAGCAGAATCCGCACTCCGCCGTGGGCGTTGCCGGACTCGACGACGACGTACGCGACCGCGCCGAGGCTGGCCAGGTTCGCGAAGATCAACAACCAGTCACTGGTACGTGGCGAGGGGTCCTCGCGACGGGCGTGGTCCCTGGTCTGATCGGCATCCATCCGCCCGATCGCGGTCCACACCGTGACCTCGAAGACCAGCGCCGCGACGATCCACCCGACGAGCGGTGCGAAGTCCCAGCGACCCAGCAGCCCACAGACCCCTGCCGCGAGCACTCCCGCGATCAGCATGGCCAGCAATCGCACCCGCACACTGGTTTCTCCCACGCGCGCAGTAGACCACGGCCGCCCGGTACGCAACGCTGGTGGCTACGCCCGGTCTGATCGGGCCCAGCGAGCTTCGGTGGCACGGGAAAGGAGGAGGAGATTCGATGCAGCGAACGCGTACGGCGTGGGCCGCCTTCGGCCTGGTCGTCGCCTGCTGTGCATTGGCCGTTGTCGGCGCCGCTGTCGGCGGGCCGTGGACGATCTCCGACCGTGGCGGCCTCTGGTCGCCGGAACAGCTTCCCGCACCATCGCTGCCACCGAGGTCCGAGCAGCCGGCGGCAGGACAGCCGACCCCACCACCGATGGTCGCCGGCGAGCCTCCGCACTGGCTGGCCTGGGCACTGTGGATCGTTGTCGCGATCGCGGTGTCCGTCTTGCTCGTCTGGGTGTGGCGGCGCGTCTCGGAGTGGGCGCGGAGCCGCCAGGAAGCCGAGCCGGTCGAGTCAGAGCCGACCGGCGAGATCTATCCGGATGCACCGGTGATCAGGGCCGGGCTGACCTCGGCGCTCGACGAGCTGAGTGTCACGGCCAACCCCACCGACGCGGTGCTGCGGGCCTGGGTGGCCCTGGAGAGTGCCGCCGGCCGTTCCGGCGTTCCCCGGGAACCCGCGGACACCCCGACCGAGTTCACCGGGCGGGTTCTCGCCGCGACGAACGCCGACCGCACCTCCGTCGACGCGCTGCTGCACCTCTATCACCAGGCGCGCTTCTCCTGGCACGGGTTGAGCGCCGCAGATCGGGAGAGGGCACGCGTCTGTCTGGAAGGGCTCGCCACCAGCTGGTCCAGCTTCGAGGTCCCCGCGCCCGATCCGGAGCGCCGGCCATGACGAACCGCTCCCATGCAGGGCAGCCCAATGGTCGAAGCGGCACCGCCCGGGCGGTTGCCGGGAGGGCCCTGACCGTCGCCCTGATCGCCGGTGCGTGCTGGGCGATCGGTCTCGGGCTGGCCAACGCCCTCGCCGTTGGGGTCTTCCTTGCAGCCCTGTATGGCCTCCGCGCCATGGCGCCGGGCGAGGACGAGAGCTGGCCGGCTGAACCGGAGACCCCGCGCAATTCCGGCACCCGGCGCGAGGTCTCGCGGCTGTCCTGGGGCCTGCACGGACAGGACTCACGCGTGGACCGGTGGTCGGCCCGGCGGCTGCACGCCCTGGCCGGGCGGCGGCTGGCGAGCCGGGGTCTGGACCTCGACGCCCCCCAGGACACCGCCGCGTGCCGGCAGATCCTGGGCAGCAGGACGTACGACACTCTGAGCCTCGACCCCAACAACCTGCCACGCTACGCAGATTTCGTGGCGGCGCTCGATGTGATCGAGCGCATCAGCTTGGAGGAGACCCCGCGATGACGTCAGCCGACCTGACCAGTGCGCTCGACCCGCCCCACACACCCTTGGCGATCAAGGAGGTGGCCCGACTCGGACGCCAGGTGCTCGGCTCTGTGCAGACGGTGGTCGTCGGCATGGACGGAGCGCTGCGCACCGCACTGGCCGCGATCCTGGCCGGTGGACACGTACTGTTCGAAGACGTCCCCGGGCTTGGCAAGACGCTGGCCGCCCGGAGCCTCGCCCAAGCGCTCGGCCTCGAGTTCCGTCGACTGCAGTGCACCCCGGACCTGCTCCCGGCCGACATCACCGGCTCGTACGTGTACGACCCCGCCGAGGCCCGGTTCGTGTTCCGACCCGGGCCGGTGTTCACCGGTCTGCTGCTCGCGGACGAGATCAACCGAACGGCACCCAAGACCCAGTCGGCCCTGCTCGAGGCCATGGCCGAGCGCCAGGTCAGTGTCGAGGGTCGCAGCTTCGTCCTCCAGCTCCCCTTCCACGTCATGGCGACCTCCAACCCGGTCGAGTACGAGGGGACCTATCCGCTGCCAGAGGCCCAGCTGGACCGGTTCATGGTGCGACTCGCGGTCGGCTATCCCTCCCCCGCCGGCGAGGCCGATGTGCTGACTCGCCGGCTCGACCGTCGCACGGAGACGACCTCGGTGGAGCGGATCGTCGACGGCGCCACGGTGTTGCGGATGCAGGCCGGCGTCGAGACCGTCGACGTCGACCCCGACATCGTCGACTATTGCGTCGCGCTGGCGGCTGGCACTCGCAGCCACCCGGCCGTCGAAGTCGGTGCGTCGCCCCGGGGGTCGCTCGCGCTGCTGCTGGTTGCCAGAGCCCTCGCCGTGCTGGACGGGCGTGACTTCGTCACGCCCGAGGACGTCAAGCAGATCGCCGTCAGCACGCTGGCGCACCGAATCACGCTCAACCCCCAGACCTGGGCGAGCGGGACCAGCGCTGCCGACGTCGTACGGATCGTCGTCGGACAGATCGCGGGACCGACGGCCACCGCCCGCGTCCGGTGAGCGACACCACCGTTCGCTGGCGCCTGGCGGGCCCGTATACGGCCTGTCTGGTCGCCGGCGCTCTGTTGCTGGCCATGGGCGCGCTCGCCCGTCGGCCCGACATCGCGGTGCTCGGCGTGCCACTGCTCGCGATGGTTGCGTGGTCGTGGCTGCGGCGACCGTTCGTCGATCCGCGGACCGAGATCTCGCCGTGTGACCAGGTGCCGGGATCGGGGCGACTGACCGCTGGGGTACGGGTCGGGCAGGACCCGGCGGCGGCTCGACCGGCTGGTCTTGTCGGCTTCCGGGTCGGCGCTCCCGGACATCGGCCGGTGGAGTGCCTCGTCGTGGGCCGGCCCGCGACGTACGAGGTCACGATGCGGACCGTACGGACGGGCCGTCGCGACGTTTTCTGGTTGGAGCACAGGGCCGCCGGCCCGGATCGGCTCTGGGTGATCCCACCGGAGGAACGCGAGACGCTGGAGCTCACCGTGCTGCCGACCACCCATCCGCTCGGCGCGGCTCCGCTGCCGTTCCGGCTGGCCGGGCTGACCGGTCAACACGGCTCACGCCGCGCCGGCGACGGCGGCGACCTGCACGACATCGCGCCGTTCGCCCCGGGGGACCGGCTCCGCCGGATCGACTGGCCGGTGACGGCCCGACTCAACACCGGCGGCCCGACGCTGGCGGTCGACGGTATCGACCGGGTCGCGCCGACGATCACGACGCTGTACGTCCGGCGAACCTTCGCGACCGCGGATGCCACGATCATGCTGGTCGTCGACTCCCGCGACGAGGTGGGTCCGCGGGTGGCTTCCTGGAACGACAGCTCCGCCCTGAGCGAGCGCGAGGCCAGCTCGCTCGACATCGCCCGGGTGGCGGCCTCGTCGACCGCGCGGCACTACCTCAACGCGGGCGACCGCGTCGGGCTGGAGGACCTGGGACGCCTGCGTCGACCAGTCCCGCCCGCCGGCGGACGTCGCCAGCTTGACCGGCTGGTCCGACGCCTTGCCCTGGCCCAGCCCGCCGGCGAGCCGACCGAGCGCAAGCGGGTGCCGCGGCTACCGTCGGGTGCCCTGATTGTCGTGTTCTCCACCCTCCTCGACGACGACCCGGCGCACCTGGCCACCCACTGGCGACGGGCCGGCCATCGGGTGGTGGTGGTGGATGTGCTGCCGACTCTTTCGACGGCGGACCTCAACCCCCGGTTGATGACGGCATACCGGATCGTCGCCCTCGAACGCGCCGACCGGATCCGCCAGCTGGCGGCCAACGACGTCGAGCTCATCGCGTGGCGCTCGACCTCCGACGCCAGGGAGCCGCGCGGCGCCCTGCTGGCGCTGGCCCGTCAGCGCCGCCGATCACAGATGGTGAGCCGATGAGTACTCCCCGATCGACCCGCCCCAGCGGCGGAGCGGCCCGGCTGCTCGCGTCCATCGCCGATCGCCTGCCGGACCGCGTCCGGGAGTTCGTCCGGGCCCGATGGCACTCGTTCGTCATGCTGTTGCCGACCGCCGCCCGGCTGCCGGCGGTCCAGGTCGAGCTCCGCGCCTGGGTGCCCTGCTGGGCGTTCCGCCTTGTCGCGGTCGCCCTGGCGCTGGCGTCCGCCGCGCTGGTGATCAGGGGTCCCTTCGGCTGGACAGTGGTCGCCCTGGTATGTGCGGTCATGCTGATCCGCCCAGCTCCGTCCGCACCGGTCTTCGCCGTCGTGGTCGGCTTCTCCATGCTCCAGGCCGGCGACCGGGAACCGTGGGGGGTGTCCGAGGTGATGCTGCTGCTCGGTGTCCACGCGTGTGTCGCGCTCTGTGTGCTGATCGGAGCGTCGGGCTGGGCGGCGAAGGTACGACTCGATGTGCTCGGCCCGGCGGCACCGCGGTTTGTGGTGATCCAGCTGATCGCTCAGCTCACCGGCCTGGTCGGCGCCGTGCTGGCCGGTCGCGACCTCAGCTTGCCCTGGATCGTTGTGGTGGCGGCGCTCGCCATGGTCGCCTTGAGGTTCGTGTGGCTACCGATGCTGGGCGAGCAGGAAGAACCGCCGGCCAGTCCCGTCGTCCGCGTGTTCGACGCCACCGCACGGCGCTGGGGCGACGAGTGAGGGACACCGCCGCTCGCCAGTGATCCGGGTCCTCGTATCCACGACCCAGCTCCGGCTCGCGTCCAGCCGCCTGGCGGCCGCGCCCGGCCGCAGGACGTCGTCTTCGCACCGCATCGCCCAAACGCAGCCGATTCAGCCCCAACCGCCACCGTCTTCGCACCCCATCGCCCAGACGGAGACGATCCAGCCCCCAACCGGCCGCAGGACGTCGTCTTCGCACCGCATCGCCCAGACGCAGACGATCCAGCCCCCGCCCGGCCGCAGGACGTCGTCTTCGCACCGCATCGCCCAAACGCAGCCGATTCAGCCCCAACAGCCACCGTCTTCGCACCCCATCGCCCAGACGGAGACGATTCAGCCCCTTCCGCCCCTGATCCCCTTCGGAGCGACCAGCCGGCGACCCACCGCCCGGGTCGCGGCCACCTTGGCGTAGAACACATGGAATGGAATACCGAACTCTCGGCAACAGCGGCTGCGCAGTATCGACGTACTGCCTCGGGACCATGACTTTCGGCGCGGAGACCGACGAAGCCGGTTCCCACCAGCAGCTGGATCAGTTCGTCGAGGCAGGCGGGACTCTCGTCGACACCGCCGACGTCTACTCCGGCGGTCGCTCCGAGGAGATCATCGGCACGTGGCTTGCCGATCGGCCGTCTGCTGTCACCGAGCGGGTGGTGCTGGCCACCAAGGGGCGGTTCCCGATGGGTGCGGACCCCAATGCGCTCGGGCTCTCCAACCGCCACCTGACCAGGGCACTCGATGCTTCACTTGGGCGCCTGGGCGTGGAGACGGTCGACCTCTACCAGGTGCACGCGTACGATCCGCTGACCCCACTGGAGGAGACCCTTCGTACGCTCGATGGCTTCGTCAGGGCAGGAAAGATCCGCTACTACGGACTGTCCAACTTCACCGGCTGGCAGCTGACCAAGGCCGTCCACCTCGCCCATGCTCTTGGCGTCGTCGGACCGGTCACGCTGCAACCGCAGTACAGCCTGCTGGTCCGCGAGACGGAGTGGGAGATCATCCCCGCGGCCCTGGACGCCCGGCTTGGGCTGTTGCCGTGGAGCCCGCTCGGCGGCGGCTGGCTGTCCGGCAAGTATCGCCGCGACCAGAGCCCCACCGGCGACACCCGGCTCGGCGACAACCCGCAGCGCGGCATGGAGGCGTACGACCGGCGCGGCACGGAGGCGACCTGGCGCGTGATCGACGCGGTCCAGGCGGTCGCCGAGGGCCGCGGCGTCTCGATGGCTCAGGTCGCGCTGGCCTGGTTGCACGACCGTCCGGCGGTGAGTTCCGTCATTCTCGGTGCTCGGACGACCGATCAGCTGGCCGCCAATCTGGATGCGTCCGGCATCCACCTGGATCCCGACGAGACGTCGGCCCTGGACGCCGCCAGCGATCCGGCGATCGGGGACTATCCGTATGGCGAACTGGGTGTCGATCAGCGTTCCCGCGACATCGGCGGACCAGCCAGCTGAACACACGTACGCAGCGAAATTCCCGGAACAGCAGGGCGCGGTTACAGCCGCGCCCGTCGGACGGAGCGCGCCCGGACCAGCTATGACCGGGGTGTCAGAGCGAGACCAAAAAAAGCGGCCGGGCCCGTCTCCCCCCGAAGACTGGGCCCGGCCGATGCTTCGTCGGCCCGCCCCCCAGTCGGGCCGATCTGCGTGCTCACCGGTCCATCCCCCCGAAGGGACCGGCGTCCCCGCTCGGCCGAGTGTGAGCTCGACCGTACAATTCCCTGCCAGGCCCGGTCCCCCGAACGGGCACCAGCAGGAAGACTTCGGCCCCCTCCCCGAACGGGCCGACGTTGCTGGCCAGCACGAAACCGGCCGATTCGGGTTCGCGACGGCGTCCCCCAACGCCGTCGCGAAACCCAAAGTCTCGCCTTGGTCGAACCTGCAGCTCCCCGCGCCCCAGGACCGTGCTCTTTGCTAGCTCTTCGGTCCGTGGTGGCCCCGACAAAGGAAACTCTGACGCATGAACCTCGGCGGCCGATCATCCACAACCAAGGGCTGGCTCAGGAGTCGGTCAATGCTTTGCGGGCGGTTGTCGGGCCCGGTCTTGAGCTTTCCTTTGGAAAGCGCAGGATCACCCGCACGACGATCGGCGCCGGCCGCCGAGCCGCCGTCGGAGCGCACGCGAGCCTCTCGGGACGACCTCGCGCGGCTCGGGACGCCGAGCGGGCTCGTCGCCCGTCGGCGACCGTGTGGACGACGATTGGGCCCCATCTCCCGTTGGTGCCCGTCGCCCCCGGTGGGCACCCGTCGTCTCGCGTCGGGCCGGACAGGTCATGACCGACCCGACGACGGGTCAGTCGCGATCGACGCTCACCGACTGGCGGTAGGGCTACCGGTCCGACGCCGCTCGTTTGCGAGGCCCGCAAAGGATCTGAGCACACGACGGACCGAGGTCCCAACAACGCCTGCCGTTGGTCCGCGCGACCTGTCAGATCGAGATGATCATGAGATCCGCTGCTCGGTCGAGGTCGCCGAGAGTTGTGGTCACCCCACGAGCTCGCGCATCACTAGCCGGACGTCGCGTCGTCGACCTCTCCGACGAGCTCCTCGATGATGTCCTCCAAGAACAGCACCCCGCCGACCGTGCCGCCGCGATCGACCGACCGCGCAACGTGCGTCCCGCCGCCGTCGCATGGCGGTCAGCGCGTCCTCGATGTCGGCGTCGGGCAGCACCGACATCAGCGGACGTACGCGCTTGGCCGGGACCGGACGATCAGCAGCGTCGCCCCTGGTCAGGTCCATCACGTCCTTGAGGTGGACGTAGCCGGCGGGTTCGCCGTCGGCATCGGCGAGGACATAGCGCGAGAAGCCGTGCTCGGCCACCGCGTGCTGCACCTCGCTCGGGGTGGCGGTATGCGGCAGCATCACCATCGCCTCGAGCGGGACCTGCACGTCCTGCACCTTCTTGGCCGTGAACTCGAACGCGTTGCTCAGCGCGCCGCTGGTGTCGGCGAGGACGCCCTCGCGAGTCGACTGCTCGACGATCCCGGCCACCTCGTCGAGGGTGAACGTGCTGGTCGTCTCGTCCTTCGGCTCCACCCGGAACAGGCGCAGCACCGCGTTGGCGGTCGCGTTGAGCGCGAAGATCACCGGACGGAACACCCGGGAAAACAACACGAGCGGCGGAGCCAGCAGCAGCACCGCGCGATCAGGCACCGAGAACGAGATGTTCTTCGGCACCATCTCGCCGAACACGACGTGCAAGAACGTGACCAGCACCAACGCCACCACGAAGGCGATCGCCGCGACCGCGTCGACCGACAGGCTGGTCAGACCCAGCGGGAGCTCCAGCAGGTGGTGGATGGCCGGCTCGGACACGTTCAGGATCAGCAGCGAGCAGATGGTGATGCCCAGCTGGCTGGTGGCCAGCATGAGCGTCGCATGCTCCATCGCGTACAACGCTGTGCGCGCCGACCGCCTGCCCCCCTCCGCGAGCGGCTCGATCTGCGAGCGGCGGGCCGAGATCACGGCGAACTCGGCGCCGACGAAGAACGCGTTGGCGGCCAACAGCACGACCAACCAGAGCAAGCCGGGGACGTACTCAGCCATCCAGATCCTCCCGAAGGTGCTCGAGGATCTCGTCGTGCTCGGACTCACCAGGCTCGGTCTCCGCAGGCGTGTAACGGAGCCGGTCGACCCGGTTTCCGTCCACCCGCTCGACCCGTAGCACGCCGTGCGGCAGCTCGACCTGGTCACCGACCTCGGGGATCCGGTCGAGCTCGTCGGTCATGAACCCGGCCAGGGTCTCGTACTCGTCGGTGTCGGGCACCTTGATCCCCGTACGCTCCAGCAGCTCGTCCGGCCGCAGCGCCGCCTCGAAGATGATCGAGCGCTCGTCGCGGACAATGCCGGCCCGGGTCCGATCGTGCTCGTCGCTGAGATCGCCGACGAGCTCCTCGACCAGGTCCTCCAGCGTTACCAGTCCGTCGGTGCCGCCGTACTCGTCGGTGACGATCGCGATCTGGAATCCGCCCCGGCGCAGCAGCCCGAGCAGGGTATCCACCCCCATCGAGCGCGGCACCCACAGCGGGTCGACCATCAGCTCGGCGGCGCTCACGTCGCCTCGGCGGGAAGGATCGACGGCGAAGGCCTGCTTCACGTGGACCACGCCGAGGATGTCGTCGGAGTCCTTCCCGATGACCGGGAACCGTGAGAAGCCGGTCCGCAGCGACGCGGTCACTACCGCCTCGGCGTCGTCGGTGCCCCTGATCTTGGTCATCAAGACGCGCGGGGTCATCACGTCCTCGGCGGCATGCTCACTGAACCGGAGCGTACGACTGAGCAAGGTGGCGTGGTCCGCATCGAGCAGACCCTCCATCGCCGATCTCCGGACCAAGGAGCTGAGTTCCTCGGCTGACCGGGCGCCGGACAGCTCCTCCTTCGGCTCGACCCCAAGGGCCCGGATGATCGCGTTGGCGGTGTTGTTGAACAGCAGCACCAGCGGCTTGAAGACGGTCGTGAAGAGCGATTGGAAGGGAATGACGACCTTGGCGGTCCGCAGCGGGAGCGCGAGCGCGAAGTTCTTGGGGACCAGCTCACCGAGCACCATCGAGAAGATCGTGGCGATCGCGACGCCGACGATGGTGCCCACTACCGGCACGGCAGCCTCGGGCACCCCGAGCCCGGTCAGCGGGCCCGACAGCAACGAGCTGATCGCGGGCTCCATCGTGTAGCCGGTCAGCAGCGTGGTCAGGGTGATACCCAGCTGAGCGCTGGACAGATGCGTCGAGGTGATCTTCAGAGCGGCGATGATCCCCTCGAGCCGCGTCTCGCCGCGCCCGGCGCGGGTTTCCAGATCGTGCCTGTCGAGGTTGACCAGCGAGAACTCGGAAGCGACGAAGAACCCGGTGCCCACGGTCAGCACGATGCCGACCGCGACCATCGCCCACTCGAAGAGCATGCGTCAGGTCACACGGGGCGAAGGGGCGTTCATTGTTCCGTGGAGTGTAGTCGGCCGCCGTTGCGTCGCCGTCTCGCTCTCAGCTCGGGGGAGCCGCCGGCGTGGGGGAGGGGAGCCGCCGGACCGCTCAGCAGAAGCGCGGCAGGTGATGGGCGAGCTGACGCTGCCACCAGATCCAGTCATGGCTCACCTCGTATCCCCACAGGTCGAGCTCACAGCGGATGGCCTTGTCCTGCAGCAGTCCGGCCATGGTCTTCGTCGAGGGCAACGAACCCGTCGGATGAGTCTCCCAGGCGCCCTGACCGGTGACCAGCAGGACCGACAGCCGGTGCTGCAGCCAACCGAGATGGTCGCCATGGAGGTTGGGCACGTACTGGGTCGGGTTGGCGAAGTACGCCGAGTCCCCGCTCTCACCCCACGATCGCCAGCTGGAGGGGTCGTAGTTCCCCGAGAGCCCGATCGCGAGGGGAGCCACGTCGGCACGCTGCAGCGAGAAGTGCAGCGCGTGGTATGCGCCGAGGCTGCAGCCCAGCGTGATCAGCTCGGCGTCGTGGCTGGTGTCGTCCTGGATCCACGGAACCACCGAGTCGGTCAGCCAGCGGTGGTAGACCCCGTGCCGGCGAGCCCGTTCCTCCAACGGAAGGCTCTTGTCGGACCACGTGTCGGCGTCGAGCGAGTCGACACAGTAGAGCTTGACCCGTCCCTCGTCGATCAGCCAACGAACCGCGTCCACCATCCCGTTGTTCTCGAAGTCCCAGGCGCGGCCCGCCTGGCTCGGGAACACGAGGATCGGCCGGCCCCAGTGGCCGTACGCGATCATCGTCATCGTGCGGTCGATGCCGTTGCCGAGCGGAAGGTCGAGGTGTCGTCGGTCCACGGACCCATCCAACCGTGCGGTCGGATCGATCCCTTCGCGTCCTCGAAGTACGGACACCGCTCGCTGTCCACTGCGTCCGAGGGGTGGAGCATCGCCGGACCCACCCCGATCTGCCCGACTCGCTGCCCACCGCCTCGTCGAGTCGGCCTTGCCCCGGGTAGCTTGTGATCGAAGCGGCGAGGGAGGCACCTGTGAGCGACGAGAACAACATTCTGGCCCGGATTTCGGAGCTGGTGGAGTCCGAGCACCAGCTGCGCGACACGCCGGGGCACGACACCGCGCGCCTGCGTGACCTCGAGCACGCGCTGGACCAGTGCTGGGACCTGCTGCGGCAGCGACGGGCCCGCCAGGAGTTCGGCGAGAACCCGGACGACGCGGACGTACGGCCGGAGGCCACTGTGGAGGGCTACCTCCAGTAGCCGCGTCGTGCCGGAGCAGCGCGCTAGTGGCGATCGTCTGTCGACGCGATGGGCTCGACCGTGAACGCCGAGCGGAACCGTGCCAGCGCAGCCTCGCTGTCACCGGAAGCGAATGCCTCCAACCCGATCGTCCCCGCGTACCCCATCTCGACCAGCGCGCGGGCGATCGCCGGGTAGTTGATCTCTCCCGTGCCCGGCTCGCAGCGCCCTGGTACGTCGGCAACTTGGATCTCGCCGATGGCCGATCCGCAGCGGCGGACCAGCTCGATCAGATTTCCCTCGCCGATCTGGGCGTGGTAGAGGTCCAGCATCAATCTCAGCGCCGGGCTGTCCACCGCCTCGACCAGAGCCAGCGTGTCGGCGGCCTTGGCGAACGGGGTCCCCGGGTGATCGACCGCGGTGTTCAGGTTCTCCAGGCAGAAGGTGACCCCCTCCCGCTCACCGAGCCGCGCGATCCGGGCGAGGGTCTTCTCCGCCGCCAGCCACATCCCGCCGGTGACTGTGTCGACCGGCTCGACCGGGAGGCCTCCCTCGCCCAGCCCGGTGCCGTGCAGATTGAGCCGCGGGATGCCGAGCCTGGCGGCAATCGGGATGGATTGCTCGGCCGTCGCCAGCAGCTCGTCGGCGCCGGACGGATCGGTGAGGCTTCCACGGACGTACCCGGTCATCGAGGAGAACGTCGCTCCGGTCGCGCTCAACGCGTCGATGTCCTTCACCGTCCAGTCCCAGATCTCGACCGCGAAGCCCAGCTCGTCGATCCGACGGATTCGCTCCAGCAGCGGAAGGTCGGTGAAGACCATCTCCGCGCAGACCGCGAGGGTGAACGACCCACTCATCGGGCCACTCCGGCCAGGGTCGGTACGGCGACGGGAGCGTGCTCCCGCACCGACTCGATGCAGGCCAGCGCCACGGCTAGCGCACGCCGGGCGTCCGCTCCCGTGACCGCTGGCCGACGACCTTCGCGAACCGCTGCCGCGAACTCGACGAACTCGCTCGCGTACGCATCTCGCATCAGCTCGGTATCACTCCGTGCGGTGTCGGTGCTCCAGCCGTCGGCCGTGTACAGCTGCGCGCTGCTGCGAGCCCCAGCTGCCCGCGGTCACCATTCCCGCGGACCCGAACACCTCCGCCCGTACGTCGTAGCCGTACGCAGCGGAGAAGTTCGCCTCGGCCACCGCACGCGCTCCGTTGTCGAAGGTGATCACGACGACGGCGGTGTCGAGCAGACCGGCATCGGCGAACTCTGGTGCAACCAGGGCGCCGGCGGTGGCGTAGACCTCGACGGGTTCTGCGCCTGGATTGAGCCAGAGCAGGGTGTCGAAGTCATGGATCAAGGTGAGCAGGAAGATCGTCCACGGCGGAACTCCCGCCGGGTCGGCAAGACCGGGATCGCGGGTCAGGGACCGCATCAGCTGGATCGAACCGACCGCGCCCGAGACCACCGCATCATGAGCCGCCGAGAAGCCGCGGTCGAAGCGACGATTGAACCCGACCTGCAGGATGACGCCCGCCTCCTCCGCGGCGCCGACCGCACGGTCGGCGTCGGCGAGACTGAGTGACATCGGCTTCTCGCAGAAGATCGCCTTGCCCGCTCGAGCCGCGGCGACGATCAGGTCGGCGTGGGCCTCCGACGACGCGGCGATGACGACGGCGGCGATCTCCGGGTCGCCGATCAGGGCCAACGGATCGGTGCAGGCCCGGGCGCCGTATCGAGCGCCCAGCCGTTCGGCGGCGTCGAGCCGAGGGTCTGCGACAGCTGCCAGTCGGGCGCCGGGGACGTGATCGGCGATGATGCCGGCATGCGAGGTGCCGATCCGGCCCGCGCCGATCAGCCCGATCGCCACTGGTGCAGAGTTTTCGACCGTCATGCGAAACCCTCCTGGATTCTTGTGAACTAGAGCGCGCTAGTTGCTAGCGCGCTCTAGTATGGGGTCTATGGCGGAACGGACGCAAGTGAGCACGGACCCACCACGGCGCCGGCCCACGATGTCGGACGTTGCCGCCCGCGCGGGTGTGTCCCGTGCCCTGGTCTCGATCGTGTTCCGCGATCAGCCGGGAGCCGGAGTCGAGACCCGGGAGCGGGTGCGGGCGGCGGCGGCGGAGATCGGCTATCGCCCGGACAGCCGGGCGCAGCTGCTGAGTCGCAAGCAGACCCGACTGCTCGGCGTCAGCTTCGGGGTCGGCCACGAGTTCCACGCCGACCTCGTTTCTGCCTTGTACGCGGCCGCGCAGGACCGCGATTATGAGCTGGTCCTCAGCGGGGTAACGCCCGGACGAGCCGAGCAGCGCGCGGCCCAGGACCTACTGGCGTTCCGCTGCGACGCCCTTGTGCTGCTCGGTCCGACGGCTCGACCCACCGAGCTGGCTGCTCTCGGCCGGCAGGCACCGACGGTGGTGGTCGCCAGGGCGGTCTCGACCGGTGGAGTCGACGTGGTGCGGACCGACGACGTCACCGGTGCTCGGCTGGCCACCACCCACCTGCTGGACCTGGGTCACACTCGGATCGCGCACATCGACGGAGGCCGGGCACCGGGCGCCGCCGAGCGGCGCCGCGGCTATCAGGCAGCCATGCGCACGGCCGGTCTCGGCCGGATGATCACCATCGTGCCGGGTGGGCTGACCGAGGCCGAGGGCAGCCGCGGGGCGGCCTGGTTCCTCCACCAGCACACCGAGTTCGAGGCAACGGCCGTGAGTGTGTTCAACGACCAGTCGGCCATCGGGTTCCTGGCCACGGTCCGCGCGGCAGGAGTCGACGTCCCGAGGAGCTTGTCCGTGGTGGGATACGACGACAGTCGACTAGCGCGCGCAAGCTGGGCTCGGCTGACGACGATCGGTCAGGACACCGACGCGATCGCCCGTGCGGCGGTGGCCAGAGCGATCGCTCGGATCGACGGGGAACCAGCCGGTGCTCCGGTGTTGATCAAGCCTTCCCTGGTGGAGCGCTCCACCAGCGCCTCGCCCCCGCCGCGCCATCCGTGACGACCGTCCGACCCCCACCCTCCCCTCCCCTCCTCCCTCCCCCGGCTCCCCCGCCTCCCTCCGCCGGCTCCCTCCTCCGGAAAGTGGGCTCTGGTGGAGGATTTACCCGGCGTGTCGCTGTCGTTTGCGCCCAGTTTCCGGGGGAGGCGTCCGCGCTGGCACCCCGGCCTTCGGTCAGCCCATCCCCGTCAGCTCGATCTCGGCGATCACCGGCGCGTGATCGGACGGGAGCTTTCCCTTACGTGCTTCGCGATCGACGTACGCGTCGCCGACCGCGACACCGGCCGACGCCAGCAGGAGATCGATCCGCATCCCCATGTCCTTGTGGAACATGCCGGCCCGGTAGTCCCAGTACGTGAACGGATGATCGCCCTTGCCGGGTCGTGCGCGGACATCGGTCAGCCCCCACTCGACCAGGCTCTGCACCGCTGACCGTTCCGCCGGGGTCACATGGGTGGAACCCTCGAACGCTGCGGGGTCCCAGACGTCCTCGTCACTCGGGGCCACGTTGAAGTCGCCCATGATCACCATCGGGTCGGCCGGATCCAGGGGATCGAGGGTCCGGCGCAGCGACGCGAACCAGTCCAGCTTGTACGCATACATCGGGTCGTCGAGTGCCCGGCCATTGGGGACGTACACGCTCGTCACGGTCAGCCCGTCGCAACGCGCCGTCGCCAACCGGGGTTCCGGGTGGTCCGGCAGCCCTCGCGCCACCGGCTCGAGGCCGACCTGGGACAGCACTGCGACTCCGTTCCAGCGACCGTCGCCGACGTGCAGCGCCTCGTAGCCGACCGCCTGCAGGGCTGCGTACGGAAATGCGTCGTCGGCACACTTGGTCTCCTGCAGCGCGACGGCGTCGGGCCGGCGCTGCTCGAGCCAGTCGAGCAGACGTGGCAGTCGGGCTCCGATCGAGTTGACGTTCCAGGTGGCGATCCGCACGGTCCCCATCCTGCCGGGTGCCGATCTCCAGTCTCTCCCGTCCCCTCCCGTCCCTTCCCCCTCCCTTCCCCGGAAACTGTGCGCAAACGACACTCTGAACCGATTCAAAGTTGTCGTTTGCGCCCACTTTCCGGGGACTGAGGGCTGCCGGGGACTGAGGGCGGCCGGAGGTGGCTGAGTGGCCCGGGGATCAGGCCAGGGCGAGGGTCTTCTCGGGCGTAGAGCCAAGCAGTCGACGAATGGTCAGCACCAGGTCAGCATCGGCCCGCCGGCGTCGCAGCTCGCTGAGCTGCAGCGACGACACGTCCAGGGCTCCGCGGGAAGGAGGGGGGGCCACCGCACGCTCGCGCAGCAGATCGGCCTGCGCTTCGGTGATCACCCCGAGGGACAGACCGGTGTCGGGTTCGGTCAGGATCCGGATGCGGGCACCGGCCTGCAGCTCGGTGGCGGCGATCCCCTGCTCAGCCGCCTTCAGCATCGACCGCTGGGCGCTCGAGGAGATCCAGAGTGGAGGGACTCTGTTCCTGGCTACCGTCGACGCGATCCGTGCTCCCGCGTCGGGGAAGCCGAGCCGGCGAGCCGACGCCGACATTGCCTGGATCCGGGCGGGATCCTTCAGCAGGGACTCGATCTTGTAGCCGACGGTGGTGGTGTAGTTGCAACGCACCGCCGCGCCCTCTTCCAGTAGGAAGTCGCTGTTGCGCTCCTCCTGGCCGGGGATCGGATTGATCAGCACCATCGGAAGCCCTGCGGCCATGCACTCCGACGACGACAGGCCACCCGGCTTGCCGACGAACAACGCGGCGACCCGCATCAGGTCGGCCATCTCCGTGGTGTAGCCGAGAACCTTGAACTGGTTGCTGCGGTTCCCGACGAGCTGCTCGATCTCCCGCTTCAGTCCGTCGTTGCGTCCACACACGATGACTGCCTGGAACGGGGTCTGCAGGGCCAGCGCCTGCTGGACGATCGTCTTCGTGTACGAGCCACCCGCGGCGCCCGCGGAGATGAGCACCACCGGAAGGTCGTCGCGCAGCCCGAACCGACCCCGCACGGCGGCCTTGTCGATGCCCTCCCCCAGCACGGGTCGGACGGGGATTCCGGAGACCGTGATCCGATCGGCGGGCACCCCGATCGCCGACATATGCGCCTTGGTCTCCTCGCGGGCGACGAAGAACTGGCTGAAGGGACTTGTCAGCCACAGGCCCTGGAAGTCGTAGTCGGTGGTGACCACCGAAAGTGTTGCGTTCAGCGAAGCACGGGTGAGCATCAGCGAGACCAGCCGGGCCGGCAGGAAGTGGGTGCACACCACGATGTCGGGCCTGGCCGCCTTGATGGCCTTCACGGTGGCGGTGGTGTTGATCCGGTCCCAGAACTTCAGCGTTCGGGCGAGATCGAATGGCACGTCGTTGCTGTCGTAGCCCCACTCCACCAGGGACGGCACCTCTGCGACGAGCTTGAAGTAGCCATCGTCGTACAGCTTGCGGTAGAGCTTGTTGGTGCTGTCGAGGACGTCCGCCCGACGCGCCGTATCCACCGATGGTTCATGCCCGAAGGCGTCCTCGAGCACCTGGGCAGCCATGTTGTGGCCCGAACCGACGCCGGCGCCGAGGATCATGATTCGCAAACCCATGCTGGCATCGTAGGGGCGAGCCGTCGGCGCGACGCCCTAGTGTCATTCCCGTGACTTTTCGCCGACAGGTCAGCCGACCCGATGGGCGCGTGCTCGAGGTGTACGAGCACGTCCCGGAACAAGCGAGCGGGGAGGTAGTGGTCTGGCACCACGGCTCGCCCCACAGCGGGGCGCTGATCCCACCCCTGATCGCCTCCGCAGACGAGCGCGGAATCAGGCTGGTGACGTACGCACGCCCTTCCTACGGCGGCTCGACGCCGCTGCCGGGCCGCGACATCGCTTCGTGCGCGGCTGATGTGGCCGCCATCGCGAATGCCCTCGACCTGGATCAGTTCGCTGTCGTCGGTGCGTCGGGCGGCGGTCCACACACGCTGGCCTGCGCGGCCCTGCTGCCCGAACACGTCGCCGCCGCGGTCACCTTCGCCGCTCCCGCCCCCTTCCGCGACGACGTCGACTGGTTTGCCGGAATGCACTCCGACGCGGCGCTCCTCGCCGCCCGGAAAGGCCCCGAGGCACGCGCCGCGCTGCGGGACGAGTTCGACCCAGAGGTGTTCGTCGACTCCGACTGGGCGACACTGTCCGGCGCCTGGTCCGCTCTTGGCGAGGACGCCGGACGCGCGGGCGAGACCTGGCCGGACGGACTCGTGTCCGACGACGTCGCGCTGGTCAAGCCGTGGGGGTTCGCGCTCGGCTCGATCGCCGCCCCGGTGCTGATCGTCCAGGGCGGCCGGGATCGGATGATCCCGGCCACGCACGCTCAGTGGCTGCTCGAGCAGATCCCGACTGCCGAGCTGTGGCTTCGCCCGCGTGACGGCCACGTGTCCGTGCTCACGGGGCTCGGGGTCGCCCTCGACTGGATCCGTGAGGCGAGTGCACGTCCGACTCACAAGACGTGACCATCCCGGGCGGCCAGATCGGACCCCAACAGCGAGCTTTCGAAGGAGATCGCCCATGCCCCTCAGCACGACCCAGCAGATCCTGGACGACGCGGTCGCGGCCGGGGCAGGAGTGGCCGCGTTCAACGTGATCACGCTGGAGTACGCCGAGGGCATCGTTGCCGGTGCAGAGCGTGCCGGTCGACCCGTGATCCTGCAGCTCAGTCAGAACGCGACCGCCTTCCACAGCGGCAACCCGCGCCCGATCGCCGCGGCCATGGCGGCGATTGCGCATTCTGCGGCCGTACCGGTGTCGCTGCACCTCGACCATGTCGAGGATGTACGCCTGCTCCACGCCAGCCACGGTGCCGGATTCAGCTCGGTGATGTTCGATGCCGGACGACTGCGGTACGAGGAGAACGTCGCCGCCACCCGTCAGGCGGCCCGCTGGGCGCACGATCATGGGCTGTCGATCGAGGCCGAGCTGGGCTACGTCGGCGGCAAGGCGAGCCAGGTGCAGAGCGCGCACGGGGCGGGGGTGCGCACGCATCCCCACCAGGCCGCCGACTATGTCGCCGCGACCGGGGTCGACGCGCTCGCCGTCGCGGTCGGGAGCTCGCACGCCATGACGAGTCGCACCGCGACCCTCGACCTCGACCTGATCGCGCGGATCGCCGCTGCTGTGCCGGTGCCTTTGGTCCTGCACGGTTCCTCCGGGGTCTCCGACTCCGACCTATCGGCAGCGATCGCGGCGGGCATGCGCAAGATCAACATCGGCACGATCCTCAGTGTGGCGTATACCCGAAGCATCCGCGAGGTGCTGGCCGACCAGGCCGGGCTAGCCGACCCGCGGACGTATCTGTCGGCGGCGCGAGCCGCCATCGCGGACCAGGCCCACGACCTTGTCCGAGTGGTCGGCGCAGGGGTGCCTGAGCTGCCCTGACTCCGGGCAGCACCGCTGACTCCGCGCACCTGCGGGCTGCTCCGCGCATCGGTGCCGACTCGCAGGCTAGCCCGCGAGTGCGCGCGGTTGAACTGCTCGCAGGGCGCGTACGTCCATGGTTCACACCCACCAGGCCCGCCGACGATCCGTCCGGGGTCGTGCCGGCGCACGTCGCGGCCGTCGTGCCAGCCCGGAGTCGCGGCCGTGTGTTTCACCCTGTTCGGGTGACCCGCGGGCGCCCGGGGTGATACACGCTGAAAGGGCACCAGTCCACGCGAGCTCGAGCGCCAGCACCGCGAGGCGCCGAGTGATCCGCTCGCCCATGAGTCACCGTTTGGAAGGTCCGTCGTGCCGAAGACGTTCGCCGGTCAGATCAATGTCGACATCCGCGACTCGGTCCAGGACTGGTCGCCCTTCGAGCCACCGAAGGCGCCAGCCGGGGCGCCCAGTGTCGTCTACATCGTCCTCGATGATGTCGGCTTCTCGGCAATGAGCTGCTACGGCGGTCCGATCGCCACCCCCAACATCGACCGGATCGCCGACGACGGCGTCCGCTACACCCAGTGGCACACGACCGCACTGTGCTCCCCCACGCGATCGTGCCTGCTGACCGGACGCAACCACACCCGCAACAGCATGGCCTGCATTACCGAGGCCGCCAGCGGTTTCCCCAATGCCAGCGGCACGATTCCGCCCGAGAACGGCATGCTCCCCGAGATCTTGGGGGAGCGAGGCTGGAACACGTTCATGGTCGGCAAGTGGCACCTGTGCCCGACCGTCGAGATGAACCTGGCATCGACCCGTCGCAACTGGCCGACCGGGCGCGGTTTCGAACGCTGGTACGGCTTCCTGGGAGCCGAGACGAGCCAGTGGTATCCCGAGCTGACGTACGACAACCATCCGGTCGAGCAGCCGAAGACACCCGAGCAGGGGTACCACTTCGGCGAAGACATCACTGACAAGGCCATCGAGTTCATCATGGACGCCAAGGCCGTGGCGCCGGAGAAGCCGTTCTTTCTGTACTACGCGCCCGGCGCGTGTCATGCACCGCACCATGCCCCCAAGGAGTGGATCGATCGGCACCGGGGACAGTTCGACCGGGGCTACGAGGCCATGCGAGAAGAGACGCTCGCACGGCAGAAACAGCTCGGCATCGTCCCGGCGAGCACTGAGCTTCCGCCGCTCAACCCCTTGGGCACACCCGAGACCCGTAGCGGCCCGACGGGGCAGCCGTTCCCGGCGCTGGACGTCACCCGGGCCTGGGACACACTCTCCGACGACGAGAAGCTGCTGTTCGCCCGGATGGCCGAGGTCTATGCGGGATTCCTCTCCCACGCCGACTACCAGATCGGGCGGCTGCTCGACTATCTCGAGGAGACCGGGCAGCGCGAGAACACCTTGGTGATCGTCGTGTCGGACAACGGGGCGAGTGGCGAGGGCGGACCCGACGGCTCTGTCAACGAGATGAAGTTCATGAACGGCATCCCGGACGACATCACAGCAAACCTGGCGATGCTCGATCAGCTCGGCGGACCGGAGACATACAACCACTACCCCAACGGGTGGGCGATGGCGTTCAATACGCCCTTCAAGATGTGGAAGCGGTACGAGTTCAACGGCGGCACCTCCGATCCGTGCGTGCTCTCCTGGCCCGCCGGAATCCAATCCAGAGGGGAGATCCGAGAGCAGTACCACCACGCGATCGACCTGGTCCCGACCGTCCTGGACGTGCTCGGTGTTGAGCCGCCGGCGGCTATCAAGGGGTTCACCCAGAGCCGCATCGACGGGGTCAGCATGCGTTACAGCTTCGACGAGCGGACTGCACGGGGAGCCCGACGTACCCAGTTCTTCTCGATGCTCGGATCGCGTGGCATCTGGCACGACGGCTGGAAGGCCGTCACCACGCATCCGACCCTCAGCGGCTGGTCGAACTTCAACGAGGACGAGTGGGAGCTCTACCACACCGACGTCGACCGGTCGGAGCTGCACAATCTCGCGCCCGAGAATCCCGACAAGGTCCGCGAGATGGTGAACCTCTGGTACGCCGAGGCCGGAGCCAACGAAGGCTTTCCCCTGGACGATCGGTCGGCCCTCGAGATCTTCATCGCGGAGCGGCCACAGCTCACGGCGCCACGCAGCCGATATGTCTACTTCCCCAACCACGCCGAGGTTCCCGAGGCACAGGCTGTCCTTGTGCGCGGCCGCTCCTTCACCATCGGCGCGATTGTCGATCTTCCCGAGCCGGGCGCCGAGGGCGTGCTCTTTGCCCAAGGCTCGCGATTCGGCGGCCACGCCCTCTACCTGAAAGACAACCGACTCCGCTATGTGAACAGCTTCGTCGGCATGTTCGAGCAGCTGATCATGGCGAGTGAGGACGTGCCGAGCGGCACCGACCTGATCTTGTCCGCATCGTTCGAGAAGGACGGCGAGGATCCGCCGGGTGTGGCGACCGGCATTCTTTCCCTGTACTACGGACCGAAGAAGGTCGGCGAGGGGCGCATCAAGACCCAGCCCGGCGGGTACATGATCGCGGGTGAAGGGCTCGCCGTCGGCCGCGACGTCGGCGATCCGGTGACGCAGGACTATCCGGGGACGCGTCCCTACCGGTTTACGGGTGGGACGATCAGCCGGGTCGTCGTCGACGTCAGCGGCGATGCGTACGTCGACCTCGAGCGGGAGGCGCAGGCCATGCTGATGCGTGAGTGACCGCCGACGTGCGTGCGTCACACCCAGACCCCCGTCACACCCACAACAAGGAAGAGGCGAAATGACCGCATCACCGAGCACGACCCCTGAGGACGCCGTCATCCTCGAGGAGATGTTCGTCCAGACCGCTCGAAGGGTGATCAGCGATCAGACCACCCTGACGCTGCAGGACGTATCTCCGTCCACGCTGTACTTCTCGGACCGTCCCGAGCGCGTCGTCGGTCACCTGACCAACGAACAGTTCGTCGAGCAGTGGAGCGAGGGTCCGAACAGCTTTCTCGAGGACCCGCCGAATGCCGTCCTGTCGTACGTCGGTACCGCGGCGGACACGCCTTCCGATGCAGTCGTGATCCTCCGGGATCCTGTGGCAGAGGGCACCACCCTGCGCTACTCCATCGAGGTGCTCGAGGGAAGCGTCCCCGCGGAGTCCGAAGCGGTCACCCTGTTCATCGATCCGCTCGGCCGACCACTCAGCCCGGTATCTCTCGCCGGCATGAACCGGCGCGACCGACGCCGAGACCGTCGCCGCTGACGGACGCGTTGGTGGTCGACCGCCGCCAGCCCGATCACCACGCGAGGTCGGCCGGTCCGGGCCGCTCCGCAGCAGGTGCCTGAGTAGGGTTTCCGCGTGGTCGAGGTCCCGGCAGCGCTACGCGCCCAGGCTGCGGGACGAACCTCCTGGGAGGAATGGCTGGCGCGGGCGCCGCGGCTGGCCGACGACCTGATCGGCGAGTGGCGGCTTCGGATCGACGGGCCGACGCTGTCGGGCAACTGCGCGATGGTGGTGCCGGTGCGGACCGATGACGACCGAGCGGGCGTCTTGAAGCTCAGCTGGCCGCACTGGGAGGCCGAGACCGAGCACCTGGCGCTGCGCGCCTGGAAGGGGGACGGCGCCGTCGAGCTGTGGCGGGCCGACCCGCGACGCTTCGCGCTGCTGCTGGAACGCGCCCGGCCCGATCGCGACCTGCACGACATCGGCGTCCTCGAGGCCTGTGAGGTGGTGGCGCAGCTGTATCCGCGGCTGCACCGCGCGCCGCTACCCCAAACCCGCCGGCTCAGCGATCTCTGCCGGGAGTGGGGCGACCGGCTGCCGCCCCTGTTGGGGGCCAATCTCGTCCCACGCCGCTTCGTCAGCCAGGCGGCGAGACTCCTGATCGAGCTTGCCGCCGCCCCCACGACCGACACGGCGCTGATCCACAGCGACCTGCACTTCTCCAACGTGCTCGCCGCCGATCGGGAGCCCTGGCTCGTGATCGACCCCAAGCCGCTGTCGGGGGATCCGGCGTATGAGGTGGCGCCGCTGCTGTGGAACCGGTGGGAGGAGGCGATGATGGCCACCTCGCCGCGGCAGGCGCTGCTGAATCGGATGTTCACCGTGGTCGACGTGGCCGGACTCGACGAGGACCGGGTACGCGACTGGATCGTCGTCCGGGAGGTGTGCAATGTGCTCTGGAGCTACGAGGACCATGTCCTGGAGCGGATCCCGATTCAGCAGGACTGGGTGACCACCGCCACGACCATCCTCAAGGCGGTCCAGCACTGAACCGTGTGCGCAGTGAGCCTCGATCCCCTGACGCGTCCATGCTCCCCCCGCAAGAGGACGCCGCGACGCCGAGGGTGCGCAAAGTAGCCGTCGGCGCTGCGCAGTCGAGCCTGGAGCGCGGGGATCAGCGGGACCGAGGCGGACCGGTGCTGGAGCGGACGGTGAGGGTGGCTTCGGTGCGGACTTCGACCGGCGCCCTTCCCGGGTCAGCGAGGCGGCGCAGGATCGCCGACAGCGTGGCCTCCGCCGTGAGGTCGATGTCTTGGTGGATGGAGGTGAGATCGTTGTAGGACAAGGCGGCGATGTCGCTGTCGTCGTACCCCGTGATCGAGATCGTGTCGGGGACCAAGACATGCTCACGGGCAAACGCCGCGACTAGGCCGGCGGCACAGTGGTCGCTGCAGCCGATCACGGCGGTCGGCAGCCGGTCTCGCGCCAGTAGCACCCGGGCAGCCTCGGCGCCGTCCTCTTCGCCGAACCCCACGAGCACGACATCGGCCGACGCGGCCAGGTCGTACGCCGCCATGGCGGAGCGGTACGTCCCCGCCCGGTCCGTGCCGACCCTCCCGCCCAGGCCCCCCGCGTAGACGATCTCGCGGTGCCCGAGTCCGACGAGATACTCGACGAGCAGGCGCAGACCGACGTCGTCGTCGGTGCGCACGACCTCGGCACGGGTTGAGTCCGCACGCTCGCCGAGCCAGACGACCGGCATCAGCTCCAAGGCCTGCGCCAAGGCCGGCGCCTCGGGGTCGGGGTTGAAGCAGGCGATTGCCTCGACGCGCTGCTCGATGAGCTGACGTACGACCAAGTCGGTCGTCCGTCGCGGCGTAACCGGACCGAGCACCACACCGAAGCCCTCCTCCGCCGCCCGCTCCAACAACCGCTCGACGACGCGAACCTCGAAGGAGTTGAGCGCAGTGAACAGCATCCCGATCAGGCGCGTCCGGTCCTGGCGCAGCAGCCGTGCGGATGCGTTCGCTCGGAATCCGAGCTCTGCGGCCGCCGCCAGGATCCGGGTACGGGATGCCTCGCTCGGACCTGGCTCGTCGCGGAGGACCAGCGAAACGAGCTGGCGGGACACGCCGGCACGGTTGGCCACGTCACGCATCGTCGGCAGCCGCCGCTGCTTGCCCGCAGGCGTCATCGAAACGGTCCGTCGCGCCCCGCGAGAGGAGTGGTCACCTGCCGGCCGCCTGGGCGATCTGTCGCCTGGCCTCGTCGATCGTCGCCATCACCGCAACCGTCTCCTCGTGATCATGGACGGGTGACTCGACACGTCCTTCGCCAACATAGGAGGCGAAGTAGTCGGCCTGGTACCCCAAACCCTCGTGCAGGGTCGCGAAGGCCTCGTCTCGCCAGGTCACGGTCTCCTCGGACATGAGGGCGCCCGTGGAGAGCGTGACTCCCGATGGCCCGAAGAACGGGCTCAGCACGTCCAGTCGGCCACCGGAACCCAGGATCGACGCCGTCACCGGCATCGACGTCACCAGTGAGGTCGACGCAAGCGCGGTCGCACCGCTGGCCGTTGTCAGCAACAGGTCGGCACGCTCGTCGACACCGGTGGGGGTCACCGAGCCGACGGCGGTCACCGACGTCGGCGCGCCGAGCACCGAGGAGACGAACGAGATCGGGTAGACCCCGGCGTCGAGCAGCGCTCCCCCACCAAGCTCGGGATCCCACAGCCGGTGCGAGGGATCGAACGGCATCACGAAGCCGAAGTCCGCACGGACCAGCCACACTTCGCCCAGCACCCCGTCGGCGAGCACCTGGCGGATGATGTCGGCCTGCGGCAGGTAGCGCGTCCACATCGCCTCCTGCACCAGGACGCCTGCGGCCCGACCGGCATCGGTGATCGCCCGCGCCTCTTCGGCCGACATGGCGATCGGCTTCTCGATCAGCACGTGCTTTCCGGCAGCGATGGCCTCCAGCGCCAGATCGTGATGCAGCGGGTGTGGCGTGGCGATGTAGACGACGTCGACCTGCGGGTCGTCGATCAACGCGGTCGGGTTGCCGTGCACCGTCGCGATGCCGTGATCGATGGCGAACGCCTGCGTCTTGGCGGCGTCTCGCGCCGCCACAGCCACGGCGCGCTGCGCCGTGTGCGCATGGAGCGCGGCGACGAAGCTGCCCGCGATGCCGGTGCCGATGACACCCCAACGCAGGGCCGGCACCGACTCGACGGGCAGCGGACGATGGGACGGCAGGGACGGTGGCATGGGGATCGACCTTCTGTCTTGGCTCGTGCTATTGGCTCGTGCTAAGCGAGCTTAGCACCAGAATCACTCGCTGACGAAGTGGGCGGTGGTCGGCTGCCTCGACTCCCGCCGCGGCACGCCGATCGCCGTAGGGTCCTCCCCGGGTGCCGACCGGTTCCGCCCGACCGGTTCCGCCCGACCGGTTCCGCCCGACCGGTTCCGCCCGACCGTTCCGCCCGACCGTTCCGCCGACCCGTTCCTGGTGGGGCTCGATCCGCTACTGCGAGACGTCGCCCTCGGCGTCGTCGTGGAGGTGGTGGCGCGAGACCTTGTCCGCCCGGATGAGGGCCTTCTCGACCTCGTTCACCCACTGCTCGTCGAAGACCACAACGATGCCGGAACCACCGACCGGTACGGCCCACTCGACGTCCGATCGGACCTTCCGCTTCGTCACCCGATCGAGCACGGTGCCGGCACCCATCCCGACCCCGGTTCCGACCACGGCCGACGCCAGCAGTGCCGGTGGGAAGATCAGTCCGACCAGGCCGCCGCCGATGGCTCCGACCACCGCACCGATGCCGGGTTCGTTCGTCGTGTCCTTGACGTGGACCTTCCCGTCGTCGTCGCGATTGACCAGGGCCAGTGCCTCGACCTTGATCACGTCGTCGAGAACAAGCCCCTTCAGCGCGGTCCAGTCCTCTTCCGCCGTCCTGGGCTGGCTGTACGCGGCCACGTACAGATCCTGGGTGGCGTCGTCCTTGTCGCTCATCGGGCTTCCTCTCGGTCGGGGCCGCCGGGGTTCGGCGGCAGCGCCGAGTGTGCCACACGCGTCGCGCCGGACGGCGGCTCGAGATGCCCGGATGCTTGTCGTGGCAGCATGATGGCCGCCGCCAGCCCGAGCAGCCCGATCACGCCGAGAGCGGCCATGGAGAGGGCGTAGGCGCGGGTCGGCGTGGCAGTGATGCCCGCGACGAGGATGGTTCCGGCGATGGCGGTCCCGAGACTGGAGCCCAAGTTGGACACGCTCCGCGACAGCCCCGAGATCTCGCCCTGACGGGCTTCGGGAAAGCTGGACTGCACGACATTGACCGACGGCGTCAGCATGAGCCCGAGCCCACCTCCGATGAGGAGCAGGCCCGGTCCGAAGGCGATCACCTTCGAGGACTGGCTGACCAGGAGCAGCAACACGGTGACTCCGCCGAGCGTGACGAGAAATCCGGCGATGATCAGGTTTCGCTGTGCGAAGCGGCGGGCAAGGCGCTCCGCAGCCAACGAGGAGACAAGCAGCCCCACGGTCGCCGCGGTGAAGATCACGCCGGTCTGGATGGCGTTGTAGCCACGCACGACCTGCAGGTACGCAGAGATCACGAACGACGAGCCCAGCAGGAGGACCCACTGGGTGTTCTGCGTGACCAGCCCGAGGTTGGAGATCCGCGAGCGGAACAGCGATGTCGACAGCAGCGGCTCCCGGCCCTGCCTCTCCTTCGTTCGAACGGAGACGAAGAAGAGCACGAGGACGAGCACCCCGGCGGCCACCAGTGCGACCGTGAGCCGCAGATCGTTGTCGGCGGCGAGGATCCCCATCACCACGAGCACAAGGCCGACCGCAGACAGCACCGCGCCCAAGACGTCGAACGAGCGGCTCGGGTCCGGAGGCAACGGATCGACGAGTCGACGGCTGAGGAACAAGATCACGGCGATGACGCAGGCCTGGAAGATGAAGGCCGCACGCCAGCTGATCGCGGACGCGATGATGCCGCCGATCAACGGGCCGGCCGCGGCGCCGACTCCGCCGAGTGCGCTGATCAGGCCGAACGCCCGCGCGCGCGAGGTCAGGTCGGTGAAGAACAGCGTGGTCAAGATGTAGACGGGTGGAATCAGCAGCGCCGTTCCGACGCCTTCCAGGATGGAGTTGCCGATGATCAAGACACCGAGCCCCGGGGAGAGGGCGCTCACGACGGCTCCGACACCGTAGATGGCCAGACCCACGATGAAGCATCGCTTGCGACCGATGCGATCCGTGAGCTTGCCGGCCGGGATCATCAGCGCCGCCATGACGAGGAGAAAGATCGTGATGGCCAGCTGGACACCCTGCACGGTGGTGTCGAGGTCCTCGCTGATGTCGGAGATCATCACGTTCATGTTGGAGCCCGCGAAGCTGCAGATGAACTGGGCAAGGGCGAGCGGCACGAGAACGCGTCGTGGGTCGTGGAGCTGTCGAGTCGGGGGTGAGGAGCTGGCTTGGGTCATGGTCGTTCCCTCGATGGGCGTCGGCACAGCGCGGACGGGCTCGGCACGGCGAACCGGTGATGCCGGTCCGGTATGGCTCGCGATCAGGTTGGGGGGACTTGCGTGCTAGCCGACATGTCACCGAACCGCTGAGCGTCGCCGTACATCAGGTTCTGACGCCGGCCCGGCGGGTCGAGCAGCAGGTCGGCGACCAGTGCGGTCCAACCGGTCTGGTGCATGGCCCCCAGACCGGCCCCGTTGTCGCCGTTGAAGTACTCGTAGAACAGGAGGTTGTCCTTCCAGGCCGGATCGCTCTGCAAGGTTTGCACCCTGCCGTAGACGGGGCGCCGCCCGTCCGTGCCAGGAAGCCAGATGCTGACCAGCCGGTCGGAGAGATCGGCTGCGATGTCGGCCAGGGACAGCCGCGTGCCGGAGCCGGTCGGAAACTCGAAGGTCGCGCCAGGGCCGAGGAACTGGTCGTACTGCAGCAGGGCACGGATCACCAGGTAGTTGATCGGGAACCAGATCGGGCCACGCCAGTTGGAGTTGCCGCCGTACATCGCCGTCCGGGACTCGGCGGGTTCATACCGGATGTCGGCATCGGCCAACCCGGGCACGTGGTAGGCGGCCGTGTGTCGCTTCGACAGGGAGCGCAGACCATAGGGGGACAAGAACTCGTTCTCGTCGAACAGGATCTGCACGATCCGAGACAGTTGCTCGGGCGGCACGATCGACAACAGCAGGCGCTCGTCGCCCGCGGCGCCTCGCACCCGCCAGTCCAGGATCTCTCGGCGGCCGTGGTGTTCGAGGCGGCGAGCCAGCCGTCCGTTGAGCAGCTCGAGCCGCTGGAGGTCGTGCGCCGGCATGGACACGGCCGGGAGTGCCGGGATCACGCCGACGAGGGTTTTCACCTTGATCGACACGCTGTCGCCCGCAGAGCCAGTGAGCCGGTCGTAGAAGAAGCCGTCGTCGTGGTCGAAACAGCCCGACTTCTCCAGCGCATCCGTGATCAACACCGACTGGTCCAAGAACTTGATGACCATGTCGTCGTAGACGGAGTCCCGCTCGGCCAGGATCACCGCGATGGTGAGCATGGCGATCGAGTAGTAAGCCATCCACGCTGTCCCGTCGGCCTGATCCAGCCGTAGGCCCTCCGGCAGATGAGAGCGGTCGATGGGGGAGATGTTGTCGAGGCCGAGGAAGCCGCCGCCGAAGACGTTGTTCCCGTCGGCGTCCTCCCGGTTCAGCCACCAGGTGAAGTTGAGCAGGAGCTTCTGGAAGACCCGCTCGAGAAAGTCGTAGTCGCGCCCGCCGTCGATCAGGAACACGCGGAGGGCAGCCAGCGCATGGACCGGCGGGTTGACGTCGTCGAAGTTCCACTCGTACGCCGGAAGAGCCCCGTTGGGATGCTGGAACCATTCGCGGAGCAGCACCAGCAGCTGGTACTTGGCGAACGCGGGATCAAGATGGGCCCACGGGATCGTGTGGAACGCCAGGTCCCAGGCAGCGAACCACGGATACTCCCACGGATCCGGCATCGCCAGAACGTCGAAGGTGTCGAGATGTCGCCATCCGACGTTCCGGCCGTGCCGGTGACCGGGCGGCGGAGGGGGCTGGCCGGTGTCACCGTCGAGCCATCGGCCGACCCGGTAGGGGTAGATCTGCTTGCTCCAGACCAGTCCGGCGCACGACTGGCGCAGCACGCGCATCTGATCATGGCCGGTCTCGGCCGGCGCGATCGCACCGTAGAACTCGTCGGCCTCCGCCTCACGGTCGGCCAGCACGTCCTCGAAGTACTGCCCTGCCCAGGGTTCGGTCGAGGGCTCGAGCGTCGCCGGCCGGTGCAACCGGAGCCGCACCTCGGCCGTCTCGCCCGCGGCCACGGTCAGGTCGTACCACCAGCTCGCCTTGGTACCTCGACGCTCGGGGTTCACCGTGTCGGCGCCGGAGACCACGTGGTCGTTGATGCCGTCCTTCGGGTACGCCGTCAGTGGCGCCGACCCGTACAGCCGGGGCACATTCGTCTCGTTGTCGCAGAACAGCCCGACGGGACGGCTACCGTCGGCCGCCGGGGCCGCTTCGAGCCGGTAGCCGGACAAGCGTGGGTGATCGACCACGACTGCGTCATCGTCTTGGAGCAGGGCCGGCACCGTGCCGTCGTCGGAGAACCGCCAGCTGTTGCGGAACCACAGAGTCGGCAGGATCGACAGAGATGCCGCGTCCGGCCCACGGTTCTCCACCGTGATGCGGGCCAGGATCTCCGTCGGCGATGCCTTGGCATACGTGACCTCCACAACCCAGAACCTGTCCTCGTCGAACACACCCGTGTCGAGGAGCTCGAGCTCCGGCTCGTCACGGGTCCGGCGGGCGTTCTGGTCGATCAGCTGCTGATAGGGAAAAGCCGCCTGCGGATAGTGGTAGCGCCAGCGCAGCCAGGCATGGCTCGGCAGACCGTCGGTGTACCACCAGTACTCCTTGGCGTCCTCGCCGTGATTGCCCTGCGGACCGGTGAGGCCGAACATCCGCTCCTTCAGGATCGGATCGGCGCCGTTCCACAGCGCCAGGGACAGGCACAGCTCGTGCCGGATGTCCGACAGGCCGGCCATCCCGTCCTCGTTCCACCGATAGGCACGGGAACGGGCGTGATCGTGCGGAACACTTGTCCAGGCGTCGCCGCTGTCGCTGTAGTCCTCGCGTACGGTGCCCCAGGCACGTTCGGAGAGATACGGACCCCACTGATACCAGGGATTCGACGCGAAGAGATCATTCTCCGGTCGCGCGCCGAGGGCGGCCAGCCGCCGATGTTCGGCCGTGACCGGGGTCGGACCGGCTCCAGATTGGTCGTGCGACATGATCCTCCGAAAGACGGGACAGGAATCACACGAGCAAGACAAGAGGAGATCGTGTGGCCTGAGACATGGCGTGCACGCAGCGCCGCGGACGCCTCGACTGAGCGAGTATGCGAGCCCAAGTCTCGACCCGGATCCCCGTCCAGCAAGGGCTCGCGCAGCATGTTCACCAAGGCTTCACCTCGGCGTCGACGGGGACGTACGAACCCGCGCCACTCTGGTCACCAACGCGCCTCAGGTATTCCGCCGGGCGGAGATGTTCTGTTCGGGGAGAGATGTCGGGAGCTATGTCGGTTGATCTACGCGCACGGCCCAACCCGCTGGTCTACGAGATCAACACCTGGCCCTGGCTGGGTGAGATCAGCCGAACCGCGGGACGGCCGATCGAGCTGGGCTCGGTGCCCGGCCGGGAGTGGGACCGCATCGCCGAGCTCGGCTTCGACGCCGTCTGGCTGATGGGTGTCTGGCAGCGCAGTCCTGCGGGCATCGCGATCGCGCTGGCGAACGCTGATCTGGTCGCCGACTTCACGGCGACCCTCCCGGACTGGCGGCCTGCCGACGTCGTCGGCTCGCCGTACTGTGTGCGCGACTACGTGGTGGATGATCATCTCGGCGGTCCTGCGGGGCTCGCGGCCGCACGGGCGGCACTGGCGGCACGCGGAATCGGCCTGATCCTCGACTTCGTGCCGAACCACGTTGCTCCCGATCATCCTTGGGCGGCGAGTCGACCGGAGCTGTTCGTCACCGGCACCGAGGAGCTGCGGGTCGACGACCCAGCCTCCTTCGTGGAGGTCGCCGGCCGGGTGCTCGCCAACGGCCGCGATCCGTACTTTCCGGCCTGGCCGGACGTCGTCCAGCTGAACGCGTTCTCTCCGCAGCTGCGCTCGACCGTGATCCAGACGCTGACCGAGATCGCCGCCCAGTGCGACGGGGTGCGCTGCGACATGGCCATGCTGGTGATGAACGACGTGTTCGCACGGACGTGGGGGTCCCGGGTCGGCGCGGCACCGGCCGATGACTACTGGCCGGCCGTGATCGGTGCGATCAGGGCCAGGCACCCAGGGTTCCTGTTCGTCGCCGAGGCCTACTGGGATCTGGAGTGGGCCCTGCAGCAGCAGGGCTTCGACTACTGCTACGACAAGCGGCTGTACGACAGGATCCTGCACGGCCCGCCGGAGCAGGCGCGCCGCCACCTCGCTGCCGACCTCGCCTACCAGCAAGGGCTAGCGAGATTCATCGAGAACCACGACGAACCTCGGGCGGCAGCCGCGTTCGGTTGCGCCCGATCGTCGGTGGCCGCCGTGACCGCGCTGACCCAGGTCGGTCTGCGACTCGTGCACCACGGCCAGCTCACCGGGGCCACCATCCATCTCTCGGTGTTCTTGGGCCGCGCTCCCGAGGAGCCGCCGAACCGGTCAGTCGAAGGGTTCTACGCGGCCCTTCTCGGCGCGCTGGCCGACCCCGCTCTCCGCTCGGGAACCTGGCAGTTGTGCGAGGTGGGCGGCTGGCCGGACAATCCCTCCCAGGCCAGCCTCGCCGCCTGGTGCTGGACCGGCGCCCGCCGTTGGCTGGTCGTGGTCAACCTGGGCGAGGACACCGCCGCCGGCATGGTCCGCACGCCGTGGCACGACCTGCGAGGAAAGGACCTACTGCTCGGCGATCCGACGCACGCTCGGACGTACGACCGCGCCGGCGGTGATCTTGCCGACGGCCTGTACGTCGAGCTGGGCCCGGGCGAGTGGCACCTGTTCCGGCTCGAAGTCGCCGGCTGACTCGGTCGCGCGTTGCTTCCGCCACGCACCACTGCGCATGCCGACTGAGTTGAACGCCTGGTGACGGCGCCGTGAACTGTGCCTCCGTCCGGCGCTCGGATCCCCCTGTTTCGGATCAGGGGGTGACGACCAGTCAGCGGGATGTGATTGTGTACTGACGTGTCAGATACGCAGCTCGATCAGCCGCAGCAGTTCGACATCGCCATCGTCGGTGGCGGTCCGGCCGGGGTGTTCGCCGCCCTGCGCTCAGCTCGACTGGGAGCGCGTACGGCCTTGATCACCCGCGACGCCGTCGGCGGGATGGCGGCCAACGACGGCCCCGTGCCGGTCCGGGTGCTGGCCCACGCGGCCCGACTGCGCCGGGAGGCTCGCCAACTGGGCGCCTTCGGCATCGATGTCGGCGAAACCACACTGGACTACGGTCGCCTCCTGAAGCGGGTGCGCGACGTGGTCGAGGAAGTGGGGACGACCTCAACGATGCTGCCGCAGCTGCGGCAGGAGGGAGTCGTCGTCTTCGACAACTCCGGCACCGCGGGCTTCGCAGACCCGAACACGATCGAGGCGGACAACGGCCTCCGCATCCGCGCCGAGAAGATCATCCTGTGCGGCGGGGGCACGAACCGCCTTCTGCCCCTGCCCGGGGCCGACCTGCTCGGATCGCATCACGACGCCTGGTCGCTGAGCGCGGTGCCCGAGTCATTGCTGGTTGTCGGTGCGGGAGCGACCGGAGCGCAGGTCGCGTCGGTGTTCAACGAGCTGGGATCTCGGGTCATGCTCTACGAGGCCGCCCCACGAATCCTGATGACCGAGGACGAGGACGTCTCCCGGGTGATGGCCGAGTCGTTCCGGGGGGCCGGAATCGAGGTCCGCGAGGCGTTCGGTCGGATTCTCGGGTTCGAGCCGTCGGGCGGCGGCGTACGAATGACCTTCGAGACCGCGGAGGGCACCGAGTCGGTGGAGGCCAGCGTCGCTGTAGGAGCGATCGGTTGGCAGGCCGACACCGCGGGCCTGAGATTGGACGTAGCGGGAGTGGAGACGACGCCGCGCGGCTATATCGCCGTCGACGCCCAGCTTCGGACCAGCGCGGCACACGTCTACGCGGCCGGGGACATCACGGGCCGATTGATGTTGGTCCCACAGGCGGTGCAGGACGGGTTCCATGCCGCGACCAACGCCATCGCGGGAGGTGATCTCACGCTCACCCCACCGGTCAGCCCGGTGGGGAGCTTCACCGATCCCGAGTATGCGCAGGCGGGCCTGAGCGAGGCCAAGGCGCGGGAGACCCACGACATCGTGGTCGCACAGACGCCATTCGCCGTCGCCGCCCGCCCGATCATCGACGGCCGGACCACCGGGTTCTGCAAGCTGCTCGTCGACCGGGACACCCGTGCCATCCTCGGCTGCCACGTGGTCGGGGAGCGGGCCGTCGAGCTCGTCCAGGTGGCCGCCGTCGCGATAGCGGCGGGAATGACGGTCGAGCAGTTCGCCCGCATCCCCCTCTCGTTCCCCACGTACACCAACGTGCTCGGGCGTGCGGTCCTCGACGCTGCACGTCAACTCGGTATCGACGACTTCTGGGACCACCTGGTTGTCGGTGGCGCCTGAACTGATGCGGTGGGTCTGCCAGGGCCGCCGCCACCGAGCCACCGCATTACTTGATGCTTCAAGTTTTTCTGCTATACTGGTTGACGCATCAACTCAGGCCGAGGAGCATCATCATGAACGCCGTGCTGTGGATCATCGCAGGCTTCTTGGCCGTCGCCTTCGGCGTGGCCGGCTTCTTCAAGCTCACCCAGCCGAAGGACAAGCTGGCCGCCAACATGGCCTGGGTCGAGGACTTCTCCGCCGGAACGGTCAAGTTCATCGGCACCATGGAGGTCCTGGGAGCCCTGGGCCTGATCCTCCCGGCTGCCACCGGCATCGCCCCGATTCTGACCCCCATCGCGGCCACCGGCCTTGCCGTGAACATGGTGCTGGCTGCCGTCGTGCACGCTCGTCGCAAGGAGTTCCGGCTGATCCTCGTCAACCTCGTCCTGTTTGCCCTGGCCGCCTTCGTCGCGATCATGCGCTTTGGCCCGTACGCCTTCTGATCGACCTCGACCGCCATCGCCGTCGCCGTCGCCACAGCCAGTCTCGGCGCCGCACACGAACGGCGTCTTCGACGGCGAGTGGGTGGAGACCGAACTCCTGAACCACGGCTCGACCTCACTGGACGTTGGCCGTCACGGCGGCGTTGGTATTGAGGGTGAACGTGCAGGTCTTCGTCTTGCTGCCTCCACTCGTACACGCCCCGGACCACACGACACTACGGCCGTTTGACACCCGAAGGGTGATCGGGGTGCCGCTCGGATAGGTTGCCGTGCCGCTGGATCCCGTTGTGACGTTGATGCCTGACGGATCAGAGGTGATCGTCTCACCGTTGCGCCCGGTCGCGGTCAAGGTCAGGGTCGCACTCTGTGTCGATGGTCCCGTGGGGGGCGGTGTCACCGTCAGGGGCGCGGTGCGGGTCGTTCCGTTGTAGCTCGCCGTGATGGTGACGGGGGTGCTCGAAGTGACGGCGGACGTGGTGACCGTGAAGGTTCCGGTGAATCCGTTCGGCGCAACGGTCGTCGTCGCCGGCACGCTTGCCGCCGAGGGGTTACTGCTCGTGAGGGAGACGAGCGCGCCGTTGGTGGCCGCCACACTCATCACGACCGTGCCGGCTGCCGTCGTGCCGCCGGTCACCGACGACGGGTTCACGTCGAGTGTGGACAACGTGGCGGCTGGCGGGGCAGTCTGCGGCGTGAAGCTGCGAACCGCCGACCAAGCCCCCGCGACGCCTGCGGAGTTCACACCACGGACCCGCCAGAAATGTGTACTGGTGGCAAGGTCACTCGTAGCGTAGATCGACGACGCGACGCTCTGATCGCGCACCAGAGGGGCACTGAACGCGCTCGAGTCATCGATCTGAATGGTGTATGACGCGGCCTGCGGCACGTCGCTCCAATCGAACGTGATCGGCTGAGGCTGTACCGAGTTGTTCGACGGCGAGATCAGCGTGGGTGCGCCGGGAACGCCGGGTGGCGATGCGGGGGTCGAGCTGTTGGCCGACGGGTCGATCTTGGTGACGAAGGCGTCACCCCAGAAGATCGAGACGTCGCCGTTGAAGACTCGGTCGAACGCGCCGACGGTGGCAGGGAAGTCCTGGGAGTACGTGAGGCCGGTCAGATAGACGTTGCCGGTTGGATCGCGCGCGATGTCGTCGCCGGCTTCGGGCTGGGATCCGCCCAGGTACGTCGCGAACGGCAGCGAGGAACCGCTGGCATCGAGCTCGGCGACGGTGGCGTCGGTCGTCCCGCCGTTGAATGTCGTGTCCGGTGCCCCGGCGCTGACCGGGTAGTCGGTCGAACTGGTGTTTCCTGTGAGCCATGCGTTGCCCGTGGCGTCCAGCACGATGCCGCTGAAACTGTCGACGGCCGAGCCACCGACGAAGGTGGAGAAGACCAAGGCCGAGCCGGCGGGGTTCAGCTTGGTCACGTAGGCATCGCCGTTGTCGAAGGTCTTGTCGTACGCTGCCGGAGTCGTTGGCCAGTCAGCCGAGGAGGTGCCTCCGGCGACGACAGCGTTACCGGCCGAATCGACGGCCAGGCCGCTGCCGCTGTCGAAATCACTGCCCCCGAGGTAGGTCGAGTAGACCAGCGTCGAGCCACTCGGGTTGATCTTCGTGAGAGTGACATCGAAGTCACCGTTGAGCGTCTTGTCGAAGGCGCCGGCCGTGGTCGGAAAATCGGGCGACCGAGAGAAGCCCATGGCGTAGGCGTTCCCACCGGCATCCACCGCGATCCGTTGGCCGTTGTCGGCCAGCGTCCCGCCGAGGTAGGTCGAATAGGTCAAGGCCGATCCGGTTGTGTTGAGCTTGGTCACGAACATGTCGTTGTCGCCGTGCTGTGTGCGGCCGAAGGCGCCCGTCGTGGTCGGGAAGTCGGTTGACAGGGTTTCACCGGTGACGAAGGCGCTTCCGGCCCCGTCGACGGCGATGCTGCGAGGACTGTCGATGTCGGTCCCGCCGAGGTAGGTCGAGTACGCGAGAGCCGAGCCCGCTGCGTTCAGCTTGAACACGAACCCGTCGGTGTTGTCGGTGCTGCACCTCGGACAGTTGGGTGGAATGTTGAGCGACTTGTCGAAGGCGCCGCCGCTGGTCGGGAAGTTGGATGACTTCGTCGTGCCGGTCACGTAGGCGTTTCCGGCTGTGTCGATGGCGAGTGAGTGTCCGAAATCCAGATCACTTCCGCCGACGAACGTCGAGTAGACCAGTGCGGTGCCGGCAGGATTCAGCTTGGCCACGAAGACGTCGGAGTTGTTCTGAGCCGAACCGCTGCGTTTGAACGCACCGGCGGTTGTGGGGAAGTCGGGCGACTGGGTGGTGCCGGCGACGATGGCATTACCCGCGGACGTGACCGCGATCCCCTCACCTGTCTCCGCCGCACTGCCGCCGAGGAAGGTGGTGTATTGGACACCCGGGTCGATCACCAGCTCGTGGTCCGTCCGGTAGGTGCCAACTGCGATGGAGAACCGCGCATCACCCTGCCCGCGGCCCGCCAGCACGTAGTGGCTGCGCACTGCGCTCCGCACACCGCCGATGTCTTGGTAGGAGACCGGGGCCGAGTCGGTCAGCGTCCCCAGTCCCGTCGTGATCTGCAATCCACCGTCCTCACCCACTGCCAGGCCGTGCGCGCCGCTGTAGGCGAGGCCGATGTCGGAGGGGGACGCACCCGGTCGGACGTGGAACTCGTACTTCAGCACTCCGGACTGCTCGCGCAGCCGCAGGTCGATGTTCGGCCATAGATCGGCGTACACCACGTCCCGGAACTGTGGAATGTTCGTCTGCCAGCGAGCCGGGTCGCTGCCACGCAGATCGTTGATCACGCCGGCGGCTCGTTGCGAGCCGCGAGGCTCTGCATCGGGATTAGCGCCCAAGAATCTGAGCGCCAGCGATACGGGGTCGCTCGCCAGTTCCTCGACGTCCTGCGCGCGCTGTCTGGCTAGTTCCAGCACGATCGCGCCCGGTGTCAGGTAGAACGCGTACCGATCCCCTTGCGCGTAGTAGCGGACGCTCGCGTCGACCTGTCCGCGATTTTCGACGAACGAGACCGGCAGCTTCGCGTAGTCATCGACCGCCCGCTGCTGAGTCGTCGTCGGAGCCGACCCGGCCGGCGCTGTGGAGCTGGGCGACCAAGGCCGAGCTGCGCCGATCGCGATGGTGAATGCGGCCATCGAGAGAGCGGACACGACCGCTACCAGTTTGAACCCCTGCACGTCGACTCCTTTCAGGGCGCCGGCTTTTGTTCACCACCGGCCCATGGACGAATCCCGCGGAATCCATCCGCGCTCCGACCAACCGGCGTGTACCGAGGCGAGCAGAGTCCGGACGTGTAGACGTAGCGGACTTCTCGATCGTTCAGACCTTTTTCTGTCGGCCGCTCGAATTCGACCCAGCTGATCAATGGGGACCAGATGTCCGGCCTGGCCATCGTGCGTTCAGCAGCGAAGCGTCGCCGGGACCGCCTCCAGGATGCTGACGGAACACATCGACGGCGCAGTCGGCGTCGCGCACATTTGCGGGCCCTGCCCGAAGGGGCACCGAAGGTCGCCCTCGAATGTGCCTGCTCCCCAATCGCCGGGCGCTCGGCGTCACGAGACAGTTGGCTTGGATGGGAATTGTCGTCGGTGGCCGCAGCGGTCGGTCGTACGGAGGGAGCCGATGCGACCGATACAGCCGGAGACCGTCATCCGCGAGTCTCCCACGCTGACCCCCCGAACCGTTGGCCTGGCCGAGCCCGTCGCCGTCAACGGCTCACGACCGGTCCAGGGCACAGCGGTTGTGCTCGCACTGCAACGCACGGCCGGCAACAAGGCGGTCGGCGAGCTGCTGGCCCCACCTGGTCGATCAGGCGGGATCGCCCGACCGCGGCCGGTCGGCGCGGCGCCGATCTCTTCGCCTGCGATCAGGCGGATCCTCGCGCACGGTGACCGCCGAGAGGCTGCGATGCCGACCGGCACGCAACCCCTCCCCGAGGTGGACGGCCCCTCGGAAGAGGGCGCCCAGCATGTGTCGATCAAGGAGCCGACCGACTCCGGTGGCGAGGCGGCCTCGGGTGACGACGGCGATGAGGCCGACCCCACGCCCGAGACGGAGACCGAGGGCCGCCGTCCCGAGGAGCAGTCGGCGCTGATCGTCGCCGATTCCCAGCGCAGCGCGAACGAGGTGGCGGCCGTCGCCGCCGCTCGGCGCGTCGAGATCGCGGCTCAGTTCGGCGGCTTCCGGGGGAGGGTCACCGCGACGCTCGACGCGGCCTCCTCGGCGGTCCGGGGCTTCGTGGCTGCCCGGCAGGGCGAGGTCAAAGAGGTCTCGAACACGATGTTGACCGCCGGACAGAGCTTGCTCACCAGCACGGTCGCGTCGGGTCGGCAGCTGCTCGAGCAATCGAGGGCAACGTTGCAGGAGGTCGCCGACAGCGCGATTGCGAGCGTTGTGCAACCGGTCAACTCGGCTGCAGGACGCATCACCGGGCTGATCGATGGCCTGTCGCTGCCCGATCTGCCCGGCGTCTCCACCGTCCGCGCCGGGCTGAGGTCGCTGGCCGGCCGCGCCGCGGACGTCGTCACGGGCGGCCTCGCGTCCGTACGAACCCTGGTCAGCTCCGCGCTCCAGCACGGCACTCAGTTGTTGGGCTCGGTCGTCTCCGCCGCCGGCGACGCCGCCCGTTCGCTGCTCGGCCGGATCGTGAGCGGCGTGCAGGGCGCGGTCGAGTCCATCGCCGGAACTCTCAGCCGGCTCGCCACCGCCGCCATCACCCAGCTGCGCACGGCCGTCGCCGCCCACCTCCTCCCCGCTGTCGGTCGAGCCGAGTCGGCCTTGCTCCGCAACCTGTCCACGGCCGAGCAGCAGGCGCAGAGCGCACTCCGAGACGGTCGAACGCAGCAGCTGCAGACGGTGAACGTCGGCGGGGACGGCGATGCCGACGACCCGGTCGATGCCGCGAGGACGCAGAACGCCTCGATCGTCGCTGTCTTCCGGGAGCGGACCGAGGGAATCCTCGGATCGGTCTTCGCGGCCGTCAACGCAGCCGCGGCGGCCGTGGGTGAGCGTTTCGGTCAGGTCGTCGGCCGGGTGAGTGACGCGATCGGCGGCCCGCTGGCTCAGATCCTCGGCCGGATCCGAGAGCTGGGCGGAGCTGTCCGCGACTTCCTCCAGACGCTGCTGAGCGATCTCGGCAGCGCCGTCACCGAGGTGGTCGACGGCGTCCGCGCCGCCGTCCGTGATCCGGTCGACGCGATCCTCCGCTTCGCCTCCGACGCGGCCGGCCGCGTCGGGCAGTTCCTCTCCGGGATCGCGGGGCGGGTGCTGCGCGGAGACTTCAGCCTGCCGAGCGCCTCAGACCTCGTCGGCGACCAGCGGGGTTATCGCGGTCCGATCACCCGGCCGAGACCTGGACCGATCACCCTGCCCGGACTGAAGACCGTCGCCCTGATCCTGGCGCTCGTCGGCGCCCTCGTCCTCATCTACGTCCCGCAGCTGGCCGTGGCTGTGGCGGCTGTCCTGACCTGGCTGGGGGTCACCGTCGGGCCGGCTGCATTCTTGGTCATCGTCGGCGTCGTGGCGCTGATCGCGCTCGCCGCCCTGCTCCTGCTGCTCTACGCGATCTATCGAGCGGTCAAGCCCAGCCCGGGGCCCGGACCAAAGCCCAAGCCCAAGCCCAAGCCGAAGCCGGTCACGGTCACCCACAAGACCGCGGTCGCCGCTCCGGACGGGTCAGGAAAGTCCCGCAACGACGTGGGGGTCGGCGAGAAGGTGGTCTTCACGGGAAGCGCGAGCGGGACCTGGACGGCGACGGGTGGATCGCCGACCACCGGCAGCGGCAAGAAGTTCACCTGGACCGCGCCCAATCGGGCCGCATCGGTCACGGTCACCCTCACCACCGGCAGTTCGAGCGCCACAGAGGCCCTGAGCGTGCTCGAGCCGGCCAGCATCACCGCCGTCCGGAATAGCACCATCGCGTTCAGGAAGGGCAGAGCGGGCGCCGGCATGAAGCTCTCGTTCCACTACCATCCCAAGACGGTGTCCTTCGGCAACACCGAGGCCAAGGAGGTGTCCGGCCCCGCCACCAACATCACCGGCTACTACCGCAAGCACTACAGTGACGCCGACTTGGAGCACGACTCCGGAGACACGTTCTTCCCGGTCAAGGACGACAATGTCGACAGTTCCGAGGACACTGCCAGCACCGAGGATCCCTTCAAGCCCTACGAGGAGGGCACCTTCGACTGGGTGATCCCCAACCACTTCAAGGTCAAGACCGAAGGCGGGGACGGGAAGAAGTTCACCGAAGTGACGCAGGCGTTCAAGATGCTCGACGACACCGGCCGGATCCGGATCGACAAGGCCGGGGCCAGCGTCGAACGCAGCCCAAGTGACCCGTGAGGGGGCCGATTGTGAGCCCGAACTCGGTCGAGGTGACCTTGTCGGTGCAACCGACGGAGTTCACCATGGCGCAACGCTCGTCGGTGGTGCTCACTCTGACCGCCACCAACAAGGGCAGAAGAACGGTCGACCCGGGTCTGGCCAGGGCCCGGCTCTTGGTCGACGGGCGCGAGTCGAAGGCGTGGCAGCTCGCAGTCGGCAATGGCCGTCGAGCACCAGAGTGGTCGGCCCTGCCGCCTGGCGAGTCGGTCTCGATGAGCTGGTCCGCTCTCGGACCCGCTCTGTTCCCGCGGGTCGGTGAGTTCCGGCTGGAGCTCGCCCTGCCTACTCAGGTCTTGCCGACGATCCGGGTCACCGCCGATCCTGACTGAAGCGGGCCGCGGACGGCCCTTGCGCTCCGGTTCGTGCCGCGGAGGTACCGTCGCAGACTCGTCCGGCTCGGCCTGAGCCTTCGCTTGTTGCTCTGTTGCCTGTTGCCTGTTGCCTGCGGACGCTCAGCCGGAAACGACTTGGGGCGGGCCGTCAAGCCGCACCACGACGTGTCGGTCACCCCAGACCCGTGCTGCGTGCCGCGTTCGGGCTGGCGGTCGAAGCCGAGAAGGTCAGACTGGACTCCGGATGCCGCAACGCCAGGGTCGACGGCGCGCCGGAATGGGGCTCGACTGCGGCGGAGCCACCTTCGGGTTCAGCTCTGGAATCGTCCCTGTGACTGCGACGCACCATAGGGCTCCGCGACGCACTCAGAGCGACCCAGTGGCGCGCTCCACGTCAGCCGACGTGAAGAATCGCTCACGGCGCTCTGGCCGCTGGCCGACACCGGTGACTCGCCCCCAAGGGGGTGCGCAAAGACCCCGGCCGCCGTGCGGCCGGGGCCGTGCGCCCCCCGATGCCCGTTGCGTTCCCCGACCGCAACGGGCAAGTCTCACTTGACCGTGACGGCATCCGTTCCCGACGTGGACGCGCCGGTCTTCGAGCTGCCGGCGTAGCTCGCCCGGTACGTGCCGGACTTGCTCGCCTTGACTTTGGTGCTCACCCCGCCGGTGCTGGAGGTCTTGACGGTCTTGATGGTCTTCCACGTCGACGTGCCGTTGGCGCGGAACTCGATCTTCACCGTCTGCTTGCCGTAGCCAACGTTGCGGTCGTTGTCCCAGTCGGCCACCTTGAGCCGCGTCTTGACGGTGAGGTTCTTGCCCTTCTTCACCGGCTCCGGCGATACATTGAACGACTTGGTCTGGAAGTAGGTCGCACGCTTCAGGTGGAACCCGTTGGTGAACACACGGGACGTGGTGTTCCAGTCGGCATTGTCGGCCTCGACGATCACGTCGTAGGACCCGGCATCGGAGTTGGAGTACGGGTGGATGACCTCGGACGGATTTCCGTCGTAGGCGTACACCGGCCCGCGGTCGACATCCACGCTCCAGCCCTGCATGTTGCACTCGCTGGCCGACACGTCGAACGTCTTGACCACCGGCGTGGTGCCAACCGTGACCGTACGCGGGCTGAAGTCATCGATCTGGCACCGAGCGTCGGTGTCCCACACGTCCTCGGCCGAGGCTGGCGACGCGGTGACGCCGACCAGTGCGGCCGCAGCCGCGCTCGTCGCCAACAGCGCGGTGACGAGGCGTCGAATCGGTCCTGATGTGAACATTTTTTCTCTCTGCTTGGCGTGGCTTGTCGTTGCACAAATGATGGCGAAGGGGCCGAACACAATCCGCCGTCACGCCCTGTGACGCAGGGAAGTTCGTCGATCCGGCTGCGGCGAGGGTCCGGCTTGCCGGGCTGACGCCTTATGACTTGCCCACTCCGCGGCAAGTCTCGCGATGGCGGCGCGCGCGAATCTGAAGACGGTGCAACTGATGCTCGGACATGCGTCGGCGGCCATGATGCTGGACGTGTACGCCGACCTGTTCGCGGACGATCTCGACGCGGTCGCGGAATGGCTGGACGAGGCCCTGATGCGTCGAGATGCGGACTCAATGCGGACGACTGGCCGGGGTGGAGCCATCCTGCCCTAACCCGGGGGGTGTCGAAATGCGGCGGACTAGGCTGCGGCGGAGCCGCCTCGGGGAATCGAACCCCGGACCTACGCATTACGAGCTAGCGTCGGAGGTCCTCGAAGGCGCCGTAGCTGGCTAGTTCCCGCGGTCGGGATTGCGGTTGTCGATGGATTTGAACGGGTACCTGCGGGACTCCGGGGACACGACGGGGACACGCCAACTAGCGTCCATGGCCTGCCGCCACGGCTTGCTATGGATCTCGCACGAGAATCCTGCGGCCGCTTAGCAGGTCGCTGGAGCGAGGTCTTTCGTCGCCTTCGAGGCTGGCGTCGAGCCGCCGAGACGCGTCTCGTGACACCAGGAAGCGATCCGGGACACACACGGACGAGACCAGAACTGAGACCGCGCGCCGGCTGCGGCGGCTAACGGTCTGCCGTCGTCGTAGTCGTGCCTGGGCGTTGTGTGTTAGTGGGCTGGTGGGTCGAGGCGTTCCGAGGGATGAGCGGTTGCGTGGGATCGGGGACGGTGACCAGCTGTCCGCGTGGCTGCGCCAGCGTTTCGACCTGACGTCGGGATACGGTTGGCTGTTGACTCCCGGCTGGTTGGTTCCGGCCCAGATGTCCATTTCTGCAACTTCTGCTTACCTCAATCTCATCAGTCTCATAACAATTCAGTTCTTTCTTGTGTCACAGCGGCCTCACGCGAGCATTCTTTTCACACTGGTCCACAGGCGGGACGTCCAACTCGGGGAGACGGTCGCGGCGCTTTACGCGCCTCGGTTGCGAGGAGGAACGATCGTGACAGGGTCCTTCGATACCGCGGCGTTCTCGCCGCGCGGCGCTGGTGGTCTGTCTCCTCCCCCATCCGCGCGCCGGACTTCCTTGCGATGGATTGTGGCTGCCCTCGCCGGCGGCGGTGCGACATGAGTCGCGAGCACCAGCTGAGGAGCGCCGAGGAGAACGAGCAACGCGCGTCGAGGATCCGCGCGCGGTTCGGCTTGCCCTCAAGCAGCCGAGAAGACGATGTGCGCGACTGGCTGCTTTCGGCTGGCGCAATCCCCATGGCGCTGGGGGCGGCCGCCCTCGGGGTCTATCTGCTGATCTCGATCATCGGAGCTCTCGGCTCCTGACTTCCCCCTGAGGACAAACCATGCTTTTCATCCCTATGTCCAGCGAAGTCGATCTCTCGGGCGCGTGGTCGACGTTTTGGAATGCGGTGACCGCGTCGACGGGCGCTCAGCTGACGAACATCTTGAGTGTGCTTGGCGTCGCGATCTTGGTGTTCGCGTTCGCCGGTTACATGTGGCAGCGGGCCCGCAGCCAGGGCGGTGACAGCGGCAAGCTGGTGTGGGCGGTGGCGATCGGCGCGACCCTGGCGGCGCCAGGTGTGATCTTCCCGTTGGCGCTGACGCTGGTGGACGTGATCGCGAACGCCGGTATCAGCGTCTATCAAGCCACCACCCAGTAGGGCGGCATGAACGATCAGCCGTTGTATGCGCTGACCGAAATGACGGGGCCGGAGGCGTCCTCGACCCGGACCGTGGTCGTGGGGGTCGCCGAGTTCCCGTGGCGGGTGCTGGTGATTCTGATCGTCGCGCTGGTGACGGGCCTGCTGCCGGCGATGGCGGTGTGGACGCTGGTCGGGGTGTGGGCGGTCGGGTTCCTGGCCGCGTGGATGGCGGCAGCGGTCTGGTTGTTCCACGGCCGGACCCAGTCCGGTATGCGGATCCGGAACTATGCGGCGCTGTTGAACAAGCAGCGGGCGATCCTCAACGAGTTCATGCTCGGGCCGGCGATCGTGCGGGTTCCGCGGGACGACTGGCGACTGATCCAGCCGGGCAGCCTGCCGAACCGGACGGCATCACCGTCGCCTGAAACAGCCGCTCAGACCGCCGCCGGCAGTGGTTCGGCCGCAGTCATTCACCACATCTTCGACTGAAGGACGGGAGGACGGTCGTGGCGAAGACGCTACTAGCGAGGATGCTGACGGCGGCCGGCCTGGTCCTGGTCTTGTCGGTGGCCGCGCCGACGGCTGCCTCGGCCGCTCCTGTTGGTACAAATCCGGGCCAGGTGAGCTCGCTGTGCTCGGCGTCGCAGTCGTTGGACTATCAATATCTGCCGGTTGAACGGTGGTCGGGCGCGACACAGAAGATCCATGTCCGATCCAACGGCGGCTTGGTCGATTTCGCCCCGACGCAGCGCCAGCTGCAGTCGGTGAATTTCGTGATCGGCGACTTCTTGTACGGGTTGACGACGAAGTTCGTGACGTGGTCGACGCAGTTCTGTCCGCTGCAGGCAGTGGGCGGTGCAGTGGACAGCGCGGCCGCGCAACTCGGCCAAGCACTGGTCAACTCCTCCCTGTTGGCCGGCCTGATGATCTGCACACTGGTCGTGTTGCTGCTGCAAGGCTTCCGGAACCGCGACTCGGCCTGGCTGTCGCGGCTCGGGGTGAAACTGCTGGTCGTTGCACTGTTCGCGATCATGGTGGCCGGTTCGGCCCAGTCCCGTGGTGGCGGGATCGGCGGCGACTTCACCACCCCGTACCAGCCGGGGCGGGGATCGCCGGGATGGTTCGCGACCACGATTGACCGGGTCGTGACCGAGCTGGCTGCTGCGCCGGCCGCTGCCCTGTCGGCGCAGACGATCGTCGACACCACCGGCTCAGGGGACCAGCTCGACTGCGCCCCGTATCTGGGTGCCCTGCAGGACGGCTACACCGCGCAGGCGTCCCGGGGCGGGCGTGATCTCGAGTGAGGCGGTGCCGGCGTTGACGGTGTCGAATCTGTGGCAGATCTCCGGGTACAACGCCTGGTCGGTCGGCCAGTTCGGCAACAAGAACCTCAACGGCCACAGCCGGGTGGCCTGTCGGATGCTGGACCGGAACGCCGCGATCCCAGTGAACGCCGGCTCGTTCGTCATCGACGGCGCCGACGCCAAGAACAACCGGTCGTCGGCCACCGTCACCGACGTGATGTCCCGCGTCCCGCAGCCGCACGCCAGCCTGGCGACGACGAGGAGCTGGGTGAAGGCGGACGCGCCGGCGTGGCGACAACTATCCGGCGTGGAGGCCGACAAGGGGTGGATCGCCTGGGCGACGTGCGTCCCCCGGGACGGGCAGCTGGCGAACGTGACCAGCAAGACCGGCTGGAAGGCGCCCGACGGCAACGCCTGGCTGATCGCCGACGCCGCCGCCCGGACGAACGCGGAGAAGGTCGACGGATCGGCCAAGCTGAATGCGGCCTGCTGGGCGTTCTTCAACTCCAACAGCGCCCAGGTCGATTCGATCTTCGACTGGGGCGACGGCGACAAGCAGCTCCGCCAGCATGCCGACGAGATGCCGGCGTCGGTGTATGACTTCATCTCCGCCTTGCACGGCACCAACCAGACCGCCGGCGGGATCGCCAGCATCGGCTACGTCGGCTCCGCACTTGGGGTGACGGTCGTCTTCGGCGGCCTGGGCCTGGCGATCCTGGTCGTGAAGATCATCACGCTGGTGATGTTGTTCTCGGTGTTCTTCTGCATGGCCGTGGTGCTGCTGCCGAACGCGGACAACACCAAACTTGTCCGGTTCGCCAAGGAGTACGTCGGCCTCACCCTGTTCACGGCGTTCGCCGTGTTCATCCTCGCGATGATCATCTTGTTCGTGAAGATCATCTGGCTGCTGCTGGGCGCCTTCACCGGCGGCCCGAACTCGCTGATGACGATGCTCCTCGGCGGTCTGGCGCCGGTGCTGGCGGCGATCGCGCTGCACCGGGCGTTCACCTCGATCGGGATGCCGTCGCCGATGACGGTGAAGGGTGCGGCCGGCTGGGGGCAGGCGATGGCCGGCGGTGCCGCGACGGGAGCCGTGGTCGCCGGAGCCAGTCAGATGTCGACCGGCGCCAAAGGGCTGGCCACGGCCGGGAGCCGGAAACTCGGCCGAGCCGCCGTCGGGGGCGTGAAGAGCAAGCTCGGGCTGGGCAAGTCGAACGCAGACACCTCCGGTTCGGAGCAGAAGTCGCGAGGTCACCGCACCCGGAGCAGCAGGGAGAGCCGGCGCTCGGGACGCGCCGTCCGACACCGGAGGCGGTCCTCGGCGACCCGAATGCCACGCCCGAGGCGAAGCGGTCGGCGCAACGGCAGCAGGCGATCGACAAGGCCGAGATGAAGGCCGAGGATCGTGAGCTTCGAGAAGCGGTGAATCAGGCGGCGTACGGCGCGGCGGCCCGAACCTGCGGGAACGCCTGGCCAGCGGCGCAGCGACGGCTGGTGTCGTCGCGCACTTCGGGCTGGAAGCGACCAAGACAGGCCGCGGCCGACACATCACTCGACGCGCAGCGGCTGGCGAAGGACACCGCCGCCCATCCCGTCACAGCGTCCCGGAAGGTTGCGCGGAAGATTCCTCGAGCCGCGTTGGGCACGGCGGCGGTGGTCGGCGCGGCAACGGTGGCCGGTCTCCCCGGAGTTGCTGTCGTCGGGGGTGTCGTGGCCGCGAGGAAGACCGACGGCGCTCGTCCAGCGCAGAATTCGCGCCAAGGCCGAGGCCAACCAGCGAACGCTCGACGCGTTCCGGGCCCGACGGTCCGAGGCCGAAGACGCCGCGATAGGCCTCGCCGGCGCGAACGATTGGGCGCAGGCGGTCTCCGACCCGAAGCCGTTCGCCCAGACAGCCGAACCGAATCAGGGCAGGAGGACGGCCATGGCTGATCACGAGAACAACGCCGGCTCTGGGCTGCCTGTGGCTGATCGCCCTGGTCTCTGTTCGTGCCCGCCGGCTATATCGCCGCCGCGATCTGGCCCGACCAGACCGCCAACCAGTTCGTCGGCCGCACGTTCCTGATCGGCCTCGGACTGGCCGCGGCCGTCCTCGTCATCGGAGTGGGGGCGGCCAGGAACCACCACCGCAACTGACCAAACCTCAAGAGCCGACCCACGATCCGGAGAGGAGATGACAGCCGTGGACGAACCCGACCAGCAGCCGCCCGCAAACACCGTCCCGCTTGCCGATCTCCGGAAGACCGCAGGCAGCGGCATCGCCAAGGCCGCCGGCGTGGACGGCGCGGACGCGCTGCTGTCGCGGGACAGCAGCTCGGACGGCTCGCTGACCGGTGATACCCGCGAACTGGTCAACAACACCGCGGCCGGCGCACGGCTGGGCGCCAAGATCGGTACAGCGCCCGGTGCGGCGGTCGGCGCGGCCGCGGGTGCTGCGGTCACGGCGGTGAAGAACAAGCGGACCCGGCGACGGCTGGTGATCGTGCTCGTCGCACCCACGCTGGCCGGGGTGCTGGTCTGGACGATGGTGATCGTCGCCCTCGGGTCGATGATGACCGACCAGGACCAGACCCGGGACGGGATGTCGCAGGCGGCCGCGGTCGCCGACGGGCTGACCGATGACCAGGTCGCGGTGTATCGGTCGGCCGCGGACTCCTCGGGCGTGTCCTGGATGCTGCTGGCTGCCGTGGACCGTTCGGCCGGCATGTGGGCCGGTCCCGGCGATCCGCCGTACGGGATCACCGACCCGGACGCGTTCAACACCGACCTGGCCCGGCACGGCATCGACCAGCTGACCGCGGCACAGCTCCAGGACCGGGTGGCGGCCGGCTACGCGTACGGACGCCTGTTCGCCGCGAAACTGGCCGAAGCGGACCCCGATCTCGACGGTGAAGTCTCGACGCCGGCGCCGGGATCATGACCGATCCGGCCGATTCTGACCGGCAGATCCTCGGCGTCGACCCGGACGATCCGGACGCCACCGCCACCCATGATGCGGTCCGGACCGCATTCGTCGCGGTGCTGGGCGCGATGCCGTCGACCACCGCAACCGATGCCGCGGCGGTGTTCGACGCCGCCTACCGGTGGAGTGTCGGTCAGGCGCAGGACTGCACCACCGACCCGTTCGGTTCGGTGAGCGGCGATCCGTCGGTGCCGCGGCCGACCGGTGCCGGCGCCCGGTTCAACATTGCGGTCGCGAGCTGGAACACCCTCTACACCAACCCCACCTCCCGGGTTGTCGCCGGCATCAAAGCGATCGGCGCCGACGCGGACGTGATCGGGCTTCAGGAACTGAACTCGGCCAGCAAACGGCGCCAGGTCGCAGCGGGGATCGGCGACGAGTGGGCCATGTACGCGGGCGGCAGCGGCAACAACACCACACCGATCGTGTGGCGCCGGTCCAGTTTCGACGTCCTCGCCTACGGCGCGGTCGAAGCCTCCGGTCTGGTCCGGATCGAACCCGGCGCCGCGGGCACCGCGTTGGGGCCGCGGTGGATCAGCTGGGTGCAGCTGCGGCAGAAGTCCACCGGCGGCGCGTTCGTGTTCGTCAACACCCACTTCATCCCGACCATCGACTACGGCGGCCGCCCGGACACCAGCCGTCCGAACCGGCTCCGGGTCTACGACCAGGAGATGAACCGGCTGATGGGCCTGGTCGACAAGCTGAAGGCGGCGGCACCCGTGGTCGGCACGATGGATGCGAACATCGACGCCCGCCGCGACGCCCAGCACCGGAACCCCCGCTGGCCGTACGTGCGGATGGCCACCCACGGCGTCTACACGAGCTGGCGGGTTCTCGGCGCCCCGGCCGGCGGAACCCACGACACCCGGCTGATCGACTACGTGTGGTCGACCGCTGCCACGATCATCCCGACTGGTCAGACAATCGGCGGCAACTACGGCTCGGACCACAAATCGGTCCGCGTCACGCTGACCACCGCACCCGGCACCCCGACCAGCCCGATCACGACCAATCCCCTGGTCACGACTGCGCCGGTGGCGGCGATCGGTGTCGGGTCGGTTCCGGACCGGTTGACCGTGCCGGGCGGCCAGCCGGGGTCGACGCTCACCCTGGCCGGGGAGCAGGTGTCCAACGCCGCGATCGTGATCGCCGAAGGCAAAGCGGCCCGGATCCCGATGCTGGGCTGGGTCGTCGCCCTGGCGGCAGCCTTGCAGGAGTCCGGGATCCGGAACCTCGGCTACGGCGACCGGGACTCCCAGGGCATGTTCCAGCAACGCCCCTCCTCCGGCTGGGGCACGGTCGCCCAGATCCGCGATCCGCACCTGGCCACCCGTGCGTTCTACGGCGTCGCCGACCACACCCACAACCCAGGCCTGACCGATGTGAACGGCTGGCAGGACATGTCAGTCGCGCAGGCCGCACAGGCCGTGCAACGCTCCGCGTTCCCCGACGCCTACGCGAAGTGGGAACCCGCCGCCCGGGCCATCGTCGAACGCCTCGCCGGCATCACCGACCCCGCCGCGGCCAGTGCCGGGCCGGCCTGCACCAACGGATCAACACCGAACGGTCTGGGTGCGTGCCCGGCGACCGGGTTGCCGGTGGAGAACGGGCTCACTCCCGACGCGCTGCTGGTGCTGCGCTGCGGCAAGAAGCAGTTCCCGCAGCTGACCACGTTCTACGGGGTCGGGAACCGGCCGGCGAACACCGATGACGACCACCAGACCGGCCGTGCCGTCGACCTGATGATCCCCGACTATTCGACTCCGGCCGGTTCGGCGCTGGGCTGGCAGGTCGCGGACTGGATGCGGGCCCACCACGCCGAGCTCGGCGTGCACTACGTGATCTTCTCGGCGAAGATCTGGAACGTCGACCGGGACGCCGAGGGCTGGCGCGACTACACCTCGATCACCGGCAGCAACGATCCGACGTCACTGCACTACGACCACGTCCACGTCTCCGTCTTCGGCAACCAGGGCACCGGACCCGCCGGTGGCGACACGACGAGTCTGCCGGCTGGGGCGTGGACGATGCCCCTACCGAAGGGCTCGTATCGGGTCGGCTGCGGGTTCGGGTGCTACCCGGGCCACTCCGGGCAGGATTTCCCCGCCCCGGCCGGGCACCGTGTTGCGGAGCAGCGACGACGGCATCGTGATCCGCTCCGAAGCGCTCCGCACGCCCAGTGGCGCCTACCGCAGCTACGGCAACCTGATCGTGGTCGCCGTTGCCGGTGATCCGGGCATGACGATCTGGTACGCCCACCTGTCCCGACGTGACGTCACCGTCGGGCAGAAGGTCCGGGCCGGGCAACGGATCGGCGCCACCGGCTACACCGGCCACGTCCTCCCCGCCGGTCCGCGCGGGGCGCACCTGCACTACGAGATCCGCGTCGACGGCAGCCCCACCAACCCGCTACCGATCCTGCGCCGGCACGGAGTGTCGCCATGACCCGCCACGGAGGGACGCCATGAGCCGTCGAGCCGTCGTCGCCGCCGGCCTGGTCGCGGTCGCGCTCACCGTCGGGATCGTCCGGACCGTCGCACACGACCAGCAGGACCCGCCGGCCACCGCGCCACCGGTCGTCACGCCGGCGCCGACCGTGCTCGCGGCCCCGTCCATGTCGACGATCTCGACCGCGTCGACGAGCCCGTCGGTGGCAACGGGTGCGGAGCCGGTGACCGAGGGTGCGGACGGATCGGACGCCTCGGCGGGTGTGGGCAGCGACGCCGGGCCCGACGGTGACGCCGCGGCGGCTGCGGATCGGCGGTACTGGGAGCCGGTCGCGGACGGATTCGGGCGTGCGTTCACCACGGTCCGCCGAGGCGACACCACTGCCGACTGGCAGGCCCGGCTCCGGCCCTACGTCACCGTCGCCGTCGACAAGCAGCTCGCCACCGTCGACGTCGCCAACGTGCCGCAGGGCCGGTTCGACGGCCTCGACGTCCTCGACTCCTCCGACGAACAGGTGACCGTGCAGGCCACCTACAGCCCCGGCTGGGCGCTCGTGCTCTACCTCAACTCCGACGGCCACGACCACTGGAAGGTCTACAACTATGACCGACTCGAACAATGACCCCCGGCTCGACGAGCAGGACCACCCCGAACAGGAGATCCTCGTCGAGCGAACCCGACGCAGACCCGGCCGATCCAGCGGACCCCGCCGAGAGGTCTGGAGCCGGCGCCGTTGACGCCGTCCGCGCCGCTGGGACTGGTCGGTTTGCACGACCTCGCGCCGCACCTCACCGCGGCCGGGTTCCTCGTCGTCTCCGACCCGGATGTGAAGACCTGTGCGCAGGACTTGCAGAAGGCGGTGCGGATCTGGCGGGAGGAGGCCGGCGAGCACGACCTGATGCCCGTCCTGCTCCTCAACACCCCACAGGTCGCCGGACTGATCCCGCGGATCCAGCGGCACGTCGACCTCACCGTGCTCGGCACCGCACCTCGCCGGCCGTCGAAGGGGAGGGATACCGCACGCTATCGACTCCCCGGCACCGTCCGCGACATCTTGAAAAACGCCGGGGTCGACGGATACGAAGCGGTCCCCGACCACCTCGAGCTCCAACCGGACGGCCAGCTCCTCGACACCGACAGCGACTGGGACGACTGGGAACCCGAGTCTGCCGCCCCGACCCGCAATTCAGGAGGCGACAGGTGAATCGGCCGATCCGGTCGAACCTTGGGGACGAGGTGTTCGGCGTCACCCGATCCCAACACCGGCCGGGCCGCCCCGCCGGACGGATCGGGCTGGGACAGGTGGCGATCACCTTGTCCGGCAGTGGGGGCGTCGGGAAGTCGACATTCAGCCTCGCCCTCGCATCGCGCGCCGCCGAACGCGGCCAGCGGGTCGTCCTCGTCGACGGCAACCTCGGCCAAGGCGATCTGGCCACCTTCCTCCGCGCCACCGGATCAGGTCTGCCGACGATGTTCGACGCGCTCGTCGACGGACGGAACCTGGAGGCCGGCATCATCACCCCCGGCCGGCTCACTCGAGGCACGAGCCGCCGGTCTGCGCAAGCCCGGGTTCGCGTTCCTGCAGGCACCGTCCGCGGAGGAGATCCGCACCGGCATCGTCACCCCCGCCGCCCTGTATGAGCTGGTCGAGGGAGCGCGGCGGATCGCGGACCTGGTCGTGGTCGACACGCAGATCGTCGAAACCGACGACCCGCGCCGTATGGTCGCCGACCTGGTCCTGCCCCAGCTCGGCCGGGGCGGCTGGGCGGTCGCGGTCGCGGGCCTGTCCACCGCCGGCCTGGCGAACCTGACCCGGCTGCTGACCCGCCTCCAGGACGAGGACATCAACACCTCCCGGGTGTTCTCGATGCTTGCCCGGATCCCCGCCGGCGCCGACATCGACCATGACCGGCTTGTCCAGACTTTGCGGGAACGGTCGGTCTACCTCGGCACCGCCTACGCCGACGACAGCCTGCAGACCGCGCTGAACCGGGGTGACACTCTCGCCGACCAACCCGTCTTGGCGAACCTGATCGACACCCTCCTCAACCGGATGTACGACCTGCCGGTGATCGCCCCCGCCTACCACCCCGACCAGCCCCGAGAGCCCAAACCACACTTGTGGCCCAAGTTCCCGCGGCACGGGTGGTTCGACCGGAAACGGAGCGCCTGATGCCCACCGCGACGACATCCCGCCCGAAGCCGCGGGCCAGCCGAAAGCGGGTCGACAACCCGGACGACTGGTGGGATCTACCCGACACCGTCCCGGCACCCGACGCCGCAACCGTCCAACGCGGCCGACGCTGGCGGCGGCTGATCACCGGCTACGTATGGGCGGCCGTGATCCTGCTCCCTCTCGCCCTGCTGGCCGTGTTCCTCCTCGCCGGCCGTGCACTCAACCCCGACACTGCCGGGCCGGATACCACGGTGTCCGGAACCGAAGAGGCGGCGCAGGCCCAGGTTGCGCTCGAACGGTGGATCGGACAGGACCCGTCGCCGTTGCCCGGCGGCCGGGTCGTCGCCCTGATCGACGCCACCAACCAAACCCCGGCACCGACCCATCCCGGCGAGGTCGTCGACTACCGGATCGCGACCTACCGGTTCGTCGTCGCCGACAAGCAGCAAACCCTGTACACGACCGGGGTCCAACTCGCCATCACCCCCGACGGGCCGGTGCTCCTCGCGCAGCCCGCCCTGCTGCCCATCCCCGCCGGCGGAACCAACACGCAGGGCGGGCAGTGGCCGTGGCCAGGGGTGGAAGCCGGAACACCGCAGCCCGCCGTACACGGCAGCTGTGAACGCGTGGCTCGCCGCATACACCTCCGGTGACCCGGCCGCGTTGAAACAGGTCGTCGGCGACCCCGACTCGAACCGCAGCTACCTGCCGCTGTCCGGAGTCACCCTGTCCAGCCCGTCGATTGGACCAGTCGGATGGCTGTGGGGCGACGACCAGAACCGCGGCCAGGACCCACTGCCGCACCAGGCGCTGCTCCGCGTCACTGTCGGTGGCGCCTGGGCCGGACAGACCCCGGCGCCGGGCGGGACGGTCCCGACGCTCACCTACGACCTTCTGCTCGACAAGGCCGACACCGCCGCACCGGTCGTCGTCGCCTGGGGCAGCCCCGGCGCCCCACTCACCGAGTACGGCAACGCCGTCACCGGCCGCACCCTCCCCACGACCAGCGCACCACCCGCCGGCACCACGACCAGCGCGAACCCAACGGCCAATCCGTCCGCCGCAGCCCATCCCTCGAACTCGACCGGGTCGGTGGGCCCACGACCGTCCGGCTCAGCCCCCGCGTCGACGACGGGTTCTACGTCGAAACCGGAAGGACGGTGAACTGGATGGCATCGCAACGTCGCACAGCGACACTTGACCAACTGGCCACCCGGCCCACGTACCTGACCACCCTCGGCTCCCGCTACCCCGACGGGCGGTGCCGCTCGTCGATGGACGGCACCGTGTGGCTGTACCGAACGGTGCCGCTCGCCCCTGTCGTCGACGCCCGGGACAACGACTCCCAGCTGGCGGCGATGGAACCCCTGTTCCGCGCCTACCAGGAACTGGGCGCCATGGTCGGCGCATCCTCGAACCGCCGGTTCGTCGCCCGCTCCTCCTACCGGCGCACGCATGCTCTGTTGGTCAACATTCCCCGGTTCTTCCACCTGCCGTGGACGCATCCGATCGCCGGCTACCTCAACCGGGCCCACGGCCACGAACCCGTCGACCGCCGGCTTCTCATGTTCGGCGTCCAGCTGAAGGATTCAGTGTCGGCGGTGGCGGTGGGTGGCGGGACCGGATCGACTCCGTCGCCGCGTTCCTCGCCGACCGGCAGGTCCCTCTCGGCGACTTCGACGAGGACTTCGGCCGGGTCGACGCCGCCCTCGCCCGGGCCGGCCTGGCCGTCCCCAAGCCGGACGACTGGAAACTCGCCGACGCCTACTGGAACCGCGGCGACACCCCCGCCACCCCCACCTTGAACCATCTGGAACACATCCACGTCTTCCACGACCCAGAGTCGATGCGGCTCGCCGACATGCTCGGCACCGACAACTGCGACGCCCTCGAGGCCGTCCCCGGGCAGGGGGCGGTCACCTACGCGTCGGTGACCGAGTTCGACTTCGACTTCGACGCCCCCACCTCCCCGTCGGCGCTGTGGGTGTCGGACCTGTTGGAGTCGGATGCGGTCGCGGTGTCGATCCGCGGGCTGGTCGAGCCGGCGAAGATCACCCGCGACGAGCTCCGCCGGCAACGCCGCCGGTTCATCACCGACATCCAGGAACGCCACAAGCAAGGCAAGATGTCCCGCGCCGAGCAGGACGAGATGCTCGCCAACCTCACCGTGATCGAGGACCACTACGCCAAAGGCGGCGCGAACCCGACCCTGGTCGACACCTCGATCCTGGTCGCGTTCGCCGGCATCAAGGACCTGGACCGGCTCAACACCTCCGACCGGCAGCTCGCCAAACTCGCCCCGATGACCCTCACCCAGCCCGGGGCGATGGCCGAGACCTGGCTGTGCTCCAACATCTCCGCGAACCCGAAACTCCACGACCTGCCCATCCAGGTCATCGCCGCCTCCGGGATCACCAGCCTGTCGTTCGTCGGCGACCGCGACGGCGCCCTGTTCGGACTCACCGAACGCGACCGGCAACCCGCCCTGCTCTCCCCCACCGCAGCATCGACCGCCGACGGGTTGCCGATCTTCCTCTGCGCCGCGGCGACCGGTGCCGGGAAGACGATGCTGATGCTGAACCTGGCCGACCAGTGGGCTCGGATGGGCTACTCCGGCGTCATCATCGACCCCAAGCAGGGCTCCGACCACTCCGCCGCCGTGCAGGCCTCCGGCGGCCAGGTGGTCCGGCTCGACGACGTCCTCGAGGCCGACGGGATCTTCGACCCCATCCGGTTCTCCGCCAAGACAGACGTCGGCGTCGAGCTCGCCGCCTCCATGCTGCTCTCGGTGAACGTGTGGGGTGCCGCGAAAGCCGACTACGAACAGCCGCTGGAGGAGGCGCTCAAGCACGGCGTCGAACAAGGCGCCACCTGCATCGGCGAAGCCCTGACCATCGCCCGCGACCAGCTCGGCGACCAACTCCCGCACGACCTGGTCCACAAGGTCCTCGCCCAGGCCAAGGCGTCCCCGACGTTCGCCGCGCTGGTCGGGACCAACCCGAAGTCCCGATCACTCGCCGTGGCCGAAGGGATCACGCTGATCATGGTCGGCGACTCCCACCTCAACATCCCCCTTCCGGGGCACCAGCCCGACTCCCTCGGCCAACGGGCCGCGCTCGCGCTGATCCGGATGATGGTGTTCGGCTCCGCCTCCGCGCTCGCCGGCCGCGGCGGCGGGTTCATCGAGCTCGACGAAGCCTGGACGTTCCTCGACGGCGGCGCAGGTGAGATGGACCGGCTCGGCCGTGTCGCCCGCTCCCAGCAAGTCCTGCCGTGCCTGTTCACCCAACGGGTCACCGACGCGCTGAACGCCCGGCTCGAGGGCTACATCTCCCGGCTCGCCATCGGCCCCATCACCGACCCCGACGAAGCCCGCGCCGCCTGCCAGCTCGCCAAACTCGACCCGGCCAAGTACCTCGAACGGATCACCACCCCCGGCACCGTCGGCGGCAGCAGCCAGACCGGCGAAACCCCCAACTGGAAATCCATGCGCGCGCTCCGCGACCCCGTCACCCGGGAGGTGCTGCGCGGGGCGGTGTTCTTGTACAAAGACCTCCACGAACGCGCCATCCCCGTCGAAGTCG
>CAWHZT010000016.1:0-56155 GCA_963833925.1 uncultured Actinomycetota bacterium | reverse complement strand
TCCTCGTGGTGGATGGTGTGCTGTTGACCGGTCGATCGGCAGGGTGCCGGGTCGGCGGGCCGGCGGGTGAGGTCCGCCGGTCCGCCGGGTTTCATGGTTACTTGCCGAAGCCGGCGGTGAGACCGCTGAGGAGCTGGCGGCGGCCGACCACGTACAGCACCAGGATCGGCACCGTGGACAGCACGACGGCGGCAAGAACGGCCGGGATGTTGACGCTGTACTCGCCCTGGAACGCCCACAGTGCCAGCGGCATGACCCGCTTGTCGGGGCTCTGGGTGAGGATCAGCGGGAACAGGAAGCCGTTCCACACGTTCAGTCCGGTGTAGATGGCGACGGTGACGATCGCTGGTCTGGTCAGCGGGAACGCGAGCCGCCACGCCATCTGCCATTCGGTGCAGCCGTCCATCCGCATCGACTCGAACAGCTCCTTGGGCACGTCGCGGAGGAAGGTGCTCAAGATCAACACGGACAGCGGGATGCCGAATGCGATCGAGGGCAGGATCAGCGCGCCCAGGGTGTCGTACATGTGGATCTTGGTGATGATCAGGTAGATCGGGATGATGGTCGCCTGCAGCGGAATGGCCAGTCCGAACAGGAACAGCCCCCGGCTGTACCGGAGGAACCGGCTGTTGCCACGCACGATCGCGTACGAGGCGAGAAAGCTGAACAGCAGGACCGGGATGACGGTGCCGATGGTGACGATCACCGAGTTGGCGAAGTAGCGGGCGATGCCGGCCTCGATGACCTGCTGGTAGGCGGTCACTGCTGGTGGGATCGGCAGCGACAGCGGGTTGGAGGTGAAGTAGTCGCCCTGGTTCTTCAGGCTGGTGACGACGATGTAGTAGATCGGCAAGATGATGATCGCGAGCCAGATCCAGCCGAACAGGCCGCCCAGGTAGTTGATGCGGCCCTTGACCCGGGTGCCGCCGGCGGCGTGGTGCTGTAGCTACAGCTGTGGCCATGTCACATTCCTTCCATCTGGCTGGCCGACAGGTCGCTGCCGCCGAGCCGTTGGATGCCGTAGGTCAGTCCGAGCCCGAAGACGACGAGGATCAAGGCGATCACGCTGGCCGCGCCCATCTGGTTGGCCTGGAAGCCGGTGATGTACATGTCGAGGGCCAGGATTCGGGTGGCGTCGCCTGGTCCGCCCTGGGTGAGGACGAAGATCAGGTCGAAGTAGGTCAGCGAGCCGACCAGCATCAGGGTCGATGACGTGATGATCGTGTACTTGAGCTGCGGGACGGTGATCGAGAAGAACTGCCGGACCCGTCCGGCGCCGTCGATCTGCGCCGCCTCGTAAATCGACCCGGGGATCTGACGGACGCCGCCTTGGTAGATCAGGGTGTGGAACGGGATGAACTGCCAGGCGATGACGAACACCACGGTCGCGAAGGCGAGGGTGGGGTTGCCGAGCCAGTCCTGGGCGAGGATCGGCAGGTGCAGGCCGGCGGCCAGACCGAAGTTGGGGTCGAGCAGCGACTTGAACGCGATCGCCACCGCAGCCGATGACAGCAGCAGCGGCAGGAAGTACAGCACCGCCAGTGCTGCCCGGTAGCGTTGATGGCCGGCGACGAACACGCCGAGCAGCAGGCTGATCGGGGTCTGGATCGCCCAGGTGATGATCATCAACGCGATGGTCAGCCACAGAGCGTGGTAGGTGCCGGGGTCGGTGAATACCTGGACCCAGCTTGCGAAGCCGGTGAAGGTGATCGGGTTGATCCCGTCCCAAGACGGTGAAGGACAGCAGCAGCACCCCGATCATCGGGATGAAGGCGAAGGCGACGAAGAAGATCAGTGCCGGCAGGACGAGGAGGCCGAGCCGGCTCTTCTTCCGACCCGGCGCGGCCGCGATGGGCGCGGGCCCAGCCGTGGCGAGCGCCTGCGCTTCAGGTGTGATGGCGGCCATGTCACTTCCCAATCGTCGCGTTCATCGCGGTCGCGAACTGCTCGGGGCTGCTCTGCAGCAGGAACAGCTTGTCGATGTTGTTCAGCAGCTCCTCGGCCTGCGTCGGGCTGAGCGCCTGGTCCCACGACTGCTGGAAGTTGGGGGCCTTGGACACAAAGTCATAGATGAATTGCAGGAACTTCCCATCGGCCGAACCTGACAACTTCGATGACGCCGACGCCGACACCGGCACCTGGCCGCCGTCGATCCAGGCCTGAACTTCGGTGTCGGTGAACAGACCGTCGGTGAAGTACGCCTTCGCCACCGTCTTCTCGGCATCGGTCGCCTTGGAAGAGATCGAGAAGTAGTTGGCCGGGTTGCCGACGATGTTGGTCGGGTCACCCTTGCCGCCGGTCACTGCCGGGAAGTTGCCGAACTCCAGGCTGGATGAGACGAAGCTCGGATTGTCGGTCTTCATCGACCCGTACACCCAGGAGCCGTGCAGCATCATCGCCGCCTTGCCGGTGTACAGCAGCGCCTGGTCGGCGTTGGTGTCGGCCGCGATCGAGGAGAAGCCCTTGATGAACCCGTTCGCCTTCACCAGGTCCTGGATCTTGGTGCAGGCCTCGATCACGGCGGGATCGGACCAGGCGTTCGCCTTGTTGGCGAAGATCGCGGAGAACACGTCGGGGCCACCGACCCGGTCGAGGAGGTACTCCAGCCACATCATCGAGGTCCACTTCGACTGGCCACCCAAAGAGAACGGTGCCACCCCTTGACCGTTGAAGACCCCGACCAGGTTCATCACGTCGTCCCAGCTCGTCGGCAGCTGCGCGCCGGCCTTGTCGAACAGCGACTTGTTGTAGTACATGACGATCGGCTGGGTGGTCTGGATCGGGACGGCGTAGATCTTCTTGTCGAAGGTCGCCGCACCCCACGTCGACGGCAAGAACTTGGCCTTGAACCCCGACGTCTGGTCGATCCAGCTGGTCAGGTCGTCGACCTGGTTGGCGTCGGCGTAGGACTTCAAAATCCCGCCGCCCCAGCCGAAGATCAACGTCGGCGCCTGTCCGGCACCGATCGCGGTGCGGATCTTCGCCTTGTACGGGTCGTTCTGGAAAGAGGTCACCGTGATGGAGCCCTTGCCGAGCTTGTTGAACGCGTCGACCGCGTTCTGGCGGATGGTCTCGCCCGGCTTCCCGGTCAAGCCCCACATCGTGGCGTCGCCGCCACCTCCGCCGCTGGCCGCACCACCGCCCGGTTGTGCAGGGCCCGCCGAGCCACAGGCGGCCAAGCCCATCGTGCCGAGAGTCGCGGCCGCAGCCAAGCCCAGGAACGAGCGGCGGCTGGTGATCGGAGACGTCATTGGTCCTCCATGAGATCAGTACCGACAGGTTTCGGTAACTTCTAGTTAGATGTCGGAAACTTATCGGCTGATCGGTCAGTCGTCAAGCCCTCAATTGAGGCCAGTCGTGCTGAGGAGGCGGCAAGAACTGTGGTAGTGCCACGTCCGACGAGTGCGAACCCGCCGCCCTCGCGCAGTGACGCCTGGCATGAATCTGCTACGCTGAGCCGAGAGGTTTCGGCAAGGGAGTGGAAAATGGAGAAGTCGCGAGCGACCCTCGCCGAGGTCGCAGCAGCAGCCGGGGTCTCGGTCGCGACCGTCTCCAAAGTCCTAAACGGCCGCGGCGACGTCGCACCGTCAACGCGTCGCCGAGTGCGCGAGCAACTTGATGACGCGGACTACCGGCCGGTGAACCGCCCCGCGCGCACCGCAGGCGTGGTGGAGGTTGCCTTCCCGACGTGGCAGAACGCCTATATGGTCACCGTCCTCGACGGGATAACCGCCGCAGCTCGAGCTGAAGGATTCGAAGTGAGCATCGGCTCACCAGTCCAAGACGACCAGGTTGAGCTGGATCTCAACCAGCTACGCACCTCCGGAAGGGTGGGCGCCATTCTGATCACCGTCGACGCCTCGCTCCAACCGATCAAGGTCCTAGTCGAAGACGGCTTCCCGGTCGTCGTCGTCGACCCCCTCCGCGTCGGCGACACCAACTGCGTCACGATCGGCTCCACCAACTACGCCGGCGGTGTAACCGCCACCGAACATCTCCTGGCCCTGGGCCACCGACGCATCGCCCACGCCTCCGGCCCTGCAAGCGCCGACGTCAGCCAGGCCCGGCTCGGCGGCTACCTCGCGGCCCTGAGAATGGCCGGCATCAGCCTCGACGAAACCCTAGTCACCCACAGCCACTTCGAGTACCAAGCCGGACGAGACATCGCCGGCGGCCTCCTCGACCGACCCGACCGACCCACCGCCATCTTCGCCGCCGGCGACGAAATCGCCCAAGGCATCATGGAAGAAGCTCGCAGACGCTCCATCCACGTCCCCGACCAACTCAGCATCATCGGCTTCGACGACAGCTTCATGGCCAGCAGAACCACACCCCCACTCACCACCGTCGCTCAACCACTCGTCGAAATGGGCCAGCTCGCCACACGCTCACTGGCGCAACTCATCGGCGGCAACCTGATCGGGACACGCCACATCGAACTGGCCACCCACCTGGTAGTCCGCGACTCGACGGCTCCTCCCGCCCGAACGCAACCGCAAGGGTGATCGCACCACCTGCTTGCGCACAACTTCGGCGCCCCACCTCGCTGAGAAGAAGCCGCCCGTGGCCATGCCCCTGTAGCGCTGTGGCTTGTGGCTCGTGGCTTGTCGAGGACTGTCGAGGACTGTCGAGTTCCGGTACCCGCTTGACCAATGAGTTCCGGTAGGTGCTTGACATGATCATCGGGGGTTTCCGCGCCGCTGCGATGGGCGCCGGTTCAAGGGGTCGGGGTCAAGGCTCGGCCGCCAGGCCGACCGCGAAGCGGCTCGGCCTTGACCCCGACCCCGGCCGGCGCATCCTGTCGGTGGCGGGGACGCCCGTTCGGGGTCGCGAACGCGACGTGCTCCTTGGCCCGATCGTGCCGGATCGGATGAACCCGCACGATCTGCCCGTCACAAGAGATCTGGACCGAATCGGCCACGATCGCGACCTGGACACTGCGGCCACGCCAGGCCCGGCCGGCCCGACAATTCGTGCCGGCGAAGGAGATGTTCCCCGACGCGTCCGCCATCAGATGCCGATGAGGAAGAGGATCCCGGCGACGACGAGGCCGCCTTCGACGAGGGTGATGAAGACGTCGTCGCTGATGCGAGTGAGAATCTTCTTGCCGGCGAGGGTGCCCAGCAGGGTGGCGGGGGTCAGTGCCAATCCGTAGAGGAGCACCTCGCGGGTGAGGAGCTGACCGGCGCCGTAGGTGGCGAGCTTGGTGATGTGCATGGTGAGGGCGCTAGCGGCTTCCGTGCCGATGTAGGCGGCCCGGGTGAGACCGGCGGCAAGAAAGAACGGTGCGGTCAATGGCCCGACGGAGCCGAGCAGCGCCGATCCCAGTCCGGAGGCGGCACCGATCCCGGCGAAGGCCGGGTTGCGGGGCGCCTTGGGGTGAGGACGGACGCGGCGCCATATCACCATGGCAATCAAGAACACGCCGAGCAACCGCTGGAGCGCGCCCAAGGGGGCGTCGATCAGTAACAGTCCACCAGCGATGGCGCAGGGAACCGCACCCAGGGCGAACCACCCGATCAGCGGCCAGCGCAGTTCGTGCCGGTTCACCCAGACTCGGGAGCCGTTGCTGACCAGTTGGGTGAGGGTCAGCATCGGCACCGCGACCCGGAGCCCGAACATCGCGGTGAAGACGGGCAGCAGCAGCACTCCGCCGCCGAACCCTGCGACCGCTGACAGGGCGGCCAGGGCGAACGCGGCGAAGGAGGCCAGCAGCACGGCAGGCAGGACGTCGGTCAGCACCGGACCCATCCTCACACGACCGGCGCTGTGACCAAGGTCAGCGGGCTCGTTGTGCGTCGGTGTGAGCGAGTCGGTGGGCCGTTGACAGCCGGTCTCGACGTGTACCACTACAGGACCGAGCACTAGAGCATCACCGCCGCCGGCTCACCCTCGGCGATGACGATGGACGCGGCCTCGATACCTAGTCGCAGCCGGCGGATCAGGTGAACCCGGCCGCGGTGGCGGCGCTGGCGGAGGTCGGGATCGACATCTCCGCCGAGCAGCCCAAGATCCTCACCGACACCGCGGTCCGCGAATCCGACGTGGTGATCACGATGGGCTGCGGCGACACCTGCCCGTTCTACCCGGGCAAGCGGTACGAGGACTGGGTCCTCGACGACCCGGCCGGCGTCATCCGCCGCCTCCGGTCCGAAGGTGATCGACGACGCAGCTATGTCACGCTGCGCAACGACAATCCGGTCGTGTGGGCCGCGGCGATGTCAGCGCGTCTGCCCGGCGGAGTCAGCCTGACCGCGTCCCGAGTGATCTTCGTCTGCACAGCGAACTCGGCCCGATCGCAGCTCGCCGCCGCCCGATGGGGTCAGCTCAGCTCAATTCCCGCGATCTCCGCCGGCACCCATGCCGGACCCAAGATCCATCCCCGCGCTGTCGCTACGGGACGCCGCCACGGCCTCGAGCTGCACGACCAGCGGCCCACGCAGCTACCCGAGAAGTGGGGAGTGGACGACTTGCTGGTCGTGGTGTGCGACAACGCCCACGAAGAGCTCGACCTCGACCATCCGCGACTGCACTGGTCAGTCCCCGACCCGGTCCGGGTCAACACCGACGCCGCCTTCGAACGGGCCTACGCCGACCTCGACCGCCGTGTTCACCGGCTCGCCGACCAAGCCGCATCCTGACCACCCAGACACTGCCGTGCCACCCACTTCAGGAAGGCCGCCAGGTGGCCGAACCATTGACCGATGACCCAAGCGCCCGATCCCGGACTACCGACCAGGATCGAGAGGCCGCCCACTGACGCACCGAGATGACGAGGACACGACCACGAGCGACCTGGACGACGAGGCCATTCGTGTGGTGAAGGGACGCCTCGGCTGTCGCTGCAGGAGGCCGCTGACGGCGATTCCTACCCGAGACGGGTGGCACAGAACTGAGGTTCGAGCAGCATGATGTAAAGAGTGCGCGACATCGGTCCGTGGAGGACGTGCCTCAGGCGGTCTTGCGAGGGAGAGGGCTTGTGATGACACCTTTTCGGCAGGCCAAGGGGGCGCGGTGGGCCTTGGAAGGGTTCCTACGCTCATCGCCTCTCCATCCCAGATCTGGGCGGCCCATATGCCTGCCTGCCATCCCTCGCGACTGCGGAGCCAATGACCCGAGTCGCCGCTTGTGTCGACCGATGTGGGTTTGTGGCGCACGGGCGATCCTGCCGGTCGAGGAGAGCGAGGCCGGATTTCTGATGAACCGACGACCCGGATCGCGGTTCCACGACTTGGCCAACCATTGGGCGAGCCCACGGTCGGCGACTTCGCCCCATCGTCTGGATTGGGAGTGTTGAGGTGACCGGCCAGGAGGTTTTGCCGTTTCCTCGTACTCGGTCGGCGAGCACCGCAGGCCGGACGATGCAGGAGTCGGTGTATGAGCGGCGGGTGGAGCCGCGTCGACTGCCGGCGGATGCGCCGAACATTTTGATCGTGTTGATCGACGATGTCGGGCCGGGCCTGCCGACGACGTTCGGCGGGGAGGTCCGCACCGACACCTTGTCGCGGGTCTATGGGGAGGGGATCGGGTACAACCGGTTCCACACCACGGCGATGTGCTCCCCGACCCGGGCGTCTCTGCTGACCGGCCGTAACCATCACCGGATCGGGAACGGGCAGATCGCTGAGCTGGCCAACGACTGGGACGGCTATGCCGGTGAGATCCCGCGGAGCAGCGCGTTGGTGCCGGAGGTGTTGCGGCAGTACGGCTATGCGACCGGGGCGTGGGGGAAGTGGCACAACACCCCGGCGTTGCAGACCACCCCAGCCGGGCCGTTCGACAACTGGCCGACCGGCCTGGGGTTTGAGTACTTCTACGGGTTTCTGGCCGGTGAGGCGTCGCAGTATGAGCCGAACTTGGTGCGGAACACCACCAGCGTGCTGCCACCGAAGACGCCGGAGCAGGGCTACCACCTCAGTGAGGATCTGGCCGACGATGCGATCGGCTGGCTGCACCGGCATCAGGCGTTCGAACCGGACAAGCCGTTCTTCATGTACTGGGCCAGCGGCTGCATGCACGCCCCGCACCACGTGGGGAAGGAGTGGTCGGACAAGTACGCCGGCCGCTTCGACGACGGCTGGGACGCCTACCGCGAGCGGACCTACACCCGCGCCAAGGAGCTGGGTTGGATCCCTGAACATGCGGAGCTGACGCCCCGGGATCCGACGATGCCGGCGTGGGACGACATTCCGGATGCGGAGAAGCCGTTCCAGCGGCGGCTGATGGAGGTCGCTGCCGGGTTCGGCGAGCACGTCGACGTGCAGATCGGCCGGATCGTCGACGAGATCGAGCAGATGGGATACGGCGAAAACACGCTGATCTTCTACATCTGGGGCGACAACGGTTCGTCCGGCGAGGGCCAGAACGGCACGCTCAGCGAGCTGCTGGCCCAAAACGGCATTCCGACGACGGTCGACATGCACATCAAGGCACTCGACGAGCTCGGCGGCCTGGACGTGTTGGGGACTGCGAAGGTGGAGAACCAGCATCACGCCGCCTGGGGCTGGGCGGGCAGTACCCCGTACAAGGGGTTGAAGCTGGTTGCCTCGCACTTCGGCGGCACCCGGAATCCGATGGCGGTGCGTTGGCCGGCGAAGATCACACCTGATGCCACACCGCGCAGCCAGTTCCACCACTGCAACGACGTCGTCCCCACAATCTACGAGGCGGTTGGAATCACCCCGCCGCTAGTGGTCAACGGTGTGCTGCAGGACCCGATCGACGGGGTCAGCTTCGCCTACACATTCGACAACCCCGACGCCGAAGGCCGGCTCCGGACCCAGTACTTCGAGATCATGGGCAGCCGCGCGATTTACCACGACGGCTGGATGGCGTCCGCTTTCGGGCCCCGGATTCCCTGGATGCCGGGCCTGCCGGCCGGGATCGCGGACTGGACCCCGGACCAAGATGTGTGGGAGTTGTACAACCTCGACCAGGACTGGTCCCAGGCCCACGACCTCGCCGACCAGATGCCGGACAGGCTCGCCCAGTTGAAAGAGACCTTCACCATCGAGGCCGCGAGGAACAGCGTCTACCCGATCGGGGGCGCGCTCTGGGTACCGATCCTGCACCCCGAGCTGCGGATCTCGACCCCGTACCGGGAGTGGAACTTCACCGGCGACATCTCCCGGATGCCAGAGTTCTGTGCGCCCGCGCTCGGCAACCGGGCCAACCAGGTGACCATCGAGCTCGAGATCCCGCCGGACCCGGCCGGCGTGCTGTATGCGCTCGGCGGCGCCGGCGGTGGGCTGACTTGCTATATCGACGACGGCTACCTGTGTTATGAGTACAACACGTTCATCGTCATGCGCAGCAAGATCCGATCCGGGCAGCGACTTCCCGCCGGGGCCGCGACGATCCAGGTCGACACCGAGTACGCCGAACCCCGACCGGCGGGACCACTCACCATCACGATGACCGTGAACGGCGACCAGATCGCCCAAGGTTTGGTCCCGGTCAGCGCGCCGCTGCTTTTCACCGCCAACGACTGCCTCGACATTGGCACCTGCCTTGGTTCCTCGGTCTCCCTCGACTACTACGACCGCGCACCGTTCCCGTTCAACGGCCGCATCCACCATGTCAACGTCCGCTACACCGGCTAGCCGACACCGGCCAATGTGCCGCGTCCCTGCTCCTCAGCCAGCCCACCGTTCGGTGGCAGTGCACGCATATTCCACGGGGCCTCTCCTGACGCCATGAAAGGTCCCACCCTCCAAACGAAAGGCAAGACTGTGATGAGAGATCGTCGGCAACGTGACGCTTCTCCGCGGACGCGTTACCAGATGCGGGAGAAGTTGCTGTCCATCGGGGACGACTACTGGATTGAGAACGAGGCCGGAGAACGAGCGTTCAAGGTCGACGGCAAGGCGGTTCGGGTGCGCGACACGTTCGTCCTGCGGGACGCGTCTGGTGCTGAAGTGGCGAAGATCCAGGAGCGCAAGCTTGCAGTCCGCGACTCGATGAAGATCGAGCGCGCCGGCGGTGATGCGACGGTCCACAAGGCGTTAGTAGGGCTGCGGGATCGGTTCAAGATCGATGTGGACGGCGGCCAGGATCTGTCGGCTCACGGGAACCTCGTCGACCACGAGTATGAGATCGAGTCCGATGGTGACCAGGTTGCCACCGTGTCGAAGAAGTGGTTCCGGGTCAGGGACAGCTACGGGGTCGATATTCAACCCGGCGAAGACGACGTCCTGATCCTGGCGATCACGGTCTGCATCGACGCCCTGACCCATGACTAGAGACGGCCGGCTCCAAGGCGACCCCTCCAGCCGGTGGCGGGACGCACCGGCACAGCGGCCCGACAACAACGCCTCGCAGGGACGATTCTCGCGGTGACAGCTGACATGGTTACGCATCTCAGCGTCGACGAGCGGCGCGCACGAGGGAAACAGGCCAGGGCCCGGACCGACCTCGATGATCACGCCGGTTGGCGGCCCAACCCAGGCCGGGCCGACCCGGTGGCCTTGTTGCAGGAGCAGAACAAAACCCGCGACCCGGACCTGGTGCCGGTCAGGCACGGACGGATGGCAGCCTCACCGTTCACCTTCTACCGCGGCTCGGCAGCAATCATGGCCGCCGACCTGGCGTCGACCCCGACCGCGGGACTCGAGGTGCAGTTGTGCGGGGACGCGCACCTGTCGAACTTCGGCGGGTACGCATCCCCGGAACGGCAGCTCCTGTTCGACCTGAACGACTTCGACGAGACCCTTCCCGGGCCGTTCGAGTACGACGTCAAGCGGCTGGCCGCCAGCTTCAGCATCGCCGCCCGCAACAACCGGTTCGCCGCCTCCGACACACGCGAAATCACCCGGACCGTGACCCAGGTCTACCGGACCGCGATGGCCGACTTCGCTGCCGCGGCCACCTTGGACGTCTGGTACGCCAAAATGTCTGAGAACGACCTGACCACGGGCATGGACCAGGCCCGACGGCAAGCCGAGAAGGCGACCGCCGCCAAGGGCACGAAACGGGCTCTGACAGCCAAGGAGATAGCCGTCGCGGCCAACCGCGGCAAAAACGCACTGAAGAAGGCGCACGGCCGGACCAGCCTTCAGGCACTGTCCAAACTCACCGAAGTCGTCGACGGCCGGCCGCGAATAGTCAGCCAACCACCGGTGCTCATTCCCCTCCGAGAACTCGGCGACCACTACGGCCTCGACGCCGACGAGCTCGACGCGGTGGTGAAGACCCTCTTCGACCGGTACCGGTCGACGCTGAGCGCGGCACGTCGTCGTCTACTCGACCGGTTCACGATCGTCGACGTGGCCCGCAAAGTGGTCGGTGTCGGGTCGGTCGGTACCCGCGCGTTCGTCGTCTTGCTCGAAGGCCGTGATGAGCGTGACCCGCTTTTCCTGCAGGTCAAGGAAGCCACCAGGTCGGTGCTGGAAGCGCATCTGCCGCAGAGCGAGTTCGCCTCCTCCGGTGAACGGGTGGTCGAGGGCCAGCAGCTCATCCAGGCGGCCTCCGACATCTTCCTGGGATGGTCTGAGGGTCTTGAGGCGGGCCGGCACTACTACTGGCGCCAGCTGCGAGACATGAAGGGCTCCGCCGACGTGGAAGTCATGATCCCCGCCGGCATGACCTTCTACGCCAGCATCTGTGGCTGGGCTTTGGCCCGGGCACACGCCCGGTCCGGCGATCCGGTCGCCATCGCCGCCTACCTCGGCTCGAAGGGACGATTCGACAAAGCCATCGCCGACTTCGCCGAACGCTATGCAGACCAGAACGAGCTCGACTACCAGGCCTTCCGGGACGCCATCAACTCCGGACGGATCGAGGCACAACCCAACGTCTGACCCCCACTGCCAGGGGGTGACACGGCCGTCGACACGTGGCTGAGCGTGTCGCCAACAAGGGAAGGTGGCATGGACTTCGACGACGAAGTGGTAATGGCCTTCGGCGACGAACCGATCGATGTCCTCATCGGAGGCTACCCGTCCAAAGCGGAAGCAACGGAAGACTACGAGTCGGTTCTCGGCAGCGGCGCCTACCTGCATGGCGCCGTAGTCGTTGCCAAGGACCTTCAGGGCAACCTGCAGATACAGCAGACAGACCATCTCGTACGCAAAGGGGCGGCCGGTCTTGGTGCCATCGGCTTTGTCGTCGGCCTATTCGCACCACCGCTTCTCGCCGCAACGGCCATTGGTGCCGCCCTCGGGGCCGGCGCGGGACGGCTCCTCCACAACCGCGTCGCGGCCGAGCTCCAAGAACAGGCCGGATCCACCATTCCCATGGGAGGTGCGGGCATGATCGCCGCGTATCCACACTCCTCAGCTCCCGAGGTGGAACCCGCGGTGACCCGGGCCATGAGACGGGTAGTTTGCCAGGCCGAAGGCTCCAAACTGAAGGACCTCAAGGCCGCAATCGCCGAAGCCCAGGCAAAGATGGCCGAATCCTGACACGGTGTTCAGACGCACAGTATCCAGCCCGGCCCTCTACTGCCACACCAGGTGCCGTGACGTTCCCCAACAGGGTGCTCTGCACGAGGATGTGGATACGACGGCTGAGGGCTGCCCGCGGCTGCCGGCCGCGATGGACGGCGCTGACGACTCTAGTTCGACTCGATCAGCCAGATATTGATGAACAGCTGGACCAAGGAACGGGCCGCACAGCGGCCGCGGCGAGTAGCCAGTCGCCATAGTCATCACCGCAGCTGCGCCCGACGACGCGCCTGGCCCGACCCGACCGGGAGCTAGGTGGGCTGGAACCACAGGCCGCGCTGTGCGATGTCGCCGGCCTGGCGGCTGGTCAGGCTCGCCTCACCCGCCTCGCCGCGAACGCATCCGCCGTCGTCGTTGGTCAGGACACTGCAACCTTGTTCGACCGGATGACGTTCGGATCAGTGGCCGGGCACCTGGCCGCGTCTGCGCCGAGCCTGATAGTGATCGCGCCGGCATCGTGTCACTCCTCATCGCTTGAAGATGACCCGGTCGCGATTATCCCGTCCCGACGAGGCTGGCAACCGCGATCGCTCAGGCAAAGCGAATCGGCACGACCGTGCTCGCCCTACAGGTGGTCCGGGATGCTACCCGGCCGCCGCGGTGGAGGAGGCCGGCCGAAACCCCGCGATCGTCCTGGCTGCGGCTCGACAGGCCGAGCCCTCAATCTCCCCATTGAGACTCGGATCGTTACGGGCAATCCGCATGATCACCTGGTCCAGGAGGTAGTCAATGCCGCCGCGGCAGTCGTTGGCCGGCCGCACGGCATGGCCGGCTAAATGGGTTCGGTTGCGCGTGCGGTGATGAAGGAACCCACTGCCCGCTGATCAACGTCCCAGGGATCTGGCCGCTAGCTCGCGTCCGCTATCCACGGCACCGCGTCCCACAACTGGAAAGGACCCAGCGGAACCCAATGGTCAAGCATGAACCGGAACCGCACATGTCAAGTTTCCGTGTGTCAAGTTTCGGTCAAGTTTCGGTGGTCGCGTCGTAGTTCACGTCGTAAGTTGGTCTAGGGATGGCTCTAATTCTGCCCAAACAAGCTCTGACGAGGGTGGAGCCAAGGGTGTCCCGAGACATCACAAGGGTGGAGCCAAGGGGACTCGAACCCCTAACCCCCTGCTTGCAAAGCAGGTGCGCTACCAATTGCGCCATGGCCCCGGGCGGCTGCGGGGCAGCCGACCGACGCACGATCGTACGCCACCTGTGGGCGCCGCCGAAAATCGTGCGGAGCGACTCACCTCATGCCGCGTCCGCCAGCAAGTGGGCATGCTGAGCCAGCCGACGAACCGCGGTATGGCACTGCACCCGGATCGCTCCCGGGCTCTTGCCGTGCAGTGCCGCGGCGGACGGACCGCTGAGGCCGTCTGCATAGACACTGGTCAGCACGGCCTCGGTCTCGGAGTTGATCAGTCCCAGCCGAGCGGCGGCCCTGATCACCCGGCGCGCGGCCAGCTCGTCGGCTGAGGGATCAGGTTGGTCCCACATGCTGTCGACGAACGCCGACGGCGGGTAGGGCGTCACTTCGATCCCGGGCGGCGTGCGACGGTGTGCCTGCACCGTCTTCAGGGTGTCCAGGGCCAGATTTGCGGCGATGCGTACCGGTCGCTCGGCCGTCGGATACGTCCGAATCCGCAGCCACAGCGCGCCGACGTAGTCGTCCAGTCCGGCCTGCGTGTCGACCGCCGCCATCCGGACGAGCTTGCCGAGCATCGCCTGGAGAACGACTCGCCCAGCGAGCAGGTCACCGCTCCCACAGAGTGAGAGCAGGGCGTGCAGCACGGGATCGGGTCGCTCACGCACCCGCGCGAGCATGCCGTCGAGCGACGCACACAGAGCCAGCTCCGGCCAGGAGGAGGACCAGGCCAGCGGGGTTCTCGCTGGGTCCGCGGCAAGCTCGGCCCACTCGGCATTCAGCGCCGAACCTAGGCCGGCGGCGCCAAAGGATGTGCTGCGGATCATCGACGGTCTTCCTGTCTTCTCGAGGTATCCGCACTCTCCCCAACGGGTGTTGGCCCGGGTGTTGTCCGCCTCGCGACAGGTGTTGTCCGTTCTGGCGTCGCTCGGGAGGCCGGCTCAGAATTGTCCGAAGCACTGGGTAGAAATCGTGCTGTGGTCGTTCGACGTAGGAACGACAGCCCGGGAGAACAGCTGCCGGCACAAGACAGAGGAGACCACCGATGCGGTTCATGATCGTCGTCAAGGCCACCGCCGAGTACGAAGCAGGCGCGATGCCGAGCGAGGCCCAGCTGGCCCACATGACCGACTACAACGAGTCCCTGATCAAGGCCGGAGTCTTCCTCGACGGCGAGGGCCTGCACCCGACGTCGAAGGCGGCCAGGATCCGGTTCGAGGGCGACGACATGCAGGTTCTCGACGGGCCGTTCGCTGAGGCGAAGGAGATCATCGCCGGGTTCACGTTGATCGAGGTCGGCTCGCGTGAGGAGGCGCTGGAGTGGTTGCGCCGCTGGCCGCACGGTCCCCAGGACGGCACTAACGAGTTGGAGCTGCGCCAGGTCTTCACCGCGGAGGACTTCGGGGCCGAATTCACCCCGGAGCTGCAGGCCCGGGAGGCCGAGCTGCGGGCGGCCGCCGAGCGCAACGCGGCCGAGGGCTGAAAGGAATCGCCATGAAACTGATCGTGCAGAGCTTCATCAGCCTCGACGGCGTCATGCAGGCACCCGGCGGCCCGGAAGAGGATCGCGACGGCGGATTCGAGCACGGCGGCTGGCTGGCGCCGTTCTGGAGCGACGAGGCGGGTGCCGTCATCGGCGACTCCACCTCGCGGATGGACGCGCTCCTGCTGGGTCGGCGGACGTACGACATCTTCGCGGCGTTCTGGCCGAATGTGGGTGACGAGGACGACTTCGCCGCCCGCGCACGTCGAGTGCCGAAGTACGTCCTCAGCACCACGTTGACCGACCCGACCTGGGCGGACACGACGGTGTTCGCGGATGACGTGCTCGCCCGGATCGCGGCGCTGAAGGAGACTCCGGGGCAGGAGATCCAGGTGCATGGCAGCGCGGCCATGGTGCAGACGCTGCTCGGCACCGACGGCCTGGTCGACGAACTCAACATCCTGCAGGCACCGGTCACGCTCGGCAGGGGAAAGCGGCTCTTTGCCGAAGGGAGTGCAGCGCGGTCGTACGAGGTGCTCGAGAAGAACGGGATCGCGAACGGCGTGACCCACCTCCGCCTGGCGCCATCCGGGCCGGTCAGCACCGGTAGCTTCGGGTGAGTGACCGCAACGCCCGACGCGACCCGCCGGACCGTTGACGCGGTCTGGCGGGTCGAGTCCGCCCGGATCGTCGCGTCATCCGCGCGAATTGTCGGCGGGGACCTAGGGCTGGCCGAGGAGGTTGCCCAGGATGCGGTCCTGGCCGCGCTCGTGCAGTGGCCGAACGAAGGGATCCCGACCAATCCGGCTGCGTGGTTGACCACGGCCGCGCGCCGCCGAGCGATTGATCGCGTCCGTCGCGAGGCGACGTTTCGCACGAAGGCCGCGGAGGTGGGTCGCGTGCTCGGCGACCAGGAGGCCGGTGGCCCCGCCGATTTCGAAGCGGTGGAGGAGGACGTCGACGACGATGTCCTGCGGCTGATGTTCGCGGCCTGCCACCCGGTGCTGTCGGCGCAGAACCGGGTCACCTTGACCCTGCGCCTGGTGGGTGGTCTGACCACCGCCGAGATCGCGCGGGCCTTTCTCGTCCCCGAGCCGACGGTCGGCCAGCGGATCTGGCGGGCCAAGAAGGCGCTGACCGCGGCGAAGGCGCCCTTCGAGGTGCCCTCGGGGCGAGAGCTCTCGCCGCGGCTCGCGTCGGTGTGCGAGGTCGTCTACCTGATCTTCAACGAGGGCTACAGCGCCACCGCCGGGAAGCAATGGGTTCGAGCGGATCTCTGCTTCGAGGCTCTGCGCCTCGGCCGGATGCTGGCAGCGCTCGCGCCCGCCGAGCCTGAGGCCCAGGGTCTGCTCGCACTGATGGAGATCCAGGCGTCCCGACTCCGGGCGCGGACAGGCCCGGACGGATCGCCCGTCCTGCTGCTCGACCAGGACCGGACCCGATGGGACCGCCTGCTCATCCGCCGCGGCCTGGCCGCCCTGGATCGAGCCGTCGCACTGGGCGGGGCGGACGGACCATACGTGCTCCAGGCCGCCATCGCGGCCTGCCACGCCCGGGCGGCGACGGCAGGTGACACCGACTGGCCGGCGATGGTCTCGCTGTACACGCGGCTCGGCGAGCTCCGTCCGTCGCCGGTGGTCGAGCTGAACAAGGCCGTCGCTGTGTCGTATGCCGAGGGTCCTGCGGCCGCTCTCTTTGTGGTCGACGCGGTCGCCGACTCCCCGGAGCTGAGTGGCTACCACCTGCTGCCGAGCGTTCGGGGCGATCTCCTCGATCGACTAGGCCGGACCCAGGAGGCGGCTGCCGAGTTCGAGCGGGCGGCAGGGTTGACCGCGAACCATGCCGAGCGTGGTGTGCTAGCTCGACGAGCCGCGCTCCTCAGGGTCGCTCCGGGCTGACCGGGCTGACCGGGCTGACGGGCTGACGGGCTGATGGGCGGCGCACGGACGCCGATCAGGCCGTACGCGACTGGAAAGCGACGATCCGTTCGAGGGCGGTCTCCACCGCCACGGCCCCTGCAGCCAGCGATACCCGAACGCTGGTGCCGCCGGCGATCGGATCAAAGTCACTGCCAGGGGTCAACGCGACCCCCGTGGTCTCCAACAGGTCGGCGCACCAGGCGGCGGAGTCGGGGTAGTCGCCGATCTGCTTGCCGAGACCGGCGTAGACATAGAACGCGCCGTCGGCCGGCGCGATGTCGGTCCAGCCCAGGTCGCCGACCCGGTCGAGGAGGACCCGTCGAGCCGCGGCGAACTCGGCCACCGCAGCCTCGGCCTCCGCGTACGAGGACTCGGTGAAGGCCGCGATCGCCGCGTGCTGCGCGGGCACGGGTGGACACAGCGCGTAGTTGCCCGCCAGCGCGTCGAACGCACCCAGCAGATCTTCCGGCACCAACGCCCAGCCGAGCCGCCAGCCGGTCATCCCCCAGTACTTGGAGAACGACGAGATCACCACGGCGTTGCGGTCGTGGCTCCAGGCGCACTCGCCTCGGGAGTCGCCGTACGAGATCCCGTGATAGATCTCGTCGCTGATCAGCCGTACGTCGGCGGCGCTGCACCAGGCCGCAAGCTCGGTCAGGTGATCGGCGGCCAGCATCGTGCCGGTCGGATTGGCCGGTGAGGCCACGATCAGGCCGGCCAGATCGCCCGCCTGCTCGAGCAGCTCGATGGTCGGCTGGAACCGCTGCTCCGGCCCGCACTCCAGCTCGACGACCTCGCAGCCGAGCGAGGTCAAGATGTTGCGGTATGCCGGGTAACCCGGCCGAGTGAGCGCCACCCGGTCGCCCGGGTCGAAGGCAGCGAGGAAGCTGAGAAGGAACGCCCCCGACGAACCGGTGGTGAGAGCGATCTGTCCGGGCTCGACATCCAGGTCGTACCAGCGGTGATAGTGCCCGGCCAGCTCTTCGCGCAGCGCCCGGATTCCGAACGTCTCGCTGTAGCCGAGGGGGACGGTGCCGCTCATCAGATCCGCGGCCCGGCGACGTACGTCGGGAGGCGCTCCCTGCGACGGCTCACCAGCGCACAGCGAGATGACGTCACGACCTGCCGCGCGCAGCTCGGCCACCCGCTGAAGCACGCTCATCACGGCGAACGGCGGCACTGCTGATCGAGCCGAGGGCTTCCAGGTCATGGAGCAAGGCAAGCAGATGGGGCAAGGTCACCCCGTAACGGTCCCGGGGGTCGTCACTGGAGCGGAGCCGTTTCGGCCTGAGCGGCAGCTTTGGTGTCCGATCTCTGATCCGGCGCCCGCTCGACACCGGCCCCGACTCAGGCCCGCACGGCCAGAGCCGCGCGGACCGTCTGGATCTGGTTCCGAGTCAGGCTCGAGCTCATCTCATCACATGCGCCTGAACCTGCTCGATTTGGTCGAGCCCCTCAGCCGCGGGCGGTGAGGACCAGCGGACCGTCGGGAGTGACGGCGATGGTGTGCTCGGAGTGCGCGCCGCGAGAGCCGTCACGACTTCGCAGCGTCCAGCCGTCGGCGTCGGTGTAGATCTTGTCGGTGCTCTGCAGGAACCACGGCTCGATCGCGATGACGAGACCGGGCCGCAGCGGGAGCCCGCGGCCGCGCCGGCCGTTGTTGGGCACGTGTGGGTCGCCGTGCATCGTGCGTCCGACGCCGTGCCCCCCGAAATCGGTGTTGATCTTGTAGCCGGCCTGGCCCGCCACCCGGGCGATCGCGAACGAGATGTCGCCGAGCTTGTTGCCTGGCCGCGCCGCGTCGATGCCGGCGGCCAGAGCCTTCACCGTGGTGTCGATCAGGAGCTGGTCGCGGGCGTCCGGTGTGCCGACGATCACCGACAGCGCCGAGTCGGCGACCCAGCCTTCAACCGAGGCGGCGAAGTCCACGCTGAGCAGGTCGCCGTCGGCGAGAACGTAGTCGTGCGGTAGCCCGTGCAGCACCGCGTCGTTGACCGACGTACAGAGCACCTTGCCGAACGGGCTGGCGCCGAACGAGGGGTGGTAGTCGATGTAGCACGACTCCGCGCCGCGGTCACGGATCATCTGATGGGCGAGCTCGTCGAGCTCGAGCAGGTTCACCCCGACATCCGCCTTGGCCGAAAGCGCAGTCAACACGTCTGCGACGAAACGCCCGGCGGGACGCATCTGCTCGATCTCGGTCGGGGTACGGTACTCGATCACCGACCCATTCTCTCCCGACCCGCTACAGCTCCTTGACCTCTGCCAGCAGCTTGCCCATGGTTTCCTTGGCATCGCCGAACAACAGAGTGGTCTGCGGCTGATACAGCAGGTCGTTTTCGATCCCGGCGAACCCGGGCCGCATCGACCGCTTCATGAAGACGACCTGGCGGGCATGGCCCGCGTGGAGGATCGGCATGCCGTAGATCGGCGCGCCGGGCGTGGTTTCGGCAGCCGGGTTGACGACGTCGTTCGCGCCGACGACCAGGGCAACGTCGGCGTTGTCGAAGTCGGCGTTGATCTCCGACATCTCCTTGAGCTGTTCGTAGGGCACCTGGGCCTCGGCCAGGAGGACGTTCATGTGACCCGGCATCCGTCCGGCCACCGGGTGGATCGCGTAGTCGACGGCGATGCCGCGCGCCGTCAGCTCGTCGACCAGCTGCCGGAGCGTGTGCTGCGCCTGGGCGACGGCTAGCCCGTAGCCCGGAACGATGATCACCCGGTTCGCGTACCCCAGCATGATCGCCACATCCGTCGGACTGGCCGAGCGCACGGGGCGGTTGCTGGCCTCGCCGCCGCCGAGCGTCGACCCGCCTTTGAGCGCGCCGAACAGGGTGTTCGCCAGGGAACGCCCCATGGCCTTGGCCATCATCCGGGTGAGCAGGGTGCCGGCCGATCCGACCAGGGTTCCGGCGACCAGCAGCAGCGTGTTCTCCAGGATGTACCCACTGGCCGCGACGGTCAGGCCGGTGAACGCGTTCAGCAGCGAGATCACGATCGGTACGTCCGCGCCGCCCACCGGCAGCACCAGCAAGACGCCCACGACCAGGCCGACGACCGCCAGCGGTACGCCGATCAGCATCGACGGCATGAGCACCAGCCAGGCCGACAGGCCGAGCATGGCGACCAGAACGAGGCCGTACACGATCGGGAAGCCCGGGAAGATCACCGGGCGGGTGGTCATCAGCTCCTGCAGCTTCAAGAACGTGATCACCGATCCGGCGAAGCTGACGGAACCGACGACGATGGTGAACGCCGTCGCGATCAAGGTGAAGGTCGGCGCCGATCCGCGGGCGGAGATCTCCTGCAGCTCGACCAGGGCCACGATCGCCGCGGCTCCGCCGCCGACGCCGTTGAACAAGGCGACGAGCTGAGGCATCTGGGTCATCTGTACCCGGTAGGCGCCGACGACGCCGATCAGGGTTCCCGCCGCCACGGCGATGAGGATGGGGACGACGTGGTGGAGGTCGTTGGCCAAGAAGACGACCACGCAGGCGAGCACGGCGCCGGCCGCGCCGATCAGGTTGCCCCGTCGGGCGGTCTTGGGCGACGACAACCCCTTGAGGGCGAGGATGAAGCAGACGGCGGCGACCAGATAGCCCAGTTGCGCCCAGGTGGGAGTGGTCACCGGCCGGTCCCGGAGGCCTTCGGCGGTTCCACGGCCTTCTTGTTGTCGGCGGCGGGGAGCTTCTTGCGGGGAGCGAACATCAGCAGCATCCGGTCGGTCACGACGAACCCGCCGGTCATGTTGATCGCCGCGAGCACCACCGCGGTCAGGGACAGGACGAGGATCGGGGTGGAATCGGCGGACCCGGCCACGAGGATCGCGCCGACCAGGATGACGCCGTGGATCGCGTTCGCGCCGGACATCAGCGGCGTGTGCAGGGTGGGCGAGACCTTCGAGATCACCTCGATGCCGACGAATACCGACAACACGAAGATGGTCAGCCAGACCAGCGGGTCACTCACTCAGCAGCACACCTCTCCAGAAGCCGGAAACTGGGCGCAGATGACAGTCTCCATCGGCGTGTCGCTGTCGTTTGCGCCCACTTTCTCGAAAGAGCGGAGGGGGTCAGGCATGCGTGGCCTCCGCGGCGGCGAGGGCATCGCGAGTCGGGGCATGCAGCACCTCGCCGGCGTGGGTGATGCACATGCCGGTCACGATCTCGTCGTCGAAGTCGGGAGCGAAGGCGCCCTCGCGGGTCATCAGCGAGATCACGTTGGCCACGTTGTGCGCGTAGAGCCGGCTGGCCGGCGCGGGCAGCTGGCTCGGCACGTTCAGCCCACCCCACACCTGCGCGCTGCCCATCGCGATCACGGCACCGGCCTGGACGCCCTCCACGTTGCCGCCGGAGTCCGCGGCCAGGTCGACCACGACCGAACCAGGCTTCATCTGCTCGACCATCGCCCGGGTCACCAGGATCGGTGCCTGCCGGCCGGGCACCGCAGCGGTCGTGATCAACGCGTCGGCGGCGGCGACGTAGGGCATCAGCAGCTCCCGCTGCAGCTGGGAGCGCTCCTCGGTCATCTCCCGGGCGTAGCCCCCGGCACCCTCCAGGGTCGGCAGCTCCAGGTCCACCGCAACCGCGCCCATCGAACGGATCTCCTCGGCGGCCGCCGCGCGTACGTCGTAGCCCTTCACCACCGCGCCCAGTCGCTTGCAGGTCGCGATCGCCTGCAGACCGGCGACGCCGGCCCCCAGCACCAGCACCTGGGCCGGTGGCACGGTCCCGGCCGCGGTCATGTTCAAAGGGAAGAACTGGCGCAGCCGACCGGCCGCGACGATCGCCGCACGATACCCCGCAACCATCGCCTGCGAACTGAGCGCGTCCATCGTCTGCGCCCGAGAGATGCGTGGCACGAACTCCATCCCGAACGTGGTGATCTGCCGATCGCGGCGGGCGACCACGTCCGCCAGCCGGGACCCGGCCGGAAAGAAGGAGATGGTGGCACTGCCGCTGGTCAAGACGTCGGGCGGCAACGGCTGAACGCTCACGGCCAGCGCCGCGTCCGCCAGTGGCGTCGGGGTGATGATCGCGCCTGCCGCGACGTACGCATCGTCGTCGACCAGCGCCGAACGGCCGGCGCCCGGCTCCACGGCCACCTCGTAACCCGCGGTGACCAGTCCGGCGATCACCTCGGGCACCAAGGCCACCCGGGACTCACCGGGGACCACCTCCCGGACAACCGCGATCCGCACGCCCCGAACCTATCAGCGCCGCTCGACGGCGATCGGTCAATCGGAGGGGAGCTCCACCGTCGCGCCGCGTTCCGCGCTGTGCCGCGCGGCATCGAGAACCTCCAGCACTCGTACGGCCTCCGCGGCGCTCACCGGTGCCGGACCGCCGCTGCGGACGGCTGCGGCGAAACGCTCGTAGTAGTCGGTGTAGTCGCCCTGATCGGCCGGCACCCCGACAGACCCGGCCGCGGTATTGAGGCTGCCCCACGCCGCTTCTGGCTCGTAACCCCACCTTTCGCGGTTGTCGACCGGTCGCAGCCCGCTGATCGCGTCCCGGGCCTGGACGTCGACGCTGCGAGCCAGGTAGCTGCCGAGGGAGCCGTAGACCCGGAGCTCGCGCTCCTGGAGGTAGTTGAGTTTGGAGGCCGACAGGTGGCTGACAACCCCGCTGCGGTGGGTGAGACTGATCACGAACGAGGAGTCGGTCCGTCCCTGTGGGGTATCGGTCCACTCCAGCGTCGCGTACACGCGCTCGGCCGGGCCGAACAGCCACAGTGCCTGATCGATGACGTGACTGCCGAGGTCGCGAAGCAGGCCACCGCTCGGGCCGCCCTCCATGGTCGACCCGTCGCCCTGGTCCATCCGGGAGTGGAAACGTGTCACCGTGCCCAGTCGACGGCTGTACAGCAGCGCCCGCAGGGTGACGATGTCGGAGTCCCAGCGCCTGTTGTGATAGACGCTGAGCACGAGTCCGGCTTGCCGGGCGGCGGTGTCAAGCTCCCGGGCGCCGGCCGCATCCGGGGCGAACGGCTTGTCGGCCACCACGTGGAGACCGAGCGAGAGCGCCTCGAGGACGAGGTTGCGCCGGGTGTCCGGCGGGGTGGTGATGGTGACCGCATCGAGTCCCGCACCGGCCCGTTCGGCGGCGGCCAGGGCGGCTAGCGACGGGTAGGCGGGGACGCCGGGAAAGCGCCGCTCCAGCGCGGCACGGGTCTTCGGGCTGCGCGACACCACTCCGGCAAGCTCGACACCACGTGCGGCCTCGATGAATGGACCGTGGAAAACCTCTCCGCCGAATCCGAATCCGACCAGTCCGATGCGTACAGGATCAGCGAGCACCATGGCGCCGAAGCTAGGACAGACAACCCAACTTTGTCAAGACAAAGATTGCGGGACGGTCAGCCGACCGTGATCGTGACCGTGTGCCACCCGGTCGCCCCGTCCGGTGCGGGTGGTGCGGACTTGTCGGTCTGCAGCTCACCGTCGGCGTTGGTGGCCCGGACCGCCACCTGGTAGGTCCCCGGGGTCGCGGTCCAGCGGTAGAGCCACTGCCGCCAGGTGTCGACGCCGGTGACCTCGGCCAGCTGCGCCTCGTGCCACTGGCCGTCGATGCCGACCTCGACCTTCGCGATGCCCGTGTGCTGGTCCCAGGCCACACCGGCGATCATCACCTCACCGGCGGAGACCTTTCGCTTCTTCGGCACGTCGATCCGCGACCCGGTCTTGATCGGTCCCTTGGCGGACCAGCCGAGCGGGGTCCAGTAGCCCTGGTCCTTGGCGAACGTCGTGACCTTCATCTCACGGACCCACTTGGTGGCCGACACGTACCCGTAGAGGCCCGGCACGACCATCCGCACCGGATAGCCGTGCTCGATCGGCAGCGGCTCGCCGTTCATCCCGATCGCAAGCAGCGCCATCCGCTTCGGATCGGTCAGCGCGGTCAGCGGCGTGCCGGCGGTCCAGCCGTCCTCGCTGGTCGACAGCACCATGTCCGCGCCCGACGTCGGCTTGGCCTGAGCGAGCAGGTCCCGGATCGGGTAGCCGAGCCAACTGGCGTTGCTGATGAGATCGCCGCCGATCTCGTTGGAGACGCAGGTGAGGGTGGCGACGTGCTCGATCAGCGGTTTGGCCAGCAGGTCTGCGTAGTTGATGGTCACCTCGTTCTCGACCAGACCGGAGATCGTCAGCGTCCAGTCCGCAGCCTCGATCGTCGGCAGCTGGAGGGCGGTGTCGATCCGGTAGAAGTCGTCGTTCGGGGTCACGTACGTCGACAGTCCGTCCACATTGAGGTTCGCGCCGGTCGGCACCGGATCGGTCTTCACCGGTGTGGGTAGCTTGAGCTTCGTCCTGGCATCCTCGACCGCGCCCGCAGCGGCGGTCAGCGCACGTCCGGCGATCTCGCCCACGACCGCGGCGACCGACACGACGCCCACCCAGATCAGGAACGTCCGCCGTGCCGGCAGGGCGGCGGCATCGCCCGGGTAGCCGTGCCGAGGCAACCACCGCCGGAGCCGGGCGATCAGCTCGCGCAGCACCAGGTAGCCGACGAGCAGCCCGAGCACCGTCGGGACGATCGATCGGACCGAGCCGCTGGGACCGGTCAGCACCGCGATCAGTCCGATGGCGGCGATGGCGGCGAAGATCAGACCACCCGCGTACGGCCTGCGCAGCTCCAGCGCCCCGGCCAGTCCACAGAGCGCCAAGACACCGAGGAAGATGATCGCAATCAGGAACGGCTTGTCCGCCGTGCCGAGCGTCTCCTTTCCCCAGTTGACCATCCCGGCCGGAAGCAGATTGATGATCATGGTGCCGACGGCCGGGATCGGTGCGCCGGTGGGGGCGAGGAACCAGGCGACGAGATCAGCGACGGCGATCCCACTCAGGCCACCGAGAACCCCGGCCACCCAGGCCCAACGCCGGCGATGCGGCGACCGGCGCGCCTCGGTCGGCGGCAGCGTCGCGGGCTCGTTGCGGCCAGACGCCAGTTGGGTCACGCTCCCATCTTGCGTCGCGCCGCTGCGGCAGACAATGTGCGGACGATTACCGAACGCCGACGCCCGGTGCCGGCACGTGGATCCGCAAACCGCAGTGCCCGGGCCCCGCGTCGTGACGGACAGGGTGGTGCTAGACAAACAACGTGGTGCTGGACCACGGTGCGCGATCGACGGTCCATTGCCGCGCCCGGGCACTGGCCGAGTCCGGCCAGACCGACGACGATCGCACGACACCCACGAACACCGATGAAGGAGTCCCCATGACCCAGGCGCCCGAGGTTCCTGGTGCTGAGCCCGGCACCGAGCCGCTCGACGTCCAGGCGCTTCTCGCAGAGCTGACGCTGGAGGAGAAGGCGTCGCTGTGCATCGGCTCGGACTTCTGGCACACGGCGTCGATCGAGCGCCTGGCCGTGCCGAAGATCATGGTGTCCGACGGTCCACACGGCCTCCGCGCACAGCTGAACGAAGCCGATCATGTCGGTCTCGCGGGCAGTGTGCCCGCCACCTGCTTCCCGACCGCGTCGGCACTGGGGTCGTCGTGGGACCCGGAGCTGTTCGGACTGGTTGGTGCGGCGCTCGCCGCCGAGGCGCGCAAGTGGGGCATCGCCGTCGTGCTCGGCCCGGGCATCAACATGAAGCGGTCGCCACTGTGCGGGCGCAACTTCGAGTACCTGTCGGAAGACCCCTATCTGGCTGGCGAGCTCGCCGCAGCCATGGTGCAGGCCACTCAGCGACACGGGGTGGGCACCTCGCTCAAGCACTATGCGGCCAACAACCAGGAGGACGATCGACTCCGGGTCAGCGCCGAGGTCGACGAGCGCACCCTGCGCGAGATCTACCTTCCGGCCTTCGAGCGCGTCGTCACCGGTGCGCAGCCGTGGACCGTGATGTGCGCCTACAACAAGGTCAACGGGACGTACGCCTCCGAGCATCACTGGCTGCTCACCGAGATCCTGCGCGACGAGTGGGGCTTCCTCGGCGCCGTGGTCTCCGACTGGGGTGCGGTGCACGACCGGGTGGCCGCGCTCCGGGCCGGACTGGATCTGGAGATGCCGCCGGCGCTCGGACACAGCGACGTCGCGATCGTCGAGGCCGTCCGCAGCGGCGAGCTGAGTGAGGCCGTCGTCGATCTCGCGGTCGCTCGAGTGCTCCGGCTCGTGGACCGGGCACGACCGGCGCTGGCCGAGGGCGGCAGTTTCGACGAGGCCGAACACCATGCGCTCGCCCGGCGGGCCGCGGCCGAGTCTGCGGTGCTGCTGAAGAACGACGCGGGGCTGCTGCCGCTGCGACCCGCGCCCGGCGCCCGGGTCGCGGTGATCGGGGAGTTCGCGCGGACGGCGCGGTATCAGGGCGCGGGCTCGTCGCAGGTCAACCCGACCTCGCTCGACGTACCGCTGGAGGAGCTGACGGCGGCGCTCGGCACGGAGGTGAGCGTCGAGTTCGCCGCCGGCTACACGGTCGACGGCAGCGACGAGGACGACCGGCTGGCCGAGGAGGCCATCGGAACCGCCGCAGCCGCCGATCAGGTCGTGGTCTTCCTCGGTCTGCCTGCGGCGGCGGAGTCGGAGGGGTTCGACCGAACGCACATCCGGCTGCCCGACACCCAGCTCGCCCTGCTCGATCGGCTGGCCGAGACCGGCAAGCCGCTGATCGTCGTGCTGTCCAACGGCTCGGTCGTGCAGCTCAGCCCTTGGGCCGATCGGGTCGGGGCGATCGTGGAGTTCTGGCTGTCCGGGCAGGCGGCGGGCGGCGCGATGGCCGACGTCTTGACCGGCCGCGTCAATCCGTCCGGCAAGCTCGCCGAGACCGTGCCACTGCGCTTGGAGGACAACCCGTCGTACCTCAACTTCCCGGGCGACACCCAGATCGTGCGGTACGGCGAGGGCATCTTCATCGGCTACCGGGCCTACGACCGGGCGGACCAGGACGTGAGCTTCCCGTTCGGGCACGGGTTGTCGTACACGACGTTCGCGCTCGGGGACCTTCGGGTCGAGGTCACCGGCAGCGTCGAGGACGGCGATCTGTCAGCCGTTGTGTCGGTCTCGGTCACGAATACCGGCGAGACGGCGGGTGCGGAGGTCGTGCAGGCCTACGTCGGGGATGTCTCGTCCGAGGTCGCCCGGCCGGTACGCGAGCTCAAGGGCTTTGCCAAGGTACGACTGGAAGCCGGTGAGACGAAGCAGGTCGAGCTGACGCTGGATCAGCGGGCATTCTCCTTCTGGTCGGTGCGCTGGGGGCGGTGGGCCGTCGAGGCGGGCGAGTTCGAGATCGGGGTCGGTACGTCCTCGCGCGACCTACCGCTGCGGCAGCGGATCAGCGTGGACGCACCGTCGTTGGCGGCTCCGCTGACCCTGGACTCGACGTTGGAGGAGTGGCTCGGCAACAGCAAGGTGCTCGATATCGTGCTGTCGCACGCTGCGGCTGAGCTGCTCGGTCATGAGGAGCTGATCAAGGTGGTCGGCACGATGCCGATGAGCACCTTGGCGTCCTTCGGACCCCTCGGGTTCACCCGGGAGAGCCTGCAGGGCGTGCTCGACTCGCTCTGAGCTTCCTTGGTCGGGCCCGGCGCATACCCGGTCGGCCTCATCGCTGGCCTGGTCGGCGGCCTCATCGCTGACCTCATCGGTCGGCAGGTGCGAACTGACTCAGGGTCAGCGCCGCCCCTTGCGGATCGCGGATCAGCGCCTCCTTCGTCCACTGTGTGTCAACCGAGGACAGCAGATCAGCACCGTTGACGATGGCTGTCTCGGCGGCGGCGTCCCGGTCGGCCACCGTGAATCGGAGGTGCCAGCGCGGAGGCCCGGCGTCCACGGCGACTCCTGCCACCACGTCGGCGAAGCCGGGCGGCGCGAACGCCTGGCGCTCGCGGATCTGTGGGTCGATAGTGGCTTCGAGATGATCGCCATACCCCGGCAGCCGGACCATGCCGGCCGCAGCGCCCCGGTCGAGCTCCCAGCCGAACACGCGTCGGTAGAACTCGATCGCGGCCGCCGGATCTGGCGTCAGCAGATCGCTGAAGTTCCAGGCGCCCGACACGTTCGCCAGTTGCGCACCGAGGCGGCGCCGGGCCTGCCAGAGTCTGAACACCGCACCATCGGGGTCGGCGCACTCGGCCCAGCGTCCGCCCGGACCGGCATCGACGGGTGACTGGAGAACCCGTCCACCCGCGTCCTCGACCGACTGGGCCGTCGCATCGGCATCGTCGCAGGCGATGTAGGTGTTCCAGCCGGGTGCGGCGCCGTCACCGATGGTCAGGCCGGCCACGTCGTGGCCGTCGAGGGTCGCGATCAGATACGACCCGGGAAGGTCCGGCGGCATCGCGTCGTGGAACTCCCAGCCGAACAGCGCGGCATAGAAGTCCGCCGCCCGATCCGGGTCGGGTTGCTCGAGGTCGACCCAGCTGGGCACACCAGCCGGATAGGTCCGCCGGTCGTTCACGATCACACTCATGAGAGCTCCTCTCCTCGGCTCTCCTCAGACTCGCACCCCGGACTGACACTCCTGCGTTCGTACGCCGCCGCACCCCCGAGACGCCGCAGCCCCGAGACGCCGCACCCCGAGACTCCGCTCACCCCCGGAGACGCCGCGCACCCCCGAGACGCCGTACCCCCGAGACTCCGCGCATCGATGGGCGACTCCCCGCATCGGCGCCGATGCGGGGAGTGCGCCGTCGGTGCGCAGAGTTGTCCCAAGGCACCGCGGGGCCCGGTGTGGCCAGCAGGCGCGCGCCGCCGTTCGACTCGGAGGGGCCGGGGAAGACTCCGTCAGCGGGCGCCGGCTCCCGCAGGCACTGCAGCAGCCTCGGTCGGCACCACGTCATCCTCGATCGCCGCGGAGAACTGGGAGTTGTAGAGCGCCCAGTAGTGACCGCGGGCATCGAGCAGCTCGTAGTGGTTCCCCTGCTCCACGATCGCGCCGTCCTCCATCACCAAGATCACGTCGGCGTCGCGGATGGTGGAGAGTCGGTGCGCGATGACGAAGCTGGTCCGGTCGCTGCGCAGCGCGGCCATGGCCCGCTGCACGAGCACCTCGGTCCGGGTGTCGACCGAGCTGGTGGCCTCGTCGAGGATCAGCAGCGCGGGGTCGGCGAGGAAGGCCCGGGCGATGGTCAGCAGCTGCTTCTCGCCGGCGCTGATGTTGCTTCCCTCCTCGTCGATCACCGTGTCGTAGCCGTCGGGCAGCGAGTGGACGAAGCGGTCGACATACGTCGCCTCGGCCGCCGCGAGGATCTCCGCCTCGGTCGCGTCCGGTCGGCCGTACGCGATGTTGTCGCGGATCGTGCCGTGGAAGAGCCAGGTGTCCTGCAGCACCATCCCGATGTTCGCCCGCAGTGCGGACCGGGGCACCGAGTCGATGTCGACACCGTCCAGTGTGATCCGCCCGGCGTTCAGCTCGTAGAACCGCATGATCAGGTTCACCAGCGTGGTCTTGCCGGCGCCGGTCGGCCCGACGATGGCGACCGTGTGACCCGGTTCGGCGACCAGCGACAGGTCGGTGATCAGCGGAACGGCTGGATCGTAGGAGAACGAGACGTGCTCGAACTCGATCCGACCCCTGGTCGGCGCCAGCACGCCCGACTCCTCGGTGGTCTGCTCCGGAGAGTCCAGGATCTCGAAGACCCGCTCGGCCGACGCGACGCCGGACTGCAGCAAGTTGGACATCGACGCCACCTGGGTCAGCGGCTGGGTGAACTGCCGGGTGTACTGGATGAATGCCTGCACGTCGCCGAGGTTCATCGTGCCGCTGGCCACCCGAAGGCCACCCATCACCGCGATGATCACGTAGTTCAGGTTTCCGATCAACATCATCGACGGCATGATCAGCCCGGAGATGAACTGGGCGGAGAAGCTCGCCTTGAACAGGCCCTCGTTCTTGGCGCCCATGGTCTGCTCGACCTCGTGCTGGCGTCCGAAGACCTTCACCAGGGCATGGCCGGTGAACGCCTCCTCGATCTGGCCGTTCAGCTCGCCGGTGGTTTTCCACTGCTGGACGAAGTGTCCCTGGGCACGCTTGCCGATCACCGTGGTGATCAGTACGGCCGCGGGGATCGTCACGAGCGCCACCAGCGCCAGGGTCGGCGAGATGACGAACATCATCACCGTCACCCCGACGACCGTCAGCACCGAGGTGAGCAGCTGGCTCAGTGTCTGCTGCAGGGCTTGTGAGACGTTGTCGATGTCGTTGGTCACCCGGCTCAGCACCTCGCCGCGCGGCAGCCGATCGAAGTAGCTCAGCGGGAGTCGGTTGAGCTTCGCCTCGACCTCCTCGCGCATCCGGTAGATCGAGCGCTGCACGGCTCCGTTGAGCAGGTAGCCCTGGAACCACAAGAACAGCGAGGACACCGCGTACAGCGCGAGTGCCAGCAGCAGGATCTCGCCGAGGAGGGTGAAGTCGATCCCGACGCCGGGGGTGACATCGAGTCGTTGCACCATGTCGGCGTACGTGTCCTGGCCCTGGGCCCTGAGCCCCGCGACCACCTGGTCCTTGGTGACACCGGCCGGCAACTGCTTGCCGACGACACCGGTGAAGATCACGTCGGTAGCGCGGCCGAGGATCTTGGGGCCGAGCACGCTCATCACGATCCCGCTGACCGCCAGCGCGATCACGGCGATCATGATCATCCGCTCGGGATGGAGGTGGCCGATCAGACGCTTCATCGACGGTCCGAAGTTCATCGACTTCTCGACCGCACCCGGCCCCCCGAAGGGACCGTGCCCACGCTGCTGGGGGGCGTACTTCGGCCGCTCGGCCGACTTGGCCGGGGTCTGACTGGTTGGGGTGGGACTCGCCGGTGTCTGACTGGCCGGGGTCTGGCTGCTTGTGGACTGCTTGTTTGTGGACTGCTTGTCCGTGGACTGGCTCATGCCGCCGCCGCCTCCTCTGCGCTCAGCTGCGAGTCGACGATCTCCTGATAGGTCAGACAGGTGTCCAAGAGCTCGTCGTGGGTCCCATGGCCGACGATCGCGCCGTCCTCGAGCACCAAGATCGTGTCCGCGTCGGCAATCGTGGCGACCCGCTGGCCGACGATGATCACGCACGCGTCCGCGATCTCGGACTTCAGCGCGGCGCGGAGTCTGGCATCCGTCGCGACGTCGAGAGCGGAGAAGGAGTCGTCGAAGATGTAGATCTCCGGCTTCTTCACCAGTGCCCGGGCGATCGATAGTCGCTGCCGCTGCCCGCCGGACACGTTCGTGCCTCCCTGACTGATGCGCGCCTCGAGCTGATCGGGCATCGCTCGTACGAAGTCCTCGGCCTGCGCGATGCGCAGGGCCTCCCACATCTCATCCTCGGTGGCGTCGGGGTTGCCGTAGCGCAGGTTGCTGGCCACAGTCCCGGTGAACAGGTAGGGCTTCTGGGGCACCAACCCGATCTTGCTCCAGAGCACCTCCTGGTCGAAGTGCGGCACCTCCACCTCGTCAACCCGAACCGTTCCCCCGGTGCTGTCGAACAGGCGCGGGATGAGCGAGATCAGCGTCGACTTGCCGGCGCCGGTGGAGCCGATGATGGCGGTCGTCTCGCCTGGACGAGCCGTGAAGGAGATGTCGCGGAGCACAGGGTGGTCAGCGCCCGGGTAGGTGAACTCGGCGTGCTGCAGCTCGACCGTCCCGTGGGCGGTCGTCATGGTCACCGGCGACTCGGCGTCCTCGACGCTCGACGGGGTCTGCAGGACCTCCTGGATCCGGTCCGCGCACACCATGGCGCGCGGCGCGAGCACCAGCAAGAACGTGGCCATCATCACCGACATCAAGATCTGGATCATGTAGGTCAGGAATGCCGTCAGGGACCCGATCTGCATCTGTCCCGCCTCGATCCGGTGCGCGCCGAACCACAGCACTGCGACGCTGGACAGGTTCAAGATGAACATCACGACGGGGAACATGGACGCCATCAGCCGGCCGACAGAGGTCGCGGTCTCGGTGACGTCGGCGTTGGCCTTGGCGAAGCGCGCGGTCTCGTACGGCTCCCGGACGAACGCACGAACCACCCGGATGCCGGTGATCTGCTCGCGCAGCACCCGGTTCACCGCGTCGATCCGGACCTGCATCACCTTGAACAGCGGGCGCATCCGGCTGATGATGATCCCCACCGCGCCGGCCAGCAGCGGCACCGCCACGACGACCAGCCAGGAGAGTCCGACGTCTTGGCGCAGAGCCATCACGATGCCGCCGATCATGGTGATGGGGGCCGACAGCAACATCGTGCAGGACATCAGCACGAGCATCTGGACCTGCTGCACGTCATTGGTGTTGCGGGTGATCAGCGACGGCGCCCCGAACCGGTTGAGCTCGCGCGCCGAGAAGCCCATCACCTGGTGGAAAAGGGCCCCGCGGACGTCGCGGCCGAAGGCCATCGCCGCCTTGGCGCCGAAGTAGACCGCGGTCATCGAGCCGAGCGCCTGGATGGCACTCACTCCGAGCATGATGGCGCCCGTGTGCCAGATGAAAGCGGTGTCACCCTTGGTCACGCCCTCGTCGATGATCGAGGCGTTCAGGCTGGGCAGGTAGAGCGCCGCCATCGTGCCGATCAGGGACAAGATCACGACTGCGGTGAGCAGTCCCTTGTACGGTCTCAGGAACGTCCTGAGTGTGCGGATGAGCATCGGCGTCCTTCCTCTGCTGTGGTGATGCCATGCAGGAAGATGTCTGCGACTTCGTAGGGATCGGGTGGCGGCGACTCGTCGTGGTCGTGCCGCATCAGTGGATGGCTGAGCGCCAGTACCAGCGCACTCAGCATGGTTGCGGCCCGATCCGGATCGATCTTGAGCCGTCCGGCGTCGGGAGCCAGGACGCCGGCGAGTGCGGCGGTCTCGAACTGCCGGTCCTCGTGGCGAGGCTTGCGTCGCTCCCGCCCCGGCGGCTGCCGGAAGCCGAGAACGTAGACCAGGCCGAACACGCGCTGGAGCCGGGCCTGGATGATCGCCACCGCCGCGGCGACCCGCTCCTGCAGGTCGAGCGTCTCATCGATTGCCAGCAGTGCCTGATAGCTGGACGTCGGGTCGAGCGCGTCGTCCAGCACGGCGTCGATCAGCTCCTCCTTGGAGGAGAAGACCCGGAAGATCGTGCCCTCGGCGATGCCGGCGGCTTCGGCGATCTCGCGGGTGCTGATCTCGGGGCCGCGTTCGCGGAGCAACGGCGCGGTTGCTTCGATGATGGCTGCCCGGCGCTCGTCCGGCGGCAGCGGGGTTGCTCGTACCACAACCCTGGAGCTTAGTGAGTGAGTGCTCACTCAGACAAGTGGGTTTCGTCACTCCTCGGTTTCCCTCTGCAGCTTGCGCCCAGTTTCGTTGCCAGGGGAGGTCCGCCCCCGGGTCGTCCGGCGGCGGCGACTCCGGACGCGGTTGGTAGAAAAGTCCCGTGAAAGACCTTGGCCCCCTTGCCGACCGTACGTTCGCCGCCGTCATCTTCGACATGGACGGCACGCTCATCGACTCGACCCCGGCGGTGATGCGGTCATGGAAGACCTGGGCCGTCGAGCACGGGATCGCACCGGAGGACCTGCTGTTTCATCACGGGGTCCCGGCTGCCGGAGTGGTGGCGGCCGTCCTTCCCGGGCACCGCTACGACGCTGCGCTGGCCAGGATCAACGAGCTCGAGCTGGCCGACGTCGAGGAGATCGCGATGATGCCGGGTGCCCGAGAGGCGCTGGATGCGCTGGCCGGCGCACCGCACGCGATCGCCACGTCGTGCACGCGGCCGCTGGCGGCCTCGCGCCTGGCGCTGTCGGGAATCGCGCCGCCGGACGTACTGATCACGGCCTCGGACGTGGAGCGCGGAAAACCCAACCCCGACCCGTTCCTCGCGGCGGCCAGCGGCTTGGGCCTGGATCCGACGCTCTGCCTGGTCGTCGAAGACGCTCCGGCCGGTGTCCAGGCCGCCCGGGCCGCGCGCTGCGCCGTACTCGCAGTTGCCACGACCGTCACGGCGGACGACCTCACCGCAGCCGATCTGGTGGTCTCCGACCTGTCTGTCGTCCGCTTCGTGCACACTTCGGACGGCGTCCGGCTCGAGTCGGCCTGAACGCAACGCGCGAGGCACGCGAGCCAGCGCGCGTCATCGCGCGACCACCCGTCAGAGCGCGACGAAGATCCGCATCGCGCCGGGACCGCGGTTGCCCCAGGTGTAATAGGGCACGGCGGTCAGGCTGATGTCTTTCCCGTGTCCGGTGTCGGCGTCGCCGAGGTTCCGGTACGGCCACCACGCGGCGCCGGATCGAGTACGGGTCCAGCCGCTTGCCCGTACGGTGGTGACCCCGGACAGGATCCCCGCGCCCGCTGCGGTTTCCGGCTCCGAGCTCGCGTCGATCACCAGATCGTCGAGCCTCAGGTCCGGGTGGTCGACCGACTCCAGGCAGTAGACCAGGGGTCCACGCTCGATCGCCACCGTGCCGCGCACTGCGTCGACCCGAGGATCGCCCGCGGTGAACCGTGCAGTCAGCGGCAGTTCGAGGACGACCTCGTCCCCGGCGGTCCAGTTCCGGGACACGACCCACCAGCCTTCGTCCGGGTCCGAAGCAGTCGGCACGCCGTTGACACTCAGTCGGGCGCCTTCGGCCCAGTCCGGAATCCGCAGGGCGAGCTCCCACTCCGACTCCGGCGCACCTTCGACGCGGGCGGTGACCGTGCCTTCCCACGGGTAGTCCGTGGCCACCTCCAGCGACACCTCCCCGTCGGCTACGTCGGCCGCGAATCGGCCGGCGACGTATTGGTGCAGGGCGATTCGCCGCTCGCCGCCGAGCAGCACATAGTGCTCGAGCGATCCGAGCAGTCGCATCACGTTCGGCGGGCAACAGGCACAGTGGAACCACGGCACTCGGCGGTAGTCGTGATCGTCGCCGGCGGCCAGATGGTCGTCGCGCACCTGGAGCGGGTTCGCGTAGATGTAGGACTGCCCGTCCAGCGACGTACCGGCCAGGAACCCGTTGTACAGCGTCCGTTCCAGCAGATCGGCGTACTTCGCCTCGCCGGTGATCATCAGCATCCGCCAGGAGAACTGGATCGACGCGATCGCCGCGCACGTCTCGCAGTAGCTCCGTTCGTTCGGGAGCTCGTACGCATCGCCGAACGCCTCGTCGGTGTGGTGGGCCCCGATGCCGCCGGTGAGGTACGTCTTCGTGGACACCATCTCCGTCCACAGCCGCTCGAGGCTCGCGAGCAGGGTCGGGTCGCCGGTCTCGGCGTAGACGTCGGCGGCACCGGCCAGCAGGTAGAGCTGGCGGACGGCGTGACCGGCGACCCCGGGCGCGTCGCGAATCGGCAGGTGGTCTTGCCAGTAGTGCCGACCGAACTTGTCGTCCCCGAGCAGGCCGTGTCCACGTCGATCGATGAAGTAGCTCGCCGTGGCCAGGTAGCGCTCGTCGCCGGTCTCGCGATAGAGCTCGACCAGCGCCGTCTCGATCTCGGGATGGCCGCAGACGCCGTCGATCTGGTCGGCGCCTGTGCCGAAGCTCGCAACGACGAGGTCGGCGAGGCGGCGGCTCAGCCCGAGCACGTCGTCGTCGCCGGTCGTGCGATGCAGCGCGACCGCGGCCTGGATCAGGTGCCCGGCGCAGTAGAGCTCGTGCCCCCAGGGCAGTTGGACGAATCGCTCGTCCGGATAGCGCACCTGGAAGTGCGAGTCGAGGTAGCCATCGGGCTGTTGGACGGCGTCGAGCAGCTCCTCGGTCTCGCGGACCTGCTCCCCTGAGCCGATCCGCCAGCTCGGGATCGAGGTCGGGGTCTGCGAACACCCAGCCGATCGCCTCCAGCCACTTGTAGACATCGCTGTCCAGGAACGGGAGGTCGTTGACGTACGTCCCCTGCGTCCGTCCGGCCGCCAGCTCCAGGTTGTGGTAGTTGCCCGCCTCATGCAGCCGGTCCCAGGCGCCCGGCACGGAGATCTCACGATTGATCCGACGGCGATCAGCCCACAGGCCACCGGTGATCGTTCCCCGAGTGCTGGGCCGCATCGCGCTGTGGGCAGCAGAGGTCAGAGTGACCGGACCAGCGCTGGTCCGGACGGTTGTGCTCACAGGCGGGCCTCTCGGTTGACTGGTTCTGAGCGGTCGGGTCGGCGGAGGTCAGCCGGTCTTGCGCCGGAAGGTCCGCTTCGCCTCGACGGGGCCGTGGCCGTGGGCGTGTTGCGGACCGTCGTCGAGATGGTCTTCCCCGCGACGACCCTTCTTGGCCTCCAGCGCCTCGCGGAACTTGCGCTTGGTCTCCTCGGCCGGATCGGTCTGCTCGGCGGGATCGCTCTCCGCGCCGGTCTGGTCAGCGACGGTCTGGTCAGCGACGGTCTGGTTGGCGTCGTTCTGGTCAGCGCTCATGCCTCATTCTGACCTGAGCCCCCTCGGCCCTCGAACCGACCCCGGGCCCGGGCGAGGGATCGGTCAGTGCTGGGACGGCCAGCTGCTCGGCGGCCACGGCTGGTCGTTCGACCCCGCATCTCCGCGACCGGTGTCACCTTGGTCCTGCCGCGACGGCCCGGTCGGAGTGGCGTAGGAGGCGGGCCTGCTCAGCGTGGTGGCCGAGGACGCCTCGTCGCGGATCGGATCATCCTCCGACACGTCAGCAGCGCCCGCGTCGGGTGCCCCCGATCCGGCGGCTCCGGCAGGGCCGGCAGGTCCGGTGGTCGACTCGGTCGTGCTGGTGCTCGATCCGGCGAGCACCTGCGCCTCTGGCGCGAGCTTCACGGCGGTTCCGTACGCCGACACCTCACTCAGCGACTGGGTGATCTCGCTGCAGTCGTACTTGAAGGCCACGATCGCGTCCGCGCCGGCCGCGACGGCCATGTCGATCATCTTGGTCACCGCGTCCTGCCGGGAGCGGGTGAGCATCGTCGCGTAGCCGTCGAGGGGGTTGCCCACCCGCAGCTCCGGGGCGAGTTCGCGGGGCCGGACCACGACGCCGACGACGTCTCCGATGACCGCGGCGACGTCCCGGCCGGGAACGGAGTCCATCGTCACCACCGAGATCGCCCTGGCCTGCAGCGCCGGCCGCGCCACGCTTGCCGGCTGCGGGATCCAGCCGCCGGGCTGTCCCTGCGGTCCGGGCTGTTGTCCCTGCGGTCCGGGCTGCGGCTGCCCGTACGGCTGCTGGCCCTGTTGACCGGGTTGGGACTGCTGCCCGGGTTGAGGCTGGCCCCATGGCTGCTGACCGCCCGGCTGGCCGTAGGGCGGCTGGCCCGGGCGCTGGCCGTACGGCTGCTGAGGCTGGCCGTACGGGTTCTGACCCTGCTGGCCATACGGGTTCTGGGCCGGGCCGGGCTGGCCCTGTTGTCCGGGCTGCGGCTGGCCGTACGGGTTGGGCTGCTGGCCGTAGTTGCTCATGGCGACAACATATCGACGCACCGGACGCCCTGGACGGGCCGGCCGCGGGTCAGCCCAGTTGCGTCATCGCCACCGTCACGAACATCTCCGACTTCCCGCCGGAGTACGTCCCGCGCAGCGGCGCGACGTCGCCGTAGTCGCGGCCGTGACCCACCCGGACGTACGCGTCGGAGATCCGTCCGCCGAGCGTCGGATCGTAGGCGACCCAGCTGCCGCACCACCACTCCACCCAGGAGTGACTCTCGCCGGTGACCGTGGTGTTGGGCTGCGCCCCGCCGGGGAACAGATACCCGGAGACATAGCGCGCCGGCAGTCCGATCGAGCGCAGGGCGCCGAGCGCGACATGGCTGTAGTCCTGACACACCCCGCGGCCCTGGGCCCACACCTCGGCCGCGGAGCTCGTTACCGAGGTCGAGCCGCTCTCGTAGGTCATCCGGTCGGCGATCTCTCGGCAGACGTCGAGCGCGGCGAGCCGCGGAGGCTGCCGCGCTCGTTCGGCGGCGAGGGCGGCGAGGCCCTCCGGTGCCCTCGTCCGTTCGTTGACGGTCAAGAACTCCGCCATCGAGTCGATCACCCCGCGATCGTTGAGCGCTGCCCAGCCGAGGTCGTTGCCGGGGACCTGGCGGGTCTGGTCCCAGGGCTGCTGGTCGCCGCGTGTCTCCACCACCGACTGGGCGTGCACGGTCAGTCGCTTGTGCGGCTCGTGCAGCTCGAACGTGGTGACCTGGGTGCCCCAGTAGTCGGTGAACGTGAAGCTCCACGAGGTCGGCTCGATACCGACGCGGCTCGTCCACACCGTCTGATGACTGGTGGTGGCCGGGGTCATCCGCGCCTCGTTGTAGGACGAGGCCACCGGCGAGGAGTACCGGAATCCAGTCTGGTGGTCGATGCTGATCCGCATCAGCGGGTCCCTTCCCTGATCCAGGCCCGCGCGTCGGCGGCGGCGAAGAAGGCCGTCGCGACGATCTCGGCGACATCGGCACAGACGTCTTGCACCCGGGTCATCTCGGCATCGAGATCGTCGACCATGTCCTCGATCGGCGCGTACTCCAGATGGGCTCGGAGCTGGCCGAGGAGCCGCTGGGCCCGACCGACCGCACTGTGGCCGGGCGTGGACTGGCCGCCTACCTTGCGGAGGCAGTCCGACGCCGCGATCAGCCCGTGCATCACCGAGCGAGGGAAGCGGGCGTCGACGATCAAGAACTCGGCCGCGCCGGCGTCGGAGTGCACGCCGCGGTACGTCCGCAGGAACGCGTCGTGCCCGCCGCAGCCCCGGAGCACCTGCGGCCACTGGGTGGTTCCGGTCGCGGGTGCGGCCGAGGCCACCATCCGCGAGGTCATGTCGGCCTGTTCGAGGCTGCGGCCGAGCAGTAGGTACTGCCAACCGTCGTCGCGGACCATCGTGTTGCGTGCTAGGCCGGAGAACAACGCGCTCCGCTCCCGGGCCCAGTCGCAGAAGCCGTGGGCCTGGGTGAGCTGCAGTCGCCCGGACGGCAAGTTGTGCCAGGTCGTGTTGATGCACTGCCACAACTCGGCCGGGATCACCTCGCGGGCCCGGCGAGCGTTGTCGCGCGCCGCCGCCCAGGACGCGAAGATCGAGCTGGACTCGCGGGCGTCATAGCCCAGCACTCGCAGCAGGTCGTCCTTGCCGGGGTTCTCGATGTCGTCGATGCCCATCAGCGCGAGCAGGTTGGTGCACGACTCGCTCTCGGAGGCTGGATTGCTCTCGATCATCACCCTGAGGTGGGTCTGCAACAGCCGAGCCGTGTCGTCGGCGCGCTCGACGTAGCGGCCGATCCAGAACAAGGACTCCGCGATCCGGCTCAGCACTGTCGTTGCTCCACACCGCTCGCACGCTGGACTTGCCGCTGGGCACCGAGCTGTTGCTGCTGCTCCTGCTGCGGCTCACCGCGCCGAACGAGGTCCGGAGCCAGCCCTGGCGGTCGGCTGATCACCATGGGCACGACCGGCTGGCGCCGGGGCGTGGGCTTGGGCTCCGGCTCGGGCACGCCGTCGTCGCCGCCGAGCTCGTCGACCTCGGGCTCGGTCTCCTCGGCCTCGTCGTCGTCGCGCGGCGGGTGGTGCAGCGGCGAGCTGAGCACCCAGGTGTCCTTGCTTCCGCCACCCTGGCTGCTGTTCACGACGAGCTCACCCTCGGGCAGGGCGACCCGGGTCAGGCCGCCTGGCAGGACGTACACGTCCTCGCCGGTGTTGACCGCGAACGGGCGCAGGTCGACGTGTCGCGGGGCGAGCGTGTCGTTGATGAAGGTGGGCACCGTCGAGAGCTGGATCAGCGGTTGGGCGATCCACCCTCGGGGGTCGGCGATCACTCGCCGGCGCAGAGCGTCCAGCTCGTCGGAGGTCGCCCGCGGCCCGATCACAATGCCCTTGCCACCGGATCCGTCGACCGGCTTCACGACCAGCTCGTCGAGCCGGTCGAGCACCTCCTCACGCGCCGCGTCCTCCTCGAGCCGCCAGGTGTCGATGTTGTGGATGATCGGTTCTTCGTGCAGGTAGTAGCGGATCAGGTCCGGAACATAGGTGTAGATCAGCTTGTCGTCGGCGACCCCGTTGCCGATGGCGTTCGCGAGCGCTACCCCACCGGTCCGCACCGCGTTGACGATCCCCGGCACGCCGAGCATCGAGTCGCTGCGGAAGTGCACCGGGTCCATGAAGTCGTCGTCGAGCCGACGGTAGATGACGTCGACCCGCCGCAGGCCCTCGGTCGTTCGCATGTAGACCTTGCCCCGTCGGCACTCGAGGTCGCGGCCCTCGACCAGCTCGACCCCCATGGTCCTGGCGAGCAACGTGTGCTCGAAGTAGGCCGAGTTGTAGACGCCCGGTGTCAGGACGACGACATTCGGGTCGTCGCCGCCCTGGGGGGCCGCGTTGCGCAGCGCCGTGAGCAGGCGCTGGGGATAGCCGCCGACCGGGCGGATCCGCTGGTTGCTGAAGGCGGCAGGCATGGCCGTGAGCATCGCGGTCCGGTTCGTCATGACGTAGGAGACGCCGCTCGGCACGCGTACGTTGTCCTCCAGCACGCGTACGTCGCCCTGGGGGGTCCGCACGAGGTCGACACCCGCGACATGGACGCGCACCCCGTTCGGCGGCTCGATCCCCCAGACAGCCCGGTGGTAGTGGGTCGAGGACGTGACCAGCTGCCGCGGGATCACGCCGTCACTGATCACCCGGGCATCGGAGTAGACATCGGCCAGGAAGGCCTCGAGCGCCTTCACCCGCTGGCCGACGCCGGACTCGATCGTGTCCCACTCCGCGGAGGCGATGACGCGAGGCACCAGGTCGAGCGGGAATGGTCTCTCCACGCCGCCGACGTCGAACGTCACGCCCGCCTGGAAGTAGTTGTTGGCCAGGAACTCCGCGATCACCTTCAGCTCGGCAGGCGTGGCCCGCTGCAGCGACCGGTGAACGGCCTGGTACGACGGCCGGACCTCGCCGGACTCGTCGATCATCTCGTCGAACGCAACCCCCGGACGGTAGCTCGCCAAGACGTCCTTCATGGGCGAGACCTTACTCAGGGCCGCATTACCGCGGGGTAACGCCTCCCAGCCGTCCGCCGAATAGGCTGTCGGGGTGTCTGAGGAGGAAAGCCTGCCGGAGCAGATCCGGGTGCGTCACGACAAGCGCGACCGGCTGCTCGCGGAGGGCCGCCAACCGTTCCCCGTGAGCGTACCGAGAACCCACAGTCTCGCGGCGGTCCGTGAGCAGTGGGGTGGGCTGGGGACGGGCGAGGAGACGGCGGACGTCGTCTCGGTGGCCGGTCGGGTCGTGTTCATCCGCAACACCGGCAAGCTGTGCTTTGCGACCTTGCAGGGGGGACTCTCGGAGGCGTCGTCCGGCGAGCGTCTGCAGGTGATGCTGTCGCTGGCCGAGCTGGGCGAGGAGTCGTTGGCCGCGTGGAAGGCCGACATCGACCTCGGCGACTTCGTCTCGGTGACGGGCCGGGTGATCTCGTCGCGTCGGGGGGAGCTGTCGGTGCTGGCGGACTCGTGGACCATCGCCGCCAAGGCTCTTCGGCCGATGCCGACGTTGCACAAGGAGCTGTCGGACGAGACCCGGGTGCGCCAGCGCTACGCCGACCTGGTGGTCCGAACGGCCGCGCGGGACATGGTCAGGACCCGGGCCTCGATCACCCGCAGTGTTCGAGAGACCATGCACCGGCTGGGCTTCGTCGAGATCGAGACCCCGGTGCTGCAGCTGGTCCACGGCGGAGCCAACGCGCGTCCGTTCAACACCCACCTCAATGCGTTCGACACGGACATGACCCTGCGGATCGCGCTGGAGCTGTTCCTGAAGCGGGCGGTGGTCGGCGGCGTGGAGCAGGTGTACGAGCTCGGCCGGATCTTCCGGAACGAGGGCATCGACTCCACCCACAGCGCCGAGTTCACGATGCTCGAGGTCTATCAGTCGTGGGGCGATCAGCGCACGATCGCCGAGGTGATCAAGACGATCATCCTCGACGTCGCCGATCTGCTCGGCTCCCGGGTGATCACGACTCCGGAGGGAGAGATCGATCTCGACGGGGAGTGGCGCTGGCTCGGGGTCTACCCGGGGCTGTCCGAGGCGGTCGGGGAGGAGATCACCCCCGAGACCTCGGCGGAGGTCCTACGGAAGCTGGCCGAGCGGCACGAGGTCGCGATCGACCCCGCGTGGGGGGCGGAGAAGCTGGTGTTGGAACTGTTCGGTGAGCTCGTCGAGCCGACGCTGATCCAGCCGACGTTCGTCTGTGACTACCCGCCCATTGCGCAGCCTCTTGCCCGCCCGCATCGCAGCGACCCCAATCTGATCGAGGCCTGGGACCTGATGATCGGAGGCTTGGAGCGGGGCACCGGGTTCTCGGAGCTGATCGATCCGGTGATCCAGCGGGAACGGCTGACTGCCCAGTCCCTGGCGGCAGCGGCGGGTGATCCCGAGGCGATGCAGCTGGATGAGGACTTCCTTGCTGCGTTGGAGTTCGGCGCTCCGCCGATGGGTGGCCTTGGACTCGGCATCGACCGTTTGGTGATGCTGTTCACGAACGCCGGGATCCGGGAAACGATCTTGTTCCCGCTGCTGAGGCCGGAGGACTGATGAGCGGGGCCGCGGAGGAACCGATCCCCGAGCAGATCGAGCTCGCGCACTGGCTGTTCGATCGGGCGCGCGCCGGGGAGGCCGAACGGCTGGCGGGCTACGTCGATGCCGGCGTGCCCGCCGACCTGACCGATGCCGCCGGGAACACCCTGCTGATGCTCGCTGCCTACCACGGTCACCCGGGGACCGTATCGGTGCTGATCCAGCGCGGCGCCGATATCGACGTGATCAACGACCGAGGACAGACACCGCTGGCAGGTGCGGTGTTCAAGGGCTATCCGGAGGTGGTCCGGCTCTTGGTGGCCGCGGGAGCGGATCCCGATCTCGGTTCACCGACCGCTCGCGCGGCGGCGGAGTTCTTCAACCGTCCCGATCTGGGTCTGCTGCTCGATGGGGCGGATTCGACCTAGCCAGCTGCCCAGCTTCTGGCTGCTAGTCCACTTGTGAGGTCGACCGCGCGGTCCAGCCGGTGGTCGGCGCCTTGAGCGGCCCGACCTCCTTGGGCTCCTTGCCGTAGCGGGCCTGGACGTCGCTGCAGGCCTCGCAGGTCGTCGCCGGGATGACCCCCACTCGCATCAGGTGCCCGAACAGCCAGCACCCGACGCAGAAGCCGATCACCGACTCCATCAGCGCGGCTACCAGCACCAACGCGATCAAGACCGCAGCCAGCATCGGAGCACCGAAGCCGAGCCCGGCGATGGCCGCGGCGGTCGTGAGGGTCAGCCCGATCGCCTGCGCGAATCGCTTGGGCGGGCCCGGAACCCAGATCGGGTCGCCGAGTCGCGGTGCGATCACCCTCGTGGCCAGTTGACCGAGGAGGCTCAGTTTCGGCCCGGTCAGGAAGCGCGCGAGGAACCCCAGCGCCAAGAGCACGAGCAGCGGTTGCCAACCGGTGAGCAGCGTGACGATGGCAAGCAGCGCGACGCCGCCGGCGACGGCGCGCGCCGCCTTCTCGTTCACCGGGTTCGGAAAACCCAGTAGTCGCGGTCTGCTCACGTGCCTCAGGCTAGGGCCGCCAGCACAGGTGAGCCAATAGATCACGCGCACCTGTGAGGTTCCTGTGATCAAGATGGTGACCTGGCTCACGGCAAGAACAGGCCCGAGTCCCCGAACTCATGCCAGCGGTAGCGCTGGTCTACCGCCGCGTCGTAACCCTGTTGAGTGAGCTCGGAACCGGCTACTTCCTCGACCAGTAAGAGATGTGAGGCTTCCGGATCGTGCCAGCCCGTGATCAGTCCGTTGATCGTACGAATTGGCCGTAACGATGAGATCACGATTTCGGTCCAGCCGGTTCCGGCATGCACGAATCCGTCCTGATCGGCGACCGATTCGACTGCTCGCGTTGCCGTCGTCCCCACGGCGATGATTCGCCGGCCACTCCTTCGGGCTGAGTTGATCAGTTCGGCGCTGTGCGCGGACACGGTGAACCACTCTGCCAGTGGGCCCTCCCCGGCAACCTGTGAAGAGACCGAGGTATGCAGCGTGATCGGAGCGAACCCGACACCCGCAGCGACGAGCCGCGTGACCAGGTCGGGAGTGAAGGGTCGTCCGGCACTGGGCATCTCGGCGCTGCCGGGATGCAGCGCGAACACCGTCTGGTACGCGTCGATACGAAAGCGCTGTCGAAGATAGCCGTAACTGATCGGTCGTCCCCGGCGATCCAGGTACTCCGCGAGTGGCTCGTCGACCTCGATCCTTGCTCGCCAGAGCCGATTGCCCAGGCCCCCGGGCGAGGAGCCGGCGTGCGGATACGGGTCCAGCAAGACGACACTCCCACCCGGAACCAGCGTGAGCCGTTCGCCGGGTACGCCGTCCAGGATCGGGTCGGCAGCCTCGGGAGCCGTCCGCAGCTCGACGACCCGACTACCGTCGGCGAGCCGGTTGGCCACGTGCACGACGACCGGTTGGCCGTCCCGGGTGGCATCCAGCTGACCGGGCACCGTAGCGGACGTGTTGACCACGAGGACATCGCCGGCGTCGAGGAATCGATCAAGGTGCCGGAAGGTGGTGTGCCTGACGCCCTCGGGTGTGGCAACCAGCAGCCGCACGCTGTCCCGCGGCTCCCCGCGGGCCTCCGGTGGAGCGTCGGCCGTCAGGTCCACCGGGGAGCGGAACACAGTCGTTGGGCGCAAGGTCGATGGGTGCACGGCGGAGGTGGGGAGGGTTGGTGGGTGGGTTGATGAGCGATCGTGCCGGGCGCTCATCGGAAGGTCGGTTCGACGTCGTGATCCGTGGAGTGAGTCCCCACGGGTTCCGGTAGGTCGCCCGCCCGGTAGCGTCCACTCGGCAGCCCCGACCGGGCCAGCCGGAGCAGCCGGGGCGCGACCGATTCGGGCTCCGGTCGATCGCTGATGTCCTCGCCCGGAAAGGCTGCCTGGTGCAGATCGGTGCGCATGTCCCCCGGATCGACGGCGTAGAAGCGGAACTGCGGCTCCTCCGCCGCCAAGGTGAGCGTGATGTGGTCGAGGGCCGCCTTGGTGGCCCCGTACCCACCCCAGTTCTGGTAGTGCTCGACAGCGGCGTCGGAGGAGATGTTGATCACTACGGCGTTCGGCGCGAGATAGGGCAGGGCCGCCTGGATCAGGGCCAGTGGTGCGTCCACATTGACTTGCCACAAGCGAATTCGGGCAGTGGTGCTGAGATCGCGGAGCAAGGGCAACGGACTCGCGCCGAGGTCGCTGGCGTTGTTGATCACCAGATCGATCGAGCCGTCCGCGGCTCTCACGACATCCGCTCGATGATCATGGTCGGCAACGTCGCCTGGTATGGCGGCGACGTCGGTGAGCAGGGCGAGCTCCCGCTGCGCAACGGCCAGCTGCTCGGTGCGTCGCGCGTCGATCACGAGGCGCCAGCCGCCTTCGGCCAGCAGCTGCGCCAGGGCGCGGCCGAGCCCGGTCGATGCGCCGGTGATGACTGCTGTTCGGCGCGGGTATGTGGTCATGCCACCCATTATTCAACTTGAAGTCAACTTCAACTCAAGAGTTGTGCCGTGGGCTATGTGCGAGATGCCCGGTTGGTCGGTCCGCGTCGTCGAGCAGAGACCCACACCACGATCACCACGACACCCACTGGTCACAGCTACCGCAGCGCGCCGTCTCAGCCGCCGTACTCGCGAACCCGATCGGATTTTGCTGCCGGTCCAGCAATCGCCCGTCAAGCACTCGGTGGACGGACGGTCTGGGCGCGTCCGTTCTGGGCACCGCCATACCCCGCGAACCTCGGCCTCACTCGGCGAAGTCGATGACGGTCAGGCCCGGGACGCCGCCGGGCTTCCCCATGGCCGCCAGCGCGTCTGGCGCCTCGTCGAGCGTGATCGTTCGACCGATCAGCCGCTCGGGCTGCAGCTTGCCGCGGGCGATCAGGTCCAGCATTGCCGGATAGTCGATCGCCGGCATGCCGTGCGATCCGTAGATCTCCAGCTCCCGGGAGATGACCCGATCCATCGGGACAGCGGTCATCGCGTCGTCACCGAGCAGCAGTCCGACCTGGACGTGCCGACCGCGCCGGCGGAGACTGCGTACGGCCGCTGACACGATCGCCGGCGAGCCGATGGCATCGATGGTGATGTGAGCTCCGCCGTCCGTCAGGTCGTGGATCACGTCGGCCGGGTCGGATGCATCCGCCCTGACGGTCTCGATCGCGCCTAGCTCGGCTGCGGCGTCGAGGGCTCGCGGAGACACGTCGACGGCGATCACTCGGGCCTTGAGCGCGGTGGCGATCATCACGGCCGAAAGCCCGACGCCGCCGCACCCGAACACCGCGACGGTCTGGTCCCGGACGAGTCGACCGTGGCCGACCAGGGCGCGATAAGCCGTCGCAAATCGGCACCCCAGTGCCGCCGCGGCCGTCATCGGCACACCCTTCGGCAGGGGCACGAGATTCGTGTCGGCGGCGTTGACGACCACGTAGTCGGCGAAGGAACCTGCGTGACTGAACCCCGGTTGACTCTGGTTGGGACAGACCTGCGCGTCTCCGCGCCGACAGAAATCGCACCGACCGCACCCGCACACGAAGGGGGCGGTCACCCGGTCGCCGATCTTCGCCCGCTTCACCTTGGCCCCGACGGCCGAGACCACCCCGGCGAACTCGTGGCCAGGGATGTGGGGCAAAGGCACGGGCTCGTGACCCTGCCAGGCGTGCCAGTCAGAGCGGCAGACACCCGTGGCCTCGACCTTGATGACGGCGCCGTTCGGCGGCACGTCCGGCTCGGGCACCTCGCGGACCTTCGGCGTTCGTCCGTACCCCTTGTAGACGACTGCACGCATGTTCGCCTCAGCGCCTTCCTGGCGGCTCGGGGTCGACGGGGTCTCGCAGGTCGGAGAAGTCGTCGAAGTCGTCCTCCGGCTTCGGCCGGCGAAGACGGAACCGGCGCTGCTTGGTGACGACCGGAGGTGCGTCGGTCGGCGACTCCGCGGACGGTGTTTCCGCGGACTGGGTTTCCGCGGACTGGGTTTCCGCGGACTGGGTTTCCGCGGACTGGGCTTCCACGTTCGACGTCTGCTCGGCGGCCGTCTCATCGGCCACGTCTTCGTCTTCTGTATTCGCCTCTCCGGCGTCCACTACTGACTCGTCGCCGGCCTGGCCGTCATCGAGCGTGTCTGCGGAGGTCGTTGCGATCTCGGGCTGCTCGGTCTCGGGCTGCTCGGTCTCGGGCTGCTCGGTGTCGGGCTGCTCGGTCTCGGTCTCCGTGACCTGGGTCGCCGAGTCTTGGGTCTCGTCGGCGTCCGACGGCACCGGTCGGCGACGAAGCCGCGCAGTGAGCCCGCCGAGGGCGCCCGCGCCAGCGGCAGGCCCGGCAGCACTTCCAGCGGCGGGCCCGACAGCGGTTCCGGCGACTGGCGCGGCAGCGCTCCCAGCAGCGGGACGGCCGACGGGCGCAACGCCCGCGGCAACCTGCCGACCTCGGCCGCTGACCCGGACCACCGCCACACCGATCGCCGTGGTCAGTGGGACCGCGAGCACGAGGCCGATGGAACCGACGAGTGTGCGGATCAGCTCGGCCGCGAACTGCTCGCTCTGGGCTACCTGCAGCAGCGGCCGGTCGTAGATGGCGATCAACAGCAGCACCGGCAGTACGGCACCCGCCGTCGCGAACGCGATGGTGTAGACGGTCGACGCGATGTGATCCCGCCCGATCCGCATCGCCCGGGAGAACAGTCGACGCTGGTCGGGGTCGGTGTCGGCCAGCTCCCAGACGGCCGAGGCCTGGGTGATGGTGACGTCGTTCAGCACGCCGAGACCGGCGACGATGATCCCGCAGACCACAACCGACGTCAGATGAAGGTCGGGTGCCGCCGCGGCGAGGACGAAGTCGTCCTCCGAGGACACCCCGGTGAGGTGTCCCCAGCGAGTCGCGAGCCAGCCGAGGATCGCGATCATCACGAGTCCGAACAGGGTGCCCAGCAGCGCGGTCGTCGTTCGGGCGGAGAAGCCGTGCGCCGCGTACAGGGTGACGAACATGATCGCCGACGAGCCGATCAGCCCGACGGCGATCGGGTTGGTCCCGACCACGAGCGCCGGGAACATGAACTTGATCAGGATGAACCCGGCGAAAGCCAGGCCGAGCAGGGCGGCGAAGCCTCGCCAGCGCGCGACCGCGATCACCGCCACGGCGAACAGGAGCGCGATGACCGCCAGCGGCGAGCGACGCTCGAAGTCGGAGAACTGATACTGCGCCGGTTGTCCGTCGGCGGGCGGAATCCGGACGAGGACCACCTGCTGACCGATGCTAGTGCCTGAGGACACGATCGCCTCGGTGAGCGGGATGGCGTCGATCTTCTTTCCCTTGTCCTCCCCGTCCAAGACCTCGACACTGATGTTCGCGCAGCCGGTCGACGACTGATCGGGCGTCGACCCGGCCAAGCCGTCACAGGAGATCGGCTGGATGGCCGTGATCCGAGCCGTGGGATACGTCACGCCGGCAACGCTGTAGCCGGCAACGTCGGAGTTGATGTGGCTCCGTACGTCCTGCGGCCACAGGGCGATCAGACCGACCGCCGTCCAGATCGCCAGCGGGATCAGGACCACGACCATGATCCGCAGCGCACGCCGATGCCGGGCCAGTTCTGTCGCCGACAACTCGTGCGAGTCGATGTGCGTGTGGGTCAAGGTCCTCCGCCTAGTCTTGTCCCTCGTGAGCCGTTCGAACCGGGCAGGAGGCGACGCACCTCGGGATCCCCTCAGCGGAGCGGCTCCTGAGGCTCCGAGCGGCTCACAATCTACCCCGCGCGACCGGCGGGTCGGTCTGCTCGCGGTGATCATCGGCGTGGTGGTCGGCGCAGTCGGTGTCGTGGGGATGATCGTTCCCGCCGCCGACGACAGCGGTACGGCGCCGGCGGCCGCCGCCGTACCCGCGTCCGGCTCGGTGTCCACTCCCGTTCCCAGTCCCGTGCCCGGTCTCGTGGAGGGTGCCTCACCACCCGCTCCGCGTTCGACGACCCGGGCCTCGGTCGGGGAGGCCGAGACGCCTGCCGAAGGTCGGAAGACACCGGCGCAGCCCGCCTCTGTGGCGGTGCCGGCCCGGGGGCCGGGGACGTACAAGCGGGCGAGACTGAAGCTCGCCGCGGCCAAGGGCAGAGGCCGGGTGGTCACGTTCGACGTCCGGGTCGAGCGGGGACTGGCACTCGATCCGAAGGCAGTGGCTCGCGAGATCCACGCGACGCTGAGCGACAAGCGGTCGTGGCGGGGCACCGATCATGTCCGCTTCCGACTGGTCTCCGACCCCGCCAAGGCGCACCTGCATGCGTACGTCGTGACGCCCGGCACCACCGACCGACTCTGCTATCCCTGGCGCACCCGCGGTCAGGTGTCCTGCCAGAACGGCGACCGGGTCGTGCTCAACGCCAAACGCTGGGTGTTCGGTGCGAAGGCGTACAAGGCGGATGTGGCGAGCTATCGGCAGTACCTGGTGAACCACGAGTTCGGGCACTCGCTGGGCTACAACCACGTCGGCTGTCCGGGCAAGGGTCGCCCCGCCCCCGTGATGATGCAGCAGACCAAGGGGCTGAAAGGTTGCCGGCCGAACCCATGGCCGTCGGTCGCGTGATGGCGGACCGGTCCTCGAGACCACCCGAGGTGAGGCTGCACCCGATGTCGCTGGCCACCGCCCGCGGTCTCTTGCGTGGGCAACGGATCGTGGACGGGCCGCCCTGGCACCCCGCCTATCCGCTGGCCGACACCCTGGTCGGGGTGGCCATGCTGACCGAGGCACATCGGGCATTTGGCTGGGACGGCACGCGGATCCCGACCTGGTGGATCCACCAGGTCGTGGCCGACCGTGTGGTGGTGGGCGACATCGGGTTCCACGGCCCGGCTTCGATCGACGGCGTGGTGGAGATCGGGTACTCCCTGGTCGGCGCGGTGCACGGCCGCGGCGTCGGCACCGCTGCCTGTCGCGAGGTGCTCGAGCTGGCCTGGCGCGACGGTGCGTCCGCGGTCCGCGCGGAGACGGCCGCCGACAACGTCGCGTCCCGCCGGGTGCTGGTCAAGGCCGGCTTCACGGCGCGCGATGACGGCGTCTTCGAGGTACGTCGATGACCGGCGGTGCGGGGCGATGACCGGCGGGCAGGGCTCGACCCGGGAGCTCCGGCTGGGACGCCCGAACAGCCTCGAGCAGACGCTGTCCCTGCACCGCCGCGGACCCGGCGACCCGACCCACCGCAGGCTCGGGCCGTTGTGGTTCCGGGCCACCCGTACTCCCATCGGACCGGCGCTGGTGAAGATCCTGCTGGCCGGCGAGGTGATCACTGCCAGAGCCTGGGGCGCCGGCGCCGACTGGGCGCTGGAGCACCTGCCACGACTGGCGGGAGAGGACGACGACCCGGCTGGATTCGCTCCGTTGCCGCAGCATGCTCCGCTGGTGGAGGCGCTCCGTCGTCGGCCCGGCTACCGGGTCGGCGCGAGCGACGCGGCGTTCGAGGCACTGGCGCCGGCCTGTCTGGAACAGGTGGTCACCGGCAAGGAAGCGTTTCGCGCGTGGCGGCTGCTCGTCGCACAGTTCGGGGAGCCGGCGCCCGGACCGGCGCGGAACCCGGACTCGCCGGCGTACGGGATGCGGCTGCCGCCGACCCCGGAGAGCTGGGCGAAGGTGCCGAGCTGGACGTTCCTCGCGGCCGGGGTGGAGGAGCGGCGCAGCCGGACACTGGTGCGCTCCGCGCAACGGGCGGCAGCGGTCGAACGAACGCTCGCGCGATCCGATGTCGACGCCGACCGCGCGCTCCGCAGCCTGCCGGGCGTGGGCCCGTGGACCTCGGCGGAGGTGCGGCAGCGTGCCCACGGCGACGCCGATGCGTGGAGCGTCGGCGACTACCACGTCGGAAAGCACATCACGTACGCCCTCGTCGGCGAGGCACTCGACGATGACGCCTGCCTGGAGATCTTGGAGCCCTACCGGGGCCATCGGTTCCGGGTCCAGATGCTGCTGTTCTCGACGGCTCCGGCCCGTCCGCGCCACGGCCCGCGGATGACCCTGCCGACGCACACCCCGTACGCCACTCGCGGTCGGTCGTGACTGCTTGCTGGGCGCGCGGCTCGCTGCGCGCCGCGACGCTTTTTCCCTTACTCGCAGCCCGGACTCTGCTGCCCCGTTCGGGCTGCTCGCTAGTCGGAAGTCATGCCCGGCGCTTCGCAGCGACGCGCCCACGCCGGGCTGGGGGCTCGCTGGCCTCAGCCACCGCTGGTCAGACCTTCGAGGGTGGTGGAGCCGGGAAGGTGCAGGATGAACTCGGCGCCGCCCTGTGCCGAGCGGCTCGCCTTCACCCAGCCGCCGTGGCGCTCGACCGTGCTGGCCACGATGGACAGCCCGAGCCCGGTGCCCGGCGTGTTCCGCGCGGTGTCGGCCCGGTAGAACCGGTCGAAGATGTGGGGCAGGTCGGCCTCGTTGATGCCCGGTCCCTGGTCGGCGACCCGGAGCCGATCGCCCTCGAGCTGGACGCGGACGACTCCCCCGGGCGGACTCCACTTCACGGCGTTGTCGAGCAGGTTGGTCACCGCCCGCTCGAGCGTGTCGGACTCGCCGACGACATAGAACGGGTTCAGCTCGACGTCGAACGTCAGACCAGGCCCACGAAGGCGTACGCGGTCGAGGGCGGAGTTGACGACATCGCGGAAGTCGATCGGTTCCGGGGCCGCCGCCACCCGCTCGTCGCGGGCCAGCTGGACCAGGTCCCCGATCAAGGTCGTGAACTCGACCAGCTGTGCGGAAACGTCGCGCAGGATCTCGCTGCGGTCCTCTGGCCGGAGCATCCCGGTCCGGGCGTCTGCCTGGAGAAGCTCGATATTGGTCCGCAGGCTCGTCAGCGGTGTCCGCAGCTCGTGCCCGGCGTCGGCGATCAACTGTTTCTGCCGCTCGCGCGAGGACGCGAGTGAGGCCAGCATCCGGTTGAACGCCTCGGCCAGGCGGCTCAACTCGTCGTTTCCGGTCACCGGGATCGGTCTCAGCTCGTCGGTGACTGCGATGTGCTCGACCGCGGCCGACAGCTCACGAACGGGACGCATGCTGGAGCGGGCGACCGTCGCGCCCGCCACGGCGGCCAGGCCGACGCCGGCGCCGCCGAAGACGATCAGCACCAGCCACAGCGAGCTCAGGATGCGGTTGGTCGCGGCCAGCGGCCTGCCGAGCACCATCGCGTAGTTGCCGAGCTCGGTGATCGGCACGGCCACGATCCGGTACGGCTGCCCGTCCGTGGCGTAGCCGCTCCGCGCGGAATAGCCCTGCTGCAGCTTGGCGATGGCGATCTCGTCCTCGCCGAGCACGAGGTGGGCCCGCTCGTCCGGCACGTAGAAGATCGTCCCGTCGGAACGGACGGCGGCAGCACTGATGTTGCCCGCGCGGAGCGCTCGCTCGGTGAGCCCGTTGAGACTACGGATGTCCTGGGCCGTCGGGACGGCCAGGGACGATGCCGTCTCGACCATCTCCTGGTCCAGCGCGCGATACAGCGAGTAGCGCAGCGTCACGTAGCCGGCCACGCTCGTGCCCGCCACCGCCAGGGCCACCGCAATCATCGTCAGATACGCCACGCGCCGCTGCAGCGGCAGCGAGCGGGGTGCCTTCTGCAGCTTGCTCAAAGTGTCGCGGAGCCAGCGGCGGAACCGCGCGATCAGCCCCGCCGGGCGCCCGGTTCGCGCCGCTTCGCCGGCCAGGGTCTCGGAACCGGCCATGGCTTAGGGAGGCGTCTCGCGCAGGACGTACCCGACTCCGCGGACCGTGTGGATGAGTCGGGCCTCGCCGTCGGCCTCGGTCTTGCGGCGCAGATAGCCGATGTACACCTCGAGCGAGTTCGCCGTCGTCGGAAAGTCGAAACCCCACACCTCGTTCAGCAGCCAGCTCCGGTCCAGCACCCGCCGGGGATGCTCCATGAACGCCTCGAGCAGCGCGAACTCCGTACGGGTGAGGTTGATCTGACGGCTGCCCCGCAGCACCTCGCGGGTGTGGGTGTTCAGCACGAGGTCGGAGAAGCTCAGGCTGTACGTCGACGGGTCAGCCGAGTCCGCCACTGTTCCGGCCCGCCGGACCAGTGCCCGCAGTCGGGCCAGCAGCTCGTCGAGCGCGAACGGCTTGGCCATGTAGTCGTCGCCGCCGGCGTCCAGTCCGTCGACCCGGTCGCCGACTGCGTCGCGGGCCGTCAGGACCAGGATCGGCACGTCGTTGCCCGCCGCCCGCAGCATCCGGGTCGTCTCGAGCCCGTCGAGCCGCGGCATCATCACGTCCATGATCACCGCGTCGGGCCGGGCGGCGGCGAGCCTGGCAAGCGCAAACATCCCGTCCTCGGCGGTGGTGACCTCGTACCCGTTGTACTCCAGCGAACGCTTCAACGAGTCGCGTACGGCCTGATCATCGTCGACGACAAGGATGTTCATGCCCCAAGCGTGCCAGACGGGCCCGCCTGACCATGCCGATCGGCATTCTCGTGCTTCGTCGGCGCGCCTCGACTCAGATCGGGCGTTGAGGGGGCCCCAATGCCGTCGTTTGCGCACCGCATCGCCCAGATGTGGTCGATGGAGGGGGTGAGGGCTGTCGTTTGCGCACCGCATCGCCCGGATGTGGTCGCTGGAGGGGGTGAGGGCTGTCGTTTGCGCACCGCATCGCCCAGATGTGGGCGCTGGAGGGGGTGAGGGCCGTCGTTTGCGCACCGCATCGCCCAGATGTGGTCACTGGAGGGGGTGAGGGCCGTCGTTTGCGCACCGCATCGCCCAGACGCAGCATCCGTGCGTGTGAATTTCTGGACGGCAATATTGCTGATGGGCTATGCTGCGGAGTGTGGGAGTCGGCGTGTTCGAGGTCGTCGTCGAGCCGCATCGGCGCGCGATTCTGGACGCGCTTCGGGAGCGTGACCGGTCGGTGAGCGAGCTGGTGCCGCTGCTCCGGCTGGCCCAGCCGACGGTGTCGAAGCATCTGAAGGCACTGCGGGAGGCCGGGCTGGTGAGCGTCCGTCCGGAGGCCCAGCGCCGCTACTACCAGCTGCGCGCCGAACCGCTGCAGGAGCTCGACGAGTGGCTCCGGCCGTATCGGCGGGCCTGGGCGGCCCGATTGGACGCACTCGGGGTGCACCTGGACGGACAGGCCGCGGCAGAAGCCAGGTCCGATGACGAGGAGATCCGATGAACGAGCAACACCTGGGCGAGATCGTCCGCGACGGCGAGCTGGTCGGCCTGCGTTTCGTCCGGGACTATCCGCACCCGATCGACCGGGTCTGGCGGGCGATCACCGAGTCCGACCAGCTGCGGGCCTGGTTCCCGTGCGACCTCGTGGGCGAACGGGCCGAGGGCGCGGAGATCTCCTGCGCGTTCTGGCCGGCGCACGTCACGAAGTACTCGATCGCGGATCCGGTGCTCCCCGGGCAGATCCAGGTCTGGCAGCCGCCACGAGTCTTCCAGTGGACCTGGGGCGGCGACGTCCTCCGCTTCGAGCTCGACTCTCTCGCGGCCGGGCAGACCACGCTCACCTTGACGACCTGGCTGGTGCAGACCAGTGCGGCAGCGGCGTCGAACACGGCGGCCGGCTATCACGTCTGTCTGACGGCGCTGGACGCGCTGCTCGCCGGTCGGCCGATCTCGATCACCGACTCCGACGGCCTGGTGAAGGAGCTCGAGACGGCCTACTCCGACTCGTTCTGACCGGGTCGTCGCTTACTGAGGTCGCTCGTTTCCGTTCTTCCGGGTCCTGCTGATCGTCGACCTCGACGTCGACCACCGTCGTCGCCGGCGCCGATCGTTCCCACAGCACGGCGCCGACGCAGGCGATCACGACCCAGCTGATGCCGATCACGCCGCACCAGGTGATGATCGCCATGGCGACGCCGATCGGCCCGAAGCCGATCCAGCCGGACAGCATCGGCGGGAAGACCAGCCGCAGACCCACCGGCAGTAACACGCCCTGGACCGCGGCACCGGCCACGCCGGCCTTCAGCAGGAACCGGCCACCGCGCCAACCTTCGCGCACCAGCAGCGCCGGCGTCGCCGACCAGAACACCCAGATCGGCACCAGCGAGACCGAGAGCAGTGCCACCCGGGTGCCGAAGGAGTGGTCGCCGCTGAACGCGATCCGGTCGCGGACGTGTGAGGGTCACCATATACAGCAGGAACCACACCGTGCCGCGCCACAGCCGGTGCCAGAAGGTGAGCATCTCCCGCCGCCAGGCTTTGGCAAAGATGGCGGCGACGCTGACGGCCATCGGGATCCCCCAGACCAGGAACCCGGCCAATCCGATCACCGACCACGATGAGCGCAGGCCGCTCGCCGTGCCGAACGCGGCTCTCACCGCGTCGGAGGTCGCTCCGCTCAGTCCCGCCTCTCGATCGAACAGCGTGCCGACGTTCACGTTGCTGGCGAAGCCACTCGCGTGGCCGAAGCTGAGGATGATCAGCGGCAGCACGGTGGTGAACAGGGTCACCGACAAGACGACGGACTGGTTGCCGCCGTCGACCTCGTTGAACCGCTGCACCACCGAGACCCAGAACGACACCCGCCGACGCCGGGCGAGCTCGGCCAGCCGGTCGGTGATCGCCTGCTGCCGGGATCGCGCCGGCGAGACCTCTTCCGTGGGGGCGACCTCTCCCGCCGGCGAGACCTCCACGGTGGGCGCGACCTCATCCGCCGGCGCGACCTCTTCCGCCGGCGAGACCTCTTCCGCCGGCGCGACCTCGTTCCGCCGGCGAGACCTGTTCACGCTCGTCCATGACATCCTCCGCACGGGTGACCGCCCGCGTCCGACTCATCGAGGACGCGTCCCCGTCCTATCAGAGTGTCACCGACCCGGCTACCGCCCGTCGCACCGGAAGTGAATGCCACCCGGAACGGGTGACGAGTCCGAATCAGGTGAACCTTCGCGGCAAGGCCGACTCCGCGCGCTCACGGTGCACTCCGCGCACCTTCGCCGCTGCGCGAAGCAGCCGTCGAGCGCGCGAAGTCGGGACGATGGCTGGCGGCGATGGCTGGCGGCGAGCGAAGGGCGCAGCGAGGCCGTGGGGCACGGCTTCGTCCGAAGTCCCTACGCGGGGCGGGTGATGGCCGTGACCACCGAGCCGAACACGGCCAACCGGTCGGTTCCGGTGTCGCCCAGCAGCTCGAGGACCTGGAGATGGTCGTGGGTGGCCGCCAGTACGCGCACGGCGTGCTCCACCGGCACGGTGAGCTGCAGGCCGGCGTGGGCGAGCGCATCCTGGACGAGGCCGGCGATCTGGAGCAGGCAGTCGTTCATGAACGCCAGGTACGGTCCGCGCAGCTCGGCGTCGCGGGCCGCGTGCAGCAGGAGCTCCCGATCTGCCAGCAGCGTCTCGCGCGGTTCTTCGCTGCCGAATCGGTCGAACGCGGTCAAGGCGATGGCCAGCAGCTCCT
>CAWHZT010000015.1:0-57355 GCA_963833925.1 uncultured Actinomycetota bacterium | reverse complement strand
GGGGGAGAAGTGGCCCGTGCGCGGCGCAGAGCCTGAACGTCAAGGTGGCGAGGACAAAGCCGATCTGGAGAAACCGGGCTCCGACTAGGCCGGACGGTAGCGGAGCGGGTGACGAGAATCGAACTCGCATGACCAGCTTGGAAGACGAACCGGAAGGGGTCGGCGCGGTGTGATTTCGTTTGTAGATAATGGAAGTAGTGACCGGGACTGACCGCTGTTTACCCCGTGTCGTGCCCAATATGGGCACCCTTTGGGCACGCGGAGCCGCTGGTGTTCGATTATCGAGCCTGGCGGCTTGGGTGCTCCCCTGTCGTCTCGCCCGGACGGAGCCTTCCATGGGACTGAGCTCACAATCGCGGCACCAGCCGGTATACCGCTTCACACCAACCCCTGTCGCCTCGTGGAGCTCTAGGGACAGCACATGGAGGATGTGCGCCACCGATGTGTCTGGGTCTGACCACTTCAAGGCCGATCGCTGACGGGCAGTTCGACTGGCAGCGCCACCGATACGGCAGGCTGTTGCATATGACCGGAGCGAACCTGCCGCAGTACCAACAGCTGCTTTGGCCGACCATCGTGGCTCTTCGTGACCTCGGTGGTTCGGGCTCGATCGAGGAGATCGTCGAACGGGTGCTTCAGAACGGCGACTACACCGACGCGCAGCAGGCGGTCCTTCACAAGGACGGCCCGAGCACTGAGATCGAGTACCGATTGGCCTGGGCTCGGACGTACCTGAAGGGCATGGGTCTCGCGGACAACAGTCAACGCGGGGTCTGGTCGCTGACCGATGACGGGCGGTCGGCCGTCGAGCCCGAGATCGAGCCCAAGCGCCAGGAGTACATCCTGAAGGTGCGTCAGCGACGGCAGAAGACTGACACTGCCGTCAACTCGTCGGAGTCCGAGGAGGGAGAGCCCGATGAGCTGACATGGCAGGAGCAACTCCTTGACTCGTTGATGCAGCTGCACCCAGCCGCGTTCGAGCGGCTAGCGCAGAGACTCTTGCGGGAAGCCGGCTTCATCTCTGCCACGGTTACGGGCCGTTCCGGAGACGGCGGAATTGACGGCCTTGGGGTCTACCGCATGTCGCTCGTCTCGTTCCCGGTGTTCTTTCAATGCAAGCGGTACGTGGGGAGTGTCGGGGCGGGCGCAGTCCGCGATTTCCGGGGCGCCATGGCTGGGCGAGGCGACAAAGGCTTGCTGATCACGACCGGGACGTTCACTGCCGACGCCAAAGCAGAGGCCACCCGCGACGGGGCGCCGCCGCTCGACTTGATCGATGGATCGCGCCTTTGCGAACTGCTCAAACAGTACGAGCTCGGCGTGCGCACGACCGCGCGCGTCGTCGAAGACGTTGAGGTACTCCCGGCATTCTTCCTCGACCTTTAGCCGCTGACGCAGAAGCCGGCGGGGTGAGCCTGGGATCTACATCTGCATCTATGAGTGCCAGGCTATGAACCTCCGAACGGCAGCCGCTCCGCGCCCGACCGCGGTCGCTACGCTGGCGTTGGGGTCGGCGAATTGAGTAGCTTCGCTGTTCACGATGGCGTCGATCTCTGCCCATGTGATCCATGCGCAGCTTTGAGTCATGCTTGCCTCCAGCAGGTCGAGGGGTGGTTTGGGTGTCGCTTTAGCCAGGACTGTTGGCAGCTGGGTCGAGATGGCGTCGCTGATTGACAGTGTTCCTAAGCCTCTGACCCGGATCGGCGGGGGTGCGCCGAGAATTAATAGGAGCAGTCGGGTTGGGCCGGGGAAGTCGCGCAGCAGACAAAGGTACTCCCGGGCCAGTTGCTCGGGTTGAAAGGCGCTGTACTTCGGACGTTTGGCTTCGATCAGGACGGTCGCCCCTGGCATCTCCAGTACGACGTCCGGCTGGATGTTGGGGCCGCCGGGTGCAAGGTCCGGTCCCCCTGGCAGTACCTGTATCCGTGCCTGTTCGACGCCAGCGGCCGCCGCGCTGAGCGTGCCCCGGGCACCGTGAGCGGCGCGCAATAGCGCACCTAGGAAGATTTCACGCGGAAGCAGGTCAAGTGTGGCGAAGACCTCCGTCACTAGAACGTTCTCCATCCCGCGTCCACCATTGCGGTACTTTCGCGCGTTACCTTCCCAGGACAGTTCTTCGAGCAGCCGGCCGATTGGGCTGTCGTTTTGGAGTTCAGGCATGACCCGCCGATCCTGGGGCGTACCGGCCGCCAACGCCGGGGTTCGGTTGGATCGGGAGGGCCCTGGCTCGCGCGACGGCTGCGGCTCTGGCAGCGGTGAGTTGTGGGTGGAATCGATTGCGGCTGTTGCCGTGAAGGTTGAGGGGCAAGTCGATACGCCGGATGAGGTCATCCTCCAGCTCCCAGGGCTCGGGACGCACGATCCATGCGACGCGGGCGTTGGCCGACATCCACGCCGATAGCGTCTGCTCGCCGCCGAGGAAAGTCATTCTCGTGCCGGATCCGACGCGGCGCAGTTCGATGCCGAGCTGGTCGGCGAGCAGGCATCCCAGCGTCTTGCGCAGGGTAGAGCCTTCTGCATTACCACTGAGGTGGGTCCGGATCCGGCTGCGGATCGACTCTCGGCTTGGGGTGCGACCATTCGCCGGCGGCCGACGTGGACTGATTCCGGTGTAGAGGAGTACGTGTCCATCGAATCTCCGACATTCAGCGATATCGATGACGGCTGGCAACCGGCGGAACCACCACCCGTATACACCAGGCGAAGCCGGGACCGGGCTTGGGAGCTGGAGGATCTCGTCCCGTTCGTAAAGGCGGGCGGGAGAAAGGAAGGCGTCCGCTTCCTCGGCGAGGGTGTCGCTCATGCATCGAAGCCTAAGTCGGGAACACGATGGCAGCCGGGAGAGCCCCTGCTTGCGAAGGGGCAGCGAGTCCGCCGCTGAGCGTCTGCAGGCTCTCCTACGTGCGTCCGTGGACGGCCATAGATGGGACGAACATCGTCACGGTTGCTGTACTACGCAGCTGCACCTGAACGGCGCAATACTGACCTTATGTCGGAAGCAATGCGCGGTGTAGACGAAGCCAGGTGTGGAAGTGTCATTGCCAGCGACAACGGCCGAGATATCCTTTGCGATCTACCTCAGGGCCATCCCAATTCCAGACCTTGCAGCCCCTCAGTGGAGGACATGAAGGCGATTAATTGCGGAGTCATCAAGAACTTTCGTGCCTCAGAGGTGGATGACCTCGATCGGGACGGGCTGATCTTGCTGACCACTCTGGGTGCGAGGTCAGGACGGCCCCATACGACACCGGTGAGTGTCTACCCCGACAACGACAGGCTGCTCATCGTTGCCAACAATTTGGCCGCAGAGAAGCACCCGAACTGGTACTTCAACTTGGTGGCGAACCCGCTGGTCACAGTCGAGGCCTCCAACGAGACCTACCAAGGTGTGGCAACGCCGCTGGTAGGTGATGATCGAGACCGTGCCTGGAGCAAGCTCGTGACAGAAGGACCGTTTCTAGTGGAGCATCAGGCCAGTACAGCCAGAACGCTCCCGGTTGTTGCGATCACCAGAGCCTGATCTCACGAGTCCGCGCTGCCCTCCTCCGTCTCAGGGCAGGGCTGGGCGATGGAGCCCAACGCTCGGACGTCCCGTGCGGTGTCCTGGGTGTACGCGGATGACCGGCGGCGGAGCTTGCCGATGGTTTATCAATTGGCTCCGGGGACTTCGCTGACCGTTCGTCCCGAAGGACGACTTTGGGCGCCATTGCTCGTGCGGATTCAAGCGCCCGTAGAGTCCCGCGAGCGTCCAGAACTGACCAGGCCTGCGTGGACCGATCGTTACTCGGCTGGCTACTCAGTCGAGTTCGCGGTTTGTGTTCGGGGTTCCGAGGACGATTCGAGTTGTCCAAGGCACAACGAACGTCATCCTGACAGCCGTGGCCCTCTCACCGTGGCGCCGCCACAGAAGGAAAGTAGCACCATGAGCACCACCACCACGACCATCCCGCAGATCGGCGACACCAAGAAGGGTTTCGTCTTCACGGAGAACGGCTGGCAGTCGACGAAGCCGCCGAAGAAGAAGCGGACCTTCCTCAAGGTCTTGCTCGCCCTCATCGCGGCGGGCATCATCGGCACCATCGCCGTTATCGTCATGATCAGCTCGGCCGCCGACTCGGTCAGCAACTCGATCAGCGAGAACGACAACAAGGCCGGCGGGCACAGCAACCCAATGGCGATCAACGAGGGCAAAGCCTTCGAGGTCGACGGCTTCAACTACGCCGCCGGCTGGAAGATCGCTAACGACGGTCTCGGCGACTTCACCGTCAAGGGCCTGAAGGTCACCAACAACCGCGACAAGCAGGACTCGGCCCTCGTCGAGATGAAGCTGTGGAAGGGCAAAGAGGTCCTCGCCCTGGCCGACTGCAGCACCGAGCCCATCGCCCAGGACACCACAGTGACCCTTTCCTGCACAGGCGCGGACAAGCTGCCGAAGAAGTTCGACAAGGTGACCATCAACGACACCTTCTGACCGACACAGAGCTGGCCGCCTAGGGACCTCCAGCCCTGGGCGGCCTTCTCATGTCCAGTCATCCTCGGCGAGGACCGGCCCGCAGCGAGCGCAGCGAGCGAGGACACGGATCCGAGCGCGGCGGCGAAGCCGGCGCCTTGATCCAAATAGAGCCAGAATCATCAGACCGCCGGAATCGATCGGCCGGAATCGCTCCGCGATCAATTTTTGGCTGGCTTGACCCGCTGCCGCGAGGGATCGACGTGCGTGCGCTCGTTCTGCCTGCGACAGGCCCCGTTCGGCCGAGGTTCGGGGTCGCGCATTATCGATCCACGGAGTCCGGGTAGTGCCATCCTCCGTGGCGGTCCAGATGCGACGCCGCCAGCTGGTGCCCGGCTCCCAGTCGGTCGTCGGGCCGGTTGGCGGTGGGTCGGTGAAGATGCCGTTGAAGTTCGGCTTGGCGGTCCTGGCCTGCCAGCTGGTGCCCGGCTCCCAGTCGGTCGTCGGGCCGGTTGGCGGTGGGTCGGTGAAGATGCCGTTGAAGTTCGGCTTGGCGGTCCTGGCCTGCCAGCTGGTGCCCGGCTCCCAGTCGGTCGTCGGGCCGGTTGGCGGTGGGTTGTGCGGACAATCGGCTGAGTGTGGCGTGTAGCTGCACCCGGGATGTTGGCAGAACGCTGAGTCGTGATGGCCAAAGTTGCGCGAAAACATGGGCGCTCCGATCACGTTGAGAAGACGCAGGCAGGTTTGCGGACGGTCGCGTTGCCCTCGTGGCTGGTTCCCGAGCTGCGGCACCATGTGGACACGTACGCGGATCCTGGGCCGGATGGTCGGGTGTTCGTCGGGCCGTACGCGGTAGGAGTCCTGGGAGTTCCGGAAAACACTCCAGAGGGGGTGCGACACCGCTTCGGCGGAACTTCGCGACGATCTGGAAGCGGGCGAAGGCGACGGCCGGCCCCGGGATTCCCGCTGAGCTGCACCTTCACGATCTGCGGCACGTCGGGAACCACTTCGCGGCGGCGTCGGGTGCGAGCACGCGCGAGCTGATGGGCCGGATGGGTCACGCGAGCATGCGGGCTGCGCTGATCTATCAGCATCGGACGGCTGAGCGTGACCGGATGATCGCGGATTCGTTGGAGGAGATGATCCGGAGCGTGGAGTGAGCCGGCTTGCCTGGGCCGGTTCGACAAGCTCAGGGCGTGGATCGTTTTGGGCACATTTTGGGCACGCGGCGGGGCTTACTCGGATTTTCGATTAATCGGCCCGGGTGCATGTGCGTGTTGACTAGGTGTTTTGTTCTGGAGCGGGTGACGAGAATCGAACTCGCATGACCAGCTTGGAAGGCTGGGGCTCTACCATTGAGCTACACCCGCATGGAGTTCCGTGACCTGGTCGAGCCCGAGTCTCCACCAGGCCACGGAGTCGAGGTGCGGGACTCGAACCCGCCGGGCGCCCACGCGGATCACCGCATCGCTCGGGCCTCGTGCTGCCGCAACGGGATCGCGTACGACCTTCCGAGCAGCGCACGGAACTGTAGCAGCCCTGTCTCGTCGGGTCTGCATTCCGAGCTGCGATCGCAGACGCGTCCCGCGCAGTTGAGACGGCATCGCCGGAGACCCGCGGGCGATCAACGACGCGGTGCGCGGAGTAGGCGAGCGTCCTTCCGAACGAGCGCGGCGAAGGGTCGGGGCGACAGGACTCGAACCTGCGGTCTTCTGCTCCCAAAGCAGACGCGCTAGCCACTACGCTACGCCCCGTATCCGGCGCTGCACCGGTGCTCGGGGCCAGGGCTCTGGACGCCGACGCAGCCCGTTGAGTGTAGGGGACCAGCCGCTTCGTCACAACGCCGATGCACCCCGATGATTTGTCGGCCCCTGGGGGCGACCGTAGGATTGCCCAGGCTCTCCGCGAGCCCGTACCCGGGCATGCCCGCCCGCCACCGCTATTTTCCGCAAGGATTTCCAGGAGTCAGAGCGTGCCCAGCACCGTCGAGCAGTTGACCCCCAGCCGGGTCAAGATCACCGTCGAGGTCCCGTTTACCGAGCTCAAGCCGAGCATGGACAAGGCCTACCGTGACATCGCCAAGCAGGTGAACATCCCCGGCTTCCGGCGGGGCAAGGTCCCGCCGATGGTGATCGACCAGCGCTTCGGCCGCGGCGCCATCATCGAGCAGGCGCTCAACGACGCCCTCCCGTTGTTCTACGACGCAGCTGTGAGCGAGAACAAGCTGACTCCGCTCGCTCAGCCCGAGGTCGAGGTCACCAAGCTCGAGGACGGCGACCTGATCGAGTTCACCGCGGAAGTGGACGTACGTCCGGAGTTCGACCTTCCGGACTTTTCGCTGCTCTCGGCGACCGTCGATGAGGCCACCGTCTCCGAGGAGGACCTGAACGAGCGGCTGGACGCGCTTCGGCAGCGTTTCGGCTCGCGGATCACGGTGGAGCGGCCGGCCGCAGACGGTGACGTCATCACGATCGACCTCGTGGCCACCAAAGACGGCGAGCCGTTGCCCGACGCGACCGCCGAGGGCCTCGACTACACGATCGGCTCCGGATCGATGCTCGAGGGCCTTGATGAGGCAGTTGTCGGACTCTCGGCCGGTGAGTCGGCGGAATTCGCGTCCACCCTGGTGGGCGGTCCGCTCAAGGACACTGGGGCCGACATCAAGGTGACCGTCACCACCGTGCAGGAGCAGGAGCTGCCCGAGCTCGACGACGACTTCGCACAGCAGGCGTCGGAGTTCGACACGTTCGCAGAGATGCGGGCCGATTTCGAGGAGAGCCTGCTGCGACTGGCTCGGCTCGACCAGGCCAGCCGGGCTCGCGACGCGGTGCTCGAGGACCTGATCGAGAAGGTCGACGTCGAGGTCCCGGAGAATCTTCGGGAGGCCGACCTGCAGACTCGCAAGGAGTCGATCGTCAACCAGCTCGCTTCGGCGAACCTGAGCTTGGCTGCATACCTGGAGGAGTCGAAGGAGGCCGAGACCGAAGAGGAGTTCTGGGCCGACCTGGAGAAGCGGTCGGCCGATGCGCTGCTCGCCCAGATCATCTTGGACAAGGTGGCCGAGGAACGCGGAGTGAGCCTCGACCAGAACGACCTCACCCAGCACATCATCCGCAAGGCCCAGCAGGAGGGATCGACGCCGCAGCAGATCGCCGACCACCTGCAGGAGCACCCGCACCACATCGACGAGTACATGCAGGAGATCCGTCGGGGCAAGTCGCTTGCCCTCATCGTGGAGGCCGCGACCGTGACCGACACCGCCGGCAACCCGGTCGATCTCGCGAACCTGCGCGGTGACGGCACCATTGCCGTTCCCGGGGAGACCGTGGACGGCTCCGATGCGGCGGACGACGACGGCGCTGCGGCGGTCCAGGATGTCGAAGCTAGCGAGGCCGACGCGTCGGCCGAGGACGTGGACGCGGAGTCCAACGCCACCAGCTGAGCCTCGTCCGGCCGGACGATCGCGACCGGGCGGTCACTCCGCTGTCATCCACAGCGGGGCGATCGCCCGACTCGTCCTCTCGGCGGTCAGTTTCGTGCGGGCTCGCGCCCACTCCGCGCCTGATTGGCTCGCACTTTCTCCCTTTCTCGCAGCCCGGTTCTGTGCCGCTGCCGCTGTTCTGTGCGGCTGCTCGTTCGGTCGGAGGTGCGAGCCGGGGCTTCGCTGCCCCGACGCTCGCCCGCGAGGAGCCGCGTTTCGCCGGGTTCCGCGACTGGCGGGGGCCTGGTCGCCGGAATGCGTCGATCGGTACGCATGGGGTCCGCGACCGACCCATGCCCCCAGATCTTGAGGTTGCCGGGCCGTCATGCCTCGAAGTTGGGCGAATCTTGAGGAAATCTCAAAGGTCGCCAAACGCTCGCCGGAGGTCCCTGTTGAATGATTAACCATGTCAGGCCGTCGGGGGGCGGAAGACAAGATGCAAGGCGCGGGACCTCAGTTCAGGGGGAGGGGTCACGAGTCGAAGGCCGCGGCAATCGAGCTGACTGGGGGGAAGGCTCGAAAGCTGGTCTACGGGGAGAGCGTGGATGTACCCACCATCAGGGTGGACACGAAGCGCCGCAAGAGGAAGTGCATGAGAAGCGTTCGGGGGGACGCGCCTCATGCCGACGCAGGGAACTGCTCGACTGCTTCGGGGGAGGCAGACTGGGGTTGATCCCGCGGGTGAGCTGGCCGGGCTCGGACACGATGTGTCCGGTCCCGGCCAGTTTGCATATCTAATTGGCTTCGCTCGCAAGCTCGCTCCGCGCTCCGCTGCGCTTCAGGCCGGCTCGTTCGTCGCGTCGGGTGAAACGGAGAAGCGTGTTTCACCCGACGCTCCTGCACTCCCCGGCGCGCAGCGTCGGTGCGTGCTGGTTCTAGCGTCGACTTCTGGCGGACATGTGCTGCAGCCCGGACCCTTTCAGAGGCTTGTTCGTGTGCCGAGGGTGCTGACCCCAGCACCGACGCTGCGCGTCGCGGAGTGCAGGAGCAGATCGTGAAACACGCTTTTCCGTTTCACGAACTGTGACGAACGAGGCGACCTCCAGCGCAGCGGAGCGTCGGAGCGAGGCTTGCCGAGCGGAGCAGTCGAGCTCGGCTGCGCGTCGCGGAGTGCAGGAGCAGATCGTGAAACACGCTTTTCCGTTTCACGAACTGTGACGAACGAGGCGACCTCCAGCGCAGCGGAGCGCGGAGCGAGGCTTGCCGAGCGGAGCAGTCGAGCTCGCCCTGCGCCCACAGCGAACAGGCGTACCGTCGTCGCCGCTGTGTCAGTGCGGCCGGGTAGGTTCGAGCCCGTGCAACCAACTCACTCACCGCGCGCGGCGGCGCGCAGCGGCAACATCGGGATGGACGACAACGTCTACCAGGCCCTGCTGCAGAACCGGATCATCTTCCTCGGCTCCGAGGTGAAGGACGAGAACGCCAACGCGATCTGCGCCCAGATGCTCCTGCTCAACGCGGAGGACCCGCAGAAGGACATCTACCTCTACATCAACTCACCCGGAGGCTCGGTCGACTCCGGCATGGCGATCTACGACACCATGAACTGGATCTCCAACGACGTGGCGACCGTTGCCATGGGCCTGGCGGCTTCGATGGGCCAGTTCCTGCTCTGCGCCGGCACCCAGGGCAAGCGCTACGCGCTTCCGCACAGCCGGATCATGATGCACCAGCCGTCCGGCGGCTTGGGTGGCACCGCGAGCGACATCCGGATCCAGGCCGAGCAGTCGCTGCACATCAAGTCGACCATGCAACGGCTGATTGCCGAGCACACCGGTCAGACCCTGGATCAGATCGAGGCCGACTCCGACCGCGACCGATGGTTCACCGCCGCCCAGGCGCGCGATTACGGCTTCATCGACCACGTCTATCGTCAGGCGGCGCAGATTCCCTCGGCCGAGGCGCCGAACCAATGAGGAACACGCCCCCTTGCGCCGAACCAGTGAGGAACCACCGATGAGCACGTATGACCCCTACGCCCACCTGGCCGGCATCCCGATGCTGCAGTCGCGCGAGTTCGCGCCGACCATGGACTACTACATCCCGCAGTGGGAAGAGCGCACCTCGTACGGGATGCGCCGCATCGATCCGTACACCAAGCTCTTCGAGGATCGGATCATCTTCCTCGGCACCCCGATCTCCGACGAGATCGCCAACGCCGTGATGGCCCAGCTGCTCTGCCTGCAGCAGATGGATGCCGAACGCCAGATCGACATCTACATCAACTCCCCCGGTGGCTCGTTCACGGCGCTGACCGCGATCTACGACACGATGCGCTACATCAAGCCGGACGTGAGCACGGTCTGCCTCGGTCAAGCCGCCTCGGCAGCTGCGGTGATCCTGGCCGCCGGCACGAGGGGCAAGCGACTCGCCCTGCCGAACAGCCGGATCCTGATCCACCAGCCGGCGACGGAAGGTGGCTACGGGCAGTCCTCCGACATCGAGATCCAGGCGCGAGAGATCCTGCGGATCCGGTCGCTGATGGAGGAGATGTTGTCGACCGACACCGGCAAGACCGCCGAGGAGGTCAGCCGCGACATCGAGCGCGACAAGTACCTCACAGCCGAGCAGGCAAAGGAGTACGGGATCATCGACGAGGTCCTCACCTCGCTCAAAGCAGTCTCGGTCTGAGGCTGTCGCGGCAGGCCCGCCGCCGGTGGGGCAATGTGCTCCACATCTGTTCGACGGCGGGCTAGTGTGTAGAAACCAGCGGAGGGTCCGGCTCACCGAGGAGTCGCGGACCCATCAGGAGGAGGTCCAGTGGCGCGCATCGGAGAGAGCGGCGACCTGCTGAAGTGCTCGTTCTGCGGAAAGAGTCAAAAGCAGGTCAAGAAGCTCATCGCCGGCCCCGGTGTGTACATCTGCGACGAGTGCATCGACCTGTGCAACGAGATCATCGAGGAGGAGTTCTCCGAGAACTCCGAGGTCGGGACGCTCGAGGAGCTGCCCAAGCCGCATCAGATCCGCCAGTTCCTCGATGGGTATGTGATCGGGCAGAACAACGCCAAGAAGGCGCTCGCCGTCGCGGTCTACAACCACTACAAGCGGGTCCAGGCCCAGGCCGCCAACCCGACCCGGCGCAACGACGACGACGGGGTCGAGCTCGGCAAGTCCAACATCCTCCTGATCGGACCCACGGGATGCGGCAAGACGTATCTGGCGCAGACCCTGGCCAAGATGTTGAACGTGCCGTTCGCCATCGCCGATGCGACCGCGCTCACCGAGGCCGGCTATGTCGGCGAGGACGTCGAGAACATCCTGCTGAAGCTCATCCAGGCCGCCGACTTCGACGTGAAGAAGGCCGAGACCGGGATCATCTACATCGACGAGGTGGACAAGATCGCCCGCAAGAGCGAGAACCCGTCGATCACCCGTGACGTGTCGGGCGAGGGCGTCCAGCAGGCGCTGTTGAAGATCCTCGAGGGCACCTCCGCCTCGGTCCCGCCGCAGGGTGGCCGCAAGCACCCGCACCAAGACTTCATCCAGATCGACACCACGAATGTGTTGTTCATCGTGGGCGGCGCGTTCGCCGGGCTCGACCACATCATCGCTTCGCGCGTCGGCAAGCGACCCCTCGGGTTCAACAACGCCATGGAGTCCCGCAAGCCCGAGTCGGAGGACCCGTTCTCAGACGTACGGCCGGAGGACCTGGTCAAGTTCGGCCTCATCCCCGAGTTCATCGGCCGGTTGCCGATGATCTCCTCGGTTGCCCCGCTCGACCGCGACGCATTGATCCGGATCCTGATCGAGCCGCGCAACGCGCTGGTCAAGCAGTTCAAGAAGCTGTTCGAGCTCGACGGCGTAGACCTGGAGTTCAGCGACGACGCGGTGGAGGCGATCGCCGACCTTGCGTTGCTGCGGGGGACCGGCGCCCGCGGGCTCCGGGCCATCCTCGAGGAGGTCCTGCTCAACGTGATGTACGACGTGCCCAGCCGTGAGGACATCGGTCAGGTCATCATCACCGCCGAGGTCGTCAAGGACAACGTGCTCCCGACCCTCGTGCCGCGGGAGAAGCTGGTCAAGCGGGAGCGTCGCGAGCGCTCGGCCTGATCGAGCCATCGCTGTGCGGGCCTGGGTCGTCGATCGACCTGGTGTGATCGACGGCGAACCGCTGCTCCGAATCGAACGCGAGCTGCCGGAGCCGGGGCCGGGTCAGATCCGGGTCGCCGTCAGGTGCTGCGGAGTCTGCCGGACGGATCTGCATCTCACCGAGGGCGACCTCGCGCCCCGGCAACCCCGGATCACGCCTGGTCACGAGATCGTCGGTCGGGTCGACGCTCGCGGCGATGGGTCTCACCGATTCGAGCTCGGAGACCGCGTCGGGGTCGCCTGGCTCGGGCTGACCGATGGCAGCTGCCGATTCTGCCGACGCGGAGACGAGAACCTCTGCCTACGGCCGATCTTCACCGGTTGGGACGTCGACGGCGGCTATGCCGATGCCTGCCTGGTCGATGAGGCGTACGCGTACGCCATTCCGGACGGGCTGGCCGACGAAGCGGCTGCCCCTTTGCTGTGTGCGGGAATCATCGGCTACCGGGCCCTTGTCCGCGCGGCCGTTCCAGCTGGTGGTCGGCTTGGCATCTATGGTTTCGGCGGTAGTGCGCATCTGACCGCTCAGGTGGCGCTGGCTCAGGGTCTTCGCGTGCACGTCCTCACCCGCGGTGAGCACAACCAGGCACTCGCCCGCGAGCTGGGCGTTGATTCGGTGGGTGCGTCGACCGACGAGCCCCCGGAGAAGCTGGACGGGGCGATCATGTTCGCCCCCGCCGGCGAGCTCGTGCCGGTTGCGTTGCGGGCTCTCGATCGTGGCGGAACGCTGGCGATGGCGGGGATCTGGTCGAGTGACATTCCGCAACTGAACTACGCGGACGCGCTGTTCCAGGAGCGACGGATCGTCAGCGTCACCGCCAACACCCGACAAGACGGCGAGACGTTCCTCGCGCTGGCCGAGCGGTTGGGCGTCCGCGCGACCACGGTCGGGTATCCGATGGCCGAGGCCCTTCAAGCCATGCGGGATCTGAAACACGGCCGCTTCGGCGGCGCCGCGGTGCTCCACAACTCCTGACCACCCTGGCTGCCCCCGACCACCCCTGGCCGCCCTGCCACCCACTGCCTGGGTGGCCGGGTGGCCGGGTCGGACGGGTGGCCAGGGTCGGCCGGGGTTGGCGATCAGTGCATCTTGAAGTAGCGCTGGTAGTGCTTGTTCTGCCAGTCGGCAAGGCCGAGGCTGGCTCGCGAGGCGGCCGCCCGGATGCGGGCATCGACCTCAGGCGTGACACCAGGGAAGGTCACATCGGTCGGCGTCGGGGTCGGCTCCGGCGCGGGGACGCTCAGCGGCAGGAGCTGGGTGCAGTCGCCGTCTTCGCTGAGGAGGCGGGTCATCGAGGCGAAGGAGAACCAGAAGTGGCCATCTTTGCCGAACCCGACCCCCCAGGAGTTGATCGCGTGGAAGAGACCTTTCTCCATGTCGACCCCGACGACCTCGAACTCGTGGCCGCCACGGACCTTTCCGGAGACCGACACGAGACCGTTGCTGTCGGGGTTGTCGAAGCCCTCGTACCAGTTGACGCCCACGATCACCGGAGTGTCCTGGAGCGCGTTCTGCATGGCCTCGAGCGACGTCGCGTGCAGGTAGCCGGAGATGAGACCCAGGTTCTTGCAGGCCTTGGCCGCGCTCAGACCATCGGAGCCGGTGTCGGTCGGCGGATACTGACCGTCGTACGGATCGAGCTGGGTGGCGGCTGAGTAGACCTTCACCGCCAGGTCCTCATCGAGGGCCGGATGCCCGCTGGGGAGCGCGTCGTACACCGGCTTGGTGCCCAGGGCGCCGACGGAGGCATTGCCCGTGCAGGAGCCGAGGTCTCCTTGGTCGAGCACCGGGGTGACCCGCTCGTGCTCGGTGCTCTTCAGCTCTCGGGCCGGTGAGCTGACCAGGAACCGCAGCGACCGTACGTCGTGGTTGACGTTGCGGCCGAGGCGGCGTCCGGGGACTTGCTCTTCGGCGATGAGGTAGTTGGTCATGGTCCCTCCCTGGGTGCGGATGCGACGGCGGATCGGACGGACCAGGTTCGATCGCCTCAGTGTCTCGCTCACAAGGACCGTTGGCGAGCCTCCGAAATACCGAATATCCGAATCCATCCTGAGCTGACCCCCTGCGGGGCAGCGAACGATGGTTCCGCGAGGACCGGGCCGGAGAAGGTGGCGCGGTCTTGCCGAGGTAGTTCTCCTCGAACACGAGGTCGCTAAGGCAGGCGGGTTGCGTCAGCAGGTCTTGGTCAGGCGAGCGGCGTCAGCAGGGTTGGGTCAGGCGAGTTGGGTCAGCAGGGTTGGGTCAGGCGGGTGGGTCCCGAGCCTCGTCGGGACGGGCGACCTCACGCCGAAGGCGCGAGCTCGACGTCGATCACCAGCGGTACGTCCGCAGCCGTCCACAACAACTCGCCCGTCAGCCGCCCAACGGCACGCAGGTCGGGCTCGATCTCCCTCAACCGATCGAGCACCTCGGCCGGACCCGTCAGCTCGGCGCGGCTCACCTCGGTGCGCATCGACACCTTCGCCTGCGACTTCGCCCCGCGGACGGCGGCAAGCGCCACCGCCAGATCCTCCAGCAACAGGGCCTCGCCGTCGATCAGCAGCTCATCGGCACTCGGCCACGCCGCGTTGTGGATCGAGCCATCCTGCCACCACGACCAGACCTCCTCTGTCACGAACGGCATGATCGGGGCAAACATCCTCAGCACCGCCGTCAACGCGATCGCCAGCGCGGCCCGCGCCGAAGCGGCACCCTCGCCAGTCCCGTACGCGCGTTCCTTCACCGTCTCCAAGTAGTCGTCGCAGAACTGCCAGAAGAACTTCTCGCACGCCTCGAGCGCGCCGGTGTAGTCGTAGGCGTCGAACGAGCGGGTCGCCTCCGTGATCGTGGCCGCCAGTGCCGACAGCAAGGCCCGATCCAACGGGTCGGTTACCGCGGACAACTCGACCGTGCCGGCCCGATCGTCCGGCACGGCGCCGGCCAGCCCGAGGACGAACTTGCTCGCGTTCAGCACCTTCATGGCGAGTCGACGGCCGACCTTCATCTCCTTCTCGTCGAAGGGGGAGTCGAGGCCGGGCCGGGCCTTCGCCGCCCGCCAGCGCACGGCGTCCGAGCCGTACCGCTCGAGGATCTCGCTGGGCACGACCACGTTGCCATGAGACTTCGACATCTTCTTGCGGTCCGGATCCATCACGAAGCCGCTGACCATTGACCGGGTCCATGGCAGAGAGTGGTTCTCGTAGTGCGCGCGCACTACCCGGGAGAACAGCCAGGTCCGGATGATCTCGTGGGCATGCGTGTTCAGATCCATCGGGAAGGTGACCGCGAACAACTCCGGATCGCGTTCCCAGCCGCAGACGATCTGCGGCGTCAGCGACGAGGTCGCCCAGGTGTCCATCACATCCGGATCCGCCATGAAACCGCCCGGCACGCCGCGCTGGGCCTCGCGGTACCCATCCGGCACGCTCGAGCTGGGGTCGACCGGGAGCTCGGCCTCGGTCGGGGTGAGCGGGGCTTCGTAGCGCGGCTCGCCATCGTCGTCGAGCGGGTACCAGACCGGGAAGGGCACGCCGAAGAACCGCTGCCGAGAGATCAACCAGTCGCCGTTGAGGCCACCGACCCAGTTCTCGTAGCGGTACTTCATGTGTTCCGGCACCCACGCGAGCTCCTCGCCGCGAGCCAGCATCAGCGCCTTGATGTCGGCGTCGCGTCCGCCGTTGCGGATGTACCACTGGCGGGTGGACACGATCTCCAGCGGCTTGTCGCCCTTTTCGTAGAAGTTCGCCTTGCGCTGGGTGGGGGTCGGCGGGCCGAGCAGGTCACCGGAGGCGCGTAGCCAGCCCACCATGAGCTCGCGAGCACTGAAGGTGGTCTTGCCGGCCAGCTCCTGCCAACGCTCCGCGTCGCCGATCCAGGACGGCTGGTCCCGCAGGATCCGTCCGTCGCGGCCGATGATCACCCGGGTCGGCAGCTGCAGCTCGCGCCACCAGGTCACGTCGGTCAGATCGCCGAACGTGCAGCACATCACCAGACCGGAGCCCTTATTCGGCTCCGCCAGCTCGTGGGTCACCACGGGCAGCTCGACTCCGAACACCGGGCTGGTCACCGTCGTGCCGATCAGGTCGGCGTAGCGCTCGTCGTCTGGATGGGCGATCAGCGCCACGCAGGCCGCGATCAGCTCCGGTCGGGTAGTCTCGACGACCGCCTGGCCGGCGCCGTCGGTCCGGTGGAACGACACCTTGTGATAGGCGCCCGGGTAGTCGCGTGCCTCCAGCTCGGCCTGCGCCACGGCGGTCTGGAACGTCACGTCCCACATCGTCGGCGCCTCGGACAGGTATGCCTCGCCTCGTGCCAGGTTTCGCAGGAACGCGAGCTGGGACACTCGAACCGAGCCGTCGGAGATGGTGGTGTAGAGGTCCGGCCAGTTGACGCTCAACCCGACCCTGCGCCACAGCTCTTCGAAGGTCTTCTCGTCGATATGCGTCAGATCGTGGCACAGCTCGATGAAGTTGCGCCGGCTGATCCCGACCTGGCGCTTCGGGTCCGGCTTGGCCGGCGGAGCGAAGTCGGGGTCGTACGCGACGCTCGGGTCGCAACGCACACCGAAGTAGTTCTGTACCCGTCGCTCGGTCGGCAGCCCGTTGTCGTCCCAGCCGATCGGGTAGAAGACGTGCTTGCCCCGCATCCGCTGGTAGCGAGCGATCAGATCGGTGTGGGTGTAGGAGAACACGTGGCCAACGTGCAGCGACCCCGACACCGTTGGCGGTGGGGTGTCGATGCTGTAGACCTGCTCGCGCGTGTCCGGACGGACGAATGCGTACGTCCCCTGCTCGGCCCATTGCTGGGCCCACTTCTCCTCGAGCCCCTCCAACGCCGGCTTCTCCGGTACAACCGGCGCGCCTGCGGCGGGCGCGTCGGGTCGGAGATCTGGCGGGGTGACGGTCATGGGTGGAGCCTCTCGGGCGTGAGGAGGGATTCTGGGAGACGGGCGCCGTGAGGGCAGCGAGCTGATCTGGGCTTTTCGTCGGCCGGAATCGTGACGAACGAGCGAGACTCTGCGGAGCCCATGACCGCGGAGCGCGGAGCGCGAGAGTCGAACACGGTCATGGGTCGATCCTAGGAAGAAGGGGAAACTGGCGCCCAAGAATATCCGGCGGCGGGTGGTGCCTCGGACCGCCGTCTGCTTCGGCCTCTATCCGGGGAAGTTGCCCGGCACGGGCACACCGACGATGGATCGGCAGCGCGGCGGAGTGCCCATAGACTCGGGGGGCTATGCCCACACACACCCATGCCGAGATCGTCGGCACCCTCACCAGCCGCTGGCCCGAGCACCGTGTCGCGCCCAGCCTGGGCAGGATCTCGGCGCTGACCGAGCTGCTCGGCGACCCGCAGCGGGCGTACCCCGTGATCCAGCTGACCGGCACCAACGGCAAGGGCAGCACCGCCGCAATGATCGAGTCGCTGCTGCGGGCCACCGGGCTGCGGACGGGCCGGTTCACCAGCCCGCACGTCAGCAGCATCAACGAGCGGATCGCCATCGACGGCCAGCCGATCAGCGACCAGCGCTTCGACGAGCTCTGGCGTGAGCTCGCGCCGTACGTCGAGATCGTCGACGACCAGGCCATCGACGGCGTACGCATGACGTTCTTCGAGATCATCACCGGGATGGCGTTCGCGGCGTTCGCCGACGCCCCGGTGGACGTGGCGGTGATCGAGGTCGGCCTCGGCGGCACCTGGGACGCGACCAACGTCGCCGATGCCGATGTGGCAGTGATCACCCCGATCGACTACGACCACACCAACCTGCTGGGGAACACGCTCGCCATGATCGCCACCGAGAAGGCCGGCATCATCAAGCCCGGCGCCCACGCGGTGCTGGCCGGGCAGCCGGCCGAGGCCGCGCAGGTGCTGCTCGAGCGCTGCACGGAGGTGGGCGCGCTGGTCCATCTCGAGGGCGTCGACTTCGGACTGATCGATCGGCAGCTGGCGGTGGGCGGTCAGCTGCTTCGGCTGAACGGCGCCGAGGGTCCGGTCGACGATGTGTTCCTGCCGTTGCACGGGGCTCACCAGGCAGCCAACGCGGCGCTCGCGCTCGCCGCGGTCGAGACCTTCCTCGGGATGAAGGCACTCGGGGCCGACACCGTCCGGGACGGGTTTGCGCAGGTCGAGTTCCCCGGCCGGCTCGAGCTCGTCCGCCGCTCGCCGTCGGTCATCCTCGACGCCGCACACAACCCGCATGGGGCCCGGGCGACCGCCCAGGCCGTCGTGGAGGCGTACTCGTTCAACCCTCTCATCGGCGTGATCGGCGTCATGGCCGACAAGGACGCCGAGGGGCTGCTGCGGACGTACGAACCGATCATGGACCGGGTGGTCGTGACCCAGGTCGCCTCGACGTCGAGGGGGATGCCGGCCGAGGAGCTGGGCGCCCTGGCGGCCGACGTCTTCCGGCCCGATCGGGTCACGGTCGTGCCGCGGCTCGACGACGCGATCGAGGCCGCGGTGGCACTGGCCGACGCGGAGAGCGCGGGGCTGGCGGGCGTGCTCGTCACGGGCTCGGTGGTTCTGGTCGGTGAGGCGCGCAACCTGCTGGTCCACGAGGACGCTTCCCGGGCCGATCGGGGCTTCGGAGGCGATCGAGAGCTGGACGGCGACCAGGACTCCGACGGTGTCTGGGAGTCACCCGCCGACGCGGACTCCGAGACCGACGCCGATACGGACCCCGGTGCCGAGGGGACCATCGACCTCGACGGCAGATTGTGACCGGCCGATGCTGAGCGCCAAGAACCCGATGCGGCGGGTGCTGTCGATCACCTTGTTCTTCGAGGTGATCGTGTTCGGGCTCGCGGTGCCGGTCATGTACTTCGTGTCGTCGGTCCCGATGGACCAGGCGGCGCTGCTGGGTGGCGGTGCCGCCGTGCTGGCCCTGGTCAGTGCGGCACTGCTGCGCTCACCGATCGGGTACGTCCTCGGCTGGCTCACCCAGGTGGTCGGCATCGCCCTCGGTTTCCTCACCCCGGCGATGTTCGTCGTCGGCGGCATGTTCGCCGCCATCTGGGTCCTCACCGTCGTGCTCGGCCGGCGCCTCGACCAGAACGCTGTGTAGTCCCGCTCGCGCACGCGGCGGCCCTTCGTCCCGCTCGAGTCGTCACTCTTCGCGACGACGGAAAAGCGTGTCGCCGCTCATCGCTCCTCCCTCGCGGGAGGGGCCGCCGCTAACGACGCTCGCGGGGGAGTCCCGCTCGCGCACGCGGGGAGTCCCGCTCGCGCACGCGGCGGCCCTTCGTCCCGCTCGAGTCGTCACTCTTCGCGACGACGGAAAAGCGTGTCGCCGCTCATCGCTCCTCCCTCGCGGGAGGGGCCGCCGCTAACGACGCTCGCGGGGGAGTCCCGCTCGCGCACGCGGCGGCCCTTCGTCCCGCTCTAGTGAGGGCTTGCCCTGTGCGCGGCTACTCGGCGGGGGTGGCGTCGGCGAGGAGGGGAGCGGCGTCGGCGGCGTCGACGCCCTCGGTGACGTCGAAGGCCGTGCCGCGCTCGTCGCCCACCACCAGCGTCGGGTTCTCCAGCAGCGTGGACACCCCGACCTCATCGACCCCGGCGCCGGCCAGCGCCCGCGCGAACGTCCAGTCGGAGCTCGATGCCCCCGATCCGAAGAACCGGTTCAGCTCGGCGAGTCCCTCGAGCGGACCGGCCGACATGTGGACGCCGTTGAAGTTGTAGCTCACCGTCTCCAGCCCGAAGCCGGCCGGATCGGCGAAGAGCCGACCGCGGATCGAGCTGCCGTCCGCCTTCGCCGGGTCGGTCGTCCCGATCAGGTCAGAGCGCAGTGTGCCCCAGCTGGTCGGGCTACTGGCGTGTAGGAATGCGCAGACAGTGTCCTCGGCGATGAAGAAGCTCAGCTGGCGCGGGTGGAAGCCGTTCAGGATGACGACCGGGGTGCCGTCGACCTTGACCAGCCCGGCGTACGTCCCCGGCCCGAGCCGCTTGACCTCGGCGTTCGCAAACAACAGACCGAGGGCGTACGGGCTGACGTCCGGGTAGTCGGCCAGGAACTGGTGTCCGCCGACCACGACCGCGTCCGACAGCGTGTCACCGTACGCCTCGACCAGAGCCGCCTCGGCAGGCTCGGTGAGCGCCGACCTACCGAGCCGCGAGATCTGGTTGATCACGCCGTAGTGGTCCTGCATGGCGCCGGAGGCCTCGAGCTCGGGCCCGGTCAGCGTCATGGTCTTGTGCACCGTGACGTCGTACGTCGCCAGCAGCTCGGCGAACAGGTCCCAGACCCGAGCCAGGTCGTCCCCGGTCAGCCGTCCCAGCTCCGGCTTGCTGAAGATCACGAACTCGTTGCCGGCGGGGGTCGCCTCGCTCCCCGGAAATCGTCGAGCCACGGCCGTGCGTACGTCGTCTGCAGTCATGGCCGTAAGCCTGCCCGTCCGGCGCGCGACGGGGCAACTCGGGACCCACCGGTGACTCGGCTCGTCGCGGTCACCACGGGCGCACGTCGCCGCGAACGAGACGCAACATGCAATCCTCCGCCGCAGAGTTGCAGTTTGCGCCCCTTCCTGGAGAACGAAGGGCAGGAAGGGGAGGAGTGCCGCGGGAGGAGAACAGCCGTTTTCCCGGCTTCGATAGGGTCGTAACGACCCTCGCTCGAACGACACGACCTCGATCAAGCCCGCCCCGACGACGAGAGGCCCCTCGTGACTCTCCTCATCGCCGTGCACTTCCTGGTGGCGTGTGCTGCGCCCATGCTCACCCGCCTCCTGAGGCACCGCGCATTCTTCGTGCTCGCACTGGCGCCCGCCGCCGCCTTTGTCTGGTGCCTGACGAAGGCCCCGATCGTCCTCGCGGGCGGGACGGTCGATGAGTCTGTGAGCTGGATCCCGGCCCTCGGCATCGACCTCTCGGTCCGGATCGGCACCCTGCAGTGGGTGCTCGCGCTGATCGTCAGCGGCATCGGCGCGCTGGTCCTGGTCTACTGCCGCTGGTACTTCGCCGGCGCCGACCCGCCCACCCGCACCGCCGGTGTGCTGACCGCCTTCGCCGGCGCCATGCTGGGCCTGGTCACCGCGAACGACCTCATCGCGCTCTACATCTACTGGGAGCTCACCACCGTCTTCTCCTATCTCCTGGTGGGGCACAACCCGGCGCGCAGCGCGAACCGGCGGGCCGCGCTGACCGCATTGATGGTGACGACGTTCGGCGGCCTCGCCATGCTGATCGGCATCGTGATGCTCGGCCAGCTGGCCGGGACGTACGAGATCTCGACCATCCTCGCGGATCGGGCCGTCACCGAGTCGCGGGCGCCGATCGTCGTCGTCGCCGTCTTGCTGCTGCTGGTCGGGGCACTGTCCAAGTCGGCGCTGATCCCGTTCCACTTCTGGTTGCCGGGTGCGATGGCCGCGCCGACACCGGTGAGCGCGTACCTGCACGCTGCGGCCATGGTCAAGGCCGGGGTGTATCTGGTCGCGCTGCTGTCGCCGGCGTTCGCCGACCTGCCTGGTTGGCGGCCGACGATCATGCTGCTCGGCGCCTCGACCATGATCCTCGGCGGCTGGCGGGCGTTGCGTCAGCTCGACATCAAGCTGCTGCTGGCGTACGGGACGGTCAGCCAGCTCGGCTTCATGATCGTGATGTGCGGGCTGGGGACCCGGTCGGCGCAGCTGGCCGGAATCGCGCTGATCATCTCGCATGCGCTGTTCAAGTCGGCCCTCTTCCTGGTGGTCGGCGTGGTCGACACCCGGACCGGCACGCGCGACCTGCGCAGACTCTCCGGCGTGGGCAGGTCGATGCCGTGGGTTGCCGGTGCGGCCATGGTGGCGGGCGCATCGATGGCGGCCGTCCCGCCGACCCTCGGGTTCACCAGCAAGGAGTCGGCGTTCGAGGCGCTGACCTACCTCGTGGCCGGCGGCGACGGCACCCAGGTGCCACCCGTCCCGGCCCTCCTGCTCACCGCGACGGTGGTCGCCGGCTCCGCGCTCACCGTCGCGTACACGCTTCGCTTCCTGTGGGGCGCCTTCGCCACCAAGGAACTCCTCGCGCGCACTCCCGTCAGCCGGGTGGGTCCGATCGCCGCCGTGCCGATCTTGCTGGCCGCGTGCACCCTGGTCGGCGGCTTCATGGGTCATGCACTGACCGACGCCCTCCAGCCGGCCGTCGATCTGGTCACGGTCGGCGAGGAGGGACACGGAATCGCCCTCTGGCACGGCTTCACGGTGCCGCTCGCCATGTCCTTCGTCGCACTCGCTGTCGGCGCCGCGATGTTCGTGGGCCGACGGCACGTGGCCAGGGTGCAGTCGAGCCTGCCGCACGTCGCCGACGCCGAGGAGGTCTATCAGAAGCTGATGCGGGGGATCGACCGACTCGCCGTCGAGGTGACCGCCCGCACCCAGCGCGGTTCGCTGCCGATCTACCTCGGGGTGATCCTGGTCGTCTTGGTGCTGATGCCTGGTGGGGTGCTGTTGTTCGTCACCGACTGGCCCGCGGCCCCGGTGTTCGCAGACAGCGTCGGGCAGGTCGTCGTCGCCGTCATCATGATCATCGCCGCCTTCCTCGCGGCCACGTCCCGCGGCCGGCTGAAGGCCGTGGTCCTGGTCGGGGTCACCGGCTACGGCACGGCGCTGCTGTTCGTGCTGCACGGCGCTCCGGACCTGGCCCTGACCCAGGTGCTGGTCGAGACGGTCACCCTCATCGTCTTCGTGCTGGTGCTGCGCAAGCTCCCGAAGTACTTCACCAACCGCCCGCTGCGCGTCACTCGCTGGTGGCGGGTCGTGATCGCGGTGCTCGTCGGCTGTACGGTCTCCGGGGTCGTGCTACTCGCCGGCGGGTCGCGGATCGCCGAGCCGGTGTCGAGGGCCTACTACCAGGCCGCGTACGAGTTCGGTTACGGCAAGAACATCGTCAACGTCACCCTCGTCGACATCCGTGCCTGGGACACGATGGGCGAGATCTCCGTCCTCGTCGTGGCTGCCACCGGAGTGGCCAGCCTGATCTTCATCCGTCGTCGGCACGTCGGTGAGCGGCCGATGCGGGTGGAACGGGTCCGCCGGGAGGGGCGCTCGGAGGTCATGCACCCACAGGCGCTGGCCACGAGGTCGACCTGGCTACGGGGGACCGAGGCGCTGTCGCCGTTGCGTCGCTCGGTCGTGTTCGAGGTGATCACCCGGTTGCTGTTCCCGGTGATGATCATGTGCTCGCTCTACTTCTTGTACGTCGGGCACAATGCTCCCGGCGGCGGGTTCGCCGCCGGCCTGGTCGCCGGGCTGGCGTTGATCATCCGATATCTGGCCGGCGGGGGCGACGAGCTCGACGAGGCCGCTCCCGTGGACGCGGGCCGCGTGCTCGGCATCGGGCTGCTCGTCGCCGCGGCCGGGATCTTGTGGCCGGTGCTGATCGGCGGCAAGATCGGGCAGAGCTACGACGCCGCGATCCGACTTCCCTGGCTGCGGGACGTGATGCTCCCCTGGGGTGTCCCGCTGTTCGGCGAGTTCCATCTGGTGACATCGCTGTTCTTCGACATCGGCGTGTACCTCGTCGTGATCGGCGTCATGCTGGACATCGGCCGGAGTCTCGGTTCGGGCATCGACCAGCACGAGTCCGACAACCGTACGCCGGGGCCGGTGACCTCGGGACCGCGTGCCGCCGCCCCGCGTCCGGGCGCGTCGGGTGTAGGTGCATCGCGTGGAGGCGCATCCCTCGCAGGCGGCCTCGCGGGCGGCAGGCTGACGGGCGGCGGGCTGACGGGCGGCGGGCTCGCGGGCGGCGGGCTCTCCGAAGGCCCGGCAGGAAACACGCCATGAGCCCCAACCTGACCCTCATCCTCGTTGCGGCGGTACTGATCTCCTGCGGGGTCTATCTGATGCTGGAGCGTTCGCTGACCCGGGTACTCGTGGGGGTACTGCTCGCCGGCAACGGTGTGAACATCTTGTTTCTGGTCGCGTCGGGCAGCGCCAAGGGAGCGCCGATCATCGGGCTGAACGGGCCGGACGAGATCAGCGACCCGCTGCCGCAAGCGATGGTCCTCACCGCGATCGTCATCACGCTCGGTGTCGCCACGTTCTTGCTGACGCTGGCCTACCGCAGTTTCCAGCTGGAGGGCCACGACGAGGTCCGCGACGACGTCGAGGACGCCCACATCCGCGACCTGGCGGAGTCCGATCTGGCCTCGCAGTCCTACGACGACGTGGACAGCTCGCTGCCGTCGGAGGACGACGAGGAGATCGAGTTCGAGGTCGTCGTCGACGAGAGATCCGACGACGCCGAGGAGGAGATCGACAAGGAGGAGATCGACGAGGACGAACTGGATCCGGACGGGGATGAGGATGAGGAGAACCTGCGCCCTGAGCCGGTCGAGATGAGTCCTGAGCCTGTCGAAGGCCGGGAAGCTGACGGCGAAGCTTCGACAAGCTCACAACACGTGAAACCGGATGGCGAGACCGAGGGCCACGAGGGCAGGAGGCCGTCGTGAACAACCTCGACAATCTGTTGCCGCTGCCCGTCCTGCTGCCCTTCATCGGTGCGGGTCTGGCTCTGGCACTCGGCCGCCGGGCACGGGCTCAGCGGGCCATCTCGACCGTCGTCTTGGTGCTGGTGATCGTCGTCGCGTCGATGTTGGTCTACCTGACCGACCGCGACGGACCGCTTGTGTTGTGGGTCGGAGCTTGGCCGGAGCCGCTCGGGGTGGCGCTGGTGGCCGACCGGCTGAGCGCCCTGATGCTGCTGGTCTCCTCGGTCGTCACCTTGACGGTGCTCGTGTTCTCCATGGTGCAAGACATCGACGAGCGCAAGCGCGAGACGCCGGTGTCGATCTTCCACCCGACACTGTTGATCTTGTCGGCGGGCGTCTCGAACGCCTTCCTGGCCGGTGACCTGTTCAACCTGTTCGTCGGCTTCGAGATCTTGCTGTTCGCCTCGTACGTCCTGCTCACCCTCGGCGGGACCGGGGCGCGGGTGCGCGCCGGGACGACGTACGTCGTGGTCAGCGTCTTGTCCTCCATGCTTTTCCTGATCACGATCGCGTCGGTCTACGCCGCGACCGGAACGGTGAACCTCGCCCAGCTGTCCGTCCGGCTGGCCCAGCTGCAGCCCGACACCCAGCTCGTGCTGCAGCTGATGCTGCTGACCGTCTTCTCGATCAAGGCGGCGGTCTTCCCGCTGTCGGCCTGGCTGCCCGACTCCTACCCCACGGCGCCGGCGCCGGTGACCGCGGTGTTCGCCGGCTTGCTGACCAAGGTCGGCGTCTACGCCATCATCCGCACCCAGACCGTGTTGTTCCCGCACAATCCGCTGTCGTCGCTGCTGATGTGGGCCGCCCTGCTCACGATGATCGTCGGCATCCTCGGTGCGATCGCCCAGTCCGAGATCAAGCGGATGCTGTCGTTCACCCTGGTGAGTCACATCGGTTACATGATCTTCGGTATCTCGCTGGCCTCGTCCGCGGGCTACGCGGGGGCCATCTTCTACACCGTGCACCACATCACCATCCAGACCACACTGTTCCTGGTGACGGGACTGATCGAGATCCGCGGTGGGTCGACCTCGCTCAATCGACTCGGCGGGCTGGCCGCGCTCGCCCCGGTGCTGGCCGTGCTGTTCTTCGTCCCGGCGATGAACCTCGCCGGCATCCCACCGTTCTCCGGCTTCATCGGAAAGGTCGGTCTGCTGCAGGCAGGTGTGCGGTTCGGCACGCCGCTCGCGTACGTCCTCGTTGCCGGCGGGGTGCTGACCAGTCTCCTCACGCTGTACGCGATGGCGAAGATCTGGAACCGGGCGTTCTGGCGGGCTGGGCCGGAACCCGACGATCGGGGACGAGTCGCCCAGGGGACCCGGATGCCGACCGGAATGGTGCTGACCGCCGGGGTCATCGTCGCGCTCGGCATCGGGTTGACCGTGATCGCCGGCCCCCTGTACGGCTACACACAGAGGGCGGCGACCGATCTGCTGATCCCGGGCGGCTACGTCTCGGCCGTCCTCCCGGCGGAGGCGCGGCGATGAGCTCGCGACGGAGATACGGGCTGCAGTGGAAGATGATCGTCATCTTGACGATCGTCTGGGTGCTGCTGCTCGGCAAGCTGACGATCGGCACGATCGTCGCCGGGTTCTGCCTCGGGCTGCTGGTCACGATCGTGTTCCCGTTGCCTCCGGTCGAGTTCCACGGCCGCCTCCACCCGCTGGGTCAGCTGAGGCTGGTCGTACGCCTGGTCTTGGACCTCGTCCGGTCGAGCTTCGCGGTGGCCCTGCTGGCGTTCCGCCGGGAGACCCCGAAGAGCGCCCTGGTGCGGGTCGACCTGCGGTCGGACTCCGATCTGTACCAGACACTCACCACCGAGCTCGTCTCGCTGGTTCCGGGCAGCATCGTGGTCGAGGCCCGACGGAGCACTCGAACGGTGTATCTGCACGTGCTGGACGTCGAGCGGCTGAGCGACCTGGAAGCCGCTCGGCGGTCGGTGCTGGACGCGGAAGCCCGGGTGATCGCCGCGTACGGGTCGGCGGCGGAGCGCGACGCGATCAGGGAAGGACAGTCATGACGACGATCCGGCTGGTGATCATCGCCGTCGCGATGGCCGTGCTCGGTGTGGCAGCGATCCTCGTCCTGATCAGGATGGCGAAGGGCCCGAGCACGCTCGATCGCGTGGTGGCCGCCGATGTCATGCTCGCCGTGGTGATCGCCGGGCTCGGGCTCGAGGCGGCCCTCAACCGGCACGCGACGACGGTGCCAGTGATCCTCGTGCTGTCCCTTCTCGGATTCGCCAGTGCCCTGAGCATGGCGCGGTTCGTGGCCGATCGGGACAAGGCCAAGAAGTGGGATGTACCGGCTGATCTCGGAGGTGGCGCCGATCAGCCGGACCGCGGGAGCCGCGCCCAGGGGCCGGCGGAGGGGGATCGGCCATGAGCTGGGGCCTGGTCGCCGATCTCACAGGTGCACTGTTGCTGCTGCTCGGCGCGTTGCTCTGCTTCGCGGCCGCTGTCGGTCTGCTCCGATTCCCGGACGTGCTCAGTCGGATGCACGCCGCGACCAAGCCGCAGACTCTCGGGCTGCTGCTCCTGGTGGCTGGTGTTGCCCTGGAGGTGCGCCAGGCGAAGGTGCTCGGGCTGCTCTTCTTGGTGGCGGTGCTCCAGCTGCTCACGGCTCCGGTGTCTGCGCACATGGTGGGCCGGACGGCGTACCGGACCCGTCAGCTGGACGAGGGCTCCCTGATCGCCGACGAGCTGGGCGACGACCTGGCCAGGGCCGGCTTCCGGCTGATCGATCGAGACAGCGTCGCCGAGGACCGCGACCTGAGCAGTGGCGACTCGGGCAGTGGCGACTCGGGCAGTGGCGACTCGGGCAGCGGCTGGGGCAGGCAGCGACTCAGGCAGCGACTCACGCACGGGCAACCCGGACGGCTTGGACGGGGGCGTTGTCGGAGGCAAGGCTTAGCATCGCTAAGTATGAGCGATACTCTGACGCGCCCCGCCGCGAATCGCACCCCCCGGAGTCCCCGGAGTGCGCCGCCGGTGCTGCGCAGGGTGGCCGGGTTGCTCGCGCCGTACAAGGGTCCGATGTTGCTGGTCCTGCTGGCCGTGGTCGTCGCGGCCGTGCTGACCTCGATCGTGCCGTTCCTGACTCGCGCGGTGTTCGACCAGGCGCTCTTCCCGGTCGACGGGAGCCCGGTGGACCTCGGCCTGCTCGGCTGGCTGGTCGCAGCGATGATCGCGATCCCGCTGGTCACCGCGATGATCGGGATCGCGCAGAACTACCTGACCACCAAGATCGGCAACTCCGCGATGGCGGACCTGCGCAGCGCGCTGTTCGCCCACCTCCAGCGGATGGAGCTCGCGTTCTTCACCGCGACCAAGACGGGCGCGATTCAGTCGCGGCTGGCCAACGACGTGAGTGGGGTGCGTACGGTGCTCACCGACACGGCCACCACGATCCTGCAGAACTCGGTCACGGTGATCTCCGCCTTCATCGCGATGGTCGTGCTCTCGTGGCAGCTGACCGTGATCACATTGATCTTGATGCCACTGTTCGTGTTCGTCCAGGTGCGCGTCGGGCGCCGCCGCCAGCGGCTGGCCAGGAGGACGCAGGAGTCACTCTCGGAGATGACGGCGATCACGGAGGAGGCGCTGTCGGTCTCCGGCATCTTGCTGGCCAAGGTGTTCAATCGGGCCGAGGCGGAGACCGAGCGTTATCGCCAGGAGAACGCGAACCAGACCCGGCTCCAGCTCGATGCGGCCATGACGGGCCGGGCCTTCTTCGCGATCGTCCAGACGTTCTTCGCGATCACACCCGCACTGATCTACCTCGTCGCCGGGTTGCTGATGACCGGGCGGATCGGGAGTGGTACCGACGTGCTGACCGCCGGGACCCTGGTGGCGTTCACCACCTTGCAGGCCAGGCTGCAGATGCCGCTTGTGCAACTGATGCGGGTCACGCTCGACGTGCAGACATCGCTCGCGCTGTTCGGCCGGATCTTCGAGTACCTGGATCTCGAGCCGGCTATCGTCGAACGCGCCGACGCCCGGCACCTGCCGGCCTCAACGGAGGGCGGTCGGATCGAGTTCGATCAGGTGTGGTTCCGCTATCCCGAGCCCCGCACGCTGGCAAGCGCGACGCCGGCGGGGCCGCGGTTCACCACCTTCGCCGCCGTCGACGGCGGACTGGTGGAGGAAGAGGAGGGTGCCGACGCCACCGAGCCACCGACGCGCCGACGACGCGGATCGACCGGCGAGCTGGACGCTGCGCGATCTGACCCTGGCCGTCGAGCCGGGCCAGATGGCGGCGATCGTCGGACCATCGGGGTCCGGGAAGACGACCATGACCTACCTCGTTCCGCGGTTCTACGACGTCACCGACGGGACGATCCGGATCGACGGGATGGATGTCCGCGACGTGAGCATGGGTTCGCTGGCCGAGGCGGTCGGCATGGTGACCCAGGAGCCCTACCTTTTCCACGGCACCATCTACGACAACATCTCCTACGCGAAGCCGGGCGCCACCCGCTCCGAGATCGAGCAGGCGGCCCGCGACGCCAACATCCACGACCGGATCATGAGCTTCGCCGAGGGATACGACACGATCACCGGTGAGCGCGGCTATCGGTTGTCCGGTGGTGAGAAGCAGCGGCTGGCCATCGCCCGCGTGCTGCTGATGAACCCACGGGTGCTGATCCTCGACGAGGCGACCTCCGCCCTCGACACCGAGACCGAACGGCTCGTCCAGGAGGCGCTGGACCGCGCCACCCGCGGACGTACCACCATTGCCATCGCGCACCGGCTGTCGACCATCCAGAACGCCGACGTGATCTTCGGTCTGGAGGACGGCGTGCTGGTCGAACGGGGCACGCATTCCGAGCTGCTGGCTCGGGGCGGGCTGTACGCACGGCTCTACATCGAGCAGTTCGGCTCCGGCCAGGTGGAGGCGCGGTTCACCGACGGGGTGCGGTTCTCCGACGGCACCACCATCTGCGAGCGACGCGGCCCCCGCGCCGACGTCGCCGTCTGACTATTCTTCTGGGCTCGCGCTCGCTGCGCGCCTCCAGCCTCCACCGCCGCCGGAAACTGGGCGCCAACGACAACGACACGCCGGTGGGAGTTGTCGTTCGGGCCCACTTTCCCGGGGATGGGACTGGGCAGCGGGTCGATTAGGCTGAGGGCACCATGAGTGTGACCCTCCCGGCCGAGATCCCCGAGTCGCTGTTTCCGCGGCTGGAGCCGCTGCTGGCACGGGTCTCCAAACCCATCCAGTACGTCGGCGGCGAGCTGAACTCCGTCGTCAAGGACTGGGCCACCTGCGACGTGCGGTGGTGCCTGATGTATCCCGACGCGTACGAGGTGGGCCAGCCCAACCAGGGCGTCGCCATCTTGTACGAGGTGCTCAACGAGCGGGCGGACATCCTGGCCGAGCGGACGTACGCGGTCTGGCCCGACATGGAAGCGCTGATGCGCGAGCACGGGGTGCCGCAGTTCAGTCTCGACACCCATCGACCTGTCGGCGCGTTCGACGTGCTCGGGGTCAGCTTCGCGACCGAGCTGGGTTACACGAACCTGCTGACCGCGATCGACCTCGCCGGCATGCCGCTGCACGCGATCGACCGGCGTGAGCACGACCCGATCGTGCTGGCCGGCGGCCACGCCGCGTTCAACCCCGAGCCGATCGCCGACTTCATCGACGCCGCCGTGCTGGGCGACGGCGAAGAGATCGCGCTGGCGATCTCGGACGTGATCGCGGAGTGGAAGGCCGAGGACCGACCGGGCGGTCGCGACGGGCTGCTGCTGAGGCTGGCGGCCGGCGGTGGGGTCTACGTCCCCAAGTTCTACGACGTCGACTACTCAGGCGACGGCCTGATCCGCCGGGTGATCCCCAACCGCCGCGGGGTCCCGATGAAGATCGCCAAGCACACGGTGATGGACCTGGACTCTTGGCCGTACCCGAAGAAGCCGCTCGTTCCCCTCGCCGAGACCGTGCACGAGCGCTACTCGGTCGAGATCTTCCGCGGCTGCACGCGGGGGTGCCGCTTCTGCCAGGCGGGCATGATCACCAGACCGGTTCGGGAGCGGAACATCCAGACCATCGGCGAGATGGTGGCCGGTGGCATCGCCGCCACCGGTCTGGAGGAGGTCGGTCTGCTCAGCCTGTCCAGCGCGGACCACTCCGAGATCGGCGAGATCGCCCACCAGCTCGCGGATCGTTACGAGGGCAGCAACGTGTCGCTGTCGCTGCCGAGCACACGCGTGGACGCGTTCAACATCGACCTGGCCAACGAGCTGTCCCGCAACGGTCGGCGGTCCGGGCTGACGTTCGCGCCCGAGGGTGGGTCGGAGCGGCTGCGCAAGGTGATCAACAAGATGGTCAGCGAGGAGGACCTGATCTCCACGGTCGCCGCTGCGTTCTCCTCCGGCTGGCGGCAGGTCAAGCTCTACTTCATGTGCGGGCTCCCGACCGAGACCGACGAGGACGTGCTGGCCATCGCGGACCTGGCTCGCAAGGTGATCGCCACCGGTCGCCAGGTGAGCGGACGCCGCGACATCCGGTGCACTGTGAGCATCGGCGGGTTCGTGCCCAAGGCCCACACCCCGTTCCAGTGGGCGGCGCAGGATGATCACGAGACGATCGACCGGCGGCTGCTGAAGCTCCGGGACACGATCCGCAGCGACCGCCAGTACGGCAAGGCGATCGGGTTCCGCTATCACGACGGCAAGCCCGGAACCATCGAAGGCCTGCTCAGCCGCGGGGACCGCCGGGTCGGTGCGGTGATCGAGCACGTCTGGCGCGGCGGGGGCCGGTTCGACGGCTGGAGCGAGCACTTCTCGTACGATCGCTGGGCCTCGGCGGCGGCGGAGGCGCTGGCCGGAACCGGCGTCGATCTCGATTGGTACACGACCCGTGAGCGTGGGCAGCACGAGGTCCTGCCGTGGGATCACCTCGACTCCGGGTTGGACAAGGAGTGGCTCTGGGACGACTGGCAGGATGCGCTGGACGAGGTCGAGGTGGACGACTGCCGGTGGACCCCGTGCTTCGACTGCGGCGTCTGCCCGCAGCTGGGCACCGACATCCAGGTCGGCCCCACCGGACGTACGCTCCTGCCGATCGCAGGCGTCACCCACGGTGCTTGAGCCGACCCCACCGGCGTTCCTGCACATCTCGGACAAGTCCGCGCACCTCACAAAGTGCGCAGGCTTCAGCAAGGTGTGCAGCTGCATAGCTGCAAACCGTTTGGGGCCGGGGGACCGGCTGCCTAGGCTGAGGCCATGACCGTGGCCAAGACCAGCTGGACCGAGATCACCGACATCGACGCGCTCGTCGAGCACGTCGGGGTGCCGATACCACGGGTGGCCGACAAGGTCCGACCGGCGCTGCACGAGCTCGACCGCGAGTGGCTGGCCGCGTCGCCGTTCTGCCTGGTCGGCACGTCGGACGCGCTCGGTCGATGCGACGTGTCGCCGAAGGGCGATCCGGCCGGACAGCTCGCGTACGTCCTCGACGACGTCACCGTTGCCATCCCGGAACGGCCAGGGAACCGCCGGGTGGACGGCTACAAGAACATCCTGACCAACCCGCACGTCGGGCTGCTCTTCCTGATCCCCGGTCGGGGCGACACGCTGCGGATCAACGGCCGCGCCCGGCTCGTCAGCGAGGCACCGTTCCTCGACGACATGATCGTCAAGGGTCACCGTCCGATCCTGGCCATGGTCGTGGAGATCGAGGAGGTCTTCCACCACTGCGCGAAGGCGTTCCTCCGCTCGAGGCTGTGGCAGCCCGAGACCTGGAACGACCCGGTGCCGCCACGGCCGGTGATCGCCCACGAGCTGGACGCGAAGGACCAGACCGTCGAGCAGCTGACCGCGTACTACGGTGAGGCGTACGCAGCGAAGCTGTACGCCAGCTGACCCACCAATCGATCTCCGGGGAGCCGTCATGTCGACGATCAAGGTCCAGGTCACCACGCCCAAGGCTCCCGACGAGGTGCGCAAGATCCTCACCGACTTCTCACCAGCACGGGCCGACGCGTGGCCGGGTGTGGACCTGTCCCACCTCCAGGTCCACGACTCCGGGGCCGACTGGATCGAGGTCACCGAGGGGAACAACGTCGGCTGGGAACGCGAGCGCTACAGCTGGGACGACGCTACCGGGACGGTCACCGCGACCACTGTGGACTCCAATCTGTGGGCGGCCGGCAGCCGCTGGGAGTACGACCTGGTGCCGGTCGACGGTGGCACCCGCGTCGAGGTCACTCTCCATCGCACCGGCAAAGGGTTCAAAGGCAAGCTGATCGGCGCGCTGCTGCCACTGATCGGGCCCAAGATGATCACCGGCGGACTCAACTCGGCGCTCAATCCCAGCTGAGGCCGGTCAGCCCTGATCCGCCGCGGACTCGTCGGACCAGAGCCGTCGCTCCGTCGCCGCGTCCGGGCCAGTGAAGAACTGCTCGAGAACCTGGGCGAACACCCGTTCGCCGGGGTCCGCACGAGCGAAGAGAGTCATGGACGAGCGCAGCTTCATCGCGTCGATTCCGCCCAGAATGTGCTCCGCCGAAACGTCGCCGTGCCCGGCCACGGCGCTCGCACACTCGACCAGCCGCGGCCCGAGCGTCGGGTGCGCGAGGTAGGCCCGCGCCTCGGCCAGGGAGGCGATCGCGTACCGCTGCGCCATAGCGCTCTGCCCGAGCCCGGCGATCTGCGGGAACACGAACCACATCCAGTGGCTGGTCTTCCGCCCGGCTCGCAGCTCGGCGAGCGCCCGTTCGTACGTCCCGCCTGCGTCCTGGGCATCGACGAATCGTGCGAGGTCGTCCCCATCGGTCATCCCCTCACCCTAGGCTGGGCCTCGTGGAGGTCGGGGTCCTCGGTCCGACGCAGGTGCGTCGCGGCGACGATCTGGTCGATCTCGGCACGCGCAAGCAACGCGGCCTGCTGGCCGCCCTCGCGCTGTACGCCGGCAAGCCCGTCTCGACCGACGCGATCATCGATTTGCTCTGGGCCGACGACCCACCGGCCACGGTCACCGGGACCCTTCAGGCGTACGTTTCCGGGCTGAGGCGCTCGCTCGAGCCGACACGTGGGCGCCGCGCTCCGTCGGCCCTCCTGGTCACGATCGGGAGCGGGTATGCACTGCGGGTGCCGCCGGACCAGCTCGACGCCGGTCGATTCACGGCGATCGTCAGCGCCCAGCACCAGCGCCTCGGCTCGGTCGCGGCACTCGTGCCCCAGCCGACCGCGCGCACCCGACCGGATCGCCCTGCCCTGCAGAGCGCCGTCGACGAGCTCGACGCTGCGCTCGGGCTGTGGCGTGGCGAGCCATATCTGGAGCTGGACGACGCACCCGACGCCAGGGCCGAGCGGACCAGACTCGCCGAGCTCCAGCTGATCGCAGCTGAGGACCGGGCCCTGGCCCGGCTCTGGCTCGGCCAGCAGGCCACGGTCGCGGCGGAGCTCGAGCCGCTGACCACCGCCCACCCGCTCCGCGAGCGACTATGGGGGCTGCGCGCCCTCGCCCTCGCGAGGGCCGGCCGGCAGGCCGACTCGCTCGACGTCTTGCGCAAGCTCCGCGACGTACTCGACGACGAGCTCGGGTTGGAGCCCGGGCCGGAGCTCCAGGCTCTGCAGACCGCCGTGCTCCGTCAGGATCCGGCGCTCGGTTGGAGCGCGGAAGAATCCGCCGAGCCGCCACCGCGGATGAGACGGGAACGGGAGTCCGAGCAATCGGCCGGTCCTGAGGGCGCCGGTCCTGAGGGCGCCGGTCGGCGAGGTGCCGGTCGGGATGGGGCCGGTCGGGATGGGGCCGGTCCTGAAGGGGCCGGTCGTGAAGGGGCCGGTCGGCGAGGTGCCGGTCCGGAAGCGGCCGGTCGGGATGGGGCCGGTCGGGATGGGGCCGGTCGGGATGGCGCCTCTGAGCCCCTGGAGCGAGGACCCGGGCGGGGAGGTCCGGCGGCGGGAGGCCCGGGGGCGGCCCGGCGACCCGAATCGGTTCATCGAGCCGTGGCGCCGCTGGTCGGTCGGGACACGGAGCTCGCCGCCCTCCGCGAGGAGCTCACGGCCGCCGGAACCGGCGCACTGCGCTTCGCCAGCCTGATCGGCGAACCGGGGATCGGCAAGACCCGGCTGTCCCTGGAGCTGATCGAGGACGCCAGGAATCGCGAGATGCGGGTGCTGACCGGCCGCTGCTCTCAAGACGACGGTGCGCCGCCGCTCTGGCCGTGGTCATCGGTGCTTCGCGGTCTCGGTCGTGGTCTCCCGGGCGAGGGCGACGACGAGCAGGACGTCAGTCAGTTCGCGGTGTGGGAGCAGATCATCCAGGCCGTGTTCGGTGCGGCGCGTGAGCGACCCACCCTCGTCGTCCTCGATGATCTGCACTGGGCGGATCCGGCGACGCTACGAGTGCTCCGGCTGCTCGCCGAGAGTCCCGACCAGGCGTCCCTGCTTGTGCTGACCACCTGGCGGGCCCATCCCGCACCGACCGGTCCGCTGGCCGATCTGATCGAGATGCTGGCACGCCGCCATGGACTCCGTCTCGCGCTCGGCGGGCTCTCCGCCGAGGAGGCGGCGACCGTGGTCGAGGGTGTCACGCACACCAGACCCAGTCCCCGAGACGCCGATGCGCTGCGGGAGCGTACCGACGGCAATCCGTTCTTCCTCGTCGAGTACGCGCGACTGGCCGCGGATGGTGGGGTGCTGGCCGATGCCGTTTCTGATGCGGAGCTGCCGGCGGGGGTTTCCGACGTGCTCAACGCCCGGCTCCGGCGACTGCCCGATCAATCGCGGAGTCTGCTGCGGACCGCCGCCGCCATCGGTCGCCAGTTCGACCTCGACACCCTCATCCTGGCCGCCGGCGTCAGCGACGATGTGGCGCTGGAGGCACTGGAGGACGCGGCCGGCACCGGCCTGATCCGAGAGGACGGGATCGACCGATTCTCGTTCGCCCATGCCCTGGTGCGCGACGCCGCGTACGCCGAGCTGTCCGCTTCTCGACGCTCGCGGCTCCACGTCCGACTGGCGGAGCTGCTCGAGCACCAACCAGGACGCGAGACCGAGCGCGCTCGGCACTGGTTCGCGGCCGGACCCACTCAGGCGAACCGGGCGTGGCGCGCCGCGGCGGATGCCGCCCGGTTCGCTTCGCGGCTGCACGCCCACGAGCAGGCCGCCGAGCTGCTCGGCGAAGGGCTACGTGCGATGGCCGACGATCCCGCCGCAGATGCGTTGGATCGCTACGACCTGCTGATCGCCCTGATCGACGCCCAGCGCTGGGCGGCCCAGTGGCCCAGTCTCATCGAGACGGCCGAACAGGCGATCGCTGTGGCCGACGAGCTGGGGGACGTACGACTGCTGGCCCAGGCCGCGACTGCCCCAACCATCGGTGTGCTGTGGCAGTCGGCCCCGCTCGGACAGGTGCACGCCGGCGTCGTCGACGCGCTGCGTCGGAGCCTGGATGGCCTACCCTCCGCCGACGACCCGCTCCGCTGTCGGGTGATGCTCAGCCTGGCCAACGAGCTGTACTACGGTGCGACGTTCGAGGAGCGTTCCGCGCTGGTCGAGGAGAGTCTGGCGATGGCTCGCCGGCTGGCCGATCGCCGGTTGCTGCTCGACGCGAACCAGATCGCGTTCCCGGCCCTGTGGTGCCCGAGTACCGGGGAGGACAGGTTGCGCTACGCCGAGGAGTCGGCGGCCCTTGCCCGCGAGCTGGGCGAGGAGCTTGCGTACGTCGTCTCCGAGACACTCCGGGCGGTGGTGCTGAGCGAGCTCGGCCGGGTCGAGGAGATGTGGGCCTCGATCGACGCCGCCCGGGGCGAGGCGCGCCGGCTACGGATTCCCTTCGCCGAGGTGGTCCTCGACGGGCTCGAGCTGCCCTGGCGCGGTATGGCCGGCGAGTTCGACATCGCCGAGGAGCTGCTGAAGGATGTCGCGCGGCGGGCCGGGGAGATCTCGGTGGAGCAGTCCGGCGATGCCGTCGGCGGCGCCTTGCTGATCCTGCGGTTCTGGCAGGGCAGGGCCGACGAGGTGGCCGCCGAGCTGGAAGGGCTCAGTGACGGGATGCCGATGGTCGCCCCCGCGGTGCTGTTCCGGATCAGGTCGGGGCAGCTCGACGCCGCCCGTGAGTTCTACGCCGCCCATCCGGTGGACCTGGGCGGAGAGACGTGGTTGTCCTTGCTGGTCTGGGCCTCCGCCGCGGCGATCTCGCCATGGGTGGCGGACTCACGGCTCGCCGCCGATACGTACGCCAGGTTGGCGCCGTACGCCGGCTGGTCGGCCTGCGCCGGCTCGGGAACCGCCATCGGCCCGGTGGACGCATACCTGGCGCTCGCCGCAGCTGCGGTGGGCGAGCGGGCGCTCGCCGCTCGCCACGCGGACGATGCGCTCCGGCTGATGGAGACCTGGCGGATTCCGCTGGCCGGCAAGTGGTTCCGTGACGAGAGGGTCAGGCTGGGATTCTGACCGGGCCCCCGCGGCCCCCATCAGTAGGCAAGTGGGCTGGTCAGATCAGGTAACGGAACGCGCGTCGTTCGCGTCGTGCGAAGCCGCCCCGGGTCAGCCGCCAGACGGCCCGCTGCCACGGTGCCCCGGCCGCGAACGCCTTCGCCCTGCCGGCCGGCGGCAGGTTGTCCATGAGCCAGGGGATCGCGCTGAGCAGCAACGACAGGGTCATCTTCGGCTTGAAGTGCTCGGCCTCCAACCGCTTCCAGTCGTCGTCGCTCAGCACCTGCTGGATGATCGCGATCGCCTCGGTTTCCTCGTGTGCCAGATGCCGTCCGAGGCTCTGCCTGCCGGCGCAGAGCCGCACGACCAGGGCATTGCGGGTGTCCTCGTCGGCTCCCGAGGCCAGCCTGGCGAAGCCGGCCTCGCACGCCTGGAGGATCGGGTCGATCTCGCCGTGTTCGGCCTCCATCGCCTGGAGAACCTCCCGCCCAGCGTCGTCGGTGCGCTCCATCAGCGTCGGCCACAGCCCGGCGTCTTCGCCGCTGTGATGATGATGGAGCATCTGCGCGAAGACGTCCCAGCGCTTGGCGAGCGCGACCCAGGTGTCCCGGTCGGCGGTCGGCGTTGCAGCCGCGGCGGCCGCGAACGCGGACAGATCACGGCGAAAGCCGAAGTGCATCAGATACATCATGAACATGTCGACCGGGCCCTCCGGCGCGGCCGCCTGGCCCGGGAGCAGGATCTGGGTCGGCCAGGCTGCCTGGATCCCCGGTCCATCCGTCGTCGGGGTCTGACCCACCGTTGTTGACGAGTGATCGATGTCGTCGGTCATCGGGTTCTCCTTGGTCGAGAGGCTGTCGAGACCAGGGTGTGACGAGTGACTTCGGGTGGACTTGATGCCGACTTGGGGTGGGATGCGCTGACCAGCGCTCCGCAGTTGTCCGATCCGGCCGATTTCGGATGCTCCGGGAGCCACCGCGGAGCGCTGGTCAGCGCACCGCCGGTCACGCACTATCCTCGCGGCTGTGTCGCCCCGCTCCCAGCCTGAGCAGCACGCCCCACCGGTCCAGCGGCTGAGGGTGCGCTACGCCAAGCGCGGGCGGGCGCGGTTCGCGAGTCATCGCGACTTCGGCAGAGCATTCGAGCGGGCCCTGCGGCGCGCCGGGATTCCGATGGCCTACAGCTCCGGGTTCTCACCCCACCCCCGGATCTCATACGCCAACGCGGCGCCGACGGGCGCGGCGAGCGAGGCCGAGTACCTGGAGATCGGGCTGGTCGAACGGCGCGACCCACAACAGGTGCGGCTGGCGCTGGATGCCGCCCTTCCCCCGGGGCTCGACGTGGTCGACGTCGTGGAGGCGGTGGGGGGACCCCTTGCCGACCGGTTGACCGGCTCGGTGTGGACCGTGGAGTGGCCGAACGCCGACCAAGCGGCACTCGGCGCCGCGGTGCGGTCCCTGCTCGCCAGCGATGAGGTCACCGTTGAGCGGATGACCAAGAACGGCTTGCGTTCCTTCGACGTCCGTGCGGCGCTCGTCCTCCTCGACATCGACCGTCCCACGCTGCGTCTGGTGCTGGCGCACGGTGTGCCGCTGGTCCGAGCGGACGACGTGCTGAGAGCGCTTGTCGGGATCGATCCCGCGGTCGGCGTGCCGACCGATGCGGTGCTCACCCGGCTCGCCCAGGGGCCCCTTGACCGCGACACCGGCGAGGTCGGCGACCCGCTCGCCTGAAGGGCTCGCCGCGATGTGGGATACTTGTTCCGGAGTCGGCGCGAAATGCGTGCGACTCTCGATGGTGATGTGGCGGTGTGACAGGCTGCCACAGCGGACGTACCAGCGGATCTCCACCGCGACGAGGGCAATCGAGTCCTTGACCGCGGGAGCGCCGGACTGCCCCCATCGACCACAGGAGGCTTCCGCGGCGCGGGGACGGTATTTCCCCGACGCGGCGAACGAACGGTCGCGAGTCTCACTCGCGGCATAAGGAGTTTGCATGCTCGACATCGAGCAGAACGACCAGCAAGACAATCCAACGTCATCCGCAAGCGACGCGGGCGCCGGCGAGGCACCAGCCCGACCGCGCCGTCGACGCGCTGCCACCAGACCCGCCGGTCCGCCGATCGTGAACCCCGGTGCCCCTGGCGCCGAGGCGACCTCGAAAGGCGAGGCTCAAGCCAGCGGTGCGGCGCCCACAAGCAACGAGGCTCAGGCCGGTGCCGCGGCACAGGCGGGGGATGCTGAGCGGGCCGGTGAGGCCGGACCTGGCGGTCACGCCGGACCTGGCGGTGACGCCGGACCTGGCGACCGGAACGGGGCACCGGCACCGGCACCGGTCAAGAAGACCAGCAAGAGGGCACCGCGCAAGTCGGCCCGGACCGCTGGGGTCTCGACCGCTGACGGCTCGACCACTGAAGCCCCGACCGCTGACGGCTCGACCACTGAGACCCCAAGCGCTGAGGGCTCGACCGCTGGGGTGGCCACCGAGGGATCGAGCCGCACGACTGCACGGGCCGCCACCACTCGTCCCCCCCGGAAGCGCGCGGCCAAGAAGACCGCCGCAGCTACGCCCGCAGAGAGCGAACCGGGCGCAGCAGGCGTTGCCGCCCCAGCGGCGGGGGACACCCACGAAGGCGCAGACGTCCAGCTCGCGCCGTCCGAAGCCGCCCTGCTGGCGGCCGTCGAGGGTGCCGTCGCGTCGGGGGAGGCCGCGAGCTTGGTGCACGCCGCGGCCGAAACGGTGAACCTGGAGCAGCTCTGGCTTCCGGCCGATCAAGACGCACAGCCCAGCCAGGACGCCTCGGCCAGCCAGGACGCCTCGGCCGACCAGGACGCCGCCACCAATGCACAGGCCGACCAGGATGCACAGGCCGACCAGGATGCACAGGCCGACCAGGACGCCCCGCTCGAAGGGAATGGGCCGGCCGATGGTGAGTCGGTCCTGGAGGGCAGCCCGTCTGGCGGTGACGTGACGCCGGAGCCGCTGACGATCGACGGCGTGACGGCGGCCGACGGGCCGGAGGTGAGTCCTACGGTCGAGGCCGCGGACGGCCGCGCGTCGGCGGTTCCCGAGCCGCCGGCGGACGAGTCGATCACCCAGGAGCCCGCCGACGCCAACGCCCAAGCCGCCGCCGAGGGAGACGCCCCAGCCGACCGCGCCGCGAGCGATGCCGCTGAATCGGCGGACAGGAGCGACTCGGCGGGCGGCGAGTCCGATGACGAGTCGGGCGACACCGACGAGTCCGACGATTCCGAGGACGAGTCCGACGATTCCGAAGACGAGGGCGACGAGGCCGAGGACCGTGACGCCGACTCCTCCGACGAGGAGCCGACTCGCCGTCGCCGTCGCCGTCGCGGTGGTCGTCGCCGTCGCCGTGGCGGTAGCGGCGACGCGGCCGCCGATGGGGACCAGGCCGACCAACCGGATGCACCGACCGACGCTGGGGCCGAGTCGAACAGTGCAGCCCCGAGCCAAGGCGAGAAGGGTGACGACGCCGCCGCTTCGACCACCAGCGAGGGATCGACGGACGATACGTCCGACGACTCCGAGGACAGCTCAGACGATTCGTCGTCGGGCGATGGCGATGGCGATGGACAGCGTCGTCGGCGCCGTCGGCGTCGTCGTCGGGGCGAGGACAGCGGTGCCTCGCCGGACGACCCGGCCGAGGTCGTCGTACGCGTCCGGGAGCCCGCCAACCGCCGCAAGGCCAGTGAGCAGCCCGCCGGGATCGAGGGCTCGACCCGGCTCGAGGCCAAGCGTCAGCGCCGCCGAGAGGGTCGCGAAGCCGGCCGTCGACGAGCGCCGATCCTGAGCGAGTCCGAGTTCTTGGCTCGCCGCGAGTCGGTCGCGCGGACAATGGTCATCCGTCAGCGCGAAGACCCGTCAACCGGCTCCGGAGACACCCTGACCCAGATCGCGGTGCTCGAGGACAACATCCTCGTCGAGCACTACGTCGACCGCGACTCGGCTGCCTCGCTGATCGGCAACGTCTATCTCGGTCGAGTTCAGAACGTCCTGCCGTCGATGGAGGCGGCGTTCATCGACATCGGTCGCGGCCGCAACGCCGTGCTCTATGCCGGTGAGGTCGACTGGGAGTCGTTCGGCGCCGAGGGGCAGGCCCGAAAGGTCGAGAAGGTCCTCAAGTCCGGCCAGACCGTCCTCGTCCAGGTCACCAAGGACCCGGTCGGTGCCAAAGGCGCCCGTCTCACCAACCACGTCTCGATCCCCGGCCGCTACATCGTGTACGCCCCAGGCGGCCACCTGTCCGGGATCTCCCGAAAGCTGCCCGACACCGAACGCCGACGGCTGAAGGACATCCTCGCCGACCTCGTACCGGAGTCGGCGAGCGTCATCGTCCGGACCGCCGCAGAGGGTGCCTCGGAGGATGAGCTGGTGCGCGACGTCAACCGGCTGAAGGCGCAGTGGGAGGACATCGAGAAGAAGGTCAAGGCCGGCCAGGCTCCCCTGCTGCTGTACGGCGAGCCCGACCTGACCCTGCGGATCGTTCGCGATCTGTTCACCGAGGACTTCTCGGAGCTGCTGGTCGCCGGAAACGAAGGTCCGGAGGACGCGTACGACGCGATCGAGGCCTACGTCGCACATGTCGCACCCCACCTGGCCGACCGATTGAACCGCTGGGCACCGGCGGACGGTGCGGACATCTTTGCCGCGCACCGGATCGACGAACAGATCGCCAAGGCTCTCGAGCGCAAGGTCTTCCTGCCCTCGGGCGGCTCGTTGGTCATCGACCGAACCGAGGCGATGACCGTCATCGACGTGAACACGGGCAAGTTCACCGGCACCGGTGGCAACCTCGAAGCAACGGTCACGAGCAACAACCTGGAGGCAGCGGAAGAGATCGTCCGGCAGCTCCGGCTGCGTGACATCGGCGGCATCATCGTGATCGACTTCATCGACATGGTGCTGCCCAGCAATCGCGAGCTGCTGCTGCGACGACTGGTCGAGTGCCTCGGCCGGGACCGGACCCGCCATCAGGTTGCCGAGGTGACCAGCCTCGGTCTGGTTCAGATGACCCGCAAGAAGATCGGAACAGGCCTGCTGGAAGCCTTCAGCACCGAGTGCGAGGTCTGCCACGGGCGTGGGTACGAGATCCACGATGTCCCTGTCGAGTCGCAGAAGCAGGCCGATGGCGGGACTCGGGAGCGTGGACGCCCCCGGCCCTCGCGACGCGGCGGTGGTGGTGGCGCCAGGGGCGGGTCTGGTTCGGGTGGCAACAATGCCGGCGGTAGCGGCGGCGGGCACCAGGGCAGTGGGGACCACGCGGGCGCGCAGCCGGGTGGCCACTCCGCGGAAGCACCTGCGCCGGTCAGCTGAGCGGGACAGCGACCCGATGAGTCAGTCGCGTCCCTTTGTGGTCGCTGTGATCGGTGCCGGGCCGTCGGGGATCTACGCGGCAGAGACGCTCAGTCAGCAGTCCGACGTACCGGTCCGGGTCGCCGTGATCGATCGGCTGCCCGTGCCGTTCGGTCTCGTCCGTTACGGCGTGGCCCCGGACCACGAGTCGATCCGGTCCATCCGCAACACCCTGGAACGGACGCTGGAGAAGCCGAACGTGCGGTTTTTCGGCGACGTGACGATCGGTGCGGACCTGACCGTCGACGAGCTCCGGGCAGCAGTGGACGCTGTGATCTACGCGTATGGCGCCGGCAGTCACAAGGTGTTGGACGTGCCGGGCGAGCAGCTCCCGGGAGTGATGGCCGCGCCCGAGTTCGTGGCCTGGTACTGCGGACATCCCGACGTCCATCCCGACGTGCTCGACACCGGCCGGGAGCGACTGGACGTCGAGTTGATCAACAACGCGCACTCGACGGTGGTGGTCGGCGTCGGCAACGTTGCCCTCGACGTCGCCCGCGTGCTGATCAAGTCGGCGGAGGTGCTCACCGGCACCGACATGGCCGACGAGGTGCTGGAATCGCTGGCCCGCAAGCAGATCACCGACGTACACCTGCTCGGCCGCCGCGGACCGGCGCACACATCCTTCACCACCAAGGAGCTGCGCGAGCTCGGCCAGCTGCCGGACGTCGACATCATGATCAATCCCGCGGATCTGGCGTTGGACGAGTCGAGCCGTGCCGTCGTCGGGCGGGACAAGGTCGCCGCGCGCAACGTCGCCCTGTTTCAGGAGTGGGCGACTCGCGCCCGCACCGATGCTCCACAACGGCTCTGGTTCCACTTCTGGACCCGGCCGGTGTCGATCAACGGCGATGCATCGGTCGACTCCATCGAGGTGGAACGCACCATGATCGACTCCGCCGGTGCCGTGGTCGGGACGGGTGAGCGCAAGATCATCCCTGCGCAGCTCGTGATCCGATCGGTCGGTTATCGGGGGATCGAGTTAGCCGGGGTGCCGTTCGACGCGGGGACCGGGCGCGTCCCGCACGCCGAAGGACGGGTGATCCGCGACGGGGAGTTCTCCGCGGACGAGTACGTCACCGGTTGGATCAAGCGCGGTCCCACGGGAGTGATCGGCACCAACAAGTCGGACGCGGTGGAGACGGTGACCTCGCTGCTGGCTGACATCCGCGACGGCGCGATCACGGCGCATCACGACAGCCACGAGCTCGACCGACTGCTCGCCGAGCGCGGCATCCATCCCCTCGACGTCGACGCCTGGCACCGCATCGACGCCGCCGAGATCGATCTGGGGCAGAGCCACGGCCGGCGCCGGACGACGCTCGCTCACCGCAGCGATCTGCTCGCCGCGGCCGAGGACGTCAGCACCGACTGACCCGTCCGAATCACGACGCCACCGACCCGTCCGATCACGACGCCAGAGGGTCGGACGCCGGTCGGGAACGGGCGGCCTCGAGCGCACCGATCAAGGCGTTGGTGTCGTACGGTCCGACGTGCCGTTTGCCGTTGACGAAGAAGGTGGGGGTGACCATCAGGTCCATCAGGTCGGCGTCGTCGGCATCGTCGGTGACTCGGCGAGCCACCCTGTCCGAGCCGAGATCCTCGGCGAACTGGTCCGCGTCGAGGCCGAGTTCCTCGGCGAGCCGGAGCAGGTCGCCGGCCTCGAGGCGATCTTGCTGGTCGAACATTCGCCGGCCGAACTCGAGGAATCTGCCCTGGGCGTCTGCGGCCTCGGCCGCCCGGGCCGCCAGTTCCGCCTCCGGATGTTCCGCAACCTTCGGCAGGTGGCGCCAGACCCACGCCAGGTCGTCACCGAAGTAGGACCGGACCTCGTCGACCGTTCCGGTGGCCCGGCTGCAGAACGGACACTGGTAGTCGCCGTACTCGACCAGCACCAGGGGGGCGTCGGGCCGCCCCTTGACATGGTCGCGCGTCGGGTCGACGGGTCGGAGCAACGAGGCGCCGACGGCGGCGACCGGGCGAACCCGATCGAGTGTGGTGAGGATCGCCCAGCCGAGCGCGAATGCGATCAGCGAGGCGGCCAGGACGCCGATCCGGGCTTCCTCGCGCTGCGCCGGGTCATGGATGGCGATGTCGACGATCAGCAGCGAGATCGTGAAGCCGATGCCGGACAACGCGGCCCCACCGGTCACTCGGCCGATCGTCAGGCCGGGGGCGAGCCGGCCGAGTCCGGTGCGCTGGGCCGTAGCGGTGGCGAGGGAGATGCCGAGCAGCTTGCCGATCACAAGGCCCGCCACAATTCCCCAAGTGAGTCGTGATCGCGCCGCGGCGCCGAGGGTCGCCGCATCGAGCACGACGCCTGCGTTGGCCAGCGCGAAGATCGGCAGAACCACAAACGAGGTGAAGGGCGCGTAACTCTCGTACAGCCGCTCGTTGATCGAGATCGAGTCGCGCAGGCCGCGAGTTGCGGCAGCGGCGTAGACAGGGTTCGGGGACTGCCGGAACGACGTGGCCAGCGCCAGCGCCCGCTCGACCTTCTTGCGCTTCGGTGGGAAGACCGGCAGCAGCAGCGCGACGGCCACGCCGGCAAGGGTGGCATGCACGCCGGCCTTGTCGAAGCCCAGCCACACCACCAACGACAAGACGGCGTACGCGAGTCCGCGGCCAACCGGTAGTCGGCGGGCGAAGAAGATGCCGATAAGGGCGGCCAGCGCGACGATCAGCGGTGCGAGCCGTAGGTCGTCGGTGTAGAACACGGCGATCGCTCCGAGCGCTCCGATGTCGTCGACCACGGCAAGCGTCAGCAGGAACGTTCGCAACCGGGCGGGGTGCTTCGGTCCGATGACGGCCAGTGCACCGAGGAGGAACGCGGTGTCGGTCGAGATGACCGTCCCCCAGGCGTGCTGGGCCGGACCGCCATGGTTGAGGCCGAGGAAGATCAGCGCGGGCAGCAGCAAACCGGCGATCGCGGCCACCACCGGGACGATCGCCCGGCTCCGATCGACGAGCTCTCCGACGACGAGATCACGTTTCACCTCGAGGCCGACGACGAAGAAGAAGAACGCCATCAGGCCGTCGTTGACAAGCTGGGCCAGCGTCAGATCGAGGTGGGCACGACCGATGGTGATCTCGAAGGGCGCCGCCCAGAACGCCTCGTACGTCGTCGTAGCGAAATTCGCCCAGAGCAGGGCGAGAACGGTGCCGGCCAGCAAGAGCGCGGCCGACGCCTTGTCGGGGCCGAGGTTTCGTCTGACCCGGCTCAGTCGATCGATCAACTCCGGCGAGCTCCCCGGGACGTGATACACGGATGCACCAGCGTAGTCGGCGCGTGTTGCAGGCCCATTTCAACGACTCCCCGATGGGCGGAACTGGAAGGCAAGGTCGTCGAGTGACCACCGGATCGCACGGCGTCGGCGGCCGCGCGGGCAGCTGGCGAGCGAGGTCTCGTGCCGCTTGGCGCACCTCGTCTCCTCGGACGAACGCGAACGAGAACGGAGTCGGGACGATCCGGCGTGCGCACCCGTGAGGTCCGCTCGGGATCCGACGGGCGAGGGGAGCCATCCTGTTGGCCAGCTGGGTGGTGCCGCGCGTCGACGGGGTTCGAGCCGGCCGATTCCGCGGGTCCACGGCCGGACGTCCGCCAGCGTGAGGTCGATGATCACCTCGCCGGCGCCGCGATCGGCTCCGGCCGTGGGCGGATGATCTTGCCGAGAGTTGCACCATCTGTTGCTGTCCAACGGCCGGAACGGAGATCAGACCGTTTGTGCTCCGTCGGACGGACTTGCGGATCAGGAGCGCGTCGACTCCGTTTCGACGACGGCCTTGATGCGCTCCAATGTCTGCCGCATGCCGCGCTCGTTCGTTCGACCACGCGCCCGGCCGAGTAGGCGCCAGTAGAACCTGAACGCCGGATGGCTGCCCAGCTCAAAGGACTCCGTGACATCCGTGCCGCCGCCGCTGGCATCGCTGCCTCCGCCGGTCTCACTGCTTCCGCTGGTCTCACTGCTTCCGCTGGTCTCGCTGACGCCGCTGGTCTCGCTGACGCCGCTGGCTCTCGCTGACGCCGCTGGTCTCGCTGACGCCGCTGGTCTCGCTGACGCCGCTGGTCTCGCTGACGCCGCTGGCCTCGAGCTGGTAGCGCCAGTTGTTCACCCGGGTCCCCGCGGCGTACACAGCGAAGCCGAACTCCTTGCCTGGCTCGCACGCGGTCACCTTGCAGGAGGTCCAGTAGACCGGACCCACCCCATTGCGTCTGACGTGTCCGCGGAAGTGCGCCCCGAGCTTCGGCCCGGTGGCGCCGTCGACCCACTCAGCCTCGAACGTCTCCGGACTGAACTCGCCGATCCGGGTGACGTCACTCACCACACTCCAGACGGCGTCTGGAGGTGCGGCCATGTGCACCGTGACGGATCCACGCATGAGCCGACGCTACCGCTCGATCTCGACGCGCGAGGCCAGTGATGATCTGCATCTCTCTGCCCGACGTCTGGTCGCGGCTGCTGGTGCTCCCGGACAGCGAGTCCCCGTTCGGCGTTCCCGCGGGAACGCCCGCAGCAGCCATCCTGGTGTGAGCAACGCCCTGGCGACCCCCGGCGAGCGAATCATCTGCGTCGGGCCGCCGAGCGAGTTGCGACGGAACCGGGAACTGTCCGTGGTCGCTCGTATGTTCGATTCATCAACCGAATCGGAAGGACGGCAGGCGATGGGGAACGCGCAGCAGGGCCGCGTGGACGGGGATCGAGAGCGTGCGGAGGCGCAGGTGTTGGCGGGTCGGATCTGCGCTGCGGCGGGATTGGCGGCCCAGTCGGAATGTGCGTTGCTGGAGCTGATCGGGGAGTTCGACGAGCTGGGCGCGATCAAGTGGTGGCGTGATGTGAAGTCGTTGGCGCACTGGTTGTCCTGGTGCTGCTCGATGAGCCCGGGCACGGCACGAGAACATGTCCGTGTCGGGAGGGCGCTGAGGCGGATGCCGACGGTGGCGACCGCGTTTCGCGACGGCCACCTCTCGTACTCGAAGGTGCGCGAGGTGACCCGCGTGGTCGGTGTGGTCGACGAGGCGCGGTTGTGCGAGCTGGCGCTGACTGCCACGGCGTCGCAGCTAGCGCGGATGATCCGTGGTTTCCGCACTGCGGAGGGGCTTCGCACGGCGCAGTTGCGGGAGCGATCGGCGAGCTGGACGACGGGTGAGGACGAGATGGTCGACTTCCGAATCCGACTGCCGAAGGACGAGGCGGCGGTGGTGATCGCTGCCGTGACCGCGGCGAAGGATCAGTTCGGGGCGCCCCCGCCGGCGCCGTGTCCGGCTCTGAGTGACAACGGTGGCTCGAGCAAGGCGACACCGACGTACGGCTATGCCGATGCCGTGCTCGATGTCGCCCGGGCATACCTAGCGACGGCGCCCGAGGATCGCTCCGGCGAGGATCGCACGATGGTGGTGGTCCACGTCGCGGCCGAGGCTCTCGCGGAGCCTCCCGACGTTCCCGCGGGAACGTCGGACGAACCGCTGAGTCGCTCAGCAAGCGAGATCCCCGGTGCGCCCCGCCTCGATGCGGCGACGTGCAACATCCAAGGGATTGGTGGGATCGAGCCCGAGACCGCGCGCCGGCTCGCCTGCGATGCAGAGATCGCCGTCGCCGTTGTCGGCGACGACGGCGAGGTGCTGGCCCTCGGTCGGACACGCCGACTGGTGTCGCGTGGTCAGCGCCGAGCACTGATGATCCGCGACGGGATGTGTCAGTTTGCCGGTTGCCACCAGACGCGGCACCTGCGGGCGCATCACGTTGTGCCCTGGTCCCAAGGCGGGCTGACCGACCTCGGCAACTTGATGCTCCTCTGCCAGTTCCACCACACCGTGGTCCACGAAGGTCGGATGGTCATCCGTCCCACCGAGCAACCCTCAGCGCAGCACCGTTGGCTGTTCTTCATGCCCGACGGCCGACCCCATGAGCCGTGGCACAGCGCCGAGGGCCTCGCGTACGTCCTCGCACAGCAGGCGCCCGGGCAGCAAGCGCGACGCGATGCGGTGTTGGCCGACGTCGACGGGTTCGAACACGTTGAGGCGCGCCGGATCCGACCTCGATGGGCCGGCGAACGCTTTGACCTCCACGAGTGCGTTCGGGCGCTCTCCACGATGCGAACCCGTGAGGGACCGGACGATCAGTGGGAAGCCGCCTAGTCGCGGGGCGGCCAGCTGCCCGGTCAGTCCCGACGGTCGATCTCAGTCCGGACTGTCGTTGCTGACCGACCGAGTCGGACCGACCAGGCGGCTCATCAGGTCGACGAGCGTCTGTTCCGGATCGGTGGTGAGGCCGGCATGGACCGGCGAGGGCTGGACAACCGTGCTGCGCGGTGCGACGAGCATTCCGAACCTGGTCGCGAGCCCGGTGTTCTCCCTGGCGGAGCCCCCCGCGCGGTGACAGGCCTCGACCGTGCCGAGTGCCACCGTACGGACAGCCTCCAGGTCGACCTCGGGATCCAGGGCACGCAGGCGAACCTCGTCGACCGTCACCGCAGCCCGGAGGATCTCGAGCTCTTGGCAGTACACGATCACTCCGATGTTGACGAACTCGCCTCGATCCACCCGGGGGACCGCGCGCAGCACGGCGTACTGGAAGGCGTGGCGCCTCCCGTCCTCGCTCATGGGAGCCATTTCTCGGCCGCCGCCACCCGCATCAACAGGTAGGAGCGATAGGCCGCACGAGCCATCGCCGCGTCCGGTGGCGCCTTCGGATCGGGCCTGGTGGGATCGGGCAGGAGCCACTCGTCCGGCACATACGACAACACGTCGTCCAGCAGCGCCGCGTCGACCAACCCACTCAGTCGGGTATGCACCGATCGCGGGTTGGCCCGCGCGCCGAGCACGTGATCGCCGTAGTTGTACGGCGAGCTCGCGAACGCCTCCGGCGAGCCCCACGCGTGGTGGAACCGGAGGCAGGCACCGTGGTCGATTGCCCACAGCGTCTTGTGCCAGATCAGCAGGTTCGTGTTGCGGGCGCTGCGGTCGACGTTCGCGACGTACGCGTCCAGCCACAGGATCGGAGCGATGTCGGCGGGATCCAGGTCGAAACTGCGGTCATACCCCACGGATCCGGGCAGGAAATCGATCGCGAGATTGAGCCCGACGCTGGCGTTGAGGAGATCTTGGACCTCCTCGTCCGGCTCGCGTCGACCCAGCTCGGCGTCGATCTCGATCAGCGCCAGATCGGGGATCGCGACGCCCAGTCGTCGGCCGAGCTCGCCGACCACGATCTCGGCGACCAGCGCCTTCGTCCCCTGGCCGGCGCCGGTGAACTTGACCACGTACGTCCCCGAGTCGTCGGCTTCCACCAGCCCAGGCAACGACCCGCCCTCGCGCAGCGCGGTCAGGTACGTCGTCGCCGTGATCACCGGGAGCACGCCGCTACGCTACGGGCTCGCCGTTCGTGCCCAACCCGCGCCCGTCGCTCCCATCACCGAGTCGATCCACACCGGGTCCGCCCGCCTCCGGCGGGTCCACCAGACTCCGTCGGGTCCCGCACGGCCCCGCCGGATCCGCCGCGACTCCGCGACTCCGCGACTCCGCGACTATCCGCCGCGACTCCGCGGCTATCCGCCGCGACTCCGCCGGATCCGCCGCGACTCCGCCGGATCCGCCGCGACTCCGCCGGATCCGCCGCGACTCCGCCGGATCCGCCCGACTCGACCGGATCCGCCCGACTCGACCGGGTCCTACCCCCACCGAGGAGGAGCGAATCCACTCAGCGGGGCGAACGCCCAGGCGGTGGCTGTCTCGGCCCCGATCCAGTGCGCCGCGTTTCGGCGCGCCCCGTTCCGAAGCCGGTCTCGCCGCTCGACCTCTCGTACGGCCTCGTACTGGTTCTGTACGCTGGCCATGGCTCGGTGGACTGGTTGCCGGCGGCTCAGTGGGGAGTTCGAGCCAGTTTGACCGGCTTTGGTGCGCCGCGTAGCCTAGACCCTCGGTGTGCGCCCGGCTTTGGCCGCGTGCGCCCCCATGGAGCAAGACACCAAACCAAGAACGACGAGAGTAGGTCAGGCGTGTACGCGATCGTGCGCAGTGGCGGCCGCCAGCACAAGGTCGCTGTCGGCGACGTCCTCGAGATCGACCGCACCTCCGACGAGGTCGGTTCCAGCGTGAGCCTGCAGCCGCTCCTCCTGGTCGACGGCGAAACCGTCAGCACCGATGTGACCGGCGCGAGTGTGACGGCCGAGGTGCTGGGCGAGACCAAGGGCCCGAAGATCCGGATCATCAAGTTCAAGAACAAGACCGGCTACCGCAAGCGCCAGGGTCATCGCCAGAAGTACACCCAGGTCCGCGTCACCGGGATCGAGAGCTGAGGCACAGACATGGCACACAAAAAGGGCGCGTCCTCGACCCGCAACGGTCGTGACTCCAACTCCCAGCGGCTGGGCGTCAAGCGTTTCGGCGGCGAGACCGTCAGCGCCGGCGAGATCATCGTCCGCCAGCGGGGCACCCACTTCCACCCGGGCGACGGCGTCGGCCGCGGTGGCGACGACACACTGTTCGCCCTGGTCCCCGGCCAGGTCGAGTTCGGCACCCGGCGTGGCCGACGGGTCATCAACGTGACCCCGGCTGCGGCTGAGTGACCCACAGCCCGTACGACATCTGATGGAGGGTGGTCCCGGACGGGGCCACCCTCGATCGTTTTTCTGACGTAGTTTCCAACACAGTTTCAGTGCGTGAGGAGTTGAATCCGGTGGCGATTCCCAGTTTCGTCGACCGGGTCACCCTCCATGTGTACGGCGGCAACGGCGGCCACGGTTGTGCCTCGGTCCACCGCGAGAAGTTCAAGCCGCTCGGCGGCCCGGACGGCGGCAACGGCGGTGGTGGCGGTTCGGTGATTCTGCGGGTCGATCCGAGCCTCACGACGCTCGTCGACTACCACCGCGAGTCCCACCGACGGGCCACCAACGGCCAGCCCGGTCGTGGTGACCATGCCAACGGCGCGAATGGCGATGACATCGTGCTCGCCGTTCCCGACGGCACGGTCGTCACCGACGCCGAGACCGGCGAGGAGCTCGCCGACCTGACAGGTGCGAGCGCGGAGCTCGTGGTCGCCGCCGGAGGGCGAGGCGGGCTCGGCAACGCAGCGCTCGCGTCCAGCTCTCGGAAGGCGCCTGGTTTCGCTCTGCTCGGCGAGGAGGGCGACACCCGGGTCGTGACCCTCGAGCTCAAGGTCGTCGCCGATGTCGGTCTGGTGGGTTTCCCCAGTGCCGGGAAGTCGTCGTTGATCGCCGCCATCTCACGGGCCCGACCGAAGATCGCCGACTACCCCTTCACGACCTTGGTGCCCAACCTCGGCGTCGTGGTCGCCGGCGACATCACCTACACCGTCGCGGACGTGCCCGGTCTGATCGAGGGGGCGAGTGAGGGACGAGGCCTGGGCTTCGACTTCCTTCGCCACATCGAGCGCTGCGCCGCGCTGGTGCATGTGATCGATGCCGCGACCTTCGAGCCGGGTCGCGACCCGCTGACCGACCTCGACGTGATCGAGGCCGAGCTCGTGGCTCACGGTGGCCTGGAGGATCGTCCCCGACTCGTTGCGCTGAACAAGATCGACGTACCAGATGCGGCGGAGCTCGCCGACATCGCCAGCGCCGATCTCGAGGCCCGCGGGCTCCGGGTGTTTCCGATCTCCACCAAGAGCGGAGCTGGCCTGCAGGCACTGACCTTCGCCATGGCCGAGGTGGTCGCCGCCCGCCGTGCGTCGCTCCCGGCCCCCGGTCCGGCGCGGGTCATCCTGCGTCCTAAGCCCATCGGAGCGCGCAAAGGATCGGCCGATGAGTTCACCATCGGCCGCGAGAACGACCTCTGGCGTGTACGCGGCAGCAAGCCCGAGCGCTGGGTGCGGCAGACCGACTTCGGCAACGCGGAGGCCGTCGGCTATCTCGCGGACCGGCTCAATCGGATCGGGATCGAGGACAAGCTGCTCGAGCTCGGTGCCCGGGCCGGCGACGGGGTCGCGATCGGCGGTGAGGACGCGGTCGTCTTCGACTTCGCCCCACAGATCGACATCGGCGCTGAGATCCTCAGTCGCCGCGGCGAGGACCAGCGGTTCGAGGCGCCCCGGCCGGCGGCCCAGCGCCGTCGTGAGCTCGACCGGGAGTACCACGCCCGCAAGGCCGACGACGGTGGCGAGTACGCGTTCGACAGCCAGCCCGGCGATCCTGTCGAGGGTCAAGACGGTGATTGAGGACTCCCGTTTCGGCGCTGCCTCCGGCGTGAGCGCTGCCTCCGCGGTGCGCCCTGCGTCCTCCCCGCGCGAACCTCGCACCCTGCGAGTCCACGTCGCACCCCACATGCGGGGTGCGGAGTGGGAGTCCGGGGTGCGAAGCGGGCCCGTGACCGCTGCCCCGACGGCGCCATGAAGGAGACGGTACGTCCCCAGATTGCCGGCGCCCACCGGGTCGTGGTCAAGATCGGCTCGTCGTCGCTGACCACCACGGCCGGCGGTATCGACCCCATCAGGATCGACCACCTCGTCTCGGCGCTGGCGACCACCCGGTTGGCCAGCCGAGAAGTCGTCCTCGTCTCCTCGGGTGCGATCGCCGCCGGGCTCTCACCGCTTCGCCTGAAGGCCCGACCCCAAGATCTCGCCACCCAGCAAGCGGCGGCGGCGGTGGGTCAGGGCCTGCTGATGGGGCACTACACGCGACGCTTCGCTGCGTACGACCTCGAGGTCGGTCAGGTGCTGCTCACCGTGGACGACGTGACCCGGCGCAGCCACTATCGCAACGCGTACCAGACGTTCGGTCGGTTGCTGGAGCTCGGTGTGGTGCCCGTGGTCAACGAGAACGACACCGTTGCGACCCATGAGATCAGGTTCGGCGACAACGACCGGCTGGCCGCACTGGTCGCCCACCTCGTGCATGCGGACGCCCTGATCCTGCTCAGCGATGTCGACAGCCTCTACACAGGGCACCCGAAACTGCCGGACTCTCAGCGGATCAGCGACGTCCACGGCGACGCCGATCTGGTCGGCGTCGACGTCTCCCGCCGCGGGTCCGCGGTCGGGACCGGCGGCATGGTGACGAAGATCGAGGCCGCCCGGATCGCGACCTCCGCCGGCATTCCGGTCGTGCTCACGTCGGCCGACAACGTCGCCGCCGCGCTCGGCGGCGACCCGGTCGGGACCTGCTTCCATCCGACCGGCAAGCGCAGACCGACGCGCCTGCTCTGGCTCGCGCATGCGAGCGACGCCCGCGGCGAGCTGTACCTGGACGAGGGCGCTGTCCGTGCCGTCGTCCAGCGCAAGGCGTCGCTCCTGCCGGCCGGCATCACGAAGGTGACCGGGTCGTTCGCGATCGGCGAGCCGGTCGACCTGGTCGCGCCGGACGGTCGGGTGGTCGCGCGCGGCCTGGTGAACTACGACTCCGACGAGCTGCCGACCCTCCTCGGCCGGACCACTCGTCAGCTCACCGCGGAGCTCGGGGAGGGCTACGACCGGACCGCCGTGCACCGCGACGCCCTGGTCGTCCTCGCGACCTGATCCTCCGCACTCCTCGCCTCGGATAGCTTCGGTCGCTGCTCGGTCCTTCACCTCGGAACTCGGCGCAAAACTGCACCTTCTCCGGCCGAGAACCTCAAATTCGCGCCCACTTTCGCAGGAACGAGGCCGTCGGCTAGAGGTTCGGTCCACCGTGCCGTTTGGGCCGGCGGGGGGCCGAGCCGGTCAGGGCTCACAGAGCGGGGCGGTCGGGGCCGGTGGGCGGTTCGGCCGGGTCAGAGATACAGAGCGGCGGCGGGTTCGAGCCGGCGGGATGTTCGCGCCGGTGTCGGAGATACAGGCGGCGGAGGTGCGAGCGGGGATGTTCGCCCGGTGGCGGTTCGGCCGGCTCAGAGATACAGAGCGGCGGGAGGTTCGAGCCGGCGGGATGTTCGCACCGGGTCAGAGGTACAGGCCGGCGAGGCGCGGCGGGTCGGGCGGCGGTTCGACCGGCAGATCCTCGGCTAGCAGGGTGCGTACGTCCTCGGCGGCCGGGTCGTGCAGCCCCACCAGTCGCTCGGCCTGGATCGACACTGCCTCTTCGAACACGTTCCGGACGAACCTTCCGTTGCCGAAGTTGACCGGCCGAGGATCTGGGATGAGGGCACGCAGCCGGGCCAGAGCACCGTCGGCCAGCCGAAAGCCCTGCTTCTCCGCGATCAGCCGGAAGATCTCCGCGAGCTCGTCGTCGTCGTAGTCGGTGAACGTCAGCGTCTTCGGGAACCTCGAGGCCAAGCCGGGATTCGAGGCGAGGAACCGCTCCATCTCGAGCGGGTACCCGGCAACGATCACCACCACCTCGTCGCGTCGATCCTCCATGAGCTTCAGCAGTGTGGCGACCGCCTCCACCCCGAAGTCGCGATGGGAATCCGGCGGGATCAGCGAGTACGCCTCGTCGATGAACAGCACCCCGCCTGCTGCGCGGTTGAAGATCTTCCGGACCCTCGGCGCGGTCTGACCGACGTACTGCCCGACGAGGTCGACTCGGCTCGCCTCGACCAGGTGACCGTTGGCGAGAGCGCCGAGCTCGGCATAGATGCGGGCCAGCAGGCGCGCGATCGTCGTCTTCGCTGTGCCCGGGTTCCCGACGAACACCATGTGTCGGGACCGATCGGCCGGCGGCATTCCCGCGGTGAGGCGGATCTGGTCGGCGCGGGCCTCGGCGACCAGCCGCCGTACCCGGTCCTTGATCGGCCCGAGCCCGACCAGCTCCGTCAGCTCGCCCTGTGGGTCGCCGATCTCGACCTCCGGGATAGTCGCGTCGTCGGCGTCCTCGTCCTCCTCGACAGAGCTCATCGTCCGGACCCGGAGGCCGACCGCGCCGGCCGGGCTGCGGTCGTCGAGCGGGGCCGGCTCGCTGCCCAGCCGCTCGTTGCGGCGGGCGGCGAAGCTGCGGACGAGCGGATTGTGGGCCCGCCGCACGCTGAAGAGCTCCTCGATGTCGGCGACGAATCCGATGGTGTCGGGGCACGCGGACGGCGATGGCGGGCCGGGCAGTCCGGCCACCACGCGGGAAACCTGAGCGGCCATGGCCAGCCAGGCCCGGCAGGCGTCGATCTCGCCGGCCAGCATGCCGCGGGCCAGCCAGCCCCGGTTCTCCTGAAGCCACTCGGCCCCGTCGAACCCATGGGATCGTTCCTCGAACGCGGCAGCGATCGCGGTGAATCTCTCGGATCCGACAGCGACGGCCAGCCCGGCGGGAAGCGTGTCGAGGCCGTCGGCGAGGGCCATCGAGGCGACCACCTCTGGCAGCGACTCAGGACGGGCCGTGACCGACGCGATGTGGGAGTGGGCGGCCTCCAGACCCTCGTAGGACCACGCCAGGGCCGCGGCCCAGCCCGCGAGCTCGGGCAGCACCGCGTACTCGTCCTCGGTGAGCAGTGAGTGCCGCCAGAGCCGACTGATCTCCGGGACCGCCGCGAAGGCGTGGAGATCGCTCAGTCGAGGCGTGTTCAGCACCCGGTCGTAGATCCGGAGCAGCACCTTCGCCCTAGGCGCGAGCGGCCCGATCTCGGACAAGAAGGCCACGCAGTCCCAGGACAGCCGCAGTGCGTCGAGCCGGGCGCGGGCGTCGTTGCCGGCGTACTTCAGCAGGAACAGCGGCCACTCGCTGTCGGTCATGTACCAGTTCCGAGCGGTCAGCGGCTCGCGCCGTTGGTCCGGGGCCAGGAACTCGTCGACCAGTTGCTCGGGGAACTGGGCGAAATCCCCGGCGAAGATGGCGACGTACCCGCCGAGCGACATCGCCAGGTTCTGTAGGAAGGGCGCCGCGTCCCGGGTGTTGTCCGGCCATCCGGTCCAGTTCTGCGTTGCTCCGGCTCTGGAGTCGGAGACCAGCTCCCGGACTCGGGCTCGCGTTCGTTCCCACCAGCCGGACGGCACCGCCCACGGGTAGGAGTCGCCCACGACGTCGATGTAGGGATGCCCGGACATCAGCACCGCGAGATGATCCGGTAGCACCAGCTTTGTCAAGCCGCCCTCATATCTCCTGGCCCAAGTACCTACGGGCTCAATCCTGTCACCTTCGGGCGCCGGGTGTCAGATCCCGAGTTTCGATGTGCCCACCAGCCTCGGGTTAGGCTGACCGATCGATGCTTCGGAAGCCGCGAAGGAGGCGATCGTTGTCATGGTCGACCACGACGACCGGCTGTTCGAGGCGCGGGTGGTAGGTACGTCCTTGCTGACCCCGGTCATGCGCCGGGTCGTGCTCGGCGGTTCTGGTCTGGCGGAGTTCGACAGCAGCGGGCACTCCGACGAGTGGTTGCAGCTGTTCGTCCCGGCCGAGCGGGTGGGTCGACCTGGCCCCGACCCGCTGAATCGCTGGTACAGCGTGCGCCGCTGGGACGCCGCCGCGCAGGAGCTGACCGTGGACATCGTCGTGCACGACGACGGCGCGGCGACAGTCTGGGCCGAGCAGGCGCAGCCCGGAGATCCGATCACGGTCTCGGCACCCGCCGGTCGGTTCGCGCCGGCGTCGGACACCGAGTGGGTGCTCGTGGTTGCCGACCAGACGGCACTGCCGGCCGCCTCCAGGATCCTGGAGGAGCTAGCGCCGGGACTTTCCGCACACGCGATCCTCGAGGCGCCCGACCCCGACAGCGTGCTGCCGATCACGTCCGCCGCCGAGGTGGAGGTGTCGTGGTTGTTCCACCCCGTGCCGGCACTGTTGAGGAGTCCGCTGACGGCCGCCACTCGGGAGTTCGCGCTGCCCGCCGGCCCCGGTTACATCTGGATGGCGGGGGAGGCCTCCTGCTCCCGAGAGATCCGCAAGTACGTCCGCCACGAGCTGGGCTGGAAACCCGCCTGCTACGACATCGTCGGCTACTGGCGCCCCGAGGCCGAGCGCTACCAGCGGCGCTATCGGGCCATCGAGGGCAAGGTGAGTGAGATCTGGGACAAGGGTCAGGCCGGCGGCAAGGACACCGAGACGATCGCCGACGAGATCTACGCGGTGATGGAGTCGCACGGACTCTGACCGTCGGGACCGGGGGCCGACTGCCCCGTTATCGCACCGCATCGCCCAGATGTGGCTGTTCGTGCCCACCTGACGCCCGTTATCGCACCGCATCGCCCAGATGTGGCTGGAAACGGGGCTTGAGCCGTCCGTCTTCGCACCGCATCGCCCAGACGTGCCTGGCTCGGACCCGCGTACGGCTGCGTTATCGCAC
>CAWHZT010000014.1:0-21774 GCA_963833925.1 uncultured Actinomycetota bacterium | reverse complement strand
TGTTGCCATATTGCTGTCTGTTCTCCTACATCTTTCCGATCAGGGCGTCTGGGTCAGGTCCCGCGTCAGCGGGCCTTCTTCTTGCCGGCGACGGGCTTGCGAGCGCCCTTACGACCGCGCGCGTTGGTCCGGGTGCGCTGACCACGGACCGGGAGACCGCTTCGATGCCGGCGACCCTGGTAGGACCCGATCTCGACCTTGCGGCGGATGTCCGCGGCAACCTCGCGTCGGAGGTCACCCTCGGTCTGGTAGTTGGCTTCCATCCAGTCCCGGAGCGCGACGAGGTGGTCGTCGTTCAACTGGTGGACGCGGAGATCACCGCTGATGCCGGTGGCCTCGAGGGTCTCCAGCGCGCGGGTCCGGCCGATGCCGTAGATGTAGGTGAGGGCGACCTCGAGGCGCTTGTCGCGCGGAAGGTCGACACCGATGAGACGTGCCACAGGCGGTAGTCCTTTCTCATGGTCGATGCGTGCCAGCAGGCTGTGCCGGGGGCTCCTTCGAGCTCACGGCACCGCATCGCGGAGGTGTGAGGCGTGATGCATCCCGGGTGCCTGTCGACGAGAACTTGGTCTCGTCGCCCGGGCCTCGGCCTCCGACCGAGGGTGGACCCGGAGCGAGGCTCCGGGTTTGCTATCACGCTGTCTAGTTGTTGCGACTTCGTGGTGCGGAGCTCGGGTTGAGCTTCGCTGGTGGGTCTCGTACGAGTCCCGTGCGGCGAGCGGAGGGACTCAGCCCTGCCGCTGCTTGTGCCGCGGGTTCTCGCAGATCACCATCACGCGACCGTGCCGGCGGATGACCTTGCACTTGTCGCAGATTCGCTTGACGCTCGGTTGGACCTTCATCGAACGACTCTCTGACTCTGCGGGCACGTACGCAGCGCTGAGAACAGCACGGACGTACGCAACCTGTGGTGGATTCTTGCGGGAGTGACTACTTGTGCCGGTAGACGATCCGGCCCCGGGTGAGGTCGTAGGCGGAGAGCTCGACGACAACTCGGTCAGCCGGAAGGATGCGGATGTAGTGCTGCCGCATCTTGCCACTGATCGTGGCAAGCACCTTGTGACCGTTGGCCAACTCAACGCGGAACATCGCGTTGGGCAGTGCCTCGACCACGGTGCCCTCGAGCTCGAGTGCGCCTTCCTTCTTCGCCATGTACTCACAATCTCGATCGGGGTTGGATCATTTGCCGGCCAGAGTTGGCCGACAGGCAACATTACGCCAGAATGCCCACTCACCAAAATCGAGTGGGCTGACTGACGTGAGCGTAACCACGCCACTGCTCGCCCTATTCCGTTCCAGCTCCCCGTGCCCGAGCGCACCGTCTCGTACCCTCACGCGCCCTTTCGGCAGCCCGCGCATGGTCTGCAGGGTTTCGGTATCGGACTCGTTCGACCGTCGATCTCGTCAGAGGTGGCGCGTAACCTCACGTTTCGTCACGCTGCGACGTCTACAGGTCATGAGGAGAGTGAGCATGGAGCGCGTGCGGTGCGAGGTCGCGTCGCCGATCGACCCCGTGACCCTGATTGCCGAGGGCGACGCCCTGGTCGGGGTTCGGTTCGCCGACGGCACCGGTCGGCGTTGGTTCCGAGGTGACCACGAGCTTCGGGTCGACGACGCCCATCCGGTGCTGGTCCGGGCGCGGCAGCAGCTGACCGAGTACTTCGCCGGCGCCCGGCACGAGTTCGACCTGCCGCTCGAGACGTCCGGGGACGAGTTCCGGCGTCGGGTGTGGGCCGAGCTCGAGAACATCCCGTACGGCGCCACGGTCAGCTATGGCGGTGTCGCGGCTCGGCTCGGCGATCGTCGGCTGGCGCAGTCGGTGGGCCAGGCCGTGGGGGCGAACCCGCTGGCGATCGTCATCCCCTGCCACCGGGTCGTCGGCAGCGACGGCTCGCTGACCGGGTTCGGCGGCGGGCTGGACCGCAAGAGGTTCCTGCTCGAGCTCGAGGAACCGGCCGACATCGCCGCAGCGAGGCTGTTCTGAAACGCGCACCCCAGTCTGCGAGCGAGGCCAAGCTTCCGTTCGAACGCATCGTTGCCGCCCACGGTGCCGCCGTGCTGCGGATCTGTCGGTCGCTGCTGGGAGACGCCGACGCCGACGACGCCTGGTCCGAGACGTTCCTTGCCGCCATGCGCGCTTACCCCGATCTCCCGCCCGACGCCAACCACGAGGCGTGGCTGGTCCGGATCGCGACCAACAAGGCGATCGACCAGCACCGTGCCCGAGGTCGTCGACCGGTCCCGGCCGGCGCGCTGCCCGACCGGGCCGGCACACCGGCATCGGTCGAACGCTCGAGCGACGACTCCGAGCTCCGAGACGCGGTGGCCGACCTGCCCGAGAGGCAGCGACTAGCGGTGTCCCTGCACTACCTCGCCGGACTGCCGTACGCCCAGGTCGCCGAGCAGATCGGCGGAACCCCGGCCGCCGCCCGTCGCGCTGCGGCCGACGGCATCGCCCGACTCAGAGCACTTGTCACTGTCTTAGGAGGACCCTGATGACCACTTCCCTGACGCATGCGCTCCGACCGGCGCCCGTCGACACCGCCCGCCTGGCAGCCCTGCATGATCGGCTGGCGCGCACGGCTGCCGCCGGCGGCCTGCTCGACGTCTCGTACGCGATTCACTCGTCCCCGGTCGGTCCTCTCCTGCTCGCGACTACCCCCGTCGGTCTGCTGCGGGTCGCGTTCGAGCGCGAGGACCACGATGCCGTGCTGATCAGGATCGCCGATCAGGTGAGCCCGCGGATCCTCCAGGATCCGAGCCGCCTGGCCGAGGCGGCACGCCAGCTGGACGAGTACTTTGCCGGGCGCCGGCGCGAGTTCACGCTCTCGCTCGACCGGTCGCTGTCGTCGGGCTTTCGCCGGCAGGTGCAGGACCACCTGCCAGCGATCCCGTACGGCCAGACGGAGACCTATGCCGAGGTAGCCACCCTGCTCGGCCGGCCGCGGGCGAGCCGTGCGGTCGGTTCTGGCTGTGCGACGAATCCGCTGCCCGTCGTGCTTCCCTGTCACCGGGTGCTTCGCAGCGACGGGACGCTCGGCGGCTACGCCGGCGGATTGTCGGTCAAGGCCATGCTGCTCGGACTGGAGGCGGCCGCCTGATGAACCCCGACCTGCCTCCCACAGCCTCGATCCATGATGCGCTGGGCGGCTGGACCTTGATCGGCGAGGACGGGCGGCCGTACGAGTCCGCCGAACCCGGCACCCTGGGCGGACACCGCCGTACGCGGATCTACGGCCGCCTGGACTGTCGCCGCGCGCTGCAGGCGCTCGGCCATGCGAGTGGGAGCTATCGGCGGAACCGAGTCTTCTTCGCCGACGCGAAGACGGCCCGGGCGGCAGGCTACCGACCCTGTGCGGTGTGCTTGCCCGACGACCATCGCGCGTGGCGACGCCGATGACGGCGGTGCCGAGGCTTCCGCCAGGCGCGACATACCTGCCCGGTTGGCTGCCGGTCGAACGCCAGGCGTTCCTGGTCGAGGAGTTCCGCCGCTGGGCCGCCGGGCCGGTGCCACCCGCCGCGGCGAAGGTCCGCGGGCACGAGATGTCGGTGCGGACGGTCTGTCTCGGCTGGCACTGGCAGCCCTACCGCTATACGCGCGAGGCGACGAACGTCAACGGTGAGCGGGTGCTCCCGATGCCGGACTGGCTCGTCGCGCTCGGCCAGGAGGCGATGCGGGCGGTCGGCGATCAGACGTGGCCGACGTACGAACCCGACACCGCTTTGGTCAACTACTACGGCGACACCGCGAAGATGGGGATGCACCAAGACAAAGACGAGCGGTCCCCGGCGGCGGTCGTTTCCCTCTCGGTCGGCGACTCCTGTCTTTTCCGGTTCGGCAACACCGAGAACCGCAACCGGCCGTACGTCGACCTCGAGCTGGCCTCCGGCGATCTGTTCGTCTTCGGCGGGCAGGCGCGGCTGGCCTATCACGGAGTCACCAGGATCCTTCCCGGCACAGCTCCCGGCGGCTGTGGGCTCGAGTCCGGTCGGATCAACGTGACGCTGCGGGTCACCGGGCTCGACTGACTGTCCGCCGGCCGGAACTGCGAAACTGTCGCAGGCCGGCGCTAACGTCTGGCGGGTGAGCGAACTGATCGTCGGGGATGACGGGTTGGCGCGACCGGCCTGGGGGGCGAGCGATCCACTGCTTCGGGAGTATTACGACACCGAGTGGGGAATGCCGGTCCGCGACGAGCGCGGGCTGTTCGAGCGGCTGAGCCTGGAGGCGTTCCAGTCCGGGCTCTCCTGGGTGACGATCCTGCGCAAGCGGCCCGCGTTCCGGATCGCGTTCGCCGACTTCGAGCCCGACACTGTGGCGGCATTCGACGAGGACGACGTCGGCCGCCTGCTCGGCGACGCCGGCATCGTCCGCAACCGCGCCAAGATCGAGGCGACCATCGCCAACGCCGCCGCAACCGTCGCACTGCGATCCGACGGCGGGCTCGACCAGCTGATCTGGTCCTTCCAGCCCGAGGTGAATCCAGCGCCCCACTCGTATGCCGAGCTGCCGACCCAGTCCCCGGAGTCGATCGCCCTGTCCAAGGCGCTGCGCAAGCGAGGCTTCCGGTTCGTCGGCCCGACCACCATGTATGCGCTGATGCTCGCCGTCGGCCTGATCGACGGTCACCTGGTCGGCAGCCATCGACGAGGTAGCTCGGGCGTCTGGCCGGCGTGAGACTCCTGCCCGTCGAGGGTAGGTTCGACCCCGACACGACCCTTGGTTACCTCGCCCGGCACGCGGTCCCCGGCGTCGAGGTCGTGGACCGCGCGGACCGCAGCCTCACTCGGCTGATCCCACACTTCGGGAACCGAGGCCCAATCCGCATCCGGCTGGCCCCGAACGGGGTCGAGCTGCGGCTTCTGGCTTCGGACGACGACCCACCGCCGGAACTGATCTCCCTGGTCAGGGGCTGGTTCGATCTCGATGCCGACCTGGCGAGGATCGGTGCGGTGCTCGACCGCGACCCGAGTCTGGCCGCCGCAGGGCACGCCTTCCCGGCAGTCCGGATCATCGGTTTTCCGGACGGCTTCGAGGCGGCCGTCACGACTGTCCTCGGTCAGCAGGTGTCCCTCGCCGCGATGCGGACATTCGCCGGTCGCTTGGCCGGTTCCATCGGCAGCCGCGGCGCGGCGGGCCTGACGACCTTCCCGACAGCCAGCCGGCTGGCAGCCGTGCCGGTCGACGAGCTTCGTGCCGAGATCGGCGTCACCGGAGCACGAGCTCGGACGCTACACGCCGTGGCTGCAGTCTTCGCCGACGGCTTCACCCTCGACCGGTCGAGCCCAGCCGCCGAGGCCCGTGCGACGCTGCTCGCGCTGCCCGGAGTCGGTCCATGGACGGTGGAGTACCTGGCGATGCGGGTGCTGCACGACACCGACGCCTGCCCCGCCAGTGATCTTGTAGTGCGCCGCGCGGTCGGCGCCCGGCAGGCCGCCGGCGTACTGACCACAGCGGAGGCGTGGCGGCCGTACCGGGCGTACGGCGTCATGCGCTTGTGGACCCGCGCGCTCGCCGATCGGTCAACGGGTCGGAGGGACCCGACCATCGACCCACGGTGCCGATAGCGTACGAGCTGTGAGCGACTCCGCGCGACGACTGCTGCTGGTCAACGGCCCGAATCTCAACCTGCTGGGCACCCGCGAGCCGGCTGTCTACGGTTCGGACACCCTGGCCGACGCCGAGCGGCTCGCCACCGAGGCGGCGACCGCGGCCGACTACGAGCTGCGCTGCGTGCAGAGCAACCACGAGGGCGTGCTGATCGATGCGATCCACGATGCCCGTCTCGACTGCGCGGGCATCGTGATCAATCCCGGCGGCCTGACCCATACCTCAGTCGCCCTCCGCGATGCGCTGAGCGGAGTCGATCTGCCGATCGCCGAGGTACACATCAGCAACGTGCATCGGCGCGAGGAGTTCCGCCACCACAGCTACGTCTCGGGTGTCGCCGACGTGATCGTGATCGGCGCCGGCATCCACGGCTACCCGTTCGCCGTCACCCAGCTGATCCGAGTCGTCCAGGCCCGCGGCTGATCGTCACACCGCTGATGCGGCACGCGACTGATCGGCGCCCACATTTGGGCGATGCGGTGCGAAGACGAAGCCGAGTCAGGCGGAATCGCGGCACATCTGGGCGATGCGGTGCGAAGACGAGGGTGGGGCTGCGCGCGAATCGCGGCACATCTGGGCGATGCGGTGCGAAGACGAGGCCGGATCAGGCGGAACCGCGGCACATCTGGGCGATGCGGTGCGAAGACGTGGGGTGGGCTGCCCGCGAGCACTGAGGCCGCGGCTTGCGGGTGATCAGGCGGGCGAGACCCTGATGCCGCCGCGGGAGAGCTGTTCTTGATAAAGGTCCACACTCTCCCGAAGTGCCCGCAAAATGTACGGCGGGAACTCCATCCCTTGCTTGTTGGCCCACAGCAGCCGCGTCTCGACCCGGCCCACCTCTCGGGCATACCCCTCGAGGTCACTGTCCAGGCCGAGCTGGACCACGACGCCGCCCATGTCCGCCCGATAGCGATCCATGGCGTTGGTGCCCACCAGGTTGTACGACTTCTCCCGGAGCACCCGGGTCAAGAACAGCTGCCACGGTCGAAGCACCTTGTCCTGGATCATCGCCGTCGCAGACATCTGATAGAAGGCGAAGTGTCCCGGCTCCTGTTGCTTGATCGGAGAGATGATCGTCTCCGAGATCGCCGTCTCGCCGAGCTCGCGCATGCCGGTGTTGATCTGGTTGTACGCCAGCACGGCCTGCCGCTCGGTGCTGGCTCCGGTGAGGAAGTACAGCAGCTTCGCCACGTCCTGGATCGGCTTCAGGTTGGCCAGCGCGCCGAGGATCTTGATCTTGAACGAGACGTCCAGGTGCGGCTCAGCCGGCGGCCTACCGAGATCTTGCTGCAGCCGGTCGAGGATCAGCCCGTGCTGGATCTCCTGCGGCTGCCACACATCGGCGTAGAAGGTCTTGTTGGTGTCGTCGACGTCCGGTAGCAGGCACAGCAGCTCGAGGACGTTGCGATCCACCTCCAGCTCGACCCGGGCGAGATAGTCGATGACGTGGCCGTAGCGATCAGCGACCAGGTCGGGACGTTTGATCGTCCGATCGACGGAGTTCAGCTGGATGGGCGGATAGAGCTCACCCAGTCGCTGAACGTGTTCAGCGATCTTCTTGTGGGTGATCGGTTGCCGCGGCACAGCTTCATTCTAGGAAGAGACGCACAGGTCCGTCAGGCGGCTCGACGTGTTCTTCACCACAAGATTAGGCAAGGCTAAGCTAAAGCGCAGGATCGGCGGTGCCGGACCGCGCTCGTCAGTCCATGAAGATGAACATCAGCATCATCGCGATCAGGAACAGAATCCCCACGACCGCGATGATGATCAGGGCAATCCGCTCCACGCCGGGGCGGGAGTCGCTGAGCACACCCGGCTCGCCTGTCCCGTTGGCGACGATGCTCGGAGTCTCATAGGTCTGGAGCGGCTGCAGCCCCTGAACGACGGGAACGAGCTCACCCAGTCGCTGGGCCGCAAACAGCTGGTCGAGACGCGCCTTGTAGTCGTCGGAGTCGAGCGTGCCCGACTCGAAGGCGTCGTTCAGCCTCGTGCTGAGCTGGTTGCGCTCCGACTCGGTGACCGGCGCGTCCGGCGTGCTGCGGTACGGCGACGACATCGGAAGTTCGCTCACGTCCCCAGCGTACGAGGTTGGCGCGGCGGCGCCCTGACCTCGGGCGCTTGCCTATCGTCAGAGTCAGGCCGGCAGCTCCCGAGGCAGCCCGAAGGTGTCGAACAGAGAGGGGTCGAAGAAGGCCGCCACGTGCACGACCCGCCCCTGGCGGAGCCTGAGCACCTGGAGCTGAAAGGCGCGGTGCACGCCGTCGAGATCACGCATGTACATGCCGAACCCCGCCTGCCCGTTGGCCGCGACCGGCACCATCCGCATGTCGCCTGCCCCCCTGGCCGGACAGTTCCGCCGGATCAGCTCGCCGATGGCCTCGGCCCCGGAGTACCAACCGGCGTACGGCGGCATCTCCCAGGTCGCCTCGCTGCTGAGCAGCTCGACGATCCGGTCCACGTCATATCGTTCGAAGGCGGCGACGTAGCCGTCGAGCAGCTCTCGGGCTCGCTCGTCGACGAGCGTGTCCTCGTCGGGGACCATGGTGTCGACGTGAGCCCGGGCCCGTTGCAGCGCGCTGTTGGCGGCGGCGACGGAGATGTCGAGCGCGCCGGCGACGTCACTCGCCGGCCAGGCGAGCACGTCACGGAGGATGAGCACGGCCCGCTGCAGGGGCGTCAGGTGCTGGAGGGCGGCGACGAAGGCGAGTCGGATGCTCTCGCGGCGGACGACCTCGTCGGCGGGGTCGTCGCTTGGGCTCCCCCAGACGACCGCATCCGGCAGCGGCTCGAGCCAGCTGACCTCGGGACGACTGTCCAGCGGTCCTCCCGGATCCGAGGCCGGCTGGCCGAGACCGGTCGGCATCGGCCGACGGGAGCGACCCTCCAACGCGGTGAGGCAGGTGTTGGTGGCGATCCGGTACATCCAGGTCCGCACGGACGAGCGCTGCTCGAACCCGTGGAACGCGCGCCAGGCTCTCAGATAGGTCTCCTGGACGAGATCCTCCGCATCGTGAACCGAACCCATCATCCGGTAGCAGTGGGCCGTCAGCTCGCCGCGCAGGGGCTCCACGAGCTCGGAGAAAGTGGCTTCGGAATCGAGAACCGTCATGTCGACAACGTACCGGCGGCCACCGACAACTTTCGAGGTCGGAGGTCCGGAGATTTTCGCCCACCCGAGCAGTCCGTACGACATGGACCGGATGATCTTCGTGAATCTGCCCGTCGCCGACCTGTCCGTCGCGAGAGCCTTCTACACCGGGCTTGGCTTCGAGGCGAACGAGCAGTTCAGCGACTCCCAGTGCGCGTGCATCGTCATCTCGGACACGATCTTCGTCATGCTGCTCAGCCGTGAGCGGTTCGCCGACTTCGTGACCGGTCCGGTCAGCGACCCCGCGGCCGGGACGTCGGTGATCAACTGCGTGTCGGCGGCCAGCCGGGAGGAGGTCGACGCGCTCGTGGGCGCGGCCCTCCGGTCGGGAGGCAAGCCCTGGCTTGACCGGCTCGAGGAAGGTCCCATGTACGGCGGCAGTTTCGCCGATCCCGACGGGCACGTCTGGGAGGTGCTCTCCATGGACCAAGCCGGCTGACCCGCCTCCACCCCTGTCCGCCATCCCCGAGGACCGGGCACAAACGGCACCTTGGGCGTCAGGGAATTAGCCCCTTGCGCCCACTTTCGAGGAACGCGGAAGCTGGCAATCAGGCGGACGTACGCAGGCCGGTATGCGCGGCACAGAAGGCGAGCAGGTCCGCCCACTCGGCCGCGACCATCGCTGACGACTTGCCCGTCCCGTGCCCGCCGGCGGTCTCGACCCGGGTCAGGATCGGTGCGTCCCCGCCTTGGGCGTGCTGCAGGGTTGCGGTGAACTTGTGACTGTGCAGCGGGACGACCCGATCGTCATGGTCACCGGTCAGCACCAGTGTCGCCGGGTACGCGGTGCCGGGTCGCACGTTGTGTAGCGGCGAGTAGGCGAGCGCGTCCGCGAACTGGCCCGGATCCTCCGGATCGCCGTAGTCGGACTTCCAGGCGGCGCCGATCGTGAACAGATGGAACCGCAGCAGGTCCAGCACACCGACACCCGGCACGGCGGCGGCGAACAGGTCCGGTCGCTGGGTCAACGCGGCACCCACGAGCAGTCCCCCGTTGCTCCGCCCGTGGATGGCCAGCTGCCGCGGGGTGGACACGCCGGCAGCGATCAGGTCCTCGGCCACCCCGATCACGTCGTCGAAGACGTTCTGCTTCGCGCTCAGCCGGCCCTGTTCGTACCAGTCCGTGCCGAACTCGCCACCCCCGCGGAGGTTGGCGATGGCCAGCACACCGCCCGCCGCGAGCCAGCCCGACCAGCCGGCTCGGTAGTCGGCGGCGACCGGGATCTTGAAGCCGCCGTACCCCCAGAGCATCGTGGGCCGCGGCCCGCGAGCATCCACACCGGCCGGCCCCACCTCCGCGGGCACGATCAGGAAGTACGGCACCGCCGTGCCGTCCTTGCTGGTCGCTCGGCGGCGCTCGATCTGGATCGACGGAGGCTCGTACGAACCGGCGTCGCCGCGGACCAGATCGGGGAGGGCCATGACGTCGCCGGTCGCCGCATCGAACCTGAACACTTCGGTCGGTGAGGTCACCGAGGACATGCCGACGAAACCCTCGGGCTGGTCGACGTCGCCGTTGAGCGCCGTGACCGCACCACCGGGTACAACTAGCTCGCCGAGCAGCGTGCCGTCCACGGCATGGCGACGCAGCACCGGAGACGCATCCCGCAGCGAACAGGTGAGGATCGTCTCGCCGACCGCGACGGCCGCCTCCACGGTCTCCGGACCCTCGGCCAGGATCTCGATGAACTCGGCCAGGCCGGTGCGTTCGTACGTCGCCAGGTCGCAGCTCACCAGGCGCCCCCGCGGCGCGCCGAGATCGGTGCGTAGCACGAGCCTGCGGCCGACCACGCGCACGAAGCCGAACTCGGCGACGGGTGTGTCGACCAGTCGGAAGGCCTCCCCCAGTCGGCTCGGGCCGGCCTGATCGAGCACCGGGTAGACCCAGAGCCGGTTGCGGTTCTCGGTGCCCTCGACGATCGAGACCACGACGAAGCGACGGTCGTGGCTGATCTCGGGCCACATGATCAGCTGGTCGTTCTCGGGAAAGTCCAGGATCACCGCGTCGTCGTCCTGCGGCTGCCCGAGCCGGTGCAGCCGGAGCCTGGCGCCGCCGAGAGCACCGGCCTGGGTGCCGTCCGCGTGCCCCTCGTGTGGAAAGTCGATGTAGAGGAAGGACTTGCTGTCGGGTAGCCAGGTGGCCTCACTGAACTTGGTCTGGATCACGGGGTCGGGCACCTTCTCGCCCGAGGCGAGGTCGAGCAGCACGAACGTCTCCCAGTCGCTGCCACCCTCGCTGTGGCCGTAGCAGGCCGTCGTGCCGTCGGGGCTGATCGTCACGAAGCCGACCGAGTCCGTGCCGCCCCCGGCGAAGGTGTTCGGATCGATCAGGACCCGACCGCCGTCGACGAGCTCGGCGAGGCTGTCCGCGACATACCAGACGTCCTGCGCCTGCCGGCCGTCGTTCCGGGTGACCACGTAGTGCCCAGACCGGACGAACGGAACGCCCGTTCGCGGTCGTCCGACCACGGCACGCATGGTGTCTGCGAACCACGAGCGACCCGGCAGGGCGGCGAGATAGGCCTCGGTGACGGCGTTCTGGGCCGCTACCCAGGCCGCCGTGTCCGGCGAGTCGGGATCCTCCAGCCATCGGTACGGGTCGGCGATCTCGCGACCGTGGAGGTGATCCACGACATCATCACGACGTGTGGACGGATAGGCCGGCGGCTGACGAACGGACACGCTCACCGACGCTACCGGTCGCCGCGGACAGGGAACGAATTCATCACTCGTTGAATTCTGTGTCGATCGGCCGTACGCTCTCTCCATGACCCGCGTCGTCGATCTGGCCTCGGCCGCAGAGGTGGCCGAGGTGGGCGGGAAGTCGCGCAACTTGGGGGTGCTGTTGCGGGCCGCCTTCCCGGTTCCGCCCGGCTTCTGCGTGACGACGTACGCGTATCGAGAGGTGGCCGGCCACGGGCTGAGCGCGCTGCTGGACGACCTGGCCACGACGCCGGCCGACGACCAACCGACACTGCACCGGCTGGCCCGGCGGGCGCGAGACCTGATCGAACAGACGCCGGTCCCGGCTGCACTCGCCGACGAGATCACCGCCGCGTACGACGCCCTCGGCCCCGACGTCGCCGTCGCTGTCCGGTCGTCTGCCACAGCCGAGGACCTGGAGAGTGCGAGTTTCGCCGGACAACAAGACACCTTCCTCAACGTGGTCGGGGCGGAGGCGCTGATCGAGGCCGTACGTCGCTGCTGGGCGTCGTTGTGGACCGACCGGGCGGTGAGTTACCGGGCCGCCCGCGGCATCGACCCAGCCGGCGTGGCGCTGGCGGTGGTCGTCCAGCGGATGGTCGACGCCGTCGCGGCTGGGGTGATGTTCACCGCCGACCCGGTGGCCGGTACGCGAGGACACACCGTGATCGATGCGAGCCCTGGGCTGGGTGAGTCGGTCGTGTCCGGCGCGGTCAATCCCGACCACCTCGTGGTCGACGTCGCCACAGGTGCGGTCATCGAGCGTCGAATCGGCGACAAGCGGGTGGCCGTCCGACCGCTGGCCGGTGGCGGGACCGAGACGGTGGAGCTGTTCGACCGCAGCATGGAGGTGTGCCTCACCGACGACCATGCAGCCGAGCTCGCCCGGCTCGGGGCCGCAGTGGAGGACCACTACGGAGCACCGCAGGACACCGAGTGGGCGCTCGACTCGTCCGGCCGGCTCTGGCTGACCCAGGCCCGTCCGATCACCACCCTCTATCCCCTGCTGGCGAGGCCGGACCGCGACGACTCACGGGTGTTCTTGTGCATGTCGCTGGCCCAGGGGCTGACCCGTCCGATCACCCCGATGGGGTTGGCAGCGTTTCGACTCATCGGGTCCTCGGTCGCCGCCGCGGCGTTGGATCGATCACCGGCGGACCCATTCGCCGGACCCACCGCACTTCAGGTGGCCGGTCTGCGACCGTTCATCGACGCCACGGCCGCGTTGCGCCATCCCGTCGCGCGTCGGCTGGCCCTCGCCGCTCTCGGCGTGATGGAGTCTCGAGCCGCCGTCGTCGTGCGCCAGCTGGTCGAGGACCCACGGTTCGCCATTCGACCAACGAGTCCGATCGGCCTCGTCCGCGGCATCGGGCGCGTGCTCGTCCGATCGCGGCTGCCGCTCCATGCCGCGCTGGCTCTCGCCGCCCCCGAGTCGGCGGTCCGCCGGATCGACCGTGCCGAGGCGCGACTCCGGAGCCAGCTGAGCACTCCCAGCGACGCCACGGCCGAGGAGCGACTTGCCCTGGTCGAGCAGTCGCTGGGGACCGACACGTTCCTCGTCATGCCGGCGACCTTCGGGTACGCCATACCCGGCTTCGCGATGCTGAACCTTTCCCGGCGGTTGCTCGGTGAACGGGCGAGCCCGACGGAGCTCCAGACGGTTCTGCGCGGACTGCCGCACAACGTCACCACCGACATGGACCTCGCCCTGTGGCGCCTCACAGAGCAGGTTCGCGCCGACCCGGCGTCGGCTGCGGCATTCGGGGCCGGCGTGGATGAGCTGACCCGGTCGTACGCCGACCGGGCCCTCCCGGAGGTCGTCCAACATGGCCTGGGCGCCTTCCTCGCCCGCTACGGGCATCGCGCGGTCGCCGAGATCGACCTCGGAATGCCCCGCTGGCACGACGATCCGCGCCACCTGCTCGGGGTGATCCGGAACTATCTGGCGCTCGACGACCCGACTTTGGCGCCGACGGCTCAGTTCGCGGCGGGCGAGGCGAAGGCGGAGACCGTGCTGGCCGAGCTCGTCGAGAAGGCGGGCGGCCCGACCGCGGTGCGCGGGCGTCTGCTCGGATTCGCGCTCGATCGCGCTCGCCGGCTGATCGGACTCCGGGAGAGCCCGAAGTTCTTGCTCGTGCTCCAGTTCTCGCTGCTCCGTGCGCAGCTCGATCGCGTCGGCGAGGCGTTGCTGCGTCGCGGCCGTGTCGACGCGGCCGGCGATGTCTACTTCGTCGACTTCGCCGACGCTCGGGCGGGACTGTCCGGCACGGACCTGCGACCGGTGGTCGCGGCCAATCGGACCGCGTACGAGGCCGAGCTCGGTCGGCGGCACATCCCTCGAATCCTGCTGAGCGACGGGACCGAGCCCGAGGCCACCTTGCGACCCGCTGACGCACCCGAGGGGGCGTTGCGCGGCAGCCCCGCGTCCGCCGGCACCGTCACCGCGACGGCGCGAGTCGTGCTCGATCCGGTCGGCGCCCACCTGGAACCCGGTGAGATCCTGGTCGCCCCGTCCACCGATCCGGGCTGGACCCCCCTCTTCCTGACCGCAGGTGGCCTCGTGATGGAGATGGGTGGGAGCAACTCCCACGGTGCGGTGGTCGCACGCGAGTACGGCATCCCCGCCGTGGTCGGTGTGGCCGACGCAACGCACCTGATCCGGACCGGCGACGTCATCACCGTCGACGGTGCCGCCGGCCTGGTCACTCCGACTCCGACCGAGCGCTGACCCGATCTCAGCTCGGTGGACCGTCGGACTCGCGGTTGACGAACAGCATCCACGCGAGGTGAACCGCGTAGGACAGCAGGCCGAAACCGACGATCGCAGCTCCCGTGGTGAGCGGACGTGGCGCTGCTCCGAACGAACTGACCAGGAGGGCGACGCCCATCAACAGCACACCGGCCAGCGCGGCGTGGTCCGCCCGGCGCCTCTGCCGGCGGATCTCGGCATCGTCTGCCACCCCGTCACCGTAGCGCGGCGCGCCTACCTGAGCGCCCGAGTGGGACCCTCCGGTGAGCGCGTAGGCCGAGCGGCACTCCCCGAGCGGGACCGTCCGACGCCCGCGTGCGCGAGCGGGACTCCCCCGCGAGCGTCGTTAGCGGCGGCCCCTCCCGCGAGGGAGGAGCGATGAGCGGCGACACGCTTTTCGTCGTCGCGAAGAGTGACGACTCGAGCGGGACGAAGGGCCGCCGCGTGCGCGAGCGGGACTAGACAGAATCGAGCGCGGCGAAAATCCGGGCGGAAACCTCGTCGATGCTGCCGAGTCCGTCGACCTCCACGACCAGGCCCCGCTGACCGTAGACATCGAGAAGCGGCGCGGTCTGCTCGGCATAGATCTGCTGGCGGGTGCGGATCGTGGCCTCGTTGTCGTCTGCCCGACCCTCGGTCTCGGCGCGCTTCAGCAGTCGGCCAACGACCTCGTCCTGGTCGGCCGTGAGCGAGACGACGGCATCGATCGGGGCACCGGCGGACTCGAGGTGCGCATCGAGATTGACGACCTGCTGCGGTGTCCGTGGGTACCCGTCGAGCAGGAAACCCGGCTCACAATCGTCCTGAGCGAGCCTGTCGGCGACGATCTGGTTGGTGATCTCGTCGCTGATGTAGCCACCCGAGGCCATGATCTCGCGGACCTGACGGGCCAGCGGCGTGTCGGCGGTCTGCATGGCCCGGAAGATGTCGCCCGTGGAGATGGCGGGAATGCCGTACCGCTCCCCGATCAGCTTTGCCTGGGTGCCTTTGCCGGCTCCGGGCGGCCCCATGATGAGAAGTCGCATCAGCGCAAGAACCCTTCGTAGTTGCGTTGTTGGAGCTGGCTCTCGATCTGTTTGACCGTATCGAGACCGACGCCGACGATGATCAGGATGGACGTACCCCCGAATGGGAAGTTCTGGTTGGCGTCCAAGAAGATGAAGGCTACCGATGGCAGCAGGGCGATCACACCGAGGTAGATCGAACCCGGGAAGGTGAGCCGGGACAACACGTACGCCAGGTAGTTCTCGGTTGGCTTTCCGGCGCGGATCCCGGGAATGAACCCTCCGTACTTCTTCATGTTGTCCGCCACCTCTTCGGGGTTGAAGGTGATGGCCACGTAGAAGTAGCAGAAGAACACGATGAGGAAGAAGAACGTGAGCATGTAGACCGGATGGTCGCCACGGACAAAGTGCCCCTGGATCCACGATGAGACCTTGGAGTCCGGTCTGAACTGTGCATACAGCGCCGGCAGGTACAGCAGCGACGATGCGAAGATGACGGGGATGACACCGGCCTGATTGACCTTGATGGGGATGTACGTCGTCGTGCCGCCGAACATCCGCCGACCGACCATCCGCTTGGCGTACTGCACCGGGATCCGTCGCTGGGCCTGCTCTACGAAGATGACGGCCGCCATCACGACCAGGCCGAGCGCGATCACGAGCAGGAAAACGATCCAGCCGTTGGCACCCGGGCGAGCCACCCGAAGCGCCCACAACGCGCTCGGGAAGGTCGCGGCGATCTGGGTGAAGATCATCACCGACATGCCGTTACCGATGCCACGTTCGGTGATCAGCTCGCCCATCCACATGATGACGCTGGTGCCGGCGGTCATCGTCAGGATCATCACGACGATCGGGAAGACGTCCTTGGTGTAGACGATGCCGGTGCAGCCGGTGAACAGCCGGTCGTTGACCGCCAGGGTGACGAAGGCGGTCGAGTTCAGCACCGCCAGCACAAGGGTCAGATACCGGGTGTACTGGGTGATTCTCGTCTGGCCCGACGAGCCTTCCTTCTTCAGCGCCTCGAGCCGTGGAATCACGACCGTGAGCAGCTGCAGGATGATGCTCGCCGTGATGTAGGGCATGATGCCCAGCGCGAACACGGCCAGGTGGAGCAGCGCGCCGCCGGAGAACAGGTTGATGAGCGAGTAGAGACCCTGCGTGTCTCCCGCGGTTGCCTGCGCGAGACAGACGTTCACCTGCTTCACGTTGACATTCGGGACCGGAATGATGGAACCGAGCCGGAAGACGGCCAGGATCATCAACGTGAAGAGGATCTTCTTCCTGAGGTCCGGGGTCCGGAATGCGTTGGCGAACGCTGAGAGCACTCCGCCCCTCCTCTACTTCTGTCGCCGATCACGGATCTGACTTGCGCCGTCCCGACCGTACGTGAGCGCGCAAACGGCCACCCCGTGAGCCTGGGACCGCCTGACTCTATCAAGGAGTGGCGCCCGAGCGGACATTCTTGCTCGCCGCCGGATACCGAACCCGGGCATCCCCGATGGCGTCGGGCACGGTCCAGGGGTGTGGAAGCTCCGCATGCTGGTCCAGAGATGAGTCGTTCCCTAGGGTGGGGTCATGAAGATCCTGGTCGGCTACATCCCGACGCCCGAAGGCATCGCCGCGCTGGACTACGCCATCGCCGAGGCCAAGCACAACACTGCCGAGCTGATTGTGCTCAACACCGGCAAGAACGGGGACTATGCCGATCCCCAGTTCGCGTCGTCGGCCGACATCGACGCACTGGAGTCGCAGCTCAACGAGCTGGGGGTCTCGTCCGAGATCCAACGACCCACGGACGGCAAGACGGCCGCCGAGGCGATGGTCGAGACGGCGTCTGAGGTGCACGCCGACCTGATCGTCATCGGTATCCGGCGCCGCAACCCGCTGGGCAAGCTCATCACCGGCAGCACCGCTCAGGCCATCCTGCTGAACGCCGACTGCCCCGTGGTCGGCGTCAAGCCCCAGATGCGTTCGACCGGTCGCCCGCAGCACGACGCCGCCCAGGACGTGCCGCACGCGTGGGCAGCCACCAAGCCCGGCGTCGAGATCGAGTAGCGCCTGACGACGCGTTCAGACCTCGTCCTCGATCCAGCGTGGTCGGCCGGCCCGATAGCCGGCGATCGCCTGCGGGATCAGGAGGGCGGCCATGAAGGCGATCGGGATCGTCCAGCCGCCGGTGTGCTCGTACAGCACCCCGACGAGCAGCGGGGCGGCCACCGACAGCAGGTAGCCGATCCCCTGGGCGAAGGTGGACAGCTTCACCACACCGGCCGGCGTACGGGCTCGCAGCCCGATCATCGTGAGCGCCAGCGGGAACGTCGCCTGCGAGGCGCCGAGCAGCACGACCCACAGCCAGGGGGCGGCAGCCGGCGCGAGGCCGAGTCCTGCGTACGCGACGAGACCGACGGTGCTCAGCACTATCACCATTCCGCCCTGGCTGCGCATGCGGCCGGCCAGCGACGGCAGCAGGAACGACAGCGGGACGCCGACCGCTGGGGTCACGGCCAGCAAGAGACCGGCCGTCTCGGGAGAGAAACCGGCGTCTCGGAAGATCTGTGGCAGCCAACCCATCACCATGTACGCTCCCGAGCTCTGCAGCCCGAAGAAGATCGCCAGCGTCCACGCGGTCCGGCTGCGCTGAATGCGAAGCCCAGCGCCGCGCGCGGCGAGGTCAGCCGCGGCTACCTCGGCCTCCGTCGCGGCAGTGCCCCGTCCCGTCTCTGCCTCCGCGCTCTCTCGCCGCGCCCCGGCTTCCCGTCGTCGACTGCGATCCCGTCGCCGATCGTGACGAAGTAGCGGAACCCAGGCCAGGGCCGCGAGCAACGCCGGAAGCGCCCAGAAGGCGAGGCCGGCCTGCCAGTGACCGCCGGACGCGTTCGCGATCGGTACGGTCGTTGCCGCGGCTACCGAGGCGCCGATGGTCAGCGCCATCGAGTAGAACCCGGTCATCGTGCCGATCCGGCGCGGGAAGTACCGCTTGACCACGACCGGCATCACGACGTTGGCGATCCCGATGGCCCCCAGCGCCAGTGCGCTGAGCGCGACGAATGACGCTGTGCCGCCGGCGACGTACGGCCGCAGGACGAGGCCGACCGCGATCGCCCCCGTGGCGAGGCACAGCACCGTGGCAGGCCGCAGCCGACGCAGCAGCCGAGGCGCCAGCGTGCCGAACGCGACGAAGCACAAGGCCGGGAAGGCGGTGAGCAGCCCGGCCACGCCCGCGCTCATCCCCAGCCCCGCACGAACCTCGGCCAGCAGCGGTCCGACGCTGGTGACGGCGGGTCTGAGGTTGAACGCGGTCAGTCCGATGGCGACCACCACGACCGCCATCAGAGCCGCGCCGAGACCGTTCGCGGAGGCCCTGGCGCCGGTCTCCGCCGCTGCCTCGACGGGGCCGGGCGGTGCGGTGTCCAGCGAGTCATTGGCCGTCGTCACCCGTGAATCATATAATCATGGGATGAATCTTGGCCAACTCCCTCCGCGGCCCGCTCGGGCCGATGCGGTCATCGACAGGTTGCGCGGCCAGATCACCTCTGGAGCCTGGCCCGTGGGCACCAAGATCCCCACCGAGCCGGAGCTGGTCGCCCAGCTAGGTGTGGCTCGCAACACCGTGCGCGAAGCGGTCCGAGCCCTGGCTCACAACGGCCTGCTGGACACCCGACAGGGCTCCGGGACGTACGTCGTGGCCACCAGCGAGCTCGCCGCGGTCATGCAGCGGCGCTTCGCCGGCGCCGACACCCGGCACGTGGCCGAGCTGCGCTCAGCCCTCGAGGCGACCGCCGCAGGCCTAGCCGCCGACCGGAGGACGCAGCAGGATCTGGCGCACATCGATCAGGCGCTTGCCGCGCGCGACGAGGCCTGGCGCTCGAACAGCTCCGCGGCCTTCGTCGACGCCGACACCGCGTTCCACCTGGTGGTCGTGGCTGCCTCGCACAATCCCGTGTTGACCGATCTGTACGCCGACCTGGTCGAGGTCGTGCGCGACTTCCTGCGCGCCGACATCGGGCCGGAGCTGGACGAGGAGCACTACGTCGACCACGCTCGCCTCGTTGAGGCGATCCGAGCCGGCAACGCCGAGCGCGCGGCCGCGGAGGCCGGCTCGCACGCCTTCGTCTGGGAGCACGCGTGGGCATCTGCGACCTGAACCCGCAATCTCGACGTACGACAGGACTGAAGTACGACGGGACTGAAGCCGAAAGTGGGCGCAAACGGCAACTTTTCGCGATCGAAAGTTGCGGTTTGCGCCCACTTTCCGGGTGGACGTACGAGGCAGGCCCTACAGCTCGGTAGCGCTCCCGCCAGCGGCCGCGATCTTCTCTTTGGCACTGCCGGAGAACGCGTGCGCGCTGACCTGCAGGGCCACCGACAGATCGCCGTTGCCGAGCACCTTGACCGGCTGCCCGGCCCGGACGGCGCCGGCCCCGACGAGCTCGTCGACACCAACGCTGCCGCCCTCAGGGAAGAGCTCCCCGAGCCGCGCAACGTTGACGATCTGGTACTCGACCCGGAACGGGTTCTTGAAGCCACGCAGCTTCGGCACACGCATGTGCATCGGCATCTGGCCGCCCTCGAAGTTCTCGCCGATGTTGTTGCGAGCCTTCGAGCCCTTGGTGCCTCGACCGGCGGTCTTTCCCTTGGAGCCCTGGCCGCGACCCACACGGGTCTTGGCGGTCTTGGCCCCGGGAGCCGGGCGGAGGTGATGAACCTTGAGAGTCATGATCAGTCGACCTCCTCGACGGTGATCAGGTGGGGAACCGTGGCGAGCATGCCCCGGATCTCCGGACGATCTTCCTTGACGGCCTCGTCGCCGATCCGCTTCAAGCCGAGCGAGCGCAGTGTGTCGCGCTGGTTCGACGTGCCACCGATCGAGGACCTGACCTGCTTGACCTTGAGCCGCACCATCACGCAGTCACCTCGTCACGAGCGCGGAGCAGGGCCGCCGGAGCGACGTCCTCGACCCGCTTACCACGACGACGGGCCACGGCCTCGGGCTCCTCCAGCGACTGGAGGGCCTCGACAGTCGCATGCACGACGTTGATTGCGTTGGACGAGCCGAGCGACTTGGCGAGCACATCGTGCACGCCGGCGCACTCGAGCACCGCCCGGGCGGAACCGCCCGCGATCACACCGGTACCCGGCGAGGCGGGCCGCAGCATGACCACACCGGCGGCCTTCTCACCCTGAACCGGGTGGGGGATGGTGCCCTGGATACGCGGCACGCGGAAGAAGTGCTTCTTGGCCTCTTCCACGCCCTTGGCGATCGCTGCCGGCACCTCCTTGGCCTTGCCGTAGCCGACGCCGACGGTGCCGTCACCGTCGCCCACCACGACGAGCGCAGTGAAGCTGAACCGACGGCCACCCTTGACGACCTTGGCGACGCGATTGATCGCGACCACCCGCTCGATGTAGTTGCTCTTCTCCTGCTGCTGGCCGCCGCGACGGTCGTCACGGCCCCGGCGATCACCGCCGGTGCCGCCAGTGCGGCGCTGGGTTCCACTCATATCGCTACCTCTCTCGTCGGCTCAGAAGTCCAGGCCGGCTTCACGCGCACCGTCGGCGAGTGCCGCGATCCGTCCGTGGTACTTGTTGCCCGCGCGGTCGAAGACGACCTGCTCGATACCGGCGGCCTTGGCCCGACTCGCGACGTTGGCGCCGACGAGCTTGGCCTTGTCGGACTTGTCGCCCGAGGCCGTACGCAGGTCGGCCTCCATCGTCGATGCCGACGCCAGCGTCTTGCCGGCGACGTCGTCGATCACCTGAGCGGTGATGTGACGCGCCGACCGGGTGACGACCAGACGAGGACGATCCGGCGAGCCGAAGATCTTCTTCCGCCCGCGCACCTGACGCCGCTGACGCGACGCAGCCTTGGCCGCGCTGTGCTTGTTGACACGAAGCGAGACAGCCATCACTTACCAGCCTTTCCGACCTTGCGGCGGACCTTCTCGCCCGCGTACCTCACGCCTTTGCCCTTGTAGGGCTCCGGCTTGCGCAGCTTGCGGATATTGGCCGCAACCTCACCGACCTGCTGCTTGTCGATCCCGATGACCGCGAACTTGGTGTTCGACTCCACGGCGAACGTGATGCCCTGGGGCGCTGTCACCTTGACGGGGTGGCTGAACCCGAGAGCGAACTCGAGCTCCGTCGGGCCCTTGGCCATCACGCGGTAACCCACGCCGACGATCTCGAGCTTCTTCTCATAACCCTGGGTGACCCCGACCACCATGTTGGACACCAGGGTCCGGGTCAGCCCGTGCAGGGACTTCGAGACCCGTTCGTCGTTCGGACGAGTGACCTCGATGTCGCCGTTGTCACCACGACCGACCGAGATCGGCTCGGCGACCCGGTGCTCCAGTGTGCCCTTGGGGCCCTTGACCGAGACGTTCTGGCCGTCGAGGTTCACCTCGACCCCGGCCGGGACGGCGATCGGCAGTTTGCCAATGCGAGACATTGTGCGCGCTTCCTTCCTCTGTCCTCGGCCTACCAGACGTAGGCGAGGACTTCCCCGCCCACGCTTTCCCGGTGAGCCTGCCGGTCCGTGCGCAGGCCCTGTGATGTGG
>CAWHZT010000013.1:0-308130 GCA_963833925.1 uncultured Actinomycetota bacterium | reverse complement strand
GCGCACGGCTTCGCGCGCACCTGCTCGAGCCCGTGCGACATCGGGTGGGTCTGATCTTGCTGGCCGCCGGCCGAGAGGCCAAGGTGGTCGCGCCCGTTGAGCTGGCCGACGCCGGGGTGGAGTTGGCCCGGACGTTGCGGGAGCAGTACGAGATGGCTCGCGAGACGCCGGCGCGGGAGAGCGACGGCTGATCTCTTTTTTGTGCGGTCGCGGCGGATCCTCACCTAGCCCCGATCTGGAACCAGTTGTGTTCGAGGTCGTCTCTACGGTGAGTGCAAATCCACCCGTGGAGGAGATCCGCTTCGTGACTGTGCCCCGACGGCGCCGACGTGCCTGGGTCGGCGCGTGCTTCGCCCTGCTGGCGGGTGTCGCGGCGGTTGGCCTCCTGGGGAACGCGGTCGAGTCCAGCGTTCCGTCTGTCGCGCCCGCCGGCACGACGAGTCCCGTCCCGACGGCGGAGCCGTCAGAGGCGTCAGAGGTGCCGGCCCCGCCGCGTGCCGACACTGCGCTGGCGGCGGTCGACACGCTGACCGTCAAGGGTCGCGCGCCCAAGGCGGGCTACGAGCGCAGCGCGTACGGCGAGGGTTGGAGCTCTGGCGACGGCTGCACCACCCGTGAAGTGGTCCTGCGCCGCGACCTGGACGACGTCACGGTGGCGGGCGAGTCATCGCGGGCTGGCGCCGGGAACTGTGGGGTCGTGGCGGGCACCCTGCACGACCCGTACACCGGGACTACCGAACGGCTGAGCGCCACTACCCTGCGGACCGTCGAGATCGATCATGTCGTCGCCCTCGGCGACAGCTGGCAGAAGGGTGCGCAGCAGTGGGACGCGGCGAAGCGGGTCCAGTTCGCCAACGACCCGCTGAACCTGCTGGTGACCACCGGTTCGGTCAACGCGAGCAAGGGTGACGGTGACACCGCGACATGGCTGCCGCCGGACAAGGGCTTCCGCTGTGCGTACGTCGCACGTCAGGTCAGCGTGAAGGCGAAGTACGGCTTGTGGGTCACGGCGGCGGAGAAGGAGGCCATGCAGCGGGTGCTGAGCACCTGCCCCGACCAGCAGCTGATCACCGCTGAGCAGGCGCGTGAGCAGCGAGACCCCGACCCTGACGTCTCCGATCCGATGAGTTCCTCGGCACCCACGACGAGCGCATCGACCGGCACCCCGACAGCCACCACCTCGACGTCGACGACAGACCCTCGCTTTGCGACCTGCGCCGCGGCGAACCGGGCCGGCTTCGGACCGTACCGACGTGGCGTCGATCCGGAGTACGCGTGGTACCGCGACGCCGACGGGGATGGTGTGGTCTGCGAACGGTGACCTGCGCCGCTGCGTGGGACTCCGGACTTGTCGTTGGCCAAAAGTCGGCTGGGCGAGCTGAGCAGTCTCGACTGCAGCAGGTCATGTTCGGGACTGATAGATCACAACTCTGGAAGAACGTTCCCGCGGGAACGTTTCTGTGGCCTCAGCCGGTCCCGATCGTCGGCCACGCCTGAATGATCGCGACTGCGAGTCCGCCGCGTTCGGTTGGATGATGGATCCCATCGGCCTTATAGCAGAGCGCGATGAGCGCGGTGCACGCGCCGATCAATCCGGGTGAGGTGCTGTTGGAGGAGTTCCTCGAGCCGCTGGGCATCAGCCAGTATCGGCTGGCAAGGCAATCGGGGTGTCGCCGCGCCGCATCAACGAGATCCTTGACGGTAAGCGGGCGATCAGCCCCGAAACGGCACTGCGCTTTCGCGGGCCCTCGGCGCGTCAGAAGGCTTCTGGCTGAACCTGCAGAATCGACATGACCTGGACGTCCAGCTCGAAGCGCACCGCGAGGAGCTGGCCAAGATGGAGCCGCTCGTAGCGTGATGTCGACCTGTAGCGTGCTGACATTACGTCGCCGAACGGACGAAAGGTCGTACGCCGATGGCCGACAGCGGGCACGTGTTCGTGGTGCAGGGCGATCTGCTTCAGATGCATGCGGACGATCTGCTGGTCCCGTGCGATGGCAGGCTGAATGTGACGTCGGGGTGGCGTCCTGTGCTGGGAGAACGCGTAGAAGCAGGGGATTACCGCTGGATTCGGCCTGCCGGCATTGCGGCCCCGGCCGAGTTTCAGCGGCTCGAAGCGGCAACCGGTACAGCTCGCTGAGCTTGTCGACGCTCGCCGTGTGTGGCTGGTCAACTCGGCGGATCCGGGTGGAGATGTTGACTGGCTGGTCGCAGGCATTCGGAACGCCATTGCTGCGGTCGCGGCTCCGGATGCGACACCGCGCCACCGACGGGCCCGCCAGCTGATCGCGATGCCGGTCTTCGGCGTCGGGAGCGGCGGTTTCGCCGGGCAACGCGGCGAAGTCCTCGATCGAATCCTCGACGAGCTGGAGAAGGCCGTGGCCGCAGCGGACTCACCGGACGTCGCTCTCGTCCTGAACGCCCGCGCGGACTACGCGGCGGTCCAGTCGCGCCGCCGAGAGCGTACCGACGTCGCCGGAGCAGGTGCGACGGCTGGGTGACCTGGTCCGTCGGTCCGGGCTGGTTCTCTTCATCGGCGCTGGCGCGAGCACCGGCGCCGGGTTCCCGGGGTGGAAAGATCTGCTGGCTGAGCTGGCCGCGAAGACGGACCTGCCCGAGGACGTACAGGCTGCAGTTCTGAAGCTGGAGGCCCCGGACGCGGCCGACGTCATCGGCTCGGCGCTCGACGACCTCCAGGGCGCGATCTCCGAACTGTTCAAGCAGGACGGCTACTCCCTGACCCACGCATTGCTGGCCAGTCTGCGGGTTCGTGAGGCGGTCACCACCAACTACGACACGCTGTATGAGAATGCGGCGATCGTTCCCCACGCCAAGACGTTGAAGGTGCTGCCCCGCCAGCGACGATCCGCCGACGAGCCGTGGCTGCTGAAGCTGCACGGCGACATCGAGCTCCACAACTCGATCGTGTTGACCCGCGAGCAGTACCTGCGCTTCGACTCCGACTCGACGCCGCTGGCGTCGGTGGTCCAGTCACTGATGGTGACCAAACACATGCTGTTCGTCGGGTACTCGCTGTCGGACCAGAACTTCATCCGGCTGGCACGCCAGGTGCGTGAGCTGTTCCGCGCCGCCGGCACCGAGGGACCGGTGGGCACCGTACTTACGCTCTTCGGTAATCCCGCGCGGGACCGGCTCTGGAAGGGCGATCTCGAGTTCATCCCGATGGCCGCTGCCGGCGGATCGGACACTGGCAAGGCGGACACGGGCGAGGCGGCGCGACGGCTGGAGATCTTCCTCGATCAGCTCGCCGTCGCCAGCTGCGACGACGCTCCGTACGTGCTGAACAAGCGCTACCGAGAACTCCTGTCGGACGATGATCGGCATCTTGCGGACGCGCTCCAGAAGGTGATCGAGATTGCCGACTCCAGCGAACCCGGCGGAGAGTCCAGCCTGGACCAGGACCCGTTCCCTGCTTAGCGATCTGGGTTGGACCGGCACTGCGCACTGACCCTGTCGACGGGCAGTCTCCGCGAGGGCCGGACGGGCTCGGATGAACTCAGTGCTCGTCGGCACCCTCCCCATCCCGCCGGAACTCCTGCGCCGGCTTGCCGACGACTCCGCGCGCCCGTTGCCCGGTGCCGACGAGCTTCGGCTGCATCAGCCGGCGGAACGAGTCGCGCATCAGACGTTCGCCGGCCACCGCCTCGTGCAGCCGCTGAAGCTCCAGCAGAGTGAACGGCTCGTCGAGCAGCCGAGCCGGGTCGGGGCGCCTCTCGTACTCCCGACGTAGCTCGCGGACCGCCAGCGCGATGATCTCCTCGTGGTCGTAGCGGAGTCCGCGGGCTTGATCAACCGGCACCACCTCCGCCCCGGGGTGGAGCTCGGCAACCTGGGACTCCGCGACGGCAACCCGATGGGCGACGGAGAGCACCCAACCCCGGTCGTCGCGCTGCAGCGCATCGAACACGTACAGCTGGCTGGGCTCGACGCCGGCGATGCCAGCCTTCTCCCGGAGCGAGCGTCGGACCGCATCGACCAGGGTCTCGCCCTCGTGCAGGAACGTCCCGGGCAGCCCGCGCTGTCCGTCGACCGACACGAGCACGACCTGAAGCCGGTCGTCACGCACGGTCAGGACCGCCGTGTCGACGGCGACCGAGGGCCGCGGGTAGTCCGTCAGGGTGCGTCCGGAGGCGTCTCGATAGACCATGTTGCGATTGTCGCACATTCGCGCTAATCTGTATTTACGCAAGAGCGCGCTAACTCTCCCAGGAGGCAACTTGAACAAGAACCGCGTCACCATTCCTCGGCTGCACGTCGGCGCCGGGACCACCGTCGGATCGCTCACCGTCTTCCCGGTGTGGGTGGAGGGACCCAGCGTTCACGGCCTGCACTGGTCGGGGAGCCGGCTGACGATCGGCGAGCTCGACCACGGCCCTTCGGTGGGACAGCTCCAAGTGACGAACGGATCGTCCAGGCCGGCCGTATTGCTGGAGGGCGACGTTGTCGAGGGTGGCTGGCAGAACCGTATGCTCGCCGCCAGCTCGCTGCTCCCAGCCGGCGCGACGGGTGTGGTGTCCGCACGCTGTGTGGAGCAGGGTCGCTGGGACGGCATGGGTCGCCATCGCACCAACGGACGGCGGGCTGCCTACAGCGTGGCCGCCGCGCGGCGATCCGCCGACGGCCTCGCCGACCAGGGCGACGTGTGGCAGCGGGTCGGCCGGTTCGAGGAGCTGTATGGGAGCACGCCGAGCGCTTCGCTGACCGATCACCTGCGACGGCTACCCGCGCCGCGGATCCCTGTGGTGGAAGGCCAACGCGGCGTGATCATCGGTATCGGCGGCCAGGTCGTGGCCGCGGAGATCTTCGGCCGTACGCACGGCCTGCTCAGCCGCTGGGACGGGATCATCGCCGCGGCCTGGCTGGACGCGCAGCGCGCGCCGGCCATCATGACTCCCGCCGAACAGGCCCGCGAGCTCGTACGGCGCATCGGTTCGGTGTCGCTCCGATCGACGCTCGGCGAGGGTCCCGGCCGCCGGCTGGCTGCCGAGCGGGGCTCGCTGACCCTCCACGGCCTTGCGCATGAGGTCGCCTCGTCGGCGTCGAATGCTCCGGCCCTGGTCCATCTGTCCGTGCTCGACACCGCACATCCGTACGTCCTCGCCGCCTGACAGGCGCATCGCCTTCCGTACGACTTTGACCACACCCGACCTGAACCCACAACAGAAACGAGACCCTATGACCTCACTCACTTCCGCTCAGACCCACCGCGCCGCCGGGGTGCTGCTCGCCGCCGCGGCGGGCGACGCGCTCGGCGCCGGGTACGAGTTCACCTATCCGCGCCTCGGGCAGCCGATCGCCATGATCGGTGGCGGCCTCGGCAACTTCGCCCCCGGCGAGTGGACCGACGACACGTCGATGACGGTCGCCATCGCCGAGGTGGCCGCGACCGGTGTCGACCTGCGTACGCCGGCCGGGCTCGACGCGGTGGCCGCCGGATTCGTCCGCTGGTACGACTCCCGTCCCGCCGACATCGGCATCCAGACCCGCCGCGTGCTGTCGGCCCGCGACACGACTGGCGCGGCGATGCAGGCCACCGCTGCCGCGCTGCCCGGTCGGACCGGCTGGCAACGGGTCGCTGATGCGGACCGCACCGGTGGCGCTGGCGTACCTGCACGACCCGACGGCGCGAGCCGAGGCTGCCGCGGCGGTGAGCAACCTGACGCATGCCGACCCGCGGGCGGCGGAGGCGTGCCAGATCTGGTGCGACCTGATCGCCGGCACCGTGCTGACCGGCGAGATCGACCGGGACTGGACCTTCCTGGGTGAGCTCGGCGAGCGACGTCGAGGCCTACTGGCGGCCGCTGAAGGAGGCGGCCGAGACCGGGCAGCCGGCCGACTTCGCGAAGAACGGGTGGGTGGTGCATGCCCTGCAGACCGCCTGGTGGGCCATCACCCACGCGACCGCGACCGACGCGCATCAGCTGGCCGAGGGACTGGAGCTCGCCGTCCGTGCCGGCGGCGACACCGACACCACCGCCGCCATCGCCGGTGCCGTGCTCGGCGCCCGGTGGGGCGCGTCCGCGGTGCCGGCCGACTGGCGACGGATCCTGCACGGTTGGCCCGGGCTACGCGACCACGACCTCATCCGGCTCGCGATCGAGACCGTCCAAGGCGGACCTCGTCCGGGGAAGTGGCCGTCGGTCGAGATCGTGGACTACTCGGGGTGGGACACCGGCCATGCCACCGTGCATCCGCACGACGACGGCGTGATCCTCGGCGGTGTCGACGCCGTGCAGGCCGGCGGGTACGACGCGGTCGTCAGCCTGTGCCGGATGGGCAGCGCGGACCTCGGCGTCGAGCACCTCCGCTTCTGGCTCGTCGACGCCGGCCCCGGCTCCAACCCGAACCTGGACTTCGTCCTCGACGACGCCGCCCGCATGGTCCAGACGCTGCGCAGCGAGGGCAAGCGGGTTCTGCTGCACTGCGTCGAGGGGCGCAGCCGTACGCCGAGCGTGGCGGCCCGCTACTCGATCCTGCTCGGCGAGAACCCGTACGACGTGCTCGACGCCATGAGCTGGTCTCGTCCGGATCCAGGGCTTTGGCGTGCGGCGGTCGCGGGAGTGGACGGCAGACTCGCCGCGATGAATGGTCGTGATGCAGCCAACTCAAGACACGTTGGAGCGTTCGTGCCCAACTTCCGAATGAAGTTTTTGGCTTCTTCGACGTGAGCCCGTCCCGCACTATCGCGCCGACACGGTGGTCGGGCGGGACCGGCCTCAGCCGGCAGCAGCAGAGGCCACCGTGTAGAACTCGGTCGGCAGAGGGTGCGTGAGCCGCCAGGTGATAGCGATCGGTCTGCTCCTTTCGTGTGAGACGTATGTCGCCGGCCCGGCGAACAGATAGGGCGACGCGCCAAGGTCATCGTTCTGCTGCTGGCGCACGAAGATCAGGACGGTGCTGGAACCGTCCAGATAACGTCTGCCGGTGGGCGAATCGACCGAGGTTGTCGACTGTGATTCCCAGTGGAACAAGGATCGGCTGATCGGATAGTCGCGATACATCGTGCTTGGTGAGTAGTCAGCCTCAGACTTGGTCAGCGTCACGAAGAACGCGTCGATGTTCCGTTGTTGGACGTAGACGACGCCTTGCATCATGGACGTCGGTAGTCGATCGAGGGTCGCCCAGCCGAGACCGGCCAGGATCTCATCTCGCCGGTAGCGTGCATGAACACGCAGCAGAAGTCCGGCAAGGTCGCCGCCAAGCTCGACCGCGATAGTGCTGGTCTGGCTGAACGACATATCCATCACCTGACGCAACTCATCACGCAGAGCTGGTGCAGACTGCAGTGCCGCCAGCCCGGACTCGTAGGAACGGTGTTCCTCACCAGACGGCCAGAGCGTGAAGTAGAGCATCCGAGCGGCATCCTGCTCGGCCGTCGACAGGTTCGCCAGCTCCGGCAAGCCATCGGCCAGCAGCCGAGTATAAGCATCCAGACGATCGCGATCGTCAACGTGAGCAACCGCGTGTGCTCGCGCGCGCAATTGCTTATCGAGCTCCGACACTTGTCTGGTTGGAAGGCCGGCCTCGCGGCGGAGCTCCATCCAACCGATGCGAAGCACACTGGCCAGGGTCGCGCCACTTTCGGCTAAGAAGGTGGGCAGGTCAACGTCGCCGCTACGGCGTAGTTCGCGGACAAGATCAGCCCGCCGGGTGATGATCTGGCGGCGGAGATTCTCCAAGACGATGGATTGCGTCTGCCGGTCGAGGATGATCTGGGTGCCCGAGGGCAGAAACGGAAAGCCGCGCTCGACAGCACGGCGCAGCTCACCTCGTGGTCGTCCGGTGACGGCCTGCAACTTCTGATCAAACCGAAATTCGGCCCGATGGTGGCCGACGAAATCGAGCACGGTGAGGACGGCTTTGTCGGGGGTGCGCCGCAGACCGCGGCCGAGCTGCTGCAGAAATAGCGTTGCGCTCTCGGTGGGACGCAGCATCAGCAACGTATCGACATCCGGAATATCGAGACCCTCGTTGAACAGGTCGGCCGCGAACAGAGCATTCAGCCTGCGATGACGAAGGTCGCGAAATGCCGCATCCCGTTCTGGTTTGGGCGTTCCCCCGGTGACTGCTCGTGCCGGGATACCTGCCTCGGTGAAGGCGGCCGCCATGAACTCGGCGTGTGCGATGCTCACGCAGAACCCCAGAGCGCGCATCCGGTGCGGGTCGTTGATCTTGTCCTCGACCTGGCGGAGCACGATCCGTGCCCTGGCGTGGTTTCCGGTGTAGACGCCGTCAAGTTCGCGTTCGTCGTATCGGCCTCGAACCCACCGGACGTCACGCAGGTCTGTTTCGTCAGCGACGCCGAAGTAATGGAACGGACAGAGTAGGTCCGCGCCCAGAGCGTCCCACAAGCGAAGCTCGGCGGCGGTGCGGCCATCGAAGAAGGAGCGGACGTCTGTGCCGTCCGACCGCTCGGGCGTCGCCGTGAGCCCGAGCAGCTCGCGGGGGCGCAGGTGGTCGATGATCCGTCGATAGGTCCTCGCTTCAGCGCGATGGAACTCGTCGATGACCACGACGTCGAATGCATCCGCCGGAATGGTGTCGACGCCGTACGACGTCAGCGATTGCACACTGGCGAATACATGGCGCCAGCGCTCCGGTCGAGAGCCGCCGACATACAGCTCACCGAAGTCGCCGTCACCTACCACCTCTCGGTACGTTCTCAGGGACTGGCTCAAGATCTCCTGCCGGTGCGCCACAAACAACAAAGAGGGCGGCTCGATTTGGCCCGCGGCGAGATGTCGATAGTCGAGGGCGGCGATCACCGTCTTGCCCGTCCCTGTGGCGGCTACGACCAAGTTGCGGTGTCGATCGTGGACCACGCGCTCGGCGTGAATCGCATCCAGCATCTCGGCCTGATAGGGGAACGGCGTCACCTCCAAACCAGAGATGTCCAGCGTGAGTCGCCCGGAATCGCCGGAACGGTTGCCGGCATTGGCCAAGGCGTCGTCAAGGCGGTCGCGATCGCGTTCGGGATCATAGATCTCGAAGCTCGGGTCGTTCCAGTATGTGTCAAAGGTGGCTCGGAACTTCTGGAGCAGGGAGGGAGTGGCGATCTCGGAGAGCCGAACGTTCCACTCCACACCGTCGAGCATGGCCGCGCGGGAGAGATTGGAGGAGCCAACGTATGCAGTATCGAAACCGGTGCGACGACGGAACATCCACGCCTTTGCATGCAGCCGGGTCCGCACGGCGTCGTACTGGATCTTCACCGTGGCTCCGAACTCGGCTACCAACCGGTCCAGTGCGCGGCGTTCCGTCGCGCCCATATAGGTCGTTGTAATCACCCGCAACGGCGCGCCGCGGGTCCGAGCGTCTGTGAGCTCATTTTCCAACAAGCGCAGTCCGTGCCACTTGACGAACGCGCAGAGGAGATCCACCTCGTCGGCGGAAGTGAACTCTGCCTGAATCTGGCTCCCCAGGTTGGGCTCGCCGCGCGCGTTGGTGAGTAGCGCCGCGTCGGAAAGCGGAGTCGGCGGGCGGGCCAGCCGACGGCCGGGTCGTCCCGGAGCACTCGGCTGCGACACGGCGAATAGTTGCCTCGTGGGAGGAATCGGTGTGGCGCCGCTGGCCTCAATCGCTCCGAGCAGAGCGGCGACGAGTTCGAGGCGCCGCGTCTGATCGCTGATGCCCGAGAGAGTCGCTTCTACCACCTGCGCGACGTGCCGAGCCAGGACGTGCGGCTGATCGGCCGGATCCACCCTGTTGAGCTCGACCGCCTCGGGACCCAGCGACTGTAGCTCGCGCTCCAGTGCCGCGGTCACGATCAGTTCGTATAGTCCGTGTTCCACGCCCCAACCTCGGTCCGGTTAAGGCTCAGCCTGCCAGACAACCCTCCGCACTCCTGTCGGCGACACGATCATCCACCGATCAGCGGCTCGAGTAGCCGTTGTGTTTCCCGGTCGGTGGAATAGACCACCGTGCCACGCATGCCTCGGGTGCACAGCACCTTGTAGGTGTTGCGCACGGCCCGGTCGAACTCTTCGGCTGTCCATGCTTGACTTGCGAGTCATGGCTGGGATCGGGGCGGGACACCCAGTGGCGGGTGCGCCAGACAAGGTCTGGGCCCATGATCACGCCGGCATAGTCATACTCCAATCCTTGTGCCGTAGACGCATCCAATCTGCCCGAACCCGGCCGGATCGCTCGCCCAATACAAAGTCCCGGGCGCACCTTCGTCAGTCGCCAGCACCTCGAGACTCCGGTCCCAAGATCCCTCCGAGGGCCGGTGAATATCTGACCTGACGGCGAGACTGCTTAGTCAAGTTCCGTACGAGTGGACCCGGTCGATCTTCTAGCGGAGCGATAGATCCGCGGAACAGCGGCACGACCTACCCAAGGAAGTATGGTGAACCTCCCGCGCCGATGGGGGCTTGCAGTGCTGCGCGCCTGTCGGGCCGAACGGATGATCTTCTGAGGGCAACTGTGCGTCCAGTCGACCATGAGCCCACCCCGAGACTGCCGTCGACTCGCGCCGGATGAGCCGCAGGAACCGGTCAGCCGAGAGGCGCGAGGCACAGCTCCCAAGGAAGACTGCCACCGGTCACAGCGTCACCGGGTGCGCGCCGTCGGGGTGAAGGAACAGAAGACGACTGCCTGACTCCGCACCGATGGCTGCGTCGAGCATCGTCCGGTAAGCCCGGAGCTGGGGTCGGTAGAGCGCGACCCGCGAGGCGATGGCAGGACCAGGCACGGCGTCTGTCTTGTAGTCGACGATCACGAGCTGGCCGTCGTCCTCGACGTACACGAGGTCGACGATGCCCTCCAAGACCCGGCCGTCCGGCTCGACCGTTGCCGCCCAGGATTCCCGCCAGTGGGGTCGAGCGGCGGCACGCTTCACCAGCTCTGAGTCGAGCGCCGATCGAACCAGGGCGGCGACCAGCTCATGGTGGTCGCTGACCCCCTCGGCGAGGCAGGCGGCAGCGACGGCGCCGTCGAGACCCTCGCCGGTTGCCAGGTCGACGGTTTGCAGCACCGCGTGGACCGCGCTCCCGATTGCCGTGCCGTAGCGGCCCTTCGACCAGGGCGGGAGCTCGACGTCCTTGGCGCCCTTGGCCAGGCCTGCGTCGGCTTCGGTGGGGGAGAAGACGACCTCGGCGTCGGTGCCTTCCAGACCCGAGGCGCTGATTGCGGGGATGTGCTCGGCGGCGGCTCGAGCTTCGGCCACCTGCGCAGACCAGCGCTCCCAGTCCGGTGGCGGCTCCACGTCAGGCCGAGACCCGCGTTGAACGGCAAGATCCAGTTCCCCAAGCTCGAGCGAGGGCGCATGGTCCGCCGCACCATGATCGAACAGCGTCTCGGACAGCCGACCGACCGGCCTCGCCGGCCGGTGCAGGGACACGACCAGATGGTCACGGGCTCGGGTGCAGGCGACGTACAGCAGGCGCTTCTTCTCCTCGACGTCCATCTGCTCGTCCAGCGGCTGCTGGATCTCGAAGTCGTTGGTCTGGATCGCGCCGCCGAGCTTGATCGAGTAGCCGCCCTCCGGCGGCCAGATCAGCTTGACACCCTTCTGGCCCACGGGTTTGGCGGATAGGCCCGACACGATCACCATCGGGAACTCGAGCCCCTTGGCGCCGTGGATGGTCATCACCCGGACGGCGTCGACATCGGTCTCCGGCAGAACCGCCTCGGCGACCCGAGCGCCTTCCTCGCTCTGCCGAGCGACCCAGCCGAGGTACGACCGGAGGCCGCCGTGCTGAGCCTCCGACCACGCCCGGGCCTGGTCGACGACGAAGCGGAGCCGGCGCCACTGGTCTCGGGTCCGAGGCTGCGTGGCGGCCACCTCCAGCATCCGGCGGTCTTCGATCAACAACGTCAGCACCGCGTGCGGGGGCAGCCAGCGGACCCGGTTGTGCAGGCTTTTCAGGTAGTTCAGCGCGGCGGCGACCGGGTGCCCGGCCAGTCCGTCGGGGATCGGAGCGAGGAGGTGGAATGCGCCGCCGTCGTACTTCCAGGTCCACAGGTCGTCGTCACCCAGCCCGAACAGCGGAGAGCGCAGAGCAGTGACCAGGGCCAGGGGGTCGCTGGGGTCCGCGACCGCACGGGCGGCCGCGAGCAGATCGCGTACCTCCGACGCCTGATAGACCAGCGAGCTCGACTCGGCCCTGTAGCGGATCCCGGCTTCGTCGAACGCCTCCTCGAGCGCGGGCAGGGAGGTCCGAGCCGGCAACAGCACCGCGATGTCACGAAGTTCGATCCGACGTGGCGGCGCGTTCGGAGCCTTCCCGCTCGGAACGGTCCAGCCTTCCGACAGTGCCGTGAGAATTGTTGCCGCGACGTCGCGAGCCTCACTCGTCCGCACCTTGTCCGCGCTGGTCTTGTCCGGATGTGCCTCGGCGCCGATCACGGCCACAGCGGGTCCGACCGCGGGGTGGCCGCGGTGCGGGTCGAGCCGCTCGTACGTCGGCTGGCGATCCTTCTGATACGTGATCATCGAGCCGAAGACCTGGTTCACCCAGGTGATCACCGGTTCGACGCTGCGGAAGTTCGTGCTGAGGGTGACCGTCTCACCGAGCCGCTGCTTGGTTTGCAGGTAGCGGGCGATGTCGGCCCGGCGGAACCGGTAGATGGACTGCTTCGGGTCGCCGACCACGAAGACCGAACCCTCCGGCACGACGATCGACTCCAGCGGACCAGATGCCTCGGCACCGCCCGCGATCCGCAGCGCCAGCTCGATCTGGATCGGGTCGGTGTCTTGGAACTCGTCCAGCAGGAGGTACGCGTAGCGCTCGCGAAGGGCCTGGCGGACTGCCTCGTTCTGGCGTAGCAGCCGCCGGGACAGGACCAGCAGATCGTGGAACTCCAGCTGGCCGGTGCGGGCCCGTTCCTCCGCCGCGTCGACGACTCGTCGAGCGATCCAGTGGGCGAGCGGCCGCAGCATCTCGTCGACGAAGCGGGCCTTGAGCGTCAGGGCGTCCGCAATGACCTCCTTGAGCGCGCGCTTCAGACCGGCCAGGTCGAACCCCTTGGGCCAGTTGGTGCCAGCGCCACGGTTGCCGGGCTTCAGGTCGCCGACCGCACGCAGCAGCTCGAACTGGTCCTCGGGACCGAGATGGGGCCGATATCGTTCAGCGATGCCCTCGAGCTGCTGGAGGAAGCCGTAAAGGCCATCGTCGGTGTTCAGACAGTGAGCTGCTCGCGACGCGAGGTCCGCCGCCTCGGCGAAGAACACCGTGGCGTCGGGCAGCTCCGGTCTCGACGGCTCGCCGACGATCCGATCCTCGATCAGGTCCCAGTCGGTGTTGAACGCCCGGGCCAGCGAGCGGAGCTGATCGAGCTTGATGCCCATCGCGAGCGCCGGGACGAGCACCTCCCCGATGTCATCGTCGTCCAGCAGCTTGCGCTGGATGATCGCCCAGCGATCATCACTGGCCACCGACGACCCGACCTCGTCGAGCACCTCGACCCGCGGCGGGATGCAGGCCTCGATCGGGTGCAGGGTGAGGATTCGTTGGGCGAACGCGTGCAACGTGCCGATCGAGGCGAAGTCCAGCTCGTCCAGGGCAAGTGCGGCACGCTCCCGATGCTGCTCCTGCGACGCCTTGTCCGTCGTGGCCCCCTCGAACGCGCCACGCAGCCGATCCCTCAGCTCTGCCGCCGCCTTCTCGGTGAAGGTGACAGCAGCGACGTGTTCGATCGGGATGCCGTCACGCAGTACCAGGGTCTGCACCCGATCGACCAATGCCTTGGTCTTGCCGGACCCGGCGCCCGCGTCGACGAACAGCGTGTGCTCGGTGTCGTTGCGGATTCGGTCGCGCGCGGCCTGATCGGTGAGGTCTTGCCGCGTGTTCGTGGTGATCATTCACTGCTCGTTTCCAACGCCTCGGGCTGGATCAGACCCACCAGCTCGCGCAGCGACTCGTCGGTGCGCTTGACCCGCCAGCGGTCGCGCTGAACCGAGTTGCTGACGTTGTCCGGGTTGCAGTACAGGCACTGCCGGCCGTAGTCGTCGGCCGGCGGCTTCGCCGGAAACAGCCCGCTCGCGATCGAGGTGACCAGTGTCTCCAGCGTTGCCCGGTACGTCCGATCAAGCTCGTCGTCCAGGGTCAAGGGGATGCTGATCGGATTCTTGCGGACGAACCAGTACTGCGCCGTCGCCTCGGTCGCGCCGAGTTCACGCCGGGCCGCGTAGGCGTAGACAGGCAGCTGGAGTTTGGTCCCGGCGGCGACCGGGTCCTTGCTCAAGACCTTGAACGACGACGAGCTTCCGGTCTTGATGTCGGTGACGAGCACGACGCCCGACCGTGTCCGGTCGATCTTGTCGGCGTACCCCTTGAGCGCGATCCGGCCTCGGGTCAGCTCGAGCACCACCGGCTCCCTGCCTTTGAGACCGAACGGCAGCTCGCTGCCCACCACCTTCGCGTCGATCTTGGCTCGCCACGCACTGTCATCGATGAGCATCTGCGCGAGGTCGCGCAGGATGCGGCCGCGCTCGGCCTTCCACAGTCGCCAGTGGCCGGTCAGCCCCCGCTTCTCCTTGTCTGCGGCGAGATCTGTCGCCATGTCGATCAGCAGCGAGCGCTGCGCGGAAGTCCACGGTTGGCCGTACGAGGGAAGCTGATTCTGCCCCTTGACGTACGTGATCATGGTGTCCATCGCGACATGCATCAGGTCGCCGATCTCCAGCGGACTGATCGAGATGATCTCCTCCGGCTGCTCGATGGGGCGCACGCGGAGGAGCCGTTCGACGAGGTAGGAGTGGGGGCAGCTGGCGTAGCTCTCGAGCTGGGTTGGCGACACGAACGTCAGCCCGGTGCCGAAGTCGGGCAGACCGGCCTGACCGGACAGGTTCCCGTCGAAGCGGGTGAACTCGGCCGAGCCCCGCGCGCTGATCATGGTCGAGGCCGTCTCGACCACCACGTCCGGAGCCGCCGTCGAGGATCGGTGCGCCCTGACCCGCCACTCCTGCTCGCTCATCGGGAAGGCTGTCGAGTCGAGCTCGGTCGAGTAGGAGGGCGATCCGATGATCCTGCTACCGCCGGCGACGCCCTGCCGGTGAGTCCGCTCGCCATCGGCACCCGCCTCCATCGGCACCCCCTCCATCGGCACCCCCTCCATCGGCACCCCCTCCATCGGCACCGTCCCATCTGGAGGCTACGAGGGTCGGGTCGCCGCTGAGGCGGCGCAGCGTCGGCATCAGCCAGCGGCTCGGTAGGCGCGGCTGGCTTCGGCGCAGGTTGCCGCGCGGGAAGGAGGCGACGACGTCAGGTGCCGACTGGAACGCCGCGAGCAGGTGGCGGTGCAGCTGGGCGACCCGCTCGCGCTCGGTCTGCAGGGCGACCTGGGGATGACGCCGGATCTGGTCGGGGATCAGCGGGTCCGGCTGGACCCGGCCGGGGTAGATGTCCTCGGCTAGGCCGAGGACGTACACCTTGTCCAGATCGAGCCCGATGGCCGACGACACCGGTCCGATGAAGACGCCCTCACCGAACCGTCCCACCCGAGGAAGCCCGGTCTCGAGCTCGACGGTCAGAATCTCCAGCAGGCGTTCCAGACTGGCCGTGCCGGGCTCGAACTCCTCCAAGGAGCCCAGGCCGCGCAGGGTCAGCTCGATGTCGCGGGCAGCGTTGCGCTCCTCCTCGATACGGATCCCGAGCAGCTCGTCCGGATCGCCGTACACGGTGTGGAAGGCCTCGACCGCACCAGCGGCTCAGCTCCGACCACGAGCTGATCTCCGCCGCGCCTGACCGCAGCTCGCGCAGCATCAGGACAAATGTCCGCAGCGCCTCGGCCGTGTCGGCGTTGTAATCGGACCGTTCGGCCGCCGCCTCGATCGGGTCGTCCTTGGCGCGCTGCTCGGCAGCACTGCGCCGCTCGCGCTGGGCGTACTCGGCAAGCCGGAGATCCCAGTCCTCGCCGCCGACCACGCCGGCCAGGCGCGAGATGCGCTCCCAGGTGCTGACCGGGACCGGATCGCCGGTGGCAGTGAGCGTGCGCGCCGCGGACAACGCCGTGAACAGCTCACCCCGTGGGAAGTCGTTGACGGCGGCCTGGACGAGCCGCAGGGTTCCTTGCGCAACAGAGCGCTCGCGCCGTCGGGCGGGAACCGGACCCGTTGAATCGGATGCCCGCCGCCCAGAGATGATCATGGACGATCCGGGCGTACGGGCTGGACGCTGCGTAGAGCACGGCGATCCGGTTGGCGGGGATGGTCCGGAGATCCTGCAGCAGACGACGTACGACGAAGCGGACCTCGTCGTCGGAGTCGGAGGCGTGCAGCACCGTGCCGGCGGTCGGAAGCTGGATCGGTGTCAGCGACGTCGGTCCAAGGCCGTCGATGTTGTCGACGGCGGCCCGGTCCGCCTGCTCGTCGCCGGTCATCCCGGCGATGACGGTCAGGTTCGTGGCGTCGCCCAAACCGTCGACGAGAGCTCGCTGGGGTGCGGTCAGGTCTTGCGGCAGATAGAGCACGATCGGGCCGACTTCGGCGGCCGTCCGAGGCTCGTCGGCGATTCGCTGGGTGGCGCGAGCAAGCAGGTCCGTCTCGTCGTAGAACCGAGGCGCAAGTCGGGTGACGACCGCCCGATGGAGCCGCACCACGTCGCCCGCCAACGGGGTCGATGCCGCCACCTGCGACAGCGCGGCGGCGTCGAGGGTGCGCAGCTCGCGGTGCGTGCGGAGCAGGGCGGCCACCGTCGCGGGATGGTCTTTGATCACCGCGAACATGCCCGGATCCTCGGCGAGCGCGATTCGCCAGGCCGACGCGACGATGGATCGGACCGCGGGCCGGCGGGGGCTGAGCAGGTGGGCGGCCAGACGCTCGGCCAGGCGATCGATCGTGGTGATGAAGAGCCCGGCCACGCCGGGATGTTCGTCGGTGAGTCCTGCGGCCAGATGGCGGCGAGCGACGACACCGGCGTTGTGGTTGGGCACCAGGACGGTGACCGGCGCCATCGCGTCATGCTGCTTCAGCTCAGCCAGCCGGACCCGTAGCTCGGCCACCGCCGACCGGCCGTACGGGGTGACCACGACACGCGGACTCATCGACGATGCATTCCTCGCTGCTCGGGAATATCGCTGGTGCTGACTCTCGCACGGTTGCTCAGCAGGTCGGAAGAGGGTCGCCCGTTCGGTGAGTGCCCACTGCGTGCGGAGCGACCGACGCGTCATTCGCCGTGAGCGTGATCGGTTCTCAGCGCGTCGAGCAGGTGGGCCGGCGAGACGGAGTACGGGCCGTGCGCGGTGCCGTTGTAGGCCTCGGTGAAGGCGATCATGATGTCGGTCGCCATGCCGATGAAGTCGACGGGGTCGTCGTAGAACCGAAAGAAGTTTGGCGCTGTGTCGGTCGGCGGCTGCCAACCCAGCTCGATCAGCGTGCACTCGTCGTCGACACTCAGCTGAGCGTGCTCGGGGAGGTAGTTGTTGCTCTCGGCCTCGACCAACCAGCCATCGAGCTCGCGGTGTGCCTGGATATAGGTGTCCTCGCCGTCCGGGCCGAGATAGAACGTGACCTGCTCGGTTGCTGCCCCGAGGAGCACCTGGAACTGTTCAACGCGGCTCCACCATCCGCCAAGAAACCTGTCCATCTCCGGCTGCATGTCTTCGGTCGGCCGCCCGTGATCCGTCGTCATCGACTCCTCTTCCGCACTGTTTCCATGACGGTACGAAAGGGCCCGAACAGAAACGGGCGCGCGTATGGCACCGGCCGGCCGCAGTCCGTCTCGCCCGACATTCGGGTGGAGCCAAACGGTCCCTCGAAGGCGGCTCGGATGCCGCTTGGCCGCAGAATTTCGTCGCGGTTGTGATCGACCCTCTCCGTAACGTGAGCGGAAGTTGACCAGCTACCGAGGAGCCCCGCGATGAGCCTTTCGTACCCTGCGCGCGATGCCGAGACCACCCACGCACGACCCGAGCGGGTCGTGACCTGGGTGGGAATGGGCGCGAGGCGTCGGCGCGCCGACTGCGCAGACGACCATCGCGAGCAGTGGCTCGCGCTCCGCGCTCAGGGTGCCACGTACCGCGAGATCGGCGAGGCCTACGGCTTCTCCCACGAGCGGGTACGCCAGCTGGTCGGCCAGATGCCCGTCGGACCTCGGATCGAGGACGTCCGCCGTCGGCTGCGTGCGGAGCGGGTGGCGGGCTGGCTGTCGGCGAATGGTCCCGTGACTCCGGCGCGGTTGGCCGCGGAGCTGCAGCTGACCGTACGCCAGCTTCGTACGCTGGCGACGCAGGTGCCGGACGTAGCCATTCCGCTGCACCTGATCCTGGCTCCGGGTCGGCCGGGAGAAGCGCAGTTCTCCGACGACGACCTGATCGAGGCCCTCCAGGAGGTGTGGACCCGGCTGCCGGAGACTCGACGTCATCGGGGAATGTCATCCGCCAGGTTCGCCCGCTTCCGAGCCCATGGCCAGCCCTCGCCAGCGCTTGTGATCAATCGGTTCGGCACCTGGGAAAAGGCGTGCGAGGCGGCGGGCGTGACACCAGGCGGTTGGATGCGTCCGAAGGAGAGCTACGCGTCGAGATGGTCCGATGCACAGATGCTCGACGCGGTAGCGACGTACGCCCGCGACGCGACTGCCCGGTCCCTCCGACCGACGTATGCCGGCTATGAGCGGTTTCAGAAGGAGCACGCGGGCCTGCCCAGCGGGACCACGGTGCGGATCCGGCTGCGAGTCCTCGGTCTGACCTCGTGGCCGGCGATCGTGAACCGAGCGCTGCGCCAGGACGTCGCGCTGTGACCGACGAACGCACCATGGTCACCTGTCGCGCCGATCTCGATCATGTGTGGGACTACGAAAGCTTTCAGGGACTGGTCGATCTGCTCGGGGATCACACCGATCTCGACCTGGTGGTCGAGGCCGATGAAACAGAGCTCACCATCGCGCAGGGGCCGGTCTGGGGAGGCACCTACCACGTCAACTCGTTCGCGTACCCGTTCGACCTCCAGGACGCGATCGATTGGACGTACTACTTCGAGAACGACTACACCGCTCGGCTCGAGATCATCGAAGACGTGGAAAGCCTCCTCGACCTGCCGTTCGAGAGCCGGGACAACCCGATTCGCGCGTTCGTCCGACATGTGCTGCTGGCGGACTGGATCGAGATGGACGGCACGGATTTGATGATCATGGACGAGTCGGGCGGACCACTGGAGCTCACCGCCTGCTACGTCTGGACGACCGAGACGGTAGGTGACACACTCCGGCCTCACCGCCCCGAGCGGGACCTGCCCACCCGCGCGCACCTGTATCCCGATGGTCGGCTGGTGCTGTCCTGGTCCTGGATCGAGCCGGCGCCGGAGCACGAGAGCGGGGTCACCGCGATCGGGCCCGATCGTCTCGTGGTGGATCTGAATATCGTCGACGCCGAGACGGCGCATGCGCTCTACGATCGATCGGTCGCGAGACCATGAGCACCAGCGCGATCACAGCGCCGAATGCCGACTTCGGTGCAGCTGCTCACGGGAGCTGCCCTATTCCGGCGCCAGCACGGGCGTGTCGTGGTGCAGCGACTCCCCACGGAAGAACGGCTTCTGCTCCCCGCGGCGACCGACCAGGAACATGATCGGAATACCGAGCACGATCGAGCCGATCCCGAGCAGGAACACGCTGCCGATCTCCACACTCGTGCCCGGCACGGTCCACCCGCCCAGGTAGCCGTAGTCGGGCGACCACATCTCGACGGCGCTCCAGACGAACGCGAACGTCAGGATGAGCCCGCCGATCAGGGGCAGGATTCCCTTGACCCACAGGTCCTTTCCACCGCCGCGGATGTCGTTGCGGAAGTACCACACGCAGGCGAAGGCGGTGATGCCGTAGTAGAAGGAGATCTGCAGACCGATGGCCAGGAGCACGTCGCCATACGCGTTCTCCCCCAGCAGACTGAGCAGCACGAACAGCATGATCGCGACGCCGCCGATGACCAGCGTGGAAACCGTCGGTGTCTTGTACTTGGCATGGATCTTCGCGAAGTCCGACGGCAGCGCCCGGTAGACGCCCATGGCGAGCGTGCCCCGTGCCGCCGGCAGGATCGTGGTCTGGGTGGACGCAACGGCCGACACCAAGACCGCTAGCAGCACGATCCAGCTCCACTGCCCGAGCACGGGTTCGCTGATCGCCCGGAACACGTCGCCGGCGTTGTCCTCGTTGCCCAGACCGATGCCTTCCGTCCCGACGCCGGCGTACGACACCGCTGCGATGGTGGTCAGCATGTACGTGGCGACCAGGATCAGCGTCGCAGCCACGGCGGCCCGCCCCGGGGTCTTCTCGCGCTCCTTGGTCTCCTCGTTCAGGGACAAGATCGTGTCCCAGCCCCAGTAGATGAAGACCATCAGCAGCATGCCCTCGGTCATCGCTCCGAACCCGCCGCCACCCTCGGCGAAGAAGTTCAGCGGGTTGAACCAGGACGCCTCGATCGGGATGGCGGTCTCGGGCGGGTGCGATCCGAAGACGGCAACCAGGGCGACCACGACGAGAATGCCGAGCGCGACGTACTGGATGCCCACCAGCACGTTCTGCAACCAGTTGGCGATCTCGATCCCGCGATAGGACACCCAACACATCACGGCGATGAACACCACCCCGAGCACGGTCACCCACAGACCGTTGTCGGCGAGGTCCTCCTGACCGAGCAGCAGAAACGTGTACTGCGCGGCGACCTGGGCCAGATTGGCCAACACGATGATCCCAGCGAGGGTCAGCACCCAGCCGGCGAACCAGCCGGTCTTCGGGCCGAACGCCTTGGTGACCCAGGTGAACGTCGTGCCGCAGTCCGGGACGACCTTGTTGAGCTCGCGATAGGCGAAGGCGGTGAGCAGCATCGGGATGAAGCCGAGCACGACCGCGACGGGAGCGAGCGTGCCGACCTCGATCACGACGTAGCCGAGGGTTGCGGCCAGCGAGTACGCCGGTGCCACCGAGGCCAGGCCGATCATCAACGTGCCGAAGAAGGTCAGGGCACCCTCGTTCAGTCCCTTGTGCTCGGTCAGATCGTGAGAACCGGGAACCTCGTGGCCAGCATGACTCATCGCGACTCGATTCTGGAGCAAGTCCCGGCGCCGACCGCCGCTACGAGGAAATCTAGGACCAAACGCGGAGCGTGAGAACCATTTACGCGAAAAGTCGCCGAGGATACAGTCACGCCATGGCGATACGCCGCGGCCGGCAGCGGGGAGCGGGTGAGAGCCTGCCGATCGGGCCGCCGCGCGCGATGCGTTCGCTGGCCGAGGCCGAGCCGGCCGTGTTCTGGCTCGCCGATCCCGCTGCTCCGCAAGCCCAGCCCGCCCTGGTCGGTGCGGTCGAGGCCGACCTGGTCGTGATCGGCGGCGGCTACACCGGGCTGTGGACCGCGCTCCAGGCGAAGGAGGCCGATCCGAACCGCGACATCGTGCTGGTCGAGGCGGCAACGGTCGGCTGGGCGGCGTCCGGCCGCAACGGCGGCTTCTGCGCCACCAGCCTGACCCACGGGGAGGCCAACGGCCTGGATCGGTTCGCCGACGAGTTCGACACCCTCGAACGGCTCGGCCGGGAGAACCTCGACGCCATCGAGGACACGATCGCCCGGCACGGCATCGATGCCGAGTTCGAGCGCACGGGCGAGCTCGACATCGCCGTCGAGCAGTGGCAGGTCGACGAGCTGACCGAGTTCGCCACGCTGCTCGCCGAGCACGGCGCGGATCCGGTGATCTTGGACCGCGAGCAGACGCAGGCGCTGGTCCACTCGCCGACGTACCTCGCCAGCCGATGGGACGCCGACGGCGTGGCGCTCGTCCATCCGGCCAAGCTCGCCTGGGGCCTGCGGCGGGCGTGCCTCGACCTGGGCGTCCGGATCTTCGAGCACACCGAGGTCACCGACATCGCCGCCGAGGGCGCCGGCCTGCTGCTGCGTTGCCCGTTCGGCACGATCCGCGGTCGCCAGGTCGCGCTGGCCACCAACGCGTTCACCGGCCTGCTCCGCCGGCTCGGCAACTACATCGTTCCCGTGTACGACTACGTGCTGGTGACCGAGCCACTCACCGATGATCAACTGCACTCGATCGGCTGGGACGGGCGGCAGGGGCTGGCCGATCTCGGCAACCAGTTCCACTACTACCGGCTGACCGCGGACAACCGGATCCTCTGGGGCGGTTACGACGTGATCTACCACTTCGGTAACAAGATCAGGGCCGAACAAGATCAACGGCTCTCCACGAGCGCCGCGCTGGCCGAGCAGTTCTTCACCACGTTCCCCCAGCTGGAGGGGACTCGCTTCACCCACCGCTGGGGTGGCGTGATCGACACCTGCAGCCGGTTTACGGCGTTCTGGGGACGTGCGTACGCCGGCCGGCTCGCGTACGCGGTCGGCTACACCGGGCTGGGGGTGGGCGCCACGCGGTTCGGCGCGCGGGTGCTGCTCGACCTGCTGGACGGGGCCGACAACGAACGGACGAGGCTGGAGATGGTTCGCAGCAAGCCGCTGCCGTTCCCGCCCGAACCGTTCCGCTTCACCGGCATCCAGCTGACCCGATGGGCGATCGACCGGGCGGACCGCAACGGAGGACGCCGCAACCTCTGGCTGCGGGCACTCGACAAGGTCGGGCTGGGCTTCGAGTCCTGAATGATCAGCTCGGCATGAACGGCAACGGCAACAAGTCAACGAAATCTGGGGGTCCCGGTGGTACGCGAAGCTGATGTGATCATCGTCGGTGCAGGCCTGTCGGGACTGGCGGCCGCCCGGGCCGTGCTGGACGCCGGCCGGGAACCGCTGGTGGTGGAGGCCGACGACCGCGTGGGCGGCCGGATCCTCACCGAGAACGTCGACGGCATCCCGCTCGAGCTCGGCGCGCAGTGGATCGGCGACACCCATCAGCGGATGGAGGCACTCGCCACCGAGCTGGGGGTCGGGATCTACGACCAGTTCGAGGACGGCGAGACGACGTACGAGTTCGGCGGGGAGGTGCTGCGGGGCGACGCCTTCCATCACGCCCACGCCCACGAGCTCGACGGTCTGGAGCGGGTGCTGCGGGAGATCGATCGAATGGCCGACACCGTGCCGGTCGAGGCGCCGTGGACGGCGCCTCAGGCCGATGAGTGGGACCGGATCACCGTCGGCCAGTGGTACGACACGCAGGGCCTCGGTCCCGTCGCCCGGGAGCTGCTCGAGATCTGCACGGTCGGCATCCTGGCGATGCCGACGGTCGAGGTGTCCCTGCTGTGCCTGCTGCAGAACGTCGCCGTCTGCGGAGTGACCGCCGAGCTGCTTGCCGAGTCCGAAGGCGGTGCGCAGACGAAGCGATTCGTCGGCGGTACGTCCCTGATCCCGCAGCGGCTCGCCGCCACCCTCGGCGACCGGATCGTGCTGAACGCGCCGGTGCTGACCATCGATCATGCGCCCGATCGGGTGACGGTCACGTGTCGTGGAGGATTCGTCGCGACCGGCCGCCAGGTCGTCGTCGCGCTGGCGCCGACGCTGGCCGGCCGGATCATGTACGACCCCCCGCTTCCGGCGGTCCGCGACCAGCTGACGCAGCGGATGCCGCAGGCCTCGGCACACAAGATGTTCGTGCTGTACGACGAGCCTTTCTGGCGGGGCGAGGGGCTGAACGCGCAGCTCATCTCCGAGGTCGGGCCGGCCCGGATGTCCAACGACAGCTGCATGCCGGACGAGCCCGACGGCACGAGTGGACCAGGCATCATCCTCGCGTTCCTCGAGGGTGAGTCGGCCCGGGTCGCGGGTCGGTGGCCGGCCGAGCAGCGTGCGGAGGCACTGCGCGCCGAGCTCGGGCGGCACTTCGGACCGCGCGCGGCGAAGCCGGCTCGGATCGTCGAGGGGGAGTGGGCCAGTCGGCAGTGGACCCGTGGCTGCTACAACGCGAACACGGGTCCATGCGGACTGATCCACTTCGGGTCGGCGCTGAGCACGCCGATCGGCCCGATCAAGTGGGCGGCAACGGAGACCGCCAACGCCTGGAGCGGCTACATGGAGGGAGCCGTCGAGGCCGGCCGACGGGCTGCCCAGGAGTGCCTCAGCGATCTCTGAATGGGTCACCGACGGTCACGCCGAGCGCCAGCTGACCTCCCGCACCGACCACCCCTGCGGGTGTGGTGGACCGGCCGGCGACTGACTTATTGTCTGTTTCAGCGGCAAGGGGTGACCGCCAGCGCGGCAGAACAGGAAGCACCGTCTCGGGGGGCGCCGCAGAGCTGGCGGTCACCCCTTTTCATCCGCCGATCCAACGTGGTTCATCCGCCGATCCAGCCGGGTGGCGACCCGCGGGATCTGGGCTCGGAGGACCGCGCACCCCGGCTGGTGTGTGCTCGAAACCGAGGCTGCGGTGGTCGGTCGTCACGGAATGGATCGCCTCGATGGCTCCGAGCGGGTCCAGAGCCGGTGTGAGATATAGCGGCGGACTGTCAGTGCCACTTCGTAGACTCTGGCCCGTGCTTTCCACGATCGATCTCCGCGGGTCCGCGGGCCTGGGCGCCGACTACGCCGCGGCCGTTCCGCGGGCTGGCTTCGACGTGGCGGCCGCCGTCGAGCGGGTGCTGCCCATCTGCGCCGACGTGGCCGCCCGGGGCGAAGCGGCCCTCGCGGAGTACTCCGAGCGATTCGATCAGGTCGTGCCCGAGCACTTCCGGGTCCCGGCGAGCGCGCTGGAGCAGGCCGCGGCATCGCTCGACCCGGATCTGCGCAAGGCGTTCGAGGTCTCGATCGCGCGACGACGTACGGTGTCCGCCGCCGAGCTCGGCGAGGCCGAGGTCCGGGTGGAGCTGGCGCCGGGCGCGGTGGTCACCCAGCGGATGATCGCGGTCGACCGGGTCGGGCTGTACGTTCCCGGCGGCCTCGCGCCGCTCGCCTCCAGTGTGATCATGAACGTGGTGCCGGCCCAGATTGCCGGCGTGCGCTCGATCGCCCTGTCGTCGCCGCCGCAGCGGGAGTTCGGCGGCCTGCCGCACCCGAGCATTCTCGCGGTCTGTCACCTGCTCGGCATCGAGGAGGTGTACGCCGTCGGCGGCGCCCAGGCGATCGCCATGTTCGCGTACGGCGTCTCGGGTCTCTGTGATCGGGTCGACCTCGTCACCGGGCCGGGCAACATCTACGTCGTCGCCGCGAAGCGGGCCCTGAAGGGCCGGGTGAACATCGACTCCGAGGCCGGACCGACGGAGATCGCGATCCTGGCCGACGCGACAGCCGACCCGGTGCACGTCGCCGCCGATCTGATCTCCCAGGCCGAGCACGACCCGCTCGCCGCCGCCGTGCTGGTCACCGACAGCGAGGAGCTGGCCGAAGCCGTCCTCGCCGAGGTCGAGCGCCAGGTGCCGGAGACCAAGCACAGCGAGCGGATCGGGCAGTCGCTGGCCGGCGAGCAGTCCGCGATCGTCCTCGTACGCGATGTGAACCAGGGCATCGAGGTCGTCGATGCGTACGCCGCCGAGCACCTCGAGATCCAGACCGAGCACGCCGCGCAGGTCGCGGCCCGGATCCGGAACGCCGGGGCGATCTTCGTCGGCGGTTGGTCGCCGGTGTCCCTGGGCGACTACGCGGCGGGAAGCACCCACGTGCTGCCGACCGGCGGTTGCGCCTGTCACAGCTCCGGCCTCAACGTGAAGAGCTTCCTCAAGGCGGTGCACGTGATCGACTACAGCCGCGAGGCGCTGGCCGAGATCGCCCACGACGTCGAGGTGTTCGCCGACGCCGAGGACCTGCCGGCCCATGGTGCGGCGATCAGCCGCCGGTTCCCGAGGTGAGCGCGCGTCGGCTCGAAGCGCCGGGCGCGAGCGAACGGCGGGTGAGCGAGTGTCGGGTAGGCGCGCCGGTCTTCCGTGGTCGCGGACGGGGAGGCAGGGCCGAGGCGGGTTTTGGGCGTGCCAGGGGAGTGGGCCTTCCGGCCCGTGGCCGCGGATGACCGGGCTCGAAGCGCCGGGCGCGAGCGAACGACAGCGCGACGCTCGCCGACCTGCCGCTGCGGCCCGAGCTGGTGGGGGAGGAGCCGTACGGAGCGCCACAGCTCGACGTGCCGTACGCGCTGAATGTCAACGAGAACCCGTATCCGCCGAGCGAGAAGGTGGTCGCCGAGATCGCCGTCGCCGTCGCCGTCGCCGCTCGAACGATGAACCGGTATCCGGAGCGCGACGCCGTCGAGCTCCGGAAAGACCTGGCGAGCTACCTGGGCCATGGCCTGACGGCCGACCACGTCTGGGCCGCCAACGGCAGCAACGAGGTGATGCTGCACGTGCTGATGGCGTTCGGCGGGCCGGGACGCAGTGTGCTGTCGTTCGCACCGACGTACTCGATGTATCCGGAGTACGCGCGCGACACCCACACCGCGTGGACGACGTACCCGCGACGCGAGGACTTCACCCTCGACCCGATCGCGGCCGTCGGCGCCATCGAGGACCAGCGGCCCGACGTCGTCCTCATTGCCAGCCCCAACAATCCGACGGGCACCGCAGTCTCCCTCGAAACCCTCGAGGCCATCGTCGACGCGGCGCCTGGCGTCGTGGTGGTGGACGAGGCGTACTTCGAGTTCGCCCACACCGGCACTCCGAGCGCGTTGGAGCTGCTGCCGGACCACCCGCGGCTGGCGGTCAGTCGCACCATGTCCAAGGCGTTCGCGTTCGCGGGCGGCCGACTGGGCTATCTGGCGGCCGCGCCGGCGTTCGTGGACGCGCTCCGGATCGTGCGACTGCCGTACCACCTATCGGCCGTCACCCAGGCGGTTGCGCGGGTCGCGCTCGCCAACGCCGACGAGATGCTGGCCGCCGTCGACCGTTTGCGGGCCGCGCGGGACGACCTCGCGGCCTGGCTGGTTGCCAAGGGGCTCGAGGTCGCCGACTCCGACGCCAACTTCGTGCTGTTCGGCCGGTTCGCCGACCGACAGGCTGTCTGGCAGGGTCTGTTGGACCGGGGCGTGCTGATCCGGGTGGTCGGTCCGGAAGGATGGCTCCGGGTCTCCGCGGGCACGCCCGAGGAGATGGCCGCGTTCAAGAAGGCCCTCGACGAGGTGCTGGGAGAGGTAACCGCATGAGTAGCAGGGTCGCAGAGCTGGCGCGCAAGACGTCGGAGTCCAGCGTCAAGGTCCGAGTCGACCTCGACGGCACAGGCACGTCCGACGTCGTCACCGGCGTCGGCTTCTACGACCACATGCTGACCGCGTTGAGCAAGCACTCCCTGATCGACCTGACCGTCGAGTCGATCGGCGACATCCACATCGACGCCCATCACACCGTCGAGGACACCGCGATCGTGCTAGGTCAGGCCATTCGGCAGGCGCTCGGCGACAAGGCGGGGATCCGCCGCTTCGGCGACGCGCTGGTTCCGCTCGACGAGGCGTTGGCGCAGGCGGTGGTGGACGTGTCGGGGCGGCCGTACTTCGTGCACACCGGCGAGCCGGCCGGCCAGGAGTATGCCCTGATCGGCGGCGGGAACGTCGGGGTGCCCTACATCGGATCGCTGACCCGGCACGTGCTGGAGTCGTTGGCGTTCCATGCCCATCTTTGTCTGCATGTCCGCGTGCTGTCCGGACGGGACGCGCACCACATCGTCGAGGCACAGTTCAAGGCGGTGGCCCGGGCCTTGCGGGACGCGATCGCGTACGACCCCCGCGTGCAGGGTGTGCCCAGCACGAAGGGCGCGCTGTAGCGGTGAATGCCCTTGCACAGGCTCGGGGCACAGGCGTTGCCACGCTCGGGGGCGGATAGATGAGTGCGAAGATCGTCGTGTTCGACTACGGGTCGGGCAACCTCCGGTCCGCGGAACGGGCGATGGCCCGGACCGGGGCCGAGGTCGTCGTGACCGCCGACCGGGACGAGGCGCTGGCCGCCGATGGGCTGGTCGTGCCGGGAGTCGGGGCGTACGCGGCATGCATGGCCGGACTGGTCGAAGTGGGCGGGCGCGAGGTCATCGCCGAACGGATCCGGGCTCAGCAGCCCCTGCTGGCCATCTGCGTCGGCCACCAGGTGCTGTTCGAGGCCGGCATCGAGCACGGCGAACGTACATCCGGCTGCGGCGTCTGGCCGGGCGTGGTCGAGCAGGTGCGGGCGGTACGGCTGCCACACATGGGCTGGAACACGGTGTCCGCGCCGACCGACTCAGGGCTGTTCGCTGGAGTCGCGGACCAGCGGTTCTACTTCGTGCACTCGTACGCGGTGCGCGACCTGACGACGACCGGTAGCCGCCGAGTCACCTGGGCCGAGCACGGCGGCGACCGGTTCGTGGCCGCAGTGGAGGACGGGCCGGTGTGGTCGACCCAGTTCCACCCGGAGAAGTCCGGCGACGCCGGAGCCCGGCTGATCGCCAACTGGGTCGCCAGCTTCTAGCGCATCCGCGCAGTCCCAGCGAATTATCCCCGTTGTGGCCGGCCGCGCTCCGACCGGAAGGCGACCTGGCGCCGGACGGTGTGGGCGTGCGGCTGACCAACCTCCGTGGCGCCGGATCGAGGAAGACCAGCTTCGTCATGGTGGTGACGAACGGGTTCAGGGAGGCGGTTCATCCCACGGGTCCGCCCGGGTCATACCAACGTCCGACATCAACGCCGATCGGCTGCACGGTCGCTCACGTGCCCGGCACCAGGCCCGAGTCCAGCGGTCAGCTCGCCCGTCTCCTCGGCGAGGCACCCCTTCGGTAACCGGCGCACCGTCTGCAGAGGGTGCCTGGGTTGTCATCCCGGTGCCTGAGCGGGGAGGCGCTGTCTCTCGCCGGCACCTTCCGCTGTGGGTGGGCGGCTGGCGGGGCGGGCTGGCGGGCATTGCCTCGGCATGACAGGGGGTGCCAGGCGCGTGTGGAGGCATGCGGAATGCTGGGGCGGGTGCAGCTCGACGCGGTGATCTTCGACCTCGGTGGCGTGGTTCTCGGCTGGGAGCCCGAGCGGGCCTTCGAGCAGGTGATGCCGGCGGAGTCGGTCGCGGAGTTCCTGGAGCGGATCGACTTCGCCGACTGGAACCGGCGCAACGACGGCGGTCGGCCGTTCGACGAGGCCGAGGCCGAGCTCATCGCCCGATTCCCGGACGCCGAGGGCATCATCCACGGCTACCGAGAGCACTTCGCGTACACGCTCAGCGGGATGGTGCCCGGCACGGCGGCCGTGATCGCCGAGCTCGGTCAGGCCGGTGTCGCCCTTTCTGCGCTCACCAACTGGTCCGGCGAGACGTTCCCGATCGCCCGTGAACGTTTCGGCCTGCTGCGTCGATTCTCGAACATCCTCGTCTCCGGCGACGAGCGGCTACTCAAGCCCGATCCCGCGATCTTCGCGCTGGCCTGCGAGCGGGCCGGTCTCGATCCGGTGCGGACCGTCTTCGTGGACGACTCGCCGCGGAACGCGGTTGCCGCCACGGCGTACGGCCTGACGGGGCTGGTGTTCACCGACGCCGAGCAGCTGCGCGCCGACCTGGTCGGCCTCGGGCTGCTCGGCCCGCGCGTCTCGATCGAGCGGCCCATCTTCCACTGGTCGGTCCGGGATGCCTGGACCGAGGCCGCGGCCACCGGGTTTTATCCGTGGTCGGCCAGGGGAGTGGCGTACGACGAGGAGGGCTTCGTGCACTTCTCCTTCGCCGAGCAGGTCGACAGCACCCGCGCGGCCCACTACGCCGATCTGGCGGCTGACGACCTGGTGCTGCTCGAGCTGGACGCCGCCGCGGTCGACCTGCCGGTCGTTGTCGAGGCCGGACGCGGCGAACTGTTCCCGCACCTGTTCGCGCCACTGCCCGTGGCCGACGTGATCGTCCATCCGTCAGACTGGGCGCCGTGAGCACCCGGACGGACTGGCTCGCGTACTGCCTCGCGAAACCCGGCGCCTGGCGCGACGAACCGTGGGAGGGCGACGTCGTGGTGAAGGTCGGCGACAAGATCTTCGCCTTCATCGGCGCCGTCGACCCGGTGACCGCGATCGGACTCAAGTGCGGCGACCGGGAGACCGCCGACCTGCTGCTCGACCGCTACGGGGACGCGGCGCGGAAGATGCCGTACATCGGCGCCCACGGTTGGAACACCTTCACGATCGACGAGACGATTGCCGACGACGAGGTGAGGGAGCTGATCGATACGTCGTACGACCTGATCGTCGCCAGGCTCCCCAAGTCGAAGCGCCCGGAGGTCTGAGAGCCATGACCCGACTGAGCTCATGACCTCAGAAGATCTGGCGAGACTGGAGCGCTGGCGCGACGCCGGCGGGACGTGGCGGGTCGTCGCCCGAGAGCCGGCGGCGATGACCGTCGCCCTGTGCCGGTGCGACGGCGGCGAGGAGGCCGATCGGTTTCGCACGGACAGCCCGGACCTGATCGCGTACGTCGGCGAGCGCACCAGCAGCGAGGACTGAGCCGCCTTTCGTACGCACGTCCCTCTCCTGCGTGCGTCTGCACGCTTGTGCTGGAAGACGTGGTCCTGGGGGCTGCCTGGGCGTACGTTTTCGCGGTTGTGCTGGGAGACGTGGTCCTGGGGGTGCCTGGGCGTACGTTTTCGCGCTTGTGCTGGGAGACGTGGTCCTGGGGCTGCCTGGGCGTACGTTTTCACGCTTGTGCTGGGAGACGTGGTCCTCGGGGCTGCCTGGGCGTACGTCTTCACGCTTGTGCTGTAAGACGTGGTCTTCCGGGCTACGCCCATGCAGACCCGGGCCAAGGCTGCGAGTTCGGGGACACGATGCCGCGCCGTCACCGGCCGTTCACAAGGAGCCGCCACGGTTGTCGCCCAGAGGTGATCGCCGAAAGGTGATGACTCACAGGTGATGACCCACAGTTGATCACTCACAGGTGATTACCCACAGCGGTGGCCTCGACCAGTCCCTACGAGCGCCCACCAGGCACAAACTGACCGATCACATTCTGGAGCCCGCCCTTGCCACCGATGCGCACCCACGCGGCGAACGCACAGCCCGGGGACGCCGAGCTCACCAGCTTCGCCGACCAGATCCACCGCCCTCTGCTGATCGTCGGCAACGGTCCGTCAGCCACGCTGCCGCCCACCCATCTGATCCCGGCCGACCCGGTGATCTTCCGGATGAACTGGTTCTTCCTGGAGAGCCACTACCACCTCGGCAGCCACGTCGACGCGTGGTTCTTCGCCGTGCCGAACCAGTCCCTCGAGCAGCATGTGGCCGAGGAGATCCGGTCCGGTCGCTACCGGATCGATCGGCTCTGCTCGCCGATGCAACTGGCCTCGCACCGCGACGGCGACCGCTGGGGCAACGAGCTCCTCGGGACCCGCGTCGCCCAGCTCGACCACTGGGCGGTGATCGCCCGGCACCCGAGGCTTGCCCGCTTCTTCATGAGCCGACCCGGCCTGCCGACGACCGGCATGCAGGCACTCGGTTTCGGGCTCGGCGTGGGATTCCGAGACGTTTATCTCTCGGGCATCGACCTCTACGAGTCCACCGAGGCCCGCTACGGCTGGACCGTGCCGGAAACCGTCGCCGCGGGATTGACGGACAAGGACCTCGCCCCCGGCTACGAGGACGCGCACGGCGTCGACAGCGACCTCGCCTTTCTCCGCGGCTGTCTGGCCGAGTTTCCTGACGCCCGCGTCAACAACCTCAGCGAGTCGGTGAACCTCGCCGGCTACCTGGACCGGCCGGCCCAGCCCGATGGTCCGAGCCTGGCCGAGCGACCGGCACCTGACCAGGGCGAGCCCAAGGAACGCATCGTCATCACCCTTCCGCGCACCGGCAAGGTGCAGGCAATCAGCGTGCCCGCCGCTCGGGACAAGCGGCTGTGGAGCGAGCTCGACGGCAAGCGGTGCGCGTACGTCACCGTGGTCTCCGGCGCCTACCACCACGGCGCCCGGGCCTTGGCCAACTCGCTACGGCGGGTCTCGAGCGTACCGTTGCTCGCGCTGTGCACCGCCGACACGGACCGAGCCGGGCTGGCGGCCAGTGACATCCATGTCATCGACGTGCCCGAGATCCGCAACCCGAACCCGCTCGGCACGTTCCAGCGGCGGTTCGCGGCGACGTACACGAAGCTGAACGTGTTCCGGCTCGATTTCCTCGATCGACTCGTCTACCTCGACGCCGACACGGTGGTGAAGAAGAACATCGACGAGCTCTTCGGCTACGACACCTTCGCCGCGGCGCCCGACGCCGGTCTCGATCGGCCGAGTCCGACCGACTTCAACTCCGGGGTGTTCGCGGCTCAACCGAGTTATGAGCTGTTCCATCGCCTGCTGGACCGGCTGCCGCGCACCCGATCCAACGACGGCGGTGACCAAGGATTCCTCAACGAGGTCTTCCCCGACTGGCAGCGGCTGCCACAGGAGTACAACACCACGAAGCGGCTGTTCTCCCACCACCCCGCGCTGTACGTCGACGCCGACGTCAAGGTCTTGCACTATGTCGGCGTGAAGCCTTGGGAGCCCTCGGAAGTGGAGGGCCGCTACGAGGAGCTCGACCAGGACTGGCTGAGTCATCTCGAGGCCTGGGAGCTCCGCGAGCTGATCCGCGACCTGCGCGCGGCCGCCCGCGAGGCGGTCGCGGCCGCGGTCCCGAGCGACCTCCCACTCCTCGGACCGCTGACCGGAAGTCCCTTCCGGCAGGCGCAGCAACTCAACGCGGCCCGCCGGTTCGCGCAGGCCGAGGCCACGTTGCTGACAGCCTGGCAGACCAAGTCGCCGACCGTCGCTGAGCTGCGGGAGCTCGCCCGCGCGCAACGCAATCAGGGCAAGCACGCCGAGGCGGCCGGGCACCTGCGTCGGGCGGTCGAGCTGCAGCCGGGTTCTCGCTTGATCGCCCGTGAGCTCCGTAGGGCTCAGCTCCGCGCGCTGAGTCTGCGGGTTCGTGCGCTGGCCCCGGTGGGACGGTCTGAGCCCGTGCCGACGATGGGGGAGTCGGCCGGCACGCCGCGGCCGGACCAGGACGGTCGGGCCGGCCCGTTGCAAGCCTCGGGGCGGTGACCGTTGCGACTGTTCCACTTTCGACATCAAGACGTTCGGGAATTATGGCGATACCCAGCGCAGGCGATTCCGCAAAGGCGCGCGCGTCCTGCTCCGGGCGGTCGACGCCCTCGACCCGGACTTCTTCGCGCAGCGGACGCGACCGGGTTGGGACTCCGGAGCTGCACGGGCGATCCCCGGCACGGCGCTGGGACCCGCTGCTGAGGCGGGTGCCTCGGCGGAAACGGGGCGGTCCTGCCGGCTGACGGCAGCGAGCAAACACGGTGGCACCACCACGGGCACGGAAAAAGTGCACGCTCGTTGTGGTCCGGGGCACCCATCCAGGCGAGGCACGTGCGGTCGGCGACCGACTGGCCGTCACAATTTCCGCGAGAGTCCGCGAAAGTCGGTGCCAGACACGATCGAGGCCATCGCCGCTCCTCACCCGATTCCCACGAGACGGTTGGAGTCGGCGACTTCGGATAGGGTTCCGGATCGTGGGTTCTTTGGTGTTGCTTCCGGCCGTCGACGTCGCGGACGGGCAGGCGGTCCAGCTCGTCCAGGGCGTGGCCGGGACGGAGAAGCGGTTCGGGGACCCCCGCGCCGCTGCGCAGCGCTGGCAGGACGCCGGCGCCGAGTGGTTGCACCTGGTCGATCTGGACGCGGCGTTCGGTCGCGGCAGCAATGCCGAGATCATCGCGGAGGTCGCCTCGCACACGAGCCTGTTCGTCGAGCTGTCCGGCGGGATCCGCGACGACGACAGCCTGGAGCGCGCCCTGGCCACGGGTTGTCGGCGGGTGAACATCGGCACCGCGGCACTGGAGCGGCCCGAGTGGTGCGAGGAGATCATCGCCGCCTACGGGGACAAGATCGCCATCGGCCTCGATGTCCGTGGCACCCGATTGGCCGCCCGCGGCTGGACCCGCGAGGGCGGCGAGCTGTATGAGACGCTCGACCGGCTCGAGCGGGCCGGATGTGCCCGCTACGTGGTCACCGACGTCGCCTCGGACGGCATGCTGTCCGGCCCCAACCTGAGTCTGCTCCGCGCGGTCTGCGAGCGCACCGACTCACCGGTCGTGGCCAGCGGCGGCATCTCGAGCCTGACCGACATCGCCGACCTGGCCGCGCTCGTCCCGGAGGGGGTGGAGGGCGCCATCATCGGCACCGCGCTGTACGTCGGCAGCTTCACCCTGCAGGAGGCCCTGGTCGCGGCCCGCGGGATCAGCCCGGTGATCTCCGACGCACCCGCGACCACACGCGAGCCCACCGTCCAGCCGACCATCACCGATCAGGCGACCGTCACCGATCAGCCGACCCTCACCGATCAGGCGATCCGCGCCGATCAGGCGATCCGCGCCGATCAGGCGATCCGCCCGATCAGCGATCCGCGCCAATCAGCCGATCCGCAATCAGCCGATCCGCACCGACGGGGTCCTCGCCGACGAGGAGGGCGCGCGCGCATGAGTGCACCCGCCGAGACGTTCCGCCGGGCCGACGGCGAACCCAACCGCGGCCGTCCGGGTCGGACGAACGCCATCCAGCACCTCGACGGCCGGCTGAAGGACCTGCTGGCCGGAAAGAAGATCCTGATGACCGGGGTCACCGGGTTCATCGGCGAGCAGCTGCTCTGGAAGATCCTCACCGAGCTCCCGGACACGCAGGTAGCCGTGCTGGTCCGCCGCAAGCGCTCGGCGGGTGCTTGGGAACGAATGCTCGGGGTCGTCAAGAAGGAGATCTTCACCGACGTCCGGGAGGCCGCCGGCGGACCCGAGCAACTGCTCGAGGCCCGGGTCGACGTCATCGAGGGCGACCTGCCGAACGTCCCCAAGCTGCCCCGGGACATCGACATCGTCGTTCACTGCGCCGGCGACGTGTCCTTCGACCCGCCCATCGACCAGGCGTTCACGACGAACGTCATCGGCACCAAGGCGCTGATGGACCGGATGATCGAGGCGTGCAGCGATGACGACGGCAACCTCGTCAAGATCCCGCACTACGTGCACATCTCGACCGCCTACACCGCGGGCCGGCGGCGCGGCGCCATTCCCGAGGCGCATCAGGTGCACACCATCGACTACGACGCCGAGACCGCGGCAGGGCTGGCGATGCGGGACCTGCTGGACACCGAGTCACGGACGTCCGACCGGCTGATGAAGTTGCGCAAGGAGGCCGAGCGCGAGCATCGCCAGGCCGGCTACCTGACGACGGCGGCCGACACCGAGCGCCGCCGACAGGAGTGGGTCGACGCCGAGCTGGTCAAGGCCGGCACCGAACGCGCGCGATCGCTCGGCTGGACCGACGTCTACACCTTCACCAAGGCGCTCGGCGAGCGGGTCGTCGCCGATGTCGGTGCGGACGTCGAGGTCTCGATCGTGCGGCCGGCGATCGTCGAGTCGTCGTGGAAGCACCCGTATCCCGGCTGGATCGAGGGCTTCAAGATGGCCGAGCCGCTGATCCTGGCGTACGGCCGTGGCGAGCTGCCCGAGTTCCCGGCCAGTCCCGACTCGGTGGTCGACATCGTCCCGTGTGACTACGTGGTCAACGCGATCCTGGCCGTCTGTGCGACCACCCCGGTGATCGGTCAGCCGGAGTTCTACCACGTCAACTCCGGAGCCCGGAACCCGTTGACCTTCCGCGGTCTCTACGGCCTGATCCGCGAGTACTTCCTCGAGCACCCGTTCGAGGGCGGACCGCGTGGTGCGGCCCGATTGCCCCAGTGGCAGTTCCCCGGCGCCGGCTCCGTCGAGCGGCTGCTGTCGACGTCCGAGCGCACCCATAAGCTCGCCGACCGGGCGCTCTCGCTCGCCCCCCGATCGGACCGGACCCGCAAGATCGCCAAGGACCTCGACCGGTTCCGGACCCGGCTCGACTTCCTGCGGCGCTATCTCGGCCTCTACAACGAGTACGCCCAGTCCGAGCTGCACTTCGTCGACGACAACACGCTGGCGCTGACCAACGCGCTTGATCCCGAGGACGTCGACAGCTTCGCTTTCGACTCGGCGACGTACGACTGGCCGACGTACATCAAGGACGTGCACTGCCCCTCGATCACCGCGCCCGTACGCCGGATGGACGCCATCCGGCGCAAGCGCGGCAACCGGCCGACCACGATGAAGGACCTGTCCAAGGACTCCTCCGGCGCGCAGGCGCTGGCCGTGTTCGACCTCGACGGCACGATCATGTCGACGAACGTGATCGAGCAGTACCTCTGGGCGCGGTTGCCGGAGCTGCCGCCGGGCGAACGGGTCGCGGAGTTCGGCCGCGTTCTGCGCAAGGTGCCGTCCTACATCAGGGCCGACCGGCGCGATCGTGGGACCTTCCTTCGGGCGGTCTACCGTCGCTACAAGGGTGCGGATCTCACCGCGTTCGAGGAAACCGTCGACACGACGCTGGCGCCGTACATGCTCAACCGGCTATCACCGGAAGCGGTCCGGCGGATCCGCGAGCACCGAGCCGCCGGACACACCACGATCCTGATCACCGGGGTGGTCCGGCCGCTGACCCGCCCCCTCGCGCCGCTGTTCGACACGATCGTCGCCGCGGATCTCGAGGTTGACCCCGACGGGCGCTGCACCGGGTTCCTGACCGGGCCGCCGCTGGTCGGTGAGTCGCGGCCGGCCTGGCTGCGGCACTATGCGAGTCTGCACGACATCGATCTGACCAAGAGCTTCGCGTACGCCGACTCCCACTCGGATCTGCCGATGCTGCAGACCGTCGGCAACGCGGTCGCGGTCAGCCCCGACATCGCGCTGATGCGGGCCGCGACGGCCAACCAGTGGTCGATCGTGGAGTGGAAGATCAAGCCAAGCGACCCGCGCTGGATCCTGCCGCAGTAGCAGCCACCCCGCAGCTGGACACGACTCGAAGAATCATGGTTCACCGACGATGACAGGACGCTAGAGAAGATGGCTCGCCCCGGTTTCGTGCTCGAGGTCGACGACCGTACGCCGCCCCTGGTGGTGCCCGACGGCGACGGCTTCCGGATGGAACGCTTCCCGCTCGGCTCCCGCGTCGTCTACCCGGCCGACCCCGTCGACCCGGTGCCCGATATCCGCGATGCCATCGACGCAGCCTTGGACGCTCCGCTCGAGTCGGCCCCACTGGCGGAGCGGCTGCAGGCAGGGATGCGGCTGACCATCGCGTTCGACGACAACTCCTCTCCGGTGCCCGCGATGCCGGCCCCCGACGTGCGCGGGCGGATCATCGAGGCCGTGCTCACCCGCGCGGCCGCGGCGGGGGTCGACGACGTCGCGCTGATCTGCGCGACCGGGCTGAACCGGCGACTCACCCCCGCCGAGCTGGCCAGGCTGGTGGGGGAGCGGGTGTTCCGTTCCTTCTTCGCCGATGGACTGCTGGTCAACCACGACGCCGAGGATCTCGAGGCCCACACCGCGGTCGGCACCACCGAGGCGGGCGTGGTCAGCCTGAGCACCCGAGTTGCCGAGTCCGACCTGCTCGTCTACATCCACGTGGTGGCAGGGCCGACCGGCGGCGGACCGGCCGGACCGGCCGAAGCGTTGACCGCGGCGGGCACGGTCCGCCAGATCCGCGGCCTGACCGGCCTGCAGACGCGAGACGAGCGTGGCCAGATCGGCGTCGCCGAGGCCATCGGCGCGGTGATCGGTGCCGCCGTCGACGTGTTCGAGGTCGACGCCGTCGTGGACAACGGTTCGTACGCCGGGCCGACGGAGTTCCTCGGTCGACGTGAGTGGGAGTGGCGGGTCCAGGAGCGGGCGCGCTGGTCGCTGCTGCGCCAGGGTCTGCGGCTGGCGCCGACCGGCCCGCGGCGGACCGGGCTTGGCCGGCGCTTCCTGGAGAGTGCCGAGGGCAGCTATCGCACGATTGCGGTGAATGGCGGCGACCCGGTCGCAGTCCGCGACGTGAGCCGTAACCAGGTGCTCGCGCAGCAGAGGGTCGAGGTCGACGGGCAGTCCGACGTCGCCGTGATCGGTGTCCCGAGCCTGAACCCGTACGCGGTCGACTCGGTGACCAACCCGGTGCTGGCGGCCTGGTCGGCACTGGCCGCCAGCCTGTCCGCGCACACGGGCACCCCCGTGGTTCGCGAGGGCGGTGCGGTGATCGCGTACCACCCGCTGGCCGCCGACTTCTCGCCGCTGAACCATCCGTCGTACGTGGACTTCTTCGGCGAGGCGCTGCTGGCCGACACCGACCCGTACGCCATCCAGGCCGGGGTCGAGCAGAAGTTCGCGACCGACGCCTGGTACTCCCACCTGTATCGGACGAGCCACGCCTTCCACGGTGTGCACCCGGTGCACCGTTGGTATGAGATCGCCGCCGTCCGCGAGCACCTCGGCGACGTCGTCTGGGTGGGTGCCGACCGGGAGAGTGCCGATCGGATGGGCTTCCGGGCCGCATCGAGGCTGTCCGACGCGCTGGAGATCGTTGCTTCCGGCGTCGGCCACGACCCGAAGATCACCTTCCTGCACACCCCACCCGCGGTGGTGACCGATGTCCGATGAGCTCAGTCCCGAGGCGGACGCGTCCCAGTCCGTGGCGCGTCGCCGCGATGGATCGATGTTCCGCACGGGCTGGGCGCGGACCCCGCCGGCCAACGCGCTCCGCGAAGTGGTCCAGGTCGCCGGGCTCGGCCCGATCGTGCGTCGCGAGGTCGATCTCGACGTCCACGGCCTGGAGTACGTCCGCGAGCTGGACGGCCCGGCGCTGTTCGTGGCCAACCACTCGTCGCACCTGGACACCGCCGTGCTGTTGACCACACTGCCGAAGGAGCGTCGGAGGCGCACCGCGGTCGCCGCGGCGGCCGACTACTTCTTCGATGTCTGGTGGCGGGCGTCGGGCTCCTCGATCGCCTTCAACACGTTCCCGATCGAGCGCAAGGGCGGCTCGCTGTCCTCGACTCCGGCCGACCTGATCGCCGACGGTTGGAGCATCGTCGTCTATCCCGAGGGCACCCGGTCGGTGGATGGGGTGATGGGTCGGTTCCGGATGGGCGGCGCATGGCTGGCCGTCCACAACCAGGTGCCGGTGATCCCGGTGGGACTGCGCGGGACGTACGCCGCCATGCCTCGGGGCCGAGGATGGCCGGTGCCCGGTCGGCCACGGGTGAGCGTGCGCTACGGCGCGCCGATCGTGCCGCGGCCCGGCGAGACCCCCCGGGAGATGCAGCCGAAGATCGTCAAGGCCGTCCGGGCGCTGGTCGCCGAGGACGAGGCCACCTGGTGGGAGGTCCAGCGGCATGGCGAGGACGCCGTCGCCAAGCCGCCGACCGCCCGCTGGGCCAGGATCTGGCAACAGGCAGCTCCACCCGAGTCCGGGGGGCGCCGACGGACCCCGCGGATCTGGAGGCACTGAGCGGTGCAGGGGCCGGGAGGCGTGCGGTGGGGACCGCTGGAGCCGGCCGAGCTTTCGAACGTGCAGACCTTGCTGAGCGAGTCGGAACGGCACGACCGGACGGGTCCGCGCATCCTGCACGGCTGGCGTCACCAGCTTGCCCCGATCACCGACGAGCAGGCCTACACCCTGGCTGCTCGTTCCGACGGGGGCAGGATCGTGGCGCTCGGCTGGCTGTCGGTGCGGCCGTACGACGCTCCGCCGCGGCGGGTGTTTCTCGCCGGCACGGTCCACCCGGAGTACCGGCGACACGGGCTCGGACGACACCTGCTCGCCTGGCAGGTGGAGACAGCGCGCCGCTGGCAGCGGAGCTGTGGCGGCGACCCGATCACGATTGTCGCGTCGTCCGCGCCGCTGCCCGATGTGGCGGGACTCCTGACCGGCGCCGGATTCTCGCTCGAGCGGGTATTCGCCGAGCTGTGCCGATCGCTGCCGCGGGACGCGGCCACGCCCAGTGCGTCGCGCTCGTCGGACGACGATTCGCCTCGCTCGGCGGACGGTGCCCTGAGCGCGTCGAAGGGAACGCCGCGGATCACCCTCGAACCGTTCTCCTCTGACCGGGCCGAAGACGTCCGGGTGGTGCTGAACACCGCGTTCGCGGGCCACTGGGGTGCGCGCGATCTGCAGCCAGAACCCTGGCAGGCTGTGCTCGGCGCCGAGACCTTCCGACCGGACTGGTCCTGGCTCGCGACCATGACGGGCCGAGTCGTCGGGTTCGTGCTCAACTCAGCGGCTCCGCATCCGGAGTTCGGCTCGGTCGGTTGGACCGATCAGCTGGGCGTGCTGCCCGAGGCGCGAGGTCGGGGGATCGCGGGTGCCCTGATGGACGCCTCGCTCGCGTCGTTCGAACGTGCGGGACTGAAACTCGCCGGCCTCGGCGTCGACACGGGGAACCCGTTCGGGGCCCCGGCCCTGTATGACCGGCTCGGCTATCGTCGGGGATTCGAGGTGCACCTGTTCACCCGGTCCGAGCCTCCACTCGTGCCCGCGACCACCGACCTTCCTGGCACGTGATCCCTCCGCGCGGCCTCTGCGCTCGGAGTCTGTGTGTGCCGGTGCTCGGGCCGCGCTCGGGACCGCTCGGTTTGTCGCGGGGTGTGCGGAACGGTGAGGCGTGTTCGGCGCACCCGCTCCTCACTCGCGGCCGCGCGGCCTCTGCGCTCCGGAGTCTGTGTGTGCCGGTGCTCGGGCCGCGCTCGGGACCGCTCGGTTTGTCGCGGGGTGTGCGGAACGGTGAGGCGTGTTCGGCGCACCCGCTCCTCACTCGCGGCCGCGCAGCCTCTGCGCTCCGGTCTGTAGGCTGGCGCGCATGTCGGGACACTCCAAGTGGGCAACCACCAAACACCAGAAGGCCGTGGTCGACGCCCGTCGCGCCAAGTCGTTCGCCAAGCTGATCAAGAACATCGAGGTCGCCGCGCGGATCGGCGGCGGCGACCCCGGCGGGAACCCGACGCTGTACGACGCCATCCAAAAGGCCAGGAAGACCTCGGTCCCCAAGGACAACATCGACCGTGCCGTCAAGCGCGGTTCCGGCGCCGAGGCCGGCGGCGCCGACTACGAGACGTTGATGTACGAGGCGTACGGGCCGGACGGGATTGCCCTGCTGATCGAGTGCCTCACCGACAACCGCAACCGCTCCGCGTCCGACGTCCGGGTCGCGGTCACTCGCAACGGCGGCACGATGGCCGACGTCGGCTCGACCGCCCGGATGTTCTCCCGCAAGGGCGTGGTGACCGTGGCCAAGGAACAGGGCGGTCGAGAGCTCACCGAGGACGACCTGCTCGAGGCAACGCTGGACGCCGGTCCGGAGGAGGTCAACGATCTTGGGGACAGCTTCGAGATCCTTGCCGACCCCAACGACACGGTCGCCGTCCGCAAGGCTGTCGAGGCTGCGGGCCTGGACTACGACTCCGCGGAGGTGTCGTTCGTGCCTGACTACACCCAGGACGTCGACGCGCCCACGGCGGAGAAGTTGTTCAAGATCATCGATGCGCTCGAGGACTCCGACGACGTACAGAACGTGTACGCCAACTTCGATGCCAGTGAGGACGTCCTCGAGGCGGTCGGGCGGTAGGGGCTTGGGACGCTCGCGGGTCGCGTGACCGCGTCGTCCGCGGGTCGGGTGCTCGCGGCGGTCGCGGGTCGTGTGATCGCGTCGGCCGGTCGGAGCGGGGCACCCGTGGGACCGCGGGTCGTTACGCGGGTTGTGTGTGCTCGCGTCGCCCGGTCGGAGAGAGCCCGCGGTAGGAGCCCGCACGGCGACACGCGCACGCCACTCGTCGCGGGTGAGGGCGGTACGGGGCTCGAACCGCCATCATGGCGCTCGAAACAGCACCGTCCAGGTGCCCTGTCCCCGCCGAGCAGGAGCGCTCATGTCGAAGTCCGTCAGCAGGTTCGCCGCCGCCGGGCTGGTGGCCGTCGCTTCCCTGTTTCTGCTCGCAGCCTGCGGCGGGGGTGGCGTACCGCTGCCGACCCCGGGACAGTCCGTGACGACGTCGCGGTCACCGATCGAGGCCACCCGCACCCCGATCGAGCCGACCGCAACCCCGATCGAGCCGACCAGAACCCCGATCGAGCCGACCAGAACCCCGATCGAGCCGACCAGAACCCCGATCGAGCCGACCAGAACCCCCGTCCGACCCACGAGAAGCCCGGTCGGCCCGACGGCAACTGCGACCAGCGCTCCGACATCGGCGAGCGCCGGATCGACCTCGGCGCCGGGTGCAGCGTCGTCCGGGGCCGTGCCAGCGCCGACCCGTACGACGGAGGAGGCCGGCTCGAATCCGGTGGAGTCGACCGATGAGCCGGCGGCGCGGTCCGACACCAGCTCATCCGCCCAGACGCAGGCGTCTTCGGAGACGACCTCCACGAGCACCGGCAGTGCGTCGAGTGCGGCGCCCAGCACGCCCCTGACGGCTTCCACGCCCCTACCGACGTCCACTCCCAGCGCGGAACCGTCGTCAGGAGTGTCGGGATGGCTGTGGCTGGTGCTCGGTCTCTTGGTGGTGGCGGCGGGTGTGACAATCTTCGTCCTCGTGCGCCGTTCCCGCGCGGGACGACACACTGGCTGAGCGCAGCGGGCGCACCCCACCCAGGGTTCAGGCTGGTCAGTGGGCGCCGCTTCGAAGGGCCTCGTTTTCGCACCGCATCGCCCGGATGTGGGTGGCGGTGGGGTGGGAGCGCTCGTTTTCGCACCGCATCGCCCGGATGTGGGTGGCGGTGGGGTGGGAGCGCTCGTCTTCGCACCGCATCGCCCGGATGTGGGTGGGCCGGGGGGGCTGGGAGCGCTCGTCTTCGCACCGCATCGCCCGGATGTGGGTGGGCCGGGGGCCTGGTTGCTCGTCTTCGCACCGCATCGCCCGGATGTGTGGCGGGGGATGGGCCTCTTCGCACCGCATCGCCCGGATGTGGGGCCGGGGCAGTCCTCGTCTTCGCACCGCATCGCCCGGATGTGGGTGGCGGTGGGATGGGAGTGCTCGTCTTCGCACCGCATCGCCCGGATGTGGGTGGGCGGGGGCCGGGCGCTCGTCTTCGCACCGCATCGCCCAGATGCGGCGTGACCGGGGGGCGGGGCGCTCGTGTTCGCACCGCATCGCCCAGATGTGGGTGCCGGTGGGGCTGGGAGCGCTCGTCTTCGCACCGCATCGCCCAGACGTCGGTCCGGGGTCGTCTTCACGCAGGCATGCAGAGTCGACCGCCGGCGGCGCACGGTCGCGTGTCGGAATCGGCCCTTGTCGGCGGCAGCGCATAGGGTTACGAACGTCTGTTCGGTTGATCGTCGGGAGGGTCGGGATGCGAGTGCTCGGGATCGATCCCGGCCTGACGCGATGCGGTCTGGGTGTGGTCGACGGGCGGCCGGGGAGGCCGCCGGAGCTGATCGGGGTCGACGTGATCCGGACCCCTGCCGACCTCGATGTCGCGCGTCGGTTGTGCCGGCTCGAGGAGGAGATCGACGCCTGGCTCGTCGAGCACCGGCCCGACACGGTGGCGGTGGAGCGCGTGTTCGCCCAGCACAACGTCCAGACCGTGATGGGCACCGCTCAGGCCGCCGGGGTGGCGATGCTGGTGGCGGCACGACGGGGCATTCCGGTCGGATTGCACACGCCGAGCGAGGTCAAGGCCGCGATCACCGGTTCGGGTCGCGCCGACAAGGCACAAGTGACCGCCATGGTGACCAGGATTCTCCGGCTCGATTCGCCGCCGAAGCCCGCCGATGCCGCCGACGCGCTCGCTCTTGCGATCTGTCACGTGTGGCGCGGCGGAATCACCGCTAGGTACGAGTCCGCGCAGCAGAGCGCGTCGGCGAATGCCGCCGTCCAGCGGCAGCGGGCCGCGCTCGCTCGGTCGAGATCCGCCGCCGGGAACGGCGGGGCGCCGGCGAACCGGTCGAACCCCAGCCACTCGGCCGGAGAGCGCAGCCCCAGGACTTCCACCGCCGAACGCAGCCCCGCCGCCGCCGCCGCAGCGCGAAGCCCTGCATCCTCCGCCGCCGAGCCCACCCCCGCAGCTGCCGCCACAGCGCGCGGCACCGCCCACGCCGCCGCAGAACGCAGCCCCAGGGTTTCCGCCGCCGAACGCACGCCCGCAGCAATGCCGCCGCAGCAGGCGGCACCGCCCCCTCCGCCACAGAGCGCCGTCCCGCGGCTTCCGCCGCCGAGCGCCCCGCGGCTTCCGCCGCCGAGCGCCCCGCGGCTTCCGCCGCCGAGCCCAGCCGCGCATCTTCCGCGACAGAGCGCCTCCCCGCAACTCCCGCAGCAAAGCGCGCGGCTTCCGCCACAGAGCGGAGTCCGGCGGGCCCCAGCGATGCGCCAACCGCCGCGCCAGACCGGCCACTGCCCACGATCCAGGGCCCGATCGCCGCGCCCAGCACCAGCACCAGCACACCCATCAGCACGAGGAGAGCCTCATGATCGCCCAGGTCAGCGGCACCGTCATCCAGCTCGGCCCGACGGCGGCCGTGATCGAGGTCGGGGTGCCGGGTGCCGGCGGCTTCGGCGTTCTGGCCCTGGTCAGCCCCAACACCGCTGCCGAGCTCCGGGTCGGGCACACGGCGACGCTCGCGACGAGTTTGGTGGTCCGTGAGGACTCGTTGACGCTGTACGGGTTTGCCTCCACCGACGAGCGCGAGCTGTTCGAGCTGCTGCAGACGGCGACGGGGGTCGGGCCGAAGCTCGCCCAGGCCGCTCTCGCCGTGCTCACGCCTGACGAGCTCCGGCACGCCATTGCCACCGAGAACCTGGTGCAGCTCTGCAAGGTGCCCGGAATCGGCCGCAAGGGTGCCCAACGCCTGGTGATCGAGCTCAAGGACAAGATCAACACTGTCGGGCTCGCCAGTCTCCCGACGTCGGCCGGTGCGCCGGCGACCACTACCTCTGCCTGGCGGGATCAGGTCACCCAGGGCCTCCAGGGCCTCGGCTGGTCATCCCGCGATGCCGACGCCGCCTGCGCCGAGGTCGAGCATCTGGTCCGGGAGGATCCGGGCACGCCCGTGGCCACGCTGATGCGGGCGGCTCTGCAGACGTTGGCGCGCTCGTGAGTGGGGAGCTGGCCGATCTGTCCGACCTCGTACGACCGGACGCGGACCCTGCCGAACGCGCGGCCGAGTCGGCACTGCGACCGGCCAGCCTGGCCGAGTTCGAGGGTCAGCCACGGGTGAGCGACCAACTCGGGCTGGTACTCGAAGCGGCCAGGCACCGCGGTGGCACCGCGGACCATGTGCTGCTCTCCGGACCGCCCGGGCTCGGCAAGACCACGCTGGCGATGATCATCGCCGCGGAGATGGCGGCGCCGCTCCGGATCTCGAGCGGGCCCGCCATCCAGCATGCCGGCGATCTCGCGGCGATCCTTTCCGGGCTGGTCGAGGGCGAGGTCTTCTTCCTCGACGAGATCCACCGGATGTCTCGTCCGGCCGAGGAGATGCTGTATCTGGCCATGGAGGACTTCCGGGTCGACGTCGTGGTGGGAAAGGGACCCGGTGCGACGGCCATCCCGATCGAGATCCCACCGTTCACGTTGGTCGGCGCCACCACCCGGGCCGGACTGCTGCCGGGTCCGCTACGGGACCGGTTCGGCTTCACCGCGCAGCTCGACTTCTACGATGCGGCCGACCTGGAGCGCATCCTGCGCCGCTCCGCGGGGCTGCTGGGTGCGCGTCTGGTGCCCGACGCCGCGGCCGAGATCGCCCGGCGCTCCCGCGGCACGCCGCGGATCGCCAACCGGCTCCTGCGCCGGGTCCGCGACTATGCCCAGGTCCGCGCGGACGGCGTGATGACCCGCGAGATCGCCGCGAGTGCCCTCGAGCTGTACGAGGTCGACGAGATCGGGCTTGACCGGCTCGACCGCGCCGTCTTGGCCGCGGTCTGTCGGCGGTTCGCCGGCGGGCCGGTGGGTCTGTCGACCATCGCCGTGTCGGTGGGCGAGGAGCGGGAGACCGTCGAGGAGGTGGCCGAGCCGTTCCTGGTCCGCGAGGGCTACCTGATGCGAACGCCGCGAGGCCGCGTGGCCACCCCGGCCGCGTGGCGGCATCTGGGCCTCATACCGCCGGCCGGAGTGGCGACTTCGGTCTCCGACACCAGCCCGGATCTCTTCGACGATTCGGGCTCATAGGCAAGACTGGGTACGCTACCCCGGATCGGTCGGGCCGCCGGCCCGCCTCGAACGCAGGCGCAAGCCTGCACGACCACGTACGAACTCAACCTGGACGCTGGAGCTATGTCATCACAATCGCTGACCACCTTCGCCTTGATCGCGCTGATGGCGGTCGCCTTCTACTTCTTGATCCTCAGGCCGCAGCGGAAGCGGCAGCAGGCTCAGCAGAAGACGATGAATGCCATCACGCCCGGCAGCCGAGTCATGACCGGCAGCGGTCTGTTCGGCACGGTGGTGTCGGTCGGTGAGAAGCAGATCGTCATCGAGATCTCGCCCGGGGTCAACCTGACCCTGCTGAAGCCGGCGGTCTCGCGGGTCGTCGGTCCGGAAGACGAGGACGGCCCGGCGCCGTTCGACTCCGAGACCCACTACGAGCCGGAGGCGTCTCAGCTGGACCTGCCCCAGAGCCACGTAGATCAGACCCAGTTCGATCAGACCCACGTTGAGCCGACCTATACCGAGGACCTCGGCCCCAGTGCCAGCGACGTGACGCCCGGTCGCACCAACCAGACGCCGGGGAACGACCCCTCGACCAAGGAGTAAGACCCGCTCGTGGCAACTCCTTCCGGGCACCCGGGCCGGACCCTGATCGTCCTGGGCGTCATCATCGCGGCCATGTACGGGCTGATGGCGATCAGCAACAACTGGACGCCCAAGCTCGGTCTCGACCTGCAGGGCGGCACGACGATCACGCTGACCGCGGCCAACTCCAGCGGCACCGGTCAGGTCGACCCGACCAGCCTCCAGCTCGCCAAGACGATCATCCAGAGCCGGGTCGACAGTCTCGGCGTGGGCGAGTCGGAGGTCACGACCTCCGGCAACAACCAGATCGTCGTCAGCGTGCCGAACGTCCAGCAGGACGAGCTGGTGCAGCTCGTCGGGCAGACGGCTCAGCTGCGCTTCCGGGCGGTGTACGACGTTCAGCAGGTCACGCCCCCCAGCGACGGCGAGCTCGTCGCCGACCAGCGGGGCCACCGGTGCGACGAGCGCCGCGCCTACCACCGGCGCGACGGCGCAGTCCACCGGCGGCGCGAGCAGCGAGCCGAGTGCGAGTGCCTCGTTGCAGGCCAACCCGACCGCCGGGGCGACCAGCGCCGCGCCAAGTCCGACCAGCAGCGCCACCGGCAACGGACGTCCGGCACCGGCCCTGCCGACCGCCCCCGGCACTCCCTCCTCGCCGCGACCCTCGACATCGGGCTCGGGCACGCCACCGGACAAGGCGATCGACTGGCAACCGAGCGACACCGACACCGCCAACTTCGCCGCGTTCACCTGTGACGAGGCGGACAAGATGACCGACGTCTCCGATCAACCGCTGTTCGCCTGCAACCAGGACAAGACCGAGAAGTACCTGCTCGGCCCGACCCTGATCGAGGGCAGCGATCTCACCGGCGCTCAGGCGGGGGTGCCGCAGAACAATCTGGCCTGGGTCGTCAACCTCACCTTCAACTCCGACGGCTCCGCGGCCTTCCAGTCCGCGACCGCTGAGCTCGCCAGCCGGACCGACCCGCAGAACCGCTTCGCCATCGTGCTCGACGGCGAGGTGATCTCGGCACCGTCGGTCAGTTCATCCATCGCGGGCGGCCAGGCCGAGATCTCCGGCAGCTTCAACCAGCAGTCGGCGACTCAGCTCGCCAACGTGTTGAAGTACGGCGCGCTGCCACTGGCCTTCGACGTGTCAGAGGTCTCCAACGTCTCGGCCACGCTCGGTGGGGAACAGCTCCGCGCAGGGATCATCGCCGGCATCATCGGCCTGCTACTCGTGGTCGCGTACTGCTTCTTGTACTACCGCGGCCTCGGTTTCGTCGTCGTGTCCTCGCTGGTGGTGGCCGCGGCGATCACGTACGCGGCCATGGTGCTGCTCGGCAGCTCGGTCGGTTTCGCGCTGAACCTGCCGGGGATCGCGGGTGCCATCGTCGCCATCGGCATCACGGCGGACAGCTTCGTCATCTACTTCGAGCGGATCCGAGACGAGGTCCGTGACGGGCGCAGCCTGCGAACCGCCGTCGAGACCGGATGGCGGCGAGCCCGGCAGACGGTGCTGATCGCGGATGCGGTCTCGATGCTGTCGGCCGTCATCTTGTTCATCCTGGCGATCGGCTCCGTGAAGGGTTTCGCGTTCACGCTCGGTCTGACCACACTGATCGATGTCATGGTGTGCTTCATGTTCACCAAGCCGCTGATGTCGCTGCTGGCGCGGACGAAGTTCTACGGGGGCGGACACAAGTGGTCGGGTCTGGACCCGGCCCACCTGGGTGTCAAGGCGCTGCCCGGCACCCGGTCCACGCGGCGCGGTGGCATCCGGACCGCCACGACCGCTGGGTCCGGTGGGACTCACCGGGTCGGAGCCCGACCAGGCGCCAAGCCGGCGGGGGAGGAGGCCTGATGTCCAAGCTCTCCAACATCGGTCACAAGCTCTACACGGGTGAGGTCTCCTACGACTTCATCGGCCATCGCCGGCGCTTCTACATGATCTCGGCCGCACTGATGCTGGTCTCGATCCTGGCCGTGGCCATCTTCGGTCTGAAGTGGGGCATCGAGTTCTCCGGCGGCGCCGACTTCCAGGTCAACACCACGGTGACCAGCACGACAGTGCAGGACTTCCAGAACGCGCTCGACAACTCCGGGGTGCCGAATCTCGAAGAGTCGACCATCACCACGATCGGCAACAGCGGCGTGCGGATCCAGACCCGGACCCTGGATGCCGTCCAGGAGGTGCCGAAGGTTCGCTCGGCCATCGCCGAGGAGGCAGGGACGACCTCCGAGAACGTCGCCTACAGCCTGATCGGTGCGTCCTGGGGTGGCCAGATCACCCAGCAGGCGCTGATCGCGCTCGGTGTCTTCCTCGTGCTCGTGACGCTCGTGATCTGGGCGTACTTCCGCAACGGGAAGATGTCCGCGGCGGCGCTGATCGCCCTCGGCCACGACCTCGTGCTGACCGTCGGCATCTATGCCCTTGTCGGGTTCACGGTCACCCCGGCCACCCTGATCGGCGTGCTGACCATCTTGGGCTACTCGCTGTACGACACCGTCGTCGTGTTCGACAAGGTGCGGGAGAACACCCGTGACATCAAGGCGTCGACGACCCGGACGTACGGCGAGGCCGCCAATCTCGCCGTCAACCAGGTGCTGGTCCGCTCGATCAACACCACCATCATCGGGGTGCTACCGGTCGCGGCACTCCTCTTCGCAGGCGCGTTCATCCTGGGCGAAGGTCCGCTGAAGGACCTCGCGCTCGCGCTGTTCGTCGGCATGATCTCCGGTGCGTACTCCTCGATCTTCATCGCGACGCCGCTGCTGGTGCAGATGAAGGAGCGTGAACCGGAGATGCAGAAGCTCGCCCAGCGGGTCGCAAACCGGCGGGCGCGCGAGGCATCCAAGGTCAACGTCGGCCCGGCCACGAGGGCCGGGACCGGAAAGACCGGTGCCGCGAAGGCCGGGGGCGCGACGGCCGGCAGCGCGAAGGCCGGCAGCGCCACCGCGATCGCAGATGACGCAAGGGGGTCGGGCTCGGCGGCCGGCGAGGATGGCTCGGAGCCCGACACCCTGTCCGACAGCGGGGCCGGCACTGGACCCGACACCGACACCGACACCGGCGCGGGGCCGACCGCAGGCGGAACGCCCGAGGTCAAAGTGTCCGTCAGCCGCACCTCCGACCCGCCGCCGCTCACGGTCACCCGGCCCGGCAGTGAGGGCGCCGCAGGTCGCCCGCAGCCGCAGCACAAACCCCGCAGCCAGCGGAAGAAGTAGACAGTGGCGTCCGGTGTGGGGCGGCACACCTTCGCCCCGGCCGTGCCGTCGGAGGGCCCCGGGCGGTCGAGCGCCGACTGGGCCCGACTGGTGGTCGACGTCCCCGACTTCCCGAAGCCGGGCATCGCGTTCAAGGACATCACCCCGCTGCTGGCCGATGGGCCCGCCTATGCATCCGTCGTGGAGCAGCTCACCGCACTCGCCCCGGATGACGTGGACCTGGTGGTCGGGATGGAGGCCCGCGGGTTCTTGTTCGCCGCACCGCTCGCGCTGCGTCTCGGCGTGGGATTCGCGCCCGTTCGGAAGCCGGGCAAGCTGCCGCGGGCGACGGTCGCCGCGAGCTACACCCTGGAGTACCGCTCGGAATCCCTCGCCCTACACGCCGACGCGATCCGACCCGGTCAGCGGGTGCTGATCGTCGACGACGTGCTCGCCACCGGCGGCACTGCGCTGGCGGCCGCGGAGCTGGTCACCGGGCTGGGCGGTTCGGTGGCCGCGGTGGTCGTGCTGATCGAGCTCGGCTACCTCGACGGCCGCGACGCCCTGCGAGCGGGCGGCCTGGCGGACGTACGAGCGCTGTTGCGGCTGGAGGCGGAGTGAGCGAGACCACGAGCTTCTTCCACCGCCGCGGATCCGGCGGAAGCCGAACCGGGAGCTCGGCCAACCAGGCGCTGGTGAGCCTTCCTGATCGTCGCTCGACGCCGGCCCGCGAGCTGGGTAAGCGGATCCTGCTCGCCCTGCTGATCCTCGCTGTCACGGTCGGGATCGTGTACGTCGATAGGGACTCCTACACCGACAGCGCCGATGGCGTCGTCTCGTTCGTGGACTCGATCTACTACTCCACCGTCACCATCACCACCACCGGGTACGGCGACATCACCCCCGTCACGCCGCACGCCCGGCTCATCAACTCGATCATCGTCGCCCCGCTGCGCATCCTGTTCCTGGTGCTGTTGGTCGGCACCACGCTGCAGGTGCTGGCCAACGAGGGCCGCCGGATCTTTCGGGACACTCGCTGGAGGAAGCACATGCGCAACCACGTGGTCGTGATCGGGTACGGCACCAAGGGCCGCAGCGCGGTCGGCACGCTGGTCGACAACGGAACGAACCCCGCTCAGGTCGTCGTGATCGACAGCCGACCGGCGTCGATCACCGAGGCCAACATCAAGGGGTACGCGGCGATCGAGGGCGACGCGACCCGACGGGAGATCCTGCGGCGAGCCGAGATCATCAGGGCCCGCGAGGTCGTCATCACTCTCGACCGGGACGACTCGGCGATCCTGGTGACGCTGACGGTCCGTCAGCTGAACCCGAGCGCGCACGTGGTCGTGGCGGTCCGCGAGGACGATAATGCGCCCCTGCTGCGTCAGTCCGGTGCGAACGCGGTGATCACCTCGTCCGAGGCCGTCGGCCGGCTGCTGGGCTTGTCGGCGGTAAGTCCCAATCTCGGCATCGTCATCGAGGACCTGCTCGCGTCCAAGGAGGGACTGGAGGTCGTGGAGCGCCAGGTCACCAAGGACGAGGTCGGCAAGTCCTCCGACGACGTACGCGGTGAGCGGGTCGTTGCGGTGGTGCGGAACCGGACGCTGCGCCGGTTCTACGACCCCACCGTGGCCACTCTGCAAACCGGCGATCAGGTGGTCGTCGTCCGTCACGCCGATGAGGAGGGCTGACCCGGCGAGTTCGGTCCGCCGGCTGGCCGACACTAGACTGAGGCAAACCTGAGGGGTCTCTGCCTGAGGAGGCGAAGGTGAGCGAGCCGGGCACCGCGGTCGACGCGGACTCCGGCGCGCCCGAGCCGGCCAGGCCGATCAGGACCAAGAACGCGGGCCGGGTCGCGGTGGTCCGCCCGATGGCCGCGTCCGCACCGCCGCCGACCCCGTCGACGACGTCCCCTTCGGGATCAACCACGTCCCCGTCAGGATCCACGACGTCCGCGGCCCCGCCGAGCACGGAACCCGCGAAGACGGCGAGCTCGGCGTCCGTCACCGGCGCGGGCCCGGAGCAGTCTCGCGGGATGCGCCACCGGCTGGCCCGACTGGGCAGCAGCCGGCCGCAGACGCCGGTCCTCGATCCGCTGTTCCGGGTGCTGCGGGCGAACCACCCCAAAGCCGACGTCGGACTGATCGAGAAGGCGTACAAGACCGCTGAGCGCCATCACCGCGGCCAGATGCGGGCCAGCGGCGACGCCTACATCACCCATCCGCTGGCGGTCGCGACGATTCTCGCCGAGCTCGGCATGACCGAGTCGACGCTGTGCGCGGCCCTGCTTCATGACACGGTCGAGGACACCCCGTACACGCTGACCCAGCTCAGCAAGGACTTCGGCGAGGAGATCGCCCAGCTCGTCGACGGTGTGACGAAGCTCGACAAGGTCAAGTACGGGGACACGGCCAAGTCGGAGACCATCCGCAAGATGGTCATCGCGATGAGCCGCGACATCCGGGTCCTGGTCATCAAGCTGGCCGACCGGCTGCACAACATGCGTACGCTGCACTATCTGCGGCCCGACAAGCAGTCGCGGATCGCGAACGAGACACTCGAGATCTTCGCTCCGCTGGCTCATCGGCTCGGCATGAACACCGTGAAGTGGGAGCTGGAGGACCTGTCGTTCGCCACCATCCACCCCAAGATCTACGACGAGATCGTGCGGCTGGTCGCCGAGGCGGCGCCGAGCCGCAACGACTTCCTCGCCGGCGTGATCGAGCAGGTGCAGTCGGATCTGAAGGCGGCCAAGCTCCGGGCCACCGTCACCGGGCGGCCGAAGCACTACTACTCGATCTATCAGAAGATGGTCGTTCGCGGCCGTGAGTTCTCCGACATCTACGACCTGGTCGGGCTGCGGGTCGTCGTGGAGAACGATCGCGACTGCTATGCCGCGCTCGGTGTGCTGCATGTGCGCTGGAACCCGCTCCCGGGCCGGTTCAAGGACTACATCGCGATGCCGAAGTTCAACATGTACCAGTCGTTGCACACCACCGTGCTCGGGCCGGAAGGCAAGCCGGTCGAGCTGCAGATCCGGACCGTCGAGATGCACCGCAAGGCCGAGTACGGTGTCGCGGCGCACTGGAAGTACAAGGAGAGCAACGGCGGCGCCGAGCCCGACAGCGAGGCACACGACCTGGTCTGGCTCCGCCAGCTGCGCGACTGGCAGCGGGAGACCGCCGACCCTGGGGAGTTCCTCGACGGGTTGCGGTTCGAGATCAACTCAACCGAGGTGTACGCGTTCACCCCCAAGGGCGACGTGATGACCCTGCCGCAGGGCGGCACGGCGGTCGACTTCGCATACGCCATCCATACCGAGGTGGGCAACCGGACCATCGGCGCCCGGGTCAACGGGCGGCTGGTCCCGCTGGAGTCGGAGCTCGCCAACGGCGACGTCGTGGAGATCCTCACCTCCAAGTCCGAGGGCGCCGGACCGAGCCGGGACTGGCTCGCCTTCGTCAAGAGCCCCCGCGCGCGGAACAAGATCCGGCACCACTTCACCCGGGAGCGTCGCGAGGAGTCGATCGAGGCGGGCAAGGACGCGCTGGCCCGCCAGCTCCGCAAGGCTGGGCTGCCGATGCAACGACTGCTGACCGTCGAGCACCTGACGGCCGTGGCGGGCTTCCTCAACCTCACCGACGTCTCGTCGCTGTACGCCGCCATCGGCGAAGGCACGGTCGGCGCCCAGGCAGTGGTCAACCGGCTCGTCTCGGCCGAAGGCGGCGAGGACGCCACCGCCGACGAGACCAGCGAGGACCAGCTCGTCATCGGCCGCCGCCGGGTGTCGGCCGCGGGCAACGGAGCCGGAATCCAGGTCCAAGGGATGTCCGACGTCCACGTCAAGCTCGCCAAGTGCTGTACGCCGGTGCCGGGCGATCAGATCCTGGGCTTCGTGACCCGCACCGCCGGTGTGTCGGTGCACCGCACCGACTGCGTCAACGCCGAGCACCTGCGGCAGACTCCCGAACGCCTCGTGGACGTCTCGTGGGCGCCGACCGCCGCCAGCTCGTTCCTGGTAGCGGTCCAGGTGGAGGCGCTGGACCGCAACCGACTGCTCTCCGACATCACGCGCGCCCTGTCCGACCAGCACGTCAACATCCTCTCGGCCGCGTTGACGACCTCTCGCGACCGGATCTGCAAGGCTAAGTTCATGTTCGAGACCGCCGATCCAACTCACCTGGATCACGTCCTGAGGGCCGTTCGGCAGGTGCCCAGCGTCTACGACGCCTATCGCGTCAGCTCCTGAGTCACCGCCATGAGTCCTCGCGAGTCCTGGGACTGGGAGCGAGACGGTAACGATGCGATCCTGCCTGGCGATCTGCCGTTCGGACCCGCGGAGTACGCAAGCGGGGATTTCGAAAGCGGGGAGTACGCAGAGGATGTCGGCGGCCCGGGCGGGGGCAGGGGCCGCCCGGTGCGCACCCGGCAGCGACGACTCGCCGTCATCGCCCTCGTCGTGGCCGTCGCCCTCCTGCTGGCCGCGACAAGCCTGTTCTGGCTGATCATCTCCCCGGGCGGCCGGGCAGCGACCGCCGATGCGCGTCTGGGGGACTGTCTGGCGTTCGACGCCAGCGGACCGACCTACCGTTTGGCCGACTGCGGGGACGCTGCGGCGGAGTACCGGCTGCTGGCGGTCAGCGTCGACCGGGACGGCTGCGTCGACGTCCCCGGAGCCGTCCGCGCGTACGGCGACGGCACGCGCTTCTCCTGCATCGGAGAGAAGGCCGCCGATCCGGCAACGGCGCTCAACGGCATCGCCGCCGGGGAGTGTGTGAGCGTCGAAGCCGACCGTCCCGTGCGCTCCGGATGCGAGGGCGGCGGGACTCTGCAGGTGCTTGCCGTCGTCAAGGACGTGCCCAAGTCGGCCGGTGAGAGCCGGGACGGCCTGTTCGGCGTGTGTACGCGCGCGGGTGCTGCCGAGGTGAGCAGGACGTACGCCTGGGGGCTCGGGGCCGCGGACGGTGCCGAGTCCGCCACCTGGGACCGACTGCTCTGCCTCGCCGCACCCTAGTTTTGGTCTGCGTTCGCGCACGGGCGCTTCGGCCGGCTCGTTTGTCGCGCGGAGCGAAACGGAAGAGCGTGTTTCACTCCGCGCTCCTCACTCCCCGGCGCGCCCTCCGACGCTTACGCAGACGGGCGCCCGTGCGCGAACGCAGACTGAAAAAGGGACCAAATCTACGTGAAGTCGTCGACGGCGCGTTGGGCCTGGGCGAGCCACTCGCGGTACGTCGCCGCCCCGGCGGTGGCCTCCCCGGCCGCCTTCGCGTCTCCGCGGGCCTCGGCCTTGGCGGCCTTCGCCTCGAGCGTGTCGATCTGGGCCTGGAGCTTCGCGGCCGTCTCCTCGGCACGGGCCCGGGCCTCCGGGTTGGACCGGCGCCACTGGTCCTCTTCGGCATCGCGAATCGCGGCCTCGATCGCCCGCAGCCGATTGTCGAGGGGACGGATCGCGTCGCGTGGGACCTTCCCGATGGCCGCCCAGCGCTCGAGCAGGTCGCGATAGGCGGACCGGGCTGAGGTCAGGTCACGAACCGGAAGGATCGTCGCCTCACCCTCCGCGAGCAGGGCCTCCTTCGCCTCCTGGTTGGCCTTGAACTCGGTGTCCTGCTCGGCCTGTAGCGCCTGGCGGGCGCCGAAGAACGTGTCCTGCGCGGCCCGGAACCGCTGCCACAGGGCCTCGTCGACATCGCGCGGCGCCGATCCGGCTGCCTTCCAGCGGGTCATCAGCTCCCGATAGGCGGCGGCCCCGGCACCCCAGTCGGTGGTGTCGGCGATCGCCTCGGCTTCGGCGACCAGCTTCTCCTTGATCTTCTGCGCGGCCTCGCGCTGCTCCGACTGCTGGGCGAAGTGCGCCTTGCGTCGCCGGGTGTACGCCGTTCGCGCGCTGGAGAACCTGTGCCACAGCTCGTCGTCGGTCGCGCGATCCAGCCGGGGAAGCGCCTTCCACTCGTCCAGCAGGGACCGGAACCGGTTGACCCCGCCGCGCCAGTCGTTACCGGCGGCCAGCTTCTCGGCTTCGGCGACGTAATGCTCCTTGCGAGCCTTCGTCTGCTCGCTCTGCTTGGCGCGTTCGGCCCTCCGGGCAGCGCGCTGGTTGGCGATCACGGGCCCGAGCGCGTCGAGCCTGGCCACCAGCCCGATCAGGTCACCGACCGCGCGGGCATCGACAAGTGACTCCCGCACCTTGGTCACCGACGACATCGCATCGTCCGGCCCCAGCGCCCCGGAGTTGATCCGCCGCTCGAGCAGTGAGACCTCCAGCTCGAGCGCCTCGTACCGCCGGACGAAGAAGGACAGTGCCTCCTCCGGGGAGGCGTCGGGCACCTGGCCGACCGCCCGCTCGCCGTCGGCCGTACGGACGTAGACGGTTCCGTCGCTGTCCACCCGGCCGAAGTCTGCCGGCCCCGCGGCCTCGCTCATGCGTCCCATCCTGCCCGATACCCTCGCTGGCGTGTTCATCGCCTCGTTTCCCGCCGGTCCCTGGCAGACAAACTGCTACGTCGTCGCCACAGCCGCGGGTGAGGAGTGCGTGATCGTGGATCCCGGCATGGACGCCGCTCCCACCGTGGCCGAGGTGGTCGCCGAGCACCGGCTGAAGCCGATCGCCGTCCTGCTCACCCACGGCCACCTGGACCACACGTTCAGCGTCACGCCGCTGTGCGCCGACTATGCGTCGAGCGCCTGGATCCACAGCCTCGACCGAGAGCTCCTGGTCGATCCGCTGAAGGCGATGAGCGACGACACCCGTCGGCTGCTGGCCCAGTTGGGGCTGCCCGAGAAGATGACCGAGCCCGACGACGTTCACGAGCTGACCGACGGCGTGCGGATCTCGCTGGCGGGCATCGACCTGCGGGTCGACCACGCGCCGGGGCACACGAAGGGGTCCGTCCTGTTCCGGACCCCGTACCCCCACGACGACGACGTCGACGAGCTCGTCTTCTCCGGCGATGTGCTGTTCGCCGGATCGATCGGCAGAACCGACTTGCCCGGCGGCAGCCCCGCGGACATGCTGGAGAGCCTGCGGACCAAGGTCGCGGCACTGCCGGACTCGGCGGTCGTGCTGCCCGGCCACGGACCGCAGACGACCATCGCCCAGGAACGGGCGACCAACCCCTATCTGCAGTCCGACTTCTTGATGTCGGGAGACAGGAGCAGTCTGTGAGTCGTCCGCGACCGCTTTCGGGATTCCCCGAGTACACCCCGGAGCAGCGGATCGTCGAGCAGCACGTGCTCGACCGGCTGCGGGAGACGTTCGAGCTGCACGGGTTCTCCTCGATCGAGACCCGCGCCGTCGAACCGCTGGACCGGCTCGCCAAGCAGGGCGAGATCGACAAGGAGGTGTACGTCGTCCGCCGGCTCCACGCCGCCGACGACGCCAAGGACGAGCTCGGCCTGCACTTCGACCTGACCGTGCCGTTCGCCCGGTACGTCCTGGAGAACGCCCCCGCGCTGCCGCTCCCGTTCCGCCGCTACCAGATCCAGAAGGTGTGGCGCGGCGAACGGCCGCAGGAGGGCCGCTTCCGCGAGTTCACCCAGGCCGACATCGACATCGTCGACGCCGGGAGTCTGGCCGCGCACCACGATGTCGAGCTGCCGCTGGTGACCCTCGCCGCACTGGAGCGGCTGCACGTCGATCTCGGTATCCCGCCCGTGCTGATGCGGGTGAACAACCGCCGGCTGGCCCAGGGGTTCTACCGCGGACTCGACATCGCCGACCCGGCGGAGGTGCTTCGCCAGGTCGACAAGATCGACAAGATCGGCCCGGCCCGGGTGGGCGAAACGCTGGTCGAGCAGGTCGGGCTCACCCGGGCGCAGGCCGACGCGTGCGTACGACTGGCCGGGATCTCCAGCGACGACGAGTCGTTCGTCGACCAGGTGCGGGCCCTCGGGGTGACGGGCGACGAACTGGACGCGGGGCTGGAGCTGCTGGCCGACGTGGTCCGCACCGCCCGCCGCTACGTCCCTGGCCGCCTGGTCGCGGACCTCAAGATCGCCCGCGGCCTGGACTACTACACCGGCACCGTCTACGAGACCGAGCTCGTGGGCTACGAGGGCTGGGGGTCGGTGTCCTCGGGCGGTCGATACGAGTCACTGGCGTCGGATGGCCGGACGACCTATCCCGGTGTCGGGCTGTCGATCGGGGTGACGCGGCTACTGTCGCCGCTGCTGTCCCGCAAGATGCTGACCGTCTCGCGCGCCGTGCCGACCGTCGTGCTGGTCGCCGTGGACAACGAGGACGAACGGCCACACTCGATCGAGGTCGCCGAGCGGCTACGGGCCCGTGGCGTCTCCTCCGAGGTCGCGCCGAAGGCGGACAAGTACGGCAAGCAGATCCGCTTCGCCGACCGACGGGGGATCCCGTACGTCTGGTTCCCCGGATCGGGCGAGGGCGGCGAGGTCAAGGACATCCGGACGGGTGAGCAGCTTCCCGCCGATCCGGACCGCTGGTCTCCGCCCCAGCAGGACCTCAAGCCGGTCGTCTCGGCGGCCGGCTGACCGGAGCCCCGGAAGATCGGAGTAGATCGGGTGGGGTACTCCCCAACCGATCTCCTCCACTATCGAGCGAGGCGGTTGCGGCCGTGGGGTGGCCGCACCGAGAAGTGGTTAGGGTAACCACGGAAGCGAGGTGATTTCATGACCGTCGGTCTTCACAGCACGGGAGCTCGAGGCACGGGGCATACCGTGCTGGCCACGGCGGACAGTGAGGCGTTCTCCTCGCTGCGCCGACGCCCGACCTCGCGCAAGGAGCGGAAGGCAATCGGCAAGGCGCTGCGCGAGGACGTTCCGCGACCCTCGCTCGGGGCCTGGGAGCCGCCGGTCGACCGGCCGGACCCGATCCAGTTGATCATGGACTCGCACGAGGGCCGGGTGCCAGAGCTGATTCCGATCCGGGTGGCGCGGATGGTGACCAGCCCGTACGGGTTCCTGCGCGGCACGGCGATCGTGATGGCCGAGGACGTGGCCGGTCTGCCGGCGACTGGGATCATGCCGGTGATCTGCGGCGATGCGCATCTGGGCAACTTCGGCTTCTACGCCTCGCCCGAGGGTGAGCTGGTGATCGACCTCAACGACTTCGACGAGGCACACCCCGGCTGCTGGGAGTGGGACCTGCGTCGGCTGGCTGCGAGCATCTGGGTGGCCGGCCGGGAGAACGGCTCCAGCGAGGACGAGTGTGGGGACTCGGTCCGGGCGTGCGTCTCGGCCTACCGGGCCGAGGTGCGCTTCCTGGCCGAGCAGCCGCTGCTGATGCGGTCGTACAACCGACTCGACGTCGGCCGGCTGCACGAGACGGCGACCGAGACGAGCCTGCGCGAGGAGATCGAGCGGTCGGCCAAACGGGCCCGCAATCGAACCAGTGACCGCGCGCTGCCGCGCTTCACCACGGAGCAGGACGACGGCAGCCGCCGGATCGTCGAGGAGCCGCCGCTGATCACCCGGCTCACCGACACCGAGTCGGACGAGATCGGCGTCGCGCTCGACAAGTACCTCGCAACCCTCGCTCCGCACTGGCGCCGGGCGCTGGGCGGCTACACCCTGCTCGACGTCGCCCACAAGGTGGTCGGCGTGGGCAGCGTCGGCCTTCGGGCGTACGTCGCCCTGCTCGAGGGCAGCAGCGAGGACGATGTCGTCTTCCTGCAGCTGAAGCAGGCCCGCCGCTCGGTGCTGGCGAAGTACGTCCACGGCGACTCGGCCTGGCACGCCCACCAGGGCCATCGGGTCGTGGAGTATCAGCAGGCGCTACAGACGGTCAGCGATCCGTTGCTGGGCTGGACGACGTTCGGCAACCGGCAGTACTACGTCCGCCAGTTCCGCAACATGAAGGGCACCATCCCGCTGGACTCGATGGACGCCGCCGCGCTGACCGACTACGCCGGCATCGTCGGGCACCTGCTGGCCAAGGGGCATGCCCGCACGAGCGGGGCGTCCATGATCGCCGGGTACGTCGGTAGCTCGGAGAAGCTGGACGACGCCATGGCCCAGTTCGCCCGGCTGTATGCCGACCAGACCGAGGCCGACCATGCACTCCTCGTGCAGGCGGTCAAGCGTGGTGTGCTGCCCGTCGACGAGGAAACCATGGCGAAAGGTTCGGCGTTCCGCCCGGCGTGATTGCCACATTATTGCCGTTCGTGCCCGGCGCTCACGGGCGCTCAATCACCGATGCCCGACCACGTCTTCCAACCGGCGGGCGCAGCGACCTTGATCTTCGACGTCAGGGTCGCGCCGTGGTTGACCGAGTTCTTGTGCCGGACACGACCGAGGCTGGCTGATCAGGAGGTCGGGCGGCCGGGGCGCCACAGCAAGATCAGGGCGGCGCCGCCTAGCACCACGAGTGCGAGTGCGCCGAGGCCGACGATCGTCAGGGCCCGATCCACCCGAACGTCGGCCTGGATGGTCTTCTCCTCGGTGTCGGAGGCGCCAGGTAGCGGAAACGTCCCGCGACCGAGCACCGCAGGGGTCGCAACGCCGGCCAGGTTGCCGCTGCACGAGTCGGTGCTCAGCCGGGTGACCAGGCGGTCTCCGCTGCCGTCGACCGACTCCTGCGCGAAGATCACCCACGCAGTGCCGATCTCGGCCTCGATTCCGCACCCCGCGCTGTCCGGCGCCGTCATGACGACCTGCTCACTGAACACACGCCCCTTGAACACCCGCGCGACATCGAAGCGCAGCGCGACGCGAGCATTGTCTCCGCGGCTGGCCCGACTCCGCTCGCTCACGGTGCCGCGGAACACGGCGTCGGCGGTGTCGTACGCCGCGTGCGTCGTGACCGGCGCACACGAGCACGCCCACGCGGGGGGCGGGGCGACCAGCAGCGCCGCGCAGCTCAGCACCGCCGTCGCAGCGACGAGCAGTAACCGGGCGAGGATCCGACCCACGCCGCCATCCTCGCCGGTCGACCCGAGCGCTGGGAAGAGTTGACGACCAACGGGTCCGGTTGGGTCTGCCTCGCGAGAAACGGGTTTCCGTCGGCTCGGTGCGCCGCCCTAGGATCGAACACCGATGTATCCGTTGTCGCCTCACTCGAAGGGAATCTCGTGATCCGCACCCACGGCGCAGGCACTTTGCGCGCCGAGCACGCAGGAACGTCCGTCACTCTGGCCGGCTGGGTCGCCCGCCGGCGCGATCACGGCGGGGTTGCGTTCCTGGATGTGCGCGACGCATCGGGCGTCGTGCAGGCGGTCGTGCGGGACGAGATCCTCGAGGCATCCGGCGCACACGGACTGCGCAACGAGTACTGCATCGCGGTCACGGGCGTCGTCGAGCCGCGACCCGAGGGCAACGCCAACACCGACCTGCCCACCGGCGAGGTCGAGGTCGTGGTGAGCGAGATCGAGGTGCTCAACGCCGCAGCGCCGCTGCCGTTCCAGATCGACGAGCGCGTGGAGGTCGGCGAGGAGACCCGGCTCAAGTACCGCTATCTGGACCTCCGTCGGCCGGCACCCGCGGCCGCGATCCGGCTCCGCAGCCGGGTCAACCAGGCCGCCCGCGACGTTCTGCTGGCCCGCGACTTCGTCGAGATCGAGACCCCGACGATGACCCGGTCCACGCCGGAGGGTGCCCGCGACTTCCTGGTTCCGGCGCGACTGCGGCCAGGCAGCTGGTACGCCCTGCCGCAGAGCCCGCAGCTGTTCAAGCAGCTGCTGATGGTGGCCGGCATGGAGCGCTACTTCCAGATCGCCCGCTGCTATCGCGATGAGGACTTCCGCGCCGACCGGCAGCCGGAGTTCACCCAGCTCGACATCGAGATGAGCTTCGTCGACACCGACGACATCATCGAGCTGACGGAGCGGCTGCTGGAGGCGATCTGGGGGCTGATCGGGGTCGAGGTGCCGACACCGATCGCGCGGATCACGTACGCCGACGCGATGGCACGCTACGGCAGCGACAAGCCGGATCTGCGGTTCGCACTCGAGATCACCGAGGTGACCGAGTTCTTCGCCGACACCCCGTTCCGGGTTTTCCAGGCACCGTATGTCGGCGCCGTCGTCATGCCCGGCGGCGGCTCGCAGCCGCGCCGGACCTTCGACGCCTGGCAGGAGTTCGCCAAGCAGCGCGGCCACCGGGGGCTGGCGTATGTGACCGTCAGCGAGGACGGGGAGCTCGGCGGGCCGGTGGCGAAGAACATCTCCGACGCCGAACGCGCCGGTATCGCCGAGGCCGTCGGTGCCAAGCCGGGCGACTGCATCTTCTTCGCCGCCGGTGATCGACGTCCTGCCCAGGCGCTGCTCGGCGCGACTCGGCTGGAGATCGGCCGGCGCGTCGGACTGATCGACGAGGCGGAGTGGTCGTTCGTCTGGGTGGTGGACGCACCGCTGTTCGAGCCGTCGTCCGCAGCCGTGGCGGCCGGTGACGTGGCGGTCGGCTCCGGCGCCTGGACCGCGGTGCACCACGCGTTCACCTCGCCGAAGCCCGACTCTCTTGCCACGTTCGACACCGATCCGGGCTCGGCTCTGGCGTACGCGTACGACATCGTCTGCAACGGCAACGAGATCGGCGGAGGCTCGATCCGTATCCACCGCCGCGACGTGCAGGAGCGCGTGTTCGCCGTGATGGGCCTGTCGAAGGAGGAGGCGCAGGAGAAGTTCGGCTTCCTGCTGGACGCGTTCGCCTTCGGCGCGCCGCCGCACGGTGGGATCGCGTTCGGCTGGGACCGGATCGTCGCGCTGCTGTCGCACAGCGAGTCGATCCGCGACGTGATCGCGTTCCCGAAGTCGGGCGGCGGAGTCGATCCGCTCACCGATGCGCCGGCGCCGATCACCCCGCAGCAGCGCAAGGAGGCCGGGATCGACGCGAAGCCGGCCTGAGGCGGGCGACGCAGTTCCGGTGGTCATTTCGGTTCGACTACGCGCACGTTGTGACCGCCGCGGACGGCGAGACCAAGCAGGGGCACACTGCTCGTGACGTTCGTGAAACATCGCTGAGTCGGAGGAGACGAGATGAGTGAGCTGAGGACCGAGCCGGCAACGGCCAGCACCGAGGAGCCGAGCCTGCCAACCACCGAGCAGGCGACCAAGGCCGTGCACTCCTGGTCCCTGTTCCGCACGATGGGCCGGTACGTCGCACCCGGGTCGATGCCCTCCGGCGCCATGCCGGAGGTCGCCGAAACCAGCGGCCTTCGGTTGCTCGACCTGCCACGAGAGCTCGCCGACCACGGCTTTCGCAGCACTCAGCTGTGCCACTTCTACCTGCCGACCCGCGATCCGGGCTACCTGGCCGAGCTGCGGTCGGCATTCGACGACGCCGAGGTCGAGCTCGAGTGCTTCCTGATCGACGATGGCGACCTCACCGATCCGACGGCGGGTGAGCAGCAGGAGAGCTGGATCTCCGATTGGCTCTCGGTGGCCGAGCAGCTGCGGGCCCCGCGAGCGAGAGTCGTCGCGGGCAAGCGCGCGCCGACCCCGGAGCTGCTGGCGGTCAGTGCCCAGCGACTGTCGAGCCTCGCCGATCGGCACCACGGGACCAGGGTCGTCACCGAGAACTGGCATGCCCTGCTACCCGACGCGGCGGCGGTCAACGAGCTGCTCGACCGTGCCGAGGGTCGCGTCGGTTTCCTGGTCGACCTGGGTAACTGGAGCGGGCCGGACAAGTACGCCCAGCTCGCCCTGGTCGCGGAGCGCGCGGAGACCTGCCAGGCCAAGTGCCGCACCGACGCCGACGGGAACCTCCAGGCCGACGACTATCGCGCGGCGCTGCAGGTGCTGCGCGACGCCGAGTACGCGGGTCCGCTCGCGCTCGTGTATGACGGCAGCGACCCGGACGAGTGGGCGAAGCTCGAGGAGGAGTACGCCCTCGTCTGCAATGTGTTCGCCCTGCCGGGAGCGGCGGACTGAGCCGCTCGGCGATCCGGCCGCCGCGCCAGGTTCAGCCGAGCGGTCGCACCACCGCCAGTAGGGCAGGATCGCCGCCGGCCCACGTACCACTCAGGTGCGGGTCCGCGACGTCGTCGGGATCCTCGGACGCGTCGATCACTCGGCGGAGCTCGACGACGAACGATTCCGTCTGCACCACGGTGTTCGGCTGTCGCTCGCTCGCGTCCAGCTGCCGCGGCTCAGCGACCGCCTCGGCTTGCGTGCCCGAGCCTCGGACGGCGCCACGCGACGGCAGGGCAGTGCCGTCCGGCAGCAGCAGCTCCGCCTCGCGGCCGCCGGTGAGCACGGCCGTTGCGAGCGCGGCGACGTACGCGGGGTCGCGGACGCCGTCGTACACCCATCTCGTACCCAGCACCGAGTGCTGCATCGTGGTGACGGGTTCGACTCGCTCGCCGCCGCGTTCGAGCGGCTGGGCGCGATAGGTCAGCGGCACCTGTAGCGCTGGCGAGCCGGGGCCGAAGCGGACGAGGAACGACTCGATGCCGACCTCGCCCGCCGGGTCGTCGAAGCGGAACGAGCCGAGGATCTTCACCTTTGCGTCACCGTCGCCGGCGAACCAGGGCTGGCGAGGGACCCAACCGGTGAGCACCTCCGGCTTGGACGGACTGAGCTCGGCTTGGTAGATGAGGGCCACGGCTTCAGCCTAGAGCGGACGCGCCCGCGTTGGGGATGCCGCTTGCGCAGCGAGGACGCCGTGGTCGACTTGTGCCGTGCGCTCCTGTGCGTGCGCAGCTCCGTCGAAGAAGGTGAGCCCGGATGCCTGATCGCACCATCCTCGTTGCTGTGACGACCCATCAGCCGGACCTCGTTGTGCGCCAGGCGGCTCGTCTCGCCCGGGCGTTCGACGCGTCCTTGGTGTGTGCCCACGTCGATCCCAGCGCCTACGTCGTCGCCGAGCATCCAGACGGCTCGGTCGAGAGCCGGCCGATCGATCCCGACGCACTGGACTGGAGCGGTTCGGCCTTCGACCCGGCCCTGGCCCAGCGAATCGAGACCTGGGCGCGGGAGGAGTCGGTGAGCGTGGAGTTCCGCGAGCTCGCCGGCGACATCGCCCACGCGCTGGGCCGGCTCGCCGAGCTGCTCGATGCCGAGCTGATCGTCGTGGGCAGTCGCGGCGGTCTGCGGTCCAATCTGCGCGAGTTCTTCGGCGGATCGGTCGCGGTCCACCTGGCGCATCGGCAGCCGCGTCCGCTGGTCGTCGTCCCGCTCAACCCGCACGCCGACGGTCCGCTTCCGTGGGAGCCGTAGTGACCCAGGGCCGGGCCGGCCACCTGACGCCGTCCAATGTCGCGCTGGTGGCGGCGGGCGGTGCGGCCGGCACCGGGCTCCGCTACGGGTTGACGCTGGTGCTCCCGCCGGAGCTCGGCGTGCCGATCGCGATCTTCACGGTGAACGTGGTGGGTGCGTTCGTCCTCGGAATGCTGCTCGAGCTGCTGGTCGAACCGGGCATCCGGGCCGATTCGAGTCGTCGGCTGAGGCTCGGCGTCGGCACCGGCGTGCTGGGCGGGTTCACGACCTACAGCACCCTGGCGACGGACAACGTTGCCCTAGCCCTGTCGTACCCAAGCGTCGCCATCGCGTACGGGCTCGGCACGGTGGTCGTCGGCGGACTGGCCTCGGTAGCGGGGATCGTGGTGTCGCGGAGGCGGCTGCGACCGGCGCTCCGCTCGCGGACGGGTCGGTCGTGATCGCGCTCCAGTTCCTGGCGCTCCGCTCGCGGACGGGTCGGTCGTGATCGCGCTCCAGTTCCTGGCGGTCTGCCTCGCGGGCGGGGCGGGCGCCGCGCTGCGCTTCGTGGTCGATGCGACGATCCGGCGACACACGTCGGCGTCGTACCCCTTGGCCACCATGATCATCAACGTCTCTGGCTCGTTGGTTCTCGGTCTGCTGATCGGGCTCGTCCTGGGCGGCACGTTGTCACACGGCTGGCAGCTGATCCTCGGCACCGGGATGATGGGCGGCTACACGACGTTCAGCACGGCGAGCTACGAGACCGTCCGGCTGCTCGAGGAGCGCCGCTGGTGGGCCGCGGCGATCAACGGAGTCGGCATGCTGGTGCTCTGCACCGCGGCCGCGGCGGGCGGGTATGCCCTCGGTCTGTGGCTCTGAGCGGGCGCTGACCCCGGCGGGGCCGGTCGCCGGTCGCCGGCCCTGGGGCGGCGGAGGCTCAGCGGGCCAGGTAGCCACCGTCGACGGCGTAGTAGCTGCCCGTGACGAACGACGCCGCATCGCTGGCCAGCCAGGCGACGAGCTCGGCCACCTCCTCGGCCCGGCCCATCCGCTGCAGTGCGTGCTGGCTCGAGAGGAAGTCGATGCTCGGCTGGTCCAGGTTCGCCTCCAGCAGCGGAGTCATGATGAACCCGGGCCCGACCGCGTTCACCCGGATCCCGTCGCCGGCGTGCTCCCAGGCTGCCGCCTTCGTCATCCCGACGACGCCGTGCTTGGCCGTGACGTACGCGCTCGAGTTGGCGAAACCCACCTGGCCGAGGACCGAGGCCATGTTGATCACCGACCCGCCCCCGGTCCGTCGCATGGCTCGGATGGCGGCCCGCTGGGTGTAGAAGACGCCGTCCAGGTTCACCGCGATCACCTTGTGCCAGGACGCGTCGCTGTAGTCGCCGCTCGGCGCGGACTCCCCGCCGATCCCGGCGTTCGCGACCACGATGTCCAGACCACCCAGCTCCTCGGCCGTCGCCTCCATCGCCGCGTCGACCTGTCCGGCATCGGAAACGTCGACCACTGCCGTGCGTATCGGCTGCCCATGCTGCTCGAGGGCGGCCGCGGCGGCATCGAGGTGCTCCTGGTTCAGGTCGATCAGAGATACCGCGGCGCCGGAGCGAGCCAGCGCGTGGGCGCACGCGAGCCCGATCCCGGACGCGCCTCCCGTGACGACGGCGACCTTGCCGTCGAGCTCGTAGTCGATCATCTGCATCCTCTCGTCGGTGCCTGTCGGGGCTGTGGTTGAGACCATCCTCGCGCGAACCCTCGGCGGGCGCTGGGTGAGGTAGGTCGGTGGCGGATGGGGCCGCATCGTCCCGGCACGATCTGTCACCTGGTGGCCGCGACCGCCCCGTAGGCTTGGGCCGCCATGAGTGAGGATCTGTTCGGAGTGCCGGTGCCCACTGCCGAGTCGACCGGCAGCGTGCTGGGCAACGTGACCAGTGGCAGCCTGGCCGACGCGAACGGATCCGGCGGAACAGGACGGCAGCTGCCGCTGGCGGTCCGGATGAGGCCACGGACCCTGGACGAGATCGTCGGCCAGCGACACCTGCTGGCGCCCGGCTCGCCACTGCGCCGGCTCGCCTCCGGCGAGCCCATGTCGGTGTTCCTCTGGGGCCCGCCCGGGGTCGGCAAGACCACCATCGCGTCGGTGGTGTCCCGCCAGAACGATTCGAAGTTCGTCGAGATCTCGGCAGTCACCGCAGGCGTCAAGGAGGTGCGGGCCGTCCTGGATCAGGCCCGCCGCGACCTCGGGGCCGGGCGACAGACCGTGCTGTTCGTCGACGAGGTGCACAGGTTCTCCAAGACCCAGCAGGACGTCCTACTGCCCGCGGTGGAGAACCGGCTCGTCACCCTCATCGCGGCCACCACCGAGAACCCCAGCTTCTCGGTCATCTCGCCGTTGCTGTCCCGCTCGTTGCTGCTGACCTTGAAACCACTCACAGATGACGACGTCTCCGGTCTGCTCGACCGAGCGCTGGCCGAGGACCGCGGTCTGGCGGGTCGCTACGAGCTCGAGAGCGAAGCGCGCGCGACGATCCTGCGGCTGGCCGGTGGCGACGCCCGGCGGGCACTGACCTACCTGGAGGAGTCGGCGGCTGGAGCGTCCGCGATGGCAGGTCGGCCCAGTGCTCTCCAGCCGGACGAGATGCGCCCTGAGCCTGTCGACGGGCAAACCAGCGGCTCTTCGACAGGTTCAGCGCGCCTACCGATCACCACCGACATCGTCGAGAAGGCCGTGGACAAGGCGGCGATCCGTTACGACCGCGACGGGGATCAGCACTACGACGTGATCAGTGCGTTCATCAAGTCGGTTCGCGGTTCCGACGTCCAGGCCGCGCTGCACTATCTGGCCCGGATGATCGCGGCCGGCGAGGATCCACGCTTCATCGCCCGGCGGCTGGTCATCCTGGCCAGCGAGGACATCGGGCTGGCCGACCCGACCGCGCTGACGACCGCTGTGGCCGCCGCCGACGCCGTTGCCTTCATCGGCATGCCGGAGGGCAGGCTCAACCTCGCCCAGGCGGTGATCGCGCTGGCGCTTGCTCCCAAGTCCAACGCGGTGGTGAGCGCGATCGACGCGGCGCTGGCCGACGTACACAGCGGGAAGATCGGGCTGGTGCCGCCGCACCTGCGAGATGCGCACTACCCGGGCGCGAAGACCTACGGGCATGGCAAGGGCTACCAGTACGCCCACGACCACCCGCACGGCATCGCCGCCCAGCAGTACCTGCCCGACGAGTTGGCGGAGGCGCGCTACTACGAGCCGACCGACCATGGTGCCGAGGCCGCGCTGAGCGCACGGCTGGCGCGGATCGAGGAGCTGCTCGGTCGGGACGACCGGCCCCGATAGCGCCCAGGGGTCGATAGCGCGGATGGGGTCGATAGCGCGGATGGGGTCGAGTGCGCAGGGGTCGAGTGCGCAGGGGTCGACAGCGCGGAGGGGTCGATAGCGCGGACAAGGTGGGCCTCCGGGCCCAAACCTCCATAGACTGCCCACGCCGTACGTCCCCAGTGGAAGTCCCAGAGGAAGCAGGCAGTCATGACCAGTGCATCACGCCGCCTCCCGGTCCGCGACCTCGCCTATATCGCCACCTTCGCCGGCATCGTGGCCGTGCTCGGTCTCATTCCGCCGGTCACTCTGCCGCTGATCGCCGTGCCGGTCACCGCCCAGAGCCTCGGGGTGATGCTGGCGGGAGCGGTCCTCGGTGCCCGCCGCGGGTTCTTCGCGCTGCTGCTCTTCGTCGCGCTGGTCGCCCTCGGCCTGCCGCTGCTGTCCGGCGGCCGAGGCGGGCTCGGGGTTTTCGTCGGCCCGAGCGCCGGCTTCGTGATCGGCTTCCCGTTCGCGGCGTACGCCGTCGGCTGGTTCACCGAGCGGTTCTGCCGGGACGGCCGGTACCGGCTGGGGCGAGGGATCGCGGCAGCCCTGCTCGGCGGCGTCGGCGTGCTCTACGTCTTCGGCGCGGTCGGCTTCATGATCGTCACCGGGCTCTCGCCGCTGCCGGTGCTGGTCTTCATCCCGGGCGACATCGTCAAGGCCGTGATCGCCGCGCTGATCGCTCGGGGAGTGCACGCCGCCTACCCGGGTCTGCTTCCCTCGACCCGCTCGCGCACCACTGATCGTGCCCCCGTCGACGCCTCCTGACGACCGGCGCCTGGCCCCTCATCCCCCCGGGAAAGTGGGCGCAAACGACAACGACACGCCGACAAGACTTGCCGTTTGCGCCCACTTTCCGGGGACGGGCGGGCGGGACGAGGTGTTGACGCCCGCTGTCGCGGTTCTGGACGACCTGGATCCGGTCGCCGCATTCCGCGCGGTGGCAAGGGCCGAGGGTCGGCTGGCGCTGCCGACCTCGGGTACGTCGGGCGTGGCCCGCACGGTCGTACGCACCGCGCGATCGTGGATCGAGTCGTTCCCCGCGGTCACTGTGCTGACCGGGCTGACCGCGAACTCGCGCGTGTGGTTGCCGGGGCCGATCACGGCCACGATGAACCTGTTCGCCGCCGTCCACGCCGACTGGGAGGGGGCGACGCTGGTCGACTCGTGGGCGGACGCGACGCACGTCCACCTGACGCCCGCGCGGCTGGACACGCTGCTCGCCGCCGAGATCGACCTCTCCGAACGGATGATCATTGTCGCGGGGGACGCCCTGGATGCCGGGCTACGCCGACGTACCGAGGCTGCCGGGGCCAGGGTTGCGCACTACTACGGTGCAGCCGAGCTGTCCTTCGTCGCATGGGGACCGGATCGCGATGGCCTCCGTGCGTTCCCGGGTGTCGAGATCGACGTACGCGACGGTGAGGTCTGGGTGCGTTCGCCGTACCTCGCGTCGGGCTACGAGGGCGGCGTCGGTGGGCCGCTGCGGCGCGATGAGACCGGGTTCGCGACGGTCGGAGATCGCGGCAGCTTCGCCGCTGACGAGCACGAGGCAGCGGGCCGCCTCGTCGTCTACGGCCGACCGGACTCCGTGACCACCGGGGGAGCGACCATCCTGCTGGCCGACGTGGAGGCGGCGCTCCGGGCACCGGGGCTCCGCGGGAAGGTGGTCGTGATCGGGCTCCCGCACCCGCGACTCGGCCAGATCGTCGCCGCCGTACTGACCGATGCCGCCGATCGGGAACCGACGCGGGCGGCCGCGGCCGAGCTCGGAGCGGGACGACCCCGCCGCTGGTTCGTTCGCGCCACGCTGCCCATGACCGCGGTCGGCAAGGTGGATCGGGCGAGCCTGGTCGCCGAGTTCAGCGTTGCGACGGGCGACACGTGATGCCGCGTGGCCCGGGCGGGCTGCACGCCCGTCGGGCGAGCGTTAGCGCGGTTGTGCTGGAAGATGTTGCGGATTCGGTTCCGTGGGGCAGCGTTTGTGCGGTTGTGCTGGAAGATGTTGCGGTTTCGGTTCCGTGGGGCAGCGTTTGTGCGGTTGTGCTGGAAGATGTTGCGGTTTCGGTTCCGTGGGGCAGCGTTTGTGCGGTTGTGCTGGAAGATGTTGCGGTTTCGGTTCCGTGGGGCAGCGTTTGTGCGGTTGTGCTGGAAGATGTGGCGCAGCCGCCGCCGTTTGTGCGGTTGTGCTGGAGCCGCGGCGAATCGCGGCTGCCGTACGCTCCAGGCCCGGAATCGCGACTGCCGTACGCTCCAGGCCCGGAATCGCGGCTGCCGTGGCCGTACGCTCCCGGTCCGACGTCTGTGCCCTCGAGCGCAACACCAGGAACAACCTCGTGACCGGGCGGCCCGTCATCATCGACGCCCTGCGTACGCCGATCGGGCGGCAGGGTGGCGCTCTCCGCGACATGACTGCCCCACTGCTGGCCGCCTCCGTTGTGCGTGCGCTGATTGACGCAGTCATCCGCGCCCGGCCCTTCAACTGGCTCACGGCGCCCTGAGCGTCCCGGAGAGGGTCCTTCGACCGGTTCAGGACAGACCGACCCGGCGGCCGACCGAGCGCTGCTACCCGACGAGGTGATCCTCGGCAACTGCATGGGCCCGGGCGGCGACGTCGCTCGGGTCGCCCTGCTGGCGGCGGGGCTGCCGGTCACGGTGCCGGGGCTGACGATCGATCGACAGTGCGGCAGCGGGCTGGCGGCGGTCACGCTCGCAGCGGACCAGGTGTCGGCCCGCGGGGGAGTCGTCATCGCCGGGGGAGTCGAGTCCGCGTCGACCCAGCCGTGGCGGAGCTGGCCACCGACGGCGGGCGAGGGGCCGGTCCGCTATACCCGGGCCCCGTTCGCGCCCGCGGACCAGCCCGATCCCGAGATGGGGAAGGCTGCGGACGACCTTGCGGCCGCGTACGGGATCGGCCGGGCGGAGCAGGACGCGTACGCCGCCCGCTCCCATGCCCGAGCCGTGGCAACTGCCACGAGCGGAGGCTTCGACGCGGAGATCGTCGGGGTTTCCGGGCTGGCGCGGGACGAGCGGCCCAGTCCGCGGCTGACCGCCGAACGACTGGCGAGGCTGCCACCGATCTTCACCGAGCACGGCACGGCGACCCTCGGCAACTCCTGCGGGATCAATGACGGCGCCGCCGCGATGGTGATCGTCGACGCCGAGCAACACGCTCGCTCCAGCAGACCCGGGCTCGAAATCACCGCCTCCGCCACCGTCGGCGTACCGACCGATCGGCCGGGGTTCGGGATCGTCCCGGCGGTGGACCGGGTGTTGGACCGAGCCGGGCTCGGGTTGGACGATATGGACGTGATCGAGTTCAACGAGGCGTTCGCCGGGCAGATCCTGGCCTGCTGCACCGCGCTGCGTCTCGATCCGGAACGCGTCTGCGCCCAGGGTGGCGCGCTGGCACTCGGGCACCCGTGGGGCGCATCCGGCGCCGTGCTCCTGGTCCGGTTGTTCAGCCAGCTCGTGCGCACACCTCGCCCGGGGGCGTACGGCCTCGCGGCCATCGCCGTCGGCGGCGGCCAGGGTGTGGCGATGGTGGTCCGCTCGTGCTGACCCGCCTGCTCGTGCTGACCCGCCTGCTCGTGCTGACCCGCCTGCTCGTGCTGACCCGCCTGCCCGTGCTGACCCGCTCGCCCCCGCAGGTCGGTCGGCCGTGTTGATCGAGGTGGCCGGCGTGACCCACCGCTACGGTCAGCGCCGTGTGCTGCACGACGTGACGGTCAGTCTCACCGAGCAACGGATCGGCGTGATCGGCGCGAACGGGTCGGGTAAGTCGACGTTCGCCCGCCTGCTGAACGCGCTGGTCGTGCCGAGCGTCGGCACGGTACGCGTCGACGGGCTGGACACCGCCCGCGACGCTCGGGCGATCCGCCGCAAGGTCGGTTTCTGCTTCACCGACCCGGATGCACAGATCGTGATGCCGACCGTTGCCGAGGACGTTGCGTTCGGGCTCCGCCGGCTGAAGCTCCCCGCCTCGGAGTCCCTAGCGAGAGTCACTGCAGCCCTGGATCGGGCCGGTCTGTCCGAACACGCCGATCACCCCGCTCACCTGTTGTCCGGGGGGCAGAAGCAACTGCTCGCCCTGACCTCGGTACTCGTCACGGACCCCGACCTGCTCGTGCTCGACGAGCCGACCACTCTGCTCGACCTGCGCAACAGCCGCCGGGTCGCCCGCGTCGTCGCCGAGCTCACACAGCAGGTCGTGCTGGTCACGCACGACCTGGAGCTGCTCGACGGGTTCGACCGGGTGCTCGTCTTCGACGACGCTCGGCTGGTCGCCGATGCGGTGCCGGCCGACGCCGTCGCGTTCTATCGCGCGCTGATGGCGCATGAGCCGGTGACATGATCGGGCTGTACGTCCCCGGGCGGTCCCTGCTGCACCGCGCTCCGGCCGGCGTCAAGCTCCTCGGACTGCTGCTCGTCGGTGCTCTCGTCGTCTGGCTCGACCGGCCGTGGCAGGTCGGCGTCGCGCTTGTCCTGGTGCTCGCCGGCTACGGCGTGGCGGGCCTTGGCTGGCGTACGCCGATCCGGCAGGTTCGTCCGCTCTGGCTTTTGCTGCTGGTCACTGCTTGCCTGCACCTCGTCCTCGGCGACTGGCAGCGGGCGCTGGTGGTGATCGGAAGCATTGTCGTCCTCGTGCTGCTCGCCGCACTCGTCACCCTGACCACCCGGACCACGGCGCTGGTGGACGTGGTGGTCACGGCTGCTGGCCCGCTTCGCAGGCTCGGGGTGGACGCGGATCGCGTCGGACTGATCGTGGCGCTCGGCATCCGCTGCGTGCCGGTCGTGGTCTCGCTCGCGGGGGAGATCCGCGACGCGCAACTGGCCCGCGGCCTGACTGCCAGCCCGCGCGCGTTCGCCGTGCCACTCGTGGTCCGGGCACTGCGGCACGCCGACACCCTCGGCGAGGCCCTGGTCGCCCGCGGCGTCGACGACTGAGCCGCTGCCGATCGTCAGGGCCGCCCCCGAAAAACTGGGCGCATACGACAGCGACACGCCGGGCAGAGGTGTCGTTTGTGCCCAGTTTCCGGGGAGGGTGGCGCCCACTTTCCGGGGAGGTTTCCGGGGAGGGCGGCGGGGGAGAAGTCGGACGCGACGGACGAGCCGCGCAGGGTAGGGTCTGACGGTGGTGTCGCTCGACCGACGCCGACGACCAACACGAGCATCGCAACCGAGGAGTCACATTGACCGCAGGGGAGATCGCCGGCCTCATCGCCGCCATCGCCTTCGTCGCGCTGGTGGCGTTTGCGGCCGTCCCGCTGCTCAAGCTGGGACGGGTGCTGGAAGAGGTACGGCTCGCCGTGCGCGACATCGGTCACGAGTCGGTGCCGATCCTCACGGAGCTGCAGGGCACCGTACGGGCGACGAACAGCGAGCTGGAGAAGCTCAGCTACGTGACCGAGGACGTCTCGACGGTCAGCAGAAACGCGACGGTGGTGAGCGCGAACGCGGCTCAGCTGACGAGCTTGTTCTCCGCGACGCTGGGTGGCCCGTTGATCAAGGTCTCGGCGTTCACCTACGGCATCCGCCGGGCCATCAAGAACGACGACCGCACCCCCGCGCGCCGGAAGAAGGGTTGAGCCGTGCGCAAGGTCTTCTGGTTCAGCGTCGGGGTCGGGGTCACCGTCTTCGTCGTCGTCAAGGGCCGCCAGATCTGGCACCAGGCGACCCCGCAGGCGATCGGCCAGCGAGTATCGGAGTCCGCGCAAGGGGTCGGCGACTCGGTGCGAGACTTCGCCGTGCGGCTGCGAGCTGCGATGGCCGAGCGTGAAACCGAACTAAGGGACACCCTCGGCCTGCCCGAGGCCTGACCGGATCCGGATCCGGTCTCCTCGGAGTCCTCTCTTCCGCATCGCAACGCAAGGACAACCACACTCATGAAAACCGCCGAGATCCGGCGCCGCTATCTCGACTTCTTCGCCAACCGTGGGCACGAAGTCGTGCCGAGCGCCCCACTGCTCTACAACGACCCGACCCTGCTCTTCGTCAACGCCGGCATGGTCCCGTTCAAGCCGTACTTCACCGGTGTCGACCAACCGCCGTGGGACCGCGCGACCAGCGTCCAGAAGTGTGTCCGCACCCTCGACATCGAGGAGGTCGGGAAGACCACCCGGCACGGCACGTTCTTCCAGATGAACGGCAACTTCTCCTTCGGCGACTACTTCAAGGCCGAGGCGATCAGCTTTGCGTGGCAGCTTGTCACCGGCTCGGTCGAGGCCGGCTGCCTCGGCTTCGACCCCGACAAGATCTGGGTCACCGTGCTGGAGTCCGACGACGAGGCCGCCGCGCTGTGGCGCAGCATCGCCGACCTGCCCGAGGAGCGGATCCAGCGTCGCGGCCTGCTGGACAACTACTGGCACATGGGCATCCCAGGCCCCGGCGGACCGTGCAGTGAGATCTACGTCGACCGCGGCTCGCAGTACGGTCCCGATGGCGGCCCGGTCGTGGACGAGGACCGGTTCCTGGAGATCTGGAACCTCGTCTTCATGCAGGAGGAGCTCTCGACCGTCCGCGCGAAGGACGACTTCGATGTGATCCGTGACCTGCCGCGCAAGAACATCGACACCGGGATGGGCCTGGAGCGCACGGCTTACCTGCTGCAGGGCGTCGACAACCTGTACGAGATCGATGAGGTCTTCCCCGTCATCGCCCGTGCGGCGGATCTCGCGGGCAAGACGTACGGCGCGAACCACGACGCTGACGTACGCCTGCGCGTGGTCGCCGACCACGTCCGGTCCGGCCTGATGCTGATCAACGACGGCGTCAGTCCGGGCAACGAGGCGCGCGGGTACGTGCTGCGCCGGCTGCTTCGGCGGGTCGTCCGCTCGATGCGGCTGCTCGGCGTACAGGACCCGACATTCGCGGAGCTGTTTCCGGTCAGCCGGGACGCGATGAAGGACTCCTATCCCGAGCTCGAGCCGAACTTCGCCAGGATCAGCGACATCGCCTACTCCGAGGAGGAGGCCTTCCTGCACACCCTGAGCGCCGGAACACACATGTTCGACCTCGCGGCCGGACAGGTCCGCAGCACCGGCTCGGCGACGCTGGCCGGCGACAAGGCGTTCCAGCTGCACGACACGTACGGCTTCCCGATCGATCTGACCCTGGAGATGGCGGCGGAGCAGGGCCTCAGCGTCGACGAGGCGGGTTTCCGGAGCCTGATGCAGGAGCAGCGCTCGCGGGCGAAGGCCGATGCGAAGGCGAAAAAGGGCAGCGGGGTCAACACCGAGGTCTACACCGAGCTACGGGCGCTGGGCGAGACCCCGTTCCTCGGCTTCGACACGCTCGGCTCCGGCGGCACGGTCCGCGGCATCGTGGTCGACGGCGAGCTCGTGCACTCCGCCGCGCCCGGCCAAGAGGTCGAGCTGATCTTGGACGAGACCCCGTTCTATCCCGAGTCCGGCGGGCAGTCCGGCGACCACGGGCGGATTTTCGCCGACGGCGTCGAGCTCCAGGTGTACGACGTCCAGCGGCCGGTCAAGGGCCTGATCGTGCACAAGGCTCGGGTGGAAGCCGGCGAGCTGCGGACCGGTCTGGCCCTTGAAGCCGAGGTCGATCGGGACTGGCGACTCGGCGCGTGCCAGGCGCACTCGGCGACCCACGTCATCCATGAGGCGCTGCACCAGATCCTCGGGCCGACCGCACTGCAGGCGGGGTCGTACAACCGGCCGGGCTACATGCGGCTCGACTTCTCCTGGGGGCACGGGGTCTCCGACGAGCAGCGCGCCGAGATCGAGGCGCTGTCGAACCAAGCCATCCGGGCCGACTTCGGGGTCAGCGCCAGCCTGATGCCGCTGGCCGAGGCGAAGGCGCTCGGTGCGATGGCGCTGTTCGGCGAGGTGTACGGCGACGTCGTCCGGGTCGTCGACATGGGTGAGGGCTGGTCGCGCGAGCTGTGCGCCGGCACCCATGTGGCGCAGACGTCCCAGGTCGGTCTGCTGGCGGTCAACGCCGAGGCGTCCGTTGGGTCCGGCATCCGCCGGATCGAGGCGTTCGTCGGTCACGACGCGTTCCAGCAGCTGGCGAAGGAGCGCTCGCTGGTCCAGGGACTGGCCGACTCGTTGAAGGTGCAGCCGGACCAGCTGGCCGACCGAGTGGCGAAGATGGTGGCCCAGCTCAAAGAGGCCGAGCGGGAGATCGCGGCGCTGAAGTCGGCCAACCTGATGACGCTGGTCGACCCGATCGTCGCCCGCGGGCACGAGATGTGGGGCGTGACGTACCTCTCTCATCACGCGGACGGCATCGGCGGCAACGACCTGCGCTCGCTGGCACTGGCCGTGCGTGACCGGGTCGCGCATCAGCCGGCCGTGGTCGCGCTGGTCGGCGGTACGGCGGACAAGCCGAGCATCGTGGTGGTCACCACCGCCGGTGCGCGGGATCGCCGGCTCAAGGCCGGCGACCTGGTCCGGGCCGGGTCCGAGGCGTTGGGCGGCCGCGGCGGCGGCAAGGACGACATCGCCCAGGGCGGCGGCAGCGACGGCACCGCGTCGGTCGCCGCGCTCACCGCCGTCGAGCACGCGATCGGGCACGTCCTGCAATCGTCATGAGCGCTGGACTGGGCGGCAACCGTGCTCCGGACGCGCGTGACTGAGTCCGGGGAACGGCTGAGCCCGTGCTCCCGACGCCTTGTCGCTCGGCCGAGCCGGGGGGCCAGCCATGCGTAACGGCATCCGGCTCGCTCTGGACCTGGGCGACGCCCGGATCGGGGTAGCGGCCTGTGACAGCGCCGCCACGCTGGCCTTCCCGGTCGCGACCGTGCCGGCCGGGGAAGGCGAGCTGGACCGGCTGATCGAGCTGATCGCGGAGTACGAACCGGTCGAGATCGTGGTCGGCCTGCCCCGTTCCCTGTCCGGCGGAGAAGGTCCCGCCGCTGCCAAGATCCGGGAGCGAGCGAGCGGTCTCGCCGCCCGGCTGGCGGGCGGCGGCCCCGCGGGCGCGCAGATCCCGCCGAGCGTCCGCCTTGTCGACGAGCGACTGACCACGGTGAGCGCTTCGCGGCAGCTCCGCGAGGCCGGGAAGAGCAGCCGGCAGCAGCGCTCCCGGATCGACGCGGCGGCCGCCGTCGCCATCCTCGAACACGCCCTGGACAGCGAACGACACCAAGGTTTTCCGCCCGGCGAGCTAGTATCGGCCGGAGTGTCCGCCGACTGACGTGCCTGTTCCGGCCCGCCCAGCGAGTCATTCGGCCCACTCAGCCAGACCCAGAGTCAGCCCAGGCAGCCAGCCCGAACCGCCGATCAGACCGCCCATGAGGGAGCTCACCGCGTGACCCAGATGCTCGACCCTGAGGTCAAGCCGAGCCCTGCCCGCGAGGTCGTCCACAAGGGCAAGGGGTGTCTCGCCGTCATCGTGGCCCTGGGCGTCCTGGTCTTCGGCGGATACTTCGTGTTCGACCGGGCACACGAGTTCTTGTCGACGTTCGGCGAGGTACCCGACTACACCGGGGCCGGCAAGTCGTCGGTGACCGTGACCATTCCCGACGGTGCGTCGCTCGATCAGATCGGCGGCATCCTCGTGACGTCGGACGTCATCAAGTCGACGAAGGCGTGGGATGCGGCGGTCAGCTCGGAGGAGCGAGCCACCAGCGTCCAGGCCGGGCGGTATCTCATGAAGACCCAGATCCCGGCCAAGGATGCCCTGGCGCTGCTGATCAACCCCGGCGAGTCCCGCGTGCGGGTGCAGTTCACCATCAAGGAAGGGCTGCGGCTCAATCAGCAGGTGGATGCGTTGGCGGCCGGGACGAAGATACCGAAGTCTCAGTTCCAGGCGGCGCTGAAGAAGCCGAAGAATCTCGGCCTGCCGCGGTATGTGAAGAACAACCCCGAAGGCGTGTTGTTCCCGGAGACCTACGAGCTGACCGCGGAGGCCACCGCCACGTCGACCATGCAGCAGATGGTCCGACAGTACAAGAGCGTCGCCGCGGACGTGGGTCTGGACAGGCGGGCGAAGGCGCTGAAGCGCAGCCCGTACGAGGTGCTCATCGTCGCCAGCATCATCGAGCGGGAGGTTCGCAATCCAGAAGACGGCCCGAAGGTCGCCCGGGTGCTCTACAACCGGCTCGACAAGGGCATGAAGCTCGGGCTCGACTCCACCGTGATCTACGCCGGAAATCTGAAGACCAACACCACGACTCCGCAGGACCGGGCGAACCCGTCGCCGTACAACACGTACGCACACAAGGGCCTGCCGCCAGGCCCCATCTCCGCGCCCGGCAAGGCCGCGCTCGAGGCCGCTGCCAACCCGGCGGACGGCAAGTGGCTCTACTTCGTCACCGTGAACTACGACACCGGCGAGACGAAGTTCGCGGAGACCGAGGCCCAGTTCAACCAGATCCGCGGCGAGTGGGTGGCGTGGTGCAACGCCAACCCCGGCAAGTGCGACAGCTGAGCTGAGCAGGTGTCGGTCGGGATCAACCGGTGCGCCGTGCTGGGCTCGCCGATCGAGCACTCGTTGTCGCCGGTGCTGCACCGAGCGGGGTACTCCGCGCTCGGCCTCGTCGGCTGGGACTACGGCCGATACGAGGTGCGCGAGTCCGAGCTCGCCGACTTCGTTGCCCGCTGCGACCCGACCTGGCGCGGGCTGAGCCTGACCATGCCGCTGAAGCTGGTCGCGCTCGACGTCGGAAGGCCCGATGAGCTGGCGAGGCTCGTCGGGGCGGCGAACACCCTGATCTTCGATCACACCAGCGGCCAGCACCTGGTGACCAACACCGATGTCGGTGGGATGGTGAACGCCGTCCGTGGGGTGGGCCTGAGCGAGGTCTCTGCGGCCACGGTGCTCGGCGCGGGTGGCACGGCGCGGGCCGCGCTGACCTCGCTCGCGCGGCTCGGGGCCAAGCGGGTGACCCTCGTGCTGCGTACGCTCGAGCGCGCCGAGCCGTTGAGACCGCTCGCCGCCGCCCTGGGCCTGGACCTGGTTGTCCAGCACTGGTCGGTGCCGCTCCCGGCCGCCGATCTCCTTGTCTCGACTGCCGTCGCGGGAGCGGCCGACGGTCTGGCCGAGGCGGCCGTGGCCACCACTCCGGTCGTCTTCGATGTCATCTACGACCCGTGGCCGACGCCCCTGGCCGTGGCTGCCGAGGCCCGAGACCGGGTCGTGCTCAGCGGCCTCGACCTTCTCGTCCATCAGGCGGTGCTCCAATTCGAGCTGATGACCGGCCATCTCCTCGAGCCCGAGATCATGCTGGCCGCCGGTCGCGAGGCCCTGGCGAGGACCGGCGCGTGAGCGCCTGAGCGCGTGGGTGGTTTGGGCCTGTTCGGCTCGCATCTGGGCGATGCGGTGCGAAGACGTGGGTCGTTTGGGCCTGCTGGTCTCGCATCTGGGCGATGCGGTGCGAAGACGAGGGTGGTTTGGGCCTGCTGGTCTGCGCATCTGGGCGATGCGGTGCGAAGACGTGGGTGCCCGCTGTCCCGCGGACGGTGAGACCCCGGCTTCTCCGCGCGTGACAGACTGGCCGCCGTGCTCAGATGGTTGACCGCTGGTGAGTCCCACGGGCCCGCGCTCGTCGCCACCCTCGAAGGGATGCCGGCTCATGTCCGGGTCACGACGGCCGACATCGGCGCGGCGCTCGCTCGGCGCCGGCTCGGATTCGGTCGCGGCGCGCGGATGAAGTTCGAGGCCGACGCCGTGACGATCCTCGGCGGGGTCCGCCACGGACAGACCCAGGGCGGCCCGATCGCGATCCAGATCGGCAATACCGAGTGGCCCAAGTGGGAGACGGTGATGTCCGCCGATCCAGTTTCCGACGACGTGCTCGCCGGGCTCGCCCGCAACGCCCCGCTGACCCGGCCGCGCCCCGGGCATGCGGACCTGGTCGGGATGCAGAAGTACGACTTCGACGAGGCCCGGCCGATCCTCGAACGGGCCAGCGCGCGGGAGACCGCCGCCCGGGTGGCCATCGCGTCCGTGGCGGCCGGGTTCCTGCGGCAGGCGATCGGCATCGAGATCCTCAGCCATGTGGTGGAGCTCGGCCCGATCCGTACGCCCGCGGGCCTGTTGCCGACGTACGCCGACCTGCCGACGATCGACGACGACCCGCTGCGCTGCTTCCACCGGGACACGGCCGCGCTGATGCTGGCCGAGGTGGAGGACTGCCAGAAGTCCGGCGACACGCTGGGCGGCGTCGTCGAGGTGGTCGCTTGGGGAGTGCCGCCGGGCCTTGGCTCCCACGTGATGGGCGACCGGCGGCTCGATGCCAAGCTCGCAGGGGCGCTGATGGGCATCCAGGCGATCAAGGGGGTCGAGGTCGGCGACGGCTTCGAGCTGGCTCGGACGCGTGGCAGCCTGGCGCACGACGAGATCGTGCCGGCCGACGGCGAGGTTCGCGGGGTCGCTCGCGTGTCGGGCCGTTCCGGCGGGACAGAGGGTGGGATGAGCACCGGTGAGGTGCTGCGGGTCCGCGCCGCGATGAAGCCCATCGCCACCGTGCCCCGGGCGTTGCGGACCATCGACACCAGCACCGGCGAGGCGGCTGTGGCCCATCACCAGCGCTCGGACGTGTGTGCGGTGCCGGCGGCGGGTGTGGTCGCCGAGGCGATGGTCGCGCTGGTGCTGGCGGATGCCGTGCTGGAGAAGTTCGGCGGCGACTCGGTGGCCGAGACGCGACGCAACTACCAGTCGTACCTCGCCGACGTGGCCTCCCGCGGCCTGCAGGTGGCTCGCTCCGACGGGCCCGGTTCCGAGGTGGTCGGCCAGTGAGCGCTCAGATCGTACTCGTCGGGGCTCCTGGTTCGGGGAAGTCAACCGTCGGTCCGCTGCTCGCGGCGCGGCTGGCTGTGCCGTTCACCGACGTCGACGCCGAGATCGAGCAGCGGGTCGGGCGCAGCGTCGCCGAGATCTTCGCCGACGACGGCGAGGCGGTCTTCCGGGCGTTCGAGGAGGCGACGACGATCGAGCTGCTCGACACACCGGGCGTAGTGGCTCTCGGCGGGGGGGCCGTGCTGTCCGCGACAACCCGGTCGGCCCTCCGCGGGCACCACGTTGTCTGGCTCCAGGTCGGCGCGGGCGAGGCGGCATCCAGGGTCGGGCTGAACACCGCTCGTCCACTGCTGCTCGGCAACGTCCGTGGGCGGCTGATCGCCCTGCTCGCTCAGCGCCGGCCGCTGTACGCCGAGGTCGCCTCCCACGACATCGCCACCGACGACCTCCCGCCGGAGGTGGTCGTCGACCTGATCGTCGAGCGGATCGAAGCGCGAGAGGAGCGCTCCGAGTCGTGACCCAGCCGACTGTGATCGAGGTCCGGGCCGAGCGGCCGTACGACGTCGTCGTCGGCAACGGTGTCCTCGACCGGTTGCCCGGCCTCGTCGAGGGCGCCCAGCGGATCGCGGTCATCCATCCGCCGACGCTGATCGCGACGGCCGCACATGTCTCGACCCTGCTCGAGCAGGCGGGGCTCGAGGTGGTCCGGATCGACGTACCGGATGCGGAGGCGGCCAAGACCGCCGAAGTGGCCGCCCGCTGCTGGTCGGTGCTGGCGACCGCGGGTTTCACCCGGACCGACGTGGTGGTCGGACTGGGCGGCGGGGCGACCACCGACCTGGCCGGTTTCGTCGCCGCCACCTGGCTCCGCGGGGTCGGCCTGGTCGCCGTGCCGACCTCGGTGCTGGCGATGGTCGACGCGGCGGTCGGAGGCAAGACCGGGATCAACCTCGCCGAGGGGAAGAACCTGGTCGGCTGTTTCTGGGAGCCGCGCGGCGTCATCGTCGACCTGGACCTGCTGGCCGCACTGCCTGCCGCCGAGCTCACCGGAGGGCTCGCAGAGGTGGTCAAGTGCGGTTTCATCGCCGACCCGCGGATCCTCGACCTGGTCGAGGCCGATCCCGACGCCGCTCGCGCCCCGGCGTCACCGGTGCTGCGCGAGCTGATCGAGCGCTCCATCCGGGTCAAGGCCGACGTGGTTTCCCGGGATCTGCGCGAGTCCACCTCGATCGGTCGGGTCACCGGGCGGGAGCTGCTGAACTACGGGCACACCCTCGGGCACGCGATCGAACGGCGTGAGCGTTACCGCTGGCGCCACGGCGAGGCGATCAGCGTGGGGATGATGTTCGCGGCGGAGCTGTCGCGGCGGGCCGACCGACTCGATGACGACACCGCCGCACGACATGGCGCGATCCTGGGCCGGCTCGGGCTACCCACGACGTACGACGCCGACGCTTTCGACGAGCTGATGGAGGGAATGGCTGTGGACAAGAAGACCCGCGGCTCCACCTTGCGCTTCATCGTGCTGGATCGGCTGGCCGAGGCGTCGATCCTGGCCGGACCACCGCTCGACCTGTTGCGGGCCGCCTATCACGAGATCGCGGTCGATCCGAGCGCATAGCGAACGCCCCGACCGACCCGCAGCTGGGCGGGCCCCCGCGGGGTGCGGGAGCACAATCGAGCTGTGGACGTGGTGACGAGCGAGCAGGGCTCCGGGCGACCGATCGTGGTCCTGCACGGTGGGATGAGCGACGAGTCGCCGTGGGCCGGTGTCGCGGACGCCCTGGCGGACCGCTTCCGGGTGATCCGGATCCGCCGGCGGATGTATCGCCTGGATCTCCCGGTCGACGTGGCGACGACCCTGGCCGAGCAGGTCGGTGAGACCCTGCAGGTCGCGCGATCGCTCGGCGAACCCTGCGTGCTCGTCGGCCACTCCTCCGGAGCGATCGTCGCGCTCGAGACGCTGGTGGCGGATCAGAGCCCGTTCGCCGGTGCGGTGCTGTACGAGCCGCCGGCTCCGCTGGACGGATTGCCGCTGGGTCTACCGACGACCCTCGAACGGGCGCAGAGCGCGCGCGAATCGGGCCGATCGGGGCGGGCGCTCGGGATCTTCCTGGCCGAGGGCGTGGGTATGCCGAGGCCGGCGGCCGCGATGGCGCCGCTGATGGCCCGGTTGCCCGGGCTGCGGCCCTACATCGGGCGTCAGATCGACGACCTCGCGATGATCCAGCGGCTGGGCGTGCGGGAAGCGGCATACTCCCAGATCCAGCTCCCGGTCTGGTTCCTGACCGGAGCGAAGAGCCCGGAGCATCTGACGACGCGCTGCGTACGACTGGCCGCGGTCTTGCCGCATGCGGACGTCGTCACACTGCCCGGCACGGGGCACGGCGCCAACCAGAGCCATCCCGGCCAGCTGGGCGAGCTGATCGGCGACTTCGCCGACAGGGTGCTGGTGCGCCGGGTGGTCTAGACTGGGCCGCTGCCCAGCAGGCGGGCAGGAACGGTGAAAGGTGACAAACGCGTGGCATCCACGAACGATCTGAAGAACGGAATGGTCCTCGACCTGGACGGCCAGCTGTGGTCGGTGGTCTGGTTCCAGCACCACAAGCCCGGCAAGGGCAACACCGTCGTCCGCACGAAGCTGAAGCACGTGCTGTCGGGCAAGGTCGTCGATCGTACGTTCAACTCCGACACCAAGGTCGACACCGCCAGCGTTGACCGTCGCGAGATGCAGTACCTGTACCACGACGGCGACGGTTTCGTCTTCATGGACACCGGCAGCTACGAACAGATCTCGATCGCCGATGCAACGGTGGGCGACGCCAAGAACTACCTGCTCGAGGGCCAGATGGCCACCGTTGCGCTGCACGAGGACAACCCGCTCTACATCGACCTGCCGGCCTCGGTCGAGCTCGAGGTCACCTACACCGAGCCGGGCCTGCAGGGCGACCGCAGCACGGGGGGCACCAAGCCCGCCACGGTCGAGACCGGACTGCAGATTCAGGTGCCGCTGTTCCTCACCACGGGCGAGAAGGTCAAGGTCGACACCCGTACCGGCGAGTACCTCGGCCGGATCTGAGTTGACCGCACCGCAACCGCTCGGTGATGAAACCCGGCAGCATCAGCAGCAACCGGCCCACCACACCAGCGCCCGGAGCAAGGCCCGCAAACGGGCGCTCGACGTGCTGTTCGAGTCGGAGCTGCGCGGAACCGACGCGCTGGAGACGCTCGCCGAGAGGACCGCGGACGCCGCTCCGCCGGTCCGGGACTACACCAAGGTCCTGGTGGAAGGCGTGGCCGCTCACCAGACCGAGATCGACGGGCGGATCAGCGCGGCCCTTGCCAAGGGCTGGTCGCTCGAGCGGTTGCCCCGAGTCGACCGCAACACATTACGGATCGCCGTGTTCGAGATCGACCAGCTGGGCTTGGCGGACGCGGTGGCCATCTCGGAGGCCGTCGCCATGGTCGGTGAGCTCTCCACCGACGACTCGCCGAACTTCGTGCAGGGCGTGCTGGGAGCCGTCGCCGCCGCGAAGCCCGCCCAGGCCGGCTGACCTCAGCTGAGCCAGTCGAGCAGGTACCACGCGGCGTAGCCCAGAGCGGCCAGCGCGCCCGTGAGCAGGCCGGCGACACAGAGTCTGGAGCCGCGGTCGGCATTGCGGCCGGAGAGACCGAGCAGGACCGCGGCCACGCCGAGCACGAGGGACTGCCCCGACCAGAACGCCGGCACGACCAGTACCGCGGCGACGATGCCGAGCAGGAGCGAGATCCGTCCGGCAGCAGCCCGGCCGAGTGTTCGGGGCAGCAGGAAGCCGTACACGGCGATGGTGGTCGGCACGAGGACGCCGAGCACGACGAGGATCTCGGTGAGGTCGTGGGCATTCACGATCGTCACGGTGGCGGCGACCGCGAAGGTGGCGGCGCCGATCGCCCGAACCGCTGCCCGGCTGAGTGTGGACTCGCCGAGGTCGGCTGTGGTGTGGGTCATGGTGGGTGGACCTTTCTGCGGGATGGACCGATACCTGAAGTCTTCGGTCTGATCGGCCCCGGCGTCGTCCCTCGCGGCGGTGAACCATGTCGCCCGCCAGGGTGAGGTCGAGCTCATTCCCGCGAGTGACCCACCACGGGCGGCCCGGCCCCTACCGTTGGCTCATGACCCATCGCGCCTGGCTCGTCCGCTGGGGCGATGCGCTGCTCGCCGCGGCCGTACTGGCCGTGCTGGTGATCGAGCTGAGCCTTCACCCCGGAACGCCGCCGGCCGCCTACCTGGCGGCGGCGCTCGCCGCGGCACCGCTGTCCTTGCGGCGCCGGGTTCCGGTGATCGCGTGCCTGCTCGCGATGGCCGGCATGACGGCGATGTCGCTGCTCGTCCACTCGTTCATGAACACCTCGTTCGGGATGCTGGCCGTGGTGGTGATCGCCTTGTACTCGATGGGTCGCCACGCCCGCGGGGTCGAGGCCGGTCTCGCGGTCGCGGTCGTCCTGGCCGCCATCGTCGCCTTCTTGTACGGCGATCAGCCACCGCCGTACGACCCGGCCGACATCGCCTTCGCCGTGCTGTTCATCGGGGGTCCCTGGGCGGCCGGTCTGGCTGTGAGGCTTCGGGCCGACCGGGTGCGCCATCTGTCCCTGCGCAACGACCAGCTTGCCCGGGAAAGCGAGGAGCACGCCCGACAGGCGGTGGCCAACGAGCGGGCTCGGATCGCCCGCGAGCTCCACGACGTGGTCTCGCACGCCATCGCCGTGACCGTGCTCCAGGCTCGGGGAGCCCGTCGGACGGTCGGGATCGACGACGCCCAGGTCACGTCCGCGCTGGACGCCATCGTGGATACCAACACCGCCGCACTCGGGGACATGCGGCGGCTTCTGGCCCTGCTGCGCGACGCCGAGGACCCGACGCTCGACGCCAGCACGACGGCCGGGGCGCCCCAACCGTCGTTGCTGGGCATCGGCGAGCTCGTCGAGGCAGTTCGTCGATCGGGTGTCCAGCTCGAGCTGACCACCAGCGGCTCGCCGGAAGGGGTGCCGCCGGGAGTCGACCTGACGGCGTACCGGGTCGTTCAGGAGGCGCTGACCAACGTGATCCGGCACGCCGGTTCCGGGGCGCATGCGCACGTCGACCTGGCCTTCGGCGAGCACGAGCTCACCGTGCTCGTGACCGACGACGGGCCGGTGGCGCCGTCCTCGCCAGCGGGGAACGGCTCCGGGAACGGTCTGATCGGCATCCGGGAGCGGATGGCGGTTGTCGGCGGCCGGGTGGAGGCGGGACCCCTGCCTACCGGCGGGTTCCGGCTGCGTGCCTGGCTGCCCTACGCCATCGAGACCATTGTGGCGGATCCGCGATGACCATCCGGGTCGTCCTCGCCGACGACCAGCCCCTGGTCCGGGCGGGCCTGCGGATGATCCTGGCGCCGGAGACCGACATCGAGGTGGTGGGCGAGGCGGCCGACGGCGCGGCCGCGGTGAAGGTGAGCCGAAGCGAGCACGCGGACGTGGTGTTGATGGACGTACGCATGCCAGGGGTCGACGGACTGGCCGCCGCCCGCGAGCTCACCGCAGACCCGCACGGGCCCCGCGTGCTGATGCTGACGACCTTCGACCTCGACGACGTGGTGTACGAGGCGCTCAGGGCGGGGGCAAGCGGTTTCCTGCTGAAGGACGTCAGCGAGGAACGGCTGGTGACCGCGCTGCGGGTCGTTGCCGAGGGCGGTTCGCTGTTCGCCCCGAGTGCGACCCGGCGACTGGTAGCCGAGTTCGCCGGACGACGCGCTGTCCGGCCACCGCCCAAGCTCGACGCGCTCACCCCGCGCGAGACGGATGTGCTCCGGCAGGTGGCCCGGGGGCTGTCGAACGCCGAGATCGGCGCCGAGCTGTTCGTCAGCGAGAACACCGTGAAGACCCACGTCGCCCGCATCCTGATGAAGCTCGGCCTCCGCGACCGGGTCCAGGCCGTCGTGATCGCGTACGAGTCCGGGCTGGTGAAGGAACAGGCAGGTTGAGCCAGAACAAGGTGGCAGATCGTGCCGGATACTCCCGGCACGATCTGCCACCTTGTTGTCGTACTGGTGCCCCTCAGGCGTTAGCGGGCTCCAGCTCCTCCAGCGCGCGCCGCGGACCGGTCTCGATCTTCTCGGCGGCGCTGTCGGGAGCGGACTGCTTGGCCGGTGCCATGCTCACCGTCTGCCGCAGCGGCACCTCCTTCACGAAGATCACCGCGATCAGCGAGATCAGGGCGAAGACAGCGCCGATCAGGAACAGGTGACCCGTGGCGTCGCCGTACGCCGCCCGGACGATCGCCAGGATCGGTGCCGGCAGAGCGTTCAGGTCGAGATCGGCGGGCAGCTGAGCACCCGAGGCGGCCGCACCGAGGGCGGCGATCCCGGACAGGATCTTGCTCTGCACCTGGTCCGCCAGCACGGCGCCGAGCACCGAGACACCGATCGCACCGCCGAGCGAGCGGAAGAACGCGACGCTCGCCGACGTAGCACCGATGTCCTTCACGTCGACCGTGTTCTGGACGGCGAGGACCAGGTTCTGCATCATCGCGCCGAGGCCCAGGCCCATCATCGCCATGAAGATGCTCAGGTGCCAGGTCGGCGTCGAGTGGTCGATCGTGCCGAGCAGACCCAGGCCCGCGGTGAGCAGGATGCCACCACCGACCAGGAACCGCTTCCACCTGCCGGTGCGGCTGACGATCTGGCCGCACAAGGTCGAGGAGAGCAGCATGGCGGCCATCAGCGGGATGGTCATCAGGCCGGCGTGGGTCGGGTTGTACCCGCGGGCCAGCTGGAAGTACTGGCCGAGGAAGGTGGTGCCTCCGAACATCCCGATGCCGACCGCGACGCTGGCGACGATCACGAGGATGGCGGTGCGGTTGGCGAGCAGCCGGAGCGGCACCAGCGGCTCGGGAGTCTTCAGCTCCCAGATGATCGTGGCGACGAGCAGCAGCGCGGTCGATCCGAGGAATGCGGCGGTCTGCCAGCTCCACCAGCCGAAGTCGTTGCCGGCGAAGGTCACCCAGATCATCGGCAGGCTGGCGGTCAGGGCAAGCAGGATCGCGCCCAGGTAGTCGATCTTCGGGTTCCGCCGGATCGACGGGACGCGCAGCGTGGCCTGGATGATGAACAAGGCGATGATGGCGAGCGGCACGCAGACGAAGAACGTCCAGCGCCAACCCAGGGCGGTGTCGACGATCAGGCCGCCGAGCAACGGGCCGGAGACCGTGCTGACGGCCATCACCGCACCCATGTAGCCGGCGTACCGACCGCGTTCACGCGGAGCGATGATCGAGCCCATGATCGCCTGGACGAGAGCGGTCAGACCGCCCATGCCGAGGCCCTGGACGACGCGCATGGACAGCAGGAACGGCACCGTGTGGGAGAACCCGGCGGCGATCGAGCCGGCCACGAAGATGCCGATCGCGATCTGGACCAGGAGCTTCTTGTCGAACAGGTCCGCCAGCTTGCCCCAGATCGGGGTGCTGACCGTGGTGGCGAGGAGGGCCGCGGTGATCACCCAGGTGTACTGGCGCTGGGTGCCGTGCAGGTCTCCGATGATCGTGGGAAGGGCGACCGAGACGATGGTCGAGGAGAGCATCGCCGTGAAGAGTGCGGCGAGCAGTCCCGTCATCGACTCGAGGATCTGCCGATGCGACATCGGCGCATCGGTGTCGATCCGACGTGGTGCGACGGTGGTGGTCATGGTCGAGCGTTTCCTTCTGTCTGTACTGGTGGTGCTGGGTGGCTAGTTCTGGTCGGTTCGCGGCGTTGCGAGGCTGTACGTGGGGGAGGGCTCGGTTTCGACGGCGGGCGTGTCCCGGTCGGCGGCGAGCACCGCAGGAATGAGCGATCTGGTGAGGGCGGCCTGGTCGGTCGCGAACTGGTCGGTGTCGGCCAGCACGCGTTCCAGGGCGGCGAGCACGGTGGTTGCATAGACCGCGTCGGCGTCGGACCACTCGGTGAAACGAGCGCGGACCCGCTCGACGTACGCGTCCTGCAGGGTCGCCAGTCGCTCCCGGCCGAGCGGGGTCAGGCTGAGCTGGCAGGCGCGGGCGTCCTTGGGGTCGGGCTTGCGCTCGATCAGGCCGTCGTGCTCGAGCGGCACGATGGCACGTGACACAACGGACGGTCCGACGTGCAGGCGCCCGGCGAGATCGCTGGGTCGGGCGTCGCCATCCTGGAGGGCCTTCAGGGCCGCCACAGCGGTTCCCGCTGCACCCATCTCGTTGGCGTGCCGGTGGCCCGCCGCGCGTCCGGCGCGGAGCAGTGCACTCAGCGCGCCGAAGAGATTGGCGGCGTTCTCATGGCCGATGGTCATCTGTCTCACTCCCAGTTGCTTGCCTCAAGCAACTATATAGGAGGATAGATGTATAGCGCAACTATCCCCAAGAGTGAGGTGAGTCACCGGGAAAGTGGGCGCAAACGACAGGTTTGAATCGATTCAGACTGTCGTTTGCGCCCAGTTTCCGGGGCCGGTGGCCTGGCAGGTGGCCGAGGGCCGGGGCCGGGGTCCGAGGGATGGCAGGCGGCAGGGTTAGGTCAGCAGACCGCGCGACAGGGCGGTGGCGAGGGTCGGCGACAGCGGCAGCCGCGGGAACAGGGTCGCCTGGAAGGCGTGGTACAGATCCGGCTTGCCCGGCCAGACGGTCGCGATCGGACGGTTGGCCGCGTCGAGCTGATGGTGCCAGGAACCGCGCTCGCGGTCGATCAGGTGGGCGTCGGTGTAGTCCCACCAGCGTTCGTACGAGGTCGCGTACGAGGAGTCGCCCGTCCGGGCCCACAGCGCTGCTGCCGCCGCGGTCGCCTCCGCGGCCACCCAGTGCATCCGGTCGCGGACCACCGGCAAGCCGTCCCAGTCGGTGGTGTAGACGAAGCCGTCGGCTCCGTCGACCGCCCAGCCGTCGGCCACCGCCTGGCCGAACAGCGCCTGCGCCGACCCGGACCAGTCCGCCGCCTGCTGAACCGCGACAAGGTCGGCGTCCGCCGCCGCCGCCTCGAGGTTCAGCAACAGCCGCGACCACTCCAGCGCGTGCCCCACCGTCGCGCCGTACGGCTTGAACGGGTCGTCGCGCTGGTCGTCGTTGTAGTCCGGGATGGGGTTCCAGGACGAGTCGAAGTGCTCCGGGATCCGCCAGCCGTTGCTCGCCGCCTTCCGCACCACGAACTCCCCGATCCGGGCGGCCCGCTCGAGCCAGAGCGTCTCGCCGGTCACGTCGGCGGTGGCGAGCATGGCCTCCACGGCGTGCATATTGGCGTTGATCCCGCGGTACTCCTCGAGCGTGCTGAAGTCGGCGTTCCAGGTGTCGACACAGAGCCCGGCGGAGGAGTCCCAGAACCGTTCGAGGAACACGTTCGTCGCCTCCTCGAGCAGCTCGGGAGCGCCGTCCAGCCCGATCCGGACCGCCGAGCCTGCCGCCAGTACGACGAAAGCATGGGCGTAGCAGACCTTCGCGTCGTCCACCGGTCCCGAGTCGTCGACGGCCGCGAACCAGCCGCCCGACTCCGCGTCCCGCAGGCGACCGGTCAACCCGGCGAAGGCACGTTCCGCGACCGGCCGCGAGCCCGGGATGCCGAGCAGTTGGCCCAGGGCGTACACGTGCACCATCCGCGACGTGATCCAGGTGTGCACCGGCTGGCCGGCCGTCGGCAGACCGTCGTCGTCCAGGTACCCCGCTCCGCCGGCGTCCAGGCCCGTCCGCAGACCGAACGTCAGCAGTCGCTCTGCCTCGCCCTGCAGCCATGCCCGGTGCGTCGGGGTGCTCATCCAGGACTTCATCGGTCGGTTCCTCCTGCGTCGGGTGCTCCTGCGTCGGGTGCTCCTGCGTCGGGTGCTCCTGCGTCGGGTTTCCTCCTGAGCCGGCCCTCACCGAGTCCGGCCCTCCCGAGACGCGAGGCTCGGGCGGCTCCGCGGTCGAACCGCGCAGCCTTACCTCGGGTCGCGGTGCGTCGTACGTTCTCACGCTCGCGCCGCCGAGGACGGCCAGCACCGCCTCGGCCATCGTGACCCCGAGTCGGTGGACGTCGACCGCGACGACGCTGAGCCCTGGCTGGGTGAGCCGGGACAGCGCCGTGTCGTCCCAGACCATCACCGATACGTGGTCGGGAACCCCGAGTCCCAGGTCGCCCAGCGCGCCGAGACCCGCGACCGCCATCACGACGTTGTCGTAGAAGATCGCGGTGGGCGCCTCACCGCCCCGCAGTAGCTCGAGGGTCGCCTCCCGACCAGAGGTCTCGTAGTAGTCGCCTTCCGCCAGGATCCCGGCGCAGCCACGGGCCGTGCACTCCGCCAGGAACGCACCGCTGCGGGTCTGGCTGTGGAGCAGCTCGTGCGGACCACCGACGTACGCGATCCGGCGGTGGCCGAGGTCGGCCAGCGCGTCGACGGCGTCGGTCGCGCCGGCGGCACTGTCCACGAAGACGTTCGTGAAGGGCAGTCCGCCGCGGGGGCCGCCGAGAAGGGCAGCGGGGATACCCAGCTCGGCCAGCACCGGAAGCCGGTCGTCCTCGGGATGCAGGTCCAGCATGATGATGGCGTCGACCGAGCGCTGGTCGGCCCAGCGCCGCCAGATGGCGATCTCCTGGTCGTGACTCGTGACGATGTTGAATCGCAGGGAGCGATCGAGCGGGCTGAAGACCTCTTCGATCCCCTCCACCAGCTCGATCAGGAAGGGTTCCATGCCGAGCGGCCGACCGGGTCGGTTGATCACCAGCCCGACCGGCCCGGTCCCGGCACCGGACCCGCCAGACGCGCCGCCCACCGAGCCGGCTCTCGCCGACTCCGCGCTCATCGCCGGACCGCAGCGGTTCGCTGGAGGTCGTTCGCCGTCCGAAGCACGGGATGCGTGGTCAGTAGATGGCCGATGTCCTCGGCGCTCGTCCGGATCGCGAAGGAGGCGCTCTCACCGGCGAGCAGGGTCACGAGCCCATGATCGACCTCGGCATCGGCCGCCGCCACGTCGGGGAGCAGCGTGATGTCGCGGGCCAACGACCTGGCGCTGAGGTGCACCTGGTATCCACCGGGCACGGCCGTCGCGGTGGCCGACACCGGATCGGGGTCGAGGGCCAGGTCGACGTCGGGAACGAAGGTGTGCACCGTCCGCACGTCGTCGCGGAAGGCGTCTCCGAGTCGGGCGAGGATCAGCTCGCCGCGAGGGTCGTCCGGGTGTGCCACGTCAGCGGGCAGGGCCACCACCTCGACCGACCGCGCAGCCACGGTGACCGTTCGCTCGTCGTCGGCCCGTACCGTGCCGTCGAGTCCTCGTCGGCTCACCTCGAGCGCACCGGACCAGTCCTCGTCGGTGTCGTTGACGACCGCAACGGACAGCACGCCATCGCGGTCGACGACCGACAGCAACCGGGGCGCGAAGGCGGCCTGCATCGCGTGCCACAAGGGCTTGCGACGCTCCTGCGAGTCGATCGCCGCCCAGGAGGTCACCGGCCAGCAGTCGTTGATCTGCCAGACGATCGCCCCGGCGGTCCGCGGCCACCAGGAGCGATAGTGCTCGATCGCGTACGTCACCGCGCGTGCCTGGTTGAGCTGCCCGGCCCAGTGCCAGTCGGCGAAGTCGGCCGGCACTCCGAGATGCGGGGCCATCCCGCGGTCCAGCTTGCCGTTTCCGTCGTCGGCCTTCTGGTGGATCAAGAAGTTGGCGTCGTCCTTCGGGTCGGCGGCGTCGGCGAGGGGCGTGCCGTCGACCGCGTGCACCCAGTCGCTCAGCGTCCGCCATGCCGGCGGCCCCTGGAACCCGAACTCCGAGCAGAACCGCGGGATCTCGCTGCGGTACTCGGTGTAGTCGAGCTGATTCCAGACCGCCCACTGGTGATGGGTGCCGTTGTCCGGGTCGTTCGGATGCATTGCTTCGTTGCTGAAACCGGGGGAGCACGGACTGTTGTCGCTGTACGTCCTCGTCGGGTCCAGCTCGGCGACGATTCCCGGCAGTAGTTCGCGGGCGTACCGCTCACCCCAGGTGCGGCCCTCCAGGCGCCCCGCCCAGTCCCAGTCCGCGAACCCCCACAGGTTCTCGTTGCCGCCGTTCCAGTGGATGAGCGACGCGTGCGGCATGAGCCGGACGACGTTCTCGCGGGCCTCCGCCGCGATCTCGTCCCACAACGGCTGCTCCTCCGGGTAGGCAGCGCAGGCGAGCAGGAAGTCCTGCCAGACGAGCAGCCCGCGCTCGTCACAGGCGGCATAGAACTCGTCGGTCTCGTAGATCCCGCCGCCCCAGATCCGCAGCAGGTTGAGGTTGGCGGCGAGCGACTGATCCAGCCGCCGGGCCAGGCGCGCCGGTGTGATCCGAGTGAGGAAGTGGTCGTCGGGGATCCAGTTCGCGCCCTTCACGAAGATCGGGGTGCCGTTGATCCGGAACGTGAACGCCGTGCCGATCTCATCGATCGAGGTGTCCAGCTCGACGGTTCGGAAGCCGATCCGGCGCTGCCAGCGGTCGAGCTCCTCACCGGCGTCGTCGGAGTCGCCGAGCGTGCTCAGGGTCACCACCAGGTCGGCCAGCCGCGGCTCGCCGTAGCCCGTCGGCCACCACAGCGGCACGTCCGGCACCTCCAGATGGAGCACCACGCCCGTCGCGCTGCCGGCGACATCGAGTTCGGCGTGCGCACCGAGGACGTCCGCAGCGAGCGTCAGACCGCCCCACGACCCGGTGCGCTCCAAGTCGATACGCAGCTCGACGTGGCCGGTCCCGTGGTCGTCGACGGTGACCAGCGGTCGCACCGATGCGAGCCGGGCAGTCTTCCAGCGCTCCAGTCGGACCGGCTTCCACAGACCTGCCGTCCGCAGGTCGGGGCCCCAGTCCCAGCCGAAGCTGCAGGCCATCTTTCGCAGGTAGTTGAAGGGAGTGGGGTACGGCCCCGGTCGGAAGCCCAGCCGTTCCTTCTCGGCCTCCGCGTACGTCGTCGCCGACTGCAGGTCCACGGCGAGGTCGATGGCCGCGCCGTCGAGCAGCCGGCCGACGTCGAAGCGGTACGAGCGGTGCATGTTCTTCGTCCGGCCGACCTCGGTGTCGCCGAGGCTGATCGTGGCGACCGTGTCGATGCCCTCGAACACCAGATCGACCCGCTCGTCCGGGCCGGGCACACCAAGATCGAGGTTCTCCGGGTCAAGTGTCGTGCGGTAGCGCCAGTCGACGTCGAACAGCCAGGTCAGCTTGAACTCGTTGCCGTCGAGAAAGGGGTCCTCGATCAGATCTGCGGCGAGCAGGTCCACATGCGTGCTCCCCGGGACGGTTGCCGGAATGTCGTCCTTCGGCAATCGGTCCTCGGTGTCGCCGCCGGTCGCTTGCAGTGTCCAGCCGCTGGTCAGCTCGGTCGAGATCATCGGAGGTCCCCTGTCCTGGCCATGGCCACTTAAGCGCTTAAGTTGGTACGACGCGACATTCCGTCTTCAGGAGCATAGGGGAGGGGTGACCAGGGGGGCCACCTCAGCCTCAGCCGTGCGACCCATGGCGACGTCGGCTCGACAGGTACGCCGTGATCCCGGCGCCGGTGAGAACCAGCCCGGCAAGTCCGATCCACCACGACGGGCCGCCGGTGTTGGGCAGGTTGCCGCCGGACGTCGTCGAGCCGCCACCACCGGGCGTCGTCGGAGTCACCGGCCCGGGCGTGGACTCGCTGGGAGTCGGTGTGCTCGGGGTGGTCGTCGAGTCGCTCGGGGTGGGTCCGGGCGTCGGCGACTCGCTGGTAGGCGTCGGGGACGGGCTCGTGGGCGTCGGAGTCGGCGGCGTGGGCGATGCGGTGGGGCTGCTTGGACTGGGGCTGCTTGGAGTCGGGCTGCTTGGAGTCGGGCTGGGAGACGCCTCACACTCCAACGTGTCGTTGAACTGGAAGTCGTGGATCTCGCGCGGCACCCCGACACCGAAACCGGCGGCACCGTGCACGAACGACTTGGCGATGATGTTGCCCTCGATGTTGTTCGTCGCCTGCCAGGCCAGGGCGGCGTTGGGGGCGTACAGGGTGCCCTCCACGCTGTCCCCGCCGGTGACGGTGACCGTGGTCGCGTCCGGGAGGTTCCACAAGATGTACGGCGCGTTCCCACTCGAGATCCCGGCCTGGTTGGGCCAGGTTCCGGTGAAGGAGCCGCCGGTGATGTTGATCAGGAGCGGGGTTCCAGGGGCAGGCGCCTGACCGGTGAAGGTGAACTGGCCGAGGTTCGCGAGCTCGTCGGCGGTGAGGTTGAGCACGTTGGTCTGACCGGGTGTGAGCGTCAAGTAGACGTTGCTGCCCGCCGGAATCGGATCGCCGAGGACGTTCCCGTTCGCATCCTTCGGGACGACCGTCTGCGGGCACGCGGCCATCTCGGTGGTGAGGTCGCGGTACTGGCCAAAGGCTCCCGGGATATCGATCAGGTCCCCGACCGGCTCTCCGATCGAGGCCGGCGTCTGGCCGACCGTGCCCTCGATCCGCGGGGTGGAGTCGACTCCGGCTCCGGGCTCGACGATCTGGTAGTCGTTCGGGTTCTTGTTGAGCGCGTCGTACGTCGCTGTGGCGGCGATCTTCGTGGTGTACCCGCCCAGCACCTTGAGCACCGGATCGGTGTTCGGCCACAGGACTCCGCCGCCGACGTACAGCCCGATCGGTGCCGGGTCGCCCGGCGCGGTCGGTGTGCGGAACGTCGAGGAGACGTTCGCCGCCACGTTGTAGCTCGTACTGAACGTGAGGTTCCCGCCGGCGGCAACGGTTCCCTCCGACTCGTCAGCGCCGAGGGCGACGTTGCCCTCGACGAAGACGGTGAAGCTCGAGTTGGCGGGATCGCCGTTGTCGATCCGTACCGGGTTGATCGGGCTGAGCGCCTGGGCAGGTGTGGCCATCAGCACGCTGGCCAGGCCGGCGACGCAGAGCACCACGGCTGCCACGACACCCGCGCGAAGCCGGGTGAGGGGCGTGGTGCGCATTGCCTCACGCTATGTCGGTCAGTCGGTGCGCGTCCAACCGGTCCCTGCGCTGACCAGCGCTCCGCCGTTGCGCTGGAAGACGCGGATTCGGCTTGTCGAAGGCATCTGGGGAGCGCTGGTCAGCGGCTCAGGCTCGAAATCGGGATTCGGCCGGAGGCTGGTAGCCTTCGTCGCGGTCAAACCAACCTTTAAGACCTGTCCTGTGAGGCAGGAAAGGACGGTCATGCTCGCTGACACACGTGCGCCCGAAAGCCAGTCCCCTCCGGCGATTCTCGTACTGGAGGACGGCCGAACCTTCCACGGCCGAGCCTTCGGGGCGATCGGCGAGACGTTCGGCGAGGCGGTGTTCTCCACCGGCATGTCCGGCTACCAGGAGACTCTTACCGATCCTAGCTACGACCGTCAGGTCGTCGTCGCCACCGCTCCGCACATCGGCAACACGGGCTGGAACGACGCCGACGACGAGTCGAGCCGGATCTGGGTGGCCGGGTACGTCGTCCGCGACCCCGCGCGGGTCTCGTCCAGCTGGCGGGCGCAACGCAGCCTCGCCGATGAGCTCGCCGCTCAGGGCGTCGTCGGGATGCGCGATGTGGACACCCGCGCGCTGACCCGGCATCTGCGTGAGCGCGGCGCCATGCGGGTCGGGGTCTCCAGCATCGAGACCGATCCGGAGAGGCTGCTCGCCCGGGTGCTCGACCAGCCGTCCATGCACGGCGCCCACCTGGCCGACGAGGTCAGCACCACCGAGGCGTACGTCGTTTCCGCCCACGCGGAGAAGGCGTTCACGGTCGTCGCGCTCGACCTCGGCATCAAGTCGATGACGCCGTACCGGATGGCCGAGCGGGGGATCGAGGTGCACGTCCTGCCGGCGACCGCGAGCTTCGCCGAGATCGCCGAGCACTCGCCCGACGGGGTGTTCTTCTCCAACGGTCCGGGCGACCCGGAGGCCGCCGACGCCGCTGTCGCCGTGCTCCGCGAGGTCCTGGAGGCCGGCCTGCCCTTCTTCGGGATCTGCTTCGGCAACCAGCTGTTCGGTCGCGCCCTCGGCTTCGGGACCTACAAGCTGGTCTATGGCCATCGCGGCATCAACCAGCCGGTGATGGACCTGACCACCCGAAAGGTGGAGATCACCGCGCACAACCACGGCTTCGCCGTCGACGCACCTCGGGATGCGCCCACCCGGACCCCGTACGGCGTTGCCACCGTCAGTCACGTGTGCCTGAACGACCAGGTGGTCGAGGGCCTGGAGCTGCGTGACGCCGAAGGCACGCTGCTGAGCTTTTCCGTGCAGTACCACCCCGAGGCCGCGGCCGGTCCCCACGACGCCAGCTACCTCTTCGATCGCTTCACCGACCTGATGGCTGATCGCGCCACGCGTCACGCGAGTGTCGAAGCGCGGGAGATCTGACATGCCCCGTCGTAGCGACATCAACTCGATCCTGGTGATCGGCTCCGGCCCGATCGTGATCGGCCAGGCCTGCGAGTTCGACTACTCCGGCACGCAGGCCTGCCGCGTGCTGCGGGCTGAGGGCTTCCGGGTGATCCTGGTGAACTCGAACCCGGCCACGATCATGACCGACCCGGAGTTCGCGGACGCGACCTACATCGAGCCCATCACACCGGAGTTCGTCGAGCAGGTGATCGCCAAGGAGCGCCCGGACGCGCTGCTGGCCACCCTCGGCGGCCAGACCGCGCTCAATGCCGCGGTCGCGCTGCACGAAGCCGGCATCCTCGAGAAGTACGGCGTCGAGCTGATCGGCGCCTCGATCGAGGCGATCCAGCGGGGGGAGAACCGCGAGCAGTTCAAGGCCATTGTGGAGAACCTCGAGCTGGCGCCCGACCTGCTCGACACCGACTCCGACACTCCCGACGTCGGCGTGGCCCGCAGCGTGATCTGCCACTCGATGGACGACGTGCTGGGCGCTGCCATCGAGCTGGGCTATCCGCTCGTCGTGCGGCCGAGCTTCACCATGGGTGGGGTTGGCTCGGGCTTCGCCCATACCGAGTCCGACCTGCGCCGGATCGCCGGTGCCGGCCTCGCCGCCAGCCCCACGACCGAGGTACTGATCGAGGAGTCGATTCTCGGCTGGAAGGAGTACGAGCTCGAGGTCATGCGCGACCGGGCGGACAATGTCGTGATCGTCTGCTCGATCGAGAACCTCGACCCGATGGGCGTGCACACGGGCGACTCGATCACCGTGGCACCCGCGATGACCCTGACCGACCGTGAGTACCAGCGGATGCGCGACGTGGCGATCGGCATCATCCGGGCGGTCGGCGTGGACACCGGAGGCTGCAACATCCAGTTCGCGATCGATCCGGCGACCGGTCGGATGATCGTGATCGAGATGAATCCGCGGGTGTCGCGCAGCTCCGCACTGGCCTCGAAGGCCACCGGCTTCCCGATCGCCAAGATCGCCGCGAAGGTCGCCATCGGCTACACCCTGGACGAGATCGGCAACGACATCACCGGCGAGACCCCGGCGAGCTTCGAGCCCACGCTGGACTACGTCGTGGTCAAGGTGCCGCGGTTCGCGTTCGAGAAGTTCCCCGGGGCGGACGACGCGCTCACCACGCACATGAAGAGCGTGGGTGAAGCGATGGCGATCGGCCGCAACTTCACCGAGGCGCTCGGCAAGGCTTTGCGCAGCCTAGAGGATCCCAAGGCTCCCTTCGTGCTGGCGGGCGAGATCACCGAGTCGGTCGATTCCCTGCTCCAGCGGGCATCCAGGCCGCACGACGGCCGGCTGGGCCTGCTCGTCCAGGCGCTGCGGGCCGGCGCGACACAGGAGCAGGTGTTCGAGGCCACCAAGATCGACCCGTGGTTCATCGACCAGCTGGTGTTGATCATCGAGGTCGCCGAGGAGCTCCGGACGGCGCCCGAGCTGACCGCCGACGTCCTCCGAGTGGCCAAGCGGCACGGTCTGGCCGACGCACAGATCGCCTCCCTACGGAACCTGTCCGAGGACGTCGTTCGCGGTGTCCGCTGGGCCCTCGGCGTACGCCCGGTCTACAAGACCGTGGACACCTGTGCCGCAGAGTTCGCCGCGAAGACGCCGTACCACTACAGCTCTTACGACTCCGAGACCGAGGTCGCTCAGCGGACGAAGCCGGCCGTGCTGATCCTGGGCAGCGGGCCGAACCGGATCGGGCAGGGCATCGAGTTCGACTACTCGTGCGTGCACGCGGCGATGACGCTGTCCGAGGCCGGCTACGAGACGATCATGATCAACTGCAACCCGGAGACGGTGTCGACCGACTACGACACCGCGGACCGGCTCTACTTCGAACCGCTCACCTGCGAGGACGTGCTGGAGGTCTACCACGCCGAGCTCGCGGCCGGGCCGGTCGTCGGCGTGATCGTCCAGCTCGGCGGCCAGACCCCGCTGCGGCTGGCGCAGCAGCTGAAGGATGCCGGCCTGCCGATCGTCGGCACCAGCCCGGAGGCGATCCACCTCGCCGAGGAGCGGGGCGCGTTCGGCCGCGTGCTGGCCGAGGCCGACCTGCCGGCACCGCGGCACGGGATGGCGAGCTCGTTCAGCCAGGCCAAGGAGATTGCCGACGAGATCGGCTACCCGGTGCTGGTGCGACCGAGCTACGTTCTCGGCGGCCGGGGAATGGAGATCGTCTACGACGAACCGACCCTGAGCTCCTACATCGAGCGGGCCACCGACGTCACGCCCGAGCACCCGGTCCTGGTCGACCAGTTCCTCGACGACGCGGTCGAGATCGACGTCGACGCGCTGTACGACGGCACAGATCTCTATCTGGGTGGGGTGATGGAGCACATCGAGGAGGCCGGCATCCACTCCGGCGACTCCGCGTGCGCCCTGCCACCGATCACGCTCGGTGCCGAGGTGGTCGAGCGGATCCGGTACTCCACCGCGGCGATCGCGGCGGGGGTCGGAGTGCGCGGCTTGATCAACATCCAGTTCGCCCTCGCCGGCGACACGCTGTACGTGCTGGAGGCCAACCCGCGCGCCTCGCGTACGGTGCCCTTCGTCTCCAAGGCCACCGCGACACCACTGGCCAAGGCCGCCGCGCGGATCATGATGGGGGCGACGATCGCCGAGCTTCGCCACGACGGTTTGTTGCGCGCGAGCGGCGACGGGTCGGACGAGCATCCCGGGCCGATCGCGGTGAAGGAGGCCGTGATGCCGTTCAACCGGTTCCGTACGGTGGAAGGGATCTCGGTCGACACGATCCTCGGACCCGAGATGAAGTCCACCGGTGAGGTGATGGGGCTGGACTACACGTTCGGCGCTGCCTTCGCCAAGAGCCAGGTCGCCGGTTTCGGTCCGCTGCCGACCAAGGGGACGGTCTTCATCTCCGTAGCCAACCGGGACAAGCGGTTCGTGATCTTCCCGGTGAAGCGGCTCGCGGACCTCGGCTTCGAGATCTTGGCCACGGACGGCACCGCATCGATGCTGCGCCGGCACGGCGTGATCGTGACGAGCGTTCGCAAGTTCAGTCACGGCCCGGGCCCGAACGGGGAGAAGACCATCGTCCAGGCGATCCTCGACGGTGAGGTCGACCTGATCTTCAACACCCCGCACGGACTGAGCCCGCACGGCAGGCCGCGGTTCGACGGCTACGAGATCCGGACGGCAGCGGTGATGCGCAACGTGCCGTGCGTGACCACCGTGCAGGGCCTCGCCGCCGCGGTGCAGGGCATCGAGTCGATCATGGCGGGAAGTGTCGGCGTGCGCTCGCTGCAGTCTTGGTCGGCAGAGCTCTCGGCCGAGTTGTCAGCGTCACAGTCGGCCAGGGCCGCTTCTGCCGCTGACAACTCAGGGGGATGATGTACGAACGCCTGCTCCGGCCCGTCTTGTTCCGCTCCGGCGGCGGTGACCCCGAGAAGGTCCACGAGCAGACCCTCGCCTCGCTGAGCCGACTCGGCCGGGTTCGACCGCTTCGCCGACTGGGGAGTGCCTGGTGGGGTCGGCACCGCGCACCGGTGGAGCTGGCCGGCATCCGGTTCCCGGGCCGGATCGGGCTGGGCGCGGGGATGGACAAGAACGGTGTCGCGCTGGCGGCCTGGGCCGGTTTCGGCTTCGGGTTCGCCGAGCTGGGCACCGTGACGGCGCACGCCCAGCCGGGAAACGACCGTCCGCGGCTGTTCCGGCTGCCGCAGAGCGAGGCGCTGATCAATCGGATGGGCTTCAACAATGATGGTGCTGCCGCGCTCGCGCGCCGGCTACAGGCCGCAGGCGTCCGACGCGGCAACACCGCCGCGGGGATCCCACTCGGCATCTCGATCGGGAAGACCAAGATCACTCCGGTCGAGGAGGCCACCGAAGACTACCTGGCGAGCTTCACAGCGCTCTCGCCGTACGCGGACTACATCGCGGTCAACGTGTCCAGCCCCAACACGCCGGGGCTGCGGCGGTTGCAGGACGCCGATCTTCTTCGCGAGCTCGCCGGCACGCTCGTCCAGGCCGCTCGCGCCGAACGCCCGACCGACCCGGTGCCGATCTTCGTCAAGCTCGCCCCCGATCTCGGTGAGAGTGCGTTGGAGGAAGCCCTTGACGTCTGCCGGATCACCGGGATCAGTGGACTGATCGCCACCAACACCACCCTGCGTCGCAGCGGCGTCTCCTTCGCCGAGTCGCGGCTCGCAAAGGAGAGCGGGGGACTGTCCGGGGCGCCGCTGGCCGCTCGTGCGCGTCAGGTCGTCCGGTTTCTCCGGCAACGAAGCGATCTTCCGCTGATCGGGGTCGGGGGCGTGATGTCGGCCGACGACGGCGCGCGGCTGCTCGACGCCGGCGCGGACCTGCTCCAGGTGTACACAGGATTCATCTACGGCGGCCCCGCCGTCGTTGCCGCCCTCAACCGTCTCGCCCTCGACCATCTCGCCCTCAACCGTCTGGACAGGAGCCGCTCATGACACCGTACGGACAACGGTTGGTCGAGCGAACCAGCGAGCGCGGTCGGTTGTGCGTCGGGATCGATCCACACCCCGGCCTGCTCCGCGCCTGGGGCTTGCCGATCAGTGCGTCCGGCCTGGAACGCTTCGCTCGCACGCTCATCGAGGCGATCGGAGCCCAGGTCGCGGTGTTCAAGCCGCAGTCTGCCTTTTTCGAGACGTACGGCTCGGCTGGGATCGCGGTCCTGGAGCGAGTGCTGAACGACCTGCGCGACGTCGGTGCGTTGTCCCTGCTGGATGTCAAACGCGGCGACATCGGCTCGACCATGGACGCGTACGCGGCCGCCTACCTCAGCGAGGGCGCTCCTCTTGCCGCCGATGCCGTCACGCTGAGCCCGTACCTGGGCTTCGGCTCCCTCGACGGAGCCATCGACCTCGCGAGGAGCACCGGCCGCGGGGTGTACGTCCTCGCGCTCACCAGCAATCCGGAGGGCCCGCAGGTCCAGCATGCGAGGGTCGCTGACGGCCGGATGGTCGGTCAGACGATCCTCGATGAGGTCGCCCGCCGCAACCGCGAGGGGGGTCCCGCAGCCGAGCTCGGCGATGTCGGCGTCGTGGTCGGCGGCACCATCGGTCGCACCGGCGCCGACTTCTCCAGGCTCAACGGCTCCATCCTGGTGCCCGGAATCGGCGCCCAGGGCGCGACCGCGCAGGATCTGGACGACGTGTTCGGCGTCGCGAAGAACCTCGTCCTGCCGTCCTCCAGCCGGGAGATTCTCCGCGCCGGACCGGATCCCGGGGCGCTGCGTCGCGCGGTTGACGAGGCGCAAGCCGCGATCAGCGGCGTCATCGCTGTGAGGTAGGTTCTCGTCACAGCCGAACTTCCTGCCCGCAGATGAGGATCGACCGGTGACCATTCCTCCGTTGAGCAACGAGCAACGCCTCGAGGCGCGTCACGCGGCCACCGAGGCGCGGCGGCGGCGCGCTCAGGTGAAGCAGGCTCTGCGGACGGGCGAGCTCAGCCTGGCGGACGTGCTCGACCTGGCTGAGTCCGACGACGTGGTCGCGCATACGAAGGTCGTGGACACGCTGAAGGCGCTGCCGCGGGTCGGGGCGGTCCGGGCGGAGAAGATCATGCTTCGGCTCGACATCGCCTCCAACCGAAGGCTGCGCGGACTGGGCAAGCATCAGGTCGCCGCGCTGATCGAGGAGTTCGGGCGTCGCCCGGCGCCGCGGTCGGCCGAGTGAGTCCCGACTCACTCGCAGGTTCGGGACAGCAGGGTTCGGGACAACAGGGTTCGGGCCAGCAGGGTTCGGGCCAGGCAGGTTCGGGCCAGCAAGGCTCCGGGCGGGAGCCGCGGCTCACCGTCGTCTCCGGACCGACCGCCGTGGGCAAGGGGACGGTCGTTGCTCGACTCGCCGTCGAGCACCCGGAGCTCTTCGTCTCGGTGTCGGCGACGACCCGACCGCCCCGGCCGGGGGAGCAGGAAGGTGTGCACTACTGGTTCGTCTCCGAGCACGAGTTCGATGCGATGATCGCGCGCGGTGACCTGCTGGAGTGGGCGATCGTGCATGGCAGGCACCGGTACGGCACACCACGCGCTCCGCTGCTGGCCGCGCTCGCGGAGGGCCGGCAGGCGCTGCTCGAGATCGATCTGCAGGGCGCGCGGCAGGTCAAGGCGAACCTCCCCAGCGCCCGATTCGTGTTTCTGGCCCCGCCCAGCTGGGAGGAGCTGGTCCGCCGGTTGGTGGGGCGGGGGACCGAGACGGCCGAACAGCGCGAGCGGCGGCTTGCCTCGGCGCGTGAGGAGCTGGCCGCGGTTTCCGAGTTCGATCACGTGGTCGTGAACCGCGAAATAGGCCAGGCCGTCGGGGAGTTGGTAGGGTTGGTGGGTCTGTAGTCCTACAGGCCTGATCCTGCGTGCCACGAACCCGCTTCAGGGGCCGACGGCCTCGTACGGGGTCGGCTCGCTGTCACCAACCCCAGAAGGTTCACTGTGTCCGGAAACCCCGTGGTCGCCGAGGGCATCACCAACCCGCCCATCGACGAGCTGCTGACCCGCTCCGACTCGAAGTACAAGCTGGTGCTCTTCGCCGCGAAGCGTGCCCGTCAGATCAATGCCTACTACTCACAGCTCGGGGAGGGCCTGCTCGACAACGTCGGTCCGCTGGTCGAGACCGGGGTGCAGGAGAAGCCGCTGTCGATCGCGCTCCGTGAGGTCAACGCCGGCCTGCTCAACTGCATCGACATCGACGTCGACGCCGAGGGCGAGTCGACCGATACCGGCGCGGCCGCCGACTTCGACAATCCCGCCTGAGCCCCGGAGCACAGCTTTGACCCGCATCGTGCTCGGCGTGGCCGGCGGGATCGCGGCATACAAGGCGTGCGAACTGCTCCGTCGACTGCTCGCCGACGGTCACGAGGTCACAGTGATCCCGACCGAGGCGGCGCTGAACTTCGTCGGCGCAGCCACCTGGGAGGCGCTGTCCGGCCGGCCCGTGCACACTGGGGTGTTCGAGGACGCGTACGACGTCCCGCACGTCACGATCGGCCGTTCCGCCGGGCTGGTGGTCGTGGCACCGGCAACCGCCGACCTGCTCGCCCGGGCAGCGACGGGGCGCGCCGACGATCTGCTCACCAACGTCTTGCTGACCGCCACCTGTCCGATCGTCTACGCCCCTGCGATGCATACCGAGATGTGGCTGAATCCCGCCACCCAGGCGAATGTGGCCACGCTGCGCGCTCGCGGCGCGGTCGTCATCGACCCGGCATCGGGACGACTGACCGGCAACGACTCGGGACCGGGCCGGCTTCCCGAGGCGATCGAGCTCCACGCCGTCGCGGCGAGCGTCCTGGCCGATCCCGGGATTGCGGTTCGCGCCGCCGCGCGAGACCTGGCCGGGCTGCGGGTCGCGGTCAGCGCGGGCGGCACCCGCGAGCACCTCGACCCGGTGCGATTCCTCGGCAACTCCTCGTCCGGGCTGATGGGGTGGGCGTTGGCCCGCGCGGCCGCGCTGCGTGGGGCCCAGGTCCGGCTCGTGGCGGCCAATGTCGGCCTGCCCGCGCCGGCCGACCTCGACCTGGTGACAGTCACCTCGACCGCCGATCTGGCCTCCGCCATGATGGCCGCCGCCGACGAGGCCGACATCGTCGTGATGGCGGCCGCACCGGCCGACTACACGCCCGCCGCGGCCAGCGACACCAAACTGAAGAAGTCCGCCGACGAAGGGCTTCGGCTCGACCTGGTCCAGACAACCGACGTGCTCGCCTCACTGGTCCGCGGCCGCACCGATCCTCGGCAGGTGCTCGTCGGGTTCGCCGCTGAGACGCCGACGGCCGAGCACAGCCTGCTGGAGCTCGGCCGTGCCAAGCTGGCTCGTAAGGGTTGCGACCTGCTGGTGCTGAACGAGGTGGGCCGGGACAAGGTGTTCGGCCAACCCGACAGCGAGATCGTGGTGATCTCGGCCGGGCAGGCATCCCGAGCCGAGCGGGCCGAACCGCCGGTGGCCGGCTCGAAGGATCAGCTGGCCCACCGGATCTGGGACTCGGCCTTGGACGTCCGTGCCGTTAAGTAGAGTGTCCGACTGCGCCAGCGTGGGGAGATTGTGATGACGAGCAGGCTGTTCACTTCGGAATCGGTGACCGAGGGTCACCCCGACAAGATCGCCGATCAGATCAGTGACTCGATCCTCGACGACATCTTGTCCACCGATCCCGACAGTCGGGTGGCGGTCGAGACGCTGGTCACGACCGGTTTGGTCACCATCGCCGGCGAGGTCACGACCGACGCCTACTCCGAGATCCCCGGCATCGTGCGCGAACGGATCATCGCGATCGGCTACGACTCCTCCACCAAGGGCTTCGACGGTCGCTCCTGTGGTGTGCAGGTCGCCATCGGTCAGCAGTCCAAGGACATCGCGCAGGGTGTGGATCACGCATTCGAGGAGCGCTCGGGCGAGGCACACGACGCGCTCGACGCTCAGGGCGCCGGCGACCAGGGCCTGATGTTCGGCTATGCCTGCACGGAGACGCCGACCCTGATGCCGCTGCCGATCGACCTGGCGCACCGGCTGGCCGAGCAGCTCGCCGCCGTCCGCAAGGATCACACCATGCCGTACCTGCGCCCGGACGGGAAGACGCAGGTCACCGTCGAGTACGAGGGTGATCGGCCGGTCCGGCTGGACACCGTGGTGGTGTCGAGTCAGCACGCCGCCGACATCGACCTCGAGGCGCTGCTCGCTCCGGACGTCCGCAAGCACGTTGTCGATGCCGTCGTCGGGCGGTACGACATCGACGCGTCGGACTACCGGCTGCTGGTCAACCCGACCGGACGGTTCGAGATCGGCGGCCCGATGGGCGACGCCGGCCTGACTGGCCGCAAGATCATCGTCGACACCTACGGCGGCATGGCGCGGCACGGTGGCGGCGCCTTCTCCGGCAAGGATCCGTCCAAGGTGGACCGTTCGGCGTCGTACGCGATGCGCTGGGTCGCCAAGAACGTCGTCGCCGCCGGCCTCGCTGCGCGTTGCGAGGTCCAGGTGGCGTACGCGATCGGCAAGGCGCACCCGGTCGGCTTCTATGTCGAGACGTTCGGCACCGAGACGGTTCCGGTGGAGCAGATCCAGCAGGCCGTGCTGGCCGTCTTCGACCTGCGGCCGGCCGCGATCATCCGCGACCTCGATCTCAAGCGTCCGATCTACGCGCGGACGGCGGCCTACGGGCACTTCGGGCGCGAGCTGCCGGAGTTCACCTGGGAGCGCACCGACCGCGCCGACCAGCTGGCCAACGCCGTCCGCGGCTGACGCCGGGCCCACGCCTGGCACGCGCTCGAGGCCGCTTCACTCCACCCGAGCTCGCCGCCCTTTCGGCGTCCGCCCAATCAGGGTGGGTCGTGTCGGCGGAGGTAGTGGTGGCCGGTGGGGGTGGTGTGCGTCAAGTCCTTCCGAGACGTACGAGGTCTGTGTGAATATCCACCAATGCCGTGCGAGATGATTCCGTGGCCCCCGGCACGCAGGTCTCAGCACGCGGCATAGGGTCGCGGTGTGTCCGACGCCGAACGCAGACGGATCATTCTCGACTGCGATCCAGGACACGACGACGCGATCGCCATGCTGCTGGCCCACGGCAGTACGTCGATCGAGCTGGTCGCCATCACCACCGTCGCCGGCAATCAGACGCTGGAGAAGGTCACCCACAATGCGCGGGCGGTCGCGACGCTGGCCGGGATCGACGGTGTGCCGATCGCTGCGGGGTGTGCTCGACCGCTCGTCCGGTTGCCCAAGCACGGCGCCGACATCCACGGTGAGTCGGGACTGGACGGACCGGTGCTGCCGACGCCGACCGTGCCGCTCGATCCGCGCCACGCGGTCGACCTGATCGTCGAGACGGTGATGGCTGCGCCGCCTCGGACGATCACGCTGGTGCCGGTGGGTCCGCTGACGAACATCGCCCTGGCCGTACGCCGAGAGCCTCGGCTGGCCGAACGCGTGCGGGAGGTCGTACTGATGGGCGGCGCCTACCAGCGCGGCAACCACGGCGTGGTGACCGAGTTCAACATCGGTGTCGACCCGGAGGCGGCGCACATCGTCTTCAACGAGGGTTGGCCGGTGACGATGGTCGGTCTGGAGGTGACGCACCTTGCCCTGGCGACCGCCCCTGTTCGCGAGCGAATCGCCGCGGTCGGCACCGCGTCGGCGCGGCTCGTGCTGGAGCTGCTGGATTTCTACGGCGGGACGTACCGGGACCGGCAGGGTTTCACCGATCCGCCGGTGCACGATCCGTGCGCGGTGGCGTACGTGATCGACCCGTCCGTGCTGACCGTGCGGCCAACCGTTGTCGACGTCGAGCTGTCCGGCGTGTTGACGGCCGGGATGACGGTCGCCGACTTTCGGCACGCCGCTCCGGCCGGCTGTCCGACGAATGTCGCCGTTGACCTGGATCGCGATCGGTTCTGGGACCTGGTGGTGGACGCTCTGGTGCGGATCGGATGACCCGGCTAGCTGTGATGTGCCCTGGGCCGGTCGAGGGGCTCGGGGCGTTCGGAGGGAGTGATCATGGCGGAGAAGTACGGCCGGGTGGCCGTGGTGGGCTCGCTGAACGCCGACCTGACCGTACGCGTCGAGCGGTTTCCCGGCCCGGGTGAGACCCTCACCGGCTCCGAGCTGGTGGTCGCGCCAGGTGGTAAGGGCTCGAATCAGGCGGCGGCGGCCGCGATGCTGGGCTCGTCCGTGCGGCTCATCGGCGCCGTCGGAGACGATGACCACGGCAGCTTCTTGCTGGGGGAGGCCCGTCGCGCCCGCGTCGACGTCGACGGCGTACGTCGGCTGGCCGATCACGCCACCGGCACCGCCATGATCGTGGTCGATGCGGCGGGGGAGAACACGATCATCGTGTCGCCGGGGGCGAACGGTGCCCTGACCCCCGAGCTGGTGACCCCCGAGCTGTTGACCCCCGAGCCGGTGTCGGCTCATGCGCTCGACGGCGCCGACGTGCTCTGCCTGTGCCTGGAGGTGCCACTTGACACGGTGATCGCGGCTGCTCGGCTGGGCCGCGCGGCCGGAGCGACCGTGCTGCTGAACCTGTCGCCGTACGCCGTCGTCGGCTCCGATCTGCTGGATCTGGCCGACATCCTGCTGGTCAATCGCAGCGAGGCGGCGCTGCTGCTCGGGATGGACACGCTGCCGGGTGACCCCTCGAGCTGGCCGGAGCTGCCGGTCGCCCGGACCGTCGTCACTCTCGGCGGCGACGGCGCAGTCGTGGTCGACCGGACTGCCGCGGCCGACTCACGGGTCGCGATGATCCCGCCGACCCGAGTCGACGTCGTCGACACCACTGGCAGCGGCGACGCGTTCACCGGAGGACTCGCCCATCGGCTGGCGGCCCGCGACTCGCTGGTCGATGCCGCGCGGTTCGCCGCTCGGGCGGGCGCTCTGGCCGCGACCCGCCCCGGCGCCCAGTCGAGCTACTCGGCCCTCGTCGATCTCTCGTCGGCCCCCGCCTGAGCCCGGGCATCCCACATCCCACATCCTCGGCCAGGTGCGGACCAGCCAGATGTCCGCCCGGTCAGGCAAGTGGGGTGGTGGGGTCGCGATTCTGGCGGCATTCGGCTGACCGGGCGGGAGTCTGGGGTGTCGGGGCGAGGGACGTGCGTACGAGCGGAACAGAACTGTCGGTGGCATCGGCCTACCATCGGGTGTGCCCGAGCCCGAGACCCCAGCGCTTCCGGTTGCCCGGGTCGCGCTCGACGTCTCGCTCGCCCACCTGGACCATCCGTTCGACTATGCGGTCACAGCCGAGCAGGACCTGCTCGCGGTGCCCGGCGCCCGGGTGCGGGCGAGGTTCGCGGGACGGCTCCGGGACGGCTTCGTCCTTGAGCGGCTGGCTGCGAGCGAGCACGACGGCGCGCTGACCCCGCTCCACAAGGTGACCTCGGCCGAGCCGGTGCTCTCACCCGAGGTCGCCGCCCTGATCCGAGCGGTCGCCGATCACTACGCCGGCACGTTCGCCGACGTGATGCGGCTGGCGATCCCGCCTCGACACGCGGCGACCGAGCGGGCGGTTCGGTCGGAGCCGCCGCCGGCGCCGGAGACGGACAGCGAGACGGGGTCGCTCGTGGCACCGATCCTGGACTACCCGTCCGGCGCGGGCTTCCTCGACGCGCTGCGGGGTGGTCTCGCGCCGCGGGCCGCGTGGCAGCTCATCCCGTCCGCCGACCGGCTCGGCGACTGGGCTGCGGGTCTGGCCGGCGCGGCCAGGGCGTGTGTCGACGGCGGCCGCGGCGCGATCCTCGTCGTGCCCGACAACCGCGACCTCGAGCGGCTCGCCGAGGAGTGCAAGACCTGGTTGGGGACGGGCCACTTCGCGATCCTCACCGCCGAGGCTGGACCGTCCGCTCGCTATCGGGCGTTCCTCGCCGCACTCCGCGGCGACGTACCAGTCGTGATCGGGACCCGGGCCGCCGCGTTCGCGCCGGTCGGCAAGCTCGGGCTCGTGGCGCTGTGGGACGACGGCGACGACCTGCTCGCCGAGCAGCGGGCGCCCTATCCTCATGCCCGCGACGTCTTGGCACTGAGGGCGGCACAGGCCGGCAGCGGTGTGCTGTTCGCGGGCTACGGACGGACGGCAGAGGTCCAGCAGTGGGTGGACCGCGGCTGGTTGCACGACCTGTCCGCGCCACGCGCCGAGATGCGGCACCGGGCGCCCCTCACCCGCGTGAGCGTCGACAGCGATCGGTCCCTCGCGCGGGACCCGGCCGCCCGCCAGGCCCGGCTGCCGCACGAGGTCTTCGAGCTGATGCGAGCGGCGCTGCCGCAGGGGCCGGTGCTGGTGCAGGTGCCGCGGGCCGGCTATCTGGTCGCACTGGTCTGCCAGGACTGTCGCGAGCCGGCCCGCTGCCTCCGCTGCGAGGGGCCGCTGAACCGACGATCAGGTGCGGACGGCGTCCTGAGCTGCTCGTGGTGCGCCCGACTGCAGGGGGAGTGGCAGTGCCCGATCTGCGACGGCCGGCGGGTCAGAGCACCCGTCGTCGGCGCCACCCGGACGGCCGAGGAGCTAGGCCGTGCCTTTCCACAGACTCCGGTCCGTCGCTCATCCGGCGGCCACATCCTCGACGGGCTGCCGCTCGGTTCGTCGATCGTCGTCGCCACGCCGGGAGCCGAACCGGTCGCCGACGGCGGCTATGCGGCGGCGGTTCTGCTGGACACCCAGCTGCTGCTGCTCAGGCAGGATCTGCGGGCGTCCGAGGAGGCGCTGCGGCGCTGGCTGAACGTCACCGCCCTGGTCCGCTCCGGTGCCGACGGTGGGTCGGTTCTGGCGGTGGGGGAGTCGTCCGGTCGGGCGCTGCAGGCCCTGGTGCGGGTCGACGCGGCCGGGTTCGCCGCGCGCGAGCTCGCGGACCGGTCCGAGGCGTGCTTCCCGCCCGCGGCGACGCTGGTCAGCGTCGAGGGTCCGCCGACTGCCCTCGCGGAGATGCTGGAACTGCTCGACCTACCCGAGGCGGCCGAGGCGCTGGGTCCGGCCGAGCTGGCGCCGGGTGCCGACGGCGAGCCAGTCCATCGACTGCTGCTGCGTGCCCCCCGGACCCAGCGGACTCTTCTGGTGCGTGCCGTCAAGGGTGCGCTCGGTGTCCGCAGTGCCCGCAAGAGCGAGGGGGCCGTGCGGGTCCAGGTCGACCCGGTGACGATCGCCTGAGCTCGTGCACGAGACATCGCCGCCGCGCGCGTCTGTACACTCCCACGGTGCGTATCGTCTTCGCCGGCACCCCGGAGGTCGCCGTCCCCAGCCTGGAGGCCCTGTTGGCCTCCCGTCACGACGTCGTCGGCGTCGTCACCAGGCCGGACGCGCCGAGCGGCCGCGGGCGTACGCTGCGTCCGAGTCCGGTCGCGCAGCACGCGGCCGAGCGTGGCATCGAGGTGCTCAAGCCAGCGAAGGTCCGCGACGAGGCGTTCCTGTCCAGGCTCCGCGAGCTGGCCCCGGACTGCTGCCCGGTCGTCGCGTACGGTGCGCTGCTGCCCCAGGTCGCCCTCGACATCCCGCCGCGGGGGTGGATCAACCTGCACTTCTCCGTGCTGCCGCGCTGGCGCGGTGCCGCGCCGGTCCAGCACGCCGTCCTGGCCGGCGACCGTGCGAGCGGAGCCACGACGTTCCGGATCGTGCAGGCGCTCGACGCGGGTCCGGTGTACGCCACCGTGACCGAGCCGATCGGCGACTCCGATACATCCGGTGACCTGCTCGGCCGACTCGCGCTCAGCGGCGCTCACCTGCTCGTCGACACGCTGGACGGGATCCAGGCCGGCCGGCTCGAGGCGATACCGCAGCCCGCGGACGGCGTCACGATCGCGCCGAAGATCAACGTCGAGGACGCCGAGATCGACTGGAGCCGTCCGTCGATCGAGCTCGATCGACTGATCCGCGGTACGTCGCCGGCGCCCGGAGCGTGGACGATGTTTCGCGGCGAGCGGTTCAAGGTGAACTCGGCCCTGGTCGACCACACCGGAGGACTCGCCCCGGGTGCGGTAGAGGTCAGCAAGCGCGCACTCCGGGTCGGGACGGGCGACGGCTCGCTCCACCTGGCCGAGGTGAAGGCGCAGGGCAAGAAGCCGATGGCCGCGGCCGACTGGGCGCGTGGCGTCTCCTGGACTCCGGACGACCACTTCGGTGCCTGAGCGCCCGCCCGATCGCCGCCGCCCACCCGATCGGGCCCGCCGGCTGGCGTTCGACGCGCTCCGGGCGATCAACGGCGAGGGCGCGTACGCGAATCTCGTCCTCGGTCGGTTGCTCGACGAGCGCCGACTGCCGGCCCGCGACGCCGCGTTCGCGACCGAGCTGGTCGCGGGTACGTGCCGGCGGCAGGGGACGTACGACCTGGTGATCGAGTGGGCCGCCGGACGAGCGCTCGGCTCCCTGCAGCCGGCCGTGGTCGACCTGCTTCGGCTCGGGACCCATCAGATCCTGGCCATGCGGGTGCCGGCTCACGCCGCGGTTGCCGCGACCGTCGACCTGGCCGCGGCCACGGTCGGCCACCGGGTTCGGGGGCTGGTCAACGCCGTGCTCCGCAAGGTGGCGGAACGGGACTATCACGACTGGGTCGCCGAGCTGAGCCGGGGCGAAGACCAACTCACGGTGCTCGCCATCCGGCACGCCCACCCACGTTGGATCGTCGAGGTCTTCGCCGACCTGCTGCCCGCCGACGAGCTCGAGCCGGCCCTCGCCGCGGACAACGAGAGCCCGGCGCCGACGGTCGCCGTCCGGCCGGGGCTCGCGGACGCCTCCGAGCTCCTCGCGGCCGGCGCTCAACCGGGTCGCTGGTCGCCGTTCGCCGCCCACTGGTCGGGAAATCCGGCCGACCTGGTGGCGGTGAAGCAGGGACGAGCCGGCGTACAGGACGAGGGATCGCAGCTGGTCGCGTGGGGCCTGACCCGTCCGCCGGCGCCAAACGGTCCGTGGCTCGACCTGTGTGCCGGACCGGGTGGCAAGTCGGCTCTGCTCACCGGGCTCGCCGCGCCCGGCGGCCTCCCGGTGCTGGCCGTCGAGGTCAGCCGGCACCGCGCCGCCCTGGTCGCCACGGCGCTCCGGTCCTACCGCGGGACGCGATCGACGCCGTCGACACGGTCGACGCGGTCGAGGGTGATCGTCGCCGACGGCACGCGTCCGGCGTGGCGCCCGGGATCGTTCGCCCGGGTCCTGGCCGACGTACCGTGCACCGGCCTGGGCGCCCTGCGCCGCCGGCCGGAATCGCGCTGGCGACGATCTCCAGCCGACCTCGACGCCCTCGTCCCGCTCCAACGCAGCCTGTTGTCTGCCGCCCTGGACGCGGCCGAGCCCGGCGCCCTGGTGGCCTATGTGACCTGCTCCCCCCATCGACGCGAGACGACCGAGGTTGTCGGGGACGTGATCTCGGCGCGGTCGGACGTGAGCACCGTGCCGGCCCACGAGGTGTTGCCCGAGATCCCCGCGGCGTACGTCGGTGACTACCTCCAGCTGTGGCCGCACCGGCACGGCACGGATGCGATGTTCGCGGCGTACCTGCGGAAGTGCTGATGCGCTGACCGTCGATAGAGTCGGGGTCGTGGCCATCCGGATCCTGCCGAGCATCCTGTCCGCCGACTTCGCCAACATCCAGCGCGACATCGAGGCGATCAGCAGCGCCGACGGCGTGCACGTGGACGTGATGGACAACCACTTCGTACCCAATCTCACCCTCGGGCTGCCGGTCGTCGAGTCGATCCGCAAGGCGACGCCGGCGCTGCTCGACATCCACCTGATGATCGAGGACCCGGACCGCTGGGCGCCGGCGTTCGCCGAGGCCGGCGCGGAGTCGGTGACGTTTCACATCGAGGCGGCCGCCGCGCCGATCCGGCTGGCCCGCGAGCTCCGCACCCAGGGCGCCCGGGCCGGGATGGCACTCAAGCCGGCGACCTCCATCGAGCCGTACGCCGACCTGATCGGCGAGCTCGACATGATCTTGATCATGACCGTGGAGCCTGGCTTCGGTGGTCAGAAGTTCCTCGATATGTGCCTGCCCAAGATCGAACGGGCCCGGAAGCTGATCGATGCGACCGGCGGCGACATCTGGCTGGAGATCGACGGTGGGGTCTCGGTTGACACGATCGAGCGCTGCAAGGCAGCCGGCGCGGACACGTTCGTGGCCGGCTCGGCAGTGTTCGCCGCGGACGACCCCGGCGAGATGGTGTCAAGACTCCGCGAGCTCGCCGGATAGGCGCGTCAGTTGCTGCCGCGGCGACGAAGGTAGCGCTCGAACTCGGCGGCGATGGCGTCACCACTGGCCTCGGGCAGCTCGGTGGCGTCCTGACTCGCCTCGAGATTGCTGACGTACTCGGCGACCTCGGAGTCCTCGGCCGCGAGCTCGTCCACGCCCCGCTCCCACGCCTTCGCCAGCTCCGGCAGGTCGCCGAAGTCCAGGGGTGCGTCGATCAGCCGCTCCAGCTGGGAAAGCAGGGCGAAGGTCGCCTTCGGGCAGGGCGGATGGGCGACATAGGCCGGCACGGCCGCCCACAGCGATAGCGACGCCACGTCGATCCTGACCAGGGCATCAGCGAGCACGCCGACGATGCCCGACGGGCCCTCGTACGTCGACGGGAGCAGGCCCAGTTGCTCGCCCAGCTCGGCTGTCGAGCTGCTGGTGGACACCGGGATCGGCCGAGTGTGCGGAATGTCGGCGAGCAGCGCGCCGAGCAGATGCACTCGGGTCACGTTCGCGGAGGTGAGTGCGGACGTGAGCAGGGCCGCGAACTGGCGCCACCGCATGTTCGGCTCGGGACCGCGGACCAACAGCAGATCGCGACCCGAGGAGAGTCGACCGATGTGCAGCTCGGTCGTCGGCCAGCGCAGGTTCCGGTTGCCGTCCTCGTCGAGCTCGACCTCCGGACGGTTTACCTGGAAGTCGTAGAAGTCGTCCGGATCCAGGGCGAACGCCAGCCGGGCATCGCAGGTCTCCACGAGATGGTCGACCGCGGCCGAGGCCGCCGAGCCGGCGTCGTTCCAACCCTCGAACGCGGCGACGACCACGGGGTCACGAAGGTCGCGCAGCTCGCGCTCGCTCGACGGATCCATGGCCACCACCCTAGACCGGTCCCGTCCGGTCCTCGCTCGATCACCGGTACGAACGAGTCGTCGAAGCGGCCGTTCCGGACCGAGCAGAGAGCTAAGCGGCCAAGCCGGCCCGGTTGGCGGCGTCGAGCAGCACCTCGGCCGCCACTTCGAGACCCTCGACGGGGCTGAGACTGGTGTCCTCGTGCTCGATGTTGACGAGCATCTCTGGGTCGACCGCGGCCAGTGCGGCGAGCCAGGTCGACCAGAACACTGCATCGTGGCCGCGGCCGAGCGCGACGAACTCCCAGGCAGCGTCCTTCGGCCACTCGTTGGCCCATACATCCCCGCCCAGGTTCCATCTCGGCTCATCTGGCGACAACCGCCGGAACCGGTTGTCCAGGACGCCGTACACCGCGGCGGTCGACCGGTTCACTCGGACATCCTTGGCGGCGGCATGGAAGACGAGCGGGCCCAGGTCCTGAACGACAGCAACCGGATCCATCTGCTGCCAGAATAGGTGCGACGCGTCGAGCTCCACCCCAATGTGGGTGGCCCCGGTGCGCTCGATCAGCTCACGGATCCCTGCCGGGTTGAACACGAGGTTCTGCGGATGCAGCTCGAGGGCGACCTTGACGTCGAGATCGGCGGCCTCGCGATCGATCTCGCGCCAGAACTTCTCAGCGACTTCCCACTGGTAGTCCAACACGTCGAGCGCCTCGGAGTTCCAGGCGTTGACGACCCAGCTCGGGTGCAGCGTTCCCGGCTCGCCGCCCGGCAGTCCCGACATGGTCACGACCCGGTGTTGGCCGAGCCGCGCGGCCAGCCGAATACTGCGCCGGACGTCCTCGGCGTGTTTCACGCCGACGGCGGGGTTCGGGTGCAACGGGTTGCCATTGCAGTTCAGGCCGGCGATTTCGACTCCGCTGCCCTCGAACTGGCCCAGATAGTCGTCGCGGGCGGCATCGGAGGTCAAGATCGCGTCGAAGGTGGGCAGGTGCGTAGTCGGGGCGAATCCGCCGGAGTTGATCTCGATGCCGGTCAGACCGAGCCCGGAAATGACCTGCATTGCCTCATCGAGAGGCCGATCGTGCAGGACGGCGTTGTAGACACCGAACTTCATGGCGGGGTGGTTACTCCTTTCGAAGAGAGGATGGGGTTCGAGCTGAGAAGCACGGCGTGACACTGTTGACAGCGTCGTCCGCACGCGATGGCAACGACAACGGTCAGCGCCGAACCCTAGGGCCGGGCGGCGAGCTGTACCGGGATCCGTTGGCCACTCGTCAGGGCTTGCACGCCAGCCTCGCAGACGGCGACCGCGGCATAGCCGTCCCAGGCGCCAGCGCCATCGATCGTGCCCCTTCGGGCGGCGTCGACCCAACGTTGCAACTCGACCCGGTAGGCCTGGTCGAAGCGCTCAGCGAAACCGGCTGCGATCTTGCCGCTCGAGCGTCCGTCAGTCGACTTGATCATCATGTTCTGGTCCAGACCGATGGTGGCGATGCCACGATCGCCGACGACCTCGGTCCGAACCTCGTAGCCCACCCCGGTTCGGACGAAGACCTCGTCGGTGACGAGCTGCCCGGAACTGGTTTCCATCACCACGAGCAGGGGATCCGATGCACCCTCCGGTGCGGACCGACTAGCGGCGCCGTGGAGGACCTGAATGCTGGCGATCTCCGTGTCGAGGAGGAACCGGACGATGTCGACCTCATGAACGGTCGCGTCACGGATCATGAACTCGGAATTGAAGTGCTCCGGAACCGAGTGCACGCGATGCGTGCAGTGCACCATCAGCGGCGACCCCAGCCCGCCGGAACCAATCAGCTCCCGAAGCCCGGCATACTCGTTGTCGAAGCGGCGCATGAACCCCACTTGGATCAGCTGCCGACCGAGGGCTGCCTCTTGCTGCACCAAGGCGTAGGACGTCTCCACGTCGGTCGTCAGCGGCTTCTCGCACAGCACGGGCTTGCCCGCGGCAAGACAGGCGCTCACCTGCTCAAAGTGAGTGGCCCCAGGTGTGGCAAGGAGCACGGCATCCACGTCCGAGTCGTGGATCGCTTCGATCGGGTCGACTACTGCGCGGGCCCCGATTCGTCCTGCGACATCGTCGGCCTTCGACGCCACGAAGTCATTGACCACCGTGACCTTCGCGCCCGCGACCGCCGACGCGAGGAGATCGACATGGTACGAGCCCATGAGGCCAAGGCCGAGGACCGCCACCCGTAGATCGCTCATCGTCGCGAGCCCACGGGCTCGGCGACGACTGCGCGACCGGCACGCCGTGGCCGGGAGCGCAAGGTGAAGGTCGGAGCTGTAGACACTGTTTCCCCTTCTAGATCGAGCATGCCCCATCGACATAGATCGAAGCGGCTTGACGGCAGCTGGGAGGCCGGCGGCACGCCCGCAATCTATCGCCTTTCAGACGATGTGTCCACTAAGTGGTAATGATCAGACTCGGCATGACCGGGTTGAGGACGCCAGCGGTGGCCGATCTCAGAGACACTCAGGGCAGCGAGCTGGACAGCGTCTCCGCCGCAGCGAGGAGCATCCCGACGAACTCTCCGCGCCGTTCGTTGAGCTCCTCCGACAGGCCTCCGAGGGAGATGGCGCCGGCGAACGCCCCGCTTTTCGTCCAGAAGAGCGGAGCCCCCAGGGCGCCGATGCCGTCGGTCACGTCGCAATCGGAGATCACGTAGCCTTGTTTCCTACTCTGGAGGATGTCCTTGCGCAGCTTGGCCGCTGTCGTGAGGGTGCGCTTCGTATAGGCCTCGAACGGCGCTTGGGCCAGGTATGAATCCGGGTCGTCCAGCCCGAAGGCGAGCCTGACGCGGCCGGCGGCACCTGCGTACATCGGGAGTGATCGTCCAGGTCTGAGGAGAAGGACGTTGATCGCATCGCCTCGCGCCCAGTCAACGCAGATCGATTCCTCGCCGCGCGGCACGCTCAAGAATGTCGTCTGACGAGTGGATCCCGAAAGATCGTCCAATACCTCCCGGGCGGCCTCCCACTCACTCAGGCCGGCTCGGGCGGCGTCGGCGAGCCGCAGCCAGCGCCGGCTGAGCCGGATGTGAGACTCGGGAACCTGCTCGGCCAATCCCGCCTCGCGCAAGGCGTCGCCCAGCCGATACACCGAAGACCGGGGAGTGTCCACCTGGTCCGCGATCTCGGCGGGCGTGAGCGCACCGCGCTCAGCCAGGAGTTCGACCAGTTCCGCCGTGCGTTGCAGGATCGCCATCGGACGCTCGACGCTCATCTGGAGACCTGCTGTCCGAGGCTACGGCTGACTTCCGCCGCGGACGAGATGAGCAGCTCGATGTTGCGCTCTCGCGACGGGCCCAGGATCTGCGTACGGAGGCCGCTGATCGAGATGGCTGCCTCCACCTCATCGCGGCGATTGAAAACGGGCGCGCCCAGCGCCGCGATACCGGGCGTCACGTCCCCGTCGGAGACTGCGAACCCGTCGCGCCGTACACGGTCGATATCGGCCTGAATGTCGGCTGCCTCGGGGCGAGGCGGGTCGCCCGGCAGTCGGACACTCTTCAGCGCCGATCTCAGTTCTGCCGGCGGTAGGAAGGCCAAGATGGCGCGGGGGGCGGCGCCGGCGAACAGCGGCAGAGAGCTGCCCAGCTGCATGGCCAAGGATCGGACGGCTTGCCCCTCGAGGCGCTCCACGCAGACCGCTCGGGTATCTCGCCGGACACAAAGGAAGCTCGTCGTCCCCGTCACAGCGAGGAGCTCGCGCAGCGACGGCAGCGCGCTCTCACGGATGTCCAGCTTGTCTTCCAACTGGCCGCCGATCGTCAGCATCAGCAGTCCCAACCGGTAGGCTCCGCGCCGCCGGCCCCGATCGACCCAGCCGATTCCGGTCAGACTCTGCAAGATCCGGTACACCGAGCTCAGCGGCTCGCCTATGCCTCCGGCGATCTCCACGGCGCTCGCCTCACCACGGGCCTCGAGCACTCCGATCACCGCATCGACCTTGGCAATGAGCTCGAGCCCCGTCGACTCGCGGTCGGCCGGATCGGCGGAAGCCGCTGCTCGGAGTATCGGCGGCTGAGATGTTGGCCCTGAACCAGGGCGTGGGTCGCGTCCGTGTCGGGCCATTTCGCGGGGACCTCTCGCCGTCGCCATGGTCGACTTCCTTCCTCACGAGTTCGCATCCGCGCCCCGGCCGAATTGCTCAACCGATAGGGAACGTTATCACCTGGCGGACAGTCGGCCCACTTGCGGGTGAGATCGTCACCTCCTCAATGCCTCACCTCTGTACTCGCCGGGGAACGCCGTGGGAAACGCGGTCATCGCAGCGGTCCGACTCAGTCCCTCACATGCAGCTGGAGAGGTAGGTGTACGTGCGTCGAGCAATGGGAAGGGGCCGGTCGGGGCTGCACGGATACATGTCCTGCTCGACGATGGCAAAGAGATTCTGGGGCAGCTTCGCGGCCGCCTGGAGGACCTCGGCCAGGTCGGGTACGCCCGCCGGTGGCTCGACCATGATGTCCATCCGAACGGTCTGAGAGAAGGAGATGTCCTCGGCGAGCGCGCGGGCAGCCAGCTCGGGGTCGACCTGCTTGAGGTGCAGGTAGCCGATCCGCTCGGGATACTTGGTGATCAGCTCGATCGAGTCTCCGCCGTAGTAGGCGACGTGACCGGTATCGAGGCACAGATTGACGTAGGCCGGATCAGTGGCTTCGAGGAAGCGTTGTACGTCGGCTTGGTAGCCGACATGGCTGTCGGCGTGGGAGTGGAACTGGGAGTGGACGCCGTACTCCTCGAGCATCCGCTTGCCGAGCTCGTTGTGGCCTTCGGCGAGCGCGGTCCACTGCTCGGCGGTGAGCCGACGGGACTCCTTCTCGTTGCCGGTCAGGTCGTCGCGCCACAGGTCGGGGATGACCACCATGTGCTCGGCGCCCATCGCGGCGGTGAGGGAGGCGATCGGCGCGACCTGCTTCCAGACGTCGTCGATGGTGTCCGGGTGCTGCAGGCGGGCGAACGTGGTGCCGCCGGACACCTTGAGTCGGCGCGCGTTGAGGTCGTCGCGCAATTGTGCGGGATCGGTGGAGAGGTAGCCGTAGGCGCCGATCTCGATCCACTCATAGCCGGCCTGCACGACTTCGTCCAGGAACCGGCTCGCAGGGGTCTGCTGCGGATCGTCGGCGAACCAGATCCCCCAGGAGTCGGGGGCGGTGCCGAGGACGATGTTCTTGGCCACTTGCGTCTCCTGTTGTGACGGTATCGGGTGCCGTGCGAACATTACCGCTTGGTGGACAATCTGTCTAACCTGCGGATCGCCGCTTCCATTTACTGTTAACTGGACAGATTGTCCGCAAGTCGGTAAGTTTGGCTTCAACACATTCCCAACCGACTTGAGGTGCTGCCTTGACTTCCGACACCGCCGTCGCCGTGACCAGTGACGACCTCCCGGCTCTGGCCCGGCAGGCGCGCTGGCAGGTGATCAAGACCGTGACCAGCAGCAAGGCCGGCCATATCGGCGGCCCGCTTTCGATGATGGATCTGCTGGTCAGTCTGTACTTCCGGCAGCTGAACATCCGCCCGGAGGAGCCGGGTTGGGAGGACCGGGACCGGTTCATCCTGTCGAAGGGGCATGCGGCCATCGGTCTGTACTCTGTGTTGGCGCTGCGCGGATACCTCGGCATCGATGAGCTGGCGACGTTCGACAAGGGGGGGTCCCGCCTGCAGGGCCATCCGGATGTGACCCGGCTGCCGGGCCTGGACGCCTCGACCGGTTCGCTCGGGCAGGGCCTGTCGGTCGGGGTCGGCATGGCGCTCGGGGCCAAGCTGGGCGAGAAGTCGTTCCACACCTGGGTGATGCTCGGCGACGGCGAGATCCAGGAGGGGATGATCTGGGAAGCCGTCCAGGTCGCCGCCCGGTACAAGCTGTCGAACCTGACCGCGATCATCGACCGCAACGGTCTGCAGCAGTTCGGCCTGCCGTCCTCGCCGGAGACTGCGCTCACCGACCGAGGCGATCGGCGCGATCCGTGGTTCGGGGTCGATCTTGCCGCAGTCTTCCAAGCGTTCGGGTGGCGCGTGGTCGAGATCAACGGTCACGACTACGAGCAAATCGCCAGCGCCTACAGCCTGGCCCAGTCCGGCGACTTCACCGACCGGCCCACGGTGATCTTGGCGCACACGGTCAAGGGCAAGGGCCTTTCCTTGGCTGAGGGCGTACACACCTGGCACAGCATCGTGCCGAGCGCGGAGGACTTCGAGCGCGCCCGGCAGGAGCTGGACTCCGACGAGTTGGATCTTCTCGACGCCTACGTCCACACCCGCCCCGACGGCGCCGAAGCGTTAGCCGGCGACGGCACTCCGGCCGACGACACCACCGAGACCGGCGCCGTGACCGGCGCGAACACGAACGGAGTTTCAGCGTGAAGGCGATGAGGGACGTATGGGGCGAGAAGCTGGTCGAGCTCGGCCACAGCGACCCACGGACGGTCGTGCTTGACGGCGATCTGGCGAACTCGACCAAGGCCGACAAGTTCGCCAAGGCGCACCCGGAGCGGTTCCTGCAGATGGGGATCGCCGAGCAGAACCTGATCGGCGCTGCCGCCGGCCTTGCCGCTGTGGGTTATGTGCCGTGGACGTCATCGTTCGCTGTCTTCTTCACCCACCGCGCGGTCGACCCGATCCGGATGCTGGTGGCGCAGAGCCATGCGAATGTCAAGATCGCGGCCGCGTACTCGGGCCTGCTGATCGGGGCGGTAGGCAAGACGCACCTCGACGTCGAGGACCTGGCGATCATGCGCGCGATGCCCGACATGGCCGTGCTGTCCCCGGGTGATCCAACCGAGCTGGTCGCGATGATGGACTGGGCGAACGGATATGACGGGCCGGTCTACCTGCGACTGGTCCGCGATGCTGTGCCGGATCTGTTCGGCGCCGACTACATCTTCAGCCCTGGGGCGGTCTACCAGCTCCGTGCGGGCGCCGACGTCGCCCTGGTCTCGACCGGTCCGCAGACGTCACGCGTGCTGGCGACCGCAGAGCTGCTGGCCGCAGACGGCGTCCAGGCAAGCGTGATCCACGTGCCCAGCATCAAGCCGCTGGACGAGGCGGCTCTGCTGGCCCTGCTGGGCGGGCACGACCTGGTCGTCACCGTTGAGGAGCACTCGATCTATGGAGGTCTGGGCGGACTGGTCGCCGAACTGGTTACTTCGGTCGGCCGCGCGCCTCGGGTTGAGCGGATCGGAGTCCAGGACGGCTGGGGCGAGTCGGCCGGCAACGACTACATGCTCACCAAGCACGGTCTTTCGCCCGAACTCGTCGCCGAGCGGGTGAGTCGAGTCCTACCGGTCCGTCGCTAGTCGTCTTGCCCGACGTTCCACCCGCACACTCACAGTAGGGCGGGCCGCGTCTCGCGGCGCGGCCTTGCCTTCCCGCTCGAAAGGTCGAAGACATGTACCCCTCCGAGGCGCTGACCGGCGCCGGACCGCTGACAACCCGGGCCCCGCTGCGGGTCGGGCTGCTCGGCACCGCTCGCATCACTGAGCTCGCCGTTTTCACGCCCGCCCGGTTGCTCGGCACCCGGTTGGTGGCGGTCGCGGCCCGTGACCAGGACCGGGCCCGGATCTGGGCCGACGCGAATGGGGTGGAGCGGGTCGTCGACAGCTATCAGGCGCTGATCGAGGACCCCGAGGTGGAGGCGATCTACAACCCGCTGCCCAACAGCCTGCATGCCCCCTGGAACGCAGCAGCCATCCGAGCCGGCAAGCACGTCCTGACCGAGAAGCCGTTCGCGGCCAACGCTGCAGAGGCTCGCCGCGTCCACGAGATCGCCCGAAACGCGGGCCGTGTCGTCTTCGAGGGCTTTCACTATGCCTATCATCCGATCTTCACCCGGCTGCTGGAGCTGATCGCCGACGGCACCATCGGTGACCTCCGGCAGTTCCACGTCGCCATGGAGATGCCCGCCCCCGAGCCGGACGACCTGCGCTGGTCGTGGCGACTGGCCGGTGGTGCCTTGATGGACCTCGGCTGCTACTGCGTCCACGCGATTCGAATGCTCGCCGCCGCTCGGGGTGGGACACCGTCGCTGCTCACCGCGACGGCGACACGGCGCGCCGGCCTCCACCAGATCGACGAGTGTGCCACCGCCACCTTCGCTCTGCCGGGCGGCGCACGGGCCACCGCCGTGGCCAACATGAACGGACCGTGGAACTTCTCAATCACCGCCACCGGCACCGACGGCCGGATCCGGCTGCCGGATTTCCTGCACACCAACGATGATGACCGACTGATCATCACCACGGCGGCCGGCGAGCAGGTCGAGCACCACGGTGCTCTGTCCACCTACACATACCAGCTGCATGCGTTCACCAGCGCCATCCGGCGGGGAGGGGACTATCTGACCGGCACTGCCGACAGCGTCGCGACGATGGAGCTCATCGACGCCTGCTACCGCACTGCCGGTCTGCTGCCGCGCGAAAGTACCTGGGCCGAAGAGGACATCGACCTCGAGGTAGCTGCACGATGAGCGTCGAGGACTGGCTGGCCGGCCAACACGTGCTGGTGAGCGGTGGCACCCAGGGGCTCGGCGCCGCGATCGCCCGGGCCGCAGCCGCGCGGGGTGCGGGCGCGCTGACGATCAGCGGCCGCAGCGCGGCAGCGGGCGAAGCGCTTGCCGACGAGCTGGAAGCCGCCGGCACCCCGACCCAGTTCCTGCGGACCGACCTCAGCGATGTCACCCAGGCGAGGTCCTCGGTGGCCGGCGCCATCGAACGCTTCGGACATCTCGACGCGGTGGTCAATGCCGCCGGCCTGACGAGCCGCGGGTCAATGCTCGATACCACCCCCGAGCTGTTCGACAGCCATATCGCGATCAACTTGAAGTCGCCGTTCTTCATCATGGCCGATACCATCCGCCACCTCCGCGACCGGCGGGCCCGCGGCAGCATCGTCAACATCATCTCGATCTCCGAGCTCGGCGGGCCGCCGTACTTGGCGCCCTACGTCGCCGCCAAGGCCGGCCTGGCCGGCGCCACCCGCAATGCTGCCCACGCCCACCGATGGGACAAGATCCGCATCAACGGCATCGACATCGGCTGGACCGCGACCGACGCCGAGGCCAAGATCCAACGTGATGAGCACGCAGCCGGAGACGACTGGCTGGCCCGGGCCGACGCATCCGTGCCGATGGGTCAGATCAGCCGTCCTGAGCAGCTTGCAGAATTCGCGATCTTCCTCCTGTCCGATCGCGCAGGAGTGGTCAGCGGTTCGGTCATCGACTGGGACCAGCACGTCGAGGGTGGCCAGGAGTAGAAGTCCTCTGGTGATCGGATACCCATCTGGTGATGGAAGCCAGCAGGGTGTCAACGGCGACAGCGGCCCGACAGCCCATTAGGATCGCCGGAACGAAAGGATCCCGTGCGGGACGAGGAGCGACTACACCCCCCGGCCCGCGTCACGCTGAGTGACGTGGCCAGGCACGCCGGGGTGTCGCGGGCCTTGGTCTCCATCGTCGTGCGCGACGCGCCGGGCGCCAGCGCTGCGACTCGCGAACGCGTGTTGGCTGTCGCCCATGAGCTGGGCTATCGCCCGGACATGCGAGCCCGTTCTCTTGCCAGCCAGCGGTCTCGCATCATCGGGGTGATGTTCGGCGTTGGGGTCGGCGCTTTTCACTTCGATCTGCTCGAAGGCCTCTACGCCGCTGCTGAGGCGCGGGGTCACAACCTGCTGCTGGCGCCGGTGAGTCGTCGCCGAGACGAAGCCGTCGCCGCCCAGTCGTTGCAGGACTTCCGCTTCGACGCGCTGATCATGCTCGGTCCGCCCACGGCTCACCCGCGGATGGCAGGTCGAGTCCCCCTGGTTGCGGTCGGATGGCATGTCGATCACCCAGCCGTCGATGTCATCCGAACCTCTGACGATCACGGGATGGCCGCTGCGGTTCATCACCTCGTCGCGCTGGGACATCGCCGAATCGCGCACCTCGACGGCGGCGACGACCTGATCGCCGAGGCCCGACGTCAGGGTTATCGGCAGGCGATGAGAAACGAGCGCCTGGTGGACGAGACTGTGGTCGTGCCGGGTGGCCAGACCCAGCTCGATGGGCAGCGCGCGGCTCGGCGACTTCTCGAGACCGGTGAGCTCCCGACCGCCCTGATCGCATACAACGACGACATAGCCGTCGCGGCGATGGGCTTGCTCGGCCAGCAGGGGGTCGCGGTGCCCGAGCGGTTGTCGGTGGTCGGTTGGGATGAGAGCCGTGCTGCGGAGCTTTCCCCCATGGGCCTGACCAGTGTCGCCCAGAATCCTGATGAGATGGCGCAACTCGCGATCGAGCGAGCCATCGATCGGGTCGAACAGCGCACGATACTGCAGCGCGAAATTGTGCTCGACCCTGTGCTGAACATCCGCGATTCCACGGGGCCGCCGTCCACTCGACTTTCCTTGTCTTGACATTCAGTCCAGTGGCCCGCTAGCCTCGTTTAGAGCGCTCTAGTGAAACTGGTCACCCAGTGCCTACCGCGCCGACCCAGCTACTACTCGAAGGAGAACAACGATGACGCTTGGTGTTGCGGTGATCGGGGCAGGGATGGCTGGTCGGGCCCACGCGGCCGCGTATCGGGTGGCTCCCACGCTGTATGCGTCCACGCTGCCGCCGCTGCGCTTCGTGTCGATCGGTGACGTAAGCGCCGAGCTGGGCGACCTGGCTGCCCGCCGGTTCGGGTACGAGCGCAGTGACACCTCCTGGCAGGCGATCGCCGCCGATCCGGACATTCACGTGGTGAGTGTGGTGGTGGCCAATCGGTTGCACCGCGAGATGGTGGAGGGTCTTCTGGCGGCCGGCAAGCATGTGCTGTGCGAGAAGCCGCTCAGTGACACCCTCGTGGACGCCCGGGCGATGGTCGACGCGGCCGACTCGGCGGACTCGGTGGCGCGGATCGGCTTCACGTACCGGCGCGCACCGGGTGTTGCCGTGCTGCGTGACCTGGTGACCTCCGGCGAGCTGGGCAGGGTGCTGCATGTTGACGCCCGCTACTGGTGCGACTATGCCGCCGACCCCAACGGCCCGATCGGCTGGCGGTACAAGGGTGCGCCGGGCTCGGGTGCGCTGGCCGATATCGGTAGCCACACCGCGTACCTCGCCGAATTCCTCGCCGGCGACATCTCCGAGGTCAGCGGTGGCCGATTCACGACCGCGATCACCGAGCGCCCGGTGCCGCTGGCGTCCGTCGTTGGACACGGTCAGGTGGCTGTCGGCGACGATTTCGAGCCCGTCGAGAACGACGACTACGCCAGCTTCAGCGCCCGGTTCGCTGACGCCATCGGCATCGTACAGGTCTCCCGGGTCGCCGCCGGTCATCCGAACGGGCTCGCGCTGGAGGTCTTCGGCGACAAGGGCGCCGCGAAATGGGAGCAGGAGCGCCCGGCGGAGTTCCAGCTCATGCTCAACGAGGGTCCGACCCGGACGCGCGGCTACCGTCGCGTGATCATCGGTCCGGATCACCCGTACGTTGCCGGCGGCCTTCCGATGGATGCTCCTGGTGTGGGCCTTGGTCAGAACGACGGATTCGTCTATCAGGCCCGTGCGTTCCTGGAGGAGGTCGCGGGTATCGACGAGAGTGAGTCGCTGCCACGCTGCGCGTCCTTCGGCGAGGGCGTCCACAACATGGAGGTTCTGGCCGCGGTCGCCGAGTCGGCGGCCAACGGCGGGTCTGCCGTCTCGGTGCCGGCCCAACGTGGCGCCGCTCAGCTCGAGGAGCTTTCTCGATGAAGTTCGGTGTGTACAGCGCGATCCTGCACGATCGTTCGCTGCCTGAGGCGTTGGAGGTGATCGCCAAGCTCGGGCTCGGCGGCATCGAGCTCAACTCCGGTGGGTTCCTGCCTCCGGTGCTGATCCCGACCTTCGACGACATCTTGACCTCCGACGCCGCCCGGGACGACTATCTCGCCCTGTACGAGGGCACGGGCGTCGAGATCGCCGGCCTGAACTGCAACGGCAACCCGCTGCACCCGAACCGGGCCATCGGAGACAAGCACGCCGATGACATCCGCCGCAGCATCAGGCTCGCGTCTCGTCTGGGCCAGAACCGGGTGGTGACCATGTCCGGCCTGCCCGGCGGCGATCCGGGTGCGCTGCACCCGAACTGGATCGTCAACGCCTGGAACTCCGCCGCACTGGATGTGTTGGACTACCAGTGGCAGGTCGCCGAGGCGTTCTGGCGGGAGATCGACCGGGAGGCCGCCGGTCTCGACGTCAAGGTCGCGCTGGAGCTGCACCCGCAGAACTTGGTCTTCAACCCGGCCGGCATCCGCGAGCTCGTGGAGCGCACCGGGTCGACCCACATCGGTGTCGAGATGGACGCCTCGCACCTGTTCTGGCAGCAGATGGATCCGGTGGCGGTGAACCAAGACCTTGGGCCGCTGATCTTCCACGCAGCGGCGAAGGACGTGAAGGTGAACGCCGCGGCGGCGGTCTACGGCGTGCTGGACAACCGCTTCCGGCGGTTGTCGGCGCAGGAGCCGCGGACGAATCTCGGAGGCGACGAGTGGGCGAACGAGTGGCCCAAGGACGCCGCCTGGGACTTCGTCGCCCTCGGCCGGGGCCACGACGCGGTCTACTGGTCGACCTGGCTGGCCTCGCTGTATGCGATCGACCCTGACATGTGGGTCAACATCGAGCACGAAGACGTCAGCCTCGGTCGGATCGAAGGCCTCGAGGTCGCCGCCAGCGTCCTCCTGAACGCAGCCCGGCGCGCCGGCGTGTTCGATGATGGCGAACTCGGTCAGGGGTAGCCGATCGTGCGCTGTGAGCAGCGATCCAGGGCCGGTGACTGCCTACGAAGGCTTGTCAGACGGCGAAGCAGTCGAGGGCGCCCTGGCGGGCCTCGGTGAGGACTTGAGCGATGGGTTGCTGCCGCGATGACATCGACATGTGTTCGATGCCCCACGGGCCGGTCCAGCCAAGCTCGTCGACGGCGCGGATGAACGCGGGAACGTCAAACGCGCCGGTCCCACAGATCAGACGGTTGTCGAACGTGTCGGGCAGGCCGTGCCCGTCGGCAGTCGCGTAGCCGTCGTCGAGTTCGACACCAACCACGTACGACAACGGCAGAAGGTCGGGGATCGTGTTGTAGGGAGTCCCGCCGCGCTGGGCGTGCCAGATGTCGAGGATCAGTCCGCCATTCGGATTGGCGACATCGGTGACGAAGCGGATCGCCTCTTCGGTCGTCTTGACGTGCCCGAACGGGGTGTTCTCGAACCCGATCTTGGCGCCCACCCGCGCCGCGTCGTTGGCGAGGGCATCGAAGCCCGCACAGAGCGCGTCGTAACTGGCGGGGCTGCCGTCATCATCGGCGCCGACCTTGATGTTGTCCACGCCGAGCACCGGGACGGCGTCCAGCAGATCGCGGCGGCCGGCGTCGGATGCTGTCCGCCGGCCGTTGGCTGCCCACCAATCCGTGATCCACTCCAGCTGAACCGTGGCGATGCCGTTGTCGCGTAGCAGCGCAGCCACAGTGCGCAGGCCGACGGTGTCACGGGCCACGACGAGGTCTTCGCGGGTGAGGCCGAACCCGGTGTAGCCGCAGCGGGCGACCGCCTCGATCCGTGTCCGGATGTCGATCGGACTCGTGGCGACACCGCGGAACGGGACGACATCGCCGGCGGAGGTCCAGCATGCGGCCAGAAATTGTGGAGTCGGCGCGGTGGTCATGAGACTGGCTCCCGGCTGCGGATGTCGTCCATCCTGATCGGGCGGTGCTGGTGCAACGACATGGTGGCTGCTTCGGCGATCCAGCCGACCTCGACCGCATCGGCGACCGTGCACGGACTGTCGATCGTGCGGGCCACGACCTGGGTGAACGCGGTCAGCTCCTTGCGGAAGGCGTCGGCGAACCGGTCCATGAAGAAGAAGTGCGGCTTACCTCCGGGGAAGCTGACCCCCGGCTCGGTCGATCGGATGGGCCACTTCGGCTCGATGCCGGCGGCGACGCTGTCGTTCGATCCGTGCAGCTCCAGACGTACGTCGTGGCCGCGGGCGTTGTATCGGGAGTTCGACACCACTGCCAGCGCTCCGGACTGCAAGGTGAGCAGGGTCGCAGCACTGTCGACGTCGCCGCTCTCGGCGAAGACGGCCGCGCCCTGATTCGAGCCGGTCGCATACACCTCGACAACCTCTTGCCCCGTGACGAAGCGGACGGCGTCGAAGTCGTGCACGCTGCAGTCGCGGAAGATTCCGCCGGAGGACGCGATGTACGCGTCGGGCGGCGGAGCCGGATCCAGGGTGGTCGAGCGTACGGTGTGGACGAAGCCGAGCTCGCCGGCGGCCACGGCCCGGCGTGCTTCCGCGAACGCGGCGTCGAAGCGACGCGGGTAGCCGATCTGCACCGGAACGCCGCTGGCGTCAGTCTGTCGTAGGATCTCCATGCTGAGGCTGGGATCCTTCGACACCGGCTTCTCGCAGAAGGTGGGTAGACCCGCGGCCAGCGACGCCAAGATCAGCTCCGGATGGACGTCGGTGGCGGCGGCGATCACTACACCGTCGACACCAGCGCCCAGCAGTGCGTCGACATTCGCTGCCGGCTCGGCGCCGAGGCGGTGCACAGCGGTCTCGACCAACGCGGGCGCCGGGTCGTAGACGACGAGGGAGTCGACGGCGTCCAGATCGTTGAGGGTGGTGGCGTGGAACGCGCCGATCCGGCCGAGGCCGATCAGACCGATACGCATAGCAAGACATCCTTCGGTCGGTGCTTCGGGCTTGAGGTGCGGGCGTCGGCTCAATCGAAGGCGGGCACGTCGACCCAGCGCCGCTCGGCGGCAGAACGCTCGACCGCGTCGAGCACCTCCGAGACGTGCCAGCCCTCCTTGAAGTCACCGTCGGGGCGACGGTCCTCCGCGATCGCGCTGAGCCACTCCTTGACCTCGATGGTCTTCAGCTCGTGCACGCCGAGCGGCACGCCGGCGAACGGCCAGAACACGCCGTAGTCGCCATGAGAAGGGCCGAGCTCGATCTCCCGGTAGCCCTTCTTGTCGACCGGATCACCGGTCAGATACAGCCGAAGCGTGTGGATGTCCTGCTGGACGAACTGCAACGCGCCGAGGCTGCCGATGACCTCGATGCTCTGGTGCCACGTCCGACCCGTCGCGACTCGGGATGCCTCGATGTGACCGCTGGCACCGTTGGCGAACTCCATCAAGAACGTGGTGTTGTCGTCGTTCTCGACCTCGCGCCGAGGCGCGCTCAGGTCGGCGCCGCTGCCGTAGCCGAACGCGCCGGTCGGGGCGGGCCGGGCCTTGACGAATGTCTTGCTGATGCCCGCTACCGAGGCGATCGGGCCGACCAGGACCTGGGCGAGGGAGATGATGTGGGCACCCAGATCACCGAGGGCACCGCTTCCGGACAGCTTCCGGTCGAACCGCCACGTGAACGGCACATCAGGGTCGGTGCAGGCGTCCAGCACGAACTGCCCGCTGAAAGTCCAGATCTCGCCGAGGGCACCGCTGGCGATCAGCCGGCGCGCCTCGGCAATCGCCGGGTTGCGGAGATAGTTGAACCCGACCAGGGTCTTCACGCCGGCCTTCTCCGCGGCCTCGTACATCTCCTTGGCCTCGGCCGCCGTCAAGGCCAACGGCTTCTCGCAGTAGACGTGCTTGCCCGCGCTGATTGCTGCCATCGCGATCTCCTTGTGCAAGAAGTTCGGGGTGACGATGTCGACGACATCCACGGCCGGGTCGGTCACCGCCTCACGCCAGTCCACCGTCCAGCGCTCGTAGCCGAGTGACTCCGCGCCGCTGCGGGCCAGGTCTTCCTTCGCGTCCGCGAGTATTGCGAACCGCGGACGGAACGGTGCGGTGCCGTAGACACTCTCGACATTGCGGTAGCCCATGGTGTGCGACTTGGCCATCAGGCCACTGCCGATCATGGCGACACCGATCTCGGGGACGGTCGAGGTGACGTTGTGCACAGTCATAGTGAGCTCCAAATTGGTCGTAACCCGATGCCCGGACGGGGTCAGCTGTACGAGGAAGATTCTATCTTAGATTATCACTCATCGGACATAGCGTCTGCAATGTGGGATGCGACAAGGGTGGCGTTTAGCGGCGTACTCGAGGCGTTGTTGCCGAGGCGGTTCCAGGTGTCGACGACGGTGTCCGGGTTGAGCGACATGGATTCAATGCCTTGCTCGAGCAGCCAGTCGGCGAGGTCGGGGTGATCGGAGGGGCCCTGACCGCAGATGCCGACGTACTTGCCGCGCCGTTTGCAGGCGGCGATCGCCAGGCTCAGCATGTGCTTGACGGCTGGGTCACGTTCGTCGAAGCCGGCCGCGACCAGGGCGGAGTCGCGGTCCAGGCCGAGGGTGAGCTGGGTCATGTCATTCGAGCCGATCGAGAAACCGTCGAAATAGTCCAGGAACTCGTCGGCGAGCACAGCGTTCGACGGCAGCTCGCACATCATCACGACCTGGAGGTCGTTCTCCCCGCGCCGCAGACCGTGCCGGCCCAGCAGGTCGATCACGCCGGCGGCTTCGGCCAAGGTGCGGACGAACGGGATCATGATCTTGACGTTGGTCAGACCCATCTCGTCGCGTACGAACCGGAGCGCCTCACACTCCATCGCGAAACAGTCGGCGAACGCTGCCGACAGGTATCGCGACGCTCCGCGGTAGCCGATCATCGGGTTCTCTTCGTGTGGCTCGTACAGCTCGCCGCCGATCAGGTTGGCGTACTCGTTCGACTTGAAGTCCGACATTCGCACGATCACCGGTTCCGGGCGAAGGCCGCGGCGAGGGTCGCCACGCCTTCGGCTACCCGGGTGACGAAGTAGTCCCGCGGACTGTCATAGGCCGCGACGGCTTCGGAGATTCTCGCCTTCAGCGTCTCGTCGGTGAGGGTGTCGAGCTCCAGCAGGGCTTGCGGGTGGATGCCGATCTGCCGGTTGATGATGAACTCCAGCCGCGCCAGGCCCACCCCGCAGTTAGGGAGGCGGGAGAACGCGAACGCCTGGTCCGGTGTGCCGACATTCATCATGATCTTGACTGGCACCTCCGGCATCGCGGCGAGCTCGGTGGATTCGATGGTGAAGTCGCGCACGCCGTCGTACACAAAGCCGGTGTCGCCTTCGGCGCAGGAGACAGTGACTTCGGCGCCGTCGGCGAGGTCAAGGGTGGCGGTGCCGGTGCCGACCACGGCCGGGATGCCGAGTTCGCGGGCGATGATCGCGGCATGGCACGTTCGTCCGCCGCGGTTGGTGACGATTGCCGAGGCTCGTTTCATGATCGGCTCCCAGTCCGGGTCGGTCATGTCGGCGACCAGCACCTGACCCGGCACGAAGGCGCTCATCTGATCGATCGAGGTCAAGACCTTGACGGGACCGGCGCCAATCCGTTGGCCGATGGCCCGGCCCTCGATCAGCACCGTGCCGCGTTCGGCCATGATGTAGCGCTGAATGGAACCGGCGATGGTCCGTGACTGCACGGTCTCGGGGCGGGCCTGCAGGATGTAGAGGCGGCCGTCGACGCCGTCCTTGCCCCACTCGATGTCCATCGGCCGGCCGTAGTGCTCCTCGATGACCAGGGCTTGTCGGGCCAGCTCGCTCACCTCATCGTCGATGAGGCTCAACTGTCCACGTGCTGGCTCGTCGACGTCGACGAACGCTGTGGTCCGGCCCACCGTACGGTCGTCGGTGTACACCATCTTGATCGCCTTGCCGCCGATGCCACGCTTCAAGATCGCTGGCCGGCCGGCCCGCAGGGACGGTTTGTAGACGTAGAACTCGTCCGGGTTCACGGCCCCCTGCACGACGGCCTCACCCAGCCCGTAGGAGGACGTGATGAACACGGCATCGGTGAAGCCGGACTCCGTGTCCATGGTGAACATGACTCCGGAGGCGCCAACGTCGGAGCGGACCATTTGCTGCACGCCGGCCGACAGGGCGACGGCGTCGTGGTCGAAGGCATGGTGCACGCGGTAGGCGATGGCCCGGTCGTTGTACAGCGAGGCGAACACCTCGCGGATCGCCGTCAGGATCGCCTCGATTCCCCGCACGTTCAGGAACGTCTCCTGTTGCCCGGCGAAGGACGCGTCAGGTAGGTCTTCCGCGGTTGCTGATGACCGGACCGCGAAAGACCTGTCGTCGTCGCCGCCCGTCAGCCGGTCGTAGCCGGCTCGGATGTCGGCTTCGAGGTCAGGAGGGAATGGCTGGGCCACAACGGCGGTCCTGATCTCCTTCCCGGCTCGGGCGAGCTCGGTGACGTCGTCGGTGTCGAGCCCCGCCAACCGGGCGCTGATCCGCTTGGCCAGACCGGTGTCGCCGATGAACCGACGGTAGGCATCTGCGGTGGTGGCAAACCCGCCCGGCACCGACACCCCCAGCCCCGCGAGCTGGGAGATCATCTCGCCCAGCGAGGAGTTCTTCCCGCCCACCTGCTCGAGGTCGGCCATGCCGAGCTCGGAGAACCAGCGGACGTTAGGTGAGGTCACGGCTGATGGGGGGGTTGGCGGCATGCGATGCTCCTCTGTTCGGTACCGGTGCGCTCCAACGATGCATAGGAGGGTTGGCGCGGTGTTCCTGACGGACCTGGGTGAGCCGTGCTGCGGCGGTGGTCGTGATCGCGATACAACGTGCGGCTCGTCCCGGATGGCCGGTGCCCGCGGCCATCGCACCCCACTCAATTTATCGCAAAATGAACAATCTGTCCGTGAGGCGGTACTCAATCACGTGGAGAGTCGTACGTCAACAGTCTGGACCCGCGCGGGTCTGTGCTGCTGGTCACTCGAGGTTCGGCTTCGGCATCGCACAGCGCCGGCGCAATCGGCGGGGTTCTCGGAGGCGAAGCCGATGCCGAGGCCGAGCGCCTCAGTCGAGGGTCCACAGCGGTGGGCTTCCAACCGTGCGCCGGTGCGGCGGGGGCTGCAACACGCTCGACGACCCGAGCCCCCTGGGCGATCCGGGCTGGCGCAGGTCTGTTCCGCAGAGGCGGCGCCGCTCGACCCTCCCGAACTGCGTTCCAGCCGCATATCAGATTCGGCTTATCAACAGATGGACATAGCGTCTATAAGGCGATAGATTGCTCGATGTCAGGTCAATACATCCTCCGAACTGGGTCCGGTGCCTCAGGCACGACAGGACCTGGATCGGCTCGAGCAATGGAGCCGCAGTTCCCATGAGTGACCCGAAGATCTTGGCCAACGGCTGGGGATCGGTGACCCCCCCCGAAGCCGGTTGGACATACATTTCCTTCGCCGTGCAGACGTTGACGGCAGGCGAGACGCTCTCTCTGCCGGCCGACGGGCAGGAACGTGCGCTGGTGCCGCTGTCAGGTGCTGCCGAGGTCACCGCCAACGATCAGAGCTGGAAGCTCGGCGGCCGGCAGTCGGTGTTCGACGGGCTGGGGTGGTGCCTGTACCTACCGTTGGATACCGAGGCCACGGTGACCGCGGCCACCGACCTCGAAATCGCGATCGCCGCCGCGCCGGCCACGACCAAGTACGCGCCGGTCCTGGTCACTCCGGAGGACACCAACCTCGAACTTCGCGGCGGCGGCAACGCGTCCCGCCAGGTCAACAGCCTGATGCTGCCGGACTTCCCCGCCGACCGGCTACACGTCATCGAGGTGTGGACCCCCGGGGGGAACTGGTCCAGCTACCCGCCGCACAAGCATGAACACGATCACGACGACGAAGCAGAGCTGGAAGAGACGTACTACTACCGGCTCCGGGACCCCGAGAACGGCTGGGCCGTGCAGCGGGTCTACTCCCCGGAGCGGGACTTCGACCTGGTCGAGACCGTCCGCGACGGCGACCTGCTGCTGATCCCGTGGGGCTACCACACGACCGCCGCGGCCCACGGCCACGATCTCTACTATCTCAACGTGCTGGCCGGCCCGGCGCCGAAACGAACCTTGCAGGCGCTGCAGGATCCATGCCTGAAGGCAACGCAGAACGCCTGGCCCGAGCTGGGTATCGACGCCAGGCTCCCTTTCATCCCGCGCTACCCCAACTGATCACGCCTCGACCTTCGAAGCGGAAGGAAACCTCTCGTGTCCAACTCCAGCAAAAGCATCAGACTCACCGTCGGCCAGGCCGTGGTTCGGTTCTTGGCAGCTCAGCAGGTCGAGCGTGACGATGTCGTCCAGCCGTTCTTCGGCGGCGCGGTGGGCATCTTCGGGCACGGCAACGTGGCCGGTATCGGTCAGGCGCTGCTGCAGTACCGCAAAGATTTCCGGCTGTACCAGGGCCGCAACGAGCAGGGCATGGTCCACATGGCGACGGGCTACGCCAAGATGAAGAATCGGCTCGGCGCGCTCGCCGTGACCACCTCTATCGGCCCCGGCGCCACGAACATGATCACTGGCGCCGCCACTGCAACCGTGAACCGGCTGCCGGTGTTGTGCCTGCCCAGCGACATCTTCGCCAGCCGGCGCACAGGCCCGGTGCTGCAGCAGCTGGAGTCGACCTTCTCCTGGGACTACTCGGCCAGCGACGCTTTCAAGGCGGTTTCGAAGTACTGGGACCGGATCAACCGGCCCGACCAGCTACCCACCGCGCTGCTCGAGGCGATGCGGACCCTGACCAGCCCGGCCGACACCGGCGCGGTCACCCTGAGTCTTCCTCAGGATGTGCAGGCGGAGGCCTGGGACTTTCCCGAGCTTCTGTTCCGCCCACGGACCTGGTATGTGCCACGGGCTCGAGCGGATCGCGGCGCCGTGCTTCGCGCCGCCCGGATCATCGGCGCCGCCAAGCGGCCCGTGATCATCGCCGGCGGCGGTGTGATCTACTCCTCGGCAACCTCTGAACTGGCCGAGTTCGTCTCCCGGACCGGGATCCCGGTCGGTGTCACACAGGCCGGCAAGGCCAGCCTTGACTATGACCACCCGCAGATGGTGAACGCGCTCGGCGCGTCCGGCTCGGTGTTCGCCAACAAGCTAGCTAACGAGGCCGACGTGATCATCGGGATCGGCACCCGCTACACCGACTTCACCACCGGGTCGAACACCCTGTTCCGCAACCCAGACGTGCAGTTCATCAACCTCAACGTCACCGAGCTCGACGCCTACAAGGAGTCCGGACTCGGCCTGGTCGGCGACGCGCGGGAGTCGATCAGCGAGCTCGACGACCTCCTCGCCGGTTACAGCGTGAGCGCCGAGTACCGCGCCGAGGTCGAGCAGGCTGCAACCGGCTGGATCACCGAGGTCGACCGGATCATCGAGATCCAGAACGGTCCGACGCTGTCCCAGGCCGAGGCGATCGGCATCGTGAACGCCGCAGCAGGCGACAACCACGTCGTGGTCAACGCGGCTGGCTCGATGCCGGGCGACCTACACCGACTGTGGCGACCCAGCGATCCGAAGGCCTATGACCTGGAGTACGGAAACTCCTGCATGGGCTACGAGGTCGGCGGTGCACTCGGAGCGAAGATGGCCGATCCGAGTCGCGACGTCTACTGCTTCATCGGCGACGGCACTTTTCTGCTCTCCAGCCAGGAGATCATGACCGCGGTCCAGGAGGACCTCAAACTCACTGTGCTCCTCGTGGACAACTACGGCTACGGCTCGATCGCCGCCCTGTCAGAGACCCGTGGCTCGCAAGGGTTCGCCTGCCGGTTCAACTACCGCGGCGAGGACGGCCAGTACTCCGAGGACCGGATCGGCGTCGACCTCGCCGCCAACGCCGCCAGCTACGGCGCCTACGTGTTGACCGCAGCGACAGCCGAGGAGCTGCAGAAGGCGCTGGCCGAAGCTGCCGGCATCGACAACACCGTCGTCATCTACATCAAAGTCGACGCCAAGGGCCGCTTCGGTGGCTCGGGCGCCTGGTGGGACGTCCCGGTGCCGGAGATCTCGGAGCTGGACAGCACCCAACAGGCCCGCAGCGAGTACGAGGACGAGATCGTGAACCAGAGGCTGTACCTGTGAGCACAGCCACCGCGGTACCTGCGCAGCTCGGCGAACTCATCGCTCGGGTGCCGACCCAGCTGATCATCGGTGGAGACCATCGTGACTCGGCCGACGGAGCGAGGTTCGACGTCATCGACCCGGCGACCGGCGAATCGCTGGCGACGGTGGCGAGCGGCACGGTCCAGGACGCCCTGTCCTGCGTCGACGCTGCCCACCGGGCTGCGACGGCCTGGGCGGCGACCGCGCCACGCAAGCGATCAGAGATCCTGCAACGGACCTACCAGCTGATGGTCGAGCGAGCCGACGACCTCGCCCTGCTGATCAGCGCCGAGAACGGCAAGGCGCTGCCGGACGCCCGCGGCGAGGTGCTGTACTCGGCGGAGTTCTTCCGTTGGTACGCAGAAGAAGCGGTCCGGATCCGCGGCGACATCCAGACGGCCCCGGGTGGCACGAACAAGATCATCGTGCTGCACCAGCCGGTCGGGATCGCCGTTCTCATCACGCCGTGGAACTTCCCGGCCGCGATGGCGGCCCGCAAGATCGCTCCGGCCCTGGCCGCCGGTTGCACCACCGTGCTCAAGCCGGCCAGCGAAACCCCGCTCACGGCGCTCGCTGTCGCCGCCCTGATGGAGGAAGCCGGGTTGCCGCCCGGTGTGGTGAACGTGCTCCCGTCCCAACAGTCAGGCCAGGTCGTGTCGGCCATGCTGGCCGACCCGCGGGTGCGGAAGCTGTCCTTCACCGGATCCACCGAGGTCGGCCGGATCCTGCTGAAGCAGGCGAACGAGCACATCGTCAACGCATCGATGGAGCTGGGCGGCAACGCCCCGTTCGTGGTGTTTGACGACGCCGACATCGACGCCGTCGTTCAGGGCGCGATGATCGCCAAGATGCGCAACGGCGGTGAGGCATGCACCGCTGCCAACAGATTCTTCGTGCAGGACGGCATCGTCGACGCGTTCACCGAGCGACTGACCGCCGCGATGAGCAGTCTGACCATCGGGCCCGGTTACGTCGAGGGCACAACGCTCGGCCCCTTGGTCAACGCCAAGTCCCGGGACAAGGTCGCAGCCCTGGTCGGGCAGGCACTCAGCTCTGGGGCCGAGCTGAGGACCGGCGGCATCGTGCCGACCGGTGCAGGCTACTTCTACCCACCGACCGTGCTGACCGGTGTTGCCGCCGACGCAGAGATCCTGCAGAGCGAGATCTTCGGCCCCGTCGCACCGGTCGTCACGTTCAGCACCGAGGAGGAGGCGATTGCCCTGGCGAACAACACCGAGTACGGGCTGGTGTCCTACGTCTATACCGGCGATCTGGCCCGCGGACTGCGGGTGAGCGAGCGGATCGAGGCCGGCATGGTCGGACTGAACCGTGGGCTCGTCTCCGATCCCGCCGCGCCCTTCGGCGGCGTGAAGGAGAGCGGGCTCGGCCGCGAAGGCGGCGTCGAAGGACTGCTCGCCTTCACCGAGACGAAATACATCGCTGTCGACTGGTGACAGCCGACAGGCAATGTGTAATTATGTCCTAACAAAGTCGGCAGACCGCCGCATCGTCCGAAAGGTTCAATCAATGAAGATGGTCCAAATCAAGCGAGCGGCGATCGCCGCGGCCGCGCTGGGGGCGGTCCTGGTCGCTACGGCCTGCAGCGGCGGAGGCGCTCCCCAGTCCTCCGGGTCTGCCGCTGCCGGAGGTGGCGGCGGGAACAGCGGTTACACCTTTGCCATGATCACCCACGAGACCCCGGGCGACACGTTCTGGGACCGCATCCGCGCCGGCGCCGAGCAAGCAGCCAAGGACACCGGCTCTACCCTGAAGTACTCCTCCGACCCGGACGCCACCAAACAGGCCGTTCTCATCCAGGGCGCCATCGACTCCAAGGTCGACGGGATCGCCACCACGCTGGTCACGCCGGACGCGCTGATCCCGACCGTCCAGAAGGCGGTTGCCGCCGGGATTCCGGTCGACTCGTTCAACTCCGGCAACAACTTCTTCGTCAAGGCCGGCTCGATCGCCCACTTCGCCTCCGACGAGTACCTCGCCGGTCAGGATGCGGGCGCGCGGGCCAAGCAAGGTGGCGCCGCGAAGATTCTTTGCGTGATCCAGCAGACCGGTTCGGTCGCACTCGAGGATCGCTGCGCCGGTGTCAAGAACAGCTTCCCGAACACCGAGAACATCCAGGTGAACGGCGCCGACGACTCCGCGGTCACTTCGGCGCTGCAGGCCAAGCTGGCACAGGACAAGGACATCAACTGGATCATCACCCTCGGCGCCGCCCAGGGCCTTGATGCCATCAAGGCGTCGACCAACGCCGGGCGTGCCGACGTCAAGATCGGCACGTTCGACCTAAATGCCCCTGCGGCGAAGGCGGTACAGGCGGGACAGCTGCAGTTCTGCATCGACCAGCAGCCCTACCTCCAGGGCTACCTGGCCATCACGCAGCTCTACCTGTACAAGAAGAACGGCAACGTCATCGGCGCCGGAAAGCTCACGCTGACCGGGCCCTCGTTCGTCGACAAGACCAACGTTGACGGCATCCTGCCCTTCATCGACCAGAACACCCGCTAGTCCCATCCCTGTGATCGGGTGGCCGGACGAGCGATCGTCTGGTCACCCGGCGCCACCAACCTCGGAGCAGCTATGAGTCAAACAATCAAGCCTGCGCCAGCGGGTGCGCCCGCTGAGGCTTCGAACAGAGTCCAGCTCGGTCTGTCCAACCGTCTACTTGCGCGTCCCGAGATCGGGGCACTCGTCGCAGCCATCGTCATCTTCATCTTCTTCCTCATCGTGGCACCCTCGTTCCGCTCGTTGCCCTCGTTCTTCACCGTCTTGTACCAGTCCTCCACGATCGGCATCGTCGCCGTCGCGGTCGGCATGCTGATGATCGGCGGCGAGTTCGACCTGTCGGCCGGGGTCATCACGACGACCGCCGGCCTCTTCAACGCGATGTTCTGCTTCCAGCTCGGCATCAACCTCTGGGTGGGGGCGATCCTCAGCCTGGTCTTCTGCTTGTGCATCGGCTTCTTCAACGGCTACATGGTGATGCGGACCGGAATCCCGAGCTTCTTGATAACACTCGGCACCTTCTTCGTCCTGCAAGGCGCCAACCTCGGTGTCACGAAGCTCGTCACCGGTTCGGTGTCCAGCCCCGACACCAGCGCGATGGACGGCTACTCCTCGCTCCAGTTCATCTTCGCCCACGTCTTCCAGATCGGCGCGGTGCAGCTCAACATCACGGTCATCTGGTGGCTGCTGTTCACGGTGCTCGGCGCCTACATCCTGCAGCGCACCCGGATCGGGAACTGGATCTACGCGGTCGGCGGCAACGCGGCGTCTGCCCGGGCTGTCGGTGTTCCGGTGACCAGGGTCAAGATCGGCCTGTTCATGACGGTGTCGTTCCTTGGCTGGTTCATGGGGATGCACTACCTGTACAACTTCAACGTGCTCCAGGCCGGCAACGGCGTGGGCAACGAGTTCCTCTACATCATCGCCGCAGTGGTCGGTGGGACGCTGATGACCGGTGGCTACGGCAACACGATCGGTGTGGCGATCGGCTCCTTCATCTTCGGCATGACGAGCCTCGGCATCGTCTACGCCGGCTGGGACCCGAACTGGTTCCGCGCCTTCCTGGGCGTGATGCTGCTGCTCGCCGTCATGGTCAACCTGTACGTCAAGAGACTCTCCACCACCCGAAAGGTGGGCTGAACAAATGACTGACACATTGCACGAGCACGCCGACCCCGAGCTGCACAAGGGCGAGTCGCTGATCCAGATGGTCGACGTCGGCAAGACCTACGGCGCCATCCGGGCCCTCAAGGGGATCAACCTGACGGTCAACGCCGGCGAGGTCACCTGTGTCCTCGGCGACAACGGCGCCGGGAAGTCGACCCTGATCAAGATCATGGCCGGCCTGCACCCGCACAACGAGGGTGAGCTGCTCGTCGACGGCAAGCCCGTCTCGTTCGGGTCCCCGCGCGAGGCCCTGTCCCACGGAATCGCCACTGTGTATCAGGATCTCGCGGTCGTTGGTCTCATGGAGGTGTGGCGGAACTTCTTCCTCGGCTCGGAGATGACGGGCAGCAAGTTCCCGCTGTCGGGGTTGAAGACGAAGGACATGAAGCGCATCGCCGACGAGGAGCTGCGCAAGATGGGCATCGTGGTCAAGGCCATCGACCAGCCCATCGGTGAGCTGTCCGGCGGGCAGCGCCAGTGTGTCGCGATCGCGCGGGCGGTGTACTTCGGTGCCCGGGTGCTGATCCTCGACGAGCCGACCGCGGCGCTCGGAGTGAAACAGTCCGGCGTGGTGCTGAAGTACACCGCCGCCGCCCGAGATGCCGGGCTCGGCGTGGTCTTCATCACCCACAACCCCCACCACGCCTACCTCGTCGGAAACCACTTCATCATCTTGAAGCTGGGCCAGGCCGTCCTTGACAAGAAGCGCGCCGACGTCGGCCTCGACGAGCTCACCCGCCAGATGGCCGGCGGCGACGAGCTCGCCGAGCTCTCACACGAGCTTCAAGTAGGCTAGCGCCGCGAAGGGGCCGTAGCCGGGTAGTCGGGCCGTTGGCCCGACCCCGCTACGGCCCGGCCATGTCCTGCGCCCGTCCGGCTGGTCTCCCGCCTGGCTGAGGTCAGACATCGGCGAAGCCGTTTTACCTCCAATCCGTTCCGTCTCTCGAGGAGCTCCAGTTCCGTGACCGTTGCACTCGCTCATCAGGCCACCAGCACGGGCCATCTCGCCCTGATCGAAGCCGGCCGGCAGGCGGTCTTCCGTGACACCCCGCTGGTTGTCATTCACGTGGTGGCCGCCATCGACCTCGACAACACCGACGCGTACACCGCCGGGATCAACGATGAGATCAGCACTGTGGTTCAGGAGGCCGGTCTGGACCGATTGACGTGGCGCCTCGAGCTGACCACGGCGAAGGACGATGCAGGCGTGGCTGATGCGGTCCTCGCAGTGACCGAGCGGGTCGACGCGGACCTCCTGGTCATCGGTGGGCGCCGTCGGTCGCCCGTCGGCAAGTTCCTGCTCGGCAGCTCCACCCAGTCGATGATCTTGAAGGCTGGAGTCCCCGTTCTGACAGTCAAGTCATGAACCGGAGCCAACACCCGGCGTACGCGCCCCAGACCTGATCGGAGACCGGCCATGAAGCTCGCGCTCGACCCGCAGATGTACTTCTCCACCCACACGGTCCACGAGCTGCCCGACATCGTGGCTCGGCTGGGATATGAGTGGATGGAGCTGTCGCCGAAAGCCGACTTCGTGCCGTTCTTCAAGTATCCGCGGATCGACGACGCCGGCGTCCGGAAGCTGAAGAAGGTGGCCGCCGACGCCGGGGTCGGGATCGCGTCGGTGCTTCCGGTGCTGCGCTGGTCGGGACCCGACGAGGACCAGCGGCAGGCGGCCGTCCGGGCTTGGAAGCGTGCGATCCAGATCGCCGTCGACCTCGGTGTGAACGTGATGAACTCCGAGTTCAACGGCCGCCCCGAGGCGGCTGAGCACGCCGAGGCCCAGTTCCTGAAGTCGATGGAAGAGCTGCTGCCCGTTTTCGAGCGCGAGGGTGTCGAGCTGATCCTGGAACCGCACCCGGACGACTTCATCGAGGACGGTATCGAGGCGGTCGAGATGATCCGCGGCCTCAACCGGGACTGGCTCGGCTTCTTGTACTGCACCCCGCACGCCTTCCACCAGGGTCACAGCGCGACCGAGATCATCCAACGCGCGGCTGAGAAGGTCCGCTACGTCCACCTCGCCGACGCCTGGAACCACCTCACGTCCAACGGCTTGCGCTACATCTCGAACCCGCCGGGCAACACGGCACGGGTGCACCAGCACATGGAGATGGGGATGGGCGAGGTCGACTACGACGAGGTCTTCGCCGCGCTCGGCTCGGTGGGATTCGACGGAGTGCTCTCGAGCTGCGTGTTCGGCTGGGAGGACGACGCCGACGGCGTCAACACCCGCCAACGTGAACGTGCCCAGGCCCTCATCGAGAAGCACTTCGGCTGATCAGGGCGCAGCGGCGGGCGCACGATTGTCGGCGACGGATCCAACGGGCCGACCGGCATCAACGCTCCGACCGGCGGCCGAACGGGTGAGATGTCGGCCGACCGCCGGGTGAGGCGCCCTATTCTCGACAGGTGCCCGAAGACCTGCGTTCTGCCCTGACTCGTCGCGTCGTGATCGCGGACGGGGCGATGGGCACGATGCTGCAGAGCTACGATCTCGGGCTCGACGATTTCGAGCAGCTCGAGGGCTGCAACGAGGTGCTCAGCGTCACCCGTCCAGACGTGGTGCGCGCCATCCACGACGCGTACTTCGAGGCCGGTGTCGACGCGGTCGAGACGAACACGTTCGGCGCTAACCTGTCCGCACTGGGGGAGTACGACATCTCCCACCGGATCACCGAGCTCGCCGGCGCCTCCGCCCGGATCGCCCGCGCCTCGGCCGATGCGGCCGCAACACCCGAGCGCCCGCGTTGGGTGCTCGGCAGCGTGGGTCCGGGCACGAAGCTGCCGACCTTGGGTCACGTGTCGTTCGCCCGGTTGCGGGACGCTTACGCCGAGCAGGTCGAGGCCATGATCGCCGGCGGTATCGACGCCGTGTTGATCGAGACGTCCCAGGACCTGCTGCAGACCAAGGCGGCCACCCTCGGCGCCAAGCAGGCGCTGCGGGCGCTCGGCGCGGACGTACCGATCATCGTCAACGTCACCGTCGAGACCACCGGCACGATGCTGCTGGGCTCCGAGATCGGCGCGGCGCTGACGACCCTTGAACCGCTCGGTATCGACCTCATCGGGTTGAACTGTGCGACTGGCCCGGCCGAGATGAGCGAGCACCTGCGGCACCTGTCCAAGCACGCCCGGATCGGCCTGGCCTGCATGCCGAACGCCGGGCTCCCGCAGCTCACCGCCGACGGCGCCCGTTACCCGCTCACGCCGGTCCAGCTGGCCGATGCTCTCGAGCAGTTCGTCGGGGAGTTCGGCCTCGGTCTGATCGGCGGCTGCTGCGGGACGACGCCGGAGCACCTTCGGCAGGTCGTGGATCGGCTGCACGGTCGCGAGGTTCTGGATCGCCGGCCCAAGCCCGTGCCGGCCTCGGCCAGCCTGTACGCCGACGTACCGTTTCGGCAGGACACCAGCTATCTCTCCATCGGTGAGCGGACGAACGCCAACGGGTCGAAGGCGTTCCGCGACGCGCTGCTCGAGGAGCGCTGGGACGACTGCATCGAGATCGCACGCGCCCAGATCCGCGACGGTGCGCACCTGCTGGACCTGAATGTCGACTACGTCGGCCGCGACGGTGCCGCCGACATGCGGGAGGTCGCGTTCCGGCTGGCAACGGCGTCCACCCTGCCGATCGTGGTCGACTCCACCGAACCGGCGGTGCTCCGCGCGGGCCTGGAGTGCCTGGCCGGCCGGAGTGTGGTCAACTCGGTGAACTACGAGGACGGCGATGGGCCGGACTCACGGTTCACCAAGATCATGCAGCTCGTCGTCGAGCACGGTGCAGCTGTGATGGCGCTGACCATCGACGAGGAGGGCCAGGCACGGACCGCGGAGTGGAAGGTCCGGGTCGCCGAGCGGCTGATCAATGACCTGACCACCAACTGGGGACTGCACGAGGATGCGATCGTGATCGACTGCCTCACGTTCCCGATCGCCACCGGGCAGGAGGAGACGCGGCGCGACGGGATCGAGACCATCGAGGCGATCCGCGAGGTGAAGCGTCGCCACCCCGACGTGCAGACCACGCTCGGACTGTCCAACATCAGCTTCGGGCTGAACCCAGCCGCGCGGGTCGTGCTGAACTCGGTGTTCCTCAACGAGTGCATCGAGGCGGGTCTCGACTCGGCGATCGTCCACGCCGCCAAGATCATCCCGATGGCCCGGATCCCTGACGAACAAAGGGAAGTGGCGCTCGATCTGGTCTACGACCGGCGCCGTCCGGCGACCGACGGTCCCGACGGCGCGGGGGAGCCGGCGTACGACCCCCTGCAGCGCTATCTGGAGCTCTTCGACGGGGTTACCACCGCCGACACCAAGGCCGAGCGGGCGGCGGAGCTGTTGAAGCTGCCGGTCGGAGAGCGGTTGCAGCGGCGGATCGTCGACGGCGAGGGCAAGGGGCTCGACGCCGACCTCGAGCTCGCCATGGCCGACGGCAAGACCGCGCTGGAGATCATCAACACCGACCTGCTGGCGGGCATGAAGGTGGTCGGCGAGCTGTTCGGCTCCGGCCAGATGCAGCTGCCGTTCGTGCTGCAGTCGGCCGAGGTGATGAAGACCGCTGTCGCCCTGCTCGAGCCACACATGGAAGCCACCGACGACCGCGGCAAGGGCACCATCGTGCTGGCCACCGTCAAGGGCGACGTCCACGACATCGGCAAGAACCTGGTCGACATCATCCTCACCAACAATGGCTACACCGTGGTCAACCTCGGCATCAAGCAGCCGATCGGTGCGATCCTCGATGCCGCCGGCGAGCACCGGGCCGACGCGATCGGGATGTCCGGCCTGCTGGTCAAGTCGACGGTCGTGATGAGGGAGAACCTCGAGGAGATGAACGCCCGTGGGGTGGCCACGGCGTACCCGGTGTTTCTCGGTGGCGCCGCCCTCACCCGGGCGTACGTCGAGCAGGACCTCCGCGAGATCTTCGCCGGCGAGGTCCGTTACGCCCGCGACGCCTTCGAGGGGCTGCGGCTGATGGACGCGCTGATGGCGGTCAAGCGCGGCGAGGAGGGCGCGGCGCTGCCGGCTCCGCGGGAGCGGCGGGTCCGGGCCCGACCCCGTCCCGAGCCGGTCGATGGACCGTCCGACATTCCCGCCCGGTCCGACGTCGCCATCGACGTCGACGTACCCAGCCCACCGTTCTGGGGCGACCGGATCGTCAAGGGCATCTCGCTGGCCGACGTGGCCGCGTACCTCGACGAGCGGGCCACGTTCATGGGGCAGTGGGGTCTGAAGGGCTCACGCGACGGTGTGTCGTACGAGGACCTGGTCGAGACCGAAGGCCGGCCCCGGCTCCGCGCCTTGCTGGACCGGATCCAGACAGACGGGATCGCGGAGTTCGCGGTCGTGTACGGCTACTGGCCCTGCTACAGCGCCGGCGACGATCTTGTGGTGCTGAGTCCGGACGGCGAGGTGACCGATCCCGGCGCCGAGCTGTTCCGGCTGAGCTTTCCTCGGCAGCGTCGCCCCCGATACCTGTGCCTGTCGGACTTCTTCCGCGACCGCGAGCTCGCCACGGCGAAGGGGCCGGACGTCGTCGCGTTCAGCCTGGTCACCATGGGTGCGCAGGTGGCGAAGGTGACGGCCGAGCTGTTCGAGCGGAACGCGTACCGGGACTATCTGGAGCTCCACGGACTGAGCGTCCAGCTGACCGAGGCGCTGGCCGAGCTGTGGCACGCGCGGGTGCGCGCCGACCTCGGGTTGGCGCCCGATGACGGCGACATCGACGCCATGATCCGGGACCAGGCATATCGGGGCTCGCGCTACTCGTTCGGCTATCCGGCCTGCCCGGATCTGGAGGATCGCCGCAAGCTCGTCCGGATCCTGCGGCCGGAGCGGATCGGCGTCGAGCTGTCCGATGAGCTCCAGCTTCACCCCGAGCAGTCCACCGACGCGATGATCGTGCACCACCCAGAGGCGAAGTACTTCAACGCCAGATAGTTTCGGCGCTCCGCGCTGCTCACGCCGCGCTAATGTCCGCCCGGTCAGGCGCTTGTGACTGGAATCGGCCCGTCCTGGCCCCATCTGTCCGCCCGGTCAGGCGAATGATGCCCAAACCGTCCTCCCGCGACCCGGTACGCTCGGGGCGAGGAAGGTCACGCGGGTCGGATTTCCGCGGGTGCCGGTTCGGCTGGGACAATAGATCTGTCATGAACGAACCTGCCTCGACCATCGACCGCGCCGCGACCGAGCCCACCCAGCGACCCGCTGCGGTCCTCTGGGACTTCGACGGCACTCTGGCCGACACCGAGCCACTCTGGATCCAGGGCGAGTTCGCCCTGGTCGAGTCACTCGGCGGCACATGGTCGTACGAGCACGCCGAGTACATGGTGGGCAACTCGCTGCTGGACTCGGCCGCGTACATCCTCCAGGTCATCGACCGTCCGGACCTCAGCCCCGCATGGGTGGTCGACGAGCTCGTGGCCCACGTGGTCGCGGCACTTGCCGAACAGCCGATCCCCTGGCGGCCGGGTGCGCTCGAGCTGCTCGACTCACTCCACGCCTCGGGTGTGCCTTGTGCGCTGGTCTCCGCCTCGTACCGGGTCATCCTGGACGCGGCGTTGGGTCGGCTGCCGAACGGCGGATTCGCCGAGTCGGTGGCGGGCGACGAGGTGAGTGTCGGCAAGCCGCACCCCGAGCCCTACCTGGAGGCGGCTCGTCGACTGGGTGTTCGGGCTGAGGACTGCGTCGTGATCGAGGACTCCGCCAACGGCGCGGCCTCCGGCAATGCGTCCGGTGCGCTTGTGGTCGCCGTCGAGAAGTACGTCCACGTGCCGGCAATGCCGCGACGGGTCCACCTGGACACCCTTGTGGGCCTCGATCTCGACGAGCTCTCCCGGCTGCTCGGTCGGGCAAATGCGCTTGCCTGAGCTCGCGGTGCCCGAGCCTCTGTCGCGCCCGGGGCGGCGGCGACCGGGACGTCGGCGACCGGGACGTCGGCGACCGGGGGTTCGGCAACGGGGGCGCCTGGCGGCGCTCGCGGCCGTCCTCGCTCTCGGGCTTCTGGCGGCCGGTTGCGACGGCAGCGATCCCACTCCCGCACCCAGCAGCGCCACGCCCTCGGCGCCGCGACCCTTCACCGTGATGTCGACCGACGCCATTCGGCAGACCGATCCTGCCGCGATCACCGACGCCGCGTCGGCGATGATCTCGCTCAACGTGTTCCAGCGCCTGATGACCGCGCCGCCCGGTGAGTCCGTGCTCAAGCCCGATGCCGCGAAGGACTGCCTCTTCACGGCGACGACGACGTACACCTGCACGCTCAACAAGGGTCTCCTCTTCACCAACGGACACCCGCTCACCTCGAGCGACGTCAAGTTCTCGATCCAGCGTGCGACCCGACTCGCCGTGCCCGGCTCGTCGGCCGGGCTGCTGTCCTCGCTGCGGCGGATCGAGACCCCGGACCAAGTGACGGTGCGCTTCGTGCTGAGTAGACCAGACACCCAGTTCGGCTGGGCGCTGGCCTCGCCGGCCGCGTCGATCGTCGACGAGCAGACCTACGATGCCGACGAGGTGCGGGGGCTGGACCAGCCGATCGTGGGGTCGGGCCCGTACGCCGTCAGCGAGTTCGCCGACGGAAGGCTCACCCTGCTCAAGTACGACAAGTACATCGGCTACAGCCCGGCGCGGTTGGACACCCTCGTCTACCGGACCGCCGCAGACTCGCCCACGATCGAGGACGCGATGAAGAAGGGCCAGGTCGACGCGGTCTGGCGCGGTCTGAACGCCGCGGCGGTGACCCGCTACGCCGGACAGGTGACCCAGAACGCCGACAAGCTCACGGCCGCCGGCTTCACGATGACCACCTACACCGGACTGCTGGTCAAGGAGCTGGTTTGGTCGCCGGACTCGAAGCTGCGCTCCGACAAGGCACTCCGGCAGGCGATTGCCGTGGCTCTGCAAGGCGATCGGACGCTCCAGTCGATCATTCCGGGCGGCATCCCGGGGCACGTTTCGACGTTCCCGGCCGGCGGCAAGGCGACCCCGAAGGTCACCTGGAAGAACCGGATCCAACTCACCCTCTCCTACGACTCGACCGCGCCGGATGCTCGGGACCTGGCCGATCAGATCCGCAGCCGGCTCGAGGACACCGGTGGGATGAGCATTCGGGTCCGACCCGACGATGCCGGCGCCGACATCGCCCTCGTCGACTACAAGGCCTGGACCTCGACGCCGCTGGCCTGGTTGCAGCCGTACGTCGAGGCACCGTTGCCGTCGTCGGAGGCGAAAGTGGGCTACCTGGTCACCCAGTACCGCGAGACCACCGAACCGAAGGCCGCGGACGCGCTGTTGGCCCAGATCCAGCGTCAGGCCGCCCAGGATCTCACCGTGCTACCGGTCAGCCAGGGCGACGAGCACTCGTTCGTGGCCAAGGGCCAGGTCATGGCGGAGACGTCGTTCGGGCCGGGTTGGCAGCTGGGGTTCTTCGGCATGGGAGGCGCCTGATGACCGCCGACCTCGAGCTGTCCGGTGTCCACACCGGGCCGTTGCAGGTGGGGGAGCGGGTGACCCTCAGCGACCCGAAGGGCCGACGGCACTCGATCGTGCTGGCCGCCGGTGCGATGTTCCACACGTCCAAGGGCGGGATCGCCCACGACGAGCTGATCGGTGGCCCCGAGGGTGTCGTGGTCACCTCCACCGGGAACGTCGGATACCTGGCGATGCGTCCGCTGCTGTCGAACTTCACCGTGACCATGCCGCGCGGCGCCGCGGTGGTGTACCCCAAGGATGCCGCCCAGATTCTGATGGGGACCGACATCTTCCCCGGTGCGCGGGTGCTCGAGGCGGGCGCCGGCTCGGGGGCGCTGACCTGCGCGCTGCTGCGGGCGATCGGACCGACCGGGCGGCTCTTCTCATACGAACGGCGCGCCGACTTCGCCGAGATCGCCCGGCGCAACGTCACCACCTTCTTCGGTCGCGAGCACCCGGCCTGGGAGCTGCGGGTGGGCGACCTGGTGGAGTCGCTCGGCGCCGAGCAGTCCGACCACGGTCCGGTCGACCGGGCGGTGCTCGACATGCTCGCTCCGTGGGAGTGCATCGAGGCCGTCGCCGGGGTGCTCGAGCCCGGCGGGGTGATCTGCTGCTACGTCGCGACGACCCCCCAGCTGAGCCAGACCGTGGAGACGATCCGGGCCCACGGCGGGTTCACCGAGCCAGAGTCCACCGAGTCCATCGTTCGTCCCTGGCATGTCGAGGGCCTGGCCGTGCGACCCGGACACGGCAGCACCGGACACACCGGGTTCCTGGTCACGACCCGCCGGCTGGCGCCCGGCGTGGTGGCTCCGGCCCGCAAGCGCCGCCCGGCACCCGGCGCCTATGGCGAGAATTACACGGGTCCGAGGCCGGTCCACGGGTAGGGTGATCGCACTAGGAGGTGTGCGATGACCGGAACACCGCAGGAGCCCTCGGGCTTTGGACATCGGTCGGCGGACAGCGAGCGCGAGGCGCTGAACGCTCAGGTCAACGCGCTCAACGACGAGCTCGAACGACTACGTGACCGAGTTTCCTCGCATCCGCACGATCTGGCGATGCTCGAGCGCAGGCTGGCCGATGCCCGCTCGGACGCCCGCAGCACCGCCGCCAACAACGAACGCCTCGCTGCGACGTTACGCGAGGCCCGCGAGCAGATCATCACCCTCAAGGCCGAGGTGGACCGACTCGCCCAGCCGCCCGCGAGCTTCGGCGTCTTCCTGGCCGCGGCCGAGGAGCACACCGCCGACATCTGGACCTCAGGTCGCAAGATGCGGGTGAGCGTGAGCCCCGATGTCGACCTCACCGCCCTCACCCCGGGGCGCGAGGTGATGGTCAACGAGGCGTTGAACGTCGTCGACGTGCTGGAGTTCGACGAGGTCGGCGAGGTCGTGCTGCTCAAGGAGGTGCTCGCCGACGGCGAGCGCGCACTGGTGGTCGGCCACGGCGACGAGGAGAGCGTGGTCCGGCTCGGCTGGGACCTGCGCCAGCAGCACCTGCGCAGCGGCGACTCGCTGATGATCGACCGGCGGGTGCACTTCGCGTACGAGCGGATTCCCAAGCTCGATGTCGAGGAGCTCGTGCTCGAGGAGGTGCCGGACATCGACTACTCGGTGATCGGCGGCCTCGGCAACCAGATCGAGCAGATCCGGGACGCCGTGGAGCTGCCATTCCTGCACAAGGACCTGTTCGCGACCTATGAGCTGAAGGCGCCGAAGGGGATCCTGCTGTACGGGCCGCCCGGCTGCGGCAAGACCCTGATCGCCAAGGCCGTCGCCAACTCGCTGGCCAAGAAGGTCACCGAGCGCACCGGTGAGGAGGGGCGTAGCTTCTTCCTCAACATCAAGGGTCCCGAGCTGCTGAACAAGTACGTCGGTGAGACCGAGCGGCACATCCGCCTGGTCTTCCAGCGTGCGCGCGACAAGGCCTCCGACGGCATGCCGGTGATCGTCTTCTTCGATGAGATGGACTCGCTGTTCCGTACCCGCGGGTCGGGGGTGTCCTCCGACGTGGAGAACACCATCGTCCCGCAGCTGCTCAGCGAGATCGACGGCGTCGAAGGCCTGGACAACGTGATCATCATCGGTGCCTCGAACCGTGAGGACATGATCGATCCCGCGATCCTGCGGCCCGGCCGGCTGGACGTCAAGATCAAGATCGAGCGGCCGGACGCCGAGGCTGCGCGAGAGATCTTCAGCAAGTATCTGAGGACCAGCCTTCCCTTGCACCACGAGGATCTGGCGGAGTTCGATGATGATCCCGAGCGGTGCGTCCGTGGGATGATCGAACGCGTCGTGACCCGGATGTATGAGGAGTCGGAGGAGAACCAGTTCCTCGAGGTCACCTACGCCGGTGGCGACAAGGAGGTCCTCTACTTCAAGGACTTCAACTCCGGCGCAATGATCCAGAACATCGTCGACCGCGGCAAGAAGATGGCGATCAAGGACCAGCTCGACACGGGTGTCGGCGGCCTGCGGATCGGCCATCTGATGCAGGCCTGCATCGACGAGTTCGCCGAGAACGAGGACCTGCCCAACACCACCAACCCGGACGACTGGGCCAAGATCAGCGGCAAGAAGGGGGAGCGGATCGTGTTCATCCGAACCCTCATCTCGTCGAAGAAGGGCACGCAGGCCGGTCGGTCGATCGACACGGTCACCAACACGGGGCAGTACCTCTAGGCTGCGCTCAGCTCCGACCGGGCTGACAACACGAGTGCCGCTCGAGGTCTAGGGCCCGTCGCCCACGTCTTGCGGATGCCAGGCGGTCCAGAAGTCGACCCAGCTCGCGCGGTGCCTGTCGACGCTCGATCTGGGCAGTCCGGCGGGACCGGTGCAGTGCTGGTCGAGGGCCGTGTCGAGGGCAATGGTCTGATCGAACGCGAAGCCGTCCGGCTCCTGGCCGAGCCAGTCCCGGATCCGGACGATGACGCTGCCGTAGACCCGGAGGCAGCCGTCCTCGGCCCGGACCAGCAGCCGCGCGTACGCCACCGGGCCGACGAACGGCGCGTCGTCGCTAGGGGTGATCTGGCACCAGGTACTGGCGGTGATCGGCGCGTTCAGGGCCAGCGCATAGCCGCCCTGCTCGAAGGCCAGCACGAGTGGTTGGGTTGCGGCGGCCTGCTGCAGCCAGCGGTCGGCCGTCGCCCGCAGCGAGAACAGCGGCGAACCGCCCTGTTGGGCGTCGTACACCAGGAGCCGCCCAGCTGGTCCGGTGACGCGGTACGCGGCGGGCGCGGCCGGGTCCGTGCACCCCGAGTTGTCCAGCAGCCAGGATCCGTCCGTCGTGAGGCCGGGCGCTGTGCCCAGCGGATGACCGGCCGCCGCGAACGCCGGCCTCAGGGCGGCGACCCCGGACGGCGTGAGGCGCGGCTCGTCGGCGAGCGGCAGGGTGAACAGCGGTACGCCGTCGGGAAGGGCGACGCCCGCGTCGACGAGGTTGGCGGCGATCAGCGTCGTCCCGGCGAAGTCGGCCCCCTGCAACAGCGCGCGGTCGAACGCGGTGGCCCGACCGTCGGCGCCCGGGTGCACGAGACACCCGCGCAGCACGGCGAGGACGAGGACGGCTTCACTGAAGTCGGCACCGTCCAGGTACGCCTGGGTGAGGTCGGTCTGGACGAGCAGGGCACCGACCAGCGAGGCACCGCTGAGGTCGGCGTGGTCGAGGGTGGCGCCGCTGCCGTGCCAGCTGACTCGGCGCAGATCGGCACCGCCCAGCGAGGCACGCGAGCCGATCGTCGCCTGGCAGCTCGCGCCGGCCAGGCAGGCCGGCACCAGGTCGGGGCCTGCGACGAAGACGTCGATCTGTTGTCCTCCGGGGGACAGGGCCAGCCGGTACGTCCCGGTCGAGTCGACGATCGACCATGCCTTCCCCGGCAGCTCGGTGTTGACCGGGTCCTGGTCCGACACCGTGATCCCATGCTGCCGGAACTCCGCGACCAGCTCCGCGGGCACGTACAGCGCCTTGTCCAGCTGGGCCGCATAGCTCGCGGCGACGCCGAACAGGTACGCGCGCGATCCCATCCGGACCCGGGTGAGATCGGCGAACGACAGGTCGGCATGGGCGAGGTCGGCGCCCTGGGCGTCGCAGCCGCGCAGGGTGGCGAATCTGAACGAAGCGCCGGGCGCGACCAGGTTCCTGAGCCGTGCACCGTCGAGCGTGACGTGATCGAGAACCGCGCGGCCAGCGGTCGCGCCGGACAGGTCGGCACCGGTCAGGTTCCAGTGACTCAGGTCCGCACCCGTGAAGTCGGCTGTCGACAGGGCCGCGCCGGAGCAGTCGAGAACCTGATCGCTGCCCAGCTTGGCCCCTCGCGCGCTGCACCCCGTCAGCACGAGGCCCGGTGCGCGCTTCGGTCGGCCCCAGGCGAGGCCGTCGAGATCGGTGGCGGTGAAGTCCGCGTGGCTGAGGTCCGCCCCGTCGAACGTTGCTCCGGTCAGCGTCGCGCGGGTGAACACGGTCCGCTCCAGCACGGCGTCGGTGAAACGGCACCCTGCCAGGTCCGCTCGCGTGAGGTCCGCCCGGGTCAGATCGAGACCGGTGAGGCCGGTCCCCTTGAGCGAGACCCCGGACAGGTCCGCGCCGGGGCAGCCGTGCGCCGCGACGATCGCGGCCAGCGAGGGGGTGGTCACGCTCGGGTCGAACACCGACGCGCCGACGCCGTTGATGGTGAGCAGCGGATCCACCCCGTCGGTGGTGTAGCTGACGGTCGCCAGTTTTCCGTCCGCGGTCCGCGCCTGCCAGGTCGCGCCGGTCGTGCCGAGCGCGCCGAGCGGATCGGCGGACAGCACCAGCGGGACGGCGGCTGCCTCAGTCTCGACGAGGATCAGCCAGCCGAGATCTTCCCGCAGCCCGATCCAGGATCCGTTGCCCAGTTGAACTCTGGTCGATCCGTCCGGCGACCCGTACAGCACACAGCGCTCGGTCGCCCCCGCCGAGGCCGCGGCCATTGCCGGCAGCGACACCGGCGCGGCCCCGCCGCGCCAGGTCGACGCGGTCAGATACCGGCGCTCGCCGACCCCGGTCGAGGCGAAGACGAACTTGCCCGCGAACGCGCCCACGACCGTGGTCCCTAGCTGGTGAAGTCGACGCCGGCCAGGATCGACAGATAGCCCTCCTGGATGCTCAGCACGGCGTCGCCGAACCGGAACGTGAACCCGCTCATGATCGGCAGTGGCACCCCGGCTCCCTTGCCCATCGCCGCCAGCGCTTCGTCGTAGTGTGGCTCGCCGGCCACCGGCCAGAGCACGTCACCGAACATGGCGCCGCCGGGGAAGTGTGGCACGGTGCTGGACACGAAGGTCGCGGCGGCGTCCACCCGGGTGAAGGTGTACGTCATCGTCTGAGCTGGTCCCGACTTGCCGAGCCCGAGCAGCTGCAGGATGTCGTGGCGGGCGATGTCGAAGACGATCGCGGGCGGCTGCTCGGCACCGTTCAGCACGGTGAGGGTGAATTCGAGGTCCTGGGTCATGGCCATCCCGATGCTCTTCGCGATCGACTCGATCTGCGGGAACCAGTTGGCCGCGACGCCGGCGGTGGTGAGGTCGGACTCCAGGGCCGCAGTGCTGAGATAGGCGTTGCCGTCCAGCCCAGCGAGCTGCTGGTAGACGGAGCCGGGCAGCTTCTCCTTCAGGGTCGTCATCACGGCCGAGGTGAGGATCCAGACGTCCTCGAACGCGACCTCGGGTGCCGCCTTCGGCCGCACAGTTGCCGACATCGCGTCCGCCGCGTACGGCTTCAACGCCGGGATCATCGCGACGTACGTCTTCACCTTCAGCACGTCCGGGTCCGGCAGGTCGCTCGGCCGGACGGTCACGTCGAGCAGGCCCGCCTTGAAGTAGGCCCAGTGCAGGGCGTTGACCTCGTACCCCGAGATGTAGATCCGGAGGTCGTGCGGATCGGTGTCGGCGGGCGGGACCGGAACCGGCAGCGGCGCCGGTTTCGCACCGGGATACTCGGTGCCCTGATAGGTGACCGTTCCCGTGACGCCGACGGTAACGCCGTTGTCCGAGGGGTACGCGAGGCCCGAGTCGCCGACCGCGAACTGGTAGACGATGTCTGAGGTCAGATGACCGCTCGCCGGGATCGAGCCGAACAGGCTGTTGCAGCTGCCGGCGACCAGTCCGGCGAAGTCGACCGACGAGATGGTGTTCGCGGTCGCGTCACTCACGTGCGCGCTGAAGCAGCTCGTGTCCTCGTTCTGGACGACGCTCCCGCCCGGGATGTTCGGCGTCACCGTGCCCGGTGTCGCCTTCGACGACTGCACCGCCAATCGGTAGGCCTTCGCGGAATCGACGTAGGAGAAACCGAGCGTGAAGGTCGCGCTGAGCGCGGCCACCGAGGCGGAGTAGCCGAATCCCTGGTCCATGTGGCTGGGGTAGCAGTTCGTCCCGTGCGAGGAGCTCATGCAGGACGTGACGTCGTACGACTCGTGCCAGCCGTAGCCGACCGAGAAGTTCGGTGCAGTGATTGCGATGGTGAACGCACCCGCCGGCAGTTGCGCGGCACTGTCGAAGGCGGGCTTGAATCCCGGCAGCGATCCGCCCGACAGGTCGATCGAGATCTTGGAGAAGCTGTTCGTCATGCCGGCCGCCCACTGGGTGAAGTCCGGGATGCCGAAATGTCGGTCCGGGGGGCGGATGCCGGACATGCCGGCGACCAGCACGCCGCCGAGATAGCGGCTGGCGAACTTCGCGATCCCGGTCTTGCCGATGGCGATGGTCATGGCTTGCATCGAGGTCTCCTTCGGCTCAGGCGGGAACGCTGTAGACCTGCAGGCCGTCACCGCTGCGGTAGACGTGGTACTCGGTCTGGCCGTCCCGGACTCTCCAGGCGCCGTCCGGGTCGGTGACCGAGACGAAGGCCGCCGCGGACAAGACGACGTGATGGTCGGCGAAGTCCTGTTGCACCGCAGAGATGTTCTTGTCCGCAAAGTGCGGCTGGCTGGTCAGCGGCAGCGTGAAGATCGGTGGGGTCGGCATCCAGTGGGCGAGCCCGGGTTGCGGTGCGCCGCTGGGGGCGGTCAGGGTCTCGTACGTCAGCCCGTACAGGTTGCGGAAGAGGTCGACGGTGATCTTGCCGGCGACCACATTCGTGGGGTGGGCGGTCGCACTCGGGTCCGGCGTCCGCGACACGAACCGGCCGTCCGGCGCATAGATGTCGAGCAGGTAGTCCGTCGATAGGCTGCCGTCGTTCTGATACGCGAGCACGTACACGTAGCCCTGGGCTTCGACGGCCATGTCGGTATAGGTCACGTCCTTCGCGACGCGCATCCCGCGCAACGGGAAGAAGGACAGCGCACGGCGGATCTCGGTGGAGCCGGCCGACGCCGTCGACGGCGACAACCGCCAGGAGTCGCCGAAGAACTGGTCGACCACGAGCCAGCGCTGTCCGGCCTGCTCGACGTGGACCTGAGCCGACGGGATGCCTGCATAGACGTCGATCCCGTCGTCGGACAGTTCCAGGTGCCATACGTGCCCACGCGGGTCGTCGATCGTCCAGGCGTGACCTGGCGTCACGATCGTGATCTGCGCGCTGAGCGTCGGGTCGGTCATGGCGTCGACGTCGTACGCGAGGTCGACGCCATGGGCGGACAACGCCTTCAGCAACGGGTCGTCCTGCGGGCTGAAGTGGCCGCCGTCGAGTTCGGTGACGTGCGCGGCCGCGATCGTGGCGTGCAGCAGATCCCCACTGACCTGGAGTGCCTGCTGAAGCGCCGCCGGCAGCCGGCCGGCATCCAGCTCGGCGGCGACCGATGACGTGGGCAATGACGCGATGGCCGGACCGGGGGTGAACGCCGGCACCGGATTGCCCAGGCCATCGAAGGACTGCACCCGCCGGTTGATCGACTCGAGCACCAGGATGCGGCCGTCGGGGGCCACGGTGAGCGCTCGTGGACCCTGGACCAGGCCCTGACGGAGGCCCTCTCCGGACACCATCAGCGCGGTCGGAGCATCGGCGTCGGGGCTGCTCGATGCGGGCAGCTTCAGCAGCATCAACTTCTGGTGCTGCCACGAGCAGGCAATGACCTGATCATCGTGAACCGTGGCCGCGTCCACGTTCTCCAGCGGCAGTCGACCCCAGCTCGGCAGGGCACGGTCACCCAAGCCGAAGTCGGGACTGCCGTCGAGCAGGACCTGTCGCAGGTGCATGCCGCCGTCGCGCGGGTCGACGACGAAGTTCGTCTCGTCGATCTCGGTGCCGGGACCGGTGGAGGGCGCGTACGCGATGGCGGGCTGGTTGGTGAACCCGATCGTCGAGGTCTTCAGCCGTGCGCCGGGATCCGCGAGTACCGACAGGTTCTGGACCGCGAACAGCTGGTCGTCCGACGTCGGGGCGTCGGCCCGGTCAGGGTGGAGATGCTGTCCGGACGAGCGCCAGGCATAACCCACCTGCTCCGCCCCGTTGTTCATGGTGATGCCGACCAGATCGCAGATCGAGCTCGATCCGCTGCAGTCCAGTGACGTACGTGTTCGGCTGGGCGGATCGCCCGCCTGCCAGGCGTACGCACCGGCGGTGATCGCCATCCGCTCCTTGAAGACGTACTGGGTGTCTCCGGAAAGCGGCACGAGCAGCTCGGTGATGCTCTGGCTGTGCAGGTCGAGCAGGGTGCCATCGTTCGCGACGGCCGGCAGCCAGTCGCTCTGCCAGGAGCCGGCCAGCCAGCCGTTCGCGCTGTAGACGCCGGCGATGATCCGGAGCTTGCCGCCGGCGGGGATGTCGTCGAACCGCAGCTCCAGTGGCTCACCCGAGGTCGTCCGGCCGAGCTGTCCGACGATCTGGTGGGGTGTCGCGCCGCCCTGGAGCTGCAGCGTGACGACGTAGTTGCTGGCGACCGCCGGCCAGACGGCCGAGGTCTTGTCGTCCCGACGGCCGTGCCGGGGATCTGGCGTCAGAGTGAGTTTGACGTCGATCGCCCGGCTGACCGTGACCGTGCTCCCGGCCGGGGACGTCAGGCACTCGCCCGTGGTGATGGCCATCGCCTCGATGTCCATGGCGGCCGCCGCGACCCGCATCACCCAGCCCACCGGGCCGCAGGCGGACCAGATCGCTCCCTTGGCCGCCTCTTCGACCAGCCAGGTGCCGAGTTTTTCCAGACCCTTCTGGAGGATCAGCCCGAGCACCACGTCACCGAAGGCGAAGAGGACCTTCTTGGTGTTGAACAGTGCGGCGGCGGTCGGCACCGCGCCACCGACGATGCCGACGCCGAGGGCGACAGCGATGGCGGTCAGGTCACGGTCGTTGACGATCTTGTTGAAGAGCTTCGTGCTGGTCAACGCCTTGCCGGCGGCCAGGAAGATGATCGGCACCCCGAACTGCCACAGCCCGGTCAGCAGGGCACCCTGCCAGCTGACGTCCGGATCCCAGTCCGTCACGCCGAGGCTGCCGAACCGCAGCTCCACCGCGGAGGCGTCGCCCAGTGGGAATCTGAGGCTGGTGGGGTCCGTCGAGCAGGGGATACCCAGGATCGAGTTGGTGGCCGAGATCGAGTACAGCGTGGTGGTGGCGCCGATGGGCTTACGGGCGTCATCGAGCAGCCGATAGCCGGCGTAAAGGGTACGCAGATAGCCGTTGGACGCGTCGATGCTGAAGGTGCCGTCGGGCTCCACCTTGATCGACTTCGGGTCGACGCCGATCCCGTGGTGGACGGTCGGCTCGCTGACGGTCCACTTGAACGCCGTGCCGGCGGCACTCTCGGTGACTGTCGCGGGTGGTGCGGCTCCGTCGCGACGCAGGGTTGCGGTGCCGATCGTCGGGTTCCAGGTCTTGGTGGCCAGCGTCAGGTCGTTCGAGGCGGTCTGCCGCGCACGGCCGGTCACCGGGACCGTCAGCGCCTGGACGTCGTCGCGGAGACCGTACGTCTGGAGCTGCTGGCCTTCCTTGATCCCGTCCAGCGCGTAGCCCGCGACCAGCGGCTTGCCGGTGTGGTCCTTGCAGTCCACCACCGGCGACCACGGCGGCTGCCCGGGAGCCGCGATCGCCCGGGACAGGGCCTTGACATTGTTGTACTGGGCTCGGTCCTGGTCGGAGATCGGATCGGGGAACAGGTGATCGTGCACCACGATCGTGGTGGTGTAGCCGTCGGTGGAGGCGAGCTCAGGGTGATGCCCGGCCAGGGCCACTGCGGTGTCGTCGGTGGTGACCAGGGTCTGGGCCTGGACCAGCAGGTCGCCGAGCAGCGCCGGTTCGGTGGGCGCACTCGTCAGGCCCAGGGCGGCGAGCTTGCCTGAGTGCACCTTCGGTCGGCCCTCCATCCCGGCTCGGTGGAACGCCTGGAGCCGGCCGAGCGGTGTGCTGGCCACCCGGAGTGCGCGGCGAGCGTGTGCACGCAACTGGTGCTCGGGCAGATAGTGCGAGATGAGGACGACTTCGGGCAGCCGACCGTCCTCCGCCGGCGGCCGGACCACCCGGACCCAACGGACGCAGTTGCCCTCGTCCGCGAGGGTCGCCTCGTCGACGTCGGCGAAGTGGGTGAACCTCTGTCGTTGATCGCTCGGCATTGCCGCGAGCACGGGATGGGTCTCAGTCGCTGAGAGCAGCGAGCTGTCGCTGTGGGAGGACAGCGCGAACGTCGCGCCATGCACCTCCAGCACCAGATCTGCTGTGTTTTGGACATGACTGAGCTCTACGTGAACCTGAACCACTGGGTGCCTCCGCTGTTCGGGGTCCGGCCGGGGGATGCGGACTGACCACCAGGTCATCCCTGAGTTCGGGATTCGGACCAATGTTGGCGGAGGTTGAGCATCTCCACAAGGGGGGGAGTATGGGTGCGACCGAGGCGTGGATGGTGAGGGTCGATCCGACCGCGACGGACGGCCCGTCAACGAGTGTCGCGGACGGGCCAACCCGGTGTCGCTCACGCCGACTTGGCTCGTCGATGGGGCACATAGCGCATCGGCGCCGGTGCGCGAAGGAGCCCGCCGCTGCGGGAAGTCGGCGCCGACCGGACCAGGGGTGGGAGATCTTCCCGGGTGGACCGGGGGCGCATGCTCTGGGCCGTGGGAACGGGGACGGGGGACGGTGGGGACACCATTCGTCCCTGCCACAGAAGGGGTTTCCCATGACCGGTCCCACCAGTTTCACACCGGAGGTCGTCCGTACTCGACGGGTGCTGGGCGCGTTGATCATCGTCGACCAGGTGCTCACCTATCTCGGGCCCGGCATCGACCACGGGGCACCGACGATCGGCGCCGGCCAGGGCGAGGTCGTGGCCCAGTTCGTCACGATCCCGTTCACCACGAAGGTGGTCGGCAGCTATGTCGAGCTGCTCGGACTGCTGGCCTTTCTGAGCTGGGTGCTGCTGGCCGCGCAGATCTTCCGGCGGACCGACGCTCTGGGTCGTTGGCTGGGCTCGGCGACGGCGGCGGCGGCGGTGCTCGCCTGCGCGGCGACGATCCCGGCACTGGCCGGCCAGGTGGCCGCGACGTACGACGGTCACCACCAGACCGCTTGGCAGTCGCTCGGCGTGCTCAACGATGCGGCGGTGGCGGCGTACCTCGCCGCGCTGGCCGTCCGGGGTGCGGTCGTCGTCGGCATCGCGCTGGCTGGCCTGCGATCTCGCGCGCTGCCGCGGTGGGTCGGCTGGAGCGGGATCGGCGTCGGCGCGCTAGGTGTGGCCTCGCCACTCGGTGCGGCTGCCGGTGCCCATCAGCTGGTGTTCCTGGCGGAGAGCGTCTGGATGGTCGCACTGGCCATGACGCTGCTGGTCGGCAGATCGGCTCCGGTCCCGAGCATCTCGGCCGACGCCGTGGCCGTCTGACGCGTCACCTGTCACGAAATGCGCTGAGCGCGGGACGATGGCTGACATGACGGGTCGCTCCGGGTCCGCCCGACAACGTAGGTCGGTCGCGGTGCTCGTCGCCGTGGGTCTGCTGCTGACGGCGACGGGCATCCTGATCTCGGTCGGGGCGGTGATGGCGGCGGATCGTCCGCTCCTGGTGCCGCTGCTCCTCTGCGCGGACTTCGTGTGTTTTGCGGCTGTCGGAGCTGTCGTTGCGCTGGCGCGGCCAGACAACCGGATCGGGTGGATGCTGCTCGCCGGTGGCGCACTGATCTGCCTGGGCACCGCCGGAGTCGACCGGGCGCTGCTCGGGCTGGTCTACGCCCCAGGCACCGTACGCGCGGCGTCGGCCTGGGCCGTTGGTGGCGCTGTGCTGCGAGTCTGGGGCTGGAGCTTGCTCACTGTCGGCGTACCGATGCTGTTCCCCGACGGACGGCTGGCGAGTCGGCGATGGCGCTGGTTGGCCTGGCTGCTCGGCGCGGCGATCGTTGCCCAGACGCTCGGCACGGCCTTCGGTGCCCATGCGCAGCTCGACGCGCTGGCCGGCTGGCAGAACCCGCTCTCGTCGCCGCGGTTGGACGCGATCGCCGAGCCCTTGTCCGCGCTCGGCCTCGTCCTGACCCTCCTCGCGGCGCTGGGCGCGATCGCGGAGCTGGCGGCTCGGTGGCGGCACGGCGATCCGCGGCTGAGACAGCAGATCGCGCTGTTGGCGGCCGCTGCCCTGCTGGCGCTGCTGGCCGCGCCGCTGTCGGTGGCCGGGATCGGCGCCGACTGGCTGTTTGCCGTGACGCTGCTGCCACTCCCGATCGCCATCGGCTTCGCCGTGCTGGCGAGAGGGCTGTACGACCTGTCGACGGCCGCGAACCGGACGCTGGTCTGGGTCCTCCTGTCCGCCGTCGTCGTCGGGCTGTACGCGCTGGTGATCGCGGGCGTCGGCAGCGTGCTGGATGTCCGTGACACGCGGTGGCTGCCGTGGCTGGCGGCGGCGGTGGTGGCGCTGTGTCTCGCGCCGCTGAGGGACGTTCTGCAGCGCAGCGTGAACCGCCTGATCTTCGGGCGCTGGGACGACCCGTACGCGGTGCTGGCGGGACTGGGTCGCCAGCTCGAGGCCTCGGCAGACGAGGATCGACTCCTGGACGAGGTGGTCGCTCAGCTCGGCCCCGCGCTCGATCTGCGGCGGGTCGCCGTCCGCGACGCGTCCGGCCGCATCGTCGCGGGGGTCGCGGACGACGACGGCAACAGCCACGACGACACCACGGTGGCTCTGGTCGCGTTTCACCGTACGGTTGGCAGCCTGCACTATGCCGCGAAGGCGCAGCTGCGGCCGGAGGACCAACGGCTGCTCGACGACGTGGCCGCTCAGCTCGGCGTCCTGCTGCACGCTCGCTGGCTTGCCGGTGACCTGCAGAGCGCGCGGGAGCGTCTCGTGCTCGCTCGCGAGGAGGAGCGCCGGCGGCTGCGACGCGATCTGCACGACGGGATCGGGCCCGCCTTGGCCGGCCACCTGATCCGACTCGATCTCGGGTTGCGTCAGCTGTCCAGCACCGATCCGGCCCGCCCGACCCTGCTGACCTTGCAGTCCGAGATGCAGGGAACCGTCATCGATCTGCGCCGGGTGGTCGAGGGCCTCCGGCCGCCGGCGCTGGACGAGTTGGGGTTGGAGCCGGCCCTGGGGCAGGCCGTCGCTCGGCTCGCGCTCGGTTCCCCGGTGTCGGTCGATCTCGAGATCGATGCGTTGCCCGAGCTTCCGGCGGCGGTCGAGGTCGCGATCTACCGCATCGTGTCCGAGGCGGTTGCCAACGTCGTCAAGCATGCCGCCGCCAGCAGATGCCGGATCCACATCTGGTGTGAGGACCACACCGTCTCGCTGAGGGTGATCGACGACGGCGTCGGGTTCGATCCAGGCGCCGTGCGTGCTGACGGACACGGGCTGGACACCATGCGAGAACGTGCCGAGGAACTGGGCGGGTGGCTGATCATCGGAGGAGACGGCGGGACGTCGGTTTCCGCCGGAATCGAGTTCAAGGGAAGCGGGAGCTGATGACCACGCGCGTGCTGGTGGCCGAGGACCACCCGATCTTCCGTGAAGGGCTCGTGGCGCTGCTGGCGGCGCTTCCCGACATCGAGGTCGTGGGCGCGGTTGCCGACGGAGCGGAGGCGGTCCAGCGATCGGCCGACGGTGACCTCGACATCGTGATCATGGACCTGAACCTGCCCACCATGTCGGGCGTCGAGGCCACCGCCGCGATCACGGCGCAGTCGAACCGGCCGGCCGTACTGGTCGTGACCATGGTCGACGACGACGACACCGTGCTGGCAGCGATCCGCGCCGGCGCCCGCGGCTATGTGCTGAAGGGAGCGACCGGCGACGAGATCGCCGCCGCCGTGATCACAGTCGGCGCCGGCGGCGCCGTGTTCGGCGCCGGGGTGGCGCGTCGCCTCTTGGCGGCGGCCGCTTCGGCGTCTACGAGGACCGCTGGGGAACCTGCCGGATCGAGCCCGGCGCGCCGATCTGACCCCCTCCTCACCGAGGCACTGACCGATCGCGAGGCCGAGATCGTCGGTTTGCTCGCCGACGGGCTCAGCAACACCCAGATTGCTCGTCGGCTGGGCCTGTCGCTGAAGACCGTGCAGAACTACGTCTCCCGGGTCTTGGACAAGCTGCAGGTGCGAGATCGCACCCAGGCGGCGCTGCTGGCCCAACGACTGCGCGGAAGCAGCTCACCCACGTCTGGTTGATCCGTCCTCAGCCGACGACCGGGATCCTTGCCAGTGACTCCTCCAGCAACGCCGCGAACTCCGCGTCGTCGGTCCCCGCATCGGACACCGAACCGGCCAGATAGGCCCCGTACGCGGGAAGGTCGAGGTGGCCGTGGCCGCAGAGCGCGGTGAGGATCACCTTCTCCTCGCCGGTCTCGGCGCAGCGCTTCGCTTCCTCGATCGTGGCGGCGAGCGCGTGCGTCGGCTCCGGCGCGGGCACGATGCCCTCGGTCCGGGCGAACAGCACCCCGGCGGCGAAGCACTCCGACTGCGGCTTCGCCACCGCGCCGATCTCGCCCGTCTCGTACAGATGCGAGATCAGCGGACTCATCCCGTGGTAGCGCAGACCGCCGGCATGGATCGGGTCGGGGATGAAGTCGTGACCGAGCGTGTGCATCTTCATCAACGGTGTCATCCCGGCGGTGTCGCCGAAGTCGTACGCGTATCGCCCGCGGGTCAGCGACGGGCAGGCCGCCGGCTCGACCGCCAGCACCTGCGCGTGCTGGCGCCCGGCCCACTTCTCCCGCAGGAACGGGAACATCAGGCCGCCGAAGTTGGAGCCGCCGCCGGTGCAGCCGACCAACAGGTCCGGCGTCTCACCGATCTTGGCGAGCTGGAGCAGCGCCTCCTCACCGATGATCGTCTGGTGCAAGAGCACGTGGTTCAACACGCTGCCCAGGGCGTACTTGGTGTCGGGATCGGACGCGGCGACCTCGACGGCCTCACTGATGGCGATGCCAAGGGAACCGGTCGAATCGGGGTGCTCGGCGAGGATGGCGCGTCCCGCCGCGGTCAGGTCGGAGGGACTGGGGTGGATCGTCCCGCCGAAGGTCTCGATCATCAGTCGCCGATACGGCTTCTGATCGTACGAGGCGCGCACCTGCCAGACCTCGCACTCCAGGCCGTACTGGGCACAAGCGAAGGCCAGCGCGGTGCCCCACTGACCTGCACCGGTCTCGGTGGTCAGCCGACGTACGCCTGCGGCCGCGTTGTAGTAGGCCTGGGGGACCGCGGTGTTGACCTTGTGCGAGCCGGCCGGCGAGACACCCTCGTACTTGTAGTAGATCCGCGCCGGGGTCCCTAGCGCCTTCTCCAACCGGTGTGCCCGGAACAACGGGCTGGGCCGCCACAACCGGTAGACGTCCTGGACCTCCTCGGGGATGTCGACGTACTGCTCGGCGGTCACCTCCTGCTCGATCAGCGCCATCGGGAACAGCGGAGCAAGGTCATCCGGGCCGATCGGCTGCAACGTCCCGGGATGCAGCGGCGGCGGGGGAGGAGTCGGCAGGTCGTGCAGCACGTTGTACCAGCGAGTGGGCATCTCGCTCTCGTCGAGAATGATCTTGTGCTGCAGTGCTGTCATGGCTCGGACCCCCGGGTTCGCTCGACGATGAGTGCGCGCCGAGTGTAGCGCCGCGCGCTCGGGTCAGCGGTCGCAGCCACCATCCTTGTCGGGCCGGGTGTGCGGTCGGGCGATGTCGGCGATTCCCTTGTACGCATAGGGATCCTCGCCGGCGACCAGCACGATGTCGCGGTAGTCGTGCTTGCCGACGTGGACGCCCGTTGGCGGTTCCATCCAGGGCAGCAGCGACTCCGCGCTCATGTAGTGGTGGGCCAGTGCTCGACGGAACCCGTGCCTCCCCGAGTTCTGCAGCGATCGGTGCAGCAGATAGCCGTTGAAGATCACCGCGCTGCCGGCCGGGATCTCGACGGGCACCGCGTCGGAATCGCGATACGGGAAGTCGTACGCCTCGATCGAGCAGTCGAAACCAGGATCGTCCTGCTCACGGTCGGGGTAGAGCACGCCGCGCCGGTGCGAACCGGGGAGCACCCAAAGGCAACCGTTCTCGATCGTCGCGTCGTCGAGGGCGATCCAGACCGCGGTAAGCGAGCGGTCGCGGGTGGGGATGAAGTACTCGTCTTGGTGCCAAGGCTGGCCGGGCTTGCCCTCGGACTTCACGAACAACATCGACTGCATGGCCTTGATGTTCGGTCCGATCACGCTCGTCAGGACGTCCACGAGTCGCGGCGTGGCCAGCGAGTCGGCGATCACCGGGGAGATCTTGTGCGGCTGGTGGATGCACAAGAACCTGCGCAGCACGTCGGCGTCCGACAGGGCCGCGAGGTCCGCGAGCACTCCCGGATCGCTCGCCGGTGCACTGACGGCCCCATCGAGATCCCCCAGGTCGCCGCGACACAGCCGGACCGCCTCCGCGTTCACGGTGGCCACCTCCTCGGCACTCAGCGCCGCGTCCAGCACGACAAAGCCATGCTCGCGGAACGAGGCCACGAGTTCGTCGCCGGCCGCGTCGAAGGTGTGCCGAGCCAGCGGACCTACGATGCTCGCCGTCGTCATGCCCCGGCTCCGACCCGTACGCCGGCCCGGGCATGAGTGATTCCTCGACAGATCGCCCGCCAGCCAAGCAGCGGGACCGCAAGGCTGATCGCGGCAACGACGACGAACGAGAACGCAATCGTGTTGCCGGACAACACGCGGAGCACCATCCCGCCGGCCACGGTGCATGCCCAGATCACCACTCCGCCGGCCATCGACCCGGGGTGTCGCCACGCTCGGGCGACGATCGTGCCGACCGCCGTACCGGCCAGGAACGGCCAGGCTGTGTGCCAGATCCCGGCCGGATCCGCCGGCTCACCATGGCTGATCCTGCCGATGACCGCGAAAACCGACACCGCGACGACGTCCGCAACCGCGCTGGCCCAGAACTTCACGCCGAGAACACTACGCTGGCGATCGTGGCCCAGTTCGATCTCCGCGCTTCGCTCGCCGACAGCCTCCGCCCATGACGGTGCTCGATGGTCGCGCTCCGCGCTCCGGGGTCATGGGCTCCGCGAGGTCTCGCTCGTTCGTCTCGATTCCGGTCGACGGAAAGGCGTGTCGCCCGGAATCGTTCCTCACTCCCGAGAGGCTCCGCCCATGACCGGGCTCGATGGTCGCGCTCCGCGCTCCGGGGTCATGGGCTCCGCGAGGTCTCGCTCGTTCGTCTCGATTCCGGTCGACGGAAAGGCGTGTCGCCCGGAATCGTTCCTCACTCCCGAGAGGCTCCGCCCATGACCGGGCTCGATGGTCGCGCTCCGCGCTCGCACAGCACGACCGCCGAACGTCCCTCGCCCGTCCGGGTGATGGGCATCGAGACCGAGTACGGGATCAGCGCGCTCGGCAGCCGTGGTGAGGACGACCTCCACCCCATGCAGTTGTCGAACCACGTCGTCAAGGCGTACGGCGCCAGCGCGGAGGCGGGCACATCTCGACCGGCCGGCTGGGACTACGAAACGGAGACGCCGCTGCGGGACAGTCGCGGCTATGAGGTCACCCGGTCCCAGGCCCATCCCGATCAGCTGACCGATGCCGACCTCGGCATGGCCAACCTGATCCTGACCAACGGGGCCCGGCTGTACGTCGACCACGCCCATCCCGAGTACTCCGGGCCGGAGGTCACCGGTGCACTCGACGCGGTCCGCTTCGACAAGGCCGGCGACGCGATCATGGCACTCGCGGCGCAGCGAGCTTCGGTGTCGCTGGGCCGTTCCGTCAGGCTCTACAAGAACAACACCGACGGCAAGGGCGCGTCGTACGGGACGCACGAGAACTATCTGCTGGACCGGGTCACACCGTTCGACAGGGTGGTCACCCAGTTCAGCGCGTTCCTCATCTCTCGGCAGGTCATCACCGGCGCCGGACGGGTCGGGATCGGACAGAACAGCCAGCAGGCGGGATTCCAGATCAGCCAGCGGGCCGACTTCTTCGAGGCCGAGGTCGGCCTGGAGACCACCTTGAACCGTCCGATCATCAACACCCGAGACGAGCCGCATGCGGACGCGACGCGACATCGCCGGCTGCATGTGATCACCGGCGACGCGAATCTGTCGGAGATCTCGACGTACCTGAAGGTGGCGACCGCGTCCTGGGTGCTGCGGGTGATCGAGGCGGGTGAGCTCGGCACTGACGTCCGCGTCGACGGGCCGGTCGCCGCGATGCGTACGGTCAGCCACGACCTCGGGCTCGGGCGGCTGCTGACCCTGCACAGCGGGACCCGGCTGACGGCCCTCGACCTGCAGGAGCTCTACCTGGAGCGGTGCCGGAGATTCGCCGACACCATCTCGGCCGAGCTGGGCGAGCCGGCGTGGCTGGAGGCCAAGGACGTGTTCGCGCGCTGGCAGGACGTCATCGACGCGCTGCGAGACGATCCGTTCCGGCTGGCCGACCAGCTCGACTGGGTGGCGAAGCTGAGACTGATGAACTCCTATCGCGAGCGCGACGGACTCGGCTGGGACTCACCGAAGCTGGCCCTGATCGACCTGCAGTACGCCGACGTCGATCCCCGGCGCGGCCTGTATCACGCCCTCGTGGCGAAGGGCCGGATGCAGCGGTTGATCACCGACGAGGAGATCGAGCGCGCGCGGACCAACCCACCGGACGACACCCGCGCGTACTTCCGGGGTCGGGTGATGGAGAAGTTCGGTGCCGACGTGGTCGCCGCATCGTGGGACTCGGTGATCTTCGACGTGCCGGGACGGACCGCCCTACAGCGCCTGCCGCTGCTGGATCCGCTCCGCGGCACCCGCGAACAGGTCGGCGCCATGCTCGACGGCTGCGCCGACGTGACCGCGCTCTTCTCCGCACTCGGCCGCTGACCCGCGCACTCCTCCCCAGGTCCCAGGGGCCCCGACCTGGGCGAGCCGGCCCGGCTCGTCGCGTTCGACTGGTGGCGCTTCGGCGGCATTGTCGGTGGCGATGACTAGGCTTGCGAGCACGCGGCAGGCGGTTGCCCGCCGCCACCCTTTGTAGGCAGGAGGTCACCGCCATGGCCGAGTCAGAACACCAGCGTCGTGTGCGCCGGTCCGATGACACCGAGGTGGAGGAGCTCGCTCCCACCGACTCATCCCACAAGGCCGAGCTGGACTCCGATGTCGACTCGTTGCTGGACGAGATCGACGACGTGCTCGAGGTCAACGCCGAGGAGTTCGTCCGCTCGTTCGTCCAGAAGGGCGGCCAGTGAGCGATCGCCGACCCAGTGGCGGCCTGTCCCCGGCGTTCATGAGCGCCGGCACATCGTCCTTCGTCGACTTTGCCGCGGCCGTCGCGCCGGAGGTGCTGCCGTCGAAGCGCACCGCCGGTGAGGGCGCTGGGGCGATGAGCCCGCACGGCACCACAATCGTCGCGGCGACCTTCCCGGGCGGCGTCGTGGTCGCCGGCGACCGGCGCGCGACCATGGGCAACATGATCGCCCAGCGCGACATCGAGAAGGTGTTCGCGGCAGACGAGTTCTCGATCATCGGTATCGCCGGTGCGGCCGGGATCGCCGTCGAGATGGTCGGCCTCTTCCAGGTCGAGCTAGAGCACTACGAGAAGATCGAGGGCGCCCCGCTCTCGCTGGTCGGCAAGGCGAATCGACTGGCCACGATGATCCGTCAGAATCTCGGGCTGGCACTGCAGGGGCTGGTCGTCGTCCCGCTGTTCGCCGGCTGGGATGAGACGACGGGTGAGGGTCGGATCTTCTCCTATGACGCGACCGGCGGTCGATACGAGGAGCACGCCTTCTTCTCGGTCGGATCCGGCTCGGTCTTCGCCCGCGGCTCACTGAAGAAGCTCTACCGGCCAGACTTCGAGCCGACCAGAGCCGCGATGGCCGTCGTCCAGGCGCTGTACGACGCGGCCGACGACGACTCGGCCACCGGCGGCCCGGACCTCACCCGCAAGATCTATCCGGTCGTGATGACCGCGACCGTCGACGGAGTCTCCCGGCTGCCGGACGCCGAGGTCGCCGACCTCGTCAACACCTTGGTTGCCGGTCGGATGGCGCGACCAGACGGACCGGAGGCCCCACTCACGTGAGCATGCCGTTCTACGTTGCCCCCGAGCAGCAGATGAAGGACCGGGCTGACTTCGCCCGGAAGGGGATCGCGCGAGGTCGCTCGGTCATCGTCCTGCACTACCTGGACGGGATCTTGTTCGTTGCGGAGAACCGTTCGCAGGCTTTGCACAAGGTGAGTGAGATCTACGACCGGATCGGGTTCGCCGCTGTCGGCCGCTACAACGAGTTCGAGAATCTGCGCACGGCTGGCATCCGCTACGCGGATCTGCGCGGCTACAGCTACGACCGCAGTGACGTGACCGGTCGCGGACTCGCGAATGCGTACGCCCAGCTGCTCGGCACCATCTTCTCCGCCGGTGGGGAGAAGCCGTACGAGGTGGAGATCGTGGTCGCCGAGCTCGGCCTGAGCGCCGCGCTGGACCAGATCTACCGGCTCACCTATGACGGCTCGGTCCAGGACGAGGAGGACTTCGCCGTGATGGGCGGCTCTGCCGACACCATCACCGACCGGGTCAAGGGCGACTTCCAGCCAGGCCTCGATCTCGGCTCCGCTGTCCGGCTGGCGGTGAATGCGCTCGCGGGCGACGGGGGGGGCAACGCGGCCCGGCGCGAGCTGGGCGTCGAGGCGCTCGAGGTCGCGATCCTCGACCGCACGAGGGCACTGCCACGCAAGTTCCGGCGAATCCGCGGGGACCGGCTGGCGGCGCTCCTCGTCGAGGGAGTTGGGGCCGAGGTGCTCACACCGGCCTCACCGCCGACGCCCGCCGAACCGGCCCAGTGACAACAGCTACCAGTGACAACAGCTACCAGTGACGACAACGCCAACTGATCTCAACCGCCAAGTGACGACAACCAAGCCCGTGAGAATCATCTCGTGAGAACCACCTCGTGAACCGGGCGTCGGCTCGCGAGGCGGTCGTCGTCGGTGCCGGACTGATCGGCACCTCGATCGGGCTCGCGCTGACCAGCGCGGGCTGGAGCGTCCACCTCCGGGATCGGCTGGTCAGCCACGCTCGGGTGGCGGAGACTCTCGGCGCGGGCACGTCGGAGCCCGCCGTCAGCCGCGACGTCGAGCTCGTGGTCGTCGCCGTGCCGCCGCGCGTGCTGGGCGAGGCGATCGGCCACGCGCTCTCCAGCTATCCGCTGGCGAGTGTCACCGATGTCGGATCGGTCAAGGCGGGAGTGCTGCACGAGCTGTGGGATACCCAGCCCGGGCTGGAGCGCTACGTCGGCTCGCATCCCATGGCCGGGTCCCAGCACTCCGGTCCGCTGGCGGCGAGAGCCGATCTGTTCGCCGACCGGACCTGGGTGATCACCCCCCACCGCCGCTCGGCTCCGGCGAGCGTCCGGGTGGTCCAGGATCTGGTGGCCGCCTGTGGCGCTCGGGAGATCGTGATGGACGTCGAGGAGCACGACGCGGCCGTAGCGACCGTGTCACACCTCCCACAGCTGATGTCCACCTTGACGGCCGGGGCCCTGACCGGAGTGCCCGCCTCGCACCTCGCCCTCGCCGGACCGGGGCTGCGCGACGTGACCAGGATCGCGGCCAGCGACCCGCAGCTGTGGGAGCAGATCCTCAGCGCGAACCAGGCGGCCGTGCTCGAGCGGCTCCGGGTGGTGCAGGCCGAGCTGGACGTCGTGATCGGTGCGCTCGCGGCTGGCGCGTCCGGCGGGGCGGCCGAGGAGCTGCGAGCCAGCCTCGAGCGGGGGGTCGAGGGCGCCGGCAAGATCCCGGGCAAGCACGGCCGGGCGCCGGCTACGTACGGGCAGGTCGTGGTCGAGATCCCGGACACCCCGGGTGCGCTCGCGAAGCTCTTCGCCGATGTCGGAGCGGCCGGGGTCAACGTCGAGGACATCGCGATCGAGCACGACCAGATCCGTCAGGTCGGCTATCTGGCGCTGTCGGTGACCCCGGACCAGGTCGAGGCGCTCGACCGGACCATGCGTGACGGCGGGTGGGACGTCCAGGCCTGAGCCGCGGTCCCTGTTTGTGGGCTCGCGCTCGCTGCGCGCCTTCTTGACTCTCACTTTCTCCCTTGCTCCCAGCCTCGATTCCGGTACGGCTGCCGCCAGCCTGGGTAGGGCTGTTCGCTCGGTCGGAAGTGATAGCCGGGCGCTTCGCTTGCCGACGCTCGCCCACGGCGTTGTGGGCTCGGCTCGTCCACCGGCCGGGGGCCTACTGGATCGGTGCTGTCGGCCGAGGCGGCTAGGCTGACCGACGGCATCCTGGCGAGGCGGAGAGGCGGTGCGGCGTGGCGTTGGTGGTAGCGATCGACGGACCCAGTGGATCGGGCAAGTCGAGCACGGCGCGCGGGGTCGCGTCCCGGCTCGGGCTGGACTTCCTCGACACGGGAGCGATGTATCGCGCGGCGACCTGGCTCGCGCTGCACCTCGGGGTCGACCGCGACGACGCTGACGCCGTTTCGGCGCTGGTGCGCGGTGCGACGTTCGAGATCAGCGTCGACCCGAGGACGCCGCGGATCGCGATCAACGGGCAAGACGTCACCCGGGCGATCCGCGAGCCCCAGGTCTCGGCCGCGGTCAGCTCGATCGCGACCAATCTGGCCGTCCGCGAGCACCTGGTCGGCGAGCAGCGGCGCCTGATCCGGACGGCGTCAGGCGGCATCGTCGCGGAGGGGCGCGACATCACGACCGTGGTGGCACCCGATGCGGACGTCCGCGTGCTACTGGTCGCCGATCCGGCGGCCCGAGTCGCCAGACGGCAGGCCGAGCTCGGCGGCAAGGTCGATGTGGCGGCCGTCACCGACCAGGTCATCAGGCGCGATCGAGACGACTCGACGGTTGCCCAGTTCGAAGCGGCCGCTCCAGGTGTGACCGTGATCGACTCGACCGAGCTCGGCCTGGCCGACGTGATCGACGCGATCTGTGCGCTGGTCCCTGCGGGGGTCTCGGCCGGCGCCGGCGAGCCAACCGGGCCGTGATCATCGGCGTCAGTGCCGACTTGCCACACACCGACCGGCTGCCGGCCACCGCCACCTGGCCCTTCCGGCTGGCTCAGCCGCTGGTCCGGCTCGCCGCGCAGGCATACTGGCAGGTCGAGGTCCACGACCCGGCGTACGTTCCCGCAGGCGGGCCGGCGATTCTCGCCGTCAACCATCTCGGGGTGCTGGACGGGCCGTTGCTGGCGGCGGTCACACCACGCACGTCGTTCGCACTGGTCAAGAAGGAGATGTACGCCGGACCACTGGGCTGGCTGCTCACCCGGCTCGGTCAGATACCGATCGATCGGCATTCGGTCGATCCGACTGCGATCCGACGGTCTGTCCAGGTGCTGCGGAACGGCGGTGTGCTGGCCGTTTTTCCCGAGGGCGTCCGCGGCGCCGGCGACGTACGTCGCGCCCGGGGCGGCGCGGTCTACCTGGCCATGGTGACGGGAGCGCCCATCGTGCCCGTCGCGCTGCTGGGCACCCGCGAGCCGGGTCGGTCCACCAGCGAACTGCCGCGACGCGGCGCGCGTGTCCATGTCGTCTACGGCCCGCCGCTGGCCGTGCCTCGGCTGGCCTGGCCCCGCCCCCGGGCGCTGGTCGCGGAGCACACGGACCGGCTGCGCCGCGCCCTCGCCGATCACGTGGTCGGCGCCCAGCGTCGCACCGGGCTAACCTTGCCGGGGCCGCCGCGACCGAAGGCGGCCCGAAGACCGAAGCCGACCAGCCCGTCCGAGCACAGCCGGGCAACCTGATTGAGAGATCCGCGCCACATGTCCCAGACCGACACCTACGACCCTGCGCGAATCCTTCCGGTGATCGCCGTGGTGGGACGTCCCAACGTCGGCAAGTCGACGCTCGTGAACCGGATCATCGGCCGTCGTGAGGCGGTCGTCCAGGACATTCCCGGCGTGACTCGGGACCGGGTGTCCTACGACGCGACGTGGAACGGGCGCGACTTCGTCGTGGTCGACACCGGCGGCTGGGCGCCCGACGCCAAGGGCATGGCCGCGCAGGTCACCGAGCAGGCCGAGCTCGCGATCGGCGCCGCCGATGCCGTCTTGTTCGTGGTGGACGCCGGAGTGGGGATCCAAGACGTCGACCAGTCCGTCGTCCAGGTGCTGCGCCGGGCCGGGAAGCCCGTCGTTCTCGCTGCCAACAAGGTGGACGACCAGCGCGCCGAGGCCGAGGCCGCGGGACTGTGGAATCTGGGGCTGGGTGAGCCCTACCCGGTGTCGGCTCTGCACGGCCGGGGGAGTGGCGACCTGTTGGACGCGATCCTCGACGCCCTTCCCGAGGCGCCGTCCGCGGACTTCGATCCACCGTCCGGGCCGCGGCGGGTCGCGATCGTCGGCAAGCCGAATGTCGGCAAGTCCAGCCTGCTGAACCGGGTGGCCAGGCAGCAGCGTGTTGTCGTCGACGACGTGGCCGGCACCACGGTCGATCCGGTGGACGAGCTGGTCGAGGTGGACGGGCGGACGTACCGGTTCATCGATACCGCTGGGATCCGCCGTCGGGTCAAGGAGGCGAGCGGCCACGAGTACTACGCCAGCCTGCGGACCCATGCCGCGATCGAGCGGGCGGAGGTCTGCGTGGTCGTGGTCGACGCGGGCGCCCCGATGACGGAGCAGGACCTGAGGATCATGAGCAGCGTCGAGGACGCCGGCCGGGCCCTCGTGATCGCCTTCAACAAGTGGGATCTCACCGACGAGGAGCGGCGCCGCTACCTCGACCGCGAGATCGAGCGCGACCTGGTCGGATTCGGCTGGGCGAGCAAGATCAACATCTCGGCGCTGACCGGACGCCACGTCGACCGACTCGGCCCGTCCATCGAGGAGGCGCTGGCGAGCTGGGAGATGCGGATCTCCACCGGCAAGCTGAACGCGTTCCTGGGTCGGATCGTCGCCGCGCACCCGCATCCCGTCCGCGGGGGCAAGCAGCCCCGCATCCTGTTCGGCACCCAGGCGCACGCCGGTCCGCCGACGTTCGTGTTGTTCACCTCCGGCCAGATCGAGGACCAGTACCTGCGCTTCGTCGAACGGCGGCTGCGCGAGGAGTTCGGGTTCGTCGGCACGCCGGTCCACGTCCAGGTGCGGGCCAGGGAGAAGCGCGGCTCGAAGCGCTGACCGGGCCGGGTGTTCGACTGCGCGGTCCATCCGAAGATCTGATGGGTCCCGGCTCAGGATTTGCTCAGATCGGCCGCGAGCAGTGAAAGGGCACCCTAATCTCCTCTGGTGCGCAAAATCTTCCAGCTCCTGCTCGCAGTCGCTCTGACCGTCGGACTCGTCGCCGGTGCCGGCGCTGCACCTGCCGACGCGGCCGCCCGGAGCGTCACCGTCCACAAGATCACGACCAAGACGGCGCCGTACAAGAAGACGGTCAAGGTGTCGCCGAACGTGACTACCAAGGGAAAGGTGAAGGTCGACTCGAAGCGACTGACGGTCAAGAAGGGCGCGGCGACGCTCGCTACCAACAAGTCGTCGGTATACCTCAAGGCCGGGACGTACAAGGTGACGACGACCGTCGCCTATCGGTACTACTCGATCGAACGGGGCAAACGGTCCTACGGTAAGAAGCGCACGACGTCGCTCACCCAGACCTTGACCATCAAGCAGAAGCACCCATCTCGGACGTCCCCGATCAGCGCCTACGACTGCCCGAGCTGGGCGCCGATCAAGGGCAACGCGAGCAGCATGATCTACCACCTGCCGGGGCAGCGCTATTACAACGCGACAAAGCCGGAGGACTGCTTCAGCACCGAGTCGGCCGCCCGCGCCGCCGGCTACCGCAAGGCGAAGGTCTGACCCCGTTGGGTCTGGGGCGAACTCGTCGCCGCAGCAGCCTCCCTCTGCACTTCGGGATCAGTCTGTGGCGAAGTCATACGCGAGTTCCAGCAGCGTACGCACGTCCCCGTCGACCTGGTCGGGCGAGGTCAGCACGACGCTGTGGGCGTAGCTGAGGCCTGCCGGGACCACGCGTCCGACCGCTGGCACGCGATGCTCGTCCGGCAGCTGGATCCAGAGCAGCACCGAGCGCACTCTGGGCCGGAACTCGGCGAACTTGCGCTGCGCCTTCAAGAAGATGCCGACGTTCACCGCGTCCTCGTGCACGGGCCCGAGCGACCGGAACGTCTCGATCACGGCCGAGTAGATCTCTGCGACCCACGGCGGATGCCGATCGAGCAGCTCGGCGACGCTGATCCCCGGCGCGCAGGTGTGCGCCTGGTTCGCTGCCCCGAACTCCCGTTCGCAGCGTGGACACACCCAACGGCTCATTCCACCTGTGCCTCTCGTTGATCAGCCTCGCGGACTCACCGGCGCCGTACCGAACCCGCGCTTGTCGGCGGCGCTCGGCCCTGACCACCGTGACACAGGAGCATGCCCCCGACTTTGCGCACCATCGGGGTACTTCGCGTGTCGGCGCCGATGCGCAGAGAAGCCCGGCGACGCGCTAGGACCCGGGCGACTCCCGTTTGGGCGATGCGGTGCGAAGACGGAGGCAGGGAGCAGGCTCGGTGGGGGACCGGTCTCGAGGGCGGTCGAGCAGCGCGGAAGCCCACAAACGAGACCGCGGGCGGCCCGGAACAATCCGGACCGCCCGCGGTGAGTTGGGGCTTGGTGGAGATGCGCGGCGTGCGCTGAGGGTCAGGCGGCGAGAACCGACTGGCTGCGCAGCTTGGCGATGGCGTGCCGCTCGATCTGGCGGACCCGTTCGGCGGTGATGCCCCACAGGGCCCCGATGTCGGACAGCTTCGCCTGCCGTCCGTCGATCAGCCCGTAGCGACGACGGACGACGTCGGCGGAGCGCTCGTCGAGCTGGTCCAGCATGGCCTCGAGCCGGGCGTGCTCCTCGGCATCCAGGAACACCTCGTCCGGGCCGGGCATCGGCTCGCGGGCGATCAGGTCGCCGAGAGCGGTGTCGCCACCCTCCTCGACCGGGGCGTCCAGGCTGACGTGATCGCGTCCGTACCGCATCAGGTCCAGCACGCGATCAGCCTCCAGGCCCATCTCGTCGGCGATCTCCGCGATCTCAGGCTCGCGACCGAGACGACGCTCCAGGGTGCGACGCACGGCGCCGACCTGGTTCACCTGCTCGGCAACGTGCACCGGCAGCCGGACGATCCGACCCTGCTGCGCGATGCCCCGGCTGATCGACTGCCGGACCCACCACGTGCCGTACGTGGAGAACTTGAAGCCCTTGGTGTAGTCGAACTTCTCCACTGCACGGATCAGACCCGTGTTGCCCTCCTGGACCAGGTCCAGCAGCGGCATCTGCGAGCGACCGTACTTACGCGCGACCGAGACCACCAGCCGCAGGTTGGCGGTGATGAACCGCTGCATCGCCCGCTGGCCGTCCTCGACGAGGAACTGGAGCTCGGCATCGGTCGGCCGCTTGGCCCTCCGGCCGCGCTCTGCCGACGTCACCTCGCCGGACAGGATCTTTTCCGCATAGAGGCCGACCTCGATCGTCTTGGCGAGCTCGACCTCTTCGGCGGCAGTGAGCAGAGGAGTCTTGGCAATACCGTCCAGGTAGAGACCGACCGCGTCCTTGCCATCAATACCGTCATTGACCCGCGAACGGGCCGAAATTGCTACCACGTTTCCTCATTTCATAGCCCTCACGAGATGGGCCTTACACAGTTAGGAACGTAACCAGGGGCGAAAAGGATTCCTCGCAAGCCCTGAAGATCCCCTGAGACCCACCAGGGTCATCCCTGACCGTCTGCCCCGGTCAGAGGAGGTTCTGCGACGGTTGCCGCCTCGGATGCATTATTTCTACCCCACCGGGGGCCCGCCGCCGGCGAATTGTCAGGTGCTGAACGCATCGGACTCGCCGGGAAGCCTCGCAGCTCGCCCGTCAGGACCCGATCTGGGCACCCGACCTGACCACGTGATCAGGACGTGATCAGGACGTGATCTGGTCGATGATCCAGGCGTACTCGAAGGACGTTTCCTTCCAGCTCTGGTATCGCCCACTCACTCCGCCGTGCCCGGCGACCATTTCGGTCTTCAGCAGGATCGGCCGGTCGTCGGCGTTGCCGGCGACCGTTCGTAGCGCGGCGATCCACTTGGCCGGCTCGACGTAGAACACCCGGGTGTCGTTCAGGCTCGTGGTGGCCAGGATCGCCGGGTACGTCGTCGCCCGGACGTTCTCATACGGGCTGTAGGACTTCATGTACGCGTACGCCTCGGCCGAGTGCAGCGGATCGCCCCACTCCTCCCACTCGATGACGGTCAGTGGCAGGTCGGGATCGAGGATGGTGGTGAGGGCATCCACGAACGGCACCTGGGCATGGATGGCCCGGAATGCCTCAGGCGCCAGATTGGCCACCGCACCCATCAGGAGTCCGCCGGCGCTCCCGCCGCGGGCCGCCAACCGGTCCGCGGACGTGTACCGCTCGGCCACCAGCCAGCGCGCACAGGCCACGAAGTCGGTGAACGTGTTGCGTTTGGCCAACAACTTGCCCTGCTCGTACCAGCCGCGACCCATCTCCCCACCGCCGCGGACGTGCGCGATGGCGAACACGATGCCGCGATCCAGTAGGGAGAGGCGGGGGATCGAGAAGGTCGGGTCGATCGGGATCTCGTACGACCCGTAGCCGTACAGCAGCGCCGGGGCCGTTCCATCCCTGGGCACGTCGGCTCGGCGGACGATCGAGATCGGGACGCGGGTGCCGTCGTCGGCTGTCGCCCAGCCCCGCTCTTGGACATAGTTCGCCGGGTCGTACGGCCCCCAGGTCGGGTCGTCGAGCACGGGCGTCTGCTTGAGCAGGGTGAGGTCGCCGGAGTCGAGCGCGTAGTCGTACACCGACTCCGGGGTCACCATGGACTCGTAGCTGAGCCGGATGGTGTCGGTGTCGTAGTCCGGGCTTCCCCCCGACTCCACGCTGTACAACGGCTCGGCGAACGTGACGTCGGTGCCGGTGGCGAAACCGGTGGTCGAGTCGTCCCGGGGCAGCACGTGCAGCCCGGTCAGCCCATCGCGCCGCAACGACACGACGGCATGCCTGGCATAGGCCTGGACGCCGAGGATCCGGGTGCCGGGCTGGTGCGGCAGTACCGGGGCCCACTGCTCGTGACTCGTCGCGTTCACCGGCGCCCACGCCAGCTCGAAGTCCAGTGCCCCGTCGTTGTGCACGATCAGCAGCCGGTCGCCGGCGGGCTCGACCTCGTACTCCACGCCCTGACGACGAGGCGCCACCGCGCGCGGGGTTCCTTCGGGGTCGTCGACGCTGAGCAGCCTTGCCTCGGTGGTGATCTTGCTGCCCGCACTGAGCACGATCCAGCGCCGGTCCCGGCTCGCCTCCACGCCGAGCCAGAACCGCTCATCCGGCTCCTCCCAGACGACCGAGTCGTCGGCCGGATCGGTGCCGAGTCGATGTCGGAGCACCAGATACGGCCGCCACGCGTCGTCGGCGCGGGCGTAGAACAGGTGGCTGTCGCCGGCCCAGGCCACGCCGTACGCGGTATCGGAGATCGTGTCAGCGAGCGGCTCGCCGCCGACCAGGTCGACGATCCGGAGGGTGAAGCGTTCGGCGCCGCTGGTGTCGGTGGAGTACGCCAGGAGCCGGCCGTCCGGAGAGACGGCGAACGCGCCGATCGAGAAGAAGTCCTCGTCCGCCGCCGCGCTGTTCGCGTCGAGCAGGACCTGCTCGCCGTTGATGATGCCCGAGGTGTCGGGGGCGGCCGAGACCCCACTCGTCGCCGCAACCCGGCAGTAGATCGGGTACTCCGAGCCCTCCACCGTGCGCACGTAGTACCAGTAGGCACTGCCGCCGGTGTGCGTCCGATACGTCGGCACGCTCAGGTCGGTCTGCTTGGTCCGGGCCTTGATCTCGTGGAAGATCGCCTCGGAGAAGTCGATCAGGTGCGACGTCTGGCGCCGGGTCCAGGCGTTCTCGGCCTCGAGGTAGGCGATGACGGCGTCGTCGTCTTTGGCGCGCAGCCACTCATACGGATCGACGAAGACGTCACCGTGGTGCACCCGTTCGGTGGGGTTGCGGTCGGCGATCGGCGGCTGGGTCGGCTCGTTGCTGGACATCGCGGGCCATTCTAGGGATCTTCGGCGGTGATCGATCGGCGCGGGCGAGTATCCGACTCGGCAGCGATGGGACAGGATAGGCCGCATGGGCGAGAAGGTTGAGGCCGGTCCTTTCACTCGTGAGGACCGCACCCGGCACCGGCAGAAGGTTCGCACGGGTCTCGACGCGTTGGCGCGCATGCTGACTCAGTCGACATTCGACTTCGACCGACCGATGACGGGGTTGGAGATCGAGTTCAATCTGGTCGACCGGGAGTGCGAGCCGGCGATGCGCAACGCCGAGGTGCTGGACGCGATCGCCGACCCGCAGTTCGTGACCGAGCTCGGCAAGTTCAACATCGAGATCAACGTCGCCCCGCGGGCGCTGGGCGACAACGGCCTCAGCTCGTTCGAGGAGTCGGTGCGCAACGCCTTGAACCGGGCCGAGGAGCGGGCGGCGGCGATCGGCTGCCATATCGCGATGGTCGGCATCCTGCCGACGCTCCGGCCCGAGCACGTCACGCTGGCCAGCGTCAGCGAGAACGCGCGTTACTCGTTGCTGGACGAGCAGATCTTCGCCGCCCGCGGCGAGGACCTGGAGATCTCCATCGACGGCGTCGAGCGGCTGCACATGATCTCGGACACGATCATGCCCGAGGCGGCGTGCACCTCGACCCAGGTCCATCTCCAGGTCAGTCCGGACGACTTCGCGCCGTACTGGAACGCCGCACAGGCCATCGCGGGAATCCAGATCGCGGTCGGGGCGAACTCGCCGTACCTGTTCGGCAAGGAATTGGTCGCCGAGTCGCGGATTCCGCTGTTCGAGCAGACCACCGACACCCGGTCCGACGAGCTGAAGGCCCAGGGCGTACGTCCGCGGGTGTGGTTCGGCGAGCGCTGGATCACCTCGATCTTCGACCTGTTCGAGGAGAACTCGCTGTACTTCCCGGCGCTCTTGCCGATCATCAGCGAGGAGGACCCGATCGCGGTGCTGGACGCGGACGGCGTCCCCAAGCTGGAGGAGCTCCGGCTGCACAACGGAACGATCTACCGCTGGAACCGTCCCGTCTACGACGTCGCCGGGGGACAGCCCCACCTGCGCGTCGAGAACCGGGTGCTGCCCGCCGGCCCCACGGTGGTCGACACGATGGCGAACGTCGCCTTCTTCGCCGGTCTGGTCCGAGCGCTGGCCAGTGAGGACCGGCCGATCTGGACCCAGATGTCGTTCCAGGCGGCGACCGACAACTTCTACGCGGGTGTCCGCCGAGGCATCGACGCCGAGGTGTACTGGCCGCGGGTGGGGACCGTGCCGGTGACCGAACTGGTGCTGCGCAGGCTGTTGCCGGTGGCCGCTACCGGACTCGGGCTGTGGGGAGTCCCGGAGGTCGAAACCAGCCGTCTACTAGGCATCATCGAGGATCGCTGTCTGCGTGCGGCCAACGGTGCAACATGGCAGACTGCTGAGGTATCCAGGCGCGAGGCGGCAGGGGAGCCACGCGACGAAGCACTGCGGGGGATGCTCGCGACGTACTTGGAGCTCATGCATAGCAACGAACCCGCTCACAGCTGGGAGGCGCAGTGATGTCAGAGGTCACCGAGGCTCGGCCCACGTCGACTCCTGCTCCTCGATCGGCGACCTCGACGATCGTGGTCGGCTACTCGCCGAAGCCGGAGGGCCAGGCCGCACTGCAGCGGGCCATCACCGAAGCGACGTTGCGCGGCAGCTCGCTGATCGTCGTGCACACCTCGACGTCGACCGAGCTCGACGACCTGGCCGGCGTGCTCGCCGATTCCGGCGTGCCGTATGAGATCCAGGCGACCTCCGACAGCCTCGATCCAGCCGAGGAGCTGATTGCGGCCGCCACGATCAGCGACGCCGAGTTCATCGTGATCGGCCTGCGCAAGCGGTCCCCGGTCGGGAAGCTGCTGCTCGGCAGCAATGCCCAGCGGGTGTTGCTCGACGCCGCCTGCCCGGTGCTCGCGGTCAAACCGGTGAGCTGACCCCCCGCTTTCTTTCCTGGGCCTTCGTGCTGCTCGGCCGCGCTTCGGACCGGTCGTTCGTCACGAACGTGAGCGGAACGGAGAAGCGTTGTTCCGCTCGCGTTCGCTCCTGCACTCCCGGCCGCGCGGCCTTGCGCTGCACTCCGGCTGACCTTTCTGGGCCTTCGTGCTGCTCGGCCGCGCTTCGGACCGGTCGTTCGTCACGAACGTGAGCGGAACGGAGAAGCGTTGTTCCGCTCGCGTTCGCTCCTGCACTCCCGGCCGCGCGGCCTTGCGCTGCACTATTCCTGAACCTGAACACGCAGCTTGCTGAGGAAGTTTCAGAAATACCAGGTGCGACGTACGGTTAGGGGAATGCGTGCTTCCACCGTCCGTCCGGACTCCAACGGCCACGATTCGTCCATCTGGGATGGACGTCGGGGTGGATTTGGGGTTCCGTGCCAGAATACGGAGAGGAGCACCTATTGACATCCGATGGGCGCTGCCTGCCCGAAAATTGTACGTTCCTGAGAGGCTGCTGAGTGACACCCCCCTCGAGAGTCCATGCGTCTGCATCCGCCGAGCCTGCCAGCGAGGGGGCCGCGCGAGTAGCAACGGCCAAGAAGCCCGCACGCAAGCCATCCGCCCGATCTAGCAAGCGCGGGGCGGCCGACAAGGATGCGCTGGGCCTGGTGGAGGACACGACAACTGTCGCGGCCGGTGAGACCGCCGAGCCGGACGTCTTGGAGACCGACGCTCCTCCCGAAGAGCTGGTCGAGGAGGTGATCGACGTCGAGGCCGAGGTGGTCGTCGACGTCGAGAGCGAGGAAGTCGTCGTCACTGTCGGCAAGAAGCGGACCCTGGACGACGTCGACGAGTCGACCTTCGAGCCGGTCGAGGTAGCGAAGCTCGAGGGTGAGCTGGTCGAGGACGAGGGTTTCACGCTGTCCGAGGCCGACGATGCCGACGAGCCCGAGCAGCAGGTGATGGCGGCCGGCGCGACCGCGGATCCGGTCAAGGACTACCTGAAGCAGATCGGCAAGGTCGCGCTGCTGAACGCCGAGCAGGAGGTCGAGCTCGCGAAGCGGATCGAGGCCGGCCTGTTCGCCGACGAGAAGCTCAACGACGACACCGCCAGGATCAAGGCGGCCGAGCTCGAGGACTTCGAGTGGATCGCCGAGGACGGCAGGCGGGCGAAGAACCACCTGCTGGAGGCCAACCTTCGGCTCGTGGTGAGTCTGGCGAAGCGCTACACCGGTCGCGGCATGCTGTTCCTGGACCTGATCCAGGAGGGCAACCTCGGCCTGATCCGCGCCGTGGAGAAGTTCGACTACACCAAGGGCTACAAGTTCTCGACGTATGCGACGTGGTGGATCCGGCAGGCGATCACCCGTGCGATGGCGGACCAGGCCCGGACCATCCGCATCCCGGTGCACATGGTCGAAGTGATCAACAAGCTGGCCCGGGTGCAGCGGCAGATGCTGCAGGACCTCGGCCGCGAACCCACCCCCGAGGAGCTGGCCCGCGAGCTGGACATGACCCCGGAGAAGGTCGTCGAGGTCCAGAAGTACGGCCGCGAGCCCATCTCGCTGCACACCCCGCTCGGTGAGGACGGCGACTCCGAGTTCGGTGACCTGATCGAGGACTCCGAGGCGGTCGTGCCCGCCGATGCGGTGAGTTTCACGCTCCTGCAGGAGCAGTTGCATGACGTGCTCGACACCCTGTCTGAGCGGGAGGCGGGGGTGGTCTCGATGCGCTTCGGCCTGACGGACGGACAGCCGAAGACGCTGGACGAGATCGGCAAGGTCTACGGGGTGACCCGCGAGCGGATCCGCCAGATCGAGTCCAAGACCATGTCGAAGCTCCGCCACCCCTCCCGCTCCCAGGTGCTTCGCGACTACCTGGACTAGGGCGAGACCAGCGGTGGGTGGAGGTCGCGGAGCGAGAACTGCTGCCGCCTGCGGACGACCAGTACCCCGAGCCCCAGAGCCATCAACGTGGCGATCAGGAGGATCGTTGCGTCCCGGGCGAGGTGGCTGAGCTCGCCGCCGGAGATCACCACCCGATAGGCGTCGATCAGGTATGTCATCGGCATGTACGGCGCGATCGCCTGGAAGAACTCCGGCAGCACCGGCGCCGGGTAGGTTCCGCCGGCAGAGGTCAGCTGCAGGATCAGCCAGACCAGCAGGATCGACGACCCCGGCGTGCCGAGGGCGGATCTGAGCAGGTGCGCGATCGAGGAAAAGCAGACTGCGCCGAGCATGGTCAGCCCGACGATCATCAGTGGGTGAACCGGGGCGAGCCCGAGGAACAGCCAGACCACTGCGAGCATTGCCAGCGCGCCGATCACCGCGAAGACCCCGATCGGCAACCAACCGGTCAGGGCCAGCCGCCAGGGTCGCGCTCGGCCGGCGAGAGCACGGCCGCTGATCGGTCGGACGACGAGGAAGACCGAGATACCGAACACCCAGATCGCGATCGAGAAGAACATCGGGGCGAGGCCGCGGCCGTACACGCCGGCCGGGTTGTCGACCTGCATGGTCACGTCGGCGGGGGAGGACAGCACCTGTACGGCCTTGGCCTGATCGTCGGCGCTGATCGCGGGCACTCGCTTGACCGCGGCGGCCAGTTTGTCGTGCAGCTCGTTCGCGCCGTCGGCAAGCTTGGTGGTCCCGGCATGGAGGTCCGCCGCACCGGTGCTGAGAGTCGTCAGACCGGAGTGCAGTGTGTCCGCGCCATCCGCCAGCTTGCGGGCCCCGGCGGCGGCACTGGACACGCCGGTGGCGAGCTGGTCAGCGCCCGTTGACGCCGAGGCGATGCCGTCCCTGACCTGGCCCGCACCGCTGGCGACCTGGTGGGCACCGTTGTTCAGATCGACGAGCTTGTCCTTGACCTCGGCCACCGGCTCGCTCAGGTCACCGGTCTGCTGGATCTTGGAGTTGATCGCGTGGACGTCGTCTGCGGCGTCCTGGGCCGTGCCGGCGACCTCGCCGGCGTGCTGGGCGGCGCTGTCGATCCGGTCTTCGACGCGCTGGAAGTTCGGGTCGCCGGCGAGGTCCGGGTTGTCCTTCCTCAGCTGATCGAGGGCGTTCGCGGCCGAGTCGAGATCGGCGGTGACCGACCCGGTCCGGTCCGCCAGACCCGACGTCACGTCGTCCAGCGCATTCCCCGCCTCCTTGGCGTGGGTCTGGATCTGCGGCAGGTTCTTCTGCAGGTCGGTGAGCACCGGGACCACGGCGTCGTCGAGCTGCTGGGTGCCGTCGGCCACCTTCCCAGCCCCGGTGGCGACGTCGGCCGAGCCCGACTTCAGCGTACGAAGCCCCGTCGCCAGGTCGGCCGATCCGGTCTTCGCGGCGCCGAGTCCGGTGGACAGATCCGCGGCGCCGTCCGCCAGTGTCTTGGACCCGGCCGCCGCGGACGTGGCACCGTCGGCGAGCTTGGCCGCGCCGTCGTCGGCGGACGTGGCACCCTCGCTCAGCTGTTCGGCACCGTCCGTCGCGTCCTCCAGGCCGGCGCGGATGGTCGCCAGGTTGGCGAACACCGCATCGAAGTAGCTCGCCACGGCCGATTCGTCGACCGCGCGGGCGATGCTGTCCTGGGCGCGTGCGGTGATGCTGCCGATCACGAAACCGTTCGCGTCGTTGCGACGCAGCATGATCTGCGCTCGCTCCGGGTCATCGCCCGCGCCGCTGATCAGGTTCGCGGAGAAGTCGGTCGGAACGATGATCGCGAGGTAGTAGTCACCTTCGCGCAGACCGGTCAGCGCGTCGGGTTCGTCGACGGCCGCGTAGGCGAAGTCTCCCTTGGCCATCAGGTTGTCGACGAAGTCCTGACCGGCGTGGATCTCCCTTCCGTCGTACGTCACCGGTTGGTCGGAGTTCACCACGGCCACCGGCAGCTGGTCGAGCCGGCCGTACGGGTCCCAGTTGGCGGTGAGGTAGATCGCCCCGTAGAGCAGCGGGATGATCAGCACGAACACGAGTGCGACCTTCGGCATGGGGCCGCGGAACCGTCGGAGCTCGTAGCGAGCCAGCCGCGATGCGGGAACGGGGATGCGCACGTCAGTCCTTCACAGGGGTCGCGGGCGTCGTGCCCGCTGGATCGGTGTCGCGTGAGTCGCCATCGGCCACCCTCGCTTCATCGGCGACGGGTCGCTTGGCGGTGACATCTGTGTGGGCCGGGCGCCTGGGCCGGGTCAGAGCGAGCCTCCCGACGCCGTCGGGTAGAGCGGCGACCTCGGTCGTGCCGATCGCGATCGCGGGGCCGGTGTGCGCGATCGCTGTGAGGGCCTCGTACAGCAGACGCTGGTCGGCCAAGTCGAGTCGCGCGTCGGCGTCGTCCAGCACCACGAGACGACTGGGTCGGAGGGTGGCGAGGATGACTGCGAGCACTGCCTGCTCGAGGGCGGGCAGCTCGTCGACCAGCTCGGTCCGCCCGATCTCGAGGCCCACCGTCCGCTCGGCGTCGGCGAACAGGATCTCGGCCTGCTGCGGCACGACGGCGTCGATGAGCGCGCGCTCGGTGATGCACTCGGCCACCCGGAGCTGACCCTCGAGCTCGACCAGGTCGGAGATCCGGGCCACCGATGTGCACTGCGCCACCCGCCGTGGGTCCTTGACGGCGTTCAGGCCGGCGACCCTCAGCCGCCCGGTCAGCCCGCGCATCCGACCGACGACGGCGAGCAGCAGCGAGGACCGTCCGCTGCCGTTGGGACCGGTCACCGCTGTCACCCCGGACTCCGGCCAGCTGAAGTCGAGGTCGGTGAACACCGGTCCGTGCTTGGAGGCCAGCGACAACCCTTCCGCGGTGACCAAAGACTCCGCAGTAACCCGAGGCCCCGCGGTGACCACGGGCGGTGAGCCGATCATCGTAGGCCCCCGATCAGTTGGGTGAGGCTCTCCTCGATGAGCTCCGCGGGGACTGCCTCAGGGGCAGCGGCGTGCTCAACGGCAAGTCCGTGGGCGAGCGTGAGGAGCAGGGTGGCGGCGACGGCGTGGTCGGCCCGAGCCGGGAGCGAGAGATCGCTCGCGTGGGCGCGCAGGCGGTCCTCGACGCCGGCACAGAGCTGGACCCGGAGGCGGGCGTAGGCACTGCGAACCGCCGGATCGTGGCCGGCCAGCGTGCGGAACTCCGTCCACAGTGCCGGCCAGGACGACGATCCGATGATCTCGGCCGTCAGGGCACGGGCGACCCGGCGGGCGGGATCCATCGCTGGTGCCTGATCGCTGTTCCGCTGCGCGAACGTGGCCGTGACCGAGTCCGCGATGGTGTCGATGTGGGCGGCGCAGACCGCGCCCAGCAGCTCGGGCTTGCCCCCGAAGTTCGAGTAGACCGCACCCTTGGTGAATCCCGCGGTGGCGGCGATGTCGCTGACCGTGGTGCGGTCGTACCCGTGCTTCAAGAACTCGGCTTCGGCGGCGGCCAGGATGCCGGCGCGGACGGTCTCGCGGCGCGGGCGGATCTGGGTCGTGGTCATGGCGGCTCCCTTCGATACCGATGGTATCGGAAATCGGCCCCACTCAATACCCGGGGTATCGGATGCGATCCAGTGCGGATGTGATCCAGCACAGACGACGAGGCCCCCCGGACGGATCCGGAGGGCCTCGGTGGAAGATCGACGCTGGCGACATCGGCAGCCGCGAACTGCCAGGGGTCAGGTGATTGTCTTGGTCTCGTCCTGGATCGCCAGGGCGACCTGCCGGAGCTTGTCGGCGTGCTCCTTGCTGTGGTGCGCGCAGAAGAGAAGCTCGAACCCGCTGGCCATGACAACTCGCACGTATGCCTGCGCCCCGCAACGATCGCAGCGGTCCGCCGCGTTCAGGGCTGCGGCATCCCCGATGACACTGGTGCTCATGATGGCCTCACTTTCGTAGGTCGATCTTCTTCCATTCTGAGTCTGCGGTGCGGACCTGCGATACAGCTCCACACGTCAAGTGAACAACGATCCTGGGGCCGATTGTTCCGGTCCGACGTCTCAGCCGCATGTCTGTTCTGTAACGACAGCGGTGAGGCGGGCGTTCGATCGCTGTGATCCCTGCCACCCTCGACGTGGAGGTGGCTCGCTCGACGACTCGTCCGGTGAGTGGAGGCCCCGTTGCTCTCCACCCCACACGCTACCTAACAAGCCAAGGGATCGGGCGCCGGTACCGTCTCGGATGTCCTGGTTTCGTTCAGGGCTGAACAGCCGCGCCGACATCCACGACCCCCGCGGGTGACGGCGGTAGTCTCGGCGCGTGCCGACCCCCAAGCCCGCCACCGAGAGCCGTGAGTACGAGGCTCGTCACCTGCTGGTGCTGGAAGGCCTGGAGGCGGTGCGCAAGCGCCCGGCCATGTACATCGGCTCGACCGACACCCGCGGACTGATGCACTGCCTGTGGGAGATCATCGACAACGCCGTCGACGAGGCGCTCGGCGGGTTCGGCACCCAGATCGATGTGCTGCTCGCCCGCGACGGGTCGATCTCCGTGGTCGACCGGGCGCGCGGTATCCCCGTCGACATCGAGCCGCGGACCGGACTCTCCGGCGTCGAGGTCGTCTTCACGAAGCTGCACGCCGGCGGCAAGTTCGGCGGTGGGTCGTACAACGCGACCGGGGGGTTGCACGGTGTCGGGTCGTCGGTCGTCAACGCGCTGTCGTCCAGGCTGGACGTCGAGGTCGACCGCAACGGCGCGACCTGGGCGATGTCGTTCCGCCGGGGCGAGCCGGGGACCTACGACGGCGTCGGCCCGAAGGCCAAGTTCACCCCCGGCGGCGGCCTGCGCAAGATCGGGCGGGTCGGCCGCGGCGCCACGGGCACCCGGGTGACGTACTGGCCCGACCGACAGATCTTCCTCCCCGATGCCCAGCTGTCGCTGCCCGACCTGCAGGCTCGTGCCCGGCAGACCAGCTTCCTTGTGCCAGGACTGGCGATCAAGGTGACCGACGCTCGCACGGCCGACGTCACCGAGGAGACGTTCCTGCATGCCGGCGGGATCGCCGAGTTCTGCGATTACCTGGCCAGCGACGAGCCGGTGACCGACGTCCTCCGGCTCCAGGGCCAGGATCGCTTCACCGAGACCGTGCCGATGCTGGACGACGACGGCCACATGACGCCGACCGACGTCGATCGAGATCTCGATGTGGACATCGCTGTGCGTTGGGGCAACGGCTACGACAACCACCTCTCCTCGTTCGTCAACATCATCGCCACACCGAAGGGCGGGACCCACGTCGCGGGCTTCGAACGGGCTCTGACCAGGTCCTTCACCAAGGCGCTCGACGGCACCCGGTTGCTCAAGGCCGGCGAGGAGATCGTCAAGGACGACGTGCTGGAGGGGATGACCGCCGTCGTCACGGTCCGCCTCGCGGAGCCGCAGTTCGAGGGTCAGACCAAGGAGGTGCTCGGCACGCCGGCCGTTGCCAAGCTCACCAGTCAGATCGTCGACCGAGAGCTCACCGGCTTCCTCACGTCGAGCAAGGCGGCGACCAAGGCGCAGGCGCGGCAGGTCATGGAGAAGGTCGTCGGCGCGTCCCGGGCCCGGGTCGCCGCCCGCCAGCACCGCGAGGCGCAGCGACGCAAGACCGCGCTGGAGTCCTCGTCCCTGCCGCCGAAGCTGGCCGACTGCCGCAGCACCGATGTGGATCGTACGGAACTGTTCATCGTCGAGGGCGACTCGGCGATGGGCACCGCGAAGCTCGCCCGGAACTCGGAGTTCCAGGCGTTGTTGCCGATTCGCGGCAAGATCCTCAACGTGCAGAAGGCCTCGATCGGCGACATGCTCAAGAACGCCGAGTGCGCCGCGATCATCCAGGTCATCGGCGCCGGCTCCGGACGCACGTTCGAGCTGGATGCGGCCCGCTACGGGAAGATCATCTTCATGGCGGACGCGGACTCCGACGGCGCGCACATCCGGACGCTGCTGCTGACCTTGATGTTCCGCTACATGCGTCCGATGGTCACCGAGGGGCGGGTGTACTCGGCGGTGCCGCCGCTGCACCGGTTCGAGCTGACCAACCCGCGCAAGGGGCAGGAGAAGTACATCTACACGTACTCGGACGCGGAGTACCAGCGCAAGGCGGCGGAGCTGACCAAGAAGGGCTGGGCGTTCAAGGAGCCGCAGCGGTACAAGGGGCTCGGCGAGATGGACGCCTCGCAGCTGGCCGAGACCACCATGGATCCGCGGCACCGGACGCTGCGTCGGATGACCGTGGACGATGCTCTGATGTCGGAGACGACCTTTGAGATGCTGATGGGCAACGACGTCGGCCCGCGCAAGGAGTTCATCGTCGACGGTGCGTACGCACTCGACGAGGCGGCGATCGACGCCTGAGCGTACGGGGACGGCTACACGCGTGCCGGAGGAGCTCGACGAGGCACATAGCCTGGCGACATGGCACTGACTGGAGAGTACGAACCAAGCCCCGCGCAATGGGTACGGGACCAGGTGGAAACCTATGAACGGACCGGAGGCCGCGAGGCGAACACGTTGCGCGACACCGGTATCCCGATCGTCGTCGTCACGACTCGCGGGGCGAAGAGCGGCAAGCTCCGCAAGAACCCGGTGATGCGGGTCGAGCACGACGGGGCGTACGCGGTGGTCGCGTCGAAGGGCGGCTCACCCGAGCAGCCCCAGTGGTACCACAATCTCAAGGCCGATCCGGATGCGGTGACGCTCCAGGACGGGCCGGAGCCGTTCGACGGATCCGCCAGAGAGCTCCGTGGCGATGAACGGCGGGAGTGGTGGGATCGCGCGGTCGCGGTCTATCCGTCGTACGCGGAGTACCAGACCCGAACCGATCGGCTCATCCCGGTCTTCCTGGTCGAGCGCCCCTGACCTCGCGTCCACGCCAACCCATGACGTCTACTGACCCCTCGAGCTCCCCACGAACCCGACGCCTGTGCTCCTCTGGCACCGCCGCGTTGCCTCAGGGACCGTGGTGAGCAGTCTGCGCCCGCACCTGGGCGCGCCAGCGCAGGAGGTCGGCGCGCAGCGCGGCGATGTGGTCGGGATTCTGCTGGCTGATCAGGTTGTGTCGTTCCTGCGGATCGGTCGCCAGGTCGAAGTACTCGTCCGGCTGGCGCCCGAAGTGGAAGATGTACTTCTGGGTTCCGGTGATCGACGCAAGGCAGGCGTTGTCGACATAGCAGGCGATCCGGATCGGGTCCTGGCCGCTGACGTCGTCCAGTGAGTCGGCAGGGTAGGTGCCCCCGGTGATCTCGAACCCGAGCCGCTCGGCCACGGTAGGCAGGACCGACGTGGGCTGCACCGGCGCTTCGATGCGCCGGCCCTGAGGCTGGCGTGGGTCGTGCACCAGGAGCGGGATCTTCACGCCTTCGTTGTAGACGGTGTTGTCGTGCTGCCGTAGTCCGTGCTCGCCGAACCCCTCGCCGTGGTCGGCCATGATCACGAAGACGGTGTTGTCGTAAAGTCCGAGATCCTTGTACTGCTGGATCAGATGCTGCACGAATCGGTCCCCGTACCGGATCGTGTTGAGGTAGGCGTTCAGCTCCGGGTCGTCGCTGAGGTGCTCGGTGTCGATGGTGGTCGGCACGCGGTAGTCGTGATGACTGGTCACGGTCAGATAGCCGGCCATGAACGGCTGGTTGCGGTGCTTGGTCAACCAGTCGCGGCTCGGAGGGAGCATGATGTCGTCCTCCCAGCCGAAGTAGTTGGCCGGCACGTAGCCGTCCTTGTCCATCGTGTCGACGGGATAGAAGTCGTCGTACCCGAAGTTGTGCACGAGGTCCCGACGATCGTCGTAGTGCTCGGTGGCGGACTGGAAGAACGCGGTGGCGTAGCCCTGTTCGGAGAGCAGGGCGGGCAGGCAGCGGCCGTTGATGCCGTTGGGCTTGGCCTCGGTCACGTTCATGTCCAGGGGCGGGGTGACCCCGCAGGTGCCGGCGGTGAGGGCCTTCGAGGTGTGCGGCACGACGGTGTACGCGTTCTCCGCGACCAGGCTGCTCTTGGCGAGCTTGGCCAGGAACGGGGTCGTGGTCTGGTCGGGGTCGCCGACGGTCGTCGAGATGTTGCGCACGGACTCCAGGAACACCAGCACGACGTTGGGAGGCCGGCCGGAGCCGATGCGCTGGAGGTGGGTGTTGAGCGGCGCAGGGGTGATTGCTTCCTGACCCGCCGCGTGGGCGTACTGCATGGCCTCCAGCGGAGAGATCGCAGCGTTCAGCAGGGGATCGCGGGCGAAGCTCGAGCCGCTCGCACTGGGCAGCGCGGCCAGCAGCAAGAGCACCGTGGCCAGGCAACCGGCGAGGAGCCCGGCCCGCTGGCGGGTTGGGTCCGACACCGGCTCTCGCGCCGATCGAACAATCCGCCTCCGCCGACGAGCCATCAGGACCACCACCGACGGTGCCAGCAGGCACCACGCTGCGGCGACGACCAGCCAGACGGTGTACCCACCCGAGAGCTGAGAGTCGACGAGCTCGCCGATCTCGCTCCGCGAGCTCCACGCGGCCGTGGCGACGGCGAGATCGAACGGAGAGCCGGTCTTCAAGTAGAACAGATGTGCCACAGTCTGAAACACGGCGATCGCCGTGACCGCGATGGTGACGAGAGCGAAAACGATGTGCCGCCGGCGTCCGGGTCGAGCCAGCACCACCGCGGCGAGGCCGGCAATGGCGACAGCGGCTCCGGTCAGGAGGTCCGAGCGAACGAGACCCAGGATGTCGAGGACGCTCGTGGGTGCGTGGCGTGAGTGGATCCGGATGAGCTTCAGAACGACCAGATAGACCACGAGTGGGACCATCAGGACCAGAATCCGCATCCCGTCGTCGCGGCTGAGGGCCGCCGACCGCCCCGCGCGGCCGCGTAGGCGCTTCAGCGTTGCCCTGGAACGGGCGAGAGCATGAGGCACGAGAACCGAAACTAGCAAGTCATGTTCGCCGCGAGAACACAATCCGTTCACATTCAATTACTTGATCGGTCGGAACTTTGCGCTTCGACCGTCGAGCGAAGTCCTCGGAACGACTGCTCACGGCGGGCGGATCATGTCGAAACGCGTCTCTGGGGTGATCTCGAAGTACGCGGTCGGTCCGCCGGCGCGCAGCACCGGACGCGCTCGGGTGGTGTCGTAGCTGCCGTCGACGATCAGCTGCTCGTCGATGTGGACGCCGACGACCTCGCCGAGGGTCAACCAGGTGTCGATCGGGCGGCCGTCGCGATCGTGTAGCTGGACGAGCTGGGTGAGAACGCACTCGAAGCTCACCGGCGCACCCTTCACCCGGTTGGGGCGGATCTCGGACGACGGTGCCCCGTCGAGCCCGGCCAGATCGAACTCGTCGATCTCGCCGCGCACGGTCGCAGAGGTGGCATTCATCTGCTCGGCCTGCGGTCGGGTGACCAGGTTCCAGGTGAACTCTCCGGTGGCGGCGATGTTGGCGACGCTGTGCTTGAAGCCGAGGCTGGCGAAGCCGACGATCGGCGGACGGTAGTTGAAGGCATTGAAGAAGCTGTAGGGCGCCAGGTTGCGTACGCCGGCCGCCGAGATCGTCGACACCCACCCGATCGGTCGCGGGGCAACGATGGAGTTGAACGGATCGTGGGTCAGGCGATGCCCTTCGGCGGGGCGGTAGAAGTGCTCAGCCACGGCGTACGTCCCGCCGCGGGCCGCCGTCACGGGGGACCCGAACCAGTGTTCCCGCCACTAGACCCAACGCTCCAACAGGCCGGTGTCCACGTCGTAGTAGAACCCCCCGATCGCGGCCCGGTCGCCGACCAACGGATGGTGCCGCAGCTTGTCGACGTCGCGCTGGAGCGTTCGGCGCTGGTCGGACGATGCGCCGAACCTCACCCACGACGCGTCGGCGCCGCTGGCTGCACGGATCTTGTCGATGATGACGTCGTCGTCGGCCGCGGCCATCGCGCAGCGGCTGTGTGGGATCACCATGATCCGATTCACCTGGAGCAGGTGCACGCCCGCCACGCAGCCGGCCAGCGCGGACTCCGTGACCCGGCCACCAGGGGTTCGGATGATCTTCGCGTCGCCGAAGGTGAGCCCGATCATCTCCAGCGGCACGATCCGCGAGTCCATGCAGGTCACCATCAAGACGCCGGCGTGCGCAACACCGTCGAATCCGGTCTGGTCGAAGTGCGCGGCGAACTCGCGGTTGTTCGCCAGCAGATCGTCGAACCTGCGGTCGTCGATCGAATCGTCGGTCACGCCGTCAGCCTATGGCCGACGTGTTACGCAGAGGTCGGCCGTTCGCTCCGTCAGGCTCCCGCGGGTGCCCGGAACGAGTCCGCGAACCTAATGACACTGGTGTAGTTCGAGTGGAACTCTCAACCTATTGTCAAGCTGACACGCTTGTAATTCAGGTGAATGTTGGGATTCGTGTTCCATTTGTGACCAAATCGCACTTATGTTGCTGCTGTGCATGACGTGAACGCGCGCTCAGAGATCGCCCCGATCGGGTCGCGAAGAGCAGAGAGCGGGCGGCGGTGAACGGCCGTCGTCTGGGCTGCCTCGCGCTGATCGTTGCGTTGGTCGCGTCCGTCGCGCCGCAGCTCACTGCCTCCGCCAGCCCGGTCATTCCCTCCACCGACCAGATCGCAGCAGCGCAGCAGACCGCCAGCACCAGGGCGCAGCAGGTCAGCGCCATCAAGTCCCAGCTCGCGTCGGCGCAGGCCGACCTCGACCGCACCCAGATCGCGGTCCAGGTCGCCGGTCAGGCGTACGACGCCGCGCTGCTGAAACTCGACGCGGCACGGGCGACCCTGCGCTCGGCGCAAGCCGCGAACCGAGCCGCCCAGCGCGATGTCGCCTCCGCGCAGCGCGCCGTCGGTGCGCTGGTTCGCAGTCAGGTGCAGAGCGACGCCGGCCTGCTGCAGTGGGCGAGTTTGCTCAACGGCGCCAGCCCGCAAGACCTGCTCGACCAGGCATCGGTGTTCAACACGGTGTCGGCCAGCCTCGAGGGTCTGAAGGAGAAGTTGGCGAAGGCGCAGGCCGTCGCCGATCAGAAGCAACGGATCGCTTCGGCCGCCGAAAAGGCGGTCGAGAGCGCCGCCGAGGACGCGGGGGCCAAGAAGGCGGCCGCGGAGAAGGCCGCCGAGGTCGCCCAGGACACGGTCTCCAGCTACGCGAGCCGGCGCGACGAGTTGCTGACCGAGCTGGCCAGCGCCGAGCACGTGGCCGTGAGCCTGGTCAAGCAGCGCCAGGCGGGACTGGAAGCGCTGGCGAAGGCCCGCGCGGAAGCGAAGCGGAAGGCGCAGGAGGCAGCGCTGAAGCGTCGCGAGGCCGCTCGCCGCGCCGCCGAGGTCAGGGCCGCCGAGGCAAGGGCCGCCGCTGCGGCAAGGGCCAGGTCCAGGGCACGGGCGGCCGCCGCGGCCGAGCAGGAGCGCGCAGCCCGAGCCACCCACAAGGCGCACGCCAAGTCCCGTTCTTCGTCGGGCTCATCGCGCTCGTCCGGCTCGGGCTCGTCCGGCACACCTGTGTCGCGGCCGGTGTCCCACGCCGGGTCCGGCTACTCGGCCGGCGCAGCCCGGGCCGCGATCGCGTACGCCGAGCGCCAACTCGGCAAGCCGTACGTCTTCGGCGCGACCGGTCCGAGCACGTTCGACTGCTCTGGGCTGACCATGCGGGCCTGGGAGGCCGCCGGGCGCAACATCCCGAGACTCGCCGCCTCGCAGTACATCGCCATCCAGCACATCTCGGCCGGTGACCTGCGGCCCGGCGACCTGGTGTTCTGGGGCAGCTCGCCCGGCTCGATCTATCACGTCGCGATGTACATCGGCGGTGGGAGGATCATCCAGGCACCGCGACCGGGTCGCTCGGTGGAGATCCAGAGCCTGTACTACTGGATCACCCCGGACTACTACGGGCGGGTCTGAACCCCTCCGATCTGCATACCTTGGTGAAGTCTGCACACTTTCTCGAGTGCGCAGACTCGAACAAGGTGTGCGGACGGGCCTCGGGTAGGTCCGGGCAGGTGCACGGTGCGACTCAGGCGCGCGAGCCGACCGCGGCGATGGGCTGGCCGGCCGGGATGCCGGAACCGTCGCGCCGCGGATCGAGCTCGGGGAGGTCCACCGGCGAGCCGCTGGCTGCCGCCGCAAGGGCGGGTGCCGGCCCGACCCAGCCGAGCAGCAGGGTGTCCTCGCCCTTGAGGAAACGCTGGCACCGTACGCCGCCCGTGGCCCGGCCCTTGCCGGGGTACTCCTCGAAGACGGTCATCTTCACGCTGCCGGCGTCGGTGCCGGGCAGCGCCTTGGACGAGCCGGCCACCGAGACGACCACCGAACCGTCCGCCGGGGTTGACCCGAAGTAGACGACCCGGGCGCCGATGCTCAGCTTGACCCCGGCCATGCCACCACCGGACCGACCCTGCGGACGTACGCCGGAGGCAGGGAAGTGCAGCAGCTGCGCGTCGTTGGTGATGAAGACCAGCTCGTGCTCGGCGGACGAGAGCTCGACCGCGCCGACCACCACATCGCCTGGATCGAGCCGGATCACCTCCCACGAGTCCTTGCCGAGGACTTCTGGATTGACCCGCTTGACGATGCCCTGCGCGGTTCCGAGCGCGAGTCCGAGCGAGTCCGGTGCCAGGGTTGTCAGGCAGAGCGGACGTTCGTCGCGCTCGAGGGTGAGCAGCTCGGACAGGTGGGTCCCGCCCTGGAGATTGGGCGCGTTGGCCGTCGTCGGGACCGTCGGCAGATCGAGCACGGTGAGTTTGACCAGCCGGCCGGTGCTGGTGATCAGGCCGACCTCTCCGCGAGCAGTGGCTCGCACCCGCGAGACGAGGACGTCGTGGTTGGCGCGTGGGCCCGAGCTCGGCAACGCGTCGTCCGTGGCGGTCCGGGCGAGCAGCCCGGCGGAGGACAGCAGCACCCAGCACGGGTCGTCGGCAACCTCCAGGGGAGTCGTCGCGGTCGCGGTGGCGGCGACGCCACTCGCCGCGAGCAGGATGGTCCGCCGCGGGGTGCCGTGGGTTCGGGCGACCTCTGCCAGCTCGTTGCCGACCAGCGTGCGCAGCTGCTCCTCGTCGTCCAGGATCTGCTGCAGGCTCGCGATCTCGTCGCGCAGTCGGTCGCGTTCTGCTTCGAGCTCGATGGTCGAGAACCGGGTCAGCCGACGCAGTTGCATGTCGAGGATGTAGTTGGCCTGGATCTCGGTCAGCTCGAATGCGTCGATCAACCGCGCCCGAGCCGCCGCCGCGTCGTCTGAGCTGCGGATGATCGCTATCACGTCGTCGATGTCGACGATGGCGAGGATCAGGCCCTCGACCAGGTGCAGCCGGTCGCTGGCCTTGGTCAGCAGGAACTGTGTACGTCGGCGGGTCACCTCGAGCCGGTGGTCCAGGTAGACCGTCAAGGCGTCCTTGAGCGTGAGGGTCCGCGGCTGACCCTCGACCAGAGCTACACAGTTGATCGAGAAGGAGTCCTCCATCTTGGTCAGCTTGTAAAGCTGTTCGAGCACGGCGTCGGGGTTGAACCCGTTCTTGATCTCCACCACCAACCGGGTGCCGTTGGCCAGGTCGGTCAGGTCCTTGACGTCGGCGATGCCTTGCAGCTTGCGGGACTGGACCAGGTTCTTGACCTGCTCGATGATCCGCTCGGGACCCACGAGATAGGGCAGCTCGGTGACCACGATGCCCTTGCGGCGAGGGGTGACCTGCTCGACTCGGGCGGTGGCGCGGATCCGGAACGACCCGCGGCCCGTGTGGTACGCGTCCTTGATCCCGTCCAACCCGATGATCTTGCCGCCGGTGGGCAGGTCGGGGCCGGGCACGAATCGCATCAGCTCGTCGATGCCGGCGTCGGGGTGGCGGATCAGGTGGCGCAGCGCCTGGATCACCTCGACCAGGTTGTGCGGCGGACAGTTGGTCGCCATCCCGACCGCGATCCCCGTGGCACCGTTGACCAGGAAGTTCGGGAAGGCCGCAGGCAGCACGATCGGCTCGACGTCCTTGCCGTCGTAGTTCGGCTTGAAGTCGACGGTCTCGGAGTCCAGACCGTCGGTCATCGCCAGGGCGGCGGGGGCCATCCGGCACTCGGTGTAGCGCATCGCGGCTGGGCCGGAGTCGAGGGAACCGAAGTTCCCGTGGCCGTCGACCAGCGTCAGCCGCATGGACCACGGCTGGGCGGTGCGGACGAGTGCGTCGTAGATCGCGGTGTCGCCGTGGGGGTGATACAGACCCATGACCTGGCCGACGACCCTGGCGCACTTGACGTGGGCGCGGTCCGGCAGGACGCGCATCTCCTGCATCGAGTAGAGGATGCGGCGCTGCACCGGTTTGAGGCCGTCGCGGGCGTCGGGAAGGGCGCGGGAGTAGATGACCGAGTAGGCGTACTCGAGAAAGCTCGTCTGCATCTCCGAGCTGACGTCGACATCGACGATGTGCTCGGTGAAGTCGTCCTCCGGCGGTGCGCTCCGCGCCACTGCGCCTCCCTCTCTCTCACCCGCGTCCGAGTTGTCAGAACCTCAGCACCCTATGTGGTGCTGAGAGTCTGACAAGTCGGACCGGAAGCTACGCCCCCGACGCGCCGAAGAGCAGCCCGAGGACGTACGTCACCGCCGCGGCGCCGTACCCGATCCCCAGCTGGCGCAGGGCCCTCTTCAGTGGCGGTGCGCCAGACAGCAGCCCGACGATCGCACCTGTGCCGAGCAGCGCGAGACCGACCAGAACCGCGGAGACGATGATCGCCGGGGTCCCCGACATGCCAAGCAGGAACGGCAGGACGGGGATGATCGCGCCCGAGGCGAAGAAGCAGAAGCTGGAGAGGCCCGCCGACAGCCCGTTGCCGACCGCCTCGTGCTCGTCGACGCCCTCGACCGGCGCATGACTCAGCGCCGCGCCGGCCAGCACCTCGGTTGCGCGGGCCTCGGCCTGCGCCGGGCTCAGGCCGCGCGCCCGATAGATCAGGCTCAGCTCGTTGGCGTCGACGTCGAGCGCCGGTACGGCCGCGCCGGCTTCCTGGCTCGGGGTGGAGGCCTCGAGCAGCTCGCGCTGGGAGCGGACCGAGACGTACTCGCCCGCTCCCATCGACAGCGCGCCGGCGAGCAGACCGGCCAGTCCGGTGAGCAGGATCGTGTGGTTCGGTACGCCGCTGGCCGCGATGCCCAGCACCAGCGCGAGGTTGCTGACCAGGCCGTCGTTAGCACCGAACACGGCCGCCCGGAACGTGCCGGAGAGCCGATTGCGCCCCCGCTCGGCGAGCGCCCGGACCACCTCCGCATGAATCGTCTCGTCGGCCGCCATGGCGTCGGTGGCGTGCTCGTCGGTCGCGTACGGAGAGCGACCCTCGGCCCGCTGGGCCAGTGCGAGCACGAAGACCGACCCGAAGTGCTTGGCGAGAAAGGTGAGGATCAGCGTGCTCAGATCGACGCGGGCGGGACGACCGACGCGGTCGGCGAGGAGATCCTCCCAGTGCTGTTCATGGCGGCCCTCGGCCTCGGCGAGGCCGAGCAGGATCTCCCGCTCCTCACCGGCGCGTCGGGCGGCGAGTGCGCGGTACGTCGCCGCCTCGGCGCGTTCCTCCGCCAGGTAGCGCCGCCAGCGGCGGAGCTCGCGCGGGGTGGGGGCGTTCGGCGCGGTGGCGGTGGGGGGAGTCGTCATGGCGGCAGTCCGTCCGGACGTGAGCGCGCACGCTCGAGGGACCTTGTCACCTCCGAGTCTAGGGAAGACGCCCCGCCTCGCGTGCTCGACGGTGTCAGCCGAGCCGAACCAGCCGTCCAGATCGTGCGGACTCGATCGCGCCGAACAGCATGCGGGCTTGCTCGGCGGCGACCTCCATCCGGGTCGGGAACTGCGCCTGCTGGGCGGGGTCGGCGATGGCCCGCGCAATGGCGGCGAACAGCCCCGTCTGGGATGCCTGGTCGTCGCGATCCCACTCGGTCGAGATGTCTTCGTGCCCCTCTCCAAGCCACAGCTGCGCACCCTGATTGAGGCTCACCCAGATCCGGCCGAGCGAGCCCACGATCTCGGTCTGCTGCTGGAAGGCGCGAATCGTCTCACCGGGAACGGGCGGCGCCACGCCTCCTGCAGCCAACGACATTCGGACGTCGCCCAGATCGAAGGTCGCCAGCGTGTCGGCGGGAACTGCCACGCCGGCGAAGTCGAACGTGCCGTCCCCGCCGGCCAGTACCCAGGTCGGCGTGTGCAGTCCCACGGCTCGAGCGGCGGCCATGGCCAGGCTCAGGGCATGCGGTCCCTGCTCCAAGATGTCCACCCCGACGCTTGCGCGGATCGCCCGGATCTCGCCCAACCGACCATCGGCGATCACGCCCAGGAGGCGCTGCCAGTGCGGCATCCACTGGTACTGGGTGTTGATCACGACGAAAGCGTCGCCGGCTGCCCGTTCCACCGCGGTGAGGTCGGCCGGAGTGAGGGCGACCGGCTTCTCGACCAGCACAACCCGGGCACCTGCGGCGACGGCGTCGGCCAGCGGCTCCGCGCGGGCGCTCGGATGCGTCATGATGGCGACCAGGTCGGGGCGCGTCCGCTCGACGAGCTCGGCGATCCGGTCGTACGCCGGCACGGAGAACTCGCCCGAGGCGCGCTCGGCGACGTCGCGAGAACGATTCCAGAACCCGACCGGGGCACCGATTCCGCTGTCGGCGAGCATTCGGGCGCTCTGCAGGCTGCGACGACCCGCTCCGACGAAGGCGACCCGCAACTGACCGCTGCTCGAGGCCTGGCTCACCATCTCACCACCACCTTTCCGGTCAGACCCTTGACGAAGTCGCCGAATGCGGTCTGGGCGTCCTCGGGCCGCACCTCGTGGGTGCATAGGTCGCGGAGTGGCAGCCCTTGCGCGAGCAATCGTGTCATGAACGGGTAGTCCTCGCTGGCGTAGAACCACGACCCGGTGTAGGTGACCTCACGATGCACCACCAGGTCGGAGGGAATCAGCCGGACCGGAGACTGGCACTCGCCGGACTGGATCACCAGGCCGGAGGAGTCGACCAGCTCGAAGGCGCCCTCGATGGCCGCCGGCACGCCGGTGCACTCGATCACCGTGGCCGGCCGACCGCGGTACTGGCCCGGCTCGTACGTCTCCGCTGCACCCAGCCTCAACGCCTGCCGTCGGCGCGCGGCCGACGGCTCGATACCGATCACCCGTGCACCGGCGAAGGTCTGCACGAGCACATGGCCGAGACCGACCGGGCCGAGCCCGATCACCACCACCTCGGCGTCGGGGGCCGGCGGGAATCGGCGGGCCACGCGGGCCGGCACGCCCAATGCGTCTCCCGACATCAGCGCCGCGCCGGTGGGGTCTTGTCCGTCGACGGCTCGGAGGGCTCCGACCCCGACGACCGCGTACTCCGCGTGCCAGCCGCCGCCCACCCTCGCGCCGCGCCGGCACTGGGTCTCTCGGCCGGTCGTGCACCGATCGCACCGCCCGCATCCCGTCACGGCCGCCAGTCCCACCAGCTGGCCGACCCGAAATCGCGAGTCGGCTGCGGTGAGCGCCTCGATCACGCCGGCCGCCTCGTGCCCGGCGTTGCCGCCCATCCCGCCGGCCAGTGCACCACGCTCGCTGCCGCACAGGGCCGAGGCCCGGATCCGGACCAGGGCTTGGTCAGCTCCGATCGAGGGAGTGACGACGTTCTCGAGGTCGACCACCCCACCGCCGGCGTACCGAAGACTTCGCATCGAGGTGCGACCTCCTGACGAGTGCTGGGTGGCCCGGTCGGGCCCCGTTCGCGCCGACCACCACCCGGGGCGTCCGGGCTGAATCGCTTCACGCTGGGAGCATCGTGTCTCGCCGGGCAACGAGTGTCAATACCCGATCCGGTGCTCATCCGGTCGTGATCGAAACGTTTCCACGGAGTGCTTGACCGAGCCCCGTCGAGCGATCTAATGTGTGGAACCGGTCTCACATGAGACCGGTTACACATTGTCCTCCGCCCCCACACCGAAGTGGAATCACAGGTGCCCGTTGACCGTTACTCCGCGTCCCGCGACCGTGTACGACGTCGCCGCGGCAGCGGGCCTGTCCGTGGCGACCGTGTCCCGGTACCTGGCCGGCAGCGGCTATGTCGGGCAGGCGAGCCGGACCAAGATCGCGGGCGCCATCGCGACGCTCGGCTACGTTCCGAACCGAGCGGCAGCAAGTCTGAAGTCCAGGCGCTCCGGACTGCTCGGCTTCGTCGTCTCCGATCTGCAGAACCCCTTCGTCGCCGAACTGGCCGCGAGTATCGGTGCCCAGGCCCGGCTGCATGGTTTCGGGATGGTGCTCAGCGACTCGCAGGGGGATCCGGAGCACTCGGTGGAAGCCGTGGAGCTTCTCCGGAGCCATGGAGTCGACGGGATGATCGTCACTCCGCCCGAGAGCCCCGCTCTGAACGAGCTGCTGCTCTCCATGTACTCCCTTCGGATTCCCCTTGTGGGAATAGGACTTCACACCACACCCCAGCGGATCGACGTGGCCACCGTGGACACGCGGACCGGAGCGATGGCGGCCGTTCGTCATCTGATCGACCTCGGTCATCGGCGGATCGCCATGATCGGTAGTCACACCCTGGCGCTCGGCCGGCGAGACGCGTACAAGCTTGCTCTGCGGAGCGCCAAACTTCCCACGCCGCGCGAGCTGCTCCGGTTCGGCAGCCTGGATCGATCCGGTGGGGTCCGGGGCGCGCGGGCGCTGCTCGCACTCGATGACCCTCCGACGGCGATCTTTGCCGCGAACGACGCGGTTGCGCTCGGCGTTCTGCAAGAGGCCGGACGACAAGGCGTCCAGGTGCCGGCCGAGCTGTCGCTGATCGGCTTCGACGACGGCGATCTCGCGGCCCACGCCACACCGGCGCTGACCACGGTTGCTCAGCCGAAGACGGAGCTCGGCCGCCGCGCGGTCGACCTACTGGTGGCTCGCGCCGGGGCCGCCGGGTCATCGGATCCGGTCGAGATCACCCTGGCGTGCGAGCTCGTGATCCGCAATTCCACCGCGCCGCCGGGCCGATCCCGGCGCGTCGCGAATGACGGCTCAGCCAACCGTCGACCACATCCATCAACGAGCAAGGAGGCTTGACATGAGCATCGATTCATCCCTGAAAGGTTTCACAGCAGACGTCGCGGCGGGGGCTTCGACCTTTACCCAGCGCAACATCACACGCCGCGGTTTCCTGGCCGCGGCCGGCGGGGCAGTGGCGCTCGCCGCGGCCGCGTGCAGCGGCGGCAAGAGCCTTCCCGGCACCCAGGTGCCCAGCGGCGACGCCGGGAGCGGGAGTGGCGCGATCCAGTTCTGGACCGATCACTCCGACGACGAGGTGCTCAACTTCAAGAAGGTCATCGCCAGCTTCACTGCCGAGCACCCGGACATCAAGGTCAGCCTGCTCAACATCGCCGACGCCGCGAAGTACTACACGAAGGTCAACACGGCCGCCGTCGGAGGCAATCTCGCCGATGTCTACTATGCCCGGACGTTCGATATCGCGTCGTTCGTCGACAAGCAACGCGTCATTCCGCTGACGCCGTTGGTCGACAAGGACAAGGCCGAGGTGAATCCGGACGACTTCTGGCCGGCGCAGGTGAAGCAGATGAGCGTCAACGACCAGCTGTACGGCCTCCCGTACGACTTCTCCAACCTGGCCATCTACGTGAACAAGTCGATGTTCGCCGCTGCCGGAGTGCCGGTGCCAACCGATGACTGGACATGGGACCAGTTTTTCGACATCGGCGCCAACTTCATCCAGAAGTCGGGGAGCCGGCAGAAGCGCTGGGGAGCAGGCTTCCAGACCTACGACTGGTTCATGATGGGGGTCTTCAAGTCCAACGGCGGCGACACCTTCTCCGACGACCTGAGCAAGTGTGTGGTGAACCAGCCGGCCAACGTCGACTTCCTCACCAAGCTGTCGGATCAGATGGCCAAGGGTGTGACGCCCTCGCCGAACGCGACGCCCGCCGGTGTCGACCCCTTTGCGGCTGGCCTGGTGGCCATGCAGGTGAACGGATCATGGGCCACGGCCCAGACGCGGATGGCCGTTGGCAGCAAGTTCGAGTGGGACGTGATCCGACTGCCGAAGGGGACGACCGGCAAGCGCGCGGTCTCGGCCGCCGGCGGATCATGGGTGATCCCGCCGACGTCGAAGAACCAGGCCGCCGCGTGGACCTTCACCAAGTATCTGGCCAGCAAGCAGTCCCAGCAGGTGCTGATCGTCGATCCGTTGCGCAGCATCCCCGGTCGGCAGTCCTCCGCCGCTGAGTGGCAGGCGAAGGCCAAGACCACCAACGAACCGCCGAAGTCGATCGAGATCTTCCCGCAGCAGATGAAGGAGGACGCGGTCAACTGGGCGTTCCCGAAGTTCTGGACGGAGTTCGACACCATCTGGGCGAACCGGATCGCCACGCTCGGAGCGGGCGGTGATCCCGCGAAGATCCTGGCACAGATCCAGGACGACACCAACAAGGCCGCGCAGCGTTGACCGCGTTGACTTCCCCGGCGCAGCCGAAGGACGTGATCGACCAACCGCCAAAGCGCCGGCGCAATACCCTGGCTCGACGGGAGGCGATCACCGGCCTGATCTGGGTTCAGGCGTGGTTCATCGGCTTCGTCTTGTTCACGGCCGGCCCGATCATCGCCGCGGTCTATCTGAGCTTCACCGAGTGGCAGGGGATCGGCGCCCCCAAGTGGATCGGGTTGCAGAACTACGTCGAGCTGCTCACCGACGATCCGCTGTTTTGGCAGTCGCTGAAGGTGACGGGGCTGTTCGCGCTGTTGTACCTCCCGCTGAGCCTGTTGATCGGTTTCGGGATGGCGATGCTGATGAACCAGACGCTGATGGGAATGTCCTCCTTCCGGACGATCTACTACCTGCCGTCGGTGCTGTCCGGGGTGGCGGTCGCGGTGCTGTGGGGATTTGTCTTCCACCGCGACTACGGGGTCTTGAACTGGTTCCTCAGCCTCTTCGGAATCCCACCCATCCCCTGGCTGCAGGACCCGCACTGGGTCATCCCTGCGCTGGTGATCATGCAGCTGTGGGGGGTTGGGGCGTCGGTGATCATCTACCTCGGTGGACTGCAGGGGATCCCCACCGAGCTCTACGAGGTCGCCCGGATCGACGGGGCCTCGTGGTGGTCAACCCTTCGCAGCGTCACCCTGCCGATGATGTCGCCGGTGATCTTCTTCCAGCTCGTGCTCGGCGTGATCGCCACTCTGCAGATCTTCACCCAGGCCTACGTGCTGACCGGAGGCGGGCCGGACTACGCCAGCTTCTTCTATGCGATCAACATCTACCAAAGGGCCTTCGTCGAGCTGCGGCTCGGCTACGCCTCGGCTCTTTCGGTCGTGCTGGCGGTGATCATCGTGGCGATCACCGGGGTGATCTTCAAGTCGTCGAAGGCATGGGTGTACTACGCGGGTGAGAGGGAGGAGTCCTGATGGCGGTCCAGTCCCTCCCCGCCGGCCGGGGAGTCCGGTCCCGGGCCGATCGCGCACGCCACGGCGCCTCGTACGTGGTGCTGGTCGTCGGGTCGATCGGCTTCATCGTGCCGTTCATCTGGATGGTGACCACCAGCCTCAAGGACCAGTCACAGATCTACACGTTCCCGGTGCAGTGGATCCCGAAACCGGTCATGTGGGAGAACTACAAGCGCTTGTTCGAGCAGGCTCCGATGTGGACGTACCTGCGCAACACCCTCATCATCACCGTGATCGGGGTGGTGTTCTCACTCATCGGCAGCTCGATCGCGGCCTACGCCTTTGCCCGCCTGCGGTTTCCCGGACGCGACGTGATGTTCTTCATCATGCTGGCGACCATCATGGTCCCGAGCTGGGCGACCCTGATTCCGACCTACATCCTGTTCGGCAAGCTCGGCTTGCTGGACACCTACGTGCCGATCCTGCTGCCGGCCCTGTTCGCCACGCCGTTCAACACGTTTCTGCTCAGGCAGTTCTTCCTGTCCATACCCCGGGAGCTCGAGGATGCGGCCAAGGTGGACGGTGCGGGAACGCTGCGCTGCTTCCTGCTGATCGTGGTGCCCATGGCTCGTTCGGCGCTGCTGATCGTGGGGCTGTTCGCCTTTCTCTACTACTGGAACGACTTCCTCGGCCCGCTGATCTACCTGTCCAGTGACAACAAGTTCCCGATCTCGCTGGGGATCATGAACTTCGCCGGGCAACAGGTGCAGGACTTCGCGCTGATGATGGCGGCAGCGACCGTCGCGATCGCGCCCTGCGTCATCTTGTTCTTCATCGCCCAGCGGTGGTTCATCCAGGGTGTTGTCATCACCGGCGTCAAGGGCTGATCGACCCACCCCTATCTGCTGTTCACCCCCATTCTCGACCCGACCGAAAGGGTATTTGATCATGTACACACTCGACCTCGCCGGGGACACGTTCCGCGACAAGGTGATGGGCTGCTGGCTCGGCAAGAACTGCGGCGGAACTCTGGGCACCCCGGTCGAGCAGGCCTGGGGGAGCGAGGAGATGTTCGACATCTGGTGGTACCCAGAGCTGCAGTCCGGCGGTCTGCCGAACGACGATCTGGAGATGCAGCTCGTCTGGTTGGAGGCCCTGCGCTCGCGCGGACCCGATCTCGAGGCCGCAGACCTGTCTCAGGCCTGGCTCGATCACATCGGCTACAACTTCGACGAGTACGGACTGAACAAGACCAACTTGCGGCTCGGGCTGCAGCCGCCGGTGAGCGGCGCATGGAACAACTGGTTCGTCGACTGCATGGGCTGCCCGATCCGCTCGGAGGTCTGGGCCTGTGTCGCCCCCGCCGCGCCGCGGGTGGCCGCCCGCTACGCGTACGAGGACGGAATCTGCGATCACGCCGGCGGCGAGTCGGTCTTCGGTGAGCTGTTCAACGTCGCGATCCAGTCGGCCGCATTCGTGGTCGACGACGCGCAGCTGCTGCTCGACATCGGTCTGTCCTACGTTCCGGAAGGCAGTGAGACGCGCAAGGCGGTCGTCGCGGCTCGGCAGGCGTACGCCGATGGGCTGGACTGGAAGCAGGCTCGCGCCGCCGTCCTGGCCGCCACCCCGAGCCCGATCGCGCAGTACTCTCCGATCAACCTCGGGTTCCAGGTGATCGGCTGGCTGTACGGCACCGATTTCGGTGATGCCCTCTGCAAGACCGTGAACTGCGGCTACGACACCGACTCCTCGGGCGGCTCGATCGGCAGCTGGCTGGGGATCCGGGCCGGGCTGTCCCAGCTCCCGCCGAAATGGGTCGAGCCGTTCGGGTTCGGGCTGTCCACCAACGAGCCCTGGGGCGGCGTGCGGCACCTGAGCGACGGGACCCGGTCGATCCCGACCGACGTGCACGAGCTGACCGACCAGGTGATGCAGACTGCGCCGGAGATCCTGCGTCACCACGGAGTTGCCGTGAACGACTCGACCATCACGGTGCGGGAGGAAGACCTGTTCGCCGACGACAGCGTTCGCGCGCTGTGGGCCCGCTCGCCGTGGAAGGTACGCCACGCGACTCGCGGTCTGGAGGTCACGGTCGACTATCGCGGCAACGCCGCGGCCCGGCCGGGCGACGTCAAGGAGCTCGGGGTCGCGCTGCGCAATCCGCATCCGGACCCGGTCGAGGTCAGCCTCACCGTTGCGGTTCCGGCCGGCTGGGAGCCAGTGTCGGATCAGCGGGTCGACATCGAGGCAGACTCGACGGTTGAGGTGTCCGTCGCGGTCCGGGTGCCCGGCCGGGACGCCGTCGAGCAGCGCAACGCGATCCGCTTGGCCGCCGACATCACCGGCCACCCGTTGAGCCCCGCCGTGCCGGTCGCTCTGCCGGGTGCGCAGGCATGGCGGGTTTATCGGACGATCGTCGACGAGGTCGACCTGGACGCGATTGCCGCCCGAGACTCTGCCGATGCCGACCGCTGGGAGGAGTTGACGGTCGACGCGAACAGGCTGCCTCTGGCCGACCTGATGGGCGGCGGTGGGCCGGTATTGCTGCAGCACTTCCTGGAGGTTGCCGAGCCCCGGGAGGTCCGGCTCGGGGTGGATTGCACCGCCAGCACGACCGTCTGGCTGAACGGTTCGGTCGTGATCGATGTCCAGGGTCCGCGACTGATCCGACCGTCGTACGGCGTCGGGGAGCACGTCAACGCCGTGGTCAAGCTCGACTCGGGTTTCAACGAGCTGCTCGTGTATGTCCGCAGTGAGAGTGGGAACGGCGCCGTCGAGGGCCACACCTTCTTGTCCACGCCCGATCGGCTGCGGCACGGCGTCGTCGATGTGGGCCGCACCCGTTATCCCTGGGACTGAGGCACACGCTCGGGGACGGGCCGGAGACGGTTGGTAGGTTCAGCCGAAGAAGGGCGCCAGCTGCTCCGGCAGTCGGGCCAGCTCGGCTCGTTCCTGGGCGAACAAGATCCCGTAGGTGAAGCCGTTGTGGTCGCGCCGGGTGCCGGCCCGGATGCCGAAGTCGCGTAGGAAGGCCTCGCTCACGACAGCGTCCTGGTGGTTCCCGAGCACGTCCTGCAGATCCTTGCGCCGGGCGACGATCTTGCTCGCCTTCTTGCCCCACAGCGGCTCGGCGAGCTCGGCGGCGTACCTGTGCCGCTTGCCCGCCTTGCGGGCGCCGTGGGCGAGATCGCCGGCTCCCGGATCGCCGGCGGCGTAGGCCCGACCGGCTGCCGCCAAGCGTTTGCGCACCTTCTTGTTGGCCTTCTTCACGTAGTGCGCGACACGGTCCGCCGGCGCCTCGGCAGCGGAGGTGAACGGGATGTCGGCACGCCAGCCGTGCAGCGTACCCATCAGGGCATGGAAGCGGTCCGAATCCAGGGTCGACTCGATCTCGTCCCAACCGGCCCGCCGGCGAGCGCCGAGCTCACGCTGCAGCGCCGAGCTCACAGGACCGACGACGAGCTCGCTCGGCAGCGCCGCCAGCGCGTCCTCGAGCCGCTTGTCCAAGATGTCGAGGTCGCGGACGACGCCGAGCAAGCCTGCCCACCAGACCAGTTCGTCCTCGAGGTGACCGGCGCGCGCGACGTCGAACAGATCGCCGAAGACCCTCAGCGTGCTGCGCAGGCGACGGACGGCCACGCGGGTGGGATGGATCACGGGCTCACGCGCCCGGAGCAGTCCGGGAGACTCGATGATCACGGTGAGCTGTTCGGTGACGTATGCACCGACCAGGTCCGACAGCGTCATGGGGTCATCGGCGTGCTTCACCACGAAAAATCGGCCTCCGTGAACTCGATCTTGTCCGGACGCGTCTCGTCCAGCTCCAAACCACGTAACTCTACCCGGCGGATCTTGCCGCTGATCGTCTTCGGCAACTCGGCGAACTCGATTCGACGGACCCGCTTGTACGGCGCCAGGTGCTCCCGGGCGTACCCGAGGATGGAGCGCGCCGTCTCGGCATCCGGGGCGTGCCCGGCGGCGAGGACGACGTACGCCTTGGGCACTGCCAGCCTGATCGGATCGGGCGCCGGGACGACCGCCGCCTCGGCGACCGCGGGGTGCTCGATCAGCACCGACTCCAGCTCGAACGGGCTGATCCGATAGTCGCTGGCCTTGAACACGTCGTCGGCACGACCCACGTAGGTGAGGTAGCCGTCCGCGTCGCGGCTGACGACATCGCCCGTGTGGTAACGATTTCCGGCGAAGGCGTGCTCGTTGAGCTCGGCGTCGAACTCGTCCGCGTTCGCCTTGTAGCCGGTCATCAGCGGGAGCGGCCGTCCGACCGACGGCTGGCCCGGTTCTGCCGGCCCCAGCTCCAGGCACAGCTCGCCCTCGTCTTCGCGCACCTCGCCGGTGGACGGGTCGACGAGCGTTACCCGGTAGCCGGGAAGGGGGCGGCCCATCGACCCGAGCTTCAGCAGAGCGCCGGGTGGGTTGCCGGCCTGTGCGCTCGTCTCGGTCTGGCCGTACCCGTCCCGGATCGTCACCCCCCAGGCTCGCTGGACCTGCTGGATCACCTCGGGATTGAGCGGCTCGCCCGCGCTCAGCGCCTCCCGGACGACGACGTGCGCCGACGCCAGGTCTGCCTGGATCAGCATCCGCCACACCGTCGGCGGCGCACAGAACGTGCTGACCTCGGCACGCTGCAGCACATCCAGCAGCGCTCCGGCGTCGAACCGGGCGAAGTTGAAGACCAGCACGGTCGCGCCGGCCAGCCACGGGGCGAAGAAGTTGCTCCAGGCATGCTTGGCCCAGCCGGGTGAGGAAATGTTCAGGTGGATGTCGCCCGGCTTCAGACCCATCCAGTACATCGTCGACAGATGGCCGATCGGGTACGAGGTGTGCGTGTGCTCGACCAGCTTCGGCAGCGCGGTGGTGCCGGAGGTGAAGTAGAGCAGCATCGGGTCCGCGCCCTTGGTGCCACCGACCGGCAGTGGGTCGCCGCCGGCGAAGGCGTCGACCTCGGCGTAGCTCCGCCACCCCGCCGGCGTGTCCTCGCCAGCACCGCCCACGGCGATCCGACCGAGCGGCACGTCGACGGCGGCGAACTTCGCTGCATCCGACGCGTGCGCCACCAGCATTCGTGCCGCTCCGCGCTCCACCCGGTCGGCCAGGTCTGCGGGCGACAGCTGCGGCGTTGCCGGGATGATCACCGCGCCCAGCCGAATGGCGCCGAGCATGATCTCCCACAGCGGTACGCAGTTGCCGAGCACGACGAGCAGCCGGTCGCCGCGGCCAAGACCGGCGTCGGCCATCATCCGGCCCGCCGCCATCGAGCGGTCTCGCAGCTCGGCGAAGCTGAGCTTGGCCTCACCGGCCGCCGAGTCCGGCGAGGCGGGGGCATCGATGATCCACAGCGCGATCCCGTCCGGATTCTCCTCGGCCAGCCCGTCGAACCACTCGGTGGCGAAGTTGTAGCGCGGCAGGTCCGGCCACGTGAACCCGGTGTACGCCGTTTCGTAGTCCTCCCGATGCTGCACGAGGAAGTCCCGCGCGGCGCGTACGTTCGGGTTCAGCTTTGCTACCGGGGTCACTGGAGATCCTCCTGCGTCGTCGCGGGGAGTGCCGGGTCGGGACCCGCGCACGGCCACAGGTTAGTGGCAACGGTGCCGACCGTGGTCGACCCTGGGCCGAGCCCGTTGTCGACATGGCCGCCGCCACTTGCCATCCGTTGTGGATCCGGTCACGTCGCCCGCAATGCCGGTCGATGCGGACTCGCGTTGTCGGTCCGACTGCGTAGGCTTGCGTTCGTGCTTCCCGGACCATCGACCAGCGCCCCGAGGTCCAGCACCGAGATCACCGCCGGCAGTGCGCTGGACTCCGTTCTGCCTCGGGAGAGTCTGCCTCCGGGCTATCCCACCGAGTGGGAGGCCGACGTCTTGCTGACCGACGGTGGCGTTGCGCACCTGCGCCCGATTCGGCCGGAGGACGCAGGGCTGCTGGTCGAGTTCTACGACCGGGTGTCGCCGGAGTCGAAGTACCTGCGATTCTTCGCCCCTTATCCCCGGTTGTCTCAGCGCGACGTGCAGCGCTTCACCCAGGTGGACTACGTGGACCGGGTCGCCTTCATCCTCACCGTCGGCACCCAGATGATCGCCGTCGGCCGCTACGACCGGGCCTATCGCGACGAGGCCGAGGTGGCGTTCCTGGTCGAGGACGCCCATCACGGCCGCGGGATCGCCCAGCTGCTGCTGGAGCACTTGGCCGAGGCTGCGCGCGAGCGCGGGATCGTCAAGTTCTACGCCGAGCTGCTGCCCCAGAACGCGCGGATGGCGTCGGTGTTCGCCGACGCGGGCTACCGGGTGTCCAAGGGCATCGACGACGGCGTCCTGCACGTCGAGTTCCCGATCTTGCCGACTGACACGTCGGTGGGGGTGATGGAGCGTCGGGAGCATCGGGCCGAAAGTGCCTCGATCCGTCGGCTGCTGACGTCGGAGCGGCTGGTCCTGCTCGGGCCGGGTGCTCGTGTGCAGGGCCTGGTCAGCTCGCTGATCGAGGGTGGCTTCCGCGGCGACATGACCGCGGTGAGCACAGACGACGTCGAGGTCGCGGGTGTCCGGACGGCGAGCTCGCTGGCCACCGTCCCGGGCCGGATCGACCTGGCCATGGTGTCGGTGCCGACCCGCGAGCTCGGGGGGGTGGTGATCGACGCGGCGCACAAGGGCGCGCACGCGATGGTGGTACTGACCGGGACCGACTCACCGGTCGAGTCGGCCCGGACCGTGGTGAACCTGGCAAGGGCGTACGGCATCCGGGCGCTCGGTCCGGATGCCCTCGGGGTGATCAACACCGACGAGGAGTCGTCGCTGAACGCGACCCCCGGGCCGATGCCGCGCACCGGCGGCGTCGGGCTGTTCTGTCAGTCGGCGGCGGTCGGCATCGGGCTGCTCAACTACGCGATCCGGAACGACATCGGGATGTCGAGTGTGATCAGCACGGGCGAGTACGCCGATATCACCGCCAACGACGTGATGCAGTTCTGGGAGGACGACAACGACACTCGGGTCTGCCTGCTGGCTCTGGACTCGATCGGCAACCCACGCAAGTTCTCCCGGATCGCACGACGGCTCGCGCGGCGCAAGCCAGTGGTCGTGCTCGACCCGGGTCGGACCCACCGGGCGGCACACTTCGGCGTGCGGGGTGGTTTGCGACACGCTCCCGACGAGGCCGTGGACTCGCTGTTCCGTCAGTCCGGGGTGATGGTGGTGCACCGCCGTGGGGCGATGTACGACATCGCCAAGATCGCGGCGCGGCAGCCGCTGCCGAAGGGCCCGCGGGTCCGGCTGATCACGAACTCGGCCACTCTGGCGCTGCAGATGATGCACACGATCACCGCCGTAGGTCTGCTGCTGGACGGCGACGCCGTCCTGCTCGATCCCGCGGCCGAGGCGGCCGAGTTCGGCGAGGCGGCCCGGGCGGCGGTGGCCGACGACAAGTGTGGCTCGGTGTTGTGCGCGGCGGTCTATGCCTACTCCGGTGGTACCGACCAGACCCACGCGGCGCTCTCCGAGGTCGCTGCGACCTCAGACAAGCCAGTCGTCGCGGTGCTGCTGGACTTCGAGCCGACCGAGCGCACCTCCGACGAGCCCGATCTGATGGGTTCGCTGCCCGCGTTCGACGCCTCCGTTGACGCGGTGCACGCCCTGTCCGCGCTCACGGCGTACGCCCACTGGCGAGAGCGCGACCCCGGTGCCGTTCCGCTGCTCGACGTCGACGAGGTCGCCGCTCGCCGGCTGATCAACATCCGGCTGAGTGCGGAACCCGCCGGCCGCACGCTGACCTCCGACGACGCGGCGGCGCTGCTGGGGACGTACGGGATCAAGGTCGTGCCGAGCTATCCGGTCGTCTCCCTCGCCGAGGCAGTCACGGTCGCCGCCCGACTGGGATGGAATGTCGTGCTGAAGGCGACCTCGCAGGCGGTCCGCGGCCGGCCCGACCAGGCGAGCGTTGTCCGCAACATCGACGATGCCGAGGAGATGACCGCGGCCTGGGAGGACCTGGGCCGTCTGGTCGATCAGCTCGGCATCGGCTCACCGGACGACGTGGCCGCGGCCGCCCCGGTCGTCCAGGCGATGGCCCCTCCTGGCGTCGCGCTGGTCGCAACCAGTCGCGAGGACGCGGCGTTCGGGCCGATCGTGTCGGTCGGTCTGGACGGCATCGCCACCGAGCTGCTCGGCGACGTCGCGTACCGGGTGCCACCCCTGACCACTGCCGACGGGGCGGCCATGGTTCGCGACCTGAAGGCGGCTCCGGCGCTGTTCGGGCGGCATGGCGGCCGCAGCATGGACATCGCCGCAGTCGAGGACCTGCTGCACCGGATGGCTCAGCTGGCCGATGAGCTCCCACAGCTCGCCTCGGTCACCCTGCGCCCGTGCGTTGCGTCGGTCAGCGGGATCGCCGTCCTCGGGGGTGAGGTGGTCATCGCTCCCACCTCAGCCCAACGCGACCCGCTTGCCCGGGGTCTGTAGACCCGGGGCTGATTATGCTGGCGGCGCGAGCGGGATCTGACTATCCCGCGAGCGTCTGGAGCCAGCGCCCGGGGAGAGAGGAACGATGAGTGAAGGTAACGCTTTTCCGGCTTCACGAAGAGCGACGATCGACTCGGGTGATTGCGCTGGCGGCGCGAGCGGGATCTGACTATCCCGCGAGCGTCTGGAGCCAGTGCCCGGGGAGAGAGGAACGATGAGTGAAGGTAACGCTTTTCCGGCTTCACGAAGAGCGACGATCGACTCGGGTGATTGCGCTGGCGGCGCGAGCGGGATCTGACTATCCCGCGAGCGTCTGGAGCCAGCGCCCGGAAGAGGAACGATGAGTGAAGGTAACGCTTTTCCGGCTTCACGAAGAGCGACGATCGACTCGGGTGATTGCGCTGGCGGCGCGAGCGGGATCTGATTGGGAAGGATCTGATTGGATGTCGCCATGAGGTTGGACGCGACCCGCAGAGAGCTGCGTGCCGAGATCGACGCTTGCGGCTACTTTCCCGAGCTGGTCGAGGATGCAATCCGACTCGCGCTGGGCAACGAGGAGCTGCTCGACTTCGTCGTGCACCACGAACCGACGTTCAACCACGACGAGATCCACCGCCACATCACTGTGCTGGCCTTGACCCCAAGCCGACTGATCGTCGGGCACACCGATGACCAGCCGGCCGAGGCGCCGCAGACGGGGACCTACGCCGCCTCCTCGACCGAGTCGGTCCCGCTGTCGAAGATCAACAGTGTCGTGACGACCCGGGTGGTCGCGCAGCCGCAGAGCTTCCGAAGCGGTGATCCCCACTCCGACGAGGCCTGGCTCACCGTGGGTTGGGGTGCGGTCCGTCGGGTCGACATCGAGCCGGCGTCGTGTAGCGACCCCCAGTGCGAAGCCGATCACGGCTACACCGGGACACTCGTCGGCGACGATCTGACCGTCCGGATGAGCGCCGGCGGTGACGGGGTCGACCGGGTCGCGCGGCTGGTCCGCTTCGGTGCGACGCTGCAGCGAGCGGCCAACGTATGACCTCCCTCGGATGACTCAGGCGACCTCAGCGGCGACGGCGTCGCTGCCGGCTCTGGTCCTGCCGGCGTACGGCGTGTCCACCATCGCCGAGGTGATGCCGAGCATCGGGGCCATGATCGGCGTGCCGGGTTGTCACGAGGACGTGCTGGGACTGCCCGATGCCCGGCGCTACGTGGTCGTGCTCGTCGACGGTCTCGGCTGGCATGCGGTCCGTCGCAGCCTGCGGGCCGCCCCTTATCTGGCCTCGCTGCTCGGCGACGCGACGCCGATCACGGCGGGGGTGCCGAGCACCACGGCCACCAGTCTGGCCAGCCTCGGCACCGGGCTCCCACCGGGTCAGCACGGCCTCGTCGGCTACACGTCGCGCGTGCCGCAGACCGGTGAGATCCTCAACGCGCTGATCTGGGAGTCAGACCTGGTCGCGCGGGCCTACCAGACGAAGCCGACCTTCTTCGAGCGGGCCGTTGCGGCCGGCGTGGCCGTGACCTCGGTCGGCCTGGAGCGCTTTGCGGCCAGTGGACTGACCGAGGCGGGGCTGCGCGGGCCCGACTTCGCGGCGTTCGAGCACGAGCGCGACACCGAGGAACGGATCGCACTCGTGGCTGACGCGGCCCGACGCGGCGAGCGGAGCCTGGTCTATGCCTATGAGCGAGAGCTCGACCACACCGGGCATGTGACGGGCTGGGAGTCGCCGGCATGGTTGGAACAGCTCACCCGGATCGACGATCTGTGCGAGCAGCTTCGCGAGCGGCTCGACGACGACGTCTGCCTGATCGTCACCGGTGACCACGGAATGGTCGATGTGCCTCCCGAGCGGCACATCGTCGTCGAGGACTCCGCGGAGCTGATGGCGGGTGTCTCGGCACTGGCCGGGGAGGGACGTTTCCGGCAGCTGTACGTCGACGACGAACCGGTCGACTCGGTGGCCGCGCGCTGGCGGGCGGTGCTGGGTGATCGGGCATGGGTACGGACTCGCGACGAGGCGATCGAGGAGGGCTGGTTCGGCCCGGTCGATCCGGATCTCGTCGAGCGATACGGTCACGTGCTCGTGGCCATGCGGTCCTCCTGGGCCGTGATGACCCGGCAGTTCCCGCGCGAGCTCAGCCTGATCGGGATGCATGGCTCCCTTACTCCTGCCGAGATGCTCGTGCCCCTGTTTTGTGACTGATCTAGTTTTGTGACTGATCTAGGTCGCGAAGGCGGCGGCGAGCCGTCGGGTGCCTTCCAGGATCTGCTCGGGGGCGTACGTCGTGAAGGACAGGCGAAGCGTGTTGCGCTCGGGCTCGGCCGGGAAGAACGGTGCGCCCGGGACGTACGCGACCTCGTGGTCGAGGGCTCGCGGTAGCCAGTCGGCGGCGTCGGTGCCTGCCGGCAGGTGCGCCCAGACGAACATCCCGCCGTCCGGTGTGTTCCAGGTGCTGCCGGTCGGCAGTGCGGCCGGCAAGCCGGCGAGCAGCGCGTCTCGCCGGTCGCGGTAGGCGCTGCGCGCCCCATCCAGGGCCGATGCCAACCGCCCCGAGGCCAGGTAGGCCGCCGCCGCGGCCTGATCGAGGGTGGAGGTGTGCAGGTCGGCCGCCTGCTTGCCGACGACGACGGCGGCCCGGATGGCGGGCGTGGCACGGACCCAGCCGACCCGTAGCCCCGGGGCGAGGATCTTCGACAGGCTGCCGGTGCAGACGACCAGCTCCGGATCGTCGGTCAGGATGGCCATCGACGGCATCGGCTCACCGGAGTAGCGCAGCTGCTGGTACGGGTCGTCCTCGAGCACCCGGAACCCATGCCTCGCCGCGGTCTCGACCACGCCGAGCCGGTTGGCGCCGTCGAGCGTACGGCCCGTCGGGTTGTGGAACGTCGGCACCGTGTAGAGGGCGACCGGACGGTGCTCCCGGGCGAGCGCGTCGAGAGCGTCCAGATCGATGCCCTCGCCCGACGAAGGGACCGAGACCAACCGCGCGCCCGCCAGTCCGAAGCACTGCAGGGCCGCCAGGTAGCTCGGCCGCTCGACCAGCACCACCGCCCCCGGATCGACCAGCGCCTGGGCGAGCAGGCTCAGCCCCTGCTGGGACCCGGTCGTGATCACGACCTGCTCGGCGGTGGTGGGGAGGCCACGCGACGCGTACATCTCGGCGATCTGGGCCCGCAGCTCGGGATTTCCCTCGGTGGTCGAGTACTGCATCGCGGCCCGTCCATCAGCGGCGAACACGGTCTCGAAGGCTGCCCGGGCGCCCTCCACGTCGAAGAGCTCAGGCGCCGGAAGTCCACCGGCGAAGGAGATCACGCCGGGACGCTGGGTCAGGGCGAGCAGATCGCGGACGACGGACGACGCCACCCCGAGGAAGCGCTCGGACACGGCCGGCAGAGGCGCCGCAGGCGGAGCCGTCGCGGCCCCGGGGCCGGTCGCGTACCGGGTCGGGACGGTGGTCATTCGTATCGCTCCTGGAGCGTCGGGTCGGGGTTGATGAACGTGTCCGCATCGTAGATCAGCGCTCGACGTACTCGGTCGAAGTTATCGCCTGGCAGGATGCGGGGGTGGCGGAGTTCGTGTTCTTCACCGGTCCGATGGACTGCGGCAAGTCGACACTGGCCCTCCAGCTGGATTACACCCACGCGGCCAGCGGTCGGCTCGGGCGGCTGTTCACCAGCCGGGACCGAGCGGGGGAGGCGACCATCTCCTCGCGGCTCGGACTGGAGCGACCGGCGATCGAGGTGTTCGGTGGGTTCGACTTCTGGGCATACGTTGTCGACCAGCTCACCGGCGGCATGCGGATCGACTACCTGATCTGCGACGAGACCCAGTTCTATGCGGCGGCTCAGGTGGACCAGCTCGCCGCGGTCGTCGACGAGCTGGATATCGACGTGTTCGCCGTCGGCATCCTCAGTGACTTCCGGAGCCGACTGTTCCCGGGCTCCCAGCGGATGGTCGAGCTGGCCGACCGGATCGAGGTGCTGCAGGTCCGCGCGCTGTGCTGGTGTGGACGACGTGCCACCCACAACGCTCGTACTCTCGACGGGATCATGGTCACCGAAGGCCACCAGGTGGTGGTCGGTGACACCCAGCACGTCGACGGTTTGCCACTGAGCCGGGAAGAAGGCGCCGTGGTCGCGTACGAGGTGCTGTGTCGGCGTCATCACCGCCACGGCATCACACGTGCCGTCGCGCAGTCCGCGGCCGCCGATCCGCTGCCGTTCGATCGACCGGACGGCCTGCCCACCTGACCCGCGCGCCCTCACCCCTGCCCCCTGCCTCTGCCCCTCCCTCTGCCCGTCCCTCTGCCCCTCCTCCCCCGGAAAGTGGGCGCAAACGACAACTCCGCCCGGCGTGTCGCTGTCGTCTGCGCCCACTTTCCGGGGTGGAGGAGGGGAGGCGGGAAGGGACGGTGAATTGCAAATAGATCTTTGCAAAGAGTTGTTTGCGATCTATCATCGATGCTATGGCAGCGGAGATTCCCGATCGGATCGTCGTCACGGGCGACAACCTGCGCGGTCTGGCCCATCCGTTGCGCGTGCGGCTGCTCGGGCTGCTGCGGACGTACGGGCCCGCGACCGCCACGTCCCTGGCGGCGGAGCTCGGGCTGACCAGCGGTGCGCTGTCGTACCACCTGCGCCAGCTCGAGAAGTACGGCTTCATCGTCGAGGACACCGAGCGCGGCAATCGGCGGGAGCGGTGGTGGCGAGCGGCGCACCGCAGTACCGAGTTCGAGATGGCCAGCCCGGCCGGCGAGGGCCTGGTCTACGAGGACGCGGTCGTCGAGGCCATGGTCAACTCCGTGCGGCGGGCACGGGCCGCGCGGGCCGAGCTGCCGGTCGAGTGGCAGCACTCCCTGAATCTCTCAGACGTCCTGCTCCGGCTGACGCGCGACGAGGTCGACGAGCTCAATAGGGACCTCCTCGCACTGCTCGCGTCATACCGGCAGCACGTTCCGGGTGAGCCGGGGCCAGAGGGCAGCCGACTGATCCATACGCAGTTCCAGATCCTCCCCGTGCCCGATCCTGCCGCGATCGGCAAGGAATCCCCGGGCGGCGCGTGATGGGCGGCCGCAGAGGTCTCGTCACCCTGCTCGGGATCAGCGCGCTGGCCTACACCGGCACCCGGGTGATGGCCATCGCCGTCCCGTGGTTCGTGCTGGTCACCACCGGCTCGGCCGCCCAGACCGGCCTGGTCGCCGCGTTCGAGCTGGGCCCGTACGTCGTCGTCAAGGCGCTCGCCGGCCCAGTCGTCGATAGGCTCGGCCAGCGGCGGGTGAGTGTGGTCGCCGACCTGGCCAGCGCAGTGGCGATCGCCGCCATCCCGGTGCTCCATCACGTGGGCATGCTCGAGCTTCCCGTGCTGTTGGCGCTGGTGGCCGTCGCCGGCGCGATCCGCGGGCCGGGTGACACGGCGAAGCACACGGCGGTTCCCTTCGTGGCCGAGGACGCCGGGGTGCCGCTGGAACGGGTCACCGGCCTGAGCGGCGCAATCGATCGTGGTTCCGGACTGGTCGCGCCCGCGCTGGCCACCGGCCTGATCGCCTGGGTGGGGCCGTCCGGATCGCTTGCGCTGACCGCGGCCTGTCTCGGGCTCAGCGCCGCGCTCGGTCGAACGGGACTGCCCTCCGGTCTCGACCGGCGGATCGAGCCCGGATCGACAGAGCCCGGATCGACAGAGCCCGGATCGACAGAGCCCGGATCGACAGAGCCGTATCGCCGACGGCTGTCGGAGGGCTGGCGCTTCCTCCGCCGCGACCGGTTGCTGTTCACCCTGGTGATGATGATCATGGTCACGAACCTGCTGGATGTGGCCAAGACGTCGGTCCTGCTTCCGGTCTGGGCTCACGACAACGGCCGCGGCGTCGCGTCGATCGGCCTGATGATGACCTGCATGGCCGGCTGCTCCATGATCAGCTCGCTGGTGGCCAGCTGGAAGGGCGATCGGCTGCCGAGGCGCCTGACCTACTTCGTCGCGTTCGCCATCGCCGGGCCACCCCCGTTCATCGTGCTAGCCCTGAATCCGCCGCTGTGGGTGATCGCGGTGACCTACTGCGTCGCCGGACTGGCCTCGGGACTGTTGAACCCGATGATCGGCGCGATCTTCTTCGAGCGCATCCCTCGGCCGCTGATCGGTCGGGTCGGGGCGCTGGCGGACGCGACCGCCTGGGCGGCGATGCCGTTCGGCGGGCTGCTGGCTGCTGGCCTGATCGCACTGGCCGGATTGAGTGGGGCCTTCGCGATCGCGGGCGTCGCGTACGCGCTCGCCACCCTCGTGCCGGCGGTGGCGGCTCGTGCGTCGTTCGAGCGTCCGCGAGTGCCAGACCCAGAACCCGAGCCAGCGTGTGTGCGGCAGTCCGAGACGGTGTCCGCGACGACGGCGGGGTCGGGTGAGTCCGTCGGCCGGTGACAGACTCGGGTGGGTGAGCGTACCCGTTCCCGAACCTTTTCCGGTCGTCCCCGTCTCGGTCGAGCCTGTCCCGGTCGAGCCTGTCCCGGTCGAGCCCGTCCTGATCGACCCCGCGGAGCTGGCAGACCTTCTCGACGGCGACGACTCGATGGTTCTCGCCGACGTTCGCTGGTGGCTGGGCGGTCCGCCGGGACGGCCGGTCTACGAGGAGGGGCACCTGCCCGGTGCGCAGTATGTCGATCTGGAGGCCGAGCTGACCGGCGAGCATCGCGCAGACGGAGTCGGTGGCCGGCATCCGTTGCCCGATCCCGAGACGTTCGCCGCCTCGATGCGTCGGATCGGCGTCTCCCAGACGTCGCTGGTCGTGGTGTATGACCCGGACACCTCGCTGGCCGCGTCGCGACTGTGGTGGCTGCTCACCGATGCCGGTCATGATCGGGTCCGAGTGCTGAACGGCGGCTTCGCGGCTTGGGTTGCGGAGAATCTGCCGATCGAGGCCGGTCCGGGACAGCCCGTGGCACTCGGATCCTTCGACGGCACGCCGGGACGACGCGCGCAGATCGACGGCGCTGCGCTTGCTCAGCGGGTCGCGGCGGGGGAGCAGCCGCAGCTGGTCGACGTACGAGCCGGCGAACGCTATCGCGGCGAGGTCGAGCCGTACGACCCTGTGGCCGGACACATCCCTGGCGCGATCAACCTGCCGTCGACCGAGAACCTGGTCGAGGGAGGTAGCTTCCGCAGCGCGTCGGAGCTGGCGGAACGATTCGCGCAACTGGGTGATTCTGCGGTGCTCTACTGCGGCTCCGGAGTCACCGCGGCGCACACGCTCCTCGCGATGACCGTGGCCGGACGTACCGACGTCGCGATCTATCCGGGCTCCTGGAGCGACTGGGTGAGTGACCCGTCTCGCCCGACCGCCACGGGCCCCGAACCCGACTGACGGACGCCCGCGTTATCGCACCGCATCGCCCAGATGTGGCTCGGTGGGGCTCGTTCCGCCTGCGTTATCGCACCGGATCGCCCAGATGTGGCTCGGTGGGGCTCGTTCCGCCTGCGTTATCGCACCGCATCGCCCAGATGTGGCTCGGTGGGGCTCGTTCCGCGTGCGTTATCGCACCGCATCGCCCAGATGGGGCCGAGCCCGAGGTAGGCGAGGAACCGTGAGGGGTCAGGGACGCTTCGGCGAGCCGAACATGATCTCGTCCCAGCTCGGGACCGATGCCCGCTTGCGACGGGACGGCTTGGCGGGCGCGATCTCCTCGTTGACGTCGGAGTCCTGAACGTTGGCGTCCTGGGTGACGTCGGCGTCCTCGGCCACGTCCGACCGTCGAGCGGCATCGACATCGCCGACGCGCGTCGCGGCCGGGTCGGGCCCGGCCGGCTGCTCGGCGTTCTGGGTTGGGCGCATCGGTACGTCGGTCGATGGGCGATCCGACGGCGGGTGCTCCCACTCGTCGGTGAGCGCGTCGGCCTCGTCCTCACGATCCTCGACGTCCGTCGGAGGATCCGGCTCGCCCGGCTGGTCCGTCCCGGCCATTGCATCGCCGAACTCGTCGGCCGGCTCGACCTGGCTCGGCTCGACGGGATAGTCCACCACGATGGCCGGCTCCCAGCCCGAGCTTCGGGTCGTCGCCGACTCGGGAACCGCGCTGGCATCGCTCAGCCCGACGTACGCGATGGCCGACTCCTCGGCGAGGCCGGCGGAGAGCACGTCGCCCAGGACGTCCCCCGCGGCGAACGGTTCCTCGGCGGCGGTTCCGTGGGTGTTGGCCACCGGGTGGTCGCCAGCCCCAGCGTCGCCAGCCCCAGCGTCGCCAGCCCCAGCGTTGTCAGCTCCAGCGTGGCCGCCAGCCCCAGCGGGCTCCTGCACCACGGGCTCGGTGCGCGCCGGCCGCAGTTCCTGTACCTCGGCCAGATGCTCGGCCTCGACCACTGTCGCCGGCGGGGCCAGCGGTGGCTCCTGCACGGCTCTGACAATTGCCAGCTCGTCGCTGAGGTCCAGTGTCGGCTCGAAGTCATCGTCTTCCGCGTCGCCCGCGGACTCCGGACGCCGGCGACCGGGCTGCGGACCTCGTGCGGAGGAGTGCTCGCCCAGAATCCAGCGCGCATCGTCGTTGCCGGCCACGGAGAACCGACCGCGTACGTCGTACAAGAAAAGCGCCTGCCGCTCCGCCTCACCCGACAGGTAGACCGCGGTAACGCCCCAGCGACCGTCCTCCATGCGGTAGGAGTCCCAGGTCAGCGTGTCGACGTCCACCCCACGACCGGTCAGCCGCTCGGTGATCGTCAACCGCAGGTTGCGATGACCCGACGTCTCGCCGCGGCGCCGGACCGACGACGACAAGGCCTGCGACGCCACGTACTCGCGCTCCGCGATGACTGGTGCGGCGAACCGCTCGACCCGGTCCAGCGGGATGCCGGCCACCTTGGCGACATCCTCCAGCGACTCGCCGGAGCGGATCCGCGTCTGGATCTCCCGTGGCGTGAGTGCGCTCTCCATCTCGATCTCCAACTGTCCTAGGCGTGGCCGATCTCCGTGGACCGCCGCGCGGAGGCGGCCATCGGCTGGCAAGGCCAGTTGCTCTCCGCTCTCGGTGGCGACGATCAGGAACCGTCCGTCGGCGCTGAGCCCGACCAACTGTGCCCTACGCATCGTCGTCGGGACACATCGGGCGGGCGTACTCCTTCGTGATCTCCTACGTCGGCAAACCTACTCTGTCGCACTCGCGTTCTGGCGGAGTGACCAGGCACGGCGCCTCACCGGATGAAGCGATGCTTCGCACTAACCTCGCCTGGGTGGACGAAGTACAGGTGGTGCTCGATCTCGCAGGGATCTTCGTGTTCGCGCTGTCCGGTGCGCTGCTCGGGGTCCGGGTGCGTTTCGACATCGTCGGCGTCATCGTGCTCGCCGTCATCACCGGCATCGGTGGCGGCATCATCCGCGACGTCTTGATCGGCGACATCCCGCCGGCCGTATTCAAGGACTGGCGCTACTTTGTCGTGCCAACGGTCGCGGCGTTGCTCGTCTTCCGGTTCCATCCCCGGATGCGCCTGATCGAGCGCTACATCAACTGGTTCGACGCGGCCGGCCTCGGACTGTTCTGCGCCACCGGTGCGAGCAAGGCGCTGTTCTTCGGGCTAGAACCGGTGCCGAGCGTGCTGATGGGCGTGGTCAGCGGGGTAGGCGGCGGTGTCCTGCGGGACGTGCTGGCCAGCCGGACGCCGGTCGTGTTGCGCGAGGACGTGTACGTCGTTCCCGCACTCATCGCGGCAACGATCGTCGTCGTGTCGTACGAGCTCGGCTGGTTCCCGCCATGGATCCCGCTGGCCGCCGCCGGGGTGTGCTTCGCCCTGCGGCTGCTGGCCATCCACTTCCGCTGGCAGGCTCCCCGGGCCCTGGACCTGAGCGACTGAGTCAGCAGCCGCTCGAGCCTCGCGGGCGGCCGCCTGCGGGTCGGGCCGCTGAATGGTGCGTAGGGCAAGATCTTCGAGGCGCGGGGTAGCGTCAACTCATGACGGCACCCTCTGCTCAGCACCCGGCGCCGGCCACTCTCGGCCAGCTGCTGGAATCCGGATACACCCCGCGGACCGTCAAAGAGGAGATCCGCGCCAATCTCGTCACCCGGCTACGGGAGGGCGAGACCGCTTTCCCTGGCATCGTCGGCTTCGACGACACCGTCCTTCCCGAACTCGAGACCGCTCTCTTGGCGGGCCACGACCTGATGCTGCTCGGCGAGCGCGGTCAGGGGAAGACCCGCCTGATGCGCACCCTGGTGGGCCTGCTGGACGAGTGGAGTCCAGACGTCGCGGGATGTGAGATCCACGACGACCCCGTACGGCCGGTGTGCGTGCGCTGCACCGCACTCGCCACCGAGCTCGGCGACGACCTGCCGATCACCTGGCGGCACCGCGACGACCGCTACACCGAGAAGCTGGCCACGCCGGACACAAGCGTCGGCGACCTGATCGGCGACGTCGATCCGGTCAAGGTCGCCCAAGGCCGCACCCTCGGCGATCCCGAGACCGTCCACTACGGCCTCGTCCCGCGGGCCAACCGCGGGATCTTCGGCCTCAACGAGCTGCCGGACCTGGCCGAACGCATCCAGGTCGCCTTGTTCAACGTCCTGGAGGAGCGCGACATCCAAGTCCGCGGCTACTCGTTGCGGCTGCCGCTCGACCTCCTGCTCGCCGCCACTGCCAATCCCGAGGACTACACCAACCGCGGCCGGATCATCACCCCGCTGAAGGACCGATTCGGCGCCGAGCTGCGGACCCACTACCTCACCGAGACCGAGGACGAGGTCGCCCTGTTGCGCCAGGAGGCGGCCACGGTGGCCGAGGTCGGGGTGCACCTGCTCGAGGTCGTCGCCGTCCTCACCCGGAGCCTGCGCGAGTCTGCCTCGGTCGACCAGCGCTCCGGCGTCTCGGCCCGGTTCGCGATCGCCGCCGTGGAGGGAATCTCCGCGGCCGCGCTACGCCGCGCGGCCCGGACTCCCGACCACGACCCGGTCGCCCGGATCGGCGACGTCGGCGTCGTTGTGCCGACCCTGCTCGGCAAGATCGAGTTCGAGATGGGCGAAGAGGGTCGCGAGCGCGCCGTGCTCGAGCACCTGCTCAGGATGGCCACCGCAACGGTCTTCCGGCAGCGGCTGTCCGGTCTCGACCTGTCGGGGTTCACCAGCGTCTTCGCCGAGGGCGCGATGGTGGAGACCGGCGAGCTGGTGCCGGCGACCGAGCTGCTCGCGCAGGTCGGCACGGTGCCGGGACTGTCGAAGGTGCTCGACCGACTGGGCTATCGCGACGATGCCAACCGTGGCGAAGTCGCGGCGGCCGTCGAGTTCACCCTCGAGGGACTGCACCTGACCAGGCGGCTGGACAAGGAGATCGTCAACGGACGTACCGTCTACGGGGCGGCCTGACGATGGCCGCGCCTGGTAACGAAACCCCTGACCAGGGTGGGTCTGGCCCCGGTGGTTCGGGGCATGGTCGCTTCCGTTATGGACCGTGGCGCGGCGGCAGCGATCCGTTGGCGCCGCCGTACGACGTCCGGGAGGCCGTCGACCGGATCGGCGAGGAGGTGCTATCGGCCGGCAACGCCCGCGATGCCCTGCAGCGGCTGATGCGCGAGGGTCTGGACGGCCGCGGTGGGCTGGACAAGCTGCTCGACCGAGTTCGCAAGATGCGGGCCGCGGCCCGGCGTCGCGGCGATCTCGGCGGCACCCTCGACCAGATCAGGGCTGCCCTCGACCAGGCTCTCGCTGCCGAGCAGGAGCGGTTGGCCGGCGAAGACGGCGACGACGCGCGACTGGCCGAGATGGAGCTGGCCACGCTGCCCGATGACACGGCCGGGGCCGTCCGCGCCCTGTCCGACTACGACTGGCACTCACCGGAGGCGCGTCAGCTCTACGACTCGATCCAGAACATGCTGCGCCGAGAGACGCTCGGTGCACAGTTCGCCGGCATGAAGGAGGCCTTGGAGAACCCGGACTCCGAGGCCATGCAGGCCGTCAAGGACATGCTCGCCGATCTCAACTCGCTGCTGGCCGCGCACGCCCGGCAGGAGGACACCACCGACCAGTTCGCCGACTTCATGGAGAAGCACGGTGACTTCTTCCCGGAGAACCCCGAGAACATCGACGAGCTGATCGACGCGCTCGCTCGACGCCAGGCCGCCGCCCAGCGGATGATGGCGTCGCTCTCGCCGGAGCAGCGCGAGCAGCTGGCCCAGCTGATGAGTCAGGCACTCGCGGATGCCGACCTGGCATCGGAGATGGCTCAACTGTCGGACAACCTGCGGGCGCTGCGGCCAGGCCTGGATCGGGAGTCGCCGGTGAACATGCGAGGCGACGGGCCGTCGCTCGGCTACGGCGAGGCCGTCGAGGCGGTCGCCGAGATCGCCGACCTGGAGGCCCTCCAAGCCCAGCTGTCGCAGAACTACGCCGGCTCGACGCTCGACGACGTGGATGTCGATCTCGTCGAACGCCGACTCGGTTCCCGGGCGGCCCGCGACCTGGAGGCACTGCGCGACCTCGAGCGTGAGCTCGAGAAGCAGGGCTATCTGCAGCGTGGTGACGATGGCCTCCGGCTGACGCCACGGGCCGTCCGCAGGCTGGGCCAGACCGCCCTCAAACGGGTCTTCGCCCAGATCGAGGCCACCGGTCACGGCAACCACGAGGACCACCGGACCGGCTCGGCGGACGAACGGACCGGGCTCACCCGGCCCTGGGTGTTCGGCGACGAGCTGCCGATCGATGCGCCGCGGACGGTGGCCAACGCGCTGCGGCGGTCGGGACTGGGCGCAACGGGCGTCCAGCTCGCCGTCGACGACTTCGAGGTCACCGAGACCGAACGGCGCACCAGCGCCGCGGTCGCGGTGTGCGTCGACCTGTCGTTCTCCATGGTGCAGGACGGGCGCTGGGGCCCGATGAAGCAGACCGCACTGGCGCTCAGCCACCTGATCGAGACACGCTTCCGGCAGGACGCGCTGCAGGTGATCGGGTTCAACAGAGTCGCCCGACGGCTCACCCCGGTCGAGCTCGCCGAGGTCGAACCGGAGTGGATCCAGGGCACCAACCTGCAGCACGCCCTGATGCTGGCCGGCCGTCACCTCCGTCGCCATCCCGACGCCGAACCGGTCGTGCTGGTGATCACCGATGGGGAGCCGACCGCGCATCTCACCGGGGACGGCGGCGCCGCGTTCCACTGGCCGACCACCTCCGAGACACTGCGGGCGACGATCGGCGAGGTGGACGAGCTCGCCCGGTACGGCGCAACCATCAACACGTTCATGCTCGGCGAGGATGCCGGCCTGGCGCGGTTCGTCGATGCGCTGGCCCGCCGGTGCGGTGGCCGGGTGTTCACCCCGGACATCGGCCGGCTGGGGGAGTACGTCGTCGCCGACTACCTACAGGCCCGACGCGGGCGCCGCTGAGGGCCGACCACCGTCGGACGCGCCGCGATCCGGGTGAAGACGAGGTCGTACGGATCGAGCGCCCAGCGAGCCAACCGCGCCAGGCCTGCGCGCACCTCGTCCGCCGAGGACACGTCACTCGCCGCCAGTTGCGGCGCAGCCGGACCCCGGGTGTCACAACCGGCCGGCACGCGGTGTCTCGATGGTCGACAGCAATTCGTGAGGAGAGTGAGTACGACCATGACTCGAGTGATCGCCGGACCCGGCGCGGGTGTCGAGCGGGATGCCCGCCGCCGCCTGGCGCGAGTGTCGATCGACCAACCACCCGGCATCATCGCCAAGGCGTTGAACTGGTACGCCCGCCGGGTGTACGGACAGATGCCGGACAACGGCTGGGCGGTGGCGACCAACCGCAAGGTGCTGTTCGCCATGTTGGGCTTCGAGCGCAAGGTGGCCGACTTCGATGCCGTTCCCAGACAGCTCAAGGCCCTGGCGGAGATGGCCGCCGCCACCGAGATCGGCTGCAGCTGGTGCGTGGACTTCGGCTACTTCATGGCCCACCAGGACGGTCTCGACATCGACAAGCTCCGGGCGGTCCCCGACTGGCAGACCTCGACGGTCTTCACCGACCTCGAGCGTCAGGTGATCGCGTTCGCCGTGGCGGCAACGGCCACGCCCAGTGAGGTGACCGACGACCTGGTCGAACCGCTGAGGGTCGCCCTCGGCGACGCGGGGCTGGTCGAGCTCGCGATGATGGTGGCAGTCGAGAATCAGCGTTCACGACTGAACTCCTCGCTCGGTCTGGTGTCGCAGGGCTTCTCCGCGGTCTGCCAGCTACCGTCGAGCAAGTGAGCGGCGCACGGGCATGAGCACACACGATGCCGAGGCCTTCGCCAAGCACCGATCGTTGCTGTTCACGGTCGCGTACGAGATGCTCGGATCTGTTGCCGACGCGGAGGACGTCGTGTCGGAGACCTATCTGCGCTGGGCCGAGCGGTCCGGCGACGAGGTTGTCGAGCACCCGCGGGCGTACCTGGTCAGGATCGTCACCCGGCTCGCACTGAACCGGCTGCGCACGCTGGCCCGTCGCAAGGAGGACTACGTCGGCCCCTGGCTGCCCGAGCCGGTGCTGACCGTGCCCGACGTCGTCGACGACGTGGTGCTGTCGGAATCGGTGTCGTTGGCCCTGCTCGTCGTACTCGAGTCGTTGAGCCCGGCCGAGCGTGCGGTGTTCGTGCTGCGAGAGGTGTTCGGCTACTCCTACGACGAGATCGCGGGGGCCGTCGACAAGACGCCGGCCGCCGTACGGCAGATCGCCCATCGGGCCCAGCGTCACGTACTGGAGCAGCGACCTCGGTTCGACACGGATCGGGCGACGACCGAGCAAGTCCGGGAACGGTTCGCCGCGGCCATGTTCACCGGCGACGTGCAGTCGCTGATGGACGTGCTCGCACCGGACGTCGTGCTGCTGTCCGACGGTGGCGGCAAGGTGAGCGCGGCTCGCCGCCCCCTGAACGGCGCAGACCCGGTTGCCCGCTTCCTCGTCGGCATCGCCCGCAAGGGCGGCCCCGACGCCGTGTACGAGGAGGTCGCGATCAACGGCGCCCCGGCCTGGGCACTGATTCAAGACGGGCGGCGTACGTCGATCGCTCAGCTGGACATCGTCGCCGGCCGGGTGCAGCGGGTGCACGTGATTGCCAATCCGGACAAGCTGGCCGGCGTCGATCATCCGCGACCGCTGTCTCTGTCGTGACCCCCGGAGTCAGCGTCCCGGAGTTGTCAGCGTCTCAGACGGTTATAGCCGTCTGAGACGCTGACAAGTCGGGGTTCACTTCAAGAGCGCAGCCACGGCGGTGGCCGTGACCAGCGCGACCGCCAGGATCGGCACACCGAATCGGACGAACTGCTTGGTGGTATAGCCCATCGGACCCATCACCATCAGGTTCGACTGGTGGCTGAACGGTGTGATGAACGTGAACGAGATGCAGGTTCCGATCAACGCGAGCAGGGTCACCGGATTGACGCCCAGCTCGGTCGCGAGGCTGAGTGCGACCGGTGTGAGGATGGACGCCGCCGCCGCGTTGGTGACCAGGTTCGTCAGCAGTGTCGTGGTCAGCGCGAACACGATGATCACCAAGATCGCGCTGCCCGCGGAGACGTACCTGATCCCGCTCGCCAGCAGATCGGCCAGCCCGCTACTCAGCACGATCGCGCCGAGGCCGACCGAGCCGGCCAGTACGAAGAGGATGTTCCAGTCGAGGGCACGACCCGCCGACCGTGGGGTGAGCACGCCGGTCAGCACCATCAGCAGCGCACCGCCGACCGATCCGAACTCCACCGGCACCAGCCCGAACGACGCCGTGATCACCACCGCGGCCAAGATCGAGAGCGCGATCCAGGTCTTCCGTGGCTGCGGGGCCCGGCTGGCCGCGTCCTGCCACAGAGCGATCGAGTCGTATCTGCGGAGGACGTCGGCGTCGGCGGCACTGAGGTAGCACGTCGACCCGGGCCGCAACGGCGTCCGGCGCAGCGACACCTTTGTCCGGGCTGCGACGACCTGGACCGTGCCGTCCTCTTCGAAGTCGGTGAGGAAGCCGTTCGCGTCTCCGGACCCGATCGAGACCGCATACAGCCGATGTGGCGACAGGCCGAACAGCGGACTGGCCCAGAGCGCTCGGACGCCGTCCTCGGTGGTCCGGAAGATGAGCAGGTCGCCGCCCTCGATCGGCACGTCTGGATCGAGATAGCTGCCGTCTCGGCGGACGTGGACGAGCTCGTAGTCGCGTGCGTGGGCCAAGGCGACCTGGTCCGCGCTGCGTCCGATCACCACGGCCTTCTGCGCGACGGGCATCTCGACTCGCCAGTCCAAGGCGACCTCGCTCGCCGTGAGCGGGGCCCGCAGCAGGTGTGGCGCGAGGAAGTAGATCGCGACCGCGCCGACCACGGCGGTCGGGAACGCGATCGGGGCAAACGAGAACATCGAGACGCCGACGCCGCTCGATCCGGCGATCCCGGCGATCAGCAGGTTCGAGCTGGTACCGATCAGGGTGATCGAGCCGGCCAGCGTGGTGATGTGGGCGATCGGCAGCATCACCTCGCGAGCCGGGATGCGCCTGGTCTGCTCCAGCCCCTTGGTCGCGGGGATGAGCATCGCCACGATCGGCGTCGTGTTCATCAGCGCCGAGGCCACGCCGACCGGCGCAGCAAGGCGCCGTAACGCCTGTTGCGCGGTCTCGGCGTGCGCGAGCAGGCGCCGCGTCATCCGAGACACGACGCCCGTCTGGACCACCCCCTTGGCGATGACGAGCATCGCTCCCACGGTGATCACGCCGCCGTTGCTGAGCCCGCCGTACAGCGCAGAGGCCGGAGCGATGCCCAAGATGCCGGCGACGACCAGCGCGCAGCCGAGGGCGATCACGGGCCGGACCAGGCCGAGCGTCATCACCGTCAAGGTGGCGACCACGATGATGGCGCCGACGACCGTCTGCCACATGGCCGCGGCCTACGAGCTCGACCGCTGGGCGCGCTCGCGCTCGACCATCTCGAGCAGGTACTTCCCGTAGCCTGACTTGGCGAGGGACGTAGCCCGCTGGACGAGCTCGTTGTCGGAGAGGAACCCCATCCGCCAGGCCGCCTCCTCCGGCGCCCCGACCTTCAGTCCCTGGCGTGCCTCGAGGGTGCGGACGAAGTTGCTGGCGTCGTTGAGGGAGTCGAAGGTCCCGGTGTCGAGCCAGGCGGTGCCACGGGGGAGCACTCCAACGGCCAGCTTGCCCTTCGCCAAGTAGTGCCGGTTCACATCGGTGATCTCCAGCTCACCGCGGGGAGACGGCCGCAGGTTCTTGGCGATCTCGACCACGTCGTTGTCGTAGAAGTAGAGGCCCGGCACGGCATAGTTCGACTTCGGTAGCGCGGGCTTCTCCTCCAGCGAGATGGCCTTGCCGTCCTCGTCGAACTCGACCACGCCGTACGCCGTGGGCTCGGCGACCCAGTAGGCGAACACCGCACCACCGTCGATGTCGGCGAACCGGCGCAGCTGGGTGCCAAGACCGGGGCCGTAGAAGATGTTGTCGCCGAGCACCAGTGCCGCGGTCTCACCGCCGAGGAAGTCAGCGCCGATCACGAAGGCTTGGGCCAGCCCGTCCGGAGAGGGCTGCTGAGCGTAGGAGATGGAGATGCCGAACTGCGAGCCGTCGCCCAGCAACCGTTCGAAGCCGGCGGCGTCGTGCGGTGTGGTGATCACCAGCACGTCGCGGATCCCGGCGAAGAGCAGCGTCGACAACGGGTAGTAGATCATCGGCTTGTCGTAGACCGGGACCAGCTGTTTGGAGATGCCGATGGTGACCGGATGGAGCCGCGTACCGGAGCCGCCCGCCAAGATGATGCCGCGCATGCGCCGCAGGCTATCGCGCTGTCAGCTCGGAAGGGCTTGAGTGTCGCTCCGACGGCCCACGCCTGACTCGAGCGAACAGAACTCCAGCGCATCCGACGCTTGCCGCATAAACTCGCCGGGTGTCTGAACTCCTCGTGACCGGCGGAGCCGGCTTCATCGGCTCGAACTTCGTCCGCCATGTACTCGGCGCGACCGACCATCGGGTGACCGTGCTCGACAAGCTGACGTACGCCGGCAACCGGGCCTCTCTCGACGGACTGCCGGCAGACCGGTTCGGCTTCGTCCAGGGAGACATCTGCGACGCCGCCCTGGTCGACGAGCTCGTCGGACGCTCGGACCTCGTGATCCACTTCGCCGCCGAGTCCCACAACGACAACTCACTGCGCGACCCGTCGCCGTTCCTGCAGACCAACCTGATCGGGACGTACACCCTGCTGGAGGCGGTCCGAAAGCGCGACGTGCGCTACCACCACATCTCGACCGACGAGGTGTACGGCGACCTCGAGCTCGACGATCCGGAACGGTTCACCGAGTCCACGCCGTACAACCCCTCGAGCCCGTACTCGTCGACCAAGGCGGGATCGGACCTGCTGGTCCGCGCCTGGGTCCGTAGCTTCGGGGTGCGGGCGACCGATCAGCAACTGCTCCAACAACTACGGTCCGTACCAGCATGTGGAGAAGTTCATCCCGCGCCAGATCACCAACGTGATCGACGGGATCCGGCCGCGGCTCTACGGCGCCGGCCAGAACGTCCGGGACTGGATCCATGCCGACGACCACTCCGCCGCCGTGCTGCTGATCAGCGAGCATGGCCGGATCGGAGAGACGTACCTGATCGGTGCCGACGGGGAGAAGAACAACCTCGAGGTGGTCCGGACGATCCTGGAGCTGATGGGCCGGCCCAGCGATGCGTATGACCACGTCACCGACCGCGCCGGACACGACCTGCGCTACGCGATCGACTCGACCAAACTGCGGACCGAGCTCGGCTGGGCGCCGCGGTTCTCCGACTTCACCTCCGGCCTGGCCGACACCATCGCCTGGTACGTCGACAACGAGTCCTGGTGGCGGCCCCAGAAGGCGGAGACCGAGGCGAAGTACGCCGTTGTCGGGCAGTAACTATTGTCGCGCTCCGCGCTCGTGCGCGGCGGTACCTTCTGTCGCGCTCCGCGCTCGTGCGCGGCCACGCGCTCCGCGAAGTCCCGGTCGTTCGTCGCAGTTCTGGACGACGGAAAAGCGTGTCGTCCAGAACTGCTCCTCACTCCCGGGAGGCTTCGCGCGTGGCCATACCTTCTGTCGCGCTCCGCGCTCGTGCGCGGCCACGCGCTCCGCGAAGTCCCGGTCGTTCGTCGCAGTTCTGGACGACGGAAAAGCGTGTCGTCCAGAACTGCTCCTCACTCCCGGGAGGCTTCGCGCGTGGCCATACCTTCTGTCGCGCTCCGCGCTCGTGCGCGGCGGTACCTTCTGTCGCGCTCCACGCTTAGGTGAAAGGTTGCCGCTCTCATGACTGAACTCGCCGTCCACCCGACGGCTATTCCCGGGCTGCTGGTGATCGACCTCGACGTCCGCGGCGACAACCGCGGCTGGTTCAAGGAGAACTGGCAGCGGGCCAAGTTGACTGCGCTCGGGCTGCCCGACTTCGGTCCCGTGCAGAACAATGTGTCGTTCAACGCGTCGGCCGGAGTGACTCGCGGCGTCCACGCCGAGCCCTGGGACAAGCTCGTCAGCGTCTCGACCGGTCGGATCTTCGGCGCCTGGGTCGACCTCCGGCCGGGCGGGACCTTCGGTGCGGTCGTCACTCGCGAGATCGGTCCGGAGACCGCCGTGTTCGTGCCGCGCGGGGTGGGAAACGCGTTCCAGACCCTGGAGCCGAGGACGGCCTACTCATACCTGGTGAACGACCACTGGAGCCTCGCCGCCAAGGACTCGTACACCTTCGTCAACCTCGCCGACGAGAGCCTGGCCATCGAGTGGCCGATCCCGCTGGCGGAGTCGGAGCGGTCCGAGGCGGACAAGAACCATCCTCGACTCACCGACGTCGTGCCGATGCCGCCGGCGTCGACCCTGATCGTCGGTGCGGGCGGCCAGCTGGGTCGAGCGCTGCGGGCAATCCTGCCCGACGTGGTGGCCGCGACCCGAGCAGAGCTGGATCTGACCGACCCGAACTCGGTCGCAGCGTTCGACTTCGCACCGTACGGCGTGGTGATCAACGCGGCCGCACATACCAAGGTCGACGCCGCCGAGACCCCCGAGGGCCGGCGCGACGCCTGGGCGACGAACGTGAGCGGGGTCGGAGCGCTCGTCCAGGCCGCGCGCGATCACCGGTTCACGCTCGTCCACGTGTCGTCGGACTACGTGTTCGACGGCACGGTCGAGCTGCACGCCGAGGATGAGCCGTTCTCACCACTCGGGGTCTACGGTCAGACCAAGGCCGCGGGCGACGCCTTGGTCTCCACACTGCCGCGGCACTACATCGTTCGCACCAGCTGGGTGATCGGTGACGGCAACAACTTCGTCAAGACCATGGCGTCGCTGGCCGATCGCGGGGTCGAGCCGGCGGTCGTCGACGACCAGTACGGCCGGCTCACGTTCACCGGCGACCTTGCCCCCGGGATACTCCACCTGCTCGAGTCAGCGGCGCCTTTCGGGACCTACAACCTCTCCAGTGATGGGCCGGTGCAGAGCTGGGCCGACATCGCTCGCGAAGTGTTCACCGCGCGCGGACGACCCGCCCAGGCCGTGAGCAACGTGACGACCGCGGCCTACGGCGTCGGCAAGCAGCTAGCCCCACGGCCGCGCCACAGCGCGCTGGCGCTGGACAAGATCATCGGCGTGGGGTTTCGGCCCCGATCGGGTCCAGAGCTGCTGCGGGAGTACCTGTCGCAGCTGTGACCTCGACGGCCGCAGCGACGGTGAGATCGACGGGGACATCAACTGCGACATCGGCTGTGACATCGGCTGTGACATCCGCTGGGGCCGGCGTCGTGATCGCGGGGCTCCGCACCAGCATCACACCGACGACCAGCAGCAGCGCCACACCGACCATGGCGGCGAAGCCGCCGTCGGCGCCCCAGGTGTCGATCACCCGACCCAGCGCGGCGGCGCCGAGCGCGACCCCGGTGGCCATGCCCATGCTCGTCCACCCGAGCGCCTCGGTCAGCCGTGACGCGGGCACAGACGACTGGGTGAGCGCGACCGAGGAGATCAGGGTCGGCGCCACGGCCAGGCCGCTCAGCATGAGCAGGCCGGCGACCGCCGCCGGGTGGTCGACGAACAGCAGCGGCACCACCGAGGCGGCCAGCAGCACCGCACCGACCCGGAATCGACGGCGTGGCGACACCTTCCAGTGGATGGTGCCGGTGACCAGTCCGGCAATGAGCGAGCCGGCGGCCCAGACCATCAAGATGGCGCCGGAGTAGGCGACGATGTCGTGCTCGCGGGCGAACGCGACGACGACGACCTCCATCCCTCCGAACAACGCGCCCAGCGCGGCGCAGGCGAGCATGATCGGCACGAGGAAGCCGAGAGAGAGCTTCGCGACCGGCCGCTGCGCACCGACGGTACGTGCCGCGAGCGGCGGTTCGGTGCCCCGCTGGAGCGCGAGCGCGATGGCACCCACGAGCCCGAGCACGACGACAACACCCAGCGCGAACGCCGGATGGATGGTGGTCGCCAGGAATGTCACCAGCACCGGGCCGATGATGAACACGACCTCGTCGAACACGGCCTCGAGTGCGTACGCGGTGTTCAGCAACGACGGCTCGGCGTCCGAGAGCCGGTACGTCCAGCGGGCGCGGACCGCAGAACCGGCCGACGTCGCGCCGAGGCCGCTGACGACAGCGGCGAGACACGTGAGCCACAGCGGCATCCCGAGCAGCACGGTGACCGTGACGGCAGATAGACCGACTGCGGCGAGCACCGCCGCGACGACCAGCACCCGGGCCTGACCGAGGCGGTCGATCCGCCGGCCCCACCACGGCAGAACGACGGCTGCCGTGAGCGTCGCGCACGCCGTCACCAGACCTGCGCGGCCGAACGAACCGGTGGTCAGCGAGATCATCAGCACTATGCCGAGACCCGTCATCGAGAGCGGCAGTCGAGCCAGCAGACCGGCGAGCGTGAACGCTCGCGCCTTCGGGTCCGCCAGCACCGCTCCGTACGCGCCGACCGCCCGACTCCATCCCGCCTTCACGACCCGACCGTCCCTTCGTCCGTTGACTGAGTCGACCGTCTGGTGACTGTGTCGACGGTAGAACCAACCACCGACAGCCTGGAAGTCTTCCCTGATCCGACGGTTTTCTCAAACGATTTAGAACTGATCACGACGGGCGGTGCGGACCCGGTGGGCGATTCGGTTGGCGGGCTTTGTCATGATCGAGCCCGTGATGCCCCCGGCCCTCGACCTTTCTCCGTACGACGCCGTGCTGCTGGTCTCGTTCGGCGGCCCGGAGGCGCCGGACGAGGTCGTGCCGTTCCTGGAGAACGTCACTCGGGGCCGCGGGATCCCCCGCGAGCGGTTGGTCGAGGTCGGGCGGCACTACTTCGCCTTCGGTGGCCGCAGCCCGATCAACGACCAGTGCCGAGAGCTGCTGGCCGCCCTCCGTGCCGCTCTGGCGGCGGCCGGCAGCCCACTGTCCGTCTACTGGGGCAATCGCAACTGGCACCCGTACCTCGACGACGAGCTCGTGAGGGTCGTCGAGGACGGACACCGGCGCATCCTGGTCCTGACCACCAGCGCCTACCCGTCGTACTCCTCGTGTCGGCAGTACCGGGAGAACCTGTACGACGCCGTGACCTCACCGGCCGTTCGCGCGGCCGCACACGGTGAGCCGGTGCTGATCGATCGGATCCGTCAGTACGCCACCCATCCCGGCTTCGTCACCGCCTCCGTGGACGCCACCGACGCGGCCCTCGGCACTCTCCCCGAGGCGGCGTGGCCGGTTCGCCTGGTCTTCGTCACCCACTCGATCCCGGATGCGATGGCGGAGACGTCCGGCCCGACCGGGAACGGCTATGTCGCGTGGCACCACGCGGTGGCGGCAGCGGTCACCCGAGAGGTCGCCGATCGCCGTCGGACGTCGTACGACCACGACCTCGTCTACTGCTCGCGGTCCGGCCCGCCCAGCCAGCCCTGGCTGGCGCCGGACGTCAACGACCACCTCCGCTCGCTGAAAGACAGTGGCGTCGGCGGGGTCGTGCTGATTCCGATCGGCTTCGTCTCCGATCACATGGAGGTCGCCTACGACCTCGACACCGAGGCGATGGACACCGCTACCGAGATCGACTTGCCAACCGTCCGCGCGGCGAGCGCCGGAACGCATCCCGCCTTCGTACGCGCCCTGGTCGATCTCCTCGCCGAGCGAGCCGCCGTGGCCCGTGACGAGATCGTTGAGGCCGCGGTCGTGGAGGGCGGTGACACCGGTCGGTACGTCTGCCCGCACGACTGCTGCCCCAACCTGCGCGACGGCGCTCGCCCGGCGCTGTGCCAGACCGATCGACGGCCCGCCGGGCAGTCAGCGGTCTGACCGATCGGTCCTCCGGGGAATTTTGTGACGTACGACGCGTTATAGCGGCCTGGTCCCCAACTCGCGCGCTCGCTTGACAGATGTGATATGCATGCGCATCGAGTCCAGGGTCAAAATCTGGGCCGACCAGCCCGGGAAGGGAATGATGGCGACCGATTACGACGCCCCACGCAAGACCGAAGAGGAGCTCAACGAGGACAGCATCGAGGAGCTCAAGACTCGACGCAACGATAAGAACTCGGGGAAGGTCGATGAAGACGAGGCCGAGGCCGCGGAGGCGTTCGAGCTTCCTGGAGCCGACCTCTCCCACGAGGAGCTGACTGTCCGGGTCCTGCCCCGCCAGTCAGATGAGTTCACCTGTGCCGGGTGCTTCCTGGTCCGGCACCGTAGCCAGCTGGCCGAGGAACGGGCCAACGGCGACGCGTACTGCTTCGACTGCGCGGGCTGATCCGCGCGGCTGCGAGAACGGCGCGGGCTGACCCCCGCGACAGAACCCACGCTGGGACGGATCGGCAGCGTCGCAGATCCGTCCCGCTCGAGGTGGGACCACCTCAAACCTTGACTTTCACCGTGCCTTCGGGCACGTCGCCATCGTCGTCGGACCAGTGCCTGGCCGCGAACCGTTGGGCGAACAGCTGCGCGACCCCGACCCCGATCCCGCTGGCGACGACCCAGGTGACCGCCGATGCGGCGGAGGTCTCGGGATTGGTCGGCGACGGCGGTTCCTTGCCGGTCACCGTCTTCCACGCAAGCGTGACCAGCCGTTGAGCCACGATGGTCGTCACCGTACCTATGATTCCTGCGTAGATCTTTCCGCCGAGCTTGTTCGCGGCACTCACGGCTCGTCCTCCTTGCGCACCGGGGTGCGTCGTCGTCTCTTGCGGTTCGAGTTGCTCGTTGCGTTGGCTACGTTAGCCATCATGCGCTTTTCCGAACGGTTGACCCCGCCGCCACTGTGGTGGGTGATCGGCGTTCTGGTCGCGGCGACGTTCCCGATCGCGGTGCTGTTCTATCTCGGGCCTGTGTGGGCGCTGGCGATCGCCGCCGCTGCGTCACTTCTGCTGGTCGGCGTGCTCGTCGGCTGGGCGGCGGTCCGGATCGAGCTCGACGACACCCTGCTGCGGGTGGGGCGGGCTCAGATCGAGCTGACGTACCTATCCGGGGCGCTGGCCCTGGACGCCGATCAGGCCCGCGCGCGGAGCGGTGTCGAGGCGGACGCCCGCGCCTACCTCGTGCTTCGGCCGTACGTCCACACCGCCGTCGAGATCACCCTCGACGACCCCGACGATCCCGTGCCGTACTGGCTGGTGTCGACCCGCCGACCGCGCGCGCTGGCAGCGGCGATCACCGAAGGCGGCGCGCGTGAGCCGGGGCCGTCTCTCCAGTAGGGTGACCGGGTGATCGACGCCAGTGGAGACCTGTCGGTGCAGGTGCTGCAGCTCGACTCCGGTCTCGACCTGCCGACGTACGCGCATCCCGGCGACGCCGGTGCCGACCTGGCCTCGGCGGAGAGCCTCGTCCTCGCACCTGGGGAGCGCCGACTCGTCGGCACCGGTGTGGCTGTGGCCGTTCCCGAGGGGTTCGCGGCGTTCGTGCACCCGCGATCGGGCCTCGCCGCGCGGCACGGGGTCACCATCGTGAACGCGCCGGGCACGGTCGACGCCGGTTACCGGGGCGAGATCAAGGTCTGTCTGCTCAATACCGACCCGACGACCCCGGTGCGGATCAGCCGAGGCGATCGCATTGCCCAGCTCGTCATCCAGCCGGTGGCCCGCGCGACGTTCATCGCGGTCGGTGTGTTGGACGAGACCACCCGTGGTGACGGCGGTCACGGCTCCACGGGGGGCATGCCTCTCGATTCCGACCGCAGTGACCGAGCCAGCGTGTCGGCGGGGCGGTCTGCAGCCGAGGCGGAGGGAGCACACCGATGATTTTCGGGCGACGCAAGAATCGAGCCGCCGACGAGGTCGAGGAAGTCGGCGAGGCCGAGGACGCAGCGGGCGACGAGGCCGGCGCTGAGGGCGGGACTCGCACCGGCGACACCGACCCAGGCGACACCGACCCGGCGACACCGACACCGGAGATACCGACACCGTCGACACCGTCGACCGGCGAAGAAGCGGCAGCCGACGCCGAGGAGGACGCGCCCGGCGAGGGCGACCTCGATGTCGACGCGCTGGACAGCCGGGACTGGCGGGGCGCGGGACCGTACGACGTCAGCGAGGTCGATCTCGACGAGGAGCCGCCGGAGGGCCTGCCGCGGATCGATCTCGGCAGCATCATCGTGACCGGGTTCCCCGGCGCCGAGCTGCGACTGCAGGTGGACGAGGCGTCGCAGGCGATCGTCTCCGCGATGCTGGTGCTGGAGGACTCCGCGCTCGAGATCGGCGCGTACGCCGCGCCGCGCACGGGTGGGTACTGGCCGGAGCTCCGCGAGGACCTGATCGAGGCGACCACCGAGGCGGGCGGCACGACGCAGCTCGCGGAGGGCCCGTTCGGGGTCGAGCTGCGGCGGATCATCCCGGTGACCGCGCCCTCGGGCGATGAGGGTTACCAACCCTCCAGGATGTGGGTCGTCGAGGGACCGCGCTGGCTGCTGCGCGGGATCGTCTACGGCCAGGCGGCGCTGGCCGAGGGCATCGACCCGCCGGTCGCGCAGTTTCTCACCGCATTCCGGTCGGTCGTGGTCCGGCGCGGGGACCAGGCCATGGGACCGGGCGACCTGCTGGCCCTGAAGCTGCCGGAGGACCTCGTCGCGGACGACGCCGACCAAGAGGACTGATCCGTCGCGGGGTTGCCGGGTCGTTCGCGGCCGGCCCGGTCGCAGGAGACTGGTTTCCGGTTCTCGGTGTGGGTCTCGGTTTGGCTATCGCTGCGGTCCTCGACTAACGTCTGCGCCGTTTTGGTGGGATGCTTGAAATCAGGACGATCCAGGTGCAGGAGGCAGAGACGTGGGCACCGAGAACATGCTGCAGCGTGCGCTGCGCCGGTTGGCGCAGAGCAACGAGGAGCTTGAGTCGGAGGACCTGCAGAAGGCCGTCGAGCACGAGGGTGCCGTGCCGATCCGGAACTGCGAGGACCGCCAGGTCGTCGACCTCACCGGCACCGTCTCGACCCTGACGATCGCACCCAGAGCCGGGCATCCGGCGCTCGAGGTGGAGCTGCGAGACGGTTCCGGCGCGGTCACCCTGGTCTGGCTGGGCCGGCGACAGATTCCGGGCATCGATCCCGGCCAGATGATCAAGGTCTCGGGCCGGATCAGCTGTCAGGACGGCCGCCGCCTGATGTACAACCCGAAGTACGAGCTGCTGCACAGCCCGGCTGCGTCGTGAGCCGCGCCGTCGAACCGCAGCTCGATCCGGCTGTATGACCGATTCCACCCCGGACCAGCCGCAGCAGTTCACCTACGTGGAGGAGTTCGTCCGGCACGAGCTCTCCAAGACTCTCGGCGGCCCCCGAGGGATGATCGAGTCGGCGCTGCCGTTCATCGGCTTCACCGCTTCGTGGATCCTCACCAAGGGTCGGACCGATCTGCCGCTCTCCCCGCTCTATCTCTCGCTGGGCGTGGCACTGGCGCTGGCGGTCGTCCTGGGCGTGATCCGCCTCGTCCAGCGGCAGAGCCTCCGTTTCGTTCTCCAGGCGATCTTCCCCACAGCGATCGCCGCCCTCATCGCCGCACGCACCGGACGGGCCGAGGACGTGTTCCTGCCCGGCATTCTCTACAACGGCTTTCTGGCCCTGATCTCGGCATTCACCATCGCGATCCGCAAGCCGTTGGTCGGATTCATCATCGGCGCCGCCATCGGTGACCCGACCGGCTGGATGTCCGATCGCGGTCTGGTCAAGATGACCAGCAAGCTGACGGCCGTGCTGGCGATCCCGTACGTCACCCGATTCGTCATCCAGCTGCCACTGTTCTTGACCGGCCACATCGTGTTGCTCGGCGTTGCCAAGGTCGTGCTGGGTTGGCCGCTACTCCTGGCGGCTCTGTTCGCGATCGGCCTCATGCTCTCCAAGGGCCGCACGCCGATGGAGGGTTCGTCCCTCGCTCACCCCAGGACCACGCCCGATCCCGGAATCGAGAACGGTTGACCCCAAGGGTCGGGGTCAACCGTTCTCGATGCCGGACGAGCCCGTGCGTATGTCCAGCGCCGCGCTCACCGTGCGGACGAAGCCGTCGGGATCGGCCAGCACGTCGGACCAGGTGAACCGACGCAGCAGCCACCCAGAGGCCATGATCTCGTTGGCGCGCCGGACGTCTGCCCGATGCTCGTCCGCGCCGCCGTGGTAGGCGTAGCCGTCGAACTCCAGCGCGACCCGCTGCTCGACGAACGCGACGTCCAGCTCGACGAGGCGACCGGTGATCAGGACGGTCCGGTGGTTCACGACGAAACCTGCGATGCCGCGTGCCCGAAGCTGGCTGATGCCGGCTCGCTCCAGCTCTGAGTGAGCACGATCGCCGGTGCGAGCGAGCAGCAGTCCCATCGAGTCCGCGTCTCGGGTGCCACGCAGGCGGTGATGAGCCTGTTCCAGCTCGAACTGGCGCACCCAACGTCTCTGCTTCGCCCGATCGATCATGGCGATCCCGCTTCCGGAGCGTCGTCGTTCCAGCTCGACCGCCGTCTGGAGCACGCCGAGCGCGCGACTCACGACCGGCACGCCCCGGTGGGCGGTCACCTCGGCCGGATCCAGAAAGGCTCGTGAGACTGCCAAACCTGGTCGGGGAGGCACCGTATATCGCTGCCCGGTGCTGAATCGCCATACGCCCGGCGGTTCGGCCGCCATCGCCCACCACCACGCGGCACCGGCACCGGTCAGCACTCCGCGCCCATTCAGCCAGAACGCCGCCGCGCGCAGCGACGCTTCTGCGGTGGGAACGGCGGCCGCGAGCCGATAGACACCCGGATGGACGCTGAACCACTCGCCGGTGCTGATCCGGTACTCGATCTGTCGACTGGTCAGGCCGGCGGCGAGCGCCTGGCGACGAGATAGCACGCCGTCCTGGCGGCGAATGGTGGACACGAGGCTCGCAGGCAAGTACATGTCTGGACACTGCGTAGCGACGGCCGTCTCGTTTCATCCCGACCGCGGAGCTGTGGACGAGCTTCCGGCGCCGCTCGATCTGTGGACAATGCGCCGGAATCGAGAACGGTTGACCCCAACCCTCGGGGTCAACCGTTCTCGATCGTCGAGGCGGAGCAGCCGGACTAGACGCGCTGGGTGGCGATCGGCGCCTGCTTGATCGTGACCCCACCGCGCGGGGAGAGCATCTCCGCCAGTTCATGCTCGAAGTCCTGCGCGGTGACGAAGAGCAACTCGTCGCCCGCTTCGAGTGAGCCGTCGGCGTCCGGCGGCTGGGCGTGGCCGTCCCGGATGATCGCGACCAGCACGACGTCGCCCGGCCAGCCCAGGTCGCCGATCCGCTGACCGACGCAGGGGCTCTCACCGGGCAGCGTCATCTCGACCAGGTTGGCCTCGCCCTCGTGGAAGGTCAGCAGCCGGACGAGGTCGCCGACCGTGACCGCCTCCTCGACCAGGGCGCACATCAGCCGCGGGGTCGACACGGCGACGTCTACACCCCATACCTCGTTGAACAGCCACTCGTTCTTCGGGTGATTGACCCGGGCGACGGTACGAGGCACTCCGAACTCGGTCTTGCACAGCAGCGACATGACCAGGTTTGCCTTGTCGTCGCCCGTGGCTGCGATCGCGACGTCGCAGGTGTCGAGGCCCGCCTCCTCCAAAGAGGAGAGCTCGCAGGCGTCGGCCAGCAGCCACTCGGCGCCGGGAACGGTGTCGGACTTGATCGCATGCGGGTCTCGGTCGATCAGCAAGATCTCGTGACCGTTCTCCAGCAGCTCGCTGGCGATCGAGCGGCCGACGTTGCCGGCCCCGCCGATGGCAACACGCATCGTCATTCTCCCTTCGGCGCGCTGCCGAGGATCGACTCGACCTCGGCCAGGCGGGCATCGGCCACCGCAACGTAGAGCAGGTCGCCGTCTTGGAACACGGTGCTGCGTTTCGGCACGATCCCGGCGCCGAGTCGGAACAGGAACGGCACCCGGGCACCCGTGGCCTGCTCGATCTGGTCGATGGTGCGGCCGACCCATGATCGAGCCACATGCACCTCCATCAGGCGCACCGATCCGGACGGGTCGCGCCACTGCGGCTCCGACCCGCCCGGAAGCAGACGACGGAGCACCTGATCCGCGGTCCAGCGGACCGTGGCGACGGTCGGGATGCCCAGCCGCTCGTACACCTCGGCCCGGCCGGGGTCGTAGATCCGGGCCACGACGTTGTGCACACCGAAGGTCTCCCGGACCACCCGTGCGGACAAGATGTTGGAGTTGTCGCCGCTGGAGACGGCCGCGAAACCCTCGGCCTCGGCGATCCCCGCCTCGACGAGCACCTCGCGGTCGAAACCGACGCCTTTCACGGTCCGTCCGTTGAACTCGGGCCCGAGTCGGCGGAAGGAGTCGGGCACGATGTCGATGACAGCGACCGTGTGACCGCGTTTCTCCAGACTCCGGGCCAGCGTCGCGCCGACCCGGCCGCAGCCCATGATCACGATGTGCACGATTCGGAGTCTAGTGGTGTGGGTCACTCAGGCGATCCCCAGCATCCGTCGGTCGAACGGTGCGCAGCGACCGCTGATCCGACCGGGCAGATCCTGAGGATTTCATGCCTTACGCTTCGAGCGTGGGCCTCTCTGATGTCGGCAAGCGACTGCTGCTGGGTCGCAAGCTCCGCAGCACCCAGCTGGGGGAGACGCTGCTGCCGAAGCGCATCGCTCTGCCCGTCTTCGCCTCGGACGCCCTGTCGTCGGTTGCCTATGCTCCGGACGAGATCCTGCTGACCCTGTCGCTGGCCGGACTGGTCGCATACAGCTTCTCCTGGAAGATCGCCATCCTGGTCGCGATCGTCATGCTGGTCGTGGTCGCCTCCTACCGGCAGAACGTGCATGCGTACCCGTCCGGCGGCGGTGACTACGAAGTTGCCACGGTGAACCTGGGGCCCACCGCGGGTCTGACGGTGGCGAGCGCCCTGCTGGTCGACTACGTCTTGACCGTCGCCGTGTCGATCTCGTCCGGTGTGGCCAACGCCAAGTCCATCCTGCCCATCATCAACGGCCACGAGGCAACGGTCGCCGCCTTGGCTGCCCTGATCCTGATGGCCCTGAACCTGCGCGGAGTGCGTGAGTCCGGGACCCTGTTCGCGGTGCCGACGTACTGCTTCATGTTCGGCATCATCGCCATGGTCCTCTACGGGCTCTTCCGGATCCTTGTCCTCGGCGAGAACATCCAGGCCCACAGCGCGATCTATGGCATCGAGCCCGACCCGAAGTACTCCTCCTTCACCGGAGTGGTGATGGTGGCGCTGCTCGCCCGTGCGTTCTCCTCCGGCTGCGCCGCTCTGACCGGCGTCGAGGCGATCTCGAACGGCGTGCCCGCGTTCAGGAAGCCGAAGAGCAAGAACGCCGCCACGACTCTGTTGCTGCTGGGCATGATCTCGGTGACCATGCTGATCGGCGTCATCACCCTCGCCAACCTGACCAACCTCAAGCTGGTCGACAGCGGGCTGTCGTACTACACCCTGAACGGGGAGCGAGTCGACGTCGTCGAGGAGACCGCGATCGGACAGTTGTCGGCGGCGATCTTCTCCGACTTCAAGCCGGGGTTCTACTTCGTCGTGTTTGCCACGATGATCATCTTGTTCCTGGCCGCAAATACCGCGTTCAACGGCTTCCCGGTGCTCGGCTCGATCCTGGCCCGCGACGGCTACCTGCCGCGCCAGCTGCATACCCGCGGCGACCGGCTGGCCTACAGCAATGGCATCGTCGTACTGACGTTCCTGGCCATCGTGTTGATCGTCGCGTTCAAGGCCGACGTCACCTCGCTCATCCAGCTGTACGTCGTCGGTGTCTTCGTGTCCTTCACCGTCAGCCAGCTAGGCATGCTCCGACACTGGACCCGGCACCTGAAGACCGAGACGCGCCCGGCCCAACGGTCCCGGATGATGCGGTCCCGGGTCATCAACGCGGTCGGCCTCACGATGACCGGCACGGTACTCGTCATCGTGCTCATCTCGAAGTTCCTCCAGGGCGCCTACATCGCGATCATCGCCATGGGTGTGATCTTCGTGATGATGAAGGCGATCCGGCGGCACTATCAGCGGGTCGCCGAAGAGACGGCGCTGGTCGAGGGCGAGGACCGTACGCTGCCGAGCCGAGTGCGCGCCATCGTGCTGGTGAGCAAGCTGCACAAGCCGACCTTGCGAGCGCTCGCGTTCGCCAAGGCCTCCCGGCCGAGCACTCTGGAGGCCCTGACGGTGGCCGTCGACCCCGAAGAGACCGAGCAGCTGGTCAAGATCTGGGAGGAGTCGGGCATCCCGGTGCCGCTGAAGGTGGTCGCGTCGCCGTACCGTGAAGTCACCAACCCGATCCTGGAGTACGTCAAGAACATCCGCTCCGAGAGCCCGCGCGACGTGGTCACGGTCTACATCCCCGAGTACGTCGTCGGTCACTGGTGGGAGCAGATCCTGCACAACCAGAGTGCGCTGCGGCTGAAGGGCCGACTGCTGTTCACCCCGGGTGTGATGGTGACCTCCGTGCCCTATCTGCTCGCGTCGTCCGGCAAGGCCGCCGAGCGCTTCGAGCGCGACGACGCGGCCGGCACGGCTCGACGCTCGTTCTACCGTTAGCGCCGGGTCGTTCGGGTGCTGATCGAGCTCGAGGTCGGACCCGTGGCGCACGGCGGGCACTGTGTGGCGCGGCACGAGGGTCGGGTCGTCTTCGTCCGGCACGCGCTGCCGGGCGAGCGCGTGCGGGCGCTCATCACCGACTCGGGCCACGCGAAGTTCTGGCGGGCGGACGCGGTCGAGGTGGTGAGCGCCAGTCCCGATCGGGTTGCCGTCCCATGTCGGGTCGCCGGTGCCGGCGGCTGCGGTGGCTGCGACTTCCAGCATGTCGAGGTCGGTGCTCAGCGTCGGCTGAAGGCGCTCGTCCTGGCGGAGCAGCTGAGGCGACTGGCCGGCATCGACTGGGCGGGCGAGGTCGAGGCGGTGCCCGCGCCTCGTGAGGCGGCGGACGGTCTGGGTTGGCGGCGGCGGATGCGCTATCAGGTTGACGGGGCGGGGCGCGCGGGGCTGCGGGCCCATCGCTCGCACGAGCTCATCCCCCTGCCGGACGAGGGATGTCTGATCGCGCACCGGTCGACTCCGAGCGTTGTCGGGCAGTCCTGGCCAGCTGACGCCGAGCTGATCGCTGTCGCGTCGGAGGACGGACCGACGCTGCTGGTCGGCGGCGAGCCCCGGGTCGGGTCACAGGTGGTGCACGAGCGAGCGGCCGGCCGCAGCTGGGAGGTCGCCGCGGACGGCTTCTGGCAGGTGCATCCGGCGGCCGCAGACACGCTGGTCGCCGCGGTTCTGAACGGGCTGGCGCCGAAGCCGGGGGAGCGTGCCTTCGATCTCTACTGCGGGGTCGGACTGTTCGCCGGCGCCTTGTCCGACGCCGGGTGCCGGGTCTGGGGTGTCGAGACATCGGCGGCTGCGATCGACTCGGCTCAACGGAATCTCGCCGACGCACGGGTGCACGTCCGACTCCAGGTCGGGCGGGTCGACGTCCGTCTGCCGAAGTTGTCGGAGCGGGTCGACCTCGTGGTCCTCGACCCGCCGCGGACGGGTGCCGGCAGGGCCGTGATCACCGAGGTCATCCGTCGCCGGCCGCGCGCCGTCGCGTACGTCGCCTGCGATCCCGCGGCGCTGGCTCGCGACCTCGGCACGGCACTCGGTCTCGGCTATCGGCTGAGCAGCCTGCGCGCGTACGACCTGTTTCCGATGACCCACCATCTGGAAGCGGTCGCCGTGCTCGAACCGGACAGCTGACCCCCGGGTCCGCAGGAGAGCCCAAGTGAGGGTTGGCTTACCATCCCCGCTCCGAAGGCTGGCACTAGGGTCGGAACACGGTGGGCGGGCGTCCATCGCGTGATATCTTGATATCAAGAGACTTTGCCTGAGCGACCCGAGGAGTGCTCCATGAGTGTCAACAGCTTCGGTGCAAAGGCGACCCTGCAGGTCGGGGACGCCGCCTATGAGATCTTCCGGCTCGACGCGGTCGAGGGGCAAGACTCGTTGCCGTACAGCCTGAAGATCCTGCTCGAGAACCTGTTACGCACCGAGGACGGCGCGAACATCACCGCCGACGACATCCGGGCACTGGCCGGCTGGGAGCCCAGCGCTGAACCGAGCAAGGAGATCCAGTTCACCCCGGCGCGGGTGATCATGCAGGACTTCACCGGCGTCCCGTGTGTCGTGGACCTGGCCACCATGCGTGAGGCGATGGCCGAGATGGGCGGCGACGCCAACAAGATCAACCCGCTAGCGCCGGCCGAGATGGTGATCGACCACTCCGTGATCGCCGACGTCTTCGGCACCGCGGACGCCTTCGTCCGCAACGTCGAGATCGAGTACGGGCGCAACCGTGAGCGTTACCAGTTCCTGCGCTGGGGCCAGACCGCGTTCGACGACTTCAAGGTGGTGCCCCCGGGCACCGGCATCGTCCACCAGGTCAACATCGAGCACCTGGCCCGGGTGATCTTCCCGCGCACCGTCGACGGCGAGCTGTACGCCTACCCGGACACCTGTGTGGGCACGGATTCCCATACGACCATGGTCAACGGACTCGGCGTCGTCGGGTGGGGCGTCGGTGGCATCGAGGCGGAGGCCGCGATGCTCGGCCAGCCGGTCTCGATGCTCATCCCGCGCGTGGTCGGATTCAAGCTGTCCGGCTCGCTGCCCGAGGGTGCGACCGCGACCGACCTGGTGCTGACCATCACCGAGATGTTGCGCCAGCACAAGGTCGTCGGCAAGTTCGTCGAGTTCTACGGGCCAGGCGTCTCGGAGGTTCCGCTGGCCAATCGCGCCACCATCGGCAACATGAGCCCGGAGTATGGCTCGACCATCGCAGTGTTCCCGATCGACTCCAAGACCACGGACTATCTGCGGCTCACCGGCCGGAGCGAGGACCAGATCGCGCTCGTCGAGAGCTATGCAAAGGAACAGGGGCTGTGGCACGACGACGATCGTGAGCCGCGCTACTCCGAGTACCTCGAGCTCGATCTCGCCACGGTGGTGCCGAGCATCGCCGGGCCGAAGCGGCCGCAGGACCGGGTCATCCTGGCGCACGCCAAGCAGGGTTTCCGCGAGGCGCTGCGCGACTACGTCGGCGAGGAGGAACTGGACGGCTACGACGAGTCGGTGGACGAGTCGTTCCCCGCCTCCGACTCGCCGAGCCATGCCAGTGGGAACGGGTCGTCGGCGCCGCACGAGTACGGCGAAGACGTACCGGCGAGCATCGGTCGGCCGACCAAGAAGGTGCCGGTCACGCTGGCCGACGGTTCGTCGTTCGAGATCGATCATGGCGCAGTCACCATCGCGGCGATCACCTCGTGCACGAACACGTCGAACCCCAGCGTGATGATCGGCGCGGCGCTGGTCGCGAAGAAGGCCGTCGAGAAGGGCCTGACCCGCAAGCCGTGGGTCAAGACCACGCTCGCTCCGGGATCGAAGGTCGTCAGCGACTACTACGACCGCTCGGGCCTGACGCCGTACCTCGACAAGCTCGGGTTCAACCTGGTCGGCTACGGCTGCACGACCTGTATCGGCAACTCCGGCCCGCTCATCCCCGAGGTCAGCCAGGCAATTCAGGACAACGATCTTGCCGCGGTCTCGGTGCTCTCGGGCAACCGGAACTTCGAGGGTCGGATCAACCCCGACGTGAAGATGAACTATCTGGCCTCGCCGCCGCTCGTCGTCGCCTACGCGCTCGCCGGCAGCATGGACATCGACATCACCACCGAGTCCCTCGGTGACGACGAGTCGGGGAATCCCGTGTACCTGAAGGACATCTGGCCGGCCCAGTCGGAGATCGACGAGATCGTCGCGTCCTCGATCGGGGCCGAGATGTTCACCGACTCCTACGCCGACGTGTTCGCCGGTGACCAGCAGTGGCAGTCCCTGCCGACGCCGGAAGGTGAGATCTTCGAGTGGGACCCGGACTCGACGTACGTCCGCAAGCCTCCGTACTTCGACGGGATGCCGGCCGACCCGGTGCCGGTCACCGACATCTCCGGTGCCCGGGTGCTGCTCAAGCTCGGCGACTCGATCACCACCGATCACATCTCGCCGGCGGGGTCGATCAAGGCGGACGCACCAGCCGGCAAGTACCTCTCCGAGCACGGTGTCGATCGCAAGGACTTCAACTCCTACGGCTCACGCCGGGGCAACCACGAGGTGATGATCCGCGGCACGTTCGCCAACATCCGGCTTCGCAACCAGCTGGCGCCGGGTACCGAGGGTGGATTCACCCGCGACTTCAACTCCTCCGACGCACCGGTGACAACGGTCTACGAGGCGTCGGAGAAATACATCGCCGCCGGCACCCCGCTGGTGATCCTGTCCGGCAAGGAGTACGGCTCGGGCTCGTCGCGCGACTGGGCGGCCAAGGGCACCGCCCTGCTGGGTGTCAAGGCCGTCATCGCCGAGAGCTACGAGCGGATCCACCGTTCGAACCTGATCGGGATGGGCGTGCTGCCGCTGCAGTACCCCGAGGGCCAGAATGCGGAGTCCCTCGGGCTGACCGGCGAGGAGACCTTTGAGATCAGCGGCGTCACCGTGCTGAACGAGGGCACCACCCCGAAGACGGTCAAGGTCAGTGCCGGCGACGTCAGCTTCGACGCGGTGGTTCGGATCGACACCCCTGGCGAGGCCGACTACTACCGCAACGGCGGCATCATGCAGTACGTCCTCCGCTCACTGCTGAAGAAGTAGCGGCCTTGAGGCGCGCAGCGTGCGCGAGCCGTGTATCAAGCAGCCGGGTCGAGGCGGGCGATGATCAGCTCGAAGTGGGCGTCGTAGTCGACCACGGCCAGGTGCAGGTGGCCGAACAGCTCGAGGCTCAGGGCTCCGAGGAGGCCGCCCCAAGCCGTCACCCCACGCAGGATCGCCTCGTCGGAGAACGACTCTCCGGCGCGGGCGCGGAACGGTGCGAGTTGATCATGAGTCTCGGCAGGCAGCGGTACGACCGGCTCCAGCGGCCCGGCCTGGTCGAGCTGGGCGACGATACCCAACATCACCCCGGTCACGCGGGCGGCCGGCGCCACGGTCGCCGTCGGCGCCTGGTAGCCGGGAACGGGTGAGCCGTACAGGAACGCGTACTCGTGCGGCGCCTTCTGCGCCCACCCGCGCAGGGTGCGGGCGAGTGCGAGCCAGCGGCCGCGTACGTCTGAGCGCTTGACCGCTGTATCCGCCGACTCGAGCCGGTCCGCCAGCTCCCCGTAGATCACCACCAGCAGCTCGGTGAGCAGATCGTCGCGACTGGGGAAGTACCGGTAGACCGCCGAGGACGCCATTCCGAGGTCTCGCGCGACCGCCCGGACCGAGAGCGCGGCGGGTCCGATCTCGGCCAGCTGGCTCCGAGCACTGGCGACGATCGCCTGGGTGAGCTCGCGTCTCGCGATCGCGCGGGCCGTCATCGGGGCTGAGGGGGTCACGCGTGCAGTCTGGCACGAATTCGAGAGCAATGACAAGAAACGAGAGCACTGCTCTTGACATGTCGACTCCGGGTGATGCACTCTTGAGAAACGAGAGCACTGCTCACATTTCAGAACAGGAGCCACACCATGAGCAAGACGTACGTGATCGTCGGAGCCGGGCCGGTAGGTCAGCACACCGCGGAGGTCCTGCGGGACAGGGGAGAGACGGTCAGGCTGGTCACCCGGTCCGGCAGGGTCAGGCTCGACGGGGTCGAGTCGGTGTCCGCGGACGCCTCCGACCCGGACGCGCTGACCTCAGCAACCACGGGAGCGAGCGCGCTGTTCAACTGCGCGAACCCGAGCGACTACACGACCTGGGACACGGTCTGGCCGCCGCTGGCCGAGAGCCTGCTGGTCGCGGCCGAGCGCACCGGGGCCACCCTGGTCACCGCGTCCTGCCTCTACCCGTACGGCCCGATTGATGCCCCGATGGTCGAGGGCCAGCCGGATGCGGCCACCGATCACAAGGGTCGACTCCGGGCCGGAATGTGGGCGGAGGCGAAGGCTCGTCACGAGGCCGGCCGGATCCGCGCCGTCGAGGTCCGCGGCTCGGACTACGTCGGGGTCGGTGTCGGCGCCAACGGCCACATCACCCGGCACCTGCCGACCGCCACCGAGGGCAAGGCGGCCTGGGTGATCGGCAAGGCCGATCTGCTGCACAGCTGGACCGATGTTCTCGACATGGCCCGCACGCTCGCCGTCGTCGCAGACCGCGCCGACACCTGGGGGCAGGTCTGGCACGCACCAAGCAACGAGCCGCGGACGCAGCGCCAGGCGCTCACCGACGTGCTCGCCGCCGGCGGCCACGCGCCGGTCGCCGTCCATGCCATCCCGATGCCCGCCCTGAAAGCGCTCGCGCTGGTCAACCCCCTGATGCGGGAGATCGCCGCGCTGTCGTACATGTGGACCCGGCCGTACGTGCTCGACAGCACCCGAACCCAGCAGGCGCTTGGCCTGAACCCGACCCCGTGGCAGGAGGTCTGCCGACGTACGGTCGAGGGCAACCTCACCGCGGTCGGGCACCCGGTCGGCTGACCCGACCGCCGAGTTGTCAGAATCTCACCACCAGATGGTGCTGAGACTTCGACAAACTCGGGAAGAGGTTGGGCGGCGATGGCGGTGCTCGAGGAGCTGCTGGGCAAGATCACGGATGCCAGCGTCGAGGTGATCGACCTGACGGCACCCCTGTCATCGGAGACTCCTGTGCTCCAGCTGCCGCCGCCGTTCGCCAACACGATCCACCTCAGCCTGGAGGAGGTCAGCAACTTCGACGACGCGGGCCCGATGTGGCGGTGGAACAACATCCACACCGGCGAACACACCGGCACCCATCTCGACGCGCCGGCACACTGGGCGACCGGGCGCGCGGGGCTGAGCGTCGACGCCATCCCGCTGACTCGGTTGATCGGGCCGGTCGTCGTCGTCGACGTCACCGCCGAGGTTGCCGCCGATCCCGACTTCCTGCTCGAGCCGGACCATCTGCTTGTCTGGGAACGGGAGAACGGCCAGATCCCCGACGGTGGCTGGGTGCTGCTGCGCTCCGGCTGGAGTGCACGGGGTAGCGACGAGTCCGCGTTTCTCAACGCCGACGAGAACGGGCCGCACACCCCTGGCCCGTCCGTCGATGCGGCCAAGTGGCTCGCGACCGAACGTGACATCACCGGGTACGGCGTCGAGACGGTCGGCATCGACGCCGGCAGTGCGGGTGGGATGAATCCGGCGTTCCCGGCGCACCACTTCCTGCTCGGCGCGGGCAGGTTCGGACTGACCCAGCTGCAGAACCTCGACCTGCTCCCGCTCACCGGCGCTGTGCTGATCGTGAGTCCGTTGCCCATCGTCGGCGGCACCGGCAGCCCGGCCCGGGCCGTCGCGCTGGTCGAGCGGTAGGCGTCGTGGCGAAGAGTTCGATGAAGGTCGCCGAGCTCGTCGGCCGGACGCTGGGCAGGCTCGGCATCGGCCACGCCTTCGGCGTTGTCGGGAGCGGCAACCTCGCGATGACCAATGCTCTTCGCGATACCGGCGTGGCCTATCTCGCGGCCCGGCACGAGGCGGGCGCGGCGACCATGGCAGACGCGTACGCCCGCACCAGCGGCACCGTCGGGCTGGTCTCGGTCCATCAGGGTCCCGGCCTGACGAATGCCATGACCGGGATCGCCGAAGCGGCCAAGAGCCGGACGCCCATGATCGTGCTGGCGGCCGACTCCGCCGGCGCTGCCGTTCGCTCGAACTTCAAGATCGACCAGGACGGGTTGGTCCGCGCGGTGGGCGCCGTGCCCGAACGGGTCCACTCTGCGGCGACGGCCGTCGCGGACGTCACCAGGGCGTGGCGCACGGCTCGGAACGGACGGCGAACCGTCGTGCTGAACGTGCCGCTCGACGTCCAGGCCGGCGACGCCGACCTGGTCCGGGTGGAGCCGCTGCCGCCCACGGTCCCTGTCCGGCCAGGCAAGTACGCGACGCGCCAGCTCGCCGATCTGATCAACGCGGCGCAGCGTCCGGTGTTCATCGCCGGTCGCGGCGGGATGGCTCATCGCAAGGTGCTCCGCGATCTCGCGCTTCGATCGGGCGCGCTGCTGGCCACCTCGGCCGTCGCCAAAGGGGCATTTGCCGGCGACCCGTTCGACCTCGGTATCTCCGGCGGCTTCGCCACCCCGCTGGCCGCGGAGCTGATCACCGGGGCGGACCTGGTGATCGCCTGGGGCTGCAGCCTGACCATGTGGACGACCCAGCACGGCAAGCTGATCGGTGAGCACACCATCGTCGCGCAGGTCGACGACGACGAGTCGGCGCTGGCCGCGAATCGGCCGATCAGCCTCGGCGTGCACGGCGACGTCGGTGAGACGGCCCGCGCTCTCGACCATCTGGTGCTGCTCCGCGACCCCGAGAGCCGCTACCGTCGCCGCGAGATCGGGGCCCGGCTCGCGGCCGAGGGCCGTTGGGTCGACGTACCGATCGATGATCTCTCCGACGCGGACACGATCGATCCCCGGGTGCTGAGCTCCGAGCTCGAGCGCCGACTGCCGGCGGAGCGCGTGCTGGCCGTGGACTCCGGCAACTTCATGGGCTACCCGGCGGGCTATCTGTCGGTGCCGGACCCGGCGGGATTCTGTTTCACCCAGAGCTACCAGTCCATCGGCCTCGGGCTGGCGACGGCGATCGGCGCGGCACTGGCGAGTCCGGGGCGGCTACCGGTGCTGGCCACCGGGGACGGCGGCTTCCTGATGGCGGTCGCGGAGCTGGAGACCGCCGTCCGGTTGCGGCTCCCGCTGGTGGTCATCGTCTACAACGATCACGCGTACGGTGCCGAGGTGCACCACTTCGTCGAGGGTCAGGATCTTTCGACCGTGACCTTCCCCGACAGCGACCTCGCGTCGATCGCTCGTGGCTTCGGCGCGGATGGGATGACGGTCCGCACCCGGGACCATCTCGACCAGCTCGACGTCTGGCTGGCCGAGCACCACGACCGGCCGCTGGTGATCGACGCCAAGATCAGTAGCGACGGCGGCTCCTGGTGGCTCGCCGAGGCGTTCCGCGGCCACTGATCGATCACGACCCCGTGCCGTACCGGTAGCGGAGCACCGTCGGATCGGCTGGGTCGCCGATGTCGACGGGCAACCTTCCGCCTGCGGCAACGGTTCCGGTGATCACCCGGACAGCCGAGCCGACCGCGACCGACGTCGAGGAGTACGTCGCTAGGTAGCTGTCGATTCCTTCCAGGTAAGCGATGTCGTACGGGTCACCCAGCGCGACGACCAGCACCGGTCGGCCCGTTGCGCGTAGTCCGGCGACCAGGTCGCGCTGGCCGCGATCCTTCGAGGCCCGGTACGTCGTCACGACCACGAGATCGTGTGCTTTCGCCATCGTGGTCGCCTGGTCGATCGCGACCGGGGTCGGGTTCTCGCCCGTGACCGACGCCACGACGCTGCGGTTGCCCCCGCGCAGTCCCTCGGCCAGCTGCGGCACCTGTGTCGGGCCCCACCCGGTCACGAATACCGATCCGGGAGGGAGCGGAATGAGGTGTGAGGTGTCGGTGACCAGAGTCGTCGTCCGGTCCGCGATCTCCTGCGCTGCCCGTAGGTGTTCAGCCGTGCCGACGCGCGACTCGACCGGGACCGCGTCGTCCGAGGGATCCGCGATCGCCTCCCGGTTCCACTTCATGATCAGGATCCGTCGGACGCTCTCCCCGATCCGCTGCTCGGTGATGCGCCCGGATCGGACGGCATCGATCACAGCACCGATCTGCCGGGCGGGCCACGGCGGGTCGAGCAGCACGTCGGCGCCCGCCTCGATCGCTCGAATCGGGATCTCGCTGTCTGCGTAGACAGTCCTGACTCCCTCCATTCGTAGCGAGTCCGTCACGATCACACCGGTGAAACCGAGTTCGCGGCGGAGCAGTCCGCTGACGATCGGCTCGCTCAGCGTGGCCGGATCGCCCGATGGATCGAGTCGGGGGACCGCGATGTGAGCGGTCATGATCGCATCGACGCCGGCGGCGATCGCCGCCCGGAACGGCGGCGCGTCGACCGCCTCCCAGCGTTCCCTCGGGAGGTTGATCGTCGGCAGGGACAGGTGCGAGTCCTGGTCGGTGTCGCCGTGACCGGGAAAGTGCTTCGCGCAGGCGCTCACAGAGTCCTGCAGACCGCCGACAGCCGCCACCACATTGTCGGCGACGAGTGACGGATCCGATCCGAACGAGCGGATCCCGATCACCGGATTGGCGGGATTGATGTTGACGTCGGCGTCCGGCGCGAAGTCCAGAGTGATTCCCATGGCGCGGAGCTCGGCTCCTGTGATCGCGTACGCCAGCCGGGTCGCTTCCGGGTCCCGACCCGCCGCGAGCGCCATCGCCTCCGGGAACACGGTCGCCGGCGGACCCACCCGGCCTCCGCTGCCCGTCTCCTGATCGGTGGAGATGCACAACGGCGCAGGATTGCCCGCGGCCGAGTTCGCTCGCTGCAGACCGCTGCTCAGCGCCGCGATCTGCCGCGGCCCGCTCGTGTTGTGGCTCCATGCGAAGTAGATGACGCCACCGAGGTGGAGGTCGGCGACCGCCGCAGCCGGTGTCGCCACGCCGAAACGCGCGGTGTTCTCCTCCGACCGGGTATCCACGGTCGCGCCGGTGACGTACGGGATGAAGAGCTGGCCGACCTTCTGTTCCAGCGACATCGCGCCGATCGTCGACTCGATCCACACGCCTCGATCGGGGGCGACTCCTGCTGATGACGACATGTCGGCCGATTGTGTCACCCGTCCCCACCCACACCGTCGAAGCCGTGGGTCGTAGCGTGACGGTCATGCGATTCGGAATCTTTGTGCCCCAGGGTTGGCGGCACGACCTGGTGGGCATCGCGCCCGCAGAACAGTGGACCACGATGCGTGACCTCGCCCAGGCTGCGGACGCCGGGCCGTGGGAGTCGATCTGGGTCTACGACCACTTCCACACCGTGCCGGTGCCGAGCGAGGAGGCGACGCACGAGGCCTGGACCCTGATGTCGGCCTTCGCCGCATCGACCTCCCGCGTCCGGCTCGGCCAGATGTGTACCTGCATGAGCTATCGCAATCCGGCCTACCTGGCCAAGGTGGCGTCGACCATCGACATCATCTCCGGCGGCCGGGTCGAGATGGGCATCGGTGGCGGCTGGTACGAGCACGAGTGGCGCGCGTACGGCTACGGTTTCCCACCGGCCAAGGAGCGGCTCGGCCGGTTGCGCGAGGGCGTCGAGATCATGCATCAGGCCTGGACCACCGGTTCCGCCACGCTCGACGGCAGCTACTACCGGGTGGACGGTGCCCGGGTCTGGCCGAGACCCCTGCAGGAGAACGGAATTCCGCTCTGGATCGCGGGTGGTGGCGAAAAGGTGACGCTGCGGATCGCCGCCCGTTACGCGCAGTACACGAACTTCGGCGGGGACCCGGAGACATTCACCCGCAAGAGCGAGCTGCTCCGCGAGCACTGCGCCGACGTCGGCACCGATTTCGATGCCATCGTCCGGTCGTCGAACTTCAACACCGTGATCGCCGAGACCGAGACAGAGGTCAAGGAGCGTCTCGACGCGATCGAGGCTCGGCTGGTGCCGTACCTCGGTGCGGATGGAGCCGCGGGCGCGCTGGCGGAGTATCGCAACGGGAGTGCAGCCGGCGTCGGCACACCGGAGCAGATCATCGAGAGACTGAACGCGGTCCGCGATCTCGGACTCGGCTATGCCATCCACAACTTCCCCGAGGCCGCCTACGACCGATCCGGGATCGAGTTGTTCGAGCGCGAGGTGGTCCCGGCGCTGAGCTGACCCGCGGGTGCTACAGCGTGACCCGGAGGATCTTGTCGTCATGCGTGCCCGGCGTTGCGCGTCCGTCGGTGTTGCTCGTGGTGATCCAGAGTGATCCGTCGGGCGCCGCCGCCACGCTGCGGATCCGGCCGTAGTCCCCGGCGAAGTGCTTCCTGGGTGCGCCCGCGCTCGTTCCGTCCAGGGTGACCGAGAACAGGCACTTTCCCTGCAGAGCGCCGATGAAGGCGGTCGAACGGGTGATCGCGAGGCCCGCCGGGGAGCAGGTGCTGGTCGGCGACCAGGTGAGCTTTGGGTTCGTGTACCTGGAGTCGGCGGACGTACCCTCGACGTACGGCCAGCCGTAGTTGTGACCCTTGATGATCAAGTTCAGCTCGTCGGACGTCTTCTCGCCGAACTCGGTCGCCCAGAGCCGGCCCTTCGCGTCGAAGGCGAGGCCTTCGATGTTGCGATGGCCGTACGTCCAGGTCCGGTTCCCGAACGGATTGCCCGGGGCGGCCTTGCCGTTCGGCGTGATCCGCAGGATCTTGCCCGCCAGGGAGTCGCGGTTCTGCGCGCGGGACGACACCTCGGCGTCGCCGGTCGAGACGAACAGGTTCCCGTCCGGGGCGAACAACAGCCGACCGCCGTGATGATGGGTGCTGGTCGGGACGCCGGACAGCACGGCATGCGGTTTCCCGACTCTTCCCCCGGCCAGGCTGAGCCGGACGACCCGGTTGTCGGAACTGGTCGTGCAGTACGCGTACAGCGTCTGCTGGTCATGGGGGGCGATGGCCAGGCCCAGCAGGCCGCCCTCACCCGCCCCCGAGGGTGCCTGCACCCCGGACACCTCCCCGAGGGTTGACACCGTGCCTTTCGGGGTGATCTTGAGGATGCGTGCCGTATCCCGCTCGGAGACGAGCGCGTCTCCGGAGGCCAGGAACACGATGCTCCAGGGCACGCTCAGGTCGTCGGCGATCGTGTCGGCGACCTTCGGCTTGGGAGAACCGGTCGGGCTGGGACTCGGCGTCGGCGTCCCCCGGGTCGCGCCCGCGGTCGCCGATGACGTGGGCGAGGCAGTGGGCGAGGCAGCGGGCGACGGGCTCGGTGATGGGCTCGCCGAGGTCGCTTCCGCCGTGGCGCTGGGCGATGAACCAGACGATGGCTCCTGGGTCGTGGAGCACCCGACCACCGTGCCCAGAGCTAGCGACGCCGACCCGGCCAGGAGTGCGCGGCGAGAGAGCATGCGTTCCATAGTGCACGCGGGTGTGTCCTTCGACCGGCTCAGCACGCGGCGGACGTCAGGACGCGTCCCCGTCGAGCAGGGCCCGAGCCGTCCCGACATCGGTGACCAGCACGTTCACCCAACCGCCCTGCAGGGCGGCCAGGATTGCATCGTGCTTTCGCTTGCCGCCAGCCAGCCCGACCCGGCGGGGCACCGCCCGGAACTGCTCCGGACCGATCCCGACCACGCGATCGTCCACCGCGCCGGGCAGCAGGTTTCCCTCGGCGTCGAAGAACCGGTGGCAGACGTCACCGACCGCGCCGAGGGAGAGGAGGTAGGACTCGTCGTCGGGCGCGACCGCGTTGCCGCTTTGTCGCAGCAGCGGTGAAGGATGCAGGCTGCCGATGCCCACCAGGGCCATTGTGAGCGACGACCACTGCTCGGTGATCCCGACCATCGTCGAGTCTTCGAGCAGCCCGCCGCGGATGGCCGCCGAACCGACCAGACCCGGAGCGGGGACGAAGCTCGGCCGTGCCCCGATCCTGGTGGCCAGCTCGTCGAGCAGACGGTTGGCCTGTACCTGCACCGCTGAGGCGCCGACCCCGCCGACGAGCTGGATCACGCTCTCGGCACCGGCGGTCCGGAGCGGCCGCAACCGGTCGACGACGGCGAGCAGGGTCTGGCTCCACGGTGAGATACCGATCCGCTCGCCCCCGGTCAGGGTGTTCTCCAGATAGCCGGCGCCGGCCGACCCCAGGCCCGCGATGATCTCGGCCTCGTCACCGGCCACATCGACCACGACGGCCTCCAGCAGTCCGAACTCCAGCTCCAGGCGCGCCTCGAGCTCGGTGTGGACACCTGGAGAGACGACCACGATGGTCTTGACGATGCCCACCTCGCCCGCGCGCTTGAGCAGTCGCGACACCTTGGCCTGCGAGACGTGCAGCGCGTCCGCGATCTCGGTCTGTCGGATGCCCTGCTCGTGATACATGTGGGCGACCTTCGTCATCAGCCGCACCTGCGGGTCGCCGGAAACCATCCCGGTCGAGGTCGGCCGGCCGACGCCTTGGGGCTGGGCAGCCATGATCGAGACGCTCACCTTCCGCTTCGGCCGCTGAGCTGGTCAGAACTCGCTGGCCTGTCTCGAGCAGCGTCGAGATTCATTCTCCAGCCGCGGCGGCGCTCGGCCCGCACCCGCCTGTCGATGGTGGGTTCGTACGTCCGTGCGGAGGGCGCCTGACGCCAGCGATCGCCGCCGTCGAGCACCTGCCAGGCGAGCTTCGCCGTACCCATCGCGGAGACCTCGGGCACGTCGGCGACCTCGACCCTCAGGCCGAGGAGGTCGGACTGGGTCTGCATCAGCAGTGCGGACTTGGTGGCACCGCCGTCGGCGCGGAGCACGTCCAGCGCCGTGCCGTCGGCGGCGATCACATCGACGATGTCGCAGATCTGGTGGGCGACCGCGTCCACGGCCGCCCGCGCCACGTGGGCCGGCGACGTCGCCTGGGTCATCCCGGTGAGACTGGCACGCACCGAACGGTCCCAGTGCGGCGCACCGAGGCCGGTGAAGGCCGGGAGCAGGTGCACACCGCCCGCATCCGGCACGGACTGGGCCACCACGAGGAGGTCGCCGACCGAGCCAAGTCCGAGCAGTGTTGCCGTCCAGGCCAGGGCGGCTCCGGAGGAGAGGATGTTGCCTTCGCGAGCGTACGTCGGCGTTGTGGTCAGCCACGCCAGAGTAAGTGGCACGGTGGAGGAGTCCGGGCGATAGCTCGACACCGGCGTCATCACCGACGTGCCGGTGCCGAAGGTCGCCTTCACCAGACCGGGGGAGTCGCCGCCCTGGCCGAACAGCGCGGCGTGCGAGTCGGCCATCACCGCGACGATCGGCGTGCCGTCCGGGATGCCGTCGATGCCGGATGTCCGTCCGAAGCCGGCGTTCGACGGCCGGGCCGAGGGCAGCACCGACACCGGCACGCCGAACAGCTCGCACAGCTCCGCCGACCAGGCCAGGTCCGTCACGTCGTACAACAGTGTGCGGGAGGCATTGCCCGCGTCGGTCGCGTGCACCCGGCCACCGGTCAATCGCCAGACCAGCCACGCGTCGACCGTCCCGGCGCAGATATCGGTCAGCGGGACCTCCGGCGGCCGGTGGTCGAGCAGCCAGCGCAGCTTCGGAGCCGAGAACATGGGATCGATCCGGAGGCCGGTCCGGGTCGAGACCGCCGCAGCCGCCGTGTAGTCGCTGGCCGCCAGGTCGGTGCACCAGTCGGCCGTCCGACGGTCCTGCCAACCGAGGACAGGCCCGAGTGGACGACCCGTGCTGCGCTGCCAGATCAGCACCGACTCGCGCTGGGTGGACAACGCGACGCCCACCACGCGTACGTCCCCTGCGGCGCTCAGGACATCGGCCACCGCGTGCAGGAGGTCGGCCACCGCGGCAAGCACGCTGCGCCAGATCTGCTCAGCGTCCTGCTCGACCCAGCCGGCCTCGGGGTTGTCCACCGGGACCCCCGCCGAGCCGATCGCCACCACGGAGCCGTCGGCGCGCACGAGGACCGCCTTCGAGTTCGTCGTGCCCTGATCGATCGCCAGAACTACCTCGGTGGGCTGCACCTGCACCGGCTCCTCCCGTGGTCGTTTCGAGTCTTGTGCTTCTCTGCGCCATCCTGCCCGACGCGCTTGACGTCCGTTTCGCGTGTGATAGATTATGCGACAGTGAATGGCTATGCAAGGTCCACAGCGCAAGGGACGTCTACGCGAGAGCCAAACACTCGAAGGAGATTCTGTGAGCCGTCCGACTCGCCGGCGGGTGATCATCGACACCGACGCAAAGAACGAGGCCGACGACCAGTACGCGATCGTCCATGCGCTGCTCTCGCCGACGCTCGATGTCCGCGGCCTTGTCCCCGCTCACTTCGGGACCGAGCGCAGCACTGACAGCATGCTCGAGTCACGGGCCGAGATCGACCTGCTGCTGGAGCTGATGGACCTCGACGGGCGGATCACCGTCGCCAACGGGGCCGAGGCCGCGATCGCTGACGAGGACACACCGCTGCCGTCCGCCGGTGCGGAGCTGATCATCGCCGAGAGCTTGCTGGCGACCGGCGACGAACCCCTGTTCGTCGCCTTTCTCGGCCCGCTGACCGACATGGCCTCGGCTATCATGATGGATCCGGAGATCGTCGATCGCGACGTGGTCGTGGTCTGGATCGGCGGCATGGGCTACGGCGTCGACTGGTCGTACCCGGCGGTCGAGTTCAATCTCCGCAACGACATCTCGGCCGCCAACGTGGTCTTCGACTCCGGGATGATCGTCTGGCAGGTGCCGGCCCCCGTCTACTCGATGGTGTCGGTCGGCTATGCCGAGCTCGAGGAGAAGATCGGTGGCACCAGCCGGCTGGCCGACTACCTGATCGGTCAGCTGGTCGAGTGGAATGCGACGCATCACGGCGAACCGATCGAGTCACGCTCACTGGGCGACTCGCCGGCGATCTCGCTGATCCTCAATCCTCGTGGCGGCACGTTCCGGACGATCCCGGCTCCTCGCTTCAGTCGCGAGGGTGGCTACCTGCCCGGCTCGGGACACCCGATCAAGGTCGCAGAGACCGTGGACGTCCGCTACCTGCTCGAAGACATGTTCGCCAAGATCCGCAAGTTCGGCCGCACCTCAGCCGACTTGTCAGCGTGACAACTCGCCATAGCCGCTTCTGACGCTGACAAGTCGGCGGCAGAGAAACATCTCCCGGACTCAGAACGGAGTACCCACCATGAGTGACCTGCCAGTCTTCGGCGCGGGCATCTGGCACTTCGCCACTTACCTGGATCGTTATGCCACCGAGGGGTACGGCGAACCCGTCGGGTTGCTCGAGCAGATCGACAAGGCCGGTGCGGTCGGCGACCTGTCCGTGGTCGATCTGAACTGGCCGTTCGCCGGCTTCGACGGCACGCTGGACGACGTGAAGGCCGCGCTGGCCCGCAACAACCTGCGAGCCGTCGCGATCACCCCGGAGATCTACAACAAGGACTACGTCAAGGGCTCGATCACCAATCCGGATCCGGCGGTCCGCGCCAAGGCCCTGAAGTTGCTGAACGAGGCGGCCGTGCTCGCGAAGGAGCTCGGCTGCGACTACGTGAAGATGTGGTTCGGCCAGGACGGCTGGGACTACCCGTTCCAGGTGAACTACCACGATGTCTGGACGCTCGCCGTCGACGCACTCCGTGAGCTGTGCAGCACGCACGCCGACATCAAGTTCGTGATCGAGTACAAGCCGCGCGAGCCGCGGAACAAGATCATCTTCCCGAACGCGGCGCGTACTCTGCTGGCCATCCAGCAGGCCGGGTGCGACAACCTCGGCATCTTGTTGGACTTCGGACACTCGCTGTACGGCCTGGAGACACCGGCAGATGCCGCCCAGCTGTGCATTGATGCCGGCAAGCTGTTCGCGATCGACGTCAACGACAACTTCCGGGGCTGGGACGACGACATGGTGGTCGGCTCGGTGCATCTGGTGGAGACGTTCGAGTTCTTCCACACCCTCCGCAGGAACAACTGGGAGGGAGTGTGGCAGCTGGATCAGTTCCCGTTCCGCGAGGACAGTGTGCAGGCCGCCAAGCAGGCGATCACCTTCCTCAAGGCGATCCACCGGGCGCTCGACGCGCTCGACGACGACGCGCTGGCCGTGGCGCAGGCAAACCACGACGCGCTGGCCGCGCAGAAACTCGTCCAGAAGGTGCTGCTGAGCTCGATGATCGAAGACGGCGAGTGAGCGCGCTGGCGCCCGAGCATGCCACCATGCCGGTCTTCGGCCGACTGTCGCCGTACGCCACCCGCGAGGAGCAGGTCGCGCACATCGCCGAGGCCGCCCGGCAGATCCGGCTCCAGGACCTCAAGCTGGTGCACCATGCGGGCGCGGGGCACATCGGCGGCGACTTCTCCGCGATCGACGTGCTGGCCACGCTCTACGGCGCGGTGCTCAACGTCACCCCGGCGAGTGTCGACGATCCCGAGCGGGATCGGTTCATCCTGTCCAAGGGACACGTGGCCGGGTCGCTCTACACGACGCTGGCCGCGTTCGGTTTCATCGACGTCGCCGAGCTGGCCACCTTCCTCAAGCCACTGTCGCGACTCAACGGTCACCCGAACCGCAACAAGGTCCCTGGCGTCGAGGCCAACACCGGTCCGCTCGGCCACGGGCTGCCGATCGCCGTCGGCCATGCGATCTCGGCCAAGCTGGACGTCTCCCGGCGGCGGACGTACGTTCTGGTCGGCGACGGCGAGCTGCAGGAGGGCAGCAACTGGGAGGCGATGATGGCGGCCTCGCAGTACGAGCTCGACGCGCTGACGGTGATCGTCGACCGCAATCGGCTGCAGCAGGGCGCGACGGTCCGGGAGACCAACGACCTGGACCCGCTGGACGCGAAGGCGGCCGCCTTCGGCTTCGCCGTCGTCGAGGTCAACGGGCACGATCACGGCGAGCTCCTGGACGTGCTCTCCTCGGCGCCGTTCCGGCCTGGGAAGCCCACGTTCGTGATCGCCCACACCCACAAGGGGCACCCGATCTCGTTCATGAGCAACAACGTCGCCTGGCACCACAAGGTCCCGAACGCGGACCAGCTGCAGCAGGCGATCGACGAGCTCGAGTCTTGTGACCACAGATCGAACTGAGGACCGGATGACCACCACCCAGCCGGCGGTCGCCGGCTCGATCGCCGACCGGCCCCGCTTCGACTGCCGCGATGCTTACGTCGAGACCCTGGCCGACCTCGCCAGGAACGATCACCGGATCGTCGGTGTCGTCAACGACTCGGTCGGCTCCTCCAAGCTGGACGCGTTCAAGAAGGCCTTTCCGGATCGGCTGATCAACGTCGGCATCGCCGAGCAGGACATGGTCGGCGTGGCCGCCGGGCTCGCGAACGGCGGCCGGATCCCGTTCGTGTCCGCGGCATCATGCTTCCTCACCGGGCGCGCCCTGGAGCAGATCAAGGCCGACGTCGCCTACTCCAATCGCAACGTCAAGCTGTGTGGGATGAGTCCGGGGATGGCATACGGCGAGCTCGGCCCGACGCACCACTCGATCGAGGACATCGCCTGGCTCCGCGCGATCGACAACATGATCATCGTCGTGCCGGCGGACCCGATCGAGACCGCGGCCGCGATGCGCTGGGCGGCGGCGACCGAGGGTCCCGCCTTCATCAGGGTCAGCCGGATGAGTGTGCCGGAGGTGTACGACGCCGACTACGCATTCGTGCCCGGCAAGGCGCATACGGTCCGCGACGGCGACGACGTCACCATCATCAGCAACGGCACTGTGCTCTGGCGCGCCATCGTGGCGGCCGAACAACTTGCCGAGGAGGGCATCGAGGCTCGGGTGATCTCCATGCCGACGGTGAAGCCACTCGACGTCGAGGCCGTGATCACCGCAGCACAACAGACCAAGGGCATCGTGACCGCCGAGGAGGCGACGACCGCCGGCGGGCTGGGCGGGGCCGTTGCCGAGACTGTTGTGCAGAACCATCCCACCCGGATGACGATCCTCGGGGTGCCCGAGTTCGCGCCGACCGGCTCGGCGGGCTTCCTGCTCGATCGGTACGGCATGTCACCGGCGGGAATCGCCGGCGCGGCCAGGGCGCTGGTAAACGCGTGAGTGACGTGTTCCGACCGCCCGGCGAACCGCGGTTCCGGTTGCCGACCCAGCCCTCGTCGAGCTCAGGGCACCAGATGGGTGCCCTGAGACCGACGAGGGACTGAGGACGACCGGCTCGCTCAGAGCCGGGCGCTGGCCTGGATCGCGACAGCGTCGGTGGCGCCGATGGTCACCGTCGCCTTGCCGCTGTCCTTGACCTTGATCGTCGGACCGGTGCAGGAGCCGCCGGACTTCTTTCCGTGGACCACGTCGCAGTACGTCCCCGCCGACATTCCCGTCTGCACGGTGATCTTCTTCGCGGCCGACCCGTTGTTGAAGGACACCCAGCCCTTCGCGCCACGCCCGAAGGCGATCACGTTCTGGCCGTCATCCCACCAGTTCTGCTGCTTGGCCTTGCCCACGTGGTTGTGCCAGCCGACCATGCCGACGACGCCGGCGTTGCGGTCGGTGCAGGACCAGGCCGCGCTCGCGCAGTCGGTGTCGGTGATCATGCCGTCGGCGTCAGCCGGTGGCGAGTCGTCCGTGGTGTTCCAGGTGAAGGAGGCATACACCTGTGGCGTGCCGTACCCGGAGGCGAGCAACCACTCGGTGGCCAGCGTGTTGCGCGCGCCGTTGTTGTAGTTCAAGGCGTCGCCGTTGCGCTCGGTGTCGTGGTTCTGAACGAAACTGACTGTCTTGTCGCCCGCGGTCAGCCCGGAGTCGGCGCCGAACGCCTGCAGAGTGGCGATGCTGCCGACATGGTCGGCGGTGTAGCTGTTGAACGCGTCGCGGATCTGCTTCACGCCGTCCAGCCCGAGCACCTTGCCACTGCTCGTGAACGCCTGGGGCGAGAGGATTCCTGGGCCGCCGCCGAAGACCTCGAGCGACCACAGTGGACGGGTGCCGTCCGCGGTGTTGTGCAGCCGGGAGTAGATCGCATCCAGATCCGGCTGCCCGATGTGCTTGGCCGCGTCGACCCGGAAGCCCGAGACCCCGTAGCCCAGCAGCTTGTTCAGATAGGCCGCAAGGGTCTTGCGGACCTTGGCGGTGTCGGTCCGCAGGTCGGAGAGTCCGACCAGCTCGCAGTTGCGGACCTGCGCCACGTTGTTGAAGTCCTCGATGCCACCGCTGGCGGACGGGCACTGCCCGGAGAACTTGTGGAAGTCGCTGTTGGCGTAGCTGGCGTTGTGGTTGACGCCGAGATCGCTGTATGCGTACCGGTCGAAGCTGCGGCCACCGTAAGACGTGTCGCCCTGACCGGTCATGTGGTTGATCACCGCGTCGACGTACACCTTGACGCCGGCCCGCCGGCAGGTCCTCACCATGGTCTTGAACTCGGCCTCCGAGCCCATCCGGCTCGTCAGCTGGTAGTCAACTGGCTGGTAGACCTCCCACCACGGGTGCAGGATCTTGTCGTTGCCGTCGCCGAGCTTGGTGCGCTTGACCGAGTCCTGGGGCGGAGCGACCTGGACGCCGCCGTAGCCGGCGGGCCCGAGGACGTCGGTGCACTCCTTCGCGACGGAGTTCCAGTTCCACTCGAACAGGTTCGCCATCACGCCCGGGTCGGGGGAGCTGAGCCTTGGGGCCGCCGCGGCCTGAGCGGTGATCGAGCCGGCGGTGACCGAAGTCGTCGCGCCGGTGCTCGGCTGGGCACCGGCTCCGGTGGCGCCGAGGCTCAGGCCGACCGTCAGTGCGACGGTGGAGACGAGCGCACATCGCCGGAGTAACCGGCGACGGGGAGATTGCTGCATCTGTCCTCCTTGACATCCTTCGACGCACGATGCGCCGAGGCCTTCCTAAGACGGTGCTGAGAAAGTGTCAAGGTTGGATACCCACTCAGTCAGAAGTCATGCGTGCAACGCCTCGGTGATCAGCGTCGCGTACGCCTCGATCTCTCCCTCCGCGTATCTGGTTCGGGGCCAGAAGAACCCGCGCAGCCCGTCGCCCTTCGTCCTCGGCACCACGTGGACGTGCAGGTGGGGGACCGACTGGCTGACCACATTGTTGATCGCGACGAACGTTCCCTCGGCGCCGAGCGCGACCGGCAGCACGGTCGCCACGCGCTGGGCCATCGTCATCACCGCGCCGAACAGCTCCGGTGGCAGATCCGGGAGGGTGGCGACATGTCTGACCGGTGCCAGGAGGACATGACCCTTGAAGACCGGCCGATGGTCGAGGAACGCAATCATGTCGTTGTCGCGCCAGACCACGCCGGCCTCCAGCTCGCCGCGGACGATCTTGCAGACGACGTCGTCGTGGAGGCTCTCGGCACTGTCGGTCACCTGTCGGATGCTAGGTGACGCCCTTCGGCAGGCTCGGGGCACATGGTGGCACCGGGCTCGGTGCACATGGGGCCGCGGGCTCGGTGCAGATGCGGTCCTCATGGTCGCTTGGTCACACCCCTCCACGATTCGAATATGTGTTTGATATTGTCGACGCATGTCCGACACCGTGTACGCCCCTCCTGGCTGGCCCGACCAGGTCCGGCCGCCGGGCGCGCCCGACTGGGAAGCACATGCGGTCGCCTACCTGTTCGACTGCTGCCCGCCCGACTTCCGCGGCTACCCGGTGTTGCGCAGACACCCGACCGTGCTCGCGCGCTTCGCGGTTGTCTTCGTGGAGGCTCAGCAGGAGGCCGCCGAGCGTGGACTCGCCGAGGTGCGCACCATCCTGCGCGGGAGGTTCGACCCACACGTGGTGTCGGAGGCGGTGGACGCCTGGTCTGAGCAGGCGGCGCGCCTCGTGCGGACCCGCCGGTCCGTCGGCCTGGTCGAGGAGGCCTTGCTTGGTCGCGTCTTCGTCCCGAGCCTTGCCGACCAGACGGCACAGCGCGGCCACCGGCGAGGCGGATGAGCGACACGTAAACTCTGGCCCATGCGCCACGTCCCGCCTCGGCTGTTGGAGTCGATCAACGACCCGGCCGACCTCCGCGGACTGACCTCCGAGCAGTTGACCCAGCTCGCGGCGGAGATCCGGACGTTCCTGATCGAGCAGGTCTCCCAGACCGGCGGTCACCTTGGACCGAACCTCGGCGTCGTCGAGCTCACGCTGGCGGCACACCGTGCCTTCGACTCTCCGCGCGAGCCGATCGTCTTCGACACCGGGCACCAGGCGTACGTCCACAAGATCGTGACCGGCCGTCGGGATCGGTTCGCGACGCTGCGCCAGCGTCACGGACTGTCCGGCTATCCGAGCCGGATCGAGTCCGAGCATGACTGGGTCGAGAACTCTCATGCGTCGACCGCGCTGTCCTACGGGTACGGTCTCGCCCAGGCCATCCGTCAGCAGCGCCGCGAAGGTACCGTGCTGGCCATCGTCGGCGACGGGTCGCTGACCGGCGGCATGGCCTGGGAAGCGCTGAACAACATCGCGGCTGAAGACGACCTGCCGCTGGTGATCCTGGTGAACGACAACGGGCGCTCCTACACCCCGACCGTGGGCGGCCTGGCGAAACAGCTGTCGGGACTGCGGACCAACCCGCGCTACGAGCAGATTCTCGACCTGGTGAAGCGCAACGTGAGTCGGGCGCCGCTGGTCGGTAGCGCCGCGTACGACATCCTGCACGGGATCAAGATCGGGTTGAAGGACATGCTCGCGCCGCAGGGAATGTTCTCCGATCTCGGGCTGAAGTACGTCGGCCCGATCGACGGGCATGACGTGATCGCGGTCGAGCGTGCCCTGGTCCAGGCGAAGCAGTTCGGTGGTCCGGTGCTGGTGCACTGTCTCACCCGCAAGGGCAACGGTTTCAAGGCGGCAGAGGACCACGAGGAGGACCGGTTCCATGCGGTCGGCAAGATCGACGCCCGGACGGGAGAGTCATTGGCGAGCGCGTCCGCGCCGACCTGGACCGACGTGTTCGGTGAGGAGATCGTGCGGATCGGTCGGTTGAATCGGCGGGTCGTGGCGATCACTGCAGCGATGACCTACCCGACCGGGCTGCACGCGTTCTCCGAGGAGTTCCCGGACCGATGTTTCGACGTCGGCATCGCCGAGCAGCACGCGGTGACGTCCGCTGCCGGGATGGCGATGGGCGGGCTGCATCCCGTCGTGGCGGTCTATTCGACCTTCCTCAACCGCGCCTTCGACCAGCTCCTGCTCGACGTGGCGATGCATCGGTGCGGTGTGACGTTCGTGCTCGATCGGGCCGGCGTCACCGGGCCGGACGGTGCCAGCCACCACGGCATGTGGGACATGTCGATCCTGCAGCTCGTGCCCGGACTCCATCTCGCAGCTCCCCGGGACGCGACTCGGCTGCGGCAGGCACTGACGGAGGCCGTGGCGATCGACGACGGGCCGAGCGTGATCCGCTACTCCAAGGAACCGGTGCCGGCCGATCTGCCCGCCGTCGACATGGTGGACGGGGTCGACGTCCTGCTGCGCACCGAGCAACCAAGAGTTCTCGTCGTTACCTGGGGACAGCTGGCGGCCACCGGGATTGCCGTCGGCCAGCGGCTGGCCGACCAGGGCATCGGTGTCACGGTCGTCGACCCGGTCTGGGCTCTGCCCGTCAATCCATCCTTGACGAGGCTCGCAGCCGCCCACGAGCGGGTCATCACCATCGAGGACAACGGCATCGTCGGCGGCTGCGGAGCACGGTTGGCCCAGGAGCTCCGGCTGGCCGACATCGCCACCCCGGTGCGCGAGTTCGGCATCGCCCAGCAGTTCCTCGACCACGGGACCCGATCGGAGCTGCTCGAGGAGCTCGGACTCACGCCCCAGCAGATCGCCCGGTATGCCGTCGAAGCCATGGTCCGCGACGACGAACCCATCGATCCGGCCCGCCAGCTGTAGCCGATCCGCACCACCCGTCACATCCGTCACCTCGAAGGTCTGTTCAAAGGTGGCCCCGGCGTCATACGGTGCTGATCATCACAGGGTTCGGTCGATCGGAGGCGCACAGCGATGAGCACGGCGAAACCCGAGGTCAAACGGGGAGTTTTGCGGACCAAGAGTGTCGAACAGTCCATCGAGGACACCGACGAACCGGACTACCAGCTCAAGAAGAGCCTCACGGCGCTCGATCTGACGGTCTTCGGGATCGGCGTCATCATCGGTGCGGGGATCTTCACCCTCACCGGCCGCGCAGCGGGCACCATCGCCGGGCCGGCGATTGCCATCAGTTTCGTGGTCTCCGCGGTCTGCTGCGGTCTGGCGGCACTCTGCTACGCGGAGTTCGCTTCGACCGTGCCCGTGTCGGGCTCGGCGTACACCTTCTCCTACGCCAGCCTCGGCGAGATCATCGCCTGGATCATCGGGTGGGACCTGTTGCTCGAGCTGCTGCTCGGCGCGAGCGTCGTCGCTCAAGGGTGGAGTCAGTACGCGGTCGTGTTCATGAACGCGTTGGGCATCAACTGGCCGGCGGCCATCGGCCCGGGCGGCACGGTGGACCTGCTAGCGATCTTGCTGATCGCCGTGCTCACGGTGCTGATCACGATCGGGATCAAGGAGTCTCTCCGGGTCAATCTGGTGCTGGTCGGGATCAAGCTCTTCATCGTGCTGTTCGTGATCATCGCCGGCCTGTTCTACATCAATCCGGCCAACTACTCCCCCTTCATCCCGCCCGCCCAGGGTGGGGGCGAGGCCGCCTCCAGCTGGCTGACGCAGCCGCTGATCCAGTTCGTGTTCGGCCTGGAGCCGACCGTGTACGGGGTGGGAGGCATCTTTGCCGGAGCCGCCTTGGTCTTCTTCGCCTACATCGGTTTCGATGTGGTTGCGACGACCGCGGAGGAGGCAAGGAACCCGCAGCGGGACCTCCCGATCGGGATCATCGCCTCGCTGATCATCTGCACGATCCTCTACTGCGCGGTCGCGCTGGTGATCACCGGCATGGTGAAGTACGACCAGATCGATCCAAAGGCGGCGCTGGCCTCGGCGTTCACCTCCGTCGGCAAACCTGGCTTCGCGACCCTGATCGCCGCCGGGGCGGTGGCGGGCCTCACCACCGTCGTGCTCACCTTGATCATCGGGGCCAGTCGGGTGCTGTTCGCCATGTCGAGGGACCATCTGATGCCGCCGGGGCTGTCCAAGGTGCACCCGAAGTTCAAGACGCCGTACGTGATCACCATCGGTATCGGCATCCTCGCCGCCCTGATCGCGGGCCTGACCCCGATCGGGAAGCTGGAGGAGATGGTCAACATCGGAACGCTGACCGCGTTCATCCTCGTCTCGATCGGCGTCATCGTGCTGCGGCGCAAGCGGCCGGACCTGCCGCGTTCGTTCAAGGTGCCGTGGGTGCCGTTCCTGCCGATCCTCTCGGCGCTGATCTGCTTCTACCTGACGATCAACCTGTCGGTGGAGACCTGGCTGCGCTTCGTGATCTGGATGGCGCTTGGCTTCATCTTGTACTTCAGCTACGGGCATCGGAAGTCGCGGCTCGCGACCGGCGAGACCCTGGCCCAGATGCACCACACGGAGCCTACGAAGTTGTAGGACGCACACAGACACGCCCACCGACTTGTCAGCGTCTCAGATCGCCCTGGCCGTCTGAGACGCTGACAAGTCGGGCAGTCAGATCGGTTCGGCGACGCCCCTGGGCAGGAAGCGCTGGCCGATCACCCGCTCGGAGATACCCTCGCGGTCCAGGTACGGCGTGATCCCGCCGTTGTGGAACGGCCAGCCGGCGCCCAGGATCAGGCACAGGTCGATGTCCATCGGAGCCGCGACCACGCCCTCGCGGAGCATCAGCCCGATTTCCTGGGCCAGCGCAGTGGTCGCCCGCTCGCGGACCTGCTCCCCGGTGCTCGGCGAGTCGCCCACGCTGAACAGGGCGCGAGTCTGATCGGAGATGTACGGCCGGCCCTGCGGAGTCAGGTCGTAGATCCCGGGCCTCTTCGCGGCCACCAGGGCACGCAGATTGGGTGAGACACCGAAGCGGTCGCCGTAGGCCTCGTTCAGGGTCTCGGCAACGTGCAGGGCGACGGCCGGACCGACCAGCTGCAGCAGCGCGAACGGCGTCATCGGCAGACCGAGCGGGCGCAACGCCGCGTCGGCAACCTCGATCGGCGTGCCCTCGTCGACGGCCTTGGTCACCTCACCCATCAAGCGGGTGAGCAGCCGGTTCACCACGAAGGCGGGGGCATCGGAGACCAGCACGGCGTTCTTCTTCAGCTCCTTGGCCACGAACAGCGCGGTGGCCAGGGTGGCGTCGCTGGTCTGCTCGCCACGGACGACCTCCAGCAGTGGCAGCACGGCGACCGGATTGAAGAAGTGGAAGCCGACCACCCGCTCGGGGTGCGCCAGGTCGGCAGCCATCGCCGACACCGACAACGACGACGTGTTGGTGGCCAGCACGCACTCTGGCGAGACGTGGTTCTCCAGCTCGGCGAAAACCTTCTGCTTGACCTCGAGCTCTTCGAAAACCGCCTCGATGACGAAGTCGCACTGGGCGTACGCGGCCTGGTCGACCGTGCCGACGACCAGCGCCCGCAACCGGTTGGCCTTGTCGGCCGAGATCCGCTTCTTGACCACGAGCTGGTCGATCTCGCCGCGGACGTATGCCAGCCCGCGATCCACCCGCTCCTGGTCGAGGTCGGTGATGATCACCGGCAGCTCGAGCCGGCGTGCGAACAGCAGTGCCAGCTGGCTCGCCATCAGACCGGCACCGACGATGCCGATCGTCGAGACGGGCCTCGCAAGGCCACGGTCCGGTGCGCCGGCAGGGCGCTTGGCGCGCTTCTGGACCAGATCGAACGCGTACAGACCGGCGCGCAGCTGCGGGCTCATCAGCAGCTCGGCAAGGCCGGCGTCCTCGGCTGCGTACGCGCCCAGCCGGTCGGCGGTCTTGGCCGCCGCCATCAGCTCGAGAGCCTTGTACGGCCCCGGTGCGGCACCAGCGGTCTTGGCATCGGCGATCTTCCTGCCGCGCTCGATCGCGGCGTCCCAGGCCTCGCCGCGATCGATCTCCGGTCGATCGACGGTCACCGTGCCGACGACGACCTGACCGGCCCAGTCGATGGACCGCTCGAGGAAGTCCGCGCCATCGAAGATCGCGTCGGCAATGCCCAGGCCGTACGCCGCCTTGCCGTTCAGCATGGTGTTGTTGTTCAACGCGTTCTCGATGATCACGGTGACGGCGCGGTCCGCGCCGATCAGGTTGGGGAGCAGATACGCCCCGCCCCAGCCCGGGAACATCCCGAGGAAGCACTCCGGCAGCGCGATGCCCTGCGCGGCGGCGCTGATCGAGCGGTAGTGGCAGTGCAGTCCCAGCTCGAGGCCTCCGCCGAGCGCGAGGCCGTTGACGAAGCCGAACGTGGGGATCGAGGCGGTGTGCAGCTTGTCGAACACGGCATGCCCGATCCGCGCGATCGTCCTCGCCTCATCGAGGGAGGTGATCTTGGGAACACCGGAGAGGTCGGCGCCGGCGGCCAGGATGTACGGCTTCCCGGTGATCATCAACGCGGAGACGTCGTCACGGGCCAGCGCGGCGTCGATGGCGTCGTTCAACTTGCCAAGACTGCGCGGGCCCAGGGTGTTCGGCCGGGTATGGTCCAGCCCGTTGTCGAGGGTGATCAGTACGGCCGTTCGGCCATGACTGTTCGGCAGTGCCACGTCGCGGCTGAGCGCTCGAGTGACGACCTCGTCGGTGGCCGCGACAGAGGCCCGCTCGATCAGAGCGGACAGCTGCTCGGCCGTCGGGCCCTCGTTGCCGGGAGCGTTCACAGGTCGCCTTCTTCCTCTTCGCCGAGCTCGAGCTCGCGGTAGTTCGGGTTCTCCCAGATGACCGTGCCGCCCATCCCGAGACCGATACACATCGTCGTGATGCCGTAGCGGACCTCCGGATGCTCCCGGAATGCGTGGGCGAGATGGATCATCAGCCGCACCCCGGAGCTGGCGAGCGGGTGACCGAGGGCGATCGCGCCGCCGTACGGGTTCACCCGCGGGTCGTCGGCCGCGATCGTGAAGTGGTCGAGAAACGCCAAGACCTGGACGGCGAACGCCTCGTTGATCTCGAACGCGCCGATGTCGTCGATGCTCAGGCCGGCGTGGGCCAGCGCCTTCTCGGTCGCCGGAATCGGTCCGACACCCATCACCTCCGGGTCGACGCCGGCGAACGCATACGAGACCAGCCGCATGGCGATGGGGAGGCCGAGCTCGGTCGCCACCGACTCGGCCGCCAGGAGACAGGCGGTTGCGCCGTCGTTCAGCCCTGCGGCGTTGCCCGGAGTCACCCGGCCGTGTGCCCGGAACGGTGTCCGCAGGCCGGCCAGCGCCTCGAAGGTCGTGCCCGGTCGCGGCGGCTCGTCGACGGTCGCCAGGCCCCAACCGAGCTCCTTGCTGGGGGTGGCGACGGCGACGAGCGCCTGCTGGATGACGCCGTCGGCGTACGCCTGCTGGACCCGGTCCTGGCTGAGCACCGCGAACTCGTCCGCCCGCTCGCGGGTGATGTCGGGGAAGCGGTCGTGCAGGTTCTCCGCCGTGTTACCCATCACCAGCGCGCTGGGATCGACGAGCCTCTCCGCGACGATCCGCGGGTTGGGATCGACACTCTCACCCATCGGATGGCGGCCCATGTGCTCGACGCCGCCGGCGATCGCGACGTCGTACGCGCCGAAGGCGATGCCGGACGCGACCGTGGTCACCGCCGTCATGGCGCCGGCACACATCCGGTCGATCGCGTAGCCAGGGACGGTTCGGGGGAGTCCGGCCAGCAGCGCGGCCGTCCGGCCGATGGTCAGGCCCTGGTCACCGATCTGGGTGGTGGCGGCGATGGCCACCTCGTCCACCTTCTCCGCGGGCAGCTCGGGATGGCGACGTAGCAGGTCGCGGATGCAGTTGACCACGAGGTCGTCGGCGCGGGTCTCGGCATAGAGCGAGCCCGCCTTTCCGAAGGGAGTACGCACGCCGTCCACGAAGACGACGTCTCTGAGTTCACGAGGCACGCCCCCATATTACTCACGAGTAACTTAGACGCCGGTCTCATCGTCCGGATCGTCGTTCTCCTCGTCGTCGTCCAGGTCGAACATGATGTCCCAGGTGCGGTTGGCCATCGTGGTCGCGACGTCCTCGAGGGTGCTGTCCTGGTCCGCCCTGACCGTCTCCGGGCTGTAGGTGACCAGCTCGATCGCGGCGAACCAGGCATCCTCCTTCGAGGCGGGCGGGCGGCTGATGCGCAGGACCAGCTCGTCGCTGCCGAGGGCCTGGAGCTCGGCGCCCCAGCGGGCTGCCCAGCGACGAAGCACCAGGGTGTGTTGCGGACCGTAGACACCGAGCTTCCCGGCACCGGCCCAGCCGATGACCTCGGGTACCAACCAGTCTGCCGCGGCCGGGACCAGCACGACCTCGGTCGCGCCGAGATAGTTGGTCGGTCGCGCGTTCGACCCGCCCCACCCGGCTGAGCGCCAGACGAACGGACCGCGCGGGATGCGCTCGGCCAGTGGCTGCGTCCCCCCGTACAGAGTTCGGCTGAGCCACTCGGCCCCGCTCACGGCGAAATCGGACACGGACGAGCGTGGCTGTTCCACCGATGCCCAGAAATCGACGTCGACCAGGAGCGGCCACCACCCTGTCGATGGGTGGATGGCGCGCCAGTCCTGCCAGACGTCGAGGGCCCGGTCGGAGTTCCGGGCGGGATAGCTCCAGACATCGACGCCCGTGCTCGGCACATTCAGGCGCTCCCACTCCGGCCCCGGATAGGGCAGTGGCCCGAGTGGCGGGGTCGGAATGGGAACGTCGGGGGCGAGATCCAGGCGATCGATTCCGACCCGCTGCCCGGTCTCCCACGGCGCCTTCTTCCACCATCGCACGATGCGATTGTCGCCCCGGCCGGGTTCAGCTCGTGAAGGCCGCCACCAGGAGCGCGACGACTTGTGCGCGCTGCCAGGGCCGGGCACCATAGCCGGCCAGGGCCGCATCCACGGTCTCGGGCGTCACGGGCTCCGGCGGACGCCAGGCGATCCGTCGCAGATGATCGGGGGTCAGCAGGTTCTCGACGGGGAGCTGGAGGTCCCCGGCCCGGGCCAGGAGCGCCGCGCGCGCCGCGGCCAGCCGCTTGGCGGCCTGCGGGTCCTTGGATGCCCAGATCCGTGGCGGCGGCGGGCCGTCGCTTGGTCGATGCATGGGCGGCAGCTCGGACTCCCCGAGCCGCGCGGCCGTGCGCACCGCCCGTGACCACTCCGCGTCGAAGCGGCGGGCCTGTCGCCGATTGAATCCGGCGACCTGGCGCATGGCCGACTGGCTCGGATCCGGTGCGGTGGCAAGCTCGGTGATCGCGAGGTCGGGCAGCACCCTCCCCGGTGCCCGATCCTCGTCGTGGGCGATCTGGTCCCGGGCGTACCAGAGCTCTGCGACGTACGCCAGCTGTCGACGGGTGCGCACCTTGTGCATCCCGGACGTCCGTCGCCAGGGATCCTCGCGGACCGGCGGCGGAGTCCCGGCGCCGGCCACCAGCGCCGCGAACTCCTCGCCGGCCCACTCCTGCTTGCCGGCATCCGCCAGCTCGCCGGCGAGTACGTCGCGCAGCTCGACGAGGAGCTCGACGTCAAGCGCGGCATAGTTCAGCCAGTCGGTCGGAATGGGCCTGGTGGACCAGTCGGCAGCCGAGTGCTCCTTGAGCAGTCGGACGCCCAGCAGCTCCTCGAGCATGGTGCCGAGGGCGACCCGGGGATAGTTCAGCAACCGGGCTGCGAGCTCGGTGTCGAACAGCGTCCGGGGCACCATCCCGACCTCGGCCAGGCAGCTCAGGTCCTGGCTCGCGGCATGGATCACCCACTCGCTCTCGGCGAGCGCCCCGCCGAGTGCGCTGAGATCCGCCGGCTGACCGTACGCGACCGGATCGATCAAGTGGGTTCCGGCGCCGGCCCGGCGCAGCTGCAGCAGGTAGGCCCGCTGGCTGTAACGAAAGCCGTGCGCCCGTTCGGCGTCGACCGCGACGGGCCCGTGACCGGCCGACATCGCCTCGATTGTGAGGGTCAGTTGATCATCGGTGACATCGACGACCGGCAGGCCGTCTCGGGGAGCCGTGAGGACGGGGACCTCGGCGGCGTCCGATTCGACCGTGTGCTCAGCTACAGGCTCGGGTATGGGTGCGGACTCGGGCTCGTGGGCGCTCACCGGCTGCGACGCGACGGCATCGGCACGACCCCGATGGGCAGCGGCGGCAGACCGGCGGTCGTACACAACAACTCGCCCCAGGCCCCCAGGTGCGACGACAAACCGGCACCGTCCATGAGCTGGGGAGTCCATGACGCTCGCACCTCGACCTCGGCGCGAGCCGGCTCGTCCGACATCGATCCGAACGACTCACTGGACACCGACGTCACCGTCCCGCTCGGTGCGACGAAGTCGGCATCGTGGCTGGCCAACGCATCCAGCAGCCATGACCAGCCCACGCTGGCCAGCAGCGGATCGCTCACCATTTCCGGGTCGACATCGGCGCGGGCGAACGTCACACAGCGGAACGTGCCCTGCCAGGCGGCATTCCCTGCCGGGTCGTGCAGCAGCACCAGCCGACCGCTGCCGATCTCTTCGCCCGCGACCATGACGTCAGCGGTGATGGCGGCCGAGTACGGCGCGATGCGCTGCGGCGCCGGCATCTCGGTGACGACCAGCTCGGGACGCCACGAGGCGGCGAGTAGCTCTGCCAGCGCGCGGCGGAAGGCGGCCGGTGCTGGTGTAGCGTCCGATTTCGCTCCCACGGGTCGAGGGTAGTCTTCACGTGCCCCGCGGACTCGGCTCGACGCGCCGGGGAGATCTGCAGTTGGCGAGATCAGTGGATGGACGAGATCAGCAAAGGAGGACGGCCGTCTTGGTCTCTACCTCGGTCGGTGAGACGCGCGAGACGACGTCCACGTTCCTGGCTGCGTGTCGCCGCGACCACCTCGACGATCGGGTTCCGGTCTGGTTCATGCGACAAGCCGGTCGCTCGTTGCCCGAGTACCGTCAGCTCCGCGCCGGGATAGGCATGCTGGAGAGCTGCCGGCGCCCCGATCTGGTCGCCGAGATCACCCTGCAGCCGGTTCGTCGGCACGATGTCGATGCGGCGGTCTTCTACTCCGACATCATGGTCCCGCTCGCCGCAGCCGGACTGGGGGTCGAGATCGTCTCCGGCAAGGGCCCGGTGATCGCGGAGCCGATCAGGCGGGCCGCGGACGTGCAGCGAATTCGTCCCTTGCGGAGCGGAGATCTCGGCTTCGTCGAAGAGGCCGTCGGGCTGATCACGGCGGAGCTTGGTCAGACACCGCTGATCGGTTTCGCCGGCGCGCCATTCACCCTCGCCAGCTATCTGATCGAGGGCGGGCCCAGCCGGGACTATGCGCGAACCAAGACCATGATGATCAGCGAGCCCGAGCTGTGGGACGACCTGTGTCGGCGACTTGCGGATCTCTCGTCGACGTTCCTCGAGACCCAGGTAGCGGCCGGCGCGCAGGCGGTCCAGCTGTTCGACTCCTGGGCCGGCAGCCTCAGCGCGGCGGACTATCTCCGCTACGTGCAACCACACTCCGCGGCCGTACTGAACCGGGTGCGGCAATCGGGCGTGCCGACGATTCACTTCGGGGTGGGCACCAGCGAGTTGCTGGAGCTGATGGCGTCGGCCGGCGCGGACGTCATCGGGGTGGATTGGCGGTTACCGTTGGCCGAGGCGTCGGCGCGGGTCGGGCAGTCGTACGCCGTCCAGGGAAATCTCGATCCGGCCCTGCTCAGCGCACCCTGGCCCGTGCTGGCGGAGCGGGTCCGCAGGGTGTTGCGCTCGGGGGCTCAGGCGCCGGGTCATGTGTTCAATCTGGGGCACGGGGTGCCGCCGGACACCGATCCGGACGTGCTCACCCGGATCGTCGAGCTCGTCCACAGCGAAGGAGCCACGCTGCGCTCCGAGGCTCGGCTTCGTCGGCCCGCGGAGATGAGCCCGGCGGGACGGATTCGGTGACCGAGCTGCAGGGGATCGGCCGGACCGCCAGCCACGTGATCGTCGTCGGCGGTGGCATCTCCGGCCTGGTTGCGGCAAGGCGACTCAGCGCGATCGCTCGGGTCACACTGGTCGAAGCATCACCACGCTTCGGCGGCAAGCTGGCTTCCCTCACGCTGGAGGGCGTACGACTCGACGCGGGCGCCGAGTCGTTCCTGGCCCGGCGTCGCGAGGCCGTCGATCTCGTTCACGAGCTCGGCTTCGGAGTCATGGTGGTCCATCCGACGTCGGAGAAGCCTCGGCTGCTGATCGGCGGTCGTCCCGTCCGGGTCCCACCGAGCCTGCTGGGCGTGCCCACCGATCTGTCGGCGCTCGCCGGGGTACTGAGCGATGCCGGCTACGCGAGGGCGGCGGAGGAGCCTCGTCGCACTTGGCCGTCGTTCGACGCCGACGTCGCGATCGGCCAGGTCGTCGATGACCACTTCGGCGCCGAGGTGACCGATCGAGTGCTCGAACCGATGTTGGGCGGCGTCTATGCCGGTCGGGCCCGCGACCTGTCCTTCTCGGCGGTCGCGCCCGCTCTCTTCGAACGCGCGCGCTCGGGCGGCTCCTTGCTCAATCACGCCCAACAGGCTGCCCGCTCGGACGAGGACGGACCGGTGTTCGCCGGACTGGCCGGCGGGGTCTCCCGGCTGGCCGATGCGCTCGTGCAGGACCTGCGGCGACGAGGAGTGACGCTGCGGCCCGAGACCACCGCGCGCAGGATCGAGCGCCGGCCGGGCGGAGGCTTTCGTGTCGTGGTCGGCTCGGCATCGTCTCCCGACGAGCAGCTGGCCGACGCCGTCGTGCTGGCGACCCCCGCCCGAGCGTTCGGGAGGCTGCTGGAACCCGTCGTGCCGGAGGTGGCCGAGTGGACCGAGCTGCCCTACGCCTCCGCCGCAGTCGTCACCATGGTCGTCCGCGACGCGCGGACGGAAGGCTCCGGGCTGCTCGTTCCGCCGGGGACGCTGCCGACGATCAAGGCGGTCACGCACTCGTCGAGGAAATGGGCCTGGGTCGCGGAGGCTGCGCTGGAGCGCTGGGGGCGCGGGGTGGACGTCGTCCGGGCCAGCATCGGGCGTCTCGGTGAAGAGCAGCTTCTCCAGGTGTCGGACGAGGCGCTGGTTCAGCGCACGTTCGCAGAGAGCCAGCAGCTGCCCGGCTGGACAAGATCGCACCTGATCACCGGGCACGTCACGCGTTGGGGTGGCGGACTGCCGCAGTATCTGGTGGGCCACACGGAGCGCGTGGCCGCGCTCGGCGCGGCGCTTGCGCTGCAGCCGGGGATCGCGGTGTGCGGCGCCGCACTGAACGGTGTCGGGATCGCCGCCTGCGTGGCGAGTGCGACGGCGGCGGCTGACAAGATCGCGGACGACCTTGCTGGTGTGCCGGGCGGGCTGACAACGGAATCGCTGACCACAGAATCGCTGACGACGGAATCGCTGACGACGGGCAAGGACGAGCTGAGCTGATGGCCGAGGCGCTGCGGGTGAGAGCTCGCGAGATCAACGACACGATCCGCTACACGATGTGGTCGGTCTTCCGGTCCGTCAGGGGGCTCGAGGAGGACCCGACCAAGGCCGCTGCCGGCGCGATCGAGGCCGTCGCGTCGGCGACCGAGGGACAGGATCTGACGATCCGCGGCTGGTACGACGTCGCCGGGCTCCGCGCCGACGCGGACCTGATGGTCTGGTGGCACGCGCCGACATCGGAGGCGCTGCAGGACGCGTTCCACGCTCTCCGGCGATCGTCCCTCGGATCGAGCCTTGACCCGGTCTGGTCCCAGCTGGCCCTGCATCGACCCGCCGAGTTCAACAAGGGCCACGTCCCCGCCTTCATGTCGGGCGAGGCGCCGAAGAGGCACCTGTGTGTGTATCCGTTCGTGCGTTCGTACGAGTGGTACCTCCTGCCCGAGGACGAGCGTCGGGCGATGCTGGTCGAGCACGGCATGCTGGCTCGACCGTTCCCGGACGTGCGCGCAAACACCGTCTCGGCGTTCGCACTCGGCGACTATGAGTGGATGCTGGCCTTCGAGGCAGACGAGCTGCACCGGATCGTCGACTTGATGCGGGAGCTGCGCGGAGCCGCTGCCCGCCGGCACACCCGCGAAGAGGTGCCGTTCTTCACCGGGCGGCGCCGCGAGCTGGAGGAGATCCTCCTCAGCTGGTGATCCGGCGACCGCTGACCCGGCTCTCCCGCAGCGTGGCGGCCGATCGGAGTCGTGCTCAGGGGACGATCACGATCCGACGCTGCGAGTCCGCCGGCTCTTTCCAGGCCCGCTCGACCTCGGCGAGGCGCATCGGGCGTACGTCCACGGCGAAGGTGCCCTTGCCGATCTCGGCGGCCAGCGCGGGCAGCTCGGCCAGGATCTCTGCGGTGCTGACCGAGCCCTGCCCACTTCCGACGATCGCCAGGCGCGCCGCGCGCAGCGCTGCCGACGGGATCTCGGCGGTCGGTCCCGCGACGGAGCCGACCTCGATCCAGGTCAGGGGCCGGCGGCGGTCTGCCCGATGCGTCACGACGGCAGTCATCGCGTCGGCAGTCGCGGCTCCCCAGACGTAGTCGATCACCACGTCGACGTCCTCGGCGGCCTGCCCGAGACGGTCGGAGCCAAGGAGCACCGTGTCCGTCGCACCGAGGGCGGGCAGAGTCGCCAGCAGCGCGGCGTTGCGGGCCGCGCCGATGATCTTGCCCGCGCCGAACAGTGCGGCGATCTGGACGGCCAGCTGACCGGAGCTTCCCGTTGCTCCGAGGACCAGGACGTTCTGGCCTGCGACGAAGGAGATCCGCTGCCGCAGCGCTACCCAGGACGACATCGCCGGGTTCATCACCGCAGCGATCATCACCGGGTCGCTCTCGTCGGGCAGCAGCACGCTACGACGTACGTCCACGATGGTCTGCTCTGCCATCGCCCCCATGGTCGTGTCGGGGAGGATGAAGTAGCGCATCCGTCCATCGGGACCCCGCCCCACCCCATCGATGCCCGGCACCAGGGGTAGCTCGTCGGTGCTCGTGTAGTGCGATCCGTCGGCCTGTGAGCGAACCCGCGGATGCAGTCCCGCGGCAAGCACGTCCACGACGATCTCGTGCGCCGAGGACGGCGTCGGGAGCTGGACATCGGAGGACCGGGGTGGGTGATCGAAGCTGGAGACGACGGCTGCCTTCATGGAATCTCCTGTGATCCTGCCGGACCAGCGGCTACGGATGACGACCTTGCCGACTACCTCGGCCCGGAGGGCTCAGCCCTTCGCCGGCTCCAACGTGAGCGAGACCGAATTGATGCAGTATCGCTGATCGGTCGGCGTGTCGTAGCCCTCGCCCTCGAACACGTGTCCCAGGTGGGAGTCGCAGGTCGCGCAGCGAACCTCGACCCGCTTCATGAAGAGCGACTTGTCCTCGATGTAGCGCACCCGATCCTCGGCCAGCGGCGCGAAGAACGACGGCCAGCCGCAGTGCGACTCGAACTTCTGGTTGCTCCGGAACAGTTCGGCGCCGCAGGCTCGGCAGTGGTAGACGCCTTCGGTCTTGGTGTCGGTGTACTCGCCGGTGAACGGACGCTCCGTACCGGCCTGGCGAAGCACGTGGTACTCCTGCGGGTTCAGCTGAGCCCGCCACTCGGCCTCGGACTTCACCACCTTGCCCACCTGGGCGGCGGGGCCGGTCTTCGAGGTCTGGTTGTCTGCTGTGTTGGTCACTTAACGTTCTCCTTTCGAACGGCGTGGGAGCAACGTGTCCGTCGCCCGGCTTGTTCCACGCTAGCGCCGTGCGCCAGGGCGCAGTGCCGTCACCTAGGCTCGGCCCATGCCCACACCCGCGGTGGAACTCGACATCGGTAACCGCACCGTAAGGGTGTCGAGCCCGGACAAGCTCTACTTCCCCGAGGTCGGACTCACCAAACTCGACGTGGTGTCCTACGTCGTGAGCGTCGCCGACGGGATCTTCGCCGCGCTGCAGGACCGGCCCGTCACGATGGAGCGCTGGCCGGGCGGCTACCGCCCGGACGTGAAGCTGTCCACCCGCTCCGACGGTCACGGCGACGCGTTCTACCAGAAACGCGCTCCGAGTCGCGGCATGCCGGAGTGGGTCGAGACCGCGACGATCACTTTTCCCTCCGGGCGGACGGCGGACGAGGTGTGTACGACCGAGCCGGCAACCGTTGCCTGGATGGCGAATCTCGGCACTCTGCGCTGGCACCCGTGGCCTGTCAAGCGATCCGACACCGACAAGGTCGACCAGCTGCGGATCGATCTGGATCCCCAGCCCGGCACGGATTTCCGCGACGCGGCCCGCGCCGCGGCCGAACTGCGCGGTGTGCTCGCGGACGCCGGACTGGCCGGCTACCCCAAGACCAGCGGCGGTCGTGGCGTGCACGTGTTCGTACCGATCGAGCCGACGTACGGATTCATCGAGGCCAGGCACGCGGTGATCGCGCTAGGTCGCGAGCTCGCCCGGCGGATGCCCGAACAGGTGACCATCAACTGGTGGAAGGAGGAGCGGGGCGAGCGGATCTTCGTCGACTTCAACCAGATGGCCCGGGATCGGACGATCGCCTCGGCCTACTCCATCCGGCCGACGCCGACGGCCCGTGTCTCGGCACCGCTGAGCTGGGGCGAGCTGGACGACGCGAACCCGGACGACTTCACGATTCCGTCCATGTTGACCAGGTTCGCCGAACACGGCGACGTGTGGTCCGCGTTCTACACCGAGCCGCCGGGCAGCCTCGATCAGGCGCTCGAGCTGTACGCCCGAGACGAGCGTGAGCTGGGCACCGGCCAGGAGGGCGGTGCCGAGATGCCGTACCCGCCGGACTATCCCAAGATGCCCGGTGAGCCGCCGAGGGTGCAGCCGAGCCGCAAGAACGAGGCCAACTGGAGCTGACGGCGCAGTCGGCTCAGCGGAGCCTTCGGTAGTGGGTGAACAAGGTTTCGTCGTCGGCGTGGAGCACATGCTCGAGGGCGAATCCCTTGGCCGTGGGAAGGGGCGCGCCGCTCGTGCTGCGCGGTCCGGTCCCGCCGACCATCACCGGCGCGAGGCTCAGCGACACCTCGTCCACCAGGTCGGCCGCAAGGAGGTCCCGATGCAGTCGTGCGCCACCCTCGCACAGCACGCGGGTGAGTTTCCGCTCCGCCAGCACGGCCGTTGCCGCGACGAGGTCGATCCGCTGACCCGGCGTCTGGACGACCTCGACGCCGGCCGCCCGCAACGCCGACAGCGGGCCGTCGGCCGACTCGGTGGTGAACAGCAACACCGGCGCCGACGATCCGTCCGCTGCCGTCGCGACCAGCGGATCGATCTTGCCGCTGCCGGAGACGATCGCCAGTGTCGGCACGGGTGACAGCCCCTCGTACGCCCGGAGATCGCGCTGCCAAGGAGCGAGATCCACCGCACGATAACCCTCGGCACGGACCGTACCGGCGCCGACCATGATCACGTCGGCGAGTGCACGGTGCAGCGCGAACACGTGCTGATCACTCGGTGTGTTGATCGATCCGGAGCGACCATCCGCACCGACGATCGACCCGTCGAGCGTGGCGATGAAGTTGGTCCGCAGCCGAACGCGTCCTGGCTCGGTGGCTGGGTCGTGGCGATAGTGGCCGGCAAGACCGTCGTTCGACACGGGGCCGGGTATCGCGGACGACCGAGAGAAGATCAGCTGCACGCGGACAATCCTCGCAGGTCCCGCAGAGCGTGTGCGGCACAATGCGGGTCATGGGTAAGAAGCAGAAGAAGGCAGCAGCGCGGCCGCCGCTGAGCGATCTGCTCCGGCTACCGCAGGGCCCGGTCGAACTCGGCAGCCTCGATCCCCGGGGTACGCCTGGTTTCCCGGGGAAGGACAAGGCCGACGCTCCCGCTGCACGGCTCGCGCTCGAGCCGGAGCTCGATGAGCTCCAGGAGCGGCTCTATGCGGCCGGTCGCGCCGGTGAGGCCGCGGCGCGCAGCGTGCTGGTCGTGCTGCAGGGCATGGATACCTCCGGCAAGGGCGGGGTGATCCGTCACGCGATGGGCATGGTCGACCCGCAGGGGGTGAGGATCAAGGCCTTCAAACAACCCACAGCCGAGGAGCGCGCGCACCCGTTCCTGTGGCGGGTCACGCGTGAGCTGCCGCCGCCCGGCACGATCGGGATATTCGACCGTTCCCACTACGAGGACGTCCTCGTCGTGCGGGTGAACGAGCTGGTGGCCAGGTCGGTCTGGTCGGCCCGATACCGCGCGATCAACAGCTGGGAAGCCAAGCTCGCGGCCAGGGGCACGGTGATCATCAAGTGCTTCCTGCACGTGTCGGCCGAAGAGCAGAAGGCGCGGCTGCTCGCCCGACTGGACGATCCGACGAAGTACTGGAAGTACAACCCCGGCGACGTGGACGAGCGGGCCAAGTGGCCCGCCTACGCCGAGGCGTACGAGGCCGCCCTGGAGCGGTGCAACACCGAGGTCGCCCCTTGGTACGTCGTCCCGGCCGATCGCAAGTGGTACCGCAACTGGGCCGTCGCGCAGCTCCTGCTCGAGCACCTCCGAGCGCTCGACCTGACCTGGCCGCCGCCGGGCTTCGACGTCGCGCGCGAGAAGTCACGGCTCACCGAGAGCTGGTAGGGCCACCATCACGGCCCGTGCGCGAGCTCGACGAAGCGCTCAGGGGTCAGGCGCCGACGACCGCCAGGTGGCGGACCGGGGCGGACTCGTCCTCGTCCACATCGGGCAGGTCGAGGTCGACCAGCTCCATCGCCGCGACGACATAGCGGGCCAGTACCGTCTCGACGACCTCGATCTCGGCGCCCATCGGTTCGGCGACCGCGACCGCGCCCATCTCGAGCGCCTGCTCGCTCTCTCGCGCGTACAGCGGCCCGGGAGCGAGGTACCAGCTGCCGACAGCGATGTGGCGCCGACCCTGCGATCGCAGTGAGCGCACGGCTTCGGCGGTCGTCGGGCCCGATCCGCGGGCGAAGGCGGTCACGCACGGCAGCTTGTGGTGGGTGGCCCACTGCCTGGCTCGCCGCGACACGAGCGCGTTGCTGCGTACGTCCTCGCTGCCCGCCGCAGCGAACACCAGGCCGTCGAGCTCACTCACCCGGCTCGAGCGAAGCGCCTCGCGCAACCGCCGGTCGACGACCGCCAACAGCTGAGCCTCCGGCCCAACCGGCCGTGAGGCAGCGACCCGCAGCCCAGGATGGGTGGTGCGGACCTGCGCCACCAAGGTATCCAGGTCGGCCGGACCATGGAACGCCGACGACAGCAGCAGCGGCAGGAAGACGATCTCCTCGACGCCGTGCTTGACGAGCTTGTTGACGACCTGGGACGCGTTCGGGGGGCAGCGGTCGACGAACGCGACCTGCACGTCGAGCTCGGGACGGATCTCGAGCAGGCCGTCGCGGATCCCGTGGCTCACCTGGGCGCCACGCGGGTCGTCGCTGCCGCTGCCCAGCAGGACGAGAAGGAGCAGTCATGCCGGCCCCCTATGCAGTGCTGCCGGCGGCAGCGGTGGATGTGTCGTGGTGGTGCGCCGGAAGACCGGCCGTGATGGCCGTCGGACCGGCCATCGCCGCGCCGAGGGTCCACCCGTCGGCTTCGTCGACGATGATGAAGGCTCCCGTCGCGCGGTGCTCGCGGTAGGAGTCGATCGGCAGCGGCGTCGCGAGCGCCAGCCGGACGCGGCCGATGTCGTTGAGCGTGAGATTGCGCTTCTCCACCCAGCGCGGCTGCTCGCCCGGCGCCAGATCCAGATCGAGCACAGCGTCGATCGAGCGGACGATCGCCTTCGTGATGGAGGTCCCGTGCTGGACGAGCACGCGGGCACGTTCGGTCAGATCACGCTCGGCCAGCCAGCAGACCGTCGCGGTGACTTCCCGCATCGCGGCCGGCGGTGCATCGGTCGCCGCAAGGATGTCGCCGCGCGACACGTCCACATCCGCGGCCAGTCGGATGACCACCGACTGGCCGGCCACGGCCATCTCCAGCGGACCGTCCGGAGTGTCGATCGCTTCGACGTGGGTGTGCGAGCAGCGCGGAAGGACAACGATCTCCTCGCCGACCTTCACCCGGCCCGACTCGATCTTGCCGGCGTAGCCGCGGTAGTCACCGTCGATCTTCGGCGCGTTCCCGGCCCACGGAGCGAGCTTGGCCGACTGCGGCCGGATGACGTACTGCACCGGGAAGCGGAAGTCCGCGCCGACCGCCGTCGGATTGTCGTCGACAGTCTCGAGGTAGCCGAGCACGGTGGGTCCGTCGTACCACGGTGTGCGATGGGACCGGGTCACCACGTTGTCGCCCTCGGTCGCCGACACCGGGATGCAGTGGCTGTCGCGAACGCCGAGGCTCCTGGCGAGCAGCGAGAAGTCGGTGGCGATCCTGGTGAAGACCTCTTCGGAGAAATCCACCAGGTCGAACTTGTTCACCACGAGCACGACGTGCGGGACACGGAGCAGCGAAGCCACGGCCAGATGCCGACGGGTCTGTTCGACGACTCCGTTGCGAGCGTCGACCAGCAGCACGATGACGTCGGCCGTGGACGAGCCGGTCACCGTGTTGCGGGTGTACTGCACGTGTCCGGGGCAGTCGGCGAGGATGAACTTGCGGACCGGCGTGGCGAAGTAGCGGTACGCGACGTCGATCGTGATGCCTTGCTCGCGCTCAGCCCGTAGACCGTCGGTGAGCAAGGCGAGGTCGGCTTGGACCAGACCCTTGCGGCGCGACACCTGCTCGACATGATCGAGAGTGTCGGTGAGCACGGAGTTCGTGTCGAACAGCAGACGACCCACCAGGGTCGACTTGCCGTCGTCGACCGAACCGGCGGTTGCCAGGCGCAGAAGAGTGCGCCCCCCGATCGGGGCGCTGGGTGCGGGTGGCATCAGAAGTAACCCTCTCGCTTGCGGTCTTCCATCGCGGCCTCGGAGAGCCGGTCGTCGGCACGGGTGGCCCCGCGCTCGGTCAGCGTGCTGAGGCCGACCTCGGTGATCACGTCGATGACTGTGGTAGCCGAGGACAGTACCGCGGCCGTGCAGGACATGTCGCCGACGGTCCGGTAGCGGACCGAGCGGACCTCGGCGACCTCACCGTCGCGCAAGGGCGTCACCGGGGTGATCGCGATCCACATGTCGCCCCGTTTGGTCACCTGACGATCGTGTGCGTAGTAGATCGACGGCAGCGCGATCTTCTCGGCCTCTATGTAGTCCCAGATGTCCAGCTCGGTCCAGTTGGACAGTGGGAACACGCGCACGTGCTCGCCGGGCAGGTGCCGGCCGTTGTACAGGGACCAGAGCTCGGGACGCTGGTTGCGAGGATCCCACTGGCCGAACTCGTCGCGCATGCTGAACACCCGTTCCTTCGCGCGGGCCCGCTCCTCGTCTCGACGACCTCCGCCGAAGACGGCGTCGAACTCACCGCCCTGGATCGCATCGAGCAGCGGTACGGTCTGCAGCGGGTTCCGCGTGCCGTCGGGGCGCTCGCGCAACCGGCCGTCGTCGATGTAGTCCTGGACCGAGGCGACCTGCAGCTTGGCGCCGTAGAACTCCACGGCCTCGTCGCGATACGTCAGCACCTCGGGGAAGTTGTGTCCGGTGTCAACGTGCAGCACACCGAACGGCACCGGCGCCGGCCAGAAGGCCTTCGCTGCCAGATGCAGCATCACCACCGAGTCCTTGCCGCCGGAGAAGAGCATCACCGGCTTGGCGAACGTGGCCGCCACTTCGCGGATGATGTGGATCGACTCCGACTCCAAGACCTCGAGCTCGGTCAGCGGGCGCAGGCCGAGCGACGAGAGCTGGCGGTCGGCCTGAGCATGGATGGGGGTGGTCACGGGCGGAGCTCCTGATCGATGATGGCGGTGAGCAGGGCCTTCGACAGCTCTACCGACGTCGTGAGGTCGACTCGTCCGGTGTCGATCACCAGCTCGGCGCTCGCTGGTTTCTCGTACGGATCGTCGACGCCGGTCATCCCGGACAGCTCGCCGCGGCGGGCCCGGGCGTACAGGCCCTTGACGTCACGCGACTCGGCCAGCTCCAAAGAGGTTGAGACGAACACCTCGGCGAACGGGACATCGTTGGCGTGGTGGTCGGCGCGCACGGCCGCGCGGGCATCGCTGTACGGAGCGATCACCGGCACGAGGACGATCACTCCGTGGCCCGCCAACAGCCGGGCGACGTATCCGATCCGGCGGACATTGATGTCCCGCTCTTCACGGCTGAAGCCGAGCTCGGCGGACAGGTGAGGACGTACCTCGTCACCGTCGAGCACCTGGACCCGCAGGCCCGCCGAACTGAGGTCGTCGGCGACGGCGTGGGCGATCGTGGACTTTCCCGCCGAGGGGAGGCCCGTGAACCACAGCGTGGCACCGAGCTGCGTCAGGTGCTCGCCGGTTGAGCCGGAACCGTCGTTCAGGTCGGGGTGGGAGCTGGTGATCACATCGGGGGTGGTGGTCATAGGTGGATCCCGCATTCGGTCTTGCCGAGCCCGGCCCAGCGGCCGGCCCGGGGGTCACTGGCATCGGCGCGCTGAGTGCAGGGCTCGCAACCGATGGAGGGGTAACCGTCGTCCAGCAGTGGATTGACGATCAGGGAGTTCTGCTCGATGTAGTCGGCCACGTCTGCGTCGGACCAACGGGCGATCGGGGCGATCTTGATCAGCTTGCGCTTGGCGTCGTAGCCGACGATCGGGGTCTTGGCCCGCGCAGGAGAGTCGGCCCGTCGCACACCGGTCGCCCAGGCGGAGTAGCCGTCGAGAGCGCCGTTCAGGGGTTCGACCTTGCGGAGTGCACAGCACTGGTCAGGGTCGCGGGCGAACAGATCCTTGCCCCAGGCCGCGTCCTGCTCGGCAACGGTCTGCTTCGGGGTGAGCGTGATCAGATTGACGTCGTAGACGGCCTGCACCGCATCGCGAGTGCCGATCGTCTCGACGAAGTGGTATCCGGTGTCGAGGAAGATCACATCGATGCCGGGGTGCACCTGCTCGGCCAGATGGATCATCACGGTGTCGGCCAGCGAGGAGGTGAGCACGAGCTTGGACCCGTACCGCTCATACGCCCAGGCCAAGATCTCCTGGGCACTGGCGTTCTCCAGTTTCGCGTTGGCCTCGAAGGCAAGCGCTCGCTGCTGCTTCTCGTACGCGGTGTCGGACTCGGTGACGACGGTGCTCACGATGCCCCTCCTGTTCCGCCCGCGTGAGATCGCAGGCCCAGGAACGTGATCGAGAACGCTCGATTGCAGCTTCGGCATTCCCAACCGCGCTCGAGAGGGAACAATGTCTCCTCGGCGCAGTACGGGCAGTACATGATCTGCTGCCGGGTTGCGGTGTGGGGGCTGACGCTGTCTTCTGTTCGCTCGCGCCCGGCGCCGGGAAGCCGGTCATCCTGCGTCACCTCGCGCACGACCCGTTCCTCATGCGCACAGCTCGACTCGCCTCAGCCTGTCGTGCGTTCGGCGACGCCGGAAGACCGGCGCGCCTACCCGCCGCTTGCTCACGGGTTCTGTTCGCTCGAAAATCGGAGGTCATGGCCCGACCTCAGGCCAGGACGGCTTCGTCGGCACGAGCCACCCACTGCGCGAATCGCTCGTCGGTCTCCCGGCCGGCCAGGTACGCCCGGGCCAGCCGTTCGATGTAGTCCGGCACCTCGTCGGCGGTCACCTTGTGGCCGCGGAGCTTGCGGCCGAACCCGGCATCCAGACCGAGGCCCCCACCAAGGTGCACCTGGAAGCCCTCCACCTGCTCGCCGTCCGGACCGGGCACGAGCTGGCCCTTGAGGCCGATGTCGGCGACCTGGATCCTGGCGCACGAGTTCGGGCAGCCGTTGATGTTGACCGTGATCGGAGTGTCCAGTGAACCGAGGCGGCGCTCCAGCTCGTCGGCCACCCGCGCCGCCTGAGCCTTGGTTTCGACGATGGCCAGCTTGCAGAACTCGATGCCGGTGCACGCGAGCACGGAACGCTTCCAGGCGTCGGGACGCGCGGACATGCCGATCTTCTCCGCCCCCGCGAGCAGGGAGTCCAGCTGGTCGTTCGCGACGTCGAGAACCAGCAGCTTCTGCATCGGCGTGGTTCGGATCCGCTGCGAGCCGTGCGCCTCGGCGAGGTCGGCGAGCGCGGTCAGCGCCGTGCCGCTGGTCCGACCCGCCGCCATCGAGAAGCCGACGAAGAACTTGCCGTCCTTCTGCTCGTTGATGCCGACGTGATCGCCGGGAGCGGTCGGCGTCGCCGGCGCCGGACCGTCGACAAGGGTCCGCTTCAGGTACTCGGTCTCCAACACGCTGCGGAACTTCTCCACACCCCAGTCGGCGACGAGGAACTTGATCCTGGCGCGGTGCCGCAGCCGGCGGTAGCCGTAGTCGCGGAACACGCCCACGACCCCGGCCCAGACCTCTGCGACCTCATCCTCCGGGACCCAGGCGCCCAACCGGGAGGCCAGCATCGGGTTGGTGGACAGTCCACCGCCGACCCAGACGTCGAAGCCAGGGCCGTACGTCGGGTGGTTCACGCCGACGAACGCGACGTCGTTGATCTCGGGCACCACGTCCTGTGACGGGTGGCCGGTGATCGCGGTCTTGAACTTGCGGGGCAGGTTCGAGTACTGCGGATCGCCGATGTAGCGCTCGACGATGTCGCCGATCGCACGAGTCGGGTCGATGATCTCGTCCGCGGCGATACCGGCGACGGGGGAGCCGAGGATCACCCGCGGGCAGTCGCCGCACGCCTCGGTCGTCGACAGGCCGACCGCCTCGAGCCGCCGCCAGATCTCCGGTACGTCCTCGACCTGGATCCAGTGCAGCTGGACGTTCTGTCGGTCGGTCACATCGGCGGTGTCGCGGCCGAACTCGGTCGAGATGGCGCCGATCACCCGGAGCTGCTCCGTGGTCAGCGCGCCGCCGTCGATCCGGATCCGGAGCATGAAGTACTCGTCGTCCAGCTCGTGCGGCTCGAGCGTGGCGGTCTTGCCACCGTCGATCCCCGGCTTCCGCTGGGTATACAGGCCGTACCACCGGAAGCGCCCACGCAGGTCACCGGGATCGATGCTCGCGAAGCCGCGCTTGGCGTAGATGTTCTCGATCCGGGCCCGGACGTTGAGCGGGTTGTCGTCCTTCTTGGACTGTTCGTTGGGGTTCAGCGGCTCGCGGTAGCCGAGCGCCCACTGCCCCTCGCCGCGCTTGCGGGCGGTTCGGACAGGCCCGGTGGCACGAGGGCGCGGGCTGCCGGTTGGGCGGGTCGGGGTCTGGGTCATGGTGTTCCTCGGTCAGGATGCCTCGCGACTCGGGGGTACGCGGTGGCGGGCGGGGTCGAGAAGGGGTGCGAGGGGGTGCTCAACACGCCATGAAATGACACATCATCGACTCCGTCCGACCGAAGTCGACGAAGCGGCGCTCGGTCAGCCACGAGGGCGACCACCGGGTCGCGAGCGCCGGCCAGCGGCCAGCCTGCAACTCCGAGTCGATGCGCATGCCTTACACCCTCCGCCACCGATCGGCCCGACGCAACTCGAAATCCCAGATTATGAGAATCGTGTCCAGATAGTGGTCGGTCGTCGCCGCGGATCGGGCCACGCCGTCCACTTCGGCCCGGTCGTCAAGATTTGCGCGGGGCGTGTCTGTGTCTTACGCGGTCTGGGAGCTGGTGCTGGAAGACGGGTCGTCACGGTCAGCTCACCTTGCCCAGCATCGGCCCGCGAGTCGTTGGTTCAGCGGTCCTGCTCGCGGGCTCGGACGCGTTCCTCCGCGGCAGAGGCCGGACCAGGCAGGGGTGTCGGGAGATCGACCAAGCTCGGACCGGGGTCGAGCGGACCCTCGTGCCGTGGGTCCTCGTGCGGTGGGTCCTCGTGCGGTGGGTCCTCGTGCGGTGGACCGTCGCGCGACTCGCCGTCGCGCGTGTCGGAATGGTCGGATGGCTCGCTGTTCTGCGTGTCGCTGTCTCGCTCGACGTTGCGGAGTCGGGCAGGCGTTGCGCCGCCGGCCAGGATGGTGGCGACGTCGGTATCGGGCGGGTCGATGGTCTTGTGATGGATGCCGGACAGCCGTGGCCACACCTCGTCGGCGGCGGCGTTGAAGGCCGCCCCGACGAGGACGGCAAGCGATATGACGTAGAGCCAGATCAGCAGGCCGATCGGGGCCGCGAGTGGCCCGTAGATCGACGTACTGCCGACCGACTCGCCGAGGAAGGCGCGGAGCAGGTAGCTACCGATGAGCCAGATCAGCATGGTCAGCAGGGCGCCCGGCAGGTTCGCCCGTAGCCGGGTCCGCACCGGCACGGCCAGGTGATACAGGGTGGCCAGCACGAAGACCGAGCCGATGAGCACGATCGGCCAGTAGAGCGACGTCACAGCAGAGAACCGCGCGGGGATGACCCGGTCGACGAGGCCGGGTCCGGCCAGCACAAGGGGTAGCACCACGATCCCGACGAGCAGGAACACCAGGTAGAGCCCGAACGAGAGTGCGCGCGTCTTGACGATGCCCCGTTGCCCGCCGAGGCCGTACATGATGGTGATCGTGTCGACGAAGACGTTCAGCGCGCGCGACCCGGACCACAGGGCGATCACGAAGCCGATCGAGACGATCTCGAACCGGCCGCCGGACAAGACGTCGTCCAATGTCGGCTCGATCACGGTGCTGACGGCCGCCGGGGTCAACGCCCGCGAGGAGAGGTCCAGCACCTGTTCACGGAAGCCGGCGATGGTCCGCACATCAAAGCGTTGGGCGACGTACCCGATGGCGCCGGCCAGACCGAAGATCAGGGGCGGCAGCGAGAGAATCGTGAAGAACGCGGCTTCGGCCGCGAGGCCGGTCACCCGATACCGGATCGAACCACCGACCGTGTACGCCGTCATCCGCCAGGTTGCCCGGCCGAAGCGACGGACGATGTCGGGCAGCCAGGGCAGCCTCTGCGAAGCGCTCGAGGTGGCCACTCCAGCAGCCTACGGTCGAGTGCCGTGTTGCCCGTTGTAGCCGTTCCGCAAGAGGTCGGGGAATCGAGACCGCTGCGGTATACGCGCATCCCGGATCGTGAACCCCGACGGCGATAGGGTGCGAGCCAAACCTTCGTCCTGTCACGACTCCCAGGGCGCCGTCAGGAAGGAACCGTCATGAGCTATGAGCCGACCCCGCAGCCAGCCGGACCGCCAGCGCAGGATCCGGGCCGCACGCTCGGCATCGTCGGTCTGATCCTGTCCATCGTGTGTGGTGGGCTGATCGGTCTGATCGTCAGCCTCATCGCCTTCAACATGTCCAAGAAGGCGGGATACAAGAACAACATCGCCCTCGCGGGCATCATCGTCGGGGCCGTGGTCCTGGTGATCTGGATCATCAGCTCGATTGCCTACTACTCGATGATGATGGCCGCAGTGTCGACTCGGTGACGATGCACCCATGAAGGGCTGATCGCCAAGGCATCAGGCCGACCCGGCACTCTCCGGGTCGGCCTTTCGTTTCCCCCGACGTGAAGGTCCGCGCCCAGACCTTGGGCTGGACCGAGTACCGATATATCGTTGACCTATCGCGCGCTCACGAAAGAGGGACTGGTGATCGGCATGGCCGATACGTATGCGATGGATCCGCCCTGGCTGTGGTTCGCCGGGCGATGTGGACCGGCACGCGCTCAGCGGAGCTGGACCGGACCCGGACGGGCCAGCGAGGACTGGTGGACCGCGATGACCGCGCGAACCGCCGTCCACGGACCACATGCATTCGGACCGTGGGCGCCCTTTGCCGGACCGCCTCCGTTCGGGCCGCAGTGGGGCCGCGGCTGGCGTGGCGGGAAGGCTAGGCGCGGCGATGTCCGGGCTGCGATCTTGTCGGTGCTGGCGGACTCGTCCCGAAACGGCTACCAGATCATCCAAGAGATCGCCGAGCGTAGCGGCGGCGCCTGGAAGCCGAGCCCCGGCTCGATCTATCCGACACTGCAGCAGCTCGAGGACGAGGGCCTGGTCCGGGCCGACGCGTCGGATGGAAAGCGGACGTACAGTTTGACCGAGGACGGACAGACCTACGTCGCCGAGCATGCCGACGAGGTCTCTGCACCGTGGCAGGGGATGCCGGACCAGGCGCCCCACGACGACGGGATGAGGCCGCTGATCGGCCAGATCGCGGCGGCCATCTGGCAGATCGCCTCGGTCGGGACGGCGGAGCAGCAGGCCAAGGGCAAGGCGGCGCTCATCGAGCTGCGGCGCAAGCTGCACGCGATCCTGGCCGACACGGACACCGGCACCGACGGGGATGTCGGCGTCGACAAACAGCAAACAGCCGACACAGACAACACGCAGACCGAGAACGGGGAACAGGGTCAATGAGCAATCCGTCGTGGGGCCGTGGTGACCCGCGCAACCAAGTGCCGCCGTGGCTCTGGCCGGTGATCATCGACTCGCGTCCGGTGACGGCGGAGACGCCCAAGCCCGTACCGGTCGTGCCGACCCGGATCGGTGATGCCGAGCGCGACGAGGCGGTGTCGGCGCTGGGCGACCACTTCGCCGCGGGCCGGCTCAGTCGGGAGGAGCTCGACGAGCGGATCGACCAAGCGGTGCAGGCGAAGTTCAGCACCGATCTCGAGCCGCTCTTCGCCGATCTGCCGGCCCCGGTCGAGCAGCCCGTCCGTCCGAAGTCGGGCCAGGGTACCGGCCAACGCAGGCCGTCGCCGCTCGTCCTGCTGCTTCCGCTGATCGTGATCGGCCTGGTGGTGACCGCGTTCGCGCTCAGCCAGCCATGGATGCTGTGGGGCCTGGTTTGGTTCGTCATGGTCAGCCGGTTCTGGGGTGGGCGCGGACCCGGGTCCCACCATCATCGGCCGGGACCTCCCGTCCGGCGGTTCTAGAAGGGGGTAAGGTCCACGCTGGCCGCCGTCCCCAACGCCGCAGGATCGGCGTGCGACGGCCGGGAGACGCCGATGCCACGCGTGTACAACTTCAGTGCCGGACCCGCCACCCTGCCGGAGGAGGTGCTCGCCCAGGCCGCCGAGGAGATGCTCGACTGGCACGGCTCGGGTCAGTCGGTCATGGAGATGTCGCATCGCGGCAAGGAGTTCGTCTCGATCGCCGCTGAGGCCGAGGCGGATCTGCGCAGGCTGCTGGACATCCCGGACGGCTATCACGTGTTGTTCCTGCAGGGTGGGGCCACGCTGCAGTTCGAGATGATCCCGATGAACCTGATGCGCGGCAAGCCGGTGGTCGACTACGTGCACACCGGCGAGTGGGCCAAGAAGGCGATCGCCGCGGCGCGCGGACTGGCGCCGAGCGTCAACGTCGCCGCGAGTGCGGAGGACCGCTCCTTCACGTACGTCCCGGCGCAGTCGACGTGGCGGCTGTCCGACGACGCGGCGTACGTCCACTACACCTCGAACGAGACCATCGGCGGCGTCGAGTACCACTGGACACCTGCGGTCGGCGACGTGCCGCTGGTCAGCGACATGTCCTCCAACATCTTGTCCAAGCCGCTGGACGTGTCGAGGTTCGGGCTGATCTACGCCGGTGCCCAGAAGAACATCGGGCCGGCCGGGCTGACGATTGTGATCGTCCGCCCCGATCTCGTCGGGCTCGGCACACCGACCCCACCGCTGATGCTCGACTACGCCACCCATGTCAAGGCGGAGTCGATGCACAACACGCCCCCGACGTACGCGATCTATGTTGCCGGGCTGGTGTTCAAGCGACTCCTGGAGACGGGCGGGCTGGCGGCCGCGGAGGAGCGCAACATCGCCAAGTCCTCGGTGCTGTACGACTTCCTCGACGGCTCCGAGTTCTACACCAACCCGGTCGAGCGCGCGGACCGGTCGCGGATGAACGTGCCGTTCACGCTGCCCGACCCGGCCCTCGACGCCGAGTTCCTGGCTGGCGCCAAGGAGCGCGACATGGTCCAGCTCAAGGGGCACCGCTCCGTCGGCGGCATGCGGGCCTCGATCTACAACGCCATGCCGATCGAGGGTGTTCGCGCGCTCGTCGACTACATGGCCGACTTCGCAGCGGCAAGGGGCTGACCCGGTGACCGAGAAGCTTCGGGTGAAGGTGCTGAACCAGGTGTCGGCCAACGGGCTCAAGCGGCTGCCCTGGGAGCGATTCACCGTGTCCGCCGACGTCGAGGAGCCGCACGCGGTCCTGCTCCGCTCGGCCGACCTGCACGGCGGTCCGATCCCCGCGTCGGTGCTGGCCATCGGCCGGGCCGGTGCCGGGGTGAACAACATCCCGGTCGCCGAGCTGTCGGCGCGCGGCGTTCCGGTCTTCAACGCACCGGGCGCGAACGCCAACGCTGTCAAGGAGCTCGTCCTCTCCGGGCTGCTGCTCGCCGCGCGCAATCTCGACGGCGCCCTCGGCTTCGTCGGCCGCCTCGATCCGGCCGATCCGGAGCTGGACGCCCGGGTCGAGGCGGGGAAGAAGGAGTTCGGCGGCTACGAGCTAGCGGGACATACCCTGGGCGTGATCGGGCTCGGCAAAATCGGCTGCCTGGTAGCCGATGCGGCGATCAAGTTGGGCATGAGGGTGATCGGCTATGACCCCGAGATCACCGTCGAAGCCGCCTGGAGCCTGCCGTCGACGGTGAAGAAGGCGCATCATCTCGGTGAGGTGCTCAAGCACAGCGACTTCGTCACCCTGCACGTCCCGCTGCTGGACGCGACCCGCAACATGATCGACGCGGCCGGGGTGGCGCAGATGCGGAGCGGGGCCGTGCTGCTCAACTTCTCTCGCGGTGGGGTGGTCGACGAGGCCGCGGTGCTGGAGGCATTGGAGGCCAAGCGCATCGGCCACTACGTGTGCGACTTCCCCGCGCCGCACCTGCTCGGCCGGGGCGGAGTGATCGTGCTGCCGCATCTCGGTGCTTCGACCCGAGAGGCAGAGGAGAACTGCGCGATCATGGTCGCCGACCAGGTTCGCGACTACCTCCTGGACGGCACCATCACGAATGCGGTCAACTTCCCCGACGTGACCATGGCGCGCGAGTCGCCGTACCGGATCGCCATCGCCAATGCCAACGTGCCGAACATGGTCGCGCAGGTATCGCATGAGATGGCCGAGCGCGGTCTCAACATCTCGACCATGACGAACAAGTCACGCGGCGGGATCGCGTACACGCTCGTGGACGTCGACAGCGACGTCCCCGAGTCGGTCGTCGAGGCGATCGCTGGTCTCGACGGAGTACTGAAGGTCAGGTACCTGCCGGTCGGCGGCTGATCAGCCGTCCGACAGGATGGGTGACATGCAGTTCTCCTCGCTGTACGCCCATGGCTTCGCCCGGGTCGCCGCCTGCACTGCAGACGTGTTCATCGCCGACCCGGCGCGCAACGCGGCGAGCGTGATCGAGGTCAGCCGGCGGTTGTCGCAGTCCGGGGTAGCGGTCGCCGTGTTTCCCGAGCTCGCCCTGACCGGTTACGCGATCGACGACCTCCTCGGGCAGGACGTGCTGCTGGACGCGGTCCACGACGGACTGGGGTCCATCGTCGCCGCGAGTGCCCACCTGTTGCCGATGCTCGTCGTCGGCGCCCCGCTGCGGCACCAGGGCCGGCTGTTCAACACGGCCGTGGCGATCCACCGGGGTCGGGTGCTCGGTGTGGTGCCGAAGATCCACCTGCCGAACTATCGGGAGTTCTACGAACGTCGGCAGTTCGCGTCCGGTGAGGGAGTGGCCGCGCTGGAGATCGTGGTCGCGGGCGAACGAGCGCCGTTCGGCACGGATCTGCTGTTCGCTGCATCAGACGTCGCGGGCCTCACCGTCGGGGTGGAGATCTGCGAGGACATGTTCGTGCCGGTGCCGCCGTCCAGTGCTCTGGCACTGGCCGGTGCGACCGTGCTGGTCAACCTCTCGGGCAGCCCGATCACGATCGGTCGAAGCGACACCCGGAGCGTGCTGTGCCGGACCCAGTCGATGCGGTGCCTCGCGGCGTACCTGTACGCGGCCGCCGGCCAGGGGGAGTCGACCACCGATCTGTCCTGGGACGGACAGACCAGCATCTTCGAGAACGGTGTCGAGCTCGCCCAGGGGGCGCGGTTCGAGGAGGACCCTCAGCTCACCATCGCCGACGTCGACTTGGACCTGCTGCGTCAGGAGCGGAGCCGGCAGGGGACGTTCGAGGACAACCGTAGGGTGACCATGCCGACTGCCTCCTACCGGACCGTCGAGTTCGTTCTCGACCCGCCCGACGATGATCTCGGTCTCCGGCGTACGGTCGAGCGCTTCCCGTACGTGCCGGCCGATCCGGACCGGCTCGCCCAGGACTGCTTCGAGGCGTACAACATCCAGGTCGACGGGCTGGCGCAACGGTTGCGGGCCATCCATACCGACACGGTGGTGATCGGCGTCTCGGGCGGCCTCGACTCCACTCACGCGTTGATCGTCGCCGCCCGGGCAATGGACCTGCTCGGGCTGCCACGGACCAACATCCTCGGCTTCACCATGCCGGGTTTCGCGACCGGCGAGACGACCAAGTCCAATGCCTGGAGCCTGATGCGGGCGCTGGGCATCACCGCCGCGGAGCTGGACATCCGGCCCGCTGCCCGACAGCTGCTCGCCGATCTGGACCATCCGTTCGCCAAGGGTGAGGAGGTCTACGACGTCACGTTCGAGAACGTCCAGGCCGGGCTGCGGACGGACTATCTGTTCCGGCTCGCCAACCATCATCACGGGATCGTCCTCGGCACCGGGGACCTCTCCGAGCTGGCGCTCGGCTGGAGCACGTACGGGGTGGGCGATCAGATGTCGCACTACAACGTCAACGGCGGGGTGCCCAAGACCTTGATCCAGCACCTGATCCGCTGGGTGAGCGGGCTGGCGGACTTCTCCGACGACGTCGACGACATCTTGGTGTCGATCTTGAACACCGAGATCTCACCCGAGCTGATCCCGGTGAGGGCGGGGGAGGTGCCGCAGAGCACGGAGAAGTCGATCGGGCCGTATGAGCTGCAGGACTTCAACCTCTACTACACCTTGCGCTTCGGGTTCCGGCCGTCGAAGATCGCGTTCCTCGCCCATCACGCGTGGCGCGATGTCGCCCGTGGACCTTGGCCACCGGCCTTCCCCGACGAGCGGCGCCGAGCGTACGACCTCGCGGCCGTTCGGCAGTGGCTGATCGTGTTCGTCAAGCGTTTCTTCGGGTTCTCGCAGTTCAAGCGCTCGGCCATGCCGAACGGTCCCAAGGTGTCCCACGGTGGGTCGTTGAGTCCGCGTGGCGACTGGCGGGCGCCGTCGGACGGAAATGCTGAGATCTGGCTGGCGGAGATCGAACGGAATGTGCCTGAAGGTTGACCGCTGGCGACGTCTCGCGCTCACCGGTTGACGACTCCATTCCACTTGTGTCATAGTTCCGTTCATTCCACTTGTTGAATGGTTGCGGGTGAGCCCGCGGCGGAACAGGACCACGAGCGATGAAGCTGGAACACATCTTGTTGGGTGCTCTCCTCGAGCGACCGAGCACGGGATACGACCTGAAGAAGTTCATGGACAGCCACGGCCGATTCCTGCGGTCGAACACGCAGATGAGCCAGGTCTATCGGTCGCTGGCGACCATGACCGACCACGGTTGGGTCCGCTTCACTGCGGAGGACCGACCAGGTGCGCAGGACGCCAAGATCTACTCGGTCACCGCAGAGGGAGCCACGGTCTTTCTCGACTGGTTGACCGGGCCATACCAGCCGCCCACCAGATTCGAGGACCCCGAGCTGTCGGGGCGACTCGCCTTCGCCGGATTCATGGCGATCGAGCAGATCATCCGGCTCCTGGACACCGAGATCGAGGCTCGGCAGCAGCAGGTCGCGCGGTTCCGGTTCCGCGACCGGCGCATCGACTTCGAACCGACGATCGACTTCGACGCCGTCCTGGCTCGATCCCTCGGCCAGCGCCTGCACGAGATCGGTGCAGCCTCGATCGACACCCACATCGAGCAGCTGATCAAGCTCCGCAACGACCTACTCGACGGGCAGTTGGACGGTTCTGTGGTCGAGACGTCGGCCGAAACATCGGTCGAGACCGGCACCATGGAAAGGACTTCCCGGTGAGAGCCATCATCGTCATGTTCGACAGTCTGAACCGGCACATGCTGCCGCCGTACGCCCCGACCTTCGTCCAGGCTCCGAACTTCGAGCGGCTCGCCTCCCGCTCGGTCACCTTCGACAACTGCTATGCCGGGTCGATGCCGTGCATGCCCGCTCGGCGTGAGATGCACACCGGCCGGTACAACTTCCTGCACCGCAGCTGGGGACCGCTCGAGCCGTGGGACGACTCGATGCCGGAGCTGCTCAAACGGGCGGGCGTGCACACCCATCTGGTCTCGGATCATCCGCACTACTGGGAGGACGGCGGCGCGACCTACCACCCTCGCTACTCCACCTGGGAGTTCTTCCGCGGGCAGGAGGGCGATCCGTGGAAGGGCGTCGTGTCGGCTGCGGTCAGCGGCGCCGGGTTCAAGGAGACCCTGCACCGGCAGGACCAGGTGAATCGGACGTACATGCCGACCGAAGCCGAGCATGCGCAGACCAAGACGTTCGACGCCGGCTGCGAGTTCATCAAGACCAATGCGGGTGCCGACAACTGGATGGTGCAGATCGAGACCTTCGATCCGCACGAGCCGTTCTTCACCCACCAGCAGTACAAGGATCTGTACCCGCACGAGTACGACGGGCAGGAGTTCGACTGGCCCGGCTACGAGCGGGTCACCCAGGATCAGCAGGCGGTCGATCACGTCCGCAACGAGTACGCCTCGCTGGTCAGCATGTGCGATCGATCACTGGGCCGGGTGCTGGATCTGATGGACGAGCTCGACCTGTGGTCCGACACGTTGCTGCTGGTCAACACCGACCACGGCTTCCTGCTCGGCGAGCACGGCTGGTGGGCGAAGTCGGTCCAGCCCTGGTTCAACGAGCTGGTCCACCTGCCGATGTTCTTGTGGGATCCACGCTCCCCGGCCGCCGGCGAGCGCCGCGCCGCACTGGTGCAAACGGTCGATGTCGCTCCGACCATGCTGAATCTTTTCGGCCTGACACCCACAGCCGATATGCGCGGCGGTGACCTGGCAGCCGTCGCCCGGACGGACGAGCCGCTGCGCGACGGCGCGCTGTTCGGCATCCACGGCGGCCACGTCAATGTCACGGATGGCCGGTACGTCTACATGCGGGCCCCCGTGGAGCCTGACAACGCGCCACTGGAGGAGTACACGCTGATGCCGACGCACATGCGCGGGCGGTTCGACGTGGCCGAGTTCGCCGACGCCGAGCTGGCGCCTCCGTTCGGTTTCACCAAGGGCGTACGTCCGCTGCGGATGACCGGGAGATCCGCGATCAACCCGTACGCCTACGGCACCCTGATGTTCGACCTCGAATCCGATCCCCAGCAGGAAAATCCCATCGTCGACGACGAGCGCGAGCTCCACCTGATCGGGCTCATGGTTCGACTGCTGCGGGACAACGAGGCGCCGGCCAGCCAGTTCCGGCGGCTCGGTCTGCCGCTGATCGGTGACGTCGGTGTGGAGCACCTGCTGGTCGCCCGTCAGCGGGAGCGCGCGGCGGCCGCGGCCGAGGCTCTGCCGCCTCTGGACAGCTTCCCGGACGCCGAGCTCAATCTCGAGACACCGCTTCACGAGCTGCTGGCTCGGCCGGCGGCGGCCGACGTGGTCACCAGACATTTACCGGCCCTGCGCCACAACGAACTGGTGAACATGCTGTCGGGTGGTTCGATCTACTCCTTCGCCGCGGTCGTCCCCGTGCCGCGCCGGACGCTGACGGCCCTCGCCGACGAGCTCGCCGCCCTGCCCGGGTGAGTCTTCGTCGCGCCGGACTGGCAGATGAGCCCCCAACCTGACCCAGCACGCCTGACTCTCCATGCCCTGACCACCCATGCCCTGACCTCGCATGCTCTGACCCCGCATGCCCTGACGCCTCACTCCCTCCATCCCTTGCCCCCTGCACCCCTGACCTTCCACCCCCGCAGAGCATCGCTCCGCGCCCATCCGATCAGAGAGGATCACCATGACAACCACCGTCTCGACCGAGGCATCGCCCAACCCTCCGGCGGAGGCGGCGGGCAAGGCTCGGCACGTCCCCCACCGCTGGCGCAACCTCGCCACCTTGACCGGTGTCACCGTTGTGGACAGCACGGAGTCGGGCCTGACCACCACCTTGTTCCCGACGATCGCGTCGGCATTGCGGCTCAATACTGGACAGCTCGGCCTTCTCGCGGCGCTCGGCAAACTCGTGGCAGTGCCGTTCGGCCCAGGCTGGGTATGGCTCGCCGGACGCACGTCGCGGCGAACCGCGCTGATCGCTGCCACCGTCTCCGGTGGCGTGTTCGGCATCATTGCCGGATTCGCGAACGACTTCACACACCTACTGATCGCCAACACGTTGATGGCGGCCTGCATCATCGGCGCCGGCCCGATCGCCAACTCGATCATCTCGGACTCCTTCGACGATCGGCATCGCGGCCGAGCGGTCGGCTACTTCTATGGCGTCAGCGCGCTGCTCGGCTCCTTCATCGGACCACTGGTCGCGCAGTTGTCCGGGTTCTCCGACGGATGGCGCTACGGCATGTGGATCATCGGCGGGATCTGTATCCTCGCCGGCGCGGGAATCTTGTTCCTCTACAGGGAACCGGGGATCGGCGCCTCCGAGCAGCAGTTGGCGGATCTGTCCGAGCGAGACCGGCGTGGGCAGAAGGTGACCATGGCGTCGGTGATCTCGTTGTTCAAGATCCCGACCTTCAGCGTGATGATGGTGTCCCGGCTGTTGTCCGGACACCTGCTGATCGCGGTCTTCGGCATCCAGTTCCTGGTGACCGAGCGTGGTTTCACCAACGCGGTCGCCGCGCTCGTCCTGCTTCCGTTCGGCGTCGGGTACTTCGCGGGCACGGTGGGCGGTGGGTGGATCGTCGCCGCGTTGGACCGGGTCGTGCCGCGGCGTGGCCGGGTCGCATTCATCCAGTCCGCCCAGATCCTGTTCGCCGTGATCGCCTTCTTCGGCACCCAGTTCCACTACGAGGCGATCGGTGTGTACGCCGTCTTCTGGGCGCTGATGGGCTTCGCCCAGGGGCTCAATCCCGGCGTCAACCGCCCGATCGTGATGTCGGTCGTGCTGCCGGAGCTGCGCGGTCAGGCGTTCGCGATCTTCCTGACCGTCTTCGAAACGATCGGCTGGGCACTCTTCTCCCTGGGCGCCGGCCTGCTGGCCGAGACTGTGGGCATTCAGACCGTGTTCTTGTGGATCCTCGTCGGGCTGATGCTGGTGAATGCAGCGGTGCTCTCGATTCTGTATGCCACCTACCCGAAGGATCGCGACAGAGTGACCGACACTCTCGAGCAGCGGAGGATGGTCGCCCTGGCGAAGGGCTGATGCGCGCCCTTCGATCAGGACGTACCGCCGCTTCGCTCGACGGCTCGCGCGAGGTGTGTCGCTCCGCTCGTCATTGCTCGACGCCACGGAGCGACGCCCTCGATCTCGACGTCGAGAGAGAAGCTGAGAACCGTCCTGATGATGACGATGATGCCGAGTGCCACGACGTTCTCCATCGTCGGCGCGACGGCAACGGTTCGTAGGAGATCGGCAGCGACCAACACCTCCAGACCCAACAAGATCGCTCCGCCGAAAGACTGCCGCATGACCCGGTATGCGGAGCGTCCGTCGCCCTCGCTTCGCAGCGAACGGACCGCGAGAACCACCGACAGGATGAAACCGCCCAGCAGCACGATCGCCCCGATGCCTTCGAAGGCCCGGGCGATCGTTTCCATGACCTCCTCGAAAGTCATCGGTGACGGGCCTTCGTCGCCTCCGAAGCTGACCCGCTAGGTGCGTTGCCGGTGTGGGTTTGTGGGCCGACGTCGTGCGCGGGATGCCCGAGCCGGCCGTAGGGCCGCGAGCGGACAAGATCTCGTACGTCGGTCACCTGCGCATTCTGTCGGACTGCGCATTCGCGGTCCATCGCCGTCCGGCTGGACGGCCGAGCTGGTCTGGATTCTGGGACCAACTCGAGCGCTGAGCGGGACGACTCACGGCGGCTCGGGCGGTGTGCTGAGGTATCGGTGGCCGGTCGGTGTGGTCGTCCGGGTGGCGTGGGTGTCGGGGTCGATGAGCTCGACGCTCCAGCCGGGCATTTCCCTGGTGTAGTTGCCACGCTCGCAGACGCCGCGCCCGTTCACCGCGCTGCTGGCGCCTCCGTCGATCCACCGTCTGATGTGGTCGAGGTGTCGGATGGCCGCATCGCAGTAGGGGTCGCGGCAGGTCTGGTCACGCCGGTTGATGAGGTCGGCGATCACGCCGGTGAAGCGACGCCGGATCGGGTCGATGTCGTCGACGATCCGCTTGCCCGTTGCGGTCGTGCGAGTGAACAGTCGTCGCCACCACGAGCGGGGAGCGGCCCTGGTGAGGATGTCACGGGCCAGCGGTGCCGGGAGCGGGCTGAACCCGTCGATCTGCGACGGGGCAGGATTGTCGGCGTCGAGCAGCGCCTCGGTGGGCATCGTGAAAGCCACCTCGGCCACGATCTGATCGGCGGCGGACTGTCCGGTGACACGTTCGACGAGGGTGTCGGCCATGATCTGGCCGCGGGTCCTGGGGTCGCCGAACGCCCTGCACCGCTTGACTTCGGCATCCAGCGCGGCGTAGCACGCGACACCCTGCTCGACCGGCAGGAGCCCGCTGAGCAGACTCATCGTGTCGGGGGCCGGCCGCAGGGTGACTCGGCGCTCCTTGCGGGCTGTGCGGGCCCGCGCGGTCGAGCCCTCGGGATCGGCCTGGTAGGCGAGCCGCTGCGCGGTCGCCCCGGCCGCCCGCGGTGTCTTGGCGGCAAGGTCGGCGCCGGCCAACCGGGTGTCGACCAGGCGGCGGGTGACCTTGTCCAGGTGGGACAGTTGGCCGACGATCAATCGGGCGGTGATCGGGTGAATCCCTCCCCGGGCCAGCAGGCCGAACACCACCGGCATGTCGAGAACCAGGTCTCTGGCCGTGTTGAGCCGGCGAGACCCTTCCGTCGGGGAGACGTGCCCGGCCAGGGCGATCTGGTCGCAGATCCCGCGTCCGATCCTGGACGGGTGCACGTCTCTGGCCTGCTGGGCGGCGACCTGGGACTGGGCGAACCTGACCATTTCGATGGACTTGAAGGCCTCCAACGCGGACTGCAGGCGTTCGGCGGCCGCAAGCCGGTCGATCCGGAGCGCGTCGTCGACCGGCACCGCAGCATCGATCTCGTCACCCAGCCAACCCAGCGTCCCCGACAGGAGGCGCCAGACAGGATCGCACTCGGTCACCGCTGGTGGGGCGTCGACGACAGCTGCACTCACGACTCACACGCTAGACGGAGCCACTGACAAAATCGTACGCACATTCGAGTCGCCGGTGGTCGGCGGGACTGGGGTGCCGGCCGGGTGTCTGGGCGGTGAGGTCTGGGCGGTCAGGTGTGTGGTCGGCGGTTGTGGTGGTGGGCGATACTGGGATCGAACCAGTGACCTCTTCCGTGTCAGGGAAGCGCGCTACCGCTGCGCCAATCGCCCGAGGTGGAGACGGGATTTGAACCCGTGTACACGGATTTGCAGTCCGTTGCCTCGCCTCTCGGCCACTCCACCTTAGGAGGTTTGGACCCTCCCGGTGTGGGTGAGACCCGCTCCGAGCGGACGACGGGATTCGAACCCGCGACCCTCACCTTGGCAAGGTGATGCTCTACCAACTGAGCCACGTCCGCACGCTCCGGGGTTACCTCCGGTGCGACGAGTAACCATAGCCGAGCCCGCCGCGCGAGTCCGATCAGTCCAAAACGGCGGGGGTGCGCTGGCGAAGGCAGGCCATCGGGCCTCGATCGAGGCTGTCCTGACGAGGCCCAACGTACGCTGGCGCGATGACTGCTGCGATGCCGACCAGGACCGATCAGCTGCGCATCTGGATCGACGGGATGGTGCTCGCAGACCCTGCCGAGGCGAGGATCAGCGCCGTCGATCATGGCTTGGTCGTCGGGGACGGAGTGTTCGAGGCGATCAAGGTCACCGCGGCGGGGCCATTCGCCGTTCGCCGTCACCTCGACCGGATGACCCGCTCAGCTCGGGCCATGGAGCTCCCGGATCCCGATCACGCGCTGGTACGGCTTGCCATCGACCAGGTCCTGGTCGGCCGCGACTGGCAGGAGGGCCGGATCCGGATCACCTACACCGGCGGTACGGGGCCGCTCGGCTCCCAGTCCCCGTTCGGGCCGCCGACGTTGGTCGTCGCGGTGGAACCGCGCGAGCTGTCGCCGGCCATCGGGTCCGTCGTCACCGCGCCCTGGCGGCGCAACGAGCACGGTGCTCTGACGGGAGTGAAGTCGACGTCGTACGCGGAGAACGTGCGCGGGCTCTCGTACGCCCATCGTCGAGGTGCTACCGAGGCCATCTTCCTCAACACGGCCGGGAATGTGTGCGAAGGCACCGGCAGCAACATCTTCTGTGTCTTCGGCGATCAGGTGGTGACCCCGCCGCTGTCGGCTGGCCCGCTGGCCGGTGTGACCCGAGATCTGCTGCTCGAGTGGTGCGTGGTCGAGGAAGCCGACCTCACGCCGGCCGAGGCGGTCGGCGCCAGTGAGATCTTCATCAGCTCCTCGATGCGAGACGTCCAGGCGGTCCGCCGCTGGGACGACATCGAGTACGCAGCGCCGGGACCTCGTACGGTCCAGATCGCCGGGGAGTTCGCCCGGCGCAGTGTTGATCAGATCGATCCATGACGAGGCGCGGCCGCCGATGGGATATGGTGGTCGTCGCCCCGCGGGGCAGGGGCGATTGGCGCAGTGGTAGCGCGCTTCGTTCACACCGAAGAGGTCACTGGTTCGAACCCAGTATCGCCCACCCCAAAAGCCCTGGTCAGGGACATGTTGCCCAGTGGGTGGCGCCCGATCCCCCCAGTACAGCAGCGAAGTACGGCAATGAAACCTAGATGCGGTGTGTGCGGTTCCGGTTCATGCTTGACCATCGGGTTCCGGTAGGTCCTTTCCGGTTGTGGGACGCGGTTCCGGTTCCTGCGCGACAGTCGTTCCGGTACGTGCTTGACACTTTCGCCGGTCTGGGGCTGTTGCGCTGGCCATGGTCGGGGTGCTTTTCGTGGTTGCAGGACTGCGGAAGGGGCCGAGATGTTGGTGGAGCTGCGGGTGAGCGAGCAGCGGTATCGGGCGGTGTGGGAGGTGCTGGAGGGCGCTTCGGTGACCGAGGTGGCGCGCCGGTTCGGGGTGTCGCGTCAGTCGGTGCATACCTGGTTGCGGAGGTATGCCGCCGAGGGTGGTCTGGGCGGGTTGGGTGATCACTCCTCGAGGCCGCATTCGTGTCCGCACCAGATGGGTCCGGCGGTCGAGGCGGTGGTGGTCGAGGTGCGGCGGGCGCATCCGGCGTGGGGTGCGGATCGGATCCGGTTCCAGCTGGAGCGGGACAAGTTCGTGCCGGTGCCGGGCCGGACCAGTGTGTATCGGGCGTTGGTGCGGAACGGGTTGGTGGAGGTCGAGCAGCGGCGGCGTCGACGGGCGGATTATCGGCGGTGGGAGCGGGGCCGGCCGATGGAGTTGTGGCAGATGGATGTGGTCGGCGGGTTCCATCTGGTCGACGGGGTCGAGCTGAAGGCGGTGTCGGGGATCGATGACAACTCCCGGTTCGTGGTGTCGGCGATGTTGGTGGCCCGGGCCACGGCGAGGCCGGTGTGTGAGGCGTTGCTGGCGGCGTTGCGCCGGTGGGGTGTGCCGGAGCAGATCTTGACCGATAACGGGAAGGTGTTCACCGGCCGGTTCGGGCCGGCCGGGTCGAGCTCGGAGGTGTTGTTCGACCGGATCTGCGCCGAGAACGGGATCCGGCATCTGTTGACCGCGCCCCGGTCGCCGACCACTACCGGGAAGGTGGAGCGCTGGCACAAGACGATGCGTAAGGAGTTTCTGGCAGCGCACGATCATCGTTATGCCACCATCGCGGAGTTCCAGGCGGCGTTGGACGCGTGGGTGTTGGAGTACAACACCGAGCGGCCGCACCAGTCGTTGGGGATGCGGCCACCGATCGACCGGTTCCAGCTCGCCGGCGCCGGTGTCGCGGCCGCCGCACCCGCGGAGGCCATGCTCGATCCGATCGTCGAGCCGCCGGCGCAGGTGGTGCAGTTGCCTGGGGTGCAGCGCTGGGTTGATCAGCACGGGCTGATCTCGTTGGGCGGGTTTCACTACCGGGTGCCGATCGTGTTGGCCGGGGAACCGGTGCAGGCGGTCGCCGCCGAGCATCTGGTCAGGATCTTCCATCGAGACGTGCTGGTCGCCGAACACGTCCAACGCCGCAAGCGCGACACCGATGGCACGTCCGACTCGGCGGCGACGCTGCGGCAGGGCCGGCGCCGTGCCCGGCCGGCCACCGGCGGGCCGGTGGTGACGCGGGTGGCGGACGCGTCGGGGAACATCTCCTTCGCCGGCACGAATTATCGGGCCGGCCGGGCCTGGCGTGGCCGCAGTGTCCAGGTCGCGATCGTGGCCGATTCGGTCCAGATCTCTTGTGACGGGCAGATCGTGCGGGTTCATCCGATCCGGCACGACCGGGCCAAGGAGCACGGCGCGTTCGCGACCCCGAACGGGCGTCCCCGCCACCGACAGGATGCGCCGGCCGGGGTCGGCGTCAAGGCCGAGCCGCTTCGCGGTCGGCCTGGCGGCCGAGCCTTGACCCCGACCCCTTGAACCGGCGCCCATCGCAGCGGCGCGGAAACCCCCGATGATCATGTCAAGCACCTACCGGAACTCATTGGTCAAGCGGGTACCGGAACTTGAC
>CAWHZT010000012.1:0-193116 GCA_963833925.1 uncultured Actinomycetota bacterium | reverse complement strand
CCGCTACCGGTTGTCTCGTGTTTGAGATAGCCATCGCACGGCGAAGACCAGCAGGACGATCATCTGGAAGGACACCAAGATGATCTGGACCTTCTCGGTGGCGTGATGCCTCGGTACGCCACGTAGGTTGCGGTGGCGAGGAACACCAGGCAGGTCATACGTTGACCAGCGTGTTCTCCCACAGGTTGCTGATCATGTCCGAGCGCAGATCTCGCCGATGAACTGGTAGAGGAACTGGACCGCGACACCGGCCAGGTTGGATAGCACGATGATCGTCGCGATCACCGCCGTCCAGCCGCCAATCCAGCCGATGTAGGGGCCGAAGGCCTTGCTCGTCCAGGTGAAGGACGTACCGCTGTCGGGCGTGACCTTGTTGAACTCGCGATACGCGTACGCCGCGAAGAACATCGGCAAGAAGCCCGCGACGATCACGACCGGCGTCTTATCTCCGACGGCCAGCGCAAGTATGCCGACCGTTGCGGTGAGCACGTACGCCGGCGCGACGGACGAGATACCGAGCAGCGTGCCGCCGAACAAGCCGACCGAATCGCTCTTCAAACCCTTGTCTGCCATCCCAACCCCCTTCTCGAGTTGAGCAAGTGCCCCCACGACGGTCCTCGACGTGGAGGGGGTCGAACAGGCTTGCGTTCAGCCTTCGAAGCCGTGGTACTCCATCACGTGCTTGATCCGGGTGTAGTCCTCGAGGCCGTACATCGACAGGTCCTTGCCGTAGCCGGAGTGCTTGAACCCGCCGTGCGGCATCTCCGCCTGCAACGGGATGTGGGTATTGATCCAGACACAGCCGAAGTCCAGTCGGGCGGCCATCCGCACCGCGGTCGTCGTGTTCTTGGTCCAGACCGATGACGCCAGCGCGTACTCGGAGTCGTTGGACTTGGTCACGGCGTCGTCCTCGTCGCTGAACCGCTGCACCGTGATCACCGGCCCGAACACCTCGGTCCGGATGAGCTCGTCGGACTGCTCGAGGTCGGCCACCACGGTCGCCTCGTAGAAGTACCCCTTGTCGCCGACCCGATGGCCGCCCGCCACGACCCGCGCATGGTCCGGGGCGCGCTCGACCAGGCCGCTGACGTGGCGGAGCTGGTTGGCGTTGTTGATCGGGCCGTAGGCGACATCGTCGTCGTCCGGATCGAAGCCGGTCCGGGTCCCCTGAGCTGCCTTGGCCAGCTCGGCGACGAACTCGTCGTAGACGCCGTCTTGACACAGCACGCGAGTGGCCGCGGTGCAGTCCTGCCCGCCGTTGAAGTAGCCGCCGGCGCTGATGCCCGCCACCGCCGAGGCGAGGTCCGCGTCGTTGAACACCACCACTGGAGCCTTGCCGCCGAGCTCGAGGTGGGCGACCTTGAGGTCTTGGGCGGCGGCTGTCGCCACCGCGATCCCGGCCCGGGTGGAGCCGGTGATCGACACCATCTGCGGGATCTTGTGCTTGGTCAGCGCGGATCCGGTGTCCCGGTCGCCGCAGACCAGGTTGCAGACCCCCTTGGGGAAGATGTCCTGCATCTTCTTGACCATCCACACCGAGGACGCTGGTGTGGTGTCGGACGGCTTGAGGACGACGGTGTTCCCGGCGGCCAGCGCCGGAGCGAACTTCCAGACCGACATCATCATCGGGTAGTTCCACGGAGCGACCTGCGCGACCGGGCCGCGCGGCTCGCGACGGACGTAGGACGTGAATCCTCTCATGTACTCACCGCCCGACTTGCCCTCCAGCACCCGGGCCGCGCCGGCGAAGAAGCGGATCTGGTCGACCATCGGAGGGACCTCCTCCGACATGGTGAGCCCGAACGGCTTACCCGTGTTCTCGCTCTCGATCTTGACGAGCTCCTCGGCGTTGGCCTCGATCACGTCGGCGAGCTTCAGCAGATAGCGCTGCCGTTCGCCGGGTGTGGTCCAGCGATACGTCTCGAACGCCTTCCCGGCCGCCTCGCAGGCGGCGTCGACGTCCGCGCCGCCCGAGTTGGGGGAGGTCGCATAGACCTCGCCCGTCGAGGGGTTGACGATGTCGAGCGAGGCGCCGGACGCCGCCGCCCGCTCCTCGCCGTCGATGATGTTGGTGAAGACCTGCTTGTCGGACATGACTCGAGCCCCTTTCACCGCAGACCGGCGGACCGGCCACTGAAGATGATCATGACGCGTGATGCGTCGGGTGGCAATGGTCGCCACCGGCCTTGCTGGTCGCCGGGGCGTCCAGCGTCGGGTTGGCGTCGAAGAAGCCGAACGGCTTCAACCAGAACGAGATGATGTCCACCGGCATCATCGGCCAGTCCTCGACGCGGGTGATGTGATGGATGCCGAACACGTACCACAGCACGACATCGGTGCCGACGAGCGGGGCGTCGTCCGCGATCCAACGGGTGATCCCCTGCTGGTGCGGCTCCGGGCCGCTGCCCGCACCGCCGTCGGACTGTGTCGGGTAGTCCCCGGCCGGCCACCGTTCCTTGTCGTCGTGGGCGGTGACCCACAGGGTGTGCCCGATCACCGGAGCGCGCTGGATGACGGCGGACTGGGGGTCGAGCATCGACGGGATCGCCGCGCCGGGAACGATCTTGTACGCGGTCGGGGTGCCGTGCCGGTTCACCTTGTCGGCGTGCATGACCTTCCAGGCGCGCTGGGTCTCCCACTTGAAGTCGCGAGCCGACGCGCTCTCGGACTCGATCGTGGTCGCCTGGGTGGTCAGCGCGAGGCCGTACGGGTTCTCCGGCGAGATCGGCGGTGCCACCGAGTCGACCTCGACGACGGTGTTCTCCTCGCCGTCGATGTCCAGGTCCAGCTTGGCGACCAGGAAGTGCTGGTGGAACGGCGCGTACGTCTTGGTGTCGACCATCGTGCCGTAGGGGGACGTGTCGTCGGCTGACTCCAGCGGAGTGGTCACCATCAGGCCGGTCGCGCGCACCTCGCACTCGATGTTGCCGTCTTGGTAGAAACGCCAGTAGATCAGGTACTCGTAGTTCGCCACCGTCGCATGCACCGAGACGACCATCCGGCGCATCCGGCGGACCTCCGCGCCGGTCTCGGCGTCGACGTGCTTCCAGAGCACGGCGTTGTCCTCCTCGTGCAGACAGATTGCCTGGGGGATGAGCTGCGGTTCGCCAGCACCGTCGGGCACGACGGCGTCGACGTAGACGATCTCGCCGAGACAGTCACAACCGAGCTCCAGCGAGGTGGTCATGTAGCCGAGGCCCCACTCGCCGATGTCGTACGCCGTCCGGCGGTAGTGGTCGAAGCCGGGGTCGCGGTAGGGCACCACCATCTCCGCGAAAGACATCCGGTAGGCGACGTCTCGGGTCTGCCCCGAGATCGGGTCGTCGAAGGCCACCTGGTAGATCACCGGGCCCTCGCGGAAGTTGAAGCCGAGGCGCATCGACCAGTTCTGCCAGCGCAGCTCGTTGCCGTCGACGGTGAAGGAGACGCCCTCGGGCTGCGTGATCTCCAGTGGCTTCAGGTCGGTGCGAGGCGCGATTCCGGTGACGGAGGGCGCATACTCCGCGTTCACCTCCGGCAGCCCGTAGTCGTGGTGGTCCTCGATCTCGAGCAGCTCGAGGGTGTTCATGTCGACGATGATCTTGAGACCCGAGACCGGGTGCGCATACGGGTTCCCCTCCGGCGTCGCCCGCATCCACAGATCGCACCAGCCGAGCCGCCGGTCGCGCCACTTCTCGGGCATGACGGCGCGACCGTAGGTCCAGACATCGAAGAGCACCAGGGACAAGTCGGTGATGCCGCGGGCGGCGAGCGCGGCCTTCACCTCCTCGTTCTCGTGCAACGCATGATCGCAGTCGTGGTACTCGTCGACGGTGAAGTTCGGACACACGCCGGGCACGTGCGTCCAGGAGACGACGGTGTCGCCGATGAGGTCGACCACGGCCTCGAAGACGTTGTTGGTGGCCTTCTCCCAGAGCACCGACAGCGAGCGGCGGGGAATGGGGTCGCCGGGCCGCCACGCCTTCACGGCCGCCTTCGGCGGCTCGGCCAGCTCGGTCGAGGCGAATCGCCAGGCATCGGACACCCCCTGGTCGCGGCGCAGGATGGCCGCGGTGGCGCGGTACTCGTCCTCCGAGAGCGGATCGAGTGGGTGTGCGGACATGGGCGTACGCCTCCTGGAGTGTCGGGAGCCTTGAGAAGATCACTCTGTCAACACCGCCACCGTCGGTCAATGACCCCTTCGGCTCCATCCCAGTGCCGCAGGGGTCCGGTGCCCGTCAGGCCCCCAGCGCCCTCATGCTCGGTGCCTGTCAGGCTTGCGCTCGCCGCCGGATCCGCTCACGGGGGCCGATCAGCTCACGGCCTCCCAGCCGCCGGTCCAGCCCGCGACCTCCGCGCTGATCGCATCGAACGCCGACACGGTGGAGAACAGCTTCCACGCATCTTGAGGGGTGGGCCAGCTCGACAGCTTGGTCGCCACCACGCGCGCGCCGCGGTTGACGTAGATCATCTGGCCGTGGATCCCCAGGCAGAGCAGCACCGGGCGAGCGGCGTCGGGGATCCAGAACTGGTTGCGGTAGAGGCCACCGGGCATCCGGTTGTCACCGGGACTCTCCGCAAATGCCCGAACAGAGTCCGCACCGCCGGCGAAGCTGTCCTCGATCCACCACGGTGGCACGACCTGGGCGCCGGTGATCGAGGTGCCGTTGCGCAGGATCATCAGGCCGAACCGGGCCAGGTCGCCGAGGGTCGCGGAGATCCCGCCGTCGAACATGCCACTGCCTTCGGAGTCGATGCCGATGTTCGCGTCGAACTCCGCGCCGATTCGGGACCAGACAAGGTCGCTCGCCACCTGGGAGAAACGCTGCCCCGTGGCCGCTTCGACCACCCAACCCAATACGTCTGTCTCGCAGCTGCGGTAGTAGAACGGACCGCCGTGTGGCGTCACCTGTCGTAGGCCCAGCAGGAACTCCCGCAACGTGCCGGGCACGTCCGGCGACAACCGCGGCGCCCAGCCGAAGGCCTGCTCGAGCACCCGCACCTCGGCCGAGGGGTCGAGGTACTCCTCGGAGAACTTGATGCCGGATCGCATGTCGAGCAGATGCCGGATCGTGGCTCCCGCGTAGCCCTTGTCATGGAAGGCCGAGACGTAGCGCGTGACCGGCGAGTCGGCATCGATGACGCCCTGAGCGATGAGCGAACCCACCACGGTGCCGACGATGGACTTGGAGACCGACATCAACAGATGCGCCGTGCTGGGCTCCAGTCCGGAGGCGTACCGCTCGACCAGCACCGCCGGGCCGAGCTGCGGGTGATCATGAACCACCATCCAGCCGTCGGTGAACGTGTCGGCGATCACCTGGTCCACGTCGGATCTGCGTCCGTCGTTGCAGAGCACCGACAACGTGCCGGGGTCGAAGGTGCGGGTCGCCAGTCGCGCGGCCGGACCGTCACCCCGCCGGATCGGCACGGTCGGGAAGATCTCCGCCATGTGCTGGAAGGTCCACTCCAGCTGCCCAGCGCTCTGCCAGTTGTCCAGCGTCACCGGAAACGGCGGCCGGCTCGAACCCGATCCGATCACCCGTTGCAACCTTCCGATCCCGCGCTCACAATGGGTCACGTTACCTGGCCGGTGAGCGTCGGCAAGCGGAGCGCCGGCGCTGTCTTGCGACCAAACGAGCAGCCCGGCCCGACCTGCGGCAGCCAGGCAATGCCGGAGCTGCGAGAGCGGGAGAAAGTCAGCGTCTCGAAGTGCGCAGCGGGCGCGAACCGGCACAAACAGAGGGCGACACGCCGTCGAACAGATGTTTGAATCTGTCCGGCGCTCGGTCTATGGTTCGAACATGCCCGAACGCGATGATGCCACTAGCACCGACACGCCGCCCGTCGCCGACACGCCGACGGAGGACGCGGCACCGACCGCACCGACCGCCCGACGGCGTGGTCGCCCGAAAGCGGCAGACGTCGTCGCCCAGCTGGCCGAGCTCGGCGGCGGGGTCACCTCGCTTCCCGACGGACCGACCGACGCGTACGGTCTGACGCCGCGGCAGCGGCGGATCCTGGAAACGATCAAGGAGACGGTCGACCGTCGTGGCTATCCGCCGAGCATCAGGGAGATGGGCGACGCGGTCGGGCTGGCCAGCTCATCGAGTGTGGCCCACCAGCTGAAGGTGCTCGAGCAGAAGGGGTTCCTCCGACGCGACCCCAATCGCCCGCGGGCGCTCGAGGTGCTGCTGCCCGCGGATGCCCGCGGCGCCGCCCTGCGATCCGCGAACGACGACTCGACCGATGCCACCGGGCTCGGCGACAAGCTCCCCCAGCCAGTGCTTGTCCCTGTGCTCGGCCGAATCGCCGCCGGCGGACCGATCCTGGCGGAGGAGCGGGTCGAGGACGTCTTCGCACTCCCCCATCAGCTCGTCGGCGACGGGACCCTGTTCTTGCTCGAGGTTCGCGGTGACTCGATGATCGACGCCGCCATCTGCGACGGCGACTGGGTCGTCGTGCGCCAGCAACCGACCGCGAACAACGGTGACATCGTGGCCGCGCTGCTCGACACGGAGGCGACGGTGAAGACCTTCAAACGCGACCACGGACACGTCTGGCTGCTGCCGCACAATCCGTCCTACTCGCCGATCGACGGGGACCAGGCATCGATTCTCGGCAAGGTGGTCGCTGTCCTACGCAAGGTCTAGCGAGGCCCTAGAGAACGCTCGGCTCCGAGACGGCGAGCTGGGTGCGGAATCGCGCGACCGCGCGCAGCTTGTTGGTCACGTCCAGCGCGGCGACCTTGTAGGCCTCCGACAAGGTCGGGTAGTTGAACACGGTGTCCACCAGGTAGTCGACCGTGCCGCCGCATCCCATCACCGCCTGACCGATGTGTACCAGCTCGGTCGCATTGGTGCCGAAGACGTGCACACCGAGGATCTCCCGGGTATCGGAGTGCACGATCAGTTTGAGCATGCCGTACGAGTCGCCAGTGATCTGTCCCCGGGCCAGCTCGCGGTAACGGGAGATGCCGACCTCGAAGGGGATCGCCTCGGACGTCAGCTCGGACTCCACCCGGCCGCAGTAGGAGATCTCGGGAATCGTGTAGATCCCGATCGGTTGCAGGCCGCGTAGCTCATTGGCCGGCTCCCCGAAGGCGTGCGAGGCCGCTAGCCGACCCTGGTCCATGGACGTGGCGGCCAGTGCCGGGAAGCCGATAACGTCGCCGACGGCATAGATGTGCGAGACCTCGGTCCGGTAGTGCTGATCTACCCGCAACCTGCCGCGGTCGTCGGCTGCGAGCCCGGCCAGCGCGAGGTTCAGGCTGACGGTGTTGCCCTGCCGGCCGGCCGAGTGCATGACCACCTCGGCGGCGATCCGCTTGCCCGAGGCGAGGGTGGTGATGGTGCCGCGCGGCGAGCTCTCGACCGAGTCGACCTCCTCACCGAAGCGGAACGACATGGCGTGATCGCGCAGGTGGAACTTGAGCGACTCCACGATCTCCGGGTCGCAGAAGTCGAGCATCTGGGGCCGCTTCTCGACCAGGGTCACCCGGGTGCCGAGCGCGGCGAACATGGATGCGTACTCCACCCCGATCACGCCGGCGCCGACGACCACCATCGAGTCCGGCACCTTGTCCAAGATGAGGATCTGGTCGGAGTCGAGCACCCGGAGGCCGTCGAAGTCGACGTTGGCCGGCCGCGCCGGCGTGGTCCCGGTCGCGATCACGATCTTGTCCGCGGTCAGCGTGCGGTGCACCGCGGTGCCCTCGAGATCGACCGACAGGGTGTGCGGGTCGACAAACGTCGCGAACCCGCCGAGCAGCTCGATGTGGTTGCGCAGCAGCTGGGCGCGGACGACCTCGACCTCCCTTCCGACCACATGCTGAAGCCGGGCCAAGAGGTCGGAGATCGTGATCTCCTCCTTGACCCGATAACTCGCGCCGTACAGATCGCGCTGCTGCATCCCGGTCAGGTAGAGCACCGCTTCGCGCAGCGTCTTCGACGGAATCGTGCCGGTGTTGACACACACCCCACCGACCATGGCCTTGCTGTCGATGACGCAGACCCTGTTTCCCAGCTTCGCGGCCATGATCGCCGCCTTCTGCCCGCCGGGACCGGACCCGATCACCGCGAGGTCGAAATCGTACGAGTGCTCCATCCGTGCAGCGTTACACAGCTTTGTTACGAGCGGGAGGCAAGCGCGATGACTTTCTCGACGGTCCGCACGTTGCGCACGGTTGCGCTGACACCGGCGAGCTGGGTGAACTTCTCGGCCAGGGCGGACCTGCCGAGCCCCTGGCCGTAGTGGACGTACACCTCCGTCCCGGCGATGGTGAACGGCTCGTCCTCGGTGGCCAGCGATGCGAGCCGGTCCTCCAGCCCAGCTGCGGGCCTCGAGGCCAGGAACGCCACCGTGACCTTGCTGGCGTCCTCGTCGGGATAGGGGTTGGCGGCGAGGATCTTCTCCAGCTGGGCCAGCGACCGAACGCAGACGTCGACGCGGAAGCCGAACGTGGTCTCGATCGCTGCCGACAGCTGCTGCTCCAGCGCGGCAGCCTTCTCGGTCGCGGTGAAGACGAGGTTGCCGCTGTTGATGTACGTCGCCACGCCACCGTAGCCAAGACCTTCGGCGGCGGCGCGCAGCTCCCCCATCGGGACCTTCTTGTGTCCGCCGACATTGATTCCCCGCAGGAACGCCGCGTACGTCGTCATGGAGTCATCCTCACACCGCTCGGCTGCCGCGGGGCGCGACTAGTCTGGCGCCATGGGTCGCAGCGACGGCCTGGCGATGCCGCCGGGCGCGGACGTCGTTTCGCTGACCCGTTTTCTGAACCAGGCCCACGATCGGTTCGTCGTCACCGGCCAGGCCGACCTCGCGCTGCGTCGCCTGGTGGCCGACTCGTGGCGCCGTAGCGTCGAGGCCGGGCTTGATCCGGAGGGGTCGATCGCCCGGATCAGGTTGGACGACGCGAGCCTCGCCGAGATCCGAGCCTGGCATCCGCTGGCGGCCGCCATGCCCGTGATCCGTCGGCTGCTGGTCGACAGTCTGAGCGAGGCAGGCATGATCGTCGCGGTCAGCGATGCGGCCGGGCAGCTCCTCTGGGTCGAGGGTGATTCGAGCCTGCGGGCGCGAGCAGAGAGCATGCACTTCCTTCCCGGCGCCGACTGGAGCGAGGCGAGCGCCGGCACCAACGCACCCGGGACGGCGCTCGCGCTGGACGCGCCGGTGCAGCTGCTCGGGCCCGAACACCTCGTCCGGCAGGTCACGCCGTGGAGCTGCGCGGCGGCTCCCATCCACGATGTCGACACGGGCGCCATGCTCGGAGTGCTCGACATCACCGGGAACAATGATGCGGCCGCCCCACAGACACTGGCGCTGGTCCGTGCGACGGTGGCTGCGGTCGAGGCCGAGCTGCGGATCGCCCGGCTCACCCCGCACCGGCCCGAGGTGATCGCGGTCGACTGGGCCCGGCCCAGGCTCTCGGCACTCGGCAGCCGGGTGGCCCATCTGCGGTTCGGCGACCAGGCCGCAACCTTCACGCCGCGGCACAGCGAGATCCTGGTCCTGCTCGCCGAGTCCGCCGACGGCATGACGGCGGCCGAGCTGGCCGTCGGACTCAGCGAGACCGAGCAGGCCGACGTGACGATCCGCGCCGAGTTGTCCCGGCTCCGCAACCTTCTGGGCCCGTTGAAACTGGAGTCGAGACCGTACCGGTTGGGCGGCGAGTTCGGCACCGACATCGGGGACATCCGCAACGACCTTGCCGCGGGGAGGCTCCGACGCGCCGTCGCGAACTACCGAGGCCCGCTGTTGCCGCACTCCGAGGCACCCGGCGTGGTCGAGCTGCGCGAGGATCTGCACGCGGCGCTGCGATCGAGGCTGCTCGTCGGTGACGATGCCGACGCGTTGCTCGCGTTCGCCGACACGCCGCACGGTCACGACGACCAAGAGATCTGGAGTGCGGCCCTCGACGCGCTGCCGGCGAACTCGCCGCGCCGGGGCGAGGTGACCGCTCATGTGGAGCGACTCGACCGACGGTTCGGCTGAGCTGTAACGCAGGCGTGACGCCGTTGCAACGTTCCTGCAACGTTGTGTCAACCCCAGCGCAACCGTGACCCACCTAACGTCGCAGTCGTGGCCCTGCCCGGCCATCCATCAGCGTGCCGCCCGGGGGGCGGCCGGAAGGAGTTTGAAGCGCAGATGACCGTTTACGCGAATCCCAACACCGAAGGCAGCGTCGTCAGCTACCGCTCGCGCTACGAGAACTGGATCGGCGGGGAGTGGGTGCCGCCGGTCAAGGGCCAGTACTTCGAGAACCCGTCGCCGGTGACCGGCAAGACGTTCTGCGAGATCGCTCGAGGCACGGCGGAGGACATCGATCTCGCCCTGGACGCCGCGCACGCCGCGGCCCCCGGGTGGGCCAAGACGAGTGCCTCCGAGCGGGCGAACATCCTCAACAAGATCGCCGACCGGATCGAGGCGAATCTGGAGATGCTCGCCGTCGGCGAGACCTGGGACAACGGCAAGGCCGTCCGCGAGTCGCTCGCAGCCGATCTGCCGCTGGCCGTGGACCATTTCCGCTACTTCGCCGGGGCGCTCCGCGCCCAGGAGGGCAGCATCTCCCAGGTCGACAACGACACGGTGGCGTATCACTTCCACGAGCCGCTCGGCGTGGTCGGTCAGATCATCCCTTGGAACTTCCCCATCCTGATGGCTACCTGGAAGCTCGCTCCGGCGCTGGCTGCGGGGAACGCCGTCGTTCTCAAGCCGGCCGAGCAGACCCCCGCATCGATCATGCTTCTCGTGGAGCTGATCGCGGACCTGCTGCCGGCGGGCGTGCTCAACGTCGTCAACGGCTTCGGGGTCGAGGCGGGCAAGCCGCTCGCATCCTCCAAGCGGATCGCCAAGATCGCGTTCACCGGCGAGACCACCACCGGTCGGTTGATCATGCAGTACGCCAGCCAGAACCTGATCCCGGTGACCCTCGAGCTCGGCGGCAAGAGCCCGAACATCTTCTTCGAAGACGTCACCCGGGCCGAGGACGCGTTCTACGACAAGTGCCTGGAGGGCTTCGCGATGTTCGCCCTCAACCAGGGCGAGGTCTGCACCTGCCCGAGCCGGGCGCTGATCCAGAACTCGATCATCGACTCGTTCCTGCCCGCGGCCACCGACCGGGTCAAGCGGATCGTGCAGGGCAACCCGCTGGACACCGACACGATGATGGGTGCCCAGGCGAGCAACGACCAGCTGGAGAAGATCCTGTCCTACATCCAGATCGGCGCCGAGGAAGGCGCCCGGATCATCTGCGGCGGTGAGCGGGTTGACCTCGGTGGGGACCTGTCCGGCGGGTACTACGTGGCGCCGACGATCTTCCAGGGACACAACAAGATGCGGATCTTCCAGGAGGAGATCTTCGGCCCCGTGGTGGCGGTGACCGGCTTCGACGGCTACGACGACGCCATCGAGATCGCCAACGACACCTTGTACGGGCTGGGTGCCGGTGTCTGGTCGCGCGACACCAACACCGCTTACCGAGCTGGCCGCGACATCCAGGCCGGCCGGGTGTGGACGAACTGCTACCACGCCTACCCCGCCCACGCGGCGTTCGGCGGCTACAAGGGCTCCGGGATCGGCCGGGAGAACCACAAGATGATGCTGGATCACTACCAGCAGACGAAGAACCTGTTGGTGTCGTACTCTCCCGACGCCCTCGGATTCTTCTGATCCGACCGAGATCATGGTGAAGCGTGTGGAGGTGACCCCGGAGGCGGCGGCGATGCTCCGCCGGCTCCGGGACACCCACGGTCCGTTGATGTTCCACCAGTCCGGCGGCTGCTGCGATGGGTCGTCGCCCATGTGCTATCCGCTCGGCGACTTCATCACCGGCGACTCCGATGTGCTGCTGGGTGAGCTCGACCCGGGCACGCCGGAGTCGGTACCGGTGTGGATGAGCAGCGATCAGTTCGGCTACTGGCGGCACACACACCTGACGATCGACATCGTGCCGGGCCGGGGCGCCGGGTTCTCCCTGGAGGCTCCGGAAGGGGTGCGGTTCCTGATCAGGTCCAGGCTGTTCACCGATGCCGAGTACGCCGAGCTCGGCGAGCCGCCGCCCGTCCGCCCCCAGGTGATCGGCTCGACCCCTCGCTGACACCGGACTCGGTACAAGAACAGGACAGCGGTCCCATCTGAGCCAGCCGTGACCTAGGCCAGCGGGCGTCCGGCCAGCACTTGGAGCCGGGCGTAGCTGGCGCTGAACTTGTTCTGATCGATCGGGCTCGAGCTGTACTGCCAGAACGTGTAGAACGGCCACTTTCCCGGCAGCGTGCCCGGCGTGCTGGTGCCGTAACGGGCGACCCACAGTGGGTTGGTCCGGTTGAACTTCGTCGTGCTCCCGGTGCAGCGCTTCCACCAGTCGGTCGTGGTGTAGATCACCGCGTCCCGGGTCGTCTTCTTCTTGTACTCCGTGACGAATGCGGAGATCCAGCTGACCATGGCCGTCTTGGACAGCCCGTAGCACGTGTTGCCGCCGTACGGGTTGTACTCGATGTCGAGCACACCCGGCAACGTCTTGCCGTCGGCCACCCAGGCGCCGCCGTGCTTCACGAAGTAGTCGGCCTGGGCCTTGCCGCTCGCACCGGACGGATTCCCGAAGTGGTATGCACCGCGGATCAGGCCGGCCTTGGCCGCGCCACCGTACTGGGAGGCGAAGTACGGGTTCTTGTAGCTGTTGCCCTCTGTTGCCTTGACGTAGGCGAAGACCCGCTTCTGGGACTTGTAGCTCGCCCAGTTGACCGTCCGCTGGTAGCTGGAGACGTCGATACCCACGACGCCTGACATCGCGACCAGCTTGGCCCTCGTGGCTGTCGCTGAGACGGTGCCCTCGACGAAGTCCGCCGTCGTCACCGAAGCCTGGGCCGTGCTGCTGATCTGGGTTCCGGTCGCCTTCGACGTCGCGAGCTTGGCGTGCCGCCAGCCCATCGGTGCGTTGCCGGGCTCGATGCCCACCTCGCGTGCCTTCTCCGAGAGCTTCACCTTCGAGCGCCGGACGTCGACCGCCGTGGCGGTGACGTCACCGGAGCCGACCGAGTCGTCCGCCACCGTCGTCGCGTCCTCGGTAGTCGTCGTGGACGGGGTATCGCCGGTGGTCGGTGGAGGGTCGGCGGCGGCCGTCGACGCACCGGACTGGCCGGTCCACGGGTGTGGTGTGGCACCCGGCGACGCCGCGGAAACGGCGAGCAGCGCGAGTGACGCGGCGCCCACCATTCCGGCAAGTCGGATTCGGGAGGATTGGCGAGGGCTCATGGCACGTCCTCAGGTCGACGACAACGAACAGCAGCCCGCCTTGTCACAGACGCCCCAACAGCCACCTGCTGCACTCTAAATGAATCGCATCACACTGGTCCACAGGCGTACCCTGAGGCTCGAGTTGAGGTTGAACCTGCTCCGGCGAAGCCTGGGTGATGGGCGGATGTCATCGCCGAGCGCACGCCGGTCCAGCGGGACCCCGGCCGAGCAGCGCGGCCTCGACGTACGGGTCATGATCGGCTGAACGCGCGCTCCCCACCCCGACTTGTCAGCGCGAGAAACGGCTATGACCGCTTGTGACGCTGACAAGTCGGGGGTCGTCGGGTCAGCCGTGCAACTTCGCGTCAACGGCGCCGACGCGCTGAGTGTCCCTTCGACGCGCATGGACGATCGCGCGTCTCCTACTCTGACAACTTCAGACCATCATCTGGCGGGCCGTCGGCGGAATGGGCCGGGGCAGCTTCGTCGAACCCGACAGGTACTGGTCGACCCCGGCGGCGCAGGCCCGACCCTCGGCGATAGCCCAGACGATCAGCGACTGGCCACGGCCGGCATCGCCGCAGGCGAACACGCCGTCGACGTTCGTGGCGTAGTCGTTGTTGCGGGCGATGTTGGACCGGGGATCCGTCTCGACGCCGAGCTGGTCGACGACGGTGGCGGACTCCGGCCCGGTGAAGCCCATCGCGAGCAGGACCAGCTCGGCAGGGATCTCCTGCTCGGTGCCCTCGATCGCCACCAGCTTGCCGGCGTCGAACTTGACCTCGCTCATCCGCAGCGACGTGATCTTTCCGTCCTTGCCGAGGAACTCCGAGGTCGACACCGAGTAGACCCGCTCGCCGGACTCCTCGTGCGCCGAGGAGACCCGGTAGATCATCGGGTACGTCGGCCACGGCTGGTTCGACGGCCGGTCCTCCGGCGGGGTCGGCAGGATCTCCAGCTGGGTGACCGACTTGGCGCCCTGCCGGATCGAGGTGCCGAGGCAGTCCGCGCCGGTGTCGCCGCCGCCGATGATGACGACGTGCTTGTCCTTCGCGGTGACCTGGTTCTCGACCTTCTTCCCGCGGGCGACCCGATTGGCCTGCGGCAGGAAGTCCATCGCCTGGTAGATGCCCTCGAGCTCGCGCCCGGGCACCGGCAGGTCGCGGCCGATGGTCGAGCCGACCGCAATCACGACGGCGTCGTACCGCTCCTTGAGCTGGGCCCACGTCGGGTTGACGCCGACCGTGACGCCGCAGCGGAAGTTCGTGCCCTCGTCCTTCATCTGCCGGATCCGGCGATCGAGGACGTACTTCTCCATCTTGAACTCCGGAATGCCGAACCGGAGCAGACCGCCCGGCTCCTCCGAGCGCTCGAACACCGCCACGGTATGACCGGCCCGGCTCAGCTGCTGCGCCACGGCCAGACCGGCGGGACCCGATCCGACCACGGCCACCGTCTTTCCGGTGTGCCACTCCGGCGGCTGTGGGGTGACGCGGCGCTCGTCCCAGGCCTTGTCGATGATCGCGACCTCGACGTTCTTGATCGTCACCGGGTCGCGGTTGATGCCGACCACGCACGCCGTCTCGCACGGGGCCGGACACAGCCGCCCGGTGAACTCAGGGAAGTTGTTCGTCGCGTGCAGCCGCTCCATCGCCTCGGTCCAGTCACTGCGCCAGACCAGGTCGTTCCACTCCGGGATCAGGTTCCCGAGCGGGCAGCCGGTGTGGCAGAACGGGATCCCACAGTCCATGCACCGGCCGGCCTGATCGGTGATGATCGGCAGCAACGCCCGCCCGGGCGTGCCCGGGTAGACCTCTTTCCAGTCGTGGATGCGTTCGTGCACCGGCCGCCGATCGGCGACCTGGCGCGGCGTCGTGATGAAACCCTTCGGGTCAGCCACGGATTTCTCCTTCTAGGCCTGGAGAGGAGCACTGCACAGCCAAGCGATGGTCCGACCCAGCTACACCGCTGAGTGCGGACGGGCCCGGCGCGTCTTCTCCCGGCTGGAGAGGAGCACAGGCAAACCCGGCGGGTGGGTCGGCCCGGTGGCGCGCGAAGCGTGGACGGGCCTGGCGGGAGCCCGAGCCTGCGAGGGCGGATGGTAGCGAAGCGCGGTACCGGTCCGACCCACCCGCCCAAGGAGCCGGATGTGCGACGAGCTCACCCATTTGCCGCCTCCATCATCCGGGTGGTCGTCGTGGCCTCGTCGAGGCCGTCATGCTCGGCCTGGTCCCGCGCCGCGAGGACCCGGGCGTAGTCCCGCGGCAGCACCTTGGTGAACCGACCCACCGAGGCGTTCCAGTCGGCCAGCAGCCCTTCGGCAACAGCCGACCCGGTCTCCTCGTGGTGTCGGGTGACCAGCTTCTTCACCTGCTCCCGATCGGAGTCGGTGAGCTCCAGCGCGTCGACCATCTCGGTGTTGAGCAGGCTGCGGTCCAGATCCAGGAAGTACGCCACACCGCCCGACATGCCTGCGGCGACATTCCGACCGGTGCTGCCCAGAACGGCGACAACGCCGCCGGTCATGTACTCACAACCGTGATCGCCGAGTCCCTCGACGACGGCGGTGGCCCCGGAGTTGCGGACACAGAACCGCTCCCCCACCAGGCCGTTGATGAACAGCTCACCGGACGTGGCGCCGTACGCGATGACGTTGCCCGCGATGATGTTGTCCGCGGCCACGAAGGCCGCGGCCCGGTCCGGCCGGACCACGATCCGTCCGCCGGAGAGTCCCTTGCCGCAGTAGTCGTTCGTGTCGCCCTCGAGTCGCAGCGTGATGCCGGCCGGGAGGAACGCGCCGAAGCTCTGGCCCGCCGATCCGACGAACGTGATGTCGATGGTGCCGTCTGGCAGACCAACGCCCTTGGTCGCCTTGGTGACCTCGTGACCCAGAATGGTGCCGACCGTCCGGTTGACGTTGCGGATCTTCAGCGCGGCCCGGACGGCCTCGCCGCTGTCCAGCGCCGGCCGGCAGATCTCGATCAGCTCTTGGTCGAGCGCGACCTCGATGCCGTGATCCTGGGTGGTCGTGTTGTGCAGGGACGCACCCTCGGGGAGCTCCGGCTTGTACAGGATCGGCCTGAGATCCAGGCCGTGCGCCTTCCAGTGCGACTCGGCGGCCGAGGTGTCGAGCACCTCGGAGTGCCCGATCGCCTCCTCGATGCTGTGGAAGCCCAGCGCTGCCAGGTGCTCGCGGACCTCCTCGGCGATGAACTCGAAGAAGTTCACGACGAACTCCGGCTTGCCGGAGAACTTGGCCCGCAACGCCTGGTTCTGGGTCGCTACCCCGACCGGGCAGGTGTCGAGGTGGCAGACCCGCATCATGATGCAGCCGCTGACCACCAGCGGGGCGGTGGCGAAGCCGAACTCCTCGGCACCGAGCAGCGCGCCGATGATGACGTCGCGGCCGGTCTTCAGCTGGCCGTCGACCTGCACCACGATCCGGTCCCGCAGGCCATTGAGCAGCAGAGTCTGCTGGGTCTCGGCGAGGCCGAGCTCCCACGGACCGCCGGCGTGCTTGAGCGAGGTGAGTGGCGCGGCGCCGGTCCCGCCGTCGTGGCCGGAGATGAGCACGACGTCTGCCTTGGCCTTCGAGACGCCCGCCGCGACCGTGCCGACGCCGACCTCGGCGACCAGCTTGACGTGCACCCGAGCACTCGGGTTGGCGCACTTGAGATCGTGGATCAGCTGCTTCAGATCCTCGATCGAGTAGATGTCGTGGTGCGGCGGCGGGGAGATGAGGCCGACGCCGGGGGTCGAGTGCCGGGTCTTGGCCACCCACGGGTACACCTTTTGGCCCGGCAGCTGACCGCCCTCGCCGGGCTTCGCGCCCTGGGCCATCTTGATCTGGATGTCGGTGGAATTGGTGAGGTAGTCCGACGTGACGCCGAACCGGCCCGACGCGACCTGTTTGATCGCGCTGCGCCGCTCGGGGTCGTACAGCCGGTCGACGTCCTCACCACCCTCGCCGGTGTTCGACTTGCCGCCGATCCGGTTCATGGCGATGGCCAGCGTCTGGTGGGCCTCGAGACTGATCGAGCCGTACGACATCGCGCCGGTCGAGAACCGCTTCACGATCGCGCTGACCGGCTCAACCTCCTCGATCGGGATCGGCGGCCGCTCGGCTGCGAACTTCAGCAGTCCGCGCAGCGTCATCAGCCGCTCGGCCTGGTCGTCGATGTGGCGGGTGTACTGCTTGAAGATGTCGTAGCGACCCGACCGGGTCGAGTGCTGCAGCCGGAACACCGTCTCGGGGTCGAACAGGTGCGGCTCGCCCTCGCGCCGCCACTGGTACTCGCCGCCGACCGGCAGGTCGCGGTGGGCCAGCGGGATGCCGTCGGCCGGATACGCCACAAGATGGCGGTGCCGCACCTCCTCGGAGAGCTCGGCCAGCCCGATGCCGCCGAGCTTGCTGGTGGTGCCGGTGAAGTACTGGTCGACGAGGTCTCGCGACAGGCCGAGCGCCTCGAAGATCTGGGCGCCCGTGTAGCTGGCGACCGTGGAGATGCCCATCTTGCTCATCACCTTCAAAACGCCCTTGCCGAGCGACTTGATGACGTTCGCCACGGCCTTTTCCGGCTCGATGTCCACGTACACGCCTGAGCGCGCGAGGTCCTCGACGCTCTCGATCGCCAGGTACGGGTTGACCCCGGCGGCGCCGTAGCCGATCAGCAGCGCAACGTGGTGGACCTCCCGGACGTCACCGGCCTCGACCACCAGGCCGACCTGGGTGCGCGTCTTCTCGCGGACCAGGTGGTGGTGGATCGCCGAGGTCAGCAGCAGCGTCGGGATGGGCGCCAGCTCGGCGTTGGAGTGCCGATCCGACAACACGATCGTCCGAGCGCCGTTCTCGATGGCCTCCGACACCTCCGCGCAGAGCTCGTCGAGCTTGGCCGACAAGGCGCCGGCCCCGCCGTGCACGTCGTACAGGCCGCGAGCCACGTGGGTCGCGTAGCCCGGCAGGTCACCGTCCCGGTTGATCTTCACGATCTTGGTCAGCTCGTCGTTGTCCAGCACCGGGAACGGCAGCACGACGCGGCGGCACGACGCAGGGCCGGGATCGAGCAGGTTCCACTCCGGGCCGATGGTGTTGTACAGGGAGGTGACCAGCTCCTCGCGGATGGCGTCCAGTGGCGGGTTGGTGACCTGCGCGAACAGTTGGGAGAAGTAGTCGAAGAGCAGCCGCGGCTTCTCGCTGAGTGCGGCGACCGGGCTGTCGGTGCCCATCGAGCCGATCGGTTCGGCCCCCTTCGCCGCCATCGGGGCGAGGATCAGGCGGAGATCCTCCTCGGTGTAGCCGAACACCTGCTGGCGGCGGAGCACGGAGGCATGGCTGTGCACGACGTGCTCACGCTCGGGCAGGTCGGAGAGCAGCAGCCGTCCGCCGAGCAGCCACTCACCGTAGGGAGCGGCGCTCGCCAGCTGGTCCTTCACCTCCTCGTTGGAGATGATCCGGTGCTGGTTCAGATCGGCCAGGAACATCCGGCCGGGCTGCAGCCGGCCCTTCTCCACGACCTTCTCCTGCGGGATGTCGAGGACGCCGGCCTCCGAGGCCAGCACGACCAGGCCGTCGTCGGTGACCCAGTAGCGCCCCGGCCGCAGCCCGTTGCGGTCGAGCACCGCCCCGATCTGGGTGCCGTCGGTGAAGACCACGCCGGCCGGGCCGTCCCATGGCTCCATCAGGCAGGAGTGGAAGGCGTAGAACTCCTTCCGCTTCGCATCCATCACGGCGTTGTTCTCCCACGCCTCCGGGATCATCATCAGCATGGCGTGCGGCAGCGACCGGCCGCCCAGGTGCAACAGCTCGACGACCTCGTCGAACGAGGCCGAGTCGGAGGCGTCGGGCGTGCAGATCGGGAAGAGCCGCTCCAGATCGCCAGGGATGACGTCGCTCTTCAGCAGCGCCTCGCGCGCCCGCATCCAGTTGCGGTTGCCCTTGGCGGTGTTGATCTCGCCGTTGTGGGCGATCATCCGGAACGGGTGGGCCAGCTCCCACGCCGGGAACGTGTTGGTCGAGAACCGGGAGTGCACGACGGCCAGCGCGCTGGCCATCCGCTCGTCCAACAGCTCGGGAAAGACCAGCTCGAGCTGCTCGGTGGTCAGCATGCCCTTGTAGACGAGCGTGCGACACGACAGCGAGGCGAAGTACACACCGGCCTCGTGCTGGGCCCGCCGCCGCAGGCAGTACGCCCGGCGCTCCAGGGCGATGCCCTGCATCGGCTGGCCCTTCGCCGCCACGAACAGCTGCTGGAAGAACGGCATGTTGCCGCGGGTGACGTCGGACAGCGAGGAGTCGTCGGTCGGCACGATGCGCCAGCCGAGAACCTGCAGGTTCTCCTCGTCCGCGATCTTCTCGATCGTCGCTTTGGCCTGCGTCGCGGCCGATTCGTCGCTCGGCAGGAACGCGTTGCCGACGGCGTACGTCCCCGCGCGCGTCAGGTCGAAGCCGGCCTCGGCTCGCAGGAACGCGTCGGGCACCTGCATGAGGATGCCGGCGCCGTCACCGGTCCGTGGATCGGACCCGGTTGCGCCACGATGGTCGAGATTGCGCAGTGCCTCCAGGCCCTGGGCCACGATGGAGTGGCTCGGGACGCCGCTGAGGGTGGCCACGAAGGCGACCCCGCAGGCGTCGTGCTCGAACGCTGGGTCGTAGAGACCCTGGGCGACCGGGTAAGCAGACTGGCGGGTGCCAGGAGCGAGCGTCATGAGAACTCCCGTCGTCGAAGCCGGCGTCAGGTGGGCGATGTCGACCACCCTTCGGTGGTCAGCGGGACCAACGGCGCCGAGGCATCGTCACGCCATTCACAAGCTCGGGACGTCGCTGGCCCAGGAATGGTTGGCTCAGGTTAACGCACGCGTTCGGCACCTGTGTTACAGCCGAATTCGCGCTGACCTGGGCCGGGAGCACGGTGCCACGGAACGCACGATGGAAAGCGGTGAATGGGCATCGCGGCCACGATTTACGTGGTGCTCGACGCTTATGGCAGCGCAACGTTGCGCCTGGGAGCAGATGTGGGACAGATCACACCGCCGTTCGCGTGGCGGTCCGGCTGCCTCGGGAGGTGCTTCTGGCAACTGGTCACGGTCTCGATCGGTGGCCGAGGCCCGCGGGCACAGCCTAACGCGCGACGGGGGTGCGCGGTGAACGGCGATGGCGCTGACAAACGCGACACGGATCGGGGCTCACTCGTGCCAGGTCGGGCCCGAGCGGCGTCTGCGTCGGGTTTGTCAGCGCGACCCCTTGCTGTCGTCGCTGATGGTCTGGCTGGTTTTGTCGCCGGAATGGCCGGATTCGTGCCCTGTTGTGCCGTCCGTGTCCTCCGTGTCGTCCGTGGCGTCCGGTGCCTCTTCGACGACCGAGCTCTCGGTCCCCTCCGTCTGCTCGGTCCCCTCCGTCTGCTCGGTCCCCTCCGTCTGCTCGGTCCCCTCGACCGTTGAGCTCGACGCCGCCGGCGCCTGGACCGGCGGCGGTTCGACCACCTCCTCGCGGCCCGGCCGATTCTTCACGAGCCACAAGAACCAGAGCACCGCGATCACGAACACGATCAGCGACGTGTAGTTGTTCAGCCGGAAGCCCCCGACTCGGTTCACCGCGTCGATCCGCAGCGACTCGATCCAGAAGCGTCCGAAGGTGTAGAAGACGACGTACAGGGCGAACACCTTGCCGTGCCCGAGCCGGAACCTGCGGTCCAGCAGCACCAGGGCCAGGGCGACGACCAGGCACCAGATCAGCTCGTACAGGAAGGTCGGGTGGAACGTCGCGTACTGCTCGTAGCCGAGGGGCCGGTAGTTCGGGGCGATCTCCAGTCCCCAGGGCAGCGTGGTCGGGCGGCCGAACAATTCCTGGTTGAACCAGTTGCCGAGCCGTCCGATGGCCTGTGCGACAGCCAGTCCGGGTGCGACCGCGTCCAGCAGCGCCGGGAAGGCGAGCTTGCGGCGACGGGCGACCAGGTACGCCCCCAGCACGCCGAAGACCACCGCTCCCCAGATCCCGAGGCCGCCGTGCCAGATCTTGAGCGCGTCGATCGGGGTCATCGGGGCAGCCGCTCCGAAGTAGAGCTCGTAGTCGGTGACGACGTGATAGAGCCGGGCGCCGATGATGCCGGCCGGCACCGCGACAACGACGCACATCTCGAGGCTCTCCGACGTCCCGCCACGGGCCACCCAGCGCTTGCTGGCGATGACCATTCCGACGATGATCCCGGCGATGATGCACAGTGCGTACGCCCGCAGCGGGAAGCCGAAGACGTGCCAGACCCCGGTCGGTGGACTCGGGATGGAGAGCGGAACGAGCGCGTGGATCACGGCACCATCCTCACCCATGCGACCAATCGGCCGGGCAGACGTTCCACATCGAGTGGCGGGATCACTTGGCGGCGGCGGTCGAGATGAGCTGGTCCAGCTTGTCGACGGTCAGGCTCGGGATGTCGACGGGCTGGTCGTCGAGCAACATCGTCGGTGTCCCGGTCACCCCGGCCTTGTCCGCGGCGGCGTTGATCGAGCTCACCCAGTCGGCGTGCTTGGTCTGCTCGACGCAGGTGGTGAAGCCGGCCGGCGTCTTCCCCCCGGTGATCTGGTCCGCGAGGCTGATCAGCTGCGCGGTGCTCCACTGCAGCGTGTGATTGGCGAACAGCCCGGCGTAGTACGCCTGCCCGAAGCCGGCTTCCGCGGCGCAGGCCATCGCGTTGGCGGCAGCGGTCGAGCCCTCGTCGATGAACGCCATCGGGTACAGCGCGACCCGCACGGTGCCGGCGTTCTGGGCGGCGGTGATGGTCGGGCCGAACTCGTCCTCGAACTCGGCGCAGTGCGGGCAGTGGAAGTCCTCGTACAACGTGATCTTCACGGGCGCGTCGGCCCTGCCCAGCACGATCGGCTGCCCGTCGATGATGGTGACAGGTGCGCCGGTGGCGGGGGACCCGCTCGGCACGGCAACGGCCGACGGTGCCCGCGACGTCCGCCAGGCCTGGAACGCGATGCCGCCTCCGATCAACACGACCAGGGCCGCCGCCACCGCGATGATGATGCGTCGGTCGCGCCGCTGGCCGCGAGCCTGCTCTTCGCGCCGCCGGGCCTGTTCGCGCGCGTTCTTCTCCGACGGGCCCCCGCTGCTCACTCGTGCTCCTCGATCTCGTGGTAGTGGTCCAGCGCGTAGCGACTGTGCGGCTGCCAGGCCAGCCAGCCGGCAGCCAGCAGCAGTCCCACGTCGCGCAGGATCTCCGCGCCATAGGCCGTCTGGCCCGGGGCGACCTGGCCGCCGCCCCCGAAGCAGCCGCAGTCGATGCTCAGCCCGCGTGCCGCGGCCCAGGCGACCGCCGCGATGAAGGCGACCATCAAGATCCCGGCGGTGATCGCGGCCGCCCGGGTGAACAGCCCGAGGATCAGCAGCAGCCCGACGGCGATCTCGACGAACGGGAGGCCCCAGCCGACGATCCTGGCAAGCTCCTCGGGCAGCAGCTCGTACGCCTGCACCGCCTGTACCGAGCTCTGCGGATCGATCACCTTCAGCCCACCGGCCACGAGCAGAACGCCCCCCAGGACGACCCTGACGACCGTCGAGATCCACGGCGCGACCCGCTCGAACCGCGTGCCCCCGTCTGATGAGTTCCCGTCCGATGAGCCCCCGTCCGACGCGGGGTCGGAGGGCAAGCTCACGCCTGGGACAACCCAGCCGGCACCAGGTTGGTTCCCTGCCGAACGCCGGCGGCCAGGTCGGCGACGGCCGCGCGGAGTGCGGTGAGATCGTCGGGAGTGCCCGCGTCCTCGGCGTCGAGCAGGGTTCGGACCAAAGCCGAACCGACGATGACGGCGTCGGCGTACGTCGTCACCTCGTGCGCCTGGTCGCCGTTGGACACGCCAAGCCCGACGCCGACGAGAGTGTCCGGATCGGCCCGGCGGATCCGGGCGACCAGTTCGGGAGCGGCCGACGAGGTCTGCGCCCGGGCACCGGTCACTCCCATCACGGAGGTCGCATACACCCAGCCACGACAGGCAGCGACAGTGGTGGCCAGCCGGTCGTCGGTCGACGACGGCGAAACGAGGAAGATCCGGTCGAGGCCGTGTCGATCCGAGACCTCCATCCAGGCCTGCGCCTCGTCCGGGGTGAGATCGGGCGTGATCGCTCCGGCGCCGCCGGCGGCGGCCAGGTCGCGGGCGAAAGCGTCCGGCCCGTAGTGCTCGATCAGGTTCCAGTACGTCATCACCACGGCCTGGGTGCCGGCCGTCGCGACGGCTTCGACCGCCCGGAAGGCGTCGCGGGTGCGTACGCCCCGCTCGAGCGCGCGCGTCCCGGCCCGCTGGATGGTGACCCCATCCATCATCGGGTCGCTGTACGGCATGCCGACCTCGACAAGGTCGACGCCTGGCGAGTGGCCCTGGCCGGTCAGCGCGCGCAGCGCATCCAGCGAGATCTCGACGTTCGGGTAGCCGACATGGAGGAAGCCGACCAGTGCGCCCCGGCCCTCGGCCTTCGCCGCCGCGAACGCCTGCCCGCTGTTGCCGCTCTTCGGCAGGACCGCGCTCACAGCTCGACCCCGGCGCCCGTGCTTGCGCCGCCGTTCTGCAGCGGTTCGCCGACGGCGCTGCCGGGATCGGTGCCCACTGGCTCACCCGACTCCGAACCCGTCCCCTTCGTGTCCAGGCCGAAGTACGTGATCGCGGTGTCCACGTCCTTGTCGCCACGGCCGGACAGGCTGGTCAGGATGAGCGGCGGCTCGCCGTCCGGGCGGGACAGGCGCTTGCCGAGCTTGATGGCGCCGGCCAGCGCGTGGGCGGACTCGATCGCCGGCACGATGCCCTCCGTCTGGGACAGCAGCCGGAAGGCCTCCATGGCCTCGGCGTCGGTGATCGGCTCGTAGTGCGCGCGGCCAGTGCGAGCCAGCCAGGAGTGCTCGGGACCGACGCCGGGATAGTCGAGGCCGGCGGAGATCGAGTGGGACTCCTTGGTCTGGCCGTCTTCATCCATCAAGACGTACGTCCGCATGCCGTGCAGCACGCCGATCTCGCCCTCGGAGATGGTTGCGGCGTGCCGGCCGGTGTCCAGCCCGTCACCGCCGGCCTCGAAGCCGTAGAGAGCGACGTCGGGATCGGGGATGAAGTCGGCGAAGATGCCGAGGGCGTTCGAGCCACCTCCGACACAGGCCGCGACGGCGTCGGGCAGTCGGCCGTAGCGGTCGAGGATCTGGGCCCGTGACTCGGTGCTGATGATCCGCTGGAACTCGCGGACGAGCAGCGGGAACGGGTGCGGCCCGGCGACGGTGCCGATCAGGTAGTGGGTGTTGTCGACGCTGGCGACCCAGTCGCGCATGGCCTCGTTCATCGCGTCCTTGAGCGTCTGGGTGCCCGACTCGACAGCGATCACCTCCGCCCCGAGCAGCCGCATCCGGGCCACGTTGAGCGCCTGTCGCTGGGTGTCGACCTTGCCCATGTAGACGGTGCAGTCCAGACCGAACAGGGCTGCCGCGGTCGCCGTCGCTACCCCGTGCTGGCCCGCACCGGTCTCGGCGATCACCCGGGTCTTGCCCATCCGCCTGGTCAGCAGTGCCTGACCGAGGACATTGTTGATCTTGTGTGAGCCCGTGTGGTTCAGGTCCTCCCGCTTCAGCACGATCCGCGGTGCCGGACCGCCGTTGTCGGGCGCCGCGTGTGCGGCGAACCGGGGCACCTCGGTGATCGGCGACGGGCGGCCGGTGTAGTCGGTCAGCAGCGCCGACAGCTCAGCGGAAAAGCTCGGATCGGCTCGCGCATCGCGGAATGCCTGTTCCAGCTGGAGCAGCGCCGCGACCAGCGCCTCGGGGACGAAGCGTCCGCCGAACTCCTCGAAGTGGCCGCCGGCATCGGGCAGACTGGGCGCGATCTCCGGCGGGGTCGTGGCTTGGGGTGACACAGCTGGCTTCCTTCGTCGGCGACGGCAGGTGAACGTGCCGAGACTAGTCGGCGAGTGCCGAGAAGTGGTGGAAATACCTCCCGCTGGACACCCCACGGTGCTCCACGGCCGGCGTCGACAGTGCCCGCCGCGTCATTGCCATCCCCCACCGCACGTTTGCCCCACGTAGATGGATGTGCCCCGCCTGCAGCCGGGGCGAATCCATGTTGATGGGGCGAACTTCTCTTGATGGGCAACGGTGCAGTGCCGGGTCATGCCCTTGGAACTAGTGCTTGTGCAGGGCTGGGTGCGCCCCAGCGGCGACCAGGTCCGCGACACCGCTGCGCGGATCGCGGCCCGTCACCAACGCCTCGCCGACCAGCACGACATCGGCACCGGCGCGGGCGAGCTCGATCACGTCGTGAGGGCCCCGTACGCCGGACTCGGCGATCCGGACGATGCCGGAAGGGATCTGGGGGGCCAGCCTGGCGAAGGTACCGGGGTCCACCTCCAGGGTCTGCAGGTTGCGGGCGTTGACACCGATGATCCTGGCGCCGGCCGCGACCGCGCGGCTGACCTCCTCGGCGGTGTGTACCTCGACAAGGGGGGTGAGCCCGATGGACTCTGCGCGCTCGATCAGGCAGACCAGCTCGTAGTCCGACAGGGCCGCAACGATCAGCAGCACCAGGTCCGCACCGGCTGCTCGGGCCTCGAACAACTGATAGGCGGTGACGATGAAGTCCTTGCGCAGCACCGGCACCGAGACGGCGAGGCGCACGCTGACCAGATCGTCCAACGTGCCGTTGAAGCGGCGGCCCTCGGTGAGCACCGAGATCGCGGCGGCGCCACCGGCCTCGTACTCGGCGGCGAGGGCAGCCGGGTCGTCGATGCTGGCCAGGGTGCCCTTGCTGGGGCTGGAGCGCTTGACCTCGGCGATCACGGCCACGCCGGGGCCGGTGAACCGCGGCATCGGGTCGATGGCGTCGTCGATCTGGGCGACGCGCTGCTTGAGCCGGTCGAGACTGACCCGCTCCTGCCGGGCGGCCAGATCCTCCCGCACTCCGGCGATGATGTCGTCCAGGATCCCCACTTGTGCGCTCCGCCGGATCAGTCGGCGCCGAGGCCGAGCTTGCGCATCACCAGGGTCACCACGAGGGAGGCCACGATCAGGACGACCCCGATGCCGACGACGACCCAGTTCGGGTGGGGCGGGATCACGAAGCCGATGCCGCCGACGATGAAGGCGAGCAGGGCGATCAGCGATCCGGCCCAAGCCGCCGGCGTACGGCCGTGGTGCACGTGCTTGACCGGCTTGCCTTCTGCGCCGGAACTGCGCTGGCCGGTGGCCGATCGTGCCCCCGACGAGGATGTCGATGTCATGGCGTCCTTCGTCTCGCGCCGCTGAAGCGACCCGAGTGGCCTCAGGACGGCTCGCGACGGGTGGTGGATCCTCCCTGAGAACCCATTGTGTCCCCTGTGGAACGCGATTGCACATCGGGGTCCGGCGAGCCGCCCGCCGGCTCTGTCTCGGGGTCCGGCGGCGGCTCGGGTCGGCCGCCGGCGGCGGTCGTGGACTCGGATACCGTCGGGTCCTCCCCGGCGTCGAGTGCGTGCCACGCCCGCGCCGGGTCGTCGGCCAGATCTGGTCCGGCGCCGACCGCACCGCGCTCGAAGCGAGCCGTGCGGACCGGCCAGCGCCCGGCATACACGAGCATCGCGATCGCACCGGCCGCCGCCAGCACACCTGCCACCGCGTAGACCCACGGCCAGATCGTCGCGGCCAGCGCGAACGTATCGACCAGAGACACCTGGGCCAGCCGGCTTCGTACGCCGTCGTTGGTCGGTCGCTGCCGCAAGGCTCCGGCGACGGCCATGCCGACCCCGGCCAGCGCGATCACGACTGCCACCACGCGGCGACCACGGGCCCGGAGCGCCAGCGCGAGAAGCATTCCGGCCAGGACGACCGCTGCGAGCGCCCAGGTCAGACCCCCGCTGGCCTCGCTCCCGGTGAAGCTGACGCTCGCTCCCCCACCGCTGGCCTTCCACCATGGCTGCGCCCCGGCGATCAGACCGAGCAGACCGCCCAGCAGCATGGCTCCGAAGGCGATTCCGCGGCTGCTGTCCGGACTCATCCTGCTGGGGCAAAGGTCTGGGCGACGGCGATGGCGCGGACCACTGCGGCGGCCTTGTTCTGCGACTCCTGGTCCTCGGTCGGCGGGTGGGAGTCGGCGACGATACCGCCGCCGGCCTGGACGTACGCGGTGCCGTCTTTCAGCACGGCGGTCCGAATGGCGATCGCCGCGTCCGCGTCGCCGCCGAACGCGAAGTAGCCGACGACCCCGCCGTACAGGGCTCGGCGGGAGACCTCGAGGGAGTCGATGATCTCCATCGCTCGAACCTTCGGAGCCCCGGACAGGGTGCCTGCGGGGAAGGCGGCCAGCACGGCGTCCAGCGCGCTTCGACCGGATTCGAGCTGACCGGTGACGGTCGACTCCAGGTGCATGATGTGGCTGTAGCGCCGAACCTCCATGAACTCCACCACCGCTACCGTGCCGGGTCGGCAGACCCGCCCGAGGTCGTTCCGGCCGAGATCGACGAGCATCACATGCTCAGCCCGCTCCTTGGGGTCGGCCAACAGCTCCGCCTCCAGCGCGGCATCCTCCTCGGGTGTCGCTCCCCGCGGCTTGGAACCCGCGATCGGGTGGGTGATCGCTGTCTCGCCCTTGACGGTGACCAACGCCTCCGGCGACGAGCCGACGATGTCGAACGGGCGGCCTGCGGCATCGGTGAGTCGGAGCAGATACATGTACGGGCTGGGGTTGAGCAGGCGCAGCACGCGGTAGATGTCGAGCGCATCCGCCGTGGTGTCGACCTCGAACCGTTGGCTGACCACGATCTGGAATGCCTCGCCCGCCCTGATCTCCTCGACCGCCGCCGCGACGGCCGCCTGGAACTGCTCGGGTGTGCGCTGGCGGCGGATCGGCAGGGTCTGCGCGAAGTCGGCGCCGACCACCGCCGACGGAGTCGGCCGGGCGAGCTCACCGGTCAGCTGCTCCACCCTCGCGCGGGCATCGGCGTAGGCCTCATCGACTCGTTCGTCGGAGGCGTCCCAGTTGTACGCGTTGGCGATCACCCAGATCTCTCGGTCGTAGTGGTCGAGAACCACGAGATCGGAGGCCAGCAGGAAGGCCAGCTCCGGGATGTCGATGTCCTTCGGATTGCTGTCGGGCAGCCGCTCCAGCCGACGAACGGCGTCGTAGCCCAGGTAGCCCACCATTCCGGAGGTGAGCGGCGGCAGGCCGTCAGGGTCGCTCTCGGGGTCGCCCTTGTGGTGGCCGTCGGCGGCGCTCGTTGTGACTTTGGTGGCGTCGTCCGGGGTCTGCAGCAGACGCAGTGTCTCCCGAAGGGCTTCCAGCGGATCGCCCTCCGTCGGCAGCCCGGCCGGCACCTTGCCCTGCCAGGCGACCTGACCGTTCACCTCGGTCAGCACGGCGGCCGAACGAACGCCGACGAAGGAGTAGCGCGACCAGACGCCCTGCTCGGCCGACTCGAGCAGGTAGCTGCCGGACCGGTTCGCGAGCTTGAGGTACAGGCTGATGGCCGTCTCCGCGTCGCCGAGCAGTCGGCGGTAGACGGGTACTACACGCCGGGTCTTCGCCGCCTCGCGGAAGTCCTCGAGGCTCGGGACGATGTCGCCGATCACGCGCGCACCTCGACCGGGAGGTGGGCAAGGGCCTCGGCGGCGCCGAGCAGCACGCGGGCCTCGAAGCAGGTCCGATCTCCGGTGTGGCAGGCCGCGCCCTCCTGGTCGACCCTGACCAGCACGGTGTCGCCGTCGCAGTCGAGCCGCACCTCGCGGACCCACTGGCGGTGCCCGCTCGTCTCGCCCTTCACCCAGAGCTCCTGCCGGCTTCGCGACCAGAACGTCGTCCGGCCGGTGGTCAGCGTTGCGTGCAGTGCGGCATCGTTCATCCAGCCCACCATCAAGACCTCGCTGGTGTCGTACTGCTGGACGACCGCCGCGACCAGCCCGCTGGCATCCCGCTTCAGCAGGTCGGCGGTCCGGGGGTCGAGCGTGCCGACCGGTGACGGGGCGGCCTGCTGGCTGGTCTGGGCTTGTGCTGCGCTCACGCGGGCCATTGTTCCCGGATCCGAGCAGAGAGCGCGAACCGGAAACGCGACATCTCCCAGCAGAAGCGCGCAAACCGGGGACGTACGTCCTCCAGATGCGCGTCTGCCAGCAGATGCGTCCAGTCGGCGCGCGGGCAGCCCCCAGACGCAACGTCTGCCAGCAATTGCGACGAAACGACGCGCTGGGAGCCCCCAGACGCAACGTCTGCCAGCAAGTAGCGACGAAACGACCCGCCGCCGGCTCTTGAACGCCGCGTCTTCCAGCAGAGGCGCGCAGGCGAGGCCGTACGCGATCGAGCGCAGGACGCGAGCACGGGACGATGCATGGTGCACCTCAGCGTGCCCAAGCTCAGGTCCTCGTGCGACGAGCGCGGAGAGCGAGCTGGAGCGCCCCGGCAAGCAGACACAGCGCCAGTACGGCCGGCCCGAACGCGGTGACCGATACGCCCATCGCCAGGCCGACCAGCAGTGGCAGCGTGGCGGCCCCCAGCGACGACGCTGCGGCCTGGAAGCCGACGACCCGATCGGCCACGGCCGGGGAGGTCCGCTCAGCAGTGGTGAGGATCAGGAGAGGGTACATCGGCGCGGTGGCCAGCCCGACGAGCACGATGCCGACCATGGCGGCCGCCGCTGACCCGAGGTTCACCATCAGCGCGGCGACCAGCAGGCCAGACACACCGATCGCCATCACCGGCCACGCGCCGATTCGTTCGGCAAGCGCACCGAACCCGACCCGGCCGACGATCATCGTCAGCCAGTAGCCAGACGCAAGCCCGCCCGCGAGGACGGGTGCGACGTGCAATCCGTTCGTCAGATACGTATACGCCCACAGCGCCACCGCCGACTCGATGCCGGTCTGCACGGCGACCGCGACCAGTCCGAGGGCCGAGTCGAGCGTCCAGACCCTTCCGCTGCCGGCACCGCCCAGGACAACGGCCGACTCCGGCACGGCCGACTCCCACCGCGTCGACTCGCGGAGGTCAGGACGTGAGGCCGGGCTGGGAATCCAACGTCGTCGGGTCGCCACGAAGACGAGAGCCAGCACGAGCTGCAGCACACCGATGATCACGTACGACCACCGCCAGCTGGCACCGGACGCGAGCACCGCGGTGACGACCAGGGGCGAGACCGCCGCACCGACGCCGTACGACGCATGCAGCAGGTTGATCCGCCGCGGCCCGAACGTGCGGGCCGCGTAGGCGTTCAGGGTGGCGTCGACGGCGCCGGCCGAGAGGCCCAGCACGAAGACGCTGACCAGGAACTGCCAGAACGTCGCGCTGGCCGCAGAGATGCCGATCGCGGCTGCGGAGAGGAGTGTGCCGAGCGCCAGTAACCGGCCGACGCCGAGCCGGCCGACGACGTACCCGGACAGGCTGGTGGAGATCAGCCCCGCGGCCACGCCGACGGGCGGGACAAGGCCGGCGGCGCTGGTGGGCTGGTCGAACGAGAGGCGCATCGACGGCCAGGCGACGCCGAGCATCGAGTCGGGCAAGGCGATGCTGAAGAAGGCCAGATAGGCCAGGGCGACGAGGAACATCGAGAGGGGTCACTTCCGGGTGAGGGCAGATCGAGACGATCTGCGCCGACCGGACGGCCCGCGAAAGCTCAGCTGTGGACGGAAGCCGGCACGCGTACGACCGAAGCAGTCAGCGCCGCGTGCCCGGCGCGCCGGGAGAACCCATCACGAGTCCCGACGCTACCAGCGAACGCTCGTTGAGGGTCCTCGGCGATACCATCTGAGGAATTGGTGGTCTCGGAGGAGCGATGGCTCGGATCTGGGCGACCCGGCTTGGCGCGGGGGCGTTGCTGCTCGGAGTCCTGCTCTACGGACTGATGGCATATCAGGTGGTCGCGGTCGGCGGGCCCAATGTCGGAAGCGAGCGCCTGGCCTGCTCGCGCGCGGCGACCGGTGAGGAGACCCCGGGTTATCGCTCAGACGAGCGCGTCCGGATCGAACGCAGCTACCTTCCGCCGAGTGCGACGTGCCACTACTCCGCGGGCCTCTCGGCCTCACTCGTTCGGCTCGACGTGTTCAGCTGGGCCGGCCCCGCTCTTGTGGTGATCGGAGGGTTGACGCTCCTCGTGGCGAGGAAGGTCGATCGGCGGCGCCCGGGACAGGCCATGAGGGCGAAGCATCATGGTTGACGCCGACGACGTCCGGCGGATCGCACTGAGCCTGCCGCACGCGGTGGAGATCGACAGCGACGGCTTCGACTTCCGGGTCGGCAACCGCGGTTTCGTCTGGTCCTATCCGGAGTACGTCCCGGGCCGGCGTCGGGTCATCCGGAGCGACATCGCCGTGGTGTACGTCGGCGACGAGGCCGAGAAGCAGGCCCTCCTGCTCAGCGAACCCGACGTCTTCTTCACCACCGCGGCCTACGACTGGACGCCGTTGGTGATGGTCCGACTCGAGGCCGTTGACCTCGATCGGCTGCGCGAGCTGGTCATCGACGCCTGGCACATGCGGGCGCCGGCCGAGCTACACCTGGAGCACCCGCGCGCCGCGGACCAAAACGGCTCGTAGAACGGCAACGGGTGCCCGGCGCCCCGAAAGGGACGCCGAGCACCCGTCGACAGGTGGTGCTTGGACTCAGCGCGCGTTGGCCGGCGACAGGCGGTCGCCGGTCGCCTGGGAGAACACGTGCACGTGGGCCGGGTCGATCGTCAGCCGGACCGTCGATCCGCGCTCCGGAGGCGTCCGGGACGAGATGCGGGCCGTGATCTGGTTCGCGGTGAGCTGCTCGTCCGCGGACAGTCCGGAGACCGTCCCGTAAAGGAACGCGTCCGCGCCGAGCTCCTCGACCACGGCCACATCGATGCCGATCCCGTCGTTGCCCTCACCGAGCTCGAAGTTCTCCGGACGGATGCCGAGGGTGAGCCGCTTCTCGTTCGGACCGGCCTTGGCGAGGGTGTCCCGCGGGACGGAGACGACGTAGTCACCGATGTGGATGCCGTCCTCGGCGACATCGCCCTCGATCAGGTTCATGGCGGGCGAGCCGATGAAGCCGGCGACGAACAGGTTCTTCGGCTTGTCGTACAGGTTCAGCGGGGTGTCGCACTGCTGCAGGAGACCGTCCTTCAGCACGGCCACCCGGTCGCCCATGGTCATGGCCTCGACCTGGTCGTGGGTGACGTAGACGGTGGTGACGCCGAGCCGGGTCTGCAGCGCGGCGATCTGGGTGCGGGTGGAGACCCGGAGCTTGGCGTCGAGGTTCGACAGCGGCTCGTCCATCAAGAACACCTGGGGCGAGCGGACGATCGCCCGGCCCATGGCGACGCGCTGACGCTGGCCGCCGGAGAGGGCCTTCGGCTTGCGGTTGAGGAAGTCCTCCAGGCCGAGCAGGTGCGCGGCTTCCTGGACGCGTTGCTGACGCTCTGCCTTGGGGATGCCGGCCATCTTCAGGGCGAAGCCCATGTTGTCGCCGACGGTCATGTGGGGGTACAGGGCGTAGTTCTGGAAGACCATCGCGATGTCGCGGTCCTTGGGCGGGAGATCGGTGACGTCGCGGTCGCCGATCAAGATGCTGCCGGAGTTGACCTCTTCCAGGCCCGCGAGCATGCGGAGCGAGGTGGACTTGCCGCATCCGGAGGGTCCGACCAGGACCATGAACTCGCCGTCGCCGATGTCGAGATTCAGCTTGTCGACGGAGGGGTGATCGGCACCCGGGTAGACGCGAGTTGCGTCCTTGAAACTGACTGTGGCCATGCCACACTTCCTTCCACGGGCAGGTACGTGCCCGACGATCCGTAGTGGAGGGCGGGGGCATACACCCGGGCCCACATGGGGCGCTCGGCTCGTGAGGAGAACGGTCGAGGCGAATCGCGTTCCTGCGCCTGAAAGACGCCGGGATGCACGATCGGTCGCCAAGGCGATCTCGGTCGGAGACGAAGCGTTTCGAACGCCGAGGTCTGGGGCCTCTCGACTCGGTCAAGGTAGCACAGCGACTCCCTTCGGGCACTCGTGTCGGATCCGCGTGTGCTCGTTCGTCGTACGTTCGTCAGGTCCACTGGAAGTCAGGGACCACGAAGAAGGAGTGGACATGCGCTACATGATGTTCGTCGCGACCGACCCCGAGCCCGACACCGATCCGAGCGCGATACCCGACGTCGAGGAGTGGGTCGAGACCAACGACACCCGCGGCACGCGGGTCCTGGGCGATCGGCTGCGGCCGGTCAGCGACGCCACCACCGTCCGGGTGCGGGCCGGTCAGTTGTTGGTCACCGACGGCCCGTTCGCCGAGAGCAAGGAGTGGATCGTCGGCTTCGACATCCTCGAGTGCGACAACCTCGACCAGGCCATCGAGATTGCCGCGGCGCACCCGATGGCGTACGCGGGTCGGCTCGAGCTGCGGCCGTTCTGGCCGTTCGAGGAGCACTGATCCCCGTCGATCCGGCGGCGGTCAGGTCCGCCCTGACCGCCACGGTCGGCGCGGAGCGGCTGCGGATCGTGGCCGCGCTGATCCGGGTCACCGGGGACTGGGACCTCGCCGAGGACTGCGTCCAAGACGCGGCCGAGCGAGCGCTGGCCCGCTGGCCCATCGACGGCCTCCCGGACAATCCGGGCGCCTGGCTCACCACGACCGCCCACCGGCGGGCGCTGGATCTGCTGCGCCGGCGACGTACCGAGGAGGCAAAGCTGGTCCAGGTGCAGGCGATGGTCGAACGCTCCCCTGGTCCTCCTTACGAAGCTGGTCCTTTGTACGACGCGCCGGGGCTGGGCGGTCCGGGCGGCTCGATGCCGGACGACCGCCTGGTGCTGCTGTTCAGCTGCTGCCATCCAGCGCTGCCGCTGGAAGGCCGGGTGGCGCTGACCCTGAAGACGGTCGCGGGTCTCAGCACCCGCCAGATCGCTGCGGCGTTCCTGGTCTCCGAGGCGACCATGGGTCAGCGGCTGCTCCGCGCCAAGAACAAGATCGCCCACTCCGGGATCGGTTTCACCCCGCCGGAGCCGCATCGGATCGCCGAACGGACCGCGGGGGTGCTCGCGGTCGTCTACCTGGTCTTCAACGAGGCGTACGTCTCCTCCGGCGGGTTGGCCGACGACCCGGCGCTGGCGCGCGAGGCGATCGAGCTGGCCGGGCTGGTGAGCCGGCTCCTCCCCGGGGATCCCGAGGCGGCCGGGCTGTACGCCCTGCTGCTGCTCCAGCACTCGCGGCGAGCGGCGCGGGTCGACCCGTCCGGCGACCTGGTGTCGATGGAGGACCAGGACCGCACGCTTTGGGACCACGATCTGATCGATGCCGGGCTTCGCGCGCTTGATGGCGCCCGGTCCGCGGGTAACGAGTCGCCCGTCCGAACCGGCGATGCGGGACCGTACCGGCTGCAGGCCGAGATCGCGGCGCTTCATGCGACCGCTCTCGATCCCGCGGCGACGGACTGGACGTCCGTCGTCCGGCTCTACGACGCCCTGCTCGCGGTCCAGCCGTCTCCGGTCGTCGAGCTGAATCGGGCGGTCGCGATCGGGTTCCGCGATGGAGCCGAGGCCGGTCTCGTCGCGCTGGAGGAGGTGGCCGACGACCCCAGACTGGCGGGCTACCACGTGGTTCCGGCGGTCCGGGCGGATCTGCTGCGGCGCGCCGGCCGGACCGCCGAGGCGGCTCCGGCCTATCGGCAGGCGATCGCCCGGGCGCGTACCGAGGCCGAACGGCGGTTCCTCGCCAGGCGGCTGGACCAGCTGGGCGGCTGACGGGCCTGGACAGGCGGCCGGCACGGTTAGCATGGCTGCTCGTGACTGCGTCGAATGGTCGGGCTCCGCGCTCCGCGAAGGACTTCGTCAAGAGCGAGCGGGCCGCGCTGTGCGACCTCTTCGACGAGGTGGGCCCCGACCACCCGACGTTGTGCGAGGGCTGGCTCGCCCACGACCTCGCGACTCACCTGTGGATCCGCGAGACCGACCCGATCGGCGCCAGTGGGATGGTGGTGAAGCCGCTGTCCGGCGTGTACGAGCGGCGGATGGCCGAGACCAAGCGGCGCTGGACCTTCACCGAGCTCGTCGACCGCCTCCGGAACGGACCGGCCCGCTTCTCGTTGTTCGCCATCCCGGGCGTGGACCAGGCCGCGAACACCACCGAGTTCTTCGTCCATCACGAGGACGTACGACGGGCCGGCGAGCTGCCTCGACCCGCCCGTGCCCTGGACCCGGCCATCGAGGAGTGGGTGTGGCGGCGGCTGAAGGTGCTGGCCCGCCCCTTGTTCCGCCGCGCCCAGGTCGGGGTGGTGCTCGAACGGCTGGACGACGCGACCGGCGGTGGCTCCGCGGGCGACGGCCGGCCCCAGTCGATCCGCGCGATGTCCGGCTCCAGCATCGTGACGCTGGTCGGTCTGCCGAGCGAGCTGTTGATGTTCGCGAACGGACGGACCGGCGCTGCCGAGGTGAAGATCATCGGTGAGCCGGACGCGATCGACATCTTGCACTCCGCGGACCTCCACGTCTGAACCCCCGGACTCCCCCAAGCCCTGCGCCCCGCTCCCTGCGCCCCGCTCCTGCGCCCCGCTCCCTCCGGAAACTGGGCTCAAACGACAGCTCCGCCCGGCGTGTCGTTGTCGTCTGAGCCCAGTTTCCGGGCTGGGGGGCGTCGGCGTCTGCGTCCCCGAAGAGGGCTCGGCGCGTCCGGTGACCTGGCTGTAACAGCGCGTGGCTAGGGTTGTCGTAATGACGGCAGAGCTGACGCTGGGCGCCGAGGAGGAACTCCACCTCATCGACCTCGGTAGCGGGGACCTCTCAGCGCGGGCACCGCAGCTGCTGTCCAAGCTGCCCGAGGCCAACTACTCGGCCGAGATCCAGCGAACCACGGTCGAGACCAACACCGACGTGGTCGACAGTCTGGACGGGCTGCGCAATGAGCTTGTCCGCCTGCGCAAGGGCCTCGTGGAGGTCGCGCAACCGGAGGGAATCGGCGTCGCGGCGGTCGGCACCGCGCCTCGATCCGCGTTCAACGACTTCGAGCTCACCACCACCGGGCGGTACGGCCGGATGCAGGAGCAGTACCGCCTGCTGGTCGACGAGCAGCTCATCTGCGGCCTCCAGATCCACGTCGGCGTCTCTGACCGCGATCGAGCGGTCGAGATCACCCAGCGGATCGCCCGCGACCTGCCGATCTTGCTCGCGCTGGCGGCGAGCTCACCGTTTTGGAACGGTTCCGACACCGGCTACGCCAGCATCCGGACGATCATCTGGCAGCGCTGGCCCACCGCCGGCGCGACCGGGTCGCTGAGGTCAGCTGCCGAGTACGACCGGCTGGTCGCCGACCTGATCAACACCGGGGTGATCGCAGACGCGAAGATGGCCTACTTCGACGTACGCCCGTCGTCCCACGCGCCAACGCTGGAGCTCCGGGTCTGCGACGCCTGCCCGGTGGTCGACGACGCGATCCTGGTCGCAGGGCTGTTCCGGGCGATGGTCGCGGCGGCCGAGCACGAGATCGAGGCCGGGCGGCCGTTCGCACCGGTCCCGCCGCCGATCCACCGCGCCGCAATCTGGCGCGCTGCCCGCGGCGGGCTGTCCAGCGACCTGCTGGACAGCTCCCGTCACCCGCGGCCGATCCCGGCCGCCATCGCGGTGCAGAGCCTTGTCGAGCGGCTCACCCCTCAGCTCCGGCGGCTCGGCGACTACGAGCAGGTGTCCCAGCTGACCGAGTCGATCCTGGCCCGTGGGAACTCCGCCGATCGGCAGCGGGCCGCCTTCGCCGAGCGTGGCCGGCTGGAGGACGTGGTCGAGCTCGTCGTGAACGAGACCCACGGCCCGGCCGAAGGCATCGTGCCGGCGGCGCCGGTGCTGCGGACGTACCGGATCCGGGCCGGGGACGAAGCCGTCGGACTCGGCGGCCACGCCCGCCCGGCGTACTCCGACCTGGTAGAGGCCTATCGCGCGATGGGGATCGACGACGTGCTGGTGCGCGAGCAGCAGCGGGACGAGTGGATCGCCGATCACCACGTGACGTTCGGGGTGGAGGGCTCGCATCAGGAGTTCGCCGTCGACCTGATGCCCCGGATCATCAACCCGCACGAGTGGCTGGCCCTGTCGGAGGGTCTGGTGCAACGGGCCCGGGCCATCGAGGCGTTCCTCGCCGACTGCTACGGCGAGCAGCGGCTGCTCTCCGACGGGGTGCTGTCGGCGGACCGGGTCGTCGGCTCGCCGGGCTGGCGCGACGAGGCGACCCGGCTGCCCGCCAGCACGGTTCGGGCGCCGATCATGGGGTTCGACCTGGTCCGCAACGAGTTCGGCGGCTGGCGGGTGCTGGAGGACAACGTGCGGAACCCCAGTGGCGCCGCGTACGCCATGGCGATCCGGGAGATGATCGACGAGATCCTCCCCGATCTCCCCCGGCCGAGCGGTCTGCTCGACCCGGCGGACGCCCTCCCGATGCTGCGGACGACCCTGCTTGCGCCGACCGGGAAGCCGGACGGCGTCGCCGCACTGTTCACCAATGGTCCTGCAGCGTCCGCCTGGTACGAGCACAAGACCCTGGCCGAGCGCGCCGGGTTGCTGCTGGTGCAGCCGGCCGACCTGCAGGTCCGCGACGGACGGGTGATCCACATCCCCGGCGGTGAGCAGATCGACGCGCTCTACCTCCGGCTGGACGACGAGCTGGTGGACACGGTGGACGGCTCGGGGCGGGCGGTCGGCGCCCAGATCTTCGAGGTGGCTGCGGGCGGTGGTGTGGTGCTGGCCAATGCGCCGGGCAACGGCATCGCCGACGACAAGGCGATGTATCCCCATGTCGCCGAGTTCATCGGCTACTACCTGGACGAACGCCCGCTGCTGGAGTCGGTGCCGACGTATCGCACTGTTGATCAGACCGAACGGCGGGCCGTGCTGGAGCGGATCGGCGAGCTGGTCACCAAGCCGGTCGACGGCCACGGCGGGCTGGGAGTGCTGATCGGCCCCGACGCCACCGCCGCAGAGGTGTCGAGCCGGCGGTCGGAGATCGCCGCCGAGCCGGACGCCTGGGTTGCCCAGGAAGTGGTCGCGTTGTCATCCCACCCGACCTTCGTCGGGGGCCGACTACAGCCGCGGCGGGTCGACCTGCGAGCCTTCGTGTACGTCCGGGGCCACGAGGTCGCCGATTGTCGGCTGGCCCCGCTGGCCCTGACCCGGGTCGCGCCACAGGGCAGTCTGGTGGTGAACTCCTCGCGTGGCGGCGGGGCGAAGGACACGTGGATCGTCGTCGCCGCACCCGGGGACGAGGACGTACGGGACACCCAGGTGCGCCTGGTCGACACGTCGGAGGACTGAGCCGGTGGGCAGGCATGACATGGCCCTTCGATCGGCCGAGGGTCCTTCGACAGGCTGAAGGCACTTCTACCGGCTCAGGGCACATCGGTGAGTCGGCGCCGCCCGAGGGCTCCAGTGGGCAAACGGGCCGCGACAGTGGCAGGGCGCGGCGCGGCGCAACGGACGGAACAAGGAGGCACACATGTGTGGACTGGCCGGGGAGATCCGGTTCGACGGGCGTGCGGCCGATGTCGCGGCGCTCGGCCGGATGTGCGACTGCATGATCCCGCGGGGCCCCGACTCCTCGGGTGTGTGGGCGCGCGGGCCGATCGCACTGGGCCACCGACGGCTGTCGATCATCGACCTCAGCGCCGCCGGCTCGCAGCCGATGGTCGACTCCGCCATCGGGTTGAGCGTCGCGTTCAACGGGTGCATCTACAACTACCGTGACATCCGCGCCGATCTGGAGGGCGCCGGCTACCGGTTCTTCTCCACCTCCGACACCGAGGTGATCGGCAAGGCGTACGCGCACTGGGGGATGAACTTCGTCGACCACTTCCTCGGCATGTTCGCATTCGCGATCGTCGAGCACGCCTCGGGCCGGGTGATCCTCGGCCGGGACCGGTTGGGCATCAAGCCGCTCTACATCGACGCCAACTCCGAACGACTCCGGTTTGCCTCGACCCTTCCGTCGCTGCTGGCCGCCGGGGGCACCGACACCAGCATCGACAAGGTCGCGCTGGCCTACTACATGAGCTTCCACTCGGTGGTTCCGGCGCCGCGGACGATCCTGACCGGCGTACGAAAGCTGCCGCCGGCGACGCTGCGGGTGATCCAGCCGGACGGGTCGTATCGCGACCACCTGTACTGGGAACCGTCCTTCGATCGGGACCCGGACCGCGCCGGCTGGTCGGAACGGGACTGGCAGGACGCGCTGATCGGCAAGCTGCGGACCGCCGTCGAGCGGCGAATGGTCGCCGACGTACCCGTCGGGGTGCTGCTGTCCGGCGGCATCGACTCCTCCCTTGTCGTCGCGCTGCTGGCCGAGGCCGGGCAGCACGGGCTGAAGACGTTCAGCATCGGCTTCGACTCCGCCGGCGGGGAGTCCGGGGACGAGTTCGAGTACTCCACCCTGGTCGCGGAGCACTTCGACACCGACCACCACCGGATCAAGATCGACTCCTCGAAGCTGCTGCCCGGCATCGACGCCGCCATCTCGGCGATGAGCGAGCCGATGGTCAGCCACGACTGCGTCGCGTTCTACCTGCTCAGCGAGGAAGTGGCGAAGTCGATCAAGGTCGTCCAGTCGGGTCAGGGGGCCGACGAGGTGCTCGGTGGGTACGACTGGTATCCCCCGCTGGTCGGGGTGCCCCGCGACGAGGCCGTGGAGGCGTACTCGCGGGTCTTCTTCGACCGGCGCTGGTCGGCCATGGCCGGCCTGTTGCAGCCGGACTGGTTGATCGATCATGACGCACCGACCGCGTTCATCGCCGAGCGCTTCGGCCGTCCGGGGGCCCGGACCGCGGTAGACGCCGCGCTGCGGAACGACACCACGATCATGCTCGTCGACGACCCGGTGAAGCGGGTCGACAACATGACCATGGCCTGGGGGCTCGAGGGCCGGGTGCCGTTCCTGGATCACGAGCTGGTCGAGTTCGCGGGCACCATCCCGCCGGAGCTGAAGCTGGCCGACGGCGGCAAGGGCGTGCTGAAGCGAGCCAGCCGCGGCATCGTGCCGGATGCGGTGATCGACCGGACGAAGGGCTACTTCCCGGTGCCGGCCATCCGCCAGCTCGAGGGGCCCTATCTTGGGCGGGTGCGCGACGCCCTGACCGATCCGGCCGCCCGGGACCGTGGCCTGTTCGACCCGGCCACCGTGGACCGGCTGCTCGCCTCGCCCAACGAGACCAGGACCACCCTGGGTTCGAATGCGCTGTGGCAGCTGGCGCTGTTGGAGATCTGGCTGCAGGACCAACGCATCCGATGAGCACCCGGGTTGACCCGGTGACACCGACCGAGCCCGCTGTGCTCGCCGGGCGGCTGGTGGGTGCCTGGGGAAGCTGGGGTCCGACTCTCTCTCCGGACGCGGAGAGGATGGCGTTCATCAGTGACCGGGCCGGGCTACCGGAGATCTACGTCCAGAACCTGACCGATGCGGGCGCGGTCGCGGCCACGAGACGGATCGCGCTGTCGGGCGACCCGGTCATCTCGGTCAGCTGGTCTGCCGACGGCGGTTGGCTCGCCGCCGCGTTGGCCACCGGTGGCGGCGTACGGACCCAGGTCTGGGTGGTCCGTCCCGACGGCACCGGCGCACGACGGATTGCCGGCTCGGCGGACGTGCACGCCGAGCCGGGACCGTGGACCCGGTCCGGTCATCGGGTCGCCGTCTGCATCCCTCGTGAGGACGGCGGCACGGATGCGTATCTGGCCAACCCGGCCACCGGCGAGCTCACCCCCTTGGCCAGCGGCGACCTGATCCACGTGCTCGACATGTCCGTCGACGAGGACCTGGTCATCCTGCGCGACGGGCAGCGCAGCAAGCAGTTCTGCGTCGTCGTCGACCGGGTCGCAGACCATGACCACCCGCTGCTGCCGTACCCCACGATCGGCGACACCGAGCGGGCCATCATCCGGCCGGCGCCCCATGGCACCGGACCGCTGGTCGCTTACCTCGCCACCGACGCGTCGCTTCCCCGCCGCCAGTGCGTCGCGCTGCCGCTCGGGCCCAACGGCTGGCGCGGTCAGTCCGGCGTGCTCGCCCCACGCGAGGACGCCGAGCTCGAGGGCCTGGACGCCGACGACGCCGGGCACCTGCTGCTGCTGGTCTGGAACACGGCGGGCGGTCGCAGTGAGGTCGAGCTGTACGACACCCGTACCGACCAGCGTCGATCCGTCCCTGGGCTGCCTGGGCAGGTGGTTTCCGGGGCACTGCTGAGCCGCGACGGCAGCCGGGTGGTCCTGGCGATCGAGGGGCCGGGGCGCCCGCGCGAGGTATGGACGCTGGAGGTGGCGACCGAGATCTGGTCGCAGGCGACCCCCGGCGTCGGGCCGCTGCCGGACAGCCTGGTCACTCCGGAGCTGGTCCGTTTCCCTGCTCGGGACGGACTCGAGCTGACCGGCTGGCTCTACCGGGTGCCCGGTCGAACCGAGCCGGGGCCGGCCATGCTCAGCCTGCACGGCGGACCGGAGGCCCAGGAGCGACCCGGCTTCAGTCCGCAGCATCAGGCGATGGTGGCCGCCGGGATCGCGGTTTTCGCGCCGAACATCCGTGGCTCGTCCGGCTTCGGTCGGGCCTTCGTCCGGGCCGACGACGTCCACGGCCGGCGGGACGCCTTCGATGACGTGATCGTCTGCGCCCGGCACCTCATCTCAGCGGGGATCGCCGACCCGCGCCGGATCGCGGTGACCGGGAGGTCGTACGGCGGCTACCTGACCCTCGCGTCGCTGGCGTTCACGCCGGGCGTCTTCGCGGCCGGCGTGGACATCTGCGGGATGTCGGACCTGCTGACCTTCTACCGCGACACCGAGCCCTGGATCGCAGCGGCGGCGGTCAGCAAGTACGGCGACCCGAAGCGGGACCGTACGCTGTTGCGCGCGATCTCTCCGCTTCGGTTCGCGGTGAACATCAATGTGCCGCTGCTGGTGGTGCACGGCGAGCTGGACACGAACGTACCGATCGGGGAGGCGCATCAGATCGTGGCCGCCCTACGGGCCCTGAATCGGCCGGTCGACTATCTGCAGCTGGACGGCGAGGGCCACGAGTATCGCCGGGCCGAATCCCGGCTCCGGTTGATCGAGTCGTTGCTCGACTTCCTGATCCGCACCCTCTGAGGTCTCGACCGGCCGCTGCGGAGCAGCTGCCCGCTACCCCAGCGTCCGGCTGAAGGCCGGCGTCTCGTTGCCGGCCAGATCCGCGCCGACGTAGCAGAACACGACCGGCAGCTGCCGGGTCGGAATGACGATCGGATTCAGTCGGTACTGCTGATAGCCGGTCGCGTCGGCGCAGTCCGTGCCGGCCGGTGGCCCGACCTTGATCCGGAAGCCGGAGAGCTCCGGTGGCGATAAGACCGGCGTCACTCGGTAGCCCGCGTCGGTCTCATCCACCGACAGCCGAGGCGTTCGCACCGGCGGCGTGAGGTCGCGCTGGAGCACCACGCGCGCCGGCCTGGTGGCTGGGCCGCCGCTGGCCGGGCCGCCGCTGGTCGGGCCGGCCGCGGACTGGCTGGCGATGCACCAGACGTAGAACCCCTCCTCGGCCGGGATGGTCGTCTTGATCGTGGTCGGCCCGGAGCCGGCGGCCACGGTGGCGGTGTACGTCGTGTCCTCGGCGCAGCTGTCCGCATCGGTCAGCTTCGCCACACCAGTGCGGAGCGTCGTAGCCGTCGGGGTGGTCACCTGGGCGGTGATCTCGTTGCCGTCGGCGTTCACCGCGGCGACCGTGGTCTTGACCACGACGCCCGGTCGCGGCAGCGGACAGGAGTCGGTCAGCGCGAAGTAGCCGTTGGGGAAGCAGGACTGGAGGCCGTCGACCGCGATCGCGTAGCTGGTGTCGGGGACGGGCACGGCGCCGTTCTCGGTCCGTTCGCACGGATTGTCCAGCCAGCATGCACCACCGGGCCGCGCACCGACCGTGGTGGTGTTGATCATGCCGACCACCCGGTCGGTCCGATCGAACAGCGGCGACCCCGAGCTGCCGTCCAGGATGCCCGGACAGTCCACGGCCTGCGAGTCGTCGAAGAACCAGCCGAACTCGATCACGCCCACGTGATGGCCGGTGACGCACAGCCCCGCCCGCGGCGCGACCTGACCGGCCGGCACCCCGCCGACGGGTACTCCGACATTCGTGACCGACCGCCCGGCCGGCAGGAGTGCGGCGGGTTGATAGCTGCGTACGCCGTTGTTGGTCAGCTCGCCCAGCGTCGCGGAGAGCTGGATGATCGCGACGTCGGTGCCGTTGACCGTCGTGTAGGAGACCCTGTTCGCCGGTACGGGGAGCGGCGAGCCACGGCCGGCCCGACCGAACGTGACGAACCCGCTGGCCGGCAGGTCCACGGCGACGTCGGTGGACGGGCGGCTGCCGCTCTGGGTGCAGTGACCGTTGGTGACGAGGTAACCGGGGCCGTCGGCGGAGTGGGTGTCGATCAGCCAACCGCTGCAGGCGGCGTCCTCGCGGACCTGAGCCACGCCCGAGTAGCGGACGGCCTGATCGTTGTCCAGCTGCGGCGCCGGAACCGATGCCGGTGCCACCTCGACCGTGAACGGCCACCAGCCGTCGCGCCAGAGCGTGAAGCCGATCCCGAGCGCCGCCACCAGCACGGCGACGGTCATCGAACCGAGAGCGACATGCAGGGCTGACGGGCTACGCACGGGCTCCTCCTGAGGGGTCGGGATTCACCCTAGTGACCTGGCGCTCTCGCGGGGAGACGCACACGCTTCCCCCGCTCCCCGAAACTGTGCGCAAACGACAACTTTGAAACGAATCACCCCGTCGTTTGCGCCCACTTTCCGGGTGGGTTGGCGGTGTGCGCCGAGGGTCAGGCGAGCTTCTCCAGGATCAGCTCACGTACGCGCCCGGCGTCGGCCTGGCCACGCATCTGCTTCATCACTGCTCCGATCAGGGCGCCGGCCGCCTGGACCTTGCCGGCGCGGATCTTGTCGGCCACGTCCGGGTTGGCCGCGATCGCCGCGTCCACGGCCGCGCCGAGCGCGCCGTCGTCGGAGACCACCGCGAGTCCGCGCGCGATGACCACCTCGGCCGGCGAGCCCTCGCCGGCCAGCACGCCCTCGATCACCTGACGGGCCAGCTTGTCGTTGACCGTTCCGTCGTCGACCAGCGCTTGAACCTCGGCGACCTGCTGCGGTGTGATGCCGGCATCGGCGAGGTCCACGCCGGCGTCGTTGGCGTGCCGCGATACCTCGGTCAGCCACCACTTCCGGGCGCTCTGCGGCGAGGCCCCCGCCGCCACCGTGGCCTCGATGACGTCCACGGCACCGGCGCTCACCACGTCGCGCAGCTCGAGCTCGGAGAAGCCCCACTGGGCGGTGATCCGCTTCAGCCGCTCGGTCGGCGGTTCCGGCAAGGTGCCGCGCAGCTCCTCCACCCACTCCCGGCTCGGCGCCACCGGCACCAGATCGGGCTCGGGGAAGTAGCGGTAGTCCTCCGCCTGCTCCTTGCTGCGTCCCGGCGTCGTCTCACCGGTGTCCTCGTGCCAGTGCCGGGTCTCCTGCTTGATGGTCTCGCCGGCCTGCAGCCTGGCCGCTTGCCGGGTGATCTCGTACCGGATGGCCCGCTCGACGCTGCGCAGCGAGTTCACGTTCTTGGTCTCGGTCCGGGTGCCGAGCGGAGCGTCCGGCGAGGGCCGGAGCGAGATGTTCGCGTCGCAGCGCAGTGAGCCCTGCTCCATCCGTACGTCCGACACGCCCAGCGCGCGCAACAGATCTCGCAGCATGGCCACGTACGCCCGAGCGACCTCTGGCGCCTTCACCCCGGCGCCCTCGATCGGCTTGGTGACGATCTCGATCAGCGGCACGCCGGACCGGTTGTAGTCCAGCAGCGAGTGGTCGGCACCGTGGATCCGGCCGGTCGCGCCGCCCACGTGTAGCGACTTGCCGGTGTCCTCCTCCATGTGGGCGCGCTCGATCTCGATCCGGTACGTCTGCCCGTCGACGACGACCTCGGTCCAGCCCTCGTACGCGATCGGCTCGTCGTACTGCGAGATCTGGTAGTTCTTCGGCATGTCCGGGTAGAAGTAGTTCTTCCGGGCGAAGCGGCACCACTCGGCGATCGAGCAGTTCAGCGCGAGCCCGATCCGGATGGCCGACTCGATGGCCTTTGCGTTCACCACCGGCATCGAGCCGGGGAGGCCCAGGCAGACCGGGCAGGTCTGCGTGTTCGGCTCCGCGCCGAACTCGGTCGAGCAGCCGCAGAACATCTTCGAGTTCGTGTTCAGCTCGACGTGTACCTCGAGCCCGAGGACGGGGTCGAAGGCGGCGATCGCCTCGTCGTACGGCAGCACCGGCGCGCTCACTTCGCCACCTCCCCGATCTGGTCGAGCAACGGTCCACCCCAGCGAGTGGTCAGCTCACGCTCCAGCGCTGCGCCGACCCGATAGAGCCGGTCGTCGGCCAGCGGCGGCGCCATCACCTGCAGGCCGACCGGCAGTCCGTCCTCCGGCGCCAGCCCGATCGGGAACGAGGCGCTGGCGTTGCCGGCCAGGTTGGACGGGATGGTGCACAGGTCGTTCATGTACATGGCGAGCGGGTCGTCGACCTTCTCCCCGAGCGGGAACGCGGTGATTGGTGTCGACGGCGAGACCAGCACGTCCACCTGGGCGAACGCCGCCTCGAAGTCCCGGCTGATCAGCGTGCGGACCTTCTGCGCCTGGCCGTAGTACGCGTCGTAGTAACCGCTGGAGAGCGCGTACGTCCCGATGATGATGCGGCGCTTCACTTCCGCCCCGAACCCGGCCTCGCGGGTCAGCGACATCACCTGCTCGGCACTGTGGGCGCCGTCGTCGCCGACTCGCAGCCCGAACCGCATCGCGTCGAACTTCGCGAGGTTCGAGGACACCTCGCTCGGCATGATCAGGTAGTACGCGCCGAGGGCGTAGCCGAAGTGCGGGCAGGACACCTCGACGATCTCCGCGCCCTGCGCGGCCAGCAGGTCGACCGCCTCGCGGAAGCGCTGCTCCACCCCGAGCGCGTAGCCGTCGCCACCGAGCTCGCGGACGATCCCGATCCTCATCCCGGACACGTCTCCTGACCGGGCGGCCTCTACCACCGGCGGAACCGGCGCGTCGATCGAGGTCGAGTCCATCGGGTCGTGGCCCGCGATCACCTCGTGCAGCAGTGCCGCGTCCAGCACCGTGCGCGCGCAAGGACCGGGCTGGTCGAGGCTCGAGGCCATGGCGACCAGGCCGTAGCGGGACGTTCCGCCGTACGTCGGCTTCACCCCGACCGTGCCCGTGACCGACGCCGGCTGGCGGATCGAGCCGCCGGTGTCCGAGCCGATGGCCAGCGGCGCCTCGAAGGCGGCCAGTGCCGCCGCGCTTCCGCCGCCGGAGCCCCCGGGAATCCGGTCGGTGTCCCACGGGTTGCGGGTGGGGCCGTACGCGGAGTTCTCCGTCGACGAGCCCATCGCGAACTCGTCCATGTTCGTCTTGCCGAGGATGACGATGTCGGCGTCGAGCAGCCTCTGGGTGACCGTCGCGTTGTACGGCGGGATCCAGCCCTGCAGGATCTTCGAGCCGCAGGTGGTCGGCGCACCGGCGTAGGTGAACACGTCCTTCAGTGCCAGCGGCACCCCGGCAAGCGGTCCGACCGGCCGACCGGCAGCGATCTTCGCATCCACCGCGGCCGCCTGGGTGAGCGCCCGCTCGCCGTCGACGTACAAGAAGGCGTGGATCGTCTCGTCGACGTCCGCAATTCGGTCCAGACAGGCCTGCGTGACCTCGACCGCGCTGGTCTCGCCGGACGCGATCGCCGCGGCCAGCTCGGTGGCGGTCCGGCGGATGATCGCTGAGCCTGTCGACGTGGTCCCTGAGCCTGTCGACGTGGTCCCTGAGCCTGTCGAAGGGCCCTGGTTCGAGGGGTTACTCACGCTTCCTCCCCGAGGATCCGCGGCACCCGGAACCGGTCCTGCTCGGCGGCGGGGGCACCGGCCAGCACGTCTTCGCGCGGCAGCGACGGACGTACGACGTCGGCCCGGAACACGTTCGTCAGCGGCAGGGCGTGCGACGTCGGCGGGATGTCGTCGGCGGCGACGTCGGCGACCCGGGTGACGGATTCGAGGATGACGTCGAGCTGGGGGGCCAAGTGGGCGAGCTCGTCGTCGGTGAGCTCGATCCGGGCCAGCCGGGCCAGGGCGGCGACGTCGTCGGTGCTGAGCGCCACAGCGGGTGCACTCCTTCGCGTTCGGTTCACGGCGTGATTTCGGGCGTGGTCATCCTAGGAGGTCCGAGTTGTCAGCGTGAGAATCGGCTCTGGCAGGTTGTGACGCTGACAAGTCGGCGGGGGACGGATCAGAGCGGGCGGATGACCAGTCCGGTCTTGAGCTTGGGGGTGAAGAACGTGGACTTGGGCGGCATCAAGAGACCCTCCCGGGCTGTCCGCTCGATCTCGGCGATGCTGACCGGCCGGATCAAGACGGCGGCCGACGCCCTGCCATCGGCGACAGCGGTGAGCACCTCCTCCAACCCGTGCTGATAGGTCACGTCTGCCGGCGTGTCGGCCAGTGTCGCCTCGAGCCAGGCGCCGTCCAGGGAGCGTACGTCGTCGAAGGCTCCCGGCGTCGGGCTCATCGTCCAGGTTCCAGCCGCGGTGTGCAGGACCAGATAGCCGTCGCGCTCCATGGCACGCAGGGTGTCGGGAGTCGGCGCGGCCGCGGGGGCCAGGTCGAACCGGTGCGCAGCGCCTCGATCACGGCATCCACGGTGACGCCGGTGTACAGCCGGTGGATCGCGGCGATGCTGAGCTGGTCGGCGACGAGCTCGTTGACGAACGCCAGTGTCTCCTCGGCGGCGGTGTCGGTCCGCCCGGTCGCCGACCGCACCTCGTCGCGATAGATCCGGGCGACCCCGTAGCGGTGGTGCCCGTCGGCGATCAAGACGTCGTCGGCCGCCAGGACCGATCGGATGGCGGCGATCCGCTCGGGGTCGACGAGCCGTTCCACCACGTGGCTGACTCCATCCTCGACGACCTCGCCGACCGGTATGCCCGGCTCACGCAGCAGCGCGGTCAGCCCGGTCGCCAGCGAAAGGCCCCACACCGGCGACAGGTTCGCCTCGGTGGCGCGGGTCAGATCGAGTCGGTCCGTCGACGCCTTGGGCGTTGTCCGCTCGTGGGGCAGTACGCGGGTGGGTCCGTCCGCGGAGGGGGCGCCCGGATCGAGCACCTCCAATCCGCCGAGCACGCCCGCGATGTCACGCTCCCGCCCGAGAGCGTCGGTGAACCGCAGCCGGTAGATCGTGAATCCCGGCTCGTCGTCGGCGACCAGCACGCCGTCTGCTCGCCACGTCGCCAGTGTCGAGGCGGCGCGGTCGTAGCGATCGGCCTCGCCGCGCGGCACATCGACGTACGTGATGTTCTCGGCGGCGCCGGCCTGCAGGGCATCGACGTCAGCATCGGACAAGACGTCGTACGGTGGCGCGACCACCGGCGCCAGGTCTCCCCCCGCCAGCTGGGGCACGGAATAGCGGAGGGCGCGGAACGGCTCGAAGCGGGGCACCGGACAAGGTTTCCATCCTTGCTCGGTGCCCACTCGCGGAGTCCAGTCATCGGTCCCGTGTCATGTCCCCGCAATACGCCAGTAACCCCCGATAAGCGAAGATGGTGGCCGTGTTCTTGATGCGCGTCCTGTTACCGGACCGTCCCGGCTCTCTTGGGAGAGTCGCGACGGCGCTCGGCGGCGTCGGCGCGGACATCAACGCCGTCGAGATCGTCGACAAGGGAGACGACGAGGTGGTCGACGACTTCATCGTCGACCTGCCGCACGATCAGCTCCCCGAAACCCTGGTCACCGCCTGCAACTCCCTCGACGGGGTGAAGGTGCAGTGGATCTCGCGCTATCCCGAGGGCGGTGGACTGCAGTCCGATCTCGAGGCCCTCGAGCGGATGACCGCGGACCCGTCGCAGGCCGCGGAGACGCTGGTGGGGCTCTGCCCGGTCGTCTTCCGGTCGCACTGGGCCACCCTGTTGGACTTCGCGGGCGCCGATCCGCAGCTCGTCCGTTCGACCACGCTGGCTCCGGACCTGACCCCGGCTCTGGTCGATCGACTCGCACCCTTCGACCACACGCATCGAATCGACCTCGAGCACGGCTGGCTGCCCGGCTGGGGAGACTCGACAGTTGTCGTCACGCCGCTCACCCGCGACCGCGCCATTGCCATCGGACGACTCGGTGGGCCGGCGTTCATGGATTCAGAGATCGCACGGCTGCACCACCTGGCAGCACTGGTCAAGTAGTCCCGCTCCCCCGGCTTCGTCCGGTAGGTTCCGCCCATGGAGGGCGGCGATGAGTGACGCGGGCTTGACCGCACTGATCGCCTTCCTGACCTCGATCGGGTACGGCGTCGCGTCGGCGATCTTTCCACCGGTCAACGCCGAGGCGTACGTCGTGCTGTCCCAGGTCTCCGCCGTGATCGGTGTCTTCCCGATCGCCATCGGCGTCGCGATCGGCCAGACCATCGGCAAGCTCGCCTTGTTCTACAGCGTCCGCGCCGGCCGGCAGTCACGATTCGCCCGGCACCGCCGCGCCCGGTCACGAACAAAGCCGAAGGGCGCGTTCCGGCAGAAGTTCGACGCTGCCGCGGCGTGGCTACTCCAGTTGGTCGGTACGAAACGCTGGGGGTTGCCGATCGTGCTGATCGCGGCGGTGGTCGGGATCCCGCCGCTGTACGCGGTAGCGCTGCTCGCCGGGGCGACGAAGATGAAGGCGCACTGGTTCGCTCTGATGGTGCTGATCGGACGAATCACCCGGTTCGTGCTGATCGCCGAGGGCTCGCTGAACGTCGGCCGCTGGTTCTCGTAGTCGGTGGGCTCGCGGGTTCATGCCCGCTTGCGCGCTTCGAGATCCTTGGTGGCAACTGACGCTTCTCGCGCGCCAGGGCAGAGGACTACTTCTCGCCGATCCCGAAGCCCCAGGAGCCGGTCATCAAGAAGTAGACATACCAGCCGAGCAGGAAGATCGCGAGCATGGCACCGAACAGGGCAAGGCTGGCCCAGATCCGCATCCGCTTTTTCTTCTTGGTGCTCGGCACCTTCACCGGTCCCCACTCGCCCACGTTCGGCTGGACCCGCGGCGGGGTCGACCCGTTCAGGTTGAGGTTGGAGAAGATCTTCGGCACCCGGCAACTGTAGTCGCGGCCGAGGCCTGCGCCTTCGACCAGCGCCCGTTCGCCCAGCCCGTTCGCCCAGCCCGTTCGCCCAGCCCGTTCGCCCAGCCCGTTCGCCCGGCGCCCGTTCGCCCGCTCGCGCGGGCGCCGAGCCGACGTTGCATGGCCGGGCGCACCGCCCGGCGCAGTCAGCGCATCGGCGGGCAACTCAGCGCATCGGCGGGCAACTCAGCGCATCGGCGCCGCCGCGCTCGGTATCCCGTCGACGCGCAGAGTCGGGCCTGGGTTGGTTAGGTGGGCGCGGATCGGAGGCGGGGCCACGGCCGCCTGCGGGCCGCGACGCAAGGGCACTGCCGAGGCGACGGACGCGACTCGGCTCAGGAGCCCGTCGTTGCCAGGGCCGCTGCGGCGTCGGGACCCTGGTCGAGCAGCACCGAGAACGCTTCCGCCCCGGTCAGCACGGGCACCCCGAGCTGGACCGCCTTGTCGAACTTGGAGCCGGGCGACTCCCCCACCACCACGAAGGATGTCTTCTTCGATACCGAGCCCGACACCTTCCCGCCGCGGGACGTGATCGCCTCCGCTGCGCTGTCGCGGGTGAATCCCTCGATCGAGCCGGTGACCACGACGGACAGACCGGTCAGGGTCTGGTCCCGTTTGGTCTTGGGCTCGTCGCGCATGGCGGCACCCGCGGCCTTCCACTTCGCCACGATCTCGCGGTGCCACGGTTCAGCGAACCAGTCGGTGATCGCGGTGACCAGGGTCGACCCGAGCCCTTCCACGTCCGCGAGCTGTTCGGGAGTCGCCGCCGCGATTGCGTCGATGTCTCCGAAGGCAGCCGCGACGTCCGGCGCCACCCCGGGACCGATGTGGCGGATCGACAACGCGATCAGGAAACGGTCGAGCGGCCTGGTTTTCGCCTGCTCGAGATTGGCCAGCAGCTTGGTGCCGTTGGCCGACAGCCGGCCGTCCTTCGTGGTGAAGAACGGCACTCCGGTGAGCTTCTCCTCGGACACGTCGAACAGGTCGCCCTCGTCGGCGATCAGCCCCGCGTCCAGCAGCGCCTGCGCGCTCCGGTAGCCCAGCACCTCGATGTCCAGCGCCGACCGACCCGCGAGATGGAACAGGCGCTCCCGCAGCTGAGCCGGGCATGATCTCGTGTTCGGGCAACGAATGTCGGCGTCGCCCTCCTTCTCCGGCTTCAGCTCGGTGCCGCACTCGGGGCAGTGGGTCGGCATCGAGAACGCGCGCTCGGTGCCGTCTCGGAGATCGACGACCGGCCCGACGATCTCGGGGATGACGTCGCCCGCCTTGCGCAGCACGACGGTGTCGCCGATCAGCACGCCCTTGCGCTTGACCTCGCTCGCGTTGTGCAGGGTGGCCATCCCGACCGTCGATCCGGACACCAGCACCGGCTCCATCACCCCGAACGGGGTCACCCGCCCCGTCCGCCCGACGTTGACCCGGATGTCGAGCAGCTTCGTGTTGACCTCCTCGGGCGGGTACTTGAAGGCGATCGCCCAGCGAGGCGCTCGGGTGGTCGAGCCGAGCTGGTCCTGCACCTCGCGCTCGTCGAGCTTGATCACCACTCCGTCGATCTCGTGCTCGACGGAGTGCCGGTGCTCTCCGTAGTAGGCGATGTAGTCGCGCACCTCCGCCATCGTCGTGGCGACCTTGAAGCGGGTGCTGGTTGGCAGGCCCATGGCCCGCAGTGCCTCGTACGACTCCGACTGGCGTGCCGGGGCGAAGCCATCCGCGGCACCGATCCCGTGCAGCACGAAGCCGAGCTTTCGGCTGGCCGTGACCTTCGGGTCCTTCTGCCGCAGGGATCCCGCCGCTGCGTTCCGCGGGTTGGCGAACGGGGCCTTGCCGTCGGCGACCAGATGCTCGTTCAGTGCAGCGAAGTCCTCGACGGCGAAGAAAACCTCGCCCCTGACCTCCAACAGTGCCGGTACGTCGTCGCCGGCCAGGCGTTCGGGGATCACCGCGATGGTCCGAACGTTCGCGGTGACGTCCTCCCCCACTCGCCCGTCGCCGCGGGTGGCGGCCGTGGTCAGCCGACCCTTCTCGTACACCAGATCCAGGGCGAGGCCGTCGACCTTGAGCTCGCACAAGAAGCCGGACTGCTCGATCCGCGTCTCGCCCAGCTCGCGGATCGCCCGCGCCGCCCAGCGGTCCAGCTCCTCGTCGCTGAAGGCATTGTCCAGGCTCATCATCTTGACCAGGTGCTCAACCGGAGCGAACGTGGTCGAGACCGCCCCGCCGACCTTCTGGGTCGGAGAGTCGGGTGTGCGCAGTGCTGGGAATCGGTCCTCCAGCGCCTCGAGGTCGCGCATCGTGGCGTCGAAGTCGGCGTCCGACAGCGTCGGCGCGTCGAGCACGTAGTAGCGCCAGCGAGCATCCTCGATCCGCTCGCTCAGCTCCGCGTGCCGCTCGCGAGCCGTCGCGTCCGGCTCGGTCTGGGGAGCCGGTGAGTCGGCGGGCAGGTCGATGTCATCAGCCACGACCGCACCTTAACGCCGCCCACCGACAATCTCATCGGCTCGTGCTCGGCCTGCCACCCGACGCGGGCAGATTGCTTCATCCCGCAGGTGCGGCAGGTGCGGCTAGCTGTTGGCTTGCGGGGCGACCGCCTTGGGCTCGCGGAACGCCAGCCCGAACACAGCGAGAGCGATCCCGACGGCAATCGCCATGGCGGCCACCCCGAAGGCGACGACCGAGGTGAACAACGACGCCTGCAGGAACGACGAGGTCATGGCGGTGTCCCGGTTCGGGTCGTCCTTGCCCAGCTCGGCGTACGTTTTCCCGCCGGTGATCTCCATCGTGTGCTTGTCGATAACCGTGGCCTGGCAGTACGCACTGATCGGCCCGGACACGGAGGCGCCGGCTCGGCAGCTTGCGTCGCTGGAGACGGTGATCTTCTGGCTGGAGAGGGTGCTGGTGATCACGATCCAGGTGACGATCCCGGCGACGATGAAGATCGCGCCGAAGATGATTCCGATCAGTGAGGCTGTCTTCTTCATGGGGGGAACCTTCCGGAGGCGTACGCAACGACACCGTGACTACCCATTCCAGGACACGGAGATCAGCGCGACGCGCGGTCGGTTGCCGGAGTGTTACCCAACGTTGTCCCTGCGGTCGCCTGCACGACGGCGGGTCGAGCGGCGACGGCGGCAGCCGAGGGAGTCGGACCCGGCGGTCGTCCGAACGGGCGGGATCGTCAGCGGGCGAGGTCTTCGGTGACGATCTCCGCTGCCTCACGAACGGTGCGCAGGGCGCGTACCGCCTCGTCGCGGGCGAAGCCGGCAAGACCGCAGGACGGGGTCAGCAGCAGCCGGTCGGTGGTGTCGGGCCCGAGTCCGAGGGCCCGAAGCGGCCTGAGCGCGCGGTCAGCGACCTGTCGAGAGCTGACCCCGGTGGGTCGTTCCGGCCCGGTCGGCAGCGCTCCCAGCCCGATCACGGCTCCCCCCTCGATCGCCTCGGCAACCTCGTCCCAGGTGTGCGTGTCGGCCTGATCGAGGTCGAGCAGCACCCCGTCGACGCCCGCGCCCCGAAGCAGGCCGACTGGCGCGCCCGGCGCGCAGCAGTGGACCAGGACCGGTCCGTGGCCACCCGTGGCCCGGAGCCGGTCGAGCAGCTGGGTGTAGGCCGCCGCGACCTCCGGCCGGTCGACCGCGCGGTGCCGGCTGAATCCGCTCGCTGTCGGCACTGCTCCGACCATGACACCCGGCAGAGCGGGCTCGTCGAGCTGGACCATCCACCCGATGTCGGGCAGTCGACGGCGGAGCTCGATCAACAGCTCGGCGATTCCCTCGGCCAGGGACTGGCCGAGCTCACGTCGGGCGCCCGGATCGGCCAGCACCCGGTCGCCTCGTGGCCGTTCCATCGTGGCAGCCAGCGTCCACGGACCGGCGACGGACAGCTTCAGCTCGCCGACATAGCCCTGCGCCTGCTCCTCGAGCTGGTCGAGATCGGAGCGGAGCATGGACCGAGCCTGCCGGTGCTCCCTGCTGGACGCGTCGCTGAGCCGCCAGCCCGCGGGTTGCAGGTCGACCGGCAGGTCGTGCAGCAGGGCGGTCGACCGGCCGATCAGCTGGGCCCATGGTCCACGGGCCGGGAGCTCGGGCAGATAGGGCAGCTCCGGGCACTCGGCGAAGGCGATCTTCAAGGCCTCGGTGATATCGGTGCCGGGCCAGGAGCCGATGCCACTGCTGCGGATCGGCGTCGGGTCGCTCACCCGCGAGTCCTCATCTGGTGCTGGCGATCGTGGAGCTGCCGACCACCCGGGTGCCGTCGTACAGCACGGCCGCCTGTCCCGGCGCGACGCCCGTCAGTGCAACGCCGAGCGAGATGGCCACCCCGTCGGCGTCGACCGTGACATCGGCCGGCACCGGCTCTCCGTGGGCGCGGACCTGGACCAGCCCGGACCAGCGCTCGGCCGGTCGGGCTCCGGCCCAGAACGGTCGGGTCCCGACGATGCGGCGCACGGCGAGGTCGGCGTGCGATCCCACGGTGACGGTGTTGGCCACCGGGGAGATGTCGAGGACGTATCGCGGCTTGCCGTCGTCGGCCGGCACACCGAGCCGCAGTCCGCGTCGCTGGCCGATGGTGAAGTGGTGGGTTCCGTCGTGATCCCCGATCCGATTCCCGGAGGTGTCGACGATCGCGCCGCCGCGGGTGCCGAGACGCGAGTCCAAGAAGCCGGCCGTGTCGCCGTCCGCGATGAAGCAGATGTCGTGACTGTCCGGCTTCTCCGCCACGGCGAGTCCCCGACGCGCCGCCTCGGCCCGCACGTCGGTCTTCAGTGAGTCACCGAGAGGAAAGTACGAGCCGCCCAGCTGGGCAGCGGTGAGGACACCGAGGACGTACGACTGGTCCTTGCCGTCGTCGATCGCCCGGTGCAGCTCGACCCGGGGGCGCCCGAGCTCGTCTTCGGTGTGAACCAGCCGGGCATAGTGGCCGGTGCAGACCGCGTCGAAGCCGAGCGCTACCGCCTTGTCGAGGACGGCGGCGAACTTGATCTTCTCGTTGCACCGCAGGCAGGGGTTCGGCGTTCGGCCGGCCGCGTACTCCGCGACGAAGTCGTCGACCACGTCCTCGGCGAACTTGTCGGACAGGTCCCACACGTAGAACGGGATGCCGAGCACATCGGCGGCCCGACGCGCGTCGTGGGCGTCCTCCTTCGAACAGCAGCCGCGAGCGCCCGAGCGGAACGACAACGGGTTCTTGGACAGGGCGAGGTGGACTCCGGTGACGTCGTGTCCCGCGTCGACCGCGCGCGCAGCCGCCACGGCGGAGTCGACGCCGCCGGACATGGCGGCCAGGATCCTCATCGTCGTCCTTCGCGCTGATCGGAGTTGGCAGGCGTCAACGGTAGCCGGCCCGGGTCAACGGTAGCCGGGCCGGCGCCCTGCTCCCAATCAGCGGATCGTGTACGCGTACGGCAGGTTCGTCAGCTCGTCGCCGTCCGCCAGAGCACCGTCGAAGGAGTCGACGAACAGATCTCCCTTAACCACCGAGCCGTGCGGACCGCTCGGCGTGATCGTCACCATCATCGTCCCGCTCTGGCCGGGTCGCAGGGTGAGCGGGGTGTCGGAGACCCCCGCCTCGGACGACGCCGTCGCGGACCGCGCCGAATCGGGTGTGACGCGGGCCATCTTGACCCGGGAGACTCCGATCCGGTCGGCGATCGTCGCGGTGTCGGCCGCGGTCGAGGACGAATCGCCCACCCCGATCTGCCAGGGATCGCCGCCGTCCGACATGACGGCCGGGTCGAACAGCCGGCCTCGGGTGGTGGCCGAGAGCGTGACCGTACCGGCCGGTGCCGGGCCCGCGAACGGACCCGTCTGGCCGACGTCGGCGACCCAGAGACCGGGTGAGACCTGGGCGGCGTCGACATCGACCGTTGCGCTGTTTCCGGCCGCGGCTGAGTAGCGATCCGGGTCACCGGACTGGAAGAACACGTCGAGGTTGACCGGCTGATCCCCGTGCGCGATGAACTCCGCGTGCGACACCTCGGTCGGCACCAGCCACAGCGGGTTCACGGCGGCCGGCATCGGCAGTGGCGAGGTCGCATGACCCGACAGCTCCACCAGCGGGATGGTTCCGCGAGTCTTGAGTCGGGCGTCGGCGGCGTAGGTGATCGGCGCGACCCCGGTGTTCTTGATCCGGACCGGCACCGCGACCGGAACGCCCGCGGTCAGCCTCGTGCGAGAGCTCGTCGGCAGCGTCGCGCGGATGTCGACGGTGTTGTAGGCCACCTGTCCCACGAAGGACTGGCTGGTCTCCAGCCCGCTGACCGGGTTGGTCACGTCCAAGGAGAACGTCCAACGCCCCTTCATCGGATCACGGCGGTACAGCTGCAGCGCGTGCCCGTTCGCCAGGTTGCCCTGGAACGAGTACACCTGCCCATCGGGCGCGGTCAGCACCCCGAGCACAGTCTGGCCGGGGTCGCTGAACGTCACCCCGATGCTCAGGTCACGCTTTCCGGCCGGGACGTCCAGGCGGTAGATGTTCGACTGGGCCACCCCGCCGGTCTGGCGCCCGTTGCCGCCGGTGATGGTGCCGACGAACGTGGTGTTCCGGGGCGGGATGACCGAGCGGAGCGTCATCGGCACCGAGGTCGTCGACCCGCCCGACTCCCTCAGCTGGACCGACGCGGACAGGTCGCTCGGCGACGTCGGAAGCTTGGCGTGCACGGTGAACGTGCCCTTCTGGCCGGGCTTCAGCACGCGGTACCGCGGGCTGACCGTCCCATGGGTGCTGGTGTCGGTCTGGGTCACCGAGTACGCGACGGTCCCGTTGAACCCGCTGCTCTTGGACAAGGCGAAGTACGCCGTCCAGGTGCCCGATCTGGGTCGTCGGACGTCCACATGGTTGAAGTTGCCCGCACCCTGCGGGATGGAGTACGCGGCGTAGGCACCGGTCGGGTCGATCAAGATGATCCGGCTCGCCGCGGGGGCGGTCTTCGCGGCCTCGGAGACGTCCAGCCGATCGACCTTGCCGACGGTGAACTTCCTCGAGACGTAGCTGCGCGCGATCCCGAACGAGTCGACGTACGCCGGCGCGGTGGCCGTGTTCAGAGTGGCTGTGCCCGAGGTCGTCGCGACGACGTCCTCGAAGCTGCGAGTGGATGCCTTGACGAGCTGGACGGTCTTCCCCGTGTTCGTGACCGTCACGCCCGCGCGCACCTGCTGGCCCGGACGGCCGCTGAGCCGAAGCTGGGTCTTGCTCACTACCAGGCCGCGTCCGGCGCGGGCTGGCTTTCCGTTGGCGTCGTGCCAGCTCTTGGCCGCCTTGACCGCCGCCAGCGAGTTGAGCAGTCCGGCGCCTTGTTCGTACGCCGGATGTCCCAGATCTGTCGCGGTACTCGTCAGCAGCCGCTTGACCAGGGCCGGCGTCGGCCGGGCACCGCCATGAGTGCTCTCGTACGCCTGGACGACCAGGGCGGCCGCCCCCGCCACCAACGGCGACGACTGGCTGGTCCCGCCGAACTCCTGGATCGGAGCCGGCCTTCCGGCGTTGTCCGAGCACTCCTCGTACAGCTTGAGGTCGGGGGTGCACAGCGCCCAGCCCAGGTCACCGGGCGCGGCCAGATCCGGCACACCGCCGGCGTGGGTGATGCCGCCGGAGCTCAGCCCGGAGATGTTGTTCGAGATCCAGGTGCCGTTCGAGAACTGCGGGGCGCCCGATTCTCCGGTCTGCAGATACGAGCGGAAGGACGTGGTGCCGGCCACCCCGATCACTCCGGAGGGGCTGCTGGCCGGGGACCCGATGGTGCCGGTCGTGCCGGCGTCGCCGGTGCTGGCGACGACAGTGACACCGGCGGCGATCGCGGCCTTGTCGGCCAGGGTGATCGGGTCGTCGGAGGTGTCGGGGAACGGGTTGCCGCCGAACGACTCGTTCAGCACGTCGGCTCCGTGCGCCACGGCGTAGTCGATCGCCTCGATGAATCTGGACGTCGGTGCTGTGTTGGAGTTGCCGAACACCTTCAGGCCGATCACGCTCGCCCCCGGCGCCACCCCGCGGACCTGGATGGTGCAGCCGGGCGGCAGGGGGTGCGCGGGATTGACGTAGTCGGCGAGGTCGTAAGTCTGCCGCCCCTGGGCGGCGATGGCGCTGGCGTCGCCGAACGCCTCGGCGCCGCCGGTCGAGGCGGCCAGCCCGTCGCCGGAGAAGTCCTGGTAGTCGACGAAGACGTGACTACCGTCGGCCCGGATGAAGTCCGGGTTGTTGATGTCCAGTCCGTCCGCGATGAAGGCCACCTTGACCCCGGCGCCGTCGACGATCTTCTGGGCCTGCGGCCGGGAGCTGTCGGCGTACGCCGTGCTGGTCAGTTGCAGCGCCTCCGGCTCCAGCAACGGCTTGGCCGGATCGGTGGGACAGGTGCCGGCGCGCGGCTTGGCGCTCGAGCCTGCCTTGGCCGATACCGCCGCCTCGGTCGGCGCCGTCGACGCACGGCTGATCGCGAGGTCGGGAACCACGGCGGCGACCGCGGGATCCGCGGCCAGCGCGGAAGCTTGACTGGTCGTGACCCGGGCGGAGAAACCGTTGACCGCGGTGAAGCTCTTGAGCTGCTGGGCCCCCGCCGCTCGGGCGCGGGACAGGACCGGCTGCTGGGAGCTCCGGTTGGCCTGGACCCTTGCCGACGTGGTGCTCTTGGTGATCTTCAAGTCGGTGTGCTGATCGCGCAACAAGACGATCACATTGCCGGCGGGCGCGGGCTCGGCGGTCGGGACGATCGGCGCGGCCGAGGCCCCGGCCGCCCCCAGACCGAGAACCGCGAGGCTGGAGATCAACGCGATGACCCCGACACGCTGAACTGGGATCGAGTGAGTCTTGGACAAGTGAGCATCCTTTGCCGAGCGCCACGCCCCCCTTCGGCGCATAGCTAGGTGCACTATCGTCCATCGCCTTGCGACCTGCAAGGGACCGCCCGAAACTGGTCGCTGGCCGTCGAGGTTTGGCGCCGTCAGAGCCTGGCGCCGGCGGACGCCGTCCGGGGTGGCACACAGCGGCGTACGGCGAGGGCTCGCTCGTCCAGCCCGCCCTCAGCCGACGAGCGAGCCGGCCCGCCGTGCACGGGTCAGTGTCTCCGGCAGCGCTTCCAGCAGGAGCGCCACGTCTGCTTCGGTGCTGGTCGCACCGAGCGAGAAACGCAGGGTCGAGCGCGAGTCCCGTTCCGAGCGTCCCATGGCCACCAGCACGTGACTGGCCTCCGCCACGCCGGCCGAGCACGCCGAGCCGGTGGCGCAGTCGATGCCCGCGGCGTCCAGCAGCATCAGCATTGCGTCCGCCTCGCAGCCTCGGAAGGTCAGGCTGAGCACCCCGGGCAGAGTGGCGGCATCGTCGGGCGTGTTGACCACGACGTCGGGAGCGAGCTCGCGGATACCGGACTGCAGGTCGGCCCGGAGGGCCCGCAGGCGTACGTCCTCAGCCGCCCGGTTCCGCTCGGCGACCTCGAGCGCGGCCGCGAAACCGGCCACCGCCGCCACGTCGACCGTGCCGGAGCGGACGTCTCGCTCTTGGCCGCCGCCGTGCAGCACCGGTGTCAGCTCCAGCCCGCGGCGAGCCAGCAGTGCGCCGATCCCGACGGGGCCGCCGAGCTTGTGGGCCGTACAGCTCATCAGGTCCAAGCCGCTCGCGCCGAAGTCGACAGCACTGTGTCCGACCGCCTGGACCGCGTCACTGTGGGACAGCGCCCCGTGCCGCGCGGCGATCTCGGCCGCCTGGCGGACGGGCTGCACGGTGCCGATCTCGTTGTTCGCCCACATCACCGAGACCAACGCCGTCGTGTCGCCGACGAGGTCCGCGTACGTTTCCAGGTTCAAGACTCCGCGACTGTTCGTCGGGGCGAGGGCGAGCTGTGCATCGTCATGGTCGCGGAGCCAGACGGCCGTATCGAGCACGGCATGGTGCTCGATCGCGCTGATCACCAGGCGGGTACGCCGCGGGTCGCGGCGGCCGGCCGACCACCAGCCACCCTTGACCGCCAGGTTGTCGGCCTCCGTGCCCCCGGAGGTGAAGACCACCTCCGCGGGCAAGGCGCCCAGCCGCTCGGCGATCGACTCGCGGGCCTCCTCGACGACTCGCCGGGCGGTCCGGCCCGAGCTGTGCAGCGACGACGGGTTGCCGACGACGCCGAGCTGACGAGTCATCGCCTCGATCGCCTCCGGGACCATCGGCGTGGTCGCGGCGTGATCGAGATAGGCGCGTTGCACGGGCCAAGTGTGCTACCGGCGCCACAGCCGCCCCAATTCGGGCAGACCCAGGCTCACGTCTTGACCCTTCTGCTGGAAGACGTGGTCTGTGCTGGGGTCCGTCTCAGGTTCTGCTGGAAGACGTGGTCTGTGGTGCCTGTGCGGGTCGCGTCTTCACGGTTGTGCTGGAAGACGTGGTCTGTGGTGCCTGTTCGGGTCGCGTCTTCACGGTTCTGCTGGAAGACGTGGGATGCCGGACCGCTCAGGTCTTGCGGGCGGCGATCTCCTTGGTCAGCGCGGGCAGCACGGTGTGGAGGTCGCCGACCACGCCGAGATCGGCCAGTGCGAAGATCGGCGCTTCGGGGTCCTTGTTGACCACCACGATCGACTTCGACGTCTGCATGCCGGCGCGGTGCTGGATGGCGCCCGAGATGCCGGCGGCGACATACAGCTGCGGCGAGACGGTCTTGCCGGTCTGCCCGACCTGGTACGCATGCGGATACCAGCCGGAGTCCACCGCCGCCCGCGATGCGCCCACGGCAGCGCCGAGCGCGTCGGCCAACGACTCCACGGGGGAAAAGTCGCCGCCCGTGCCACGGCCGCCGGAGACCACGATGGCCGCCTCCGTCAGCTCGGGGCGCCCGCTGGCCTGCTTCTCGTCCACCTTCACGATCCGGGCGCCCTTGGCCGCGTCGGAGATCGTGACCGACATCGCCTCGACCGCACCGTCGGCCGGAGCGGCCTCGGGCGCGATCGCGTTCGGCTTGACCGTGATCACCGGGGTGCCGTGCGTCACCGACGCCGTCACCGTCCAGTTACCGGCGAACACCGACTGCACTGTCGTGCCATCGGAGCTGAGGTCGGTGGCGTCGGTGATCAGGCCGGAGCCGAGCTTGACTGCGAGCCGGCCCGCGATCTCCTTGCCTTCGGCGCCGGAGCTGATCAGGACCGCCGATGCCCCGGCGGCGTCGGCCAGCTGGGCCAGAGCCTCGGCCTTGGGCGCGACCAGGTACTCCTCGATCGCGGGATCGCTCACCTCCAGCACGCGGGCAGCGCCGTACTCGCCCAGTTTGGCTGCCACGGCGCCGGCCGAGCCGAAGACGACGGCGACCGGCGTGCCGACGCGCCGGGCGAGTGTCAGCAGCTCGAGCGTGGGCTTGGCGACTGCCCCGTCGGCGAGCTCGGCGACGACAAGAACGTCAGACATGTGTGTGCTCCTCGGTCTCAGATGTACTTGCCGGCGGACAGGAACTCGACCAGGGCGCTCGCCCCGGAACCGTCCTCGTCGGTGACGACCTTGCCGGCCTCCTTCGGTGGACGCGGGGTGGTCTGCTCGACCTTCGTCCAGGCGGCGTCCAGGCCCACCTCGGCGGAGTCGATGCCCAAGTCGTCGAGGGTCAGCTCCTCGACGGGCTTCTTCTTCGCCGCGAGGATCCCCTTCATGGACGGGTAACGCGCTTCGCCGGACTGGTCGGTCACGCTCACCACGGCCGGCAGGTCCGCCTGCACGGTCAGGCTTGCGGTGTCGGTGTCGCGCCGGATGGTGACGGTACGTCCGTCCAGCTCGAGCGTCGCACCCAGCGTTGCCGCGGGCCAGCCGAGGCGCTCGGCGATCATCGCCGGTACGACGCCCATCGAGCCGTCGGTCGAGGCCATCCCGCAGATCACCAGGTCGGGCTCGGCCCGCCTGATCGCGGCCGCCAGAATCGCCGACGTCGCCAACGCATCGGAGCCGTGGATGTCGTCGTCGAGCACATGGATCCCGCCGGAGGCGCCCATCTGCAGTGATCGCTTGATCGCGTCGGCCGCGTCGTCCGGGCCGACGGTGAGCGCGATCACCTCGACGTCGTCACCGTCGTCGGCGATCTGCAGCGCCTGCTCCACCGCGTACTCGTCCAGCTCGGACAGCAGGCCGTCGCTCGCCTCGCGATCGACGGTGCGATCGTCGGCGAAGCCGCGTTCGCCGGTCGCGTCGGGGACGTACTTCACACAGACGACGATCTTCATGTGCCTCGTATCTCACCTTCTGCCGACTCGGTAGCGGCATGGACAACGCTATATTACTCACGAGTAACTTAGTGCGCCGAACGCGCGCTTCAGACTAACCGGCCGCCGCGCGCTGCTAGCGGGTCGTGTCGCCGAGGAGTTGGATGAGGATCGGGATGAGAGGAGCTCCGATGACCGGAACCAAAGCCGAGCCTTGGCAGCTGACGACCGCACCCGGGACCTCTGCGTACACGATGTGGGCCGACGACAGCCTCGAGGTGCCGACCCTGTTCTGTCAGGTCGGCTCCACCCAGTTGCGCTACCGGCTCGGCGCCATCGAGGACCTGCACGCCTGGCTGCTGGATCAGGGCGACTGGGTCGATCTCGGTGCCGCTGACGAGGGGAAACCGGCGGCGATCGGCACCGTCGAGGCGTTCGGTCGCGCCGACGACAATCCCGTCGGCGGATGGTACGGGCTGCGCAAGGGCTACCGCGGCCGCTTCGGCATGTACGTTCCCCCGCTGCTGGAGCACCTCGGCCTGGCCGAGCTGACCCACCAGCCGCGCAACAACAGGGTGCGCGGCCTGCCGCGCTGACGCCGGCCCCTCAGCGGCCGACGAAACGCGCCTTGCCAGGCCCCTGCTCGACGAAGGAGGTCATGCCGAGCACCCGATCCTCGGTGGCGAACAGCCCGGCGAACTGCGTTCTCTCGATTTCCAGCCCGGTGGACAGGTCGACCCCGAGCCCGGCGTCGATGGACTGCTTCGCCGCCCGCAGCGCCAGCGCCGGCCCGCCGACGAACTGCCTCGCCCACGCGATGGCCGTGGCCAGCACATCGGCGGCGGGGACCACCTGATCGACGAGCCCGATCCGCAACGCCTCGTCCGAGCGCACGAACCGGCCGGTGAAGATGAGCTCTTTCGCCTTGGCCGGACCGATCAGGCGGGACAGCCGCTGCGTCCCGCCGGCACCGGGGATGATGCCGAGCTTGATCTCCGGTTGGCCCAGCACGGCATCCTCGGCAGCAATCCGGATGTCTGCACACAGGGCAAGCTCGCAGCCGCCCCCGAGGGCGTACCCGTTGATGGCCGCCACCACCGGCTTGCCGATTCCCGCGACCGTCGAGAACGTGTCCTGGAGCACGGCTGACCGGCGGACCATGTCGGCGTACGACAGTCCGACCATCTCTTTGATGTCGGCTCCGGCGGCGAACACCTGCTCGCCGCCGGTCAGTACGACGGCGGCGACGTCGTCGCGGCCGTCGACTTGCGCCGCGGCGTCGCCGATACGACGCTGGATGTCGGCGTTCAGCGCGTTCATCTTGGGGCGATCCAGGCGGATCACGGCGACTCCGTCAAAGACCTCCACCCGGACCGGTTCGGCATCCTCGCTCATGGCGGCGACTCTAGTCAGGTGGGAGTCCAGCCAGCTCGAGTGCTCCCCGTGGTCGGCCCTTCGACAGGCCCGGGGCACATCCTTCGGCGGCCCATCCTTGTTTCGGCCGTGTATCGGTTTCGCGGCGTGTCAGGCGGGGAGATGTATCTGCCGGGTGCCATCGGTGTCAGTAAGGGGCAAAATGGTGCCCTGCCCGACCCGAAAGAACGTCTGAACGTACGGACAATCCAACGCACTCTTCCGCAAGGAAGGCATTGATATGAGTATCAGTCACGCCCCGTCGGCCGCCCCGGTCGACACCAGCCTGCTCGGCGCACACGTCCGAGACGGCGGTACCGAGTTCGGCCTGTGGGCCCCTCGTGCCACTCGCGTCGAGCTGGCCCTGGTCGCCGAGGACCGAAGCCAGCGCAACTTCGACATGACCCTTACCCCCGGCGGCAGCTGGACCGCCTTCGTCGCCGGCGCGGGGCCGGGTGAGCGGTACGGCTATCGCGTCCACGGTGAGTGGGCGCCCGAGCGTGGCGCCCGCTTCAACCCGGCCAAGCTCCTGCTCGACCCGTACGCCCGCGCGATCACGTCCGGTGTGGACTACTCGGGTCCGATCCTCGACCACACCCCCGAGTCCGACTTCGAGCCGGACAGCACCGACTCCTTCGCCGCCGTCCCGCTCAGCGTGGTGGTGGGCGAGAGTCCCGCCCCGAGGCCGGTGGCACGGCGCCGCACGATGGCCGAGAGCGTGGTCTACGAGCTGCACGTCAAGGGCTTCACCCAGCTCCATCCGGCAGTCCCCGAGCACCTGCGCGGTACATACGCGGGTCTGGCGTACCCCGCCGTCATCGAGCACCTGCTCGACCTCGGCGTCACCGCGGTCGAGCTGCTCCCCGTCCACCACTTCGTGTCCGAGCCGTTCCTGATCGGCCGCGGGCTGGGGAACTACTGGGGCTACAACAGCCTGGGCTTCTTCGCTCCGCACGCCGCGTACTGCTCCGTCGGCACGATGGGTGAGCAGGTGCGCGAGTTCAAGGAGATGGTCTCGGCGCTGCACGACGCGGGTATCGAGGTCATCCTCGACGTCGTCTACAACCACACCGGCGAGGGCGGGCACGAGGGCCCGACGCTCTCCTTCCGCGGCATCGACCATGCCGGCTACTACCGACTCACCGACGACCTGCGCAACGACTACGACGTGACCGGCTGCGGCAACTCCGTGGACAGCTCGGAGCCGGGCACCCTACGGCTGATCACGGACTCGCTGCGCTACTGGGTGAGCGAGATGGGAGTCGATGGTTTCCGCTTCGACCTGGTCACCACGCTGCTGCGGGACTCCCAGCATCACGTCGACCAGGACCATCCGTTCAAGGAGGTGCTGCGCACCGACCCGGTGCTGTCGCAGGTCAAGCTGATCGCCGAACCTTGGGACCTGGGGCCGTACGGCTACCAGGTCGGCTCGTTCGGCGACGGGTGGAGTGAGTGGAACGATCGGTTCCGCAACCACGTACGCGACTTCTGGCGGGGTAACACTCATGGGGTCGCCGAGCTGGCGCAGCGTCTCGTGGGTTCGCCAGACGTCTTCGACTACGACAACCGCCCCGCGACGGCGAGCATCAACTTCGTCACCGCCCACGACGGCTTCACGATGCGCGACCTGGTGACGTACAACGTCAAGCACAACGGTGCCAATGGCGAGTCGAACCGCGACGGCACCGACGACAACCGGTCGTGGAACTGTGGCTACGAGGGCGAGACCGACGACGCCGAGATCCGGTCGCTGCGCCACCGCCAGACGCAGAACCTGATGGCGACCCTGCTGCTGTCCGCCGGCGTGCCGATGATCACCGCCGGCGACGAGCTCGGCCGCACCCAACAGGGGAACAACAACGCGTACTGCCAGGACTCGCACATCTCGTGGGTGCACTGGGACACCGAGGACGCCTGGTCCGACCAGGCCGAGCTCACCGCGACCCTGTTGAGACTGCGCGCCGACCACCCGGTGTTGCGTCGGACCTGGTTCCGGCACGGCGAGACGATCCTCGACAACACCGGAACGCCGACGGGTCGCAAGAACCTCGCGTGGTTCAGCGGTCGCAACGAGGAGATGACCCAGCACGACTGGCACGACGGCACCCGCCGGACGCTGGGCATCTATCTCGCCGACGACTCCCCCGACCGGGTGGCGGACGATGCGTACCTGATCTGGATCCACGGCGGAGTCGACCCGGTGCAGGTCGAGCTACCGGACGGTTTCTGGGCGAACACGTACCAGGTCATCGCGCACACCGGCGCCGTCGACGAACTGCCGATCGGCAAGCTCGAGGCGGGTACGACGCTGACCCTGCCGGGTCGAACCGTCGCCGTGCTCCAGGTCGACTGAGCCCGCACGCCAGCGGCACCGGCTCCACGTCGCACCCCGCCGGCAACTCCGCACCCGGCATGCGGGGCGCGGGAAGTCGACGTGCGGGGTGCGAGGTGGGACGGCTGGGTTCGCAACGCCCCTGAGCAGGGTGATCAAGGGCCCCGTCATCGTTGACACGCACCCGCTGTCGGCGGTGGCCCGCGCCACCCCTGCCGTCGCGCCGGTGGTGCCGATAGGTTGGACGGTGTGACGGCTACCACCGAAGGTCTGACTGCCAGCACCGCTTCCTCCTCACCCGTCGTGGTCGAGGGGGCCTCCACCTTGGGCGCGCCGATCGGCCGGATCCCGGTCGCGAACGTGTCGCCCGTGATCGAGGGCGGCGCCTATGCCGCCAAGGCCGTGCCCGGTGAGCGCATCCCGGTCCGGGCAACGGTCTTCCGGGAGGGTCACGACGCGGTGAACGCCTCGATCGTGACGACCGACCCCGACGGGAACGAGACGCTCTTCCCGATGCAGCCCAGTACCCCGGTCGGCTTCGACTGGTGGGCCGGTGAGTTCACCTGCGATCGGGAGGGGGCGTGGACCTTCCGCGTCGAGGGCTGGTCGGACAGCTGGGCGACCTGGGTCCACAACGCCGAGATCAAGATCCCGGCCGGCATCGACACCCATCTGGTCGTGGCGGAGGGGCAGTCCATCCTGAAGGGCTCCGCAGCCCGCGCCGAGGCTGCCGGCGACTCCTCGGCGGCGGTCGCGCTGCGCTACACCTCGGACCTGCTGTCCAGTGGCCAGGACCAGCTCGAGGACCGCCTGCACCAGGTGCTGGCCGATGAGACGCACGAGCTGATGGCGACCTACGGCCCGCGAGAGCTGGTCTCCCCCAGCCCCGCGTACCCGGTCTTCGTCGACCGGCCCGCGGCGCTGTACGCCTCCTGGTACGAGTTCTTCCCGCGGTCCGAGGGTGCCCGCTTCGACGAGGAGAACGGCCGATGGATCTCCGGCACGTTCGACTCCTCCCACTCCCGGCTCGAGGCCGCAGCCGCGATGGGCTTCGATGTCGTCTACCTTCCGCCGATCCACCCGATCGGCACCGCCTTCCGGAAGGGCCCGAACAACACCCTCGACCCGGGTCCGGCCGATCCCGGCTCGCCGTGGGCGATCGGCAACGTCGACGGCGGCCACGATGCCATCCATCCCGACCTCGGTGACATCGACGCGTTCGACCGATTCGTGGCCAGGGCCCACGAGCTCGGGCTGGAGATCGCGCTGGACTTCGCGCTGCAGGCATCTCCGGACCATCCCTGGGTGATCGATCATCCGGAATGGTTCTCCCAGCGTGCGGACGGCTCGATCGCGTACGCGGAGAACCCGCCGAAGAAGTACCAGGACATCTACCCGATCAACTTCGACCGCGACAAGGACGGCATCTACGCCGAGTGCCTGCGGATCCTGCGCTACTGGATGAGTCACGGGGTGCGGATCTTCCGGGTCGACAACCCACACACGAAGCCGGTGGACTTCTGGGCCTGGATCCTGGACGAGGTCCGCAAGACCGACCCGGACGTACTCTTCCTCGCGGAGGCCTTCACGAAGCCGGCGATGATGCACATGCTCGGGAAGGTCGGCTTCCAGCAGAGCTACACCTACTTCACGTGGCGCAACGAGAAGTGGGAGCTCGAGGAGTACATGACCGAGCTGACGCAGGAGACCGACAGCTTCTTCCGACCGAACTTCTGGGTCAACACCCCCGACATCTTGCCCAGTTTCCTGCAGTGGGGTGGGCCGACTGCCTTCACCATCCGCGCCGTGCTCGCCGCGACGCTGTCTCCGCTGTGGGGGATGTACTCGGGCTATGAGCTGTTCGAGAACGCTGTCCTCTCCCCCGGTCGGGAGGAGTACCTGGACTCGGAGAAGTTCCAGTACCGGCCGCGAGACTGGGACGGTGCGCAGGAGACCGGCGAGTCGCTCAGTCTGCTGATCGGCCGGCTCAACCAGATCCGGCGGGAGCATCCCGCGCTGCAGCAGCTCCGCGATCTCACGTTCCACCACGCGGCGCACACGGGGGTGTTGGTGTACTCCAAGCGGGCGCCTAACCCGGCCGGGGGTCCGGACGACGTGGTGATCACGATCTCCAGCCTGGATCCGCACGATGTGGTCGAGTCCGAGATCTTCTTGGACATGGATGCTCTGGGACTGAGCTCCCGCGACGTCTACCTGGTCCACGACGAGCTGACCGGGCAGACCTGGCGATGGGGGCAGCACGCCTTCGTCCGGCTCACCCACGAGGATCCGTGCCACGTGCTGACCCTGGTCCGCTACGGCGCCCCGAACCCGAGCCGCCGGGGCCGCTGACGTGCCCTCATCCGACGCTCCGGGTTCGCCGGAGCTGTTCTCGCCACCCATGATCGACGCCCACGATGACGCGGCGCCCGGCCGCGGTCCGCACGCCGACCTCGCCGGACAGCTGCTCAACGCGCTCAGTCGGGCGCGCTGGTTCGCCGGCAAGGGTCGTCGGGCGGAGCTGACCGGGCACACCACCCTCGGCTGGCTCACCGAGGTCGACGAGTGGCCCGCGGTGCGGATCGAGATCGTCGAAGTCAGCTATCCGCGGGACGAGGATCCGGACGACACCACGGATCCGCCCGATGAGCCTGTCGACGTGCAGGAGATGCCGTACGAGCTGTACCAGGTGCCGGTGTCCTACTGGCCCGCGCCGGTGGCGGAGCTCGCCCACGCGGAGCTGGCCAGGACGGTCGACCCCGATCTCGGCAGGGTCGTTGCGTACGACGCCGCGCAGGATCCGGCGGCCTGCCGGATCCTGCTCGGGCTGCTGCTCGACGCGCGTCGGTTCCGCGAGCCCGACAGCGAGGTGCGCTTCACCCCGACCGACACCGAGGGCGTCTCGGCGAGCGACGAGCCGCAACCCTTCCGCGGCCAGCAGTCGAACACCTCGATCATGTTCGGCGACGTCGCGATGCTGAAGCTGTTCCGCCGCCTCGAGCTCGGTCGCAATCTGGACATCGAGACCCACGACGCGCTGAACAAGGCCGGTGTGCACGACGTGGCCCGGCTGTACGGCTGGATCGAGGGTGCCTGGCGACACCGGGGCGAGGACGTACGCGCCGATTTCGCGATGCTGGTCGAGAAGCTGATCGGTGCGGAGGACGGCTGGGCGCTGGCGCTGCAGGCGCTCACCGACCAGCGCAGTTTCGCGCCCGCCGCCACGGCGCTCGGCCACGCGCTGGCCGAGATCCACGCAGCGCTGCGGGACGCGTTCCCCACCGCACGTGGCTCGGGAGCCGACACCGCCGCGCTGATGGCCGAGCGATTCGCCGTCGCCCGGATGATCGCTCCGGAGCTGGACGCGTACGCGGACGGCGTGCTGGCCACCTTCGGCGCCCTGGGCGCGGCCGATCTCGCCGTCCAACGGGTGCACGGCGACTTCCACCTCGGTCAGACGCTGAGCACGCCGGGCGGCTGGAAGATCATCGACTTCGAGGGCGAGCCGGCCAAGACGATCACCGAGCGGCTCGCCCCGGACAGCGTCTGGCGCGACATCGCCGGCATGTTGCGCTCGTTCGACTACGCCGGTGCCAGCGTGCCGGGACCCGTTGCCGCCGGTTGGGTGGCAGACTGCCGGACGGCCTTCCTCGGTGCCTACACCGGCGGGAAGCTCGACCCGGCGGACGCCGAGGTGCTTCGGGCGTACGAGGTCGACAAGGCCGTTTACGAAGTGGTGTACGAAGTCCGCAACCGGCCCGACTGGGTCGACATCCCGCTCGGCGCCGTCGCGGCGCTCGCGGGCGGCACGCCGACAGCTGATCAGACCCTCACCGGTGAGAAGGAGTAGGAACATGGCATTCGATCCGAGTGGTGGCCTGACGGGCTGGGACCTGAGCGGGTTCCACGAGGGGCACGACACCGAGGTCTGGAAACGGCTCGGTGCCGTCGAAACGACCGTCATCGACTCGGAGCGCGGCGAGCTCTTAGGCACCCGGTTCTCGGTCTGGGCCCCCAACGCCAAGGCCATCCGTGTCGTCGGTGACTTCAACTGGTGGAACGGCGACGGCCACTACATGCACCTCGTGCCCGGGTCGGGCGTCTGGGCGCTGTTCGTCGAGGGCGTCAGTACCGGCAACCTCTACAAGTACGAGGTCGAAGGCATCGACGGAGTCTGGCGCACCAAGGCCGACCCGATGGCCCGGTTCGCGGAGGCGGCACCGCACACCGCCTCGATCGTCTACGAGACCCAGTACACCTGGGAGGACGACCAGTGGATGTGGTACCGCGGTCAGAAGAAGCAGTACGAGGAGCCCGTCAGCATCTACGAGGTGCACATGGGCTCCTGGCGCAAGGGTCTGACCTACCTGGAGCTTGCCGATCAGCTGGTCGAGTACGTGTCGTGGCAGGGCTACACCCACGTGGAGTTCATGCCCGTCGCCCAGCACCCGTACGAGGGGTCGTGGGGCTACCACGTCACCGGCTACTTCGCGCCGATGAGCAAGTTCGGATCGCCGGATGAGTTCCGTCATCTGGTGGACAAGCTGCACATGGCGGGGATCGGCGTGATCGTCGACTGGGTGCCCGGCCACTTTGCCACCGACCCCTGGGCGCTGGAGCGTTTCGACGGCACCGCGCTGTACGAGCACGACGACCCGCGGAAGGGCTGGCACCCGGACTGGGGCTCCTACATCTTCAACTTCGGCCGCAACGAGGTGAAGAGCTTCCTGATCAGCAACGCGTTCTTCTGGCTGAGCGAGTACCACATCGACGGCCTGCGGGTCGATGGTGTGGCCTCGATGCTCTATCTGGACTACTCCCGAGAGGCCGGGCAGTGGATCCCGAACCAGTTCGGCGGAAACGAGAACCTCGAAGCCGTCGAGCTGTTGCAGCAGACCAACGCACACGCCTACCGACGCGAGCCGGGCATCATGATGATCGCCGAGGAGTCCACGTCGTGGCCGGGCGTCACGCGGGGCACCGAGTACGGCGGCCTTGGCTTCGGTTTCAAGTGGAACATGGGCTGGATGAACGACTCGCTGCGTTACATGGGCCGCGAGCCGATCTACCGCCAGTTCCACCACCACGAGATGACGTTCGCCATGGCGTACGCGTACTCGGAGAACTTCATCCTGCCGATCAGCCACGACGAGGTCGTGCACGGCAAGGGATCGATGTTCGAGCGAGCGCCACAAGACGAGTGGCGCAAGTTCGCAACGCTGCGCGCGTTCTACGCGTTCATGTGGTGCTTCCCCGGCAAGAAGCTGCTGTTCATGGGCACCGAGTTCGGACAACGTCGGGAGTACAGCGAGGAACGCAGCATCGACTGGGATCAGAGCTCACACTGGGGCCACCAGGGCGTGCAGCGGCTGGTCAAGGACATGAACGGCATCTACACGCAGAGCCCGGCGTTCTTCAAGCTGGACACCGATCCGGCCGGCTTCTCCTGGATCGACGCCGATGACGCGGGCGGCAACATCTTCTCCTTCGTCCGCTACGACGGCGCGGGTCAGATGATCGCCTGCGTGATCAACTTTTCCTCCGAACCGCGCAACGACTACCGGATCGGGCTGCCGACGGACGGTGCGTGGAAGGAGATCTTGAACACCGACGCGCCGGTCTATCACGGCACGGGTCAGATCGGTAACCTCGGCCAGGTCGTGGCGTCGACCGTGCCGTCGCACGGCTACCCGGCGTCGGCCCACGTCACCGTGCCACCGCTGGGTGCGGTGTGGCTGGAGCACCAGGCGGAGCCGGACGCCGACCAGTCGGAGCCGGAGAAGGTGCGCGCCGGCGACAAGGCTCGCGCCAGGGTCAGCTCGCCGTCGCGGCGCGGACGAGGGGACGAAGCGGCGTCGAGCTCGGCGCCCACCGATGCCGCCGCGAAACCGGGCGGGAAGACGTGGACGGCGGCGGACAGCTCCAGCGGAGCCGTCGGACCGGCGTCGGCGGTCAGCCCGACCGCGGCTCCCGAAGCTCCTGTGAAGCCGCGCAAACGGTCCTGAAGGAGTCCTGAACTGATGAGACGTGCCGCGCTGACCGCGGCTGGCCTTGTCGTGCTCTTGGCCGGTTGCTCCGGCTCGGCCGACCAGCCCGAACCGGCGACGTCCAGCGCGGCCCCGGAACCGAGCGTTGCGGCCACCTCGCCGAGTCCGTCGGGTGCGTCCACCGCCGGGGCCGGCGCGAGTCCGTCCGGCGCGCCCTGTCCGGCCGGGCAGCCCTCGGGGACGTACGCCCTCGAGGCGTTCGCCGGACGGTCCAACTCCTCACTGGGCCACGGCAAGGGTGGCGACATCACCATGACGTTCGCGAACGGGAGCTACCGCATCGTTGGCAAGGGCAAGGACCCGATGGCGATGACGGTCGCCGACAAGGCCGCCGGCGATCTGTACGTGAACGGCACCATCGCCGGCAGCTATGACAAGAGCGGCGCCGTGCGTACCTTCGCCGTGCACTCCGCGAAGGGCACGGCCTACATCACCAACGCCGACGGTCGCGCTCAGATCGGCTTCGATCAGCTCGCCAAGGTGATCGGTCTGGACGGGGAGTTCGCGGTCGCCTGTCAGGGAGATCGGCTCGCGCTCGCGAGTCCGGTCGCCTTGTTCTCGCTGGTCAGATCCTGATCAGATCCCCCGGCGATGGGGCAGATCGGACGGCGGCGCGTGGTAGACGTCCACCAGCTCGGCGACACCGCGAGCGTGCGGACCGTCCAGCAGCGGCCGATCGGTCAGGTGAGCGTCGATGAGCTCGGCGATCAGCTCCGGCGCGCTGTAGTTGAGTGCGTGCGCGCCGGGGACCTTGACCGCGCTCACGTGCGGCAGCGAAGCCAGCACGAACGCCCGCGCGATGCGGACGAGCGGGTCGCGTACGCCCGCGATGACCAGCGTCGGCACATTCAGCTTGGGCAGGCTCTCCAGGGTCGGGTACCGGGTCATCGCCTGGAACAGCGAGAGGCTCTGCAGCACGCCGAAGCGGAGGTAGTCGCGGGTTGCTATCGGCAGCATCGAGGGTGGCTCGCGGAATCCGTCGAGCGCCATCTGGTGCAGCGCCCGGGCGAGCGGCTGGTTGTTGGGTCCACCGGCGGGCGAGACCAGGACCGCCCGCTTGAGGCGGTCCGGGAAGCTCGCCGCCACCTCCATGATGACTGGACAGCCGAGTGAGTTGCCGACCAGGATCGGCTGCTCGACCCCGATCACGTCGCAGTAGTCGATGAGGGCTCGGGCCAGTCCTGGCAGGTCGAGGCCACGGCGCGGCCTCATGCTGCGTCCGATTCCCGGCAGATCGGGCACGTACGTCCGGTAACGCGACGCCAGCCGCGCGGCGGTCGGCTCCAGGTAGGTACCCGAGATCCCGAAGCCGTGGACATGCACGATGGCGTCCGTGGTCGGGTCGGCGTCGAGACAGTAGCGGTGGAACAGCGGCAGCTCGTCGACGATGAGCCACTCGGGCTCCAGCGGCGGCACCGGCACGCGTCCGGGGATCCTGAATGCCCGGTCCTGCGCCCCTTCGGCCCGATCCGAGCCGGTGGTGTGCGGTCGGCGCGATCTCCTGTGCGTGAGGCGCCCCGCAACACCCGGGGTCAGCTCGTCCGGTGACTGCATTCTCCCATCGTCGCCCACCACGCCAAACCTCGGCATCACCCAGGTCAGGTGAGTGTCTGCAGGCCCACTCCGATGACCACGACGCCGATCATCAGGAGGACCACGGCGCTGATGATCGGTCCGTCGGTCGACAAGACCTCCGACGCCGTCGCCAGTCGCGGCTCCATCCGAGTGGGCGCGATCAAGGTCAGCAGGATGGGAACGGTGACCGTCGACGTCGCGATCGCCACGTACAGCAGAATCACCGCAACGATGGTGGTCGTCTTGTGCAGCTGGCTGTGGACCTGCAGCCCGACGACAGTGGCCAACAGCAGGTTCTTCGGTCGGAAGTCGAGGATGAAACCGAGCCCGAACGCGCGTAACCCCCCCAGCGTGTCGACTGCAGCGGCCCACCGGGGAGGTTTCAGGCCCCTCCCGGACCGGTTGCGGCGCCGCCACGCGCGCATGGCGAGCACGACCAGAGCAAGACCGACCACGATCTCGAACACGCCGACGATGGGCTCGGCATGGCGGACGCGCGCCGGCGGCAGCGCCTGCGCCAGCAGGGCCGCCCCGCCGACGACAACGACCGAACCGAGCACGATACCGATCAGGAACGGCAGCGCGGCCACCTTCCGCCGGGGCGACAGCAGGATCAAGATCATCACGGTGATCGGCACCGAGCTGATCGCGGCCGCCAGGGCGACCGGAAGAAGCTGGCCGATGGCGTCGAGCACGTCCCTCACCGTGGCCGTCTCTGGATCACGCGGCCACCTGTGCGTGCTCGTCGGCCTGGCCGGGCGTGGGCAGCCTGAGGGTGATCAGGAATGCGGTGGCGACCGCCAGCACGACCTGCGGCGTGACGAGGATTCCGTCGATCCCCATCAGGATCGTCGCCAGCAGGGTCGAGGTCAGCGGCAGCCTGAGCATGGAGACCGCCATCGCGCCGATCCCCATCCCCACGCCCGACGCCAGGCCTACCCCGGGCAGCCCGCTGATCGCTATTCCGACGGCGCCACCGACGAACATCGCCGGGAAGATCGGCCCACCGCGGAAGGCGCTCAGCGAGATTCCGTACGCCAGGGCCTTGCAGATGATGAGCACGATGATGATGCCGACCGAGTAGTCGGCCGCCGACGAGACGAGCCCCGGCAGCGCGTCCTGACCCGAGAACAGGACCTCGGTGAAGCTGCGGCCCGAGATCAGCTGGTAGACCATGGCGATCGCTCCGACCAGCAGGCCCAGACCCGCGGTCACGACGACCCGGCTCCGGTGCACGAGTGGTCGAAGCGACAGCGCGACCCACCGGATCAGCCAACCAAGGAGCGCGGCCACAACACCAAGCGGGAGGGCCCAGGCGAGGCTCGCCAGCGTCGGCGCGGTGGCTGGAAGGGTCGGTAGCGCCATCGAGAACGTACCGAGTCCGCTCCAGTGGTCGAGACCGACGAACACCAGGGTGCCGACGCCGGCCGCCACCAGACCGGGGAGCGCGACCAGGCTCAGCGTCGCGCCGCCGATCCCCGCGGCCTCCATGATCAAGAAGGCGGCCAGCACCGGAGAACCGAGAAGAGTGCTGATCGCCGCGAAGCTCCCCGCCGACGCCATGATGGTGACCGCGGTAGGGGCCGCATCCTTCCTCAGACGCCGGATCGTGACCGCCGCCAGCCCACCGCCGATCGCGATCAACGGCGCCTCGGGTCCGAGCACCGCGCCCAACGACAGCGTTGCCAACGCCGCGACAGCGACGTTCAACAGCTCACCCGCGGTGGTGGGCGCGCCGCCCGGACTGAAGCCGAGCGCCGGCGAGTGGCCACCGTTGCCCGGCAGGTTGCGGATTGCCAGCGCGACGAGCACCCCGCACACCACCAGCCACGGGATCGGCCACCACGCCGGTGCCGTCGTACCAAGGACGTACGTCGGCAGCGTGGTGAAGATGTAGCCCTGGATCGCCGACACCAGCGCCAAGAACCCGTACGCGATCGCCGAGATCGGCACGCCGAGGATTGCGGCGAGCACAAGGGATCCGAGATAGGCCTTGGACTTCATCACCGCGATCGGGTCGAGGGCGGTCGCCCCAGCGGCGTTCGGGGCAGGCTCCGATCCGACCGCGCCCGGTCTCGACGGACCGGCTGACTCGCCCATCAGCTCAGCTCCTGGAGCGCGGCCCGGTCGGTTCGATCAGTGACCGGGACCGGTCGCCATCTTCTGCCGCTCGAGCTCATGGGCGCCGCCCTTCTCGTCGAGCGTCCGGCACGCCTCCTCGATGTCCCTGGCCAAGGTGTCGACGTGCTCACGAGTCAGAGTCTCCTTGACGAGTGCCCGCATGATGGTCTCGTTCTCGGCATTTGGCGGAAGTGTGTACGCGGGGACCATCCAACCGCGCTCGGCCGACAGCTGCCACGCGAGGTCGAACTCGTCGAAGCCGTTGTCGCCGGAGAGCTTGAACGCCACCAACGGAAGCCGCTCCTGATCCAGGCCGATCAGCTCGAAGCGTCCCATCGCTTCCAGTCGCTCGGCGAGCAGTGCCGCGTTCTGCTCCATGTTCTTCATGATGTAGGTGTAGCCGGCTCGGCCGTAGCGAATGAGGTTGTAGTACTGCGCCAAGACCATGGCCGAGCCCGTGGAGAAGTTCAGGGTGAAGGTGGCGTCGGTCTTGCCGAGATAGTTCTCCTCGAAAACGAGGTCGTGCGCGAGATCGGACTTCTCGCGGAAGATCAGCCAGCCCACCCCCGGATAGACCAGTCCGAACTTGTGTCCGGAGACGTTGATCGAGCGCACCTGCTCAAGCCGGAAGTCCCACGCCGAGTCCGGGTAGAGGAACGGCCAGACGAAGCCGCCGCTGGCTCCGTCGACGTGTAGCGGGATGTCCAGCCCGCGCTGGCTCTTGATCTCCAGCAGCAGGTCGTTGATGCCGGTGATGTCGTCCTTGTGGCCGGTGAAGGTCGTGCCCAGAACGGCGGCGACCCCGATGGTGTTCTCGTCGATGTGCGGGCGTACGTCCTCGGGTCCGATGGTGTACTTGCCCGGCTGGAGCGGAACGATCCGCGGCTCCACATCGAAGTACCGGCAGAACTTCTCCCAGACGACGTGGACGTCGCCACCGAAGATCAGGTTCGGATTCGTGGCGGGAAGTCCGGCGGCCTCTCGGCGCTCCCGCCACTTCCACTTCAGTGACAGGGCGCCCAGCATGATCGCCTCGGAGGAGCCCTGGGTGCGGGCACCGGTGGTCTCCCCCGGAGCGTGGAAGAGATCGGCGATCATCCGGATGCAGCGCTGCTCGATCTCGGCCGTCCGCGGATACTCCGCATGGTCGATGAAGTTGCGGTGCAGGTTGTCGGCGATGATCCGCTGGGCCTCGGGCTCCATCCAGGTCGTCACGAAGGTCGCCAGATTGCGCGCCGGGTCTCCCTCGATGGCCAGGTCCTCGCCGACGAGCCGCATCGCATCGACCGCCGGCATGCCGTCGGCGGGGAACTCCCGGCTGGGCACCTCCTGAGTGACGAAGCGATTGCCGAACAGCGCAGCTGCCGCGTTCTCGTCCATTTCTCGTTTCTCCTTGGTTCTCCCGGGCGACTCGTGTCGTCCGGATGGGTTGATCACGGGTGCTTGCCCGTGCTGGGGATCGACGCCTGGCTGACCGTGGCTCGCCAGGCAGGGAACATCAGCGCCGCACCGATCAGGAAGCAGACCGCGCCGGTCAACGTTCCGACCACACTGATCCGTACGTCCACGACATCTCCGGTGGGCAGGATGTAGCTCGCCAGTGCGGAGGCCATGAACAAGATCGAGCCAGTCATGTTCCACCAGGCGATCCGCAACGGCAGCGATCGGGGACCGAAGCTCACGAAACGGCCCACCGCCAAGATCCCCAGCACACTTGCGACGAGGAAGAGCGTCGAACCGTAGAGATCGGGACGCCACACCAGTCGATCCTTCTGCTCGACCGAGGCATTGTGGACCAACGCGGCGAGCGTGCTCACGTTGAAGCACAGCGTGCCGGGGAACTGTGTGACGGCGGCGAGCCAGGCGCGATCGTGTGGCAACCAGGCTCGGAGCCGCACGCGCCGTGGGATGGCCTGGTCCTCGGCGTCGACCTCGGTCATGGCCGGCGACTGGCACTGCAGGAGCTGTGCGAACGACGCCGTCGTGAAGAACAGCGATCCGATGAAGTACGTGACGCCGTCGAGCCAGCCGCCGACCGCGTTCAGATAGGCAGGCACCGAACCGAGCACGAAGCACGCCGAGCCGACCATGAAGAGCCACGCGATCGCGCTGTTCAGATGGACCGGTGCCACCTTCATCCGTTCGCCTCCTGCAACCTGCCTTGCGAGAACACGGTGCGATGGACCCTCGGTTGACCCTGAGGGGCCGATGCTGCCACCTCGACCGTAGCGTGGGATCACCCGGACAGGGTGACCGCTCGGCGCCGGCGGATGCGTTCGCCGAAAGCGCCAGACCCGTTCCGCCGGCTGGGCTCGACGTCACCCGTGTCGGGTGAAGCCGCTGCACCGGGCGGGCTGCCAGAGTCGGTCACGAGGCTGCGGCGGCGACTGCTGCATCCTGATCCCCGGCCGGCCCGTGCACAGAGGTGGCAGCACATGGACTTCTCGAACCGCTTCTCGCCACCGACCCATGGCGGCGGAGCGACCCCCCCGGCCAACTGCGGCCCGATCTCGTGGGACCCCGTCTCGTGCGGCCCGGCCTCGTGCGGCCCGAACCCGTAGCCGACCGGGACGCGGCGCAGCCGGCCATGGTCAAGTATCAGATCCGCGTCGGCGGGACCGTCCCACCGGGTCTCATCGAGAGCATCACCCAAGTCGTCGCCATCCAGCCCGCGGGCACGACCGTCGAGGTGGACGTGCCGGACGAGACTGCACTCTGGGGCCTGATCGATGTGCTGAGGAATGCCGGGATCGACCTGCTCGAGGTACGCAGGCAGTTGGCGGAGCCGCCGACTCCGTCGTGACGACGTCGCTCGACTTCCGCCGTCGACACGATCGGCCCGAACCGTTCCGGTTCACTATGCTGGTCCGGAGGTCCCGGGCCAGCCGATCGCGGTCATGGTCTGGGCTCTGGAGTCACTTACTTTCGAGCAGGGTCCGACCGTCACGCGGCGGCGGCCACGAGAGGCGACGGTGGAACGGGCGGCGGTCGCCTCTGTCATCGAGAGCAAGCTTCATCCGCCCCTGGTCCGGGCGGAGTGGATAGCACGTCCTCGGCTGGTGGATGCGCTCGCGCGGGCGATTCGGCTCCCGGTGGTGCTGATCGCCGCACCGGCGGGGTTCGGCAAGAGCACGCTCGTGACGCAGTGGCACCGCTCGTCCGGCGCGGACGACCTCACCGCGTGGGTATGCCTCGACCCCGGCGACAACGACCCCGCCCGGCTCTGGCTGCATCTGGCGACCGCGCTGGAACGAATCGGCTCCGCCTTCGACGTCGATATGGCCGAGCTCATCGCCTCCGGCGCGACCTCCATGCTCGACCGAGTGGTTCCACGGATCATCGACTCCCTGGCTGCACTGGATCGCCCGGTCACCCTGGTGCTGGACGACTGCCACGTGATCCGCTCGGCGGGGTGCTGTGAGGAGCTCGACTACCTCCTCGATCATCTTCCCGGGAACGTGCACGTCGTGCTGATCGCTCGATCCGACCCCGCGCTGCGACTGGGTCGCCTCCGGGTGGACGGCCGAGTGGCGGAGATCCGGACCAAGGACCTGTCCTTCAACGCCGACGAGATCCAGGCCGTGTTGGGTGTCGAGGGGGTTCGGCTGACTCCGTCGGCCATCGGCGGCCTGGCCAACCGAACAGAGGGCTGGCCGGCAGCGGTCTACCTCGCGGCACTCTCGCTGCACGGTCGCGACGATCCGGAGGAGTTCGTCCATCAGCTCAGCGGCAACAACCGGTTCATCGCCGACTACCTCGCCGAGGAGGTACTCAATCGACAAGACGGTGAGCTGCGCGACTTCATCCTCGACATGTCGGTGTTCGACCGGTTCAACGCCGCGCTCGGTGACCACGTGACTCAGGGACACGCGTCGACCCGGTTGCTCCGCCTGCTGGAGCGGACCAATCTGTTCCTGATCCCGATGGACTCGGCCGGCGAGTGGTTCCGCTTCCACCATCTGTTCGGTACCTTCGCGCGGAGCGCTCTCGAGGCCGTCAATCCGGATCGGGTCAGAATCCTCCATCTCCGCGGCGCGGAGTGGCTTGCCGGGCACGATCATCTCGAGGATTCGATCCAGCACCACCTTGCCGGCGGCTCGGCACACGAAGCAGCGGTCCTGGTCCAGACCAACTGGGTCCGCTATCTCGACGCCGGAAGAATCGCGACGGTGCTGGTCTGGCTCCGCGGACTACAGGATTCTCCCGCGGACCGGTCGGCCGAGACCAGCGCGACCGCGGCATGGGTGGCCGCCCTGACCGGCCGGCAGGCGGAGATGAAGCGTCGGCTCGCGATGCTGGAGTCTGTCGCCGACTATGGGCCGCTCCCCGACGGCACGACGTCGGCCGAGTCTGCTCGCGTGCTGGTTCGGGCCATGTTCGGCTACGACGGTCCGGATCAGCTGCTCGCCGATGCCGGACGAGCGGTGGAGCTGGAGACCGACGAGTCCTCCCCCTGGTACGCCGCCGCCCGGGTCACGCTGGGACACGCGTCCTACGTGCTCGGCGAGCTGGACCAGGCGCGGGTCCAGTTGACCGCCGCCGCGGCGGCCGGCGCCGCCCCGGCAACGATCCGGATGCTGGGTCTGGCGATCCTCTCGCTGTGCGAGACCGAACTCGGCGCTACCCACGCTGCAGCTCGCCTGGCGACGATGTCCATGCGGGTGGTCGACGATCAAGGGATGCAGTCCGTGCCCCAGGCCAGTCTGGCCTTCACCGCGCTGGGAAGCTCGCTGGCTGCCTCCGGCGATCTGGATGCGGCGTGGGCCGTGCTGGAGACCGGCTTGCGACCTCGCCGCCTGGTCCCCGGTCTCAGCCCGTGGCCGCAGATCCACCACCTCGTGGCGATGGCCACCGTCGCGGCGCGCACCGGTCGCGAGGCCGCAGCGCACGAGCTGCTGCACGAGCTCGAGGAGTTGACGCCGTGGTCGGACGTCAGCATGGCCGCGACGCGTGCCCGGATCGAGGCAGTTCGCCGTCTGCTCGCTCCCTCGGTGGCCGCTCCTTCTGCGGACGTGCCTGACCCGTTGACGCCACGCGAGGTGGAGGTGCTGCGACGTCTGGAGGGCTCGCAGAGCCTGCGTGAGATCGCGAACGACCTCTACGTGTCGCACAACACCGTCAAGACCTTCACGGTGTCGGTCTATCGAAAGCTGGGCGTCCACTCCCGCTCCGAGGCGATCGCGATTGCGCGCAGCATAGCGTTGCTCTGATCCCGGCGGTGCTCTCTGATCCCGCGGTAGGAACGCGGGCCAACTGTCGATCACCCGGGTGAGATCGCGTATGGATGATGACATCTCACCCCCGCGAGCGAATGAATGAGCGTCACGCAACTCCTGGCGTCTCGCGCGGTTGAAGGATCACGATGCCCGAAGCACTCCGAGCAAGGCCGGCGGCGCGAGTTGCGCGTCAGGTGCGGGTGGTCGACGGGCCGGTCGGGGCCCAGATCGCACCGCGGCCGCGGCTGTATGCGCGGCTCGAGGAGGCCACCGCCATGTCTCGGCTGGTGGTGCTGACCGGAGCCGCAGGCGCTGGGAAGTCCGCGCTGCTGTCGTCATGGGCCGCCAGCCTGGGTCCGGGCACCCGACTCAGCCTGGTCACTCCTGCCCACCCGTCGACCCTGCCGTCGCTCGTCGACGAGGCGTGGGGTCAGGTGCCGTCAGCGCTGCGCGAGCACGCGGCGGGAGTCCTCAGATCCCCCGGAGCCTCCCCGGATCGGTTCGCGTGGCCGGTGGTGTCATCCGATCGATCGCTCGTCGTGCTCGACGACCCGAGGTGGCCCATCGACGCGATGAACGATGCGCTCGATCGTCTGCTGCGGCGAACCGGCCCCGAGATGGGCGTCGTCCTCGCGGTGACGGACTGGCCCGCCCTCGACCTCGGCCGACTCGGCGTTGCGGGAGAGTCCGTGCCGATCACCACAGACGATCTCGCGATGAATCTCGACGAGATCGCGGAGGTCTTGAGTCGGCACCAAGTCGAGGCCACCGATGCCATCGTTCGAGCCGTCTCAAACCAGACGGACGGTTGGGCCTGCGGTGTGCGCCTGGCCGCGCAGTTCCTGCACCACGGCGACTCCGTCGCCGAGGCACTCCGGGAGACCGATCGCGCCATCGAGGACTACCTCCAGACAGCGGTCATCTGCCGCCTCCCCGCCGTGGCACTCGATCTCCTGACGGCCACGAGCGTCGTCGCCGACGTGGACCCCGACCTGGCCGACGCCGTCGTCGGACCCGGTGCTCGCCGGCGAATCGCCGGCATCAAGGCTTCTCGCGGGTTCGTCCAGGTCCGACCGGACGGATCGTTTCGGACTCATCCGCTGCTCCGCCGGCTGCTGCTCCGGCGCCTTCGGCAGAGCCCGTCACGGGCGCTTTCCGCCTCCCGACGAGCGGCGCAGTGGACGGCAGACCACGGTCAGCCCGCCGCAGCGATCGAGATCGCGATCCAGGCCGGCGACTGGGAGCGAGCGGCCCGAGACCTGGTGGACTCCTTGGCCGTTCCCCGGCTGTTGGTCTCCACCGACCACGGCCTCTTGTCGGATGCGGACACCGCCGATGCCCTGGGGGCGGCGGAACCGCTCCTGCTCGCCGCTGCTGCTCTCCAGCGTGGCCTGCCCGATCTCGCGGCACGCGCTCTGCTCGACAACGGTCGTGACGGTCGCGCCGAAGCCCGCACGGTGGCGCATCGGGTGAGTGCCGCGCTGCTGCGCCTCGCGTCCGCAAGCTGGCACGGCGACCAGATCGAGGGCCTCGAACAGGGACGCCGGTTGGCCGGTCTCCTCCCGCAGCTGAGTCTGGCTCAGCGGGCCGCCGCACCGGAACTGGTTCCCCTGATCCAGTCCCGCCTCGGTTCGTGCGAGCTCTGGAACCGAGCACCCGATCGTGCGCGGGCCGCCTTCGAGCGGGGGTCGCGTGCCCTGCAGGTGCAAGCCGAACCCGACGTCGAACGCGCGGTCCGGATGGCTGCCGCCGAGTGCCTGGGCCAGCTCGCGTGGCTCGAAGCGCTCGGCGGAGAGCTGACGCGCGCAGTGGAGCACGCCGACCCCGTGCTCACCGCCGGGGCAGCCGATCGCCCGGCGGTCGGCATCGTCCACGCACAGCTGGCGATCGTCTGCGTTCATGCGGCCCGGGGTGAGCTCGAACAGGCCACCCAGCGGTTCGACAGCGTGGTCGGTCACTCCGCCTCGATCGACAGTGAGCTCGAGCCCGCCCTGGCCGCCGCGATCCAGCTCACCGCGGGCCGCCTTGCTACCGTCGTGAGCGACGCGCGTGCGCTGCCGCGACCGATCCCGTCCGCCGCGGTGATCGGCTGGTTCGGCGATCAGCTCTCGCTGGCTCGGGTCGAGGCAGAGCTGAATGCCTTCCAGCCGTCGCAGGCGTTACGCCTGCTTCGAGAGTCGGGGCTGTCGACGGGGGCCGAGTCCTCAGTTCTGCGGGCTCGAGCCCTGATCCAGCTCGGTGACCTGGCGGCGGTCGGCGCAACCCTGCGCGCCTGCCCGATCGAGCCGACGGGGGTGGTCACCCAGATTCAGCTCGAACTCGTGGAGTCCTGGCTCGCCCACGCTCACGGGGACCGTCGTCGAGAGCGTGCGCTGATCGATCGAGCTCTGCGGACGGCGTGCCGCGAGGAGCTGCGTACCCCGGTCGCCTGGGCGAAGTCGTGGCTCCAGACCGCGGTCACTGCCGACCGGGAGCTGCTGCGCCGACACGGACCGTTTCTCGCGTCGATCCGATCGACCCGGCCGTACCTGCGAGGGGATGACCTACCCAGTGGCCCAGTCGTCGCTGCGCCGGTCGCGACCCTTACCCAGCGTGAGCTCGACATCCTGCAACGCCTCGGCTCACTCAGTACGAACGAGGAGATCGCCGCAGAGCTGTTCTTGTCGACCAATACCGTCAAGACCCACCTGAAGTCGCTGTTCCGCAAGCTGTACGTGTCCCGTCGATCCGAAGCGTTCCGCCGCGGCCGGGCTCTCGGACTCTGCTAGCAGGACCGGGCCCTGCGGTTGCTCGGCGATCAGAGGGACAAGACGTAGTCGACCCGGGTGGCCGCAGACATCTCGGCAAGCAGGACGCGCAGTGCGTCGTAGGAGACGCGGACCCGGACGACCGTCGTCTGCACGACCCGGTGGGACCAACGAAGGTGGGCGAGGATCGCATCACCGAGGCGACCGTCGATCCGCACCTCACAGTAGGTGGGAGACGACGTAGCGTCGAGATCGCGACCCGGACCGGCTTCCGACAGCATCCCGTGGGTGCCGCCGAGTGACTCGAACACCTCCCGTGGGGTGATGCCGACGGCGCTCAAGGCGTCGAGCAGGCCGTCGAGCTCGGCCGCTCGATCGAGGTGGTGCCACAAGACGGTGCAGGTCGGAGTACACAGCACCCGGGCCGAGGGTGTGGCCCGGTGGACCAGGGCACCGACGTCTCCGTCGAACCCGATCTCATAGGTGTGCAGCCCCTCGGACCCAGCCAGCACCTCAGCCATGCCCACACCTTCGCCGCCGCCGACGGGCGGACGCTTCACCCGGGTCGGGTGAACTCCTGCCGAGCGCTCGTGCACTGACCCGATCACGCGTGGACGCCCCGTCGCCGCGTGTGATACCCCCGGGTTCATGGATGCCGTTGCAGAGCCGAGCCCGACCCGAGAACACCGAGCGGCGGGTGGCCGGAAGGGACCGGCTGTCCGAGGCGCTGGACGCCGACCCGCCCCCCTACCAAGCGCAGGCACACCGGACGGGCTCCGCTCATGAGCTGGGTATGGATCCCCTTCATCATCTGGGTGATCGATGTGATCATCAAGATCGTTGCGGTCGGCACGATCCCGACCAACCGCCGGCCGTCGTCCTCCATCGCCTGGCTGCTGTTCATCTTCGTGCTTCCCGTGGTGGGACTGATCATCTTCTTGTTGATCGGAAGTCCCAATGTCCGCGGCCGACGAGCGAAGGTCCAAGACGGTGCAACCCTGGCGATCGCCGAGCGGATGGCCGGGCAGCCCGAGCTGCCGTCGTCCGTTGTCGTCCCACCCGGCGTCGACAGCCTGGTCCAGCTCAACCGGAGTCTGACCGCGCTCCCGTGCGTCCTCGGCGTGACCCATGGGGTGATCGGGGACGCAGAGGAGAACTCGCGGCTGATGGCGGAGGTGATCGACACCGCGCAGCACACCGTGCATGTTGAGTACTTCATCATGGCCTGGGACGCCACCACCGAACCAGTGTTCGAGGCGTTGGCGCGCGCGGTCCAGCGTGGTGTCAAGGTCCGCGTCCTGTACGACCACGTCGCCACCCGGGGCATCCCTGGATACGCAGAGATGAAGACCAGGTTCACGGCCGCGGGGTTCGAGTGGTATCCGATGATGCCCATCCAGCCGCTGAAGGGGAACTGGCGGCGTCCGGATCTCCGCAACCATCGCAAGCTGCTCGTGGTCGACAGCACGGTCGCCTTCATGGGCTCGCAGAACCTCATCACGCCGAGCTATCTGAAGCCCAAGAACATCAAGGCGGGACGGGCGTGGAAGGACCTCAACATCAAGCTCACCGGTGAGATCGTCACGTCCCTTGAACTCGTCTTCGCGACCGACTGGTTCAGTGAGACCGGTGAGCGGCTGCCCAAGATGCTGGCGCTGGAGCCCCCGGGCGGCCACCAAAAGGTCGGAGACCCGATGCAGTTGATCCCGTCCGGCCCGGGCTACCGCACGGTGCCGAATCTTCGGCTGTTCACGGGTCTGGTGCACCTGGCCCAGCACACACTGTCGCTGACCAGCCCGTACTTCGTCCCGGACGAGTCGTTGCTCGAGGCCATCACGACGGCCGCCTATCGCGGTGTTGCGGTCGAGCTGTTCGTCTGCGAGGAGGCCGATCAGTTCGTCGTCGGCCACGCGCAGGCCTCGTACTACACCGTCTTGCTCGAGGCCGGGGTCCGGATCTACCTGTACCCGAAGCCCGCCGTGCTGCACGCAAAGCACTTCACCGTCGACGACGTCGTCGGAGTGATCGGTTCCAGCAACATGGACTACCGGTCGTTCGGCCTCGACTACGAGATCTCGCTGATGGGCACCGGCAAGCAGTTCGTCGACGATCTCCAGCGCGTGGCCGCCGAGTATCGCCAGCTGAGTCGTGAGCTGCTGCTGCCGGAGTGGAAGGCCCGACCGAGATCGCAGCGTTACGTCGAGAACGTGTCGAGTCTCGTCTCGGCTCTCCAGTGACCTGGTGAGCCCCGACAGGCGTGACGCCGACAAGATCACCCCCGGAACGACCACGCGGGGGCGGATCACCCGGGGTGGGCGATTTGCATCCGGGGGCGAAGCCCATACCCTGCGACGGTGAGCGACACCAATTCCGCGGCGGTCTCCGCCCCGCCGCGCTGGCAGTCGCTGGTGCCCGGGATCGCGTTGGCGCGGTCGTACCGGCGGAGATGGCTGCCCAAGGACGTGGTGGCCGGACTCGTGCTGTCCGCCCTGCTCATTCCCCAGGGCATGGCCTACGCCGAGCTGGCCGGCCTGCCACCGGTCACAGGGTTGTACACCTCGATCCTCTGCCTGATCGGGTACGCGATCTTCGGGCCCTCGCGAGTGCTCGTGCTGGGCCCGGACTCGGCACTGGGATCGATGATCGCGGCGACCATCGCACCGCTGGTCCTGGCGGACGGCGATCCGGCGCGAGCCATCGCGTTGTCGTCCCTGCTCGCCGTCTTCGTCGGCATCATCATGGTCGTCGCCGGCCTGGCCAAGTTCGGGTTCGTGGCCGATCTGTTGTCGAAGCCGACCCAGATCGGTTACATGAACGGTTTGGCCATCACGATCATGATCGGCCAGCTGCCGAAACTGCTCGGGTTCTCCACGGACGCCGACAGCCTGGTCGGTGAGATTCTCGCCGCCGTGTCGGGGATAGCGCAGGGTGCGGTGAACCCCACCGCAGCGGTGATCGGTATCTCCTCGCTGATCGCCATCTTGGTGCTCAACAGGTTCCTGCCGAAGCTGCCGAGCGTCTTGATCGTGGTCGTGCTCGCCTCCGTCGCGGTGAATGCGTTCGACCTGGCCGCGCGCGGGCTCGACGTCGTGGGCGTACTGCCCCAGGGCTTTCCGCCACTGACGCTGCCGGTGGTGAGGTGGTCCGACGTTCCGCCGTTGATGATCGGCGCCTTCGCGATCTCCGTCGTCGCCTTGGCGGACACGATCTCCACCGCGTCCGCCTTTGCCGCCCGGCGCGGAGAGCAGGTCCGGGGCAATCAGGAGATGGTCGGACTCGGAGCCGCGAACATCGCCGCCGGCTTCTTCCAAGGCTTCCCCGTCAGCACCAGCGGCTCCCGCACCGCCGTCGCCGAGCAGGCCGGGTCGCGCTCCCAGGTCACCGGTGTGGTCGGTGCAGTCGTGATCACCGTCGTGCTGATGTTCGCGACCTCGCTGATGCAGTACGTCCCACAGCCCGTGCTGGGGGCGATCGTGATCGCGGCGGCGGTTTCCCTGGCCGATATCCCCGCGACCCGCCGGCTGTGGCAGCAACGTCGCATCGAGTTCTGGCTGTCGATCATCGCCTTGCTGGGCGTCGCGTTCCTCGGCGTGCTGCCCGGGATCGCGATCGCGGTGTTCATGTCGATCCTCAACGTCTTCCGTCGGACCTGGTGGCCCAACCAGGCCGAGCTCGGGCGGACTCCGGGCCTCGCCGGGCTCCACGACCTGAGTCGCTACCCGGACGCCGAGGCTCTGCCGGGCCTGGTGGTCTATCGCTTCGACGCACCGTTGATCTTCGCCAACGCTCGGATGTTCTCCGAGGCCGTCCGGGCGATTGCCGCCCGTCGCGACGATCTGCGCTGGATCCTGATCGCGGCCGAACCGGTCACCGATGTCGACACCACCGCCGCCGACATGCTGGCGGACCTCGACGCCTGGCTGAACGATCGCGGAGCCTCGCTGGTGTTCGCCGAGCTGAAGGACCCGGTGCGGGAGAAGATCGATCGCTACGAGCTCACCAGGACGATCGACCCCGCCCACTTCTTCCCCACCATCGACGCCGCCGTCGCCCAGTACGTCCAGGAAACGGGAGCCTCCTGGCAGGCTCCCCCGACCGAGCGGTGACCGTGCCGAGCGGCGTCGGTCACGCGCGCTCGCAGCGCGTCGCGGCGGTCGTCGCCCTCGTCTCCCTGGCGCTGGCGGGGGTCTACCTGACCGTCGTAGCGGTCGATCGGTGGACGGTGCTGGCCTCCGGTGTGCTGTCGCTGGCGGTCGTCGTCGTGGCTGCCTGGTACGTGATCTCGCGGCGAGGCGCAGCGCGCGCCGTCGCGGCCACGGCCGGGATCGCTGCCTTGGTCGCGTTCGCGGCCGTCATGCTGGCCAGCGGGAGCGTACGGGTGCTGGTCGTGGGTCTGCTCCTTGCCGCGCTGGCGGTCACCGCTGCTCGCTTCGCGCTGCGATCGGGCCGGCATCGCCATGGGGTCGGGCCGGCCTCTCCCGCCCGCCAACCCGTGCTGCTGATGAATCCGCGTTCCGGGGGCGGCAAAGCTGAGCGCTTCGCGCTCGCCGAGCGTTGCCGGCAAGACGGGATCGAGCCGATCGTGCTGCGGCCGGACGACGACTTGCTCGCACTCGCCGAGGATGCCGTGTCCCGGGGCGCCGACCTGCTGGGCATGGCCGGAGGTGACGGTTCGCAGGCGCTCGTGGCTTCGGTCGCCAGTCGGCACAGCGTGCCGTTCGTGGTCGTGCCGGCGGGCACGCGAAATCACTTCGCCCTCGACCTGGGTCTGGATCGCGACGATGTACCCGCTGCGCTCGACGCCTATCGGGAGGGATTCGACGTCACGATCGATCTGGCCGAGGTGAACGGTCGCGTCTTCGTGAACAACGCTGCGATGGGCGCGTACGCCAAGATCGTGCAGTCGGCGGACTATCGCGATGCGAAGGTGCAGACCGTGGCCACCATGCTGCCGGACCTGATCGGTCCGACCGCAACTCCGTTGCGGCTGCGCTACACCCTGCCGACCGGGGAGCGTCTCGATGCCGGTCAGCTGCTGCTGATCTCGAACAATCCCTACGACCTGCACCACCTTCGAGGCGGAGGGACGCGGGCCCGGTTGGACGCAGGAGTGCTCGGGGCAGCCTCGATCACCGTGTCGAGCGCGGCCGATGCCGAGGCGCTCGCGGCGTTGGAGGTCGCGGGACGAGTCGGTCGCTTCCCGGGCTGGCAGGAGTGGACGGCCACCGAGATCGACGTCGGGTCGCCGGACCCGGTGGAGATCGGGCTGGACGGTGAAGCGCTGGTGCTCGACCCTCCGCTGCACTTCAGAACCCGACCGGGAGCACTCACGGTCCGGCTGCCGCGGGCAGCACTCGACCGCCACGAGGCCACCCGCCCGATCAGGGTCACCGAATCCCAGACACTGGCGGCCCTGTGGCGGATCGCCTTCGGCGGACAAGGAGAGATCAGATGAAGAGGCTGAGGACCGCGCTCGGTCGCGCCGATCGGGCCGTCTACCGAGTCGTAGCCGGATTCTCGACGCCACGCCTGGACCGCCCGCTCCGAGCGATCTCCGACGTCGCGAACCACTCGAAGCCGTGGTTCCTCACTGCGGCCGCACTGGCCGCGCTGGGCGGCCCCAGCGGGCGCCGGGCGGCCGTCACCGGCATCGTGGCGATCGGCGCCGCGTCGTTCGTTGTCAACCAGCCGATGAAACTGCTGCATCGGCGAGGACGTCCCGATCGGACCGGCCTCGGGGTTCCCGAAACGCGGTGGGTGGACATGCCCACCTCGACCTCGTTCCCTTCGGGTCATTCGGCGTCGGCGGCCGCGTTCGCCGTCTCGGTCGGCCACCTGGTGCCCGTTCTGCGGTGGCCGCTGCGGCTGGCTGCGGCGATCGTGGCCCTGTCTCGCGTCTACACCGGCGTCCACTACCCCGGCGATGTGCTCGTCGGGGTGGCGACGGGAGCAGTCCTCGGGGCTGTTGCCTCGAGGACTGTCCCACGTCTGGGTCCGCGGCCGTCTCGAGTCGTGACGGACCCCGGACTCTGACGCTGCCGCTGCCGCGGACTAGCCGTCGGTCGGCTTCTCCGCAGCGTCGGCTGCCGGTGCCTTGGCAGCGTCGGCTGCCGGTGCCTCGGTTGCGTCTGCGGGTTCCGCTTCCGCCTCTGCCGGTTCTGCTGCCGCCTTCGCGTCGGCCTCGATCTCGCCGACGTCGGCCTTCAGCTCCTTCTTCTCGATCTTCTCCGCCTGGCGCATCTCGCGCTCGATCTTCGCGCCCATGTCGGATACGGCGACCACGACGAGGCCCGCCTGTCCGGCGTCGAGATGCTCACCGAGCACCTTGAGATCCTCGCGGCTCATCCCGGCTGCGGCGTGTCCGGCGACCGAACCCAGCACCGCGCCGCCGGCCGCGGTCGCCGCCAGCAGGCCCGCACCAATGGCTGCGAACGGGAACAGAGCCACCACCAGACCGGTGGCCAGGCCCACTCCGCCACCGAGAACGCCACCGACTCGAGTCGGGGTCTCGTGCTTCTTGACGATCTTGACCTTGCCGTCGGCGCGCCGCTCGATCACGGCGGCGTCGTAGGCGTCGATCAGGCCCTCCTTGCGGTGCAGGTCCTTGATCAGGTCGTAGTCGGCCTCCGCGGAGTGCACACCCGGGTACACACCGACGAACACCATGAACGTGTCGATTGCCATCTAGATCCTTCCTTTCATGCCGGTTTCCGGCCTTGTCTGTCCATCTTGCGGTCTCAGCATGATCGAGCGTGACGCGATCGACCTCACCCGTGAGGGGTGGTCGAGCCGAAGTAGCACGCCCGGGACGAAGACAGCACGCCGCGTCATCAAAACAGGGCTGCCATCAGGTTGCGCCGGGCCTTGAGCACGCGCGGGTCGCTGGCGCCGACGATCTCGAACAGCTCGAGCAGACGCGTACGGACGGAGTCGCGATCGGTCCCCGCCGTCGTCCTGACCAGCGCGATCAGGCGGTCGAAGGCGTCCTCCGGCGTGCCCAGCACGACCTCGACGTCGGCGGCCGCGAGCTGATCGGCGATCGGTGCCCCGGCCGTGTTGCCCGCGGCGAGGGTCCGTGTCGGCTCGAGGCTGGCCGTCCGGGCCAGCAGGGCGGCCTGTGCCTTGCCCAGCTTGGCCTCGACGTCGTTCGGGTTGGCCTGGAGCAGCGTGTCGAACTCGGCGACGGCCGACGCGAAGTCACCCCGCTCCAGGGCCTCGTCGGCGGCGGCGAAGCGGGGGTCGGCAGCCGGCTCCTCGGCGTCGGCGAGATCGGACTCGGCGCCGCTCACCGGCCCACCACCGACCGGTTCTGCCCGGCCCACCAGCCCACTGGCGACGGCTGCCTTGATCACGCTGTCGACCGCCTGCTGCACCTCGGCCTTGCCGACCACACCTTGGAACAGCGGAGCCAGCTGCCCACCGATCAGCGCGATCACCGTCGGCACGGCCTGGAGCTGGAGCGCCTGGACGATGGACGGTGCGCTGTCGACGTCGAGTCGGACGAGCAGGAACTTGCCGTCGGAGCTGTTGGCGATCTCGATCAGCGCATCGGAAAGCTGCTGGCCGGTGGAGACCCGCGGCGAGTAGAGCTCGACGATGACCGGGTGGGTCATCGACGCGCGGATCGCAGCCGCCTCGAACGTCTGCTCGGTCGCCTCGACGACATAGCTGCCGCCGGCGCCGTGCTGGCCCGACGGGCCGCGGGTGCCAGCGGGCGCTGACCCCGCCTGCTTGGCCTTGGCGGCCAACGCGGATAGATCGATGGCCCCTGGCCGGTTGAAGCTCGACGCACTCACGAGGTGCCATCTTGCCAAACCCAGGCAAGGTGTGGGCCCGCCGTCCACGGCGACCGCCGATCGACTGCGGATTCGGACCCCCGACGGAGTCTCGTACGGGTATCGGCACAATGGCCCTCATGGCACATCCCCGAGCCGGACAGCCGGCCCTTCCGGAGGATCTGATCGACGTCGACGCGGTGATCGGCGCGTACTACGACCTCACACCGGATCCGACGAACCCCGACCAACAGGTCGTGTTCGGCACGTCGGGCCATCGCGGCTCGAGCCTGGACACCGCGTTCAACGACGCACACATCGCTGCGACGACCCAGGCGATCGTGGAGTACCGCGCGTCTCAGGGAATCACCGGGCCGCTGTTCATCGGGAAGGACACCCACGCGCTGTCCCAGCCGGCGTGGACCACGGCCATCGAGGTGCTGATCGCCAACGGCGTCACCGTGTGCAGCGAGGGGGACAACGACTACACGCCGACGCCCGCGGTGTCCCGCGCCATCGTGACGTACAACGCCGATCCGGCCAACACCGCCCAGGCCGACGGCATCGTCGTCACTCCGTCCCACAATCCCCCGCGCGACGGCGGCTTCAAGTACAACCCGCCGCACGGCGGCCCGGCCGACAGCGACGCCACGAGCGTGATCGCCGCGCGGGCCAACGCACTGCTCGGCGACTCCTCACCCATTCGCCGCGAGCGGTTCCGCGACGTGGCACCGCAGCTCAACCGGTTCGACTACCTCGGCCGGTACTGCAACGACTTGTCCAACGCGCTGAATCTCGATGCCATTCGCGAGGCGGGCGTCCAGATCGGGGCCGATCCGCTCGGCGGAGCCAGCGTGCAGTACTGGGAGTACATCGCCGAGTACCTCGACCTGGACCTGACGGTGATCAACACCACCGTGGATCCCACGTGGTACTTCATGACCCTCGATACCGACGGCAAGATCCGGATGGACTGCTCGTCGCCGAATGCGATGGCCAGCCTGATCGCCAACAAGTACGCCTACGACATCTCGACCGGCAATGACGCCGACTCCGATCGGCACGGCATCGTCACCCCCGACGCCGGACTGATGAACCCGAACCACTACCTCGCGGTCGCCATCCAGTACCTGTACGGCCACCGCGACGGCTGGCGTCCCGACGCCGGGATCGGCAAGACGCTGGTCTCTTCGTCGATGATCAACCGGGTCGCAGAGGATCTCGGTCGCACGCTGGTCGAGGTACCCGTGGGCTTCAAGTGGTTCGTGCCCGGACTGCGCAGCGGCGAGATCGGTTTCGGCGGCGAGGAGTCGGCCGGCGCATCGTTCCTCGCACTCGACGGCAGCACCTGGACGACCGACAAGGACGGCATCCTGCTCGCCCTGCTGGCCAGCGAGATCAAGGCCGTGACCGGGAAATCGCCCAGTGAGCTGTATGCCGAGCTGACCGCTCGGCACGGCGCACCGGCGTACGCCCGGGTGGACGCCCCGGCGAACCGCGACCAGAAGGCCAAGCTCGCCAAGCTCGATCCGTCGGCGGTCACCGCGACCGAGCTGGCCGGAGAGCCGATCACCGCCAAGCTCACCAAGGCGCCGGGCAACGGGGCGGCGATCGGCGGCCTCAAGGTGACCACCGAGTCGGCGTGGTTCGCCGCCCGGCCGTCGGGCACCGAGGATGTCTACAAGATCTACGCCGAGTCGTTCCGCGGCGCGGAGCACCTCGCCGAGGTCCAGGCCGCAGCCAGGGAGCTCGTCTCGGCCACCCTCGGCTGACCATCCGCCCTCCCAGCTGACGCTCCGCACGTGACGTGCAGTCAGCGCCCAGCTTGCGGGGTCGGGAGCAGGCGGGTGAAGGCCGCCAGGAAGGCGTCGACGTCGGCATCGGAGGCGTCGCGGGCAGTCGGGTCCGAGACGTGCTCGAGCTTCGTGGCGGGCAGCACGATGCCGGCGGCGGCGTAACGTGCGGCGGTCAGTTCTGGCGGAACGAGGACGGTGTCGTACGCCGCGTGGACCGGGTGAGGCACGGGTTGGATGAGGTTCAACCGGACGTGGATCAGATCGCGCCGCTCGATCAAGTGCGTGTTCCGCGGAGCGTCGTCGACGTACGCGGCAACGGCGAGCGAGGGCACGACCACGTCCTCGACCCCGCGCTGCGTCGGCCGGAGGACGAGCGGCACCTCGACGTCAGCTGCGCGGCACTCCCGCTCGATCTCGTCCAGCATGACCCGAGAGCGCACCACGATCACCCACGGACGCCCGAGCCGGGCGAGAACCGGCAGCCACGGAGCCACGGTCTGCTCGGCGCCGCTGCTCGACGCGCTGTAGACCACGAACTGCGGTGCGTACGCCCGCAGCGCCGCGCGGAGCGTGGTCCCCGCGTGGTCCGTGCCGTCGGCCCGACGCAGCGAACGGTCGAGGACCAGCCCGGTCAGCCCCGCCAGCAACAGCGCACCGGCCGCTGCGACCCACCCGGCCGTGGTCAGCCAGGACGCGTCAGGAAAGACGACGAACAGCGCCATGACGGCCGTCAGCCCGAAGCCGAGCACCGGCACCACGCCGCGGGGCACCAGCGGCGCCACCCGGTCGACCGCGGCAGGCAGACGACGGACGACCAGGCCGCCCTCCCAGCACGCGCGGATCTGGTCCTCGGTGAGCAGGCACACCAGCGCCAACCCGGCCCCGAGCAGCCAGCCCAGCGCTCCGGCCTCGGCCCGCACCGCCGCGATGGGCGGGGCCGCCACCAGAGCGACCCGCCCGGCCTCGGCCTGACTCAGCAGCCGCGACCAGCGACCCGGGCTGCCAAGCGAGATCGACGACGAGGCGAGCAGCTCGACCGTGGCCAGCAGGACCGTCAGCGCGACCAGCCAGCCCGGTGCACCCAGCAGCGCAATCACGAGCGCGGCGGCGGCCATCACGGCACCCGCCAGGTCCAGCACGGCCGAACCCATCCCTGCGCCGCCGCCGAGCAGGGCGGGTGGGCCGACGGCCCTCGGAGCTTCGCCGGGTCGACGGTCGCGCGCTCGATCCGCCGGCCCGGTTGAGTCGGCGGGACCGGTTGAGTCGGCGGGATCGGTTGAGTCGGCGGGATCGGTTGAGTCCTCGGGAACCAGCGGAGCCCGGCGATCCGTCGAGTCCGCAGGGCCGGCGACCGCTGCTACCGGGCCGGCCGCGCAGGCCGCACGCACGGCGTCGACGAATCGCGCGGCGTACCCCTTGGTCGCGAAATCGCCCAGGTAGTCGGCTTGCACGAAACGGCGGTCTTCGGCGAGCGGGTCGACGGTGAGCATGGCGTTCAGTCGCGTCTCCAGATCGCTCAGGTCGCCTCGAACGACGTACGCGGCCCGAGCGACCGGATAGTCCTCGACGAACACCTCCGGCGAGCTCGGCACCGCCACGATGGCGAACGGCTTGCCGGAGAACAGGTAGTCCGACACGACGCTAGAGACGTCGGCCACCATCGCATCCGAGGCGTTGAGACAGTCGACGATCCCGCGCTCGGTCTCGGTGGCCGCGCCCCACAGATGGCCCCGCCCAGTCCTGGCGACGTCATCCTCCAACAACCGGTTGACCCGCTCGATCACTGCGGCGTCGTCGGCGTGGGCGTGGCTGAAGGGGTGCGGCCGGAAGATCACGGTGTCGCCGCGCGCCAGAAGGGTCGACACGATCCGCTCGCCCACCGGCAGCGACGACAGCGCCGACTCCTCGACATGGCCTCGCCAGGTCGGGGCGTACAGCACCACCGGCGGACGTCGATCCGCGATCGGCCCGCGGGCGGGTTGAACTCCCTCCACCTGAGGACGGCCGACCACACGGAACTTGTCCGGCGCTATGGCCACGGCGTGCGCGGAGTAGCGCCGGGCGGCTGCCGGCCCGGCCGTGAAGATCTCGTCGTACAGCGCATGGGTCGGATTGAACGAGGGTGGCTTGTCCGAGTCGCCGTGACCGATGTAGACGTGGCGCAACCGGCGATCCGCCACGAGGTCACCGTTGCGTGCGGAGGCGTTCACGTAGAACACGGCGCGCGCCGAGTCCGATACCAGTCCAGACAGGTCGGCGGAGCTGCGCGCCTCGACGACGGGTTCACTCACCAGCCGGGCCAGGGCCAGCGCCGGCGCGTGGTATCTCGTCACGATGGCGAACCGCAGCCCGGTCCGGCGGAAGTAGTCCAGCCACATGGTCAGCTGGTACGACGCGTCGTCGGGGCGGCCGGTGTAGAGCAGGAAGTCCGGTGCGAATCGAGCCACGGCGGCCGGGACTGCCTTCCGCCGTCGGCGGGCGGCGAGGATCCGACGGGCCGCGGCGACTACGACGAGTCCCAGCGGCACGGCCGCCAACAGCTCGACCAGCAGCCACCACCACCCGCTCGCGCCGCTCGCGAACACGACGGCTCCCATCGCGGAGGCCGCAACGCCGGCCAGCACGGCGAGTGGTCCGAGGTCTCGCTCGGTTCCCGGTTCGGCGACACCGGGCAGATGAGCGGCGACCGGCGTCGTGAACCGGCTTGCCCGGGCGACCAGTGGTTCGACGGCGAGGCAGCACAGGCTCACGAAGACCGCCAGTCCGGCGGCGGAGGCCCGTCCGGCGGCGAGCCCGTCCGCCTCGTCCGCGGGAACGATGGCGAACGCGATCGCCACCGCGACCACCGCGACGGCCCTCGGGCCGGTGGCGACGTCGGCGAGCGGTGTCCAGTCCCGGCCGGCGGCCACGCGCGAGCGCACGACCTGCATTCCGACCACCACCGACGCGATCACGAGCAGTGCGCCACCGAGGATCGGACGGTGCCCGGCCAGCGCGACGCCGGCCACCGCGACGGCGACGACGACGAGGTCCAGGCCGAGCCCGATCAGGCGGGTGGTCGTCAGCGACGGTCCGCGACCAACGGACCCGGTCGATGCCGATTCTGAGGTCGACCTCACTTCGGTCGGCATGGCACCCACGCTGTCGTCGTCCTCACTGCTCGGTTGGCGGACTGCTCGGTCATCGGACTACTCGGTTGGCGGACTGCTCGGTCATCGGACTACTCGGTTGGCGGACTTGCGGTTGGCGTCCGGAAGCCCCGCCCGTGGCTGGTTCCGTTGCCGTCCGTACGATTGGCTCGGCCGGTCGGCTCTGGAAGCGTACAAAACGGTTCACGTCACACCGCATGTGACGCGGGTCGGCGCGCCGGGCAACGAGTTGGGGTGTCCAAGGTGAATTGTTGGTGAACCACCCCTAGGGATTTCCCTTCTGAGTGGATTGCAACGGCCAAGGACGAGCACGATTCTCGACGTGACTGCTGCTTTGTTCATCCTGATCTTGGTCGTCGTGACTGCCCTCGCGTTCGACTTCACGAACGGGTTCCACGACACGGCCAACGCCATGGCCACATCGATCGCCACGGGGGCGCTGAGGCCGAAGCAGGCCGTCATTCTCTCGGCCATCTTGAACCTGGTCGGCGCGTTCCTCTCCATCGAGGTCGCGCTCACGGTCAGCAACAAGATCGTGTCGATCCAGGGCCCCGACGGCGCGCCGGTCCCGGGGCTCATGGGCGTACCGATCCTGATCATCATCTTCGCCGGCCTGGTCGGTGGCATCCTCTGGAACCTGACGACCTGGCTGTTCGGTCTTCCGTCGTCCTCTTCGCACGCGTTGTTCGGCGGTCTGATCGGCTCCGCTATCGCTGCGCTGGGCATCGGCGGCGTCAAGTGGAACGGCGTGATCACCTCGATCATCGTCCCAGCCGTCGCATCGCCGGTGATTGCCGGCACGGTGGCGGGTATCGGCACCTGGATCGTGTTCAAGATCGTCGCCTCGATTCCCGAGGCGCGGCGTGACGCGGGCTTCCGTTGGGGCCAGGTCGGGTCCGCGTCGCTGGTGTCGCTGGCCCACGGCACGAACGATGCGCAGAAGACGATGGGCGTGATCACACTCGCGCTGATCGCGTACGGGTCGTGGACCAACGTGCACGCCATCCCGATCTGGGTGAAGTTCGCCTGCGCCATCACGATCGCCGCGGGCACCTGGATCGGTGGTTGGCGGGTGATCCGCACGCTGGGCAAGGGCCTGGTCGAGATCACGTCCCCGCAGGGGATGGCGGCCGAGACCGCGTCCGCAGTGATCATCTTGTCCTCGAGCCACCTCGGCATGGCCCTGTCGACAACCCACGTGGCGACCGGTTCGATCCTGGGCTCTGGCGTCGGCAAGCACGCGCCCGTGCGCTGGGCCGTGGCCGGTCGGATGGGAGTGGCCTGGCTGATCACGATGCCTGCCGCGGGACTTGTGGGTGCTGTGTGCTGGTTCATCATCCACGGACTGGGCGGCGGTGTTGTGGGGGTCAGCATCGTGTTCGCGATATTGGTCGCCGCGGCAGCCGGGATGTTCATCCGTTCGCGCAAGACGGCCATCAACCCCGACAACGTCAACGCCGAGTGGGTCGGTGGGCTGGCGCCCGCTGAGGTCGCCGAGCGTCCCACCGTCTCCAACGCCGCCTGAGTCGAAAGCGACAACACATCATGGACATCTCCGCCATCGTCGTCAAAGAGCTTCAGGCCCTCTGGCAGATCCTGGTCGTCGGCCTCGTTCTCGGGGTCGGACTGCCGGTCCTGTTCGCGGTCGGGATCAAATCACTCAACTCCAACCGCACAGTCGTCATGGCCGGCGGACCCGATGGTGAGGTCACGAAGGCGTCCACCCCCGGTGCCATCGCCGCTATCGTCTGCTTCGCCGCCTGCATTCTCGCGGTAGCGTTCGGTATCGTTGTCCTCATCTGGGGCAAACAACTGTTCGGAGTCTGACTTGTCTTTGCCGCCGTTTCTCAGTGCGGTCGTGGGCTGGCTGAAGGCCGGCTACCCGAACGGGGTGCCGGAAGCCGATTACGTTCCGTTGCTGGCCCTGCTGACCCGTCGGCTCAGCAACGAGGAGGTCCAGCGGGTGGCTGGCGCGCTCATGGAGAGCCAGACGCTGCCGACCGACGACACCGATATCGGTGTGGTGATCACCCGGGTCACCGACGAGCTTCCTCGCGAGGAGGATGTCGAGCGGGTCCGAGCTCGGTTGACGGCTGTGGGCTGGCCGGTCGCGGACTGACCGTACGCCTGTCGTACGTCGCGGCTTCGCGGCGGCCAGGCCTGCCCGAGTCGATGGAGGGCTCAGGCCCCGGGGATATGCCCTGACCCTGTCGAAGGGCAGCCGACCAGCGCGGGCCCGCTGCTTCGACCGTCGCTCAGAATCGAACCGGCTCGGTGTACTCGCCCCACTCGGCGCGTAGGGCGTCGCAGATCTCGCCAAGCGTCGCCTCGACCCGACAAGCGGCCAGCATCGGCTGGATCAGGTCGGCGCTGGGATTGCGCGCGGCGCTCACCAGACCCGTCATCGCAGCCGTCCACGCCTCGACGTCCCGGGCCGCTCGTCGTTCGGCCAGGACCCGGCGCTGCTCGAGCTCCACTTCGTGACTCACTCGCAGGATCTCCAGCTCGCCGGTGACGGTCGCGGTGTGCCGGTTGACACCGACCACGACCTTGTCGCCCTTCTCCAGCTGCGTCTGGTACCGGAACGACGACTCGGCGATCTCGGCAGAGAACCAGCCATCCTCGACGCCGCGCAGCAGACCAGAGGTGACGGGGCCGATAGCGTGCGGCACGCCTTCGCCGCCGCCCATGGCGATGATCTGGGCGAAGATGGCCTCGGCCTGGGCTTCGATCTTGTCGGTGAGAGCCTCGACATACCACGAGCCGCCGAGCGGATCGGCAACGTTCACGACGCCGGTCTCCTCCATCAGCACCTGCTGGGTGCGCAGGGCGATCTCCGCCGACTCCTCGGTGGGTAGCGCCAGCGTCTCGTCGAGGGCGTTCGTGTGCAGCGAGTTGGTGCCGCCGAGCGCGGCCGCCATCGCCTCGACAGCTGTTCGCACAACGTTGTTGTACGGCTGCTGGGCGGTCAGCGAGACCCCCGCGGTCTGGGTGTGGAAGCGCAGCGACATGGCCTTCCCGGACGTCGCGCCGTAGCGATCCCGGAGCCAGCGGGCCCAGATCCGGCGCGCTGCCCGGAACTTCGCGATCTCCTCGAAGAAGTCGATGTGGGCGTCGAAGAAGAAGCTCAGACCCGGCGCGAACGCGTCGACGTCCATCCCGCGGGACAGGCCGAGCTCGACATACCCGAACCCGTCGGCGAGCGTGAACGCGAGCTCCTGGGCGGCCGTCGAGCCGGCCTCACGGATGTGGTAGCCACTGACACTCAGCGGCTTGTACGCCGGGACCTCCCGAGTGCAGTACTCCATCAGGTCGCCGATCAGGCGAAGATGCGGCTCCGGCGGGAAGAGCCACTCCTTCTGGGCGATGTACTCCTTGTAGATGTCGGTCTGGCACGTGCCGTTGAGCAGTCGATGGTCGACGCCGGCCCGTTCGGCGGCGACGACGTACATGCAGAAGATGGGGATCGCAGGCCCGGAGATAGTCATCGAGGTGGTCACCGCGCCGAGGTCGATGCCGGCGAACAGCTCCTCCAGGTCGGAGACCGAGTCGATCGCCACACCGCAGTGCCCGACCTCGCCGAGGCTCTTGGGGTCGTCGGAGTCGCGGCCCATCAGGGTGGGCATGTCGAACGCCACACTCAAGCCGCCGCCGCCGGCGCCGAGGATCATCTTGTAGCGCTCGTTGGTCTGGGTGGCGTTGCCGAAGCCGGCGAACTGCCGGATCGTCCACGGCCGTCCGCGGTAGCCGGTCGGATACAGGCCGCGGGTGAAGGGGAACTCGCCCGGCCAGCCGATCCGCTCCATCCGCTCGTCCGTGTAGTGGTCGTCAGCATCGGGGTCGGCGCTCGCGGCGTCCGGCGGCCCGTAGACCGGGTCCACCTCGACACCGGACAGGGTCGTGAAGTCCGTGTCCCGGACCTGTCCGCCGGCCTGCGCCTTGTCGTACGCCTGCTGCCAGCGTTCACGTCCAGTGCTCACAAGAAAATACTAGGACGTCCTAGTAAATTCCCCAAGAGGCCGAGCGAGTGCGGGGCACGTCCGCGATCGTCGCGGGGCGGTTTCGGCACGGTCGACCGGTCGATGTCTGAAAGGCGGGCTTCCCGTCAGCAGGCAACGGCGGCGAGTCCGAAGCGATGACGCGCGGTGGAGCTGACCTGGCGCAGGAAGGCGTCGGAGCCGAGGGTGGCCTTGGACGTGAGCCAGCCGTCGCCGATGTCGCAGACGACCACCTCGGCCGCGGTGTCCGACAGCGCCAGGGGCAGGGTGTGGACGACGGTCGACGGGAAGCTGATCACCCGAGCGCCGATCTCGTTGGTTCTGGCCGCGATCTCCAACGGCAGCTCCGGACGGATGATCCGCAGACCCAGCATCCGGATCCGCTCGAGCTTGACGTCGCCCTCCTTGCGGTGCGCGAAGTAGCGGTCGACGCCATGCCGCTTCTGAAGCAGCGCAACACCCTCCAGATAGGCCCCCAGGTCCACCACACCGGTCTCGACCAATGAGGTGCCGACCAGGTCGGCGGTGGGTTTGACGGCCGGTGCCGCGAAGCGGTTCCTGGTCCACGCGTACGTGTTCGCGATCACCGGGGAAGGTCCGAGGTCCACCGGCAGACAGCTGAATGCGGAGAGCCGGCACGACGAGCCCGGCCCGAGCCGACGACGTACCGAGGCCGAGATCTGATCGCGGGCGAACTTGACGATCTGCCGACGCTGTCCCGCCGGCGCCTGCTGGTGCCAGCGCGCGAGGCTCTCCCCCGCCTGCCACTGACGGGCGAACTCCATCGTGGCGGTCCCGTCGTCGACGATCACGACCTCCTCGGCACGCACGACCGACAAGACGACCTGGATGACCCCGGAGAAAGGGTCACCGATCACCAGCCGGCCGACGCCGATCAGGGATCCCGCCAGGGCGCGAACGGTCCGGGCCGTCTCGGCCCCACCCTGCCGCGGCTCGTGCCACGCGATGTCGATACCGGCCTCCCGCGCCAGCGCCGCCATCGCTCGCAGCTGCCGCCGGGACATCTCGTTCGTGGGTGCGAGGATGAACACCTGGACCTGGCCGGCGGGCTCGCCGGACGTGTCGGCCCACTCGATCACGTTGAGCAGCTGGGCCGGGCTCTCCACCAGGGCCGCGGTGAGCATGATCAGCCTGCCGTGACCAGCTCGGAGTGAGCGGCCGACCCCAGGTTCTCCGACTCCGCGACCACGCCGGGCACGCGGCGAAGCTTCTTCATCGCCGCGCGCTCGCCCTCGTACACCCGCTTCACCCCGTCGCCGAGAGCGGCGGAGACCGTACGGATGTCTCGGACGAGGCGTTGCAGGCCAACCGGCTCGACCGACGCGGCCTGGTCGGAGCCCCACATCGCGCGGTCGAGGGTGATGTGCCGCTCGACGAACACCGCGCCGAGGGCCACCGCTGCCAGCGTGGTCTGCAGGCCGGTCTCGTGACCGGAGTAGCCGATCGGTACGTTCGGGAACTCCGACTGCAGGGTATGGATCATCCGCAGGTTCAGCTCCGCCGGCTTGGCCGGGTAGGTGCTGGTGGCGTGGCAGAGAACGATGTTGTCGCTGCCGAGCACCTCGACTGCGTGTCGGATCTGCTTCGGGGTCGACATCCCGGTCGACAAGATGACCGTACGTCCGGTCGCCCGCAGCCGCCGGAGCAGCTCGTCGTCGGTCAGTGATGCCGAGGCGACCTTGTGGGCCGGCACGTCGAACCGCTCCAGGAAGTCCACCGACTCGACGTCCCACGGCGACGCGAACCAGGCGATGCCGCGCGAGCGGGCGTACGCGTCGATGGCGGCATAGTCGTCGGCGTCGAACTCGACGCGGTGCCTGTAGTCGATGTAGGTCATCCGACCCCAGGGGGTGTCGCGCTCGATGTCCCACTGATCGCGAGGGGTGCAGACCTCCGGCGTGCGCTTCTGGAACTTGACCGCGTCGCAGCCGGCGGCGGCGGCCTGGTCGATCAGGGCGAAGGCGATATCGAGGTCGCCGTTGTGGTTGATGCCGATCTCACCGGTGACGTACACCGGCTGACCCGCGCCGACCAGGCGGTCGCCGAGTCGACGGGTAGGACCGGCCAGCACGGGGGAATCGGCGAGCAGGGATGAAGTCGTGTCCATGTCTCGCACGCTAGGCAGTCGACCTTGCCTGATCGCTCGCGACACCTGAACGGATGGGAAACTCTCCCCGACATCGCGTTCGCGCATCAGTCCGTGGGTTGGCTCAGGCTCGAGACGAGTCCGAGGACGACCCGGAGCGGTCGACCAGGAGCCGGTCGGCGATCAGGAGCCGGTCGATCAGGAGCCGGTCGATCAGGAGCCGGCCGATCAGGAGCCGGCCGATCAGGAGCCGGCCGATCAGCTCACTGCTGCCACCACGAGTGCACCCTTCGCCGGCCCTCGACACCGCGCTTCGGCTTACCTTGCGCGACTTCGGGTCAGTCTGCGCACCGGCGCCGAGGCGCGAGGTGCCCCGCCGATGCGCGGAGATGAGCCGCGGGCTCGTCTGGGCGATGCGGTGCGAAGACGGCCCGCAAACCTCCCGGTTCCGCCCCCATCTGGGCGATGCGGTGCGAAGACGGCCCGCAAACCTCCCGGTTCCGCCCCCATCTGGGCGATGCGGTGCGAAGACGGCCCGCAAACCTCCCGGTTCCGCCCCCATCTGGGCGATGCGGTGCGAAGACGGCCCGCAAACCTCCCGGTTCCGCCCCCATCTGGGCGATGCGGTGCGAAGACGGCCCGCAAACCTCCCGGTTCCGCCCCCATCTGGGCGATGCGGTGCGAAGACGATGACCTCACGTGTCGAGCCTCGTGTCCGAGCCACGTTCGTATTGCTACGATGCTACAAAGACATCACAAACCTAGCCGTCGAGAGGATCGATGAGATGCGGCCTGAACCTGGGCTGGCGGGCCGGTGCGTGGCGGTGGCCCTGCTGGCGGCACGACGTTCAGGCGAGCACGTCTGATGCTCGTCATCGACACATCATCGCCGGTGCCTCCGTTCGAGCAGCTTCGGCAACAGCTGATGTCCCAGATCGAGGACGGCGAACTGCGGCCGGGCACTCAGCTGCCAACCGTGCGGCGCCTCGCCGAAGACCTGGGGCTGGCTCCGAACACCGTCGCCCGCGCCTATCGTGAGCTCGAGCAGGCCGGCGCGGTGCGTACCGCCGGTCGGCGAGGCACCGTCGTCGCACAGCCATCCCTCGACGTTGCGGAGGACGCTCGGCAGGCGGCGGCGGACTTCGTCCGACACATGCGCGCGCTCGGGCTCGACGCGACCCAGAGCATCCAACTGGTACGACAGGGCTTCGACGCCTGATGCCACGGCAGCGAACGAGAGATCGTCACGTCCGCAAGGGACACTGCGACCGCGGGGTACTCAGGACCTCCGCCCGGGCTAGCCCGGGCGCCTGAACGACGCTTCGACGAGGCGGCGACGCAGCTTCCGGGGAACGACCCTGGACGCACGCCGCAGGCCGGCTGGACCGATCAGGCCGAGGGCGGCCAAGCGGCTCCGCGGAACGTAGCGCGGCAGCAGAGCGGGATCGGCCGTGGCGATCTCCGAGGCTGCGGACTGGAATCGGCGGTACGCAGTCGGTTGCATCGCGTACGTCACCGCCTTGACCAGCACAGCGAGTTGTTCGGTGTCCAGCACTCGCGGCGGATCGCCGAAAAGCTGATCGGCGAGCAGCAGGGGCACCCGATTGCTGTTGGCGACGGGGGCGAGTCTGCGCAGGACCAGCTGCGTCCCGGTGGATCGGATCGGCAGGTTGTACAGCCGGTGAGCGGTAGCCAGCCCCGTGGAGAAGCAGCCACCGACGAAGTCGACCGCCGGGTGGCCGAACCAGGTCTCGGCAAGCTGCGGATCGGTGTGCACGACGACGTCGAGACCGCGCCGGGCCGCATCAGCCCCCAGCGCCGACGCCTGGACCGACGCCGCCGGATGGGCCTTGAACACGAGCCGCTCGATCCCCGGTCGGTCGGCCGCCGCCTTCAGCATCCCGAGCTCGAGGTGGCGCTCCTCCGCCGACGTCAACACCCCGAGATCCGCCAGGTACTGGCCGAGCACGACCGCCACTGACCCTGGCCGGGCGTCGGTCAGCCACGTGGGCGAGCGGTCGAGCCGGGCCAGCACCTTGCGCATCGCGTCCGGAGAGATCCTTGTCGGCGTCACGCCCCACTCACTGTGGAGGACGGGCCGCAGCCCCGGCACGAGATCCGGGTAGAGCAGTCGGTCCAGTCGTGCACCGATGGCGGGCGCCAGCGGTGTCCGGGTCGGCCCGTAGCTCATCAGACCGTCCGCGTACACGTCGATCACCGCGTCGGGGAAGAGATACGCCAACGCTCGAGCCGGCTCGACGTACACCGTCTGCAGCACCAGTCGGAGCTCGTCGTCGGGGTCGATCCCCCAGCGCTGGCAGAGCAGGCGCTGCCACATGGGGAGCTCGGGCTGGCGCGGTCGCCACATCACCGGATGCAGCGGCGCGTACGTGTCGTTGAGAGAGTGAACGGCGTCGAAGGAGTCCAACAAGTCACTTGTACCGGCGACGTCAGTCGGCCCCGCGGACCCCTCTGGGACGGTGGTGTTGGTGCTGATCAGCAGGATCCGACGCTCGGCGTCACCGAAGTGGCCGTCGGCGAGTGCCGCGCTGATCGTGGCAAGTCCGTACGCGGTGAACGCGGCGAAGATCTGGGTGCTCATGAGTCTCGGCTCTCTAGTCGAGGAGGTGGCGGATCGTCCGCGCCCGGTCGGCGTCAAGGGACCTCAGCCCACGCTCCACGTCTTCTCCAGGAATCCCGCGGGCGGCCTGCCGGCACACCCGGACCAGCTCCGGTCGCGCCGCCCGGGCGTAGCAGTCTCGGGTTCCGTAGTGGTGAGCGATGACGCTGAGGTAGGTCTGGACGGCCTTCGGCATCAGTCGATCGGCGTCGCGGTCGGCACGCAGGTCGGCCAGCAGCGCATCGAAGGCGGGCGCAAACCAGAACTGCCGGTGGTCACGGATCGTCGACAGCGAGTTCGTCACGTCGCGGCGATAGAAGACGCCGACATGCCCGACGAGCGCAAACGACGTCGCGTGCAGATGCAGCTTCCAGATCCACGGTCGGTCCTCGCACGTACGCAGCCGCGGATCGAAGTGGAGCAGTCCGCGATCCAACAGCGCGCGATGGAAGATGCCGGCCCAGGCGTACGGCGCATCGACCGAGGTCGTCCGGTTGACCGGCAGGATCGCATCGCGGGGCGATCCGACCCGTCCGCGGGCCGGATGGGTGACCCGGGCAATGGTGCGTTTGGTGCCGACCACCCGGACATGGTCGGTCCGCACCATCTCGCAGCGCAGTCTGCGGATGGTCTCCAACAGCTGCGGGTAGTAGCCCGGGGCGACGAAGTCGTCGCCGTCGAGGAAGGCGAGGTGCTCTCCGCTCGCTGCGTCCAGTCCGGCGTTGCGGGCCGCCGCCAGGCCGACGTTGCAGTCCAGACGGATCAGACGGGCACCGGGAAGTCGGTCCACACCGGCCGCCAGGATCTCTCGAGTCGCGTCGGTCGAGGCGTCGTCGACGAGGACGAACTCGATCCCGGGGGCCGCGCTGCGTTCGAGGCTCGTCAGAGTTTGCGCAGCGTAGGCACCCACATCGTGAAACGGGACGATCACGCTGAGGTCGGACATGTGCCAGACGGTAGAGGCGGCACGCCGAGGCGCGGCATCACGCACGCAACCGTCGGATGAACGAGAGATGCCACTTCCGCAAACGAGGCGGCCGTGCCGACCACCGAATCGAATCTGGGCGCGGCCACCCGACCCATCTGACGGATGACAGCCTGACGCCAGCGATACGTCAGCGCTGCCGATCAGACTCGAGGGCATGACGACTGCGACGACCCACTCCGTTCGATCCGCCGACGGCACCGAGATCGGCTTTCGCCTGATCGGTTCGGGTCGGGCGGATGCGGGTCGGGCGGATGCGGGTCGGGCGGATGCGGGTCGGGCGGATGCGGGTCGGGCGGAGGTCCCTCGTCCTGGTGCACGGCGGCATGCTGGCTTCCCAGCACCTCGTCGCCCTTGCCACCGCGCTGGCCGCCGATTTCGACGTGGTCATCCCCGATCGACGCGGCCGCGGAATGAGCGGTCCTTACCGAGACGACCCTCACGGAGCCGGCTCGTCCCCGGTCGTTGACCAAGAGGCCGCCGACATCGTGGCCGTCGTCGAGGCGGTGGGCGCGCGCGACCTGTTCGCCCTCAGCTCCGGTGCAGTGGTCAGCCTGCACGCCGCGCTCGGCACGGACGCGATCACCAAGCTCGCGCTCTACGAGCCACCACTGTCGGTCGACGGCTCCACGCCGTCGCAGTGGATGCCCCGGTACGAGCGGGAGCTTGCCGCAGGCAGGACGACCGCGGCGCTCATCACGGGCATGCGGGGGTTGCGTGTCGATCGCGTGATGAGTCACGTTCCCCATCTCGCAGCGCCGATCCTGGACCTGATGCTGCGTCACGAGCACGTCGCGCCGGGCGATGTCGCGATCCGCGATCTGGTGCCGACCTGGCAGTACGACATCGCGATCATCCGTGAGACCGCCGACCGGCTGACTCGGTACGCCGAGGTCCGGGCCGACGTCCTGCTGATGGGCGGCAGTCGGAGTCCCGCCTTCCTCGGTCGCGCGCTCGACGAGCTCGCCGCCGTGCTTCCCGCCAGCCGACGGACGACCCTGACCGGTCTCGGGCACCAGGCGGCCGTCGACCAGCCGGATCGAGTGGCCGCCGCACTTCGAGAGTTCCTGCTCTGACCGAGCAGGCTCAGTGGCTGGCCGGCAGGTCTCCGTCGGCCGGTCGGAAAAAGGGGATCGAACCGCCCGGCGTCGCGACCTCGTCCAGTGCGGCTGTGTCCGCGGGGTCGAGCCGGAGGTCTCCGATCGTCAGGTTCTGCTCCAGATGATCGATGCTCGCCGTCCCGGGAATGACAAGGGCGTTGGGCGCGTGACCCAGCAACCAGGCGAGGCCCACCTGCGACGGGGTGGCGTCGAGCCGCGCCGCTATCTCGAGCACGATCGGCTCCTCGACCACTCTCGGCATTCCGGGGAAGTTCCCGCCCAGCGGGTAGAACGGGACCCACGCCAGTGCCTCCTGGGTGCACAAGGCCAGCACATCCTCGTACGCCCGCGTCGCCAGGCTGTACGCGTTCTGCACGCAGACGACGCCCGCCGGCATTGCCCGGCGTAGACCGTCCAGCGTGACCGCGCTGATCCCGATGGCACCGATCAGGCCCTCGTCGCGCAGGGCGGTCATCATGGCGAGCTGGTCGTCCAGGTCCACCACTTGATCCCCGGTGGCCCGGACACCGGGTCCGACGTCCAGCCTGCGCAGGTTCACCAGGTCGAGCCGGTCGGTGCCGAGTGCCCGCAGGTTGTCCTCGACGCTCGCCCGCAGCTGCTCGGGACGCTGGGCGACCTTCAGCGGCAGTGGCCCGACGGGATCGGGATCGGCACCCACCTTTGTGGCCACCAGCACCTCGTCGTCGCCTCGCAGCGCGGCCCGAAGCGCCTCGTTCACGAAGCCGGCGCCGTAGAACTGGGCAGTGTCGATGTGATTCACCCCGAGCTCGACGGCTCGACGGACGACCGCGATCGCCGCATCGAGGTCGCCGCGGTGGCGGCCGAGCTGGGCCGCGCCGAATCCGATTCTGGCCACCTCGCGACCGGCCAGGGTAAAGGCGCCGCCTGGAGCAGGACGGTTGATAGTGAACTCAGGCATCAGGTGGTTCCTGTCGAAGGGATAGAGTCGGCGGAAGCGGAGGTACCTCCGATCGCCTCAAAGCATAACCGGAGGAGCCTCCGATTGTCGACCGACCAGACACCCAGACTTCGTGCCGACGCCGCACGGAACCGCGCACTGCTCCTCGATGCCGCGCGCGAGATGTTCCGGCACACCCAGGGCGAGACCGTGGCGCTGGAGGCGATCGCGCGAACGGCGGGCGTCGGAATCGGCACCCTCTATCGCCACTTCCCCACCCGCGAAGCCCTGGTCGCCGCGCTCTACCGATCGGAGCTGGACCAGCTCGCCGAAGCCGCCGACGACCTGCTCCAGACACATTCCGCCGACGAGTCGCTTCGGCTCTGGATCGGCCGCTACGCCGACTTCGTCGCCACCAAGAACGGCGTGCGAGAGGCGCTCCAGGTCGCCTGGGCTGAGGTCGGCGTACCGCTCGGCGACACCCGCCTCAAGATCACCGCGGTGATCGAACGTCTGCTGTCGGCGGGCGCAGCCGAGGGCACCCTTCGCAGCGACGTCCTTGCCGACGACGTCACCGCAACCCTGGTCGGAGTCTTCCTGGCCACACCACGCGGGACGGATGTCGACCAGCGCCGTCGCATGTTCGACCTCGTGGTCGACGGCCTGCGGACCAAGGGCTCGAACCCTCCCGACTGATCGCCGGCTCCAGCCGGTCAACTGCTGGACCCGGGTGGCCGCCCCGACCCCGCTGAGTTCGAGCTGCGGCGCCTGCGTCCTCCGGTCTCGGTGCGGTTCGCGGACGCGTCACGTGACGTTCACCGACCGGCAAGCTGCTCGGCCTAGCGTGACGAAGGTGACCAGGCAGTCCCACGACCCCGCTCGACCGTCCACCGTCGCGATCATCCCCGCCCGGGGCGGGTCCAAGGGCGTGCCGGGAAAGAACGTACGACGGGTGGGAGGTATCCCGCTCGTCGCCCGGGCCGTGGCGGCATGCCTCGCCGCGCGGAGGATCCAGGCAACGTACGTCTCGACCGACGACCCGCAGATCGCGGAGGTCGCCAGCGCCGCCGGCGCGGAGGTCATCTGGCGACCCGGAGAGCTGGCCGGCGACCAGGCGAGCTCGGAGTCGGCGCTGCTGCACGCCCTCGACGCGATGGGCCTCCAGAACGTCAAGCCGACGACCGCGGTCCTCGTCCAGTGCACCAGCCCGTTCATCGACCCCGCCGATCTCGACCGAGCCGTCGAGCTGATCGAGGGCGAGCAGGCGGACACCGTGTTCTCCGGCGCGGCGACGTACGAGTTCTTGTGGGGCGACGCTCACGAGACGGCGGCACCGGCGAGTGGCGCCATGACGGGGATCAACCACGATGCCGCGGTCCGCCCGCGCCGCCAGGACCGCAGCCCGCACGTTCGCGAGACCGGCGCCTTCTATGCGATGACGACCACCGGTCTGCGCCATCACCGGCACCGGTTCTTCGGCCGCATCCGCTGCGTCTTGGTGCCCGACGAGACGGCGATCGAGATCGACACCCCTTCCGAGCTCGCGCTGGCTCAGGCGCTGGCCGCGGTGCTGGATCGGAAGTCCGACGATCTCGGGCAGGTCGAAGCAGTGATCACCGATTTCGACGGGGTGCACACCGACGACCGGGCCTCGGTCGATCAGCACGGCACCGAGTCCGTCCGGGTCAGTCGCGCCGACGGGATGGGGGTGGCGCGGCTCCGCCGGGCCGGCGTGCCGTTCCTGATCGTGTCCACCGAACGCAATCCGGTCGTTGCGGCTCGCTCGGCGAAGCTGGGCGTCGAGGTGTTCAGTGACGTCCGGGACAAGGCAAGCACCGTGCTCGACTGGCTTGCCGGCCGGGGCATCGACCCGGCCAACACGGTGTATGTCGGCAACGATGTCAACGACCTCCCGGCCCTGGAGGTCGTCGGCTGGCCGGTCGCCGTGGCCGACGCCAACCCGGAGGTCATCCGGGCCGCCCGAGTGGTGCTGAGCAAGCCCGGCGGCGCCGGCGCCGTCCGAGAGCTGTGCGAGCTGGTGCTCGAGGGTCGACGTCATGGCGAGCGTCCGGGCAGCCTCAGACGCTCGGACCTCGAAGCCGTGAACGTGCCGCCGACGCTTGTGAACGGATCCGCCGAATCCCGGCCTGAGCCGGTCCCGGCAGGATCAGTCTGAGATTCTGCCGAACCGTGACCCGGCGTTCGCCCATTGCGCCGGCCGTCTTGTGCGGTAGGCCGTGCTTGTCGCGGGCCCGCAGCAGGCGGACGATCTGGTCCAGCCAGTCGCTGTCGGTATCGGCATGGAAGTAGTTGTCCGTCAGCCACGCCGGCGCCGGCCGGCGGAACCTGCCGGCGACGAGATCGTCGAGACTCCCCTGGCACTCGGAGTGCTCGAACACGACGTTGATCATCTCCGGGCTCACGCCGAAGTCGGACAGCACCAGGACCGACGAGCCTGTTGCCATGGCCTCGAGCACCGCGGTTGACGACACGGTCACGCAGGCGCGGGCACCAGCGAGCGCGTCGGTCATCGAGCCCGCCACGAATCGTACGGACTGCGGATCGACCCGCCCCTCGGCGACCAGCTCGTCCCACAGCAGCTGGAGCGGGAACGCCTCGCGGTGAGTCTGCTCCTCGCCGGCGCTCGCCCGGAGCTTGACGACGGCCGAACCGGCCGGCTCGACCTTGGCCAGCGCCTCGAGCACCGCCCGGCGCTGCTCTCGCTCCGGAGGCACCCGTGCCTGGGCCGCGAACACGACGTCACCACTGTCGGTGCGCGCGCGCGAGGTCGCCCAGCCCGAGGTCGACCCGCCCGAGGTCCACTCGCCTGAGGCCGACACCCCGGAGGTCGAGGTCGGCGGCAAGAACGGCAGCCTGGCCAGACCCACGTCGAGGTCGGAGTCGAGATGCTCGACCAGCTCGGCGAACGCACGCCGCTCGCGGCGACTGTGCACGATCATCAGGTCACATCCGCCGCGGAACTCCACCGCCCGCGATGTGGCCGGCAGGCTGATCCCGGGCAGCCCGGTGACCAGCACCGGGCGGTGCCGAGCGGTGCGTAGCCTGCGCTGGCCGGCGATCGTACGGACCGTGGGACCGGTGGCGGCCAGCAGCAGGACGTCCGGGCGCTGCCGCTCGATCAGTCCGAGCAGTCGAGCGAGCCCGAGCACCTCGACATCCCCGCCGGTGGCGGCTCGCATCTGTGCGGTAGACGGGGTGATCGGGCTGCGGACCACGACCTGGCGCCGGGTCCACCCGGCGGGCATGGCGGCCAGCGTTGCCGCACTCCACTTCAAGTACGAGTCCGAGTCGGCGACCGCGAGGACGCTCGGGGCAGCAGCCGTCATCGGAGGTCTTCGGTCATCGGGAGCTCCCGGCAAGTCCCCGCGTGATGAGTCCCCGCATCGGAAGTTCGCGCATCAGAAGTCTCCTCATCAGATCTCCGGGCATGAGTCCCCTGCCATCAGAAGTCCCCGGCGGCGGTGCGCGGCGCCGTCAGCAGGTCGGTCAGCCGGTCGCAGTCGCCGTCGTCGAGCGAGCCCAGCGCGAACCGCGCGTCCACGATGAGCCTGGTCGCCTGCTCGGTGATCTCCCGGCCGCGCGGGGTGATCGAGGCCAGCACGGCGCGGCCGTCCTCCGGGTGCGGGGTGCGGGTGATCAGACCGGCGTTCTCCAGCCGCTTGACCAGCGGGGTGACGGAGGTCGCGTGGACCTGGAGGCGCTCGCCGATCTTCCCCAGCGGCAGCGCTCCCCGTCGGGAGAACGACAGCAAGACGAGCACCTCGTACCGCGCAAACGTGAGATTGAGCGGACGCAACAGATCGTCCAGCTCGGTCAGCACGAGCTGGTGGACCCGCATCAGCGACGTCACTGCCCGCATCCGGGGCATCTCGTCCCAGCGCTGCGACCACTGCTGCGCTGCGCGCTCGATCGGGTCGAACGGCAGCCGGTGTCGCTCACTCGGTAGCTCACCGGGTGGCTCGGTCGGTCGCTCGCTGGATGGCTCGGTCGGTCGCTCGCTGGGCCCGGCGCCACTCGCCCGGCTGACCGCGCTGTCGGCGGTCACGAGTCGGTGTCTTCCACCCAGCGCGGCGAGCTCGCGCGCAGACCGGCACGTTGGATCACAGTCTGGATCGTACGGTCCCGTTCGTCGGGGCGCCCCACGTAGTGGATCTCGCGGAGTCCCTGATCCTGTGCCGCGGACTCGAAGATGAAGTCGCCGTAGTTGAAGATCCGGCCGATCAGGGTCTGGTTGACCGTGATATCGAGGATCCGCGTCATCGGTGTCGTCGCCCGATGCCGGGAGAACAGCCCGTGCACCCGGAATGCCCGCATGTTGGTGATGACGAAGCGGTCCATCTGCTCGTCGAAGATCTTCCAGATCGCCTGGACGGCGAGGCCGACGCCGAGGAGCGCGAGCAGCCAGCCGAACGGCGCCCCTGCGTACGTCGCCGAGATCAGCAGGATCAGCGCGAGCAGCATGCGTACGCAGGGCCAGAAGATGGCCATCGGGTGCTTCAGCACCTCGTCGACGATGTACTCGTCGTCGTCGATCAGCAGGTACTGCTCGACATGGGGGTCGAGCCAGCGGTCCAGCCCGAGCATGGAGGAGAGGTTCCTACGTCGCCAGGGACGTGAAGAACGTGAAGATGGCCGACACCGCTCCGGCGACCCAGACGAAGACGCCACGGACGGCGTCGGCGGCGTCCTCCGGGCGGGTGATCAGGTAGAAACCGGCGAACAGCACGACCAAGGCGAACAGAAGCTTCTTGAGCCACTTCATGCTCGACCCTCCTAGGCTCGTGCTGGTTCGATCGTGCTCCGTGCGACCCGGGCATAGCAACCCAGAGTCTCTTTCTATCCCACAGACCCCACGAGTCCCGCACCGCCACGCCGCAGCTTCGCGTCTTCGCCGTCGACTCCGCTGACCTGGGCGACCAGCTCGTCGGCGGCGCCGTACGGGTCGAGCGTGCCATCGCGGACTGCCCGGGCAAGCGCAGGCAGCCCGTCGTGCCCGGACACCTGGAAGCGGCTGCGCAGCTCGCCGAGCGCCAGCGCCTCGATCTCGCGACCCGCCCGCCGCGTCCGGCGGGTGTCCCAGCTGCCGTCCCCGCGGGCATGTCCGACGAACTTCTCGATCTCCGTGATCAGCTCGGCAACGCCGGTTCCGGCCGACGCCACCGTCGTGAGCACCGGCGGCTTCCACTCCCCCGGCTCGCGGACCGCCATGGCCACCATCGAGCGGAGGTCCCGAACGACCGCCTGCGCGCCGTCCCGATCCGCCTTGTTGACCACGAAGAGGTCGCCGACCTCGAGGATGCCCGCCTTCGCGGCCTGAATACCGTCGCCCATCCCCGGCGCGACCAGCACCACTGTGACGTCGGCGAGGCCCGCAACCTCCACCTCGGACTGGCCGACCCCGACCGTCTCCACGACCACGGTGTCGCAGCCCGCTGCGTCGAATACCCGCAACGCCTGTGGAGCAGCGGCGGCCAGCCCGCCCAGGTGGCCCCTGGTCGCCATCGACCGGATGAACACCTCCGGGTCCAGCGCGTGCTGCTGCATCCTGATCCGGTCGCCCAGCAGGGCGCCACCGGAGAACGGAGAGCTCGGATCGACAGCAAGCACGCCCACCCGCTGGCCACGGTCCCGCAGCGCGGCGACGACTGCCGTCGTGGTCGTGGACTTGCCGACTCCCGGCGATCCAGTCAGCCCGATGACGCATGCGCGGCCGGTGTCGGGCGCCAGCACGCGCATCACCTCGCGGAGACTCGGCGAGGAGTTCTCGATCAGCGTCACGAGGCGCGCGAGGGCGCGAGGTCGACCGGCGCGGGCTCCCTCCACGAGACCGGCGACATCGGTCGGTAGCGGCACGTACGTCAGCCCGCAGTGAGGATCAAGGCATCGCCCTGGCCGCCGCCGCCACACAGCGAGGCCACGGCCGTGCCGCCGCCGCGATGATGCAGAGCCGCCGCCAGGTGCCAGACGAGCCTTGCGCCGGACGCACCGATCGGATGACCGAGCGCGATCGCGCCGCCGTCGACGTTGATCCGCTCCTCGATCTGGCTGTCCGTCAGGCCGAGGGCCCGGGCACTCGCGACGCCGACCGCGGCGAACGCCTCGTTGATCTCGATCAGGTCCAGGTCCGCCACGGCCAGCTGCTGCTTCTTGAGGGCCTTCTCGATCGCGTTGGCCGGCTGCAGCTGCAGAGACGAGTCCGGCCCGGCGACGCTCCCGTACGCGCCGATCTCGGCCCAGACCGTCAGGCCGAGCCGCTCGGCGGCCGAGCGGCTGGCCACCACAACGGCTGCCGCCCCGTCGGAGATCGGCGAGGACGACGCGGCTGTGATCGTGCCGTGCCGACCGAAGGCCGGTCGCAACCCGGCGAGGGACTCGGCGGTGACGCCTGAGCGGATGCCCTCGTCGACCGACACCGGGATCGAGTCCCCTCTGCGCTGCGGCACGGGCACCTCGACGATCTCTCGGGCGAACGCTCCCGAAGTGGTTGCGGCCTCGGCCCGCTGGTGGGACCGCGCTGCGAACGCGTCCTGATCGGGCCGGCTGACCAGGCTCGCGCCAGTGTTGCGGTCGTCGGTGAGTGACCCCATGGCCTGATCGGTGAAGACGTCCCACAGGCCGTCGTACGCCATGTGGTCGAGCATCGTGACATCGCCGTACTTGAAGCCGCGTCGCGACTTCGGCAGCAGGTGTGGGGCGTTGGTCATCGACTCCATACCGCCCGCGACCACGACGTCGGCCTCGCCGGCCCGGATCATCAGGTCGGCGACGGCGATCGCGTTCAGCCCGGACAGGCAGACCTTGTTCACGGTCAGCGCATCCACCGACATCGCGATGCCGCCCTTGACCGCGGCCTGGCGCGCCGGGATCTGTCCGCAGCCCGCTTGCAGCACCTGGCCCATGACCACACTGTCCACATGCTGGGCATCCAGCCCGGCCCTCGAGAGCGCGCCGGCGATGGCGAATCCGCCGAGATCGGTGGCCGACAGTTCTGCGTACGCCCCGAGCAGCTTCCCGATCGGGGTCCGTGCCCCGCCGACGATGACGGATCCCATGACTGTCTGGCCTCCCTCGCTGATCACCGTGTCGGCACCCAGTCTGGCACCCTTGCCGCATGGCATCTGATGCTCACGGTTCCCCCGTGCCGGCGGCCCTCCCATCCGATGTGCTCGGCGGTCTCGTCTCGGCGATCGACCACGTCGGCATCGCCGTGCCGGACCTCGATGCCGCCGTGTCGTTCTACACGGCGACGTTCGGTCTGGTCGAGCGCCACCGGGAGCTCAACCTCGAACAGGGGGTCATCGAGGCGATGCTCGCTCCGGCCGGTGCGCCCGCGGGTGCCACGGAGCTGCAGCTGCTGGCACCGCTGACAACGGAGTCATCCATCGCCCGCTTCATCGAACGTTCCGGGCCCGGAATGCAGCAGCTGGCCTATCGCGTCGACGATGTCGAGCGAGCCGCGAGCGTCCTGCGTGGAAAGGGGCTTCGACTGCTTTATGATGCAGCCAGGCGCGGTACCAACGATTCCATGATCAACTTCGTTCACCCCAAAGACACCGGCGGAGTGCTCATCGAACTCGTCCAGGCGGCCGCCAGGCCCGAGGGCGTCGACTGAGGAGTCGAGACCCCCGATCCTCGGGTGTCGAAGCAGGAGCTGAGAGGACAAGGCGTGGCACAAGCAGGAAACGACGGTCTGGGACTCTTCGAAGATGCGGCGAGCGCAGCCGGCAACTTCCCGACCGCACTTCGTGGATATGACCGGACGGCCGTCGACGACTACGTCCGCCAGCTGGAGGCCGACGCCGTTCAGCGCCGCCGCCAGGTCGGTGGACTCGAGCAGCAGATCCGCGCCCTCCAGGAGGAGGTCGGTCGACTGCGCGACCAGGCCGTTCCCGAGGACGCCGTCGCCAAGGTCGGCGGTCGGACCGGGGAGATCCTCTCCCTGGCCGAAGAGAAGGCCCAGGAGATCGTCGACTCCGCGACCGCCCAGGCCGAGCAGGCCAAGGAGGCCGCCCAGCGCGAGGCCGACCAGCTGCGCGCCAACGCGCAGCGAGAGTCCGGCGAGCTGAAGAACAGCGGCATCGCCGAGATCGAGCGGCTCCGACGTCAGCTGGAGGAGGACACCCGTAACGCCAACGAGCGGACCGCCGCCGAGTCGGCTGCGATCGTCGCCTCCGCCCGCCGGCAGGCCGAGGCACTGGCCGAGGGCGCCGACCACGAGGCACAGACGGTCCGGCAGAGCGCGTACATCGAGACCGAGAACCTGCGTCGCCATACCGAGGCGGAGGCGGCGCGGATCCGGGCCGAGATCGCCGCCGAGCAGGAGGCTGCGCTCGGCACCCTGCAGCAGCTGCACGACGGGCACAAGGCGAAGATCGAGGCGATGCTGTCCGACGCCGAGCAGCACAACACCGAGTCCTCGGCCCGACTCGAGGCCGACATCGCAGAGGCGGCTCGGATCCGTACCGAGGCGCTGGCCGAGGCGCAGCAGGTCAAGCTCGCCGCCATCAAGGAGTCGGAGGAACGGCTGGGCGCAGCGAAGGCGGAGGCCGCCGCGATCGCGGAGCGGACCCAGCAGGAGTTCATCTGGCGCAAGGAGCAGCTCAAGCGGGAGACCGAGCGGCTCGGTCGTCGAAAGCAGGCCGTGCTCACCCAGCTCGCCAGCCTGTCGGCCATGGCCGAGCAGACTGCGGAGACCTTCCCCGACTTGGAGGACCTGGAGCACGGCGATGCCGCGACCGAGGCACCGACAGAGGCGACCGGGGCATCGACAGAGTCTTCCTCCGATCGGACGGTGGTGATGCCGAAGCAGGCGGCCGACGACACGCAGCCCACGCTCACCAGGGACAGCAGCAGGTCTGGCGCTTCGGGCAGCTCGGGTGGGTCCGGCGCCGCCGGCAGCTCGCGCGTCGATGCCGACGCGGAGCGCGATCCGTCCAGCGAACCGGCCGCCGCGGGCTCCGCGCGCTCGTCTCGTTGACGCCGAGGGACCCGCGTTCATGAGTATGCCTGCACCCGCCTTCCGTCGGGTCCGCTCCGGGTACGAGCCCGAGGCGGTCGACCGTCACCTCCACCAGGTGGGCAATCGGCTCGGCGCGGCCGAGGCGCGCGCGGCTGACGCCGAGGGGGCGCTGTCGGTCAGAGAGTCCGAGCTGGCCGCCGCGCTGACCGATGTCGCTGCCATGCGCCGAACCCGCCCCGATCTGGTCGCGGACGACGTCGTGGCGGAGGCGCTTCGTCAGGCCGAGGAGCTCGTTGCCGAGGCACGGCGCGAGGCCGCTCAGATCAGGCTTCGAGCGCAAGGTGAGGCGGAGCGGCTTGCCCAGCGGGCCCGGGCGGAGTCGGAGACCATCCTCGCCCGTGCCCGACACGAGGCCGCCGTGGTCGACGAGCGGGCCCGTCAGGAGTTCTTCTGGCGTCGGCGTCAGCTCCAGGTGGATGCCGACGAGCTGCGGGTCGAGCAGGACCGAATCAACCGTCAGCGCCTCGCCATCAAGGACCAGCTCAACTCCTTGAGCGCGCTGGCCCTGCAGCAGACGACGGCCGCTCCCGCGGTCGAGCTGATGCTGGACGACGACCTGGTGAACCAGGCCGCCGCCTCCTGACCCACCCCGACTTGTCAGCGTCTCAGCGGGCTATAGCCCTCTGAGACGCTGACAACTCGGGGTGGGGTGGGGGCCATCGGAGATCCGCTCGATGACAACTGTCACCCCTGGATGGTGACTCGAGCGCTACTCGTGCAAGGTGGGGCCGCGCGACCGTAGAGCCATGAGCACTTCATCTCCGACCACCCGCACGCCCCGGCTCCTCCCGGTTGCCGCCCTGGCTGTGTTCGCCCCGCTGATGGCCGAGTTCGTGCTGGGCGACCAGTACCTCTCGGGCCAGGTCGACCCCGGCCAGCAGATCGGCGAGTTCGTCTTGTTCGTCCTCTGGTACGGCATGGCCGCCATCGCCATCCGGGAGATCGCCCGCCGCACGGGCCGCGGCTGGCCCACGATCCTGCTGCTGGGTCTCGGCTTCGCCCTCGTCGAGGAGGGTTTGCTGACCCAGTCGTTGTTCAATCCGCACTACCTGGGTCTGGACCTGCTCTCCTACGGCTATGTCGGCTGGCTCGGCACGGGTGCACCGTGGGCGATCTTCGTACTCTCCATCCACGTCGTCTGGAGTATCGCCACTCCGATCGCGCTGATCGAGGCCGTCTTCCCGCACCCGTCGCTCGGGCGCGGCGCAGAGCGATTCCTGGCCGACCATCCTGACCTGGTCGACCACCCCGTTCCGTGGCTCGGCCGCCTCGGTCTCGGAGTCGTCTCCGGCGTCATGGTCCTCGGCGGCGCGGCGACGTTCGCGATCAGCTACGCGATGGGTAGCACCCACTTCATGGCGCACCCGGCGCAACTGGTCGGCGCCGGGCTGCTCGCGGTGATCGCCATCGCGGCCGGCCTGATGCTCCGGCCGGGACGGATCCGGCCGACCCGGCCGTGGCCACCCGCCCTGGTGGTCGGTCTCGTGCTCAGCAGTGCCTTCCAGCTGCTGAGGTACTACCTGCCGACGGTCGCCGCCGCCTGGCTCACCGTCGCCGTCCTGCTCATCGTGCTGGCCATCGCGATCGCCGCCTCCGCACTGTTCCGGCTCGACGTCACGGGTCTGGCCGCCGGCGCGGCCCTGACGTACGCCTGGGTCGGCATGCGAGCGGCGGTGTCGACGGGCATCGCAGGCGTCGTCGAACAGTCGGTGATCGTGCTGATCGTTCTCGCGGTCATCGTGCTGGCGCTGAGCCGTCGCTCCGCTACCCCGACTGACCCCGTGCCTCCGCTGGACCAGGCGCATCGTGCGGACCCGGCGCATCGCGCGGACCAGGCGCAAGGTGCGGACCAGGCTCAGAACAATCGATCCTCGGCCCGATCCATTCCGCGGAGCGCGTCGTAGTCGACGGTGACGCAGGAAATTCCCCGGTCCAGGGCCAGGACCCTGGCCTGTGGCTTGATCTGCTGGGCCGCGAAGACCCCCTGGACGTCTCCCAGCAGCGGGTCCCGTCGGAGCAGCTCGAGGTAGCGAGTCAGCTGCTCCACGCCGTCGATCTCTCCGCGCCGCTTCACCTCGACCGCCGCGTAGGCGCCGGCCGCGTCTCGACAGAGCAGATCGACGGGCCCGATCGCCGTCGGATACTCGCGGCGGACGAGCGACCAGCCGTCGCCCAGCGTCTCGGGATGCTCGGCCAGCAGGGCCTGCAGGTGCGCCTCGACACCGTCCTTCACCAGGCCCGGATCGATCCCGAGATCGTGGCTGGTGTCGTGATGAATCGCCGCCAGCGAGATCTGCAGGGTGTCGCCGTCGCGGCCACGAACCTCCCAGATCTCAGCCAGGCCCGCAGCGGCCTCGGCCTCGTCGGCCGGCCGCTCGGCGACGGAACAGGGCGGGCTCATCCAGTTCAGCGGCTTGTACGCCCGGTCGTCGGCGTGGATCGAGACCGAGCCGTCCGCCTTCACCAGGATGAGTCGCTTCGCCATCGGCAGGTGAGCGGTGAGTCGCCCCGCGTAGTCCACCTGGCACTCCGCAATCACCAGTCGCACGGTCGCCCAACCTAGCTCATTGCTCGGTTCCGGCGACGTGGAAGACTCGGCGCGTGAATGACACGAAACGCGCGGCGGTGATCGGGCTCGGCGCGATGGGCGCAGGCATCGCGGAGGTCTTCGCCCGCAGCGGCTGGCAGGTCAGCGGCATCGAGGTGACCGACGATGCACTGGAACGCGGTCGATCGATCCTCGCCAGATCCACCGATCGCGCGGTGGCGACGGGCAAGCTGAGCGCGGAGGATCGCGACGCGCTGGTCGGCCGGGTCGCCTTCGGCACCGATCTGGACGCCGTTGCCGACGCTGACGTCGTCGTGGAGGCCGTCGTCGAGCACCTGGAGACCAAGACCGCGCTCTTCGCCGACGTGGACCGACGCGCCCGGCCCGATGCTCTGCTGGCCACCAACACGTCGTCCCTGTCGATCACGACCATCGCCGCTGCCACGGAGCATCCGGACCGCGTGGTCGGTGTGCACTTCTTCAATCCGGCCCCGGTCCAGCCACTGGTCGAGCTCATCACGACCGTGCTCACCGCACCGGAGACCACCGAGCGGGCACTCGGCCTTCTGGACGACCTCGGCAAGACCACGATCACCTGCACCGACCGGGCCGGCTTCATCGTGAACACCCTTCTGGTCGGCTACCTCAATCGGGCGGTGCTTCTCCTCGACGGCGGCTTCGCGACCCGGGAGGAGATCGACACTGCCATGGTGGAGGCCGGCAACCCGATGGGCCCGCTGACCCTGCTCGACCTGGTCGGGTTGGACGTCAGCGTGGCCGTGCTCACCCGGATGTACGACGAGACCAAGGACCCACTCGTGGCCCCGGCGTCGTTGCTGACCCAGCTCGTCGCGGCCGGCTGGACGGGGCGCAAGGCGGGCCGGGGCTTCTATGCCTATGGTCCCGACGGTGTCACCGACGCGCCCGCCCCCGGGCCGCGGACCCGGGCAAGCAGGGCCTCCGAGCTGCCCCTTGCGCTGCTCGCGCCGTACCTGAACGGGGTCCTTCGGATGGTCGGCACCTGGTACGCCACCCCCGACCAGATCGACACCGGGATGAGCCTCGGTTGCCGGATGCCCAAGCCGTTCGACGTGTTGTCGGAGCTGGGTCCACGACAGGTGCTGGCAGCCCAGCGGCAGATCTTTGCGGACACCGCTCAGCCGGCCGACCGCCCCGCCCTCCTGCTGGAGCGGCTTGCCTCCGCCGACGACCCGACGACGGCTCTGGTTGCGCTGCGCGAGGTCCTCTGAATGGCGAAGCGCCCGAGTAAGCACCTGCGGCCCCCGCGGCCGCTGGACCCGACTCTCGGGACGTCGGCGATCAAGCAGGACGGCTCATGGGTCGTCCGGTCGGTGACGGGGCAGGCGAGCCAGAAGTCGTACCGCTGCCCATCGTGCAACCAGGTCATCTCCCCCGGTACACCGCATGTCGTCGCCTGGCCGTCCGACCCACCGCTCGGCAGCGACAGTGCGGTGGCCTACCGCCGGCACTGGCACACGAGCTGTTGGCAGCGCCGCCCATGAGACCGTTCGCGAGGATGGGGAGGCCCCGGTGAGGCGGCCAGTGCGGTGGCCGGTGACGTCGTGGCCGTGAGTCGGACCATCGACGGGCCCGTGTTCGCCACCGAGCTCGGCGACGCGGGTCCGCGGATCTGCTTCCTGCACGGACTCTTCGGGCAGGGCAAGAACTGGACGACCATCGCCAAGGCGCTGTCCGATCGTGCGCGGCTACTGCTGGTCGACCTGCCCGACCACGGCCGATCCGCCTGGAGCGAGACCTTCAGCTACTCCCGAATGGCGGCCGCGGTCGCCGCGCTACTGCGTCGCGAAGGCGACGGCGAGTCGTTCGTCGTCGTCGGCCACTCGATGGGCGGCAAGGTGGCGATGATGCTGGCGCTGGCACATCCGGAGCTGGTCGCGCGGCTCTGTGTCGTCGACGTGTCGCCGGTGGATTACGCCGGCCTGCGCGACTTCGGGCGCTATGTCGAGGGCATGCGTGCGCTCGACCTGCACCATCTGGCCGACCGGGCCACCGCCGACCGAGACCTGGCGCCGTACGTCCAGAGCGCGACCATCCGGAGCTTCCTGCTGCAGAACCTGCGCCGCGAACTCGGCGGTGAGCGCCCTCGCGGCGAACCCGGCTGGCAGTGGCAGATGAACCTGAAGCTGCTCGGGGACCACCTGCCGGAGATCGGCGGCTGGCCCGTGGCCACAGAGCCCGACCGGCCGCCCGTCGACCCGTACGAGGGACCGGTGATCTGGGTGGCCGGGGAGAACTCGGACTACGTCCGCCCGGAGTACGCACCCGCCATGCGCGCCCTGTTCCCCCGGACCCAGCTCGTCACGATCAAGGGCGCCAGTCACTGGGTGCACGCCGACCGTCCGGAGGTGTTCGTCGCGACGATCAGCCGGTTCGCCGGCCTCTGAGACGCCGACGTGACAACGCGGAAAGGCCTAGTCGGCCGCTGAGAAGCGGGCCACGTCGGAGGTGGTGCATCCAACGAGCCGGGGGTGCGACGAAGATAGGGACATGCCGACTCCGCTCGACATCGCCCCAAGCCCCGCCGAACAGGCGGGCCCGGTGATCATCGTCATTGTCTTGGCGGTCATCGCCGCGGTCATCGTGATCGTCGTACTGCGGAGGGTGCGGGGGCGACGATGACCGCTGCGTACGTTCTCGGGCTCGCCACCGTCCTGGGTGTGCTGCCCCTCGACGCCGCGCCGCAGGGCAGAAACGGCTTCGCAGGCTCGGTCGTGATCGCCTTCGTTGCGCTCGGCCTGCTGATCATCCTGGCGAAGTGGACGTCGTCGAAGCCTAGGAAACCGAAGAAGTGACGTACGCCCAGAGCGCCGAGCCGAGGACCGCCGATGCGGCGTTGGCGACCAACGCGCAGGTCAGACAGGCCAGCGGCTGGCGACGGACCACCAGCCACATGATCAGGCCCTCGGTCAGCGTGACCAGCACCTCTCCGACCACCACCCCCGCACTCGAGCTGAGACTCAGCGCGATCGCCCAGAACACCGGATGTGTCACCGCGTTGAGCACGAGCGCGAGCAGGACCGCGCCTCCCCAACCGAGCGCGGGTCTTGGTCCCCCGCTGTTCCGTCCGGCGCTGTTCCGTCCGGCGCTGTTTCGTCCGGCGCTGTTTCGTCCGGCGCGGCTCCGGTCGCCTCGTCTCGCGACGACCCCGGTGGGATCGCTGCCGGATCGGCCGACAAGCCCGAACAGCTCGAACATCACGAGGTAGACGGGCACCTCGATGACACAGGTGAGGACGAACGCGGGGACCCAGCCGCCCCACAACGTCAGCAGCGCGGTCCAGCCCGCGGTCCTCGGGTCCACGCCCCTCAGCGTTCCATCCGGACCCGCGGTTCCACTGGCGACTCTCGGCATGCTGGGGGTCGCCGCGCTGGCCCTCGTCCTGGCGACTCGGGCTCCGCTGGCCACGACCGTGCTCGGACTCATCGCATTCGGCGTGCTGCACAACGTGCTGGAGATCCGCTACGTGGCCGGTCGTTTCGCGCCGGTCCTGTCCGGGCGCCTGCTCGGGTTGCTGCTGGTCCTGATCACCGGCATCGTCGTCTGCCGCCTGCTGACGGCGTTCTGGCCGAGCGGCGCTCGCTATGCCGAGATCGCGCTGGGTTTCATGGTTCTCGGTGCCGGCGCCGTTTTCGGGATGAGCTCGCTGCCCGGTGTTCGGTCGATCACCGGAGTTGTTCTGATCGTCGGAATCCTCGCCATGCTGGCGATCGGGGCCGCTGTTTCGTTGGCGTTCCCGGCGTACTACTTCGTCGTGCTGACCCATCTGCACAACCTCGTACCACTCGTGTTCTTGTGGGACTGGGCTCGACGCATCCCGAACGCGGGTGCGCGAACCGCCTTCCGGCTCACCCAGGTGTTGTGGATCATCGTGGTGCCACTGGCGATCCTCGCGGGCGCATTCGACAGGTTCGTCGCCGACGGGCCCGGCATCGTCCAACGCTTCGTCGGCACCGGTTCGGCGGTGATCTCGTCCGCGACGCCGCCCGCTCTGCTGACGCAGATGGGTCTGCGGTTCCTGGTGATGTTCGCTTTCATGCAGACGATGCACTACGTGGTCTGGGTGGGGTTCCTGCCCAGGTTCGCCCCCGATGCCACCGCCGCCTTCGAGTCGCGCGTGCCCTGGCTCCGGGGGCGTCGAGCCTGGCTGCTCGGCATCGGTGGCGGAGCTGTGCTCGCGGCAGTGTTCCTGACCGACTATTTCCAGGGCAAGGCCGTCTACGCGGCGCTGGCCTCCTACCACGCGTACCTGGAGTTCCCGGTGCTGCTCGCCCTGCTTCTCGCGCCGGCCATGCTGCGGAGCAGCCGACGGTCACTGCAGGCTCCCTGAGCACCCGACCGCCGAGGCCTCGAGCGATCCGATCTTCCTTGTCCTCGTCGTGCGGATCCTTCTTGTTGCGCTGAGGGTGGGCGGGGTGCCTCGGGGGATTCAGAGGTTGGTCTGGGCCTCGAGGAAGTCGGGGTAGCGTCCACCCTCGATCTCGATCCGCGAGGACGCCTCGGTCAGCTGGGCGAGTTCGTCGGCAGTGAGGGTGATGTCGGCGGCACCGAGGTTTTCCTCCAGCCGGTGCAGTTTCGTGGTGCCAGGGATCGGAACGACCCACGGCTCCTGGGCGAGCAGCCAGGCCAACGCGATCTGTCCGGGTGTGACGTCCTTCTTCTCGGCGACGGCCTTGACAAGGTCGACCATGGCCGCGTTGTGTTCCAATGCCTCGGCGGAGAACCGGGGGATGCTGGCTCGCAGGTCGTTGCCTGCTTCGAACGTGGTGGCGGTGGTGATGGTGCCGGTGAGGAAGCCCTTGCCGAGCGGGCTGAACGGGACAAACCCGATGCCGAGATCGCGGCAAGTCGCGAGCACCTCGTCTTCCGGGCGTCGCCACCACAGGGAGTACTCGCTCTGAATCGCGGTCACCGGCTGGACGGCGTGGGCGCGTCGGATCGTGTCGGCGGCCGCCTCGGACATGCCGAAATGCCTCACCTTGCCGGCCTCGATCAGTCCCTTGACAGCGCCGGCCATGTCCTCGATCGGCACATCCGGGTTGACACGATGCTGGTAGTACAGGTCGATCACGTCCAAGCCGAGCCGCTGCAGAGAGCCCTCCACGGCTCCGGCTAGCTCGTCCGGGTTCAGCATCCGGCCCCGCGGTTTGCGTTCGGCCGGGTCGACGTCTTGGGCGAACTTGGTGGCGATGACGACTTGATCGCGGAACGGTGCCAGGGCTTCTCCGACCAGCTCTTCGTTGACGTGCGGGCCGTAGATCTCGGCGGTGTCGAAGAACGTGACACCGCGCTCGACCGCGGTGTGGAGGAGGGCAATCATGTCCTGTCGGTCGGGCCGGCCGCTGTAGCCGCCGGTCATGCTCATACAACCGAGGCCGATGGCTGAGACCTCGAGGCCGCTGGCGCCAAGGGTGCGCATCTTCATGGTGTGCTCTCTTCCAGTTCAGGGTCCACAGATGTGGCTGCTCTGACATCAGCGCGATGGTGAATCGACTCCCCCACCATCCAATCGTGCCGAGCCCGGATCAGGGAGACACTGGTGATGGGTGTACTGGCAGGGAATCCCATCGGAGGCAGATCGCTCGTAAGCTCGGTGGGTTGAGCAGTCAGAGCCGGACGACGTCCCGGGAGTTCCTCATCACCCGGAGGGCGAAGGTCCGGCCCGACCAGGTCAGCCGCAGCTCTCGTTCGTTGAGTTCACTCAACCGGATGGGGCGCATGGCGGTCGGCGGTTGGGACACGGAATGGGCGACGAGTCTCTGCAGCACGGTGAGCGCTACCAGTGCCTCTCCGGCGGCGTCCGTCTGGACGACACCTGTCAGCTGCTGGCGGCCCGCGTCTCTCGGCAGGAACGCGCTCGATTGGGGGGCCCTACCCAACCAGGAAGCTTGTCGACGGACCACGATTAGGGTCGGCCTGTGATCAACCTCGACCTCGCCCGCACTTTCGTCCACGGCCACGCCCGGCTGGTCGACCGTCGCCGGTTCCAGTACCTCTTCGACGGGGCTCCGGCCGACCTGTTGCTGTCCGCGGTCACCGCATACCGCAACCCCGACGGCGGTATCGGCTGCCTCGACCCTGATGCCCGGACCCCTACCAGCCAGCCGATTCCCGTCCGCTACGCCCTGGAGATGCTGGCGGTGCTGCCACCAACGGACCGGCGTCAGGACCTCTCCCTCGGCACGCTCGACTGGCTGGCCACGGTCACCCTCGACGACGGCGGAGTGCCCTTCCTGCTTCCCTCGGCGGCGGGACACCCCGCCGCGTTCTGGATGCAGCCGTCGTCGGACTCATCGCTCCTGGCCACCATTCAACTGGTGGCGGCGGGGCTGCACCTCGGGTTGGACCACCCCTGGCTCGACTCCGCTCAAGACTATTGCTGGGCGCGCGTCCACGGCGCCACGCCCGACCGGGACGCCTACGCCTTCAAGTACGCCGTCGATTTCCTCGACGCCACCCCTGAGCGTGACCGCGCCGATGACGTCCTCGCCGCCTTCGCGGAGCTGATCCCCGCGGATGGTCGGATCCGCGTCAGCGGGGGTGTCGAGGGCGAGGAGCTCGAACCTTTGGCTGTCGCCCCGCACCCGGAACACGCCGGGACCCGGCTGTTCCGACCGGACGTTCTGACCGCCGCCCTCGACGCCTTGGAAGCCGATCAAGGCGATGACGGCGGCTGGGACTTCAACTGGGACCACTGGAACCCGGCCGCCGCCTGGGAGTCGCGCGGAGTCGTCACCGTCGATGCTCTGCAGACCCTGCGGGCCTACGGCCGTCTATGACGTCGCCGCCTCACGCACCCCTTCCCGGCGAGGCAGCCGGTCACTGCCTCTCGGAAGGAATCGCCTCCGTCGAATAGGTGCCACCGCAGCAGACGCGGCCTGCTGCCGGTGACATCCGATCTCTCGATGGGCGGTACGGGATATGACCCCCCTCGCGATGCAGAGGCCTGCCTTCGTCCTACCGGACCATGATCGATCAACGGTTGCTGCTGACAACACGTCCGGCCGCAACAATTTCCCACCGCCCGCACAGATGGATGCGCATCGCTACGCTGGGCCTGACGTGGGGCGGACGGGGTCCGATGACCGAGCAGGTGGAGTTCGAGCAGCGCAAGCCCGAGGGCCGTCGCGAGGGGCATCGCATCACCCGTTCCCGGCGCTGGTGGGCCGTTGTCGTGGTGTCCGCGGTGCTCGCGCTCGGCCTTGGGTACGAGTTCATTCGCTTCGACCACGCGATCGTTGACCATCTGTCGGCCCTGATCGTCGCGGTGCTGCTCGCGATCGGCGTGGTCGTGGTGGTGGTTGAGCCGGGCCGGAGCCGGATCGGTCGAGCGCTGCTCGGGGTTCCGCTCGCCGTCGGGCTCGTCTTCGCCGTCACCCACCTGCGTACGGCGACCGACAGCGATCCGCTCGTGGGGGACTGGACGGCCAGCTTCCAGGGCATGCCGCCGACCACAGTCACCATCACCAAGTCCGCGATCGGCTACACCGTGATGGCAAAGACGCCGGCTCGGCTTCCTGGCTACCAGTGTGATCTGCCGGTTGGCACCGTGCTCGCGACGTTCGACGGTGCGGCTCCCAGCCACGGCGGCTGGCAGCTGCTGGGCTACCCGACCGACTGTCGGCTGGCGGGTTGGGAGCCTGCCACCTTCGACCTCGTCGCAGCGCGGAGCCTCCAGGAGATGGTTCCGAGCCAGCACAACCTGCTGTTCACCAAGATCGGCTGAGACCAGGCGATGACCGAACCGCTGCAGACCGACCGACAGACCGGTGCCGGCACGCCTGCTCTGCCACCCTCGACGCGCAAGGTAGGTGCCTCGAGTCGGGCTCGGCGCTGGTGGCCCTACCTCGCTGTCGCGGCCGTGCTCGGCGTCGGGCTCAGCTACGAGTTCCTCCGCTACGACCACGTAGTCGCCGGTCGGCTGCTGACATCGGTCGTGGCCGGGCTTCTCGTCTTCGGGGTCGTCGTCGTGCTCGCTGACCGAGGTCTGAGCCGAGTCGGCCGCGGGGCGATCGGCATCGCGCTGTCGATCGGCGTCCTGTTCGCTGTGGCCCAGCTACGGCCTGCGCAAGATCCACTGCTCGGCGACTGGGACGTCACGATCGGTCCGCCCGCAGTCGTCACGATCACCAGGGGCGCCGACGGCTACGTCGTAACGACGAAGACCTCGACCGGAGCGGTCAACGCCAAGTGCACGGCGCCGCCCGGCCAGGTGGTGGCGACCTTCGCCGGCACCGGCCCCAGCTACCCGGCGCAGCACGCACTGGTGGACCCGCTGACCTGCAAGTTCGTGCGGTGGGCGCCGGCGACCTACACCCTTGGCGACCAGACCATCGACATTGCCTTCGCCGATCACTGGCGATTCATCATGACCAAGGTCAGCTAATCCGAAAATGGACGTGACCAGGCAGGCTCCGGGCCGAGGCTGGGTCAGGCTGCGGGTTCGAGGGTGACCTTGTAGCCGAGCGCTTCGAGTTGTCGGACGTGGTTACGTCGCTTCGCGGGGGTGTTGACGTGCCGGTCGTAGTAGTCGGCGCCGAGTTCGTGGAAACGGATGTCGGGATCGGCGAGGAGATGCCAGATGATCACCAGGATCGAGCGGCCCACTGCGACGATGGCCTTCTTCTTGCCGCGGCGGCGCGCGATTCGTCGGTAACGGGCGCCGAGGAAGGTGTCGGTCCGACTGGTACAGACTGCTATTTCGCCGAGGACGCGGGCGAGGTAGCGGTTCCCGTGCCCGGTTGAGCCGTTGCCCTTGGACTTCCCGGCTGAGGAGTTGATCCCGGGCGCGAACTTGGCCCAGGACGCCAAGTGGGCCGGGGTCGGGAATCTGCTCATGTCGAGACCGATCTCGGCGATCAGGATCGCGGCTGCGGTCGCTCCGACCCCGGGGATCTCCTCGAGCCGGGCGACCGCATCAGCGAAAGGGGCCAGATGGTCTCCGATCTGGCCGTCGACCGCTGCAAGGTCAGCGTTGGTCGCGTCGACCCGGGCCAGCATCCGTGCCAGCAGGAACCGATGATGGTCGTCGAAGGTCCCCAACCGAAGCCCGGCGAACGCCTCCTCCAGACGGGGGATCTTGCGCCGCATGCTGGACCGGGCCAGTTCGGCCAGCACCTTGGGGTCGCGTTCCCCACCGATCAACGCCGTCATCATCGCCCGCCCGGAAACACCGAAGATGTCGGAAGCGACGACCGACAGTTTGAGGCAGGCGTCCTCGAGTAGCTTCTCCACCCGGTTCTTCTCTGCGGTCCGGACCCCGACCAGATCGGCCCGATACCGGGTGAGGTCTCGCAGCTGGCGGATGTCGGCGGGTGGCACGAAGCTGGGCCGCAGCATCTGGCGCTCGGCGACCTTGCACAACCAGACCGCGTCCAGCCGGTCGGTCTTGGGCCGTCCGGGCAGATGCTTCACATCCTTCGCGTTCACCAACCACGGATCCAGACCGTGGGCCTCAAACAGGTAGAACGGCGGCCGCCAATAGTCGCTGGTCGCCTCCATCACCACCCGCTGCACACCGAGTTCGACCAGCCGGTTCGCCAGCTCGCACAACGACGGAACCATCGTCGAATGCGTGGACACCTCCTGCACCCTTCGCTTGCCGCCACCCGCAGCCGGCATCCGGACGCAGCAGACGATCTCGGCCTTACCGATGTCCAACGCCGCGACCCGCTCGATGATCTGCTCGTCATCGTTGGACTCGACAAACACCCACCTCACCCCCTCCTGACCGTCATCGACGGTCGTCTCGACCACGAAGCGTGGCCGACCGGGGAGCTGCCGGGCAGTACAGCGAAACTAATCCTCGTGCTCTCACCAGCGAGGCAACAATGAAGGGCCCAACACGCAACTCCCGCCCGGCTAGACGACGGCCTCACAGAACCATAGAAACCACGGCGTTACCGGACGACCACAGCCCCATTTTCAGCCCGGAACGGGCGCGCCAACAGGGGCACATTGGCTAGACGGGTGCGCACCGGCTGAAGCTCAGCCCAGCCCATCACCGCACGGTGCGGCTCGAGGTTGCACGGCAGCGCACTGGCAGCCGACTGCGGCGTTGACGCGGGCTCCGCCAACCCCCTGGGCGGCGGCCGGCCTCAGAACGCCCATCCCCTGACCGAGCCGCGCTCCCCCATGATCAACACGCGCACCAAGATCAGCAAGCACCACGCGAAAGACACCCACGCAGACGCGCCAGTTCGTACGTCCCGCCCGCGTCCTGCACATGATCAACTGGGTTCATGATCGCCTTGGAGCGCCGACCTCGACGCTGGCAACGCCGTCTCGTCTACATCCTTGATCGGCAGCTGCCCACTCATCGGCCGTGCCCACCCGCGCGCAGTCTGCTCAGCTGGTCCGCGCGGAATCAGTCGACCGAAGCGCGACACGATCCACGTCGCCAAGGACCTGAACCAGCCCATGAAGGGTGACGAGCGCCAGCAGGGCCGCACCGCCGAGAACCAGCAGGACGACCGCCGCCACGACGTAGAACAGATCTGGGTCGGCTGTCAGTCGCTGGTCCCAGACCTGGAACGTGAAGAACACGCCCGCGCCACCACAGAGCACGGCAGTCCACAGCAGGAACAGAGATGTCAGACGCATCCTTGGAAGGTAGCAGCGCGGTAGTCCGACCACGAAGGGAAATATCGCGCTCCGAACTTTCGCTCTGTTCGTGCCGCGGCCAAATCGCCGTGATGCGGTGGCCGAGTGGGCCTACGTCGAGCGCAACCGGGCCACGGCAGCGCTGACTTGTACTGAGCGGTCCGGCCGCGAGCAGGCGTGAACCAGTACTGACCGTCTTCGCCAACGCGTTCCGGATCACGGACGGCGCGGCTGGGTAGGCTCCGCTGCCAGCTACCGGAGAGGCCAACCGAGCACGTCTGCGGGGACCCTGCCGATGATCACGAGGGAGAGGCCGGCACCTCACTCAGCAGTCCGTCGAGCAGCGCAAGCGCACCCACCAGTTCCACGTCCGGGTCCAACAGCCACTGGGTCTGAAGGCCGTCAGAGGCGGCGATGACGAGCGCCGCGACCTGATCGGCGTCAAGGTCCGCCCGGATACGTCCGTCTTCTTGCCGGCTCTTGATCTGCTCGACCAGCGAGGCACGGATCCGCGCGAACCGCTGGGAGGCGAACACCGTCGCCGCCGGGTGCCCTTCTTCCAACGCGGATGCGACAAGAGCCGTGTACAGCTGCACCATGCCCGGCACGCCACGGTTGCGTTGCGCGGACAACCGCATCACCTCAACCGGCGAGATGTCGTTCCGATCGCGGGCCTCGAGTTCGAGCCGACGCTCGGACTCCTCATACACCTCGACGAGCAGCCGCTCGAGGGAACCGAAGTGGTGGATCAGAGCGGCGTGCGTCACTCCGACCTCCTCCGCGATCGCGCGAAGGCTCGTGCGATCTGCGCCGCGCTGCGCGAACACCTCGATCGCCGCGTCGATGATCACCTGCCGCCTCGCGAGACCCTTGGCGTACGCTCCGCGACGCCTTGCGGAGCTCGCAGACTTCTCTGCCATGCACGCGATGCTAGAGCACTCCGGGGCCGAATACCTCCATCCGGATGTTTTTGGTATGGTGAAACGCAACCTGACCGCGCAAACCCGGAAACCCGTTCAGAAAGAGGACACCGTGGCCCTACCCGAGGCATCCATCCAGCTGTACACCCTTGCCGAGCAGTTCTCGGCCGACATGAACGGCTCTCTCGACCGTCTGGCAGCGATCGGCCTGAAGAACGTCGAGGCGTTCGACTTCGTGCGCCGCCCCGAGGAGATCCGCACGGCGCTGGACGCCGCGGGTCTCGCGTCGCCCACCGGCCATGCCCCGTTGCTCTCCGACGTGCTCTGGACGCCGGACGGCTCGATCCCCACCCCCGAGCCCAAGGTCGTGTTCGAGGCCGCGGCGGCCATCGGCATGCGCACAGTGATCGACCCCTTCGTCGCGCCGGACCGCTGGTTGACCGAGGACGGCGTGAAGGACATCGCCGACCGCATCAACGCCGCGGCCGAGGTCGCCGCCCAGTTCGGGCTCACCGTGGGTTATCACAACCACGCCCAGGAGTTCATCGCCTCCTTCGACGGGCAGACCGCGTACGAGCGGTTCATCGAGCTGACCGAGGACCGCGTCGCGATCGAGCTGGATCTGTTCTGGGCGCTCACCGGTGGACAGGACGTCCCCGGGCTGGTTGCGCGCCTCGGCGACCGCCTGATCGCGGAGCACATCAAGGACGGCGTCGCGCCGGCCAGCAACCCGTTCGCGCCGGACGCACCGGAGTTCGGGTCGGCCAGCCTCGACCAGCGCCACGCCGGCGAAGGCAGCGTGCCGCTCGTCGAGTCCCTCCGGGCCGCGACCGCGCTCCAGTACGCGGTCATCGAGTACGACCACGCACCCGGCGACGTCTTCGACGACATCGCCGCGTCCTACGCGTTCCTCACGGACGGCGGGTACGTCCGTTGAGCCCGGTCGGCATCGGCATCGTCGGCGTCGGGGTCATCAGCGACACCTACCTGGAGAACCTGAAATCCTTCCCGGACGTCGAGGTGCTGGTCGTCGGCGACCTCATCGCCGATCGAGCCCGATCACAGGCGGCCAAGCACGGCGTCCCCGCACACGGCAGCGGTGACGACGTGCTCGCCCATCCCGGAGTGCAGCTGGTGGTGAACCTGACCACGCCGGACGCCCACGTGGAGGTTTCCACGGCCGCGATCGCGGCGGGCAAGCACGTCTGGTCGGAGAAGCCGCTGGGTCTTGACCGGGACGGGACCGCCGCCTTGCTCGAGCAGGCCCGGGCGGCCGGCGTTCGCGTCGGCTCCGCGCCAGATACGCTGCTCGGTCCGGGCTTCCAAAGTGCGAAGCGCGCCATCGCCTCCGGGGTCATCGGCACGCCGCTGTTCGCGCAGACCGCGTTCCAGACCCAGGGCCCCGATCTGTGGCACCCGAACCCCGGGTTCCTGTTCGCGCACGGTGCCGGCCCGCTGCTCGACATGGGTCCGTACTACTTCTCCGCGCTCGTCAGCCTGCTCGGCCCGGTCGACCGGGTCGCCGCCGTCGGGCTGAAGGCGAAGCAGGAGCGGGAGATCCGCACCGGCCCGAACGCCGGGGCGATGTTCCCGGTCGAGGTGCCGTCGACGATCCAGGTGCTCACCGCCTTCGAGGCAGGCATGCAGGCGCAGAGCCTGCTCAGCTTCGACTCCGCGCTCGAGCGTCACGGGATCTTCGAGATCCACGGCACCGAGGGCTCGATCGTCATCCCGGATCCCAACCAGTTCACGGGACGGACCGCGTACGTCAAACCGCTCGGCGTACTGCGCGACGGCATGTCCTTCGACCAGCCGTGGATCGAGGTCGAGGAGCACGGCACGGTCGTCGGCCGCGGCCTCGGTGTGCTCGACATGGTGCGCTCCATCGCCGCCGGCCGGCCACACGTCGCCTCCGGCGAACTCGGCCACCACGCGGTCGACGTGCTGTTGTCGGCGCAGGAGTCCGCCGCATCGGAGCAGTTCGTCAAGGTCACGAGCACAGTCGCACCAGTCCCGATGCTGCCGCACGACTTCGACCCATTCGCGTCAACGCTGTAGCCAACACCAGTCCGAGGAGAGCCTCAGCAACACCACCCTCGAACTCCTCGATAGCAGGGTCTTGCGCGGTCGAGCGCCGCGGTTGGCGCTTGACAGAGGAGCAAGGGACAGTTCCGGACAGTCCTCCATCGAGCAACCGGTCAGTCTGGAGTGTTGGGTGAGTCCTTGGCCAGCGCGACGCCGACCTGGTCGGCCAACGCAACCGCTACCCGACGCTGTTCGAGGGTGGGGCGCCGTACCCGGGTGGAGGCCGTGAGGACGTACCGCCCGTAGACGCTGCCGCCGCTTCGGACCAGGAGGTCGATCGTGGTGTCGGTGGGAAGGCCTGACCGGTCGATGTCGACCAGGTGGCCTGTCCGACTGACCGTTCCGTCGTGGTGCAGCTGCGCCGTGGGGGCCGGGGTCAGTTGCGCCTCGAATCGGGCGGCGTCCAGTCCGAGGACATCCGTGAGCTGGGCGGCCACCCGCCTGGTGAGGTCTGCGGGGTCGTAGTCGGCCAGCGCCACCGACCCGACGGTGTCCAACACTCCAGTGAGGTAGCCGTGTTCGCGGCTCGCTTTGGCCTGTTCGCGTCGACCCCACAGTGCGATCTCGGTTACGCCCACGCCGACCACCAGAAGGAGGACGGCCGTTTCGATGTCGGCCCGGTCGGTGATGGTGAGCCGGTTGAACGGTGCGGTGAGGAAGAAGTCGAAGGCCAGCGCACTGGACAGTGCGGCGATGACTCCGGCGGCCCGGATTCCGGTCGAGGCCGCTGCGACGACCACGAGGACCAAGACCAGGGCGGCATTGGTGTTTTCCACGCTGGCTCGAAACGGCGCGATCGCTGCTGCCACGACGATGGGTAGCAGTGCGGAGAGCAGTATCACCAGTGACCGGTGCCGGTCGATGAACCCGTTCATAGTCTTATTACCCGGGTTTACGGTGACGTGCAGTTGCTGTTCTTCGTCCGGCCCGGGCATATCGATGAGGAGGTCGAGCGCGTCGAGTTCGGTGAACCTCACGTCTTCGTCGGTCCCGACTTCGTCATCAGCGTCCGCCACGACCAGCCCCCCGATCTGGCACGTGTCAGGGCTCGGCTGGAGGTAATCGGGGTTGCCGTTGCCGGGACACGAAGCCCCCTCCTACGCGATCCTGGATCAGGCTGTCGACGTGTACGCACCAGACATGGCCGGGCTGGAGAACGGCATCGACGAGATCGAAGAAGACAACAGTTCGACAGGGGCGCCCCGTGTCTCGACGCACCTACGACCTCTCCGGCGAGGTGATCGAGTTCAACGAACCACCAAACCGCGGATGGGCATGCTCGCCGCGCTGCGGCCGGCTTTGACAAGTGTCACGTCGTCGGGCTGCGGCGGGTCGTGTGAGATGTCCAGGACCACCTGATCCGCATCGCCGAGTACGCGGCCTCTTTCCGCTGCGTGCTGCGGAACACGTTGACCTCTCACTCGACCCCGGTTGGGCAGCGGCAGAACGACGAGATGCGTCCGTTTATCGAGACCGGCCTCGGGCAGAACGAGGAGGCAGACGGGATCCGCGGGAGCCAGTCGGGCGTCCCATGCATTGCTGGCAAGGGAACTGGGCGTATGGAAATCGTCAAGAATCCGCGGTTGGCCGTATGAAAGTCGTCAAGAACCGTTCTCGCGTCCTTGGGTTGGTGTGGACTTGTCTCTCGATGCCCCGGGAGCTCCGGGACGCCGCAGTCTTCAGAAGCCGCGGGCCAGCCCATCCTCAGGTTTGGCGTTCGGCGACGGCGTGATGCTGAGAGGAGAAGGGGATGGCTGATGTGGTCTTCGTGGTGTTGACGGTCGGGTTGTTCGTGGTTTTGGCGGTCGTGGTGCGGGCGGTGGAGCGGCTGTGAACGCGGTCAACCTGGTCGGTCTGGTCGTGGCGGTGGCGCTGGCGGTCTATCTGGCGGTGGCGTTGTTGTTTCCGGAGAGGTTCTGATGGGCGCGACGGCCGCTGGTGTGCTGTTCATCGTGTCGCTGCTGGTCGCGCTGGGCCTCAGTTACCGTTTCCTCGGTGACTACCTGTACCGGGTGGTCTCGGGCAGCAAGCAGTCTCGGGTGGAGCGGGTCGTCTACCGCGCTGTCGGGGTCAACCCAGCGGTCGAACAGTCGTGGGGTGTCTACGCCCGGAGCGTGCTCGCGTTCTCGGCGGTGTCGATCCTGTTCTTGTACGGATTCCAACGGCTCCAGGGCGTCTTGCCGCTGTCGCTGGGGTTCGGTCCCGTGACCAGTCACGTTGCCTGGAACACGGCCGTCAGCTTCGTCACGAACACCAACTGGCAGGCCTATTCCGGTGAGTCGACCATGGGCCATCTGGTCCAGATGGCCGGCTTGGCCGTGCAGAACTTCGTCTCTGCAGCTGTGGGCATAGCCGTCGCGACCGCCCTGGTTCGTGGCCTCGCCCGCCGTCACACCGACCAGCTCGGCAACTTCTGGGTCGATCTGACCCGGATCTGTCTTCGGGTCCTGCTGCCGCTTTGCGTCGTGGCGGCCATCGTGCTCATCGTCGGTGGTGCGGTGCAGAACCTGTCCGCCGGGACCGACGCCACCACCTTGGTCGGTGGGTCGCAGACGATCACCGGCGGCCCCGTCGCGAGCCAGGAGGCGATCAAGGAGCTCGGCACGAACGGTGGCGGTTTCTACAACGTCAATAGTTCGCACCCGTTCGAGAACCCGACACGCTGGACCAACTGGTTCGAGATCTTCCTGCTGCTGGTGATTCCGTTCAGCCTGCCCCGCATGTTCGGCCGGATGGTCAAGGACAATCGGCAGGGCTACGCGATCCTGGCCGTCATGGCCATTCTGGCTGTGGCCAGCATCACGTTGACCAACGTCTTCGAGCTGGCCGGCAACGGTACGGTGCCGCAGGCGGTCGGCGCGGCGATGGAGGGGAAGGAGGTCCGTTTCGGCATCCCGGACTCGGCCACGTTCGCATCGGCCACCACCTTGACCTCGACGGGCGCCGTCGACTCGTTCCACGACTCGTTCACCGCTCTCGGCGGGATGATGCCGATGATCAACATGATGCTCGGTGAGGTCGCGCCGGGTGGCACCGGCTCCGGCCTGTACGGGATGCTCGTGCTGGCGGTGATCACGGTCTTCGTGGCCGGGCTGATGGTCGGCCGGACCCCGGAGTATCTGGGGAAGAAGATCGGGGCCCGGGAGATCAAGTTCGCTTCACTGTATTTCTTGATCACACCGGCCCTGGTGCTGACCGGGACGGCTGCGGCGCTGGCCACCGGCAACAGCAGCACCGCGCTCAACGTCGGCCCGCACGGGTTCTCCGAGGTGCTGTACGCGTTCACGTCTGCGGCGAACAACAACGGCTCGGCGTTCGCCGGGATCACGGTGAACACCCCGTGGTGGGACACCGCGCTCGGGCTGGCGATGCTGCTGGGCCGGTTCCTGCCGATGGTCATGGTGCTCGGCCTCGCCGGCGCACTCGCCCGGCAGCAGCCGGTGCCGGCCAGTGCCGGCACTCTTCCCACCCATCGGCCGCTGTTCATCGGCATGGTGGTCGGTGTCGTGGTCATCCTCATCGCCCTGACGTTCCTGCCGGCTCTTGCTCTCGGCCCGCTGGCCGAGGGACTCTGACGATTCTTGAAGGACGGCTCATGTCCGTAGTTCAGACCGCGCCGCCGGCGCCGGCCACGCAGCCGAGCCGAGTGGGCGCGGGCGCCCTGCATCCCTCCCAACTGGTGAAGGCGGTGCCGGATGCGTTGCGCAAGTTGAACCCGTCGACGATGTGGCGCAACCCGGTGATGTTCATCGTGGAGATCGGCTCGGCGGCGACCACCGTGTTGTCGATCCTCCAGCCGTCGGTGTTCGCATGGTTGATCACCGCGTGGCTGTGGCTGACCGTGATCTTCGCGAACCTGGCCGAGGCGGTTGCCGAGGGCCGCGGGAAGGCGCAGGCCGCCACGCTGCGGCGGGCCAAACAGGAGGCGCGGGCCCGCCGGCTGACCGGCTGGAGCGCCGGGGCGGATTCGGCCGAGTATCGCGAGGAGATCGTCGACGCTGTGACGTTGCGGCCCGGAGACATCGTCGTCGTCGAGGCCGGTGAGGTCATTCCCGGCGACGGGGATGTGGTCGAGGGAATCGCCAGCGTCGACGAGTCGGCCATTACCGGCGAGTCCGCACCGGTCATCCGCGAGTCCGGCGGCGACCGGTCCGGCGTGACCGGCGGCACCCGGGTGCTGTCGGACCGGATCGTGATCAAGGTGACCCAGAAGCCGGGCGAGAGTTTCCTGGACCGGATGATTGCACTGGTCGAGGGCGCCAACCGGCAGAAGACCCCCAACGAGATCGCCCTGAACATCCTGCTGGCCGCGTTGACGATCATCTTCCTGCTCGCCGTCGCGACGCTGCAGCCGATGGCGATCTACGCCAAGGACTGGCAGGCGGCGGCACCCGACTCGCCGACGCTCACTCAGAGCGGTGTCACCGGCATTGTCCTGGTGTCGCTGCTGGTGGCGTTGATCCCGACCACGATCGGCGCACTGCTGTCGGCCATCGGCATCGCCGGGATGGACCGGTTGGTGCAACGCAACGTGCTGGCCATGTCCGGCCGCGCGGTCGAAGCAGCGGGCGATGTCAACACCTTGCTGCTCGACAAGACGGGCACGATCACCCTCGGCAACCGGCAGGCCACCGAGTTCTTGCCGGTCAAGGGCGTGACAGCCGCAGGAGCTGGCCGATGCGGCACAGCTGTCCAGTCTGGCCGACGAGACACCCGAAGGGAGGTCGATCGTCGTCCTGGCAAAGAACGCGTACGGTCTGCGGGAACGCAGCGAAGGCGTGATGCCGCACGCCCACTTCGTCCCGTTCACCGCAGAGACCCGGATGTCGGGACTGGACGTGAGCAGCGAGGCCACCGGAACACGGCGGATCCGCAAGGGCGCCGCGGCCGCGGTGATGAAGTGGGTCCGCGACAACGGCGGGCATCCCACCCACGAAGTCGGTTCGACCGTCGATGCGATCAGCGCCACCGGCGGCACACCCCTGGTTGTGGCCGAACACCTCGACGGGGTGCCGGCGCGGACGCTGGGTGTCATCCATCTGAAGGACATCGTCAAGTCGGGCATGCGGGAACGGTTCGACGAGATGCGCCGGATGGGGATCCGGACGGTGATGATCACCGGTGACAACCCGATGACGGCCAAGGCGATCGCCGACGAGGCCGGTGTCGACGACTTCCTCGCCGAGGCGAAACCGGAAGACAAGATGGCGCTGATCCGGCGTGAGCAGGAGGGCGGGCGACTGGTCGCGATGACCGGCGACGGCACGAACGACGCCCCCGCGCTGGCCCAGGCAGACGTCGGCGTTTCGATGAACACCGGCACCTCGGCGGCCAAGGAGGCCGGGAACATGGTCGACCTGGACTCCGACCCGACCAAACTGATCGAGATCGTCGAGATCGGCAAACAACTACTGATCACCCGCGGCGCTCTGACCACCTTCTCTATCGCCAACGACGTCGCGAAATACTTTGCGATCATCCCGGCCATCTTCGCCGCCGTCTACCCGAGCCTGCAGGCCATGAACATCATGGGACTGCACTCGCCCACCTCAGCCATCACATCGGCCATCATCTTCAACGCATTGATCATCGTCGCGCTGATCCCACTGGCGTTGCGCGGCGTCCGCTACCGGCCCGGCAGCGCAGCCAGCCTGCTCGGGCGCAACCTGTTGATCTACGGGCTCGGCGGCCTGATCGCACCGTTCATCGGCATCAAGCTCATCGACCTGCTCATCGTCCAGTTCATTCCAGGAATCTGACATGCGTCTACCTGCTTGGTTCACTCAGCACCTCGCCGCGCTGCGCGCGTTGCTGGTTTTCACTGTGCTGCTCGGACTCGCCTACCCGCTGGCACTGGTGGCGGTCGGACGGTTGCCGGGTTTACACGACCACGCCGACGGGTCGCTGCTGCGGAGCTCGGACGGCACCGTGATCGGCAGCCGGATCATCGGCCAGTCGTTCGCCACGCCCGACGGGCAGCCGGACCCGCAGTACTTCCAGAGCCGCCCCTCGGCCGCCGGCGACGGGTACGACCCCACATCCACGTCGGCCAGCAACCTCGGACCGGAGAGCATCGAGGACACCCTGCCGGTGCCCGGCGCGGTCGATGCCAACGGTGAGCCCGATCAGGGAACGCAGAGCCTGCTGACCCAGGTCTGCGCGCGGAGCCTCGCGATCGGCAAACTCGAAGGCGTCGACGGGAGCCGTCCCTTCTGCACCCCCGACGGTGTGGGCGCGGTGCTCCGCGTCTTCTACACCGACGGCCTCACCGGCACCGTCGTCAGGGCGGTCTCGGTGAACCAGGCCTGTCCGACGAAACCGTTCATCGCGACCTATGCCGGCGTCGCCGTGGAGTGCGCCAAGCCGGGTGAGGACTACAGCGGCGGAGTGTTGACCCCCATCCGAGGCGACGCGCCCAGCCCGATCAGCGGTGCCGTCCGATGCCGTGACCGCCAGCGCCTCCGGGCTCGACCCGAACATCAGCCCCGGCTACGCCCGGCTGCAGGTCCCCCGGATCGCCCGCGAGCGGCAGACCGACCCAGCCGCGATCATGCGTCTGGTCGAGGAGAACACGACCGGTCGGACCCTCGGGTTCATCGGCGAACCAGGGGTCAACGTGCTGGGACTGAACCAGGCGCTGGACCAACAGTTCCCGACGACCCGATGAAACGCGCCGAGCAGTATTGCCCAAAGGGTGAGGATGAGGTCATGGCGCGAGGACTGCTGCGGATCTATCTCGGGGCCGCGCCAGGCGTGGGCAAGACCTTCACCATGCTGGAGGAGGCACACCGGCGGCGCGACCGCGGCGCCGACGTGGTGATCGGCATCGTCGAGACCCACGGTCGGGCGCAGACCGAACGGATGATCGGCGACCTGGAGGTGGTGCCGCGCAAAGTCGTTGACCTACCGGGGCACCACGTTCACCGAGATGGACCTGGACGCCGTGTTGCGCCGGCAACCCCAGGTCGTCCTGGTCGACGAACTCGCCCACACCAACGTCCCCGGTTCGCGGCACGAGAAGCGATGGCAAGACGTCGAGGAGCTGTTAGAGGCCGGGATCACCGTGCTGTCCACGGTCAACATCCAGCACCTCGAATCCCTCAACGACGTCGTCGAGCAGATCACCGGCATCACCCAGCGCGAAACCATTCCCGACGACGTCGTCCGCGCGGCCGACCAGGTCGAGCTGACCGACATGACCCCGGAAGCGCTGCGTCGCCGGATGGCGCACGGCAACGTGTACGGTTCGGACAAGATCGAAACCGCGCTCGGCAACTACTTCCGTGTCGGCAACCTGACCGCGCTCCGCGAACTGGCCCTGCTGTGGCTGGCCGACAAGGTCGACGACCAGCTGGACCGTTACCGGGCCGACCACGGCATCGGCACCACCTGGGAAGCCCGCGAACGGGTGGTGGTCGGTCTGACCGGCGGACCCGAAGGTGACACGCTGATCCGCCGGGCCGCCCGGATCGCCGCCCGCACCAAAGGGGCCGATCTGCTGGCCGTGCACATCGCACGATCCGACGGACTGTCCGGCGCCGATCCGGCGCTGCTCGCCCGGCAGCGGCTGCTCCTGGAGAGCCTCGGCGGCACCTACCATGAGGTCCTCGGCAGCGACATCACCACAGCCCTGCTGGACTTCGCGCGCGGGCGTCAACGCCACCCAGCTCGTTCTCGGGGCAAGCCGCCGCGGCCGGGTCGCCCAGATCCTGTCCGCCGGAGTCGGGGTGAACACCACCGCCCGATCCGGGCCGATCGACGTGCACCTGGTCACCCACGAACGAATCGGGCAGGGACGGCGGCCGCCGCTTCTCGCCGGATCGCCGGCCCTGTCGGCGCGGCGCCGGATCGCCGGTTTCGGGCTCGCCCTGCGTCGGCCTGCCCGTCGCTGACGCTGATCCTGCTCGGCCTGGACCAGGCATTGTCGCTGCCGAGTGACATCCTGCTGTTCCTGGCTCTGGTGGTCGCGGTGGCGTTGGTAGGTGGGTCTGTGGCCGGCGCTGCTGGCCGCCGTCGCCGGCTCGCTGCTGCTGAACTTCTTCTTCACCCCACCGGTCAACGCCTGGACCATCGCCGAGCGGGACAACTTGTTGGCGCTGGTGGTGTATGTGGCGATCGCGGTCGCCGTCAGTGCCGTGGTCGACATGGCCGCCCGACGGACCCGGCAAGCCGCCAGAGCGAGCGCGGAGGCCTCCACCCTGGCCGCGGTCGCGGGAAGTGTGCTCCGCGGCGGGCGGGTCCTCACCGCCCTGCTCGAGCAGCTCCGCGAAACGCTGGGCCTGCGAAACGGTCACCCTGCTCGAACGCCGCGCCAATGCCGGCGGCACCGCCCTCGACCGCCGACGCGACCCGGACGCGTGGCGGATCGCCGCCACGTGTCGGCGGCGACCCGTGCGAGTCGCCGAGCGAGGGCGAGGTGGAGGTCCCGATCGCCGGCGCCGACGAGCAGGGCACCACCACCGAGGTGTTCACGCTCGTGCTGCGCGGGCACCCGCTCGCGGCAGACGACCGGCGGATCGTCGAAGCGTTCGCCGCCCAGGCAGTCGTCGCACTCCGCCAGGAACGCCTCGTCGAGGAGGCGGAGGCGGCCCGCCCGCTGGCAGAGGCAGATCGGATGCGGACCGCGCTGCTTGCTGCGGTCAGCCACGACCTGCGAGGACCGCTCGCATCGGCGAAGGCGGCCAGTCACCAGCCTGCGGAGCGCCGAGGTCACCTTCTCCGCCGAGGACCAGGCACGAACTGCTTGCGACCGCCGACGAATCGCTCGACCGGCTCGCTCGGCTCGTCGCGAACCTGCTCGACATGAGCCGGCTCCAAGCCGGCGCTCTGGGCCTGCGCACCAGTGACGTGGGGATCGAGGAAGTCGTACCCCATGCCATCGCGGAATTCGGCGAGCAGGGACAGGCGGTGCAAGTACATTTCCCGGACGACCTGCCGCCGGTGATGGCCGACGCCGGTCTGCTGGAACGCATCATCGGCAACGTGATCGGCAATGCGCTGCGGTACAGCCCGCCCGACCGACCGCCGACGATCACCGCCGCCGAACGCGACGGGGACGTCCAGCTGCGAGTCATCGACCACGGCCCCGGCATCCCTTCGAGCGACCAGGACCGGGTCTTCCTGCCGTTCCAACGGCTCGGCGACCGCGACAACAGCACCGGAGTCGGGCTCGGGCTGGCACTGTCCCGCGGGCTTGCCGAAGCCATGGGCGGAAACCTCACCCTTGAAGAAACCCCTGGCGGCGGAGTGACCATGGTCTTGACCCTGCCGAGCGCAGACCGGACGATCGACGAGCCCGCCGGAACGGTTCAGCTGGGCAACCATAGGATCGGCGAGCACCTCCGGCCCGAAACGGCCAGCCGGGAGCTGCGATGATCCGCATCCTGGTCGTCGACGACGAGCCCCAGATCCTGCGAACCCTTCGGATCAACCTTCAGGCCCGCGGCTACGACGTCGAGGTCGCCGCCGACGGGACGAGCGCACTCCGCACCGCGGCCGACCGGCCGCCCGAACTTGTCGTGTTCGATCTCGGCCTGCCCGACATTGACGGCATCGAAGTCATCCGCGACCTCCGCGGCTGGACCGCGGTCCCGATCATCATCTTGTCCGGGCGGGCAGGAAGCGGCGACAAGGTGGCGGCACTCGACGCCGGCGCGGACGACTACGTGACCAAACCCTTCGGCATCGACGAACTCCTCGCCCGCATCCGGGCCGTCACTCGTCGAACGGTTTCCAGCCCGGCCGGGTCCGACGTCGCTGTTGGAAACTGGACGGTGCACCTGGCCGACCGGGTCATCAGCAACGCCGCCGGCGGCACACTCCGACTGACGCCGACCGAATGGCATCTGCTCGACATTCTGCTTCGCAACCCCGGCAAGCTAATCACCCAGCGCGAGCTGCTGCGTCAGGTGTGGGGACCCAGCTATCAGGCCGAGACCAACTACCTGCGCCAGTACATGGCTCAACTACGTCGAAAGCTCGAGGACGACCCGGCGCGTCCCCGACAACTCCTCACCGAGCCCGGAATGGGCTACCGCTTCCGCCCCGTCGACAACGACTGACCGCCCGAGCCCAGCCGATCGAGCCACCGCCTAGTCAGATGCGGATCTCGGGTCGACCCCGGCCAGCGCGGCACCCACCTGATCGGCCAACGCCACGGCGACCAGACGAGGCTCAAGCGCCGGCCGAGCCAGATGCGCCGAAGCCGTCAACAAGAACTCGCCCTTCGCCACGCCGCCGCTCTGGGCCAACAGTTGGATCTGTGAATCGGTCGGCAGCCCCGACCCGTCCACATCCACGACCCGACCATCCCGCAGCACCCGGCCATCCGAACGCAACCTGGGTAGGCCGCGACTGATACTCGCGCCGAAGACACAGGCGTCCAGGTCCAGCAGATCCACCAATTGCCGCTCCACGCGCTCGATCAGCTCCTCAGTGGTCACATCCCCGCCGGCGACCGCGGCCGCCGCCTCTATCACCCCCGACAAGAAGCCTTCGTAACGACTCGATCGGGCCTGCTGGCGGCGGCCCCACAATGCCACCTCTGTCACGCCGGCTCCGACCAGCACCAGCAAGACGGTAGTTTCGATGTCGGCCCGGTCTGTGATCGTCAACTGAAAGTACGGCGCGGTCAGGAAGAAATCGAACCAGACAGCGCTCGACAACGCAGCCACGATCCCAGCCGACCTGATCCCGGTCGACGCCGCGGCCACCACGATCAGCACCAACACGAGGGCCGCGTTGGTGTTCTCCAACTGATCCCGAAACACCGACATCACCGCGGCCGCAACCAACGGCGTAACGACCGCACCCAGCACAACGAGACCGCGATGCCGGGCAAAGACGTTCATCTCGGACATACCTCCATCGAACGCCACCCATCGATCCCCTCAATGCTCTCATCTCCTCGTCGTCGCGACCGGCCCGAATCCATCGAGGACGTGTCAAGATCTCGTCAAGAAGCACTCGACCAGGTGCTGATTGCGGTTGACTGGACGGCAGCCAACCCGAACCGATGGGCGACCCCGCCCGATCGACCTGCAAAGGTGGACCACCCGAAGGTGACCACGACAACGCCGGCCCGTCCCCATCCTCGGCACCAACGTTTCCGTTCCTGGCTGTTCGAGGGTCTTCGCGAGCCGCGAGGCCACCTCGGGCCGCACGCGCACCCCGACGCGACCGAAAAGACACACAGCTGGTGGCGTGTCATGTGCCTGACCGGTGTCGACTACTTCTCCACCCTCGGCTACCAGCCGGGGATCGCGGCCCTGGCAGCCGGCGCAGTGTCCCCCATCGCGACCATCGTCCTTGTCGCGCTCACGCTGTTGGGCGCGCTGCCGGTGTACCGCCGGGTCGCCAGCGAGAGCCCGCATGGCGAGGGATCGATTGCCATGCTGGAGCGGTTGCTGTCATTCTGGAAAGGCAAGATCTTCGTCCTCGCGCTGCTGGGTTTCGCCGCCACCGACTTCATGATCACCATGACACTGTCCGCTGCCGACGCGACCGCCCACCTGGCCGAGAACCCACATCTGGAACATGTGCTGTCCGGGCACCAGGTCATCATCACCTTGGCGCTGCTGGCCCTGCTAGGCGCGGTGTTCCTGAAGGGTTTCAGCGAAGCCATCAACGTCGCCGTCGGCCTCGTGGCCGTCTATCTCGTCCTCAATGTTGTCGTGATAGCCGACGGACTGGCGCAGGTGATCAGCCATCCCCAACTCTGGAGCCTCTGGACGACCGCACTGACCACCCAGCACGGCAGCCCGATCATGGTGGTAGCGGTCGCCCTGCTCGTCTTCCCCAAGCTGGCTCTCGGCCTGTCCGGCTTCGAAACCGGGGTTGCGGTCATGCCGCACATCAACGGTGACCCCGATGACAACGCCCAGCATCCGGCGGGCCGGATCGCAGGTGCTCGTCGCCTGCTCACGTCCGCGGCCGTCACGATGAGCGTTTTCTTGATCACCAGCAGCATCGTCACCACCTTCCTCATCCCGCCTGCCGAGTTCCAGCCAGGCGGGTCGGCGAACGGTCGAGCCCTCGCCTACCTCGCACACCGCGACCTGGGAAGCACCTTCGGCACCATCTACGATGCATCGACGATCGCCATCTTGTGGTTCGCCGGAGCCTCGGCCATGGCAGGCCTGCTCAACCTCGTCCCGCGATACCTGCCCCGCTACGGAATGGCCCCGCACTGGACCCGGGCCGTACGCCCCCTGGTGCTGATCCTCACCCTCGGCGCGTTCGCGATCACCATCATCTTCCGAGCCGACGTCGACGCCCAAGGCGGCGCCTACGCCACCGGGGTCCTGGTCCTGATCACCTCCGCCGCGGTCGCGGTCACCCTCGCCGCCCGCCGCGCGCGGCAACGCCGGCTGACCGTCGCCTTCGCAATCATCGCGCTGATCTTGATCTACACCACCATCGCCAACATCGTCGAACGGCCCGACGGAGTCAAGATCGCTGCCGTCTTCATCGCCGCCATCCTCACTGTCTCCTTGCTGTCCCGACTGACCCGAGCCTTCGAACTCCGAGTCACCGACGTCAACCTCGACCCCATGGCCCAACGCTTCATCCGAGACTGCGGTCGCCGCGACATCCGGTTCATCGCCAACGAGCCCGACGCCCGCGACCGGGCCGAGTACAGCGACAAAATCCGCCAAATCAACCGCGACAGCGACCTTCCCGACGACCAGGACGTCATCTTCGTCGAGGTCACGATCACCGACCCCTCCGACTTCGAAACCACCCTGCAGGTCGCCGGCGAGATCCGAAACCGACGCTACCGCGTGCTCACCCTGCACAGCTCGACCGTCCCCAACGCCATGGCCGCACTCCTGCTGTACGTCGGCGACCGCACCCGGACCCAACCACACATGTACTTCGAGTGGACCGAAGGCAACCCCGTCACCAACTTCCTCCGCTTCCTCTTCTTCGGCGTCGGCGAAGTAGCACCAATCACCCGCGAGGTACTCCGTCGAGCCGAACCCAACCGAGAACGCAGACCCCACATTCACGTCGGGTGACGACCTCTCACCCGCCGCGACACCAAGAACGCCATGACGGAGGGTGCCAGCCATATGGGGCCGCCCGATGCTCTCTCTCGCCATCTAAGCCACCACAGACAGGTGGTCGTCGATGATCTTGTCGACCATGTAGTAGAGCACCGTGGACGGGCCCTGCGCCAGCCGGTCTGGTTTGGACTCCAGCGAACGACGCAACTCGCTGAGTTCGGCATGCTCTCCGTGCCGGACGGTGATCACGAAGTGGTCACCGAGGACCACCATCACCTGACCGGTCGAGACGATCTCGGAGGTCTCGGTCAGCTCCTGATGGTCGACGTACGCGCCCGTCGAGATGACCATGAACGGGATGTAAGCGCCCGGCCCCGACGCCCACACCGGAAGCCCAGGAAGGTCGCCGCGGTCACGTCGCCCGCACCGGGAGGAGTTCGTCCACCCCACCCATCACTTCGAGGTCACTCACATCGGGTAACCCGAGCGAACCCGTCACGCCGACCGCCACGACTCAGCGCACCGCCGGCCGACCTCCCGCATCGGCGCCGACTCGCCAAGTGGGCCCCAGGTGCGCTGAGTGATGCAAGGCAACTACAGACAGGCGGCTAGCGCGACGGGCGGGCCACTCAGCGCACCCCCGGCCGACCTCCCGCATCGGCGCCGACTCGCCAAGTGGCCCCCAGGTGCGCTGAGTGAGGCTTGCCGAGGGACGCGGCGCCTGATTGTCCGCGCGAAGAACCAGACCGACATAGAGGACGGTAACGATGATCGTGACCGACCAGAACACCAGCGACGACAGGCCGTAGACGCTGGGCCCGTGGCCGTCACAGGATGCGGATCGGACGGATTGAAAATGGTCTGGATGGGGCGCAGTACGCCAGCGACGTCGCACAACGCCGATCAGGGCACCGTCTCGCCCGTTCGGTCGCCCACCGGTCGCGTCTTGGCCACCCGCGTGAGCACCGGTCGCTTTGCAGTCAGCCCGATTCCTGGGGAATCACCACGGATGCCCCTGCCCAGCCAAGGCGCGAAGTACCGCCTGGCCCACTGGACATCGTCGGCGAGGTGCTCCCGGGCGCGCATGTGCGGTGGCGCCTCAGGCAGCGGCTCGGCCCACGACTCGTCGGTGCCGGTGATCCCCAGACGCCAGGCGATGGCGGCCGCCACCCGCTCGTGGCCCAACTCGTTGCCGTGCAACCGGTCCTCGGAGAACAATCGTGGATCTTCGACGATCGGGTAGCGCTGGAAGTCCATCACCAGCACACCGTAGCGTTCGGCCTCAGCCCGAACGATGTCGTTGAAATGGACCATCCGGCGACGTAGTCGTCGCCCGAATGGGTTCACCGACGACGGGTCCGGCATGGTGAACGTCACTACGGTGCAGTCCTGCGCGCGGGCCTCGCCGAAGATGCTGGCCAGATCGGAGCCGATCTGGGCGAAGTCGCATTCGATGGACAACAGGTCGTTCGCTCCGCCGAAGACCGACAACAGATCAGGATGCATCGCCAGGGCCGCGTCGAACTGAGTCAGGCGGATCTCATTCAGGCGCAGGCTACGTACGGCCAGGTTGGCATAATCCAGGGGGTCGTCTTGGGCGTCGGCGACAATCTGAGCCAACCTGTCCGCCCAGCCGCGGTAGCCCCCGTCGCGGTCGGGATCTTCGAGGCCTTCGGTGCTGGAGTCTCCGATCGCCACGTACCGGCGGAACGATGTCACCGGGTCAGGCCTTGCTCTGGTGGACCACGCTCGCACAAATACCCGATCTCGGGCCTCCCCAACGGTCAACCGGTCCGAGTCCACCTTCACCGCCTCTCCCGGTCGCCGTCATCACGCCCTGAGGTTCACCGCGGTCCGGCCATCGCCGAGCAGGACGAGATTCTGCTGCGGCTGGCCCGACGCAGGCGCAGTGACACCCAAACGCCAACTCTGCGCTCAGTCCGTCTCCGATGCGGACAGGGTATGCGCTCCGGACGTCACGTCGGACTTGCGTGGTGGGTGCGGCAAGATCCGGCCTCGTCTCCGGCGCCCAGCATCGCGGGCCAGCTCTGGCCTACTTGCGGGCGGCCGGCGCGAGCGCGTCTATGCGACGATCGCAACCGGCGCCACCGTCGCCGGCACAAGATCAAGAACCAGCTGAGATGAGCGTCCACGGTTCCAGGAGATTGCCCGACTTCGCTGAGCGTGATCACTTGACCGCGCCGAGCGAACTTGTCCGATCATGCTCGTCGGTCTTCCCTACCTGGTCAGGGCACGCGGTGCCCGGCCGCACGGAAAAGCTCGTACCATTCCGCGCGCGTCAAGGGAATGTCGGAGCCGTCCGCTGCGGCCGTGACGCGTTCTGGAGTTGTGGTCCCGAGAACGACCTGCATGTTCGCCGGGTGGCGGGTGATCCAGGCGGTAGCGATCGCGATCGGCGACACGTCGTAGTCCGCTGCCAGGCGGTCGATCACCTGGTTCAGTTCGGGATAGTCCGCCGAACCGAGGAACACGCCGTTGAAGAAGCCTGCCTGGAACGGAGACCAGGCCTGGATGGTGATGTCGTGGAGCCGGCAGTAGTCGACGATGCCTCCGCCATCGAGCGTGACGGACTGGTCAAGGCCCAGCATGTTCGACGCCACTCCCTGCGCGACGATCGGAGCGTGGGTGATCGACAACTGCAGCTGATTTGCCACGATCGGCTGCTTCACCGACTTCCTCAGCAGGTCGATCTGCCGTGGCGTCTGGTTCGACACTCCGAAGGCGCGGACCTTGCCGGCCGCTTCGAGCTCGTCGAACGCGCGTGCCACCTCGTCGGGTTCGACCAACGCATCCGGCCGATGCAGCAGGAGGATGTCGATGTAGTCGGTCTGCAGTGCGCGCAGTGACCCGTCTACCGAGGCCATCAGGTGCTCGTAGGAGAAGTCGAAGTACGGGCCGTCCGGAACGATGCCCGCCTTGGTCTGGATGGTGATCTGCTCACGCTCTGCCGGACTGAGCTGCATGGCCTCGGCGAAGCGGCGCTCGCAGCCGTGGAGGTCGTTGCCGTACACATCGGCATGGTCGAAGAAGTCGATGCCGGCGTCCCGGGCCGTGCCGACCAGCGCACGGACCGACTCATCACCGAGCTCGGCGATCCGCATCAGCCCCAGCACGACGCTCGGTACCTGGTGCTCGGTCGTGCCGAGCTGGACTGTCTTCACTGCTGCTCCTCAGGTCGGGATGTGGTCATTCGGCGGCGGACAGCAGCGAGACCTCGTCCGCGCTGAGTTCGAGGTCGGCGGCCCGCACCGAGTCCTGGATGCTGGCCGGGCGCGAGGCGCCGGGGATCGGGATGACGGTCGGCGCCAGGGCCAGCTCCCACGCCAAGATCACCTGCTGCACGCTGACCCCATGGTCCGCGGCGATGCGCTGGAGCGCTGGGCGGCCGGTGCCGACCGCAGCCGTACGCCCGATGCCGCCGAGCGGCGACCACGGCAGGAAGGCAATGCCCAGATCGGCGCAGTGTTCGAGTTCGGCCTGGCTGGAGCGGAACGTCGGGGAGAACTGGTTCTGCACCGACGCGAGGCGGCCGCCGAGAATGTCGTTGGCGAGGTCGATCTGCTCGACGGTCGCGTTCGAGATCCCCGCCAGCTCGATCACGCCCTCGTCCAGCAGGTCACGGATGGCGCCGATCGACTCGGCGTAAGGGATCTTCGGGTCCGGGCGGTGGAACTGATAGAGGCCGATCGCGTCGACACCAAGCCGCTGCGCGGACGCCTGCGCCGCCGCCTTCAGGTAGTCCGGATCGCCGTTCAAGGTCCACGAGCCGTCACCGGGTCGCAGGTGGCCGCCCTTGGTCGCGACCAGTACGCCTGAAGTGTCGCCCCCGTAGGACCGGAGCGCGTCGGCGATCAGCGTCTCGTTGTGACCGACCTCGTTGGCGTCGCGGTGGTACGCATCGGCGGTGTCGATCAACGTGACGCCGGCATCGAGGGCGGCATGGATGGTCGAGACCGATCTCTCCGGGTCGGGGCGTCCTTCGATCGACATCGGCATGCCACCCAGACCGATCGACGACACTTTTCGGGTGCCGATCATTCGCTGCTGCACAGAAATCCTCTCGTGGGTTCTCCAAGTCGTTGCGCTCAACCGTAGAACGACGCAGACTATAAATCCAACAACTGAGTTCAATCGAACACAGAAGGATCATCGATAAGTGGATTTCCGTCAGATGCAGTATGTGGTCACGCTCGCCGACGAGGAGCAGTTCACCCGGGCCGCGGCGGTCTGCGGGGTATCCCAGTCCGGGCTGTCGGCAGCCATCCGCACGCTCGAGGAGGAACTCGGCACCACCCTGTTCGACCGCACCACCCGCCGCGTCGAACTAACCGCTGCCGGGCTCGCCCTGGTGCCCCACGCTCGCACCCTGCTTGCACAGGCAGCCGCCGCCCGCGACGCCGTCGTACGCGCAACCCGGGAACTGACCGGGAGCTTGCGGATCGGCGCCGAGCAGTGCCTCGGGATCGTCGACGTCGTGGCGCTGCTCGACCGCGTGCATCGGCGATACCCACTCGTCGATCTGGACTTCACCCAGGCGGGCTCACACGAACTCGCCAGCCGCGTCCGCGACGGTAGCCTCGATCTCGCCTTCGTCGCCACCGAGGATCATCTCGGACCGGTCACCCGGGTCGAGCTCGGACGTCGACCGATGGTCTTGCTGGCCGCGCCCGATCACCGCCTCGCCCGGGTCACGTCCCCCGGCTGGGCCGACCTGGCCGATCTCGATTTCGTCGACTTCCACGAGTCGTGGGCGATCCGCTCCGTAAACGACACGATGTGCTCGACCCACGGCGTGACCCGACACGTGCGCTGCACCGTCAACGATGTGCATACCCTGCTCGACCTCGTTCACCGAGGCCTCGGCGCCGCGATCGTCCCCCAACACGTTGCAGCGAAACCCCAGGCCGCTGGACTCATCGTGAGATCGATGCCTGCCACGACCCCAGACTGGGTGGTCTCGGCCATTGCAGGCGGACCTTCCACGGCAGCGACCTCGCTCGTCATCGACCTGCTCGACACCGAGCTCGCGCTGACTGCCTGACGCTTCCGACGATCGTCACAGCCGCCCGAGCACCCTACCGATCGGCATCATCGGCGGCCACGGTCGTGACCTCGACACGTCGACTGACCAAGATCAAATGCGAACAGACTTCATCGGCGAGCCATGGGCCTGCGGTGGCACTCCAGGGTCGATCCAGGTGATGGCGCTCCTCGCGGATGACTTGATCATGTGGCAACGAGCGCGTAGCCAACCGTGGCGATGTCGGCTCCCCGGGCCTGGTGAGGCAATCGTTCGACGGGCGTGTCGGACGTGGGTGACAGCATGTGGTCATGAGTTCGTATCCACGGATTGTCCAGGTAGTGCTCGACACGACAGATTGTCGGAGGCTGGCCGAGTTCTATCACGAGATGTTCGGTCTGGAGTACCGCGCCGGGGATGAGCCGCCGGCCGACCGGTCCGACCTGGATGCTGCCGGTTGGATTGTGCTGCGAAACCCCGGTGGGCCGCAGTTGGCTTTCCAGCAGACCGACGGCGTCCGACCCTCGACATGGCCAGATCCAGCGGTGCCGCAGATGTTCCACCTCGACACGATGGTGGAGACCCTCCAGGAGCTGGAAACGCAGCGCGACCGGGCGCTCGCTCTCGGCGCTACCGAGTTGCTCGACCGCACCGACGACGAGGAGGAGCCGCTGTACGTGTTTGCCGACCCTGCCGGGCACCCGTTCTGCATCTTCGTGTCATCCGACTGAATCAGGCGCGTGGACTTCTGCTCGCCGCCGGGGGTGTCGCACCGGATTTGGGGACTGGAGAAGCTTCTGCCGATCGGATTCGAGCTCGGACAGCTACTCATCGGACTGGCCCATGCCGACGAGCTGTCTGCCGACGAGCTGGCTGCAGACGCGATGCCATCGGTCGAGCCGGCGATCCTCCCCGCCAACTGTGATGGACTGGCCGACGAGCAGTGCCGGTTTGACGCATCGATCCTGGCCTACTGAGTTTGTGAGATCTCAGTTGGTCGCCACGGCTGGCTGACTTCGGAACATCAGGATGGTTCATGACTTACTACTTCGAAGACTTCGAGGTCGGGCAGACGTTCCTGAGTCAGGCCAGGACCATCACGGAGGCCGACATCGTGATCTTCGCTGGCTGGAGCTGGGACACCAACCCTGTGCACACAGACGCCGAGTCTGCCCGGGATGAACGATTCGGCGGGCCGATCGCCCACGGACTCCTCGGGCTCTCCGTAGCCATGGGACTGGCCTCCCGGATCGGAGTCTTCGAGGCCTGCTCAATCGCACTTCTCGGGATCGACGATTGGCGGTTCCGGCGGCCCATCCGGATCGGTGACAGCGTTCGATGCCGAATAGAGATCATGTCGACCAGGCTGACCAGCCAGGGCAACGCCGGGATCCTTCAGCGCAAGTTCACACTCCTCAACCAGCGCGAAGAAGTCACCCAGGACGGCGACATCGCGCTGCTGGTCAGCCTCAGACCGAGCCGCGACTTGTAGCTCTGTTGCGCGACCCGACCAGCCGATAGCTGCTGGCGGAAGGGCTTGGCCCGCCACATCGAAATCCTCCGGCACCACCCAGGCCTCATCAGCCGGGCTGGACGGGGACCGTCATGGTGCCACTACCCAGGACGGTGTAGAGCCGGCTGAGTCAGCCCGCGTGGCCGAGGGCTTCTGCGAGATATCCGGCGACCGATTCGGGTTCTTCGTTGGGAATGAAGTAACTGGCGCCCGGCAGTGTGACGACGGTGGCTTAAGACTCGCAGGAACCTCGACTCGCCGCGAGGGGAGAGGCTGACCCCGAGCAACACGACCGGACCCGAGAACTGTCCCGAGGCCACCATTTCCAACGCGATGCTTGCGCCGACAGAGAAGCCAAGAACAACGTCGCAGCCGAGGTCGGCTGCGAGCTTGCTTGCCTGCCGGGCGTAACCCTCGATGCTGAAGTCCTCGAGCGGTCGCGTGCCGGCGTGCCCCGGCAGGGTGACCGCGATCAGGTGAACCTGCGACAACATCGGCTGGGCCATCAGCTCCGCGTACGACCGCGCGGCGCTCAGTCCTCCGGGCAGCAGCAGCACGGTTCGCTCAGCGTCGGCTGGGCCCGACTCGTGCCGGTCCCACTCGATGCTCACGTCTGACCGACAATCTCGCAGACGTCGACACTGACGAACGTGGCGGCCGCATCCGGCAGGCTGCGAAGCAGGGCGAAGGCCGCTTCCGCCGCCTCAGCGTTCTCCTCCGTGTCGAAAAGCCAGAACGAGTGCTGAACGATCTCGTCACCGCGGCTCCGGGCCCAGTAACCAGCCGCCGAACCAGCCATGTCGCGAAGCATGGCGACACCGAGGTCACCGATCATGGCGAGCGCCTCGTCCGCCCGACCCGGCTTGATAGCGACCCGTCCGATGACTGCGTACATGGCCCTTCCTTTCGGCTCCGGTGTACATGCCCTGATCGGGCGGCTGGTCCGCGCCGGCAGTTGGGCAGCTCGCCGGGCGGCTACCAGGACACGATGACCCATTCGGGGTGATGGAGCATCGGTGAACTCACCCAATCCGCGGCTGATCTCGCGCTGGGTTCCGCGCCGCGGCCGCGGCGGCTTCAGCGCGGCCGCGTAGGCCGAGCTTGGACAAGATGCGTGCCACATGATGCTCTACCGTCTTGCGCGACAGGAACAGACGCTCGGCGATCTCACGGTTGGACAGTCCTGCACCGAGCAAGGTCAGGACCTCCTGCTCTCGGCTGGTCAGCCGCCCGAAGTTCCTGGGTCCCGTCCGGGCGACCCTCACGCCGAGATCGCGCAGCAACGCGGCCGCCTCGTCCGCGTCGCGGCAGGCTCCCAGATCCTCGAAAACCGAGAACGCGAGCCTGGCTTCACTGACGGCCACCGCACGGTCGGTGCCCGACAGCACCTGTGCAAGCAGCAGGCGGGTCTGCGCGGTCCGATACGGAATCCCGGCCCGGGCGAACGCGCCGAGCGCGTTCTCCAGGTGCCGGCCGGCCGCAGCGGCGTCGGTCGAACCGAGCGCATGCCCGACCACGCGCTCGCCATGCGCGATGAGGAGGTGGCAATTGCTGGCGACGCCGAGCGCCACCAGCCTCCGACCGTGCTCGACCGCCTCGCCATGGTTACCCAGCGCGATTGCCGACTCGCCGAGCAACTCGATCGCTGCGGCGATATCGAGCCGGTCAGGGCTAGTCGCAGACAACCTTCGCCGCAGCACGGCGGAGGCCGCCGCCGGCTCCCCGCGCGCCAGGTGCACCTGCGCGACCGCTCCGGCCGCTTCCTCGCGTCCCTCCACGCCGTACAGCAACCGCTCGGCCTCTTCCAAGCGTCCTTGAGCGAGCCTGAGCTCGGCGAGCGTCCCACACGCGAATGCGTGCGGCGCGGCGAACACGCCATGCGACATCGCAATCGCCTCGATCAGCAACGGTTCGGCGGCCTCCCAGTCGCCGTTCTCGAACAGCACCCGGCCGTAGTAGGTGCGACACTCCGCGTACAAGAACGGGCAACCGTACCGGTCGATGAAGCCCTGCAACGACTGCACCCACTGCGTGGCCCGCTCCAGGTCGAAACAGCTGCCGCACACCACCATCGTCATGCAACTCAACTGCGCCACCGTCAACGGATCCTCGGCCTCGCCCCCAATCACCCCGGCCATCGCCTCGTCGAGCAGCGACATGCCCTCCTCGATCCGCCCCTGCTGCACCAACGCCTGTCCGACCGCATGGAGCGCCATCAGCTCCAGGCCGGCGTTGCCGCCCGCCCGCCCGATCTCGACGGCCTCACGGGCCAACGCTTCACTCTCGACCGGATCGTCCGTGACGTACGCCGTCGCCCCGAGCAACTCCCCGCGCAACGCCGGCACCTCGCTGCCGACAATCCGCGCAGCTCGCGCCAACCAGCCCCGCGCCGCCGAGATGTTGCCGAGATACCCCTTGTTGTAGCCAACCAGAGACAACGCCGCCGCCGCCGCGAACCAGGGATCAGGACGACGGCGGAACCCTGCGTATGCCTTCTCGCAATTGGCGATCGTGCCCGCGAGATCCCCCAGCCAGAACAATGCGCTTGCCAAACCCAGGAACGCCTCCGGCACCTCCGACACGGCGAGAACCGCCGAGAACGCGTCCCGGGCGCCAACCCAGTCTCCGGCCGCCATCGCCCGAACCCCAGCACCCACACGGCCCTCTACGGGCCCACCATCGGAGCCATCGCTCATCCCAGCATCGTCTCAAACCCGACCATCGACGACCAGCTAACAGAAGGCGGACCAACGCTGGGGATCGCTAGTGGGCGCCCGTGGTCGGCAGCTGGCCTGCCGGTGCGACCCTGGACGAAGCGTCGAGGGAGTCACATGGCAGCTGTCGTCGATCTGAACTATCCATTCGCGGGCCGGTGGCTGGTCCAGAACAGCCCTGCCAGCCGGGTGCCCAGCCACGGCACCACCCTGTTCGCGACGTCCCACTCGATCGACTTCGTGCCCGTGGACGAAACCGGACATACCGCGCCGGTCACGCTGAGCACCCTTCTTCGCCGGGAACCACCGGGGAAGTTCCCCGGCTTCGGACGCCCCATCTTGGCGCCCATCGGCGGAACCATCGTGGCCGCTCAAGACACCGAAGCCGACCACCAGGCTCATCGCGGACTTCCGTCTATCGGTTACGCGCTATCCCAGCGAAGCCGAGTCTCAGCAGGATGGCTCGCACTCGCCGGCAACCACGTGCTGATCGAGCACGCTGGTGTCATCGTCGCCCTGTGCCATCTGCAACACGGCAGCCTCGAGGTCCGACTGGGTCAGCCGGTACGAGTCGGCGACGTGCTCGGCCGGTGCGGCAACTCCGGCAACAGCACCGAACCCCACCTCCACATCCAAGCCATCGACAACCGCGAGATCGAGCACGCCAACGCGGTGCCTCTGACCTTCCGGCGATGGCTGCCACGCAACGGCGAGATCATCGACGCAGGTGACGCACCTGCCGCGACGGCGAACTGAGCGGTCCCCACCTCAGCGTTCACATCGGTCCACTGGAGCTCGCGCACAACGCCGTCGGCGCGTCCCGCACGACGGTGGTCGCATGGTTCGGTTGCTCAGTCTGTCCCGCACAAGGGTGGATGAGCCCTTGCCAGGCTCGGGGCCACGTCTTGGGAGCCAAGCTCCGGGGCGGGCGCAGCTGTGCCTGCTTTCGCTGACGCCTGGGCCCCCAGGGCAGACCTGGGTGCCCGTTCGGGCACACGTTCAGTCGAGCAGGGGGTGCAGACCGCTGCCGCAACTACCATCGAGTGTCATGGCCGGTGGCATTCACCGCAGAGCCGACGGGTCGGGGACCGAGGCCGTGACGCCGCGATCTGCCCGTCGCGCGCCGCCTCTGCGCCAGCCACCGCAGCAATCGCTGGTCGCGGCCGAGGCTCGCCGGCCGACCGTTGGGCGGGCCATTCTGGAGGTGCAGCAGACCGCCGGCAACCGAGCGGCGACCGCGCTCGTCCGACGGATCGCGGCGGGAACCCTTCAGCGCGACCACTCGGACGCAACGTCCGGCGGTGCCACGACGAAGACCGGCGTCACGGTGCCGAAGGGTGGCAACTGGAACGCCCAGGACCTCGTCATCGGCGCCGTACGACGCAAGCCGATCGAGGGCCTGACCGCTGGCAACGTCCGAGGTGACGCGAAGCTCGGCGACGAGTGGGGCGGCGAGGGGCTGGTCAAGACGATCACCGGCGAGAAGGCTGAGGGGAAGGCGATCGTGCTTCTTCCGGAGCCGCTCGGCGCGGCGGTCAAGACCGTGGACGTGATGATCTATCTGCACGGCTTCGGGATCGGCTTCCGGCAACGCATCCACACCCGGCAGAAGACGATCAAGGTGAAGGCGCGCAAGAAGAAGGGCGAGGAGGCCGCGAAGGATCGCGAGATTCAGGTCGACGAAGAGGGGATGGAGCAGGGCACGGTCCGCGACATCGAGGTCGACCACATGGAGCAGCAGCTGGAGGTGGTGAACGCGGCCGCCGCCAAGGACGGCGGTCGGCCCATGATCGCGGTGATGCCGCAGGGAACGTACACCGCCGGTAGCGAGCGACCGCAGTTCGGTGAGAAGTTCCTCAGTGAGGCGTACCTCGACGATGTCTGGGGCAAGATCCCCGCGCTGAAGGGTGTCGACCGTGGTCGGGCGGTGCTCGCCGGTCACAGCGGCGCCGGCGGCACGCTGACTCCGCTGCTCGGCCGCGCCGTCAACGACAAGGGCGAGCTCAAGGGCGCCGCCGACGCCGAGGCCGGCGGGCTGCCGAAGAGGCTGGCCGAGGTCGTCCTGTTCGACGCGCTGAACTCGGAGGGTTCTTACGGCCGCCAGCGTGACCAGGTCGAGCGTTGGCTGATCGCCCAGATCCGGAAGGACCTGCGGGCGATGGCGGATCCGAGCAGCGACCGGGACGCCTACCTGCGGACGCAGATGGTGCGCTTTCGCGGCTATTACAGCCAGGGATCGGACTACGAGACCCGTTACAAGCATCTGAAAGAGAACGTCGCGGCCGCGCTCAAGGCCGAGCTCGCCAAGGCGGAAGCGGGGAAGAAGGCATCCAAGGGTCGGCCAGCTGTTCCGGGTTGGAGCCTGACCGCCGCTCAGAAGCAGGCAATGACCGACAACTACGTCGACAGCATCCAGGGCGTGGCCACGAGCCACGAGAAGATCATGGGACAAGGGAAGGTACGCGAGGCGCTCGGTGCGCTCCCGGCTCAGAGGGTCCAAGCCCACGACCGCGCGACGCCGCCGCCGCACGTCGTCCAGCTAGAGCCCGCCAGCGTCCAGCGCGACCCCGCTCCGGATCCCGACCTCGCCCAGTGGACCGCGGACTGGAACGACGCCCAGTTCGCCGGGGCGCGAAGCTACTTCAGCGAAACCACTCGTCCGACCGGTACGCCGCAGGAGCGCTACAAGATCCTCTGCCCGCTCTACCGGGACCACAGAATCGCGCGCCCGCTGCCCTATCTGAAGAACTCGATCAACGCAAGCACGACCTTTTTCGGCGACAAGACGCCGGCGCACACGGGCATGCAGGCAATGCTGGCGGCGGCCGAGAAGACACTGCGCGACCTGAAGGACGACAAGGGTAACCCGCGCTATCCGACGACGCCGCTGAAGCAGCGGCCCTGGGCGCTCACGGTGCGGACCACGAGTTCCAACAAGTGGAGCAATCACGCGGACGGCAGGGCCATCGACCTCGACCCGGACACCAACCCACACCTGGACAACGCCGCGCACCGGGCGATCATCAACGAGCTGACCGGGATGGACATCGAGGCGCGCAACCCCGGTGCTGCTCTTCCGCTGCCGCCTCTGCTGACCCCGGACAGCTACGACTCGGTGAAGCTGATCAGCGACCAGTTCTCGGCAAACTACACCGAGTCGGGGCTCACCGAGCGTTCGAGTCAGCTCGCGGCCAGCCGGGCGGCGCTGATCACCGAACGGGACGGTATGAAGGTTGCCCAGGCGGACCTCGCCAAGCAGACCAAGGACGTCGCCAGACAGCGCGACCTCGCCGTCGCCAAGAAGGGTGCGACCGCGGCTGAGAAGACGGCCGCGCGTGACCAGGCCAAAACCGCGCTGAAGGACATCGCGGCGCAGCAGACCACCCTCAAGGGACGACTCGCCGCCAAGGAAAAGGACGTCGAGTCGACGACGAAACGGGCGGACCGGATCGCCGCCGAGCTGCGCAAGTTCACCCGCGAGCAGAAGCGGTTCGACGCGACCGTCGCCGCCGTCGGGGCGGCCGAAGCCGCGATCGGCACCGATTCGACCGACCTTGCGACCGCTACCGCGGCGAAGGACGCGGCGGACCAAGCGCTTGCACAGGCCGTGCAGGCGAAGAAGCCGAAGGCCGAGATCGCCGCACTCCGCAAGGAGCTGACCAAGCAGGTCGGCGTCGTCTCGACCGCGAAGGCCGCGCTGCGCAAGCACCAGAAGTCGTTGAAGGACAACGCCGAGGAGCGCGACCGCTACACGCTACGCAAGTACGCGCGCGAAGGCATCCTCAACCTGCCGAAAGACGTCGTCGAGGCCATGACGAAGGCCGGCTTCACCTGGGGGGGCGACTGGGGCGTGCACAAAGACCTCATGCACTTCGACATGCCCTGACTCCGCCAGTCCCTGCGAGAGATCCGGCGGAGCGGGTGGGATCCGAGTGCATCAGACGGTGGGGAGCCACGAGGGGCTGCGCCCGGTGCGGGCGATGGTGCGTTCGAGCCGGGTCGCGTTCTCGGGGGCGGCAGCTCGAGGACCGAACGGGCCGTTGCCGGACGCGGCCTCGGGTGCGAACAAGTCGAAGAATCGGTCCACCTGATCCAAACGGGCATCGTCGATGCGGAGGTCCTGGCCGGTGGCCTTGGCAAGATCCCACCCGTGCACCGTCAGTTCCTCGATCCCCACCACGGCGTTGTCCCAGGCATCCATTTCGACGCCGCCGGCCGATACGCGGCCCTGCCAGGCCGATTCGTCGCGCCAGACGGAGGCCAGCTCATTCAGCTGGTCGGGGATGGCGACGCGCCAGTCATCGACGAGGCCGTCAGCCGGGCGGGGCTGCTCCTTGAGCGCGTTGTCGGTGAAGACGGTCGCGAACTGGTGGACGTGGGCCAGGAGGTCGGCCACCGCCCAGTCGGCGCACGGGGTCGGGTAGTCGAGCTGGTCGTCGCGTACGCCGGACACCAGCCGGCTCATCTCCTCCGCTGCCGGACCGAGATCGAACACAGCACATCTCCTTCGGGGATTGGATGAAGCTACTGACTGTCCCGTCCTCACAAGATCATCGGCGCTCATCAGAAGTCTCGGACAATCCGGGTTCCGGACGGCACGCGGCCGAGTGAGATCAAGGTCGGGTCGTTGTGACCCGCGGTGGCCCGAGGCTGGCCTTGATCATCAAACGGCTAGAGCTGTACGCCGCGTGTCAGAGCGCCGTCGACGACGAGGTTGGTTCCGCTCACCCTGCCAGCTGCCGGACTCGCGAGAAAGACCACCGGTGCTGCGATCTCCTCCGGCGTGCTCATGCGGCCGGTCGGATTCAGGTTCACCGCGGTCTCGTAGAGGCCTGGGTCACCGGTCTCGATCTGCTGCCAGACGCCGCCCTCGAAGTAGGTGTTTCCGGGCGAGACCGTGTTGGCCCGAATGCCCCTGCCCGCAAGTTGCATGGCCAAGCCGTGGATGTACCCGACGATCGCCGTCTTCATGGTGCCGTAGGGACCGGATGCAAAATCGGACTCACGTCCGGAGACGCTCGAGATCGCGATGATCGACGCGGCGGGGCTGCGTTCCAGATGGGGCAGGGCGGCGCGTACCAGGCGCACGGTGTGCAACAGGTCGACATTGACACTGGCCTGCCAGTTCTCCTCGGTGTCTGGGATAGCGAGCGCGCTCACGTTGGCCACGACGATGTCCAGGCCACCGAACGCCTGGGCCGAGCTGTCGACCCACGCCGCCAGTGCGTCGCCGTCCGCTACGTCGACGACCGAGCCGCTGACGTTCCCACGGCTGCGCAGATCGTCGTTCGTCGCCCTCACCTCAGCGGAGTCTCGAGCGCAGAAGCCGACGATTGCCCCCTCGTCGATGAACGCGCGGACGATAGCGCGGCCGATTCCGCGCGTCCCTCCGGTTACGAGAACTCGGGTACCGCTCAGCTGAAGATCCATGACTTTGCCTTTCGGGTGACGGAGTGTGAGCGATCAGTAGCCAGGCGACATCAGGAGCTGGCCAGCGAGCGGCCTCGTGCGCGAAGCTCGGCGTGCATCCCACCGAATGCGTCCGCTGCCGGGAGCAGCGCCTTGGCCGCCTTGACGACCACGCTGTAGTTCGCGTCGACGACGTTGGCGACCGGCACCTCCGCGATCTGCGAGCACAGCTGATAGGCGTCCATGGTGTGCAGACCCTGGAGCTGACCGACCCAGTGCACGAGCTCGGAGTTCGCGATCCGCCACGAGTCCTCCATCGGCCGGCTCGACCCAACTGTCATCCAGTGGGTGTCGTCCTCGATCCGTGGCCAGCCGGGTGCGCCGCCCTTGATGAGCTCGACGATGACAGTGGTCGTCATCGCCCCCTCGACTGCCGTGCCACAGGCCTCACCCTCGCCCTGTCGGTAGTGCCCGTCGCCGATCGAGAACATCGCTCCGTCGACGTTGATGCCGAGAAAGACGGTCGAGCCAGCCCGCATCTGCGGAGTGTCCATGTTGCCGCCGAACCGGTCGGGTACGAGGGAGGAACGCACCTCTCCGCCGCCGGGTGCGACACCGACAGTGCCGAGCATCGGCGCGATCGGGAGCTCGATCCGGTGGCCGCTGTGTCGTGCCACGAATCCGACCGTGCCGCGGTCACGATCGAGCTCGTAGATCCAGGTCGTGTCGGGGAGCGGCTCCTGCAAGGTGACGACGCGGTCCGTGCTCGTCATGCCGCCGAAGAACGGGATGGCCGCCGAGGCGCCCCAATCGCGTGCCGGTTCCAGTGCCACCAAATGAAGCGCGAGCGTATCGCCGGGTTCCGCGCCCTCGACGTAGAACGGGCCGGTCTGTGGATTCACAAATCGCAGGTCGACCTTGGCGCTCGAAAGGTCGTCTACGCTACGCAGCGCGCCGCCGAACGCGTCGTCCGACCAGAGCCGGAGTGCCGTGCCGGGCACGATCCGCAGCGCCGGCGCGGCTCCGCCGAACGTGTACGCGTACTGGTCGCGGGTCGGCGTGTACTCGATGACGTCCATGCTCGAAGCTACTGCAGCGGAGGCCGGATCCGCACGTGGTCCGGGCGAAGATCAGACACCCGCGTCACGCCGAGCAGAGCGAGCGTCGAAGCCACCTCCGCGGCCAGGATGTCGGCGGCGCGTTCCACTCCACGTTCGCCTCCGGCCATCAGCCCGTACAGGTACGCTCGTCCCACCAGGGTCGCTCTCGCCCCCAGCGCGACCGCGCCGACGATGTCGCTGCCCGACATGACACCTCCGTCGACGTACACCTCGGCCCGGTCGCCCACCGCGTCGACGATGGAAGGCAGCATTTCGAGCGGAGTCGATGCCCGGTCGAGCTGTCGTCCTCCGTGGTTGGACACGACAACGGCATCAGCTCCCCCATCGACGACGGCCCGTGCATCGGCCGCGTCGAGGATGCCCTTGACGACCAGCGGCCCGCGCCAGATCGATCGGAGCCAGTCGAGGTCCGCCATGGTCGCGGTGGGGTCGAACAGCCGGCCGGCCAGCTCCGCGACGGTGCCGTCGAAGCGGTTGAGCGAAGCAAACTCGAGCGGCTCGGTGGTGAGGAGGTCGAACCACCACGCGGGGTGCAGTGCGCCTTCCGCGAAGGTCTTCAGGGTCAGCGACGGCGGGATCGTCAACCCGTTACGGACGTCGCGAAGTCGTGCCCCGGCGATCGGGGTGTCGACGGTGAGCACCAGCGCTTCGTAACCTGCGGCCTCGGCCCGGGTCACGAAGTCGCGGCTCGCCTCGCGGTCGCGCCACAGGTAGAGCTGAAACCAGCTCCTGCCGCCCGCGGCAGCCGCGGCGAAGTCTTCGATCGACGTCGTGCCCATCGTCGACAACGCGTAGGGAATGCCTGCCCGCGCCGCGACGCGCGCGACGGCCCGTTCACCGTCGGTGTGCATCATCCGGGTGAAACCGGTGGGTGCAAACGCGAACGGGACAGCCGTGGGGCGCCCGAGGATGACGGCCGACGTGTCGATCGACGACACGTCTCGAAGCACGCGGGGACGGAACTCGAGTGCTGCGTAGCTCTGACGAGACCGGCGCAGCGAGATCTCCTCGCCAGCCCCGCCATCGGCGTAGTCGAAGACAGCATGCGGTGCTCGGCGACGGGCCAGATCGCGCAGATCGGCGATCGAGGCCGCACCGGCGAGCCGCCGTTCGGTCGGGTCGAGGGTGGCCGGCCGCGGCCTGAGGAGGGGCCTGAGCTCGGACCATCGCGGTACCCGTCGAGCGGACATGATCGAGTTCTACACGACGTCGGGGCGGACGGGAAGGCGGCTGGAAGGTCGGAAGCCACCGGCCGCCTGTAGCGGTGGGTGTCGGGATCGGGTGCCGGCGATACGCTGAGGGCAGCCGCCATCCGATTGACCCGACCCAAGGAAGACAATCGTGCCGACGACCGGCAAGCCGTTGATCACGGCCGACCTGCTCGACCAATATCGCAGCGAGGGGTACTTCGTTCTCGAAGCCGTCCTCGAACCCGACGAGCTGGAACTGCTCCGCAGCGGCGCCCAGTTCTCGATGGACCGACTGGATCAGGCCATGGACGCCGAAGGGGTGGACCGGCTCGGGATCAACGCGCGAGGCAAGCGCTACTTCAGCGCGATGGTGTATCGCGAACGACCCGAGCTGCGGCCGTTCATCTTCGGCGACACCATGGCCCAGATCTGTCGAGGCGTCCTCGGCGAGGACGCCTACCTGTTCTGGGAGCAGTACGTGATCAAGGCCGCCGACCCGGACACCTCGTTCGCGTGGCACCAGGACTCCGGCTATGTCCACGAGAACCACGAGCCGTACCTGACCTGCTGGATCGCGCTGGACGACGTCACCGAGCAGAACGGCTCGGTCTATCTCCTCCCCTACAGCCGGTCCGGAATACGCTCCTACGTCAAGCACATCCGCGCCGAGACCGGGGACGAAGTGTGCTACTTCGGTGCAGACCCGGGCATGCCGGTCGTCGTGCCGGCCGGCACGATCGTCTGCTTCTCCAGCACGGTGATCCACCGCAGCGGCCCCAACCTGACGGACCGACTGCGCCGCGTGTACCTGCTTCAGTATTCCTCCGACGTGATCATGGACCAGACCGGCACGAAGCCGTGGGGGTCCTTCGAACGGTTCCTCGGAGGGGGCCAGGTCGTGGCTGCGGCTGCCGACGCCTCGAGGTAAGACACAGCCCGGGACTCGTTCTCGAACCGGCTCGCTGTGCTCGGTCCGGCCGCTCGCCCACGTCATCGAAAGGAAACGATCATGAGCATCCCGTCGTCCCGCTCGTCGCCCGAGTCACCCAACGTCTCGGCCGCGCTTGCGCTGCCACGTGCCCTCGGGGCAGGTTTGCACGGCGAGGCGATTCGCCACCTCTACACCGACGACGCGACCTCGACCGAGCACCCGAACCCGATCGCGCCACGCGGCGCTACCTACAGCGTGGCCGAGCTGGTCGCGGGCTCCGACGCCGGTGCTGCGCTCCTCAGCAGCCAGCGCTACGACATCCGTGACGTGCGAGAGATCGGTGACCTGGTGATCTTCCGCTACACCTGGACCGGCGTGGTCGGGGTCGAGCGCGGACCGTTCGCCGCGGGCCAGGAGATCGTGGCGCACATCGCCGCCTTCGCGACGATCACTGCCGGACGCATCTCTCGGTTCGAGACCTACGACTGCTACGAACCGTTCGGGGGGCCGCTCTGAGCGGAGGGCTGGATCCGGGCGGTCTGCTCGACCGATGGGAGCAACCCGGGTGTCGGAGGCCGACGGCACCATGTAGGCGGGACGGACCCAGTCTCCGACGACCCCGGCGATTGCCGCTCGCGCGAGTCCAGGCCGAGCTACTTCAGGGCACCGGTGAGCGTTGCTCGCCACCACGGGTCGGAGGCCGGCTGGCTGACGTACTTGTCGACCAGATCGGTGACCGGCTTGGCCTCCGCCTCCGTGGTCGGACCGGTCGTGCCGGCGGCGGTTCTGGCCGCCCAGGCGGCCTGGATCGCCGTGCCGATCTGGCGGTCCACCTCCTCGGCCAGGGCGACCGAGACGGAGAAGAGCGGGTGGTCCGGGGCGTCCTTGGCGATCTGGGAATGGGTCGGGCCGGTGAGCCCGCGGCTCGCGGCCTCGACGCCCGATTGGGTGGTCTGCTGCTCCGCGAAGTGCTCGATGATCGGATCGATGGCGGCCAGATACGGCAGCATGGCGACCTTCAACAACGGCGAGCTGAGCAGCATGGCGACCTCCGCCTCGCCCAGCAGCAGCGTCCCGGTGGCTGTGACGACTCCCCGTCCGACCGCTTCCCCCGCGCTCCCACCCAGGTCGGCGCCCACCTCCGCGCCGTGCGCCGCGCCCGACACGCCACCCTCGACCAACCCGCCCAGGCCACCGCCGACCAGGCCGCCGGCGCCGCCGAGGAGGCCTCCGGCCAGTCCGAGCGCATCACCGAGCAAGCCCGAGCCGCCGAGGGCCCGGCCGACCCGGGAGCCCGCTCGAGCACCGGTTTCCGCGCCCGTGGCGGCGCCCTCGACCCCGCCAACGACAGCGCCACCCGCCCCGCCGACGACCAATCCGGCGCCCGCGCCGGCCGAGGAGCCGACGTCTCGTCCGAGCGCACCGGCCACATCCGCGGCCTTGATCGTGCCCAGCCTGATGAGGCCGATCAAGAAGGCCTTCGCGAACTCACCCGAGTGCAGCTGGGCCTTCAGCAACTCGAGTCGGCTGACCCAGTCGTTGGCTCCCGGGGAATACGTACCGGTGACGATGTTGGGTTGACCGGAGGGCCCGACACCGCCGATGAGGGCCGGGTTGGTGCCATGCATTCTCTCGACCATGGCCTTGACGTACGGCTCTGCCGCCGCCACGCCGGACGTGTGTAACGTCCACAGGCAGACGTCGATGAAGTTGGAGTGGGAGAAGTAGTCCTCGACGGCGTGCAGGGCGTCGCCCATCTTGGCGAACCCGGCCGGGCCTCGTCCGAGGCCGATGGCTTCCGACAGCTTGCTCTTCGCGTGGAACTTGCCTCGCTCGACGTACTCCGGAAGGCCGCTGCGCTTGGCCGCCGCCGTGATGTCGCTGCGGTGGGCCTCCTCGTCGTCGTACGCCCTGCGTTGTTCCGGTGAGAGCCGGTCCAAGGCGTCGGTGAAGATCTTCCGCTTGGCAGGGTCCGGGTCGTGCTCCATGGCCCGGACGGCGGGATCCTCGACCGTACGTTTGTCGGGCGAGATGCCGGGGGTAAGACCGGCGGCATCCGGGTTGTCCAGGTGCTCCGATGGGACGTAGGTGCCCAGTTCTTCCGGAGACACCTCGCGGTTCCACTCGCCCCAACCCAGCACCCGGATGACGGTGAACAGCGAGAGGAGATCGTTCTGGGCCATCGGGTTGCCCGAACTGTTGAGCTGGGAGAAGTCACGCAGCCAGTTCCCGAAGTAGATCTGTCCGGCCTCGGCATCGCTGAACCCGACCGACGTGAGCGCTCGCTGCTCGATGCCGCCGTGGCCCTCTTCCCCTGCCTGATAGCGCTGGATCACTGGCGCACGGGGAGCCAGGGCGCGCTGGACGGACCTGTTGCCGGCGAGAGACTGCAGCCGAATGACGTCGCGAGGGTCGAGCATCCTCAGCGGCGCGCCGCCCCGCTCGACGTGCGAATGATGACCCGGGCCCGCGGGACGCATCTCTGGCTGCGGCCGCTCTCGTTCCTCGTACAAACCGGGCATGGCCTGGTCCCCATCTGGCGCTCGGCCGCTGCCGCAGCCCTCGCGAGAACCCTAGCCCGGCAGCGAGCCCAGAGGCGCGAGTGAAGGCGACGTCTGACCCGCCAGCCTGGCAACTGTGCCCGAAAGGGCACGCAGTCGCGCGATTTTGCCGCAGCCGCGGATGAACACGCCTGGTCGTAGCTTCCCTCCATCCCCACAAGCCTTCTCCCGTCGGCGCCGGTCTTGGGTTGCCGGCAAAAGAGTCGCCGCTACATGATCACGTCCTACGCGGTCGAGTTGCCGGACGAACGCTGCACAGTGATCGGCTCTGGCCGCGACGTTGGGTGCCGTCCGGTTAACGCCTTGCCACCGGTCACGGGGTGGCTCGACCATGAGGTGACACCATCCCAGGAGGAACGCCGTGACCGAACCGTCAAAGCCGACCATCGCTGACCCGCAGCGGGCGGATCGGTTGGAGCAGGTGGCGACCTGGGTGGCGGCCCAGCGGGAGGTGAACCGCGGCGAGATCGATCTGGTCGAGCGACATACGGCAGCAGTTCCAGCAGCCGGCCACGGCTGCGACGGACAACTGACGGTCGACACCTACTACGACGACAACGGATACGAGCACATCGTGATCGGGCACTGGTATCCCTGCGAAGGCTACTGGGAGGATGAAGAAGACCTACTCCTGTTGGGATGAGCCAGCAGCAGAGTGGGTAAGACGTGGAGTGCAGGCATAGTCGTGGGCGTGATGCGCAGGGCGACGACCAGTGCGGCGACGAGGCCGATCCCGTCCGTCACGGTGTCTTGTTCACGGCGGCCGCTGAACCGCTCACTCCGGATTCGAGGCCATCCCCTCCCGTGCCCGTCTCGATGGTCAAGAAGGGATCGGCCCCGGGCTGTCCGGGGACGTCGTCAGAGGAGTACGCGGAGTCGAAGCGGCTGAAGAAGGGCGACGCCTAGGGCGAGGTGGTGGCCGGGGCCGCCTGCTGGCCTGGGCCGGCAGACGGCCGGTCCGCCTCTAGGCTCCTTCTTGAACCAGGTGGATTTCGTCGGCGACAAGACCGTGCGCCTCACGGTGAACCTCGGCAGCGGCCTCGGCGGTCGGCGCGTCGACCAGGCAGAAGACCTTTCCGGCCTCTTCGTCGACCCAGTACCGCAGATAGCTGACGCCGTAGCGGTCCTGCGTTTGCAGATCAGCCTGGTGGGCGCCGGCGACGTCGTCGAAGGTTGCGCCCTCGGGCAGATTCTGGTGTACGTCCATGAACAGCGGCATTGTTGCCTTCCTCCCAAATCTGCCGGACGCCTCTCGTCCGGACAGATTCGACGCTACGAGGTAGCCGTTTGCAGGGGCGTTTGGCCGGAGTCGAACTCCTGGTCGGACGGCGGTAGTCGCCGGTCATACGATGCGAGTCGCTCTGCGAGGTCCGGCAGCGGACCCAGAGCGGCCAGCGCGATCGCCTCTTCGAGCACGCGACGATCGGCGCCGTCCTGGAGCTCAACAAGGTCGGCCAGAATGACCGCACGCGCCCAGGGGTAGACGTCCCGGTAGCTACGGCAGAGCTTCAGCCCCTCGGTGAGCAGGTCGATCGCCGTATCCAGATCAGCGGGCGCCTGGAGGAGTCCGAGACCTCGCAGGGCGAGCGCCTGGTAACACGGGTCGCCGATCTCGGCGGCGAAAGTGAGGGCCTCGGAGAAACGCTTCGACGCTGTTCTGCGATCGCCGGCAACCAGGGCGCAGTCGGCGAGGACCACCATGGGCCAGGGCAGGACGGCACGCCATCCTCCTCGTCGAACGTGGTTCAAGCCGACCTCAGCCATGGCAGCTCCGCTGATCGGATCCCCCGAGCGCTCCATGGCACGAGCGAGCATGGCCTCGGCATAGCCCTGCCAGCCCCACTGCTTCGCGGCGCCGAACCCGGAAACGGCCGCATCCAGGATCCTGATCGCCTGCTCGTAGTCGCAACGATCCGACAGACACATCCCGAGATAGGTCTGCGCCTTGGCCGCTCGGCTCTGATGGCCGGCCACGACGGCATGATCAATCGATCGGGCCAGCACCGGCTCGGCCAGCGCCCCGGTCCCTTCCATCGCGAACACGAACCCCATCTCGCACTCCACCTCCGCAAGCGAACGAAGATCGCCGAGATCCCCGGCGAGTTGCAGCGCGCGGCTGAGCAGACCCTTCGCTTCCTGATCCCTGCCCCGGTGGCTGTGGATCAGCGTCCTCGCGAGAAGCAGGAGGGCAGACAGCTCCAGCTCGAGATCCCCGAGCGCGAGTGCCACATCGGCGGCGCGACGCGACGTCTCGACCGCTCGATCCAACTCGCCGGCCCGGAGTCGCGCGGCGGCCGACTCCAGTAATGCCGGCGCGGACACGCTCGCCGGGACCGACGACGGCATCCTCGGCCGTTGAAGCGGCCGACGCACCGTCTCCGAGGGCGGAACGCCGAGCTCGGCTCGGAACCGTCGCTCGATGATCATGAAACGCTGACGGGCAACTGGGGCGTTCCCGCTCTGCACGAGCAGGTCGAGCAACAGCTCGTTCGTCGTCTCGCAGAACGGATCGAACATCAAGGCGCGTTCGGTGATCCGGAGAGCGCGTTTCGGATCGACGGTGCCAAGACGACTGCCGATCCACCACAGCGCCTCAGCGATCACGTCATGGACACGGGTGCGCTGCAGCGACAGCCACAGCTCGAACGCCGGGGCATCGTCGAACCCCATGCCCTCCAACAGCTCTCCGCGGACCAATCGTTCGATCACGTCGACATTGTCGGGGACCTCGAGCAATTCGAGCAGGTCAACGCTCACGGTATCGCTCGTTCGAAGCTCCAACCGACCCTCGCGCTCCACGACGGTCGCCTCGGGCTCGATGGCGCGTCGTACCTGATGCAGCAGCCACCGCAGCGCAGCCAGCGGATCGTTCGCCTCCGGCACGAGCCGCGATGCGACCTCGCGACGCGTCGGATGCGGTTCGAGGAACAGAAAGGCAAGCAGTCCCCACGGCTTGCGGCCGCTGAGCGGAACCGGGACACCATCGCGAATAACCGATGGCTGCCCCAGCAGCTGAACATCAAGCGCCATTGTCCGAGCATACGGGCGGCAGACACCCTCGGCGCCTCACCAAACCTGGCCGTCATCGTGACGCGAAATCGTCGACGAGCCGCCACATCCACTCCGACTCACCAACCGCCGGGACCACCGGCGTACTCGGCGAATGGTCACGCCGACCATCCAATGGATCGTCAGCGAGCGCTACTCGAGGCGACGGCCGAAGGTCGAACGATTTCGATAGTGCGCAATAATTGCCTGTCACTCGGCCACACCGCTAACGGTAAATCGGATCTACACTTGAATTGTCCGGGACGAACGCCCCAAATCTAAGGTGCGCGACCGCGGGATCTCTTCAAAGGAGTCCGTCATGGCCGCCGACCAAACGGTTCAACCCCCAACGGAGCATGTTTCGGGCGGTGCACCGCCAGCCGATCAAGCCCGCACCAAGCGGATCGAGACGAAGACGCCGCATTCCCGCGCGGGCGCCGCTTGGGTTGGCATCTGCGTTGCGGCGTTGGTACTGATCGCCCTGATCATCTTCATGATGCAGAACAGACAACCCGTTTTAGTGACGTTCCTCTGGATGCAGGGCACCGTACCGTTGGCCCTTGCCCTACTTATTGCCGGAATCGGCGTAGGCATCGTCGCTCTGGTCATCGGCACGATCCGCATCAGCCAGCTTCGTCGACGGCTTTCCCAGGAGCGCAACGCCTGACAACGCCCGCTGTTCCCTGGCAAGCCCGATCCAAGCGGCGCAAAGGGTTCGACGAGCACTGTGCGCCTGCTGCCACGAGCCCAGATCACCGTAGATCTGGGTGGGGCGCCGAGCTGGGCGGTCACGGTCATTCTTGAAGCCTCGACCAGGGGGTGTGCCGTCGGACGCTCCTTTGTCAGACTTCAGGCCCGTACGATCTTGATGTTGAAGTCCGACGTGCCCAGCGCGAGGGCGACCCGGACCCAGAAGGCTACGTACATCTCGGGGCCGCGAGCGGTGGACAGGTCACCGAGGTCGATCACGTCGCGATGGCCCAGCTGTGCAAGGAGCCTGGTCACCGTTTCCTTTGCGGCATCGTCGTCGCCTGAGACGAACACGGTGGTGGTCTCCCCGAGGGCCTCGGGGTCGATCATCAGCCGATTGTTCAGCGTGTTCAGGCTCTTGACCACCCGGGTCGCCGAGTACCGGCGCTGAATCTGCTCAGCCAGGGAGTCGTCGTCCTTCACGAACAGTCGCGGGGGCATGCCACTGTCGGGTTCCAGCGGGTTGGAGATGTCGAGTAGCACCTTGTCGGTGAGATTGGCCTCCCCCACCTGCTCGAGCACCTCGATCGATACAGCGCCACCGGCGGCGTTGACTACCAGGTCGGCGTTAGCTGCCGCGTCGGCGAAAGTCGCCAGCGTGACGTCAGGATTCTCGGTCAGCCAGGCCACCACATCGGAGCGGCCGCCGGTAGCACCGGGATCGCGGGTGCCCATGACGACCTGGTGGTCCAGACCGGCGAGTCGGCCCGCAATCGCCCGGCCGACCGGGCCGGAGCCAAGAACTGCAATGCGCACGGTCCAGAACCTATCGCGGTGACACGTGGTCGATCAGCGGGTGACCTGGATTGGCCACGGCGATGACGTCGGTCGGGATCAGCGGGGCGTCCAGATGGATGAGTTGGTGGAAGCGCGTGCCGATCGGCTCGGGCTCGCATCGAGCGCCGCTACGAAACCGCGCTCGTGTGTGCGTGAACCGAACACGACGCGACGATCGGGCTGAATCCCAAGTCTCCTTCTCAGGGCTCGTAGGGGGCAGTGCAGCGGATCGACGTCGACCCGGAGGCAGCCGGGATCGACCGGCCCTGGATGCTGGGGCGGCACAGGCGCGCACCGATCCCGCGTACCGACGAGCTGGATGCACGGATTGTTGATCCGCGTCGGCGGTGTCGTGATCGCACTAGCGGTCGTGGCCGAGCCGGCTACGGCGAAAGCCGTTAGCGCCAGGGCCAGCGCTCAGCAGACCTGGGCGGCGTCACCGGTGAGGACGGAGACCTCGACCGGCTCGACCTCGAGCGCCGCGCAACCTCCCTGGGTCAGTCGCCGCTGACTGGTTCCGTCGTCGACGGTGTCGACACCGAAATCCTCACCCCCGGCACAGGTGCCGATCCGGACGTAGAGCTCACGCTCCCCCGCCGTGGTCGACAGCTGCACGACGATCGCCACATCCAGCGGCTGGTGCGCAGCGGCAGCACAGGTTCGCCGATCCACCGGCGCCGACCTGAACGCGGTCAGCGCGTCGGCCGCCGCCTTGCCCTCCATTCGCGTGACGGCACGCAGACCGCTGGTCGCCGAACGGCCCGTGACGTCGTACTGGCACAAGGTGACCGCGCCAACGCGGTCGACCGCGGCGAGGTCGAACGGCGACCCCGGCCGCGCGTTCGAATCAACCTCCAAGTCACTGTGCGGCGCACAGCCGGCTGAGCGGACCGATGCCGATCCGACGAGGGCCAGCGCGGTAGCCCGTTCACGGGCGACAGCTCGGATCTTGACCTCACCGACTCGCCGCACCGAGGTCCACCAGCCATCCGAATAGGTGGTCGACGCCACCACCGACTCAGCGGCCGGGACCACGACGACATGATCGACCGCCGGCGCCTTCGGCTGTTGGCCGGGCAAGCAGGCCGGACGTGGCACCAACAAGCCTCCGCCGAGTTGCACGTATCCGTCCGTAACAGCCTGCCGCTCGCCACACCACGGGTGCTCGTCACCAAATGTCCAGTCGGCCGGCACATCGAATCCAATGTCGCGGTAGTAAACCGTCCGCAGTGGGCCCGACGGCAGCCCAGCGCTGGGCGACGACGACACCTGCGGGCCGGCGATCTCGACCCGCTGCGGCAACCACTGACCCAGCGTGATCGCCCCGCCGGCGACAGCCAGCCCAACTGCTGTGGCGATGACCACCGACACCGACCGTCGAACCCGGTGGCGGTGGCGGATGGCGACCGGGTCGATCTCGACACCGGGCTGATACAGACCCACAGCGGCGCGGAAAGCCTCTTCCGCACGGTGGTCCCGATCGGTCTCAGACATGGTCGGCCTCCCGTGCTGACCCGTCGGCCAACTGTTCGCGCAATCTGGCCAGTGCTCGATGAATGTAGGACCGGGCTGTGCTCTCGGTGCATCCCAGGATGTCGGCGATCTGGCCGAACGGCAGGTCATCGTAAAATCGCAGACTCACAGCCGCACGTTGCCGGGCCGGCAACGAGACCAGCAGCTGGTGGGCCAGTATCGCGTTGGTCGACGTCTCAGCCAGATCTGGCTGGTCGACCTCAGGCCCCCCCAGCTCATCCAGGGCCCGTTCGCGTCGCCCGATCCGTCGCCAGCGGCTGATCGTCTTGTTCACGATCACCCGCCGCGCGTACGCCTCATAGGCGTCGTCGCGACGCAAACGACGCCACGACCCGTAGACCGCCAACAAGGCATCCTGAACCGCGTCCGACGCGTCGTGATCACTCCGCGTAATCACATGCGCGAAGCGGAGCAACGCCGGCGCCGCAACAACCGCCCACTCGTCAAACTCCGCCGCCCGGTCAACGATCGGTGCTGCGACCTGCCGATGTGCCACGTCCACAATCACCTCCGCAAACCCGTCCATGCATCCAAGTCGCCCCAGCCGCCGAGTTCGTTGCAGCCAACCTGCGGCCGCTACCACCAACTGACCACATCAAACAAGGAACTGGCACTGTGCTCCGACGTACACTCCCCGGTCAACAGCCGACCGACCGTCGTAGACAATGGTGAAGGCGCTGATCCAGGGAGCGTGTCCGCCGCCCGAACATTTGGTGCAGGCGCGGCGCTGTCGCAGCGAGCCGCTCGATGATCTTCCTTCCGTCGCGAAGGGCGACGCGTTTGTCGATCATGCCCCGCACCGGCGTGCTGAACTGGTTGACGTCGTGATTGCAGAACAGCGGGCACGATCCGAGGCGAAGCTTGAAGTAGATGTGGGTGGCGAACAGATACGCCTGGTCGCTCGGCAAACCGAGTTCGCCTAGAGCTCTCGTACCGTCAGCAGACTGTGGCCGTGTACCGACTGGGCCTCGACCCGACCCGTTTCGCAGAATCCAAGCTTCTCGAGAACCCGTCGCGACGCGACATTCCAGTCCCAGACCCCAGCCCACAACCGCCGACAGCCCGCTTCGCCCGCCCAGGTGACCACAGCCCGAGCAGCCTCGGTTGCGTACCCGCGCCCATGAGCCGCACGCAGCAGCTCATAGGCCAACTCAGGCTCGTCGGACGAGCCGTTCTTTCGAGGAGTCAGCCCGCAGTAGCCGATTGCGTCGGCCGAGCCTTTTCGCTCCACGGTCAAGAGTCTCAGCCGCCGCTCCACGAGTTCCCCAGCTATCCGCTCAGCGATGTCTTCAACCGTCGGTCGGCCGTCAGGACTCATCCGTCGGTGGGGCGGAACCCTCGGATCCCGCTCCGTCCACATCGTCCGAAACGTGGCGGCATCATCCACCTCGCTCGGCCGCAGAATCAGACGTTCGGTCTCAAGACACGTCAGAACACCCATCGGCGGCATCCTGGCAGTATCTCAGCCGCCCGCGTTCAAATGCCGGCCGGCACTGCGTCCGTCCCCCACGACCGCCGCTTATCCAGACGTGTAGCGATCTGCATTCTCGAGGTGAAGACCGGCCCCGTTCACGGTCACCGTTCAGGACGACTTTGTGCTCGGGGCGAGCAGGAACCCCGTTCCCGAGGACCTTGACATATCGTTCCGAACATACCGGCGAGCACCTACTCGACACACCGGCCGCTTCAGGTCACGCCCACGGGCAAGTGGCAGACGCCACTAGAACCGATTCTCGAAGCCCATCGAGACGAGGTTGTCGCGGGAGGTCTGAAGGGCTTCGAGTGGCGTTCGGCCGTAGAGGTTGTCCTGCTCGACGAACAAGAACTGCACGTCCTGCTCTTCGGCCTCGGTGATGATCGCCGGGAAGTCCAGGGTGCCCTCCCCGACCTCCGCGAACTGGACGACGCCGACGAAGGCGGCCATGAAGCTCGCCGCGTCACCCTGCTGCTGCAGACTCAAGGCCTCAGGAGGTATCTGCCCGATCCGGTAGTCCTTCAGATGGACCATGGTTGTCCTGCTGCCGTACTTCTGGATCGTCCGAACCGGGTCGAATCCGCCTCGCTGGACCCAGTGCACATCCACCTCGAGATCCATCTCGGGTGCCCGCTCGGCGATGATGTCGAGCAGGAGGCGGCGATCGTAGCGTCTGAACTCGATGTGGTGGTTGTGGTAGGCCAACGCCAGACCCTCATTGCGCAGCTGTGCGGCATAGCCGTTGGCCTGGTCGCAGAAGGCGAGGACCGACTCCAGCGACGCCATCGCACCGAAGGGCAGCATGCCGATTCGCAACTGGGTCGCCCCCAGTCGTCTGGCGTCGGCGACGATCTTGTCGAAGTCGTTCTCCAACGAGTCGCCGGGGATGCCGGGCGGCGTCGAGACGGCGGCCGATAGTGAGGCGATCTGGATGTCCAGTTCGTCTCGCGCACGCTCCAGGGCGGCCACGTTGTCAGCCGTCATCGCCAGCTGGCTGACCTCGATGGCTCGGTAACCGATTCCTCGGACGGCTTGCAGGGTCTCATAGACCCCTTCTGTTTCGAACAGGCTCTTCAGCATCATCGCTTGGACTCCGATGCGCGCCATGGTGACTTCCCTTCGTTGGATGATCGAATACGTCGGCAGAGGCTAGACCCGGGTGGGGAACTCGCCTTCTCGGGCGATCCTGGTGTTCAGCTCGGACAGGTACTCGTCCTCGTCGAAGTCCAGCGGAACCTCGCGACCGAGCCAGCTCGACAGGTGAATGGCGTTGGCCAGCCGGACGCCCTTGATGCCGTCGGAGCCGGGCGCGAGCAGCGGGGTTCCGTTCAGCACGTTCTGCGCGAAATTCTCCAGCACACCGGAGTGCTGCGCTCCCCAGGCCGATTCGAAGGAGACGACCTCCTGGCTGTACAGCTCACTCACGTCGAGCTGACCGGTGAACAGCCGCATCACATCCCGCGGGTCCATGCCATCGCTGAGTTCACGCTCCGGCTTCGTCAGCCGCGTTACCGTGGCCGTTTTGCTGCCCTCGACGACGATCTTGCCCCGGTCGCCCAGGATCTCGAACCGGTCCGTGCCGATCAGGTCGTGCGTCGCCGTCACGAAGGTGCCGGTTGCGCCGCCGCCGTAGTCGACGAGCGCGGTGACCTCGTCCTCGACGGCGATGTCGCGCCGGAACCCGTACGACACCTTGGCGAACACTCTTTCCGGGACTCCACAGATCCACTGCCACAGGTCGAGCTGGTGCGGCGCCTGGTTCACCAGGACGCCACCGCCCTCGCCGCCCCAGGTCGCCCGCCACTTGCTGGAGTCGTAGTAGCCCTGAGGCCGCCACCAGGTGGTGATGATCCAGTTGCTCCGACGGATCGCCCCGATCTCGCCGTTCTCGACGATCTCCTTGATCCGGGCGTACAGCGGATTGTTGCGCTGGTTGAACATGATCCCGAAGCTCAGCTCGGGTTTGGTGGCTGCGTAAGCATTGAGCGCGGCGACCTGCTTGGTATAGACACCCGCAGGCTTCTCCACCAGAGCGTGGATGCCACGCTGCAGCGCATCGATGCCCATCTGTGGATGGAGGAAGTGCGGCACGCAGGTCACGACGGCGTCGACCTTACCGCTGTCGATCATCCCGATGTGGTCGTCGAAGACGGCAAGTCCGGAGTACGCCGCGGTCGCGGCGGCCTGCCTGGTCGGATCGGTGTCGGAGACCGCACCGAGCGACATGCTCGGCACTAGCCCTTCGGCGATGAACTTCGCGTACATCGACCCTTGCTGTCCGAAGCCGATGATGCCCAGACGGACCTTGTCGATCATGGTTTTCGATTCCTCTCGCGGGACGGACCGGCACGTGGCCGGGGGCGTTCAGAGCTTGTGATCGGGGGTGATGAAGCTCTCCGGGTCCTCATGGTGAGCCACGATGGCGGCGAACTTGCGGCTCTCGGTCTCGTCCCGGATCTCTCGGAACTTGGCATCGTTCAACGGGTACCGGATGAAGATCAGCATCGCAATCAGCGCACATGCGGCGGGAAGCAGACCGATGGTGGCCTTGATGGCAAGGATGGCAGTGTCCGGCTGGACCGGCGTGGGATTGGCCTGGGTGGCTGCCAGGTAGCCGCCGATGGCGAGCGCCCAGGCACCTGCCGCGCCACCGATCGACTGGGTCACCTTGCGGGTGAAGGAGAAGATCGCGTACGTCGCGCCTTCGCTCCGCTTGCCGGTCTTCCACTCGCCGTACTCGACGGTGTCCGCCTCCAGACCGAACATCACGGTGTTGATCAGGCTGGCACCGATGCCCTTGACGGCAAGAGTGAGTAGGACGAGCCAGAACATGTTCGCTGGAGCAAGGAACAGGCCGACACCGCCGACGACGGTGAACACACCACAGTATTGGAACACCGTCTTCTTGCCGAACTTGCTGACGATCCTCGGGATGAACGGTGTGATCAGCAACGAGATGCCCGTGTTGACGAGCGTGATGATCGCGACCAGCCCGATGTTCCCGAGCACGTACTGCGCGTAGAAGGCGGTGGTGCCACCGACAGCGAAAACGCCGATCAGGTAGAAGAAGCTCGAGCCACACAGGTAGGCGAGTGGAATGTTGGACCGGATCGTGTTGAAGGTCTCCTTGATGCTGATCCGCGGCTGTGTGCGAACCACCTGCTCCCGACACGCCCAGGCGGTGAGCCAGAAGGCCAGCGTTCCGACGATGATGAATGCCACCGTGACCTTGGTGAAGACGCCCTGTACGGCCGCCTGATAGGCAAGCAGATCATCTGGTCCCTTGATCAGCGCCTTCTGGCTACGCAGATCGCTGATGAAGTGTCCAACGACGAAGGTCAGGATCACACCGCCCAGACCGGCACCGAACGCCCGTGCCGCGACCAGTTTGGCCCTTTCGTGGACCGACTGGGTGACGGCCGAGGCGAGCGAGCCGTACGGGATGTTCACCAACGAGTAGACCAGCCCGAGTACCGCGTACGTGGCATATGCGTAGATGATCTTCATACCAGCGTCGAGACTGGTGGGGACGTGGAAGACCAGGAAGCTCATGAAGAGCAGCGGGACTGCGCCGAACATGAGGAACGGCCGGAACTTGCCCCAGCGGGTCATGGTCCGGTCGACCAGCCGACCGGCCAACAGGTCGGCTACCGCATCCCAGAGCCGCACGACGAGGAACATCGTGCCGACAGCAGCGGCCGAAATGCCGGCGACATCGGTGTAGTAGTAGAGCAGGAATGTCGTGCTGAGGCTGAAGGCCAGGTTGAAGCCGAAGTCGCCGGCGCCGTAGCCGAGCACCGTCTTGATCGGTAACCGGGCGAGTGACTTCAGCTGGGTCGGCTCGAGTGCTTCCTGCTGTGCCATGCGGGGACTCCTCGTCGAGTGGCCCGTCGGGCCGGTGAGTGATGCTCCCATTCAATTTGCGGTCGCCACCCACGTCCAAGCGTTGCCAGATGTTGCCGACCCTGCTGCGATCCCGGCCCGAGCGATGCGACGCCTGTCGGCCGGATGTGGTCCTGTGCTGACCCAGCCAGCGTTGTCCAGCCGGCACATCCATCCCCACTGGACGGCGTGCCGGCGCTCCTCGTGCGAGCAGGCGAGCCGAGGCGTGTGTGCCACGACTCTGGCTCAGTCAGCGGACCCCGACCCGCAGCCACAGCTACCCTCCAGCTTCCGATCACGCCCCGACCTGTGCATGATGGAGGGTCGAGTCGCGGACCACCAGACGTGCGGGCAGCTGCACCGGCTCGGGTGCCTCCGCCCGGCCATGGGATGTCCGCTTGAGCAGGTGGTTGACCGCGGTCGACCCAAGACTGACTGACGGGGCCGCGATCGTCGTCAGCCGCGGCGTGACCAGTTCGGACTCCTGGATGTTGTCGAAGCCGATCACACTGACGTCCTCGGGCACACGGTGGCCCGCAGCCGTCACGGCCCGGATGAAGCCGATCGCAACGAGGTCGTTGTACGCGATCACGCCGTGGGTCGGACGCCGCGACCATTCCAGTGCAGCCGCCGCGCCGCCTTGCATGGTGGGTAGGTTCGGGCCGATCCGCTGGACCTTCAGATCGAGCTCCATCGCTGCCTCCCGCAGGCCACGCCACCGCATCCCGTCTGCCCACGAAGCCTCCGGGCCCGCAAGATAGGACACGGCCCCGATACCCGCTGCGGTGAGATGCTCGGCGGCCCCTTTGATGGCCCGGACGTTGTCGCTGGTGACCGAGGGGACCTGAGTCACCATCCGATTGAGCACGACCAGTGGCTTCTGCCTGGCAGCCTCTCGAATCGAACTGTCGGCCATTCTGGATGAGGTGAGCACGGCACCGTCGACCAGGGGAAGCACTCGCGCGAGCGCCTCCCGCTCATTGCGCTCGGACTCCTGGGTCTCGGTGATCAGCAATGTGTAGCCCGCATGCGACGCGGTCCGCTCCGCACCCCGAATCAGGCCGAAGAAGACGGGATTGGTGATGTCGGCGACGATCATCGCGATCAGGGAGGATCCACGCGTCGACGCATCGCGCTCGATAGTGACGGACCGGTAGCCAATGCGAGCCGCCGCGGCACGGATGTGCTCCGCGGTCTCGAATCTCACCCGACCGGGCTGGGACAGGGCTCGTGACACCGTCGAAGGCGCAACTCCGGCCGCCTTCGCTACGTCGTAGATCGTGACCCGTGCGGCCGATCCGCGGGTTTCGCCCTCGTCCGTGTCGCCTCCTCGAACTGTTGCCGACGGTCCGTTCCAGCGGCCGGCCATACGCGAAACGAAATTGGTGTCAGGTCAGCCAGGTCCCACCCTGCACTTCGCCACGCGACAGTAGCAACAATCGGCAACAATTGACTGTTGGCGAGCCTGGGATGGCTGAATGGCCCATGTCCGCCATGCCACCAGGCACCCGCCGGTATCCTCGACGCCGAGGCGATCCCGTACCGCTCGTCGGCACCCGTGCGTGCGGAGTGAAGGACAGAACGATGACGCAGATCACGACACCGACCGCCAACCGTCCGCAAGCGCCACGTCGGCGGCTCCTTTCGGTGAACCCCGTCCCGTACTGGGTGCGGGAAGGAGTCGTCGACAAGTCACGGAAAGCATTCGAGGAGGCATTCGGCGACCTCGCTGCGATCGGGTTCACAGCGGTCAAGGCCGATATCCCGGACGGTATGACCGCCTCGGAGTATGCCGGCTGGATCAGCGGATACGGATTGACCCCCTCGCTCAGCCTGTTCAACTCGCCCTTCGACGAGACCATCGACATCTCCGACGAGATCGAACGAGCGATGAGGTTCGCCGCCGGACAGGTCGAGTTGGGTCTCGATCGGACCATGGTCTCATCGCTGGCGCTCCCCGCCCGGGTGGCGACCCCCGGCGTGGGCGCGGACTTCGACAAGGATCGGCTGGCGCTGGCCATCGAGAACTGCGGGATCATCTGCCAGGTGCTGCAGAGCCAAGGGCTTCGACCGCTGCACCACCCCCAGGTCGGAGGCGTCTTCGAGACCGAGCGGGAGATCGGCGAGCTGCTCGAGACGCTCGGAGCCGACGTCATCGGTTTCGGGCCCGACACCGGTCACCTGCGATGGGCGGGCATGGATCCCGCCGCGATGATCGGACGTTATGCCGATCGGATCGGTGGGATCCACCTCAAGGACTGCTTCCCCGACTTCCTCGACCCGGTGGCGCGGTCTGGCCTGAACTACCACCAGGTGGCGACCAGCAAGCGACTCTGGGCCGAGCCCGGTCGCGGCATCATCGACTTCGACGCCGTGCTCGCCGCGATGCCCGAGAACTACGACGGGGATTACATGATCGAGGTCGACGAGCCCAGCGTTGCATCGCGGCTGGAGTCGCACCAGATCGCATACGACTGGGCCCGACGGAGGCTGAGCTCACTCGTGTCGTGACGGAGGCCGGGCACGGCCGGGACTCGCACAGAGTCTCTTCTGCCGTCACCTATAGATCGAGCCGGTACCGGTCGTTGCCCGACCTTCCGTTCGCGATTGGCGATTCCAAGCGCAGGATAGCCGCGTGAACGAATCCAGGCCCGGGACCGGCGGCAAGAGGCAACCCTCGACCGCCGACACCGGCACCGCCGGCCCGGAACTGCTCGCACACGCCCTCGGCGCGATCTCTCGCGACCTTCAGCAGCAGGACGACCCGGACTCCCTGCGGGCCGGGATCGTCGCTGCCGCGGTCGCTGTCGTTCCCGGCGCAGAAGAGGGCTCCATCAGTGTGGTCACTGATCGCCGTCGGGTCGGCTCCCAGGCTGCCACTAGCGACCTACCCGCCCGAGTCGACACCCTTCAGGAGAAAACGCGGCAAGGTCCGTGCCTGCAGGTGATGGGTGGCTGGCGGGTCCCGCAGAACCGCTGGGTCTCGAGGCAGCCGAGCACCGGAACTCAGCCGGACGGTACGCCGACCGATGCCTTGAGGGCGCGCCGAGCCAGCCTAGCGCCGGAGCGAGTCAGCGACCTGATGGAGTTAGCCGCGACCGGATCGCCGGCCGCGAGGACGGGCAGCGCTTCAGTCACGGGAAGACGGCTCGATCGAGTCGAGGCGACCTCTGCGGACGTGCGCGTCGCAATGCCTCGTGGCGATCTGCGCGACAAGCCATACCACTTGGCTTGTTACGCGGTGAGAACCCCGGCGGCGAGCGTCGCGTGGACGGGGCGGATCCGCTCGAGCTGGTCATCGGCACGGTCGATCAACTCGGCGATCTGACTGGCCTCGGACGCAGCGAGCGGTGCTGCCGCGAGGGCGTACCAGCCAGCCCGTTTGGCGCTGACGGCGTCGATCAGCGCCTCGACCTCGATCAAGTCACTCAGCGGTGAGCGTCGGACGATCCGACCGTTCGGCTTGAGCCGACCTACCCGTTCGCCCACCTGCAAGGCCAGCCCCAGCAGCGGGTTCGATGCCACCGGAACAGCCTGCATGATCACCTTGAGTCGCTCGCGGTCTTCTTGTATGGCGACGCAGAGATCGGCGAGTAGCGGTCCATGCGGCTGAGCGCGCTGGTTGCGCGCGGCTCGGCGACAGAGATCGAACCCCGCCCGGGCAGCAGCCTCATGGTTTTGCAGATAGGTCCCGAGCGCCGACGACATGCCCGGTCGATATCCGGCAGGCGACCATCCAAACCTCGAGAGCCTGACCACAACATGACTATCGGCGGCACGCATCTCCATCCGATCCAACGGCGACGCGTGTCGGCAGCGACCGCGGTGCGGCTACCCGCCCACGGTGTCGGCGTTCTCGAGTTCGACCTCGGCGGTGGCTTGAATGAGGGCGAGCAACTCCTTGTCGAGACCCGGTGAGAACTCCTCACGGCGCTCCGGGGCGATCGTCATCGGAAACCCTTCCGGCATGATCGCCGTGCTGAGATCCGTCCCATCGTTCGACGGCGACGCACCGCGATACAGCTTCGCCGCTTGGCTTTCCTCATCAGCTCCGAAGGTGTACTGAATGCTTTGCAGACCTTGATCGAGGAGCTTCTTCACCTCCGGGAACCGTTCGGCGTTCGTCTTCGGGATCGGCAACACAGTGCCCCAGTTCACCCCCAGGCTCTCAAGTGCCTTCGCGAACGCGTTCTCGTGGGCCTGGTCGCGCACGATCAGGTAGGCGATGGTCGACCGGGCCGCCTTGTTCGCGGTCATTTCATAGATTCGACACTTCTGCAGTCGACCGGTCGACTCGAGCATCAGGTTGTACAGCAGATCCAGCACCAGGTTGCCACTGTTGTACACATACGACCCCAGCCATGGGTTACCCGCCGCGTCGACCGGCAACGCGCCCTGCGCACCGACCAGATAGTGGTGGATGTTGCTCGTGTCCAACGCGATCTTCAACGGGGTTGCTCCCTGAGCGCCCGGCTTGTCGACCGGGTCGGACTTCTTGCCCTGATACTCCGGCGAACCGTCCAGCAAGCGGGAGATGGTAGTTCCGATCAGCTCAACATGGCTGATCTCCTCGGTCCCGACGCCCTGCAAGAGATCCTTGTACGGCTTCGACGATGCGTCGCCGCGAAAATTGATGCTCTGGAACAGGTACTGCATCATTGTCCGCATCTCGCCGAACTGCCCGCCCAGGCCTTCCTGCAGGGCGTTTGCCGCCGCGGGGTCCGGCTCATCGACCGCGATCTCGTTGATCAACAACTGCATGTGCAAGTACATGGATGCCCATCGGTAGGGTCGAGCCGGCAGCCGACTCGTCGGAAGTAGATGTACCCGCACCATTCACGCCCAAACTGCGGGGCCCCAACGAGACGAAGTGGATAGCCAGCCGGATCACCATGCCGCAGGTCCTGTTCTACCTGACCGGTCGCCACACCGATGAGCACCCAGTTCTGCCGCGTCGCCCGACGGCAGGGACGCGCATACGCGCGGCAACATACCCACCTGCGTCACGCTCAAAACTGATCAGTAGGCCTCGAGCCCCTCTCCCATCGCCATCTTCAGCCGCCTGGACAACGTTGCTTTTACAGCGTAAACTCGGTCATGTTGCAACAAGCAGCGGCCCGAATAGGAATTTGGCGATATCGGCCAATTCGATCAGCACATTCGCCGCCATTAGGTTCTTCTCGGGCGTGACCAACCCGTCTGGTCCCCCAAAATCCACGACGCATCCGGTTTCTCGGGTGCCCGGAGTTCACTTCACCGCCCTTTTTCAACAGGGGATGAGGCCGCGCGTGATGGGTTGCGGCCTCAGAACGAGGATCCGATCCGACCTGGTCGTTCAAATCCGTCCGCCATTCGGTGGTCTGGCGCAGTCTCAACGCAAGGAGAACATGATGATCAGTACCAACGACGTCCAGAACCTGGTCGGCCAGGGCGGCATCGTCACCGACGCCGACGGCAGCAAGGTCGGCAAGATCGGCCAGGTCTACCTCGACAACAAGACTGGCGACCCGCAGTGGGTGACCGTGTCAACGGGCCTGTTTGGCACCTCGGAGTCGTTCGTGCCGTTGATCAGCGCCACGACGAGCGGCAACGACATCCAGGTTCCGTTCAGCAAGAGCATCATCCACGACGCACCGCGGGTCGACGCCGACTCGCAGATCAGCGAAGCAGAAGAAGCGGACCTGTTCCGCTACTACGACATGCCCAGCAGCGACACCGATGTGCGGCATGACCGGACGGACGGCCGAGAGGTCGTGGGCCAGGACACCTCCGGGCCGACCACGGACAACGCGATGACTCGCTCTGAGGAGCAGCTGCACGTCGGCACTGAGAACGTGGAGACGGGCAAGGCCCGACTCCGCAAGTACGTCGTCACTGAGAACGTCACAAGGATCGTCCCGGTCTCCCACGAAGAGGTCCGGATCGAACGTGAGCCGATCACCGACGCCAACGTCGGCGACGCGATCACCGGTGGCGACCTGACCGAAGAAGAGCGCGAAGTCACCCTGTCCAAGGAGCAGGTTGTGGTGAACAAGGAGACCGTCCCGGTCGAACGGGTCCGGCTCGACACCGACACGGTCACCGAGGACCAGACCGTCACCGAAGAGGTCCGCAAGGAGCAGATCGACACCGACCAGACCACCAGCGGTGACCGCAACGCTCGCTGAACAGCAACGTTGATCAACCGGCCGACGGGGAACTCCCGCCGGTAGTCACCAGCAGAGAGAAGACACGGGCGTGAACTTCGACAAGGCACAGATCATCGATCTGCTGACGTCCCAGGGCGACCACGACAAGGCCGACCAGGCGCAGGCTGAGCTGCCCGACAGCGTCGACACCGATCAACACGCGGGTCTGCTCGACAAGCTCGGCATCAACGTCACCGATCTGGCCGGGAAGCTTCCCGGCGGGCTCGGCGACCAGCTCGGCAGCCTCGACCTCTGACCCGCCTGCCCGGGGTCGGCTGAACGGCCCCACCAGCGTCGAGGGGTGAGCCGAGCGCGAATCACTCACATCACGAGAACGGAAAATGCGATGACCAACCCAACAGACTGGCCCAACAATTCGAACGGGGGATCTCCTTCGACCACCACCGTGGCCAAGGATCAGGCCTCCAACGTGAAGGACACCGCAATCGATGCGGGCAAGAATGTCGCAGCCACGGCGAAGGACGAGGTCGGCAACGTCGCCGCCGAGACCAAGCAGCAAGCCAAGTCCTTGCTGAGCTCGGTAACCGACGAGCTCCAGACCCAGGCGAGTAGCCAACAGCAGAAGATCGCTACCGCCGTGCACGCGTTGTCGAAGGAGCTGGGCGGCATGGCTTCGGGTTCGGCGGAATCCGGCCCACTGACCGATCTGGCACGACAAGCATCTCGCAAGGGCGGCGAGATCGCGCATTGGCTGGAGAACAAGGAGCCCCGCGACGTGCTCGCCGAAGTCACGGCATACGCCCGTCGTCGACCGGTCACGTTCCTCGCCCTGTGCGGACTCGCCGGTGTGGTCGCCGGCCGGGTCACCCGAGGCGCAGTGGCAGCGAGCACGAGCCTCGACTCCACAGATTCCGATCATTCGACCCCTCGGGCTCTGACCAGCCAGCCGGCCGGCTATCAGGTGCCGGCCGTGGAACGGGCGCCTGTCTCCCTGGTGGACGAGGCCCCGACGACCTACGAGGACAACCGGGTCGGTGCCGCGATCGGCTACGGCGTCGGGTCCCCAGTCGTCGACGAGGCCCGTGGCGAATCGGATCTGATGCGATGAGTGAGTATTCATCGGCTGGGGCGACCGCGATCCCCGACACCAGCCAGAATCACGACAAGCGGTCCCTGTTGGAGTCCGACGACGGCCGCAGCATCGGCGCCATGCTCTCCGACGTGACCGCCAACGTGTCCACGTTGATGCAGCAAGAGCTGGCGCTGGCCAAGGCCGAGGCGCGGCAGTCCGCAACCCGGGCCGGGAAAGGCGTCGGGCTGTTCGCCGGCGCCGCCGTGGCCGCGTTGTTGTTCCTGGTCTTTCTCTCCGTCAGCGCGTGGTGGGGGCTGGGACAGTTCATCGGCAACGAGTGGTCGGGGCTGATCGTCGCCGTCATCTGGGCGGTCGTCGCCGCCGTCTTGGTAGCGGTGGGCAAGAAGGAACTCGACCGGATCCGCGGCCTGCGTCGGACCAGCGAGACATTGAGCAAGATCCCCAACGCCGTGAAAGGCCACGAAGAGGAGAACCGATGACCACCACCAGCAACGACCCCGACGAGATCCGCGCCGACATCGAACGCACCCGCGCCGAGCTGAGCTACAACGTCGACTCACTGACCGACACGGCGAATCCGAAACACATCGCCAATCGTCAGGTCGACAAGGTGAAAGACGCCGCCCGCGGCGTCCGGGACCGCGTGATGGGCTCCCCGGACGACCCGTACGACACCGGCGCGGTGGGCGACGCCCGGACTGCCGTCCAGGACCGTGCCTCCGCTGTCACCGACGCCGTGACCGACGCGCCGGGCCGGCTCAAGACCAAGACCAGGGGCAACCCGTTGGCGGCCGGTCTGATCGCCTTCGGTGCCGGACTGTTGATCTCGTCGCTGATTCCTTCCTCGCAGAAGGAGCAGCAGGCGGTGGCGGGGCTCCAGCAGAACCTGGAGCCGTTGAAGGAGACAGCCGTCAACGCGGCGAAGGAGATTGCCGGCAACCTGCAGGAGCCTGCACAGCAGGCGGCCGAGTCCGTGAAGGCCACCGCGACCGACGCCGTCGCGAACGTCAAGGACGAGGGCGCCGTCGCGAAGGATCAGGTCCAGGACCAAGCGCACGACGCCAAGGACACCGTCCAGGCCGAACACGCCCGCAGCTAAGCAGCCCTGGCCACGCTTGATGCATGGCCAACCGAACAGATGACGAGGAGCCAGCCGATGACATCGACCCACCGCCCGGGTACCCGGACCGACACCGATCGGGTGCCCGGCGGTGACGCCGATCAGGTGCCCGGCGGTGACGCCGAGAAACCGACGGAGATCCCAGCCAAAGGCTGGCTCCAAGTCGTCAAACGCGGCTGGAAGGAAGCCAGCGCCGACCAGGTCCCCCTCCTCGGCGCCGGAGTGGCCTTCTACGCCTTCCTCGCCCTGTTCCCCGCCCTCATCGCCGTGGTGTCGCTGTACGGATTGTTCGCCGACCCGGCCGCCATCGGCACCCAGATCAACTCGATGACGTCCGCGCTTCCGGGACAAGCCCGGACATTGATCACCGATCAGGTCACCGCGCTGACCACCCGCGGCCGGGCCACCCTCGGAATCGGCCTCATCCTCTCCGTCGCGTTGGCGTTGTGGAGTGCCTCCAGCGGGGTCAGTAACCTGATCACCGCCATCAACTCCGCCTACGACGAAGACGAGGAACGCGGCTTCGTCAAGAAGCGGCTCCTCGCTCTCGCCATCACGGTCGCCGCTATCGCGTTCATGGTGATCATGCTCGGACTGGTCGCGGTCGTCCCCCCGCTGCTCGAGCACCTGGTCGGCGACAGCCCGCTCCGGTGGGTCCTCCAGATCGGCCGCTGGGTGGTCCTCGTCCTGCTCGTCACCGGAGCACTGGCCGTTCTCTACCGGTTGGCCCCGGATCGTGCAGCACCCAAGATGCGCTGGGTTTCCGTTGGCGCCATCGCCGCCACCGTGTTGTGGCTGGTCGCCTCGATCGGCTTCTCGCTGTACGTGTCGACCTTCGGCAACTACGCCAAGACCTACGGTGTCTTCGCCGGCATCATCGTGACGCTGCTCTGGCTTTGGATCACGGCCTACGCCATCCTGCTCGGAGCCGAAATCAACGCCGAGGCCGAACAACAAACCGCCAACGACACCACCAAAGGCCCAGACCGGCCACGCGGCCAACGACACGCCGTCAAAGCAGACTCAGCCCCCGGCGACCAACCAGACCGCGAACCCGCCAACGCCTGACAAGTCCACTAGCGGGGTGTGTCAGGTAGATGGGGTGGGTGTTGGTTCTGCGATCCTCGGCTCGACGCCGACGCCGACAATCTCACTGATCGTGATTTCAGTCACGTTCATGGGTCCCGGTCGTAGGCCCGCGGCGCGGAAGGCGGGCAGGAGTCGGGTGGCTAGGTAGGTGTCGTGTTCCTCTTTGGTTCTCCAGATGCTGATGACGTGCAGGCCGGAGTCGCTGTCGCCGGCAGCTTCGAAGATCATTCCATCGGGACTTCGGTGGTCGAGGATGCGGTCGACGGCGCGATAATCGTCGACGGTGAGATCGGCGGTGAGGCTGACCGACGCGTACGGCATGAGTACCCCCTGCATGGGCTGGGAAGGATCGATGCACCCAGCCTGGAAGGCCCGAGACGTGGGGGCATCCGCCGAATTGCTCATTCCGTCTACTCATTCCTACGTTCGCGCCACCATGTGGCCACCTGAACCCGGTTGGTCAGGCCGAGCTTTGCGAGGATGTGTTGTACATGGTTCTGCGATGTTCGTTCGGACACAACGAGTTGTTCCGCGATCTGCCTGTTGGTGAGGCCTTGTGCAATCAGGGCGGCGACGTCACGCTCACGATTCGTGAGTAGAGGGTTGGTGGAACGTGCGAGGGCACGATCGGCGCGTTGACCTACGGGTGTCATGCCGAGCCGGTCAGCGCCGGCCGTGGCTGCTCTCAGAAGCTCACGTCCACGGGTGCTGTCTGATGGCGTCGGAGAGCGGAGCAGGGTGCTGCCGAGTTCGAGCTGGGACTCGGCCAGGAAGCCCGGCAGGCCTGCGGCCGAACAGATGCGGCACGCTTCGCCAAACCACCTCCCAGACTCCTGTCGAAGTCCAAGCCCATTGGCCGCGATACCGAGGTGAAGAGCAACCGGCCCGAGGAAGGACGTGGTACCGCCACCGGAAGCAACACAGTGGCCCGGGTACGAGCGCAGACGTTGGTAGACGATGGTCAGATCACTCCGGCGGTCGAGCTCGGTGATCGCGCGTAGGCCGCTGGCCCAGATCTCCAGATGAAGGTAAGGGGCGACTCGCCATCCCGAGACGGGACCGGCGGAATCGAGGTATCGTGCGGCGATGTCCGGCCGACCCAGGTCGGCGTGGACTGCCGCGGCGATGACTCTGGCGAGCAGTGAAAATCCGGCTGGATCCTCGTCCGGCCCGCGCGCCAGGTACTCGTACGGTTCGAGGGCCGCCAGCGTGCCGGCGCGGTCGTGGCCGATGTGCCGGCCGACCGCAGCGCGCAAACCGAGCCGGGCACCGTGGGCGCCCGGATGGCCCGACATCGCCAGAGTGCTGTAAGCCTCATCGGCAACCTCGAGTGCGTCGCTATATCGTCCCTGCGCCTGAAGCAGGACCGCTCGAGCGCGCAGGATCAGCCAGCGTGACGTTGGGCCAGGGACGCGCGAGGCCACCTCTGAGGCCCCGCGGAGGGCCTTGGCTGCAGCGCCCAGGTCAGCAGTCTCGAGCGAGCAGTCCAGTTGCCAGAGCCGACCGGACAGTTGCGACGAATCATCTTTCAGGACGGCCGCGGCGCCGATCAGATCACGGGCGAGCCCGGCCCGCTCGGTGACCCCATCTGGACCACTGCGCACCAGCTGACGCGATTGCGTGGCGGCGATCGACCCCGGACCGAGCCGGCCGACGCGTCGGCTGTCCACGATCGCCTGTCTGCTCGCAGCGTCAGCGGCCTCGAGATCCCCCGCGTACACAAGAGCCTGAGCAAGCCTGGCATGCAGACGTGCTGACAGGTCCGGGTCGAATTCACCGCTGTGAATCGCGATCTCGCACCAGTGCAGCACGCGGGCGTCCCACTCCACCGCCCCGATCGGCTCCGTCGCCATCGCGGCAAGAGCGGTTATCGCGGCCGATCCCACATCGCTCGCGACTCGCATGGCGCGCTCCACCGCGTCGGCGGCCACCGCGAAGCTTGCCGACCGAAACGCTGCATGAGCCAACTGGATGAGCAGACGCCCCTTCACCTCCAGGGCGAGGGAGTCCCCGCCCAAGTCCAACGCGTGGTTTGTCAGCCGGACCGCGTCGTGCCACGCCGAGGCTTCGACAGCCACCTCGGACGCGCGGACCGCCCAGTGCACCGCGGGACGTAGATCGCCGGCCCCGAAAGCCGCAGCCGCGTGCCGGGCCAGCTCACCGGCCCAGTCGTCGGTATCGCCAGCATGAACGCGCTCGATGCTCACCATCGCAGCCAGATGCAGCCTCTGTCGCGAGCGGAGGCTGAGGCCGTCAACGATCGCTTCCGGGATCAAGGGGTGCGCGAACCGGTAGGAACCCAATCCGCCGTCCGGCACCAGCACCGCCGAGTCGACTGCCTCTTCCAACGCCTCGATCGTGTGAAGGGGCGTCGCAGCAAGCATGTCGGCGAGCAGGCCAACGGTGAAGGTACGCCCGAGCACCGAGGCCGCGTCGAGGGCCGCCATCGTCGACGTCGAGGACCCTTGAAGACTCTGACGGACAGCCTGCCGTACCGTCACGGGCAGTTCCATCGCCGCGTGCCGCCCGCCGGCGACCGTCGCCGCGGCTGCACGAGCCAGCTCGGCCGCGAAGAACGGATTCCCCGCAGCCCGATCCACGACCGCGGTCATCGTGTCGGCATCCAACTCGGACTCATCGAACAAATTGCGTACCTGGACAGCGATGTCCTCCGCGCGCAAGGGTCCCAGCACGACCCGATCAAGGTGGTCGCCGCGAGCCAGCTCGGCCATCATCTTCGGGTGCCTTCGATCCACCTCTGGTAGCCGGGCGGTCAGCACTAGTAACAGGCGGTCCACGCCGTTGAGCTGCACCAACTCCGTCAGCAACCACCAGCTGCTCTCGTCGATCCACTGAGCGTCATCGAGAACGACGACGAGACCGTGCCGTTCCGCACTGCGGTCAAGCTGGTCGGCCAGTGCTTCCAGCTGCGCGTACCGATCCGCGGCACCGGCGCGAAGGAACTCACTCGCAACCCGATGGTCCTTCAGCGGCTCGCTGGTTCGCGCCAACGCATCAACGACCTGCCGCCACACCCAAAATGGCGGCGCACCACGCTGTGCCGTTGCTCGGCCCCAGACGACCGCAACCCCACGCGCCTTGGCGACATCAGCGAGCTCCTCGACAAGCCTGGTCTTGCCAATTCCCGGCTCACCAAGCACGGCCACGGCGTGCATTCTGCCGTTGGTGGCTTCGTCGAGTACCGCCGTCAGCGTCATGAACTCTGCCCGGCGTCCGACGAGGGACAGACGCGTTGCCCGACCTGACACCACAACTCAATCATCGCCCACGGCGCCGCTCGGGCCTCTCACATCACCGCCGACCCGAAGCTCCACGCACGCGAGAGCTCGCCCGACGCGCAGCCCGTCACTGATACATCGAACCGGGGACAAGGGCCTCAACCGGCCAATGGGACTCTGCATAGCCACGGACAGCCCAGCGGGTCTGGCAGCTCACCCGACACTTCCGCCAGAGGGACCAGCCCCTGAACCTACCGGTCCACTATTGTTCGAAGGGTGCAGCCCGATCCGCGGTTGGCGGCAGGCGGGCCGGAGACATTCGCCACTCTTCTTCGACGTTGCTGAGGATCACCAACACACGAGACGATGAGTCCGACACCGACATCAGTGTCCTTCCCGACGGTCTGGTGCGCGTGGTGTGGAGTGCCACCGACGGGGGAACCTCCCGCAACGTCTACGCACGGACGTTCAGTTACCCGACCGACAACACGGCTCCCGTGGTCAGTAGCGAGGTGACCGGCCCCATCGGCGACAATGGCTGGTACACGGGTGATGTGTCGCTTGCGTGGACCCCGCCAACCATCGCCCTGAGTGGCAACGTTGGCCGCGTAGTTGCCTGCACGGTCGGTGGCAGTCGCCGTGTATGTCGTCGCTCCGAGCGGCAGATCGGACGCTCGGCTGCGGAAGCCCGAGCAGTCGGACGCGATCCCCGAGGTGATCAGCAGCGATGTGAGTGGCCCGCTGGGTGACAACGGCTGGTACGTCGGTGACGTCGGCTTGACCTGGATCGGGCAGGAGCGGTGCCAGGTCAATCCGACATCGTCGCTGTCGCGGCCGGCCACAACCACACCTGCGCAAGCAGCGCCGAGACGACGTCGTGCTGGGCGACCTACGGGACACTCGGCACCGGTGGCAGTCTGGACCGATGGACGCCGACCCCGGTGACCGGCATCGGGGGCGCGCGAGCAATCGTCGGAGTCGATCGGGGCGATGACGAGGTTCGGCACGGTCTGGCCTGACCTGAAGTTGACGTTGGACGTATTCGGCCGTTGTTCCGCGGCAGCCCAGGCCGTGAGGTAGCCGCCGGCCTGTGGCTGGATGACGGTGACGTTGAGGACGACCGAGCCGACACCCGTAGACGGCACCCCGCCTTGGCCGCGTATCTGAAGTGTCAACGTGCCGTGCGCGGGTAAAGCCGCCTGCGGCGCTCCCCGGCCGCTCCGGGTGTCGAGCAGGCGATAGGGCGCCACCGACCCGAAGGCCCCGGGCACGAGCGACGGCCCACCGAGAACGTACCCAAAGACGTCGGCAACCAGGTGCGTCGCGCCGGCTGAGCCGTTGTAGAGCACGACTCTGCCGTCGGCGCCGACCGGCGCCATCACGAGGTTCGGCACGGTCTGGCCGCGGCTGAAGTTGAGGTTGGATGCAGTGGGTCGGCTCGACCCAGATCCGTAAGCGGTGATGTAGCCCGCTGCGCTCGGACTGGTCACCGTGACGTTGAGTTGCCGCGACCGGCGACCTGGACCACCAGGGAGGCGCGCGCAGCGATCGCGGCTTTGGGCGCCCCATTGCCAGTGCGCGTGTCGAGGAGACGTACGGGCTCGACCGTGTCGAACGTTCCCGGCGCCAAAGCAACGCCATCATCGGCGACCGCTGCCGGCCCCCACCCGGCGAGGGTCGACACCACGAGCGCGACCGTACCCACGGCGACCGCGAAAAGCGAACGACGATCAGCGTGCCGACGACCACGCGCACGACAATCGCCTGCCCAGGCGACACCCCGACCGCTGTCCATTGCTCCCCCGATTCTGGTGGTCTCGACCACGGTGCATCGGGCGCAACGGCCAGAGCAATGCGCACAAGTACCCATTGCGACGAGGCCGCGCCGTGACAGGCAGCTCTGGC
>CAWHZT010000011.1:0-77207 GCA_963833925.1 uncultured Actinomycetota bacterium | reverse complement strand
GGTGGTTGAGATCGTCGCCATGACGGTCGCTGCAGGAAAGCATTCAGGCCCTCTTCCGAAGGCAACTCCACGGCAGTGGAGACAAGGAGGAGTCGACAGCGGCCTAGCGCCCGCCCTCAGGACTGCCGCTTTCGGCGGCTCAGGACTTCTTCTTGACCGAGATGATCTGCGCCGGGTTCTTGGGCTTCCCGCCGCCGTACGGGTTGCTGCCGTCGTCCCCGTCCGCCACGATCTTCTTCACCACGGCGAGTGACGCGGCGTCGATGACGGCGAAGATCGTTGAGGGCTGCGGCTCCGAATCGGCGAAGACAAAGAAGAACTGTGATCCGTTCGTGTTCGGCCCGGAATTGGCCATCGCCACGACCCCGGCCTTGTACTGCTCCTTGCCGGTCAGCTCGTCGGCGAACGTGTAGCCCGGCCCTCCGCTGGTCGTCCCGGTCGGATCTCCGCACTGCAGGATGAAGAGCCCCTTGTCGGCCATCCGAGGGCAAGTCGTCTTGTCGTAGAAGCCCTGATCTGCGAGGGAGGTGAACGACTGAATGGTGCACGGCGTCTTGCTGCGGTCCATGGTGAGCGTGACGTCACCCTCGTTGGTGGTCATCACATACGCGACCTTGCCGGTCTTCGCCACGTTCGTCTCGCTCGGCGGATCGACCGGGCGCGCCGGATCCCCGGTGGCCACGAACTCACAATCCTTCGGTCGGGTCTCGCTCGGAGTGGGCGTGCTCGATGCCGTCTGCCGCGTCGATGCCAGCGGATCGGTCGTGGGTGTGGTCCCGCAAGCGGCAGTCAGCGCCAGTATCCCTGTCAGCGTGGCCGCCAGCACGACATCGATCGCCGAGCGGCCGGGCCGTACACGACTCATCGGGCCACCCTGCCACAGCGGCCGGGGACCCCGTCGCAGCGAAACGCCGCCCGGATAGGGTTTTCACCATGCAATGTGGCCGCGGAGCTGACTGGTAGACCATGGTCAATCTCACCCGCATCTACACCCGGACCGGGGACGGCGGCCAGACGCGGCTGGCGGACATGAGTCTCACCGCGAAGACAGACCCCCGCGTCGAGGCGTACGGCGACGTCGATGAGGCCAACTCGATCATCGGTGTCGCGCTGGCGACCGGTGAGCTGCCGAATGAGGTTGCCGCGAGTCTCGCTCGGATCCAGAACGAGCTGTTCGATGCCGGCGCCGACCTGAGCACACCGTTGGCGGCCGACCCGAAGTACCCGCCGCTCCGCATCACCCCCGACTACGTGGACCGCCTCGAGGCCGACTGCGACCGCTACGGGGATCCATTGCCGAACCTGCGCTCGTTCATCCTCCCCGGGGGCACGATGGCTGCCGCCCAGCTACACGTCGCGCGCACGGTGATCCGCCGCGCCGAGCGCGCCGGCTGGGCCGCTGCCGCCCAGCACGGCACCGGGCACGACGGCACCCGACACGACGGCACCGGGGAATTGGCCGACAACGACTCTCCCGGTGGCGTCAACCCACTCGCCCTCACCTACCTCAACCGTCTCTCCGATCTGTTGTTCATCTTGACGCGGGTCGTGAACGGCACCGACGGGGACGTGCTGTGGGTGCCGGGCGGCGAACGTACGACCATCGCAAGCGGCCGGGACGACTCAGACCCGACCGCCTCGCATCCAACCCGAGAAGATCAGGAGCGTCCCTCATGACGTACCCCGAAGCGACCGGCAAGGCGAGCCCTCAGCAGGACCGGCCGGTCACCCTGTTCACCGGCCAGTGGGCGGACCTGGAGTTCGAGGAGGTGTGCCGATTGGCGTCGGAGTGGGGGTACGACGGTCTGGAGATCGCCTGCTGGGGCGACCACTTCGACGTGGCCAAGGCAGCGGAGGACGACAGCTACGTGCAGGCCAAGAAGGACACCCTGGAGTCCTACGGCCTGGGCTGCTGGGCGATCTCGAACCACCTCAACGGCCAGGCGGTCTGCGAGGCCATCATCGACGACCGCTACCAGAACATGGTCAATCCACGCGTGTGGGGCGACGGCGATCCCGAGGGTGTGCGGCAGCGGGCCGCCGAGGAGATGAAGACCACTGCCCGGGCGGCCGCCGCGTTCGGAGTGGACACCGTCATCGGATTCACCGGCTCGTCGGTCTGGCACTACGTCGCGATGTTCCCGCCGGTCAGCGACGACGTGATCAAGGCCGGGTATGCGGACTTCGCCGACCGCTGGAACCCGATCATCGACGTCTTCGACGAGGTCGGGGTGCGGTTCGCGCACGAGGTGCATCCGAGCGAGATCGCGTACGACTACTGGTCGACCGTGGCCACCCTCGACGCGATCGGCCACCGGCCGGGCTTCGGCCTCAACTTCGACCCGTCGCACATGGTCTGGCAGGGGCTGGACTACGTCGGATTCCTCTGGGACTTCTCCGACCGGATCTATCACGTGGACTGCAAGGACACCAAGATGCGGATGACCGGCGGCCGCAACGGCGTCCTGTCCAGCCATCTGCCATGGGCGGATCCGCGCCGCGGCTGGGACTTCATCTCCACCGGCCACGGCGACACCCGGTGGGAGGACATCTTCCGCATGCTGAACCACATCGGCTATGAGGGACCGATCTCGATCGAGTGGGAGGACGCCGGGATGGACCGTCTCGCCGGCGCACCCGAGGCCCTGGACTTCATCCGCACCCTGAACGCCATGACGCCGCCGACCGCCGCGTTCGACGCGGCCTTCTCCCAGAAGTAGGTCAGCGAGGACTGGGTGGCTCAGAACCGGAGCAGGCCCGTCTCGACCAGGCGGCGAAAGTTCCAGTCGTCCGCGTCCTCGGTCTTGTAGCTCCAAAAGCACCAGGCCAAGGCGCCGGCGTATGCCTCGAGCTGGGCGTCGAGGTACGCCTTCGTCAGGGTGGGCCGCTCCTCCGCCGACCGACCGCGGTACGCCCGTGCCGGTAGTCCCCCACTCCACTCTCCGATCACGACCGGCTGAAGCCGGCTCAGCCAGCTCACCAGCCGGCCGCGACGCCGGGCCTTCGCGATGTGCGACTCGATCGTCCGGAACACATCCCACGGATAGAACGCCTGGTAGAAGTGGCTGTCGATCACGGCCGGCAGCTCGGTCGACCCACGCAGGCTTCCTCGCTGGATCCACGGCACGAACCCATCGGAGAACACCACGTGGGTGCCGGGCGCCAGCTGGGCCGTGAGCCGGCGGTAGGCGTCGGTATGGAAGTGCCGGAGCCGCCAGATCCGCCAGTCCATCGGCTCGTTCACCAGCTCCAGCCCCCACAGCGCCGGATGCTTCGCGTAGCGCGTCGCCAGCGCGGCGAGCGCGCCGTGGGTGTGCTCGCGGTGCGAGCGTTCGCGATACCAGCGCCGGGGTCCGACCCGCCCGCTGTGGTCCTGGCCGTTCTGTGACCCCGACGCCGCATGCAGATCCAGCAGCACTGACAGCTCGTACGTCGCCGCCCACTCCATCGCGGCATCCAGCTTCTCGACCGCGGCGAGATAGGGCTCGTCGCCACCGAGCACCCAGTGCCCCACCGGCAACCTGATCATGTCCAGGCCATGCTCCGCGATCCAGGCGAAGTCGGCCTCGGTGATGAAGCTCTCCCGGTGCTGCCGAAGCCGCACCGCCGCATCAGGCGTCGACATGAACGTGTATTCGTCCAAGGCATCCGTACCGGCGAACAGCGACGGCGTCATCCACTTCTCCAGCACGAGCCAACCGCCGAGATTCACTCCGCGCAGTGGTTCACTCACCGGCTCAGCATGTCAGCAGGCGGCCCCGCGAGCTCACATCGGGCTCGCGGGCTGCCCCGGGGGCGCGGACTCCAGCCAGGCCAGCAGCCCCGTCATCGACTCCGGGTCCATGGCCAGCTCCCACTGCCCTTTCGCGAGTGCCGGCTCGACCGCAGTCACCGCGGCCGCGCTCGGAGCAGTCGCACGGCCGACCAGCATGAGGACGCGCTGGCCTTCGTACAGTGCGAGCGCCTCGACGGGATCCGGATCGCGGCTGTCGGCGACCCGGACCTCGCCACGCCGCAGCGACAGCCGGGGCCGAAACGCGTACGAGAAGAACCGGAACCACTCCAGCATCTCCCCGTTGTACCGAGCGACCCCGAGTGCCCAACCCCCACTCGGATGAGCCGTCCGCAGCCGGGCACTGCACTCGAAGGTGCCACCTTGCCTCGCCAGCCACCGCCGCCGTACCGCCAGCAGCAAGATCGCGATCGCCAGCAGCAGCACGGCCGCGATGACGACCTCCAGCACCCCGAGCCAGGCAGGCATGTCTTAGTCTCCTGCCCGCTCGGGACTACTACAGCCCGGTGGTGTCGCCGATGTCACCCGGCCTATTGAACCTTCTGCGCCGCCCGGACCTGAGCCTGGGCCCGGCTGAAGTGCATCCGGGTCTCATCGTCGGACTCACCGTCGTCGAGCCGCGCCTGCGCTTCGGCCAACTCCTTCTCCGCACGCGGCAGATCGATGTCATCCGCCATCCGGGCATACTCCGACAGGATCGAGACCCGCCCCTGGCCGACCGAGATGAAGCCGCCGTCGACAGCCACGATCTCACGGTGGTTGTCCACCGAGTAGATCTCGATACCGCTCGGCACGAGGATCCCCAGCACCGGCTCGTGCCCGGGCAGGATGCCGATGTCGCCATCTGTGGTCCGGGCGATGATGCTGCTCGCCTGCCCGGACCACACGACACGTTCCGCGGAGACCACCTGGACCTCCATCGGATCTGCCATCAGGGTCAGCCTTCCTTCTGCAGCTCGTCCCAACGCCGGTGGACGTCCTCCATGCCACCGACGTTGAAGAACGCCTGCTCCGCAATGTGGTCGACCTCGCCGTTGCAGATCATCTTGAACGACTCGATCGTCTCGCTGAGCTCGACCGTCGAGCCGGGAATCTGGGTGAACTTGGTAGCCATGTAGGTGTTCTGGGACAAGAACTGCTGGATCCGGCGGGCCCTGTTCACCATGATCTTGTCCTCTTCGGACAACTCGTCGATGCCAAGGATGGCAATGATGTCCTGGAGCTCCTTGTTGCGCTGCAGGATCTGCTTCACCCGCACGGCGACGTCGTAGTGCTCCTTGCCGATGTATTGCGGGTCGAGGATCCGCGACGTCGAGCTCAGGGGGTCGACCGCCGGATACAGGCCGCGAGACGCGATGTCGCGCGACAGCTCGGTCGTGGCGTCGAGGTGGGCGAACGTCGTTGCCGGCGCCGGGTCGGTGTAGTCGTCAGCCGGCACGTAGATCGCCTGCATCGAGGTGATCGAGTGGCCGCGGGTCGAGGTGATCCGCTCCTGCAGCTGACCCATCTCGTCGGCAAGGTTGGGCTGATACCCCACCGCCGACGGCATCCGGCCGAGAAGTGTCGACACCTCGGAGCCAGCCTGGGTGAACCGGAAGATGTTGTCGATGAACAGCAGCACGTCCTGGTTCTGGACGTCCCGGAAGTACTCCGCCATGGTCAGCGCGGACAGCGCGACCCGGAGACGTGTGCCGGGCGGCTCGTCCATCTGACCGAAGACGAGGGCGGTGTCCTTGAAGACGCCCGCCTCCTCCATCTCGTTGATCAGGTCGTTGCCCTCGCGGGTCCGCTCGCCCACGCCGGCGAACACCGACGTACCACCGAAGTTGTGAGCAATCCGGTAGATCATCTCCTGGATCAGCACCGTCTTGCCGACGCCGGCGCCGCCGAACAGACCGATCTTGCCGCCCGTCACGTACGGCGTCAGCAGGTCCAGCACCTTGATGCCGGTCTCCAACATCTCCGTCTTCGGCTCCAGCTGGTCGAACTTCGGCGGGTCGCGATGGATCGGCCAACGCTCGGTGATCTCGACCGTGGACGGGTCGGCGTCCAGCACCTCACCGGTCACGTTCCAGACATGACCCTTGGTCACGTCACCAACCGGCACCGAGATGGCGGTCCCGGTGTCGCGGACCTCTGCTCCCCGCTGCATACCGTCGGTCGGCTTCAGCGCGATTGCCCGGACCATGTTGTCGCCGACCTGGAGAGCAACCTCCAGCGTCATCGTCCGGGTCTCCCCGTTGACCGTGGTGTCCACCAGCAGCGCGTTGTAGATGTCCGGCATCGCGTCGGGTGGGAACTCGACGTCGACAACCGGCCCGATCACCCGGGCCACCCGGCCGATCCCGCCGGACTTCTCCTCGGTGGTGTTCTCTTCGATCGTTGCCGTCATCGCTTCCTCGTCTCGTTCCTACCCATGGTGATGATGGTGCTGCTTGTCCGAATCTCGGCAGTGCGGGCGGGCCTCACTCGGCACCCGCCGTCGCGTCCGCCAACGCCGACGCACCGCCGACGATCTCGCTGATCTCCTGCGTGATCTCGGCCTGGCGGGCCTGGTTGGCTTCACGTGTCAGTCGCTCGATGAGCTGCTGCGCGTTGTCGGTCGCCGACTTCATCGCCCGCTGACGACTGGCCAGCTCTGATGCCGCCGATTGCAGCAGGCAGTACTGGATGCGGCTCGCCACGTACAGCGGGAGCAGCGTGTCCAGCACAGTCTCGGCGTCCGGCTCGAACTCGTACAGTGGGTGCACCTCACCCTCCTGCGCGGGCTCGGCGCCCTCGACGACCTCGAGCGGCAGCAATCTGATCACGTCGACCCGCTGGGTGAGCATGGACACGAACCGGGTGAAGACGACATGGATCTCGTCGACGCCACCCTCCTCGGTCGGCGTCAAGAAGGCCTCGATCAGCCTGTCGGCGATCTCGCGGGCTTCCTTGTACGTCGGCGCCTCCGAGAACCCGTCCCAGCTCCCGAACACCTTGCGCTGGCGGAACCTGTAGAAGGCGGCGGCCTTGCGACCGGCGAGGTAGGGCTGGACCTCCAACCCGGAGTCGTTCAGGAGTCGGGTCAGCTGTTCTCCCTCCCTGATCACCGAGGAGGAGTAGGCACCGGCCAGACCGCGATCGGAAGTGATCAGCAGCATCGCGGCCCGCTGCGGGTTGGCGGACTCCGTGGTGAGCGGATGGTCGACGTTGGAGAACGTCGCCACCGCCGACACCGCGCGGGTCAGCTCACGGGCGTATGGCGCCGCAGCATGGGCCCGCTGTTGGGCCTTGATGATCCGCGACGCGGCGATCAGCTCCATCGCCCGGGTGACCTTCTTGATCGTGGTCACCGAGCTCCGGCGCTGCCGTAGCTCCCTCAGACTGGCAGCCATCAGCTCACTCCTAGCTCGCTCGAGCGCCGGCCGCTTCGGCCGGTGGCGTCGTCGCACTTCACGAAACCGCCTCCAAGAACTGCTCGCTCCGCTCGCGCGGCGGTCTCGCTCATCGCTCCTCCGCTCACCGGCGCGGCCGGCTGACTCGCTCGCATCAGCTCACTCCTAGCTCGCTCGAGCGCCGGCCGCTTCGGCCGGTGGCGTCGTCGCACTTCACGAAACCGCCTCCAAGAACTGCTCGCTCCGCTCGCGCGGCGGTCTCGCTCATCGCTTCTGGGCGACGATCTTCTCTTGCTCGACCTCGCCCTCGTCGAGTGGCTGGTGCTCCTCGCGACCCGGCAACAACTTGCCCTCCGAGGTCTGGAAGCTCTGCTTGAAGTCCGAGATGGACTTCTTCAGCGCCTCGGCGCTGTCATCGTCGAAGGTCTTCGTCTCGCGGATGTTGGCGAGCACCTTGCTGTTGTGCCGCAGGTACTCCAACAGCTCCTGCTCGAAACGCAGCACGTCGTCGATGGGCACCTCGTCGAACTGGCCGTTGATCCCGGCCCAGACGCTGACGACCTGCTCCTCCACCGGGTACGGGGTGTACTGCGGCTGGCGGAGCAGCTCGGTCAACCGGGCGCCACGATCGAGCTGGCGCCGCGACGTTGCATCCAGGTCCGAGGCGAACATCGCGAACGCCTGCATGTCGCGGTACTGGGCGAGATTGATCTTCAGCGAGCCGGAGACGTTCTTCATCGCCTTGATCTGCGCGGCACCGCCGACCCGCGAGACCGAGACGCCGACGTCGATGGCGGGGCGCTGGTTCGCGTTGAACAGGTCCGACTGCAAGAAGATCTGGCCGTCGGTGATCGAGATGACGTTCGTCGGAATGTACGCCGACACGTCGTTGGCCTTGGTCTCGATGATCGGCAGGCCGGTCATCGAGCCGGCGCCGAGCTCGTTCGAGAGCTTGGCGCAGCGCTCGAGCAGGCGGCTGTGCAGATAGAACACGTCGCCGGGGTACGCCTCGCGACCCGGCGGCCGTCGCAGCAGCAGCGACATCGAACGGTAGGCCTCCGCCTGCTTGGTCAGGTCGTCGAAGACGATCAGCACGTGCTTGCCGGCGTACATCCAGTGCTGGCCGATGGCCGAGCCGGTGTAGGGCGCCACGTACTTGTAGCCGGCCGGATCCGAGGCGGGGGCGTTGACGATGGTGGTGTACTCCATCGCGCCGGCCTCCTCCAACGTTCCCCGCAGCGCGGCGATCGTGGTGTTCTTCTGGCCGATCCCGACATAGATGCAACGCACCTGCTGCTCGGGGTCACCGGTATCCCAGAACTGCTTCTGGTTGATGATCGTGTCGAGAGCGATGGCGGTCTTGCCGGTCTTGCGGTCGCCGATGATCAGCTGGCGCTGACCACGGCCGATCGGGATCATCGCGTCGATCGCTTTGATACCGGTCTGCAACGGCTGCCGGACCTCCTGGCGGTCCATCACTCCGGCCGCCTGCAGCTCCAGCGGCCGGCGCTCATCGATGTCCGTGATGTCGCCGAGGCCGTCGATCGGGCGACCGAGCGCGTCGACCACGCGGCCCAGATAGCCGTCGCCGACCGGGACGGACAAGATCTCACCGGTCCGTTTGACGGGCTGCCCCTCCTCGATGCCCTCGGAGTCACCCATCACCACCACGCCGATCTCGCGCACATCGAGGTTCAGCGCGATCCCGAACGTGCCGTTCTCGAACTCCAGCAGCTCGTTGGCCATGGCGGACGGGAGCCCCTCGACCCGGGCAATGCCGTCGCCGGAGGTCACCACGGTGCCGACCTCTTCCCGGCTCGTCGTGGTCGGGGTATAGGTCTTGACGAAGTTGTCCAGGGCTTCCCGGATCTCTTCGGGTCGGATCGTCAGTTCCGCCATCGTTGTCCCTTGCTCTCCATGGTGTTCGTCGCGCGAGTCGCGTATGCGTCAGTTGTGGGTGGGGTTCACCGGCCAGCGGGTGGGCGGTCAAGCCGAGCTAGCCGAACAGGCGTTTGGCCTCGTCGAGTCTCGACTCGACCGTGCCTTCGATGACCTGGTCGCCGAGCTCGACCCGGATGCCGCCGATCACCTCGGGCTCGACGATCTCCTGGATGGCAACCTCGCGGCCGGCCTGCCTGGACAGGGCCGCGCGCAGTCGGTTCGTCTGCTCCTGCGATAGCGGCCGGGCCACGCGGACCGTCGCCACTACTCGATTCTGCTGGGCCGCCGCCAGGGTGACGTATCCCTCGATCGTGTTACCGAACGTACGCGCCCGAGCCACCACCGCGCGCTTGGCCAGCTCGGTCGTCGCCGTACCGGCTCGTCCTTCGAGGAGCTCGCCGACCAGTGTCTGGCGTGCCTCGACCGGGACCCGCCGATCCGCCAGCGTGTTGCGCAGCTCCGGGGTGGAGTCGACGAGTCGCGCGAATCTGAACAGCGAGTCTTCGGTCTCGTCGAGCTCTCCCGCCGCCTGGGCCCGAGCCAGCTCTGCCCGGACTGCCTGTCGCTCGAGGGCGGCAGCCAGTGTCCGCCCACCGGGCCAGCGAGCCGCGACCGCCTCGTGGATGACAGTGAGCGTCGCCTCCGAGACCCGGCCCTGTAGCAGGTGGGACGCCAGACCTTGCCGATCGCTGTCGGCCACATTCGGGTCGGTCAGCGATCGGCGCAGCATGCCCGATGAGTCGAGCGCGTCCACCACGCCGAACAGCTCACCGGCGATCTGGTCACTGTGGGGAGTGTTGTCGAGGACCGCGTCGAGGGAACTCATCCGTGCCTCTTCGCTGTTGCTCAACTCATCCTCCCCTCGTGCTCGCTCGGACGTGCTCCTCCGCTATCGGTCACGATGTGCCTGCGGGAGTCGACTCGTCGCTGGTCTCGGCTTCCAGTTCCGCGATGAATCGATCGACCGTGCGACGGGCGCGATCATCGTCTTCGAGGGACTCGCCGACGATTCGGCCGGCCAGGGTCGTCGCGAGGCCGCCGATCTCGCCGCGCAGCTGGGCCACCACCTGTGCTCGCTCCGCCTGGAGCTGAGCCTCCGCCGCCGCACGGATGCGAGCCGCCTCGGCCTGGGCCTGCTCCCGCATGTCGGCGAGGATCTGGCTGCCTTGCGTCTTCGCGTCCTCGCGGATCTTCGCGGCCTCGCCGCGAGCCTCCGCAAGCTGGGCGTTGTACTTCTCCAGGGCAGCAGCGGCCTCAGCCTGGGCATGCTCGGCCTTCTCGATGCCGCCCTGGATGGCCGCCGTGCGCTCGGCGTACGTCTGCTCGAACCGCGGCACGACGAACTTCCAGATCACCACGGTCAGAATCAGCGCGAAGCAGATCGACGCGATGATCTCGGCGGGTTCCGGGAGCAGCGGGTTCGCCACCGCCAGCGGAAGAAGAAGGGCGCTCATGGCGACCTCGATCACAGCCCGCCGAAGACGAAGGCGAGCGCGATACCGATGATCGCCAACGCCTCGGTCACGGCGAAGCCGATCCAGGCCGTACCCATCATGGCGCCGCGGGCCTCAGGCTGACGCGCGGTGCCCTGGATCACGGAGGCGAAGATCAGGCCGACGCCGATGCCGGGGCCGATCGCGCCGAGACCGTAGCCGACGATGCCGAGCGAGCCGGTGAGCTCCATTAAAGTCATTGACTGCTTCCTTTCGGGGTTTCCCTTGGTCGGTTGGAGGGAAGACGGTGGATCAGTGCTCCTCGGCGATCGCAGAGGAGATGTATTGAGCTGTCAGCACGGTGAAGATGAAGGCCTGCAGACACTGCACGAAGATCTCCAGGCCGAAGATGGCCATGCTGAAGACGAGTGCGACCGCACCGGCGATGTTGTTGACAATCGAGGTCGACTCCAGCAGCAGGTACTCCCCGCCGATCACGAACACCAGCACCAGTAGGTGACCGGCGAACATGTTCGCGAAGAGACGCAAGGACAGCGTGACGGGTCGCACGATGATGTTGGAGATGAACTCGAGCGGGATGATCAGCCACCACATGTACCAGGGCACGCCCGCGGGAAGGCAGGTGCGCTTCAGATATCCGCCCGGTCCATGCCGAAGGATGCCGGCCCCGTTGTAGACGACCCAGACCAGGGCGGCCAGCCCGTAGGCCCAGCCGACGTGCGAGAACGTCGGCAGCAGGGTCAGCGGGAAGACGCCGTACAGGTTGTTGACCAAGATGAAGGAGAACAGCGCGATCAGCAGCGGCAGGTAACGCTTGAAGTCGTGGCCCAGCATGTCGCGAGCGATGCTGTTGCGGACGAAGAAGTACGCCGTCTCACCGACGAACTGGCCCTTGGTCGGGACCATCTTGTTCTTCCTGGCCATGATCAGCCAGAAGGCCAGCACGATGAAGACCGACAAAATGGCCTGGATCATGTACTTGTCGAGCCACGGCACGCTCGGGAAGGGTGGCGGGAAATCGAAGCTGCCGACGCCGGGCGCCTGGAACCCCCCGGTCTCCATCAGGTTCAGCCAGCCCACGCGAGGCCTCCCTTCGATCGAGTCGGACGGTCAATGATCATCGTCGGCGCCGTCCTGGTCGGTCGGGCCGTCATCGCGGTCAGCAAGGGTAGGACCCGTCGGGACCGCGCCGAAGCGCTTGATGATCGTGTACACGGCGAGCGCTGCGCCGAGGATGATCCCCAGCGGCAGCAGGAAGCCGGTGTGCAGGAAGTGGTCTCCCAGCCAACCCAGCGCGCCGTAGACCAGCACACCACCGATGAGATACGACAAGACGGTGACGCCTTGATCCACGGCGTGAGCCTTGACGCTGCGCTGCGACTGCTGCTCCGCCTTCTGTGACGTGCCTTGCTCCCTCATGGCGTGTCACACCGTAGCAGTCGGCTCCCGGGTAGGTCACTGGTCATCCCCGGGTGTCGGAGGGTCAACGTAGGGGGTGTCGTAGACATCGATCCTCAGTCGGGAGAAGACGTACACCTCGACCGCCAGCCAGCCGGCAACCACGGCGATGGTGCTGACGAAAACCGCCATGGGCAACAGCGCCGGCCACTCCTCGCGATTCTTCCCGTACGCCAGGAGGAACAGCCCGAGCACCACCACCCGGCCGGTGTAGCTCGCCATCGAGACGACCATCAGCGTACGGGCGCCAGCGTCGGCGAACTTGACCATGACGAGCTGGCCGACGACGTAGAAGAACAGCACCATGCCCGCTCCGAGAGCGGCCGAGATGACACCCTGCACGCCGGCGATGATGCCGAAGATCACCAGGCACAAGACGGTGGCCGCGAGCCCTCCGACAAGACCGCCGTACAGCAGCTTGCGAGCCCGGACGACATGGACGCTCGGTCCGGTAGCGCGCTCGGCTCGAGCGCGCTCGTGGCTCGCGGTGGTCATGTCAGGCGAGTCTTTCCGTCGAGGGTGGATCCGGGGCGGATTTGGCTCTGACCTGGCCGGACGATCTCCTGGCTCGGACAGACCTGAAAGTTAGCACAAGGAGTCTCCCGGTTCGCGCCCGCTACGCGCCCCAAGACTGTGCTTTCCCCGCTCGCGCTCGCTGCGCGGCTCGAGGCACTCGCCGGCGTCTCGGGCCCTGAGCTGTGTCGAAGGGCGGTTCGGGTCCGCGGCTACAGGCTCTCGCCGCGGCGGGTGCGGGTCTTGGGGTTCACCGGTCGGCCGAGAGTGATGACCAGCAGGATCACGGCGAACACGACCAGCAAAGCGCCGACCGCCACCGGCTGCCAGTCGCTGCTGCCGACCAGCCCCAGCGCGATCACGCCGAAGGAGACCAGTGCGGACCAGCCGTACATCAGCAAGACGGCGCGCCGCTGGCTGTGTCCCCGCTCGAGGAGGCGGTGGTGCAGGTGCTGCTTGTCGGCGACGAACCACCACCTGCCTGCGTACGTCCGCCGCACGAACGCCAGCACGAGGTCGAGGAACGGCAGCGCCAGGATCGCCAACGGGAGGACGAGCGGCAAGACGGTGGGCAGCAGGCGTCCGCTGCCGTCGGTCAGCTGAGACGTGTCGATCTGGCCGGTGAGGCTGATCGTCGAGGTGGCCAGCAGCAGGCCCAGCAGCATGGCCCCGGAGTCGCCCATGAACATCCGGGCCGGGAAGAAGTTGTGCGGCAGGAAGCCGAGGCAGGCACCGGCGATCGCGACGGTGATCAGGCTCGAGGTGGTCGCCCGCGTCAGGTCCTGGGTCACGGTCAGCAGGTAGGAGTAGGCGAAGAAGGCCAACGCGCCGATACCGACGACCCCGGTCGCGAGACCGTCCAGGCCGTCGACGAAGTTCACTGCGTTCGAGCACAACACGATGAAGAAGACCGTGATGGCGATCGAGGCGGTGCCGTCGAGCGAGATCGTCTGTCCGGGCAGCGGAATCCAGAGCATCCTGACGCCGAGTGCTACGGCGATTCCGGCCGCGAGCACCTGACCGGCGAACTTCGGCAGCGCGGGGAGGTCGAACATGTCGTCCAGCACACCGACGATGCAGATCACGGTGGCCGAAACCAGAACGGCCCGCGAATCCTGCTGGACCAGGGTCTGCTTGCCGAGGAACGGCAGCTGCCAGGCCAAGAGGATAGCCGCGATCACGCCGACCAGCATGGCAAGCCCTCCGAGATAGGGCATCTCGATGGTGTGGACGTCCCGGTCACGAACCTTCGCCAGCGCGCCCGTCTTGAAGGCCAGACGACGACACAACCCGCTGGCGAGGTAGGTAACGGCCGCGGCGACCAGCATCACCAGCAGGTACTCGCGCACTCAGTTCTCCGAGGTCGGCGGGGGGTCCTGCTCTGCGACGATCTCGTCGCGGCCCTCGAACAGCGACGGCTGGTCGGGGTCCTCGATGGAATGGGTGATCCGTAGCTCGTCGGTGGTCGGCTCGTGGTAACCGGCGTCCTTGGACCAGACCTTCGTCGATGGGGAGTCGACCGGCAGCTCCGACGCCTCGTCGGTGGGGGTTTCGTCGGTGGGGGTTTCGTCGGTGGGGGTCTCGTCGGGCTCGGGGGTCTCGTCGGGCTCGGGGGTCTCGTCGGGCTCGGGGGTCTCGTCGGTGGGGGTCTCGTCGGTGGGGGTCTCGTCGTGGGGCTCGGGCTCGGGCTGGGGCTCGTCGGGGTCGATCACCGACGGACAGATCTCACGGATCTCGGCGACGCTGAGCGCACCCTTCCGCAGCACCACCCCCTTCGGCGAGGAGGCGAAGTCGACGATCGTTGAGGGCTCGCCGTGCCAGGGCCGCGCGCCGCCATCGAGATACACCGCAACACGGTTGCCCAGCTGCTCGATGGCCTGGTCGCAGGTGACCGCGGCCTTCTGGCCCGAGATGTTCGCGCTGCTGACCGCCATCGGACCGGTCCTGCGCAACACGTCGCGGGCGAGGTCGTGATCGGGCACGCGAAGCGCGATCGTGCCCTCGGTCTCGCCGAGATCCATCCGCAGGCTCGGCTGGGCCTTGCAGATGATCGTCAGCGCACCCGGCCAGTGTCGCTGCACCAGGTCGCGGGCCGACTGCGGAACATCGACGGTCAGGGCCCGAAGCAGCGAGGCGTCGGCGATCAGGACGGGTGGCGGCATGTCCCGGCCCCGGTTCTTGGCGTCCAGCAGCCGCTGCACGGCCTCGGCCGAGAAGGCGTCGGCCCCGATGCCGTACACCGTGTCGGTCGGCAACACGATGCACGCCCCACGCTCGATCGCCTGTCGGGCCGACTCCGCGGCCTCCTCGACGATGGCCGGATCGCCGTCGTTGCAGTCGAACCGCCGGTACCCGACGGCGCCGTCCCCCTCGCTCACTCGACCCATCCTGCCAGCAAGTCGCCCCGCTCGCGGTCAGGTGAAACGTGGCGAGCAGCCCGGCGGGCCCGACGTCTCGCGGTGACGAAGCGTGGACGCTCGGTGAGGTCGCGGTGATCGCGTACGGTCTGGAAGTCGCCGCAGGCCACGACGACGCCCGGCGCCGACTCGCCCTGGAGGTCGGCATGCTCGAAGCACAGCAGACCACCGTCGACCAGTAGGCGGCTCGCCACGCGCACCAGGACCCGAATGGCGTCCAGGCCGTCGTCGCCGGAGAACAACGCCTCGATCGGATCGTGATCGCGGGCCTCGGGCTCGACCGAGGCATACGCCTCCAACGGGATGTAGGGCGGGTTGGCGATGAGGAGATCGACGCCCGCGTCCCAGTCGGCGGGCGTGTCGGCCATGTCGGCCACCAGCAGCTCTGCACCGGTGTTCGCGAGGTTCTCACTGGCGTACGCGGCCGCGTCCGATGACCGCTCGACCGCGGCCACCCGGACACCGGTCGTCTCGGTGGCCAGTGCCGCCGCGATAGCACCCGAACCCGAGCAGAGATCAACCGCGAACGGTGAGCGTCCGGCACGCGTCAGCTCGCGGAGCCGATCGATCGCCCAGCCTGTCATGACCTCGGTCTCCGGCCGCGGCACGAAGACGCCGGGTCCGACGGACAGCTCGAGGTGGCGAAAGTGTGCGAGCCCGGTCAGGTGCTGCAACGGCTCGCGCTGCGACCGGCGCCGGACGAGCTCGGCAAACGCGGTCTCCGCATCGGGATCGACGGCGGGATCAAGCCAGAGCCGGCCAGGTTCGACGCTCAGCACGTGGGCCAGCAGCAGGCGGGCGTCCACCTCGGGCGAACCGACGCCGGCCGCAGCGAGCGTGTCTGTGGCGGCCGGCAGCACCTCCCGCGCGGTCCGCGGGCTCACGAGGCCGGCTGGCCGACGTGGTCGAGTCGCGCTTGCAGGTCCGCTTCCTGGAGGGCGGTCACCACGGCCCCCAGGTCGCCGGCCAGCACGGCATCGAGGTTGTACGCCTTGTAGCCGATTCGGTGATCGGAGATCCGGTTTTCCGGGAAGTTGTACGTGCGGATGCGCTCCGAGCGGTCCACCGTGCGCACCTGGGAGCGGCGTGCGGCCGAGGCGGCGTCCGCAGCTGCCTCTTCGGCTGCGGCCGTCAGCCGTGCCCGCAGCATCCGCATGCCCTGCTCGCGGTTCTGCAGCTGGCTGCGCTCGTTTTGACAGGACACGACGATGCCGGTCGGGAGGTGGGTGATCCTGACCGCCGAGTCCGTGGTGTTGACGCCCTGGCCCCCTGGGCCCGACGAACGGAAGACGTCGATCCGCAGGTCGTTCTCGTCGATCTCGACCTCGGTCTCCTCCACCTCGGGCATGACCAGCACGCCGGCAGCCGAGGTGTGGATCCTGCCCTGGGACTCGGTCACCGGAACCCGCTGAACGCGGTGCACGCCACCCTCGAACTTCAAGGCGCCGTACGGCATCTGGTCCGGGTCCCCCACCGACGATGCCTTGACGGCGACCGTGATCGACTTCACTCCACCGAGATCGGTCTCCTGGGAGTCGAGCACCTCCATCTTCCAGCCGCGATTCTCCGCAAAGCGGGAGTACATCCGGAACAGGTCGCCGGCGAACAGGGCGGACTCGTCGCCGCCCTCGCCGGACTTGATCTCGATCAGGGCGTCGCCGGAGTCGTTCGGGTCGCGCGGGGCCAGTAGCCGGTTCAGTCGCTCGGTGACGCCGGCCAGCGCCTGGTCGAGCTGGTCCGCCTCGACGGCGAAGGCCGGGTCTTCTCCGGCGAGCTCTCGGGCGGCCGACACGTCCCCGCTGAGCCGGTCGTAGTCGGCGAGCGCCTTCACGATCGGGGTCAGCTCGGCGTAACGACGACCGACTCTGCGCGCCTTGGCCGGATCGGAGTGTACGGAGGGATCGGACAGCGCACGCTCCAGCGCGCCGAACTCCTCGCGCAGCGGGGCGGCGGATTCAAACATGGTCGACCGAACCTCTCAGCAGAAATGGCGAGGGTCGCCCTGCGTGGCTCGAGGCCGATGGCAGGGCGACCCTGGGTAGGCGAACGCTGGTTCGCCTCGACGCTACTTCTTCTTCGCGGGCTGCTGCTTGGCGTAGCGCTTCTCGAAGCGGGCCACGCGGCCGCCGGTGTCGAGGATCTTCTGCTTGCCCGTGTAGAACGGGTGGCATGCGGAGCAGACCTCGGCGTGGATGACGCCGTTCGGTGCGGTGCTCCGGGTCGTGAACGTGTTTCCGCAGGTGCAGGACACCTGGGTCTCGACGTACGTCGGGTGGATGTCGGCCTTCATGATTCTCCTTGATCAGTTACGGCACCGGGTCGCCGGCCGCGACGACGCGTCGACGGCCTGCAGGCGTGAACCGGCACCAACGGAGTAGTTTGCCGCACCTTACGGGCAGCTACCAAACCAACGCGTCCGCCCGCCACTTATTCCCGGCGCCCCCTCCCCCGGAAACTGGGCGCTGGTGACAAATTCACCCGGCGTGTCGCCGTCGTTTGCGCCCACTTTCCCGGGGAGCTGGACCGCGCGGAGGGTAGGCGCGGGCGCGCGCGGCTCCCAACCAGGTGTCAGTCGTCGCCGCGAACTGCGGGGATGGTCTTGGTGATGGCCGCCAGGAACTCGTTGTTGCTGCCGGTCTTGCGGAATCGGTCGAGCAGCATCTCCAGGCCCTGCAGATTGTCCAGGCCCGAGAGGACCCGGCGCAGTTTCCAGACGACGTTGAGCTCCTCGCGACCCATCAGCAGCTCTTCGCGTCTCGTACTCGAGGCATCCACGTCGATGGCGGGGAAGATCCGCTTCTCGGCTATGTCGCGGCGGAACCGGAGCTCCATGTTGCCGGTGCCCTTGAACTCCTCGAAGATCACCTCGTCCATCTTCGAGCCGGTCTCGACCAGCGCGGTGGCCAGGATGGTCAACGAACCGCCGCCCTCCACGTTGCGGGCCGCGCCGAAGAACTTCTTGGGCGGGTACAGGGCAGCAGAGTCGACGCCGCCGGACAGGATCCGGCCGCTTGCGGGAGCCGCGATGTTGTACGCCCGGCTGAGCCGGGTGATGCCGTCCAGCAGAATCACCACGTCGCGGCCGGCCTCGACCAGTCGCTTGGCTCGCTCGATGGCCAGCTCGGCCACGGTGGTGTGGTCGTCGGCGGGCCGGTCGAACGTGGACGCAATGACTTCGCCCTTGGTGTTGCGCTGGAAGTCGGTGACCTCCTCGGGTCGCTCGTCGACGAGCACGACCATCAGATGGACCTCGGGGTTGTTGGTCGCGATCGCATTGGCGATCTGCTGCATCGCCATGGTCTTGCCGGCCTTGGGTGGCGAGACGATGAGACCGCGTTGACCCTTGCCCACCGGGGACAGCAGGTCGATGATCCGACCGGTCATCTGGGTCGGGGTGGTCTCGAGCTTCAGGCGCTCCTGAGGATAGAGCGGAGTGAGCTTGGCGAACTCCGGACGGATCTTCGCCTTCTCGGGATCGCCGCCGTTGATGCTGTCGACCCGCACCAGCGGGTTGAACTTCTCCCGGCGCTCGCCGTCGCGAGGCTGTCGTAGTGCGCCGGTGACTATGTCACCCTTGCGCAGGCCGAACTTCTTGACCATCGACAGCGACACGTACGCGTCATCGGGGCCCGGAAGATAGCCGGACGTCCGCACGAAGGCGTAGTTGTCGAGCACGTCGAGGATGCCGGCGATGGAGATCAACACATCGTCGTCGGCCACCACCGGGTCGGACTCGAACCGCTCGACGCTGCCACCGCCACCGGTGCGGCCGGTGCCACGTCGGTTCTGGCGGTCACGGTTGCGCCGACGCCGGCCGCGTCGGCCGCCGCCGTCGTCGTCGTAATCGCGGTTCTGCTGCTGGTTGTCCCGCTGCGACTGCTGGCCGCCGTTTTGCTGACGGTCGCCTTGCTGACGGTCGCCTTGCTGACGGTCGCCTTGCTGGCGGTCCGACTGCTGACGGTCCGACTGCTGGCCACCGCTCTGTTGGCGGTCGCCTTGCTGGCGGTCTTGTTGCTGTCCCTCACCGGTCGGCTGCCCGCCGTTCTGGTTCCGGCGGTTGCGGCGGTCTCCGTCGCGGGCCTGCTGACCGCGATCGTTACGGCTCTCCTGGCGATTGCCGTCGAACTCACCATCGGAGCTCTGCCGCTCCGGTCGGTTGTCCTCGGTGCGCTCGGCCGGCTCTCTTCGCTGCGCTCGGGGCGGCTCTCTTCGCTGCGCTCGGGCCGGCTCTCTTCGCTGCGCTCGGGGCGGCTGTGCTCGCTGCGCTCGACCGGAAGCTCCTGCTGAGCCGGTCGCTCGTGGTGGCCCGAATCGGTTCGGTCCGAGTCGATCCGGTCCTGGACGCCGCCGGCGGCAACGGGAGCGCTCGCTGCACCGTTGGTGTCGTGGCCGTTCTCCCGGTGCTCGGCGCCATTCCGGGTGGCTTGGCCTTCGCCGCGTTCGGCCGATGTCGTGCCCCCGTCGCTACGCGGGCCACCGCCACCCTGCGAACCGCCGCCCTGGGCCGAGCGGATGGCGTCGATGAGCTGACCCTTGCGCATGGCGCCGGTGCCCTTGAGACCGAGTGTCTGCGCAACTTGCTTCAGCTCGGACAGGACCATGGCGTCCAGTCCGGTGCCCTTGCGCCTGCGCGTGCTGCCGGATTCGGCCGCGGGTGCGCTGGTCACTTCGGCGATGTCTGTCACGTGATTCCTTTCGGGGCGGCGCGACGTGCGGCTCGCCCTCGTCCAGGGCCCCGAGAGTAGGGGTCACTGCTGGATCTGATTCTGCTGATCGAGGTCACTCGTACGTCGGCATACGGCGATCGTCCGAGGAACCTCGTTTGGATCTATAACACGCACCGCGATCGCAATGACCACGGTTTTGCGCGCCTGACCGGAACTCGTTGGGACTTCCAGACCGGGCCTCTGGGCTCCGACTCACCGGCAGGCACTATCAGGCTAGCACTAGTCGGTCCGCCGATCGCACAATCGGCGTCATCCACTCCGAGCAATGTGACCGGCCGGGTCGATCAACCGGACGCCGGCGGCCGGTCGGAGAGCACGCGCAGCAAAGCCCGGCTCGTCGCGACCCAGCAGGCTGTCCACCTCATCCCCCCTGGTCAGCACGAGGACGGTCGGTCCTGCTCCGCTGATCACGGCGGCGTGACCGTCGGCCCGAAGCCGCTGCACGAGTTCGTACGACGCCGGCATCGCCGGGCTCCGGTACGACTGGTGCAACCAGTCCTGCGTCCCAGCCCGCAGCAGAGTGGGCGCACTACTCATCGCGTGTACGAGCAGCGCAGCCCGGCCGGCATCGGCCGCGGCGTCGGCGTGCGGCACCGTCGCCGGCAACAGCCCACGGGCCAGTTTGGTGGCGACGGGCGCCGACGGCACCCAGGCCACGGCCGAGATCTCCGGATGGACGACCGCGGACACGACGCGCACGAGGCCGCTGTCGGCGTACGCGAGCACGAAGCCTCCGTAGATCGCCGCCGCCACGTTGTCGGGATGACCCTCGATCGCATCGGCGTGCCCGAGGAGCCACTCGAGATCGAACGCGCGACCGACGACCCCGAGGGTGGCAGCGAGGCCGAAGGCAGCGGCCAGACCCGCAACGATGGCCGCCGACGATGACCCGAGACCGCGCCCGTGCGGGATCGTGTTGTGACTCACCACCCGCAGGCCGGGCACCTCGACTCCGAGATCGGCCAGCCCAACGCGGGCGCTGGAGATGATCAGGTGCCGTTCATCGGTAGGCACCTCCCCGGCCCCCTCGCCGGTCACGTCGGCGACGAAGCCGCCCGGGATCACCTCGACGCTGACCGTGTCGCGCCAGTCGAGCGCCAACCCGAAGCAGTCGAACCCGGGGCCCAGGTTGGCGCTGGTTGCCGGGACCTCGACGACGACCCGGATCCCTGGCTCGAGGGTGATCGGCGATCCGCCCGATCGGGACGGGCCGACAGCCCCCGTCATCGAAGTGTCAGTTCTCCAGACCACAGGCGCGGGCCACCGCATCGACCTCGGCCGAAACGATCTCGGCGGCCACTGACTGACGGCGAGACAAGGCCGTGTCGACATCCTTCAGCCCGTGCCCGGTCACCGTGATCACGATCTGCTGGCCGGCATCGACCTCACCACGGTCGTGCTTCGCGAGCAAGCCGGCCACACCGGCGGCCGACGCCGGTTCGACGAAGACACCCTCGCGAGCCGCCAGAAACGCTTGTGCAGAAAGGATCTCGTCATCGCTGACAGCCTCGAACAGGCCGCCTGACTCTTCCTTGGCCGCGACCGCCAGGCTCGTCGAAGCCGGGTTGCCGATCCGGATCGCGGTCGCGACGGTCTCGGGATTCTTCACCGGGAGCCCGAGCACCAGGGGTGCCGCACCAGCCGCCTGGAACCCCCACATCGCAGGGGTACGGGTCGCTCGACCGGCCCTCGCGTACTGGGTATAACCGCGCCAGTACGCGGTGATATTCCCGCCGTTGCCGACGGGGAGAACGTGGACATCAGGGGCATCGCCCAAGACGTCGACGATCTCGAAGGCGGCCGTCTTCTGACCCTCGATGCGGACCGGGTTGACGGAGTTGACCAGCGCTACCGGGAACGAGTCGGCCAGTGCGCGGGCCAACGTCAGGCAGTCGTCGAAGTTGCCTTCGATCTGCACCACCTTGGCTCCGTGCACGATGGCTTGGGCGAGCTTTCCGGTGGCGATCCGGCCCGCGGGGAGCAGTACGAGCGGCTGCAGGCCACCGCGAGAGGCGTACGCGGCGGCGGACGCCGACGTGTTCCCGGTGGACGCACAGACAACGGCCTTGGATCCGGCGCCGGCCGCGACGCTGATCGCCACGGTCATCCCGCGGTCCTTGAACGAGCCGGTCGGGTTCGCGCCCTCCACCTTCAGCCAGACGTCGCAGCCGAGGATGGTCGACAGCTCCTCGGCGGGGACCAGCGGCGTGTTTCCCTCGCCCAGGGTGATCACCGGGTCGGTGTCGGTCAGGGGCAGCCACGGGCGATAGCGCGCGATGACACCTTGCACGACGGCTCGTTGTCGGGCCGCGACGGAGACCGAGCGATCGGTCTGCCCGGGCATGTCGGGATCGGATCCGGCCTCGCTCATCTCACTCACCCTCGACTCGCATGACACTCGTGACGGCGCGGACCACGTCCAGCCCGCGCAGGCTCTCGACCGTAGCGCTCAGATCGGCGTCGCTGGCGCGATGGGTGACGATCTCCAGCTGTGCGTCGGCCGCGCGGCCCTGCTGGCGCAGCGTCTGGATGGACACCCCGTGCTCGGCGAAACAGAGAGCGATGGTGGCCAGCACCCCGGCAACGTCGGCGACCTCCAGGCTCAGGTGATACCTGGTGACCACCGAACCGATCGGGCTGATCCGACGGGCCGCGTACGTCGACTCCCCCGGCCCGGCCGCGCCGCGGACACGGTTCCGGGCCACGGTCACCAGGTCGCCGAGCACCGCACTGGCCGTCGGACTCCCACCCGCGCCCGGACCGTAGAACATCAGTCGGCCGGCCGAGCGGGACTCAACGAACACGGCGTTGTACGCGCCGCCGACGCCGGCCAGCGGATGACTTCGGGGAATCATCGCCGGATGCACCCGCACCGACACCTGGCGCTCTGCGCCGTTCTCACCGGGCGACAGCTGACAGATGGCAAGCAGCTTGACCACCGAACCCATGTCGCGGGCCGACGCGATGTCGGTGGTCGAGACCTCGGTGATCCCCTCGCGGTACACGTCGCCCGCGGTGACCCTGGTGTGGAAGGCCAGTGAGGCCAAGATCGCTGCCTTGGCGGCCGCGTCGAACGCCTCGACGTCGGCGGTCGGGTCCGCCTCGGCGTAGCCCAGCTCCTGAGCCTCGACGAGGGTCTCCGCGAAGCCGGCGCCCTCGGTGTCCATCTTGTCCAAGATGTAGTTGGTCGTCCCGTTGACGATGCCGATCACTGAGGTGATCTCGTCGCCGACCAGCGACTCGCGCAGTGGCCGGATGATCGGGATGGCGCCGGCAACGGCGGCCTCGAAGTAGAGATCGACCCCGGCTGACTCGGCGGCGGCGTACAGCGTGCCACCGTCCTCCGCGAGCAGCGCCTTGTTGGCCGTCACCACCGACTTGCCCCGGCGCAGGGCGGAGAGGATCAGCGATCGGGCCGGCTCGATCCCACCGATCACCTCGACGACGAGATCGACGTCGTCGCGCGTGACGAGCGCCGCGGCGTCGGTCGTGAACAGGTCCGGGTCGATCCCGTCCCGGTCCCGGCCGGCTCGACGCACCGCGATGCCAACCAGCTCGAGTGGCCGCCCGACTCTGGCCTGAAGATCGTGCGCCTGCCCGATCAGCAGCTTTGCGACCTCCGAGCCCACCGTGCCGCAGCCGAGCAGCGCCACCCGCAGGGCGGTGGTCGATCCCTCGCGGACGACAAGCTCCGGCGAGGTCTCGGCGGCGCTGGTCTCGGCGGCGCTGGTCTCGGCAACGCTGGTCACGGTTGGTGCGGTCCTTGCTGTCGGCAGGTCTGGCGATTGAAGGTCTGGCGATTGGAGGTCTGGCGGTCGAGCGTCCGCGGCGACGGGAATCTTGCGGCACCCCGGCCGTCCGGCGACCTCATTGTTCACCATCCGACCAGGCACGAGGGAATTCGTACCACCTGGCGAGGCGCCGGGCGGAAGACGAGGATCAGACTCGGTCTCGGTCGCCGAGCAGGATCGCACGGAGCTCGGCGAGGGTGTCGACCACCGCCGTCGGGCCGGTGCGGATCAGCTCGGACCGCAACCCGGCCCCCCAGGTGACGCCGATCGTGCCCATCCCCGCAGCTTGCCCGGCCTGGAGATCGACGACCGCGTCGCCGACGTACACGCACTCGCTCGGTTCCACGCCCAGCCGATCGGCGGCCAGCAGAAGTGGGTCGGGATGGGGTTTGTGCCGCTCGGTGTCGTCCTGGCTGGCCAGGACCGCGACGGTGCCGACCAGGTCGACGGCGGTCAGCCCGAGCTCGATGAAATCGGCCCGCTTGGACGAGACGACGCCCGTCGTGACGCCGGCGGCGACCAGATCGCTCAGCAGTTCCGGAACGCCCGGGATCGGCTCGATCAGGGCGTCGTGGTTTCGACGATAGAAGTCGCGATACTCGGCCATGCTCTCGTCCGCCGCACCCGGGCGACGCTGCTCCATCAGCAGTCGGAGCGGCCGGCCGATCCACGACTTCAGCTCGGCATCGTCCACCTCGTCGCCCAGTGCATGCCGGAAGGAGGCGACGATCAGCGCGACGCTGTCCACCAGCGTCCCGTCGAAGTCGAAAAGCACGACCGGCCACCCCGCTCTCCCCTCCCAGCGGGGTGCGGTCGCAGGGTCGGTCATCCCAGGTCCAGGGCGAGCAAGTCGTCGATGGTCTCCCGGCGAACCAGCGTGGTCAGTGTGCCGTCCTCCACCGCTACCACGGGAGGACGTGGCACATGGTTGTAGTTGCTGGCCATCGAGTGGCTGTACGCCCCCGCGGCGGGCACCGCGATCAGATCGCCCGGAGCGATGTCGGCCGGCAGGAACTCGTCCCGGACGAGGATGTCGCCGCCCTCGCAGTGCTTGCCGACGACGCGGGCCAGGGTGGCCGGGGCGTCGGAACGCCGGGAGGCGAGCGTCGCGGAATACTCGGCGCCGTACAGCGCGGTGCGGATGTTGTCGCTCATCCCACCGTCGACGGCGACGTAGAGCCGGCTCGACCCGCCGTCCAGCAGGACCTGCTTCACGGTGCCGACGCGATACAGCGCGCACGTGCTCGGCCCGCTGATCGCTCGGCCCGGCTCGATCGAGAGCTGCGGTACCGCGATGTCGAGCGACGCGCACTCGCCCTCCACGATCGTCCGCATCGCGGCGGCCAGGACAGCCGGCGTGGAAGGGGTGTCGGCACTGGTGTAGGCGATGCCGAAGCCGCCGCCGAGATCGAGCTCGGGCAGTGTCACCCCGGTCCGCGCCGCAAAGTCGGCCTGCAGTCGCAGCGTTCGCCGAGCCGCGACCTCGAAGCCTTCGGTGTCGAAGATCTGGGAGCCGATGTGGGAGTGGATGCCGATCAGCTCGAGCACATCGGACTCGTGGCAGGCCATCAGTGCGCCTGCGGCCTGCCCGCCGGCGATCGAGAAGCCGAACTTCTGGTCCTCGTGCGCGGTGGCGATGAACTCGTGCGTGTGTGCCTCGACCCCGGTCGTCACCCGGACCATGACCCGCGGTCGTACCTCGAGATAGCGGGCCAACCGGTCCAGCCGGGCGATCTCGTCGAACGAGTCGACGATGATCCGGCCCACGCCGGCAGCCAGGCCGGTCCGCAGCTCCTCCTCGCTCTTGTTGTTGCCGTGGAGTCCGATCACGGTCGGGTCGACCCCGGCCCGCAGGGCCACCGCGAGCTCACCCCCGGAGCACACGTCCACGCCGAGGCCTTCGGCGGCGACCCATCGGGCGACGGTCGTACAGAGGAAGGACTTGCCGGCGTAGTAGACCCGCCACCCCTCGAATGCCTCGGCGAAGGCGCGGGCGCGGGCCTTGAGGTCGGCGGCGTCCAGCACGTACGCCGGGGTGCCGACTTCGCGGGCGATCTCGTCGACGTCCAGCCCGGCGACATGGAGCACTCCGTCGGCGTCCTTGCGGGCGTTCGCGCTCCACAGCTTGGGCAGGAGCTCGTTGACGTCGGTGGGGACCGAGAGCCAGTGCGGAGCGCGGGCAGCCGGATCGACGTGGATCTCGCCTGCGACATGGATGTGCGTCACGCCCGCCAACTGTGCCAGAGCCGGCGTGCTGACCGAACCTGGTACAGTCCTCTTCGGCCCAGACCCGGCCCCCGTAGCTCAGGGGATAGAGCACCGCCCTCCGGAGGCGGGAGCGCAGGTTCGAATCCTGCCGGGGGCGCTTCCCACAGGTCGGTCACCAAGGGTCGGTGACGAGCGCAAACGCTTCGGCTCACGCCAGTCCGACGACCCAGCGGTGCGTGCCCACCCATCCGCGGCGCGCCTGACGACGCAAGACGTAAGCCTGGCTCTCGGCGGTAACCGAGGTTGAAGTCGGGTCCGTCGAGCAGCAAACGGCGTCAGGACATCGGCAACGAGCCTGAGCGTGCCGCGTCGGTCGGATCACCCACTCCCGGGATGTCGGGATCGCGCAGACCTTCCGCCCGCAGGCTGAGCCAAATCTGCTCGATCGCCTGCACCCTCTGCTCCGGGTCCATCGAAGCAGTCGCATTCAGACCGATGATCAGGTCGCTGTACGTCGCGCGACGCGCCAGACAGTTCCGCCAGCGGCTGTCGAATCTCAAAATCCGTGTCATGGCCAGGAAGAATGCGCTCAACGCTCGCTCAGCCGAGAATATCCATCGACGCCGACGGTTGGAAGGCAACCCGAACACTTGCCGTCCCCAACCCGGCCGAGAACGACGCGCCCCACTGGCCCAGCCGGGCGCAGCCCAAGCTCCGCTCCTGGGCTAATGTGCAACACGAGTTCCGTCCGAAGTGCGAGCACCCCGGCCAGCGCGGGTCGAGGCGACGTGCCTCGGCCTCGGGGAGCAGCGAGTAAATAGCGGAGCACATCACGGGCCTCGGGGCGTTCGGTCCCGCCGGGCGCCACGAGCGAGGGGAAGCATGCTGGGTCGCATCCAGGACTGGTTCGAGCGCCGAGGCGGCGGCAAGACCGTGCTCGCCGGCTGGATCATCACTCGGGCGCTGATCCTGGTGATCTTCGCGTTCCTCGAGAGTTACGTCATAGGTGACGTCTACTACTACCAGCGCAAGATCGCGGCGATGTTCGAGGTGGGGCTGCCGAACACCCTGAACGAGTACCCGACACCGGTGGCGTGGATCCTCACCATCCCGTACGTTCTCGGCGCGGGCTCGCAGACCGGCTACGCCATCGCCTTCGTGGCGGGGATGATGGCGCTGGATGCCGGATTCACGTACCTGCTCTGGCGGCACAACGGTCGCCGGCACGATCGCTCGATCACGTTCTGGCTCTTGTTCGTGCTCTTGATCGGCCCGCTGTCCTACCTCCGGTTCGACATCCTGCCGGCCGTGCTCGCCGGTGCCGCCGTTCTGTACGCCCGTCGCGTGCCCTGGGTGACCGGGGCGCTGACGGGCCTCGGTGCCGCGATCAAGCTCTGGCCGGCCCTGCTGTGGCTGGCCTTTCTCGCCCACAAACCCGCCCGCAAGCCGGTGACCATCGCCTTTCTCGCGTCGGGAGTCGGACTGGCCCTGCTCAGCCTGATCTTCGGCGGTTGGACTCGGCTCGTGTCGCCGCTCACCTGGCAGTCCGGCCGGGGGCTGCAGATCGAGTCGATCTGGGCCACGCCGCTGATGATCGCCCGTGCCGCGGACCCGCAGCGCTGGACGGTCGGCTTCTCGGCGTTCCAGGCGTTCGAGATCTTCGGTGCGGGCGTGCCGACGCTGCTTCTGCTGAGCAACATCGCCACTGTGCTCGGGCTCGGGACCATGATCGCCCTGTACGTCCGCGGGTTCAGGGCGAGCGCTCCCGACCAGGTCGCCATCGGGTTGGTGGTGCTCTCGATCGTCGCCATCATGATCGTCACGAACAAGACCCTCAGCCCGCAGTACCTCCTCTGGCTGGGCGGACCGATGGCTGCCCTGCTCCTGGTGAAGCGGACCGAGGTGACCGAGCGCGAACGAAGGACCATCCGCCGTCTCGCAGCCCAGCTGTTGGTCCTCGCGCTGCTCACCCAGCTCGTCTACCCGGTGTTGTACGGCGGGCTGCTGCGCGAACAGGGCCAGGCGATGCTGATCCTCGCCACCTTCGTCACCGCACTGCGCAACCTCGGCCTGCTCGCCTTCACCGTCGAGCTGGTGATCCAAGCCTGGCGCTTCCTCGGCGTCAAGCGCGCGAGCGAACTCAGCTCTCTTTGATGTGACGGCCGGCGCCAACGCGCGACTTTGCGCACCCTCGGGCAGCATCGCGCATCGGCGCCGAGGCGCGATGTGACCCGCCGATGCGCGAGGTGCGAGCAATCAGCGGAGCGCGGAGCGAGCGAGGCTCGCCGAGCGTCGCAAGAAATACGTGTGCTACTTGTTCGTGCCCTGCGAGACCGAGCCCTGCAGCTGGCGGGAGAACAGGATGTAGACGATCAGCACCGGGGTTACGGTGATCACCACGGCCGCGAAGAGCTGGCCGAAGTCCACCGCATAGCCGGCCTGGGAGGCGAAGGCGGCCATCCCCTGGGACAAGACGTAGTTGTCGACGTTCGTGTTCAGGGCCACCGGGATCAGGAACTGGTTCCACAGTCCGAGGAAGTTGAAGATCGCCACGGTCGCGAACCCGGTCTTCGCCATCGGCAGCATGATCCGGAAGAAGGTCTGCCACTCCCCCGCTCCGTCGATCGCGGCAGCCTCGGCGATCTCGCCGGGCAGCGCCTTGAAGAAGGAGAACAAGAAGAACACCGTGAACGGCAGCGCGAACGCGACGTAGGTGATGATCAGGCCCGGCAGCGTGTTGAGGATCCCGAAGTTCTTCAAGGTGAAGAACAGGGGCACGATGGCGAGGAAGATCGGGAAGGTCAGGCCGGCCAGCATCAGGAGTAGATCGCGCGGCTGCCGAAGAACTGGAAGCGCGCGAGGACGTACGCACACATGGAGCCGAGGATCATCACGATGATCAGCGCCGAGCCCACGACGATCACGGTGTTGACGAAGTAGTCGCCGATGCCGGCGGTCGTCCAGGCCCCGGTGTAGTTCTGCAGGTTGAGCGACGTCGGCAGCGAGAACGGTGAGGCGAAGATCTGACTGGTGGTCTTGAACGACGTCATCAAGGTCCACAGCATCGGAAGGACGACGATCAGCGCCCAGATGATCAGGATGAAGTGTGACACACCCCCGAACACGCGGTCACCGGTTGTCTCGGTGACCTTGCGCTGCTCCATTCCCGCGGAGCCGGACGTCGTGGGGGTGACGGTCGAGGTCGTCATCGGGCGTCGTCCTTCCCGCCGAGGAGTCGGTTGACGAGGAAGACCAGGCCGGAGAAGGCCAAGGTGACGGCAGCGAGCACCACGCCCATCGCACAGGCCACCCCGAACTGGCCCTTGGTGAACGCGGTGGTGAACAGCTGCTGCGCCATCACCAGCGTGGAGTTGTTGGGGCCACCACCGGGGTTCAGCGCGGCCATGTAGACGAACGCGTCCAGAGCCAGGATGCCCAGGTAGATCCAGGCGGTCTGGACGTTGTCGCGGATCAGCGGCAGTGTCAGGCTGATCGCGATCCGGAACCGGCCCGCTCCGTCGATCCGGGCGGCCTCGTACAGCTCGGCCGGAATGCCCTTGATCGCCGCGACGAACAGCACCATGTAGAAGCCGACCATGCTCCAGACGATGACGAAGATGGTCGCGGCCATGGCGGTGTTCTCGTTGCCGAGCCACGCGAAGCTCTGGAACTGGTCGAGGCCGATGGCCACCAGGATGCCGTTCAGCAACCCGTTGCTCGGGTCGTAGATCTGACCCCACATGATGCCGATCACGATGGCAGGGATCACGTACGGGAAGAACGACACCGTGCGGTAGAAGCTCGATCCCTTCAGCCCGCGGGTCTGTCCCCGGCTGCTGCCGCTCACCGTGAGCAGTGACGCGAGCGCGAAGGCCAGCGCGATCGTGACCAGGGGGAGCACGATCGCGAGCAAGATGTTGTTACGCATCGATATCAAGAAGGTGTCGTCGGTGAAGATGCGCTTGAAGTTCGCGAGACCGACGAAGTTCTGGGTCGGGCTGAAGCCCGACCAGTCGGTCAGCGCGTAGTAGCAGGCCTGGATGAACGGCGAGACCACGAAGATCAGGTAGATCGCCAGCGGCAGACCGAGGAAGACCACCATGAAGCTGACGCGGTCGAAGGTCAGCTTCTTGCGGACGCCACGCCGCCGGACCGGGGCGAAGCACGCCCCGGTCCGGCGACACGTTGAGCGTTGCGGTCACTTGATCTCGATCTTCTTCACCGAGCTGTCGTTCGCGATCTTGTCCGTGATCTGCTGCAGACCTTTCCGGTCAGGTCGGCCACCGAAGACTTGCCGTCCAGGAAGCTGTTCCACGGCACGAGCTGGTCGGGTTCATACCGTAGTAGTCGACGAACTGCCAGGAGAAGATGTTGTCCCCGGCAGCTTCGAGCATCTTCGACTGCGAGACCAGGGCCGTGGAGCCGAAGCCGTCGGCCGGGACCGTGCCCTTGATGATGGTCGGGGCCAGCTTGGTCTTGGCGAAGTTGGTCGCCGCGTCCTTGGACAGCATGGTCCGCAGCAGTTCCTTGCCGCCGGCCATGTTCTTGCCCTGGCTGGGGACCACGAACGGCTCGCCCGCGGCGCTGTGCAGCGCCTCGTACGGCATCTTGGCGCCGCTGGTGACCGTCGGCTCCGGCGCGCCGGTCATCTTGAAGCCATCCTTGGTCTGCTTCTTCATCTCGTTCTCGATCCAGCTACCCGACGGGTACAGGATCGCATCCTGGTCGTTGCTCCACTGCGCCTGGGCCGCGGTGAACTGCGTGCCCGAACCGCCCGGCTTGAACATGCCGGCGTCGATGATCTTCTTCATCGCGGTGAAGACGGACTGAACGGCGGGCTGGGACCAGCTGTCGGGCTTGAGGTTCTCCAGCGACAGCCGGACGTCGTCGCCGCCCTCCTTGATGGCGGACGCGATGGCCAGCGTCTGGTAGTACGTGGCCGCCTCCTTGCCCCAGACGAAGAGGTACTTGCCCTTCGCCTTGGCCTTCTCTCCCAGCGCGTACGCCTCGTCCCACGTCTTGGGCGGCGTCCAGCCGTTCGACTCGAACAGTGAGGCCGAGTACCAAAGGGCGTAGACCGTCAGGGCGTAGTTGATCGCGGCGAGCTTGCCGTCGAACGTGCCCGGCTCGAGCACGCCGCCGAACAGGCTGTCGCGGATCTTGGTGCCCTCGAGGTTGTTGGCGTCGATGACCGAGGTCAGGTCCTCGAGCTGGGCGATGATGGTGCTGATGCCGATGGCACCCGCGCCGGAGTTGTCGATCAGGTCCGGCGGGTCGCCGGCGACGAAACGGGGCTGGAGCTCCTGGGCGATCTTGGTCGACGGCGACACCTTGACGGTCACGCCGGAGTGGACCGTCTGCATCTTGTCGGCCGCGAACTGCACGTAGTCGATCCCGTAGCCGCCGTTGAAGATGACCGCGTCCACGGTGCTGCCGGCGGCGACGCCGAACGGGTTGTCGGCCGAGACCGCACCCGCAGGGGTGCTGGCGCTGCTGCTCGGGCTACCGCCACCCGCGGCGCAGGAGGCGAGCGCTCCGCCGAGGGGGGCGACCGCCGCGGCGGCCAGCGCGAACCGTAGGAACTGGCGGCGTGCCAGCGGTTTCGGATCCATCGTCATGGTTGTGGTGCCTTCCTCTCGTGGTGCGGAGCCCGCACGCGAGTCGACTGGGGTTCAGTCAAGTGATGTGGAGGTGGGGAAAACGTGATAGGCGTAATCCGGAGTCGGAACGATCGCCGCCCTGGTTTCGTGCCCGACCCCCTCCATTTGGTCTACACCACACCATACGGGAGAGTGCCCACTTTTCTCACTATCCAGGCCGGAAAATGCACAAACTTGCAACAATGCGCGGTACGCGGCGCACATTGCCGCTGAGTGGACATCGCTCGTGAGTGTTCTCGTCGTCGGTGCCGACATCGGCGGAACCTCGACCCGGGCGGCCGTGGCGACCATGAACGGGCGGGTGCTGGCCGTCGCCGGCGGCGGCCCCGGCAGCCCGGTCGGCGTCGGTCTCGAACGATCCGCGGCCCAGATCCGGGCGGTCGTCGACGGCGTGCTCGCCGGGATCGACGGGACGGTCGGTGCGTACGTCCTCGGGCTTGCCGGCGGCTCGCAGGCTCGACACGATGCCACCTTCGCTCGGACGATCCGTCCGGACCGGCCGGGAGTGGCAGGCCGGCTGGTGTCCGATCTCGTCGTCGCCTTCTCCTCCGCGACTCCCAGTGAGTCCGGGTACGTGCTGATCGGCGGAACCGGCGCCGTGGCCGGGCGGGTGGAGGGAGACGAGATCACCGCCTGGGCGGACGGCCTCGGGTGGTTGCTCGGTGACCACGGGTCGGGGTTCTGGCTGGGACGCGAGGCGGTCCGGCGAACGCTGCTGGCCCTGCAGCGCGGCGGCCCGCTGACCCCGCTGAACCGCGCTGTGGTGGCACTCGCCGGGACCGACGACTACACCCGGCTGGTCAGCCTCTGCTACGCGGACCGACCGACGGCGCTCGGCCGCTACGCCCCGCTGGTCAGCGCTCACGCCGAGGACAGTCCGGACGCGGCCGAGATCATCGGCGAGGCGGCGACCGCGATGACGGCCACCCTGCTGGGTCTGGACCCGTCGCCCGGCCTGCCGATCGTGCTCGCGGGATCCCTGCTGACCGGCCCGACGCCCGTTGCCCGCCTCGTCCGGCGCGAGCTGGCCGACCGACCCAGTCCGGTGCTGACTGCGACCCAGGGGGCTCTGGGCGCGTGCTGGCTCGCGCTGCGCTCCCTCGGTATCGACGACGTCGGCGTCCACGCCCGGCTGAACCAGTCGGTCGCTACCGCCGTCGCGCTGCAGCTGCCAGGCTGAGTCCGACCGGGGGGCGCACGGTCGGGTACGCGCTGACGCCTCGACCCCAGGATCGGGCGGCACACCGGCGTCGCACCAGGTAGGCAGCCGGACGGCGATTGTGGGTAGCCTGGCAACCGGAGGCGTCAGGGGTGCTCACCGTGCTGCCGTGGCGCCGGTGCCGACGACGCGCACACCGAACAACCGCTTTGCGATGGAAGAAGGCGAGAAGTGGCCACCGTGCCCGAATCCCGACCCGGCTCGAGTTCCGCTACCGATGACACCGATTTCGGCGCCAACGACTGGCTGCTGGAGGAGATGTACGAGCAGTACCGCGCCGATCCGAACTCGGTCGACGCCGCCTGGGCCCAGTACTTCGCCACCCACGGCGACCCGAGCGGCACCGGTGGCAACGGCGGCGCCGGGGCCGGCAACGGTGCGACGGGCAAGGCAGCGTCCGCGACCCGCGGCACAGCGACGGGTAGCAACGGCGCGAGCAGCACTGGCTCGAGCGCGCCGGTCAGCACCTCCAGTTCTGCGGCGTCATCTCGACCGGCCGCGAAGCCCACCAACGCCGGCCCGGCGCCCGCCCCCGGCGGCCCCGTCGGCACATCCGTCCCGACGACCAAACGAACCACTGGCTCGACGACCACGCCGGCTTCGGCGCCATCGGCGGAAGCTGCGCCGGCACCAGCGTCCGCCAGCCGACGTACGCCGACGGTGGAGCGGCAGATGCCGGCGAAGGAGTCGCGCCCGGTCAGCCCCGGCGGTCGCGGCGGCGTCCCCGCCGACCCGCCCAACCCGTCGAACCGGCCGACCGTGAACATCGAGCAGCCGGCTCGTACGGTCCTCCGCGGCGCACCGGCGCGGACGGCCAAGAACATGGACGTCTCGCTGACCGTGCCGACGGCCACGAGTGTCCGCTCGCTGCCGGTCAAGCTGCTGATCGACCAGCGCGTCGTGATCAACAACCACCTGCGTCGCGCCCGCGGCGGCAAGGTCTCCTACACCCATCTCATCGGCTACGCGATGGTGCAGGCGCTCAAGACGCACCCGGAGATGAACAACGGCTACGACGTCATCGACGGCAAGCCGACCATGGTCGAGCCGCGTCACGTCAACCTCGGTCTTGCCATCGACCTCCCCCGCCCCGACGGCACCCGGCAGTTGCTCGTGCCCAGCATCAAGAGCTGCGAGACACTTGACTTCGCGCAGTTCTGGGCCGCGTACGAGGAGGTCGTCAAGAAGGCGCGGTCCGGCAACCTGACCGTGGCCGACTTCGCCGGCACCACCATCACGCTGACCAACCCCGGCACCATCGGCACCAACCACTCGGTGCCGCGGCTGATGCAGGGCCAGGGTGCGATCATCGGCGTGGGCTCGATGGACTACCCGCCCGAGTTCCAGGGCTCCGACCCCGACAAGCTCTCGCTGATGAGCGTGTCGAAGGTGATGACGCTGACCTCGACGTACGACCACCGGGTGATCCAGGGCGCGCAGTCGGGGCAGTACCTGGCCCGGCTGCATGCGCTGCTACTCGGCGAGGACGGCTTCTACGACGACATCTTCGGCGCGCTGCGGATCCCGACCGAGCCGATCCGCTGGGCCCAAGACGTCAGCTCCGACCACGAGGACCAGGTCCCCAAGCAGGCGCGGATCATGGAGATGATCAACGCGTACCGGGTCCGAGGGCACCTGATGGCCGACACCGACCCGCTGGAGTACCGCCAGCGCAGCCACCACGACCTGGACGTCCAGTCGCACGGGCTCACCTTGTGGGACCTGGACCGCGAGTTCGCCACCGGCAGCTTCGCCGGCGGCCAGGGCCTGATGAAGATGCGCAAGATCCTCGGCATCCTGCGCGACTCGTACTGTCGGACGACCGGCATCGAGTACATGCACATCCAAGAGCCGTCCCAGCGAAAGTGGATCCAGGACCGGGTGGAGCGGCCGCACGAGTCGCTGCCGCGTGAGGAGCACCTGCGGATCCTGGAGAAGCTGAACTCGGCGGAGGTCTTCGAGACCTTCCTGCAGACCAAGTTCGTCGGCCAGAAGCGGTTCTCCCTCGAGGGCGGTGAGTCCGCGATCGCCCTGCTCGACGAGGTCTGTGAGCAGGCTGCCGACGCCGGGCTGGAGGAGGTCTGCATCGGCATGCCGCACCGCGGCCGGCTGAACGTGCTGGCCAACATCGTCGGCAAGAGCTACGCCCAGATCTTCCGCGAGTTCGAGGGCAACATCGACCCGCGGACCGTGCAGGGCTCGGGCGACGTGAAGTACCACCTCGGGGCCGAGGGCCAGTTCACGGCGCTGTCCGGCGAGACCATCAAGACGTCCGTCGCCGCCAATCCGAGCCACCTCGAAGCGGTGAACCCGGTGCTGGAGGGCATCTCCCGGGCGAAGCAGGACATCCTGAACCGGGGCGAGGAGTTCCCCGTGCTCCCGGTGCTGATGCACGGCGACGCCGCGTTCGCCGGCCAGGGCGTCGTGGCAGAGACGCTCAACCTGTCACAGCTGCGGGGTTATCGCACCGGCGGCACGATCCACATCATCGTGAACAACCAGGTCGGCTTCACGACCTCCCCGACCGAGTCGCGGTCCTCGATGTACTGCACCGACGTCGCCAGGATGATCCAGGCGCCGGTGTTCCACGTCAACGGCGACGATCCCGAGGCCTGCATCCGGGTCGCCCGGCTCGCGTTCGCGTTCCGGCAGGAGTTCAACAAGGACGTCGTCATCGACATCGTCTGCTACCGCCGGCGCGGGCACAACGAGGGCGACGACCCGAGCTTCACCCAGCCCCGGATGTACGACCTGATCGAGAAGAAGCGCTCGGTCCGCAAGCTCTACACCGAGGCACTGATCGGTCGTGGCGACATCACCGTGGAGGACGCCGAAGAGGTGATGACCCGCTTCCAGCAGCGGCTGGAGAGCGTGTTCCGGGAGGTTCGCGATCCCGAGCTCCCGGCCAAGGACCCCTACTACAACCGGGTGCCCGCCTATCCGAGCAAGGCGGCGGCGAAGCACGGCACCGCGATCACCATCGAGATCCTGAAGCGCATCGCCGACGCCCACACGACGTTCCCCGACGGCTTCACCGTGCATCCCAAGGTCATGCCGCAGCTCCAGCGCCGGGCGGCTGCGATCACCCAGGGGCCGATCGACTGGGCCACCGGCGAGATCCTCGCGCTCGGCTCGTTGCTGATGGAGGGACGTACGGTGCGCCTCACCGGGCAGGACAGCCGGCGTGGGACGTTCGTTCAGCGGTTCGCCTCCATCGTCGACCGGGTGACCGGTGAGTCGTGGGTGCCGCTGAAGCACCTCGACGACGAGCAGGGCAAGTTCCACATCTTCGACTCGCTGCTCAGCGAGTACGCGGCGATGGGCTTCGAGTACGGCTACTCGGTCGCCCGTCCCGAGGCGCTCGTGCTGTGGGAGGCGCAGTTCGGCGACTTCGCCAACGGCGCGCAGACGATCATCGACGAGTTCATCGCGTCGGGCCAGGCGAAGTGGACGCAGAAGTCGGGCGTCACCCTCCTGCTCCCGCACGGCTACGAGGGTCAGGGCCCCGACCACTCCTCGGGCCGGATCGAGCGCTGGCTGCAGCTGGCGGCCGAGGACTCCATCGCCGTTGCTCAGCCGTCGACGCCGGCGAGCCACTTCCACCTGTTGCGGACCCACGCCCTGGGTGAGCGGCACCGTCCGCTGGTCATCTTCACGCCGAAGTCGATGCTGCGGAACAAGGCCGCCGTCTCCCAGCCGTCGGACTTCACCACTGGCAAGTGGCAACCGGTCATCGGCGACCCCTTGATCGAGGATCGCGACGCGGTGAAGCAGCTGATCCTGTGCTCGGGCAAGGTGCGGTGGGATCTGGTGAACGCCCGCCGCGACGACCGGTCGACCGCCATCGCCTCGGTCGAGCGGCTCTATCCCCTGCCCGCGAAGCAGATCGCCGCGGAGATCTCTCGCTACCCCAATGTGACCGAGGTGCGGTGGGTCCAAGACGAGCCGCTCAATCAGGGTGCCTGGCAGTTCATGGCCTTGAACCTGCCCACCGCGCTTGCCGAGCAGCTGCCGGGTCGAGCCGTCGAGCTGAGGCCGATCACCCGGCCCGCGTCCTCCGCACCGTCGGTGGGGTCGGCCAAGGTGCACGAGCAGCAGCAGCGGGCCCTGGTCGAGGCCGCACTGGCCTGAGTGGGCCGAGCAGATCGCGACGCCGGTGTACTTCACCGATCGAGGCATCGAGGAGCTCGAGACACGCCGGGGTGACGAGGAGGTCACCCTGGCGTGGCTCGCCGACCAGCTCCGGACGTTCGTGGACCTGAATCCGGACTTCGAGACGCCCGTCGAGCGACTGGCCACCTGGCTGGCCCGGCTGGACGACGCCGACGAATAGCGCTTCTATCCCGCGCCTGGCTCGAGGACGAGCTTCCCGAACAGGTCGCCGTTGATCATGGCGGCGAAGCCTTCGGCGGCGTCGGCGAGGGGGATGGTCCGATCGATCACCGGCCGTACGCCCGTTGACACCAGGAACTGCAGCAGCCGGCCGAACTCGGCCCTGGTCCCCATCGTGCTGCCGACCACGTGCAGCGGCTTGAAGAAGATCTTGGTCAGCTCGGCCGAGCGGAGCTCCGGTCCCGAGGTGGTGCCAACGGTGACGAGACGGCCGCCGGGCTTCAGCGAGTTCACCGAGTGCGACCAGGTGGCGGCGCCGACGCTGTCGAGCACCGCATCGACCCGTTCCGGCAGCCGGGCGCCGTGCTCGAACCCCTGGTGGGCCCCCAGCCAGACCGCGCGCTCGGCCCGACGCGGATCACGAGAGGTGACCCAGACCCGCAAGCCGGCGGCCCGACCGATCGCCATCGCCGCCGTTGCGAAACCCCCACCCGCGCCCTGGACGAGCACGGTGTCGCCCGGCCGGAGTCCGCCGGAAGTGAACAGCGCCCGGTACGCCGTCAGCCAGGCTGTCGGCAGGCACGCGGCTTCGGCGAACGTCAGCTCCGGGGGCTTGTCGACGATGTTTCCGGCGGGGACCCGGACGACCTCGGCGAGCGTGCCGGGATGGCGCTCGGACAGCAGCGATCGGCGGGGATCGTAGGTCTCGTCGTTGTCGGCGAACCCCGGGTCGTTGACCACGGCGTAGACGACGACCTCGCGGCCGTCGGCGGTGACGCCGGCGGCATCGCAACCGAGGATCATGGGTAGCCGATCGGCCGGAAGTCCGATCCCGCGCAACGAGAACACGTCGTGATGGTTCAACGAGGCAGCCCGGACCTCGACCTCCACCCACCCGTCGGGAACCGGTGGCGGATCGATCTGGCCGACCCGCAACGCGTTCAGCGGCGTATCGGCGTCGGCGGAGACGGCATAGGCGGCCAGCATGCTCGCCACCCTATTGGTCCGCTATGGCGCCCTTCGACAGGCTCAGGGCACAGCGCTGACTGCTGGGTCCCCAAGTGCCCCGAGCCACTACAGTTCACCAAGTGACCGACTCGCGCGCCGATGCCGTTGCCACCTCGTTCGAGCAGCTCGTCGGAGCTTCGCCGAGCGGGGTATGGGCGGCCCCGGGCCGGGCCAACTTGATCGGTGAGCACACCGACTACAACGATGGTTTCGTCATGCCGTTCGCGCTCGACCAGCGGATCACCGTCGCCGGCTCGAACCGCAAGGACGACACCTGGTCGGTCACCTCGCTCGACAACGACGACACCCAGACCTTCACCCGCGACGACCTGAGACCCGGGATGGACGGCTGGCAGGCGTACGTCGCCGGCGTCGTCTGGGCACTGCTCGAGGACGGTCACGACGTACGTCCCGCCCAGCTGGTGCTCTCCTCCGACGTGCCGCTGGGCGCGGGGCTGTCGTCCTCCGCCGCGCTCGAGTGCGCCACCTTGACCGTGCTGGCCGAGCTGGGTGAGCTGGAGATCGAGCCGATGATGCGCGCCCGCCTGGCTCGGAAGGCCGAGAACGAGTTCGTGGGTGCTCCTACCGGCCTGATGGACCAGGCCGCCTCCACCCTCTGCGAGTCCGACCACGCGCTGTTCCTCGACTGCCGCAGCTTCCAGACCCGTCAGGTTCCGATCGATCTGGGCGCCGCCGGCCTGGAGATCCTCGTGCTCGACACCAAGACCCCGCACGCGCTGGTGGACAGCGAGTACGCCACCCGGCGGAAAAGCTGTGAGGCTGCTGCCGCGATCCTCGGCGTCGCCGCCCTGCGCGACGTAGACACGACCGACCTCGGCGACGCCCTGAGCCGACTCGATGACGAGGTGATGCGTCGCCGCGTGCGGCACGTCGTGACGGAGAACGCCCGCGTCCTGCAGGCCGTCGAGGTCTTGGATCAGGGCCGGATCGCCGACCTCGCTCCCCTGCTGGACGCCTCGCACGCGTCGATGCGGGACGACTTCGAGATCACCGTGCCCACCGTGGATCTGGCGGTCGAGATCGCCCGTGAGGCCGGCGCGCTCGGTGCCCGGATGACGGGCGGCGGCTTCGGGGGTTGCATCGTGGCGCTGGTGCCGACCGGCACGTCCGACGCCGTGGCCGAACGGATCGCGGCCGCCTTCGCCGATGCGGGGTATGGGGCCCCGGCGCATTTCATCGGCATCCCCTCAGCGGGCGCACGCCGGGTGCGCTGATCGTCACACGTTCGTACCAGTCCCATTACATGGCGTCGGATCGCCTGTTCACTTCCGTTCGCGTGCAAGTATCTGACCTAGACGCGCGGCGTCGGTGTCGATGTGTACGCCGATCGCTGCTCCCGCGAAAAAGATTCGTCCTTGGAGGAATGACGTGAGACTCAGAGTCAAGGCCGCCCTCGCCGCCACCGCCATCGGTGCGCTCGTGCTCAGTGCGTGCGGTTCCAACTCGCTCAGTGGTGGCGACACGTCACCGGCGCCGACGACCTCGGTCAGTGCGAACGCGGATCTGAACGCCAAGCTGCCGGACAAGATCCGCACCGCCGGCAAGATCGTGATCGGCACCGACGCGAGTTACGCGCCGAACCAGTTCACGGAGGGCGGCAAGATCGTGGGCAGCGAGGTGGACCTGTTCGATGCCGTCGCCAAGAAGCTCGGGGTGACCGCCGAGTGGCAGAACGCGCCGTTCGGCAGCCTGATCCCGGGCGTGACCAGTGCCAAGTACGACATGGCGGTCTCCTCGTTCACGATCAACGACGAGCGCCTGAAGCAGGTGTTGATGGTCAGCTACTTCTCGGCCGGCACCCAATGGGCGACAGCGGCGGGCAACCCGGCCGGGGTGGATCCGGACAATCCGTGCGGCAAGAACATCGCGGTCCAGGCCAACACGGTCCAAGACCAAGAGGATCTGCCGGCCCGCCAGAAGAAGTGCGGGTCGAACCCGATGAAGATCCAGAAGTACGCCGGGCAGGACACCGCTACCGCGGCGGTGGCCACCGGCAAGGCGGACGCGATGCTTGCCGACTCGCCCGTGACGGCGTACGCGGTGTCGAAGTCGGGTGGCAAGCTCGAGCTGCTCGGCGATGTCTACGACGCCGCTCCGTACGGCGTGGTGATCTCGAAAGACCAGACCCAGCTTGCCGATGCCGTCGCCGAGGCACTCAAGGAGATGAAGGCCGACGGTAGCTACGAGCAGATCCTGAAGGCCTGGGGAACCCAGGGCGGCGCGGTCGACACCTTCGAAGTCAAGCCGTGAGAATGGCGGCCCTCGGCGCCCTCGACAGGCTCCGATCATGACGGCGTCCAACGGTCATGCGCTGACCGACAAGGAGCGGCCGGGCATCATCGACGCGGTTCCGGTCCGCCACCCGGGACGCTACGTCGCGATTGCCGTGCTGGCCGTGCTGGCGCTGATGTTCCTGCATCTGGTGATCTTCAATCCGGCGTTCAACTGGCCATTCGTCTTCGAGGCGATGAACCAGGACATCGTGATCGAGGGGTTCATCAAGGGGACCCTGCTCTGCACCGTCCTGGCCATGTTCTTCGGCGTGATCGGCGGCGTGATCCTGGCCATCATGCGGCTGTCGACGAACCCGATCCTGCGCGGAGTGTCCTGGCTGTACACCTGGTTCTTCCGGGCTATCCCCCGTCTGGTCCTGCTCACCATCATGGGCGTGCTCGGCATCTTGTTCCCCCTGGCCAAGGGTGGGCTGTCGCTCGGCGTGCCGTTCGACTGGAAGTTCATCCAGTGGTTCGGGCTGTCGGGCGACTGGCGGTTCTACAGCGTCGACGCCAACACCTTGTTCTCCGGTCTCGTCGGCGCCATCGTCGGTCTGGCGGCCTCGGAGGCCGCGTACATGGCCGAGATCGCCCGCGCCGGCATCAACAGTGTCGACAAGGGCCAGATGGAGGCGGCCCAGGCCGTCGGCATGAGCCGCAGCCTGGCCATGCGTCGGATCGTGCTGCCGCAGGCGATGCGGGTGATCGTGCCGCCGACCGGCAACGAGACGATCGCCATGCTGAAGGACACCTCGTTGTTGATCGCACTACCGCTGTCGACCGAGATGTTCTTCCAGCTCTCCCAGATCGGCGCGCGGACGTTTCAGCTGTTCCCGGTGTTCGTCGCAGCGACGCTGTACTACCTGATAGCGACCAGCGTGCTGATGGTGGGGCAGGCGTACTTGGAGCGGCGCTTCGGCCGCGGCTTCGGCACCAACGTGAAGTCCGACAAGGAGAAGGCCGCCATCGGCCTGCAGGCGGGTGGTGCCAAGTGAGCACCGAATCGACGGCGGGCACGAGCACCGGCGCCGCCGACGTTCCGTCCGGTGCCGAGAACCTCGTCACGGCCGTGAACGTGTTGAAGTACTTCGGCGACAACGAAGTGCTCAAGGGCGTCGATCTGAGCGTCGACACGGGTGAAGTGGTCTGTCTGCTCGGTCCGAGCGGGTCGGGCAAGACCACCTTCCTCCGGCTGATCAACCAGATGGAGACGCTCACCGGCGGTCGGATCTGGGTGGGCGGGGAGCTGATCGGGATCGAGGAGCGTAAGGGCAGGCTGCACGTCCGCAACGACCGCGACATCGCCCGACAGCGCTCTCGGGTGGGCATGGTGTTCCAGCGGTTCAACCTGTTCCCGCACATGACGGCGGTGGAGAACATCATCGAGGCCCCGATGCGGGTCAAGAAGCTGCCGCGATCGCAGGCACAGAGTGAGGCGGCCGAGCTGTTGGAGATGGTCGGACTGTCGGACCGAGCCCGCTTCTACCCTTCCCAGCTGTCCGGTGGCCAGCAGCAGCGGGTGGCGATCGCCCGGGCCCTCGCGATGAAGCCGGAGCTGATGCTGTTCGACGAGCCCACCTCTGCACTGGATCCCGAGCTGGTCGGTGAGGTGCTCAACGTGATGCGCGATCTGGCCACCAGCGGCACCACGATGATCGTTGTCACCCACGAGATGGGGTTTGCCCGCGAGGTGGCCGACCGGGTCGTGTTCATGGACCAAGGCGTCGTGGTCGAGGAAGGTGCACCCAACGACGTGCTGCTCAACCCGCAGGAAGAACGTACGAAGAGCTTCCTGACCAGGGTCAAGCACCAGGCCGAGGTGGAGGCCAAGCACGCCGAGGAGCTGGCCGGCCTGGAGTAACCACCTCCGCTGCAGTCACCACCTCCCTGCAGTCACCACCTCCCTGCAGTCACCACCTCCCCGGGAAAGTGGGCCCGAACGACAGCGACACGCCGGGTAGGTTTGTCACCAGCGCCCACTTTCCCGGGAAGTGTGCGCCGGACCCCAGCGGGCACGGTTCGGGCGTGGCGCAGCGGGTCAATGGCGGCGATCCTGGGTATGACCAGCCTCGATAGCCAGGTTATGGGCCCTAAAGGGCCCCCAAACCTGAGGGCAAGGTGAAATGTGAGCGACCCGACGCCCGAAACCCTTGTGCGGACGGGCAGACGTTTGGAAGTCTTGGGGAGGCCGAGCGCTTCAGTGTAGAGGACTCGCGATTTCCCTCGAGCGGGGGGCCGAACTGGTTCCCCCGAGGCATGATTCAAAGGAGTGAGGTTCCCCATATGGATTGGCGCCACAAGGCCGCCTGCCTGGACAAGGATCCGGAACTGTTCTTCCCGATCGGCAACACGGGTCCAGCCTTGCTCCAGATCGAAGAGGCCAAGCAAGTCTGCCGCGGGTGCAGCGTCAAGGACTCGTGTCTGCAGTGGGCTCTGGAAGCTGGGCAAGACCACGGTGTCTGGGGCGGATTGAGCGAGGACGAGCGACGGGCCCTGAAGCGGCGCGCAGCTCGTGCCCGGATTCGTACCGCCTGAGCAGCCTGACGAAAGTAACCGTCTGATTCCTCTTCTACGATCTCAGCGCCGCGGCCCGGAGGCCGCGGTGCTGAGTGCTGTTCGGGCTGGTCAGCGACGCCTGGGCTGACCCAGCGAGATCTCGAAGACTGCGCGGGTGCCCTGACCCTCCGGGTTGGGCCCGATGTCGAACGTGCCCTCCATCTCCGCGACCAGAGTCCGAACGATCGACAGACCGAGACTCCGGCTCCGCGCCGGATCGAACCCGTCTGGCAATCCGACGCCGTCGTCGACAATCTCGACCGTCAATCGCTCACCGAGCGAGGTAGGGATCACCTGGACGGTTCCAGGGCGGTCCGCCAGGCCGTGCTCGATGGCGTTCTGACAGAGCTCGGTCAGCACCATCGAGAGTCCGGTGGCGACATCCGCCGACACCTCTCCGAACGAACCTGTCCGGACCGTGCGGGCGCGGGCCGCGGTCGTGGCAACGTCGCCCACCATCCGGAGCAGGCCGTCGACCACCTTGTCGAAGTCCACGACCTCGTCGAAGGCCTGGGACAGCGTCTCGTGCACGATCGCGATCGAGGCCACCCGCGACATCGCATCGTTGAGCGCGATCTTTGCCTCGTCGGAGTCGATCCGGCGGGCCTGCATCCGCAGCAGCGCGGCCACGGTCTGCAGATTGTTCTTGACCCGGTGGTGGATCTCACGGATGGTCGCTTCCTTGGTGACCAGCTCCCGCTCCAGGATCCGGAGGTCGCTCACGTCGCGACACAGCACGATGGCCCCGACCCGGTCGTCGTGGGCGCGCAGCGGCAGGGTGCGCAACAGCATGTGGGCGTCACCGGAGACCAGCTCGGCTCGACGGATGTCGCGGCCCGACAGCGCCGATCTCACCGAGTCATCGACGGGGACGGCCGAGACCGGCATCAACGAAGCGGACAACGACGCGAGGTGCTCGTCGACGAGGTCGCCGATCAGTCCGATCCTCCGGTAGGCGCTGAGGGCGTTCGGACTGGCGTAGATGACGTTGCCGTCGCCGTCCAACCGGATGAAGCCGTCTCCGACCCGCGGACCCAGCATCTGGTTCGACGCGTCCCCCGGCACCGGGAACCGGCCGTCCGTCACCATGCCTGCGAGCAGGGCAGCAGTCTCGAGGTACGCCTTCTCCAAGGTGCTGGGCATCCGCACGCCGAGCTGGCTGGTGTGCTGCTCGAGCACGCCGACCACCCGCCCCCGGAAGGGCACCGGGATCGCATGCACCGCGACCGGGATGCCGGCCTGGAGCTTGCCCTGACTTGTCTGGGTGATCTCGCCGCTGAGGAAGGCTTCCGACACGAGGTGCTCGGGAGCGTAGGCGATCAGGTCGCCGACGACATCGTCGACCAGACAGGTCGGGCCCGTCGTCGGCCGGATCTGTGCAGCGGCCCAGTACACGTTCTCGTCGTGATCGGGCACCCACAGCACGAGATCGGAGAAGGACAGGTCGGCGAGCAGCTGCCAGTCCGCGACGAGCAGCTTCAGCCACGCGTACTCGGCGTCGGACAGCGCTGCGTGCTCGGAAACGATCTCCGACATGGATGGCATGTCACGAACCCTAGTGGCGGGAAACGACACCCTTCGACACGCGCGTCGCGGCCCTCGCCTCGACAGACGGGGTGCAGTAGCGTGCCGAGCTAAGTAGATGCGCCGGGTAGGTTGCCCCCTCGACCAGCCGCAACGAACGGTCCGGACCACGACTTACCGCCACGACGCGACCCGCGAGTCAGAGCTCAAGGAGGTCCGTTGAGTACTCCACAACCGCCCACCGAGTCCGGGGCCGACCCCGGCGATCCGCGTTGGAGGCCGACGCCGACCAGGATCGTCGTCGGTCTCATCCTGCTGGTCGGGATCGTCACGCCGCTGCTCGTGTCGACGTACGCCTTCGACGAGCCGCGGCTGTTCGGCTTCCCGTTCTTCTACTGGTACCAGCTGGTCTGGGTGTTCATCGCCGCCGCACTGTGCGGGGTCGCCTTCTTGCTGCTGAAACGGGAGCGCCACCGCTTCGAGCGTGAGCACCCGAAGACACCATCGGCGGATGCGAAATGAGGCTCCGCTGATGACCGGGATCGACTGGCCGGCACTCATCGTCCTCATCCTGCTGTTCGCCGCCGTCACGGTCGTCGGCTTTCTCGCGGCCCGCTGGCGCCAGCCGAAGGACCTGCAGTCGCTGCACGAGTGGGGACTCGGCGGGAAGAGCTTCGGAACCGTGGTGACCTGGTTCCTGCTCGGCGGCGACCTCTACACCGCTTACACGTTCATCGCGGTGCCGGCCGCCATGTGGGCCACCGGTGCGGTGTCGGGGTTCTTCGCGGTGCCGTACACGATCGTGCTCTACCCGATCATCTTCTTCTTCCTCGGCCGGATGTGGTCCGTCGCCCACCGGCACGGCTATGTCACGACCGCCGACATCGTCCAGGGGCGCTACGGCTCGAAGAGCCTCAGCCTGGCTGTCGCGCTGACCGGCATCCTGGCCACGATGCCCTACATCGCGCTACAGCTGGTGGGCATCCAGGCGGTGCTCGAGGTCGTCGGGCTGGGGGGCAACAGCGTGTTGGCCAAGGACCTGCCGCTGCTGATCGCGTTCGCGGTGCTGGCCGCGTACACGTACTCCTCGGGACTGCGCGCGCCGGCGATGATCGCGTTCGTCAAGGACACCCTGATCTACCTGGTGATCATCGTGGCGGTGATCTACTTCCCGCTGAAGCTCGGCGGCTGGGGCGGGATCTTCGATGCCGCGGAGGCCAAGATGGCCGCGCCCTCGGCGGCGAACCCGGCCCTCCCGACCGGCGTCTTCATCCCGGGCGCCGCCCAGCACTGGGCGTACGCGTCGCTGGCGCTCGGCTCCGCGCTGGCGCTGTTCATGTATCCGCACTGCGTCACCGCAACGCTGTCCTCGAAGGACCGCAAGACCGGACGGCGCAACGCGGTCTTCCTCCCGGCGTACTCCCTGCTGCTCGGCCTGCTGGCCCTGCTGGGCTACGTCGCGATCAAGGCCGGTACGAAGCCGATCGGCCTGGACGGCACTGTCAATCCGCAGCTGGTCATTCCCCAGCTGTTCAAGGACTTCTTCCCGGGCTGGTTCACCGGTGTTGCGTTCGGTGCCATCGCCATCGGAGCCTTGGTGCCCGCGGCGATCATGTCGATTGCGGCGGCGAACCTGTTCACCCGGAACATCTACAAGGCCTACCTGAAGCCGGAAGCGACCGATGCACAGGAGGCCAAGGTCTCCAAGATCGTCTCGCTGATCACGAAGTTCGGCGCGCTGCTGTTCGTGCTGTTCCTGGACCGCCAGAACGCCCTGAACTTCCAGCTGCTGGGTGGGGTGTGGATTCTGCAGACTCTTCCCGCGATCGTCTTCGGGTTGTTCACGAAGTGGTTCCACCGCTGGGCACTGCTGGTCGGCTGGGCCGTCGGGATGATCTACGGCACGGTCAGCGCGTACGGGTACTGCACCGCGTGCACCACCCGACCGTTCGGCAACTCGTTGTCGGTCGTGCCGTTCCTCGGGAAGGCAGGCTACATCGGGCTGACGGCACTGGCCATCAACATCGTCATCGTCGTGGTCCTGACGCTGGTTTTCCGCGGCCTGAAGGTCAGCAACGGCACCGACATCACGGTGGAGTCCGACTACTTTGCCGACGCCGACGATCCCGGTGTTCAGCAGATCGTCGACGAGTCCGAGCCGATCCACTGAGTTGTCGAGCTTCGCTCGCGCGATCGCACCACCGCTCGCGAACGGGTGAATGGGTGGGGTTCGTGGCATGATTGGTCGGCAATTGATTCGGCTGGGAAGGACTCATCATGGCCAAAGGTGGACGTAAGCGCAGGGCGCGACGCAAGAAGGGCGCGAACCACGGCAAGCGCCCCAACGCGTAAGGCGAGCGACGCGTAGCGCGGTTCAAAAAGCGAAGAACCCCCGGTGACCAGATCGGTCATCGGGGGTTCGCGCGGTTAGGTCAGCTGATGATCGTCGTCGTGCGGACGGTCGTGATCTGCATCCGGATCTTGGTACGCAGCGTCTCGGGCGCCCGGTCGTTCCCGCAGCAGCGGTGGACCAACGCCTTGACCGCCTGCTCCACGTCGAACTCGTCCATGCACGGCTCACAGGCCGCGAGATGCTCGCGGATCGCATCGCCGCTCGCCGTGTCGAGCTCGTTGTCGAGGAATCGGTAGACCTGTTTCAGCACCTTCGCGCAGTCGTCGCCCGAGTCCACGTGGTCTTGCTCGCTCATGCTCGGCTCTCCTCACGACGGCGCAACAGGCCCCGCTCCGCGGCATAGTCGCTCAACAGCTTGCGCAGCTGGGTGCGACCTCGGTTGAGCCGGGACATCACGGTGCCGATCGGTGTTCCCATGATCTCGGCGATCTCCTTGTACGAGAAGCCCTCGACATCGGCCAGGAAGACCGCCAGCCGAAAGTCTGGTGCCAGCGCCTGAAGCGCCTCCTTGACATCGGAGTCCGGCAGGTTCTCCAAGGCGACGGTCTCGGCCGACTTCAGCCCGCTCGACGTGTGCGACTCCGCCCGGGCGATCTGCCAGTCCTCCACGTTCTCGGAGTCGGAGATCTGCGGCTCGCGCTGCCTCTTGCGATAGCTGTTGATGTAGGTGTTCGTCAGGATGCGGTACAGCCAGGCCTTGAGGTTCGTGCCCGGCGTGAACTGGTGGAACGACGCATATGCCTTTGCGTAGGTCTCCTGGACCACGTCCTCGGCGTCGGCCGGGTTGCGGGTCATCCGCAGAGCCGCCGCATACAGCTGGTCGAGGAAACCGAGCGCGTCGGCCTCGAACCGAGCGCGTCGCTCGTCCTCGGTCTCGGTGGCTCGGTCGTCGATCGGGTCGGCCACGACCATCGCCGAGAGGTCGGCGGGCGATCCAGCCGTGTCGTCGGCCGTCGGTTCGGCCGGAGTCGGGATGCTCATCACGTACGAGCGTACCGGCGGGTACGTCTGCGCCTCGCGGGTGAGCGTCATCATGGCATGTTCAACGCTTCGGACCGCTCGATATTCCGTGGCCGGTGGTCAGAGAGTGTGCGCAGTCGAATCAGATCGACCAGTGGAGGATCAGGCCACCCGGCGACACCGCTGGCAGCGCCCGAACGGGCCGGGCCATCCTCGTCGGGCGAGGTTCTCGGCGACCTGGGCAGCCACCTCGCATGGGGAGCCGAACACGTCGCGGTAGCCGTAGCGCAGGGTTGCCAGGCCATCGGTGGTCGCAGAGTTGTCGCGGCGCATGTCGCGAAACGCCCCCGCGCCCTCATGACCGCGACGGCCGTCGAGCTCCACGAGCAGCGCGTACTCCTCGTACCAGACGTCGCACTCGGTCCGCCGCCGACGGACCTGACGCCGACCGTCAGGCAGACCGTGGGCCCGCTCGACGTCGCGCAGATAACGGACCTCCAAGGGACTGCGCGCTCCCACGGCCGCGTCGCCGATGACCGCCTGCAACGCGTCGCGGAACGGAATCCGAGACCGGCGAGACAGCGCCGCTCGGAGCTGAGCCGGCGTGGTCAGTCGGTTCTGGACGGATGCGGTCACCCAACCGATCACCTCGGCTTCATCTCGAGACTCCGCTACCAGGTCAAGCACGGTGTCGTCGATCGTGATTCGCGGCGGGCTCCCTGTCGTGCGTGGATTTCGCCAGCCGTCGCTCTCGCGCACGAAGCGCCAGGTCCCGTCGACTCGCGGACGGCTGGCGGGTGGGACGAGAACGTCGATGACCTGGGGCGCCAGATCGACCAGGCCGTGGAGATGGGCGGCGGCAAGCCCTCCGATTCGGGCGAAGTCTCCACCAATGAGCACCCCGGCCCAGGCCTTCGCGGTCCAGGAGACGGGCCAGTCGGACGCGAAGAACACTCCGGGACTGATCCGCTGCCAGGTGCCCTCCTCGACCAGCCGGCGAAGCGAGCTCGGAGCCAGGCCGTACGCCAACGCTTGCTCGCGGGTCAGTACGCCGGCCTGGAGGCGCGCGAGCTGGCGAAGCTGGGGCGAGATCCGGCGTCGGGCGTGCACGCGGACACACTGAGCGTCGGTCTGCCGCGGGCGCTAGGGGGTCGAGCAAGATCTGTGGACAACTTTTTCGGGGCGCCGTCTCTTCGCTGGTCAGTTTGGTTCGACAACGACCCCGGCGTGACCGCCGGAGGACCCGATGAACGCCATCACCGACGCGACCAGGCGCGCTCGCAGGTCGGCGGGAGTGAAGGCTGCGGCCTTCGCGGTCCGATAGCTGTGATCGGCGCCCGGGAGCTCGACCAGGACGATGCCCGGATCCTGCGCGGCCACGGCCCGGATCTCCTCAGCTGTGCCGAACGTGTCCTTGGTGCCCTGGAGCACCAGGCGGGGCACGGCGGGAGTGAGCAGTTCCGGCTGCCCGCGACGTCTCGGGGCGTCCGGGCAGGTGCAGCGGGAACGCGAGGCATACCACCCCGGCGAGCGAGTAGTCCGGCGCGGTCCGGCAGGCCACCCGGGCACCCGCACTGCGACCACCGAAGAACACCGGGTCGATGAGCAGCCCGTTGGCGGCCAACCAATCCACCCCGGCACACCAGCCGATGTCGAGCTGCGGCGGCCGCGTCGCCACCCGGCGACCGGCGAGCCGCCACGGCTGCTCGTAGCGCAGCACGCTGATCCCCTCGGCCGGCAGCTTGCGGGCCAGGAGTTCCAGATCCATCGCTGTCACTCCCCCACCCGCGCCGTGGCCGAGCAGCAGCGTGGCCTCAGGCGAGTCGGCGGCGTCGACGTGCCAGCGCCCCGGCCCGAGCGGAGTCGGCACCTCGAGGGTGAGCGTGGTAGCAGGCATCGTGGCTGAGCGTTCCGGCGTCAGATCAGGGTGTCGGGCTCGTCGTCGGTCGCGATCGGCTCCAGCAGCGACGGCTCGTTGTTGGCGACATTGCCGACCGCGGTGGATACGGCGTACGCCTCCAGCAGGTCGGCGTCGGTGACGCCGAGCAGGTCCAGCGCCGCCGCCGCATCGGTGAGCCCGGGATCGAGCCAGCGGTCGATTGCCTCGCGTCGGATCACCATCGGCATCCGTTCGTGGACGTGACCGGCCGCGTCCGTGGCCTGGGTGGTGATCACCGAGCAGGTGCGTAGCCAGGCATCGTCATCGTCTCGATTCTTGGCGGGGTCGCGCCAGATCTCGTAGATCCCGGCCATCGCCAGCCTCGACCCGTCGGCACGGTGGATGAAGAACGGCTGCTTCTTCGGCTTCGAGCCCGCGCCGGGCCCCCCGGCCCGAGACTCAAGAGGCAGGTACCACTCGTAGAACCCGTCTGCGGGCAGGATGCAACGGCGCAGGCTGAAGGCGCGCCGAAAGGCCGGCTTCTCGGCGACACTCTCCACCCTGGCGTTGATCATCCGGGCGCCGCCTGTGGCCTGCTTCGACCAGGAAGGCACCAGCCCCCAGACCAGTGGGGCGAGCCGCCGACGTACCTCGCCGGTGTCCTTGACCGTGCGTTCGAACACCGCCGGTACGGCCGCGGTCGGCGCCACGTTGTAGTCCGGTCCCGGCAGTCCCGCGAACATGTCGTCGATGTCGTACTCCTTGACCAGCTCGTCGGGATCCGCCGACAACGCATAACGACCACACACGGCACAAGTTTTGCAGGCTCGCGCACGCTGCGCGCCTCAGACTCGCACCTTCTGCACTCGCTCGCCCGCACGAGGGGTGCGCTCGCGCGGAACTGCCGAGTTCACCCCGACCTGGCGTTTGCCGCCCACACCCGACAGGGTAGGAATGGACTCATGAGCATCGTCCGTGCCGCGGGTCGCACCCTCCTCGCTTCGTACTTCATCGCCTCCGGGGTCAAGGCCATCCGGAACCCGGGACCGCTGGTGCCCGCCGCCGAGCCGCTGGCCGACAAGATCGTGCCGTTGGTCAAGCAGTACGCCCCCGCACAGGTCTCGAACTACGTGCCGGAGGACGCCAAGACGCTGGTGCGGATCAACGGTGCGGCCGAGGTGCTCGGCGGGCTGGCGCTCGCCACGGGCTTCGGACGCCGCCTGGGAGCGCTGCTGCTCGCCGGCACGCTGGTGCCGAGCACCATCGCGAAGTACCCGTTCTGGACGCGGGACGATCCCGAGCAGCGGGCCGACGAGCGTGCTCACTTCTTCAAGAACGCGAGTCTGTTGGGCGGCGTCGTGCTGGCGGCCGTGGACACCGAGGGTAAGCCGAGCCTGAGCTATCGAGCCCAGAAGGGCAGCCAGGCGATCGCCAAGGACACGAAGAAGGCCGGCCGCAAGGTGGCCAAGTCGACGAGCGCGCTGACCAACGCCGCACTGGCCGAGGGCGCGATGCTCGCTGGTGCGGTGGTCACCCAGTCCCGACGGGCCAGGAAGAAGGCGGCCAAGCAGGCAGCGGACGCACGTAAGGCGGCCGAGAAGGCGGCGAAGCCGGCGCTGAAGAATGCCCAGCAGGCGGCCAAGGACGCTCAGAAGCAGGTCGCGAAGGCCCAGAAGCAGGCCGGCAACGTCTCCGACAACACGGCCACGAAGGCCGCCGACCTCTCGAAGGCGGCCAGTGCGAAGGCGGCCGACGTGCAAAAGGGTGCGGAGAAGCAGCTCAAGAAGGCGCAGAAGGCGGCCGGCGACGTAGCCACCAACATCACTCTCGGTGACAACTGACGCACCGATGACCGTGGTCGTTGTCATCGTGTAACGACTGACGATCGATCCGCCGATTTGTCGCGCAGCGATGGGCCCGCGCGCTGCACCGGGCATAGGCTCGCGCCGTGTTCGATCCATCGGCCGCGGCCTGTGCGCGATCGGCCTCCTGGTCGCGGGGAGTCGACCGATAGGTGCGCACCAGACACTTCCTGATCGGCCTGGCCCTTGCCGCGGTTGCGCTCATCGCCACGACGGTGATCTTCAGCCCGTCGACGGTGGCGGGCTCCCAGCTGTCGACGACCGAGACGTCGGCAGGCGCGACGACGTCCGCGGCGGCCGGTAGACATTCACAGAGACCAAGCGGGCCTCGGCAACCGATCGGTCCCTCCGTGCCGCCCAGCCGGACACGTGTGACCGCAAAGCCGTCGACCGCACCCACCCCTACGGCGACCGGTACGTCCTCACCGAAAGGATCGGGCCCGAGCGCATCCGGCCCGAGCCGATCCGGCCCGAGCGGATCGCCCTCGCCGACCGCCCCCGTGACACCGAAGGCCGTCCGGCCGGCGAAGCCGTTGAAGCCCGGCTCGAGAGGGGTTGTCTACCTGACTTTCGACGACGGGCCCGGGCCGTACACACCTGCCGTGTTGAGGATCCTCCGACAGACGCACTCCACCGCGACGTTCTTCGAGATGGGCAATCACCGCCAGGAGTGGCCGGTGCTGGCCCGGCGGGTTCGTGCGCAAGGCAACGCGATCGGCAACCACACCTACGATCACCCGGACCTGACCAAGCTGTCCCCGGCGAAGTTGACCTGGGAGCTGGACCATGGGCCGGTGGCCCGCTGCGTGCGTCCGCCGTACGGGGCCACCAACGCGAAGGTCCGGGCGGCGATCGGCGCGCGGGGTGCCCGACAGGTGCTGTGGAGCGTGGACACGCGGGACTGGACCAGGCCGGGTGCGATGGCAGTCTTCGCGCGCGCCTCCGGGCCGGCCGTCCGCAACGGGAGCATCGTGTTGATGCACGACGGCGGCGGTGACCGGTCCGAGACGGTTGCGGCGCTGCCGGCGATCATCCAGGCGCTGCACTACCGGGGCTACGTCGTCCGCCGGCTGCCGGGCTGCTGACGACGGCGGTGAGACCTTCGCGCCGCCGACGGCTCGCCTGCTCGTAGACTCCCGTCGTGCCTGAAGCCAAGACCTCGAGCGTCCAGCAGTGGGTCGCCCCGCTCGCACCGGTCCCGATCAATGCCACCGTCGCGATCCCCGGCTCGAAGTCGGAGACGAATCGCGCCCTCGTGCTGGCCGCTCTGTCGAGTGGTCCGTCGGCGATCAGCGGGGGGCTCGACGCCCGCGACACGGCCCTGATGCGTGACGCGCTTCGCACGTTGGGGGTGAGCATCGAGGAGAAGGGCGACGTCTGGCTGGTGACGCCCCCCGAGCGGTTCACCGCCGGGGTGAGCATCGACTGTGGGCTGGCCGGCACCGTGATGCGGTTCGTCCCGCCGATCGCGGCGCTCGCCGACGGCGAGGTGGTGTTCGACGGCGACGAGCAGGCGTACGGCAGACCGATGGAGCCGCTGCTGGGCGCGCTCGCGTCCCTCGGCGCCGGCATCGAGGGCGACGCGACGTCCCTGCCGTTCACCGTGACCGGCAGCCCGTCCCTCGCCGGCGGGTCGGTCACGATCGATGCCTCGACCTCCAGTCAGTTCGTCTCGGGGCTGCTGCTGGTCGGCGCCCGCCTGGCCGATGGCCTGGACCTGCGGCACGTGGGCGGCACGGTTCCGTCCACGGGCCACATCGCGATGACCGTGTCGATGTTGCGGCACCGTGGGGTCACTGTCGACGACAGCCAACCGAATCGCTGGGTGGTCAGCCCTGGCCCGATCAGCCCTCGGGACGTGGTCATCGAGCCGGACGTGGCCAACGCCGCTCCGTTCCTCGCGGCTGCGCTGCTGACCGGCGGGCAGGTCAGCGTGCCGCACTGGCCGGCGCTGACCGGACAGCCGGCGCCACAGTTGCGCGGCGTGTTCGAGAAGTTCGGTGGAAAGGTCTCGACCCGGGACGGCGCCTTGGTGGTGCGAGGCCGCAGCGAGCTCCACGGGGTCGACGTGTGGCTGAACGACGCCAGCGAGCTCACCCCGGTGGTGGCCGCGCTCGCGGCGCTGGCACTGCAGTCCAGCCACATCCACGGGGTCGCGCACATCCGCGGCCACGAGACGGATCGTCTGGCCGCGCTGGAGTCGAATCTCGACGCGCTCGGGGCCCGGGTCCGCCAGACCCACGACGGTCTGGTCATCCACCCGCACGTGCTGGCCGGGATCGAGTGGCCGACGTACGCCGATCACCGGATGGTGCACGCCGGCGCCCTGCTCGGCCTGGTGGTCGACGAGATCACCCTCGACGATGTGTCCTGCGTGGACAAGACGATGCCGGACTTCATCGAGCGCTGGCACAAGATGATCGACGACTCGGTGGCTGCCGAGGCCGCTGCAGAGACCGGAGAGGGCTCGGACGCGACTTCGTGACCTGGTTTGACGGTCTGCGCACCGACGAGCACGACGCCTTCGAACGGCCTCGTCGGCACACGCGCCCCCGAACCAAGGACCGGCCGGACTACTCCGATGCCGAGATCGGCATGGTGGTCACGGTCGACCGCGGGCGCTATCAGACCCTGATCGGGCCGCGAGAGGTCACCGCGACCAAGGCCCGGCAGCTCGGCCGCACGGGCGTGATCGTGGGTGACCGGGTGCGGATCGTCGGCGACACGTCCGGCGATGAGGGCACCCTGGCCCGGATCGTCGAGGTCGAGGATCGCGTCACGGTGCTGCGCCGGACGGCCGACGACGACGACCCGTACGAGCGGCCGATCGTCGCCAACGCCGACCAGCTCGTGATCGTCACCGCGTTGGCCGACCCGCCGCCGCGGACGGGGATGATCGACCGGATCCTGGTGGCCGGCTACGACGCCGGCCTGGTTCCGCTGCTCTGCCTGACCAAGGCCGACCTGGCTTCGCCGACCGACCTTCTCGCCGCGTACGAACCGCTGGACGTCGACGTCTATGTCACGTCACCCGGATCGGACCTCGGCTCGTTCCGGGCCGCCCTGGAGGGTCACCGGACGGTTTTCATCGGTCACTCCGGGGTCGGCAAGTCGACGCTGGTCAACGCGCTCATCCCGGGAGCCAGACGTGCGATCGGAGCCGTCAACGAGGTCACCGGCCGCGGTCGGCACACCTCCACCTCGGCCATCGCCTTACGGCTGCCACCGATCGACGCAGGCGGCGGCCGTGGAGAGCAACCGGACCCGGATCCGGCCGGCAGCTGGGTCATCGACACCCCGGGCGTACGTTCGTTCGGGCTGAGTCACGTCAGTCGAGCCCGGATCATGTCGGCGTTCTCCGACCTGGACGCGTTCACCGCCGAGTGTCCGCGTGGATGCACCCATGCCGACGGGGCGCCCGAGTGCGGCCTGGACGCGGCGGTCGGGCGAGGCGAGCTGAACCCGGTCCGAGTGGCGTCGTTCCGCCGGATGATCAGCTCCGGCCAGTAGCGTAAGGCGCATGTCCGCAGCCAGCCGAAACCCGCTCGACCGGAACCCAGCAGGGCGCGACGAGGCGGCCTTCCGGAACCTCAACGACGACATGCGGCTGGCCCATCTGCTCGCCGACGACGCGGACTCGATCGCGATGAGCCGGTTCAAGGCGCTCGATCTGCACGTGACGGCCAAGCCCGATCTGACCCCGGTGACCGACGCCGACACCAATGTCGAAGAGGTCATCCGACGCACGCTCGGCCGTGCGCGGCCTCGTGACGCCGTGCACGGCGAGGAGGGCTCCGACACCGGCTGGGGACCGCGGCGCTGGGTGATCGACCCGATCGACGGCACGAAGAACTTCGTCCGCGGCGTGCCGGTCTGGGCGACGCTGATCGCGCTGATGATCAACGACGAGGTCGCCGTCGGCGTGGTCAGCGCACCGGCGCTGGGTCGACGATGGTGGGCCTCCCTCGGCGCGGGAGCGTATGCGGGCAAGTCGTTGATGTCCGCCAGCCCGTGTCGAGTGTCCGACGTGGCGCGGATCGACGACGCGTCGCTGAGCTACTCCTCGGTCGGGGGCTGGGTCGAGGCCGGACTCGGGCAGCCGTTCGTCGACCTGCTGCGGACCTGTTGGCGGACCCGGGCGTACGGCGACTTCTGGTCCTACATGCTGCTCGCCGAGGGTGCCGTCGACCTGGCCTGCGAGCCGGAGCTGGCCCTGCACGACATGGCTGCCTGCTCGATCGTGGTGACCGAGGCGGGCGGGTCGTTCACCGACCTGGACGGTGTGCCCGGACCGAACGGGGCGGGCGCGTACGCGAGCAACGGCCGGCTGCACGACGAGCTGCTGCGCCGCCTTCGCGACGAGGACGTGCCCGAGGATCCGGGCGGTTTCGCGGGCTGACAGGGCGAGGTCTCGCGCCGCCTGCCGGTCGCTCGCAAACCCGGGCCTGGGCACTGACAAGATGGCCCAATGGATCTCGTGCACCGCTTCAGCGTGCAGGCGCCGATCGAGGAAGCCTGGTACGCCCTCAACCACATCGACCGGATCGCTCCGTGCTTTCCGGGCGCGTCGATCGATCCGTTCACTGGTGACGAGTTCACCGGCGCGGTCAAGGTCAAGTTCGGGCCGACGATGGACTACAAGGGCTCGGGCAAGTTCCTGGAGCGCAACGACGCCAAGCGCAAGGCGGTCGTGGAAGCGCGCGGATCGGACCTGCACGGGGGCAGCGGTGTGCTCGCCAAGGTCACCGTCGAGATGTGGGAGAACGGCCGGCTGACCGACGTTGTGGTGACGACCGATCTGGGGATCAGCGGTCGGCCCGCGCAGCTCGGCCGCGGGGTGGTCGAGGACGTCAGCAACAAGCTGATGCTGACGTTCGTCGACCGGGTGCAGGAACGGCTGGACGCCGGAATCGGCCGCCCGGACTATGTCGCGCCGGCTCCCCCGCCGGAGCAGAAGCAGGCGAAGCCGGCGCCGAGCGAGCCGAAACGGGCGGCGGCGGCAGACGCGGACCCGACGCCCGCGGCGCCAGAATCGACCGCTGACCGAACACAAACCGGGCCGACCCCCCGCCATCGCTACCCGCGTACATCCCTGTCGGACCCGCCGGCAAACCCTGCCGCCGGCTCCGCGGCGGGCGCCACCGCGCCGGTCGCAGCGCCGCAGTACGGCACCGCGTTCCCGCGGGACGAGCCGGCGCTGAATGTGTTCACGACTGTGCTTCCATCGGTGCTCAAGCGATACGGAATCCTCATCGCCGCCGGCACGTTCGCGCTCTGGCTCGTCGCCCGGATCGTACGGAAGGCGAGCCGAAAGAAATAGCCCCGGGCCCGCTCCCCGGAAACTGGGCGCAGACGGCACCGACACGCCGGGAGAAGTTGCCGTCTGCGCCCAGTTTCCCGGTTGGTGGGCGCCGAGGCCAGGGCCGTGGCGGCGCTCAGCCGATGACGCGCAGCCGGACCGTCTCGTCCAGGCCTTCCAGCTTCTGGATCACTTCGGCCGGGAGTGGGCTCGCAATGTCGGTCACTACGTAGCCCAGGTCACCGCGGGTGGACAGCGTCTGACCCTCGATATTGACAGCCGAGTCTGCGAGCACCCCGTTGACGGTGGCCAGGACCCCCGGCACGTTGCGGTGGACGTGCAGGATACGGCAGCGACCGGGAGCGGTTTCGGCGGCCTGCACGTGCGGCAGATTGACCGACATCGTGGTCGTCCCGCCGGCGACATAGTCGCGCAGCTTGCCCGCCACGAACCGGCCGATGTCCTCCTGCGCCTCCTGGGTTGAGCCGCCGATGTGCGGGGTGAGGATGACGTTCGGCAGACCCTGGAGGCTGGAGACGAACGGGTCGCCGCCCGACTTCGGCTCTTCGGGGAAGACGTCCACCGCGGCGCCGGCGATATGGCCGGAGCGGAGGTTGTCGCCGAGCGCGTCGTGGTCGACCACGATGCCACGGCACAGGTTGAGGAACAGGCTGCGCGGCTTCATCTTCGCGAACTCGGCCGCGCCGAACAGACCGGCGTTGCCGGGGCGACCGTCCACATGCAACGAGATCGTCTCCGCCTTGCCCAGGAGCTCCTCCAGGGTCTCGCAACGCTGGGCATTGCCGAGCGCGAGCTTGTCGGCGATGTCGTAGAAGTAGACCCGCATGCCCAGCGCCTCGGCCACCACCGACAACTGGCTGCCGATGTTGCCGTAGCCGACGATGCCGAGTGTGCGGCCGCGGACCTCATGGGCGCCCTTCGCCGACTTGTCCCAGACGCCGCGGTGGAGGTCGGCGTTCTTGTCCGTCAGGTGCCGCGCCATCGAGATGATCTCGGCGATCGCGAGCTCGACCACGCTTCGCGTGTTGGAGAAGGGCGCGTTGAAGACCACCACCCCGTGCTCGGCGGCGGCCGCGAGGTCGATCTGGTTCGTGCCGATGCAGAAGGCGCCGATGGCGACCAGCTCCGGGGCGGCCTCGAGCACCTCCCTGGTCACCTGGGTCTTCGAGCGGATGCCGAGGAGCTGAATCCCCTCCAGCGCGCTGACGAGCTCGGCCTCGTCCAGCGCTCCCTTGGCGGTGACGAGCTCGATTCCGCGCTCGGCGAGCAGCCGCTCGCCCTCGGGATGGATGTTCTCCAGCAGTAGAGCCTTCATCGTTCCTCGTCGCTATGTCGTTGGTGCGGGGTCGTACCGGATCGACCTCGGGAGTCAACCTCAGTGTAGGAACTGGGATTCCGACCGCCGGGGAATATCTCACCAGCAGACAGCCGGACCCTCGCGGCCCACCCATCACCCCGCCGGCAGAGGTCAGGTGTGTACGGAGGGGGCCAGGTCGCGGTAGCTCGACCAGTCTCCCCGCGAGTCGGCACTGAGCAGGGCGTCCATGCAGGCGTCGGTGAACACGTCGGCCGCGGCGACCAGCAGGGCATTGAAGGCCAGCAGCCCGCCGAACCGGGGATCGAGCGGGCGGCGGTTGGAAGCCAGGCAGAACACCGCGTCGCCGTCGACCATCAGGTGGAGCGGTGAGATCGCTCGGGCCATCCCGTCGTGGGCGACGGAGGCGATCCGGGTCGCCTGTGGCTTGGTCAGCACGGCGTCGGTGAGCACGACGCCGATCGTGGTGTTCAGCGGCGGTCCGTGGCGCGCGATCGCCTCCGCCAGCGCACCCCGTTCGGCTTCGGTCGGCGCAGACATCCGCCCGTCCCGGTCGCCCAGCAGTCGGCCGGTGGCCGGGTCGACCGCCGAACCCACCGCGTTGACGACAACGGCTGCGGCGATCGAGAGATCCCCGACGGTGCGCTCGGCATATCCGAAGCCACTCTTCAGTCCCCCGCATACCGCACCCGCGCCCGCACCGACACAACCGCGGTCCGGGTCGTCGGGGCTGGCCGCCGCGGCAGCGCGGCGGCCGAAGTCGGCGTCAGGTCGATTCGCCGGCTCGCCGCCGCGACCGAGGTCGAAGATCACGGCGGCCGGAACGATCGGGACCACGACGTCGACACCCACCGGCCAGCCGTGACCTCGCGCCTCCAAGGTCGTCATCACGCCGTCGGCGGCCGCCAGCCCGTACGCGCTTCCTCCGGTCAGCACGACTGCGTTGACGCGGTCGACCATCGCCGTGGGATCGAGCAGATCGGTCTCGCGGGTGCCGGGCGCGCCACCGCGGACGTCCACTCCGCCCACCGCCCCGGGGTCCTCCGGCCCGTCGGTGGACAGGATCACCGTGGTCCCGGTGAGCCAGCCGCTCGAGTCTGCCGTGTGGTGGCCGATGGCGAAGCCCTCGATCATCCGATCCCTCTCCGTCGCTGTTTCCCCGGTCGCGTTGGGGTCGGCTCTAGGTCGCGAAGCGGGTTCCCTGGAAGCCGGTGGCGATCGTCTTGCCTGCACCGAACGTACCGGCCCTGGTGCCGAGGAAGAGCACCAGCGAACCGCCTGCCGTCCGCGCGATCAGGTCTGCCCGCCCGTCGCTGTTGAGGTCACCCACCGACGCGATCGAGGAGTACGCCGCCCAGCCCGTCCCGAGCAGCTTGCCGGCCTTGATCCCGCGTCCGGTTCCCGCGTAGAGGTAGAGCCGGTCGCCGGAGCGGGCGACGAGGTCGCCGATCTTGTCGCCGGTCAGGTCACCGATGCCGCGGACGAGGTCCTGGTTCTTCCATCCGCCCGCGAGCTTGATCGACGTCGCCCGTCCCGTCCTACCGTTGCCGGGCAGCAGCCACACGTTGTCCGCGGCGGTGAGCGCCACCAGGTCCGGGCGCTTGTCGCCGTTGAGATCGCCGACCCCGGTCAGCGCTCGGTACGACGCCGTCGAACCCATGCTCGCGCCGGCGGCGAGGGCCCCACTGCTGGTCTCGCGGAGCAGACTCATTGCCTTCCCGGACCGGACCGCCACATCCTGGTAGCCGTCCCCGTTCCAGTCACCGGCATTGACGATGTTGGTGTAGTCGAACCCGGCGCCAACAACTCTGCCGATGCCGAGCCCGGCCGTGCTCACCGGGTAGCGCACCAGTGTGCCGCCGGCAGTGATGATCAACAGCTCGGGTCCGCGAGCGGTGTCGTACGTCCGAGGGAACGCGGCATACGCCGTCCCGGGAAGGACCATCGACGCCGGGGAGACCGGAGTCGGGGAGCTGCCACCGACGGTGAACAGGCTCGAGCGCAGCCCGAAGGCCGACTTGAATGCGCCACCGGTGATCGTCACCGTGCGCTTGCTGCCGATGATCTTCATGGTCTTCACCCGCCCGCCCCAGCTGCCGGAGCCGTCGCGGGCGGTGATCTGGATCTTCTTCACGGTGCCGACCGTCCAGTGCCGACCGACGGCCGCCGCGGTGATCGTCTTCGTCCAGGCCTGGGACTTGACGACGCCGTCGTACGGATCCGGGTGGGCGGCGAGATAGACGTAGTCGCCCCTGGCTGCGGCCCCACCGTTGGACGAGGCGAACTGAGTCAGCGCGATGGACCCCTTGTAGGTCAAGATCACGTTCGCGGTGGCCTTCGCGGCCGCGTTGCCCCGAGCGGTCTCCCGGACCGTGCGCTTTCCGCCGACCGTCCGGGCGTACCCGCTGTAGACCTGGCAGGCCGTCGTGTCGCAGATGTCGTAACCGCTGGCCGTGGCGCGGGACCGGAGCTTCGCCGCGTACGTCCGGGCCGCGACCGCCTGTGCCTTGACGGCCTCCAGAGCCCACGAGGTCGGCATCTCCGATGGCACGACGGAGCGGACGTAGTTCTCCATCGAGACCGTGTTCACCGTGCGACCACTGGATCCGCGCTTGATCAGCGAAACGGTGCCTCGATACTCGCGGCGCGATCCGCCCGGCATGATCACCGTGACGACCCCGGCTGATGTCGACGCCTTCCAGGTGCCCGTGCCGAGGCCCGTGCTCTTCAGCTTCCAGGCACCGGAGGCCGTCTGATACCGCAAGGTGTAGCCGCTGCCCGATCGGCTGATCCGCCAGGCCTTGTACGCCGAGCCAGTCGGCACCGTGTACGTCTTGCTGCCCGAGCTGATCTTCAGGCCCGACGCCGGCCGGACCCGGACGTCGCCGTCGGTGTCTGCGGTGATCCAGACCCGGATGGTCCGCGAGGACAGTGAGCTTCGGGTGGTGCCCGGGTAGTAGAAGGCGAGGATCTGCTGCCAGGTGAGGCCCCTCACGGCAGCCCCGTACGCGCCGTACTGGCTCATTCCCCAGCCATGGCCGAACCCGGAGCCGCGTACCGTGAACGATCCGGATTTCGCGGCGATCGCACTGTCCGCACTGACGACGGGTGCACCGACCAGCGCCGCAGACATCACGAGCGACAGGGTGGCGGCGGCGCTGGCGAACAGACGAAGCGGCCGTCTGAGACGGGCTGACGACGTGGGCATCGGCATCGAGGCGAATCCGATCAATCGGGAACTAATTGCAGAGTGCCTCATGTCAACGCGACACGCCAGGAATATGCCATAGCGTTATGTGACCAGAGTGACGAAAGTGACGTCAAGACCCCCGGATCGGTATTTCGGCCCCTGCGGTGCGGCCGCTCGGTGAAGTCGCTACCCGGGCGGACCGCTGCGAAGGCTGCGCAGATGGAGTCCGCGCAACTCGTCGGCGAGCTCGGGCGCCGGCCCGTCGACCAGGACGTTCGGCGCGATCGCGTTGACCGGCAGCGGGCTGACCGGTGAGGACGAGGTGATCCCGGCCTCCGCTCGCCAGCGCAGATACTGCTCGGTCGAGCCGGCGTAGACGATCTTGGCCAGACCGACCCAGGCGTGCGCCGCGGAGCACATCGGGCAGTGCTCGCCGGAGGTGTAGACGGTCGCGCGGGCGCGCTCCTGCGACGTCATGGCCGTCGCGGACCAGCGAGCCAGCTCGAACTCGGGATGGCGGGTCTGGTCTCCCCCGGCCGTCCGGTTGCGGTCCTCGTGCCGGACGACCCCGTCGCCGTCGACCAGCACCGAACCGAACGGCTCGTCGCCGGCGTCCAGCGCCTCCCGGGCCAGTTCTACGCACCGCCGGAGATGAACCAGGTCCTGCTCGGACAGGCTCACCGCTCGCTGCCCACCGTGAGCTGAACCTCCTGCCCGGCCTCGGCCGACGCATAACACGCATCGACCACCAGCGCGCGCGACAGCGGGATCTCACCGCGATGGTTCCGGAAGTCGCCCGAGCGCACCTTGTCCAAGAAGTCGACGACGCAGCCGCGGTGTCCGCCGTCGGGCGGCGGGGTCGGGTTGAGCTCGGCCGGCACTCCCCCGACCTCGGTCCAGATCGACAGCTTGCGGTACGGCTGCTTCGGTTCGCCGCCCCACTCCAGGCTCGCGCCGCCGTCGGCGCCGTACACCGTCACGTAGCACTGGTCGTGCGGAATCCACTGCGCCCAGCTGGACTCCAGCAGCAAGGTGCCCCCGTCGCCGAGCCGGAGGAACGCGGTCGACAAGTCCTCCACGTCGAACTGGGGGGTCGGCGCGTCCCGGCGGGGGCCGTATGGGGAGCCGCCCTTGCCGCGCGGACCGAACTCCGCGTACGTCGCCGCTGTCGCCGCCTTCACCTGCGGCTCGCCGAGCAGGTAGAGGGCCATGTCCAGCATGTGCACACCGATGTCCATCAGCGGGCCGCCGCCGGCTGTCGCAGCGCGGGTGAACCAGGTGCCGAGGCCGGGAATCCCCTCGCGGCGTAACCAGCCCGCCTTGGCGTAGTAGATGTTGCCGAGCAGGCCGGCGTCGATGATCTTCTTCAGGGCCTGCACGTCGCCGCGCATCCGGTGGTTGAACGAGACGTCGAGCACCCGATCGTTGGCCTCGGCCGCCGCGACCATCGTGGCGGCGACGGGCGCCTTCTCGGCCATCGGCTTCTCCGACAGCACGTGCACTCCCGCGTTCAGCGCGCCGATCGCGATCGGCGCGTGGAGCGACGTCGGTGTGGCCACGCTGACCACGTCCAGCTCGGCGTCGGCGATCAGCTCCTGCCAGGTCGCGACACGGTGCTCGACGCCGTACCGGTCGCCGAGGGTCGCGAGCGGCCCTGTCTCCATCCCGGCGATGCCGACCAGCTCGACCCCGTCGAGGTCGTCGTACGCCGCCATGTGCTGCTGGCCGGCCCAGCCGAGACCGACGACCCCGGCCCGCAAGCTCCTGCCCGTGGTGCCCTCGGTCGCGCTGCTCATGCCGAGACCCCCTCGTCGGTCGCGTCGGCGCCGGTCAGTCGACCTGCCAGCAGGGGCCCGGGTTCGTTGCGGACCGCCGGTGGCGCGAAGTCCCCCGGGGTCGTCGGCGCCGCCCACTGCACCGCATTGGCGAGCACCCGCTTGATGTCGGAGTGGTGGTAGACCGGGTACTCCTGGTCGCCCGGAGAGAAGTAGAAGACCTTGCCCCTGCCGCGGCGCCAGCAGCAGCCGGACCGGAAGACCTCCCCGCCACTGAACCCGGACACGAAGACCAGCTCGTCGGGCTCGGGAATGTCGAAGTACTCGCCGTACATCTCCTGCTCGTGTACGACGATCGGCTGCGGCACACCGGCCGCGATCGGGTGCGCCGGGGACACGGTCCAGACGAGCTCGGTGTCGGCGGAGTTGCGCCACGACAACGAGCAGGTGGTGCCCATCAGCTTGATGAAGATCTTCGAGAAGTGCCCCGAGTGCAGCACCAATAGGCCCATCCCGCCGAGCACCCGCTGGTGCACCCGGTCCACGACCTCGTCGGACACGCCCGCGTGGGTGGCGTGACCCCACCAGGTCAAGACGTCGGTGTTGTCCAAGACGTCGGCGGTCAGGCCGTGCTCGGGCTGGTCCTGGGTCGCCGTGCGCACGTCGACTGCGTCACCGAGCAGCTCGCCGAGCCCCGCCGCGACCGCACCGTGCATCCCCTCGGGATAACGCTCGGCCATGCCCTCGCGGTCGCGTTCGCTGTGCTCGTGGAAGTTCTCGCCCCAGACGGTGACCCTGATCGGTGAGTTCATGGCTTCCATCCTGCCGGAGCGGACCGACGCTCAGGCAGCGGGGACGCGTCTGTCTGCCGGCGGCTTGGCTGGACAAGAAGTCGAGCAGCAATCGGTTCACCTGGGCCGGAGCGTCGATCGGCAGCCAGTGCCCCGCATCCTCGACCCGCTCGTACCGCCAGCCGCCGGCGACGTAGCGTTCGGTGCCGGTCATCGCCTGCTCCGTGACGGCGAGGTCACCAGCGCTCCAGATGCCCATGGTCGGTGCCTGGATCGGCGGCACTGCGGCGGGCGGCGCAACCAACGACTCCGGTGGGAGGATCGCTCGGTACAGACCGAGGCTTGCGGTCAGCGCCCCTGGGCGACGCAGTCGCTCGACCACCTCGTCGGCTTGTGGGTGCCGTGCCCAGGAGCGCAGATTCGCGAAGTCATCGAGAGCCAGCCACTGTTCGGCGATGCCCGGGAACTGGAAGAGCAGCATGTACCAGGACTTCTCCCGCTGCGCCCAGCCTGCCTGGGCGAATGCCGCCGGGTGACCGACCGACAGACAGGTCAGGCTGGTCACCCGGTGGGGCGCCATCGCCGCCAACCCGCAACCGATCGCACCGCCCCAGTCGTGACCGACGACGTGCACCCGCCGCAGCCCGCGGGCGTCGAGCACGCCGAGCAGGTCGGCCAGGACATGCAGCATGCCGTACGCAGCGATGCCGTCGGGCTTGTCGGATTGGCCGAAGCCCCGCAGATCCGGCGCCACGGTTCGATAGCCGGCCGCGGTGAGTGCGGCGACCTGAGGCTGCCACAGCGCATGGGTGTCGGGCCACCCGTGCAGCAGGAGCACCGGCTCGCCGCTTCCCTCGTCCTGCACGAACAGCCTCAGCGGCGCTGTCCCGGCCGTTCGCTTCGCAGGCACCGGCCGCCCCTCGACGGCAGCGACGAGGTCCGCGTGCCGCGGCGAGTCCTCGGGATAGCGCGGTCGGTTGGCGCCGATGGCGATGACCTTCTCGAGTACACGGGGTGCGCCGAGCGCCTCGGGCGGCATGGCCAGCATCCCCACGATCGAGCTCTGGGCACGCAAGACGTCCGGGTCGTGCAGCGCGGCGGCGTACAGGGCGGTACCCATCGACCAGGCCGGGTCGGGCGTTCGGTACGGCGTGTCCGTCAGGTCCGCGTCGATCTCGGCCAGCCGGTGCCGATCGAACGCGCGGGTGGCGCGGTACCACGGCGTGACCACCGACTCGGTGACCGCGTCGAAGCTCCGCACCAGCCGTTCCGGCTCGGAGACGGGCACCTCCCGGAGCACGTCGCGCAGCGCGACGGCGTGCAGCAGCCCGATTGACGTGCCGCGCCCGATCGACGGGTTCGTACAAGCCCAGGCATCACCGACAGCCACCAGACCGGTGCAGACCGGCGTGCCGTCGACGACGAAGCGCCGGTAGCGGTCTTCGATCCCCGCGATCACCTGAACGTCGGTGATCGGCTCGGCATCGATCCACTCGCGGGCGGTCGGGACCAGCGCCATCGCTCGCGACCAGGCATCGACGTCGCGTAGACCCCGCAGCGACGGGTCGCGGGAGGAGGTGACGAACCCCACGCCCCAGGTGCCCAGGTCCGCCGGGAGGGTGAGCACCGAGTACCCGTGGAAGTGCTGCAGGAGCAGCCCTCGAGACTGCGGACGTCTGCCGTCGACGGCACGGAAGTGACGCGCGTAGTAGACGAAGCCGGCGTCCTCGCGCTCCTCGATCGGTCGGCGGGCGCCGATCGCTTCCAGCATGGCCGGGACCGAGGAGCGGCGGCCGGAGGCGTCGACGACGAGATCGGCACGCAGCGACTCTCCGCTGCGGGTGAGCACTCCACTGACCCGCGGCTCACCGGCCGCGGGACCGTCCACGATCAGTCCGCTCGCCTGGACGCCGCGGCGGACGGTGATGCCCGGCGTCCGCGTGGCAACCGTCGCCAGCGCTGCCTCCAGCACGGGTCGGCGGGCCGTCACCGTCTCGAAGCGTCCGTCGCCGGGTCGCACACCGTCGGTCACAGCGGCCGGCAGCAGGTGGAGCAGGTTCAGCCTGGCGGCACCGCGGGACTCGAGCTCGTCGATCACGTCCGGCAGCTCGACCGTCATGGTCTGCGTCCAGCGGGCCAGCATGAAGTGCAGCTGGTTGAACTGGTTCACGCCACGGCGCTCCCATGACGTCCACAGCTCCTCGTTCCCACCGTGCGGCTCGGCGGGATCCCGCTCGAGCACGGTGACGGCATGCCCGTCGCGGGCAAGCAGCATCGCCGTCGTCAGGCCGTTGAGTCCCGCTCCGAGCACCACGATGTCCGACATGTCTCCACCTCCGCGTTCGTGACCGTTCGGTCACGAAACAGGGTGGGCGGATGAGCTGTTCATCCGACAGACCGGTCGTTGCTCACTTTCTACTCACTCGGCCCGATCACCGGACCCGATCACCGGACCCGATCACCGGACCCGATCACTGGACCCGATCAGCCGGCGCGATCGTCAGCCGGGCCTCACCGATCTCCACATCCCAGAGGAGGTCGGTGAGCTGCTCGACCGCGCGGCCCAGGTGCCGTCGGTAGGTCGAGAACGGCAGGTCGAGCACCTCAGCGGCCGCCTCCTGCGTCGGCGCCGGGTGAACGTACGTCCGATCGAGCACGCGCCCCAGCCGCCCGGACCGGGGACCGGCTCCGATCTGCCCGATCCCGGCCACGAGCGACGCCCGCAACCGCTGCGTGGACGATCCGTCGAGATCGATCGCCAGCCGCGACCCCATCAGCGGGTTGGCCCTCAGCTGCTCCGGCCGGTGCAGATCGCGCAACGCCCACCTCAGCGCCTCCGCGAACCGGGTGCGGGACAACGGGGCCGGTCGAAGCAGCCGGGCGGGTGCGGGACCGGATTCTCCGGTCAGCTCTCGCTCGCCCAGCATGTCGAACCACCGGTCCGGTGGGAGTCGACGCCAGTCCACGCCATACAGGGTGTAGCGCAGTCCGTTGTGGCTCACCTGGAACTCTGTGGTCAAAGCGAGGTACTGGAAGATCGGTCCCCAGAAGTCCGGGTCGATCGTTGCCACGAAAGACCAGGCGAGCGGCTGGGTGGTCCACAGCATGGTCGAGCTCACCGAGCCGACGACGACGGCGTACGGATCGCGCTGGTAACCCGTTCGGCCGCCGAGGAACCGCGCCACCGAGATCTGCTCGCCGGGCCGGGGCGGTGCGTTCGCCGCCACGTACTCGAGCGCGGCTCGGACCACCGGATCTCGTTCGGCCAGCTCTCGATCCGAAGCGGCCGGGTCGGCCGGCCAGGTGGCCTGGAAGGCGAACGCGTCGAGCCCGGTCGACGACCGGGCGACCGACAGCCCCTCGGGCTGAGCGGCCAGCCAACCCTCCAACAGCTCGGCGCTGGCGGCTCCTTCGGACTGCCGGACGAGATCGACCGCCTCCGTGTGGTCGCGCGGTCGACCGGACGACACCAACCCGGTGCCACGGGCACGGAGTGTCCAGAAGGACACCGCGAGCGGGCTCTTGCGGTGCAGGAACAGTTTCTGGTGCGCCCACAACCGGCGTTCGCTCTCGTCGTCGGAACGCAGAGCAGTCCAAGAGTGTTCGTGCACCGTCCGGTGCACCCGTCGATAGGTCGCCGGCGAACGGCGTCGCAGGTCCGCGTCGAGCACGTCGCGAACAAGGTCGTGCGGGTAGATGCCGTAGGTGCCACGAGTCATCCATGGCCGAGTCTCCAGCCAGGCCCATACCTCCGGGGCGGGCCGACCGAGCAGTTCGTCCAGGAGATCCTGCGTAGTCAGCCAGGCGTGCGCACACAACGACATGGCCAGCGCGTGGTCGTCGTCCGGAGCCTCGTCGACCAGTCGGATGGCGAGGGCAGCGACGAGATCCGGCGCTTCGGCGAGATCGTCGGGCAGGTCGTACGCCGTCGCCGCGTCCGCCAGCATGGCCAGGGTCAGCGGGTGCCCCCGACCGAGCTCGGCGAGCCGCCCACAACGATCCTCGGGCACGCCGGCGTGCGTGAGCAGGAGCCGACTCTGGGGCGGATCCAACCGATCCAGCGGCAGGCAGGCAACGACCGCGCGCCAGCCGGGGTCGGTCCGCCAAGGTGGCGCTGGGGCGTCCCGACCGGCGAGCACCACCACGACATCGCCCGGCAGGGAGGCGACCAGCCGGTCACGTACCCAGGCGTCGACTGCCGTCAACCGTTCGTAACCGTCAACGAGCAGGACCCACGGACCTGTCTCGCGAGCGCCTTCCAGTACCTCGCTCCGAGCGGACTGGACGGCGGCCTGCAGACCATCCGGCGATCCGTCGACGTCCTCGCCGTCGACGCTCGCCACAGCGCGACCGGCGCTCCGCGCGAGAATCCGGAACTGGTGCAGCAGCGTGGTCTTGCCGAAGCCGCCGGCGCCGTGCACGAACAGCACCCGCCGAGCAGCGCCGTCGAGTGCCGCCGAGAAGCAGGCAAGCTCGTTCCGGCGACCGACGAATGTCCGCACCCGGGCGTCGTCGACGATCGTGGCGATGTCCTCAGGCACCGGGCACCTGCGCATGCATGCAGCCAGCGTAAGAGCGATTCGTGTCGGGCGCGCCCCACGCGGTCGGTTCGTGCCGCCTTCGGGCGGAGATGATGGTCGGGTGAGTGACTCCCCTGGCGCGGAAGCGCCCCCACCACGAGAGAGCCTGCCGGCGCTTCGCCGGATGACGCTGCGGGCGTACGACCTGAGCGAGCGGACCGCTCGCGCGGGCCGCGCCTCCCTCGAGCAGCGATACGAGCGTTGGCAGTCACGCTGGTTCATCATCGGCCAGATCGCGGTCACGGCGGGCATTGCCTGGTTCATCGCCGAGAAGGTGCTTGGCCATCACCTGCCGTTCTTCGCTCCGGTCGCTGCGATCGTCACGCTGGGCGTGAGCTTCGGCTCTCGGATGCGGCGGGCAGTCGAGGTCGCCATCGGAGTCGCATTAGGCGTGCTGATCGGCGACATCTTCGTCACAGTCTTCGGCAGCGGGGTGTGGCAGCTCGCCGTCGTGATCGCGCTCGCCATGTCGGTCGCCACACTGCTCGGTGCCGGTCAGCTGATGATCATCCAGTCCGGGGTCCAGTCGGCGATCATCGTGGCCCTTGCGCCGACGATCGGGTACGCGTTCGACCGCTGGTTCGACGCGGTCATCGGTGCCGCGATGGCCCTCATCGTGGCCACCATCGCGCCGAGCGCGCCGCTGCGAAGGCCACGGGTGATCGCCGCGGAGGTGCTGGACGACATGGCCGCCACGATGGAGGAGGCCTCGCGCGCGATGCGGGCCGGCGACTCGGACGCAGCCGATGCGGTGCTCGACCACTCCCGTCGCGGTGAGGAGGTGCTCGCCCGGTTCTCCTCGGCCGCTGCGGAGGGGCTTGCGGTGGTCCGCCAGTCCCCGTTCCGCCGCCACGAGCTACCCAACGTGGTGGCGTACGCCGACCTGTCCGCGCCGCTGGACCATGCCAGCCGCAACCTTCGTGTGCTCGCCCGTCGCTGCGTGGTGTCGCTGTGGCGGCACGAGACGGTGCCGGAGGCCTACCTGGACCTGATGGATCAGCTGGCCGGGGTGGTCCGGTTCATGGCGATCGAGCTCAAGGCGCGCCGGTTGCCGACCGGGGCACGAAAGCGACTGGTTGCCGTCGGCGACGCCAGCTCCCATGTCGAGCTGGTGGAGTCCATCTCGGCGGTGGTGATCCTCGCTCAGCTGCGGTCGATGACCTCCGACCTGCTCGAGCTGACAGGCATCGACTACGCCGAGGCTCGTGAGCTGATCCCTGAGATGGACTGAGGCCGTCTGGGATCCGAGACGTTGAGCGAGCCACCCGGAAGTTAGGGAAGGCTACGCTCATCTGGCCTCAGCTTGAGGTCGCCTGCCGAGTTCATCACGCCGAGAGTCGCCTCGTCGATGTCGAAAACGAAGCCAACCCGCAGGCCGTCAGCTTGGAGAAGGCCTCCGACCTGCCTGCCGATCTCCTGGTCTGGGCCGTCTCGGACCCGCTGCCGACGGGTCGGCTGTGGGCCCAGGTGCCGGCCGTGCGGGCCGGTCAGGTCTGGCAGCCGGAACTTGCCTCCTGGTACGCGTACAGCTGGCAGAACTTCGCCGCACTGCTCGAGGGGCTCGCGGACCACGTGGCGGGCGCACAGGCCGGCGTCGGTCCGCGCTGACGGTTGTGGTTGCGGCTCCCTTTGGCGGTCCGAGGTGAGCCTGCTCACACTCAGTCCCCAACCTGGCCAGTGATTTGGCTTCGCTGAAACCTTGACGTAATGTTCTACGAGCCGACGCGGGGTGGAGCAGCTCGGTAGCTCGCTGGGCTCATAACCCAGAGGTCACAGGTTCAAATCCTGTCCCCGCTACAAAACGGAACCGCCTCGGACTTGGGTAACGCCAGTCCGAGGCGGTTTTGCTTTCCCGGAACGCTGACGAGGGCTCCGGGGATGAGCATCGCGGTGCCCGTCCCGGCCTGTCGGGCCTTCTGCGGAGCGCTCGTCAGCGCATTTGGTCGGACGAAGGCGGCGATGCCGGCGCCCTCATCGGCTTACGCGCCACCCTCGTGATCAGTAGCCTGATCATGCTGACCGGCACGACGATCGCGCTGCTCAGCCCACTACGCACTCTGCGCCAACTGACGGATGCCGAGTCACAGCGCCCGGCAGCAGCGGTCGCCCGCAGAAACCCGTAAGCCGGTCGGCTTAGGCGATGGCCGCCGCCCGCAGGACGGACGGCCAAGGAGCTTCGGTCGCTTACGGCGAAGGGGCGCGGCACTGACACGGCCGCGGGTTGGGTTCCTGCATCTGCCAGGCCGTTCCGCCAGCCCTCTTGACCTGGAGTGCACTCCAGATTGCAGAGTGGCCACATGTCTCAGTTCAGTTCGACCACGCCCGGTCTTTCCATCGGCGAGGTCGCCGCCCGGACCGGCATCCCGATCGAAACGCTCCGCTTCTACGATCGCAGCGGTCTACTCGGTGAGTTGCCTCGAACGGGAGGCGGGCACCGGGTATTCGACGAGACGTCTCTCGGTCTTCTGGACGTCGTGGTCCGATTGCGTCGCACAGGAATGCCAGTCGAGGATGTGCGCGCCTTCGTGGATCGGGTGCGTGCCGACCGCGACCGCGCCGGCCGGATCGAGCTGCTCAGAAGCCACCAGGCTCGGGTCCGCGCCCAGCTCGAGCAGCTGACCGCCGACCTCGCGGTGATCGATTGGAAGATCGCCGCCTACACCGCGAACGAGGCCGGTCGACCGGCCCCGATGCCACCGCCCCGATGGCCTGGACCCGGTCCGGGCCTGAGTTGGACTGACGACTTCGATCTCGCCGACGACCACCATCCATCCCCCGAAGAAGGATCACGACCATGAGCACTGCGACCTTCGTCCCCGTTCACCCGCTCGGTTCCCATGGACCAGATGTCTCGGCTCTCGGGGTTGGCACCTGGGCCCTGGGGGGCCCGTGGACGTTCAACGGGCGCGACGCGGGATGGGGTGAAGTCGACGACGACGTCAGCGTTGCCGCCCTGCACGCGGCGATCGACCACGGCGTACGGGTGATCGACACGGCCGGCTCGTACGGCGCGGGGCACTCCGAGCAGGTGATCGGACGTGCTCTTCGCCAGCTTCCGTCGACGGTCCGCGACCAGATCGTGGTGAGCACCAAGTTCGGGTTGGTCTTCGACGAGACGATCAGACGCGGCGGTGGTGAGGACGTCTCGCCGGCCGCCATCCGCCGACAAAGTGCCGACAGTCTGCGACGGCTGGGCACCGGGGCGATCGACGTGCTGCAGCTGCACGGTGGTGCCCGCGACGGAACGCACGCCGAGCAGATCGTGGCCACCTTGGAGGAGCTCGTCACGGAGGGCACGATCCGCTGGTTCGGGACTGCGCAGGACGACCCAGCGGTGATCGATGTGTTCGCCCGGTCACCGCACTGCCTGACGGTGCAGACCCAGATCAATGTGTTCGGCTGGTCGTCAGCGGTTCTGGACCTCGCGCAGCCTCACGGCCTGTCGGTTCTGGCCCGGTCGCCGCTGGCCATGGGCCTGCTTAGCGGCCGCTACACGGCCGACCGTCGTCCGGCGCCCGGCGACGTCCGGCTCGATACCCCGTACTGGGACTACTTCGACGACGGCGCGATGGAACAGTGGCTGTCCCGGCTCGCCGCCGTCCGAGAGTTGCTGACCTCCGACGGTCGCACGCTGATCCAGGGCGCCTTGGGCTATCTGTGGACGGTGAACCCGGCGATCATCCCGCTTCCAGGTGTCCGCACCGTCGTCCAAGCGGAGGAAAACGCGACCACCCTGGCGCTGGGCCCCTTGCCGCCCGATGCGGCCGCGGAAGTCACCGCACTCCTTGCCGACTCTCCGGAACGTCGATAACTCCCGAGGCTCCCCTTCGTGAATCGGTTGCTCAGCGGGGGCTTCGATCGCGAGGCACGAGCGAGTTCAGGCCCTGAGCCGGAGCCTTGGCGAACGGCCGGTGTGGGTCCGCTGGGGCCGGTCTGACGCGCTGGAGCGTTCGGTAGATCGTGGAGCGGCTGACACCGAACAACTCGGCCGTGCTGTAAGTGCCCGAGCCGTCCAGCTCGAGGAGGTGGCGGGCCCTGGTTGACCGTGAGCTTGGGCTGCTTTCCCTTCAAATGTCCCTTCGGGCGCGCGACGTTCATCCCTTCTCGGGTACGCATCCTGATCAGGTCAGACTCGAACTCCGCGACCATCGCGAGCACGTTGAACACCAGACGAGGTAGCACAGGCTGCAGACGACGAGCAGGATCTCACCGATCACGATCAGTCAGCGAGCCGCCCAGCAGTGCCCGCCACCTACGCACCGTTTCACCCTAGTCAACTCAGCTCACCGCAAACGGTCGTCGTCCGGTCACTCCTTCGACGGTGCTTGAGGGCCAAGCGACACTTTCTTGTCAACCGAGTTCGTCGTCTGCGTCATGGCAGCCAGACCCCCCGCCGGCGCAAACCAATGGCCCATCTGCGGACGGGGCAGCGTCGGCTTCACCCCCAGCCCCTTTCCGAAGCGTGTGGCGAGTTATCCCGCCCGCTCCGCTGTACCAGGACCGACCGGCACGCACGCCATAGACATTCCAGGCTCGCGGTGCGAGTCTCAGTCGCAGAATCACGCGCCGGCAAACGTCGCCGAGCCTTGTCTTCTCGAACGGGGGACGGTATGCGTCGAGGCGTATTTCTCGGTTCCGTTGTCATGCTCCTCGTGCCGTGCGTGGCAGCCCCTCCGGGGGCTGCTGCTGAGCCTCCGCACCGTTATCCCTACTCCGCCGAATCATCCGGCGATGCGTCCAGGTCGGACTTCAATCGGGACGGGTACGCCGATCTGGCTGTGTTCGGGCAGGACTGGTCCGGCGACGGCCAGGACGAGTTCCCCGGCGTGGTCAACGTCCTCTACGGCTCACCTCACGGCCTAACGCGACAACAGAGCCAGAGATGGACAGCCGCCGACTTCAAGGCGGGCGACCGATCCGAAACGTTCGGCGAGGCACTTGCGACCGGTGATTTCGACGGTGACGGTTACAGCGACCTGGCGATCGGCATCAGCGAGCTACCTCTCTCCGACGCCTTGCCGTCCAATGCGGGGCAGGTCCGGGTTGTCTACGGCTCACCCTCAGGGCTGTCTCGCCGACGCAGCCAGTTGTGGAGCCAGAACACCCCAGGCGTGATCGGCAGCTCCGAGCCTGAGGATGGCTTCGGCTCGTCGCTCGTTGCAGCCAACTTCGGGCGGGGACATCAAGACGACCTGGCCATCGGCGTCAGCGGGGAGAACGGACAAAGCGGCGCGGTCAACGTGATCTACGGCTCCCCGACCGGACTGACCGCTGACGGCAATCAGTTCTGGTCTCAAGCCAGCCCCGGAGTCCCCGGCAAACGCGAAACGGGAAATGACATCAACCTCGGCGGGGACTCGTTCGGTGCCACCCTGGCCGCCGGCAACTTCGCTGGAACGGTGTACGCCGATCTGGCGATCGGCGTGCCCGGTGATCGAGTCGGCCACGCGATCGAGGCGGGCTCGGTCAATGTGCTCTACGGCTCCGCCGCAGGGCTCACCAGCAAAGGCAGTGAGCTCTGGACTCAGAACACGCCGGGAATCAAGGGCCGAGCCAAGGCCGGCGATAACTTCGGCACTAGCCTTGCCACGGGTCACTTCGCAGGCCGGATCTACGCCGACCTCGCCATTGGCGCACCCAACCACAATTCGGGCACCGCGAACATCATCTATGGCTCGCCTGGCGGGCTGACCGCGAAAGGCGACCAGCTGTGGAGTCGCAGCACACGCGGCCTCGGCGGGAGAAAAAAGTTGGGCTCCTGGTTCGGCATCAAGATGACCAGCGGCAACTTCGGCCACGACTACAGCGGACGTCGCTACACCGACCTGGCCGTACGAGGCGATGAGCCCGGCACCGACGGAGTGGGCATCGTCGAGGTCATCTATGGTTCCTCGTCCGGTCTGGCGACCAAAAACAGCCGCGGATGGAATCTCGACAGCCGCGGAATCGAGGGCAAGATGGTACCGGCCGGGAACGACTTCGGCACCTCCCTCGCCGCAGGAAACTTCGGCAACGACTTCAACGGCAGGGCCCACGATGACCTGATCGTCGGAGACGAAGAGTACGACCTTGGCGCATTCAGCGTGATCTACGGATCGACCTCCGGACTTACCGCCAAACAAAACAAGCTCTGGACTGGACCTCTCCTCGGCCAACCAGACCTCACCTACTTCGGACGCGCCGTAGCGGCGGGCTGAGCGCGTTCATCGGTAGAGCGCGGCCATACGCCCGGATGCGCATCTGCTCATCGTCGAGAACGTCCTCGACGCGCCAGGCCGCACACCCGCACAACAACATGAGGTTCGACTTGTCGATCTCCACATGCTCGTCATGTTCGGCGCGCGGGAGCGGACGAAGGTGGAGTATGACGCGTTCTTGGTCGCAGCCGGCTTCGGCCCGGCCGTCGTCGGACCTCGCCGAATACCTGGAACGTTCTCCAAACCCAGCCAGCTCGACGGCGTCAGGAATCGTAGAAGTCGAGACCGCACCCGAGCGGCCTTGATGCAACGGCGGTTCGGCCCGGAACATCTCGTCCTGCTGTCAGGTGGCAAGCTCGACTTGAGTGCTCGCGGCGCTGGAGCCTATCGAAGGCAACCGTCGACCGGCATCCGTTCATCGGTCGGCCACTTCGTGCGTCCCGCAGGACGGTCGGCTTGCGGTCACGACTGTCCGCACGACGGACGTCCTGCGGCCACAACGGCGCCTCAGTTGCTGTGATCGGCACTCGCGCCGTCATTCTTGGCAGCCTGCGGGTTCGTGGTTGGGGCCATGACGGCATGAGTTTGGTCGCTGGTCAAGGCGGCGACAGGCAGCGGTGTTGGGTTGCCGGGTTCCGCGCGGAGGCCGTCCAGCATCAGGTACAGGTAGCGGCGGTACAGGTCGGGATGGGCGTGACGGGAACGGGTCATGATGGCGTTCAGGCCGACCTGGATGAAGGTCAGGTCGGTGCCGGTGACGTCGTCCCGCAACATGCCGGCGTCGCGGGCGCGGGCGACGAAGGCACGGTTCTTGGGGGCCATCACCTCGCGGTTCCAGTCGTGCTGTTCAACGCTGATCCGGTCGCCGCTGACGATCTGCGCCAGCCCTTTGTCGCGCAGCTGCAGGGCCAGTGATCTCTCGAGATAGCCCACCAGGCCGTGCCAGGGGTCGGGGTCGGCCAGGCCGGCGTCGGCGGCAGCGGCCAGCTCGACGGTCTGCTCGGCGAACAGCGCGTCGAGCAGCTCCCCCTTGTTCGCGAACCTTCGATAGGCGGTGCCGACACCGACGCCGGCGTGTCGAGCGATGTCGTCGAGAGTGACCTCGAAGCCTTGCTCAGCGAAGAGCTCTCGGGCGGCGGCCAGCAGACGCTCCCGGTTCTGTACAGCGTCGCGGCGCATGGCTCGCGGCTTCCTCGCCGTGGCGGTCTCGGTCATCCGCTCACCCTACCCGATACGGAGAGACAATCTCCGTATCAGGTGCTAAGATGCATCTATCCGGAGACAGTCACTCCGTTTAGTAGGACGGTAAGGAGAGACGCGAACTGATGTCAGTCAGCACAGCAAGCCGGCAGACCCATCCGACCATCGGCCTGCCCAACGGACCGCATGCCCGGATCGTGATCACGATCGCCTCGATGGGCTTCTTCTTGATCACCCTCGACATCTCCATCGTCAATGTCGCGCTGGCACAGATCCAGGCCGAGCTGGGTGGTGGCACCGTCGGGCAGCAGTGGATCATCGACGGCTACACCCTGCTGTTCGCGGCTCTGCTGCTGTTTGCCGGCAACCTGTCGGACCGGATCGGCGCCAAGAGGGCGATGGCTCTCGGCATCGCCCTCTTTGGGGTGACATCGGCGGCCTGCGCGTTCGCCCCCACCTCGGCAGCGTTGATCGCCGCCCGCTGCGTGCAGGGTGCTGGGGCGGCGATCATGTTGCCCGCGTCGATGGCCCTGGTCCGTGAAGCGTTCCCCGACCCGGCCCGCCGGGCGAAAGCTCTCGGCGTGTGGGCGGTCGGCGGCGCGGTGGCTGCACTGGTCGGCCAGCCGCTGGGCGGGCTGTTGACCACGTTCGACTGGCGGTGGGTGTTCACCATCAACCTGCCGGTGTGTGCCGGCATGCTCATCTTGCTCAGCATGGTCGCCACCTCGCCGACCCGCCCGGCCCCGTTCGACTGGGCCGGTCAGGTCCTCGCCGTCATCGGCTTGTCCACGCTGGTATACGGCCTGATCGAGGGCGGGCATGCCGGGTTCGATTCCCTCCCAGTGGTCGTGGCGTTGACGGTCGCGGTTCTCGCCCTGGTCGGGTTCGTCGTCGTCCAGTCCCGGGTCCGGCACCCGATGATGCCCTTGGACCTGTTCCAGGCCCGCGGGTTCCGGCTGGCTCTGCCGGTGGGTTTCGCGTTCATGGTCGGCAACTACGGCAACGTGTTCGTGGTCAGCCTGTTCCTGCAGCAGGAGCTGCAGCTGTCACCGCTGCACGCCGGTCTGGTGTTCCTGCCGGCGGCATTCTTCGCGATAGCCGCCAACCTGGCCTCGGGACCGATCACCAACCGCTACGGTGCCCGCCTGCCCGTGGTGGCCGGCCTGACGTCGATGGCCGTCGGTCTCGCGGCCATGCTGTTCGTGGCTCCTCTGGGCTACCCCGCGCTGATCGCGTTGTGCGTCATCCCGATCGGAGCCGGTGGCGCGTTGGCCATGCCATCCGTGACGGGCGTCGTGCTCGAAGGCGTCCCGGGCCGGCAGGCGGGAACCGCCTCCGCTGTGTTCAACACGTTCCGCCAAGTCGGTGGGGCCGTCGCCATCGCCGTCTTCGGCGCACTCATCGCCGACCCGGACCACGTCGTTACCGGCATGCAGCTCAGCCTCGGCATCGC
>CAWHZT010000010.1:0-147459 GCA_963833925.1 uncultured Actinomycetota bacterium | reverse complement strand
CAGTACTGGCAGCGCAGCGGGCAACCGGACAGGAACAAGGTGAACCTGGTATGCCCTGGGCCGTTGACGGCGCCGGTGATCTCGTAGGAATGGTAGTAGCCGATCTCTGGGTCCCCTTCGTTGGCCAGCTCAGCTTCCATGTCGGCTCTAACGGCCCGGTGGTACTGCCGGACGGGGACGAGTGGAAGCATCCGGTCAGCGAGCGTGGTCACAGCGTGCCGTGGAAGGTGCGGGTGATGACGTCGAGCTGCTGCTCCGGGTCAGCCGGACGAAGTTGACCGCGTAGCCGGAGACCCGGATGGTCAGCTCCGGGTAGTGCTCGGGGTGCTCCATCGCGTCCTGCAGGGTCGCCCGGTCGAGCACGTTGACGTTCATGTGAAAGCCGCCGGCGTCGATGTAGCCGTCGAGCACGCCGACCAGGTTGCCGACCCGCTCGTCCCGGGGCCTGCCCAGCCCCTCCGGGGTGACCGTGGCTGGTCAGCGAGATGCCGTCGCGGGCCTGCTCGTACGGCAGCTTGGCGACCGACAGCGCGGAGGCGACCACGCCGTGCCGGTCCCGGCCGTTCATCGGGTTGGCGCCCGGCGCGAACGGCTCGCCGGCCCGGCGGCCGTCCGGGGTGTTGCCGGTGTGCTTGCCGTAGACGACGTTCGAGGTGATCGTCAGCACCGACTGGGTGGGCTCGGCGTCGCGGTAGGTCGGGTGCTGCCGGACCTTGGCCATGAACGCCTCCACCAGCCGACCGCGATGGCGTCGGCCCGGTCGTCGTTGTTGCCGAAGGCCGGGAACTCGCCGTCGACCACGAAGTCGACGGCCAGCCCGGTGTCGTCCCGGACCACCTTGACCTGGGCGTACCTGATGGCCGACAGGCTGTCGGCCGCGACCGAGAGCCCGGCGATGCCGCGGCCATGAAACGGTGCACGGGATAGTCGTGCAGCGCCATCTCCAGCCGCTCGTAGGCGTACTTGTCGTGCATGTAGTGGATGACGTTGAGCGCGTCGACGTAGGTCTCGGCCAGCCAGTCCAGCGTCGGTCGTAAGCCGCCAGACACCTCCTCGTAGTCCAGGACTCGCCGGTCAGCGGGGCGCTCGGCGGGTGCCACCTGCTCGCCGGTCATCTCGTCGCGGCCGCCGTTGATGGCGTAGAGCAGCGCCTTGGCCAGGTTGACCCGCGCGCCGAAGAACTGCATCTCCTTGCCGACCCGCATGGCCGAGACGCAGCAGGCGATCGCGGTGTCGTCACCGAGCGGGCCGCAGCAGGTCGTCGGACTCGTACTGGATGGCGCTGGTGTCGATGGAGACCTGGGCGCAGAACTCCTTGAACCCCGCGGGCAGCCGCGGCGACCACAGCACGGTCAGGTTGGGCTCGGGCGCGGGGCCGAGGTTGTAGAGCGTCTGCAGGAAGCGGAAGCGAGGTCCGGGTGACCAGGGTGCGGCCGTCCTCGCCGATGCCGCCGATGGCCTCGGTCACCCAGGTCGGGTCGCCGGAGAACAGCTCGTCGTACTCGGGGGTGCGCAGGAACCGGACGATCCGCAGCTTGATCACGAAGTCGTCGATCAGCTCCTGGGCGCGCTGCTCGTCGAGCGTCCCCTCGGCGAGGTCCCGCTGCAGGTAGATGTCGAGGAAGGTCGACGTGCGGCCCAGCGACATGGCCGCGCCGTTCTGCTCCTTCGTCGCGGCCAGGTAGGCGAAGTACAGCCACTGGATCGCCTCGCTGGCGGTCGCGGCCGGGCCGGAGATGTCGTAGCCGTAGCTGGCGGCCATACCGTCAGCTCGCCCAGCGCCCGGATCTGCTCGGCGAGTTCCTCGCGGTCCCGGATCACGTCCTCGCTGGACGGTCGGCCGTCCAGCGTGGCCTTGTCCGGCCGCTTGTCCTCGATCAGCCGGTCGACGCCGTAGAGCGCGACCCGCCGGTAGTCGCCGATGATCCGGCCGCGGCCGTAGGCGTCGGCAGCCCGGTGATGAGGTGCGAGCGCGCGGGCGGCCAGGATCTCCGGCGTGTAGGCGTCGAAGACCCCGTCGTTGTGGGTCTTGCGGTAGTGGGTGAAGATCTCCCGACGCCCGGGTCGACGTGTAGCCGTACGCCTCCAGGCGGTCTCCACCATCCGCAGCCCCCGTTGGGCATGATCGCCCGCTTCAGCGGCGCGTCGGTCTGCAGGCCGACGATCAGCTCGCGCTCCCGGTCGATGTAGCCGGGCGCGTGCGAGGTGATCGTCGACGGGGTGGCGGCGTCCACGTCGTAGACGCCGCGCCACGCTCCTCCGGGAACAGGCCGTCAGCCTCGCCAGAGCCCGGGTGCGCTCGGTCGGCCCGGTGAGGAACGAGGCGTCACCCTCGTACGGGCTGTAGTTGACCTGCAGGAACGTCCTCGTCTCAATGGCATCGCGCCACAACTCCACACGGAAACCACGCCACGGTTGACATTTCCTGATCGGAAAGGGGCAAACGGTCGATTTCGGTAATGCTCAAGACAACTCCTCAATGCCCGTCCACTGGCCGAAGCCGGCGACGGATACCCGTGACACTACGCCCGGTTCTGGTCGAGCCACACGGCCGAAAGTCCCGATGATCGCCACAAGGGCGACGCCTGGGTCGCGAGTGCCGCGTCTCCCAAGTTCTTCGCATTTGGCGGCGTCCGGATGTCGAGGGGGGAATACCAGGTCGTATGTTGACTGAGGACGCGGCCAGGCGCGAGCCTCGGCCTCGCGAGAGGAAAGGATCTGGGAGACGCCGCGCCGGCACCGTGCAGCGATACAACACCAGCACAGCCCCAGCGCCAGAGACCCCGGTCGAGCTCGACCTGTGTCCTTGATCGACGTCGTGGCGGCGAGTGTGGCACGGGACTCCAGCGGCTAGCGGGATGGACTGACCCGGCCCCAATCGTAGCCCACCCGGTCTGATGTTGAGAGCCACTGCTGAAAAGGGGTGCTGGCAGAGACCCCACCAGGCCAAACGGCTCGCAAGGTCGCTGCCATGGCCCGACGGAACCGCGACGACGTCCGCGAGTTCCTCACCTCACGGCGCGCGAAGGTCCGGCCCCGACCAGGTACAGCTGCCCCCGGGCCGAACCGCCCAGTCCCCGGCCGGCGCCGCACCGAGGTCGCCCTGCTCGCCGGGGTCAGCGTTGAGGACTACACCCGGCTGGAGCGCGGCGACCTGACCAGCGTCTCCGCCGCTTCCTGCACGCCATCGCAACCGCCCTGCTGCTGGATGAGGCCGAACGCGACCACATGATGCACCTGGCCCGCGCCGCCGACGACCCCGCGCCGAGACGGCGGTCCTGCCGCAGCAACCGACAGCCGGTCGTGTGTCCGTTTCGTGCCGCCAACTGGCGTCGTGCACCCGGCCGCCGTTGGACCGAGCCGCCACCAGCTGACCTCGGTCGAATCGGGCCGTCGCACGCGTCGCACAGACTCCCGGTGTCCTCGGCGCTGACCATGTCCCCGCGGAAGCGGGCGGCATTCGGGCGGGAGAGCGCGCGATGCGTCGGCGTTGCCAGCCGAACGGTCTGCCGGCGCAAGTACACGACATTGCTGCCTGATGATCTTGAGGATCGAGAGTTCCGACGAGTCGCGCGACATCGCCATGGGATCTCGGGCTGAGGACCTGGTCGGCAAGGCGCCGATCGATCGGGCCGGGACGGCGCCCGACCACCGCTACGCCTGACTCACCGAACGCTCACCTGCGGCGACGGGCCGGCTGCCGTGTCTGCGGTGATCTTGCTCCGGGAATGAATCCGTGCCAGTGCGCCCGACGAGCATGACCGGGCAGGTAGCTCGCCGCATCAGTGTCTCGGCGGTGACGCCGACGCGAATACTCCAACGGTCGCGTGAATGTGGGCATCCGATCACGACCAGCTCAGCCTGCTCCGCACGACGGATCAACGCTTGCAGGTAGTCGGGAGCCGAGTCATCGACGTCGACGTGGACGCCGGGATAAGCGTCTTGGATCGAGGCGACCGCCCGAACCAGCGCCGCTGGTCGATCAGGAGCCGCCGGCCGCGTCTCCGCCGAAGTGGCTGGCCGTTGAGCGTCGACGGTCACGACACTCAGCGAAGCGTCGCGCAGCTGTGCTTCTGCTGCAGCCATCTGCAGGGCACGCCAACCCGCCTGGTCGTCTGTCCAGCCGAGCACAATGCGGCGCTCTGGTCGGTCCTTGCCATCCCAGCGGCCCGACACGGTGACGACCGGACAGTCAGCGTGCATCACTACCCGATCCTCGATGGCACCGATAGCACCGTAGGAGCCTCGTGGCCGAGTCTCGTCGATTCCGATCACCAGCAGGAGCGACGTGTTACTGAGCTGGATCAGCTCGTCGCTGATCGCTCCGCCGAGCAGCAGCGAGGTCACCGGCACGCTCGGTTGAGCCAGGGAAGCCGCGGTTGCGCTGGCGGCAAGAAGCAGATGGCAGCTCGTGGCGGCGTCGTGCAGCTCGGCTGGATCGAACGTTGCAGGGTCGATGTGGGTGATGATCAGGTCACAACGCCGCCTCCGCGCCTGGTCGGCAGCCCAGGTCACCGCAGCGCGGGAGCTTGGTGACTCGTTGACCCCGACCACGATGCGGCGCTTGACGTGCGCGGTGGTGACCATGCCACCATTCTCGTCGCGGGCCGGCCCCGTGAGCAGTGTCGGCGGTCCCCGGTGGCGGGGACTTTAGTCGGTTGTCGTCGGCCGGCCGGAGGTCTGCCGCATCTCGGCCCCGAAGACGGCCGCCTGGGTACGCCGCTGCATGTTGAGCTTCGACAAGAGCGTGGAGACGTAGTTCTTGACCGTCTTTTCGGCCAGGAAGAGGCGTTCGCCGATCTGTCTGTTGGTCAGTCCTTCCGCGATGAGGTCGAGGATTTCTCGGTGATGCAACGGGTGTCGGGCAGGCTCGACCGGATCTCTCGGCACACGTCGACCCCGCTGCCGTCGGGCAACCGGGTGTCCAAGATGGCCACATCGGGCCGCACAGCAGGGATCCGATCGAGCGCCTCGAGGGCCGTGGCCGCCTCGCCGACAACGGTGATGTCGGTCGTGGTGTCGAGCAGATCGACCAACCCTCGCCGAACAATTTCGTGATCATCCAGCAGGAAAACGCTAATCGGCTTGTTCACCGGGGTATCGGAATGGTCCATCGTAGGGTCGTCCCTCCCTCTTGACCGGCCACGATCGCGAGAGTTCCGTCGAGGTGTTCGGCCCTGCGTTGAAGGTTCGCCAGACCGCTGCGGCGGCTGGACTGACTGAGACCGATTCCGTTGTCGAGCACGGTAACCGACAGCAGGACTAGCCGGCGATCCGGATGTGTTCGTTTCGGCAATGGCCCGCGGGTTGAGCGAGGTCTGAGGTCACGATGGGTTTCCAGTCGGGTTGACGGGGTGGTCGAGGGACGTCGGGGACTGAACGAAGGTGTCGCTACACGGCCGTCATTTCGCCGCTCGAATCGGCCCGGTCGGCGGCGCCGTCAGCCCAAGCTCCGATCCGGGACCAGTCATGCGAGTCACCGGACGGGTCGCTGGTCGCGACCCTGCGGCAAGACACTCGGCGTGACGATTAGGACCTACTCGCTGCGCTGTCGAGATGTCCGTTCCCCGCGGTCCTCAACACTCGCGTTGTCACGGGCCCGGCCGCGTCTGCGGCCGCGGACTCGCGAGCAAGGAACGCGCCGAGCTCGGCGATCGTGGTCATCAAAGGCGCGGGGAAGACCACAGTGGTGTTCTTGTCGACCCCGAGCTCGACCAGACTCTGGAGGTTGCGGAGCTGGAGTGCCAGCGGATGCGCCATCATGATGTCCGAGGCGTCGCCGAGCGCCGTCGCGGCCACCGACTCTCCTTCGGCGTTGATGATCTTTGCCCGCTTCTCGCGCTCGGCCTCGGCCTGACGGGCCATGGCCCGTTTCATGCTGTCGGGCAGTTGGATGTCCTTCAGCTCCACCAGGGTCACCTCGACACCCCACTCGACGGTAGTTACGTCGAGGATGGCGCGGATGTCGAGGTTGATCTGGTCGGTCTCGGACAACGTCTGGTCCAGGGTGTGCTGGCCGACGACCTTGCGGAGCGTTGTCTGTGCGATCTGGTTGATGGCGGCGTTCACGTCCTCGATCGCGACCACGGACTTCTGCGGGTCGACGACCTTGAAGTAGGCGACGGCGGACACGTCGACGCTCACATTGTCCCGGGTGATGATGCCTTGGGACTGGATCGGCATGGTCACGATCCGCATCGACACACGGTGCAGCACATCCACAATCGGGATGATCACCCGGATACCGGGGTCCCGCAGCCCCACCACCCGGCCGAACCGGAACAGCACACCCTGCTCGTACTGCTTGATGATCTTCACCGACAAGGCAGTGATCGCGATGATAACGGCTACGACGATCAGGACGGTGAGGACTGTGTTCATGGTGATTCCACCGTACGTCGGAAATCGGAAACTAGCAAAAAGTTTCTAGTAATATTCTGCTAGTGTGGTCTGATGGTGAGTTGGAGGTTCCTCAGCAACCACGGCCGTGCACTGCTCTGCATCGCACACGATCCCGGCGCCCGGCTCCGCGACGTCGCGGCCGACCTCGGGATCACCGATCGGCGCGCCTACGGGATCGTCACCGATCTGGTCGACTCGGGCTACGTGATCAAAACCCGTGACGGACGGCGCAACCAGTACCGCGTTCGAGTGGACTTGCCGCTACCAGACCTCCGACGGAGCGGTCGCACCATCGGGGAAGTGCTGGAACTTCTGGCCCGGACGGACAATCGCAATTGAACTGCGGCTTCCACGGCCGATCACGATCATGCCGCGACGAACCTCGACACGCCTCGGGGTGGTCGTGGCAGCGAGGTGGTCGGGGAACCCGAGGATGGCGCGGGTTGCGACAGATATCGTCGCCATGAACCTGCGCACGCCGGTGTCGGCAGGGTCGCCACCCACTCGATCGCCCGCGAACGAAGCGACTGCATTCCGAACAGACCGTCCCGGGTGCTGGTGCTGACCGGCTTCGCGCGATGACGACGCAGTGTTCGCTGCACTTCGGGGTGGCGGCGGCGGATTCGTCCTCAAACATGCCGAGCGGTCGGCTCGCACCGCTCACGGCACGCGAGCGCGGGGATCCTCACGCTGAGGCCGCAGCGCTGTCCGACGACCAGATCGTGCACCGTCTCGTCTGGCATGTCCACCATCAAGACCACCGTTGCGCGCGTGATCATGAAGACCGACTCGCCTTGGCTCAAGGGGCTCAGGAACGTCCTCAATTGTCGGAAGGGCGCGCCGTTCCGCCGTCGTCGTCCCAGTGCAGCAACAGGGCGGCCCTGTCCTGATCTTGAGACTCCAGCAAGATGGTCGCGGCCGACTTGGAGTTGGTCGGGTCGGCGGCGGTTCGCATGGCGTGTCGGGCTGACCTGGCGTCCCAGTCGAATGGGACCACCAGTAGCTGGAGGATTTCCCCGGCGCTTGCCGAGACCCCGACCAAGATCACGCGGTGAGTGTCGTCGTGAGGGAACGAACCGAGCCTGACGATGCCTTTGGTTGCGGTAAGCCTTCGGCGACCCACATCCCAGTCCGGGGTCGAATAGGCGACGTGGCAGATTCGGTCAAAGCCGGCGGGGAAATGGTCGACCAGTTCGACTGCCTCGACTGCCAAGTCGCGGCTGTACGGCCACCATGCGCCGTCCAGCGCGCCGCGGCCGATCGAGGTCGACAGCTGGAGACGTAGCGGATGCTTTTCCACCGGAGCGTTCGTCCGACGAGGAGCCGGAAGCGTTATCGGCGTTGGGAAGGTTCGGTCGTTGGGACGTGCAACAAGTTCTGACACGGACATGACTGTCGCGATTCCACCTGGTCCTCGGAAGAGTCCGGGTTGGAGGCTGCTGGGAGCAAGTGCCTTACAGTCTACTCCGACCACCTGGGCTGTGCTTTGCGTAGGTGGGGTCGGGCCATCGACGGGAAGAGATGGTGCTCGATCTGGTAGCGGTCAGGCCGATCTGGGACCGATGGAACGCGCTTCCACAGCCCGGCAGGTCAGCCGCAGCCTGACCGTGAACGAACAGTTCGTCAGCCGGCTCGAACGACTCGACTCCGCCGTACGGAAGGGTTTCCGGCTCGTCCTGTTCGGAACAAAGCAAGACCTCACCGGCCTGGCGCGACTTCGCCTCGCCGAACACGCAGTACACACCTGGGACGTCGCGGTCGCTCTGGACCCGACCGCCACAATCCCACCCGATGCCGTCAGGTTGCTCATCGACCAGATCCCCGGCACAGCGGCCCGCACCGGTCGACCAATCGTCGACGCACAGCCGCTGACCATCCTCACCCGCGAGCCTGAGCGGCGCTTCAGCCTTCAGCTGTCACCGACCGTCGCATTGAGCCCCGCCGAGGACTCTGCCGCACAGGGCACTCCACACCTGAAAATGCCTGCGGAAGCCCTGATCCGGCTGGTGTACGGTCGGCTCGACGCCGACCACGCACCGGGCGGAATCACCGAGGAACCGCTCGATCCAACGTCGTCAAGCGGGGCTGCCGAGCATGCACCCCGCAAAGCCGACGATCGCCTTCACCAGCTACGACAGGTCTTTCCGGGATTCTGAGGGCCGGCTTGCATCGAACTATTCGGCCCCTACCCCGCGAAATACGCGACCACGTAGATCGCGGATGTGCTGGCAAGAAGCGATATCGGGCAAACCGTGCGGTCCTCGGGATCTCGAGCTGAGACGATCGCTACGTCAGCGACGGACTCCGGCGACCTCGACCGCGAACAGCCCGAGGCCGGGATCGACGTGAACAGCGGCCCTTCGAACAGGCTCAGGGCAACGTCGCCATGTTGTCGCGGCTCCGCCAGAAGCGTGCCGCGGGCCAGCGGCGCTCCAGGCGGTACCACGCCGCACGCTCGACGAGGTGCTGGTCGAAACGAGCGCGCCATCCGCCCTCGTACGCCGCCGTGTCCCCAGCGATCACGGCGCGCGCCGCCTCGCTTCCACCGACGAGGGCGTCGTACATCCCGCGGCCCGCAATCGGATCCAGCTCGGCGGCCGCGTCGCCGACCGCCAGCCAGTGCTCATCCGCGACCCGATCCAGCCGAGCGACCGCGACAGAGCGGACCTGCAACCGACAGGCGTCCGGCGTCGTCCTCAGCTCAACCGCGGCCAGCCGCTCGGCAAGCAGTCGGGTCCCACCCAGTGCGCGGTGCCACCCTTCCCAACGACCGGCGGTCAGCCCTCGCAGGTTCCCGGACTCGGTGACGAATACGGTCGCCAGCCGATCGCCCGGCAGCCGGGCCGCGTACCACCAGCCGTCGGGTGCGGACTCGACCAGAGTCTGCGCGGTCAGCACGCCGCCCACCAGGTCGGTGATCCGGACCAGTGCCACCAGCCGGTCGGTCACGATCCGCCGGGCACCTCGGTGCCGCGCCGTGCGCGCGGTCGAACCGGACGCGTCCACCACCCAGCGGGCCTCGATCGTCCGCCGGCCGGACGGTCCACGCAGTGCCGCGTGGATCAATTCGCCTGCGTCGTCGAAGCCGACGAACCGGGTCGATGTCAACACGGTCGCGCCGACCTCGAGAGCCCGACGGCGCAGCATCGCCTCGAACCGCACGCGATCGAGATGCCAGGCCGGCCCCTGCGGGTCGAGGACGAAGTCGTTGTGGCCCAACCGGTCACTACCCCAACGCACGACCGTGCCGGGACACGCTAGGTGGCTGTCCGCACGGAACACGTCGGTCAGGCCCAGCCGGTCGAGCCGCGCGACCGCGCCCGGCGGCAGCGTCTCCCCGTAGCGCTCCTCGGCCATGGCCCGCGCCTCGGCCACGACGACCCGCACTCCGGCCGACGCCAGCTCGATCGCGGTGGCCAGGCCCGCCGGCCCGCCACCCACGACCAGGACGTCGACGGCCCGCGAGCTGCGGTCCGCACCGATCCCCGTCGTCAGTGCCCGCCGCCGGGCGGGTTCGCGTTGAACGGCCACTCGGCGACCACGTTGAGCGCCTGCCCCTCGGTCGGCAGCCGGCTCCCGGCCTCCAGGAAGAAGGCGGGCGGGTACTCACCGCCACTGATGGCGGACCCCTGCAGGACGACCCCGATCCGGTCCCACTGCTCGACCGACTGCAGCGCCTTCTGGAACGTCGCGGCGCTCTTCGGGTCGTTGGTCAGCGTGCCCGGACCGCGAATGGACCAGACTCTCGGGGGCAGGACCCCGTTGACCACCTGGACCGCCGGGTAGACGGCGTCCGGTCGCTGCGCCGGCCAGGACCAGTACAGCGTGGTCGGGTTGCCGGTGGCGGTGTTGCGCCCGGAGGTGTTGATGCTCGGCTGGTGGATCGAGCAGGAGTTGTAGTCGGTCTGCCACGGCACGGACATGAACTTGGACAGGTCACCCGGCTCGAGCCCGTCGGTCATGTCGTGCAGCGGGATCCAGCCGCCGGTCAGGAACGGCGCCTGCTTCGTCGCCGCGGCGTAGTCCAGGGGCTTGTGTCTGATCCGGAACGGACCGGAGCCGGACGTACGCCAGTCGATGTCGTACAGATCGGGCTGGCGGACGGGATAGCTGAGCTCGATGCCCGGCACATAGCGACCGCCGAGGCAGTTACTGAGCGATGCCATGTCGAGGTACTCCCCCGCCCCGAGCCGAGTCCCACCCCGGCCGGCGTCCTCCCCCGGGTCGAACCGGCCGAGGCTCCACTGCTCGAGGAAGAAGTACTGGGTGCGACTCACCGCCAGGAAGTCGGTGCCGGCCTCGCCGAGCGACAGCGGCATCAGCGGTACCCCGACGCTCAGCTCGCCGGCGTTGTTCGGGTTCCGGACGTACGCGAGCCCGGACATGATCGTTTGATCCGGGTCGTCGGTGGCCGAGATCGCACCGACCGCGTCGTGCGCCTTCTGCGCCAGGTCAGGCAGGTTTGCTGTCCAGCGCTGCAACGAGGCCGCCCGGAAGACCGGGTGGATCTCGGTGGCGAACGACGGCAGGTAATCGACCTGGAACTCTCCACCGCGGCAGATCTCCGGTTGGAGATCGAGCTCGCGGACCCAGGCGTCGTACACGTCGTCCCAGACCGACACGACGTTGCGGATCTGCGGAGCAAAGGCGGGATCGCCGCAGACCACCCAGGCGCCGAACGCCTCGTGGGCCGTGCCGTCGGCGAAGACGATCGTCGCCGAGACGGGGCCGTCGGCCGCGTCGTCGAACCAGCCGTCGTTGTTCAGGTCCCCGGTCAGCGGCATCGGATCGCCGTACTCGTCGTACACCGCGGCCGTCCGGCCGTGACCGGCGAGCACGAGCAGGCGGCCCTGCTCGTCGGTCCGCAGCTCGCCGAGGCTGTCCAGTGGACCGCTCGGCTGGAAAAGCCGGCTGTTCACCGTCTGCGGGAAGCTGACCGGGTACCCGGCCTGCTGGACGATGCCACCGCTGCCGTCGGAATAGCCGGCGACCGTCACGGCATCGAACGCCACGGTGCCGCCGCCTCGCGACGTGATCGCCCGAGGACCGGGGTCGATGACGAGCTGTTGCAGCCGCTGCGGGGTGTCGACCGTGCCGTACAGGCTGGCGTTGCGCAGCCCCGGGAGCTTGTTGTCTGCGAAGGCATTCAAGCCCTGGGACGGGATGACGTCGTACGCGTTGGCCTTCTTGTTGGCTAGGTGCACCGTCCACACGATGTCGGCGACGACCCTGCCGTCGGCCAGTCGCGCACCGGGGACCACCTCCACCCCCCCACCACTGGGGTAGCTGTCCGGCGGGGAGAAGTCGTAGGCGTAGATCCGGAAGCGGGCGGCCTGGCGCACCAGGTTGCCGTCCCGATCGCGGAGATCCTCGCTCGTGATCGGTTCGTTCTCGGTGCCCTTCTTGATCGGCAGGCCGCCGAGCAGGTGCTCCTCACCGGCGACCGGCAGACCGGCGCTGGTCTCCGGGGACAGATAGAAGTCGTCGCTGGTGCCGACCCGAGCGAAGTTGATCGTGGGGTGCAGCCGGAAGGTGATCGGCATCGCTTCTCCTTGGACGGCGTGGGATTCAGGCGAATGCGCCGACGGGTGGCTGACCCGGCGCGGTGAACTCGGGGGTGACTCCGCTCTTCCAGCAGGTGAGGATGTCGCCGCCGAGGGTGACCATCACCGTCTCGAAATCGGACGGCCGGCGGCCGGCGCACAGCTGGCTGACGGCTGCGGTGAACCGGGAGAAGTCCTGCAGGAGGATGGTTCGCCGCTTCTGGTCCTGCGGTGTGTAGTCCGCCGGGTCCTTGACCGGGTAGGTGTCCGGCAAGACGGCACCGCGGATCTGGGTGAACTTTTCGTAGTGGCTCTGCTCAGCGTCGGGATCGTCCGCGGTGTTGCGGAAGGGCGCGGCGATCTGGTCGGCGGCCTTCGCTGCCTCGCCCTGATCGCGGATCACGTCGATCAGCAGCTGCACCTCTGGCCAGCCGGCCCGTCCCGCGGTCTGCACAGTCAGCGTCGGCAGGTCGCGATAGAAGGCCGAGAAGAGGTCGACCTGGTTCACCGGCCCGCCGATATCACCGGCCAGCTGCCTCGCGCCGTACTCGAGCGCATCGTAGAACGCCCCGATGCTGCCGTAGTCGGTGACGTCGTCTTGATATTCCGGCTTTCCCCCGGTGTCCCACTCGGGGTACTCGATCAAGCACATCGCGTTGATCCGCGGTTGGTCGAGCGGACCGATCTCTGCGCTGTAGGGCGTGAACTGCGGGATCGGGTTGTCCGGGTCAAGGGTGAAGTCGAGGTGCGGTACGTTCTGGCCGACGTAGCTGAAGATGCCGGGCGTCAGCACCGGTGAGTAGCCGTAGCTGTTGGCGATGTTGGACACCAGCTGCAGGTGCAGCATCTCCTGGTTCACCACGGACTGCACCAGTTGATAGGACTCGCTGGACCGGTCGACCACGGAGAACATCGCCGACAGGTAGTACGGGATGGTCCAGGCCTCGAGCTCGGCCGCCGCCTGCAGATGGCCATGCAGGTGGCCGAGGTCCCACTGCTCGTCGGTGAGCTTCACTGCCGCCGCCTCGCCGGTTCGTCGAGCCGCATTCGGCACCCGCTGAGGTGTCTTCGCGCGCCCGGATTCGTACGCCCCCCGGCCGATGCGGCACAGCGTAGCAGCGGTCGCGGGCCGGGGCCGGCCGGTCCTCGACTGTCTGCGGGGGGTCGGGCGGCGCCCGTCGGTAGGGTCGGCAGGTGGGATTCACCCGGGCCGAGCTGGCGACGTACCGCGACGCGACCGTGCCCGACCTCGTCCCCCCGGTCTTGAAGCTGCTCTTCGTCGGGATCAACCCGGGATTGTGGACGGCCGCGGTGCAGACCCATTTCGCCCGACCGGGAAACCGGTTCTATCCGGCGCTGCTCGAGGCGGGTGTCGTCGACCGCAGGATCGACCCGTCGGCCGGGATGACCGACGTCGATCGGGACTACTTCCGCGATCGCGGCATCGGGATCACGAATCTCGTCCATCGGGCGACCGCTCGGGCCGACGAGCTCACCCGGGAGGAGTTGCTCGCCGGGCGCGAAGCACTGGACGCCTTCGTCGCCACGCATCGTCCGGCGGTGGTGGCGGTGCTCGGCGTGACGGCATATCGGACCGCGTTCGGGCGACCGAAGACCACCAACGGCGAGCAGCCCGAGGGACTGCGCGGCGCCCGGGTGTGGGTCGTGCCGAACCCGAGCGGACTGAACGCCCACGACACGGTCCACTCACTGGCCACCGCGTATGCCGAACCCGCCCGCGCGGCCGGACTGTTGCCGACTCGAGAACGCGAGGACTGACACCCGTAGGAACTGACTGCATCGGCGTTGCCGGAGACGCAGGTTCGCCGACGCGACGGCAACGGCGATGGGGAGCCTCCGGCGATGTGCTGAGATGGACGCCATGACCGCCCCGCAAGACGATCTTGACTACCCGATCACCGAGCACACTCTCGACAACGGCCTGCGGGTGATCGTCAGCCCCGATCACGGCGCTCCCTCGGTCGCGGTCAACCTCTGGTACGACGTCGGCTCCCGTCACGAACAGGTCGGAGTGGACGGAAGACCCGGCCGCACGGGGTTCGCGCACCTGTTCGAGCACGTGATGTTCCAGGGTTCGGCCCATGTGCCGTCCGGACAGCACATCGCCTTGATGCAGGCCGCAGGCGCCTCGGTCAACGCGACCACCTGGTTCGATCGGACGAACTACTTCGAGACGCTGCCGACCGGCGGCCTCGACCTCGCCCTGTGGCTGGAGGCCGACCGACTCGGCACGCTGCTGGATGCGCTCACCCAGGAGAGCCTCGACAACCAGCGCGAGGTGGTCAAGGAGGAGAAGCGGCAGCGCTACGACAACGTTCCGTACGGCGACGCGATGGAGAAGCTCATCTCGCTGACCTTCCCCGCAGACCATCCCTACGGTCACACCACGATCGGTTCGATGGACGATCTGAACTCCGCCACCCTCGCCGACGTGCAGGCGTTCTTCTCGGCCCACTATCTGCCGAACAATGCCGTGCTCACCATCGCGGGGGACATCGACGCCGAGACCGCGTTCGCCAAGGCCGAGACGTACTTCGGCCACCTGGCAGCGGCACCGCTGCCGGATCCACCACCCGAAGTCGAGCTGGCACCGCTCGTGGACGCGCCGCGGGCGGAGATCGTCGCGGACGTGCCGGCCGACGCGGTATACGTGACCTGGCGGTTGCCGCGGCGCGGCACCCGTGCGTTCGACGCACTCGACCTGCTGTTCACCGTGCTCGGGCACGGTCAGACCAGTCGGCTGCACAAGCACCTGGTCCGTAACCTGCAGATCGCCGAGAGCGCCAGCGCGTCGACGATGGGCCTGATCGGTGGCAACTCGTTCGGTTTCGCGTACGCCCGGGCTCGCGACGGTGTCAGCCTCGAGCGACTGGAGGCCGAGCTGATCGCCGAGGTCGCGCGGCTCGCTGCGGGGGATCCGGCCGCCGGCGGCCCGACCGAGCTCGAGCTGCGCCGGGCCAAGGCGCAGTTCGAACGCTCTTGGCTGCACGAGCTCGCGCGCATCGACTCGCGCGCTGACGCGATCGGTGAGCACGCGACGCTGCTCGGCGACCCGACTCTGATCAACCGTCGGGTCGGCGAGATCGCCGCAGTCGAGCCCGGAGACATCAACGCCGCTGCGGCGGCCTGGTTCGGGCCCGATCATCGGGCAACCCTGTACTACCGGCGCGCCGCCCCCGTGGCCCCTGACCAAGGAAGCGACGAACCGGTGGCCGAACCCCACCCCGAGACCTTGTCCGCACCGGCAAACGAATCGGAGTCCCGAGCATGAGCAGGTATCCCGAGCAGCCCACGGTGGCCCCGCCGGGCAGCTGGCACTTCCCCACCCCGACCCGGAGCGCGCTCTCCAACGAGCTTGACCTCGTCGTCTACCAGCTTCCCGGGCAGCACGTAGTGGCCGGTCATCTGGTGCTGCCGCTGGGTCTGGAGAACGAGGACAGAGCGTACGAGGGGGTCGCCACCATCACGGCCCGCAGCCTGGACGAGGGCACCCACGCCCATCCGGGCGAGGAGTTCGCCGAGCTGTTGGAGACCGAAGGTGCCGGCTTCGGGATCGATGTCAGCCTTTCCGGGATCCAGGCCGTCCTCGACGTACCGACGACGCGGCTCGAGTCGGCACTCCCGCTGTTCGCCGAAGCGATCATCAGCCCGGCGCTGGAGGACTCCGACGTCAACCGGCACGTCACGCTGCGGCTCGCCCAGATCGAACAGGCGCAGGCGAACTCTTCCCAGCTGGCGTCCATGACATTCCGGACGGCGATCTACGACGCGACGTTCCGAGCGTCTCGAATGACCGCCGGCGAGCCGGAAACGGTCGCCGCCGTCGGTCCGGAGCAGGTCCGCGAGTTCCATGCCGAGCGGTTCGGTCCTCGGGGGGCCACGCTCATCCTGGCCGGCGACTTCCGCGAAACCGATCCGGTCGAGCTGGCGGAGCGTACGTTCGGCGGCTGGCAGGTCCCGGCACAGCGGGCGGGGGCGCGCGAGCAGCCGGCCGGCACTCCGCGGCGCGCCATCGTCGTCGATCGTCCTGGCTCGGTGCAGGCCGACGTGCGGCTCGGTGGCTTCGGCGTCGACCGTCGCCATCCGGCATGGGCCGATATCACGGTGGCCAGCTACGCGATGGGCGGCGCGTTCCTCTCCCGGCTCAACGCTGTGCTGCGCGAGGAGAAGGGCTACACCTATGGCGTCCGGTTCGGCTTCTCCCCGCTGCGCAGCGGCGGATCGTATGCACTGCAGGGCTCGTTCCGAACCGACGTCGTCGTCGCTGCGCTGGTCGCCGCCGCGGACCTCCTCCAGGTCGCCGACCGGCCGATCAGTGCGGTCGAGGTGGCCGACGCGATCACGTTCTTCACCGGCGTCTCACCGCTGCGCTACGCCACGGCTGACGGAGTGGCCGACCAGGCGGCGGCCCACATTCTCGCCGGGCTCGGCGACGACTACGTCGACCGCAACCTTGCCGCCCTGGCCGCCGTCACCCCGGAGTCGGCCACGGCCGCGTACGCCGAGCTCGTGCACCTCGATGATCTGACTCTGGTGGTGGTCGGGGATGCCGACGTCCTGGCCGAACCGCTCCGCGCAGCCGGGTACGCCGACCTCGAGGTCCACTGAGTCGTCGGCGCCGTGATCGCCTCGCGAAGCAGGTCGTCCTCGCGTCTGTGCTGGGAGACGACGCGTGAAACCGGGCTGCGGGCGTGCGTCTTCACGCCTCTGCTGGAAGACGACGCGTGAAACCGGGCTGCGGGCGTCGTCTTCACGCCTCTGCTGGGAGACGACGCCCTGAGACGTCTGGAGCAGGGCGTCTTCGCGTCTGTGCTGGAAGACGCGGCAGTGCCGCAGCTCGCGGGCACGCGTACGCCTCGGAAGCGTTCCCGTGGGAACGCTTCGGGTCGCGCATGCCGTCCAGACGATCCGTCAGTCGAAGAAGTCGTCGAGGAAGGACCGCTTCTTCTTCCTTCGGAACTTGGGGTCGTAGCCCTGATAACGCGGGTCGTGACCGGTGTTGCGCGGGTCGTAGACGGGGTAGCTCGCGTTCTCCGGTCGCGGCGGCTGCGCCGGCGCGAGAGCGGCCGCGCGGTCGAGGATCTTGTCCAGCTCACCGCGATCGAGCCATACCCCGCGACAGGTCGGGCAGTGGTCGATCTCCACCCCGCTGCGCTCGGTCATCACCAGCACGGTCTGGTCTACGGGACACTGCACATTCCGAAGCCTAGAAGACCGGCCATAGCCGACTCTCGTACGTCTCGTACCCACCCAGCGAGATCCGCGGGCTTTCACGATGCGAATCCAAAACTCTGTGAAGCGGAAACAATCTCTTGACCCGATGGCACCACCCATGATTGTCTGATCGCACTCCGCGCTGGAGTACCTGGATCAGCAGACAGGTCGACCACTGAGCTGGCACCCGACGTGGGGCCGCTCGCGAGCCGCGGCCCCACCACCGAGACATCGACGAAGTAGGTGGCATGGAGCGCATCTGGTTGCGGAACCCCCTGGCCGTGTTCACGGCGAACGACCTCGACGCAGCGGGCGGCGTCGTCGTCGAGGGCACGACGATCACGGAGCTGGTGCCGGCCGGCGCGTCGCCGACCCAGCCGTTCGACCTCAGCTTCGACGCCAGCCGTCATGTGGTGCTGCCGGGGCTGATCAACACCCATCACCACTTCTACCAAACGCTGACCCGAGCCTGGGCCCCGGTAGTCAACACTCCCCTGTTCCCGTGGCTGACGAACCTCTATCCCGTCTGGGCGCGGCTCACCCCCCGCGACCTCGAGCTGGCGACGACCGTCGCCCTGGCCGAGCTGCTGCTGTCGGGCTGTACGACGGCGGCCGACCACCACTACCTGTTCCCGGACGGAATGGAGGACGCCATCGACGTCCAGGTCGCGGTCGCGCGCCGGATGGGTGTTCGCGTCCTGCTGACCCGAGGCTCGATGACCCTCGGCGAACGCGACGGTGGACTGCCGCCGCAGAGCACCGTCCAGGATCCCGACGTCATCCTCGCCGACTCCGAACGCTTGATCACCACCTACCACGAGCGCGGGGCGGGCGCGATGGTCCAGATCGGGCTGGCGCCCTGCTCGCCGTTCTCGGTGACCCAGTCGATCATGCGCGACAGCGCGGCGCTGGCGGAGCAGTACGACGTGCGACTGCACACCCACCTCGCCGAGACGATCGACGAGGAAGACTTCTGCCGCGAGATGTTCGGCATGCGTACCGTCGACTATCTGGAAAGCGTCGGCTGGCTGTCGTCGCGGACCTGGCTGGGACACGGCATCCACTTCGACGACGCGGAGATCGCCCGGTTGGGAGCCGCGGGCACGTCCATTGCCCACTGCCCCAGCTCCAACATGCGGCTGGCGTCCGGGATCGCTCGTACGGTCGAGCTGGAGGCTGCCGGCGTACCGGTCGGCATCGGGGTGGACGGTTCCGCGTCCAACGACGCCAGCAACATGATCTTGGAGGCCCGGCAGGCGCTCTACCTGCAACGGCTGCGCTACGGCGCCGAGCAGGTCACCCCACAGCGCGCGCTGCGTTGGGCGACAGCCGGATCGGCGCGCGCGCTCGGCCGCGACGACGTCGGCGAGATCGCCGTAGGCAAGCAGGCCGACCTCGCGCTGTTCACCCTGGATGAGCTCAGGTTCTCCGGCAGTCACGACCCGCTGTCCGCACTCCTGCTCTGCGGGGCGGACAGAGCCGATCGAGTGATGGTCGCCGGCGAGTGGAGGGTCGTCGACGGCGCGATCGTCGATCTGGACGTCGGCGCCCTGATCGCCGATCATCGCGCGGCTGCCTCGCGACTGATCAACGCCGAGGGCTGAGCGCGCCGTCACGAAAACGCGGTCGTCGGCGGGCCGATCGACCGCGACCAGGCCCCTACGACCAGATCGGCAGCTCGACCAGGGAGCGGTCGGGTCCATCGTGGGAGATCTCGATCCGGGCCGGGACGGTCCGTTTCGCGTCGAACGCCGGCTCACCCGTACCGGGGTTGCGGGCATACCGCGGATGCGCACCCGAGCTCACCTGCACACCGACCCGGTGTCCCGCGGCGAACTCGTGGAAGCACGGCCACAATCCCACCTCGACGGTGCGGAAGCCATCGTCGTCGGGCTCGGGGTCGACGGCACCAGTGGCGATCGTGCCGATCCGCCGGATCCCGTCGCAGACGGTCATCGACCGACCATCGGGATGGACATCGGTGATCCGGACGAACACGTCGAAGCTCGGCGCTGAGGACCGGATCCTGATCCGAGCGATCGGCTCGCCCGCGAGATCGAGCGCGGAGGCCAAGACGGCAGACCGGAACACCGCGACATCGCGGCGTCGCTCGTGTCCGGCGTTGTCGACCGGTTCGGTCTTGGGCAGCAGGCTCGGCCCACCCAGCGCGGGCGTTGGGTCGTTGGGCTCGTAGACGTAGCCGGTCACCCCGCCGTCGGGTGGTTCGGTCGCCAGTTCTCCGCCGCCGCCGAGGAACCAGTCCCGAGGCGTCGTGCCGGCCGGGGGCCAGCTGGCGAGGTCGTGCCACCGCTCGGTGCCGGTCTGGAACGCCCGCACTGGCTGGACACGGTTCCGCGGCGCGGCGGCGAAGTGCTCCGTCAAGAACGCGACCGTGTCGGCGTGGGTCGGGCCGCCCATCCCCGGAGATGTGTGCCCCCACGCGCCGATGGTCAGTCGCGGCTGGTTGCCTGCTTCGACGAGCTGAGCGTATGTCCGGAGCTGCCACGGCAGGAAGATGTCGTACCAGCCGGTGACCATCAGCACCGGAACGCTCACGTCGGCCACGGAGGCGGTGTGGTTCTGTCGCGTCCAGTAGTCGTCGGTGAGCCGCTCATGGGCGACCCAGTCCTGGTACCAGTGGATCGGGTGACCGGCCGCCGAGGAGTCACCGGCGCTGAGCGGGAGCACGTCGAACGCCCTGGTCAGCTTGGGATCGGGGAGCAGCATCAGGGCCAGACCGGCACCTCCACGCCCCATCCGGTCCATCATCCGCGACCAACCCAGGGCGTTGCGCAACGCGAACGCCCCGTGATCCCAGGTGATCGCGCCGAAGTCCGGCATGGTGATCAACAGCACGCAGGCGTCCGGCGCGTGCTCGGGTTCCTCGCGCAGCAGCCGGCCGGCCACCGCCCACTGCGTGAACCCCATGTAGCTCGCTCCGTACGTCACGAGCGTGCCGGTGAACCACGGTTGCCGACGTACCCAGCGGTGGGTCGCGACACCGTCGCGCTCCTCGTCGATCTGCGGGGTGAACACGCCACCGGAGCCGTGGGTGCCTCGACAGCTCTGGAACAGCACCGTGAAGCCCTCGTACGCCAGCGCGCGGGCGGAGCCGGCGACCAGCCCGCTGCGGCCGTACGGACCGCGGATGAGGACGGTAGGCAGATCCGGCACGTCCGGGCCGACCGGTCTGATCAGGTCCGCGAGAAGCTCCACGCCGTCGTCCATCGAGACGCGAATGTCGCGCTCGATGGCGATCTCGTACGGCCCGAGCTCGACGCCGCGGCTGGCGCGGGCGTCCAGAGCCCTCGTGATGCGTTGTCGCAGCGTCGTCACGTTTTCCGAGCTCCTTCAAGCCGTCGGGCCGCATCGGCCCTCACCGGACGCATACCGTCGTACAGTCGACCATGCTGCCGCCCAGTTTCAACCAGCACCCCGATGACCAGCGCCCCGATGATGAGGACCAGGCGATGACCGAACAGCCAGCGATCATGCCCGCTGCGTTTCTCGGCCACGGGAATCCGATGAACGCCCTCGCCGACAATCGCTACACCCAGGCCTGGCGCGCCCTCGGCGCGGCGGTCTCCAGGCCGCGCGCGATCCTGGTGATCTCTGCGCACTGGTACATCAACGCGACCGCCGTGACGGCGATGCCGCGGCCGCGGACCATCCACGACTTCTACGGGTTTCCGCAGCCGCTCTTCGACGTGCAGTACCCGGCACCGGGTCTGCCGGGCTTCGTCGAGGAGGTCAGCGACGTCGTGCACCCGACGTGGGTCGGTGCCGACGTCGACAGCTGGGGCATCGATCACGGCACCTGGTCAGTGCTGATGCACGCGTTTCCCGAGGCCGACGTCCCGGTACTGCAGCTGAGCATCAACGCCAACAAGGGTTTCGACTACCACCTCGGCCTCGGCGCTCAGCTGGCACCGCTGCGTGAGCGTGGGGTCCTGATCATCGGAAGCGGCAACGTGGTGCACAACCTCGGCGGGATGAGTGCGGGGCTGCCGGACGGCGGCTTCGACTGGGCCCAGCGGTTCGACGAGCAGGTGAAGGCGACGATGGCCGACCAGCCGTACGAGACCGCCGCGCTCGACGGCCACCGCGACTTCGACACGGCGGTGCCGACCCCGGATCACTACATCCCACTGCTCTACCTCGCCGGCCTGGCCGGGGCGGCCGGTCGCGGTGCCGACGTCCTGGTCGACGGCTACGCGTACGGCTCGCTGTCGATGACTGCCTACACCCTCGACCTCGCGGGCTCGACGGGCGACCCGACGGACGGCGGTACGGGAGCCGGTCTGGATGGCGGCGGCGGAACGTCCACGGCGCTGCCGGACGGCGTCCCGACGGACGGCGCCAACATCTGAGCCCCGGCGGCCGCGGGTTGCTAGGTGGTGGGCAGCCACTCCTCGATGGCACCGACGACGGCCGGGTCGTCGGGCACCGTGCGAGGCCGGAACCGCTTGACCTCACCGTCCGGACTGACCAGGAACTTCTCGAAGTTCCATGTCACCCGACCGGCCTTCCCTTCGGCGTCGGGTGCGGTCGTCAGTTCCCGGTAGAGCGGGTGGGCGTGCCGCCCGTTGACCTTCACCTTCGACGACATGGGGAACGTGACGCCCCAGGTCAACGAGCAGTACTCCTCGATCGCTTCCTCGCTGCCGAGCTCCTGCAGGAACTGATTGCTCGGGAAGCCGATCACGGTGAAGCCGCGGGACTCGTACGTCTTCTGCAGGGTCTCGAGCTGCTCGTACTGCGGGCTCAGACCACAGCGCGACGCGACATTGACCACGAGAGCGACCTTTCCGTCGGCCAGGGCGCCGAACGTGGTCTCCTCACCGTGGAGGGTGGTGACGGGAATGTCTTTCAGTTCCATCTGTTGTGCTTCCTTCGTGCTCGACGTGCCCGGCAAGTCTGAAACGACTCACTCCCGGCCAGGCTACGTCGCCGCCGGCGCGGTTCGGGAGCCCATCTTCGGGTCCCGTCCCGGGCCTGACATGGAGGACCCGCCTCGACGGGGATCGCGTCTCGTCAGGGCTGGCGGCGCGCCAATGCCGGCGCATGCTCCGGGCGCAACCCCACCCCGATGAGGTACGCCGGAACAGCCGTGAGCCAGGGAACAGCACGGAGTGGTCGCGACCGCATCCTCGATCGCCAGATTGATTCCGACCCCACCGACCGGTGACATCGCATGTGCGGCGTCGCCGATGCAGACCAGACCGTCCGTGTGCCAGCGCTTCAGTCGGTCCAATCGGACGTCGAGCACCGAGACGTCGTCCATCGAGGCCAGCTCGTCGACCCGGTCCGCCAGGTCTGGCAAGAGGCGGGCGCATGTCGCGCCGGGAACCGTCGATGCCCAGGCACCTGTGGATCACTCGCCCTTACGTCCCGAGGTAGGCGATCTGGTAGTACCCGGCGCGCGGGATGAGGACCGCGCATCCGGCCCTGTCCGGCCGTCCTGGCACGAGTCCTCGATCGGCCTCGGAGTCCGTGTCATGCACGGGCAACCGGAACCACCAGACGTCCATCGGAACCGTGAAGCAGGTCGTCGAAGCCCTGCCGCGTGCCTCAGCAGGGAGGCTCGGCCGTCACACCGCGACCGTGAGCGTGGCCCGAGCGAACCCTCGGCGCCGTCCGCACCGCGGTAGGTCACACCGGCGACCCGACCACCGTCACGCACCAGTCCGATCACCTCGTCCATCTCGAGCTCGAACGGCCATCCGGCCGCTCCGCCAGCAGGTCCAGCAGATCCCATTGCGGAACCATCGCGATGTAGGGGTGGGCCACTCGAAGGCGTGCCAGGTCGCCGATGATCAGGTCGTCGCCGCCCGGTTGCGGCAGCTCCACCTGTTTCACGTGGCTCTGCGACAGCTCCTCGAACCGTTGACCGAGGCCGAGCTCGTCCAGCAGCTGCATGGTCGAGGGATGGACCGTGTCGCCGCGGAAGTCGCGGAGGAAATCTGCATGCTTCTCCAGCACGGTCACCCGGATGCCCGCGCGCGCAGAACAAGGCCGAGCACCATCCCCGCCGGCCCACCGCCCACAATCAGGCAGCCTGTCCTGCTTGGACTGCTCGACACCATCGCCGAACCTCCTGACTCTTGATCCGAGAACGCAGGTCATCGCCCGAGGCCGATCCGGTTGGGAATCGGCGACGCCGTTCCACGTCGCCGTGGATCAACGAGGGTCGCGGGTCTCGCGTTTGCGGACGCTGCCGAGAACCTCGGCGGCGTAGTCGGCCAGCGGCTGGTTCTGCCCTGCGGCGCGAGCGATCAGCAGGTCGAACGCCTGATCCAGATCGATGTCGTTCTGGACGGCGAGGACACCCTTGGCCCGCTCGATGTCCACTCTTTCGGAGAGGACGTGGACGATCCTGGTGTGGACTTCGGTCCAGCCGGTGTTGACGGGTAGGGCCACGATTGCCACCGCCATGTTGGCGAACGCCTGTCCCAGCTGCTCGTGCTCCGGATCGGGTCGAGAGCCCGCACGAGCATACAAGTTCAGCGCCCCGACCGCGTGTGCGTGCCAGCGGAGCGGGAAGGCGTACACCGTCTGGTATCCGGCGGCCAGAACTGCAGAACCGACCGATGGCCACCGCTCTCCCAGCTCGATCGAGGACGCCCTGATCACGACGTTGCGTTCGACGGCTTCTATGCACGGCCCGTGGCCGTTCTGCAGCTCGTACAGCTCCAGCATGGTAGCCGTGTGCGTTGTCGAGCTCAGTAGCGCGAGACCCTCATCGGGCATCCGCACCAACAGGCCTGCCGCATCGACCTCCATCACAGCCGCACAGTCACGGAGCAACGCGATCAGGCTGCCGGCAACATCCTCGCGGCCGGTGAGTCGGGCCGCAGCAGCGGCGAACGCCTCCGCGACGGTGTGCGCCGTCATCATCCCTCACTCCCTGGATCGCGGTCGGCCGACCTGAAGTCCAGACGCCGGGCAATGATCTGGTCGCTGATCTCCCCCAAGGTCCGCCCGTGAGCGTAGGCGTGGGCACGCAGCAGGGCGAGGCCGTCATCGGGACCGATGCCCAACTGACCCATCACCATGCCGGTGGCCTGGTCGACTCGAGCCCGGCTGTTCCACGAGTCCGCCACTGCGAGCCGGTCGTCCTCGAGAAAGTCGGCGTCTCGCACCAGCGCCACCCCAACCGCGTTCGATGAGCAGCTGACCGGTCACGATCGTCGATGAGCAGCGGTCTTCGCTGGATCTGATGAAACGTCGCGACGCCCATGGTCTGTGGACCGGGCATGATCGGCACCGCGTAGATGTAGCAATCGTCGAATGCCTCTTTCACCCCATCGCGGAACAACGGCCACCTCAGGTCACCGGGCCCGTCGACGAGCAGGGTCATGATGGCCCGCTCGTCGTACGCGGCATAACTCGGTCCCTCCCCGATCACCTCCTGAAGGTCCTCCAGCTCGGCCGCCCAACGATCGGTTGAGCAGAGTGTGACCCGTTCCGCCTCCGCGTAGGCAACGGTCAGCGATCCGCCGTCGACTCCCAGAATGGACACACAGGCCTGACACATCCGCAGCGGCAGTGGCGCATCGGCCGCAGACGCCGCGACAGTCTGCGCCAACCGCGTCAAGACCTCGAGCCGCTTCTCATTCACCGCATCCGCCCCACCGCTCCATCATCGTCCCGACGACGCTCCTCAAGCATCTCGGCCCCCGTCTTCAGCTCGACGCGGTCAGCGCGCTCACGTAGCCGTAGGCGCTCAAGCGGTCGCGGTCGGCGTGTGCGACCGTCGCCTGGCGGTCTCCCCTGAGACAAGCGTGTCAGTGGTTCCGCAGCATCGTGACGAGCTCGGACTTCTTCTTGCCCGAGTAGCCGGACAGGCCGAGCTCCTTGGCCCGCTTGCGCAGGTCGGCCACCTTCCAGTCGTCGTACGAGCCGGCCTTGCCGCCCTTGGCGCCGACCGAGGATCGGGACCTTCCCTTCTGCGCCCCGGCGTTGGCGATGCGGGCCGCCTTCTCCTTGGAGGCACCCTCGTCGCGCAACGCCTCGTACGTCTTGTCGTCCTTGACGCTCGGTCCTGGCTTCTTCTTGCCGGGCATGACTCCTCCTCACCGTGTCCGCCCGAGACGGACGCTGCCGATCACGTGACCCATGTGCTCAGGGGTCCCTGCGAGCACCTACCCAGATCCGAAGCCTCCACGCACACACCCGTGGACGCCTGACGACCAGACCAGTCTTGAGTGGGGCCCTACAGGATGGGCCTTCCCCCGGTGACCGCAACCCGGGCACCGGAGACGTAGCTGCCGGCGTCCGAAGCGAGGAGCACGTATACCGGGGCGAGCTCGGCGGGCTGACCCGCGCGACCCAGCGGAGTGTCCTCGCCGAACTGTCTCGACCTTTTCCGGTGGCATCGTGGCCGGGATGAGCGGGGTCCAGATCGGCCCGGGCGCGACACTGTTGACACGGATACCCTGATCGCCCAACAACTGGGCAAGGCTGGCGCAGAAATTGGCTATCGCCGCCTTCGTGGCGGCGTACGGGGCGAGGGCGGGCGACGGCATGTCGGAGTTGACCGAGGAGCTGCCGATGATCGACGCACCCGGTTTCAGGTGCGGTAGAGCCGCCTTGCACAGGTGGAACATCGCCCCGATGTTCACTGCGAAGGTGTAGTCCCACTCCTCATCCGAGACGTCGAGGAGCGACTCGTGAGTCATCTGGAAGGCCGCGTTGCTGACCAGTACGTCTATGCGCCCCAGCTCCTCGATCGTGGTAGCGATGATGTCTCGGCAGTGCTGTGGCTTCGAGAGATCGCCGCGGATCAGCACCGCACGACGGCCGGCAGCCTCGACTAGGGTCTTCACCTCCTCTGCATCGGAGTCCTCGCTGAGGTAGCTGATCACCACGTCGGCACCTTCGCGCGCGTACGCGATCGCGACGGCACGACCGATCCCCGAGTCGGCGCCGGTGATCACCGCGACCTTGCCCGTGAGCTGACCACTGCCGACATAGCTGTCCTCACCGCAGTCAGGGCGTGGCGTCATCTCCGACTGCAGTCCGGGCACTTCTTGTTGTTGGGCTGGTTGGTTCACGCGGGACCTTCCTGTCGACACATTTGGCAAGGCGAGACCACTCTTCGTCGTGCGCGGTACCCGCCCAGTGCGAGTCGAAACGCCCATGGCCGCCGCGTCCTCCCCGTGCTCGACCCCTGGGTGACGGCCAGCGGCGGCGTGACGGGACCGGAGACGCTCGATCCTGTTCACCGCCGTGCGCTGGCACGAATACCCGCGGTTTCTCCCACCTCCCAGCGGGTATCGGTGTCCACAGGGAGCGGATCGGAGGTGCGGCATAACCGACCCGGATGTCACCGGCGGCGGGCGCGATCAAGCCTCGCCGACACCAGCGCGGGCTCGTCCTCCCGTGCCGAAGAAGACATCGGGCCACCGGGTGCTGAACGGTCTGATTCCCCGCCGACTCGCGACTGCCGTGCTGTGGGCAGCGGGACTGATGATCATCGGGTTGGCGGTGTGGCTGGCGGTGCGTGTCCTGTCCGCCGTGCTCGTGGTGTGGGTGCCCTGTGCCGTGGCGTTGCTGCTGACCGCGCTGTTGAGCCCGTTCAACCTGTGGCTGCGTCGGCGCGGTCTGGTGCGTGGGCTGGCCGCGGCCTGCAGCGTTGTGGGTCTGCTGCTGATTCTGATCATCGTCGGAACGGTGGTGGTTCTGGTCACGGCCAACCAGATCGACACCCTGTCGGCCCAGTTCGGGACCTCGCTGCGTTCGGCACAGAACCAGTTCGCGTCGCTGCCCGTGAGCCAATCAACCCTCGATGTCATCCAAGACAGGCTTCAAGAAGCGCTGCAGTCGGCAAGCCACGGTCTCGCGGCCACAGCACTGAGTGCAACCGAGACCAGTCTCCGATTCGTCGCCGGGGTGCTGCTAGGAATCTTCGTCTTGTTCTTCCTGCTCTATGACAGCAACCGGATCTGGTCCTGGTGCCGAACCCTCTTCCCCCACCGCGCCAGGAAACGAATCGGAGCCGCCGGACAGGCGGCCTGGGTGACCCTGTCCGGATTCGTCCAAGGCACCACCGTGATCGCCACCGTGCATGCGGTCGTGATCGGCACCGCCTTGTCCATCCTCGGCGTCTCACTGTTCTTGCCGCTTGCGTTGCTCGTATTCATCGGCAGCTTCGTCCCGGTCGTCGGTGCCCTGCTCGCCGGCGGCCTCGCGGTGCTCGTCACGCTCGGCTCGAAGGGTGCCGTGGCAGCCGCCATCATCCTCCTCGTTCTGCTCATCGAGCACGAGCTCGAGGCCCACGTGCTTCAACCCCTGGTCGTCGGACGCTACGTGCGGTTGCATCCCCTCGCGATCATCCTGGTCATCGCCATCGGCGCGACCCTCGGCGGAATCGTCGGCATCCTGGTTGCGGTGCCGATCACCGGCGTCGCCTACAACGCCTGGGGTCCACTCAACGGCCGAACCGCGAAGGTCCTCGCCGAAACCCGTCGACCATCCCGGCTCAGCCGACTCTGGTCAACACTGCATCGGCTCGTGGCCGCCGAGAAGCCACGCTCGTGAGCGCCCGCGCGCGGTCGTCATCGCCTTGTGGTCGGCATCAGGAGGCGTCAACCAGCTGCTGACCGCCGTCAGCGCGGCCTACGACGAGAATGATGATCGCTCCTTCGTGGCGAAACGCGGCCTCGCGCTGGCGGTGACCCTGGCCGCGATCGTCTTCATGATCATCGGGGTCGGACTGGTCGCCGTCCTACCTGCTGTGGTTGGCCAGTCCGACCTCTCCGGGCCGCTCCGCTGGCTGTTCCAAGCAGTCCGCTGGATTCTGATCGCAACCGTTGTCACCGTGGCTCTCGCCGTCCTCTATCGCATCGGGCCGGACCGCGACCCCAAGATGCGCTGGGTCTCCGTGGGCGCCGTGGTGGCAACCGTCTTGTGGTTGGTAGCTTCGATCGGTTTCTCCGTCTACGTGTCGACATTCGGCAACTATGCGCACGCAGCTCGTGACGATCGCTACCGATGACTCCGCCGAAAACGGCCTCCGAACCGTGGCGCAACACCAGATTCGCCAGCCCCCGGTCGTCGACGGCCACACTGTGGTCGGCACGCTGACCCAGACCGATATCGCCAGATCACTTCCCTCCGACGCCGTCAGCCGCCCGTTCGCCGACGGGTCACCCGCCGAAGGACATTGACGATGCCGTGGAACGGCCGGCAGGCGCGGGGAGGTCGATCGTCCGAGCTTCTCGGGGGATCGACCCTGTCCCGCCGTCGTGCGTCGGCCGGCAGCTGCTCGTTGCGTCGCCGACGCCTTCCTTGGCTTTGCCTTTCAGCTGTTCAGCCTTGTTTGCACTCTTGTCGAGGCTGGCTGTGGTCGGCCTGTCCGGTGAGGATCCGGTCCAGCGTGCCGCGGAGACTTGTGGTCGGCATCCGGTCGGCGGAGATGTTTGCCATCACGGTGGACGCGACCGTGTACAGCTTGCGATTCGTGTTCTGGCTGTGCCGGGACAACAATCCGAAGGCGGCATCTGCGTTCACGTTGTAGGCCAGCATCAGCACACCCTTGGCCTGCTCGATGACGGCCCGATGCTGAGCGGATCGGCGGATCGCGTCGGTTCCGGCCGCCCGGGCAGCGCTGCGCCGGAGATCGGTCAGGTCGATCACGAAACCGGTGAGTGCCAGTCCCGGGTCACCGTCTGGGTGGGAGGAGTCGCCGACGACGAGCACGGACCGCAACACTCCGTTTGCGGCACAGATTCGGTGGGACCAGCCGAACGGTCCAACTCCCCGACCGGCGTCGGCATACTGCTGCTCGACCGCGGCCAGGTCCGGACCGGGAATGTGGCGCCGGATGAGCTCCCAGCACGGTTGCACCTCACCGACCGGATAGCCGAAGATCGTGAACACCACATCGTCCCACCACCAGCTGCCGGTGGCCGGGTCTGCCGTGAACCGTCCGATCCCGGCATGTTGGCCACCCGCAAAATGCTGCAGCACGTCATCGTCGTCGACCAACCCTGCACCCATTCGAGTTCACCTCCCTGCGTTCGACGAGATGGTTGCCGCCGGTGCCAGACGCCGCCGGCCAGGCCAACCCGTTTGCTCAGCTGGAAACCGACCGCTGATCGACAGACCTGTCAACCACGCGGTGGCCACTGCCCTCGACCGTCGCGCCAGGCATCAGGATCGACATCACGAGTCACCTCCTGAGATCAACAAGTCATATGGGCTCATGTCTTCTCCAGCGACTATCTATTGCGCTGAATATAGATATTGATATAGCGTGGCCGCATAGTGATGTCAAGTCGATGAAGCGAGTTTCAGATGTCCACAGACCCCGATCCCGCCGCCGTCGAACAGCCACCACCCGGCCGAGGCGTCTACGGCATCGGGGTGACCTCCGACCTCGTCGGCACCGCCATCCAGAACCTCCGCGCCTACGAACGCGCCGGCCTGGTCATCCCCGACCGCACCTCAGGCGGCAACCGCCTTTACAGCCCAGAGGACGTCGCCCGCCTCCGCCGTATCCAGACCCTCCTGACGCAGGGACTCAACCTCGCCGGCATCGCCCAGGTCCTCGACCTCCAAGACGACAACCAACGCCTCCGACACGAAATGACGCTCACGGAAGCGACAACTTCCAGCGAAACCGCCGAACTATCGGCGGAGGCCGGGAAGACAACCCGAAGGGCGCCTGGATCCAACTGATGGCGAGCCTCGCGTACGCCTTGATCATGTGGCGACGAGCGCGAGCCAACGGTGGCGATGTCGATTCCTCGCGCCCCGAAGATCGGCGGTCAGTGGATCCTCTTGCGGCGGCCAGCTCGATTCGAGATGCTCAGTCGGTGTACATAGCGACTTGGGCGCCGGCCCTGCCGTGACGTCCATTCAGCCCGAGCTCTGGGTGGACCGCGGGAGTGCTGCGCTCGCGTTCTACGAGTCCGCGTTCAACGCCAAGGTGGTGCACCGCGTCGGCGACGGGGAAGACATCGTCGCCCAACTCGCCGTCGGCGACGCGGCATTCTGGATCGCAACTGCCGGGTCGAGCACCGAGCGGCGTGTGCCGCGAACCATCGGCGCGGCAACGGGCCGAGTGCTGCTCGTCGTTGACGATCCGGACGCCGTGTTCGCTCAAGCCGTCGCGGCTGGCGCTCAAAGCAAGTCGCCGGTCGATGAGGAACATGGGTGGCGAGTGGGCCGAGTCATCGATCCGTTCGGCCATGAGTGGGAAATCGGCAAGCCGCTCACTGCCTGGCCGCCCGGATCACCGTCGCAGTAGCGGGATCGTTGGGGGCCGGTCGTGAACCCACCCTGAACCGCTGTGAGCTCGCCGACTACGTTCGGTGACACCTCATCGAGCGAGCGAGTACGGCTACCCGCCTACTGCGACAGATCGAGCTCGAGTCGGTCCAGCAACGTCTCCAACGCGATCTCGAACTCCTCCTCGCTACGGTCCTCACTGAGCAAAGACCGGCACCGCACAATGGTCGGTTGAGCACTCAGATCCAGGTCAGCATCATGGTTGCCGACCTGTGCCCCTCCCTCGTCCAGCGGCTCCTCGACCGGTGAGGTCGGCGCTCCGCGCTCCGCAGCTTCCAAAAGCAGGCTCCCCAACAAGAAGCTGGTGAACGCCCGATACACCCCGACAGCCTGATCGTCGGTCAGACCATTGCCAGACAACGTGTCGAGGAAGTCTTCGACCAGCTCCAGACTCCGCAACGGCGGACGCAGCCACGGCGCCGCCGGATGTCGCGTGGCGATCAGCGGAAAGATGCCGGGGTGCTCGACCGCAATCTGGCGGATGCGATGCGCAAGGGACTGGATATAGCCCTGCCAGCTCTCGATGATGTCCTCGTCGAGATCCACCCGCAGATCAGCGAGCATGACGGCGATCACAGCCTCCAGGAGGTCCTCACGGCCGGTGACGTACCGGTAGAGGGCCATGCCTTCCACACCAAGCTCCTTGCCCAGCCCACGCATCGTCAGACCCTGAACACCACGACGATCAATGATGGTGATCGCCGCTTCCACAATGGTCTGACGGCTCAGCCGCTCCACCGGCGAGCTCGCCGGCTTTTCCTGACTGGAGTTCGTGTTCGTGGGTCCGGGCACACCGCTTCCTTCCTGACTCGCGTTGGCGACCGGCGGCGCACCGCCGCACCTGCTGCGCAATCCACATCCTCCCCGGACTGTCACCGGCCGGCCCGAGCCGGGGCCTGCTGAGAGCCAGGGCGTGCAGCGTGAAAGCCAGCACAGCGGCACCACCATCCCCATACCTTCTCGCCCTACCTCGTCTCCCGACGCTCGCCTCAAACCACTCCCGTTGAGGCCGCAGGACGGCGACAGGGCTCACCTACCGCTGATGGCGTCTATACCGAGCACAGTGATGTTGGGCGGTCCCGGTGTGAAGGGGTCGAAAGCGACCAGGCCACGAACGGCGAGAGCGGTCAGGGTCCAGCTCACCGGACGACCGTCCAAGGTGTAGCCGGACAAGTCACCGTGCAGCAGCTCGTGGTCGATTCGATGCTGGGCAACGGCGTGCAGCACCCACAGCTGCCGGGTGCTCAACCGGTTCGCCGAGACCGATCTCACCCAGGCCCGGGCAGTTGGTAGGCGCCCGGGGACACGGTCGATGATCATGACGAGATTCCTGGTCGCTGCTCTGTCATGGCTCCCCCGAAACGCTCCAGCGTCCCCCAACCCTTCCGGAGGCGGTTGACGGAGGTCCAGGGAATCGGAATGACATCAGACCTCGTGGTCACCGAGATCCACGGCCTCAAGAGATCACTGCATCGACAGCCTTCTTCAGAGCACTGGGTTGGGTCGGGCTGCGTGGCGCGGTCTGCTTCTGCTCGATCATGCGCGCTCCGAGCTCTGACAGCTGGTTGCGGGAGAGCCCGGCGCGCACCTTCGGGAACCAGTCCTGTTCCTCTTCGTCCATGTGGTGGGTGACGTTCTCGATCAAGACGGTCATTTTGGCGTCGAAGCGCTCATGGGTGGCGTCCAACAGGGCGAGCTCGCTCACGAGCAAGTCGGCGACATGATGTTCTTCGTAGGATTCGAGCACATCGTCCTCGAGGTCTGGCAGCAGCCGTCGAACTTCTGGATACATGGTTTCGTTCTCGATGTAGGTATGCACTGTGAGGGCAGCGATGATCTTCTCGGCGAGAGCGTTCTTGGCCACGACAGCACCCGCTCCAGCCTTCGCGAAATCGCGAAACAGTCGACGAATCTCCTTGTGATCCTCGCGGAGAAGCACGATGGCGTCAGTGGACATGAAACTTCCTTCGGGTCGACACTCGGTGGTGGGCCCAGCAGCCAGGACCCGGTGCATCTGGACATATCCGGGCTGACGCCGACCGAAACTCGGGGGCAGCGCAACGTCCCGGCGCGCAGTCGAACGCGAACTCGGCGGGGCGACCTCCCGTTCGAGGTCGGCGATCGCCGTTTCGGTGTCACGGAAGCCGTTGTGAACCTGCTCGAGCCGAAGTGAAGAAGGCGCCCACGACCTCGGCGGACGTTGCACAACCCGGTCGAGACTGAGTCGAAAATGCGCTCGGCCGTATTCAACCACAGGGTTGACAACGGCGTGGGGGCGTCCTATCGTCTTCCTCAACCAAATGGTTTAGGAAAGGTCATGGCTGATCAGCTCTCGCGGGTATTCGCCGCCCTCGCCGACCCGACTCGTCGCGACATGGTGGCCCGCCTCACCATCGCCGACGCCACGGTCAACGAGCTCGCAGACCCGTACGAGGTCACCGTCCAGGCGGTGTCGAAGCACCTGAAGGTGCTGGAGGACGCTGGCCTCGTCACGCGCTCGCGCAGAGCCCAGACCCGACCCGTCCACCTGGAAGCAGAGGTGTTCGACCTGATGACCGCATGGATCGAGCGCTATCGCCGACGGGCCGAACAGCGCTACCGACGTCTCGACGCCGTCCTCGCCGACCTGGCCGAGCTCGACACCGTGCGCGCCCCCATGGACACAGACAAGCAGCACACCCCACCAGAGGAAGGAACATCGACATGACCAGCACCACCGTCAACGCCGAGGTCGCGATCGAGGCCGACCCGAAGCTCCCCATGATCAGGCTGACCCGAGACTTCGACGCGTCTCCCGCGCAGCTCATGCGCGCCCATCTCGATCCGGACCTGTTCGCTCGCTGGGTCGGGCCGGAGGGCATGGACACCACCATCGACGCCTGGGACGTCCGCGACGGCGGGAGCTGGCGCTATGTCGCCCGGCGAGATGGGCAGGAGTTCTGGTTCCGCGGCTGCTTCCACCGGATCGGCGAGGACGCCATCGTCCAGACGTTCACCTGGGAGGGCCAGCCCGAGGAGGTCGCGCTCGAGACCCTGCGCTTCGAAGACCTCGGCGACGGGCGCAGCCGGTTGCACGCCCAGTCCCTCGTCGATTCGTTCGAAAGCCGCGACGCGTGGCTGCGTAGCGGAATGGAGACGGGGATCGAGCAGGGATACGCCAAGCTCGACGGCGTGCTCGCAGACGGAGCCACGCAGTGACCCCAGCCGAGCATCACGCGATGGTGGCCGGCGCCTTCTCCGCTCGAGTGGACCGGGTGAGTGACTGGGACGCCCCAGCCCCGGTCGCCGGCTGGACAGCGCGCGATGTCGTCGGCCACCTGGTGACCTGGCTGCCGGGATTCCTGGCCGGCGGTGGCGTGACGCTGGAGGTCGCCGGACGCCCGCCCGGCGAGGAGCCGACCGCCGGAGAGGCGACCGCCGAAGAGGCGACCGCCGAAGACCCCGCGGCAGCCTGGCACGCCCATGTCGAAGCGGTCCAGGCGCTGTTGGACGCGCCCGACTCGGGCCGTGAGTTCGCCCACCCCCAGGTCGGCAGCCATCCGCTCGATGCGGCGATCGACCAGTTCTACGTAACCGACATCTTCTTGCACACCTGGGACCTCTCACGCGCCAGCGGCCAGGACGATCGTCTCGACCCGGAGGTCTGTGCCCAGCTGCTGGCCGGCATGGAGCCCATCGACGAACTTCTGCGAGCATCCGGCCAGTACGGTCCGCGCGTCGCTGTGTCCGACGACGCTCCCGTTCAGGACCGGCTGATGGCCTTCATCGGCCGCGACCCCGCCTGGCGTCGCTGAGGCCGACCCGACACGCGGCGGTACGTCGCCGTCGGCCCTCCCCTCCACCGGAAACTGGGCGCAAACGACACCTCCGACCGGCGTGTCGCTGTCGTCTGCGCCCACTTTCCGGGGAGGAGGAGGAGGAGGAGGAGACATCTCGACCGCAGCATCGACCGTAGTCATCCACCGCCGAATCCGTCATCGGCTCAACGTAGCAGGGCGTTCAGGCGACCCACCTTGCTTCGTGCTGGAGTCCGACGCCCCGCCGGCGCCACCTCACGGGACCTTTGGCGCGATAAGGCTGGGACGTACATTCGCTTGAGTGGGGCGCGACCCGGGTAACACCCTCGACAACCTTGAAATCGCCATAGGTTGTGGCTGTGAATCGCTTCAGAACGTCGCACGTTGATCTTGACAGATCCTTGACCACCAACTTAGGCTGCAGCTATTGAATCGATTCATCGAGCCTGCGCGCGATGATCGGTGCCCCCGCACCAAGGCCTCCGGCCGGGCACGCTACCCAATGAAGGGAAGACCATGACGACTGCTCCGCTCACACGCAAAGGTCCGAATCCGTGGTACATCGCCGTGGTGGCCGGCATGGCGTCCTATCTGGACGCCGCGACCATCGTCTCCTCGGGCAACGCCCTCGTCATCTATCAAAAGCCGCTCGGCATCACGGGCGACCAGATCGGCGTCTTGTCCTTCTCTCTCACCATGGGTATCGCCATCGGCGCGGCCACCGGCGGTCGGCTGGGTGACCGATTCGGCCGCAAGCCGGTGTTCAGCGTGACGATGATCGGCATCGCCATCGCGATGGGATTCAACGTCTTCGCCACGGGCTTCCCGATGCTGCTGATCGGCGCCATCCTGGCTGGTCTCTGCACCGGTGCCGACCTCCCGGTCTCGATCGCCACCATCGCCGAGGCCGCCGACGACAAGAACCGCGGCAAGCTGGTCAGCTTCTCGCAGGTGCTGTGGACGATGGGCATCGTCATCCCACTCGCCCTCACGTCCGTGATCGGCGACAAGGGCCATATCGGCGGCCAGATCATCTTCGGCCATGTGGGCGTGATCGCGCTGATCGTGCTGGTCGCCCGACTGACCCTGCCCGAGTCGACCGTGTGGTCCACGGCCCGCGACGAGCGCCAGCACGGGTTGCACACCGAGCGCGCAGAGCACGTCCGGGTCCGCGATCTGCTGAAGGTGCCGTACGCCATCCCGTTCATCTGCCTGCTGGTGTTCTACCCGCTGGTCAACCTCGCCGCGAACACCGGCGGCCAGTTCGGAACGTACCTCTGGGTGAACACCGCCGGGTCGACGGTCGAGTTCGCCGCCCGCATCGGCCTCGTCGTGATCGGCGTGGGCCTGGTGCTCTCGCTGCTCTTCCTGCGCATCGTCGACACGAAGTACCGGATGCTGGCGTTCTACATCGGCGCCGCCTGCTACGTGTTGTCGACCCTGATTCCCACCATCCTGGGCGTCAGCGTGATCACCCTGCTGCTGTGGCAGATCCTGGCAGCGATCGGTGGCGCGTTCGCCTTCGAGGCCATCCTCAAGGTGTGGACCCAGGAGTCGTTCCCGACCCTGCTCCGTTCGACCGCACAGGGCACCATCATCTCAGTCGCCCGCGTGCTGGCTGCGGTGCTGGCCCTGGTCACGCCGCGACTGGCGGCGGCCGGCCCGCGCGGCCTGTTCGGTGTGCTGACCGTGCTGATCGCCATCGGCATGGCGGCCGCGATCATCGGGTTCCGCAAGGGCAGCCGCAACGAGTTCGACATCGAGGGGGACGAGGTCGAGGTCGGCGGCTACGCCCAGCCGCACATCACGCACTGAGCCGGACTTCCGCGTTCGCCGCTCCAACCACACCCCCAGCCCTGCAGGGGAAGCTTCCAGGAAGGACACCCCATGCTCGCCAAGGCGACCATGATCACGGCAGGCACCGACCGCAACGCCGTGGTCCGGCTCCGCACCACGATCGATCTCGACCAGCCGGCCGGCAACGTCGACCAAGCCACACTGCGGGCCACCGCGCACGGTGCTTACGAGGCGAGCGTGAATGGTCGGCCGGTCACCGACTCCGTCCTGAACCCCGGATGGACGGCGTACGAGTGGCGGCTGCAGGTGCAGACCTTCGACGTCACCGCGCTCGTCACGGCCGACAGGCAGACACGCGGGGAGGCGGCCGCCGACACGGTCGAGGTCGAGGTCCTGCTGGGCAACGGCTGGTACCGCGGCGATCTCGGCTTCGAAGGTGCGAACGCCAGTTACGGGACGGAGATCGGATTCCTGGCCGAGTTGTCCGTTACGTACGCCGACGGGACCACGCAGACGCTGGTGAGCGACGAGACATGGACCGCCGCCACCACGGACACCCCGTTCCACAGCCTCTACAACGGCCAGACCATCGACGCCCGGCTGAGCGGTCGCGACGGCGAACCGCTCGAGGTGCGGGCGAAGGACTTCGAGCACGGCACCCTGGTCGATCAGGTCGGCCCGCTGGTCCGGCGACACGAGGTGCTCCGACCGGTCGCGATCTGGACCTCGCCCGGCGGTAAGACACTGGTGGACTTCGGTCAGAACCTCGTCGGCTGGCTCCGGCTGGGGGCCAGCGGATCCGAGGGCGACGTGATCACGGTCCGGCACGCCGAGGTGCTGGAGCACGACGAGCTCGGCACGCGGCCGTTGCGGGCCGCGAAGGCCACCGACACATTCATCCTGTCCGGTGGAGACGACACCTTCGAGCCCACCTTCACGTTCCACGGCTTCCGCTACGCCGAGATCACCGGCTTCCCCGGCGGGCTCAGCGCCGACGACGTCGAGGCCGTCGTGGTGCACTCCGAGATGAGGCGTACGGGGTGGTTCGAGTGCTCCCACCCCGGAGTGAACCAGCTGGTGAGCAACTCGATCTGGGGCCAGAAGGGCAACTTCTTGGACGTCCCGACCGACTGTCCGCAGCGCGACGAGCGGCTCGGCTGGACGGGTGACATCGCCGCCTACGCCGCGACGGCGGCGTACCAGTTCGACGTCTCCGACTTCCTGCACAAGTGGCTGCTCGACGTCGCTGCCGAGACCGGTCCGAACGGCTATGTGCCCTACGTCGTCCCGGACGTGCTCAAGTACGCCCACTTCCAAGAGGGTTTCGAGAACCCCTTCGCCGGCGCGTGTGCGATCTGGGGCGACGCGGCCGTCTGGGTGCCGCAGGCGCTGTGGACGGCGTACGGCGACCGCGATCGATTGGCCGCGCACTACCCCGGCATGGTGCTCCACTTGGAATCCGTCATCCCGAGGCTGTCCGACACCGGCCTGTGGGACGCCGACAAGCAGCTGGGCGACTGGCTGGACCCGGACGCGTCGCCGCACGAGCCGTGGAACGCCAAGGCCGATCCCGGGGTGGTCGCGACAGCCAGCTTCTACCGGTCGGTGGCGTTCACCGCCGAGGCCGCGCGCCTGCTGCGCAAGGACGATGACGCGACGCGCTGGGCCGAGCTCGCCACCGAGATCAAAAACGCTTTCGTTGCCCACTATGTGAACGACGACGGCACGATCGTGTCCGACTGCGCCACCGTGTACGCCCTCGCCATCTGCTTCGACCTGCTGTCGGAGGATCAGCGGGCCCGGGCCGGGAACCGGCTGGCCGAAGTCGTCGCCGAACGCGACCACAGGGTGACCACCGGCTTCGCCGGGACCCCGTTCGTCACCTGGGCGCTCTCGGAGACCGGCCATGTCGATTCGGCCTACCGGCTGCTCCTCGAGGAAGGTTGCCCGTCATGGCTCTATCCGGTCAGCATGGGTGCCACCACGATCTGGGAGCGCTGGGACTCGATGCTGCCCGATGGTTCGATCAACCCGGGTGAGATGACCAGCTTCAACCACTACGCCCTCGGCGCGGTGGCGGACTGGCTGTACCAGGTGGTTGCCGGCATCCGACCCGCTGAGCCGGGGTACGACTCGATCCGACTCGCACCCACTCCGGGAGCCGGTCTGGATTGGGCGAAGGGGACGCTGGAGACCCGGCACGGTCGGGTGGAGTGCGGCTGGCGCCGGACCGCGGACGGCCTGGTCGTCGACGTGCTCGTGCCGAACGGAGTGAGTGCCGAGATCGCGCTGCCGGACGGCACGACCCATCCCGTGCCGTCGGGTCGGCACCGCTTCGGCGGGTGAGCTTCCGCGTAGTCTCGCTCGGGTGAGCGATCCCGCCGTCTATGCCATCGCCGTCCTGCACGACATCAGGTTCGGAACGGACATGATCGCGTACCTGCAGGCCATCGATGCCACCCTCGAGCCGTACGGCGGCAGGTTCGTCGTCCACCAGCCCGGGCCGACGATCGTGGAGGGCGAGCTGAGTGGTCGCTCGGCGGTGATCGTCATCGCCTTCCCCGACCGGGCCTCCGCGCAGGGCTGGTACGACTCCCCTGCATACCAGGCGATCCTGCCGCTGCGGACGTCGAGCAGCAGCGGCCTCGCGATGCTGGTGGACGGCGTGCCCGCCGGGTACAGCGCGACGCGGGGCCTGGAGGTCATGCTCGCCGGCCGGCGGGATGCCCGCTGAGCGCGTTGTCGAAGCGCAGGTGTGTGTCCGCGATCGGCCGACCGATCAGGCGAGCGCGCGACCGAGAGCGTCGACCGCGGCCTGCCGGAACGCCCTCATCCGTGGCACCCAGGCCAGCATGTCCATTCCTTGCGGCATGGTGTCGACGACGAGCTCGACATCGATGCCCGCACGATCGAGTCGCTCGGCGTACGCCGTGACCTCGGTACAGGGCGGGGCACCCGCACACGGCGCCGACACTCTCATCGGGCTCCGACCGTCTCACAGGGCCCCGACCTTCGCGCGCGAACGGAAGCGGGGCTGGCAGCGCGGACACCAGAACAGATTGCGTCCCTTCAGGTCCTTGGTCCGGATCGCCGCTCCGCAGACATGACACGGCTGCCCGGTCCGGCGATAGACGTAGACCTCGCCGCCGTGGTCGTCCTTGCGTGCAGGCCGCCCCATCGCCTCGGGTGTGTGCTCGGGGCGGACGGTGTCTATCCGCCCGGTGAGGACGCCCTCGTGCAGCAGGTCGACCAGGTCGTCCCAGATGGCCTGCCACTGCGCTCGGCGCAGCGTACGGCCCGGGCGGAGCGGGTCGATCCGATGCCGGAACAGCACCTCGGCCCGATACACGTTGCCGACCCCGGCGAGCACCTCCTGGTCCATGATCAGATCGCCGATCGCCCGGTCGCTGCGATGGATCCGTCGCCACGCGCGGTCGGGGTCGGCATCGGGCCGCAACGGGTCCGGGCCGATCCGGTCGAGCACCTCGTCGTGCCGATCGCGGCCGACGAGGTCGCAGATGATCGCGCCGCGGAGGTCGGCATACGACGTCGGGTTCTCGAGCCGCAGTCTGATCGCACCCACCGGCGCCGGCGCGGGACCCGACCGGATGTCCCACTTGCCGATCAGGCCGAGATGAACATGGACGAAACGGTCGTCGGCGAACTCGACGAACAGGTGCTTGCCGCCGGACTCCGCGCCGATCATCCGCGTACCGTCGATCACTGCGGCGTCGGCCGCGAATCGGCCCTGCGGGCTGGACGCCCGAACGGGCGCGCCGGCGAACGCATCGGTCAGATCGCGGGCGAGGCGGAAGAGCGTATGTCCCTCGGGCACCCGTGCATGCTACGTCCCGGCGCCGACAGCCCTGCAGGACTTGCGCCCCTTCCTGAGCGGCTCATTCGCCGTGCTCATCGGCGAGAGAGAAGCGGCGGTCGAACCAGGCCGTGATCACCGGGCCGGCGGCTGGGAGCAGCCGCGTGAGCTGGTCGAGCCGACGGGCACTCGCGCCCACCACGATCCGAGCTCGCCCGTCCGCAACTCCGCGGAGGATGATGTCCGCCACGTCCAGCGGGTCCATCCGCAGCAGTTTCTCGTTGTAGAAGGCCATCCGCGCCTCATCGCGAGCGCTCAGCGCCTCAGGCGCTCCACGCGCGTGCTCGAACGCCGCGGTGGCGATGTTTGTCCGTACGCCGCCCGGATGGACGACAGTGACCTTCACCGGCTGACCGTCGGCCAGCATCTCGGCCCGGACGGTCTCGGTGAACCCACGCACCGCGAACTTGGATGTGCAGTAGCCGGTGAGTCCGGGCTGCGCGAGGAACCCGTTGAGGCTGGAGATGTTGACCAGGTGCCCCTCGCCCGAGGCGATCAGGTGCGGCAGGAACTCCTTTGTCCCGTACACCACGCCCCATAGGTTGATCGCCAGGATCCGCTCCAGGTCGTCATAGGAGGCGTCCAGCAGGCGCCGACCGTCGGCGACGCCGGCATTGTTGTAGAGCTGGTGGACGACCCCGTAGTGCGCGGCGACCTGCATCCCGAAGGCCGCCACCGACCCCCGGTCGGCCACGTCGACCGGACCCGCAAGGACCGGAACGCCGAGCGCCTCGGTCCTGATCCGGGTGATCTCCAATCCCTGCTCGTCGATGTCACAGATCGCCAGCCGACAGCCCCGGCGTGCCAGACCGATCGTCAGTGCCCGTCCGATCCCGGAGCCGGCGCCGGTCACCACTGCCACTTTGCCGGCCCTCTCCGGGCCGGGTCGCCGTCTGGTCATCGGACCCTCTCCTACGTCTCCGGCCCCACGTGGAGTAGCCGGCTCACACCCGGCAGCTCAGAACGGGCAGCTCAGAACGGGCCGGCTCGGGGTCAAGCTCCAGATATTCGTCGACGACGGGTCCGTCGCGCAAGACCGCCAGATCGTCGCGATAGCGCATCGACATCCGCCACGGGGCGTGGTCGCCCTGCCTGGGCAGGTCGTCGACGGTGCGCCGGACGTAGCCGGAACCGAGCTCGAAGAGCGGCCGCAATGCCATGCCACCTTCTGGAAGGACCGGGCGACAGACGCCCGAGTGCCGGTCGCGGACGAAGCGCAACAACCGGCAGAAGTGCTCGGCGATCAAGTCGACCTTCAGCGTCCAGGACGCGTTGGTGTAGCCGATCGCGAAGGCAAGATTCGGTATGTCACTGAGCATCATTCCCTTGTAGACGACGTGATCCGGAAGGTGCACGGGAACGCCGTCGACCACGATCGGGAACCCGCCGAACGGTTGGAGCTGCAGGCCGGTGGCGGTCACGACGATGTCCGCCGTCAGCTCGCGGCCCGACGCCAGCAGGAGACCGTGCTCGGTGAACCTCGCGATCTCCTCGGTCACCACGCTCGCGCTGCCTTCCCGGATCGCCCGGAAGAAGTCGCCGCCCGGGCTGGCGCACATCCGCTGGTCCCACGGGCCGTACGGCGGGTTGAAGTGGGTGTCGACGTCGAAGCCCGTCGGGAGCTGGGCGGCGTTGATCCGCCGGATCAACCGCCTGGCGAGCCGCGGGTGACGGCGGCAGAACCGCCAGGTCAGAGCCTGCGAGCCGATCTTGATCCGGCGGGTGGCCGCGTAGCCACGGTCGGCACCGAGGACAGCGGACAGCCGGACCGCGAGTCCGTCCTCCACGGTGACAGGCACGACGTACGTCGGAGTCCGCTGCAGCATGGTGACGAGCGCGGCGCCGTCCGCGAGCGCCGGCACGAGCGTGATCGCCGTGGCGCCGCTGCCGATGACGACGACCCGTTTGCCGGCGTGGTCGAGATCTCCGGGCCAGTGCTGGGGATGGACCACCCGGCCGGCGAAGCGGTCGCGCCCTTCGATCACCGGCGTGAAACCGGCGTCGTAGCTGTAGTACCCACCGGCGGCGAACACCCAGCGGCTGTGCAACCGCACCGACTCACCGGTGTCGGTGCGCTCGACGTCGACACACCACCGAGCCGTCGAGCTCGACCAGGAGATCTGCCGCACACGATGGTTCAGCTTGATCCGCGCCTCGATGCCGCCCTCCGCCGCAGCCTCACGGAGGTAGCCCAGGATCTGCTCACCCGACGGCATGGCCGCTCGGCCACGCCAAGGCTTGTCGTCGTAGCCAAGGGTGTACATGTCGGAGTCCGCGCGGACTCCGGGGAAGCGGAACAGATCCCACGTGCCGCCGGTGGCGCCCCGTGCCTCGAGCACGGCGTAGGTGAGCTCCGGCAGCTCGGTCGACAACCGTCGGGCCACGCCGATCCCCGAGAGGCCGGCACCGACGACGAGCACGTCGTAGTCCCCGGAGCAGGAGGTCGGGTCCACTCGATCGGCCAGCACGACTCCATTCCACCCCGATCCGGCGTCGGTCACAAACCACCGGCCCCGCGGCCCCAAGTCGGTTCCAAGATCACCCCAACCCGGTGGCCGCACCGTTGAGCCATGACCAGACACCCCGTTCTCACCGTCCGCCTACCCACCGCCCGACTACTCACGGGCCGGCGCGTCGCCGTCGCCCTCGCCGGCAGCGCCCTCGCCGTCTCGTCCCTGGTTGCCGGCACGCCGGCGACCGCCTCGGCTCCGGCGTGCTCGACCCCGGCGGTCATCGTCGGCACGACGATCACCCCATCCAGGGTCGTGCTCGGCACGTCGGTGCCCAAGGGGATCACTGTCACGACCCGGATCAAGACCTCCGGCTGCCGAATCGATCGGGTCGAGGCCGGTCTCTACGGACCGAACTTCGTCGACACGTACTCGCTCGACGCCGTCGACACCCACAACGGGGTCACGACGTACGAGACCGGGCTGCGGATCGGCCCGGGAAGCCTGCCGAACTCCGAGGCCGGCCACTGGCAGTCGTACATCTCCGTCTGGGGCCAGTCCACGCCCAACGCACCAGGACCGGGCTTCACCGTCATCCGGGCGGCCAGACTCAGCACGAACGCGACCCCCGAACCCGTGCGCAAGGGTCGGACGATCACCGTCACCGGCCGGCTGCAACGCGCCGATTGGCAGACACTGCACTACCGCGGCTACGGCAAACGGAACGTCCAGCTGCAGTGGCGCTCGACAGACGGGGCGTACCACCGCGTGGCGACGACAACCGCTGCCTCCGACGGCACGCTGCGGGTCCGGGTCAGCGCGGGGCGAGACGGCTGCTACCGCTTCGTGTACGCGGGCAGCTCGACCACCCAAGCAGTGACGAGCCGCGGCGACTGCGTGGACGTTCGCTGAGCGTCGCGCGACCGGAGCGATGTCAGGCTCGACCCTTCACGGAGTCTCGGGATCGACTCGCAGCGGCGGCAACGCCGCCGCGATCTGCTCGCGGTTCGGCTCGAGCCAGGGCGGCAGCTTCAGGGCCCGGCCGAGCTCGAGCAGCGGCTCGTCGACGGCGAACCCGGGTGCATCGGTGGCGATCTCGAACAGCACACCGCCGGGTTCGCGGAAGTAGATCGACTTGAAGTACTGACGGTCCAAGATCGCGGTGACCTGGACGCCTCGCGACATCAGCTCGTCTCGCCAGAGCTTCATGGTCGGCAGGTCGGGGGCACGGAACGCCACATGGTGCACCGTGCCGCCGGCCTGCAGGCCGCGATCACGTACGCCGCCCTGCACGTCGACCAGCGCGCCGGACGTGCCCGCAGACATCCCGAACCGGGCCCGATCGCCCTCCTCCGCCGCCAGGCTCATCCCGAGGAGGTCGGTCAGCATGCCCGCCGAGGGGTCGAGGTCGTGCTCGGAAAGGGTGATCGCGTGCAGTCCGCGAACCGCGTGCTCCGCGGGAATGTCGGCGACCCCGTCCCAGCCGGAGCGCTGGTCGCCCGCCGACGCCACCAGGTCGATGATCATGCCGTCGGGGTCGCGGAAGGTCAGCACCTCCTCATCGTCCCGGGTCTGCGGCCGGTCGACGTCCACGTCGTGCGCGCCGAGCCGCTCGTGCCACCAACCCAGCGACTCTCCGGGCACGCTGAACGCGGTCGTCGTCGACATCCCTGCGCCTTGACGCCCCTGGGCCACGCCCGGCCAGGGAAAGAAGGTCAGCAGGCTGGAGGGACTGCCCTGCTCATCACCGTAGTAGAGGTGATAGCTGTCGGGTGCGTCGAAGTTGACTGTCTGCTTCACCAGCCGCAAGCCGAGCGCGCGGGTGTAGAAGTCGACGTTTCGCTGCGGATCCGTCGCGATGGCTGTCACGTGATGAAGTCCGTGCGGTTGCACTGGAGTCATGGTCTGATGATCCACCCTCCCCGCCGACTTGTCAGCGGGAGACGCGGCTCCAGCAGGCTGAGACGCTGACAACTCAGGCGTTCGCGATCGCGGCGGCCGAGGCCAGGCCGAGCTCGTCGACCGAGACCTTGCGCATGTCCACCTTCTTGATCTTGCCGGTCACGGTCATCGGGAACTCGTCGACGATCTTGACGTAGCGCGGGATCTTGTAGTGCGCGATCCTGCCGGAGCAGAACTCCCGGAGCGCTTCGGCCGTCAGCGGGTCGGCACCGGAACGCAGCCGCACCCACGCCACGAGTTCTTCGCCAAAGCGTTCGTCCGGCACGCCGATCACCTGGACATCGACGATGTCGGGGTGGTTATAAAGGAACTCCTCGATCTCGCGAGGATAGACGTTCTCCCCTCCGCGGATGACCATGTCCTTGATCCGCCCCACGATGTTCAGGTAGCCGTCGTCGTCCATGATGGCCAGGTCGCCGGTGTGCATCCACCGCGCCCCGTCGATCACTTCGGCGGTCTTCTCGGGCTGATCCCAGTAGCCCAGCATCACCGAGTAGCCGCGGGTGCAGAACTCCCCCGGCTCGCCACGCGGCACCGTCAGCCCGTTGCTCGGATCCACGACCTTCACCTCCAGGTGCGGGTGCACCCGGCCCACGGTGGACGTCCGTCGGCCGAGGTCGTCGCCGGCGTCTGTCTGGGTGGACACCGGGGAGGTCTCGGTCATCCCGTAGCAGATGGTCACCTCGGCCATCCCCATCTCGTCCACCACCCGCTCCATCACCGCAACCGGGCACGGCGAGCCGGCCATGATGCCGGTCCGCAGACTGGACAGGTCGTAGGAGCCGAAGTCCGGCAGAGCCAGCTCGGCGATGAACATGGTCGGCACGCCGTACAGGGACGTACAGCGCTCAGCCTGAACCGCCTGCAGGGTCAACGCCGGATCGAAGCCCGGCGCCGGAATGACCATCGTCGACCCGTGCGAGGTGCAGCCCAGGTTGCCCATGCCCATCCCGAAGCAGTGGTAGTAGGGCACCGGGATACACACCCGATCTGCTTCGGTGTAGCCGCAGCCCTCGCCGACGAAGAACCCGTTGTTGAGCAGATTGTGATGGGTCAGAGTCGCACCCTTCGGGAACCCGGTGGTGCCCGAGGTGTACTGGATGTTGATCGGGTCGTCCGCCGAGAGCTCCCGCTCCCGCGACGCGAGCAGTCCGTGATCGGCCGCCCGCCCCGTGCTGATCAGCCGATCCCAGGACGCGTCCCCGATGAAGATCACGTCACGAAGATCGGGGCAGTCGCGGCGTACCTCGGCCACCATCGCGCGGTAGTCGCTGGTCTTGAACTCCGGCGCGCTGACCAGCACCGAGATGCCGGCTTGCCTCAAGACGTACGCGAGCTCGTGCGTCCGGTACGCAGGATTGATGTTGACCATGATCGCGCCGAGCTTGGCGGTGCCGAACTGAACGAACACCCACTCCGCACAATTGGGCGCCCAGATGCCTACCCGCTGGCCCTTGACCACCCCCAGATCGGCGAGGCCGAGCGCACAGGCGTCGACCTCGTCGACCAGTTCCGGATAGCTGAACCGACGACCGGTCACACAATCGACCAGCGCCTCATGGTCGCCGACGCGGTGTGCCGTCCGATCGAGGTTGGCACCGATGGTGTCGCCGAGCAGCGGCACCGTGGAGATGCCATTGGCGTACGACGGCACGGCGGGTGCGTGGCCGGTCGTTCGGTCGGAATTCGCCTGGATCATCGTCGACTCCGTGTCCCTCGAGAGTGCCCTGACGTCAGTCTGCTTCAGGCGTCCCGGCTTGTCACCGTCTGCGGCGCCACGTGCCAGGAGCCACGAGGATCGCCCTGTGCCGGGGGTGAGTGGCGTCGGCGGACATCCCCACAGGGGATGCCCACGGCCCCCCGGTATCGACGTCCTGGGATCGGCCTTCTGGAATCGGCCTTCTGGAATCGGCCTTCTGGAATCGGCCTTCTGGGACCGGCCCGCCGGACTCAGCCGGCCGACCGCGCGGTAGCGATCCGGCGCCTGATCTCGTCCAGGTCGGCGGGTGAGTGGTAGGTGCCGGCTCTGACCACACCGCTGATCTTGTGCAGGTTGGCGACGGCGGCGGTCGGGTCCCCGGAGAGCAGCACCAGGTCGGCGGACCGACCCACAGCCACCTGCCCGAGATCCTCGGTCCGGCCGAGGAAACGGGCCGGCTCCAGGGTGGTCAGCTGCAGGATGCGGAGCGGGCTCAGCCCGGCCTCGGAGAGCTCGTCGAACTCGCGGTGGAGCGCGGCGCCAGGCACCTCCCACGAGGCGCCGGTGACATCGCTACCGGCCAGCAGCGGCACGCCCTCCTCGTCGAAAATCTTCGTGAGCCGCAGCTGGAGGGCGTAGAGCCTACGAAAGGTCGCTCGCGTGCTCACCGGCAGCGCCGCGAACCGCTTCGCCGTCCGGCGCCACAAGGTGAGCGTCTTCTGCGAGACATAGCGCAGATCGGTGTCGCTGTGCAGCGCCGGCTCGTCGCCGAGCTCATTCGTCCGCTCGCGGATCAGCGTCGGGCAGTGCCAGGTCTCGTGCTCGCGAAAGACCGCCGCCGCCTGACGCGCGCGCTCTTCGTCGAAGCCGGCGATCGCACGCGCCATGATCGCGACCTCCTCCGGACTCGTCCGCATCGTCGGGCTCACCACGATGCGGCTGAGCAGCAGAGCGAAGATCTTGTCAGCGAATGGAAGCTTGACAGCCGGAATCTTCGGTCGCGGCAGCGCGGCCAAGGCGGCCCGGAGCTCCTCCTCGTCGGCGGAACAAGACACGATCACGCCGATACCAGGGCCGAGGTGCTCGATGAACCGAAGCCCCGCAGCCGCCGCGAGGCGGCCGTCGGTGGTCGACGGCAGGTGACCCCCCAACGGGATGCCGAGCCGGTTCGCCTCCTCTTGCGCCGCCGGATAGACCTCGGTCGACACCATCCCCATCTTGACGAAGTCCGCACCGAGCTCGGCCTGCTCGCGAACCGTGCGGCTGGCGTCCGAAGCCGTCCCCGCGTTGACCGGGCTCAACAGCGCTCCCGGCAGGGCCAGCAACGCCGGCCGAGCGGGCCCTGACGCAAGGTGACCCGACGCGCGTCGCCGGAGCAGCTCTGCCGACCCCGACATCTGCCGGTAGCCCGTCACGCCGAACGCGACCATCAGCTCGAGGGCGCCGGACGGGTCCGACAGCTCGAGGGGGTGGGCGTGCATGTCGACGAAGCCTGGGACGACGAACTGACCCCGGGCGTCGACGTCCAGCGCCGCCGTCGCGTCAAGATCATCGCTCCCGCCCGCATCGGAGGCGATCTGAGTGATCCGGTCGCCGCCGAGCATGACCGTCCGGTCGTACGTGATCTGCCCGGTCACGGTGTCGACGACATTGACGCCGCGCAGACGCACCGTCGTCGACTCAGCCATGGCGCCACCGTAGCCGACCGGGACCCGGCGGCGTCATGATCGGCGTGCACGCGGATCGCCGACGCAGGTTCCCGGTCACGCCGACTGGCTCAGCCGTCGGTGGCAGCCCCGAAGTTCACGTCTGCGGTCTCGACCGTGCCCGCCGTCCGACCCGGCGCGGTCTGGTAGGCCCAGTACAAGTTCGTGTGAGCGATGACCTGCTCGGGCGGCGGTGCGCCGTAGGCCGACAGGTCCTCGGTGGTGTGGGCGTCCGAGACCAGGCTCGCGTCATAGCCACGGGTGAACGCACCGTGCAGCGTCGAGCGGACACAGGCATCTGTCTGGGCGCCCGTCACCACGAGCCGCCCGACACCACGCTCGGCCAGCACCTCCTCCAGATCGGTCGCCTCGAACGAGTCGCCGTAGCGTTTGTGGATCACTGGTTCGCCTTCAGCCGGGGCAAGTTCGGCAACATAGCGCCAGGCCTCGCTTCCTTCCGGGAGCTCCTCGGAAGAGTGCTGCACCCAGATCACCGGCACACCGCCCGCGCGAGCCCTGTCGACCAGGGTGTTGATGTTGGCAATGACGGCGTCTCGTCTCGGCACATCGGCCACCACGCCGTTTTGGACGTCGATCACCAGCAGGCCAGCGTTAGGGCGGTTGGGCAAGGTCGTCATGGAAGCTCCTGTTCGGTCAGGGGAGCCGTGCGCTCCGTACTCGACCGAGCCTAGGCATCTCCACTGACAGACATCCGCTGCCGGCCGAGGTACCCCGAGCAGGTCGATCGCCGTGAGGCCGACCGCTGCCGGCCGAGGTACCCCGAGCAGGTCGAGCGCCACGAGGCCGACCGCCGCCGGACGCGCAGACCACGTAGCCGCTGCCCCCACCCTCGTTGCCCGCCGGGTCGCGCCTTCCAGAAAACGGCTCGCGAACCGGCTGCTCGCCTTGTCACAGTAGGCAGATGAGTGTCACGGCATCGGGCGTACGACTGAGGTGGGGCCAGCTTCCCGCCCACGTCCGGCGCGGCGTGGAGGGGATCGTCGGCGGCGGCTCCGTCGTCACGGCGATCTCCCAGGCCGGTGGCTTCTCCCCGGGTACGGCCGACCGCCTTGTCACAGCTGCCGGACGCAGAGCATTCGTGAAGGCCGTCAGCCCGGCCCAAAACCCCGACACTCCGCGCATCCACCGGACAGAGGCGTACGTCGTCGGGCACCTGCCGTCCAGCGCGCACCTGCCGAGGTTGCTCGGGACGTACGACGACGGCGACTGGGTGGCAGCGGTCTATGCCGACATCGACGGCCGGACACCAAGGGTGCCGTGGCTCTCGGCTGAGATCGAAGCCACGGCGGCCGCGCTGCGCGCGGTGGCAGCCGACGGCACGCCCAACCCCGTGCCGGGCCTATCGCCGCTCACGACGGCGTTCGCACCCGAGTACGGCGGCTGGGAAAGGATCCGGCAGGCTCCGCCCGGCGTGCTCGACCGCTGGGCGAGCGCCCATCTGGACCTGCTCTGCGATCTCGCTGCCAAGGGCTTGGCGGCACTTGGGGGGAGTTCGCTCGTGCACGGCGACACCCGGGCCGACAACCTGATCGTGCGCGATGACGACACTGTGGTCGTGATCGACTGGCCGTGGGCCTGTGAAGGCGCGGCCTGGTTCGATCTGCTCTGCCTCGCCATCAACGTCGACCTGCACGGCGGCGACCCGGAGCGTCTGGTGGCGCGCCATCTCGGGGATGTGCAGCCGGACGACCTGACCGCCGCGTTGGCCGGCTTGACCGGCTACTTCGTCGACGCCGCCCGATATCCTCCGCCGCCGGGCCTGCCGACCGTACGCGAGTTCCAAGCGGCGCAGGGACGATCGACCCTGCGCTGGCTACGCCGGCGGCTCACCGCCTGACCTGGGGCTGCTCGGACGTCGAGGCACCGGGACGAAGGTCGAGGCACCGGGACGAAGGTCGAGGCACCGGGACGGAGGCCGAGGCACCGCGACGGAGGCCGAGGCACCGGGAAGGGGTCGAGGCACCGGGACGAAGGTCGAGGCACCTTCTACAGAGGGTGCCTCGGTTACCGAAAGGGTGCCGGAGCCAACCAGAGGGTGCCTCGGTTACCCAAACGGTGCCGGAGCAAACGGTCAGCGCGGCCCGGTGCCCTGGTTCCCGTTCTGCTGACCTTGGCCAGACTGAGTGCCTTGACCTGTCTGGCCCCTCCCGTACTGACCGCCGTAGCCGCCGAAGGCGTCCTGGCCGTACAGCAACGAGGCCGGCGGTGTCCCGAACGACTCCTTGGGCTTGCCCTTCAGGTACTTCTGCATGGCGGGCTTCCAGATCTGGCGCCCGGCGTCACCGCTGCCGGAGCCCTCCAGGTAGAGGTTGGTCGACGGCACCGTGTAGCCCTTGAGTCCGCGCTGGTAGCCAGACGACGTACGGATGAACGGCTTACGTGTGTTGTCGATGCTGATCATCGCAGCGCCGGCGATCTGCGGCGTGTACCCGACGTACCAGACGGCGGCGTTGCTGTCGATCGTGCCCGTCTTGCCGGCCTGCGGACGACCGTCCGACGTCATCGCGCGCTGGCCGGTACCGCTGGTCACGACGCTGGACAGCAGTGAGTTCATCGTGTTCGCCACGTCCTGGGACAACACCCGCTGACAGTTGGCACTCGTCACTTCGCGCGACTTGCCGGCGCTGTCGGTGATGCCCGAGACGATGATCGGGTCGCAGTGGACGCCGCCCGAGGCGAAGGTGGCGTACGCCTGAGCCATCGCCAACGGGCTCACCTCGACCGTGCCGAGGGTGAACGACGGCTTGTTGTCGTAGGAGCTGATCGGCGCGTCCTTCGTGCTGGACTGCACACCGAGCTTCTCTGCCATCTTGGTGACGTCGCACATGCCGACGTCGAGCGCCAGCTGGACGAAGTAGGTGTTCACCGAGAACTCCGCCGCACGGCGCATGTCCATCACCCCGTTGACGCCGGTGGAGTTGCTCACCTGCCAGTTGCCCGACACCGTGGTCTGACCCTGGCAGCTGTTGAAGCTCGCGCCGGAGAAGTTCATCGACGATCGGGCGTCGAACCGCTGCGACAGTGGTATGCCCTTCTCGAGGGCGGCCGCCGCGGTGAACGCCTTGAATGTCGAACCCGCCTGGAAACCCTGTGCCCCGCCCATGTCCGGGGAGACCGAGTAGTTCCAGTACGTCTCCCCCTTCTTCGAGTTCGAGCCCATCACGGGGCGACTCTGGGCCATGGCGACGATCAGGCCGGTGCCCGGCTCGACCATGTCCATCGCAGCGATCAGCGGATCAGTCGGGCCGACGACCTTGCTGACGGACTTCTGGATCGTGTCCTGGGTCGCCGGATCGATCTTGGTCTGGATGGTCAGGCCGCCACGCTTGATCTCGTTCACCCGCTCCGCGGTGGTCGTCCCGAGGCTCGGCATCGCAAGCAGCGAGCGATAGACGTAGTCGCACATGAACGGGTAGTCCGTGCCCTGGCAGCCGTTGATCTCCGTACTGACCGTCTTGGTGCTGAAGCCGGTCGCCTTCGCCTTCGCCGCGACCGGCGCGCCGATCACACCGAGCTCGGCCATCCGATCGATGACGACGTTGCGACGCTGGATCCCCGCGCTGCGGTGCGTGACCGGGTCGTAGCCGTTGGGGTTCTGTACCAGACCCGCCAGCATCGCCGCCTGTGGCAGGGTCAGCTTGGCAGCGGAAGTGCCGAAGTAGTGCTCGGCGGCCACCTCGATGCCGTACGCACCGTCGCCGAAGTAGGCGATGTTCAGGTACCGCTCGAGGATCTGGTCCTTCGTCAGGGACTTCTCCACCGAGATCGCGTAGCGCAGCTCACGGATCTTCCGGTCGTAGCTGCCGCTCTGGGCAGCCTTGACGCCCGCCTCGTCGCCCGCCTGCTTGGCCGACTCGACCTGGACCAATTTCACGTACTGCTGGGTGAGGGTCGATCCGCCCTGGGTCACGCCGCCGGCCAGCAGGTTGGCGACGAAGGCGCGCACCGTGCCCTGCGCGTCGAGCGGACCGTGCTCGTAGAACCGGTGGTCCTCGATGGAGACGATCGCCTGCCGCATCACGGGGGAGATCTTGTCCAGGCTGACGTACACCCGGTTCTCGTCGTAGAAGTACGCGAGCACGTGGCCGTTGGCGTCGAGCACCTTGCTGCGCTGGCTCTGAGCGGGTGGGTCGAAGTCCACCGGAAGATCGGCGAGCGTGGTCTGGGCGGACTTGGCGCCGAACGCCGCACCGCCCACGGCAGGCAGGGCGATCACGGCGACCAGCAGGCCGCAGAGCGCGCTGATCAACACGAAGAGGCCGCTCGCGCGCAGGAGCGCGGACGGCCGACGGGCGGGACGGGGGCGTGCTGATCTCATCAACAGTGCCAACACCCGGCACGTACGATCAGTTCCCCCGCCCGCCTGTGATCTGTGTCTGTGACCTGGGTCGCCCGCGCCGAATCCGGATGCCGTGCCCGGGCCCCCTTCGACAGGCTCAGGGCACATGCAGCCCGCATCTGGCGCCCGCTCTAGGCTGGGCGGATGCCCCGGACCATCGCGACCACTACCACGGCCAGCCTCGACGAGCTCCTCGACTTCGTCCGTCCCCGCCACCACCTACTGCTGTCGACCACCCGGTCCGACGGGCGTCCCCAGCTGTCTCCGGTGTCCGGCGGCGTCGACGCCGAGGGTCGGATCGTCATCTCGTCCTACCCCGGCCGAGCCAAGACCACGAATGCGGAGCGTGATCCCCGGGTGTCGGTGTGCGTGCTGTCCGACGACTGGAACGGACCCTGGGTGCAGGTCGACGGCGACGCCGAGGTGCTGCACATGCCCGATGCCCTGGACGGTCTCGTCGACTACTTCCGCTGCATCTCCGGCGAGCACCCGGACTGGGACGAGTACCGCACCGCGATGCGGATCCAGGACAAGTCCCTGATCAGGATCACCCCGACCCGGTGGGGCCCGATTGCGACCGGCGGCTTTCCGGCCGACGTGGCTGCCCGCCTCGGCTGAGGCGTCCCTCCGTCGATGGAGAGCATCACCAAGAACAGGCAGTCAGCCGAGACCCTGCAGTCGATGATCGCCCGGGCGTACGGCGCCGATCAGGTCCCGGTCGGAGAAGGTTGGGTCGGCGAGCTCGGTCACGGCTGGTTCAACGTCGCCTATCGTCTCCGGCTCCGCGACGGATCCGGGGTCGTCGTCAAGATCGCTCCGCCGCCCGACGTGGAGGTGATGACGTACGAGCGCGGCGCGATGCGCACCGAGGTCGCGGCTCTCGAGCTGATCAAACGCGAGACGAGCGTTCCCGTGCCCGAGGTCGACTTCGCCGACACCCGCCACGATCTCGTGAACGCCGACTACTTCTTCATGCCGTACGTCGACGCCGACAACCTGGGCATCATCGCCGACACGCTGTCGGCGGATGCGCGGACGGCGTACGAGGAACAAGTCGGCGCGGCAACCCGCCAGCTGAACGAGATTCGTGGTCCTGCTTTCGGTCCCCTGACCGGGGCGGGTCATGCCACCTGGCGCGAAGCCTTCCTCCAGATGTGCGCCGACGTGTTGTCCGACGGCGCGCGGCGCGTCGTGGATCTGGGCTGGGAGTATGACGCCGTCCGCGAGGTCCTCGAGGGGAACGCGGACAGCCTGGACGAGGTCGACGAACCGAGATACGTCGAGTGGGACTTGTGGAACAGCAACGTCATGGTGCGCGGTGGTGACGTCGTCAGCATCATCGACCACGAGCGCTGCTTCTTCGGCGATCCGCTGATGGAAGCCGGCTTCGTCGCGGCCGAGCTGCCGGCATTCGGCGACCCGACGGGCTTCCTGCGCGGCTACGGCCGCGCCGCCCTGACGCCGACCGAGCACGTCCGTCGACGGCTGTACAACCTGCACCTGTCGCTGATCATGGCGATCGAGACGGTGTATCGCGGGCACACCGAACCGACGCAGTACGACTGGGCCCGCGAGCGGCTCGATGAGGTGATGGCGAGCCTCGGTCGGACTCGTTGATGCTCGACCGCGCCCGCGGCTCGTGAGGGCGAGCCGCAGTATCGACCAGACCGCCGCACTGGGCAGCATGCCCATTCCCCGTCTGCTCTGGCACACCTGCTCGCAGACCACCCTGTCGGTCGGCATCTATGGCATCTACGCCCTCAGCAACGCCTGGTTCGTCAGCTGGGGTGTCGGCCCGACCGGACTTGCCGCCGTGAACCTCGTTGCCCCGGTGATCCTGCTCCTGGGTGCCGTGTCGACCACGGTCGGCATCGGGGGCGCCTCGCTGGTTTCGCGCGCCCTCGGGGCCGGGGACACTCGTCGTGCCGCGAAGGCCGCGGGCACGGCCTTCGCGGTTTTCTGGACCACCGCGATCGTGGTCACGGTGGCGGGGTCGTTGCTGATCGAACCACTGCTGACCCTGCTCGGCGCCGAGGGGCCTACCCGCGATCTGGCCCGCGAGTACGCGGTGATCATCATCGCCGGTTCGATCACCTTCACCGGCTTCTCCAGCCTGGTGCGGGCCGAGGGCCGGATGCGATTCTCGACGATGCTGTGGGTGATCCCCGTGCTCACCCAGATCACGCTCGATCCGCTGCTCATCTTCGGGTTCGGGCTCGGCGTGAGAGGGGCGGCCCTGGGCACGATCGGCGGGCAGGCCGTTTCGATGGGGATGAGCGTGTGGTTCTTCTTCCTCCAGCGCGAGCGGCCCTACCGCGTCGGTCGTCCGGATCTGTTCCCCCGCTGGCCGATGATCGCCGACCTCGCCACGATCGGAGCTCCGTCGTTCCTCGCCGGCTTCGGGGCGACGATGCTGATCGTTCTGGTGAACAACATCCTTGCTGCGGCGGCCGGCGTGGCGGCACTCAGCGCATTCGCCCTCTGCAGCCGGATCCAGACGTTCGTCACCATGCCCCAGGTGGGCATCACGCAAGGCCTCCAACCGATCGTCGGCTTCAACGCCGGGCGGGGCCTGCTGGATCGCGTCGTGCGGACCCGCACACTGGCCCTGCGGAGCACGCTCGTCTACGGCACGATCGTCGCGCTGATCATGATCGTCTGCGCCCGGCCGGTCGTCGAAGTGTTCGTGTCCGACCCGGCGGTGCGCGACACCGCGACCGGTGCGTTGCGGATCATCGCGATCGGCTTCACGGTCAGCGGCGTCGCCATGCTGGTGTCGGCGTACTTCCAGTCGCTCGGTCAGCCGCGACCGTCGTACGTGATCTCGATCGGCACCCTCGTGGTGATCAAGGTCCCGTTGGTGCTGATGCTGAGCCAGGGCGGCGTGGTCGGGCTGTGGCTGAGCCTGCCCCTCGGCGAGATCGTTTCAGCGGCGGCGGCGCTGCTGATCCTGCGGCGCTTCGGGCGAGCGCGAGCGGCCCGACCATGATCACGGGTTCTGGCGAAGCTCGAGGCCGACCTGATCCGCGTCGATCTGACTGAGGGCCTCCTCCAGCACGACGAACGGGTACGTCCCCAGATCTCGGATCCGGAGCAGCTCGTCGCGCTGCGCAACCAGCAGCTCGAGGCGGAGATTGCGCCGCTCGGCCCGCTGGCGAGCGCTCTCCTCGTCCGGGCCGTCCTGGCCGAGCTGCCCGAGCACCGCGCGGGCGCCCTCGACGACCGCGGTGTCGTACGCGGTCCCGTCCGGCTGGGTCAGCGTCGGGTCGTCCAGCCGGGTGGCCGCCGCCCGGACCAGCTCGCCCCGAAGTGCCACCCGGTCCTCCTCGCGCTCCAGCGGGTCGTGCTGGGCGACTCCGAGGCGGTTCGCCAGCCACGGCAGCGTGCCGCCCTGGACGATGAGTGTGCCCGCGGCGACGACGAACGCGATCAGGATCAGCAGCGACCGATGCGGCGTGCCGGTCTCCAGGGACTGGGCGGCGGCGAGCGTGACGGCACCGCGCATTCCCGCCCAGACCAGGATCGCGCCCTCCCGCCAGCCGAACCGCTCGGCGGCGAGATAGTCGAGATCGGCAAGCCGCCGGGTCATCACGGCCGCGAAGCGCCCAGTGCGGGCCTGCGTCCGCGCGACGACCTCGTCCGGATCCATCCCGGGCCGACTGGGTGGTGGGTGGAGGGGCGCGGCCGCGATCCGGTCCTGGGCCTGGCCGATCCGCTCGCGAAGTTCCGCGGACCGGCGCTCGCGTCGGGCCAGCGACCACAGAGCGAGCGCGATGAACACGATCCGGACGACGATGATCACCACGGCGGCGATCAGCCCGATCACCAGCGCGATCCGTACGCTGTCGTGCTCGGCGCGGACATCGGCGATCAGACTGGAGATCTCCAGCCCCATGATCAAGAAGACGGCACTCTCCAGCAGCAGCTCGATGGTGCGCCAGACGGCCCGCTCGGTGATCCGGTCCTCGGCCCGGAGTCGCGCCGGCGCGCCGTGACCGCTGACCAGACCGGCGGTGACCGCGGCCACCAGACCGGACGCGTTGAGGTGCTCCGCCGGGACATAGGCGACGAACGGCACGATGAGGGAGACCGCCACGCTGGAGGTGGCCTGGTTGAGGTGCGAGCGGACCAGCAGGTTGAGCCTGCCGACGGCCCACCCGACGGCGACGGCGACGATCACGGAGTAGACGAACTCGCCCGACACCTCGCCGAACGAGATCCCGACTCCGACGGCGGCGACCGCGGAGCGCAGGAGGACGAGAGCCGACGCGTCGTTGAGCAGGCTCTCACCCTCGAGCACGGTGACGATGCGTTGGGACACTCCGGCCTTGCGCACGATCGACGTGGCCACCGCGTCCGTCGGACTGAGGATCGCTCCGAGCGCGATCCCGAGCGCCAGGTCGAGGCCGGGGATGAGAAGGTGCATGATCACCCCGACCACGACGGCCGAGACGACGACCAGTACGACCGAGAGAACCGAGATCGTCCGGAAGTCGCGCCTGAACTCCATCGTCGGCATCGCCACCGCGGTCGAGTAGAGCAGTGGGGGCAGGATCCCGGCGAGGATCAGCTCCGGATTGATGTCGATCGGTCCGACACGTGGCACGAAACTCACGGCGACGCCGAGCAGCACGAGCAACAGCGGTGCGGCTACGCCGAGTCGCGGCGCCAGTGCGTTGACCCCGACCACGGCCAGCACGCCGAAGATGGCGATGATCACCAGGTTCATGCCGAGCATTGTCGCCTGCCCGCCCGTCGAGCCGGGTCAGCGCAGGGCCGGGTCAGCGCAGGGCGGTGCTGGCCAGGTCGGCGCTGATCGCGGCGGCCGCGGCCACCACGTTGTCCCGGAGCTCGCCGGGTCTCTCAGGACTGGTGGTGGAGACGTTGATCGCGGCGACGACGCGATCTTCGGCGTCACGGACGGGGGCGGCCAGCGAGTACAGGCCGGGCTCCAGCTCCTGATCGACCTCCGCCCAGCCCTGCTCTGCAATCATCGCGAGCAGGACTCGCAGGTCGGCCTCGACATGCACCGTGCGCGGGGTGGGTGGGGTCAGATCGGCGGCGGCGAAGTAGGCGTCCACCTCGTCCGGCGCGCTGTAAGCGAGTAGCACCCGGCCCATCGACGTCGCAAAGGCCGGGAAGCGGGTGCCCACGGTGATTCCCACGGTCATGATCCGGCGGGTGGCGACCCGTGCGACGTAGACGATGTCGGTTCCATCAAGCACCGCGGCCGAGGTGGACTCCGCTGCGCGCGCCGAGAGACGTTCGAGGTGCGGCTGGGCGAGCTGCGGCAGGCCCAGGCCGGACAGGTAGGCCGTGCCGAGCCGCAGCACGTGCGGGGTGAGCTCGAAGAGCTTGCCGTCGGTCCGGACATAGCCGAGCTCGACCAGCGTATGCAGGAACCGACGGGCCGAGGCCCGACTCAGGCCGGACGCCAGCGCCACCTCGCTGAGGCTCATCCGCGGCCGGTCGGCGTTGAATGCCGTGATCACCTGGAGCCCGCGGGCGAGCGACTGGACGAACTCCTCGGCCATGGTCTAGCCTCCCTGGGCCTCGTCGCCCAGCCGTCGCAGCTCGACGTCGACTCGGGACTGCAGGTCGGCGAAGGAGGTCCCGAACGTCTCGGTCACGGTCGCCCCGTCCGGTCCGACCAGCACGGTGGCCACGTCGGTGTAGACGCGGCTCACACAGCCGACGCCGGTCAGCGGGTAGCTGCACGACGGCACCAGCTTGGCCTGCCCCGACTTGGTGAACATCGTCATCATCACGAACACGTCCTTGGCGCCCGTCGCGAGATCCATCGCTCCGCCGACCGCCGGAATGGCGTCCGGGGCACCGGTGTGCCAGTTGGCGAGGTCTCCGCCCTGGGAGACCTGGAAGGCCCCGAGGACGCAGACGTCCAGATGACCGCCCCGCATCATGGCGAAGGAGTCGGCGTGATGGAAGTACGCCGCACCCGGCAGCTCGATCACCGCGACCTTGCCGGCGTTGATCAGATCCGGGTCGATCTCATCCCCGACGGCGGCGCGCCCCATGTTGAGCATGCCGTTCTCGGTGTGCAGGACGACCCCGGACTCGGCGGTCAGGTAGTCGGCGACGGTCGTGGGCTGGCCGATACCCAGATTGACGTACGAACCCTCGGGGATGTCCGCGGCCACCGCCTCGGCGATCTCGTTCTTGTTCCGCGGACCGCGATCGGTGTGCTCGACCATTGCGGTCAGTGACAAGGCGGTCATCGGACCTGCTCCTTCGCCTTCGGATCCGTGGCGCCGATGTCGACGATTCGGTCGACGAAGATGCCGGGGGTGACCACCGCCTCGGGATCGAGCTCGCCGGTCTCGACCACCCGGCGAACCTCGGCGATCGTGGTCTTGGCGGCGGTTGCCATCACCGGTCCGAAGTTGCGGGCCGTCTTGCGGTAGACGAGGTTGCCCATCCGGTCACCGACGTACGCACCGATCAGTGCGACGTCGCCGGGGATCGGATACTCCAAGACGTAGGTCCGGCCGTCGATCTCGCGGGTCTCCTTGCCCTCGGCCAGCGGCGTGCCGACCCCCGTCGGGCAGAAGAAGGCGCCGATCCCGGCACCCGCCGCCCGCATCCGCTCAGCGAGATTGCCCTGCGGGACGAGCTCGAGCTCGACCTTCCCTTCGCGGTAGAGGCCGTCGAAGACCCACGAGTCGGTCTGCCGCGGAAAGGAGCAGATCATCTTGCGGACCTGCCGCGCGGCCAGCAGGGCTGCCAGTCCGGTGTCGCCGTTGCCGGCATTGTTGTTCACCACGGTCAAGTCCTTGGCGCCCTGGCGGATCAGCGCGTCGATCAGGGCGTACGGCATCCCGGCGGTGCCGAAGCCCCCGATCAACACGGTCGAGCCGTCGGCGATGTCGGCGACCGCCGCGTCGGCGCCGTCGGTGGCGCCGGAGTAGATCGTGGTCTGCCCCATGACTCAGGCTCCTTCGGTGTTCTCGACCGCGGTGTGCTCGCGCACGGCACTCTGCACCGCGAGGTTCTCGATGACGACGGCTAGCGCCTGCCCGACGCCGATGCAGATGGCGGCGACGCCCCAGCGCTGGCGTTCGACGATCAGCCGTTTCACCAGGGTCCCGAGGATGCGGCCGCCGGAGGCGCCCAGCGGGTGGCCGATGGCGATCGCTCCGCCGCGTCCGTTGACGATGTCCGGATCGATGCCCCAGGCATCCACACAGGCCAGCGACTGGACGGCGAACGCCTCGTTGAGCTCGACGGCACCGACCTCGGACCAGCCGATCCCGGACCGACGGAGCGCGGTGTTCGCCGCCTCGACCGGAGCGAACCCGAACAACTGAGGCTCCAGGGCGAACGCACCCCGCCCGGCGATCCTGGCCAGTGGCGCGGCACCGATCGTCACCGCCGCAGCCTCCGAACCCAACAACACGGCGGAGGCCCCGTCGTTGAGGGAGGACGCGTTGCCGGCGGTGATCGTGCCGTCCGCGCGGAAGGCGGGCTTGAGCTTGGCCAGGGTCTCGGGGGTGCTGCCCGGCCGAATGGTCTCGTCCCGGCTTACCTCGGCCCCGGGCACCGCGACCACGAGATCGTCGTAGAAGCCGTCGGTCCAGGCCGCGTCGGCGAGAGCGTGCGAGCGGGCGGCGAACGCATCTTGGCGCTCGCGTGAGATGCCGAACTTCTCCCGCAGCTGCTCGTTGCACTCCCCCAGACTGATCGTCCATTCCGCGGGCATCCGCTTGTTCACCAGCCGCCAGCCCAAGGTGGTCGAAACGGCGGCGAGGTCGCCGGCCGGATAGGCGCGCGACGGCTTCGGCAGCACCCACGGCGCGCGGGTCATGGACTCGACGCCACCGGTCAGCACGATGTCCGCATCGCCGGTCTCGATGGTGCGGGAGCCGATGATGGCCGCATCCAGACTCGAACCACACAAGCGATTCACGGTGGTCGCCGGAATGCTGACCGGGAGGCCGGCCAGCAGCAGGGCCATCCGGCCGACGTTGCGATTCTCCTCGCCGGCACCGTTCGCATTGCCGAAGACCAGCTCGCCGATCTCGCTCGGATCGAGGCCGGGCGTCTTGGCCAGAGTCCCGGTGATCACGGCAGCGGCCAGGTCATCGGGTCGGACGTCGGAGTACCCACCACCGAACTTGCCGAACGGGGTGCGGGCTGCGGCATACACGAACGCGGGGGTCATCGGCGACTCGCCATCTGTCGGAGGGTTGGGTTCCACGTGCGGTGCGTGTTCGCTGTGCGAACGACTGTTCTTTCTACGAACACAGCTTAGGATCAACCAGACGTCTGGTCAATCCGGGAGGTGCTGTGCCGTACGAGTTCAGCGGTGAGGTCTGGTGCTGGCGCGGTCCGGCGCCCTTCCACGTGGACGCCCGGCTCACCGTCCGCTCCCCCGACGCCCCCTGATGTGCGCTGGGTTCGACGGCTACCCGTCCAGCTCGGCGAGCACACCCTGCGCGATTCGGAACGCGGTATTGGCGTCGGGCACGCCGCAGTAGATCGCTGACTGGAGCAGCACTTCCTTGATCTCGTCGCGGGTCAGCCCGTTCCGGAGCGCGGCACGCAGGTGCATGGCGAGCTCCTCGTGGTGGCCGCCGGCGATCAGCGCGGTCAAGGTGATCATGGAGCGACTGCGCCGGTCCAGGCCGGGCCGGGTCCAGATCGTGCCCCACGCGTAGCGGGTGATCATCTCCTGGAACTCGCTGGTGAAGTCGGTGATCGCGGCGTTGGCCCGGTTGACGTGAGCGTCGCCCAGCACCTCGCGACGAACGACCATGCCGGCGTCGTAGGTCTGCCGGAGGGTGTCGGCGGCTTCGGAGCCGGTCTCGGCCTCGGTTGCCGTCGGGCCGCCCGACAGCTGCTCCTCGATCAGCCCCGCGATCGCGTCGGGGGCTTCGGCGGCCGCCAGATGGGCAACCTGATCGAGGACCACGAGCCGGCCGCGCTGAACACCGGCGGCCACCTGGGCCAGCAGCTCGACCGGAGTGGCGACATCCTCCGCACCGGCAACGGCCAGCACCGGCACGGCGATCTCACCCAGCCGCTCGCGGACATCGAAGTCGGCCAGGGCATCGCAGACCTGGGCATAACCCTCCCGATCCGCGTCCTGCAGGGCATGGAGGAGCCTGGTGGCGACCTCCGGGTGCCGCGACAAGAATCCGTCGGCGAACCATCGTTCGGCCGATGTGGAGACCATCACCGGCGTGCCGGACAGGCGGACCTTCGCGGCCCGCTCTCGCCAGCCGGCGGAGTCGCCGATCTTGGCCCCCGTGCAGATCAGGACGGCGTCGCTGATCCGGGCCGGATGATCGAGCAGGAGCTGCAGGCCGACCGCACCGCCGACCGAGTCGCCCGCATACCCGAACGATCCACCGGGCTCGGATCGATCGGCGAGTACTCCTTCGACCAGCTCCAGTACACCGGCCGCCAGCTCGGCGAGGGTGAACGGCGCACCGACCATGCGGTTGCGACCGTGGCCGGGCAGATCCCAGGCGACGACGTGATAGCGGTCGGCCAGCCGAGCCGCGGCCAGCGACCACAGCGCGGTCGACGAGGTGCCGAGCGAGGGACCGAGCACCAGGAGGGGTCCGGCGTCCGGCTCACTCAGCTGGACCCCGGTGATCGACACCCTCACGACGTCACCTCCAAGAAGTCGCGCCCACGCCGTACGGCGGCATCGACGAACAAGGCGCTGGCCCCACGGTAGCCGTAGTCGCGGTCGAGCGTGCCGTCGACCAGTTCGATCATGGAACGCTGTTCGGCGTCGGTCCCGGCGGCCGTACGAAGGTTTGTTGTCATCCGGTCTCTGTCGACGCGCAGCCCGTTGAGCAGGTCGGTGGCCTGGGACGAGGCGATCACGCTACGTCGGCCGAGGTCGCGTAGCGCCGCCCACTCGGCGTGCCAGGCACCGTCCGGCCGCTCGTCGACCGTAGTGGCCGCGGCGAGATGGACGGTCGAGCCGAGCCCGGGAGCCGCCAGCGCGGCTCGGCGGATGAGTACCGAGAGCACCGGGTTGCTCTTGTGCGGCATGGTCGACGATCCCCCACCGGCTCCCTCCGCGAGCTCACCGATCTCGGGTCGGGAGAGGTTCGCAACGTCGGCCGCGATGTGGCCGTACGCGTCCGTGCACGTGACGAGTGCGTCGGCGACCGCCGTCAGCGAAGCTCGCGCCGTGTGCCAGGGCGGTCGCGCCGGCAGTCCGAGGGTGGCGGCGGTGGTCTCCACCAGCCGCCACGACACAGCGACCGGATCGCCGAGGCCTCGGAGTCGGGCCAGCTCGGTCGTCGCCGCCAGGGTGCCGGCGGCTCCACCGACCTGCACGGCCAGCCCGGCGCGAGCCGCGCGTACGGCCTCAGCCGCGTCGACCACGCCCGTGAGCCAGCCGCCCACCTTGAGGCCGAACGTGATGGGGACGGCGTGCTGGGTGAGGGTGCGGCCCACCTCGGCCGTGTCCGCGTGGGCAGCGGCGAGCTTGATCAACTGCGCCACCTGGCGTCGGTGCTCGGCGAGCAGCCGGTCGAGAACGTCCCCCAGGCACAGGACCAGCGCGGTGTCCACGACGTCCTGGCTGGTCAGTCCACGATGCAGCCAACGGCTTGCTTCGGCGGGCAACCGCTCCCGCAGCACCCTCACGAGACCGATCACCGGGTTGCCGCCCCCCTCGGCGGCTGCAGCGATCGTCTCGACGTCGGCGGGCCCGAGCAGCCCCCGCACCGGGTGCCGAGCAGCCGCCGGGGCTACGCCGGCCTCGACCAGGGCGCCCAGCCAGGCTGACTCGACGGATTCCATCGCCGACAGCCAGCGGGGGTCGCTCAGCAGGTCGCCGGCGCGGTCGTCGCCGGGCCAGAACAGGTCCGTCACGCCATCAGTGTCCCGGGTAGCGCAGGAAGACCGTCTCCCGCTCACCCTGCAGCCGCACGTCGAACCGGTAGCCCGTCGGCTCCGCCACGGCAACCAGGGTCGTCCGCTCGTCGGCCTCGAGCGAGGCCAGCAGCGGATCGGCGGCGAGTGCGGCGGTGTCCTCGGGGAGATAAGCGCGGGTGAACAGGCGGTTGGTGAGTCCGCGGCCGAAGATCGTGATCATGAACATCGCGGCCTTGCCATGCTCGGTCGCACCCGGCCGTACGGTGCTGAACCAGTAGTGGCCGCTGCCATCCACCGACGCGCGTCCCCAACCCGTGAACGTCCAGTTGTCGCGGTGCAGCGAGCCTTCCCGCTGGACGACCCGGCCGTTCTCGTCGGCCTGCCACAGCTCCAGCAAGGCGTCCGGAACGGGGTCGCCGGCACCGTCGTACACGGTGCCGTGCAGCCGGATCGCCCGCGCCGAACCGGGTGGGACCAGCTCCTCGCCACCCTCGTACGGCAGGGCATAGCCGAAGAACGGTCCGATCGTCTGTCCCGGCGTCGGGAGCAGACCGCCAGTGGATGCCTGCCCCGGCGTGGTCGCGGTCATCAGTGCTCCCCCTCTTCGTCTTCCATCCAGGTCTTCTGACTGCCGGTCAGCACGATGTCCCAGCGGTAGCCCGTCGCCCACTCGTGCTGGGTGACATCGTGGTCGTACGTCGCCACCAGCCGGTCGCGCGCCTGCTGGTCGACGATCGAGGAGTAGATCGGGTCGAGCGCGAACAGCGGGTCCCCCGGAAAGTACATCTGGGTGATCATCCGCTGCGTGAAGTCGGTGCCGAACAGCGAGAAGTGGATGTGCGCGGGTCGCCAGGCGTTGTGGTGGTTCTTCCACGGGTACGGCCCTGGCTTGATCGTGGTGAACCGATACTCCCCGTTGGGCCCGGTCAGGCACCGGCCGACGCCGGTGAAGTTCGGGTCGTTCGGTGCCGGATGCTGATCGCGCTTGTGGATGTAGCGACCGGCCGAGTTGGCCTGCCAGATCTCCACCAGCTGGCCGACGACCGGTCGACCGTCACCGTCGATCACGCGACCCGTGACGACCATCCGCTCACCGATCGGCTCGCCGCTGTGCTGGATGGTCAGATCGGACTCGAGAGCGTGGACGTCGCGGTGGCCGAAACAGGGCGCCCACAGCTCGATCGTCTCCGGATCGGCGTGCTTCGGATCCTTGGTCGGATGGCGGAGCAGGCTGCTGCGATAGGGCGGGTAGTCCAAGCGGGGTTGGGATTCAGTGGTTCCGGACGCGTCGTAGGACGCGATGATCGCGTTGATCTCGTCGCTCAGCTGCTGCTGCGTGGCAGTGGCGCTGTCGGGATCGGTGGGCACCGGGGGGCCGAACGACTCGTCCGTGTCCTTCGATCGGGGGGTGCGAGGTGTCGTCGTCGTCACACCCCGACTCTACGAGAACGTGATCATCTGGACCACCATCGGCTCCTGCTCGGTGGACGCTCATCGACGATCGGCTGCGCCTCCTGTGCTGGCCACGTGCCTGAGCCTGGCCACGTGCCTTGAGCCTCTCGGGGAGCGAACACCGCACCACAGACCGGGTCACGACACGGAGCAGCGCGCCGCCCTGGCGGGGCGACGCGCTGTCTGCGGTCGGACGGTCCGACGCTCAGTTCGAGACCAGCACCGCGGAGCTCCGCGGATCCTTGCCGCGGCGACGACCCAGCTCGGTGGTGGGCACGTTCTTGGTCTCCCGGGCCGTCAGGGCCGCCCCGGCCGCGATGAGGGCGATCACCGCGGTGAAGATCGAGGTCACCACCCAGCCCCCCGCATTCACCCCGCCGAGTGCGGTGACGATCGTCGGTGCGAAGCCAGCCATCATGAAGCCGATCTGGGTTCCCAGGGCCACGCCGGAGAAGCGGACGTTGGTGGTGAACATCTCGCCGTAGAAGGACGGCCAGACGGCGTTGGCCGCGGCATAGCCGAAGGAGAAGGTCAGCACGGCCAGCACGAACGTCAAGATCTCGTTCCCGGCGCTCATCGAGAGCAGGTAGAACGGCATCATGATCGCCGACGACAGTGCGCCGTAGATGAACACCGGCTTGCGGCCGATCTTGTCGGCGAGCTTGCCGAACAACGGCTGAGTGAAGAGGGCGAAGAAGTTGGCCACGACGACCAGCCAGAGCGTGATGGCGGTGTTGAGGCCGACGGTCTTGCCGTACGCGATGGCCAGGTTGCCGAACACGGTGGAGACGGCCGCGATGAAGGCGCACAAGATCACCCGCAGGACGTCACGCCAGTGCTCCTTGAGCAGCGGGACGATCGGCATCTTGGCGATCTCGCCCTTCTCTTGTGCCTCCACGAAGGTCGGCGTCTCGTGCAGCGTGCGCCGGATGATGTAGGCCACGACGACCACGAACGCGCTCAGGAAGAACGGGATCCGCCAGCCCCAGCTGTAACGGGCCGCCTCGGGCAGGGCCACCACCGGGATGAACGCGAGCGCCGCGAGAATCTGGCCGCCCTGGGTGCCGGTCAGGGTCCAGGAGGTGAAGAAGCTGCGCCGATCGTCAGGTGCGTGCTCGAGCGTGAGCGAGCTGGCGCCGGCCTGCTCGCCTGCGGCGGACAGACCCTGTAGCAGTCGGCAGAGCACCAGCAGGATGGGCGCGGCCCAGCCGATCTGGTCGTAGGTCGGGATCAGTCCGATGGCGAACGTTGCCGAACCCATCATCACCAGGGTGAACATCAGCACCTTCTGTCGGCCGATCCGGTCACCGTAGTGGCCCAGGATGATCGCGCCGATCGGGCGGGCGAGGTACGCGATCCCGAAGGTCGCGAACGACATCACCAGCGCGGACGCGTCTGCGGACGGGAAGAAGACATGCGGGAAGATCAGCGCCGCCGCGGCACCGAACAGGAAGAAGTCGTAATACTCCACCGCACTACCCATGAAGCTGGCGAGGGCGGCCTTTCGGGGGGTTCTCTCGAGGGTGGCTGAGGTCGACATCGACACTCCTTCGGTTGGGTGATTGTGGCTGCGTGGTCCGGGTCCGGAGCGAGCCCTAGCGGGCTTCGTCACCGAGCAACCGGGTGAAGCTGTGGAACATCCGGTCGACGTCCGGGCGGATCCCGGTGACCAGTGCAAACGTGTCGGCGGCCTGATGGACCGCCATGTGACCGCCGTTGAGGGTGCGGCAACCGGCGCGGCGCGCCGCCTGCAGTAGTGCGGTGTCCAGCGGGCGGTAGACGATGTCGGCCACCCACAGACCCGGGTGCAGCAGGTCGGCGTCCAGCGGCAGCCCGGGATGGTCGGCCATGCCGATCGGGGTGCAGTGCACCACGCCATCGCTGTGCGGCAGCAGCACGGAGAGCTTCTCGGGCTCGCCGGCATCGACCCGGGCGGACGGGAACCGTGCCGCCAGAGCATGTGCAAGGGCTCCGGAGCGATCGGGATCGACGTCGACGACGGTGAGGTGCTCGGCGCCCACGGACAGCAAGGCGTCCGCGACCGCACTACCCGCACCGCCAGCACCGATCTGGACGACGTCGTTGATGGCCGCGCCCGGGAGACCGGTGCGGAAAGCGGTGCCGAATCCACTGGTGTCGGTGTTGTAGCCCACCGCGCCACGGTCGTCGAAGATCACGGTGTTCACCGCACCGAGGCGGGCCGCGCGCTCGTCGAGGGCGTCGAGCTCGTCGACGACCAGCTGCTTGCACGGATGGGTGATGTTGAGAGCGTCGTACCCGAGCGTCCGGGCCGAGCGGACGAGGTTACCGATCTCGCTCGGCTCGATCCCGAGCGCGGCGATGTCGATCGTCCGGTAGACGTAGTCCAAGCCGAGCGCCCTGGCCTCGGCCATGTGCATCGGCGGGGTGAGCGACGGCCCGATGCCGGCTCCGATGAGCCCTACCAGGTACGGCTGTTGCGGCATCCGATCCACCCTTTCGAACAGCTGCGTTCGTGCGATGACGTTAATGTACTAACTGGTACGTACGTACGTCAAGGGCAAGGTTCACGGCGACTGCCGGGGCTCCGGGGAGGCCGCGTTGCTGTACTGCCGCACGCCCTGCGCGCTTGTGCTGGAAGACGTGACTTGGAGTGCTCAGGGAGGCGACGTCTTCACGGTTCTGCTGGAAGACGCGACTCGGAGTGCTCAGGGAGGCGACGTCTTCACGCTTCTGCTGGAAGGCGCGACTCGCAGTGCTCAGGGAGGCGACGTCTTCACGTTCTGCTGGAAGACGCGACTCGAGTGCTCAGGGAGGCGACGTCTTCACGGTTCTGCTGGAAGACGACGCTCAGGATTCCTGCGCGGACTCGAGCCGCTACCCTGGGCGGACTCGAGCCGGTTCTGCGCGGCTCGAGCAGGTTGGAGCGAGTTCAGCGGGTGGTGAGCCAGCCCGCGACGACGTCGCCGATCATGGCACGCAGATGGTCGCGGTGCTCGGGCGCGCTCAGGTCGCGGCCGAAGAGGAAGCCGAAGGTGTGCACATTGGCGACCTGGAAGACGCAGTATGCGCTGATCACCAGGTGCACATCCAGCGCGTCGACATCGTCGCGGAACTCCCCCGCCGCGCGGCCACGGAGAAGCACCTCGTCCAGCACAGTGACGGCCGGCGCCGCGGTCGTCCGGAGCGAGTCGAGCCGCTTGATGAACGTGCCCTGGTGGATGTTCTCGATCGAGACCAGCCGGATGAACTCCGGGTGCGAGACATGATGGTCGTAGGTCAGCTCGGCCAGCGATCGAATCGCCTCGATCGGATCGAGATGTCGGACGTCGAGTCGCTGCTCGGCCTCACGGATCCCTCGGTATGCGTTCTCCAAGACCGCCAGGTACAGCTGCTCCTTGCCGCCGAAGTAGTAGTAGATCATCCGCTTCGTGGTCCTCGTCTGCTGCGCGATCTCGTCCACCCGCGCCCCGGAATAGCCATCCTCGGCGAACATGCGGGTAGCCACCAGCAGCAGATCGGCGCGGGTGCGCTCGGCATCGCGCTGACGCTCCGGACGCACCGCGCTGGGTTCGGCTGCCGCCTCGGTAGTCACGACGAGGAGCCTACCGATCCGATCGGCGTACCGGGACTATCCAGTCCGTACATTATTAATGTACTGTTTGGTACATTCCTGTGTGATCGACTCGACCGACTGCGAAGGAGCACGACGTGCGTACGTCCATTGCCACGGTCTGCCTGAGTGGAAGCCTGTCCGAGAAGCTGCGGGCCTGCGCGGCCGCCGGGTTCGACGGAGTCGAGATCTTCGAGCCCGACCTCGTCGCGGCCGAGGAGAGCCCCGAGGAGATCAGGGCGCTGACGGATCGGCTCGGACTCACGATCGACCTCTACCAACCGTTCCGGGATGCCGAGGGTGTCACCGAGGACGTGATGACCGAGAACCTGCGGCGGGCGGAGGCCAAGTTCGCGGTGATGAACCGGCTCGGTGTCGACCTGATGCTGGTCTGCAGCAACGTCGCGACGGCGACGATCGACTCCGACGAGGTGTCGGCGGGCCAGCTGGCCCGACTCGGCGACCTGGCCGCCGGCTACGGGATCCGACTCGCCTTCGAGGCACTGGCCTGGGGGACGTACGTCGACGACTACCGTCGCGCCTGGCGGATCGTTCAGCTCGCGGACCATCCACAGGTTGGAGTCTGTCTGGACAGCTTCCACATCCTGTCTCGCGGGCACGACCCGGCGGCGATCGCGAACATCCCCGGCGAGAAGATCTTCTTCCTCCAGCTCGCGGACGCACCGGCCTTGTCCATGGATGTGCTGTCGTGGAGCCGCCACCACCGGCTCTTCCCGGGCGAGGGCTCATGGGACCTCGGTGCGTTCGTGGGGCACGTGGCCGCGGCCGGCTACGCCGGGCCGTTGTCCCTGGAGGTCTTCAACGACACGTTCCGGCAGACCGACACCCGACGTACGGCCGCGCATGCCCGGCGGTCACTGGCCTGGGTCGCCGATCAGGCGGCCCGCTGGATCGAGCGCCGGGCGACCCCGGGCCCATCGAGTGTCCCCTCGACGGGCCCCGCGACCACCTCCGAGCGCTTGCCCGCCCTCCCCCGGCTGACCGAAGCCGCACCCCCGACCGGCGTCGACTTCGTCGAGCTCAAGGCCGAGGACACCGGCGCCCTCGAGGAGCTGTTCGGGCAGCTGGGCTTCGGCTTCCGCGGTCGGCACCGGACCAAGCCGGTGACCCTCTGGTCGGCGGGTGAAGCCCGGGTCGTCCTCAACGAGCAGCATGCCCGCGACGAGCAGCCACACCTCGCTGCCGTGGGGTTCACCGTTCCCGAAGCCAAGGCGTCGCTCGCTCGCGCGCAGGAGCTCGGTGCGGTCCCGGTCTATCGCCGCACCTATGCCAGCGAGGTCGCGCTCGAAGCCGTCCGCTCGCCCGACGGCACCGAGATCTTCCTGGACGAGCCGAGCGCCGCACTGCACGGATGGGTCGCGGAATTCGAGCACGGCGAGCCGGAGGTCGCCTCGCTGATCACCGGGGTCGATCACCTGAACCTGGTGCAGCCGTGGCAGGACTTCGACGAGGCGATCCTGTTCTATACCAGCGTCCTCGGTCTCTCGGCCGCGCCGGCGACGGAGGTCGCCGGTCCTCGGGGTCTGGTACGCAGTCAGGTGATGAGCACCGCCGACGGCAGGATCCGGCTCCCCCTGAACGTGGCCCCGCCGGTGCTCGACGAGGCCGGTCTCCCCCAGCATGTCGCCTTCGCCAGTCGCGACGTCGCGACGCTGGCTGCCCGGGCCCACGACCACGGTCTGCGTCCGCTCCCGGTCCCGGCCAACTACTACGACGATCTGGCGGCCAGATTCGGACTCCCTGCCGAGCGGATCAGCGAGCTGCGCGAGCTGAACCTCCTCTACGACCGCGACGGCCGCGGCGAGTTCGTGCACTTCTACACCCAGACCGTCGGTGAGGTCTTCCTGGAGTTCGTGGAACGCCGCGGCGGTTACGACGGGTACGGCGCGGGAAACGCACCGATCCGGCTCGCTGCCCAGCGAGCGGGTCGCTAGCACTCGAGGCGCGCAGCGGGCGCGGGCCGATGTCAGTAGGACAGCGGCAGCCCGGCGTAGTTCTCCGCCAGGCCGCGCGCACCGGCGTCGGACGAGGCGATCCAGCGCAGCTGGGACAACTGGAGTTGGGCATCGAAGTCGTCGCCGTGCCCCGGCCGCTGATCGAGCACGTGCAGCATGGTGGTCATCCACCAGGAGAAGTGGGTCGAGCGCCAGACGCGGCGCAGCGCCCGCTCCGAGTAGCTGTCGGCGAGTCCGTGATCTCCTGACCTGATCATGGCGACCAGCGCGGGGGCCAGGAGCGAGACGTCCGCGATCGCCAGGTTGAGCCCTTTGGCGCCGGTCGGCGGCACGATGTGGGCGGCGTCGCCGGCCAGGAACAGCCGCCCGTACCGCATCGGCTCGTGCACATAGCTGCGCATCGGCAGCACGCTGCGATCCGTGATCGGACCCGGCGTCAGCTCCCAGCCGTTCTGGCCGTGGCCGAGCCGGCGGGCGAGCGCGTCCCAGATCTGGTCGTCGGACCAGCTCTGCGGATCGGTGTCCGTCGGCACCTGCAGATAGAGCCGGCTGACCGAGTCCGATCGCATCGAGTGCAGGGCGAAGCCGTCGGGATGCCAGGCATAGATCAGCTCGTCGGTCGACGGCGCGACGTCGGCGAGGATTCCGAACCAGGCAAAGGGATAGGTACGCTCCCAGGTGCGCCCCACCGATTCCGGGACCGCTGTCCGGCTGGCCCCGAAAGACCCATCGCAGCCGGCAATGGCATCGGCGTCGAGCCGCTGCCGCTGGCCGGCGCGGTCCACGTAGGTCACCCAGGGGCGGTCCGTGTCGAGGTCGTGCAGCTGAGTTGTGCTGATCTCGTACACCAGCTCCTGGCCGGCGGCATCGCGTGCCTCGACGAGGTCCTTGGTGACCTCGGTCTGGCCGTAAACCCAGACGCTTCGGCCGACGAGGTCGACGAAGTCGAGGTGGTGCCGCTCCTGCGGCCACTGCAGGTAGATCCCGCGGTGCTCGTGACCCTCGCGGCGCAGCCGTGCGTCGAGCCCGACGGCGCTCAGCGCCTCGACGCTGGAGGACTCAAGGATGCCTGCCCTGATCCGCGCGGCGACGTACTCGCGACTGCGCGTCTCCAGCACGACGGAGTCGACGCCGGCTTCCCCCAGCAGATGTGACAGCAGGAGTCCGGCGGGGCCAGCGCCGATGATGGCCACCTGAGTGCGCACGAGGCTACTCAAGCCGATGCCCGGGTGGCCCGTGGACCTGGGTCCGCATGCGCTGAAAACGGGCCTAGGACTCGGCCTCGAACCGCGCCGGGTCTCCGGTGCCGCGCCGGACGATCTCCGCCTCCCCGGAGGAGAAGTCGACGACGGTCGTCGGCGTCGAACCGGTCTCACCCGAGTCGATCACCGCGTCCAGCACAGAGTCGAGCTCCTCCTTGATCTGCCAGCCCTGGGTCAGCGGCTCCTCCTCGCCGGGCAGCAGAAGGGTGCTCGAGAGCAACGGCTCACCGAGCTCGACCAACAGCGCCTGCGCGACGACGTGATCGGGGATGCGGACCCCGATGGTCCGCTTCTTCGGGTGCAGCACGCGCCTCGGCACCTCGCGATCCGCCGGCAGGATGAACGTGTACCCGCCCGGGGTGGCCGACTTGATCGCCCGGAAGACAGCATTGTCGAGGTGGACGAGCTGACCCAGCTGCGCGAAGTCGTGGCAGACCAGCGTGAAGTGGTGCTTGTCGTCCAGCTGCCGGATGGCGCGGATCCGGTCCAGGCCTTCCTGGTTGCCGACCCGGCAACCCAGGGCGTAGCAGGAGTCCGTCGGATAGGCGATCAGCCCGTCGCTGCGGAGGATCTCGACCACCTTGTCGATCAGGCGACGTTGCGGGTTCTCGGGGTGGATGTCGAAGTAGCGCGCCATGATCGGCAGCCTAATGTCGTGCCGAGTCCGATCCTGCCAGCCCGAGCTTGGGACAGCCCGAAGTGGGTAAGCCTGCGCCATGAGTGAGTTCACCAGTGAGGGATCCCAGGCCGCCGACGAAGAGGTGGCCAACGTCGAGTCCGCGCCGAACGATGACCCGTTGACCCAGCCGGGTGCCGCGGCGGAGTCCGGACGCCCCGCGGAGGACGAAGAGGCCGAGCTCGAGGACTGATCGATGCGGTGCTCCGATCGTGACGCGGCGATCCGGCGAGCCCACGAGACGCTGTACAACCACAAGGATCGATACTTCAAGTTGGCGTGAGCTCTAGCTATTCTGGTCGTCATGCTGCACAAGACCGATCTGCTGACCATCGGCGAGCTGTCGGAGCGGTCGGGCGTCGCCACCTCGGCACTGCGCTACTACGAGGCGCAGGGCCTGATCAGCGCGATCCGTACGTCGGGCAACCAGCGTCGCTATGAACGGTCGACCCTACGGCGGGTGGCCTTCGTCCGATCGGCTCAGCGGGTCGGGCTCACGCTCGAGGAGATCGCCGAGGCGCTGGCATCGCTGCCCGGCGGGAGGGCACCGACCAAGGCCGACTGGACCAGGCTCTCCCGGTCGTGGCGGCCGCGGATCGACGCGCAGATCGAACGGCTGGAGCGGCTTCGGGATCGGCTCGACAGTTGCATCGGATGCGGCTGCCTGTCGCTGGCACGATGCAGTCTGTCCAATCCCGACGACGTGCTGCGCGAACAAGGTCCGGGCGCCTACTATCTCGAGCCCCGGAACGACTGAGGGGGTGAGCACGGGGAGGATCGAGTGTCCCGCGACCGGCGCGGTCGATCTGACCGCGTTACGGACGCGTGACGGCCCTTGCTTCGGGGCCTGTGTCGCCGCCTTAGGATGCCACCCATGGTCACCAAGGTCGCACTGCTCACCGCCGGCGGTTTCGCCCCCTGTCTCTCCTCCGCCGTGGGAGGTCTGATCGAGCGCTATACCGAGATCGCCCCGGACGTCGAGATCATTGCGTACAAGTACGGCTACCAGGGCCTGCTGTCGGGCGATCACATCACCGTCACGCCGGAGGTGCGCAAGCACGCCGCGCTGCTGCACTCCTACGGCGGATCACCGATCGGCAACTCGCGGGTGAAGCTCACCAACGCCGCCGATCTGGTGAAGCGCGGCCTGGTTGCCGAGGGCGTCGATCCCCTCCAGGCGGCCGCCGACCGACTCGAGGCAGACGGAATCGACGTACTGCACACGATCGGTGGCGACGACACCAACACGACCGCGGCCGATCTGGCGGCCTTCTTGGCCCGGCACGACTACGCGCTCACCGTGGTCGGCCTGCCCAAGACGATCGACAACGACATCATCCCGATCCGCCAGTCGCTCGGCGCCTGGACTGCCGCCGAGCAGGGCGCGCGATTCGCCGAGAACATCATCGGTGAGCACAACTCCGGCTCACGGATGCTGATCGTGCACGAGGTGATGGGCCGCCACTGTGGTTGGCTGACGGCCGCCACGGCGCAGGCGTACCGGGAGTGGCTCGACACACGCGACTGGTTGCCCGAGATCGGGCTGGACCGGCGGGCCTGGGACATCCACGGCGTGTACGTCCCCGAGGCCGTTTTCGATCTGAAGGCGGAGTCGCTGCGACTGAAGTCGGTGATGGACGAGATCGGCTCGGTGAACCTGTTCATCTCCGAAGGCGCCGGTCTCGACACCATCGTCGGCGAGCTCGAGGCGTCGGGCGCCGAGGTTCCCCGAGACCCGTTCGGCCATGTCAAGCTGGACAAGATCAATCCTGGAGCCTGGTTCGCCAGCAAGTTCGCCGAGCTGTTGGGAGCCGAGAAGGTCATGGTCCAGAAGTCCGGCTACTTCTCCCGATCCGGGCCGGCCAACGAGCGCGACCTCGAGCTGATCAAGACGATGACGACGCTGGCCGTCGACAGTGCACTTCGCGGCGAGCCCGGGGTGATCGGCAACGACGAGGAGCGCGGTGACGAGCTGCGGGCCATCGAGTTCGAGCGGATCAAGGGTGCGAAGCCGTTCCACCTGGATCAAGACTGGTATCTGGAGATGCTCGCCGGAATCGGCCAGCCCGTGACCGAGGCGTCCGCGCCTCACTGATCGAGCCGACCAGAGCTCAGGTCCGGTCGCCAGAGCTCAGGACGACCGACGGCGCTGCCACCAACCGACCATCGCCGCCACTGCGGCTCCCAGTCCCGCCCCGGTGGCGGCGCCGGTGGCATAGCCCATTCCCATCCCGATCCGGACCGAACGCACCGCCACCGGTTGCGACACGACCGGTACGGGTTCGGCATCGCGATCATCGGAGCCGTTCGCCTCGCGGGTGATCTCGCGCATCCGGCTCGCCAGGTCGTCGTGGGGCTCGACCTCCGCCGTACGCCAGGTAGCGATCCAGGCCGCGACCATCAAGATCAGGATCGAGAACAGGTTGAAGAACAACATGATGGCGATGACAGGTCCGAAGATCGAGGCCGCAAGGTTGCCGGAGAACGTGCCGATCAAGAAGCCGGTCAGGTACTGCAGCACGGCCAGCCCGATCGCCCCGATCAAGGCGCCACGGCGGACCGCCCTCCACGGCATCCGGTTGCTGGGCAGGGTCGTGTACAAGAACATGAAGAGCAGCCAGCCCGTGCCGACCGACACGAGCACCGGAACGACCCGAACCAGCCAGGCGAGCCAGCCGGTGTCGGCGAGGCCGAGGGCGCCGAGGATCGTGCCGATCACCCCGGTCGAGACCGAGGCGAGGGCGAACGTGACCGCCACCATCACCAGCGTGCCGAGGAGGGTGCCGAGGTTGATCAGCGTCAACTTGGCGATGTTGACCTTGGGCTCGGCGTCGTCGAAGTCGGTCTTCCACTGCGCACGTACGGCCTTCTTGACGTTGCCGATCCAGCCGGCCCCGGAGTAGGCCGCCGACAACAGGCCGACAATGCCCACGGCCTTGTAGTTGCGCAGCGCGTTCTCGATCAAGCCGATCAGGCTCTGCTTGGTCGACTCGTCGAAGCCGCCGAGCAGTGCCGACACCTGGCCGACGACCTGCTCGATCAGGTCCGGTCGTAGCTCAACCAGGACGAACCCCAGAATGGAGAACGCGAACATCAAGATCGGCACCAGGGCCAGCACCGAGAAGTACGTGATCGCGGCAGCGAACTGCGAACCGAGCCGTTCGTTGTAGCGCGCGATCGTACGCTCGATGTGAGCGATCTGCGGTTTGCTGCGCAGCTTGGCCAACCACTTCTTCACGGCGGCACCTCTCCTACTGGGGTCGTCGATCATGACGCTACCCGGCATTCGGACCGGCTACCCGCCGACAAGCCACAGCGCCAGGACGCTGAGCAGGATGAGCGGGAAGACGAGCAGCAGGCCCAGGAGCGCAAACCTGCGCCAGTCCACGCTCACCCCGGCCGCCCGACACCGTGCGGCCCACAGCAGCGTGGCGAGACTGGCCCACGGCGTGACCAGCGGGCCGGCGTTCACCCCGACCAGCAACGCGACCATCCGCCGGGGCGTGTCGGCGACCACCTCGAGCGCCAGATAGCTCGGCAGGTTGTTGACCAGGTTCGCCGCCGCAGCGCCCAGGCCCGCGACCCGCACCAGGTCCGGCCACGACTCGCCGTGACCGCCCAGCTCGGCGAGCAGCCGACCCAGCCCCAGGTCGAGCGCGAGCTGAACGCCGACGAACAAAACGAACACCCCGACCACCAGCTTCCAGGGCAGGAGGCGACGGTCGATCAACGATCGATCCACGACCAGCGCGGCGACCAGCAGTGCCGCTGCCCCGACCGCCGCGGCCACCAGCACCTCGAGGCCGGCGAGCAGAGCGGGCCCGAGCGCGGCGCACACGGCGATGCCCAGCACCAGGAGACGGCGGTGGCGGATCACGGGAGGCTCGGCCGGCTCGTAACGCCCGCGCAGCGACCGACGGAACACGGCGGCGAGCACCGCCACCGTGACCACCCAGCTGACGACCGCGGCAGGCCAGGTCAGCCGCAGGAAGCTCAGGGCGTCGGAGGGGACGCCCATCTGTTCCAGCGGGTCGAGGGCCAGCAGATTCGTCAGGTTGCTGACCGGGAGGAAGAGGGACGCGGTGTTGGCGAGCCACACCGTCGTGAATGCGAACAGCCGGAGGTCCAGGTCGAGCCTGCGAGCGAGCGCGAGGACAACAGGGGTCAGCAGCACCGCCGTCGTGTCCAGGGACAGCACGGCGGTCGCGATGGTGGCGAGCAGCACGACCAACAGCCACAGCCGCAGCACCGACCCGCGGCCGAGCCGGGCGGCGTAGTGAGCCAGATAACCGAAGACTCCGATCCGGTCGGCCAGTTCGGCGATGATCGTCACGCACACGAGAAAGCCGAGAATCGGCAGCACTCGTACGAGGAGGTCCGCGTGCAGCACCCGGACACCCTACGCACAGGTCCGGAGCTTGACATCGACGGAGTTCCCCGACTTACCTGAGGGTATGGCCGATCTGCTGAGCAACGATGAGATCAACCGACGACTCGAGGCCCTGCCGGCCTGGAGCGCCACTTCCGCCGACGGTACGTCCGCGATCACCGCGACCTTCGAGTTCAACGACTTCGCTGATGCCCTGGCCTTCGTGAACCAGGTGGGTCACGAGGCCGAGCAGGCCAACCATCACCCAGACATCGACATCCGCTGGAACAAGGTCACCCTGGTCCAGTCCTCCCACTCCGACGGTGGCCTGACCGCCGCCGACTTCACCCTCGCGCACGCGGTCGGGGCCGCCACCGGCCTGTCCTGACCCCTGGACGAGCCGACAGAGATCAGTCGGCGAGCGTCGGGTAGCGAAGCGCCGGGCTCGGTCTTGCGATCGAACGAGCAGCTCTGCCCGAACGGCGGCAGCGGCACCGAGCCTCGGCTGCGAGAGCGCGAGCAAGTCCGAGTCTCGAAGGCGCGCAGCGGGCGCGAGCCGACAGAATCAGAACGGCGGGCACGAGCACACCAGGTTGCGGTCGCCGTAGGCACCGTCGATCCTGGCTACCGGCGGCCAGTACTTGTCGAAACCCTGCGCGGCGAGCGGACCGACGTGCAGTCCGGCCGGGAAGGCGGCGAGCCTCCGGCTGTACGGGTGGGTCCATTCGTCGGCGATCACCCGCGCCTGGGTGTGGGGCGCGTTCACCAGCGGGTTGTCCTCCCGCGGCCACTCCCCCGCCGCGACTCGGTCGATCTCGGCCTTGATGGAGATCATTGCCGCACAGAACCGGTCCAGCTCCTCGAGGTTCTCCGACTCGGTCGGCTCGACCATCAGCGTGCCCGCGACCGGGAAGCTCATCGTCGGCGCGTGGAACCCGTAGTCGATCAACCGTTTCGCGATGTCGTCGACGGTGATCCCCGTCGCCTTGGTCAGCGGACGGAGATCGAGGATGCACTCGTGCGCGACCAGCCCGCCGCGACCGGCGTACAGCACCGGGAAGTGATCCGACAGCCGCTTGGCCACATAGTTCGCGGCGAGCAGGGCGTGCTCCGTCGCCAGGGTCAGTCCCTCCGCGCCCATCATCGCGATGTAGGCGTAGCTGATCGGCAAGATGCCGGCCGACCCGTACGGCGCCGCCGAGATCGGCCCGATCCCGACCGGCTCGTTCGACGAAGGGTCGACCTCCAGTGGATGTCGAGGGAGGAAGGGCGCGAGGTGCTCGCGGACCGCGACCGGACCCACTCCAGGGCCGCCGCCACCGTGTGGAATGCAGAACGTCTTGTGGAGGTTGAGGTGGCTCACGTCGGCACCGAATCGCCCGGGCCGCGCGAGCCCCAGAAGGGCATTCAGGTTCGCGCCGTCGACGTAGACCTGACCGCCGGCCTCGTGCACGGCGGCACAGACGTCGACGATGCTCTCCTCGAACACCCCGTGCGTCGACGGATAGGTGACCATGATCGCGGCCAGCTCGTCGGCGTTCGCGTCGATCTTGCCGTGCAGATCGTCGAGATCGATCGATCCGTCCGTGGTGGCCTTCACGACGACGACCCGCATGCCCGACATCACCGCGGACGCCGCGTTGGTGCCGTGGGCAGAGGATGGGATGAGACAGATCCGGCGCCGGCTGTCGCCGCGGGAGTCGTGGTACGCGCGGATCGCGAGCAGCCCGGCGAACTCGCCCTGACTGCCGGCGTTGGGTTGGATCGACACCCGGTCGTAGCCGGTCACCTCCGCGAGCCAGTTCTGGAGCGTCTCGATCAGCTCCCGATAGCCGTCCGCGTCCTCGGCGGGCGCGAACGGGTGCAGGTCGGCGAACCCCGGCAGCGAGATCGGTTCCATCTCCGTGGTCGCGTTGAGCTTCATGGTGCACGAGCCGAGCGGGATCATGCCGCGGTCCAGTGCGAAGTCGCGATCCGACAGCGCCCGCAGGTAACGCAGCATCGCCGTCTCGCTGTGGTGGGTGGTGAAGACGGGATGGGTGAGGTACGCGCTGGCCCGCTCACTGCCGGCCAGGTCGCCGAGCAGATTGCCGCTCGGCTCGGACGCTGCTCCGAATGCGTCCCGGACCGCTGCCAACACTTCCCGGTCGGCGTCCTCGCCGACCGAGACGCCGACATGTTCTTCGTCGACGAGGCGCAGGTGGGCACCGCCGTCGCGAGCGGCGGCGACCACAGACCGGGCGCCGCCGGGGACCCGAGCGAGCAGGGTGTCGAAGAAGGAGCCGTGGACGATCTCGATCCCGGCGGCCGACAGATCGCCGGCCAGGGCGGCCGCCCGCTCATGGACCTCCGCGGCGATCGCCTTGAGCCCGGCCGGCCCGTGGTAGACCGCGTACATGCTGGCGGTGACGGCCAGCAGCACCTGGGCCGTGCAGATGTTGGACGTCGCCTTCTCCCGGCGGATGTGCTGCTCGCGGGTCTGCAACGCCAGCCGGTACGCCTGGGCGCCGTCGGCGTCGCGCGAGACACCGACCAGGCGGCCGGGCAGGCCGCGCTGCAACCCCTCGCGGACCGAGATGAACCCGGCGTGCGGGCCGCCGTAGAACAACGGCACACCGAAGCGCTGGCTGGAGCCGACGGCGATGTCGGCCCTCCACTCGCCGGGCGGTGTGACCAGGGTGAGCGCCAGCAGGTCACAGGCCGCGATCACCAGCGCGCCACCCGCGTGTGCCTTCTCCGCCACGCTCGCCAGCTCGGCGGTCGAGGCGAGCCTGCCGCTCGCCCCGGGGGTCTGCACGACCACGGCGAAGGCGTCGACCTCGTCCAGGGCATCCGACAGCGCACGATCGGCCACCACGACCTCGATGCCCAGTGCCCGGGCCCGGGTCCGGACGACCGACACTGTCTGCGGCAGGGTGTCGGCATCGAGTAGCAAGACGTCGCCGGTCTTGGTGCTGCGCCGGGCCAGTGTCATCGCCTCAGCGACGGCGGTGGCCTCGTCCAGCAGGCTCGCACCGGCGATCGGCAGACCGGTCAGGTCGGCGACCATCGTCTGGAAGTTGAGCAGCGCCTCGAGACGGCCCTGGCTGATCTCGGGCTGGTACGGCGTGTAGGCGGTGTACCAGGCGGGGTCCTCCAGCACGTTGCGACGGATCACGGCCGGCGTGATCGTGCCGTGGTAGCCGAGGCCGATCATCGCGGTCAGCGGACTGTTCCGCGCCGCGAGCTCCCGCAGCCGACGAGCCGTCTCGCGCTCGGTCAGCGGTGCGGGGAGGGACAGCGGTTCGTCCATCCGGATGGACCGCGGCATCGCCGCATCCACCAGATCGTCCAGCTCGGCGAAACCGAGCTCCTCCAGCATCGCGGCCCGTTCGTCGGCCTGCGGACCGATGTGGCGGGCGACGAACGGGCCGACCTCACCGCGTACGCGGGCGAGGGGGCGAAGGTCAGGGGCAACAGCTGCCTCGGGCATCGGCAAACTCCTGTGGGGTGGTGCGTGACGAGCCCGCCGAGCGGGCCGCGCTCCCCCTCTGTCGCCGGGTGACTCCAGAGTTGCAGTGCCGGCGCGGTCTCTGGTGCCTGAGAGGTTCCGGGGAGGTTGCCCCTTCGGCGCCGCCGTACATCGTCGCTCCTGGCGACTGAACGGCGAACTCTCCCGCGCTGGTGGTTCTTGCCGAGATCAGCCTAGCGGGTGCGCAACGCCCGGCGCGTCAGCTGGTTCAGCCGGCGGCACGCGCGCGCCGGCGCTGGGCCAGCTCGTCGCTGTTGGAGGCAGCAGGGACGACCGGCGCCGCCTCCTCGGTGCGCTCCCCGGGCAGTTCCGAGAGCGTGCCCTCGATGTCACGCCAGACACCGCCGAGCGCGATGCCGAAGACGCCCTGCCCGCCACGAAGGAGATCGATCACTTCGTCGTCGGAGGTGCACTCGAAGACCGAGACACCATCGCTCATCAGGGTGACCTGGGACAGGTCGTCGACCCCGCGAGCACGCAGGTGGTCGATCGCCGTCCGGATCTGATGCAGCGAGATGCCCGCGTCGATCAGCCGCTTGATGACCTTGAGGATGAGGATGTCGCGAAAGCTGTACAGCCGCTGGGAACCGGACCCCGAAGCGCCCCGCACCTCGGGCACGACGAGTCCGGTGCGGGCCCAGTAGTCGAGCTGACGATAGGTGATCCCGGCCGCGCTGCACGCGATCGGACCACGGAAGCCGAGATCCTTCGGCAACGGCGAGAAGTCGCCCTCGAACAGCAGGTCCTGCGCGTCCTCGGGCACCGGCGCGTGCGACGGCTGGGCTGACGGGACCTCGGTGCTGCTCACGTACGACCTCCGAACAATGCCCTCCGAGCAGTCGGTGCCTCGGTGAGGAGTTCCGGCTGCGTAATTCCATCGACGGGATTACCTCTAGCACGCTACGACGACACGCCGAGGGGGGTCAACGACACGCCGCTGGCGCGAGTTCCGGCTTGGTCTGGTCTCAACGTCAAGTCAAGACTCTTGATCCCACCTCGGGGGCCCCCTTCCGTGGAACTGCGCGCAAACTCCAACGCCCCGAGCCTGAATGTGCTGCAGTCCGGGGCCGCTTTCCCAAAGGTTCCAGGAGAAAGCGGGGCACACCGGTGCTCGGAGTCTCAGGGTGCGCTAGTGGGGGGGTCGTCACCCTCGAGGAAGTCGTCGGGATTGATCTGGTCCAGGAACTCCCGGAACTTCTCGACCTCGTCCTCCTCGGCGTCGGGGATCTCGATCCCGGCCTCGTCGAGCACGTCCTCGGCGCAGTAGATGTCCGAGCCGACCCGCAGCGCCAGCGCGATGGCATCCGACGGTCGGGCGCTGACCTCGATGCCATCGACCAGCAGCACGGCGTAGAAGGTCCCACTGTCGAGCTCGGTGATGTGGATCTCGGTCAGCTTGTGGCCGAGTGTCCGCAGGGTATCGACCATCAGATCATGGGTGAGGGGACGTGGCGGGACGACACCCTCCTGCGCGCTCGCGATCGCCGAGGCTTCGTTGGCACCGATCCAGATCGGCAGATATCGGGTTCCGCCGACCTCGCGGAGCAAGACCATCGGTGCGTTGGAGGGCATCTCCACACGGACACCGACCACATCGAGTTCCCGCATGCGCCCCACCCTACTTCGCACCTTCGTACGTCCAGAGCCCCCCGACCTGACGCGTGAACCGGCCGGTGATCCCCTCCGCTCCCTTCCCCGGAAAGTGGGCGGAAACGACAGCGACACGCCGGTCGGAGTTGTCGTTTCCGCCCAGTTTCCGGAGGGAGCGAGGGGGCAGGGAGCGAGGGAGGGAGGGGTGGGGTCAGCGTTCCATCGCGAGGCGGACCAGCGCCGCGTGGAAGCTGATCACCAGCTGAGTCACCTCACCGGCAACGTCACGCCCCGAGGCGGCGCGCCGGACGTACGGAGCGATGGCCTGCTCGACCAGTCCGACCTCACGGTCGGCCGACATCTTGAACGCTCGCAGGTGCCGCCCGTCCACCCCGAACTCCGCCAGCCGCCGGGCAGCGATCGCCAGGGTCAGCGCCTCGCGACCGTAGTGCGTGCTCCCGCGCTTGGGCAGCACGATCTGCTGACGCTCGAGCTCCACCAACGCTGCCTCGGTGAGTCCACTCGCCTCCATCAGCTCGTCGCGGGTCAACCGGACCGGCTGCCGCGGCGGGGGCGGCGGTGCTGCCGGTTGGGCGTCCCGGGCGGTCTCGCCGCCGTTGCCGACGGGGGTTGCGGCGGCCGCGACCTGACCGGGCAGCGGCGGAGGCGTCTGGCCCTTGTCCATCGCCTCCAGATGCTCACGGATCACCTTCAGCGGCAGATAGTGATCCCGTTGGACCGACAACACGTAGCGCAGACGTTCCACGTCGGCGGTGTCATAGCGGCGGTAGCCCGACGGTGCGCGCTCGGGCGAGATGAGGCCCTCGGCCTCGAGAAACCGGATCTTCGAGATCGAGATGTCGGGGAACTCAGCCAACAGGGTGGCCAGCACCTGGCCGATGCTGCGCAGCTGCGGACGGGGCTGATTCGAGCTCGCGGTCATCGATTCGCGGTCATCGCTTCGGACCTGGACTCGGTTGTCATCGGATTCGAGGGGATCCGGCCTAGTCCGTGCCCTGCGGGCTGCTGAAGTACACCAGTCGGAACTTGCCGATCTGCACCTCGTCGCCGTGCCGGAGCAGGCACTCGTCCACCAGATCGCGATTCACGTACGTCCCGTTGAGGCTGCCGCTGTCCTTCAGCAGCGTGCCGTCCGCTGTCATGTTGAACGTCGCATGCCTACGCGACACCGAGATGTCGTCCAGGAAGATATCGGAGTTCTGATGTCGCCCGACGGTGATCACTTCGGCGTCGAGCAGATACCGGGCCCCGGCGTTCGAGCCGCGCTGGACGATCAGCAACGCATGTCCACGCGGCAGCGCATTGACGGCGGCCTCCTCCTCCGCGGTGAGACCCTCGACCTCTCGTTCCTCGCCGACGGCCGGCATGGTTCGCGTCGTGTCGCCGCTGACGCCGATCGGGTCCAGCCGGGTCGTCGGCGTCAACGGCGCGCCGCACTGGCCACAGAAGTTGCTCCCGTCGGGGTTGTCGTGGCCACAGTTGGTGCAGAACGGCATGTCGGACTCCGGCTTTCTATGGTTCCCTTGCGCTAGCTTTCCGCAGATCGCGGTCCCTCGCGTGCAGGTTGACGTTCAACGCAGCAGTCTAGAGTGCCGCCGAAGTCTGAACCAGCGGTCGAGGGTGATCCGCGTGTCGATTTTTCGTCGGGTCGGCCCGACCGCTGCTCAGCCGACCTGTTCGGCGTACGCGTCCACGTCCAGCAGCTCGTCGAGGTCGGCATCGGCATCCAGCTCGAGCTCGAACAGCCAGCCGTCGCCGTACGGGTCGGAGTTGATCGTTTCGGGATTCGCGTCGAGCACGCCGTTGACCGCGGTCACGGTGCCCGACACCGGGGCGAAGATGTCGGAGACGCTCTTGGTCGACTCGAGCTCGCCGCACGCATCGCCGCCGGCGATGGATTCACCGACCGTGGGCAGGGTGACGAACACGATGTCGCCGAGCTGGTCCGCGGCGTACGCGGTGATCCCGATCCGTACCGTGGTGGAGTTGCCGCTGCGCACCCACTCGTGCTCGGCGGAGTATTTGAGATCTTCGGGGAAGTCGGACACGGTTGCTCCTGCTCGGTTTCGAGGATGGGAGTGCTTCGACGCTTGATCGGACGGCGGGCCGCTCATCGCGGAGTCGGCTGCGGCGACGCTGGCTGAGCGTACTGATTCTTCGTCTGAGCATGCAAGGAATCGACCACGACCCGGTCGAGCTGCTCGATCTGCACCTGGCCGTTGATCCGGGGGCCGGTGATCTCGCTGACGATGCCGCCCCGGAACCGGGCCGCCTCCTCCAGGCTGTGCGGATCGCCGATCAGGTCCAACACGTACGGCGCCGCGACCCTCTTGCCGTCCACCACCAGCCCGGCCGCGTCATGGTCGAACGAGGTCGACGCGACCACCCGGACTGAGTCGTTGACCTCGATCACCTCCGCGCCAGCGTCGCGCATCTCCTCCACCGCGTCCAGCAGGACGTCGTCGGTCATCTTGTGGGCCGGATCGGAGATCCGCATCCGGATGCCCGGTCCGATGGCCGGCACCGTCCCGGCCAGGATGGACAGGTCGTCCACGCGCTGCTGGGCCTCCTCGCGGGCCACTCGCTGACTGTCCGCGCCGGACGCGAGCTCGCTCTTGGTCTGCTCCATGTCCGAGATCTCGCCATCCAGCCGCTGCGACTGCTCTCCGAGTCCGTCGAGCAGGACGATCAGGTCCTCGCGGCGGGCATTGGTGTAGGCGCTGTCGGCGGTGTTGGCGCGGATCTGCATGACTCCGCCCACGCCGACCAGGAACAGCATCGCCGCGGCGATGACCTGACCCTTGCCCGGTTTGACCAAGGATGACAGCAGCCGGCGTCGACCGTCCGCCGCCCGGGTCGGCTCGGTCACCGGCTCTTCCTCCTCGACGATTGCTCGCCGCGGCGCGCCGTGGGATGCGGCCGGCTCGGAGGTCAGATCATCGGGGTCAGGCATGGAAGAGCGCCCGTCTGATCGCGGCAGCATTGGTGAAGATCCGGATGCCGAGCACGACGACGACGGCCGTGGACAGCTGCGACCCGACGCCGATCTGGTCGCCGACGAAGACGATCAGCGCGGCGATCAAGACGTTGGACACGAACGACACCACGAACACGCGATCGCTGAAGTTTCCCTCCAGGTATGCCCGCAGCCCACCGAAGATCGCGTCCATAGCGGCGACGATCGCAATCGGCAGGTACGGCTCGAGCGGCTGGGGCACGCTCGGAGCCAGCACCAGCCCCACGATGATGCCGGCCACCAGGCCAAGCAGCGGGATCACCGGATGCCCCCCGTCGTCGCGGGCGGCGGGATGGGTCGGGCGGAGCGGGCGGTCATCGCGGCACCCGGGCGTACCGCAAGGTCATGCCGGGGTCGGCCTCGAGTGTCATCTCGTCCACGCTGGTGACCTCGTACCTCATCCGCCGGTTCTGCGCGAGCTCGTTCCACCACGCGCCACCGGAGGACTCTACCCAGCGCGCGGGCATCGTCTTGGGATCTCCGACGGCCTGGATCTGGTACGGCCGAGTCAGTGAGCGGTAATCCACCGTGATCGCGTCGCCCGCCGACCGGATCGCGGTGAGGTTGGACAGCCGGTGCCCGTTGATCGAGATCGCCTCTGCTCCCGACCCCCACAGGCCGTTGACCAGGACCTGCAGATCGATGTCGAGCACCTGGTCGCGGGAGTCACCGGAATCTGCCGCGGCGTCGTCCACGGTGATCACGAGCCCCGGTCCCTTCACCGCGCTCGCCCCGGTCACCGGTTCGAGTGCGGCCAGCTGGGTGGTGAGCTCCTCCGCCTGGGCATCGTCGCCGAGGGCCGTCGTTCGGAGCTGGGCGATCTCTGCATCGAGCGTCGCGATCTGGGCTCGCTGCGCGTCCTGTTGCGCCTCGGCCTGCCGGATCCGGGTGATCAACTCGGTCCGCTCTGTCTCGAGCGCGGGTGCGCTGCGGGTGGTCTCCGCCGCCGCAACCGTGAACAGTACGCCGATGATCACCGCGATCAGAGCCAGGTCCCACCGGCCGCGCGGTCGTCGCGCGCCGCCGCGAGCCGCCACCACCGCGTAGTCCGGATCGATGGGCTGCCGGATGATGTCGTTGAGCAGGTCCATGCTGCGATCGGGGCGAGGACGACGATCAGGTCCGTTGCCGGGGCGTTGGTCGGTGCCGGGGCGTTGGTCGGTGCCGGGGCGTTGGCCGGTGCCGGTGCGCGGCCGTGGCCGACGCCGGTCGACCGGCGTCGTCACCGCCTGCTCAGCCGACGAACCCACGCGGCCAGGTTAGTTCTCCGCTGACGGCCATCTCGAATGCGCGCGGTTCGGCCGCGTGTCCGGCGAGCCGGAACAAGACGACACTGCGATGGCGGCGAAGCCGCAGCGCCGTGGCGACCGCGTCGTTGTGCAGACGGTGGGCCAGCTCGACCCGCTCGGAGTAGGCGGCGACGCCCGCGAGGGGAACGACGGCCAGCACTCCGCTGAGATCGCTCTCCGCCTGCTCCCTCGCGGCGGCGTCCAGATCCGCCGGCAGGGCCGCCGCGGCGGCGGCGCAGACCAGCAGGCTGCTCGCCGGATCCAGGTCCGCCGATCGGGCCGCTTCGAGAGCGGCCTGGGCGCGCCGGACCAGGGCCGCGTCCAGGGCCGCCCAGCGTCGCTCGACGCGGGTGTGTGCTCGGTCCAGCCTGGTTGCGAGCCACGACAGCCGCCAGCCGATCGCGAGCAGGACGATGACGACCAGCCCGAACAGCTCCAGCGGTGTCATTGGGCCCCTGCCCGTCTCGCCCCCGCCGCGGGTCTGGCCCCCGCTGCCCGTCTGGCCCCCGCTGCCCGGCTGGCCCCCGCTGCCCGGCTGGTCGGCGCCCTCGCCGCCAAGGTGGCGCGATAGACCGCCGTGACGGCGGGCGCGACCTCTCTCCAGTCGTAGCGCTGGGCCCGGTCCCGGGCGCGGGCCGTCCGGTCGGGCTGCGGACGACGTACGGTCGACACGACCGCGTCCGCCAGGGCGGCGGCATCGCCGATCGGCACCAGCTCACCCAAAGGGTCGCTGTCGCCGTCGGGTCGCAACAGGTCGGCGAAGGCGGGCAGCGCCGACGCCACCACCGGCGCTCCGGCAGCCATCGCCTCCAGCAACACGATGCCGAAGCTCTCCCGCTCCCGATGTGGCGCGACGAACGCGTCGGAGCTCTGCAGCAGCTCGGCCTTGTCCGCGTCTGAGATCGCGCCCAGCAGCCGTACCCCGGCCGGCACCTGGATGCTCCCCTGTCCGGCCACGACGACATCGACATCGCCCAGTCCGGCCCGAATCGCGGGCAGCGCCGCCAGCAGGACGTCCAGTCCCTTGCGCGGCTCGTCGACGCGCCCGAGGAAGGTGACTCTCGGCCGGCCCCCATCCGTGCCACGTCGACCGAAACTGGGCGCAAACGACACCTTCGCCCGGCGTGTCGTTGTCGTTTCCGCCCACTTTTCGGGGGGTGGGGGGGCGAAGGCGGCGAAGTCGAAGCCGTTCGGGATCACCACCGCGTCCCGCCCGAGGTGGTGCACCACGACTCGGCGTGCCGACTCCGAGACCGCGATGCCGGCGTCGATCTTCTCGATCGAGGCCCGCAGGGCTCCCCCGGCCAGCTGCATCGTCCTCGACCGTGGCGTGGCGGTGTGGAACGTCGCCACGACCGGTACGTCGGCGGCCCACAGTGCGAGCAGCGCAATGCTCGGCGTGATGGGTTCGTGGATGTGCACCAGGTCGAAGTCGCCCGCCCGGAGCCAGTGCCGAACCCGCGCCGCACTCAGGGGTCCGAAGTTCACCCGGGCGACAGAGCCGTTGTAGGGCACCGCGATCGCCTGTCCGGCCGAGGTGAACGCGACTCGGTGCACGGCCGGATGCTGCCCTTCGACGCGCTCGGTGCACGTGGCCGGGGCAGGCTGGGGGCACATGTCCGGGGGAAGCTCCCCCGGAGCCAGGATGTGCGGCTGATGGCCCGCCCGCACCAGGTGTCGGGCCAGGCCGAGCACATGATTCTGTACGCCGCCGGGAGCCTCGAAGCTGTACGGACAAACAAGCCCGATCCGCATCAGCTCGCCGCCTCGGCCGGTTCCGGGAAGAACGGCTGCAGCACGTGCCAGTCCTGCGGCCGCTCGGCGATCCGCTCGGCGAAGACGTCGGCCACTCGCTGGGTCGCCGCGACCAGCCCGACGGGACCGGGTCCGACCTCCACCTCGGGACCGATCCGGAGCACCATCCCTGCGGTCGTGAACTGACTCACCGTCGGGAACAGGGCCGCCCCGGACCGCTGCGCCACGAGCGCGGGTCCGATCGGCATCGTCACCGATCGTCCGGCGAAGCTCACCGGAACACCGTCCTTCGCCAGGTCTCGGTCCGCCAGCAGGCAGACCGTCCGCCGCCGACCGACCGCCGCGATGAGGTTCGCGACCGCGTCCCGATCACCGTGCGCCAACACCTCCATGCCCAACCTGGTCCGGAACTCGGTGAATGCGGCGAACTCGGCGTCCCCCAGCCGCTCGGCGACCGTGGTCACGGGGAATCCTGTCCGGCACGCCCAGGCGCCCGCGAGGTCCCAGTTCCCGCTGTGCGGCAGCGCAACCACGGCGCCGCGGGTCGCCTGCGCGGCCCGCAGCTCCTGCTCGCCGGTGGTGACGACGCCGCCCACCAGCCGATCGGAGGCGCCCGGCAGCGCGAGCTGCTCGTACACGTTGCGGAAATGGCTCGCCAGTGCGGCCTCGACCAGGTCGTCGCCGGCGGGAGCGCCGCTGACCACACTCAGGTTGTGCCGCAGGTTGCCGACGTGCCAGCCGTCGCGACGCAGCGTGCGGCGGGACGCGCGAACGATCACTGCGTCCACCAGTCGGCGGGGGACGCGCGACCCGACCCGCCAGCCGACGCGATAGAGCTGCCTGACGCCCACGGCGCGCCAGTGTTCCGCGTCAGGCAACCGTCGCCCGGGCACTCCGGGCCTGTCGACGTACCTGCAGGATCCGCTGGGTCACCGTCAGCGCGCCGAAGACCGACAGCACGACGAGCACGGCCTCCAAGACGTACGGCACACCGAGCCCGGCGAGGAATGCACCCAGCAGGATCAGCAGCAGCCGGTCGGCACGGGCCGCCAGACCACCCGAGCAGGTGAAGCCGAGGCTCTCGGCGCGGGCCTTCACATAGGAGGTGACCTGGCCGAACGCCAGCGCCGCAAGGGCGAACGAGGCCCACAGCAACGAGTCCGCCTGGCCGGTGAAGTAGAGCAGGATGCCGCCGAACACCGCGGCATCCCCGAGCCGATCGAGGCTTGAGTCCAAGAAGGCGCCCCAGTTGCTCGCCCTACCGCTCGACTTGGCCATCTGGCCGTCGATCCCGTCGGCGAACACGAACAGCGTGACCCAGACGGCGCCCTGCCAAAGCCACCCCTGCGGGAAGCAGACCAGCGCACCGATGAGCACACCGAGCGTTCCGGCGATGGTCACCGCGTCCGGCGATACTCCCCACCTGTTGAGCAGATTGGCGGGCGGCGCCATGACCGCGGCCCAACCCGTGCGAAACCGTTCGAGCATTCAGGCCTGCCTTGTCGAGGGTGTCGCGCTGGTCGCTGGTGTCGAACTCGTGGTGGGGGTCGGGGTTGCCATGGGTGCCGAACTCGTCGGGGGCGCTTCTTGCCAGGCCCGGCTCAGCACCCCCCAGGTCTGCCCCAGCAGCTGCGGCAGTGCCTTGGTCTGGCCGATCACCGGGAGGAAGTTGGCGTCACCGCTCCAGCGAGGCACCACGTGCTGATGGAGGTGTGCGGCGATCCCGGCGCCGGCGACGTTGCCCTGGTTGATCCCGAGATTGAAGCCGTGCGGCGCGCTCGCGAAGCGGACCACCGTCATCGCCCGTGCCGTCAGCTCCCCAACAGCGGCGATCTCGTCCTCGGTCAGCTCGGTGTAGTCGGCGACATGCCGGTTCGGGCAGACCAGGAGGTGGCCCGGCGAGTAGGGATAGAGATTGAGCACCACGAACGCCAGCTCCGCCCGGTGCACGATCAGACCGGCCTCGTCGCTGCCGCCCTGGATCCGGCAGAACGGGCAGTCTCCGGACCCCGTCGACTCAGGCTTGTTCTCGCCCTGGATATAGACCATCCGGTGCGGTGTCCACAAACGCTGAAAGCCGTCGGGGTCACCTGCGTACGCCGACGGCTCCTGGATCTCGCTGCTCTGTTCCACCGGAGAAGAACTTACCGTCAGTTGTGGCACCACCGGCCGTTACGTCGTACGCGTCACACCTCGTACACGTCTGAGCACTGCGTCATGTGGTGGGCGCGGTGCTGACCTGGACCCGATCCTGGATGGCGGCGACGATCTCGGCGATCGCCTCGTCGACCGGAACGCCGTTGCGCGTGCTGCCGTCGCGGAACCGAAAGCTCACGGCACCGGCGGCGACATCATCCCCGCCGGCGATGAGAATCCACGGCACCTTGCTCTTGCTCGCCGTCCGGATCTTCTTCTGCATCCGATCGTCGCTGTCGTCGACCTCGACCCGCACACCCGCGGCACGAAGCTTCGCTGCGACGTCGACCAGGTAGTCGTTGAACTCCGCGGCGACGGGAACACCGATCACCTGGACCGGCGACAACCAGGGCGGGAACGCTCCGGCGTAGTGCTCGGTCAGCACGCCGATGAAGCGCTCGACCGACCCGAACAGGGCGCGGTGGATCATCACCGGCCGAGGACGCGTGCCCTCCGGACCGGCGTACTCCAGCTCGAACCGGTCGGGCAGCATCAGGTCCACCTGGATGGTCGACATCTGCCAGGTACGACCGATGGCGTCCCGCGCCTGGACCGAGATCTTCGGCGCGTAGAACGCGGCGCCGCCCGGATCGAGCACGAGATCGAGGCCGGACGCGGCAGCCGCCTCGCGCAGCGCGTCGGTCGCCTTCTCCCAGTCCTCGTCGGAGCCGATGGACTTGTCCGGATCGCGGGTGGACAGCTCCAGGTAGAAGTCGTCCAACCCGTAGTCCTTGAGCAGGTCCAGCACGAACTGCAGTAGAGACTTCAGCTCGTCCTGCATCTGGTCGAGGGTGCAGTAGATGTGCGCGTCGTCCTGCGTCATCCCCCGCACCCTGGTCAGGCCGTGCACGACCCCGGACTTCTCGTAGCGATAGACCGAACCGAACTCGAACAGGCGCAGGGGCAGCTCGCGATAGGAACGGCCCCGGGACCTGAAGATCAAGCAGTGCATCGGGCAGTTCATCGGCTTCACGTAGTAGTCGACGCCCTGCCGCTTGATCGTGCCGTCGGGATGGCGCTCCTCGTCGACGTGCATCGGAGGGAACATCCCCTCGGCGTAGAAGCCGAGGTGACCCGATACCTCGAAAAGGTCTGCCTTGGTGATGTGCGGGGTGTAGACGAACTCATAGCCGGCTTCGACGTGTCGCTGGCGGGAGTAGTCCTCCATCACCTTGCGCAAGATCCCACCCTTCGGGTGGAACACCGCCAGCCCCGACCCGATCTCGTCGGGGAACGTGAACAGGTCGAGCTCACGGCCGAGTTTGCGATGGTCGCGCTTGGCGGCCTCCTCCAGCCGGACCTGGTACGCCTTGAGCTCCTCCCGGCTCGGCCAGGCCGTGCCATAGACCCGCTGCAGCTGCTGGTTGGCCTGGTCACCGCGCCAGTAGGCAGACGAGACCCGAGTCAGTGCGAACGCCGGGATGTAGCCCGTGTGCGGCACGTGCGGTCCGCGACACAGGTCCTTCCAGGCCACGGAGTCATCGCGGCGCAGGTTGTCGTAGATCGTCAGCTGGCCGGCGCCGACCTCCGCGCTGGCGCCGTCCTCGTCGGTTGCACCACCCTTGTCGGCAATCAGCTCGAGCTTGTACGGCTCACTGCTCAGCTCTTCGCGTGCCTCGTCGTCGGACACCGGCCGGCGCCGGAAGCGCTGCCGCTCTTTGACGATCCGCAGCATCTGCTTCTCGATCGCCGACAGGTCAGCCGGCGTGAACGGCTCGGCGACGTCGAAGTCGTAGTAGAACCCGTCGACGATCGGCGGACCGATGCCGAGCCTGGCGTCGGCGTGCAGGCTCTGCGCGGCCTGGGCGGCCACGTGGGCGGCCGAGTGGCGCAGGATGGCCAGGCCCTCGTCGGAGTCGATCGAGACCGGCTGGACCTCGTCACCGGCGCTGACCGGCAGGTTCAGATCACGCGTCTCACCGTTCACCCTCATGGCGACGACCGTCCGGTCGTCGCCGAACAGGTCGAGCCCGGTGGTGGTCTCCTCGATCTCCCGCTCCTCCCGTACGTCGGCGGTGGCGATGATGATCGACTGCTGGGACACGCCGTGAGCTCCTTCGGGAGTTGCGGTGAAAGGCGCACGCGCGTACGCCGTGGGCAAGACTAGACCGGGTTGTCCCGCGCTTCGATCGAGTTACGCCCCCCGAGCCGGTGGAAGGGCATCCGCCCGAGCCCGCCGAAGGGCAGAGTGTTGCCAGGACGCCAGCGACAGGAACCGGGGTGTGACACTGATGAACGTCGCCATCCGAGCGGCCACGGTGGCCGACCGGGCCGCCGTCTGGCCGCTGGTTCAGCGATTCGCAACGACGTTCCGGCCCGTCCGAGACGCTTTCGACGCGACCTTCGAGACGCTGCTCAGCGATTCAGACGCCGCGCTGCTCGTCGCCGTCGACGAGGCCGAGGCCGACGACCGGATCGTCGGCTACCTGCTCGCCTTCCTGCATCCCACCTTCCTGGCGAACGGACCGGTCGGTTGGGTCGAGGAGCTGATGGTGGCCGAGAATCAACGCAGGTCAGGCGTCGGACGAGCGCTGATGACGGAGGTCGAGACCTGGGCACGGTCCCGCGGTGCCGTGTACGTCGCTCTCGCCACCCGCCGCGCAGCCGACTTCTACGGCGCCGTCGGTTACGAGGAGTCGGCGACGTTCTTTCGCAGACTCACCTGACGCTCGCGGATCGCCCGAACCCGAACACCCGAACACGAATAAGGTTGTCGGCACCGTTTGCCGCATGAGAACATCCCCGACAGGTGCAGCTGAAGGGCCACGAGTCAGGGGACGGCATGGCGTACCGACTCGGTGTCGACATGGGGACCACCTTCACCGCGGCCGCGGTGGCGAACGGGATCTCGCCGACGCTGGTCGGACTTGGAAATCGCGCGCTGCAGATCCCATCGGTCTTGTTCCTCACCGAAGAAGGCGACTTCCTCGTCGGTGAGGCCGCCGAGCACCGTGCACTGGCCGATCCCGCGCGGGTGGTTCGCGAGTTCAAGCGCCGGATCGGTGACACGGTGCCCGTGCTGGTCGGCGGCGCCCCGTACTCACCGCAGACCCTGACCGCCCGGCTGCTTCGCCATGTCGTCGCCGTAGCGGCGGAACGGATGGGCGGACCTCCCGACCGACTCGTGCTGACCCACCCCGCGAACTGGGGACCCTACAAGCTCGACCTGCTCGACCAGGTCGCGGTGCTCGCCGGTCTGGGGCGAGTCGAGCGGATCTCCGAGCCGCTCGCCGCCGCCGCCCAGTACGCGAACCAGGAACGGGTGCCCGTCGGGGAGACGATCGCCGTTTACGACCTGGGTGGGGGTACGTTCGACGCCTGCGTGCTGCGGAAGGATCCCGACGGTTTCACCGTGCTCGGCAGACCGGAGGGCATCGAGCATCTCGGTGGGATCGACTTCGACGAGGCACTGTTCCACCACGTCCTCGATCGCCTCGACACCTCTGTGAACGATGCGAGTCTCGACGACAAGGGCGCGCTGAACGGCCTCGCTCGGCTGCGCCGCGACTGTGTCGATGCAAAGGAGGCGCTGTCGACCGATACCCGAACGACCGTGCCGATCATGCTTCCGGGCTTGTCGACAACGCTCACACTCGAACGCGCCGAGCTGGAGGAGCTGATCCGGCCGGCACTGGCCGAGACCATGCTCGCCATGCGGCGCACCATTGACTCCGCGGGGATCGAGCCTTCCCAGCTGCGAGCGATCGTGCTGGTGGGCGGAAGCAGTCGGATTCCACTGGTCCGTGAGCTGGTGAAAGCTCAGTTCGACGTCTCTGTGGCGCTCGATACCCATCCCAAGCACGATGTCGCCCTCGGCGCCGTGCGGGCAGCGGCGGCCGCACCCCGGAGTCCGCAGCACTCGGAGGCGCTGCCGTCGGCTCCGCCGCCGGCGATCGTCCCGAAACCTCCGGGTCCTCCGACGGAGGTCGACAGCGGACGTAAACCCCGGCGGCCACGGCGCACCGTCGCGCTCGCCATGGTCGGGGTCGCCGTGGCGGGAGCCCTGGTCGTGACCGTGAGCCTGACCACACTTCGCCCGGCCCACAGTTCCGCCGGCGCCGGCCTCCCGGTCGTGAGCAGCGCCGAGGCAGGACCGTCTGTCGAACCGCCCACCCCCGTCACGTCATCCCCGCCTCCGGTCACCTGGTCGTTGCCGGCATCCCCGCCACTCGGCCGAGATGAGCTGCTAGTGGCCCGGGAGGTCGGCACGAGCTGGGAGCTGTATCGCGCGAACGCCGCCAGCACGACACCTGGTCGACAGTTGACCAGGCGCGCGGGCATCAACAGCGCTCCGGTCCTCTCACCCGACCGCAGAACCGTGATCTACATCCGGATCGACACCGCAGGTCGCCGGACACTTCGCGTCGCCGGTGCCGATGACCTGAATCATGATCGCCTGCTGTTCACGCTGCCGGCGGGCTGTGACCGGCCGCTGCGTCCCGCGTGGAACCCCGCGGACGCCAGCCTGCTGGCCGTCGGCTGTCGTGACGGCGCGGGGCGGACAACTCTTCGTCTGATGCGACCCGACGGCACCGATCGTTGCCACCGTCGATCCGCCGAAGGGTCTGCCGCAGATCGACGATCTTGCATTTTCGGCCGACGGTCGCCGGCTCGGATTCTGGGCGTCGTCGAGCAAGAATGCGACCGACGGACGGCTGTACGGTGTCGCGCCCTCCGGGGGGGCGCCCGCGCCGATCTTCTCCTCGGGCGGTCGGGCAGCCAGCCACGATGCCGACCTTGCATTCGCCCCCGACGGCGAACACATCGCCTTCACCAGGCGTGACGGCAAACACACCGAGATCATGGTGGCCCGCGCCGATGGCACCGGCGCCGTCGCCCTGATCACCGGCAGCGACGACAACCAAGCGCCCACCTGGTCGCCCGACGGCCTCCGGATCGCGTACAAGAGTGATGCCCCGACCTCGGACTGGCCGGGCAAACCCGTGCCGAGGATCTGGCTGACCAGCAGCAGCAGAGCCGATCCGCACGTGCTGTGGACCCGTAATGCGCCCCAGCAACAGAGCACGCCGGCTTGGCGCTGAGCACCCTCGGTGACACGCTGCCACGACGATGACGCACATGCCTCCTGCTCCGGACGATGGGAGTCCCAGACGGCCCGATCCTTCGGTCGGGCGAACACCTCCGTCCCGAGGCGACTCGGTCGAGAAGCCCCTGTGGCGTCGACGCGCATTCCTGAGCGGCTTGGTGGTGGCCGGCGCCGCGGCGGGCGGCCTCGCGTGGCACTCGGGGAGTCAGCTGTCGCATCCCGGGTCGACCCCTTCCGGCGACGAGGCCGAGGCCGGTGCCCGAAGGCTCCGGACCAAGACGGCGCGGGGCTGGGTCAGCGTCGACTTCGTCGCAGCGGGCATCGCCCGCGTGCGGATCACCGCATCGCCGGATCAACCAGTCGCGTACTCCTATGCCGTCGATCGAGCTCTGCCGGCAGTGCCGGCAGAAGCGACCTCCGACGACACGGAGCTGTCCTTGCGCACCGATCAGCTCACGGTCTCGATCGACAGGCTCAGCGGTGCGATCTCGGCGCGAAACGCGCAGAACGTTCCGCTCGTCACCGAATCCACGCCGGGGTTCTCGATGGTCGACGACGGCTGCCGCTGGCAGGTCCGCCTAGCCGATGACGAGACCTGCCACGGCCTCGGGCAGCGGGCTTTCCCTCTTTCCCTGCGGAACCGGACCCTTCAGTTGTGGAACTACGACGCGGGGTCCTACGCCCCTGGGGCAGATCCGCTCTATCTCAGCGTGCCGTTCTACCTCGGCCACCGTCCTGGTGTGAGTTACGGCATCTTCTGGGACTGTCCCGCCCGCGGTCGCGTCGAGCTCGGCTCGGTCCGCGAGGACACGCTCACCTTCGCCACCGAGCACGGCCCGGCCTGCCTGTACCTGATCAGCGGTGAGAGCCCGCAGAGTGTCGTCGAGCGGTACGCACAACTCACCGGACTGATGGCGCTACCGCCGATCTGGGCTTTGGGATACCACCAGTCCCGTTGGAGCTATCCCGATGCGGCTCGCGTCCGCCGGGTTGCCGCGCAGTTGCGCACCGAGGGAATGCCTTGCGACGCGGTCTATCTCGACATCGACTACATGGACGGATTTCGCGTCTTCACCTGGGACCGAACTCGATTCCGGGACCTGCCTGCACTGGTCGGCGATCTGGCCGGTCAGGGTTTTCACACCGTCGCCATCCTCGACCCCGGAGTGAAGGTCGACGGCCGCTACAGGGCGTTCCGCGAAGGTACGACCAGGAAGGTCTTCACCAGCGACGCTTCGGGAAGGCCCATCGAACGCGAGGTCTGGCCGGGGCGATGCCAGTTCCCCGACTTCACCGATCCGTCCGCCAGGACGTGGTGGTCCGACGAGGTGGCCCGGTTCGCCGAGGCGGGATTCGACGGGCTGTGGAACGACATGAACGAGCCCTCGGTCTTCGACGACCCGACCAGGACGCTGCCCGACGCGGTGCACCACGACTGGGAGGGCGAAGGAACGACCCACGTCGCGGGCGGTCATGCCGTGTACGGAATGCAGATGGCCCGCGCGACACGACAGGGACTGCTGACGGCGAGGCCAGCGGGACGACCCTTCGTCATGACGCGCGCGGGCTACGCCGGAGTTCAGCGATATGCAACCACGTGGAACGGCGACAGCCGCTCGAGCTGGGAGCACCTTCGGATGACCATTCCACAGCTGTGCAACCTCGGCATGTCAGGCATTCCCTTCTCCGGATCCGATGCCGGAGGGTTTCGTGGCGAGCCGGGAGCGGAGCTCTACCTGCGCTGGATGCAGCTCGCCAGCATGACGCCGTTCTTCCGCACCCATTCAGCGCAGACCTCGATGGACCGCAGTCCCTGGAGTTACGGCGAACCCACCACCGGTCGCGTCCGGGCCGTGATCGAGCGCCGGTACCGCCTCTTGGCGTATCTCTATACCCAGGCGTACCGCGCGGCCACCGCCGGCACACCGATCGTCCGTCCGATGTTCTTCGAGCAACCAGACGTCCCCGGATCGGTCCAGGTCGACGACCAGTTCATGCTGGGCGACTCTCTGCTGGTCGCGCCGATCCTGGAGAAGGGCGCCCAGGCTCGCACCGTAGATCTGCCGGGCGGCACCTGGTATCAGTTCCAGACCGGCAGTTCGCAGACCGGCGCCCGAACGATCACCGCGACTGCCGGGTGGGACCTCCCGATCTTCGTCCGGGCCGGAGCCGTGATCCCGCTGTGGCCGGTGCGTCAGTCGACGTCGGAGTCAGTGGACCGGTTGACTCTGGACGTCTACGCGGGTTCGGCGAGCACGCCCCTGTACGAGGACGCGGGTAACGGGTACGGCTACCAGCGGGGCGAGTTCTTGATCTCGACGTTCACCACGGATCTGTCTGATGCCGGACTCGACGTGTCGTGGACCTCGAACGGGAGCTACGTCAGGCCGACTCCCGATGTCGAGGTCAGAGTCCACGGCCTCCGCAACGTCTCGAGAGTCGCTACCTGCGACGGCGCGTCCATCCCCGTCCACGTCGAGGACGACACCATGGTGCTGAACACCGGTCCGTTCCGCCGCCTCACACTGGCGAACTAGCCCCGGAACCGACCGGGTCGCCACCGACCCAGACCTGCACGACGTCGGCGTCGGTGCCCAGCGCGAAGGCCTTGGCCAGCGCCTCGTCGGCGGAGTCGACGTTGCGCAGACCGCAGTCGAGCGCCGAGCCGCCGGGCGGCCGGAGCCAGACCGCGTCGAACTGACTGCCGATGGAGAACTCGCCCACCTGACCTGCCAAGCCGAGCGCCGCCGCGCCGGCGGCGGTGGCCAGGTGGAGCAGATGGGCCGAGGTGAGTGGCAGACCGGCGTCGCCGAGCAGCTGCTGCATGAAGTACGCCTGCAGCCCCTCCTTGAGCAGCGAGAATCCTGTGCCGGCGCCGACGTCGGATCCGAGCGCGACCCGGACCCCGCTGGCCACGTGCTCGCGGAGTGGGAACAGCCCGCTACCCAGCGCCGAGTTGCTGGTCGGGCAGTGCGCGACGCTGGCGGCGGACCGGGCCAGCTCGGTCAGCTCGGCGGTCGAGGCATGGAGATTGTGGGCGAAGACGCTGCGCTCGCCGACCAGCTGGTGTCGGACGTACGTCGCGAGGTAGTCGACGCTGTCTGGGAACAGCTCGGCCACCGCCGCGATCTCGGCGCGGTTCTCGTTGATGTGAGAGGTGAACCACGAACCCTCGACGTCGGAGTGCAGCGCCCCGCAGGCGGCCAGCAGGTCGTCAGAGCAGGACAGCGAGAACCGAGGCGTAACGGCGTAGCGGAGCCGGCCCGAACCGTGCCAACGGTCGGCCAGGGCGCGGCCCTCCGCGTATGCCCGCTCCGGAGTGGTCAGCAGGTCGTCGCGGAGCAGGCGGTCGCTGACCACCAGTCCCGCCGTGATTCGGAGACCTCGCCTGGCGGCCTCATCGAACAAGACCTCGACGGCCGCGGCGAAGTGGGCGCCGAACACCAGCGCGGTGGTGGTGCCGGCTCGAACGAGCCCCGACACGAAGTCGCGGGCCACGCCACGGGCGTAGTCGACGTCGGCCAGCCTGGCCTCCTCGGGCAGGGCGCTGTGTTCGAGCCAGTCGAGCAGCGGCATGCCCAGTGCACCGATCATCCGCACCTGTGGGAAGTGCACATGGGTGTCAACGAAACCAGGCAGCACCAGGCCATCGGTCAGCTCGACCAGCTGCTCGTCGGGGTGGCCGCCGCGCAGGTCGGCGAGCGCCCCGCGCTCGACGACGATGCCGTCGCGCACGAGGAGTGCGGCTGCGGAACGCAGCCGGCCGCCGACGAACGGGTTCTCCGGCACGTCGAGGAAGACACCGTGGAAGATCGTCATCGTCGCTCCTCCGCCGGCTCGGCGAGTGGGTCCGACCGCTGCGCGCGCGCACTCGCAGCCTCTCGCTCGAACGTCAGCAGTAGCGCGGCCGCGATGCCGACCGCGATCGTGGCCGGGTCCTTGCCGGTCAGCTCGGGCAGGCCGATCGGTGTGGTGACCCGCCCGAGCGTGACCGGCTCGTGTCCGTCGTCGATCAGCTTCTTACGGAACCGGGTCCATTTCGCCGAGGAGCCGATCAGGCCGATCGAGGCCAGCTGATCGGACCGCAGCGCCGCGTCGATCAGCGCGGCGTCCTCCGCATGATCGTGGGTCATCACCAGCACGTGGGTGCCGGCCGGCAGCTCGGCCAGCACCAGCTCGGGCAGCACCGGCACGTGGTGAGTATGGATCCTGGCGACCCGGTCGGCCAGCGGTGCAAGGGTCTCGTGACCGAGCTGCTCCGGCCTGGAGTCGATCAAGTGCAGGTCCAGCTCATGACGCGCCAGGATCCGGGCCAGCTCCAGCCCGACATGACCGATACCGAAGATCGCCACCGCCGGCAGCACCGGCAGCGGATCGAGCAGCACGCTCACCTCGCCGCCGCAGCACTGCACGCCGTGCTCGACGGGTGCCTTGTCCGACAGGTTGACAGTGAACGTCACCGGCTCGGCGGCGTGCCCGTCCAACAGCTCCCGGGCCCGCTCGATCGCCACCGCCTCGAGGTTGCCGCCACCCACCGATCCCCAGGTCTGGTCCGCCGAGACGACCATCTTGGCGCCGGCGGCGCGCGGCGAGTGGCCCCGGACACTCGCCAGCGTCACCAGCACGCCGGCCTCGCGGCGGGACCGCAGCCGCTCGAGCGCGGACAGCCAGTCCCCCGTCGTCACGATCCGACCTCGTTCGCCACGATCGGGCCCGTCATGCCTTGGCGAAGATCGGAACGCCGAGCGTCGTGTGCTGCCTGACCTCGGACTCGGGATGCCGCTCGGGCGCACCGGGGTCCGAAGGCTCCGGGTGGGCGCCATCCACGCCGTCGCTGACGTGGCCGTGCTCCTGGCCGACCTGATAACCCCGGGCCGCCTCGGTAAGCGCCCACCAGACGGCCTCCGGCGTCGCGGGCGATGCCAGGTCCACGCTCGTGCCCGCCGGACCGAAAGCCGCGGCGGCCTCGCGCAGCGCCTCGCGGACCGAGAACGCCAGCATCAGCGGCGGTTCGCCGACGGCCTTCGAGCCGTACACCGCACCGTCCTCGTGAGCCCGTTCGAGCAGCGTCACGTTGAACTCCTCGGGCAGCTCGGAGAAGCTCGGCAGCTTGTACGTGCTCGCCGCCTGGGTCGCGAGCCGGCCGCGGTTCGGCCCGTCGCTGGAGTCCCAGCGCAGATCCTCGAGAGTGAGCCAGCCGGCACCCTGGACGAACCCGCCCTCGATCTGACCGACATCGATCAGCGGGGAAAGGCTGTCGCCGACGTCGTGCACGATATCGACCCGCCGGGTGCGATAGGCGCCGGTGTAGCCATCCACCTCGACCTCGGTGGCCGCGCAGCCGTACGCGAAGTACTTGAACGGCGAACCCGTCATCGTCGTGGAGTCCCAGTGCAGGCCCTCCGTGCGGTAGTAGCCCGCAGCGGACAGCTGGACTCGCTGGAAGTACGCCGTACGCACGATCTCCGCCCACGGCACGCCGGCCTCTTGGCCGAGCGCGTACGCCATGCCGTCAACGAACCGGACGTCGTCGGCGGAGACGCCGAGTGCGGCGCCGGCCACCCGCTCGAGCCGTTCCCTGATCTGCTCGCAGGCGTTCTTCACCGCTCCGCCGTTGAGGTCGGCACCGGACGATGCGGCCGTGGCGGAGGTGTTGGGCACCTTGTCGGTGCGCGTCGGCGCCAGCCTCACCAGGGACAACGGCACACCGAGCGTGGTCGCGGCCACCTGGAGCATCTTGGTGTGCAGGCCCTGACCCATCTCGGTGCCACCGTGGTTGATCAGCACCGACCCGTCCTTGTAGACGTGGACCAGCGCGCCCGCCTGGTTGAAGGCGGTCAGGTTGAACGAGATACCGAACTTGACCGGCGTCATCCCGATCGCCCGCTTGACGTGGGCATGCCCGGCGTTGAACGCGGCGATCTCCGCCCGCCGCCGGTCGAGGTCACCGGAGGTCGTCACCCCGTCCCAGACCGCCCGGAGCCGGTCGGCATGCCGGACCGGCTGGCCGTACGGCGTGGACTGGCCCTCGGCGTAGAAGTTGCGGCGGCGTAGCTCCTCCGGTGCCATCCCGAGCAACGGCGCGCAGCGACCGAGGATGTCCTCGATCACGATCATCCCTTGGGGGCCGCCGAAACCGCGGAACGCGGTCTGCGACGTCTTGTTGGTCTTCGCGATCCGCCCGTTGACCCGGATGTGGGGAATCCAGTACGCGTTGTCGATGTGGCACAGTGCGCGGGCGAGGACCGGCTCGGACAGATCGAGACTCCAGCCACCGTCGGCGGTCAGGGTGGCCTCCAGCGCCGCAAGCCGACCGTCGTCGTGGAAACCGACCCGCCACTCGGCGTGGAAGCCGTGCCGCTTGCCCGACATCGTCAGATCCTGGGTGCGGTTCAACCTGAGCCGGACCGGGCGGCCGGTGAGAATGGCGCCCAGCGCCGCGACCGCGGCGAAACCGTGCGGCTGCATCTCCTTGCCGCCGAAGCCACCGCCCATCCGCAGGCACTGCACGGTGATCTCGTGGTTGTGCTTGCCCAGCACGTGCGCCACGATCTCCTGCGTCTCCGACGGGTGCTGGGTGCTGGACTGGACGAAGATCTGGCCGCCCTCGTCGACATGGGCCAGGGCGCAATGAGTCTCGAGGTAGAAGTGCTCCTGCCCGGCGAACTCGAACACACCCGAGAAGACGTGCTCCGCCTCTCGCAGCGCCGCCTCGACATCGCCGCGCTCGACCGTCGGCTGAGCGCCCTGGAACTCCCGGGCCGCGATCGCGTCCTTGACATCCACCAGGGCCGGCTCGGGCTCGACCTCCACCACCACGGCCGCGGCGCCGAGCCGGGCTGCCTCCAGCGTCTCGCCGAGCACGTAGCAGACCGCGTGGCCGAAGAACCTGATCTCGGAGGGGAACAGCGGTTCGTCGTGCTTGACGCCGGCGTCGTTCACCCCGGGCACGTCCTCTGCGGTCAGCACCCTGACTACTCCCGGGACGGCGTACGCGGGCTGCACGTCGAGCCTGGTCACGTGGCCTTTGGCGACGAACACCTGCACCGGGTACGCGTGCAGGCAGTCCTTGGTGCGCGCCACCAGGTCGTCGGTATAGAGCGCTCGGCCGGTGACGTGCAGCGCGGCCGACTCGTGCGGGATGGCCTTGCCGACCTCGTAGTCGTCCGGGTCGGTGTCGGGCAGCTGCGATAGGTGACTCATGCGAGTACTCCTGTCGTGGTCTGGTCGTGGAACTTGAGCAACGACTGGCCGAGCATCGCCGCGCGGTAGGCCGCGCTGGCCCGGTGGTCGTCGAGCGGGGTGCCTTCGGCGGCCAGCACCTCGGCGGCGGCTGCGACGGTCGATTCCTCCCACCGACGGCCGACCAGTGCGGCTTCGGTCTCGAGTGCCCGGATCGGGGTAGCGGCGACGCCGCCGAGTCCGATCCGCACCTCCTCGACCTTGCCCCCGGACAACCACACCGCGTAGCCGACGGCCACACTGGAGATGTCGTCGAAGCGCCGCTTGGCGATCTTGTGGAATGCGGTCAGCGGAGCGAGCGGACGCGGGACCCGGATCGCCTTGATCAGCTCGTCGGGTCGACGAACCGTCTGCCGGTAGCCGGTGAAGTAGTCGGCCAGGGCCACCGTCCGCTCGCCCTCGACGGAGGCGAGCACCAGCTCGGCGCCGAGCGCGAGTAGTGCCGGTGGGCAGTCGCCGATCGGCGATCCCGTGCCCAGGTTGCCGCCCATCGTCGCGCCGTTGCGGATCAGCCGCGAGGCAAACTGCGGGAACATGGCGTCCAGCAACGGGATTGCACCGCCGAGCCGGCGTTCCAGCTCAGTGAGGGTGAGTGCGGCACCGAGGGTGAACGCATCGTCGTCGACCCGCAGCCCGCGCAGCTCCGGGATCCGGTCGATGCCGACGACGTACGGAGCCCGTCGGCCGCGGATGTTGACCTCGACGCCCCAGTCCGTCGAGCCGGCCACGAGGATGGCGTCGGGCCGTTCGTGGATCAGCTCGAGTGCTCCGGCAAGGTCGGCCGGCCGGACGTACTCCGCATCGGCGGCGGACACCCGGATCCCACGGGCGAGCGGCGCCGGCTCGGTCCGGCGTGCCGCGAAGGCGTCCCCGGCCCCCGGCTCGCCCAGGGCGAACGCGGCGTCCCGGATGGGCCGATAGCCGGTACACCGGCACAGATTGCCGCTCATCGAGTGCAGGTCGAAGCCGTTCGCGCCGTGCTCCAGCTCGTCCGCCGCGCCGGGATGTGCGTCGGCAAGTCGACCGGCGCGATAGAACTCCGCGGCCATCGAGCAGACGAATCCGGGCGTGCAGTAACCGCACTGCGAGCCGCCCCGCACGGCCATCTCGCGCTGGACCGGGTGGAGGTCGTCCGGCGTACCGAGGCCCTCGGCGGTGAGCACATCTTGTCCGTCGAGGCTGGCCGCCGGAATGAGGCAGGCATTGATCGAGACCCACTCCGTCGCGTCCTCGCCGGTGGTGCTCGGCCGCGCGACCAAGATGGCGCAGGCGCCGCACTCCCCCTCGGCGCAGCCCTCCTTGGCTCCGGTGAAGCCGAGTCCACGGATCCAGTCCAGGGCCGAGACGTACGGCGGCTGGTCACCGAAGGCGACGTGGCGTCCGTTGACGGTTGCTTCGGGTGTGGTCATGGGATCCCCCTTGGTCTCAGTCTGCCGCATCTGCAGGTCGTCTCCTCAGCCGAGCTTCGCCATGTTCGAGGAACCGATCTCGGCCATCGGCTCGGTGCCCTCGACCGCGTCCGCGAGCCGGTGGTTGGCGATCTTGGCGATCTCCAGCACCGCGGCCGCGTTCTCCTGGGTCATGGAGTTGTCCAGCCGGTCCCAGGCCTGCTCGAGCACCTGTTCGGGGCTCAGCTCGCGGACCGCGATGATGAGCGGGAAGCCGAACTTCTTCTCGTACTCCGCGGTCACGTGGTCGAAGGCTTCCTGCTGGTCCTCGCTGAGGAACGTCAGACCCGCCGCGGCCTGGTCGATGATCGACTCATCGCCGAGCTCGCCGGTCTGTAGCGCCTTGCCGGCCAGACTCGGGTACTCCTCCATCAGGGCCCGCTGGGCGTCCGTGGGCAAGGCGAACAGGCGGTCCTGCATGGCGCTACGCAACTCGTTGGCGTCGGCGAACGGCCGCTGGCTCGCAACGTACTCCGCGATGCCGGCACTGCCTTGGTAAGCGGGTCCGACCACGGCGACGAACTCCTCGGTCGGCATGGCGTTCAGCCGGTCGATGTCGAGCTTGTCGCTTGATTTGCCGTCGTGCTCACTGCGCCCACCCCAGTAGTTGAGGAACAGGTTGAGCAGGATCGCCGCCACGCTGCCGGCGGTGATGCCCGAGTTGAGGAAGGTCTGCACATTCGCGGGCATCTGCGAGTAGAACGCGGAGGTCCCGTTCACGACCGGGGTGCCCACCGGGATCATCGCGACCCCGATGCTCACCGCGACCACGACCACGTTGCGGTGGTTGGTGAAGTCGACCCTGCTCAGGGTCTGGATGCCGACCGCGGCGACCGTGCCGAACATGACCAGGGCGGCTCCGCCCAGCACCGACGGCGGGATGGCTGCCACGATCGCGCCGGCCTTGGGCAGCAGGCCGAGCAGGATCATGATCCCGCCCGCCGTGGCGACCACCCAGCGGCTCTTCACCCGGGTCAGCCGGACCAGACCGACGTTCTCGGCGAAGCAGGTGTAGGGGAACGAGTTCATCACGCCGCCGAGGAAGGTCGCGAGACCGTCGGCCCGCAGCGCCGCGGCGATGTCCCGCTTGGAGATGGGCTTCTCCACGATCTGACCGGTGGCGTAGACGTCGCCGGTGGTCTCCACCGCGGTGATCAACATGACCACGATCATCAGCAGGATCGGCAGCACGGCGAACTTCGGCGCACCGAAGTAGAAGGGCGTCGTGAAACCGATCCAGGCCGCGTCTCCCACCGACGAGAAGTCAGCCACAGTTCCGCCCGCACCGTTGGGGATGAACGACGCCACGATGGTGCCGGCGGCGAGTCCGACCAGCACGGCGACGGTGTTCAGGAAGCCCCGGGCGTAGCGGGTGATCAACAAGATGACCAAGATGGTGCCGAAGGACAGCGCGAGGTTGAGCGGGCTGCCGAACGTCAGGCGTGGCGGCACCAGGCTGGGGTTGGCGAACGCGAAGTTGCCGCCGCCCGCGTCCATGGCCGCGACCGGCAGCAGGGTGACGCCGATGATCGTGATCACCGTGCCGGTCACCACCGGCGGGAAGAGGCGCACCAGCTTGGAGAAGAAGGGCGCGATCAAGAAGGTGAAGACGCCGGCCACCATCACCGCGCCGTAGATGTAGACCAGGCCGGCGGTGCCGCCGCCGTTGTCGAGGCCGATCACGATCATCGGCGACACGGCGGTGAAGGTGACGCCCTGCAGCAGCGGCAGTCGTACGCCGATCTTCCAGATGCCGACCGTCTGCAGCAACGATGCGATACCGCAGGTGAACAGGTCTGCATTGATCAGATGGATCAGCTGCTCTTGACTCAGACCGATCGCACTGGCGAGCAGGATCGGGACGACGACCGCACCGGCGTAGAACGCCATCACGTGCTGGAGGCCGTAGACCGCGAGCTTCTGTGGCGGCAGTACCTCGTCGACGGGATGGACCACACGTCTGGCCGAGTCGACCGTAGTTGTACTCATCTACACCTCCTGAGTGAGCCCACCGGAGTGGGACGGGGATTGCGGTTGACGCCTGACTCGTCATTTCCACATCATGGAACAGTTTTACCGCGCATCGGAAAGCATAGAGCGTGACCCGTGTCACGTCAACGGATCTGCCATCCCGGGTGCAGCGGTTCGGCCATCTCCACGTCACCCGACCTGCAGCCCGTTGCTGGGGCTCGCCTGATCGGCGTGGATCGTCCCAGCGCTCGCGGCAGCAACCACCCATGGGGGGCGCGTTGGAGCGCAGGACTAGTCGTCCTCGACCCCGAGCATGACCTCGGTCGCCTTGACCAAAGCCGTCACCGGTGAGCCGATCTGGAGGCCAAGCTCTTCAACGCCGTCGCGCGTCACGGACGCCGTCATCTGTTGTCCGCCGTCGAGGTTGATCTTCACGATCGTCATCACCGCTCCAACGTCGATCGAAGCGACCGTGCCGCGCAGTTGATTCCGGGTCGACAGGCGCATGTGCTGACTCCTCATCGTGGTGTCGAAACTCCTGCGATTCACGCTATCCGTCGCTGCCACGGAACCGTTGTCGGGCCGGGAACGCAACAGATCCCGGACGGTCGACCGCCATCACACCGGCCCGCGGCTGCTCCGCCTGCACACCCCCGGGCAGTGGCAGGCAAACCCGTAGATAGTGAGATATCGTGCGAGATGTGCCGAAGATACGGATCCGAGACGCGGCATCCTTCCTCAATGTGAGCGATGACACGGTTCGCCGGTGGATCGATGCCGGCACACTTCCGGTCGAGACCGACTCCAGCAACCGCAAGGTCATCGACGGTTACGCGCTGGCGAAGTTCGCCCAGGCCCAGGCGGCGCCCATGCCTGACCCGTCACAGGTCGACCGATCGGCGCGGAACCGGTTCGTCGGCCTGGTCACTGACATCGTGGTCGACAAGGTGATGGCCCAGGTCGAGTTGCAGTGCGGGCCGTACCGCGTCGTCTCGCTGATGTCCAGCGAGGCAGCCCGTGAACTCGGCCTCGAGCTCGGCTCCGTCGCGGTCGCCGTCGTGAAGTCGACCACCGTGATCATCGAAACCCCCAGAGGAGACTCATGAAACGCGTCCTCGCCTGGGTGGCCGCGGCCGCCGGACTGATGCTGATCGCAACGAGTTGCGGCACTTCCACGCCGACCTCGAGTCAGTCCGCTCCATCGACCCCGACCCAGACCCTGATCGTCTTCGCGGCGGCGTCGCTCAAGTCGACGTTCACGTCGATCGGTGACGCGTTCGAAGCGGCCCACCCGGGCACGACGGTCACGTTCAGCTTCGCCGGTTCCTCCGACCTGGTCACCCAGATCCAGGGCGGCGCCCCCGTTGACGTGTTCGCGTCGGCCGACACCAAGAACATGGACAAGCTGACCAAGGACAACTTGGTCGACGGCACACCGGTGAACTTCGCGTCGAACACCCTGGAGATCGCGGTCCCGCCGGACAACCCGGCGAAGGTCGACTCGCTGCAAGATCTGGCCAATCCCGACGTCAAGGTCGTGGTGTGCGCGCCGGAGGTACCGTGCGGCTCCGCAACCCAGACCGTCGAGAAGGCCAGCGGTGTCGACATCTTGCCGGTCAGCGAGGAGTCGTCTGTTACCGACGTACTGAACAAGGTGATCAGCGGCGAGGCCGACGCCGGAATGGTCTACGTCACCGATGTCAAGGGGGCCGGCGACAAGGTGAAGGGGGTCCCGTTCCCGGAGTCGAGTGAGGCGGTGAACGTCTACCCGATCGCTACCCTTGCCGCCAGCAAGAACAAGGATCTGGCCAAACAGTTCGTCGACATGGTGACCGGGCCCGACGGTCAGAAGATCTTGACCGCCGCCGGCTTCGCCAAACCGTAGGACGATGCCGCGGGCCAATGTCTACGCGGGCCTACCTCGCTGGCTGTACGTCCCGGCGGTGGCGGGCGGACTGTTCGTGGTCCTCCCCCTGGTCGCGATGGTCTCTCGGGTCGAGTGGTCGCAATTCTTCACATTGATCACGTCGGAGTCGTCGCGGGCTGCACTGAAGCTGAGCCTCCAGACATCGACCGCGGCGACCATCGCCTGCGTGATCGTTGGCGTGCCGATGGCCATGGTGCTGGCCAGAACCTCGTTTCCCGGTCAGCGCATCGTCCGCTCGCTGGTGCTCCTGCCGCTGGTGCTGCCGCCGGTGGTCGGAGGCATCGCGCTGCTCTACACGTTCGGCCGGCGAGGCCTCCTCGGTCACTCCATGCAGGTCCTGGGGTTGCAGATCGCCTTCTCCACGACAGCCGTCGTGATCGCCCAGACCTTCGTCGCCCTGCCTTTCCTGGTCGTCAGTCTCGAGGGCACCCTGCGATCGGTCGGCCAGCGGTACGAGGTGGTGGCAGCGACACTCGGTGGTCGGCCGACCACCGTGCTGCGTCGGGTGACGCTGCCACTGGTCCTTCCCGGGCTCGTCTCGGGCGCGGTCTTGTCGTTCGCGCGCTCGCTGGGCGAGTTCGGGGCCACCCTCACGTTCGCCGGCAGTCTCCAGGGCGTGACGCGGACGCTGCCGCTGGAGATCTACCTCCAGCGAGAAACGGACCCCGACGCCGCCGTCGCGCTCTCGCTCGTCCTGGTCGCCGTGGCCATGGCCGTCGTCGGGCTCGCCCAGGGACCGCGGTCTCGCCCGTGACGGTGACGATGCGCGCGGCCATTGCCGCCCGCCATTTCGACGTCGAGCTCGAGCTCGATCCGGGCGAACGCGTCGCGTTGCTCGGTCCGAACGGCGCGGGGAAGTCGACACTGCTGTCGATCCTCGCCGGCGTGCTCCGCCCTGATACCGGCCTGGCCACGATCGACGGGCGAACGATCTTCGACCTCGGCAGTGGCGCGCCTCGGTGGCTGGCCCCCTGGAATCGCGGCGTGTCGCTGCTGGCCCAGGATCCGCTGCTCTTTCCCCATCTCAGCGTTCTCGACAACGTCGCCTTCGGCCCCAAGTCGTCGGGGCAGCGGACACGGACTGCCCGGGTCACGGCTCGTCGCTGGCTAGACGAAGTCGGCGCAGCGGAGTTCGCCGATCGGAAGCCGGCCCAGCTCTCCGGCGGTCAGGCACAGCGTGTCGCGATCGCCCGCGCCCTTGCTGCCAATCCGCGGCTGCTGCTGCTCGACGAGCCGCTCGCCGCACTGGATGTCGCAGCGGCTCCGCTGCTGCGGCGTGTCCTGCGGCGCGTGCTGGCCGACCGCTCGGCCATCATCGTCACCCATGACCTCCTCGACGCGCTCTTGCTCTCCCACAAGATCCTCGTCATCGACGGTGGGACGATCGTCGAGGCAGGGCCGACGGCGGAGGTCATCAAGCATCCGCGGACCCCGTTCACCGCGCGGATCGCCGGCCTCAACATGATCAGCGGCAGCAGCAGGGCGGACGCCATCATGCAGCCGAACGGGCAAGTCGTCTTCGGCATGTATCGCACGCCCGTCCCTCCCGGTGAACCGGCGATCGCGGTCTTCGGCCCGACCGCTGTCGCGATCTTCACCGAGGCTCCGCACAGCAGCGCTCGCAACACGCTCGCGGTCACCATCTCCGAGTTCGAGCCGCGCGATGAGCAGGTCCGGGTCCGCGCCTCCACAGCAGATGGCGCTACCTTCACTGCTGACGTCATCGCTCAGACCGTCAGCGAACTGGACCTCTACCCAGGCCGCGAGGTCTACTACGCCATCAAGGCAACGGCGGTGACGATCTATCCTGCCTGACCACGACGACAGCCCGAGGGAGTCCGATGAGCCACAGCGAGACAGCTCTGGGCTGGGCAGCCGGGGCCGTCGCCGGTCTCGGTCTGATCGCGGTCGCGGATCTCACCGCCTGGATCTTGATCCCGGAAGCGCCACCGCTGGCCGTGCTCGCCGCCGCCGCTCGGCGCCTGCCGACCTCAACCGACAACGCCGCCACCATCGCCACCTACGTCACCGCGCATCCGCTGGAGGTCGCCCTGACCGGGGTCCTGGTGGTCGCCTTTGCCGGTGCCGCGGGAGCTCTCGAACTCCGCCGACGCTGGTCCGGAATCGTCATTTTCGCTGGCCTCGCCTTGGTCGGTGTGATCGCGACCCTGCGCAGCTTTCCCGGGTGGTTCAACAGCCTGTTGCCCATGATCGCCGGCGCGGCCGCCGGGTACGTCATCCTGCGCCTGCTGGTCGGCCGAATCAAGCGTTACCTGACCACCGCGGCAGACCTGACTCGGATCCAAGATCTGCACCCGACGCAACCTGTGGGTGCGGGCGGACGGTCGGCGCCGGCCGATGGCCCGTCGAAGCCGCTCGACCTCTCCCACCAGATCGCCGTTCAGCGCAGGAGCGTGGTTCGGACGATCGGTGTCGCAGGTGCTGCCACGGCCACCGCCGCGATCACCGGCGAGGCCCTGCTGACCTCCGCCCGAGCGGCCGCCCGCACCCGCGCCGACATCCAGCTACCCACGCCGGCTGCCACGGCCCCGCCGCCTCCACCCGGTGCCGACCTCGGCGTGGACGGCCTCAGTCCCTATGTCACCCCCAACAACGCGTTCTACCGGATCGACACAGCCATCCAGGTGCCTCAGATCGCCGCCAGCGAATGGAAACTGAGCATCACCGGCCTGATCCGCAACGAGATCACCATCTCCTACGCACAGCTGCTGGCCCGGCCGATGATCGAGCACTACGAGACCCTGACGTGCAAGGCCAACCCGGTCGGCAACAACCCGATCGCGGGAAACCTCGTCGGCACCGCTTGTTGGCTGGGCTTTCCCGTCCGTGAGCTTCTTGCCGAGGCGGAGCCCCTCCCCGAGGCCGACATGGTGTTGTCCACCAGCCAGGACGGCTGGAGCGCCGGCACGCCGCTGCCGATACTTCTGGATCCCGACCGGCAGTCCTTGCTCGTCATCGGCATGAACGGGAAGCCGCTCCCCCCCGAGCACGGGTTTCCCGTCCGCCTCGTGGTCCCCGGACTCTATGGCGACGTGTCGGCCACCAAATGGGTCGTCAACCTGAAGGTGACCACGTTCGCCGCCGACCGCGGGTACTGGACGCCGCGCGGATGGTCGCCCACCGGGACGGTGAAACTCAGCTCCAGGATCGACGTTCCGGCCACAACCACCGTCGAGCCCGGCCCGATCACCGTCGCCGGCGTCGCGTACGCACCCCACATCGGCATCGCCCGGGTCCAGCTGCGGGTCGATGACGAGCCCTGGCTCGACACGACTCTCGGGCGAGACCACCGGCCCGGACACCTGGCGCCAGTGGCACCTGGACTGGACGGCCACCCCCGGAACCCATCAGCTGACGGTGCGCGCCTTCGACAGCAACGGTCAGCTCCAGACCGAACACGCCCACGAGCCCGCACCCAGCGGAGCCACGGGGTGGCACACGGTCACTGTGCGGGTCAAGAGCCCCTGACCCGCACCGCCGCGCAGGCCGTTCCTGTTTGGACTCGCGCGGCGGGCTCGGCTATGGTTACTCGTCGCACCGGAGGTAACCCCGGAGCGTGCGGACGTGGCTCAGTTGGTAGAGCATCACCTTGCCAAGGTGAGGGTCGCGGGTTCGAATCCCGTCGTCCGCTCGGAGCGGGTCTCACCCACACCGGGAGGGTCCAAACCTCCTAAGGTGGAGTGGCCGAGAGGCGAGGCAACGGACTGCAAATCCGTGTACACGGGTTCAAATCCCGTCTCCACCTCGGGCGATTGGCGCAGCGGTAGCGCGCTTCCCTGACACGGAAGAGGTCACTGGTTCGATCCCAGTATCGCCCACCACCACAACCTGCCGACCACCACACACCTGACCGCCCAGACCTCACCGCCCAGACACCCGCCCGGCACCCCAGTCCCAGCCGACCACCGATCGACGCCGAGCACAGCCGGCGGGGAGCTACCGCACCGGCGGACCAGCGCGACCGACGTCACCAAGTCCGGCGTGGCGGGCCCGTCCGATGGCCTCATTGCGGTCCGCGACCTGCAGCTTGGTGAACACGTGCGACGCGTGGTTGCGGACAGTCTTCGGCGACACAACGAGCGCACGGGCGATCTCGGAGTTCGTCATGCCTCGAGCCATCAACTCCAAGACGTCACGCTCTCGTTCGGACAGTTCGGGGAAGAGGATCGGGTCGCGCGCCGACAACGGCCCGGTCAGGTAGCTGAGGACGCGCGACGCCACCGCGGGACCGAAGACGACGTCTCCGCGCGCGACCGACTCGAGCGCCCGCACGACGTCATCGGTATCTGCTCCCTTGACGATGTAGCCGCGGGCGCCCGCTCGCATCGCGCCGAACACGGCCTCGTCGTCGTCGAGCATGGTCAGCACCAGGACCGCTGTCTGAGGAGCGGCCGCCAAGATCTGTCGCGTGGCTTCGACGCCGTTCAGCCGAGGGAGGTTGAGATCCATGACGACCACGTCGGGCCGCAGCTCGACGACAGTCGCGATCGCGGTCTCTCCGTCCCCGGCCTCCCCGACCACGTCGACGTCCGGAAGGGAGGTGAGTAGGGCCCCCAGCCCACGTCGGAACGTCGGGTGGTCATCGACGACAACGACGCGGGTCGTCACGTTGGCACCCCCAGCGGAAGCGCCGCCAGGACTCGCGTGCCCCCTCCTTCACGGGGGACCACCCGGCAGGTTCCACCCAGCTCGGCTGCCCGTTCGGCCATGGCAGCAAGCCCCAGTCCGTTCGAGGTCGGACGACGGGCCGGCCGCATGCCGATCCCATCGTCGACGACCGAGAGACGAAGCTCGGTCGGATCCAGCGTGAGATCGACCGAGCACGAGCTGGCATGGGAGTGTCGAGCGACATTGTTCATCGCCTCGATCACGATCCGGTACGCCGCGACCTCGACCGCGGCCGGCAGCTGCGGCATCGGTGGGGCGCTGACGCAGACGTCGAGGGTGGCGCGCTCTCGAAGACGCGCGGCGAACTCCTCGAGGGCCGCGATCAGACCGAGCTGATCAAGTGCCGGTGGCCGAAGGTCGTAGACCAACCGACGGATGTCCGCGATGCAGGACTGTAGCTCGGTCTTCAGCTCGGCGAGCGAGCGGTCGGCGGCCTCCGGGCGCAGCGAGAGGGTATTCCTGACGGCGTCCAGCCCGAATACGACACCGGCCAGCGCCGGCCCGAGGCCGTCATGGAGGTCGCGCCTGATTCGCCGACGCTCCTCCTCGCGAGCGACGACCAGCGATTCTCGCGATCGCTGGAGGTCCCTGGTGAGCATCGCCGCATGCGCGGCGACCGCGATGTGTCGGCCCAGGTCGTTCAGGAGAGCCAGATCCCGACCTCCGTAGTTCTCGTGAGGGTCGGGTTGACTCACCACGAGCCGACCCACGTCACCCCCACGCAGTGACAGGGGGACGCTCACCAGGTCCTTCGTCGGCATTCCGACGGCGGTTGTGGGCGACAGATCACCCGGCAGCTCGATGGCCACGTAGCGGGCACGCAGGGCGCCCGCGACTGCCTCCACAACCTGTGCCAGGAGGTCGTCGGGACTTCCTGCAATCCGTCGACCCAGATCGGTCAGAACCTTGTAGGGGTCGCCGCGGTCGCCGTACACCAGGCGGTCGACTCCCCGCTGGAGGCGGGCGCGGAGCGGAGCGAACAGGAGGGCGACTCCACCTGCGGCAGCAAGAGTCGCGGCTCGATCGGCGCGTCCGCCGAACACCAGATCGCACAGCCATACCACGCTCGCGTAGGCGAGCAGCAGCAGCGTTGACAGCAGCACGTACACCAGCACCCGCGGCAGGGTGTAGCCGCCGCGGGTCAACGCGACCGCCAGTGTGAGGGGGAGCAAGAACGTCGCCAGGGCGTTGACGACCAGCATGATCGCGTCGATCGACTGGTCGGCGGGGACGGCGATCGTGACGGCGATGATCGCGACCGCAAGGACCAGCCACCGCAGCTGCGACCGGACGTGGAGGTCGCCCCGCAGATACCGCAGCGCGAGCGACGTCAGCGCCGCGAAGAAAGTGAGCGCGAGCAGGATCTGGCCGGCTGTTCCGAGCAGCGTCAGGATCGGTTCGGCTGCCGCCCAGCCGACGGGGTTGTCGACCGGATCGGGGAAGTCGGTATTGGGCCCCGGCATGAATGCCGCAGAGACCAGGAGGCAGAGGTTGGCCGCCACCACCCCGCCGACCGCCCATCGCCACCGGGGCCCGATCACCTCGCCGGTCGGGAACCAGAGCAGCATGAGGACGACCGACGGAGCGACGAAGGTCCACAGCCAGCCCTCGATCCAGACGAACATCCCGGCCAGGGGCAGGTCGCCAGCCAGCCCGCGAGACGCCGCGACGAAGACCACGCCGGTGGCCGTGCACAGCGCGCCGATGCCGAGCAGGAGCCACGCCAGCCGGTCCAGTCGCCGGGGGGTGTCGGGTGCGCGCTGCCGAAGGATCATTGCGGCCAGCAACGGAAAGGTCGGGCCAGCGACCAGATTGATGAACGCACCGTCTGCAAGGATCCGAGTCGGGATGTCGTCGATCAGCACGACGACACCGACGACGAGTAGCGCGAGCGTGTCGACGACGGCCACCACCACCGCGACCCAGGCCCAGGCGGCCGGGCCGCCCCCGATTCTCGGTCCCCTCACAGCGCTATCGTCCCGCGACTGGACCGCGCTGTCCCGGCTGATGTTCGATCTCCTCAGACCCCGAGCATGACCGATGGGGCGGGCGCAGATTCGGAACCGCGCCCGCGCGACCCGACGCCCGGCCGCACGGCGAGCCGCACGCTGACGACCAGGATCCAGACAAGGCCGAGCATGAACGCAGCCGGGTTGGCGTCGTAGGGCCTGGCGAGACCGATCAAGGTCAGCACGACCCCGGCGACGCCGATGGCGGCGCCGACGTACGCGGTCGGCCTGCCGACCAGGCCAGCCCGCTGCAGCGCGAGACCCGCTGCAGCGACGAAGATGGCGAACGGCGCCCAGCTCAGGACGAACCCGACGGTGCCCATGTCGTTGAGCAGCCGAGCCAGGTCGGGGGTCAGCGACTCTCGATCCGACGCGACGAGCGTGGCGGGCACCGCCGAGCCGAGCTTGATCGCCATACCGATGATCCCGGCCACGATCGTGGTGCCGGCGAACGCGTCAGGCAGGTCTGCCCCGCTCCGGCGCACCAGAACGTCGAGCAGGTAACCGACGAACGCCATCAGCGCGACGAAACCGAGCACCTCCAGCACATAACCGACCGTCGCAAGCGGCGTTGCCGCCTGGTGGCTCGCGTCAGCCAGCACCTGGGCTCCGGACGGCTGGCCGCTCTGCTGAGTGCCCGCAACATTCAGCTGGTTGCCGACGAGCACGAGTACCACGTAGGCCGCGCCGGTGCTTGCGGCGATCCGGTCCCGAACGGAACTGAACATCTCGATACCCCCTTTCGGTCGGACCCGCGCCGACCGCATGAATCGAGTGTTCCGGGGGAGGTGTCCCAATCGCATGGGTCGCGGAGTCCCGACCTGTCCCGGGTGCCGGCCGGTGACGGTGCTTCTGGAACGAGCACCCGACCGCGCCGCTAGTGCGCCGACCGTCAACGCGAGGCTTGTATCGTCCGGACGCGTCCGAGTCTGCCTCGTCCTGCGCTGAGTCGTTGACAGTCACGTCGACTGGCAGCGGTTCTTTTCGACTCGACGCCAACCACCTGCCTGCAAACGTCCGTCTCGATAATCGTGTGCGGGTCGGCGCGCCGGATGCCCCGTTCAGGAACCGGCTAGGCGCACGTCAGCTCGAGCTTTCCCAGTAGTACCAACCCTCTTCGATGCTCGGGAATTTGATAGTGCCGGATCGAATGACCCTCGCGCCGCAGTTGCCCAGCTGCTGCCACTCTTTCCAGGCGACGGTCTTGCCCCACGAGACGTACTCGGCATGGCCGTATCGGTGCGCGCTGATGTGGTGCGTGTAGTTGTGGGTGATCGAGGAACTGTTTGTCTTGGTCAATGACGCGCTGATCGACACCTTCGCTTTCGCGAAGATGACACCGGCCTCCGACTCGGCGCCGGCGGTGACCTGGTAACTGACCGAACTGGTGAAGTTCTTCGTCACGCTGAGCGTTCCGCCCGGACCGTCCTTGAAGATCGGGATGTTCTTGAATCGCATCTTGTTGTTCGTGGCGTGCAGTGAGTACCAGATGTCCGGTGGGCACATGGCAGCGGCCGGCTGCGCCGTGACCACCACCAGGGACATCGCGGGTAGCACCGCCGCCGCCGCCAGGGCGGCTAGTCGCTGCGCTCGCATCTTGCGCCTTCTCTCCGTGACCCCGAGCCGATGCTCGGCACACTAGCCGCCGGCACCGCTGATGGGAACGCCCCCCAGATCACGGGTGACTGTCCACCGCTTCGTCTCGAAGGACGATCTGCGCTTCATTCGGCGAGATCGGCTTGGCCGATGACGCTCGCCATGCGCAACCGGACGACGGTTTCCCCGGGTGCGTCGTTCCGGGCGCCGAACTCAGTCGCTCGATCCGGTGCGTAACGCGCAGCGATCCGGGTCGCTATGAGCAATCTGTCGGGCGCCTCGTCCTCGAGCGTCACAGGGCCGCGGACAGTGACGAATGCGTACGGAAAGGTGTCGTCCTCGACAGCTATCGCGGCGCGTGGGTTCGCGTGGAGGTTGCGTCCCTTGACGCTCGTGGCGCTGGTGATGAAAACGATGTCGTCTCCATCAACGATGAACCACAGCGGCGCGACGTGGGGGTTGCCGTTGAGGGAAGCGGTGGCGAGCTTGGCTGTTCGGGCGCCATGCGTCAGGAAGGCGCGCGACTCGGCGCGGTCCATGTTTCTCATGTGCGGAACGTACGCCGGGCGACATGCTGAACCGCACCGGCGTGTCACAACGAGGGCAAGGCTGTGTCTTGCGCCGTCGAGGAGATGCGGCAGAGCACCAGACTCGTCGGCTTCCGGCCCGAGGACGCTCCGGCCAGCGAAGCTCACATCGCCGACTCATGCGCGTGGTGCGGCCTCGGCTGCGCGTCACCGCGGCGGCACCCCGCAACGTGCTCTGGGGGTTCGCCCTACCGATGCCGGTCTGGGTCCACTTCGGGACACCCGCGCAACAGGCATGCCAGGGGCTGATGACCCTGGCGGCGTCGATGTGCGAAGTCCGGCGCATACCGCGACTCACTCGGACGGCACTCAGCCCTTGATCCCGGTCTCGGCCACACCCTGGACGAGGTAGCGCTGCAGGAAGACGAACACCAGCACCAGGGGTGCGATGGACACCGCGGCCGCCAGGAACAGCTCGTGCAGGTTGATCGTCTGCGCCGTGAGGAAGGTCGACAACGCTACCTGGACGGTCCACATCGATGAGTCCTGGCCGATCACCAGAGGCCACAGGAACGCGTTCCAGCTGGCGATGAACGTGATCACCGCGATGGCGGCGAAGAAGGCACCGGAGTTCGGCACCACCACCCGCCAGTACGCGCCGAAGTAGCCCAGCCCATCCACCCGGGCGGCTTCCTCGAGCTCCTTCGGGAACGACAAGAAGTACTGCCTGAACAAGAATGTGGTGAAACCCGAGAACAGGACCGGGACGATGATGCCCTGCAGGGTGTCCACCCAGCGCAGCTGAGAGACGATGATGAAACTCGGGATGAAGGTCACGGCGGGGGGGATCATCAAGGTGACCAGGATCGCGTAGAAGATCTTGGTGGCATGCTTGTATGGGATCCGGGCCAGGCCGTAGCCGGCCATCGAGGAGAGCAGCAGCTGGCCGGCCGTCTGCAGCACCGCGATGATCGCGGAGTTCGCCAGGCTGCGCAGGATGTTCACCGCCGGGTCGGTGAACAGCTCGGCGAAGTTCTTCCACTGGATGTCGGTGGGGAAGATTGTCCAGCCAGGCGAGGTGATCTCCAGATCGCTGGCCAGCGCATTGCGCAGGATCAGGTAGAACGGCAGCAGGAAGAGCACGGTCGCGACGAGCAGCGCCAGATAGCTGAACACGTCCCCGACCCGGCTGCCGCGACGGTGCCGTCGGCGATGCGCGGCTGGAGAGTCGGCGAGCACTGGTTGATCCACCACCCCGGTGCTCACTCCGCCGCCTTTCCGAAGCCGAAGATGCGCCCCTGAGCGAGCGTGACGATCATGATCAACAACGCCAGGATCACTGCACCGGCGCTACCGTGGCCGAAATCCTGATTGCCCTGCGCGGTGTAGTAGAGGTACACCAGCGGAGGCCGCGCGAACGAGGAGTTGCCCAGCAGGTTGAAGAACTCGTCGAACGCCTGATAGGCCGCGATCAGCAGCAGGAGAAGGACGGCGACGGAGGTGGCTCGCAGCTGCGGCAGGGTGATGAACCGGAACGTCTGCCATCCCCGCTTGGCGCCGTCGACCTCGGCGGCCTCGTACAGCTCGGGCGAGATCCGCTGCAGGCCGGCCAAGAACAAGATCATGTAGAACCCGATCTGCAGCCACAAGCGGAGCGTGACGATCACCAGCCAGTACCACGGCGGATCGCTCGTCGCCAGCCACGGGATGTTGTCGACCCCGAACCAGCCGATCACCTTGTTGGCCAGACCGAACCGCACGCCGTTGAAGATCGAGAGCTTCCAGACCAAGGACGCCACGACGTACGAACACGCCGTCGGCAGGAAGAACGCCGACCGGAAGAACGCCCGGGCCAGCCTGATCCGGTTGAGCAGGAGCGCAAGGCCGAGCGCGAGGGCGAAGGTCAAGGGCACGATGAACACCGCGAACACGGTGAAGGTCAACAGGCTGTCCAAGAAGGGCCCCGGCGTCAGCAGATCGACATAGTTCTGGAGCCCGACCCACGCCGTCGGGGTCACGGTGTTCTGTGCACTGGCGAAGCTCAGCACGACGGACCAGATGATCGGGGCGTACACGAAGATCACGAGCCCGACCACGAACGGCCCGACGAACAGCCAAAAGGCACCCGTGACCCCGGCGATCCCGCGTCGCCGCCGACGCGAGGCAGGCAGGGTCGCGGTCGGCGCCGACACGCTCGGCGTCGCCATCTCAGCCGAACAAGCGTTGGAGCTCGGCGTTGACCACCTTCTCGGCCTTGGCCAGGTTCGCGTCGATGTCGCCGCCCTTGCGGACGATCTCGGTTGCCGCGTCGGCGTAGGCGTTACCCATCTTCGGGGTCCAGGCGGGGTTGGCGGCGACTGCTGAGTCGTTGAAGATCTTCAACGCGTCGGCAGCCGGGCCCGACTGCAGCTTCTCGGCCTTCGCGGCCAGGGACTTCCGTGGCGGGATGTGGAAGCCGTAGCTCAGATTGAAGTCCTCCTGGTCGGCGGAGTTGTCGATCCACAGCCACTTGACGAACGCCTTTGCCGCCTCGACGTCCTTGGCCTTGGCGCTGACCATGGCCCCCCAACCGCCGGCGAAGGTCGACGGCTTGCCGACACTCGAGCTGTACGCGGGCCACGCCACGACGCCGAAGTCGTCGCCGATCGCCTTCTGGATGCCCGGCATCGCCCACAGTCCGCACCACTGCATGGCGGCCAGCCCTTGGGTGAAAGACGACGGGTCCCACCAGTCCGTCGGTGCACCGAGCAGGATCGACTTGGTCAAGAACAGCTCACGCATCTTGGCGAACGACTGCTTGACCTCGGGCGTCGTGAACCCTGGCTTGTTGTCGTCGGTCAGGTAGTCGCTCCCGACGGACCACAGGATCTGACCGAGCAGCGCGCCGCCGCCGAAAGAGGGCGTGACGCCGGCGTCGTTGCCGATGAACAGGCCCTTCTGATCCTTGCTCGTGAGCGCCTGTGAGGCGGCGATCAGCTCGTCGATCGACGTCGGCGGCTTCACTCCTGCCTTGTCAAGCACGCTCTTGCGGTAGTACAGCACACCCATGTCGTCGACCATCTTGACCTGGTAGATCTTGCCGTCGACCGTCGAGGACTTGATGTCGGCGTCGGTGTAGTCGCTCTTCACGTCGTTGATGATGTCGTCCAGCGCCACGACCTGGCCGCTCTTCACCTGGTCGATGTTGGGACTCGACTCGAACACGTCCGGACCGGAGCTGGAGAGCAGACCGCTGTTCAGCTTCGACGTGTAGTCGCCCGGGGTCCACTGCACCTTGACGACGGCGTCGGGGTATTCCTTGGCGTAGCGCATCACCGCCTGTTGCGTGCCGGCCTCGCCGTACTGGTGGTACCACTGGGCGATCGTGGGCTTCGCACCGCTTGCGCCGCCGGAACCGCCCTGATCACCCGAGAGGCCCGAGCTGCCGCCTCCGCATCCCGCGAGCACGGGCAGCCCACCCAGCGCCGCCGCCCCTAGCCCGATACCGCCCAGCAGACTCCGTCGCGAGAACACGCGATCAGACATGGATCACTCCTTCGTGATGACGGTGGTCGACCGACGACCGGCAGAGTCGCGAAAGCCGCGACACGATCGCCAGTACCCAAGCTTCCTGCAACATAGACGCTTCTTTTTTGGTCTGTCAAAAGTGGCGCGCGGTCGAGTGCAAACGATTTCGCCGGACCGTCGCGACGGCGATCAGGGCCGGACGGACTCGCGACCGGACCGACTCGGGAGCCCGATGGTGGCCAAGAAATTCTCCAGCGCCAGCGTTGCCATGCCCAGCGCGACAGAGTTCTCCCGGATCTCGCTGATCACCAACCTGGTCGCGGCGGCGGACCCGGCGATCGACTCGGCGGCCATCCGCTGGCGAGTGGGCTCGAGCAACCACGGCCCGAGTGCCGCAACGGTCCAGCTGGACAGGACCAGCCGCTCCGGGTTGATCAGGTTGACGAGGTTGGCCAGTGCCGCGCCGAGGTGGTAGGCCATCCGCTCGATCAGCCATGCCGCTTCCGGATCGCCGGCCTCGAGCCCGGTGCGCACGTTCGCGATGAACCGTGTCTGGCCGTCTCGGCTGTACCGGTGTGCCGGATAGCGCTCCTCGAACATGGCGATCAGCCCGGGCACGCCGACATAGGCCTCGACGCACCCCGATCGTCCACAGTGGCAGGGTCGGCCGTCCATGATCAGCGTCGTGTGGCCCCACTCCCCCGCGTTGTTCGTCACCCCACGGACGAGCTCGCCGCCGAGGGCGATGCCGGCCCCGACACCGGTGCCCAGATTCACGGTGACCAGGTCGTACACCTCCCGTCCCTGGCCGAACCAGAGCTCGGCAACCGTTGTCGCCTTCAACGGGTTGTCGACGTTCACCGAGACCGGCAGCGCGTCGGCCAGCAGCTGCTGGACCGGCACGTCGGCCCACCCCCAGTTGGGCGCGAACACCGAGACCCCGGCGATCGGCTCGACCTGGCCGGGCATGCTGACCCCCACCCCGAGCACTTCCATCCGGGAATGGGCGACGATCGCCGCCCGGACGCACCCGGCGATCTGCTCGACGACGTAAGCAGGATCGGACCGATCGGTGATCTGGCGTTCGTGGCGGGACAACTGCTTCAGCGCGGCGTCGTAGGTGTCCGCACGGACATAGGTCTCGGCGACATCGACGCCGATCAGCACACCGCGACCCGCCGCGACCCGGAGGCGGGCCCGGGGGCGACCGCCGTTGGAGTTCTCTCGCCCCGCCTCGACCAGCATGCCCGCGCCGATCAGCTCCTTGATCACGCTTGACACGGTGGCGAAGCTCAGATCGGTGAGCACGGCGAGCTCCTGGCGCGTCGGCGTGCGCAACGTGTAGATCCCACGCAGCACCGCAAACCGGCTCGCCCGGCGGAGATCGTGGGAGGTCTGTCTTCTGACCGCTGGGTCGCCCGCAACCATCCGGTCCATCGCGATGACCTCTCCCTCGATCGCGGACATCTCGGACAGCGACAGCGCGGCCCGAGCCGCCTGATGGACCACTGGTCGCGCGGCTCCGGTTCAGGCCATTTTTTAAGCTATAGAATATCGCGAGTTCAGCGACCGGATCCGGTTGGACCGAGACGGTGTCGGCCGACGGGGTGGTGTTCACGACCAAAGTGGGGTCGCTAGTTGACCGACCTGCCTGCGATCACGGCGCTCTTGCGTTGACGATGGACGGATCGCTAGCATCGGCACGTGACGATGACAACGACAGAGAGCGGTGCCGTCGGGTCGGATGCGGATGCGGCCGCTGCGTTGACCGCCGCTGCGTGTCTATTCCGCAGTCTGGGCGACCCGGCCCGGCTGGCGATCCTGCGGCACCTGGCGTTAGGCGAGCACCGGGTGGTGGATCTCACCGGCCATCTGGGTTTGGCGCAGTCAACGGTGTCAGCACATCTGGCATGTCTCCGCGACTGCGGGCTGGTCGAGTCCCGGCCGCAGGGCCGGGCCTCGCTGTTCTCCCTCACCCACGATGCGGCGATCGTCGGCGTGCTGGCGGCGGCGGAGCAGCTGTTAGCGGCCACCGGCGATGCGGTCGTGCTGTGTCCGCGCTACGGCGAGCGGGCCAAGTCATGACGATGACCGGCCCCACGCTCGCGCCGGCGGAGCGCCTCCGGCTGGGCCGGCGGGCTCAGTTGCTGGCTGCGGCCAGCGTCGGCTACAACATTCTCGAAGCGGTGGTCGCGGTCACTGCCGGCGTTGTGGCCGGCTCCGTCGCTTTGATCGGGTTCGGGCTGGACTCGGTGGTCGAGGTCAGCAGCGGCTTGATCATTCTGTGGCAGTTCCGGCACCGGGTGCCGGAGTCACGGGAACGGCTTGCACTTCGGCTGATCGGCGTCTCGTTCTTCGCCCTCGCCGCCTATGTGACCGTCGAATCGATCCGTAGCCTCATCGGTGCCGGCGACCCGGCCCCGTCACCGGTCGGCATCGGTCTGGCAGCTTTGTCGCTGCTGGTCATGCCGCTCCTTTCGTGGGCGCAGCGGCGCACCGGCCGGGCGCTGGGCTCGGCTAGCGTGGTCGCCGATTCCACCCAGACCCTGCTCTGCACCTATCTGTCGGCGGTGCTCCTCGTCGGTTTGCTGCTCAACAGCCTGCTGGGCTGGGGTTGGGCCGACCCGATCGCCGGCCTGATCATCGCTGCCGTCGCTGTCAAGGAAGGTGTGGAGGCCTGGCGCGGCGATGCCTGCTGCGTCGTCCCAACTGAGGACGCCACTGACACCCCCTCGGCGGCGGCAAACGACGACTGCTGCGACGACCATCCCGCAGCCGAACTGCAGGGCTGACCCGTGGCATCGGAATGGCTGCCTTCGGCCGTGATCATCGCGATCGCCACGCCCGCTTTCGGACACTTCGAGACCGTTCGACCGACCTGGACGCGGATCGTGCGCTGGCTCGCCTACCTCGCTGTCACCGGCCTCCTCGGCGCGGAACGGCCGGCCGGGCCCTGGACGCTGGCACGTTGGTTCTCGGCCGGTATAACGGTAGCGAACCGGCCGTACGAACAGCTCCGCGCGCACAGCCACGCGACCGGTGGCCGGCCGCAGCCACCCAGGGACCGCGCTGCCGCCGGCGACCGGAACAGCCGCTATCTCGGAGCTGCCCTCGCCTTGATCTTGGCGTTCATGGCCGTTGAAGTGATTGTCGGGATCGTGGCCTCATCGTTGGCGTTGATCTCCGACGCCGGCCACATGCTGACCGATGCCGCGGCGATCGCCCTTGCTCTGATCGCAGCTCGGCTCGCCGCCCGGCCCGCCAAAGGCAACCTGACCTACGGGCTGAAACGGGTCGAGATCCTCTCCGCTCAAGCCAACGGCATCACCTTGTGGGCGCTCACCGCCTGGTTCACCTACGAAGGCATCCAACGGCTGATCCACCCGCCCGACGTTGCCGGCGGCCTGGTCCTCGTCACCGCGCTGGTCGGCATCGCTGTCAACATCACCGCCAGCTGGCTCATCGCCCGCGCCGACCGGACCAGCCTGAACGTTGAAGGCGCGTTCCAACACATCCTCAACGACCTGTTCGCCTTCATCGCTACCGCCGTTGCCGGCCTGATCATCTTGCTCACCGGCTGGGCGCGCGCCGACGCCATCGCCGCACTCATCGTGGCCGTGCTGATGGCCAAAGCTGGGTGGGAACTGATCCGTGACTCGTGGCGGATCTTCCTCGAAGCCGCACCCCGAGGCACCGACGTCGCCGCCATTGACCGCGATCTCCACGCTGTCGACGGCGTCCTCGAGGTCCACGACCTCCACGTATGGGAAGTCACGTCCGGATTCCCCGCGCTCTCGGCGCACATTCTCGTGGACCGCAGCCACGACTGCCACGAGCGCCGACAAACCATCACAGACCTACTGCACGAACGCCACGGCCTCGACCACACCACCCTCCAGATCGACCACGCCGGCGCCACGATCATTCCCGCCGAACGTCTACGACAACGACTCGCCAGTCCGACACCCAACGAGGCGCCGCCCGATCACTAGGGCAGGGGGCAAATCCCCGAGTCGAGCACGCTGGCGGGTGACTGGATCGGTCAGCTCCGACAGTGCCCCGGGCAGGTCGAGGCGGCATCCGTTTCCCGGGCCAGTTAGCCGCCAAACACTGGCGCCGTTTCGGTGACGGACGCTAGCGGGGCCGCTGCCGGGAGATTCAAAGCCCAATTGACGGTGGACTCAATGGCGGCAAGAGTTCGAAGTCGCTCGAGGTCCAGGAGCTTCACGACGGCAGCGGAAACTATTCCTTCGACTGGGAGATCAAGGGCATACGCACCGGGCACGAGGAGTACCAGGTGATCAGACCGCACAGCGAGCGGAACCTTTCGGGCGCCTGTGGCCCAAGCCGACTGGGCCGTCATCGACCCAGGTCATGCCCGGATCGGCATTGCCGCGGGAGAGCCGTCGACCTCGTGGCCGGGTGGCTCAGTGTCTCCGGTGCGGCCCCGGTCAGGGTGTGGACAGCGGTGGTTGAGCTTCCAGGATCACCAGGGGGATGACCCGGGTCGTCCACGCGCAGGCGCGTAGGGTCGCAGCCATGCGGGTAGCCATCGCCGGAGGCCACGGCCAGATCGCCCTACGGCTCGCCGCCGTCTTGTCCCAACGTGGCGATGAGGTCATCGCCTTGATCAGAAACCCCGACCACGCCGACGATGTGCGGCACGCCGGCGCCGAGCCCGCCGTGGTCGACCTCGAACACGCAAGCGATGACGACGTCGCGCAATCGATCGCCGGCTCCGACGCGGTCGTGTTCGCTGCCGGCGCGGGCCCCGGCAGCGGGCCCGAACGCAAAGAAACCATGGACTACGGCGGGGCCGTGAAACTAATCGCCGCAGCAAAGCAGGCCGGCATCGCCCGCTACGTGATCGTCAGCAGCATGGGGGCCGACGCCGACGACACCTCCAACGCGTACATGAGCGCCAAAGGCCGCGCCGACGACGCGCTGCGGGCCAGCGGCCTCGACGCAACCGTCCTGCGCCCCGGCGAACTCACCAACGACCCCGGCACCGGCCGCGTGAACCTCGGCGGAAACGTCCCACTCGGACAGGTCACCCGCGACGACGTGGCCGCGGTACTCGCCGCCGTACTCGACACACCCAACACAATCGGCCGAACCCTTGACCTCATCGGCGGCCAAACACCCATCGCGGAAGCCGTCGAGACGAGCTAGCCGGCGAACACTGCCCAGCCGTGTGAAGCCACGGTTCCGTCTGCGCTGGTCGGCTCGGCCTCCAGAACCTGCATGCCGGCGGCGGGCGCGAACGGTTCGTCTGCCAGGTTGAGGGCCAGCACCAATGACTGCTCGCCGTGACGGGACTTGGACCGGATCACGAGGTGGGCATTGTCCACCTGTTCGGTTTCGATGATCGCGTCGACCAGCCAGGGGTTGCGGCGGCGGAGCCCGATCAGCCGGCGGTAGACCTGCTCCACCTCGGGGTGGGAATGCTCGAACAGCCACCGTTCCTTCGGCATCTCAGGCCGTACAGCGTCGTCGCCGCTAGGGCGGTTCTCCTTGACGGCCTCCAAGCCGAACTCGTCGCCGTAGTAGACACACGGCACGCCGGGCAGGAGGCTGAGCAGCGCCACCGCGTGGGACCAGTGCCGCGGGTCGCTGATCTGGCTGGCCAACCGAGTCACGTCGTGATTACCCAGGAACGTCAATGGAAGGAACTGCTCCACGAAACTCGCATGACGGCCCAGCGTCCGGTCCAGCTCGTGAAAGTCGACCGTGTCGATCGACGTCCAGATGGCCCACCACAGCTCGTACTGCGTCACCGAGTCCAGACCCGACCGCTTCACGTAATCGGCGTAGTCGCCGTGAATCATTTCTCCGACAAACCAGGCATCGGGAAATTCCTCCCGAACTGCCGGCAGCACCGCAGCCCAAAACGTCGCCGGTACGGCATAGGCGGCGTCCAACCGCCAGCCGTCGATGCCGCGGCGCAACCAATGCAACATCACGTCACGCACATACGCCTGGACCCGGGGCGAGCTGTGATTGAGCGTGATCAGGCTGTCATGGCCCTCGAAGTAGTCGGCGGTGATCACACCATCGGTGTCATAGAGCTGGGAGACCCAATCCTGAGCGCCCGATCCCGGTCCTTCAGCGAGTGCCTGCGCGACCGGCGGGAAGCCCCGGCCGGCATGGTTGAACACACCATCGAGCAGCAGCCTCACACCTTGCTGCCGGCAGGCCTCGACCAAGGCGTCGAAATCGTCGTCATCACCCAAACGCGGATCAATCTGGAAGTAGTCGACCGTGTCGTAGCCGTGGCTGCTGGAGGTGAAGATCGGACCAAGCAGCAAACCGTTGCCGCCCCAAGAGATCAAATGCTCCAGCCACCCCAGCAACCTCGGCAGCCGGCCCACCTCAGCCTGCAGTCCGCCCAGCTCCTTCTCGGCCCCCACGAAGGCCAACGGATAGACGTGCCACCACACCACATGATCAACCCACGACAACCTTCGGCCTCCTCCCGCAGGACCACCCTCAACCACGATCACACCAACTCGGCGCGCATCAGCGGTAGAGACGGGACAAATCACCACTTGCGCAGGCCATACTGCCCTGTTCCGATCGACTTCCCGTCCGGGGTCTGCCGATCGCCTGCCAACACCTCCGTGGAGGCCGTCATCAGCTTCGACAAATTGGGTATCGACCGTTCGACAGATATCCGCAACGTGAGGCGACCCATCAGCCCCCGGGGTCGACGGGCGCCCCGGACCGCCGGTGGAGCCTTGTTCTTCACCGAGGTCGTCCCGAGCACGCCACAACCACACTGATGAGTGAGAATGGCTCGCGACCGCCTACGACGGTTGATGTCCCACACGCACCCCAGGCGTCCTCCGGGACCAGGACCGCCGCCGACCGACCGCCTCAGATGCACTCGATCTGTGCGGGACGAACGCCGGTGGACCGCTTCTAGCCTAGGCAATGAGATGGTCTAAGCGGGAGGCTCCGCACTGTGACCACTCTCCTTGTTCATTGGCCTTGCGGCGCGGGTCATCGCTCCGCTGCGGGGCGCGCCGACACCGCGGCTTTCCACGCCGTCTAGGCGGCACCGAACCAGACGATCGCAATCAGGACGAACGCCACAGCCGTCACGCGCGCAAAGACAAGAAGCACCACGCCGAAGTCGTCCCCGACCATCCACAGGGCGCTGGCGGCAACCAGGTCAACTACCCCACTGAACACGCGACCGAAAGGGGTCAGAGGTCGACGCAAAACGCGGACGATTCACGAAGTTCATGATCTACCTGCCCCATCACGTCCCGACCGTCGCCGGCCGCTCGCCCACCCGCCTCCGCAGTCCCGATCATGTTTCCGGGCGTCAGTGTCTGACTGTGGCGGTGATTTGGGTCAGGATCGTCGGGTCGGTGATCTTGTCGTCGTCGGCGAGTAGGAACGCTTTGGAGATGATCAGTGAGAGTCGTCCGTCACCTTCGAATGGCAGATAGATGTTGCTTGGCCGGGCCGCTGACGTGGGCACGATGCAGAGGTAGCTGTCGTCTGGTTCCATCAGGATGTTCGCCGACCCGAGGTGGATCTTGTACGTTCGCAGCCGACCCTGAACGAGCAGGTAGCGGCCCTCGATCCGGGTGACGTCGGCCAACTGAGTCCGGGGCAGCAGCTGCCGCAGAGCTTCTCGACGGGAGGCGGCGTTCTCGCTGAGCTCACCGAAACTGGTCCGGCTCCAGTAGTCCTGATGGGCCCGTCGACCGTCGGTGGTCCACGCCGGGTCGGTCGCGATGCTGGTGACCCCGACGAACAGGTCGACGTCACGCATCGACTCGCTGAAGACCAGCGGATCGACGTCGACGAGCCGCATCCGGTGCCATTCTCCGGCGTCGTCGGTTGTCTCGAAGCGGACATGGTCGCTTGAGCACAGCTCGGCGGACTCCGGTTCGTCTCGGGCGTCGTCGACGGACTCGACGTGGAAGACGCACCGCAGATCGTAGTAGCTGCGGATCGCGTCGGCGTCCTCATGGTCCCACCCGCCCAGTTGCGGAGGGCGCCAGTCCCGGGCCCTCATCAGTGCAGCCATTTGGCGGTAGCGGAGGATGTGCGCGGCGAATCGGTTCGAGTAGGTGTCGGTTTGGGCCTCGGCCGGAGTCAGCAGGTAGATCTCCCGGAACGCCTGCTTGAACGGCTGATGCACCTCGCGGTCGGTGACGGCTCGCCGCCAGGCCATGACCTGCTCGACCGGTCGACCCAACGGATGCCACAGACCTACCTCGGCGTCGACTGGGATCGGGTGGGGTGAGCCGGCAGCATCCACCAAGCGCCACTCGCCGGCCACCCGGACGGGGACGCCCGACAGTTGCTGCGCCGTCGGGCGCCACCGGGTCTGCGACGGTCCAGATCAGTGATCGGGCGAGAACTCCGATCAAAGGGCGGTCCAGGTAGTTCCGCCGCCAGTCGGCGACCGGCCAGCTGCGCCGGCTGGCCATCAGCTGATCGATCCGGTCCCGCTGCGCCGGATAGCTGCGGCGGAGGTCGCGGACCAGCCGCTGCAGATCGGCCACGATCTCCGGGAATGCCTTCCGGACGGCCGCCGGCACACCCGACAGCACGCGTCCAGCCGAGTTGCGCCATTCGAGGGTTACCTCGACACCGACGCGGCCCGCGGCGACCTCCACGACAGCGGTGTAGGCGCCGACCGGCCGTTCGAGTCTTCCGTGGTCGTCGAGTCCGTAGCTCGGCACTGCGGACTCGGCTAACGTCGCCGGCTCGATCTGATGATGTGTCGCGATGCCGGCGATCGCCTTGTCAACGGCGATGCTGAGTGCCCGGCTGGCAGCCTTGTGCCGTACGGCCAGCAACGCCGCCGCGGCCTCCGCCACGGGCAGGGGCCGGGTCCCGCCGCCGGCTGCGCCGTCGAACAATGCGGCGATCACAGCGTTGGTGATCCGTTGCGACCGGACACCCAGGCCGGGAGTACAGCGCCGATTGTGCGCAATAGGCGCCGATGTCGCGGAGCAGGCTAACCGCGTCGTCGCCGGCCAGCTCGTCCCGGGCGATCCAAAGGGCGCCGCGGATCAGGATCTCCGACCCTTCACTGATCCAGGTGTAGGCCCAGCCGTACTCGTCGGGTACCGGTTCGGGTTGCCCGATCACCGTCGACGCCAGGATCCGCGCAGCGTCCACCACATCGGCACGGGCAGCAGCACGTTGGGCAACCTCCCGGCGCCAACGAGTCGACGGCCTCGGAGCGTTGCCCGAGGCAGCGCACAGCTCCAACGCCTGGGCTGCGGCGGCCTCGTCCACGACGGCCAGCAGCGCGGCCCGGGCCCGTGCACCGAAGCTGTCGTCGTCGCCGAGGAGATGCTCGGGAATGGTGCCGCCCTTGTCTTGCCCGGCCCAGGCGGAGAAACGGGCGATCAGGGAGCTGAGATCTGTGTAGCCGGACGTGGGCGAAGGGTTCCGCTGATCGGCGACCAGGAAGTCGGCCAGGCGCCGCGCATCGTCCCCGATCTGTGCCGCGGCCGCCGGGCAACGGTCCAGCCCGTCGGCCACGATGTGAGCCGTGATCGACACGGTCCTACCGAGTTCGGCGCAGTGCGCCACCAGGAACCGGGTCAGCCACACCAGCTCATCGGCTGCCCAGCCGAGCCGGCGTCGACGCAGAGCCGCCAAGATCAGCTCGGCCATGCTGTCGGTCGACCAGAATCCGGGCCTGGCCCGGCCGTCCAGCCAGCGCAGAAGAACAAGCACGACCACCGCTCGACGCTCGGCGTCGTCCAGGTCGCGCAGGGTAGCGGTGATGCGTTTGCGGTACGGCTCGTCACGTCCGATGAAATAGCTGTCCGGGAGCTTCTCCCTCACCAGAGCCTCGATCTCCGGGCCAAGGTCCCCGACCCTTTCGGCCACCTCGACAGGAGGTGCGGGCACGACGACCACGCTGGACCGGTGCAGCGGCACGTCAGCCGCCGACCAAGGCGACAAGCCGGACAAACGACACCCTGGCGGTCTGGCGGAGGTCGACCATGTCATCCAGCGCATCGACCTGGCGGTCATCGACAAGGACGAAGAACCCGTTCGACTCGAACGCCCTCAGCGCCACCTCGGCCTGCCGCTCCCAATCGACCCGCCGCCGACCTCCCCGATAACCGTTGACCCGGGCCTCAACATCGGTCGGCGTGACAAGTCCGTTGAACACAGGCCCGTCCTGCAGGTTGTAGCGGGCGACCTCCTCACGCACCCGCGTCCGGATGATCTCCCGGACCGACAGCACGTTGGGCAGTCCGTCAATCGACCACGACCCGACGACTCGCCCCGTCGAGGACTCATCGCTCACCAACAACGTCGCCATCAGGGATACCCTTCCAACTCACGCGCCCGGCGCGTGTGCCGGAGTCTGCTGAACGGTAGCGGGGACCGTGAACAGATTCCGGTAATCCAGCAAAGTCGCCTGACGTGTGGAGCGCCACCACGCCCCGGTCCGTTTGATCACCCGAGGGCCGGTCGGGGTATGGCTAGTCGAAACCAGAGCCACCGAAGTGTGTGTACTGCATCCCGGTCTCGCGTGGTCCTCGGAACCCACATCGACTCCGTTGGCAAGATGCTGGAGTGTCGACCGGGCTCGGGCCGCGCGACTTCACCGGTTCCCCAGCGCAGCCTCGGTCAACGGGTTGGCCCCGGACCGCCGCGATCCGCCACCACCGCTCGAGCACGCATCCAGCGGTTCAGCGTCGACATCACGCCCGGCCTGCTCGGCGGCCGCCCATTCGACGGAAGCGAAAAGCCCTCGACCAGCGTTGACGTGGCTTTGAGCCGTGCGGGACTCCGGGGGCCCGGTGATCCGCGCAGCATCGTTGCGGGTGGCAAACTGCCGGGATGTCGCTGCGCAAGGTGTCGCTGGATGCCCGGCTGACCGTCATTGCGGGGCCAACCCCCTCCCGACGGCGGCTTCTGCTCCGACCGGATCCAGGTGCTTCATTGGCGCGTGGTGAACCGTTCAGCGACGGTGTGTCGCACCTAAATCGAGACAGTGACGAGGTGTACGTCGTGCTGGAAGGTGCCATCGACCTGGATGTCGAAGGCTCGGTCACCACGGTGACAGCGGGCGAAGCAGCAACTGTCGGCGCCGGCGTGTCACACGCCCTGGTCGCCGTCCACTTCCCGGCTCGTGGCCTCACCATCCGCGGGCCCGCAGTCAACGACAAGCTGGTCAACGGATAGGGCTCCACGTGCGCGACAGCGTTGGCCCCGCGAGCACTCGCGTCACGCCAGGACCCGCGTGCCCTCATCTCGACGACAACCCTTAGGGGCACAGTGGTGGCCGTGAGCTCATGGTTCGGTCGGCTGGATCTCAGCGAGGCGACCACCGCCCAGCGCCGCGCGTCGTGCAGCGAGTGGGCGACCTTCTGGATCAGCTCCAACCCGCCCGGCTGGAGCCAGCTCACCAGGTTGTCGAACCCAGAGCGGGGCGAGAACATGGGTCAAGCTCCGACACGACTCGGACCCGTCGCTGGAGATCCGGTTCGTGCTCGTGACGGATGGGTCCACTTCTACGGCGTCATGGGTTACGACGAGGCATATTCGGCTCGACCCCCGAGCCGGATGACGCGTGGGAATCTCAGACGATCGATATCCTCGCCGACCTCCTCCAGGCGGACTACTCCATCGACACCTACGCGCTAGAGTGGGGAAGCGATGGCAAGAGGTCGTGACCATCGGCGATCCGTACAACGTGACGGTGACCAGGGGTCCATCGCCACGGTTCTTGCTCCCCCTGCGGCACTGGGCGACGCGCATCGAGTCTCCACGCGACCTTCGAGTGTCGCGGCGTTCGGCCCCATCCCGTGCAGGGCTGACGACACAACCTGGCTCCCGATATCCGTATCGCCGTTCCAGCTGCCGTCACGCCCGCGTCGCACTGGACGGTCCGCTTGCGGGAGGCCGTCACTACGCCTGTGATTTACGATCGTCGAAGATGGCCCCGCGGTCTGACGACCACGCGGCCCGGTATGTCGACTACACCAGCTCATGGGTGTAGTCCTCTTCGATGGCCTCGTTGCCGGTGGACCTGACCGGCCGTCAGGTGCTGGACCTGGGGTGTGGGTGGGCTAGTTGAGCCGCGGGCTTGCTGGGCGCGGTGCGGCGGTGACAGCGGTCGACCTTTCTGAACCGTTGCTTGAGCGAGCCAGAGAGATCGAGCGGCTACATCCGGCCGGAATCCGCTACGTGTCCGGCGACGCCACGCGCCTGGATTGGTGGGACGGTATCGCCTACGACGGTGTGATCTGCAACCTGGCGTTGATGGACATCGACGACCTCGACGCGGCGATCGCCACCACGCGCGGGCGTGTTGCGACCGTCGGGGTGGTTCTACCTGTCGCTGCTACATCCCTGCTTCCCCGGCGACGCCGGTGTCGACGCGCTGCCGAGCTGGCCTCCCGCCCGCGGGTACGCAGCCGAGGGATGGTGGACGACCGGATCGGTCGGTGTACGCGGTCATGTCGGAGGCCACCACCGCACGCTCTCGGCGTACCTGAATTCCATGCTCCGCGCCGGGCTCGACTTCGACTCATTCACCGAGCCGGCCAGCGGTGCGCCGACGGGCTATCAGCGACGATGATCGTGCACGATTTGGCGGGCTAGGTCAGCCACCCAAGTGCCGGGCCTACGCGGAACAGCTGGCCTGGCGCGGCGTGAGCTCGCTGGTGCGGGCCTACCACGTGGGCATGGACGACCTGAAGGAGTACTTCGTTGAAGAGCTGACCGCGCTGAAGCTCCCCCCGGAGACGCAGCTGGCGCTATCCAGGCGCCAGTGTGGCCCTCTACCGTTACATCACCAGGGACTGCTGGGGTTCATCCCTCCACCATGGATCAGGCGCTTTCGAGTGCCGGCTCGGACGCGGCTGGATGCACGGAGGGCGCGCTCCGAAGCAGAATCACGCTGAGCACCACCACCCAGAACGGCGTCGCGATCAGAGCCACCTCACCCAGCGGGCCGAGGATGGCGAGGACCCCGATCACCAGGGAGACGGCCGAGACCCACTTGGGAAGGCGGCCCGAGTGGAAACCGGCCACGCCCGGTCCCGAGCCAGAGCATCGCGAGTCCGGCGACGGCGGGCAGCCAGGTATCGCTCCCCAGCCTGGTCAGGGTCTCGGCGACGGCCGCCTGGTGACCGATAGCCGCGTCGTACACCGCTTGCACCATGACGGCGCTCAGGAGCAGGCCGCCTCCGTAGGTCGCACCGCCGATCGTGAGTACGAGCGAAAGGTGGTCCGGATCGCCCGCCGGTCCTGCCAGGCGACGACCGAGCGCGGCGAGAAAGAAGGCCAGTGCGACGACGGCGAACGCCAGCAGAAAGACCGAGGCGATCGTCTCACCGCCGCGGCTCGACGAGTGGCTCACGATGGCTGCCTGGCTGAGCGCAGGGTTGGAGGAGGCCTTGTCCTGCAGGATCTGGCCAGGCACGTACAGAAGCGTGAACACGATGCCCATTCCGCTGATCCAGCGCCAGAACGGGGTATTGTCTTGCGAGCTGACCTTTCCGTCTTGCATCGTTGTCCTCCTAGAGCCGGCCGCAAGGAATGCGAGCCCGATAGGAAAACGCTAGGCACGGCGATTCGGCTTGGAATCGTCCGCGGGGCGGATCTTGCCAGAGGGGCTGATCCTTTTGGTGGATGCGGTCACCCGCTCCGCGCAAACCCCGACTCGTACGCGAGGATCACCGCTTGCACTCGATCCCGGAGGCCCAGCTTCATCAGGATCCGGGCGACGTGCGTCTTGACCGTCGACATCTCCACGCTCAGGTCTTCGGCGATCTCGGAGTTGGAGCGACCCCTGGTGAGCAGGTGCAGGACCTCCAGTTCTCGCGGCGTCAGCTCTCGCAGCTGATCCGGCACGCCTGGCGGAGGTCGCATGGACCCGGCGAAGCGCGCGATCAGCCGCCGGGTCACCGATGGGTCGATGAGCGCATCGCCGGCGGCCGCCGCGCGGACTGCGGCCAACAGCTGGTCGGGTGGAGCATCCTTGAGCAGGAAGCCGCTGACCCCAGCGTGCAGCGCCTCGTAGATGTACTCATCGGCGTCGAACGTGGTCAGGACGAGGACGTGCGTCCGGTCCCCGGCAGTGATCAGTCGTCCGGCCGCGGAGAGGCCGTCCAGGTTGGGCATCTGGATGTCCATCAGCACCACGTCCGGGTTCAGTTCGCGACAGAGGCTGATCGCCTCCGTCCCGTCTGCCGCTTCGCCCACGACGCGCACGTCGGGCTCGGCGTCGAGTATCACGCGCAGGCCGGCGCGCACCAAGCGCTGGTCGTCCGCGATCAGCACTCGAATCGAACGCGCGTCCACGGTCGTAATCGTAGGCCGGTGGCGTGCCGGGTTGTCCTCCGAAAGGAGGACGCCCGCGCCCAAACAACCGCCGAAAGAGAGGACGCCGCACAGGTGAACTGAGGCCTACCATCGGATCTTGTGGCGACCGTTCAGCTGCCGGTGTTCGGCAATGGCAGATGGCTCGTTACTCGCGACCGCGTCAACGTTCTCGACGTCGCCGTCGGGCTGGTGTTGTCGGTGGACGGCGTTCTCATCGTCACGGGCGTTCTTGACGGCGATGGTCGCGTCAGGGTGGTGCCCGCGCTGGGCGTCCTGGCGATGACGCTCCCCGTGATCTGGCGGCGCCGGTGGCCGGTCGAGATCGCAGTGATCCTGGGCGCCGCAGCCGTTCTGAACTGTTTGGTCATCGGCAGCATGGTCCGGTGCGGAGCTGCCTTGCCCGCCCTCATGTTGGCCTCTTATGCACTCGGACGGCAGCGGCGTGGGCGGTCCCGGTGGGTGCTAGGCGCCGGGCTCGGCGCCCTGCTCGCGTCCCTGACGCTCCAGAGCGCCTTTGACCCGCGGCTGGACCCGCCCGGTGTGCCGACCGCCGTCGCCGTCGGGCAGATCCTCGAGGTGATGGCGCCGGTGCTGGTCGGCCTGCTGGCCGCAGGCCTCCTGATCGAGTCCAGGAGCGCAATGGTCGAGAGGTTGCGCATCCGCAATGACGAGCTGCAACACGGGCGCGAGCGGATCGCGACCCTGGCGATGGAGGCCGACCGGGCGCGCATCGCCACCAACCTCGGTGGCTGGCTTGCCGAGGTCGTCGACCGCATGGAGTGCGCCGCGGGGCGGGGCATCGCGGCGCTCGTCGCTGACGATCGAGCGTCAGCGCGAGCGGCGTTCGACACGATTGGCGAGGAGGGTCGCGGAACGCTCCAATGTCTGCGTCGGGTGGTGGGGACGTTGCTCGAGACCGAGGGATCGGCCGAACCACAACCTGCGCTGCGTCAACTGGACCGACTGACCCGCGACTCCAATCGTGTCCAGATCCTCGTCGGAGGCGAGCGGCGAGCGCTTTCCCCGACCCTGGAGCTCTCGGGGTACCGGACCGTCGAGCTCCTGGTCAGCGCGTTCGAAGGGACCCCCCGGGACCCCGTTCGGGTGCAAGTCGACTTCGGTGCCGACATCCTCGAGCTCCGAGCCCGAGGCAAGGTCGTTTCCGCCTCGGCCGAGACGAGTGCCTTCGCCGCGATCGGGATCAGGATCGCGTTGCTCCGAGGCACGTTCTCCGTCGAGCGGCTGGGCGGCGAGTCTGAGGCGGTCGCTCGTGTCCCCATCGGCGCCGGTGCGTAAGAGATCCCGCGCAATCTCCAAGCAGGGGATCGCGGCCGGGGTTGCACTCGTGGGAGCCCTGATCACCTCCGTCCTGTTCGTCCTGACGAGCCTCGGGCCGGGGTGGCTGGTACGGGAGCTCGCCGGGCCCGCGGGTGACGCGCTGCTGTTCCTTCCCATCGTGGCGGCCTTCGCGTCGGGCATCTTCACCCCTGGTGTGGTGGGATTCGTCGCTGCGGCCGCGGTGGCCGCCTCGCTCCAGGTCGACGGGTTCAACCCGTTGTCCACGGCCGTGCCGCTGAGCGCGTGGGCCGTCGGATTCGTCATGCGTGACCGCCTGCGGCTCGTGGCGGAACTGGATCGCGCTGGGGCTGAGCTTCGAGCCGACAGCGAGCGACTGGCCGAGGAGTCGGTGCTCTACGAACGCGCCCGCGTCGCCCGTGAGCTGCACGACGTCGTCGCTCACTGCGTCAGCGTGATTGTCATCCAGGCCTACGCGGGAGTGCGCCTCTTGACCGACGATGTCGCATCGGCCCGCGCCGCGTTCGAGCACATCGAAGAGATCGCGGCACAAGCGCGCCTTGAGATCCGACCGCTCGTCGACCTGCTGGGCTCCGACGAGTCGGATACCGCTGGTCGCCACCTCAGCGCACACCTGGAAGGTCTGGTCGCCGGCGCTCGTGAAACCGGCCTGGACGTCGAGCTCCAGCTCCAGGGAGATGTCGACAGCGTTTCAGAGGCGGTTGCGAAGACTGCCTACAGCGTCGCGCGGGAGTCGCTCACCAATGCGCTCAAGCACGCGCCCGGCGGTGCGGTCAGGATAGGTGTCGAACGGCTCACGTCGCAGATCCGGGTCGTCGTGGCCGACACCGGCGCCTCGCTGGCAGGCACGGCACCGGTCGCACTCGCTCCACTCGGGGGCGGCCACGGGATCGCGGGCATCCGAGCACGCGTCCTTCGGGACGGAGGTCACTTAACGGCCGGACCGGCGGTGAACGGTGGGTGGTGCGTGCAGGCGGAGATTCCGTCGGATTCCCCGGCGGCCCACCCACCCAGATCCTCAACGAGCTGCGCGCCGCGAATGTCGTGATGAAGGGTCCGGACAGACCGCAACGAGGGACCTCGAACGTTGGCCCCCTGCCCGCCGGGTACCGGACAGAGGACGTCGACTTCATCCCTGAGCGCCAACTCGTCACCTGGCTTGCAGCCCTCGACAATGCAGCCGTGACCAAGGTCGCCGCCCGCGACCTCATCGCGCGGCTCGAGGAGTACAGGGCCGGAAAAGTGGGCTTCAAACAGCCTCCAGGTCTGGCCTAACGTCAGCTCCGCCGAACTCCGGTCCCGGGTCGTCAGGTGAGGGTGGTGAGGGCGTAGTCATTCCACCTCGTTTCGTTGGGGGCCAGATATAGCTCGCGCACGTTTCCGTTGTCGTCGGCGTAATTGACATGGAGGCTGCCATCGGCGCCGGAGTAGCCGTCCAGGCCGGAGGCAGGCTGTGCCGGGGTGCCCTTGGTCTCGCCGATGAGATCATTCCAGCTCCAGGTCAAGGCGATGGGATTGAAGGACAGCGCGGTGATGTGGCCGGCGTCATCGAGGTAGCTGACGTGCCGGCTGCCGTCCAGGCCTGGGTACGCGGCGACCTGGGAGAAGACGCTGGCTCTCGGGGCGTTGGTCAGTGCGGTCAGGTCCGTGGACGTCCAGGCGCGCGACATCGGGTTGAAGAAAAATTCGTGGACGTGTCCGGTGATGTCGACATATGCGACGTGACGGGTGGCCGCGCCACCCCCGTACCCGGACAGTCCAGCCATCACCGACGCGGGCCGGGCACTGGTCAGGGCCGTCAAGTCAACGCAGTACCACCGCCGAGTCGTCGGGTTGAAGTACAGCTCATGCACACCGCCAGCAAGGTCGGAGTAGTAGATGTGCTGGGTGCTATCAGCAGCCCAGTACCCGGACAGCCGTGAGAACGGAAAGGCAATGGACCCCGCTGTCTGCGCCGTCAGGTCGAAGCAGGCCCAGCTCTGGGTCGCGGGGTTGAAATACAGCTCGTGGACATGGCCGTCGGCGTCGAGGAAATTGACATGCTGGCTGCCGTCCGGGCCGGGATAGCTGTCCAGGCCGCCGCCCACCGCAGCCGTCGGGGCATTCGTCTCGGCCGTCAGGTCGAAGCTCGACCACCCGGCCGCACCGGGTGCGCAGTACAGCTCCCGCACGTGGCCCTGCGCGTCGACGAAGTCGACATGTCGCCCGCCGCCGGCGAGGTCCTGGTAGCTGGCCATGGCCGACGTTCGCGCCGGAGGGGTCGAGTGGGTCTCTGCGGTCAGGTCATGCGCGGACCATCCCTGCAAACCGGGCACGTAGGACAGTTCGAGGGCATGGTTGTGGTCGTCGACATACACGACGTGCTGGGAGTTGTCGGTGGCCCAGATGCCGTGCAGGGCCAGGATGTTGTTGGCGATCACCGGTTGCCGCAGGGTCGCTCCGAATGGCTCGATCCCTCCGTAGGCGGCGTTCGAAGTCTCGCCCGTGCCGCCGCCGAACTCGCCACACGCGGCTCCCGCGCCGCCCTGCTGGATCGCAAGCTGGCCCGGCTCGACGGAGTAGGTCAACATGCCGGCACCCGAGCCGAATGAGGCGTTTGCGAAGTTGCCGGGTCCGACCAGATCGAGCTCGAACGCGCAGATCGGATAGCACCCGCCTGCCGGAAACGTAAACGTCGACGCCGAACTGTGACCGGCCGGATCGGTTGCGGTGAACGTCGCCGATTCCACTGCGCCGTCCGCGGACGTCGCCAGCGCGATCTCCAGCCAGCTGTCGGCAGCAACACAATTTGCCGGACCGCTGCCGAACTGCGTGAGGTAGTAGTCGTTGGGAATCACTGGCAGCCACGGGGTAGTGTTCGGCACCGGGTTGTAGCCGGCCGGCCATGCGCCAGGTGCATTGTTGGCCCAGTACTGGATCTCGTAGGAGATCTGCTCGCCCGTGATGTAGATAATGTATTGGAACCAGGTCAACGTTTGTCCCTGTGCCAGCTGACCGGGCGGCGGGTAGGCATTCAGCTGCATCGAGAACCCACCGTCAGACGCTAGGAAATCGGTCGTGACGTCCAGCCGTACACGTAGATTATTCAAGTTCTGGCAATGGGCGAACAAGATTGTGTTGTCGTAACTGCCCCAAGAATTCATGGCAGGCTCCTTGTGCGGGTCTAGTGGGATGGTGAGGTGCGAGGCACTGGTGGAGGGCGAGTCCTACAGCGGGATGACGGGCGCGTACGGCGGCAGTGGGACGTCGAAGGACAGCGGGTTGCTGTGTCGGTTGCCGTCACCTCCGTCGTAGGCGGTGACAGTTTCGGTTCCGACAATCGGCTTCGTCGGGGAGAGCAATGGTTGCGTGAACTGCCCGTAGACGGTCGCGACGGTGCTCTCCGGAAGGTTCTCGACCGGCTCGCCACGCTGGTCTCGGACCTGCGTATTGAGCGAAACCTGCGCGTCGGAGGTGAAGCACGAGCCTTGAATGAAGTCCAGATACCGTCCGTTGATCAGCCGCAATGATGTAACGGTGATCTGGGGGCCTGACAGATAGCACGGTCGCACGACAAGTGCAGTCTGAGCCGCGGGTGCGGCCGCGGCCGAAACCGTAAAACCGCTCACACCACCCAGCCCTAGTAATGCGATCGATGCTGACAACACTGTTGCTCCGCGCCGTGCCACTGTCGTGCGCGCGGCGCGCCTGGCGGAGCCGGCTGCACGACGGTCGCTGACCTTTTTGGACATTGCATATTCCTTTCCATCGGATTCGGGCGAATCGGAAGGTCGGGCATCCGTGACGTCGTCGGAAACGTCGCGCTATCCAGTCGCGTGGGTTCCGACCCGAGTTCGTTCCCACTACCTGGAATTCCTGGCCCTCGAGAATTCGCTGATGGATCCAGGATGGCGTGCTGCTCCGCGTCACCGCGTCACCCTGCAGACGGGTCTTCGCAATCATCGGGTCCACCTAAAGGTGTAGGCCGCGTTATCAGGTGGCTCGGACGCTCGTCAACGGACACGGTGACCCGCTGGACGGCCGGCCGCGCACCTGGATGTTGGTCGGATCGAGCCGGAGGCTGCGGCCGAGCTCCGGCCGAAGGTCGATGCCGATCGAACGAGTGGTCTCGCTGGTCGTCTGCGGCAGGCGCTGGTCGAGCTCGGCCGACTTGAGCAAGAGCTCATCAGCCGGGGCCCGTGAACTGGCCGGCGACGGCAGCCCGGGGGCTACAGGCTGAGTCCGAACTTCCGGGCGCGGTGCTGGTCGACGTACTCGAGCACGGCATTGAGGACCGGGCTGAGTCCTTGCCGTTCGGGCTTGTTGGCGCCGTCGAGGCCTTCGCCGCCGGGGGCGGGGAACTTGATGTGGTCCATGATCTGGCGGTTGACGAGCTCGAGGAGTTGGACGCGGTCGTCGGTGTCGCTGCCGGCGAGAGCCCGTTGCATGGGGACGCGTACGTCGTCGAGGGCTTCGGGTGTGATCATCGGGCGGCTACCCCTAGGAGTTGTTGGTTCTGCTGGTCTTGCTGCCACCGGTCGGCGTGCTGGGCGGCGCGGTCGATGATGCGGATGAGGGCGTCGTGCCAGTAGACCGTTCGAACGAGCCTTGTTCCAGCTTGAGCCGGCGGACGTCGGCGATCTTCAGCCGAGCAGCTCCGCGCGTAGGGGTGTGGGATGTTCTCCCACCTGTCGGGTGGCTCGATCTGGCGTGTTGGCCGTACTCGTCGACCAGTGCCTCCACCCAGCCGCGGAGGTCTTTGGCGGCCTCGGGTCGGCTGCTGGTCGGCGAGGTCGAGGGCGATCCCTTCGTCCACGAGGCTGGTGCCAGTGACAAGGTGCCGACAGCGATCTGATGGCCGTCGTGAACGGCGGTCAGCGAGCGCCGCCACCACGGCATGTCACAGTCGGCTGGGGGCACCGGCACACCGTCGGCGCGCGCCTCTGACTCGGCGAAAGGGCGAAGGGGAGTCTTCGACGAGTCGCGCGCAGAACCAGCCGACGACATCTGGCCATGATGACTGGACCGGCAACGTCCCACGACAACGTCCTCGATGGCTGCTCACCGCTCGGCTCACCTCTTGAATTCGGCGGCGGTCTCGCTGAAGGGTCCCATGAGGCGATCGTCTCGGCCAGCTGATCCGAGCTCGACGCGATCAACGTCGTCCATAACGGCTTTCGCAGGAAGGCCGTCACCGTGAGAATTCCGAGGAGTGTCTTGGTCTCGGAATGCTCTAGCCAAATTCTCAGTCCGCCGACGGGATCGTAATTTGCCGTTGCCATGACCCACCTCACTTTTCGCCGCCACGCCAGTGATCCGGTCTGATGTCGGGCCCGCTGCAATCCACTTTGGTGCCGTTGGTTGATCTTTCGCCGCAGGCACCGCTCGCACTGAGGATGAAGGCGCCGAAGATCACCACTGCGACCAGAGCAATCAGGAGAGCGCCAATCCAACCGGCGACGTCCTTCATGCCGGCCCTCGCTGATTCTCCGGCGGGACGGTTACGCCCGTCCTCTTGGTGCCCCTCGCCTCGACCGGACGTCGCTCGGCGACAGGACCTGACCCGGCGGCGGTGTCGCGAGCGGTGCCGGGATGTGCGGCGTGGGCGATCAGCTCGTCGACGGTGTCGCTCAGCAGTTGAAGTCCGCTGGCGGTCGCCATTCGGTCGGCGATGCGTTGGGCGGCGTCTCGGTAGCGTCGGTCGCGGAGCACGGCGCGGACGGCGCGGCGGACGGCGGCGGGTGTGGGTGTTTCGGTGTTGAGCCGACGTCCGACGCCGGACCAGGCGACGCGGGCCGCGACTTCGGGCTTGTCCTCGTGGCCGCTGGTCGCAACGATCGGCACCCCGTAGCGCAGGGCGTACTGGACGCCTCCGTACCCGCTGTTGGTCACATACACGGCTGTCCGCGGCAGGAGCTGATCGTAGGGCAGGAACTCTGCGGCTCGAGCGTTCGCGGGCAGCGGCGGCAAGGTATCGACGGGTCGGCCGCCGGTGGCGACGACGACGAGCACGTCCTCCCCGTCGAGTCCCTCAAGCGTCGGGGCGATGATCTGTCGATAGTCCCGGTTCGCGAAGGTGCCCTGCGTGACATGGACGACCGGGCGGGACCCGTCGAGGTCGTCCCACCACTCCGGCAGGGGCGCGGTCGACCCGGACGCGGAGATCGCGCCGGCGAAATGGAGGGTGCCGGGCGCGTCGGAGCGCGGGTACTCGAATTCGGGCACGGTGAATTGGACGATTGCCTCCGCGGCACGCGGCCAGTCCAGGATCGGGAACGGAACGGGCCGACCATGCAGCTCGGCGAACATGGTGTCGGCGATGGTCGACACCGGTTGGAGCAGCTTGGCGGCGGTCTTGGCGAGGGCGGCGTTGCGGAGTCGGCCGATCGCGCCGGGACGCGGGGTGAGGCCCATGCCGTAGGGGGCGGTGTCGCGGCTGGAGATCATCAACGGCACGACCCCGCACATGATCAACGGCGGGCGGACACCCAGCGGATCGCCGAGCAGGAACGCGCCGCCCGCGAATGTCGGGTCGGTCAGAAGCACATCGGCCGGCTCCGCGGCGTGTGCCCTGGTCACGGCGTCGTACTGAGGACGGCCGGGACGGACGAACACGTGCTCGACGTCGAAGGCGATCGCCTGCGTACCTTTCAACCGGGCCCGCCCCGGGAAGGCCAGGTCCCAGTCCTGCCGGTCGTCGAAATCTGCCTCCGCCGGAAGCGGCACGTGCTCGGCACCGGTCCCCTCGACCACGCCGGCGAAACGGGTCCCGGTAAGGAAACGCACCCGGTCTCCGCGCTCGACGAAGTGTCGGGCGACAGCCAGCATCGGGGTGACGTGCCCGTGGATGGGCACCGTGGCGATCATGATTGACGACATGTCGAGCTCCTCCCGACCGGCCACCCTGTCATTCGGGGTGGCGGTTCTGCTAGTATTGCTGACTATGGCGTAGTAATCAATAGGATATTACAGTCACAATTTGACCCTGAGTCATCACCGCGACAGAGATACCCCTCGACGGAGACGATCGATCATGAACCAAGACCCGGGCCGCCGACGGCAATACCGCTCCGACCTGCGACAACAGCAAGCGGCGCAGACCCGACGTCAGCTCGTTCAGGCCGCCATCGAAGTCTTCGGCGAGAACGGCTACCAGGCCACCACCTTCAGCCTTCTCGCCGAGCGAGCCGGCGTCTCAGCCGAAACCGTGCAACGAAACGGCCCCAAATCCGCACTCCTGTGGGCAGCCATCGAGCTCGCGTCGCTCGGAACCGAAGGACAGCCAGACTTCTTCAGCACCGACATCGGCCAAGCCATGCTCCAGATCGACGACAAAGATCAGCTGGCGCCGTTCTCAGGGGCAGCAGCCCTGGCCGTCAACGAAACGTCCGCCCGGGTGTGGACCGCGTTCACCGAAGCCGCCAACAGCGACCCCGAACTCAAGACCCTCCTCCACGGCCGGCTCGGCGACATCCGCACCCAAACCAAACACATCCTTCGCACCGTCGCCGACCGCGGCTGGCTCCGCACCGACGTTCCCTTCGATGAACTCGTCGAGGCCCATTGCGTCCTCACCAGCATCGAAACCTACGTCCGCTTCGTCCTCCACGACGACAAGACCCCCGGCCAGTACACCGCCTTCATCGAACGCACCATCCGAGAAACGATCCTCGCCACATGAGCGACGGCGAGTGGTCGGCGGTGCAATGATCGCCATCGAGTTCGTACACACCCATCAGCACCTTCGGCTACCTCCGCCACGCCGGTCTCATCGGGCCCCAACGGCCTCGCGCGCACTCCGTCACCGACCCCGACCGGCGGGTCTGGAGACACCCGTACCTGCGAGTCGTCGACGACTCTCTCCACGTGACCAACGGCGGCGTGAACCCCGGTACTGACCATCTTCGCCAACGCCTTCCGGATCATGCACGGCTGGGTAGGGTCCGGTGCCAGCTACCTGTGACTGGTTGAGAGCGGACAGGATGACCTGCACACCTTCGCCGCGGCGTCGAAGTCATTTGAGCACAGCGTTCAAGATCACGGAGCAAAGCGGAAGCGCAATCCCGCACTATCACATGGCCGATCACCCGCACGGCACTGCTAAGCCCTTCCCCTAGCCCGGATCCCTGCTGCCGATGTAATGCCGCCGGTAGCCAGCGTTGCGGACACTGCCGATCAGCGACCCGGACTCGGGACCAACCTTCGCGCACAGCCGTCGCACGTGCACGCCTGAAGCCGCAGGACGCCATCGCCGACTTCATGGTGATGTAGGCCGATCCCCTACCGGGCGCCGACAGTGGAGTCCGGCCGGCCAGTCACGCGACTCAGCGTGGACGTCAACTCTCACGCGACGCTTGGATTCCTACACGTCAGGCCGCGGCCGTCCCTCGGGGAAGAGACCGGCCGCGGATGGCGCTGCCACCGAGGACCGGGGGGACCAAAGGGGGGACATGGTGGCCCGGTCCAGGTGCTCGGGAAAGACGCAGCTCAGAACACCCAGACCAAGCCTAGAGCGGGGCCACCCGTGGTGCGAGGGCAAAAAGCCCCGCCGTAGGAACATGGACGGTTCTACCAGAGCCGGAATCGTTCCGCATGCGATGATCTGCCCCCGCGTGACCCGATCGGCAGCCGGGCCGCAATTTCAGTGATCGTGAGGCGATCCGCTCAGTCAGGACGGCCAGCTGGTTGGGGCGGCTGGCTGTATCAGTGGCAGGACGAGAACGGCCCGCAGCAGACCGAGCTCCGCGTGAACGTCCGCAGCAGGAGGATCACGTCGGAGTTCGCGCGGGAGGTGGCCGCGGCGCTCACCCGGGCAGCCGAACTCGCACACCGCTGACCCGCGGCTGGACTGGGGCACGGGGACGGACCCCCGGGGGGCTCCGGCCACCGAATGGGGCGATGGCCGGAGTTCAACCACGCGGCATCCCTGGCCCCGTTGCCAGGAATCCTCCCGATCGGGGTCATCCCCCGATCGCGCGCAGTTACGTGGCGAGTTCCCCGACACTGATCGCATCAAACACCGCCTGTTGGTGTGATGGTCGGACTAGCCTGTGGATCAGGTGTCCTCGAGCTGTGAACTTCCGAGGACATCTGGGCCGGATTCCACGCCCCCCTGTGGTCGGTCCGAGGCGGCAGCGCCGGCCGTGGGCCGGAGAGTTCCGTTCGGGGGGCGTCTCCGGCCAGCGGTTTACACGTAATCCACATGATGTGGACTAGTACGGTGACGCTCTCAGCGTGCACCTGCCACGCCGCGGACACAACGTCCGCGATGGAGACGGCCCCGGGTCCCGGTTGGCTGTCGAGAGCGATAGCCCGGATCTGTCAGGCGTGGCCTGGATCATCCGGATCGTAGCTGGCGTTGGAGAAGCGGAACTCGACTCGGAGGGGCACTGGTGAAGTTGACCACGGAGGTCCGACCTACCCCCCGCGCCGCAGCAGCAATCGGCTGATCCCTGACCCGGACCTTGCAGGCGGACGGTTGTAGCTGCGCCACCGCAGGGAGGTCGGATGGGCCGATTTGGCGCAGCGTCGTCGTCGTGGGCACGGACCAATGCGCCCGCACCCAGCTGTGCTGGGGATCGAAGCCGAACGGTGGACGGCGTCTTCAATCGCCCGGGGTGTCAGGAGACGCGGCGACCTTGGAGTACGACGGCCTTCACGCGGGACAGATTCTCCAACCGCGTGCGCAAGTCGCCGTCGACCACGATCAGGTCGGCGTCGTAGCCGATACGGACCCGTCCTTTCCGTTCGCCCAGACCGCACGCTTCCGCAGCGACCGCGGTCGCTGCTCCTAGGGCGGTCTCGGTGGACGCTCCCGCCTCGGCGAGGGCCACCACGGCCCTGCCAAGCCCACCATGGGGTTGACCATCGGAAATGCCCGAGTCAGCGCCCGCCACCAGTCTGATCCCGGCCCGGTGCATCCGTCCGGTCAGTGCCAGGCGCAGCTCCCGCAGCGACTCGAACGTAATCCCGGCCCGCCGCAACGTTTGCCGGACAGCATCTGGCGCCCGATCCATGGATTCCCGCGACGGAAACCCAAGCGCCCCGCCGACGATGATGCCCTTGTCGGCGATCGAGCCGAGCAACTCATCCGATGCATCCACACCGGAGGGGGTAAGACAGCTGCAATGCTCGATCTGATCCACGCCTGCTGCGATCGCCTGCTCGACGGCGGGGAGACCGTGCGCATGAGCCGTCACCGCCAGGCCAGACGCGTGAGCCATCTGGACCAGAGAGTTCAGTTCCTCCCTGGAGAACTGCGTCCGCATCAACTCGGTTCCGGGTGTGGTCATGCCGCCACTGGCCATCACCTTGACAATGTCTACGCCGCGGGCAGCCCTGTCGGCCACGGCAGCCGGGATGTCATCGAGCCCATCAACCTCACCACCCATGTACCAGCAGTGGCCGCCCCGGCTGGTCACCGGCGGCCCCGACCCGAGAATCGTCGGTTCCTCGGCTGGCACCGAATACCGTTGACGGTCTCGGCGCTCGATCACGCACCATCGCCGATCGCCGAGATCTCGCACCACAGTCACGCCGGCCGCGAGCTGCTCCCGGAGCGCATTCGAGATCACAGCGTCAACCTCTGCCTCGCTGTAGCCGGCAACTCGCTCGAGCGCTCCCATCTGACTGTCCCCGACGAGGTGTACATGGGTGTCGATCAGGCCGGGGGCGATGGTGGCATCGCCATACTCCACAACGTCTATGTCCGCGGCCAACGCCGGATAACCAGAATCCACCGCGACGATCCTCATCCCTTCGACCCAAATGGTCACTCCACCGTCGACGAATCGTTCACCGTCGAACAAGCGCGCCGCGCGCACCACATACCCGGTCATACCGAATGCCTCCGTCAAGCCGATCACTGCAAGGAACAGAGCTCGCCCTGTGTCAACGGCACTCTGGCACGGTCCGCTCACACACACCACATCGACGACCGAAAGCTGACCGATCACGTCCAGGTGAAGATGGCTCACCCGCGCGGCGCCGTCGTCAGCATGGGCTCAGAAGGCGGCCCGCGGGGCGGTCCCCAGCCGAGCGAACTCACCGATGAGTGCCGCCGCACCGGTGTCCCATGGCGTCGCGCTTGTGCACCCAATGATCGACGTCACCGTCCGACGCGAGCGAAACCTACCGATTCAACACCACAGCGAGTGTGAGGGCGGTCAAGACGACTGACTGGGCGCTGTGCACGATGATTCCGATGAGCGCGCTGCGATAGCGTTTGGACGGGTAGGCGAGGATGAACGTGTCGAGCAGGGCCTGCGGAATTGACCCACGGCACGTGCAGGTGGTAGAGCGCGAACAGCACACCGTTGGCGACCCAGTCCCACCGCCCGAACCGACCGTTCATCCGCGGCAGCAGCAGTCCGCGGAACAGGAGTTCCTCGCCCAGCACGGTGTTGAAGATCTGCAGCAGCACGATGATGGCGAACCACACCCAGTTGCCGGACAGAAGCGCCTGACCGGAGTCCGAGCCGAGGAACAGGCCCATGTCGCGGGTCGCCGGTGTGGGCAGGGTGGGCAGGAGTTCTTCGACGGCCAGGGCTGCGATCAGCGGGATCACGATGAGCCACAGCCGTCCTCCGCGGCGGCCGGTTTTCGGGCTGCGCGGCGCGTGCAGCCACAGCGCGTCCTTCACGACCGACCAGCGCAGGGTGCCCTGCTCCCGGTACACCATCAGCACGACGAGGATGAACTGCCAGATCAGGCCGGCCAGCAAGGTCAGGATCAGCGCACGGGGCAGCGCCGTCGGCCCGTGCAGGACGGCGGCCAGTCGCGGCGCGACCAGCCACACCAGGGCCGCCATCGGCAGCGCGGCGGCCGCCCAGGTTCCGAGGATACGGGCGAGGCCGTACTGGGCTACGGTCGCGGGTTCGATGGTGGGAGCTGGCTGGTGCTGTGTGGTGGCCATGGCGCTGTCCTTTTCGGTTGGATCGGATCGAACGGAGAGGTGCGGCGGCCGGGGAACGGCGGGACCGTGGTCTGAGGTCAGCGTGCGCGGATGAACAGCAGCCGTGGGACCAGGTCTGCGGCGTTGAGCGAGGGCAAACCGAGGGCGCCTGCCAGCCGGAACCAGCCCGACATAGCCGAGCAGCGTGACGGCACCGGGAGCCATGTGCAACAGTGCCGTTGCTGGCAACCCGTGGCTCGGTTCGACCTTGAGAGACGGGCCGACGGCGATTA
>CAWHZT010000009.1:0-826509 GCA_963833925.1 uncultured Actinomycetota bacterium | reverse complement strand
GAGCTCATGATGCAGAGCGGCCGCTCCGGACGCTCGGGTGGTGAAGGCGCTCAACATCGTGCTGGCTGAGGTCATGGTCGACCCGTCGCTGACCGATGGCCAGCCCGACATGTTCATTGCCGGCAACGACGAGGATGCCAAGCAGATGGTCACCGAGCTGCTGCACCAATTCGGTTGGCCGGTGATCGACCTCGGCGACATCGAGAACGCGCGCTGGCTCGAAGCGCTCAGCCTTCTGTGGGTCGTTTACTCCCACCGCTTCGGCACGACGCACCACGCCTTCAAGCTTGAAGGTCGATAAGCGTCACACCCTAGATCGACGCTTCCTGGCGAACCGGCAATCTTGGGTCGCAGTCGCCCTTCAGCAACGCCAGTAGGGAGGCGATCGATGCCGGGTTGATGGCGTAACTCGAGTCGATGGATGTCCTCGGCTCACGACCGGCAGCCACTCGGCAGCCTTCCTGGCGATCGGCGAGCTGTTCCTCGGCGACCTGTGGGGGACGTACGCGGGACTGGCTGGGCCTCGCTCGTGAGCGCGCCATCGCCCGGTGTCGACGCCGAATCCACCGTCGTCCCGACCCCCAGCGGACGCTACGTTCTTCCGGGCACGGCGGGTCAGACCACGGAGCTGCTGCCGTTTCGGGCCGGCGAGGCGGTGCGGCGCATCCATGTCCGGTAGCCGCCCAGGTCGGCCAATCGCGAGAACACGTCGCTGATGGATCGGTCGATCGTCGTGTGTGACTCGTATTGAACGGTCGTACTGGCTCTTTTCGCCATCTCGTGTATTGCCCCAGTTCTCGACGGTCATCCGCCGCCGACACCGGCTGCCGCCAGGATGACCAGAACGACCGTGATCGCGGCGAAGATCCCATGGACCACCACCGGTGGCCGCGCGATGTGCTGCTCAGCCAAATCTCCGAGCGGCGCTGAGACATCTCCACTCATGGCCAACCTCCCGTCGATGGTCCAGCGCCTGACCATCACTCCACCGAGCAGAGCGACCAAAATGAGATCAGCGACAGCGATCCAAGCCCACAGCGCACCACCTGTTGCGAGGTACACGATCCATACCACCAGGCCCGCGACCGCCAGCCCTAGATGCGCGAACACCCGAGCGGGCGGCAGATGCGTGGTCTTCGGGTCACCCCTCAGCCCACCATGCTTGCGCCACGTGGCGACCATGTAAGACCCGAGACCTGCGGTGATCACCCAAGTGATCAGGGCGGCAATCGACATCGATCCGCTCCCCTCGTCCCACACCCAGCAACGAAGCACCCGGCTCAGCGACGGGTGATCACCAACGTGTGCTGCCCGCCCGTCGTTGGCACCGTGACCTCGAGCCCGCGGTTGGTGACCCTGGTCTGATAGGCCCCTACCGTACGTCCGTCCAACCGCACCTCGGCCACTCTGGCATCGCGGGGCAGTGTGTGACCGATGGTGATCTTGGCGGCGGCGAGCCTGTGGACGTCGACCTCGGTGCGATAGGCGTCTCCGATCCGACGGGCTCTCACATCCACGCTGCCGTTCCCCAGCCGAATATCGCGCCCTGCGATGGCCTCTTGATCGGCCGGCACCTGCGGCACGACGCTGAGCCGGCTGCGGCCGAGATCCGGCCGGACTCCTAGCCACTGATGGACGACCGGCCAGGCCGTCCCGTAGTTCCCCCAGGCCTGCATGAACATAGAGCGGCAGGTCCAGCACCGGTCGATGTTGGCTCCCTGGTCCGGCGAGGGGAAGATCTCGGGCATCGCCCCGGGCTGTTCGTCTGGGGTGTTGCCGGTGGCCGGTTCGGAGAACATGGTCTCGGCGAGAGCGTGGGTGTAGCGACCCTGTTGATCTTGTCCGAGCCGACCGTAGTTGCCCTCCCCGACGGACTGGATGGATGTGGTCAGACCGAAGATCACCTTCTCGCCGGCACCGGTGGGCCCGCCGCCACAGGCGGTGTGGAACAGCCCGCGATTCAGTGGTCGAGACCCGCTGTAGCAGGGATCTTCTCGACCCGCCAAGGCCGCCGTCCCGTGGACCCCGGGCGCCAGGCCGGGCACGACCTGCCCGTCGACGACCAGCTCGGCGTCCATGGGGGTCTGACCGATCCAGTGCTTCTGGAACGACTGCTCGTTGTCGTCGCCGAGGGAGTCGGCATACTGCGCCGCGGTCGTGTACCACCATGTGCGATCGAAGCGGTCCCGCAGCGAGTCCGCGAGATCTGACGCCCACCGGTAGGTCTTGCGGTCGCCCTTGACCTGCGCCAGGTCGGCCAGGTCGTAGAGCCCGCGGATGAAGTACACCGTGTTGTCCAACTTCTCCGGACCCATCCCGGTCCGCTCGACATTGCCGAGACCTTCCGGCCATCCGTCGCCATCGGAGTCCAGCTGACGTACCACGTAACGCAGGTTGCGCACCGCGAAGCCGTAGTTCTCGTTCAGGAACGCGCGATCACCAGTCCAGCGCCAGACCAGGGCAACCGCACTGGGGAACTTGACCGTCTCGTCGGTATTGAAGTCGTAGCTGACCGTGCCGTCGGGATTGGTCTGACGTGAATCGTGCCCGAAGTATGTCGACCCGTCCGACACCACTTCATGGGTGACCACTCCGGAGCGGTTGTTCAGCAGGTCGGAGATCTCGCGCAGGGCGTTGAGATGTCCCTCGATCGCGTCGAACTGCCCGACCGAGACTGCAGCAAATGCGGTGTACTCGGCGTCGGTGCCGAAGATCCACGGGTAGTCGGGATAGCCGGCGCCGACCCAGGTGGCCTTGTCGACGGTGCCGACCGGTGCAGGGAACTGCTTGCCCTGGTTGGTCCATCGGATCTGCAGGTCGTTGGCCTGCTGAGTGAGGTCGGCCATGTTCTGTTTGCCCCAGTCGACCGCCTGGGCGAGCGTCGGGTCGCCCGGCAGCGACAGCCGAGTCTGGTCCGCCAGCGCACGCCGGTCGCGCACCTTCGCTGCGAGCTCGCCGTTCGGGTCGCGCAAGAGCTTCGCGAGCTCGTCCTTCGCCTTCGCGCCTCCCCGGTCCGATCCGGCCACGCCGAGCCAGACGGTCCGCGATGCATGCGCCGGAAGGGATACCTCATACGTGAGCCGGCCACCCGTGCCATTCCCGAACGGGCCGTCGTCGCAAACGGAGGGCTTGGGATCGCTCGGGGCCCCGGTCTCCTTGCCGGTGCAGCGGTGCCCGGGACGCGGCCCCCAGTAGCTGGGGCCGGTATCGCCCGTTGCCGGCCGCAGCGAGGTACCGACCGCGGCCGCATAGTGGTGGGTCGGAGCTCCGGGGAGTGCGCCGTCGTCGGTGAAGACGAGCCGGCGACCGTCGTACGTCCCCTGGTCAGGCAGGTTGTCGCTGGCATTGGGCGTGATCCCCTCGAACCCCCACGGGAACTGGCCCATCAGCTCCGAGTGCGTGTCCACGGTGAGCTTCGTCGTCCGCGCGGCACCGGGGTTGTCGATCGTCAAGCCGAACAGGACCCCGCGCCGCCCGTCCGGTGCCACATCGGTGCGGCTCACGCCCAACCCCGCCGTGGTCGGCAGGTCGTAGCGGGTGAAGCCCCAACCACTGGTGAACTTCTTCGCCGGTCCGACCCACTGGTCGTCCAGGCCGAACCAGACGCCGTCGATGAGCTTCACCGGTGGCGCCCACACGCCGCCCATCTCACCGGTGATGTGCCAACCGTTCGCGTAGAACCCGCCGTCTTCGAAGCCCAGCGACTGGGCGCGCGTGCCGGCGGCCACCTCGCGGCGGTCCGCGAGCCGGGTCGACACGGACAGCTCGCTTGCTGGGGTGTCGGCCGATCGGAGCGCGGGCGCCGACCCTGGCTGTGCCAGCGCCGTCGGACTGCTCACAAGACCCAGCCCTGCCAGGCCGGTCACTGCTGCGACAAACATCCATCGACGACTCATCGGGCCTCCCGGCTCCACAGCGAACGCGATCAGGCGACGCTCGAGCTCCCGCCGCGAGCGCCGAATCTGACCTTACGACGTAAGCACCGCCGTTCACAGGGGCAATGCTCGCGATTGCTACCCGCGGTCGGGCGCGCCGCGTCCGGCTGGCAGGCTCGATCACGTGCCATCTGTTTTGCGTGGTCCGCCTGGACCTGCTGCTCGACCTCCGGCGGCGTGCGCTCACCCCGGGACATCCGGGCCGTCCGGTGGTCTGGCCCACGACGCCGCTGCCCCGCACTATGGGATCTTCGACGGGGACCGGCTGGTCGGTGCCGCCAGCCTGACCGCCCTGCCGATGCCTGATCATCCCCCAACACGTCGTCACAGCCACCCCATGTGGGCACGCTAGTGACAGCGTCGGCATTGGTGTGCGTTCCGATGTCCTCACCGGCCGCGCTGACAACGAGACGGGCCTCGGTTACGAGCATGGGTTCACCAGTCTCGTCGTCCTCCTCCCGAGTCGCGTCAGTGTGGTCTTGGCTGCCAGCCAGCAAAGGCCAAAGGGTCCCAATCCGGGTCTCGACCCACGACGTTCGCATCGGTGCGTACACGCACCCGTCCAACTGGCTCGACAAGCATCAGATTGCTGACGAAGCTGCCAGAGCAGGCGTCTTCGGTTTGGACCGCGGGTTGAATTCACGCGGCCGTGCTTAAGGGCTGTTCAGTCTCAGCCGCAGTCTCATCCAGGGTCGTTCTCTGTCGTTCAGCTGTGCGGCGGACACCGCAGACCACGATCAAAGTCGCGGCTTCGCACATAGCCTCTGGTGCCGTGGCAGACCTCGAAAGCGTGCGACGTTGGTCCGCCTTCGGTGGCAGCCATCCTGGCAGCCCGCGGGTGGGCGCCGGCACAAGGCAGGGGACGGTCTAGGACCCGTGGGGCGGCGCGAGGACGCGGCACACGCGTCGCTCTCGCCTCGTAATGCGTAGGTCCGGGGTTCGATTCTTCGAGGCGGCTCCATTATCAAGCCTAGTCAGACTGTTTTTGATCTTCATCCAGCAGATCTTCTGGCGGCTCAGAATCGTCGCTGGCAGGCTCATCCTCGTGTTGACATCGTGTTGTGCAGTTGTCTGTTGTGCAGTCACGCCGCATCGCCGCTCGCCGGACCCGAATCCAGCTGCTCGCCAAGGCGTCGGAGCGCTTCCTGAGTCGACGCGCTCGTGACCTGGCTGTAGACGTCCATCGTGACCGCGATCTTGCTGTGGCGGAGAATCTGCATCGCCACCCGAGGGTGAACATCGAGGGCGACCAGCAACGAAGCGCACGCCTTGCGCGTCAGGTGAACCGGCGTCACCGGAACCCCAGCTTTGCGCGCCCGAGCCACGAACGCCCGATGGAAGTTCCTCGGATCGAAGGGTGTGCCGAGACTGCTCGTCAGCACCAGGCCCGACTCATGCCAGGCCGGCGCCTTCGCCCTCAGATCGGCCTCGATCCGCCGCCGATGCTCGAACGCCCGCACGCAGATGTCCGGCAGCGGAAGCGCCGCATCGGAGGCGCAAGTCTTGGTCTGTCGCCGGGTCAGCTCGCCGCCGGTTCTTTGCAGCCGCCAACCGATCCACGCCTGAGCCGCGTCCACGTCTACGTCCTCCCAGGCAAGCCCGAGGAGCTCTCCGCGTCGCAGACCCAGAACGAGCATCAGCACATAAGCCAAATAGACCGGATCGTCGTTGGCCCGAGCGCTCTCCAGGAACGTCCGGGACTGATCGACGTTCCACGCCTTCGCCCGCTTAGGTCGCGGCGTCGGCACCCGCACCAGCGCGGCCACGTTGCGTGACAGCAGTTCCTCCCGGACGGCCGCGCTGAGGGCACTCTGCAACACCGTCCACGCCTGGTGGCGGGTCCACTCGGATGCAACCTGACGACAACACGCACCCGCCGCGCAACACCGAGGCTCGGACCACGCGCATCGTTTCCCAGGTGGCAGCACTGGCATCGAGTCTTCAACTCGTTCATCCACAGCTGCACATCGCGCACGGTGAGCCGGTCGAGCCGCTTCGGACCTAGATCCGGCACGATGTAGAGCCGCGTGAACAGCTCGTAGTTGCTCGCGGTGGTTGGAGCCAGGTCCGGGCGCACCGTCTCCACCAGCCGCCGCGCCATGAACTCACCCAGCTTCGGCGACACAGGCGCAACCGGCCCTCGTCGCGCCGCCTGCGTCAGCGCCAGCAACTTCGCGTGCACCACCTCACGGCTCTTGCCGTAGACGTACTTCCGCTGCCTCCGACCGGATGGCGTCGTGAGCCACGAGTACGCCGCGTACCCGTTGCGATAATGGAAGATCGACCCCTCGCCGTTGTGACGCCGAGTCATGACCACCACGTCGGCTCAGCCTCAGCCGCCCGATGCTGGACGTACTCATCAACCCACTCCGGAAGCACCCTGCGACACCGACCATCCTTCAACGACCTCAAGTCGCCAGCCATGATCAAAGTCCTCACTTTGGACTCGCCATAGCCGAGCAAGGCGGCAACCTGCGCCACCGTGTACCACTTCGGACTCAAGACCACCGACGACGACGGAAGCGGCTCCAGGGACCAGTGTGACCAGTGGTGTGACCAGTGAGTGTGACCAGTGAGTGTGACCAGTGAGTGTGACCAGTGAGTGTGACCAGTGAGTGACCAGTTTGCGCAGTTGCCTCGTGAGTAGTTTCTGTACTCGTTCAAGGCGGCGCTGCGCGCCGCCGCGCTCGGATCCGTGTCCTCGCATCCACTCCGCAAGACACGCAGAGTCAGATGCCGTGAGCGCGGCGTCGCACGTCCAAGGGGAAGTGCCAAGATGAATGGGCTGCATCGGAGACGCCGCCGATTCTCGGTCCGCATTGTCACGGCCGCTCAGGGTGAGCAGAAGGATGTCGCGTTTGCTAATTGTCGGGCGGCATTCGAACATCAGTCACGGCGCTGCTGATCAGCCCGATTGGTCGCCGCCGCCCTCCTACAGTGCCCTTCCACGGCTGGTTGAACGGCCTAACTGCGTGACCAGCGGCTCCGGGCCGAGGCTGGGTCAGGCTGCGGGTTCGAGGGTGACCTTGTAGCCGAGCGCTTCGAGTTGTCGGACGTGGTTACGTCGCTTCGCGGGGTGTTGACGTGCCGGTCGTGGTAGTCGGCGCCGAGTTCGTGGAAACGGATGTCGGGATCGGCGAGGAGATGCCAGATGATCACCAGGATCGAGCGGCCCACTGCGACGATGGCCTTCTTCTTGCCGCGGCGGCGCGCGATTCGTCGGTAACGGGCGCCGAGGAAGGTGTCGGTCCGACTGGTACAGACTGCTATTTCGCCGAGGACGCGGGCGAGGTAGCGGTTCCCGTGCCCGGTTGAGCCGTTGCCCTTGGACTTCCCGGCTGAGGAGTTGATCCCGGGCGCGAACTTGGCCCAGGACGCCAAGTGGGCCGGGGTCGGGAATCTGCTCATGTCGAGACCGATCTCGGCGATCAGGATCGCGGCTGCGGTCGCTCCGACCCCGGGGATCTCCTCGAGCCGGGCGACCGCATCAGCGAAAGGGGCCAGATGGTCTCCGATCTGGCCGTCGACCGCTGCAAGGTCAGCGTTGGTCGCGTCGACCCGGGCCAGCATCCGTGCCAGCAGGAACCGATGATGGTCGTCGAAGGTCCCCAACCGAAGCCCGGCGAACGCCTCCTCCAGACGGGGGATCTTGCGCCGCATGCTGGACCGGGCCAGTTCGGCCAGCACCTTGGGGTCGCGTTCCCCACCGATCAACGCCGTCATCATCGCCCGCCCGGAAACACCGAAGATGTCGGAAGCGACGACCGACAGTTTGAGGCAGGCGTCCTCGAGTAGCTTCTCCACCCGGTTCTTCTCTGCGGTCCGCACCCCGACCAGATCGGCCCGATACCGGGTGAGGTCTCGCAGCTGGCGGATGTCGGCGGGTGGCACGAAGCTGGGCCGCAGCATCTGGCGCTCGGCGACCTTGCACAACCAGACCGCGTCCAGCCGGTCGGTCTTGGGCCGTCCGGGCAGATGCTTCACATCCTTCGCGTTCACCAACCACGGATCCAGACCGTGGGCCTCAAACAGGTAGAACGGCGGCCGCCAATAGTCGCTGGTCGCCTCCATCACCACCCGCTGCACACCAAGTTCGACCAGCCGGTTCGCCAGCTCGCACAACGACGGAACCATCGTCGAATGCGTGGACACCTCCTGCACCCTTCGCTTGCCGCCACCCGCAGCCGGCATCCGGACGCAGCAGACGATCTCGGCCTTACCGATGTCCAACGCCGCGACCCGCTCGATGATCTGCTCGTCATCGTTGGACTCGACAAACACCCACCTCACCCCCTCCTGACCGTCATCGACGGTCGTCTCGACCACGAAGCGTGGCCGACCGGGGAGCTGCCGGGCAGTACAGCGAAACTAATCCTCGTGCTCTCACCAGCGAGGCAACAATGAAGGGCCCAACACGCAACTCCCGCCCGGCTAGACGACGGCCTCACAGAACCATAGAAACCACCGCGTTACCGGACGGCCACAGCCCCATTTTCAGCCTGGAACGGGCGCGCCAACAGGGGCACATTGGCTAGACGTGGCAGTTGGCCGGCTCGGTCAGCACGTCGATGCGCCTTGGCTGCCCGCTCGGGATGAACTGCACCGCGATGGTCTCCGCTGGCAGGCTGCCGTCGTTGCGCAGCATGTGGACGTCGGTGCCGCCGGAGTCGGTTAGTGAACTGCCGGCCGAGTAGCTCCGGCCCGCGCACCCTGGGGAGCTGCTGTCGTAGTTCGTCACCGTCCCGCTGACGACGAAGATCAGACTCGGCCCGGGGTGCCTGTGCCATCCGGTCGTCTGACCCGGGGTGAACTTGTTGTCCACGACATAGCCGTCGCTCTTCCCATAGGTCGCCAGAAGCACGCCCCAGGGACTGCCACCCACTGTCTTGCCATGACCCCAGATCGAGATGGGCGTGACGGTCGACTGGGCCAGGATCACCGAGCTGGCCGTGTTCGGGGTCGCCTGGGCCACGGTCACCGCGAGCCCGGCGACGAGTATTCCGGTGGCCCCGACACATGCCATGGCGCCTGCCAGCCGACTCTGCATGATCTTCATGTCATCCGCCGATTTGAGTCGTCACGGGTGTGTGCGACCTGATTGAGCCCGGAGCCACCCCGGGCGCCCAGATCGTCGCCTCTGGAAGCCAACTCGGTGCCCGCACCCCAGCGCCCGTAAGGTTGTCGCAGCGAACCAGCTGAGTGCCGATTCGTTCCAACGGGCATCCATTCGACAAGGCCCGCGATGGGTCCGGTGGCGAGGCTGCCGCCGCGGTAGGCAGCCCACCAGTCAGAAGAAGGAGGACGCCTGCTGCCGCAGCACCGCTGCATAGAATGTGCAGGTTGATTCGCGTACGAGGCATCGTGTGCTCCTTTGAGGGGTGAAATCCGATACCTCAACGCTGCGCTCATGCGGCAGTATGCGCATTGGACGCGACCCCTCAGATCCCGATCAAGGACCCTTAGATCCAGCCGCTGTGAGATCGGTGAGACCACAGAACCCTGCCGCGCTCGAGGACGATTCCTGGCCGCTTCCGCCGCAGCGCCCGAAAGAGTCTCCCGAGAACGATGATCGTTGCGGACGCTTCCATCGGTCCGCGGATGGGTCCTCACCCTCATGGTGACCTGGCAGAGGGAATGGCCGTGAAGCTCGCGACGGGCTAGATCTGCACGCGGCGGGAGAGCTGGGCGAGCTCGACCCTGTTGGCCGTGCCGGTTTTGTGCAACAGGTTGGACACGTGCACGCTGACGGTCTTCTCGCTGACAACCAGGTCTCGAGCGATCTCGCTGTAGGTGCGCCCGGCGACGATGTGAGCCAGGATCTCCCGCTCCCGGGGAGTCAGGCCAGGAAGGGCCGCCGGCTCGGGAGGCTGGCTGTGTCGGATGGTCGCCAGCGACACTCGGGTGCTTCGGGCCAGCGCCTCGATCTCCGCAAGCAGCGGCGCCGCCTGCAGGTCCGTGGCGAGCTCGTGCGCCCGCCGCAGGCTTTCGGCGGCCGCTTCTCGCGTGGCGCGGTTCTTCGCCAACGCTTCGGCGGCCCGCCACCACGCGTATGCCTCGTCCCAGGCGAGGTCACCGTCGGCGCAAGCCCGCGCAGCGTGTTGCCATGCTGTTGCGGCCGCCGGGTCGGCCATCCCACGGTGGACTTCGGCGTCGTACCAGGCTTGCATCGCCCGGACTTGCGCCGGATACGCCGATCCGGGCTCGCCTTCTGCGGCAACGATCGGATAGCGACTCCGCAGATCGCCAAGTTGCGCCATGGCCGGCACCGGTTCCTCGCCTCTGTCGCGGCATGCCTGCGCCTCGTCTGCCAGAGCCCTCGCGGCCAGCGGGATCAGCCGCTCGGCAAGATTGGCATGGCCTCCTCGTTCCACGCCGATCATTGCCGCCGCGACGGCACGTCCGGTGTCACCGGCAGCGAGGGCAAGCTCGGCCCGGACCGCGTCGAGCCCGTAGAACAGCAGGCCGGACGCACTCCCGTACAGCTCCTCAGCGCGGTCCAGGTGACCTTCGGCTTCCGTCCACCGGCCCTGCCGCACGGCAAGCATGGCCGCGGCCAACCGGGCGATCATGTCGGCCTTCGGCCCGGGCGTCGACCCCAAGGCCACCCGTAGGCGCTCGAGGCAGACCCGCCAGTTCCCGATCAGAATCAGCCCGAACGCCTCATTGGCGGACAGCCTCGCCACGTAACAGTGCGGAGCACCCAGCGCGGTCAGCTCCTCACGGCTGCGGCGAAGATAATCGATCACCGCACGGTTGCTGTCCAGGCAGTTGCTCGCCCAATTCGCTGCATTGGTGAACCAAAAGAAGTCCCTGGTCTCGGCCGCCAACGCCTGGGCCTCACGAGCCTCGGCCAGGCCCGCGCTGTCACCCGTCAAGACACGCGCCGTCACCTTCACAACGAGCGCAAACGCGAGCGCCTTGGCCGACCCGCAGGCACGCGCGAGCCGGACCGCCTCGTCCGCCCGCTCTCGGCCGGACGGCACGCCGTCCCACACCTCCCCCTCCGCCAGGTCGGCCATCGCCAGCACGTACGCCTCGCTGTTCGGGTACGGTTCCGACAGCCGTACGGCCGCCCAGGCGTCGTAGCTGGTACTGGCCCCACGCAGAGTCTGCTCCCGCAGGTGGTGCTGGCGGACCATCAGCTCGGCGGCGACCAGGGGTTGATCCTCGCGGTTGATCAGGGTCAGCAAGTCATCGACCGCGGCGAGTTCCTCCTCCTCGTCCCCGGCCTGCTCGGCCGCCGCGCGGATGCGACCCAGCAGGTCGATCCGAGTCAGGTCGGCGTCGGGCACCTGGGGCCGCAGGTCCAGCGCGCGGCGCAGCAGTCGCACCATCTCGGTGGCGCCCCCAGCCCGGCTGGCCGCATCGGCACCGAGCAGCGCCCACCGGTACGCCTCCTGCTGATGGCCGGCCCGGAAATGGTGATCGGCCAGCCCCACGACTCGCTCGACTTCCAGCTCCTTCACCTCCACCGCGGAGTCCAGCGCGGCTGCGAACGCGGCGTGCAACGTGGCCCGTTCCTCGGGCAGCAGCCCTCGTTCGAGCACCTCGGCGAGCAGCGGGTGCACGAACCAGTAGGTGTCGTCGTCCCCGACGTCGAGCACGGCGCCGTCCACCGCCTCGCGCAGCAGCGGCACAACAGCCTCACCCACGCCGGTCGCAGCCGCCACCCTTTCGAGCTGGTCGGCGTGCTGGGGGCGGCCGGCCACGGCGATCAATGCGGTCAGCGCCCGCGCTGGCGCCGACAATCCGCGCCATGCATGGGTGGCCGCCTCACGCAGACCGCTCGGCAGCCCGGCTGGCAGCGACCGCGCCTCCGGCGACAGGGACCGCACGATCAGGGTGGTCAGGTAGGCGTTGCCCTGGGTGCGGGCGTACACATCATCCACGAGCGACTGATGCGGCGGCCCTCCCAGCAGCGCGGCCAGTTGCTCACCGGTAGCGACCCGATCCAACCGGTCCAGACTCAGCTCGCCCACCCCAGGAAACCGGCGCACGTCTCCCAGCCACCGCCGCAACTCCGAGCCCTCCTCACCGGCACGAACCGTCGCGACGACGGCCAGCCGGCGACCGGCCAGACCGGCCAGCACGTACATCAAGACGTCCAACGAGCTCTGATCGGCCCACTGCAGATCATCGAGCACCAGCAGCACCGGCTTCTGGCGACACAACTCGCCCAACCAGGCGTCAAACCCAGCCGGGCCATCCAAGCCCGAACCACCCAGAACCGGAGCCAGCACCTGACGGTCTGCGGCCCATACGCGCACAGCGGAGGTCAGCGGCAAGAACGGCACCGCCAACGACGTCAACGGCAGACAAGACGCCCACAACACATCCGCAACCTCGCCGGCGGAAGCAGCCGCCTCGCGGACCAGCGCCGTCTTGCCGACCCCTGCCTCGCCAGAGATCAGCAAGGCACCGCCGTAGCCGCGAGCCACTGCCTCGACCAGTCCGACCACCGCCGCGATCTCACTGGCCCGACCGCTCAGCGGCAGGCGAGCCACCGCGGCACGTTCTGCCACACCGCCCGAGTATGCCACCGCTGCGGGTCGCGGACTTGATCTTCTCCAGAGGACAGGAACTGCGGGCGCTATCTGGGCCAGGGACTGGGCTTCTGCCTTGGCGCCTTGACTGACGAATACGGCTCGATTCAATCAAGGCGACTCGCTTCGCTCGTCCGTGCTGGGGGTAGTCAGCCAGCACCCCAGGGCCCCGGCTCGCTTCGCTCGCCACCCCGGGGGGGCCCCGCAGTCTGACTACCCCCAGCACCCCCCAAACCATGAGGTTCGTGTCCGACCGGGTCATTACAGAAACGCGTCAGCCAAATTGTTCGAGCCTGTGACTCGTGCTGACGGCTAGCTACTGGGGTGAGTCTGGAGTGCAGCGCGTGTCGCCGACGAACCTGATTGTCGCGGCCTACGTTTCGGCGAGGTCAAGTCGCTCCGGACACTTGCCATCCGCTGGGTCATGTCGAGAACCTGCATTGTGTAGAGCTCCTCCTCCTCAGGTCGCCTGCACTGTCGGACGCGATCCCACTCAACTCCGGGACGGTCTACTCGTGGAAGGAGCCGTCCTCCTGGATGCTGGACTCGCTATGCAAGATTCGTGGATGGCCCGCTGGATGAGCGCGATGTGCCAAGCAGCTTCAGTCAATCGGGAGGATCACGGAGGGTGTATGGACCGACGCGCTCGACGGTCGGCCACTCTTGGTACGCCCTCTTGGTCTGCGCGCTGAACCCAGGCGTGGTGTTGAACCTAGCTACCAGCGCAAGGTCGCCGGAACTTAGGTAGTCGAGCGCGAACTGCTGCCACAGTGGGTTGCGTGCCCGAGGCAGGCTTTGCTGCTGGGCGCTCCCTAGGTCACGGCTCCAGCCGCCCAAGTCGACCTCGAAGCGGCACCGCCGTTCGACATTACGGCTTGCGACGTTCATCTGAATGCTCGCCATTGGCATGTCCGTCTGGATGCAGCCCGGCGTCTGGGCTACGGCGGCCGCCAGCGCCGGACCCGGAAACCGCAGGCCGCCTGTTTGCGCCATCGCGAGTTCCACGGCGCCGGCCGCTGACAGCCCGACACCCGACGCCAGGACGACGGCAAGTACAGCCCTCCGACCGCCGGCCCGCCCCAGCCGGAGCAGAACGACGGAGCCGGCTCCGCCCAAGAGGAGAGCCAAGGGTGCCGCAGTCAGCGCTGCATAGTGAGGAAACCACACCTGGGTTGCCCCAAGCACCAGGAGCGCGGTGCCAAACAGAGCTGCCAGGGGGCGCAACTCGCGTCGCAGAATGCATACGACCAGCGCACCTGCAACAACCAGCCAGGCGACAATACAGACGGCCAGGACCAAGCTGGTCTGGTGGAGCGGCGCAACTCCGACGATCTGCTGGAGGCGAGCCAGTGGTTGATAGTCACCGGACTGGCGAATGGCCTGGTCGTAGACCACCATGCGCCACATCCTGCCGGGGGAGAGTAGAAAGAAGGGCAGGCACACCAGCGCGCACGAGGCCACAGCCCCGGCAACGAAGATTAGAGTGCGTCGCCAGCCTTCGAGCACAAGTACCCAGCAAGCGACGACGACTACCGTGACGACGCCCCAGATTTTGATTGCTGGGGATAGTCCGATCAGTGCGCCCGCGAGGAGGATCAGGCTAGTTGTTCGGCGCACGGGCGAGAAGGGAGCCAGCATGGCAAGCGAACCGAGCACCGCTGTGGTTGCGGGAGCCTCGAGTAGCGTTGTGCGCTCGGTGTATATCGCCGGGTAGAAGACCGCGTAGAACAGTGCGGCCAACAACGCCGCGCTACGCCCCAAGGGCCGGATGACTAAACCGACCAGCAGCGCGTTGACACCGCCAAGACACATCCAAGCCAGCCGAGCGAGAGTCATGGCAGTCGGGTCACCGACGAGCCTCGCGAGCTGCGCGAACGGCGACAGCAGCACGGCTATCCCCGGCGGATGGAGCAGCAGGAAGTCCCGGTAGGGCACCACGCCATGGACTAAGCCGATAGCGGCCGCAAAGTACACTCCGTCGTCGTAGTTTCCAAGTCCGCCCAAACCACCGCCACGGAGAACTACCACAAGGCGCACGGTCACCGCACCGACGAACACCAAAACCAACCCGACCGCGAACGGGATGTCAATTCTCGCGTTGCTGCGATCAGCGCCATCAGTGGGTTTCGGCATGGCAGGACATCACGGTTAGCCCGATGACAATCCCTCCATTCTGAGCTCGGTGCCCGGGACGCTACAGAGTGTTCTCTCGGAAGCCGTACAAAGCAAGCAGGTGTCGCTACCCCTTTCACATCTGAGAAGGGATCTTTGCAAGCAGGTGACCGGCGGGAGCCGAACACTGGCCTCCGTCCGAACGGAGTGACAACCGCCCCGGAAACCACCCATCGATGGACCGCCAATAGCCCCGGACACGCTCCCGAGTCCCCAGACTCCGGTTCGTCCTAGATCGTCTGATAAAAGGCACCGGTCACCAGCGCCGCTTTCCTGAAACGCCCCACTCCTTCGGCATTGCTGACACTCTCCTCACTCAGGACAGGACAACGGTCCACCCCGGTGGACGTGTTGGGCCCGAAGTCACGTTCCCCGGTGGGTCCTCGACCCCGTGACACCCAACCCCATCGAACGGCGTCACTAGCTACTTTGCCCTGAAAAAGTCGAGGCGTGTCCATCGCCGGAAAGTGGCTTTGACAAGGGAGAATGGTCTCAACCCCTTGGGCTAGAAGGGATTGAGACCATTCATGTTGCGCACGGTAGCTGATCAGCCGACGTTGTGGGAAGCGATCTTGCCGGAGGAGCTGCGCCGGTTGCCGGTCGAGCTGGCCCGGGTCGACGCCTTGTTGGACGATCCGGTGTTCTTCGCCCCGTTCGTGCCGTTCTTCGACCCACGGATCGGTCGGCCGTCGACGCCGATGGAGACGTATCTGCGGTTGATGTTCCTCAAGTTCCGATACGGGCTCGGTTTCGAGTCCTTGTGTCGGGAGGTGTCGGACTCGATCACTTGGCGCCAGTTCTGCCGGATCGGGATCGACCAACCGGTGCCGCATTCCACGACGTTGATGAAGTTGACGACCCGCTGCGGGTCCGCCGCCGTGGACGGGCTGAACGAGGCGCTGCTGGCGAAGGCGGTCGAGGCGAAGGTGCTGCGGTGCACCCGGATCCGGGTCGACACGACGGTGGTGCCGGCCAACGTGTCGTATCCGACCGACTCGGGTCTGTTGGCGAAAGCGGTGAACCGGATCGCAGCGACCGGTCGCAGGATCCGGGCCGCCGGTGGTGCAACCCGGACCAAGGTCCGGGACCGATCACGAGCAGCCGGTCGCCGGGCTCACGACCTGAACGCGAAACTGCGGACCCGTAACGCCGCGGCGAGGGAAGAAGCGCTCGCGGTGGTGCGACGCAAGAACGCAGAGCTCGCCGACCTCGCGGAGACCGCCGCCGTTGAGGCCGAAAGGCTCCTGGCCAACGCGAAACGTGCCGTCCGCAAGGCCCGAGCCGAGGCGGCGAAGCTCAAGGCCGCGGGCGGCTGTGACGCTGCAGCGGGTCGGCGTCGGGGCCGGCTGGTCCGGGCCGTCGACGACATGGGCGAGTTGTTGGACGCGACCCGGGCAATCGTTGAGCAGACCCGGCAGCGGCTGGCCGGGACGATGCCCGATGGTGCCACCCGTAAGGTCAGTCTGCACGACCCGGACGCCCGGCCGATCGCGAAAGGACGTCTCGGGAAACCGGTCGAGTTCGGCCACAAAGCCCAGGTCTGTGACAACGAGGACGGGATCGTCCTCGACCACGACGTGCAACCCGGCAACCCGGCCGACGCACCGAGGCTCGCGCCGTCGGTCGAACGTGTGATCAAACGGACCGGTCGGAAACCTCGCACCGTGACCGCCGACCGTGGTTACGGCGAAGCAGCCGTCGACGACGACCTCCACGACCTCGGCATCTCGAACGTGGTGATCCCCCGCAAAGGCAGACCCGAGCAAGGCCCGCCAAGCCGTCGAACGACAACGAACGTTCCGCAAACACGTGAAATGGCGAACCGGCTGCGAAGGACGGATCAGCCACCTGAAACGCAACTACGGATGGGACAAGACCATGATCGACACCACCGAAGGAGCCCGAACCTGGACCGGACATGGAGTCTTCGCCCACAACCTCACCAAGATCGCCACCCTGACCAACTGAACCGCCCCCGGGGCGAAGCCCGGGCAGCCGAGGCCATCGGGCCGCGCCGCCCCCGAAATCCGCCGATCAGCCCCCACCCGACTTCTTCAGGTCGAAGTAGCTAGCGGGCCTTACACGGGCCCTAGAGTGGGGTCGGAGTCGGTGCAATTCGGTCATCAACGCCAAGGCCAACGCTCCTTCGAGGCCCAGTCGGCTGCCTGGGGGCGTTTCCCCAAGCTGAACGAGCCGTGACGAGCGGGAGCCATCCTGGGAGCGAGATGCGATTCAGAGGCGAACCTCGGCGACACGCGACGGACAATCCCACGACGATGCGACCGCACTACGGATGATCCCGGACACTCTTACACGCCTGGTCGAAACCAACGGATCAGACGGTCCGCATACAGCAGCGAAGTACAGCAACGACCACGCTTCGCAATGCGTCCAAGATCGTCCGCCAACGACCTGCCGGGCGAGGTCGACCCCGATGGTGCCAATGCTGCCACTTTGCAAGCAGGGGGTTAGGGGTTCGAGTGCCCTTCGCTCTACCCCTCGTCAGAGCCATGTTGGCTGCTGCCCGAACCGGTTCCCGCCGGCCACGTACGGCATTCAAGTGCAGAAGTGGTCAGACTGTGCGGTTGTGCGGTCAGTCGTCGCTGATGTGCCGTTCCGGTTCATGCTTGACCATCGAGTTACGTCAGTCGCTTGACAGGGTGGGGACCTGACCTGGGGAGGCGGTTCCGGTTCCCGCGCGACAGTCGTTCCGGTAGCTGCTCGACACCCTTGTGGTCGCTGGCTGATGTGGTTGTGGTCGGGGGGTCCGGTCCATTCGTCGTGGGCGCGCCAAGGGCTCCATTGCGTTGCAGCGGCCTGACATACTGCGGCGCATGTTCGATCTGCATAGCTGGGGAGATGACTCGTGAACACGATCGAAAACGGGTCCGCCTGGCAGCAGTTCTGGAACAGGGGCGGTTGGTGGCGAGCGCTCCTGCTGGTAGTCGTCTACTTGGCGCTGTACCTCGGCGCCGGCTGGGTCAGCGCACGCCTGTTCGGCCACCTGATCCGATCGGACATGTTCAGCACGGCTGGCAGCGTGTTCGCCTCCGTTACCTTCGCCCTGATCGTGGGAGCGGTGCTGATCGCCGCTTTCCTGCTGTCCGTCGGGTGGTTCCGACCGCTCTTCGGGCCGCAGCCAGTCCGCGGCCGGTGGTGGATGTGGATCGCACCAGGCCTCATCGTCGTCACGCTCCTCATGCGCTACGTCGGCATCGACTACAGCAGCTACACCACCAGCGCCATCGTGATGACGCTTCTGACCGGCCTGTTCGTCGGGTTCGTCGAAGAGGTCCTCACCCGCGGCATCGTGATCAAGATGCTCCGCGACGCTGGGATGGTCGAATGGGGCGTGATGATCGGATCCGCGTTGGCTTTCGGCCTCATGCACGCGGTCAACGTGTTCTCGGGCATGTCCGTCCTGACCGTCGGCGTCACCGTCGGCTTCGCGTTCGGCTTTGGAATACTGATGTACCTGACACTTCGAGTCACGGGCAACCTGATCTGGCCGATCCTTCTCCACGGCCTGTACGACCCGACGCTCTTCTTGATCAGTGGTGGAATCGACGTGGAGATCGCCCACCCCCAGAGCCAGCTGGTCACGCTCGCGGGCTCGGCCAACATCGTCTTCATCGTCGCGGCCCTCCTCTTCATCCCTGCCGTCATCGTCAGTGATCATCTTCGAGCCCGGCGCACTGCTGGGGACCTCGAGTGGACCGACCGTTCGGACCCGGCAGACGCGGCAAGTTGACGAATCAGACCGCTACGGGAGCCGGTGATCGCGGCCAGACCCCGACCACTACGCTGGGACCGGCGTCGCAGGTGATCCCGGGTTCACCCGGTCAGACGCCGGCCTGCGTGACTCGTTCCTAGGCGAAAAGGATTCAAGATGAGCAGTTCCACCTCCCACCCGACTTTCGAGGTCGACGCCCGCCTGCTGCGCGGTGGCGTGGCGCTCCTGTGCGTCGGCGGCATCACCTGGCTGATCGGCGCGGTGCTGTCGACGACAGCCCTGGGCCAGGCAGCCAAGAAGTGGATCGAGCAGATGGAGGAGTCGCCGCAGGAGATCGCCCAGCGACGGCTGCACCAGCTCAAGGTCGCGGCAGCGGCAGGTTCGAAGGCATGGCGCGAGGAGCAGTCTCAGTAGCCGACGCGCATGGCACCCCCGCCCAAGGCAACAAGATTCTTCAACAAGCTCAGCGTGCGGCTCGCCGGTCGCCGGTTCGTTCCGTTCTGGGTGGTGCTGCGCCATCAAGGACGAAAGAGCGGCAAGGAGTACTCGGTGCCGCTCGCCGTTATCCCAAGCGACAAGACGTTCGTCATCGCCCTGCCCTGGGGCCGGGGAACGGACTGGGTCCGCAACGTCCAGGCGGCCGGTCGCTGCACGGTCCGCTGGAAGGGTGCCGACTACGAGTGCTCGGAACCGACGTTCGTCGATGCCGACACGGCCCTGGCCGCAGCCCACGGCCTCACCCGGCGAGTGCTCGCACGGATGAACCTTCCAGCGGGGTTCATCCAGCTCACCCGGCAGCGGGCGGTCTGAACGCTGAGCTGCCGGTCAGCCGTGCGACGACCGGCTCAAACTGCTCGACCTGTTCAGGAAGCACCAGTCAGATCCCTGGTGTCGTGCCGCCCGCGCAGAGCCTTTACCCGCTCCACGATCGCGTGCACGCTGCCGATGTACAGCGTGCAGCGACGAACTGGGTAGGTTCACAACCCACGGGCACGCTCCTGGGCTCCGCCGGTCTGACGCGAGCGTAGGGTGGTGCGGCCAGACGAGGAAAGGACGCACGATGCCACTGCTCCGGGGCCGACGCAACGACGATGGAACGCGATACCAGATGCGCGAGAAGATCTTCGCGATCGGAGACGACTACTGGGTCGAGAACGCCGCCGGGGACCGGGTGTTCAAGGTGAACGGCAAAGCCCTACGCGTCCGCGACACCCTGATCCTCGAGTCGCCCCGCGGGGACGAGCTGTTCTCGATCAAGGAGAAGCTGCTGCACGTCCGCGACACCATGAAGATCGAGCGCGCCGGCGCCCCGGTCGCCACCGTCAAGAAGGCCCTGATCACCCCGCTCCGCGACCGGTTCTCGATCGAGGTCGAGGGCGGCGAGGACATGGAGGCCAAGGGCAACATCGTCGATCACGAGTACAAGATCGAGCGGGGCGGAGACACCGTGGCGGAGGTGTCGAAGAAGTGGTTCCGGGTGCGAGACACGTACGGCATCGAGATCACCGCGGGGCAAGACGACCCGCTCATCCTCGCGGTCGCCGTCTGCATCGACCAGATGTCGCACGACGCCGGCTGACCGAAGCAGTCCTGCGTCAGACCACGGCCGCCCTGACCGACAGCACGTCGGGCAGATGCTCCACCAGCTCGGTCCAGGACTCGCCGTCGTCGAGGCTGGCGAAGACGCAGCCGTCGCGGGCGCCGACGTACAGCCCGGTCCGGTCGGCGTTGTCGGCAGTGAACGCGTCGCGCATCACGGCGGCGAAGAAGTGATCCGGGAGACCGGCTGCCGACTGGGTCCAGGTCGTCCCGGCATCGGTGGAACGCCACACCCTTGCCCGACCGCCGGGCGGGATCCGCTCGCTGTCGGCCACCAGGGGAAACACGAAAACGGTGTCCGGGTCATGCGGGTGGACCACGATCGGGAACCCGAAGTCGGCCGGCAGTCCGTCGGCGATCGAGACCCACTCCGCTCCGGCGTCGTCGGAGCGGTACACGCCGTGGTGGTTCTGGGCGTACATCCGTTCCGGCCGTGCCGGATGGGATGCGACCTTGTGGACGCACTGTCCGAACTCCGGCCAAGGGTCAGGGAAGAAGTACGCCTTGATGCCCTTGTTCGCCGGGTTCCAGCTCGTGCCTCCGTCGACGGTTCGATAGACCCCGCCCGTCGACATCGCCACCGTCAGGCGCTTCCCGTCGTCGGGGTGCGGCACGATCGTGTGGATGGCCTGACCGCCGAAGCCGGCGCCCCAATCGGGTCGGTGCGGGTGGTCCCACAACGAGCGGACCAGCTCGAACGACTCGCCCCGATCGACCGAGCGGAACAGCGCCGAGGGCTGCGTGCCGGCGTACAGCACCCCGGGCTCGGCGGACCGACCGGGCTGGATCTGCCAGACCCGCTCGACGCTACTGCCGAGACCCTCCGGGAACTTCACGCTCGCGCCGAGCGTCTCCGTCCACGTACGCCCCAGGTCGTCGGAACGGTAGACGCCCGGCCCGAAGTGCTCGCTGGTGCCACCGACGAACAGCCGCGGTACGTCCCCGCGGGTGTCGATACAGGTGGCGTAGATCCCCTGCATCAAGAACTCGGGCTCCGACCAGCTCCACGACCGCCTGTCCTCGTCGGACCGACCGATCCATAGGCCCTTCTTCGTCCCCACCATCAGTACCGCTTCGGTCATCTCCGCTCTCCCTGATCGACGACTCAGCACTCTCCGCCAGTCTCCGCGACCGGCACACCGCTGTCGAGACCTTGTGCCACCTCGTACGGGATCATCCGATCACCAGCCTTCGGTCAGCACCTGATCCAGCCGGTCGACGAAGAAGTCGGCGCTGCTCTGGGTGATGCACAGCGGTGGCTTCACCTTCAGAACGTTGGAGTAGTCGCCGGTGGGCTGGTCGATCACACCGAGCTCGCGCAGGCGCTCACAGATGGCGACGGCTTCCTGCGTGGCCGGCTCGGCGGTCGCCGGATCGCGGACCAGCTCGATCCCTTGATAGAGCCCGCGGCCGTGGACGGTTCCGATCATTCGATGGCGGGCTGCCACGTCGGCCAGCCGCGCGGTCAGATGGCCCCCGATCCGAAGGGCATTGCCTTGCAGATCCTCGTCTCGGATCCCATCCAGCACGGCGATACCGACGGCCGACGAGACAGGGCTGCCACCGACCGAGGAGAAGAACGAACCCTGCGCGGAGAACCGCTCGGCCAGCTCGCGACGGGTGACCACGAAGCCGATCGGATGGCCGTTGCCGGCGGCCTTGGCCATCGTGACCACGTCCGGCACGACGCCGTGCAGCTCGAATCCCCAGAACGCCTCTCCGGTACGTCCGTAGCCGACCTGAACCTCGTCGGAGATCGTCAGCCCGCCGGCAGCACGCACCGCGGCGTAAGCCTGCTCGAGGTAACCGGCTGGGAGCTCGACACCCCCGGCATTGCCGGAGATCGGCTCCGCGATGAATGCGGCGGGACCGCCCGGCATACCGGCGACGATGGAGCGTACGTCGTCCGCGTAGCGGTCGGCCGCATCGACGCCGCGATGATCGCCGCGGAACAGGTTCGGCATCGCGGCGAGGTGGATCCACGGTGGCCGGGTGTCCCTGGACTGCGGATTGTCGTTCAACGAGGTCGAGATCTCGTCGGTCGCTGTTGTCCAGCCGTGGTAGCCGCCGGCGAGGCAGATGGTGTCCTTCCGGCCTGTTGCGGTGCGAGCAATCCTCAACGCAAGATCGACCGCTTCGCTGCCGGAGTTGACGAACAACACGGTATCGAGGGGGTCGGGCAGCAGCTCGACGATCCGCTCGGCGTAGCTCACGATGCCGTCGTAGGAGAATCGCGAGTTCGTGTTCAGCAGGCCGAGCTGACGCGCCGCCGCTGCCGTCACGCCTGGGTGGCTGTGCCCGAGGACGGCGACATTGTTGACCATGTCGAGGTACGCACGTCCTGACGTGTCGATCAGGTGATGGCGCCAGCCTCGCTCGATCTGCGGCGGACGCGCGTAGTAGTGCTCTTGGACGCGCGCCAGCACGTGATCCCGCCGGACGAGGAGCGCGGCTCCGGTAGCGGGCGCCCTGTCCAGGTCTCCGCCGCGCAGGAGAGCCGAAGCGTCCGCCGACAGCGGCCGCCACGCCTCCACGAGCGACGGTTCGACGACTCCCTCCGCTGGCACGGCGGCCGGGGTCAGCTGGACGTGCAGATGGGGCGGTAGCGGATGATCGTCCGGTGCGGCCAGCACCCGGCCGACCAGCTCACCGGGTGCGACCGTCGCGCCAACCTCCACCGTCGCCGTTAGCTCCGCGAGCGTGACGTCCACGTCGCCAGCGCGCAGGACCAGCTCATGCTCGGTCGCCGATACGACCTTCGCTGCGGCGGGTGCTCGTACCTCCGTCCCCGCCGGAACGAAGGCGTCGGCGCCAAGATGCATGCTCGGCGTCTCGACGGCACTGTCGGTCACGACGAAGGGAAGCGCTGCACCACTCCCGGTGAGGCCGTACCCGTCGACGAGGGTGCCCTCCAGCGCCACCCTGGTGGCCACCGGATCGGTCCAGCTCCCGCCTGGGAACAGGGTCGAGGTGACGGAGAAGTCCAGGTGCGGCGCCTCCGGGGGCAGGTCCACCACCGGTACCTCAGGGCGCCAGCCGAGCACCGATGCCGCCGGTCGACCGGCGTCCAGGCCGACGGCCCGGCGCAGAGCGACCTCGGCCAGCGGGAACGGCACCGACCCCGCCCGATCGAGAATCAGCCAGTCGAGGGGCTGCTCCTCGCGGGCGTAGTCGTTGCCGGGGTCCGCGGCCAGGATGTCGTCGACGCTGACCGCCAGAACGGTCGCCCGAGCCACCACCAACGGCCAGATGGCCGCTAGCTCGGCATCGATCAGTGCGGTGTGCTGGTGGAAGCCGGCGACCACGGCGCAGGCATCGAGCAGCGGCGAACGACGGGTCCGCACCAACAGGGACGCGATCGCGGTGGCGAGATCTGCGACGAGCCAGGAACGTACGACGTCGCCGAAGTCGATCACCCCGGCCGGGCTGAGACGGCCGGCATCATCGCGGACAGCGACCACGTTGTAGTCGGCCAGATCGGCGTGCACGATCTGGCGCCGGAGCCGATCGGCCAGGGGTTCCAGCGCAGCCCAGGCCCGGTCGCTCAGGCCAACGGCATCCGCCCGGCGGGCGGGATCGGCGACCGATCCCGCGAGCGTGTCGACGACCCGGGCCGCATGACGAGTGTCGTACTGCAACGTTCGATCGGCGGCCGGATGGTCGAAGTTCGCCAGGGCACCCGACAGCTTGGCGGCCAGCGCTCCGAATCTCCCCAGCACCAGATCCCCGAGATACCCGGCGTCGGAGAACATGTCACCCGCCACGAACGTCAGCAGCCGGACGTGGTGGTCGATGCCGCGGATCGGCACCCGAACCACATCGGCGCCGTTCAGCGCCACAACCGGCACCGGCACGTCGAGCCCGGTTCCGGCGGCGGCCACGTGCTGCATCGCTTTGTTCTGCAGGTCGAGCACGGGTGAGTCGAACGCCGGATTGGCGATCTTCAGGACGTACGTCGTGTCATCGGCCGTGCGGATCCGCACGTTGGTCTCCTGGTTGGAGCCCAGCGGTTTGGCTCGTCCCTCGACGCCGAAGACCTCGCGGGCGATGACCTCCGCCTCGACTCCGGACACGGGCGTTGCGGGCGGTGTCTCGCCCCAGAACGGTGCGCTCACCCGCCCGAACCTAGCGGCCGGCGGGCATATCCGAACAGTCTCCGCCGCTGCGAGTCGCTTCGGGGTCGCTTCGAAGGTGTCCCCGGAGAGTCGCCGGAGAGGCGACGGAGTTTCGAACAGGCCCGAGCGCAGATCGGCCGGTCGTCATCGGCTCTTTCCGACGACCACCGGCCGATCTGGAGTCTGCGTACTGGCTGGTCTCGCTGGCCCAGGCTCGTTCGAGCGAGCTCCCCTAGTTGAGGCGCATCTGCCCGGCAAGCGGGCAGTCGAACGGATCGCGGGCGCCCAGTCCCACGCGGTTGAGGTAGTTGATCACCGTGCGGTACGAGGACAGCATGCTGGCCTCGGTGTACGGGACACCCAGCTCGTGGCAGTGCGCCCGGACAAGCTGGCGGGCCTTGCGCAGGTGCGGCCTCGGCATGCTCGGGAACAGGTGGTGCTCGATCTGGAAGTTGAGGCCGCCGTACAGCGCAGTCGCCCACCAACCGCCCCTGATGTTGCGGGACGTACGCACCTGCTTGCCGAAGAAGTCCAGCTTCACGTCGCGCGGCACGATCGGCATGCCCTTGTGGTTCGGCGCGAACGAGGCCCCCATGTAGAGGCCGAACACCGCGAGCTGGACGCCGAGGAACGCGAAGGCCATGCCCACCGGCAAGGCCCAGAACAGCAGGCCGAGGAAGACGACGAAGCGCGTCACCAGGAACACCAGCTCCCACCAACGCCCTTCCAGGCGGCCACGGTCGATCAGGCTGCGCACGGACTTGACGTGCAGGTTCAGGCCCTCCGCGAGCAGCAGCGGGAAGAACAGGTAGCCCTGACGCCGATGGATCCAACGGAGGGCTCCGCCGTACTTGCCCGGCTCCTCCGGCACGAAGACGATCGTGTCCATGTCGATGTCAGGGTCCTTGCCGACCTTGTTCGGATTCGCGTGATGCCGGTTGTGCTTGTTCATCCACCAGCTGTAGCTGATCCCGACGACGCCCACGGCGAGCAGCCGACCGTACCGGTCGTTGGCCCGTCCGCTGGTGAAGATCTGACGGTGGGAGGCCTCGTGGCCCATGAAGGCGAACTGGGTCAAGATGATGCCGAGTGCCCCGGCCATCAGTAGCTGCAGCCAGGACTCCTGGAGCAGGATCACGCCGGTGACCACGCCGCCCAGGGCCAGCACGAGACCGCTGAGCAGGACGATGTAGAACGTCGGCGTACGACGCACGAGACCCTGCTCGCGGACCCGCTGGGCAAGGGCCGTGAATGTCTGAGTAAGTGGCTGCTTGGCGAGCCGGGCCGTCGCGGCTGAGCCAGCCGCAGGGATGGCGATAGAGATAGCGCGCTCCTCTGTCGTTGCAGTTGACTTCCCAGTCGGGAGTGCAAGCACGGGATCAGGGATGCCAACCGAGACAGATGCTCACGCAGATACCTCCAGCCTACGCGAGCGAGATCACTATTGACGAGTTCCTGCCGTGCCGATGCAGCCTGCTGTGACAAGGGTCTCCGCCAGCAACTTTTCCCACGTCGGTTGGGATCGACAGGGTGGAGAAAGCACAAAAGCGCCGGCCTGTGGCCGACGCTCTCATGATGTACGCCCTTGCTTGCGTACGCGGGTGACTCAGATCGCGCGAACCCGATCCGCCTGCGGACCCTTCGGGCCCTGCGTGGTGTCGAACTCGACGCGCTGGCCCTCATCGAGCGAGCGGTAGCCGGTGGACTCGATTGCGCTGTAGTGGACGAAAACGTCCGCGCCACCGCCGTCGACTGCGATGAAGCCGAAGCCCTTTTCGCCGTTGAACCACTTGACGGTTCCTTGTGCCATGAAACTCTCCTTGCATCTCGAGGTCGCACCTCGCGACTCTCGGACTGCTGTCGGACGTCAGATTGACCTCACGCCCACGCAAACCCTCAGGGGCGTAGCACTGACCACGGCTCAAGAATTGCAACAGCACTGCAAGTATGGCACATCGCAGCCGCTCCGTCTTCCGGCCGGCATCCGGCCCGGCATCCGGCCGGCATCCGGCCCGGCATCCGGCCGGCTTCCGGTCGGCTTCCGGTCGGCTTCCGACTGGCCCCGCCTGACGTCGGACGAGGACTCCGACGGCATCGGACCCGGCCTCCGAAGGGCGGTGCGACGGCGTATCGGACAGCTCCGGTGCGCGTTCCCGCGGGAACGTCTGTCGGCAAACGTCGCAGTGCTTCAGGCGTTCCCGCGGGAACGCCTGAAGGATGGCTCGGCGGACGACGACAGACGAGCGGGCTCGCGTGTGGACTGGTCGAACGGCACCCTGGACGCGTCCCACGAGGTGCCGGTGGTCTTCTGTCGTGTCTGACCAGGTGAATCTCCAGAGGAACCGACTTCGCCCAGACCTGTGCTCTCCGAGCCGCCTACTCCGCGCCGGCCGCCTACTCCGCGCCCGGCCACCTACTCCCCACCCACCCGCCTAACTCGCCCACCCGTCTTCACTCCGCCTCCCACCCGCCTACTCGCCCACCCGCCTACTCGCCCACCCGCCTAACTCGCCCACCCGTCTTCCTCCCACCCGCCTTCCTCCACCCGCCTAGCTCCTGCCTCCCATCCGCCTCCTCCCCCGCGCGCCCCAGCCAGCGGAAGAGCGGCGATAGCACAAGCGTTCGAAAACTGTCGGAGCCCTTCTTTAGCGTCGTGTCCATCGGCGGCCGAATTCTTGGGGGGATCATGTCGGAGACGGGTGAGGTCGATCGCGATCAGGCGAATCTGATGGCGGGCCGGATCTGTGCGGCTGCGGGGTTGTCGGCGCAGTCGGAGTGTGAGTTGCTGGAGCGGATCGGCGAGTTCGACGCGGTCGGTGCGATCCGCTGGTGGGTCGATGTGAAGTCGCTGGCGCACTGGTTGTCGTGGTGCTGCTCGATGACGGCCGGCACGGCCCGCGAGCATGTCCGGGTCGCGAGGGCGATGCGTCGGATGCCGACGGTCACGGCGGCGTTCCGGGAGGGGCGGCTGTCCTATTCGAAGGTCCGGGAGGTGACCCGGGTCGTCGACGTCCTCGATGAGGAGCAGCTGTGCCGAATGGCGTTGACCGCGACCGCGTCACAGCTGGCCCGGATGCTGTCCGGCTACCGATCCAGTGCCGGGTCCCGGATTCGGCAGGAAGGGGCACGGGCGCTGTCTTGGCACGAACGCGATGACGGGATGATCGATTTCCGGATGCGGATGCCGAAAGAGGAAGCCGCGCTGGTCATCGCGGCGCTGACCGCGGCGAAGGACCAGTTCGGCGCCCCGCCACCGGCACCCTGCACAGACCTCCCCACCCAGCCGAACGGTCGGTCGCTAGCCGATTCGTCGCGGGCCGATTCGTCGCCGGCCGATTCGTCGCCGGCCGATTCGTCGCCGGCCGATTCGTCGCCGGCCGATTCGCTCGCCGGCCGATTCGCTGTCGACCGACCAGTGGGCTTCGTCGGTCGCCGGGCCGATCTCCGAGCCAGACGATCCGGCTGGGGACGATCCGGCTGGGGACGATCCGGCTGGGACCTTCGGCGGTCGTGGACGGCCGCGTGCTGGATGCGGCCGTCCGGTACCCGCTCGCTGAGCGTCGAGCCCGAGCTCGGCGGCAGGCCCGCGCCGCGGTGGACGTCGCCGTCGACAGCACCCCGACCTACGGCTACGCCGATGCCATCGTGGATGTCGCCCGCGTGTTCCTCGACACCGCCCCCGAGGACCGGTCCGGTGAGGACCGGACCGTCGTCATGGTCCACGTCGCCGCCGAACACTTGACCAGTCCGACGGATCGCCCGCCCGGCGGGACGCGCTACCCGACCGATCTCGCCGAATCGCTTCAAGCGTCCACCGGCGTTCCCGTGGGAACGCCTCCGTCCGATCGCGCGCCGGCCACGGGCTCTGGTCCGATCCAGCCCAACCCGGTCCAGTCCAGCCCGGTCCAGTCCAGCCCGGTCCAGTCCAGCCCGGTCCAGTCCAGCCCGGTCCAGTCCAGCCCGGTCCAGTCCAGCCCGGTCCAGTCCAGCCCGGTCCAGTCCAGCCCGGTCCAGTCCAGCCCGGTCCAGTACAGCGAGCCTGCCATCGGCCCGACAGCACACGCCGAGCCCTCCACCAGCCCGGCGGCGGACCTGGACGTTCCCGCGGGAACGCCGATGCGACCCGCTGTTTCGCCCGGATCCACGATCGACGCACCACCCACCTGCAGCGACCCGACCTGTCAGCTGCAAGGCCTCGGTGGAATCGAACCCGAGACCGCCCGACGGCTCGCTTGTGACGCCGAGCTGATCGGCGCCGTCGTCGACATCAACGGCGAGGTCCTTGCCCTCGGCCGGAGCAGGAGACTCGTCTCACGGGCCCAACGCCGAGCCCTGATGATCCGCGACGGCATGTGCCAGTTCACTGCCTGCCACCAGACCCGTCACCTCCAAGCCCACCACATCATCCCCTGGTCCGCCGGCGGCCCGACCGACCTCGACAACCTGATCTTGCTCTGCCGGTTCCACCACACGGCCGTCCACGAAGGAGGCATGACCATCGAACGATCCACCGACCCCAGCCCCGGACACCGCTGGGACTTCCTGATGCCCGATGGCCGACCACACCAGGACTGGTACGACGCAGAAGCCCTCGCCTACCTCCTCGCGGAACAATCCAGCCGGCAGCACGCCGACCACACCGCCATCATCGACACCGTCGACCGATTCGACCATCCCGAAGCGCGCCGCATCCTGCCCGGCTGGCGCGGCGAACGCTTCGACCTCCACGAATGCGTCCAAGCCCTGTTCCGAATGCAACTCCGCGACGACAGCGGACCCAAGGAGGAGTGGACAGCGGCATGACCGAAGTGGGCACCCCGAGGCGGAGTGGGGAGGCAGGGCGGAGGACGACCGCGTAGGAGGCCGAAAGAATGGACGGCAGAACCTCAATAGAAGTGGGCGGCGGCGCGAGGACGTGGCGAGGGCCCCGGTCAACGGCAAACGGGCGAAGTCTCAGTATGGCCAGCTTCAGCTAAGACCGCGCATCCCATCAGCGCCAGCCCCCGGGCTCTAGCACCCAGCCGCACCCTGGTCCAGCCGCACCCTGGTCCAGCCGCACCCCTGCTTCACCCGCAACCAGCTCCTCACAGGTCCAGCCAGGCTCCAGGTCCAGCAGGCTCCAGGTCCACCAGGCTCCAGGTCCAGGGGGCTCCAGGTCCAGGGGGCTCCAGGTCCAGCAGGCTCCAGGTCCACCAGGCTCCAGGTCCCAGGGGGCTCCGGGTCCACCAGGCCTTAGGTCCAGGGGTGTTCCGCTGAGTCCGATGAGCGGAACTGCGCGGAGTTCATACCGGACACAATTGTCCGGTATGATGGGACCATGCCCGGCACAAGTCAGAAGGACAACCGCGGACCTGCGGCTGCGGCAGACAATCGCGCGGCACTACTGGCCTCGGCGAGGCGGTTGTTCGCCGAGCAGGGCTACCACGTGGCTCTGAGTGCGATAGCGCGCGACTCTGGAGTCGGCCAAGGCAGCCTTTATCGCCACTTCCCCACAAAACAAGACATCGCCGGCGCGATCTTCGCGGAGAACATGGCTGAGCTGGAGGCTGCCGCGGTCGGCCCGAGCAATCCGGTCGGGCCAGAGCAATCCGGTCGGCCAGAGCAATCCGGTCGGCCAGACAGCCCAGGTCACCGACACAAGACAGGGCGGAGGTGCCGTCGGGCAGAGCGATGCCGTCGGGCACTCCCTACCGTTCGGCGACCTGTGGCGACGAGTCGTCGACCAGATGGTCGACTCCGCCGGTTTCGTCGAGGTCGTCTTCAATTCTGCCGACCCGGCGCAATACTCGGGCCTCGACCAACGCCTTCGCGCTCTACTGAGCGATCCCCTGGCCCGAGCACGGGATGCGGGACTCGTCGACACCTCGCTTGCGCTCGACGACGTACTCCTCGTGCTGCGAATGATCTTCGGCGCCATCCATGTCGAGGGCGGGTCGGCGGAGCGTCACCGCGCCGCCCGGCAAGCCCTACAGCTGATCGGCCGCGGTCTCGCGCTGACGGACGTGGACCGATCGAGTACAGACCTCGGCATCGCCGAGATCAACACCACACAAGGAAAGTAGACACCATGCACATCGAGGGTAAGGGCTTTGTCGTCACGGGCGGCGGGAACGGAATCGGGCGCGAGGTCGTGCTCGGCCTTCTGCGGCGTGGCGCTTGCGTCGACGCCATCGACCTTCGTCCGGAGGCTCTCGAGGAGACCGCACGCCTCGCCGGAGCGCACTCGGAAGCACTCGCCTGCCACGCCGTAGACGTCACCGATCGCCACGCGGTGACCGCGACCGCGGAGTCGATCATCACCAGCCGAGGACAGATCGACGGCGTGATCAACGTGGCCGGCATCATCCAGCGCTTTGCCCCATTCGGCGAGCTCTCGCTGGCCGAGATGGAGCTGGTCATGGCGGTGAACTTCTGGGGGCCGGTCAATCTGATCAAGGCCTTCCTGCCTCACCTGACGGGCCGTCCTGAAGCCTGCATCGTCGATGTCTCCAGCATGGGTGGCCTGGCTCCGGTGCCGGGTCAAACCGTGTACGGCGCCAGCAAGGCCGCAGTGAAGCTGTTCACCGAGGGGCTGTACGCCGAGCTGCGCGACACCGCGGTGCAGGTCACCGTGGTCTTTCCGGGCGGGGTCGCGACGGGCATCGCGGACAACTCGGGTGCCGCCATTCCCGGCCGCGACGCGGAGAGTACCGATACCAGCAAGCTCACCACAGCCGCGGATGCGGCAAGCCAGATCATCACGGGCATCGAGAACGGCAGCTATCGAGTCGTGATCGGCAGCGACGCCCGGATGCTCGACCGGCTTTCCCGACTTGCCCCCCAGCGTGCGACCGACATGATCGCCAAGCGGATGGCGTCCTTGATCCAGCAGTAGAACCCGAGCCGCAGAACCCGAGCCGCAGAACCGCGCCAGCCGCAGAACCGGGCCGCAGAACCCGGGCCGTTTCCTCGGCGGCGATCGGAATTCTCATGGCCCGAACGGCGCGCGCGTCGTACGCTCCACCCATGTCCGGCGTTCGGGCAGCGCCGCAGGCGAACCCACGGGTGCTCCGCTGGGCTCGACTGCTGGGCGGCGCCCTCGTCGCCGCACTCATCGGCTGTCTCGCCCACACCACCTGGTTCTGGGTCCACACGATCACCTTTCCCTACCCCCTCGACTACGGGGAGGGACCGCTGCTTGATCAGGCCTTACGCATCGGCCATGGGCTCGGCATCTACCGGGTGCCCGGGTCCGAACCACCGTGGCTGGTCGGCAACTACCCACCGCTGTATCCGCTGCTCAACAGCCTGTGGGTGCGCCTCGCGGGCGCCGCGTACTGGTACGGCAGGGTCACCTCGGCACTCGGAGCGGTCGGAGCGGCCCTGTTCGCGGGTCTGATCGTCCAGGCGATCACCCGCGTCCGGCTGGCCGCGATCGTGACCGGACTGCTGCTGCTCGCCATCCCGTACGTCGGCTACTGGGCCGGCCTCGGACGGATCGACACTCTGGCGCTGATGCTGAGCCTCGCGGGACTGTGGTGCGTCGTCCGCTGGCCGACCTCGACCATCGGACTCGGCTCCGCCGTGGTCCTGCTGACGGCGGCGGTCTACACCCGGCAGACATATCTGCTCGCCGCGCCGCTCGCCTCGATCGTCTGGATCTGGTCGCACAGCCGGCGGCGGGCGTTGGTCTTCGGCGGTGCTCTTGCCACCCTGGGCGTACTGATCGGGGTCGCGGCGAATCTCGCGACAGCGGGCGCCTTCTGGTTCGACCTGGTGACGGCCAACATCAACGACTACTCCCTGGAGAACCTGTCCTGGTACGTCGTCGACCTCGGCAAGCGAGTCCCGATCCTGATCATCGGGCTGGTGGCGTACGCCGGGATCGCCGTTCGCGATCGTCCGCCGTCGGCGCGCCTCCTGGTCCCGTACGGCCTGGCCGCGCTCATGGTCGCCGGCACCGCGGGCAAGTCCGGGTCGAGCCTGAACTACCTGCTCGAGCTGAGCACGACCATGGCACTGGCGGCGGGATTTCTGCTCGCTGCGCTGGAGTCCCGCCCACGCCGTCAGCTGGTGGCGCTGACCGCCTTGCTCGTCCAGGCAACACTGCTCCTGGTTCTTCCGCATCCCTACTTCGCCATCACCGTGGGCGCGACCGACGATCTGCCGTCCGAGGAGAGGTTGGCGAGCCTGGTCGGCGAAGCCCGCGGACCCGTCCTGGCCGACGAGGACGCCGGCTTCCTGCCCCTCGCCGGCCGGCCGATCGAGCTCCAGCCCTTCGAGCTGAGTCAGCTCAGCCAAGCCGGTCACTGGGACCAGTCCCCGCTGCTGGCGGCGATCGAACGGCATCGCTACGCCCTGATCCTGATCTACACGGTGCCGGACATTCCCGTCGAGCAGTATCGCTGGACACCGGAGATGCTGGCTGCCATCGACCACGCCTACGTGGTCAAGGACAAGGTCAGCCGCAGCTATGGCACGACTCTGGTGTACCGACCGCGGGCCTGAGATCCGGCACCAGCTCCTCCGCGAGAGCAGCCGCCAGCTCGTCGCTGGAGTCGTCGCCGCCCTCCTCGTCGCGTTCCGCCACCCTCCTCGTCGCGTTCCGCCACCCTCCTCGTCGCGTTTCGCCAGGCTCCTCGTCGCGCCCGGCCCGCACCCTCGAAGCTGACCAACCTGACCAGGTCGAGAGCCGTCCGCGGGCCGGCCCCAGTAGCGTGGCTGCTGCTCGGGGCGAAGCAGCAGACAGAGTGAGGACCAGATGAGCGACGGCGCGCTTCCACACGCGAGCGCGACCGTCGGCGGTGCCAGCCCGAAGGTCGGACTCGTCGCCGGCACCGAGGACTCGACGCCGCTGGTCTTCCGGGTGGCGATCGCCGCGGGGGCGTACCTGCAGCTCGACGACGTCGTGCTGACCGTGCGCGACGTGCCGGGCATCGGGCCGGTGAGCACGGCCGGGGTCGTGACGCAGGTCACGGCGCGCCACGAGGGTGCCACGTTCGGCTCGGACGTCTTCCTGATCTCCGACGGTGTGCTGCCGGCCCACGTGCAGGAGCTGGCCGAGGTGACGACCACCCGGGTCGATCCCGAGGTCTACATCCCACCGCTGCCCGGCACCGTGGCGAGCCGGGCCTCCGGGGTAGAGCGGGACAAGGCGCTCTACTTCGATCAGATGCTCACGAAGGTGCCGATCGGGCTGGGACGCGACGGCGAACCCATCTTCGTGAACCTCGAGTTCCTCGACGGTAGCCGAGGTGCGCACGTGTCGATCTCCGGGATCTCCGGCGTCGCCACCAAGACCAGCTTCGCCCTGTTCCTACTGCACACGCTCTTCACCTCTGGCGCACTCGGCGCCCGGGCCGTCAACGCGAAGGCGCTGATCTTCTCCGTCAAGGGCGAGGACCTGCTGTTTCTCGACCAGCCCAACCGGCGTCTCGACGACGACCTCCGGGCCGACTATGCGCGACTCGGCCTGGAGGCCAAGCCGTTCGGCTCGGTCGGGTTCTTCGCCCCACCCATCCCCGGCGACCAGACCGGTCGACCGCAGGTCACCGGACGGACGTCGGGGGTGAACGCCTTCTGGTGGACGTTGGCAGAGTTCTGCCGGACCGAGCTGTTGCCGTACGTCTTCGCCGATGTCGAGGACGAGCGCAACCAGTACACGATGGTCGTCCACCAGGTCGCCACGAAGCTCGCGCGGGAGGCAGTGCCGGCCGGCCGCGACGGCGCGGTCGCTGTCGGCGGCACGACGGTGCGCACCTGGCCCGAGCTCGTCGACCTGATCGCCGACAAGGTCACCGACGACACCACTCGAGCCGACTGGGCCGGCCCCGTGACCGGGGTGGGCACGATCAACGCGTTCATCCGGCGGCTCCGGTCGTCCGTCCGCGCGCTGGGCCCGATCCTGCGCGGCGACCTCACCGAGACGTCGACCAGGACAATCGACACCGCCAACCAGCAGGTCACCGTGATCGACTTGAACAACCTTCCCGAGCGTGCCCAGCGGTTCGTGGTCGGCGTGGTCATCGCCGCGGAGACCGCCCGCAAAGAGAAGGCCGGCCCGGGCGGACTGCTGTTCACCATGATCGACGAGCTGAACAAGTATGCTCCGCGCGAAGGCAGCTCCCCGATCAAGGATCTCTTGCTTGACATCGCCGAACGCGGCCGGTCGCTCGGCATCATCCTGATCGGAGCCCAGCAGACGGCCAGCGAGGTGGAGCGACGGATCGTGTCCAACTCCTCGATCAAGGTCGTCGGGCGGCTGGACCCGGCCGAGGCCGGCCGGCCGGAGTACGGCTTCCTGCCGCCGTCGCAGCGCCAACGCGCGACGCTGGCCAAGCCGGGCGCCATGTTCGTCTCCCAGCCCGAGATCCCCGTTCCGCTGGCGATCGAGTTCCCCTTCCCTGCCTGGGCAACCCGGCTCAGCGAGTGCGCCGACCCGCTGGCGATCGGCACCTCGGCCGGCAATGCGGTCGGGTCCGGGCCGGCGTCGCGGCGGAATGTGTTCGACCGGCTGCCCACCATGGACGACGACGGTCTCGACGACATCGGCATCGAGCCGCCGCCCCCGTTCTGACCACGAGCACCAGGGACCCAAGCGATGAAGCTGCTGCACACCTCCGACTGGCATGTCGGCAAGACGCTCAAGGGCCGTTCGCGTCTGGACGAGCAGAAGGCGGTTCTGGCCGAGATTGTCGCGCTGGCTCAGCAACACGAGGTCGACGCGATCTTGATCGCCGGGGACGTCTACGAGAATGTCGCGCCCAGCGCCGAGGCGCAGCAGCTCGTGGTGCGGACCCTGCTCCGGCTGGCCCGGGTTGGGATCGAAGTGATCGCGATTGCCGGAAACCATGATCACGGCCCAACGTTCGAGGCGTATCGGCCGCTGATGGGGGTGGCCGGGATCCGGCTGTTCGGCCAGGTCCGGTCGGCGGAGCAGGGGGGCGCGTACCGCTTCACGGCCCACTCGACCGGTGAGGACGCCGTCGTGGCCGTGCTGCCGTTCCTCTCCCAGCGCTACGCCGTCAAGGCCGCCCAGCTGATCGCCCAGACGCCCGCCGAGAATGTCGGAGCCTACGACCAGATGGTCCGCGAGATCCTCGGCAACCTGACCGATCCGTTCTCGGACCAGACCGTGAATCTGATCATGGCCCACCTGACCTGCACCGGCGGGGTGTTCGGCGGCGGCGAGCGGGCCGCGCAGTCGATCATGGAGTATCACGTTCCGGCAGCCATCTTCCCGGTCAACACGCACTACGTCGCACTTGGCCACTTGCACCGCAGGCAACGGATTCCGGCGCCCGCGCCGGTGCACTACTCGGGTGCGCCACTGGCCGTCGACTTCGGCGAGCAGGCGAACACCAACGTGGTGTGCCTGGTGGAGGTAGGCCCGTCGACACCGGCCAAGATCACCGAGCTGCCGATCACCAGTGGGCGTCGGCTGCGGACCGTCACCGGCACGGTGGCGGAGATCCTCGCCGACCCGGGGACCTACGGCGAGGACTATCTGCGGGTCTGGGTGCGGCAGACGACGTACGCCGGGATGCGCGAGGAGCTCCTCGACGCGCTGCCCAACGCGCTGGAGATCAGGATCGATCCGCAGTTCACGGTGGCTCCGCACGAGAACGTGGTTCGCGGGAGCCATGCCACCAAGACACCCGCGGAGCTGTTCGCCGAGTACTGCGCGCACGCCGGCGTCGACGACCCTCGAGTCTCGAAGCTGTTCGACGAGCTGGGCGACGAGCTGAGCCGCGCCGCCGGGCGGCGTTGACCGTGCGACCGGTGCGACTCGACCTCGACGGCTTCGCCAGCTTCCGCGATCCGACCACCGTCGACTTCACCGATGCCGAGTACTTCGCCTTCGTCGGCCCGACCGGCTCCGGGAAGTCGACGGTGGTGGACGCCTTGACCTTTGCGCTATACGGGTCTGCCCCACGCTGGGGCAGCTCGACGTCCATCCAGTACGCGCTCGCCCCGACCGCGAACCGATGCACCGTCCGGCTGATCTTCGACGTCGCCGGCCAGCGGTACGTCGTCGCCCGCGAAGTACGGCGCAGCGGAACGCAGATCTCCCAGAAGAACACCTCCCTCGAGCGGTTCCTCGATCCGGCGGCGATCGGGGACCCGGCGGCGGACGAGGCGACGGAGGTCCTCGCCGACAACCCGCGGCTGATTCGCGACCACGTGGTCGACCTGCTGGGTCTCGACCTGGCCGAGTTCTGCACCTGCGTAGTGCTGCCCCAGGGTGAGTTCCAGACATTCCTGAAGGCCAGCGTGACCGAGCGGCAGAACATCTTGCTGAAGCTGCTCGGCGCACGGCACTACGACGCCATCGGGAAGCTTGCCGGGCGTCGGGCCGCCGATGCCGCCGCGCGAGTCGAGGCGCTCAGCGCGCAGCTCGGTGAGTATGCGGACGCGACCGAGGAACGGGAGTCGGCCTCCCGCGCTCGCGAAGCAGAGCTGGAGTCGCTGCAGGCGACGGTCGACCGCTCGGTCATCGCGATCACCGCCGACGCGGCGGCCTGCGCTGAGACCGCCATACAGGCGGCCCGCACCGGGGCCGAGATCGATCTGCTCGCCGCGGTGCGGGCTCCGGACGGTGTGGCCGAGCTGCAGGCGAGCGCCGAGTCGGCCGAACGCGCCTACCGGGAGGCGGGCGAGCGGGAGCGCGACGCCGGCCGGGCGATGCTGGCTGCCGAGAACGCTCTCGCCTCCGGTCCGGATCGACAGCAGCTCGAGGAGACGGCGCGCTGGCGGACCGAGCGGACCGCCGGATCCGAGCGCCGCCAGGCGGTGGAGGAGCTAGCCGACGCCGCCGCGGTCGGGCGGACGAAGGCGGCCGAACGGGCGACCGCCGCCGAGGCGGCACTCGAGCTGGCTCGGTCACAGCATCGGGACACCACGACGCGCCGAGACGCCGCGGCCGCCGCGCTTGGCGGACTGTCGGCACGGATCGGCACGCTGCGTGAGGTGCGGACTCCGGATGGGGTCGCCGAGCTCGGCGCTCGCACGGTCGCGGCCGCCGCGCTCCGTGAGGAGTCGGCGATCTCGAAGCTGAGCGCCGACGGCGAGCTGGTCGAGGCTCAGGCGGTTCTCGATGATCTCCCGGAACGAAGTGAGTCGGCGGCGCTGCGGCGGACGGTCGAGGCCTACCGAGCGGCGGCGGACCGAGCCGCCGCACTCGAGAACACCGCGCAAGACGCCGCGACGGGGGTCGAGTCCGCCCGTGCGGCCGTGGCGCAGCGCACCGGCGAACGCGACGCAGCACGGGCCGACCTGGACGAGCTCCGGACCCGATCTGCCGCGGCCGACCTGAGGCCACACCTCCGCGTCGGGGACGCCTGCCCGGTCTGCGAGCAGACCGTCGCGACCCTTCCGTTGCCGATCAGCGCGCCGCTGCTCGACGCCGCCCGGACCGCACTGCGCGAGGCGGAGGAAGAGCTGACGCGGGCCGCCGGAGTGCTGCAGGAACGGCTCACCCGCCTCGCGACCGTACGCGCTCAGCTCACCGAGGCCGTCGAGACGGCCCAGGCCCTTGACAAGACCCTGACGCCAGCCCTGCCGGACAACCCCGGCGGGCCGGACCGCGACCCGGCGCTGGATCTCGCCGCGCTGGACGTACGCACCCGCGAGCGGGAGGCGGCCACCACCCGCCACCGCGAGTCCTCGGCGGCGGCGGATCAGGCACGGGTCGCGCTCGAGGCGGCCGACCGGGCGTGTGCGCGGCTCGCCCGTGAGTCCGAGCAGGCGTGGGCGGAGCTGCATACGACTCGCGGCCGGCTGGCGTCCGACGGCGCCCCTGTGGTGACCGCCCCCGACCTGGCGGGTGCCTGGGAAACACTCGTCGGCTGGGCATTCGACCTGGTCGGGCGACTGACCACCGACGAGCTGCCGTCGGCGAACCGTGCGTCGGAAACGGCCGAGGAGGCCGTACAGGTAGCCACCGCCCACCTGGCTGGAGCCGTCGCGGCCGACCGCAACGCCGCCCAGTCGCTGACCGCGGCCACGGTCGAGGAGCAGCGCGCCGGGTCCGAACGTCAACGGCTGCTCAGCCGACTGGCGGAGCTGGACGGCCTCCTCGCCGAACGACCGGACTTCGCCCAGACGCAGCGGCTGCTGGTCGAGCGGGAGCGACTCGAGCAGACCGCCCAGCTGGCTCGGACGGCGGCGCACGATGCCACGGTCGCCCGTCAGTCCGCGGAGGGGGTCCGCGATGCCGCAATGGTCGAGCAGCAAGGGGCCCGCACGGCGCTGCACGCCGCCAGAGACCCCCTGATCGGGCTCGGTGCACCGTCGGCGGACGGCAGCGACCTGGCAGAGGTGTGGCAGCGGTTGACGGCATGGTGCGAGGACGCGATCGGGCACCGGCGCGTCGCGTCGGCCACGATGCAGGCCCGGCTCGCCGAGCTGGACGCGGGACTGCGGGCCCGGGCGGCCGAGCTGGCCGGGGTGCTGGCAGAGCACGGGCTCGCACCGGCCGGCGGGTTGCCCGAGCTGGTTCAACCACGCCAGGCGACACACCCGTACCAGCCTGTTCACCCGGACCTGGTCTCGAGCGTTGGCCGCATCCCAACGCTCGTCCTGGTCGAGCGCGAAGCGGCGCGATCGCGAACGCGGGAGATCTCTCGGCGGCGAGTGGCCGCGGAGAAGCTGAGGGGGACCATTGCGAAGGACACCGAGTCCCAGCAGGTCTCGGCCGAGCTGCAGCGGCTGATGTCATCGCGGCGCTTCCCTCAGTGGCTGGCCGACGCCGCCCTGGACACCCTGGTCGCCGACGCGTCGGCCTCGCTGATGCGGCTGTCCAACAATCAGTTCGATCTGACCCACGAACGCGGCGAGTTCTTCGTCGTCGATCATGCCGACGCCGACTCCCGGCGCTCGGTGCGAACCTTGTCGGGCGGCGAGACGTTCCAGGCCAGCCTCGCTCTCGCGCTGGCCCTTTCCGAGCAGCTCTCCACGCTGGCAGCCGGAGGGCGGACCACGCTGGACTCGATCTTCCTCGACGAGGGCTTCGGCACGCTCGATCCGGACGCGTTGGAGATCGTCGCCGGCACCCTGGAAAACCTCGCCCAGGAGGACCGGATGGTCGGCGTCATCACCCACGTCTCCGCACTCGCCGAGCGCGTGCCGGTGCGCTACGACGTCAGCCGGGACTCACGAACCTCCTCGATCGTGCGGGTCGGACCATGATCATGAGCGCTTCCCGACCACCCATGCGCTTCGCGGTCGACGGCTGGGATCCCAGCTACGGCACAAGTCTCGAGGTCGAGGGGGACGCGCAGGCCGCGACCCAGGTGATCGCCGACGTCGAGTGCGCCCCGGCGAGCTGGGGCCCGGTCCGGCCCAAGCCGGTGGACCCACCCGCGGCGACGATCTTCGTCGACGGCGTACGACGGCTCGACGCCCGGATCTGGATCGACGAACCTGCGTGGGTCGATCAGGGCGGTCCCGCCGGTGTCGACGGTCCCGCCGGTGTCGACGGTCCCGCCGGGGTCGACGGTCCCGCCGGGGTCGACGGTCTCGCCGGGCAGGCGACCGAGGCGTCGGCAGCGCTCTGCGCGTCCTACGCGGCCGGCTCGGTCTGCTGCTGCGCCAAGGGCGCGCACGTGCTGGACGTCGCGGTCCGGCGCGGCCTGTTCACCGCCGCCGCACACGCGGACCGCCTGGCGACGTGGGCGGGGACGTGGGACGTCTTCCCGACGGTGATCAAGGAAGGCCAGGGGCTCGCGGTGAGCCTGTCGGCCTCGCTCCAACGCCAGCTCAACACACTGGAGATCGTCTCTGCGGTCACCGCCCGAGGCCTGCTTCCCGGGCACGGGATCGCCGATCAGAGCGAGCTGATGGTCGTGGACGGTCGGATCCAGGGTCGGGAGAACCTCTCGCGAGTCCTGGGCTTCATCAAGTCGCATCAGCTGGCGTACCTGGAGCCGCGGCTGCACGCCATGATCGGGACCCTGGGTGCAGGAGAGCGGACGCCCGTGTTCCTGCTCGGCACGAGTTGGGACCGGTTCAGCTGGTATCTCCGGCTGCCCTGCCTGCCGGGCCAGCCGTGGGCCGGCATCGCTCGGGTCGAGTGCGCCGCCAACCTGCCGGCGCGCGAGGCCATCGCGCTCGCCGACCTGTCCCAGGCGGTGCTGCCCCGGTTCGCGTCGGCCGAGTACAAAGACACCCGCGCCCCGCAGAACCTCTATCCGGTCGCCGGCCTCGAGCGCGAGCTCCGCCGTCGCCTCGGCGACTCGGCGCTGCTCTACCGCGCGCTGCGGCGGTCGGCCTTTGCGAGGTAGGTCGGGTAAGCCTTCGAGGTAGCTCCAGACCAGCCACAGCGGCTGTCCGGTACCGTCGACCCCGACAGCTTGCCGGTCACCGTCACCTGGGAGCCATCGTGCCAAACACCACCTGCCACATGTCGATCTCCCTCGACGGCTTCGTGGCTGGTCCGGACCAGAGCCTGGAAAACGGGCTGGGAAAGCGGGGTCACGAGCTGCACAGGTGGCACATGGGCGACCCTCGAGCGACTCAGGCCGACGCGATCGCGAATGAGTGGCTGATGCGCCCCCGTGGCGCGTACGTGATGGGCCGGAACATGTTCGGCCCGATCCGGGGAGACTGGGACGAGGAATGGGTCGGCTGGTGGGGCCCCGAACCGCCCTATCACGCCCCAGTATTCGTGATCACCCACCACGCTCGCGAGCCCATCCGGATGGACGGCGGGACGACGTTTCACTTCGTCACCGAAGGGTTCGATGCCGCCTACGCCGCGGCATCGGAGACTGCCGAGGACGGAGGGGTCGATATCGCCGGAGGGGCCTCCACGGTCCGGCAGGCCTTGCAAGCCGGGGTGATCGACGAGCTCACGCTCGACATAGCGCCGGTTCTCCTCGGTTCGGGCGAGCGGATCTTCGATGGGGTGGAATCGTTCGGGTTCGAGCCTGTCGAGGTGTTGCACTCGCCGTTATCCACCCACATCCGCTACCTCCGCAGCAGCTGACTCTCCGACGGCGCTCCATGACCACCTACCGCGCCAGGCTCACCGTGTCCGACGTCGCCGTTCTCGCCGGACACGGTGCCCCGATGGTCTGGTCGCCGCTGTCGATCTTGCTGCTGTGCGGATAGAGCGCCAACCCGCGTTCTCGGTCAGCAACTCAGCCGACGGAGGTGACGACCTCGAACAGGGTGGGGACGCTGGGGAACTCCTGCCAGCCGGGCTGACCGACGAGCTGTCGGAACTCTTCCGTGCCGTGCGCAGCTCGATAGTCGGCCTCGCAGGCCCAGTTCGCGACGTTCACCCAGCGATGGGTCGCGTCGGCGCTCACCGCCCGGTGGAGACGCAGCGACACGAATCCGGGCCGGGCGATGAAGTACCGGCTCGTCTGGGTCCACTTCGCCCGAAACTCCTCGTCGCGAGACGCCGGCACGACGAACCGGTTCATCAACGTCACGGGACCGGTCACGCCTTCTTCGGTTGCTGCCGCGATCCGCGCGTCCGTGCTGAGGTCTGACATCCTTCACTCCTCTCCTTGGATTGCACGAGTGTGCAATCTAGACAGAGGTTTCGCGGGCGATCCGCCCGGCGGGTGGCGCCCTTCCTGGGCCGGGCCGGCCCCGAGGCGGGCAAGCCGGACAGGTGCTCAGCGGTAGGGCTTCATGAACGAGTCGTCGGCGAGTTCGTCGTATGACGGCGGCGTCGTGACCATGCCCTCGTCGGTGAGGATACGCATCCACCGGTCACTGGCTCCGGCGTCGATGGCGACCGTCTGCCACACGGAGCTTCCGGCGAGCGAGTCGACGACCGAACGCATCAGGCCCCGGTCCTTGTCGGGCCAGCGTTCGGCGAGAATGCGGTCCAGCAGGTCCTGGTCAAGGCTCTGCGTCATCCGCATAGCCTCGGCGATGCAGCCGACGAACCTCGTGACGCGTTCGCGGAGCTCCTCCACGCGCGAGGACTGGCAGTAGTAGACGCTGTTGGGCATCAGGCCACCCGAGTCGAGGTGGCGGAAGACGATGCCCCCGTAGCCTGCCGCCTCGAGCTCGGTTGCGGTGCCGAGGTCCGCAATGATCCCGTCGCCGAGGCCCGCCTGGTACAGCTCGACCAGCATGCCTGTCGACAGATCCCGGACGAACCCGACGTTCTTGGAATCCGTCCCGCTCTCGCGGATCAGCCCGGCGGTGAACGCATAGGGCGCACTTCCACCAGCTCCCGGGGCCAGCAGAGTCTTGCCGGCCAGGTCGCTCAGCTGGAAGTCGGGCTTCGGGTCTCGGAGCACGATGCCCATCGGGAACTGGTGGTTCAACTGACACACGACGGTCAGCTTCCGTGAGGAGCCGGCGTACATCGCGGGCACCCAGAGTCCGCCCAGCGCGAGATCGGCCGCGCCGGACTCGAGGTCGTCGATCACCCCGGTCCAGGGGTCCTTGGGTGTCGCAGTGACGGCGAGACCGGCGTCGACAAAGAGGCCAGCGCTCTGTGCCAGGTATTCGGGCAGGTAGTTGACGCCGTTCGCGGTGGCAGCGATCTTCAGGGTGTCCATGCGTTGTTCTCGTTTCTGCTCGTCACATCGTTGTTGTTGGCAGGTGCAGTGGTGTTACGGCGCTAGGCGACGGTCTCGGCCGGCTCGGAGTCGACAACCAGGCGAGCCTCGTTGACCTCTTCGAGCGTCCGGCCCCGTGTCTCCGGTGCGAACCGCGAGGCGATCACCAAGATGGCGTACATGACGGCCACCATTCCGAACACGCCGGTGAAGCCGTACGCCGCGAACAGGGCGACCGCTGCGAACGGCATGATCGCGCCGCCGATGTTGCCGATCCCGTTGACGATCGAGGTCCCGAGCGTGCGGATCCTGGTCGGGTACAGCTCGGGGGACCAGGCGGCGAGGGTGGTGTTGGTCAGCATGCCGAAGAACTGGAAGGTGGCACCGAGCACCAAGATCAGCGCGGTCTGATCTGCGAAGAGGGCGAACGCCAGAGCCGTCAGGCAGCCCAGGATCCCAGCAGTACAGATGACCACGCGGCGGCCCACTCGTTTGGCCAGGATCGCGGCGGCGCAGGCGCCGAGCAGCGATCCGGCGTTCATGATCATGGTGTAGAGCAGGCTCTGGCTGATGGAGTAGCCGCGTTCGACCAGCAGCGTCGGCATGAGGAAGTTGAGCGTGACCTGGGCGCCGAAGGCCATCCAGGAGATCACACCGATGGTGATCGTGCGGGGGAGCACCACCCGCTCGAAGACGGCGGCGGGGCTGGCCTTGACCTGGTGGGTGGGCACATCGGCCTCGGTGAGGTAAGCCGTGGGGTTGGCTGGTGGCGTCAGCGAGTCCGAGATCAAGATGTTCAACGATCGGTTGGCTTCGGCCACCCGGCCCTGTGACAAGAAGAATCGGGGCGACTCGGGCATCTTCCGCCGGTACAAGACGACGAGCAGGGCTGGCACCGCCAAGATCACGAACGTCCAGCGCCAGACAAGATCATCCCCGCCCAGCCCGGCGGCCAGTGGGCCGAGGAGCATGAAGAACAGGCCGTACGAGATGAAGTTGCCCACCCCGCCGGATCCGATGTTCAAGACGGAGACGAGCGTTCCGCGGTACCGCGTCGCCACCATCTCAGACATCATCGCGATTCCGATGGTGAACTCACCGCCGAGGCCGATGCCAACGATCAGCCGGCTGACCAGGAGAACCTCGTAGTTCGGTGCGACGGCGCTGATCAGGCCGCCGATGCAATAGACGACGAGGTTCAGGCTCAGCGCTGTTCGCCGGCCCATGCGATCCGCAAGCCAGCCGCCGAAGAACCGGCCAAGAAGGCCACCGATCACGGTGGCCGTGTTGATGGCCGTCAGCTCGCCGTTGCCGATGCCGAGACTCGCCTTGATGTTGCTGCCCATCGCCCCGACAGAGTTCTGCTCGAGCGTGTCGAAGAACATGCCGGCGAGGATCAGCATCATGACCCAGAACTGGGCGCGGGTGAAGCCGGCACGATCCAACGTGGCCGACATGGTTGAGGTGGTGGTTTCGTTCGAACTGCTGTCCAGCATCATGGCTACAGCTCCCGATGAAGAGGGTCGGACCGGACCTTGCGAATCAAACGCTAACTCATTGGAAGGAGTTTGTATACGAAAGTTGGGAAGATTTTGGACCGTCACGTCGTTGTCACACGGGCGAAACATCAGAATCTCTGGATTGCGCCAGCGTTCGTATACAAGCTTCAGCGGGCGGGGCCAGTCGTGACTGTCTCCCGGCAGGTGCCATCCGCCTCGAGCACTGCCACCCGGACCGCGCGCCGCGGACCGGACTGGTGCAGAGCGGTCGCAGGTGGGCCTGTCGTCGACGACGGATCAGCGGGCGACGCCCCGCGGGCGGACAGCGGGCTGTCCAGCCAGGCCTACGTCACCCGGCGCGGGAGACCGAGCACCCGCGCCGTTGATGGGAGAGGCGGGCGATCAGAGCTCGGTGGGGGTCATGCGAAGGGCCAGCCGGTCATCCGTTTCGGCCGCGGCGGCGCATAGGTGCGCACCTTCGACGTCGACAGTCCCAACCGCACGAGCGACTCCGCAACGGTCACGGCGGCAGCCACCCCGTCCACCACCGGCACTCCGGTGCCCTGCCGCACCTTCGCCTCCAGCTCAGCCATGCCGCCGCACCCCAGACAGATGACCTCGGCATGGTCCTCACGGACTGCCGCCTCGGCTTCGCGGACGATCGCCTCGACCGCCCGTTCCGGATCGGACTCCAGCTCGAGCACGGCGAGCCCACTCGAGCGCACCGATGCGCAGCGCCGATCGAGTCCTGCCAACAGCAACCGGTCCTCGATCAACGGCACGGCGCGATCCAGCGTCGTGACCACGCTGTACCGGTGACCCAGATACATTGCGGTCGACGCGGCAGCTTCGGTGATGTCGACGACGGGGACGTCGAGCAGCTCCTGCAGGCCCTCTCGGCCGTGCTCGCCGTAGCCGGCCTGGATCACGGCATCGTACGGCTCCCCGTAGGACAGCACCCGGTCCATGACGGCCACCGCGGCGAGGTAGCTCTCCAGGTTGCCTTCGACCGACTCCGCCCCGAAGCGCGGCGTGAGGGCAACGATCTCGGTATCGGATGAGGCTATCCGTCGGGCCTGCTCTGCGATGCCGGCGGTCATCGACTCCGTGGTGTTGACGTTGACGACAATGATCCGCATCAATTCCCCCTCGATCCTTGCTCGAACGTCCGTCAGATCGGCTGGGATCTGGAGCGGACAGGTGGGTCAGTCAACCGGACGGAGGCTGGTGCCGTTGCCGGGTCGCCGACCTCTCAACCGATCGGAGCCAAGGTGCCGGCCGCCGACAGTCGGATGGTCTGTCCGATCCCACCCTGGGTGGCCTTCTCGAGGCACAAGGCCGCGTAGGCGAGATCTTGGAGCGCAAGCCCCACTGAGTTGAACAACGTGATCTCGTCGCGGTGAGTTCGACCGGGGTCCTGTCCGATGAGCACGTTTCCGAGCTCGCGGCGGAAGTCGGACTCGGTCGTGGCGCCGTCAGCGATGGACAGCAGCGCGTCGCCGGACTTCGCCAGCTGGGTGGCGGTGCTGTCGACGAAGACCGTCGCTGCCGCCATGCCGGCGGCGTCGATCTCCCGATGATCGGCGCGAGGTGGCGCTCCGACGGCGTTCAGGTGAAGTCCTGGGTGGAACCACGCTCCGGACACGATCGGCGTCCGTGACGGTGTGAGAGTGCACACGATGTCGGAGGAGGCGACGACGTCACGCGGGCTGGACTCGACACTGATGGCGAGGTCAGGACCGACTGCGGCCCGGAATGCGGCGAGCGTGTCGACCGACCGAGACCAGACGCGGACCCGGCTGATCGGTCGCACCGTGCGGATCGCCGCGACGTGTTCGATGGCAAGCCGTCCCGCGCCGACCAGACCGAGTGTGGTCGCGTCCGGGTTGGCGAGGGCATCCGTGGCTACGGCGGTGGCCGCTGCGGTGCGGGCGCGCGTGAGTACCGCGCCGTCGATGACCGCGACGCACTCGCCTGTGGTCGAGTCGAGCACCACGAGGACCGAGCGTTGGGTCGGAAGCCCTCGTTCGCGATTGTCGGGAGCGTCGGTCAGTGCCTTGACGACCGACATGTTCAGGCGCCCCGACGAGGCGACCATCGGCAGCATGACAGAAGTGCTGACGCTGCTGCCCAGGGCGACCGGGGCCGGCTGGGACGCCTGACCGGTGGCCAGCTCGGCGTGCACGGCTCGAACGGCATCGATGGCCTCCGGCAGCGTGACGAGTCCGGCAAGGTCGTCTGCGGAAAGGATGAGGGTCATCGCTGGTCCTCCAGATGTTCATCGGCACGTTCGGCCGGATGGGTGTGGGAACGAAACAGACGCGATCACCCGGTCCCGAACCAACGATGATCAATGACGCCCGGCTCGGAGGGTCTGTCTACTTCGGTACCAACCATACACACCCGAGGGCATTTCGTATACAAACCGCTCGGATTGTCCGCTCGGTTGCCCGGGAGATCAGGCCAAGGACTAGACGGGCTGGACCTCGGCGGCGGCGCGCTGGATGGCCTGGTGGTAGAGGCGTTCGTCTTTGATGATGTGCTCCCCCATCAGGTAGCCCGCCGTGGGTCCTGATCCGGACAGGATCGCTTCGGCGATGCCTGCGTGGTCTGCCCATGAAGACTCGATCCGGCCGACGATGTCGAGCTCGAACCCCCACGCGATCTTCTGCAGCAGGTCGCGCAGCATCGCGGCCAGGTTGGCGTTTCCTGAAGCCCGCGCCACGATCTCGTGGAACTCCATGATCAGCGGGGGCAGCCGATCGACAGCCCGATCGTCACGGGCCTGACGGCCACGCTCGATCACCTGCCGCAACTCATCGGCCATCTCGCCGCCGGACCGCTCGCCGGCCAGTGACGCTGCCAGCATCTCGAGCCCGCGGCGAATCTGCATCAGCTCGATGACGTCCTCGTGCGACCGGGACGACACCGACGCTCCTTTGAACTTCTCGATCACGACGAAGCCTTCGCTCTCCAACTGCTGGAGAGCCTCCCGAACTGGCACTCGGGACACCCCAAAACGCGCAGCGAGGACGTCCTCCTTGAGCCGTTCACCGACCGCGATCCGACCCTCGATGATGTCAGCGCGCAGCGCGTGAACGACCGTCGAGGACAAGGGCTGCATGGCACAGAGGATAGTTCACCGGCCCGCCGCGCAGTCGAAATCGGCGTGACGTCATCCCGACCACCCGGTGCGCGATCGGCTCACCGGCACTCACTCGGCCGACAGCTAGTTGCACGGTCTGTTCGCCGCACTCGCGATGTCGGCGGGTTCGTACGCGGCCGAGTTGAACGCCGGTTTTGCCGCGATTCCGCCGATATCGTATACAAGACAGGTCGCGAGCGCGTCCCCCCTGACGAGACCGGACACGCCGTCAGCGGGAGCTGCTGGCCCGGGTGCGCGTGTGGTCGAGCAGGGTATTGACGGCCGCGGTCGCCCGCGACGGGTCCTGGTCGCGGATGGCGTCGAGCAGGCGAGAGTGCAAATTCTGGTCGCCGTTCTCGATGTCGGCGGGGCCGTCAGGCCCGGCAACGGCGACCCGCGCCATGGTGGAATACAGCTCCGCCAGCAGGGGGTTCCCACTGGCTCGGGCGATGCCGATGTGGAAGTCGGTGTCGGCGTCACGGAAGTCGTCGGTCAGGCCGGCGCGCGCGGCCAGGCGGCGCCGGGTGAGCGCGTCGGTCAGCTCGGCGACATCTTGGCTGCTTCTGTTGGTGGCGGCGAGGCGAGCGGCGACCACGTCCAGGCCGTCGCGGACCTGGATGACGTCGTCCTGGTCGGCGTCCTGCAGCCGCCTGCGCAGGGCAACCTCGGTGACGTCGGTCGCCACCACGAAGGTGCCAGCGCCTTGACGGCTGACCAGCAGTCCCGACTGCACCAGTGAACGTACCGCCTCACGCACCGGCGTCCGGCTCATGCCGAGCTGCTCGACCAGCTGACTCTCAGGTGGAATTCGAGTCCCGACCGGCCAACGCCCTGAACGGATCTCGCCCTCGAGCTCAGCGACGGCGCCGTCGACGAGGGACACCCGCTCGAATCTCTTCACATCCACTTCCTAAGTCATCATACATGTGATAATAATTCAACATATCATTGAAGAGGTCGAGGGCAGCGCCGCGACACGGCCACGGGCCGACTCGCAGCGTCCTCCGCCGCCATCATTCGATCAACTCGAGGAAGAAGACAGCATGACCAGCTATCACGTTTCCGCGACCTCACACTGGCCGAACTACTTGCCCGAGTACATCGCAGTCGCCAACGGCTACTTCGCCGAGGAGGGTCTGGAGTTCAGCCGAGACGCCCCCGATGACTGGACCGGTGTCCTCCGCAGTCTCGCCGACGGCACCGCGCAGGCGGTCCTGGGCGGACTATGGGTGCCGGCGATGTACTACAGGCGCGGCCCGCACTTCGTCGCCTTCGCCCAGCTGAACGCCCGCAATCCAAAAGCGATTGTCACCCGCGAGCCACAACCCGGCTTCCAGCTATCGGACCTGGAAGGCAAGCTCGTCCTTGCGCCTGGCGCCGGCGGCACTGCCCCCTACATGCACACTGCCGGGCTCATCCGGCAAGCTGGCGTGGATCTATCGGCCATCCGCTTCATCCGCGATCTCAGTGGTCAGACCTTGTCGGAGCTCTTCGCCGGCGGCATGGGCGACGCGATCATCGTCGACCTCGTCAACGCCCACCTCCTGGAACACAAGGGCCTCGGTACGATCGCCTACCGCCACGCCGATGCCGGTGGGGCGATGCCCAACAGCGTCTACTACACCCTCCCGCACCTGATCGGAGAGGCCGGGTCCGCTCCGTGGCGGTTCACTCGTGCCATCCAACGGGCCATGGACTGGATGAACGCTCACGACGGCGATGACTGCACCGATGTCCTCACCCGCTACTGGCCCGGGCTTCCTCTCGACGTCCTGATCGACAGTGTCAACGATCTCAAGAAGTCGGCGGTATGGACCGACGTGCGTATCGACCCGGTCGGTTTCGACAACTGGATGAACATCCTTGCCGGCGAATGGCTGATCGACGCCCCTCTCGACTACCACGACATCATCGATCCGCGCCCCGCCCAAGCCGCTGTGCAGGCCGAATAGTCCTGTATTCCCGACGCGCTCGCGCGGTGCTGCAATGGCCGACTCTGGCCGGATCAAGACCCTGTCGCTGAGTGATGCCGGGTGCGCGCGGAAGAAGCCACTTCGTCGTCCACCTGGAGCCGCATCGTGTCGCCATCCCCGCAGTCCGATCCCATCACCTGCGCCGAGAGAACGAACGGAAGCCGACGCATCGTGCCCGACCAGGCTGACCTGCGAGAGTGCACGGACACCGTGCAAACGGTCGAGTGCGCTTTCGAACTGCTCGAGCTGATCTCTGACGCGGGAAGGGAAGTCACCTTGACCGAGCTGGCTGCCGCCGTCCGGCGGCCGCCGTCGTCAATCCACCGACTGCTGCAGACGTGCAAGGTCGGTGGATACGTACGCCAGCTCTCGTCGCACCGCTACGTGCTGGGCCCGAGGCTGATCCCGCTTGCCGAGTCCGCCGGGCTGCGGCTAGCGCAGCTCGCTCAGCCCAGACTGCGGGAGCTCGTCGCTGAACTCGGCGAGACCGCCACTATGGGCCGGCACGAGGGCGATCACGTTACCTACATGGCACAGCACGCATCGCTGCATGCCATGCGGCTGGTCACCGAGGTCGGCCAGCGAGAACACCTCCATGCGACCGCAATCGGGAAGGCGATCCTCGCGACCTTGGCAGAGGCCGAAGTCCGCGAAATCGTCAAGAGAACGGGCATGCCGCCACAGACACCGAACACGATCACGGCACTGGACGCACTGCTCGAGGATCTCGCAAGCATCCGTTCCCGTGGCTACGCCATCGACGACGAGGAACAAGAACTCGGGGTTCGCGCTTTCGCGGTACTGGTGTCCCGATCGGCGCGCCTTGGAATCTCCATATCGGGACCCGTCGTCCGCGTCGACCATGCGTTCGCAGCAGCTGCGGTCAAGAGGCTGCAGTGGGCCGCGGCAGAGATCGCCGACGATCTGTGAACCCCCACGACGAGTCGGGCCCGACGGCGCGGCGCTAGCTCTTGCGGATGACCTCGGCGAGCAGGGCCGTTGCCGCGCGCTGAGCGGCGGCAACGATCGCCTGGTCAGGCACGTCAGTGCGCGCCGCGGCTTGGACGGCGGCGTTGATCGACAGGACTGCCATGCGGAGCAGGACGGCGCTCTCGGGGGTGGGATTCGGTAGCAGCCTGGTGATTTCGTCGGCGACGGTGTTCAGGTTCGTGCCGATCCGATCGTTGTCCCGTACAGCGGTCAGGGTGTGAGCGATCAGCGGGTTGGCGGCCATGAACCGGATCCCTTGCAGCTTCTCGGTCGCGAACGATTCCACCCAGCGCAGCACCGCCGCCTCGAGCAGCCCCGGTTCACGCACCTGGCGACGCAGCCAGCTCACCAGCTCCTCGGCCTCGTCGCCTCGCTGCTCGAACAAGGCCTGCACGATGGCCTCTTTGCTGTCGAAGTAGTAGTACAGAGACGCCTTGTTGATCCCGAGCTCGTCCGCGATCTGCCGCATCGTGGTCGCCTCGTAGCCCTGCTCGGTGAAGAGCCGCAGCGCGGTCCGTAGCGCAAGCGCGCGTGTCTGCGCCCCGTCGCGTCGGGTGGTTGCCGAACGTTCCGTGGCAGTCACGACGGGAGCCTAAGACGCCTTGTTGATCCCGAGCTCGTCCGCGATCTGCCGCATCGTGGTCACCTGGTCACCCTGCTCGGTGAAGAGTCGCAGCGCGGTCCGTCACGCAAGCGCGCGTGTCTGCGCCCCGTCGCGTCGGGTGGTTGCCGAACGTTCCGTGGCAGTCACGACGGGAGCCTATCCAACACGATCGAAGCAAACCGCGAACCCTCCGACGGCCCCAAAGTTCTCAGCAATGATGGTGAATCGATTCAGACCCACTGCGTACGGCGACGACGGACGCATCGCGATCACCGACCAGGTGTTCCCACAGCCCGAGCGACAACATCCAACTCTTCTCCACCGGCGGCCGCGCCCAGCTGAAGAAGTTGACGATCTGGCAGTTGAAGTCAGCCTGGCGGTAACCCGACAACGTGGGCCTCGCCCTCCCCCGGCGGGGCCCACTGAGTGGTTGCACGACGGCTGCGGCCCGGACCATCTCGACTTGGTGGAGTCAAGAGTGGAGTCAAACTCGTACAGTCCAAGGGCGCGGCTGTCGGCGCGCCCGGCCGGCTGGCGAGCGCTTCTCTGCAGACCGGCCTGATTCGTGTTCTAGCTCGGACCAATCCATTGCGGCTCGGCCATCCATCGGGCCTGCATCGCGTTCAGCCGTCTGGACCGGGCCACACCCGATCTGCCCGACGCGAGGTCACGCACGAACAGCAGATGGCGGCCGTACGGCCGGCGGCCGCGAGGTCGTCTGGCGGCCAAAGTGCCACACCGGCGAGCTGGATCAACAAGAGGACGTCGTCGGTCGGCGAGTCGCGCAGCGACCGGAGTCCGGACGAGTTCGTTGACCTGCACGGTGATCTCCGAGACGCGGACCCCTCGGCCGAGGTCGACGTACCGCAACCGGGCGTTGAAACTGTCCCCCACGCTGGAAAGAGCGAGAGGATAGTGAAGTCGACCGACGGCCTCCGTCCACTCGTCACCGTTCGCCACCCGAACGTGCTCCACGTCCCCTATCGTGCGGCTCGCGGGCACCGCCGAAGTTTCGCGGCTGTAACAATCTTGGCCGGGATCGACCCATAGGGGCTAAGGTCAACACTCCGGTTCTGTGGCTAACCCGACTCGCCCAGTGCTACGCGGCGACCGGTTATAGGTGAGGCTTGATGTTCAGGTTGACGCCGAGTGAGTCTTCGGCCTCGATGATGGTCCAGGAGCCACCCGGATATATGCCCACGTTGCGCACGGGGAAGCCGGAGGCCTCGAGTGCAGAAACAACGTCGTCGCGACGATCACCGACCTGGAACCCTAGGTGGTGCAGGCCGTTGCCGTGCTGGTCGAGGAATTCTCGGAAGGTCGACGGGCGCTCGTCGGGTTCGTGTAGTTCGATGATGAAGCCACGGTCCGGGGACCTCGATCACCGCCACTTTCAGTCCGTAGGCGGCCGTCTCGCCGCGGTATTGCTCCGCGGATTCGGCTCTGCTGGCGTGATCCGAACGCTCGGTCGCGGTACGTCGAACAGTGTGCACCAGGTGTCGATGGCCTTCTCGATGTCATCGACGACCAGGGCGATCTGAATGAATCCGTCGAGTGGAATGGTGTTACTCATGGGTTTGCTCTCCTCTTAGGCTTGGGATGGACGGACAACATCACGGGCGCCGCGACCCAGATCGGGCATAGCCTTCACTTTCGCTTCGGCCCCTTGGGTCAGCGGATCATTTCAGGGCGCCGGCGGCGAGCCCGCGCTCGAAGAACTTTTGGAGGCGATGTAGGCGATGATCACGGGCAGCGCGGTCAGCACCGCGGCGGCGAGGACCTTGGTCTGGTCGTTGTTGTACTTGCCGATGAAGAACTGGGGCACCAGAGTGATCGTCTGCTTGTCGGGGGTCTGCAGGAACAGCAGCGGGAGCAGGTAGCCGTTCCAGGAGGAGATGAAGACCAGCACCAAGATGGCGGCGACGATCGGCTTGGTGAGGGGGAGCATGACGTGGCGAACACCCGCAGCGTGGTCGCCCCGTCGACCCGGGCCGCCTCGACGAGCTCGTTGGGAATGCCATCGACGAAGTTCCGGGAGAGCAGCACCGCGAACGGGATCTGCAGGGCGGCGGCGGGGATGATCACGGCAAGGAGCGTGTTGTAGGCGCCGGCCGCGGTGACGGTGGCGAACAGCGGAGCCAGCAGCACGACCTCGGGCAGCGTCAGGCAGCGAGCAACATCCAGAAGTAGACCTCCTTGCCGCGGATGCCGAGCTTGGCGAAGCCGAACGCCGACGTCAGGCGCAGGCGAGCACGATGGCGATCACGCCGATGGAGATGAGTGCACTGTTGACGAAGAAGCGCGGCAGCTCGGGAGCGACAGCACAGTTTTGTAGTTGTCCCAACCCGATCCGGCGAGTGATCCCTGGATCATCGCGACCAGCGGGAAGACGAACGGGATGACGAGGATGGTCAGCAACAGCTGGAGAGCGACACGGCTGCGCCGATGCCGAAGATCTAAACATGGCTGGGTCTCCTTTCGCGTCCGCCGATGTTCAGGATGATCGCCATGGCGAGCGCCAAGGCGAGCAGGACGATGGAGATCGCGGCGCCGTAGCCGACCTGGGACAGGGCGACGCTGACCCGGTAGATCTGGGTCCCGAGGAACTCGGTGGAATACGTCGGGCCGCCCTGGGTGATCAGGAACGGGATGTCGAAGGTCTTCAACGAGCCGATGGCGGTGAGGATGGCGATGGCGAGGGTGGTGCCGCGGACGCCGGGCCAGACGATGCTCGCCAGGAGCCGGAAGTCGCTGGCCCCGTCGAGCCGAGCAGCCTCCAGGACCTCGTTGTCGATCTGGCTCATCGCCGCGTAGTAGAGGACGAAGACGATGCCCGTGGACTGCCAGATCGCGACCGACATGACGATCATCAAGGCCGTGATGCCGTTGGCCAGCCAGGCGTAGCGAAGTCACTGAAGCCGAGGGCCTGGATGACCGCATTCAGCTGGCCGTCCGGCGCGTAGATCTGGCGGAAGATGGGTGCGGTGGTGGCAGGAGCGATGACCACAGGGATGAAGATGAAGACCTTGTAGATCGCCCGCAGCTTGACCTTCGAGTGCAGGATGGCGGCGAGGGCGAAGCCCAGCAGCACCTGCAGTGTGAAGGTGACGACGAAGAAGATCGACTGTGTGACTGAGGGACTTCCAGAAGACGGGGTCCGCAATCATCTTGCTGTAGTTCGCGGTGCCGACGAAGACCTTGCGCGGGCTGGCTCCGTCCCACTTGAGGGTTGAGATGTAGCCGGTGTAGCCGATGCAGTAGTAGAGGACGCCGACCGAGACGATGATCGCCGGCAGGATCCAGGGCAGGCCGGCATTGCGACCTCGGCGCCGAGTCGTCCGTACGGCCGGCTCTTCGGGCGGAGCGGACGGTGGCGCCGTGCGCGGAAGATTGGTGGTGCTGGTCATGCTGGGCCTCCTGGTGGCCGCCGCCGGCTTCGGGAGGCGGCGGCGGCCACGACTAGATGGGATGGGACTAGCCGGAGATGGGGTTCGCGTCGAACGCCTGCTGGATGGAGGCCGCAGCTTCCTCAGGGGTCATCTTCCCGCTGACCACGGCCTGGTCGGCGTCGGCGATCGCCTGGAAGTTCGCGGCCGGCAGGCCGTACCGTGGTTCCGCGGTTTCGTTGGCGTTCTTGTACAGGCCCTCCAGAAGCGGTCGCTGGACCTTCGCGTTCACCAGCTCGACGGAGTTCCAGTCGGGCGCCACGCCGTTCAGGGTGGGCAGGGAGTCGATGTTGTTCGCCACGGTCTGCTGGCCCTCCTCGGTGCCGCCGAGCCACAGCGCGAACGTGGTGGCCGCGTTGAGGTTCTTGGACTTGGCGTTGACCGCCTGGGCGGCGTCCGGGTCGGTGAAGATCGTGCCCGGGTTGCCCTTGCCGGCGACGTCGGGGAACGCGATCGGCGCGATCGTGATCTTGGGGGTGTCCTTCGGCACGCCGGCACCGGCCAGCGCGGCGGTGAGGCTGTTCACGGTGGAGTACTGCGCGTACCAGGAGCCCATCTGCACCATCGGGACCTTGCCCGGACAGGAAGGCATTGTTGACGTCGGGGTACTGCTGGACGCCGACGCTGCCCTTGTCGAGGATGCCGCTCCTTCGAGGCCGGCGAAGATCCGGTAGGCCTCGACGATGCCGGGGTCGGTCCACTTCGCCTCACCCTTGCTGGCCTTGGTGAACAGGCCGGGCTCGACGCTGTTGGCGATGGAGTGGAGGGTGTCGACGTCGAAGCCGGTGGCCCCGACGCCCTCTTTGAAGCAGCCGTGCCCCTTGTCGCGGAAGACCTGGCAGGCCTGCTTCCACTCATCCAGGTTCGTGGGCACCTTCACGCCGTACTTGTCGAACATGTCCTTGTTGATCCACATGTTGCCGGCGCCGACCTTGGCCCACGGCATCGCGACCAGCTGGTCGTCCTGCGGTGAAGGAGTCGATGCCGTTCTCGTAGACCTTCGACTTCCAGTCGGCGCCGAGCAACTTCTCCACGCCGGGTGTCAGGTCTTCGGCGTAGGCGCCGAACACATCGACCGGGCCCACGGTGCCGCTGGCCGAGACCGTGAAGACGTCGGGGCCGTCGTCGGAGGCCAGGGCGGGTCGGAGGACGGCGGTGTAGTCGTTGTTGGGGACCTTCTTGTAGGTCACCTTGATGTCGGGGTACTGCTTGTTGAACGCGGCGATCTCTCGTTCGGCGAGATCGTTGTCGGGGGTCCAGCTCCACCACTGGATGGTGCCGGAGGTCGCCGAACCGCCGTCACCGCTCGACCCGACTGCCGCCACTGACCGCCGCAGGCGGTGAGCCCAGTGAGGCCAGGACCGCCCCGGCTGCGAGAGCCACCGTCGCTCGCCGAAATCGTGAAAACCGCATCGTCTTCCCCGTTCGATCCAGGTTGTGGCACGAGGCCAGGTCGCGAGCGTCCATCGAGCTGTGTTGAAAGGGAGCCTAAGGTCGCACCGCCCGAACAAAGCAATAGTTACCGTAACGAAAGTTCCCTTGCTGTGACCCTCGTCTCAGCGCGACACACGGTGGAGCGGTGAGGCGTCGAGGTGGCCGATGCAGGACGACCGACGCCGGCGCCGAGCGGCGGCGGTCTCGGAGCCGATCGGATGCGAGCTCGCACGCGTGATCGGATGCACCTCGCGCATGAACGCCGGTTTCGTCGATCGCGGTCCTGGGCTGCCTGCAAGAAGACGTCGCCGACGCCGTCGAAGCCCGCCCCGGCGAGGATCGACCAGGTTCAGGTCGAGGGTGTTGACGAGATCGCCGACGGCGATCGGCGAAGTGACGCGCCGCCCGGGCCGAGCATCAGTCCCGGCCCACCTCTCGCCTGTCGCCGCGCGCTCCACGACAGCCGCGGTAGACCTCGGCGGGAGCGGCCGTGTCCGCGATCGGCCAGCGCCTCGCGGAGCGCACTGTCGGCGAGAACGGCGTTGACGATGGCTCGAGGGCTCGCGACGGTTTCGAGGCACCCGCACGGCGCCGCACCAGCAGGGCAGCCCCTCCGGATCGGCCATGGTGTGGCCGATCTCGCCGGCGTTGCCGGAGGAGCCGCGGTAGACCGCGCCGTTGATCACGATGCCGGCTCCGATGCCGTGGGACATGTACATCGTGACGAAGTCACGAGCTCGGCTCCTGGCTCGTCCAGAACTCCCGCAGTGCGGCGCAGTTCGCGTCGTTCTCTTGCAGGACTGGGAAGCCGGTCCGCCTTGCGAGCTCGGTCTCGACCGGATAGGGCTCCCACGCGTCGAAGAACGAGGCGTCGACGACCCATCCCAAGGGTGATCCTCGTCTGCCGCTGGTGGCAACGCCCAAGCCGATGATGCGCGACCTGTCGACCGCCCTCGCTGCGTGACCAGATGCCTCGATCGCCGCGGCCAGGCGGTCGAGCGCCACGGAGGGGTCGTCGCGACCGGTCTCCGGGCGCCTCGCGCCTCGCCAGCTCGCTACCGTCGGCGCCGCAGAGGACGACAACGCTGCGATGGAAGTCCAGCGTCACGCCGAGCGCGTAGACCCCGACGTCGCTCAGCCGCAGCAGCGCCGGACGCTTGCCGCCGGTCGACTCGGCGAAGCCGAACTGCTCCACAACGCCGGTGCCGATCAGCTCCTTGACGATCTTGGAGATGGTGGCTTCGGCGAGCGCGGACCGGCCGCGCCAGCTCGACCCGGCTGATGGCCCCGCTCGAGCGGATGAGATCCAGCACGCGCGCTCCGCGTGTCGGCGTACGACCGACCCTTGAGGGTCTGGGTGGGCCCGCCCGATCGTCCGAGATCTCCGTCATGTGCCGCTCCGCATCCGGTTGACAGCCGAGATTCGCAAATGTACACGGAAGCCGCCCACTTCCTTCGCTTACTATTGCTTTGTCGTCACTGTCAGGCTTTACAGTCGGAGACGCCCGCACTCCGGTTCAACGCACATCTCGACCGCGACGACCTGAGCGGGTCACCGTATCCGGGCTCCGAGCACCGGCGTGCCGATGACCCAACCCACCCCGAGTACCCGAAGGAGCCGTGCCATGCCGACCTACCCCCGCCAACTCGCCGCCGGTCAACGATCCCAGATCTGGATCGGTGGCCCGCAGATGACGGCGCCGGAACTGATCTACGAGACCGACCGTGTTCTGTTCGAGGCGCCGAACTGGACTCTCGACGCCAAGCACTTGGTCCTCAACGGGGACGGCGGATTGTGGACGCTGAGCGTGACCTCTCCCGAGGCCGGGCCGAACCGGGTACGACTTCGGCCCGCTGGCCGCCCTCAACAACGACCATGTCCTGGCCCCCGACGGCGAGCATGTTTTTCTCTCCGCGATGGACGCCCACATCTACCGGGCCTCGCTGGACGGCGGCGGCGTCGCAGGGTGTCACTTCCCGAGGACGGAATGTGGCACTTCCTCCATGGCGTATCTCCCGACGGGCGACGCCTCGCCTACGTCCAGATCACCGACATGGCCCGGCCCGGGCAGCTCGCGGTGCTCGAACCCGAAGGGTCGGTCACCATTCTCGATGTCGGTGACGGACACCTCGACGGTCCCGAGTGGTCACCCGACGGCAATTGGATCTATCTGAACACCGAGGCCTTCACCGACACCCCCGGACACGCCCAGCTGGCCCGGATTCCCGACGGCGGCGGCACCGTGGAACGACTACTGGCCAGCGAGACTGTCGACTGGTTCCCCACCTGTCCCCGGACGCGCGATCGCCACCTACATCTGCTTTCCCGCGGGCACCCTCGGCCATCCAGGCGACCTGGACGTCACCGTCCGGTCGTCTCCACCGACGACTGGACCACACCGCTGCAGAGCTATCCCCTGTTCGGCGGACAAGGCACCCTCAACGTCAACAGCTGGGCGCCCGACAGCACCCGGTTCGCCTTCGTCGCCTACCCGGTCGCATGACGGCGGCAGACGTGGCCCCGGGGCTGCCGGAGGACTGGCTCCGACCCCTAGGCGCACCGGACTGACACTTCCGCGATCGCTGCCGGCGGCGGACCGATCGGCAGCATGCCCGAAATGTTCGGCTACGACGTCCCCGCCGATCAGGCCATCGATCTGGTCACCGAGATTCTCCGCAGCCCCATCCGCCTCATCGACACCTCCAACGGCTACTCCAACGGCGACAGCGAACGCCGGATCGGCGAAGGCATCCGCGGGTCGGCGGCCTCCCGGCCGGACACTGGATCTCCACCAAGGTCGACGGGAAGGACGGCGACTACTCCGCCCGCCGGGTGCGGCGTCCATCGAGGAGAGCGCCCAACGCCTCGGACTCGACACGTTCCCGCTGGTCTACCTGCACGACCCCGAGTACGCGCTCGACCAGGGTCTCGACGCTGAAGGCGGTGCGGTCGAGGAACTGGTCGCTCTGCGAGACGAGGGCGTCATCCGCCATCTCGGTGTCGCGGGCGGCGACGTGCAGGTCATGCACCGCTTCCTCGACCTGGACGTCTTCGAAGTGTTGCTCACCCACAACCGGTACACCCTCCTCGACCGCAGCGCCGATGCGCTGATCACCCGAGCTCCGATGCCGGACTCGGCGTCGTCAACGCCGCCTACCTCGGCGGCGGAATGCTAGCCAACCCGCACCGCAGCACCACCTACGGGTACCGGCCCGCCTCCGACGCCACCCGCGCCGCCGCCATCGCCCTCACGACCTCTGCCGGAACTGGGACACCGACCTACCCACCGCAGCCCTGCAGTTCTCCCTCCGCGACCCCCGAATCCACGTATCCGTCGTCGGGATCAGCAAAAGCGAACGACTCAACTCGCTCACCACAGCCGCCGCGCGCCCCCTCCCCGAGGCTTTCTGGGCCGACGCCGAAACACTGCTGCCCGACCCCGCTCACTGGCTGGAGCCGCCGACATGACCACCACCGCCCGACCGCCCACCACGAAACCGCCCACCACGACCAACAGCCGATCGTTCGCCTCGGCATCCTCGGCGCCGCCGGCATCGCCCCCCAGGCCGTGATCCGACCGGCCCAGCGACGCCGCGACGTCACCGTCCACGGCGTCGCCTCCAGGCGCCCCGAGACGGCACGGGCCTACGCCGCCGCCCACGGCATCCCTGTCAGTTACGACTCCTACGACGCCCTGCTCGAGGCCGACGACATCGACGTCGTCTACGTCGCCCTGCCACCCTCAGAACACGCCCGATGGGCGGCCGCCGCGCTCCAAGCCGGCAAGCATGTGCTGTGCGAGAAGCCCATCACGCTGAACGCCGGCGAGGCGGCCCAGCTCGAGGAGACTGCGCAGAGCACCGGCAAGCACGTGATCGAAGCATTCCATGATCACTACCATCCACTCACCACCCACCTGCACGATCTGCGACGATCAGCACCGATCGGGACACTCACCTCGATCGCCACAGCGTTCACCGCCGACAACCCCTACTTTCCCGGCTCGATCCGGCACACGCCGGCGTTGGGCGGCGGCGCCCTGATGGACCTCGGCTGCTACCCCGTCCACTGGCTGCGAACCTTCATGGGCACCGAACCCGAGGTGCACGCCGCCCACTATGTAGCCGGCCCGGAAGGCGCCGACATGACCATCGACGCTGAGTTGGCCTTCGGAGATGTCGTCGCGACCATGCACGCCAGCATGGCGCCGGGTGTTCCCTTCGCTGCCCCGTTCTCGGCACAGGGCACCCGCGGCAGCTTCACCATCACCAACCTCGTCCTGCCCCACAACGGCCACAGCGTGACCACACTGATCGACGGGGTGACCTCCACCTACACCCTGGCGGGTCGCGAAACCTACGACTACCAGCTCGATGCGCTCGTCCACACCGTCCGGACCGACGAGCCTGCCGCGACCGAAGGGCCCGACTTCGTCCCCAACATGGCTGTCATCGACGCCATCTACCGCAAAGCAGGGGCAACGCATATCACGCAGTGATACGGCGACACCAGGCCACCAAGAGCCTCCTCACCGGGGACCCCCGGGGGATGCGTCCTGCCGCGGAACTAGGTCGCGCTAGTATGTAACGTTACCTCGTGGGATAGTGAAATCATATCGTTGACTATCGGGGTGGAGATATCGCCGCGGGACCGTGAAGTGTTGACGTCGTGGACTCGGTCGTCGTCGATCCGTGCTGGGTTGGCGCAGCGGGCGCGGGTGGTGCTGCTCGCCGCGGACGGGGTCGGCACGTCTGAGATCGTGCGTAGGGTCGGGTTGAGCAAACCGGCGGTGATCAGCTGGAAGCGGCGGTTCGCCGCTGAGGGCCTGGGCGGGTTGGAGGATCGGCCAAGCCGGGCCGTCTGGTGACGATCGATCCGGTGGCGATCGTGCTGGCCACGCTGGAAGCTCCGCCGGCCGAGCTGGGGGTGACGCACTGGTCGAGCCGGCTGCTGGCCAAACATCTCGGTGTCAGCGACTTCACCGTCACCACCACCTGGAAGAAGTGGGGACTGCAGCCGTGGCGGGTCGAGACGCTTCAAGTCCTCCACCGACCCCGAGCTGGAAGCGAAGATCCGCGACGTCGTCGGATTTTGCCTGAACCCGCCCGACAAGGCGATCGTGTTCTGTGTGGACGAGAAGTCCCAGGTCCAGGCGCTGGACCGGACGGCGCCGGTGCTGCCGCTGCGACCCGGGATCCCGGAGAAGCAGACCCACGACTACATCCGGCATGGCACCACCACCCTCTTCGCGGCGTTGGAGGTCGCGACCGGGAAGGTGACCGACGCCTGCTACCCGCGGCACCGCAACGAGGAGTTCCTCCGAGTTCCTCAAGCAGGTCGCGAAGGCCTACCCGCGGAAGAAGCTGCACATCGTCTGCGACAACTACGCCACCCACAAGCATCCGAACGTGAGCAGCCTGGCTGGCCAAGAACCCCCGCATCACGTTGCACTTCACCCCGACGTCGGGATCGTGGCTGAACATGGTCGAGATCTTCTTCGGGATCATCACCCGCCAAGCCATCCGCCGCGGCACCTTCACCTCCGTGAAAGACCTCATCGCCGCCATCGGAATCTTCATCGACGGCTGGAACGACCGCTGCGAACCCTTCGTCTGGACCAAGACCGCCGACCAACTCATCCCCAGAGCCACCCGAAGTAAAGACACTTCCAAAGCGCGACACTAATGTAGGGATTAGGTGTGCATCGAGTCATGATGCACCGCTCACACCCACTCCCGCAATGCGACGAACTGGTCCGAAGGAGTCGACACCCGTGCGCTCCGCCGGCGGCTCGGACGACTGACGCTGGGCCCCGAGGGCCCCCAGGAACGGCCGATTCGATCCCGGCTCCAGCAGGACGAAGGAGGAGAAGGATACGAAGCTTCATCTTGAGAGCCCTGATCCTCACCGAGAGACAGCACCCAGGGCAGGGCTAGCCCCTGCGGCGAGTTCGTTGTTCGGATCGTGCGCGTCGCAGAGCCCGGCGACGGGTGAGCCTCCGAGGATGGCCGCGAAGGACGACAGACCACCACGGCGGCTGGAGAGGCTTCGATGTCGGCGTCGGATGCCCGATCGCTCATCCGCCTTGTTGGACAGAGGCCGATCTTGCCGAGCTCGTCGACGCCTGGTTCGGCTGGCGTCTAGGGTATGAGCAGTCTGGTGAAGGACAGCGAGGCCAGCGTCCACGTGCCGGCCGCCTGGACATAGACCTCGGTGACCACGAAGGGGTTGGTCACCTCGTTGCCACCGACGACCGCTACCAGACGGATTTTGTTCAAGAGGATGGCGGTCGTTGTTTCGATGACTCGCACCGACGTCTCTTCGATGTCGATGTCCTTGTATTGGATCTGCCCGCTTCGGATGACTTCGAGCTCGTCGTCCTTGGTCATGGTGGCGCCCATGTGCACGAACACTGCTTCGGCATGGAACAGGTTGGCCAACGGTTCAATCTGACGCTCTGACATCCAACGCCATTTCTGACGTGACAAATTCGTAAGTTCCTGCTCAACATTCGGGTTCAAGGGACCTCTTCTCTATGCCAGTCGTCTTGGCGGATGCTGCCGGATCTAGCGATTGACCCACTGTTGCATGTGTGCCGGGTATCGATCACCGGTCAGGTCGACCTGGTCGGCCGCTGCGGTGATCTCGGCGAGATCGGCCGGTGCTGGTTCAATGTCCGCGGCGGCGGTGTTTTCCTGCAGTCGGTGGAGCTTCGTGGTGCCGGGGATCGGCACGATCCACGGGTGCTGGGCCAAGATCCAGGCAAGCGCAACCTGGGCTGGGGTGGCATGGTTTCGGTCGGCGACCGCGGCGAGCAGGTCGACCAGGGCACGGTCGTTGGCACGGCCCTGCTCGGTGAATCGGGGCAAGGTGCCGCGGAGATCGCCCTCAGCGAACGACGTCGAGCTGTCGATGGTGCCCGTCAGGAAACCTTTTCCTAGCGGGCTGAACGGCACCAGACCGATGCCGAGCTCCCGCAGGACGGGCATGATTTCAGCTTCGGGTTCGCGCCACCACAGGGAGTACTCGCTTTGCAGCGCCGTGACCGGCTGGACGGCGTGGGCGCGGCGGATGATCTCGACACCGGCTTCGGACAGGCCGAAGTGGTCGACCTTCCCGGCCGGATCAGTTCCTTGACGGTGCCGGCGACGTCCTCGATCGGCACGTCGGGGTCGACACGGTGCTGATAGAGCAGATCGATCTGTCCACGTTCAACCGCTGAGCGAGTCCTCCACGGTGGCTCGGATGTGGTCGGGCCGGCTGTTCAGGCCGGGCTGCTGCTGCCGTCGTCGAAGTCGAAGCCGAACTTGGTGGCGATCACCACCTGGTCACGAACCGGCGCCATGGCCTTGCCGACGAGCTCCTCGTTGACGAACGGGCCGTACACCTGGGCGGTGTCGAAGAAGGTGACACCGAGGTCCACCGCGGCCCGGACGAGATCGATGCCGTCCTGCTTCGGCCACGTCAAGTCCGTAAGCGTGGCTGAGCCCCATACAGCCGAAGCCGATCGCGGACACCTCGAGACCGCTGGTGCCGAGTGCACGTTTGATCATGATGACTGATTCCTCGCTAGGTAGGTGGGTCGACTTGGGCGTCGTCTACCGGAAGTAGGTGGGCTGGCGCGGGGCGTAGGGCTCTTCGAGCGCCGTGATCTCCTCGTCGGTGAGTTCGATGTCGAGGGCGGCGACCGCGTCGGTGAGGTGGTGCGGCTTGGTGGCGCCGACGATCGGCGCGCTGACGACCGGGTTCCTCAGCACCCAGGCCATCGCGATCTGGGCCATCGGCACGCCGCGGTCCTCGGCGATCTGCTGCGACGGCGTCGACGATCGCCTTGTCGGTGTCGCAGGAACAGCGGCCGGCCGAACATGTCGGTCGTCGGGGTTGCTCTGACGCGCGGTCGGTGCCGCTGCTCGCCCCACGGGCCGGGCGACCCGGCCGCCGGCCAGCGGGCTCCACGGGATGCTGCCGACGCCCTGGTCGGCGAGCAGGCCGAACATCTCCCGCTCCTCCTCGCGGTGCAGCAGGCTGTACTGGTCCTGCATGGAGACGAACCGGGTCCAGCCGTGCAGGTCGGCGGCGTGCTGCATCGTGGCGAACTGCCACGCCCACATCGACGAGGCGCCGAGGTAGCGGACCTTGCCGGCCTTGACGACGTCGTGCAGCGCCTCCATCGTCTCCTCGACCGGGGTGTCCGGGTCGAAGCGGTGGATCTGGTAGAGGTCGATGTAGTCGGTGCCGAGCCGGGTCAGCGAGGCGTCGACCTGCTCCATGACCGCCCGGCGGGACAGGCCGCCGCCGCCGGGGCCGTCGTGCATCGGCATGAACAGCTTGGTCGCCAGCACGATGTCGTCGCGCCTGGTGTACTTCGTGAGCGCGCGGCCGACGATCTCCTCGCGAGCTGCCGACGCCGTAGATGTTGGCGGTGTCCCAGAAGGTGATGCCGAGCTCGAGGGCCTGCCGGAAGATCGGCTCGGCCGCGTCGTCGTCCAGCGCCCACGGCATCCGCGGCGGCGTCGCCGAAGCTCATGCAGCCCAGCGCGATCCGGCTGACCTTCAGCCCCGACGACCCGAGTCGTACCTGCTCCATGCCGCTGTCCCTTTCGTCGACTTCCTCCATCAAAGCCTTCGAGGCGGTCGCGAACCAGGCCCTGCTGATCCATGCCCTGACAGGGCCTGTTACAGCAGGCGACCGGTAGCTAGCGTCGTCAGGGTGGACACCCGCACCGAGACCCGTGAGTTCCTCGCCTCCCGTCGGGCCCGGATCACCCCGCAGCAGGTCGGGCTACCGGCCCCCGACCGCGCCCGACGCGTCAAGGGGCTGCGCCGCGAAGAGGTCGCCCTCCTGGCCGGAATCAGCCCCGACTATTACAACCGGCTCGAACGGGGCAACCTCGCCGGCGCGTCCGAGAGCGTCCTGACTGCCATCGCCGACGCCCTGCACCTCGACGAGGCCGAACGTAGCCACCTGTACGCCCTCGCCCACGCTACGCACAACACCAGGGCTCCTGCCGCAGCCGCACCGAAGGTCCGGCCCAACATCCAGCGTGTGCTCGACACCATCATGTCACCGGCCCAGATCCGCAACGGACGCGGCGACATCCTGGCCGCCAACACCCTCGGCTACGCCTTGTTCGCGCCGATGTTCGACCACCCGACCGGCACGGCCAACACCGCCCGGTTCGCGTTCCTCGACCCCCGCGCCCACGAGTTCTACCCCGACTGGGAACGGACCGCCAACAGCATCGTCGCCCGGCTCCGCGCCGAAGCCGGACGCCGCCCGAACGACCGCGCCCTGACCGACCTGATCGGCGAGCTGTGCACCCGCAGCACGACCTTCGCCACCCGCTGGGCCAAGCACGACGTGATCTTCCACCGGTCAGGAACCAAGACCGTGCACCACCCCGTCGTCGGGCCGCTCGACCTGGCCTTCGAGACCATGCAGCTCGGCGCCGATCCCGGCCTCAGCCTGGTGGTGTACACCGCCCAACCGGACTCACCAGCGACCGCCGACGCGTTGGCCCTACTCGCCAGTTGGTCGACCACCCTCGACGACAACCAACCGTCCCAGACAGCAACCACCCCCAACCCACTAACGAGGCCCTTCGGACACGACAGGAACACCGCAACCCCATGTCCACCTGGATGATCACCGGCTGCTCCACCGGACTCGGCCGGCACTTGGCCGAAGCCGTCCTGCAGGCCGGCCACGACGTGATCGTGACCGCCCGCAACCTGGACGACGTCGTCGAACTCCTCGACCGCTTCCCCGACACCACCCTCGGCGTGGCCCTGGACGTCACCGACACCGACGCGATCGGCCACGCCGTACGGCGGGGCCTGGACCGGTTCGGGCAGATCGACGTGCTGGTCAACAACGCCGGCTACGGCTACCGCTCCGCCGTCGAGGAAGGAGACCCCGCCGACGTCGACCAGTTGTTCGCCACGAACTTCTTCGGACCCGTCGAGCTGATCAAGGCCGTCCTCCCCGGCATGCGCGCCCGCCGCGCCGGAACCATCGTGAACCTGTCGTCGATCGCGGTCCGGATCACCCCGGCCGGGTCGGGCTACTACGCCGCCGTCAAAGGCGCCCTGGAAGGCGTCTCCGGATCGCTGCGCAAAGAACTCGAACCGCTCGGGATCTCCGTGATCGTGGTCGAACCCGGAGGCTTCCGGACCGACTTCGGCGGCCGTTCCCTGCAGCAGTCGGCCGAACCGATCGCCGACTACGCCCAGACCGCCGGTAGCCGCCGCAAGGAGAACGACACCACCAACCCCGGCCGGCTCGGCGACCCCGCCAAAGCCGCCCAGGCCATGATCGCCGCCGTGGAGACCCCCACACCACCCCAGATCCTCGTCCTCGGGAAAGCCACCGCCGAGATGTTCCGGGCCGAACTCGACACCCGCCGTGCCGAGCTCGACGCGTGGGAACCGATCAGCTCCAACACCAGCGTCACCGACTGAGCATCCCGTCGACCGAGCACCACCCGAACCCTGCCGGGTTCGGGCGCACCGCCTACCCGCCAACCGAAGGTCCGATGACCATCACACCTAGCCGCACACCCCCCCCAACCGAGCGGGAGGCGTTGTGGACCCCACAGTTCGTCCTGCTCCTGGTCAGCGCGACCTTCATGTACATGTCGACGTTCATGCTGACCCCGTCCCTGCCCTTGTTCGTGAAACAGGTCGGTGCCGGCGACCTCGCCGCCGGTGGCATCATCGTCGCCGCCTACACCCTCGGATCCCTGCTCCCCAGGATGGTGTGGGGCAACCTCGCGGACCGCTGGCTCCGGCAAGGCGTTTACCTGATCGGTGTCGCGATCATCGCCGTGCTCTCCCCACTGTTCGCCCTGACCATCCTGCTCCCGATCATCGTCGGCCTCCGCTTTCTCCAAGGGATCGGGTTCAGCGGCTCCTCGACCGCGGGGTCAGCCATGTCGGCCGACCTGATCCCCGCTTCACGCCGAGCAGAAGGTATCGGCTACTACACTCTCGCCAACACGGCCGGCATGGCCATCGGACCCGGCCTCGGCCTCCAAGCCCTCCAACACCTCGGCCCGGCCTGGTTGTTCGGGGCCAGCATCACCTGCGGTGCCCTCGCGTTCGGGCTGGGCCTGTTCCTCAGTTACGAACGGACCCGCATACCACCCACGATCCACACCGAACCCGCGACCGTGGGACCGGCCATCACCAACCCCACCGCCGTAGAGCCGACCACCAAACCCGCCGCCACGGCGGCGCCCCGACATCGACGGTTCATCGAGCCCAGCGTGGTACCGACCAGCGTGGTCTTCTTGTTCGTGGTCATCCCCTATGGCGCGATCATGGCCTTCGTCGCCGCGTACGGCCTCGCGCAGAACGTGAGCCGCATCGGCTTGTACTTCACCGTCTTCGCGATCGCCTTGTTCGTCGTCCGGCTCGGGATCGGCAGGGTCAGCGACCGCTACGGCGTCACCGTCGCGTTCGTGCCTGGCATCGTCGCGATGTTCGCCGGCCTCCTGATCTTGTGGTGGGCCGACACACTGGTGATCTTCCTGGCCTCGGCGGTGCTGTTCGGCCTCGGCTACGGCGTCGTCCTCCCGCTCCTGCAAGCGACCGCCTACAGCTTCGCCCCCGCCCAACGCCGCGGCGCAGCCAGCGCCACCCTGTTCGCCACCGCAGACATCGCCTACGGCCTCGGCGCCATCCTCCTCGGCCTCGGAATCGGCTGGCTCGGCTACCGAGCCGCGTTCGCCGGCCTCGCCGTCTTCACCGTCATCGCCCTCATCCTGTTCCTCACCTTGCTACGACCACGACTCACCAGGACGCGGCGCACCTGAGACAGACGGGCCAGCCGGCCTCAAGCGGCCAGGCCCACGCTGCAACGCACCGATCCCTGACCCGTCGTGAAGGGTTCTGCCTCCCGCTGGTCGGATGAGTCGGTCCGCGCACGGGCCAAGGGCGTCAGCCGGTTTGGCGGTGGGACGCAGCAGGATTTCGTTCAGGGTCATCCGTCGGGGTCGGGTGACCGCGAACGCGATCACTTCGGCCACGTCCTCGGCGGTGATGGCCAACTGCGCATAAACTGCTCGGTGGTCTCTCCCCGGGTCGGTGATGTGATCGGTAGCTCGGTCGCCACGGCGCCGGGTTCGATGACGGTGACGCGGATGTCGGGCTGGAGCTCCTGCCGCAACGCCTCCGACCAGCCGTTCATGCCCCACTTCGTGGCTGCATAGACGGCGTTGCCGGCCCGCGCGGTGCGTCCGGCGACCGAGGAGATGTTGACCAGATCGCCACCCCCATCGCGGAGCTGAGGCAGGAACCCCTCGGTCGCGGTCATGGCGCCGAGCAGGTTGACCTCCACCATCTGCCGGGCCTCGTCGCGTTGCGCGGTGCCGAACGGGCCGAGCAGCATGACGCCGGCGTTGTTGACGAGGACATCCGTCCCGCCGAGTTGCTGCCGAACCTGCTCTGCGGCCGCGACCAGAGCGTCGCGGTCGGTGACGTCGGCCGCGATGACGATGGCCGTGTCGCCGAGCTCATCGGCCAACCGAGTAGCCGGTCGACGCGGCGGGCGAGCAAGGCCTCCCGGTAGCCGCGGGCGGTGAGGGCGCGGGCCGTGGCGGCGCCGATGCCAGAAGAGGCGCCGGTGATCACCGCCACCTGCGGCCGGTCGTCGGCCGTCAAAGGTGGGTTGGCCGCCGAAGATCGGTTGGCCGCCAGGGGTTCGTTGGTCGCCAAGGGAAGTCTCCTATGGTCGCAAAAGGGGGCAGGTCTGATCGGATGTCGCGGGTGGCGACGTGTGCGGACACGTGGCGCGGGACCAGCCGGCGCAGGGAAGGACGGGATAACTGATCACTCGAACCAACCCTTGATCATCGCTCGGTCGCGAGCGAAGTATCGGGCATGGGGTCGCCGCCACCCACCCACGGCCGTGCTGCCCGATGGGCTGCGTCTGTCGTCAGCGGTAGGTCTCGTGGCCGCTGCCGCGGGCGCCGGCGACGCTCGAGCTGGGCGGAGCGGGCGTCGATCTCGGCGATCTCGTCGGCGGTGAGAGTCACGCCGGCCGCCTCGAGGTTCTCGGTCACCCGTTCGGGCCGGCGGCTGCCGGGGATCGGGACGATGCTCGGCGACTTCGCCAGCAGCCAGGCCAACGCGATCTGCGCCGGGGGTGACCTGCAAGCGTTCGGCGATGTCGACGACGAGGTCGACGATCGGCTGGTTCGCCTCCAGCGCCTCGGGTGTGAACCGGGGGAACCGGCTGCGGATGTCGTTGGCGGCGAACGACTCGCCACGAGCGACGGCGCCGGTGAGGAAGCCCTGCCCGAGCGGGCTCCAGGGCACGAACCCGATGCCGAGCTCCTCACAGACGGGGAGAACCTCCGCCTCGGGGTCACGGGCCCAGATCGAGTACTCGCTCTGCACTCGCGGCGACCGGCTGCACTGCGTGGGCGCGACGGATGGTCTCGCGCGCTGGCCTCGGACAGGCCGAAGTGGCCGACCTTGCCGGTGTCGATCAGCTCCTTGACCGCGCCGGCGACGTCCTCGATCGGCACGTCCGGGTCGACCCGGTGCTGGTAGAGCAGGTCGATGTGATCGGTCCGGAGTCGCTGCAGGGAGCCGTCGACGGCGCGACGGATGTTCTCGGGTCGGCTGTCGAGTCCGGTGCGCGCGGCGCCGTCGTAGCCGAAGCCGAACTTGGTGGCGATCACGATCTGGTCCCGGATCGGCTCGATCGCCTCTCCGACCAGGGTCTCGTTCGTGAACGGCCCGTACGCCTCGGCGGTGTCGAAGAACGTGATCCCCTGGTCGTGGGCGCCGCGGATCAGGCTGTTCCCGTGCTCGGAGTCGACCGGGTCGCCGTAGTTGGCACTCAGGCCCATGCAGCCCAGGCCGATCGCCGAGACCTCCAGGTCGCCGAGGTTTCGCTTGTCCATGATCTTCCTTTCGTGACGCGCAAGGTGCGCGGTGTGATCGACGGCGTTCGAGGTGACGCGGTTCAGGTGATCAGTCGATTCCTTCCGCAGCCAGGCCTCGACGTCGTTCCGATGTCCGGGCTGACCTCCTCGCCCTGCACGGCCAGCCCGTGCCCGAGCTCGAGAACCGGGGAAGGCGTGCGGCGTACACGCGGGCGGTGCTGCCGAGACCGCTGACGGCATAGGTGACGAACGGCAGGATCCGTCTTGTCGGTGAAGTCGTATCGCTCGGCGAAGGTGTTCATGATCATCGGCGGCCTTACGTTCCAGATCGGACTGCCCAGCAGGACGGTGTCGTAGCCGTCGATCGTGGCCAGCGGGTTGGCGATCCCCGGTCGGGCGTCGTCGTTCTGCTCCTCGACGTTTCGAGCCACGGTCGCGTCGTAGCTGTCGGAGTAGGGTCGGCCGCCTCGATCCGGAAGACGTCGCAGTCGATCAGCCCGGCGATCACGTCGGCGAGCACCTCCGTGTTGCCGACCTCCAGGTCCGCCTTCCGCCGTAGTAGTAGTTCTCCCCGGCTCGGGAGAAGTACGCCAGCAGGATCCGCCCGGACACCGGCTTGCCACCACCTGTCGCTGTCGATTCGGGAGAGCACCGTGCGGAGGTCGCGGCCGGCTGGCGGCGGAGGCCCGCCGGTCGGCGCCCGCCCGTCGGCGACAGCCGGCCGCCAGCCGGGCACGCAGCAGCGAGCGCCGAGCCGCAGCAGCGTCGCGGGCGGCCCAGCACTTGGCCAACCCGTGCGTCGGGCGCCGATGATGCCTCAGTCCTCGGGGATGGGCCGGCCGAACGCCTCCAAGGTGATCGCCTCGGGCTCGGGGCCGCCGCGCTGGCCGGTGTCGAGAGCGTCGATCGCCGCGAGCTCGTCGGCGGTCAGCTCGAAGTCGAAGACGTCGATGTTCTCCGCGATCCGGGTCGGCTTGGTCGACTTCGGGATCACCGACCGTCCCTGCTGCACGCCCCAGCGCAGCATCACCTGAGCCGGAGTCTTGTCGTGCATGGTCGCGATGGCGCCGATGATCGGGTCCTGCAGGGTGCTCGAGTGCTGGCCGTCGCGGTAGAACGTGATCCCACCGATCGGCGACCACGCCTGGGTGAGGATGCCGTGCTCGGCGCCCAGCGCCTGCACCTCACGCTGCTGGAAGTACGGGTGCAGCTTCGATCTGGTTCACCGCCGGCACCACGATCCGCCGGTCGAGCAATGCCGTCAGGTGGTCGACCATGAAGTTGCTGACCCCGATCGCCCGCACCTTTCCGTCGGCCAGCAGCGTCTCCAACGCCCGATACGCCTCCAGCGTCGACTCGAACTCCGACGGCAGCGCCTGGTGCAGGATCAGCAGGTCGATCTGGTCGACCCCGAGCTTGCGGGCGGACTTCTCGAACCCGTGCAGGGTCTTGTCGTAGCCGTAGTCGCTGATCCAGATCTTGGTCTCGACGAACACCTCCGACCGGTCCACGCCGGATGCGGCGATCGCCTCGCCGACCTGGCGCTCGTTGCCGTACGCGGCGGCGGTGTCGATGTGTCGGTAGCCCGCCTCCAAGGCCGCCGTCGACCGCGTCCCGGGTCTCGTCCGGCGGCGTCTGGAACACGCCCAGCCCGAGGGCGGGCAGGGTGACGCCGTTGTTCAAGCGTCAGCGTGGACACGTCAGGCATGGTGCATCTCGTTTCTCTCGGCGAGCGCCGAGGTCGGTGAACAGGAAACAGTGAGTCGGGCGGTCAGCTGCGAGCTGACGCCGGATCGGAGTCGCGTTGGGGTCGTCGTGCGCTGGGTGGCGGCCCAGGCGGCGAGCAGCCGCAGCTGGTCCTCCGCCGGCGACCCCACGATCGGCCGGTGTAGGCGATCAAGGTCAGCTCGTCGCCGGGCAGCTCCAAGGCGTTCCCGGTCAGCTCGATGTCGCCCACGACCCGGTTGTGCAGCCGCTTGCGGGCGGTCCGATGCAGCCGGACGTTCTGCCGGGCCCAGCGGGCGACGAACTCGTCGCTACGGGTCGACAACTCCCCGATCAGATCGCTCAGCGCCTTGTCGCGGGGGTCCCGGCCGGCCTGGACCCGCAACGTGCCGACCTGATCGTCGGCCACCTGGTCCCAGTCCAGGAAGAAGCCGCGCGAGTGCGGATCCAAGAACAGATACCGGGCCAGGTTCAGCGGCAACCGGTCCTCGTCGAGGACACCCCCGTACAAGGCCCGGCACAAGCTCGTTCGCGGCGACGATCTCCATCCGCGACGTCCGCACGTACGCCGGGATCGTCGTCATGCCGGCCAGGATCGAGGTGACCGCGGGGCGCGGCGCGGCCGCTGGCTTTGGGCCGGCGCGGCCGGAGAGCGGCGGATCGCGCTGGCGAGCCAGGTCGAACAGGTGCTGCCGTTCGGCGTCGTCGAGCTGCAGCGCCCGGGCCACCGCCTCCAGCACCGACTCCGACGCCCCGGACAGGTTCCCGCGCTCGAGCCGGCCGTAGTAGTCGACGCTCAGCCCGGCGAGCATGGCAACCTCCTCACGGCGCAGCCCCGGCACCCGGCGCTTGCCGCCGTAACTGGGCAGGCCGGCCTGCTCCGGGGCTCACCCGGGCCCGACGGCTGACCAGGAAGTCCTGCACGTCTCTGCGGTGATCCACGACAACGACGCTAGAGGGTCCGCTGGGAATGAAACAGGACCTGTCAGTACATGGCTCAGCACGTCCTCCCGCCCGCCCGCGGAAGGTGCTTGATTGGACACTCCACCGCCGTCTCGCCGAACGAGGTCCCTGTGCCGCCCACCCGCCACGCCGCTACATACCGTTCGAGCGGCCGTCCCGCGTCCAGCCCGCCCAGCGGGCCGCGCTGCTCGTGGCGATGCTCGGGTTCTTCGTCGTCGCGCTGGACGCCCAGATCGTCAACGTGGCACTCCCAGCGATCCACGCCTCGCTCGGAGGCGGGCTGTCCGGGCTCCAGTGGGTGGTCACTGGCTACACGCTGATGTTCGCCTCCCTGCAGCTCTTCGCCGGTACCTTCGCCGACCGGTCCGGCTCCCGCCGGGCCTACGGCATCGGGATGATCATCTTCGTGGCCGCATCCGCCGCCTGTGCGGCCGCACCGACCCTGCCCGTGCTGATCGGCGCCCGCATCGTGCAAGGCACCGGCGCCGCGCTCATCACCCCGCCTCACTCGCGCTGATCCGGGAGGCGTTCACCGACCGGGCCGCCCGCGGCCGCGCGATCGCCTACTGGGCGCTCGGCGGATCCGTGGCCGCCGCAGCCGGGCCGGTGGTCGGCGGCGCCCTCACCCAGCTGGACTGGCGGCTGATCTTCCTGGTCAACCTGCCCGTCGGCGCCGCCGCGTTCCTTATCCTCACCCGGGTCGCCGACTCACCGCGCCGGGCCGCGGCCGTTCGACTGGGCCGGACAGATCGCCGCCGTCGCCGCACTCGCCGGCCTCACCTACGGCATCATCGAAGGCGCCGACCTCGGCTACACCAGCCCGACCATCCTCGCCGCCTTCGTGCTCGCGCTGGCCGGCGCCGTCATCTTCGGACTTAGCCAGGCCCGGGGCCGGCACCCGATGGTGCCGCTCAGCCCTGTTCGCTCGCCGATCGTGCCCGCCGCGCTCCTGGTCGCCTTCGTCTCGATGGCCGCCTTCTACGGTGTCGTGTTCCTGCAGAGCCTCTACTTCCAGCAGCTCCGAGGCATCGACGCCCTCACCACCGGGCTGCTGTTCCTGCCCATGACCGCCCTCGTCGCGCTGCTGAACCCGCTGGTCGCCCGGGCCATGCACCGCTACGGTCTGATCGCGCCCGACCGTCGTCGGCCAGATCGTCATGGCCGCCGGCCTGGTCGGCCTCACCGTCGCACCCACCGACACGCCTGTGCTGCTCGTCGCCTTACTGATGGTCCCCGTCGGTGTCGGTGGCTCCTTCACCGTGCCCCCGATCACCGCCATGATCATGGACAACGTCCCCGACACCCTGACCGGCACCGCCAGCGGCGTCCTCAGCACGGCCCGCCAGATGGGCGGCTCCCTCGGTGTGGCCATCTTCGGAGCCGTCATCGCCATCCAAGTCCGACTTCATCACCGGACTCCGGCTCGACCTGACCATCACCGCGACCTCCTGCTCGCACTCATCCCCGTGATCTTCCGCACCCGCCGGACCCCGGCGCGATAAGCCGCGCCAGTCATGCGCGATCGGGCCGACCTGGCCGCAGCCGGATCCTCGACGGTGTGTTCAGCGTCGCCGGTTACGGCGGCAGCCAGTGGTCGGCCCGGGCCGGCGGGTCGGAAAACGCCAACGCCGCCTCCTCGATCTGCCGGTCCGTGGCGGTGAGCCGGCCGGAGTGTTGGCGCAGATGCTCTTCCACGACCCCACCCGGAACAATTCGACGAACCGATCCCGGTGCTCGGCGTCGCGGTACAACTCCCAACTGATGCCCCCGGTGCGGCGCCGTGTCACTCGCAACGCCGCCATGGCGGTGAGGAAGTCGGGTTCCTTCCCGGCCTCGACCACATAATGCACAGCCACCATCACCGGGCCGGCATCCATCTCCGGTTCCACCGCCAGGCGCGGATCGGACCAGTACACCGCCGGCTCGCGGTCGAGATGTCCGGTGTCGGGAACCGACCAGATCAGCCCGGCGATCACACCTACGGTCATCACCCCCGCGGCGATCAGGAAGGTGATCCGCACCCCGACCTGGTTGGTGACCTGACCCCACACCACCGAGGACAGCGCCTGGGTCCCGGCGAAGGTGACCAGATACATCGCCAAGGCGCGGCCCCGGACCCAACCGGGCAAAAAGATCTGCAACTCGGCATTCAACGTCGAGACGACCGCGGTCCAGGCGAGCCCGGCGAACACCAACACCACAACGCCGACCACCAGATTGGGTACCAGCACGATGACCGCCATCGCGGCCCCGTACAGCACCCCGGCCACGGCCAGCAGATGGTTGGTCGATAGATGATCCCGCACACGTCCCAAGACCAAAGCGGCGACGATCGCGCCGGCCCCGAGCGCGCCGAACAGTGCCCCGTACGCGCCCGCGTCCAGGCCGAGCACCTGTCGGGCCAGCAACGGCAACAACGCCCACAAGGCGGCTCCCGGGGCGACGAACAGAATCGTGCGGACCAAGATGCGGCCCACCACAGGCTCATGCCACACATACCGGCCGCCGGCTCTCAGTGCCGGGGTGAAACGCTCCCGTCCTCCGGACAGGACGGTCGCCGGTCGTTTCCACCGCAACACGGCCACGGCGAGGAACACCACCGACACCGCGTTGAGAGCGAACACCGTCGCCACCCCGGAGATGGCGATCACGACCCCGGCGATCGCCGGTCCGACCGAACGTCCCACATTCACCGCCACCATGTCGAGCCGGGTCGCCGCCCCGAGCTCATTGCGGGGCACCAGTTCCGGGATCACCGCCTGCCAGGTGGGCAGCTGTACCGCCGCGCCGATCCCCAGCAGGAACGTGAAGATCAACATCAAGATCGGCGTCACCAGACCCAACATGGTGAGCACGGCCAGCGATCCGGCAACGACAAACACATAGACCTGAACAGTGAACAATAGCCAACGCCGGTCAAACACGTCGGCCATCACCCCTGCCGGCAACGCCAGCAGCATCAGCGGCAGCAGCGCAGCCGTCTGAACGAGAGCCACCAACCCACCAGCGTTCGGAGCACTGACCAACAGCCACTGCGCACCGACCGTCTGCATCCACAACCCGAGGTACCCGACACGACCGCCGGCCACAGCCAGCGACCCATGGGGTGCCGCAAAGGCGCCCACGGTGACGAATTCTGGACACGGCCGCCGGACGCGGTCGACACCGGCTCGAGCGGTCCGGCGTCCTCAGGTTCGGTCACTGGACCTCCTCCGTCACCAACGCCACAGCGGCGCCAGAATTGCCGACACCGAGGCCCGATAAGCCCTCGCTAGATGGTCGATCCTTGCAGGCGTCGAGCCGGTGACAACACCACCGGCCCTCGTCTGCTGCAGGTACGCGGATCGACCGGCCCGACCGACGAACCAGCGGCCCATACAGCGGCGACACCACCCGAGGCGCGCGACGGACAGAACCATCGGGCTCCGTGGCGCGGGCACGGACCGATGTCGGAGGTCACGGACATGATGGGTGCATGGGCAACATCGAACAGACGCCGCCGCGGGCCGGTGTCCCGTGGTCGTCATCGGAGGAGACCCGTCTGTTCGAGGCAGTCCGCAACGGCACCCCGATCGCGACGCTCGTCGCTGACTTCGACCGCAGCGAAAAGGCGCTGAACACCCGCGCCCGAACGATGTTGCCGCACCGACATCCCGCGAAGCATCGCGACGACGCGATCACGGCCCTCCACCAACTGCTGACCGACGACCCGACCTACCGACCACCACTCAGCATCCGCGACCAGATCCGCCAAGAGGACGAGATCCGCCAACAGCAGACGCGCACCCGGCAGTCAGCCCCGAACCACGACCTGGCCGCCATCGCCGAATCGTTGCTAGAGAAGATGAGAGACCTCTCCATGGCACAGCACCCAGAGCCGGACGATCAAGATCTGGATGACGACGATCTGCCGGGAGGTTGCGATCGTGGATCGATGTCAGGACCGGACTTCGACCCGGCCAAGACGCTACCCGGCAACCCTCACGCCGAAGCCGCCTCGTTCCTCGACGATCGTCTCTACCCCGCGGCCGCCCTCCGTGAAGCGCTGCTCGCGATCGCCTTCGAACTGCGGACCGCCAACCTCATCGCCGCATCCGACAACCACACTGGGCTGACGCGTCGCCTCGGCGGATCGTCACCAGACTGAGCATCCGGTCGGATTTCTGTCCGAATCGCTGGGGATGCTCAGCCCCCAACGGGGGCCCGGAGCGGTCGAACGGTTCGGCCTCGCTGTCGGCGTTGTCGAGCCTGGACAGTTTTTCGTCCGTTCGGCCCAGCAGCAGTTCATCGCGCCGGTCACCGATAGCAGCGTGCGGGCCGCCTCCTCGAGGTCGATCTCTGCCGGGACCGGACTTCGGTACGCCGGCAACCCCACGGTCGGAGCGCAGGTCTGCGTCTGGGGGCTCAATCTCGGGGTTCGTCATCGGCCCCCGTTCTCCGGTCCTGCCGAGCGTCGAAGCTCAGCGGCAGGCAGCCACCGGTAGCTGCCGGTTGCGGGGGTGCGGATCCTTCCGTACCAGGCGAAGCTGGGGACGAGTGAGGTTCGGTGCGGACCCGGATCCAGTGGTCGAGAACGCCGACCGGCTGCCAGATGGCCTGGTCGACGTCGATGGCCGGCGTCACCGGGCGGATCGTGTGGGCGGGTCGGATGCCCCAGGCGTCGAATCGAAGCTCGAGGTCGGCGGCCTCCCGCTCGGCGGCGGTCGGGTCTGGCCGGTGCTTCGCCAAGCGTTGACCAGGTGTCCCATACCCCTACCCGGCCGGACCCGGTGTCGCGGACGACGAATCGTCGGGGCAGTGGCGAGGTCATCGGAAGTCGCGGGACCGGGCCGAGGCGGTGGCCGCAACCGGGAGCAGGGTGGCCAGCGGGGCGATCTGGTCGGCGAGGAGGTTGAGGGCACCGTCGCCCCACTCGGCGATCCCCCGGATGAGGAGGGTGTTGGAGCCTTTGGCGGAGCGGCGGTACCGCTGCCAGGTGGCGGCGGAGCAGACGATGTTGAGCATGCCGGTCTGCTCCGAGGTTGAGGAACGTCACCCCGCCGGCGGTGCCGGGACGTTGGCGGTGGGTGACGTGCCCGGCGACGGTGATCCGGCGCCGGTCCAGGTCGCGGCCGATGCCGGCGATCGGGATGATCCCGTGCCGGTCGAGTTCGGCGCGGAGATGGCTGAGCGGCTTGTCCGGCGCAATCAACGCCTGGTTGGGAACCTACCTAACGATAGGTAGGCTCGATCGAGTCGATCGAGCCGTCAACACCGAGGGGTTCGTATGAGTGAGTACACCGTCGTCCGCGACTACCCGTACCCGGTGGAGGAGGTATGGCATGTCCTGACCGACCCCGAACAGGTCACGCAGTGGACCACGACCGGGCGAGGTGGCCGCCCCGAAGACTTCGCGCCCGTGGTGGGCACGAGGTTCCGCCTCGTGGGCAAGCCGACCGTGGGCTGGGCCGGCGTCGTCTACTGCGAGGTGATCAGCGTGGAGGCCCCCCGCTCGCTCCACTACACCTGGAAGGGCGACGAGGCCAGCGACGACGTGACCGACGTGACCTATCTGCTCGAAGCCATCCCCGGTGGGACCCGGTTCACCTGGCATCACACCGGCTTCACCGGTGTCGGCGGTTTGGCGATGTCGAAGCTGCTCGGTTCGGTGCGCAAGAAGATGCTCACTGACGGGGTTCCGCCCGTGTTGGAGGCATACCACCAGGTCCCGGGGGTATGAGCCCCAGCCAGTCCGTCATCTCTACGGCCAGGCTGGAGGCAGCAGTGATGCCCGGGTACACAGAGCCCGGCCACACAGAGCACGGCTGCCGCATCTCATGACCTCACCGGAGCGTCCCGCTCGTAACCGGTCGGACCATCCAACAGCTTTCGCTGTGGACGGGTCGGCTTGTGGCGGCCGTCCCAGCAGCCGGGGGTCACTGCCTCTGGCGGGTGGAAAACGGCTATCGCCGCGGCCCCCTGACGAATAGGCTCGCCGCTCATGACCGAGGGCGACTGGAGGGACGGCGGGTTCAGGCAGCGTCGGCCCTCTGAGGAGTCTTTCGCCTGGGTTGCGGCGTCGATGGGTCGGGGCAGTCGCATCGTTGGCTATCGCCGATTGACCGGTGGCGTCTGCTCTGCGGTGAATCGGCTGACTGTGGAGCGACGTGGAATGCGATCGTTCGTCGTACTGCGGCAGTACCCGGGCGGCCTTGGCCTGCAGGGGAGCTTGGAGAAGGAGATCGCCAACCTTGGCGTGGTCGCGGGAAGCGGGCTCCCGGTTCCGAGCATCGTGGCTACTGATGTTGCTGGTGCTTCGACGGGGGGCGCGCCATCGTTGCTGATGACACGGTTGCAGGGACATGTTGACCTCAATCCGGCGGACCCCCGGTCGTGGATGACGAGGATCGCAGAAATTGCTGCATTGCTGCATTCCCTCGATCTCCCCGCGAGGATGTTCAGACCGTGGACGGATTCTTGGATCGCTCCTCTAGACGGGTTGCGGGTGCCGGCCGACTCACAGAGGCCGGCTGTGTGGAAGGCGGCGTTTGCTGTCATGGCGGCGCGGCCGCCAAAGGACACTGCCGTCTTTCTGCACTGCGATCTCCTGCCTGTCAACATGCTGTGGTCGCGCGGGAGGATTACTGGACTGACCGACTGGAACTCGATCCATCGGGGGCCGCGCGCGATCGACATCGGGCACTGCCGGCGATACTTGGCGGCGCTCTACTCGCCCGAGTGGTCGGAGCAGCTTCGGTCGCTCTATGAGTCGATCGCCGGGGTGACACTCGATCCGTGGTGGGACCTGTATGCCCTGCTGCACTATGACGATGGCGGGCCGAAGTGGATCCGTGGTCAGGTCGCTGGACGCCGTCCGGTCGATGTGCTCGGCATGACTTCCCGGGTCGAGGTTGCTGTCGAGAACGCGCTACGGCGCCTCGGATAGCTGCGGGTTCCCTGCTGGTCCCTCTTCCGGTCCTGGCATGCCGCACAGACCCCTGCACGAGGGCCGGTCGAACTCGCCGTGAGTACGCGGAATGATCCGCCAGCTTCCCGCGCGCCGCTGCAGCTCCGTCCAAACTCGTCCGAGCGCATTCGTCCAGTCCGGGAGCGAATCGATAGGGCGATTGGGTACCGTTGCGGATCCTGGTGGATGAGCACGGGGGCGGTTGGTGGGACGTGAGTAACGACGATCCGTGGGGCCACGGCCAGCAGGCCGGGGGCGCCCCCGATCCTGCCGCGGCGGGATGGGGGCCGAGTCCCTTCGCCACCAGTCCCGGCAGCGACCCGCTCGGCTCCCCGGGGACAGCCGGCGCCTCCGCGCCGATCCGCCCCCCGATCCTCTGGCTCGGGCTCAGCGCAGCTGCCGCACTGATCGGCGGGTTCGTCGGATGGTTCCTCGGGGTACGCCTGGTCCCGGCCCTGCTCGGCTGGCTGCTCGCCGGGCCGATCGCGATCGGGCTGCTGGCCCGCTACGTCTGGCGCGACACCGTGCGCCGCGCCCAACCCACCCGCAGCGACTACGGGTGGACGGGCCCGGCCTACTACGCCTGCGCCGTGCTGGCGGTGCTGGCGACCGCGTTGGCGGCATATGAGATCGCGCTCTGGTTCGGCCGCGGCGGCGGTCCGGTCCTGTGAGATCCGGTGCTGTGAGGTGCCCACACCGACGATTGCGCGCCCTCGCCGCAACTCTGACGATGGCTGTGCTTGCGCTGCTCTTCGCTCCCGCGCCGCAGGCGAGCGCGAACCCTCAGGACTCGGTGCCGGACTTCCTCGGCTGCCTGCGCGGGCAGAAGGCGGGAAGCCTGCTGATCCTGTTCGACACCACGGGCAGTCTGGAGACGAATGACCCGGACAAGCGCCGGGCCGACGCGGCCAAGGCGCTGATCGCCGAGCTGAGTGCATTCGCCAAGGAGAACAACGTCCAGCTCGACGCGGCGGTCACCGGTTTCGGCTGGAACTACCAGCCGGAGGGCGCGTGGTCGATGCTGCCGAGTACGTCCGGCAGCGCCGCCGTCAACGCCCGGATCGACGCCGTGAGCTCGGTCACATCGGGCACCTTCGAGTCGGACTTCTGGGCTGCGCTCGACGGCGCCCAGAAGGCTCTCCAGGCACACGCCCAGCAGACCGTGCAGCCTGGGCAGGCCGGCAGCTCCCGGTGCCAGGCCCTGCTCTGGTTCACCGACGGTGAGTTCCACCTCAGACAGCGCACCACCACGGTTCAGGCCAACACCTATGGCCGAGTGAAGGAGTACGCACCCGACCTCCAGCTGACCAACGCCGCCAACATCACCCCCGCCACCCGCAAGGGCCTCGACGCCATCTGCGCCGACGGCGGACCGGCCGACCAGCTTCGCGCCGCGAACGTCACGATCTGGAGCATCGGGCTGTCCCCCGCCAACAACAAGGAGAAGCCCGATCTGAGCCTGCTCCAACGGGTGGCCGAAGGTGTCGACCGCAACGGCAAGACCTGTGGGGCGCTGCGCAACCCACCCGGCAAGTACTTCCAGGTCGGCGACGTCGAGGAGCTGGTCCGTCAGATCTGGGTGCTCGCCCATCCGGGGGCACAGCACCTGGACCGCTTCGTACTGGACGACGCGCTCAGCGGGGTGTCGATCGCGGCGCACCAGTCAGACGGTCAGGGTCTGAGGCTCGTCGGGCCGGGTTCGATCGGCTCCGTCACCATCCCGTCGCACGACAAGGGACCGGGCCAGGCCGAGTTCGGGAGCACCGGCGTCACGGCGACGTGGCGGTGGGACGCCCCCGACTCACTCACCGTCGACATCACCCGCGGCAGCCGCTCGTGGTTGGGCGTCTGGTCGATCCAAACGGCGAACGGCACTCCGGCGAACCCCGACGATCTCCAGGTGAGTCTCCGCGGGAACCTGCTGCCGGCGTGGCCGAAGGCCAACAAGCTGGTCGCCGGCGAGACCAGCCAGGTGCAGCTCGGACTGGTCCACACCGACGGCACCGCGCTCGATCCCGCCGACGTCCCGGGGCGGCTCTCCGTCGACGCCGAGCTGGTGCCGAAGATCGGCACCACAGTCCCGATCGGCTTCGGCATCGGCAAGACCGAGCTCGCCCGACCTCGGCCCGTCGACCTGACGTCGGTACGGGCCGGTCCGGCCACCGCACGGCTGACCCTCGGCTACACCACCCAGGTGGTCGATGGGCTGAGCACCACCCTCGCTCCGCAGGTGGTCCTCGTGCCGGTCGAGGTCGAGGTCCCGCCGAATCGAGGCAGCGCATCCGGGTCACTGGCCTTCGGCGACGTCCACGGACCGGCCGACGCGACCGCCTCGATCCAGGTGCACGGTCCGAGCTGCGCCTGGCTGCCAACCGTCACAGCGAAGCCCGGGAGCTCGGGCATCGTCGGACCTCAGGAGGTCGGCACAGTCACCGTCTCGGCGGAGCACAGCTCGGCCGAGACCTGCCTCCACGTCGGCGCGAATCAGACCGTCGACCTGCCGGTGCACCTCGCGACCGCGTACGGGGGGACGGGTGGACTGAGCGGCTCGGTGACGCTCGACCTGGCGTCCGCGGACAATCCGGCAGACGCAAGCCCTGTGTCCATCGGTTTCAGCGCCCAGCTGACCCAGCCGGTCGACGTGTCCGTCGCCGTGCCCGCCTTCCTGATCGCCTTCCTGCTGGGTCTTGGCATCCCGATCGGTCTGCTCTACCTCCTCAAGTGGTACGGCGCGAGGATCCCCGGTCACCCGCTGCAGGCCGTGCTGGTGCCGGTCACCGTGGTCGACGGCGAGGTGCTGGCGGCCGGGGCTCCGCTGCGCAACGAAACCCTGCCGGCCCCGGTCGCGGTCGATCTGCTGCGGAAGGGCACCCGCTCCACCTCGGCGGCGGGCGTCGCCCTGCGGACGAAGATGGGGGCGTCGCCGTTCGGCGCCGGGTTCGTCGAGGCCGGCCTTCCGCCGTACGTCGGCGCCTCGAGTGCGCACGACGCTCCGGCCGGCAAGACCCGAGCGGCGAAGCTCCCGCTGGCCGTGCACAACACCTGGGCACTGTTCCACGACCCGGGTGGCGACCCGGCGACCGGGCGTCTGTTGGTGCTTCGCGGGTTCGACCTCGATGCCAACGGCTCGGAGGCGCTGTTGGCGGACGCCCGCGCCGCCATCCCACGCCTGCTGCCGACCCTGCACCAGGTCGGCGCGACCCCGGGTGGCCCCGGCACGGCCGCGAGCGCCCCCGGCACGACGGCGGGTGGCGAGCCGGCGGCGGCAGCGTTCGGCCTGGGTTCGCCACCGACCGGCTGGAGCCCAGGGCCCGGCGCCGCCGGCTTCGGGCAGGGCGCGTCCCCGCCGGGAGCGGCCGAGCAGACCATGCCCCTCCCAGCCCAGCCCCTCCCAGCCCAGCCCCTGCCGCCTCAGCCGCCTCAGCAGAGCCAGCAGAGCCAGCAGAACCAGCCGAGCGAGCCGCAGAACCAACCCGGGTCACCGCCGGATGCGGAGGCACCGCCAGACTGGAGCTCCCAGTCCTTCGGCACGTTCGGCCTCGGCACACCGACCCCGCCCGACGACCCCGCTGGCGAAAGAAAGGCACCATAGATGATGCGCTTCCTGGTGGTCGGTTGCGGCGGCTCCGGCGGCCACACCCTGGCCTACCTGATGGACCAGCTTCGCTCCGACTTGGCCAAGGACGGGGTGGACCGGCTCCCAGCCGGCTGGCAGTTCTTGTTCTTCGACGTGCCGACGGCGATCCAGAAGGGGCCCGAAGGAGTCGGGAACGTCGAGCAGCAGAGGGGCACCTATCACGGGCTCGGACCGCGCGGGGGTTCGTACCCCGCGCTTGACTACGTGCTCAGCGAACGGCTCCGGCACGACCAGGGCGGCGGGGTCGACGGTCTCGGCCAGCTCGGCACCTGGGCTTGCCAACGGCCCGACGAGGAGGAGACTGCGGTCGACCTCGGCGCGGGGCAGTTCCGGGCCATCGGCCGGACGGTGCTGCTGAGCAAGGCCGGCGAGGTCCGCGATCTCCTCGACGCGACCTGGAAGACGCTCGAGCACACCGAGACCCATGACGAGATGGAGCGGGTCTCCTGGTCCACCGGAAGTCGTTACGACCGCCGCGCACCAGCCCTCGTCCTCGTCGTCAGCTCGATGGCCGGCGGGGCGGGCGCGTCGATGGCGCTCGACGTCTGCCGGCTGCTGAGCATGGTGCCGAACACCAACCCCAGCAAGGTCGCGGTGTTCATGGTCAGCCCCGACGTGTTCGACACGCTGCCCGCTCAGGCGCGGACCGGCGTACGGGCGAACGCGCTCGCCATGCTCGGTGAGATCGTCGCCAGCCAGACGGGTGCCGCGCGGCGCCACGACACCGAGCTGCTCCGGTCGCTAGGCGTCACGGACACGGTCGGCCACCATGTCCCCTTCGCGCGCGTCTTTCCCGTCGGTCGGACCGTCGGCACCCAGCGCGCGATCTTCGGCGAGGGAACGCCGGACGCGGTCTATCGCGGACTCGCCCGCGGCCTGGCCGGCCTGATGACCAGCGACGTGGCGAGCGAGGAGTTCGCGTCCTTCGACCTCGGCAACCGTGGCTATGTCGAACCCGACCCGCGGCTGATGGGGTGGGGCGCCGCGCCGGCTCCCCTGCCGTGGGGCTCCTTCGGTTTCGCGAGCATCAGCATGGGCCGTGACCGCTATGCGGAGTACGCCGCCCAACGGATCTCCCGCGCCGCCGTCGACAGGCTGCTCGACGGTCACCTGCGCTCCGGCAGCACGGCCACCTCCGGCACTGCCGAGGTCCAGGCCCTCGTGGCCGCGGAGTGGCCGACTGTGTGCCAGACGCTGGGCCTGCCCGCCCGGCTGACCGGCGCCCAGGCGGCCACCGAGCTGGAGAACTGGTTCGCAGGTGTGGCCGTCCCGCGGAGCGGGGTCGAGAGCCGCACCGCGCAGATCGCCGACCAGGTCCTGGCGCTGACCAGTCCCCAGGTCAGCCAGGCCCAGCACTGGCTCGAGCACGTCCGCCGAGCGATCGCAGCGGCCAAGCCCGCGGCTCAGCAGCAGGCCGAGGACTTCGCCTACCGCAGCGCGGTGACCTGGGTGTTCGACCTGCAGCATCGGGTGGAGTCCATGGTGACCCAGGCTGTCGGCCGCTACGGGCTGGTCTACGGTCGCGCCCTGGTGGAACGGGTCGGGGAGCTGCTCACCAACACCTTGATGCCCGGCCTCAAGGCACTGAGCGAACGCCCGATCGGCGATCTGTCCACGCTGCCGGTCGAGATCGAGACCGTCGTCGCCGCGACGCGCGGCACGATCAGCGGCGGTCAGGACTGGATCGCCCGGGTCGTCGCCGAGGCCCGGCTCAAGCTCGGTCTGCAGATCTACACCAGCAGCGCCGGACACATCTCGCGGGCGCTGCGCGACTTCGTACCAGGTCTGTTGAACCCGCTCGGCCAGTCACTGAGCGACTCGATCGCCGTGCTCGACGCCGCCCGTCGCGCCGTGCTGACCCACGACGGCCTGGCCCGGCTGGAGACGGACCTCTACCCAGCCTGGCCCGCCGAGACCGACCAACGGGTTCCGGAGCGGTTCGGCGAGGCCAACAACGAGCTGATGCTGACCCCGTCGCGAGTCTTCGCCGATCAGTTCGCCGACGACATCGCCACCTGCCTGACCAAGGAGAACCGCGGTCCGGTCCCGCTGGCCACCGTGACCACCCAGGTGGTGACGGGCCTGTGGGAGTCGACCGGCGAGCCCGCGCCCGCCGGCCTGGTCAGCCGCAAGCTCAACTGGTGGCCCCGGGCCTTCGGAACCGACCCGGCGAGCGGACAGACGGTCCGAGCCCAGGAGGGCCAGTACGACCTCGCCGTCCGTCCCGACCAGATCCGGCAGCGGGCCAAGGCGTTCGTCCGGCGCAAGGACGAGTCCTTCGACATCTTCGTCTCGACGAACCTGCGGGCCTATCTCGAGGGCAAGGACGCCAGCCGGCCGAGCGAGGTGGAGATCCAGCGTCGCCAGCGTGAGCTCGTCGCCCAGTTCCGCCGGGCGCTCGATCTCGCCGTCCCGCTGTCCAGCGTCAACGCGCAGGCCGTCAAGGTCATGTACCGCAGCCGCGGCGAGGGACAGGAGGTGCAGTACGTCTACAAGTTCTCCCAAGTTCCGTTGGGTGCCCTCTCGGTGGCCGACGACATCTTGGCGCTGATCCGGCACGACAGCCTGATCAACGACGTCACGCCGACCAACTTCGAACGGGCGCTCACGGCCGAGGGCAATCCCCGACGGATCGACATCTTCGGGTCGTACCCCCTCTATCTGCCCCTCGCGTTCAACTCGATCCTGGACCCGGTGATCAACGAGTGGAACGCGGTGCAACCGGAGGGGGCCCGACTGTTCTGGACCATGCGCCGAGCCCGGCCGCTGGACGCCGCGCTGCCGATGAGCGACAACGAGCGCCGAGCCATGGTCACCGGCTGGTACGTCGGACAGATCGTCGGCGAGCTCGAGATCCCGCCGGAGCCCTACACCACCCCGGTCAGGATCTGGGACCCGAGCGAGCGGCGGTGGGTGGCCTTCCCGCACCCGCTGCTCACGCCGCCCTCCCAGTTCCGGTTCCGCCAGGACTGGCTGCCTGCCGTCCTGGAGTCCTCGCTGCTGGCGATCGCGGCCGTCCACCGGGCGCCGATCATGTCGTCGCTGCGGCCGTACCAGCTGCTGCGGGAGCTGTACGACGGCGAGGAGCGGGCCAGTCAGGAGGGCCGCGGGCTGCTGGCCGTAGCCGGACAGCGCAAGCTCGCCGCCTGGCTGCGCAGCGGCACCAGCAGCGATCGGCCCAGCCGGATCCCGGCGATCGCGGCGGCGACCACACCGGAGGAGCGGTACGACGCCGCAGTCGAGTGGATCTCCGGCGCCCGCGGGCCCGCCGAGCTGGTCCGTCAGCACTTCCTGCCGGGTGGCCGGACCGAGGACGGCAAACCCGGGGCGTACGTCCGGATCGACAGCCGGAAGCAGGCGACCAGCGTGCCGCTGTTGTACGACCTCGCCCCGGACGTCGCCTTCGCCGCCGACACCATCGTCGAGCTGCTGCACAAGGCCCGCCGGATGCCGGATCCGGCCGGCGCGGGCGTCGGCGGGACGGTCGACACTGGCGAGGACCGGCCCGCGCTGCCCGACTGGGACGCGTTCTAGCGGGCGGGGGGCGGTCAGATGTCCAGCGCCACGCCAGGGTCGAGCGCCACGCCAGGCTCCAGCACCACCGTCAGGCTCCAGCACCACGTCAGGCTCCAGCACCCGGGGCCGCCAGACTGCCAGCATGGGCTCGAGCCGCCAGCACCCGACGCTCGTCGTGCTCGCGGCGCCGCCCGGTCCGCTGGGCGGCGTGCGCGACGCGCTGCGGGACTGGTCGGCCCTCGGGCTCGTCATCCCGTTTCTCTGGGTGGAGTCGGACGCAGGCGGGACGCTCCGGTCAGGCCTCCGCCGGCCTGCTGAGGGCCGAGCTGATCGTGGACGGACGCGCCCACCCGGTGACCACCGAGAACCTCATCGAGGAACAGCAGCTGGAACGGATCCGGCTGGCCATCCTCGTGCCGGCCCTGCGAGACGCCCCCGCGATCAGCGCCTCGGGTGAGGACCGGATCGCGTCGCTGATCCGGTCCGCCGGGGGCGGCGCACGGGTCGAACGGCTCCGGCTGGTCGTGACCCGTCCCGACTCCGGCCCGGGCGGCGCCGCGCCGGCTCGACCGGAGTGGCACAACCTCGTCATCTCTCCCGAGGACGGACAAGGTCCCGGACGCGGGCTTGTGCAGCTGATGCCGACCCTGGACGCGATCGAGCTCGGCGCCCCTGCCGCCGCCACGATCTGCGGGGCGACCGGCCTGTGGAGGGGTCTTGCGGGGGCGCCGCTGGACGACGAGCAGCCGATGCCCGGGTCGACCGTCCGAGTGGTCCGCGCATACCACCGCCGGCTCGAGGCCGCCGACGTCGAGGACCGCGTACGGGCGGCGGTGACCGGTGTCGACGGGGCCCTGCCACGCCCGCGCACCGGAGGCACCCGATCGGTTCCCTCCGACGATCCCGAGAGTGACAGCAGCGCGGTCGCGCGCGCCTTCTGGCACCAGCACGACGCAGTCCTCGACTCCGGGGGGATCAAGGCGGAACCGGTTCCGGTCAAGGAGACCGGCCTGCGCGACGCACTGGCGATGTTCTTCAGCTTTCTCGGTGCGACGTTGGTGAACGCGGTTCCCCGCTGGTACCACGGGGTCGTCTACCGGATCAATGTCGACGTCGCCCAGCGGGCCCAGCGCGCGCTGTTCGGCACCAATCCCGCCGCGTACGCGGTGATGGTCAACGGTGTCCGTGGCGACAACGAGCCGGCCGACTGGCGCGACCTGGCGGCCTCCTCCCAGCAGCTCGAGGACGCCCTCGGGCAGCAGCAGCTGGCGACCGGCGAATCTGGACGGGCCCGACTCACAACCCTGTGGCGCGACCTCGTGGGCGCGGCGCTCACCCTCGCCGATGCCGGCGACCACTCCGGCGGGCTACCCCCGTTGCAGCGCGGCATCGACCGCGCCTTCGTCCGCAGTCCGACCGCGATAGCGCCCGGTGCGGAGTCGGCGTTCCACGGCCTCGGCGCAGGGCTGCGTCCGACCGATGTGCTGGCCGTCGAGACCGCCACGCATCAGCTGAGCCAGCTGTCCCAACAGCCGGGAGCCGGCGCCGATGCCGACCGCACGCTCGCGAGCCTGCGGGACTGGCGGGACCGCCATGCCGGAACATTCACGGTCCAGGTGGGCGCTCAGCTGGGCGATGCGGTGCGGCGTCACACTGCGTCGGTGCGCGATCTCCTGGCGCGATTGGCCGAGGCCGCGCGGGCCGACGAGCTCGACGCCGATCTGCAGCGGACGCAGCGCCGCCTGGCGATCGTGATCCGGGTGCTGCTGGGGTTGCTGATCGTCGTCCTCGGGGTCGACGTCTTCCTCGGAGTCAAGGCGGTCATCGAGCCGCACACCGCCGTCGCGGTCGGCATCGGAGCCGTCGTCGTCTGGTTCGCCGGGACGGCCACCGCGTTCACCGTCCAGCAGCGGAACCTGTTCGCCGTTCTGCATCGCCGGCGCCAGGCCGCGTCCGATGCCGAGGTGAACCAGCGCAACCTCGCCATCGCGTTGGGGGATCTGCGCCGCACATCGCAGGCGTACGGCGAGTTCCTCGAGTGGGCGCGAGTCATCGCCGTCGTGCTGGCCCAGCCGTTCGGCAAGGCCGCGACGGACGTACGTCCCGCGCTGGTGATCGGCGACGGGATGCCGCGCTCGGTTCGGGTCGGCGTCGCGCGGCCGGACGAGTCGCAGCTGGCCGACGTCGTCGAGCAGCTGCGCACCGAGCGGTACCAGTTCGGCTGGCTCGAGCCGATCTGGGAGGAGGTGCTGAGCGACGCGCATCGCCGGCTCGGTCCCGCGGCTCGCGAGCTCCGCGACGACCCGAACCTGATGTACAGCCAGCCGCCCGGGGCCGACCACCTGCTCACCCGCTGGGCCGACCTGCTCGAGACGGAGGGGACCGGCGCAGCGGCCGGTGACGCCCTGTGGCGTGAGACCCTCACCAAGCTGGCGGACACCCCGCTCGGGGACGCCTTGCTGACCGAGGTCGTCCCCGCCGACGGCGGCCGAGCGCGACCGCTGGCGGACTTCATGGCCGGCATCGGCGAGCTCGCCACGGGCGGTGGCGTGGACACCCGCGGAGCGGCCACCACCGAGTTCGACTATGCGGTCTTCCGCCGGCAGGCGCACGTGGCCGGCAAGGCGGCCGTCTCGAGGACGTACGGCCGGATGTCGCTTGCCGACGGTCTCGCCAAGGCCGCCGTGACGGTCCAGCTCAGCGAGGGCATGCCCGCGTACGACCTCAACTGGTCCCCGAAGCCGCCAACGCAAGCCAGGACCGCCCCCGACGACCCGGCCCCACCATCCGGCCTCGACCAGTTCGACCAAGTCTTCTAGGAACCCATCCGAGATGTCGACCCCACCGCAAGGCGCCCCGAACGCCGACCCTCAGGCGCACCGTGAGCTGCAGGCGCTGAAGGCGTGGCGCGACGCCGCGGTCCGTAGTGGGCGGATCCGGCCGAACGTCATCGCCGACACGCACCTCACCGAGATCGTGCTGCGTGGGCGCAAGCACATCCCGGCGGTGCAGAACGCACTGCACACCTCGGTCAAGGGCCTGGCCGAGGAGATCATCGAGGTGCAGCGAAACGCCTCGGCCGGCGCCCCCGGTGAGCAGCAGAGCGGGGCGGCCGCGGGAAGCGGGTCGACCGGAACCGGAGCATCAGGCACCCCTGCCGCGGGCCGCCGGGTCGATCCCTCTCCCCCAGTCACGGCGCAGGCCCAGCACCACACCGAGCAAGCACCCCAGCCGGCGCGCCAGACATCACCCCAGTCGGCGCATCAGGCGCCGCCCCAAACAGCCCGCCAAGCCGGCGCCGACCGGACCGCCGCGCCGGATCTGGACTTCCTGCACAGCCGGATCGAGCCCGAGTTCGCGCCGATCAGGACGATTCCGGCCAAGGCCGCGAAGCTGGGTGCCGTCCGGCTCACGCCCGTGGCCGGCGGTTTGCGGCTCCGCTGGCCGGTCGACGTCGACCGCGAGCCCGTCACGATGCACCGGGTCGTGGCCCGCGACGACATCCCCCCGTACTCGCCGGCCGGTTGCCTGCTCGTCGACATCGTCACCGAGATCGCCCCAGGGGAGACGCTGCTCAGCACGCTCGATCCCCGCCCGCCGTCCGCGGCGCTGCGGTTCTTCGCCGTCTTCGAGCACGGCGGACGCTCGCTCGACGAGGCGTACGAGGCCCAGCCGAGACTCGTCGCCGAGGGCACGTACGTCTTCGGGGTCAGCGATCTCGAGATTCGCGAGGAGGACGGTCTCGTGATCGGCCGGTGGACCACCGCACCCGGGGTCAGCCAGGTGCTGGTGTATCGGATCCCGATCGAGCGGCTGGCCATGGGCGCGGGTCAGGATCCTGAGTACCTGCTGGACCAGACCGACCCGCACCTTGGCGGGTTCGTCGACGACGAGGCGATCCCGGGCCGGCGCTACCGCTACGACGTGGTGGTCGAGGTGGCACAGGGCGGCGGCCTGCGCCAGTCCGACCCGCTCTCGGCGGAGGTGGCGATCTCCGCGCCGGTGGTCGCCATCACCGATCTCGCCGTGGTCAGGAGGTACGCCGACGACGGTTCGGCGCGATTCGACATCTCCTGGTCCAGGCCGGCTGCCGGCCAGGTCCTGCTCTTCCGGACCGAGAAGGGCCCGGTGGCCGGAGCGACGAACGGTGAGCACCACAGCGGGGTGCTGGGCCCACAGCTGGGTCTCCGCGATGAGGATCAGCAGAAGATGCCGGTCGTCGCGTCCGGGCCGGCGCGGGAGGGCATGCGTGACCTCCGCGGGCGGGTCGGCTGGAGCCGGATCCACTTCACTCCGGTGACCCTGCTCAACGGCGTCGTCCGGGTCGGCGAGACGCAGACCGTGCTGGTGATCGGCGAGCCGACGCAGCCAACGGTCGTCGAGCGCTGCGACCACCAGGTGCTCAAGTTCGGCTGGCCGGACGGGGCGGCGAAGGTGATCGTGGTGCCGCGCGGAGCCACGGATCCGGTCGAGGTGCCGGCCGGCGGGCCGGGCTACGAGGAGATCGACAAGGAGACGTACGAGAAGCTGGGCGGCCTGCAGTTCCGCGGCCTCCTGCCCCGCAACGGCTGCGCGGTGCATCTCGCCGGCGTTGCGTTCGAGGGTGGCGGCGCCGCGTTCGGCCGACCGGTCAGCGCCGCCTACCCGGGCCTGACCAGGCTCCGCTACACCGTCGAGGCGCGGCAGCGGATGTTCCGGCTGGACAAGCTGGTGGTCACGATCAGTGCGGAGGCGCCGCCCGTCCCTGCTCCCGCCTTCGTCCTGGTGCACCGGTCCGACCGGCTGCCCCTGCATGTCCAGGACGGCACCGCGCTGCCGGTCGTCCCGGACATCCCCCAGGTCAGCCAACCGACGAGGCAGTTTCGTCCCGACCGGTTGCCGCCGGACGGGTCCGGCCTGGGCTGGGTCGCGGAGGCCCGTGGCCTGACTGGATACGTCCGCCTGTTCGTCGACGGGCCGATCGACCGACTCGCCCTCCTCGATCCACCGGCCGCGACTCTGTACGTCCACGGCTGATGTCGACGTACGACCTGTCGGCGGAGCAGGAGGAGAGCTGGTCCGATGCCGCGCGCTTCGGGCAGCTGACGTTCACCTCCTACGACGGGCTGGGCGGGGCCGGATGGCAGGTGAAGGACGCGATGGGCCTGACCAATCCGGAGATCGAGGTGCTCCGGGCGGCGATCGGCGTGCAGCTGGACGCTGGGGTCGACCTGCCGCGGTTCCCCTCGCCGACGGACCTGGAGAGGTTCCCGCGCCGGCTGGTGTTCGACACCGATCCGTCCCGTGCCGGTGAGGCGGCGGTCGCCTGGTGGCACCACGCACCGGCCGGGCTGGACGGCTCGGGGCGGCCCGGCAACGTCTTCGCCCACGTCCTGCTCGATCGCGGGCCGGCGGACTCGGACTCGACTTGGGGCGGGTCGCGCGACGATCCGCGTGCTCCTCGGGGGATGCCGTTGGATCGACGTCCCATCGACTGGTGGCGTAGCCCTGGCTGGCTGACGCCGTACGGTCCGGAGCTGGTCCGCGACTGCCCGCTGCCCCGGGCGGTTCCCCGGCCGGGACCGATGATCTCCGTCGAGCGGATCGCGGAGTTCCTGCTCGACTTCGACGACTACCGCCGGCTCAGCGTGCTGCGGGTTCTGCTGGACGCTTGCGCCGCGGCGCTGACCGGCGGCCGGCCGATCGTGCTGAGCACCGAGAGCACCGACAAGGCCGCGCTGTGGATCGCCGCGGTCAGCTACCTGACGTCCGTGGCGACCGCGCGCTGCCTGTCGTTCTCCACCCTGGAGCGGACTGGATCGCTGGAGAACCGTCTCCGGCAGGGCGTGCGGTTGTGCTGCGTGCCGACCCAGGACCACGACCGGCTCGCCGAACGGAACCGCGGGTTCGTGTTGATCGCCGACGACCGGGACCTGTTGACCGGCGACCTCGACGGGGAGCCGCACCGAACGGCCGCCGGAGACGAGGTCGTCGCGACCGAGTGGTCCACCCTGGCCCGGGTGGTCCTGATCGACGAGCCGACCGCCCGCTACGCCTTGGCGCGGATCACCGAGATCGGGTCGGCCGCACCGGCCGTCGCCGACCAGCCGGCCTGGCCGCTGGCCATGCTGGTGGCCGCCGAGCCGGAGAGCTTCTCCGACGGCGTGGCCGCCGCCCGGCGCGTGGTGCCCAACACTCCCGACGGGACCAGCCCGGCGCAGCTGGCCAGCGCCCGGGCGTTCATCGAGCGGCAGCAGCTCAGCGTCGACGACGCCTGGGAGATGATCCGCTCGGCGAGCCGACCCGGCCGGCCCCTCGGCGGGATGGCGGAGCAGGCCCTCGGTGTGTACGTGACCCTCGCCGTTCAGGACCTCGACCGGTTGTCCCACCCCGGCGGGCCGCCGCTGCCCGAATCGCCATGGTCCGGCGCAGGCTGGATGACAGAGTCCGTCCACTCCGCTATAGCGGCGGCACTGAGACAGCTCGGCCGCCCGGGCGACGACCCGGGGCGGAGCGACCCGCACGGCGAGGACCCGGAGCGGAGCGACCCGCACCGCGAGGACCCGGGGCGGAGCAACCCGCACGGCGACCACCGGCACGGCGACGACGTACGGATCGGCGACCCTCGGATCCCTGCCGCCGTCCTCGGTCTCGCCGTGCTGACCTGGCGGCTCGGCCTGCTGGACCACTTCGCCGAGGACCTCGCCGATCAGGCGGAACGCCTGGTCTGGCCGGTCCTGGCGGAGCGCGGCGGGCCCCAGCTGGTCGCCGCCTTCGGCCCGGTGCATGAGGAGGTGCTGGCCGCGACGGTCCGGCCGTCCCTCCCGGATGGTGTCCGCAAGCGGGCGCTCGGCCAGGCCCTGGACCTGGCGGTGATTCGCTGGTTGTATCCCGTCCCGCCGACGGACGCCGGCCGGCTGGACGACCGGCTCCGGACGGAGTACGCCTACCAGTCCTGGATCGCCGACCCCGAGCACCATCGAGCCGACCGTGTGCTGGCGCTCAGCGCCGCGCTGCTGGCCCGCCGGACGACGGGCTTCGGGCTCGCTTCGGACGAGCTGGCGGAGCAGTTCGGCGCACCCGCCTGGACGATCGAGGAGCTGCTGACGCTCGAAGCCAACGCACCCGGCGCGATGCCGATCGGGTTTTTCGGTCCGGCCGTCAAGGCCGGGCCTGCGGGTGGCGCCCTGAATCGGCTGGTCGATGCCGTCGGCCGTTCGCGGAGGACGGCGTTCCTCGCCCGCTACGGTCTCGGGGATCTCGCCGAGCTGCGACGACTGAGCCAGCGCCGGTGGTGGCTCGACTCGGACCTGCCGTCGAGCATCGAGCGGCTGCTGGCCGGCGGGGTCGCGGGTCTCGCCTATCGGGGAGACCTCGACGCCGATTCCGTCGCCACCCTGCAGGTCGCCATCCTCGTGGCGGTGGCGCTCGGCGGCCACCTCGACGAGGTCGAGCAGCTGATCGATCGGAAGGTCGTCCGGCTGGGCCTCGTGCGACCCGGGGTAGCGGACGCGGTGACCGAGGCGAACACGCGCGGCGTCGGGATCGGCAAGCTGGCCGCGGCCGCGATGATCGCCGACCCCAGGTTCCCGGGACGCTCGCTGCAGCGACCGGCGTACCGCTGGGCCGACCAGCTGACGGTGCTGCGCGATCTGCGCCCGATGCCGGTGCTGCACTACTGCCTGACGGCGCAGATGGCCCGCGACGAGATCTCTATCGAACAGGTGGACCGCGCGGCCAAGGGCAGGATCTGGGAGCTGATGAGCGGCCGCGGGGAGAGCGGCGCCCAGATGTACGCGTCGACCGAGAAGTTCACGGCATCATGGCTGAGGTCGGTCGTCCCGGGCGAGGGCTGGCTGCGGCGATGGCGTTGAGGCGCATCGAGGTCGCCGGCCCGTCGAGACAGACAGGAATCCACCCATGATCCTCACCCTGCAGCCCGGCGTCGGCGCGACGCTGCCGGCGCAGCTGCTGTCGGCGAAGCTCCAGCTGCTCAGCGCACCGGGCGCCGGCCCGGCGCCGCTCCCCGAGCTCGAGGCCGTCGCCTTGACACCGGACTCCGGCGAACGGCCCGTGACCGACGTCATCCGCCACCCGGGGATGCTCGTGCTGGCGATCCACGAACCGACGCTCATCCGGATCCGGCCGGCGGCGTCGGCGAGCACCTTTCCGACCGGCAGCGTCTACGGGCTGGTGATCGGCCCGGAGGGCGGCGACAGCGATCGGGCGACGCTGAAGTCCGTGGACGCCTCGGGCCTGCGGTCGTGCGATCTCGTGACCCTGTCTCCGGCCGGTCCGGACGTGGTCGTCACGGCCGTCGCCCAGGCGGCCCAGGTCGTCCTCCCGCCGATGGCCGATCAGGCGCGGGTGGCGGCGCGCGAAGTGGTCGGCGCCCCCCGGGTGTCCGCCGCCGAAGCCGTGGCCGTACGGGTCGTGGTCGACTCCTCCGCATCCCTGCGGCCGATGATCGCCGGCGGGTGGCTGGCGACCGCCCTGGAGCTGGTCAGCGGCGTCGCGACCGTGATCTCGTCCGCGACGAGCCTGCCCGTCACCGCCTGCGGACGCAGCCAGATCGCCCTCCCCGACCACCGGTTCGCCGAGCCGGGCACCTCGACGGCGCACGAGGTCACCGACATCCCGCCGTCCATCGGCTTCCGCTCCACCCTCGTCCCCGACGGCGGCGGTCACGGACTCACGTACGTCATCACCGACGGCATCCCCGCCGACCTCGGCGCGGACCCCCGCGACCTGGTCCACCTCCTCGTGCTGGGCGCCGCACAGGTCGGGAACGGGTCCGCAGGAGCCGGACCCGTTGGAGCTGACTCGCTCGGCGGCGCGTCCATCCCGGTGACCGCGATCGACGCCGACGGCGACGCCGAGGCGCTGTCGCCCGCTCAGGTCCGCACGATCGTACGATCGCTGCTCGCCGGCTACGAGCGACGACTGGCGCAAGCGCAAGGAGCCGGATCGTGACCAGCTGCCCGCACTGCTTCACACCGCTCAGCCCCGACGAGCGCATGTATCGCTGCCCGGGCCCGTGCGAGTCGTTCACGGACCCGGTGGCCAGCGCCTTCCGCGGGAGCCAGGTGATCGCCTTCTCCACCCAGGGCCTCAAGCGCGACGGTAAGGCGCCCTGGAACCCGCCCCCGAGCACCCCCTGCTACCGGTGCAGCAAGCCGACCACCGAGATCTGCCCGACCTGCCACCTCGACCTCCCCGCCGGCTGGCGCGCGGGCAACGCCGTCTGTGTCGCGCTGGCCGGTGCTCGGGCGACCGGCAAGAGCATCTACCTGGCGGTGTTGATCAAGCAGCTGGAGCAGATGCTGCACCAGATGAACTCGCTGCTGAGCTTCACCACGACGGCGAGCTACACCATCTACACGAGCGCGTACGAGGCCCAGCTGTATCGCGAGCGGGAGATCATGCAGGCCACGGCGCCGGCCAACATGGCCGATGCCTACCAGGCGACTCCGCTGATCATCAGCCTCGGTCTGGTCAACGGGGTGCCGCAGCACCTGGTCCTCCGCGACGTCGCCGGGGAGGACTTGGAGCGGCCGGGTGCCGACCAGACCTATCTGAGCTACTTCCGCCGGGCCCACGCCGTCTTCTTCTTGTTCGATCCGTCCGCGGTGCCCAACGTCCGCGAGCTGCTGCGCGGCATCGTTCCGGAGCAGCTGATGCAGCCCGGCGATCCGCTCAAGGTCCTGCACAACCTGCTGGCGATCATCGGGGACTCGTCCCCGCCGATTGCGATGATCTTGTCGAAGTTCGACACGCTGCAGGAGCTCCGCGACCACGAGGACCGCACCTGGAGCACGATCATGTCCAACGCCGGGGCCGCGTTCCAACGAGATCCGGGAATCCTGCGGCCTCGCTACGACCCCGCCGACGGCGAGCTCCTGAATCTCGAGGTACGCAGCCTGCTGCACCTGCTCGGAGCCCAGACCTTCGTCAACGCGATGACCAATCCGCACCGCGGGCGGCCGTACGAGCACCAGTTCTTCGCGGTTTCCGCACTCGGTGGCTCGGCGCGCGGGGAGCAGCTTCACTCGCACGGGATCGCGCCGTTCCGCTGCCTCGACCCGTTGCGCTGGGTGCTGTCCCGACAGGGCGTGATCGGGGTCAGTTGAGCGCGCTCGGGGTGCCGTTCGGGCTGCCGTTCGGACCACGGGCGTTCGGACCACTGGCGCTCGGACCACCGGCGCTCGGACCACCGGCGCTCGGACCACCGGCGCTCAGCCGAGGTAGACCACCTTCTTCCCACCGCGGCAGGTGGTGTACGTCGGACCGACCGAACAGGTCACCGGCACTTTCGTGGCCTTGTCGTACGCGATCTTGCCCAGCTTCACCGTCGATCCGGTGATCTTCGCCTTCGCGTACGCGGCCCGCACGGACTCTGCGAAGGCGCAGCTGGTGCCCTTGGGCACGGCCGTTCTGGTGCTCCGGTTGACCGGGCTGCTGGCCGGAGGCTTGGCCTTGGTGCTGGCCGGAGGCTTGGCCTTGGTGCTGGCCGGCGGGCACTCGGTGCTCCCCGTCGGGTTCCAGGGTGCGGGCGGCTCGGTCAGTCGTGAGACCAGTCGAGCGGTCGGGCCGAACAGGGTGAGGGCGAGGCAGATCACGACCAGGCCGAGCCCGACGGCGAACGCCGGTGCCCCGCCGGTCGGGTGAGTGGCCCGAGCGACCATGCCGCGATTGCGGGCGGCCGCCGCGATCGCCCCCTGGAGGCTGGCTCGCGTGGCGAGCGCGTCCGAGGTCGGCGTTGCGCCGAAGATCACGCGGGACAGCCCGCTCCGAGTCGGCGCCTCGACCAGGTCGGTGATGATCACCACCGGATGAGAGGCGGAACGGGCCTCCAGCACCAGATGCGGCTGCATTCGTAGGGCAAGCTGGACTCCCCCGGACGGCATCCGGACCACGGCCCGATGACCCCGGAGAATGCCGCCGTCGGTGTCGTCCTCGAACGAGGTGCTGGCTCCCGGCGAAGCGGCGGCGAAGCTCGTCAGTGCGCCCGGCAGCCAGTCCGTTACCGGTGGCACATCGCCGATCAACTGGATCTCGCCCGCTGCGGAGGCGCGGTGTGCGAGCAGGCGGCAGGCGACGACCGTGGCGACGGCCACCACCGCGCTGATGAGGATGCCGAGCGCGATCGGTAGGCCGGACATCAGCGTCATCGTACAAGCGGGGTGCCCAGGTCCGGGTGCCGACGAGGCGCCAGCTCGTGCCGTGACCACGCGGCATGATCTGTCGCCTTGTGCGGGCCGTGCCCTATGCCGCTGGCAGCAGCAGGGCCCGTAGGGCGGCGTCCACGACAGCTCCGCGCACCGACCCCATGGCGAACTCGTCCGGGAACAGCACCGCGCAGTCCTGGATGCCACCGAAGGCAACGATGGCTCGGACCTGATCCTCGGGCCGAGTGCCCACCAGGAACTCGTCGAGCTGGGTGCGCCAGGCGATCGTCGTGGCGATCAGTTTCAGGCGGTTGAGAACCTGCAGGTCGTTGATCACGCCGCGCAGCAGTCGCCGGTGGGTGACGCAGAGGTCGAAATAGCCGCCGAGGATCTCGCGTGGACCGGCGATCGCCCCGCTCCGAACGTCGTCGAGCATCGCCTGTTGATCGCGAATCATCGGCTCGACGAGCGCTGCCAGCAGATCGTCCTTGGAACTGAAGTGGTAGTACAGCGCAGCCTTGCTGATGCCGAGACTCTCCGCCACCTCGCGCAGACTGGTCTGCCCGTAGCCGCGCGTCGTGAACAGATCCAGCGCCGCCGCCTTGATCTCTTCTCGCGCGTCGCCAGCGAGCCGCGGCACTGCACCACCTCCGTGAATCCGGTTGCGAACACCCTAGCGGTCACGGTTTTCTCTTGACTACTTGCCGCACGGTAAGTAGCGTACTTACCGCACGGTAAGCACCGTGTCTTGAACGCCGGCGGGAGGAACATGCCATGACGGTGCGAGGGCGCGTCCTGGTATCCGGAGCGAGCGTCGGGGGTCCGGTGGCCGCGTACTGGCTGGTCCGGGCCGGCTTCGAGGTGACCGTCGTAGAGCTGGCCGGCCAGGTGCGAGGCGGCGGCTACCCCATCGACATCCGTGGCGCGGCAGTCGAGGTCGTCCGCAGGATGGGTCTGCTCGAACCGCTGCGCGCCGCTGACATCGACACCCGAAGGATTTCAGCATGGCGCCCCGACGGCCGGCTGATCGCCACCCTCAACGCGCCGTCGGCGCCACGGGACGCGGCGTCGGCAGACATCGAGCTTCCTCGCGGTGAGCTGACCGAGCTGCTCCACGAGGCCACCCGCGGGCTCGTCGACTACGTCTTCGACGAGTCGATCGCTTCTCTGGAGGAGAAGCCGCCCGGGGTGGAGGTGACGTTCCGCTCCGGGCGGACCGGGACGTACGACGTCGTCATCGGTGCGGACGGGCTGCACTCCACCACTCGGCGACTGGCGTTCGGACCCGAGGAGAAGTTCCACCACTACCTCGGTCACTGCTTCGCCGGATTCTCCGTTCCCAACCGCTTCGGGCTCGACCACGAGGCGGTGCTGATCAACACGCCCGGCACCATGGCCGCGTTGTACGCCGCCGGCTCGCGTCCCGACCTCCATGCCCTACTCGCCTTCCGGTGCCCGCTGCCGAGCCGGGCCGAGCTCGCTGACCGCCAGTTCCAGGTCGATGCTGCAACCGCAGCCTTTTCCGGCCATGGCGAACGGACCGAGTGGCTCCTCGGCCGGCTCAGCGATGCCCCTGACCTGTTCTTCGACACGCTCAGCCAGATCCGGATGCCGCAGTGGAGTAGAGGTCGGGTGACCGTGGTCGGGGACGCCGCCTTCGCGCCGTCCTTCCTCTCGGGGGAGGGCACGAGCCTCGCCCTCGTCGGCGGGTACGTCCTCGCCGCAGAGCTGGCCGCCGCGGCAGGGCCGGCGGCTCGACCGGCGGCCCGACCGGCGGCACGACCGGCGGCAGGAGCGGCGGCCCGACCGGCGGCAGGAGCGGCGGCTCGACCGGCGGCAGGAGCGGCGGCTCGACCGGCGGCAGGAGCGGCGGCCCGACCGGCGGCAGGAGCGGCGGCTCGACCGGCGGCAGGAGCGGCGGCCGGTCTGGCGGCCGGTCTGGCAGCGTACGAATCCCGGTTGCGGGACTATGTCGCGCGGAACCAGGCCGTGCCTGCCACCGCCCGTCGGCTGATGCTGCCCGGAAGCCGCACCGAGCTGCTGGCCCGCGACCTCGGACTGCGGGTCGCGCCGATCCTAAGCCGACTGGGCCTCCTGGACCGGTCAGTGCAGCGGGCGGCCACCGCCGTCCGCCTCCCCGACGTACCGAGCGGTGTCGATCAGCGGACGCGTTAGTGGTCGCGCTCCGGAAGGTCGTCGAAGGTCCGCATCGCCCGGGTGAACGCTCGGCAAGGCTGGCGGGGAGGCCGCAGCGGCGTTCACGGACGACCCGCACGCCGCAGAGCGCCGCCCCGGTGTCGGACGTCGTTCGGGTGTCACAGGGCGCCGTCCGGGTATCGCAACCGCCGCACCGGTGTCGCAGAGCGCCGCACCGGTGTCGCAGGACGTCGCACCGGTGTCGCAGGACATCGTCCGGTGTCGCAGGACGTCGTCCGGTGTCGCACAGCGCCGTCCGGGTGTCGCAGACCCGCAAGAACTTCGCAGCTGACCACTGGCTACCGGTTCGCCCGCCGTTTCCTCCGTCGTCGAGTGGGCAACCGGGGGAAGCGGATTCGAGCCGGACGTGCTTCACTGAACGCATGTGCCGATGGATGGCGTACTCAGGTGATCCGATCCTCGCCGACGAACTGCTGTTCAAGCCGGTGCACTCGATCATCGATCAGAGCCTGCACTCGCGAATGGGTGCAACGACAACCAACGGTGACGGCTTCGGTATCGGTTGGTACAGCGAGGAATACACCGCACCCGCCTACTTCAAGAGCGTCGAACCGGCCTGGAACGACGCGAACCTGCGCGAGCTCGCGGGTCGGATCCGGACTCCTCTGCTCTTCGCGCACATCCGGGCCTCAACGGGAACGCCGGTCCAGCGGTCCAACTGCCACCCGTTCCGGCACGGCGACTGGCTGTGGATGCACAACGGGGCGATCCGGGAGTTCCATCGCATCCGCCGCGACCTGATGCTCGCCATCGATCCGACGATCTTTTCCGACATCGAAGGTTCGACCGACTCCGAGACCTTGTTCTATCTCGCGCTCACGTTCGGGCTGGCCGAGGACCCGTTCACCGCTGTCGCCCGGGCGATCGGCTTCGTGGAGAAGATCGGCCACGAGAATGGCGTGGAGTACCCGTTCCAGGGCACCGTTGCGACCAGCGACGGCACGTCGGTCTGGGCATTCCGGTACTCCAGCGAGGGTGACAGCCGAACTCTCTTCTTCTCGACCGACGTCACGGCACTGCGCCGCCTGCACCCTGAGGTCGAGATGCTCCGGACCCTCGGCCCCGAGACCCGGCTGGTGGTGTCGGAACCACTGGGAGACCTCTCGGGTGCCTGGCATGAGATGCCCGAGTCCTCTGCCGGCGTCGTTCGCCCCGGCGATGACGAGATCCGCCAGTTCCATCCGATCGCGCCCTGACCGCACCAGCCTGGCTTACGTCTTCGCACCGCATCGCCCACATTCCGGCTCACCGGCCGCTATCCGCCCGCGTCTTCGCACCGCATCGCCCAGACGCAGACTCACCTGTCACCGTCCGCCCGCGTCTTCGCACCGCATCGCCCAGATTCAGACCCACCTGTCACCGTCCGCCCCGTCTTCGCACCGCATCGCCCAGACGCAGACCCACCTGTCACCGTCCGCCCCGTCTTCGCACCGCATCGCCCACATTCCGGCCCACCGGCCGCCATCCGCCCCCGTCTTCGCACCGCATCGCCCACATTCCGGCCCACCGGCCGCCATCCGCCCCCGTCTTCGCACCGCATCGCCCACATTCCGGCCCACCGGCCGCCATCCGCCCCCGTCTTCGCACCGCATCGCCCAGACGCAGACCCAACGGCAGCTGCAGAGGCTCGTCTTCGCACCGCATCGCCCAGATGATGCGCCACCGCTTCGCCCACCAGACCCGGGCGACGGGCGATCGCGCGGCATGGGCAGAATCCGTGGCAGACCCACCGCGAAGGAACCTTCGATGAAGAAGCTCATCAACGACCCGGCAGACGTCGTCATCGACGCGCTGCGTGGGATGGCGGCCGCCCACCCCGAGCTTCGCGTCGATCTCGAGCAGCGGATCGTCTTCCGCGCTGATGCGCCAGCAGCCGTAACCGCCCGGACCCCATCATCCGAAACGAACGCAGCACCCGGAACGAGCGCGGCGTCCGGGAAGAACGCAGCACCCAAGGTCGGTCTGGTCTCCGGCGGCGGGAGCGGCCACGAGCCCCTGCACGCCGGATTCGTCGGACTTGGGATGCTCGATGCGGCCTGCGCGGGAGAGGTGTTCACGTCACCGGTGCCCGATCAGATCCTGGAGGCCACCCGGAGGGTTGACGGTGGCGCGGGCGTGCTGCACATCGTGAAGAACTACACCGGCGACGTGATGAACTTCGAGATGGCCGCCGAGCTGGCGGACGCCGAGGGGCTGGCGATCGAGTCTGTCGTGGTGGACGACGACGTGGCCGTGCGCGACAGCACCTGGACCGCCGGTCGCCGTGGTGTCGGGCTAACCGTCCTGCTGGAAAAGATCGTCGGCGCGGGGGCCGAGCAGGGCCGGGACCTGATGGCCTGCGCGGAGCTGGCGCGCCGGGTCAACGCCGCCGGGCGCAGCATGGGCGTGGCTCTCACGAGTTGCACGGTGCCGGCCGCGGGCAGGCCAACGTTCGACCTGCCCGAGGACGAGCTGGAGCTGGGTGTAGGGATCCACGGGGAACCGGGCCGGGAGCGAGTCCCGCTCGGCCCCGCGTCCGAGGTCGCTCGGATGCTCGTCGAGCCGATCCTGGACGACCTCGACTTCAGCGGCGACGGGGGCGTGATCTGCTTCGTCAACGGCCTCGGCGCGACTCCCCTGATCGAGCTCTACCTGATGTACGCCGAGGTCGCGGCGCACCTCGATCGGGCGGGCATCCAGATCGCGCGGTCGCTCGTCGGGCCGTACATCACCAGCCTCGACATGGCCGGCTGCTCGGTCAGCCTGCTGCGCGCCGACGCGGAGCTGCTCGATCTCTGGGATGCTCCTGTCCGGACACCGGCACTTCGATGGGGGGCCTGAGCAGAATGGCAGAGCTGATCGGCGCAGCGGGCGTACGTCGTTGGTTGGCCGAGTTTGCCCGGCTGATCGAGGACAACGCGGCCCGGCTCACCGAGCTGGACGCGGCGATCGGCGACGCCGACCACGGCTCGAACATGCAGCGAGGGATGGCCGCCGTGCAGCGCGCGCTGGACGAGCTGCCGGCCGATTCACGCCCGGACACGGTGCTGAAGACCACGGCAATGACGCTGATCAGCTCCGTCGGCGGAGCAAGCGGTCCGCTGTACGGCACCCTGTTCCTCCGGATGTCCACCTCCGTGGGAACCGCCGAGAGCCTTGACGGCCCGGTTTTCGCCGCGGCACTGCGGGCCGGGGTGAGCGGGGTGGTCGCCCGTGGGAAGGCGAGCAGCGGCGACAAGACGATGTACGACGCCCTCGGCCCGGCCTGCGACGCGCTGGACGGCGCCCTCGGGGCCGGCGACGACCTCGGCAAGGCACTCGTCCAGGCCGTTCGGGCAGCCGAGATGGGTCGCGACGCCGTTACGCCGCTGGTCGCGCGGAAGGGTCGCGCCAGCTATCTCGGACAGCGCAGCGCCGACCACCAGGACCCGGGTGCGACCTCGGCCGCCCTCCTGATCACAGCGGCCGCCTCCGCTTTGATGACCGCCGATCCGAGCTCCCCCGATCCGAGCTCCCCCGATCCGAACTCCGCCGCCCCGAGACGACCCGACCACGAACGACTGACGAGCGGCCGGACGAATGGTCGGCATCGTCGTCGTCTCACACAGCCGCGCACTGGCCGAGGCCGCAGTCGCCCTCGTTCGGGAGATGGTGCCCGGTCCGCTGTCGATCGAGGTGGCCGCAGGACTGGACGAGACCACTTTCGGCACCGACGCGGTGGCAATCCTGCATGCCATCACCGCGGCGGACGCAGGCGACGGCGTCGTCGTCCTGATGGACGTCGGCAGCGCGGTGCTGTCCACGGACCTCGCGCTGGAGATGCTCGACGAGGACGTACGCGCTCGGGTTCGATCCAGCGCCGCCCCGCTCGTCGAGGGCCTGCTTGCCGCGGCGGTTGTCGCGGCCGGCGGCGCCGACCTGGACGCCGTGGGCGCCGAGGCAGCCCGAGGGCTCGCCGGCAAGGAGCATCAGCTCGGGATCCCGGTGGTCCCAACCGCCGCGGTCGGCACCGTAGACGATCCCGTGCCGGGGGGTGATCCGGCGCCGACCGCCCCTCGATCCGGGGCGCTGGTCGGCACATTCACCCTGCTCGGTCGTCATGGGCTGCATGCGCGTCCGGCGGCCCGGTTGGTACGCGAGGCGAATCGCTTCGACGCCGAGTTGCGGATCCGGAACCTGACCACCGGGTCGAGATCCGTCACCGCGCGCAGCCTGTCCCGACTGGCCACGCTCGAAGCCGTGCGGGGGCACGAGCTGGAGGTCAGCGCAGTGGGTCCGGACGCCGAGGCGGCTCTCGACGCGGTTCTGGCGCTGGCCCGCCGCACCTTCGACGAGGCTGACGGCGGGCGGCCGTCGGCGCCGGCTCCGTGGGGTGTACGGCTCACCTTCACGCCCGAGGCCCCCGCGACACAGCCCCTTACGCCTTCAGCCGACTCGACCCAACCCGACTCTTTGCAACCCGACTTGTCCCCTCCTGCGCCAGCTCGGGCAGCCCCTGCCTCAGGCGCCTCGCCCCAACTCTCGTCCCCGACAACCCCGTCCCCGACAGACAAGCCTCGTCCCCCACAGCCTCGTCCCCCACAGCCTCGTCCCCCACAGCCCCGTCCCCCACAGCCCCGTCCCCCACAGCCCCGTCCCGAGACTGGTTCCCGGACCCATCCCCTGCACCCTCGCCCTCGTCGGCCTCTTCCGGGGCCGCGCCCGGCGTACTTGTCGGCCTGCCGGTCTCGCCGGGAATCGGGCTCGGCCCCGCTCGGCCGTATCGACCCGGGCGCTCGCTGTCGACGACCTACCGGGGGGAGACCCGGCCAGCGAGTGGCGCTTGCTGGAGAGCGCGATCGACTCCGTCGACACCGAGCTGCGGCGGTTGCAGACGAAGACGGCCCGTCAGGTCGGCCACGCCGAGGCGAGGATCTTCGACGCCCACCTCGCGCTCCTGCACGACCCTGAGTTGCTCGCCGAGGTCCGAGAGCGGCTCGAGGCCGACCCGGCGACCCGGCCGAAACAATCAGCACCCCCAACCCCCTCAGCACCCCCAGACCCCTCAACCCAGGCAGCACCCCCAACCGAGGCAGCACCCCCAACCCAGGCAGCACCCCCAACCCAGGCAGCACCGGCAGCCCGGTCCGCCCGCTCGGCGCAGTCTGTGTGGGTCGCGGTACTGACCGAGACGGAGAATGCCTTCGCCGCACTGAACGACACGTACCTGCAGGGACGGGCCGCGGACGTACGGGCCGTCCGTGATGATGTCCTCCGTGCGCTGCGCGGCTCCCCGTCCGCAGCCAGGACGCTGACCCCGTCGGCCGGTCCCGGCGTGCTGGTCGCCGCCGACCTGAGCCCTGCCGAGGTGGCCGGGTTGGAGCGCTCCAGCGTCGCCGCCATCGTGCTCGCCTTCGGCAGTCCGAGCTCACATGCCGCCATCCTGGCCCGGGCCCGGGACATCCCCACGGTCGTCGGGGTGGGGCCGGGCGTGCTGGCGGTGCCGGCCGACACGCTGCTCGGCGTGGACGGTACGTCGGGCGAGGTCGTCGTCGCGCCAGGTGATGGTCTGCGCAGCGAGTTCCTCGGACGCGCCGCGACCGAGACCCGAACCCGCGGCCAGGCTCTCGTCGCGGCCAGGCTCGGAGCCGTGACCAGCGACGGTCTGCAGATCCTCGTCGGCGCCAACATCGCGTCCGTGGCCGACGCGCATGCGGCCGTCACCCTGGGCGCCGACCTGGCCGGCCTGGTCCGGACAGAGTTCTTGTTCCTCGGACGCGACGCGCGGCCCGACGTCGACGAGCAGGTCGCGGCGTACCTCGCCCTCGCGGACGCCATGGGCGGGCGACGGCTCACCCTGCGCACCCTGGACGTCGGCGGCGACAAGTCGCTGTCGTACGTCGTGCAGCCAGTGGAGGCCAACCCGTTCTTGGGCGTACGCGGTCTGCGGCTCTCGCTGAGCAGGCCGGAGCTACTGAGCGATCAGCTGCGGGCGATCGTCCGGACGGCGCGGCAGACGCCGGTGAGCGTGATGTTCCCGATGGTCACTGCGGTGGAGGAGCTGCTCGAGGCGCGTCGGCTGCTGGACACGGTGCTCGTCGCCGAGAGCCCCGGCTCGTCGACCGACCCGCCGATCGGTTTGGAGGTCGGGATGATGGTCGAGGTGCCGGCGGCGGCACTCAAGGCACGCTCGTTCGCTGCGTACGTCGACTTCTTCTCGATCGGCACCAACGACCTGACCCAGTACGCCCTCGCCGCCGAGCGGGGCAACGCGCACGTGGCCGGCCTCGGCGACTCTTACGACCCGGGTGTGCTGACCCTGATCCGCGCGGTCTGCGTGGGCGCCGCCGACGACACGCGGGTCGCCGTGTGCGGCGAGCTGGCCGGCGATGCGAGAGCCGCCGGTCTCCTCGTCGGCCTGGGCGTCGGCGAGCTGTCCGTGGCGCCACCGGCGATACCGGCGGTGAAGGAGGCGATCCGCGGGGTCGACTCCACCCGCGCCGAGGATCTCGCCGCGACCGCGCTCACCCTGCCGAGCGCTGCCGCCGTCCGCGGCCTGCTCGCGCCCTGATCCAGCGCGTCTCCCGGCGTGATCCGGCGCCCCTCCCCGCGTGATCCGACGCCCCTCCCGATCTGAGGACCGAGCCGCCCGTCCAGGGCCCGCCTTCACGTTCGCCCCACGTACGTGGATTCGCCCCGGCTGCAGCAGGGGCGAACGCATCTTCGTGGGGCAGACGTGCGCGGGCTCGCGGGGCGAACGCGGGGCGGAAGGAGTTGCGGCGGCGGGGCCGGAGTGCGGGGCGTCCACCGTCTGATCTGATCCTCGACGGTGAGGCCTCAGCGCGGACGGACGACGATCGGCACCCGGCCGGTCGGCAGCAGGGTGATCGCGGCATGCACCGGGATGCGGCTCAACGGGCTGCTGACCTCGTACACCTGAAGGATCGCCGCGAGCGTGATCTGGACCTCGGTGAGCGAGATCGGCATGCCGATGCAGGCCCTGGCTCCCGCCCCGAACGGGAGGTACGCGTACCGATGACCGCCGGGCGGCTCGCCGTCGGGGAGCTCGAACCGGGCGGGGTCGAACCGCTCCGGGTCGGTCCACGTGCGAGGCGAGTGGTGGACTCCCCAGATCGAGACCTCGACCCAGACCCCCGCCGGGATGCGATGTCCACCGAGCAGCTGATCCCGTTCGGTGCTTCGGCCGACCCCGTGTGCCGCGGGGAACAGTCGCAGGGTCTCTCGCACCGCCCGAGTGAGCCACGGGAGCCGGGGAAGATCGGCCGCGGTCGGCGGTCTTCCGGAGAGGGCGACGTCGACCTCGGTATGCAGTCGCTCCTGCCAGCCCGGGTACAGCGCCAGCTGGAGCAGTACGCAGCTGAGGGTGACCGACGTCGTGTCGTGGCCGGCGAGCAGGAACAGCATCGCCTGGTCCGCGACCTCGGTGTCGCTGAGCCGATCCGACTCGTCGGCCGCGTCGCGGGCGGCGAGCAACAGTCCGAGCATGTCGTCCTGCACTCCCCCGGAAACCTGATCCTCCGCGCCTGCGCCCTCACCAGATGCGCCCCGAGCCTGATGGAAGGCACCAGACGCCCGCCGGCGTGCGATCAGCTCGTCCACGATCTGTCGAGTCTGGGCCAGCCCGCGATTCATCCGCCGGTTGCCGGGCGTCGGTAGGTACGTCGGCAGCGGATGCGGCGACACCGCTCGGCGCAACAGCTGATCGTTGACCCGCCGGAACCGGGTCAGTAGGTCGGCAGCGGCCGACATGTCCGCCCCGAACAGGATCCGCCCGCTCACCCGGGACGCCATGGCGATCATCTCCGGGTACGCGTCCAGCTCCGTACCGCGCTCGGCCGCACGACGCCACCGGATGACAAGTCGCTGCGCCTCGTCCGTCATCACGGGCGCGTAGCTGGTGGCGACCCGGCGCCGGGTGAACATCGACGCCAAGAACCTGCGCTGCCGGTGCCAGACCTCGTCCTCGCTCGTCAGCACGTTGTCGCCGAGCGCCCGACGCAGCTCCCGATAACCGGGGTGCTGCTTCCGGAAGTCGTCGGGCCGGCTCAGCACCTCCTCGATCAGCTCCGGAGACGTGACGCTGATGACGGTCAGTCGCCATCCGGGCGGGCCGGCGACGATCCGAGCCAGTCCGCCGACATCCCGATCGGCGCGCGAGATCGTCCCCAGGTAGTCGCGCCGCATCCCGGGAAACGTGCCGACCAGCGGCCGGCCCCGCAGGGTCGGCACCTCCAGACCCGCAACGAGCGTGGCCACCCCTCGATGCTAGGCGCGCCCGGCGCCTGTCGAAAAGCGATCTGTGCCCTGAGTCTGCTAACCGGCACCTTCACAGTCATGCGCCCGTCGAACGGCAGCTCCCCGGCGCCTCGACAACGTCAGCTCACAGATTCGCTCAGCCCGGATAGCCCGCAGCCGCCGCAGGTGCGTCCACGGCCAGCAGCTGCCCGCCACTGGCGGCCAGGTCGTCCCCCCAAGCGTTCGCGGTGATGTACAGGGTCGGCGTGGAGGTACCGCCGAGCATGCAGGCGAACGCACCCCGATCGAGGCGTACGTCGGCCAGCACCTCCCCGCCCTCCCGCACTCGGAGACAGTGCGCGCTGCCGACATCGGCCAGCCAGGCCGCGCCGTCGGTGTCGAGGCAGATCCCGTCCGGGTGGTCGCCGGGAACGCTGGCCCAGACCCGGCGGTTCGAGAGGACACCGTCCTCGGCGATGTCGTACGCGGTCAGGCAGTCGGCGTACGACTCGGCCACGATCAACGTCGTGTTGTCGGCGGTCACCGCCATGCCGTTGGGAAATGCGAGCCCCTCCGCCACCCGCTGCACGCTGCCGTCAGGTCGGACGAGAACGACGAATCCCGGGGCGAACTCGCCGCCGGGGAAGTCGAAGCCGATGCTGTTGACGTACGCGTTGCCGCGGCCGTCGATCACGATGTCGTTCCACGGGTGAGCCGTCTCGGCGCTCAGATCGGCGTACGGCTCGAGCTCACCGGGCTCGTCCGTCCCGCCCGTGTCGCCGGTCTTGCGAAGTCGCAGCAGAGCCCGCTCGGTCGAGGAGACGACGATCAGCGTGCCGTCGGGAAGGAAGTCGAAGCAGAGTGGCAGCGACTGATGCTCGACGACCACGTCCGTGGCACCACTCGTCTCGTCGACCGCCACGATCCGGCCGGCCCTCCAGTCGGCGAACCAGATCCGCCCGTCGTGCCAGCGCGGCGACTCGCCCATGGCGATGCCGTCCAGGATCAAGCGGGGCTCGACGTCCCCTCCGAATCTCATCGGGTCAGTCACCTGCTTCGGCCAGCTCGAACGTGCCGGGTACCGGCAGGTACTCGGCGAAGAACTCCCGGATCAGCCGATCGGTCTCGCGGCGCTCGGCGAGCGTCTGCTCCGTGGTCCCGTCGTTGATGCACAAGGCGTCGAACGGGCGCCTCCTCAGCACCGTACGCAGCCGAGCACGCGCCTCCGGCAGTGCGGGATCGATGTAGGTGTAGCGAAGCATGCCAGGGACCGACCGGCCGACGACGTACGCCCAGTTCAGGTAGAACGAGCCTGCCATCGCGATGTCGTCCACGGTCCGGAAACGGGCCCTCCGAGTGGCCTCGACGACCTCCGGAAAGGTGGCCTCCAGCTCGTTGAGGCCCGAGACGGTCAGCGGCGCTCCGGTGTGGAAGAACTTCCGGGTGAACGTGACGCCGTAGCGAGCCGCGATGAGCCGGCGGGCGTTCTTTGCCGCCGTGCTGGACGCGATTTCGCCCGGCTCGGTCGGGCCGAGCGGGACCAGCGCGCGGGACTGGAAGAATCGGCCGATCCCGTTGGGGTGGAAGAACGTCTCCGGTGCGATCGGGCGGCCGATCAGCATGTCGTCGTTGAGGTAGATGAAGTGCTCCGCCAGCCCCGGAATGCGGTGCAGGCACGCCTCGATGGCATGGGAGTTGAATGTGGGCAGTCCGCATTCGTCCGGCCAGATCTCTCGATGGTCGACCATGCTGACCCAGTCGTTGTCCGGATCGAGCCACGACGGCCGCTGGCCGGCCGTGACGATCCAGACATGGTTGACCCATGGCGCGTACTGCTCCAGCGCCCGAAGGCTGAACCTGAGCTCGTCGTGGTCGGCGAACCGCGAGTCATCGTGAGCCCGCTCGGTGAACTTGTCCGGGTCGGCTGCCTCCGCGGCCTCAGCCTTGGATCGCAACCAGGTGTCGTCCTGGCCGTCGACCCAGGTGTAAACGACGTCGATCGGGAAGCTGACAGCGCTGCTCAGTCGACCCGTGAGGTCCGCCGGCACGCGATCCGTCTCGGCGACGTCGTCGGCGTCGACGCTCGTTCGCCACCAGATTCGCCGACTCGGCGAGACCAACCGCCCGCCGACCGGTCGCCAGAAGTACAGCTCACGCCCTGCTCCTCGTCGGCAACGAACGTGCTGCCTTCGTTCGGCGTGACGAACTCCCAGACCAGGAGGCCTGGCGCCGCGGTGTAGGGCCCACCCTGGGCATCGCGGGCCGGTTGGTAACGGTAGTCCCGCGCGCCGCTCGACGCGATCCTGTCGACATACCACGCCGGTTCGGCGAACTCGGCGAGCGCGCTCAGCAAGGCCCCGCGGTCAGTCTCGTGCACACAGAGGGTACGCCTGCCGGGCGATTGCATCGGCAGCCACCAGAATGGCACTCCGCGAGCGGTCAAGGCCGAGACAACCTGCGCTTCGGTCCTCGCCCGGTGGCGGCTCAGTACCAGACCTGCCTCGATCCGTGCGGCGACTGGAACGGCCAGCGACTGGCCCAGCAATAGCCGGCGGAAGCTGAAGAAGCCGTGCTCGGGTAACCCGTGCTGTCGCCCGCCTCCGGATCGCCCGTCGTAGCTGAGTCATGCTGCTGAGGCGCCGGCTCTCACGCGCCGCTCGCGACTGCGCAGCGGTGGCGACTCCGGCTCTGACGACGCTTCGCTCGGCGGCACATGTTTCTCGAGGCATGACCACTCAACCCTAGGCGAACCTCGTGCGACGCGTCGCATCGGCGAGCGCCGCCACTCGACCTGTCGGTGCCACACGTCGGATCACGCAACGCGCGGGCGCCTGAGATAGCCTGACCCGCACGACGAACGCGAGATCGAGGGATGGCCAGTGGCAGACGCGGGACGACCAAGACGCTTCGGCCTGATCACCGCCGTCTACAACGTCGCGCGGTACCTGCCCGACTTCATCGCCTCGATCGAGGCGCAGACCTTCTCGCTGGACGACGTCGTCGTGGTCGCCGTCGACGACGGCAGCACCGACGACTCGCTCGAGCTGCTGCTGGACGTGGGCAGGCCGCCGGCCCGATCTGGTCCCGGTGATCTCCAAAGAGAACGGCGGCCAGGGCTCGGCCCGCAACGCCGGGCTCGACGTCATCGACTGCGAGTGGGTGAGCTTTCCCGATCCCGGACGACATGATCGCGTCGGACTACCTCGCCCGGGTCGATGCGCGCCATCGACGGCCGATGCGTCGATCGCCATGGTCGCGACCAATCGCCTGCTGTGGCACGAGTCGACGGGCGAGGTCGTCGACACGTCACCCGCTGCGGAGCATGTTCGCCCACGGCGACGAGGTCAAGAACCTCGACGGCTTCCCGGAGTACTTCCACGGCTCGTGCCCGGCGGCGTTCTTCGTGCTGGACGTCGATCGCGGCGCACGACCTGCGGTTCGACGATCCGGATCAGGCCGAACTTCGAAGACGGCCACTTCTGTCAGCGCTATCTGCTCGACGTCGACGCACCGGTGGTCGCCTTCCTGAAGTCAGCGCGTGTACCAGTACCGCAAGCGCGAGCGACCAGTCCTCGATCGCTGCAGACCGCCGCGATGCTGCCGAGCCGCTACCTCGAGGTGCCCCGGCACGGCTACCTCGAGTTGCTCCGCGAGGCCGCCGGCAAGCGCGGCGGGCGCGCGCCGGAGTGGCTGCAGAACATGATCATCTACGAGCTCTCCTACTACATCAGCCCCGAAGACGGCGCCTGGGTCGCGACCGCCTGCCACGGCGAGGTCGCCGACGAGTTCGTCGCCCTCATGCGGCAGATCCGCGCCGAGCTCGACGACGACGTCATCCGAGGCGTTCAACACCCGGCGGCTGCAGGGCGCACTGGCGACAGGTCCTGCTCTACTCGTTCAGCGACGAGCCCTGGCACACGCCGTACGTCGTGATGCACCGTACGACGCCACAGAAGCGTCAGGTGCTGGTCTCCTACCGTTTCACCGGCGCCGGACCCCGGACTCGAGCCGTCAGCTGCGCGGGCGATACCGTCGACCCGGTCGCCAGCAAGGTCGCGCGCCTACCGCTACTGGGACCACGTCGTGCTGCGAGAGCGCCTTGCCTGGATTCCGGCCCGTGGCACGCTGCGGGTCCGGCTCGGCGGCCGCCGTGTGGAGCTGCGCACCAACTGGACCGACTACGTCCCGACCTACATCCGGCCGAGCGTGCTGCGCCGCCGGCTCGGCGTGCGCAACGCCGGCGCCGAGCCCGACGGGCGGCCGGCTACCGACGTTCAGGTCGAGCAGGCCAAGCGGACCTGATCCGTCACCCTGGCCACGAGCGCCGACCGGTACGACGAGAGTTCCGCCGACGCGTGGGTGTTGATGGACCGGGTCGGCGACGCCGATGACAACGCCGAGCGCCTGTTCGAGTACTCTGGTCGAGCACCGGCCCGACATCAATGCCTGGTTCGTGCTCGATCCGAAGTCCCCGACTGGGCGCGGCTCAACGCGAAGATCGCCGACGGTCGTCGCGCACGGCTCGCTGCGCTGGAAGCTGCTGATGCTCAACTGCGAGCATCTGATCTCCTCGCACGCCGACGTACCCGATCGTGCAGCACCCGGCGCTGGTCGGGCTCGATCCCCAAGCCGACCTGGAAGTTCACCTTCCTCCAGCACGGCGTGATCAAAGACGACATCTCGGGCTGGCTCAACGCCAAGAGATCGACCTGTTCGTCACCAGCACCCCCGGCGGAGCATCGCGTCGATCGTCGGCGACGACACGCAGTACGCGTTCACCCAGAAGGAGGTCAAGCGGGTCGGGCTGGCCCGCTTCGACCGGCTGCTGCGCATCGGGCGAGCAGATCGGCTGAGTCCGAGCAGGACCTGATCCTGGTCGCGCCGACCTGGCGCAGCTGGCTCAACGCCCCGCTCGCGCCCGGCGAGCACCGCGCCGAGGTGGTGGCAAACTTCGCCGACACCGAGTACGCCCGGAACTGGTTCGGCCTGCTGAAGTCGCACCGAGCTGGCGCAGTCTGTGTGCCGAACCGGCCTCCGGGTCGGCTTCCTGCCTCACCCCAATCTGCAGTCCACCCTGCCCGGACTTGATCTGCCCGACCACGTCGATGCCGCTGACCTACGCCGACAACGACGTCCAGGAACTCTTCGCCCGGGCGGCCGTGCTGGTCACCGACTACTCCTCGGTCGCCTTCAACGCGGCCTATATCGACCGGCCCGTGACGTACTTCCAGTTCGACCGCGCGCGTCGTCGACGCCGGCGGTCACGTCGGGAAGGCGGACTACTTCGACTACGACCGGGACGGCTTCGGACCGCTCTCGGAGACCCTTCGAGGCGGCCGACGACGACATCCAGATCGTCCGCGCAGGACGGCGCACCCAGTCGCCGTGGAGCGAGAGGATCGCAGCCACCTTCCCGGACCGGGATGGTCAGTGCTGCGAACGGACTGTTGCGGCCATCGAGGGCACTTACCTCTACCCGCTAGGAACATCGCCCATGAGCGCCCTCACCGCGATTGTCGTCCCCATCCACGCGACCAAAGAGTTCCGTGACCTCCTTGGCACGCTCGACCGTCAGACAGCCGACTCGGGCGCATGGATTGTTCTCGGAGTGGCGGCCGAGGATCTTCCTGACGAGGAGCGTCGCCTCCTGGATCGACTCGCGCAGTTCCGACCAAACGTCTTGATCAGTCCGGCAGCACGTGTTGCCGCATGCCCTAGCCCAGGTGGATGCCTCGCACCTCCTTCCGCTCGCGGATACCGATCGACTCTTCCCCCGAGCACTGGAGCGCCTCGCCGCTCGTGCGGGGGACGCCGATCTCGTCATCGGCCGGCCCGTGTGCACTGCTGGCTCACGCCAGGCGCGGGCGCTTTTCGCGCGTCCTGAGAGCCCTTCGATGGGCGTGGTCGCCGAGCTCGCAGAATTCCTGCCGATGTTGTTCCGGCGTGAGTACGGGTTCGCTGGATCGGTCGGCGAGGCCCGGCGTCAAGCGACGGCGCGAGCCAGCACCGTCGTGCTCGCTGGCGACGAGGCTATCGCTCGCGTCGCATCGCTGGGGTCTGACCAGGATGGACACGCCACGAAGACATCGTCGAATGCTCAAGGGGAATGGGACGGGCCGATTCTCCGGCTGACCGGCGATCTCGATCCGCAGGCCCAGTCCGTGCCGGGAGTCGAAGCCAGGGTCTGGCTCCGCAACACCGATACCGATGAGGAACGCGCGATGCCTACCGACGTGGAGGCCTCGGCCGACCTTCCCAACGAGACGGGGTTCAATCAGACGGGGTTCAATCAGACGGGGTTCAATCAAACGGGGTTCAATCAAACGACCGGTCATGAGATGGACGTCAGTGAAGCACGAGTCCACTCGCTGCGCTGGCAGGCCGAAGTCGACGTGCGAACTCTTCCGCTGGGTCCGTGGCGGGCGGAGATCGACATCCGGCTCGATGCCGGCGACAACACCTCCACGTTGCGGGCCGAACACCTGCCGCCTCGGATCCTCTCGGAGGGGGTGGTCGTGGCTCCTATCGCGGCGGGCGGTGGCCTCGTGATCGATGTCGGTGCGACTCGCGCGAACCCGTTCACCGCGCTTGATTTGGAGGCAGCTGCCGTTACAGAGGACTTCCGGGGTGTCCTCCTCGATCTACCGCTTCCGATGCAAGCCTGTGACGATCACGCCGCGCCTGCCCGGATCAAGCTGGGCACGATGCCCCTGCCCGCGGCGGTCGTGGTGATCGATGGCACACCGAGACTCCAAGGTTGGCTGTCCGGCGTACCTGGCCGATCCGGCCTCTCGGCCTCGATCGCGGGCGGACCCTGGCGGCCAACCGGCCTGGACCTCCTGATCGAGACCGCGGGGAGAATGAGGCTCCTCAGGAGCGCCCCTGCCGCGAGCCAGGCGCCTGCCACGACACCATCCACGCCGACGGACCCGGCCCCCCGTCAGACGCCGAATCGAGCATGGCCGATGCGTCAGCTGGGGCGTCTCTACCGACGCGCCAGGCGCGCGGAGCGCGCGCTTCGACGTCAGCTCAAGCGTCGGGATTGACCACCAGTCGCACTCTCCGGCGGCTAGCCCTTTCGGCGTCCTGTCGTCATCGGGCTGCGGTGGCAGGGCCGAGCGTCCTGGTGGCGATCCGCCGAAGGTCGTCGGCGAGCCGGCGGGGATCTGCTTCCTTGGCGGCCAGCGCGTCGAGCAGGCCTGACCGGAGCACGCGTTCCGGCTGCTGTACCAGAACACGGTCGATGATCTCCGACGGGACCGGCTGAGGATCGGGTACGCGATACTCCGCCAAGATCTCGTCGAAGTGCTCGCTGAGGGCCCGGTTGGCCGGATCAAGGCCCATGAACAGGACAAGTCCGGTCGGAGTGGTGTCGATCGGGATCGTGATCAGATCGGGGCGAAAACGCTGCACTACCGGGACGATCGAGTACACGTCACCGGTCCACTGCCTGGTCGTGCGATCTCGCGCCGCCTCCTCTACGGTGCGCGGGAGCACGTCGTCGAAGATCAGCAGACCGGACGGTCGACTGTGGCGCTCGGCATTGATGAAGTCCCGGAGGGCGAACTCGAACAGGTGCAGTCCATCGACGAACGCGAGGTCGAACGGCTGCCCGCCTGTGGCCGCGAGCGGATCAGGCCGGGCGAAGTACTCGTCGCTGGTCGTGCGGTACAGGTGGATCGGCGCGGCCAATTCCTGATTGATCGAAAACGCGGGGTCGATCGCCACCGAGTTGCACCGGGCCACGCCGAGACTGTGACCCCAGCGAACCCCGATCTCGAGATAGTTCTGTGGCTCGAGAACGTCATGGACCCGGCGGAGGAACTCGAGATAGTCCATGCTCATCACTTTCCGACTGCTGGCTGATCGCTCAGGTTTGCTTCTCGGTCAAGGCCAATGAGGACGTCACGCAGATAACGGCCCTCTGCGTCGAAATCAAATGCGAACGAGGACGAGAACGCTTCGACCGTCCATCGACCAGCCGGATGAGACACGTCGGGCTCGCTCCACACCGTGAACAGTCGGTGTCCTCCCGCGGAGGCGAACACGTACTCATTGGTCGCAGTGTAGGAACGCGGGCTGAGAATGATGATCGTCTTCGGCGTAGGGCACATTGCCATCGTGAACAACGCGCTACCGGCAAATCCAGCGATCACCGCCGCGTCTCGGAACAGGGCGACCTGCTCCTCGATCGGATGATCCTCCGGATTGATCACTGTGAAGCCGTGCGCAACAAACAGTGCCTCGACCTCGTCGGCGTTCCGACATGCACGTTTGAGGCCAGCGCGCCGTGAGCAGAACACCCGCTTCGGCCCAGGGGAGCGGTCGGCGTCGGCACGGGCGTAGAGGAAGTCGCCGGCCGTGCGCCAGATCTCCGTGATGTCGGGGTGAACGTAATTGGGGCAGGAGAACATGGGAGTTGCCGCATACAGCCGCTCGACTCTGACCGAGGAGTCGTAGATCACGACGTCGTCCTCCTCGATTCCGAACGGTGCGAGCAGACTCAGTTCCCAGGGTCGGAGGCGGCCGTCGATCCGGTCCTTCGGCAAGGAGGTGAGCAGCCTGACCTCCGGTTCCCGTTGCCGGACGCTGTCGAATGCCCACAAGCGCGATAGCTGCTCGGACATCATGTGACCGAAATGACCGGGCCACTCCGAGTCGAAGTGAAAGAAGGCACCACCCAGGGGGATCGGATCGCCCAGTGCAGTACGGACCTCGCCGAAGCGTGCAGCGACCTCATTGACGTAGACGTTCGACAACCGCCATGACTGATTGTGGCGATAGGTGTCGGGCAGCAGCAGACCCTGACTCTCCACGATCTGCCCACGTCCACACACCGCCTCGTGATACAGCCGGAGGTGCACCGGAGGCACTTCGAATACCGTCGGCAACGCTGCTGGATCCGGCGCCGACCCTGGGCCCTCGTGGTAGTCGCAACGCGATGTGAAGCTCCCACCCGGCACGGTCTGGAGCAGCGACCCCAGATCGGGCCGGGCCTCCAGGACAGCATTGGCCTCGGCCTCCCGTAGCTTGGGACGGGCCCGACGAATGTTGCGGATCACCTTCACGGCGCCGGTGTTTCTGATCGCACCGAATCGGACGGCGAGCCCGTACAGGTCCCTGGTCGAGACAGGATCATCCGCACGATAAGGCGTGGCGAGCGCCCGACTCAGCAGGACGGCCAGATCGCGCCGAGGCCCCGGGGGCTCGGCGGCGACGTCCGAAACGCGGACCTCCCTGACGACGTAAGCGCCTCCGCGTCCGAGGTGCATGAACGTCTGCTCGAAGTCTTGAACCTGCTTCGCAGGCGGTTCCTCCGACACGTCGATGATCATGTTGTAAGGGTTGGAGATCGAAAGCCTGACGTGAGACGCCGATCGGTTTGCATCGGGCGTCAAGCAGACAATCTGCAATCCGGGGTAACGGCCGAGGAGGTACGTTTCCAACGCTTCAGCCGAGGCACCACCGTGGATCACCACCTTGGCGCGCGGTCTTGGCGCGAGCTCACGCGCAATCACGCGAACCAGTTCGTTGCACGACTGCTCGCTCCAGGGGACCAGATCGACGAGCTCCGGCTCGACCAACGCCGGCGGCTCCGTTCCGGTCTCCTCACCTTCGGTGTCGTCGGCCGTTGTGCCAGATACGGCGGTGTCGGTCTCGGGAGCCCTCCGGCCTGCGGGCCGCACTCCGAGCGTGCGAATGACGGGGCGAAGGGATCGACCCAGGCTCGACCGCCAGCGCGGTCGGGCCCGCGCACTCTTCGCAGATGATGTCGGCGCCGCGGGGTACGGACCCGCGGGCGCGGCCGAAGGCACGGGGGGTTCGGGCGACAGAGCGTGATCGGGTGCTCCTAAGTCAGCGGTCAGGTCCCAGTAGTCCGAGCGCGCGATGGCCGGCATGTCCAACTTGTAGAACGGTTGCACGCGAGTCAGATGCGGACGTTCCCAGGCCACGTCCCGCCTGACAACGCGTCCGGGCCACCCGGCGACCACGCAGTTGTTCGGGATTTCGTTGGTGACCCAGACCGCCATAACCGACGACCGATCCCGACCCTATGACGGCACCACCGAGCACGACCGAACGCCGCCCCAGCCAGACGTGATCGCCGATCACGATCGGCTTGCGGCAGATCGGCCGCTTTCCCGTGCGAACATCGAAGATCGGGTGCGCATCGTCGCAGCGGATCTCAACCTCTGCCGCGATCATCACGTCGTCGCCGATCACGATCGAGGAGCCCTCGGCGGTCGAGCACCGCTACTTCGCTTGTTGTCGACACGTTCCGCCCGATCGAGACCGAACAGTCTTGTCCGACGCGGATGGCCGCCGAGAACCCCGGCACCCCCTGGCTTCGCCCGATCTCGACGAACCCGTTGTCGCAGTCGAAATCGATCTTGAGCACACCGAGCTGGACGACCCCCGAGATCACCAGTCTGTTGTTTGCCCCGCGGAACCGGATCCGGACGTCCTGCGGATCGCCGGGATACTCGATCTGGTTTCCCTGCTCATCGCTGTACGAAACGAGCTGGGTAATCTCCCGAAGCACCCGGCCACGATAGCGGAGGACACCCGACCGGAGGGCGCCTGCGCTGCGGTGTCACCGATCCACCGCAACCGCGGCCCAGATCGATCCGTCCGAGTAGGCGCCGAGCCTGCGCAGCGATATCCCGGCGCGGGACAGTTGTGTCGGGGTCAGGACATGATTGCTACTGTCACCCGCGAAGTAGACGAGATAGCGCACCTGACCCGAACGCACCTGTGCCCTGAGCGTTGCCACCTTGGCGTCCACTGTCGCCGGGCGGCTGAAGAAATTGACCCATGGGATCTCGGCCACCGGGCCGGTCCGCGTCGCCACGTACACACGAGGCGCGTTCATGGCTGCGATCCGCCCAGCCTCGTCGGACTGAGGCAGGGCACGAAGAGCGGCCATCGTTGCGGACTGTCGCGACTGGAGGCTGTTGTAACCGACTCCGTGGTGGCTGCTCGTCGTCACGAATCCGACGGTCGATACGACCGACGCCACGATGACACCGGCGATCGCCCAGGCGCCTCCAACCGCGACCGACGCGCGGACCCATCTCCTGCGCTCTCCGGCAGCACTCCGGACGAGCGACAGCCATCCGAAGAGCGCCAGCACGACCAGAACCGGAAAAACCGGCGACAGCAAGCGTTCGTTCAGCGGCTGGATCACCGTGGCAACCTCGCTGTAGGCGATCGTCGAGACATATCCCACAACGAATACCGACAAGAAGAGTGCTGGCTCCGACCGACCGATGATCGCCATCACCACACCAAGTAGCACCATCGACACGCCGATGCCGGCCGCGAGCAGTCTCAGCGGTCGGGGTGAATCCGGCGGCAGGATGTAGGAGGCCACGACCCGCAAACCATCCAGCGTCACGTCGTGCAGCGACAGGCCACTCGGCGAGCGGGGACCGAGGGCCGGCGAACCAAGCGAGAGATTGCGGAGTGAGACCGTCAACAGGCCGACACTGGAGACCGCGACTACCGTCAGTGTCACAGCCACCGCCCGTAGCCGAGCTCGCCCCTTCAAAGCCAGCAGCGCCGCGAGCCCGACCATCGGGATCAAGGTGAATCCGATGTAGCGGACCGACGTCGCGGCGGACACCAAAGTGCCGACGGACACAATCCACCACCACGGCACTCGCCGTGCCTGAATAGCCCAAATCGACGCCGACAGCACGGAGAGCACCAAGGCGACGAAGATCGGCTCGGTCTTCAGGTAGGCGAACACCCGCACCGTACTGAGCGAGATCCCCACGACGGCTGCTGCCGTCCAAGCCAGTGCAACCGAGCCCGCGACTCGCCGAGTCAAGAAGAAGGAGCACGCCGTCACACAACCCGCCGACAGGACCGCAATGGCGATTCCGATTGTGTTGAAATCGAGGCCCACCCTGAGCAGCAAACCCACCAGCGCGGGAAAACCCGGGGCAAATGTCGTCAAGGTCCGACCATGAAAATCGATCAAGGCCCCGCTCTCAGCCATGGAATCAGCGGCCGAGAGATAGACCACGGCATCCCAGTCGAGGGCGACGCCTTGGCGACAGGAGATCAGCACGAGGATCGCGGGCGCCGCGAGCAGCACATACGAGATGCGCGACAGCGCGGGTCGCAGCGCCAGACCCGGAGATGCCACGAAACAGGACCTTATCGGGTCAACGCAGCCGAAGCGGCATCGTGGAGTGTCGAAACGTCCGGGCCGGACGAGCAACCCTCGGGTCCTGGGCCGAGACAAATACGGCCGCCGCGTTGAGGTCGCTCGACCTCACGATGCCGACATCACCTTCTCGGCCGCCGACAAGATCGCCGGCGCGAGCGTCCTGGCGTAGGTAGCCGTGAGGTGCGAACCGTCGTAGTAGACCAATACTCCACCGACCACCCCCGCGCAGACCTTCGGACCGCAGATCTGGTCATTCAGGTCCACAATCGTGAGCCTGGCGGCGGGCACACCCTGGGCAGCCTCCACGACGGGGTCGGCGGGCACCCATTCTGCGCGTGGACCCGAGCACGCCGCGAGGTCTGTTGAGTGCGCTGCCACACAGGCGGGCATCGAATCGATCCCGCCATCTCCCGGCGCCGGAGTGTCCCGCACGGCTAGGACACGGACGCCGCTGTGGCTCCAGGTGTCGAGGACAGTCGAGTAGCCGCGCCGATAGGCCTGCACGCTCGTGTCGCGATCCGTCGAGCCCAGCGCCGACACCGAGATCCTGTTGGACAGCACCACCAGGTCGTAGTGGCCATTTGCCACGATCTGGGTGACATCGGAAACCCAACGCGAGCAGGCGTCGCTCGATCCAGTGGTGCCGATGTTCTGGGCAACCCCCGCCATGGCGCACCGAGATGCCAAGAAAGTGTCGATCTGCCACCCCTGGCGGTCAGCAATCTGTTGTAGCGCCGGTAGCCACTGGCCAGCGTGTGAGTTTCCGACGAGCGCCACGCGTTTGACAGCCTTGCTGGCGCCGAACTGGCATCGGACCACGGGATACCGCGGCGCAGCCGACCAACAATCCGCACCGCCCGAAACATCGGGATACGCGTCGGACTTGTCGTCCTCGGCGGTGGCCGGCGCAGGGACGACCTCCGAAGGGACTCGGCCTGTGCAGGCCTGCGGGTTGCGCAGGACGCCGGAACCGAAGCACTCATCGCCTGATGCGATCGCGCGATCCAGCTGGCGCTTCGCCGTCGTCGCTCGGTGATCGAGCTCGACGAGCTGGAGCGAGGCCATTCCGACGACGAGCACAACGCATAGCCCGGCAGTCGCATAGGTCCGGCGCAGGGGCCTCAGCCAGTTGATCCCTCGGCAAGGGTCCTCCACCAGCTTCTTCGTGAGGACCGACAGTAGAGCGGTCGCCATGAGGATGGCAACGGCGTTCAGGACGCCGAACTCGTCGCTGCTGACGAACGGCACCAAGACGATCAGCGGCCAGTGCCACAGGTACACGGCATACGAGTGATCGCCGAGGACCTGCGCTCCCCGACTCGCCATCAGTCGCCCGAGCGCACCGTCGCGGACCGTGAGTGCTGCCACGATGACCCCGGCCGCGCCGAGAGTGGGTGTGAGCGCGTGGGCGCCGGGAAAGGGAGTGTGTCCATCGTAGGTGAGCGCGGCCACCAGGATCGCCGTTACACCCGTGGCGGCCAGCAGCACTCTCCCTGGCCGCGGGAGGCGTCTCCTCCACGGCCCACCAACCCTGGCCGTGCTCCCCGCCGCAACTGCGAGCAGGCCACCGATCGCGAACTCCCAAGCGCGGGCGGGAGTCACAAAGTAGGCGCTTGCGGGCGACACAGACGTCGCATGTACTGAGTACGCAAAAGAAAGCACGGCGAGGACGCCAAGGCCTGCACCCAATAGCCAGCGCCGATTCAGCCGGACAGCGGCCACTGCCAGAGCGGCGATCAGTAGCGGCCAGACAAAATAGAACTGTTCCTCGACTGACAGCGACCAGAAGTGCTGGATCGGTGTGGGTGCGTTGTCCGAGGCCAGGTAGTCGACCGAGCTCGAGGCCAGCGCCCAGTTCTCGACGTACATCGCGGCTGCAATCGTCTGACGAGCCGTGTCGGCCCAGGCAGTGACCGGAGCGACGAGCCTTGTCACGCCCAACGTCACGCCGAGTACCAGGAGTGCAGCGGGCAAGAGGCGCCGTACCCGCCGCGCCCAGAAGGAGAGGACGTCCGAGATCGAGCGCGGCGGACTGCCGATCAGGTGCGCTGAGATCAGAAAGCCTGAGATGACGAAGAACACGTCTACCCCGACGAACCCGCCGGTCACGACGTTCGGGAAAAGGTGGTAAACCAGCACCAGCCCGACAGCGAGCGCGCGCAGTGCCTGGATGTCGCTTCGCGCAGGGCGCAAAGCGGGCTTGACCTGCGCCGGAGTGTGTGCGGACCGCGTCGAGGAGATCGTTACCGCTCGACCGGTTGACATGGGATCCCCTGAAGGTTGTTCACAGCGGCCTGTCGCCTTCCGCACTTGCCCGGGATCCTAGGCGACAGCTGCTGGGCTGCCGAACGACTTCCAGGGCTGGACCGACCAGCCGCTCGAGTTCGGCGCCGTCGCGCGACAGGTCGAGCGTGAACCCTGAGTGGAACGACGCTCTGTCGAAGTGGGCACCGCGGGGCACGTCGGCAGGCGACCAGAAGTGGCTGTAATCGTCGCCCTTTACCGCGCTGATCAGCCACTCGTTGGACGCGTAGTAAGCGTCGGAGGACAGCACGATCACGCTGTGCCGGCCGACGCTGGAAGATCGCGTTGAACTGCCCCGAGCCGCCGTAGCCGGCCACCACGTCCGCGCCGGCGAACAAGGTGGCCTGCAGTCGCGATCGGGTGCCTGCTCGGCTGGACGACGGTCAAAACCCCGGGCGTCGAAGAACGCCTCCACCTCCGACGCGTTGTGGCATGGCCTCGTGAGTCCTGGCGGGCGCGCCGACGAAGATCCGCGAGGGTGTCGAAGCTTCGGTATCGACCAGCCGATCGGCCAGTCGGGCACCACGTCTGCTCGATGTCCGGATCGACGTAGCGCCCGTTGTGAAACTGCGGCGTTGCGCCCGACAAGCCGCTCGACCTGCGTCGGACGATCGATGACGACGATCGCTCTTCACGGTCGATGCCGTACGCCTGCAACAGGTCGAGGACGTACGTCGGAACCGTGTCACCGGGCTTGCGCACGCTGAGCAGGAGGCGCAGGTCGTCGAACTCAGCGCAGGCGAGGTCCCAGCCCCACAGCCGAGCGAGGTCCTCGGTCATGAAGTGGCCGAAGTGGCCGGGAAACTCCGAGATCAAGTGATAGTAGGTGCCGCGGAGACGAGGTGCGGCCTCCAACGGGAGTTCCGGCACGGCGGCATGCGGACCCACGTCGACGCTCTGCCGATTGTTGAGCCTCTTGGCGCAGGGATGGTGAAACGAGATCGGGGCGATCACGTCGCCAACCACCACCAGCTGCCGAGGCGTGCAGGTCGCCTCCCGGTACAGCCGGAGATGCCGCGGCGGTACTTCGAACCGCGGCCGGAACTCGTTCGGCACACCTGGATCGTTCACCCAGAGCGCCGATCGTGCCTGGAACTCTCGTCGCGGACGAATCTGCAGCTCGCGACCCCAGTCCGGTCCAAGGCGTCCGGTCAGAACGGCATCGGCGCGGCGGTCCCGCACTTTGATGAGCGCGTGGCCACGGCGATGGACCACCGACCACCCGCCGACGTCCTCGACTGCATCGATGCAACGCGCCCGGGCCAGGTCATCGGGATGCGCATCGGGAACTCGTCCGGTCGCCAGCTGACGACCAAGCTCGGCCAACCGAGCAATCACGGCAGGATCGGACTCGACCTCGTCCCCCCGGGCCCAGGCTGGCCCATCGGGCACGATCAGCCTCCCACCGTGGGCGAGCATCGGGAGCACCGTCTGAACCATTTGGCCAGCGGGAGCGTCCGACGGGACCGCCCCATCGCAGATCACCAGGTCAGGCGCGCCCCATCCTTCCAGCACGCGACGAATGGCACCGGTCGACGAAGCCTCTGCGATCGTGAACCGACGGCTCGGCGCCCCCACGATGCTTCGATGTGTGATGACCAGGACCATTGCCTTTGCGTACTGGCGCCCGAGTCGCCGAGCCAGCAGGTACGGCGGACGGGTTCCGATCAGCACGATCCGATCCGGCGCCGCGGCGGATCGCACGAGAGCGAGGAGAGCTCGACGTCGGCTCGGGTCGCCTATCCGCAACCCGTCGACTGGGCCACTCGCCGTCGCGAGCGCGTGCAGACCCCTCACCCTCCGGTTCCGAAGTTCCATCGCGCCAAGGCTAGGCCGCGGCCATCGTTCCTCCGATTCGACACGACCAACACGCTTCAAACCTCTGGGCTACTAGGGTTGCCGCCGTGGATCAAGCGTTCGCCCGGTTGTCAGCAGCGACCGCCGACCTCGATCCGCCGTTCGCCGTTGTCGACCTGGCCGCTCTGCGGGCCAACGCCGCCGACCTGGTGCGGCGTGCAGGCGGCGTGCCGATCCGGGTCGCGTCGAAGTCTGTCCGTTGCCGGGCCGTCCTGGCGAAGGCCTTCGAGCTCGGCGGCTTCGCCGGGGTCATGGCCTACTCCCTCCGGGAGGCGATCTGGCTCGCCCGCGAGGGCGAGACGGACATCCTCATCGGCTATCCGAGCGCGGATACCGGCGCTCTCGCGCAGCTCGACGAGAAGCTCGCCGCCCGAATCGTGCTGATGGTTGACAGCGCCGAGCACATCTCGCTGATCCAACACCATGTACGAGTGCCCGTACGAGTCTGTCTGGACGTGGACGCGTCCCTGCGGATCGGCCCGATACACCTGGGCGTACGCCGCTCGCCCGTGCACACCGTGGCCGCGGCGCGGGCCGCCGCCGAGATCATCGCGGCCGTGTCCGACGTGACGCTGGTCGGCCTGATGTTCTACGACGCCCAGATCGCCGGCCTTCCCGACAGCTCGGCAGCCGTCCGGCTGGTCAAGCGACGATCCGCAGCCGAGCTCGTCCATCGTCGTGCCACCATCGTCGAAGCGGTCTCGGCGTTTGGTCCGATCAGCCTGGTCAACGGCGGCGGCACCGGAAGCCTCCATGTCACCGGCCGTGATCCCGTGCTGACCGAGCTGGCCGCCGGTTCCGGTCTGTACGGGCCGACTCTGTTCGACGGCTACCGCGCCTTCACACCGCAGCCGGCCGCCTACTTCGTCACGTCGATCACCCGCCGGCCGAGCCCCAAGCACGCGGTCGCGTACTCGGGCGGCTACATCGCGTCGGGACCTCCCGGCTGGTCACGCGTTCCGAAGCCGACCTGGCCTTCCGGCCTGGAGCTGCTCGGGAGCGAGGGCGCGGGCGAGGTGCAGACTCCGCTGCGGGGTCGCGGCGCGACCGAGCTTCAGGTCGGGGATCGGGTCTGGTTCCGGCATGCCAAGGCGGGCGAGCTCTGCGAGCGGTTCGACGTACTGCACCTGGTCGATGCCGACGGCAGCGTCACCGCCGCGCCGACGTATCGCGGCGAGGGGATGAACTTCGGATGAGCGGTTCGACCTGGCACAACTGGGCCGGCAACCAGTACTGCGAGCCGTCGTCGGTCGAGACTCCATCCACCCTGGACGAACTGGCTGCCACCATCACAGCAGCCGCTCAGCGCGGGCTCCACGTGAAACCTGTGGGTGCCGGACACTCGTTCACCCCGATCGCGGTCACCGATGGTGTCCAGATCAGCCTCGACAATCTCACCGGGATCACGGGGCTGGTTCCGCGCCCATCGATCGAACCCGAAGGAACCTTGGTGACGGTCCGCGGGGGGACCCGCCTCGGAGAGCTCAACCGCACCCTCGCAACCCTAGGGCTCGCGCTGGAGAACCTGGGCGACATCGACAGCCAGACCATCGCCGGAGCCCTCGCGACGGGCACCCACGGGACAGGCGCGCGATGGGGCGGGCTGGCCACCCAGGTCGAGGCGCTGACCCTGGTCACGGCCGACGGCAGCGTCTTGGCATGCGATCGCGAGCACCATCCAGACGTGTTCGCCGCAGCCTGCGTCGGACTCGGTGCGCTGGGGGTCGTCAGCGACGTCACGCTGCGCTGCGTACCCGCATTCCGACTTCGGGCCACCGAGCGCCCGGCCCGTCTGGACGAGACCCTCGAGTCGTTCGCCAGCGACGCGGAGACCCACGACCATGTCGAGTTCTACTGGTTTCCCCACACCGACCGGGTGCTGACGAAGGTCAACGACCGCACCGACGAGGACCGGCCACTGCCGAGACTTCGCTACCTCCTCGACGACGAGGTCCTGTCCAACGGCCTGTTCCGGGTCGTCAACGAAATCGGTCGACTCAGGCCCTCGACCATCCCGCGGATCAACCAGATCTCCGCCCGTGCGCTGTCCGCGCGGACCTACACCGCAGCGTCGTACGAGGTCTTCACCTCACCCCGCCGAGTTCGGTTCACCGAGAGTGAGTACGCGGTCCCCCGCGCCGCGCTCGCCGACGTGCTCGGGGCGCTCCGAGCGTGGGTCGACGGCCACGACGAACGGATCGCCTTCCCCGTGGAGGTTCGAGTCGCCGCCGCAGACGACATCTGGCTGTCGACCGGCTACGAGCGCGAGAACTCATACATCGCCATCCACCAGTTCAACAAGCGTGACAACGGTCGATACTTCGCCGCGTTCGAGGCCATCGTCGCCGAGCACTTCGGCAGACCCCACTGGGGCAAGCTCCACACCCTGGACGCCGAGCGACTAGCAGCGCTCTATCCGCGACACCCCGATTTCGTCGCGGTCCGCGACCGGCTCGACCCGGGGCGTACATTCGCCAACGGCTATCTTCGGCGCATCCTGAACGACGTTCAGGATCAGTGAGGTTGATGCACCTCGCGCCTGGCTGCATCCTCGACCGGGCGGGGGATGCCTTCCAGGTCCGGGTGGGCATTGGCCCAGAGCTTGTTGGCCAGCCGTAGCCCGGCCAACCTCAGCGACGGATATCCATGCGCTGGGCGACGAAAGACCGCAATCGAATCGCCCCAGTACGAGTTTCCGTTGTCGATCGCGGCGTAGTCGTAGTGGTAGCTGTTCGGAAGCCGTGGCGGAAGGTCCGTGAACACCTCGAGGAGATCGAATCCCGACCACGCAGCTAGGGCCCGGTAGCCATCCGGATAGTAGCGCCAACAGTCGTAGACGTTGTGCTCGTGACCACGCGATGGTGCGGACACGAATGCCAAGCCGCCGGGGCGGAGGACTCGACCTATCTCCAGCATGGTGGTCCACACAAAGGGCACATGCTCGAACACCGAGCCTGCGATGACCACATCGGTAGACCGCGACGGGACCGGGATGCTGTACGGCCGGCTCATGACGATATCTACGTTGTGACCGGCGAGCAGATCGACGCCGATGTACTTGGTCCGGTAGCCAGCAAGTTGCGTACGGTGAGTCTTGTCGCTCTCCCGAGGGTTGCGAGAACCTAGTTCCAACACCCTGTACTCCCGGTCCTTGTCGAGATGGCGCTGGATGGACTGGGCCATGTGAAGATACTGAGTGCTATGCATGGATGCCTTCCGATCGGTGGTCGCGACGGTATCAGCGCCCGCGCCTTGACCGGGCAGGCGCGCTTCGTCCACGTCGACGCGTCCGATCTCTACTCCCGAGCCAAGGTCGACATAGGGAATGCCAGGGCACTCCTGAGGTCAGACGGTGTGATCGCGATTGACAAAATCTGGACGAGACCACTATCGCCCAACCCTCGCCGATGCTGTCGTCCAACGTATCCGCGGTGAACTCCGAACTCTGGAACCACAACCCCGAGCGATCGCCACGCGGTCCGCAAGACTGGAGCTCACCCAAGGGCTGGAACGGGGAGCCGGGCGCCTTTCGAAGCCCATCGCGGACTGGCGCCGCCACCGCAAGTCTGGGACAGAGGTCATCTCCCGCGACGTGTGCGACCTGAGCCGGCGATGATGCTCGAATCGACCCCACTGACTCGACAAGCGTGCTCGAATGCCAACGGCTCCTTGATATCGATGATCAATTGAAATGTCCGCTCGCAGCATCGGCCGTCGCGATAGGAAATGCGACTTGCATCCGCTTACGGTAGAGCGTGGACGGCCCGCCGAATTGAACAGCGTCTTCGATAGCAGCGACAGCAGCGTCGTGGGTGACTTCGCTCGCCCAAACCGTGCTGCATCACCACAGCCCTTTTCGGTAGACGTGACTCCCGCCGAAGAATTCTGCCTGGTCAAACTGATAGTAAATGACTGCCCGCTCCAGATACGCTGCCTCGAAGGCCTGTGAGAATAGTCCGTCACGAGGACCGCTGACCGGGCGATTATATCCTGTACGTCGGAGTCGGCGTAGGTAAGCAACTCGACGCCCGATGGCAAGTCTGCGGATTCAACGTACTGTTGCATATTCGGGTGTGGAACCAAACTACCTTGAGATCGGCCCGACGTGCGATCGCCGCGAGCTTCTCCGCGCCTATCAACCCGAACCACGCGGTCCCGAACGTCGTCTCCGTCAGCGGCGCCTTGAGCCGACGCTCGTTGCCGGCGACCGCCTCGTCCATCAGGTAGCGACGCCACGTGGGCATGATGGTGATGAATTCCGGCTCTTCGACACGCTGGCCCAATCGGAGCAGGCGGTCGTGGCGAGGCATCCCCGTCAGTCGTACTTCCTTGTCGGTAAAGATATACGGGGTGTGGTCGCCGCGGATACTCTCGTGCTCGTCACGAGTCGAGGTGATCAGTCGACTGATCGGCTTGCCGTTGATCCATCGAGAGAGATCATCCTTGGTGACACCGTGCTGCAAGAAGGTGAATCGCCAGGACTTTCGACCGAACCGCGCTCCGTCGAGCGGCCGCACGATGTAATGATCTACTTGGGAAGATATCAGATGCTCGGTGTTCAGCAGCAGAAGCACGTGCTCGGCGGAACCGAATGGGACCATTCGGAAGCCATCTGCCTGTAGCCGCGGCCAGTCAGCTGAATCTCCACGCAGCACGAACCAGGCGTTGATCTCAGGGTGCTCTCGCTGCAGGTAACGATAGAGGTGCTCCGCGTTGTCGTGTGCCTCCGTATCCCGGTCGATGAGCGTCCAGGCGTTCCGGAACTTCTTCCGCACGGCGGCAGATCGGGCAGATTCCCGAAGCCGCGCATCGCCTCGCGGATCAAGATCGGCGAACGGTCCGGAACGACCACCGGGGTCGGCGACACGCATCGCCTGGAGGTGGCGGACGGTGGCAACCACGCGCGGAGCCCGCCGTCGCACTGCGCGGGTCAACGACGTAAGCGCTCGCCGCTCTACACTGCGAGTCGCGGTCGAACGAACTTGAGATCCGTCGTGAAGCGCCCGTGGCACACCCCGCTGAGCGAGGACGCGCCACGTGGTGACGGCCGGCGCGGAATAGACCGTTTCGGCTGGGGACCCGAACTCCAAGGCCATCGGAACGCCGTTCAACTCTATCCGAATCGTCCCGCTGGCCGGGAGCCAGACGATTCGCTCGTGCAGCAGTGTGCGGCCGAAGTAGGTCAGGTCGCGCACCTTGTTGTATGTGGGCTCGACCACCTCGCCATCCACCTGGTAGGTCTCCCTCGGCAATTCGCCGCCGAAAAAGTAGCGAATTTGGACAATTCTGCGATCCCGGTCGACCCTATCAAAGGGATGATGCTCGGGAGTAGCCGCGTTCGCTGGTAGCCAGCGATCAGAGCCAATCGAAGCTGCTCGCTGGTTGGCGTGACCGAAAAGGTCTCGATTGTGCGAGTCTCGATCAGACGGAAGATCTGTTCGACAAGTCCATGGAACTCCTCCGTCCACGCGATCGGCAGACCACCCGTTGGGCCGTGCATTGATTGATCGTGACGAAAATAGAACAAAAGATCGTACAACACCGTGTTCTGTGCCCAGGTAGGGACATGTCCGAGGCGTCGATCGATCTCCTGTAGCAGCCCCAGATATCCTCGGGCTGGCAGCTCTGTGTACTTCTCTTGCTTACGCCAGCTGCGCTGAACCATCGAACTGCCGTCCGCGCGCCGCCGGTAGTAATAGTGCGCATCGGCCACAATTCCCAAGAGTGGCTGGGCGCTCTCAAGCAGGTACAGCGTTGTCAAATAGGCATCTTCGAAGTTCGGGCGGACGCAGGAGTCAAACCACAGACCTAGGTCCTTCAGTCGCTCGAGCCGGTAGAATCCAGACGCTGACTGCAAATGGATGAATTCGGGTGAACGTGCCATGTTCACTAGTTGTGTGCCGCTACGGAACTTGTGCCTCAGTGGATGAGAGTCAGACACGTCGCCGGTGGCGTCGTCGAGCAGGAAGACATGTCCGCAGACCAGATCAGGAGGCAATGGCGCATCGTCGATGAACGCACCAATTCGAGCTAGATATTCGGGGTCCAAGACGTCATCTGGATCGGGAAATGTCACCCACGTCCCCTGTGCGTGTGATATCCCGAGGTTTCTGGCCGCGGCAAGACCCTGATTCTGTTGACTGATCAAAATCGCGTTGTCCGGATTTCGCGCCAACCACGAGCAGATCAGATCGGCCGACTGATCTGTCGAACCGTCGTTTATGAAGATCAACTCCCGATCACTCGGCGCCAATGTCTGCGCGGTCAGCGAGGACAAAAAGTCCGGCAGAAAGGCTGCGACGTTGTAGACCGGTATCACGAGGCTGAACCTCGGGGAGGATGGGCGGGCATTCGAGGGCCCCCTGCGCGCCTGAACAGCCATCGTCGTTACTCCTCGGACCAGCGACAGTAGGCAGGAATACTAGCGGAATTGCTGTTTCGCGCGCGTGACTGCGACACGCGTTGCTCAATTAATCTGGCAGCCGGGTTCGCAGCAGGGCCTGCTCGGCGGTATTGCCGGTGAGGCCAAGCGCCCGCTCGTTTGCGGCACGAGCACCGTCGGCGTCGCCCAGCCGGGCCAGCAGCACGGCCCGGGTGGCGTGGAAAAGGTGATACTCGGCAAGGCGCCCGGCCACCTCGTCGACGTCCGCGAGCGCTACGGCGGGTCCAGCCACCTCCGCCAGGGCGACCGCCCGGTTCAGCCGGACCACAGGAGATGGGTCGAACCGGCCGAGCATGTCGTACAGGATCAAGATCTCCAGCCAGTCCGTATCCACGGCCCGCGGGGCCGAGGCGTGGCACCCGGCGATCGCGGCCTGCAGCTGGAACCGACCGGGCCGTCGCATCGCCGCCGCCCGGGCCAGGTAGCCATCCGCCCGGGCAACCGCCACCGTGTCCCAGCGCGACCGGTCCTGTTCGGCGAGGACCAGGAGCCGGCCGCCGGAGTCGAAGCGCGCGGCCGCCCGGGAGGACAAGAAGGTGAGCAGGGCCAGCAGTCCCCAGGCCTCCGGCTCGCGCGGTAGCTCGCGGACGACGAGCTCGGCCAGCCAGATCGCGTCGTCGGCGAGATCCGAGCCGTCGGGCTCGAGATAACCAGCGTTGTACGCGAGCGCGACGACGGTGAGCACGTCGTCCAGCCGGGTCGCCAGCTGCTCGCCCTGGGGCACCCCGAATGGGATACCCGAGCCGGTGATCTTGCGCTTGGCCCGGACCAGCCGCTGCGCCATCGTCGGCTCAGGGACGAGGAACGCCCGCGCGATCTGAGGCGTGGTCATTCCCACCACGGCACGCAGCGTCAGCGGGATCCGCGCCTCGACCGCGAGCGCGGGATGACAGCAGGCGAACAGCATGGGCAGTCGCTCGTCGAACCGCCCGAGCACGTGTTCGGCCGACTCCGCCGCTTCGGCCGGGTCCGCCGAGTCCGCCGAACCGGCCGGCGTCGCGTCGGTCGTCCACAGTTCCGCGCCGAGCGCATCCGCGAGGCGGTCCCCACGGGACCGGGACCGAAGGAGATCGATGGCCTTGCGGCGTGCCGTCAGGCTGAGCCAGGCACCCGGATTCGGTGGCACGCCGTCGGCGCGCCAGGCTCGCAGCGCCGTCGCGACCGCCTCCTGGACCGCTTCCTCCGCGACGTCGAAGTCACCGATCCGACGATGCAGCGCCGCCACGATGAGGCCCGCCTCGGCCCGGACGACGTGCGCCAGGGCCGAGTCGGTGACCTCGTCGGTGTGGGTCTCCCGTTGCGGGTCCGACGTCACATCGAGACGTCCTCGGAGTGATCGATGATCGGCCGGATCTCCACGGCCACTCCAGGGAAGGTCAGCAGCGGCCAGTCCTGGGCCATCGCGATCGCTGCGTCCAGATCCGGGACGTCGACCACGCTGAAGCCGCCGATGCTTTCCTTCGCCTCCGAGAACGGCGCATCGACCACCACCGGCGCACCGCCGGCCGGCCCCGACTTCACCGACGTCGCGGTGGCCGGCGCTTGCAGCTCGACGCCGTTGTCGGCAAACGAGCTCGCGTACCGGCCGAACCAGCCGAAGACCGCCTGGTAGGCCTCCTGCTGCACCTGCTCGGGCAGTTCGGCCATCAGCTCCGGGCTGCTCGTGTACATGAGGACGTACTTCATTGGGACACAACTCCTTCGAGTTGACTCGGGACTCTGACACTCCTCCTACGCCGTCGGGGCCGCCAAGTCGACAGGTCCGCCGAGAAACTTCGCCATGATGTCGGACGATCGATAACGATCTGGAATACGAACGTCTTCCGGTTGGCGCAGGTCGTCTCTTCGCGCCTAACGTTCCGCCGTGACCCGGGACAACTCCTCACCGCCGCTCGGCGCCGGCGCCATCCCGAGTCCTCCGCGCCCGCTCGGGTGGATCCTGCCGGTGACGATCGTCGCTTCGGTGATCGGGCTGATCGCCATGTTGGCGCTTCCGGTCCTCCTCGGCGCAGGCCGAGCCCTGGACGACCACGGCAGCGGCAGCGGTCTTGGCCTTGGCCTTGGCCTCGGGAGCAGGACGTACTCCGACCCGAAGCACCGGGTGAGCGTCACCCTGCCCGACGCGTGGTACGACGACACCCAGCCCGATGCCGGCACCGATGTCGACCGGGGCAAGGAGCCGGGCTACCGGATCCCCGACATCGAGGCGGAGTCCCCGTCCGGGACGACCTACCTCTCGCTGCTGGTCTTCGACCACGATCTGACCGCGGCCGCCAGGGAACATCTCGACTACGTGGACGGCGTATGCGCGGACCTGGGATGCATCCGGCGCGGATCCGTCGACACCCTCCAGATCGACGGCCACCAGGCGTACCAGCAGGTGATCACCCACCCGGCCGATCCGGACATCGGTACGACGCAGACGATGGTGACCACGATCCGTACCCCGCATCTGCTGACCGTGATCGAGGGAGAGTTCGACGAAGGAGACGCCGACGGGTTGGCCGAGCTCCGTACCGCCGTCGCCACCACCCGGATCCAGGACTGATCGGGCGGCCGTGCCGCGCCCGGGCACCGAAGCGCCTACGCTCGAACCGTGCGTTGGCTTCGATTCCCCCGACTGGTCGGGATCATCGCCTGCGTCTATCTGATGGCGATGGCACTCCTGTTCGGCTACCTGTCGATCCAGAACTACGGCTTCGTCCACCACGCCGCGCGGACCCAGGGCACCGTCATCTCCTTGGACCCGCGGCCGCCCGCCGGGTCCACCCGCACCCCGCGCGGCACGACCCGCGCACCCACGGTGCGCTACGAGGTCGCCGGCAAGACCTACACCTACACCGCGGCGCACGGCACCTACCGGCAGCGGCACCGCGTCGGTGACACGCTCGAGGTGCTGTACGACCCGAGCAACCCCGAGCGGGCCCGGCTGCACGGCGAGGGTCAGCTGATGATTCCCCTGATCACGTCCGGGTTCGCCACCACGGCGCTGCTGCTGGGCTTCGCACTGTTCCGAACCCGCAGGATCGGGCCGGCGGCGCCGACCCCGGGAGCACCGAGCACGGAACCGGCCCGAGCGGGGGCGTAGCCTCGACGGCCGCGAAGACGAAGCCTTTCGGTCGATGTTCAGGCGCGGGCCGCGCGCGCGAGAGCAGCCCCGGCCGCTCCGCCGTGGCAGACTAATCCCTGCCCAACAGCGGGAACACGGACAGTAAAGGCGGTGATGGCCGGTGGCAACGGTGCAGAGTAACGATGCGGACACCGACTTCGAGCCGATCTATCACCACTACACACCCCACCGCGCGGGCCTTCCGCCGCTCGGGCCGTACATCCGAGAGCTGTGGCATCGCAAGCCGTTCGCGACCGAGCTCAGCCGGGCGACCATGCGTGGCGCCAACACCTCCACGTTCTTCGGCCAGGCCTGGCTGGTCCTCAACCCGCTCCTGCTTGCCGGGGTGTACTACCTGCTGGTCACCATTCTCCGCGGCCAGCACGATCCGGTCCTTTTCCTCCACCTGACCGCGACACTGTTCGTCTTCGGCATCATCCAGAGCTCGATCACATCTGGCGCGACATCGGTGACCGGGTCCGGAAAGCTGCTGATCAACACGGCCTTTCCCCGCCTGCTGATCCCACTGTCGGCGGTTCGGACGGCCTTCTTCCGCTTCCTTCCGACCATCCCCGTCTATCTGGTCCTGCACCTTTTGTTGGCCAAGTTGTCGACCTGGACTCCCCTGATGCTCCTGGCGGTCTACTTCCTGGTCATGATGGTCATCTTCAGCATGGGACTGGCCGCGTTCTTCGCGGCGCTGCAGGTCTACTTCCGTGACACCGCTCAGTTCCTGCCCTACTTCGTCCGGCTGTGGATGTATCTCGCGCCGGTGCTGTGGCTGCCGGAGATGCTGCACCACTTCAGCCGGAGCCTGCAGCTGATCATCATGGCGAACCCGCTGTATCCGTTGCTGTCCGGCTACGCGATGCTCCTCCAGGAACACCGCATCCCGCCGCTGTGGATGTGGGTCTCGTCGGCGGCCTGGGCGTTCGGCGCTGCCGTCGTCGGATTCTGGTTCTTCGTCTCGAGGGAGCGTGAGTTCGCTGTCCGAATCACCTAAGACATCGGGCGGGCTCAGCGCACTTGCGGTCAAGGTAGCGAACCTCGACATCACCTATCGGACGACCTTCGAGCGCAAGCCGACGCTGAAGACCGCGCTTTTGCGACTGGGCCGCGGCGAGCGCGGCGTTGTCGAGGTCGAGGCCGTCAAGGACGTGAGCTTCGAGGTGCCCAACGGCACGTCGATGGGGATCATCGGCTCCAACGGCGCGGGCAAGTCGACCCTGATGCGCGCCATGGCCGGCATCTTGCCCCCGACCAAGGGGTCGATCGAGGTCTGGGGCAAGGCGAGCACGCTGCTGGCCCTCGGCGTCGGGTTCAACAACAACCTGTCGGGTCGGGAGAACATCGTGCTGGGCGGGCTCGCCAGCGGGCTGACCCGGGCCGAGGTGGAAGAACGGGCCGACGAGGTCGCCGAGTGGACCGAGCTGGGCGAGTTCATCGACATGCCGATGCGGACGTACAGCTCGGGCATGTCCGCCCGGGTGGGCTTCTCGGTCGCGGTGCACATGAAGCCCGACATCTTGATGATCGACGAGGCGCTGTCGACCGGCGACGCGAAGTTCCGCGAGAAGGCCAACGCCAAGATGAGCGAGCTACGCGACAGCGCGCGGGCGATGTTCCTGGTCAGTCACGGACTGAACAGCATCCAGGAAATGTGCTCAGAGGCCATCTGGCTCGACAAGGGAACCTTGATGATGCGCGGTCAGCCCGACGAGGTCATCGACGCCTATATGGAGTTCGTCAAGGTGAAGAAGACCGCCATCTCGACCGAGGAGATCTGAGCGCACACCGGCGAGCGTCGTCAAGCGATCGACGCACCTCATCTGCCGACGCCACCTCATCTGCGAAAACTGGGCGCAAACGACAACGTTCGTCGGCGTGTCGCTGTCGTCTGCGCCCACTTTCCGGAGGGCTGTCAGCTTCCCCCCTTCAGTCCGTACGTCCGCCCCGCTCGAGGGTCCAGCGCAGGAACTCCGCCATGGGGCCGGACTCGCCGTCGCGGCCGCCCTTGCCGATCTCCAGCGGAGGCGGGCTGGCCCGCAGCTTCACGCCGCGCAGCCGCTCCTTCAGTCCGCCGGGCACCGTGAGCACGTAGTACGACCCGTCAGCGCCGACCGCGACCGAACGGTTCTTGCGGATGTACCACCCGGACTTGTCCGTCTTCACCGACGCACCGTCGAAAAGGGTCGCCCGCAGCGGTTCGGGCGTCATCCCCGCCGACGCGGCATCGACGAGGAACTGGTCGATCAACACCTGCGCCTTGGCCGACTCGGCACGCCCCTGGCTCGCTGCTAGTTCGGCGCGTCGGGCTGCCTCCTCCGCACGACTCATGTGACGAAGGGTATACTCATTGGTTTGGATTCCGGCCGTGACCAGGACATACACTAGATTGGTCATCCAGCCGAAGGAATCTCACACTTTGTCCGCCGCTGAAAGTCCCGGTCAGTCTGCGCCCGAAGGGCCCGTCACCGCACCGAAGAAGCGACACCGCGCCCTGCGCGTCGTTCTCATCGTCCTCGCCACCGTTCTGGTCGGCGCTCTGGGCGCCGGTGCGTACTACGCGGTCTCCATCGAGAACAGCGTCACGCAGAACATCAACCGGGCCGACACGCTTCCCGCCGACGGGACCACCTCCGCGAGCCCGACCACCGAGCCCGAGACGGGCACCATGGACTACGTGCTGCTGGGCTCCGACAGCCGCGACACCAATGCCGGCGACGGCCGCAGTGACTCCATCATGGTCGTGCATGTCGACAAGAATCGGAACAAGGCCTACATCGTCTCGTTCCCCCGCGACATGTATGTCGAGATCCCGGGGCACGGCATGAACAAGATCAACGCCGCCTACTCCCTCGGCGGTGCCCAGCTCACGGTCAAGACCCTGCAGAACCTCCTCGGCTACAAGATGGACCACGTCGTCATCATCGACTTCAAGGGCTTCATCGACCTGACCAAGGATCTCGGCGGCGTGCAGGTGAAGAACAAGACCGCGTTCACGTCACATGGCTACACCTACCCCAAGGGCAAGATCACGATCTCGGGCAAGAAGGCGCTGTGGTTCGTCCGGGAGCGGCACGCCCTGCCTGGGGGCGACCTCGACCGCGCGGCCAACCAGCGAAACGTGATCAAGGCGATCGTTGCCAAGGGCCTGAGCGCCGACGTGGTGGCCGATCCGGCGAGGTTCACCAACTTCCTCAGCAATGTCGCGAAGAACGTCACGGTCGACCAGACGCTGACCGATGCCGACATCCGCAACACCGCACTGTCGCTGCGGCTGGGCGCGTCGGACATCGAGCTGCTGCAGGCCCCGCTGTCCGGGTTCGCCAGCGTCGGCGGCCAAGACGTCGACGTGGTCAACAAGGCCAAGATGGCCGAGCTGGCCAAGGCCATGAAGGATGACACCATGGACGCGTACATGAAGAAGTACCCGAAGGGCTGAGGTGGTCGATCCGCGGAGGGACTCCGAGCGTACGGCCCCTCCCGCGGACGGTTCCGGCGCGGCTTCCGCGCCGTACCGACCCGGCACCGACTGAGCCGGCCGCGCTGACCGTGCCCGATCAGCCCACCGGGTTCATCCCGTCCCTGCGGCACCTGTGGCGGCACAGGTACTTCCGACGGTTGCTCGGGATCCGGGTCGCCACCCAGACCAGCGACGGCGTGCTGCAGATCGCCCTGGCGTCGTACGTCTTGTTCTCGCCGGAGCGGCAGCCCGACGCCGCATCGGTGGCCGCCGTGCTCGCCGTCACCCTGCTCCCGTTCTCCATCATCGGACCGTTCGTCAGCATCGTGCTTGACCGCTGGTCGCGTCGGCAGATCATCGTCGTCGTCGACAGCTGCCGGGCCGTGCTGGCGCTCTCGCTTGCCGCACTGGTGGCCACCGGACTACGCACCGGCCCGACCGAGGTGCTGTTCTACGCCGGGGTGCTGCTCGCGATGAGCCTGAACCGGTTCCTGCTGGCCGGCCTGTCGGCTGCCCTGCCCCACACCATCGAGCCGGGCGAGTACATGGTGGCGAACTCGGTCGTGCCGACCATCGGTCCGGCCGGCGCCCTGATCGGCGCCGGGATCGCCACCACCCTGCGGCTCCTCCTCGGCGCGCACTTCCCGGACTACGTGGCTAATGCCGCCGTCTTCGCGGTGGCCGCGGTCGGGTTCGCGATCAGCGCCTCGATCGCGCTGCGGATCCCGCGGCACCAGCTCGGCCCGGACACCGCGGCCCCACCGCGAGCGAACGAGATCGTTGCCGATCTCGTCGGTGCCCTGCGACACCTTCGTGAGCGTCGGCCCGCCGGTCTGGGCCTGATCACGATCGGTGTGCACAGGATCGTGTACGGCGTCGTCACCGTGGCCACCATCCTGGTCTATCGCAACTACTTCCACCCGGTGACCGAGGTCGAGCCTGCCATCGCCGATCTGGGCCTGCTGGTCGTGCTCACCGGCGCCGGCTTCGTCCTCGCCGCTGTCGTCACCCCGCCGATGGCGGCCCGCTTCGGCGTTCGCCGTTGGGTGATCACCTGCTTGGTGGCGTCGGCGGTGTTCCAGCTCGTCCCCGGTGCGATCTACACCAAGTTCTGGTTGATGGCGGCCGCGTTCCTGCTCGGGCTGGTGGCACAGAGCGTCAAGCTGTGCGTCGACACTCTGGTCCAGGCCTATGTGGACGACGACTTCAAGGGCAGGGTCTTCGTCATCTACGACATGATCTTCAACGTCGTGCTGGTGGCAGCGGCCGGCATCGCCGCGCTGATCGTGCCGACCAACGGCAAGTCGGTGCTCGTGCTGGCTGTGCTGGCCGGCTGCTATCTCCTCATCGCGGTCTGGTTCACGCTCGTCAGCCGGGGCCTGGCGATGGACGCAGGCACCGAGTCCCTGCACTCCGACACCCGCTGACGCTCTTCGCACACTCGAACCCTTGGATCCCTGCTGCAAGGCTCGATCGCCGATCGAGCGGGTGGGATGCGTCACGCCCGCCGATCTGTCGGCGCGGGCTACCTAGACTGTCGCCATGCGGGCCGACCAGGCCCCGGTCGAGCCGGGGACGACACTGACCTCGGCCCCGACGTCGCGCGGTGAGGCGATGCTGATCGCGGGCATCGCCGCGCTGGTCGGCATCGCGGTGTCCCTGCTCGGGCTCACCCTCACCGGCAACCTGGTAGCCGGCACCGGCCCGTTCGATCCCGGCGCGTTGGTCCGCTACGGACTCCCGATCGCCAAGACCGTCCGCGACCTTGCCGCAGCCGCGACGGTCGGCTTCCTGATCACCGCGACCTGGATCGTCAGCAGCCGGCCCGAGCGAGACCCCGACAGCCTGGGCGGCGCCCGACTGCCACTGGCCCGAGCGGCGGTTGGCGCGTCGGTCGGCTGGGCCCTGGCGAGCCTCGCGACGGTGATCCTCACCGCCGCCGACGTTTCCGGCCTGCCGGTCGGTTCGCCCGGATTCGTTTCCGTGGTCCTCTCCTTCGTCGGTCAGGTGGACCTCGGTCGGGAGCTCGGCGTCAGCCTGCTGGCCGTGGTGGTCGTGGCGAATCTTGCGATCCTGGCCACCCGGCTCACCGCGATCGCCTGGGCCGCGGTGATCTCTGTTCTGGCCCTGCTTCCGCTCGCGCTCACCGGGCACGCGTCCGGTGCCCGGGACCACATGAACGCCGTCGACAGCCTCGCGTTCCACCTGGTGGGAGCGTGTTTGTGGATCGGCGGCCTGGCCGGGGTGCTCCTCGTCTCCGGTCGGCTGGGCGATCAGCTCGCCACCGTTGCGAACCGCTACTCGAGGCTCGCTGGTTGGTGCTTCCTGACGGTCGCGCTGTCCGGAATCGTCAATGCCGCGCTCCGACTCGGCTCGTTCGCGGGGCTGCTGACCACGTACGGGGTGCTGATCATCGGCAAGACCGTGGCCCTGGGCGCGCTCGGTCTCGCCGGACTCGCCCACCGTCGCTTCACCCTGCGTCGGATCGGACCGGACGACGACAATCGCCACTGGTTCGCCCGGCTGGCGGCCGTGGAGCTGGTCGTGATGGGCGGCACGATCGGGCTGGCCGTGGCGCTGTCGCAGTCGGCGCCACCGGTGCCCGACGAGGCGCTGGATCCGGTGTCGGCGCTGCTCGGCTTCCCGGCACCTCCGCCGTTGACCGTGGCGAGGTACTTCACCGAGTTCTATCCCGACCTCCTCTGGTTGACGGTGGCGGTGGTCGCGGCGGGCTGCTACCTGGTCGGGGTCCTTCGGCTGCGCCGACGCGGCGACGCGTGGTCGATCCCGCGGACCGTTTCGTGGGTCGCCGGCTGCTTCGTGCTGGTCATGGTCACCTCCGGCGGCATCGGCGTCTACGGCCGGCTGCACTTCAGCACCCACATGCTCCAGCACATGATGCTGATGATCGTCGTGCCGCTGCTGTGGGTCGTCGGTGCGCCGATCACTCTTGCCCTGCGCGCGCTGCGCCCACGTCGAGACGGCAGTCTCGGCCCGCGGGAGACGCTGTTGCGGATCGTCCACTCCCGGGTGCTGCGGGTGCTGGGGCACCCGCTGTTCAGCGAGGCGTTCTTCATCGTCAGCCTCGTGGCGTTCTACTACAGCGCACTGTTCCCGCTGGCGATGTTCACCCACGGCGGCCATGTGCTGATGACCGCGCACTTCCTGCTGGTCGGATACCTGTTCGTGTGGTCGCTGATCGGCACCGACCCGGGGCCGGCCCGGCCGCCGTACGCCTTCCGGTTGGTGCTGCTACTGATGGCGATGGGCTTCCATGCGATCTTCGGGATCACGATGATGACCTCGGGCACCCTGCTCGCTCCGGACTGGTGGCACGCGCTTGGCTACACCGACGACGCCGCGCTGCTGGCCGACCAGCAGACGGGCGGCGGCATCGCCTGGGGTGCCGGCGACCTGCCGTCGTTCATCTTGGCCATCGCGTTGCTCGTGGTCTGGTTCGGCAGCGACCAGCGGGAGAGCCGGCGACTTGACCGACAGGCCGATCGTGACGGGGACGCCGAGCTCCGTGCGTACAACGAACGGCTCGCGGCCATGCATCGACGAGACAGCGGTACGTCCGATGCGAGCTGAGGCGCGGGTCGCGCGGCGGACACCTCCGCGTCCCGCAAGCCGCACTGATCGGTCGTCGTCGTCTGCTCCGGATCGCGGCACTGGGCGGTACGTCGATGCTGCTGGCCACCGGTGCCCACCTCGCCGGCGGCGGTCGGCTGCCGTCGCCGGGCGTGCTGCTCGTGACGACCTTCCTCGTCGGGCTGACCGCCGTAACGCTGACCGCGCGAAGATGTCGGTTCGCGCCGCTCGCGATCGGACTCGGCGTGGAGCAGCTGATCCTGCACGAGGTGTTCGCGGCCGGTTCGATGGTCTGGGCGCCGGTGGCCCTGCACTCCTCCGCAGGCCATGAGGCCGTGGTTGCCGGTCAGCTGATCGGCACGCAGGTTCCCGTCGGCATGGGTACGTCGTCGCCGCTGATGGTCACCAGCCACCTCATCGCGACACTCGCGACAGCGTGGTTGCTCGCCCGCGGCGAGGGCTGGCTCTGGGGGCTGGGCGAGCGCGCCGCCCGTGCGGCGTCAGCGGTCCCCGGACGACGACCCGCTCGACGTCGGGGACCTCGCCCGTCGGCCCGTCCGGTGCATCTCACCGGCCTCCGAGGCGGCGCCGTCGACGCACGGGGGCCACCACGGCTTGCCTGAGCCGCCTGCTCGGCCTCGTCCGGCTTGCGCGCCCGCCGGTCTGGTCCGCCCCGTCTAGTCCGCCCGGTCTGGTCCGCCCTGTCTGGTCCGCCCTGTCGGGTCCGCCTCTGTCGTGGTCCGCCCTGTCTGGTCTGAGCCGATCTGACCACCTGAGCCGTCCGGCGCATCATGGGGCCGCGCCAACCCGGACCGCACCCCGTCGCTGACGGCCTACGCGCTGTCGTCGATCCATTTCGTCAGCGGCCGTGGTGGCTTCGGGCACGCAGTCGGCCGCGAACGTACGCCGTTCGGTTGCATGGGACGGAGAGGACTCCCCCAAGCATCGGACTCGGCGGCGTTTCGTCGACGTGGGTAGCGCACGTCGGCCAGCCGCCGGACCACAGCCAACGATCTCGCACCCCCCTTCCGCTCAGAAAGCCATCGATCCATGACTCATTCAGCTCATCGCATCAGGCGTCGACTCCTGTTCGGCGCCGCCACCACCATGCTCGGCGGCGGCCTGCTGCTGGCGGGCGCACTTCCCGCCGAGGCCCACGTCCACGTCGAGGCCGAGGACCCGACGGCCGGCGGCTTCAGCGTGCTCACCTTCCGCGTACCCAACGAGTCCGACGCAGCCGGCACCGTCCGCGTCGCCGTCACGCTGCCGACCGACCACCCGTTCCTGTCCGTCAGCACGAAGCCCGTGCCCGGCTGGACGGTCAGTGCACCGGAGGAGAAGCTCCCCGCTCCCGTCGAGGTCGAGGGCACCACCCTCACCAAGGCCGTTCGATCGGTGACGTGGACGGCCGAGAAGGGGACCGGGATCGAACCAGGCCAGTTCCAGGAGTTCGCCATCTCGGTCGGCCCGCTGCCCGACTCCACGGCCGCCGACCCGACGACGATCCTGCTGCCGGTCGTGCAGACGTACTCCGACGGCAAGGTGGTGAACTGGGATGAGAAGACGCCTGCCTCCGGGGCGGAGCCCGAGAACCCCGCACCCGAGTTCACGATCGAGCCGGCGGCCGGCACCGCCGATCACGACACCCCCGCCGGCTCGGCCGGGGCGTCGAGTCAGGCGCCGGTCGGTCCCTCGGGGGCGGCATCCGCCGGGTCCTCGGGGGAGGCGTCCATAGGCGCATCGACGGGTGCGACGACCGGCACCGAGCAGGCCAGCGGAGCCGACCACCACACCGACCCGGTGGCTCGCGTGCTGGGCGGGCTCGCGCTGGTCCTCGGCGCGGCCGCGCTGGTCGTTGCACTGGTCGGGCGTGGCCGACGGGGTTCGACGTGAGTCGGGTGCTGCGCCGGGCCGGACTGCTCGTCGCCACCATGCTGCTCGCCATCGGCGGCTGGCTGGTGGTGGCGAGCCCGGCCTCGGCCCACAACACGTTGCGCTCCACCACCCCGGCCGACAACTCGAGCGTCGACGCCGTGCCAGCTGCGGTCGTCCTCACGTTCGATCAGCCGGCCATCGCGATGGGCACGGAGGTCGTCGTGACCGGGCCCGTTGGTGCCGTCGGCGAAGGGCCGGCACAACTCGTCGACAACACCGTCCGACAGGCGATCTCGGCCGACGCCCCGGCGGGGACGTACACCGTTCAGTGGCGGGTCACCTCGGCCGACGGCCACCCGGTGACCGGAACCTTCGCCTTCACCGCGCGTGCCGCGGGCGGCGGCACGTCCGCGAGCAGCGCGGGGCCGACAGAGGGCTCGACGGCCGGTTCGACGGCCGGCTCGACGGCCGTTCGACGGCGGGTTCGACCGCCGGTTCGACCGGAACGCCGGCGGCGGCACCCTCCGGAACTCGCACCGGCGTACCAACCTGGGTTTGGCCGGTGATCGCCGCCGCCCTCCTGCTGTCCGCCCTCACCTCCGCCGCGGCGGCCCGCCGCCGCAACCGCCGGAGCCGCTGACCTGCCTGCCGCCCCACTCCACTCCCCACTCCCCCGCCTCGCCTCGGCCCTCACGGCCCAGCCCACTCCGCGCGGCCTAGCGCTACTCCGCGCGACCTCGAAGGCGAGCGAAGTCGCCCCGGCTCGCGCGAAGTGCACTCCGCTCGGTCTGGCGCACCCCGCACGGCCCGGCGCACCCCGCACGGTCTGGCGCTACTCCGCGCGACCTCGAAGGCGAGCGAAGTCGCCCCGGCTCGCGCGAAGTGCACTCCGCTCGGTCTGGCACACCCCGCACGGCCCGGCGCACCCCGCACGGTCTGGCGCTACTCCGCGCGACCTCGAAGGCGAGCGAAGTCGCCTCGCCTCGCGCGAAGTCCCCGCTGTCCGCGAGCGTCGGTAGTCGGGCGTATCGTCTCGCCGGTGACCAGGCGCGGGTGGGGGTTGTTCATCACGCTCGGCGTCTTCTGGGGGATCCCGTATCTCTTCATCCGGATTGCGGTGACGGAACTGGATCCGGTGGTGGTCGCCTTCGGACGTACGACGCTGGGCGCCCTCCTGCTGCTGCCGTTCGCCCTGCGAGCCAAGGCGCTGCGGCCGATCCTGGCCCGGTGGCGCTGGCTGCTCGTCTACACCTGCGTAGAGATCGTGCTGCCCTGGGTCCTGCTCGGGCATGCCGAGACCCGACTGACCAGCTCGACCACCGGACTGCTCATCGCCATGGTCCCCATCGTCGCGGCGATCATCCTGACGGCCACCGGACAGGATCATCTCGGTCCGCGCCGCATCGCCGGCCTGGTCCTGGGGCTCATCGGTGTCGGACTGCTCGTCGGCCTCGATCTGCGGTTCGACGACCTCGTGGCCGTCCTGCAAGTGCTCGGAGTGGTGATCGGCTATGCCATCGGCCCGATCATCATCAGCCGGCAGCTTTCGGATCTCCCCTCGATCGGGGTGATCACGACGTCGCTGGTGCTGGCAGCGGTCGTCTACCTCCCGTTCGCCATCTGGCTTCGTCCGGAGACGGTCAGCGCCAAGGCCCTCGGGTCGGTTGCCATCCTCGCCGTGGTTTGCACGGCCGGTGCGTTCATGGTCATGTTCGCCCTGATCGCCGAGGCCGGTCCGGCCCGGATGACCCTGATCACGTACGTCAATCCGGCCGTCGCCGTGCTACTCGGCGCCCTGGTGCTGGACGAACCGATCACCCTAGGACTGATCGTGGGCTTCCCGCTGATCATCCTCGGCTCCATCCTCGGCACGTGGCGCAGCGCCGCACCGCCCGAAGACCCCGTCCGCCCAGCGCAGCCGATCGCCGAGCCCAGCTGACCGCCCGCCCCCGCTCGCGCGGCGGCCCGCGCCCCCGCTCTCGCCCGGCCCCTCTCTCCCCGGAAACTGGGCTCAAACGACAACGACACGCCGATCGGAGTTGTCGTTTGAGCCCAGTTTCCGGAAGCAGAGGGGCTGGGAGAACAGAGGGCGGCGGAAGAGGGGCGGGGGGAAGAGGGGCGGGGGGAAGAGGCGGGGGTCAGGGCGACGTCGAGTTGCGGGTCGCCCACCAAGAGAGCAGCACCGCTCGGGCTTCGTCGTCGGTCATCGGGCCGTGCTCGATGCGATGCTCCAGCAGCATCCGGTACGCCTCGCCGACGACCGGCCCCGGCGGCACCGCCAGGATCGCCATGATCTGCTGACCGTCGAGGTCCGGCCGCAGTGCCGCCAGCTCCTCCTGCTCGGCGAGCACATCGATCCGTTCCTCCAGCTCGTCGTACGTGGCGCGCAGGCGGGCGGCCTTGGCCTGGTTGCGCGTCGTGCAGTCGGCGCGGGTGAGGATGTGCAACAACGGCAGCTGGTCACCGGCGTCACGGACGTAGCGCCGGACAGCCGAATCGGTCCACTGCCCCTCTCCGTACCCGTGGAACCGAAGGTGCAGCTCGACCAGTTTCGCGACGTCCTTCACGACCTCGCTCGGATACCGGAGCGCGGTCAATCGCTTCTTCGCCAGTTTCGCGCCCACCACGTCGTGATGGTGGAAGGTCACCTTGCCGCCCGACTCGAAGCGGCGGGTCAATGGCTTGCCGATGTCGTGCAGCAGCGCGGCCAGCCGCAGGGTCAGGTCGGGCTCGGCGAGCCGCTCCCGCTCCAGGTCGATCGCCTGCTCCAGCACGGTCAGCGAGTGCTCGAACACATCCTTGTGCCGGTGGTGCTCGTCGCGTTCAAGTCGCAGCGCCGGCAGCTCGGGCAGTACGTGTTCGGCGAGACCCGTCGCGACCAGGAGCACCAGTCCCGGACGAGGGTTGTCGCTCAGCAGCAGCTTCGACAGCTCGTCGCGGATCCGTTCCGCCGAGACGATGTCGATGCGTTCGGCCATCGCGGTCATCGCGGCCACGAGCTCGGGGACGGGTTCGATGCCGAGGGTCGCCGCGAACCGAGCCGCCCGCAGCATTCGCAGCGGATCGTCGCTGAACGAGTCCTCCGGCGCCGCCGGGGTGCGGAGGACTCCGTCCGTCAGATCGGTCAGTCCGCCGTACGGGTCGACGAACCGCATGTCCGGGATCGAGACAGCCATCGCGTTGACGGCGAAGTCCCGGCGGACCAGGTCACCCTCCAGCGTGTCGCCGAACTGGACGATCGGCTTGCGGCTGGCTGCCTCGTACGCGTCCGCCCGGTACGTCGTCACCTCGATCACCCAGCTCGTGCCGCCCTCGGTGACCTTGCAACCGATCGTGCCGAACGCCTTGCCGATGGTCCACACCGAGTGGGCGAACGAGCGCAGTAGCCGCTCGATCTCGTCCGGGCGGGCCGACGTCGTGAAGTCCAGATCGTGGCCGAGGCGGCCGAGCAACGCGTCGCGGACGCTGCCGCCGACGAGAAACAGCTCGTGTCCGGCATCCGTGAACAACACGCCGAGCCGATCGACAACCGGAGCGATTCGCAGCAGCTCGGCCACCGCACGAGTCTGCGCACTGGTCAGCCGGGCCTTGGACACGCTGGCCAACTGTAGTCGGGCCTGCACACCCTGGCCTCCGCAATCTCGCCGGTTCGGCCGAGTGCGCCAACCGAGTGCGCCAACTGAATGCCCCACCGTCCGCAGCGTGTCGATCGGCCCGGGCCCTCGTCATGGGGTGAGACGATGCCGGTCATCGCCGGCTGAGACGCGCTGCGGCTCGACGCAGCCGGTCCCCGAACAGTCTCGCGAAACCAGCAGAGAGCACATCAGACCCCGACATGACTGACAGCTCCAGGTCCGACCCGACGGGGCCTCCGGCGGCCGCCGTCGAGCCCGAGCCGGAGCTGCGGACCGCATGCCCGGGAACGGCGACGGCACGACGCACGGTCCCCCGCGGCATGGTGATCCTCCTCGGACTGGCCGCCGCCGGGGTGGCCGTCCTGACGATGCGGGAGCTGGCCTGGCTGATCGCACCGGTCGCGCTCGCCCTCGTGATGGTCATCCTCTTGCAGCCGGTGCACGGCTGGCTGCGCCGGCACCGGGTGCCCGAGGGAGTGTCGCTGATCGCGTTCGTCCTGGTCGTCTTCGGAGTCCTGGTCGGGATCGGCGCGATCATCTTCTTGTCGCTGGCCCGGCTGGCCACGATCCTGCCGGGGTACGCCGGCAGCGCCGTCGACCTCTATCGGCTGATCGGTGTCCGACTCGCCCAGCTCGGCATCGGCCGCGACCAGATCCAGACCGTGCTGGCGGGACTGGACGTCAACCGGCTGAGCGGCGCCCTCACCACAGTCCTCGGCCACCTCACCAGCCTGATCGCCAGCGGTGTGTTCCTGTTCAGCCTGCTGATCTTCCTGACCGTCGAGGCCACCAGCGCGGGTCCGCGCCTGCTCGAGCTCGCCCGGCTGAAGCCACGGACCGCCGACGCGCTGCACGGCTTCGCGCGCAACACCCGCCGCTTCCTCGGGGTGACCGCGATCTTCGGGCTGATCACCGGCACCGCGAACACTCTGCTGCTGCTGTGGCTCGACATCCCGCTGGCGATCCTGTGGGGGCTGTTGGCCGCGGTCTGCAACTTCATCCCGTACGTCGGCTTCATCATCGGCCTCGTCCCGCCGGCCCTGCTCGCCCTGCTGGGCGGGGACTGGCGGCTGATGGTGTTCGTGATCATCGCGTACGTCCTGCTCAACTCCCTGTTCACCAGCCTGATCCAGCCGTACTTCATCGGCGACGCGGTCGGCGTCTCGGTGACGATGACGCTGATCTCGCTGGTGTTCTGGGGCTGGGTGCTCGGGCCGCTCGGTGCGATCCTCGCCATCCCGCTGACGCTGCTGGTGAAGGCCGTGCTGGTCGACGCCGATCCGAACGCGGCCTGGGCCGAGACCCTGGTCGGCTCCACTCGCCGCCACCGCCGCGAGACAGCGCCGCCAGCGCCGCCCGCGCTCCCGGATCCCCCTGAATCAGAACCAGGGCCGACCACCGTGTCGTGACGCGCCGCCGAGAACCTACGAGGCTGTGCGATCAGATCTGGTCGGCGACCGTGATCTCGCCGCGGTCGGCTGCTGCGCGGAGAGCCGCGAAGTCGGTCTCGTTCTTGTCGGCGTAGGAGATGGCGAATCGTCCGATCGCCCGGTCGAATGCGTCACCGTCGCCGAGATAGGCGGCGATGGCCAGCCGGTCCCCCGATCGGGCATGGGCCCGAGCCAAGGTCGCGCCGCAGGTCTCGGCGTAGTAGCCCAGCTTGAGCAGGCTCATCGTCTGCGAGTCGAAGGAACCCTTCCAGTCCCGGAACTGGCGAAGGTAGTAGTCCCGGCGGTTCCCGCTGAGGCTCACCGCCTCCTTCCAGCCGAGCATCGGATCACCGAAGGCCTGCATCAGTCGTTGGCCCTCCACCACCCGACGACCCTCGTGCGTCACGCGAAGTCCGGGAAGGTAGGGCGCGAGCACCGACTGCTGCGCCTCCTTCGCCTGCAGCACGATGGCATCGCTGTCGTCCGCACCCAGGAACAAGCCCACCCATGCGTCGGTGCCGACGCTGCCGACCCCGACGACCCGCCGGGCGACCTCGACCAGGTGGTACTGCTGCAACAGCCGACGACGGTCGGGCGGCAGCGTCGTGGCGTACTGCGCAACCAGCGTCGCGACCCAGGCCATGGTCTCGTCCTGGCCCTGGGCGGGCAACAGCTCACGGATCGGGACCAGGATGGGCGGCTGGCTCAGGAAGCGCGGACGTCCGTCGACCGTCGTGGTCAGCTTGCGAACCGCTTGCAGGTGGTCGCGGCGCCTAGCCTTCGCCAGCACCTTGTTGGTCGCCGAGCTGTCCTTCTTGCTCGCGCCCGCGGGCAGCTCGGCCAGCAGGGTGTCGACATCGATATGGGTGTACCAGACCTCGAGACTCGTCATCGTGGTGAATCGCCGCATCTCCTGGCGGTACGCGCGAGAGACCCGGGCGACGATCGACGATCGGTCCGAAGCGGGATGACCGGCGGTCCGCATGGCGATCTCGAAGCTGGCGGCAAGCCGCTTCACGTCCCACTCGAACGGTCCCGGGTACGTCTCGTCGAAGTCGTTGAGGTCGAAAACCAGCCGCCGTTCCGGTGAGGCGAACAGCCCGAAGTTGTCCAGATGAGCGTCCCCGCAGAGCTGCACCACCAGATCCGTACGCGGCCCGGCGGCCAGGTCGGCAGCCATCACCGCCGCGGCCCCCCGGAAGAACGTGAACGGCGAGGCGAGCATCCGGGCGTACCGCAGCGGAATCAGGCCCGCGATCCGATTGGCCTCCTGGCCACGGAGGATCCGCACCGCGTCGACGGTCGCCGGGGCCAGCTCGGCGTGCCGGCGCCGTCCAACTCGGGCCCGCTCGGCCCGACCGAACGTCCGCTGCTCCTCGGCACTCGCGTACGCGATCGGCCACTTGCGCACCATCGGGCCCCGGCCCGCCCACTCCACGTCAACCACCCTCCCACCCTGCCCGAAAGCAGGCCATCCCGCACAGACACCGCCGTTAGGATGGCCCGATGAGGCAGGCACTCCCGTGAGGGCGCTGCGCGCCCTCGTGGCGAGCCTCCTCGGGGTGGTGGTCGTGCTGGGGTCGGCGTTGATCGGCTCGACGACAGCGACCGCTGCCGAACCTCAGGCGTACGTCGCCATCACCTTCACGAGCATGTCGCCGACGCTGCCCCAGCGCGACGGCAACGTCACTCTCGAGGGCACGGTCACCAACACGAGCAAGGTCGCCCTGACCAACCTCCAGGCCATCTTCTGGAGGTCGCTCGATCCCATTCAAGACAGTGAGGGGATGCAGGCCGCACTGGCCTCGCCCGCCGACGAACCTCTGGGCCTGCGGAAGGCCAGCGTGTACCAGAACATCCCCTCCGAGAGCGATCGAACGCTTCAACCCAAGAAGTCCACGACGTTCAGCCTGACCGTGTCGGTGGCGTCGTTGCAGCTGCCGTCGATCGATGCGATCTACCTACTGGGCATCCACGTGCGCGGCCGGCTCGACCCCAACGGCCCCGACATCACCCTGGGCCGCGGCCGCGTGTTCGCACCGATCGTCGCCACACCCCCGAAGAGCGCCGCGCAGCTGAGCACCCTGGTCGTCTTGGAGAGCCGTCCATCCCTGGTGCGCAAAGGCGTGCTGTCCGATGACCACCTCGCCACGGAGATCGGCCCGGACGGACGGCTGACGGCGCTCCTCGATGCGGCCGATGTGGACCAGACGAGCTTCGCGGTCGATCCCGCCCTGATCGACGAGCTGCAGACGATGCGCTCCGGTTATCAAGTGCTGCAGCCCGATGGCGACACCGTGCCGGGCACCGGGCAGTCGGCCGCGAGTCGCTGGCTGGCCGACTACACGCGGATGGCGTCGCGGCAGGACGGGTACCGGCTGCTCTTCGCGCACCCCGACGTGACGGCGCTGGTCCATGCTGGCCTGACCTCGGTCATCGAGGGCGGTCAGGTCGCGTCCAAGGCGGTGACCACCACGGCGGCGCTGCCCCTGCTGGCCATGCCGGTCTCAGGGCTGCTCGACCGGACGACGGTCGACGCCCTCGCGGAGCTGAACCCCAACGCGATCGTCGTCGACGACTCCAGCACGCAGGAGAACCTGCCGCTCCTGCAGGGACCGGACGGCATCCCGCTGCTCAACACGGCCGCTCAGACGTTCGGCGGCGGTCCCGGACCCGACCCACAGAACACGGCGGTCCAGATCCGCCAGCGCACTCTCGCCGAGACCTGGCTGCAGGCGAGCGCCGCCGGCCCGGACGACACCATCGGCCAGCTCCGGGTGATCCGGACCAAGGCGCAGGCCCGGAGCAATGGCGGCGAGGTCACGGCGCCGTGGATGCGACGCGAACCGCTGAGCCGGCTGTTGGAGTCGACACCCGCGCAGTGGCCGGGGCGATATCGCTATCCCGACTCGGCCACGAGGGCCGAGCTCAGCCCGATCCAGATCGGCGGCGTCGAGCAACTGATCACCAGCTACCAGACGCTCGCGGTACTGCTGGTCCGACCCGACGACATCGACCTGGAGTCCAAGGCGGCCGCGGCGCGCTCGGCCAGCGCGTCGTGGCGCGATCGAGAGCGCGCCTGGCAGTCGTTCGTTGATCCCCAGCAGGACGCCCTCGACGACATCCAGCGCAACGCGGTGAAGATCGTTGCCACACCGAAGGTGGTGACGTCCGCCCACAACGTGCAGTTCCCGGTCACCGTCCGCAACACCTTGCCCGCCACAGCCGACGACCCGCAGCGCAATGCGATCCGGGTGCGCCTGGAGTTCCTCTCCGCGAACGGTCAGCGGCTCAACGTGACACCGTCACCAGAGATGCAGAACATGGAAATCCCCGCGCAGGGCGGTGTGACCAGCAATGCGCAGGTCGACGCCAAGACCAACGGCACCGTCCGGGTGACCGTGCGCGCCTACACCCTGGACGGCCGGCAGCCGGTCGGCGCGCCCTTTCCGATCGACGTACGCGCGACGCAGGCCGGCACGATCGGTTGGCTGATCGCCATCGCGGCCGGCATCGTACTGATCGGCGGGTCGGCGCTGCGGATCCGGCAGGTCGCGAAGGAGCGGGCCGCCGGTCCTGACGCGGCCAGTTCCGAGGCGGCCAATTCCGAGACGATCGGGGCGGGCGTCGTCGGTGCGGGCGTCGTCGGTGCGGGCGAGGGCGCCTCCCGGTCCGGTGATCCCGAGGGCGGTGTCCCGGGCGGCGGCGGCGCGCACGGCGGCGGCACCCCTGGAGACCCTGACGGTGCGAGCGTCGCGCCCCACCCCGCGCAGGTCGTACCGCCACCGTCGCAGACCGATCGCGACCCCTCCCCCCGCAACCCGGAGAGCCTGGATGTCTGAGCAGTCCCCACCCAGCTCATCCATCAGTGCGCCCGACTCCGGCCCGCCCGTCCCCGACTCATCCATCAGCCCGCCCGTCCTCGGCCGGCCGGTCCCCGGCCCCGCCACCTCGGCGGCGCCACCGACGGGTGACCTGGCCGCAGGATCCCGGAGCACCGCCAGGCTCGTCTCCGCCAGCGCCCTGATGGCCGGTGGCACCCTGGTCTCGCGGGTCCTCGGGTTCGGCCGCTTGATGCTGCTCACCGTGCTGTTCGGCAATGGCACCCGGCAGGCCGAGATGTTCACCCTGGCCAACACGATCCCCAACAGCATGTACATCCTGCTCGCCGGTGGTGTGCTGAACACGGTGCTGGTGCCGCAGATCGTCCGGGCCATCAAGGGCGACAAGGACCGCGGCGAGGCGTACACCAACCGGATCATGACCGGCGGCCTGATCGTCCTCGGCGTGATCACGGTGCTGCTCACCGCGGCCGTCCCATGGATCATCGCCATCTACTCAGCGCCCGGCTGGAAGGATCCGGCGCTCTCGACGCAGTACCAGTCGATGATCATGCTCGGCTACTACTGCATGCCGCAGGTCTTCTTCTACGGCGTGTACGTCCTCGCCGGCCAGATCCTCAATGCGCGGGATCGGTTCGGCCCGATGATGTGGGCCCCGATCGCGAACAACGTCGTCTCCATCGGCGTCCTGGTGCTCTTCCTCGTGACCTTCGGCGAGGGCGACACCTCGGGCGCGTTCACCACCGGTCAGGAGATGCTGCTCGGCATCGGCTCGACCGTCGGCATCGCCGTCCAGGCGCTCGTCCTACTGCCGTTCCTGCGATCCGCGGGCTACCGGTTCCGGCCACGGTTCGACTTCCGCCACACCGGACTGGGCAAGACGGTCCGGCTGGCCAAGTGGACGCTGGGCTTCGTGCTCGTCACCCAGCTGGCGCTGGTCGTGGTGAACCGGCTGGCCAGCAGCGCAACCGTGGACGGCAGCGGCGCGGGGCTGACCGCGTACGCCAACGCGTACGCCGTATGGATCCTCCCGCACTCGCTGATCACCGTCTCGCTGGCGACCGCGATGCTGCCGTCCGCCTCCCGCCTGGCCCATGCCGCGGACCTGCGCGGTGTCGCCGACGAGTCGCTGCGGGCGATCCGGCTGGCCGTCACCGCTGTGCTGCCGTGCAGTGTCGCCTTCATCGCGCTCGGCCTGCCTATCGCGCGGCTGGCGTTCGGGTTCGGCGAGGGTGCGAACGACGCCGACTATGTCGGGTGGGCCCTGATGGCCCTCGGCTTCGGGCTGGTGCCGTTCACCGTCCAGTACCTGTTCCTGCGCACCTTCTACGCTCTCGAGGCCAACCGCACCACCTTCTTCCTGCAGCTGGTGATCTCGGGGGTCAACGTCGTCGCCGCGGTGCTGGTCGTCTTCGCGCTGCAGCGACCGTCGCTGGTGGCCACCGGACTTGCGGCGTCCTACTCGCTCGCCTACCTGGTCGGCGTGATCGTCTCCTACTACACGCTGCGCCGCCGGCTCCCGGATCTGCGGATGGGATCGGTAGTTCGGCTGTGCGTCCGACTGCTGGTCGCTGCGGCACCGGCCGGGGCGATCGCGTTCTGGATCACGTTCACGTTCGGGCTGTGGTCGCACACCCAGCTCGCCCGCGCCCTCGCCCTCGTCGTGGCCGGGATCGTGGCCGTCGGCATCTTCCTGCTGCTCAGCCGGTGGCTGCACATCCGCGAGATCGGCGACATCCTGACCGCGGTACGTCGTCGACGGCCGACAGCCGGCTCCGCGAGCGATCCGGACCATTCCGGCGATTCCACCGACGCGGATGCGATGGTCGGCTCTACCATCGACCCAGGTCCGCCGCCCGCCATCGACGCCGAGGACGTACCCGTTCCGGTCGACGTCGACAGCGTCACCGGCGAGTCCCACGATGCACCACCGCCCGAAGCCAGTGCCCCGATCGAAACTCCAGAGACCATGGTGACCCAGGCCGGCGCCCTCAGCGCCCCCGAGCAGGACCGTACGCCGAGCGCACTCGGCCCGACGGCGGATTTCGAGCGAGACGGCGCCGACGCACCACGCTCCGAGGTCGCCGGCCTACCGGCCGGCACGGTCCTCGGCGCGCGCTACCGGCTGGAGGAGCTCCTCGCCGAGGTGCCCCGAACGGCCACCTGGCGAGCATTCGACCAGGTGCTCTCTCGCTCGGTGCTGGTCCACCTGCTTCCACCCGGCGAGGGCGACACGCCCGATCTGCTGGAGCTCGCCCGGCGGGCATCCGTGGCGACCGATGCCCGATTCCTGCGGGTCCTCGACGTCGTCCACGCCGACGATGGCCAGACCGGCGACTACATCGTGTGCGAGTACGCCAACGGCCAGTCCCTGGAGGCGATCCTCACCCATGGGCCGCTGTCAGGTCTGGAGGCGGCATGGGTGATCCGCGAGCTGGCCGACGCTCTCGCCGGCGTTCACGCCTCGGGGCTTGGACACGAACGGATCAACCCCGACACGGTCGTGATCACCCCGACCGGCAACGTCCGGATCGTCGGCCTGGTGATCGAGAAGTCCCTCCGGGCGAGGGCCAACGCGTCTTCGAACGGCCCCGGTCTGCCGGATGCGCGCACCCCTGAGCTCACCGACGTACGCGACCTCGGCCGCCTGCTGTACGCCTGCCTGGTAGCCCGCTGGCCCGGGGGGCCCGCGTTCGGTCTGCCGGGGGCACCGGTCTCGGGCCATCGCTGGCTCACGCCCCGGCAGGTCCGGGCCGGGGTCGCACCCGCGTTGGACCAGATCTGCGACCAGATCCTCGGCGAACCGCCGCGACACCGGACCGAGCAGATCGTCACCGCCGTCGGGGTGGTGAACGCGTTGACCAAGGTGCTGGGTCCCGCCGACGCCTCGACCGATCTCGAACGCCGGCTGAGGCAACCGGTGCCGCGGGTGCGCAGTAGCCAGAGCATCGACGACGACCGCTCCCCCTCGCGGCCGCGATCACCGCAGCAGGTCGCCGCGACGGCGGCCCCACCGCCGGCACCGCGGACGACCACGCCCGAGGCAGTCCAAACGACGCTGATCCGCCAACCCATCCCGCCGGCGCCCCACGCTCCGGCGACGCGGCGACCGGCCCGCCGGAATCGCCTGGGTCTGCTCGTCGTGATCGTGCTGCTCGGCATGGTGCTGGTCGCCGGCGGGCTGGTCGCGGTCGTCGGCCTGCAGAGAGGGAACGAGTCCTCCACCCAGCCGTCGAGTGCGGCCTCGCCCGCATCGACTGCGCCGTCGGCCTCACCCGTGAAACTGGCGATCACGGCCGCCGACGACTTCGACCCGCAGGGCGACCCGCCCGAGGAGAACCCTGCCGAGACGAAGTACGCCATCGACGGCGACATGTCGACCCGCTGGCGCACCAATCGCTACCTCGGCAACCCGAAACTCGGCAACCTGAAGCGCGGTGTCGGCCTCGTGGTGGACCTGGGCAAGGTCGCTTCGGTCGGCTCGGTCAAGGTCAGCCTGAGCGGCAACGGCACGAACTTCGACGTCCGCGTGCCGAAGGGCGACCCGGCGTCGGTCAGCACGCCGCCGATGACGTCCGACTCCCACTGGACGGTGGTCGGCAAGGCCACCAAGGCCACGAAGACCACCGACGTCGCACTCACGGCTCCAGTCCAGACCCGGTATCTGCTGATCTACCTCACCTCGCTGCCGAGGGAAGGAGGCGGGTACCGCGGCGGCATCTACGAGATCGAGGCGTTCTCGTGACGGCTGCGCCGCCGGGCGCCGACCCAGACTCCCCGCGGGACGTATCCCCGCCGGCCGCATCGCCTCTGATCGCATACGACAGGCCCGACCCGGATGGGGCCGACCCGGATGCGGCCTATCTGGACGACAACGCGCCGGCGGACGAAGCCCTGCTCGCCGCCCATGTGGCTGGCGATCCCCAGGCGTTCGCAACGCTGGTCGGACGCCACCGCGATCGCCTCTGGGCGCTGGCACTGCGCACCATGCGTAACCCCGACGACGCGGCCGACGCGCTGCAGGACGCGTACATCTCCGCCTTTCGTCGAGCCGAGACCTTCCGCGGCGACGCGGCGGTCACGACCTGGCTGCACCGCATCGTGGTGAACGCGTGCCTGGACCGACTGCGTCGGGCGCGCAGGCATCCCAGCGAACCGCTGCCGGAGGACGCGGACCGTGTCGGCGAGCTGGCCACGGTGACCGGGCCCGATCCGATCGAGCGCCGCGAGGACCAGAGCGTGGTGGCCGCTGCGCTGGCTACGCTCAATCCGGATCAGCGCGCGGCGCTCGTCCTCGTCGACATGGAGGGCTACTCGGTGGAGGAGGCCGCGGGAATGCTCGGGTGCCCGGTCGGCACCGTGAAGAGCCGCTGCGCCCGAGGCCGGGCGAAGCTTCTGCCACTGCTCGGCGTGCTCCACGATCCCGATCCAGCCGGTCGCCGATCCACACCACAGACAGGAGGACCGTGATGGCCCACCCGCTCCCGCTGAGCTACAACTGGCGCCTGCCGGTCGCGATCGCGTCCGTCGCAGCCTTCGCCTGCATCGTCGTGCTGGCCCAGGGGGGCGGCCCCGGCTGGATTCCGGTCGCCCTGCTGGTCGTGGTGGTCTGGGCCGCCTTCATCCTGGTCATCGTGCGACGCGGCCGGGCGTACCTGATGGTCGACGGCTCGACCCTCGTGCTCCGGCCCTGGCGTGCGTACGTCCGGGTCGAGGGACCCCAGGTCCGAGCCGTCCGACAGGTCCTCACCGCGCGTGGCCCGTCGTTCAAGCTGACCGTCGACGGTCCGGACGGCAAGCCGGTCCGCTATCTCGTGCCGACCGCGTGGCTCACCGGTGGGCACTCCGAGCTGTTCGGTTGGCTGGTGAGTTTCGCGCCGGAGGCCGAGCTGGACAAGGGCTCGCGGCGAACCCTCGACCAGCTGCGCATTCGAGGCCTGATCCGATGACTGCCCCCGCCCCCGCCCCCGCCCCCGCCTCCACTTCCCCGGAAAGTGGGCGCAAACGACATGCTCGCTCGGCGTGTCGCTGTCGTTTGCGCCCAGTTTCTCGGGGGGCGGGTGGTGGGAACCGGACTACAGGTCGGGAACGTCCAACGGTCGGGTCCCGCCGTTGCCTGTGCCGGGCCGGTTGGAGCGTGTCGGAACGGGGCCCGGTCGAACAAGACTCGCGCCCATCGGCTCGTCACGTACCGACTCGAGTCGAAGGAACCGAGGGTGTCTGACCACATCAGCGCCGAGGAGCTGGCCGATGCGGCCGAGGGCCTCCTTGCGCCCGCGCGCGCCGATGTGGTCCGTACGCACGTGGCGTCTTGTCCGCAGTGCCTGCAGACCGCCGACCTCCTCTCGTCGGTCACTGTCACGTTGTCGTCCCAACCCGCGCCGGCCATGCCGGCTCACGTGAGCTCGAGGCTGGACGCCGTGATCGCTCAGGAGCAGACGCGGCGGCAGCTCGACGCGGAAACCTCGCGGAGCACGCCCGCGGTCCACGAACCGGATCGCGCCGCCCAACCCACGGACCGGCCCCTCGATCGACCCGCCGATCAGCGGACCCGCCAGACCGCTCACCTGCCGAGCGCCGACGTCCAGGGTGCCGACGTCCAGGGTGCCGACTCAGGTGCCGACGTCCAGGGTGCCGACGTACTGGCCTGGACGCCGCGACCCCGGCTCGCCGCACCAGAACCGGCCGGGCACCACCGCGGACGTACGGCCGGCTTTATCCTCGCCGCGGCCGCGGCGGCGGCGCTGGTCGGGTTCGGCGGCTACGTCGTCAGCGCGCGCGCCGGCTTGAACGAACCGCCGTCCGGTGCCGCGGCCGTCAGCAGCGGCGATCTGCGCACGCAGGCCGGCGATCTCGAGCGAGGCGGCGACCTGGATCCCCATCGGTTCTCGCAGGCGTGGACATGTGCGCGGCAGGTCACCGATGGGCGGATCACGGGCATTGCGTCGGTCACCGTCGACGGGTCGCCGGCTCTGCTGGTCTACCTCGACGACGAGCGGGTGGCGGTTGTCGAGGGCTGCCATGAGAACACACCGCGGGTCACGGCGACCGCACCACTCACCCGGTGACGCGATCGGGGTCTGCCGGTATCGGCGGCCGATGAGCGGAATGGTTGTGTGGAATAGCGGACCGCCGTACGCCGTTTTGCCCAGGTAAGCTGCCCGGTCGAGGCAGCGCAGCGAACGTACGAAGAGGATCCGGATGAACACAGCTTCTGCCAGTGCACTCCACAACGGCACGGTCGACGACGGGCGCGGCGAGATCCGCGACGTCATCGTCGTCGGCAGCGGCCCGGCCGGGTACACGGCCGCGATCTATGCCGCGCGAGCCGAGTTGAAGCCGCTCGTCTTCGAGGGCTCGATCACCGCGGGCGGCGCGCTGATGAACACGACCGAGGTGGAGAACTTCCCCGGCTTCCCCGAGGGCATCCAGGGACCGGAGCTGATGGACAGCCTCCGCTCCCAGGCGGAGCGGTTCGGCGCCGAGCTGATCACCGACGACGTGACGTCGATGGACCTCACCGGGCCGGTGAAGAGCGTGACCGACTCCGAGGGCAACACGTTCTCGGCGCGTGCGGTCATCCTCGCGATGGGTTCGAGCTATCGCAAGCTCGGCCTGGACGAGGAGGACCGGCTGTCCGGGCACGGTGTGTCATGGTGTGCGACCTGTGACGGGTTCTTCTTCAAGGGGAAGGACATCGCGGTCGTCGGCGGTGGTGACTCCGCCGTCGAGGAGGCGACGTTCCTGACCCGCTTCGCCAACTCGGTGACGATGATCCATCGTCGCGGCGAGCTGCGGGCCAGCAAGATCATGCAGAACCGTGCGTACAACGACGCCAAGATCGCCTTCGCGTGGGACTCCGCCGTCGACGCGATCCACGGGGACAAGTCGCTGTCCGGGGTGACGCTCCGCGACACCAACACCGGCACGACCCGGGATCTCGACATCAATGGCTTGTTCATCGCGATCGGTCACGAACCGCGCTCGGAGCTGGTCGTCGGCCAGGTCGAGCTGGACGCGGCAGGATACGTACTGACCGACGGCAAGAGCACGCGCACGAACGTGCCGGGTGTTTTCGCCTGCGGGGACCTCGTCGATCACACGTACCGTCAGGCGATCACAGCGGCGGGCACCGGGTGCTCCGCGGCGCTGGACGCCGAGCGCTTCCTCGCCGATCTCGACGACGGCACGGCCATCCAGGTCGGAGAGCACGAGGCTGCCCTGGCCTCGGCCGGGCACTGAGGTCGGTCGACCGGGAACTGTCGGCGCCTGCCGTCACCATCAATTCCGTCGAATCAACCAGCTCCACGCGAGCAGATCAGGAGAGTCACATGGCCTCAGTCAGCGAAGTCACCGACGACACGTTCAGCGATGTCGTGCTGAAATCCGACAAGCCGGTGATGGTCGACTTCTGGGCGGACTGGTGCGGCCCGTGCAAGCAGGTCGCCCCCATCATCGAGGAGCTCGCCCGGACCCACGGCGACAAGGTCACCTTCGTCAAGATGGACACCAACGTCAATCCCGTCACCCCGGCTAACAATCACGTGCTTGGTCTGCCGACCATCCAGGTGTACGTCGGCGGCGAGCTCGTGAAGGCCTTCAAGGGCGCCAAGTCCAAGTCCGTCCTGCTCGGCGCCTTGGAGGAGTATCTGTGATTCCCGGTTCGGAATCACGAGCTTAGCTGACGCCGAGAGGTACGGACGGGCGCGGAGCGTGCGCGAACCGGGACACCCCCGGTGAGCGTCGTTAGCGCAGCGCCCGATCCGTTCTGGACCGAGGAGTGAGCTCGGCACTCACGACGCTGAGTTGACGCCCGGGCAGGTACGGGTGCCGGGCGAACGACGAGGGAAGACCGGATCCGAAGGCGCGGAGCGTGCGCGAACCGGGACAATCAGAAATGGTCGGGGGTGAGGGGCGGCCGGGTCCAGCCGAAGGCCGCCGCGGCTGCCGCGACGGAGCCTTTGCGCCGCTCGTCGACCAACCCGGCACGGTGCAGGTCGTTGAGCGAGACACCGCCGAGATAGATCGAACCGAGTTCGCGGACATCCAACGTCAGGTCGGGCTTGCGCCGCGCCTTGCCGACGCTGGCTCCGGTGGACGACGTCTGAAGCCGGAGCGGACCGTCGTTGGCCGGTAGCAACCGGTCCACCACACCGAGCACGACATCGACCTCCGCGGCGTACGCACGGGCGGCCAGCGCTCGGCGAACGTCGACGAGACGCGCGAACGTACCGTCGACCAACTGAGTTGCGATCGTGCGCTGATCCGCCACCAGGTAGCGCAGCGGCTCGCCCACCGACGACAGCTGATATTCGTACGTCCGCACCAGATCCAGGTCGAGGACGAATCGCCACAGTGCCGCGTGAGCGCTCGGGGTGGCCCCGTCCAGCTCGACAATCTCCACCACACCCGTGGGGCCGGTGACCTCCATCCCCTCCTTCACCCGGAAGACGACATAGCCGTCGGCCGCGCCTGCGGGGTTGTAGTGCAGGGCGAAGCGGTAGGCGGACCAGCCCCGCCGCCATGGCTCGGGATCGTAGAGGGTGACCTCCCACCAGTCGTCGGAGCGGTCAAGCCCACCCGGTCGATCGGCCAACAACCGGCCGTGCAGGCGCTTCACGATCGGCACGGCGTCGTCGCGCTCCATCTCGCCGACCGATCCGCCGCCGAGGTCGACGCTCGGCAGGAACGCCGTCGAGCGGGTCTGCCCAGTGAGCTTCGCGCGTGGTGCAGCGTGGCCGTACCCGAACCGGCCGTAGATCAGGGTCTCGGACGCCCAGAGCAGCGCAACCGGCTCCACCCCGGCCTCGGCGATCTGTTCGAGCTGGTGCTTCATCATCCCGGTCAGCAGGCCCCGGCGACGATACGACGGTTGCACCGTCACGATGGTGACCGCCGCAGTCGGTACGGTGCCGCCCGGCACGGTGAGCTGCCGCGTGTACGCACCGCAGGTCGAGACCCACCGGTCGTCGACGGTGTAGCCGAAGGAGCGCTCCGGCTCGATCACCCGGCGCATTCGGAGCCCACAAGGCGGCGTCCCAGTCGCCGTGGAATCCCCGGGCCACCGCTCGTAGGTACTCCTCGAGCCGGTCCGGGGTCGCGTACGTGAGCTCGAGCTCGGCCAGGTGGGGCGGAGTCGGGCCGCGCCGGACCTGCTGCGCGCTCACCGGCCGGACACCTGTGACAGCGGCTCACCGTCGAGCAGCACCTCGACCGGGGAGGCCAGCTCCACGGTTCGACTGACCGTGCACAGACGGTCGTGTGACCGTTGGATCGCGGTGCCGAGCACACTGCGGGCGGCGTCGCCGCCCTCGCCATGGGGAAAGGAGACCGAGAAGTCGAGCCGCAGGTCGACCAGGTGGTTGCCGTCGCCGTCTCGCACCTTGCGACCGGTCGAGACCACCGTGAACTCGTCGGCCTCGGCCCGTTTCGCGGTGATGGCGTCAACGTCCATCGCCGTACAGCCGGCCATCGCCGCCAGCAGTAGCTCGACCGGGCTGAATACCGCGCCACCGGAGCCCAGGTCGATGGTCGCGCCGCTCTCACTGGTCGCCCGGAAGGTCAGCCGTCCGGTCCGCTCGAGCGTGACGCGCCGGCCCGACGCATCCGGATCGGAGTTCCTGGTGCGGGCGTCTGGAAGAGTCATGGCGCTAGTCTGCCGCCCGGCAACCTCGCGTCGGCATCCCCCCGCCATCGCACCGCATCGCCCAGATATGGCCGGGTCTTGCGCCAATCACGCTCGTTGTCGCACCGCATCGCCCGGGCGCGACCAGCACAACGCCGTGGGCGATGAGCGACTCAGGGCTGCTCGCGGTGGGCGTATGAGGCCGGCTCGGGCGACGTCGGCTGGCCGACCAGCTCGGTCAACCGGTTCCACGCCGCCCCCAGATCCGGGATCCAGCGCTGAGTGGACTGCAGATCCATCCTGAGCCGCGGAGTGACCGGGTGCGGCCGGACGATGGCGAAGCCGACCGACTCCAGGAAAGGCGTGGGCGTCATGCAGGACGGCCCCTCCCGGTTGGTGCCGATGGCCTCCAGCGCGCGGATGTCGCGGCGGACCAGCAGCGAGGCAGCCGACGAAACCAGCTGACGACCGATGCCCTTGCCGCGGAAACCGTCGACGACCTGGGTCGACATCACCACGGCCGCATCCGGGCTCATCGGACTGGTCGAGAAGCCGCCGAGGCGAGGGACCAAGCTACTCGGCGCCATCGTCAGGAAGCCGATCGGCTCACCATCGTTCAGTGCAAGCACGCCGCAGTATCCCCAGCGGGCCGTCACCGCCTCCGCCCACTCGAGCTTGACCTTCGACCCCTCGCGATGATCCGCCGGATAGACCAGGTCACCGAGGCTCGACTCCCAGAAGGCGCAGCGCGCACACGGGTCGGGGAGAGCGGGAATGTCCGCGACCCGCAGGGGTCGGAACCGGCGGGCGGACATCAGTGGATCCCGTTGGTCGGCATCAGATCGGCTCGATCCGGGAGGCCTGCGGACGAGGCTTGGCGAGGCCGACGGCAAACCCGAGTACCAGCCCGACCAAGATGCCGAGGCTGAGCCAGACCGCCCACCGCCCCAGCCGGCGCCGCGATCCCGTCTCACTCATGGCAGCAGTCTAGAAGCCCTTCGCGCCGCGCCCAATTACGCTTCTGTCTGTGAGTGCTTCGGAGTCGATGGTGGGCGGCGGGATCGAACCGGCCGGCCTTCCCGAGCCGGACCGGCTAGCCAACCTTCCCGAGCCGGACCGGCTACGCCGGACCGACACCCGGTTGGACAACTACGTAGACCGCTACGCCGCGCGTACCCACGGAATGACCGCATCGGCCATCCGAGCTCTGTTCGCCGTCGCCAACCGGCCCGAGGTGGTCTCGCTTGCCGGCGGCATGCCGAACATCGCCGATCTCCCCCTCGATGTCGTCGGATCCGTGCTGAACGACCTTGTCGTCGAGCACGGACGACAGGCCATGCAGTACGGCTCGGGCCAGGGCGAACCCGCGATCCGGGAGCAGATCTGCGAGGTGATGCGGCTGGAGGGGATCTCGGCCCACCCCGACGACGTGACGGTCACCGTCGGCTCGCAGCAGGCGCTTGACCTGGTCACCCGGATCTTCTGCGACCCGGGCGATGTGGTGCTGTGCGAGGCCCCGAGCTATGTGGGGGCTCTGGGGGTCTTCCGCGCATACCAGGCCCAGGTGGTGCATGTCGCGATGGACGAGCAGGGGTTGAATCCGGTCGCCCTGGGCGACGCGATCGATGCCGTCCGACGCTCGGGACGGACCGCGAAGTTCCTCTATACGATACCGAACTTCCACAATCCGGCCGGAGTCACGCAGTCTCTCGAACGCCGGATGGAGATCCTGCGGATCGCCGAGGAGGCGGACCTCCTTGTCGTGGAGGACAATCCGTACGGCCTGCTCGGCTTCGACGGTGATCCGGTCCCGGCGCTGCGCTCGCTCGACAACGACCGGGTGGTCTATCTCGGATCGTTCTCCAAGACCTTCGCACCCGGGTTCCGGGTCGGCTGGGCCCTCGCGCCACACGCCGTGCGGGAGAAGCTCGTCCTGGCTCAGGAGTCGGCGACGCTGTGCCCACCGGTCTTCTCCCAGTTCGCGGTATCGGCGTACCTGGCCCATCACGACTGGCGCGGCCAGATCAAGGTGTTCCGGGAGATGTATCGGGAGCGCCGTGACGCGATGATCCGCGGTCTGACCGAGCACATGCCGACCGGCTCGCGCTGGAACGAGCCGCAGGGCGGCTTCTTCGTCTGGGTGCAGCTGCCGGCGGGCCTGGACGCCCAAGCCATGCTCCCCCGCGCGGTCACCGCCCGAGTCGCGTACGTCCCTGGCACCGCCTTCTACAGCGACGGCTTCGGCAGTCGGTTCATGCGCCTGTCCTACTGTTTCCCGACCCCAGAGCGCATCCTGGAAGGGACTCGTCGCCTCGGGGAGGTGCTGGCATACGAGGCTTCGGTGAACGAGACCTTCGGGATGGGTGCTCTCGGGGACGGCCGGGACCGCTTCGTGAACCCGTACGAGGCTCCCGGCGCCGACCTCAGCTGACGCGTCCACGCCGAGCGGATCAGCACGGCACCCGTACACACATCTACCCACGCAAAGTGACTGGAAGGCAGCAGTGACCGACACCGACCTCCCCGACCCGACCGTCCTCGTGCTGGCCGGCGGGCTCTCCCACGAGCGGGACGTCTCGCTGCGCTCAGGCCGCCGGGTCAGTCTGGCCCTGCGGTCCCGCGGGCTGGAGGTGATCGAGGCGGACGTCGACTCCTCGCTCGTCTCGAGGCTGGCCGAGGCGCGGGACACAGTTGTCTTTCCGCTGCTGCACGGCGAGGCGGGTGAAGACGGCTCCCTTCGCGAGGTGCTCGCCCTGCTCGGTGCGCCGTTCGTCGGGTCAGCCGGGCCCTCGTCGCGGGTCGCGTTCGACAAGTCGATCGCGACGACGGTCGCAGCCGAGGCCGGCATCGCCACTCCGGCCCAGGTGGCCCTGCCGCACGAGATCTTCCGGGAGCTCGGGGCGCAAGCACTGGTCCGTGCCCTCGGCGACCAGCTGGGCTTCCCGATGATGGTGAAGCCTTCTCGCGGCGGTTCCGCGCTGGGTGCCAGCAAGGTCAACCACCCGTCGGAGCTCCCCGCGGCCATGGTCGGCGCGTTCGCGTACGGCCAGGTTGCGGTGGTCGAACGGTTCGTCACCGGCACGGAGGTCACGGTGGCCGTGGTCGACCGGGGTGCCGGACCGACGGCGTTGCCTATCGTGGAGATCCGGCCCGACTCCGGGGTGTACGACTACACCGCCCGCTACACCGCCGGCGAGACGCGGTTCATCTGTCCCGCCGAGCTGACCGACGAGATCGCCGAGCGCTGCGCGGCGACCGCTCTTCGGGTGCACGAGGTGTTCGGCCTGGCTGACATCTCGCGCACAGACCTCATCATCGATCACGCCGGCGTGCCCACCTTCCTCGAGGTGAATGTCGCGCCGGGGATGACCGAGACGTCTTCTGTCCCGCTGGCCATCGAGGCCGCCGGCTGGAGTCTCGGCAAGATGAGTGCCGACCTGGTGCGAGCCGCCGCGGCTCGGGGGAACCGGCGACTTGCCACCGGCCAACGAGCCACGCTGTGACCGCGAGGGCCCGATCGTGATGCCGGCCCGATGATCCGAGTCCAGCAGGTTCTCGTGGTGCTGGCCGGCCTGGTCGTCGCCGGCATCATGGTGGCCCTCGGGTTGTGGCAGATGGGCGTCTACCAGACCACGGGCAGTCGGACCGCCGAAGCTCGTGCCGACGCCACGCCGATTCCGATCGATCAGGCAGCGCCTCCCGGGCTGAAGGTCACCGACGGGCTCGGCCGCTCGGTCACGTTCTCCGGGACGTACGATCCCGCCCTCCAGCAGACGGTCCCGTTGGAGGACTCACCGGGAGGCTCTCGGGTGCTCACCGGCATCCGGCTGGACGACGGACGGCTCCTGGTCGTCGTCCGCGGCGTCACCGACGGCACCGCGCCCACTCCGCCCAGCGGCCGGGTCGATCAGGTCGGTGTGCTGCTGCCATCGGAAGACTCCGCTGATCCGGGCACCTCGGTCCGAGTGCCACTGCTCGCGCAGCACTGGCCCGGCTCCCTGGTCGACGGCTACGTGAACCTGAGCGCCGACGTGTCACGGGCCCAGGGCCTCGCACCGGCGACGCTGAACCTTCCGTCGGCACCGGGTCGGCTTCGCAATGGGGCGTATGCCCTCCAGTGGTGGCTCTTCGCCGGTTTCGCGCTCATTCTCGCTGTCCGGATCGCTCGTGACCTCGACCGCGGGCGCGACCTCGAGCTGGCGACCGCCGGCGACCCGGCCGACCTGGCGCCCTGATCCCGGGCGGCGGCGCCGTCCTGTCGAAAGGCCGGGAACTGCCCGGGCGCTTCGGCAGGCTCCGCGCCCGGTTGGTCCAGCCGGACTCCGTGCCCGCGACGGATGACCGTCCGCGCTCGAACGGCCGGACCGGAGCGTTCCGCGAGCGACGTAGGCTCGCTGTCGTGCGCGCCGCAATGCTTCGCTATCGGGTGATGGCCTACGTCGTCGGAACGTTGCTGATCGTTCTGGTCTGCATCGGGATGCCGCTCAAATACATCTGGGACGACGACACTGTCGTGATGTACGCGGGGATCGCGCACGGCTGGCTGTACATGACGCTGCTGATCACAGCGTTCGACCTCGGCCGTCGAGCCCGCTGGAGCTGGAAGCGGCTGATCCTGATCGCCCTGGCCGGCACGATCCCCTTCCTGTCTTTCGTCGCCGAGCGATCAGCGACGAAAGATGTCCGGGCCAAGCTCGCCGCCTATCCCGAGTACGCGGACAAGTCCTCTCTGCCGCCCGAGGCAGCCCGGGTGCACGCCGGGCACGGGCACTCGACGAACCCGGCTGCGACGTCTGAGGCAGAGGGCAGTCCGGCTGCGACCGTCGACTGAATTGCTCGCTGGCCGTCACAGTCAGACTCCGCGCCCTGAACCAGACAGACCCCGTGACCTGAGCCCTCTCGCGGGTGCCCAGACCCCACCCATGGCCGGTCGATCCAACCCACGGCTCGGGGGAGTGTTTCACGCGAAACCGTCGCCAATTCGCCATCTGACCGCCGGGCCAATATGTCGACATATCGACCGACGGGTTGCCACGCCCCCAAGTTTGATACCCCCTGGCGTTCGGCCCACGTTTCAAGTCGGTCAAGTCGACCCCGCACCGGGAGGTCGCTTCGACGATCAATCTCCATAGCGATCTACCGCTAAATCGACATGGCGCTGTGTCGCCGTATCGCCAAGGTGCTATGTCGATAAATCGCCAGATCGATTGATCCGCATGGCGCCGACGATCCGCTCCAGGTCCTCTGGGGTCGCGAACTCGATCGTGATCTTGCCCTTGCTTTTGCCCTGATCAACCCGGACTCTTGTGTCGAAGTGGTCAGACATCGCGGCCGCCAGCTCGACGGCCCTCGGACTGGACGAGCGCGCCGATCGATGACGTGGCACAGCGAGCGGACCAGGCTCCCCGAGCGAGACGATCTCCTCGACCGCGCGGACGGACAGACCCTCGGCGACGATCCGTTGCGCCAACCGCTCCTGCGCCGCCGGATCGGGAAGCCCGAGCAAAGCGCGCGCGTGGCCCGCGCTCAGCACGCCGGCAGCCACTCGGCGCTGCACCGATGGCGGCAGCTTCAGCAGGCGAATCGTATTGGAGATCTGGGGTCGCGATCGCTTGATCCGGGTGGACAGCTCGTCCTGCGTGCAACCGAAGTCTTCCAGCATCTGCTGGTACGCCGCGGCTTCCTCGAGTGGATTCAGCTGAGCGCGGTGGAGGTTCTCCAGAAGTGCGTCTCGCAGCAGCTCGTGGTCCTCGGTCCGACGAACGATGGCCGGGATCGCGTCCAGACCGGCCAGACCGGCGGCCCGCCACCGTCGCTCCCCCATCACCAGCTCGTAGCGATCGTTCCCCAGCGGCCGGACGACGATCGGCTGAAGCAGACCCACTTCCGCGATCGAATCCACGAGCTCGGAGAGAGCGTCCTCGTCGAACACAGTCCGCGGCTGCCGTGGGTTGGGGGTGATCGACTGCAGGGGAAGCTCGGCGAAGTAGGAACCTTCCGGGACGGCGGCGGTTCGACCGTCCGGTGGCCCATCGGCCGAATCTGCCGCCGGCTCCAGGCGAGCCGGGGTAATCGCCTCGGTCTTCTGGAAGAGCTCCCCGAGTCCTCGCCCCAGGCCGCGGCGCTCCGTGTACGTGGTCATGTGTTCTCCTTTGCGCCGCGGCGGGCGATCTCGGTGGCTGCCTCCAGATAGGAGACCGCGCCGGCTGAGTCGGGATGGTAGGTGAGAACGGTCTGGCCGTAGCTCGGCGCCTCCGAGATCCGCACCGAGCGCGGGATGACCGCGGGCAACGTCTCCTCCGAAAAGTGAGTGCGCACCTCGTCGGCAACCTGCGCTGCTAGCCGGGTCCGCGCATCGAACATGGTGAGCAGCACGGTCGTGACCTCGAGATCGTCGTTCAGCTCGCGTTTGACCACCTCGATCGTGCGCAGCAGCTGTGACACACCCTCGAGGGCGTAGTACTCGCACTGGATCGGGATCAGGATCTCGTTGGCGGCGACCAGTGCGTTGACGGTCAGCAGGCCAAGGGACGGCGGGCAGTCGAGGAAGACGTAATCAACGGGGTTGCCCTTCAGGTACGCCTTCAACGCGCGAAGCAAGCGGTTCTCGCGAGCGACGACCGACACCAGCTCGATCTCGGCCCCGGCCAGATCGATCGACGCCGGCAGCACCTTCAGCGTCGGCGCCTCGGGCGAGTCCTGCAGGTGCTCCTCGATGGGATCGCCACCGATGATGACGTCGTACGTCCCCGGACTTCCCGGTCCGTGCTCTACCCCCAACGCCGTGGAAGCATTTCCCTGTGGATCGAGGTCGATCACCAGGACCGACAGGCCACCCAGAGCCAGCGCTGCGGCGAGGTTCACCGCGGTAGTTGTCTTGCCGACGCCGCCCTTTTGGTTCGCCACGACGAACACGCGTGGATGGTCGGGTGGCGGAAGCGTGGGATGACGTTTGGCGGCGGTTCCACGTGAAACAAGAACAGCCGCATCGGGTTCGACGGGGGAGTCGAACTCGTCTCGATCGAAACGGGCCCGTCGTGGTCCCGGCGGTCGAGGGATGGGTATGTCGTCAGGCGGCTCATCCGCCGGGGTCTCGGCCGGCAGCCGATCCGCATCGGCCGGTAACGTCGTCGTCGGAAGCAACACGAGGCTTGTCGGCCCGATGGTTCTCGACCATCCCTGGTCGTCTGTGAGGTCCTGGCTGCCCATCCCGCCTGCATCGCCCGTCGAGGGCTCGCCGGCCGAGGCGCGATCGGCGAGCTCTTGCTCACCGTCGCGGTCCGATTCGGTGGCCGGCCACGCTGAGGGCAAGGCAGAGTCGAGATCGACCATAGGTGCGGTTTCACGTGGAACACCCGGCCAACCCAATCTTCGCCCCGTCGAGCGTATCGGCTTCGGCCAACCAAGGCCGGCGGAGATGGTCGTTCGGTCGTCCACGGACGTACTCACGTCGATCCTTCTAGCGCTCGATTCGGGAAGTCCAACCGTATCGACTAGGCCCGACGTTTTGGTCGTGGCGCGCGGACCGCGAACGAGGCTATCGCGCAATCGTCAGCGAAAGGAGGACAGCCGCACGACCGAGGTCGCCTCCACGGTCGGGGCGGCCCGAACAGCCAAGACCTCGGCCCGTAGCCGCGCGCCCCGGAGCTCGGCTGATGCCGCCGCAACCTCGTCGGCGGCGGAGCTTCCCTTGAGGGCCAGGATCGACCCACCGGGTTCCCGGAGCGGTGCGCACCAGGGGATCAACCTTTCCAGTGGTGCGACTGCGCGCGCCATGACCACATCGAAGCGACCACGCTGATCCTCCGCTCGCCCACGAACAACCGTCACCCGGTCCGACAGATCGAGCTCGGCCACCACTTCGTCGAGGAAGCGGGAGCGGCGGAGCAGCGGCTCGAGGAGCGTCACGTCCAGATCCGGTCGCAGAATGGCCAGCGGCACCCCCGGCAGACCAGCCCCGCTGCCGACGTCCACCACCCGGGCGTCGCGGGGAATCAGCCCCGAGAGGGCAGCCGAGTTGAGGATGTGCCGCTCCCAGAGCCGATCGCCTTCCCGCGGCCCGATCAGGCCATAGGCGATTCCTCGACTTGCCAATATGTCGACATATCTCCTGATCGACTCGATCTGCGACCCGTAGACCTCAAGGGCCTCGGCCGGCTCGATCAGGGGATGATCACCACACAGCGGCTGGGCTCCTCGCCCTCGGACTCGCTGGTCAGCCCGGCCTCGGCCACCGCATCGTGGACGATCTTGCGCTCGAACGGGTTCATGGGGGAGAGCTTCAATCGCTCCCCGGAGTCCTTCACCTCCGCGACCGCGGACGCCGTGAGCTCGACCAGCTCCTTGCGTCGGCGATCGCGGTAGCCGGCGACGTCGAGCATCAGGCGGCTGCGCTCACCGGTCTCGGTCATCACGGCGAGCCGAGTCAGCTCCTGAAGTGCGTCCAGCACTTCGCCGCCGCGGCCCACCAGCACGTCGGAGTCCGTGATCACCGACACGTGGGCCCGATCACCCTCGATGTAGGTGTCGATGTCCCCGTCCAGATCGGCGATGTCCAGCAGCTCCTCCAGATAGTCGGCCGCGATCTCCGCCTCGCCGTCCAGCGGATTGTCCGACTCGGAAGCGCCGCCCTCGGTGTCCTCTTCGTCCGTGTCTTGCTCGTCGGTGTCCTCGTCGTCGGCCGCCGGATCCTCGGGCGACCGGTCCTCGGGCGACCGGTCCTCGGGCGAATCGTCCTCGACGACGTCGGTCCCCACCAGATCCGACTCGGCATCGGGCTCACCGACCACCGAAGTCTCCGCTACAACCTCGCCCACGCGTACGTCCTCGCTCACGCCGTTACCTCCTCGGGCCCTCGGCCCCGCTCACATGACCAGCGACGCGGCGGCCGCAGGTCGGATCGTTCGGACCGGCGGCGAGTCGTTGCCCGCCCCGCCGGTTGGTCTGGGTCCTACCTCTTCCGTTGCGACCGCGCCTGGTTCTTCGGCTGCTGCCGCTGGACCCTCGGTGTCGCGGGCGCCGTCGCCGCAGCCCCGTCACCGCTGGGCACCGGTGTCCGCGGTCGTGCTCCGTTGCTGCCGCCGTCGGGCTCCGGCCCGTCGCCGGCGACTCCGTGACCATGCGCCGCCTTGTGGGCCGCCTTCGCCTTGCGGCGGATCTCCCAGGCCTCGTATGCCGGAGTGCCGGGCGCGGGATTGCGTCGGATGATGTAGAACTGCTGGCCCATGGTCCACAGGTTCGACGTGAGCCAGTAGATCAGCACGCCGACGGGGAAGTTGATGCCGCCCACGGCGAAGATCACCGGGAAGATGTACAGCATCATCTTCTGCTGCTGGGCGAACGGGCCCTCGAGCGCCTCCGGCGGCATGTTCTTCCGCATCAGCTGGAGCTGCGTGACGAACAGCGTCGCTGTCATGGCGAGGATCAAGATGATGGTGACGACCTGGACGCTGCCGAACGGGATCGCCGGCAGGAACTTGTCGGAGATCTGGGCGCCGAAGATGGTCGCGTTCTTCAGTGAGACGACCAGGTCGGGATTGACCACGAGCCAGTGCCCCTTGGCCACCCCATCTGCTGCACTGTTCAGTACGCGGAACAGCGCAAGGAAGATCGGCATCTGCAGCAAGAGTGGAAGACAGGATGCGAGCGGGTTCGCCTTGTTCTCGCGATACAGCTTCATCGTCTCAGCGCCGAGCTTTTCGCGATCGTGCGCGTACTTCTTCTGCAGCTCGCGGACCTTGGGCTGCAGCAGCTGCATCTGGCGAGACGAGTTGATCTGCTTGACGAACAGGGGGATCAGCGCAATCCGGATCACAACGGTCAAGGAGATGATCGACAGTGCCCAGGTCCACCCGCTGTCCGGGCCGAATACGGGTGACCAGACCGTGTGGAACAGCACCAAGATGCCGGAGACCACCCAGTAGAGCGGCTGCATGATGGCGCTGCCGATGCTGATGAACGGATCCCAGATACTCAGCGGAATCAGGCTCAACGCCTCTATCACTTGACACCTCGACCTTCAGGGGCATGCTGCGTCACGGCGCTGCCGGAATCCGATACTGCGTGTTCGCACTGCCCCGACTCGTGTCGAGCGGCAGCCTTGCCCTGTGCCGCCTGCAGCCGAAGCTCTTCGGCGTGCTCCGGCGTACCAGGCACTGGATCGTACCCACCCAGCGCCCACGGATGGCAGCGGAGCAGCCGACGACCGGCCAGCCAGCTGCCCTTGATCGCGCCGTGCACCTCGACCGCCCGCAACGCGTACGCCGAGCAGCTCGGGTAGTAGCGGCAGACATTTCCGTACAGCGGGCTGATCACCAGCCGATACGCCTTGAGCAGCAGGATCAGGAGGTGTTTCACGCAAGACCACCTCGTCGGCTCAGACGATCCAAAGCGTTGTCCCACGCCGAGTCGACGTCGGACCGCAGCACGTCGATCCGGCCGGCCGCCGCGGGAAGAGCCCGCAACACGACCCGGCAACCGGCCGGGGTTGCTGGGATCCGACGTGCAGCAGCGTGCCGTAGCTGGCGCTTCACGCTGTTCCGGACAACCGCATTACCCACAGCTTTCGAGACGACGAGGCCCACCAGGACATCGGGCGCCTCGGAACGGGCAGCGTGCACGACGACGGTGGACCTCCCCACTCGCACCCCGCGACGTACGGTCGTCCGGAAGTCGGCGGAACTCCGCATCCTCGCCCGCCTCGGCAGCACGGCGGCGGACGAACTCAGGCAGACAGCGCGGCGCGACCCTTGCGGCGCCGGGCGGCGATGATGGAGCGGCCCGCGCGGGTCCGCATCCGCAGGCGGAAACCGTGGGTGCGGCTGCGGCGCCGGTTGCTCGGCTGGAAAGTGCGCTTGCTCACGGAAGGGCTCCGAAATCTTCGATCGTTGGCTAGGCAGAAATAGTCGTCGGGTGGACGGCGACCTTCTAACGGTACGGGCCGGCGCCAAACGGGTCAAACCGTGTGATTCGTCCCGCACGTGTCGACGCCGTCGCTGTCTGCCAGCAAACCCAACCACGGAAGGCAAGCCGACACGCCGAAGGACCGCGCGAATGTCTCGCACCGTCTTGCAGATGGCCACGGACATTGCTAGCTTCGCTGCCTGCCCTAGTTTCTCCAGACATTCCTCGCGGCCGAGGTTCTCGGCGGCATCGTGTGCATACCCCCAGATTCGTACACAAGGTGTGGATAAGTCTGTGGACCCACTAGGGTAGGCCGTCCCTGCTGCAGCAGATCGACACGCTGTCGGGCCCGATTCGGGCGCGTCGGCTTGTGTCGGCAGACGATATGTCCGGAGAGCGCGTGAACGATATGCCTGAGATCGCGGACAAGTCGACAGCACTCGCTTGGGATCAGGTGTATTCCTCCTCACCGCCGGAACTGCGTCGCTGGCTGAACACGGGTCGTCCACTGAGTCTGCATCGAGACGCCCTGATGGTTGCGGTGCCCAACACCTTCACCCGCAACCAGCTCGAGGGCCGCTTCCGCGAGCACATCGAGGATGTCTTGACGACCTACTTCCAGCGGCCAGTGCACTTCGCTGTGATCATCGACGAGAAGCTGAGCGCACCTGTGGTCGTTGAACCGGCCCCGGTGCAGGGCGACGACTCCGTCGGACGCACCGGCACCGATGCCGACTCGTTCGACGTCGCAGACTTCCGCGCCGACGATTTCGACCTCGCATCCTTCGACAACGAAGGTCATGACCTGGGGCGCGATGCCACACCCCACGGCGGTTTTCCCGACACCACTCGCAACGGGCGCCGGGTCGGGGTGCGAGAGGAGTCCGCGCGCTTCGGCTGGCTCGGCGACACGGCACCCGGGAAACCGGACCAGCAGCAGACATTGACCGACGCCGACGGTGGGCTGGCCCAACCGACGAGCTTCAGCGAGCCGCGCAGCCTGACCGACTACGCGCGGAGTCGCAAGGACGCCGACCCGCGGTTCAATCCGAAGTACTCCTTCGACACCTTCGTGATCGGCTCCTCCAACCGGTTTGCGAACGCCGCGGCGGTGGCGGTCGCAGAGAACCCGGGCAAGGCGTACAACCCGTTGACCATCTACGGCGAGTCCGGCCTCGGCAAGACCCACCTGTTGCATGCCATCGGGCACTACGTCCGCAACTACTTCGAGCGGATCCGGGTCCGCTACGTCTCCACCGAGGAGCTGACGAACGACTTCATCAACTCGATCAGCCAGAACAAGGGTGTGGAGTTCCGGCGGCGCTACCGCGAGATCGACGTCCTGCTGATCGACGACATCCAGTTCCTCGAAGGCAAGGAACAGACTCAGGAAGAGTTCTTCCACACGTTCAACACGCTGCACAACGCTCAGAAGCAGATCGTGATGACGTCCGATCGGCCGCCGAAGCTCCTGGAGAACCTGGAGCCACGGCTGCGCAGCCGGTTCGGCTGGGGTCTGATCACCGACGTCCAGCCGCCCGACCTGGAGACCCGGATCGCGATCTTGCGCAAGAAGGCCGCCCAGGAGCGGCTGTCGGCCGGACCGGAGGTGCTCGAGTTCATCGCGAGCCGGATCCAGACCAACATCCGCGAGCTCGAGGGCGCGCTGATCCGCGTAACGGCGTTCGCCAGCCTCAACCGTCAGCAGGTGGACCTCAGCCTCGCCGAGATCGTGCTGAAGGACCTGATCCCCGAGGGCGGCGAGGCGCAGATCACCTCGACGGTGATCATGGCGCAGACGGCGGCGTACTTCGGACTGACGATCGACGACCTGTGCGGGCAGAGCCGGACCCACGTGCTGGTCACCGCACGCCAGATCGCGATGTACCTGTGCCGCGAGCTCACCGACCTCTCGCTGCCCAAGATCGGTCAGCTGTTCGGGGGCCGGGACCACACCACGGTGATGCACGCCGATCGCAAGATCCGGACGTTGATGGCCGAACGGCGCAGCGTCTTCAATCAAGTAACCGAGCTGACCAACAGGATCAAGCAGTCCGCGCAACGCTGAGGGCTCCAACGGGGTGCCTCCGATCCTGTCGACCTATGCGCACTGAGCCGGTCGAAGGGCGGGGCAACGGCGCACGCTATTGAATGGGCACGTGGATGGGGGATACCCGCTTGCCGGGGGTGCTGACCGTGGCGCCGTTCGGCACAGAGGCACGGTCCGTCGGATCGCGGGGGAGTGGACACCGGCCGTCCACCATCTCCTGACCTTCCTCGCCGAGCGCGGGTTCGAGGGTGCGCCGCGACCACTGGCGCTACGGCTCGACCAGACACCACCGGAAGCGGTCCTGACGTACGTCGAGGGCGAGTCGGTGGGGGACCGTCGACCATGGCCGGCTTGGGTGCACTCCGACGAGGCGCTGGCGCAGACCGGTCGATGGCTGGCCGCGTACCACCGGGTGGTCGAACAGTACCGACCGCCGCCCGGCTCGGTCTGGCGTGAGATGCATGCGGCGCCCGGCCCGGGGGTCGTCATTGCCCATAACGACGCCGCGCCCTACAACGCGATCTGGACCACGCACCAGCTCGTCGGCTTCATCGACTGGGACATGGCCGGTCCGCGACACCGTGACGACGATCTCGCCTGGACGGCCTTCTCCTGGGTGCCGCTGCACGCCGAACGCGTGGTCCGGGCCGAAGGCTTCACCGACCTTCGACGCCGTCGGGCTCGGCTGACGGCCTTCCTCCACAGCTACCGCTCAATGCTGAGCGCAGACGATATTCTCCGCCGGCTCGACGACGTCCTGGCCGCCCAGATGGACCTGATGGCGCAGCGCGCCGACTCGGGCGACGAGACGTACCGTCGGATGATCGACGCCGGCCGGGCCGACGATCTCGCGGCGGCCCGAGATCAGCTCGGCGGCGTCTGAGCCGTCGAACGCACCCCGTGTCCCCACGACCGGAACCTGCCGACGAGGACTCCGACGCACGCCACGCGTCGAATCGAGGGGCGGAACTCGGCACCAGACGGCGGCTGGCGGCGACTGGAGGCGGGTGCCAGCAGTCCGACCGGGTCCGGGGGACGCTGGATAGAGTCGTCGGCATGCCAGATCCATTGCCGGTGCTGGACGCCCTGCACTCGACGCCGGCGCGTCGCTACCTCTCCACCACGCCGATCTCCGACGAGATCGTCCGTGCCCTGCTCGACGCCGCGATCCGCGGACCGAGCGGCGGCAACAGTCAGCGGTGGGCGTGGATCGTCGTGCGCGATCCGGCGACCAAGACCCAGATCGCCTCGTTCTACCGCGAGGGGTGGGAGAAGAACTACGGCTCCCGCCGTGACCGGATCCTGTCAGCCCCCGGTGCCATGTCGCCGGCCAGCTTCCACGCGGCCGACCACCTGGCCAACCACCTCGAGGAGGCGCCGGTGTGGATCTTTCCGGTGCTGCTCGGGGCTGCGCGGTCGACCGATCCCCGGCTGGGTTCCTCCATCTACGGAGCCGTCCAGCAGCTGATGCTGGCCGCCCGGGCGTACGGCATCGGCTCGACGTTGACCACGCTGTACGCAGGGCACGAAGCAGAGGTCCGCGCGCTGTTGGGACTGCCGGACGACGCGTTGACCATGGCGCTGATCCCGCTGGGTTATCCGAACCGCGGGCGCTGGGCCGAACCCAAGCGACGGCCGCTCGACGAGGTGATGTTCGAGGAGCGCTATCGCACGAGTGACGCTCCGGCGACCGGCTGAGTTGCTGACAGCGGAGTCCTTCGACAGGCTGAGGGCAGGTACCCGATGGGCACCTCGACAGGCTCAGGGCAGCGTCGCGTGAGCGCTCGTACCCTGACTGACTCAGTCGCCGACGGTATCGCGGGCGCGCTTGACCAGGCTCGGATCGGGTGGGTAGACGACGGAGGAATCCTTGTCGTCGTACTCGAACTGACTGAGGAAGAACCGCATCGCATTGATCCGGGCGCGCTTCTTGTCGTTGCTCTTGATCGTGGTCCAGGGCGCGTAGTCGGTGTCGGTGTTGACGAACATGGTCTCCTTGGCCTCGGTGTACGCGTCCCAGCGGTCCAACGACTCGATGTCCATCGGCGACAGCTTCCAGCGCCGGACGGGATCGATCTGGCGGATCGCGAACCGGGTCCGCTGCTCGGCCTGGGTCACGGAGAACCAGAGCTTCGTCGTCGTGAAACCGCTGTCGGTGAGCATCTTCTCGAAGAGCGGGGCATGCTCGAGGAAGCGCACGTACTCCTCATCGCTGCAGAACCCCATCACCCGCTCGACACCGGCTCGGTTGTACCAGGAGCGGTCGAACAGCACGATCTCACCGGCAGTCGGCAGATGTGAAACGTAGCGGTGGAAGTACCACTGGCCCTGTTCGGTCTCGGTCGGCTTGGTCAGCGCCACCACCCGAGCCGCCCGCGGGTTCAGGTGCTCCATGAACCGCTTGATGGTGCCGCCCTTGCCGGCGGCGTCGCGTCCCTCGAACAAGATCACGTGGCGGCCGCCGACGTCTTGCACCCAGTACTGGAACTTCAACAGCTCGATCTGGAGCTGGTACTTGTCGGCCTCGTAGTCGTCCCGGTCCATCCGCTCGTCATAGGGATAGTCCTCGCGCCAGGTCTCGACCGCACTCCCGCCCGGATCGATCAGGTCGGGATCCGAGCCGTGCTCGTCGTGCCGAACGGTGTATCCGGAGTGGATCAGCTCGTCGAGGTACTCCCGGAAGTTCTCCCGGATGACACTGCTCACTTGCGCACCGCCTGCACGATCGAGGGCCCCGTCGAGCCGGATGGCTACCAGCATGGTCCACGTGATTGACGTCAGGGTAACGCCGAGCCGAACGTTGGGCTTCGCCGAGGTCGAGGCTGCTTCTCGGCGCCGCTGATCAACTGACGACACGGTCGTCGACGGTGAGGGTCGGCACCGCTTGGCGAAAGGCTCAGGGCGTCCCCGCTGGTGAGAGCCGGTACGCCTCGAATTCTGAACGGCCACTTGTCAGCAACGGTGACGAAGGTGTAACGCTGTCCGCACAGCTGGGGAGAACTCTGTGGATAACTGGGGACACCCGGTCCGTGGCTGTGCAGGTTCGGTGGATCCCGAGCGACCGACCATCAGGCTGTCCGCAAGTACTCCCCGTGTGATTCTGGCCTGTCCACACAGCTGTTCGCAGCCCCGATCGTGGCACGATCAGGTGAGTCGATCGTTTTCCACAGAACCCACAGCAGCTACGACGACGACGAATTGATACATATCTCTCAAGAAGGTCAAAGTCTGCTGGAAGTCGGCCATGTGGATTCCGACCCAACAGGCACGGCCCAGGAGGCACGACGATGAGCTTTCTACGCAAGCTGTTCAAGCGGGGCGAGGACGAGGAGCCCGAGGATGACGGCAGCCCGATCATCCTCGATTCGGCCACGTACGCTCCGCGCCTGCTCCGGTTGGAGAAGTCGCTGGACGCGGTCGCCACTCAGATGCGCGCTGCCCAGTCGATGGACAACCCCGGCTGGCGCGGTCGGGTGAACGAGTACTCGCAGCTGGCGGGGGAGTGCATGCTGGTCCGGCGGAGCTCTCCGCTCACCAAGGAGGCCGTGCTCGACGTGGTGTTCTCCGTCCGTCCGGTGTTCTCCGGGCCGATCCCGGATGGACTCGAGGCCATCGGCCCGCTGCAGGACGAGATGCTCGCGGCCGCCGAGGAGCTACGCAAGAGCTCGTGACCTGATCTCCATCGAGGCCACTGCTCCCTCCTCCGGCGGCGCGAGCCGGACCTGAACGAACAGAGTACGATCATCGGGCGCACCCGGGCCCCTGGCCGCGGAACGACCGATGGAGGCCCGTCCACGAGGCCTTGCTCGAAGGAGGCACCGTGAAGATCCGGCTCGAACGTGACGTCTTGGCCGAGGCGGTCCAGTGGGCTGCCCGAAGCCTGCCAACGCGTCCGAGCGTGCCGATCCTCGCCGGACTCCTCGTCCGGGCGAGCTCCGACGGCGTGGTTTTCTCGGGATTCGACTACGAGACGTCGGCTCGGATCTCGGTCAAGGCCGACGTGTCGGACGAGGGCGAGGTGCTGATCTCCGGTCGGCTGCTGGCCGACATCTCCCGTAGCCTGCCCGCCAAGCCCGTCGAGATCACTTCCGACGACACCAAGATGCAGCTGGTCTGCGGGAGCGCCCGCTTCACCCTGCAGACGCTGCCGGTCGCGGACTACCCGGCGCTGCCCGAGCTGCCCGAGGCGACCGGTGCCGTCACCAGTGCCGAGTTCGCCCAGGCCGTGAGCCAGGTGGTCGTGGCCGCCGGACGCGACGAGCTGCTGCCGGTCTTCACCGGCGTTCGGGTCGAGATCGAGGGCGACACCATCTCGCTGCTGGCAACCGACCGCTACCGGATGGCGCTGAAGGAGATCACCTGGCGGCCGGAGTCGACCAACGCCTCCGCGGTTGCCCTGGTTCCGGCGAAGGTGCTCTCCGACACGGCCCGGTCGATGACCGCCGGTGAGGAGGTCGTCCTCAGCCTGAGCCTCGGGCACGGTGGATCCGCGCGAGGCGACGGGATCATCGGCTTCGAGGGCCACGGGGCCGGAGGCGACCGGCAGACCACAACGAGGCTGCTGGACGGGGAGTTTCCCAAGGTTCGACACATCATGGAGACACCGCCGCTGATGAATGTCCGGGTGAACACCGCGGAGCTCGTCGCGGCGACCAAGCGGGTCGCGCTGGTCGCGGAGCGCAACACCTCGCTGCGGATGGCGATCGGCGACGGCTCGGTCACGCTGGAGGCGGCAACTGGCGACCAGGCGCAGGCCTCCGAGGCTCTGGGGGCGACGATCGACCAGCCCGGTGGGGACGATCCGGTGGTCTCGGTGGTGGGCTTCAACCCGACGTACCTGCTCGATGCGCTGGGTGCCTTCGACACCCCGTACGTGAACTTCGGCTTCACCGCGCCGAGCAAGCCGTGCCAGCTGACCGGTCTGGCCGAGCCCGACGGCGAGCCGCTGACCGACTACCGGCACGTGATCATGCTGATGCGCCTGCCGTCTTGACGGCTGCGCCTCGCGCGATCGCGCACCCCGTTGGCGCGGGGTTGCACGTGGAACGGACGCGACCCGATGTGGTCGCCGTAACAGGCTCGCGATAGGAAAGAGCCCGGACATCACGACGATCCAGGAGTTCGGCATGCAGCTGGGAATGGTCGGTCTCGGGCGGATGGGCGCCAACATCGTGCGGCGGTTGATGCGTGATGGGCACGAGTGCGTCGTGTACGACGTGAATGCCGAGTCGGTGCGGCAACTGGCGGGCGAGGGTGCGGCGGCGGCGGAGAGTCCCGAGGACTTCGTGGCGAAGCTCGAGCGGCCGCGTGCGGTGTGGGTGATGATCCCGGCGGGCCTGACCGGCAAGATCGTCGATCAGTTCGCCGCGTTGCTGGACGAGGGCGACATCATCATCGACGGTGGGAACTCGAACTACCGCGACGACGTGCGTCGCGCCAAGAAGCTGCGCGAGCAAGGGATCCACTACGTCGACATCGGCACCAGCGGCGGAGTCTTCGGGCTCGAGCGCGGCTACTGCCTGATGGTCGGGGGGCCGGACGAGGCCGTCGCCATCATCGATCCCGTGCTGAAGACGATCGCCCCGGGACTGGGCGAGATCGAGCGCACGCCCGGGCGGGGCGGCGAACCGGCGGCCGAGGAGCAGGGCTACCTGCACTGCGGGCCATCGGGTGCCGGGCACTTCGTGAAGATGGTCCACAACGGCATCGAGTACGGCATCATGGCGGCCTTCGCCGAGGGCCTGAACATCCTCCAGAACGCCGACGCCGGGATCACCGCTGCCGAGCACTCGGCCGAGGTGGCACCGCTGGAGGAACCCGAGTACTACCAGTTCGACATCGACACCGCCAAGGTCGCCGAGCTCTGGCGCCGCGGATCGGTCATCTCTTCCTGGCTGCTCGATCTCACGGCTGCGGCGCTCCAGGCCAACCCCACTCTCGATGGGCTCGCCGGTCGAGTGTCGGACTCGGGCGAGGGTCGGTGGACCGTCAAGGCGGCCGTCGACATCGGCGTGCCGGTTCCCGTGCTCGCGGCGTCGTTGTTCGAACGCTTCGCGTCTCGCGATGAGGACAAGTTCGCCAACCAGGTGCTGTCGGCGATGCGCCAGCAATTCGGCGGTCACCAGGAGCTGCCGGCCGGCGACTCCCTCGAGGCCGGTGGAGCCAAGCGGGACTAGCGGGACGTCGACCTGCGCCTAGGCTGACTCCTCGTGTACGTCGATCACCTGCAGCTGGCCGACTTCCGGTCGTACGAGGCGGTTGATGTAGCCATCGGGCCGGGGGTCGCGACCTTCGTCGGCCCCAACGGGCAGGGCAAGACGAACCTGGTCGAGGCGGTCGAGTATCTATCGACTCTTTCGTCGCACCGGGTGTCCTCCGATCAACCACTGGTCCGGGCCGGTGCCGAGCGGGCCATCGTCCGGGCACGGGTCAACGCCGGGCTCGACGACGAGCGGCAGCTGCTGCTCGAGGTGGAGATCACACCCGGTAAGGCCAACCGCGCCAAGCTGAACCGTTCGCCGGTCCGGCGTCCGCGGGAGATCCTTGGTCTGTTGCGCAGCGTCGTGTTCTCTCCTGAGGACCTGGCCATCGTCAAGGGAGACCCCGCCGAGCGACGACGGTTCCTCGACGAGCTGATCACCGCGCGCTGGCCCCGTTTGGCCGGCGTGCGGGCGGACTACGACCGGGTACTGCGGCAGCGAAACACTCTGCTCAAGTCGCTGGTCGGACGTCAACGCTCGTGGTCGGACGCCGCCTCGACGCTCGACGTCTGGGACAGCCATCTGGCAGCCGCCGGTGCCGAGCTGCTGGACGCCCGGCTGGCGACCCTGGACTCGCTGATGCCGCAGGTGGCGAAGGCATATGCCGAGATCGCCCCGACGAACAACGAGGCCCGAGCGGACTACAAGACCTCGCTCGATCTCGGGACACCGACGTCGGACCTCGAGGCGCCGACCTCGCGCAGCGACCTGGCCGGGCTCCTGCTGGCCAAGATGATCGAGCGCCGTCCCGACGAGCTGCAGCGCGGCCTGTCGTTGGTCGGGCCGCATCGCGACGACGTCGTGCTGTCGCTCGGCACACTCCCGGTCCGCGGCTACGCGAGCCATGGCGAGTCCTGGTCGTTCGCCCTGGCGCTTCGCCTCGGGGCATTCCAGCTGCTCCGCGCCGACGGAGTGGAGCCGGTGCTGGTGCTGGACGACGTGTTCGCCGAGCTCGACGCGACCCGACGGGAGCGACTGGCAGCGGGGGTCAGCGGCGCCGAGCAGGTGCTGGTCACTGCTGCGGTCGGTGCGGACGTACCGCAGCTTCTCCGGGGACGTCGCTACGACGTCGCCGCCGGCCTGGTCTCGCCGGCATCGTGAGCCGGGACGCCGAGATCGGCGGCGTCGAGCCGGGCGCGTCCGATGCCGGGGGGTCCGATGCCGGGGGGTCCGGATGCCGGCCAGCGCGAATCAGGCCAGCGCGAATCAGGCCAGCGCGAATCAGGCCACTCGGGTAGTAGTCGGTCCGATGATGGCGAGTCCGGTCCGCCTCGGCCGAGCGGCGCAGGCGAAGAGCCGGCGCACGACCCGACCGGTCTGGGCCTGGCACGAACGATCGCCAGGAGCACCGGAAAGCCTCGCCGCCGCCGACGGAGTCCGGAGCGGCGCAGGGTCGACCCTCAGTCCTCCGGTGCGCATCCCGACGACCGCGACCCGAAGCTTCTCGGCGCGGCGCTGGATCGACTGGTGGAGAGCAGAGGCTGGGGAACCGAGGTCAGTGTGCACGTGCTCCTCGGACGATGGCCGGCGCTGGTCGGCCCGGAGCTGGCCGGCCACAGCACCCCGGAGGGGTACGCGGACACGGTGCTCACCGTTCGTACGGACTCGACCGCGTGGGCCAGCCAGGTCCGGTTGCTGGCCCCGAATCTGGTGGCGAAGCTCAACCAGCAGCTCGGCGACGGGACGGTCACCAGGGTGAAGGTGCTCGGCCCGGACGCGCCGAGCTGGAAGAAGGGAAGGCTGTCGGTACGCGACGGCCGCGGTCCGCGCGACACGTACGGCTGACACCCGGCGCCATTCGGAAAGTGGGCGCAAACGACCACGACACGCCGGCGCGTCCTGTCGTTTGCGCCCAGTTTTCCTGGGGGGTGAGGCGGGGGCCGGGACGCACGAAGCCCCGCCCGGATGACTCCGGACGGGGCTACGCGCTGGACTGGTGCGGCGGTCGCCTCTCGGCGAGTGGCGCAAGGCGGCTCCAGCCGAACTGGTATTCCGACAGCGGCGATAGGTGAGGCCCGGGGACACGTACCGCATCAGTCTGGTGTGCACAACCAGTCGGCCCGGGCATCTATTCCATGTTTCGGACCCGACTCATGGTGAGCTGGTCGAAGGGTGCCGAAGCCGCACACCCTGTTCGACTCTGCGGACCAAATAGCGTGCGCAGGCTCGAACACGGTGCGCAGTTGTCGCCCGGGGCGGCCATACACGAGAGCCGATGTGAGTTGGCTGAGACGGGTTTGTGCAAGCCGGTTACGTTCGTCATGCTTCGACGGTTGCCCGTGGACGAGGATGACCGAGGGCGCTGGATGACGAAACGCCCGCTGTGGCCTCGATCGGAATAGGGACCTGCTCGGAATGACACACCTGACCAGGTGGAGCCTGGCGAATCGCCTGATCATCGGGCTGGCCACCATCGCGATCGTGATCTTCGGTCTGATCTCCACCTTCTCGCTCAAGCAGGAACTGCTTCCCTCCATCACGGCGCCGACCGCCATCGTCACTGCGACCTACCCTGGCGCGACGCCGCAGATCGTCGCGGACAACGTCTCGTCGCCGATCGAGCGCGCGGTGACCGGCGTCTCCGGGGTCACCGACGTCACCTCGACCTCGGTCAACGGGAACGCGACGATCAGCGTCTCGTGGGACTACGGACTGGACAACGACAAGGTCGTCAGCAACATCCGTGACGCCGTCGACTCGGTCAAGGCCACGCTGCCAACCAGCGTCGTGACCGACGTGATCACCGGCAGCACCGACGACATTCCCGTACTGCTGCTGGCCGTGTCGACCGATCTTCCGCTCGACGAGTCCGGTCGGCTGGTCCAGAACGTCGCGGTGCCGGAGCTGACCGCAGTCGAGGGCGTACGTCAGGTGAACGTCACCGGCGAGGACACCACCCAGCTCACCGTCACGCTGCGACCCAAGGATCTGAAAAAGCACGACGTCAGTGCCCAGGTGGTCACCCAGACCGTGCAGTCCCAGCTGACGGTTGTACCGGCCGGGACCGCCTACGACAAGACGCTCGAGCTCGCCGTCCAGGTGGGCAACAGCTCCGACTCGGTCGCTCAGGTCAAGAATCTCGCCGTCGCGACGTCGGACGGGCCGATCAAGCTGTCGCAGGTCGCCGACGTCAAGCTGGAGAGCATCTCGTCGTCATCGCTCGCGCGCGCCGACGGCCGACCGGCCCTGAGCGTGTCCGTGCTGAAGGAGACCGACGGCGACTCGGTCGCCATCTCGCACGCGGTCAACGGCATGCTGCCGAGCCTGGAGCAGACGATCGGTCACAACGCGAAGTTCAACATCGTCTTCGACCAGGCACCGCTGATCGAGCAGTCCATCCACGACCTGGCCATCGAGGGCGGCCTCGGTCTCGTCTTCGCGGTGCTGGTCATCTTGTTGTTCTTGTGGTCGGTTCGATCCACCCTGATCACGGCAATCTCGATCCCGCTCTCGCTGCTGATCGCCCTGATCGGCCTCAACGTCGGCAGCTACTCGCTCAACATCTTCACCCTCGCGGCGCTGACCGTCGCCGTCGGCCGGGTGGTCGACGACTCGATCGTTGTGCTGGAGAACATCAAACGGCACAACTCCGGCCACGCTGAGCTCACCGCGGCCGACATCGTGGCGTCGGTCAAGGAGGTCGCGGGTGCCGTCACAGCGTCGACGGCGACCACCATCGCGGTATTCCTGCCGGTGGCGATCGTCTCGGGCGTCACGGGCGAGCTGTTCCGGCCGTTCGCCATCACCGTCGCGATCGCCCTGATCGCGTCGCTGCTGGTCTCGATGACGGTGGTGCCGGTGCTCGCGTACTGGTTCCTGCGCGGCCGGCGGGGACAGCGGAAGGCGCCGGCCGGAGTCGCCGGGCTGGCTGCTCCCGCCGCAGCGGCGGCTGCCACCGGAGCCGGCCCCGCAGGAGCCGTCGCACCCGGCCTGGCGGCCACCATGGCGTCGACCCCGGTCAGCACCCCACCCGGCGGTTCGGCAGCGGGCGGTACACCCGCAGAGCTTGCGGCCGGACCCGCTGGCCTGGCCGAGAGGCCCGACTTCGAGCACCCCTCCGAGCACACCGACGACGAGAGCAAGGTGACGCGGCTGCAGAAGGGCTACCTGCCAGTCCTCGGCTGGGTTCTGAGGCACCCGGTCGTCACGCTGGCCATGGCGCTCGTCGTCTTCGTCGGGACCCTTGGTGCGTCCACCCTGCTGAAGACCGACTTCCTCGGATCGATCACCGACCAGTCAACGCTGACCATCCAGCAGGAGCTTCCGGCGGGCACCCGACTGGACAGCATGAGCGATGCGGCCAAGGAGGTCGAGGCCGTGCTGGCCGACGACCCTGCGGTGAAGAGCTACCTGGTGACGATCGGCGGCAGCATCTACGGCGCGGTCGGCACCACGTCGAACACGGCCCAGATCACGGTCCAGCTGAACGAGGGCGAGACCGCCGACGCGGTGAAGCCCGAGATGCAGAGCAAGCTCGACGAGCTGGGCGACAGTGCGGGCACGCTCACCGTGACCCAGACCGCCAACGGGTCGACCAACAACAACATCACCGTCACGGTCAAGGGCCAGAACAGCGAGGATCTCCGGCTCGGCGCGGAGCGTGTGCAGGCCGAGCTGGCGACCATCCCCGGGCTGAGCGACGTCACGAGCAACCTCGCGGAACAGCGCAAGCTGCTCGAGGTCCAGGTCGACAAGAAGAAGGCTGCGGCACAGGGCTTCACCCAGGCAGACGTCGGGCAGGCGGTCGCCAGTGCGCTGCGGGGAACCAAGGTCGGCGACGTCACCTTGTCCGGGGAGCAGCACGAGGTATGGATCAAGACTCAGGAAGCCACCGATCCCAGCCCCACCGACGTGGGGAACCTGCTGCTCCCGGTCAGCCAGCTGCAGCAGACCAATGCCCAGCAGAAGGCCTCCGACAAGCTCTCGGACCGCTCCGACAAGCTCCAGGATCGCCAGCAGGCGATGAGCGACGAGCAGCAGGCCAAGGCCGACCAGGCGACCGCCGATCAGATGACGGAGCTGAAGAAGCAGCGCGCCAAGCTCGTCGACAGCCGGTCCGACACCCGCAAGCAGCTGAGCGAGACCCGGTCCAAGCTCGGGCCGGCCCAGTCTGCGCTCAAGAAGGCGAACGCGAACCTCGAGAAGGCGCAGAAGGCGCTGGGCGCCGTGGCGCCGGTGCCGGTGGGACCCTCCAATCCACCCGCCTCCATCGCGTTGATCCAGGCGCAACAGGCGGTCGCGGGGGCTGGCCAGCAGGTCGCCGGAGCGAGCGCGGCGATCGCCCAGATCAATGCGGGGATCAAGCAGCTCCAGGCCGCCGAGGACCAGTTGACCGAGTCCATCGACCAGGTGGACAAGCAGATCAGCGCCGCCAACGACCAGGCCAGCGAGACCGCCACCCAGCGCGCGAAGGCCAACTCGTTGTCCGACGATCAAAAGGCTCTCGCCGAGGACCAGAAGAACTTGACCGACGTACGCGCGTCCGCGGTCCGGGTGAAGGACGTCGCGACGGTCAAGGAGGTCCTCGCGCCGACCACCGTGACCCAGATCGGCGGCGACCCGTCGGTGACCATCACGGCGACGCCGGACAGCTCCGATCTCGGCGCGCTCAGCAAGACCGTGACCACCAAGTTGGCGGCCATCACGGACCTGCCGGCCGGGGTCAGCGCGGAGCTCGGTGGCGCGGCGACCGACCAGCAGGATGCGTTCAAGCAGCTGGGGCTCGCCATGCTGGTCGCGATCGCCCTCGTCTTCATGATCATGGTCGGCACGTTCCGGAGCCTGGTCCAGCCGCTGGTGCTGATGGTCTCGATCCCGTTCGCCGCCACCGGTGCGATCGCCGCCCTGCTGATCACCGACACCCCACTGGGGGTGCCGGCGATGGTCGGGCTGCTCATGCTGATCGGCATCGTGGTGACCAATGCGATCGTGCTGATCGACTTGATCAACCAGTACCGAGCCAGGGGCGAGGACCTGCGGACGGCGATCACCGACGGGGCTCGGTTGCGGCTGCGGCCGATCATCATGACCGCGACGGCGACGATCTTCGCGCTGATCCCGATGGGGCTCGGGCTCACCGGCGGCGGTGCGTTCATCTCGCAGTCGCTCGCCGTGGTGGTGATCGGCGGTCTGCTGTCCTCGACCGTTCTCACCCTGCTGCTGGTGCCGGTGCTCTATTCCCTGGTCGAGCGGCGAAGCGAGAAGAAGAGGTTGCGGGAGCAGTCACTGCTCGAGGTCGGTGGGGCACCATCGCCCGCGTGACCTCGGGCCCCAGACCTCGGCCCGGGCCGGTGGCGCCGACTCCTTTCCCATTTGTGACCATTGGCCTAACACTTAGGTGACGAAATCACCCGAGGTGGGTGAACAGCTGGTGACCAAGGACCCTCGCCAAGGGGTGCCGCGGTCAACGACAATGAACGAGTCAACGCCGACAAGAGGGTTTCCATGGACTGGGTGCTCGTCGCCATCGTCGCGGTCATCGCGCTGGCTCTGCTATTCGATTTCACCAATGGGTTCCACGACGCCGCCAACTCAGTGGCGACCGTGGTGGCCACCCGAGCCATGCCCGCACGCTGGGCGCCCTGGTTCTCGGCCTTCTTCAACTTCAGCGCGTTCTTCATCGTCGGCACGGCCGTCGCCAACACCGTCGCCAAGGTGGTCAAGCACGACACCGAGGGCGTCGCGGTCGTCTTCGCCGCGCTGATCGCCGCGATCACCTGGAACTACATCACCTGGTTCATCGGCATGCCGTCATCCTCGAGCCACGCGATCATCGGCGGTCTGGTCGGTGCCGGGCTGGCCGCGGGTGGTCTTGCGGCGATCAACTGGGGCGTGGTGCGTACGTCCGTGATCGCGATCGTCGCCTCGCCCGTCGTGGCCTTCAGTATCGCGTTCTTGGCCATGCTGCTGATCGCCCGGATCCAGCGGCGATGGCGGATCAGCGAGGACGCCAAGGCGTTCAAGGGACTGCAGCTCGTGTCTGCCGCCGCGGTGTCGTTCGGCCATGGCGCCAACGACGCCCAGAAGACGATGGGGATCATGGCCGCCCTGCTGTACGCCGGCGGCTACATCGGCCTGCGGGCCGACGGCAACCTCGAGATCGACTGGTGGATCCCGCTGTTGGCCTACTCCGCCATTGCCGCGGGCACCATCTGGGGCGGTTGGAAGATCATCGAGACGCTCGGGCTGCGGATCACCTCGCTCCGCGCGAGCTCGGGCCTGGCCGCCAATATCGGCGCGGTGACCTCGATCTTCGGCGCGACAGCGATGGGCATTCCGATCTCGACGACGCATGCCGCGGCATCGTCGGTGACCGGGTCCGGAGTCGCTTCGGGCAAGGGTGTGAACCTCCGGGTGGTCGGCGAGATGGTCGTCGCCTGGGTGGTCACGATTCCGGCGACCGTGGCCATCGGCTGGGGGATGCTCGAGCTGACCCGACTGCCAGGAGCCGCGGCCTTCGTCGCGGTCGGCGCCGTGCTGCTCGTGCTCTTCGGCTGGATCGGCTGGGCGATGTCCAAGGCGTTGCGAGCCTCCGACGTCGCGGCGGAGATTCCTACCGAGGCCGAACTGCGGGAGCCGGTCTCCGCGGTTCCACAGGTCGAGGGTCACGGACCGCTGATGTGAGCGGCGCGCCGCCGAGCGGCCCGGGAGGGCGGGCAGCCACCCGGGCGTCGCACCGGTCGCCGTCCGTTCGGCAAGCGGGAACGTTCGTCAGCCGGCTCGCCTAAGATCCCTTGAGTGCTGTGGACGGACCTACGTGTCCTGGTGACCGATACCGGTCGCCTGCTGTGGCGTCTGCTGCCGACACTGCTGACCATCTGGCTGCTCGGCTGGCTCGGGCAACGACTGTTCAGCAACCTGGCGGTGATCGCCGGCGACGCGTCTCCCTGGCTGACGTTGATCGTCTTCCCGCTCGGGATCATCAGCCAGCTGATCGCCATCGTGCTGATCCTGCAGGCGTGCGGACGTGAGCTGGGGATCCGCAGTCTGATCCCCTCCGGTGAGCTCGTCGACGACGATCGCGATGCCGGCGTCACCCGCCTCCTGGCCATCACCCTGTTGCCGTTCATCGGGATCTACGCCGCGTTCGGCTACATCAACGATGCCGCATACTCGCTCTACGTCCAGCAGATGGCGCGATACGGGGTCATCTCCGATGCGCCGACGGTGATCGGTCTGCTGGACGACCTCGCCCTTCAGCACACCTGGCGACTGCTGATGATCGTGGTCACGCTGTATGTCGCCCGCCGGCTGCTCGACCTTGCCCACGAGCAGACGGGCTGGCGTCCGCTCGGTGTGGTGGTGGCGCTGGTCGAGACATTCTTCATCCTCCTGGTCGTGATGGGCGGAGTCCGGGTGTGGCAGCTGGGCAAGATCTGGCTGCGGGATCGGGCGTTCATGCGCTGGATCGAAGCTGCCGTGAACCCGTTGGAGCAGCTCTTCGCGTTGATCAGGATCAATCTGCCCGACCTGGTGGTCCGGCTGTGGGACTTCGTCTTCGGACAGGTCTGGCCCGTGCTCGCCGACACCCTCGTCCAGCCGCTGGCCTGGCTGGCCGTGGCGGCGATCATCTACGGCTCGAACGTGATGTCCCTGGCCGACCTCAACCGGACCGTCCGCGACCAGCTGCCCGGCACCGTCTCGAAGCGGGCGACTGCCAGCGCGGCCAGGCGGGCGGAGCGTCGGGGCGATGTATCGCCGGCTCCGCAACATCGTGGACTGCGCCGGGTCGGCACGGAGGCAAAGGAGGCATTTCTCGGCGACGTCGATGACAAGTATCTGCCGACACTGCACGCGCTGCGTCTGGTGTTCCGCTCGGGTCCGACCTTCATCGGCTCGTTCGTGGTCGTCTATGCCGCTGTGACGACCCTCGGCAACTATCTGCAGACGTCCGAGCGACTGGTCACCGGTGGGCACGACCTGGACTTCTGGCTGGTCTTCGACCCGCTGATCGAACTGGTTCGCACCCTGCCGATCGAGCTGCTCCGGCTCTGCCTGCTCGCTGTCGCCTTCCGGCGGTGCCTCGAGCTGTTCAATCAGCGGTCCGTGGCCGTACGCGTCCCGGCAGATCCCATGGCGGTCATCGGATGAGCGGAGCGCCGCGCTCCGCTGTTGTACGACGGTCGGTGTTGGCAGGCTGGCTTGTCGCACTCACCTGCATCGTCGTCGCGGCGGTGGCGCTGCAGGTCAGCGAACCACCGTCGGACCGGATCCAGAACGTCACGGGAGTTCGCGACCAGCCGGTGCCGTACAGCGACGGCTCAGTCACGGTTGGGCGGGTTCGGGTCGGTCAGGGTCTCGATCACTTCGGTGGTGTCACGCGGACGGTCGGCATGTTCGTCACCGTGGACGTCACGCTCAGCGCCGAAGGCAGCAGGGTGCTCAGCCTCGGCCAGTTCCAGCTGTTGAGCGGGCAGCGGACCTACGCCGCCTACTCGATCGCCGGGCTCCGCGTGCAGCCGGGATTCGCGGAGCGTACGGCGGTTGCGTTCGAGGTAGATCCGCAACGCATCGACGATCTGGTGCTGCAGATGAGCCGCGGCGAGGTCGTGTCCGGCTACCACCAGCAGCTCCGTGTGCATCTGGGGATCACCCCCGCCAACGCTGACGACTGGCGGCGGGCGGCCGTCGGGCAGATGCTGGAGGACGGCACCGACACCACTTGGGCGCTGCCGTGACCGGAGAGACGAACCGGGCCCAGCCCGATGCGCTGCCTCCGCATTCCCCAGCTGGAGCGACTCCCCCAGCTGGAGCGACGTCCCCCAGCTGGCGCTCCCCCAGATGGAGCGACTCCCCCAGCTGCAGCGACGTCCCCAGCTGGTCCGCGTCCCCCAGACGGACCGCCTCTCCCACCAGCCGCCCCTCCACCGGTTGCGACGGCTCGACGGCGCAGGCTGTCGCCCCGGGCACGCGCCTGGGTCGTCGCGGTGACAGTGCTGGCACTCGCGGCTGCGTACCTCGTGGCCTGGGGGACGTACGCCTACGTCCACATGAACAGCACGGTGCGTTACGTGGTCCTCGACCCGGGACAGTCCGTCGTCCTCGATTCGGCCAGGGTCGAGCTGGTCGATCTGACCCTGGCCCGCACCCTGACCAGCAAGTACCAGAGCCAGGGACCATCGTCTCCGGACCCGGGGGCGCTGTGGGCGGTGGCGACCATGAGGGTGACGATCACGCCGGGCACCACGGATCCGTTGTGCGTCTTCGACCTGATCGGACCGGACCGTCGCCTCTGGGAGCCAGCCTCAGGTGTCACCGGCCGCACGATGCCCAGCAGCTGTTCCGACGACGAGGTTACGGTCGGTCGTCCCACCACGATCGAGGTGATCTTCCAGGTTCCCGAGCGCGATGCCGACCGCCTGGTCGGCGTGGCCGTCTCGGGCGGCGACTCCTGGCATCGAATCCAGGTGATGCGACCGTGACGTCGTCCGACTCAGTCGTGCCGGTCCGGGTCTCCCGCCGACCCTTAGGAGCCAGCCTTTCAGGCGACCCAGTCGTTAGGCTGCTCAGTCGTTCAGGGCCCGCTCAGTCCTTCAGGGGGGCCAGCTCGCTGAGCGGTAGCTCCATTCGCCAGCCGTCCCGGGCGTTGTGCCACTCCTTCTCGTCGTCGTCGCCGGTCTTGATCAGGGAGCGGTTGCCATAGATCTGGTCGGCGACGGCGATACGCAGCGTGTCTGCCGGCCGGAAACCTTCCTCGAACTCGAACGTCACGGTGTAGCGCACCGGTGGAAGGCCGGGCGTGAACCCATTGCTGGAGCCGCCATCGCCGAACCGCTGGCTCTCGGGGTATTTCACCTCGCCCGTGGTCTGGTCGCGCGCCAGCAGCATCGAGCCGGTGCCGCCGATCTCGGGACTGATGGTCTCCTCGCCGGTCGTCCGTCCGGCGCCGATCACGGTGATCTCCCATGACGGGGCGCGGTAGTCGTTCCTCAGCTTGTGCCGGGCCGTTGCCTCGGTGAACGTGAGCTCGAACGGGCCGGCGTTGATCGGCGTGCCGGGCGCGACGATCTGGAACGGACGCTGTTGCTCACGAAACCCGCCCAGCCGCCAGACGGTGGCCAACAGAGCAACGAGGACAACGACCACGGCGACGGCGAGCAGCCTTCGACGGCCGTTCGGTGGTGTCGAGCCTGGGTGTCGGCCGTTCGGAGGCGTCGAACCGAGGTCGGTTTCGGACCCCCTCGACTCCGTCACGGCCTGGTCGCTCATCCGGCCAGTGTAGAGAGGCCGTCCCGTGCGTCCGGGTCAGAGCCGGGGGATCTGGACGTCCCGGACAGCGGGTCTCGCGCGCTGCAAGGGATGCTCTCCAGGGCCGGAACCGACCCCGGCGCGTATAGGATCACTCGTCCTACCCCGTTCGAGCGGCAGAACTGGCTTCTGAGCGCTGCTGGAGCCATTGTGGCTGTCTGCGACGGCCCGTTCGGAGCCGATTCGTCGGTGAGAGCGAGTAGAATGGGACATGGTCCGAACCGGTCCGGTTCGCGTCCGTCCGACCAGCAGAACCGACCCACAACAGACCCGCGCTCGACCATTCGATCCGTGCCGCCCCTCCGACCTGCCCAACGGTCGACCCGGGCGGCGCACCTGTGACAGGAGCTCCCTACCCGTGGCTGACATGCCCGATCCGATCGACGGCGATGCCCCCTCTCCGGACGTACCCGAGGGCTCGATCGAGCCCGCGGAAGCCGTGGAAGTCGTGGCCGTCGTCGACAACCGGCCCCAGACGTACGACTCGGAGTCCATCACCGTGCTCGAGGGGCTCGACGCGGTCCGAAAGCGTCCCGGTATGTACATCGGCTCGACGGGGGAGCGCGGCCTTCACCACCTGGTGTACGAGGTCGTGGACAACGCAGTCGACGAGGCGCTGGCCGGCTACTGCGACACCATCGTGGTCCAGCTGCTGCCGGAGGGCGGCATCCAGGTCACCGACAACGGACGCGGGATTCCGGTCAAGGACCACCCCAAGGAGAAGATCCCGGCCATCACGCTCGCGCTGACCGTGCTGCACGCGGGCGGCAAGTTCGGCGACGGCGGCTACAAGGTCTCGGGCGGTCTGCACGGCGTCGGCGTCTCGGTGGTGAACGCCCTCTCCTCGCACCTGATCGTCGAGGTCAAGCGCGATGGTCACCGGTGGACGCAGTCGTTCAGCCTCGGCGATCCGGACGCGCCGCTCGCCCGGCACGAGGAGTCCTCCGAGACCGGGACGAGGGTGACGTTCTACGCGAGCCCGGAGATCTTCGAGACCACGACGTACTCGTACGAGACGCTGTCCACCCGCTTTCGCGAGTACGCCTTCTTGAACAAGGGCCTGACCATCTCCATCATCGACGAGCGGCCCGATCGAACCGATGACGACGGCCGCCCGCTCGGCGACACGTTCCGCTACGACGACGGCCTGATCGACTATGTGAAGTACCTGACCGGCAACAAGGAGGTCGTCAACCCGAGCGTGATCGCGGTCGAGGCCGAGCGCCCCGAGTCGGGGATGAGCCTGGAGCTCGCGATGCAGTGGAACGTGTCGTACCAGGAGTCGGTGCACACCTTCGCCAACACCATCAACACCCATGAGGGCGGCACGCACGAGGAGGGGTTCCGGGCCTCGCTGACGAACACCGCCAACAAGTGGGGTGAGACCTGGGGCCTGATCAAGAAGAAGGACGACCGGCTGTCCGGCGAGGACATCCGCGAGGGGCTGACCGCGATCATCTCGATCAAGCTGGCCGAGCCGCAGTTCGAGGGCCAGACCAAGACCAAGCTCGGCAACAGCGAGGCCCGCTCGTTCGTCCAGCAGGCGGTCAACGACAAGCTCGGCGACTGGTTCGAGCAGAACCCGGCCGAGGGGAAGCTCGTGATCCGCAAGGGTCAGTCCGCGGCCATCGCCCGGATCGCTGCGCGCAAGGCCAAGGAGCAGGCGCGCAACCGGAAGGGTCTGCTCGGCGGGGGTGGGCTGCCCGGCAAGCTGTCGGACTGCCAGTCGACCAACCCCGAGGAGTGCGAGGTCTTCATCGTCGAGGGCGATTCCGCCGGCGGCTCGGCGAAGGGTGGACGCGACCCCCGGATCCAGGCGATCCTGCCGATCCGCGGCAAGATCTTGAACGTCGAGAAGGCGCGGATCGACAAGATCCTGCAGAACAACGAGGTCCAGGCCATCATCTCCGCCCTCGGCACCGGGGTGCACGAGGACTTCGACATCGACAAGCTGCGCTATCACAAGATCGTGATGATGGCCGACGCCGACGTCGACGGCGCGCACATCCGGACGCTGCTGCTGACCCTGATGTTCCGGTTCATGAAGCCGCTGATCGAGGCCGGCCACGTCTATCTCGCGCAGCCACCGCTGTTCAAGATCAACTGGAGCGGCGGGGCGGCCGAGCTCGCCTATACCGACGCCGAGCGGGATGCCCTGCTGCGGGTCGGTCAGGAGGCCGGGAAGCGGCTGCCTCGGGACAACGCGATCCAGCGGTACAAGGGTCTTGGCGAGATGAACCCCGACCAGCTGTGGGACACCACGATGGACCCGGACAACCGGATCCTGCTGCAGGTGACGCTGGACGACGCGGCCCGGGCAGACGAGATGTTCTCGATCCTGATGGGTGAGGACGTGGAGCAGCGGCGGAACTTCATCCAGCGGAACGCGAAGGATGTTCGCTTCCTTGATATCTAGAGGTGAATCGGCGGTTTCGGGGGTACGGCGGCCGCCCCGCCACCGCTCCGCACCTGTTCTCACGCACTTCGCACCCCGGGGATGCACTCCGCACCTCATATGCCGGGTGCGATGTGGACGTACGGGGTGCGAAGTGCGGGCTAGGCGAAGCATCGAACTTGACCAGAGCGACCCCCGCGGGGTGCGGACGGACGTACGAATGACATGGACGATGAACGAGCAGGAGCTGATTCATGACTGAGACGCCGACGCAGGGTCCGGCGGACCGCAGGCAGCCGGTGGATCTGCAGGACGAGATCCAGAAGAGCTACCTCGACTATGCGATGAGCGTCATCGTCGGGCGCGCCCTGCCGGACGTCCGCGACGGGCTCAAGCCGGTGCACCGACGGATCCTGTACGCGATGTACGACGGCGGCTACCGGCCCGACCGGGGTTGGAACAAGTGCGCCCGGATCGTCGGCGAGGTGATGGGCCAGTACCACCCGCACGGTGACTCCGCGATCTACGACACCCTGGTGCGCCTCGCGCAGCCATGGGTGATGCGGTACCCGCTGGTGGCCGGCCAGGGCAACTTCGGCTCGCCGGGCAACGATCCTGCGGCCGCGATGCGTTACACGGAGTGCCGGATGGCGGCGCTGGCCATGGAGATGGTGCGCGACATCACCGAGAACACCGTCGACTTCAAGCCGAACTACGACGGCAAGGAGCAAGAGCCGACCGTTCTTCCCGCCCGCTTCCCCAACCTGTTGGTGAACGGCTCGACCGGCATCGCCGTCGGCATGGCGACCAACATCCCGACCCAAAACCTCCGCGAGGTGTCGGCGGCCGTGCAGTGGTCCCTGGAGCATCCGGACGCGACGGCGGAGGAGCTGCTCGAGGCCGCGATGGAGCGGGTCAAGGGGCCGGACTTCCCCAACGGTGCGCTGATCGTGGGCCGCAAGGGGATCGAGGACGCCTACCGGACCGGGCGTGGCTCGGTCATCATGCGGGCGGTCGTCGACATCGAGGAGGACCGCTCCGGCCGCGCCATGCTGGTGGTGTCGGAGCTGCCGCACATGGTCAACCCGGACAACCTGGCGGAGAAGATCGCCCAGCTGGTCAACACCGGCAAGGTCGCCGGGATCGCCGATATCCGCGACGACACGTCGGCTCGGACGGGGCAGCGGCTGGTCATCGTGCTCAAACGGGACGCCCAGCCGAGGGTCGTGCTCAACAACCTGTACAAGCACACGCAGCTGCAGGACACGTTCGGCTGCAACATGCTGGCCCTGGTCGACGACGTGCCGCGAACGCTGCGACTGGACCAGTTCATCTCGTACTGGGTCACCCACCAGATCGAAGTCATCCAGCGGCGTACGCAGTATCGGCTCGATCAGGCCGAGAAGGACGCCCACATCTACCGCGGCCTGGTGAAAGCACTGGACGCGCTGGACGAGGTCATCGCCCTGATCCGGCGCAGCCCGAACACCGAGGAGGCCCGCGACGGCCTGATCGCGCTGCTGGAGATCGACGAGCTCCAGGCAAACGCGATCCTCGACATGCAGCTGCGCCGGTTGGCCGCCCTCGAGCGGCAGCGGATCATCGATCGGCTGGCCGCCATCGAGATCGTCATCGCCGATCTGCAAGACATCCTCGCCAAGCCCGAACGACAGCGCCAGATCGTCAGCGACGAGCTGGGCGAGATCGTCGCGAAGTACGGCGACGAGCGGCGTACGCAGATCGTGGCTGCCGACGGAGACCTGTCCGACGAGGACTTCATCCCCGACCGGGATGTGGTGGTCACCATCACGCGCGGGGGGTATGCCAAGCGCACCAATACCGATGAGTACCGGGTACAGAAGCGGGGCGGCAAGGGCGTACGCGGTGCGGCGCTGCGGGCGGACGACGAGGTCGACCACCTGTTCGCCACGACGAATCACCACTGGATCTTGTTCTTCACCAACCAGGGCCGGGTCTATCGAGCCAAGGTCTGGCAGCTACCGGAGGCGGGACGCGACGCTCGCGGTGGCCACGTCGCCGGTCTGCTGTCGTTCCTTCCGGGCGAGGAGATCGCGCAGGTCAGGGCGATCCGCGACTACGACGACGCTCCCTATCTGCTGCTGGCGACCCGGCACGGACTGGTCAAGAAGACCTCACTGTCGCTGTACGACTCCCCGCGCCAGGCCGGCATCATCGCCATCCACTTCCGCGAGGACGACGACGAGCTGATCGGGGCGGAGCTCTGCAGCCCGACCGACGACGTCTTGCTGATCTCGACCAAGGGCCAGGCGATCCGGTTTCCCGCAGACGACTCGCAGCTGCGCCCGATGGGTCGTGCGACGTCCGGAGTGACCGGGATGAAGTTCCGCGACGGGGACGAACTGCTGTCCATGTCCATCATTCGGGCGGATTCGGTGCAGGACGACCTGTATGTGTTCACCGTCACAGACGGCGGGTTTGCGAAGCGTACGGCCGTGTCGGAGTACCGCGAACAAGGCCGTGGCGGGCTCGGCATCAAGGCGATGAAGCTCAACGATGCCCGCGGCTCTTTGGTCGGAGGGCTGATCGTGGCGGAGAATGACGAAGTCATCGCCATCAAGGCAAGTGGACAGATCACCCGCAGTGCTGTCACCGAGGTAACCGTCAAGGGACGTGACACCATGGGTGTGAAGTTCGTCGGGGTGCGGGACAACGACTCCGTCGTGGCGATCGCGCTGAATCCGGAGATAACTGCAGACGAGGAAGCCGAGACCGGAGAGTCGGCACCCGCGGAAGACGTATCCGAGGGCGCGGACACCGAGCTCGGCGAACCGGCACCTGAGGATCAGGCGCCGGCAGATCCCGAGACGGACGCGCCCGGGGTCGAGGAGGACGACAGTGAGTGACGCCAACCGGGGCCCCGGCTATGCCGGACCGACCCAGGCTGACCAACCCGGATCCGACCGCAACCGGGGCGGTGAGGACGCCGCTGGTCGCACGGCCTCGCCCGGTCGCACGGCCTCGCCCTCGAGCGCTCCAAGTCCCGCCCCCTCGACCAGCAATGGATTCGGCAGCAGCGGCAACGCCCACGAGGAGTACGCCTCGTCCACTCAGGTGATTCCGGCGGTCTCGGCGGGGACCCCACCCGCATCGCCGAACGGGTCGCCCAACGGGTCCGCGAATGGATCCCCGAACGGCTTCAGCTCGCCCTGGGGCCCGTACGCGGGCTCGACCTATCCCGCCGGGCAGGTTCCGGGTGCCGCCGGCGGTAACGCGCCGACCGGCGGACGTGGACCAAGCAGCAGCGGGCCGACGAACGCCGGGCAGGGCGCCCAGTGGCCGGCGTCCTCCAGCGGGAACGGTTACTACCAACCCAGTCCGCCAGCCCCGGCGGCGGCCGCAGACGCCCCCGGCGATGGCCTGCCGGAGGGCGAGCAGTCGCCGACGGCTGCCGCGCCGGCCTGGGAGCCCGTCGCCTCTCGACCGAAGAAGCCGCTCAAGGACCGGTGGAGTGACTTCACCGCGAAGCTGAGCGGGCGGGACTCCTCAGGCGAGCCGCCCGAGTCCGACAGCGCAGCTGCCGAGCGGGTCTGGGCCTCCTCGGCCGCGGCCGGCGGAGTCGCCGCCGCGTCCGCCGCGTCCTCGACGGAGGAAGCAGCTGCGTCGCCGGTCGACCAGCCGTCAGGAGCCGATGCGTACGGCTCGCCTGCCGGTACTGATTCTTCCGCCGGCTCGGCGTACGGCGTCTCGCCGGCCGGTGCCGGTGTCTCGCCTTCCGGTGTCTCGCCTGCCAGTGCCTCGCCTGCCCGGGTCTCACCCTCTGCGGTGTCGCCGGCGGCCCTGTCGGCGCCGGCCGTGGCACCGATGGAGGAGCACGTGGCTCCGTCGAGCCCGACCGGTGGCTCGCCGGACTGGCACGACTCGCCGACGGCCGCGCAGCCCGAGCTGAGTCAGTCTCCGATGGTCGCGGCGTTCACCGGGACGCAGCCCGCGGCGCGGCAAGCGGAGGAGCGGTCGCCTGATGCGCCCGAGCCCACCGAAGCGAGCCCGTGGGGGCCGAGCACGGGTCCATCCACCGCCGTGATCGCGCCGGTCGACGCGCCGCTCGGCCCGGACTACCGGCAGGGCTACGCCGCAGCCCCGGCCGCGGCGGCGAAGGCGAGGGTCGGCACACCCCGGCGCACGCGCAAGGCTCGTCTCCGGCTGTCCCGGCTCGACCCATGGTCGGTGATGAAGACCTCGTTCCTGTTCTCCATCGCGGCCGGGATCATGCTGGTCGTCGCGGTGTACGTCGTCTGGACCGTGATCGGCTCGTCGGGTTTGTTCGACTCGGTGAACGACATCGTGAAGAGCGTCGTCTCGACGCCGAACGACACCACGCCGTTCCGAATCGAGGAGTACGTCAACACCCAGAAAGTGCTCGGCGTGTCCGCACTGCTCGCCTGTGTCGACGTCATCATCTTCACCGCGCTCGCCACCCTCGGGTCGTTCCTGTACAACCTGGCCGCCACCATGCTCGGCGGCCTGGAGATCACCCTCGCCGAGGACTGAAACGCCCGGTCGCTGGTCGATTCGGTCTCGTAGACGAACCAGATCGACCACTGGAGCCGGCCGTCTCGTCAGTGCATGGCGCCCCGACGGTGCTGACCATCACTCGGATCCAAGTTGAGGGCACTCCGGTGATCGGATAGCCTTGCACACCGTGCCCGTCGCCTAGCGCTGGCGGCGAGGCGCACCAGCGGGCCTATAGCTCAGTCGGTTAGAGCGCTGCCCTGATAAGGCAGAGGTCAGTGGTTCAAGTCCACTTAGGCCCACCCGTTTCCCCTGGTCAGAGGCGGTGTCCGGCCGGGGAGGGGTGGTTGTGGTGCCCGCGAGGCAGCAAAACGCAGCGGGACTCGTCTGATCACCGTCACCGGGACGCCGAGCCAGCGCTGGACCTGGTGCGGGATGTCCAGCTCGAGCCAGCGCCGGACTGGTCTGCGCTCCCCGTGGTCATCTTCATCGGGGTGCGCTGTCGACATCCTCGTGATTGCGACCAAGCGCGCTTTGATCCGATGGACCCAGCGGGTTCCACAGCCCTTGTTGCCGCGCTGCCTGGTGCTGACCGCGGCGGCCCGTTGGTCGATGTCGGCGGCGCGGGGGTCGGATCCGCATCGAAAGCACTATCCACAGCATCTGAAGGCCGAGGCGAATTGCGGTGCGGGTGTCTCCAGTGACTGCCGAAGTGCCGATCCTTGGGTGGTAGTTCACCGGAACCTGTACGACAGTGTCTCGCGCTACCAAGGCAAGCATCAACATCTCGAGCCCGAATGCGGAACCGTGAATGCGGGAGTCGCGCAGCAAGCCAGGGACCAGATCCTTGGAGACAACGCGAAATGTGCAGCCGACATCACTGAGGTAGGAGGTGTTGAACAGTGCCTCGATGGTCTTGGCGACTGCCCAGTTGCCCCACTGGAGAAACCAGCCCATGTTGGCGCCGTCCCAGATGAAGTTCGACACCGTGCGCGACCCGAGCACGAAGTCGCAATCCTCGGTGAAGGGCAGCAGTTTCGTCAGGTCCCTCGGGTTGAAGGTGCCGTCGGGCTCGCAGATGCAGATCAGGTCGGTGTCGACTTCGGCGAGCCCGCGACGGATCGCTGCGCCGTAGCCCTGCCGTGGCTCCAGCACCTCGCGGGCCGTGGTGATGGCGACCTCGTCTGAGGTCCCCTCCGTGGCGTTGTTGTTGACCACCAGGATGTCGTCGACGATGCCGAGTTGGTCGAAGGCTCTGATGGTCTCGGCGATGCTGTCCTTCTCGTTGTAGGTCGGCAGCACCACCGACAACGTCTTACCGTTCCACATGGCTGGACTCCGGCGTGGCGATCAGCAGCATCTGGCCGGCCAGCGGCTTGATGGGAGACCGCAGATACCAGGGCACCAAGAAGGTCAAAGCGGAGCCTTTGCTGTTCATCGTCAATGGAAGAAAACGCGGATACACCTGAAGGATCCGCCAATCCTCTGAACGCAGGTAATCGGCCAGCGAGCGGTCGGTGTAGATCGCCACATGCGTGTAGTCGTCGAAGTAGCCGCCGGGGTTCAGCCGAAAATTCGGTTGCAACAGAATCAGGATTCCGCCCTCCCGCAGTACCCGGGCCGACTCGGCCAGCAGCCGCGTGGTCGCCGGCCGCTCCAGGTGTTCGAGCAGATTGGAGGCGAACACCACGTCGAAGGAGCCGGAGTCGAAGCGCGACAGGTCGGTGCAGTCACCCACCTCGGCCTCGACGTGCTCGGCCGCGGCGCGCCGCACAGTGGTGTCGAGATCCATCGCCACCATGCGCCGCGCCGGAATGGTGTTCGCGAAGTCGCACCACCCGGCGCCGAGTTCCAACACGTCGGAGTCCGCGGGGATCCAGCGCTGCAGGTAGGCGCACAGGTGTTCCCAGATGGCGGCGCGATGGGGGTTCGGGGCGAGCCGGGTACGGAAGTACGCGGAAGCGTCACCGTCGGCGGGCGGGGGTGAAGCCGGGGCTGACGCACGGTCTGCCACCAGGCCACTCCTCAACAATCTCGTCGGGTCGTGCTCGACTGTTGGTTCTGCAGGCCGGGGCGCGTTGGTGCGGATAGCCTGATGCCGTCGCACATTACCCGAAGGACGAGTGGATGCCGGTGGACACCGACCCCAAGTCGGACCTCCGAGCCGGGGTGTCGACCCGTAAGCTGCTGCTCGCGTGCCTTCCGGCGGTGGCGATCGGGGTGCTGATCAGGGTTTGGCTGATGCACACGTCGCTGGTCCCGTTGAACGCCGACGAGGGCGTCACCGGCCTGCAGGCGTACGAGGTCCTACGTGGAAAGTTCCGCCTCATAGTGGCCGGGAACGACTACGGCTCGACGACCGAAACCTACCTGATTGCGCCGTTCCTGGCGTTTTGGAGCGGGGTGTGGCCGCTGCGGATCGTGCCGATCGCGCTGTCCGCGGTTGCCGGCTATGCGCTTTACCGGTTGGCGCGGCCGATGTTCGGTCGGGTACCGGCCGCGGCACTGGCGCTGATCGGGTGGACCACCTCCGGCGCGCTGACGAAGTTGTCCCTGCGCCCCTACATGGGCTACCCGACCGGGTACATCGCGCTGATCGCTGCGCTGGCGTTGGCGTGCCACGCGATGCGTACGGAACAACGCCTGGCCCGGACTGCGGGCTTCGCCGGGTTCGCCGCAGGGTTCGCGATCTGGAGCCATCCGATCTTCGGCACGGTCGCGCTGCTGGCGTTGATCGCGCCGACGCTGTACCGCCGGCGGGCGCTGCGCCGATGGTGGCTGCCACTCGCCGCCGGCGGGGTGCTCGGAGTCAGCCCGTGGCTCGTGTTCATGGCGCAGAACGGTTGGCCGGCATCAGCCACGCCGGTGGTGCAAGCCACCTACCCCGAGCGCGTGACCAGGTTCGTCGCCGAGCTGCTCCCGCGGGCCTTTGGTCTACGCACCGAGTTGAGCGGGGACTGGGTCGGCCCCGACGCGGTTGCGGTCGGGGTCGCGGCCCTACTGATCACCGGTTCGATAGTCGGGATGGTGCTGCTGGTGATCCGCAAGGGCCGACAGGCACTGCCGATCCTGGTAGCCGGGGTTCTTGCGTTCCCCGTCCTCGCGCTGTACGCCCCGCTCAGCAACATCGCCGACGGGCGGTACGCCCTGCCGTTCCTGCCGGAGCTGCTGATGGGGTTGGGGGCCTGGCTGCTGCTGATCCCTGAGCGCATCCGCGACTCGCCGTGGCTGGTGATCACCGTGCCGACGGTATGGGCACTCTTGACCTGCGTTCCCGTGGTGCATCACCAGGTCGGCTGGGAGTGGATCGACCCCAACGCCGACGCCAAGCAGATACTCAGCGAGTTGGAGACCCGACAGATCCACTACATCGCCGGCGACTACTGGGGCGCGTACCTGGTCGACTACCTCGGTGCGGGGCGCCTCGCAGGCGGCGGTTATCCTCCCCATCCGATTCGACGAGGAGAACGCCACCGTCAACGCCGCCGACCCTTCGGAGGTTGCGTTCGTGTTTCAAGACGGTCAGATCCCGCGCCTGCGGATGCCGGCGGACCACTACCAGATGATGGATATCGGACGCTTCGACCTCTACCTGCCGGTCGGGGCGTGAGACAGCAAGTCCCATCGGTCACGCTGTCGTCCAGGCTCCTCATCGTGTAGTTGGGGGTGCCTCAAAACGCCGACAGCTGCGGCTGGCTACATCAGCCATCAGGTGCGTCTATCGTGACGCGGGTGTCTGCGGGGCGCGCCCGGCCGCTGGGCCGGGACCCAGGTCATGCATGTCAGCTTTTGGAACCACAGCCACGGAGAGGGACATGTCTGACCTCGACGCATCCTCCCGACCCACGGACAGCCGGTCGGCATCGGTGCCCAGGCTGCGGTTGCAACGTCAGCTGTTTTGCTACCTGGTCGTCGGCGGTCTCACCGTTGTCGTCGACATAGGACTGCTAGCCCTACTCCATGAGTCCTTTGGGGTTCCGCTTGGCGTTGCCACCACGGTGGCCTTCTGCACCGCCGTGGTGGTGAACTTTCTGCTCAACCGGACCGCAATGTCATCCTGGGGCTCGCGGGGGTTGACGCAGCACGCATTGCGGTACGGTTCGCTGGTTGTGGCCAACTATGTGATCACACTCGCGGTGGTGACGACCGCAGGGCACGTGGGCGATAGGTACCTGGTGGCAAAGCTTGCGGTAGTAGCAGCATCGACCTTGTGGAACTTCCTCCTCTACCGCTACTGGGTCTTTACCCCGCCCCGTCCACCGTCGTCGTAGCAGGATCGGGTGCGGCGAATCGGAAGGATCCACAAGAACTGGGCGCTGAGCACGAGTGCGTGTCGTTGGTGCCAGTCGCGTGGTGCCCGTCGCTCTGCAGTTGAAGCGCGAGCCCGAAGGTGATCACCGTTTCGGGCTGGCGTTGCTGTGGGGGGCGAGTTGAGGTCCAGCGCGCAGTCCGTCTGCGGGGGCATCGTGAGAGCCGAGTTGCCGCCAAAGAGCTGCTTACTGGTCGACGAGGCCAAGCCGAGTCTTCAGCCTGATCTGATCGCGTCCGGTCCGCGGGTGAACCGCTGCCTTGGGCGCTTCTGCGTGTTGCCGGAATCCCCGGGCCGTCATCGTCGACCGCGATGAGGATGTTTTGTTCGCACGCAAGACGAGACCGATGGGAGGGAGCACATGACGGTGACGGCCCCCTGAGGTCAGGGAGAGCGACGCGCAACGAGGATGGTGGTTAGGGGTGAGGGTCTGGGTCGTGCTCTTGGGCCGGCTTGTCGTCGGAGTCAGGTCGCCGCCAGGGTAGCTCGCTGTCGGCGGGTTCGGCCTGGGTCGCTTGCTCCAGTGTTTCCGTGGGTGCTGCCGGTTCGTGAGCCATTGCCCAGCGCAGGTAGCTCTCCTCGGCGACCGGCAGGGTGGCGAAGAGCATCTCTTTGCCGATGACGTCGATGACCCCGGCTCGTTCTAGCGGTTCGTATACGTCGTTCTTCACGCGAGCCAGGCCCAGGTGGATGCCGCGATCGGCGAGTTCTCGTCCCAGCTCCCCCAGACCATCGGCAGCGGTGATGTCGATCTCGACGTTGGCCTCGACATTGAGCACGAACCACCGCACCCGGTCGTCCGGGTAGGCCTCGTTCTCGATTTCGATGAGCTTCTCGACCCGCTCGCGCAGGTCGCCGATGTTGGCGAAGAACAGCGGAGCGTCGTAGCGGTAGAACATGCATCCGGGGATGGTGCGCGCATCGGGGTAGTCAGCCACATCGTGCATGCCGGCGATGCCCGGCACCCGGCCCAGGACGCCCTCGTGCGGGCGTGCCAGCCGGAACAGCATCTCCACCAGACTGAGTGCGATGGCCAGGACGACGCCTTGCAGGATGCCGATGACGACGGTGCCGATGAGTGTCACGATGGCCAGGACGAACTCGCGCCGCCGGAACCGCCACAGCCGACGAAACTCCGGGATGGACACGAGCTTGCCCGCCGCGTAGAGGACCACAGCGCCCAGGGCCGCCCAGGGAAGCGGCGACATCAACGGACCGGCGAAGAACAACACGGCGACGATGCACAACGCTGCGACCAGCGAGTAGATCTGGCTCCGCGCGCCCCCGGCGATCGCCAGCGCTGTACGCGACCCTGACGCGGACACGGGATAGCCGCTGAACATGCCGACCATCGCCTGCACACCCACCATCGCAACGAGTTCGGCCTGCGGATCGGGTCGAAGGTCGGCGACGGTCTCCCCCTCGGCGGGAGCGAGGGGAAATCCCCGGGCGATGAGCATGATGTCGCTGTAGCCGACGATCGTGATACCCAGGCCAGCGAGCAGGAGCATCTTGACGTCTGCGAACGTCACGTCGGGAAGCCTCGGCACAGGCAGGCCCGACGGGACCTCACCGACCACCGCCACCCCGTGTGACTCGAGGTCGAACACGACCGATGCGACGGTGGCCAGTACGACGGCGATGAGCGGACCGGGGAGCGACGGGCCCAACCAGCGCAGCAGCAGGATGAGGGCAAGCGTGCCTGCGGCCACGGCGAGCGTCAGCCAGTCGGTCTCGGTCGCGACGCCGAGGAAGCCACGCAGATCCTCCACGATCGTGCCGCCGTCGAAGGAGGTCCCGGTCAGCTTGCCGAGTTGGCCGACGACCATCAGTACGGCGCCGCCGGCCAGGTATCCGACGAGCAGCGGGGTAGACAAGAGCTCGGCGATGATTCCCGCCCGCAACAGCCGAGCAAGCAGTGCCCATCCGGCGACGATGAGCGCGAGAGTAGCGCTCAACGCGACCGCACGGTCAGGGTTCTGCGCGGCCAGCGGGGCAATGGCAACACCGGTCATCAGGGCGACCGTGGACTCGGGACCGGAGGAGAGGATGCGCGAGCTGCCCAGCACGGCATAGCCGACGATCGCCGCAAGCGCCGCCCACAGGCTCGCCACCGGCGGCACGTTGACGATCGCCGAGTAGGCCATCACCTGCGGGATCAGATATGCCGCGACGGCCACCCCCGCCACGCTGTCCACGCGAAGCCCTCGCAACGAGTGCTTCCTGGTGAGGTAGTTCAGGCCGGGCGTGAGTCCGCTCAGCGCCGAGCGGACACGATGCTCGGGCTTCTTGTCGAGTTCGTAGTCGATGGCCGGACGAGGGCGCAGGTGCGCCGGGATGGGGACTCGCTGGTCGTCCGCCAGCTTCCTGGCCGTGGGCCGTTCGTTCGCCACCGCGCGTCCTTCGGGGTGTTGCCTCATCAACCGGTGTACCAGCAGTACCCGGACGTCACCAAGAGTCCCAACTCAGGACCCTACCGACCTGTTCGATCGCCCGCTCCTGGTCGGCGCTGCCGCCGCCCGGCGCAGGTAGGGCGCGGCCTCCGCCGGAGGCGTGTCGGATATCGAGGTCATGCTCGGGCTCCACGATCGCTCGGCGTTGCCTTGGGGTTGAGCACGTCCCCTGACGTCCGTGGACCGGGCGAGCTGTCAGTGGGATTCGAGTCTGCGGGCGATCACCGACGCTTGATCGTCGTCTGTTTCCGATCCCGGCCGGCGGTTGGTTCGGACCATCGAGTCATGGATCTGAACACTTGACCAGTCGCTACTGATCGTCTCGCCCGCTGCGACCAGCGTCATCGACCCGGACCGTCGACAACGCTTTCAGGTGCGCATCCAAACCAGCGAGCTGTGCCTCGATCCGAGCAAGGCGCGCATCCAGTCGCTGCTCCAGTGTTTCAGCCGCCGCTGCAAATGCCAGCTCTTCGTCGCGCGCGACTCGCAGGGCCACCACAAGCGTGACGATTGCCGCCACGGCACCGATGACTGCCACTCCGGCCACCATCACGCCGGCGGCAATCAGACGACCCGTCGTTGTTACGGGAACGTGGTCGCCGTAGCCGACCGTCGTCAAGGTCGTGAGCGACCACCACAGCGCATCGCCCCAGGATCGGATGGTGCTATCGGGCCGGTGTCCCTCGACCAGCCACAGCGCGGTGCCGCCACCGACGACGACGAGGCTGGCGAAGCCTGTAACGACCACAGCGAGCCAAAGCACTACGGTCCAGGTCAATTGTTGCTTCCGCGACATGGCACCGTCATCCTCTCGCTGTACGGGTCGACGGTAGCTGGTCTCAACCTGTACCCGTGCAGCCCGAGCTCATCCAGACCAAGCGTCCCATTCGGTCGGTGGCGTAGGTGGGTCAGGATCCTCGCCTGTGAGGGTGACGGAGCCTTCGATCGCAGGCTGGCAGGTGGCAGACCGTCATGACGATCGACGAGTCTTACGCCGGTTGCTCGACGACGACGATTGCCGATCCTGGCTTCGGATCCCGCCAGCCTGCCGTTTCAGGGAAGGCGGTGAGGCGCTTCGCTCCACGGCTCGTCGTCGAACGTCGGCGTGGCGATGATCTCTTCCTCCGCGTCTTCCACGATCGGCTCGGGTTCCGGCTGGCCGGGACGCACGATCCCGTGCTGCCGGCGGGCCTCCCGGATCCCCTGGGCGACGTTGTGCCACAGGTGATCCTCGCCTAACTGCTCGCGAAGCCCGGCATGGGCGAGCACGGTCCGAACCGGCCACCGCACCCGCACGAGATAGAGGTCGACGTTGCCCTCGGCAAGCTGCTCGCGCAACTCGGACAACATGTCGGCGCTGGTTGTTTCGAGCTGGTCGGTCGACTCCAGGTTCAGGATCAGCGCCTTGATGTCCGGTGCCGCACCGACCGCCTGGAGGATCGCCTCCTGGACCGCGGCGGCGTTGACCCAAAACAGCGACACGTTGACCCGGAGAACCAGAATGCCGGGGATGGTGACGCGCTCCGGATGTTGCCGCACGCCACCCCAGGCCGCCTTCTCGCCCGGGATCTTGCCAAGAACCTCCACGTCCACCCGACTCGACCGGTACACCATCCCGAGAATGGACTGCCCTATGGCAATCGCCAGGCCGAGCATGGGTCCGGCGATGAGGACGGCACCGGCGGCCACCACGGCAGCGGTGCCGTCGCTCCGGCGAACCTTGACGTAGCGGCGAATGGCGGCCAGGTCCAGGAGTCCCCACACGGCGTTGATCACGATGGCGCTCAGGACCGCCTTGGGCAGGATGGACAGCGCCGGCGCGATGAGGATGATCGCGACGATCGCGATCGCCGCGGCCGAGAGGCCGCTGACCTGCGACTTGCCGCCGGCCCGATCCACGGCGGCGGTCTTGGACAGGCTACCGGCCACTCCCAGCCCGCCGAACAGGCCCGAGGCAAGATTGGCGCCCCCGGCGGCGATGAGCTCCTGGTCGGTGTCCAGCCGATAGCCGCCCTTGGTGGCATACAGTCGCCCGGCGCTCAACCCCTCGGCCAGACCGACGACCGCGATGGCGGCCCCAGCGAGGGCGACGCCGACCAGCCGGGTCAGCGGCACGACCGGGATGGAGGGTGTGGGCAACCCTTTTGGCACCGGACCGACGACGGCCACGCCCTGAGCGGTGAGGTCGAGCCAATGCGATGCGGCGAGCCCAAGGGCGAGCACGACCAGCGCCCAGGGGACCCGCGGCAACAGGCGAGACCCGATGAACAGCACCGCGAGTGCGCTGACACTCACCGCGACCGTTCGCAGGTCGACTTGGTCGATATTGAGTGCCAAGCCTGATATTCGGTGCAAGACGTCGCCTGGGGTCACCGGGATGCCGAGCAGATTAGGTAGCTCACCGATGATCACGAGGATGGTGAGGCCGAAGACGAAACCGGTGACGATGGGCTTGGACAGGAACTCCGCGACCCAGCCCACCCGGAGGAACCCGGCGAGAACCAGGACGGCGCCCGCCGCCAGTGCGATGGCCGAGGTGTAGGTGACCGCCTCGGCAACGTTGGCCGGATGCATGCTCGCGACCAGCGTCGCGGACAAGACCGAGACGGTGGATACGGGTCCGACAATCAACTGTGGCGAGGAGCCGAGAGCCGCATAGACCAGGAGGGCGATGGGGACGGCGTACAGGCCGACCTGAACAGGCACCCCGGCGATGGCCGCGTACCCGAGAGACTGCGGGACAGCGAGGGCGGCGACGACCACGCCGGCCACGATGTCGGGACGCAGACGTGCGCGCCTGTACAGGGGCAGCCAGGTCACGATGGGGAGGCGGCGGCGCAGTCCTCGACGAATCCTCTGCCCGACTGATGGATTCATAGGACCGGGCCGTGCCTTCCCGATGCGCTAACAAGGTGTCAGCGAGCATCTACTTGGGTCAGGCCCCTGGGGTGACGTCTCTACGGTGATCGTTGCATCGTGAAGTGCGCGGATCCGAACCCGCCCCCACGAGCAGCACTTCGCGTCAACTCGCTCGCGCACACCGTACCGGCGAGCCGATTCATGTGAACAACAGGCTAACGATAGTGGCTCCTCGAGCAAACAACTTCCCCGGAGTGTGGAACGGTGCCGCCCGGCTTCCTCGCGGGGTCACGGTTCAATACCGACTCCTCGGCTAATGCTCCGCGTCAGGCTCGCACCGCCTCCACCACCGGCTCCAGGCTGCCGAATCCGGCGCCGGCCGAACCGTCGCCGATCCGTGGGCTGGACGGGCTCGGTTTGAAGTCGTCGGTCAACGCCTCGAGCCGGATCGTGTGGGTCCCTACCCGCGGTCGGCGGCCCCAGTACGGCGGATCTCGTCTGACGCCTGAATCGGCACGGTAGCGGGTCTACGGCTTGATGTTCTGGTTGATGTGGAAGAGGTTGCCGGGATCGTATGTCCGCTTGACCTCGACCAGGCGGTCGTAGTTCTCGCGGTAGTTGTCCTGGATCTTGTCGTAGTCGTCGTCTTGCATGAAGTTGATGTAGCCGCCTGGTTCGGCGTACGGGCTCATTGCGTCGTAGTAGTCGCGGACCCATTGGATGCGCTCGTCGTCTTTGGTTGAGTCACTCCACGCGGCGAGGAAAACCGGACCGTATTTGGCATCGCGGTAGGCAAACGCGGTGTCGGTGGATCCTACGCGGTGACACGCGCCGTTGATGGGGTACATGTGCATCGTGGCGCTGATCTCCGGGACGCGGGAGCCGTGCTCGACAACGGTCGCGATGGCGTCGGCCGGAAGCTCCTTGACGAAGGCGCCCTTCCAGTAGGCCCGGATGCCCTTCGGAAAAAGCCCGTCGAAGGCCGAGTTCAGCGCTGGGTAAGGAAGTGGCCCGGTGCCGTTGGCAACGACGGGCGCGACGTCGAAGAAGGGTTGCAGGGCCTTCTCAGCCTGATCGAGGGGACCGGTCCAATGCACCACCGCTAGGGCGAGTGTGTCGCCGTGCCGGTCTTCCGGGATGAAGGGAAGGGGCGGGGCGATCTGGAAACCTGGGAATCCGCCGAACTGCTCCGGAGCATCGGTGATGAACTCGTCGAACATCTGGAAGAGGGTCGCAGCGTCTTCGAGGTTGTAGAAGATCGGACCGGCGAACACCTGGTCCACGTCGTGCAGCTGGAATTCCAGCGACGTCACGACACCGAAGTTCCCGCCACCACCGCGTAGCCCCCAGAACAGGTCCTCGTTCTCCTGCGCACTGGCGGTGAGGAACTTTCCTTCGGCGGTGACGACATCGGCGGAGAGAAGGTTGTCGATGGAAAGTCCGTATCCCCGGCAGAGGTAACCGATACCTCCCCCAAGGGTCAGACCGGTGACGCCGGTCGTCGAGATGATGCCGCCGGTCGTCGCCAGTCCGAATGCGTGGGTTGCGTGGTTGAAGTCACCCCAGGTCGCGCCGGCATCGGCGCGCGCCGTCTTGCTTCGTGGGTCCACATGGACCGTACGCATCGGCGACATGTCGATCACCAGGCCACCGTCGTTGGTGCCGAAGCCGGGAGCGCTGTGGCCGCCGTCGCGGATGGCCAGGTCGAGATCGTTGTCGCGGGCGAAGTTCACTCCCGCGATGACGTCAGCCACCTGCTGGGCGCGGAGCACGGCCAGTGGCAGCTTGTTGAACATGCCGTTGTGTACGGCGCGCGCCTCGTCATAGTCGCCGTCGCCAGCCGTGACCACCGAGCCCCGCACCATTTCACGCAACGGCTCAACGCTGATCCCACTCGCTGACCGATCGACCGTTAGCTCAGACATCGCCGACCCCCCGCCACCTGGCCCTCCACCGAAATTAGCACCGGGGGTCACGGAGCGCCAGTGTTAGCAAGGCGCCAAGTCTTGCTGTCCGAAGGTCACTTTGCGAAAGAAGATCACTTCCATGGTGCTCTTAGCTTTGCGATCTATCGATGCGTGCAGAGGTGCAGTGCGACGGATCGGGCCGACTGCGACTGCGACTGCGTTGCCGGCGACCGGGGCGTGCGGCACCAACTGCGACCCTGAGCTACCGGCGGTCCAACATCGTTGGGTGGCGATTGGCACGTCGCCGCCGGACGTTGGGCGTTGTCAGGTCGGCGAGGCGAAGTTCGGTGCGGTCAAATCGATGAATGCGATCTCGGTGGTGTTCGCTTGGCTCTGCTCCATCATCGCCTGCATGTCCGCTGGCATCGGCTTCTGCTCGCCCTCCCGAGCTTCCTCCTCGGAGGTGAAATAGAACGCCTGGACGAAGGTTCCATCATCGGCGAACCCGGCCAGCCCACCGATGATGTCGGGACGGAAGTCCATCGGCGCCGAGGCGAACTCGGACGTCATCTCACGCTCGCGCTGGACGTCCTTCACCCGGCCCCGCATGATCTGGACAAACCCGGCGTCGTCGGAGCCTCCCGGTCCCATCACGATGACGTCGTCGTAGTCGGCGAAGCTCGCGTCGCCATCGAGGGAGGACGCCACGCTGGACCACCATTCGCCCTGCTCCGGACGATCACTGTTCCGTCTGGCCGCCTCGGCGGACTCGAACCGGGCCAGGGCGATGAACGCGTCGTCGCCGTGAAGACCCCACGTCGTACCGAGCCACCCATCGGCACCGGGACTCAGCTTCGTGAGCCACCGGTCGAGGCCCTCCTTCAGGCCGGACGGATCGCTGACTCTTCCCTCGATGACCTGGCAGAACATTGCGCCTCCCCGTTGAGACAGTGTCGGCCGATCGGCCGATCCGATCATCATGCTCCCGGCCAACAGGCTCGGGCAACCGGTCCGAAGGAAGGAAAGCGCTGCCGAGTGAACTGGCCCGGCACCGCATGCGCGTCGGATGCCAATACGGCAGTTGCTACGAATGTCCTGAAACAGGGTGATACGGCAGGGGCAGTCGTTCAGCGAGCCGCACCTCGCCGCTCGTCCAACCGATCCCGAGTCGGCGCGGTTGGCCTCACCCCTGACGGGTGGTGCCGACCTGCCCAACCTTCCTTATGTTGAACGGATCGCGCCGCGCCGCCCGGACAGCGTCCTGCGTTCACATACCCGCACAGGAGACTCGCTATGGGAACAGCCCCGCACCCTCACTCGCGGCCACGCCCAAGGCACCGCCTGCGGCACCTCGCCGTCGCGGTGATCGGGGTCGCGCTGCTGGCCCTGACGGGCTGCGGCGGCGCCGACGGGGACGCCTCCCTCAAGGCGGCTCAGCTCGCCGTGACGTCCAAGGAGAAGGCGCTGACGGAGGCGCAGGACGCGGCGACGAAGGCCGCGGCCGAGTTCTGCAGCTCCAGCGCGGCGTATGTGACCGCCGTCGATCGCTATGGCGACATTCTCAACGAGACGGCGACCACCGTGGGAGACGTCCGGATGGCCGGCAGCGACCTCGCGAAGCCGGCCGAGAACGCCGCACGTGCGACGCAGGCAGTGGCCGACAGCAGGGCCGCCGTTGCCAAGGCAGAGCAGGAGCTCGCGGAGGCGCAGGCCAACCTCGCGGCGGCGCAGGCCTCGGCGGCCGGGACCACGTCGCCCAGCTCGTCGCCGAGCAAGACTTCAAGCCCGACGCCCACGCCCACGCCTCCGAGTGTGACGAGGGTGCAGGAAGCCGAGTCCGAGCTCGCGGCCGCCCAAGCGGGCATCACGGACGAGACACCGCTGGCGCAGGCAGCCGAGCAGTTCAACGCGGCTGCGGTGGCCGTCGAGATGGCGTGGCTGCAGCTCATCGGGGACAGCGGGTGCCTCAGCGACGCCCAGCAGGAACAGGCAGCCAAGGCCGTGCAGACGTACACCACGACCCTCCAGCAGGCGCTGGCCGATGCCGGCTACTACGAGGCGGAGGTCGACGGCGTCTACGGGCCGAAAACGGTCGCCGCCGTCGAGGCCTTGCAGAAGGCCAACGGGCTGCCGCAGACGGGGACGCTCGACAAGGCGACCGAGAAGGCGCTGCGGACCGAGCTCGCAGCCAAGGGAGGCGCAGCAGCTCAGGACGAAATTGCGTCGACCGCAGCAGTGCAGCAGACCCTGAAACTGGCCGGCTACTGGGACGGACCCGTCGACGGCGTGTGGACCGACGCCCTGACCTCAGCCTTGGAAGACCTCCAGAAGGACTTGGGTGTCAAGGTCACGGGGACGGTCGACGCGGCGACCGTCGCCGCCCTCGAGAAAGCCATCGCGGACGCCGGTCAGCCGGCCAGTCCCAGCGAGGCCCCCTCGTCGCCGACTGCCGGCACTCCAACGGCCACGGGGTCCAAATGACGAAACCACCGGGCGGCCCGGCGCTTCGGAGTGTCATCCGCGGCTCGTCCGCCGCTGTCGGCCCGATCTGCAGCGATCTGGCCCATTCGCCCGGTCGAGGTCGGAGGCCGCTCCACGTTGTCGGATCGGTCGCACCGAGCAAGCCGCCAACTCGTCCATGATCCGCGCTGCCCGTCCAAGGTGACGGCCCATCGAACAGCTCGCAGGCATCCAACCAACGCCGGGGGACACTTGTAGAGGGGAGACGGGTGGTGCGGTGGCGCAAATGCCGTTGGATGACGCGGAGTCCGTCGACCGGACCCCCTGCTGGTGCTGCGGGGAGCAGCGGTCGTCGGAGGATCTGGTTCACCTCGGCGAGCATCCGGGGGTCGCTGTCTGTCTACGCTGCGCGCACTTCCTGCACCAGCAGGCGCGCGGACGGGAGGATGCGAGGACCGGGTCTGCGCTCGCTCGGGCACGTGACGGCATGCGGTCGGTCCGTGGCTTCGTGATCCGGCATGGCCTGCAGCACAAGCCGTTGATCGGACCGGTACTGCGCTGGCTCGGGCCTCGGCTTCCCTGAGCACTTCTCGGGCCGAAAGGCACCGGAGATGGAGTCGCGCGACCCTGTTGCCAGGCGACGCAAAGACGTCCGTTGGCGTCGGCAGCTGATCGTCGTCCCCCGGCTGTGCGGGCCGTGTTCGTACTCGCGACGGGGCTATGGATCGGAACCTACAGTGGCAGGCATGGGGCGCCGCTGGCTGATCGTGGTGATCACCGCCGCCGCGCTGGTGGCCGTCCCACTGCTGATCAACGCCAGGCCTGCCGGCCGGTCCGACGTCAACGCCGTCGAACTGGCCGCCCTCGTTCAAGCCTCCGCGGGCATTGCCTGGTCGGGCTCGGTCGAGAGTGTCGGCGGCCTGGACGTACCGGACAGTGACTCGTTCGCGAACCTCGCCGACCTGCTCGGCCAGCGCAACGACCTGCGGGTGTGGTGGCGCTCGGCCGACGAGTGGCGGGTCGACCGCATCCGCAGCACCGGGGAGACCGACCTCTACCGTTCCGCAGGGGTCACCGTGAGCTGGGTGTTCGAGTCCGAGACCGCCACCATCGCCCCGGTCTCGACGATTCGGCTGCCCGATGTTTCGGACCTTTTGCCGTCGACCCTTGCGCGCTCGGTGCTCGACGGTGCCCGGCCAGACGAGCTGTCCCGACTGCCGAGCCGGCGGGTTGCCGGGATCGACGCTCCGGGACTCCGGCTGACGCCTACCGGGGAGCCGACCTCGGTCGGCCGTGTCGACGTCTGGGCGGACCCCGTCACCGGTCTGCCGCTGACCGTCGAGCTGTACGCAAAGAGCTCCGGGAGTCCGGCCCTGACCACCACACTGACCAGGGTCGACGAGACGCCGCCTCCGAGGCGCGCAACCCAGTTCGACCCGCCGGAGGGCATCCGGACCGACTTCGACCAGTCGGTCGACGTCGCCGCGGCCGCGAACGCCCTGGCCGCATTCGACCTGCCCGATACGCTGGCCGGCCTGCCCTCGCGGACGGGCACGAAGGTCGGGGCCGTGGGGGTCTACGGGCGGGGACCGACCACACTGTTCGCCCTCCCGCTGCGCAGCCAGGTCTCGCGGCCGTTGCGGCAACGCCTCCGGGCCAGCGGCGGTGCCCGGAACACCCCCGTCGGCATCGTCACCCCGGTCGGGCTGATCGGGGTGCTGGTGACCCCCGGTCGCCTCGATCCCAGCCACCGGGGCGGCGGCTTCCTGCTGGCCGGCACCGTACCGCCCGAGGTGCTCGAGCAGGCCGCCGACCAACTCCTGGGCGGCTCGTGAGCGCCGAGGCCGACCCGGTCGGGGAGACTGTTCCGGTCGGCGGGATGGGCCCTGGCGAGAGGGGCCTTGTCGGCGGGATGGGCCTTGTCGGCAGGGTGGGCGCGGACGGCACCATGATTCGTACTCGGGCCCTGACCAAGCGCTACGGGTCGCTCCGCGCCGTGGACGCCGTCGATCTGGAGGTCGCCGAGGGCGACGTGTACGGCTTCCTCGGCGCCAACGGCTCGGGCAAGACAACGACCGTCCGGATGCTGTTGGGCCTGGTGCTGCCCACGTCGGGAGTTGCCGAGGTCCTGGGAAAGTCGATGCCGGGTGCCCGACGCGACGTGCTGCCCGGGGTAGGCGCCTTGGTGGAGGGGCCGGGCGCGTACCCCCATCTGTCGGGCCGGACCAACCTGGCTCTGCTCGACGCGAGCGGCGCCGGTCGGGCACGTGGGGCGAACCGGCGCGCCCGGATCGCGGAGGTGCTGAGCCAGGTCGGACTCGATCCGGCCGATCGCCGGCCGACCCGGGCGTACTCGCTTGGAATGCGCCAGCGGCTCGGGCTGGCCGCTGCCCTGATGCGCCGGCCGCGGCTGCTGATCCTGGACGAGCCGACCAACGGGCTGGATCCGCAGGGCATTCTCGAGATCCGCCGACTGCTGCTGCAGCTCAACCGGGATGGGACGACGGTGTTCTTGTCCAGCCACTTGCTCGCCGAGGTGGAGCAGCTGTGCACCCGGGTCGGCGTGCTGGACCGCGGCCGACTGGTTCTCCAGGACCGGCTGGACGTCCTGCTGCGACCGACCGGACTGGTCTCCGTCTCCACTCCGGACGCGACGCGTGCGGCGTCCCTGCTCGGCTCCGCCGTCGAGCTCGTGGAGGACGACCGGCTGCTGGTCCGTTCCGGGGACCCGGCCGGGCTGAACGAGTACCTGGTCGGCGCCCGGATCCGGGTGGTCGAGCTAGGCCCCTACCGTCGCGACCTCGAGCACGTCGTTCTCGAGGCGGTGGCCGGACCGTGATCCGGGTGGAGCTGTTCAAGCTGGTCCGCCGCCCGCGGACCTGGCTGGTGATCGGGATGCTGGTTGCCCTGCCCACTCTCGTGGCCGTACTGCTGGCAATCACCGACCTCGGCCCGCGACTCGGCACCGGGCCGCCATTCCTGTCCGCCGTGCTGACCGACGGAACACTGTTCCCCCTCGCTGCGCTAGGCGTGGTGCTCCCGTTGCTGCTGCCCATCGCGGTGGCCGTGCTCGGCGGCGACGCGATCGCCGGCGAGGCGCAGGCCGGGACGCTGCGCTACCTGCTGGTCCGACCGGTCGGGCGGACCTACCTGCTCCTCGCCAAACTCGCGACTGTGGTGGCGTTCGTGATCATGGCGGTGCTGATCGTCGCCGCGGTGTCGTACGTCGAGGGTCGGCTGCTGCTCGGAAAGTCGCCGACGGCGGGCGGCACGGTCAGCCTGAGCGGCTCGACCCTGACGCCGCACCAGCTCGCCGGCCGGACCGCCCTCGCCCTCGCGTATGTGATCGTCTGCATGCTCGGCGTAGCCGCCATCGCCTTGTTCTTCTCGACCCTGACCAGCTCGTCGGTGGGTGCCGCGCTCGGGACTGTCGGGGTGCTGGTCGCCTCCACCGTGCTGCTCGGTCTCGACGCGGCGCAGTCGCTCCAGCCGTTCCTGCCGACGCGCTACTGGCTGTCCTTCGTCGACCTGTTCCGGGACCCGATCCGGTGGGACGGCGTGGTCCGGGGCCTGCTGGTCCAGCTGGCCTACCTGTTGGTCTTCACCCTCGCCGCCTGGGCCAACTTCTCGTCCAAGGACATCTCGGACTAGTTCCCGCTCTCGAACCGGGCGCCCGTGTCCCGATCGAGTCGTCTCTCGTCGGACGACGAAAGGCGTGTCGCCCTCCTCGCTCGTCCCTCGCGGGAGGCGCCCGCTAGCGACACTCGCCGGCCGCGGCGCGGGTCAGCATGTCACATGGGTCGGGGGCTCCGGCGGGGCGGGACCGAGCGTCGAGTCGAGCGCCGCCAGGGTCACCGGATCGGCGGGCAGTGCGCCGTGCGAGGTAGTTGCCGCCGGGCAGAAGTCTTGGACCTCGAGGTTGAGCGCGCCCTGCAGGGCCGCCGAGTCGACGGGCGTCACCACCCGGTCGGCGTCGGATCGAACCGTGATCCATTCAGGTCCGGTCGGCGTCTCATCGCCCGCATTCAGTCGACGGAGCACGTCGCTGCCCGGGATCAGCTGCTCGCAGGCGGCCGGGCAGCCGCCGGCCAGCTCGGCCCCGAGCGCGGCTTGGGTCGTGCCGTGCTGCGGGGAGCCGATCGTGAGCACACGGCGGGCCACAGCAGCTCCGCCGTCGCGCACCCACAGGCGGGCGACCACCCCTCCGGCGGAGTACCCGATCACGTCGACCGACGCCGCGCCCGTGGCGCGGAGTACCTGGTCGGCAACCTGGCCCACGTGGTCGGCCTGGATCGAGAGATCGCCGGTGCCGTCGCCGACCGGCTCAACGACGACCGGGTCCCGGCCGGCCGATCGGAGCCGGGCCGCGAGCGGCTCGAGCGAGTCAAGACCGCCGCCGTAGCCGGTCACGAGCAGCACCGGACCCGGACGGTCCTGCCGCACGGGAGCGGTCGAGTCCACGGCATGAACCACTGCCGTCACCGCACCGGCGAGGACGAGCACGACGACCAGGCACACGACCACCAGTACGAGGCGCCGCCGTTGAGGCGAGAGCGCGTCGAGCACGGGGCAAGGCTAGGCAGCCGGCACAACCTGGCGGACGTGGATCGACCAGGCGTGCTCGGCATGGCGCTCCCGCTGGCTGCCGCAAGCGTGCCTCCGCCCTACGCCTGCCCGATCGCGACGACGCCGCTCTCGTACGCGAAGATCACCGCCTGAACGCGGTCGCGGAGGCCGAGCTTCATCAGCACTCGGGCAACATGGGTCTTGACCGTCGTCTCGGCGACGACCAGACGGGCGGCGATCTCGGCATTGGACAGTCCCCGCGCCAGCATCATCAAGATCTCACCCTCTCGCGGCGTGAGTGTGCTGAGGGCCGCGGGAGCCCGTGCGGGGCGTGCACGATGCAGAAAGACCTCGAGCATGCGTCGGGTGATGACCGGCGACAACAGGGCCTCTCCGGCCATCACGACGTGGATGCCGTCGACCAGCTGTTCGGGAGGGACGTCCTTGAGGAGAAAACCGGAGGCTCCCGCGTGCAGCGCGTCGTAGACGTACTCATCCATGTCGAACGTGGTGAGCATGATGATCTTCGGACTCTCCTGGTGCTCGCGGGCGGTCACCCGCCGCGTCGCCTCGATTCCATCCATGCCCGGCATTCGTACGTCCATGAGCACGACGTCGGGATGGCGGTCCTCGATCTGGCGGAGTGCGTCGTCGCCATCACTCGCTTCGCCGACAACGACGAGATCGGGTTCGGCCTCGAGGATCATCCGAAATCCCGCGCGCACGAGCGCCTGATCGTCGACGATGAGTACGCCGATCCGGTCACGGGCGGTCATCGTCCACCAAGGGGTAGCTCGGCCCGCACCTCGTAGCCGCCGCCGTCACCGCGGCCGGCCGAGACGCTTCCCCCGTAGATCTGGACCCTCTCCTGCATGCCGATGAGACCGATGCCCTGATCACCGGTGGAGGTCGGGCCGTGGCCGTCGTCGCGCACGGTGATGCACACCCAGTCGTCGCGGTAGTCGATCCGGACGGCTGCGCTCGTCGCCTCAGCGTGCTTCAACGTGTTGGTCAGTGCCTCCTCCACGACCCGGTACGCGGTCAGCCCGATCCCGGGAGGCAAGGGGACGCGTGCTCCGGTGATCTGGGTGTGCACTTCAAGTCCGGCCCGACGGAAGTCATCCACCAGGCGGTCGAGACCGTCGAGCGTGGGCGACGGCGCAAGGTCCGCCGCCTCGTCGGGGAAGCGAAGCACCGCCACCATTCGTCGCATCTCGGCCAACGCCTGCCGTCCGCTGGCTTCGACGGTCTGCAGGGCGTCCCGCTCTTTGTCCTGGTCGGGTCGCATCAGCCGACGGACGGCCGACGCCTGCACGGTCATCACGCTCAGGCTGTGGCCGATCACGTCGTGCAGTTCCCGGGCGATGCGGTTGCGCTCCTCGGCCACCGCCTTGAGGGCGCGTTCCTCACGCTCCCGGACCAACCCGTCGACATACAGGTGTCTGGCGCGGAGGTATGCCCCGAGCAGCCAGGAAGCCACCCATGGTGTCAACCACAACGAACCCTGCAGATACGTGATCGGCGCAGTTCGCAAGGGATCGAACGCCATCCAGAGCAGCCCGAGGGCCAGCCCGGTGGCGAGGCCCCAGAGCGCGCGACGGCGGTCGGAGTATCTGGCGACGCTGTAGACGGCAACCATCGGCAGCACCATCACGCCGAACCCTTCCGGCGAGCCGAAGACAGCAAACCCGAGCGCCAAGGTGCCGCAGACGATCAGCACGCACGCCAGTGGGAAGCGACGTCGGAGGACCAGCGCTGCCGCCGCGATCCCGTACGTCACGCCTTGTCCCCAGTGCGGGCCCTGGCGATGCGTCGACAAGACACCGGTCCAGGCCTCCAGCTCAACGAGAATCAGGAGCCCGAACGCCAGGGCTGCGTCGAAGACCACAGAGCGTTTCCGCACAACTCGACGCTACGTCGAAGACGGGCCTCTTGGCGTCCTCCGCTGGAATGACGAGTCCATCCTGCCGCGGCCGGATCGCGAGTTCATCCCGCCAGCGGACGACGAGAGCGCCGCCGAAACCTAGCGTCGAGATGTCGGTTGGCGCACGGTCAACCCACCTGGATGGGAGCAGCACATGAAGATCACCGGACGAGGCGCCGGCCTGAGCCTGCTGGCGTACGGCCTCGCCACGCCCCTCGCGTTTGCCGCCATCGGGTCCCCTGGCGGGGACTACGACGATGCCACCGTCACGGCCGCCATGGCGCCCAGCCACTGGGTCACCGCCTTCGCCCTGGCGTACGTCGGGGCCTTCGCCGCACTCGGCCTGCTCGTCTACGCGAAGCGGATCCGTCGACGGGTGGGTTCCGCCGGAGGCACGCTCTGGGGACTGACCATCGCTGCGGCGACCACCGGTGTGGTCGGCTGGTTCCTGGTCGGCGGCGTCGCTGTCGCCTTGGCCGAAGGGGGCCAGGCGTTGACCTCGCTGCCGCACCCCGTGGTCTACCTGGTCAGCGAGATGAGCAACCTCATCGCGATCTGCGCGACCGCCTTCTTCGTCGGAGCCGGCGCCATCCTGATTGCCGCGAAGGCTGTGCTTCCGCGCTGGCTGCGAGTCGCGTCCTTCATCGCCGGAGTGTGCGGGATCCTGGCGCCGTTGTACTTCCCGCTGGCTCTCTTCTTCGCGTGGGCGATCCTCATGGGGGCTTGGTTGACCGCGAAACCTGATGGCGAGCCGATCCAGGCAGCTGGCGATCGTGAGGCCGGCGATAGTGCGGCGCTGAGCAAGTCGCCGGCCCCGACGGTGCCGTAGACAAGTGCGGCGTCAACACCCGATGTGTTCGACCTGCACATTTCGATGCCGACGGTGCCCCAAAGGCGGGGGCTGTTGTCGCTGTCGCCCTGAAAGACGTTCCCGCGGGAACGTCTTGAGAGGCGGGTGAGGGTACGCGACCCGCGTAGAGGCGGTCCTGACGTCACGCTCGGCGGATCGAAAATGACGTGGTGGCGCGGTCGGAGTCGCTCTAGCGTGAGGGACGTGATCCGGGGCCAACGCGTACGGCGGAGTCGCCTCGGAGCTGTGGTCGCCGCCGTGGTCTTCGGCCTCTGCAGTTGTTCGAGCTTGACTCCGGGACCGGCCGGTGTCCCATCGTCAACGCGGACGGCGTCCGGGTCGGCGTCGCCTCGGCCCACCGCAGGCCCCGCGGCCTCGGCGGCCCCGACCCCGTCACCGAGCCTGACCCCGTCGGGCCCGAGATCATCTACCGCGCTTCCGACGAGGGTGACCCAGAATCGACCTGGCTGGGCACTGGACCGCATCGACCAGCGCAACCGCCCGCTGGATCAGCGCTACAGCACTGTCGGGCAGGGCCGAGGGGTGACTGTGTACGTCGTCGACGGCCTCTTCGACGTGGGAAACGCCGAGTTCGGCGGAAGGGCCTCGGTGGGTCTGGCGCGCGGCAAGGCCTGCACCTTGGAGGACGGAATCAACCACGGGCTGTTCGTGGCCGGACTGGTGGCGGGTCGGCACTCGGGCGTGGCGAAGAAGGCGACGATCGTGTCCGTCGGGTCCAGCGGCGGCTGCGAGGGAGCCGAGGAAAGCACCGAGGCGGAGGCAACCGCGCGGATCGTCCGCGCGCTCGGCTGGGTGGCCCACAACGCGCACAAGCCCGCGGTGGTGAATCTCTCGCTCAACGTCAATGCACCCGCTCCCGCGATCACGACAGCGGTCGACAGGCTCGTCGAGGCCGGTCTGACGGTGGTCGCCTCGGCCGGCAACGACGGTGAGGACGCCTGCAAGCATCCTCCGGCGGGTCTGCCCGGAGTCGTCACGGTGGCTGCCTCGACGCAGGCCGACCGGGACGCCGGGCTGAACCACGGACGATGCGTGGACCTCTTCGCCCCGGCGGAGGCCGTCACCTCGGTGGTCGATCCGTTCCTCGACCCGGATCGCCTGGTCACCAGCGAGGGCGCGGCGACCTCCTGGGCGGCGCCACTGGTCAGCGGTGCTGCCGCGCTGTATCTGTCCGTCCATCCCGACGCATCGCCCGCACAGGTACGCGCCTGGCTGATCGAGAACGCCACGCGAGGAACCCTGCGCGGCAGCCTGCACGGTTCGCCCAACCGCCTGCTGTACACCGGCGGGCCGCTGTAGGCGACGCCCAACCGCTGGGCCGGCCTTAGTCGGCGTCCGGTTCGATCGGCGTGCGAAGCGGCGGCAGATCAAACTCGTCGTTGGGCAGTCTGCTCAGCCGCCAGGCCGCCCAAGCGAACCCGACGGCGGTCAGTCCCCAGCCGAGGAGATCGAGCGGCCGGATCCCGGTCATCACCGAGGCGAGGTGGATCGGTTGCGACACGGTGAGGCCGATCGCCAGCCAGGTCGGCGCGATCCTGGCCCGCCAGAGCGCGACACCGAGCAGGGTGGTCCCGAACAGGTGACCGGCCACGAAGATCAGGCCCGTCGCGCTGGACTGCGGGCTGGACTCCATCCCGGACCCGAGCTGAAACGCCGTCTGGTAGTCGATCCCGGGCACGGTCCGGGTCACGTACGACAGCAGGTCGCCGAAGCTCCCACCCGCGAACAGCGCAAGGTAGCCAGGCACAGCCAGCACCATCGCGATGGTGGTGAGCACCGGCGTGCGCCGCCGGATGAGCCAGGCCACGGCGAGAGCGCCCGCGCACCCGCACAGCGCCACCGCCATTCCCAGCCAGACGACCGCGGTCTGGTAGCCGGGCACCGCGACCAGCTTGGCGAAGATCTGCGCGGGGGTGTCCGTGCCGTCGTACGGCGTCAGGTAACGGAAGACGGCGACGAAGATCGGTACCGGTAGGGCAGCAATGGCCAGCAGCCAGCGCCAGACGGTCCTGGCGTCGCGCCCGTCGCGTGTCCGCTCCGACTCCGGGCCTTTCAGTTCAGTGGTGATGTTCGAACCACGCTGACGTGGCTTCGGTGCGAGATCGAAGGCGGAGTTGTCGGTGCGCCAGAGCGCGGCGGCGGCACCGACGTACACGATCGCCGTCATCGCCCAGCCCGCGGCGAGGCCGAGGTTTCCCAGCGGCGCGAGGAGCAGGTGGGCCGGCCCGGACGCGGCGAGCACGATCCCCAACCCGGCCGGCACCACCCGCGCGCGCCACAGGGAGATGCCGAGCAGGACAAACCCGACCGTCTGTCCGAGAAGGAACAGCGCCAGCCCGACGGTGGTGGCCGGATGGCTCGTCACGGCCCGGTCGATTGCGGTGACCAGGGTGGGGTCTAGCCCCTGCCTCGCCGCGGTCACCACGGCCAGGTCGGTGTCGGGCAGGCCGGCACCGAACGCCACCAGCAGCGAAACGCCGGCGACGAGCGTCAGCCAGGGAGCGCCCCGGCGGCCGGTCCAGGCGACGGCCATCGTGGCCGGGGCGATCGTCAGCGCGAAGATCACCGACAGCCACACGGCTGCCTGAGCCGGGCCCGGATGGGCGGCCGCGCCGGCGATGGACTGTCGGAGCTCACCGCCGACCGGGTACGGCGTCACGACCAGGCCCACGACCAGGGCCAGAATCGGGACCGGGACCAGGCAGGCCAGTGCCCTCCGCCACAGTCCGCGCAGATCGGCGGTGCCGTGCCCGGAAGTGCCGTGGCTGGTGGTGTCGTGGCTGGTGGTGTCGTGGCTGGTGGTGTCGTGGCTGGTGGTGCGATCGCTGGTGGTGCGGTCGCTGGTGGGGCGCTGGCCGGTCGTGCGAGAGCCGGCGGTGCGGGGGCCGGCTGATGTGTCTGTCGGATCGAGGGGCCCGACAGCGATGCCTGTTTCGCTGCTCCGTTTCATGATTCCTCCGAGGGTGCGTTGGGAGACGATCCGAGCGTGCCGCCCGGGCGCATCCAACGGATCGAGGCTGGTGCGGGACTTTCCTCCGTGCTGGCACCCATTCGCAGCTAGCGTCCCGAGCCCTACCGTGAGGGGTATGTCCGCCATCAGGGCAGTTCAGGGGCCGCGCCTGTGCGCGTACGTCCTCGCCGCCCTCGTGGTGATCGAGATCGTTGCGGTCGGAGTCGTGGCTGCCACGACCGGCCAGCCGATGACGAGGCATGTCGTCGGCTCCGTCCTGAGCCTGTTCCCGCTCGCGCTCGGCCTGGTGGTGGCCGGGCGGCAGCCGGGCAACTGGGTCGGTCCGCTGCTCGTCCTCATCGCTCCCCTGGCGATCGCTCTGTCTCTCGGCGATCTGACCGAACCCGTCATGCATCCGGCACCGGCCCTGCAGCCACTCTGGAATGTGTACGTCGGGATCTCCCCGGGTGCGTGGATGTGGCTGTTCGTGCCGCCGGCGCTGCTGGTGCTGGTCTTTCCCGACGGCCGGCCGCCGGGTCGGAGGTGGCGCGCGGTCGGGTACGGCCTCGTGATCGTGCCGTTGATCTTCCTGATTCCGGCGGCGGCGGACCCGGCGCCGTTCGCGCCGCCATACACCGACGTACCGCACCTGATCCGGCTGAGCGAACCGTGGGACGGGATCGTCGGGGTCATCGGGCTCGCTCTGCTGCCGATCTTCCTCGGCCTACTCGTCGCGTCGGCAGCATCGATGGTTGTGCGCTACCGGCGAGCATCTTCGATCGTCCGCACCCAGCTGAAGTGGTTCCTTCTCGGGGCGATGTTCCTGCCGGCGACCCTGCTGCTGGGCTGGGCTGGCTACCTCCTGTTCGACAACCCGGATCTGGTGGTCGTCGGGTTCGCGCTTACCTACCTCGCGCTTCCCCTGGCAACCGCGATCGCGGTGTTGAGATACGACCTCTACGACGTCGACAAGGCGATCAGCACGGCGGCGACGTACGGACTCCTCACGATCGCCCTGTTGGCCGTGTTCACGTTTGCGTCGTTCATGGTGGGACTGGTGGCTGGTCAGGTGTCATCGATCGCGGCGGCGGCGGCCACGGCGATCTGCGCGGTGCTGCTCGCCCCCCTGAGAACCCGGCTCCAGCGCTGGGTGGACCGTCGCGCCTACCCGCTCCGCCGGGCGGCACTAGCGGCGATCGACGAGCTTCGCGCTCGGACATACTCGGGTGCGGCCCAGCCCGAGCAGCTGGAGCAGGCGCTGCAGACCTCGCTCCGCGATCCCGGTCTTCGCGTCGGGTACCTCGTGCCCGGCCGGAGCGGGCTGGTGACGGCTGCCGGCCGGTCGCTACCGATCGAGGACGCCTGCTCCACCCCGGTCCGGGTCGGTGGTGACGACATCGGGGCCCTGCTCGGCGGCACGGTCGCCTCGCCGGAGCTTCTCGAGGAACTGGCCGACGCGAGCGCCCTACTGGTCGAGATCGTCCGGCTACGGATCGAGCTGCGTCGGGCGCTCGGCGAGGTCGAGTCCAGCCGTGCCCGGCTACTGCACGCCTCGTACGAGGAGCGCCGCCGCCTCGAACGGGACCTGCACGACGGCGCCCAGCAGCGGCTGGTTTCCCTCGGGATGGCGCTGCGACTGGCTCAGCGACATCTCGACGATCCCACCCTCGATGTGGACGGCCTGCTCGACTCCTCCGTCGCGGAGCTGGCAACCGCCGTCGCCGAGCTGCGCCAGATCGCCCACGGGCTGCGGCCGAGCAGTCTCGACGACGGACTGGGTCCGGCCCTGTCGAGCCTGGCGAGCAAGGTGCCGATCCCGGTGACCGTCGACGTGGCCGGCGACGTGGGGGTCGGTCTGATTCCGGACGACGTCGCTACGACGGCGTTCTTCGTGGCGAGCGAGGCGATGGTCAACGCCGTCAAGCATGCTCACCCGCAGGCGATCGGGGTCAGGGTGACGCGGACAGACGGGAGCCTCACCGTTCAGGTGCGCGACGACGGCCGGGGCGGTGCCGACGTTCGAGCTGGTGCGGGGCTGGCCGGGATCGCCGATCGGGTCGCGGCAGTGGGCGGAGCGCTGTCGCTGTCCAGCCCGGCCGGCGGGGGAACGATCGTCGAGGCAACGCTGCCATGCGGATCGTGATCGGCGAGGACTCCGCGTTGTTCCGCGAGGGACTAGCGCGGCTGCTCACCGACGCTGGACACGAGATCGTGGCCAAGGCCACGGATGCACCGTCACTCGTGCTGGCCGTCGACGAGACGTCTCCCGATCTGGCCGTCATCGACGTACGGATGCCGCCCGACCTGACCGACGACGGCGCTCGCGCAGCACGTACCGTCCGCGGCTCACATCCGGACCTGGGCATCGTGTTGTTGTCGCAGCACGTCGAGACTCGGCACTCTGTCGAGCTCGTGGCGAGCGGACGGTTCGGCTACCTGCTCAAGGACCGGGTCTTCGATGTGGACGACTTCCTCGAGGCGCTCCGGCGGGTGGCCGCGGGCGGATCCGCCCTGGACCCGGAGGTGGTGTCGCGGCTGATCGGTGTGAACCGGCGCGGCAACCCGATCGCGCTGCTCACCCCACGGGAACGCGAGGTGCTCGCGCTGATGGCCGAGGGGCGTACAAACGTGGGGATCGCCCGTCGCCTCTGGCTGACCGAACGCACGGTGGAGACCCACATCGGATCGATCCTCGCGAAGCTGGGCCTGGCGAGCAGCGACGAAGATCACCGGCGGGTGCTCGCCGTGCTGGCGTACCTCTCGTCGACGTAGGCTGCCCGAGCGTCTGTCAGCCGCCGGCAACGCGTTCCCGTCGGCAGGTCCTCAGGCGGTCTCGCCGGATTCCTGGTCAACAGACCGGCTTCTTCCCGACTGGCTTGAGGGCCAAAATGGGCTACGCCTGACAGTAATCACCTGTCTGACCCTCCGTGCCGCTCGACTCGTGCCGCTCGACTTGTGCCCTCGACTCGTGCCGCTCGACTCATGCCGCTCGACGGCAGGCCGCCGGAGCAGCACTCGGCTTTTCGACACACGTGGCGCCGCGAGTGGCTGGTCACCCGCGAGCGATCGTCGGACCCTTGTCGTGCATTGGCCGCGCCCGCTAGTGTCTGCCCCGACACCGTCACTCGGGGGAATGCCGGGCGAGCGAGGAGCCTCAGAGTGACAACAGAACAGAACACCACGATCCCCCCGGGCTGGGTCGGGGGGTTCGCCGAGTCAGACCCGGCATTCGCCTATCCCGACCCCGATCTCAGCTCCCTTCCGATGCTGGCGAACATGGCCAACATCGACCTGCTCGAGCGCCAGCAGGCGGTGTTGTGGCCGGAGTTCAGCTGGGAGAGCGTGCCGGGCGATCCGACCTCGCGATGCTTCCAGATGTTCGCGCCCGACATCTCTCGGATCGGCTACACCGACACCGGGCGGGTCTACTCGATCATCTGTCCCCAGCAGGGGGCGTACTCGCCCTCGTTCGGCTGCCTGAACGTGGAGGTCTCCGTCACCGGACAGCGCGGCTGGGTCGACGAGACGAACCAGACGCTGGCGGCCGACATGACCGTCGAGGGCAAGATCTGGTTCAGCCCGAGCGCTACCGCCGGTCCGCTGATCAAGCTGTTGTGGACCTTGTTCTCGAGCAGTGGGCTCCCGTTCCCCGCCGACAAGGCACACGCCATCCAGGTCACCACGCACCTGGCCAAGACTCCGTCGCAACCGATCTTCCCGGTGCGGACGGGACAGACCACGCTGTTCGAGAGTCCGCCCTTCGCCCTGCACCCGGAGGCCTGGGCGGTCGCGAACGTCGAGGTGGAGATCGGCCCGATCGTGCCAACCGGCAACGCCGACGTGGACGACTTCAACCAGCTTGTGATGGACGTGTTCAACCTGTCGTCGGGGAACCTGCTGCTGCCAGGAAACCTGCTGTCGTGGAACGTCTGGTTCACCGAACCGGCGCTGGTGGACAAGCAGGAGTGGCGGGAGCACGCGGAGAAGTGGCGCGAGTCCATCGATGCCGACCACGGCAGTCCGGACGGTCCCGGGACATCGGCGCGCTACCGCGACGGCCGAGCCTTCGAGCCGGTCGAGGCGTTGATCGAGGAAGAGATCGAGAAGATCATCCAGTACCTGATCGACCATCTGCCACATCTCGAAACGCTGCGGAGCGAGCACCTGGCGCAGGCGGCGGCGTCGCCGACGGATGCAGCCGATTGAGACCGCGGGTGAGCTGACCGGTCGTGAACGGGCCGGGCAAGACGGAAAAAGTGGCGGTCAGTGCTCGCCTCGAGGCGGTCCGACGGCGTCGGGTGTAGCCGCGAGTGCTCACCACCCACCGATTTTTCCGCGGCCTAGGATCCAAGGTCGGATGGCAGCCATGTCGGAGGCGACTGGCTGCCCCGGGTCAGCGCGCCGCTTCGGAATACCAGCGGCGCAGGCGTTCCAGGCCCTCGTCCAGGCTCACTGTCGGGGTCCACTGCAGCAGCTCACGGGTGCGCCGTTGATCGAACCAGTGCGCGGTCGACATCTGCTCGACGACGAACCGAGTCATCGGCGGGTCACCCGAGATGGGTCGGATCCGATCGGCCAAGGCCCAGGCCGACTGCACTGCTGTACCCGCGGCCAGGGCCAGCGGCACCGGGATGTGCCGGTGCGGTCGCGCGGCGCCGGCCGCGGCACTGATGAAGCCGACCAGCTCACCGATCGGTCGCGGCTCGCCGTTGGTCACCACGAGCGCCTCGCCGCGTGCCTTGCCCCGCTCAGCGCCGCAGCGGTCGAGCGCGGCGACGATGGCGTCGACGGCATTGTCGACGTACGTGCTGTCGACCAGCGCCGCGCCCGACCCGATCACCGGTAGCCGGCCGGCGCGGGCACGCTCGACGATGCGCGCCACGAGCTGTTGATCGCCGGGCCCCCAGACCAGATGGGGGCGGATCACCAGCACGGCGAGGCCACGCTCATCCGCGGCCAGTGCCAGACGCTCTGCCAGGGCCTTGCTCCGTGCGTACGGACCGCGGGCTCGGTCCGGATCCGCCGGTCCCGCACCGTCCCCGGCCAGCGAACGTCCCGCGTGGGCGACCGACGGGGAAGAGATGTGCACGAGCCGCGAGACGCCGGCGGCCTTGCAGGCGTCGATCACGGACTGCGTCCCGGCAACATTGGTTCGCTCGTAGTCTGACCAGCGGCCGGTCACGTTCACCTTGGCGGCCAGGTGGACGACGGCATCGTGCCCCGCGACCGCCCGGCGGACAGCAATCGCGTCGGACACGTCGGCCAGCACTTCGCGCAGACCCAGACTGCCCGGCCCCAGATCGCCCGGCCCCAGATCGCCCGGACCCAAACCACTTGGCCGTCGTTGCAGCACGGTGACTCGGTCGCCGCGATCAGCGAGGGCCCGGGCAACCCCGCCGCCGAGCAGTCCGCTGGCACCGGTGACCAGCACCCTCACGGGCGGCCCGGCCGACGCCCGGACAAGACCTTCTCGGCCCAGGTGGCGAGGCGGGCCCGATCGATCTTCGCCTGGTGCCGGATATCGGTGGGCAGCTCCGGCACGACCAGCACTGCCGCTACCGGAACCCCAGCGGCGGCGCGGATCTCGGCCGCCAGCCCGGGCTCGGCCAGTGGCCGCGGGGACAATGATCGACGCGACCGGCGTGATTCGCGCGATCGAAGTGATCCACGTGATCGATGCGCCCGGTGCCCGCGAACGGCAGCGACGCCGTACTGACCGGGGCGAACCACCACCGCCACGATCTGCTGGGTGCCGGCGGGCCCGACACCGATGATCGCGGCGGACTCGACCTCGTCGAGCAGCTCGATGCGGTGCTCGATCGCCACCGGAGTGACGGGACCGTCGGCCGTGGTGATCACATGCACCAGCCGGCCCTCGATCCACAGCCGGCCGCGATCGTCGAGGTGGCCGACGTCGCCCGTGCGATGCCACCCGGGATCGCGGCTGCTGGCGTGTTCGGTGGCCCAGAGCTGGTCGTACCGGTCCTTGACGTGTGCCGCGGAGACACAGACCTCGCCGGTGACGTCCAGCGCAACCGTCAGCTCACCCGTCGCCGCTCCGGTCGAGTCCAAAGCACTGATCCGCACCCGTACGCCCGGCAACGGACGCCCGACGCAGACCCCGTTGCCCGTCCCCGCGGCATCGATCTCGGCAAGGGAGATGTCGGTGATCGGCAGCGCTTCGGTCATCCCGTACGGGGTGTGCAGCTCGGCGCGGGGCAGGGCGGCCTGCACCTTCCTCAACAGGGCGGGAGAGACGGGCGCACCGGCGGAGAGGACGAGCCGGATGCCGTCGAGCGCCCGACGTTGGTCCGTGGTGAGCGCGCCGGCAGTCGCGGCGACGTTCCGCAGGGCGGACGGGGAGGCGAACACCAGGGTCGCATCGACCGCGGCGGCGGCATCGGCCAGTGCACCGGCGGTCAGGCTCGCGGGCTTGGTCACGTCCATGTCCGGCACGGCGGCGGCGATCCCGAGGGCGGGGCCGTACAGGGCGAAGGGCGCGAACGCCGCGACCAGTCGATCGTTGTCGGAGACTCGGCAGACCGTACGGACCAGGTCGAGCTGGGCCCGCAGCTGGCGGTGTCGGTAGACGACCCCCTTGGGCGGGCCGGTCGCTCCGGAGGTGAACAGCACCGCCGCTTCGGCGTCGTCGGGAGACTCGGTCAGCAGAGATCCGATCGCGACGGATTCGGGGTCGGGGAACTCGGTCTCCAGCGATTCGGCGTCGCGAGATTCTGGGTCGCGAGATTCTGGGTCGCGAGAATCCGGGTCGACAGAGTCTGGGTCGAGAGAGCCCGGCTCGGTGAGTTCGGGATGCCCGACCGACCGAGCGACCATGAGCTCCGCAAGGGTGTGCTCGATCCTCCCCAACCGGGCCAGCCCGAAGAGCGGCGTCCGGCCCACGACGATCCGCCGGCCCGGGATACCAAGCGCGGTTGCGGCCGCAAGCCCGGCCGGAATCCCGATCAGCCAGGCCGGATCGGCACTGCGCAGAGCGTCACCCAGGCGGCGCAGCCCGAGCCCGGCATCGGCCACCACGATCGAGGCGCCGACCCGCCAGCAGGCGTATACGACGGTGGTCAGGTCCAGCCCCGGCCGGATCAGCAGTCCCACGCGCTGACCCGGGCGTACGCCCGCTCGGCAGAGTCCGCCGGCCAGCGCAGTGACCCGCTCGTTCAGCTCGCCGAAAGAGGTCAGGCGGGGCTCCACGTGCGCTTGCTGGGTCTCTTGCCCCGAGTCCGACGAAGATGCCGAGATCGAGGTCGCGGAGCCTCCTTTCGTCCCCCGACCCCGCAGGTGGCCGGCATGATCGCCGGACAGCTCGGCGACCGCCACCTCGGGGTCGCCCGCTCGCTCGAGCAGTCGGGCCAGGAGTGGGGGAGCGTCGGCCGGGGTTGTTGCGGGCCCCGGGTGTTGTGGTGCCGGGTTGTGGTGCCGGGTCTTGCGGTGCCGGTTGTACGGGTCCCGGCTGCTCCGCTGCCGACTGCTCCGATGCAGGCGCCGGCGCGCCGGCCGCCACGGCGGGCAGCGAGTCCACCCAGCACCACGTGTCGGACGCTGCCCGCGGCCGGTCTTCGACCAGCAGGTGCGAGGCGCCCGGATAGCGGTGTACGGCGGCGTGGGGCAGTCGCGTACGCAGATCGTGCAGGTAGCTTTCGCCGAACACCCGGTCCCGCGGGCCCCAGAGCAGCAACGTCGGAACCCCGCCGAGCCGGTCCAACCCGGCGACGATGCCGTCCATGGTCGGCCTGCTCGGGTGGTCGGGTTCCAGCGGGATGTCGGCGACGAAGTCCCCGATCGCGGACCGCCGGCCTGCCGTCTTGTACGGCGCCCGCAACCCGGCGCGGACCTCAGCCGGCAGGGCGGGCCGAGAGAGTGCGGCGGCCCCCCGGACGAAGGCGTCGGTACGAACGCAGACGATGTCTCGCAGCGCTCGGCTCCGGGCCAGCCGGATCAGACCGGGCGCCCCCGCACCCGAGGGAACGGCCACTCCGGTGTTGGTCAGCACGAGTCCGGTCAGGCGATCGATGTGTCGCTCGGCGAAGCCGAGCGCGATGGGTCCGCCCCAGTCGTGCGCGACCACGACGATCGGGCCGGCCGTCTGCGGGGTGCCGTCCGTCGAGCCGCTCGGGCGCGGCCCGGTGATCTCCAGAGCGACAGCGAGGGTGTCCAGATCGTCGACCCGTTCGGCAAGGGTCCGCGGCTGCTCCAGTCGCTCCGAGTACCCCATTCCGAGCTGATCGATCGCCACCACTCGCCAGCCCGGCGGTGCCGCGGCGATGAACCTGCGCCACAGGTATGACCAGGTGGGATTGCCGTGGACACAGAGCATCGTTCCGCGCGACGGCGCGGCCTGATTGTCCAAGAGATGCCAGCGACGCGGAACGCCCTCGGCGTCCGGGACCGTCACGAATCGGGACCAGACCGGGTCTAGGCCGGGCAGCGCGGGAGGAATCGCGTCGGTGATCGGTGGATCGACGCTCGAGACAGCCAGGTCGGATGCGGTCAGGTCGGAGGCGGTCACCAGATGAGCTCGGCGTACGAGGTGTTCAGCCCCGAGCCGATGCCGAGCAGGAGGATGCGATCGTCGGCCCGGAACGACTCCGCGTGCCGAGCCAGGGTGAACGGCACGGCCGCCGGACCCATGTTCCCGTAATGCGGGAGGGTCAGCGGGAACCGGGAGGCGTCCACGCCGAGCGAGCGCGCCATCGCGTTGATGTGCACCACAGAGGTCTGGTGGGCGACGAACCAGTCGATCCCGCTCCAGTCGAACTCCTCCTTGGCGTCGGTCCAGGTCGCCATCGCGAGCTCGAGGCCGGCCTCGAACAGGCCCCGACTGTCGGTCCGCATCCGGTCGAGGTCGCCCACGCACAGGTCGTGGTGCTCCGTGCCGGCACGGCTCACGCCACCGACCACCCGGTGTCCCTCGGGATGCCGGTCGGCACGGCCCAGCACCATGGCGGCGGATCCGGAACCGAGGGTCAGCGTGGCGAACTGGGCACGGAGGTCGGATGCGGTGGTGTCCTCGCCGGCGAGCCGGCCCAGCGTGGTCTCCTGGGTGTAGCGCGATCCCTCGCCGTCCACGATCAGCGCGTACTCGGCCTGGCCGGAGTCGATCATGGTCCCGGCCAGCTGGATCGCGTTGACGAAGCCCAGGCAGGCGTTGGCGATGTCGAAGTTGAGGCAGCTGGTGGGCAGGTCGAGCTGGTGGTGGATCGCGACGGCGGTGGACGGCTCGAGATAGGCCCGCGACACCGAGCTGTTGATCATCACTCCGACCTGCTCGGGCCGTACGCCCGCCTCGGCCAGGGCCTTGGCGCCCGCCATCGCGGCGGCGTCGGCAAACGTCACGTCCTCCGGCCACCAGCGCCGTTCGACCACTCCGGCCAGCTTCTCGAGCATGCCCGGCTTGTGACCGACGCGCCGGTACGTGTCGCTCAGCCGCGCGTCGAAGGCTGCCGAGGTCATCACGATCGGGGCCTCGACCGCGCAGACCGTCAAGACCGTTGTGTTCTGGAGCCGGAAGCTGGCGTTGCCGCTCATCGCTGTCCCCTTCGCGCGTCGGGAAGCCGATTGCGGATCCCACCTGTTCGATGTGCCTCCCTATGGTGACACGCGGCCGGTAGGCCACGGGTCGCGCTGTCCAGTGGGCAGTCCCGGACGCCACCCTAGGCGTCTTTGCTCCCGGTGCGAAGGGTGGAAGGACGCGCCGAGGGAGCGAAGTTCATCGCAGGAGGTCAGTGGTTGCTGCCTACTGGGGAGTCGGCGGTTGCCCGGAGTGCCTCGATGCTGTCGTCGTCGCAGCTGTCCCAGAACCCGCCGACGACATCGCTCACCTGGCTGAAGGAGGCGGCGGCGTACAGCAGCTCCTGGTAGTGCGTGATGTCGTAGTCGGTGGTGCCCATCGCGACGAGGTCGAGCGGCCGGAGTGTCATCCCTCGGAACTCGCAGATCTCGCCCGGACTGGACAGGATGCCCGCGCCGTACGCTTTCGGGCCGTCCGGCTCGTTGACCACCCCGAACTCCAGGGTGAACCAGAAGACCTTGCTGACGAACTCCAGTGCGGTCTCGGTCTCGACCCGTCTCGCTGCTGCGCCGGCCGCCTCGTACAGCTCGGTGAAACGCCGGTCGGCGAGGGTGTTGCCATGCCCGACCACCTCGTGCAGCACGTCGGGCTCCGGGGTGTAGAGCGGCACCGAGTGGTGGCGGACGTACTGGGTCGCCCAGAAGGCGTGCTCCGCCAGCGAGCCGTAGAACTCCCGCAGCGGGACCAGGCCGGCTGCCGGTCGATACCGGAATCCCGACAGCGGTGCCAGCCAGTCGCTCAGCTCCTCGAGCTGGGGGATGTGATCGGTGGGCAGGTCGAGTGCCTGCTTGCCGTCCAGGAACTCCCGGCAGGCGTACGTCCGGTGCTTGTCGAGCAGGTCCTCACTCACCACCCGCCAGACCTCGTGCTCGGCGTCGGTGTAGTCGATCCTCGGGCACGGCTCACCGGGCTGCCAGGCGTTGGCCAGAGTGGCCAGCCGGTCGCGGCGCTCGCGATAGACGGGATCGTTCAGCCCCGGGTGGCCGGCACCGAGCTGGACCGAGAGCGTGCCGTCGCCGGTGTCGACGACCTCAGCGAAGTACTGACCTTCCTCGAACATGTCTCCTCCTCGAGACACCGAGTGCTCGAACGCCTCTCGGTGGAGGGGCAGACGAGACCGGATGGAACTGGTCGAGGCCGACCCGGGTCACGAGCCGCCGTCGCGGGGCGGAGCGGTCTGCCCAGCCCTGCTGCCATTGAAGCACTGGCACGGAACATGGCCCGTCGATCGGTGCCGCCGGTTCGAGCGGGCGAACAGCGGCGGCGACCTGGCCGATCAGGCGGGCTCGTGCGGCGGCGGGGCTGGTTCGGTCGGAGTGGCGACCGGCTCGTGATCCGGGACGTGACCGTGCAGGAAGATCGCCCAGATTGTCTTCAGTGCGTCCCGCTTGCGACGCGCGCCCTTGACGATCGTCTTGACCTCGGTGCCGGCGACCCAGAAACCGAGTAGACCGATCAGGGTCTGGACGACCACGATGGCCGTCGTGACCGCGGCAACCGAAGGCGGGTGGCTCAGTCCGGAGAGGGCGTCGGTCAGGGCCGGGGCGAAAGCCCAGAACGGAAACCACCACACCAAGATGAAGAACACGCCGATCCGAAGGCGCAGCGGGGACGGTCCGGCGCGTACCTCGCCGCCGGAGGTGGAGGCTGGTTCGCTCATGCTGGTCCCGACTCCGCTGCGGTCGGGCGATTGGCCGGCCGATGAATCGAGCATAGGGGCAGCAGCGGTTCTGGACGATGTCGTGGGGCGAATGCCCGACGATGGGGTGAGGCGCCCGCGACCGTGTCGTCGATCGCACACGTCGGGTGTCACGCTCGAGGAGGGTGTGGGGTCTTCATGCACATGAAGCTGACGACACGGCGAGTCATCTTGTGGGTAGCGGCTGCCATCGGGGCGTACGTCGGGGTTTGGGCCAGCTTCTGGCCCGTGTCGTTCTATGACACGTTTCCCGGGCTGGGCAGGATCTGGATCTCGGTCGATGGCCCGTTCAACGAGCACCTGATCCGCGACGTCGGCGGTCTGTATCTCGGGCTTGCGGCAGCGAGCGCGGCGGCCGCGTTCTCGCCTACACCCGACGCGGGTCGGGTGATCGGTGTGGCCTGGACCGTGTTCGGCCTGCCGCACCTGATCTACCACGCGAGGCACTTCGCGGAGATGGCACCGGTCGATGCCGTCGGCAACGCGATCACCCTGGGCGGCAGCCTCATCCTGGGAGTGGTTCTGTTGCTGCCGGGTCCGCGGGCCGGCGGCGTCGCGTCGCCCCGGTCGGGCGCACAGACAGGAGCAGGCGGATGAAGATCGCGGTCGCCGGAGGGACCGGACTGGTGGGTAGCCTCGTCGTCCAGTCCGCACAGGAGCAGGGTCACGAGGTGGTGGTGCTGGCTCGCAGTCGCGGGACGGACCTGGTCAGCGCATCCGGTCCTGGCCGACCCGAGGCCGTCACCGACGCCCTCACCGGAGCCTTGGCCGGCGTCGACGCCGTGATCGACGTGGCCAACACCTCGACCGTGTCGGCGAAGGCATCCACGGAGTTCTTCAGCACGGTCACCGCCAACCTGTTCGCCGCAGAGCAGTCGGCCGGGGTACGACATCATCTTGCGCTGTCCATCGTCGGCGTCGATCGCGCGCCGGTCGGCTACTACGCCGGGAAGCGGGCTCAAGAGCAGCGCGTCGAGACGGGCCCGGTGCCGTGGACGATCATGCGGGCAACCCAGTTCCATGAGTTCGTCGCGCAGGTCTACCGGACGGCCAGGGTCGGCCCGCTGCACCTGGCGCCGAGGATGAGGACCCAACCGGTGGCGGCACGAGAGGTGGCGGACCGCCTGGTCGGGCTGGCGAGCGGCGGCGCGGCGGGCTTCGTGGCGGACTTCGGCGGCCCGCGCGAGGAGAGTCTGGTCGAGATGGTCCGCCGCTATGCCCGGGCTCGTGGATCGACGGCCTGGATCCCGGCGGTGCCGCTTCCGGGAGCTCTCGGCCGTGCCCAGCGCGACGGGCGGCTGCTGCCGGGGCCGGACGCCGAACGAGGACTGAAGACCTTCGACGACTGGTTGGCCGACCTCTGACGCGTCCGGCGCGGAGACGGTCGTCGAGGCGGTAGCTGGTCGGAGGCGGCGAGCCCGCTCGGAACGTGCTCGGCCATGGCGTTCCAGCCCGTGGGGGGCCGCGGCGCACCACGCCGGCGCCACGACGTGGCCCGCTCATCCTCAGCACGCTACGTCAGATCGTGCATCACGGATTAGGTTGAGATGCGGTTGTGAGTCGATTCAACGACGCGGCGGATGCGGCGCGAGAGGACGGACGAGATGGCGACAGTGGTGGTGACCGGAGGTTCGGGGAAGCTCGGGTCGGCGGTGGTGACGGACCTGCAGCTGCACGGCTACGACGTGGTCCTGTTCGACCGAGCACGCCCGGCCGATGGGGTGGTCGGGGCTCGGACGACGTACCTCCCGGTGGATCTCACTGACTACGGCCAGGTGATCGACGCGATGCTCGGCGTCGAGGAGCGCTACGAGCGGGTGGATGCGCTCGTCCATCTCGCGGCCGTGCCGGCGCCGGGCATCGTCGGAAACCATGCCACCTTCGCGAACAACATGAACTCGACCTGGAACGTGGTCAGCGCGGCACGTCGTGCGGGGGTGAAGAACATCGTGTGGGCGTCGAGCGAGACGGTGCTCGGTCTGCCGTTCGACACGCCGCCGCCGTATGTGCCGGTCGACGAGGAGTACCCGCCACGGCCGGAGTCGACGTATTCCCTGGTGAAGACGATGGAAGAGACGATGGCCGCCCAGCTGTGCCGTTGGGACCCGGAGCTGAAGATGTTCGGACTGCGGTTCTCCAACGTGATGCGACCCGAGGACTACCGGGGATTCCCGGACTTCCAGGACGACGCGAGCGCACGGAAGTGGAACCTCTGGGGCTACATCGATGCCCGCGACGGTGCTCAGGCGGTGCGGCGGGCCCTGGAGTCCGACCTGACCGGGTGCGAGGTGTTCGTCATCGCCAACGCCGACACGGTGATGGATCGGCCGAACGCCGAGCTGCTGGCCGAGTGCTTCCCCGATGTCGAGGTGCGCGGAGACCCGGGCCCGCACGACACGCTGCTCTCCATCGACAAGGCCCGGAGGGTGCTCGGCTTCGAGCCGCAGCACAGCTGGCGCGACGAGATCGGCAGCGGCGCTTGAGGCAGGCGGGGCCTGGTGGAAAAAGTGCGGGTCAGTGCCCGCCGCGCGACGGATCGTCCGCGTAGGAGGAGCTTGCCCCGCCGCACTGGCCCCCACTTTTTCCGTTTCGCGGTCGTTGCACAGGTCGCGCCCGGCTGACCAACAGGGCCCCAGTGCCAGAATCGAGTCCGCGCCGGCGGCTGGTTCGCACGGCGCAGGAGGGCGATGCCGGGTGGACGACGATGCAACGCCGCGGCGTCCGTCGTGGGGCGCTCTCGCCTGGCGCGCCGCCGACGTTGCCTGGCCGGGTCATCCGACGCGCTGGCGAGACGTTCCGGCGCGGCTCGAGCCGACGCTCGTCACGACGTTTCGGCTGACTGCGGCGGCAGTGGTGTCGTATCTGCTCACCCTGGTGCTGACCCAGGGTGCCGTGGATCTGACCGGTGCCCTGACAACACTGCTGGTGATGCAGGCTTCCGCGTACTCCACGCTGAAGATGGGTGCGGTCCGGGTCGGCGCGGTGCTCGGCGGCGTCCTCATCGCCACGTTCTTGTCCAACTGGATCGGGCTGACCTGGTGGAGTCTCGGCGCAGCCATCGCCGCTTCGTTGTTGCTCGGCAAGGTGCTGCGGCTCGGCGACCAGGCCCTGGAGACCCCGATCAGCGCGATGCTGATCCTCGCGGTGGCCGATCCGGCCATCGCCGCCGAGGTCCGTGTCCTCAACACCTTCATCGGAGCCGGGGTGGGAGTGGCCTTCAACGTGCTGTACCCACCGGCCATGCCGACCCGCTCGGCCAGCGCATCGGTGCGCGCCGCGGCGGAGGCGATCGCCGGGCCCCTCCACGCCGCGGCAGAGTCGCTGCGTTCCGGCCCGATCACCCGCGACCAGATCGGCGCATGGCTCGATGCCGCCCGTAGCGCCGACCGCCGAGTATCTCGGGCGAGCGCCGCCGTTGCGTCGCTCCAGGACAGTCGACGGTTCAACCCGCGGGCGATCGCGACGACCGACGTCGCCCCGGTGCTGGCCAGCGGTGTCGAGTCGCTCGAGGGCTGCCTGCTCGCGGTCCGCGCACTGTTCGTGGTGCTCCGGACCGAGGTCCCGACCGGGGATGCCCCGGACGATCCGTACGGCGAGGAGCTGCGCGCCGCCTTCGCGGTGGTACTCGACGACGTCGCCGACTGCATGAGCCAGTTCGGCGATCTCGTCGTCGCCGAGGCCGAGGACCGCGAGGAGGAGGTGGAACGCCGGCTCGACGAGAGCCTCGACGTCCTGCGTGAGACGCAGGCCATCCTGACCGAGCTGATCATGACCCAGGCTGAGCAGAACAGGTCGTCGTGGCTGTTACGCGGCTCGATCCTCGCCGCCGTGAGTCATGTGCTCGCGCAGCTCGACATCGAGGAACGAGCCAGGGCCCGGCGGGTCTGGCAGGACGAGCAGGCGAACAAGCCTCTGGCCCACCTGCCGCCCCTGGTGCAGGCCGCGCTGCCGCACCCCGAGCGGCCGTACCTCCGCGGTCTCGGCCCTGGGTCGCCGCTGTGGCGTGGCGGCGACGACGGACCGCAGGTCACGACCGACTCGACGCCAGGACACCACACCTCCCGACGAGGCGGCCGCGAGGTAACTGCCCCACGTCTGGCGAACTGGCCGGGTCGACAGATGCGGCGGTCTGGGCTCCCTCGTTTGTGCGCAGGCTGGTGTCGCTCGAGCGGCACGGGGTAGTGACAGTCTGGACCGATCACCAGCCCGATGCCGCGAACCGCAGCGAAGGGCCACGACCCAAGGAGCCCTGCGATGACGACGATCCCGGACGAACCCCAAGACGCTGACCCGGCGCAGCTCGACCGGGCCAACGAGGCGATCGACGACGCGAAGGCCGCGGCCGGCCGGGTCGCGAAGGACGACACCATCGATACCGACGATCTGCCGAGCGGCCAGGAGAACGTTCCCGCAGCGCCGCCCGCGGACGACCTCGAGGAATCGGCCGAGGCGTCGGATGAGGAATCGGCCGAGGCGTCGGATGAGGAGTCGAAGGCGGAACAACCAACGCGAGGATGAGGCGGGGACCTCGCCGGTCGATGGTCGGTCGATGGCCGACCGGTGACGGCGGATGGCGCGAAGTCTCCACCAGGAGAAGTGCATAGCCGTGCATGCCCTGGGTACGTCCACGAAGGACGCCGCGGTGCGCGGCCGGGCAGGCAAAGCGGCCGGTGATCGGACGGACGGCGGGCCCGTTGTCGGCGGGGTTTGTCGTTTTTTCGAACGTGGGTGGTGAACGGCGACCGGGGTATCCGGGGAGCCGAGCGTGGGTCCAGGAGAAGAGCGGGGGATGTCGTGGTTGGACGCGTGGTGGTCGTCACTGGGGCGAGCGGGGGGATCGGGCGCGCCGCGGCGGTTGAGTTCGCGCGGCGGGGCGATCGCGTGGCGCTGATCGCGCGCGGTGAGGTCGGTCTGGCCGGTGCGGCCGCTGAGGTTGCGGCGGCGGGGGGACACGCTCTGGTTGTGCCAGCCGACGTCGCGGACCCGGATCAGGTCGAGGCTGCCGTAGAACGGATCGAGACCGAGCTCGGATCGATCGATGTTTGGGTGAACGTCGCGTTCACGTCGGTGTTCGCCCGCTTCGAGGAGATCTCACCGGCCGAGTACAGGCGCGCCACGGAGGTCAGCTATCTGGGCTACGTGTACGCCACGATGGCCGTGTTGAGGCGGATGCGGGTTCGTGGCGCGGGCACCATCGTGCAGGTCGGGTCCGCGCTGGCGTACCGCGGAATCCCCTTGCAGACCGCCTACTGCGGGGCGAAGCACGCCATCCAGGGCTTCCATGAGTCGCTGCGCTGCGAGCTGCTCCACGAGAGAAGTGCCATCTCGGTGACGATGGTGCAGATGCCGGCGCTGAATACCCCTCAGTTCTCGTGGGTGTTGTCCCGGCTGCCTGATCACGCTCAGCCGGTTGCGCCGATCTATCAGCCGGAGGTCGCGGCCCGGGCGATCGTGTTCGCAGCCGATCATCCGCGGCGCCGCGAGTACTGGGTCGGGGCGAGCACCGCCGTCACCTTGACGGCCAACGCCGTGGTGCCGGCACTCCTCGACCGGTACCTGGGGCGCACCGGCTTCTCGGCTCAGCAGACGGGTCAGCCGAAAGATCCTGATCAGCCGTCGAACCTGTGGGATCCCGCCGACGGCGCCGGTGGCCGCGACTACGGCGCGCACGGCGTGTTCGATTCCCGGGCCCACTCGCGGAGTCCCCAGCAGTGGGTCAGTCACCACTATCCCCAGCTGGTCGGAATGATGGCGGTCGCCGCCGGTGGGCTGGCCGCGCTGAAGCTGGGACGCCGGCGATGACGGCCACACCGAGGTGGTACCAGCAGGCCGTCATCTACTGCTTGGAGGTCCGGTCATTCCAGGACTCCGACGGAGACGGCTGCGGCGACCTGCGGGGGCTGATCAGCCGACTCGACTATCTGGCTCGGCTCGGCGTGACCTGTTTGTGGCTCAACCCCATCCACCCGAGTCCGATGCGGGACGACGGCTACGACGTGGCCGACTACTACGCCGTCGATCCGGCTCTCGGCAGTCTGGGCGACTTTGCGGAGCTCTGTCGCCGGGCCGACGAGCGGGGGCTCCGGATCGTCCTCGATCTGGTCGTCAACCACACGTCCGATGAGCATCCGTGGTTCATCTCCGCGCGCAGTCCGGACTCGCCGTTCCGCGACTGGTATGTATGGAGCGCCTCCGAGCCGCCCGATCGGCGTCAGGGTGTGGTGTTTCCCGGCGAGCAGACGGAAACCTGGACCTTCGACGAACAGGCGCACGCCTGGTACTTCCATCGGTTCTACGACTTCCAGCCCGATCTCAACTGGTCGAATCCGGCGGTCCGCGATGAGATCCGCAAAGTGATGGCGTTCTGGCTGCAGCTGGGGGTGTCCGGGTTCCGGATCGACGCGGCACCGTTCGTGATCGAGCAGACGACGCCGGGGGTCGACCCTGCGCCGCAGGACTTCACCATCCTCGACTCGTGGCGGCAAGAGACTCAGTGGCAGGTCGGCGACTCAGTGTTGCTGTGTGAGGCCAACGTTCCGCCGAGTCGAGTTGCCCAGTTCGTCGGGAGCAGGACTGATGGGCCTTCCGACCGGGCCCAGATGATGTTCGACTTCTTGCTCAATCCGAAGGCGTGGCTCGCCCTGGCACGCAGCGACGCCGAACCGCTGATCGAAGCGTTGAAGACCGCGGTCCGGCTGCCCGATGGGGGCCAGTGGGCGACGTTTCTCCGCAATCACGACGAGCTCGACCTGAGCGAGCTCACCGACGAACAACGACGAGATGTCTTCGGGGCGTTCGCGCCTCGCGCCGACATGCGCCTGTACGGCCGTGGGATCCGGCGGCGACTGGCTCCGATGCTGAAGGGCGAGCGGCGCAGGATAGAACTTGCCTACGCGTTGCAGTTCTCGCTGCCCGGCAGTCCGGTGATCCGCTACGGCGAGGAGATCGGCATGGGGGAGAACTTGTCCCTGCCCGACCGGGACGCCATCCGGACACCGATGCAGTGGGACGACGGGCGCAACGGCGGGTTCTCGACCGCTTCCGCGACGGAAACGGTGCGCCCCGTCAGGATCCGCGGTCCCTACGGCGCGAAGCTGGTCAATGTCCGGGCGCAGAATCGCGACCCGAACTCGTTGCTGCGATGGTTCGAGAATCTCGTACACACCCTGCGGACGGCACCGGAGATCGGCCTCGGCGTCTGCACGGTGGTCGACGTGCCGCTGGCACGCTCGGTCCTGGCTCACCGGTTCGATGCCGTGACTGGCTCGATCCTGCTGCTGCACAACCTGGAGGACGTGCCTCTCACGGTCGACGTCGGTCCGCTCGATGGCGCAGACGCGCCATACGACCTGCTGGTGGACGGTCCCTACGAGGCGCCGGACCGAACGCTGTCGGGGCTGCAACTGAACGGTTGGGGATATCGCTGGATCCGGCTCGGGCGCAGTGATCACACGTGACCCTGGCTGAACCGGTCGGTCCCGCCGATCTCGCCAGCGCGGCCCGTCGTCCAGACCGACGTGTTTTCAGCTCGAGTCGTGTTGGGGAGCCGCCAGCAGGTTCAACACCGCACGCTCGATCTTGCCGTGGGTGACACCGTCAGACAGGTCGGTGTCGATGCCCGCAAGCCTCGGGGAGATCGTCACGCCGTCGGCGAAGAGGTCGACCAGTCGGGGATCGACGTAGGACTTCCTGGCAACGGCCGCAGTGTTGCCGAGGTAGCCGGCAACGTCATTCATGGCCCCGACGACGGCACGGCGCCGGGCCGTCATGGTCCGGGCAGACTCGTTCGCCTGGGCCAGGGCCACCGCCGCGATCACCGTGCCGTGCCAGGTCCGGAAGTCCTTCGCAGAGACCTCGCCGCCGACGATCTCCTTGACGTAGGCGTTGATGTCGGCTGAAGTCACGTCCTTCCACCGCTTTCCGTCCTTGTACGCCAGCAGCTCCGGTCCACCGCCCCGACGGCGGAGCAGGTCACGTACCGCGGCGCGGATCGGGTCGTCGGCAAGGGCGACGTACGCCGAGCCTGGGGCAGCCGGGCGGCGACAGTCAGCACGCGGTCGTGCTTGGACTTGTCACGCCTGATCCGCCACTGCTCGTGATACAGGTACTGCCGCCGGCCCGCGTCGTCGGTCCCGACCGCCTGGAGATGACCGTTCGGCACAGGGCAGATCCAGACCTCCTCCCAGGCCGGCGGGATGACCAGTCGCTTACACCGCTCGATGTCAACCGGCGCAAGGCGTCTGCCCTCGTGATCGAGATTAGATGAACCCCCTGCCGGCTCGACGGCGCGTCCAGCCGGGATCCTTCGGTGAGACGGTTCTGAGCCGGGCCATGCCGAAGGTGTACCCAGGTCCGTCCGGATCAGATCGTGATCGCCGTCAGACGGTCGAACCCGGGCGAGTTCGGCTCCGGTCTGAGGTACCTCAGGTCCGGGGACCCGCAAAGGGGCGGCAGGATGAGGCATCTGCTCGATGGCTGGCCCGCGCCTTAGCGCGAGTCTGAAGACATGAGCCTATTCAACGATTACAGCCAGCAGATCCTCCATCACCAGACCGAGGCGGAGCTGATCCAGCAGAACCGAGCGGATCGCCTGGCCCGCGAGGCACGGCGCGTCGAGGCCACGGTGCCGTGGTGGCGTCGGCTGATCCACCGCGAGCAGCGGCACTCCGTGTCCCGACCGATCCCGGCCAACGGGGCCCGGCAGCGTTACGCGCACTGAACGGCGCTGACGATGTCAGTCCCCGGTGGCACGATGGCAACCATGACGCGAGGTGACCGGGTGACGTCTCGACGGCTGGATGCCGTCGTCGGGAGGGCGTCCCAGCTGGCCGAGCTGACAGAGGTGCTCGACGACGTCGCCGGCGGCCGAAGCCGCTTCGTCGTGATCGGTGGCGAGGCGGGGGCCGGCAAGACCACGTTGGTCGAGCTGTTCACCTGCGGGCTGTCCGGCGCGGGACCGTCCACCTCAGGAGCGTCCAGCTCGGGATTGTCCGGGCCAGGGCCGGCCACTGCGCAGGAAGTCCGCCAGGCGCACGTCGTCCAGGGCCAGTGCGTCGCGCTGGGCGGCGAGGGCCTGCCGTATGCCCCGATCGTGGGGGCATTGCGCGGGCTGCTCGCGCTCTACGGCCGAGACCAGGTCCTCGAGTGGGCAGGACCGAGCCGCGCCGCACTGAGCGTTCTGCTGCCGGGCCTGCTGCCCGGTGCAGAACCGGGCGACTCTGTGCGGCTGCAGCTGTTCGAGGCGATCGCGAGGCTGCTCGAGCACGCCAGCTCCCGGACTCCCCTCGTGCTGGTGATCGAGGACATCCACTGGGCCGACGACTCGACGCGCCATCTGCTGCGTTTCCTGGCTCGCGCCCTGACCGACGCGTCCGTGCTCCTCATCGCCACCTATCGCACCGACGAGCTGACCCGACGCCACCCGCTACGCCCCTTCCTGGCCGAGATCGTCCGGCTGCCGGGAACGAGCCGGATCGAGGTGACCGGTCTCGACCGTGACGAGGTAGGTCAGCTGCTCACCGGTCTGCTCGGTCACGAGCCCTCGCCGGCGGTGGTGAATCTGGTGCACCGCCGCAGCGAGGGAGTGCCGTACTTCGTCGAGGAGCTCGCGCAGTCCGCCGCGCGGGGTTGTGTGGAGATGCCCGACACCTTGCGGGACGCCCTGATCGTCCGCATCCAGGCCATGTCCGACCGGGCTCAAGACGTTGTGGCGCTGGCGGCGGTCGGCGGGCAACGGATCGACCACGAGCTGCTCGAGGCGGTCGCCGAGATGTCGTCGGTCGAGCTCGAGGGTGGGTTGCGCGAGGCGGTCGATGCGGCGGTGCTGCGCACCGACGAGAGCGGTTACGTCTTCCGGCACGCGCTGCTGCGCGAGGTGGTCCACGAGGATCTCCTGCCCGGGCAGCACGCGCGGTTGCACGGCCGGTTCGCGGCCGTTCTGGAGGCCCGACCGGAGCTGGTGCGCCCGGAGGCGGCACCGATGGAGATCGCGCACCACTACAGCGCCGCGCACCAGACTGCCAAGGCGTTCCACTGGTCGATCACCGCGGCGACCTCGCGCGCGGCGGCCTTCCATGAGTCCTTGCAGATGTACGAACGCGCCCTCGAGCTGTGGGATCAGGTCGACGACCCGGAGGCGATGGCCGGGCCGCGCGCGATGGTGTTGGAGAAGGCGGCCCAGGCCGCCTGGGACGCCGCGGAGAACGAGCGTGCGCTCGTCCTCGTCAACCAGGCGCTGGAGGGCACCCCGCCCGGACCGAGTGCGGACCTGGCGCGTCGACTGATGGTGAAGAGCCGGCTGCTCAGCGCGCTCATGCGAGCCGGCGCCGTCGAGGCCGGCACCGCCGCAGTCGAGGCGATGCCGCCGGACATCGACCTCAAGGCGAAGGCGCTCGTGCTGAATCAGCTCTCCACCGTGCTGATGCTGATCGGCCAGCACGCCCGCGCCGTCGAGGTGGCGGGTGAGGGCATCAGTGCCGCGGTCGAGGCGGGCTCGGTGACGCTGGAGGCCAACGGCTGCATCTCCCGCGGGAGCGCTCTGGTCGGACTGGGACGCGAGGACGAGGGCCTCGCCGATCTGGCCCGTGGTGGGGAGCTGGCCACCGGGGAGACCCGGACGATCGTTCGCTACTACATCAACTACTCCGACGCGCTGCACCTCGCCGGCCGCTATGACGATGCCGTCGAGCAGGCCCTCGCCGGCATCGAGGTGTCCCGCAGCATCGGCATGGAGCGCTCGCTCGGCAGCATGCTCGCCGGCAATGCCGCCGAGCCGCTGATAGCCCGCGGCGAGTGGGAACGAGCCACCCGGATGATCCAGCGCGCCCTCGAGCTGGACCCGCCACTCCAGCATCGCGCGCACCTGAGAATCCTGCGCGCCTGGCTCCTCGTCTGGCAGGGACGTCTGGAGGAGGCCGACGCTCTGCTCGCGGAGTTCCGCAGCATGATCGGACCCGAACAGCCCGCGCCACAGTATGCGGTCGGTGCCATTCGGACCGACGCGGAGTACGCGCTCGCCCTCGGCGACCCCGACCGGGCCTGGGCCGACCTGCAGCACTTCCTGAGCCGGGTCGACCGTTACTACGCGCCGCTGGTCTTTCCGGTGCTGGCGGTGGCAGCCTCGGCCGCCCGCCGGCTGGACGATCGCGAGGGTGGCCGTCAGCACACCGAACAGATCCGCGCCATCTTCGAGTCGGTCCGTCGGACCAGGATCCGGGAGCGGTGGGAGCCGGTCACGCTCGCGGAGCTGAGCGACAGCACGCAGGACTGGCGACACGCGTACGGCCATGCGCTCGGCCGCAACGTGCCAGCCCATCTGGCGCCGTACGCGGGGCTACGGCTGGCGCGTCACCTCACCGCGGTCACCGACCGTGCCGAAGCGAAGGCGGTGCTGGCCGAGGCGACCGAGCGCGCGGAGGATCTGGGCGCCGGGCTGCTGATCGACCGACTGCAAACTCTCGCTCGCCAGCTCGGCCTGGCATCGACGCCTGCACCCGCCTCGGCCGGCTCGGCGTTCGCCGATCTGACTCCGCGCGAGCTGGAGGTGCTGCGCCTGGTTGCAGAGGGCCGGACGAATGGAGAGATCGGAGCGGCACTGTTCATCAGCACCAAGACGGCATCGGTGCACGTGTCGAACATCCTCGCCAAGCTCGGGGTGTCCGGGCGCGGGGAGGCTGCGGCAATCGCCCATCGACACGGCCTGGTCGGGGTGTGATCGCTCGCCGCCCTGGCGGCACGTGGAACCGCAGTCTCAGCCTCACGCGATATCGGGCCCTTCCTCGAAGGTCACTGTGGCCACGGAACGCGGACAGCGCTAACGTCATCCCCAGCCGCGACCTGGAGGCCAAGCATGACGTCTGAAAGCAACGGGGGCGACTCGTTGGGCACAATGACCGCAAGGACAGTTGACCTGAAGCTCGAGGTGGTGGTCATCCCGGTCTCGGACGTGGACGCCGCGAAGGCGTTCTACGCCGGCCTCGGTTGGAGACTCGACGCCGACTTCGGGTTCGACAACGGGTTCCGCGTCGTCCAGCTCACGCCTCCCGGCTCGGGCTGCTCGGTCCAGTTCGGCACCAAGATCACCTCAGCGCCGCCCGGCACCGCCCAAGGCCTCTATCTGGTCGTCTCCGACATCGAGCGAGCGCACGACGAGCTGGCTGCGCTCGGCGCACCGATCAGCGACGTGTTTCACCCGGCTGCCCCGGGCGGCCAGTTCCAACCCGACGGCAGCGGCGGTCGGGTCGGCGGACGCGCGCTGGACCAGGCGAGCTACAGCTCGTTTGCCACCTTCGCCGACCCCGATGGCAACGTATGGCTGCTGCAGGAGGTCACGGCCCGGCTGCCCGGCCGGATCGACGCCACCGAGACAGTCTTCGCGTCCACGGCGGACCTGGCGGATGCGCTGAGACGAGCCGCGGCCGCTCACGGCGAGCACGAGAAACGAACCGGGGAGGCGGACGCCAACTGGCCCGACTGGTACGCCGACTACATGGTTCGAGAGCAGGCCGGAGTGGAACCGCCGTCATGAGCGACCAGACATCGTCGAACGAAGCCACGGGGCAGCAGGTCGAGGCACCACTGTGCGTCTCGTGTCGGCAGCGCCCGGCCGCGTACGTCTTGGACCGCCTCGGGAAGCTCGGCCGGATGCTGACGTCCCAACCTGCCATCGAGTTCCCGGTGTGGGCTTGCGAGAACTGCGTACAGAATCTGCTGGGACAGGTCCTCGATGCCGCGTCCGTCGCGTCGGTGTGCCGAGTCGAGTCGTTTCAACAGGCCCGCGCCTCGTTGTAGCACCCGCGTTCGTGGTCGAGCGAGCGCTGTTTCAGCAGTCGGCGGTGTCAGTCATCCGCCGTTCGCTCGTGCCGGATCGCTGGGGTGAGGCGCGAGAGGCGTGGTCTGCACGCTCAACCACGGACCCAGCGGCAGCGATGCAAAGATCTGCGCCAGCTCTCCAGCGTCACGGGCTCGCCACAGTCCGAGCGACTGACCGTCGCCGGGCAGTTTCCAGAGGCGCGACAGATGGCCCTGGCCGGCGAGCTGTCGAGCGCGAACCGCCTCGCGGGCCTCGGCGGCGTCGACAACCTCGTCAGGTGTGCCCGACGGAACCGTGACCGTGAGCGTGGTGAGGAACTCACTCACTCCCGCCACGGAGCTCGGGCGAGCCGACTCCCTCGTCGCATCCGCAGGGTCGTTCGGATGAGGAAGCAACGGCGAGACGTCGTCGGTACGCCACGCTCTCAGCGGCATCGATGCCAGAACCGACTCGAGGTCGGCGTCGTCGGCTGCTGCGAACAGACCGAGCGAGCGCCACTCGCCTGGCTGCAGCGGCGGGCGCCAGAGCCGCAGGAGGTGTCCGCTGTCTGCGAGCTCCCGTGCCCGTGCGGCTTCGCGGTCCCGCATGTCCTGGATGGCCGCTTCGGACGTCCCTTCCGGGACGTGCGTTGTCATCGTCACCAGATGATCCACGCTGCTACCTCCGTGATCGAGAATCGGAAACCTGGACTGGCTGCGACGGAGCAGTGTCTGCCGGCTCGGTCGGGCTGCGACCATTGTGACCGAGCGGTGAGGGTCCGCCACCTGTCAGGATGCCGAGATGGATATCCGCGATGCAGTCGGCTCGGACTGGCCCGCCATCTGGTCATTCATGCAACCGATCGTTGCCCAGGGTGATACGTACTGCTGGCCACCCGATACCAGCGCGGACGCCGCGCGGACCTGGTGGATGAACAAGCCCGGAGGTCGGGTGCTGGTCGCGGTCGACGATGAGGAGGTGGTCGGCACTGCTGAGTTCCACCCCAACCAGCCGGCCGCCGGCAGTCATGTCGCCAACGCGGGATTCATGGTGTCGCCCGCTGCATCCGGCAGAGGCATCGGACGGGCTCTGGCTGGACGTGTGCTCGACGCCGCCGAAGAGGCTGGATACCGGGCGATGCAGTTCAATGCCGTGGTCGAGACCAATGAGAACGCCATCCGACTGTGGACCTCACTGGGGTTCTCGATCCTCGCGACGGTACCGGAAGCGTTCCGACACCCCGAGCTCGGGCTGGTCGGTCTACACGTCATGCATCGCTTCCTTCGGTAAGCCCGAGCCGCGACGGGCGGGCGCGGAGGGATCGCGGACGTTGGACGACAGTTGCCGGAGGATCGTCACCACAGCGGCGACCGCATCGTCGTCGAGGCCGGCGCGGAGCCTGGTGTCGAACGCGATGGCGGCGTCGCGGAGCCGCACGAACATGGTCTCGCCGCCGGCCGTCAGCTCGATCGACTGAGCCCGTCGATTGTTCGGATCTCGGTTTCGACGGACGAGACCAGCCGCCTCCAGCTTGTCCAGGTGGTGGGTCAGGGTCGGCCCGGAGATGCCGACCCGATCAGCGAGGGCACTCTGCCGGGTGCCAGCGCCGGACTTCACCGCCAGCAAGATGAGCCAGGTCGGACGACTACCACCAGCGAAGGCGAGCGCGTCGTCGAACGCGCGATCGAGGACCTTCGAGGTCTGCGCCACCAGGACGCCGAGCGGCGTCCCTCCGGCGGGTGATCCCGGTCGCCGTCCGGCCGGGATCCGGATCGTCGGCGGAGGAAGGGAGCTCAGGGACAAACCCTCGGGTGGTTCGGGCCCGGCCATCACGCCTGCGCCAGTTGTTCGGCTGCTCGGCCGAGCAGCTCGACCTCGGCTCGGCTGAAGGCGCGTCCGCGGGCGATCACGACGACGTGCACCAAACCGGCCTCCGACAAGAGGCGGCAGCGCCGCACGATATCGGCTGTTGACTCACCCTCGCCGAGAAACGTGGTCACGGTCGTCTCGATCTCCTCGTACGGCCGGCCGATGCTCGCGCACTCGCGCGCGATCACCCCCAGCTGGCGCCGGACGGCCGCACCGCTGTCGGGCAGGTCGAACAGGTTGCAGGCGTCCGCATACCGGGCGACCAGAGGCAGTGTCCGTCGCTCGCCCACCCCGCCGACGAGGATGCGCGGTCGGGGCCGGCTGATCGGCAAGGGCGACGACACAGGCCCCTCCAGCACGGTGCTGCGCCCCTCGAAGCGCGAGCGGTCGTCGGCCCACAGGTGTCGTGCGAGCTCGAGCGTGTCGATCAAGCGGTCGAAGCGGGCCGGGACCGGCGGCAGGTCGAGGCCCATCGCCCGCGCCTCCACTTCGTTGTACCCGGCGCCGACGCCGAGCCAGGCCCGCCCCCTGGACAGCACGTCCAGCGTCGTGACGGCCTTGATCAAGAGCGCTGGGGCTCGGAAGCTCGCGCAGCTGACCAAGGTGCCGAGCCGGATGCGGGTGGTCAGACCGGCGAGATGGCCCAACGTCGTGTACGCATCGAGCATCGGTTCGTCCGGTGAGCAGGCCGGATCGGACTGCAATGGGTGGTCGGCCACCCAGAGGGTGTCGAGCGGCGTGCCGTCCGCGGTCTGCGCCACTTCGGCGAGCCGTTCGGCGATGGCGGCAGGGCCACCCGGCCAGCTGAAGTTCGTCACGCTGATGCTCAGCTTCATGCGGCGATCTTAGACGACTAATGGTTAGACGTCTATCTTTGGCACGCCCGACCCCGCATACCGGTATACGTGACACAGGCACGACGCTGGCGCGAGGGAGTGGAGGCGAAGGTGATCGAGACTCCGCAGGGAACCGACCTGGGTTTCGTCGACATGGACCAGGTCCGGGTTGGCCGGCTGGAATCAGTCAACGTCGGACTGCCGAAAGACATCCCCTGGCAGGGCCGAACTGTGCACACCGGCATCTGGAAGGCACCCGTCACCGGGCCGGTGATGGCACGGCGCCTCAATCTCGATGGGGACGGTCAGGGCGACCTCGGCGGGCACGGCGGCGAGCAGCGTGCGGTGATGGTGTACCAGCTCGAGTCGTACGAGTACTGGGAGCGCCAGCTCGGGCGGGACGACTTCGTGCTCGGACAGTTCGGGGAGAACTTCACCGTTTCCGGACTCCCCGACGACGAGGTGTGCATCGGTGACCGCTACGCAATCGGCGATGCGGTCTTCGAGGTCACCCAGCCGCGCGTGACCTGCTACCGCGTCGGAATCCGGATGAACGAGCCCCGGATACCTGCGCTGCTGGTGGAGCACCACCGGCCCGGATTCTATCTGCGGGTCATCACCGAGGGCCCGATCGAGGCGGGTCAGGACATCGTCAAGATCGCCGACGGGCCCGGCCGGATGAGCGTCGCCGAAGTCGACGCGCTGCTCTACCTGCCCCAGCACCCGCGCGAACAACTCGACCGTGCGCTGCAGATCGCCGCCCTCAGCCCCGGTTGGCAGAGCTCGTTTCGTGCCCTGCAAGAACAACGCGAGGGCAGCGGAAATCCTGGGCTGAGCAGCGCGGCGGCCATGCCGACACCCGCGTGGCGCGGCTTCCGTACCCTGCACATCACGCGTATCCACCGGGAAAGCCGAAGCGTCGTCTCGTTCTGGCTGGCGGCCGCGGACGGTCGTCCGCTCCCCACCGGGCTCCCGGGCCAGTTCGTGACCATCCGGCTGGACACCGACGACCACGGACCGGCAGTCGTCCGCAACTACTCGCTGTCGGGACAACCGGGCCAAGCGGAATACCGAATCAGCGTCAAGGCCGAGCCGCACGGGTCGGCCAGTACGCGCCTGCAGGCGTACCTCCGGGTCGGCGACGCTCTGGAGGTGGCTGCCCCACGAGGCGACTTCGTGCTCGCCGCCGGCGACCGACCCGTCGTGCTCGTGTCGGCCGGGATCGGCGCGACCCCGGTCCTGGCCATGCTGTACGCGCTCGCCGACGCGAGAAGCTCCCGCCAGGTGTGGTGGCTGCACGGCGCCCGTGACGGCGCCGATCACGCATTCGCCGCCGAGAGCCGAGCGGTGCTCGGCAGACTCGCCGACGTGCGGATGCGCATCTGCTACAGCCACCCCGGCCCCGAGGATCGGATGGCGATCGACTACACCGACGCCGGCCATCTCGACGCCGAGCTGCTGGCCGGAGCAGGAGTGCCCGTCGACGCCGATGCCTACGTCTGCGGTCCGGCATCCTTCATGACGTGCAGTCGCCGGCGCGCTCGTCCAGCACGGCCTGCCCAGCACCCGGATCCACACCGAAGTCTTCGGCGCGCGCGACGGCCTGGCTCCCGGCATCAGTGAAGTCACGCCCCGCACACCGCATCCGCCTCCAGGACGGCCCGGCACCGGGCCGACCGTCACCTTTGCGCGTACGGGACTGAACGTTGCCTGGAACGATCGGGACAGCCTCCTGGAGCTCGCAGAGTCCTGCGACGTCCCTGTCCGCTGGTCCTGCCGAACCGGCGTCTGCCACACCTGCGAGTCGGCCCTGCTGTCCGGCTCTGTCAGCTACGACCCGGATCCCCTCGAACCACCCGCCCCCGGAAACCTCCTCATCTGCTGCTCTCGCCCCGCCAGCGACGTGGTGCTCGATCTCTAGCCGTTCCCCTGGTGAAACCCGGTCGCGTTCCGTGTACCCGGTCGTCGCGAAGGAGGACGGCCAACCGGGCAGGTCACTGCCCACGTCCACGAGATGACTTGACCTGAGTGTCCGTCGAAGAAGCGTGATGGGGCCGCGGCAGTCCGGCCGGTCGGCAGTCTGGCCGGTCGGCAGTCTGGCCGGTCGGCAGCTCCGGCCGGTCGGCACTCCGGGCTAGGGTGGCGGCGTGAAGTGGACGTTCCTGATCGCGGCCGGGGCTCTCGCCGGAGGCATGGCCTATGTCGCTCATCAGCGCAACCGCAAGGCCCAGCGCGACGCGGCACTCTGGGCCGCGGCGACCGACCCCGTGGGTCCTGCCGCCGGCTGATCGGCGATCGTCCGGGTCACTCCTTCAGGCCCGATCAGTCCAGGGGCTCGATGTCGACCGACCCTCCGGTGCGGGCCGACTCTGCCGCCGCAAGCACGATGCTCAGGGTGCGCAGTGCCGTCCCGAGGCCAGGTTCCGCGGCAGTCCGGGTGCGGACCGTCTCGAGGAACGTGGCGATGAGGCGTTCGTTGCCCGCATCACCGTAGGGCAGCTCGAGCGGGCGACCGGTGGCGGCGTCGAGGCCGTGCAGGCGTGGCCTGAAGGCATCGACGTACGCGTCGCCCCTGGTGCCGGTGACGTTCAGGGTGAGCCCGCCCCAGGTCGGGGCCGCATCCGGCTGGCTCCACGAGCAGTCGATCGCCGCGACCGCGCCGTTGTCGTACGTGATCAGCACCAGACCGGCGGTTTCCGCCGCACCGCCCGGCAGCTCCGCATGCAGCACACTGTTGGTGGTTGCGGTCACGGTGGTCGGGCGGGCCGACATCAGCGTGTCGATGAGATCCGCAAGGTGCACCACGTGGTCGAAGAGTGCGCCCCCACCAGCGAGGGCCGGGTCGGTGAACCAGGCGCGGGCGACGGGGAGCTTTCCGTTGTTGGTGCCGCGAAGCGCGACGATCCCGCCCAGCTGCCCGGATCGCTGGCGAGCCACGAGCTCGCGGCAGACGGTCATGAACCGCACGGGGTACGCGATCAGGAACGGGACATCGTGCCGGCGAATCGTGCCGGCGATGGCTCGGGCGTCCTCGGCCGTGGTGGCAAGGGGCTTTTCGCAGAGGATCGCCGCGCCCGCCTCCGCAGCCCGCTCGATCAGGGCCCGATGGCCACTGGTCTCTGACGCGATCACGACGCCGTCGAGTCCGCGATCGAACAGGTCCGCTTCGTCGGTGACGAAGTGGACACTCTGCGGAAGTCCGCGGTTGCCCCGGTCCGGTGCGTCGGGAGCATTGGGGTCGCTCACGTAGACGTCGACGTCCCGTGCCGCAGCCAGCAGCGCGATGAAGCCATCGGCGTGCACGTGGGCCCGGGAGGCCACTCCGACCCTGAGCCGCCGCGTGCCGGGGCTCATCGCGTCAGCTCCGTCGGCCGGCCGGTCGCGAGCGAAGCGAGCGCGGCCTCGGCGATCCGTACGACCTCCGCACCGTCCCTGCCAGTGACGGTCCGGGTCGGGTCCGCGCCCGGATCGAGAAACGCGGCGAGCTCGGTGAGATACGGATCGTCAGCCGCATCACGCGCCGGCAGCAGACCGCTGGCCGGGTGATCATCGAAGTCGTCGGGTGCCTCGAGCCGCTCCAAGGGTGCTGGGTCGAGCTGCGTCGTGCTCGGGCGCTCGGCGGCTGAGTCGTGCTCGAGAGTCCCGCCGGTTCCCGCGACGGAGAACGAGGTGCGGAACTCCAGGTGCGGCGCCCCCCAGATGCCGGACGCCAGCGTGATCGCACCGGAGGCGTGGCGCAGGGTCACGTGGGCCGCCTGAACGGGCGCGGCTCCGGACTCGTCGTGTCGGCTGACCGCGGATACCTGGACCACCTCGCCGGCCAGCCACCGGGCGAAGTCGAGGTCGTGCAGCATCTGGTCGAAGACGATCCCACCGGACCGGGCCGCATCGGCGAACCACGCGCTCCGCGTGGGGAAGCTGCCCGCCCGGGTGAACCGAAGCACCGCGAGCGAGCCGAGCGCGCCGGAGGAGACGGCCCGCTGGAGCTGGACGTACTCCGGGAAGAAGCGCACCACGTGCCCGGGCAGTAGTCGACGGCCGAGGGAGTCGGCGAGCTCGACCAACGCGATTGCGTCGGCGTAGGTCCGAGCCAGCGGCTTCTCCACGATCACGTCACGCCGCCGGCGCAGGGCCCGGATCGCGAAGTCGTAGTGGGTGTCCGTCGGCGTCGCGATCAGTACCCAGTCCACGTCGTCCAGCAGCGCGGCGTAGTCGTCGACCGCGACCGCCGGGGTGCCGGCGACCAAGGCGGCGGCGCCGGTATCGGAGTAGACCGACACCTGGTGACCCAGCGCGAGCAGGTTCTCCAGGTGGATCGCAGCCATCACGCCGGCGCCGACCAGGCCGACCCGCAGTTGCCCAGTGACCACGATGGAGATGATGCCAGGCTCGGGCGGCTGCGAGCGGGAGCGGTGCCGATCATCGACCACCGCGTGCCCGAGACTGCCCGTGGAGGTCATGGTGCCGCTGGCGCGGGGGCCGCACACTGACCTGATGTCGAGTCCCGTCCAGGTGGCCTGATCCAGTCGCGAGACGACACCCTCCCGTACGAAATCGCGCCGTCGACGCAACCTTGCGCACCGATGGGCCAGTCAGCGCATCGGCGCCGATGCGCATGGTTGCCCCCCGATGCGCTGAGTGGGGTCGACGGCGAACTGGCGGCGGGTCAGGCGGACTCTCGGACGACGAGGCGGAGGATGTCAGATTCGGGGGACCGCGGCAGGGGTTCGCCGCGGAGGCCGGCCAGGACCGTTTGCACGACGTACGAGGCCAGGCGCTCCGCACTCGCGGCTACCGAAGACAGTGGCGGGTCGGCGACCGCCGACAGCGGCAGATCGTCGACCCCGATCACGGCGAGGTCTGCTGGTGCGCGCAGTCCTTCGGCGCGTAGTCCGACGCTGCGTGAGCTCTACCTGTTGCCGTTCGAGATCGCTGTGTCCGAAGCGAACGCCTGGTCGATCATGGACGCGTACAACGACGTGAACGGCATCACCGCCACCGAGCAGGATCACGTGAACACCGAGATCGTCAAGGGGGAGTGGGGCTACGACGGGCTGATCATGTCCGACTGGTTCGCCACCAAGTCCGCCGCCGGGTCGGCCAACGGCGGTCTCGACCTGGTCATGCCCGGCCCGGCGCCCTGGTGGGTCGACGGCGTGCTGGCGGCCGTCGAGTCCGGTGAGGTCGACGAGTCTGTCGTCGATGATCATCTTCGCCGACTGCTCCGGCTGGCCGATCGGACCGGTGCGCTGGGCACGCCGCGGGACTATCCCGCCGACCTGCCCGCTCCGGACGGGCCTGAGCGCAAGGAGCAGCTGCGTCGACTCGCGGCCGCAGGCATCACGGTGCTCACCAACAACGACGAAGTGTTGCCCCTGGCCCGGAACGCGAGGGTCGCCCTGATCGGTCGGCACGCCATCGAGACGACCGACATGGGCGGCGGCTCGGCGCAGGTGAACCCGCCCTATCAGATCAGTGTCGCCGAAGGCCTGACCGCGCTGCTCGGCGACGCCGTCTCGATCGCCGACGGGGTCGAGGTCCGCAACCGCCAGGTCGCGGCCCGGCCGGAGTTCGTCTCGGACCCCGTGACCGGTGAACCTGGCGTGCACGTCGCGCTGCTGGCGGCCGACGGCTCGGTGCTGGAGGAGCGCTCCGGCACCGCGGCCACGGCGATGGTCGGCTTCGATGACGAGCTCGGCGACGCCGTGCGCAGCGTCCGGTTCGCGGCACGGCTCGATGTCGACGGCGACGTCCAGGTCGGTGCGACCGGCGTCGGGTCCTGGGCGTTCAGCGTTGGCGGCGAGGAGATCACGTTCGAGCTGGAGGCGATCGCGGGCGGGATGGGCGACACCATGCTGGCCCCGCCGGCGCAGACCCACGTGGTCAGCGTGCGCCCGGGCGATGTGCTCCAAGCCACCGTCGCCCGTCGCATTGTGGCGGACCCGAGCAACCCGCTCGCCTCTGTCGGCCTGTTCTCGCTGATCGCTCGCAGGGCGCCGCGCGACGCTGACGAGGTGATCGCGGAGGCAGTCGCCGCCGCTCGGGACGCGGACATCGCGGTGGTCGTCGTCGGGCTCACAGAGGAGCAGGAGACCGAGGCGGTGGACAAGTCCACGCTGGAGCTACCGGGTCGGCAGAACGATCTCGTCCGAGCGGTCGCCGCCGTCGCCGCCAAGACGGTGGTGGTCGTCAACGCCGCGACTCCGGTGATCATGCCGTGGGTGGACGAGGTCGACGCCGTGCTGTGGGCCGGACTGCCCGGTCAGGAGGGCGGGCACGCCGTGGCCGCTGCACTGCTCGGCGAGATCGAGCCCGCCGGGCGTCTCGTCACGACCTTCCCGGTCGCCGACGCGGCCACCCCGGCCTGGAACGTGACCCCGGTCGACGGCGCGATCATCTACTCCGAGGGCACCTTCATCGGCTACCGCGGTCACTACGCGGGGCACGCGGAGCAGCCGGCGTTCTGGCTGGGCCACGGTCTCGGGTACAGCACCTGGTCGTACGCCGACGCGGCGATCGTGGGCACCGAGCCGGCACCGGTGGTATCGGTCACGGTGACCAACACGGGCACACGAACCAGCCGCGAGGTCGTCCAGGTGTATGCAGAGCCTGCGGCGTCCGATCAGCCGGTCCGGCTGGTCGGCTGGTCCGCGGTGACGCTCGAGCCCGGCGTGTCCGGCCGCGTCGAGGTGACTACCGACGCCCGGCTGTGGCGCCGCTGGGACCTCGAGGCGAGCTCGTGGGGGACGCCGCTGCCGTACGACGGGCGGCTGCTGATCGCTCGTGGGCTGGGCGACATCCGGGTGGAGCTGCCGCTCGGCTGATGGTGCCGGCTGTTCAGTGGTCAGAAGTTCCATCTAGTCGAATCAGATCGACCACTGAACGGCCGGACCTCGCGGGTCAGACGGATACTGCGCCGAGGTCCAACGAGTAGTCGCCGGTCGTCGACGCCTGCGGATCTCCGGCGAGCTCGACGGAGAGACTTGCCTCGCTCGACAGGACGCGACGCAGTCCCGCCTGTTCCATCACCCCGTCGAAGTCCAGGTCGTCGGGCAGCGCGGTGGCGACCACCGTGGCAACCTGGGCATCGCGAGCCATTGCGATCATCCGCAGGGCCCCCTCGACGTCATACCCCTCGCCCCGAGTGCGATCGACGAGTCGGTAGCTCAGCTCGACCGTCCGCACCGGCGAGTCGATCGGCCGCACGGTGAACCAGCCCAGGAAGCTGCCGGTGGAGCGGTCCCGTGCGACCCACGAACCCAGCTGGTCGTCGCGGCGATTGTGCGCCATCAGTCGCGGCATCTCCTCCGACAGCACGTGAGCCACCGTGGCCGCGGTGTCGCCGACCGGGCGACCGTCGTGCGCCGCGTTCATCGCCGCGACGTCGTCGACGTCCGGCCAGTTGGTGCGTCGCAGGGTCATTCGTTCGGTCTCGGGCACCGGGAAGCCTCTCGGTTGAGTGCGCGGTCGCTCGGACTCGACGCGTGGTTGGTCTGGATGAGTTTTGCCGCGGCCGGACGCCTCAGTAGAAGGTCAGAACGCGGGCTTCGGTCTCCACGCCCGCACACATGCACTTGCGCGTTCCGACGCCGAGTTTGGTCGCCGCGCACCAGCGCAGTCCGGTCGCGTCGTGGGAAGCGATCGGATGACCGCAGGTGTCGCAGAGCGCGTCGTCGCGGACGGCACCCGTCGAGGTCGAGGGGGAGCTGTTCATGGTGAAGTCCGTCGAGGCCCGTCAATAGGGCCAGATGCCGATCGCCAGGGACCACCGATCTGAACTGTCCGGTGAAAGGTTCCCTCGTAGTCGAAGTCTACGCCCGCGGCGCCACCCCCGTCGTCGAGAAGTCGGCGACAGCGTCAGGCCTCGTCGGTTCCCTGGTGGAAGCGCTGGCGCCAGCCGCTCCGGTCACGTACCCACAGCGAGCTGCGGAGGGTCGAGTGCTCGTCGGTGACCGCCCGCCAGACCAGCAGGATCGTGTCCCGGTCGATCCAGCTCACCGAGACCACGTCCAGCGATACCGGTGTGCTGAGTGGCGCGATCGCGTCGAGCATCTCATCGCGTCCCCACAACCGCCCCGAGCGCCCGATCTCGCGCCACTCGGGGTGCAGCAGCGCACTGACCGATGTCTTGTCCGACCTGGTCTCGTCGGCCAGCAGCGCACGCTCGAGGGCGACCACCTGCTCCTCGTCGCTCGGAGGGGGAGCATCGAACACCTCGTCGTCGAAGAGGGAGAACAGAGCGTCCGGCTCCGCGGGCTCGGCTCGGCCAGGGGTCTCTGGTTCGCGCGTGCCCTGCGGTTCGACTGCGGATCGTTCGCCGCCGGCCAGTTTGTCCGTCGGGGATTCGTGCGCGGCCGTCTCGTCATCGGCCCGCCGGCCACCGAAACCCGGTCCGGGATCGGGCTGCTGGCCCTTGCTGAAGGCAACGGACGCGGCGTTGGCGCGGAGATCGGCGGCCTCGTTCAGAACGTGCCCGGCGTGACCCTTCACCCACTCGAACCTCACCTGCCGGCCCTGCATGGCCGCGTCCAGAGCCTTCATGATCTCGACGTTCTGGACCGGCTTCCCATCCCCCTTGCGCCAACCCTTGCGCTTCCACCCGGGCATCCACTTGGTGATCGAGTTGATGGCATACGTGGAGTCGCAGTAGATGAGCAGGTCCTCGCCGGCCGACGCGGTCTGCTGGAGCAGGTCGAGAACGGCGGTGAGCTCGCCCATGTTGTTCGTGCCGTGCTGCCAGCCGCCGCTGGCCCAGTGGTCGTCGTCGATGTACCAGGCCCAGCCCGCCGGACCCGGGTTGCCGAGGGCGGATCCGTCGGCGGCAGCGATCAGCGTCACCCGCCGCATGGTGCCAGATCCGCGGCCGGCCAGGTCGGCGGGCCGCGGGACGCGCCCCTGGCACCGCGCGGCGAGCGATACCGTCGGTGCCGAATCGAGGGCAAGGGTCGACAGCGGACGACAGAAGGGATGAGCACGTGGCCGAGCACGTGAGGTTCCAGAGCACCAGCGGTCCGATGCTGGCCGGCACGATCGAGCGACCGGTCGGTCAGGTTCGCGGCTGGGGCGTCTTCTCCCACGGATTCACCCTCGGCAAGGACTGCCCGGCCGCCAGTCGGATCTGCAAGCAGCTGGCCAGCGAGGGGATCGGCATGCTCCGGTTCGACAACCTCGGTCTCGGCGGGTCCGAAGGAGACTGGGGTGACGGGTCGTTCTCCCACAAGGTCGCCGATACGGCTCGTGCGGTGGAGTTCATGAACACGTCCGGCCGCGACGCGCGGCTACTCGTCGGGCACTCGTTCGGTGGTGCGGCGGTGATCGCGGCCGCGCACCTGGCGGAGTCGATCCGCGCCGTGGTCAGCATCGGGGCGCCGTACGAACCCGCCCACGTCGAGCACACCTACGACGCCTTGGTGCAGCGCATCCTCGCCGAGGGAGAGGCGCCCTTCCTGATCGGTGGCAAGGCCCTCACCTTGCGGCGGCACTTCATCGAGGACGTCCGTGCGGCCGACCTCCGGGAGCGGATCCGCACGCTGCACCGTCCGCTGCTCGTCATGCACTCGCCGACCGACAACACGGTCGGCATCGCCAACGCGAGTGAGATCTTCCGGGCCGCCCGGCACCCTCGCAGCTTCGTGTCGCTGGAAGGTGCGGACCACCTGCTGACCGGGCGCAACCAGGCCCGACGCGCCGCTCGAATGATCAGTGCCTGGACCGACCCCTACCTGCCGCCGGGCCGGCACTGACCAGCCGCGGCGGCAACGGGCCGTCAGGTGAGTCGGCTCAGCCTGAACATCGGGAAGGTTCGCGAGGTCTTGGACTCGTACTCAGCGAATCCGGGACGCATCTGCACCAGGCGCTGCCACAACTCATCGCGGTCGGACCCCGTCGCCTCGTCGGCCTGGACGGTGAATGTCTCACCGGCGACCTCGACCGTGATTCGGGGGTTGGCCAACAGATTGTGGTACCAGTCCGGATTCGTCGGTGCGCCTCCCTTGGTCGCGGCGATGACCATGTCGTCTCCGTCAGGCAGGTAGACGAGTGGGTTCACCCGTTCGATGCCGGAGCGCGCGCCGACGTGGTGGATCAAGATCATCGGCGCGCCTTCGAAGTAGCCGCCGACTCTGCCTTCGTTCGCGCGGAACTCGTCGACGATCCCCTGGTTCCAATCGGCCGGCCCACTTGACTGACTCATCGCTGCCCTCCTGGTTTTGGCTGTCAGATCAAGCAACGTCGCGGCGACGGCGCATCTTCCCCGAACGGTCGCAGACGTCCGCAGTCCGATCCAGCCATCTCTGGCCGCTGCGTTCAGAGCTGTCCACCTATGCCCGCCACCCCTGGCAGACGCTGCCGACGGCAACCCTGGCCCACAGCCCCACGACACTCTCGGCCAGGGTGCTCGACGAGGCGACGACCCTGGGCTCGCTCACTGAAGCAGCCTGACGTCAGGGACTACCACTCCCTTGCCGCCGACCGTTCCGGCCTCCATGTCGTGGTGGGCCTGAACGATCTGATCGATCGGGTAGACCCGCCCGAGGGGGATGCTTGCATGTCCGGCGGCCACGGCGTCGAGAAAGTCCTGCAGCGTCGCGGCCGGCAGGTCGGCCGCCTCGCCGGAGTACGAGGTGAGCCGTACGCCGTTGGGGAGCCAGTCCATCGGGTAGAAGTCCGGAATCGTCCACTGGTCCGACAGCATTCCGGTGAAGCACACCGTCCCGCCGGGTCGGACGGCGCGCAGGGTGTCCTTCAACACGTTGACGCCGACCAGCTCGACGGCGCCGTCGACACCGGTCGGAGCGACCGCGCGGACCTGGTCGGAAACCGTCCCGTCGTCGATCAAGACGCGGTCGACCCCGACCTGTTCGAGCACCGACCGGCCCTGCTCTCGCCGGGTGGTGGCGTAGACGGTCATCCGCTGCCGTTTGGCGAGGACCGCGATCGCCAAGCCGATCGACGAGGTGCCGCCGCGGATCAACAGCGACTGCCCGGGCTCGGCCTGCAGGCCGACCGTCAACGAGCCGTGGGCGGTCTGCAGCATCTCGGGCACGGCTCCCAGCTGCTTCCACGGAAGGTCGCTGTGGAAACCGATGACCTGGGAAGCCGGGACGAGAACGTACTCCGCGTATCCGCCGTCGAACTCCCGGCCCATCCCGCCCATCATCGTCACGACCTGCTCGCCGACCGCGAACTCGCCGCCCGGTGCGGAGCGAACGAGACCCGTCGCCTCGATGCCGGGAATGCGAGGGAAGGTGCCGCTCGAGGCGACGCCCTGCCGGAAGTGCAGCTCGGACCGGTTCAGGCCGAAGGCCTTCACCTGGACGAGGACCTCACCCGGTTGAGGGTCGGGCACCGGCAGGTCTCGGAGCTGGAGGACCTCGGGTGGTCCGGGACGATCGACCACGACGGCCCGCATGGACGTCACGATGGCTCCTCGGCGATCTGGCGGATCCGCTCGACCTGACTCGGGTGCATCTCGAAGAGCGTCATGTCCCAGGCAACCTCGCTACCATGAAGGTTATTCCATGGAATGAAACGGGCGCGGATCGGGGACATGGAGGCGCCGTGGTCGACTGGCGTCGTGAACGAGCAGCTGCCCGCCGGTGAGGCCGAACCAGCCGCGATGGCGTCCAATGGGACGCGGGTCGCCGCGATGGCGTCGAGCGCGACGGGGATGGACGTGGTGGCGGTCGACGTGCTGGTCGTCGATGGGGCCAATGTCGTCGGGTCCCGACCCGACGGCTGGTGGAAGGACCGTGCCGGGGCGGCCGCCCGGCTGTACGCCCGACTCGTGGCTGCCCCGACGCTGGCGCCGCGCGTCGTGCTGGTCCTCGAGGGCCGCGCCCGGGCGGGCGTCCGCGAGACGAGCGCCGGCGCGATCCAGGTGGTGCACGCGCCCCGTGAGGGGGACGACACCATCGTCAACGAGGTCCGGCTCGCGGCGACCGCGGGCGGGATCGTGGCCGTCGTCACGGCCGACCGTGGGCTTGCCGCGCGGATCGAGGGTCTCGGTGCTGGGCTGATCCGGCCCGGCTGGCTGCTCGCCCGACTGGAGGGTACGACGCCGACCGACAGCGCTGGATCTGACGGTGGTGCGGAACCCGAAGCCGAAGAAGACCAGGGCCGTCCCGCCTGCCGCTGACCCCTTCCACTTTCAACGTATAGCGGAACGGGGGGCTTGCCGCAAGACCCAGGGTCCGGAGCAGAATCGACCAGTCCGCGAGCCTGGAGAGAAGAAGTGACCCCTGCGACCACCACGACGTTCGACCTGCCACAGCACCGTGCCGCCAAGTCGGATCCGGCCCTGATCGCCAGGGACGAAAGGCAGCTGGAAGCCGTAGCCGACACCCTCGAGCAGCAGATCGCGGAGCTGTCCGAGCGTCTAGGGGACCTCCGCACGTCACGCGGTGGCAGAGGCCGCGCGGCAGCCGACCGTGATCGGGAGATCCACCGACTGACCGCCAATCTGCGCGTGCTCCGGCGATTCGGCCTGGACATCTGTCTCGGCCGGATGGTCAGCCCCGACAGCCCCGAGCCCACCTACATCGGACGGCTCGGCCTGACCGACGCAGCGGGCCGGCGACTCCTCGTGGACTGGCGCGCGCCAGCGGCCGAGCCTTTCTTCGCGGCCACCCACGCCCACCCGATGGGTCTGACCAGCCGCCGTCGCTATCGCTGGACGTCCGGCCGGATCACCGACTACTGGGACGAGGTGTTCACCCCCGACGGGCTCGAGGGGAATGCCGCGCTCGACGACCAGTCCGCATTCATCGCCAGCCTCGGGTCCAGCCGCTCGCCCCGGATGCGGGACGTCTTGGCGACCATCCAGGCCGACCAGGACGCCGTCATCCGCGCCGGAGCCCGTGGAGCGCTCGTCGTGGACGGCGGTCCGGGCACGGGGAAGACGGTGGTGGCCCTGCACCGCGCGGCGTACCTCCTCTACTCCGACCCCCACGTCAACGACCGGCGCGGTGGCGTGTTGTTCGTCGGACCGCACCGGCCGTACCTGGCCTATGTTGCCGACGTCTTGCCGAGTCTCGGTGAGGACGGCGTGCAGACCTGCACGCTGCGGGACCTGGTCGCGGAAGGACCCGGGGCGACGGTCGAGGCGGACCCTGAGGTGGCCCGCCTGAAGGCGTCGCCGGCCCTGGTGCACGCGATCGAGCCGGCCGTGCTGCTGTACGAGGAGCCACCGGCGAAGGCGGTGGTGGTGGAGACTCCCTGGTTCGACGTCCGGCTCAGCCCCGCCGACTGGGCCGAGGCATTCGCCACGCCCGATCCCGGTACGCCGCACAACGAGGCTCGCGACCAGGTCTGGGAGGCGCTGGTGTCGATCATCGTCGACCAGCTCGACACGGATCCCGACGCTGACCTCGGCGAGGATGGCGAGGACCACGACGAGGACGACGAGGTCTCGCCGGCGGTCATCCGGCGAGCACTGCTACAGAACGAGGGACTGACCACGACGTTCTCCCGCGCGTGGACGCTGATCGAAGCCGCCGAGCTCGTCGGAGACCTGTGGTCGGTGCCCGCCTACCTGCGGCGGTGCGCGCCCTGGCTCGGCGTCGACGATGTCCAGAGGTTGCAGCGCGAGGACCCCCAGGCGTGGACGGTGTCGGACCTCCCGCTGCTGGACGCGGCACGGTACCGACTGGGCGACCCCGAGACGTCACGACGCAACCGTCGGCGCGAGGCGGCGGTCGCCGCCCAACGCGAGGTCTTCTCCGATGTCATCCACCACATCGTCGATGCCGCCGAGGACTGGGGCGACGATGTGATCATGCTGCAAGGGCGCGATCTGCAGGACGCCCTGATCCACCCGGACGCCCTGCCCAGTGTGGATCCGGACCTGCTGGCTGGTCCGTTCGCCCACATCGTCGTCGACGAGGCCCAGGAGCTGACCGACGCCGAGTGGCAGATGCTGCTGCGGCGCTGTCCGTCGCGCAGCTTCACCATCGTCGGCGATCGCGCCCAGGCCCGGCACGGGTTCACCGAGTCGTGGCAGGAACGGCTCGCCCGGGTCGGGTTCGGCACCGTGCGCTCGGCGACGCTGAGCATCAACTATCGGACACCGGAAGAGGTGATGGCCGAGGCTGAGCCCGTGATCAAGTCGGTGTTCCCGGACGCGAATGTTCCGACGTCGATCCGCAGCACCGGCGTACCCGTTGTTTATGGGTCGACCGCCGACCTCACCGAGATCCTCGACGAGTGGCTCGCGTCCCACCCGGAGGGCACCGCCTGCGTGATCGCCATGGATCGGGCCGCGCCAGACGCGGGCCGGGCGATGTCCCGCGTCCGATCCTTGACGCCTGAGCTGGCGAAGGGGCTGGAGTTCGACCTCGTCGTGCTCGTCGACCCGGATGCATTCGGCTCGGGCGCGATCGGCTCGGGCACGTTGGGTTCCGGCGTCGAGGGAACGGTCGACCGCTACGTCGCCATGACGCGGGCAACCCAGCAGCTCGTGATCTTGACCGGCTGCTGACAGCCGGCGCGGTCCGGCGCCGAGCTCACCTCGCCCCGTGGGCGGTGCCGCCGGGCGAGGTGAGCTCTCGGGTTCAGATGTTCGTGTTCGTCGCCCAGATCGGATGGCCGTTGGGTTGGTAGATGACCACATTGCGATCATCCTGGATGATCAAGTGGGCGCCGGGGCTGCCGTTGGTGCCGGAGGCCCACAGTGGGACTCCGCCTCGCTTGTAGAGGACGAGATTCCCGTCGCCTTGCATCACGCAGACGCCGGCGGGTTTGCCGTCGGTGTTGGAGGCCCACAAGGGGTGGCCGCCGTCGTACAGGACGAGGTTGCCGTCGCCTTGGTAGACGAAGGTGTAGCGCCCGTTCGCGGAGTGGATGGCCTCGCCGGGCAGCAGGATCTGTCCGGGCTGCATGGTGTCGCCGGCGGCGGTCGGGCCGCCGGGAAGCCAGGTGTTGGTGGCCCAGATCGCGTGTCCGCTCGGTTGGTAGATCACCGCGTTCCCGTCGTCTTGCATGATCAGGTGGCTGCCGGGCTTGCCCCACGTTCCGGAGGACCAGATCGCATTCCCGCCGTTCGGGGGATAGAGGACGAGGTTGCCGTCCCCTTGCATGATGGCGACGCCGGCCGGTCTGCCGTTGGTGTTGGAGGCCCACAAGGGATGTCCGCCGTCGTACAGGACGAGGTTTCCGTCGCCTTGGTAGACGAAGGTGTAGCGACCGCTCGCGGAGTGGATGGCCTCGCCGGGCAGCAGGATCTGTCCGGGCTGCATGGTGTCGCCGCCGGCCGTCGGGTTGACGATGGTGGTGGGCCGCCGCAACCACGCCTCGTGGGTAACGGCGATCATCGACGCCGCATCGATGATGCCGATCGTGTTCCAGGTGAACATCGCGTACCCGGCGCGCGACCCGTCGACGCCGGGCGGGACCTGGACGCCCAGCTGCTGGGCCAGCCAGGCGATGGTGCCGTAGCCGCACAGCGCGACACAGTGGTCCTCGTTGGAGTCGGCATGGAACCCGGTTCCGAACCATCCCGATCGGCCACCCGTGGTCCGCCAGGCGGTCTCGATCTGGTCGGCTGCGACGCCGAGCTTCACCGGCCCGGTCGAGATCGCGCTCTGGAGATTTCCGGCGTCGGTCCAGTTCACCGAGAGGTAGCCCCCGTCGGTGGACATCCTGGTGCCATCGACGAAGCCGTACTGCTGCATCCACCGCATGACTTCGGTGAGGTAGGCGCCCTCGAGGACCCCGTGGGCGCTCGCCCAGCCGATCACCGTCGCATCGGAGACGAAGATCTCGGGGCTGTGGCAAGCCTTCGCGAAGGCTTCCTCGGCGGTGACGCAGTCGCCGTGCACATCGTTGCCCCACATGGAGATCCGCTGGGGCACGGTGATGAAGCTCGGAGGTGCCCCCACCGGAGCGGTGTGTGGGGTCGCTGCCGCGAGTGCGCTTCGCGGTGATGGGCGCGCGCCGCGTCTGGGTGTCTGGATGTCTTCGTCGGGCATGGCTGTCTCCTGTCTTCGATCTTGCGATCGTGGCGGTGTGGAGGTGCTTCGGGGGCCGTGAAGGTGCTTCGGGCGTCGGCGTGCGCCGAGCCCAACGTGCTCGAGTTGTCGCTACTGCGACTCGTCGCTGCGGGGGGTCTGGTGTGACTCGGCTGTCTGGTGTGACTCGGCTGTCTGGCCGGTCTCCGCTGTCTGGCCGGTCTCCGCTGTCTGGCCGGTATCGACCGCTTGGGCGGCCTCGTCGTCGGGTCGGTCGCGGGGGTCGTAGGCCGGCGCCTTGTCGATCTCGTCCCTGGGCGTCGGGAATGCGCCCCGCCGAGGACTGCGCAGTTGCCTCGGTGGTTCTTGATCGACCGGCTCGTCGCCGGACCCGGACGATGTGGTCATGATCGACAACCCGTTGCCTTGATCATGTCCACCTCGCTCGACGCCGACAACTCCATGCTGGCACCGGAAACAGGGGACACCAAGCTGATATTCGCCGCCGGCTCCAGGTCGGTAGGTGCTAGCGACGACGACCTCGCTGGATGGGCCACCGGCGAGCATCGCTCGGCCGCAGTACTCAGGCGCTGGGCGACGAGTCCAGTACCGCTGATTCGGCCCCGTTGATCAGCGTCGCGAGCTCATTGACCGCCGTCGGCGGCATAGCTGCGTCGACGGGTGCGTAGACGACGTTGGACATCGCATCGGCGGCTCGACGACAGTTCTCGTCGAGCGCCACCAGCGTCGAGGAACCATCGGTGAGGTCGTACCCGGCGCTGCGGCCGACCGCGATGAGTCTCAGCGGGGCGCTGGACACGATCGGAAACAGCCAGTGCGTGGACGATCTCGCTGCCCGACCAAGGAGGAGGACGTGCGGGGCCAGCTGTGCTGCCAGCTGGTCGCCGGCTCGTCCTCGCGCGACCACCCGGCCGGGCTGATAGGTCACGAATCGGTAGTCCATCATCGCCAGCAGGGCCGTGCATGGTCGCCTTCGGATCCGGGCGAGGAGGTGCTGGTCATCGAACTCGCGACTGACCTTGCGGATCAGCAGGTCGTAGTCCACTCCGACGGCGTCGAGCATGGCGCTGAACACCCGGAAGCAGGACGGCGTCCCCAGCACGAGGAGCAGCGCCGCCTTCAGTAGCTTTCCCACGTACTCCGCGGTCGGCTGGATCGGCAGCGCGTCCTGCCTGGTCCTGATCCGTGAACGGAGCGCCGGGTCTCGAACGAGGAGCACGGCCCCGCCGACGCAGGTGGCGGTCTTGATGGTCCCGAAGCTATACATCTCGACGTCGGCGCGGCCCAGCCGTCGGGTGATTCCGTCGTAGCACTGCGCGCAGTCCTCGATCAGCAGCAGCCCGCGGGCGGCCGCGATCGACGCATGAGGCGTCAGCTCCGAACGTACGCCGAACAGCTGCGCGATGACCAGGGCGCGCGTTCGCTCGGTGCACGCTGCTTCCAAGACGGCTGGATCGACCTCCAGCGTCTCCGGGCACAGATCGACCGCAACCGGCACGAAGCCGTGGCTTCGGACCAGTGTCGCCAGATGGGGAATCGTCACCGCGGTGAACACGACCTCCGAACCCGGCGGCCAGTCGACGGCGCCGAGCAACAGGTCGAAGCCGCTGCGGACCGAAAGCGTCGCGACGACCGCCTCACTCGGTTGCCAGGCCGCCGCCACCGAAGCGCTCAGTCGGTCGGCCGTTCGGGCCCCGGCACAGAAGCTGAGTCCGCGGGCGATGTCTTTCGGGGACAGGTCGAGGCGCTTCCGGGCATAGCGGACGCCGCGGCCGGCGACCACGGCGCGGCGGTATCGGCGGCTCACAACGACATTCCGCAGTGCCTCGGTCACTTCAGGCTCCCGTCGGCGGCGGTCGATCGGGCGCGGCCCGAATCAGCTGTTTGTTACAGTAGCGCTGAACTTAGTGCGACCACAAGGTGTACGTCGTCATGCCGCTTGTTCGTTGGTCATTACAGTGATCATGCAATGACCGAATCGCAGAGCCGAGCAGAGAAGGCTGAGGCCACTCGCCGACGCGTGTTCGAGCAGGCCCTGGCGCTCTTTGTGGCGCGGGGTTTCGCGGCGACCACCACCCGCGAGATCGCCGCCCAGGCGGGGGTCACCGAACGTACGCTGTTCAATCTCGTGGCCAGCAAGAGCGATCTGTTGCGGGAGGTTCTCCTGGCGCTCGTGTTCACCGAGGACTTCGGGCCCCTGCTGGACAGGCGGGACTTTCAGCCCGTCCTCCGCTGCCAGACGGTCGAGGACTTTCTGACGGCCTTTGCGCGCTGGGTGAGCAACCTGCACCAAGCGACCGCTGCGGTGGCCGAGATGACCCGAACCGCCGCCGGTGTGGACGCCGGCGCTGCAGAGATCTGGGCCCGGGGGAATGGGCAACAGGTCATCGATCTTCGCCATCTGTCCAGCGAGCTTCGCAGACGGGGATGGCTTCGACCCGGACTCTCCACAGCGGACGCAGGGAGCTCGTTCTCGGTCCTCTGCGGGCACGAGACCTACTGGCGACTGGTCGTCGACCAGGGCTGGAGCCCCCGGCGCTATCGCGGGTGGCTGCGGCGTCACTGCGCCGCCGAGTTGATCGCCTGAGCGGCCCGTCGGCGACGTTCACGCGCGCTCGCTGTCCACGACTTCGGTGGTGCGGCGCCCAACGCGTGGCACCGGACGACTGGTCGTGTCTGCGTCTGGGCGATGCGGTGCGAAGACGGGGGCTGGGTGGCGGGTTCGGGCTTGCGTCTGGGCGATGCGGTGCGAAGACGGGGGCTGGGTGGCGGGTTCGGGCTTGCGTCTGGGCGATGCGGTGCGAAGACGGGGGCTGGGTGGCGGGTTCGGGCTTGCATCTGGGCGATGCGGTGCGAAGACGAGTCTGGCTGTCCCCCGCCGGTGAGTCACTCGCGGTAGCCGGCGCTCCTGCGCCGACTTGCCGGACCGGCAACGGAAGTGGCCCCACACGAGGGTCTGGGTGACGATGGAGCAGTGATCGACGACATCCAGCCAGAACCGTTCGAACCGGAACCGTTCCGGCCCGAATCGCTGCAGCCCCAGCCCTCGGTGCGCGAGACGTCAGCGCCGGACCGCACCCAGCCACCCGCGTACGTCGGAGATCCGGCCGTGCAGGCTGAGTGGGATCGGCGATACGCCGAGGGGGAGCAACTGTGGAGCGGTCGGCCGAACGGCGCGCTGGTTGCCGAGGTCGCCGGGCTCGCGTCGGGGCGAGTGCTCGATGTCGGCTGCGGCGAAGGAGCGGACGCCGTCTGGCTCGCGAGCCGCGGTTGGGAGGTCACCGCGCTCGAGGTCTCCGGTGTCGCCCTGGCGCGCGCCGCCAGGCACGCCCGGGACGCCGGCGTCACGATCCGATGGGTGCACGCCGACCTGGCGCACGCGCGGCTGCAGCCCGCGTCCTTCGACCTGGTGTCCGCGCAGTACCCGGCGCTGCTGCGTACCCCCGACCGGGCTGCGGAGCGCGCGCTGCTGTCGGCGGTGGCGCCCGGTGGGGTGCTGCTGCTCGTGCATCACGCGGGGATGGAGACCCAGCCGGCGAACGACAGCGGGTTCGACCCGGCCGACTATGTCTGGCCGTCGATGATCGCCGAGCTGCTCGACGAGGACTGGACGGTCGAGCTCGACCTCCAGCGCCCACGGGTGGCACCCGAGGGCGGCGCCGGAGCGCACCACACCGACGACCTGGTGCTTCGCGCGCGCCGGCTGCGCTGAGACCCGCGACCAGCGGGTGACCGGACGGTAGGAGGCGGCCTCAGGCTGTTCAAACCGCCTGGCGGCGCACACCCCTGGCAGCACGCGCCACGGCCTCCAGGCTGAATTCTCCGTCGGGCTCACCGAGCCGCTCGAACAGACTCTGGCGCAGCTCGGCCTGTCGATCCGGCGACAACCCGGCGCAGTACGCCCCGGCGGGGCCGACACCCGCACGGAAGCCATCCCACAGCTCGTCGAACGCCCGATAGCGAGAGCTGACCAGCAAGGTGGTCTCCGCGACGTCCGCCAGCCCACTCGCGCCGAGCAGCTCGGCAAGCTCCCCTCGGCGGCTGAACCGCAGCGTACGGGCCTCGTCCGGCGCCTGGGGGTCGATCGCCAACGCCGCGTCCCAGAATCGGCGCAGCATCTCCATTCCTTCGGCGAAGTCCCAGACGCAACCGGCGATCACCCCGCCGGGTCGGACGACTCGGGTCATCTCGGCCACGGCGCGAGTGGGATCGCTGACGAAGTGGAACACGAGCTGGGCCGATGCGCAGTCGAAGGACTCGTCGTGGAACGAGAGGTGCTCTGCCGGCTCCTGCCGTACGTCGACGCCCGGAAGCCGAGCGCGGCATGCCTCGACGAAGGCCGCCGTGGGGTCCGCGGCACTGACGTTCGCAGCACCCGCGCGCTCCACGGCCACCGTCGTGAAGGCTCCGGGACCACACCCGACATCCAGCACCCGAGTCGTGGCGTCGATCCCCACGAAGTCGGCGAAGGCGCCGGCCAGCTCTCCGGAGTAGCGGCCCATGAACCTGTCGTACGCGTCGCTACCCACTCCGAAGGTGCGCGTTCCCTCGACCTCAGCCATGCTTCCCCTTTCCCACCCTTCAGCCGTCCAGTCGGAGCGGTGTCGAGCTACCTCACCCGATCGAAGCACCGCTGCATCGTTCACCGCTGCTCCGCGGTGGCATCAACGCAGCACCACGGCGAGGGTGAGAGCGACGAAGACCAACGACTGGGCGCTGTGGACGACGATCCCGAGGAGGGCGCTGCGGAAACGCTTGGACGGATAGGCAACGATGATCGTGTCGAGGAGGGCCTGCGGGATCACCCACGGCACGTGCAGATGATAGACGGCGAACAGCACACCGTTGGCGACCCAGTCCCAGCGTCCGAACCGGCCATTCATCCGCGGCAGCAACAGTCCGCGGAACAGAAGCTCTTCGCCCAACACGCTGTTGAAGATCTCCAGCGCCACGATGACGGCGAGCCAGGCCCAGTTCCCCGAGAGGAATGTCTGGCCTGCAGCCGATCCGAGGAACAGCGCCATGTCGCGAAGCGGCGGTGTCGGCATGCTCGGGAGGAGCTCTTCGACGGCCAAGGCGACGATCAGCGGAAGAGCGATGAGCCACAACAGCCCGCCGCGGCGACCGGTCTTCCGGCTCTGCGGTGCATGCAGCCACAGCGCGTCCTTCACGACCGACCAGCGCAAAGTCCGCTGTTCGCGATACACGAGGACGACGACGAGAACGAACTGCCAGATCAGCCCGGCCAGCAACGTCAGGATCAGCGCGCGGGACAACGCCGTCGGTCCGTCCAGGGCGTTCGCCAGCTTCGGCGCGACCAACCACGCCAGGGCGGACATGGGCAACGCGGCGGCCGCCCAGGTGCCGAGGATGCGGGCGAGACCGTACTGCTTGACGGTTGTGGGCTCGGCGACTCGGGCCGGCCGCTGGGTTGTTGACACGACGGATGTCTCCTTCTTCTCTTGGCTGGAACGGATTGTGACGCCGAGGCCGGCGATGGCCGGTCGAGCGGCGGTCAGTGTGTGATGTACGCCAGCAGCACCACCAGGTCGGTGGCGTTCAACACGATGTGGGCGACCATGCCGATGCGCACGTCCCGGGTCCGGACGGCGACGTACGCCAGTGGCAAGATCGCAAGCGCCCGCGTCGGTAGCAGCCAGGGCGACCAGAAGTGATAGCCAGCGAACAGGACAACGTGCGCGGGAACCCGCCACCGACCGAGTCGGCTGGGCATTCTGGGTAGCAAGAATCCGCGAAAGTACGCTTCCTCGACGATCGGCGCCACCAGCACGCTGCCGAGCAGGACCAGCACGGCCGTGATCATCAGGGGGCGCCCACCGTAATGACCGTCGGTGCCGAGCCGGATGGCCCAGGCCTGTGGCCACCAGCCAAAGGCCCGGGCCTGGATCAGCGGTGTCAGTCGCGCTGTCGCGACGAACACGACGCCTGCGAATCCGATCTCGAGCACGGCCAGGCCGAGCAGCCTCGGCGTCGGCAGTCGGACTCGCAAGGCCACCGCGGGTTCGTACGGCCGGCGCCGGCGGTGCAGCAGGAGTAGCCCGAGCTGGACGGCTGGCACGGCGAGCAGGCCCGCGACAGCCAAGGCTGCCACCGACGGCAGGCCAGCTCCGCGCGCCAGTGGAAGCAGCGCGAGATAGGCAAGCAGGCCCACAAGCCCTGGCGCCAGGTGAAGCAGGACACTCGTCGCCCGGCCGTGGGTTGCCACGACCTCCTCGATCGGCGCGGAGAGGACGGTGGTCACGGTGTGAGCTCCGGCGTTGTTCGCTCGGCCGCCTCGGAGGGCGGCGTGATCGCCGGCGAATAGCCGTCGGTGGCCGACAGGCCGCGAAGTCGCCGGTACCCGGCGACAGCGAGCGTGAGCAGGGCCAACGCGGGCACGAGTTGCCAGCCGCCCGGCACGATCACCATGGCACCGGCCGCGTTGATCGAGGCGTGCATCAGGCCGGCCGCCAGTGTGCTCCCTCCGGTGTCGACGAGAAGGGTGCCGATCAGATAGCGCTGGAACGGTGCCGCAACACCCAGCACGCCCCAGGTGATGAAGGCATCACGCCAGGTCGTGCCCTGCCAGCCGCTGTTCTCGAAGGCGAGCGGGAGGTGGATGAGGAAGACCGGTACGGCTGTGAGCAACGAGCCGACCAGCAGACCGTGCCGCGCCATCAGTCGGCCCTGGACGAACCCGCCCCAGACCGTCTCCTCCCACAGGTTGGCCGTGATCGCCCCGACCGCGAGGAAGAACAGATAGGTCAACCCGACCGAGAGCCAACCGTCGCCGGGGGTGTGCAGGGTTCCTGTGGCCACGGCGACGCCTGCCGTCAGTAGCGGCATGGCGAGGACCAGAAGCAGGTAGCGCCAGCCGAGTCGCCAGCGGAGCAGGCCGGCGAACAGCTGCCGTGTGCCTGGTCGACGGTCGGTCGCCCACGTGATCGCCGCGGCCAGGCCGACCAGGACCACCAGCTCGGCCAGCTTGGCTGGCATCAGGTCGACGCCCACGACCGCCGAACCCAGCTGGGTGAACCAGACGAAGCCGATGGACACGGTCAACAGCAGGAGGATCGGATGGGCGACCGCGGACCGTTGGAACCAGCCGCGCGGGACGGCAGCGGTGCTCGGATCGGCGGTCGGGGCAACAGGTGGAGTGTTCATGCCAGTACGGTCGTCGCAGCAACCTGTCCCTGTCGTCGGCCGACGAGCCGAATCCCTGGAGGCCGGCTGACCCGCTCGGCGTACGCCTGCCGGGGGACGCCGAGGGGCCTCCTCGTCGCTAGGTTGAGCCTCATGCTCCGAACGCAGCCGAGCACGGCTGACACCTCAGGGCGTGGCGGCTGGGCAGCCGTACGCGAGCCGGTGCTCGACATCACCGGGGCGGCCCTGCTGTGGGGTGGGATGGCAGTCGACCTCGCTACCCGCCCGCTCGCCCAAGGACAGTCGGCGACGACCCCGGCCGCCTATCTCTTGGCGGGTGTGATCACTGTGCCGTTCGCGGTGCATCGTCGGTTTCCGATCGTGGCGATGGCGGTCTCGAACCTCGCACTGATCGGGTACTCGCTGGCCCGCTACAGCGCCTTTCCTGGCTATGCGACGTTCGCGCTGGTGTTCGCTGTTGCTCTGCATGCGGATCGTCGCCGAGCCCTCGTGGTGTATCTCGGCGGGGCGGCCGGACTGATTGTCGCCCTCGTTCTCCAGCCGACGGGAGTCGCGACGGCGTCGTCGTGGATCAGCACCCTGCTGACCGTGACAGTCGCGTGGTTGGCCGGAGAGAACCTCAAGGCCCGCCGCGCCCGGCGCCGCCACGAGCTCGACGAGGCCCACCGCGAGGCCGAGCAGAGGGCCGACGAAGCCCGGCGTCTGGTGCAGCGGCAGGCGGAGGAGGAGCGGCAGGCGATCAGCGCGGAGCGCCTACGGATCGCGCGCGATCTGCACGATGTCGTCGCCCACTCGATGAGCGTGATCGCTGTGCAGGCAGGGGTGGCGCATCACGTCATCGACGAGCGTCCAGAGGTTGCCCGGGACGCGCTGGGCAGCATCGAGATCACTGCGCGGGAAGGACTGGTCGAGATGCGCCGACTGCTCGGCGTGCTCCGATCGGAGGACGACGCCAGCAACCCCGTCGGCACCCTGCCCCCGGAGGGCCTCCGCGACGTCGACCGGCTCCTCGCGCAGTTCCGCAGCACTGGCCTCGAGCTCGAGGCGGTCGGCCTCGATCGGGTCGGCGAGCTCCCACCGGCGCTCGACATCTCGGCCTACCGGATCATCCAGGAAGGGCTGACCAACGTCCTTCGCCATGGTGGACCGGTGGCTCGGGTGAGCGTCCGACGATTGCCCACCGAACTGTGCATCGAGATCCGTGACGAGGGTCGAACGGCCGACACCGGAGCCAGCCTTGCCGGTCCAACCGCGCCCGGCTCCGGTCACGGCCTGACCGGAGTGCGGGAGCGGGCGGCCCTGTTCGAGGGCACCGTGCTGGCCGGCCCTCAGCCAGACGGCGGTTTCCGGCTCGCGGTCGAGCTACCGATCGGGCCGCAAACGAGGGCACGATGATCAGCGTCGCGGTCGTCGACGATCAGGCTCTCGTCCGCGCGGGATTCGTGGTGCTGCTCGAGTCGGTGCCCGATCTCGATGTCGTCGGCAGCGCCGCCAACGGCGCCGAGGCGGTCGACCTCGTCGTCCGCACCCAGCCCGACGTCGTGCTGATGGACATCCGGATGCCGGTCATGGACGGGCTCGAGGCCACCAGGCAGATCCTGGCCGACCAGCGGTGCGTCGGCGTACGCATCCTCATGCTGACCACCTTCGACCTGGACGAATACGTCCATGCGGCACTCCGGGCAGGCGCGAGCGGGTTCTTGCTCAAGGACACACCCCCGGCCGATCTGCTCGCTGGGGTCCGCCTCGTCGCGGCCGGCGAGGCGTTGCTGTCACCGGGCATCACCAGGCACCTGATCGAGGCGTTCCTGCAACGTCCGAGCGAAGCGCAGCAGCCCGACACCGCTCGCCTGGAGGTCCTCACGCTCCGCGAACGAGACGTCCTCGCGATGGTCGCCAAGGGGCTGTCCAACGCCGAGATCGGTGCCCGGTTGTACATCAGCCCGGCGACGGTCAAGACCCATGTCGCCCGCATCCTGACCAAACTGGACGCGCGCGATCGAGCACAGCTGATCGTGATCGCCTACGAGACCAGACTCGTCCGACCCGGTGAGGTCTGATCAATCTCACCGGTCATGGGCCTGCTGGTACGTCCTTGGTCATCACGCAGTTGCCTTGGCCCTTGGGCCGTTGGTAGTCGAAGCCGAGCCGTTCGTACATCGTCCGGGTGGAGTTGTAGAGGAAGGAGGCAGACATCTTCTTTCCCTCAGGGATGTCGTGCGGGTAAGCCTCGACCAGGCCACCGCCGCCCTCGGCGATCAAGGCGAGGGCGCCTCGAACCGCGACTGCGGCCATCCCCTGACGTCGGTACCGTCGGTCCACGAACAGGCAGGTGATCCGAAAGTCCGGCGAGCGGACAAGACCCTGTTCCCATTGCTTGCGGTGGTGGATGTTCGGCAGTTCGGCGACCGGTCCGTACTGTGCCCAGGCGACCGCGACGTCGCCGTCGAAGACCAGCGCAGCGTGCGTACGGCCCTGTTCGACGAGCAGCCGCTTGAACTCGCGATTGCCGAGCGTTTTGCGCTCCGGGGGGTCCGGGCGCAGGTGGAACCACAGGCACCAGCACCCGCCCCAGACGCCGTTGTGTCGCTCAGCGAGATCCGCGAACGCATCCCACGTCCGCGGACCGAGCGGCTCGATCCGGTAGTCGTCCACGTTCACCGCTTTGATCGTCATACCGATCAATGTAGAAGCGATCCCGGACGATGGCCTCCGCTTCTGGTGCGCTACCGGGGCGGGTCGTGCGCGGTGGCGTAACACGGGCGTTACGCGCTGAGGTCACGCTGTCACCGTGACGACGCCATCCGGTCCGGAACCCGATTCGTGCTCGGACTGGACGGGCCACGTGATCGTCTGCGGCCTGCACGGCGAAGGCGTGCGGATCGTGGAGCAGCTTCACCTGGCAGAGGTGAGCGCTGTCGTCGTCGACAACTCACCCGACGTCGGTCTGATCCAGGTCGTCGCCGGCTTCGGTGTGCCCTGCCTGCGCGGCGACTCCCGCTCACCGGAGGCCCTGCACAGCGCGGGTCTGACCGGTGCCACCGCGCTGCTGTGCGTGGAGAGCGACGACCTGCACACACTCGCCACGGCCCTCCTCGCGAGAGAGCTGTGCCCGGACCTCCGCATCGTCGTCGCCCTTCGCAACGCTGCCGTCGGTCGAGCCCTCGCCGACATCGGCGTCGCGGTGCTCGACGTCGCGCGGCTGTCAACGCCGTCGGTGGTCGAGGCCTGTCTACGATCCGGTACGCACACGCTGCAGCTCGGTGACCAGCGACTCGTGGTGGCGGAGGTGGTTGCCCCGCGCTCCGGCACACTGCGCGAGCTGTACGGCGACCTCGCCCCCATCGGCATCGTGACCGCGGGCGGGACGGTGGAGATCGCCCCCAGCCGTGACGACCCGGTGCAGCAGGGCGCCCGGGTCGTGATCATCGGTGAACCTCGGGCCGTGCGAGCTGCCGACCTTGGGCCGGAGACGGCGCAGGAGCTGACGCCCGCCTTCGTCGGCGCTCGCGCGCCACGCGAGCCTCGGCATCGGCCGACCACGCTCGTACGCTTCCTCTTCGCCAGCCTCGATCGTCGGCTGAAGCTGGTTCTACTCGCGCTCGGGACCTTGATCACGATCTCGGTCGCGATCTTGACGATCGGCTACAGGGAGGCCAACGGCGCGAGGATGAGTCTTCTCGACGCGTTGTACTTCACCATCGAGACGATCGGTACCGTCGGCTTCGGAGACTTCTACTTCCGCGATCAGCGACCCTGGCTCCGGGTCTGGGCCATCGGGTTGATGCTCGTCGGCGCCACCATGGCGACGGTCTTCTTTGCCCTGCTCACCAACGTGCTGATCAGCCGGACCATCGCCGGCTCACTCGGTCGGCGCAAGGTCACCGGCCTCGCCGACCACGTGATCGTGATCGGGCTCGGCTCGATCGGGATCGCTGTGGTGGAAGGGCTTCGCGACGCCGGAATCGATGTCGTGGTGATCGAGACCGACGAGGAGAATCGCTTTCTGGCAAGTCTGGCGCAACGCGAGACGCCGGTGATCGTGGCCGACGCGACGCTGCCGGAGACCTTCGACATGGTCCGTCTCGAACATGCCCGCGCGGTCGCGGTGATGACCAGCGACGATCTGGTGAACATCGAGACCGGCCTGGCCGTACGCGATCTGCTCGCCGACCGGTGGGCGGACGTACCGGTGGTCCTCCGACTGTTCGACCGCCGACTGGCTCGCACCGTCGCGGCAAGCTTCGACTTCCGCTACGTACGTTCGACGGCTGCGTTGGCCGCGCCGTGGTTCGTCGGCGCGGCCTTGGGTCTGGACGTGCTCGGCACCTTCTACGTGGGTGATCAACCGATCCTGGTCGCCAGCCTGACCGTTGACGTGGGATCCCATCTCGACGGCCTCGCCATGTGGGAGATCGGCGGGAGACTGCGGGTCGTTTCGCTGGTCCACCCCGACGGCAGCACCGATCCGGCGCCGCGTCGCGACACGCGGCTGACCGGCGGCGACCTCGCCTACCTGATCGGCCCGTACGAGGAACTCCTCGCCCTGCTGCGCGGGGCGTCGGCCCAGCGATAGCGGGCAGGCCCGGACCATTGAGCCAGCAAGGAGCATTTCGTGGCTGAGCGAGGCACGATGGACCATGACCACAAGTGAGCCCCGACCCCTGGACATCAGGTTCACCGCGCCGCTCGGCAAGGCCCGCCCGGGCGACACCTGGACCTGCGTCCAGCTTCCGGACTCAGCGCAGATCTTCGGAACCCGCGGGCTGGTCAAGGTTGCCGGCACGATCGACGGACAGCCGTTCACCGGCGCGTTCATGGCTCTGGGGGACGGTACGCACAAGCTTCCAGTGACCGCTGCCATCCGGAAGGCCATCGGCAAGAACGACGGCGACGATGTCGATGTCCACCTGACCGAACGGCTGAACTGACCAGGGCCGTCGTCGCGGCCGGCCCTGCCTGTGTGCGTCTCGCGGCCGGGCCGCTCATCGGATGTCCCCCGATCGGCGGACACTCCCTCCACCCGGTCGGTCCGCCAGCCGGCGGATGTCTCGTCTTCGCGTGACCCGGCAGGCTGTCAGTTGTCATCAAGAAACGTCCACGGCAGAGAAAGAGGCATCGTGACCATCGACCGACGGTCGGGTCGTCAGCAGGTTTCGAGAACAACGAAGATCGTTCGCACGGCCTTGTCGGCGGCGATCCTGAGCTGCGTGCTCCTCGTCGGAGTCGATGTCGGCACAGATACGGCCTCGATGGACAGTTCGGGCGGCGCCGCGATCACGGCTGTCGCGCCTGCCCCCGAAGCACATGGCCTCGTTGCCAGTGCCCTCTTCAAGTTCCATCAGCACAAGCAGAATCCCACCGAGCTCTCGCGCTGACAGACTCTCGCGCTGAAAGACTCCAGCGCTGACGGGCTCCAGCGCTGACGGGCTCCGCGCTGACAGACTCTCGCGCTGACAGACTTTCGCGCTGACAGACTCCCGACGCTGCGCCGCTGATCCGAGGACATGGTCGCGGTGGCTGCCGGTCTGTGCGACCACCTCGTTCAGGATCCTGACCGGTCCCGCCGAGTGCGCCGGCCCTAGTGGCCCGTCATCGCCTTGGTGACCGTCCTGCGTGTGCTTACGCCGGCCCCATCCGTGAGGCCGTCGAGGACGCGGGACGCCCGGGGTCGAATGTCCGCCGTTGCGGTCAGCAATCAGGGCCGGGCACATTGAGATGAGTCGACGACGCGCGCGACGCGGACCTTCCGAACAGGAATTCCGGAGAGTCGCCCTCTTGGATTCGAATGGACGTTCGACTACAATGGATGCATGATCCGGTCGGGCGTGGCGGAGGCGACGCCGCTGCAGCATGCGCTGGACGGGTTCGCTACCGCGTTGGGGCATCTGGTGAAGGTGGTCGACGACGGTGGGGTGGATGATCTCGACCCGGCCGGGGTGGTCGGGTTCCTGCAGGAGTTCGAATCGGTCCGCAACCAGCTGCCGGTGATCGATCATCGGGTGATCCGGTCCGCGATCGAGGCGGATCTGCCGCACGCGTTGTGTCGGCGGTCGATGGTGCAGGTGTTGATGCAGGCGCTGCTGCTGTCTGCGGGTGAGGCGAGTCGACGGGTGAAGGCCGCCGAGCACCTTGTCGATCGGCAGACGATGACCGGTGAACCGGTCGGTCCGTGGCGGCCCTGGCTGGCGCAGGCGCAACGCCGCGGCGAGGTCACCACCGAACAGGTGGCGGTGATCGACACCGCGTTGCGTCAGGTCGACGGGCGCGGCTTCGACCCGGCCGAGGTCGACGCCGGGGAACAGATCCTGGTCGACGCCGCGACCGGGATCGGGCCGCACGACCTGCGCCGGCTCGCCGAACAGGTCGTCGACGCCATCGACCCCGACGGCACCCTGCCCGACGACCAGGTGCAGCAGGACCGCCGGTTCTTCCGCTGGCGGCACGCCCGCGACGGCTCGTTCCGCGGCGAGTTCCGGCTCACCCCACAGGCCGGAGCGAAACTGAAAGCCATCCTCGACCCCCTCGCCGCACCCCACGCGACCCGGATCGACCTCGACACCCTTCCCGACGATCCGATCGCCCGCGATCCGACCGGCCACGCAACCGTCCCCGAGGGTGCGGGTATCGCGGCGGTCACCGAGGGTGCGGTCACCGAGGGTGCTGACTCCGAGGGTGCTGACTCCGAGGGTGCTGTCTCCGAGGGTGCTGTCTCCGAGGGTGCGGCGGCGGGACAGTCGGCGGGTCGGCGGGTGGTCGAGGACGATCCCCGCTCCCACGACCAACGGATGCACGACGCCGTCGAGGCCGTCTGCGACCGGCTGCTCAGGGCCGGCGGACTGGCCGACACCAACGGCACCCCGGCCACCGTGATCGTCACCATCGACGCCGACGACCTCCGCACCCGGACCGGGAACGGACGCCTCAGCGACGGCTCACCGATCTCCGCGGAAACCGTGATCGACCTCGCCGACGAGACCGACCTGGCCTGGTGCCTGAAGAACTCACGAGGCCAGCTCCTCACCCTCGGCCGATCCCGCCGGATCGCCAGCCCGGCCCAGACCCTGGCACTGATCGCCCGCGACGGCGGCTGCAGCTTCCCCGGCTGCGACACCACCCCCGAATGGTGCGAACGACACCACATCATCGCGTGGATAGACGGCGGCGACACCGACCTGGACAACCTGACCCTGCTCTGCGGCTACCACCACCGCAACTTCGCCGGCCGCGGCTGGACCTGCCACACCAACCCCGACCGACTCCCCGAATGGACCCCACCCAAATGGATCGACCAACAACAAAAACCGATCCTCCACCCCCGAATCCGCATCGGCCGTTGGCGAGACAGACCACCACGACCCGACACCAACCCGCCGCCGTGACCGGCCACCTGAGGTTGACGTCGACGTCAGCGCTTGATGATCAGTGCGGCCAAGACTGGAGACCAATGCGGTGGGTGAGCTCGAACTGTGGTGAGGGCTGGCGCCGGTCAGCTCCACTTGGAGGCCGCACGGCTAGACACAGTCCCGTTCAGAAGTCCTGGTCTCGTTCAGACGTTGGGAAGACCTGGTCTCGTTCAGAAGTCCTGGTCTCGTTCAGAAGTCCTGGTCTCGTTCAGGAGACCTGGTCTCGTTCAGGAGACCTGGTCTCGTTCAGAACGCTGCGGGCTCGGAAGCGGTGCCTCTACTTTGCCATCGGCCGGCACCTCGCCGCGCCACCCCGCTGCCGGGGTGAAGCGCCTGGGGGCCATGCCCAGAGCGCCGATCCGGAGGCCCTAGCCGAACCCGAGCTCTCGCGCTGAGCCACGCTCAGGTGCCATGGTCGCGCTTCAGTCGAGTTGTCCCATCGACGCCGCCGCCGTTACACGCGCCGCACCTTCGCCGGAGCGTCCGTTGGTCGCAGGGTGGCGTAGAGGAGCATGTCGGCCCTCCGATCGCCGATCGGCTGGTGACTGCGCAGCAGCCCCTCTGGCAGATAGCCGGCCGCTTCGGCCGTGCGGACCGAACCGACGTTGCTGGGCTCGGCATACAACTCGATCCGGTGGAGCTCCGGAATGGCCCAGCCGAACGCAGTCAGCGCTCGAAGTGCGCTGACCGCCACTCTGCGACGCCGCGCAAACGGTGCCACCGCGTACCCGACCGACGCCCGCCCGGCAGCGACATCGGCGAGCCATAGCCCGGCCGTGCCGAGGGCTGCGTCGGTGGACTGATCGGCCACGCAGAACGAGTAGCCGACGCCACTCCGCAGTCTGGCGTGCTGGCGCTCGATGAAGTCAAGGGCCCCCTGCTCGCTCGCGTTCGCCGGCAGCGTGCCGATCAGCGGCACGTAGGGATCAGTGGCCAGGTCACGCAGCATGCCCACGTCGCTCTCCCGGAACGGGCGCAGCATGATGCCCTCCGACGTGGGTGGGGTGGACGGCATCTGTAGCACGGTCATCCGGCCGTGCGTCCGTGCGCGACCTGGATGCGCACACATCCGACCGTGCTCCCCGTCTCGAGGCGGGAGCGAGCCCGTTCGGTGTCCGCGTCGTCACCCCGCGGGAGGGGGCGACCTGGCGGGCAGCGGGGGCGCCATGGTGGGCTCGACATGGGTCGGGAGGCCGCGCCGAGTGTCATGCGCGCCACGCTAGACCTTGCGCGGGGAGATGTCGGAGGAGATGGGGTGGGGACTACACCACTCAAACCCCTCCGTTGTACGTGGGGCGGTGCGGGCCGGGCGTGAAGGCCTACGGCACTTGGGCCGGGCGCCCGAGAAGGCGATCGAGCAGGTCCTCCATCGCTCGCTGACCGTCGCTGGTCGCGCCCTCGGGGTCGGCGGACGTCGCTACCACCAGTGCGACCTCGTTCATCGCCGCCAGCACCATGTGCGCGAACAGTCGGACGTCTCGCGGATCGATCCGATCTCGATCGGCCGCCCAACGAACGGCCCGCTCGATTCCGTCGAGCGTGCGCTTCCCGTTCTCGGCCCGCCAGCGCTCCCAGCCCAGGACCGCGGGTCCGTCGATCAGCACGAGCTGGCGTACCTCCGGATCTTTGGCCAGCCGAATCCAGGTCAGGCTGGCCAGCCGCAGGGCGTCGACCGGGTCCGTCGCAGCCGCCATGTCCCTCTCCATGGTTGCGGTGACGCGCTCATCGATTCGCACCAGCACTGCCCAGAACAGGGCCTCCTTGCTGGCGAAGTGATGGTAGAGCGATCCACGGCTGGTGCCGGACTCACGCAGTACCGCCTCGGTCGACGTCTTGTCGTAGCCGCGCTCGGTGAACAGTCGGGTGGCGATCACCAAGAGCTGCTCGCGCGAGCTGCGGCCCCGTTCGAGGTTCCGATTCACTGCCGACCTTCCAGGAATCCGCTTGACCTATCCGTGTCTCGGCTTCATCGTAGAGATAGACCGACAGTCGGTCTAGTTGCACCATCGTGTCGCCGAAAAGGAGTCGGGCATGACGTCGTACGACCTCGACATCGACCGGTACCGCCGAGACATCGCCACCGCCTCGGGACCGGCGAGCTACCTCGACACGGGCGGGGACGGTCCGGCTGTCGTCTTCGTGCACGGGGTCGCTACCAGTAGTTACCTGTGGCGCAACGTGATCGAGGCGCTCGCGGGCCAGCGCCGCTGCGTCGCGGTCGACCTTCCCCTGCACGGACGCACGCCGGCGGCTCCGGACCAGGACTTCTCGCTGGGTGGACTCGCGACGTTCGTCTCCGATTTCTGCGACGCACTGGATCTGGACGGAATCGACCTCGTGGCCAATGACACCGGCGGGGCCGTCGCCCAGATCGTCGCCGCGCGTGGGCCCCAACGGCTGCACTCCTTCACTCTCACCAACTGCGAGACCCATACCAATGTGCCGCCGCCGGCCTTTCTGCCGACCGTGCTGCTCGCTCGACTGGGGCTTTTCGCGCCGATCGCGAAGGGGCTGCTGAAAGACCGCAGTCGCGCTCGACGCCGGGTGTACGGAAGTGGGTACGGCGACGTCTCGCACCTACCACTCGAGGTGGTCCGCGAGTGGCTCGAACCACTGATCGGCAGCCCGGAAGCTCGGCGGCAGTTCCAGCGATGGGTCGCCGGTCTCCGCCCGCAGGACCTGCTCGCCGTCGAGTCGGAGCTGCACCGCCTCGAGGTGCCGACGCTGATCGTCTGGGGGACCGGCGACGTCTTCTTCCGACTTCGCTGGGCGCGCTGGCTCCGCGACACCATCCCGGGCGCGACCGAGGTCGTCGAGCTGCCGGGAGCGAAGTTGTTCTTCCCCGATGAAAGGGCCGACGAGCTCGTCGCGGCGCTGCGCCGCCACTGGCAGGCAGTGGCGACTTGACGATCTGACCGCACCACCCGATCCGGCGCCCTGCCCGATGGCTCCGCCGGGCCGGTCTGGTCAGGATCACCGCCGACGGACGACAAGGTCCGAAGCCGCCGCCTCGGCGCGGTCCGGTGGCGATCGGTCGAGACCTGCCAGGATCACACGCCGAACCTGGCCCGTGCCTCGGCCGTGACCGGGGTGAACAGGTTGATCAGGTTGCCGTCGGGATCCCGGAACAGCAACGCACGGTTGCCCCAGGGCATGGTCGTGGGCTCGGTGACGACCTCGGTGAGCCAGTCCCTCATCCGGGCGTACTCGGCATCAACGTCGTCCACGATGAACTCGATGATCGCGGTGCGGTTCGCGGCCGGCTCCGCGCTGCCGTCGCCGAACAGTCGCACCGTCTTGTCGCTGCCGATGGCCAGCGCGCCAACGGGCGTGGGGATCTCCGCGAACAGCTCGTTGCCCCACAGCGCCGTCGCACCGACGACCCGTTCGTAGAAGGCGACCAGACGTCGTACGTCCGCGGTGATGATCCGAACAGAGACGAGTTTCATGGTCCTGCTCCTTTCGCACACTGCCGGCATGGGCGGTGCGTGTCGGTCGGCACTGGCCCCGCGCCCCACGTCGACGTCATGAGCCGGATTCGAGACTATGAGCCGGATCCGACATTTCCGTCGACCCGACCGCCTGTGCGCCGGTGGACCGGGCGAGAGCGCCGGCCCGCCGCGCGCCCGACCGGTACGCTAAGCAGCGCTGACCTTGGCTCGCTTGGTGACCCGGCTGGCGATGGCGACGATGATCAGGCCGAGCAGGGTGATGATCGCGCTGGCGAGGAAGATGCCACGCTGTCCGAACACGGTGAGGGAGCCGATCGCGATGATCGGTCCGGACACGATCGCGCCGAGCCGGCGCGTGTTCATGTAGAGACCGGTGGACAGACCCGGTCGAGGGATCATCTGCTGGAACAGTGGCAGCCCGATGCCCGAGATGCCGGCGAACGACCACGCGTTCAGCACCTGCAGGCCGATCAGCGCCACCGGTCCGGTCACGAAGGCAAGGCCGATGTAGTACGCGATGCCGGCCACGCACCCGGTGGCGAGCAGACCAAGATGGGAGTATCGGCTGCTGAGCCGGCCCATCGAGATCAGGGCAGGCACCTCGAGGGCGGCGGCGACGCCGAGAGCGATGCCCGCCCACATCACGTCGAGGTGCACGGTCTCGGTGACGTACACGGTCATGATCGTCATCGCGGTCGCGTTGGTTGCCTGCAGCAGCACGAAGGCCGACATGATCAGCACGATCCCGAATCGGCCGACCGGAGGCTCGTCATCGATGGCGGTCGCAGTCTCTGGTGCCCCGTTGCCGGCTGCAGCGGCGGCAGCGGCCGCGCGGTCGGCAGCGTTGCGCTGCGCGATCATGATCGCGGTCGTCGCGATGTTCGCGAGGGCGACAGCTGCGATGGCGAGCAGGATCGCCCGGTTACCGAACCAACCCATGATGAACGTGGCCAGGGGCGGCCCGGCGACCCAGGCGACCGACACGATCGCCCGGGTGTTCACGATGTCCGCAGCCTTCGCGCCGCCGTGTCGGAGGTGGGCGAACAGCAGCGAGCTGCCGACACCAGCGGGTCCGCCGACGACCACCAGCGCGACGGTGGCCGCAGGAAGCGTCGTCACAAGGGCCAGCACGACGGCGAGGACGACCGTGAGCGCGCCACAGACCAGCATCGGGCGCAGGTAGTCGCGCAACTTGTCGGCGTACGCGGGCAGCAGCAGCGACGCGACGAACCCGCTGACGTTGTAGATGCTGAGCACCCAGCCGACCTGTGCGGTGGTGGCGCCGTACAGGTCCACCAGGATCAACGCCAAGGCGGGGCTGAGAAACGCCATCTGGAGTCCCCACAACAGGGCGGACGAGGGCACCAGCAGCCGCTTCATGAAGTCTCTTTCCTATCTCGTACGGCTGCCGACTACCGGCCCGGATACTCGTCGTCGGTGAGGTGCGGGCACCACTCGGTGACCGGTCCCTCCTGACAGTCGGCCAAGTCCTCCGACATCGCCAGATGCGTCCTGAAGTGCTCAGGTACCGCGCCGTGCCAGTGCCGCTCCCGGGGTGGGGTGACGACGGTGTCGCCCGCACCGACCTCGAGCACGGCACCACCACGGGCCTGGACCAGGTCCCGACCCTCGGTGATGTGCAGCGTCTGACCGTTCGCGTGACGGTGCCACGCCGTGTGCGCACCCGGGGTGAACCGGACGATACTCACCCGCAGCCGGGACGATCCCGCGTCGGGCCCGATCGGGTCGAACCACACGTCGCCGGTGAACGTCTCCGGCGCCTTGACGGTAGGCCGCTTTACGAGCTTCTCCACGGACACTCCATTCATTGTCGGATCCCTGCGCTACCTCCACCCAATCCGACCAGGCTTGCGGTGGGAAGGGCCTGCCGACCCAGGCACTGCGAGTACCTCCCTCCGCCGCCCGGCAGGTGATTTCGGACAGGCGCTCTGCCTCGTCCATCCGGAGCGTCCCCGCGACGGACCACGCTCACGTCGCCGCCGTGCGCTGGCGTCGGACGGCCGTCGACGCGCCCGTTCGACGCGTGTGGCGGACTGCGCCCGGTGTCACCGGCGCGCTGTCGCGAGACGCTCGCACGGATCCCCGATCAGGACCACACTGTGCACGGGAGGGTCGAACACCCGCGGGAGGACGAAGGGGTTGCGGTGAACAAGGAGCATCTCGACCTGTGTCGAAGCGCCGAGTGGGCGGACGCCGTGTCCCGCTGGATCGTTCCCTGGACGCTCGAAGGGGTGGAGCTCGGGGCGAGCACCGTCGAGATCGGGCCGGGTCCGGGGCTGACGACAGACGCGCTGACCCTGCTCGTGGCCGATCTGACCGCGGTCGAGATCGATCCCGACCTGGCGACCTCGCTGGCGGAGCGATTCGCCGGCGATCCGCGGGTCAAAGTGGTCGCCGCCGACGCGGCGGACACGGGGCTTCCGACGGCATCGGCGGACTCGGCGGTCTGCCTGACGATGCTCCACCACGTGCCCACGCTCGAGCACCAGGACGCCATCTTCGCCGAGATTCGACGCCTGCTGGTTCCGGGTGGCCTCTTCGCCGGTTCCGACAGCCTGGACTCACCGGAGTTCCGGGACCTGCATCGCGGCGACGTCTGCCTGCCCGTCTCGCCCGAGACCCTTGACGCGCGGCTGCGCGCGGCGGGATTCGCCGAGGTCGCCGTCGATACGAATCCCTGGGCCGTACGATTTCGCGCCGTCACGCCGCTCGGCGCCCCCGGATCGTCGTCGACCGAAGATCGATCGTGATGGGTTCCGTGTGCTGCTAGGGCTGGCCAAGTCCGGCGTCCCGGGCCCGAGCCACCGCCTGCCCCCGCTCGTGCACCTCGAGCTTGCCGAAGATGTTCGAGACGTGATTGCGGATCGTCTTCTCGCTCAGGAACAGCCGCCGCGCGATGTCGGCGTTGGTCAAGCCACGGGCGAGCAGGTCGAGGATTTCGGATTCCCGTTGGCTGAGCTCCGGAAAAGGCCTGCTCGTCTCGGACCTCGCGGAGAGGCGGGCCAGCGCGCGGGCGGCGATGCCGGCACCGAAGGTCACCTCCCCGGCGTGGACCGCCCGGATCGCGCGCTCGATCTCGTCCTGACCCGCGCCCTTGACGAGATAGCCGCGTGCGCCGGCGCCGATCGCCCCCAGCAGCGCCTCGTCGTCGGCGGACATGCTGAGCACCAGGACGGCGATCTTCGGTGAGCGCCTGGTGAGCTCCTTGATCGCGTCGATGCCGCCGACACCTGGCATGTGGAGGTCCATCAAGACGACGTCCGCGTCCCGCTGGATCGCTGTGTCCACGGCAGACGCTCCGTCGATCGCCTCGCCGATGACGTCGATGTCGGGCACCGTGGACAGCGCTGCCGTGAGACCGTAGCGATAGACCGGATGGTCGTCGACGACCAGAACTCGGATGATCATGGTGCCGCCGGCAGGGGAAGGCGGACCGCGACGTGGGTGCCGCCGGTCGGACGTCGCAGTGTGGTGCACGTCCCGCCGAGGGCGGCGGCCCGGTCTCGCATCGAGATGAGCCCGAGACCTGTCGCCGAGCGGGGCAGCTCGGCGCCGATCCCGACGCCGTCGTCGCAGATGTCGATGATCAGCTGATCGCCGCTCCGGCGAAGCCGGATCTCGGCCGACGACGCGTCGGCATGCCGGACGATGTTGGTGGCAGCCTCGAGCGTGATCCGGTACGCGGCCGATTCCAGGTCCGGAGGCAGTTCGGGAAGCTCGTCCGAGATCACCCGCACGGTCGGGCATCCGCCGGTCCGGTCGGTGACGTCGGCGGCGTACGCACTCAGGGCGGTCAGCAGATCGGTGCCCTCGAGCCTCCCGGGCCGCAGGTCGTCGACCAGCCGACGTACCTCCTCCACACTTGCATCGACCTCGTCTTGCAGTCGACCGAGCAGCAGCTGTTGATCGGGCTCGGCGGCGCGGCGGGCAGCACCGATCCCGAGCGAGACTCCGGCCAGCGTCGGACCCAGCCCGTCGTGCAGGTCGCGGCGGAGTCGCTCTCGTTCCTGCCTCCGGGTCTCGGCGAGCTGATCGCGGGACCGGCGGAGCTCGCGACCGAGCCGGACCCGGTCGGCGGCGCTGGCGACCTGCTGGGCGAGACCCCGGAGCAGTCGGTCGTCTCGAGGATCGAGGTACCGGCGTCCCGAGGCCAGCCCGACCTCCAGCGTGCCCACGGCGGCTGCCCCGTGCTGCAGCGGGATGCGCAGCAGCTCACCGACGGCCATGCCGTACGTCGCTGCCGGCTCGTCCTCGCCGTGGAGGGTGATGGCGGCATACGGCAGGCGCAGCGAGGTGGCCACCGTCTGCGTCACCGTCGTCAACACGGCATCCGGGTCGCCGAGCTCGGACAGGCGAGCTCCGAGCTGGGTGATCGCCGCGTACGGGTCCCTTTCGTTCCCGTACAGGCTCTTCTCGACCAGACGCTGGACGAGGCGATACAACGGGAGCATTCCGATCGCGATGGTGACGGCGGCGATCACGGCGCCACTGGTCGGCCCCCCGAGGAACCGGGACGTGAGCCCGATGGTGACACCGAGGGTCGCCGCGACGACCACCGTGATGGTGCCGAAGACGATCGTCCGACCGAGCAAGCGGTCGCCGTCGAACAGCCGGTGGCGGACCATCGAGACGCTGAGCGCGATCGGGAACCAGAGATAGGTGACCGTGATGATCAGCGGGTCCACCTGGGCGAGCTGGCAGAGGAAGGCCGGCCCGAAGGCGACGAAGAACCACACCAGACGCCTGCGTTCGCTGCCGGCGGCGCGCCGGATCCGAACGACGAGGAGGACGAGCCCGATCAACCCGCACGCGAAGCAGACCGCGGTCAGGCCGACGGTCGCGTACCCGATCACCGCGTCGTATGGTGCCCCGGGCGCCAGCGGGTTGGCCGGTGCTGGCGGATCCGGTTGCGCGAAGGGCATCAGGACCAGGGTGAGCGCGACGGCGGTCAGCGGGATCCAGACCAGCGGCCGCCAGCGCCGCGAAGGCGGGCGCCCGTCGGGAAACAAGGTCGTGATGAGACCGCCCGCCATGGCCTGGCCTGGCAACCAGATCAGCTCACCGAACAGCTCCGCGGCATCGGCGCCGGGCAGCGTTGGCCGCAACCCGTACCCGGAGAAGAAGACGGCGAGGGCCTCGAACTGTCCTACCGCCAGCAGCACCCAGGCCAACCCGTGGGTCGGGCTGCGCTGGACGACGAAGGCCCCCACGACGCTGAACGAGACGGCGACGACCGCGGCGATGAACGTGTGCTGATCGATCGCCTCCCGAACCGACTGGCCGCTGCCCAACGTGAGCACCAGCCCGATCACCACGCCGACCGCCGACCAGATGGCGAGCCCGGTGGCCAGCGCCGCACGGCCGGCCGGCCGGGACTCGCGGGTCGGAGTGACCTCGATGGTCACCGCCCAGGGCGGCGCAGGACGGCCACGTCCAGCGCCATCCAGACCAGGCCGACCAGGAGCAGAGGAGTCGTCGGCACGACCTGCGGCAGGGCCTGGCTCACCTGGAACAGAGCCACCATGATGATGGCCGGTCGGGCCACGCTTCCGGAGCGCCACAGAGCGATCATCGCAACAATCAGGCCGACAAAGGCACCGATCATGAACATGGGCAGGAACATCCAGCCCGGGATGCCCATCTGGGCCGGCGAGGCCACGGCGTCGGCTAGGGCGGCGAGGTCGAATCGCCCGTCGCGAGCGAGCGCGTACTGGGTGATCTCGACGCCCGACACGACGCCCTGGGCGATCAGCGCCGGGCCGAGCATCGCGCCCGCCGTCCAGGCCAGCCGCGGTGAGCGCCCCGGCCGAGCAGGACCCAGGCCACTGCGGCACCCAGGATGAACACGGTGCCGATCAGGTCCGCGGTGAGACCGATGCCGGCCAGCGTCGGGTGCGCACGGTCGTACGCCAGCTGGTCGACCCCGTCCTTGCCGAAGCCGATGAAGTCCGCGACCGTCCAACCGACGCCGCCGCCGATCAGGCAGATGGCCGCGGCGATGCGACCGGTGCTGGTCCAGGGAGTGGCTGGTCGGGCGAGGCGATCACTCGTGGTGTGGACGGGTGTGGTGGTGGCGGTCATGGAAGTCCCTCTCGCATCGTTGTCTCGGCTTGCTGCCGATGGTTCGACGATGCGGCGGGACCTGTCCCGCCCGCATGATGCGGGAGTCCCGACCTGGCCGGGACGTTGCCGCCGGACTCGCTATACGTGGCAGTTGGCTGGTTCCTTCGGGGCGTCGATCCGGCGAGGTTGACCGCTCGGGATGAACTGGACGGCGATGGTTTCCGCGGGCAGGCCCGTTTCGTTGCGCAGCATGTGCACATCCGTTCCCCCGGGATCGGTGAAGGAGGTTCCGGCCGAGTACGTCCGCCCCGCGCAACCCGGCGCGCTGCTCTCGTAGTTCGTCACCGTGCCGCTGACGACGAAGATCAGGCTCGGTCCGAGGTGCGAGTGCCAACCGGTGGTCTGGCCCGGGGCGAACTGGTTGTCGACCACGTAACCGTCGCTCTTTCCGTACGTCGCGAGCAGCACCCCCCAACGGTCGCCGGCCGCTGTCTTGCCGTGGCCCCAGAGCGTCGTGGGCAGCACTGTCGCCTGCACGAGCTGCGTCGACTTCACAGTGCTCGTGGTTGCCTCGGCCTGGACCGCGATCAGACCGGCGACCAGTGCCCCGGTTGCCGCAGCACAGGCCGTGACCCATGCCAACCGACTCTTGGCGATGTTCATCCTCACCCCCACTCTCCGGTGGTCGCCGACGGCGACCCGATAGACGTCAGCGAACAGTCGGGCGGTGCAGGACGGGTGCAGTCTCGGTGCAGAACTGGTAGATCTAGGTCTGGGCGAAGGAGCGGGAGGGTGCAGGTCGGCATTCTCGGCCCGCTGATCGTCGAGCTGGACGGTCACGAGGTCACGGTCGGGGCGGCGAAGCAACGCGCCGTGCTCGCCGTGCTGGCCGTGCGCCGGAACCAGGTCGTCACCACCGAGACACTCGTCCGCGAGGTATGGGCCGGCCGGCCGCCATCGACGGCTCCCAAGATCGTTCAGGGCTACGTGTCGCAGCTGCGAAAGACGCTCGGCGACGGAGTTCTCCAGACTCGGGCCGGCGGCTATCGCCTCTGCCTCGGCGTCGACGATCTCGACAGCACCACGTTCGAAGCGCTTCTCCAACGGGGCCGCTCGGCACTGGTCGCCGCCGATCCGGAGGCCGCCGCACTGCTCCTCGCGAGAGGCCCTCGCGCTGTGGCGCGGGCGCGTCCTCGCCGACGTCGGTTCGCTGCCGTTCGCCGTCGACGAGGGCGACCGGCTCGAGGAGCTGCGGCTGGCGGCACTCGAGTGCCGCATCGAGGCCGAGCTCGCCCTCGGGAACAACGTGGACGCCATTTCCGAGCTGCAAGGTCTGATCCGCGAGCATCCCTATCGCGAGAGGCTCAGCGGCCTGCTCATGCTCGCCCTCTATCGGGCCGGGCGGCAGGCCGATGCCCTGGACGCGTACCGCGCCGCGCGAGCCGTCCTCGTCGCTGAGCTCGGGATCGAACCGGGGGACACCCTGCAGCGGCTCGAGGCGGCGATCCTGGTGCACGACCCAGCACTCGAGCTGCCGCCGACGTCCACGACACCCGAGCCGCCACGGGTGGCGGAGCCTCGCGAGATCGTCGTTGCTGTCGACTCGCCGACCTCGCTAGCCGCTCCTCGGCTGCAACCGAGGGCCCTCGACCCGCCCATCAGCGTTTCGCGTGCGCGTCGGGCGCGCAGCTGGCTCGCCGGGGTCGTGTGCACCGTCATCGTGGCGACTGGCGTCTTGGGGTTCGTGCAGCAGGGCCCGCAACCTCAGTCCGATCAGCCGGGCAGCTCCGTCGATCAGGTGGGATTCATCGGTATCGAAGCGAACCGGATGAGCGACCCGATCGTGACCTCCGGTCCGCCGGGTGCGGTCGCGGTCGACGGACCCGTCGTCTGGGCCGTCGAGCCCACGATGCACGCACTGGCGCGAATCGACGCCGGCTCCGGTGCGGTCGTTCAGACGACGCTCGTGGGCCGGGACCCGAGTGGCGTCGTCGTCGGCGGTGACAGCGTCTGGGTCAGCAATCACGACGACAACACCGTGTCGCGGATCAGCCCGGTGACGAACGCGGTCGTCCAGACCATCGGAGTCGGTGCCGGACCGGTGGCACTCGCGGCCGGCTACGGCTCCGTCTGGGTCACCAACAGCGACGACCGCACGCTGACCCGCATCGACGACGCGTCCGGCAAGGTCGTCGCGACGATCCGTACGAATGCCGTTGGTCGCGGGATCATCGTCGGTCACGGCTCGGTCTGGGTGACCGACGAGGCGGTCGATCGGATCGTCGGAGTCGATCCAGCGACCAACGATGTGCGCTCGACCATCGCCGTCGGCCACGGGCCGACCGGGATTGCGTACGGGGGTGGCGCGGTGTGGGTGCTCAATGCCATCGACGGCACGGTCTCGCGACTCGATCCGGTCACTCTTGCGGTCGACGCCACGGTCTCCGTGCCCGGCGGGCCGACCTCCATCAGCTACGGCGGGGACGCGGCATGGGTCGGCACCGACTCCGAGCCGGGGGTCGTCAAGATCCGCGCGCAGGACGGCGTCGTCACCGGCTCGACGCCGCTCACCGGTCATCTCGCCGGACTCGCCGCGACGAGTGCCGGCGTCTGGGTCTCGGTCCAGGCCGCGGGAGCCGGACACCGCGGCGGCAGTCTCGTCGTGATCGGCAGCTTCGACTCCATTGACCCCTCGGTCGGCGAGCTTGCCCCCGAGCCGCTCGATCTCGCCTACGACGCGCTGACCAGCCTGCGCTACACCGGTGGCAGCGACGGGACCGAGATCGTGCCCGATCTGGCGTTGTCCCTTCCACAGCCGACGGCTGGGGGGACCAGCTACCGGTTCCAGCTGCGTTCGCAGATCCGGTACTCGGACGGACGGCTCGTGCAGGCCACCGATTTCCGTCGGGGCCTCGAGCGACTCCTCCGGCTGAACGAGACCGTGGCGTCGACGTTCTCCCACGTCGTCGGTGCCCAGAAGTGCCACGTCGGGCGGGCCTGCGATCTGACGGGCGGCGTCGAGCCGGATGGCACGTCGGCGATCACGTTCCGGCTGTCGAGCGCCGATCCCCGATTCCTCGAGGAGCTGAGTGCCCTGGTGCCGATTCCAGCCGGGATTCCGCTGCACGACGTCGGCACGGCGCCGGTGCCGGGAACCGGACCGTACGCGATCCGCAGCTTCGTTCCGGGACGCCTGCTCGCCTTCGAGCGGAACCAGTTCTTCAAGGTCTGGTCGCCGACCGCTCGGCCCGACGGCTATCCGGACGAGATCCTCTTCCGCGGCGACGGCAGTGACGACGACGCCGTGCGCCAGGTGGTGACCGGCAAGGCTGATCTCCTCCAGACCCTCGGCGAGCCCAATGCGTTCGCCCAGCTCGCTGCCGAGCATCCCCAGCAGGTTCACACCGAGGCTCAACAAGCCACGGTGTTCATGTTCCTCAACACCCGTCGGGCGCCGTTCGACGATCTGCGCGTACGACGGGCCGTCAACTTCGCCGTCGACAGGCAGCGGGTGAGCGCCCTGTACGGCAGTTCGATGGCGCAGCCGACCTGTCAGGTCATCCCGCCGAGCACGACCGGCTACCGGCCGTACTGCCCGTTCACCACCGATCCGAACGGCGACGGACACTGGCTCGGTCCCGACCTGGCGAAGGCGCGATCCCTGGTCGCCGCCTCCGGAACCAAGGGCGAGCAGGTCGTCGTGTGGACCTTCGCCGACTTCTCGAAGGAGGCCAACTACCTCGTCGGCGTGCTCGACGAGCTCGGCTACCGGGCACGCGTCCACGTGATCGCCGACCCCGGCACGTACTTCGACACACTCGACCGCAGACCCGACGCTCAGGCCGGGATGTACGGCTGGTTCGGCAACCCACTCGCCGTCGACACGTTGACGACCCTCACCTGTACGTTCACACCGAATCCGGCACGCTTCTGCGACCGGCGGATCGATGCCCAGGTGCGACAGCTCGCGCGGATCGAGCCCTCGGATCCCGCGAAGGCCCGCGACCTCGCGGCGACCATCGATCGTGAGGTCACCGATCAGGCGCCGTGGGTGCCGTTGTTCACCCCCCAGTCGATCGAGGTGACCTCAACCCGGGTGGGCAACTACCAGGCCGAGCGAGGCCGGACGCTGGTGGACCAGCTCTGGGTGAAGTAGCGGGTCGACCCGGCATCCTCAACCGGCGCGGCCAGCAAGGAGCAGGACAACAGAGCTTCGACAGTTAGGGTCCTGATAGTTAGAAGGTTGACAGTTAGGTAACTGATAGTTAGACTTCTGATTATGGATGCACCGGAGACGACCCCGACCAGCGGCCTCGAACTCCTTCGCTGGATTGGCTGGGCTCAGCGCAAGGCGGCCGAGGACTGGGTCCGCGAGCGCGAGCTCAGCTTCGAGCAGGCCTTCGTGCTCGGCTACCTGGCCGACAACCCCGGGGCGATCCAGCGCGACATCGCGCAGATGAGCCGGACGAGTGCGGCGAGCGTCTCGAGCCTTCTGCAGGGGCTCGAGCGACGCGGTCTCGTCGAGCGACGCACGGAGGGCGGGAACGAGCGCAGCAAGCGCGTCTACGCAACGCCCGCCGGCACCGAGCTCGTCTCGGGTTTCGAGGCCGCCATGTCCGCAGCCGATGAGACGATCCTCGCCCCGTTGGACGCGGACGAACGAGCCGTGCTGCTCACTCTGCTCCAGAAGATCACGGCGGAGCTGCCGCAACCGACCCGCCCGTAGCCGACCCGGCTGTAGCCGACCCGGCTGTAGCCAACCCGGCTGTAGCCGACCCGGTCCTCACCAACCCGCTCGTCGTCCCTCGCCGGATCTCCTCACTCGGCCGTCACCGCGAAGGCGCGGTCCGCCGCCCTTCCAGACAACTCATCTCATCTCACCTCACCTCACCCGCCGCGCCGGCGTCTGTCGGTCGCGCGCTCGTACCTGCCCGGAAAGGAGCAGCCATGAGCACCACGTATCTCGAATCCTCCACAGGTGCCGGCGCCGTCGGCACGAACCGCTGGTACCTCTCTGCCGCGCCGATCGTCCGCGCCCTCGTGCACCTCTGCGTGCCGATGGCCGCGGCGATGGTCGTCGGCGCCGTCTACAACGTCATCAACGCAGGCTTCATCGGCTCGCTGCACGATGCAACACTCCTCGCCGCCATCACGTTCGGCATACCGTTGCTCGGCCTTGTCATGGCGATCGGCGGCGTGTTCGGTGTCGGCGGTGGCGCTCTCATCTCGCGGCTGCTCGGCGCGGCGGAGCACGAGCCGGCGAAGGCGAGCGAGATCAAGCACGTCTCGTCGTTCGCCGTCTGGGGCTCGGTGATCGCCGGCGTCGTGTTCGGCGGCATCGGACTGCTCCTGCTGCACCCGCTCGTCTCCGTGCTGGGTGCCGATGGCCCGGCGGTGCCCGCGACCACTGCCTACGTCGCCGTCATGCTCGCGTTCGTCCCCGTGCTTGCCGCGTCGTTCTGCCTCGAGCAGCTGGTGCGGGCCGAAGGCGCCGCGCGTCAGGCGATGATCGGGCTCATTGCGTCCACGGTCGCGAACCTGGTGTTCGACGTCTTGTTCATCCTGGTGCTGCACTGGGGCGTCGCCGGCGTGGCGCTGTCGATCGGCCTTTCGAACGTCGTTACCGTCGCGTACTTCGTCTTCTGGCTCCAGCGGCACAGCGACAACGTGAGTCTCGCACCGCGATGGTTCACTCTCTCGCCGACCGTGCTGAAGCCGGTCTTCGGCGTGGGGGTGGGCGAATTGCTCCAGTCCGGTTTCCTGATCGTCACCAGTCTGGTTCTGAACAACCTCGCATCGGCGTACGGTGACGGCCCGCTCGCCGCCATGGGCGTCGCGGTCCGCATTGCCCAGGTGCCGGAGTTCTTGGTGATGGGTGTCACGATCGGCGTGCTGCCGCTGCTGGCCTATTCCTACGGCAAGGGCGACCGAGGCCGCCTGACGGCGGCACTGCGCGCGTCGGTGATCGCGGTTGGCGGCATCGTGGGAGTCTTCTCGACCGCCGTGTTCTTGTTCCGGGAGCAGGTGTTCTCCGCGTTCGTGGCGGACCGCGCGCTGCTCGCGATCGGCGTCACGATCCTCGTCGCGCAGCTCGTGGCGGCCATCGTGAACGGATTCACCGGCCTCATCACGTCGCTGTTCCAGGCAACCGGTCGCGCTCTGCCGGCGATCGTGATGTCGATGGCGCAGGGCGTCTTGTTCATTCCGATCGTGCTCCTCGGCAACCTCTGGTTCGGCCTGACCGGCATCATCTGGGCGCTGACGGTCACCGAGGTGATCGTGTTCGTCGTCGGTGTGGTGCTGTGGCTTGCCTCGCGTCGCGCGATCGACCGCGGTCTGGCCGAGGGCAGTCCGGAGCGTGCCGAGGAGGTGCTCGAGCAGACCGAGGCCGCCTGACCGGGGACGCAGGCCGACTGGCAGACCCTGGCAATCGCTGCCAGCATGCTTCGCCGCGGGCGAAGGTGGGTGCTCGACGACCGAATCGGACCTCGGCAACATTGGATCGTTGCCAGGTGTCGAGAAACGCACACTGGCTCCGTCCTAGGGATGAGCGCGGCCACAATGGGCCGCACAGCACGAAGGAGATCGTCATGGCCAAGTACCTGCTGCTCAAGCACTACCGCCGCAATGCCGGCCCGGAGGACCTCGTCGGTATCCCGATGGAGCAGTGGTCGCCGGAGGAGATCGACGCACACATCGCGTACATGAACGACTTCGCCGCGAGGCTGGAAGGCAACGGCGAGTTCGTCGACGGCCAGGCGCTGTCACCGGAAGGGACATTCGTCCGGTACGACGGTGCCGGCCGTCCGCCGGTCACCGACGGCCCGTTCGCGGAGACCAAAGACCTGATCGCCGGTTGGATGGCAATCGATGTGGACTCGTACCAGCGCGCGATCGAGCTCGCCGGCGAGCTGTCCGCCGCGCCCGGCAAGAACGGGGAGCCGATCTATGAGTGGCTCGAGGTCAGGCCGTTCCTCGGCGACGCGCACACGGTCGAGGAGTGACCGGGCACCCGAACGAGACACTTCTCAGAGACCTCACCCCGACCGTCCTGGGTGTCCTCGTCCGCCGCGGAGCCGACTTCGCGACGGCCGAGGACGCCGTCCAGGAAGCGCTGCTGTCCGCCGTCCGGACCTGGTCCGCAGAGCCACCGCGTGACCCGCTTGGCTGGCTGGTCACGGCCGCCTGGCGGCGGTTCCTCGATGTGGTCCGCTCCGACACGGCCCGCCGCGGCCGGGAGGGGATGTTCGTCGCCGAACCGCCCGCCGGTCCGGCCGAAGCGGTCGACGACACCCTCGAGCTCTACCTGAGATGCGCACACCCCGCGCTGACCCCGGCCTCCGCGGTTGCCCTCACGCTGCGGGCGGTCGGCGGTCTCACCACGCGGCAGATCGCCGCCGCCTATCTCGTTCCCGAGGCGACGATGGCACAGCGGATCAGCCGCGCCAAGCGGACGGTCACCGACCTCCGCTTCGACCAGCCGGGCGATCTGCGGACCGTGCTGACAACGCTGTACCTCGTCTTCAACGAGGGCTACTCGGGCGACGTCGACCTCTCCGCGGAGGCGATGCGACTCACTCGACAGCTCCGATCGGTCAGCGACGAACCGGAGGTCGCCGGCCTGCTGTCCTTGATGCTGCTGCACCACGCACGCCGCGAGGCCCGCACCGAGCCGGACGGCCGTCTGGTTCCACTCGCGGAGCAGGACCGCAGCCGCTGGCGTGGGGAGCTGATCGCCGAGGGCGTCGACCTCATCCAGGGTGCCCTGGCGCGTGATCGACTCGGCCCGTACCAGGCGCAGGCGGCGATCGCCGCCCTGCACGCCGATGCCAGGACCGCCGACGAGACCGACTGGGTGCAGATCGTCGAGTGGTACGACGAGCTACTCGCACTTTCGGAGTCTCCCGTCGTCCGGCTCAACCGCGCCGTCGCCGTGGGGGAGGCCGACGGGGCTCCGGCAGGGCTCGCTGCCCTGGCCGAGGTCGATCCCGTGATCCCCCGGTACAGCGCGGTGGCTGCGCACCTGCACGAGAAGGGCGGAGACCTGGCCATCGCGGCCGGGCTCTACGTCGACGCCGCCCGCCGGGCGCCGAACCTCGCGGAACGAGACCACCTCACTCGTCAGGCGGCTCGACTCAACCAGGCGCTCGGCCGCCAGACACCCGGGGGCGCCGGCTGACGCCGGCCTCGTCACAACGGCTGGCCGGAGTCTCAACGCCGGGCGACGTTACCTGGGGACGCGAGGCTGTCCGAGAATCCCGCGCCCCAGGAGCCAGATGAGGAGGTAGGCGGCGATCAGCAGGGCAGACATCGTCACACCGAAACGCAGCAGGAAGGGATTGCCAAGCGGGTCCGCGAGCCGCTGCAACACCACCGCGAGCAGGCCATGAGGGTCGGCGATGACGTCCCAGGAGTTGAAACGTGGGAACCGCCCGAGGTAGATCCCGATCGTGCTGAGCACCAGCGAGCCCACGGCGACCGCCCAGCCGACGACCCGACCGGCCCGGGACTCGACCACGTGGTGCACGACGAGCAGCGAGGACAAGCCCAGGGCGAGGCCCGTGGCTGCGAACGCGCCGATGAGTGCGGCGTCGAACCACAGCGGAGCACCGCCCGCCCGTCCGAGGTGGATGAAGTCGGTGAGGATGTAGGGACCGTTGGGCAGGAACAGCAGCCAGCTGGCACCCAGCATCCACAGCAGTGGACGGGGACCACCGCGATGGTGAACTACCGCGACGCAGAGGGCGAGCACGAAGGGAATCCACGCCAGGAACAGATTCCAGATGAGGAAGGTGAACGCGGGCTTGCCGACCCGGTCGATCCGGACGGCGAGCAGTCCGGCCGCCGCAAGCGACAGCACGACGAGAACGACGGCCAGCCCCGCCAGCCAGGACACCGGCCGAGGCAGGGCGGCGAGGGCGCTGTCCGAACGGCGATCGTCAATCATCGCGAGCCATGCCTCGTCTCCCCCTCGTGCAGCCAAACGCCTGCCACAGACCACGCGGCCCGACCGGAACCACGCCAAGTCTGCCCGACCAGAGCACCGGGAACGGCCGCTAGGGTCGAGATCGTTCGTTCCAGAGAAATCTGATCGGTCGCGCGGCCCGGACGACCAGGAGGCGTCGTACTCGTGGGTAGATCCCGTACGTCCGCCGAGCAGTTTCGACGCTTCGGTGAGGCCGCCGCCGAGTCGTCGCCGCTGTACGAACGAGTCGCCATCGCCCTGAGCGAGTCCGAGGAGGCGATGCGTGCCATCCAGGCGGTGCCCGCGCGCCGGCGACACCCACGGGTGATCATCGCCGCGCTGCACGACCTCGCGCTCGGCGGACGCGCACCGGCCCTTGCCGCGGCCTATGCCGTTGGGGACGGCAACGCTGCCTCCGACGCAGCGATCGACACCGTGCTGCGACTGACCGAATCGGTCGCTGCCATCGCCGTACGCCGTCGGGTGCGTCCCGACGAGACCGGACGCTGCACCGTGCTGTATCCGGCCATTGCCGAGGTGGCACGAAGGGCGGGCGCCGATGCGGTGGGGCTGATCGACGTCGGCTGTTCGGCCGGGTTCAATCTCCAGGTCGATCGGGTCGGCATCACGTACAGCACCGGAGCGTCGCTGGGCGACCCGGCATCCGGCGTGCAGCTGTCCTGCGCGATCGTGGGCGAGCGGCCCCTCCCGAGCCGGGCGATCCCCCAGGTCGTCGCCCGCCTCGGCGTCGATGTCGAACCGTTGGACGTGACCGATGCGGACGACGCCCGGTGGCTGCGCGCCTGCCTGCCGCCGGATCAGCCGGAGCGGCTCGCCCGGCTCGAAGCGGAGCTGGCGCTGGCGGCCATGCACCCTCCGCTGCTGTTGCGAGGGGACCCCGTCGAGGTGCTTCCCGACGCCTTCGCCCGCGTGCCGGCGGACGCCTTGGCTGTAGTGACCACGACGTGGGCACTGTCGAAGCTCTCGCCCGGGCAACGCCGACGCTTCCTGCAGCGCCTTCACGAAGCATCGGCCGGTAGGGCTGTCGCGTGGGTGTCGGCGGAGGGGGTCGGAGTCGCCCCGTCGATACCGACCCTCGGCGATCGGCCCGCCTCCGGCCACAGCATCATCGGCCTGGCGGAGTTCCGCCGCTCGGCGACGCATGTCGAGGCCGTCGGCCGTTGCTGGATGCGAGGCCGGCTACTCGCCTGGCTGACAGACTCCACGCCCAGGCCCTGAGTTGTCAGCGTCAGGACGCGTCATAGCCGTTGCTCACGCTGACAACTCGGTGGGTTGCCCTTCGCCGGACGTGGTCAGTCGGGTGTGCAGCCGGTGCAGGGCTGCGGTCAACCGCTCGACGTCCTCCTCGCCGACGGCCTTGCCCACAACGGTGCTGCAGACCTCCAGCGCGGATTCCAGGGACTGTCGGCCGGCCGCCGTCAGCACGATCAGAGACGAGCGACGATTGGCGGGATTCGGGTTCCTGGTCGCCAGCCCATCGCGCTCGAGCCGGTCGACCAGCTTGCTGGCGGCGCCCACGGTGACTCCGATGTCAGAGCTCAGGTCCTGCACCCGTACGCGACCGTCGTACCGATCCACCACTCGCAGCGCGTGGAGCTGACCCAGGCCGATCTGGTGCCGTCGACCGAGTTCCTGATCCACTGCGCTCCACAGTGCGATCTCGTAGCGCACCAAGATGTCGAAGAAGTCCATGGTCAGCGGTCTCCATCACCAAGAAGAATATTCTAGGGAATATCCTAGTCGCGAGCAGGTCGGTGACGTCACGCTCAAGCGCGGGGCCGGACCTCACGGCCGAGGAAGCGGACTTCGACGAGTCGAACGACCACCAGCAGCAGCAGAGCGAACATCCCGAGGTCGGCGTTGACCAGGCTCAGCAGGGCGCATCCGCCCAACACTGCGGTGGTCAACCACGCCCACCGTGCCCGCGGGGACGGTCCTGCTGCGCGGCCGACCACGACGCCAATGGCGGCGGTCAGCGCGGACAACACGAACATCGAGCCGATGTAGAAGGGTGCTGACGTGGTCGTCACCTCCCGGCCGACCACGGCCGTCGGAAACGGCAGAAAGGCGATCACGAGCAGCCAACACATGTTCAGCTGCCGCAGCGCGGGGACCTCCTGGTCGGTTCCGGCCAGTCGACGCAACGCGGTACTGTGCGCCGTCCAGAACACGTAGATCACGAGGAAACTGACGACGAAGGACAGCAGCAGGTCCCAGTGCTCGGCCAGGAATTCGCCCGGGTGGTTGGTGTCTACCTCGTCGGCGACTTCTACCAAGGGCAAGATCAACAGCGTCATCGCGATTGCCACTACGGCATCGGTCAGGCCGATGCTCCGCTCGAGGCTCGGACCCTCCGGGGACCCGGACTGGATGCTTTTCGACACCGCAGAAATATGGCAGATGGCGACGGGGCCCGACTCGGCGCCAGGAACCCCGACGACTCGCACGACCTCCTCGATCGGGACGCCCGGCTTCCGGTCGCGCCCATCGGCAGCTGCGCAGCTACTCGCCTGAACGAGCACGGAGACGAGGCAGACACGCCCGGGTCCCGGACCAAGCAACTCTCTGGGGTCTCGCCGCTCCCGCGGGTGCGGGATCAGTGCTGCATGTCGCTGAACCGGCTGTAGTGGCCTTGGAACGCGACCGTGATCTCGGCGGTCGGACCGTTGCGGTGCTTGGCCACGATCATGTCGGCCTCGCCGGCCCGCTCGGAGTCGCGATCGTACAGATCCGGCCGGTGCAGCAGGACCACCATGTCGGCGTCCTGCTCGAGCGAGCCGGACTCGCGCAGATCGGACAGCATCGGCTTCTTGTCGGTGCGCTGCTCGGGTCCACGGTTGAGCTGACTCAGCGCGACGACCGGCACCTCGAGCTCCTTGGCCAGCAGCTTGATCTGGCGCGAGAACTCGCTGACCTCGAGCTGGCGGGACTCGACCTTCTTGCCCGAGGTCATCAGCTGGATGTAGTCGATCAGGATCAGCTTGAGATCGTGCCGCTGCTTGAGCCGGCGGGCCTTGGCCCGGATCTCCATCATGGTCAGGTTGGGCGAGTCGTCGATGAACATCGGCGCTTCGGAGACCTGGCCCATCTTCGTGGCGACCCGCGCCCAGTCGTCGTCGCTCATCTTGCCGCCGCGGATGTGGGAGAGCGGGATCGACGCCTCCGCCGACAGCAGTCGCATGGTGATCTCGATCTGACTCATCTCCAAGGAGAAGATCACCGAGGACAGGCCATGTTTGATCGAGGCGGAGCGGGCCAGATCGAGCGCCAGTGTCGACTTGCCGCAGCCGGGTCGCGCGGCCACGATGACCATCTGACCCGGATGCAGGCCGTTGGTGAGATCGTCGAGATCGGCGAAGCCGGTCGGCACACCGGCCAGCTGGCCACCGCGGGAGGAGATGGCCTCCATCTCGTCGAGGGTCGGCTGCATCAGCTCGGCGAGTGGTTTGAAGTCCTCGCTGACCCTGCGCTCGGTGACCGCGTAGACCTCCGCCTGAGCCCGGTCGACGATCTCGTCGACATCGCCCTCGGCCGCGTACGACATCTGGTTGATCCGCATCGAGGCGTCGACCAACCGTCGCAGGATCGCCTTCTCCCGGACGATCTCGGCGTAGTACCCGGCGTTCGCGGCGAGCGGCACCGTGGACAGCAACGTGTGCAGATAAGTGAGGCCGCCGGCCCGGGTCAGCCCGCCACGTTTGGTGAGCTCGTCACCGACGGTGATCGCGTCGGCCGGCTCGCCTCGCCCGTACAGGTCGATGACGGCGTCGAAGATCATCTCGTGCGCCGGCCGGTAGAAGTCGTTGCCTCGGAGCGCCTCCACCACGTCGGCGATGGCGTCCTTGCTCATCATCATCGAACCGAGCACGCACTGCTCGGCGGCGAGATCCTGCGGCGGTGTGCGGTCCAGCGATCGGGGTGACTCCTCGGTGTACGAACCGACCTCGGCAACGCTCAACGCACTCTCCTCCGCCTCGTCCGGACCGCCACCTCGCCCGAGCTGCACTGCTCGGATCGAACACCGGTTCGATGAGAGGCAGCGTAAGCAGTGGCACTGACAAGTTCTGGTGTCGTGCCGTGTGATGCTCGCTCTGGCTGGGCTCGGCTAACGTACGCGCACCCTCGGCGTGTCGCCTAGTGGGTCCTGGCGACTTGTCCACAAGGGATGTGGATAAGCGTCGAGCCCCTGTGAAGGACACGCCGGGGCCATGTGCACCGGCTGGGTATATGGCTGGGGACAACTTCGGTTCTTCACCCGTAAAGGGACTGTGACCAGGGATGTTGATGCGCAGGACCGGTGGAGAACATTTCTTGGCGCCAGTTGCGGCCGATGCAGACGGGCTCTCTGACCGTACCCGCGCTCGCGTGTGGCGGATAGTTACACACAGGCATTGGGGATAACGACACGCCGTGCAGGCATGTACCCTCGGGGGGTATCAAGAGCGGATGAGGAGGTCCGGTGCAGGACGAGACGCTGTCACACAATCCGCCGCTGGCCAGCGGCGATGCCAGCGATGGCTCGGGTCACGATGACCCCGGCCACGAGGTCGGTCGCCACGGCTACATCAGCAGCAAGCAGGAGTATCTGCGTCGACTTCGCCGCATCGAGGGGCAGGCGCGCGGGCTGCAGAAGATGGTCGAGGACGAGAAGTACTGCATCGACATACTGACCCAGGTCTCGGCCATGACCAGCGCCCTGCAGTCGGTGGCCTTGGGTCTGTTGGACGACCACCTCGACCACTGCGTTCGTGGAGCCGTGGCCAGTGGCGAGGACGCCGACGCCAAGCTGAAGGAGGCCTCGGCGGCCATCGCTCGGCTCGTCCGGTCCTGATCCCGGGCTCGCCTCCCCGGAAAGTGGGCGCAGGTGACAGATTGACACGGCGTGTCGGTGTCGTTTGGGCCCACTTTCCCGGGGAACGCCGAATCATCCTGACCCAGAGTCAGAGGGTCAGCCGGCGCCGGCGACGGAAGGCCGGTCGACCGTGTAGTGCAGCCGAGCGAACACGCCGCCGTTGATCCGCGCTTCGACCAGCCGCAGCCGGGGTGGGATCGCGATCCGGCGAGGCAGGAGCGGCGACCCGCCGGCGAGCGTGACCGGGGCGACATCCACGATGACCTCGTCGAGCAGGCCGGCGTCGGCGTACTGACCGGCGAGGTCGCCGCCGCCGACGACCCAGAGGTTCTTGCCGTCCAAGGCCGCGAGCTGGTCGGGAAAAATCTCTGCCACGGCACCAGAGACCAGCCGGAGGTCGGCGCCGGCGACGATCGGAAGGTCTCGGGTGCTGAACACCCACGTCGGCTGTTCGTACGGCCACGCCTCCGGCTTGTCGGCGAGACCCAGTTCCCGAACGACCCACTCGTACGTCGTCGAGCCCATTGCCAGCGCACCAACGCCCGCGATGAACTCGGTATAGCCGGTGTCGTCGCCGTCACCGAGCTGCAGCAGCCAGCTCAGCGAGTTGTCGGGATCGGCGATGAAGCCATCGAGGCTCGTCGCGGTGTAGTACTGAACGCTCATCCACGCAGTATCGACCGGTCCGCGACGTCGGGCACAGCGGGTCGCTCAGGCCAGCCGGGCGCGAACCTGGCCCTCCATCACCTGCTGCAGAAGCTCCACGGTCTCCGGGTCGAGATCGACGCCCAGTGTCCTTGCCTGGGCCGCGAGCTGCAGGGTCAGTCGTTCGGTTGCGGCACGGTTGCCCGCCAGATGCTCGGTCCGGATCCTCGCCGTCATCAACAGCTCGTCGCCGGGAGCAGCGGCCAGCGCTCGTGCCGCCGCCCAACGGGCGATCTCCAGGTCGCCCGCCTCATTGGCTCGCCCGGCCAGCTCGACGCCGATGTCGCGGACGGCGGAGCTCATGTCGGTGCGCAGCTCCTCGGCCCAGTGCCACTGACCGGGGGCTGCGTCCGCCAGCGGCGCCCCGCGGACGAGCTCCAGAGCCGACCGAAGGCCGCTGTCGCTGGTGCGGTTCACGCCGGCAGCGGTGAGGATCTGTAACCGTTGCCAGTCGGAGCTGACCGAGGCGTGCAGCAGGATCCGCCCGCTGTACGCGTCCGGAAGATAGGCCTGACCGTCCTCATCGGCGCCCAGCCAGGTTCGAAGCCGGCTCATGTTGGACCGTCTGGTGCCCTCGGCCACCAGCAGCGCGGAACCCATCGCCTGCGCGGTCGTCCCAGGATGTTCGAGCAGCCAGCCGCAGTATTCAAGGCACTGCTTGGCCGCGCGCGGTGGCAGCTGTCCCCGGGATCCCACCAGGTCGATCGGGCCGAGCAGGAGCAGCACGGGATGATCCGGCGGGAGGTCCCGCGCGATCACCGGATTCTGTGCCATGTCCCGCCCGTTCCTGTCGTCGCTTCGTGTCGCCCAACCCGCTGACCTCCTCGCGAGGTACGCGATGTTGTCCCCGTCGGAGCGGTCCGGGGGTGGATCGGGCGGTTCGGTGTCGTCGACCCACCACGGCGCCGGGGTGGTTTGGAGACTCCCGGTGGCCGCGACCAGGGAGACGAGGGTGTCTTCGGCCGCTCCGGGCAGCTGCTGCGGGGTCAGCCCGAGGCCGACCGGCTCCAGCACGGCATCCGTCGGTCCGAGCCTGAGGGTCCAGCGGGCGCCGGCGACCTCCCCGGCCACGACGACGGCGACGGTGGGCGGTGGCTCGTCGGCCACCAGGGCAACGAAGCGCTGCTGCTGCGCCGCATCGAGCGGACGACCGATGAGAACAACCTCCGGTGACCATGGATCGCTGAGATCCGGGTCGATCCGAAAGTGGCCGGCCGGTCCGTCGGGCCGCTCCTCCCGTTGCGCGCGCGCCCGTGACTCGAGATGGTCCAGGAGAGCGTCCACGTCATCGGTCGTGGTGACGTTGTGCTTGTCGAGCACATCGGGCAGGCCCCCGCGATCGCCGACCACCGTCAGGATCATCTCGTCTGCCCACGGGGCGAAGGCGAGCTCGAGCGTCATGGCTGCCAGGAGATCGTCGACTCGTCGGCGGTCGCCGGCCAGGCTGAGCAGTCCGAGCTCCTCGAGATTGACGAGCACGCTTCGCGATCGGTCGTCCGAGCCCAGGCCGACCAGGGTCGGATAGGGACGAATCGCTTCCTCGACACCCGGCACACTCCCGAGATAGAGCGCATCCGACGGCGTAACCGACCAGCCGGTCGCGTTCGGGGTGAACCCGAGCGGGGCGGCGTCGAGCTGACCGGTCAGATCGAGGTCGATCGAGTCCGCGTCGAAGCTCACCAGGCCCAGCCGGGGCAGTGGTTGAGCGGTGCGTCGACAGTGCACGCCGATCGCTCGGACCGCGGTGTCGACCGCCTGGAGGTCGAGTGGGCGCTGGCTCGCGCCCAGTACGACCTCCGCCTCGTGGGCCTCGTCGTCGGGCTGCTTGATCCGGCGGCCCACGGGTCGGGCGTGCAGCTGGAGACGACGGCGATACGCGAGTCCAGCGAGGACGCCGGCGGCCACCAGGCCACCGATCCCCGCGAACGAGGCCAGGCGGGCAGCCGACAGGTCGGCCAACGGACTGGAGGAGTCTGAGGAGTCGACCAGGGTCGGCATGGTCGCGGCTGGGCTGGTATCGGCCGGTCTCGACTGGGCTGCAGTGGTCTCGCCTGGGCTGGACTCGGTTGGCAGGGCAGCTGCTGCAGTGGTCTCGCCTGGGCCGGTTGTTCGCGTCGGCGAGCCGGCGCCCCCGCCGGTACCTTGCGCCGGTTCCTCCGCGCCCGCGCGAGTGCCCTTCGTCGGCGCCTCGGCGCCCGAGCTGGCGGGTTGCGTCGGCACGTCGACGTCGGCGCTGGCGGGTGGCGTCGGCGCGCCGGCATCATGCTGTGCCGAGCGGGACGAGGACGGTCCCGGAGGCCGTACGCTCCGCGTGGTTCGGCGAGCCACATCGCTCGTCGGGCCCTGGTCGGCGGGGGGTCCGTCCGTTCCGCCGCGCCGGTCGGAGTCGTTGGTCCGGGGCGGCTCGGCCGTCCGCGGCCCGGTCCGGCCGTCCGCGCCCGCCGTTTGACCGTTCGCCAGGCGATCAGGGGCGGAGTCCCTGGCCCTCGCCGTGCCGCCGTGTTTGCCGGGGATCGTGAGCGTTGTCCCCACGGCCAGCTCGTCGGGGTCGTCGAGCACGGAGCGGTTCGCGCGAAACAGCTCCGGCCAGCGTGAGGCGTTGCCGAGGTGGCGTTCCGCGATCGACGACAGGGTGTCGCCGCGCCGTACCGTCGTCGTCCGGTGCTCGCCGCCGGGCGTCGGGTGGGCGCCGGGGATGGTGAGCTCCCAGCCGACTTCGAGCCGATCCGGTCCGCCGCTCAGGACGTGCCGGTTGGCCTTGGCGATCCTGCGCCATTCCATTCCGTCGTCGTAGTACTTCTCGGCGAGCGACCACAGGTCGTCGCCAGGCTTCACGGTGTGGACCAGCGCCGAGCGCTCGTCCTTAGTGGCGTTCTCGGTCGCACGCCCGGTTTGCGCGGTTTGCCCGGTTTGCGCGGTTTGCGCCGGCGGCGCCGGATGGCCGTCCGCGTTCGACGGGTCCACAACCCGCGGCGCCGGCAACTCTCGAACCGTGACTGGAGCCTGACTCGCCGGCGCTCGATCGGGTGCTGGCCCGGACGGTGTGGGGTCGGCATGGGCGACCGGCGCCGTTGGAATGAGCGTGATCACCGCAATCAGCAACGCCGCAGCGAACCGCTGGGGCGCGGCCAGTCCGGGCACCCTGAGCCGGAACCGTTGGTGCGAGAGGAGGCCCGTCGCCTCCGCCACCACCGATACCGCGAAGACCAGCCAGGCGAGCCAGCCGACGATGGTGAGCAGGGCAAGCAAGAGTCGACCGTCGTCGGGTTGGAGCAGCACTCGGGTGATCGGCTCCGCGGTCCACGCCTTTGGCCACAAGTCGCTGCCGAGCAGCACGAGAGCGAGCGGCACGCCGACCATGCCGAGGAGCAGGCTCAACAGCGCACCCAAGCCGCGAAGGACGCGTCTCACCGTCTGACTCCCTTCAGCTCGATCGGACCAGTGCACACGCCGTCTGCGGTGGCGCAGGTGCCGCGCCCATTCATGTGCCGACCAGCCGCATCAGCGCGGCCACCATGAAGATCGCGCCGAAGATCAGCGCGGGCAGTGTCATGTAGATGGTCATGCCCTCCGCAGCCGCGCTCGCTGCGATCTGCTCCCGGGCCAGGTGCGCATCACGCAGCTCCCGCACCCGGGCTCGCAGGGCCCCCGACAGGGCCGCACCGGACTCGTCGAGCTGCATCACATCGGCGACGTCGTTGAGCTCGGGGAGGCCGAGCTCATCGGCCAGCCGTCGGAGTTCGCCGTATGGCGAGTGCTGCTCGAGCCGGGCTCGCTCGAGTGCGGTTCGCATCTGAACGAACAGGGGCGCATCGCTGACCTGGGCGGCGTTGTGCAGTGCCTGAGTGGCGGACGCGTTCGCCAGCCGTTCGAGCGTGACCAGGTCGATGAAGGTCAGCAGTGACTCCACCGCCGATGACTGAGCGGACTTGGTGGTCCGGCTCAGCTGCAGGTCGGGAACGAAGAACCCGATCGCCGCACCGATCGGGGCGGCGACCGCTGGGACGTACAGAGGGAGATCGAAAGCGTAGTTGGCCAAGAAACCGACCACTGTCGGCAGGATGGCGCCGGTGACCGCAAGTGCGGCCTTGTCGCCGTAGAACTCGGCGATCGTTCTGCCCTGCAGGCGGAGCGCGGTGCGAGTTCGATCGGACACGCGCAGCCGGAGCCGGCGGACCACCCAGCTGCCCAACCGATCGGACCGGGTCACCGCGGTCAGGTCGACCGACTCGACGCCGGAGCGCGGCCCGTCCGGGTCGAGCCGGTCGAGGGCGTCGGCTAGCCGGGGCGGTCCCGGCAGCACGGCCACCGCGATCCCGATCATCCCGGCGGCCAGTAGGACACCTGCGAGGACCGCGTACGAGGTGGTCACGACGTCCCGCCCGGCGTGGTCCGGCTGATCAGGATGCGGGCTCGCGGCTGCTGCCTGGCCTTGCGACGCATGAGAATCAGCGACCCGGCGTACATGGCGAGCAGCGCGACGAGGATGACCTGGCCGAGTGGTGTGCGGTATGCGGAGAAGAACGTCGGATTGAAGACTGCCACCGCACCCAGCGTCAGCAGGGTGATCACGGTGACCTGCCGAACGACGGCGTACGGCTTCGCTCGCTCGGTCTCGATCATCCGGCGCGCGCGGAGCTGCTCCTGCAGACTGTCGGCCAGCGCCAGCAGGGTCACCGAGGCACCCACCGAGCCCCGATTGGACGCGAGAATCAGGGCGGCGACGACGGCGTCGGCGTCGGGAGAGTCCAGGTCATCGGCAAATCGACGCAGGGCGTCGGCCGTGTCCCAACGGTTGTTCAGGCGGGCGATCAGGACGGCCAGCGGATCGCGGATTCCGGACGGCGCGGTACGCAGCGAGGTCCGAATGGCATCCGTGATCGACTTCCCGGTCGCCAGCGTCGCGGCTAGTGAACGCAGCCAGCGGTCGAGGGCCTCCATCAGCGCGACGTCGCGCTGAACCGGCATCCGCAGCAGGACCGGCAGACCCAGCGCCAGCAACGGGATCAGCACGATCGACAGGGTCCAGCCGGTAACCACGGCGATCACCAGTCCGACGGCGACGCTGCCGACGAGCATCACATCGCGGCGACGACCCGCGGGGCCCGCCGGTCGACGGGTCAGCCGGCTCCATCGGACCGCCCAGGACAGACGAGATCCGGCGGCTGCCTCCTCAGCCCAGGAGCGGCGAAGGCCCAGCACGAGGGCGAGCGCACCCCCGACCAGGAGCATGCCGGCGACGGCCGCGACGGGGTTCACGGCCGGTCTCCCGCGCGATCGAGATCGCGGTGGAACGGCAAGAGCTCGGCTTCGAAGTCGGCGTCGGGGTAGAAGCCGGCCGGTCGACCTCGCCCACCGGTGGCGTGGTACGTCAGGTGTGTGACCGGCCGTCCGGACTCGATCGCACCGGTCACCTGCCGGATCTCGGAGACGTAGCGGCGGCGGGTGCCGCCCTTCCACGACTCGTCGAGGAGGGTGACGAAGATCAGCAGGTGGACGTTGTGCGCGATCTGGCGGTATGCCTCGTCGATGGTCAGCACCCCGCCCTGTGCCACGCGGGACGCGAGCCGGTCCATGATCGACGCCGCCGAGTGGGAGTGCGTTGTGCTCATGGTGCCCGTGCCGGCCTGCATCGCCTCGAACATGGCGGCCGCCTCGCCGCCGCGGACCTCGCCCACGATCAGCCGGGACAGGTTCTGCCGAAGCGCCTCGGGCATCAGGTCGGAGATGCCGAACTCGCCGACACTGGTGCCGCCGGAGATCTCGCCGTGGCCGGTCCTGGCCTGCAGGGCAAGGATGTTCTCCCGACCCGGCTGCAGGTGGGTCATCAGCTCGTAGTCGGTCTCCAACGTGCCGAACCGCTCGTTGAACGGGATCGAGTTGATCAGCGCGCGGAGTAGCGTCGTCTTACCGGCGCCCTGATCGCCGGCGATCACCATCGACTTGCGCGCGAGCACTGCGGCGTCGAGGAAGCGCGCGACCTCGACCGGCATCATCCCGGTGTCCGCGAGATCGATCAGACTCACCTGGGTCAGCAGGTGCTGCCTGATCACCACACTGGGCCGGTAGGACAATCCGAAGCCGATCGCGTGCAGCCGGAACCGTTCGCCGAGCGCGATCGTCATGGTCGGGTGGGTGTCGTCGAAGGGGCGTGATGGTTGGCTGTTCTGGCCGAGGAACCGGATCGCCTCGACGAGTTCCTCGTCTGAGTCGGCCACCGGGGGCATCGTGCGCCGACGGCCGTCGCCGTACTGCACCACGACCGAGTCGCAGCCGTGGATCTCGATGTTCTCGACGTCGGGCAGCTGAAGCAGCGGTTGAAGCCGCCCATACCCGAAGACGGCGTCCTCGACGGCTTGGACGTACGCCAGCTCCTTGCCGGTGGACCAGAGCTCGGCTCCGTCGCGGTGCAGCGTCCGGACGTGCTCGGCGACCACCCGCCGGATGATCGCCCGGCCCATCAGGACGTGGTCGTCACGGCTCAACGACCGATGGTGCTGTCGCTGGCGGGCGTCGGCCTCCTCGGTGATGGCCGTCGAGGCTCGGCGGCGGAGCTCCACCACATCTGCCCAGTCGACGTCGTCCGGATCGAACGTGGTCCGTGCGTTGACCTCCCGGGCAGTGAAGACGCCGAAAGGCTCGCTGGCAGCCAGGCCCGTGCGGTGGACCGTAGCTGTCTCCGGTTCCTGCTCGGCAAGCAGGGGTACGTCCTCGAGCGCAGTCGGCCGGGTCTCACTGGCCCGGGTCTCACTGGCCCGGGTCTCGCCGGGTCTCACTGGCCCGGGTCTCACTGGCCCGGGTCTCACTGGCACTGTCCATGGTCACACCCGTACCCGGTCGGTGCTTCGTCGCAGGTTCGCGGCGATCGTCGTGGTGGCGTCGACAAGGGAGCGGGCGAACGCGGAGTTGTCGAATCGCCGCGGGCGCGGGCGCCCGTCGGAAAGGTGGGCGGCGCCGGCCACGTCGTACGCAATGGTCGCGATCACGGTCGAGTCGAGGGCACGACCGATCTCACCGGCGGAGTAGGGCCGATCCGGCCCGACCACGAGAAGCCCCGGCGGCTCCTCGGCCGTGGTCGAGCGAGCCTGCTCCAGCAAGGTGCGCCGGTGCACGCGTGCCGAGGAGACAGCTCGGAGGTGTGAGCCAAGGACGAGGGCGATGGTGGCGGCCGATTCCACCAGGGGGATCGGCAGTCCCTGCGCTCCCATGCGTCCGGCGTCGACGATCACGTCGAAGCCCGCGTCGTCGAGTCGGTCGAAGGCGTCGGCGAGGTCGGACCAGACTCCGGCGAACAGCGCGGCACTGCCAGGTTTGGTGAAGCCGGGGAGCAGGAGCCGGCTCGGCTCGGCCTCATCAGTCAGCGGAACAGTCTGATCGACGATCACCTCCTCCAGGGGACGACGGTCGCGGTGCGCTTCGGCCACGCGCAACAGGCCCTTGCCGTCGGCGCCACGACCGCCGAGGAAGCCGGCCAGAACGGCTTGATGCGCACCCGGGTCGCAGTCGGCCAGCAGCACGGGACGGGGCCAGTTGAGCGCGAGGCCGACGGCCACCGTGGTCACGCCCGGCGAACCCGCCGACGAGGTCAGCAGCAGAATGCTCATCGCGTCCTCACTTGTCCGCGTCTCGCAGGACGGCGATCCGGTCCTGTGCTCCGAGCTGGGCGATCGCGGGCGCGTCGGCCGCCGTCACGTCGACGTTGAGCAGCACCGACGCTCCGTCGGCTCCGTCGGTGACGTCGACGACACGACCGAAGTACGCCGTGGTCGGAACGGCCACGGTCTGTCCGGCGGGTTGGTCACCGGACGGCAGCGCGACCAGGCGGACGGGAGCGCTCGCGGTGAGCAGACCAACCGGGGCACGTCCCTGGCTCAGTTTCAAACCGACGACTGCGCGACCGGTGGCCGGCAGGGCCTCCGCCTCGATGGCGGCCTCCGGAACAAGGGAACCCTCGACGAGGTCGTAGCCGGCCCGCTTCCCGACGAGACTCGAGAGGCGGTCCGCCGGGACCGAGCTGACCTTCGTGGCCCCACTCACCGTGGTGGTGGTGAGGTCGGTGGCCTGGATGACGGCGCCGCGATCGACGGTCTTCGCCATAGCGACGACGGCGGACTGCGCCGCGACCTGCGCGTAGATCATGTACGACAGCAATCCACCGAGGCACAGGGCGACGACTCCTAGCGCGATCCAGCGTGGATTGCGCCGGCCGGCGATTCGCGGCGGCTCGGGAAATCGGCCGGCGGGGTCGGTCACGCCACCTCGATCGTGGCGAGCGGTGTCGTCTTCGGTCGCGGATCGGCGCACCCGAGGCAGACTTCGGGCGGCGGTCTTGATCTTGGTATCGATGCTCATCGTTGGCGCCTCGGGGGATTCAGCGGTCGTGACCGGTTGGGACGATGTTGGCGGCGGCACTTCCGGTGCCGGTGACGTGGTCGATGCCGATCACGGAAAGGAAGATCGTGTCGGTCGAGCTGGTGGTGTGCACAGAGACGATCCCGTTGTCGACCGACACATGACCGGTCACGTCAGGCTGACCCGCAAGGTACGACGTCGCAGCGAGCACCGCCGCCGCCGCGGAGCCATGAGCTGCGAGCTCCTGAGTCGCCGCGGCGTTCCCGGCCGCGCGTGCGGCGCCTGCAGCGGCGGCGTCGGCGCGGCTCGCCGCGTCCACCTTCTGGCCGCCGTCGATCACCAGGCCGGCGGTCAAGATCATCGCCGCCATGATCAACAGCGCCAGCAGGCTGACCGACTGCCCGCGCTCGTCCTGCCCGTGCTCGTCATGCCCACGTGGGTGCTCCTCGCGCTCGCGCGGGTCGCGGACCGACTGTGGCTCTGAAGGACTCCGAGTCGTCATGATCGGTTCCGGTACGTGTCCAGCGCGGAGGCCTCGGTTCGGCTGACGGCCATTGATCCAGGAATGCCGGGCAGCAAGACATCCGCGAAGGTGATGGTGCAGGTGACCGTCGCCCGGACGGTCGCGGGCGCCCCGACCGCGACGGCGAACCCACTGGTATCGATCGTCGCGGACTGATCGGCGCAGTCCAGACCGGCGGTCGACAGTGAAGATCGGGCGGCGTCTCGCCCAGCGACCCGAGCCGCTCCGGCGGAGCGCTCGAGCGACGCCGCCCTCGAGGCGGACTGTGCCGCCTGGGCGACCGTGCTCTTCGCGAACCAGATGCGGCCGCCGGCGATCAACAGGCCGAGCATGATGATCAGCGCTGGAACGATGACAACGAGCTCCACCGTGACCGCGCCTCGCTCGTCTCGATCGGGTCCTGTCATGGTTGCGTCACCCTCTCCAGCGGTGCGGCCGCGTGCTCGGTGATTCTGGCCAGTCCGAGGTCCAGCATCAGCGGTGCACGCCCGCTGACGATCACCTCGACCTGCGTGCCGCTGCGATGGGCTTCGACCGTGACGTCGTCGAGGCCGCCCGCGCTCGCCACGCGGACCGATGTCTCTCGAGCCTCGGTCGTGCTCCCGTAGCTCCCCCGCGCGATGTCAACCCCCGCCGCTGCCGCGCGCTCGGCGACGGTGTGTCCGTGGACCCAGATGCCGGCCTGGATGATGCCGAGTGTCACCAGCATCAGCACCGGAAAGATCACTGCGTGCTGCACCGACTCGCTGAGTCCGCGCTCGCTGCGCTTGCTGACCATGTCGTCAGGGCATGTGGCTTTTGACGTACACGGTGATCGCGGTGATCACCGCGAAGGCAACGCCTACCGCGCCGGCAAGCAGGATCGCGTTCTCCGTCGACTGGGTGAGTCCGCGCTCGTCGCGCTGGGCGTGGCGCAGGAACACGAGTGTGCCGACCAGCGCCGTGCTGAGCTGCTTGATCATCGGGGGAGCCTTTCCTAGGTGTCGTGCGTGGTTGACGGATCAGCGAATGAGGACTTGGAGCTCGCCGACAGGGAGTTGAGTGGTTGCGCTCTGGGCGTACGGAAGGGTGCCCGTGGTGCCGTTGATGTTCCAGTCGACCGCCCAGTGCGTCGTGGCAGTCACGGTGTAGTTGCCCTTCGGGAGGGAGGGTCTGGTGTAGGTGTAGCCACAGGTCGGCGATGGCTTGCCCGCCGCAACGGCCCGCGTCCAGCGGGTGCCGGTGCCTGCGCAGGTAACTGAGTGGCCGTCGCCCATGGCGAAGGTGATGCCGGTGATGTGCGCACTCAGGGAGACCGACAGTGGGCCGTCGGAATCGGTCACCGGCGCCGGGTTCGTCCTGCCGTCGACCCACAGCCAGAGCGGAAACCCGACCGCCGCCATCTTCCAGCGGTTGACCGACGGTGGCGGCCCCACGGAGGGTGTCGGCGCCGTGAGCCGGAGACGTGTCACTGCAGATCGGGCGACCACCTGTGGGTCGGCGGCCTTCGGAGCCGTGCAGCCCACTGTGCACGACGGGTCAGGTATGAAAACTGGGCACACCGAAGCGCACGCTGCGGTATTCGTCGTGGGGTTCGAACCAGTTGCCCGCGGACGAGGTAGTGCCGACTGGCTCCCGGGCGGTTGGCCATGCCTCGGCACTGATCCGAACCTGACCCAATCGTGGGCTGGTCTGGCGGCTATGCGTTGAGGCACGAGCCTCACCGGTCCGAGAGTTGAGGGTCACGTCGCCATATGAGGCGGCGCCATCATTGTCGCCAGCACGAAACCGCAAAGAACCAGCACGCTCAGTGCAGGCTGAAATCGTGGGCGCTCGTCTCGTCTACGCATCGCAAGACTCTCCGTCTTCTGATCGTCGGTGTTCCAGATCTTCCAGACTGCCGCCCACGGGCCTTGCTTGACACAACGAGTCTTGGTGCACGATGCCGCGGGCGATGCAGCTTCCCGTTCGAGTCATACGTGCGTACATCCGCTCCGTCCTCACAGGTGTCCAGCGTGAGCTGCTCGGGCGAGTGCGAAGCTCGCGCTCGACGTAGCCGATCTTCACAGTTCGCCTGTCGAGGCGCCTTGGCCTTTACCGTCGCGGAGAAAGCCGGCGAATGCTTGAAGGTACGGGCCGGCGGCCGTGCCTTCATGACTGAGTCGGCTCCCCCGCACCCCCTGTCGTCGGAGCCGGTCGTACTCGGCACTGAACGTCCGGTACGCCTTCTCGGCCGCCTCGAAGTCGAGGCGGGTCTGGCGCTCGAGCGCGGTCTCGGTCGGCGAGGCCGACGGCGTCGGGCTGGGTGAGGGTGTCGAGGGTTCAGGAGGTGTGCACGCGACAGCACTGAGGCACAGCGCTGCCAGGGCCCCGACGACGGCGGGGGCGCGTCTCCTGAGAACCACCTGAAGCTCCTCTGATTCGGAGGCGCAACCTTTACATACGAGCCGGGGCATTTCCAGTTCGCGATCGACGCCACGGCGGGTCGCTTGGACCCGCCCGAAGTCGTGTGCTATTGGCGCGGCGCGGTCCGCAGGGTGTGCCGTGCGGACGGCACGGTTCGCGGCAGAAATCAGCGTTCCCCGCCGCGGCGATGAGTGTGACGAACATCTCACCGGACCACGACCGGTTCGGTCGAGGTCGGCAAGACTCGCCTGCGCCCGAACTGCCACGTCGTCACCCCTCACGGCCGAGTCGATCCGCCATGACCGATGGCCGCTGGCGGACCCAAGACTCCCGCCCGAGTGTTGTCAGAGGTGTTGTCCGACTCACCACGGGTGTTGTCCGGAGTGTTCAGGTGTTGTCTGTGCTCCCTTTCGGCCGGACAACCGCCACACAGACTTCGCCAACTGTCGGGGGTGGCATTTACTCTGGTTCGCATGTGGTCGCAGCGGGAGGTCATCGACTATGCGCTGCAGCGTCGCTCCACCCTGGAGACGCTGCGACGTCCAGGTCGCCGTCTGGCGCGCCCGGACGCCTGCGACGCGGACCCGATGTTGACCCGCGCGGCGAAGCACCACGGCGAGTCGTCCGAGCTGCCTTGCCCGGTGTGCGACAAGCTGGAGCTCAGCACGCTGCGCTATGTGTTCGGCGATCAGTTGGGCCAGTACTCGGGTCGGATCAAGGCGACCCGGGAGCTGGACGAGATGGCCCACGAGTTCGGCGAGTTCAAGGTCGCCGTGGTCGAGGTGTGCCTCTCGTGCGGCTGGAACTTCATGATCCAGACCTACCTGCTCGGCGACGGGGTCAAGCGCAAGCCCCCGCGCCGGCAACCGACCGTCGAGGACCTGTATGGCTGACCCCGGCTGGGGGCCCGTGGAGCCGTTGCCTACCAAGGCGTCCGGCTCGCCGACGAAAGCCGACAAGTCGAGGCAGCAGCCGCGGAAGCCGAAGTCGCGGGGTCGGCTCTGGGCCGGCCGGATCGGCAAAGGGATCGCCGCCCTGGTCCTGCTCGGGATCGTGGCCGTTACCGCGGTCGTCGTCATCGGCTACAACACCGTGGAGCGGCCCAACCCCAACGCCGAGTTCGAGACCGCGACGACGTTCGTCTACTACGACGACGGCAAGACTCAGTTGGGCAGCTTCGCCATCCAGAACCGCCAGCCACTGACGTATGACGAGATGCCCGAAAGCATCAAGCAGGCCGTCGTCGCCGCCGAGAACCGGAGCTTCTGGACGGACCCGGGCATCTCGATCCGTGGGCTGCTCCGCTCGGCCTGGGTGATCGCTCGCGGCGGCGAGCTCCAGGGCGGCTCGACGATCACCCAGCAGTACATCAAGATCCTCTACCTGAACTCGGGCCAGACCCTCTCCCGCAAGTTCCGCGAGCTCTTCTTGGCCTACAAGATCAACAATGAGATGACGAAGCAGCAGATCCTGGAGGGCTACCTCAACACGATCTACTTCGGTCGCGGCGCCTACGGCATCCAGGCGGCCAGCAAGGCCTACTTCAACAAGGACGCCAAGGATCTCACGGTGCCGGAGGCAGCCGTGCTCGCGGCCGTGGTCAACAACCCGAGCCTCTTCGATCCGTCGGTGTCGGAGGACAACATCCCGCGGCTCACCGAGCGCTATCACTATGTCCTGTCCTCGATGGCCGAGATGGGCTACATCAGCTACGAGGAGGCCGCAAGATATGCGGCGGCGCTGCCGAAGTTTCCGGACGTGCCGACGAACGATCGCTACGGCGGTCCCAAGGGGTTCCTGCTCAAGATGGTGGAGAGCGAGCTGACTGCGGCCGGCTTCGCGCCCGAACAGATCTACGGCGGAGGCCTGCGGATCACCACGACGTTTGACAAGAAGTCCCAGGACGCGGCGGTCAAGTCGGCCCAGAAGTACACCAAGCAGGCCGCCGATGCCGCCGGGAAGAAGGCGAGCAAGCTGCACGCGGCCATCGCCTCGGTCGAGGTCGGAACCGGCGCGGTGCTGGCCATCTACGGCGGTCCCGACTATGTGAAGAACTCTCGGAACTGGGCGACCACGCCGCGACCAACCGCGTCGACCTTCAAGACGTACGCTGTCGCGGCCGGACTGAAGGACGGATTCAGCCTCAAGTCGATCTTCAACGGCAACACCTGGACGCCGGAGGGCGACAGCACTCCAGTGCGCAACGAGTTCAACTATCAGTACGGTCCCGTCACCCTGCTCAAGGCGACCGCCCAGTCGATCAACACCGCCTTCGTCGACCTCACCACCCAGATGGACAACGGACCCGACAAGGTGATCGCGGCGGCCGAGGCCGCGGGTGCCCCGAAGGGCGCCGGCTGGGACGCCAACGACCGGATCGCACTGGGCACGGCCGAAGTGAGTCCGCTGAACCAGGCGAACGCGTACGCCACGTACGCCAACGACGGAACTGCGGTCGCCGATCACGTCGTGACCGAGGTCAAGGACGCAACGGGGGCAGTCGTCTACAAGGCCGACCCCGAGCAGACGCGAGCGGTCAGCAAGGACATCGCGCACGACGTGACGTATGCGTTGGAGGACGTCGTCGAGCAGGGTACCGGGGCGACGGTGAGAACTTTGGACATCCCGATCGCCGGCAAGACCGGGACCAAGGACGCCGAGAACGAGATCGTCTCGGCGTGGTTCGTCGCGTACACCAAGCAGATCTCCACCGCCGTGATGTACGTCGCCGGCGACGGCGGCAACGCCGACCTGGACGGTTATCGCAGACCCGGCGACGGCACGTTCTTCGGCGGGACCTATCCGGCGCTGACCTGGGCCGACTACATGAAGGTAGCCACAGACGGGCTGCCGGTAGAGCAGTTTGCCGAACCGGCCTGGGTGAACAAGGACTCTGCGCCCAACCAGGCAACCAGTGCGCCGACCACTAGTCAGCCGACGCAGAACGCGACAACTCGCGCGCCGACGCAGACCCCTAGTGCTCCCCCGACGACGACCGCGCCTACGCAGAGTGCGACCACCCAACGGCCGACCCAGACAGCAACAGAGCGTCCATCGGGTGGCGCGACCTCTGGTGGCGGTAAGGGCGGAAACGGCGACAAGGGCGGAAACGCCGGCGGGAACGGCAACGGCGCCGGCGGTGAAGCAGACGGCGGCGGCTGATGTCGATGGTCCGGGACTCCTCGCCGGGCACCCGGGCCGCGGGACAACTCATCGAAGACAGCGGCTCGTCTGACCGGACCAGCCTCGTCAGTCCGTCGCTGACGGACGGATTCGTGCGGACCGTCAGCGCTCGGCTGGGTGGACCGATCGGTCGGCACGCATCGGGCCGAAGCCACTGGTGGACCCCCGAGCGGGTCGTGCTGCTCACCGCGACGCTGTGCTATCTGGTGGCAGTGATCTGGCGGCTGCCGTGTCGGATCAATGCGCCCGGACAGAACCCGGACACGTTCAAGCTGATGTGCTACTCCGACATCGGACTCCTCTACTCAGGTCGCGGCCTGGAGCAGGGCAACGTGCCCTATCTCGACTCCGGCAACTACGACGTGCTCGAGTACCCGGTCCTGACTGGGTGGTTCCTCGACCTCGAGCGTCGGATTGCAGCGCTGCTCGGCGCGGCCCAGGGCACCGATCTGACCGATGCCCAGCAGGTCCACTCGACCCTGGTCTTCGTCGACGTGAACACTGTTCTGCTCGGCGCCTGCTTCCTGGTCGCCGTGTGGGCCTTGCTGCGGACCATTCCGAACCGTCCCTGGGACGCGATGATGTTCGCGGCGTCACCGTGCGTGGCGGCGGCGGCCCTGATCAACTGGGATCTGCTCGCGGTCGCCCTGACCGCACTGGCGCTGATGTTCTGGTCTCGCCGCCGGGTTGGCTGGGCCGGTGTGTTGCTCGGCCTCGCGGCCGCCGCCAAGCTCTATCCGCTCTTCCTGCTCGGACCGCTGCTCCTACTCTGCCTGCGAAGTCGCCGACTGCAGGCGTTCGGTTTGCTGGTCGGGACGGCGATCATCAGCTGGAGCGTCGTCAACCTCCCGGTGCTCCTGCTCGCCCCCGCCGCCTGGCTGCGCTTCTGGAGTTTCAACGCGGATCGGGGGCCGGACCTCGGATCGCTCTGGTATGTGCTGAGCCTCGCGGGGTACGAGATCGACCACGTCAACCTCCTCAGCAACGGCTTCTTCGTGCTCGCCTGTCTTGGTATCGCCGCCCTGATCCTGCTTGCCCGCCGACGACCACGCCTGGGTCAGGTCGCGTTCCTGGTCGTCTTGGCCTTCGTGATGACCAGCAAGGTCTACTCGCCGCAGTACGTCCTGTGGCTCGTTCCGCTGCTCGTGCTGGCCCGGCCCCGCTGGCGCGACTGGTGGGTCTTCACGGCCGGTGAGCTGCTCTACTTCGGCGCCATCTGGTGGTATCTCGGCGGCGAGCTCCAACCGGGCGGCGGCAACCAGGTGCGGCTCTACTGGCTCGCCGTGCTGATCCGGCTGAGCACCCAGGCGTACGTCGGCGTCCTCGTGGTCCGTGACATCCTGCGGCCCGAGGACGATCCCGTACGCCGCGAGGGCGTTGACGATCCCGCCGGTGGTGTGCTCGACGGAGCCGCCGACGTGGACTGGCTACGCCGACCGGACGGTCCGGGGGTCCCCTCCCTCCGCGGCGCGCTCACGCCGTTGCGGGAAGGGCTGTCGATGACCGCGGTCGCGGTCCGCGTACGTTCGGCGCCGGCGAGAGCGTTGCCGGCTGCGCCGCACCGACGGCGATGACGACCGAGGCAACGGCACCGTTCGACGCGATCGAACCACAACGACGACGCGGGCGTCAGCTTGCCGACTCGCTGTGGTCGGGTCGGCTGGTCGTACAGGCGTGGGTGCTCAGCCGTGGCCTGATCGCCCTCGTCGCTCTTCTGCTCGCCGTGTTCAAGGGGCTGGACCTGGTCGACCAGGTGAGCAACTGGGACGTCCAGCACTTTGCCCGGCTGGCGGTTGGCGGATACCTGGCCGAGCCCGGCGGACAGCTGATGGCGTTCTTCCCGGGTCTGCCGGCGATTCTGGGCTCTTTCGCACGGCTCGGCGTTCCCATCTGGCTGACCGGCCTGCTCCTCGCTGCCGTCGGCTCGGCACTGGCGGCTGCCGCTCTGGTGCGACTCGGCGGCCCGTGGGCCGCGATCGGCTGGTTGTTCGCGCCGACCGCTGTGTTCACCACGGTCCCCTACACGGAGTCGCTGTTCTGCGCCGCCGCCTTCTGGGCCTGGGAGCGGGCCCGCGCCGACAGGTGGGCCGCCGCCGCCGCGCTGACCGCCGTGGCCTGCACCGTCCGGGTTTCCGGGCTGTTCCTGGTCGGGGCACTGCTGGTGATGATCGCGACCACCCGCGGCAAGCCCTGGCTCGCGCGGCTGCGCCGGGCGGCCTGGCTGCTGATTCCGGTCGGTGTGCTGTTCGCGTTTGCTGCCTACCTCTGGGCGCTCACCGGCAGTTGGACGGCCTGGTATCACGCCCAGTCGACGGGATGGGTTCGCCAGTTCACCTGGCCTTGGCAGTCCTTCCTCAACACGATCCCGGCGATCGTGCCGGGCGCCTATGCGGATCACCCGTGGTGGGCCGTCGTGTTCCGGGCGGAGATGGGTTCGATGCTGCTGGGTGTCGTCGTGACGATCTACTGCCTGGTCAGGCGACGCTGGGCCGAGGCCAGTTGGGTCGCGGTGCAAGTCCTCGCGTTCTCGTTGTCGTACTGGTTCTTTTCGGTGAACCGGGCCATTCTGCTCTGGTTCCCACTGTGGATCATGCTGGCCGAGTGGGGCACCTGGCAGCCGCGGGGGGCCACCGCCCGGGTCGCCCATCGCGTCCTGGTCGTGCTCGTGGGCGTCTTCATGGTCGGCTCGATGGTGTTCTGGAGCTGGCTGTTCTTCACCGGCCACTGGGCCAGCTGAGTCGGCCTTCGAGCGATTGATCGGGCTGACCGGGATTCACGGAAAGCGTGCGTCCCAGTGCGCCGAACGGTCCGAAGCCCGAGCGCGACCGCCGAATGAGGGTCACCACTGGCCCCCGGCTCTCCCGCGACCGCTTCGGCGGCCGACCGATCCGGTCCACCTAGACTCGCCCCCGTGCAGCGATGGATCGATCTGGAAGGTCTGGCCAATCTCCGCGACCTCGGCGGACTCCCCACGGATTCGGGTGATGTCGTCCAGCCGCGACGGCTGCTCCGCTCCGACAACCTCCAGACGCTGACGCCGGGCGACGTCGACTTGCTGCTGGAGCTCGGGCTCAGCGACGTGATCGACCTGCGCAGCGAGTTCGAGGCGGAGGCAGAGGGTCCCGGACCCTTGACCCGCGAGCCGAAGGTGTCGATCCACCACCACTCGTTCTTCCGCGAGTGGCGCGAGGGTGTGGGCGACGACAAGGAGGACGCGCGTCCCGAGGTCATGCCCGAGGAGGCCCTGCCGTGGGTCGACCTCGAGCCAAGCGTGCAGCTGGCCAACCCCATTTCTTCGATCTACCTCTCCTATGTGCTCGATCGTCCCGACTCAGTGATCGCTGCGCTCCGCGAGATCAGTACCGCCCGTGGCGCCGCCCTGGTGCACTGTGCGGCCGGCAAGGACCGGACGGGCACGCTGGTGGCGCTGACGCTCAGCCTGGTCGGGGTCGGTCGGGAGGCGGTCGTCGACGACTACGCCGCCAGCACGGAGCGAGTCGAGGCGGTGGTCGACCGGCTCCTGGCCTCGCAGACATACGCGGAGAACCTGCGCGACCGGCCGATGTCGTCGCACGCGAGCTATCCCGAGACGATGCGGGTCTTCCTAGACCACGTCGCCACGGAGTACGGCGACGCGGCCGGTCTGCTCGGCGGCTTCGGCTGGACCGCGGCCGACACGGACCGGCTGCGGACTCATCTGCTCACTCCCTGAGCGCGGGCTTCGGCCCCTTCGACGTGCTCAGGGCGGGTGGTCCGACGAGCCGTCCTTAGCCAACCCTGCGCACCAACGGGTGACTTTGCTCGTCGGCGCCGACGCGCGAGGTTGCCCACCGACGCGCGAGGTGGGACACGGTCGGCAGCTTCGCGCCGATCGACCAGCGAAGTGGGGCCGGGTCAGCTGGAGACGATCCGGTCGACCGTTGCGGTGGTGAGGCGTACCTCGACCGGCACCTCGTCGCCGACCGTCGGCGGATTCACCGAACGAGGCAGGAACACCATGCTGGACTGCATGTGCGGCGGTTCGAGGAACCAGCGCTTCTTGCCACCGATGCTGTACGGGGCGAGCGCGAGCCCGACGGACTCCAACGACCCGGTGGCAACGGCGACCGCGCGCTGACGCATCGAACGGGCCGACGTCGGCGCCTCCATTCCGATGCCCTGCGCGGTGCCCCCGGCAACCACCACGACCCAGCCGTCGATGGGACAGCGCCGCTGCCGGTAGCCGACCCGCTCGCCTCGACGTACGGAGTGCACGTCCAGCACCGTCGCGGTCACCCGCCACGCACCGGGGTCGCCGAGCCACAGCCGGGTCCCGAGCCGGAGCCGGACGGGTACCGGCGCGCCCTGTGCCCCGCCGAGCTGGCGGCCCAGCGCCCCGGCCTCCTCGGCCGGCAGGTGGGACAGCCACAGCGGACCCGGGGTCACGCTGAGCGCAGCTCGTCCGAGCGCCTCTGCCTCGGCGTAGCGGCCGTCGTCGCGCATCGGCAGGTGGATGGTCCAGCCCTCGATGCGGAGCCGCGCCTGATAATCGCGGACCACCGACAGTCGGTCGGCCGGCACACCGTGGCGCCTCATCGACGTCAGTACCTCGACCAGCACCCGGGGCCGATTCGACGCCGTCGCGATCCGCTCCAGGTCGCCGACCCGCGACACCGTGGTGATCACCCGTGGATCGCCGGCCAGCTCGACGGCTCGAGGATCGGCGCCGTCGTACGGCTGCAGGATGACGATGTCGCCGCCGAAGGCGTCCCGGACCAGCGACACCTCCTCCGCGGTGCCGACCGCGATCGACTGGACGCCGAGCAGCTGCGCCTCGGCGGCCAGTCGTGGGAGCGAGAAGCCATAGCCGTTGCCTTTGGCCACCGGGACCAGCGGTGCGGCTCCGGCGACCGTACGTTGGTGGGCACGCCAACGCTCCTCGTCCAGCCACATCGTCACTCCCGGCACCGGGTCACCGCCGCTTCATGTACACGTCGAACGCCTTGTACAGGACCGGATTGATGGCCTTGTCCCACTCACCCAGGTACTCCACGGCCTCGCCGCCGGTGCCGACCTTGAACTGGATCAGGCCGAGGTGGGGGTCGTCGGCCTCCAGGCCCTCGGTGATCCCGCGGAGGTCGTACACCGTCGCGCCGGACTGCAGCGCATCGGTGATCATCCGCCACTGGATCGCGTTGGAACCGCGCACCTCCCGCTTCGCCGTCGAGCTCGCACCGTACGAGTACCAGGCGTGGGTGCCGACCCTCACCCAGGTCGTGGCGGCGACGAGATCACCCTCGTGGCGGGCGAGATAGAGCCGGATCCGATCCGGGTCCTCGGCGAGCAGGCAGTCGAACATGTGCTCGAAGTACGCAAGCGGCCGCGGCGTGAAGCCGTCCCGGTTGGCGGTCTCGACGTACAGCGGATGGAACAGTGCGAGGTCCTCGACGGTTCCTTCGGTGACCTCGACGCCGAGCTTGGCCGCCTTCTTGATGTTGCGGCGCCAGAGCTGGTTCATCCCGGCGAGCAGCTGCTCGGGGGTCTTGCCGGCCAGCGGCAACTGGAAGACGAACCGGGGCTGACCGGCCGCGAACCCTTCGTCCTCGCCGGGCGGGCGCCAGCCGAGGCTGCGCATCTGGTTCCGGGTCCGGGTGGCGGTGTGGTTGATCCCGTCGGGGATCGACTCGCTCAGCCGCGGCACCTTGGGGTCGGCGATCGCGGCCTTGACGTTGTCACTTCGCCAGCGCCTCGCCACCACGGGCGGACCGATCCTCACCCCGAAGGCCCCCGCCTTCTTGACGTGGCGGGTGAGCGGCGACAGCCAGGCCTTGATGTCCGGATCGGTCCAGTCGATGACCGGGCCCTCGGGCAGATAGGCCAGGAAGCGCTTGATCTTCGGCAACTGGCGATAGAGCACCAGGCCGGCGCCCACCAGCCGGCCGGCGCCGTCGTACCAGCCGATCGACTCGGAGCGCCACTCGCTCTTCACCCGCCCCCACGCCGGGGTCTGCAAGAAGCTGACCGACGGCTGCGACGCGTTGAACGCGACATGCTCGTCGGCCGTGATCGTGCGTACGGTGAGTGCCACGATGAGCCAATCTAGCGGGCAGACCCTCAGGCCCCGTAGCGTGCGTGAACCCGGCCCGCCCGAGGGTGAGCGTCGCGAACGCGGATGGATGGGTGCAGCGTCCGCGAACCCGGACCTGAGGGTGAGCGTCGTTAGCGGAGCGCCGGGCTCTGTTTTCGACTGAGCGAGCAGCCCAACTCAGATGGCGGCAGCTCGACGTAGCTGCGGCTGCGAGCGAGGAAGCAAGACAGAGTCTCGAAGGCGCGCAGCGTGCGCGAACCCGGACCTGAGGGTGAGCGTCGTTAGCGGAGCGCCGGGCTCTGACTTCCGACTGAGCGAGCAGCCCTACCGAGATGGCGGCAGCTCGATGGAGCTGTGGCTGCGAGCGAAGAAGAAAGTCAGAGTCTCGAAGGCGCGCAGCGTGCGCGAACCCGGACAAAGGGCGAAACCCGGGATAGGCATCCGCACAGGGGAAGCCTGCCCGCGCGGGGATCGCGAAACAGGCGGGATGCGTCTGGCCTATCCCGGGCGTTTGAGGAGGTTTCCCTGGGCTGGAGGTTACTTGAATCGCCGTTCCCCGGTCGGCGTTACGACAAGTCTTACGCCGTAGGCAAAAAGGCAACCTGACAAGGGAAATGCACTGGGAACAAACAGATTACGGCCGCGCTGGCTGAGAGCGCTCCCACACACCGAGCGGCGGCCCGCAGCCGGCGTTCCCCACGAATACGGATGTGCTCGAGCTGCAATCGGGGGCCGTTCCCGCCACGTGGCAGACACGGTCACAGCGGTTGCGAGAACTGGCGCGAGCCGGGGAGCAGCACCAGACCGCCACCGGCGGTCACGGTCCATGCACCGCGACGAGATGCCGAGTGGTGGAACCACCCGCTTCGCCACGGGCGTCGAAGGTTTCGACCCGGAGCTCGAGTTCTTGGTCATGCCCGGTCAGCCGCTCGTGGTGCTGCCTCAGATGCTCATTCCAGGTCGGGACCGAGAAGACCTCGACGAAGGCGGTGTGATCCGAGACGTCGGTGTAGAGGGCCCAACTGGTGGCGCCCGTCCGTCGGCGGGAGGTGCCGAGCGCCCGCACCGCGACCAAGAACTCCTCCACCCGGTCCTCGACGACGTACGTCACCTCGACCATCACCGGACCTGAGCTCGGCTCCGGCTCGACATCGATCTCAGGATCGGCCCACGGAGTCGTCACCGTGCGATCGAGCTTCTCAGTCGGCAGCCGCCAGCGCAGCAGCGTGGCCGTCCCGACGATCAGCAGCCCGGTGGCGACCAGGAGCGCGCGCGGCACACCGATCCACTGTCCGACCGCGCCCCAGATCAGTGCGCCCAGACCCTGGCCGCCCAGGAAGACGATGAGGTACGTCGAGAGGCCGCGAGCGCGTACCCACGTTGCGAGGGTCAGCTGAAGGGTGGTGTTGAACGTCGCCAGCATCACCAGCCAGCCCATTCCGGAGGCGAGCAGCAGCACCATCAGCACCGGCGCCGAGTCGACCAGCGCGGCGGCCACCATGCCCACGGCATACAGCAGCGAGAAGACGCCGAGCAGCCGGTTCGGGCTCATCAGGGCGCGGATCCGGGTCAGCAGCAGGGCTCCGATGACGGCGCCCGCGCCGAGCGATCCGAGCAGCAGACCGTATCCGCCAGAGCCCAGCCCGAGCCGGTCCGATGACACCACGGCGAGCAGCGCCCACAGCGCACTCGCGGGCAGGACGAACAGCGCCGAGCGAAGCAGGATCCGCCGGACAGCGGGGGCATTCGCCACGTACCGGGAACCAGACCGCAGCGCGGGGATGATCCGCTCGGGTTCGCGGTCCGGCCCGGGCTCGGGGTGCCAGCGCAGCAGGGCGACCACCACGAAGATCGTGGAGATGGCATTGATCCCGAACACCACGGAGGGGTCGCTCACGGTGATGATGACGCCGGCCAGTGCAGGCCCGATGGCCCGGGCGAGATTGATGCTCATGCTGCCCAGGGCCGCCGCCGACGGGATCTGCTCGCGCGGGACCAGCTGGGGCTGGATCGCCTGCCAGGCTGGGCTCGCCATCGCGGTGGTGATGCCCAGTCCAAACGTGAGCAGCAGCACCACCGATGGTGTGGCCAGCCCCAGTGCAGTCAGGACTGTGAGCAGTCCGACGACGGCGATGGCCGCCACCTGGGTGGCGATCAGGTAGCGGCGCCGGTCGAAGATGTCGGCCAGTACGCCGGCCGGTAGCGAGATGAACAGCACCGGCAGCAGGCTGGCGGCCTGTGCCATCGCGGTCAGCGCCGCGGCGTTCGGGTTGTTGATCAGCAGCCACTGGGCGCCGACAGTCTGCATCCAGGTGCCGACGTTGGACACCAGCTGGGCGATCCACAGCGCCCGGAACGCGCTGATCGCCAGCGGTGCCCAAGTGCCCGTCTTGATCTCCGGCGTGGTCCTGGTCATCGCCGATCACGCTAGCCGGGTCGCGTTACGGCCCCTCGACAGGCTCAGGGCAGATCGCTCCTGGGTTACTTGACGACGACCTTGCCGGGGTTGAAGTTGTGGCCAGGGTCGACGGCACTGAACAGGCCGTCGATGAAGTGCACACCCGCCGCCGAGATGTCCTGCTCCATCCAGGGCGCGTGCTCCACACCGACGCCGTGGTGGTGGGACAGCGTCCCGCCGTTGTCGACGAACGCCTGCTGGATGGCTCCCTTGACGACGTCGTACTGGGCGAGCACGTCGGACTCGCCGTGCTTGTAGGCGAACGTGAAGTACAGGCATGCACCCGAGTGGTACGAGTGGGACATGTGACACATGATCCAGCCCTTGACGCCGATCTGGTCGAACGCTCCGTTCGCCGCTGTCCGGACGGCGTCGTAGAGCGGAATCAGCTTCGACCACGGCGCCGCGGTCTCGGAGACGTCACCAACCGCGCCCCGGTCGAGCAGGAAGTCCCGCAGGTACGGCGTGTCGAACTTCTTCTGGTCGTAGAGCTGGCCGGGGCCCTTGCCTGCCACGATCCCGCCATGCTTGCCGACGATGTCCTTGACCATCGCCTTCTGCCGCGAGACCTCGGAACGGCCGCCCTCGTAACCCATGAAGGACAGGCAGATGTCGTCCAGGTTCCAGCCACGCCTGGCAAGTACCTTCATCACCGTGTCGTTGACCAGCTTGGAGATGCCGGAGCTCTTCTTCTGGGTGGCGAACGAGAACGCCGTCTCGTAGGAGTCGGAGATCCGGGTCACGGTCGGGTGCGCGTCGGAGGTGGAGATCTCCTGCATCGCTGCCATTCCGGCTTCCCAGCTCGGGAAGAGGTAACCGAGGATCAGCCGCTCGGTCGGGATCCGGTGCACATTCACGGTCGCCTCGGTGATCACGCCGAGCCGCCCCTCGCTGCCGAGGATCATCTCGCGCACACTTGGCCCGGTGGACGTGCTGGGCAGTGGCCGCAGCACGAGCACCTTGCCAGGCAGCACGGCACGCAGACCGCGGGTGATGTCGGCGATGTCGCCGTACTTGTCCGACTGCATGCCCGAGGAGCGGGTGGCGATCCAGCCGCCCAGGGTGCTGTGGGTGAAGCTGTCCGGGAAGTGGCCCAGGGTCCAGCCGCGACGGCCGAGCTGCTCTTCGATGTCCGGGCCGAGCCCACCGGCCTGGATCCGGGCGAGACCGGACTCCTCATCGACGTCCAGCACCTTGTTCATCCGGCCCATGTCGAGCGAGATCACCGGACGGGACTCCTCGGCGGGTGCCTCGAGGCTGCCGGCGATGTTGCTGCCGCCGCCGAACGGGATGATCACGGCGTCCGCGGCGACCGCCCGGTCGACGATCTGTTGCACCTCTGACTCGTCTGCGGGGTAGACGACGACGTCGGGAATCCGCGGGATCTCCTTGTTCCGCAGCCGGACGAGGTCGCGCAGGCTCTTGCCGTACGTGTGCACGATGCGGTCGAGCGCATCGGAGCTGATCTGCGAGTCACCGACCACCTCGGTGAGCTCGGCGACGAGATCCTCGCCGATCCTGGGCTCCGGGATGTTCAGCTCGCTGAGATCCATCTCGCCCACGGGCGGGACGTTGACGTCGAGGTCCACGACCTTGCGTACGAACGGCGCGAAGTTCGGCTTGTCCTCGTGATGGAAGGCCACGCCCTCCACACCCCAACCCCACCACTTCATGTGCTTGACGGTCGTCATTGCCCCTGTTGTTCCTTCGCCCCTGGAAAGCTCAGCTTTCGACTGAGCGCTGTCGCGATCGTACGTGCGGATGCAGTTCGCGATATGTCGTGGTGTAGTCGACCAAGCCAACCACCTCTTTGGCAATTCGGTCGGAGAACTCGATCACGGTCTCGTCGTCGTCGGGTCGCATCGGCTCGCCGAATGTGACGTAGACGGGTGGCCGGCCCTTGACCGGCCAGCCGGTGTCGCGCGGCATCGCTTGAGCAGCACCGACGATGGCGACCGGGACGCAGGGGACGTCCCGGCTCACGCACAGTGCGGCGGCGCCGGGCTTGAATGGGGCCATCTCGCCGGTCTTGCTGCGAGTCCCTTCCGGGAACAGCAGCAGTGGCACGCCGTCGTCGAGCAGGCTGGTCGCCAACCCTTTGCGACCGCGCAGGCCCGTCCGATCGACCGGGAACGCGTTGAAGAACAGGGACGTGAGTCCCTTGCGCCACCAGACGTCGAAGAAGTAGTCCGCGGCCGCGCCGGCAGCCAGATAACGGGCCAGCCTTCGCGGTAGGGACCCCAGCACGAGCGGGGCATCGAGGTGACTGGTGTGGTTCGACACCACGACGAACGGGCCTTCGAGGTGCTCGAGGTGCTCTCGACCGAGGACGGTGACCGTGGTGAGTCGCCAGACGACCGGCTTGAGGACCAGCCGCTGGGCCACGAAGCGAGCCCCGGCGTGCACCGGTGAGGTGAAGCGGCTTCGACTCGGCACGAGGCCCACCCTAGTACCGGGGTGGCGTTTTCCTCGATTTCACGGGTGGGACACTCGGACGTCGACCACGCGCCGTCCTTCGAGGACCTCAGGCTGAGGCTTGCCGGTACCACGCTCCGCGACCTAACCCACGCGGAGCGCGTGAGCGAGGCTTGCCGAGCGACGCAGTCAACTCAGTGGCGTGAGGAGTTGATCCGGGCCGACACCGCGCGAATCGCCCGGCGGGGGGCGTGGCGGGCAAGGAACGTGAGCACCTTGTAGCGCCGGCTCGGGATCGAGATGACCTTGCCCTTCGCGACATCGGCCAGTGTCTCGGCGACGACCGCATCCGCCTCCAGCCAAAGCAGGCCCGGGATCGACGAGGGGTTGATCTTCGCTCGCTCGTGGAACTCGGTGCGGACCCAGCCGGGGCACAGCACGGTAGCTGTCACCCCGGTCCCGGACAGCTCGACCGCCAGGCTCTCGGTGTAGGTCGAGACCCAGGCCTTGATCGCCGAGTAGTCGCCCAGGGCGACATACCCGGCCGTGCTGCCCACGTTCACGATCGCGCCATGACCACGTTCACGCATCGCCCGGCCGGCGGCGCCGCCGAGGTGGAGAACCGCGCGCACCATCACGTCGATGGCGTGGTCGTGGGGGCCGAGGTCGGCGTCGGTCAGCCTCGCCCGGACACCGAAGCCGGCGTTGTTGACCAGCAGATCGATCGGGGACTCGGTGCTGGCCAGCCGCTCAGCGACCCGGGCCAGGTCTTCGGCGACGGCGAGGTCGGCGGGCAGAGTCTCGACGGCGATCCCGTGATGCTCCCTCAGCTCGTCGGCGGTCTCGGCGAGTCGATCGGCGTCGCGCGCGACGAGGACCAGATCGTCGCCCCGGGCGGCGATCGCTCGCGCGAACGCGGCGCCGATTCCCGAGGTTCCTCCGGTCACCAAGGCTGTGGGCATGGGAGAACCCTAGGCGTTGGATGGCAGCTACGAGACCACCCGACTGGGGTGTGCGCCCATCGGTCGGCGGGCGATCGGCGTGCCGGGTCCTCCCCACCCCGACTTGTCAGCGTCAGAAACGGCTATAGGCGGCTGAGACGCTGACAACTCGGGGAGAAGGGCACCTCAGGCCGCCGGCCGGTCGCCGGTCCGGTCGCGGGTCGGCCAGGATGGTCCGATGCGTCCTGTGCTCGTCATCGTCGGAGGGCTGCCCGGCGTCGGCAAGTCCACAATCGCCGGCCTGCTCGCGGAGCGAGCCGGCGCAACCTATCTCCGGGTCGATCGGATCGAGCAGGCCATCGTCGACTGGTCGGAGCTTCGACATCCCATCGGTCCCGCCGGGTACGCCGTTGCCCATGCCCTGGCGACGGAGCAGCTTCGGCTCGGGCTGGACGTCATCGTCGAATGCGTGAACCCGCTTGCGGTGACCCGCGAGCCCTGGCCCGCAACTGCGGCCGCCGCCGGAGCGGCAGCCGTGGAGGTAGAGGTCGTCTGCTCGGATCCCGACGAGCACCGCCGGCGGGTGGAGCGCCGGTCGACAGACGTCGCCGGCCTTGACAAGCCCGGCTGGAGTGAGATCACCGGCCTCGACTATGAGCCTTGGACGCGCGACCACCTCGTCGTCGACTCGGCGCTCCTGAGCCCCGGAGCAGCGGTGGACCGGATCATCGAGGCGATCCGGGTGGCCCGTTCGGCGGGTGGCTGAGTGCGGAAACGGAAAAAGTGCGGGGTCGTGCCACCTTCGGTGGATCGGTCAGGCTCAGCCGGTCCGAGCGGACGAGCACTGACCCGCACTTTTTCCACGTCGCCCCATGGCACGGGCCGACAACCGTGCGATCGACGGTGTCATCGGAGGCTTGTCAGCCGATCAGGGCGGCGGCCTGTCGCGCGATGGCGAGCTCCTCGTTGGTCGGCACCACCAGCACAGCGGTCCGGGACGCACCCGATGAGATGACCCGCGCATCGCGTGAGGACGCGGCGTTCCTGGCGGGGTCCACCTCGATCCCGAGGCCCTCCAGGCCGGCGAGCGCGGCGGCCCGGACCGAGGCGGTGTTCTCGCCCACGCCGGCGGTGAAGCTGATCACGTCGACCTGGCCGAGGACGGCGAGGTAGGCCCCGATGTAGTGCTTCAGTCGGTGGATGTAGACGTCGAACGCCAGCGCTGCGTGCACATCGTCGGCTGCCCGGCGCTGCTCCAGCACCCGGAAGTCGTTGTCGCCGGACAGGCCCTTCAAGCCCGACAGCTTGTTGAGCACCGTGTCGATCTGGTCGAGGGTCATCCCGAGCTCGTGGTGGAGGAAGGCGTGCAGACCAGGGTCGACGTCGCCGGAGCGGGTGCCCATCACGAGACCCTCGAGCGGGGTCAGCCCCATCGATGTGTCCACCGCGACCCCGCCGCGGATCGCGGAGATCGATGCCCCGTTGCCGAGATGCAGCACGATCTGGTTCAACGACCGAAGGTCCTTGCCCAGGAGCAGCGCGGCGGCCTGGGAGACGTACTGGTGCGAGGTTCCGTGGAATCCGTAGCGGCGGATCCGGTGCTGTTCCGCGAGCTCCCGGGGAATCGCGTACGTCCTCGCGGCCGCCGGAAGGCTGCTGAAGAACGCGGTGTCGAACACCGCGATGTGCGGGACGTCGGCGAACCGGGTCCGAGCCGCCTCGATCCCGGCGATCGCGCCGGGGTTGTGCAACGGCGCGAGTGGCACCAGCTCGGCGATCGCGGCGACCACGCCGTCGTCGATCACGACTGGGTCGCTGAAGTCCGGACCGCCGTGCACCACGCGGTGGCCGACCGCGACGATCCCCGCGTCCTCGAGGACGATTCCGGAATCGGCGATCTGGTGGCGCATCACCTGGATCGCCTCGCCGTGGTCGGCGACCGCATCGGCGGCTTCCGGTGCTTCGCCGATCCGTTCCACCATGCCCTTGGCCCGCACTTCACCGGTCGCCGGCACAACGAGCTGGTACTTCAGCGAGGAGGATCCCGCATTGATGACCAGGACGGGTCCGTCGCTCATCTCGGTGCCCTCGCAGCCGGGACTTCTGTGCTGGCCGGTTCTCCCTGGGCCGGGCCGCTCTTCGTGAGGGCCTGGGCTTGCACCGCAGTGATCGCCACCGTGTTGACGATGTCCTCCACCAATGCGCCGCGGGACAGGTCGTTGACGGGCTTACGCAAACCCTGCAGCACCGGCCCGATCGCGACCGCATGGGCGCTCCGCTGCACGGCCTTGTAGGTGTTGTTGCCGGTGTTGAGGTCCGGGAAGATGAAGACGGTCGCCCGGCCGGCGACCGCTGAGTCGGGCAGCTTGGTTCGCGCGACGTCGAGGTCGACTGCGGCGTCGTACTGGATCGGGCCCTCCAGCAGCAGGTCCGGTCGACGCTGCGCCACCAGAGCTGTAGCCGCCCTGACCTTCTCCACGTCGGCGCCCGACCCGGACGAGCCGGTCGAGTAGGACAGCATCGCCACCCGGGGATCGATCCCGAACTGGGCGGCGGTCTCGGCGGAGGAGACCGCGATGTCGGCGAGCTGCTCGGTCGTCGGGTCGGGCACGACAGCGCAGTCGCCGTAGACGAGCACGCGGTCGGCCAGACACATCAAGAACACGCTCGACACCGTGCTCACGCCTGGCTTGGTCTTCACGAACTCCAGCGCCGGCCGGATCGTGTGCGCGGTGGTGTTCGCCGCACCCGAGACCATCCCGTCGGCCAACCCGAGGTGGACCATCATCGTGCCGAAGTACGACACGTCCGTGACCACCTCGCGGGCCCGCGCGATGGTCATCCCCTTGTGCGCACGCGCCGCCGCGTACTCGGCCGCGAAGCGTTCGAGCAGTGCCGGGTCTGTGGTCGACACCACGACGGCCTCGTCGATGTCCAGACCAAGCGCCGAGGCGCGGGCCCGGACCCGGTTCTCCTCGCCCAGCAGCGTCAGATCCGCGACGCCGCGACGCAACAGGATCGACGTCGCCTCGAGGATCCGGTCGTCGGTCGACTCGGGCAGCACGATGTGCTTGCGGTCCGAGCGTGCGCGTTCCATCAGCTGGTACTCGAACATCAGGGGCGTGGTGACGTCGGACAGCGGAAGGTCGACGGCAGACAAGAGGGCTTCGGCGTCGACCCCCTCGGCGAACAGCCGGCGTGCCGTCTCGATCTTCTTGGTCGATGCACTGGTCATCGGACCGCGCACCCGGGACAGCCGTTCGGCCGTGGCGAACGTCCCGTCGTCGGTCAGCGCGATCGGCAGATCCTGCTCGACGCCCTCACTGAGCCGCCGGATGGTCTCGGGGATCTCGTACCCGCCGGTGAGGATGATGCCCGCCAGCGCGGGAAAGGTTCCCGACTGATGGGCCAGCATGAGTCCGGGGATCAGGTCCGTCCGGTCGCTCGGCGCGACGACGGCCACGTCGGGTTTCAGGCGGGCGAGGACGTTCGGCAGGCTCATCGCCGCCACGATCAGCCCGATCGCCTCCCGATCCAGCCACTTCTTGCTGCCGAGCACGAGCTCGGCATCGGCGGCCTCCATCAGCGCCCGGAAGGTCGGCGCGGACAGGATCGGGCTCTCCGGCAGCGCGGCGACCACCTTGTCGGGGAGGTCGGCCAGCGCGGCGCGCGTCGCAGGAAGCAGATCGGGTGCGACCCGGTTCGCGATCACCGCCACGGGGTGGGCGTGTTGGGCCGACAACTCGTTGAGTGCGGCGTCGGCGGCGGCCCGGACCTGCTCGGGTGTGCGGTCGCGACCGTGCACGACCAGCACCACGGGAGAACCGAGATTCGCCGCGATCTTGGCGTTGAACGACATCTCTGTGCCGGTCGTCACGTCGGTGAAGTCCGAGCCGATCACGAGCAGGACGTCGTACCGCACGCTGAGGTGGCCGAACTTCTCGACGATCTGGTGCATGGCCTCGTCGGCGTCGTCACGAGCCAGGTCGTACGACACGCCGAGCGTCTCCTCGTACGTCTGGTCGATGCCCGGTTGAGTGATCAACATGTCCGCGATGTAGTCGAATCCCGAGGGGATCAGCGGTCGGAAGACGCCCACCGAACCGACTTCGCGGACGAAGGCATCGAGCAGACCCAGGGCCACCGCGGACTTGCCGGTGAGACCTTCGGGGGATGCGACGTAGACGCTTCGAGTCACACAGGGACCCTAGCCTGCGGCCGCGGTGGTCCAGGATGCCGCTCGGCGGGTGATGCGCTCGAACGCATCGGCCTATGTTTGACGGGTGGGCACCCGACCGCCGGAGATCGCCGGGCTGACCGAGTGGCACCCGCTCGCCAGGGGCGGTTTCGCCATGGTCTGGCAGGCGCGGCAGACGACCTTGAACAGGCTCGTCGCGGTCAAGGTCGACGACCGGCGGCTGGACAGCGAGCCGGAGCGCCGACGGTTCCTGCGTGAGGCCGGCGCCGCCGGGCGGATGTCGGGGCACACCGGCATCGTCACCGTCCACGACGCGGGGATCCTGCCCGACGACCGCCCCTACCTGGTGATGGAACTCTGCCCGGGCGGCTCCTTGAACACATGGGCGAAGCGGGAGGGCCGGCCGAGCCAGGCGGGTGTGATCGAGGTCGGGACGCTGATTGCCGATGCGCTGGCGGCCGCCCACGCAATCGGGGTGATCCACCGAGACGTCAAGCCGGCGAACATCCTGATCGACGCGTACGGCCATGCCGGGCTTGCCGACTTCGGGCTCGCGGCGATCCCCGAGCCGGACGCGCCGCCGGCGGAGGCGATGGAGGCGCTCACCCCTGCGTACGCACCACCGGAGGTGCTGGCCGGCGAGCCGGCGACGGCGGCCGGGGACGTCTACGCGCTCGCCGCCACCCTGTACGCACTACTGGCCGGCCACTCCCCGCGTTGGCCAGGTCCGGGAGCCCCGACCCCGGCGCAGATTCTCGAGCGCCGCGGGATGGCGATCCAGACCATTCCGGATGTGGCGCCCGAGCTGATGGAGACACTGCTCGCCGGACTTGCCGACGAGCCCGTCGACCGGCCCAGCGCGGCGGAGTTCCGGGATCGGCTCACCGCGGCCGGCGAGCGGGTCGACTCGGCCACGGAGGTTGCCGCGCCGATGGCGGCGGCGCCGGTCGGGCCGGTGCTCGAACGGACGAACCGGACCTGGGTGATGCTCGTGGGTGTCGGGGTGATCGTCCTCGGTGTGGTCGCGGCGCTGCTGGTGGGCACGTTCGGTCGGGACTCCGGCGCCGCGGCTCCGCCCGCGCAGACCACGCCGCGCGCGACCTTCTCCTCCCCCTCGCACTCGCCCTCCCCCGCGACCTCGCACGCGCCCACCCCGACGCCCGTGCCGGCGGGCTACGTCGACTGCACCGATCAGGTCCGCGCCGCCGCCGTGTGCCCGCTCAAGCCTGAGTGCTGGACGGGTGTGTTCTCCTACATGGACGCCCCCTACCAGGCGGTCTCCCAGGAGTGCCCGAAGACGCACGTCTACCAGACCCTTGCCGCGGTGCAGCTCGACTACACCCCGCGCCGGCAGTCCGAGATCGAGTCGGACCCGGCCGTCAAGGCCGTCTGCAACCTGCGCGTGCTGAACCGCATGCTGGTCGGGGTCCGCGCCGACAAGACCTGGGAGCTGATGACCATCCCGCCGCAGTTCTCCGACGACACGGTGTATCGGTGCATCTTCGGCAAGGGTCTGCGCACCGGCACCCTGAGAGTCACCGGCTGATCTGGATCGGGTGCCCTGCGACGGCGTCGTGAACTTGCGCCCTGCCGTCGGTGGGCACTGGTGTGCGCCTCGACAAGCTCAGCCCGCATTGTTCGAGCTCAGCACCCCTTTTCGAGCTCAGGGCACATGGTGGTGCTCGGCGCGGAACCGGGGTCAGGCGGGCCGGGCCCGATCGACGGCGTTCAGCAGCCGCGCGATCAGCCGGTCCACGGAGTAGCCATCGATATCGTCGAAACCGCCGGCCTGCCAGATGGCGAAGATCGTCGGATACCTCGCCGGATCGAAGTGAGTGGCCCAGAACGAGCTCCGGGCCTCCCAGTAGGCATCGACGGTCACGCCGGTCTGGCGCGCCTCGGTCTCGTCACCGATCGTCGAGCGTCCGGCGCCGAGTAGCTGCCAACGGATGAAGTTGGAGACCGCGACGTTGTCCGGTTCGGAGAACCCTGCGTCGGCGAGCGCGGCGTGCATGCACTCCTCGACATCGAGCACGTGGGGGCCGAGCGGCAGTCGCGCCTGGTTGTAGTCCAGCACCCACGGGTGCCGCCGGTAGAGTGCCCAGGTCTCGCGGATCAAGAACTCGATCCGGGTTCGCCAGTCGGTCAACGGGTCCGGCTGCAGGTGCTCGGCGTACGCCGCGTCCAGCATCAGCTCGATCAGCTCCGAGCGGCCGGGGACGTACGTATAGAGCGACATCGCGCCGACCCCCAGGGTTGCGGCGACCTTGCGCATCGACACCTGTTCCAGCCCCTCGCGGTCGGCGACGGCGATTCCGGCCTCGACGACTTGTCGGTGGCTGAGCTTAGGCTTCGGACCTCGGCCGTGCGGCGGGGTCGGAGGGTCCCAGAGCAGCGCGATGATCCGCCTGCCTTCCGGAGTTCCGAACTCCTCCGGCGAGGCGGGGTCGGTCTGTTCGCTCACGCTCCTCGAGCCTCCCTTCTCCGTACGGTGTACATTAATCTACCTCTCACCCGGTACGGCGTACGAAATGGGGTTGCGGAGTGATCCACACCGAGAAGTTGACGAGGTCGTTCTCCGCCAAGAAGGGCAAGACGGTCGAAGCCGTCAAGGGCATCGACATCGACGTGGCGGCCGGCGAGCTGGTCGCGTTCCTCGGACCGAACGGAGCCGGGAAGTCGACGACGCTACGGATGCTGACCACCTTGCTGCCGCCGACTTCCGGGTCGGCGACCGTAGCGGGGCGCAGCATCGTGTCCGACCCGGCGGGGGTCCGGTCGCGGATCGGTTACGTCGGGCAGGGATCGAGTGCCGGTCACCAGTTCCGGGTGCACGACGAGATGATGGCGCAGGGCCGCTACTACGGAATGAGCTCCTCGGCGGCGGCCGCTCGCGCAAAAGAGCTCGTCGCGACGCTCGATCTGGAGGGCCTCGAGCTACGCCGGGTCAGCACCTTGTCGGGCGGTCAACGTCGCCGGCTGGACGTGGCAATGGGCCTCATGCACTCACCCGGGCTGTTGTTCCTCGACGAGCCTTCGACCGGGATGGACCCGCAGAACCGGGCGAACCTGTGGGACCACATCGCCCGGCTGCGGTCGGAGCACAACACCACGATCGTGCTGACCACGCACTACCTGGAGGAGGCCGATGCCCAGGCCGAGCGGGTGCTCGTGATCGACCACGGCGAGATCATCGCCGATGACACCGCATCGGCGCTGAAGGCTCGGCTGGCGGGCGACTTGATCTCCGTGGCGGTGTCGCCGGCGGCGGCCGAGTCTGCCGTGCGACTGCTGGCGGACGCGGGCGAGGAGGTGGCCACCCGTCCGGCCGGACCGGAGGTCGTGGTGTCCGGGCGGTTCGAGGGTGGCAACCGGGCGCTGCCGGCCCTGTTGCGTCGACTGCACGAGGAGGGGATCGATGTCTTCGAGGCCGACGTCCGCGTGCCGACCCTCGACGACGTGTTCCTCAGCCTGACCGGGCGCAGCCTGCGCGAAGGCGACGGGGAGAAAGCCGGGCCGACCTCGGAACGGAGCGTGGCGGCATGAGCACGATGGTGCACGACACCCGGGCCGTGTTCATCCGGGAGATGTCGCTGATCCTGCGGGACCCGTTCTCGATCATCTTCTCTCTGGTCCAGCCGCTGGTCTTCCTCGGTCTGTTCGGACCGCTGCTGGCCGGTTCGATCGATCCGTCCGTGCTCGACGGGCAGTCTCCACTGCAGTGGTTCCTGCCGGGTGTGGTCGTGATGATCTGCCTGTTCGGCACGTCGATGACGGGTTCGAACCTGCTGTTCGAGATCAGTCTGGGATCGTACGAGCGCACGCTCGCCGCGCCGATTCATCGGGCCGCGATCCTGGTCGGCCGATCCCTGAAGGAGCTTGCGCCGCTGGTCGTGCAGGCGGCGATCATCGTGGTGGTCGCGATTCCGTTCGGTTTCGTCCTCTATCCGCTGCAGGTGATCGCCGGGCTGCTGCTGCTCGGGGTGTTCGGGGTGGGTATGGGCGCTCTTTCGAATGCGCTGGCCATCGCGGCGCGCAAGAACGAATGGTTGTTCTGGGGCGTGCAGCAGTCGCTACTGTTCCCGCTGCTCATCCTGTCCGGGATGATGCTCCCGCTCGAGGCAGGTCCGCGCTGGATGCAGGTCCTCGGCGCGTTCAACCCGCTGACCTACATCGTGAACGCCGAGCGGGCCCTGTTCGCTGGGTCATTCACCGACCCGTCGATCCCGATGGCGGTGGTCGCCGCCGTCCTCACCTGCGCCGTCGGGCTCTGGGTCGGGATCGTCCAGGTGAAGCGCAGCACCTCCTGAGCTCGCTGATGTGCCGATGCGGGCTGAGCACGGCGACGCGCGGGGTGATCGGCGGTTCCGGGCATATGTCCCGATGCGTGCTGAGCTCGTCGAAGCGCGGGTGGATCGAAGCGTCAGTCCAGTTGTTCGCGCAGCCAGGCGAGATCCGCGGCCTGACCCTCGCGTCCGCCCGGCGTCTCGACCACGACCGGCACACCGGCTTCGCGGACCGTCTCCACGATCGCCTCGGCCACGATCTCGCCGGCGCCGAAGTTGGCGTGTCGATCGGCGCCCGAGTCGAAGGCGTCACGCGAGTCATTGGCGTGGAGCAGGTCGATCCGGCCCGTGATGGCTTTGACCTTGTCGACGAGCCCGACCAGGTCCTCACCTCCGGCATGGGCATGACAGGTGTCGAGGCAGAAGCCGACCGTGTCACCACCCGCGGCGTCGCCGATCGCCTCCCACAGCCGGGCGATTCGATCGAGGTGGCGTGCCATCGCATTGTCACCGCCGGCGGTGTTCTCGATCAGCAGCGGCACGGCCATGTCCAGCCGGTCGACGCACTTGCGCCAGTTGTCGAAGCCCGTCTCGGGGTCGTCGTCTTTCAGCACGTGGCCGCCGTGGACGATGACGCCGGCCGCGCCGACCTCGGCCGCGGCTGTCACCGTCTGCTGCAGCAGTTTCCGGCTCGGGATCCGAATCCGGTTGTTGCCGGTCGCAACATTCAAGACGTACGGCGCATGGACGTACAGCGTGATGCCCGCCGCCTCGGCGTCGGCCTTGAGTGCGGCCGGCCCACCTGCGTAGGCGACCTTCGGTCCCTTCCATCCCTGCGGATCTCCCAGGAAGAACTGGGCCAGGCCGGCCCCGCGTGCCTTGGCCTCGGCGATCGGATCCTCCTGCTCGCCGTGGCCACCCATCACCAGCGTTGTCATGCGCTCGACGATAGCCCGTGGGTCCGACAGATCGCCGGCGTCGGATCTCCCGTAGACCGACACCCGTCCCCTTCCCCGAAAGTGGGCGCAAACGGCATCGACACGCCGGAAGTTGCTGTCGTCTGTGACCAGTTTCTTGGGTCGACGGGCGGCCTCAGGGTTGCGCGACCGGTGGTGGGGGCTCCTCGGGCGCCTCCTCGGGCAAGGCAACCGGCGTCCGCATCGGCGGCTTTGCCGATTCGAGCTCGGCCTCGAGCTGATCCACCCGGGCTCGGAGAGCCTTCAGCTCGTCCCCGCGTCGCTCGACGATGACCACCACCACGATCACCGTCGCCGCAAGGACCGCCCCGAACACCGCTCCCCACAGGCTCGCGTACCGGAAGCCGGGTGCCTGAACGTCCATGATCACGTCACCCGCGAGAGCTGCTCGTGACCGCCCGAGGACGATGGAGAGGGTCATCAGATTGGGAGTCGCGAGCACGACCGCACCGGCGATCAGGCCGATCTTGACCTTCCAGCCGAGGGATCGGCGGAAGGCCTGGGCCAGAACCAGCAGCGGCAGGAACGTGAACACGCTGCCGTAGATCAGTCCGAGCAAGATGCCGGTGCTCAGCCGGCCGTTGACCTGCCGCCCGATGGTCTGCGCCCACCAGCGTGGAACGAACGAGGCCAGGATCAGGTAGACCGCCCAGGCCACGATGAAGACCGCGATGGCGACGACCAGGCGTCGCAGCCAGACCTTGGCGACGTTCTCTCTGGCCGCCGAGCCGCTGGCCGCCGAGCCGCTGGCCGCCGAGCCGCTGGCCGCCGGATCGGGCCCGTTGCCGATCGGCTCGACGCCCGGTGTCGCCGGCTCTTCGGTCACCCACCGATCTTCTCAGGCTGGGGGCAGATCCCGGGTCAGGGCGTCGGGCGGATGTGGTCAAGTCACCGGTTCCGGGTGGCGAGCTTGGCGGTCTCAGCCCTGGTCAGCGCGATCGACGCCTCGTAGTAGTCGACGAGGAAGGTCAGCTGGGCGATCGTCAGGCCGTCGTGCAGCGCCGCGAACGCGTCCCCGATGGAGGCGTAGACATTCTCGCCGGCAGACAGCCTCTCGAGGTCCGCGCGGACGACCACCTTGCGACGATCGTCGGGGTGCGGCTCGCGCCGGACCATCTCGCGACGCTCCAACCGGTCCAGGACGCTGGTCACCGCGCCCGACGTGAGCTTCAGCCGACCGGCCAGGTCGCCGGGAGTCAGTGGGCCCTCCTGGAGCAGCAGCTGCAGGGCCTTCATGTCGGTGATGCCGACCCCGTACGCCGCCGCCGCCCCCTGGTGGAACATCGCGGTCTCGGTGCTGCTCAGCTCTCCGAGATCACGCAGGCGACGGGTCAGCTCCTCGCGGGTCGCGGGCTCGTCCGTTGACATACTACTCTCTTGTTCGGTATCTTAACTATCAAGATACTGGATGAATGAGGTTGTGGAGAGTATGACAGTGATCGAGCAGCGCGCAACGACCCACTCCGCCGACGGCACGGAGATCGGATTCCGGAGCATCGGCACCGGTCCTGGGCTGGTGGTCTGGCACGGCGCTATGCAGTCGGCGGTGAGTCATTCCGCCCTCGCCGCCCTCCTGGCCGATCGGCTCACCGTGCACCTGGCGGATAGGCGCGGGCGAGGAGCCAGCGAGGACGGCGCGCACGGCCTGGCGAGCGAGGTCGCCGACGTCGCGGCGGTGCTGGCGGCAACCGGGAGCAGCCGCCTGCTCGGGGTGAGCTCGGGAGGCATCGTGGCCCTCGAGGCGGCCCTGGCGCTGCCGGAGCTCGAGCGGGTCGTCGCCTTCGAACCGGCTCTGGTCGTGGGCGATTCACTGTCGACCGATTTTGTTCGGCGCTATCAGCGCGAGCTCGCCGAGGGTGACGTCGCAGGCGCGCTGGTCACCGGGATGCTCGGCACGCAGATGGGACCTCCGATCATGCAACGGATGCCGCGCCGGCTGCTCCGCTGGATGACCGCGGCCATGGTCAGAAAGCAGCGACGTCAGGCCGCACCGGGCGAGGTGACGATGGGGGACCTGGCGCCGACGCTCGCCGTCGACTTCGGCCTGGTCGAGGAGGGTCGGCACCGGCTCGAGGCGTACGCGGCCATCGACAAGCCGTTGCTCTTGCTGGGTGGCGAGGTCAGCCCTCGATACCTGAGAGTTGCCCTGGACGCGCTGGCCGAGCGTCTGCCCGCCGCGGGGCGGGTCGAGCTGCGCGGGGTCGGGCACGGCGCGCTCGGGCCTGCCGATCAGGGTGGGCAGCCGTCGCTGGCGGTGCCGGCTCTTGTCGAGTTCCTGGGTTGATCTGGCCTGTCCTCGAACAGTGGAGTAGATCGGGTGGGGAACTCCCTACCCGATCTACTCCGCGATCGAGCCCACTGGTGTCAGGCCGCGGTATCGGGCCAACCGGGATCAGGCCGACCGGACGAGCTTCACGAAGTGCTTGTGCAGGCGGTAGTCGCCACCGACCTCGGGGTGGAACGAGGTCGCGAGGTGCCGGCCCTCGCGAACCGCGACCGGGTGCTCAGACCCACCGTGCGGGCCGGGTGCGGTGGCTAGCACCTCGACCTGTGGACCGATCGACTCCACCCAGGGTGCTCGGATGAACACGGCGTGGAACGGGCCTCCGGGCAGCCAGTCGCAGTCCAGATCGGTCTCGAACGAGTCCACCTGCCGACCGAAGGCGTTGCGACGCACGGTGATGTCCAGGCCGCCGAACGTCTGCTGGTCGGGCGGCGCATCGACCAGTCGGTCGGCCAGCATGATCATCCCGGCACAGCTGCCGTAGGCGGGCAGCCCGGAGCGCAGCGCCGCCACCAGCGGATCGCGCAGTCCGAAGATCCGGGAGAGCTTGTCTATCGTGGTCGACTCGCCCCCCGGGATGACGATCCCGGCCAGCCCGTCGAGCTCCTCCGGACGCCGGACCAGCCGCGGCTCGGCGCCAGATGCGGTCAGCGCAGCGACATGCTCGCGGACATCGCCTTGGAGGGCGAGTACGCCGACCGTCGGCCTGCCCGGCAGCTTGGTGGCGATAGCGGTGTTGTGACCGGCCGAACTCACCAGCCGCGCTCGGCGAGCCGGTGCGGCTCGGGGATCTCCTCGACGTTGATGCCGACCATCGCCTCACCGAGACCCCGGGACACCTTGGCGATCACATCGGGATCGTCGTAGAACGTGGTCGCCTTGACGATCGCCGCAGCGCGCTCCGCCGGGTTGCCGGACTTGAAGATGCCTGATCCGACGAACACGCCCTCGGCCCCGAGCTGCATCATCATGGCCGCGTCGGCCGGGGTGGCGATGCCTCCGGCCGTGAACAGCACCACGGGCAGCTTGCCGGCGGCCGCGACCTCCGACACCAGCTCGTACGGCGCCTGCAACTCCTTGGCGGCGACGTACAGCTCGTCGGCGGGCAGGGATGACAGGCGGCGGAGCTCGTCGCGGATCTGGCGCATGTGGGTCGTCGCGTTCGAGACGTCACCGGTCCCGGCCTCGCCCTTGGAGCGGATCATCGCCGCGCCCTCGGCGATCCGGCGCAGCGCCTCGCCGAGGTTTGTCGCGCCACAGACGAACGGAACCGTGAACTGCCACTTGTCGATGTGGTGGGTGTAGTCGGCAGGGGTCAGCACCTCCGACTCGTCGACGTAGTCCACGCCGAGCGACTGCAGCACCTGTGCCTCGACGAAATGGCCGATCCGGGCCTTCGCCATCACCGGGATCGAGACCGCCGCGATGATCCCGTCGATCATGTCGGGGTCGCTCATCCGCGAGACTCCGCCCTGCGCCCGGATGTCGGCGGGCACCCGCTCGAGCGCCATCACGGCGACCGCGCCGGCGTCCTCGGCGACCTTGGCCTGTTCGGGAGTGACGACGTCCATGATGACGCCGCCCTTGAGCATCTCGGCCATGCCGCGCTTGACTCGGCTGGTGCCGGTGGTGCTGGTGACGGGACTCGACTCGGACATCTGTGGGTTCTCCTGTGCTGCGATCGGTGCGCCCACATCCTACGTACGGCGTCCGCCTCCCCCGGAAACTGTGCCCAAACGACAGCGACACGCCGATGAAGGTTGTCGCTTGCGCCCAGTTTCCGGGAAGTCGTCGGGGGGTGGGGCGAGGAGTACGGGACCTGCGATTCGCGCCGAAGCGGTCGGCCCGGGTAATCTTCTCCGTTGGCGCTCGCGAGGCACTGTCCTCGTGCGCGCAAGGGAACCGTCGGTCCGGACGATCGGCGTGCCTCCCGATCGCATCGCCCTCCTGCCATGGGACGTACCCATGGCCGCCGAGACCAGAGGAGGTGGAGTTCGCGCATGCGCCCATACGAGGTCATGGTCATCTTCGACCCCGACACCGAGGAGCGTTCGGTCCAACCGACGCTCGAGCAGTACCTGAAGGTCATCACCACCGGTGGTGGCTCCGTGGAGAACCTGGACATCTGGGGCCGTCGTCGTCTGGCGTATGAGATCCGCAAGAAGTCCGAAGGCATCTACGCGGTGATCAACCTGACGGCCGAGCCGGCCGACGTCAAGGAGCTGGACCGCCAGTTCTCGATCAACGAGCAGATCATGCGGACCAAGGTGATCCGCCCCGACCTGCACTGACGATCGTCCTCGCGGAACTGTCGGAGCGATCTGGCATTCTGCGACTCGCAACCAGATCCTCACGCACGGAGACACACATGGCAGGCGAAACCACCATCACCCTTGTCGGCAACCTCACCGCCGACCCGGAGCTGCGCTTCACCCCGTCCGGTGCTGCGGTCGCGAACTTCACCGTGGCGTCCACGCCGCGAACGTTCGACCGCAACACCAACGAGTGGCGCGACGGCGACGCGATGTTCCTCAACTGCGCCGTCTGGCGGCAGGCCGCGGAGAACGTGGCCGAGTCCCTCCAGAAGGGCATGCGGGTCATCGTTCAGGGCCGGTTGAAGTCGCGCAGCTACGAGACCCGAGAGGGTGAGAAGCGAACCGTCTTCGAGATCGACGTCGACGAGATCGGGCCCGCCCTGCGATACGCAACGGCGCGCGTCACTCGCAACAGCGGTGGAGGCGGCGGTCGGCCAAATGACCGCGGCCAAGGTGGCGGTGGCTACGGCGGCGGCCAAGGCGGCGGCGCTCAGGGTGGCGGCGCTCAGGGTGGCGACGACCCTTGGGCGTCGGGCTCCGGCGGGGGCGCGAGCCGACCGCAGAGCTCCGATCCGTGGGGCGCGCCGCAGAGCGAGGACCCTCCGTTCTGACAAGCCACCAGTCCTGAGCCTCTTCCAGGAGTGGCTCAGGCACATCGGCAAGATCCACAAGGCGTGTCCTGAGCTCGTCGAAGGGCACGCAGAACACAGACAGCAACCAGAAATCAGGCACATTCCGGCGACGTCCCGCTCCTGGGTAGAGCGGGTCTCGGCGCCGGGCTCGAAAGGAGAGCACCACAATGGCCAGCACCCCACCCGACAAGCGCAAGCCGAAGAAGAAGTCCAATCCGCTTCGCGCCGGTCAGGCAATCGACTACAAGGACACCGCCACGCTGCGGAAGTTCATCTCCGAGCGTGGCAAGATCCGCGCTCGCCGGGTGACCGGCCTCTCCGTCCAGGAGCAGCGCCGCGTCGCCATCGCCATCAAGAACGCCCGCGAGGTTGCGCTGTTGCCGTACGCCTCGACGGCGCGCTGAGCCGGGGAGGACACCTGCGATGAAGCTCATTCTCACCGCCGCGGTCGACAACCTCGGCATCGCGGGCGACGTGGTCGAGGTCAAGGACGGCTACGGCCGGAACTACCTCGTGCCGCGCGGTTTCGCCATCCAGTGGAGCAAGGGCACCGAGAAGCAGATCGACGGAATCAAGCGGAGCCGTGACGCTCGCGAGATCCGTGGTCTCGACCACGCTCAGGAGGTCCGCGAGCAGATCGAGGCGCTCACGGTCACCCTGCCGGTTCGGGCCGGCGCGACCGGCAAGCTGTTCGGTGCTGTCACGGCGAACGACGTCGCCGGCGCGATCAAGAAGGCTGGCGGCCCCGCACTGGACAAGCGGTCCGTCCAGATCGGCAAGCCGATCAAGAGCGTCGGCAGCCATACGGTTGGCGTCAGGCTGCACGACGCGGTCACCGCGCACGTCCAGCTCGCCGTCGTCGCCGACTGAGTACTCGTGGGCTTCCTCGGCTGTTGCCGGGACCACGCCACTCGAACCGAGTCGTCGGGATTCGTCCCGGCGGCTCGGTTCGTTGCTGTCCTCGAAATGCAGCTGACCGGCGGGCGTCGCTTCGTCGCGTGCGGGGCGAAACCACGTAGGCTTCCCCCGATGGCGACGGGGGAGCACGCATGATTCAGCTCGATCCGGAGCTGCAGCTCCGCCGTGAGCGCGATGCGAAGGTCCGGGTCGTCGTCACGATCGTCGCCGCAGTCTGCATGCTCGCCAGCGCGCTGCTTCCGCATATCACCATCGTGGCCGCCGAGTACTACGGCCGCTCGCTACTGCGGGTGCAGTACTTCTTCCTGAAGTCCGACGCCACCGCCGGAGGTTGGGGCGGCGCGGTCGATCAGACGACGCTCGCGGCGGGTTTGAACCTCACCTACTACGGCTTGGCCATGCAGGAGGCCGGACTTGTGCTGTCCGCCTTTTCGATCTGGGCGCTGCTGACCGAGGGCGTCGGGCGGTGGGTGCGCCGGATGGCACTCGTGGCCGGGGGTCTGTTGACTCTGAGCGCACCCACGGTGATCACGGGCTGGCGAATGATCAACGCTGCCGGGGTGCCGGCGTACCTCGGGGTGGCTTGCCTGTTCTCCCTCGCGGCCGGGCTCATCATGATCTTCGGCGCGCGCGCGGCCAAGAAGCGCCTCGACTCGACCTGGTACTGGTCCAAGCCGGACCTCATCACCTGAGGGTCTGCCGTTGGAGGAGTGCCAGCTGCGGCGTGGCGGGTAGGGTCCTGCTCAGCTCAGGTGGCGCCCGTCCGAAGCCACGCGTCGCCGCGGATCCGCCAGAGCAGGGTGAGCATCCGCGCGGTGACATACCAGCCGTACGCCACCCACAGCCAGACCAGTCCAGCGTCCGCGTGTTGTACCGCGATCGCGGCCGGGACGTACGCGATGAGGGCGATCAGCGACGCCAACGCCAGATAGCGGCCGTCGCCGGCCCCGATCAGCACCCCGTCGAGGACGAAGACGACACCGGCGATCGGCGCAGCGACTGCCATCACAACCAGGACCCGCCGGAGCAGGGCCTGGACCTCCAGATCCGGCGTGAACAGGCCGACGTACAGCGGGCTGGCCAGCGCGATCGCCAGCCCGAAGACAAGGCCGAACACGACGCCCCAGCCGATCATCCGGCGCATCATGGCGCGGCCCAGCGTCGCATCGCCAGCGCCGAGGGTGCGACCGATGATGGCCTGGCCGGCGATCGCGATGGCGTCCAGCGCAAAGGCCAGCAGGGTCCAGATCGAGACGCTGACCTGATGCGCGGCGAGAGCGACGGCGCCGAAACCGGCCGCCACCACGGTGGTCAGCGTGATGCCTGCCTGCAAGGCCGCCGTCCTCAGGACGAGCCAGATGCCGGCCCGCGCCGCACCGAGCACCCCGGCCGGTCGAAGGCGCAGAGGCGCTCCCACCCGGCGCATCCCGCGCACCACGACCGTCGCGAGCACCACCGCAGCCGAACCCTGCGCGATCAGGGTGCCCAGCGCCGATCCGGCGATGCCAAGGCCGACCGCGTACACCAGTACGAGGTTGAGCCCGATGTTGGCCAGGTTGGTGGCGATGACGACATACAAGGGAGTGCGGGTGTCCTGCAACCCGCGCAGCACACCCGTACTGGCGAGCGTGAGGAGTACTCCGGGTAGCCCGAAGGCGGCGATCCGCAGGTACGTGGTGGCCTGCTCGGCCACTGCGGGGGTGAGGTCGTAGAGGCCGATCACCGGCACGAGGACCGTGGAAAGCAGAATCGTCAGCGCGGTCCCGACGACCAGTGCGAGGACCATGCCGTCGAAGCCGGCGGCCAAGGCACCGGCGCGATCTCCGGCACCCAGCCGGCGGGCGACCGACCCTGTGGTGCCGTAGGCCAGAAAGATGCTCAGCCCGATCAGCACCCCGAGCACGTTGGACGCGATGCCGAGGCCGGCCAGCTCCGCGACCCCGAGGTGTCCGACGATCGCCGAGTCCGCGAGCAGCAGCAGAGGCTCCGACACCAGCGTCGCGAAGGTCGGAATGGCAAGCGCGAAGATCTCCCGGTCGAGGACTCGACGGCTCGCGGTCACCACGCATTGCTATCAGGGCGCGGCCGCCGGCTCCGGTGGTGTCATCGGGCGGACTGCGCTGACGATCGCTCAGGTCTGTGGGGTGTAGGAAGTCACAGGCTTCCACAGCGGACACACCGCGCGGATCGACGTCAGTGTGGAGGCCAGGGGATGACCATGGACGTACGTGGAGTCCCGGCGGCCCGGCCGTGTTCGGACACTTCCCATCCACGCACGAGCCGTTAGCGCGTCGGGGCTCCACGTCCCGGATCTCCCATCGGTCGATCCCACCGACGGATCTCCCACCGACGCACTCCCACCGCCGCAGCTGCCGTGCTGTCCACAGCCGCATCCACAGCTGTGGAGAATCACACCGGTGTCATTCGAGTCGATCGGTGTCTTCGATGGAAGCGGGGAGCGAGGGAGCACCATCTCGTGCGACACATGAAGGACCCGGGGCGCTGTCCGCGGCCCCGGGCCCGTTGTTGACGTCAGTGTGCGACGATCACTCTTCCGAGAAGACCTCGCGCAGCTTCGCCTCCTGGTCGGCGGACAGGTTGCTGGCGATCAGGTGAGCCTCCAGCCCCGCGAAGGTGTCCTTGATCCGGTCCATGACGGCGTCGGTGCTGAGCAGGAACAGTGCCGAGGTGCCGGGGGTCACCTTCTGCTTGATCTGGTTGATGAAGCCGTCGTCGATGCCGACGTCGGTCATCGAGCCGGTGAGCGCGCCGACCGCCGCGCCGACGGCCGCACCCAGCAGCGGTACGAAGAAGATCAGGCCGAAGAGCATGCCCCAGAACGCGCCGCCGAGGGCCCCGGCGCCGGTCAGGCTGTTGAGCTGTCGGGTCTTCGGCTTCTTCTTGTCGACCGGCCAGGTCACGACGGCCGCGTCCTGGATGGTGATCAGCTGCTGCGCCTGCAGCGACTTCAGCTGCTCGGCAGCCGCGTCGGCGTCTCCGGCACCCGGGAAGGCCCAGGCGGTCAGGGTGGCCATTGTTCGTGGTTCCTTTCGTTCGATCGGGTCGAGCCGGCGAGCGATGTCCTCGGCGGCCCGGATCTTCGCGTCCTGTCCGGCAAGCTCCTGCGAATGAGGATGCTTCGCCGGTCCCTACAGTGTGCCTGGCGATTTCGACGCACAGCACAGTGTCAAACCCTACGACCGGTCAACTCACCCCCATGGGGCACCCTGTGGGTATCCACCGCCGGCCACCGGACGACCGCGCGTAGCCCCCGCTACTTCCAGAGAGTCGCAATACCGAAGGCTGCGGCCATGCCGCCCATACCGATGAGAATGTTCCAGTTGCCCAGGGCGCTCATGAAGGGGATGCTCTGCCCGGCCACGTAGTAGACGACCAGCCACGCGACGCCGAGCAACCCGACCGTGATGAAGGCTGGCGGCACCCAACGGCGACTCCCCGGCTTGACGACCTTCTTGGGCTTGGCCTCCTGCTGCGCCTTGGCCCTCTTCTTGTCCTCGGCGGCCTTGCGGCTTCTTGACTCCGGCACCACACTCTCCTCGCGTTGACTAGGTAGCGTAGTCAATGACGACGAGTCTGAGCCATTTCGCGCGCCAGCGCCCACTCGTCGAGTCCACGGAGGAGCCGTTTCCTGTGTCGTCGTTCAGCAGCCCAGCCGATCCGGGCGAACGCGGCGCAGGCCAAGCGGGCGCGCTCGAAACGGGCGATCCAGCCGATTCAGCGGATCCAGCGGATTCAGCCGATCCAGCGGATTCAGCCGATTCAGGATATTCAGCCGATCCGGGCGATTCAGGAGATCCAGCCGATCCGGGCGATCCAGGCGATCCAGGCGCCCGCCTTCCGCCTGCCGCGGCCCAGGCTCGGCACCGGAGTGCACGCGAGCTGACGCGCCGAATGGGTTCGGTGCTGACTCGGGCCCGCGCGGCCCAGCGCTGGCGAGATCGGCGGCGGAGTCGGGTAGGGCGGATGGTGACCGCTGCGGTGTGCGTACTCGCGGGCGTGATGATCGCCACCAGCGCACTGAACGCCCGGGGCACCGATCTACGGCCCGGACGAAACACGGACCTGGTCAGCCTGATCCAGTCCGAGACGCGCCGCAACGCCGACCAGAGCCGGCGGCTCACCGATCTGCGACGCGAGGTCGACGCGTTGTCGGAGGCCAACAACGGGCAGCAGTCCGACCTGGGTCCAGAACTTCGTGAGCAGACGACCTACGCCGGACTCGAGGCCGTGTCAGGTCCCGCGGTGACGGTAACGCTGAACGACGCGCCCGCCTCGGTCGCCGCGAACGGCCTCGATCCGGACCTGCTCGTCGTCCACCAGCAAGACATCCAGGCGGTCGTGAACGCGCTGTGGTCCGGTGGCGCCGAGGCGATGACGATCCAGGGTCAGCGGGTGATCGCCACGACCGGGGTGAAGTGCGTCGGCAATACGGTGGTGCTGCAGGGTGTTCCGTACGCTCCGCCGTACGTCATCAGCGCGATCGGCGATCCGGTTGCGTTGCAAGCCGCGCTGGACGACTCCGCGCCGGTGCAGATCTATCAGCAGTACGTGGCCGCTTACGACCTCGGCTATCAGGTCCGCCAGGACGCGAAGCTCCAGCTTCCGGGCTACAACGGATCACTCGACCTCAAGTGGGCGCACGTCGATACCGAGCCCGGGGGCCCAGCGAGCCCCGGTGGATGACCGGCGGCCGCTCGCCGAGAGACGGTGATGGACCGGGCGGTGATGGACCGGACCCTGATGGACCAGACGGTGATGGACCAGACCCGCAATCGGCGAGAATGGCGTCGTGACACCGCGCATCCTCGTGATCGACAACTACGACTCCTTCGTCTACAACCTGGTCCAGTACCTGGCCCAGATCGGCGCTGAGGTCGATGTCTGGCGCAACGACGACGCCCGGTTCGCGGATCCCGACTTCCATCGTGGCTTCGACGGGATCCTGCTGTCGCCCGGTCCGGGCACTCCGCAAGAGGCCGGGGTCTGCATCGACGTGATCCGCAGTCATGCCGGCAAGGTGCCCATCTTCGGGGTCTGCCTCGGGCTGCAGTCGATCGGCGTGGCGTACGGCGGGGTCGTCGACCGGGCTCCGGAGCTGCTGCACGGCAAGACCTCGCTCATCGAGCACGACGGCAGCGGGGTGCTGTCGGGACTGCCGAGTCCGTTCACGGCGACTCGCTACCACTCACTCGCCATCGAGCCGGCCACTTTGCCGCCGGAGCTGGTCGCGACCGCCCACACCGCCAGCGGAGTGATCATGGCCATCCGACATCGGACGTTGCCGGTCGAGGCCGTGCAGTTCCACCCGGAGTCTGTGCTCACCGAGGGCGGCTACCAGATGCTCGCCAACTGGCTCACGGTGTGCGGCGACTCCGAGGCACCTGGCCGAGCGGCGGGTCTCGCACCGTTGATGGCGACCCGCTGACCAGACACGGGGCGGCGGTCGGCGCTTCCATCGGCGACTCCAACGCTTTGTCCCTCGGTGCGTGCGGCTCAGTGGGGGGTGAGCCGGAGGGTCCGCGCGGCGAGCCCCGATCCGTCGGCGACGATCCACAGTGTCGCGGTCTCGGCATCCCAAGCCGTGCCCCAGGGCGGGAGGGTCGCCGGGAACACGACGTCGACGGCGAGGTCTCGGCCGGCATAGTGCGGCAGCTCGAGGGCGAACTGCGGCCCCGCCTCGTCGCGGCGGAAGACCGTGAGCAGGCTGTCGTCCGGCCCGCGGAGCGCGAGGCTGAGCCAGGCGTCCTGCCACCCGGGGAGGCCGGAGGGCCACGCCGGGATCCGCTGCGGTATCGAGTCCCGGATCTCCTTGTACGTGGACACCGCTTGCTGCACCAGCTGTCGCTGCCCCGGCCGCAGCCGGTCGAGGAAGCCCGATAGGTAGAGCCGGCCGAGCAGTCCGAGCGACAAGACATACGCCGTCTCCTCGTCGCCCATCTCGACGCTCGGATACGCCCAGCTCCCGGCCTGTTCCGGCAGCACCGTCATCGGCGCGGCGACGGCGATCGGAGCGTACGCCGCCGGGTCCTCCTGGTCGGTCGTCGACTGGAGCTGGAGTCGGGAGAGCATCGCGAAGTCCATCCGCATCGCCCCCGACCCGCAGTTCTCGATGATGAGGGAGGGGTGCCGGTCCAGTAGATCGTCCAGCCAGTCCAGGTGTGCGCGGTTGTGGCCGAGCAGGCCGGCGCCCACCGAGTCGGCGTCGTGGTCGGTGCCCGCCCCTGGATTGATGTTGTAGTCGAACTTGAAGTAGCCGACCCCGTGCCCGCTGACCAACCGATCAACCACCTCGTCCAGATGCGCCCGGGCCGCCGGATGGCGCAGGTCGAGGTGATAGCGGCCCGCCTCCCGGATCCGCTCGCCGGCCCGCCGGAAGAACGCCTCCGGCGGCAGCGTGTCGGCGACCGGACTGCGCACCCCGACAACCTCCGGCTCCAACCAGAGACCGGGCGTCATGCCGGCGTCGCGGATGGCCTGCAGCACCTCGTCGAGTCCGCCCGGGAATCGGGTCGTCGACGGGCGCCACTCGCCGACGCCGTCCCACCACCCGCTGGAGTCGTCGTACCACCCCGCGTCGATGCAGAACACTTCGGCACCCGCGTCCCCGGCCTGGGCGATGAGCGGCAGCAGGCGGGCCGTGGTCGGGTCGCCGTTCAGGGTGTTCATGTAGTCGTTGTAGATCAGCGTCGGTCGCATGTTGTCCGGGTGCGCCCGCCGCGCGGCCCGTCGGTACGTCGTCAGCGCGGCCGTCGCCGACCAGACGTCCACCCCGAACGCGATCGTCACCGGCACGCTGGTGAACTCCGCCCCCGGCGGTAGCGCGCACAGCCAGCCATGGTCGACATCGGTCGGCCCGCTCAGGCTCAGCTGGAGCCCGCCACGTCCGCTCGTGGCGCCCGCCAGCTCGGCCAGCTCGGCGCGCCAGGCGCCGTTGTGCTCGACCTGCCAGGCGAGGGCCCATGCCGCTTCAGTCGCGGCGATCACACCTACCGGTAGGGCATCGGCGGTCGACCAACTACCGGTGGAGACCCAGCGATGCGCGTTCTTCGGCGGCACGCCGTCGGACAGCCGTAGGTCGACCAGCAGCTCGCGGGCCGATCGCCGGCGCCAGCGATTCTCACCTGTCCAGTCGCCGCGGGCGTCGATGACATCGGTGGTCCGGGCGTCGGTACGCAGGGCGTCGATCAGACCGGTGACCGGCACGTTCAGTGAGGTCACAGCCGTGACGACGTGGCGCTCCGCTCCCGTGTTTCGCACGGTCGTCGTGGCGCTGAGAGTCGCGGGCGCCCGACTGATCAGCTCCAGCCGCACCTCCAGCCCACTGTTGGCGTCCACCAGCACGAGCACGTGGCCGAGCTCGGACGTGTGCTGCGAGACATAGCGAAGTCGGCTGCCGACGAGCGTTCCGCTCAGCCGGAGCATCGGCTGGGCGTGCCCGGCAGCGACGGTCATCACCTCGACCAGCGGCACCGGCGGGCCGTCGAAGGCGGCCGTCGCGCCCGGCACCGCGACGCGCACGAGACTCGGTGGCTGGTCGTCGCCGACGGCGATCTCGAGCTCGATCCCGTCGTACGTCAGCACAACAGACTGCATGCGCTCTCCTTCATCCCGCTGGCCGATCTCGCTGGCCTGTCGGCCGGCCCGTCCCACGCGGGCGCACCCATCCGATCACAGCGTTCGACGCGGGTCTCGGCCCGGTCGGCCCCGACGATCGCGGCTGATCAACGCACGCCGCGCGGACGGAACTGCACGCTGATCCGCGGCCCGACCGGCCGAGCCGTCTTCGGCACCGCGTGCTCCCAGGTCCGCTGACAGCTGCCGCCCATGACGATCAGGTCGCCGGGACCCAGCTGCTTGCGAATGGTCACGCCACCGCCCCGCGGTCGGAGCAGCAACGACCGCGCCGCGCCCAACGAGAGGATCGCGACCATCGTGTCCTCGCTCTTGCCCCGACCGATGGTGTCCCCGTGCCAGGCAACGGAGTCCCGACCGTCGCGATAGAGACACAATCCAGCCGTCCGAAACGGCTCCCCGAGCTCGGTCCGATAGTGCCGGCTCAGCTGCTCCCGCGCCGTCGCAAGGCTCGGGTGCGGGAGGAGGTCGCTCTCGTCATAGAAGGACAGCAACCGTGGGACGTCGACAACTCGCTCGTACATCTGCCGCTGCTCTGCCCGCCAGGCCACTTCGTCGACCAGCTGGTCGAACAGCTCATCCGCGCCGGCAAGCCAGCCGGGCAGCAGATCGATCCAGGCACCGCGTCCCAGCTCCTCACGAACGATCGGCTCGAGGGGTCGGACCTCGATGTCGTCTTCGAGGTCGAACAGCGAGCCTTGCAGTGTCGTCGCCATGCAGCAGACTCTATCATCATTAGAACAAAAGTTCGATAGAATTTCGAACAGGAGTTCCGAATCACTCGGACCAGGGAGGCGCCTTCATGCACGATCGTCCAGGACCGGCAGCGGGGCCGACGGCGGCGAGCGGGGCGGCCGAGCACGCCGTGACGTGTTCAGCCGACGCCGCGTGGTCAGGAGCTGCCGCTGCCCGGAGTCGCGGTTTCGCTCGGGGTCGTCGGAGGCGGTGCCGGAGTCTGCGACGGTGGCGCCTTCGCCACGGTCAACGTGATCGTCGATCCGCGCGACGCCGTCGATCCGGCGGAGGGACTCTGCGAGATCACCAGATTCGCGGCGATGTCGGCCGTCTCCTTGTCCACTCGCTTCACCTTGAAGCCGGCGGCCTCGGCCTCGGACTTGGCTGCGTCGTACAACCGTTCGGTGAGGTTCGGCACTTCGGACTTGCCGGTCGCGTAGGTCAGGGTGATCGAGGTGTCCAACGGTTGGGTCGAACCTGCGCTCGGGCTGACCGACAGCACCTCGTTCGCCTTGTCGTCCGGAGACTCGCTGCTGGCAGCCTTCTTGGTCACGTTGTCGAATCCCGCATCGGCCAGGGCATTCTCGGCGTCGCCGACATCCTGGCCAACCAGATCGTCGGGAATCTTGCCCGTCTTCGGACCCTGGTTGACGGTGATGGTCACCGAGCTGCCCTCGGCGAGCTGGCTGCCGGCCACAGGGTCCTGGCCGGTGACCGTGCCCTTCGTGGCGGCGGCGCCATTGGTCTTCTCGACGATGGTCTTCAGGTTGTGCGAGGTGAGCTGGGTGGTGGCCTGCTGCTCGGTGTACGTGAGCACGTTCGGCACCTCGACCATCACCACCGCCGGCGCTCGGTTCATGTAGCGGTAGATCCCCCAGGCGCCCAGCCCGAGCAACAGGATCCCGAGCACGACCAGGAGCGTGATCAGTCCGGCGCGACTCTTCTTCTCCTCCTCGGGCTCATCGGTCTCCACCGGCGGCGGAGCCACTACCCGAGTCGGCGTGCCCGCCTCGTCCGGGCGAGGCACCACGGCTGTCGCCTGTTGACCCACCAGCACCCGGCCGATGTCGGCCTTCATGTCCCGGGCAGTCTGATAGCGGTCCGCGGGGTCCTTCGCCAGCGCCTTCAGGGTGATCGCATCGATGTCAGGGCTGATCGAGGGGTCGAAGGTGCTCGGCGGAACAGGTGTCTCGCGGACGTGCTGGTAGGCCACGCTGACCGGGGAGTCGCCGATGAACGGGGGCCGCCCGACCAGCAGCTCATACATCAGACAGCCGGCGGAATAGAGGTCGCTCCGCGAGTCGACCGTCTCGCCGCGGGCCTGCTCGGGGGAGAGGTACTGCGCCGTGCCGATCACGGCTGCGGTCTGGGTCATCGTCGCCGACGTGTCCGCCACCGCGCGAGCGATGCCGAAATCCATCACCTTGACGCCGCCCGTCGGGGTCAGCATCACATTGGCCGGCTTGATGTCGCGGTGCACGATGCCGGCCTTGTGGCTGTAGCTCAGCGCGTCGAGGACGCCCTGCATCAATTCCAGCGCCCGTTCCGGGAGGATCTTGCGACCGTCACGCAGCACGTCGCGCAGCGTCGGGCCCTCGACCAGCTCCATCACGATGTACGGGATCGAGACGCCGGTGACCGGGTCGGGCTCCTCGCCGGTGTCGTACACGGCGACGATGGTGGGGTGGTTCAGTCCGGCGGCCGACTGCGCCTCACGCCGGAACCGGGCCTGGAACGTCGGATCGGTGGCCAGATCGGCCCGCAGCATCTTGACCGCCACCGGTCGTCCCAGGCGGCTGTCCATCGCCCGCCAGACCTCGGCCATGCCACCACGCCCGAGGACGTCACCCACTTGGTAGCGTCCCCCGACCGTCCTCGGCTCGCCAGTCATCGGTTCGATCCTTCCGGGTCTTCGGTGGCTTGTCGAGTCGGGGTCAGCACGGCGGGCACGAACGTGCCGCCTCGCCGGCCCCGACTCGCGTCGGCGGTCCTCACAGAGCTGCCTCCATGACCTTCTTCGCGATGGGTGCGGCCAACCGACCGCCCGCGATGTCGTTTCGCGGAATATCGGCGTCCTCGACGATCACCGCGACCGCAATCTCGGGATCGTTGGCCGGGGCGAACGAAGTGAACCATGCGTACGGCTTGCGCTTCGGGTCGGACTGGGCCGTTCCGGTCTTGCCGCCCACCTCGACACCTGGGATCTTGGCGTTGCCACCGGTGCCGCTGTCCACCACGGTGATCATCATCTGCTGGAGCTTGCGGGCGTTGTCCGCACTCATCGCCCTGGAGAGAACCTTGGGCTTTGTGGTCTGTAACGCCTTCAGATCGGCCGCCTGCACCATCGACACGATGTAGGGATCCATCACGACCCCGTCATTGGCGATCCCGGCCGAGACCATCGCCATCTGCAGCGGGCTGGCGGCCACGTCGAACTGGCCGATGGAGGCGAGCGCCAGCTGCGCCTTGTTCATGTCGTCGGGGAACACACTCGCCACCCCGCTGAGGTCGGAGAGGTGACGCTGGTTGAAGCCGAACTTCTCGGCCTGCTCCTTCATCTTCTCCTGTCCTAGCTGGAGCCCGATGTTGGCGAACGCCGTGTTACACGACACCCGCAGGGCCTGGGTCATGGTCACCTCGGTGCCGCCACAGTTTGTGCTGTTCGGCAGGTCAGTGGTCGTACCGGGCAGTCGGAGCGGGCTGGGTGCCGCGACCTTGGTGTCGGGTTCCATCCCGTTCTCGAGCGCGGCCGCCGCCGTGACCAGCTTGAACGTCGACCCCGGGGGGTAGATCTCGCGCGCTGCACGGTTGCTGAGCGGCTGGTTCGGATCCTTGAGCAGCGTCTCGTACGACTTCCGCGCGGCGTCGATGTCGTGCGTCGCGATGTCATTGGGGTCGTACGTCGGGCTCGTCACCATCGCCAGCACGGCCCCGGTCTTGGGGTTGAGGGCGACGACGGCACCTTTCTGGTTGCCGAGCGCCTCGGCCGCGGCCCGCTGGACGTCCGGCACGATCGTGGTCTGCACGCTGGCGCCCTCGGGGCTGGCGCCGGTCACCGTATCGATCAGCCGACGGACGAACAGCGAGTCGGCGGTTCCGGCCAGCTGCCCGTTGTACGTCGACTCCAGGGCGGTCGCGCCCTGGTCGTAGGAGTAGAAGCCGGTCACCGGGGCGTACAACGGGCCGTTCGGGTAGGTCCGCTGGTACCTGAACCGGTCGGTGGTCGGCTTGCTGGTCGCGATCTCGGTCTTTCCGGCTGCGAGGATTGCGCCACGGTCGCGGGCAAACTCCGCGTCGCGGACCCGGCGGTTCTGGGGGTTGGCGGTGAGTCCGTCGGAACGGACGAGGTTGTTGAACGTGATGTTGCCCAGCAGGAGCGCAAACATCAGCATGGTCACGAAGGCGACGCGCCTGATCGGCCGGTTCATGTTGAACGGCTCCGCTCGCACACGGCCGCGCTGCGGGCCCCGGTCTTCCTCGCGCGGGCGCAGACGGAAAAGCGTGTCTGCCCCCACACTCGTCCAGACCGGGCCGCGCGGCCTCCGATGCTCGCGTCGCGGGTTGAACGGCTCCGCTCGCACACGGCCGCGCTGCGGGCCCCGGTCTTCCTCGCGCGGGCGCAGACGGAAAAGCGTGTCTGCCCCCACACTCGTCCAGACCGGGCCGCGCGGCCTCCGATGCTCGCGTCGCGGGTTGAACGGCTCCGCTCGCACACGGCCGCGCTGCGGGCCCCGGTCTTCCTCGCGCGGACGGTGGCAGGACGGGAGCTCATGCTGCGACCCGCACGATCTGGGTGGTCTGGGCGTCGGCGGAGTCGTCGAGTGTGGCGATCGGCTTCCGAGCGTGGTGCGAGATCACCATCAGTAGTCCGACCACGATCCAGTTGCTGACCAGCGAGGAACCGCCCTGAGACATGAACGGGGTGGTGAGGCCGGTCAGCGGGAGCAACCGGGTGACCCCGCCGATGATGGCGAATACCTGCAGCGCCATGGCGAACGACAGACCCGCCGCCAACAGCTTGCCGAACGGATCCCGACACTGCAGCGCGGTCCGCAGGCCGCGCGCGACGATCAGACCGTAGAGCAGCACGACTGCCATCAGACCAGTCACTCCGAGCTCCTCTCCGACCGCTGCGGCGATGAAGTCGCTTCGGGCCAGCGGGGTGAGACCGGGGCGTCCGAGACCCAGGCCGGTGCCGAGCAGGCCACCCCACGCCATCCCGAACTGCGCCTGGATGACCTGGTAGTAGGTGTCGTAGTCGGAGAACGGGTTCAGCCACGCGCCCACCCGGACCCGGACATGGCCGAAGTAGCTGTATCCCAACCACGCCCCGGCGATGAACAGCAGCACCCCCAGCACGACCCAGCCGGCGCGCTCGGTGGAGACGTACAGCATCATCACGAACAGGCCGAAGAACAGCAGTGACGTCCCGAGGTCGTGCTGCAGGACCAGGATCGCCAGGCTGATCAGCCACATCAGCAAGATCGGTCCGAGGTCTCGAGCGCGGGGGAGGTCGATGCCGAGAATGCGATACCCGGCGAGTGCCAGCACGTCCCGCTTCTCCACCAGATACGAGGCAAACGCGATCGCCAGCAGGACCTTGGCGGCCTCTGCGGGCTGGAAGCTGTAGGGCCCCAGGTGGATCCAGATCCGGGCGCCGAACTTGTCCTCGCCGATGAAGGGCAGCATCGGCAACAGCATCAACGCAATGCCGGTGAGCCCGAGCGTGTAGGTGAACCGCTGCAGCGGTCGATGGTCGCGCAGTACCGCCACGACGAGCACGAACAAGATCACCCCGAGCGCGGTCCAGATGAGCTGCTGACGTGCGCCGTTGGCCGGCGGGTCGCTGATCAGGTCGATCCGATGGATCATCGCCAGCCCGAGGCCGTTGAGCAGGACCACGCAAGGCAGGATGACCGGGTCCGCGTACGGCAGCCGGAGGCGCACGGCCAGGTGCGCGCCCACGGCGAGCAGGGTGCAACCGCCCGCGAGGTAGGGCAGTGACGGCGAGATCGTGCCGGTGACGTTGAGGTCGACGATGACGTACGCCGACAGGGTGAGGATCAGCGCGAAGATGATGAGCGCGAGCTCGACCCCGCGACGCTTGCGGGGGACGACGGTAACGGCGGCGGCGCTCATCGGTGGGAGTTCCGCCGGGGATGGGCGCGACGCGTGGCTGCCGTCAGCACGTCGGCTCCGGGATCGGGCCCCCGGTCGGGACCGCGGTCGGCGATGCTGAGTCACTCGAGCTCTTGGCCGGGCTGGGGCTCTTGACCGGAGTGCTCGACTTGTCCGGCTTGGCGGTGGTTGGCGATGCGCTCGACTTCGTCGATACATGCGGACTGGGTGACTCGGTCGGGCTGGTCGGCTTCCGCTGAGCGCAACGCTCGGCGGCTGTGGCGAGCTCCTGGACCGTCGCTCGAGCGCCGTCCAGGCTGGTCGCATCGATGGTGGCTCGGACCCGCTCCTGGTAGTACGGGGGCAAGGCGCTGACCGCGATCTGCTGGACCTCGTACACGTTCGACAGTGGAACGCCCGGCACGGTCTCGGAGATGCCCTGGAAGATGGCGACCTGGTCTCCGGACACACCGACGTAGTACTGGCTTCGGGTCCAGGAGTACGCCGCGGCCAGGCCCGCACCCGCGACCAGCACTATGGCGACAAGCAGGAGCACCGGACGGACCCAGCGGCGCCGGTGCGGCGGCCGGGGGTTGTAGCGAGCCTCGTCCTCGACCTCGGCGCCAGGTTCACCACCGTCCGCGGCGGCCGCCATCTCGGCGCGCCTGGTGATGACCGTCTTCTCGTCGGCCTGCCTGGTCCCGATCGGGGGTACGTCCCGCTCGGCCGCGGCGCCGATGACGATCGCTGCCTCGGTGCCGTCATGGCTGACGACGTCGGCAAGGATGATCGTGATGTTGTCGATCCCGCCGGCGGCGTGGGCCAGCGCTACCAACCGGGCGAGCACGGCCTGCGGGTCCGGCTCGGCCAGCGCCGTGGCGATGTCGACGTCGTCGACCAGGCCGCACAGTCCGTCGCTGCAGAGCAGCAGCCGGTCGCCGTCATGGACGGGGACCAACCGGAGGTCCGGCTCGGAGGTGACCTGGCCGTTGAGCACACGCAGCAGCAGCGACCGGTGCGGGTGGACGCTCGCCTCCGCCTCGCTGATCTTGCCGTCGTCGACCAGCGACTGCACCCAACTGTGGTCGTGGGTGAGCCGCTCGAGCCTTCCCTCGCGCAGCAGGTACGCCCGACTGTCGCCGATGTGGGCCAGGCCCAGCTCGCTGCCGTCGAACAAGGCTCCGGTGACAGTCGTACCCATGCCTTCGAGGCTGTAGTCGTCCTCGACGAGGTCGGCGATCCGGTCGTTGGCCCGGTGGATCGCGCCGGCGAGCAGCTCGAGCATTCCCTCGCCGCTGGCGGGGGTGTCGATCTTGCTGATCGTGTCGATGGCGACCGCAGAGGCAAGGTCACCGGCGGCCGCACCGCCCATCCCGTCGGCGACCACGATGAGCCGCGGGCTCGCGAAACCGGAGTCCTGGTTGTTCTTGCGCACCAGGCCGATCTCTGAGTGGGTCACCACCCGCAGCTGCAGTGGCGGCTGCTGTTCCGGCCCGGGGTCGGCGACCACTAGGGCTCCAGCTTCATGATCGTCTTGCCGATCCGGACGGTGTCGGCGAGGGTGATCATGGTCGGAGCGGTGATCCGCTGGCCGTTGACGTACGTCCCGTTCGTCGAGCCGAGATCTTCGATGTAGTGCCCGTCATCGACGGCGGCCACACGGGCGTGCCGGGTCGAGACGTAGTCGTCGTCCAGGAGGATCTGGCAGTCCGCGCCGCGCCCGATCATCACGGTTCCGCTGTCCAGGCTGGCGGACTGGCCCGCCTGGGCGCCTTGGGAGATCACGATGCGGTGCGGCGCCCCCCGGCGACGCTTGCCCTTCTTGGGCGGCGCGGGCTCCTCCAGCGATCGAGGCTGGTCAGGGGTCGGCACCGTACGGCCGAAGAGATCGCTGCGGATGACCGAGACCACCGAGAGGATGAACAACCACAGCAGGGCCAGATAGAGGACCTTGATGATGGTCAGGGTGATCTCGGACATGCCGGCGTCACCGTCCCGACGGAGCGTGCACCAGCATCCGGGTGGAACCGATCTCGATCCGGGTGCCGTCGGCGATCGCAGACTGACGCACCCGGTGGCCGTTGACCACGATGCCGTTCGTGGAGCCGAGATCGACGATGTCGATGCTCTGCTCCGCACCTGTGTCGCGGACGCGGATCTCGGCGTGCATCCGTGAGACGCCGGGGTCGTTGATCCGGAGGTCGGCCTCCGTGCCGCGGCCGATGACGAATCCGGGCGGGCTGAGCGGGTGGCGGGTGCCGTTGACCTCGAGCACGAGTCGGGTCCGCATGCCAGAGTCGGCAGCGGCAGTGCTGGACCATGCCGAGGCAGGCTCATCGCCGACGTACAGCGGGGGCGGTTCGGCGTCGGGATCATTGCTGGCCTGATACGGCGCGCGCTGGACGTCGAAGGCGCTCGGGTTGGGCCGGGGATTGGGACCCGATGCCAGACGTGGGTCGGGGCCGGAGGCGGGCAGCGGGTCTGGACTCGAGCTCGCGGACGGCCCGTGATCGGCCATCGGGCGACTCGACTCGACCCCTGCGACCGCCTCGCTGGTGACCGTGAACCGGCCCACCGGAAGCGCCTCGTCCAGCTCGAAGTGGATGCGAATGGGGCCGTTGAATACGTAACCCATCTCGCTCGCGTGCCTCCGCAGCTCCGTGGCCAGCTCGGTGGTCAGAGTGCTGCTGTACGGCACGAGCTTGTCGTAGTCATGCTGGGAGAGGACGATGACGAACTCGTTCGGCACCAGCCGCTTGTCGCGTGACATCAGCTTCGCCTCGGTGTCGAGCTCGCGCTGTAGACGCGCGGCGATCTCGACCGGCTGGACGTCGCCCTTGAACGCGCGCGCGAACACTCCGCTGACCGCGCCCTCGACCTTTTTCTCGAAGCGACCCAGAAATCCCATGACCCTCCTCTCCCTCAGATGCAACCTGCATCGTATCCGGGGCGGCCAGAATGCCCCGGGACCGCGAGCCGCGCGCCCGAGGCTACGACTTGGTCACACCCTGGAAACCGAGCGGCTCGACAGGGGAGTAGATCGGGTGGGAAGTACCCCACCCGATCTACTCCACTCGTTGGGGCCCGCCCTCTTCTCGATCCCTCTCGCGCTCGTTCCGGGGTGTCATTTCGCGGCGCGAGCACCCATCGGACCGTGCTAGCCTTTCCCGGCTGGTGCGTACGGGGACGTCCGCATCGAGCGCGAGTGGCGGAACGGCAGACGCGCTGGCTTCAGGTGCCAGTGTCCGCAAGGACGTGGGGGTTCAAATCCCCCCTCGCGCACACAGACGAACACACTGACGGGATGCACCCCAGCGGTCAAGCGCGCCGGTGGTTGGTAATGGCCCGTTGCGCGCGGCACAAGATCGCGGATCGCAGGTCCTGGTTCGCCAGCGGACGCTGAACTCTCCGCTGCCGGGCATCCGTTGCCGGCCAGTCCGTTCCCTCGTCCGCGGTGGCTGTGAGTTCGACCCAGCACGGTTGCAAGGTCATTGCCAAGGACGAGAATGGTGTGGCCATGACAACCGATCTGAATCCGGCGTCCGGGCCGTGGATCGCGGTGAGCCGTGAGGAGCTGATCGCGGGCGCGACCGACCGCCGACAGGTTCGCACGTCGGACGCCAAGTCCGGGGCGAGCTTCGAACGGCTGACGATCGAGGGGCGCCCCTGCTTCCTGAAGACGCTGGTGGGCGCCGACGACTGGATCATGCGGTGCACCGGAAACACCACCAACTGGGAGTTCCGGGTCTGGCAAGCCGGCATGTACGCACGGGTCCCGGACTGCATCGACCATGCCATTCTCGGCATGGCGTTGGAGGGCCGTGGTCCCGCAGCCCGGCTGAGCATCTTGATGGCGGACCGGTCGGCCGACTTGGTCCCTCCCGGCGACGATCCGCTGGCCCCGGCGGAGCACCGAGAGTTTCTGCATCACCTGGCGGCGTTCCATGCGAGCTTCCTCGGCTGGCGCGACGAGCTCGGCCTGTACGGGCTCGCCGACCGCTTCCTGTTCTTCGCTCCGGACACGATCGCCGACGAGCTGAGCGCCGCCGACGTGCCCGTGCCGATCCAGGTCGCCGAGCGTGGCTGGGCCCTGCTGCCGCAGCGGGCACCCCAGCTGGCGGATCTGGTGTCGCGGGTCCATGCGAATCCGACATCGCTGGCGGACGCGTTGAGGGACACGCCGATGACGTTCGTGGCCGGCGACTGGAAACTCGGCAATCTCGGACGACGGCCCGACGGCCGCACGGTCTTGCTCGACTGGGCCTACCCCGGGGAAGCACCGTTGTGCTGGGAGCTCGCCTGGTACCTAGCGCTGAATGCCGCCCGCATTCCCGAGTCGAAAGAGGCGGCGATCGCGGCCTATCGGGCGTCGCTGGAAGCCCGCGGTGTGGACACTGCCAGCTGGTTCGATCGCCAGCTCGGCCTGTGCCTGCTGGGAATGTGCGCGGTGATGGGCTGGGAGAAGGCGGTCGGTGGGCACGCCGAGCTGATCTGGTGGGCCGAGGCTGCCGAGGCCGGCGCCCGATGGTGGTAACGGCCCGACCGCGCCCGCCTTGCCGATGAGCCACCGGCCCGACACCGGATCGACCGCTGTTTCGTCGGAGGTCGTGCCGTCAGGGACGGAGTCGCGGAAAAAGTGCGGGCCAGTGCTCGTCCGAGCGACTCTCGCCGGCGTGCGCAGTACCCGCTGAGCTCACTGGCCCGCACTTTTTCCGCACAGGCAGGCGGAGACGGATGCATCCCTGCCGCCTGCTCGGCCGAGCACTCGGACACCGACACGCGTCAACGCGGACCGCTGACCCACCCCTCGCCTCCGGGACCAGCGTGCTTCCCTCCCGCTGGGTGTTGACCAGGGTGTCGGTGTCGCGGTCGATCGACAGGTCGCTGCGGTCGGCTCGTCTATGCTGCCGGGTGTGCTCATCCTTGGACTCATCGTGTTCGGTATGGTCGTCGGCGCCGTCGCGCAGCTGATTCTCGGCCGTCGAGCCCGGAGGATCGACTGGACGCTCGCCTTCGTCGCAGGACTGGTCGGGTCATTCGTCGGCGGGTTGCTGATCAGTCTGTTGTCGGGCGACGGGCTCGCTCTGCGACCCAGCGGCATCATCGGGTCGATTGTCGGCGCCCTGCTCGTCACCCTCGGCTGGCAGTGGTACCACAAGCGATCCAAGGCGTCCGCCAAGAGCTGACCATGCAGCGCCGACCGGCCGGGGGGTGACGGCGCGAAGCTGACGCGGTGCGCGGTGCAAGGTCGCAGGTGATGGGGGCTCTCGTCACGCCGCCTGGGCGGTCAGGGGCCGGGAATGAGGTTGATCCGACCCCTCGGTGCGGACAACGTCGTCGCTTCGGATTTCCCACATCGGATGAAATTCGACATAGTAGCGACTGGGACAGCGGAGTCCGACGCGACCCGCCCACGGAAGGCAACCCCCATGCGCTTCGTGATCGTCCCCGGTATCGGGGATTCCGACCCGACTCACTGGCAGAGCATCTGGCAGGCCGAGTGGGGTCCCACAGCGACCCGGATCGTGCCGACCTCCTGGACGCAGCCCGACCTCGCCGACTGGACGGCCGCGATCGACCAGTCGGTTCGCTGGGCGAGGACCGACGACATGGTCCTGGTCGCGCACAGCCTCGGCTGCCTGGCCGCTGCGGCATGGTTGGCCGAAGCGCCTCGAACGCTCCGAGGCGTGTTTCTGGTGGCTCCGCCTGATCCCCAGGGTCCCGCTTTCCCACCGGCCGCTGCGAGCTTCACTCAGCTGACGCCGGAGCCGGTCGGGGTGCCGGGTCTGGTGGTATCAAGCCTGGACGATCCGTACTGCCGCCCGGGGACCGCGGCCAATCTCGCCAGGGGCTGGGGCCTCCCCGTGGCCCGCGTCGGCGCCTTTCGGCACCTCAACGCCGCCAGCGGACTCGGCGGCTGGCAGCAGGGCCGCGTTCTGCTGGCCAAGCTCCTGGGTGCGACCGCCGCGGCCGTCGCCTGAGGCGCTCCTGCTCGGCGCAGACGAGCGGCAGTCGATGGCGCCAGGACGTCACGCTGCAACCGTTCGAGGTGCAGCAGTCGCCGTAGGACACCCACATCCGCTACTGCGCCGGCCCTGACCGCCCGCAAGCAACGGCCCTGACCGCCCGCAACCCGTCCGTGGTGAGGCGGCAGACTCGACCTCGTGAAGCACGATGGCAACGGCTGGGTCCATTGCGGGCAGGGCCATCGGCACTGGGGACGATACGGTGCCGCCGGGCTGTTGCTGCGGCGCGACGGCAGTGAGGAATCGGCGCAGCTCAGGGCCGACAGGATCGGTCGTGAGCCGGAGATCTTGATGCAGCACCGAGCGGCCTGGACCGCCAACGGCGGCACCTGGGGGTTACCGGGCGGCGCAAGGGACAGCCACGAGTCGGCTGTGGAGGCTGCGCTGCGTGAAGCGGGTGAGGAGGCGGGAATCGAGCCGGATGCGGTCGTCGCGCTCGGCGAGTTCTTCGACGATCACGGCGGTGGCTGGAGCTACACAACGGTGCTCTCCCGTCTCATCCGACCCATTGTGCTGGTGCCACAGGAGGAGTCGGAAGAGCTGGCCTGGGTGCCGGTTGCACAGGTCGACGACCTTCTGCTGCACCCGGGCTTCGCCGTCACGTGGCCACGGCTGCGGGACCTCCTCGATGAGTCGACCTGAGTCGACCTGAGTCGACCTGAGTCGACCTGAGTCGACCTGAGTCGGACCGTCCTCGAGACGACGGCGGGCCGACGGGCGTCAGCGCGACTGTGCGGGAACCGGCTGGGCCGGCGCCCACTGCTGGCGCATGCTGCGCTTGACCCGCGACAGATGTGAGCCCTGGGCGATGACTCCGGCAATGGCGAGCACGGCATAGATGGCGTACCACCACCAGTGCGCGTCGAGCTTGGCCGTCAGATCGCCGGCGGTGAACTCGCCGCTGTTCAGCACACCGAACAGGAGCATCAGTCCGAACACGGTGACGCTAGCGCCGGCCACAGCGGTGAGCACCGCCAACAAGATGGCGGGAAGGTCACCGACGATGGCGATCACCGCGAGCACGATGCCGACGGCGACGCCGACCCCGACGCTCAGCCATGACCACGGGATGTGGAAGGCGGCCATGATGCTGGTGCCGACCGTGAAGCCGATCGCGGCCATCCCGAGCACGACTGCGACCTGATACGAGAGGTACGCCAGGACTCCGAACACGACCGCAACAACGATCCCGACGATCCAGCCGAGGACGACCTGGAGGAAACCGTCCCCGGTCACCTGAGCCACGATGCCGGCGCCGAGCAGGAAGCCGACGAACGCACCCCACAGGCTGATCAGCAACCGCATCGCCAGGTAGCCCCGGAAGCACAGCAGCGCCCCGATCAGCACGGCGATGATCCCTACCACGATGTCCTGCACAGTTCCTCCTCGTCGGGCATCGACACCCACCGCTCCCATCATCCCTGCCGGACAAGCCCGCCATCCCGAGAAAGTGGGCGCAAGCGACATCGACACGCCGGTGCGGACTGTCGTCTGCGCCCAGTTTCGCCTTGCGGGCAGCGCGACCGCGCCGGACGATACGGTGGCGCGCATGGCTGGGGTCGGACTGGTGCTCGGTCTCGGGTGGGCTCACGAGACGCTCTACAGCTGCGGAATCACCGAGGTCATGCTCGGCTGGTTGTGTACCGATCTCAGGGTGGAGACCCATTGGTCAGTCGCCGAGACGACCAGCACGATCTTCTTGTCCGGCGAGCCCGGCGACCTCCGGCGGGCGCTGGACACCATCGGCGAGCGCCTGGTCCGCGGACCGGTCGAGATCGAGCGGCACCAGCTGAGTCCGGGATCGGCGCCCGACGCGGTGCTGCTGCGCCACAAGTTCGGCTATCGCGGATACGGTCTGGCCGGCGCCAACCGCTACGGGTTCCAGACCGGTGACGCCGCGGCCGTCCGGGACTGGCTGAGTCATATCGGGCAGGAGACGTGCGTCACCTTCTTCGGCGATATGGAGCCGGTGGATCTGCCGCTGCCGTCGGTACGTCCCCTGCCGGAGCCCAGCCGAGAGCAGCGTGTCCGGGCCGGTCTGGTGACGATCGGTGGCCTCGGCCTGAGCTGGCTCCACGACCGCAACCCGGTTGCGGACCTGGCTGAGCAGCTGATCATCGACACTGTCGGAGACTCTCTGCCATCGCCGGCCCCGGGCCGGGGAAGCGTGGACGGGTGGCTGCACTCCGTCGGCGCCGACACTCGGTTCGTCGGCATCATCGCGGCGGACCCGAACCCAGATCTTGCGTCGATCGTCTCGCTGGTCGAGCGTCTGGATCGGCTGCGGACCGACGGGCCCGACGAGCTCACGATCGTCGCCGCGATGGATCGTCAGGCAAAACGCAACGAGACAACCAGCTACGACGATGCGGTCCAGGGCTCCGTCCGCGAGATCTGGCGCCGCGCCGGGTATGCGCTGCCTGCCGAGCGCGAGCTGTCCGCCGAGCCCGATGTCCTGGCCGAGGAGGTCCGACGCCAGTGCGCGAGCCTCAACGTGTTCTGCCCGCCGCTGCCGGCTAGCACGTTCCTGCCGATGGCCGTCGAAACGGCCGACGCGCCGGGTGCCGAGGGGAAGACGTACAAGATCGCCCGGGCGCTCAAGGAAACGGGGATCGACATGCGACAGACCATGGTGGTCGGCGCGGACAGGATCACCTATGTGGGGCCGACCTCGGTCACAGTCAGTGTGGAAACGCTTGCCTTGGTCGAGCGCTGGCCGGACGGCGAACGTGGTTTGTACGACCAGGAGGGCAGCGCACTCCAGGTCGACCCGCTGCTGTGGTCGAAGGGCGACGAGATCGTCGCCTGGATCGACCAGCACACGAGTGCGCCGTTCGATCGCACGGACCGGATGCCGGCCAATGCATACGTCGCGAAGGCGGCGTCGAAGAACCGTCCGGTGATGCTGATCATCGTCGGAGCAGTCTTCGCCGTGCTCGCGCTGGTGATGCTGATCGGTGCCATCGTTGGCCCGGACGACCGGGCGTTCAAGCTGTTGGGCGCGGCCTTCTTCGGCTGGGCGACGAGCTTGTTCTTCGTGCCCCTGCGCTACAGCCGGCGGATCCGCCAGCGGATCAGCTGAACGACTCGACCAGCTCCACGTCGGCGACAGCCGACTGCGTCGTGCTGAAGATCTTCACCGACCGCACGGTCAATGTCTCCGGGTCGAGGACGGTGAGGATGTGGTGACCGGGCGGCGGCAGCCGAAGCGCGTAGCGGCCATCGGCGTTCGTGGTGGTCGTGGCCTGGACTTCCCCGGTGGTTGCGCTGAGCGTGAGGACGCCACCGTCAAGGGGCCGGCCGTCGGTGCGGACAACTCCGGTGAGCATCAACGGGCCGCCGATCCGGACGACCGGTTCGACCGCCGGATCGGCGAAGTCGGTCACGGCAGAGCGGGGTGTCCAGCCGTCCGCATTCGCGATCACGAGATAGCGATCGCGTCCGGGCAGGGCGAGTGAGAACCGGCCTTCGTTGTCGGCACGACTCCAGTCCAGGGGCTCTCCACCCAGCCGGACTGCGGTCACCACGGCATGCGGGTGCGGTCGGTCGTCGGGCCGCAGCACCCGCCCTCTGACCACGATCTCCGAGTTCTCCCCGGCCTGGGCCACGGCGGCCGTTCGGGCGATCGGGCCGCCGGCGGGCGCGACGACGGTTGCGGTGCGGCGGGGCACGAACCAGATCACCCCGCAGGCGACGAGGCAGACGGCCGCCGAGATCGCGTACGTGACCGCGAAGGCGATCGGATCGGTCACCGTCTCGCCGGCGACGGTGATCGTGAGCCCGGTCAGCAGCGCGGCGATCACCGCGCTCGCCGTGGAGGTGCCGAGTGCCCGCAGCAGGGCATTCAGACCGTTCGCCGAGGCCGTCTCGGTGATCGGTACATTGGCCATGATCAAACTGGGCATCGCGGCGTACGAGATCGCGGAGCCGATGCTGACCACCGTCGACCCGATGATGATCGACGCAAGGGAGTGGTCCAGGAAGACCCTGCCGAAGTAGGCAACTGCCATCACCGCGCAGCCGGTGATCAACGTGATCCGGCCGCCGAAGGTGTTGATCATCTTTCCGGAGACTGGCGAGAACGCGACCATGGCCAGGCCCCCGGGCACCATGGCCAGACCCGCAGCCAGGGCGCCGAGACCGTATCCGCCCGCCGCCGGCGGCAGCTGCAGCTGCTGGGTGCTGACCAAGATGTTGCCCATCAGCGCGAAGCCCACCATGATCGAGGCGAGGTTGGTCAGCAGGACCGGACGGCGCGCCGAGGTCCGCAGGTCCACCAGCGGCTGACTGACCCGCAGCGAGTACGGCACCCAGATCGCGAGCGTGACCGCGGTGACGATGACCAGCGCCAGAACGACCTCACCGCTCCACCGGCCGCCCTTGGAGATGACCAGCAGCAGGCAGGTCAGGGCCAGCGACAGCAGGAGGGCGCCGACCACGTCGAACCGACCGCGGGTTTTCACGCCCGACTCGGGCACCACGAGCAGCACCGCGACGCCGATCGCGACCCCTACGACGACCGATAGCCAGAACACCGACGACCAGCCGAGCCGGCTGAACATCAGGCCGCCGAGCGGCAGGCCGAGTGCGCCGCCGATGCCCAGGGTGGCGCTCATCAGCGCGATCGCCGAGGACACCTTCTCCCGCGGCAGCTCGTCGCGCATGATGCTGATCCCGACGGGGATCAGCGCGGCCGCGAAGCCCTGCAACGATCGCCCCACGATCAGCAGCAAGAAGCTGCCCGAACTGAGCGCGGCCAGCAGCGAGCCGGACACCATCAGTGCGATACAGACCATCATCATCAGCCGCTTGCCGTACATGTCGGCGAGCCGGGCAACCACCGGGGTGGCGACCGCCGAGGTCAGCAGCGTTGCGGTGATCAACCAGGAGACGTCGTCGCTGGAGACGCCGAGTAGTTGCGCGAAGCTCGGCAACAGGGCCACCACGAGTGTCTGCTGGAGCGAGACCGTCGTCCCGGCCAGGCAGAGCACGGCAATGACGGCGCCGGTCGGCCGGCGAGTCCGACCGACGCTGGAGGCCATGAGCGCATCCTAGGCAGCCGCCGCGTCCGAGATCCCAGGGCCCAACCTCGTTGTCAGCGTCTCAGTCGGTCAGAGCAGTTTCTGGCGCTGACAAGTCGGGCTATTCGGGGTACGGGCCCCAGGCGTCGGTGCGCTTGGTCGACGGCTTCTTGCCGAGCTTGCCGACCTTGACCAGGCTCGCCAACGAGTCGAGGATCACCCGGGCCGAGATGAGCGAGGTCTGCTCCGCCCAGTCGTAAGGCGGCGAGCACTCCACGACCTCCATCCCCGAGATGCCGCCCTCGGAGACCAGCCGGACCAGTCCGAGCGCCTCCCGTGGCAGTAGCCCGCCCGGCTCGGGCCAGCCGGTGCCGGGCACGAAGCCGGCGTCGATCACGTCGATGTCGAAGCTGAGGTAGACCGCCTTCGCACCCTGCCAGGCCAGCTCGAGCGCGGTCTCGGCGATCTTCTCGATACCGACACGTTCCACGTCGGAGACGGTCATGATCGTCGTCCCGCGGGCCCGGCCGACCTTTACGCCCGCCCTGGGTGCCTGCCAGCCACCGATCCCGATCTGCACCAGGTTGGTCGGAGGGGCGTTCTTGATGTCGGTGGCGTGGAACCACGGCGTGGTGTGCATCCGCTCGTCGAGATCCAGTTCCTGGGTGTCGACGTGCCGATCGAAGTGGATGATCCCGATGTTGCCGTCCATGTGCGGCGCCAGCCCGCGGATCGTCGGGTAGCCGATCGAGTGGTCGCCGCCGAGCACGACAGGGAATGCACCGTTGCTGACCACATGGCTCATGGCCTTGCTGATCTGGTCGAACGACTTCTCCAGGTTGCCCGGGATCGTGCAGATGTCGCCGATGTCGACCATGTTCAGCTGCTCGCGGAGATCGACCCCCATCTCGAAGTTGTACGTCCCGAACAGGTTCGTCGCTCGGCGGATGCCCTGCGGCCCGAACCTGGTCCCCGGCCGGTACGTCGTCCCGGCGTCCAGGGGTGCGCCGAAGATCGCCACCTCGGCATCGCCGACCTCGTGCACGTCCTCGACGTAGGGGCACTTCATGAACGTGCCGCGCTCACCGGCGAAGTGCGGCACCTCGCCGCGGGCGAACGTGGGCAGCATGCGGTCGGTGATCGAGTCGGCCGCCTCGAGGCCGTACGCGATTCCGCGCTCCAGCTCCTCGCGGTGGCGGCGATCCGACAACAAGGCCTCGGCCTGCTGGGCCCAGTGACCCTCGCGGTCCGGGCGATCCTGGTCTTCGGCGGACATCTCATCCGAGCTGGTCACGGCCTGACTCCTTCACGAGCTGAAACGGAACGGACGTGCGGCTCATTTGACCACATCTGCAACACCGACCGACGTTCCGGGGAAGGGGTTGTATGCACCCGGTTGGCGTGAGGTGATCGACATCGAGATGTAACCCGATCGTCGCGTTCGTTCCGTCGCCTTAACACGCGGCGGCGGTCGGCGTAATCATGCTCGGTTGGAATGGGCAGCGACCCGTCAGGCGCGACGGGGCGCGACTAGGGTTCCGCCGCTCGTGACGATCGTGTTGATCATCGCGGCGGGTCTGGACCGAGAGCCGCAGGCAGGTGACGCCGGTCGGCACCTGTTCCACGGCGGGACAAAAGCCCGGGAGGCCATCAGGGCCCGCATCGCGTCCATGGGCTCTGGTCCTCACCACGAAGGAGCCCACCATGACTGCCGCCACACCCACGGTCGACCTGATCGATCACGACGACTCGGCCGCCGACGACCTCAGCGAGTTCGGCTACGACCAGGAGCTGCACCGCTCGATCGGGACGTACGCCTCGTTCGCCGCCGGCTTCTCGTTCGTGTCCATCCTGACCACGGTCTTCCAGCTGTTCGGGTTGGGCTACAGCTTCGCCGGCCCGTTCTTCTTCTGGACCTGGCCGGCGGTGTTCTGCGGCCAGATCCTGGTTGCGTTGTGCTTTGCCGAGCTAGCGGCCCGATACCCGATCTCCGGTGCGATCTATCAGTGGTCGCGCCGGCTCGGCGGCCACATCGTCGGCTGGTCCGCCGGCTGGACGATGATCATCGCGCAGATCGTCACGGTGGCTGCCGCCGCGATCGCCATGCAGGCGGTGCTGCCGGCGATCTGGAGCGGGTTCCAGATCGTCGGCGGCGATCCGTCGATCACATCGGTCACCGGAGCCACGAATGCGATCGTGCTCGGGTTGATCGTGCTGTTGGTCACCACCGTGATCAACTCCGTGGCGGTGAGGGTGATGGCGGTCGTCAACGCCGTCGGGGTCACGATGGAACTCGTCGGCGTAACGCTGTTGATCATCGCGTTCTTCTCCCACGCGCAGCGCGGCCCGGGCATCGTGCTGAACACCGAGGGGCTCGACGGCGGCTTCGGCGCCCTGCTCGCGGCGTCCCTGATGGCTGCGTACGTCCTGGTCGGCTTCGACTCCGCCGGCGAGCTGTCGGAGGAGACCCACAACCCGCGCAAGACGGCCCCGAAGACCATCCTGCGGGCGCTGATCGCCTCCGGCATCGGAGGTGGACTGATCATCCTCGGCGCCCTGATGGCCGCTCCGACGATCGGCCCGGAGATCGGCACCGGCGGGCTCCCGTACATCGTGACCGCCCGGCTCGGTGACGTCTGGGGGCGCGTCTTCCTGTGTGCGGTGGTCGTCGCCGCCTTCGTCTGCACCCTCGCGATCCAGACCGCGACGACCCGGATGATCTACTCGATGTCGCGCGACGAGGTGCTGCCGTTCTCCAAGCGGTTGCGCAAGGTCTCCGGTCGAGGCGCAACCGTCAACGCCGCCGTTCTGGTCGGGGTGCTCGCCGCTGTGATGCTGCTGATCAACCTCGGTCACGCCGGCGTCTTCACCGCGCTGACCAGCACCTGCATCGTGCTGCTCTACATCGCGTACCTCTGTGTCACCGGACCGATGCTCTACCGCCGGCTGAAGGGCTGGCCGAGGTCGCTCGGCGAGCAGCAGGACGAGGACGGAAAGCCGGTGTTCAGCCTGGGCCGGTGGGGTCTTCCGGTGAACGTGCTGGCTGTGGCGTGGGGCGTCTTCATGACGATCAACCTGGCCTGGCCGAGGCAGGCCATCTACGATCCGGAGGGCACCAACGTCGTGCTGCAGTACTTCGCCCTGATCGTGCTGGCGGTGACGGCGATCGGCGGCGTGATCGCGTACAACGTCAAGAAGCACGACTACCGCCGCGCCATCGGAGTGCTGCCGAGCTTCCACACCGAAGCCGAGGCCGAGGAAGCCCCGGTCTCGGCCTGACCGGCCCGCTGCGCCTGCACCGAGTTGTCAGTCGCTCCGCACGAAGACGGCGCGGAGCGCGGGACAAGTCGGCATGTGAGGATGGGGCGATGGACGTACCTGGTCCGAGGACACCATGACGACAGGCTGGCTCCGGGTCCGTCCGGTCGAGGACGAGGACCTGCCTCGGATCCGCGCCATCATCAACCACTTCATCGCGACCTCGGCCTTCAACTTCCGGACCGAGCCGCAGACCATCGACGAGTGGCGTTCGGACTGGCGCCGGCTGCACGAATCGCATCCCTGGCTTGTTGCGGTGGACGACGGACGAGTCGTCGGGGTCGCATACGCCGTCCCCTGGAACTACCGCAGCGCCTACCGGTGGACGGCCGAGACGAGTGTGTACGTCGACCCCGAGACCCAGCGACGGGGCGTGGGCGATGCCCTGTACGCGAATCTCCTGGGGCGGCTCCGGCGGCAGGGTTTCCGCAGCGCCGTGGCGGTCATCGCACTGCCGAACCTGCCCAGCGTCCGGCTGCACGAGCGGCACGGTTTCACTCCGGTCGGCATGCTGCGCAACGCCGGATTCAAGCTCGGCGCCTGGCACGACGTGGGCTACTGGCAGTCCGTGCTGGCCGAGCCGGGGCCCGACGCCCCGGCGGCGCCCGAGCCCGTCGAGGCATGAGTCGGCCGGCGCCCCGAAGTGTCGGCTGGTCAGCCGACGGTGATCTCGGACCCGCTGACCGAGGCGGTCAACGACGGTAGCGGCGCGGTGGCGGGACCGTTGACCACGGACCCGTCGGCGATGGCGAACATGCTGCCGTGGCATGGGCAGTTGATGGTGGTAGTGACCGCGCCCACCACGCAGCCCTGGTGGGTGCAGACGGCGCTGAACGCCTTGAACGTGCCGGCGCTCGGCTGGGTGATGACGACCTTCTGGTCGGGGTAGATCTTGCCGCCGCCGACAGGGATGTCCGAGGTCGGCACGGTCATCGGCGATGCCGGCCCCGCCGGCGTGCTCGGATCCTGCTCCGGACCGTACGAGGCGCAGCCGGCGAGTCCGCACACGGCCAGGGTGCAGCAGCCCGGCCAGGGCACCCCGGCGGGTCAGTATGGGATCCATGGGTGTCCCTTCTAGAACGTGAACCCACGGTAGACGAAGAACCACACGGCGGCGGTCGCGAAAAGCCCGGCGAGCAGTGAGAAGACGAGGCCACCGAGCACCGGCAGGACCCACCCGGGTGCGTCGTCACGGGTCAGCACCAACATCTTGCAGACGAAGGCGCCGAAGAAGAGGCAGCCGAGAATCGAGTGGACCAGTGCCCGCGTGCTGAAGTCGGCGAAGCCGAGTGCATACAGGCAGTGCACCGCAACTGGAGTCACCAAGAGCACGGCGACCCGACCGGACCATCGGTGGACCGGCCCTAGCCAGGCACCCGTCAGCCGGATCCGGCCGAAGATCGCCATCCCGGTCACCAGCTGGACGACGGCGAACGCGAAGGCCGCCGTTGTCAGCCACGTCTTCACCGCCAGGCCGCTGGAGAAGCCGGCGAGGTTGATCGCGATCCCGGTCGGGTGGTGCACGCGCCCGAAGACGCCCAGGCCGATCGAGACGAGCGCGCCGATGGACATGGCGAGGAGAACGGGGCCGATCCTCGTGGCCGGTGCGGTCGACGGTGTGGTCGACGGCGTGGGGGACTGTGCGGCGGTCATCGGTCGCCTCCTAGATCTTGTCGTCGCCGTCGACCGGAGCGGCCTGGACGGTCTGGCCGTCGATGTCGGCCTCTTCACTGGCGCCGAGCGTCGGGGCCGCCCGGGACGTACCGTCGGCATCGGTGGCAACGCCGACCACGCTGCCGTCGGGTAGCCGGATCCAGCCGACCGTGGTCCTCGCGCCCTTGGCGCGGTAGAGGCCGGCCGGCTTCACTGCCTGTCGGATCTCGAACTCCCAGCGTCGGCCGTCGCCGCGGACCACGCCCTCGAGTCGTCGGTGATCGTCGAGTGTCGCGGTGAGCCGGTAGCCGTGTCCGGAGGTCAGGTGCACCTGGTCCCCGTCGACAGTTCCGCGTAGCCAGGCTTCCCTCGACCGCCCGTCGCACAGGTAGGCGGCCGCCCGGTCGCCCAGCACGGCAACGGCGATGGCGAGGTGACCGTCGTCGGAGCGTCCGGCGTACACGGCCTTGTGCGGGAACCGATCGTCGTCGGCTCTTTTGGACGGCGGCGGCGTCAACGCGCTCTCCGCGGGCCGGGTCGGCGGGGTCGGCGTGGCGGCCGCGCCTGTGGCGGGCGGTGTGGCTGGTGGAGTGGTCGACCCCGAGGCGGTCCCCGCCGGGGGAGCTGGTTCGGTCGTGACGGCCGGGCCGCTCGTCGCCGACTCGGCGCTCGGGTGGACCACGAAGTCAGCGGTCAGCAGCGCCACGAAGAAGATGGCGACGGCTGCCAATGTCAGAAGGGGACTCCGGTGCGTCATGTGGCGGACCTCTCGCGTCGAGGAGGTGCGGCAGCGAATCCCCGCGTTGCCGTACGCGGTGAGGAGACGTGCTATCCCACCGTGATACCGCAGCTCACAGGGAATGCACAGCCCTTCGACTCTCGAATTGTCAGAACCACCGGGCATCCTGGTCTCATGGATCTCAGTCAGCTCATCATGATCGCGGTGGCGGTGGCCGGCGCGGTGATCGTCGGGCTGCTCGCGATCGTTCCCACCGTCCTCGAGTTTCCCCGGCGCCACGACGTCGACGATCGTCCCGGCGAGTCAACCCCACTGAAACCACGGCCGAAGGTGAGCGCGGGTGACGACGCGGACCATCGGCTGGCGGCCTGACCGCGCGGCTCGCTAGACAGGTCCGGGGGTGGTCAGGTCCGTCGCGTCGGCACTGTTCGGGGCTCACGGTCGCCGCGTCGAGATCTGGCTCAGCGGCTGGGCAGGCGTAGCCTGCTGTCCCGCACCAGCCTGATCAGGTCCCCCGAGTCGATGTCGAGCTTCTTGCCGTCGCTCGTGTTGCGCGCCACGACCGTGATCACCCGGTTCTGGTCGGGACGGTACTGGACCTCGACGCCGTCGGCTGCGCTGGTGCCGGCCACCAGGTAACTGTTGCCGTCCATGGACTCCAAGACGGTGCAGCGCTGCTTGGTGCGCTGGCCGCAGCGATCGGCGTACTCGGCGGCCGTGGCGATCTGCAGGTAGACCTCCGTGCCGCCGTCGGTGAATCGGGAGAGTCCGAGTGCGAGCGCACCGCCGTCGCCGCGCCAGAACTTCGCACTCTCGTCGGTCGGGCGAACCTGCCAGCTCATCGACGAGAAGTACCGGTGGTCGGGATCCAGCTGATCGACCACCACTCCCGATATCGCGGATCGCCAGCGCATCAGCACCTGGGCTCGGCAGTCCTGGTCGCTCGCGGAGCATCCAGACGGCGGCGGGTCACTGACCTGACTCGGGGTCGGCCTTGGCGCCGGGGGAGGCGCGTTCGCGATCTCGACCTGAGTGCCGGCACGGATCCCGAGGCCGACCACCAGGGCCACGACCACGGCCGCGCACGCCGCCAAGACGGCGCGGCGATGCCGGCCGCGCTGCTGGAACCGTCGACCGCGCGCCAAGTCACCGACCCCCGCTCGCGTCGTCGCCCCCGGATCCGCCGCACCTGCGAGTCCGGCGAGCTGGCGGGTCAGCTCTGCCGGGTCCGAGCGGCTCGGATCGCGATCGGCGAGACGGGCCACCGCGTCGGTGAAGAGCTCGGTGATCCGGAGCGCGGGCGCGCCCATGACGCGACCGACGTCGTCCAGAGTCAGCGCACCGAGCAGCAGCAGAACAACGACGGCCTGGGAGGTGGAGCCCAGGGCGGCCAAGTCGTCGGCGAGGCCGCCGGTGTGGATCGGTGTCACGTCAAGCAGCTCGACCCGTTCAGCAACAGTCCGGTCAGCCCGGTCAGCCCGATCGCCGCGGCCCGTTCGCCACGCCGGATGGAGCAACGCGGCGAAGGCGGCCGTCGTCCGATCCGCGTCGACCGGAAGGGCGTACGTCCTGGCCAGCGCCTGATCGACCACCCGATCGGCCTGGCGGGCGCCACCGTCGACCCCCGGGTAGAGGACCCGGGCACAGCGCTCCAACCGCGGTCGGAGCGCCGCGGCCTCCTCGACGAACACCGCGTCGTGCCCGAGGTCGGCCATGTGCTACCCCCTAGGTCTGTGATCTTAGTTCGACCCCGGACGCCGGCCCAGACTTCGGTCATGGGGACAATCGGGGTGTGAGTACTCCTCGCCCGCCGTTTCGGCGCTACGTCGCGATCGGCGACTCCAGCACCGAGGGCCTGGAGGACAAGTACTCCGACGGCGGCTATCGCGGCTGGGCCGACCGGCTCGCCGAGCACATCGCGAACACCCAGGACGAGACCTTGGAGTACGCGAACCTCGCCGTCCGTGGACTACGACTGAACGAGATCCGCAACACCCAGTTCGACGACGCCCTGGCCATGCTGCCCGACTTGATGACGATCTTCGGCGGTGTCAACGACGTACTCGTTCCGGCCCATGACTTCGACTCGATCAGGCAGGACTACGAGGCGATGTTCTCCGAGGCCACGGCGGCGGATATCACGGTGATGACGTTCACCGTGCCGGACCCGTCGGCGTACAACCCGTTGGGGAGGCGGATCAAGGACCGGCTGTTCCGGCTCAACGACATCATCCGCTCCGTTGCGGAACGCTACGGCGCGCTCTACCTGGACTTCCAGCACCAGCCGATCGCGGAGGACCCACGGCTGTGGTACGAGGACCGGTTGCACGGCAACACCCTCGGTCACCAACGCATCGCTGCCGCTTTGGCCTGGGGGCTCGGACTCCCCGGTTTCGACGAGTTCTCCTGGCAGGCCGAGCCGGAGGGGGAGTTCGTCCGGCCTGGACCGGCGACCAGTTTTGTCAGCGACCTCGACTGGGCTGTGCACTACCTGGCGCCGTGGATCAACCGTGGCATTCGGGGAATCCCGCACGGGCTCGGCGTGGAGGCCAAGCGTCCGGTGCCGACACCGATGGTCAGGACCGACCCAGCCCCCAGCACAACGGAGTAGATCGGGTGGGGAACTCCCCACCCGATCTACTCCTGTCCTCGGCTTTCCGAGCATCTCGAGCAGAGCAGGGGGACGTCGGTCCACCCGCGCCGGGACAACACGGCGGCTACCTCGGCCGCCACCAGACACGGGCGTTCGGTGACATCGGCCCAGCCATACCTCAGGGTGGCTTCGCCGAACAGGGTGGACCTGTTGTCGCGCCGCATGTCTCGGAGAACCCCTGCCCCCTCGTGCCCGATCCGTCCGTCGAGCTCGACGACGGTGGCGAACTCGGAGTAGTAGACATCCCGCGCCGTTCCGCGCGCCCGATGTTGTCGTTTCCCTCGTGGGAGGCCGTGAGGGCGCTCGACCTCACGGAGATAGCGCAGCTCGAGCGGACTCTCCACGCCGTCGGCCACGTCGGTCAGCAGTCCCATGAGAAGGTTCCGCTGACTGTGCCTGGGTCGCGCATCGAGACGACGCCGGAGCCGATCGGTCGTCGTCCGGCGGGTCTGGACAGCGAGACTGACCGCGGCCGCAACGCGAGCGGCGTCCGGGTCCTCGCACAGGTCGAGCACCGAGTCCTCGACGTCGAGCCGCGGGGGAGCGCCACGCGAGACCCGGCGGACGCCGCCCCCTTCCTGCGCGAACTGCCAAGGTCCCCGCGGTACGCGTTTCACGCCGTGCGGGACCAGAACAGTGATGACTTCTGGCGGCGATCGAGTCAGGCCGTTGAGGTAGGCCGCGGCCTCGCCGCCGAGACGGCCGTGGTCCCCACCCAGCAGAACGCCTCCCCACGCCAGCGCCAGCCATGACGGCGGCCCCGAACCGCAGAAGTACAGCCCAGCCTCGAGGCGCTGCCACCAGCCCTGGGCCAGCAGTCGCCGGATGGACGCGACCGTCAGTCCAAGGGCCAGTGCTTGCTCGCGACTCACCGCTCCTGCCTGGGCAGCCGCCAGGCCGAGCAGGCGTGGCCCCGGGTCGATTCGATTCCTCACACCTGGAATCTGGTGCGCTGCCGTCGAAATGTGCCGACCAGCCAGCAATCTGTGGATGGTGCTGTGAGTCGTCCCGAAGCTGTGGAGAACCTGCCTCCGATAGCGGAGTAGATCGGGTGGGGAACTCCCCACCCGATCTACTCCAGTGTTCAGACGAAGAGGGCCTGACCGACGTACTCGCCCTGGCTAGCCCCGGGTGGGACGGCAAAGAGCGCCGATCCGGTGTGCTGGATGTACTCGCTCAGCAGGTCGGCTCGCCCGATCTTGGTCTGGATGGGGATGTAGTGGGTGTCCGGGTCGCAGACGTAGGCGATGAAGAACAGTCCCGCATCGAGCCGACCCAGTCCATCGCTCCCGTCGACGAAGTTGTAGCCCCGCCGGAGCATCTGGACGCCGCTGTTGTTGTCCGGGTGGGTCATCGCCACGTGGGCATCGGTGGCGATCAGTGGCTTGCCGTCGTTGCCGGTGATACTGAAGTTCGGCGGGGTGAACTCTGTGCCGCCGGACAACGGAGCGCCTTCGGCCTTCGTCCGGCCGATCACCATCTCCTGCTCACCGAGCGGTTGACGGTCCCAGGTCTCGATCGTCATGTTGATCCGTCGGGCCACCAGATAGGAGCCGCCGACCAGCCACGCAGCGCGTCGGTCACCGGCCTGAGTCCAGACGTGCTCGGACACGAGGTCGGGTTGCTCGGCCTTGAGGTTGGCCGTGCCGTCCTTGAAACCGAAGAGGTTTCGCGCGGTGACCTGGGACGTCGAGGTCGAGGACGTCCGCCCGAAGCCGAGCTGCGACCAGCGCACGGCCGCCCGGCCGAACGCGATCCGGGCCAGGTTGCGGATCGCGTGCACCGCAACCTGGGGGTCATCGGCGCACGCCTGGATGCACAGGTCGCCATCGGACTTGGTCGCGTCGAGGTTGTCCTGGGGAAAGTGCGGTAGTCGTCGCAGTGAGTCCGGTTGCCGTTCCGCCAGGCCGAACCGGTCCTTCCCGCCCTTGCGGAACAACGTCGGTCCGAACCCGAAGGTCAGGGTCAGCCTCGCCGGCGGGAGCCCGATCGCCTCGCCCGTATCGTCCGGAGGCGCGTCGTAGGAACCAGACGTGGGCCCGAGGGGACCGGCACCGAGGCCCTGGGTCATCCGAGCGGCCGCCTGTGTCCAGTCGGTGAGGAGCCCGATCAGCTCCTCCCGGGACTCCGTCGTCACGTCGAACGCGGCGAAGTGAAGACGGTCCTGGGCCGGCGTGACGATGCCGGCCTGGTGCTCGCCGTAGAAGGGATACGACGTCGAGGTCGGAGCCGGCTGGGCCGCGGCGTTCTCCGACGAGCGGTCGGCCAGTGCCACCGCAGCGGCGCCGATCCCGACGCCGACGACACCGGCGCCCGCCACCCCGAGGAGATTGCGACGGGATACCCTCCGCTGGCCGGACCCTCGCCCTGTGTCGTGCCCTTCGACAGGGCTCGTCTCGGTGTGCGGGCTGAGCCGATCGATCTGCTCGGGGCCCGTCTCGCCGCGCGCGCTCAGATCGCCGGGGCGCGGGCTGCGCTCGTCGCCGGCTTCAGGGCTCATACCGATTCACCACGGTCGTCAGACTACGGCGGCGGCCAGCTGCGAGAGCGGCTCGCTCAGCGCGTTGACGGCGTCGGAGAGCTGTTTCACCTGGTCTGGGGTGAGGTCGTCGTAGGACACGAAGCCGTCGCCCTTCTTGGTCTCGTCGAGCAGCTTCTGCAGTGCCGCGAACTTCGCGGTGATCTGGGTGGCAAGCTCGGGATTCTTCTTCTCCAGCAGCGGCTTCAGACCCTCGAAGGCGACCCGAGCACCATCGATGTTGGCCTGGAAGTCGTACAGGTCGGTCCGCGACCAGTACTCCTCCTCACCGGTGACCTTGCTCTTCGCGACCTCGTCGAGCAGACCCCGCGCGCCGTTCGCGATCTGGTCGGCGGTGAAGGTGACGGTGCGGGTCTTGTCGTACAGCGTCTGGGTGTTCGCCAGCAGATCGTCGGCATACTCGGCGCGCTCCGCCGTCGTCAGCTGCTTGTAGCCCTTCGCGCGAGCAGGCCAAAGGTCCTTCTCGATCCGGTGCCAGCCGGTCCACTTCTGGCCCTTCTCCAGGTCGGCCTCACGGAGATCGGTCTTGGGATCGAGGTCGCCGAACGACTCTGCTACCGGCTCGATCCTCTCCCAGTGCATCCGGGTCTTGGCGTACAGCGCGCGCGCTTCGTCGTCGTTGCCGGCCTTGTACGCCGCGACGAACGCCTCCGTGCCGGCCAGCAGCTGCTCGGCCTGGTCCTTGACGTAGGCGGCGTAGTTCTTGTTTGCCTGGTCGACGAGCGCCTTGTCGTCGCCCGTGGGTCCGAGACTCTCACCCGAGTCGGTGACGGTGAACGCGGCGCGGATGCCATCGCCGATCATGCCTGGCTTGCAGGCGGTGAAGTACTTGCCGGCCGGGGCCACCAGCACGAGGTCGCGGGACAGGCCCGGTCCGACGTTCTCGATCTCACCCGCGATCCGCAGACCGTCCTCGCCGAGCAGGTAGAACTCGTTGACCTTCGACCCGTTGTTGGTGACCGCGAACCGGAGCGTTCCTGACGGGGCGCTGCCGGCAGACACGGTGCAGGCGGTATCGGTCGCGGTGACGGACAGCGCGCGCGGGTCGGCGCTCGCGCCCGGTGTCGACGAGCTTGCCGAGTTGTCGGTGCAGGCTGCCAGTAGCGGCACGACGGCGAGCGCGCTTGCTCCGAGCAGAACGCCCGGGGCGAGACGGCGCGTCCGTGTCTTGATCACGAGTGTCCTCCAGTGGTGACCGCCTCGGCGGCGGCGGGTTTGGGGTGTGAGCGGCGGTGGATCTTGTACAAGAAGAGCGTCATCGTCGGTACGACGTAGGCAACCCAGACGGCCGCCTCCAGCCAGGTGGTGGCTGGGGAGAAGTTGAAGATGCCCTTGAGCAGGGTGCCGTACCAGCTCGTCGGCGGGATGGTTGCCGACACGTCGAACGCCAGGTTGTTCAGGCCGGGCAGGATGCCCGCCTCCTGGAGGTCGTGCACCCCGTAGGAGAGGACGCCGCCGGCAACCACGATGAGGAACGCGCCGGTCCAGGTGAAGAACCTGGTGAGATTGATCCGCAGGGCGCCGCGATACATCAGGTACCCGAGCAGGACGGCGGTCGCGACACCGAGTGCCGCACCGATCAGCGGCAGGTTGGTCGAGCCGGTCCCGCGCGTGGTGGCCTGGGTCGCGGCCCACAAGAACAGGGCTGTCTCGAGTCCTTCGCGGCCGACGGCGAGCATCGCGACCACGACGAGTCGCCATCCGCTGCCCTCGGCGGCGCGATCGATCTGGGCGCGAAGCTCGCCGGAGATCGAGCGGGCTGCTCGGGCCATCCAGAAGATCATCCAGGTGACGAAGCAGACGGCGACGATCGAGAGGATCCCGCCGATGGCCTCCTGCGCCTCGAACGTCAGACCCTTCGGGCCGAAGGTGAGGATCGCACCGAACAGCAGCGATACGCCGGTCGCGACGCCGACCCCGATCCAGATCTTGGGCAGCAGCGGGCGACGGTCGGACTTGACGACGTAGGCGATGAGGATGCTGACGACCAGTGCGGCTTCGAGGCCCTCACGGAGGCCGATCAGATAGTTCGCGATCATCGTCGGGCCCGTCTCGGATTGCCGCTCGGTCATTGGTCAGGCTTGCCTTAGACAGGCGAGCCTGCCCTAACCTAAGTCCGCCGTCGATCTGATGCAAGGGACGAACGGCCCGTCGGCCCATGAGTGTGGCAAAGGTCTCGCGTTCAGGTTTGTCCATTCTCCGGCCAACCCGGCACTCCCAGGCGCGGCTCGGCCGGCCGCTAGGACAGAGTTGGGCCATGACCGACGTACGACCGCAGGTGATCCTGCAGCCCGCCCCGCAACGGGCATCGCGGATCTTCAGCGCGAGCTCATGGGCCGCCCTGAACGAGTCCTTCAGGGTGATCGACCTGGAGGACGTCGACGACCCGGCCGCCTTCGAGGCGGCCCTCCCCGAGGCGTTCGCAATCATCGGGCAGCCCGAGCTGCCCCGGGAGCGGTTGACCCGGGCCACAGCCCTGCGAGCCATCTGCAACGTCGAGGGCAACTTCTTCCCGAACGTGGACTACGCGACGTGCGCAGAGCTCGGGGTGTACGTCCTGGGGTGCGGCCCCGCCTACGCCCAGGCGGTCGCCGAGCACTCGCTGGGACTGGCGATCGACCTCGCTCGGGGGATCAGCCGGGAGGATCGGGCGTTCCGGGCCGGTACGGAGCGATATGTCGCCGACGGAAACGCCGACGCAGTCCTGCTGCGCGGTGCCGACATCGGACTGATCGGGTTCGGGAACCTCGGCCGGTCCCTGCTGCCGCTGCTGCGGCCGTTCGAGCCGACGATCCGGGTCTTCGACCCGTGGCTGCCCGACAGCGTCCTGCTCGAGCACGGTCTGGTCCCCGGTTCGCTGGCTGACGTGTTGACGGGCAGTCGGTTCGTGTTCGTGCTCGCCACCGTCACGGCCGAGAGTCAGCATCTCCTCGGGGGTGCGGAGCTGGACCTGTTGGCGCCCGGCGCCCGGCTGATCGTGGTGAGTCGAGCGGCTGTGGTCGACTTCGACGCGCTGTACGAGCGGCTCGCGGCCGAGCGGTTCCTGGCCGCCGTCGACGTCTGGCCGCGCGAGCCGATGCCGGTCGACTCGCCCTTCCGATCGCTCGACAACCTGGTCTTCTCGGGGCATCGGGCGGGTGGGATCCCGGCAGCCTTCGCGCAGATCGGCGAACTGGTGGTCGACGACCTGCGCCAGATCGCTCGCGGGCTGCCGCCGGTGCGGATGCAGGTCGCCGCCCGGGAGCTGGTGGGTCGTTACCGCAACCGCCCGGTCGGCTGAGTCCGACCCGCGACCGACAGCTCGGGCGCCTCCGCGGAAAAAGTGGGGGCCCGTCGTCGTCTCGGCCGGACACGGCCGCCTCAGCGGTCGGTCTCGTGATGATCGACCCGCCACTTTTTCCGCGGACTTGGACGGAAGCAGCGGCTGCCGAGGGCGCGATCGATCTGCCCAGAGCAGAATCCAGCGACATCAGCCCGGCCGGCCGCCTAGCGTTGGCACATGGGCGAGGTCATCCCGTTTCGGCGGCGCACGTCTCTCGGTCGTCGCGGCGGCGACGAGTCCGGTGGCGGGCGGCTCGCCCCCGCACGCAGTCGCGGGCGATCTTCGTTCTCGGCCGGGCGACCAGGCTCGGCCCGGTCGGCCGCCGCGCGAGGAGCTCTGGCGAATCCTGGTCGGAGGGCAGCTACGCACCGAGCGCCGTCGCCGTGGAGAGACGCAGGCCGAGGTGGCCGGCCGCGCCGGGATCTCTGTGCAGTACCTCTCCGAGCTGGAGCGCGGACGCAAGGAGCCGTCGTCGGAAGTTCTTGCCGCCGCGGCCGGCGCCCTCGACCTGACCCTGCTCGACCTCACCGTTGCCGTGGCCCGGGAGCTGCACGCGCAGCGGGTCGGCAGCGGTCGCCCGACCGGCCCGGTCGCACTCGCGGCCTGAGCGGTGCGCCCTCAGCTCGTCGAGGGGCCCTTCGAACCAGCGGCTGAGACTGCCGAAGGCCGCTCGTGCATTCGACTCGCGCTTCGACAGGCTGAGCGCCGTGGCACTCACACCGCCAGCTTGCGACCGGAGACGATCTCGTCGACGATCCCGTACGCCCGGGCGTCGTCGGCGGTGAATATCTTGTCCCGGTCGGTGTCGGCTCGGAGCCGCTCCTGCGTCTGACCGGTGTGCCGGGCGAGAACCTCCTCCATCTGCGCCCGGATCCGGACGATCTCGCGGGCATGCAGCACGAGATCCGGCAGCGTGCCCTGGCTCTGGGCGGACGGCTGGTGCAGCAGCACCCGCCCGTGCGGCAGGATGAATCGACTTCCCGGTTCTCCGGCGGCCAGCAGCACCGCCGCGGCCTCCGCTGCCTGGCCGACGCAGGTCGTGGTGACCGGCGCTTGGATGAACTGCATGGTGTCGTAGATCGCCAGCATGGCCGTCATCGACCCGCCCGGGGAGTTCAGGTAGAGGTCGATCGGCAGATCGCTGTTGTCCGACTCCAGGTGCAGCAGCTGAGCCACGATGACATTGGCCACGCCGTCGTCGATCTCGGTGCCGAGGTAGACGATCCGGTCCGACAGCAGCCGGCTGTAGATGTCCAGCGCGCGCTCGCCGGTCGGCCGCTTCTCGACCACGCTGGGAATGGTGTACGAGCTCATGGCGATCAGCTCCAGACTCGGGCGCCGAGCCCGATCGAGGCATGCGCGGCAGGCCGGATGTCGTCGAGGCTGGCGACGACGTGATCCACGAAGCCGTACGCCCTCGCCTCCTCGGCGGTGAACCAGCGGTCCCGCAGCGAGTCCGCGTCGATCCTGGCTCGCGGCTGGCCGGTGTGTTCCGCGATCAGCCCGAGCACGACGTCACGGGTGTGTTCGAGGTTCTCCGCCTGGATCTCGATGTCGACGGCCGTACCACCGATCCCGGCTGACCCTTGGTGCATGAGCACTCGGGCGTGCGGCAGGGCGTACCGCTTGCCCTTGGTGCCGGCCGACAGCAGGAACTGACCCATGCTGGCGGCGAGCCCCATGGCCAGCGTGCTGACGTCGTTGGGGATCAGCCGCATCGTGTCCATGATCGCCAGCCCGGCCGACACCGAGCCGCCGGGGGAGTTGATGTAGAGGCTGATGTCGCGTCGTGGGTCCTCGGCGGACAGCAACAGCAGCTGGGCACAGATCCGGTTGGCCACCGCGTCGTCCACCTCGGTGCCCAAGATCACGATCCGTTGGTGCAGCAGCCGGCCGGCCAGCTGGTCGTCGAGCGGCCCGATGGTCGGGCCCTCGTCTCGCATGATCATCTCGCGTTCGTTCATGACCCCAGCGTCACCGGGCACACCGTTCCAGACCAGGACGTACGTCCCTCGGCAGATCTGCCTCCAGCAGACTTGTCAGCGTCAGAACCGGCTCTGGCGAGTTCTCACGCTGACACGTCGGTGGTGTCCGAGTCCTCGGCGCCGTCCATCGAGCCGGCCCAGGCGTCCGGGTCGTTGCCGTGCTGCTGACCCTCGAGCCGGATCACGTGCAGCACCGCGTTGATCAGCGCCAGGTGGGTGAACGCCTGCGGGAAGTTGCCGAGCTGCTGCCCGGTGTGCGGATCGATCTCCTCGGCATAGAGCTGCAAGGGTCCGGCGAACGACAGCAGCTTCGCGCACAGCTTCCGCGCCCGGTGGTACTCACCGATCTCACACAGCGCCGACACCAGCCAGAAGGAGCAGATCGTGAAACTGCCCTCCTCGCCCTCGAAGCCGTCGTCGGTTTCCTCGACCCGATAGCGCAGTACGAGGTCGTGGACCGTCAGCTCGTCGGCGATCGCCAGCACGGTCTTGCGGATGCGCTCGTCGTCAGCTGGCAGGAATCTCACCAGAGGAGCGAGCAGCAGCGACGCGTCGAGCGCCTTGCTGCCGTAGTACTGCGTCAACACGCCCCGGTCGTCGACGCCGTTGGTGAGGATGTCCTCCTTGATCTCCTCCGCTGCCAGCTCCCACTCGGCCGCCTTCGCGTCTTCGCCGGTCATCCTGGCGATCTTGGCGCCGCGGTCGACCGCCACCCAGCACATGATCTTGGACGAGGTGAAGTGCTTCAGCTCCCCGCGAACCTCCCAGATGCCGGCATCGGGCTCGCGCCAGTACTTCAGCGCCTCGGTCACCTGCTTGTCCAAGATCGGCCAGATCCGATTGTCCAGGTGGTTGGCGGCCCGGAAGTGGAGATAGACCGAGTCCAGCAGGGCGCCCCAGACATCGTGCTGCTTCTGGGCGTACGCGGCGTTCCCGATCCGCACCGGACGCGAGTTGGCGTAGCCGGGAAGGTGGTCGAGCTCGTACTCGGTGAGCTCCTTCTCCCCGCCGATGCCGTACATGATCTGGATGTCATCATCACCGGCCGCGAGATCGGCGATGAAGGAGAAGAAGTCGACGGCCTCCCAGTCGAATCCCAAGGAGTACTGCGCCCAGAGGGCGAATGTCGCGTCGCGGATCCAGCTGAACCGGTAGTCGTAGTTACGAGCGCCCCCCGGTGTCTCCGGCAGCGACGTCGTGCCCGCGGCCGTGACGGCTCCAGTGGGCGCATAGGTCAGACCCTTGAGCGTCAGCGCACTGCGCTGCAGGTAGTTGCGCCATGGGTGATCGGGGAACTGGCCGCGGGCCAGCCAGTGCTGCCAGTGGTGGGCGGTCCAGACCTGCCGCTTGTACGCGTCCGAGTAGTCGGTAGGCGGCGGGGCACCGCCCCAGGACAGGGCGACGAAGCGTACGTCCCCTTCCTTGAGCAGTGTTCGCGCACTGGCCTGGCCGCCCTCGAACCCGATCCGCAGATCGCTGGTCAGGGTGAGCTGGAGATCGGTGCCCTCCGCGGAGCCGACCGCCTGGTAGTAGCCGTCGCCGGTGTAGTCCCACCTGACGTGCTGGCGTCCGTAGTCGAGCACCGGCTCGCAGTCCATGATCGTCTGCACCTCGCCGGAGGCGCAGCGGATGGTCCGCAGCAGGATGTGCTCGGCCTCGTAGTCGTTCGGCGTGCGCCGGTACGTCCGGGAGCGGTCAGAGTCGTGGTGCCACGGCCCGACCAGCAACGCGTCCCGGACGATGATCCATCCGCTGGGCGTCCCCCAGCTGGTCTCCAAGATCATCGTGCCCGGGAGGTAGCGGACGTCGGCCGGCACCGCGATGTCGACCGGGCCGACCCGGAATGCTCCGGCGTGCCTGCCGAGCAGCCTGCCGAAGATGCTCGGCGAGTCGAACCGCGGCAGGCACAGCCAGTCGATCGAGCCGCCGGGGGACAGCAGGGCAGAGACCTCGCCATCGCTGAGGAAGCCGTAGTCCCCGATCGGCACCGCGCGTGTGTGATGTGCCGGAGCTGAGTGGTGGGGGGTGCCGGCGCTCTGGGGCGAGGTCTGCCCGCGACTCTTCGTCATGGCGTCAGCATTCTCGGCTTCCCGCGGGTGATCAAGAGGCATCGGGGGAGTGACACGATCCGTAACACGAGATATCGGGCTGCGAACCTGCTCGGGCGAGCGTCTCGCGCGCCGACGAGGAACAGGCTAGGGCCGTCCGGGTGTTCAACGACCCCGCGGCGTACGAGAATGCGATCGCGGTGCTCTACAGCACTGAGCGGCGCTGTCTGCGCCCCGGCTGACGAGGGAGAGACATGAAAGTCTTGCGGGTGCTCGGGCTGATCTTCGGCATTCTGCTGCTGCTCACCGGCGGTGGGCTGCTTGCCGGTGCGGCGGTTGCCGACCGCGCACAAAGCGCGGTGGATCAGGAGATGGTCAAGCAGGGACTCGAGGGCCCGGTCGATGGGGTGGTCAAGTCGGCTGACACGTCGACCAGCACGTACCAGGTCGCGTTCACGGCCAAGGACGGGAACGAGTACACCGCGACCGCGGTTTCGACACTGAGCACCCCGCCGGAGGTGGGCGACACTGTCACCGTCTTCTACAAGGCGGACGACCCGACCATCGCCGGGATCGCCGACGTGCCCACCACCGCACTGGGCAACGCCGCCGGCCCGTTGCGGACCTCGGGGATCATCGCGCTGGTGGTGGGGGCCGTGCTCCTCGTCGCCAGCATTCTCGGCTTCGTGCTCGGCAAGAAGAGCCCGAAGGCGCTGCCCGCACAGCAGTACGCCGGTGCTGGCTACCCCGCCCAGGCTCCCCAACAGCCGGGTGGCTATCCCCAGCAGCCGAGTGGCTCGTACCCGCAGCAGAGCGGTGCCTACCCGCAGCAGCCGGGCGCCTCGTCTCCCCAGCAGGCGGCGGGCGGCGCGTATCCCCAGCAGCAGAGTGGTTCGTACCCGCAGCAGAGCGGTGCCTACCCGCAGCAGGCGGGCGGTTCGTATCCGCAGCAGCCGTCGCCCTATCCCCCGCGGCAGCAGGGCTATCCGACGCCCCCGGCTCCGTACCCGCCACAGCCGCCGTCCGGCAGCAACCCACAGCAGTAGCCGCCAATTCTCGGCGCCGGGCGTATCGACGGTCGCCGGGACGAGGGGCGTATCGACGTCGCCGGGACGAGGGGGGTAGACGGTCGCCGGGACGAGGGGGGTCGACGGTCGCCGGGACGAGGGGTCGCCGGTCGACGGGACGAGGGGTCGCCGGACGAGGGTCGCCGGATCGGCTCAGCGGTAGGTCAGGCCGATTCGGCGGGTGACCAGCTCGCCCTTCGCGTACGTCCCGATCTGGTGAGTCGCGATCCCGTCCATGGCAGCGCCGACTCCCCCGCCGACCAGCGGCAGCCGTCGCATGATGGTCAGCGCGACGTTCTTGCCGCCGACGCGGGCGGTCAGGTCCCGCAGCACCTGCTGCGCGACGCGGGCGTCGAGCTCGGGGTCGAACATCGGTGCAGTGGCCACCGCGAGCGGCGAGGTGGGCAGCGTTCCGTCGAGGATCCGTTTGGCCATCTGCTCGCCGCCCAGCAGGCACATGATGAGCGCGGTGCGCACCCGGTTGTCGTCGAGGTCGTAGCCGCGGAGGTGGGCGATCGCCGCCACCATCCGGGTCTGCAGCACGGCAACACCGGTCAGGTTCGCCGGCAGCATGATCGGCAGGGCCGCGATGCCGCCGAGGTTGGTCGCGAAGCCCTGCAGGGAGGCGAGCCGGACGTGGAGGTCGACGATCCCTTCGATCGCGCCCTCGACCGAGCCGCTGTAACGCTGGAACTGCTTGGCGGCCGACGCCTTCGCACTCGGTAGCCGTCCCGAGCCGTCGATGGCGACCTCGAGCAGTCGTCGCAGCACCCCGCCGGCCGCCTGCGGGGTGGACCTGACCACCGGACCAAGACCGCGCCCGATCATCCGGCCGACGCTCTCGGCTGCGGGCATCTGGTCTCTCCAAACTCGACGAGGACCGCATCGTCGATGGACGAAGTCGGCCGATCTGTTGGCACCAGCGTAGTTGGCGATCAGGGTCTCACCCTCCGGCGATCCCCGGACTCCGCCCCGACGCACGATCAGCTCCGTTCCGCCCCATTCGCCCGCCCGGGCGTCCGAATGTGGCCCGAATCGGCACGTACCACCCCCATTCGCCCGCCCGGGCGTCCGAGTGGGCGGCGATCGGCGCGTTTCCGGCGACATTCGCCCGGGCGTCCGAGTGAGGCGGCGATCGGCGGGTTTCGGGCCCCATTCGCCCGCCCGGCGCCCAAATGGTTGGACCCAGGCCCGCGGGCTCCCGTGGGCCTGCCGCCGCGAGGGCGAGACCGGCATGAAGGGCGCGACCACCACAATGGGGGCATGGTGGCACGCCCCACACTCGACGGCGGGCCGTTCGGGCCCCCGAAGCGGTGGCGGCGCAGCGACCTCATCGCGATGTCGCAGGCCTTCGACGCCGATCTGGTCCTGACGGCGTACAAGCACGGGGTGTTCCCGATGCCGACCGGCGGCGCGATGGGGTGGTACTCGCCGGTCGATAGGGGCATCCTTCCGCTCGACAACCTGCGGGTCACTCGGTCGCTGCGCAAGGCGGCAAAGCGCTTCGAGATCCGCATCGACACCGCCTTCGACCAGGTGCTGGACGCGTGCGCTGACCCGTCCCGACCGCACGGGTGGATCGACGACGACGTACGGCGGGTCTATCGAGAGCTGCACGCCGACGGTTTCGTGCACTCCGTCGAGTCATGGACTCTCGGCGGAGAGCTGGCCGGGGGTCTGTACGGAGTCTGCATCGGTGGCTTGTTCGCAGGTGAGTCGATGTTCCATCGCCCCGACATCGGCCGGGACGCCTCCAAGGTCGCGCTGATCGGCCTGGTCGAGCGATTGTCCCGTGGCGGTGCCGACCGACTGCTCGATGTCCAGTGGCTGACGCCCCACCTGGAGTCTCTTGGGGTAATCGAGATCCCGCGCGAGACGTACCTTGCTCACCTCGAGCGCGCGCTCGGGTTGCCCGGCCCGGACTGGACAAGCTGATCATCTGGAGGGTCCCCCGAGTCGGGCTGATCGGTCGGCTCGCGTACGAAGATCAGGGGGAAATCCTGCGGACGGTGGCCGCGGCCCATAATCGATGGGTGCCCGAGATGCCGGAAGTCGAGTCGCTGGCGCGGTTCCTGACCGAGAAGTGCGTGGGCCGGGTGATCGCGCGGGTCGATCTAGCCGCCTTCAGCGCGCTCAAGACGTACGATCCTCCGCTGTCTGCCCTCAGCGGCCTGGAGATCGAGAGCGTCACACGACACGGCAAGTTCCTGGACCTCGACGCCGGCGGCCTCCACCTGGTGTTCCATCTGGCCAGGGCGGGGTGGCTGCGCTGGCGGGACAAACTGCCGGACGGCCCGACCCGGCCCGGGAAGGGCCCGTTGGCTCTGCGGGTGCGGCTGGACGACGACTCGGGGTTCGACCTGACCGAGGCCGGCACCCAGCGAAAGCTCGCCGTATATGTCGTCGAGGATCCGCAGACCATCTCGATGGTGGCCACGCTGGGCCCGGATCCGCTCGGTCCGGACTTCGATCAGTCGACGTTCACCGCCATCTTGGCCAAGGCCGGCCGGGCCCAGCTCAAGGGCGTTCTCAAGGACCAGCGCACGCTTGCCGGGATCGGGAACGCGTATTCCGACGAGATCCTGCACGCGGCCAAACTGTCGCCGTTCAAGCCGGCGAGTGGGCTGACCGACGCGGAGATCTCCACCCTGTACGCCGCCATGCAAGCCGAGCTCACCGGCGCGATCGCCCGAGCCGAGGGGCTTGCCGCGAAGGATCTCAAGGCGGAGAAGAAGTCGGGACTGCGCGTGCACGGCCGCAAGGGTGAGACTTGCGATGTCTGCGGCGACACGATCGCCGAGGTCTCGTTCGCTGACTCTTCCCTGCAGTACTGCCCGACGTGTCAGACCGGGGGCAAGAAGCTCGCCGACCGGCGCCTCTCCAAGCTGCTGAAGTAGGGACCTGCGTCGCCGTCGGCGTCGTGGCGGTCAGGAACAGACGTGCCGCCGAATCGCCGGGCGTCGATGTCGGTCACCGAACGATGGTGATCTTGTCCCCGGACCGCAGGTATGCCATCACGATCTTCATCTGATCTTTCGTGATCCCGATGCACCCCGCGGTTGCGCCTGAGCTCTTCACGTGCAAGAAGATCCCGCTGCCACGCCCGACCAGCCGGGCATCCGGACTCCGGTTGAAGTTGACGACGACCGCATAGCGGTACTGCTTGGTGTAGGAGCTGAGCTTCTCCGACGAGTCTTTGCTCGACGACGGCAGCGACCAGCGGAATCCGCCGGAGGCCTTGTTCCGCAGCGTGTTGTAGTACGCGCTCTTGCGGTCCTGCACCCAGTAGTCCCCAGAGATCACGCGGTGATACGGCATCGAGGTGCTCGGTGCCGCACCGTTGCCGAAGGTCTCCGTCATCGTGTACGTCCCCAACGGCGTGGTGCCGGTGCCCTGCTTCCGACTGGCCCCGGCCACCGTCCCGCCGTAGCCGATCCGGGCAGTGGTGGTGAGGAACTTCTGCTTCAGCGAGCACGCGCCGGCTGTGCGGACGTAGAACGACACGCGGGCATAGGTATTGCTGGTCTGATTCACGATCGTGACCGAGCGCTGCCTGGCGCCGATTGACGTACGCACGCCGTCGAGCCTCGGACTGCACGATCGCCAGGTGCTGGAGAGCCGCGGGTACAGCGCGGACGCCGACACACTTTGCGTGGCGCCGACCAGCAGACCGGCGGCCAGCGCGAGCGCGACAGCAACACAGCCCAACAGGCGAGGGAGCTTCATCGACAAGTGCCTTCCGTCTGCACGACCCCCGTCTCGCCTCACCATAATCCGAGAGGTGCCACAAAGTCAGCCTCCCTCGGACGCGCGACCGGTACACCACCCCCCGAGTAAGGCGCGGAGCGGGCGCGAGCCGAACAACACCGTGTAGTTTGTGTCCTGTCCGAATATCGGGAGCTCACACCACGTGGTGGGCTGAGAGGGCGGAGTGCGTGCCTCGCACGAGGCGCAGCGGGTCCGCCGACCGACCGAACCTGACCGGGTAATGCCGGCGTAGGGAGTGTTCATGTCCGTCGATTCAGCCTCCACCTCGCGTACGTCCGTGGACGGCAAGCGCTCGCGCCAAGAGGCCCCGCTCACCCTCACGACCGAACCGCCTCGGCCACTCGGTCTGCTCGACCAGCTTGCGATGTGGGGGAATCTCGGGATCAGCCTGTTCGGCCCGCTCACGGGTGCGCTGGTGCTCACCACCACGGGATCGGTCGGCCTGGCGATCACGGCCATCGTCGTCGGGTGCACGCTCGGGGCCCTCCTGCTGGGGGCGTCGGCCATGTTCGGCGTCACCACGGGTGCGCCGGCGATGGTCGCGCTGCGCGGGCTGCTCGGCCGTCGCGGCTCCGTCGCCCCGACGATTCTCAACATCGCGCAGAACATCGGCTGGGCCACGATGGAGATCATCGTCATCTCCACGGCCGCCGTCGCGGTCATCGGTAGCCAGTGGCGCTGGCCCTTCGTGATCCTCGCGGGCGCCGTGGCGACGCTGATGGCCGTACGTCCGCTTGGCAGCGTCCGGCTTCTCCGCAAGGTCATGGTCTGGCTGGTCCTGGCGGCCTCGGTGTTCCTCTTCGTCGAGGTGCTGATGCGGCCGGTGCAGCCGATCCCGCAATCCGGCGTCCTCGGCTTCTGGCCGGCCGTCGACCTGGCCGTGGCCGGTGTCGTCTCGTTCGCTCCGCTGGCCGCCGACTACAGCCGGCACTCCCGGACCAGGCGAGACGCATTCCTCGGCGCATCGATCGGCTACGGCCTCGCAGCCGTCGCGTACTACACGCTGGGCGTGTTCGCGCTGGCCCGACTCGGGGGCAGCGACGTGATCGGAGCCCTGGTCGCGCTGCCGGCCGGTGGGATCGCCCTCGCCATCCTGCTCGTCGATGAGGTGGACGAGGCGTTCGCCAACATCTACTCGACCACGATGTCGGTGCAGAATCTGTTCGGGAAGCTCGACCGTCGGGTCGTGGCGGTCGTCATCGGCGTGATCGCGACCGTGATCGCCGGGTTCTTGGACTTCGGGAAGTACCAGGCGTTCCTGTTTCTCATCGGATCGGTCTTCGTGCCACTGTTCGCGGTCGCGACTGCCGACTTCTTCCTGGTCAGCCGGCAGCGCTGGGACGTCTCGGATCGTTCGCCGTTGCGGGTGGTACCGATCATCGCGTGGGCCGCGGGGTTCATCGCGTACCAGCTCGTCTACCCGGGATCGGTGCCCGGTTGGGCGGACTTCTGGACGGCGGTCGCCCACGGGATCGGGTTCACCGCACCGTCGTGGCTGGGGTCCTCGGTGGCGGCGATCGTGGTCGGCGGGACCGTGATGGTGATCCTCGGTCTGCTCTTCGAGCGGCGCCGAGATGTCGCCGTGGGAGTGACCGGTACGTCGACGTAGGGTGGCCCGGATGACTCCGATCTTCGCGCACCGAGGCTTCACCGCGCGTCAGCCCGAGATGACCAGGGCTGCGTACGTCGAGGCGATCCGGTGGGCCGAGTCGACCGGGACGGCGCTCGGCCTGGAGTGCGATGTGCACTTCAGCTCCGACGGAGAGTTGATCTGTCTGCACGACCTGACCGTGGACCGCACCTCGAACGGGAGCGGGCGGGCGTACGAGCTCACCGTCTGCGATCTCCGCCGACTCGACTTCTCCCACGGCCGGGTGCCCGATCCGAGCTGCGACCAGCGGGCGCTGGTTACCCTGGCCGACCTGATGGCCATGGCCTCGGCAGCGCGCGATCGGGGCGTCCAGGTCGAGCTCGTGATCGAGACCAAGCACCCGAATCCGCGAGGACTCGATGTCGAGCGCCGGGTAGCGGACATGCTCGCGGCGTACGGCTGGGACCAGCCCGGTTCAGGCGTGCGGGTGATCTCGTTCAGCGAGCCGGCGATGGAGGCGTTCGGGCTGTTGCTGCCGCACCTCGAACGCACCTTCTTGATCCAGACCACGCTGGGTGAGTGGGCCGACGGGAGCCTGCCCGAGAACGTCCGGGTCTCCGGACCGGACGTACGCCTGTTGCTGGACGACCCGGATTACGTGACGCGCGCCCACGGGCATGGCAACGAGGTCCACCCCTGGACGGTCAACTCCGTCGACGACATCAGATTCTGCCTGGAGCTCGGTGTCGACGGACTCACCACCGACGATCCCGAGGCCGTCCGCGGCATCCTGGCCGCGGTTTCCTGAGGTATCCGCGCTGAGCCTGTCGAAGCACAGGTCGACCGAGCGGTCAGCCACCCAGCGGTCAGCCACCCAGCGGTCAGCCACCCAGCACGGGTCAGCCACCCAGGGGTCAGCCACCCAGGGGATCACGGCTGATCGGACAGGACATGCACCGGGGTCCCCCTCGGCCGGAGCCGAGCTCCGAGCCGGCGATGGCGACGACCTCGATCCCGGCGTCGGCGAGCCGGGCATTGGTGACCTCGTTGCGTTCGTACGCGATGGCGACCTTCGGTGCGACGCACAACGTGTTGTTGCCGTCATCCCACTGCTCGCGCTCGGCGGTCACCGGGTCGAGTCCGGTGTCGATCAGCCGGAGGCGCTCGATCCCCATGGCCGAGGCGGCGGCGTCGAGGAAGTGCTCGCGCTCACCGATTCGCAGCCGGCCATTGCTGCCGGGTCTGATCGGGTATGCGTTGAGCCGGTGTGCGACGTTGGGATACATGATCATGGCGTCGACGTCGACCATCGTGCAGATGGTGTCGAGGTGCATCGTCGCCCGGTCCTGATCGATCGGCACGGCGAGGACGGTGTGCGCCAGCCCGCGCTCGAAGACCGTCTCCGCCACCCGCTCGACGCCGGCCGGGGTCGTCCGCTCGCCGACGCCGACCGCGAGCACGCCGTCGCTGAGCGCGAGGACGTCGCCACCCTCGACATGCTCCTGCTGCCAGCCGTGCAGCCGCTCCACTCCGGCGAAGCGAGGGTGGAACTCATAGATCAGCTCGGTCAGCTGGGTCTCGCGACGGCGGGCCGGCATGGCCAGCGAGGTGATCAGCACCCGATCCCCGATCCAGACGCTGGAGTCGCGGGTGAACAGGAGGTTGGGGAGCGGGTCGATCAGGAACTCGTCGGCGGAGACCAGAGCAGCGACGATCCCTGGCGCATCGACTTCGTCGTTGCGGAGCCCGGCCATCAGCACCTCGGCCAGCTGGCCGCCGTCGAGGGCGGTCAACCACTCGGCGAGCCAGCGGCGCAGCGTGGTCCCGTGCCGACGATCGGTCAGCACCTGCTCGATCGCTCGGGCGCGGGCCTCGGCATCACCGAGTGCCTCGGTCAGCAGGTCGCTGACGTAGACCACCTCGACGCCACGGTCGCGCAGGGCTCCGGCGAAGGCGTCGTGTTCGGCCTGCGCCTTGGCGACCCAGGGAATGCCGTCGAACAGCAGCCGGTCGTTGTTGCGGGGGGTGAGTCGGCTCAGCTCGTGACCCGGTCGATGCAGCATCACGGTCCGCAGCCGCCCGACCTCCGATCTCACACCGATCTCGCCAGCAGCCATGCAGCGACCGTACGCGAGAAAAAGCCCGCCGGCGGACCCGGCCTCGGACGCCTCGGTCACCGGTGACGAGTGCGTCGCGGAAAAAATGGCGGTTCGTGCTCGTCCGGCATGAGATCCGGAGCGCGAGTGGTCGGTCTTCTGGGCCACTGACCGGCAGTTTTTCCGCCGCCCGGCGTCCAGCCGGAGCGACGCAGCCCTGGCCGGGTCCCACGCCCGTCGACCAGATCGGGAACCGGGCCCGACGCGTTAGCCTTGGCCGGTGAGTGAAGCCCGTCCCCCCAGCCCGACCAGGGGTGTCGCGTGCATCATTCCCGCGAAGGACGAGCAAGACCGCATCGTTGCCACCGTGACGGCGGCCCGCGGTCTCCCCTTCGTCGACGTCGTCTTGGTCTGCGACGACGGCAGCAGTGACCAGACCGGGACGTACGCCCACGGTGCCGGGGCCGTTGTGGTGAGCCACAAGCGGAGTCGGGGCAAGGCCGCCGCAGTCGAGTCGGCCGTGAACGCGCTCGGAGTGCTCGAGCAGCGAGACCGGCTGCCCGAGGCAAGGGTCTTGCTGCTCCTGGATGCCGACCTGGAGGACTCCGCCGCAAACTGTGCGCCGCTGATCAGGCCGGTCGTCGAGGATCGGGCCGATCTGACCATCGCCGTCCACCCGGCGCAGAAGACACCCGACGGCAGCGACCCCGGCGGATTCGGCCTGGTCGCCGACACTGCGAGCAAAGGCATCGCCGAGCTCACCGGCTGGGCGCCACGGGCCCCGCTGTCGGGTCAGCGCTGTCTCACCCGCCGCGCTTTCGAGCTGGCGAGCCCGCTCGCGAGCGGCTGGGGCATGGAAGTGGGTATGACTGTCGACGTGCTGCGAGCGGGCCTGAGGGTCGAGGAGATCGAGATCGACCTGCGCCACCGCGCAGCGGGCACCGACCTCGGCGCGCAGCTTCACCGCGCCAAGCAGCTGGGCGACGTCACCCGCGCACTGACCGCTCGTGGCCTCGTGGGCGCCCGGATCCAGGAGTTCAAGGAGTCCGGCGGAGTGTCGGGTCTGCTGAAGCGAATCGGCCGGTGACCGCGATCAGCGGCCGCTCCTCGGACTTCCCCGCGAAGGGATCCGCGGCGCCGACCTCCCATGCCCCGTTCGTCTGGCATCGCAGTCATCGCGTCGGCATGGCGATGATCATCGGGGCGACGTTCCTCACCGTGCTGACCGGCTTCCTCGGCCCGTCCGCGGTCACTCTGACACTCGGGCCGCGGAAGACCTTCCTGCCGCCGTGGTACCTGCCGGCTGGGATCGTTCACCCCAACGAGTGGCTGGTCACGTCGATGATCTGGGCGGCAGTGATCCTCGGCGCGGTCGGCCTCCTGGTCTGCCTGCATGCGCTCGCCGACGGCTGGCTGCCGAGCGTGAAGAAGCTGTTCGGGCTGGGCGCCGGGCTCAGCGTGGCCACCATCTTGGTGCCGCCACTGACGTCGGCGGACGTCTTGATGTATGCGGCATACGGTCGCCTGCAGGCTCTTGGCCGCGACCCGTACGAGATCACACCGGCCGAGGTCATTCGCGGCCAGTTCGACCCGGTGATGAAGTGGGTCGAGTTCCCGTGGACCGATACCCCCAGCGTCTACGGTCCGATCACCTCGTGGACCCAGCTGGTGGCCAACCGCCTCGGCGGGGAGAACATGCACGACATCGTCTTCTGGCTACAGATGTTCTCCCTCGTGCCGTTCGTCATCGCCTGTGCCGGAGCGGTCGTCCTGGCGCATGGTGACCCGGCTCGGCAGGCGCGGGCGGCACTGCTGACGATCGCCAACCCCTGTCTGATCTGGGCCGTGCTGGCAGGTGCACACAACGAGGCGCTGTCGGTCATGTTCGCCGTCTTGGGCCTGCTGATGATGCGCAAGAACCCGTTCCTCGCCGGCATCGGCATCGGGCTCGCCGGGTGCGCCAAGCTCAGCATCGGTATCTGGGGCCTGGCCATGCTCTGGGCGTACCGCCGGGAGCCGAAGAAGGCGTTGCTGCTGTGCCTGGGCACCGCCATCCCGATGGGTCTCGCGTACGTCCTCTGGGCGCCGACCGCGTTCTTCCAGGTGTTGCGGAACGGCTCGTACGTCTCGGTCGGGTCGTGGGCCAATCCGGTCTTCCGGCTCCTCGACGTGTTCATGGACGGCACGGTGGCGAAGATCGTGGTGGGCGCGATCGCCTACGTCGGTCTGGTCGTGATCGCCTGGATGCTGTCGAAGGTCGTGCCCTGGACCGCGGTACCGGGGCTGCCCAAGGGCGCCGATCTGCGGCGAGACCCGCTGACCATCGCGGTGCGTACGTCGTTGGTGCTGTCGGTGGCCTGGCTGGTCACGTCGATGTACACGCTGTCCTGGTACGACCTGATCGCCTGGATCCCGCTCGCCGTGCTGGCCGCGTCGAAGCTGGACAAGATCATGCTGCTCCGCATCGCGCCGCTCTCCCTTGCCTACGTCCCGGGCCGCGCGATCGAGTACGGCGCGTCGTTGGACTTCACCGCCTCGCGGATCCGGGACACCGTCTCGCCGATCATCCAGATGCTCGTGCTGCTCGCCATCGTGCTGTGGTGGAAGCGACCCGATCGTCCCGAGCTCTGGCCCATCCGCAAGGAGCCGCGGACCAAGGCAGTGGCGGAGGGTCCTGACCCCTGAGGAAACTGGGCTCAAACGACAGCGACACGCCGATAGAAGTTGTCGCTTGCGCCCAGTTTCCGGGGAAGGGAGGCCGGCGGCGCGGGGCGTGCGCGTGCCCGGGGTCAGCGATGTCAACGGGTCAGGAGGCGACGTACGCGTCGATCTCGGTCAGCACACGCTGCTTGACGTCGGCGGGAGCGAACGAGGCGGTGACCGCCCGCCGGGCCAGAGCCGCCAGCCCGCCCGAATCCAGATCGAGGAGCTCGGCGGCGATGGCGTACTCGCGGTTCAGGGTCGTGCCGAACATCGGTGGGTCGTCGGAGTTGATCGTCACCGCGACACCGGCGGCCACCATCTCCCGGATCGGGTGCCGAGCGAGCTCGGTGACCACTCCGGTGCACAGGTTCGACGTGGGGGAGACCTCGACGGTGATGTCATGCTCCCGCAGGTGGGCCAGCAGGGCCGGATCGCGCGTGCAGGAGGTGCCGTGCCCGATCCGCTCGGCCCCGAGGTCGCGTATCGCTTCCCAGATCGTCTCCGGACCGCTCGTCTCGCCGGCATGGGGAACGCTGTGCAGGCCGGCGGCCCGTGCCCGGTCGAACCACGGGGTGAACATCGAGCGAGGGAAGCCGACCTCCGACCCGCCGATCCCGAAGCCGACCAGCCCGGCCGGTGCGACGTCGAGGGCTACCGAGGTGGTCAGCTCCGCGGCGGCCTCGCCGAAGTCCGCAGGGATGTCGAAGATCCAGCGCAGCACCACGCCGAGGTCCCGTTCGGCGGCGATGCGGGCGTCCTCGATCGCCTCGCAGAACTCCTCGGCGGCGATCCCCCCGACCACCGACAGGTACGGCGTCACGGTGAGCTCCGCGTAGCGGATGTTCTGGGCGGCCATGTCCTGGGCGACCCCGTAGGTCAGCAGCCGGACGTCCTCCCCGGTCTTGACCAGGTCGACCACCGACAGGTAGATCCGGATGAACTCGGCGAAGTCGGCGAAGGTGAAGAAGTCGGTCACCGCGTCCACTTCCGTGGGCACCCCGCGTTCGGGATGACGCGCGGCAAGGTCGGCGACGACCCGCGGTGACGCCGAGCCCACCTGGTGCACGTGCAGCTCGGCCTTCGGCAGTCCCGCGATGAAGTCGTCCAGCTCGCTCACGTACTCATCCTGCCCCGACGTGCCCTGATCCCGATGAACGCACCCACCGCCTCACTGGCCGAACCGACGGCGGGACGCCTCCTGCTGGGCGAGCCTTCGCAGGGCCAGCAGGAGCGGTTCGACCAGCACCGTGCCGAGCACGACGTAACGCACCGCGGCTGCGACCGAGTCGGTCGGCACGTGCTCGATCTCCATCGTCGCCACATCGAGCATCGCCGCGGCATACCGCTCGAACGCCCCGTCCGGCAGGGCGAACTCGGCCGAGGTGATGGCGGCCAGGGCGGCAGCCACCTCGGACCGATGTTCCACGTTGTCTTCGCGCACCTCCCAGCCGAGTGCGGCGAGCGAAGCGTCGACGGGGCCCCGATCGGGTTCGCGCTCCGGTGGTCTGGCCACCGACTGGTGCGCTGCACCGAGCAGGTCGTGGGTGGCGGCAGGCGGGTGGTCGATCAGGTCGAGGACGTACCGCGTCTTGGCAACGGACAGCCCGCCCGGGCCGGTCAGGGTCCGGATCAGGTGCAGTCGTGTGAGGTGGGTGTCGTCGTAGCGGGCCCGGGTCGGCGCGGTGAGCTCGCCCTCGTGCAGGAGGTGCTCGCGGAGATAGAACTTGATCGTCGCCACCGGGATCCCGCTGCGCTGCGACAGCTCCGAGATCCTCATCACCGATTCGTGCTTGCGCTCGAGCTCACTGGATACTTATACTCTCCAATATTGGAGAGTGGAACTATCTAGCCACTTCGAGGAGTGTCGACAATGGCCGAGATCAACGCGGGACGGATGACCCACCACCGCGAGGGCGAGCTCGTGGTGTTCCTGATCGGGATGACGATCAACCAGTGGTGGCGATTCGACCGCTGGCTGCCGGCCTTCCTCGCCATGCCAGGCATGCTGGCGGAACTGTCGAAGGACCCCGATTCGGGCCTCCTCGGCTATCGCCTGACGTTCTCCGGAGGCGGTCCGCTGCTGGTCCAGTACTGGAGCTCGCACGAGAAGCTGTACGCCTACGCGAGCTCCCAGGACCGTCTCCATCGGCCGGCGTGGACCGCATTCAATCGGCGGACCCGCAAGAGTCGCGGCGCGGTCGGTGTCTGGCACGAGACCTATCAGATCGCCCGAGCCGAGACGATGTACGTCGGAACTCCGACCATGGGCCTGGCGAAGGCAACCGACATCGTGCCGGTACGGCCCCGCGGAGATCGCGCCGCCGACCGGCTCGCGGCGGGCACGCTGGGCTAGGCTCGAGCAAACCTGCCGCCTACGGAGGCTCGGAGAGATCGCCATGTCCGACCCGGTGTTGCCGGCGACGGACAGCCCGGCCCAGTCGCCGGAACCGCCGCAGATCGCCGAACCGCCCAGTCGCCGGAACCGCCCCAGTCGCCGGAACCGCCGCAGGGCCTGCGGCCGGAACGACCACCTGTCGACCGACCCGTACGTCGCTCGGTGGCCGTTGCGGTGGTTGCGGCAGCCGTGATCTTGGGGATCATGGTGGTCGGCGTGGCCGTCAGGTTGGACGCCGACCGGCTGCCGACCGGCCCGCCGCTGCCACCACCCTCGCCGACCCCGGTCGGCCTGCAGTACGACCCGGGCACCCGGAAGGCCTCGTACGAGAACGTCGACGTCACCCTCGCCGGCGATCCCTACCGCTGCGCGACCGAGCCGGAGCCGACGGGTCCGTTCGACGACGCTGCGCCTTGTACGTTCACCGTCCACGAGTCCGCCGGCGGCTCGCCGGCGTGGCAGGCGCAGACCGGGCTCGCCTTGGTGCCGAGCTCGTTGGCCGTGTCCGGCAACCCCGAGGCGAGCGCGAGGGCAGTCTTCGACCGGCTGCTGACCGACTCGTACCCGAAGGGCGCCAAGGTCTCCAAGCTGACGAACGAGCCGTACGCAACACTCGGCGACGCCGCCGTGCTGTCCGCCCGGGTCAACGTCGACATCCCGACGCTGCCCACGGCGTACGACTCGGTTGTCGTCGTCGTGCTGACCGCCAAGGACGGGCAGCAGGTTTCCTTCTACTCGTTGAAGCCGAACGACGCCGGCGAGGCTGCCCTGAAAGCCGTCCAGACCTCCGCGGCGACCCTGACCACGATCTGACCCGCCCGAGCCGCACTTCGTCACCGACGGAGGGGGTTCGCTCAGTGGGGATCGGTGGCGAGCTCCTGCTCGGCGATCTCGGCCAGCTCGAGCGTGCTGGCCCCCTGTTCGATCGCCCGCCGGATGGCTCTGGGCACCCGCAGCACCAGCGCGCCCGGGGCGACCTCGGCGGTTATCGCGCGGCAGATCCCGATCGTGTCGCCATCCAGCTGGTAGCTGTCGGGTGGGTCGACGCTGATCCGGACGCGAGACCCGGTCAGCCGGTCGAGCTGGTCGTCGTCGCGATTCTGCCGAGCGACCACCTTCGTGATCAGCCGAGCCCAGTCGCGCGGCCCGCGCGGTGAGGCGACCAGGACATCGAGCGTGGCGTCGTCGGGCCTGGCGTCGGGCATCAGCGCGATGTTGCCCGACACGAAACCGACGTTGCCGATCACCAGCACGTGCGCCCGCCGGCGCAGCGGCGGCTCGCGGTCGACCCTGATCGTCGCGTGCAGCGCCGGGTGGTTGGCGTGCCTCGCCGCCGAGACGAAGTAGGCGGCCGGGCCGACGGCGCGTTTCAGGTCCGGGTTGGTGCCCTCCATGATCACGGCATCGATGCCGATCCCGGCCATCACCGCGAAGTGCTCCGTCGGGCCGTCGTCCACGCTGATCTTGACCAGGTCGATCGGCTTGTCCACCCCGTCGAAGGCGACGTTCAGCGCCGCCGCCTCGTCCAGCGGGATACCGATGTTCTTGGCGAGCAGGTTGCCGGTGCCGGCCGGGATGAGTCCGAACGGGATCCCGCGGCCGGCCAGCCGGTCGCAGATCACCCGGACCGTTCCGTCTCCGCCGGCACCGATGACGAGGTCGACCTTTTCGGCTACCGCGCGATCGGCCATCGCCCGTCCCGGATCGTCGATCGTCGTCTCCAACCACAGCGCACGATCCCAGCCGCGGCTGGCCAGCTCGTAGTCGACGTGGCGGCGGAACGTGACCCAGTCGGTGACCTTGGCCGGGTTGTAGATCACCGCACAGCGCTTCCGGTTGGGTTCGGGAGTGGTGAGCATCTCCGTCACGAGCTCGTGGGGGACGGGCACCGCGATGCCGGCGATCAGCAGCCCGGCACAGGCCGCCAGGCCGCCCAGCAGCGCGCCACCGACGATGTCGCTGATCCAGTGCGCCCCGAGGATCCAGCTGTCGAAGCCGACTGCGCCGACGATCACGAAGCTGGCGGCCAGCCAGACCGTACGGGCGCGGACCGACTGTCGGGTGACGTTGAACGTCGCGCCGACCCCGATGCAGGCGGCCGTGGCGGCCACCATATGGCTGGCGGGATAGGCGTACCCAGTCGAGGTGAGAAGGTCAAGGGCCTGCGCCGGGCGCTCCCGGCCGATCAGGATGCTCAGCCCGATCGCACTGCCCCACGCCAGGATCACGATCAGGCCGAGTGAGACGGCCAGCTGGCGGAGTCGCCTGCGGTACGCCCAGATCGCGATGATCAGCAACGTCAGGTAGAGCAGCCCTGGCCAGGTCAGCAGAGCGAACGCGGACGCGATCTGGGCCACCACCGAGCTGTGCTCCAGCGGGGGTGCTACCAGCGCGGCGTCGAGGGCGGTGATCGCGGGCCAGCGCAGCACCAGCAGGGTCCACCCGACGAAGGCGACCAGCAAGACGACGACGATCGCGACCGACGATCGGGTGGGGGGCTTGCGAACCATGCCTGCTCTCGAGCGTACGGAGTGATCGGTGTGTGAGGGGTGTGAATCGGTGTGAGGGGTGAATCGGTGTGAGGGGTAGGCCCATCCTTTCACCCGTTCCCGACTTGTCAGCGTCAGAAACAGCTCTGACCGTTTGTGGCGCTGACAACTCGGTGGGTGTCGCGGGGGGCCCACTAGGCTGGCGGCCGTGATCGACGTCAAGGTGCTACGGAGCGACCCCGACCGCGTACGAGCGTCTCAGCGGGGGCGTCACGCGTCGGAGTCGCTGGTCGACGACCTGCTGGCCGCCGACCTGGCCCGGCGCGATGCCATTGCCCGCTTCGAGGAGCTCCGGGCGGCCCAGAAGGACCTCGGTCGTCAGGTGGCGAAGGCCGGCAAGGAGGAGCGAGCGGAGCTGCTCACCCGTACCAGGGAGCTCGCCGACCTCGTCAAGCTGGCGGACTCGACCAAGGACGAGCTGGGTCACGCATTCGAGGAGCAGCTCAAGGAGGTCGGCAACCTGCTCGGCGACGGGGTCCCGATCGGCGGCGAGGACGACTTCGTCGTGCTGGAAAGCGTCGGTACGCCGCGCGACTTCGAGGCCGAGGGGTTCAGCCCGCGCGATCACGTCGAGCTCGGTCAGCTGCTGGGGGCCATCGACATCGAACGTGGCGCGAAGGTGTCCGGGTCTCGGTTCTACTACCTCACCGGGGTCGGCGCGCAGCTCGAGCTCGCGCTGGTCAACTTGGCGATGAGCCTCGCGGCAGACAACGGCTTCACGCCTGTGATCCCGCCTGCGCTGGTCAAGCCGCGGGCGATGGAGGGCACGGGGTTCTTGGGCCAGGCGGCCCAGGACGTGTACCGGCTCGAGGCCGACGACCTCTACCTGGTCGGCACGTCGGAGGTGCCGCTGGCCGCGTACCACTCCGATGAGATCCTCGACGCCGACGCGCTGCCGCTCCGCTACGTCGGCTACAGCCCATGCTTTCGCCGCGAGGCCGGGTCCCACGGCAAGGACACCCGCGGGATCTTCCGGGTGCACTGGTTCGACAAGGTGGAGATGTTCGTCTTCACCACGCCGGAGGAGGCGCACGCCGAGCACCAGCGACTGCTGGACTGGGAGAAGCAGTTCATCGACGCCCTCGAGATCCCCTACCAGGTGCAGGAGCTGGCCAGCGCCGATCTCGGGCTGAGCGCGGCTCGGAAGTACGACTGTTGCGCGTGGGTGCCGACTCAGCGGCGCTACCGGGAGATCACCTCGACCTCGAACTGCACCGAGTTCCAGGCCCGACGGCTCAACATCCGAGCCCGGTTCCCCGACGGCACCGGGCCGGTGGCGACGCTGAACGGGACGCTGTGCGCGGTGACGAGGATGATCGTCATGCTGCTGGAGAACCACCAGCAGGCCGACGGCAGCGTACGAGTTCCCGCGGCTCTGCAGCCGTATCTGGGCGGCCGGACGGAGCTGACCCCCCGCTGATGGGTCCCGACGACGTGACCGGCGCCGACCGTGGGAGCAACGCCGCCCCGAGCACGGGTCGGCCGAGCACGGGCTTGCCGGCGGCGGGCTCGGCGGGCATGAACCGGCCGGGCGCGGACTTGGCGGGTACGGACCTGGCAGGTACCGACCTGGCGGGTACGGACTGGCGGCCGGCGTTGGTGGCGCTGGACATCGATGGCACGTTGGTCGACCACGATGGCAACCTCCCGCGCCGGGTCCGAGACGCGGTCGCTCGGGTCGTGTCCGCCGGCGTGCCGGTGGTGCTGGCGACCGGTCGGGCCTGGCACGGGACGCTGCCGGTGTTCGAGGAGCTGCGGCTGCCCCCGGGGGCTGCGGTGGCATCGAACGGCGCCGTTGTCGTGCGCTACCCGCCGCAGGAGATCGTCAAGGCCGTGACGTTCGATCCGCGGCACGTGATCGAGCGAGTCGTGGAGTATGCGCCGGGCACCCTGATCGCGGTCGAGGAGATCGGCCGTGGCTACCGCGTTTCGGCCGAGTTCCCCGGCGGTGACCTGACCGGCGAGATGATCATCGAGGACCCGGATCAGCTGGGGTCGCGCCCCGTGACGCGCGTGATCCTCCGCGATCCGAACTCCTCCGACGCCGACTTCATCCGCCTGGCCGAGCACCTGGGCCTGCACGGGGTGACGTACTTCGTCGGCTGGAGTGCCTGGCTGGACATCGCTCCGTACGGCGTGAACAAGGCCACGGGTGTCGCGGATGTGGCTCGGTCGCTCGGCGTGCCGGCCGATCGGGTGCTGGCGTTCGGCGACGGCCGCAACGACATCGAGATGCTCACCTGGGCCGGCCGGGGGGTCGCGATCGGCGATGCGCCGGCCGAGGTCCAGGCGATCGCCGACGTGACCACCGACCGGTTCGTCGACGGCGGTCCCGTTGCCGAGCTGCTCCGCTGGTTCGGCTGAGCTCCGCTTCAGTCGTCCCCTCCCGAAACTGGGCGCAAACGACAGCGACACGCCGAGGAGACTTGCCGTTAGCGCCCACTTTTCGCGGGGGCGAGGCGGCGGCCGAGGCGAGGGAAAGCACGAAGGAAGCGCCCACCCAGGGCTCGACGGCTTCCTGGGTGGGCGTCCATGGCGAAGATATCCTCTTTCTGAGGAAGACGGCGACCTTCTCTCAGGCGGCCGAACGCTCGTCCCGCTGAGGGTCGAGCACCGAACGAGCTGCCCGGATCACGTCGTCCATGCCGGGCAGGGCGCGTTGCGGACTGCGAGCGGCGCCGGCGTCGCCCCGCTCGCGCCGCAGGTGGCGCTTCACCGTGGACAGCGAGCAACCGAGCCGCTGTGCAAGTCGCTCCAGGCTCTCGCCGGGATTGGCGGCCCGGAGGCGTACGACCTCGTCGTGGTCGACCGGTCGATTGCCGCCGACGATGCCGGCGAGGGTATCGAGGTTCTCCGGCTCGACGCTGACGTCGAGAAGCGCACGGATCTTGACCCGCTGCGCGGCCGTTGTGCCGGCGACATAGCCGGCGACGTCATGACGTACGACGGCCTCGTACAGACAACCGGCCAGCAGCGGGCAGGTCCGGCAGGCCTCGGCGGCCCGCTGCTCGAGGGCTGACTGTGTCCGGCGGACCGTCGCGGGTGCGCCGGCTCTCTGCGGCTCCTCGAGAAGCGGGTGCTGGAACGTCTCGGCCTGGTCGAGGCACCGGGCTCGTACGGTTGGCACGGTCTGGATCGGCATGGCTTGGAGGGTTGCGAAACTCATCCGGCTTTCTCCATCTGGTCGTCTGGTGAATGGCCAGAGATGGGACGCCGAAGGGCGGTGTCAGGTTCCGTATCAGATCGCGAAGTCCCCGAATCCGATCTCTTCGGGTGCGGTCTGTCTGCCGGTGCGCTCCAGTGCATCGCCGGTCAGGAGTCGGGTTGCGGCGCTACAGATACATGCCCCCGCTGCGTGGTTCTCCGCCCTCGCCCGGGGAATGGCCCGGCGGAAGAGCCCGACGCATCTGCTCCAGCTGTGCCCGCGCCGCCATCTGCTGGGCGAACAAGGCGGTCTGGATCCCATGGAAGAGACCCTCCAGCCAGCCGACCAGCTGCGCCTGGGCGATCCTGAGCTCGGCATCGCTCGGCGTCGCGTCCTCACTGAAGGGAAGGGCGATCCGGTCGAGCTCCTCGACGAGCTCCGGAGCCAGGCCCTTCTTGAGCTCCGCGATGGATGCTGCGTGGATCATCCGAAGTCGCTGCCGGCTCGCATCGTCCAACGGCGCAGCCTTCACCTCCTCCAGCAGCTGCCGGATCATGTTGCCGATCCGCATCACCTTGTCCGGCTGCTCGACCAGGTTCGTGACAGATCGCTGCCCGCTGCGGGATCCATCGCCGGTCTCGGTCTCGCCCTCGACCGGCGGACCCTCGACGGCCATCGCGTCGGGCGTCACGATGAACACTCGGCCATCGTCGGTCTGACCGGCGATGCCCTGGGGCTCGCCCTGTCCGTTCGGGTCGGGGCCGCTCGGGTTCGGGCCTTCGGGGTTCGGGCCTCCGGAGTTCGGGCCGGCGGATTGCTGGGACATCATGGCGCCGATCCTAGTGTCGGGCTCGGACGGCGCCGACTGCCGCTGAGCGGCTTCGTGCCCGATCGCCGCCGGTGAAAACCGGTGGAGAAGTGTCGGCGCCCTTCCATAGATTGAGTCGGTCATGCACGACTTCCCGCCGGTCTTCCCGGACTCGCCAACCCCCGCCCGTCGGCGCCGATCGTTCGGTCTGCCGCCGCGGGACTTCGGTGCGCCCGAGGTCCGCGGACCCGTCCGCTTCCTGCTCTGGCTGAATTGGCAGCAGGCACCCGCCCTCGCGATCGCCTCGCTGCTGGCGGTTCTCGAGTTCGTGCCCGGCTCGGTGGGGCCATACATCGTCGGCACGATCATCGACCAAGGCATCCTGCCGCAGGACCTCGGCGTCGTGCTGGCCTGGTCGGGCCTGCTGCTCGGGCTGATCGTGCTGGGCGGCGCAGCCGGCATCGGGCGGCACACCTTCATCGTGCGGACCTGGCTCGTCGCGATGTTCGGTACGACCAAGCTGGTCACCCGCAAGTCGGTCCAGCTCGGTCACGTGCTGACGCGTCGCACCCCCGCCGGTGAGGTGCTGAGCGTGTCCGGCGGCGACTCCAACGAGTTCGGCGCGCTCACCGAGGTGACCTCGCGGGCGGTCGGTGCGCTGGCGGCGTACGTGATCATCGCCTCCATCGTCTTGTCCACATCGCTGGAGCTGGGCATCGTCGTGCTGGTCGCCGCACCGCTTCTCGTGCTGGTCGCGATGCCGCTGATGCGGCCGATGCAGCGCCGGCAGGAGGTCGAGCGCAACCGCAACGCCGACCTGACCTCGCTGGCCACCGACATCGTCGCCGGTCTGCGGATCCTGCGCGGGATCGGCGGGGAGCGGACCTTCGCCCGGAACTACTCGACCCAGTCCCAGGCGACCAGGCAGGCGGGCGTCGCGGCCGGGATGTGGCAGTCCGCGCTGGACGCGATCGCTGTACTGTTCGCCGGCCTCTTCTTGGTGGTGCTGACCTGGCTCGGCGCACGCCAGGTGCTGGCCGGTGAGCTCGAGGTCGGCCAGTTGGTGAGCTTCTTCGGGTACGCGGTGTTCATGGTCTGGCCGATCCAGACATTCTTCGAGTTCGTCCAGAAGTGGGTCCGGGCGACGGTCTCGGCTCGCAAGGCCATCGTGCTGCTGGGCGAACCGGAGCCGTGGCGCGAGCCGGCGACCGCGCTGCGAATACCGCACGGCGCGGACATCGTCGATCACCGGTCGGGATTCGTCGGTCGATCCGGGCGACTGACCATCGTCGTGTCGAGCGTGCCCGACGACTCGGCGGCGCTGGCCGACCGACTGGGCCGCTACCTGCCTTCGGAGGAAGGTAAGCCGGTGGGCCTCGACATCGAGGCCGGCGTCAAAGGCCGAGCGGCGCGCTCGGCCCGCGCCCGCCGGCGCGAGGATCGGCTGAAGCAGGCCGCCCGCGATGCGGAGCTCGCCGGTAAGCAGTGGGGCGTCAGCATCGGTTCGGTCGATCTCGCCGACGCGGCGCTCGCCGACATCCGGGGTCATGTCCTGGTCAGCGACACCAGCTCGGTGACCTTCGCCGGCACTCTGCAGAGCCTGATCGATCCGCACCGCCGACTCAGCCGGCGGCAGGCCGAACAGGCCGTCCACGCGGCGGCGGCCGAGGATGTCTTCGAGGCGCTGCCGGGTGGCTGGCAGGGTCGGATCGACGAACGGGGGCGAGGTCTGTCCGGCGGCCAACGGCAGCGCCTCGTGCTGGCCCGAGCGCTGGGACAGGATCCGGACATCTTGGTGCTGGTGGAGCCGACGTCGGCGGTCGACGCCCATACCGAGGCGATCATCGGCCGGCGACTCGCGGAACACCGCAGCGGCAGAACGACCGTGGTGATGAGTGCCTCGCCACTGCTCCTGCACCATGCCGATCGGGTGGTCCTGCTCGTGGACGGCACCGTGGCCGACGAGGGCACGCACGAGGAGCTGCTGGCACGAAGCGACGCATATCGCGGGGTGGTCGCACGCAACCTGGACGACCCGGCAGTGAAGAGAGCCGCCGCCGACCCGGTCGAGGCCGGCCGATCCCGAGAGGAGGTGGACCGATGAGCGAGGTGACCTATCAGCTGCGTGGCTCGGCGGAGACCTGGCGCGACGAGCCGCCGCCACCACGGGTTCCAGTCGAGCTGACCCCACCGGCCTCGCGCTCCCCACGGGTGCGCCTCGTGGCCTGGCGTCGTCGCCATCTGCTCCGGGCCCGGCGCGCGGAGGAGTTCTACGCGTCGTCGCGTCGGCCGGAGCGCGGTCTGCCGGTTGCCGACAGCAGATCGGTGATCGGGTTCGTCCAACGGCTGATCGCCAAGCGTCGCTGGCTCGCCACTGCGCTGCTGGTGCTGCACGCCCTGGCCGCCGTCGCCGGGCTGCTCGTGCCCGTCGTGCTCGGCAGGCTTGTCGACCAGGTCGCCGGGGTGGGCGCCGACATGTCGACGGTGACCAGACTGGCCCTGACCGTTGCGGTGATCGTGGTCGGCCAGTCGCTGCTGACCCTTCTCGCCCTGGCGGTCTCCACCGTCTTCGGTCAGGACCTGTTGGCCGAGTCCCGGGAGTACGTCGTTCGTACGGTCCTCGCGCTGCCGCTCGGCCGAGTCGAGTCGGCGAGCTCCGGCGATCTGGTCACCCGGGTGACCCGGGACGTCAGCACGATGAGCGAGAGCGTGCGCTGGGGCCTGCCGGACGCGGTGATTGCCGGCGTGACGACCCTGTTGACGGCGGGCGCCATGCTGCTCAACTCATGGCTGCTCACCGTCCCCCTGCTGATCACCACACCGATTCTCGTGATCCGGGTGCGCAGCTATCTGAAGCGGGCGGGCAAGGGCTACATCACCGAGGGCGGTGGGTACTCGGCGATCAACACCACGCTCACCGAGACGGTCGAAGGTGCCCGCACCGTCGAGGCGCTCGGTCTCGGTGGTGTCCGGACGGCCGACGTCGACGCGGATCTGGCGGTGACCGGTCAGGCCGAGCGCTACACGATGAGCCTGCGCAACATCATGTTCAGCGTGCTGTTCGCGTGCTTCGACACGCCTCTTGTGCTGGTGCTGATCGTCGGTGCCGTGGGCTATGGGCAGGATCTGGTCACGTTGGGCGCGATCACGACCGCGGTGCTGTATGTCCAGCAACTCGTCGAGCCGCTCGACCGACTGATCGAGAACGTGGACCGGCTGCAGGTCGGGATCGCATCGACAAGCCGCCTGCTCGGGATCGCGGACGTGCCGACAGACCGCGAGCCCGGGCCTGCGCGTCCCACGGGGACGGAGCTGATCGGGTCGGATCTGCGGTTCGCCTACCGCGCCGGTCACGACGTGCTGCACGGGATCGACCTGGACCTTGTGCCCGGGGAGCGGCTGGCAATCGTCGGGCCGAGCGGCTCTGGCAAGTCGACGCTGGGTCGTTTGCTGTCCGGGATCAACACCCCTCGCACCGGGTCCGTCACCGTAGGGTCCGTGCCGGTCACGTCCCTGCCGCTGGACGTGCTGCGGACCGAGGTGGCCCTGGTGACCCAGGAGCACCACGTGTTCGTCGGGACGATCCGAGACAACATCATCCTGGCGCGAGAGGACTCCGACGACGCGGTCGTACGTCGTGCGCTGGCCGTCGTCGACGCGTTGAGCTGGGTCGACCGGCTGCCGGGTGGCCTCGACACGATGCTGGGTGGTGGTCACCTCACGCCCACCCCGGCCCAGGCGCAGCAGATCGCGCTGGCCCGACTGGTGGTGGCCGATCCGCACACCCTCGTTCTGGACGAGGCGACCTCTCTGATCGATCCGCGGACGGCGCGGCATCTGGAGGGCTCGATGGCGGCTCTCCTCGAGGACCGGACGGTGGTCGCGATCGCCCATCGGTTGCACACCGCACACGACGCCGACCGGATCGCGGTGCTGATCGACGGTCGGATCGCGGAGCTGGGAAGTCACGACGAGCTGGTTGCGGCGGGCGGCGAGTACGCCAGCTTGTGGCAGCGATGGACCTCGTGAGTCGCCCTCGATCGGTCCGAGCTCTTCGGCCAGCTCTCTGACCGGTTGTGGCCCGTCGGGCTGAGCGCTGGGCCGGGCGCGCCGGCTACTGGGCGGCCGTCCCGACTACGGGGCAGCCGGGATGACTGCGGGGACCGGGGATGACTGCGGGACCGGGGATGACTGGGGACCGGGGATGACTGGGGGACCGAGGGTGACTGCGGGGACAGCGAGCTCAGTGCGCGTGAGGTCGGACCCGACGATTGGGAGCTCTTTCGTCGGGTGCGGCTCGCAGCGCTCGCCGATGCTCCGTCGGCGTTCGGATCGCGGTGGACGGACTGGGTGGACGCGGAGCCTGAGCGGTGGCGCGCGCGGCTGACGGACATACCGCTGAACGTGGTCATGCTGATGAACGGCGAACCCGTCGGGCTGGTGAGCGGGACTCGCGTGCTCGGCGGGACGGTCGAGCTCATCTCGCTCTGGGTGGCCCCGGCCGCCCGCGGACGCGGCGTGGCCGACGAGGCCGTACGTCGTGTCGAGGACTGGGCTCGCACCCAGGGTGCCAGCATCCTCGTCCTGTCGGTCAAGATCGCGAACGCTGCTGCCCGTCGACTGTACGAACGGCTCGGCTTCGACATCGTCGGGCCGTCACCCGACGACCCGAGCGAGCTTCTCCTCGCGCTCGGGCTGCCCCGCGGCTGACTCCGCCCCCCATCCTCACTGCGGGAGAACAGGGTCGTGACCGGGCTGGGCCGGCATTTGCCTGACCGGGCGGGCGTATGGGTGCGTACGGCCGGAGCCGGGGCAGGCTGGCGGGCGGGTTCCCAGCAGGAGCCCGAACGACGGCGAGTGACCCGGAGCCATCACGCCATCACGTCGGCGCGGCGCTACACCGTCAGGATGACCTTGCCGATGTTGTCGCCGGACTCGAGTCGGCGATGGGCGGCCGCCGCTTCGGCAAGAGGGTACGTGGTCTGCGGCGAGGGCCGGATCTGCCCACTGTCGATCAGGGGCCACACACGCTCGACCACTCGGCAACAGATGGCGGATTTCTCGGCCACGGGTCGCGTACGTAGGGTTGTCGCCAGCACGGAGCCGCGCTTGGTCAGCAGCCGGCCGAGATCGAGCGTGCCCTTCCGTCCCCCTTGCAGGCCGATCACGACGAGTCGGCCGCCGACCGCGAGGGCGCCGACGTTGGCCTCGAGGTACGCGGCACCCATCACGTCCAGGATCACGTCGACCCCACGATCCTCCGTGAGGCTGGCGATCGAGCCGGGCCAGTCGTCGCGATAGCTGATGGCCGCCTCGGCGCCCATCGCGCGACAGTGCGCGAGCTTCTCGGCGGAGCCGGCCGTGGCGATGACCCGTGCACCGACGGCGCGTGCGTACTGGATCGCGAACGAGCCGATCCCCCCGGCCCCGCCATGGATCAGCACCGTCTCGCCGCGCCGCACGCCCGCTGCGTCGAAGTTGGACACCACCGTCGCCGCGACCTCGATCAACCCTGCCGCCGTGACGAGATCCATGCCGTGCGGTGCCGCGACGACCTGGCCGACCGGCGCCACGACGAGCTCGGCATAACCTCCACCGGCCAACAGTGCCACGCAGCGATCGCCGATTGCCCAGTGGTCGACGCCCTCACCGACGCCGGCGATCGTGCCGGCGACCTCCATCCCGAGGATCTCGCTTGCGCCGCTCGGCGGCGGGTAGTTTCCCTGCCGCTGGAGCAGGTCGGCCCGATTGACTCCGGCCGCAGTGACCCGGATGAGCACCTCGTCGCGGCCCGGGTGAGGGTCGGGCGTCTCCGTCAGGGACATCACGTCAGGACCGCCGGATCCGCTGAGTGTCACCGCCTTCATGAGCGCCAGCGTGCCACATCGCGTTCAGCTAGGGTGGTCCCTGCCTCGGACCGGCGCAGGTCAGCCGGGCCGGGGCCCGGCGAGGTCGCATAGTGGACTAGTGCAGGCGCCTTGAAAGCGCCCGAGCGGCTCAAACCGTTCCGTGGGTTCGAATCCCACCCTCGCCGCCGACATCTGCCACAGCGTTGGAGGGAGTTCGGACCCGTGAGCGATTCCGCCACGAGCCACGACAGGGGCGCAGTCAGCCCCCGACCGGCGCCCGACTCGCACCCGGCGCCCGACTCGCACCCGGCGCCCGACTCGCACCCGGCGCCCGGCTCGCACCCGGCGCCCGACTCGCACCCGGCGTCCGGCTCGTACCCGGGATCTGAGGAGGCCCCCGCGCCCCAGCCGGCGTTCGCACCCATGCCGACGTCCGGACGCGAGCCGACGTCTGCACGCGAGCCGACGTCCGCACCGAACCCGATGCCCCGAGCGGCGCTGCCGGCCGAACAGGTCTTCGTGCTGCGATCGCCCGCCCCGGTCCGGGCGCTGGCGATCTCCTCCGGAGCCGCGATCGCGGGCGCCGTGGTGATCGTGCTGGCCAGACACCCCGCGGTCACGGTGATCGGCGCGGTGCTGCTGGGCTTCGCCGTTCTGCTCGCGGTGCTCGCGCTCGTGCTCGCGGCACGGCTGAGCAGCAGGGTTCGGATGGACGGCGACGGCCTCGAGGTGTCGAGAGGAGGCCGGCGCGGCAGGCTTGCCTGGTCCGACATCGATCGGGTCCAGGAGAGCGGCCACCAGCTGATCGTCGTGGCCCGAAGCGATCAGGGTGACCAGGTGATCCGTGACCTGGTCATCACTGTGCCCGCGCCGCGCGGAACCACGTACGACGATCTGGTCCGTGCGCTCAGAGTCCGACTGGATGTGTCGCGGGGCTACGGAGCCTGACGTCCGACGGCTGTCGGCCTGGTCTGCGCCCACGGCAGACGCCCGCAGCGCCTATTGATCCGGCGGACCGATGCGACCGATCCGCTGAGCTCAGCGCGCGGGCTGGGCGGTCGCCGCCATCTCGGGGTCGTACGCACAGGTCTTGTCGACGTCCTCGGTCTTGGCCTTCGCTTTGGACGTCTTCGACGAGCTCGAGGAACCCTTTGAGCTGCTGACGGCCAGGGCAGCCTTGACCCGCTGGCGCATCAGGGCGAAGTCCGGATCGGGGCTGAGGAACCCATCTTGACCGTGCCGGAAGACGATGCTCCGGACATTGCCGTTCTTGACGGTGAAGCTCAGGTCGACCAGTAGGGGCAGCATCTCCTGCGGGATGTCGGTCCGCACGATGTCCTTGCTGGCCTTCGCGATCTGCTCGTATCGGGCGAGCATGTTCGTCGGGTTGGCCTGCTTGATGATCGCGTTGATCACGCAGCGCTGCCGGTCCATCCGAGCGAAGTCGTCCGAACCGTAGCGTCCGCGGGCGTACCACAAGGCGTCGCGGCCGCCGAGGTGCTGGTCGGGGCCGGGCTTCAGGTACTCCTTCGGGGGGATGTGTAGATCGGTGTTGCCGCCGATCGGGATATAGCTGTTGATGTTGACGGTGATCCCGCCGAGGGCGTTCACCATCTGCGCGAACCCCTGCAGGTCGATCAGGACGTAGTAGTCGACCTTCAGCCCGAGCGCGGTACCGACCGACAGCTTGAGGGCATCGGCACCGAGGTTGTCGGTGGCACCGATGACGTCCTTGGGAACGCTCTTCGGGACGTTGTCGTACATCGCGTTGAGGAAGAACTCTGCATTGTTGCCGTCGCCGTTGGTGAACCCGTTCGGGTAGTAGCGACGCAACGGAGAGCCCGCCGGGAAGGGCATCCGGGCGGTGTTGCGGGGAAGACTGAACAGTGTCGTGTCGCCGGTCTTGGTGTCGATGCTCGCCAAGATGACCGTGTCGGTCCGGGTCCCGGTCCGGTCGGGACCCGCGTCACCGCCGAGCAGCAGGATGTTGAGCCGCGGCTGGTCCTTCCACGGATCCGGCGCCTCGCCCTTGGCGGTCGGCTGCACGTCCAGGCTGGGCCGGGTCGCGCTCTTGGTGTCCTTGTCGGACTTGAAGAGGCTGCCGACCACGCCGGCGGAGTCGTAGCTGTACCGCGCACCCACAGCCATCGGGGCTGCCACGACGAACGCAAGGACGCCCACCAGCACAGCGCCGATCGTGCGTTGGGCTCGGGTCGGCTTGCGGCGCAACGCCAGATGCGTGGCGACGATGACGCCGACCCACAAGACGGCCGTGATGATCAGCACGACAGCCAGGGTGTTGAGCACGCTCGGCTTGAGGAACGCGGTCACCAGCCCGTCGCGGTCGAAGACGGCCCATAGCCCCAGCACCAGCAGCGCGGTCACGAAGATCCCGAGGATGATGCCGCCGGCAAGTCGCCGCTTGGCGGCGATCAGGCCGAGTCCTGGAACGACCGTGCCGGCCACCGTGAACCCGACCGTACGTCCGAATTCGTTGTCGCTCGCCGCTCGCCGCGGCGCCAGCAGCGGGTCCTGGTCGGCCGGAGCCCATCCAGGATCGAGCCCGTCCGGTTGGTCGGCGGAGGTCGGGCTTTCGCGCCCACTGTCAGCGGACTCGGCGGAGTCGTCGTCGGGCGACCAGCTCCCGTCCTTCGGCTCGTCCGGCACTGCGGTCTCTCCCTGGGTACGTCCTGTTTGGGGCCACGACGCAGCGCTGGGCCGCGCCGCCGGGCTGTGGCAACTGTACGTCCGTCCTCTCACAGTCGGCGAAACCGACGCGACCAGGGGCGATACTGGTCTGGCCGAGCCGGTTTTGCCTGCCACCGGATCGGGTCGGTAGGCTGTCCCACCGTGCCGTCGGCGTTTCGACGACACGGCCACGGTTGGTCGGGAGGCGTCGCCTAGTCCGGTCTATGGCGCCCGCCTGCTAAGCGGGTTGAGGGCACAAACCCTCTCGCGGGTTCAAATCCCGCCGCCTCCGCCACCACCAGGGCAAACGCGGCTCGCCGCACCCCGCTCGACCACATGGCCCGAGCGCCTGGTCTCAGTTCCGGTCTCATTCCCACCACCGGCGGGCCAAAGCAGGGCCGCCGGCGAGGCTCGTAAACCCGACACCGTTCGTCCCAGACGCGGCAGTTCAGGCGCATCGTCGCGGACAGATGCAGTCAATTGGCGCCGTCCAGTCGTCGTTGGGCCAATGACCTGACGCTGTTCGGGTAAACGACGCCATCCCTCCTCGCGCGCCTATGTTCCCTGGTCCAATCATGGCTTTTCGTGCCTCTCAGCAGTCAAGGCCGCCTCTATCTCGTCGAGGGTCAGCCCGTAGCCGTCTGGGTTGCCCCAGAGCGCGAGCGTGTTGGTGCTCGGGTTGGTGAGCATGTAGGTCCCGTAGTCGATGGCTCGCGGGTCGCGGCGCCGGGACTTCATCAACTGCAAGCCCTGCCGTTCGGCCATCCGGCGGAGACGATTCTCCCGGATCTTCTCGGCTTGGGCCGTGAACTCTGCGGCCTGTTCCCGCGCATCAGCCTCGCGCGCCTTGTCGACGGCGTCGGACGTGTGTTGCTCTGGACTCTCCGCCTTCTCGGCGGCCCACGCCGCTCGGATCCCGGCACTCTTCCTGCTGGGCCCGGGGGCGTCGGAGCTCGGCAGGGCGGCGTGCATCGGCGGGGCCACCGCGTCGTGCGGCTGGTCGTGAACCCACGGACCTTCGATCACTCGGTGAATCGGCTGCCCGCACGCGGTACAAATTGGCCCCTGGTTGTCTCCGCTGGTAGTCATCCTGGAAAGCATACCACAAGGCATGCCCGAAAGTATGCCGGAAGACTCATTGCGCTGAGCCGACCTTGAACGATCGCGACCTGATGGGTTGACCCGGCGGGCGCCGTACACGAAAGGTGCAATGCTCACCTACCCCAACCCCGGGCCGGCCGCTGAAGAGCTGGCGATACTGACCGGTCCCCGGTCCGGGGAGCAGCTGCGGTGCCGATCCCACGACGCTGCCCAGACTTCCCTCACGCGTTAACGCGTCTGTCGGTGCCGGTCCGGCAACACACTGGCCTGGACGCGATGCGCCGCCGAGTTAGGAGCCGGCCCAAACTTCGCCCAGCACTGGGCCCAACAGCACGGCACCGCATCACTCATCGCTTTGATGCGATCAGAGCGAGCACCAAGTAGCTCAGGAAGGGTTTGCGGAGCGAGTCGCCTCCGCTTCACCACGCGCCTGCGCTATTCGGCACTGCGGCGCGCCTGCTCAGCCAGGTTGAGAGCAGTGGTCATTTCGGCCCGGTCGCTCCCGCTGGCGTCTGCTGGTCTCGACGGCTTTCAGTTTTTCTTGAGCGGCCGCTTCTGCAACCAAGGCGGAGATCAAGGTCATCGGGCGTTCGCACCAGGTCCGCCCCGGCCCGCTCGGTGTGCGGCCGCGCCTCCGTCAGTAGACTCTGCGGTGTGCTGCCGTTAAGCCTCGGGATCGTGGCAACCTCGCGGAAGGCAGACGAGCGACGCCTGGCAATCCATCCTGACCACCTGAGTCGGATCGAGCCAGAGCTCAGAGGACGAATGTATCTCGAGCGTGGCTACGGGAAGGCGTTTGGCACCAGCGATGAGCAGTTGTCCGGCCAGGTCGCTGGGCTGCTCTCCCGAGATGAACTGCTTGCCCGATGTGATGTCGTGGTACTCCCCAAGCCGATGGCCGAGGACCTGCACCGCCTCAAGGCCGGGCAGGTGTTGTGGGGATGGCCGCACTGCGTCCAGGACTTCGAAATGACTCAGGTCGCGATCGATCGCGGACTCACCTTGATCGCCTGGGAGGCGATGAACCACTGGACTCGAGACGGTGCCTTCAGCGTCCACGTTTTCCACAAGAACAACGAGATGGCCGGCTACTGCTCGGTCTTGCATGCGCTTGCCCTGCGAGGGAGCACCAGCGACTACGGCCGCAGGCTTCGCGCTGTGGTGATCAGCTTCGGCGCGACGGCCCGGGGTGCCGTACGCGGACTTGCGGCGCTGGGGATTCACGACGTGACGGTGCTGACCCAACGCAATGTCTCCGCTGTAGCCTCGCCCTTCGCCTTTGTCCAGATGCAAATGTTCGGCACCGATCCGGACCACCCGGATCACCTCCGGGTATACGACGACTCGGGGTCGCGGCCGCTGGTCGAGCTGCTGGCCGAATACGACGTCGTCGTCAACTGCATCCTGCAGGACACCGACGATCCGCTCATGTTCGTTACCGAGGATGATCTGGACACCTTTTCGCCAGGCGCCCTGTTCATTGACGTGTCATGCGACGAGGGAATGGGATTCTCCTGGGCGCGTGCGACGAGTTTCGCGGACCCTATCTTCGACGTGGGGCACGGACTGCACTACTACGCAGTGGACCACAGTCCCTCGTACCTATGGAACTCGGCAACCTGGGAAGTCAGCGAGGCCCTGCTCGGCTATCTCGCGATCGTCGCCGCCGGACCCGACGCCTGGGATGCGGACGAGACAATCCGTCGCGCGATCGAGATCCGTGACGGCGCAATCATTAATCCCCGAATCCTGTCATTCCAGAGACGCTCCCCCCGTCCTCCGTACGCTTTGCTGCGGGAAGATCCCGACGGATAGCGCGGTCCGAGCGGAGGGTGTCCGTAGTTCATTGCGGAGTGGGCCGGTCTTTCGACGTCGGCGTGTTACCCGATTCCGATTCAACGCGCTTCGGGCTGCTCGTGCTTGGTGGGCTCAGATCGATCTGATAGGGCAGAGAATAGCTCGGGCCGAATCACGGCATCGGCCGCTGCGCCCGAGTTGCAATGTCGTCGGGGTTGGTCGAGGACCGTGCTAGAAACTCTTCGGGGAGGGTAACTTCGACGGGGATGGCGCGGTCGTGGAGGTCTTTGTAGGGAAAGATTGCGCCCCGGAGCACCTGGCGGGTGGCCGGGTCCTTGAGTGCACGCATCGATTTCCAGTTGGGGGTTTCGCCGGTCTGGCTGCTGCCACCTACAGTCCCGGGGGTGGTGATCCGCTCGAGGTATTTGGCCGGGTCGAGGTGGGGCTGCCATCGACACGGATCTCGTAGTGCAGGTGCGCCCCGCGCGGACCGGCGGGGAGGACTGGCCGGTGTAGCCGGTGGCGCCGATCCGTTGCCCGGCCCGGACCTTCTGCCCGACGGTGACGTCACGTCGGGACAGGTGGGCGTACCAGATCGTCATGCTCGGATCACCGGCAACCGCGACCACGATCAGGTTGCCGTAGCTCCGGTAGGCGCCACTGGGCGCGCGGAGCGCTTCGGAGCGGATCACGATGCCCTCATCCAGTCAGCGACCTGCCAACCCAGCGCCGAACCGGCCGGAGTCGAATAGTTGGGGATCATCAGGTCGACCGCACGGCCGGTCTGGTGGTCGTCGTCGGTGTTCGCCGGCCGGTTCCCGACCCCGTAGAACGTGGTCAGCTGCGGGAACTGCTTCTTACCGCAGCGCAGCACCAGCAGCGCATCGGCAGTGAGCCCGTTCTCCACCGGCAACCCGGTCGCCGGGCACGCACCCAGACCGTTCGGTGTGGATCCGCTGGTACAGCCCGGCCCGGCACTGGCTGCAGCGGGGTTGGTGATGCCGGCGAGGCGTTCGACGATGGCCCGGGCGGCGGGTTCCCACTTCGCGTAGGCGTCGGGGAACGCGGAGCGTTGCACGGCCTGTGCGGCCTGTGCGACTGACATGTCCTGCCACCCGTTCACATCGGTCAGGCCCGGGTTGTGGGATCGACCCAACAGCGATCGCCGCCAGCGACACACGTCGCTCCAGCGACCTGCAAAGCGGGTTGAGGGCACAAACCCTCTCGCGGGTTCAAATCCCGCCGCCTCCGCCACCACCAGGTCAGGGTCGGCCGCGCTCTCGGCGTGACGCGGGTTGCGCCCCGAATCCCGAATGGGGGCCTCTTCCGTTCTGCCTGGCGCTCGTGGTAGACCCATGCGGGTAAGAATCCTCCACGGAATTTCTGACCAAGGGGTTCGAATGACAGCACCGATCCGCCGTCGTACGTTCCTGGCCGCCGGAGCGGCCGCAGCAGGACTGTCCGTGCCGGGCATGTCCGCGTACGCGGGCGGCAAGCCGACGGCGGGCATCGGCTTCACGCTCGACGCCCAGGTGCTCGACGGTGGCGAGCAGGTCACGTCGGTCACGCTCGGCACGTCGCGACTCGGCCCGATCGACCCGCGCAGCCTTGCGACCGACACGTTTACAGTGCACGCCAAGGCCACCAGCCCGATCCCGATCGACGCCGGCGACCAGATCTTCAGCGAGTACGACCTCGATCGCCAGGTAACCGGCGTCCGGCTCGACCGTCGCGGCAACATCGTGCTCGACCTGTCCTACGGCGAGGGCCAGCTCGGCGGAGGCACGCTGGGCTACATCGTCGGCAAAGAGCGCAACGTCCAGCTCGATCTCGTGTACACCATCACCCAGCACGCCCCCATCACCCTCCGAAACCGCCACTCGGTGACCATCAAGAGCTTCGTGCAGGGTCGGCTGTCGAGCCCCGAGGTGGATGTCTTCGGCCACCGGATCTCCGGCTCCGGCATGAAGTACCGGCTCTACGAGCCGGATCACGATGCCGACCGCCGCTCCGGGGGCCCCGCCGGCCCACGCGGCAAGCGTCCGCTCGTCGTCTGGCTGCACGGCGGCGGCGAGGGAGGCCTGCTGCCCGACAACTATTACGACAACGAGACGACGCTGCGGGCCAACCGGGGAGCCTTGGGCTTCGCCACCCCGGCGGCTCAGCGAATCTTCTCGGGCGCCTATGTTGTGGCTCCGCAGAGCACGTCGTACTGGATGGAGGACGGCCCGCGATTCGCTCCCCTGATCAGGGAGATCATCCGCGATATCGTGCGCCGGTATCCCATCGACCGCGAGCGGATCTATCTCGCCGGCTGCAGCAACGGCGGTTACATGACGATGGAGATGACCTCCGTCTATCCCGAGCTGTTCGCCGCGGCCGTACCGATCTGCGGCGTGGTCCAGTCCCTCGAGCCCGGTGGCCCGAGGCTGATCACCGACTCCCAGCTGCGGGCGATCGACACCCCGACGTGGCTCGTGGCCTCCCGCGACGACACCACCGTGCCGCCGGAGCCCAACACGATCCACGCGCACGATCTCATTCCCGGGTCCTTGATCACGCTCTACGACCATGTGATCTGGAACGGCTACCAGTTCCCCGGCCACTGGTCGTGGATCTACGTGGCCCGCAACGATCCCAGCATCCGCGGCACCCACGTCTGGCAGTGGATGGCTCACCAGCGTCGCTGACCGGACGGGGCGGGCTGCGGTCGGTCGCTCGGTTCACACGGTCCACGAACAGGGATTCACCCATCTTGGGTGATTCCATCGGGGAGACTGGTCGGCAGGCTGGCATAGTCGTGACAACCGCGGCACGACGTCGTCTGCGTGTCGAGTCGAGCTCGGTGTCGCCAGCAGGTGTGCAGCATGCGCGCGTGTCCATTCACCTCCGCCAGACAGGGACGAGGACAGATGAGCAAGAAGTCGACGAAGGGGAAGAAGTCGGGCTCGCCCTCGGCTGTCGAGAAGCCCGGTTCTCCGGCGAGCGCGCCCGCAGAGGCGACCCCGGTGACGGGCGCGGTGGCACAGGCGCCCGCCGGCAAGATGAAGACCAAGGAGTACGAGAACGAGATGACCCGGCTCCAGGGCGAGCTGGTCGCCATGCAGGAGTGGGTGAAGCGCACCGGCGCCAAGGTGTGCATCGTGTTCGAGGGGCTGGACTCGGCAGGCAAGGGCGGCACGATCCGGCGGATCACCGAGCGCACCAGTCCGCGGGTGTTCAAGCACATCGCCCTGCCCACCCCGACCGAGCGGGAAAAGTCGCAGATGTACGTCCAGCGCTACATCGCCCACTTCCCGGCCGCCGGCGAGGTCGCGATCTTCGACCGCAGCTGGTACAACCGCACCGGCGTCGAGCTGGTGATGGGCTACTGCACGAAGGAACAGACCGAGAAGTTCCTCGAGCAGGTCCCGGCGGTCGAGAAGGCGATGGTGGACAACGGGATCATCTTGATCAAGTACTGGCTCAACGTCAGCGTGGACGAGCAGACCCGGCGGCTCCACAACCGGATCGAGGACCCGCGCAAGATCTGGAAGCTCTCCCCGACCGACCTGAAGTCCTACAGCCGGCACTACGAGTACTGTCGCGCTCGCGATGCCATGATCGCCGCCACGGACACCGGATGGGCGCCGTGGTTCATCGTGGACAACGATGACAAGAAGCGTGGCCGGCTCAATATCATCACTCACCTGCTGAGCCAGATCCCGTACGAGCCGCTGCCGCCCTCGACCGTGAAGATGCCCCGCAAGCCGAGCGCGCGGGGGTACTCGGAGCCGGATCTCCCGCTGCACCGCATTCCGACGCCGTTCTGAGACGCGCCGACCGAACCAGGACGATGACCGAGTAGAAGGACTGTCGATGACGGACATGACCGTGGCGCCGAGCGGCGGCGCCTCAAGCGCCGGGACCGGGCCGGGAAACGAGAGCGGGACGCCGAGGTGGTACGCGCTTCCTCCGGGTGATGTCGCCGCCAAGCTCGGCGTCGACCCGGCTCAGGGCATCTCTGCGGCGAAGGCCGCCGAGCTGCTGAAGACGAACGGGCCGAACGCCCTGCCGGCCGAGAAGCCGCCGCCAGGCTGGACCCTGTTCCTGGCCCAGTACAAGTCGTACATGCAGATCATCCTGGTCGCGGCGGCGGTCGCCTCGATCCTGATCGGCCAGATTGCCACCGGGGTGGCCGTCTTGCTGATCACGGCGCTGAACGCGCTCGGTGGTCTGCGTCAGCAGGGCAAGGCGGAGAGCGCCATGAACGCCCTGCAGTCGATGCTCAAGACGAGTGCCCGAGTGCGCCGTGACGGCACCGAGGTCAAGGTCGACGCCGACCAGGTGGTCGTGGGCGACGTGGTCCTGCTCGCAGCCGGCGACGACGTGTGTGCCGACGGGCGCCTGGTTGAGGCCACGTCGCTGCAGATCGACGAGTCCGCACTGACCGGCGAGAGCGTTCCCGCGTCGAAGAGCACCGACGTCGTCACCGACCAGAACCCGGTTCTGGGCGACCAGTCGAACATGGCGTTCATGAACACCCCGGTGACACACGGCAGTGGCCTGATGATCGTCACCGGGACCGGCGCAGACACCGCGGTCGGCAACATCTCCGGGATGCTGAAGTCGGCGCCGAATCTCAAGACGCCGATGACCAAGCAGCTCGACACGTTGACGCTCTGGATCGCGGCCGCGGCGGGTCTGACCATCGCCATCATGTTCATCGTGGGGCTGTCTCGCGGAGAGTCGCCCCAGGTGATCTTCACGACGGCGATCGCGCTGGCGCTGGCGGCGGTGCCGATGGCGATGCCGACGGTGCTCCAGGTGATCTTGTCCAGCGGGTCCAGGGAGCTGGCGGCGCACGGGGCGGTGGTGAAGAGCCTCGACTCGGTGGAGACCCTGGGCTCGACGTCGGCGATCAACTCGGACAAGACCGGCACGCTCACCATGAACCAGGTCACCGTCGTCGAGGTGATCGACCCCACCGACAAGTACGCGATCACCGGCATGGGTTATGGCCTCGACGGTCAGGTGGAGCACACCGCCGGCAACACGAACACGATCGAGGCGGCGATCCTGCCGTTCATCATCACCAACGATGCCAAGCTCGTCGACGGCAAGGTCGTGGGAGATCCGACCGAGGGCGCGCTGCTGGTTCTCGGACACAAGGTGAAGCTGGACATCGAAGGCACCCAGGCGGCGTTTCCGCGGCTGGCGACGCTGCCGTTCGACCCGACGTACAAGCTGATGGCGGCGTTCTGCGACGCCAAGGACGAATCGGGGCAGCCTGTCGTCCGGGTCTTCGTCAAGGGGGCCGCCCCGGCTGTGATCGGTCGCGCGACGTCGGCGCTGGCCCGGGGCGAGAGCATTCCCTGGGGCGAGCCGCAGAACCAACGCGCCGACGAGCAGATGGATCGGCTCGGCAACAAGGGCCTGCGGATCATGGCCGCGGCCGTCAAGGACATCGACCCGCAGGGCTTCGATCCCGACGGTGACCTGCTCTCCCTCGTCCAGGGCCTGCAGCTGACCGCCCTGGTCGGCATGATCGATCCTCCACGGCTGGAGTCCCTCGACGCGGTGCGCGCCGCCCAGGATGCCAACATCCGGGTGCGGATGGTGACCGGCGATGACGTGGTCACCGGCGCGGCGGTGGCCAAGCAGCTGGGCATCCTCGGGGAGGCCATCTTGGGCACCGACCTGGCGGCGATGTCGGAGAGCGAACGGCTCGCGCGGATCGACGACATCGGCGTGGTCGGTCGTGTGGCACCCGAGCACAAGGTGCTGATGGTCGAGACCCTCCGCAAGAAGGGCGATGTCGTGGCCATGACGGGCGACGGCGTGAACGACGCCCCGGCCATCAAGGCCGCTGACATCGGCATCGCCATGGGCACGGGGACTCAGGTCGCGAAGAACGCCGGACGGATGATCCTGACCGACGACAACTTCGCCACGATCGTTCGGGCCGTGTCGGAGGGCCGCAAGCTCTACGACAACATGCTCAAGTACATCCGCTTCATGCTGGTGGCGCTCGTAACGTACGTCGTGACGTTCCTGCTGGCGACCCTGCTCAACATCGCCGGTGGGCAGCCGTTCTCCGCCGTCCAGATCCTGTGGATCAACTTCGTCATCACCGCGCCGGTCGGCATCGCGTTGGGTCTGGACAAGGAGACCCCCGGGCTGATGAAGCGTCAGCCGCGACCGAGGGCGGCGTCGATCATGACCTCCGCGGTCATCTTGACGGTCGGGCTGGTGGGTCTGTTCATGTCGCTCGCGATCGACGCGTTGATCGTGATCGGGAAGAGCCAGTTCGGCGTCGACGAGGTCGCCAGCACGATGGGGCTGGTGGCCTTCTCCCTGATGCTCGTGGTTGCGGCCTTCGAGACTCGCGACGAGAAGGGGTCTGTCCTGCATCGGGAGACCTTCGACAACTCCACGCTCAACATCACCGCCTTGGTGGAGCTGGCGCTCGCCCTCCTGATCGCCCGCGGCGGGGTGCTGACGTCCCTCCTGGGCACTGCTCAACTGTCCGCCACACAGTGGCTGTTCGGGGCCCTACCCGCTCTCGTCCTCTTCGGTCTGTGGGAGATCGGGAAGGCGATCGCGCGCGGTCGGCACCAGTCCTCGACGCCTGCCAGCTGATCGGACGTACGCAAGCCGGGTCGCAGCGCCGCCAGGCGCCACTCTCGTAGCTGCACACGCTGTTCGAATCTGCGCACTCGACAAGGTGTGCAGACTCGAACAGGGTATGCAGCTACCCGCGCGGCGTCGGACCGTGCCCGCCCGGCTCAGGCCAGGCGGTCCGGTCCGGTCCGGTTCGGCTCAGGCCAGGGCGGGCTCAGCAACCCCGATCTGTTTGCCTGCGTCGGTCAGTACGTCGGCCAGCCGGTCGACGATCTCGTCCAGCAGCGCGGCGTCGCTGATCAGCGGCGGCGCGATCTGCATCACCGCGTCGCCGCGGTCGTCGGTGCGAGCGATCAGGCCCGCCTCGCGGAACCGCTTCGGCAGGAAGCCGCGGATCAACTGGTCGCGCTGCGCCTGGTCGAGCCGGGTGTTGTCGGCGTCGGAGACCATCTCGACTGCCCAGAAGAACCCGGCGCCACGGACGTCGCCGACGATCGGCAGGGAGCGCAGCTCCTCCATCCGCGACTGCAGGTGAGGTGCCAGCGCGCGGACGTTCTGCAGCACCTGGTCGCGCTCGAAGATCTCGATGTTCTTGAGCGCGATCGCTGCGCTCAGCGGGTGCCCGCCGAACGTGATGCCGTGCCGGAACACGCGACCACCGTCGGCGACCAGCGGATCGACCACCGACGCGCGGGCGAGCACGGCGCCCATCGGGGCGTACGCCGAGGTGAGGCCCTTGGCGACGGAGATGAGATCGGGGGCCACTCCCTCTCGGGAGACGGCGAACCACTCGCCGATCCGGCCGAAGCCGCTGATCACCTCGTCGGCCATCAGCAAGATGCCGTAGCGGTCGGCGATCTCCCGGAGCCCCCGCCAGTAGCCGGCCGGCGGCGTGATCGAGCCCCCGGCGTTCTGCACCGGCTCGGCGATGATCAGAGCCACCTCGTCCGGCCCGGCATCGAGCACGGCGCGCTCGACCTCTGCCAGCAGCCGGGCGCAGAACGCTTCGGGATCGGCCCCGTCCGCCGCTCGGAACGGGTTCGTGTTGGAGACGTGGGTGACCTCGATCGGCGGCGTACCGAAGTCGTTCTTGAAGCCGGGAATGCCGGTGAAGGACAGCGCGCCGAGCGTGACGCCGTGGTACGCGACCTTCCGGGCGATCGCCTTCCGCCGTTGCGGCTGCCCGATCGCGACGTAGTGCTCGCGGACGAACTTCCAAGCGGCCTCCACCGACTCCGAGCCTCCGCTCGTGAAGTAGACCCGGTAGTCGTCGGCCGGGGCCAGCGACGCGACCCGCTCGGCCAGCTCGATGGCCGCCGGGTGGGCGGTCGCCCAGTTCGTGTTGAACGGCAGCGTCGTCAGCTGCCGAGTCGCCACCTCGGCCATCTCCGCGCCGTAGGAGTACCCGATCTGTGCGCAGAACAGGCTGGACAGCGCGTCGATGTAACGCTTGCCACTGGTATCGAAGACGTACGGCCCCTCCGCCCGGTCCAGCACGAGCAGATTGTCGACCTGCGGCTTGGAGAAATGGAGCAGCAGGTTCTCGCTGGCCATCGCCTGGTAGTCGGTCACGATCGGGGTCCCTTCGTCGGTCAAGCCAGCATAATCTCGCGGCGGACGGCACCGAACCGTACGGCCTGACTGAGGTGCCCGCCGTCGCCGACTGCGACGACGGGGGAGAGGATGTGCCATATGTCGACCGTGAAAGCCGCGATCACCCAGACCACCTGGACTGGAGACAAGGCCTCGATGCTGGACAAGCACGAGGGATTCGCCCGCCAGGCCGCATCCGCCGGGGCGCAGGTGATCTGCTTCCAGGAGCTGTTCTACGGGCCCTACTTCGGGATCACCGAGGACCCCAAGTACTACGACTTCGCCGAGCCCGCCGACGGTCCGACCATCCAGCGGTTCGCCGCGCTGGCCGCGGAACTGCGCATGGTGATGGTGCTGCCCATCTACGAGGAGGAGCAGCCCGGCGTCTACTACAACACCGCGGTGGTGGTCGACGCCGACGGCACGGTCCTCGGCAAGTACCGCAAGCACCACATCCCGAACCTCGACAAGTTCTGGGAGAAGTTCTACTTCCGGCCAGGCAACCTCGGGTACCCGGTGTTCAAGACGGCGGTGGGCCCGATCGGGGTCTACATCTGCTACGACCGGCACTTCCCGGAGGGCTGGCGGGAGCTCGGCCTGAACGGTGCACAGATCGTGTTCAACCCGAACGCCACCAAGCCCGGCCTGTCGAACCGGTTGTGGGAGATCGAGCAGCCGGCTGCAGCCGCAGCCAACGGCTACTTCGTCGCGGCGCCGAACCGGGTCGGTACCGAGGACAATGAGTACGGCGATCTGGCGGTCACGTTCTACGGGTCCAGCCAGTTCGTCGATCCACAGGGAAACCTGGTCGGCCCGATGGGCAGTGACACGGACGAGGAGGTCGTGATCCGCGACCTCGACCTCGACATGATCCGAGACGTTCGCAACGCCTGGCAGTTCTACCGGGACCGCCGCCCGGACTCGTACACCTCGATCACCAAGCCATGATCTCGGAGGCTCGCCGTTCAGTGGTCAATGTGATTCGAGTACGCGCACAGGTCGGCCAGCGAAGGAGCGGGATTCAGCGATGAGCACCACCTTGATCACGGGCGGGACGGTAGTGAACGCCACCGGGACCGCCCGAGCCGACGTCCTGCTCGACGGTGAGACCATTGCGGCGATCCTGGCCCCCGGCTCCCGGCTGCTCGGAGCCGACCTCGCGGCCGACGTGGACACCGTTGTCGATGCGACCGGCAGGTACGTCATCCCGGGCGGAATCGACGCGCACACCCATATGGAGCTGCCGTTCGGTGGGACCAACGCCTCCGACACGTTCGAGACCGGCACCCGGGCCGCGGCCTGGGGCGGCACGACGAGCATCATCGACTTCGCCGTCCAGCGCTACGGCGAACGGGTCGAGGAGGGACTGGCCGCGTGGCACGCCAAGGCAGCCGGCAACTGTGCCATCGACTACGGCTTCCACCAGATCATCGGCGGCGTGGACGAGTTCTCGCTCAAGGCGATGGACTCCCTCATCGACGAGGGCATCACGAGCTTCAAGCTCTTCATGGCGTATCCCGGCGTCTTCTACTCCGATGACGCCCAGATCCTCAAGGCCATGCAGAAGTCGGCCGAGACCGGCCTGGTCACGATGATGCACGCGGAGAACGGGCCGGCGATCGACGTACTGGCTCAGCAGTTGTACGAAGCCGGCAAGACCACTCCCTACTACCACGGTATTGCCCGCGCCTGGCAGCTGGAGGAGGAGGCGACCCACCGGGCGATCATGATCGCCGATCTCACCGGGGCGCCGCTGTACGTCGTCCACGTCAGCGCCAAGCAGGCCGTCGAGCAGATCGCCACGGCCCGCGACCGTGGCAAGAACGTGTTCGGCGAGACCTGTCCGCAGTACCTCTATCTCTCCTTGGAGGACCAGCTCGGGGCGAGAAGTCCGGAGTGGGGTGACTTCGAGGGTGCCAAGTGGGTCTGCTCGACGCCGCTGCGGTCACGCGCGGAGGGCCACCAGGACTCGATGTGGCAGGCGCTGCGCACGAACGACCTGCAGATGGTCTCGACCGACCACTGCCCGTTCTGTATGAAGGACCAGAAGGAGCTCGGGCGTGGCGACTTCCGGGCCATTCCCAACGGCATCGGCAGCATCGAGCACCGGATGGACCTGCTGTATCAAGGCGTCGTCGCCGGCCGGCTGTCGTTGTCCCGCTGGGTCGAGCTGACCTCGACCACACCGGCCCGGATGTTCGGTCTGTACGGCCGCAAGGGCGTCATCCAGCCCGGTGCCGACGCGGATCTGGTGATCTACGACCCGAGCGGCCACACCTCCATCGGTGTCGGCAAGAGCCACCACATGAACATGGACCACTCCGCGTGGGAGGGCTTCGAGGTCGACGGACACGTGGACCAGGTGTGGTCACGTGGTTCGGTGATCGTGGATGCGAGCGGGTACGTCGGCGCCAAGGGGCACGGCAGGTATCTCAAGCGCGGCCTCAGTCAGTACCTCTTATGAGGCCCGGCTCTCCCGTCGCGCCGGAATCCGCCGGCGTCGCCGTCGCTCGCCGACGGCGAAGCTTGACTGCTGCATCCTCCTCCGCCCGGCGGAGCGCGCTTCCGACGCGCTCCGAGCCGGTGCGACCGAGTCCGAGAGGGGCCTGACAGCTCATGGATTTCGGCGTGGTGCTGCAGACGAATCCGCCGGCTTGGCGCACGGTCCAGCTGGCCGAGCTGGCGGAGGCGCACGGTTTCGACTACGTGTGGACGTTCGACTCCCACCTGTTGTGGCAGGAGCCGTACGTCATCTACAGCCAGATCTTGTCCCGGACCCAGCGGGTGATCGTCGGCCCGATGGTGACGAACCCGTCGACCCGCGACTGGACCGTGACGGCGTCGGTGTTCGCCACGCTCAACGAAATGTTCGGCAATCGGACCGTTTGCGGGATCGGTCGTGGCGATTCCGCCGTCCGGGTCACCAACGGCAAGCCCGCAACGCTGAAGGAGGTTCGCGAGGCGACCCACGTCATCCGTGAGCTCGCGAACTGCCGTCCGGTCGACTTCAAGGGGGCGACGCTGCAGTTCCCCTGGGCACGTACGTCCGCACTCGAGGTCTGGGTGGCGGCGTACGGACCGCTGGCGCTGAAGCTCGCTGGGGAGGTCGGGGACGGGTTCATCCTCCAGCTGGCCGACGTCGACGTGGCTCGCTGGATGATCGCCAGCGTCCGGGAGGCGGCCGCGAACGTCGGACGGGACCCGGCGGCCATCACCTTCTGCGTGGCCGCGCCCAACTACGTGGGCAACGACTGGGCGCACATGCGTGACCAGTGCCGCTGGTTCGGCGGCATGGTCGGCAACCACGTCGCGGACATCGTGGCCCGCTACGGCGAGCGCAGCGACATCCCGGAGGCGTTCACGGACTACATCAAGGGACGTCACGGCTATGACTACAACGAGCACGGCCGGGCCGGGAACACCCACGCCGACTTCGTCCCGGACGAGATCGTCGACCGGTTCTGCATCCTCGGCACCGCCGAAGATCACATCGCGAAGCTGAAACAGCTGAAGGACATCGGCGTGGACCAGTTCTCGGGATATCTCCAGCACGACAACAAGGAAGAGACGCTCCGCGTCTACGGCGAGACGATCATTCCCGCACTCCGCGACCACGTGGTGGCAAAGGCCTGACCCCGCAAAGCCGGTGCCCAGCCCCCGAACCCGATGACCTGAGCCAGTCGAAGGAAGTTCCCGCGCTTCGACAGGGCCGGGACCAGGCCGGCGGAACAACTCGTGCTGATCTTTGCCCGCCAACCCCTGGCGAGACGTGGTCGACAGGGCCAGACTGGGGGCAGAGGGCCGGGGTCAACGGGGATTCCGGCCCGTTGCGCGTTCAGCCGCCCGGCTCGTCCAGCGACGGCCCGCGAGGCGCTCCGACATCGCGGGGCCGCGAGCAGCCCGGTCGACACCTGCCCACCGATCATCTCGAACCGTCCGCGCTCGCGGAAGCTCACCGCGCCACTCGGCGACGGGGACGCACGACTCGGCGGCCAGCGGTTTCGGTGGGACTGCAGCGGTGCTCCGATCCGATTCGGCTGCCACGGACCTGTCCGCTAAACTGTTGCGTCGTTGCGCCTGCTGGGTGCGACGGGCACCCGTGGCTCAACGGATAGAGCATCTGACTACGGATCAGAAGGTTGGGGGTTCGAATCCCTCCGGGTGCGCCACTTCTGGCTGCGCCAGGTCCGTCACCTGGTGAGCGGGTTGCTCCGCTGGCTTGCCCGCTTCGCCCAGGCAGCCTTGCTCACCGACTTCCTCGCCGTAGCCCTTTTTCGCGCTCCGTGAGGCAGCAGCGATCGCGGCGCAAATCTGTCGGGCGACGGCCGGGGTGACCGGGTCCGACTCGGTGTCAAGATGATCACATGCCCGGAGAAAGTCCAGTCGTGACACTTTCCGACGGCCTGGTGACCCTACGGCCTTGGTCGAGAGACGACGCCCGGTTCATGGCTGAAGCGCACGCCGATCCAACGATCAGGCGCTATAACGGCAGCCATGACCGGCTGGGACACCCGGCTCCGCCGCTATCGATCACGGACGCCGAGGCGGTCATCGACCAATTCGCTTTGAGCTGGAGCGCGTTTGCTGCGACCGGGACACCCGCCGTCGCCTTCGCCATCCAGGACGCGAAATCCGGCGAACTTGTCGGCGCCTGTGGCGTCGACGACTGGACCGCCGAGGACGTAGCGCAGTTCGGTTACTGGATCGCACCGAAGGCGAGAGGACGCGGATATGCGACTCGAGCGGCGATCCTGCTCACGCGCTGGCTGTTCGACATGGGAGCGGCTCGCGTCTTCCTGACGATCGTCGCGGGGAATGAGGGTTCGGTCGCTGTGGCTCGCCGAGCGGGGTTTGTGTACGAGGGAACCATGCGCGCACACAGCGTTTGGCAGGGCAGGCGTTACGACGTCATGTGGTTCGCGGCGCTGCCGCTCGAGTGGGCGATGCGCCGGCCCGGCGAAGATACGCAAGCGCGACAGGGCGTCGACCCTGCCGGCGATTCCGCTACCGGCGGGCGCTGATCCCTCTCCTTGCCGGTCACGACACTCACCGGAACCATTTGGGGTCGGAGTGATCGCCGTGTTGTGACGTCCGTGTTGTCCTTCGACCCTCTGATGCTTCGACCGTACGTCGCGTGCATCCTCGCGCCTGGCTTGTCTACCTCCGACGACGAGAGTCATCCGAAGCCCGCCCGGTCGCGGCGCCGCACCGCGAGAACCGGAGCCTTACCCGCTGCGGCCAGCGACACTACGACCTCACCCTGCCCCACCACGGCCAGCCTGACCTGTGCGGTGCGATAGATTTTCGAGGTTCGGTCTCGAACTGGTACGACCCGACGAACGGAGCCGCAGTGGGCAGCAAGAAGAAGCGCGTGATCGAGGAGCTGAGTGCGACCAATCGGGATCTGAAGAAGACCCTGGCCGGCGTTCGTGGGCAGCTGACCAAGACCGAGACCAAGCTCGCGAAGGCGAACGAAAAAGCGGAGCGCTGGAAGAAGCAAGCGGCAGCGCACCGCACGGCGGCATCCCGCTCCGACGCTCGAGTGGAGAGACTGCAGAAGAAGCTCGAGCGTGCCACGGCAGCATTGAAACCGGTCGCCGCAACTGGGCCCAACGAGCCGGCTGGACCGGATGGTTCGGTGACCGAGGCCACCGGCTCCGACGGGCTCACCGTCCCAGACAAGACGTGGACCGTGGTCCAGCTCCGCGCAGAGGCCCGGGCGCGTGGATTGTCAGGAACGTCGAAGAAGTCGAAGACGCAACTACTCACCGCCCTGAACCGGTCACCGAAGCAGCGATCCAGCAGCTAGCGCGCGTCAACCCGACAAGCTGGACTGATCCGGTCGATCAATCCACAGCTGCATCGCGTTGCGATGGGGCGGCATCCTCCGTCGGCGCCGCGCTGCGGGGTCGGCCCCGCTTCGGCAACGGCCCGGCCAACTTCGGCATTCGTCCGGCGTCTGTGAGGGCGTGTCGGATCAGCACCTCCACCTGTGCGTTGAGGCTGCGGAACTCGTCGTTGGCCCAGCGCATCAGCGCATCGTGGACCGCGGGGTCGAGGCGCAGCAGCACCTGCCGTCGGCTGGTCACGCGCCCTCGTCAGGTGTAGAGCGAGCCGGCGTTCACGACGGGTGTCGGTGGTTGGTCGCCGCACAGCACGACGAGCAGATTGCTCACCATGCTGGCCTTGCGCTCCTCGTCGAGCTCGACGACGTCGTTGGCCGCGAGCCGGTTGAGGGCGAGTTCCACCATGCCGACTGCACCCTCCACGATCCTGCTGCGTGCCGCCACCACGGCGTTTGCCTGCTGTCGACGAAGCATCGCTTGGGCGATCTCCTGGGAGTACGCGAGGTGTGAGATCCGGACCTCGACGACCTCGACGCCGGCGAGTGAGACCCGTTCGGCCACCTCATGTGCCAGCTCGGCGGCGACGATGTCGATCGAGCCCCGCAGCGAGATCTCGCTGCCCTCTGTGTCGTCGTACGGGTGCGTCGTGGCGACGTGGCGCAGTGCCGACTCGGCCTGCACGGTGACGAAGTCTTGGTAGTTGTCGACGGCGTACGTCGAGCGCGCTGTGTCGGCGACCTGCCAGACAACGATCGCGGCGATGTCGACCGGGTTGCCGTCGGAGTCGTTGACCTTGAGTCGGTTCGTCTCGAAGTTGCGGACCCGGACGCTGACCCGGCGACGTCTGGTGAGCGGCAGCACCCACCAAAAACCGGGTCGCCGAACGGTGCCGACATAAGTGCCGAAGAACTGGACCACCGACGTCTGACCAGGGGGGATGATCACCAACGAGGTGACCACCAGGACGAACACCACAAGGGGGACCCACAGCCACCCGGTGGCGCCGCCGATCAACACTTTGACGGCGTAGCCGCAGATCGCGAGTACGGCGACTCCGAACCAGCCGCTGACGGCCAGCGCGGGTCGTTCGGTGACGTCGACCCGTGCACCCTGATGACCCACGGGTGCGGCGGGGGCGGGTAACGCGGTGCTGCTCATGACCGGCTCCTCGAGCGAATAGTGATATCAAATAGATAGCACTTTTTCGGGCCGCGGCCAAGGCCCAGCGAAGCCGAGCACCTACGAGGACATGACGCCGCTCTTGAACCGACCGTGCCTGCCGGCACTCACCCGCACGAGGGGTGGCGCGCCAGCCATACCCTTCCGGCAGGTCGGGAGCCTTACGGGCCCGTCCCGCCCTGGCGCACCACGCTGGCCCTGACGGCATCGCCGACCTCGTACGCATCGGCTTCGTTGGCATAGTGGCGGTATGCCTCATCGGCGGCGTCTCCGGCCTCGAGCAGGGCCATATGCAGCTCGAGCAGCCACACCTGCGCGTTGATCGTCGCCATGTCGCGATCATCGGAACTCATCCCGGCGATCGCCGCGGAGTCGGGGAGCCGTGCGGCCTCCCGTTCTTTGACCAGCGCGATGAACAGCTTGCCCGCGGTCTTGGTCAGCGCGCTCTTGACGTCAGCGTCGACCTGCTCGTGATGGGGGTCCCGGTTCATCTCGCGGAGCAGGGCATCCGCTCGAAGAGAGAAGTCCCTACGGAGAGACTTGTCGATCTGGGGATGGAAGAACTTCTCCCAGAGCGTCTGGATCCCGCCCGGTCCGAGCTTTGTCCACTCGTCCATCTTCGGACCCATGATGAGGTGGAGGATGTCCAGCTGGTCCTTGAGCCCTTCGTTCCAGACCTTGTACGGAAGGTAGCGGCCGCCGTGCATGAACGTGCGCCACGCGTTGGCTTTGGCCTTGAGCACGTCGGGTAGCACCGTGAGCGACGCGGCGATGGCGGCGTCGGCGATCGCGGGCGGGATACCGATTGCCCGGGACAAGGTCGCGGGGTCGGTGCTGCCCTTGGCCTCCTCGGCGGACGTACGCGCGGCGAGGAAGGTCTGTTCGGCATGCCGTGCCTCGTGATAGCAGGCCTGAGCGAGCTCGGCGATGGAGGCGGCATTCAGCGTGGCGAGCTTGGTTGCCGGGGTGACGCCGGTCTGGGGTGAGGCGGCGGCTAGGGCATTCGTGTCGATCGTGATCGTCCACGCCTGCGCGTCGAAGTACGCCAGTGTGGTGGAGCCCTTCGGAACGGTTCCGGGGACGACGTCCGGCTCGGGGACTCCGTTACCGCTCAACCGAGCCACGGCGCGTTCGCCGACGAAGTGGACGAGGTCGGTGAGTGACTTGTCGGGATTGGCCCGCCAGAACTCCACGGCGGCACCGCTGTACGCCTCGACCTGGGCCTCTTGTCTGAGCTCATCAGGGGGGAGTCGAATGAGAACGGCGCGGTTCAGTGCGCGATCGTCCTTCGTGGCATTACCCGGGATGACGAAGTCGGTTGCGGGCGCGGCCCCGACGACCCCTCGGCTGGCCGTGCCCGGCAGCAACGCCGCAATCGCGTGAGCGCGGTCGGCGCGCAACTTCTGGTTGGGGCCCTCGTCGCCGGTCGCGTCGCTGAAGCCCAGCAGCGCGTACTTTCGGGTGGTCGAGCCTTCGAGGATCTTGATCCAGGAGCCGTGCAGCTCGGATGACGCCGACGTCCGCACGACCGCCGAGTTCGGCCGGAAGTCGGCCACCAGAACCGAGTCGGGGGAGGCGTTGTAGCCAGATCCGGTGCCACCGAGTAGACGGACATCGGGCGAGATGATCCCGCGAGCTGTCGCGGTGGCGCTTTCGCCCGGTTCGTACGTCGCCGGTGCCCGCTGCACGGCGAGCGGCGCCGGCGCGGCGGACGGGACGAGCGAGGCAGGGGACGTCAGTGCCGCCGACACGGCCCGATTCCCGGCGTTCCGCTGCAACGCCAGCACAGCCGCTGCCCGCTCGGAGGCCTCGGTGGACGACTCATCGGGCGTACGAACGGCCTTGCTGGGCGTCTTCTTCGCGGCTCGTCGCTGCATAGCCACTGATCTACCCCCTCCCCCCAGCATGCCCGCATCGGGCCACGACGCGGTGGCCCCGACGGGCCGCCGAAAGGGCAGCGCTGGCTGACTGTTCGGGCAGCTTCGGGTCGGTGGCATCGCTCCGCGCGCCGACCGATCTCCGGGCGCGGCGTCCCTCAGGTGAGGAGCCAGGTGATCGCGATGATGACCGGCACCGACAAGATGGTGGCGACGAAGATGACGTCACGGGCCAGCAGCACGCCGCGCTCGTAGCGCATCGCGAACGTGAAGACGTTCTGTGCCGTCGGCAGCGCCGCGATGACCGTCACGGCCAACAGGTTGTGGCCCTCCAGTCCGACGAAGTAGGCACCGATCAGGTACGCGGCGACGGGTTGGACCAGCAGCTTCAAGGCGACCAGGCTCGCCACCTGGGGGGGCGGCTCGTTGCCCCCGGGCCGTCCACCGAGCCGCAGCGAGATTCCGTACGCCAGCAGCATCGACGGCACCGCCATCCCGCCGATCAGGATGAGCGGGGCGTTGATGGCGATCGGCAGCTTCGTACCGGTCAGAGCAAGCGCGAGCCCGATCAGCGAGCCGATGGCCAGGGGGTTGCGGAAGGGCCGGGACAACCGGATGAGTAGCAGCCGTCGGCGGGACGTGCCCGGGTGCGGCACGTGGGCGATCGCGTCCAGCACCGACAGGCCGGCCGGTTGCAGCACGAGCAGCTGGGCGAGCAGCATCGGTGCGATCAGCGCCGCATCGCCGAGCGCGTACGCGGCGATCGGCAGCCCGAGGTTGCCCGCGTTGACGTACGAAGAACAGAATGCGGCGATCACGGTGTCGCCGGACGATCGCCGCCAGGCCAGCCGCGCCAGAAGGACGGCCGCGGTGGCCGCCACGACAACGCTGCCGAGCGAGGCGATGAGGTTGGCCGAGAGCAGTCGGTGGATGTCGGTTGTGCCCAGCACGGTGATCATCAGCGCCGGGCTGGCGACGTAGAACGCCGTCCGACTCAACACGCCCTGAGCAGTGACGTCCAGGATCTTGAGCTGGGCCAGCACGAACCCGACGCCGATGATGATGCCGATGGTGGCGAAGCCGGCCAGCACACCGAGCACGTCGTGTTCGCTCCTTCAAGCGGTGTCGGGTCCCGCGCCGGTCATCGGTCAGGACACGGGTCGGATGATGCAGCGAAAGCCGAGGTGGGCCGTCGACGTCTCCTCCGTCTGACCCTGCCGGGCCGCCGGCCGGTAGCGCAGACAGTAGTTGGGGGCACACAGGTGGGACCCGCCCTTGACCACTCGGCGTGGATACGTCTCCAGCGGGTCGATGCCGTGCTCGCGGGCCACCCGCGGGTTGTGCGGCACGCAGCAGCTGTCCGAGGGCGAGGTGTTCCTCCCGCCCGCCGTGTGGTCGCGGGAGAAGTAGTCCGTCGTCCACTCCCAGACGTTTCCTGTGATGTCTGAGAGTCCGAACGGGTTGGCGGGGAAGCTGCCGACCGGCGACGTGCCGAGGAAGCCGTCGTCGAGCAGGTTCTCCCAGGGAAAGCGTCCCTGCCAGGTGTTGGCCTGGCGTCGACCCCGGACCAGCTCCTCGTCGCCCCAGGCGAAGCGCTTGCGGTCCAGACCGCCGCGGGCGGCGAACTCCCACTCGGCCTCGGTGGGCAGGTCCTTGCCGGACCACGCTGCGTAGGCGCTGGCGTCGAAGTACGACACGTGGGTGACGGGGTGTCGCTCTCGGCCACCGACGGTGCTCCCAGGGCCCTCCGGATGGCGCCAGTCTGCTCCCGGGGTCCAGGACCACCAGCGTCGGAAGTCGTCGAGCGGCACCGCCCCCCGGGTCGCCCGGAAGACGAGCGAACCCGGGACGAGCTCCTCCGGCGTTGCGCCCGGATAGTCCGTCGGGTCCGGCGGCACCTCGGCCGTGGTCGCCCGCCCGGTCGCCTTCACGAACCGGCGGAACTCGGCGACTGTCACTGGGTGCTCGTCCATCCAGAACCCGTCCACCCCCACGCGGTGAACCGGACTCTCTTCGGGATAGAACTCCGTCGAACCCATCCAGAACTCGCCACCCGGGATCCACGCCATGCCCCTGGCGGGGGGCGTGCCGGTCCGGGGACGTGCGGCCGCGTCCGGGGCGGTCACCGGAGTCGGGTGAGGGTCGTCACGTCCCGAGTCTGCCATCGACCGCGCTGACCAGCGCTCCGCAGCCGAGTTGTGACACGAGGAGATCGACGTCTGGGACCCGCTGCGGAGCGCTCGTCAGCGGATCTGGTGGACGTCGGCTGGGGCCTTGTGTGCCGACTTCGTAACTTCCGTTCCGCCACAGCCGCATATGTGTTAGGACTATACGTTGGCACGGCGAATCCTCAGGAATTGCGATCGGGTGCAAAATATGTCGCCGGAGTGCCGCTTTCAGATCGGCTTGATAGGAGATTCCATGACATTCGCAAATTCCTGGCGCCGTCCGGGGCTGGTGCTGGCGACCGGTCTGGCCGCCTCGGCGCTCGTACTCACCGCCTGCGGTGGTGGCGGAACGCCCGGCACCGCGTCGTCGGCGGGTGGTGGCGCTGCGGGCAGCACGATCACCATCGGCACGACCGACAAGATCACCAAGCTCGATCCAGCGGGTTCCTACGACAACGGCTCGTTCGCCGTGATGAACCAGGTCTATCCGTTCTTGATGAACACCCCGTACGGCAGCCCGGACGTCCAGCCCGATATCGCGGAGTCGGCCTCCTACACCTCGCCGACCGAGTACACGGTGAAGCTGAAGTCTGGCCTGAAGTTCGCCAACGGTCACGACCTGACATCGTCCGACGTGAAGTTCAGCTTCGACCGCCAGCTCAAGATCAACGACCCGAATGGTCCGGCATCGCTGCTGGGCAACTTGGCCAGTGTGTCGGCGCCGGACCCGACCACGGTCGTGTTCAAGCTGAAGGCGCCAAACGACCAGACGTTCCCGCAGGTCTTGTCCTCCCCGGTCGGGCCCATCGTCGACGAGCAGGTGTTCTCGCCGACCGCGCTCACCACCGATCAGGACATCGTTGCCGGCAAGGCCTTCGCCGGCCAGTACACGATCGCGAGCTACGACTTCAACAACCTGATCCAGTACAAGGCGAACCCGGACTACAAGGGTGTTCTCCCGGCGGCGAAGACCGGCACGGTGAACGTCAAGTACTACGCCGACGAGCCGAACCTCAAGCTCGACGTGGCCGGCAACGCGATCGATGTCGCGTATCGCAGTCTCTCGGCCACCGACGTCGCCGACCTGCGGACCAACAACAAGGTGAAGGTGGTCGACGGCCCGGGCGGTGAGATTCGCTACATCGTGTTCAACTTCAACACGATGCCCTATGGTGCGAAGACCTCCGACGCCGATCCGAAGAAGGCGCTGGCGGTCCGGCAGGCGATGGCCGACGTGGTGGATCGCAAGGCGATCGCCACGCAGGTGTTCAAGGACACCTATACCCCGCTCTACTCCTACGTGGCGCAGGGCTTGACCGGTGCCAACCAGGCGCTGAAGTCGGTCTACGGCGACGGCAGTGGTGGGCCCAGCACCGACAAGGCCAAGCAGACCCTCTCCGCCGCCGGCGTCACCACGCCGGTCGAGATCCATCTGCAGTACACGACGGAGCACTACGGCCCCAACTCCGCCGACGAGTACGGCCTGATCAAGGATCAGCTGGAAACGTCCGGTCTGTTCAAGGTCGACCTGCAGTCCACGGAGTATGTCCAGTACAGCAAGGATCGGGTCGCCGACGTCTACCCGCTCTATCAGCTCGGCTGGTTCCCGGACTACTCCGACGCCGACAACTACCTGACGCCGTTCTTCTCCAAGAACAACTTCTTGGCCAACCACTACGACAGCCCGGCGATCCAGAAGCTGATCACCGAGCAGCTCGGCACCACCGACAAGGCCGCTCGGACCAAGATCATCGAGCAGATCCAGACCGACGAGGCCAAGGACCTCTCGACCCTGCCGCTGCTGCAGGGCGCCCAGGTCGCCGTGGTCGGATCGAATGTGAGCGGCGCGGATCAGACCCTCGATGCGTCGTTCAAGTTCCGCTACGGCGCACTGTCGAAGAGCTGACCGCTTGGTCGTGAACCACCGAGCCTGACGAGGCGGCGAGGCCCCCTCGGCAGGCTCGGTGCAGGTGGCAGGCTGAGACCTGTCGGAGAGCGAGGTGGCGAGCGATGACGGACGCGTTGGCGGCGGTGGCCGACGAAGCGGTGGTGAAGCGTTCTCGCTCCGGCGGCGGCGGCGGAATCGGTCGGTACATCCTGGTCAGGGCTCTGCTGATCATCCCGACCGTCTTCATCCTGGTGACGACGGTGTTCGTGCTGATGAGGTCCACTGGAGATCCGATCACCGCGTCGTTGGGTGGTCGACTGACCCCGGAGCAACTCGCCCAGCGCATTCACCAGGCGGGGTACGACCGTCCGCTGCTGGCGCAGTACGTGGACTACATGAAAGGCATCCTCACCGGCGACTTCGGCACCACGATCAGCGACAACCGCCCGGTGGTGACGGTGTTGAAGACGTACGGAACGGCGACGCTGGAGCTGGTCTGCTATGGCCTGGTGGTCGCCTTCATCGTCGGCATCCCGCTGGGCATGGTTGCCGCGTACTTCCGGGACAAGTTCCCGGACGCCTCGCTGCGGGTGTTCGCGATCTTGTGCTACGCCACGCCGGTCTTCTTCGCGGGCCTGCTGCTGAAGCTGATCTTCTCGGTGTGGCTCGGTTGGTTTCCGGTGGCCGGGCGGGCGAGCACGGCGGTCGAGCTGCAGATCCAGTTCTTGCCCGACAAGACGGGCATCTACCTGATCGACGCGTTCCGCACCGGCATGCCAGGCGCCGTTCGTGACGTGCTCTCCCACGCGGTCCTGCCGGCCATCACACTCGGCCTCGCCACGGCCGGGATCTTCCTCCGACTGGTTCGGACCAACGTCATCGGGACTCTGGGCACCGACTACGTGGACGCGGCCCGGTCACGCGGAGTGAGCGAGGTCCGGCTGGTTCGCAAGCACGCCTACCGGCCGGCCCTGATCCCGATCATCACCGTGATCGGGCTGCAGATCGCACTGCTGCTCAGCGGTGCCGTGCTCACCGAGACGACGTTCGAGTGGAAGGGACTCGGCTTCCAGCTCGTGCAGTACATCGATGCGCGGGACTACGTCGCCGTGCAGGGCATCGTCACGTTGATCGCCGTCATCGTCGCCGTGACGAACTTCATCGTCGACATCATCGCGGCGCTGATCGACCCCCGGGTGAGGTACTGATGAGCGCCACAGGCCAGCTCGCCACACGCCGGCGCTTCAGCTGGCGGCGACTGCCGGTGGTCCACCAGGTCCGGCAGAGCATCGGCATGCAGCGCGGAATGCTGATCATCGGACTGGTCCTTACCGCGTTCTTCATCGCGGTGGCGATTCTGGCGCCGGTGCTGGCGCCCTACGGGTACGCCCAGCTGCGCGATCGTTCCGGCCCGTTCGGTTCGCTGGTGCCGCCCGAGCCAGGGCATCCGTGGGGAACCACGGTCGGCGGCTACGACGTGTTGTCGCGGGTCATCTGGGGTGCCCAGACCGCGCTGGCGGTGATCATCGTGGCGGTAGCGCTGTCGATCTTCGCCGGTGTCGCGCTCGGGTTGGTCTCCGGCTACATCGGCGGGTGGCTCGACCGAGTGCTTGTCGTCGTCGCCGACGCCATCTACTCGTTCCCATCGCTGTTGTTGGCAATCGTGATGGCGATCGCGATCTCGGGCGGGCAGTCCAGCAAGTGGGGCGGCATCTTGGCCGCGGCGATCGCCGTCACCGTCGTCTTCATCCCGCAGTACTTCCGGGTGATCCGGGCCGAGACCGTGCGGATCAAGAGCGAGCCCTTCGTCGAAGCGGCGAAGGTGATCGGGGCGCCGACGAGTCGCATCATGTTCAAGCACGTTCTCCGCAATGCCACCCGTACGCTGCCGCTGATCTTCACGCTGAACTGCTCCGAAGCCCTGCTCACCCTTGCCGCACTGGGCTTCCTCGGGTTCGGTATCGAGCCCAGCGCGGCCGCCGAGTGGGGCTACGACCTCAACAAGGCGTTGTCGGACGTGACCAGCGGGATCTGGTGGACCGCCCTGTTTCCCGGCATGGCGATCGTGCTCGCGGTGCTCGGCATGACCCTCGTCGGGGAGAGCATGAACGACCTGGCCGATCCCCGGCTCCGTGGCCGGCGGGCCGTGGAGTCCGGCGCGGCGGACATCTCGACCACGTCTGTGGTACCTGGTGGCAGCCTCGATGCGGCCGGTCTCGAGTCGCCTGGACATGACACGTCGGCCGGGGTGGAGGAGCTGCGATGACGACACCTGGTCACGGCGAGGTCGTCGTCGGTATCAAGGATCTGTACGTCTCGTTCGCCAGCGATCAAGGCGCCGTTAAAGCGGTGGACGGGGTCTCGCTGGAGGTTTCCCGAGGTGAGGTGGTCGCCGTCGTCGGAGAGTCGGGCAGCGGCAAGACCGTGACCGCCAAGACGATTCTGGGCCTGCTTCCGGAGACGGCGACAACCTCCGGGGTCGTGATGCTCGGTGGCCGCCAGGGTGGGCAGGCGAACGACGTCATCTCCGTCTCCCGGCAGCGGCTCCAGCAGCTGCGTGGCAGCGACGTGGCCATGGTCTTCCAGGAACCGTCGACCGCCCTCAACCCGGTCTTCACCGTGGGCTGGCAGATCGCCGAAGGGCTGCGTGCGCACACCTCGATGAGCCGCCGCGAGACCCGGGCCAAGGCAATCGACATCCTTCGCAAGGTCGGCATTCCCGACCCGGAGATCCGGGTCGACTACTATCCGCATCAGCTGTCCGGCGGCCAGAAGCAGCGGGTGGTGATCGCCATGGCCCTGGTGCTCGAACCGGGGCTGATCGTGGCCGACGAGCCGACCACCGCGCTGGACGTCACCGTGCAGGCGGAGATCCTCGACCTGTTGCGCCGATGTCGCGATGAGTTCGACGCGTCGATCCTGTTGATCACCCACAACCTCGGTGTGGTGGCGGATCTGGCGGATCGGGTCGTCGTGATGTATCAAGGCCGCGTCGTCGAGGAGCGCGACGTCCAGGGCCTCTTCGCCGCCCCCGAGGACGACTACACGAAGCGGCTGCTGGCCGCCGTACCGTACGTCGGCCAGGGCACGGCGGGCACGGCGGCGCGGGCGGAGGCGCGGTCGGCGAGGCCGGAGTCCGCCCCGTTGGTGGAGGCGGTCGATCTGCACATCCAATACCCGGGACGGCTCGGCCGCCCAGGCTTCGTGGCCGTCGACGGCGTCTCCTTCCGGCTCTCCCCGGGCGAGGTGCTGGGGCTGGTCGGTGAATCGGGTTCGGGCAAGACCACCATCGGTCGCGCGATCGCCGGACTGACCCGGGTCACGGGCGGATCCCTATCGGTGCTCGGTCAGGAGATGAACGGGGTCCGCGAGCGCACGTTCCGGAAGCTGCGCGGTGACATCGGCTTCGTCTTCCAGGACCCCGCGTCCAGCTTCAACCCACTTCTGACGATCGCGGAGTGCGTTGCCGAGCCACTGATCGTGCACGGCAAGGACACTGGCGCCGACGTACGCCGGCGGGTGTCGGAGCTGCTCGAGGCGGTGCAGCTCCCTGGTGCATATGGCGAGCGCTTCCCGCACGAGCTCAGCGGCGGTCAGCGCCAGCGGGCGAGTCTTGCCCGGGCACTCGCCCTCAACCCGAAGCTGCTGATCGCGGACGAGCCCACCTCGGCGCTCGATGTCTCGGTACAGGCCCGGGTCCTCGAGCTGTTCGCCGAGCTCCAGGCAGAGTTCGGATTCGCCTCACTGTTCATCAGCCATGATCTTGCCGTCGTCGACCTCGTCGCGGATCGGATCGCGGTCCTGTACCACGGCCAGCTGGTCGAGGAAGGCCTGGGCTCGACCATCCTGGTCGATCCCGCACACCCCTACACCCAACGCCTGCTGGCCTCACTGCCCGTGCCCGACCCGATCGCCCAGGCGGCCCGTCGGTCCGTCCTCCACGACCTCTGGGCGGCGGGGAAGTAAGCCGCCCGTCCAAGGGCACGCCAGCTGTCGACGCTCGCCATCTATCGACGCTCACGGTGTTGTTGGGTCCGTTCGCGCGACGGCGCGCAGCACCCGGGTCGATCGTCGCGCTCGTGAAGACGAAAAACGTGTCTCCACTCAGCGCTCCTCTCTCCCGGGCGCGCCATCTATCGACGCTCACGGACCTGTCGATGGCCGGCGTCGAGGCGCTGTGTCCAACCCCGCCGGTCCAGGTGCTCCAGCAGCGGGATCGCCACCCGCCTGGTCGTGCCCAGCGCCTGTCGCGCCTGGCTCGTGGTGAACGGCTGAGGAAGCGCGGACAGGGTACGCATCGCGAGCGCGGGTCCGGTCGGCAGGAGAACGAGGTCGGGGGCCAGTCGGATGATCCGTCCGAGGCGCTCGGCCGCCGCCAGATCGGCGACGCCAAGGCCCCATGCGTCCAGCTCGGGGCGTTCGGGCGCGTCGAACGGCGAGTCGGCCAGCCGGCGTTCGAGCAGGTCCAGTCCTCGCTCCACGCGATCATCCAGCACGGCACGATCCGGCACGATCCAGCCGGTGGTCACCTTCAGGCCCGCGTCGGCGGCCAGCGCGGCCACGATCCCGCGGTCCGGTGCGTCGACGAGGTGTCGCGCGGCGTCCAGACTGAGCCGCCCATCCACCGGGTTGTCCCTGACCCGCCCGGCGACGGCGTCGCTCAGCAGACTCCGCCATGCGCTCCACCGGTCGGGGTCGATCAGCCAACCGTCCACGGCTCGCGCGCCGGTTCGTGCCAGTGCCGTCCGTTCGGACTCGGCGAGGCTGTCGGTCCGCAGCGCTCCCGCCGTTGACAGCCGGCTCCGGAGCAACACGTGGTCGCCCACCAGCGCTCGGCGAAGCTCTCGGGCGCGAGCGGCTGCGGCGCCTCGACGCCGCAGATCGGGGGGATCGGCGTCCAGCACGATCGCGCCTGCCGTGATCGTGTGCCGGCCCGGATCGCGGAGCACCAGTCGATCACCACTCTCGACCGGCAGCGGACGGTCCAGCGTCAGTCGGTACATGTCGTCGTCGAGGTGCCGGACCCGGACGGGGACCGCGGCTGTACCGATGTGCGCAATGAGGTATCTCGGCAGCTCTCCGTCCAGCCCGTCGGGGCGGGCCTGCCCGCCCAGCCCGTGCAGACCATCTGGTCCGGCGAGAGGGTCCGGGGTCCGGCGAACGTCGAGGCGAGTGGTCTGCCGCCAGGAACTCGGCGTGAGCAGCGCGTCGCCGCGACCGATCTCGTCGGACCCGATCCCACGAAGGTTGACGGCAACGCGCGCAACGCCGTCGACCTGCTGGCGAACAATCTCCAGGCTCTGCAGACCACGAACGTGGACACCGCGCTCCCGGAGCCGCAGCTCGTCGCCAACCGCGAGCCGCCCGGCGTCCAGGGTGCCGGTGACCACGGTGCCGGCGCCGCGAATGACGAACGACCGGTCGAGCCAGAGCCGGACGCGGCCGTCGGTGCGAGGCGACGGAAGCCGGTGAACCAGGCGCAGCAGGGCGGCGCGGAGCGAGTCCAGGCCCTCCCCGGTGCGGCCGGACACCACGACGGACTCCACCTCTCCGAGGGTCGAACGGGCTATCCGCCGGAGGCTGTCCTCGACCGTCTCGGTGGGGTCGGCCAGGTCACTGCGGGTCACGACGAGCAGTCCGTGCCTGAGTCCGAGGGCAGAGATCGCGGCAAGGTGCTCGCCGGACTGTCGCCGCCAGCCCTCGTCGGCCGCGACGACGAACATCACCGCCGGTGACGGGCCCAGCCCGGCCAGCATGGTGGCGATGAAGCGTTCATGACCGGGTACGTCGACGAAGGCGAGGTCGTCATCGCCCAGCCGGGTCCAGGCATAGCCGAGATCGATCGTCAGGCCCCGGCGCCGTTCCTCCTCGTAGCGGTCGGGTTCCATCCCGGTCAGCGCGCGGACCAGTGTCGACTTGCCGTGGTCGACGTGCCCGGCGGTGGCGACGACGTACACCTGATCAGGTCCCGGCGGCGGTGCGGACGGCCTCGATCAGCAGCGGGTCGTGCTCGGCCTGGACGCAGCGGACGTCCAACAGGCAGGCGCCACGCTCCAGCCTGCCGACCACGGGCGGATCGCCGGCCCGGAGCCGGGTCGCATACGACTCGGGGAGGGCGACGGCCCAGCCGGGCAGGGCCAGGCCGGGGGCCCCACCGCCGCCGACGGCTCCGTCCGACGGCACCACCCGGGCACCGAGATCGGACAGTCGGTCGGCAATCATCTCGGCGCGAGCGTGCAACAGCATCTGGTCGACATGCAGTGCGGTCCAGGTGGGTGTGGCTGGGCCGCGCAGGGTGGCTTCGAGTGCCGCAAGGGTGAGCTTGTCGACCCGCAGCGCCCGGGCCAACGGATGGCGGCGCAGCTGCTCGATCACATCGGCCCGACCGAGCAGCAGGCCGGCCTGTGGACCGCCCAGGAGCTTGTCGCCGCTGGCCATGACGACGGCCGCTCCCGCTCGAAGCGCGGTGTCCGCATCCGGCTCGTCGGGGAGCAGTGGATCCGGGGCAAGCAGACCGCTGCCGATGTCGACGACGACCGGCGGGCCTAGCCGGGTCAGTTCGGCGACCGGGGTGCTGGAGACGAAGCCGCTGACCCGGAAGTTTCCGGGATGGACCTTGAGGATGCAGCCGGTGTCGATCCCGAGCGCGTCCTCGTAGTCGCGCAGGTGGGTGCGGTTGGTCGTGCCCACCTCGCGCAGCCGGGCACCCGTCGACGTGACCAGGTCCGGCAGCCGGAAGCCGTCGCCGATCTCGACCAGCTCGCCGCGGCTGATCACGACCTCTCGCCCAGCGGCCAGCGCGGTGGTCGCGAGGAGGAGCGCCGCGGCGCCGTTGTTGACCACCAAGACCGCCTCGGCGGACGGTACCGCCTCGGCGAGTGCCGCGAGACAGCCGCGACCACGGCGGGCGCGCCGGCCGGTCGCCAAATCGAACTCGATGTCGGCATATCCGGCGGCATCGGTCAGCGCCTGTGTCGCCGTCGAGGAGAGGGGGGCACGACCGAGGTTAGTGTGCAGGACGACCCCGGTCGCGTTGATCACCGGGCGGACCGAGGTCGGCCCGTCCGAAAGTGAGCGCGCGGCGTCGTCGGCGACCTGATCAGGGGCGATCGTGCCGGCGCGGGCCCGGTCCTGGGCGATGCGCACGGCGCGTTTGACCGTGTCCAGCCCGAACCGGCTCGTGGCCTCGGCCAGTCGCGGATCGGCGAGCAACCGATCGGTGCGGGGCACGTCGCGACGTGGATCCGGCTGCTGGGGCGACACCTTGCTGATCCTAGACACGGTGCTGGGCGCCGGCGTGGCGCACGAGAGTTGGCGGAGGCGGACGGGAATCGAACCCGCCAAGCCGAGCTACTCGGCTTCACCGGTTTTGAAGACCGGGAGGGCCACCAGGCGCCTGTACGCCTCCACCGTGACCCTAGCGGCGGGTCCCCGATTCCCTGAACCTCGCACGCTCGTCGGCGCCAAGAATGTCCGAGCACGGGCTCGGGTAGCACGAGCATGTGAAAATCAGGGTGAACGGGTTCGCACCATCCCTTTACGCCTGGAGTCGACTTCGTGACGATGAGCACCGGCTATCGCCTCACCCAGTACGCCCACGGCGGCGGCTGCGCGTGCAAGATCTCGCCCGGTGAGCTGGAGGAGACGCTGGCAGGGCTGGCGCCATGGACCAGCGCAGACCTGGTGGTCGGGCTCGACACCGGCGACGACGCGGCCGCGGTGCGGATCGAGGGGGGCCGGGCGATCATCGCCACCACCGACTTCTTCACCCCGGTCGTCGACGACGCGTACGACTTCGGTCGGATCGCGGCCGCCAACGCCCTCTCCGACATCTATGCCATGGGCGGCCGGCCTGTCGTCGCTCTGAACCTGGTCGGCTGGCCGCGCGACGTCCTTCCCCTGGAGCTCCTGCGCGAGGTGCTCCGGGGCGGTATGGCCGTCGCGCGCGAGGCGAGCTGTGATCTTGCCGGCGGGCACAGCATCGACGATCCCGAACCCAAGTACGGTCTCGCGGTGACCGGTCTCGCCGACCCGGATCAGCTGCTCCGCAACGACGCGGCCCGGCCTGGGCTGCCGATCAGCCTGTCGAAGCCGCTCGGAATCGGTGTCCTCAACAACCGCCACAAGGCGACCGGCGAGGTCTTCCGGCATGCGATCGACACCATGACCAGCCTCAACGCGGACGCGTCGTCAGCTGCCCTGGCCGCTGGGGTGCGGGCCGCGACGGACGTGACCGGGTTCGGGCTGCTGGGGCACGCGTACAAGCTGGCTCGGGCTTCGGGGGTGACGGTCGCGCTGGATGCGGCGGCGGTGCCGTATCTCGACGGAGCTCGGGAGGCGCTCCGCGATGGGTACGTCAGTGGCGGCACCCGACGCAATCTCGCCTGGGTGCGGCCGCACCTGCAGACAGCACTCCCCGAGGACGAGCTGCTGCTGCTCGCGGACGCACAGACAAGCGGCGGTCTGCTCGTTGTCGGAGAGATCCCGGGTGCGCCGGTGATCGGTGAGACGCGGCCCGCCGACGGCTGCACGCTGGTGGTGGGCTGAGTCGTGAGTCGGAACGAACAAGGGATGAAACGACGAAACCCGGTACGTCGTCGCAGCGCCGCGCTCGGCCTCGCCCTGCTGCTTGGGATCACGGTTCTGCTCGGGGGCACCGGCGGCGCCCTTGCGACGCCGTCGGCCGCGGTGGGGGCCAGCGGCTGGAGCCGGGGCGTCGAGTCCTGGGTGACCGACCTCGCCGGCAGCGAACGGCTCGCGGCGCAACCCATCCTCGGCTGGCGCCGAGGACCGGGCACCGCCCGTTCGACTATCGTGGTCGACCCATCCCGCCGCTACCAGACCATGACCGGCTTCGGTGCGTCGATGACGGACTCGTCGGCGTACGTGCTCAGCAACCTTCCGACGAAGGCGCGGAGGAAGGTCATGCGGTCGCTGTTCTCACCGACAGACGGCATCGGGTTGTCTCTGCTGCGCCAACCGATGGGCGCCTCCGACTTCACCGTCGACACGGCCTACTCCTTCGACGACCAGCCGGCGGGACAGACAGATCCGGATCTGAGCGACTTCAGCATCGACCATGATCGCGATGCCATCCTGCCGCGGCTCCGGGAGGCTTACAAGATCAACCCCGATCTGACGTTCATGGCCACCCCGTGGAGCGCACCCGGTTGGATGAAGACCAGCGACTCCTTGATCACCGGCTCGCTGCTGCCGCAGTACGAGCAGGTGTACGCCCAGTACTTCGTGAAGCTCATCCAGGCGTACCGTGCCGCCGGGATCCCCATCCGGTACCTCTCGATGCAGAACGAGCCGCTCTACCAACCGAGCGACTATCCGGGGATGCAGGTTTTCCCTGGGCAACAAGCCGAGTTCGCCGCCGCCCGGCTGGCGCCGGCCCTGAGCGCTGCCGGCCTGTCGACCAGGATCCTCGCCTATGACCACAACTGGGACATTCCGGACTATCCGGAGGCGGTGCGCAATGCGGTCGGCGCGGCAACGGCCGGCACCGCATGGCACTGTTATGCCGGTGAGGTGGTCGCTCAGTCGATCTCGCACAACGACTACCCGCAGGCGCAGACCTTCGAGACGGAGTGCTCCGGTGGTGGCTGGCAGGGGGATGAGGCGCAGGCGTTCGAGCTGAGCATGGACTCGGTGATCGACGTTCCACGCAACTGGGGTCAGTCGGTGGTGTTGTGGAACCTCGCGCTGGACGACAACCAGGGTCCCCATGTCGGCGGCTGCACGAACTGCCGCGGCCTGGTCACCACCCACAGCGACGGTACGGTGACGAAGGAGCCCGACTACTGGGCGCTGGGTCAGGTGAGCCGGTTCGTCCGGCCGGGCGCGGTGCGGGTCGGCTCGTCGAGCCTGGTCGACGACGGATCCGCCGGCGTTCGCAACGTCGCCTTCCGCAACACCGACGGCAGTTTGATCATGGTCGCGCACAACTCGGCCACGTCGGCTCGCTCGTTCGACGTCACCGTCGGCGACCGGCACTTCTCGGCCCGACTGGCGGCGGGTGCGGCGGCCACCTACCGTTGGCGGGCACCGGCGCAGCTCGGCCGGGCGGGCGATCTGGGCTTCGTCGATCTCGACTTCGGCCCGGGCACGGCCGAGACCCCAAGCGGTCGACTCGTCGAGAGCGTCAGTCCCGATCTCCTCGACCACCTCAACCAGGTCCGGTTGGGCGAGCGCTGGTTGGCCTACTCGCAGCCGTACGGAGCGGTGGTCGACCGATCCGGACCGGCCACCGCGCTGCCGCGGTCCGGCTGGCGCTTCACCTCCAGCGGCACAACCGACGTGGACGGCGCGCCGCCGACGAATCTGATCGACGGCGACCTGGCGACCCGCTGGACGTCGGGGGCCGGCCAGACCCTGGGGATGAGCCTCACCCTCGACCTGCGCAGCAAGCAGACGTTCACCGAGATCTCGCTCGATTCCGGGTCCAGCATCGGGGACTACCTGCGCCGGTACCAGGTGCAGGTCTCCGACGATGGTCACCGCTGGCGGAGCGTGGCTCGCGGACCCGGGCACAGCGGCGAGATGATCATCGCGCTGCCGCCGACAACCGCACGGTACGTCCGACTGGTCAGCGAGACCGACTCGGGCAGCTGGTGGTCGATCCACGAGCTGAACCTGCGCACCACCACGGGAACGGGTGCGGTCGAGCAGCCCGGGGAGGGCCTGATCGCCGCCAGCGCCGAGCTGGCCGACGGTACGTCGGTCGTTGGCTACGACAACGCCGGATCCAGTCTGGCCGTCGTGCCGTGGCCGATCGGCGGGTTCGACTACACCTATCGACTGCCTCCGACGGCGGCGGTGACGTTCGCAGTCCTCGACGGCTGACCGCGTGCCGTCGTTCCGCGTGCGGTCGTCCTCAGTCCGCGGTCGAGCGCTGATCCATGCGCTCGCGCTGGGGGACCACGGTGTATTTCGGGTCGCGGGCCGAGGCTTGACCGGCCTCGAACACCCCGAACCTGGTGCAGGCCGACCCAGCCATCAAGGCAAGACCTGAGATGACCGCAGCCGCGCGGCTGCGCCGACCCAGCACCAAGGTGCCGGCCGCACCGCCCACCGTGAGCCATCGCGCCGATGTCATGAAACGCCCCGCGCGGCCGGTATGCAGCGTTTCGGCCGAGAGTCCCATAGAGCGCTCCATCCGGTGCTCCCAGGCCAGTTCGGCGGCCGCACCAACGACGGCGAGGCGACGCGCCGGTGCGGCCTCCGCGACGGGCGCAGCCACCATGCCGAGGCCGCCCGAGGCGGCAGCGGCCGACGAGACGAACAGGGCGGGCAGCTCGCGGTAGGCGCTGTGCCACGCCGGGGTGGCGGTATCGGCGAGCAGCACGCCCGTGTACGCGGCCACTCCAGGCGCGATCGCCGCCGCGGCCAGCCCGGCGGGCCGTGCGAGTGTGACGAGCAGCCGGCCGAGCGGGCCGCACTGTCGCGGCATCAGCCGCACCAGCTCGGCGGCGCCTGCCAGGCCGGCGCCAGGGCCGTACGCGGTCAGGATCCAGGTGCCGACGGACATCGGCGACGTCGGTTTGGCCACTCTCATCATGTTGAGAAACCGCTCGGGGCGGCCCAGGTCATGCACCAGCGCGACCATGCTCGCCCCGAGCGCCGTGAGCGCGCCCAGTCGGCCGGCCCGGCGAAGCGCCGGGCGGCCCGTGAGATCGGCGCCGGCAGCCAGCAGGGAAGATCCCGCGGCCAGGCCGCCGAAGAACATGTACGCCGGGATCTCGTCCTTCCACGGTGCCGGACGCACGATCGGACGACCGTAGTAGGACGCGAACTCGACCTCGGGGACCATCAGCTCCTCGGCTCGCCCCTTGCGCCGGCGTCGGGCGGATCCGCCCTGCCGGGAGGCGGGCTGAACCGGTCGAGGTCCGGGTTGCCGCCCTTCGACAGGCTCCGGGCGCGGACGAGGGTCCGGTCCTTCGACAGGCTGGGCGGGCAACTCGGGGGTCATGTTCGGCGGCCCAGGAAGACGGCGGCGGCAGCGACGAGCAGCCCGGTGGCCGCGGCGGCGGCGTGCCGCATCATCGATGGCAGGTCGGCCGTGGTCACGATGGGGTCCGGAGGCAGGCCGTACACCTCTGGCTCGTCGAGCAGCAGGAAGAAAGCACCGGCACCGCCGACGCCGTCCGTGGGATCGGCGGCGTACAGCCGGGCGTCCATCACGCCCTGCTCGTGCAGTGCCTCGACACGATGCTGGGCGCGCTCGCGAAGCTCGTCGACGTCACCGAACTGGATCGACTGGGTCGGGCACGCCTGCGCACAGGCCGGGGTCTGATCGGCGCCCAGCCGGTCGTAACACAGCGTGCACTTCTGCGCGATGCCGGCCTGCTTGTCCCCGTTCGACGTGATCCGGCGGTCGATCACACCGAACGGGCAGGCGGCGACGCAGTAGCCGCAGCCGTTGCAGATGTCGTCTTGGACGACGACCGTGCCGAACTCGGTTCGGAACAGGGCACCGGTCGGGCAGACGTCGAGGCAGCCGGCGTTCGTGCAGTGCTTGCACACGTTGGACGACATGAGCCAGCGGAAATCGGTCCGCTCGCCTGCGTCCTCCTGCTGTCCGGGTGGGCCCATCGCCGGCATGCCCAGCTCGACCGTCGGCCGGGCGGGCTTGCGCTGCTCGATGAACGCCACGTGGCGCCAGCTGTCGGCGCTCAGGCCGCCGGTGTTGTCGTACGAGGTACCGAGCAGGTCGAAACCGTCGGCCGGCAGCTGGTTCCACTCCTTGCAGGCCACCTCGCACGCCTTGCAGCCGATGCAGATCGAGGTATCGGTGAAGAAGCCCTTCCGCGGTGGCGGTGCGGCCCAGCCGGCGTCGAGCGCGGGGTTCGTCGAGCCGAACGGCTGATGACTCGGCGCCGGCTCCGGGTGGTAGTGCGGGATCACGATCGATTCCCCTCGCTCTCGGGTGTCCGCAACGCGTTGCCGGTAGCGGTAGTGACGCCGGCACGACGGCGATACTGCTCGACGAAGTCCAGCAGAGCAGGCCCCCGGGGTCGACGGCCGGGTCGGATGTCGCATGATCCGACCTTCGACTCCTGGATGTGGACATTGGGGTCCAGAGTGACGCCGAGCAGGTCGTTCGCGGAGTCGCCACTGACCACCGCGTCGCCGCCGACCCCCCAGTGATAGGGCAGACCGATCTGATGGACCGACCGCCCGGCGACCGTCAGCGGCGTCATCCGGTTGGTCACCAGTACCCGGGCCTCGACGGCCGTCCGCGAGGTGATGATCGTCGCCCAGCCGCCGTTCTCGAGGCCGACCTGGCTGGCGAGCTCGGTGGAGACCTCGCAGAAGAACTCCGGTTGCAGCTCGGACAGATATGGCTGCCAGCGACTCATCCCGCCGGCTGTGTGGTGCTCGGTCAGTCGATAGGTCGTGAACACGTGCGGGAACACCTCCCACCCCGGCTCCTGGCCGGACGGGTTGGACGGGTTGTCCGGGCGTCGGAAGACTTCCCTGGTGGGGTTGGCCTGCTGGCGGTACAGCGGGTTGGCCACAGGGGACTCCTGTGGCTCGTAGTGACTCGGCAACGGCCCGTCCAGCAGACCAGACGGCGCGAACAGCCACCCCTTGCCGTCGGCCTGCATGATGAAAGGATCGTCGCCGCGCAGCGCCGCGGGTCCCGCGGCGCTGTCGTCAGGCCGATAGGTCGGCGGCTTGCCGACCTCGAAGTCCGGCACGTCGTGTCCGATCCACTTCTGGCGGTCATCGTCCCACCAGACGTACGCCTTGCGCTCGCTCCACGGCTTGCCGTCAGGATCGGCCGAGGCCCGGTTGTAGAGAGTGCGCCGGTTCGCCGGCCACGCCCAGCCCCACTCGGGGGCCACCCAGGACTGCTCGTTCCCCGGCGTGCGCCGGGCCGACTGGTTGACCCCACCCGCGTACACGCCGGTGTAGATCCAGCAACCGCCGGCGGTCGAGCCGTCGTCGGCCATCTCGGTGAACGTGCTCAGCGGCTGACCGACCTTCTCCCCCGACAGATGGACGCCGTTGATCTCCGCCAGCACGGCCTCCGCCGAGATCTCGCCGTGCTCGTCGGTCGGATAGTCCCACGTGAGATCCAGGATGGGACGGTCCCGCTCGGCGGTGGACCCGGCCAGACGCTGCCTGATCTTGAGGCCCAGCCGGTAGAAGAAGTCCAGCTCGCTCTGCGCGTCTCCCGGGGGCGGGACCGCCTTGTGGTGCCACTGCAGCATCCGCTGCGTCTGGGTGAACGAGCCGTCCTTCTCCACATGGGCGGCGGCGGGGAAGAAGAACACCTCTGTGTCGATATCGGCGGTGCGCAGCTCACCGGTCTCGATCTCCGGGGAGTCCTTCCAGAAGGTGGCGGACTCGATCAGATTCAGATCCCGCACCACCAGCCACTTCAAGTGGGCGAGGCCGAGCCGTTGCATCTTCCCGTGCGCGGACCCCACAGCGGGGTTCTGGCCCAGCAGGAAGTAGCCGTCCACGTCGTCGTCGAGCATCGACATCACCGTTGCGTACGTTCCATGATCACCGGTGAGCTTCGGCAGGTAGTGGAAGCAGTAGTCGTTCTCTGCGGTCGCCGCGTCTCCCCACCAGGACTTGAGCAGGGAGACGGAGTAGGCCTTCGCGCTGGTCCAGAATCCTTTCTGGCTGGGGCTGGCGATCTCGGAGACGTAGTCCTCGAGTGTGTCGTGGGGTCCGGCCTTGGGCATCGGGAGGTATCCCGGCAGGAGGTTGAACAGGGTCGGGATGTCGGTCGAGCCCTGGATGCTCGCGTGCCCCCGGAGCGCCATGATCCCGCCGCCCGGGCGACCGATGTTGCCCAGCAGCAGCTGGATGATGGCGGCCCCGCGGATGTACTGCACGCCCACGGTGTGGTGGGTCCAGCCCACGGAGTACACCCAGCTCGTCGTCCGGTCGCGGCCGCTGTTCGCGGTCACGGCTTCGCACACCTCGCGCAGCTGCTCGGGACCGACCCCACAGGTCTCCTGCACCAGGTCGGGGGTGTAACGGGCGTAGTGGCGCCGCAGGATCTGGAACACGCACCGTGGGTGCTGCAGGGTCTCGTCACGCTGCACGTGGTGGTGCGACAGGGGAGCGCCGTGGCCGCCGAGCTCGTGGCCCGCGCCTCGCTCAGACTCCGACTCCTCGCCCTCCGCCCCGTGCCCACTGCCGTTGTCGTCATGGCCTCCAGGTGAACTGCCCCCACCGCCGGCGGCGTGCTCGGACTCGCCCTCGTACGCCCAGCTCGAGGTGTCGTATGTCCCGGTCTCCGGGTCGTAGCCGGAGAACACGCCGTCCAGATCGTTCGCGTCGATGTACTCCGGGTCGATCAAGGTCGCGGCGTTGGTGTAGGCGACGACGTACTCGCGGAAGTACTTCTCCTCGCTCAAGATGTAGTTGATCACCGCACCGAGGAAGACGATGTCGCTGCCCGCCCGGATCGGCACATGGGTGTCGGCGACAGCCGAGGTCCGGGTGAAGCGCGGGTCGATGTGGATGATCTTGGCTCCGCGCAGCTTTGCCTCCATCACCCACTGGAACCCGACGGGATGACACTCGGCCATGTTCGAGCCCTGGATGACGATGCAGTCCGATCGAGCCAGATCCTGCAGGAAGCCGGTGGCTCCGCCCCGGCCGAACGAGGCTCCCAGACTGGGAACCGTCGCACTGTGTCAAATACGGGCCTGGTTCTCGATCTGGATGGCGCCGAGAGCGGTGAAGAGTTTCTTGATCAGATAGTTCTCTTCGTTGTCGAGGGTGGCTCCGCCCAGCGCGGCGATCTTCATCGTGCGGCGCAGTGGTCGGCCCTCTTCGTCGTGATCCTGCCAGTCGTGCCGGCGGGCCGCGACCATCCGGTCGGCGATCATGTCGGTGGCGCGTTCGACGCCGATGCTCTCCCACTCGGTGCCACCGGGTCGTCGGTAGAGCATCGAGGTGGCGCGGTTCGGGGAGTTGACCAGCTGCTCGCTGGCCGAGCCTTTCGGGCAGAGCCGGCCGCGAGACACCGGGGAGTCCGGGTCGCCCTCGATCTGGACGACGCGGCCATCGGTCACGAAGACCCGCTGCCCGCAGCCGACCGCGCAGTAGGGGCACACGCTCTGCACCACCCGGTCTGCCGTCGAGGTCCGGGCCGTCCGGGTCCGCGTGTGCTCCGATTGGGAGGCCGCGCCGCGACCCAGCGGATCGCGTCCAGTGAGCTGGCGCACGACCGGCCAGTCCAAGAGGACCTTCGGCCTGTCCATGGGGCGACTCCTCGGCGGGTTCCGCTGCTGCGTGCTGCGTCGAGCCTAACCCCGCGCCCCGGCGTCGAACCGGACGGATCGGAGTGACCGATCGTGCCCGAGTTGTTATCTACCTGGACCGCATATTCCCTCGCCGGATGATCCGCCCGCTCGCTACGGTCCGTCAATCGACGTCGTGCCGACTGGCGGTGCTCCTCCGTTCGTGGAGCGTCGATCGCAGAGGAGGGCCCAATGAAGCTCAACAGCTCGGCGACAGGCCGGCGGTCGGTCATGGCGGTGGTCGCCGCCATGGCTGTCGGAGTCGGGACGCTGACCGGTCCGGCGCAGGCCGCGCCGGTCGATCCGGGTCCGGTCGCCTCGGCGGCCGCGATCGACTGTCCGGCGGCCGTGCCGGTCGCGAAGATCGTGCCGGGCCTGGTCGGAGAGGGGTGGACGGTCGTCAGCGGCGGCACACCGCAGCCGTTCCGGGTCGACGTGCTGGGGCTGCTGACTGACGGTATCGGGGCCGGCCGGGACATGGTGATGATCCAGATCTCGGATCTGCCGGGCGGCCACGTCGTCGAGAGTCGAGGCGTCTGGGCCGGCATGTCGGGATCTCCGGTGTACGTCGGGGGGCAACTGCTCGGCGCCGTGTCCTACGGCTTCACCGACTCGGCGTCGCCGATCGGTGGGCTGACTCCGGCGGTGGACATGATGGACCTGCTCAAGGTCTCCGCTGCAGCGAAGGCGGCAGTGCGCCCGGCGAAGACCAAGGTCGCTCTCACCGCCAACGAGAAGCGGCTGCTCGGCGCTCGTGCGACGGCTGCGGTCCCGGGTACCGCACTCGAGGCGCTGCGGACGCCACTCTCGGTCAGCGGACTGGGCTCGAAGCGGCGGTCCGCTCTGCAGCACGAGTTCGATGCGGCCGGACGATCGGTGATCACCTATGCCGGCGGTCGCGCCGCGGCCGGCACATCGGTGCCGGCGGCACAGCCGCATCCCGGGGGGAACTTCGCCAGCATGCTGACGTACGGAGACGTCACGATCGGTGCAATCGGCACGACGACGGCGGTCTGTGGCAAGCAGGCGCTGGCCTTCGGCCATCCGCTGGCGCTCGCGGGAGCTGTCACCTATGGCGCCAACGATGCGTCCGCGCTGGCCATCGTCACCGACAACACGTTCGGCTCCTTCAAGATGGCGAACATCGGTGCCAGCTTCGGCACGGTCGAGCAGGACCGGGGCGCAGGCCTCCGTGCCCGGCTCGGTGCCGGACCCAAGACGGTGCCGATCACGACGACGATCCGGAACTCCGACAGCGGGGCCAAGCGGACCGGCACCACACTGGTGGCCCAGCCCGACTACCTGGCGCTCGCCACGGCGTACGGGATCTGGGCGAACTACGACACCACCTTCGACCGGGCCGGTCGGGGCCTGACCACCTCGAGCTGGACGATCAGTGGCACCCGGGCGGGCGGCAAGAAGTTCACCGTCTCGCGCACGAACCGGTGGTCTGATCTGGACGACCCGACGGTCGATCCCGCCTACGAGGCGGCCGACGCGATGGACGCGATCACCTCCAACGAGTTCGAGCCGGTGACGATCACCGGATTCACCTTCAGCTCCGATGTGACAGCCAAGTACGAGCAGCTCCGGATCACCAAGGTGGCCGTCTCGGTGAACGGTGGCAAATGGAGCTCGTCGGACAACCTGAAGGTGAAGGCTGGTTCCACGATCCGGGTGCGGACCACGATGCGTGGCTACCGCAGCTCGACTGACGAGAATCTCGTGCAGACCATCAAGGTGCCGAACAAGACAGCGGGCCGGACCGGTGTGCTGTCGGTTCAGGGTGGCCTCGAGGCGGCGTCCGGGGAGGGCGACGACAGCGGCGATGCAGGTTGTCTGCTGTCGGACTGCGACGAGCCGGACGGCAGCCTCAACTCGATCATCAAGGGCATCACCTCGGTGCCGCGGAACAACCAGGTGCTCGTCGATCTCGCTCTCGACGAACCGGACAGTGGTTCGGGCAAGGCGATCGATATCCCATCAGCGAGCAGCAAGCGCGCCCCGGTGGTCGGAGGGGAGTCGATCGAGATCTCCGTACGCAAGTAGCCAGTAGTCGGGCACTGGCCGAGTGCTGAACGGGCAAGGGGCGCCGCGCTCCTTGCCCGTTCTGGTCTCGTCGAGAGCCGAGGGTGTGCCTCAAGCGCCGGGCAGAATGTCGATGTCGCGGTGCCGACCCATCTGTGCGTACAGCTCCGCTGACCGGCTCTTCAGACTGATCGCCGTCGCTACGCCACCGATCGCTGCCACGATGATCAGCGCGGGCAGGATCCAGCGCAGCGGGCTGGCGGGATTGCCGATCAGCAGCCCGAACTGGGAAGCGGCATAGACCGCCACCGCGGCCATCGCGACACCCCCGACGACCGGGGCCACGATCGTCCGAAGGACGTTGGACTCGAGGTCGCGGTGCCGGACGAAGAATGCCAGGACGGCGAACGAGGCCAGAGACATCAGCGTGATGATCGCCAGGGTGCCGAGCTGGGTGAGCCAGGTGAACAAGGCCAGCACGGGATCTTGCCCGGTGAGAACGAACAGCAGCACGATCACGAACGCCAGGACGGACTGGCTGATCGAACCGATATGGGGGCTGAGGTGGACCGCGTGGGTCCGGCCGAGCTGCGCCGGCACGAGGCCCTCTCGGCCGAGTGCGAACAGATAGCGGGCGACCGCGTTGTGGAAGGCGAGCAGGGCGGCGAACACGCTGGAGATGAACAGCAGCGACATGACCGTGGTCAGGGCGCTGCCGATGTAGGTCCCGCCGAGCTCGAAGAGGAACACCGTGGGATCCGGCGTGAGTCCGGCCAGGTGCTCCTGAAGTCCGGCCGCTCCCTGGCCCTCCACCATCAAGTAGGTGGTGACCGTGTAGAAGAGGCCGATCGTCAGCACGGCGACGAACGTGGCTCGCGGCACCGTCCGCTTGGGGTCACGGGCCTCCTCGCTGTAGATCGTCGTCGCCTCGAAGCCGATGAACGAGGCGAAGTTGAACAGCAGCGCGATGGCGACGGACCCGCTGGTGAAGGCGGACCAGGTGAACGGTGTGGCGGTGAAGGGTGCCCCGCCGCCCTGGCCGCCCTTGATCAGGATCGCGACGTCCAGGATGAGGACGATCAAGAACTCGAGACTGACCAGGATGGAGAGCACCTTGACCGAGAGGTCCACCTGGCGGTAGCCGAACACGGCGATGATCGCCATCGCCACGAAGACGAACACCCACCACGGGATGGTCAGGCCCAAGGTGTCGGAGAAGAATCCGGAGGCCGCTGCGCCGAACAATCCGTACAGCCCGATCTGCATGGCGTTGTAGCCGAGCAGGGCGATCAGCGCCGCGGCTCCGCCGGCCGGCTGGCGCAGGCCCCGGGCGACGAGACTGTAGAACGCGCCAGTGCTGGTGTGGTGCCTGGACATCGTGGTGTAGCCGACGGCGAAGATCAGCAGGATGACGCTGACCACGACGTAGGCCAGCGGGATGCCCGCACCGTTGCCGAGCAGCATGGCCACCGGCGCGCCCCCCGCCATGGCGGTCAGCGGCGCTGCTGCGGAGACGACGAAGAACGCGATGCCGAACACGCCGAGGGTGCCTCGGCGCAACTGGTGGGAGTCGCGCTTGGCGATGTCCGACGACGGCTCGGGTGGTTGACTCACGGTGTCTCCTTCGACGGGACTTCTGGCGACGCGTCTGCGCAAGACGACACGTTATTCGGATACGAACGAATGGTGAGGCTGGTACGGCAGGAAACCTGATGTTTCGGGACGCAGGCGAAACGGACCGAACGCCCTGGCGGCGTTCGGATGGCGAAGATCAGTGGGTGTTGGAGAGGTCCGGTTTGCGGATGCCGCGGAACGCCCAGTCCCCGCCCTGTGCGGTGGACAGCACTTCTTCGGACTCGGTGGGTTGGGCGCCGACATCGCGACGGATCGGCGTCGGGCCTTCGACGATGTGGTTGCGCAGGGTGCCCAGTCCTTCGACCACGACCTGGACGATGTCACCGGGGTAGACAGTTCGAGAGATCGCCGGCGTGCCGGAAAGCAGGATGTCGCCGGGCTGCAGCGTGATCGTGCGTGCGATGTCGGCGACCAGATAGTGCATGTCCCACTTCATCTCGTCGGTGTTGCCGTCTTGCCGAACCTCGCCGTTGACAAGGGTGCGGATCCGCTTGTGGTGGAAGTCCCAGCCCTCGACGAGGCCCGGCCCGACAGGGCACAGCGTGTCGGCACCCTTGACCCGGAGCATGGAGCCGGAATCGGTGTCTCGGAAGTCGTGGAGTCCGAAGTCGTTGCCGATCGAGTAGCCGCGGATGTACGCGCCGGCGTCGGCGGGGGAGATGTTCTTCGCCGTCTTGCCGATGACGATCGCGATCTCGCCTTCGTAGTTCAGCCACTTGCAGCCGGCGGGTCGGATGACGGCGGAGTCGTGCGCGTTCAGCGCCGACACGGGCTTGTGGAAGTACGTCGGCGCAGGAGGCAGCGTCGTCAGCATCTCATCGACCCGGGAGGAGTAGTTGAGGTGAACGCAGATGATCTTGGACGGGACGACGGGTGCCAGGTGCACCGCGTCGTCCACGCCCACGCTGCGGCCGTCGCCGGCGACCAGCTCGTCGTCGTGGCGGACCACGTCGACGACGTTTCCGTCCAGCAGGATGCGCCGAGTCTCGCGCAGAGTCTCTGACAGGGCCATGGGTTGCTCCTCGTCGTCGGGTGGGTGGTGCGGGTCAGCCGGCGGCAGGCAGATCGGGCCCGCCGTTCTGGCGAGCGACCTCGGGATCGACCGGGGTGCGACGGGGCGACGGGAAGCCACCCTCGGGGGCGTCGAACCAGTAGTGGACCTGACCCGTCCCGATGGAGTTCTCGTACTCCCCGTAGCGACGGCCGGTGGCAGTGCAGTCGCCCTCGCCGAGCGCCCCGATCATCATCAGGTAGTGGCCGAACCGTGCCTCGGGCCGGAACCTGTAGAACTCGGTCATCGTGTCGAGCACACGGGCGTGGTCGCCGGCCTCGAACCAGGCCATCCGATCCGCGTCGGCGGCGGTCGCCTCGGGCGTGAAGATGTGCTCGACGCCTGCGGCTTCGTGGTCGCGGAGCTTCCGGAGCGGCCAGAAGGTGTGGGACAGCGCGCCCGATGCGATCAGAACGACCTTGCGGTCGGACTCGGCGATCGCGTCGCCGAGGGCTCGGCCGAGACGCAGGTTGTCTTCGGTGTCGGCGGTCTGGCAGACCCCGATCGAGATCCACCTCTTGTCCGGCAGCCCCTGGCCGAGATATTCCCAGAGGTTTGTTGTGGCGTAGAAGATCGGCAGGTGGTCGTCGTCGATCGCGGTGATCCAGGTGGAGTGGTCGTCGGCCTTCGACGCGATCAAGTGGGCGAGGTCGGGGTCGCCGGGGAAGTCGTACGGCCGCCGGCACATCCCGCGCGGCAGCTCCTCGGAGGTGAACAGGCCGGCGCGGCGGTGCTGCGCGGTGACGACGAACTCGACCGTTGTCGCCCAGTGCGAGTCCAGGACGACCACGGTGTCGTAGTCGAGGGTGTCGAAGACCTCGCTGCGGAGCTGGTGCAGCGCCGACACGAGGGTGGAGTCCTCGCCGTTGTTCAGCTCGCGCCGGGTCTGTTCCGGCAGCATGATCGTCGGGACGTGTGCGAGGAAGGCTGCGCCTACCACCTGGCCCATGATGTGGTTCCTTTCGTCGTGGTTGCGGAGATGCCCTTCGGCAGGCCTCAGGGTGCGTGCTGCACTGTTCGGGTCGGGGTTCGGGCGCGTGCGCGCTAGGTGGTCCAGCCGTCGGGAGCGAACACGGTGTTCTTGACGTCGGTGTAGAAGTCGAAGGAGTAGATACCCCCCTCGCGGCCGATCCCGGACTGGCCGTTGCCGCCGAACGGTGCCCCGAGGTCGCGGACGAAGAAGCAGTTCACCCAGATCGTGCCAGCGTTGAGCTGGGCGCTCACTCGTTCGGCCCTGGCACGATCGCCGGTGACCAGGGTGGCGGCCAGCCCGAAGCGGGTGCTGTTCGCCATCTCGATGGCCTGTTGCTCGCCGGAGAAGGTCTGGATGGTCAGGACCGGCCCGAAGACCTCCTCGGTGAGGATCTCGCTGCCAGGCACGGCATCGATCAAGATGGTCGGGGAGTAGTACAGGTGGCCGAGCTCGGTGTTGGGTCCGCCGCCGAGGACCGGTCGGGCTCCGGCGGAGATCGCGCGCCGGACAAAGCCGTCGACCTTCTCGAAGTGGGCACGGCTGATCAGGCAGGACATGTCGGTGGCCTCATCGCGTGGATCTCCCTGCACGATGGCCTGCGCCTTGTCCAGCACGGCGGCGGTGAACCGCTCGGCGAGCGAGTCCTCGACCAGGATCCGGAAGGCGCCGAGACACACCTGGCCGGAGTTGTCGAACTGTTCCACCGCGAGGCCGACTGCGAGGTCGAAGTCGGAGTCGGCGAACACGACCAGGGGAGACTTGCCGCCGAGCTCGAACGACAGCGGGACGATGTTCGGCGCGGCCGCTTTGGCAATCACACCGGCGGTGGGAACCGAACCGGTGAAGGAAAGGCGGCGGATTCCCGGGTGAGCAGTGAGCGGCGCACCGGCCTGGGCGCCCGTTCCCTGGACGACGTTGAACACGCCGTCCGGCAGTCCCGCCTGCTTCGTGATATCGGCGAGCAGCGACGCGGTCAGGGGTGCCCACTCGGGCGGCTTGGCCACCACGGTGTTGCCGGCCGCGAGGGCGGGACCGATCCGCCAGGTCGCGAGCATCAGTGGCGCGTTCCACGGGGTGATGATTGCTGCGACTCCGGCCGGATCGTAGGTCACCCGTTCGCGGTGGCCGCGGATCTCGCCGTCGGGATGATCGAGCGACTCCAGGTAGTCGGCGAAGAACCGGAAGTTGTTGCCGACCCGAGGCATCACCCCGCGCCGGTGCGAGCGCAGCAGCGAACCGTTGTCGCGGGTTTCGACGCGGGCCAGATCCTCGGCCCGTTCGTCGACGCCCGCGGCGACGGCGCGCAGGATCTCGGCCCGTTCGTTGGGCTTCAGCGCTGCCCAAGCTGGGAACGCGGCGCGGGCGGCAGTCACGGCGGCATCGATCTCCTCGCGACCTCCGGCGTGGATCTCGGCGATGACCGTCTCGTCGATGGGGGAGACGTCGTCGAACGTGGTCGCCGACGAGACGCGCTCGCCGCCGATCCAGTGCCTGGTGTCGATCGCTACGCCTTCGACCGTGGTCGTCGTGGTCGTCGCCGTCGTCATCCGCGTCCGCCTCTGCTGTGTCGTCGGTGGGCTGGTCGTGGTGGGAATCAACGAGCCAGTTGACGTGCTGCCCGTACGTCCCGGTATCGTTAGGGCCCAAACGTATTTGGATTCGCGGGATTGGTCAAGCCCGGCCGGGTCACCCCGAGTGGGGTCACGGGTCGGTACCCGGGGATCGCGAAGCAGCCGGCGGCGCACGGTCGCCGGACGAGTGAAGGAGCCATCCGATGCGGGCAGTCCTGGTCGATCCGGTCGAGGCGACCGACTGGCGTCAACGCGCAGCCGATGTCCGAATCGAGGCAGGGATCTTTGTGGGCGGGGAGTGGCGGTCCGCGCTCGACGGCTCGACGCGCACCATCTCCGCGGCGCGCGACGGAGCGGCGCTGGTCGAGCTCGCGTGGGCGCAGCCGGCCGACGCGGACGCCGCAGTTGCGGCTGCTCGGGCCGCATTCGACGACGGCCCATGGCCTCGGATGCACCCACGGGAACGAGGCGAGGTCCTGCAGGCCTTCGCCGGGCTGGTGGACCAGCACCGCGCCGAGATCGCTCTGTTGATCAGCCTGGAGATGGGAAAACCGATCCGGCACGCGTACGAGATCGAGCTCCGGGCGCTGATCCGCTGCCTCCGCTTCTACGGCGAGCTCGCCGACAAGGGGTCGGGCGACATCCCGCCGACCGACGAAGGCGAGCTGGCTCTGGTCACCCGCGAGCCGGCAGGGGTCGTTGCTGCGGTCGTGCCGTGGAACTTCCCGCTCACCCTCGGCGGCTGGAAGATCGCACCAGCGCTGGCCGCCGGGTGCACGGTCGTCCTGAAGACCGCCGAGCAGTCTCCTCTTTCCATGCAGCGGGTGGCCGAGCTGGGCGTCGAGGCGGGTCTGCCGGCCGGGGTGTTCAACGTGCTCAGCGGGGACGGGATCAGCGTGGGGCGTCGTCTCGGCGAGCACGCGGGAGTCGACGTACTCACGTTCACGGGATCGACCGACGTCGGCCGGCACTTCTTGCGCTACTCCGCCGACAGCAACCTGAAGCGGGTCTACCTCGAGCTGGGCGGCAAGTCTCCGAACATCATCTTTCCCGACGCACCCGACCTGGACGCGGCAGCCGACACCGCCGCCTGGGCGATCTACTTCAACTCCGGCGAGATGTGTACCGCCGGATCACGTCTCGTGGTTCATCGCGACGTGGCCGATCAGGTGGTGGCCCGGATCGTCGACACGTCGCGACAGTGGTTCCCGGCCGACCCCCTGCTGCCCGACACCAGGATGGGGCCGCTGGTGGACGTACTCAGCCTGGAACGGGTGCTCGCGCACCTCGAGCGCGGAGTCGCGGCGGGCGCTACGGTGCGCGCGGGCGGCAATCGGGTGCTCGCCGAGACCGGTGGTGCCTATCTCGAGCCGACGGTGATCACCGACGCCGCGGCCGACAACCCGATCGTGCGCGACGAGATCTTCGGTCCCGTGCTGGCCGTCCAGGTCGTCGACGACGAGGCCGAGGCGATCAGGGTCGCCGGCGACACGCCGTACGGCCTGGCGGCCGCCCTGTGGACGTCCGACCTCGGGCGAGCCCATCGGGTCTCGCGGGCACTCCGAGCGGGGACCGTATGGGTCAACTGCTATGAGGAGGGTGACATGAACGCCCCCTTCGGCGGGGTCAAGCTCTCCGGCTTCGGCCGCGACAAGTCCCGGCACGCCCTCGACGAGTACACCGACCTCAAGACGACCTGGATCACCTATGCCTGAGCACACAGCGGCCGGCCGTCGTCCGCTCATCGCCATCCCGGCGCGCTTCTCCGAAAACGCCACGGCCCTCCGGTTCCAGGCCGAGGTGACCGCGCGAGCCTTGATCCAGGCCGTCTACGCGGCCGGCGGGGAACCGGTCGTGATCCACCCGTCGGCGCCGCGTACGGTGATCGACGTTGCCGCGGCCCGGGCCCGATTGTGGTTCGCCGATGGGGTGCTGCTGCCCGGCGGGGGTGACGTCGCGGCCCGTTGGTCGAACCAGCAACCACATCCCAACCAGTACGGCGTGGACGAGGAACAGGACGCCTTCGACCTGGCCGTGGCTACGTTCGCCCTGGAGGACCGCGTGCCGCTGCTGGCCATCTGCCGCGGCAACCAGCTCGTGAATGTGGCGCTGGGCGGTGACCTGGTCCAGGACATGGCCGACACCACCGGCACGCACTTCCACCGGGTGCATGGCCTGGAGGTGGCCGAGGACTCGCCGCTCGGCCAGATCGTGGGCACCACGACGACGATCTCCTGCTATCACCACCAGTGCATCGCCACCCTCGGCAAGGGGCTGGTGCCCGCCGCCTACTCCGCCGACGGGGTGATCGAGGCCGTCACGCTGCAGGGGCACAGCGGCTGGTATCTCGGCGTCCAGTGGCATCCCGAGGACTCCGCAGCGACCGATCCCGTGCAAGCCGCGGTGTTCGGCCACTTCGTGCGGGCTGCAAGTGCGCGAGCCGCCGGGGCGCGCGCCGCCGCCGTGGGGGCCGCCGCCATGGGCGCCGACGATTCCACCACCGGCCGAGGCAGCGACGCCTCCGGCTGAGGGACGTTCAGTCTCCTTCGGGGTCCTCGCTCGTGTCGAGTCCGCTCACGATGTGCCGCAGACTCTTGGTCAGGTTCTTCAGGTTCCGTTCCGAAAGTCCGGCGACGACTTCGGTCTCTGCGGCGTTGAACCTGGGGTAGAGGTCCTCCATCAACGCGATGCCCTCCGAGGTCAGCTCGAGGTTCACCAGTCGGCGATCGGCCTGGGACACCTTGCGGAGGATCAGGCCGCGCGCCTCGAGCGTCTTCACCACCCCCGTCAACGTGGCCTTGGAGATCGCGGCACTCTCGGCGGCATGCCGGGTTTCGACACCGTCCCAGATCCAGACCACCCACAGCACGACGAACCCGGTCCAGGTGAGGCCACGCTCGCGCAGGACGGTGTTGGTCAGGTGCAGACGGACGGCGTTGGCCGCTCGGTACAGGCTGGAGACAGCTGCGCCCGCCTCGACGTCCATCGCGAGTGGAGTCACGTGTGCAGCCATCGCCTTCTCGGTCTCGGCGAGGGTATGTCGGTCGGGCATGACGGTCATCGTAGTTTCTGCCCGAGCGGACGCCTCGCCCGCTCGGACGTCATTCGGTCAGGGTCGCGAGGGAACGGCCGCCGTTCCACACGACGCCGACCTGGCGGTAGTAGCCACCGATGATCTCGTCGACGCGGAGCCGGTCCAGCTCCTCGGTGGGCGACTCGAACAGCCTCAGATCGGCGTCGCCGGACCAGGCCGGTCCGGCCTCGAACTCACTCGAACCGGACTCGATCAGCTCCGCGTACGCGTCCGGAGCGCCGGCCGCGATGCCCGGGAAGACACGGTGGTGGGCCATCTTGTGTGAGTTCACGAAGCCGTTCGTCTCGGACTGCTCCCGAAGTGTGAGGATGGCCTCGGCCAGCCGTCTGTCGCCGGCGGCAAGCGTCGCGCCGAAGGTGCCGCCGGCGGCGATCTGGGGAGCGCCGTGCGCGAACGGGTGCGGCCGGGTCTGCCACATCGTGCCGAGCTTCTTCGGGTAGCCCTGGTGGATTCCCCTGCCGATGGCGAAGTCCTTGTCGACCCAGATGAACACGCACCGCGAGTAGGTCTGGCCCTGGAAGCTGCATCGGACGACGACGAAGGCCTCTTTGTACTGCGACCGGACCGGGTCGAGCAGCTCCTCCCGCGAGGAGGAGCAGGACTGCCAGTCGGCCCAGATGAACGCTACGGCGCCGGGATCATCCTCGGCCAGCTCGAGTGGGGCGGGCAACAGCTCGGCCACCCGGGCCGGGTCGGTCCGGTACTCGACGGTCAGCAGGTCGCCGGAGTAGTACCACGGTGGCGACGGGATGAGCGAGGAGCGGCCACTCGCGGTCCTCGGGAAGAAGAATCCCTTGACGTCGGTCATGCAGCACTCCTTGTGGGTCGGTCGCACTGGCGTCCTCGGCGTTGCGATCGTTCGGATCCGTACGATACAGACAGACGTGTCAGGTCGCAATCCCCGGGTGGCCGGTATCGGAGGACCTTCGACCGGGGTGGAGCAACACTTGCCAGAGCTCCGAGATCGCCGTATTGTTCGGACCCGAATGACTAGGCGGTCCGCGTGATCGCCGCTGGCGACCCTGAACAGCAAAGGTGCGTGGTTTCGAGTGGTTCATTTCGACACGAGCGGTCTGGAGGACGCCGCGGCCGAGCTGGTGACAAAGGACATCGACGTCCTGCGGGTCGGATATGCCGACCTGATCGGCAGCGAGCGCGGCCGAGACGTACTCGTGAACCGTTTCGCCCGCACCGTCGGGGGCGGGGTGGCCTTCTGCCGGTCGGTCTACGGCACCACGCCGATGGGTGATGTCGTCGACATCGAGGGCGGCCTCGACGCGGGCCTCCCGGACGTGCTCGCCTTCCCGGACATCACCACGTTGCAGACGGTGCCGTGGGAACCGGGAGTGGCGCACGTCATCGCCGACATGTACAACCCGGACGGGTCGCCGTCCGAGGAGAGCCCGCGTGCGGTGCTCAAGCGGGTGATCGGCAAGTTCGCCGAGCTGGGGATGCGGCCCATCGTCGGCCCGGAGCTCGAGTTCTACGTCATGCAGCGAACCGAGAAGAACGCGAGCGGTTGGGAGCGGTACGGCGAGGCCACGGGCAACGTATACGTTGCCGGGTTGAAGGGGGACCCGGAGAACGTCTTGATCCGGACGCTGCGCCACCTCTCCCACTACGGTCTCGAGGTGGTCGCCGCGAACCATGAGTTCTCCAGCGGCCAGTTCGAGATCAATCTGTGGCATTCCGACGCGCTGGACGCAGCGGACCGTGCGTTCCGGTTCAAGACGGCGATCCAGGAGCTGGCGCGGCAGGAGGACAAGCTCGCCACGTTCATGGCCAAGCCGTTCAACGACGAGGGTGGTTCGGGTTTCCACATCCACTTCTCCACCTGGGACGACGCCGGGAACGCCCTGTTCGACGACCCGGCGTCTTCCGACGGTCTGTCGAAGGTCGCGAAGCATGCGATCGCCGGCATCCTCGCTCACGCTCCCGCCCTGGCGGCCGTGTGCAATCCGACGATCAACTCGTACAAGCGATTCGGTCCGGACACACTGGCTCCCTGGCTGATCGACTGGGGCTTGGACAACCGCAGCGCCATGGTGCGGATCCCGCCGGAGCGCGACAAGGCGTCCCGACTGGAGCTTCGGCTCGGTGACGCCAGCGCCAATCCGTATCTGGCCGTCGCGGGGCTGCTCGCGGCCGCGTACCTCGGCATCCGGGACGAGCTCGAACCGGCGGCACCGTTGGAGGGCTACGGCTACGATCCGAGCAAGGCCGACAAGCTGCCGGGGGATCTCGCGAGCGCCCTGGACGCGTTCGAGGCGGACACCGCCTTCGAAGAGATCCTCGGACCGCGGTTCCTCCGGACGTTCCTCGCGTACAAGCGCAACGAGCTCGAGCGCTTCAGCCACTGGGTGACCGACTGGGAGTTCCGCGAGTACGCGTATCACCTCTGACCTGCCGGTCGTGATCCAGCCGCTGGCTCGATCGTTCGCCGCAACTCCCAACCGACCAGATACCCGCCAGAAACCGACAGGAGAGATCGTGTCCAACGAGTCCAACCGCCTTCCTCTGGAGGAGGTCGATCTGACCGACCTCGACGCCTTCGCCCGCAACGAGGGCTGGGCCATGTTCGACACGCTGCGGCGCGAGGACCCCGTGCACTGGACCGAGGAGGACGCGCCGAACAGCGGGTTCTGGGCGGTCACCAGGCACGCCGACATCTGTGCGGTCGACAAGGATCCGGCGACCTTCACGTCGGAGCGGTACGTCAACCTCGAGGAGGTCGACGATGATCTGATGGATCTTCGCCGGTCGATCTTGGAGACCGACGGTGTGCGGCACCGTGCCCTGCGCAAGCTGATCCAGCGGGAGTTCAGCCAGGGCCCGCTGACCCGTAAGTACGAGGACTTCCTGCGTGGACTGACCAAGGACACGGTCGACCGAGCGCTGCAGGACAACGAGTTCGACTTCGTCGAGAAGGTCAGTGCCGACTTCCCCATCCAGGTGCTGGTCCGGCTGCTCGACGTGCCGGTGTCCGACACCGGGATGCTGATCGACTGGGGGAACCAGATGATCGGGAACACCGACCCCGACTACACCGACTTCTTGATCACCGATCCGGACAGCGACCAGTACAAGCATCTGCCGTTCCGTTCGCCGGCGTCGCTCGAGGTCTTCGACTACGGCCGCAAGCTCGCTGCCGAACGCAAGGGCGGAGACGGCACGGACCTGATCAGCATGTTGGTGAACCGCACCCCCGAGGATGGTGAGCCGCTCAGCGCCACCGAGTTCGACAACTACTTCCTGCTACTGGTCATCGCCGGGAACGAGACCACCAGGCACACCATCAGTCAGGCCATGCTCGCGCTGGTCCAGCACCAGGACCAGCTGAAGATCCTGCAGGAGCGGCCCGAGCTGATTCCGGGCGCCGTCGAGGAGTTCCTACGCTGGGCGTCACCGGTGTATCACTTCCGACGTACGGCGACTTGCGACCTCGAGCTCGGTGGCAAGCAGATCAAGGCCGATGACAAGGTCGTCATGTGGTTCGCCTCGGGGAACCGGGACGCGGATGTGTTCGAGAACCCGGACACGTTCGATGTCACCCGGACCAACGTCGACCACGTCACGTTCGGCAAGGGCAGCCCGCACCTGTGCATGGGCAACGCGTTGGCCCGAATGGAGATCCGGCTGATGTTCAGCGAGCTCATCCCCCGGCTCGGGTCGATCGAGCTGAACGGCGAGGTCACCAGGGTGCGGAGCAACTTCGTCAACGGGATCAAGAAGTTCCCGGTGGCCGTCACGACCAGGTGATCAGTCGATGAGTGATCGACAAGAGATCATCCCGTCGCGGGCGGTCCCCGAGGTCTGGGGTGACGAGACGGATATCGCCTGGGCCGCCGTTGCGGCGGCCGCCCGGCGGATCACGCGTCCCGCCGACCCGAAGACGACCGCTCGACCAGCATCTGAGCTCGCCGCCGAGATCGGTCCCACGATCACCACCGACGGACTCGGTGCGACCGAGACCCTGCGGATCTTCGAGGACGTCCTCGCGCCGGCGACCCGGGCGCAAGACGACCCATTGAATCTCGCGTACGTTCCCGGTGCGCCGACCATCGCGGCACGCGCCTTCGACGCCACGGTGAGCAGCTTCAACATCTTCGCCGGCACCTGGGAGGCGGGCTCGGGTGCGATCTTCGCAGAGAACGAGGCACTCGGCTGGTTGATCGAGCTGCTTGGCTGGCCGGAGACGGCGGGTGGCTGTTTCATGTCCGGCGGGACGATCGGCAATCTGTCCGCCCTGGTCGCGGCGCGGACGTACGTCCGGACCAAGCGCGGCCGCGATGCTGCGCGCGCCATCGTCTGCACCCACGATGCCCATTCCTCGATCGTCGCCGCCGCGCGTGTGATGGATGCCGAGGTGATCTTGGTCGAGGAGGACACGCGCGGTCACCTCACCGGGCGGGCCGCCCGGTCGGCCATCGCCTCGAACGATGGGGTGTTCGCGGTGGTCGCCTCGGCCGGCACGACCAACGGTGGCATCGTCGACGACATCGGCGACCTCGCCGACGTCTGCGACGAGTTCGACATCTGGCTGCACATCGACGGGGCGTACGGCGGCGCCGGGTTGGCCGCGCCGTCGGTGCGTTGGCGCTACGACGGGATCGAACGCGCCCACAGCTTCATCGTCGACCCGCACAAGTGGTTGTTCGCGCCGTACGACTGTTGTGCCCTGGTCTATCGCGACGTCGCACTGGCTAGGGCTGCGCACTCCCAGCACGCCGGCTACCTCGACGCGATCGACCGGGAGGCGTGGAACCCGGCCGACCTCGCGGTGCATCTGTCCCGCCGAGCCAGGGGGCTGCCGTTCTGGTTCAGCCTTGCCGTGCACGGCACCGATCGGTACGTCCGTGCCGTCGAGCAGACCCTCGCGACTGCCCGCGCGGTGGCGGCCGGCATCGCGAGCATGGACACCCTCGCCGTGCTGTCGGAGCCGGAGCTGTCGGTGATCATCTTCGAGCGGCCGGGTTGGAGCGAGGACGACTACCAGCGCTGGTCGAAGCGACTTGCCCTGGAAGGTCGGATCCTGTGCGTGCCGACAGTGTGGCAGGGGCGTACGACCTTGCGCCTCGTGTTCGTCAACCCGGCCACGCGTGCCGAGCAGGTGCTCGACATCTTGCGCGAGACCACGGCGCCCGAGCATCCCTGATCGATCCAGTCCTCCGCGTACGACCCGCAACGTCGCGCGGTCTCGTGCGACTTCGCGCGACCTCGAAGCTGCGCGAAGTCCCCCTATCTCGAGCGGAGTGCCTGGTCGGCCCGGAGTGCCGCTGGACTGCGTTCAGCGTCCGCGGGTCGCCGACCGGCTCCGACGCCGTGCCGGCACGCCGGTCTCGTCGGCGATCATGTTGCCGATGATCTTGCGGACCTGCAGGGCCGCAGCATCGGCGCTGACGTTGACCTCGCGCCGGGCGCCGTCGCAGTCGAGCACCTCCTGCATGGTCTCCAAGATCGACTGCACGCGCCGGTAGTAGTCGGTGAAGATCGGCAGCAAGACCTTTCCGGCCTGATCACCGAGTGCGAAGTTCCGGCTCACCCGCCAGGCGTGCCGGGTCCGGCCGGCGGCGACCGGGGTGACGGCATGGGTGAAGCGGAAGGTCAGCGTTCGCGGGTCTCCGGATGCACCATCGTCAGCGACCTCCACATCCCAGGAGTCCACCCAGACACCGGGAGACACGAAGGCTCCGCGCTCCCGCTGGACGTGCGCCAGCGCTGGATCCAGACCGGCTAGCTCGGCCTGCCAGGCCGCCATCGGCGCGGCTGCGTACGTCCGGGAGAACGCCACTGTGGTCTCCGTGACCTCGACCTCCAGCGGAGGCGGCGAGCCACGCAGCACCGGTGGAGCGATGAACGGATCGACCACGGCGACGTGGGTGATGTCGGCGAAGTTCTCGTGCAGCAGGGTCAGGTCGGCGGCCGTCTCCCAGGTGTCCCCGATGGTCGCCCAGCGCTCGTCGCTCAGCCAGGAAAGGGCAGCCGGTGGACGCAAGGCGGCCAGCGAAGGGTCGCCCAGCCAGACCCAGACGAACGCCGCGTCGTCGTGCACCGGGAAGGCTCGTACCCGGGCGCCGACCGGAATCTCGTCCTGGGTCGGTACGTGCACACAGGAACCCTTGGTGTCGTACGTGAAGCCGGAGTAGCCCGACACGATCGTGTCGCCCTCGAGCCAGCCACGGCTCAGCGGGTACGGCCGATGCGCGTCTCGATCCTCCAGCGCGACGGGCCGTCCGTCGATGGTCCGGAACAACACGACGCCTTGGCCGAGCATCCGGCGACCGAGCGGGCTACGGCCGACCTCGTCGCTGGTCGCCAGCATGTACCAGCAGTTGTGGGGATGGGTCCGGGTCATCTCAGGTACGTCCTTCCGCAGCATCGCGTCGAGGCCTAGTTGATCAGAATCGTTGGGTTGATCAGAATCCTTGGGTTGATCAGGAGTCGTTCGGTTGATCATCATTGGGTTGATCAGAGGTCGAGGGTGAGACGTGCGGACTTGCACCGCGAGACGCACACCATCATGAACTCGTTCGAGGCGCGCTCGTCCTCGTTGAGGACGGAGTCGCGGTGGTCGACGTCGCCGTCGATGACCTCCGTCTCGCAGGTGCCGCAGACCCCTTCCAGGCAGGACGCCAGCACGCTCACTCCTGCACCACGGATCACGTCGAGGACCGACGTGTCAGACGGAACCTGCAGGGTGAGGCCGGATCGCTCCAGGACGAGCTCGAAGGTGGAGTCGGCGTCATCGGTCTCATCCTTGGGCCTTGCCGCGAACCTCTCGAGGTGCAACACGCCCGGCGGCCATTCCTGGCAGAGCTCCTCGACGGCACCCAGCAGGCCTTCCGGCCCGCAGCAGTACACGAGGGTGTCCGCGCGAGGTGTGCCGAGCACCGAAGCCAGATCGAGGCGACCGTTCTCGTCCTGAGGACTGATCGTGACCCTGTCCCCGTACGGGGCGAGCTCGTCGAGGAACGCCATCGACGAGCGCTGACGTCCCCCGTACAGCAGGCTCCACTCGGCGCCGGAGGCAGCTGCCTCGGCGATCATGGGCAGCATCGGAGTGATCCCGATGCCGCCGGCGATGAACTGGTATCTCGGGCTGGAGACCAGCGGGAAGTGATTCCGCGGACCTCGTACTCGCACGGTCGCACCCGCGCGAAGGGACGTGTGCACTCGCTCCGAGCCACCTCGACTGTCGGCTGTGCGCAGGACGCCGATCCGCCAGGTGCCGGGCCGTCCGGGGCTGCTGCACAGCGAGTACTGCCGGGTCAGGTCCTCGCCGAGGATCAGGTCGACATGCGCACCCGGCGTCCAGGCCGGCAACGCTGTTCCGCTGGGATCGGCCAGGGTCAGGGTGACCACGCCATCGGCGACAGTCTCGGCCCGCTCGACCACCAGATCGGCCTCGTGCTCACGGACGATCGTCTTCGTGGGCGTCATTGGTCACCATCCCGTCGTCGGCACGAGCGCAATTGTTTGGATACGAACGATGTCGGAACGATAGCGGGTTCTCCGTGCCGATCACAAGTCCGGATCATCGGCTTGACGTAATCGTTCGGGGCCAAACTAGAATCGCGGGATGCGCGCTCTCGTCATCCAGCACGACCACATCTGCCTGCCGGGTGCGGTGGGCGAGCGACTGGTTCAGCGAGGCTACGACCTCGTCGTTCATCAGGTCGTCAGCGCCGACCGATTCGACACCCCCGACGTGGACACCGAGTTCCCGGACCCCGCCGATTTCGATGTTGTCGTCGCCCTGGGTGCTCCCTGGTCGGCGTACGACCACGGCGCGATCGGTACGTGGGTGCCCAGCGAGCTCGAGCTGCTGCGTCGTGCGCACGATGCCGATGTCGGCGTGTTCGGCATCTGCTTCGGTGGACAGCTGCTGGCGCTGGCTCACGGCGGCGGCGTCGAGAAGTCGACCGATCCCGAGCTGGGCTGGGTCGTGGTCTCCTCGGCTGACGAGCAGGTGGTTGCGTCGGGGCCGTGGTTCCAGTGGCACTACGACCGCTGGACGCTACCGCCCGGCGCCACCGAGGTGGCGCGCAACGGCCACGCATCCCAGGCCTTCGTGCTCGGCCGGAACCTCGCCGTCCAGTTCCATCCCGAGATGACTCCCGACATCCTCGGCCGGTGGTTCGCGGCCGGCGGCCAGGCCGACATCGACCGCCTCGGCGTCGACGGGCCAGCGCTGGAGGAGCTGACCCGAACCCACGACGCGGTGAACCGGGAACGAGCCCACCGCCTCGTCGACGCGTTCTTGGATGGGGTCGCCACCGGTGCGGTGACACGCGGAGAGCGCGATGAGTGAGCTCGGGGAGTTCCGCGCCGCCGCCGGTCAGTTCGCTTCCGGCGTCACCGTTGTGACCACACACGCCGGCGTCGGGATGTACGGCCTGACCGCGTCGTCGTTCGCCTCGCTGTCGTTGAACCCGCTGCTCGTCAGCGTCTCCGTCAACCGGTCCAGCCCGCTCCTGGCCTACGCCCGAGAGGCGGGTGCGTACGCCGTCAGCGTGTTGTCCAGCGGCCAGCAGGAGATTGCCGGCTACTTCGCCCGGCGTGGACGCCCACCCGAGCCGGACGGTTTCGCCGGCGTCCACACCGTCGCCGTCGAGACCGGGGCGCCGGTGGTCGATGGCGCCCTCAGCTGGTTCGACTGCGCCGTGGAAGACGTCCTTCCCGGCGGCGACCACGAGATCCTCGTCGGCCGCGTCGTCGCTGCGGGTGGCAGGTCCGGCGAGCCGCTCGTCTACTGGGCCGGTGGCTATCGGGCGTTGACCCCGCACGGCGGGCCGTCCGACCCGCTCGCCAACGCAGCCGACGGGCTCGCAGTCGCGCTCCATCTGCTCGGGGTCGAGGCAACCGAGATGCTCGATGCCCAACAGGCCGTCGAGCCGGTCCTGGCCGCACTCGCCGCGCGCCGCGGTGCAGCCGCGGACTGGGATCGGCTGGCCGTTCTCGTCGATGAGTCCGAGACGGTCCTCGATGTGCCCGACGCCTTCAACAGGCTCGCGCTGGCCTTCCACGCCGGCATCGCGGAGATCGCGGGCAATCGGGTGCTGCGCGCCTCGCTCGCAAGCCTCGGACTGGTCCAGTCCGCTCACTTCGCCGACCGCGGGAGTCCACGGTCGGCACACGCCGCCGTGGCTGGCCACCGGGAGCTGCTCGAGGCGCTCCGCGCGGGAGACGAGCTTGCTGCCGCCGCGCAGATGGAGCGTCACCTCGACGCGGTCCGGGCCCAGCTTCGGATCGGCTGACCTCCGTACCGTGCGTCCCCCGTCGTACTCGACGATGGAGATTTCCGTCGACACCGGGGCGGGGGCTGGTCTAGATTTCGGGACATGAGCCCACGATCGGGCTCGGGGGACAAGCGAGTGCTCTGCCTGTCGGCAGCGATCTTGGCGACGGTGTTCGTCCTGCTGATGCCGACGCCTGCCCTCGCCGACCAGCCCGGGCTGGTGTGGACGGCCAGCATCGACGGTCACGACGTGAAGTCGGCGAACCGCAATGCGCCACTGGAGCTGGGCGCTTCCGACCAGGCGCGCGTCGAGATCGACCTGGACAACCGTGGCACGAGTGAGCTCCGCGTCCGCAGCGTGCGGATCGAGGGCCGGGTGATCGGAATGGCCTTCTTCAGCTACACAACCCGTCTCGACATCGTGCTTCCGCCCGGAGATCACACCCAGCGACGATTCGACATCGACATCAGCGATCTCACCCATCAGGCGACCGGCCTGCTCCCGGCGTCGGTGATCTTGATCGCTCCGGACCGGACGTCTGTCGCCGACGAGAGTCTGGCCGTCGATGTCCGCGGCTCGGTGTTCTCGGTCTACGGCGCGTTCGGATTGATCATGGCCGGCATCACCGCAGTCGTCCTGGCCGCGCTGCTGGTCGCCATCTGGCGTCGGCAGCTGCCGCGGAACCGCTGGCAGCGCGGCGTTCGCTTCCTGCCGAGTGGGCTCGGGATCGGGCTCGTCCTCACGTTCACCCTGTCGGCGACCCGGCTGCTGATACCGAGCACGCTGTGGTGGTTGCCGTTGCTCCTGCTCTGCGGTGGTGGGGCGTTCCTGCTCGGCTATCTGTTGCCGCTCGGATCGGACGGACCCGGACCGCAGCCGCCCTCCGGCCCCGGATCCGGGGTGGTGCAGTCGGGCGGCCCTGTCACACGCGGCTGACTGACCGCTCGAACAGACGCACTCGCCCGAACACCTAGCTCTCGTCGCTGCGCGCCGGCGGCGGCGCACGTACCAGGTTCCATTCGGTCAGGAGGCCGATCGACGCTGCGGCGCGCTGACCTGTGACGACTGGTCGGCCGGCCAGGCGAACGCAAGCAGGCCAACGGCCGCACAGACACAGACGACGATCGCCAACGCCGTCCCGGCTTCCGGCAGTCGATCGCCGATGACCCAGGCGGCCAGCACGGCCGCACATCCGGCGACCAGACCGGAACCGACGAGACCGAGGAACTCCCCGGGTGCCGCGCGGCGCCGCCGCTGACGGATCGGGCGCAGGATCGACTCGGCGTAGGCGAACGAGAACAACGTGGTCAGCACGAGTGCGGCGAACGGCAGGCTGAGCCAGCGACTCGAGCTCCATCGATCAGTGGCAGAAAGCACGACATCTCGAGCGCCCGCGCCGGACGTGATCCTCCCCCGGGTCGGACCGGCGAGGAAGATCCTGTCCGCTCGGAGGTTGAACGACCCGTCGGTGATCGGCTCGGCCGGTCGGGTGAGGGCAACGCCGAAGATCGTCACGGTAAGGGTCGCGTCGGCCGGCTGACCTTCGGCGCTCACGGTGAACGAGGTGGTGTTCCAGCCCGGCCCGGTCTCGACAGCCGCCGTGCCGAAGATCATCAGCAGCACGGCTGCGACTGCACACACGACCGAGACGATCCGGTACGTCGGGATGCCCCGGCGAGCGGCAGCGGTCGAGCCCGATCGCTCATCGGACGGCTGCGGCGGCGAAGCTCCTGAGGCCGGAGCCATGCCCGAGCCACGAGTCTGGACGGGTACCGGTGTCGGGAGATCGGCAGTCGGGGGTGCGGCAGGCACCGGCTCGGGAGACACGTCCTGCCGGGAGTCGGTTGACCGATACGCCGCTTCCGAAGAGTCGGTTTCGGTAGATACAGGGGTCTGGGCGCCTCGGCCGGCGGGGGTGAGCGCCCCGGGTGCGGTGGGTGCGGGCAGCGGTGCGGCGGCAACGGCTGCCGGCCGCCCTGCGTGGACGGAGCCGAGCATGGCCGCCCCCATCGCCACACAGAGCTTCGGCTGGGCTGACAACAAGACGGGCCTGCCGAAGCGGCGGGTGAGGAGCTCGCTGATCAGGGGCACCCGGGACGAACCGCCGACCAGGACGATGGCGGCAAGCCCTGCCGAAGCGACCCCCGAACGGCGGATGACCCGGTCGAGGATGTCTACGGTGTCGGTGACCAATGGATTGATCAGCTCCTCGAACTCGGCTCGAGTCAGCCGGACCCGGTTGAGCCGACCTCCGAGCAGGATCGGGACAGTCGTCTCCGTCTCGCTGGACAGCGCCTCCTTGGCCTCGGTGCAGTCGCGGCGCAAGCGGGCGAGGCCGGCCAGCGCGTCAGGGTCCTCCGGATCGAGGTGGTCCCAGTCGATTCCGCGACCGACCCGCTCGAACACGGCTTCGTCGAAGTCGACACCGCCGACCTGCTCCAGCCCGTCCGGAGAACCCAGCACCTCGAAGTCGCCGGCCGCTGTGCGCCGCAGGACCGCGGCATCGAACGTGCCTCCGCCCAGGTCGTACACCGCGATGGACTGGCCCCCCGCCACCCGCCGACTGGCGGCGAAGTGGACGGCGGCAGCCTCCGGCTCGGTGCACACCATGATCGGGTAATCGGCGTTGAGAGAGGTGACCTGGCTCATCAGCTCCCGCCGGTACGGCCCCCAGTTGGCCGGGCAGGTCACCGTCACCCGATCCGGCGGCTCGCCCTGGCCGGCCACCACCCGATCGATGGCCCAGCCGAGCAACGCTTTCGACAATGCGTGGGCCGACATCGGTGAACCACCGACGAAGATCGGTGTCTGATCTCCCATCCGACGCTTGAACTCACGCGCGATGCGCTCAGGCTCGGCGGTCGCGTGTCGCTCGGCGGTCTCGCCGTAGCGAAACGAACCGTCCGGGGCTCGATACACCACCGAAGGTGCCTGTGGGGAACGGTCGCCGAGCGGGACGACTTCCGCGTGCTGACCCTCGCTGACCGCTGCGGCGGTGTAGGTGGTGCCGAGATCGATTCCTAGCGAATACCCCATCCGCTCCCCTGGGCAGGCATGATCACAAGTGGTCGCCCCCGCCGCCGAGGCCAGCGTGCCACGGCGTGCGGGTCGCGAGCAAGGTCGAATACGGGCTGGCGCCAGACGAGACGCTTGGAGCGTGGGTCGGCCGTCGACGCGCAGATCCGGAAGCGCCGGCCCGGCACGATCACCGGGGGGAGCACCGTGGTCAGGCTCAGGACGGCAGGATCAGGAGGTCGCGGTGCCCGACCGTGATCCGAAGGTCGAGATCGACGAGCGCGGCCAACCGGCGCCGGAGCCACTCCTCCCCGACCGTGCGGAGGGTCGGCTCCTGCTCGAGGCTGGCGTCGATCCGTTCCTGCAGAAACCGGGCCACGAATGCCCGGTCACTGGTCCCGTCCAGCACCCAGGGCGTCGACACCGATTCCACCCGTGCGCCGGCGCCGCCGCACTGCGCCCCGACCAGATCGGGGGCGTCCGGCCCGGCGCGGCCATCGCGCCGCTGATGATCGTTGAACGCCTCGAGGAGCGCGGCGTCCGCGCCGTCCGGTGGCTCGACGGCCAGTTCCCCCGTCACGCTGAGACTGAGCAGCGCCGGCACCTTCGAGCTCGAGATCAGGTCGCACAGCAGGGCCAGATCGGATCGGGTCAAGACGTCGAGCACAGCGGCGCAGGTGATCACGTCGGGTTGGGCCGTCCCGCGCTCTCGATGGTGGTCGAGGAGCGCGCCGAGGGCACCGATCCCGCCGACGACGAACTCGGTGGGAGCGACGCCGTGGGTGTGAGTGAGGATGGCCGGGTCGTGGTCCAGGTGCACCCAGTGCTGGCGAAACGGCAGTCGGGGAGCCAACCAGCGCTGGTTGGCGCCGCTGCCCGCACCGATGTCGATCATGCGTACGTCGGTGTCCTGACCGGGTCGTACGTCCTCGGTCAACATCGGCAGGAGGGTGGAGACCGTTGCCTCGCGGGCCTTCCCGTCGGCGGCGACCCGCGCGGCCAACCAGCTCGCCTCTACGCCCACCCGCGGATCGTATCGGGACCCGGACGCCCCGAGAAGGGATGGTGCGGAGTGCGGCATGATTCCGGCGACCTGGCCCAGCACTCGGTGGCACGCGGTCGCCCACCGCCGTGTAGCCAAGCACGCGGTCGGATATACGTTCGCCTGAAGGCTCACCGAACCCGGAGAGCAAGCACGTCTCGAGCGCGGTCGCTCGTCGCGGAAACCAGGTCGTAACAAGACAGCCACGCGCAGTAGATGGAGCTAGGAGATGATCGTCGTGAGGAGAGCCGGAGTGGTCCTACACTTCCGGGGCCGTGTTATCTGTGACCCCCGGAAGAGGGCTGTGAATTGACCGAGGCGCTCGATGTCGCAGCACCGACGACCGCCACCCGGACGGTGTCCATCGGCTGCACCTTCGAATACAGCTCGTGGTCGCCTGTTCCTGCCGTCTTCCAGGTGGAGCCGGTCCAGGACCAGAATGTCGAGATCCGCGATGAGACCTGGACTTTCCAACCAGGGCAGGAGAGTCGGACCTACCGCGATATCTACGGCAATCGCTGCCGACGGATGGAGGTGCCGGCGGGAGGGTCGGTGATCACCTACTCCGCGCTCGCGGTCGTGCCGGATACGGTCGAGCCGCAGGACGACGGTGCCGTCGAACACCCGCCGGCCGACCTACCGGACGACGTCTTGTTCTACACCCTGCCGAGTCGATACTGCCTACCCGACGTCTTGGGCAACGAGGCGTGGAGCCGGTTCGGGTCGATCGCACCGGGTTACGGCCGGGTCCGGGCCATCTGTGACTATGTCCATCATCACCTGACGTTCTCCTACGGCACGAGCAACTCCTGGACGACCGCCGCTGACGTCCACCAGTCGGGCTACGGCGTCTGCCGCGACTACACCCACCTGGCCATCTCGTTCTGCCGGGCGCTCAACATCCCAGCCCGGTACGTGTTCGGGTACCTGCCGGAGATCGATTTCGACTCCCGTGGCACTCCGATGGACTTCGCGGCCTGGATGGAGGTCTATCTGGGCGATCGCTGGTGGACCTTCGACCCCCGCAACAACCAGCCTCGAAAGGGTCGGGTGCTGATCGGCCGCGGCCGAGACGCTACCGATGTCGCCATGGCGACCACCTTCGGAGCCCCCTTCTTGGAGTCGATGACCGTGGTCGCCGAGGAAGCGATCTGAGGCCGCGTACGTGCCGGCGATGACGTGATCGACCGGACGTACGACAAATGATGTATCTCGGAAGCCATCTCCTGGTCTGACGTCACGGAGGGGCCGCGACAGCGACTCTTGACGTGGCAATCAGCCAGGCGCGGACGAGGGTGCCGCGCTCACGTACGAGATGGGGGCATCACATCATGCGAGGGGAAATCACCTCAGGTACGGCGGTCGCGGACCGTCGCACCTCACGCTTCCGCGCGGCAGCACGGGCAGGAGCCCGGGCCGCAGCGGCCACGGTCGCTGCGACCGCACTGGCGACCGGCGCGTTCGTCCTGCCGGCCCACGCGGATCCGGTCACCACCGAGACCACGCTCGCCGAGCACACCAATCCAGCGGTCCAAGTGATCACGACCGAGTACCAGGCGAGCGTCAAGCTCGGCCGGATCGAGTTCTCCAAGGCCGGCCAGCAGCTCATCCTGCGGGCCTACGTCAAGTACCTGCACCGAGACTTCGGGGCGGCCGGCTTCGTCAACTACATCTTCGACCGCGCCCAGCGTGATCCTGCCTACTACTTCAAGGAGGCCGGCGCGAAGCGGACCCAGAAGCTCAGCGCGCAGTACGTCGGCAGCGGCTTCATCGCCAGCCCCGACGGGTACATCGTCACCGCCCGCCACGTCGTGACGCCGGACTCCGACGTCAAGAAGATGTTCGCCCAGGCCGGTGCCGCCGCGTTCGCCAAGGCCGACGCCACCGCGTTGTTGAAGGACTTCGCCAAGTTCGACCTCTCGACCGGGGCGATGAAGAGCATCGTCCGCACGGTCAACGGGTTCGCGCAGGCCAAGGTGCACGTCGATCTGGGCTCGCCGAAGGTCGCGGTGCGGCTCGGAGTCGCGTCGGCCACCGGCCAGCGAGTCGGTCAGAACCAGCCGGCAGAGGTCGTCTTCCGGTCCGATCCGGCACTCGGCGCCGACGTCGCGGTCCTGCGGATCCGCGTCGACGGTCAGCTGCCGACCGTGCCGCTGGGGTCGGACTCACCGCAGCAGGGCGAGGAGGTCTACATCAACGCCTTCCCGGCCGCGGCAACGTACCTCAAGGACTTCTCCAAGGCGTCACAGCTTCAGCCAACACTGAGCAAGGGCTCGATCACCGCACTGAAGACCACCACCGGCGGCACGCCGATCCTGCAGACCGACGCGAACGCGATGCCGGGCAGCTCGGGTGGAGCCGCCTTCAACCAGGACGGCCAGGTGATCGGCATGCTGGTCGCCGGGGCCATCGACGCGAACGGCTCCGGTGTCGGGCAGAACTATCTGATGCCCCTCGACGTGATCAAGGACGCGCTGACCAGGAGTGGGGCGGACCTGACGCCCAGCGAGACCTCCGTCATCTACGACCAGGGTCTGGCCGACTTCCACAACGAGTACTACAGCAAGGCGCTCGGTGAGTTCCAGCAGGTGAAGGCATTGTTCCCCGCCCACGCGTACGTCGGTGGTTTCATCACCAAGTCGCAGACGGCGATCAACCAGGGCAAGGACAAGACACCTCCTCCGGCAGCCCAGGACTCCGGCCTCGGATTCTCCTTCGGCACGCCGATGATCGTCGTCGGCATCGCCGCGGTGGTCATCATCGGTCTGGGTGTCACCGTTCTCCTGCTGGTCCTCCGGCGTCGGCCGGCCAAGCCGGGCGCGGCTCAACTCAGTCTGGGTCAGCCGGGTCAAGGTCAGCCGGGTCAGGGTCAGCAGGGTCAGGGCCAGCCTGGTCAGGGTTGGCAGCCGCCCTACCCGCCGCAGAACCCGTATGGCCCGCTGCCGAACGGGGGATCCCCGACCGGTGGAGCGCCGAATGGTGCCGCGCTCGAACTGCCCCAGCAACAGCCCGTGTCGATGGGGACGCAACCGCAGTACCCGGTTGCACCGATGCCGCCGATGGGGCAACCAGCACCGGCCGCTGCGATGGGGCCCGTAGCACCGACGAGCCCGGCGGTCGCTATGACACCACTCTCACCGGTGCCCGCCGGCTACCCACAGTCGGGTCCGATCGACCCGCGCATGGCGGCCACCATGTCCGCGCCGACCGCGCCGACCGCCCCGCAGCACCAACCGGTCGATGCACCGGATGTCTTCCCGGGTTGGGAACCGATCGACTACGTGCCGTCGGTCCCGCCGTCCGGTGCCGGCGACCGCAACAGCTGATCATCATCGATCACGAGTCGACGAAGGAGTCACGATGATGTCGTACCGGTTGGGCATCGACCTCGGCACCACGTTCACCGCGGCGGCGGTGGCGCGAGACGGCAAGCACACCGTCGCCGAGCTGACGCCCGGCCGGTACGAGATTCCGTCGACGGTCTGCCTCGGAGCCGATGGCCGTCTGGTCATCGGTGACGAGGCGGAGCGGCTCGGCGCCCAGCGACCGACCGCCCTTGCCCGGGAGTTCAAGCGCCGGCTCGGGGACCAGGTTCCGTTGATCATCGACGGTCGGATGCACTCCCCTCAGACGCTGATGGCCCACCAGCTTCGCTGGGTCGTCGATCGGGTGGCGGCCGAGCAGCAGAGTCTTCCCGAGCTGCTCGCCGTCACCTGCCCGGCCAACTGGGGGCCGTACAAGCACGACCTGCTCCGGCAGGTGATCCGGATGGCTGAGGTGCCGAGTGCGATCGTCTGCACCGAGCCAGAGGCTGCGGCCATCCGTCACGCCGGGGCCGACGCCCAGCGGGAAGGCGCGCTGGTCGGTGTGTACGACCTCGGCGGCGGGACGTTCGATGCCGCCGTTCTTCGGGCGACCCGCACGGGTGCCTTTGCGCTGGCGGGCCCCCCCGAGGGCATCGAGCACCTGGGCGGAATCGACTTCGACGAGGCGGTGTACGCGTTCACCGTCGAAGCCCTTGGGCACGATGCACCCGACCTCGCAAGGTCGGACGATCCGGAGGTCGTGGCTGCGCTAGCTCGAATCCGCCGGCGGTGTGTGACCGCCAAGGAGGCGCTGTCGGTCGATCATGTCGCCGAGGTCGCCATCGACCTGCCCGGCTTGACTCGCGCGGTCCGGATCACTCGCGGCGAGTTCGAGTCCATGGTTCGATCCGCCCTGGACGACACCATCCGGGCATTCGAACGCGCCATCCGCAACGCCGGGACGTCCGCAGCCGATCTCGCATCGGTCGTGCTGGTCGGGGGGTCGGTGCGGATCCCGCTCGTGTTCGAGTCGATCTCGCGCAGGCTCGACTGCCAGGTGATCATGCCCCGCAACCCGTCGCACAGCGTTGCGCTCGGTGCCGCGATGGCGGCCGAGCGCTACCGACCTGCCGTAGGTGTTCCGCGTGGGTCGGCCCGTGCCGGGCGTCCGTCGGGTGGGCCGGCCTCCGGTACGACGGCCGGGTCTGCGCCGGCGGCGGATGCCCGCCCGGAGGCATCTCGATGGAACCCCGCTCGGGATGCGACGGTCACCGTGCGGGAGCTGCTCCTCCTCGCGCCGGATCGACGGGCCGTCCTCAAGCGCTGGCTGGTCGGACCCGGTCAGGCGATCGGGCTGGGCCGCCCGCTGGTCGAGGTGGAGCTCCGACTCGGGAGTGGTGAGTCGAGTGGAGCCACGACGATCACGTTGCGGTCGCCCTTCGACGGGGTGGTGCATCGGAGCTTCGTCGCCGAGGGCGCGGAGCTGCAGGCCGACGATCTCCTGGTCAGCTATCGCCAGGTGAGCGCCTACCTCGATCGCACCGGGCGGGCGCAAGCTCTCGATGGGGGCGTACGGATCGCGGTGCCGGCGCCGATGTCGGCGACGGTCGAGGCCGGCCGCCCGGTGGTCTTCGTCGACCGCGTTCCGCGTGGCATCTGGTGGTCCGCGACGTTCTGCCTGCTCACTGAGCCGGGTAGGCACCTGATCGGCGTCGGATACACCCGAGGAAACTCATGGTTCGGCGTCGCCACGTGCCATGTCGTCGTCGGCGATCGGGGTCTTGTCGACGTTGTCTACACCGATCCCGGCCTGGTCGCTACAGCAGTGCTGGAGCCGGTCGCCCCGCCGGCCGAGGCGGTACCAGGCCGATTGGTCGCGCCCGTGCAGTGAGAGCTGCGGGCCGACCAACAGGGCCGCGGACCACGCACTCTTCCCCTCGAGTGCACAGGTCCGCGGCCCCATTTCCCCCCGCCCCCGGCTTGTTGTGTGGCGCCTCGCGCCTCGCACCTACTCCGCGGTGGCCAGTGCGGAGTCGTCCGGCACCGGCTCGGTGGCCGGAGACCGGCGCTGGAGCGCGCCGATACCGAGCAGGACGAGGGCCAAGAAGGCATAGCCCAGCGCGACCTGCGGGGCGGCGGCCCATTCCACCTTGTCGGCATGCAGGAGTCCGATCCACGACAGGGCGGCTCCGGCGCCGGCAGCGATCGCGGCTCGGAAGTGCTGGCGCTCCAGGATGAACGTCACGATGGCGCCCAGCACGATGCCGGCGAGCACCGCGCCCTGGCCGAGGACGTGCAGTCCGTGGTACACCAACCCGGCATTGGTCAGTGACGCCTCGCCGAGCTGGGCTGCCGTGGTGCCGGTCGCCGCGAGGGCGTTGTCGATCAGCCCTGCGCCCCAGGCGGCCAGGTTGGGGATGATCGCGGCGACAACGGCGGGTGCGTGCAGTCGCGGGGTGGCTTGGAAGGCCTGCGCCCCGATCAGCAGACCGATGTAGAGCAGGATCGGCACGATGGCCGGAATGGGCAAGATCGTGGCCAGTACACCGAACAGACCGAGGAAGCACAACAATGCGATGACCAACCCGCTGCCCATCGAGTAGCCGGTCCGACCACCGGCTTCCTTCCAGCCCGGATGGCCGATGTAGACCGCAGGCGGGAACGGTGAGCCGAGGGCCGATCCGACGATCGCCCCCGTGCCGTCGGCCAGCAAGACGCTGCGCAAGTTGTAGGAGTCTCCGGCGGCGGCGGCGCTCTCTACGTTGCTCATCGCCTCGAGGAAGTTGTACACACCGAGCGGGATCGCGGTGGCCAGAAGTGGAGCGATATTGCTCAACCCAGCAACCAGGAGCCCGATGTTGAGCGTCGGAACCGCGAGTGCGATGTCGCTGGCGGCGGTCGCCACGTCGGGCACCGACATGTAGCCGCCGATCCAGCCGATCGCTGTGCCGACGAGCAGCGCGGCCAGGCCGATCGGGATGTTACCGGGCAACTTGAGGTTCGTGAAGAACCCGACGAGGATGATGCCGAGCACCGGCAGTCCGATCCAGGCGGCCTCCCAGATCTGAGCGGCGGGCCGCATCGAGATGAAGCTCAACGAGATTCCGGCGAGGGTGCCGAGCAGCGCCGCGCGCGGGGTGATCTTGCGAATGGCCGGTCCGATGAAGGCACCGATCAGCACGATCACGCCGATCACGAACGCCCAAGCGAGCCCAGCCTCCCACGCCTTGATCGGATCGCCGCTGGAGAGATAGACCGGCAGCATGATCACGAACACGACGATGAACATGTGCGGAACGCTCGGGCCGTACGGCATGGCGGTGACGTCCAGGCGCCGCTCTCGTCGTGCCAACCTCCTGGCCAGGAAGGTGTAGTAGACGTTCCCGACGATCAGCGCGATACCCAGCGCCGGGAGCACCTTGCCCAGCACCATCTCGGCCGGGACCTTGACCACGTAGATCAACAGGGCAGTCAGCGTGAGGACGTTCACCAAGATGTTGAACGCCAGGCCGAAGAAGGCGTTGGTGTCGCCGCGGGTCCACCACGGCACCTTGAACGCCTCGGCCTGATCGGGCGACTTCGTACGCAGGGTAGGGATCTTGATGCTCATGTTCAGCTGCTCCTCGAGACTCAGGCCGCGGTGGTTGCGGGTGCTGCCAACTGCTGCAGGAGGGCGGCTGAGTCGCTCACCCAGCCGAAGATCCCGCCCTGGGCGGCGATCATGTCCAAGCCGACGCGCTGGAACTCGGGGAAGTAGGAGCCGACGCAGTCCGACAGCACCAGCACCTCGTACCCACGATCGTTCGCTTCGCGCACTGTCGTGTGCACGCATACCTCGGTAGTGACCCCGGTGACGATCAGGTTGGTGATCCCTGCGGCCGTGAGGATCTCGTCGAGATCGGTGCCGTAGAACGACCCCTTGCCGGGCTTGTCGATCACCAGCTCGTCCGGTTCGGGCCGGAGCTCGTCGATGATGTCGTGCCCGTACTCGCCGCGAACGAGGATCCGGCCGTACGGCCCCGGGTCGCCGATCCGCAGCGCGGGTTTTCCGCGGCGATGCTTGGCCGGGGGGAGATCGGACAGGTCGGGCCGATGACCCTCCCGGGTGTGGATGATCATCATGCCACTCGCTCGTGCGGCGGCGAGCACGCGTTGCAGCGGTGGGACGACGGCAGCGAGCTGCGAGACGTCGTTCCCGAGCGTCTCACCGAAGCCGCCGGGCAGCAGGAAGTCGCGCTGCATGTCGATGATCACCAGGGCGATCTGGCCCGGTGGAAGTGAGAACGGACCCGGTTCAGCTTCGACGACGGGCACGGGTGCGGATTCGTTGATCAACGTCGGCCTCCTGACGCAAGAGTTCGGGATGGGGCGGGCAGGTCAGTTCTGGTTGCGGCCGGACCGTTCGTACGCGGCGGCTGCGGCGAGCACGACATCGTCGGAGAGAGCGGGGCCTAGCACCATGCAGCTGGCCGGTCGGCCGTCGCTGGTCTCGCCGGCGGGAACGGCGACGGCGCAGAGATCAAGCAGGTTTCCGAAGTGGGTGTAGTGCCCGAGCACGGTGTTGGTCGCGATCGGGTCCTCCAGCACACGCTCGATCGTGAACGTGGTGCCGATCGTGGGCAGTACGAGGACATCGACCGTGGCGAAGATCTCTGCGGTGATGGCCTTGAGCTCGGCCAGCCGGTACTGTGCTCGGAACACGTCGACGGCGCTGTAGGCGGCGCCACCTCTGATGATGTCCGCAACCACCGGAACCACGGCGTCGGGGTGCTCGGCGAGGAAGTCGCCGAACTCCAGGTAGCGCTCGGCAACCCAGGGACCGGAGTAGAGGAGCGCTCCCGCATCCAGGAATGGCTGCAGCGGCACGGGCCTGATCGCGAACTCCTGGGTCCACGCCTCACGAGCCCGAAAGTGTGCCGCAGCCATCGGTTCGTCACCGAAGAACTCCAGGTCACCAGACGGCGGGAGACCGACGGTGATCATGTTCGGCGTCACCGCGTGTCGTGTCCGCGGCCGGCTCCACGGGTCTCGCCGATCCACGCCGGAGACGACCTCGTACACGGTGTCGAGATCGGTCACGGACCCGGCGATCAGGCTGATGCAGTCGAGCGAGCGGCACGCCGGCACGAGGCCGACCGCACTGATCGTGCCCCGGGAGGGCTTGAACCCGACGACCCCGTTGAGCGCGGGCGGCACCCGACCCGACCCGGCGGTGTCGGTGGCGACCGCGAACGGCACCTCGCCGAGGGCCACCGCGAGGGCAGATCCGGAGCTGGACCCACCCGAGATCAGCTCCTCGCCGTACACACTGTGCGGAATGGGATACGGGGTCCGCGTTCCGTTGAGGCCGGTGGCGAACTGATCGAGATTGGTCTTCCCGATCATGATCGCTCCGGCCTCGAGCAGCTTGTCGATCACCGGCGCGGTCTCGGTCGCGGTGTACGCGTACTCCGGACAGGCCAGTGTGGTCGGCCAACCGGCGACATCGATGCTGTCCTTGACCGCGAAGGGGATGCCGAACAGCGGCAGCTCACGTGCTCCGGGGGTCGCCGCCAGCTCGGCGCACCGACGCAGCAGGTCCGGCAGTGTGGCGACCGTGATCCAGGTCCCGTCCGGCCCGCGGTCCGCGATTCTGGCCAGGATCTCCGCGCAGACCGCGTCCGGGCTGGTCCTGTTGCTCCGATAGGCCGCGGTCAGGCTCGTGATGCCGGGGCCGAGGGTCGGACCAACGGCAACTCGCGAGGAGATCGTCGAATACGCCATGCCGTCGATTGTCGACAGAATTCGTGTCGGCCACAGTCACGCGTCGTTACGGGTGTGTTTCGCTGCCGGACGAACTACTCGCCCCGGCCTCATCCCGGCCAGAAAGTGGGCGCAAACGGCAAGTCCTGTCGGCGTGTCGCTGTCGTTTCCGCCCACTTTCCCGGGGATGGGGGGCGGTTAGGCGGGGATGCCGGCGCCGGCGAGGAACCGGCGGGAGCCATGCTGCTCGAGCGCCGTCAGTACGAGGTCGCGGTCGTTTGTCTCGAGGGCAGCCAGCAACCGCTCGTGTCGCTCGATTCCCGCTTGCGGACCCAGCAGCGCGGTCTCTCGCCGGAGGTTGGCCGCCATGGGCCGCTGCAGCTGCACCAGGATCGGCTCGATGGCGAGGTCGAGCTGGTGGTTGCCGGCCAGGGCGATGACCGCGGTGTGAAAGGCCCGGTGCGCGTCGCCCTTGCCCAGCTCGTCGCCGGCGGCGGTGGCGCGTCGCATCTCGTCGAGCTGAGATCGCACGTCAACCAGGGCGTCGCCGCCACCCTCGACGTGAAGCGGAAACGCCTGCCGCGCGGCGTGCTGCTCGAGCACGGCGCGGAGCCCGAAGAGCTCGTCGACGTCCTGGTCGGACAGTTCGGTGACGCGAACGCCTCGGCGGGGAAGATGCTCGACGAGTCCCTCGTTGGCCAACAGTCGCAGCGCTTCGCGGAGCGGCGCCCGGCTGATGGCGAACCGCTGACCGATCTGTTCCTCGACGAGGCGCCGGCCGGGGGCAAGGTCGCCGGACAAGATCTCGGCCCGGAGACGACGCGTGGTCATCTCGACCAGGCTCGGGGCGTACAACGCCTCGCTCTCCTTCTCGCTCACCCGCCCTCCTCGCTCGATCACGATGGGTCTGCTCAGTGTAGGTCGCCCGTTCCCTGGCGCGGGCTGCGAAACAACGCTCAGCGCGGCGTCCAGGCCGGAGTTGTCTGCAGATCGCCAGACCCTTGGGTCCACAGCACCCGCGCGTCATGCCGACCGGGAGTCATGATCCAGATCTTGGACAACGTGCTGTTGGGCCAGGCAGACGTCGCCGCGGCACTCTTGTACGCGATCTGCGAGCTGTCCGGTGACCACGACGGGTCCTGCTCATCCGCTGGATCGTCGGTGAGGCGCGTCAGCCCAGTGCCATCGGTTCGGACGCGGAAGATGTCCGCCTGACCACGCGACTTCCCGGCAACCGGCATCCGGCGCCGGAAGGCCACGTAGCGGCCGTCGGGGGAGGCCACCGGATCCGCGTCTCGGCCCTTGATCGTCGATGTGTCGTTCTTGATCAACAATGTCGGTGTCCCGCCGTCGACGGGCACCGTGTACAGCGTGCCGCCATCCCACTCGGCGTCGGCTGCGGGCGCCGCCCAGAGAATCAGGCGTCGGCCATCGGAGGTGAACGCGACGTCGCCCATCCGTGGGTGGCCGGCGGGCGCCGCGACGGTACCGGTGACCTTTCCGTCGATGGTCATCAGGCGAATGAGGTAGCGGCCCTGGCTGTCGGTGCAGGCGATCGCCAACTGGGTGGGGTCGACGCGGTTCCAGGCAGGGCGGCCGGCACTCTGGCATCCACTTGGCAGCGAGAACAGCTCCCGATCGCCGTCCAGCGAGGCCAGACCCGTGACGCGGAGCGAGGTCGTGGTGCCGCCCTGGTCGGCATGGACGTAGATCATCGAGTCGAACGTCGGGGAGATCACGGGTGACGTGTTCGTTCCCTGGCCACTGGTCACCCGCCGCACTGGTGCGCTCGTGGTCGTGTCGCCGAGCCAGATGTCCCAGTGTGCGCCGGTTTGCATGGGCACCAGGAGCTGTGTCGGGGCGAGCCGACCCGACCGAGGGAGCTGCTCCACCGGCGATGACGAGGGGCTGCTCGGTAAGGACGTATCGAATCCGACCGAAGGCTGTTGCTCGCTTCCCTTGTTGGTGGCTTCGCGGTTGACCACGACCAGACCGATCCCGATCCCCGCGACAACCGCCGCGGCGCAGGCGGCCAGGATGATCATGCGTCGGCGCCGACCGGTGTTCGGGGTCGGTTCGCCATGTTGCGGCGCGGTGGGTGGCGGCAGCGCCTGGCCGGGCGGTCCCGCTGGCGGCTCTGCCGCGGCAGGGGCTGGACGTGGCGCTGCGGCAGGGGCCGGACGGGGCACGGTGGTGGGGGCCGGACGGGGCAGGGTGGTGGGGGCCCAGGAGGCGATATCTGTCCGGCGCGAGGAGTGCGGACCGTTGACGACTCTCGGGGGACCGTCGTCTGCGGCTGACTCTGGATCACCTGTACGGCGCCGAGCGCGATGTCGTGCTTGGGGTGAGTGTCCAGAGCGGTCGGCGTCGGGAACGCCTGGTGGAGCAGCTCGCCGATCAGGGGAATGCGGCTACTGCCACCCACCAGGACGATCGCACTGAGCTGCTCAGCCGTCATGCCGGCTGAGCGGATAGTCCTGTCCAGCGCGGCAACGCTGTCGGCCAGAGACGGGCGGATCAGGCCCTCGAACTCGCCCCGGGTGAGCCTCAGCGTCGTGTGCAGCCCGGGAAGGGCCACCGGCAGCAGGGCGTCGGTGTCCGCAGACAGCGCCTCTTTCGCGTCAACGCAGTCCCGGCGGAGCCGAGCCAAACCGGCGGTGGCGTCGGAGTCGTCCGGGTCGAGGTCCGCGATCCGATCTCCGAGCATGTCGAGGGCATGGCGGAAGAGTGCCTCGTCGAAGTCGATGCCGCCGAGATGCTCGATGCCCTCGGGTGAGCCCAGCTGAACGAAGCCGGTGGCGGTCTTGCGGAGTAGGCAGGCGTCGAACGTGCCACCCCCGAGGTCGTACACCGCGATCGTCTCGCCGACCGCGACCCGCGTCTGGGCTGCGTACTGAGCCGCGGCGGCAAGCGGTTCCGGACAGCGGCTCGCGTGCTCGACGCCGGCGAGGACGGCGACCTGATCGAGGAGCTCGAGCTTGTACGGCCCCCAGTTCGCGGGATGGGTGAGGACGACGTCGCCGGGAGTCTCGCCGAGTCGATCGACGGTCGTCTGGACCACGTGCTGGAGGAGGCGCGCGGTGAGCGCCTGGGGTGAGAACGGGGTGCCGGCGACCAGGATCGGAACGGTATCGCCGATCCGCCGCTTGAACTCGCGGACGAGTCGGTCCGGCTGGGTCAGCCCGCGGCGCTCGGCCGACTCGCCGACGAGCATCTCCTGCTGCTCGGTGAGAAACAGGACCGAAGGGATCTGCAGCGACCGGTTGCCGAGTCCGACCATGGTCGGCGGCATCGCGTTGGCCGTCGCAGCGGCGGTGAACGTCGTGCCGAGATCGACACCGAGTCGGTAAGTCATCGCACCCTTTGGTAGCGCGGCTGGATAGCGCGGCGCGACCCGGCGGGTCCGAGTGTCGTCGCGGTGGCAGTGGTCTGATTCTGACGCAGCCAGGGCGGCGGAGAAAAAGCCGGGCTCGATATGGCTGCCGCGGCCGTAAAATCGTGGTGCCGCCGCCCTCAAGTGTCGGCTGCCCGAGGAGCACCTGACCGATGTCGACCACCCTGTCGATCCGCGAGATCTACGATGCTGCGCGTTCGGCGGGGTTCACCCCACATCAGGCAGTGACCTGGACCGCGATCGCGCTGGCCGAGTCCGGTGGCCGGACCGGTGCGCTCAACGACAAGGGCGAGTACTCAGTCGGTTTGTGGCAGATCAACGTCAACGCCGACGGCTCGCGCGCGTCGAAGTGGGGCAACCTCAACGATCCCGAGGCGAACGCCCGCGCTGCGTACGCGATCAGCCTCCACGGCCGGGACATGCGGCCGTGGACGACGACGCACGATCGCAACAAGGGATCCCGAGCCGATTACCGGACGTACCTAGGAAAGGTGGAGCAACAGATCGGCGTCGCCGGCGATCCGCGGGGTGTGCACGGCTACGGATCCAAGATGCTCACACCGCTCACGGAGAGCCAGTACGACCAGATCGACACCGGTCGCCCGCTGGCCGACACCGGTGCGGACTCCGGCACGACAGACGTCGCCGACGCGGCCAGCAGTCATCAGGTCGCGAACGGAACCGGTTCCGGCGCACCCGTGGGCACCAGCAGCGCCACCACGACCGTGGCGAAGGACAGCGACAACGATGGGCTCACCGACGAGTTCGAGCGCCTGGCGGGCACCGATCCGAACAAGGCGGATACCGACGGCGACGGGCTGACCGACGGCTACGAGGCGATGATCTCCCACACCGACCCGCTGTCGAGTGACACCGACGGCGACGGGGTCTCCGACACCGCCGAGATCGCCCAGGGAACCGACCCGGGCACCGTCCCCGGACGGGCGTACGTCGTCGGTGAGGGAGTCCTCGCGGAGAACGTCCGCGGTGGGGCCAAGGACAGCGACGGCGACGGTCTCTCCGACCATACCGAGCAGCTCGTCGGGACCGACCCGATGAAGGCCGACACCGACGGCGACGGTCTGTCCGACTCCGCCGAGGCATCCCTCGGCACCAACCCGACCGTGGCCGACTCCGATGCGGACGGGATCACCGACGGCATGGAGGTCCAGCACGGCAGCGACCCGCTCGGACCCAGCGACGGGCCCTTCGATCACACCCCGACACCGGCCTGGACGCTGCAGGGCGCGGCGGAAGCCCGGGCGGCAGCGGCCGCGGCGCCTGACGCCGCTGCCCAGTCCACTGCTGATCAGGTCACGGCGACCGGTGGGGGCGCGACCGACCAGCAGACCTCGGCGATGTCCGCCGATTCGCAGACCGGCTCTTCGTCAGGAACGGCGGAGGACAAGCTCTCGATCTTCTTGACCTCGGCGAAGCACCAGGTCGGGGATCGCTACGTGTACGGCGCTCCGCGCACTCCGACGGCGAAAGACCCGAAGACCTTCGACTGCTCCTCCTTCACCCAGTGGGCGGCCCGGCAGGCTGGGGTGAAGCTCGACAGCACCGCCGAGTATCAGTACATGCAACTGAAGCAGACGAACCACCTGATCCCTGTCGAGCAGGCGCTCAAGACGAAGGGAGCTCTCCTCTTCTACTTCTCCCGCGAACCCCGCGGCGGACTACCCGCGGGTCAAGCGCATGTCGCGATCAGTCTCGGCGACGGTCGTACGGTCGAGGCCAAGGGTACGAAGTACGGCGTCGGGGAGTGGTCGGCCAAGCATCGTTTCAACTATGCGGCGACGATTCCGGGAATCTCGGACGAGAAGGGGCTGAAGGCGCATCGGGAGGCCATCGCCGCCAAGACCTCCGTCGACGACCCGGGCACGGGTGTCGGCGCGGCCTCGGACAGGGCCGCCGACGGCTCCGGAGCGGGCGTCTACGGATCGACGGGTTCGGTCGACGGCGCCGACACCGGGGGCGCAGGCGTGAAGAGCTCGGCGACGCACGGTGCCACCGGAACTGGAACGAACGGCGTCAACGGAACCAATGGCGTCAACGGAACCAACGGCGTCAACGGAACCAACGGCGTCAACGGAGCCGCAGGGACCAATGGGTCCAATGGGGTGAGTCTGCTCAACGGTGGCAACGGCCAGTCGAGCACAGCGGCCGCGTATCAGATCGACCTGGGCGAACCGGTCGCTCGGTTGCCCGGAGCCGGGGCGGTCGATGTCGACTCCGACCACGACGGGTTGACGGACGCGTTCGAGAAGCTCGCCGGGACCGACCCGAACAAGGCGGATTCCGACGGCGACGGCCTGTCCGACGGCTACGAGGCGCTGGTGTCGCATACCGATCCACTCGCCGCCGACACGGACTCCGACGGTGTGTCCGATGCACAAGAGCTCTCGCTGGGCACCGACGCGGGTCACCTGCCCGGCGTGGCCGGCGTGATCGGATCGGGAAAGTACGCGGAGAACATCCGGAAGGGCTTCGTCGACAGCGACGGTGATGGACTCACCGACAACACCGAGAAGCTCGCCGGCACCAACCCGAAGAGCGCCGACACCGACGGCGACGGCTTGACCGATTCGATGGAGGCATCGTTGGGGACCGATCCTCTCAAGGCCGACACCGATGGCGACGGGGTGTCCGACGGGGCGGAGGTCCAGTTCCACAGTGATCCGCTGAATGCGGCGTCGACGCTCGGCCCGACGGGTGTGCCCGCCACCGGCACACCCGCGACCGGCACACCTGCAACGGGTCTGCCGGCGACCGGTGCGCAGCAGAACGGAGTCGGCGCCGGGATCGGTGAAGGCTTGGGCAGCACGGCCGGATCGGTGCAGACCGCCTCGATCGGCGGCGATCTGGGTCAGGGTCTCGGCGAGGCTGCCGGCACCGGAGTGACGAACGGAGGCATCGGCACCGATCCGCTTGGTGGAGATGCGCTGGGGTCGTCGCCACACGGCAACGCGGCTGAGGCACTGGACCTGAGCTGACGCTCTTCGCGACACGACCGACTTGCCATCGGGGTCGCTCATCCCCGACCATGGGAGTCGAAACGATTCACCGTCCGCGGCGGTGTCGTCGACCACAGCAGATGTCGAATCGCTCGGCCTCAGCACCATCACGTCATGGTCCTGACCGGGCAGCGCGTGGCGGTCGATCGCCGGTCGCGCTTGAAGATTCATCGAGGAAACGATCATGCAGAGCGTCGCGCTCGGCACCGGCCTGGCCGCGTACGCCCGGCTGCTGCGGCACGGACCCGCCGTCCGGCCGTTTCTCGCCGCCAACTTGGCGCGGCTGCCGATGGCCATGGGACCGCTCGGCATGCTGCTGCTCGTCCAGCACAGCCGCGGCAGCTACGCACTGGCCGGACTCGCGACGGGCGCGTACGCGATCGGTGTGGCCGTCGGGTCGCCCTGGTGGGGACGCGCGATGGATCGGGTGGGACAACGGAAGGTGCTGGTGCCCACGTCGTTGGTCAGCGCGTCACTGCTGATCGCCCTGACGCTCGCGACCGTTTCGGCGCTTCCCGCGCCGCTGCTGGTGGTCATCGCGATGGCAGCCGGACTGGCCTACCCGCCGACCAACCCCGCCCTTCGGGCGGCCTGGCGGGTCATCTTCCCGGATCCGGCGGCTCGGCGGGTGGCATTCGCCCTGGATGCGACCTCGGTCGAGCTGCTCTTCGTCGCCGGGCCGCTGCTGCTCTCGGCGCTGCTGGTGCTGACGCCACCGATCGTTCCATTGCTGGTCACCGCAGGGTGCATGGCGATCGGCGGACTGCTCTTCTGTCGGACCGAGGCGGCCCGACAGCTCTCCCGTCCGCAACCGGCAGAGTTCTCCGATCCGCAACCGGCAGGGTCCGGCGGGCGGACCAGTGCGCGCCGGGAACGTACCGCGCTGACCGTGCCGGGGGTCGCGCTGATTCTCCTGGTGATGGTCGCTCTCTCGGTCGGATTCGGCCAGCTGGATGCCTCGATGGCCGCCACGGCGACCGAGCTGCTGGGCGGCCCCCAGAAGCTGGGCCTGCTGTTCACCGCCATCGCAGGGGGCAGCTCGGTGGGTGGACTGGTCTATGGCAGTCGCAGCTGGTCGTTCAGCGAGCGACGCGCAGTGCCCGTTCTGCTCGGCTGCTTCTCGGTCTTCCTCGGCGCGCTCGCGGTGCTGCTGCATCTCGGCGTTCACTCGCTGTGGGTGCTGATGCCGGTGCTGTTCCTCACCGGACTGTCCATCGCACCGACCCTGGTCATGCAGCAGTCGCTGCTCGACCACGTGACCCCACTGCATCGGCTCAACGAGGCGCAGGCATTCCTGGGCTCTGCCAACACCACCGGTGCCGCCATCGGCACCGCGATCGCGGGGTTCCTGATCGACTTCGCCGGGATCGTTGCGTCCTTCACCGGTGCCGCGATCTTCGCGGCGTGCGCGGCGCTGGTGGCACTGCTCAGCCGACGTGCGCTGTCGCGGCTGGACGCGCCGGTCGAGGACCCGGCCCCGGCCTACCAGAACGCCTGATCGGTCGAGGTCCACCTGGCCGGACGAGTCGGAGGTGACGATGCCTCGCGGCCCATTGTCCGGGCGGTGTCCGTGGTAGGTCTCGAATTGTGTTCTGTGTTTGAAAAAACGGTGACACGCGACCCGTGCGAGGGCTATGTTCGCGGCATTCCCCGTCTGGAGCTCAAGCGCTGATGGACTCTGTCGTTCTGCTGGAAAAGGTTCGCCGACCCGACCCTCGTGGTCTGGTCCGCGACCGTCTCGAGCAGCGGCTCGGCGCTCCCGACGCACCGCCGATCGGTCTGGTCCTGGGACCGCCCGGCTCCGGCAAGACGACGGTCTTGAGTCGTGTCGCGGCCTCGGGCGTCGGTCCCGCTGCCTGGTATCGGGCCAGCCCCGAGGACGACGACGAGCGTGCGCTCGTCCGTCACCTCGCGTACAGCCTGACCGGAGCTCTCGGCGACGACACCATCCAGCTGTCCTCGGCGCCCGGTACCGTGGACGCCCTGCTCGCGGCGCTGGAGGCGGACCGCCGACCGGTTCGGCTCGTGGTGGACGACCTGCACGTGATCGCCGGCACCCGTGCGGAGGCCGCGCTCGAACGGGTGGCGATGCTCCGCCCGCGGCATGTCCGAATGTCGTGGGGCAGCCGGCGCCCTCCCACGATCAACACCACCCGCCTGATGCTCGACGGAGAGCTCGGCCAGCTCGACGGAGAGGACCTCCGGTTCCGCTCGTGGGAGGTCGAGGAGCTGTTCCGGACCGTGTACCAACGCCCGCTCTCGCCCGAGTCGGCGGCCGCGCTGACCCGTCGGACCGGCGGGTGGGCCGCGGGCCTGCAGCTGTTCCAGCTGGCCACGATGGGGCTCAACCGGGCCGACCGGGAGCGGGCCATCGAGGAGCTCACCGGGCGCACCCGGCTGATCCGCTCCTACCTCGCTCGCAACGTGGTCGAGGGCCTCGGTCCCGAGCGTCGTCGGTTCCTGCTGCACACCTGCACGCTCGGCGTGCTGACCGGCGAGCTGTGCGATGCCCTCCTGGGCAGTCCCGGCAGCGCGGCAGTGCTCGACGAGCTCGAGAGCGAGCAGTTCTTCACCACCAGCACGGACGGCGGACTGACGTTCCGCTATCACCAGGTGCTGCAGACCCATCTCGAGGTGGTTCTCGTCGACGAGCTTGGCGCGCAGGCTACCCGCGAGCTGTACGCGCGGAGTGCGGTCCTGCTGGAGAACGGCGGCCGTACGCCGGCCGCGGTGCGGGCGTACGCGCGGGCGGAGGACTGGGGCTCGGTCGCAAGACTGCTGCACCAGGGCGGAACCGCGCTGCCACCGGACGAGGAGTGGCTGAGCAGCGTTTTCGGGCGGCCCGGTGCACCGGTCGACGACCCCGGCATCGTGGTGGCGGGCGCCCGACGACTGCTCCGCAACGGCCTCGTGGCGGACGCGGTGACCGCCTACCGGCACGCGGAGTCGTTGATGGACGACCTCGACTTCACGGCGCGCTGCGCACACGAGCGCGCGGTGGCCCAGGTCTGGCTGCCGCAGCCGGTCGGGCTCGAACCCGGTCGCCCGCCGGCAGCGGCCGGGGATCTGCAGCTGTCGCTCGACCTTCGAATGGTCACTCGTTCGCTGCGCAGCCCGTTCGGCTCACGGGGTCTGGCGGCGTCGCTGGGCCGTTTGCTGGCCGGGGATCTCTCCGGTGCCGCCCGCGCGGCCGAGAGCGCACCGTCGGGTTCCCGACGCTGGGAGCAGCTCGCCGCGCGGCTGATCGCTCAGCTCGCCGAGCTTGCCGGGCAACCCGACGCGACCGCCGCCGGTCGGCTGGAAGAGATCGTGCTGGCCGCCGACGTCGACGCATTTCCCTGGTTGTCGAGGGTGGCGCGGGGCGTACAGGCGGCGCTGTGGCTGGCGCTGCGGCCGAGCGAGTGGCGCATCGCGGCATGTGCCGACCTGATCGAGGACTGCGTCCGTCATCGAGACGAGTGGGCCACCTGTGTGCTGACCGGCCTGATCGGCGCCGCGCACGCCATCGGTGGGCGGCCCGACCTCGCGGTGCCCTTGCTGCAGCGCTCGGCCGAGTGCGCCAACCGGCTGAGCGCACCGGTGCTGCAGCTGTGGGCAGAGGCGATCGAGGTCGTCGTCGAGCGCGACGCGGTCGGCGCCCACTCGTCGCCCGACGCCCTCCCCTCGCCCGCCGTGCCGGAGCTGGCACGGCTCGTGAGAAGCGCCGAGTCGCTCGGGCTCGATGCCGTGGTGCGGCTGCTGTCGGGTGGATCGCTGCCACAGTGGATCGAGGGGGTGTCGCCGGTTCGCACTGCCGGGGGGCAGCCGGAGACCGTCGAGAGTCCGGCGACCCCGAACGTTCCCACCCCGAACCTTCCCACCTCGCACCTTCCCGCCCGGAACCTTCCCACCTCGAACCTCGCTGCGCCGACCCTCCCCTCGGGCGGCTCGGCGTCGACCGACCCGGGATCCTCCGGCACGGTCGGCGCGCCGGGCGAGGCTCCGCCGGCCGTGAGCCTGCAGTGTTTGGGGGCGTTCGCTCTGGTGGTCGACGCTGCTGTGGTGGCCTGGGGCGGGCTCCGACCGCGGGCGCGCACGCTGTTGATGTTGCTCGCGCTGCGGATCGGGCAGCCGATCCATCGTGAGTCCCTGATCGAGGCCGTCTGGCCGGAGGCGTCGGTCAGTTCCGGGACGCGCAGTCTGCAGGTCGCGGTGTCCAGCGTTCGACAGTGGCTGGCCGCCGCCGGTCTCGGCGAGAACGCGCTACGCCGCAACGGCGACGCGTACGTCCTCTGGTTGCCGGGCGCGACCGTGGATGTGCAGCGTTTCGAGACGCTGGCCCGGACCGCGGGATCGTCGACCGGCGCCGACCCGGCGGCGCAGTTGAGGACCCAGCTGGCCGCCGTAGAGGCCTACCGCGGGGATCTGCTGACCGAGGTCGGCCCGGCAGAGTGGGTGGTGGCAGAGCGGGACCGGCTGCGTATGCTCGCCGCGCGGGTTGCCGCCGACGCGGCGCAGACTGCATCGGAGCTGGACGACTGGTCGACCGGGATCGCCGCCGCCCGTCGTTCGATCGCTCTGGACCCCTACCACGACCCCGCCTGGCGGCTGCTCGCCGAGATCCTGGACAGCGCCGGCGATCGCAGCGCGGCGGCCGTCGCCCGTCGCGAGCACGCTCGGGTCTGCGCCGAGCTCGGCGTGCCTGTGGCCTGACCAGGACGTTTCAGCCGGCCCCTGACGACCTGGTGTCCCGCTGGCCGACGGGCTTACGCCTCGTTGACCTGGACGCGATGCAGTACGTGCGCCGGCTTCAGCTGCGCGACCAGAGCTTCCAGGCGCTCGGTGTCGACCGGATCATCCTCGGTCGACTCGACGATCACCACGATCGCCGGGCGGTGCTCACCCGGCAGCTCCGCACCCGGCTCCGCCGACCAGGTGGCAGCGCCGGTCTCGAGCACCTGGACGTCCACGCCGAGCGCCGCTTCGAGCGCAAGCTCGATTCCCCGGCGGGTGCCGCGGATCGCGTGCAGCTCTCCCGCCGACGCCAACAGCTTGCGTTGCAGGTCCAGGTCCTCACCGGGGTCCACCTCCATTCCGAGCCAGTGGCCGAGCCACGGCAGCATGTCCGGCGGTGTCGTCGCCAGATCCAGGTACGCCGGGAACGCGTCAAGGCTCATCAGGACCGGGGCGAGGACCTCGTCCAGCCCGGCGCACAGCTGCTGGGCGAACGGGTCCTCACGGATCATCGCCGGCAGCGTGGGGGCGATGGGAAGTGCACTGAGCACGCCATCTATCGTGCCCCTCACCGGCGGACCCGCACCTGGTGCTCGAAGGAGTAGACCAGCGCGGTCGGCGCGATGTCGATCCGCTGGGTGGCGGCGCCGCGACGCCCGGTGAACGCCTCGGCCGGGAAGATCGCCACGCTCACCTCACGTGCCATGTCGACTCCAGGGATCCTGGCTAGCGCGGCATGCACCTCGTGTGACTGGACCGAGCGCCCGAACGGCCAACCGCTCCCGTCCGGTCCGCCGACCAACGGGTGATAAAGCGTGTAGAGGGCGCGCAGCACCTGCGTCCGGACGTCGCCGGGATCGAACAGCGGCCGACAGCTCAGACTGACCACCGCGGTCAGCCAGGCGTAGTCGGGTGGCTGGACCAGAAGCCGGGTGCCGACGAGCCGCCGGGCGTCCAGGCTGTTGGCGATGCGCTCCAGTGTCGCGGCCGGCGGGTCGAGGTCGGTGCGGTTGATCCGGCCGAGCTCGTCGCTGGCGACCTGCGGGACCACCAGCACCCGGACTCCGGCGCCACCGTCCGCGGTGTCCGCCACGCAGTGCACCCGAGCCGCATCCGGCGCGACGTCGCGCGCCAGCTGCTCGAAGTCCTCGGCCGTGACCGCCCGTCCGCGCGACCGCAGCAGCAACGGCCCGCGGGTCTTCGCGTCGGCGAGGCTCTCGGACTCGGCACCGCCGATGGCCGGCACCCGGTTCTCGACTCGGCTCACGTACGGTACGGACGTCTTGAGCACGCAGACCAGTCCCCGCCCCACGTTGCCCGCCTGGCCGCCGCCCGTCCGGTACGCGTCCAGCCGCAGCACCGCACCGGCCGGCGGGATCGCGCCGTAGTAGAGCAGGTCGTTGTCCGCGGCGCGGACAGCCGGCCCGAACTGGATCTCGCCGGCATACCGGTCGATGCGGAAGTGGCGGTCGCCGGGCCCGGACACCGCGAAGTGGGGGACCTCGGTCCACAGCTCGGTCACGTCGCCCTGGATCGCGGTGATCGTCGCGGGGGCCTCCGACGGCAGCACGGGACGCTGCTGCAGGGGAAAGCGCTGCGCCGGCGTGCCGTCGGATCGGCCGAGGATCTCCCCGCGGACCACCTCGGCATGGATGGTCGGGGCCGTGCCGCCGATCGTGAACGCCGAGACCGACAAGATCTGCGGCGATGCCGTGTACGTCGGCTGATCCGGCTCGGCCTGGATCAGCCGGCAGCGCAGCCATCCACCGCGCTGTCGGGCGATGATCGAGGCCTGGTGCCCGCCGGGCACATGCAGGATCACGTCGCCCGGCTTGTTCAGGCCGCCGGTGTCGTCGGAACCGACTTCGCACTGTGCCCAGCCACCCTCGGTCCAGGCCTCCCAGACCACCGGGGGGCGCCGCGGGTCGACGCCACGCCCCGACACCTTGCAGTTCATCCGCACCACGACGGCGCAGTAGGGCACCGCCTCCGACAGCCCGATCAGCAGCGCGTCGCCGACGACCGGAGAGGCGGAGAAGCAGCGGAAGCCCTCCGGGCCGGCGAGGGCGGGCGTCATGTCCGCGGGCGCCTCGCCGGCGGGATGGCTCCCCGCATGGGCGAACGAGCACGGAACGATCTCCAGCTCGCGCGTCGTACTGAAGACGATCGGGTCGGCCACGTCGGTTCGGGCCGTTGCCACCTGGGTCTCGGTACGGACGATCACCGGCTGGGGCTGGGGTGCCGACAGCCAGAGGGTGACCTCACCGCGGGCCGCGGCCGGCGGTCGGAGCTCCACCCCGATCAGCTCGAGGAACTTCACGTAGTGCAGGTCCGGCACCCGGTTGAGCCGGTAGATCAGTGCCTCCACCATCTGGGCGAACGCCTCGATCAAGGTCACCCCGGGATCGGAGACGTTGTGGTCGGTCCAGGTCGGGCAGCGTTGCTGCACCAGCCGCTTGGCATCGTCGACGAGGTCCTGGAAACGCCGGTCGTCGAGATTCGGGGCGGGAAGCATGATCAGAAACCTCCGGTCGGGCCCGTGGCGGGCATGGTCGGCGTGGCGGGGTAGAACACCGGGCCGGGCAGCGCGGTCGGTTGTCCGGACGACGTGGTCGCGCCGATCGCGAGCAGGGTGGACTCGCTCTCGTCCGGAATCACGTAGAAGGGGAAGACGAGGTTCCGTGGGTCGTTCAGCCCGCGGATCGCGTAGCCGATGTCGACGTACAGCACCCCGTCGCTGATCCGGTCGAAGCTGACCCGGACCTCGGTGATCTCGATCCTGGTCTCCCAGCGCTCCAAGGCTTCCCTCACGTCGTACGCGATCTGCCCGGCCGTCGCCGAGTTCGCTGGTCCGAAGACGTGATCATGAATCCGGCAGCCGAAGTCCGGTCGCATCGGGCGTTCGCCGATTGCGGTGCCCAGGATGAGCCGGATGGACTGCTCGATCTCGCGCTCCTTGGTGACCAGGGCAACGCGACCGCTGGCGTCCGCCCCGAGCGGGTAGGACCAACCTGCCCCGATGAAATCGACCTCGTACACGATGCTCAGCCTCCGATTCTCAGTTGATCTTGACCAGAGCGCCGCTGACGGACGCGGTCGCGCCGCCCTTGAGCTCCGCGGTCGTCTGGCCCTTCACGGACACGCTCATCCCCTCGACACTCACGCTGCCGTTGGACTTCACCGCCACCGAACCGCTTCCGCCGTCCACCTGTACGCCCTGGGTGGCAGTCATCTTGATCGAACCGGCCTTCATGGTCAGATCGGAGCTCTTGGCGTCCAGCGTGATGCCCTGGCTTCCCTCGATCAGCACCTTGCCGTCGGCGTGCACCGTGATCGTGGTATTCGTCTTGTCGAGGAAGATCAGGAACTTCTCGTCCTGGGTAGCAATCCGGACGCCCTCTTTGCTGCCGTCCTGGTCCAGCAGGTCGATCCGGTGTCCCTTCCGAGAGACCAGCGAGCGACGGTTGATGGCCCCGGACCCGCCGTCCACCAGGTCGTTGGGGCCGGTCGGCATCGTGTCGATGCCGTTGTAGAGCCCGCCGAACACGACCGGTCGATCGAAGTCTTGCTGCTCGAAGCCGACCAGCACCTCGTCGCCGACCTCGGGAAGCGCGATCCAGCCCCGGTCCTTGCCCGCACCCTGGCAGACGACACGTGCCCAGCCGCTGACGTAGTCGGCCGAAAGCCACGGATACTTGATCTTGACTCGCCCCATCTTGTCCGGATCGTGTACGTCGGTGACCTGGGCGATCACCACCCCGGCCGGAGTCTGCCGGGAGCGGGAGCCGCCGGAGGCAAGTCCCAGCAGGCTGCGGTCCTGCTTGCCGGTCACCGTGATCGAGGTGGTGTAGCCGGTGGTCGGGTCGAAGCGGTGCTTGGCGCTGGTGATCGTGTACTTTCCCTCGAACGGCGCGCCGAGACCTTCCAGGCTGACCTTCCGGCCGGCCCGGAGCTCGGGATTGCCGCGCGCCATGCCCTCGAACTCGGCGAAGGCGGACGCCTTCTCGTCGGCGAGCGCCTTCGCGGCCTGATCGACCTCGTTCTGGGTGCGGTAGGGCACGTCGGTGGAGACGTACGTCGGATTGCCGAACGCGCTCGCCATGTCGGTGGGCTTCACGGTCGGCAGCTCGACCGTTGAGGTCTTGGCCGGCGCGGTGCCGACCAGCGCGGTCTTCTCCGCGACGTTCCAGCCGCGCACCTCGACCTGGCCCACCTGCTGTGCGGAGGTGAGGATCGAGCGGAAGCGGACCAGTTCCTCCCCGAACTTCAGTACCGCCGGAGATCCGCCGGCGTCGGCGGGTGCAGTGAACGAGAAGGAGCCGTTGCGCACCGTCAGGTCCAGCCCGGCGTCGCGAGCAAGCTGGGTGAGGATCTCCCAGTCGGTCTGGCCGGCCTGGCTGACGAACGGGAACACGGTGCTGGTGCTGTCCACCTTGCCGACCTTGAGTCCGGCCCGCTTCGCCACCTGAGTGGCGATGTCGGAGGCGGTCATCTGGACGTAGCTGACGGTCCGGCGGTCGCGGAACAGCCGGTGCGCCGGGTCGTACCCTCGGATGACGGTGAACGTCCCACCGCTGTCGAACTCCAGCTCGAGCGCGGTGATCTCGGCCTCGATCAAGGTCGTCGGTGACGAGCTCGTCGCGATGTTGACCTTGACCGTGAGCTTGCCGCCGACCTTCGCGTTGCTCTTGGACAACACGATCCGCTCGGGATCGCGGAACCGGAGGGCGAACATGTCCGGCAGCCGCTGACTGTCCTCGACGTACGCCGAGATCAGCAGCGGGACGAGGTCCTCTGGCATCGGGGACCCGTCGATCTCCACCAAGCACATGCTCATCCGGTGACCCCCATCTCTTCTAGCGAGGGAAGGAGGATCGTCCGCCCGGTCGGCAGTCGAAGCGGGTCGTCGATGCCGTTGTACGCGGCCAGCGGGCGCCAGTGCGCCGGATCCCCGTACTCGGCGTAGGCGATCGACGCCAGGTTGTCGCCGACGATCGTGCGGTGGACCCGGCGGATGCTGTCGCTGCCGGAGGTGGGATTCTGACGCGGCGGGGATCCGGGCATCTCCTCCATGGACACGCTGCAGACGGCCCGGATCGGCATCCCGTTGGACCGGAACAGGGTGTACTTGGCGCTGACCGACGTGACCACTGCGGGAAAGGTCGAGATCTTGTCCCACTGCAGCACGACCAAGGGCGGCGTCGGCTTCTTCTGACCTGCGCTCTGCTCGGTCGGCACACAGCACCCGAACAGCTTCTCGACGATCTCCATCACCGAACCGTCGCTGCTGCCGGTGGCGTCGAAGAACATCTCGACGGTCAGCTTGCACGGGTCGGATCCGGTGAACTCCGGCGGCGGAGCACTCTTGGACCCCTTGGCCGGCTTGCGTTCCCACTTCGCCGACTTGGCGATCGTCACTTCCTTCGGATTGAACTGGAAGGCGATCGTGTCCTTCTGGGCGCCAGGCTTGTAGCCTCCGGGTGCCGGGCTCGGGGCGTACACCACGAGCTGGGCCTTGTTCATCGTCGGCCGGCCCTTGACCTCGACGCCGCCCTTTTCCCCCGGGGTCCCCATCGGGCCCGGGCTGCCGGCCAGCGCGATCGCGGTGGTCATCGGCCGACCCCGTTGGCCGGCAGGAATCCGTGGTGCGCCAGCTCCAGCGTCTCCATCGCCACCTTCGGCGAGTCCAGGTTGAGGCTCGGCCCGCTCCACCGGACTGGCATCACACCGTCGAGGCTCCAGCTGGCGACGACGCTGCCGTCCGCGGTCATCGCGCTGATGCACGCGGTCTTTCTGGTCACCTGCTGGGAAAAGCTGATCAGCCAGTCGGTGATCAGGTGGCTCTCCCGACCGACCGGGCGGGTCAGCTTGACGTTGCTGTACTTGATCCGGCTCGGCAGCTGCCAGATGAAGCTGTTGTTGCCACCCTCCTCGCGCTGCTCCATGACCACCTCGACGCCGAGTCCTTCGCAGCTGCTGAAGAATCCGAGCTGCTTCTCGTCCACCACGACGTTGAAGCAGACGCTGACGGCGGGGTCGGTGGACGGGTCCTTCGGGTCGGAGATGCCCTTGGCGGCACTCATCTCATATCTCCTGTCGGTTCTTGATCATGGTTCGCTTGATCATGGTTCGCTCGATCATGGTTCGCTTGATTGCCGTGGGCTTGATCATGGCCGCAGATCGGTCAGGAGTCCGGATCGTTCGCGGTCCTGCCACAGCTCGGCCCGGAGGCGGGCGGTGAGCGGCTCGTAGAGTCGCCGGGCCATCTCGTCCAGCTCGGCTCCGCTCGGTGCGGCCGCCGCCGGTGCGGCGGCGGGGGCGGCGCTCGACGTCGAAGGGCTGGACGGCGTGGCGGACTCGAGCTGGACCTCTGTCTCCCCGGGCGCGGGCATGCCGTCGCTCGAGCGTTGGACGGTCGCCGCGTCGCCCTGGGCCGATGCCAGGGCGAACATCTCGGCGAGCCCGACGGTCCGACTCGACACACCGGCGGCCGACTCCTCCGGGGCGGGGGCGGGGGCGGGGGGCGAGGTCGGGACCGGAGGCGTCTCGAACCGCCGCTGCACCATGGCCACCATCTCGGCAGGAGGTGCGGGCGACGGTGACGTGGTCCGCTGGACGGGGGAGAGCGGAATATTGCGGGCCTCCCCGACTCGGTGCGGCGTGTCTTCGGGGAGTCGCTGGACGGCCTCGCCGGCGTAGCTCTCGCGGGACGGCGGAGCGGCGCGTGCCGGCAGATCGGCGTCCATCGCGACACTCGAGCCCAGCGGGCCGAGCGGGCCGAGCGAGCCGAGCGAGCCGAGCGGTGCGGGCGCCACGGTCGAGTCGGAGCGTGCCCACCTGCTCGCGCCCGCTGACCCGGCGGACGGGACATTCGCAGCGGAGGCACCGGCCCGCTGCACGGTCGGCGCCGGTCCACGTGCCGCACTCGCCGTCGCGCCGCGATCGCTCGCCGAGGCGGTGGGGGCGCGATGCTCGGTCGGTGCGCTGAGCTCGTCGTACCGGATCCGCTGCACGGCCGGCGCGGACGGAGCCGACTCACCCCATCCCGGCGACGACTCGACCGCCAGCAGCGGTTGCTGGTCGGCGAGCAGGCTCCGCTGCACCCTCGTCGAGTGGTCGTCCGGGTCCGCCCCGCGGGGACCAGGCGGCGGCCCGGATGGGGAGAGCCGTGCATCGGCTATCGGAAGGTTGCCGTCGCGGTCGGGTGCGACCCGGCGGGCCACCACCAGATCGGGGACCGGCCGACCCGCCGATGTCGCAACCGACGGTTCGTTGGTCCGGGTGAGGGCGGGCGGCAAACCGGCCGTGGTGCCGGGCCTCGGCGGCGCGGGAGTCGTCGCGACCTGCCGAGCGACGACCAGCCCCGAGCTACGTGAGCCGCTGCCGCCGCCATCGAATGCGGCGCCGCCGGCAACGCCAGCGCCCGTTGCGGCTGCCGCAGGTCCGGTTGCCGAGTCCGAGGAACCGGCCGGCGAATCGCTGTTCAGCGCGGAGATCGCCGCGGCGAAGCCGCTGAGCGGTGCCTGGCGGTCGGTGCTGCCGGAGGACTCGGCCTCGGTCTTGTGCCGCTGCACGGATCGGGCCACCAGCGGTGGATAGTCGACGTGATCGGCGTCGGGTGCGGTCGGCGCGACCGACGCGCCGACGGGCGCTGGGGGGACGATCAGGCCTGCCTGTTCGTGTGCGGCCGTGGGGTCGGCTGCTGGGCGGGCCGGTGTCGCCGGTCCGGGAATCGACCACGACGAGTCGGTCGAGGGAGGGATCGCCTGGGGCCCCGATTGCTCGGCGCTTGTCGACGGGAAACTCGTCTGCTGGGGCTGCGTCGAGGAGAGACGCTGCACCGTGCCCCCCGGATCGGGGACGTGGCTCGCCACGATCAGCGGGTCGGCCGGCGTGGTCGAGGCGGGCTCGTCGCCGGCCGCGCGTGGCTGGGTCGCGCTGATCAGCGGTGCGTGGTCGGCAAGCAAGCCGGACGTCGGCGCCTCCGTGGAACCCGCAGTCGCGTTCTCGCTCGGGACGCCCGATTCTCCGGAGCTGATCACCGGGTCCAGAGACGCGGTCTGGTCGGGCGGGGTCTCGCGCTCGGAGAGATCGGGCACGGGCGGCGCCGCGTCGGGTTGGGCGGCTCGAGATCCCAACGGGTCGGGCACGGCTGGCGAGCCCGGGGCGGTGGGCTCTGAGGCAAGCCGTTGGACAGGGGGAGTCGCACCGTTGCCGTCGACGGGCGCGGATGCCTCGCGGGTCACGATCAGCCTCGGGGCGGCAGCGGCCGGCGGCTGCGAGGTCGGCGCCGCGCTCCCGATCGGCAAGCGCTGAACCGGAACGGCGAGCGTCGGCATCGAGCCGGTCTCGGGGGTGTCGACAGAGGAAGTCCGAACCGGCGGCTCGCGCGCGGCCGTGGCCTCCGGTCGGCTGCCGAGCACCGGGATCTCGGTCTCGCGAGCTGCGGCAGGTTCCACCCGAGCGAAGACGGCCGAGTCCGGCGGCGTCTCGGCCGGGCTCGAGCGCTGGACGACCGGTCCCACGGCCGGATCGGGTCGGTCCGCTCCCGGGGCGATCGACCGGCCGACGTACTCGCCGCCGGAGGAGCCGGCGGCATGGTCGTGCCCGGGGTGATCGTGCCCGGACTGATCGTGCCCAGACTGATCATGCCCAGACTGATCATGCCCAGACTGATCATGCCCGGGGTTGGCCCCGATCGACCGCTGAATCGCCACGACCTCGACCCCGGATGCCGCGAACGGCGTCGCGGGGGATCCCTTCGCGGACGGTGAGGCCGACGGATCGATCTGCCTGGCCACTACCAGCGGCGGACCGGCCGCGGGCTCGTTCGGGCGCACGCCCGCCGCTGCGCGGGGATCCTGCGCGTCGGGCGTCTCGGCGAGCTCGGTGTGCTCGGTCGCCACCGGCCGCTCGGCCAGCAGCGGAGACGACGCGGGTGTCGGGGCTTCGGACGTTGCGCGATGATCATCAGCAACGGTCGGCTCCGGCTCGGGCTCGGGTTCGGGGCGCAGGTCGGCGACCTGCCGCTGAACTGCTGGTGCGGGCCTGTCGGATGAGCTGTCCGGAACGCGGAGCTCGACGCCACCACTCTCGTACGAGATCGGTTCGCCGACAGCAGGCGCCAGACCCTCGACGACCCCGCTCGGGCCGTCCCGGTCGACCAGGTGTCCCAACGGAGCAAGGAAACTAGGGTTCTGGTGCGTCGTGAGTGAGGCACGGAACCCGTCCGGCGGCGCCACCGACGGAGCCTTGTCGGCCACGCTGCGCTGCAGGGGCGGCAGGGAGGTCCAGGCCCGTGGGCCGTTCGGCGTCGCAGGCAGCTCCGCCGGGCCCGCCGAGCCGGGCGGCCCCGCCGGACCGCGCGACGGATCGCCGACGTCCCCCGCGCCGGCGTTCGTCGCGTCGGCCCGGCGGCCCCACTCCCATGGCCACCTCATGCTCGACGCTCCTGTGAAAGACGGGCCCGCAACTCAGTCACCTGAGATGCGGGTGTTCAGGGCACCGATCTCGCGGACGAACTGCTGACGCTCCGCGTGCTCGAGGTCGAGGATCTCCTCGCGAGACCAGTGCAGGTAGTAGGCGACGTACGCGATCTCGGCATACAGGCGGTCGGTCGCGTACGTCAGGATTCCCCCAGGCGCCCACCGGAGACGTCGACGGCGAAGTGATGCTCACAGGCCGGGCAGGTGACCGTCGCCCGAGTGTGACCCTCGGTGTTCACCCGGCGGTAGAGGTCCTGCAGGAACGCGAGATCGGTGGCGAACAGGTTCTCCACGATCCCGGGGTGAATGTCGTCGATCGTTCCAATCCGCTCGATGACCCTGGAGAGCAGGACGACGGTGAGATAGGCCGGATTCTCCCGAACCCGGTCGTCGCGGAGCGGGACGAGCTCGTCGCGAGCCGTCGCGAGCCGCATCACACCGTCGCGGTGCACGGTCCCCGAGCGGTCGACATAGCCACGCGGCAGGAGGAAGCTGAACTCGGTGACCAGCTTCTCGCGTTTCGGCGGCGCCTCGACCGGCGCACCGGTCGAGGCATCCGCGTACGGCCCGCCAGCGGCCTGGCGGTCGACGGACGTCGGCTCGGGAAGGATCAACGTCCCACGACGCATGATCAGGCCCCTTGGACTTCGATCGACTCGCAGGTGAGCACCAGCTTCTCCGATAGGTAGGAGGTGTCACCGGCTTTCAGGGTGCCGATCTCCAGGCTCTTCGGCCAGGCATTGGTCAGCTTGTAACGCTTGACCTCGGTGCCCTCGTAGTCGAAGACGATGATCGATCCGCCCTTGCGGGAGTCGCTCATCTTGCCGAACCGGCTGGCCTCGACCCACTTGTCGAAGCTGTTGTCTCCGGTCAGACCACGCGTCAGCGTGATGTCGGGTGCCTTGGGGCGACCGGGTAGCCGGCGGATCTGGTACTTGCCGTCGGGCCCGTTCTCCTTGAACTCGACGACGTCTTGTTCGATCTTGAGGCCGGCGACCTCGGTAATGCTCTTGATCGTCACGCCGTCGAACTCGAGTCCGAACGAGTGGCCGACCGAGCTGTCGCCATCGGGAAGTGCCATCTGACTGCCTTTCTGTTCTCAGTAAGGGATGGGTTGTGGCTATTCGCTGACGAGGCTGGTGCCGCCGGAGAACTGGGCGAGGCGGAAGATCACGAACTCGGCCGGCTTCACCGGAGCGACGCCGATCTCGCAGACGACCTGGCCCGCATCGATCCCTTCCGCAGGGTTGGTCTCGTCGTCGCACTTCACGTAGAACGCCTCGTCCGGCGTGGACCCGAACAGCGCGCCGGCCCGCCACTCCATCACCAAGAAGGCGGCAATGGTCCGCCGGATCTTCGCCCAGAGGGCCCGGTCGTTCGGTTCGAAGACGACCCAGTTCGTGCCGTTCAAGATCGACTTCTCGAGGTAGTTGAACAGTCGCCGGATGTTCAGGTATCGCCAGGCCGGATCGGACGACAGGGTCCGCGCACCCCAGACTCGGATACCGCGACCGGGGAAGGCCCGGATCACGTTGATTCCTTCGGGGTTGAGCAGGTCGTGCTCGTTGCGGGTGATGTTGATCTCCAGGTTCACCGCTCCGCGGACGACCTCGTTGGCAGGCGCCTTGTGGACACCACGGGTGGCGTCGTTGCGCCCCCAGATGCCGGCCATGTGGCCCGACGGCGGCATGTACGCGAGCTGCCCGGTGGCCGGATTCATCGTCTGGACCCACGGCCAGTAGAGGGTTGCGTACATCGAGTCGTAGCGGGCCTTGTCGACGCGCCACTCCTTGATCTGCTGGGCGTTCATGCCGGGCGGAGGATCGAGGATCGCGACCCGGTCGCCCATCAGCTCGCAGTGTGCGATCATCGCGGTCTGCACGGCCTGGACCTGATCGAGGTCGATCGCGCCCTGCTGGTACGCGCTCATCAGGTCGGGTACGCACAGCATCGTGATGTCCTCGATCGCCTCCAGGCCACCGAAGCCGGTGCGGTCGGCGACGTCGCCGACGTAGTCGTCAGGGCTGAGCCGGGTCGACGGCACGGCCGCGGGCGGCGCCGGAGCAACCAGTGCGGTCTCACCGTTGCTGAGCCGCGCGACGGCTCCGCTGCCTGTGTCCTCGAGCTGGACGACCTTGGAGACCGCGTTGACCATGGTCACGACGTTCTGCTTGCCGCGAGCGAAGCTGGCCCGGTCGTATTCCTCGGCGACCTCGCCCTTGACCTTGACCACGAGCTTGAACATGTCGTCGGTCGGGCTGTCACCACCGGCGTCGGTGACCTCGATGCTGACGTCTCCGGGGGCCGCGGCCGGGTCCAACGCCGTCGCCTTGAGCCTGCCGATCAGCGCCGTCGGGCTGACCGCCAGCTCCTTGGCCCGGTTGCTGCGAGGGGCCGGCCCGCTGGTGGCTCCGTTCTGGCCGATCCGGACGACGTAGGCGTTGCCGCCGCCGTTTTGAAAGTAGGCGTAGACCGAGTGCGCGAGGTACGACCCGGCGACGAAGCCGCCGAACGTCGTCGAGAACTGGGTCCAGTTGCTCACCAGGGTGGGCGTGTTGAACGGGCCGTCCTCGGCAAGGCCGATGAAGGCTGCGATCGCGGTCCCGGCACCTTCGAGTGGGCGCGCTCCTGCGGCGACCTCCTCGACGTAGACACCGGGTGACTGGTACGGCGGCATGCTGGCTCCTCGGGGTGTGAACGTGGCCTACGCTCAGAGTGCGCCGCGCACGTCCCGGCCGGTACGTCCCCACGGACGCTGCGGAGGGCAAACTCCCTTGCCCGAAAGGGAAACAGCGGTGTGACCGGGTCCGAGAGTCGCGAAGGTTCAACCTCATCGGGTGCGCCTGGACCTTCTGACGTTCGCGACGGGCCGAGGGTCAGCGGTGCCACCAGGTGGGGGTGGAGATCCGATAGGCCCGGACATCCAGCGCTACCGGATCGCCGCCGGCGGCGTCGACGCGCCACAGCCCGCGGATGTTCGTCGGCTTGCCGTTGTCGTCGCGGCTGGAGACCGCCAGGATCTGGCTGCTGTCGGGCGACCAAGTCGGCTTCTCGTCGTCCGCCGGGCCGGTGAGCACGGGGCGTGCCGTGCCTCCGGCGGACGCGATCATCCAGACGTCGTAGTTGCCGGTGCCGGCCTTGGCGAGCCGACGGAACGCCAGCGAGGCGCCGTCCGGTGACCACGCTGGGTCGGCATCGACACCCGCCCCGCTGGAGGTCACGGCCCGCGCCGGAGCCGAGCCGTCGATCGGCATGACCAAGATCGACCCGCCCTCACCCTTGGCGAGGGTCGAGGCTCCCCAGAAGGCGATCTCGGTGCCATCTGGCGAGATGGTCGGATCGGCGGACTGCTTGTGCCCGGTATCGAGCTCGGTGACGACGCTCCCGTCGATCCTCACGACGAGCAACCGCTTGGGGCCGTCCGCGATCTGGCACTCGAGCACGACGATGTCCAGGTCGGTCGGCGACCAGCTTGCATGCTGGATCTGACCGCAGCTCTTGGGGGCGGCGAACAACAGCCGACCCTTGCCGCCCGCGGCGGCCATGGTGCGGACCGCGTTGGCCCCCCGGTCGATGTAGGTGATCGTGCGCCGATCCAGCGACAGGCCGATCCCGAAGACGCTGCCTTCGGCCGGGGCGTTCAGGTTGCGCGCCCGGCCCGAGTTCACGTCGATCAACATCAGCTGGGCGGGCGAGTCCGACCTGGCGGTCAAGGGAGCGATGAACTGAGCCCGGGAGATGGGCGCACCAACCGGCATCCCGAGCTCCTCCGGATCGGGTGGGGAGGCGGGCGTCGCCGATCTGCCGGGCTGGCTGCTCGGCGGTGGCGCGGGTCCGGTCGTTGGCGCGGCGGATGAAACGACGACCGGAGCCGCCGACGGTGCGCCGCGAAGCCGCGTGATCACCACTCCGGCGCCGATCCCGAGGGCGATCACCACGAGGCCGATGAGCAGGGCGATGATCAGCCGACGTCGCGTCGGGTGCTCCGCCGGGCGCTCCCGAGCATCGATCGCGGGCGGAGGAGACGCCAGCCATGCTGGCACCGGGCCGGGCGGGGCCATCGCTGCAGTGGTTTGGCCGAGCGGGCCGGGTGGGCCGGGTGGACGGGGTGGACCCGATGGGCTGGGGGGACCCGATGGACGGGGTAGGCCGGGTGGGAGTGGAGCACCGCCCGGGCCGCCCGGCGCAGCTGGAGGCGGGACCGCGGCCGTCGATCCGGCCGAGGACAGCCCGGGGCCGGCGGCGGTTCGCTGGCCGGCGTAGCGGGCCGCTCCCATGGCGATGTCGTTCTTGGGGTACGTGTCCAGAGCCACCTGGACCCCGAGCTCGCGTTGCAGCAGCTCCGTGACGAGCGGAATCCGTGAGCTGCCGCCGACCAGGACAACGCATTCGAGGTCCGCGGCCGCGACGCCGGCGAGCTGGAGTGCGCGGGCCGTCGCGGTCAATGTCTCGGCAAGGGCCGGCCTGATCAGTGCCTCGAGCTCTCCCCGTGACCAGCGCACCGTCCGCTCGGATCCCAGCAGGGAAGTGGAGATCTCGGTCTCCACGTCGGTGGACAAGGCCTCCTTCGCCTCGACGCACTCGCGTCGCAGCGTGTTGAGCTCCCGCGCGACAGCCGGATCGTCCACATCGAGTTCGACATCGTGTACGCCGAGCCGGGCCATCGTCTCGGCGAACACTGCCTCGTCGAAGTCGGACCCACCGAGGTGCTCGATGCCGACAGGCGTGCCCAGGTTCGTGAAGTCGGTCTCGGTCTTCTCGAGCACGGCGACGTCGAACGTGCCGCCACCCAGGTCGTACACGGCCAGCTTGGCACCGACCGGTACGCGCTGCTTCGCGGCGTACTCGACGGCGGCCGCCACGGGCTCCGGGCACAGGGTGCCCCCACCGATGCCGGCGCTGTCGAGCATGTCGCGCATCAGCTGCATCTTGTAGGGCCCCCAGTTGGCCGGGTGGGTGACCACCACGTGCTCCGGCGGTGCAGACAGTCGTTCGACAGCCGACCGGAGTACCCACCTCAGCAACTCGGTCTGGAGTCCGACCGGGTCGTACGTCTGATTCGCCACGACCATCGGGACGCCGTCACCGAATCGACGCTTGAACTCTCTGATCACCCGCTCGGGCTCGGCTGCGGCCCGACGCTCGGCGGCCTCGCCGAACAGCATCTGGCCGTCATCGGGAAGGAACAGGACGGATGGCACCGAGACGTTGCGGTTGCCGAGCTCGAGCATCCGTGGCGCCCGGGCCTCGACGTACGCTGCCGCGGTGAATGTCGTGCCGAGGTCGACGCCGAGTCGGTAGCCCATCACCCCATCACCCTCCCGGGGTCAGCGTAGAGGGCGTGGCCCCGACCGGAGTGCAGCGCGTGAGCCTGCCGACCCAGATCCGCGGGTCGGGTCACAACGGACGGCGAGGCAGGAAGGAGATGATTCCCTTGGCCAGCAGAAGGAAGAACACGAACGTCGACGCCGTGGTGGCGCCGACGGCGGCGATCCCCGCAAGCCCCTTGTTCACCTGTGGTGCGGTGATGTCGACGTTCGGGTCACCGATCGTCCTGCCGCAGCTGGAGTGGATGACATACCGGCCCAGAGCAAGATCCGGTACGACCGCGCGCAAGTAGAAGGTGCCATCTCCTGCAGCCCGCGTGCTGCCGAGCTCGGTATCGCCCAGCCGGATGGTCAGCGGCTGGCCGGGGCGGCAGCCCGTCCCGGCGACCTGGATGTCGGCACCGGGGCGGCCGACCTCGGGGCCCTTGACCTGAGCGCTGGTCGATGGAAGGCCGGTGGGAGTCGGTGTCGGGGTTGGGGTCGGCGTCGGGCTCGTGCTCGACTCACTCGGGCTCGGCGAGGCGGACTCCGGCGGCGCGGGGCTCTGCGGGATCACCGGAGGTGGGGTGACCGGCGGTGGCGTTACGGGAGGTGGGGTGACCGGAGGAGGCGTGACGGGTGGAGGCGTCGACGGTGGCGGTTGCTTCCAGGTACGTGTCGCCGTCTGCTGCTGGGGCTGGACGGCGATGGTCTCTCTCGCCATCAGCGCGTCGACGCCGGGGCGAGACCGGCTCCAGCTGAAGTCGACCGTGCCGCCGGCTCCGGTGACTCCCTTCAGCTTCTGTGTCGACACGCCGGCCACCGAGTTGTCGATCGTCAGCTCGATTTCCTGGTTCGACAGACCGTCGCCGCCATGCGTGAGTCGTGCGGTGATCGTCGCGGTCTTGCCGGTCGTCGTGGTGCCACTCGGCGGCGTCAGCGTCAGCGTCGGGATGAACCACCCGTGGGCGATCGGGGGAGAGAGCACGACGCCGCAACCGAACGGGGTGGCCGCGCTCAGCGTGGTCGGGGAGGTACTCGTGCCGGTGAACGTGAACTGCACCTCGCCCTGGGTGTTCGTCGTCCTGGGGTTGGACCCGTCAGGCGTCGTGCCGATCAGGGTGACCGGCACGCCGGACGCGGCGCGGCCGTTCGTCCGGTCGGCGTCGTGGACGACGGCGGTCACCGTCACCTGCGTCCCAGCCCGACTCGTGGTGGGCGCCTGATCGAGAGTGATCGACAGCGGGGGCGGTTCCGGTGCTCCCCAGGTGTGAGTTGTGATGTCCGACGCCGGGCCGACGACGTCGACCTCCCGCGCGACGACGCGGTCGATACTCGGTCCGTCCCGGGTGAGTGAGACGCTCGCAATGCCGTCCGAGTTCGTACGAACCTCGCGGACCACGACCGGCAGATCGCAGTCCTGGCTGGTCATGGTGAACCTGATCAGCCGGCCGGGGACAGCCACGGTGTCTTCGCCCTCAGTCCGGGTCAGGTCAGCCGTGAATGTGACGTCTCCGCGGGCCGGCGATGTGGTGTTCTTCGGCTCGAGGTCCAGCGTCGGCAGCCACCAGTCGTGATCGATCGTCGCAGGTGCGGGCGCGGTGCAGCCGTCGATCGAGACGGAGGCCGAGATGGTGCTGATCGAGTCGGTGGAACTGGACTCGGTGATGCGCGCCCGGCCGTCGGCGTCGGTGACGACGGCCGGCCTCGGGTCGCCGTCTCTGGCGAAGACGACATCCCAACCCGACAACGGCTCATCGTCGCCGGCGGTGACGGTCGCGGTGAACTGGACATCGCTCCCGGCCCTGCTCTCCTCGCTGGACTGGGTGAGGTCGACGCCGACACCCAGGCCCGAGGGCGCGTCGACCCAGGTATGGCCGGTGGTGGCCGCGGCGGCGCCGGTCGGATTGCCGGCCTCGCGCACGGTGATCGTCCGCGGTCCGGCTGTGTCTTCGGCCCAGGAGATGCTGGCGCGTCCGTTCGCATCGGTCGTGGCCGGCGAGGCACCGTCTTCGCCGTCGACCTGGAAGCTCAGATCGACGCCGGGCATCGGGATCCCGTCGTGGCTGAGGACGACCGTTGAGCCATACGTCCCGCCGACGACGCTCGAGCTGTCGGCGGCGACGAAGGTCAGGGTCGGGGCCCACCAGTTGGCGACCCCCGAAGCCGGACCCGTGGTCGGGGCCCGTGCGCCGGCCACCCCCCAACCCGGGGTGAAGTTCGCGGCGTAGCTGTAACGGGAGTCGGTCGGCGGATGAGTGGTGTTGGAGCCGCTCCAGCCGAGGGTCGAGAAGAACTCGATCGGCGGATCGCTCACCGGAGTTCCGTTGCGAGTCAACACCGCGGTGGCCAGCACCCGTTCCCCCACCCGCACGCTGGCTGGGTTGGTCAGGCTGAGGGTGTCCCCGGCCGTCGTGGTCGTCGTCCAGGCGTGGCTGGTCACGCGTCGGGCGCTGAACCCGTCGGGATCGGTGACGCCGACGTCGACGAACTCGATGGCGTCGTTCGCCGAGGACCACGTGGCGCTGAAGTTTCCGTTCGTGTCGGTCGTAGTGCTGATCGGGATCGATGAGTTGCTGCCGGTGACGTCGCCGACGACGATGGTCACGGCCCCGTCGGCCACAGGGACCGATCCGCGAAGCGCCTGGCCCGTCAGAGTGAAGTCCGTGCCCGCCCGCGACTGCACGTTCTCCGGGGTCAGGGTGATCTCCGGGCGCCACCATGCATGGGTCACGGTGTTCGAGGTCACGGCCCCGCAGCCTGCGGTCGCGAGCCGCGCGGTGATGGTCTCGGTCTGCGGCACCGGGCTGGTGCGCCCGTAGCGGGCCACACCGTCGTCGGCGTGCACCGGACCGCTCGTCCAACCGCCATCGGCGGTGCCGGCGAACTCGACGTACCACCCGCCAGGCGGCTCCGGGGAGGAGCCGCCCGACGAGGTGACGGTGGCTGTCAGATCGAGAGGCGTGCCGATGGCGCTGTCCGCGGAGCTCTGCGCCAACTCGATTCCGAGTGTCGGCGTGGCGGCGGCTGCGGGCTCCGAACCCAGCGGGGGAACGGCGAGGGCGATCGCCGCCAGGGCGATGGTGACAAGGACACTGAGCGCTCGCCGAGCGCCGAACGGGCGCGCGCCAGTCGACGTTGGCGTATCCCCCGAGACGACGTGAGTCGTCACGATCCGAACCTAGGGGAGCCGCATCACCTCTGTCGATGTCAATTCGCCGGAGAGATCGGGCCGGACACGATAAAGGTCGTGTCCCGAGCTCGGGACACGACCTTCAGTTCGGCGGTCTGTGGGCCGCGGCGGCCTGAGCGGGCGGCTCAGGCGGGCATCTCCTCTTCCTCTTCCTCGCGTTGGACGAACAGGCCCTGGACCGCTTCCTCGTCCTCCTCCGGCGCCTCGCGCTGGACGAACAGCCCCTGGACTGCTTCTTCGTGATCGTGGTCGTCGCCGCCGTGGCGTTGGACGAAGAGGCCCTGGAGCTCCTCCTCGTCTTCGCCGGCCGCCTCGCGCTGGACCGCGGGTCCAGACGTACTCAGGGTCTGGACGGCTGCCGGTGCGGACATCACCCGATCGGCGTTCGCCGATGCCTCGCGCTCGAACCGATCGGACGGGTCGCTGACCTTGATCCCACCGGGCGCGGAGGTGCCCTCGACCGGACCGCTGCGCTGCTGGACGACGTGGGTCAGCTCGTGCGCCAGCGTCGTCTTGCCGGCGGCCGAGGACGGATCGTACTGATCTCGCTGGAAGACGATGTTCGACCCGACGGTGTACGCGTGTGCGTTGACCGCCTGCGCGGAAGCCGCTGCGGAGGAGTCGTCGTGGACGCGAACGTCACTGAAGTCGTGACCCATCCGACTTTCCATGTCGGTGCGTACGTCCGGCTCGAGCGGGCGGCCGCCGGAGCTGATCACGTCGTGGACCGGGGACTGCTCCTCCTCCATCAAGGAGGTCACGCCGGCGTTGCCGACGGACCGCTGCAGGCCGAGGATGTCGTCGGCGCCGAGCGCATCCTTTCGGCCGGCGGCGGCCGCCGGACCGGCATGAGCTCCGGACTGATCGTCGATCCGGGATGCCTTGGGGCGGAGCGACTCACCGCGCTCCTCGTACTGGTGCTCGTGCATGACTCGACCTCCGCTAGGGCTGCGACCCTTCCACTGTTGCACGGGATCGGCCGGCGGAACAGGGCCGCGAGTGGGGCCGGAGGCGCAGGACCGGCTGCCCGAAAGGGCACCCCGTCGCGACAGAGCGTGGGTGTCGAGTGAGCGGATCCAGCCGCCTCGCCTGCGCCCCAACCGACCGCATTCGCCCGCCTGGTGCGGCGAAATGGGGGTCGGTTGGGCCGGATCGGGCGGCATTCGGATGTCCGGGTGGGCGAATGGGGGTGGAGCGGGGACGGGCACGGAGGTTGCGCGGGGCGATCCGGGCTCTGGGGCGGAGCGGTCGGGGTCAGGCGATGGTCGAGTAGTAGCGGCCGAACTCGCGCTCCAGCACCAGTCGACCGAGCTTGCGGTACTCCTGCTCGACCGCGGCGACGAGCTGCCGCATACCGACGGACACCCCGTCGGCTGCCGCGAGATACGCGGCCGTGGTCGATGCCGAACGGATGTTGCCGCCCGCGAACTCGAAGGAGGCGGCCAAGAATTCGTAGTCGATGTCGTCGCCGAGCGGCAGCGGAGGCGCGAGGCAGCGCCGCCACAAGGACACGCGGAGCTCGACCGTCGGCTCCGGGAAGTCGATGATGGCGTCGAGCCGGCGGGTGAAGGCGTCGTCGATGTTGGCCCGCAGGTTCGTGGCGAGCACGGCCAGCCCGTCGAAGGTCTCCAGGCGCTGCAGGAGGTACGCGCTCTCGATGTTCGCGTAGCGGTCGTGGGCGTCGCGAACGTCGCTGCGCTTGCCGAAGATCGCGTCCGCCTCGTCGAAGAACAGCACGGCGTTGACCCCGCCCGCCTCGGTGAAGATCCGTTCGAGGTTCTTCTCGGTCTCGCCGATGTACTTGTCGACGACGGTGGCGAGATTCACGGTGTAGAGGTCGAGCCCCAGGTCGGAGGCGATCACCTCGGCGGACATGGTCTTGCCTGTCCCCGAGTCGCCGGCGAACAGCGCGGTCACGCCGTGCCCGCGGCCGCCGCCCCGGCGCATCCGCCAGTCGGTCAGCACGGTGTCGCGGTGGCGGGCGCGGGCGGCGACCTCCTTCAACCCACGCAGCACGGTCGGCGCCAGCACGAGGTCGTCCCAGGTCACCTCCGGTTCGATCCGCCGGGCCAGACGCTCCAGCCCGGCGGCGTTCTGGGCCCGTACGCCCCGGCGCAGGTCGTCGGCCGACACCGGCCCGCCGCTCATCCGGGCCGACGCCTCGGCCGCGCGGACGGCCTTGCGGACCTGTCCGGGGCCGAGCGCCAGATGCACGGCCAGCGAGGCCGGGTCGAGGGTGGGGTCGTGCGCGCCGAGCTCGTGCTCCCACAGAGCCAGCCGCTCCCGACCGCCGAGCACCGGCGCGTCCGCCAGCAGCGGGCTCTCTGCTGACCACTGGGGATCCCAGGTCGTCGAGCCGACCAGCAGCACCGGTACGTCCCCCGCGGTCAGCCGGTGCAGCGGCTCGGCGCCCGCTTCGGCCAGCACCTCGACGGGGCCCGCGACCAACCCCGCCCCCTGCAGCAGCGCCTCGCGGATCGCCAGGTCGGCCAACGCCGTCGCCTCGCCCGCCGCGGTTCCGCCGAAGCGCCCGAGATCGAGGTTGAGCGCCCCCATCCCGGCTGATTCCAGGGCCGCCACTCCGACGGCCGAGCCGGTGCCCATCACTTGTTCGCGAAGGTGCACGAGGCGTACGCCTGCCGCCAGGGCCCGGCCGAGCTGCTGGGCCACCGGCGCGGGATACGGCGCGACTTCGTCGATCAGGCCGGCGAGGCCGGCGGCGGGAGCGTCGTCTCCCAGCAGGTGCGCGCCGACGCGATCCGGCACCCGCAGACCGCGGGTGAGGAAGGGCCTGTCCGCATCCTCGACGATGATCAGGCCCCGGCGGACGAGCGGCCGACTGGACTCCAGCCGGGACCGGGCGCCGGCCGTCATCGCGGACTCGCCGGCCAGCTGCAGCGCCAGCCCGACCGAGGCGCGTCGCCGGGTGACGTCGTCGTTGAGGTAGCCGTACAACCGCTCGAACCGGCTGTCCAGATCCGGGAGCAGCGCGATCATCAACAGCTCGACGTCCAGCGTGGACAGGCCGGCGGACCGGGCGAGCCGGCGCAGACGCAGTCGAGCACCGCTCGCCTCGGCGGCATCGGCCTGGGCGTCGAGGGCGGTCCGGGCTTCGCTGTCGAGCGGCCCGACGCCGGTCGGTTCGGTGGCGAGCAGCTGCTCGACGGTCTCCTCGCTGACGTACAGGCCACGGAACGGATCGTCCGGGGCCGGATCGCCGGCCCGGCGTTGCGCCACCAGCTCACGCACACGCATCTCGACGAGCTGGGCCCGGCCGAGCAGGTACGCGAGGTCCGGAGTCGTCACGGGCGCTTCTTGGTCTGCCGGGTCCGGGTGATCGCCACCCGCGGACCGGGCCGCCCCTTCGCCGTCGCCGCCGGGTCGGGCACGGCGGCTCCCGCGCCACGGGCCGGCGCACCGGACGCGGCCTGAGCGCCGGTCGTGGCTCCGCCTGCGGATGCGGGTCCGCCCGCGGGCACTGGCCGACCCGCGGTTCGTCCCGGCACCGGCTCGACGGCCTCGGATCCGAGCGGAGCCATCGCCTTCGCCCAACCCGTCGCCGTCTCCCAGGCCCCGCCGGCTCCCTCGTCCGACTCACCGGCGGACCCACCGGCGCTCGATCGTGACCTGGCCGCGCCGCCGCGTGCCGAGTGACCACCGGCCGCTGCACGGCCGCCCGTGGTGCCGTCGGCCTTGGCCGAGCCCGCCGACCCGGATCCCGCCGACCCGGATCCCGCCGACCCGGAGTCCGCCGCCGTGACGGGAGTCGGTCCGTCGACGCCCGCCGGCCAGACCTCGACGCCGTTGCGGCTCTTCGTCTCCCGGCTCGGCCAGCCGAGCGAACCACCGAGACTGATCCGCGGCGGACGCTCGACCGGCCGACCAGTGTGGAACTGCTGTCCGGTGTCCAGCGGGGTGATCACGACGAGGTCGATCGACGGCTTGAGCTCGCCACCGAGCGCGGACCAGACGTCGGCGAACGCTCGGTCCTCCGGCGGTGGCAGCGCGATCGTGATCGGGATCGGCAGGGCGAGGTCGGTCAGCGGGCCGGTCAAGACGTCGTCGGGCAGCGCCTCGTAGCGCAGGAAGCAGGACAGCAGCGACGACAGGAGCCGATGCTCGTCCTCCGGTCGCTGAGTCCAGGCCGTGATCAGGTAGGACAACTTGAAGTGCCGGGGAGGGAGGTGGCGGGAGACGACGACGCCGTCCTCGTACACGTTGTGCATGCCGCGTTCCCGACGGCGCATGTCCTCGCGGATGTCGTAGAGGTAGACATCGATCGTGGGCGAGTTCCGGCGCCCGGCCCACTCCCGGGTCGGGGCATCGAAGACGATCTCGACATCGCGCGTGCCGTCGGCCTCGCGTTCGATCAACGTACGCAGTGCCGAGTCCACTTCGTGGATCACTCCAGCAGTCTGCCCGTACGTCCACGTCCGCAGCACGGGCGGCGGTCCCGATTCCCGGGCAGCGATGGTTGCCCCATCGGGCACGTCCGACGTGGCTGTAGGCCATGGGCGATGTGCGTGAGCTGGTGAAGGCGTTGGGAGCTTGTCCTCGACGGGCTCGGCGCCCAGGCGATGGCGCCGGGATGGGCCTCGAGCTTGTCGAAGGGCGTCAGGGCTTGGGTGCCTCGAAGCTACCCGCATGGCGATGCGCTGGGGATGTGCACCGCGCTCGACGGCGACGGCGACGGCGACCGCAGCCGGAGCCGGAGCCGGAGCCGAAAATGTGCCTGCCTCGCTACGCCCGCCAGTTCTATGCTGACCGCGTGACCGATCCGATCGTCTCGCTGGATGCTGACCGGCTCTCGGTCGAGCCCGGTGGCCAGGTCTCTGTCACGATCAAGATCACCAATCCCGGAACGATCGTCGAGGGCTACCGGATCGAGGTGGTCGGGGACGGTGTCTCGGGCTGGGGCGAGGCGCTGCCGCCCGAGATCTCGGTATATCCCAAGCAGGACAGCACCGCCGTCGTGGTGTTCAGCCCGCCGGGCGGCACGGGTGCACCGGGCGGGACCTGGCCCTTCGGGATCCGGGTGCGATCCACCGAGGACGCCGATGCGAGCGCGGTGGCCGAAGGTGACCTCGAGATCGGCAAGGTGTTCGGGCTGCAGGCGAAGCTCGTCCCGGTCAACTCGGCCGGGCGCTGGCGCGGCCGACACGTGATCGAGCTGAGCAACTGGGGCAACTCCCCGGCACGGCTGAAGCTGTCGGCGACCAACCCGGACGAGGCGCTCGCCTTCATGATCAGACCCGACCTGGTCGAGCTTCCACTCGGTGGCACCGCGACGGCGATGGTGTGGGTGCGTACCAAGAAGCCGTTCCTGCGTGGGAGCCCGGTGCGGATCCCGTTCTCGGTCGTCGGCGAGCCGGATGGCGCCGCGCCGCAGCAGGGGCCGGCGCTGCCGTACGGCGGAACCCCGGACCGCCCCAGCGTCGACGGGGCCCTGAATCAGAAACCGATCATCAGCAAGGGTGCCGTCACTATCGCTGTGCTGGCCCTGCTGGCCGTTGCCGGCGGCGTCGCCTGGGCGCTCACCAGACCACCACCGGCCCAGGCGACGTTCCAAGAGCTGGGGCCGCCCGATCCGCCGAGCGGGGTCAAGGTCGAACCGATGGGATCTGGATCGGTCCGCGTTGCCTGGTCGCCGGTGCCGAACGTCGAGAAGTACACCGTGGTCGAGGTGCTGCCGGACGGCTCCCAGCTCAACTCCGTCGACGTCGCCGCATCGGACAATGCGAAGACGGTCGGCGACCTCGCGCCCGCGGCGAGTGTCTGCTTCAAGGTCCGCGCGCAGCGCGGCGACCTGCCGGGACCCTTCTCCGATCAGGCATGCGGGAAGACCGCGGACGCGCAGCCGACCGCGAGCGCGACGCCGACCGGTGCCCCGTCCTCCGCGCCGCCGTCCGGCGCGACCGGCAACCCGTCGGGGCCGGGTTCGCAGGCCAGCAGCGGCGGCAGCGACGTCGCCCCGCCGCCGCCCCCTCCCGACGGGGGACCGACGACCCCGGGAGGTGCAAGCAGTTCGGCTCCGCCGTCGACCGGTTCGTCCACGGGGAGCGACACCGTCGGTGCCGACACCACGGCAAATCCCAGCTTCAAGGGCAAGTACTTCGCCGTCGCCTACTGGCCCACCGAGGGCACGATCTACGACCCGGCCGTCAAGCTCGCCAAGTTGCGCGCGCTCGACCAACGCGGCGGCCTGGCCAAGAACACGGTCTACCCCGGGGTCGGCATCCCGATCCAGCGGGAGAGCTGGTTGCTCTACCTCGGTCCGTTCGACACCGTGGCGGACGCGAACGCGGCCTGCAGCACGATCCGGCAGGTCCACCCAGACTGCCTGGCAACGCAGCTCGAGCCCTGACCCGACCGATTGATCAACGGGTGCGGTGGTCAGTGGGTCCTGTAATCGGTAGGTCCCGGCGATCAGTAGGCCCGGGTGATCATTGGGCCCGGGTGATCAGTAGGCCCGGGTGATCAGTGGGCCCGGGTGATCAGTAGGCCCGGGTGATCAGTAGGCCCGGGTGATCAGTAGGCCCGGGTGATCAGTGGGCCGCGGGATCACCGGGCCGCGGGATCAGGGGGCCCGGGATCAGTGGTCCGTGATCAACGAGCCGGTTGACGCGGGCGCTGCGATGAGCGAACCCGGTGATCACCGGACCCGCGGACGCGACTGCAACGTGATCTCGGTGAAGCCGAGCACCAGTTGTGCACCGGCCGGCTGGCTCGGGGCAATTGCGGTCTGGACACCGATCCGGAGCGAGTCGACCGCCACCTTGGTGTCGAGGGCGACCGGCTGACGGTCGATGTCTTGGAGGGTGAACGTCTCGCACTGGTCGGCGTACGCGATCCAGATGTTCTGGGGCCGGAACTGGAGCAGCCGGTTGGGGTTCTTGGCCTGGAGTCCGGCGCGCAGGTCGATGCCACGGATCCGGGTGCGTTCGAAGGTCAACTCGATCACCGGGGTGGTCGGTGTCACGCCGCACGGGCTGCCCTGGGTGGTGTCGCTCCAGTTCATCTGCCACGCCTCCGCCGTGCCGTCGACCAGCGACTCCGGCTTGGTGCCGGGCGCCGACCCCTCGGGCGGGATGATCGCGGCCGTCACGGGCGTCACCGGGACCAGGGTTCCCCGGACGTCGTAGTAGCGGGCCAGCACGAACGACTTGGGGGAGCGGCCGACCAGCGTCAGACCACCGCCGATCAGCAGCAACGCCAGCACCGTGATGATCACCCTGCGCCATCGGTAGAGCGGCGGCAGACTGCGCCGGAAGGCTCTCCGCGCCCCGCGATCCTTGCGGTTCCAGAGCCGGGTCCACCAGGTGTCGCGCTTGGTCACCGGCCGGGTCAGGGGGGCGCCCCCGGCACCTGGGCCGATGAACTGGGTGCCGCAGTGTCCGCAGAAGCGGCGACCCTCGTCGACCGGACGTTCGCAGGTCGGGCACAGCGCCACCCCCGGGGGAGCGTCGGGTGCGATCGCGGTGGCGGCGTACTGGGCTGTCGGGGCATTCTGTGTCGTTTGCGCGGTCTGGGCTGCGTGCTGGGGTGGACCGACCGGGCTGGGGATCGGTTGCGGGCGTCCGGATGCGGGTGGGGCCGGTGCGGTCTGCGGAGGTCCGGTCGGTGTCGGTGGAGACTGGCGGGCGGCAGCGGGCTGCTGCGGAAGGGCAGCGGCGGGGGCAGGCACCGTAAGGCGTGCGGCGGGTGGCCCGGCTTGGGCGGCCGGATGTGCGGAGGGCTGGGCGGCGGCCTGCGGCGGCAGTGGTTGGGTGACGTCTGCCGCGCCGGACGGTTGCTCGCCCTGCCAGCCCAGATAGGCGCCACAGAACATGCAGAACTCGGTACGCGACTTGTTGGTCTCGCCGCACTCCTCGCAGATCACGTCGCCGATGCCACCTTCCTCGCCGCGGCGGACCCGTATCCCCGGCCCCGAGACCGGCATGGCATGCGTGGTGAGGTTGCCACCCCGCACGCGCTGCCAGTCTCCAGCAGATCGGGGACGGCGTCGAGAGAAATTGAGGGGCGGGCGCGACCGGTCGCGTCCGATCGCGGCCCGGCGCAGGCAGCGCAGATCGCAGGCGCTCACCGCGATGCAGCCGCCTGATCCGGTGGCGTGCCTCGCGGGCATCGGCGACTTTGCGCATCGGCGGCCTGCTCGGCGCATCGGCGCAGACAGGCGAGGTGTCCCGTCGGCGCGGGAAGATGGGGTGCTGGAGGGTTCGGCGGGTCTCGGCCGCCGATCGCCTCGGGGTAGCCTGCGCAGTATCTCCTGGACGGGCAAGAAATGCCCGTGCGTCGGAGGCATCGTGACCCTCAGGATTGTGAAGTGATCACCTGCGCCAACTGCGGCACCGAGAACGAGGCGGACTCGGTGTTCTGCGGCGCGTGCAATCACTTCCTTCAGTGGGACGATCCGGTCCCCGAGCCGCGGTCCCGGCGCCGACGTACGTCCGCTGATCTTGCGGCGGCGATCGGCGCGGCAGCGTCGGAGCCAGATCCCCGGCCGGAGCCTGAGCCCGTCCGGTCGGAGCCTGAGCCGGCACGGCCTGAGCCCGTCCAGCCGGCAGCCCGAGCCCGTCCAGCCGGCGCCCGAGCCCGTCCAGCCGGCGCCCGAGCCCGTCCGAGCCGGCGCCCGAACCCGTCCAGCCGGAGCCTGAGTCCGTCCAGCCGGAGCCTGAGTCCGTCCGGCGGGAGCCTGAGCCCACGCGACCGGAGCCTGCCGAAGGCCCCAGCGGGTCGGATGCAGGGGCGCTTCGTCATGCTCGGGGCACGGGGCCCGAGCCGGACCTCGCGGTTCCGCGGCCGGCACCGCCTCGCAGGGGAGATCCCGGTGCGAGCGTGCAGGAGATCAACGCTGCCATCGACGCCGGACGTGAGATCGCGAGTAGGCAGGGACGTACCGACCTGGATCAGCACCTGCACGAGACCAAGGCTCGATTGGCCGCGGAGCAGGTGCAGGTGGTGTTCTGCGGCCAGTTCAAGGTCGGCAAGTCGACGATGATCAACGCGTTGCTGCAGCGCGCCGTCTGTCCGGTCGACGCGGACGTGGTGACCGCCGTACCAACGATCGTCAGATACTCGGCGACACCGAAGGTCACAACGTACGTCCGCGCCGAGGACGGCGGCAGGATCGAGGAGCGGGAGCGGCCGCTCGGAGAGATCGATCTGCTCGTCACCGAGGAGGCGGACCCCTCCGATCCCGAACGCGACCGCGTCGTTGAGGTCGGGCTGCCGCACCGGATGCTGCGGACGGGCCTGGCGATGGTCGACACGCCCGGCGTCGGCGGACTGGACTCCGCGCACGGCTTCCTCACCCTGGGCGCTCTGCGCTACGCCAAGGGTGTCGTGTTCGTCACCGATGCTGCCCAAGAGCTGACCGCTCCCGAGCTGGCGTTCCTCAAGACCGCCGTGGAGCGCTGCCCGACGACCGCCGTCGTGGTGACCAAGATCGATCTCTATCCGCACTGGAGGCGGATCGTTGAGCTCGACCGGTTACACCTGAGCGATGCCGGACTGGATCTCCCGATCATCGCCGTCTCGTCGTTCCTTCGCCTGCGGGCGGCCAAGGACCCCGACCTCAACGCGGAGTCCGGCTTCGCGGAGCTGGTGGCGTTCCTCGCCCGGGACGTGGTCGCCAGGGCCCGGGAGAAGTCGGCCAAGACCGCCGCCGTCGAGGTGGAGTTCGTCGCCAGTCAGCTCGAGCAGCAGTCCCAGGCCGAACGTGCGGTCATCGACGCGCCCCAGTCCACCGAGCAGGTGGTCAAGGAGCTCGATCGCGTCCAGGAGCAGGTCAAGCGGCTGATCCATCCGACCGCCACCTGGCAGCAGACGTTGTCCGACGGCATCCAGGACCTGGTCGCCGACGTGGAGCACGACCTGCAGGCCAGGCTGCGTACGGTGATCCACGATGTCGAGGAGGTGATCGACTCCGGCGACCCGCAGGAGACCTGGAACGACACCGAGGTCTGGCTTCGTCGCCAGATCGCGATCGTCACCGTCGCCAACCGCGACCTGCTGACCGGGCGCGCCGAGGACCTGGCGCAGGACGTGTCGGACCACTTCCAGCTTCCCGAGGGCGCCAAACTCGTGCTGCCACTGTCCGGTACGACCGATGTCGAGGCCGTCGTGCTGGCCCCGGCATCGACCCTGGCCATGCCGGGCGGCAAGCTGGCGCCCCTGCTGGTTGCGGCGCGAAGCAGCTACTACCTTCCGATGATGATGGGCACCGTCGCCGCCAACGTGATGGGCGGTGGCATCGTCATCCACCTGGCCATGGCGGGGTTCTCCCTCGTACTTGGCACGGGCATCGGCAAGAAGATCATCGGTGACGAGAAGAAGCGCCAGCAGACGTACCGTCAACAGCAGGCCAAGGCCGCGGTCCGACGCTTCATCGACGAGGTCGCGTTCGTGATGAACAAGGAGACGCGCGACGTGCTGCGGGCCGCCCAGCGGCACCTGCGCGACGACTTCCAGGGTCGGGCGATGCAGCTGGAGCGGTCCGCGTATGAGGCCATGGAGGCGGCCCGCCGGCTCAGCGAGCTCGACGAGACCCAGCTCGCGGCCCGCGAGCGGGAGCTGCAGACCCGCGAGGGTCAGCTCGAGTCGGTCCGGGCTGCGGCCCGGGAAGTGGCCGGCGCCCGGGAGCCGGCGGTCAGCCGTGGCTGACCCCCTGGTCGATGCGCTGACGAGCCTGCTGGAGCGGGCCGTCGCGAAAGCCCGCACCGACGACGTACGGGCTCGGCTCGTCGAGGCGCGGGACCGGCTGTCCGGGCCGCTCCGGCTGGCGATCGCCGGCAAGGTGAAGGCGGGCAAGTCCACGCTGCTGAACGCGATCCTTGGCGACGAGCTCGCACCAACCGACGCCGGCGAGTGCACCAAGATCGTCACCTGGTATCGCGAGGGGAACACGCCGCAGGTGACGGTCTTTCCGCTCGAGGGTGACGGGCTGACCCGCCCGTGGTCTCGGGAGACCGGAGCGCTGGAGGTCGAGCTCGGGGACCTCGGTGCCGAGGAGGTGGATCGGATCGAGGTGAGCTGGCCGACGAGCAAGCTCCGCGAGCTCACGATCCTGGACACCCCCGGCATCGCGTCGATCTCCGCCGACATCTCGGCCCGGACGCAGCGGGTGCTGGCCGCCGACGACGGGCGGGTCCCGGTGGCGGACGCCGTGCTCTACCTGATGCGCCACACCCACGCCAGCGACGTACGGTTCCTGGAGTCTTTCCACGACGACGAGCTCGCTCACGGCACTCCGATGAACTCCGTCGGCGTGCTGTCTCGCGCCGACGAGATCGGTTCCTGCCGACTCGACGCGATGGAGGTCGCCGACCGGATCGCGCGGCGCTACGAGGCCGATCCGCGACTGCGCCGGCTCTGCCCGGTGATCGTCCCGGTGAACGGACTGCTCGCCTTTGCGGCGACGACCCTTCGCGAGGTGGAGTACGCGATGCTCGCGACGCTGGCCCGCTCCGAGCGGGTCGAGGTCGAGCAGCTGCTGCTGACCGCCGACCGGTTCCTGCACCGTTCGAGCGGGGTCATGCTCACCGAGATCGAGCGGGAGCATTTGATGGACCGGATGGGGTTGTTCGGGGTCCGGCTCTCGGTCGAGCTGATTCGTGGCGGCCATGTCACGTCGGCGGTCGAGCTGTCCGACGAGCTGATCGAGCGTAGCGGGCTGGACCGGCTTCGGTCGGTGCTCACCCGCCAGTTCGAGCAGCGCAGCAGGGTGCTCAAGGCCCGCTCCGCGCTTGCCGTGCTCTCCGACGTCCTTCGCTCGGGCGGGTGCGAGGACGGTGACGCGCTGCAGACCGCAGCCGAGCAGCTGTCGGCGAGCACCCACGAGTTCGAGGAAGTACGGCTGCTGAGCGCACTGCGCTCCGGCACGATCGAGATCCGACCCGAACGGGCCGGCGAGCTGGACCGACTGCTCGGCGGCAGCGGACACAGCGCCGCGGCCCGGCTAGGGCTGGCCGAGGGTGCGTCCGGCGAGCAGATCCGCGATGCCGCGCTCGCCTCGCTGGTGTCCTGGCAGCGGCTGGCGGAGCACCCACTGTCGGGTCGTCAGCTGAAGATGGCGGCTCGGGCCGCGACCCGTACGCTCGAGGGCCTGGTCGCCACGTACACCCCCGTCGGCAGCTGACACCTCCGGATCGTTGTCGATCGCGCTGACAACTGCGTGGATGGGCGGTGGGTGTGATGGGGAACGTCACGAATCCTGAGAAGGTTCAGACGCACCAGGTGCGCCTGAACCTTCTGAAGTCTTTGACCGGAGTCGGCTAGATCAGGCCCTCGCGCACCGCATAGGCGACGGCGTGCGACCTGTTCTTCAGCTGCAGCCGGGTGTTGAGGTCGTGCAGCACGTTCTTCACGGTCCGTTCGCTGTAGGAGAGCTTCGCGGCGATCTCGGAGGTGTCGTGCCCGTCGGCGACCAGCCGGAGCACCTCGGTCTCACGCGGGGTGAGCCCGCTGAACGTCAGCCCCCGCGGTGCCAGGACCTGACGCTGCAGCCGCCCCACCTGCTCGAGGAGCCGCCCGAGCAGGTCGGCGGGCACATCGCCCTGGCCGCACGCGACTCGCTCGATGGTCCGGATGAGGCTGTCGGCCGTCGCGTCGGTCCGCCGAAGCAGTCCTCCCACGCCGGCCTCGGCCGCGGACACCAATGCGGCGTCGTCCACCACCGTCGCCACCAGCACCAGCTTGACGATCCCGTCCCGGCGTAGCCCGTGGAGCAGCCGGACCGTCCCGGGGTCGACGGTGTCGGCCACCATGACGGCGACCTCCGCGGTGGCCTTGTCGGCGTCGCCGACGATGCGCACCTCCGGCCGGTTCTTCAGCTGGCTGATCACGCCGGCCTGAGAGATGGGATCGACGCCATAGACGTAGGTGGCGATGGGGTGGTGGCTCACGGCTGCCCTCCGGGGATCTGAGTTCCTGCGCTTTCGGGAATCAGAGTGCGCCCGAACGCTCATCGGACGGTCAACGCCGCGGAGGTGGTGGTCAACGGCCGCTCAACGGTCGCTCAACGTCAACCGCCCCGCCCGCGGACACGCCCGGCGGCGCTGCCCGACGAGACACTCTGCACGAGCACCGAGGGCAGTGAAGTCTGCCCTTACGGGCAACGCGGCCCCGGACTGCTCCGGCACCGGGACGGAGGTCGAGGCACCCTAAGGAGAGGGTGCCTTGGTTGTCCAAAGGGTGCCGGAGCAGTTCGGGGGCGTCGGTTGCGATGGATATCTGCCATGCTCGGCCGAGCCGGATCGACCGTCCGAGCGGCCAACGATCAGCAGGCAACCCGCTTGCGGACGGTCTCCTCCGCGAACGTCCACACGCCGGTGTCGAGGCTCATCGTGTACTCCATGCTGCGTTTGTGGCAGCCGGACTGGGTGCCGTTGGCGGCGAGGGTGACGTAGTCGTACGACAACCGGACGGTGTCGGTGGTGTCGTCGACGTACTGAACGGACTGCAGCACCACGTTGCTGATCCGCTGCTGGTGGGTCTTGGTGAACTTCTCCAACGTCGGGTAGGCGGTGAGCCGGTCGCCACTGAGCTGTGCGTACGCGACCTGGAAGCCGGTCAGCTGCTGCTTGTCGTCCACGATCTGTTCGCCGGCGTTGATCCCGCCGAAGTACGCCCGGACAGTCGTCGCGATGCCCGGAGCATCGGGATCCTTGCTCTTCACCGTGAGCCCCACACCCGGCGGGGGACTCGGGCTCTGGCAGTCCGGCGGCGGTTGGACCTCGGGGCTCGCCGCCCAGCCATCGGTGAGTGCCTTCACGGTGGTGCCCGGGACGGCGTAGTGCACCTGTGATCCGTTGGAGAATCCGGAGTCGACCAGACCTCCCACCGTGCCGCTGGCGTCGATCAGCGGACCACCGGCGGTGGCCGCGCTGGCGGGTGCGGTGAAGCGCAGTACTCCGCTCAAGGGCCGTCGGTCCTCGCCCTCGGCGACCACGATCTCCTGGTCGACAGCGGTGATCCGGCCCGTCTCCAGCCCGATCGGCTGACCCTGCGGGTACCCGATCGAGACGACGGCGTCGTTCACCGCGGGGTCCGTCGCCGCGGTGGCCAGCACCTCGGAGTCGTCGTCGCTCACCCGGACGAGTGCCACATCGGAACTCTGGTTGAACCCCACCACCTCACCGTCGAAGACGTGATCCGAGCCGGTGCGGGTGGACAGCGTGCGGACGGCGATCGACTGCTGGTTCTGCACCACGTGGTACGCGGTGGCGACCAGCCCCGGCTGGACGAAGAACCCGGTCCCGGTCCGATACGCACCGGAGCAGTCAACGCCCTCGATCCTGACGACGGAGTTCTTGCTCCGGGCCAGCAGGTCGTCGTTGGACCCTGGGGTTGCACTGAGACTCGGACTGGCGGTCGGCAGCGTCGGCAGGACGATCGGCGGTGGGGTGGGTTGGAGGCCGCCGGCTCGAACGCAGCCGGACACCGTCAACGACGCGGTGATGCAGACAGCCGCCATCGCGACAGTTCGAGCTCGGACCCGCACGTCACCCACCCTCCTCCGCCCCGGTGCCCCGGATCGTACTCAGTGTGCGTCCTTTCCCGCCGTCCGAGGGGATGTTTTCTGCATCCGCCGGGCGCTGGTCGACTCGATAACCAGTTGCCCGGGCCCACCCCGATGAGTCACGGTCTTTGCTCGGGTCGGAATAGCGCACGGCAGCGGGCGGTTGACGCAGGAGTTCGCGCTCGGCCCGGCCGGTAGGTGACCCAAGGACGGGTCGGACGACCTGCTGGCACGCACCACACGTACGCAGGAGTTCTCGATGACCACGACCACGACCACGACCGAAGCCGTCCGCGCCGGGCGCATGTCGAAGCGCGACCGAAATGTCATCGCGACCCTGTTGGTGGCCACGTTCGTGGTGATCCTCAACGAGACGATCATGAGCGTCGCGCTGCCGACCCTGATGGTCGACCTGGGGATCGACGCCAACACCGCCCAGTGGTTGTCGACGGCGTTCATGCTGACGATGGCGGTCGTCATCCCGACCACCGGCTTCTTGCTACAGCGGCTCTCGACCAGGACCGTGTACGTCCTCGCGCTCAGTCTGTTCTGTGTCGGCACCACACTGGCCGCGCTCGCGCCCGGTTTCTGGGTGCTGCTGCTCGCCCGGGTGATCCAGGCGTGTGGCACCGCCACGATGCTGCCGCTGCTGATGACCACGATCCTCAACCTCGTTCCGGTTGAGCGACGCGGCGTGGTGATGGGCAACGTCGGCATCGTGATCTCGGTGGCCCCCGCGCTGGGGCCGACCGTCTCCGGACTGATCCTGCAGTTCTTGTCGTGGCGGTTCATGTTCGTGGCGGTGCTCCCGATCGCGCTGGCCGCGCTGATCTACGGCGCCGCCCGGCTGGTGAATGTCAGTGAGCCAGGCCACCAGCGACTCGACGTCCTTTCGGTCGTTCTGACCGTCCCGGCCTTCGGCGGCCTGGTGTTCGGGCTGAGCCGGCTCACCGACCCGACCGGCATGGCGGGCGGCATCGTCAGCCTCGTGGTCGGGATCTTGTGCCTGGTCGCGTTCGGTCTGCGGCAGCGCGCGCTCGCTCGATCCGACGGCAGTCCGCTGCTGGACCTGAGGGCCTTCGATTTCAAGATGTTCAAGCTCGCGGTGGTGGTGCTGTGCATCGCGATGGTCGCGCTGTTCGGCTCGGTGATCCTGCTGCCGATCTACCTGCAGACCGTCCGGGGCCTGACCTCGCTGCAGACCGGCCTGCTGGTCCTGCCCGGTGGCGTGATGATGGGGGTCCTCGGACCGATCGTCGGTCGCTTGCTGGACCGCTACGGCCCGCCGGTGCTGGCCGCCTCGGGTGGCGTGGTCCTGGTTCTCGCCCTGCTGGGCTTGAGCACGGTGAACGCGACGACCCCGATCTGGCTGCTGCTGATCATGCACGTCTCGGTGATGATCAGCCTTGCGTTCCTGTTCACCCCGGCGTTCACGAGCGGACTCAACCCGCTGCCGCCGTACCTGTACTCACACGGCAGCGCGATCATGACCACCCTCCAGCAGGTGGCGGGCGCGGCCGGTACCGCTGTGCTGGTGATGATCATGGCCACCCAGTCCGCCAACCTGGCGGCGGCCGGGGAGGCTCCCCTGGTGGCCCTCAACGGCGGCATCCAGCTGGCCTTCCGGGTCGCGGCCGTGATCGCCGTCGGGGCGGCGGTCTGCGCGGCCTTCCTGCGCAATCCGATGCCGGCTCACGACGTCGAGCCCGATCGTGACGCGGTCTCCGAGGCCGAGTCGGAGCTGGGCGCGGCCTGACTCGCTGCGGAGATCCGCCGCTGAGTAGGGATCTGCCCAGGCTGCAGCAGGGACAGATCCACGTACGTGGGACGAATCCGAGCAAGCCGGTCGAATCCGGCCGTGGGACGCTTGGGAGGTGGCCGCCTCAGATGCTCCGAAGATCGCTCTCGTCACCGGTGCCGGCTCGGGCATCGGAGCCGCCTGTTCGCTCGCCCTGGCCGAGGCGGGCTGGACGGTCGTCTGCGTCGGACGGCGGATCCACCCGCTGCAGGAGCTGGCCGGCGCACATCCCGACCTCCGCCTCGACCCGAGCCCGGCCGACGTAACGAACGAGGACGAGGTCGCGGACCTGTTCGCCGGCGTACTCCATCGGCACGGACGCCTCGACCTGCTGTTCAACAACGCCGGCATGGGCTCGTTCGCCCGGGAGCTCGACGAGATCCCGTTGGCCGAGTGGCGGCAGGTGGTCGACGTCAACCTCACGGGGTCGTTCCTGTGCACCCGCGCGGCGTTCGGGCAGATGCGCCGCCAGCACCCGCGGGGCGGCCGGATCATCAACAATGGCTCGATCTCCGCGCACACCCCGCGGCCCAGGTCGGCGCCCTACACCGCCACCAAGCACGCGATCACCGGACTGACCAAGGCGACCGCGCTGGACGGGCGGCCGTACGACATCGCCTGCTCCCAGATCGACATCGGCAACGCGGCGACCGACATGACCACCGGCATGGCCGACGGGATCCTCCAGGCCGATGGCAGCACCCGATCGGAGGCCCGGATGAACGTCGTCGACGTGGCCCGCGCGATCGTCTACATGGCGAGCCTGCCGCTGAGCGCCAACGTCGCGACGATGACGGTGATGGCCACCACGATGCCGTACGTCGGTCGCGGCTGACCCGCTCCGATGGGCCCGACCCACGTGGTGTTCAACCAGGTCCCGCCACTGCGCGAGTACAGCGCGCTGCACACGGACGCGGCGCTGGTGGAGGGACTACGGCGACTCGGTGACGACACGGTGGTCGGATCGCTCGAGCAGCTGGGCCGGCGGGTCGGCGACCCGGAGGTCCAGCGCTGGGCGACCGAGGCGAACAGCTTCCCGCCGATCCTGCGGACCCACGATCGCTACGGGCACCGGATCGACGAGGTCGAGTTCCATCCGGCGTGGCATCGCTTGATGGAGCTCTCGGTGGGGGAGGGCCTGCACGCGGCGCCCTGGACATCGAGCGGCCCGCACGCGCACCTGCGACGCGCCGCGGGCTTCTTCCTGATCAGCCAGGCCGAGGCCGGACACGGCTGCCCGGTCTCGATGACGTACGCCGTCGTCCCGGCGCTGCGGCACAGTCCAGAGCTCGCCGGGTCGTTCGAGCCTGGTCTTGGCTCGACGACGTACGACTTCGGGCTGCGCGATCCGGCGACCAAGTCGGGGCTGCTCGCCGGGATGGCAATGACCGAGAAGCAGGGCGGGTCGGACGTCCGGGCGAACACGACTCGGGCCGTGCGCGACGCGGCCGGTCCCGACTCGACCGGGACCTGGCGGCTGACCGGTCACAAGTGGTTCTGCTCTGCGCCGATGTCGGACCTGTTCCTGGTGCTGGCGCAGGTCGACGGTGCCGGGCTGAGCTGCTTCTGCGTGCCTCGCGTGCTGCCCGGCGGCGACCGCAACCCCTTCGCCTTGCAGCGGCTCAAGGACAAGCTCGGCAACCGATCGAACGCGTCGTCGGAGGTGGAGCTCGACGGAACCCATGGCTGGCTCGTCGGCGATCCCGGTGAGGGTCTCAAGACCATCCTCGACATGGTGACAATGACCCGGCTGGACTGCGTGATCGGTTCGACTGCCGGTCAGCGCGCGGCCCTGGTCCAGGCCGCACACCATGCGCGACACCGCGCGGCGTTCGGGGCGCAGCTGGTCGATCAGCCGGTGATGCGCTCGGTGCTGGTCGATCTGCAGCTGGAGGTCGAGGCGGCCACCGCTCTGATGCTCCGGCTGGCGTCGGCCGTCGATGCCGGTGAGCGGGCGTTTCTGCGGCTCGCGGTCGCGGTCGCCAAGTTCTGGGTCTGCAAGCGCTCGAGCGTGGTGGTCGGGGAGGCACTGGAGTGCCTGGGTGGCAACGGGTACGTCGAGGAGTCCGGCCTGCCTCGACTGTTCCGCGAGTCGCCACTCAACTCGATCTGGGAGGGCTCCGGCAATGTGATTGCGCTGGACGTGCTGCGCGCCGTCCGCCGCGATCCGGAGGCGCTGGCCGCGGTCGATGCCGAGCTGATCCTGGCGGCTGGTGTCGACCCGCGCTACGACCGGGCACTTGCCGAGTGTCGCGCGCTGACGGCCCGGCCCTCGCCGGAGCGGGCCCGCGAGCTCGCGCGGTTGCTCGCGGTTCTGCTGCAGGCTGCCCAGCTCGTACGGTTTGCGCCGCCCGCGGTTGCCGACCTGTTCTGCGTGACCCGCCTCGAGAACCCCGCCCCGGTGCTCGGCGCTCTCCCGTCGGGTGTCGACCTCACCCCGCTCCTGGCCCGTACGCTCGCCGACGACTGACCTGCCTCGCGCCCGTCCGCCCACTTTCCCGCCCGGTCGTACGAGTGGGACCTGTTAGGCCCGGATTGGCACTCGCATGCCGGCCCGGTCGTCCGAGTGGGGCCCGTTTGGACCGGGTTCGCCTTATTTTGCCAGCCCGATCGTCCGAGTGTGAGGTGACCGGTGCAGAAGCTGTCCTCGGGCGGGGCTATGACCTGGCAGGCTCAGAGATCAACTGACTCGTTGTCGGCGATGTCGGGCTGTTCACCCTTGACGATCGCCTTGGCGTACTTCAGTAGGACGATGGCCTTGGGGTCGTTGATCGTCCAGTATTCCGCCGATTCGGCGTCCACCTGGAGCAGCGCGACAGTCGAGTCCTCCCGACCGTCCTCGAACCACGCCTCCGCATGCTTGTTCCAGAGCTGGTCGATGACGGACTGGTCCTTCGATACCGTGGCCGTGCCGGCGATCGACAAGAACCCGTCCTGACCGACCTGCATGGCGACGTTGACCTGGTCGTTGACGCGCACCTGGTCTGTCTTGCTCGAGGGGTCCTGGCTGAAGAAGTACAGCGTGCCGTCGAACGGCCTGTTGGTGATCGCCAGCGGACGACTGACCAGTCGTCCGTCCTCGGTCTGGGTCGTCACATGGGCGATACGCGCCTTCTCCACGAGCTTCGCGATCTGTTCGTGTTCGTCTTGAGTTGCCATGTCTGCGATGTACCCAGCACGTTTATCGCGTAAACCCAGCCGTCCGCGCCTCCACTCGCACGACCGGGCTGGCGAATGGGCTGGAGTCCGGTCCAAATGGCCCCAATCCGGACGACCGGGCTGGCACGTGGCGCAGATGTGGGGACGCGTACGCCGTAGCGGGTCTGCACTCGGACGACCGGGCTTGCCAAGACCGAGGTCCGGCTCAGTCCGGCTCAGTCCGGCTCCGTCCGGCTCAGTCCGGCTCGGTCGGGGTCGACAGCCCGATCAGGGTGGCGGCCTGGAAGGACTCACCCAGCGCGGCGCGACAGATCGCCTCGGTGCGGTCGCGGTCCGCACGTTCGGCCGCGGGCACCGGAACGCCGATCTCCGCGCGCAGTCGATCGGCCGCCCCCAAGCGGACGACCGCCTCGGGGACATCGCCCTCAGCAGCCGCGACGGAGGCCAGTTCGTCCAGGACGCTCGCCATCCGCCAGCGGTCTCCGAGGTCGCGATGGACCTCCAGGCTCTCCGTCTGCAACGCCCGGGCTGAGCTCAGGTCGCCACGCAGCCGCGCCAGCACCCCGAGCTGGTTGTGGGCCCAGGCGATCCCTTCGCGGTACACGATCGACTCGCTGAGCTCCAGGCTCTGTCGCAGCAACAGCGCCGCGCCGTCGAGATCGCCGCGGTACCGAGCACTGACCCCGGCGTTGGTCAGCGACCAGACGGTGCCCTCCCGGTCGCCGACGGACGTCATCGTCTCCAGCCCTCGCCGGCTCAGCGCGTCGGCGTCGTCCAGATCGCCGCGGAGCCACGCGACGAAGGCGAGGTAGTTGAGCTGGGCGCCGACTTCGTGGACGTCGCCGGCTCGATCGGCCAGCGCGAGGGACTGCTGATGCAGGGTGCGTGCTTCGTCGTACGTTCCGCGCTCCCGGGCGATCGAGCCCAGCCGGGCCAGGCACCAGGCAAGGCCCTTGTCGTCGCCGAGCTCGGCGTACAGCCGACGAGCTGCGTCGATCCGTTGCTGAGCGACCGAGTAGTCGCACTGCAGGAACGCCAACATTCCGGCTCCGCTCAACGCTCCGGCTCGCGTCGCCGCCGGGCTCCCTGGGGCAGCCGCCAGCGCTCGTTCGGCCCAGGCGCGACCCTCGGCGTACCGCCCGCGGAGATAGCACCAGCGCCAGCTGGCGCCGACCAACCGCTGGGCATCGATCGGGGCGTGCTCGACGAGCCAGCCGATCGCGACCCGAATGTCGGTGACCTGGCGTTCCAGTACGTCCAGCCAGCGCTGCTGCTCGTGCCCGACGAGACCGGAGGAGGCACGCTCGACGAGCGCCAGCATGTGTCCGGCATGCCGCTCGTGCAGCGCGTCGGCTTCGCCGGAGGCATCCAGACGTTCCCGAGCGAACTCACGGACCACCTGGAGGAGTCGGAACCGCGCGGTCGAGCCGCCGTCATCCGCCCGGACCGCCAGCGACTTCGACACCAGTGACGCGAGCGCGTCGAGCACCTGCACCTGGCTCAGCTGCGCAGCGCAGACCTCGGCGGCGTCGTCGCGGCTGAAGGAGGCGGTGAAGACACCGAGCCGGGCGAACATGGTCTGTTCCACCGGGGCGAGCAGGCGGTAGCTCCAGCCGACGACCTCCTCGGTCAGCGAGGCGTCCCGGGTCCGGGAGAGGATCGCCAGGGTGCGATCGAGCGTGTCGGCCAGCTCGCTGACGGTGAGCACGCCGGTCCGCGCGGCCGCAAGCTCCAGGGCCAGCGGAAGGCCGTCGAGGCGACGACAGATCCGAACAATGTCGGCGGTCTCGCTGGGGTCGGTCGGACGCGCGTCGAGCCGTCTCATACGTTCCATCAACAACTGGCTTGCGGGATACGTCGACAGGCTCGCGGAGGCGGCGTCGATCGGCGGGAGCGCCAGCGGGCTCAGCGCGTAGACGGTCTCGCCCGGCACGCCGAGCTGATGCCGACTGGTCAGCAGGATCGTGACCTCCGTCGTGCCCGTGAGCACCGCAGAACAGAGCTGCCCGATCTCCTCGATCAGGCTCTCGGCGTTGTCGATGATCAGCAGCTGCTGGCTGTTGCGAAGCTGATCGACGATCGAGGCCAGTTGCGCGTGGCGAGTCTGGGAAGCGCCCAGCGCGGTGGCCACCGCGGCGAACAGGGCCTGCTGATCTCCCAGAGAGGCCACGGGCAGCCACCGGACACCGTCGGCGAAGTGGTCCTCCTGCTGTCCGGCCGCCACAATGCTCAGCCTCGTCTTGCCGACGCCCCCTGCCCCGCACACGGTGATCAGCCGCGCGCTCGGGTTGCGGAGCAGACGCCCCAGGTCGGCGAGGTCGGTTTCGCGGCCGATCAGCGTGTCGGCCGGTACCGGCACGGTCCAGCCGAGCGGCGGGGTGTCGGTCGACGTGGCGAACAGGTTGGATCGGTCGTGCGCGTCGAGCGCCAAGGCGTCAGCCAGCAGTCGCATCGTGGTCATCCGAGGCGCTCGACGTCCACGCTCCAGCAACGAGATGGCCTCGGTGCTGAGTCCGGCCCGGTCGGCCAGCGACTCCTGGGACAGCCCGGAGCTACGACGGAGTCGACGCAACTCGTCGCCGAATGAACTCATCGCGGCCGTCCCTGCGAACAGTCTGAGCGGACTGTGCTGTCCCGGGCCGCCCTCGGGAGTCGCGGGGACCTCCCCGGGACGACCTCAGCGTAGCGGGATCGTTCGTTGTCCGGTCGCTGTCCGTGGTGGCGTTCTCGGGGTCGCTGGGAAGATCGGCGCAGCGGAGGACCGATGCAGGGTGGCCCGCCTTGGGGGAGGCGACCGAACGGTTTGAAGGACTCGCCCTTCATCGGCTCCGCCGGCGTACGGCAATCGGTTAGGGTCACCTAACCCGAGCCGGGCTAGACTCCTGCCGTGTCGATGATCGAAAGCCTGCCGTTCCCGTGGGCGTTCGGTGTGCTCTTCCTGATCGTGATGGCCCGGGCCAACGCCACCTACTGGATCGGTCGCGGCGCGGAGTCCGGTGCCGAACGTACGCGGCTGTCCGCCGTCCTCGGCTCGCCGAAGTTCCGCCGGGCGCAGGGCTTCGTCTCACGTTGGGGCGCGCCGATCGTCACGATCTCGTTTCTCACAATCGGCCTCCAGACGTTGATCAATCTCGCGGCGGGAGTAGCCCGGATGCCGCTGCGCCGCTATCTTCCCGCGGTCGCACTCGGCAGCATCGTGTGGGCGTTGTTGTACGCGACCGTCGGCTTCGTGACTGTCGCCGGCTGGCTCGAGCTGTACGAGCTGTCACCGGCGGCTGCCATCGTGGGCACCCTGGTCCTGCTGGTCGGGCTCACGGCATTCGTCTGGTGGCAGGTGAGGCAGCGCATGGACGTGCCGAGCGGCGACCCGACGACCCGCCCTGAGCCTGTCGAGGGGCCGATCACGTAGCGGCGCTCGACCAGCTCAGCGCGCATGCTCAGCACTTGCCTTGGCCCGCGTGCTGTTCGTGCACTGCGCGTTGTTCGTGCACTGCCTGTTGTTCGTGCCTGAGCGTGTCACCCGGCATCGGTCGCTACCGTGGCCGGGTGACCGGCCCCGACGACAACCCGTTCGATCCAACGCGCTGGGAGACCGTGGATGGATTCGACTTCACCGACATCACTTATCACCGCTGTCGCGACGTTCCGGCGGTCCGGATCGCGTTCGACCGACCAGAGGTGCGCAACGCGTTCAGGCCGCGCACCGTCGACGAGCTCCATCGGGCGCTGGACCATGCCCGGATGGCCTCCGATGTGGGTACGGTTCTGCTCACCGGGAACGGACCGTCAGCCAAGGACGGCGGCTGGGCCTTCTGCAGCGGAGGGGACCAGCGGATCCGGGGCCGAGCGGGCTATCAGTACGCGGCCGGCGACGACGCGACAAGCATCGATCCGGCCGCGCTCGGGCGGTTGCACATCCTCGAGGTACAGCGGCTGATCCGGTTCATGCCGAAGGTCGTGATCGCGCTCGTCAACGGCTGGGCCGCCGGCGGTGGTCACAGCCTGCACGTGGTGTGCGACCTCACCCTGGCCAGCGCAGAGCACGCTCGCTTCAAGCAGACCGATGCCGACGTCGGCTCGTTCGACGGCGGCTTCGGGTCGGCGTACCTGGCCCGGCAGGTCGGGCAGAAGTTTGCGCGCGAGATCTTCTTCCTCGGCCAGACCTACACCGCCGAGGACGGTCTGCGGATGGGCACGGTGAATCGGGTCGTGGCGCACGCCGAGCTCGAGGAGGTCGGCCTGGAGTGGGCGACGACCATCTGTGCCAAGAGCCCGACCGCACAGCGGATGCTCAAGTTCGCGTTCAACGCCATCGACGACGGGCTCGTGGGACAGCAGGTCTTCGCCGGGGAGACGACCCGGTTGGCGTACATGACCGACGAGGCCGTCGAGGGCCGCGATGCCTTCTTGGAGAAGCGCCGTCCGGACTGGTCGCGCTTCCCGTACTACTACTGAGCGTGCCCCGATCATTCCCGGCAAGTGGGCGCAAACGGCAACCCTGCCGGTCCGGATGTTGCAATCCGCGCCCAGTTTCGGGAATGGCAGTCTGACGTAGCGGCTCAGCCGACGACGCCGTACAGCCGATCACCGGCATCGCCGAGGCCGGGGACGATGTAGCCGAACTCGTTGAGCCGCTCGTCGACCGCCGCCACGACCAGCAGGCAGGGAACGTGGAGACCCTCGAGCAGCGAGGTGATTGCCTTGATGCCCTCGGGCGCGGCAAGGAGACAGATGCAGGTGATCTGGTCCGCGCCGCGCTGCACCAAGAACTGCACCGCGGCGGCCAGCGTGCCGCCCGTGGCCAGCATCGGATCCAGCACGTAACACTGCCGCCCGGACAGATCGTCGGGCAACCGCTCCGCGTACGTCGACGCCTGCAGCGTCTCCTCGTCTCGCACCATGCCAACGAAACCGACCTCTGCCGTCGGCACCAGTCGGGTCATGCCTTCGAGCATCCCGAGGCCGGCGCGGAGGATGGGTACGACGAGAGGGCGTGGACTTGTCAGCTTCACCCCCCGGGAGGGGGCGACCGGAGTGATCACCGTGTGGGGGCTGACCCGGACGTCGCGGGTTGCCTCGTACGCCAGCAGCGTGACGAGTTCCTCGGTCAGTCGTCGGAATGTGGGCGAGTCGGTCGCCCGGTCTCGCAGGACCGTCAGCTTGTGAGCAACGAGGGGATGGTCGACGACGCGTAGCTCCACCCACTGACCGTATCCGGTGGGCGGACTCGGCGGCGCATCCGGCTCGTCCGGGACTTTTCCGGTCTGACACCATGGGTCCGCAGCACGCGGACCGAGATTGGCGAGGAGGAGATGATGTCAGACTTCGACGCCGACGAGTACGTGTCGTTCCGGCTGGACAGCGACGACAAGGACGAGCGCGACGCCGAGGCCACAGAGGACTCCGACGACGATCTCGACGAGGACGAAGAAGACGAGGACTCCGAAGATCTCGACGACGAGGATGAAGACGAAGACGACGACGACGACGAAGACGACGAGGACGATCCCGAGGACGCCGACGACGAAGAGATCGACTTCGTCATCGCGGCCTACCGGGAAGACGGACAAGCTCTCGTTCAGGCCTTGGACAAGAACCTCGCCAATGATCTCGACGATCTGATCGTCCAGCTGCGACGGCTGCCCGGTGATGCCGGCGCTCTCGGTTTCGTGAGCCTGGTGGAGGAGGTCGCCGTGCTCGTCCGAGTGCGCGGCCAGCACGTCCAGGTGCTCCTCAACGACGGCGCAGCGGCGAACGACTGGCCGATAGCCCGTGACGTCGCCGACTATCTCAATGCCGACATCGTCGACGACGACGAGGCCGAGCCGATGGGGGACCTGGGGATCGTGTCCGACCTCGGGGTCAGCGAGTTCGACCTCGAGGCGCTGATCGACAACCTCGACCTGAGCAGCGATCAGGTGCTGACCCGGATCGCCGAGAAGATCAACGTCGGTCCGGAGTTCCGGCGGGTCGTCGAGGCTTCGCTGCGTCGCTGACGGAGGCCCCTTCTCGAGACGACCCGGGCCGCCCCGTGCAGACTCCGCGGCTCGGGTTGCGGCACCCACCAGGACCACAGTCTCTCGGCTGCCTAAGCTCGCGGGCATGGGCGGCACGATCTGGGGCGATGCCATGGTGGCTGCTCTCGAGGCGGCTCGGGCCGTGACCGCGCACGGCGACGTGCCGGTAGGTGCCGCCGTACTGGATCCGGACGGCGCCGTCGTGTCGGTGGCCGGCAACGAGCGCGAGAAGCGGCAGGATCCCACCGCTCATGCCGAGGTTCTCGCCCTTCGCGCGGCCGCCGATGCCGCCGGCACCTGGCGACTTGACAGGCACACGCTGGTGGTGACGCTCGAGCCGTGCACGATGTGCGCCGGCGCTCTCGTCCTCGCCCGGATCCAGACCCTCGTCTTCGGCGCGTACGACCCGAAGGCCGGCGCGGTCGCGTCCCTCTTCGACGTCGTACGCGATCCCCGGCTCAACCACCGCGTCGACGTACGCGGCGGGATCCGGGAGGCAGAGTGTGCCCAGGTTCTGCTGGACTTCTTCGCCGGCCACCGCGGGTAGCCTGACGCGGCCGGACGGGTCGGAGGAGTCCGGAGGAGTCGAAGCCAACCGATTCGCCCCGGCCCGGTCGCATTGGGTACTCTCTTCGGCGGTGGCGTGTCTGAGCGGCCGAAAGAGCGCGCCTCGAAAGCGCGTGAGGGGCAACCCTCCGCGGGTTCAAATCCCGCCGCCACCGCCAATTGACCAGGCAAACGCCGGATCTCGCCGTCAGCGCGAGGACCGGCGTTTCTGCTTACCTCCCCTCGCAGCTGCACAGGCTGTTCGAGTCTGCGCACTTCACGGAGTGTGCAGACTCGAACAGGGTGTGCAGATCTGAGTGGGCGGTGAGGCGGGCGAGGGTGAACGGCGCTGTCAGGCGGTCGCGCGGAGCTCGCGGTAGTAGACCTCGAGAAGCCCAGCCGGCTCGCCTAGACCGCCGAGCCGGGCTAGCTGGTGAGTCATGTTGTCCGAGCGCCAGCTGACCGCGAGGAAATCGAGCGCCGTCGACAGCTGCATGGCGTGGTGGACCAGAATCGTACGAAGTGAGTCGGTGAGCTGACGCTGTCGGGGATCCGCGACGACCACTGGCAGCTCGTCGGCCAGGGCGAAGAATCGGCGAATCAGCGGGCCGCCGCGCGGTGCGGCGACGCCGAGCTGGTCGCCATGGGCGATGCCGGCAAGCACCGATTCTGCTTCGTCCTGGAGAATGAGGGCCTCAGCGGCGACGCGGCGCAGCAGAGCACTCGGGTCAGGCACAGGCAGCGACGCGCAGTCGATCAGCTGCACCCGCGCTGCGGTAGCTCTGTGTTGACGTGGCACAGCGCTCACCTCCTCAACCCGTGGGTGGATTACAGGTTACGACCGTGAACGCATGTCTTGCCAGCGACCGGGGATCCGGAAGGATGTGCGCATGATCGACCTCGACGGCATTCTCCTGGTGAGTGCCGTCGTGCTGATCGCCGCGATTCTGGCGGCTCGCCTCGGCTCTCGGATCGGTCTACCGTCGCTGCTGTTGTTCCTGGCCCTCGGGATGGCGATGGGGCCGATGGGCTTGAACCTGAATGACCCCGACCTGGCCCGAGCGCTCGGCTTCGGCGCACTGGTCGTCATCCTGGCCGAGGGCGGTCTGACCACCAAGTGGACCGACATCAAGCCATCGATCGGCGTGGCGGCGGTGCTGGCTACCGGCGGGATCGCGATCAGCGTGGCGCTCATGACGGCCTTCTGCTACTTCGTCCTCGGCCTTGACCTCTGGATCTCGGTGCTCCTCGGGGCCGTCACCTCGCCGACGGACGCGGCCGCGGTGTTCTCGGTGTTACGCAATGTCCCGATCCCCCACCGACTCCGCGGGGCGCTCGAGGCCGAGTCCGGTCTCAACGACGCGCCGACCGTGCTCCTCGTGGCGCTCGCCAGCCAGGCGGCGATCTCGGGTCCGCCGGCCGACGGGGCGCTGGGCGTCCTCGGGGTGGTGGCGTTGATCGCGATCGAGCTGATCGGCGGCGTGCTGATCGGCCTCGGCTTCGGCTGGCTGGGCGTCGCGATCCTGCGCCGTGTCGCTCTTCCCTCGTCCGGTCTCTACCCGCTGGCCGCGCTCGTCTGGACGGTGTTCACGTACGCCGCGGGGGCAAAGGTCCACACCAGCGGGTTCGCTGCGGTCTATGTGTGCGCACTGATGCTCGGCAACGCCCAGCTGCCGCACCGGGCGGCGACTCGGTCGTTCGTCGAGGGCATCGGGTGGATCGCGCAGATCGGGCTGTTCGTGATGCTCGGTCTGCTCGCCCAACCTCAGCTGGTGACGCTGCAGCAGGCCGGGATCGCGATCACCGCCGGGCTCTTCCTGACCCTGGTGGCGCGGCCGGTGTCGGTCTTGGCCTCGGCAACGCCGTTTCGAATACCGTTGCGACATCAGGCGTTCTTGTCGTGGGCGGGCCTTCGTGGCGCGGTGCCGATCGTGCTGGCCACCATCCCGGTCTCGGTCGGGGTTGCCAACTCGGCGCTCTTGTTCAATGTCGTGCTCGTGTTCGTGGTGGTGTTCACCTGCCTGCAGGCGCCGACACTGCCGTTCATCGCCGGCAAGCTCGGGCTGATCGATCATGCCGCCACCCGTGACGTCGAGGTCGAGGTCGCGCCGCTCGACAAGATCTCCGCCGATCTGCTGCAGGTGCGCATTCCGGAGGGATCCCGACTCGCCGGCATCGAGGTCACCGAGCTTCGGCTGCCCCCGAACACGGTCGTATCGCTGCTGATCCGTGACGGGCACGCGTTCTCACCGGCAGGCCGGGATCGGATCAAGGTCGGCGACGAGCTGTTGATCGTGACTCCGGAATCGCAGCGGCAGGTGACCGAGGATCGCCTCCGCGAGCTCGGCCGCGGCGGTCGGCTCGCCCGCTGGCGACAGGGACACCGTCGTGATCCCAACCCGCGCCTGGGGCGGTCTGCCTGACGCTCTTGTCGGGGGTTGCCGCCCGCATCCTCGCGGACCACGCCTGGGTGGCGGGACGCCCTAGCCGCCGAGGTCGGTGCTCGGCGAGGCGGTCGGCTGCGCCGGCAGGCAGACCGTCGAGGACTTCACCGCGAACGTCGTCTTGGCCTTGGTGTTGAACCCGCCGTACTTGTTGCCGACCAGAATGTCGACCGAGTGGTCGGCGCGCTTGTCGCTTCGGACCGTGGAGCCCTTGAAGAAGGTCTTCACGAACAACACCTCGGGGCTGTTCGACTCGGCGCCGATGATGACTGTCTGTTGCACCTTCTCGGCGGTGTTGTCGGTCTTGCCGACCTTGAAGCCCTTGGCGCGCAGTGCGCGCCCCACGTCGCCGGCCAGCCCCTTCCGATCACCACCATTGAAGATGTTCACCGTGACCTGGGTGGACTTCAACTGGCCACCCTGTACGGATTGATCGACACACGGAGTCGGCGCCGGCGGCGGCACGGCGGCGAGGACGTTGGTATAGCCCCAGTACGCCCCGTAGCACAAGATGCCCAACAAGATGAGCAGGGTGATCGGGGTGCGGGCGATCCTGAAGACGCGTCCTAACACCGGCGAATCCTTGCCTTCCTTGCCGACTCCCTCGTCGTGCGCGCGAGCTTACCTGGTTTTGACGAAGCTATTTCAGTTCCAGTACGCGGGCGTGCATCGTCTGGCGTTGCTGCAGGGCTGCCCGGAGTGCCCGATGGAGGCCGTCCTCGAGGTACAGGTCGCCTCGCCACGCGACGACGTGAGCGAAGAGGTCGCCATAGAACGTGGAGTCCTCCTCGAGCAGCGCCTCGAGGTCCAGGGTCCGCTTCGTCGTGACAAGCTGATCGAGTCGGACCTGGTGGGGTGCGATCGCGGCCCACTGCTTCTGGACGTAACCGTGGTCCGGGTACGGCCGCTGGTCACCGACCCGCTTGAAAATCACTGTGTCACCCTAGTCGAGGTTCTGACGCGGCTGCCAAACCGACATCGTTACGATTTGGCACATGACCGTGCCCGATCTCCGATCTCCTCGCTCCCCGGTCACGAGTTCCGCGAGGCTTCACTCGTGACCGAGCCCACCGTCGATACCGCCGCTCAGCAGCCCGACGACGGATCGGCGGAGCCGGAGGTCGCGCTCGCCCCCGAGGTGCAGGCGATCGTCAAGGGCTACACGTTCGACGAGCCGGCCATCGAGCTCGGCGTGCTGATGGAGAACGACGAACCGATCCCACAGGCGGTCGTACGCATTCCGCTGAGCATGCTCAACCGGCACGGCCTGGTCGCCGGCGCAACAGGCACTGGCAAGACCAAGACGTTGCAGCTGATGGCCGAGCAGATCTCCGCAGCCGGTGTGCCGGTGTTCGCGGCGGACATCAAGGGCGATCTCTCCGGGATCGCGGCGCCCGGGCAGCCAAGCGACAAGCTCCTGGCCCGGACGAAGAAGATCGGTCAGGACTGGCAGCCGCAGGCCTGCCCGACCGAGTTCTTCGCCCTAGGCGGCCAAGGCGTCGGGGTGCCGCTGCGGGCCACGATGAGCAGCTTCGGGCCGACCTTGTTGGCGAAGGTGCTCGGGTTGAACGCCGTCCAGGAGTCATCCCTTGGACTGGTCTTCCACTATGCCGACACCCAGGGTCTGCCGCTGCTCGATCTCGCCGATCTGCGGGCTGTGCTGCAGCATCTGACCAGCGACGAGGGCAAGGCGGAGCTGAAGACGATCGGCGGGCTGAGCGCGGCGACAGCCGGTGTGATCCTCCGCTCCCTGATCACCTTCGCCGACCAGGGCGCGGAGGCGTTCTTCGGCGAGCCGGAGTTCGACACCGCTGATCTCCTCCGGGTCACCGCGGACGGCCGTGGGGTGGTGTCGCTGCTGGAGCTACCCAATCTGCAGGATCGCCCGGCGCTGTTCTCCACCTTCTTGATGTGGCTGCTCGCCGACTTGTTCCACGACCTGCCCGAGGTCGGCGACATCGACAAGCCGAAGCTGGTGTTCTTCTTCGACGAGGCTCATCTGCTTTTCGCCGACGCGTCGAAGGCGTTCCTGTCCGCGATCGCCCAGACGGTGCGGCTGATCCGGTCCAAGGGGGTCGGCATCTTCTTCGTCACCCAGACGCCCAAGGACGTGCCGGACGATGTGCTGGCTCAGCTCGGCTCGCGCGTGCAGCACCAGCTCCGGGCGCACACCCCGAACGACGTCAAGGCCCTCAAGCAGACCGTTCAGACGTTCCCCAAGTCGCACTACGACCTTGCCGAGACACTGCAACAGCTCGGCACCGGTGAGGCGATCGTCACGGTGATGGACCCCGATGGCGCGCCGACCCCCGTCGCCTGGACCCGGATGCGGGCGCCGCTGTCGCTGATGGCGGCGATCCCGGAGGAGACCCTGCGGCCAGGGGTGGCGCAGTCCGCGCTGATGGGGAAGTACGGACAGGCGATCGACCGCGACTCGGCTCAGGAGATGCTGGCCCGCAAGCTGGAGGCGGGTGCGGCCGCGGCTCAGCAGGAGCGAGACGCCGCGGAAGCTGCCAAACAGGCCGAGCTGGAGGCGAAGGAACGTGCCAAGCTCGACGAGCAGGGGCGCCGGGACGTGGAGCGGGAAGCGCGCCCGCCCGCATCGCGCAGCCGTCGGCCGGAGAAGAGCGTGATCGAACAGGTTGCCTCGTCGAGCGTGTTCAAGGACTTCGCCCGTACGGCCGGGCGAGAGATCGCCAGGAGCATCTTCGGCACGGCACGCAAGAAGTGAGAGCGGGCGTGCATGTCGGTGGCCTCTGCGGCCTCGGTGGCCCTCGGTGGCCTCTGCGGCCACGGCGGACGGTGGACGGTCGGCGCGGACGTGACGGCGTGACCTCGGGTCGGATCGCAGTGACGGGCAGCTCCGGGCTGCTCGGCCATGCGGTGGTCGCCGACCTCCTCGAATCGGGGTACGAGGTGGTCGGAGCGGATCGGCTGCCACCGCGGACCGAGCACCCGGACTTCCGGGCCGTGAGCTGGGCAGACGCCGACGTCGCGGACCTCGCGGCCGCCCTGGACGGCTGCGACGGACTGATTCACCTCGCGGCCATCCCTGCACCGGGCAACCATCCCGACGAACAGGTGTTCATCAACAACACCTCGGCCACCTTCGCCGCCCTCCAAGCGGCGGCGCTGCGTGACATCCGACGGGTGGTGATCGCCTCCAGCATCTCCGCGTACGGGATGGCCTTTGCGCCCGGTGAGCTCCGCGCGTTGTACGTGCCCGTCGACGAGAACCACCCGATGCGCGCCACGGATCCGTACGCACTCTCCAAGGAGGCCGACGAGGCCACGGCGCGGATGTTCTGCCGTCGCTACGACATGTCCGTCGCCGCGCTGCGTTTTGCCTGGGTGGCCTCGCGGGCGGCCCAGCTTGACAGCGCAGCGGTGCGCGGCGCAGCGGCCGGCCACGACGAGATCCGCAACCTGTGGGCGTACGTCGACGACCGCGACGCCGCCCGTGCCTGCCGGCTGGCGCTGGAGACCGCCGCGAAGGCCCCGTACGGATTCGCCGCCCTGCACGTGGTGGCCGCGGACGCTCTCGCGCTCGAACCGCTCGGCGAGCTGCTCGCCCGCAACGCGCCGGAGATCGAGATCCGGCGCGAGCTGGGCGAGACCGGCGGCGGATGGGACATCTCCCGCGCCGGCCAGCTGATCGGCTGGCGTCCCGAGCACTCGTGGCGCGACCCGGTGAGCTGATCTGCCGCCTGGGCGGAATTACTGCAGCGAGGACGTCAGCCGCATCAGGCTGTCGAAGAGCTTCTCCGAGCGCGGCCGCTTCAGCCACTCCTCGAGGTGGATCTCCTTGCTCTTGGACCGGTAGTCGTCCTCGACCCTGCGGAGGTCGTCGACGAACTCGCGGCCCTCCACCAGCACCATCAGCTCCATATGCAGGCTGAGCGATCGGATGTCGAGGTTGCTCGTGCCGATCAGGGCGTGGTCGTCGTCGAAGGACAGGTGCTTGGCGTGCAGGATGTAGGGCGCCGGGTACATGAAGATCCTGACTCCAGCCCGCAGCAGCTCCTCGTAGTACGAGCGCTGCGCGTGATACACCATGAACTGGTCGCTGATCTCGGAGACGAACAGCTCGACACTCAGCCCGCGGCTCGCGGCGGTCACCATGGCCCGTTGGATCGACTCGTCCGGCACGTAGTAGGGACTGGTCACGCTGATCCGTTTGCGTGCGTTGTGGATCAGTGCGGCGAACAGCTTGGCGTTGTTGTCGTTGTCGTACGTCGGGCCGCTCGGCAGCACCTGCATGTCCAGCGCGCTCGGATCACCCGCCGTCAGGACGACCGGTGAGGTGTTCAAGAACAGCAGCTCGTCGGTCTCGGCGTACCAGTCGCTGGCGAAGACGGCCTCCAGCTCGCGTACGGCAGGGCCGTGTACCCGGATCATCAGCTCCTGCCACTGCAGGCCCCGCTGGATGTTCTTCGGTTTGTTGTAACTGCGATCTGTCACGTTCTGCGAGCCGGTGTGTGCGACGACGCCGTCGACGACGACGATCTTTCGGTGGTTGCGGAGATCGGGCCGGCGCCACTCCCCCTTGAACACGTTGATCGGAAGCATCGGGTAGTACTCCGCCCCCATGTCCTTGAAGCGCTGGACGGCCTCCTTGCGGTTCGGGTAACCGATCTGCGCGACGTGATCGGACAGCACCCGCACTTTCACGCCGCGTTGGCAGGCCCGTTCGAGGGCGAGGAAGAACGGCTCGGTCACCTTGTCCATGACGAGGATGAAGAACTCGACGTTGACCCATTTCTCGGCCTTGTCGATGTCGGCGATCATCGAGTCGTACGAGCCGACGTAGTCGCCGTTGAGCGTCGCATGATTGCCGCCGACCATCGGCAGGGCGCCCAGCCGGCGGCTCATCCGGACCATTGATGCCAGATAGTCGGGCCAGTCGTCCTCCCTGCTGACCAGGTGCAGACCCTCGGTCCGCTCCAGGAAGACCTTGTTGACCTCCGCCTGCTTCTGTTTCCGAGACCGAGGCAGCTTCGGGCTTCCGATCAGCAGGAAGAACACGATGCCGATGATCGGCAGGAAGACGAACATCAAGATCCACGCGATCGCCGACGAGGGATTGCGGTTGGTCGCAACGTACGCGCCGGCGATCAGGATGATCACGATGTCGAGAAGGAGCAGGAACCACGGAAGCAGATCGGCCAGGATCATGGCTGAACCCTAGGCGACGCCCGAAGAGCACTCACCGTCCGACGCGGATCGACCCGCCGCCGACTTGTCAGCGCCACACACTGCTATAGCCCTCTGAGGCGCTGACAACTCGGGACGTACGAAGGGGTGCAGCCCGTCCCCGGGGTTTGGCATGGGCCGGGGACGGGCTGCGGAAGGGGAGTCGTCGTCGCGGGATCAGCCGACCGGCGCGAACTCGTCGGACCGGGCCGCGGCATCGCTCTCGGCGGTGCCCGGCTCGCCGACGCGCTCGACTCGAGCCGGCGTGGGGGAACGCCGGGCCGATCGGGACGCGTTACGACGCTCCCGGACAGCCTGCATGACCGCGTGGCGAGCGGCAGCGGCACGGCTGACCTGGTACTGCACATCGGGCGTGGCGGCGGCCCAGGGGTCGACGCCGGGGTACTGGATCTGGATGCTGAACATGATGGGAACTCCTGGAAAGGATGGTTGCCCGATCCGGGCGATCGTCCGGATCGGAAGTCGGGCGTACGGAATCGGTCGCGCGATGACGACGGGTGTGCGAGAGCCCCGGCCGACCTGGCGGCTGTCGGGCTAGGAGCTCAACCGACAGCTCAGGCGAGTACGCCGCGGGCGATGCCCGCAACGGCCGCGTCGCAGCCGCTCGGATCGAGCTCGATGACAGTGATCAACGTGGGGCACCTCCCTTCCTTCGATGCCTCGGACCGGCGGGCCGGCCGAGTGCGTGAGTGACGCGATCCTTGCGTCGCACACGAGATTACGGAGGTGCGCGGCGCCCTCACAACAGGTTTTCGTGCTCGCCCGCTCGTTCCCAGCGACTCGGGAGTGGAAGGTAGCGCTCGAGGAAGTCGTGCAGCATGGCCGTCTGTGCGGCGCCGTCCACCTGCGAGGAGTCGTGGTCGTTCAGGCAGAACGTGTCCACGTTGCGGTTGCGCTCGAGCGCGGCCAGTCGATCAGGTGTCTCGGGTCGGGCGATGTCGAGATAGCGGAAATCGATATCGCCCTCGACGGCTCGACCGGTGGCGTACGCGTAGTAGTGCGCCAGCGCCGCCGGGATGGAGATGTCGCCCGGGCTGCGGAACTGTGACGCGGCCGTCCGCGCGGTCGCCTCGGCGAACTCGCGTTCGAGATCGTCCATCACCGATCGCCGGAGCGCGTACGGCGCGTGCTTGAACTTGTTGGTGACCGCTCGGCCGAGTCCCTCCAGCAGCAGGTCCCGGTTGTTCTTGGCAGCTGTGGTCACCGGCAGGTCCGAGTCGACGATCGGTCCGGCCGTGATCTTGATCCCGGAGAGGAAGAACCGGGTCATCCCGTTGCCGAGCACGAACAGCGACGGTGCCACGGGCCTGGCGAACAACATGTCGTCGTTCAGGTAGAGGAAGTGCTCGGCGAGGCCTTCGATCCGGTGGAGCTGGGACTCGATGGCATGCGAGTTGAACGTGGGTAGCCGGCCGCGGCCGCCGAACAGCTCACGATGGCTGACCACGGTGAGACCGGGATGGTCCGCGCGTAGCCAGTCCGGGGTCTGGCCGTCGGTGACCACGAAGACGTGCCGGATCCAGTCGGCGTACATGTCAAGCGAGCGCAGCGAGTAGCGGAGCTCATCGCGGGAGTGGAAGCGTGACTCGTTGGCCGCGTACGCGCTGAGCGGCTCGCCCAGCAGGCCGGCGAGGGCCCGCGCCTTGGCTTGTTGCCAGGCGGGGTCGCCACCGTCGACCCAGGTGTAGACGGCGTCGATCGGCTCGGTCACCTCGAACAGGTGCGGCGCGGTCAGTCCGCTGAATCGTGGCCGCGGCCGACCGTCGACGTCCACGGGGACGGTGGCCTGCGCGGCGGGAGGGATGATCTCGAGCTCGTACGTCGATTGGCGGCGGCCGAGCAGGCTGCCGGGTTCGATGGGTTCACCGCTCGCGTTCGTCGCCCGTCGATCCGTGGAAACCGGCCAGAACTGGAGGTCGCACCCCAGCTCTGGGCCACTGAGAAAGTGTCCAGCGGGCGACGCGCGTCCACGGAACACGCAAAGGCTCCGACCCGGCGGTTTCGAGGTGTCGATCAGTCGCGGGCGCCGAAAGACATCGTCGCGGACCTCCGCCACGTACGTCCCGGTCCCACCCAGGCCGGCACGCAGCGCGTCGAGCGCGGCAGGTCGCAGGGACTCCCGGACCACCACGACGCGCCGTTCGCCGGTCGCGGCCCGCAGCACCGCGTACGCGACGCCGGCCCGTTCGAGCGCATCTGCGACGAGCGAGCAGTGGTCCGCCAGCACCTCACCGGAGTGAAAAGTCGACGTCGGATGAGCCAGGATGGGCCACGGCCCGGCGCGGACCGGCCGCAGATCGTCGCGGACCCGGTCCGGCAGCGCTGAGCCGGCGAGCCGCGCTCGCGCCCTGGTCGCAGCCAGCTGTGCGGACGTCCGACCCAACATCAGATCGCGACCGCGGGTCCAGATCTGCTCGGGCAACAGGTCGTACAGGCGTTGTCTGATCGCCACCGGCACACTGCGGTAGAACCTCATCTGGACCGGCCGCGGTGGCCACTCCTCTCGATCGATCAGCGCTCCCCGCGCCGTTCACAGGATGGGTCGTGTCTCGCCCGAGCCTAGGGCATGAGCGTCCGGGCAGGATCGGCTGCACGGCGTCCGGATCGGGTGGGTGTCACGTGAGTGTCATTCGTGCGAGCTAGATTGCGATCCGTGGACGAGCAGCCTACGGTCGACCCCTCGGGCAGCGAACGCGTGCAGCGCGTACTGACCGCTCACAATGCCCCCGACCTGCTGTACGGCGCCGTCGTGGCGGGGTCGGTCCTCGCGATCTCCAGTGCACACGCGCCGTCGTCCGGGCGGGTCGCCCTCGTCACGGTCGGGGTGACGGTGATCTACTGGTTGGCTCACGTCTACGTCGACGCCATCGGCAACCGGTTCCGCGATCGCGATCGCCACATGGGCGCGCGAATTGTCGAGTCGATGCGGGACTCGGTGGAGGTGCTGGTCGGCTGTGTGCCACCGATCGTTGTGTTCATCGTGGCCAAGTTCCTCGGTGCGGACATCGCCACGGCCGCACTGATCGCCTTGTGGTTCACGGTCGCGCTACTGGTGGTGGCCGGTGCCGCCTCGGCCTATCTGGCCGGGGTGCGCGGCTGGCCCCTGGTGCTGGAGTCGTCGATCTCGGGGTTCTTCGGCGTCTTGGTGATCATGCTCAAATACCTTGTGCACTGAATTACCCTGTGCACCGAATTACCCTGTGCACTGAATTACCCTGTGCGCTGAATTCTTGGCGGGTCGGAGGACCGTTCAGGTGAGATAGCCGGCCGGCGCATGGTCGCGGACGTACCCGAAGGCGACGTCCAGGCGATCCGGCGACAGCTCTGTCAGCTGATGCAGGACCACGGTGCCATCGAATCCACACCGCTGGAGCTCCGACAGGTATTGCTGGTAGTCCATCAGGCCCTGTCCCGCCGCACGGCCGCCCGCGTCGCCGTCGTGGTCGAGGTCCTTGGCGTGAGCAAGCACCACATCCTCACCGATCAGCGCGAACGCCTCCGCGAGATGATCGTGCATTCGATCGAGATCGCCGCGGTGGAAGATGTTGGCGCCGTCCATCAGCACCTTCACGGCCGGGCTACCGACTTCGTCCATCAGTTGTCGGGCTCGGTGGGCGGAGTCGACGACGTTGTTGTGCTCGGGTTCGACGGCGAGGACGACCCCCGCCCGCTCGGCCGCCCGTGCGGCGACTCGCACCTGATCGAGAAGATCCTGCCAGGCTTCGGTCGTCTGGTTCGCCGGGCTCCGATGCCACATGATGTCGTCGCGGCTGCCCGAGCACAACGTGACGATGTCGGTGCCGAAGTCCGCGGCAAGGTCGATCAATCGGATCAGATGGTCGAGGTTGCGAGCCCGGCGCTCGGGATCGGGATGGATCATGTTGTAGGTGCCGTCGACGGCAGCGACGGCGACGTTCCGGGCATCCAGCACCGACCGTGCGTACGTCGCCAGCTCGGCGGTGATCTCCCCGCCGAGAACGTCCAGTCCGCGGAGCAGGGAGTCTTTCGTCGAGATCGTGCGGACGACCGACCCGAGCTGCAGCTGCACGGACCCGATGTCGTGTCGGACCACCTGGTCGATGACCGCATCGAAGGTCGGTTCGTCGAACTCGGTCGTCATCACACCGATCCGGGCCATCTCGTTCCCCCCGCTTCTGGCGCGCCGGCGCTCGGGTCAGGACTCGACCGGACGGCCCTCGCCGGCCCAGGCGTAGATCCCACCGTCGAGGTTGACCGCGTCTCGTCCCTGGCTGGTCAGGTACGCCGTCACCCTCGCCGACCGTCCGCCGACCGCGCACACGCAGACCACGCGATCCTCGACCTCGTCGAGTCGGGCGACCACCTCGTGCATCGGAATATGGGTCGAGCCCGGGATTCGGCCCGCAGCCCACTCGTCGTCCTCTCGTACGTCGAGGATCATCCAGCCGTCGGAGCGGCGTGACTCGACGTCGGAGACAGTGATGCTGGGAACACTCTGACCGAACACGCCCCAGAGCCTAGTGCGCTGCGTGGAACCACGCATGGCCAGCGGTGACCCGGCTTCGTCCGTGGCCGCTTCTCCTGCCGCCGATGCATCGACCCGCCATACGCACTTGACACAACGTAAGCGCTTTCTGAACCATGGCGTCATGGAGCATCCTCCGATGGAACCTTCACCCCGTGGGGCGGATCGTCCCCTACCGACAGAAGCGGAGCTCTCCCGCCACGGAGCGACGCGGCGGCTGCGTCATCCGGACCGGGCGTCGTCGATCGAGCTGGGCGAATGGCGAGCGCGGGCAGTGGCTCGACTCGCGGAGCTCCTTGCCGTGGATCTGTCGGACGACCCGCAACCGGTCCAGAGCATCGATCCGTCGGCAGTGGACGACGACCGACCGCAACTGGTGGAGCTGGCGACCGCGTCGGGCCCGATTCCTGCGTGGCTCCTGGTCCCCCCGCCCGACCGACGACGAGCCGCCGCCGTCGTGGCGCTGGCCGGACATGGGCCGGGAATCGACGCACTGGTCGCCTCTCCGATCCCGTCCGGTGACTACCACGGCGGGGTCGCCCGCAAGCTGCAATCGGCCGGCTTCACCGTCCTGTGCCCGGAGCTGAGCAGCTTCGGTCGCCGCCGTACTGCCGGGTCTTCGGACCGGGAGAGCAGCTGCCAGGTTGATGCCATGCACGGACTGTTGACCGGCCGGCCGGTGCTCGGTCGTCGGGTCGCGGACGCGCGCGTGGCCATGGAGGCGGCCCGCGGCCTGCCCTGGATCGACCCTGCCCGGGTCGCGGTGCTCGGCGGTTCGGGTGGCGGTGCGGTCGCGCTGTTGTGCACCGCGCTCGACGATCGCATCCCCGTCGCCGTCGTCGCCAACTACCTGAGCTCCTTCGCCGCCAGCGTCTGCTCGGTGCCGCACTGCATCTGCAACGCCGTCCCGGGCCTGCTCACCTGGTTCGAGATGGCCGACCTCGCGGCGATGAGCGCTCCGCGAGGTCTGATCATCGAGTCGGGCGAGTGGGACCCGATCTTCCCGATCGCCGCTGCCCGAGCGGCGCACGCCGAGCTGGTTCCACTGTGGACGGATGCGGGCGCGCGTACACCGGAGCTCATCGTCACCGACGCCGGCCATCAGTTCCTGGCGGATGCGGCCATCGCCTCCCTCGCGACCTACCTCGACCAACGCCAGCCGTCCGCAACCTCCTGACTCTCCGATACCGCTCCCGACACCCGCCCCGGCCGCCATATGCCAGCCCGGTCGGCCGAATGTGGTCCGTTCGGGTCCATCCGGCCGCCATTTGGCCGGCCGGTCGTCCGAGTGCCTCCCGCCTGGGTCCGCGCGGACCGTAGGGTGCAGGACATGGCGACGCAGTCTGGGGACGTACCGAATCTGCTGAGTGGAAAGGAGCTCGGGCCGTTCGCGGAGTTCCTCGGCCTGGAGGTGACGACCGCGACGCCCGACGAGGTGCGGGCCCGATGGACGGTGACGGAGTCGCTTCTGCAGCCGTACGGACTGCTCCACGGCGGCGCACACTGCGGGGTCGTCGAGACTCTCGCCAGCCTTGCCGCATCGCTGTGGCTCGGCCCCGAGGGCCGAGTCGTCGGGACGACCAACAGCACCGACTTCTACCGGGCGGCCCGGTCGGGTGAGCAGCTCTCGTCGATCGCGCGCCCGTTGCACCGCGGACGATCTCGCCAGGTGTGGCGCGTCGAGACGTACGACGACCAGCAGCGACTGGTCTCCGCCGGGCAGGTCGCCATCCAGAATCTCTCGGTCTGACCCGACGAGCTCACGTTCGGGATCTGAGCTGGCACGTGCCTCCGAGCTGTGGGGAACATCTGCGCCCACGGGGCCCGTGGCGCGCGTCTGCCGATCAACTCTTCGCGTCGATGAGTCGCTGATCCTGCCGCGCGCCGACCGCGGCTCGTAGCTCCTCGGAGACGAGGTCGGCGTTGATCACGGCACCGGCCATCGCGCCGGCGGCCGCCGCCGCACCGACCTGGGCCATCAGGTCGGTGGCATTGCCAGCCACCCAGACGCCGGGCACAGAGCTCTGACCGGTGGCGTCGACGGGGAGGTGACTGCCAACACCCATGGGGTGTTCGACTGGCTCGATTCCCAAGCCTGACAGGAAATCCGTGCGTGAGGTCATCGTGCACTGGACGGCGATCGTCTGTCTGTTGATCATCGTGCCGTCGGCGAGCCGGACTCCGGAGATCCGGCCGCCGGTAGCCTCGACGGCGGCAACGGCGCCACGGACGACTCGGATGTCGCGCGCCGCCAGCTCGTCGCCCTGCTCGTTGGTCAGCTCGCTGTCGTGGGCGAAGAAGATCACGTCATCACTCAGCTGCCGGAACAGCAGCGCCTGATGGAAGGCCCGCGGCGAGGTCGCCAGGATGCCGATCGCGGTGTCGCGCACTTCCCAGCCGTGGCAGTAGGGGCAGTGCACCACATCATGACCCCAGTGCTCGGCCAGGCCGGGCACATCTGGCAGCACGTCGACGAGCCCCGTGGCGACGAGAAGGCGCCGGGCCTTGATGCGACGACCGTCGGCCAGCAGCACGGCAAAACCCTCGCCGTCCAGCTCGGTTGCGGTCGCATTGCCGTCCAGCACGTGGCCGCCGTAGCGGCGGACCTCCTCCCGCCCGATGGCCAGCAGCTCGAACGGCGACATGCCGTCTCGCGCCAGGAGCCCGTGGACTCCCTCGGCCGGAGCATTGCGCGGCGCGCCCGCGTCGATCACCAGCGTGGATCGGCGCGACCGAGCGAGCATCAGGGCGCCGTTCAGGCCTGCCGCACCACCGCCGATCACAACCACGTCGTAGCTGTCGAGCACGTTGTCACTCATCTCTCTCATCACCTCTGCTGCTCAGCATGCCCTGCGATCGGAGCCAATTGCAAACACTATTGCTGGAATGGCAAACTTGCGGCGTGGATGACGAACTGGACCAGACGCTGGAAGCGGTAGGACCGCGGCTGCGCATGCTCCGCCGGGAGCGCGAGATCACGCTGGCCGAGTTGTCGGAGGTGACCGGCGTCTCGGTCAGCACGCTGTCGCGGCTCGAGTCAGGCGCGCGCAAGCCAACTCTGGAGCTCCTGCTGCCGTTGGCTCGGGCGCACGGGGTGACCCTCGACGAGCTGGTCGATGCGCCACCCACCGGCGACCCGCGGGTGCACGTGCGGCCGATCCGACGACACGGTCGGACGATGGTGCCGCTCACCCGGCGCGCTGGCGGCGTTCAGGCGTACAAGGTCATCGTGCCTGCGCACAAGCGGCCGCCGGAGCCGTCGGAGCTCAAGACGCACGAGGGGTACGAGTGGCTGTACGTCCTCGACGGCCGGCTGCGACTCGTGCTCGGCGAGCACGACCTCGTCCTCGATCCCGGCGAGGCCGCGGAGTTCGACACTCGCGTCCCGCACTGGTTCGGCGCGGCCGACACCGGCGCCGTCGAGTTCCTCAGCCTCTTCGGCAAGCAGGGGGAGCGGGCCCATGTCCGGGCCCGGCCGAAGGCAGCACCCCGCGGCTAGGGCACGGCGGCGACGCGGGCCGATGCTACCGTCGGCGCGATGACAGCCCTCATCCACCTGAACGGGCCGCCGGGAATCGGAAAGTCCACGCTGTCGGCGCTCTACACGGAGCGACACCCAGGCACCCTCAACCTGGATATCGACAGCCTGCACCGGCTCGTCGGTGGCTGGCAGGACCCGGACAATCGCACCCACGATGTCTTGCGGCCGGTCGCCTTGGCCATGGCGTCGACCCACCTGAGCGGAGGGCGCGACGTCATTCTCCCGCAGTACCTGGCTCGACTCGACGAGATCGAGGCCTTCGAGGCTGTTGCTCGCCGACAGGGCGCCGAGTTTCGCGAGATCGTCCTGCTCGCTGAGAAGTCGGCATCGATCGAGCGCTTCGAAAGCCGCCGAGACGACACAGCGTGGGGCGAGCACAACCGGCGGCTGGTGGCCGTCATGGGAGGACGGTCGATGCTGGCAGACATGTACGACCGACTGCTCGACATCGTGAAGCTCCGCCCCTCGACCGTGATCGTCCGCAGCGAGCCCGGGGATGTCGAGCACACCTATCGGTTGCTGACACAGGCGCTCGGTGCGGATGGGTGACGTCGTACGCGGCGTACCGTGCCTGCTTGACCCAATTCCCGGACCGCGGTCTCGGTCAGGTCGAAGTCGCGGGCGATCTGACCAACCGAACGATCGCGGCGCTGGCACAGCTCGATCATCTCGGCCGTGAACTCATCAGGGAACGAACGGCGCGGGCGAGGCTTCTTGCTACCCACGCTCTCCATGATGGACATCCTTCCGAGGCAACGTCCCTGATCTTGGATGTCCGTCCACCGGGTTACTCCCACCAGCGCGCCGGAGCGCGCGTCGCTGGAGTTTGTGCGTCGTAATTGAAGGGCGAGCCATGTCCGCTCCTGCGGGTCTGGGTCGCCGGGGGTACGCGCGCCTTGCGCTGTTCGATTTCGCCAAGGTTGGCGCTGACCCGCGAAGGGCTCACTTCAGGAGTGGCTCGATGACGGTCTCGACCAGCACGGGCTCGAAATCCGTTGGGACCACGTACTCGGCGTAGTTGCTGTCGTCGGCGGTCACCACGATCACCAGACGTCGGGACGGCATGACGAAGATGCGCTGATACCAGCTGCCTGCGGCCAGGTAGCCGGGCGCCGCCGGCTCGTTGATCAGCCACCAGAAGTAGCCGTACTGGTCGCCGTTGCCCTGCTCGGCGGTCAGCTGATTCGACGTCGACTCCCTCACCCATGACTCCGAGACCAGCTGTCGGCCCTTCCATCGTCCGCCGTCGAGGTAGAGCTGACCGATCTTGAGCAGATCCGGCGCCGTGAGCTTCAGCCCGTACCAGCCGCTATTGACGCCGGTGCTGTCGATCAGCCAAGCGAACCCGGCGTCGTCGAAACCGTTCTTGGAGGTCGGATTACTCCCCTCCCAGGCAGGGCGCGTGTCGATGCCGAGCGGATCGAACAGCTTCTCCCGCGCGTAGTCGAGGATGGGTCGGCCGATCGCCCGCCGCAGCACGGTCGCGACCAGGTGCGCGCTGCCGTCGGAGTAGCCGAACGTCGTCCCCGGGTCGCTGCTCATCCCATAGGCCAGAAAGAGCCCAACCGGGTCCTCGGCCTCCAGGTCAAGGCCTCCGTCGACCGACACCCCCGCCGTCATGGTGAGCAGCTGTCTCAGCGTGATTGCCTGTTGCGTGGGTGTCATGGCTGAGACGTGTTCGGGCAGGAGTTCGGCCAGGGTCTGATCGAGCCTCAGTCGACCCTCGTCGATAGCTATTCCGACCAGGATGCTGACCACGCTCTTGGTCACCGAGTAGATATGGGCCTGCTCCGTGGGCTTGCGATCGTGGTAGTAGCTCAGCTTGGTGCTGTCGTCGACGCTGACCAGGACGGCGCGTACCTCTTTCAGCGAGTCAGGCCCGTTCTCGATCTCCCGCGCGAGTCGCCGCTTCATGGCGGTGTAGTCGATCCCGGTGGGTAGTCGGGTCGCCGTGCTGGGAGCCGGCGTCGACGAGACCGTCGCGGTCGGGGTGGCTGACCGCTGGTTCGCATCGCCCGCTGGCGGCGCTTCTGAGGTGCACGCACTGCTCAATGCGGCCAGGGCGGAGAAGGCGACGACCGCCCGCGTCGTCCGCCGTGGACGTTCGGTTTTGATCATCTGCCCTACCCCGTGAAGTAGCGACGTGCCGCCTGATGGGCTCGCCTTTCGAGACTAGCCCAGCTCGAACCGGCCAGCCAGATTCACGCCATACGGCGAATCCGCCGTCTTGAGGCGTCGAATGTGGTCGGGCGGGTGCGGAAGTTGGAGCGGGACGGGGCGCTGGGAACGTCCGCAAGAGCGGCCAGCGCTGGACAATCGAGTCCTGGCTGACACATTGGTTGGAGAACATCGCGCGGCAAAAGGCGGGCTTCTGCCCGGAGCGTCGTCGGCTGAATCCAGACGTGGGGAGGCTTTCGGTGTTGCCCTGTAATGACCAAGCCGTCGTCACGGGTGCCGAGTCCGCCGCCGTTGTGGCCGCCGCCCGGACGGCGAGGAGCGGCCGTGCTCTCGGGCGACTCTGACCGCAAGGGCTGCGTCTGCCTCGTTGTCCACCTGGGCAATCAGCGCGGGTGACTTGTGGATCACGGCGTTGTACACGCTCCTGGCCGAGTCATGGTCAGGGTTCGCCCGGCCGATCGTCTTTCCGGTGAAGTTGGCCAGCGCCGCCTCAACCTCAGCAGTTGTCGTCTCGACACTCCTTCCGGGCACAGCGGAGCGCTCCTCGCCGTCGGCTTCGCGGTCATCGCGATGCCGCTCAGCTTGGTGCCGGCCAAGCCGAAAGCCAGTCAGGCGCCGACGACAGTCATGGGGCAGGGGTCGGTTAGCGTCCGCTTGCGAGCTCGCGGACGATGATCGGGTGGGTGTCGCGCCAGGCGTTCACACCGAAGATGACGTCCAGGTGACCGTATCCCTCGAAGACGTGCAATGCGTGTCGCCCGGGTGCCAGTCGTTCCAGGTGCTCGAAGGTGCGTCGCTGGCTGTCGGGCAGGAAGCACCTGTTGTTCGCACCGGTCACCAGCACGAAGCGGGCGTCGGTCCGCGGCGCCACGGTCAGGTCCGGGAGGATCTCCGGCACCGACCCGGTCCGCACCAGATGGCCGGCGCGCACGCAGTCCCGCATTTGCGCGAAGAACGTCATCGGCGAGCCGGCGAACTCTCCGGTGATCCAGTCGTGGGTCGCCCGATCCAGATTCGAGTGTGACCATAGGGCCGGGCGTCCGCTCCCGTAGGTGAAGCTGACCAGCTTGCAGACCTTGTTGTCGCACTCTCGGTGGGTCAGAGCAACCCCCATCCCGAGCGCGCGCGAGAACGGCCCCTCGCTGCGGTAACCCCACCGGGGCGACAGCGTCGGGCTCAGCTTGCGGATGGCAGGCGACATCCCCTGCAGTTTGACCCGTGACCAGGCCGGCACCACCGTGTGCAGTGACACCGCGGAGCTCACGATGGTGCTGACCTGGGGCAGGAGCCCGGAGATCGCGGCCATCACCAAAGACGTCGAGCCCTGGCAGTGTGCGAACACCTTTAGCTCGGCCGCCCCGGCGTGCTCCAGCACGAGCCGCACGGCCGGCGGGAAGTCGTAGGCCGCCGCTTGGTCGAGGGTCCAGGCGACCGGTGGCAGGTCGATCGAGGCACGCCAATTGAGCAGCCAGACGTCGAAGCCCTCATCGAGCAGCGCGTCCACCAGGGTCCGTGGTTGCGGTGGCCGGAAGATCTCGGCCCGTACGCCGGCGCCGTGGACCAGCAGCACCGGACCGCGAGCCGGCTTGCTCGCGGTCGCGGGATCGGCGTCAGGGCGGGTGACGTGCAACAGGGTCAACGGGCTGCCATCGTCGGCCCGAAACGGCAGCAGCTCCGTGGTCTGACCCGCCGTGCCGGGACGAACGTAGCGTCCGCTGGGGGTTGGGACGACCGTGGATCCCGCATCGACACCGGGCGATGGCGCGCTCACGAGCGAGGCCCAGCCAGTCCGGCGTACGTTCCCCACAGGTCGCCGAGGAACAGCTCGCCGAACCGTGCGATCGCCGCGCCTGGATCGGGACCTTCGGCTCGGAAGGTGGTGAGCTGACGGGCGAAGTCGATCGGCTTGATGTGCAGGATTCCGGCTCCCCGTACGCGCGGGTCGTCCGCCGGCAGCAGACCCGACGAGTCGTCGGGCGGGATCAGCCCGACCAGCAGCTGGACGTACAGGGTGGTCGTATCGTCCCAGAGGTCGAAGCCTGGGTCGTCGTGGACGTCCTTGAACCCGACAAACGTGAAGCTCTCGCCGCTGTCGGGCTCGAGCCACAGCCGATACCGCATCTGTCGGTCCCTTTGGCCCCCGACGAACAGGTTGAACCAGGCCCGGGTGACTGGCACCCGGCCGCCGAGCACCTCCGCATCGACGTAGCCCGTCGCTGTCCCACGATGCTCAGGATCGGCGAGGAACTCCTCGATTCCCGGGGTGCTGATGGTGAGCTCGAACAGGAAGCGCTGACCGCGGACCCGGGCGTCCTCGTACGCCTGGCGTGGCTCGCCGGCGCCCAGCCGGACGTACCCCTTCATCTGCTCGGTGAAGCGCACCGATGTTCCGCTCGAGCCCGCCCGCGGGACCGGTTCCGGTGATCTGATCGGCACCGACCGAGCCGGCAGCGCAACCGAGCCCTCAGAGCTCGCACCAGCCGCAGGCCGCACCGCACGAGCCGGCTTGTCCAACAGCCGGTCCATCGCCCGATCGGCGAACGCGGCGATCGTCAACGCCGGGTTGGGGCCGACCGGGCCCGGCATCGCCGACCCATCGACGATCCACAGGTCGTCGGTGCCGAACATCCGACCCCAACCGTCGACGACGCCCTCGTGCTCATTGCGTCCCATCGGGTTGCCTCCGAGCGGATGGACGGTGATCACTCGCTTGGCCCACCACAGCGGGTTGTCCACGTACCTGGCGTCCATGGCCGCGGCGATCCGTTCCATCGCGGACCGCATCGACGCGAAGTAGGCCAGTGACGTGCTCGTGGTCCAGTCGATCTCCAACCGACCCTGGTCCAAGTACATCCGACCGTCGGGGATGTCGCGCCCCATCCCAAGCACCGGCATCGAGCTCGACGACAACGAGATCTTCCCGATCGCCGACGCGAAGTCGCGAGAGACATTCGACCTGCCACCCGCCACCAGCCGGCTGGACAGCAATCGGACCGCCGTCTTGGTCGAGCGAGAGACGACCGAACGTACCTGCGCGACCTCGAGCAGCCAGTTCAAGAAGCCGGGATAGCCGGCATCCTCGACGTAGAAGCCGCGTCCGGTCGCGCCGGTGCCGTCGAGCACGTCGCCGACCCGGACCGCGCTGGTGATCACCGGGCCCCGACTCGACGTGAGGTGCCGGAATCCGGTCGCCGCGTCGATACTCTGCTTCGCGTCCAGCAGAAAGCCGATCAGGTCGCCGTTTCCGCAGAACCGCGTCCCGGCCGCTGGGCTGAGCCCCGGGAGCGACGCCTTGCTCTTCAGCACCAGGTGAGTCGAGCCGAAGGTACCGGCGGCCAGCACCAGCCGGCGGGCCCTGATCACCCGATCCTCCACCGGTCGAGAGGAGCCGGCCGACCCGGTGGAGTCGACGCCCGCCGATGGGTCGTGCACCCGATAGCGCACCTCCCACAGCGCCCCGTCACGGTGAAAGCCCTTGACTTCATGCAACGTGCGGATATCGGCACCGGCGTGCGCGGCCGCCGAGAGGTAGGTGTGGTCCATGGTGTTCTTGGCACCGATGTTGCAGCCGATGTTGCAGCCTCCGCACAGGTTGCAGGTGAGCCGACGCGCCCCGTGGATGTTGCCGTACTCCGGCTCCGGCACCGGATCGTACCCCGGCAGGCGGCCGGGGGACGGCGGCGAGAACGACACCGCCAGCGGCGGTCGTGCCGTGGCGAATCCGGCGGTACGGGCCGCCGCCTCGAAGGCGATCGTCTTCGGAGTGTCCTCGTACGGGTACGGCCTCGCTCCGAGCATCCGTTCCACCCGGTCGTAGTGGGGGTCGAGGTCCTCGCGCCCGATCGGCCAGGTCTCGTAGCCCCCACCCGGGATCGGCTCGTCGTGCACGAACCACTCGGGATCCTTGCGCAAGAGCGTGTTGGCGTAGATCAGCGATCCGCCGCCCAGCCCGCTCGAGACCACTCCTTCGATCCCACGGAAGCTCCAGGTCTCGAACAGGCCGAACAGACCGTCGTCGGGCGACCAGAAGTTCTCGCTGAACTCGGCCGGTGTCCGGGCGAAGCTGCCGGGCGGATACGAGCGGCCGCGCTCCATCACCACGACCTGGAGTCCGCTGGATGCCAGGCGCCAGGCGGAAACCGACCCACCGAAGCCTGTGCCCACGACCAGAGCGTCGACGACCTCCGCTGTATCCGCCGTACGCTGCGCCATCTTCCCTAGTCCCCGCCCGCTCTGCCTGCCCTGATCGCAGCATCGCACCACAGATCGCCGCTGTCGAGGCAGCTGGCGGCGACAGGGAAGACCGCCTCAGACGTCGACCGTGCTCCCGGGGTCGCACTCGGGGAACGGCAGCATGACTTCCGGCCTCCTTGTGAACTCGCAAACCAAGATCAAGTGGGAACCGGAGTGCCCAGGCAACGTCGCGGCGACCAACCGCGCTCCTGCGAGCGCCGGTTCGGCGATCAGTTCGGCGAAGGTACCTGCGCTGCACATGCCACCTGGTAGCAGCAGTGCCGTGCGCTGAGCGTCTGTCGACCCCACTCCCGTAGCTGCCAGTCGATCGTCATCACGCCGCCTCAGGCTGCTGCTACGCCGAGCGACATCGCACCAGCGAACTTGGGGCCGCCCTTTGCGTAGAACACGTCGACGTTGGTGATCGTGAAGCCAGCTTCGGACAGCAGGTGCGCGATCGGGCGTATGAAGCTGCAGCCTCCGGCCAGTCGATTCTCGATTGGCTCGAACCGGCGCTGCATGCGCTGCACCTTCTCGTCCGGCGCGAGCCCGTGCTCGATGAAGTGCAGCGTCCCACCCGGCTTGAGGACCCGACGCAGTTCCTTTAGCGCGGCGATCGCGTCCGGGATCGTGCACATGGTCCACGTGCTGAGCGCCGCGTCGAAGGTGCCGTCGGCGAACGGTAGAGCCTGGCCGTCCAGCCCGGACCACTCGATCGGGACCTCGGACTTCGCCAGCCGCTTGGTCGCCAGCTTCCAGGCGAGATCGGACGGTTCCACGGCGACGATGCGCTTCACGGCGGCCGGGTAGTACGGGATGTTCAGGCCGGATCCGAAGCCCACCTCAACGACCTCGCCCGACAGATCAGCGCAGACGCGTTCGCGAAGCGGGCGTAGCGGCTTGCTGTTGCATGCGGTGTTGATGATTCTCGGGACGATGCGTCGTTCGTAGTAGGCCATCGCGCTCACCCCTTCCGTCCGAGGACGACCAGGTACTCCGCCTGGTTCGTGTTGGTCGTAGAGTCCGGCGAGTCGTTCGCGTGCCTGCTCCCACCTGCCTTGAGCGGCGAGCATTCCCTGCAACCTCATCAGCGGACCGAAGTTGGCCCCCAGGAAGTCGACCGCCGCGTTGCCATCGGCGAACGGCTCGGGTTCCTCGGCGATTGCGCGCTCGAACTCGAGCTGCACGCCGCTGCCGGCGAAGAGTTCACAGACGTGCTCCTCGGTTCCCCACAAGATCGGCGGCTGGGCGAATGGCGGGAGTGGCGGCGTGTACTCGGCCATTGCACGGAAGAAGGTGCCCTGACCGCCCTCGGGGGTCCAGTTGCACAGGCCGAGGCGGCCACCAGGCCTTAGCACGCGGACCAGCTCCGACGCCGTGACCTGGTGGCGCGGCGCGAACATCGTGCCGAACGTGGAGAGTACGACGTCGAAGCTCTCGTCCTCGAACGGCAGCGCCTCCGCGTCCCCCTCGACCCACTCCACCTCGACGCCGGAGTCGGTCGCGAGCGCGCGTCCCGCATCGAACAACTCCGGGGTGAGGTCGAGACCGACCACTTCTCCGCCGGCTTGCGCCGCGCGGATTGCGGCGTTGCCGCTACCGCAGGCGATGTCGAGTACGCGTTCGTCGGCTCCGACGCCGACCCGTTGGACGATGTGCGCCCCGACTCCCCACAACCCCCGGCGGGCGATCTCGGGGAAGTCCCCGCTGGCCCACGTATCGCGGGCGAAGTGCTTGTAGTCGGCCAGTCCGGCCGGATCGGTAGTTGTCATACCGACGACGCTATTTGGGCGGCTCGATCCGGACATGGGTCATCGAGCCCATCTTTTCGGCTGGGCCGCCGAGCTCGGATTCGTAGCTGCCCATGAGACCATGCTCGGTTGCGAAGAAGGTCGCCAGCGCGCGGCTCGAGACGCCGAGTTTCGTGTAGATGTGCTCGACGTGGTGCGCGACAGTTCGAGGTGAGACGACGAGATCGGTGGCGATCTGCTTGTTCGAGTAACCCCGCGCAACGAGTCGCAGCACGTCGACCTCGCGTGCGGTCAGCCCCGCCGGCCACGCTCGGTGGGCGGAGGCACGGTGCCCTGCTGCGGTCAGCACGGCGTCGACGGCTGAGCCGTCCAGCCGGCCGGCCTTCACCTCAGCGTGCAGATGGCTTGCGGCTTGGTCCGGGTCGAACGGAGCCCGGTACGGGCGCGGCTCGATTCGGCCGTGGTAGACATCCGCCGCCGCGAGGATCCGATCGGACGGAGTGAGCGACACAGCGGTGAGTCCCCGCGGGTAACCCGACCCGTCGAGTCGTTCGTGGTGTCGGGACGCGATCTCGCGACACCGCCCGAGCGCTGGGATTCTCGCGAGCATCCGATCCGTCAGATACGGGTGCAGGCGGATGCGTTCGAGCTCCGACTCGCTGAGCGGAGTTGTCTTGTCCCAGATGGCGTTCGACACGCCGAGGCGTCCGAGATCGTGCAAATACCCGGCGCGGCGCAGCGTCGTCACGTCGTCCTCGGACATCCCGCCGACGCGTGCAGCAGCGCTCGCGAGGTTGGCGACGCCTCGGGAGTGGCCGGCCAGATAGGGCGATTTCATGTCGACGAGGTCAGCCGTGGCCAGCAGGACGTCGTCCAGCTCAGCTCCGCGGACACGACGAGACAGCACCGGCTCGGCTCGCAGGATGGCGTCCCAGTCCGCTGCATCGTCGAGGTCAGCGACCACGGTCGAGGCATGTTCGAAGAAGGCGTCGGCAACCACCGGGTCGAACTCCCCACCACGTTTTCGTCGAGCAAGGGCGCGAGCCGCTTCCACGCCACGTCGTCGATCGAAGACCTCGATCGGGCTCGCGAAATGAACGAGTCGTGAGGCGAGGCTGATCTGGTTGCCGGCCAACCCGGCCGGGACACCCCTTCCGTCCCAATTCTCGTAGCCTTGCTTGACCGCGCGACAGGCTTCGACGCTCAGACCGAGACGTTCGGCGAACTGGGACCCCAGCGTCGCGTGGGTGGTCAGGAACGCCATGACCTCCTTCTGCCCCGAGGTGGCAAAGCTGGCCAAGCGCTTGGCTCGCTGCCCAACATTGCCGTGCAATTCGACCCGGCGAAAGAAGAAGGCGATTACCTGAGCAGTATTCAGCTCGAGCATGTCGTAGGTGTCGCCCTTGAAGCTGATGTCGTCGCCGAACCACTTGGCCTGCTCGAAGGCGTCGGCGTGGCAATAGACGTTCATCAGCAGGCCGAGGTAGTAGGCGGCCTCGCGTTCGGCCTCGCTAGCGCCGACCAGTTCAGCCAGCCGCTGGGCAATCACCGTCTGGCGCATGCAGTGCGCCATCGGTTGACCAAGGCCGAGGTCAGCGGCGTAGGACAGGGCCGCCACCAATTCAGCGATCCTGACACCCTCCACGTCTGGCCCAGCGGCCATGCTAAGACTGTAGAACCAGGTACCTATCTCCGGACCCGACATGTCCCAAGATTGTTGCCCAGCTGACCCGCCCGGACAGAAATGTCACTCGGGTGCGTCGTAGCGAGAGTCGGTCCACGGCCCGGGACCGACACTGGTGCAAATGAGGAGCTAACGAGGCTCCGCCTCGGACCGCCGAGGTCGGTGGCCGAGCTGGCCGGTTGAGTTGGGTGCCGCTGGTCAGGTCGTGTTGTTGGGGTCAGAGGACATCGGCCTGGACCTGCTGGTGCATGGTGAGCCGGAGCGCAACGAGATGGTGCAGTACTTCGCCGACCAAGTGAGCGGGATGATCAGCACCGGGCACGGCTGGGTCCAGTCCTACGGCAACCGCTCCGTCCGACCTCATCATCGTCGGCGACATCTCCTGACCAGCCCCGATGACCGTGGATATGGAGCCGCTACGGCCAGTCCCGAACCGACCCGGGCTGCGCAGCGGCTCGGCGTCGACCGCAAGATCATGTACGGCCTCGTCGGCTGCGGCGCCATCGAGTCCGTCAAGATCGGCCGGCTCCGCCGAGTCCCCGCCGACGCGCTCGTCACCTTCCTCGACGAGCTGCGTGCGGGACGGAAGACCGGTGCAGCATGACCAGGCTGAAGCGCCCGACCGTCCGTCGCGGGTCCAGATCACCGAGGACGACGGACTGCCCAAGTCGAAGGCCGGCCGCCGCCGGGTCGGCCTACCGCCAGCGCTCGTCGAGCTGTTGACCGCCCATCGTGCGGAACAAGATGTGGAACGCGCGGTCGCCGGGTCGCTGTGGGTCGAGACCGACCGCGTATTCACCAACGAGCTGGGGGAAGCCATCAAGCCGAACACCGACTATCACGCCTGGAAGGCGTTGCTGAAGCGATCCGGCGTGAGAGACGCGAGGCTCCACGACGCGCGCCACACCGCCGCGACCGTGCTCCTGGTCCTCGGCGTTCCGGAGCGCACGGTGATGGGCATCATGGGCTGGTCCAGAACCGGCGTGGCAGCTCGCTACCAGCACGTCAGCGACCCGATCCGGCGGTCGGTCGCGAAGCTCGTCGACGGCCTGATTTGGGCCTCCGACGAGCCGAGTTGAGACCGATTTGAGACCCTGGCCCGAAAACGCCGCGCAGCCCGAACCGGGTGCGCGGCGTTTTTCCTTACCTGCAAGGGCGGAGGATGCGGGATTCGAACCCGCGAGGGCGTGAACCCAACCCGCTTTCCAAGCGAGCGCCATAGGCCTCTAGGCGAATCCTCCGCGCGGAACCTTACCGGCAAGCTCCAGCGGGGGCGAATCGACGCCGGTGGGACACCGGCGGGGCAGTGAGTTACGACCAGGTGTCACGTTCACCACACGTGCGCGTCGGACCGCGGAGTGAGGGCACCGAGACCCTACCGTGACGAAACCGATCTCGGCCGAGAACCGCGATCGGACGTACCTCATCAGCACTCACTGGAAGCAGCACAACCATGGCTCTGCGCATCACCACCGACGGCACCCGTACGAAGATCCAGTTCGTTCTGCCAGACGACGCGATCGACGGCGCGGTGTCGGCTGTCGGCACGTTCAACGACTGGAAGCCCGGTGCTCACAAGCTCGTCAAGCGCAGCAACGGCACGCGCAGCGTCAGCGTCGCTGTGCCCGCGGGCGAGAAGGTCCAGTTCCGCTACCTCGGCGAGGGTGGCCTGTGGTTCGACGACGAGGATGCCCTGATCACCCACGAGGGCTCACTCATCCAGGCCTGAATCAGGCGAATCGTCGGCCGAGGTGGGCGCCCCGCGGAATCCTGTACTCTGGTCGCCGGTCCCTCGCGCGGCGATACCTCGCCCAACTCCCCCAGGGCCGGAAGGCAGCAAGGGTAAGTGAGCTCTTTCGGGTGCGCGAGGGACCTCTTCAGGTCTGCGCCCCCTCTCCGGGCGGCCCGGGCTCGCGCAACCCCAAGCGCTGCATCAGGCCCATTGCGTCGTACGGCGCGCGCACCTTGGCGTCGTTGTCGCAGTAGACGTAGACGTCCTGCCCCGCCTCGGCCCAGCGCGCGATCCGGGTAGCCCACTCGTCCAGCGCCGACTCGGTGTAGCCGCTCGCGTACAGTTCCGTGTCACCGTGCAACCGGACATAGCGGAAGTCGGTCGTCGGCTCGTCGATGACCGGCCACTTCCCGGGATTGTCGGCGAGCACGAGGGCGATGTGGTTTCGCGCGAGCAGGCTCACGAGTGCGGGGCTTCGAAAGCTGTCGTGGCGCACCTCGATCGCGTGCCGTAGAGGATGCTCCGGGTGCGTCGCGGTGACCAGCTCGCGGTCCGCCGTGATCCGCTGATCGTGATGGGCGGCGAGTTCGGCTGCCGCTTCGAGCGTGCGTGGGAGTAGCCCGAAGAAGTCTTCCAGTCGTTCCGGGTCGAAACCGAGAGTGGGCGGCAGTTGCCACAGCAGTGGACCGAGCTTGCGATCCAGCGCGAGCACTCCACTGGCGAAGAAGTTGGCCAGCGGTACCCGTACGTCCGCAAGCTTCTTCAGGTGGGTGATGAACCGGCTGCCCTTGACCGCGAACACGAAGTCCGTCGGGGTCTGTTCGGCCCAGCCGGCGAAGGCGGCGGGGCGCTGGAGCCCGTAGAAGGTGCCGTTCACCTCGACCGAGTTGAACGTCGCCGCTGCGAAGTCGAGCTCACGCCGATGTGGCAGCTTCGGCGGGTAGAACACACCGCGCCACGGCGGATAGGTCCACCCGGAGATGCCGATCCGGATCATCGGCCGAGCCTAGTGCGCCCCGCAGTGCGGTCGCCTCGAGTGATGGGCCCAGTGAATGCTGCTCCTGCGAGGTTCGCTCCGTTCGCGGTGGGGACTGTCGGTGGCGGGGCATAGGGTTCGTTGGGTGGGTGAGGGTGTGGTGGAGTCTCCCGTGGGGACCGAGGACGACGAGGTGTGGCATGACGCCCCGGTCGGGCCGCCCGTCGAGGCCGAGCGTGATGTCGATCTGCCGGACTTCACCCAAGATGAGGTGTTGTTCGATGAGCCGGCGGAACCTCCGGGTGTGGTGAGGGAAGGCGACACCGAGGCGCTTCGTGCAACCGTGTCCGACCCTGGAGCGCTCCCGAGTTCTGCCGAGGCCGCGGCAGCGACTCGCCCATCGGCTCCGACGGCACCGCTGGCCCTCTACCGGCGCTACCGGCCGGACACCTTTGCCGACGTCATCGGCCAGGAGCACGTCACCGACCCATTGCAGCGCGCCTTGACGAACAACCGGGTCAACCACGCGTATCTGTTCTCCGGGCCGCGCGGTTGCGGCAAGACAACCTCGGCCCGCATTCTCGCCCGCTGCCTCAACTGTGAGCGGGGGCCCCGCGCCGAGCCGTGCGGGGAGTGTCAGTCCTGCCGCGACCTGGCCCGTGGCGGACCCGGCAGCATCGACGTGATCGAGATCGATGCGGCCAGCCACGGCGGCGTGGACGACGCCCGGGACCTGCGCGAGCGGGCCTTCTTCGCGCCGGTCAGCAGCCGTTACAAGATCTACGTGGTCGACGAGGCTCATATGGTCACCACGGCGGGGTTCAACGCTTTGCTCAAGGTCGTCGAGGAGCCGCCCCCACACGTCAAGTTCATCTTCGCCACCACCGAGCCTGACAAGGTGATCGGCACGATCCGATCGCGGACGCACCACTATCCGTTCCGGCTCGTCCCGCCACGGGTCCTCGGCAGCTACCTGGCGAAGCTGTGCGAGGCCGAAGGGATCGCGGTCGAGCCGGCCGTGCTGCCGCTGGTCGTCCGGGCGGGGGCAGGCTCGGTCCGCGACTCGTTGTCGGTGCTCGACCAGCTGCTCGGCGGGGCCGCCGACGACGGCGTGAGCTATGCACATGCTGCGGCGCTGCTGGGTTATACCCCGGACTCGTTGCTCGACGAGTTCGTCGACGCCTTCGCCGCGGGCGACCCGGGCGGCGTGTTCGCCTGCGTCGACAAGGTGATCGAGGTCGGCCAGGACCCGCGCCGGTTCGCCGAGGATCTCCTCCGCCGGCTGCGCGACTTGCTCGTCGTGGTGGCGGTGCCCGATGCGCTGAGCTCCGGACTGGTCGAGGTCAGCGGTGACCAGGCCGACCGGCTCAGCACCCAAGCCGCCGCACTCGGGCCGGGCGAGCTGACCCGGGCCGCCGAGGTCATTGCGGAGGGGCTGACCGAGATGCGCGGTACCACCGCCCCCCGGTTGCACCTGGAGCTGATGTGCGCCCGGATCCTGCTGCCGGGTGCCGATGTCGACGCTCGGGGGATTCACGCCAGACTGGACCGGCTCGAGCGGCGGATCGGGATGAACGCGGGTCTCTCGGACGCATCGGCATTGGGAACCGGTGCGCCGCTGCCGTCGCGAGCCGCCGAGCGCCAGCCGTCCGAGCGCGAGTCCACCGACCTCCAGCTGTCCGACCGCCAGTCCACCGACCGCCAGCCCGCAGGACCGGCACGAGACCAGGCCCCTCGGCCGCCTGCCCCGAATGGGGACGACGACTGGCCGGAGCCTGCTCAGCTCGGAACGTCGACGCCAGCCGAGCCCGACCGCTCGCGTGCCGGGGACGTACGACGTGGGAGCGATGAGCGCGATCGCGGCGACGCGGTCGACGGCGGTCCACGACGGACGCGACACGATCGAGACGAGCCCGGCGCCGCCGGATCAGCCTCCACTGATCCGGACGGCGCGCGCGAGGCCGACGACGCCACCTCCGTCCGGATCAACCGACGAGCGTGGCCCGGCGCGGACCGCGAGGCCATCGCTGTCGATCACCGACGTACGACGGTTGTGGCCCGAGGTGCTGGAGGAGGTGAAGGGCCGTCGCCGCTTCACCTGGATCTTGCTGAGCCAGAATGCGCACGTTGCGGATGTGGGTGACGGGACGCTGCTCTTGGCCATGCCCAACGCGGGCGCACGGGACAGCTTTGCCAAGGGTGGCAGCGAGGACATCCTCCGCGAGGCGCTGGTGACGGTCCTCGGCGTGGACCTTCGGGTGACGGCCATGGTCGATCCGAGTGCGTCCGGGACGGTTCATCCAGGTCCGGCGTCGCGCGGGACCGGCCGATCCTCGGCGCAGAGCGGGCGGCCGAGTGGGCAGGGATCGTCGAGCGGACCCGGTGGGCAGGGTGGGCCGGGTGGGTCACCGGGGTCGAGCGCGTCAGCGACTCGAGCCGGCCGGTCCGCGTCCGCCGACCGACCGCACGAACCCGGCCCCGCCGAAGAGCCACCGCCGCTCGAGGAGTCCGGCCCACCCGAGGAGTCCGATCCACCCGAGGAGTCCGGCGCATCTGGGGGGGTCGGCGCATCTGGGGGGGTCGGCCGGCCAGACGACTGGCCGACGTCGGCCACTCACGACTCGGAGACGGATCGTCGGCGCCCTGTCGACGACGCGGTCCTCGCACAGGCCCGCCAGTCCATCAGACCGACCCGACGAGGTCCGCGCGGAGGCCAGGCCGACGATGATCGCGACGCCGCAGCAGACCGCGACGACGAGACGCTCGACGAGTCCGACGAGTCGCACACCGAGCTCCTCGCCCGACAGCTGGGAGCGCAGATCATCGCCGAAGAGGAACACGGCACATAGGCTGTCCCGGACACGCCCCGGCGCGCGGTCCGCCGCTGATCGCGTCGCACACAGGAATGAGGATTCGCGATGTTCCCCGAAGGTGACATGTCCGCCCTGTTGGCCCAGGCGCAGGCGATGCAGCAGCAGCTGTTCGACGCGCAGGAGGAGCTGGCCAACAGCCGGTTCGACGGCACGGCCGGCGGTGACCTGGTGACGGCGACCGTGACCGGCGCAGGCGAGCTGGTCGGCCTGGTGATCAAGCCCGAGGCCATCGATCCGGAAGACGCCGAGACACTCGCCGACCTGGTCCTCGCGGCCGTACGCGACGCAAACCACAAGGCTCAGGCCATTGCCGCCAGCAAGCTGGGTCCGCTCACCGGAGGGCTCGGCGGCGGCGCCCTGCCGTTCTGACCCGGCAGGATCGAGGGGAACCACTGTGTACGAGGGCCCGATTCAGGACCTGATCGACGAGCTCGGGCAGCTGCCCGGCATCGGGCCTAAGAGCGCGCAGCGGATCGCGTTCCACATCCTCGCCGCCGACCCGGTCGACATCCGACGGCTCGCGGACGTGCTGCGGCTGGTCAAGGAGAAGGTGCGGTTCTGCGAGATCTGCTTCAACGTCGCGGAGGACGAGCAGTGTCGGATCTGTCGTGACGCGCGCCGCGACGCGACGGTCATCTGTGTTGTCGAGGAGGCCAAGGACGTCGTCGCTGTCGAGCGGACCCGGGAGTTCCGAGGCCGCTATCACGTCCTCGGCGGCGCGATCAGCCCGATCGACGGGATCGGGCCCAACGAGCTCCGGATCCGAGAGCTGTGCCAGCGTCTGGCCGACGGCACAGTGATCGAGGTGATCCTTGCGACCGACCCGAACCTGGAGGGCGAGGCGACGGCGACGTACCTCAGTCGGCTGCTGATCCCGATGGGGGTCAAGGTCAGCCGGCTGGCCAGTGGGCTTCCGGTCGGGGGCGACCTGGAGTACGCCGACGAGGTCACCTTGGGCCGGGCCTTCGAGGGCCGCCGGTACGTCGACGCCTGACTCGGGCGTCACGTGCGGCCGAGACTCCGGACGTGCGGCCCCCCGGGAAAGTGGGCGCAAACGACAACTCTGATCGGCGTGTCGCTGTCGTTTGCGCCCACTTTCGCGGGGCCGGACGGGATTTCGTCAGATCCGAGGGGGCAGGGCTCAGCGGGCGGCGAGAGCCTGACCGGCCTCGACGGCGGACTCCTCGGCCAGTTTCTTCACCAGATCGGCCGTCTCGGCAAAGTCGTCGAGGGCGGGATTGACCCCGACCAGGGTCAGCTCGCGCTCGATCACGGTGAGGTCGGCACCCCAGACGTCGACGAGAATCCGACGCAGGTAGCCGAGGTTGTGATCCCAGCCTTCCTTCGGGGTGCCGGGGCCGTACGCTCCGCCGCGGGTGGTGAGCAGGACGACCGGCTTGCCGTCCAGGAGCCGCGCGCCGTGGGGAGCGCCGGCGATCGCGAGGTCGATCCAGGTCTTCACGTGCTGGGAGACGCCCCAGTTGTAGAGCGGGAGCGCCAGCACAGCCGCCTCGGCGTTGCGCAACTCCTCGGCGACGCTGGCCGCGAGGGCGAGCGCCGTCGCCTGCTCCGCGGTCCGGTCGGACTCGGGGGTCCACGCAGCGCCGATGGCGGTCGCCCAGGCGTCCGACGGCAACGGGTTCGCGCCGAGGTGGCGACTCACGACCCGGGCCTCCGGGCGGACCAACGAGTACTCGCTCACGGCCAGATCGGCCAGCGCGCTGCTTGCGGAGTTGGGTCCTTGAATGCTTGCGTCGATCCTCAGAAGGGTCATCGGTGTGCTCCTCGATGTCGTGATGGAGTTCGTGATGAAGGGCTGGTCGCCGTCGCTGGCAGGCCAATTTGAACCTTCAAATTGAGCCTACGCGGAGTGATTTGAACATTCAAGTGCCGCGGTATGATGGTGGCGTGGGTAACGCGGAAGCCCCGACCAGGGGCACGGACACGACGGTGGTCGTGGCGTGCGCCGAGGATCCATCGATCGGCAATGCGTGTCTCGCGGAGCAGATGGGGTCCGACCAGGCGGACTGGTGCGCTGACTCGGTCGGCGCAGGGGACGACCCGACCACCAGGGATGAGAAGGCCGAGACCGACCCGCCGTGGCTGAGCCCGGAGCAGCTGCGGGACTGGAGGGCCGTGGTCGGTCTGCTGATGATGCTGCAACCGACCCTCGATGCGCAGCTCAAGCGCGACGCCGGCCTCAACAACTTCGAGTACCACATCCTGGCATCGCTGTCCGACGCGCCCGCTCACGCACTGCCGATGAGTGATCTCGCCGCGATGGCTCAGGGCTCGGTCTCCCGTCTCTCCCACGCCGTGTCTCGGCTCGAGCAAGCCGGTTGGGTCGAGCGCCACGCCTGCAGAGATGCTGGCCGCCGCACTGCGGCACGCCTCACCCCGGCCGGATTGCGGAAGATCGAGGAGGCCGCGCCGGGCCATGTCCGCGAGGTACGTCGACTCGTCGTGGATCGGCTGACTCCACAGCAGCTCGAAGCCCTCGGCGCGGCGGCCCGCACGGTCGTCGCGGGTCTGAACCCGCAGCTGACCGAACGGCTCGACAGCAACCTCGAGCCCCGCTGAGCTCGGTCCGAGCCACTTCGCGCCCCCTGGACCGACCTCGCGCCCGGAATGCGGGGTGCGGAGCGCGCCTCCGGGGTGCGGAGTGCGCCTCCGGGGTGCGAAGTGCGTGGACGGGGGAGGGATCAGATCGCCGAGGCGTCCTCGGCATGGAAGACCCCGAGCTGCTCGCACGCGTCGTTCAGCATGCGCTGGACGGCGAGGGTGTCGCGCAGCGGCATGACCGCGCTCTCGGTCGCACCCGCGCGTACGCACTGGGTCACCTCGATCAGCTCGTGTGCGTAGCCTCCGCCGATCGGCCGGCGGACGATCTCCTCAGGTTCCGCGCCCGCGCGAGAGAGCACGATCCGCTTCGGATGATGGAACCGCGGCGGAATGTCGATCCAGCCTCGCGTGCCCTGGATCCGTGCCGCCCCGGGAGTCGCGCCGCGGAGCGAGACCAGCAGGCTGGCTGCGCGGCCGTCGTCGTACGCCAGCAACAGCCCGGCCTCCGCGTCCACCCCGGTAGGCGCCAGCGAGCCGCTCACGCATACCCGGGTCGGATCGCCGAGGAAGTGCTGGGCCAGCGAGACGACGTAGACCCCGAGATCGAGCATGGCCCCGCCGCCCTGTCTGGGGTCGAACAACCGGTCCGTCGGGTCGTACGCACGATCGACCCCGAGGTCGGCCTGCACTTGGCGCACGTCCCCGATTGCCCCGTCGGCGATCAGCTGGCGGGCGGCGACGATGGCCGGCTGAAAGCGGGTCCACATGGCCTCCATCACGAACACCCCCCGGTCGCGGGCCGCCGAGACGATCTGCTCGGCACCCGCCACCGTCGCGGTGAACGTCTTCTCGATCAGCAGCGCCTTGCCGGCTTCGATCGCGGCCAGAGCGATCGTGTGATGCTGTGGATGCGGCGTGGCGATGTAGAGCGCATCGATGTCCGGATCGGCGATGATCTCGCGATACGACCCGTACGAGCGCTCCAAACCGTGCTCGGCCGCGAATGCCGCAGCCCGTTCGGTCGATCGGGAGGCGACCGCCAGGGCCACCGCGTCCGGGGTCACGGCGAAGTCCTTGACCAGCTGCGTCGCGATGCGGCCGGGCCCGACGATGCCCCAACGGATCTCGCGGTCGAGAACCCGCTCTGGGTGTTCGATACTCACGCGCACACCCTAGGGCGCCCACGCTGGAGGATACGGGCTCAGGGCCGCTGGTCGCGCTCTCGGTCGCGGTGGCGCCTTCCCCCGGTGATCGAGGAGATGGCGATCGGAATGAACACCAGCCACCAGTAGTGCCAGTTGGTCGCGAACATCGCCATGATCGTCAGCGGCCAGGCGAGCGCCGTCACCAGCATCAGCGCCCGATCACCCGATGCCGGCTTGGCGACCGTCCCGCTTCCGGCGGGCACAGCGACATCTCTGCTGGGGGGTTCCGCGCCGCCCTGCCACGGAGGAGCCTGGAAACTCGACCCGGGAGCCACCGTCTGGCCCGGCTTCGGTCCGGGAAGATCCTCGAACAGGGGCTCCAGATCGGCCTGCGTCTTTGCCCGAAGCGCCCGGTCGAGGCGTTCGTCGAACTCGGCCGGCTCGAGCCGGCCCTGAGCGAGCGCCTCCCGAAGGTACGTGGCCGCCTGGTCGCGCTCGGCGTCACCGACGCGCTGCGGTACCGGATCGGGCGTTTGGCTCACCCGACCGATTATCCCACCGACCGGTCAAGCCCGGAGGTCGGTTGGCGGAGGCCTACGCCAAGGCGGCCGGCGATGGACGATGATCGGGCCGCGCCATCGGCCGCACTACAGTTGGCGGCGGCCGATCACGGGGTCGGTGCGTCGTCCAAGCGCGTTGTCAGGAGGGTACGTCGTGGCCCGCGAGATGCCGGAGGCGTCGTCTGGACGTGTCGTGCAGAAGTACGGCGGTTCCTCCGTTGCCGACGCCGAGAGCATCAAGCGCGTCGCGCGGCGGATCGTGGCCACCAAGCAGCAGGGCAACGACGTCGTGGTCGTCATCTCGGCGATGGGCGATACCACCGACGACCTGATGGATCTGGCACTGCGGGTCTCGCCGCTACCGGCGCCCCGCGAGCTCGACATGCTGCTCACGGCCGGCGAGCGGATGAGCGCAGCTCTGCTGGCCATGGCCATCCACGACCTCGGGCTGACCGCGCGCTCTTTGACCGGGTCCCAAGCGGGCATCATCACCACCGGTACGCACGGCAACGCGCGGATCATCGACATCACCCCTGGCCGGATCACCAGTGCGCTCGACTCGGGCGACATCGTGATCGTCGCCGGATTCCAGGGCGTTGCTCAAGACACCAAGGACGTCACCACCCTGGGTCGCGGCGCATCCGACACCACCGCGGTCGCGCTGGCCGCGTCGCTGGGCGCGGACTACTGCGAGATCTACACCGACGTCGACGGGGTGTTCACCGCCGACCCCCGGATCGTGCCGAGCGCGCGTCGGATCCCGCAGATCTCGTACGAGGAGATGCTGGAGATGGCCGCGTGCGGTGCCAAGATCCTGCACCTGAGATGCGTCGAGTACGCCCGACGCGAGACCGTACGGGTACACGTACGCTCGTCGTTCTCGGACAAGACCGGCACCTGGGTGCAAGAGCGGGAAGAAGGAAGCGCGATGGAGCAGGCCATCATCTCCGGGGTCGCCCACGACCGTAGCGAGGCCAAGATCACGATTGTCGGGGTGCCGGACCGGGTCGGCGAGGCGGCCCGGATCTTCGAGGCGGTTGCGGCGACCGACATCAACATCGACATGATCGTGCAGAACGTGTCGGCCGTGGAGACCGGACGGACCGACATCTCGTTCACGCTGCCGAAGGCCGATGGTCAGGCGGCGATGCAGACCCTCGACGCGCTCAAGGAGAGCGTCGGGTTCGCCGACGTGCTGTACGACGACCAGATCGGCAAGGTGTCCGTGGTCGGTGTCGGGATGCGCTCGCACCCGGGTGTCACCGCCAAGTTCTTCTCCGCGCTGGCGGCGGCCGATGTGAACATCGAGATGATCTCCACCTCCGAGATCCGCATCTCGGTCGTTCTGGACCAGGACGACGTGGACCGCGCGGTCGCCGCCGCCCACACCGCTTTCGGTCTGGACGCGACCGAGGCGGCGATCGTGTACGCCGGAACCGGCCGATAGGTCCCTGCGCTTCCCCCTTCCCCCGGAAACTGGGCGCAAACGACAGCGACACGCCGAGAGACGTTGTCGTCCGCGCCCACTTTCCGGGGAAGGGGGGACGGCGCTAGGGATGTGGGGACGGTGCAGGAGGGTCAGACGGCGGGAGTGGCGAGGACGCGGGTGGCGATCTCGTCGGCCCAGTCCCGGATCTGCTGCCAGTCCCGGTAGTCGCCGGCCATGTCGCTGTTGGCCACCCACTTGGCGATCGGGCTGGTGGCGCGCGCCGGATCGAGGTTGCCGCCGAACACCCGGATCGGCGGGCTGCCGATGTGCTGGGCGAGTCTGACCACCGCGGCGGGGCTCTCGTGTCGGCGGTCGGACAGCTCCCCCGTGGGTCCGCTCTCGAACAGCCAGGTGGCTCGGGTGGCCAACACCTCCTGGTGGGAGCGCAGGAAGCGGCGGGCCGACTTCATCCAGCGCGTCGCGTACACCGCGCTGCCGACCAGCACCGCGTCGAACCCGTCGGGATCGGGTGCCGCGGAGCACGCAGCGGTCACCACGTCCAGACCATGGGTCCGGAGCTGGTCCGCGATCGCCTCGGCGATCTCGGCCGTCGAACCCATTCTGGACGCGTACGCGACCAGGACCCTGCGCTCGGAGGTGCTCACCGCCGAACGATAGTACGAGTCACTTCGGGGCGATAGCTCAGCGGCCATGAGGCGACAGCTCAGCGGCCATGAGGCAGCAGCTGGCGCCCGGTGAGCTGCAGCAGCGGCAGCTTGACGAACAAGACGCGCGGTCCGGCGGCCCACGGCTCGGGCATCTCGCCGAACCGCAGTCGCTGGAAGTCTGCTTCGGTGAGCAGCTGCGCGACACCCACCGCCAGCACGCTCCAACCGGACTCGAAGAACTCGTCGACATCGTCGATCTCGAACGCGCAGCTCGCGTCCAAGGCGTGACGGGCGACCTCGCCGTCGGGCACCGTTCGAAAGACGATGCCGTCGTCGGTGAGGACGTAGTTCACCGGAATGATCCGCGGACCGTCGGCAGTGGGATATCCCAGCCGACCCACGCGCTTGGCGTCGAGGGCCTCGAGGCACTCCTCGCGCGTCATCTCGATGAGTTGTCCCGTCGTGGCGCCTGCAGCGGCCCAGAATGCTTCAGCGGTGCTCATGGTGGGACCCTTCTCAACGGTGCTTCGTGGTCTAGGACGGTGCTTCGTGGTCTAGGACGGCGCTTCGTGGTCTAGGACGGCGCTTCGTGGTCTAGGACGAGGCTTCGTGGTGTCGGCGGTCTGCTTCGTGACCTCAGTCTTTCGGCCGGCGCCTCCCGGCGTCAGGGGCTCCGGTCACCGTTGGAGGGTGACTTTGGTCCCGGGGTCGCTCAGACAGGCAGTGGCACGATCCAGCTGACGGTCGTGCCGACCGTGGTCCGGCGGCTCACGGTGGAGTGACCTCCCGCGGCTCGCGCCCGAGCCGCCACGTTGCGCAGCCCCGACCCGGTAGGTGCGCTGTCGCGGATGCCCACGCCGTCGTCGGTGACCTGGATCGACAGCGTGCGCGCGGCGGTGTCGAGAGCCACCAGCACCTCAACACTTCCAGCTTGGGCGTGGCGGACGACGTTGGAGAGCGACTCGCGAAGCGTGGCGAGGACGTCCTCGGTCATCGAGGCCGGCACCGCGGTGTCGATCGGACCGACGAGCGTCAGACTCGGTTCGAAACCGAGGATGCGGGCGGCATCGGCGACGATCCCGACGATCTGGTCGCGCAGCCGTTGTTCGCCCTCCGACACGTCCGCGTGCTGGAGGGAGAAGATCGTCGAGCGGATCTGCACGATCGTCTCGTCCAGATCGTCGACCAACCGCGTCAGGCGTTTCCTGGTGTCCTCGTCGGAGACGCGACGCAGCACACTCTGCAGGCCGAGGCCGGCGGCGAAGATGCGCTGGATCGCCTGGTCGTGCAGGTCGCGGGCGATTCGATCTCGATCGGTGAAGACGGCCAGCCGGTTGCGGTTGTGCTCGTTTCGCGCGTGCTCGGCGGCCAGCGCAACGTGGTCGGCAAAGGCGGTGGCCGCATCCAGCTCCGCATCGGACCAGTGCGCGTCGCGTGTCAGCAGCAGCACGCCGATCAGCCGGCCGGCCACCCGGAAGCCGATCGCCACGGGCTCGGCAGCGCTCTCCCCGATCAGTTGCAGCCGACCGTCGTCATCGGCCTCGATCCTGACCACGGTGCTCAGCCGACTGGAGTCGTCTCCGGCCACTCCGTTGACGACGAACGTTCCGCTGGTGACGCCGGGGCGGACGAGGTCCTCACCCTCACCGCTCGGAGCAGGAAGCGAGAGCCACACCGTGCTGCTGCCGCTGGCTCGACGCGCCTCCTGCGCGACGAGGTCGGGCCCGTGAGTCGGGTCGGCGTCAAGCCCGGAGGAGCACCGTGCCGCCGCAGCCAGCCAGAGCTGACGGGTCCTGCTCTCGTCGAACAGCCGGGCGTTGTCGATGGCGATGCCGGCGGCCGCCGCGAGCCCGAGGACAAGCCGCTCGTCCTCGGCCGTGAACTCCGTGCCGTCGGCCTTGTCGCACAGGTAGAGGTTGCCGAACACCGTCTCGCGGACGTGCACGGGCATGCCGAGGAATCGGTTCATCGGCGGATGATGCGCGGGGAACCCGATGGAGGCCGGATGAGTGGAGATCTTCCCGAGCCGGAGCGGCCGCGGATCGGTGATCAAGACGCCGAGCACGCCGCCGCCGTGGGGGTAGTGACCGATCTCGGTGCGAGTCGCTTCGTCGATCCCCCGAGCGTGGAACTCGGCGAGCCAGGTGTCGCTCGGTTCGTGGTCGGGATGACCGAGCACCCCGAGCGCGCCGTAGCGGGCTCCGGTCAGCTCGCACGCCGAGCGGACGATCAGATCGAGTACGTCGGTGAGCTCGCGCTGGCCGGCCACGGCCATGACCGCCTCCAGCAGGGGATCCACGGCCGTGGCGCTGTCAGATGAGCCGATCTGCACCGATGCCCTCTCACTCGTACCCGATCCGACCCCCCGCGGACCCGGATCCCTTGCGGACCAACGCTACTGGGCATACCGACCCCGCGAGCACCGCCCGCGCCACCGTGCCGAGCACCAGGCCCGAGATGGCCGACGAGTCGTTGGTGCCGACGTACAGCAGGTCGAGATCGTGCGACTCCTCGACCAGCGCTCGTACGGGGTGGGCCCGGACGACGTGGCGCTGCACGATGGTGTCCGGATAGTCGGCCTGCCAGCCGGCGGTCACCTCCGCGACCCGCAGCTCGGCCCGAGCCAACCAGTTCGACAGTGTCGCCTCGTACTCGGCCGATCCGGCGAAGCCGTCGAGCTGGGGTTGATAGGCGAAGATCACCCGCAACGGCACCGCTCGGGCGGCAGCCGCGGCGTACGCGGCGGCCAGGGCCGGCACTGACGAGGGTGAGCCGTCGATGCCGACGCCGACGGGGCGTCCCCCTGGAACGGGTGGGCGCCAACCGTGCGGAACGGCGATCACCGGGCAGTGCGCCTTGGCGCCGACTGTCACCGATGTCGAGCCGGCGAAGACCCGCTCCAGGCCCGAGAGCCCGCGCCGGCCGATGACGACCGCTGCGGCGCCGTGAGACATCTCCGCCAAGACGTCTCCAGCCTTGCCCAGAACCACAGCTGCCGTGACCTGTTGCGGAGCGAGCCCGGTGGCCAGAGCGCGGCGAGCCGCCGCCGCGGTCGCTCGTTCGGCGGCCATGACGGCGGTGGTGTCGGTGAGCAGCGGGAGGGCGAGCCCGAACGCTGTGGCGGTTGCCGGCGGGAGGGCGGTCACGATGTGCAGCGCCGCCCTCCGGAGCTGGGCCTCGGCCGAGGCGTAGTCCACCGCGCGAAGGCCGTCAGTGCTTCCGTCGACACCGACCAGGATGCTGCCCGGTCGGACCGGCCTCGGTGCTGCGATGGTGGGCGTACCGGCGGTGGCCTGTGAGCTCATCGCTGGTCCAGCTCACCAGAGCCAGTTGTTCTTCGCCACCAGGGGGATCGAGCGCCACTGCTTGCTCAGTCCCCAGGTGAGTCCGGCGCTCGTGGCCGCGAGCACGGCCAGGCTGATCAGGCCGAGGATGTGGTCGTCGATCACCGGGTTGGTGGTGGGCGGCAGGGCGACGGTCCACATCATCAGGTAGAGCAGACCACCGGCGACGGCGGCGATCCGCAGGCCGATGCCGAGGATGAGGGCGACTCCCATGGCGAGCAGGGCGATCATGAAGAGCCAGTTGACCCAGGTCTGCCCGGCGATGGAGTTGTAGAATCCGGCGAACGGGCCGGTGGCGCCCTTGGCAAGGTAGCCGTACGTCGGGCTTCCGCCGTGGATCCAGGCGGCTTTGGACGTGGTGGAGAAGCCGAGACCGAAGACCTTGTCGACGAAGGCCCACAAGAACACGAGGCCGAACGCGATCCGCAGGACGGCGAGCAGCCTGCCCGCGAGTGGAGTGATGGCGCGAGCGTCGCTGGTCGACGCGGAACTGGCGGGCCCTGCCACGGGTCGGGTGCTGACAGACATTTGTGTGATCCCCTTTTCGGGTCCTCGCCGGTCGCCGTGAGGCGGATCCGGTGGCCGGCTGTTTGCCGACACCTTGATCCTTCTCTCAGGGAGCTGTCAGGGTCAGTGCGAAACGGCACGAAACGTCGGGACCAACGTCCTGCCACCGCCGGGCCAGCAGCTCGCGGGGGCTGGTCCGCAGCGACTCCGCCCATCCATGGCGGGCTCGGCCCACGAAGGGCACCGCCTGCGGGGGTCTTGGTCGCCTCCAGCGACTCCGCGTACCTACGGGCGTCTGTGCACATCGGCGCCGATACGCATTGTTTCCCGCAGACGCGCATCGTTGCACGAGGTTCTGAGGCCGCGCAGCCGAGCTGAACTCGGCGCGGCAATCCGACGAATTCCCTGCGGGGCCTGCACAGCTGCGGCAAGCTTGCGAGCTGAGGTCGCGGGGAACGACCTCAGAACCAGGGGATCGCGATGCGCGGCGTGTGGGGTTTCGTGCTCAGTGCCCGACCGTGGCTGATCGGGTTCGTCGTCTGGGTGGTGGTCGCCGCGGAGGCAGACGTGCGAAACCCCCATCCGTCATCGTCGTTGGTCATCGGCATGCTGCTCACGTTCTTCATCGGAACCGCCGGCTTCGTTCGGGTGCTCTGGCCGATGAGGGCCCACGGGAATCCTCCGAAGCTCGTCGCGGCCGCGAGGCCGTATGAGGTCCACACCTACACCGGCCACGTCGGCGGCGCATCGAAGACCGCCTACACGACGTTCAGCGCCCAGAGCTCGGTGAATCAGAACCCGATAACGGGGGACCTCTCGCACCGGATGTCCACCAGCCAGCAGACGACGGTTCAAGACGACCTCACGCTGCACGGTGCGAACGGCACCCAGCACAATGTCCAGGTCAAGGGGGTAAACCTCTCGGTGGGCGCCGGTCAGCTGGTCTCGGCCGCCTGGGCGGTCCGACCCGGGCACAAGAGTGGCCGGTACATGATGTTCCGCAACCACACGACCGGACAGAATGCGTATCCCTTCGCCCGGCTGTGGTGGCTGGCCACCGGTGTCGGGGTGATCGGCTACCTGATGTGCATGTGGTTCGGTGCGGTGCTGCTCGCCATCGGCGGCGCCGGCGCGTTCGCTGCCGTCTGGTTCTTCGTCGTCCCGTTCGTGTACATCGGGCTCGGCTACTACCGTGCGATCCGGTTCCGCGGCGGGGGTTCAAAGGCGATTTCGACGTTCCTCGATGGGGTGGCTGCAACCTTCACCCAACCGGCCGCGGCGGCTCCGGTGAGCGGGGCAGCGCCGATCGCCGCTGAGCCGTCGGCAGCCTCGGTCGGCTCATCGCCGGTCCCACCGTCGTCGGCTCCGCCGCCGCCTCCCGCTCTCAACGCCCCGCCCGCCTGGCTGGCCGACCCCACCGGCCGGCACGATCACCGCTTCTGGGACGGGAGTGCGTGGACCGATCAGGTGGCCGACGCCGGTGTACCCGCGATCGATCGACTGTAAGGCACCCAGTCAGCGCAGCAGTTTCGAGGCAAGCACGGCCGCCTGGGTGCGGCGCTCGAGCCCTAGCTTGGCCAGCAGCGAGGAGACGTAGTTCTTCACGGTCTTCTCGGCCAGGTAGAGCCGCTGTCCGATCTGGCGGTTGGTCAGCCCCTCGGCGATCAGCGCGAGGATCTCGCGCTCGCGCTCGGTGAGCGAGGAGAGCTCGTCGGCCTCGGGCTGGGGTGCCCGCACTCGCTCCAGCACCCGGGCAGTCACGGCCGGGTCCAGCAGAGACTGGCCGGCCGCCACTCGGCGGACGGTGTCGACCAGGTCCGCCGTACGCACCTGCTTGAGCACATAGCCGGCCGCGCCGGCCATGATCGCCGCGAACAGCGCCTCGTCGTCGTCGTACGACGTCAAGATGATTGCCTTGATCTCCGGGTTCTTCGACCGGATCGCGCGACACACGTCGATACCGCTGCCGTCGGGCAGCCGTGCGTCGAGGATGGCGACGTCCGGCCGGAGTGCCGGCGTGATCCGGATGGCCTCCTGTGCCGATCCGACGTCGCCAACAACCTCGAGGTCGTCCTCCGCCTCGAAGAGATCGCGCAACCCACGCCGGACGATCTCGTGGTCGTCGAGAAGGAACAGCCGGATCTTCTTCGGCGCGCCCGCCTGCGGGCCCGCCGACTTGCCCGCCTGCTCGCCTGATTGTCCGAATCCTTGTCCGGCTGTGGGGTCGTTCACGAGCCGATCGATCTACCGGTGAGCTGGTCGATGCTGATCTCGATGAACAGGTTCCGCGTACCCGGCGCCCACGGCACCGGGTCCGCCTTGCTCCACAGCTCGACGAGCTCGTCTGCCTTGGCTGCCGCGCGCGACTGACCGGCGACGAGCACGCTCCAGCCGGTCCGGCTCTCGGGATCGATCTCGTCGATCTCGAACGCCACCCGCCGCACGTGGCGCAGGTCGGCCAGCGGCCCGTAGGCGGCGGTCCGGAACACCACCGCGTCGTTGTGCAGCGCGTACGTCACCGGCAGGATCTGCGGCCCGTCGACGGTGTTCCAGGCGACCCGGCCGATCGACCCGGCCGCCAATCGCTCTCGGCACTGCTCGCTCGACAGCGACCCGAAACTCCTCTGCTCTGTCATCGTCTTGCCTTCTCTCTTCTCGATCCTGGCCGGGGCTGCCCCTCGATGGTCTCAGTGCGCACATCCCGGGCCCAGGGCGCACATCCCGGGCCCAGGGAGCACCTCCCGGGCTCAGGGCAACCCGCCGGCTCGGGCCCCGACCCGTCCCGGCTCAGGCGCGCTGCCAGGTCCAGTCCCGTACCTCGGGCAGGTCCTCCAGATTCTCTACGACGTACGTCGCGTGCTTGGCCAGCTGCTCTTGGCACCAGGCCTTGAGGTCCGAGGCCCCGACCGGGGTTCGTTTGGCGTTGTTGATGGCGTCCATCACGAGGTGGTACCGCGACGCCTTGTTCTTGACCACCATGTCGAAGGGCGTGGTGGTGGTGCCCTCCTCGATGAACCCGCGGACGTGGAACCGGTCCGCGTCGGGGCGGCCGTGCACGAGCTGGTGGATGGCACCCGGGAACCCGTGGAACGAGAACACCACGTCGACGTGATCGGTGAACAGCTCCCGGAAGAACGTGTCGTGGATGCCGTGTGGGTGGTCCTGCGGCCGCGGAATCGTCATCAGGTCGACCACGTTCACGACCCGGACCTTCAGCCCGGGCAGCCGATCCTTCAAGATCTCGGCGGCGGCGATGGTCTCCATCGTGACGACGTCGCCCGCGCAGGCGAGCACGATGTCGGGATCGGTGCTGCCGTCGTCGTTGCCGGCCCACTCCCAGATGCCGGCACCGTCGGTGCAGTGCTTGACGGCCTCGTCCATGGTCAGCCACTGCTGCTGGGGCTGCTTGTCGATGACGATCAGGTTGACATACGACCGGGAGCGGAAGCAGTGGTCGGCCACCGACAACAAGCTGTTCGCGTCTGGCGGCAGGTAGACCCGGGTGACCTCGGCGCGCTGGGTGATCACGTTCTGGATCAGTCCCGGCCCCTGGTGGGAGAAGCCGTTGTGGTCGTTGCGCCAGCAGGTCGAGGTGAGCAGGATGTTGAGGCTCGGCACCTTGGCACGCCAGGGAAGGTGAGTCGCCTCCTCGAGCCACTTGCTGTGCTGGATGGTCTGCGAGGCGCTGACCATGGCGAAGGACTCGTACGTCGCGAACATGCCGTGCCGACCGGTGAGGGTGTATCCCTCCAGCCAGCCGTGGCAGTTGTGTTCGCTGAGGACCTCCATCACCCGACCGTCGTGCGACAGCTTCGTGTCGGTCGGCAGCACCTTCTCCATGAACGCGCGATCGGAGACCTCGAACACGGCACCCAGTCGGTTGCTGTTGGTCTCGTCGGGGCAGAACAGCCGGAAGCTGTGGGGATTGCGTCGGTAGATCTCCGCCATCATCTCGCCGAGCCGGCGGACCGATTCCACGGCCTGGCCCGGGTTGGTCAGCTCGACCGCGTACTCCCGGAAGTCGGGGATGTCGAGGTCCTCGGTGAGGAGTCCGCCGTTGGCGTGCGGCGAGGCACTGAGCCGGACGTCGCCGCTCGGATTGGCCCTGGTGACCAGCTCGACCGGTGCGCCCGCCTCGTCGAACAGCTCCTCCGGCCGGTACGACTTCAGCCAGGTGTCCAGCAGGGCGAGGTGCGCAGGATTGCCCTTCACACCCGACAGCGGCACCTGGTGCGATTGCCAGCTGCCGGTGACGTGGACTCCGTCGATCTCGTCCGGGCCGGTCCAGCCCTTCGGAGTCCGGAGCACGATCATCGGCCACTTGGGCTGGCCGGCGAACTCGCCGCCGTCGCGGGCCGCCCGCTGGATCTCGCCGATCTTCGCGTACGCGGTGAGCAGCGTCTCGGCGAACCGGTGATGCATGCCCGGTACGTCGTCGCCGGTGACCTCGAGCACCTCATAACCGTGTCCCTCGAGCAGCGAACGGACCTCCGCCGGATCCTTGCGGCCGAGAACGGTCGGGCCGGCGATCTTGTACCCGTTCAGATGCAGGATCGGCAACACGGCCCCGTCGCGGGTGGGATTGATGAAGGAGATGCCCTTCCAAGACCCTTCCAGCGGGCCGGTCTCGGCCTCGCCGTCGCCGACGACGGCGATCGTGAGCAGGTCCGGGTTGTCCATCACCGTGCCGAAGGCGTGGACGAGCACGTACCCCAGCTCGCCACCCTCGTGGATGGAGCCGGGCGTGGTCACCGAGACATGGCTGGGGATGCCACCCGGAGCGGAGAACTGGCGGAACAGCTTCTTGATGCCGGGCTCGTCCTGGGTGATGTTGGGATACACCTCGGTATAGGTGCCCTCGAGATACCCGGCGGCGACCAGCGCGGGGCCGCCGTGACCGGGCCCGGTCAGGTAGATGGTCTCCTGACCGGTGTGCTGGATCAGCCGGGACACGTGGGCGTAGATGAACGAAAGACCCGGGCTGGTGCCCCAGTGGCCGAGTAGCCGCGGCTTGATGTCGTCGGAGGTGAGCGGGCGACGGAGCAGGGGATTGTCTTTGAGATAGATCTGGCCGATGGTCAGGTAGTTGCAGGCTCGCCACCATGCGTCGATGGCTTGTACTTCTGTGTCGGTGATCTCGAGTTCGCTGGTCGGTGTGGTCAGCGTCATGACAGACCTCTTCAATTGGGACTGGTGGATTTCAGTCTCGCAAAGCCCCGCGCGCAACGTCTCGGCGGCCCTTGTGCTGTCTACCCTTCCCGGAATAGCCCGGCGGTCATAGGGCCGAACGTCCCGCGGAACCCGATCGAAAGGCACGACTCGCGCCTCGCTGTGCCCTGAGCCCTCGACGGGCACGCCAACGCCTTACGAACCCTCGGGATCGCCGATCAGCTCGGCCACGTGATCGGGGACGTACGTTGTCAGCTCCCGGGACGGGCGCTGATAGTTCCCGGTCGACGCCAGGTGCTTGGGCAGGTGTACCTCGGTCATCGGCACGTCGGTATAGGGAATGGTCGAGAGCAGGTGGGCGATCATGTTCAGTCGGGCGTGCTTCTTGATGTCGGACTCGACGACGTACCACGGGCTGGCCGGCACGTCCGTGTGCACCATCATCTCGTCCTTGGCCCGCGAGTAGTCCTCCCACCGGTTGATCGACTCGAGGTCGGTCGGGCTGAGCTTCCAGCGGCGGACGGGGTCGTTCATCCGCGACCGGAACCGCCTCAGCTGTTCGTTGTTGGAGACCGAGAACCAGTACTTGCGGAGCAGGATCCCGTCGTCGATCAGCATCTGCTCGAAGATCGGGGTCTGCCGCAGGAATCGGGCGTACTCCGCCGGTGTGCAGTAGCCCATCACCTTCTCCACGCCGGCCCGGTTGTACCAGGACCGGTCGAACAAGACCATCTCCCCGCGCGCCGGAAGCTGGGCGATATAGCGCTGGTAGTACCACTGGCTCTTCTCGCGCTCGGTCGGCACCGGCAACGCGGCGACGCGGGCGACGCGCGGGCTCAGATACTCGGTGATCCGCTTGATCGTGCCGCCCTTGCCGGCCGCGTCGCGGCCCTCGAAGACCACCACGATCCGGGCCCCGCTCTGCCGGGTCCACTCCTGGACCTTGACCAGCTCGGCCTGGAGGCGGAAGACCTCGGCCTCGTAGATGTCGTTCGCGATCTTCGCCGGCTTGTGACGGTCGCTCTTCTTGCTCATGAACGGACCGTATCGAATCCGCCCGTCCTCGGGAATGACCGGTGCTTGCGTCGATGCAAGGGGGCGGCGCATGCTGGTCCAAACGCTCGAAGGCGAGGAGTCGAAGGTGCCTGAGTCGACATCGCAACGCAGGCCAGCCCCGAGCTGGCGGATTCTCCTGGATCGCGCCCGCGTACGGGTGTGGCCGCCGCCGACACCTGATCACGCGCCCGCCCCGGGGCTCACACCGGAGCAGGACTTCCAGCGCCGCCTCGACCGGATCCGTGACCTCCTCGAGCAGACCAGGGCCTCGCTGCTCCGCGACGGCTGGACTTGTGGTGCCTGGTTCAGCGTCGACGCCTGCGCCGGTGTCGCGTCCAGAGCGGACGGCGCGGGCGGCGCGGGCGGCGATCGCGGCGCGGTTCGTCCCGTCGGCACGCAGGAAGCGTTCGGACTGCTGGATCCGGGGGCTATGGTTCGGGGCGCCTGCCTGGTAGGCGCCATGCTCCGACTGGTCGAGGACCCCGACACCGCACCGTCGGTGTCCGATGCGTGGGCCTGCGTGGACGAGCTGCACGAGGCGATGCACGAACGAATGGGTCACGATTCACTCCCGCCCGGACGGATCTACGCCCACGAGCAGCGTCGGGCCCACCTGCGCGTTCTCACGGCCTGGAACGACGCGCCGGGCCGACGGCTCGAGGACGTGCTGGACGTGATCGACAGGGCGGTGTCGAGGACGATGGTCGGAGCCTGCGCAGCAACCTGAACATCGTCACCTCCTTGCGGCGGCGGTCTCGACCGCGGCAATCCCCACGAAGAGCACCCTCCCCGGCGTTCGTCCCGGTGATTGACTGTGGCGTACGCGCGCTCTGACCCGGGAGGAAACCAGCCATGGTTCACGACGATCGCCGGACGGAGAACACGCGGGTCACCCCAACCCGGGCGCCTGCGTGTAGCCATGTCCATGCCTCGAACCGCTCGGACAGGGGTACCGCGTGATCTCCGTGGTCGGCGACATCCTTCCGCTGGCATTCGGCATCGCCATCAGCCCGATTCCGGTCATCGCGGCGATCTTGATGCTGCTCTCGCCGAAGGCGAAGGGAACCAGTGTCGGGTTCCTGCTGGGCTGGGTCCTCGGCATCGTGGTCGCGCTGGTTGTGTTCATCTTGCTGGCCTCGGTGGTCCGGCCGGCCGATCCGGATCAGCCCCAGCCGATCGCCGGGGTGGTCAAGCTGGTGCTCGGGGCCTTGATGCTGATCCTGTCGGTCAAGCAGTGGCAGGGGCGCCCGCACGGCGACGAGGAGCCGACCATGCCGTCCTGGATGGCCGCGATCGATCAGCTGACGCCAGTGAAGGGCTTCGGGCTGGGGTTCTTGCTGTCGGCCGTCAACCCCAAGAACCTGCTGATGGGCGCCGGCGCCGGCGTCATCATCGGATCCGCCGGCCTGGCCGTCGAGTCCGTGGTCGTCGTAGTGATCGTGTTCACGGTGATAGCGGCGTTGTCGGTGGCAGTCCCGGTGGTCGGCTACCTGGTCGCCTCGAAGGCGATGACCGGACCACTGGAGTCGCTTCGGGCGTGGTTGGTTCGCAGCAACCATACGGTGATGGCCGTGTTGCTGCTGATCATCGGGGTGACGATGATCGGTAAGGGTCTGAGCAGCTTCTGACGTCCCGGCGGATCCGCTCCGGCACCGGGACGGCAACCGAGGCACCATCTGCAGACGGTGCCTCGGTTGTCGAAAGGGTGCGCCAGCGTACGAAAGGGTGCGCGAGCGTACGAAAGGGTGCGCGAGCGTACGAAAGGGTGCGCGAGCGTACGAAAGGGTGCGCGACCGCGCTCAGCGTGACAACCATCTGCCCGTCGTGCGGCGGCAGGGTCCGATCTGGGGCACGCTTGACCTAATCGATCCGTGGGAGATCACCATGGTTTTGTCGGACGACATCGTCCGGATGCGGGCTCAGTTGTTCTTCGAGGGCACCGACGTCCGACGTCGGGTCAGCCGGTTCTGGCTGCTGTTGGTGCTGTCGGCCATCATCGCCAGCGCCGGGGTCGCGAACGACTCGACGGCGACCGTGATCGGCGCGATGATCGTGGCTCCCTTGATGTCGCCGATTCTCGGCATCGTGTTGGCGATGGTGCTGAACGACCGGCGCAACCTGATGCGCTGCATCGGCACGCTGGTGGCCGGGGTAGCCGCCGTGATCGCGTTGTCGTTTCTGCTCGGGCTGGTGCTCCTCGAGCCTGTGACGGCCGCCACCAACTCACAAGTGGCCAGCCGCGTGAGCCCGGACCTGCTCGATCTGCTGGCCGCGCTCGCGACGGGTGCGGTGGGGTCGATCGCGCTGATCCGTTCGGACATCAGTGACACGCTGCCCGGCGTGGCGATTGCGATCTCGCTGGTGCCTCCGCTGACGGTGGTCGGGTTGACCTTGGAGTCGGGCGCGCCGGCCGAGGCGTGGGGTGCGTTGCTGCTGTTCCTGGCCAATGTCTCGGCGATCCTGGCGACGGGCGTGGTGACGATGGCTCTGTACGGTCTACTGCGCGGCAGGACCGTCGCCGGCCGCGAACGTCGGTGGCGCCAGCCAGGAGTGATCATCATCGTCGCCATGGTGCTGATCGTTGCGGTGCCGCTGGCCACGACGTCGATCAGCATCGCCCGCACGAGCAGCCAGCAAGCGGCGGTGTCGGAGGTGGTCGACCGGTGGGCGACCGCCCACGGGTGGTCCGTTGTGTCCGTGGCCCCTGCCGCCAGCGGGTTCGTTGTGCGGGTCATCGGACCCCCGCCCGCCCCCGAGACGGACCAGTTGAGCAAGGACCTCGCCGACGCCGGTGTGAACAGTCCCGTCCAGCTGGAGCTGGTGCCGGAGAGCCAGGTCCGGATCGAACCCGGCCGTTGACCGAGCGCGGCCACGGGCGGGACCCATCCATCGGCGGCCGGGAACGCGAGCGAGGTGAACTCCCAGACAGGTGCCTGAGGCGTCATGACGTCACACAGGGCTCCGCATGGAGTGAACGCTGTCTCGTTGGACAGCCAGACTCAGGCCCGCCGGCTCGAGCCAGAACAAGGCTCGCGGTTCCCCCGACCAGCAGGAGTCCGGCGACGACCATCCGGTCCGCCCGTGTTGACGACACGTACGTCGACGGTCGTCCGGTCCCCAGCGCTGACCGCGCCCGGCTCGATCGACACGTCGTCCGCGCCGTCGTCTGTCTCAGTGATCGTGCAGTCCGCACCCGGCCAGTCCGGCCGACCTCACCCCTTCAGCCCGCTCCCAGCGAAGCCCTCCACGATTCGGCGCTGGAAGATCAGGAACAAGATCACCAGCGGCAGGGCGCCCAGAATGGAGGAGGCCTGGATGTCCGACACGCGCTGTCCGTACGAGCCCTGCACCGTCGCCAGGCCGACCGGAATGGTCATCAGGTCGGGGTTGGACAGCACGAACAACGGCAGGATCAGGTTGTTCCAGACGCCGACGAAGGTGACGATGGCCATCGCCGCGATGATCGGCTTGGACAGCGGCATCACGATCGTCCGGTAGATCGTCCAGAACCCGGCGCCGTCGATTCGAGCCGATTCCTCGAAGTCCCGCGGCAGGCCGTCGAAGAACTGCTTGAAGACGAACAGCGCGATCACGGCGGGGACCTGGGGCAGGATCACCGCCCAGTACGTGTTCAGCAGGCCGACGGCGTTCAGCTCCTGGAAGACGGGCACGATCAGCACCTGCGGCGGGATCATGATGCCGCCGATCATCAGGGCGAAGACGAGCCGTCGGCCGCGGAACCTCAGCCGGGAGATCGCGTACGCGGCCATCGATGCGAACACCACCGTCAGCACAACGGTGATCACCGAGGTGATGGCGCTGGCGAAGTACCAGTTCCAGATGTCCCCACCGGTCAAGATCGTCGCGTACGACGCCAGAGTCAGCTGCCAGTCCTTCAGAGTCGGTCCGGCCCCGAGGGCGGTCACCTCGTTCGGCGTGAGCGAGGTCTTCAGCGACCAGAGGCTCGGCACGAGCCACAGGGCGGCGAAGACGATCAACAAGATCCAGGAGACGACGGTGAAGGTCCGCGCGGAGCTCTGGCTCCCCGCGTTGGGGTTCGGGGCGGCCGGAGCTGCCATGGAGACGCCGGTGGAACCGCGGCGGCTTCCCGCGGTCTTGTTGCCAGAATCTGTCTGGCCCGACCCTGTCGGGCTGGTGGTCTCGGCACTCATCTCAGGCCGCCCTCCGTTCCTGTGCACGTTCGACGAAGTGTCTGATCACCGTCACCAGCAAGATCACGATGAACAGGAGCACCGAGGCTGCGGAGGCCGCACCCACGCGGTAGTCGGTGAACGCGGTGTTGGTGACCAGCCCGAGCAGCACCTGGGTCGACGTGCCCGGACCGCCGGCGGTCATCAGGTACACCTGGTCGAAGATCTTCAGGCTGGCGATGATCTGCAGCAAGATCACCAGGGTCGTTGTCCGGCTGAGCAACGGGATCGTGATGAACCGGATCTGCTGCCAGGGTGTGGCGCCGTCGACGGAGGCCGCCTCGTACAGCTCGCGGGGGATGTCCTGCAAGCCGGCGAGGTACAGCACGAAGTTGAATCCGATCGTCCACCAGATCGTGGTGATCGCGATACCGATCATGGCCAGATCCGGCGTGCCGAGCACCGGGTTCGGACTTTCGACACCGAGCAGGGTCTGGAAGGAGTTCCACAGGCCCGTGGTCGGGGTGTAGATCAGGTTCCAGATCAGGGCGATCGCCGCCGACGGCAGGATGAACGGGACGAAGAACGCCAGCCGGAAGAACCACTGACCGTGCAGCACCCGGTTCGCCAGCACCGCGAACACGAACGCCAAGATCACCAGCGGAGGCACGGTGTAGATCGTGAACTGGATGGTGTGCCACAGCGCCGACCAGAAGTCGGCGCGACTGAGCATCTCGGCGTAGTTGCCGAAACCGATGAAGCTGCCGAGGCCCGGTCGGACCAGCGTGGTGTCGAACAGGCTCGTGATGAACATGTAGATCACCGGCCAGATCAGGAACAGCACGAAGAAGATCCCGAAGGGCGCGATGAACAGCCAGGCCGGTCCGGCTTCCTTGCGGGACCCGCGCGGACCGGCGTCCGTGCGCTCCGGGATGGTGCTCGGCGCGAGCGTTTGAGTCGACATCAGCGGTGCTCCTCTCGAGTGGTTCTCAGGTCAGCGCCGCTCATGTCAGGGGGCTCTTGGTGTTGGTGTACGTCGTCAGCAGGCTCTCCGCGGTCGCCAGACCGTCCTCCGGGCTGGCAAGCCCCTGGAGCACCAGGCCCAGTTGGGCTCCGACGGTGTTCTCGAAGGTCGAGCCCGATCCGGAGTACCAGGCCTCGGGATCGTAGACGACCGTGTCGGCCGCCCTCGCGTAGTTCGACTGTGGCCGAAGAGCCTTGTACTCCGGACTGTTGAGTGTCGGCAGGTACGCCGGGATGTGACCGCCCTGCGCCCAGGTCATGCTCTGGTCGAGCATCGACTTGACGAACGTCATGGCCCGTAGCACCTGATCGTCGGTCCGGTCCATCCTCGGCAGCACGAACGTGTGCGAGTCGGCCTGCTCGGCCTGGGTGTCATAGATCGTCGGCACCGGGACGATGCCGAAGTTCAGGCCCTTGATGCTCTGAGCGGTGGTGATCTCCCACTCGCCCTGCAGGTAGAAGCCGGACTTGCCGGTGAACATCAGCGTCTGCGACCCGGCGTAGTCGGTGGTCGTCGGCATCAGGCCACTGCTGGTGAGCTTCTGCATCCAGTGCATGGTGTCCAGCGTCAGCTCCTTGTTGAACGTGAGCTTCGCTCCGCCGTCCGACAGCCAGGGTGTGTTCCCACTCCGCTGGGAGTACAGCGTTTGGAACCAGCGCCACGGTGTCGCGAGCTCGCTGACCGTGGCGACCGAGGCTCCGTACGCGCCGGTCACCTCCTTGGCCGCCTTCAGCGCCGCCTCCCATCCGTCGGTGCCCTTGATCTCCTTCAGGTTGCCGTCGGAGTCGAGCAGACCGGCCTTCTTGCAGACGTCGGTGTTGTAGTAGAGGACGAACGGGTGGGTGTCGAGCGGGATCGCGTACGACTTCCCGTCCACCTTCTGGTTCTCCCAGGCCTTCGCATTGAAATCGCTCGGCTTGAGCCCGACCAGGGCGAGCATGTCGTCGGTGATCTCGGTCAGCAGGCCGGCCCGGGCCAGGTTCTTCTCGCGGGTCAGGTGGGAGACCGCGACATCCGGCGGCGCGCCGCCGATGGTGGCGAGCGTGACCTTCGTGTAGTACGGGTTGCCCCAGGTGAACGTCGCTGCTTGCAGCGAGTCCGGTCCGCCGTGTTGCGCCGCGTACGTATCCAGCATGGTCAGCAGCCGAGCCCCGTCCCCGCCCCCGAACAGGTTCCAGAAGGTCACTGTGCCGGGGGAGAGCTCCGAGCCGAAGAGACCGGCGGAAACCGCGGTGCCGCAGCCGGAGAGCCCACCGGCCAGGGACAGGCCGGCGGCGGTGCCGATGGCGCCGCGCAGGAGCGTGCGTCGTGAGACGTGCTGTGCGCCGAGTTGTGGGCGAGATGTCATCTGCAACCTCCGGGGGAGAGACGCCGCTGTGCGTTCGGGTCGACCGCTTGCCACCCAAAGGCAATAACCCGTCGGACCTGACCTTACCCACATTCGTCGCAGGATTTCAACGTTGTAGAGGTCAAGAATTCGTTTTCTGCCGACAATCGGGGCCGCCCGCCTCCTCGCGCCGCTCTTGCTCTTCGCTTGGTTTGGAGCGACTTTGCGCTACCTCGACGTAGCGCGAAGTCGACCTGACCCGCGCGAAGTGGATCGGTGGCGCTCGGGCTGCGCCTGGCTGAGATCAGGCGTCGAGCTCGGCAGCCAAACCAGTCAGCAGGTAGCCGAGTCCGTGCTCGAAGATCCGATCGAGGCTGAAGTCGTACGGGTGGTTGACCAGCGCGGTGAAGTGCGGACGGGCGGTCTCGTCCGCGATCGCCCGCAGGGTCGGCAGCTGGGTGTCCATCCACTGGTCGGCATCGAGTCCGGTGCTTGCGGTGGCTGCCGACTCGGCCTCGAGGTTGATCGCGGTCCCCCGGACGAAGGCGAAGAGAGTGATGTAGATGTCGAACCTCCTGGTGAGATCCGGGACGGGCTCGGCGAGGGCGTCGAGGATCCACTCGGTCCAGCTGATCCCACCCGACACCGCCGCCGGACGGGTGAGGGACAGAGCCGACGCAAGCCAGGGATGCCGACGGAACGTCTGCCACAGGCCGCGGGCCGCCGCCTCCAGACAGTCGCGCCAGCCGGCGTCGCCGCGCTCGGGCGCGCGCCACTCCGACATCGTGACATCGAGCATCTTGAGCAGCAGATCGTCCTTGTCCGCGACGTGGCCGTAGAGCGACATCGGCGCGGTCTCTAGCTCGACGGCGAGCCGGCGCATCGACACGCTTTCCAGGCCTTCGGCGTCGGCGATGGCAACGGCGGTTGCCACGATCACGGCCGACCGTGTCGTACCGATGGGGGATCGGCGGGGTCGTGACGCCGCGTTCGGGCGGCGGACGACCACCCCGACGCCGGGCACCGTCTCGGCGAGACCGGCGTCGCGCAGGATGGCGTGGACTCGGGTCGCCGTGGCGATCGCCACGTGCCAGTCGCGGGTGATCTGGCGAGCGCTCGGCAGCAGGGCTCCGGGCGCCAGCTCGCCGGTCTCGATCCGCCTCCGCAGTTCGTCGGCGATGCGCTCCGAAGCTGATGCGGGCATCGCTACCTCCGTCGATCTGTGCGACGAGCCTGTCGAGGAGACACGGCTGTACTAGTACATCGATAGTACAGACGAGTCGACAGGGACCCGTACGCCGTACCGTTGGGTCATGTCGAACATTCTGATCAGCGGTGCCGGGATCGCCGGGCCGACCCTCGCGTTCTGGCTCAGCAGCGCCGGCCATGCCGTGACCGTCGTCGAGCGAGCGGCCGACTTGCGGATGGGCGGACAGGCTGTCGACCTGCGGGGTGCCGGCCGAACCGTGGTGGAGCGGATGGGGCTGATGCCCCAGGCCAAAGGGGTGATGCTGGACCAGCGGGGCATGTCCTGGGTCGACGCGCAGGGAAGGGCGCGGGCTCGGATGGGGGTCGACGCCTTCGACGGTGAGGGATTCATCTCCGAGATCGAGATCCTGCGCGGCGATCTCGCGCAACTCCTCTTCGACGCTACCTGTGACCGGGTCCGATACGTCTTCGGCGACACGATCACCGCGCTCAGCCAGGACGGCGACGGGGTGGACGTCGTGTTTGCGCAGAGTGCTCCCGCACGATTCGACCTCGTGGTCGGGGCCGACGGGTTGAGCTCGATCGTGCGCCGGCTGGCCTTCGGTGAGGGTGGAAAGACGTCGCTCGGCTGCCTGATTGCCTGGTTCACCGCGCCCGATCCGGGTGATCTCGACGGCTGGTACGAGATGTACCTGCCAGGCGGTGGCCGCAACGCATCGCTTCGCCCGGGCCGGCTGCCCGGTGAGGCGAAGGGGGCGTTCGGCCTGCGGGTCCGGGCGGGTGCGGCACTGCCGGATCGGCGCGAGGAGCAGCAGGCACTGTTGCGGCAGCGGTTCACCGGAGTCGGCTGGCGCGTGCCCGCGTTGTTGTCGGCCATGGAGGCATCGACGGACTTCGCGTTCGCCGAGATCGGCCAGCTGCATCTGCCATCGTGGTCGCTGGGACGGGTGGTGCTGATCGGCGACGCCGCCGCCAGTCCGAGCCCGCTGACAGGGCTCGGCACGAGCGTGGCCCTGGTTCAGGCGTACGTCCTCGCCGGCGAGCTGGCGGCTGCTGGGACGGACTATGCACGAGCGTTCGCGCGCTACGAGGAGGGGTGTCGGCCCTACGTCACCACCGCCCAGGAGATGCCGCCGGGCGGCGCCGGCGGATTCGCGCCGCAGAGCGGGCTGATGATCGGGCTGCAGATGCTGTCGATGCGGCTGGCCACCCACTGGCCGGTGCGGTCGCTGCTGGAGAAGCAGTTCGCCAAGGCCGGAACCATGGAGCTGCCCGACTTCGCCGTCGTCAGCTGACTCGGCTCAGTCGAGGCAGAACTCGTTGCCTTCCGGATCGGCCATCGTGATGAAGCCGTTCTCCATCGGCGGGTCGGGCTCCACTCGATAGAGCTGAGAGCCGCCCAGGGCCACCAGGCGGTCGCACTCGGCCTGCAGGGCTGTCATTCGCTCCCCACCCGCCAGGCCGGGCGCTGCCCGGACGTCCAGGTGCAGCCGGTTTTTCGCGCGCTTGGCCTCCGGCACCTGCTGGATGAACACCCGAGGGCCGGCTCCGTCCGGGCTGACCAGAGCCGCCCGCGAGTTCCACAGCTCCTCCGGCACACCGAACGCGGCCAACGCGTCGTCCCAGGTGTCGAATCCCTCGGGCGGCGGATCCCGCACATAGCCGAGCACCTCCGCCCAGAACGCCGCCAGCGCCCCAGGATCCGTCGCGTCGAATGTGATCTGGACCGTCCTCGTCATGTGCTCACCCTGCCACCGACTTCTGACACTTTGGGTCTGCGCTGCGGCGGTTAGTGTGGAGCACGGAGTGGCGGACCCGTCCACTCGACGCTGCACCGAGAAGATGGACACCGATGACCTCTCGTCCCGTGCGGATCGCGCTGATCGTCCTGGGTGTGCTTGCCCTGCTGATCGGGGGCCTCTGGATCGGCCAAGGCCTGAACATCATTCCCGGCAGCGCGATGAGTGGCGACAATACGTGGTTCTACGTCGGCACCGTTGTCGCAGTGATCGGCGTGATCCTGCTGGTGCTGGGCATTCGAGGAACCCGCCGCAAGGCCTGACGCCGGGACGGACCGAGAGGTGTGTCGCCGACGCGGAGCCGACCGCGGGGGAGCATAGATTGAGAGACTCCCTGCGGACAGCTGCCGAACGACCCCGAGAATGTGGTGCCCTCTTGACGACGAATGCGATGCCCCTTCGGGCCTGGCAGGCCGAAGCCATCGAGAAGTACGACGCGGCCTCTCCCGACGACTTCCTCGTCACCGCAACACCCGGCGCCGGCAAGACCGCCTTCGGGCTCACCCTTGCCGCCCGACTCAGGCAGGCCCGGGTGGTCGACCGGATCATCGTGGTGGCCCCAACCGACCATCTGCGTACGCAGTGGGCGGACGCGGCCGTCCGGATGGGGCTGGTCTTGGACCCCAACCTGACCAACGCTGTCGGTCCCGTCCGCGACGGCGCGCACGGCTATGTCACGACCTACGCGCAGGTGGCGGCGAAACCCCTCCTGCACCGCCGCCGGACGGAGCTGAAGAAGACCCTCGTCATCCTCGACGAGATCCATCACGCGGGCGACTCGCTGTCGTGGGGGGACGCCGTGTACGAGGCGTTCGAGCCGGCCCGCCGCAGAATCGGACTCACCGGCACTCCCTTCCGGACCAACCCGAGCGAGCGCATCCCGTTCGTGAGCTACCGAGCTGCCGGGCCGGGCGAGGTGATCAGCGAGGCGGACTACGCGTACGGCTATCGCGAGGCACTGGCCGACCGGGTCGTCCGGCCGGTCGTGTTCGCCGCGTACGCCGGCACGAGCCGCTGGATGAACTCCGCCGGCGAGGTCTTGGCGGCCGACCTCGGCGAGGACTCCAGCCGCTCCGTCGAGGACGCGGCCTGGCGCACCGCACTCGACCCGGCCGGCCAGTGGGTGCCGCACGTCATCGCGGCCATCGACGACCGGGTCGCCCATCTCCGCGCGTCGGGGATGCCGGACGCCGCCGGGCTCCTGCTCGCCTCGGACCAGGACGCTGCCCGGGCGTACGCCGACATCGTCAAGCGGGTCACCGGCGAGAAGCCGGTCGTGATCCTCAGCGACGATCCCAAGGCGAGTAAGAAGATCCACGAGTTCGAGCACGGGCGGCATCGGCTGGCGGTCTGCGTCCGGATGGTGTCCGAAGGCGTCGACATCCCACGAGCTGCGGTCCTCGGCTTTCTGACCTCCTACCGGACCCCGCTGTTCTTCGCGCAGGCCGTCGGTCGCGTGGTGCGCGCACGGAATCCGCAGGAGACCGCGACCGTCTTCCTGCCGGCCGTACGCCCCCTGCTGGCGCTCGCCGCGGCGATGGAGGAGCAGCGCGACCACGTCGTCCGCATCAACGGGCCGGCCGGTGACGACCTCGACGCGCTCGTCGAGCCGGAGGACCGGCTCGACGAGAGCACCGGCGAGGGCGACTTCACTCCCCTCGAGGCCGAGGCAACCTTCGGCCACGTGCTGCACGCCGGGCGTGCGATCACCGCGGAGGTCCGGCCGCCGGGGGCGGAGGACGACGACTTCCTCGGCATTCCGGGTCTGCTGACCCCCGAGCAGACCGCGTCCCTGCTCGCCTCGCGCGATGCGGAACTGCGCCGCCGTGCGTCCGGTCTGCTGGCGGAGGGCCCGTCGGACGCGGCGGCGCCTTCGTCCTGGCGCGAGGTGGAGGCCCTACGCAAGGACATCAACCGGCTGGTCGCGCAGGTCGCGTCGAGGAGCGGCCGCAAGCACGCCGAGGTGCACGTCGAGGTGCGGCGCGCGGTGCCGGGCCCGCGGACGGCGTCGGCATCCATCGAGGTGCTGCTCGCCCGCCGCGACTTCCTGCTCGGTGAAATCCGCTAGCCGATCCGCGTGCTTCGGACTGTCGCGTCCGGCCGTTCGGCGCCGCTGGGCCTTCGGCGGGTCAGCGCAGGTCGAGATGCTCCAGGTCGCCGCCCAGCAGCTCGATCTCGCGGATCAGTCCGTCCTCGATCGTGAAGGCGAACACGACCTTGACCTCGCCGCGAAGGCTCCACTTGGCGGCGGCAAAGCCGTCCAGCTGGGCGCGTAGCGCTCCTCGCGCCCGTCCGTTGTAGAACTCCGCGACCTCCTGGGCACCCGAGAGGAGCGGCGGTGCGCCCATGGCGGCCGCTGCTGCGTCGGCGGAGACCACCGCGTCGGGATGCAGCAGCTCCATCAGCCGTTCGAACTTGCCATTGCGCGATGCGTCCATGAACGCCTCGACGACTTCGCGCTGCTGGGCCCGGTCGACCTCGACCGAGTCGCCCTGCCCGCGGACTCGCCGCCTGGCCCGGCTGGCGAGCTGCCGGGACGCGGCGCTGCTGCGGCCGAGCGTCGTGGCGATCTCGTCGAAGGACAGCCCGAACAGGTCGTGCAGGCAGAACGCCAGCCGCTCGGCCGGGGCGAGGGTGCCCAGCACGACCATCAGTGCGTGACCCACCGCGTCGGCCTGTTCGGCCTCGGCGGCCGGGTCGTTGCTCGGGCCGTCGGGTACGTCCTCCGGTTCGGCTCCGAGATCCTCCCGCCGAGCGGTCCGGGAGCGCAGCTGGTCCAGACAGATCCGCGAGATCACGGTGGTCAGCCAGGCCGGCAGATTGTCGACCTCGGAGACGTCGCTGCGCTCCAGCCGAAGCCAGGTCTCCTGGACGGCGTCGTCGGCCTCGTGGACCGACCCCAGCAGCCGATAGGCCACCGCCCGCAAGTGCGTACGCTGAGACTCGAAGATCACGGTCCGGTCATCCATGGTTGTCACATTCTGCTCGGTTGTTCCGTCATGGGTATGACGACCAGGCGGTCGCGGATGTGACCGCCACAACCTGAGGAGTAACGATGAGTCCAGCCATCCGCAGCGTGGTGATCCCGGTGTCCGATCTGGGCGCCACCAAGGCGCTCTACACGACCTTGCTCGGTGAGCCGCACACCGACACCCCCTACTACGTGGGCTACAACGTCGACGGTTTCGAGGTCGCGCTGGCTCCAGGCGACGTCGCCGGCGGCCCGGTGGTGTATGCCGATGTCGAGGATCTCGACGCGACCCGCGCGTCGCTGCTCGAGGCCGGTGCGACCGAGCGCAGCGCACCCCAGAAGGTCGCACCCGAAACGCGGGTGTGCGTTCTCGAGGACGCCGACGGCAACCCGGTCGGTCTGCGCGGGGCGTAGCCGATCGTTCCGGCCCGGGCCGTCGCCCCGCTCGTGCGGCCCGTGGGAACCGGGCACGCCGATCGGCCCGCGTGGCACACCCGGTACGTCCGACGGGTGGACAGCAGGTGGATCGTGATCAACAATGACCGGCGTAGGAACTCGGCCCCCTTGGTCCTCCGTGACAACGTCGATCTGCGGACCTCTCGAGACGAAAGACGGATCCCCCGCTGCGGCAGACACGAACGGAGCGTCTGCCTGGTTCGAGCCGAATGTCCCCTTGACCTCGCTGACGCTCACGTTCGCGCAGCGTGCCGGCTTTCCCTTGTATCAAACGTCTTTCGCGGCGCTGTCGTACGACCTGACGGGGACGATCAGCGCGCCGGCCGGTCGGCAGGGCGGCATCACCGTTCAGCTCTACGACCCACAGGGCAACCTGGTGGGTGAGACCCGGACCGACGCGAACGGCCACCGCAGCTTCCCGAACCAAGCCACGTACGACGCGTACCGCGTCACCGTTCTCCGGCCGCCGGGGCCTCCGACGATCCGCTCAGTCGCACGGTCGACCTCAGCACGTCCGACCAGGTCGCGGACTTCAGCCTGCGGGCGATCGTGCCGGTGGCCGCGAGTGGCACCGTCCGCGATCCCGACGGCAAACCTGTGCCGGGTGTCACCGTGACACTGAGAGATCCCGATGGCAAACCCACGGGGACCAGAGTCACCGATGGCGACGGGACGTACCTCTTCGACACCGTTCCAGTCGGTGAGGGCTGGACGGTCACCGCCATCGCACCAGATGGCACGACGGTGAGCAAGCCGCGTACGTTCGACGTGCCGGTCGACTCCGAGACTCCCGTCGAAGACCTGGACTTCGTCGTCGCGCCGATCCCGACCGGATCGGTGTCCGGCACCGTGACGCAGGACGGGGACGGCCCGCTCGCCGCGGTAGCGATCACCGTCTCGGGAGGCCTCACGCCACTTCGCCATTGCCGACGACGGCGGCGAGGTGACGGATCAGGACTTCGTCGTCGCCGTTCCAGTGCAGGAGACGCACAGCGCAGGCGGGTCGGTGACGGACGACTCCGGTGACCCGGTTCCCGGAGTGGACGTGGCGGTCACCGATCCGACCAACGGCACGCAGCAGACCGCTACCACGGGCGACGACGGCAGCTGGTCGGTCGACGGCCTGGATCCGGCCACCGGTTACACGGCCGAGATCACCGTGCCGAGCGACTATGACCCGAGCGGGGCCACCGAGTTGAGGTTCGACATCGACGACGAGGACCTGATCGGCTTGGACTTCACCCTGACGCCGCAGGTCGAGAGTCCGAGTCCGACCCCGACGTCAGCCAGTCCCACCGCGTCCCCTTCCCGCCCAGCTCCCTCCAGCCCGACTCCGTCCAACGGCACGCCGGGCATTGGCTCAGAGACGACGGCCGCAGCAACCGGGTCGTCTGATCAATCCGGCGATCTGGCCAGCACGGGGGGACCCTCGTTGCTCATCGGTCTCGCGGGTGTGGCGCTGCTCGTCGACGGGTCGATGGCCGTCCGTGGCGGGGAGGAAGAGCCATCGGCACTCCTGACCGAAGGAGCCGCTGCCGTGGCTGACGGGCCCTGGAATGGCTGGCCCTTGTCTTGCTGGTCGGGGTGACAGGATTTGAACCTGCGACCTCTTCGTCCCGAACGAAGCGCGCTACCAAGCTGCGCCACACCCCGCGGCCGCGGACGCGCCGCGGGCCTCGCAGAGTCTAGCCCATCGGCGCTGTTCCGGTGACCACGCGCTTCGCCGCAGGCCGTGTTCTGCAGCTGTGGGTCGGCAACTTCGGCGACCGGGTGATGAATCGAACCGGAGCCTATTGACATGTGATCGTTAACAAGATTGACTACGCAGTCATAGCCGATTGACTACGTAGTCAATTCAGTCAAGGAGACCTGCAGTGTCGCGCTCTCGTCCTAGCGTTCGTGGCGTCGTGATGGTGGACGTCGCGAAGCTGGCGGGCGTTTCGCAGAAGACGGTTTCCCGCGTGGTCAACAACGCCCCGCACGTCCGACCAGGACGTCAGGGACAAGGTGCACGCGGCGATCGAGGAGCTGGGCTACCGCCCGAACGTCTCCGCCCAGGCACTGGCCCGCAACCGGACCCACACGATCGGGATGCTGGCTGTCGGCACGGACCTGCACGGCCCGGCTCGTCGCGTCTTCAGTGTGGAGAGGGCAGCCCGTCGCCACGGCTATGGCATCGTCTTGGTGACGCTGCCCGACGTCGAACCTCAAACCGTCGCCGACGGGGTGGCCGAACTTCTCGGACGTGGCGTCGAGGGCCTGGTCATCGAGGTCCCCAGCCACGCGGTCGACCTCGACCTCACCCGGCTCGGCGACATCCCGGTGATCACCAGTGCCGGGAAGATCGCCGGGCTCGATCGTCAAGTGGTCGTCGATGTCGATCAGGTGGGTTCGGCTCGGCGCGTCACCGAGCACCTGCTGGGTCTCGGCCACGAAACGGTGTGGCACATCGCCGGTCCGCGAGACTGGGATGCGTCCGAGAAGCGTCTGCTCGGATGGCGAGGCACGCTTCGTGCCGCCGATCGTCGAGTGCCGAGAGTGCTCTACGGCGACTGGTCGGCCAGGGCCGGGTACCAGCAGGGCCGCAAGCTCGCCGAGCGCGCCGAGGTCACCGCGATCTTCGTGGCCAACGACCACATGGCGATCGGTGTGATGCGGGCCCTGGCCGAAGCTGGCCGCCGAATTCCGCACGAGGTCTCGGTGGTCGGCTACGACGACGTCCCCGAGGCGGAGTTCTTGATGGTCCCGTTGACCACCGTGGCCATCGACGCGGAAGAGGCCGCGGAGCGCATCCTCTCCGAGCTCGTCTCCATGGTCGAGGGTGGCGAACCGAGCTCGGATCAGATCGACCTCGGGACGACCCTCCTCATCCGGTCCAGCTCAGGACCCCCGCCGACCACCTGACCACCTGCTCTCGGCAGTCAGTCGAGCAGGTTCGACAATCCCACACCTGTGTGGTTCCAACCCGAAAGGACAGCGATGTCTTCACCGCTCACCCGACGCAAGTTCCTCATCTCCACCGCCGCGGCGGCCTCGAGTGCCTGGCTGCTCTCCGCCTGCGGCGGAGGCAGCGGCGACAGCGGGGGCTCCCCCTCGTCCGCGGCCGCCGCATCCCAAGTGCCACAGGCCGACATCGACAAGGCAATGAACACCGATACCACGTTGACGTTCTGGACCTGGGTTCCAGATATCACCAACGAGGTCAAGCTCTTCACGACGAAGTACCCGAAGATGAAGGTGAACGTCGTCAACGTCGGCCAGGGAGCGCCGCACTACCAGAAGCTGCGGACCGCCATCCAGTCCGGGCAGGGCGCGCCCGACGTGGCGCAGGTCGAGTTCCAGTTCATCAACTCCTTCACCCTCGGTGACGGCAACCTGCTCGACCTCACTCCGTACGCGCCCTCTGACATCTCCAGCAAGTACCCGGAGTGGGTCTGGTCGCAGGTCCATGTCAACAACGGTTTCTGGGGAGTCCCGCAGGACACCGGCCCGATGGGCCTGCTCTACCGCGACGACCTGCTCGGCGCCGCGGGCATCCAGCCGCCCAAGACCTACGACGACTTCGCCGCGGCTGCTGCGACGTATCGCAGCAAGAACCCGAAGGAGTACCTCGTCAACGTCGCGCCGAACCAGCCCGGCCAGATCGTGGCCTACCTGTGGCAGGCGGGCGTCCGCCCGTTCGCCTTCGACGGAAAGCAGACCGTCACGATCGACCTGGCCAGTGACGAGGCGAAGAAGGTCGTCAAGTTCTGGGGCGACCTGGTCACCAGCGGGGGCGCCTCGAATGACCCCGACTTCAACGACAGCTGGTATCAGGGGCTGAACAGCGGCAAGTGGGCGACCCTTCCGATCGCCGCCTGGGGACCGGTGTTCCTCGCCGGTTCGGCCCCGAAGACGTCGGGGAAGTGGCGGGCGGCGGACCTCCCGCAGTGGGATGCCAGCAAGACCGTGTCCAGCAACTGGGGCGGCTCGACCGATGCCGTGCTGAAGCTGAGCAAGAACCAGATCGCGGCATCCCAGCTGGCTCTGTTCATCAATACCGACAAGCAGTCCGCACTCCAGTTCGCCACCAAGCAGTACCTGTTCCCGGCAATGAACGAGATCTTGGAGGATCCGGCCTTCGTCGACCAGAAGTCGGACTTCTACGGCGGCCAGAAGGTGAACCAGAAGTTCGCCGAGATCTCGAAGACCGTCTCGCCCGACTTCGGCTGGCTGCCGTTCATGGACTACGTCTACACGAACTTCAACGAGACGCTCGGCAAGGCGTTCGCCGACAAGACCGACGCCGTTGCGGGACTCCAGGCCTGGCAGGACGCCTCCGTCAAGTACGCCAAGGACCAAGGCTTCACGGTCTCCTGACATCGGGGTGCCCGCCGCCGCCCACGGCGGCGGCGGACACCACCACCCGACCAACTCCAGGAAGGGCACTCATGTCCACCGCTGTCGAGAATGCACCATCCGTCAACGCCGCATCCGTGCGTCGTCCGCGAGTCACCCAGGCCAAACGGCGCCAGTACGGGGCGGCCTATGCCTTCATTCTGCCGTTCTTCATCGTCTTCATCGGCATGATCATCGTCCCGCTGATCTACTCGGGCTATCTGTCCTTCTTCAAGAAGCAGCTGATCGGCGGTGTCCGATTCGCCGGTCTCACCAACTACGCCAGGGCGCTGACCGATCCACTCTTCTTGAGCGGGGTGGCCCGGATGGCTGTCTTCCTGGTTCTCCAGGTGCCGTTCATGCTCATCTGTTCCCTGTTCTTCGCCCTCGCCCTCGACAGCGGGGTGATGAGACTCGCCAAGTTCAGCCGGCTGGCGATCTTCATCCCCTACGCGGTTCCTGGTGTGGTGGCCACCTTGATGTGGGGCTACCTCTACGGCCCCGACTTCGGCCCGTTCGCGCAGATCACCAACGCCCTCGGGTTCGGCCCACCACCGTTCTTCACCTCGACCGGCATGCTGTTCTCGATCATGAACATGGTGAACTGGGCGTTCATCGGCTACAACATGATCCTCATCTATGCCGCGCTGCGATCGATCCCGACCGAGCTGTACGAGGCGGCGCGGGTGGACGGTGCGTCTGAGATCCGGATCGCCTGGTCGATCAAGATCCCCGCGGTCCGCCCGGCATTGCTGCTCACGGTCATCTTCTCGGTGATCGGCACCTTCCAGCTGTTCACCGAACCGAAGCTGATGTTCAACCTGGCACCGAACGTCATCGGCACCGCCTGGACTCCGAACCTGTACGCGTACAACGTCGCCTTCGTCAACCAGGACGCGAACTACGCCGCGGCCTTGGCCTTCTTGCTCGGCATCGTGATCGTGATCGTCTCCTACATCGTCCAGCTCAGCGCCCAACGCAAGGAGCGCAACTCATGACCGAAATTGCACACGCACTCGAAACGACCACCCAGGCGGCCGTCGACGACACGACTGGCCGTCCGCCGGCCCGCAAGCGCACCAGTTGGCTGCTCACGATCATCGTGCTGCTCGGCGTCGTCTACTTCCTGCTCCCGCTGTGGTGGCTCCTGGTGGCCTCGACCAAGTCCAACGCGGACCTGTTCAGCTCGTTCGGTCTGTGGTTCGCCAACTTCAACCTGATCGACAACATCAAGACGGTCCTCACCTTCCAGGACGGGGTGTTCGTCCGCTGGGCGGCGAACTCGGTCATCTACGCCGTGGTCAGCGCGGTCGGTGCCTCGTTCCTGGCCACCATGGCCGGCTATGCGTTTGCCAAGTACAAGTTTCCCGGTGGGACGGCGCTCTTCGCGGTCATCCTCGGTGCGGTCATGGTCCCGGTCGCCGCTCTTACCGTGCCGACGTACCTGCTGTTCGCTCGCGCGCACATCACGGACACGTACTGGGCGGTCATCCTGCCGGCGCTCGCGACCCCTTTCGGTGTGTTCTTGATGCGGGTCTACGCCGCGGATGCCGTCGACACCGCCTTGATCGAGGCCGGTCGGGTCGACGGGGTGGGAGAGATCCGGATCTTCTTCACCATCGCGTTCCGGCTGCTGCTCCCAGGGTCGGTCACCGTCTTGCTGTTCTCGCTGGTGGCGAGCTGGAACAACTACTTCTTGCCACTCATCATGCTGAACTCGCCGGAGAAGTTCTCCCTGCCGGTGGGTTTGGCGCAATGGGCCTCGACCGCCACCGGCGGATCCGGCTCCCAAGCACTGTTCTCCACGGTGATCACCGGCTCGCTGCTGTCGATCGTTCCGATGGTGATCGCCTTCATCTTCTTGTCGCGCTACTGGCAGTCGGGCCTGGCCGCCGGCGGCGTCAAGGCCTGACCCGAAAGGAATCTCGACGATATGGACAACCCACGTTCTCAGGTGCTGTTCGGCGCCGCCTATTACCACGAGTACCAGCCGAGCCCACGACTCGAGACCGATCTCGATCTGATGGTCGAGGCCAACTTCTCGGTGATCCGGGTCGGAGAGTCGGTCTGGACGACCTGGGAACCCGAGGAGGGACGCTTCGACCTCGACTGGTTGCAGCCGGTCCTGGACGGCGCCCACGCCCGTGGCATCAAGGTCATCCTGGGCACGCCGACCTACGCGGCACCGCCGTGGCTGGCCCGTCGCTATCCGGAGATCGCGGGCGAGAGCTCGACCGGCGTACGCGTGCCCTGGGGTGGCCGGCAGGAAATCGACTACAGCCACCCGGCGTTCCGCTTCCACGCCGAACGCGTGATCCGCAAGATCGTCGCCCGTTATGCCGATCACCCCGCGGTGATCGGCTACCAGGTGGACAACGAGCCCGGAATCATGTTGTTCCACAATCACGGGGTGTTCCAGCGCTTCGTCGACGAGCTGCGCCAGACGTACGGCACGGTCGACGCGCTGAACGAGGCCTGGGGCCTGGTCTACTGGTCGCACAAGCTGTCCACCTGGGCGGACCTGTGGACACCGGACGGCAACTACCAGCCGCAGTACGACCTTGCTTGGCGCACGTTCCAGGCCAAGCTCACCACCGAGTTCATCGCGTGGCAGGCCGACATCGTGCGGGAGTACGCGCGCGACGACCAGTTCGTGACCACCTGCATCGCGTACGAGCGCCCCGGCATCGACGATGCGAACCTGACCCGTGCTCTGGATGTCACGGCAGGAAACCCGTACTACGCGATGCAAGACGCGCTCACGGTTCCGAACCGTCGCACCACACATCAGGCTTGGGCAACCTCCGGGGCCTGGTCGCTGTTCCTCAGCGCCGACCGGATGTACGCCTCCAAGCAGGCGCCTTTCCTGATCACCGAGACCAACGCGGGAGCGATCGGCGGTTCGGCGACCAACTTCCCGGCGTACGACGGTCAGTGGCGCCAGGCTGCATGGGCGTTCGTCTCCCGCGGCGCCGAGATGATCGAGTACTGGCACTGGCACACCAACCACTTCGGCACCGAGACGTACTGGATCGGCATCCTGCCCCATGATCAGCTCCCGGGTCGGGTGTATCGCGAGCTGGCTCGGCTGGGTGATGACTTCCGGCGCGCCGGGGGCGAGGTCGTTGGGCTGCGACCCGACGCGCACGTCGGCCTGCTCTACTCGGCGCGGTCCAAGTGGGGGCTGGCCTTCCAGGCAACGTTTCCGAGAGCCGGCGCGGCATTCGTGGCGTCGCCCGCCGACGTCGACCAGCGCTCGTACCATCGGATCTTCGAAGCCTTCTACCGCGGAACGTTCGCGGCGGGTGTCTCGGCACGCCTGCTGCACGACGAGCAGCTCGGCGGACCCGACGGGCTCAGCCCTGCCCAAGTCGCGGCGGACCTTCCGGTGCTGATCGTCCCGGGTCTGCTGGTCGCCACCGATGAGCTACTCGATTGGCTCCGGGACTACGCGGCGGCGGGCGGTCACCTCGTGATCGGACCGCGGACGGCGTACGGCGATGCCGAAGGGCGAGCCCGAACCGACGTGAAGCCCGGCCGGCTCGCCGAGGCCGCCGGTGTGCGATACCAGGAGTTCTCCAACGTCGAGGGCGAGCTCGGCGTGGTGTCGCAGACCGACGACTTCGATCCGTCAGACGGCTCGGCGGCGCTCGACTGGGTTGACGGGCTGATCAGCGAGGGATCGAAGATCGTCGTGGGCTACGACCATCCGCACTTCGGGCAGTTTCCGGCGGTCGTCAGCACCGACTATCAGGCGGGCCGGATCACCACGGTCGGGACCCTGCCGAACGAGTCGTTCGCCGCCGACCTGTTGCGCTGGCTCGCGCCGCCGAAGCGGTGGGCGGATCTGCCGTCGTCGGTCACGGTGCACTCCGCGGTCAACCGGGCCGGCCGTCGGATCCACGTGGTTCACAACTGGTCGTGGGACGCGGTCACGATCGAGGTCCCGCAGCCGATGACGGATCTGCTGGCGGCGGCGGACGCCGCCGACCCGCTCACGGTTCTCGACCTCGGTCCCTGGGACGTTCGGGTCCTGGGGGAGTAGTCGGCCATCCGCGCTCTCCCGTCAGGAGCGCGGCACGAGGCTCAGCAGCGTCGCCTCGGGCGGACAGGCGAAGCGGAAGGGCGCGTACGGCGACGTGCCGAGGCCGGCGGAGACGTGCAGGAACGACTCCCGCCCTCCGCTGCTGTTCCTCGACAGGCCCTTCACCCGGGCCGCATCGAGATCGCAGTTGGTGACCAGGGCTCCGTATCCGGGCACGCACACCTGGCCGCCGTGGGTGTGTCCGGCGATGATCAGGTCGGCCCCGTCGTAAGTCATCGCGTCGATCACCCGCCGGTAGGGCGCATGGGTCACGCCGATCGACAGGTCGACCCGCTCCCGGTCGACCGGTCCGGAGACGTCCGCATACTGGTCGAGGCCCAGGTGGGCGTCGTCGGTGCCACGGAGCTCGATCCGGACTCCCTTGATCTCGATCGTGGTCCGCAGATGGGTGAGGTCGATCCAGCCGGCCGCCGCGAACCGGTCGCGGAGGTTGCGCCACGGCAGCTCCACCTTCGCCGGTGCACGCCCGTTGGACGGCCGGACGAGGTAGGCCAAGGGGGTTCTTGAACGTCGGGGCGTAGTAGTCGTTCGAACCCCAGACGAAGAACCCTGGCGCGTCCAGCAGCCGGCCAAGGCTCTCGGTCACCAGCGGCACCGCATCCGGATGGGAGATGTTGTCTCCCGTGTCGACGACCAGATCCGGCTCCAGCCCGGCCAAGGAAGCCAGCCAGCGCTGTCGTGCCACGTTGCGCGGCGTCAGGTGGAGGTCGGAGATCTGCAGGATGCGGACCGTGCGGGCGCCTCGGGGCAGCACCGGAACGTACACCCGACGGAGGCGGTAGGCGTCCACCTCCCACAACGTCGCGTACGCGACACACCCGGCGCCCACCGCGGCCACACCGCCGACCACCTTGGCGGTGCGACGAAGGTACGGACGGGAGCTGGGCACGACGAGCAGGCTACAAGCCGAGCGAAAGGACTGGACTGGGCTGCCAGACTTGCCGACATGACCGACACGCTCAAGGAACGCCTGCGCAGCGATCTGACCACCGCCATGAAGTCTCGGGACAAGGTCCGGGCAGGCACGATCCGGATGGTGCTGACCGCCATCTCGCAGGCCGAGGTAGCCGGCAAGCAGGCGGTGGAGCTCACCGAGCCACAGGTGCTCGAGGTCGTCGTACGCGAAGCCAAGAAACGACGCGAGGCCGAAGATGCGTACGTCGCCGCGGGCCGCGTCGAGCTCGCCGAGAAGGAGCGAGCCGAGAGTGCGGTGCTGAGCGACTACCTGCCCGAGCAGATCAGTCCCGAGGAGCTGCAGCAGCTCGTCACCGACGCGATCGCCCAGACGGGTGCGGCCGAGCTCGGCATGAAGGGCATGGGCAAGGTGATGGGAGTGCTCACCCCGAAGACCAAGGGCAAGGCCGACGGCGCCGCCGTCGCCGCGGAGGTGCGTCGCCAGCTCGGCGCGTGATCACCACGCACAACGGGTCACGAACCGATGCGGTTCGTGACCCGTTCTGATCGAGCGTGCGGCCTCAGCCACCGCCTCCAGGTGGCTGAGGCTGTTGCTGCTGCTGTTTCTTCTTCTCGGCGGCCTTCTTCTTCGCCGCCTTCTTCTTGGCGGCGGCCGCGTTCTTCTCCGCACGGACCTCGGCCGGGTCACGCCCCTTCGAGAAAAGGGCCGTCACGGTGCCGAACTCGGAGATCCGAGAGCCGGACCCCGGCGACCAGCCGATGAAGCCGTACTTCGGCGTGCTGTTGCTGTAGGTGAACTGCCGCACGACCGCGAAGCCTTCCTTCTCCAGCTTCTTGGTGGCCGCGGCGATGGTCAGACCGGTGAGGAAGGGAACCTGTGTGATCTTGCCGTGCAGGATCTTGCTCGGCGGCGTCTTGAACCCGGTCTTCGGCTTGTCCTTCAGGTAGCTGGACATGACCGGCTTCCAGATCTTCATCCCGGCGTCACCGGAGCCCGAGCCCTCGAGGTAGGTCCCCGAGGAAGGCACGCGATAGCCCTTGACCCCGCGGCTACGGAAGCCCGATGCGCCACGGACGAACGGCTTCCGCCGGTTGTCGATCGAGATCATCGCCACGCCGGCAACCTCCGGCGTGTAGCCGGCGAACCACACCGCCTCGTTGCTGTCGATGGTCCCGGTCTTGCCCGCCTGCGCGCGACCGTCGGGGATCCGTGCGCGGGTGCCGGTGCCGTGTGCCATGACGCGGCTGAGCAGTCGGTTGACGCCATCGGCGACGTCCTTGGAGATCACCCGCTTGCAGTCGGCGTCCAGCGGGGCAAGGGTCTTGCCGTCTCGGGTGGTGATCTTGGAGACGATCACCGGGTTGCAGTGGATCCCGCGGGCGGCGAAGGTCGCATAGGCCTCGGCCATCGACAGCGGGCTGACCTCGACCGAGCCCAGGGTGAACGACGGCTTGTCGTTGTAGAAGCCCACGATGTCACGGTCGCGGCTGCCGCTCTTGACGCCGAGCTGCTGGGCCATCTTGGTGACATTGCACATGCCGGTGTCGAGGGCGAGCTGGACGAAGTAGGTGTTCACCGACCAGGCGGCGCCGTTGTACATGTCCATGTTGCCGTTGTGGCCGGTGGAGTTGCTGACCTTCCAGCTCCCGTAGACGTGGGTCCGTCCCGAGCAGGAATCGAAGGAGCGGCCCGAGAAGTTCATCGTCGCCTTGGCGTCGTATCGCTTGCTGAGCGGAATCCCCTTCTCCAGTGCCGCTGCCGCCGTGAACGCCTTGAACGTCGAGCCGGCCTGGTACCCCTGGATGCCGCCCATGGCCGGGTCCACGGCCAGGTTCCAGTACGTCTGGCCCTTCTTGACGTTGGCGCCCATGACGGGCCGGCTCTGCGCCATCGCGATGATGTGACCGGTGCCCGGCTCGATCATGTTCATGGTCGAGATCAGCGGGTCCCTGGCACCGACCACCGAGCTGACCCGCTTCTGCGCCAGGTCCTGAGTCTTCGGATCGATCGCGGTCTGCACAGTGAGCCCGCCGCGCTTGATCATGTTCTCCCGGTCCTCGACCGTCTTGCCGAGGCTGGGGGTGTTGAGCAGCGTGCGGTAGACGTAGTCGCACAGGAACGGGTAGCGCGTTCCCACACAGCCATTGGGAGTGGGCTTGACCAGGCTCTTGTCGAACGACGTGATCTTCTTCGCCCGCGCGACCTGGTCGGGCGTGACCATGGTGAGCTCGGCCATCCGGTTGAGCACGACGTCGCGACGATCGAGTGCGGCTCCGGGGTTGCGGACGGGGTTGTCGGCGTCGGGATTCTGCACGAGTCCGGCCAGCATGGCGGCCTGCGCCAGGGTCAGTTTGGCAGCGGTGGTGGAGAAGTAGTGCCGCGCGGCGGCCTCCACGCCGTACGCACCCTCGCCGTAGTAAGCGATGTTCAGGTAGCGCTCGAGGATCTGATCCTTGGTCAGCCGCTTCTCCAGGGCGATCGCATAACGCAGCTCGCGGACCTTGCGCTCCACGGTCGGCGCCTGGACCTCCTTGGTGCACTCCGCGTCGGCCTTGGCCTGGCAGGCTTCGATCTGGACCATCTTCACGTACTGCTGGGTGATCGACGAGCCGCCTTGGGTGACCCCGTCGCTGGCGGTGTTGCGAACCAGCGCGCGGAGGGTGCCCTTGACGTCCAGCGCGCCATGCTCGTAGAAGCGGTGGTCCTCGATCGCCAGCTGGGCCTGGCGCATCACCGGGGCGATCTTGCTCAGCGGAACGTAGATCCGGTTCTCGTCGTAGAAGTACGCCAGCGTCTGGCCGTTGGCCATCAACACCTTCGACCGGGTCGGCGGGATCGGCGTGGCCAGCTCGGCCGGAAGGTTGTTGAGCTCGTCCGCTGCAGCCTTGCTACCGACACCCATCAGCCCGGCCATCGGGATGAACAGCCCTGCGATCAGCACCCCGGCGAGCACACTGACGATGGTGAACATCACCAGTGAGTACGCGACGTTCCCGGCACGTTTGGGGCTGAAGGGCATAGCCGACAGGCTACGTGACGATTCCGGGCGTACCGAAATCCTCGGCCGCACTTCGGGTCCGTGTCTAGTTCTACACCCTCGAGGCTGTGTAAGAGCTAGGTAACGAATAAGCAACGGACCAGTCTGAACTAGCGCTAATCCCACGACATCCGTACGATACGAACTGCTGTGGAGTACGGGTCGGGGAAAACCCGCCGCAGCAGGGGGAAGGGGAGTTGTGATGACTGCAATTCATCACGAAGAGTGGACTGCGCGCGCCAAGTGCAAGGGCATGACCGACGCGCTGTTTCCAGAAGCTGCAGACCAGAAGCGGGCTCGACAGTTCTGTCAGGGCTGTCCGGTGCGGTTCGAGTGCCTCGCGGAGGCGCTGGACAACCGCATCGAGTGGGGCGTCTGGGGCGGGATGACCGAACGGGAGCGGCGCCAGCTGCTGCGTCAGCGCTCAGACATCAGCTCGTGGAGCGACGTCCTGGTCGGCAAGAAGCGAGCCTACGCGGCGAAGTGACGCCAGGTCGGTGACGTCGCTCGGCATCGCCGGCACGAGGGTGCGCGGCACGCCGGGCCGGGTCGCCGAGAAGCGTTCGAGCATCAGCTGCTCGCGGGCGACCACCCGCATCAGTGCGCTGTGCCGCCGCAAGGCCTCGATCTCGACCCGGCGCACGTCGTCCGGCTCGGTTCGACGCCCGTCCACACGGGCGATGTCCTCGGCGAGCGCCACCGCGCGCTCACCGGAGACGGCGACCTCGGATGCGTGCACCCGGTTGATGACCAGCCCGGAGAGAGGCATCTTCTCCTCGCTCAGCCGATCGACGAAGAACGCCGCCTCGCGGAGCGCGTCGTGCTCCGGCGCCGCGACGACGAAGAACGTGGTGTTCTCCGACGACAGCAGCGCGAAGGTCTCCATCGCGCGTTGCCGGAAGCCACCGAACAACGCCTCGAATGCGGCGACGAACGTCTGCAGATCGGTCAGCACCTGACTGCCGAGAACCTTGTTGAGCGCCGAGGTCACGATCCCGAATCCGGCGCTCATCAGCCGGAAAGGCCCGCGCGTCGGAGCCAGCAGGATGCGCAGGAACCGTCCGTCGAGCAGCGAGCTGAGATGCTCCGGCGCGTCGAGGAAGTCCAGCGCCGACCGCGCCGGCGGGGTGTCGACGACGATGAGGTCCCAGCTGCCGGTTTCCTCCGCCTCGGCATGGAGCTGACCCAGCCGCTCCATCGCCATGTACTCCTGGGTGCCGGCGAACGACGATGACAGCGCCACATAGAACGGGTTGGCGAAGATGGCCTGGGCCTTGTCCGGCGTGGTGTGATCCAGAACCACCTCGTCGAAGGTCCGCTTCATGTCCAGCATCATGGCGTCGAGGCTGCCGCCCGCAGCGGCGTCGAAGCCCTGCACGCGTCGCGGAGTGTTGTCGAGCTGCCCGACTCCCAGGGACTGCGCCAGCCGCTTGGCCGGGTCGATCGTCAAGACGACGACCCTGCGCCCGGCCTCCGCTGCGCGCAGGGCGAGGGCCGCGGAAACCGTCGTCTTGCCCACCCCGCCGGACCCGCAGCAGATGGCGATCTTCGTCGTCGGGTCGGCGATGATCCGGTCGATGTCGAGCTCGGGAGTGCTCGCCATCAGTCGGACTCCAGATCCAGCTGACTGCGCAGGTCGGCCGCCAGCTGCGGTAGCGCGCCGAGCTCGATCCCGGCCGGGTCGTACGCGAGCTCGGCCATCGCCAGACCCAGCTGGGCGAGCCGTCCCTGGCGGTCGCGCTGCTCCAGAGTTCGGGCGGCGTCGTCGGCATACTCCCGCGCGAGTGCCGCGTTCTGTCGCTTGGTCAGTCCGGGGACGGCGAATGCGTAGGACGTCGCCGCTGCGCGTTCCAGCTCTGGCCGGCTCAACGGGCTGTCGATCACCATGTTGGCGATCACGGTGCCGACCCGGATCTTCGTCGGCGCCAGGTCGACGACGGCTTCCTCGGTCTCCGTGACCGGCATGTCCTCGAGCAGCGTGACCAGATGGACGACGGTGGTTGCCGAGCGAAGCACCCGCATGATGGAGTCGGCCTGGTTACGAATGGGCCCCATCTTGGCCAGGCCCGCGACGGCCTCGTGCACGTTCAGGAACTGCGCGATGCGCCCGGTGGGCGGCGCGTCGAGCACGACGGCGTCGTACGCGTTCGGCAGCTTCTTCTCGCGGCGCCGGACCGCCTCGTAGACCTTGCCGGTGAGCAGCACATCGCGCAGGCCCGGTGCGATCGAGGTCGCGAAGTCGACGGCACCGACCCGGTCGAGCGCCCGCCCGGCTAGGCCGAGGTGGTAGAAGCTGTCGAGGTACTCCAGCAGCGCGTCCTCGGCGTCGACCGAGAGTCCGAACACCTCGCCGCCGTCGGCGGTCCGTAGCAGCCGACGTTCCGCCGATCCGGTCAGCGACGGGGCCTCGAACAGCTCAGCGATCCCCTGACGGCCCTCGACCTCGCAGATCAGCACCCGCCGGCCCGCCGTCGCCAGCGCGCACGCCAGCGCCGCGGCGACCGTTGTCTTGCCCGTCCCGCCCTTGCCGCTGACGATGTGCAACCTGTGCCGCGGACCGGCGCCCGGCGCCGCAGACACGGCCCCGGCGCTCGACCTGGACCGTGCGGCGCTCACCCTGGCGATGGTAGTGCGACGGGCGAGGCGAGGTCGCTGTCAGTGGTCGATGTCACCATGAGCCGCATGAGCGAACGTGTCGGCCTGGACGACCAGGCTGAGCCGGCCGACCCGCGTGATGACAACCCGGCCGACGGCAACTCGGCCGACGGCAACTCGGCCGACGGCAACCCGGCCGACGGCAACCCGGCCGACGGCAACCCGCCGGAGGGCAGTCCGCCCGGGATCGCCCGCTTGGGCAGCGTCGTCCTCGACACCGACGACCCGGGCGGGCTCGCCCGGTTCTACGCCGAGCTGCTCGGCTGGTCGGCGGAGGAGACCGAGGAGGACTGGATCTATCTCAGCGGTCCCGACGGCGCCGGGCTCGGGATCCAGCTCTCTCTTGGGCACCGGCCCCCCAGCTGGCCAGGCTCGGAGGTCCCGCAACAGCTGCATGTCGACTTCTACGTCGACGATCTCGCAGCTTCCGTGGCCCGTGCTCGACGGCTCGGTGCCCGACGGTCGGGCGTGCGGGACGGCAAGACGTTCGTCACGCTGATCGATCCCAGCGGGCACCCGTTCTGCCTGTGCCTGGCTCCGGAGAGGCGGCCCCCGCCCCTACAGTGACCCCTATGACCAAGTGGGAGTACGTGACCGTGCCATTGCTCGTGCATGCGACGAAACAGATCCTCGACAACTGGGGTTCGGACGGCTGGGAGCTGGTCCAGGTGGTCCCGGGGATGAACCCGGAGAACCTCGTGGCTTATCTGAAGCGTCCCGTGCCGACACCGGGAGCCGATGCGTGAGCGGCCCTGCGCCGTCCGAACGGCTGGCCGAGCTGGGGCTGACTCTTCCGGGGGTGCCGACCCCGGGCGGGGTGTACGTGCCGGCGGTCCGCGCCGGGGACTTCGTGTACACGGCGGGTCAGCTGCCGGCCGTAGAGGGCACGCTGCCGTACACCGGGCTGGTTGGTGCTGACGTCTCTGTCGAGCAGGCGGCCGATGCCGCGCGGACTGCGGCGATCAACGCGATTGCTGCCGTTGCCGAGGTCACCGGAGGTATCGACAGCGTCGGCAGGATCGTGAAGGTGGTCGTCTTCGTGGCCAGCGCGCCGGGATTCGTGGACCAGGCAGTTGTGGCCAACGGCGCCAGCGAGTTGTTGGGTGCCGTATTCGGGCCGGAGGGCGCACACGCCCGTAGCGCCGTCGGTGTGGCCGTCCTGCCGAAGAACTCTCCGGTCGAGGTGGAGCTGATCGTGCAGGTCCGGGCGACGCCAACCATCCACCCGATCTGATTTCGCCCGAGTCCTCCGGTGGCTTCCAACTCCGTCGACGTGCTGTCCCGGGTGCGGCCGGCTGTGCCGCCCGCCCTCGCCGCGAGGATCGAGGACTGGCACGCAGGCACCGCCCCGGCCGTGCCGCGCCGATCGGCCAGCGTGGTGCTGATCCGGTCGTCGGCCGACCGGCCGGTCGCCGTAGCGTCCGCGGTCAAAGCCACCGAACGGGAGCTGGAGGTGTACCTGCTGCACAGGCACGCGCAGATGGCGTTCGCCGCGTCGATGGTCGTCTTCCCCGGCGGCGGACTCGACCCGACCGACGCCGGGCCTGACCCGGTGCTGGCGTGCGGGGTACGAGAGACGTACGAGGAAACCGGCGTCCTGCTCGATCCGGCGGAGCTGTGGCCCTGGGCGCACTGGGTGACGCCGGAGATGGAGCCGCGGCGCTTCGACACCCGGTTCTATCTCGCGGTCCTTCCATCGGGGCAGGAGGCGCGGGACATCTCGGGCGAGACCGAGCGCGCGGCGTGGTCGACCCCGGCGCAGGCGCTGGCGGCGTATGAGCGTGGCGAGCTCGGGTTGATGCCGCCCACCTTGTCGATCCTGACGGAGCTTGCCGAGGCACGTACGGTTCACGCCGCGCTTGCGCAGGCCCTGGATCGTGTCGTGGTCACCGTCCGCCCACGGATCGAGCGCGCAGCGGACGGTTGGCGATTCGTGTATCCGGAGGTGACGAGATGATCGGGTTGCCGGTAGACGTACGGCAGGTGCTGGCCCCCAACCCTGGACCGATGACCCTGACCGGGACCAACACGTACGTGATCGGTGATCCGGCCGGACCGGTCGTCGTGGTCGATCCCGGGCCGATGGACGAGGGGCACCTGGCGGCGATCACGGCGCTGTGTCCTGCGGGGGCGGTCGCGATCGTGCTGACGCACTGGCACCACGACCACTCCGACGCGGCCGCGGAGCTGGCGACCCGACTTGGCTGTCCCGTGCGGTCGGTCGACGAGACGCTCCGCGTGGGACGGCGCGGGCTCGCCGACGGCGACGTGATCGCCATCGGGACGACCCGGGTCGACGTGATCGCTACGCCCGGCCACACGGCCGACTCGGTGTGCCTTCTGGCGCGCGGGACCGAGGGCAGTTGGCTCCTGACGGGGGATACCGTGCTCGGCACCGGGACCAGCGTGATCATGCATCCCGACGGGCACCTGGGCTCGTACCTGTCCTCGCTGGATCGGCTCAGCCGGATCGTCGCCGAGCAGCAGGTCGGACTCATCCTGCCGGGCCACGGTCCGATGGTGCGCGACCCGAGCGGCTGGTTGGCGTTCTATCGGCGGCATCGTGCGGAACGGCTCGACCAGGTCCGGGCGGCACTGGCTGCCGGGGACCGGACGGCCGAGGACGTCGTGGCGCGGGTGTACGCCGACATCGACCGCTCCGTATGGCCCGCCGCGGAGCGCTCGGTGGCCGCGCAGCTCGAGTTTCTGGGCAACGAGCGACAGAACTCGACCTCGTAGCAGCCTCATCGGGATCGCACAGGGAGTGCACAGACTCAAGCCTCACCTTTGAGTCTCATGAGCGATGAGTCCGGGTTGAACACCCCTCCCTTCGGCGGCCAGCACTTCGGGACCCCCGCCGGTCCTACCTACACCCCGCAGAATCAGCCGGCCTCGGCCGGGAGCGACCAGGGTGCATCCGAGTCCACCAAGCCGATCGAGGCGCAGGGTCACCAGGGCGGATCCGAGGGTTACCCGGGCGTGTCCCAGGGTTACCCGGCCGTCTCCCAGGGTTACCCGGCGACCACACCGCAGAGCTACCCGAGCGCCTCGCCGAGCTACCCGACCCCCTCCGCCGGCTACCCCGATGCGTCGCAGGGCTACCCGGGAGCATCACAGCAATATGCGGGAGCCTCCCAGAACTATGCCGGAGGATCGTCGACGTACCTGGGCCCGGACGGCCGGATTCCCGGCTACACCGGCGCAGACTTCCCGGCTCCTGGCGGTGTCGCCACGCTCGCACCGGCTCCGGTTGCGGTCGCGACCAAGCCCCGCCGCGGCCTGGGTGCCGTCGTCGTGGCGTCGGCACTCTCGGCGGTCCTCGGTGTGGGGGCGGGTCTCGGTGCGTACGCCTTCTTCACTGACGGCAGCGTCGCATCGCCGATCACCGTGACGACCCAGTCGGCGGCGGACACCCCGAAGCTGGACGGCACCATCGCGGCGGCGGCGGCGAAGATCCAGCCCTCCGTGGTGACGATCACCGTGCAGTCCGGCAGCTCCGGCGACATCGGTACGGGCGAGATCTTGGACACCGACGGTCACATCCTGACCAACAACCACGTGGTCGCCGCGGCCGCGAAGAGTGGCACCATCACGGTGACGTTCAACAACGGGACCACCACGCCGGCGAAGATCGTCGGTACGTCCGACACCAATGACCTGGCGGTGATCAAGGTCGACGGGGTGAAGGACCTCACGCCGGCAGCGTTCGCCAAGTCCAGCAGCATCGAGGTCGGTCAGGCCGTGGTCGCTGTCGGCGCCCCCCTCGGCCTGTCGGAGTCGGTCACGAGCGGCATCGTGTCCAACACCGCTCGGCCGGTGCGTTCAGGGGACGACGGCAACGCCGTCTACCTCGCAGTGCAGACCGACGCCGCGATCAACCCCGGCAACTCCGGTGGCCCGCTCGTCGACCTGAACGGCGACGTGGTCGGGATCAACTCCTCGATCGCGAGCACCAGCTCCTCCAGCGACGGCAGCCAGGCGGGCAGCATCGGCATCGGATTCGCCATTCCGGCCGACGTCGCCGGCCGCGTCGCGTCCGAGCTGATCGCCAAGGGCACCTATACGAACTCCGCACTGGGGGTGTCGCTCGGCAGCAGCGACGACTCCTCGCTGCCGACCACGACGGGCGTCGCGCTACAGGAGGTCACGGCCGGCGGTGCGGCGGCGAAGGCAGGGCTGCAGGCCGGCGACGTGGTCACCAAGGTGAACGACTTCCCGACCACCAGCTCCGACGGCCTGATCGCCGCCACCCGCTTCTACGCGCCGGGCACGAAGGTCACCCTCACGTACACCCGCGGCGGCGCCCAGCACACGGCCGACGTCACCCTCGGCAGCCTCTGACCCCGAGGCCCTCCCTCCCCGGAAACTAGAGCCCCCCTCCCTCCCCGGAAACTGGGCGCAAACGACAGCTTGATTCGTTTCAAGTTTGCCGTTTGCGCCCAGTTTCGCTATCCCGGGTGAGTTGGGGAAGCGGGGTCAGCGGGCCCGACGCTCGACGCGCTGGACGTCGAGGATGGTCACCGAGCGCGGCTCGAGGCGGATCCAGCCTCGAGCGGCGAAGTCGGCCAGGGCCTTGTTGACCGTCTCTCGAGAGGCTCCGACCAGCTGGGCCAGCTCCTCCTGGGTGAGATCGTGGTGGACGTGGATCCCGTCCTCGCGCCGGTCGCCGAATCGGGACGCGAGCTCGAGCAGCTGTTTCGCCACGCGGCCCGGCACGTCTGAGAACACCAGGTCGGCCAGGACGTCGTTGGCGCGGCGGAGTCGGCCGGCAAGCTGGGCGAGCAGGCCGAGGGCCACCTCAGGGCGGCCGGTGAGCCAGCCCATCAGCTCCTCGTGCTCGAGCGTCCGGATCAGACAGGCGGTGACCGCCGTAGCAGTCGAGGAACGGGGGCCGGGATCGAACACCGACAACTCGCCGAACATCTGACCCGGACCCAGAATCGCCAGCAGGTTCTCCCGGCCGGCCGATCCGCTGCGACCGAGCTTGATCTTCCCGGTGATCACGACATAGAGCCGATCCTCGGCGTCACCCTCGTGGAACAAGATCTCGCCCTTGTTCAGCTTGATCGTTCCCATGGCCTGGGAAAGCGCGGTGGCGGCCTCGTCATCGAGGTTGGCGAACAGCGGCGCCTTCTTCAGCACCTCCGGGTCGACCGAACCTCCCGACGTCTTGATCGCTGGGCGCGTCGCGGAGAACCTGTTACCAGCGGGCATGGTGGTAAGGCTACCGCCCACTCGGCCAGACCGGCAGATATGACCCGACCAGGTGTTTCCCGGGCGTGCGGCTCGCCGTCGGCGAGCGACACTACGCTGGCTCCGTGAGTCCCCGAGCCGTCGACGCCGCCGTCGTGCCGAGTCGTACGGCGCTGGTGCGACGCGCTCGGACGATCAACCGTACGCTCGCCGAGACGTACCCGGACGCGCGCTGCGAGCTCGACTTCGCCACGCCGCTCGAGCTGCTGGTGGCCACCATCTTGTCTGCACAGAGCACCGACAAGCGGGTCAACACGATCACCCCGATCCTCTTCGCCCGCTATCCGGATGCGGCTGCGTACGCGGGCGCCGATCGCGCAGAGCTGGAGGCATTGATCACGCCGACCGGTTTCTTTCGGGTCAAGACAGATACGTTGATCAAACTCGGGTCGGAGCTGCTCACGCGATTCGACGGCGAGGTGCCCGGTCGGCTGAAGGACCTGGTCACGCTACCCGGGGTTGGCCGGAAGACGGCGAACGTCGTGCTCGGCAACGCCTTCGGAGTTCCCGGGATCACCGTCGACACGCACTTCGGGCGGCTGTCGCGCAGGTTCGGCTGGACCACCGAGACCGATGCCGACCGGGTTGAGGCCGCGGTCGGCGCGCTGTTTCCCCGCAAGGACTGGACGCAGCTGTGCCACAACGTCATCTGGCACGGCCGGCGGCGCTGCCACGCACGCAATCCGGCCTGCGGCGCTTGCCCGATCGCGCGACTGTGTCCGTCGTTCGGTGAGGGTGAGACCGATCCGGTCAAGGCGGCCAAGCTCGTCCGCGAGCCGCGGGGATGAGGGTCTCTCGCCTCGGACTGGTCGGGGTCGCGCTTGCGGCGGTCCTGGCGGCGGGCTGCGCGCCGGCGACCGGCGCGGCGCAGGCTGAGCCCTCCGACGCCGCCCCGACGCCGAGTGCGCCGGCGGATCTGGCCGCGATGAAGAAGGCTGCCGGGATCGAGGACTGCCCGAAGTCCAACGACACCGTGGCCCCGGTCTCGGCCGGGCTCCCCGATGTCGTGGTGTCGTGTCTGGGTGGCGGTCGCGACGTGCGACTGGCCGGCCTGCGCGGTACGCCGATGCTGATCAACGTCTGGGGACAGTGGTGCCCGCCGTGCCGGGCCGAGGCGCCGTATCTGACCGATGTTGCCAACGGCGGCCATCGCGGACTGTTGATCCTCGGCATCGACTACGACGATCCGCAGCCGGACTGGGCGATCGAGTTCGCTCAGATCTCCAAGTGGCGCTATCCGCAGCTCACCGACCCGCAGCGCAAGCTCGCCGGTCCGCTCAAGGTCTCCGCCGGTCCGCCGCAGACGCTCTTCGTGTCTGCGGAGGGTGTGGTCGTGTACCGCCACGCCGGGCCGTTCACCTCGGCCGCCGAGATCCGTCAGCTCGTCAGCGAGCATCTCGGGGTCACCGTCGGATGAGCCTGCCGGCCTGGCTCGACCCACTGCTCGACGCGCTGGACGACACCGACCGGCTCACCGCCGCGGTCGCGCTGCGGCCCGGAATCGGCGGCCGTGCGGCCGCGGTGCTGATCCTGATCGGCGAGGGTGGGCGCGGCCCGGATATCTTGTTCGTCGAACGCGCCTCGACCATGCGTACGCACGCCGGCCAGATCGCCTTTCCCGGCGGAGCGGCCGATGCGGGCGACGCGGACCTGGCCACGACGGCGCTCCGCGAGGCACAGGAGGAGACCGGGGTCGACCCGACCGGAATCCGGGTCCTCGGCTGTCTGCCGGCCGCACACGTCGAGGTGAGCGGATTCGACGTCACCGCCGTGGTCGCCTGGTGGGAACGGCGCAGCCCGGTCGGGCCGGCCGATCCGCGCGAGGTGGCTTCGGTCGTCGTCGTACCGGTGGTCGACCTGTTGGACGACGCCAACCGGGCGCGCGTTCGTCACCCGTCCGGCTACGTCGGACCGGCGTTCGACGTCGCGGGGCACCTGATCTGGGGCCTCACCGCCCACCTGCTCGACGGGTTACTGGGACTCGCGGGTTGGCAGCGAGGATGGGACGACACCCCGTTCATCTCCATCCCCGAGCGTTATCTCACCGATCGTCGCGACACCTCCGGAGGCCCCGATGCCCACTGACCCTGCGCTCACCCATTCCGCGCTCACCGATTCCGCGCCGGCTGACCCCGCGCCCACCGATTCCGCGCCGGCTGACCCCGTGCTCACCGATCGCGGGCCGGACCTCGAGGCAGAGCTGCTTGACGGGTGGGAGAAGGTACTGCCCCACCAGTCCGACATCGGCCGCGGCCTGCTGACGCGCTACTCGGAGAAGCATCGGCACTATCACGATGTCCGTCATCTCGCGGCCGTGCTGAGCAGCATCGACGAGCTCGCCGCCGACCACGACTTGTTCCTGGTCCGGCTGGCTGCGTGGTTCCACGACGCCGTGTATGCGATTCCGCCCGGCCAGCTGTCCAACGAGGAGGCTTCGGCTCGGCTGGTCCGCCGCGAGCTTGGCCGGGCGGGCCTGGAGCAGGAAGACATCAACGAGGTGGCCCGGCTGGTCCGACTCACGACCACCCACCGCCCGCGACCGCACGATCCGGAGGGAGAGCTGATCTGCGATGCGGACCTGGCCGTCCTGGCCGGCACCGAAGCGGAGTACGCCGCCTACGTCGCCGCGATCCGCGCCGAGTACGCGGCGGTGCCCGAGCGCGCCTTCGTCGAAGGGCGCCTCGCGGTGATGAGCGAGCTGCTCACCGGCAACTTGTTCCACACGACGAAGGGGTTCCGGCTCGAGCAGCTGGCCCGGGCCAACGTCGAGGCGGAGTGCGCGGACCTCGAGCGTCGGCTGGAGGAGCTCGTGGCAGGATCGTGATTCGTGAGGTGTTCGATGGTCGCGCTCCGCGCTCCGCGGTCACGGGCTCCGCACGGTCTCGCTCGTTCGTCGTGATGTATGACGACGGAAAGGCGTGTCGTGACACATCACTCCTCACTCCCGAGAGGCTCCGCCCATGACCGTGTTCGATGGTCGCGCTCCGCGCTCCGCGGTCACGGGCTCCGCACGGTCTCGCTCGTTCGTCGTGATGTATGACGACGGAAAGGCGTGTCGTGACACATCACTCCTCACTCCCGAGAGGCTCCGCCCATGACCGAGGATCTGCTCACCGTTCCTGAGGACTCCGCTTCCGGCAACGCTGCCGCCAGCGGGCGTCCCCACGACTGGTGGAGGTCGGCGGTCGTCTATCAGATCTATCCGCGATCCTTCGCCGACAGCAACGGCGACGGCACCGGCGACATCCCCGGGATCGTCGAGCATGTGGATCATCTGGCCGCGCTCGGGGTTGACGTCGTCTGGCTGTCCCCGGTCTATGCCTCGCCGATGGATGACAACGGCTACGACATCAGCGACTACCAGGACATCGACCCGTTGTTCGGGACGTTGGAGGATCTCGCCGTCTTGATCGAGTCGCTCCACGAGCGAGGCATGAAGCTCGTCATGGACCTCGTGGTCAACCACACCTCCGACGAGCACGCGTGGTTCGTCGAGTCGCGTGACCCGGCTTCGCCGAAGCGGGACTGGTACTGGTGGCGGCCGGCCCGAGAGGGCTTCGAGCCCGGGACCCCGGGTGCCGAACCGACCAATGCGGAGGCCGCGTTCTCCGGGTCGGTGTGGCAGTACGACGATGCGAGCGGTGAGTACTACCTGCACCTGTTCAGCCCCAAGCAACCCGACCTCAACTGGGAGAACCCGGAGGTTCGACAGGCCGTCTACGAGATGATGCGCTGGTGGGTGGACCGCGGCGTCGACGGCTTCCGGATGGATGTGATCAACCTGATCTCCAAGCCGACCGGAGAGCTCACCGACGGCGAGGTGCCGCCCGGCCGTCGGTTCGCACCGGCGTTCGACCTCGTCGCGAACGGACCGCGGCTCGACGAGTTCCTAGCCGAGATGAACGAGGCCGTCGGGCTGTCCGCCAACAACCTGCTCACCGTCGGCGAGATGCCGGGATCGACCATCGAGGTGGCCCGGCGGGTCACCGATCCGACCCGCCACGAGTTGAACATGGTGTTCACCTTCGAGCACGTCGATCTCGATCGGCAACCGGGTGGCGCGAAGTGGGACCTCGCGGACCTGCCGCTCGCCGTGCTGAAGCGCAACCTGGCCGAGTGGCAGGACGGACTCGCAGATGTGGGCTGGAACTCGCTGTACTGGAACAACCACGACCAGCCGCGCGCCGTGTCGCGGTTCGGCGACGACAGCCCTGAGTTCCGGGATTCCTCGGCCAAGACGCTCGGCACCGTTCTCCACCTGCACAAGGGAACGCCGTACGTGTATCAGGGCGAAGAGCTCGGGATGACGAACACGTACTACTCAGAGATCGCGCACTACGCCGACCTGGAGTCGATCAACTACCATGCCGAGGCGCTCAGTGTCGGACTCGAGGCCGAGGCGATCATGAACTCCCTCCAGGTCAAGAGCCGCGACAACGCGCGATCTCCCATGCAGTGGAGCGACACCGCTCACGGTGGCTTCACCGAGGGCGTCCCGTGGCTGGCGGTGAACACCAACTACGTGACGATCAACGCGGCCGCTGCAACCGCCGATCCGGACTCCGTATTTCACCACTACCGCAAGCTGATCGCCCTGCGGCATGAGCGTCCGGTGGTGGTCGACGGTCGGTTCGAGCTACTGGCTGCCGATCATGATCAGCTCTGGGCGTTCACCCGCACCAGTGATGATCAACGCCTGCTGGTGCTGGCCAACTGGTCTTCCCGACCGGTCGAGCTGCCTCGGGGCGACCTGCCCTCTCTCGAGGGTGCGGTGACGCTGCTCGGCACGCATCCGGACGGGGTCGAGTCGAGCCTGGCGCCGTGGGAGTCGCGCGTCCTGCTGCTCGCCTGACCATTGCATTGCTCATGCCGTGTTCTTCTGAATGTGCACACAGGGCGCGTTCCTGGTCGACAGGCTCAGGGCACCCGGGCGTCAGTCGAGGGTGTCGAGCCATCGCAACAGAGCGGCGCCGCAGGTACCTGGGTCTTCTTCGTGCGGCAGATGGCCGACCCCGGGAATCCTGACCAGTTCGTGCGGTCCGTCCACTCGCGCCTGCGCATCCCGCATCTTCTGCAGTGGCAGCACCGGGTCCAAGTCACCGTGGATCGACAGCAACCGAGCCCGCACGCGGCGGCGCAGGACGCGTCGAGCGTCGCGGCCGGCGGGCCGCAGCTGATCGCGGACGAACATCCGCTGGTACTCCAACGCACAGTGCGGGCTGGGCCAGAGCAGGAGCGCGTCGCGGTAGTGCCGGGCGTCCGCGTCCGTGAGCCACTCGCGGCCCCGGGCGGCTCGCCCGCGAAGCAGCCGCTCGACGTACGCGCCGTCGTCGGCCATCATCCGTCGCTCGGGCAGGATCGGCAGCTGGTGGAACGCGAGCTCGCCGACATTGTGTCGCCAGGGGTACGCAAGCGGGTGCGGTGCGGCGATCATGGCGAGGGCCCGGACCTGCTGGGGGGCGTACGCCGCGGTCGCCCACGCCACCATGCCGCCCCAGTCGTGTCCGACCAGGACGGCCTGCCGGTGGCCGAGACTACGAACCACCCCCGCGATATCTGCCGCACTGGTCCGCAGGTCGTAACCGCGGGGGGTCTTGTCGCTGGCGCCGTACCCGCGCAGATCCAGCGCCGCAACGGCGTACCCGGCTCGGTCCAGCATCGGGATCTGGTGTCGCCATGCCCACCAGAACTCGGCAAAACCATGCAGCAGAAGGACCAGTTTGTGGCTGCTCGGGAAACCGAGACCTCGGACGGCGTGGAACCTGGCTGCATTCGCGGCAAGGTCGACGTGGCGCCACGGACCGTCGATCAAGCTGTCGCGTAGCACACCGCCCGCCTTGACCGACGGCGATCGCTACTCGTCGAGCCCTCAGCGCAAGGCGCGCTGGTTGACGACTTGACCCTCGATCTGCGGCGCCTTCGCGGCGGCCAGGGCGCCCTTCGCGGCGGACGTCACCTCGGCGACGGTCTCGTTCGCGCCGGCGATGGTCCGCACCGGTGGGGTCACCTTGTTGATTCGCGCCCGCCCGATCAGCGCCAGCACGGCGGCGATGACCAGCAGCGCGACAGCGACGATGACGAAGCTCAGCCACAGCGCCACCCCGGCGGTGGAGATGCCGTACGCCGCGCCGAAGAACAGCAGCAGCATCGCCGACAACGCAAGGTATCCGGCGCCGCCGAACAGCCCGGCACCGAGCCCGGCCTCCTTGGCCGACGGGATCAGCTCCGACTTGGCCAGCTCGATCTCGTCGCGGACCAGCTCTTTCACATCGTCGCTGATGTCCTTGATGATGTCGCCGACCTTGGGGTTCGCCATCGCCGACTCCTTCCGTTCTCGCCGAAGCCTAGCCGTCCGCCGGGCTCGCCGTCCGAGTCGGTCCATACCCGCCTCGATCGCCCTTCACCCGCAGCGCGACACTCGCCAGCACCGCCGCGATGATGGAGCCGACAAGCACGGCCGTCTTGGCATGTTCCTGGGCGATCTGGTCGTGGCCGAACGCCAGCTCGGCGACCAGCAGAGCGACGGTGAAACCGACACCACCCAGCACGGAGACGTCGAACACCGCCCGCCAGCTGAGATCGGGCGAGAGCTCGGCCCGGGTGAACCTGGCCGTGATCACGGACCCGCCGAAGATGCCGATGATCTTGCCGACCACGAGCCCGACGACGATGCCGATCGCGATCGGGTCGGTCAGGCTCGCGCGGAAGGCGGCGATCGAGATCGGAACGCCGGCGGCGAAGAAGGCGAACAACGGCACCGCCGCGCCGGCCGAAACGGGGCGAAGCAGGTGCTCCCACCGATCCAACGGGGCCGTCGGATCGGTGGACGAGCCGCGGGTGAGCAGACCAAGCAGCACGCCGGCGATAGTGGGGTGCACCCCACTGCGATACATGCACCACCAGCACAACAAGGCGAGTGGCAGCCACCACCACCAACCCGACACCCGCCGGCGTTGCAGCAGCCACCACACTCCGGCGACCACCAGGGCAGCGAACAGCCAGAGCAGCGAGACGTGCTCACTGAAGACCGTGGCGATCACGATGATCGCGCCCAGGTCGTCCACGATCGCGAGGGTGAGCAGGAAGGCTCGCATGCTCCTCGGCAGCGAACGTCCGACAACGGCCAGGATGGCCAGCGCGAAGGCGATGTCGGTGGCCATCGGCACAGCCCAGCCTTCAAGCCGGCCCGACGGCGCGGCGGCGTTGACCGCAAGGTAGCAGAGGGCGGGAACGATCATTCCGCAGGCGGCGGCGACGATCGGCACCAGCGCCTGGGCGGGCTTCGCCAGGGATCCCTCGGTCAGCTCGCGCTTCAGCTCCAGGCCGGCGACGAAGAAGAAGATCGTCAACGCACCATCGGCCGTCCAGTGCTGCAGGCTCAGCGGACCCAGCTGGACGTGCAGCAGGTGCTCGTAGGACTCGAAGTCGATCGCGGCCCAGATCAGCGCGGCGGCCGCGGCTACCAGCATCAGCACCCCGCCGACCGTCTCCTGCCGCAAGATCTCCGCGATCGTGGTGACGTCGGCGTCGGTGCTACTGGCGAACAGGACGATCCTGCGCCGGGTCGGCTGCTCGCTCATGTCCTCCTTGCTACCAGACTGGTGTTCGGCTCATTCTTGTGACTGTTGCGAACCGAGGTTGTCCTTGATCAGATTCATCACCGAGGAGTCCGTCAACGTGGTCACATCGCCCAACTCGCGATTCTCCGCGATGTCTCGAAGCAGCCGACGCATGATCTTGCCGGACCGTGTCTTGGGGAGCTCCTCGACGACCATGATCTGACGCGGCTTGGCGATCGGGCTGATCTCCTTCGCGACGTGATTGCGCAGTTCCTTCACCACGTCGGGGCCGCCGTCCCCGGCGTCCCCGCGCAGGATCACGAAGGCGACGATCGCCTGCCCGGTGGTCTCGTCGGTCGCGCCCACGACGGCCGCCTCGGCGACCTTCGGATGGGACACCAGGGCCGACTCGATCTCGGTGGTGGACATCCGGTGGCCGGAAATGTTCATCACGTCGTCGACCCGGCCGAGCAGCCAGATGTCGCCGTCTTCATCCTTCTTGGCGCCGTCGCCGGCGAAGTACATGTTGTCGTAGCGCGACCAGTACGTGTCGACGTAGCGCTGGTCGTCGCCCCAGATCGTCCGGAGCATGGCCGGCCAGGGCTTCGTCACCACCAGGTAGCCGCCCTCGCCGTTGGCGACGGACTGCCCGTCGACGTCGACGACGTCGACCGCCACCCCCGGCACCGGAGTCATTGCCGCGCCCGGTTTGCCCGAGGTCACGCCCGGCATCGGCGCGATCATGTGCATGCCGGTCTCGGTCTGCCACCAGGTGTCGATCACGGGTGTCACGTCGCCACCGATGGCGTGGCGATACCAGACGTATGCCTCGGGGTTGATCGGTTCGCCCACCGAGCCGAGCACGCGCAGCGAGGTGAGATCGAAGCGCTCGGGAATGTCGGCACCCCACTTCATGAAGGTGCGGATTGCGGTCGGGGCGCAGTAGAGGATGCTCACCCGGTACTTCTCGATGATCTCCCACCAACGGCCCTTGTGGGGGGTGTCGGGCGTGCCCTCGTACATGATGCTTGTGGTGCCGTTGACGAGCGGCGCGTACACAAGGTAGGAGTGCCCGGTCACCCAGCCGATGTCGGCGGCGGTCCAGAAGACGTCGGTCTCGGGCTTGAGGTCGAAGCTCGCCCAGTGGGTGTAGGAGGTGCCGACCAGATAGCCGCCGGTGGTGTGCAGGATGCCCTTCGGCTTCCCGGTGCTGCCGGAGGTGTACATGATGTACAGCGGGTGCTCGGCGGGGAACATCGCCGCCGTGTGATCGGTCGACTGGCGGCCGACGAACTCGTGCCACCAGAGGTCTCGGCCGGCCGTCATATCCGTCTCCTGGCCGGTACGACGGATGACCAGCACGCTGCGGACGTCCGGGCAGGCTTTCAGCGCCTCGTCGACCGCCGGCTTCAGCGCGGCCGGGCTGCCTCGCCGGTAGCCGCCGTCGGAGGTGATCACGACCTCGACGCCGCAGTCTTGGATGCGGGACGCCAGGGCGTCGGCGGAGAAGCCACCGAAGACGACGGTGTGCGGCGCACCGATCCGGGCGCAGGCCAGCATGGCGACCACCGCCTCGGGGATCATCGGCAGGTAGATGGCGACCCGGTCGCCGGCCTTCACCCCGAGCTCGGTCAAGGCGTTCGCCGCCTGTTTGACCTCGTCGGTGAGCTCTGCGTACGTGATCGCGCGGGTGTCACCCGGCTCGCCCTCGAAGTGGAAGGCCACCCGGCCGCCGTTGCCGGCCTCGACGTGGCGGTCCAGGCAGTTGTACGCGGCATTCAAGGTGCCGTCGGCGTACCACTTCGCGAACGGTGCGCCGCTCCAGTCGAGGGTCTGGGTCGGCTTGGTACCCCAGCTCAGCCGATCCGCCTGCTCGGCCCAGAATCCTTCGAAGTCGGCCGCCGCGGCATCGTAGGTCCGCTGGGTCACGTTGGCGTTCGCGGCGAGGTCGGCAGGCGGGTCGAACCGCCGCTCCTCGTGCAGCAGGTTCGACAGGGTCGCTTCGTGGCCGGCGGTGTCGGAGCTCATCAGGTCCTCCTCGGGTGTTGAGCGGACGGGAGCCCGGCAGGCACCGACGGCCCCAGTCACCCCAACCCTAGTAAGGCGGTGTTGCGCCCTCGTGGCGCCTCGGGATCGTGCGCCGAGCCTGTCGAGCTCCCGAGCCAGTCGTGCCGGATCTGCCCTGAGCCTGTCGAAGGGCTCGAGGCATAGCCTTCAGAACTTGATCTCGACGGCGTCCGGGTCCTCGGCGATGGCGAGCTGGGAGTGGTCGACCACGGCCCGCCAGCAGGCCGCCTGGTAGGGCAGCAGGAGCGGCTCCGGTGGCCGGGCGACGCTGTCGTAGAGGTTCCCTACGTCATCCAGCAGCGCTTGCCTGGTCGCGCTGTCGAGGCGGGCAGTGCCCGGGCGCCGCTCCACCATCGCCAGCAACGCCGGCCTGGTGACCGGAATCCAGTTGCGGAAGTTGCGCCGCTCCAGCGGAGCGAAGTACGGACTATCGGACACGGTGTCCACCGCATGCACGCCGTAGTCGCCGGACATCGCCTCGGGATCGGCGCTCCGGGTCATGGCCATCAGGCGCTTCACCCACGGCACGGTGTCGTCGCGGGTGTTGTAGGCGATGGCGATCCGGCCGCCGGGCTTGAGGACGCGGGCGATCTCGGTCAGGGCCAGGCCCGGAGCGAAGCGGTGCAGAGACTGCGATGCCGTCACCACGTCGAAGTGGCAGGAGAAGAAGGGGAGCGCCTCGACCCGAGCCGCGACCGGCCGGAAGCTGCCGACCCGATCGGTCAGCTTGGCGGCCGCTCGTGGGCTACGGTCCACACAGAACACCTCGTGGCCGGCGTCGACGAGCATCTGGGCGAAACCGCCCTTGCCCGAGCCAAGGTCGAGGACCCGGACCGACCGGTCACCCACCAACCAGCCGACGGCGGCCGGTGGATACGGCGAACGGGGTGCGCTGGGCATGGGGAAGACTCTATCTAGTGGACCCGCTCGCCGACCTCGCCCGGCTCGAAGGGGTGCCATCGGAGCTCGCCGCGGCCCGGGACGGCGTCGACGTGCTGCTCCGCGACCGCGGACTGCGCAGCGTCAGCGCTGAGCAGTCGGCGCGGGCGCTGTTGCAGGCGGCTCGCGAGTCCGCCGGGCTGACCGGCGACCTGGAGCGATGGCTGCCGGGTGCCGCGCGCCTCTGCCGGGAGCTACCGGGGCTGAGCAGCCTGGTGCTCGTCTCGCCCGGGCAGGCGCTCGCTCGGGCCCATACGCTGGCCGGCTTCGGGATCGTGCCCGAGGCGGAGCTCGGTCAGGTGCGTCCCGACGGCGAAGCGGCGCGCCGGATGATGAGCCTCGCCGAGATCCTCACCCGACCGACCGAGGCGCCCGGTCTCGTGCTGGCGGCGATCGCCCACGCCGAGATTGCCGTGGTGGCGCCCTTCGGGACCGCCGACGGACTCGTCGCCCGGGCAGTGGAGCACATGGTGCTGATCGCGACCGGCGTCGACCCGCTCGGTGTGGTCGTCGTGGAGGCCGGCCACGCAGCCGACCCCGTCGGCTACGTCCGGGCGCTCGACGCCTACGCCGAGGGGACGGTCGCGGGCGTCCGGTCCTGGATCGTGCACTGCGCCCGGTCTCTGACGTTCGGCGTCGCGGCCTCGCCGCTCGTGCGCGAGCCGGCCGACTGAGGGGCGACACAGCCGCCTGAGAGCGAAAACGACCGGGGGAGCGAACACGACCGAGGGAGCGACGGCCAGGGAGCGACACGGCCGGGACGTGACTCGGCGCCCGCTATTGCGGGCGCCGCGCCGACACGTCAACTCGAGTGACCAAGCGTGCTCTTCTGTTGTTGGCCAAGGTCAAGCCTTGTGCGCAACGACCCGTCGTGGATGGGTGATCGCCGCGTGGGTGCTCGCCTCGCTGTGTCGGACGCTGGCTCGTGGATGACGACTGCGTGGGAGCGACCTTTCGGGCACTCCGAGATGGAGCCTCGGCACGCACTCAAAACCGACGAGTCAGAGTTCTTGACAGCATTTCTACCCTGCTCGGGCCTCGTTGGAAACCCCTTGCACCAAAGAAGATCCTGATGATTCAGGTCGTGCCCGGAGGATAGTCGATCGAAGCGTTCCGGACGAAGATCAACTCGGGTCATGATCAAGTTCTCGCGACGCCCGATTCCCGCATACGTCGGAGTCGACGGGATCGCCGGTGGGCGAGTTGTCCACAGATTGCCTGGGCGATCCACGTTGTCCACAGGTCCGGGTCCTCGCTGAAACGATCGGCCGGGACCGCACAAGAGTCTTGACATGGAGATCTCTGTCCCGCCGCGGCTGCTGCTGATCACCGGCGACGACGTGTTGCTCGACCAGGCACTCGCCGTGTGTGCCGCTGCCGGCGTCGAGCCCGAGGTGGTGGCCGACGCCGGAGCCGCCCGGCCCCACTGGGGTCAGGCGGGTCTGGTGATGGTCGGCGCGGATCAGGCCCACCAGCTGGTCCCTCTGGGACTGCCGCGCCGGTCCCAGCTCCTCTTGCTGAGCACCCTCACCGAGCACGAGCTCGCCGGTCTCTCGCTGCGCCTCGGTGCCCCGGTGGTGACGCTGCCGCAGGGCGCGTCGGAGCTTGTCGCCGCGGTGTCCGGCGAGGCTGGCCGGGCAGGTCGGCGTGGGCGCGTCGTAGCGGTGGTCGGCGGATCGGGCGGTGTCGGGGCGTCCACCGTCGCGAGCGCGCTGGCTTTCGTCGCGGCCCGGTCCGGGCGCCGGGCGGCCATCGTGGACCTCGACCCGCTCGGCGGCGGCGTCGACCTCCTGCTCGGCGCTGAGCGGCTCCCGGGATGGCGGTGGCCGCGGCTGTCCGCGGCTCGCGGCCAGCTGGGCGATCTGAGCGGACAGCTGCCGCATCTCGACGGCGTCGATGTCGTCGCGATGGGCCGCGGCGCCGGAGCGACTGGTGTCCAGACCGGGCCGCCGAGCGGCGAGGCGATCGCGGCCGTCGTTCGTTCGGTTGTTCGCAGCCACGACCTCATCGTTCTCGACGCGGCCCGCGGCGCCCGGGTCGGCCGCTCGGCCCTGCCGCTGGCCGATCTGGCGCTGCTGGTCGTTGCGGGGGACGTCCGTGGGATCGCCGCCGGACGGGAGACGTACGGTCGGCACGCTCCCGGCGGCCCGCCGTGGCACCTGCTCGTCCGCCGACCGCGGGCGGGTGGACTGCACCCGACGGACGCGGCCGCCGGTCTGGACCCCGCGCTGCTCGGGGTGGTTGAGGACGACGTGTCGGTGGCAATCGCGGCCGAGCGGGGTGAGCCGCCGGCGCGCGCGGCCCGCAGCCAGCTGGCCAAGGTCTGTCGGCACGTGTTGGACACGGTTGTCTGGCCGGAGCGGGCCGCGGCATGAGCGCCGAACCAGGACTGCGCGGGCTCGACTCGGCTCGAGACTCCGGGCAGCACCCGGAGCGAGGTGTCGCCGAGCCGGCCGACCTCGATCCGTTACGCAGCCGACTCGTCGGGCTGGGCCGCGCCCCGACGCCGGCCGACGTCGCAACGGCCATGCGCGCGGAGGGACGGCTGGTCAGCGACACTGCACTGGTCCAGACCCTCGAGGCGCTCCGTCGCGGCAGTGTCGGAGCGGGTCCACTCGAGCCGTTGCTGCGAGAGCCGGGCGTGACGGATGTGCTCGTCAACGGGCCCGACCAGGTGTATGTCGATCGTGGGTCCGGGTTGGAGGTCCGCCCGGTGCGCTTCGGGTCCGACGATGAGGTACGCCGGCTGGCTCAGCGGCTGGCGGCCTCGGTGGGACGCCGCCTGGACGACGCCGCGCCGTTTGTCGACGCGCGACTGCCCGACGGGACCCGCGTGCACGCCGTGCTCGGCACGGTCGCCACGCCCGGCACCTGCCTCTCACTGCGGGTGCCAGCGAGTCGGAGCTTCACCCTCACCGACTGTGTCGCCTCCGGTTCGCTGACGCCGGGCGGAGCACAGGTGCTCGAACGAGTGATCGCGGCAAAGCTGGCGTTTCTGATCAGCGGCGGTACCGGATCGGGCAAGACGACGTTGTTGGCGGCCCTGCTCGCCCTGGTGCCGAGCGATCAGCGGATCGTGGTCGTGGAAGACTCTCGAGAGCTGTCACCCAATCATCCCCACGTCGTCCGGATGGAGGGACGGCCGGTGAACACCGAACAGGCCGGTGCGATCACCCTCACCGACCTGGTCCGGCACTCATTGCGGATGCGACCCGACCGGTTGGTTGTCGGTGAGGTCCGCGGCGCGGAGATTGCCGATCTGCTGGCCGCCATGAACACCGGCCATGAGGGCGGCTGCGGGACGGTGCACGCGAACTCGGCGGCGGACGTACCCGCTCGGTTGGAGGCGCTGGCGGCGCTCGGTGGGCTCGGTCGTGACGCCCTCCACGCGCAGTTGGCGTCCGCCCTGCAAGTACTGGTGCACATCACCCGGCGCGACCGGGGACCGCGGCGAGTGGAGGGCATCAGCGTCTTGCAGCGTGACTCCGCCAGCGGGCTGGTCGCCACGGTGCCCGCGCTGGTCTTCGGCGCCGACGGACGAACCCGGCTCGGACCGGGTGGCGAGCGGCTGGAGGGGATGCTCGCATGACACTGCTGTGCGCGGCTCTCGTCGCACTCGCGGTGAGCCTGCTGGTTCGGCCTCCGGCGGCTCGTGGCCTGTCCCGTCTGCGGACCGGGGAAGGCGGCTCGGCCGCGACGCGTGCGCGCAGGCGGCCCGGTCCGGCGCTCGCGCTGCTCGCCGGCGTAGCCGCGGTCGTCACCGGTGCTGCGATTTCCGGGGCGCCGGGTGCGGTCGTCGCGACGGCCGCGGCGATCGCGGGCTTCACCGGCCTGCGTCTGATGCGTGTTCACCGGCGGGGGCGGATCGCCTCGGCCGCCCGGGTCGAGGTGGCCCACGCCTGTCGAGTGCTGGCCGGACAACTGCGGGTCGGGCGGATCCCGGCCGAGGCGCTCCGGGTTGCCGCCGTCGACTGCCCGCTTCTCTCGCCGGCAGCGGCCTTGCTCGATCTGGGCAGCGACCCGGTGGCCCGCTGGCGCAGTGATGCAGTACGTCCCGGCCACAACGGTCTCCTGGTGCTGGCCCGCGCCTGGGAGGTCTCCACGAGAACGGGGGCGCCCCTGGCGCCGGCCCTGGAACGGGTGTCGGAGGCACTCAGCGAGGACGTGGTGATCGAACGTCTCGTCTTCGGCGAGGTATCGGCCGCCCGGGCGACGGGCAAGATCATGGCCGCGCTGCCGCTCTGCGGCATCGGCATCGGGTACGTCATCGGCGGCCATCCGGTGCACTTCCTGGTGTCCGGCCCGCTGGGCTGGGCCTGCCTGTTCGGCGGGGTGCTGCTGGCGGCCGCGGGCGTGCTCTGGATCGATTGGCTCTCCCGGTCGGTGCTGGAGAGTCAGGCCGTCTCGTGACGGGCGGCTGGGCGTTCGCGGTCCTTTCCGCCGCGTTGGCCGGCCTTGCGGTGTTCGGCTGGATGCAGGCCCCCTCGGGACGACGCCTGCCGGGCCGGTCGACCAACGACCCGGCTGCGGAGGACCCACGACTGCCGACCGAGCTGCCGCCCTGGGCGCGGGCGGCCCGGACGCCCGGCTGGCGGGGGTTGGTCCGTGGTCGGCTCGACGCGCCGCCACTCCGCCGGCGGCTGTTGGTGGCCGGCGCGGGCTCGTCGGCCGTCGCGCTCGTGCTGCTCGCGCTGGTCGATTCCCTGCCGCTCGGCCCGGTGGCCGCCCTGGTGCCCGCTGCCGCCGTGGTCGGCGCAGCCGGGCTGGGACTGTTGGAGCCGGCGTCGACCCGGGCACGACAGCGTCGGCTGGTCATGGAGGCTCCGCAGGCGCTCGATCTGCTGGCCGCGTGCCTCGCGGCCGGGCTGCCCCCGCGGAACGCGACTGCTGCGGTCGTGTCGGTGTTCGACGGACCGCTCGCCGAGGATCTCGGCGCGGTAGCCCGGGCGGTCGATGTGGGCCTGTCCGACGCAACCGCCTGGCGCTCGCTGCGCGGGCACCCGCAGCTGGGCGAAGCCGCTGTCGATCTGGCCCGCGCGGTGGAATCGGGCACGCGGATGGTGGAGACCCTGACCTTTTACGCCCGTGATGCACGCCAGCGTCGAGCCTCGGCGGTGGAGAGCACCGCGAAGGCGGTTGGCGTGCGCTGCGTGCTGCCGATGATGATCTGCTTCGTGCCGTCCTTCATCCTGGTCGGGGTCTTGCCCGCGGTCGTCTCGGCCTTCCTGGCCGCCGTGCCACACATCTTCTGAGGCACCATGTCGAGCCCTCGTCGTGATGTCCCGTTTCGCCGCGTCGTGGCTCCTTCGTCAGGGCCCTTCGTCAGGGTCCCTTCGTCAGAGGCCTGTCGTCAGACCCCCTTCGGCTCGGCGCCGTCGGCCGCGCGTCGTCCGCCCGCGCACATCCGCGCGGTGGGTCCCAGCCTGTGCAGCCCTCGTCCGCGACGAGATTTCTCCGACGCGATCCGTAGGCCGCGGGGGCAGCAACCGTGGCGATCCGGAGTCTGTCCGGGCGGGATCGACGCCCGAGTTGTCCACAGGTTTCGAGCGACCCGAAGCGTCATCCACAGATCTCGGCGGAGGTGAACGATTCCGGTCCGGCTGCGGAGTGTCTAGGTACATCCAGATCGGATGGGCGCCGTGCAAGGTGCCGGATGCGAAAGGACATCACATGATCACCAACACCGAGCTCGCGGTCATCGACGACGTCGACGGCGGCCAGCACAGGGGAGCGGAGTCGATCGAGGTCGAGGTGGAGCCGACGGCGGCGGAGGTCGGATTGCGGACCAGGGTAGAGCCCGGGGTGTGCCGTGCCTACGAGCGGGGAATGGTCACGGCCGAGTGGGCCATCGGCGTCGTCGTCGCAGTCTCCCTCGCAGGCCTGCTGCTTCTGTTCATCGTCAAGGGACCGGCGAAGGAACTGCTCACCGGGATCATCCTCAAGATCATCAATCTGGTCTCGAGCTGGGGGCTGAAGGGCTAGCCGGTCGCGGACCGGATCGGAGGCACACGATGAGAGAGCGCCCCGGCGCCGCGCCGCGAGGGATGGTGACGGCCGAGCTGGCCATCGCCATCTCGGCGTCGGTGATGGTGATGGTCATGCTGTGCTGGGGGATCTTCGTGCTGGTGCTGCAGCTTCGGCTGGTGGACACCGCCGGTGGCGTCGCCCGGCAGGCGGCTCGCGGTGACCGGGTCGGAGTTGCACGGGCCGAGGCGGCCGCGCCGCGGGGAGCGCGGATCGTGGTGGAGCGTGGGACCTCGTCGACCCGGGTGACCGCTCAGCTCGAGGCGGATCCGTTCGGTCCCATGCTGCCGCCCGTAAGGCTGGGTGCGCGGGCAGAGGTCACCAACGAGCCAGGGGTCGGCCGATGAACGGGCCGAGGTCGGAGCGAGGCGCGGCGACATTCGTCATGGTCGGCGTGCTGGCGGTCGTGATCAGCCTGGCCGTCGCGGGGCTGCTGCTGGGCGGGTATGTGGTGGCGATCCATCGCGCCCGCTCCGGTGCTGATCTGGTGGCATTGAGCGGCGCGGCGGCGTTTGAGCAGGGCGCCGCGGCGTGCCCGGTCGCGCGCCGGACCGCCGCGGACAATCGCGTCGAGCTGGTCAGCTGTGACCTGGTCGGCGACCAGCTCGACTTCGTGGTCACCGCCCGCGTCCGGGTGGTGATCGGACAGTCGATACCCGGACTGCCGCGGTCGGTGGAGGCGATCGCGTTCGCGGGCGTGGACTCCGAGTGACACGCCCGTTACCGCCTCGGCCAGGCGAGGCAGCAATTCGGTGCTGTCGGCATCCTGGCTGGGCGTCGGAAGACTCCAACGGACGCTCACGAGTCAGGCGGGTGGCAGCCGTCGGTGGTGCGGCTTAGCCTCGGGTGGGTGAGTGGCGTGCACGAGCTGAGTCGCGAGCAGGCGCGGCGCATCGCGATCCAAGCCCAGCTGCTGGACGAGCCGCACCCGACGAGTCTGCTGGCCGTGGTGCGCCAGCTGACGATGTTGCAGATCGATCCGGTGGCTGCGGTCGCCCCCAGCGCCGACCTGGTGGCCTGGAGTCGTCTCGGGTCCGCCTATCGGCCGGCCGACCTGCCGGCGGCGCTGGACAGCCGGCAGCTGATCGAGCTGCGCGCGATGATCCGGCCGGCGGAGGACTTCGTGCTGTATCGCGCGGACATGGCCAACCGGCTCGCCGGCGGCCCGCTCAAGGGCTGGCAGGAGAGCGGGCGCGCCTGGGTCGCTGAGAACGACGCGTGCCGCCGCGACATTCTCGACCGGCTCGAACGCGACGGACCGCTGACGTCGCGCCAGCTGCCGGACACCTGTGCCGTGCCCTGGTCCTCGTCCGGTTGGACGAACAACAAGAACATCACCAAGATGCTCGAGCTGATGGAGCTGAGCGGTGAGGTCGCCGTCGCGGGCCGTCGTGGTCGGGAACGACTATGGGATCTGGGGAGACGGATACATCCGGACGATCCGATGGTGCCCGTCGAGGACGCCATTCGTCGGCGCAACGAGAAGCGGTTGCACGCGCTCGGACTGGCCCGCACTCGCGCGCAGGAAACCCAGGTCGAGCCGATGGATGTCGCGGACGTCGGTGAACCGGCCGTCGTCGAGGGGACGAGCGGATCGTGGCGGCTCGACCCGTCGTACCTCGCTCGACCGTTCTCGGGCCGCGCTGCCTTGCTGTCGCCGTTCGACAGGCTCATCCACGATCGCCGACGCGCCCTGGACCTGTTCGATTTCGACTATCAGCTCGAGATGTACAAGCCGGTCGCGAAGCGGCGATGGGGCTACTACGCGCTGCCGATCCTGTACGGCGACCGACTGGTCGGGAAGCTCGACGCGGCCGTAGATCGATCGGTGGGCGTGCTGCGGGTGAACTGCGTGCACCGAGACGTGCCGTTCACGAAAGCGATGAGCAGGGCGATCCTCCGCGAGATCGCCGATCTCGCCCAGTGGCTCGGGGTCGAGCTGGCGATGCCACCTGAGTGACGTGGGGGGGAGGCGACGTGGGGGCGGCGACGTGGGGGGCCGGCGACGAGGGGCGCGTGATGTGGGAGGCGACGTCGGGCCGGTGACGGCGAGCTGGAGACGGCAGGCTCGGCGAGGGCCTCAGGGTTGCGGGTCGTCGCCGGTCAGGTCGTCGGCCTCGGCGAGCCAGGCCTGCCGGTCCGCGGCTGTGGTGGAACCGGCAGTCGTTCCGGCAGCAGCCGAAGCCGCCGGTGTTTGACCTGCGCGGGTGGACGCCGGTGCTTGGACGGGGAGCGCGGGGGCGGCGGACGAACCCGTCGAGCCGGATGACTGATCCGGAACCGGCGCGCTGGGCCTCGCACCGCCGGACGTCACGGCGGGAGTGTCGATGGCCGGGCCCACGCCGCCTGTCGGTGCGGAGGTGCTCGCGGCGTTCGGCGCCGAGCTGCCTGAGCTGCCTGAGGTGCCCAAGGTGCCTGAGGACCGTTGCGCACTCGACGCAGAGGTCCCGGAGGACGCTGCGGAGTTCTGGGCCTTGGCCTCCTTCTTGAGCGTGCGGACCTCCTTACGGCGAGCCATCGATCGCCGGGCGCCCGTGCGCAGGAGGAAGAGCGCCACGATCACCACGAGCATGGCTCCGGCGCCGGTGAAGTAGACCGCCGACGTGGTCACCGGGATGTGCGCACCGAAGATCGACAAGTCCACCGCGACCGGGTTGCTGACCACTACCGCCACGCTGAACAAGATCACGATGCCGAGCAGGATCAGCGCGATGGGGACCATACGGCCATTATGGCCCCGGGGTCTGCACCCGCCCCGAGATCAGATCGAGCAGGAGGGTGGCGGTCTGCTTGTCCAGTGCTCGACCGGTCGTGCTGCAGGCGGCCGATACGACGCAGCCGGGGCAACCGCTGGAGCACTCGCAGCTCGCGACCGACTCGGCGGTCGTGGTGAGCCACCGGTCAGCGACCGCGAACCCGCGTTCGGCGAAGCCCGCGCCGCCGGGTGTCGTGTCGTGCACGACGACAGTCAGCAGCCCGGTGTCGGGATGAGCGATGGCACTGGTGGCGCTGATGTCCCAGGCGTCGCAGGGTGCGAATGCTGGCAGCAGGGTCAGCCAGGCATGCTCGGCCGCGTGGGCACCGGCGAGCAGCCGTGCGAGACCGATGTCCTCACTCACCAGGGCGGCGTCCAGGGTCCACCAGACCCCGGTGGTTCGCACGACGCGCACCGGCAGGTCGAGCGGAGTCTCGTCCCAGACCGTGCCGGTCGCCGGATCGCGCCGGAGATAGCCCGTGACCTGGCTGCGTACCTCCAGGGGTCCCAGGGCGACGTATCCCGCCCCGACCCGCCGCCGCTGGTGCTCGCCGAGGATCCGGATCTCGGTCTCTCGCCGCGGAGACGTCAGGTACCCGGGCCGGGCCGGGCGGACAAAGACCTCCGGTTCGCCGTCGTCGGCCGGCTCGCACAGGTAGGTGTCGCCGCGATGGACGTACACCGCGCCCTCGTGGGCGCACAGGTCGGCGGTGCCGGCATCGACCACGCCGACGATCCGTCCGGTGTCCTCCTCGACCAGGTCGATCCGTGCTCCTGCGGCCCGGAGGTCGATCCGAGCGGCGGCCGATCCCGCGGCGGTGACGAACCAGCCGTTGGGTCGGCGGCGGAGGGCTCCGGCCCGGACCAGCTCGGGCAGTAGGGATTGGGTCGTCGGTCCGAAGTACGCGGTGTCCGCATCGCGCAGCGGCAGCTCCTGTGCGGCGGCGAGCAGCTGGGGACCGAGGACGTAGGGGTTTGACGGATGCAGCACTGTCGCCTCGACCGGGCGATCCAGGAGCGCCTCGGGGTGGTCGAACAAGAACCGGTCCAGCGGATGCCGGCCCGCGACCAGGACCACGAGGGCCCCGGTGTCACGGCGACCCGCCCGGCCGGCCTGCTGCCAGAAACTCGACCGGGTGCCGGGAAAGCCGTCCATCACGACCGCGTCCAGGCCGACGATGTCCACACCGAGCTCCAGCGCGTTGGTGCTTGCCACCCCGCGAACGTCCCCGCTCCGCAGGCCTGCCTCGATCGCCCGGCGATCCTGCGGGAGATAGCCCGCCCGGTAGGACTCGATGACGGCTCGATCATCGCCGCCCAGCTCACGAGCGCGGACCGCGACCGCCTCTGCGGCGTGCCGCGACCGGGTGAATGCGAGGGTCTGCCGACCCGAGTCGACGCAGCGCCGTAACAGCGTCGCCGTCAGCTCGTCGGGGCGCTCACTGGGTTCGACGATCAGCACCTCGCGCTCCGGTCGGAGCGCATCGTCGGAGTCGACGACCACGATCCGTTCCTCGGCGATGCCGATCAGTCGGGCGGCCGACCGGGCCGGCTCGGCCGTCGTTGCGGCGGCGAGCACGAACACAGGGTCTGCACCGTAGTGATGCGCCAGCCGGCGCAGTCGGGCGAGTACGGCGGCCACCTGCGCGCCGAACACCCCGCGATAGCGGTGCGCCTCGTCGACCACGACATACCGCAGCCGGCGCAGCAGCGGCGCCCACCGCTGGTGCTGCGGCAGGATCGAGTGGTGCAGCATGTCCGGGTTGGTGAGGACGTACGTCGCCCAGTCCCGCACCCAGTCCCGCGCCGCATGCTCGGTATCACCGTCAAGGGTCGCCACGTGCCAGCCTCGCAGGTCCAGCGCCCGGGCCGCGCGGAACTGGTCGTGGGCCAGGGCCTTGGTCGGGGACAGATACAGGGCCGTGTGCGGCCGCGAGCCGACGTCAGGCCCCAGGGACTGCAGCGGGGACCGCCCCGAGAACGCCTCGTCGAGGCCCATCGCTGCCGACCGGTCGCCCGGCGGACTCGGCCCGACCGCCTGCGGACCTCCGAACGTCGCCGCGAGCACGGGCATCAGGTAACCCAACGACTTGCCAGACGCCGTGCCCGTCGCCAGCATCAGGTGGCGGCCGGCGAAGGCCGCATTCGCCGCGTCCACCTGGTGTCGCCAGGGGGCATCGATCCCGGCCGTCCGCAGAGCGGCAACCACCTCGGCAGGGAGCCAGGTCGGCCAGTCCGCCGTCCGACCGGAACGCGCCGGCCAGTGCCGACGACGCACCGATCGGTCGCCCAGACCCAGCTCCGTCACCCGCTCGTCGCCCGCGGGCGCTGCCCGGGCCGCGGTTGCGTTCAGGGTCATCTACCCAGCGTGGCACGGCCCGCCGACACACCAGACCGGAGCGGCCCCCCACTAAGAAAGGACATGACGCCCGACTAGGCCGGATTCGGTTTGCAGGGGGCGAATTGTAGAACGAACTGTGCAGGGCGTACATGGATGTCTGTGTGTCTGGCTAGACTCACGCCCTGGCGCGCCCCGAAGGTCGTGAGGCCGTCGTATGTCTTGAGAGGACAATGGATGTCCGTGGTTCCAGCCCTGTCGATATATCCCCTCCAGATCGAGCTGTCCGGGATGAATCTCACCTTTGTAGCGGTGGTGGGCGTCATTGCCATCCTGGCGCTCGTGATGGCTCTGTACTTCCGACGTGAGGTGCTCGCCGCCAGCGAGGGCACGGAGAACATGCGCCGGATCGCGCTGGCGGTGCAAGAGGGCGCCAGCGCCTACCTCGGGAGGCAGTTCCGCACGCTGACGGTCTTCGCGGTGGCAGCGTTCTTCCTGCTGCTCTTCCTGCCGGCCCACGGCGACGCCGGCTTCGGCCCGTGGACGCTGAAGATCTCCCGCTCGGTCGCCTTCCTCGCGGGCGCGACGTTCTCCGGCCTGATCGGTTACATGGGCATGTGGTTGGCGGTGCGGGCCAATGTCCGCGTGGCCGCCGCCGCCCGCGACGGTGGACGAGACCCGGCGATGAAGCTGGCGTTCCGGACCGGTGCGCACGTAGGCATGGCGACGGTCGGCCTGGGTCTGCTCGGTGCGTCGGTCGTGGTCCTCATCTTCAAGGGCGACGCACCGACCATCCTCGAGGGCTTCGGTTTCGGCGCCGCGATGCTCGCCATGTTCATGCGCGTCGGGGGCGGCATCTTCACCAAGGCCGCCGACGTCGGCGCCGACCTCGTCGGCAAGGTCGAGCAGAACATCCCCGAGGACGATCCGCGCAACGCTGCGACGATCGCCGACAACGTGGGCGACAACGTCGGCGACTGCGCCGGCATGGCCGCCGACCTGTTCGAGTCCTATGCGGTGACCCTGGTGGCGTCGTTGATTCTCGGCAAGGCCGCCTTCGGCGCGTACGGGCTGGTCTTCCCGCTGATCGTCCCGGCCATCGGGGTCATCACCGCCATCATCGGCATCTTCTTGACCAAGCCGCGGGCCGGCGAGAACGGTCTGCGTACGATCAACCGTTCCTTCTATCTATCGGCGATCATCTCGGCGGTGCTGTGCGCGATCGCGGCGTTCGCGTTCCTGCCGTCCCGCTTCGGTGAGCTCGACGTCGCCAACCTGCAGTTCGCCGGCCCGATCGACGATCCGCGGATCGTCGCCATCGGCTCGGTCGTGATCGGCATCGTGCTGGCCGTCATCATCTTGTCACTCACCGGTCGTTACACAGGCACCGAGCATCGCCCGGTGCAAGACGTGGCGAAGACGTCGCTCACCGGTGCGGCCACGGTCGTGCTCGCGGGCATGTCGCTCGGGCTCGAGTCCGCCGTCTACACCGCGGTGGTCATCGCCGCGGCCGTGCTTGGGGCTTACGTCCTGGGCGGCGCTGGGATCGTGTCCTTGTTCGCGATCGCCCTGGCCGGCTGCGGCCTGCTCACCACGGTCGGCGTGATCGTGGCCATGGACACCTTCGGTCCGGTCTCCGACAACGCCCAAGGCATTGCCGAGATGTCCGGCGACGTGCACGGCGAGGGCGCCAAGATCCTGACAGAGCTCGACGCGGTCGGCAACACGACCAAGGCCATCACCAAGGGCATCGCGATCTCTACCGCCGTGCTGGCGGCGACGGCCCTCTTCGGCTCCTACACCGACGCCATCCGGACCGTGCTCGTCGAGAACTACAACGCGTTCGAGCTCCAGGCCGTCGTCTTCGCACCGCCCACGCTGGTCGGCATCATCCTTGGTGCGTCAGTGGTGTTCCTCTTCTCCGGGCTGGCCATCAGCGCCGTCGGTCGAGCGGCCGGCGCGGTGGTCTACGAGGTACGTCGTCAGTTCCGCGAGATCCCCGGGATCATGGAGGGCACTGGCAAGCCGGAGTACGGCAAGGTCGTGGACATCTGCACCCGCGACTCGCTGCGTGAGCTCGCCACCCCCGGGCTGCTGGCCCTGATGGCACCGATCGCGGTCGGCTTCGGGCTGGGTGCCCCGGCGCTGGCCGGTTATCTCGCGGGCGCCATCGCCTGCGGCACCCTGATGGCGGTCTTCCTGGCCAACTCCGGTGGGTCGTGGGACAACGCAAAGAAGTTGGTCGAGGACGGTCACCACGGTGGCAAGGGTTCCGACGCGCATGCCGCGACCGTGATCGGCGACACGGTCGGCGATCCCTTCAAGGACACCGCCGGCCCGGCGATCAATCCGCTGATCAAGGTGATGAACCTGGTCGCTGTGCTGATCGCACCGGCCGTCGTGGCTCTGTCACCGCTGAGCCGGACCCCGTCGGGTTGGCGCTATGTGATCGCGTTGGCCGCCCTGGCGATCGTGGTGGCCGCCGTCGTGGTGAGCACCCGACGGCAGGTCGGCATCGTCGACAGCCCCGCCGGGCCGCCCGCAGCCACTCCGCCCAGCGTGACCGGCGGTGAGACCGATGCCGCTACACCTCACACCGTCCAGCCGGACGAGGCGCGGCAGCCCAATCGGGCGGTCTAGCCACGATCGGACCGTCTAGCCGATCGGATAGCCGAGTCGGCGTACGACCAATGTCGGCGCCGCGTTTGGCCCGACCGGTCAGACTGACTGCACCATGACTGAAGCCCAGCCGCCCGAGCCCCACCAGCCGGGCGGCTGGGGCGTTCCTGGGCCTGGACCGGTCGACGATCCGTCCGCCGGAGGGTGGGCGCCGCTGGCGTCCTACGGCCCGGCGATCTGGTCGCCGATTCCACAACAGGACCCCACGGGAGGCGTCGGCCAGCCCGTGCCGGGCCGTGTTCCGGCACCGAGCTGGTCGGGTCCGATCTCTCCGCCGAGCGGCTATCTGCCCGTGCCCGATGGCGGGGTGGTCAGCGCTATGCCGGACGGGCCGCGGACGTACCCGCAGATGTTGCGGGGCCCCCGTCGCCGGTGGTGGCGACCGCTGGTGGCGCTAGTGCTGGCCGGCGCGATCGCCTTAGTCGGACAGTTGGTCGCGTTCGGGCCGTTTGTCGCCTTCGGCGTGCTGGCCACGGGCGGGAAGGGCCTCGGCCGGTGGCTCACGACCGAGATCGGCAAGCTCTCCCGATCCGACATCGACGCGGCCGGCTTCCTGTACACCAATCTGAGCCTGATCGTGCTGATCCCGGCGGCAGGGTTGTCGATCTGGGCCGTGCACCACATCCGTCCCAGGTTCGTCAGCTCGGTGGTCGGCGGATTCCGCTGGCGCTGGCTGTTGCGCTGCCTGGCCGTCGTCGTGCCGGTCTGGGCGCTCTACATCGGGGTCAGCCTGCTGGGCGATCGGCCGAGCTCGGACCGCCCGGCGGAGTGGGTGGTGCTGCTGTTCCTCGTCGTGTTCATGACCCCGCTGCAGGCCGCGGGTGAGGAGTACTTCTTCCGGGGCTGGATCCTGCAGAACGTCGGATCCTGGTTCAAGCGGCCGATGCTGAGCCTGATCGTCGGCACCGCCGTGTCAGCGACGGCGTTCAGCGCCGCGCACGGCAGCTTCGATCCGTGGATCCTTGGAAGCCTCGCGGTCTTCGCGATCTCGTGCTGCCTGCTCACCTGGCGTACGGGTGGGCTCGAGGCGGCGATCAGCATCCACGCGGTCAACAACATCGCCGCGTTCGCCACCGTGATCAACTTCGGCGGCTGGCAGGAGGCGTTCATCGGGGGGAGCACCAAGGGGAGTCCGGCGCAGTTCGCCCTCGATGCTGCCGTCCAGGTCGTCGCCTTCGCGCTGATCTGGTGGCAGGCGAAGAGAGCCAAGATCAGTTGGCACTACCGTCCGGCCATGCCAAGGATCTACCGTGACGCGCCCCCGGTGGGGCCACCCCCGTCCCTGACCGCCCCCTCGTCCTGAGTGCCGCTCGTCTCGCTCCCGCCGCTCCCAGATGGCCGCCCCGTCGTTCGACTGGGTCGGGAGGCTCGGATGGGTCGGGGTGATCGACCTCACCGAACGACGTATGCCTGCAAGGATGCTGGGTGGGACGCCGACTCGACGGGGAGGAACCAGCGGATGAGCAGCTATGCCGAGGAGTACGCCCGCAGCATCGCCGATCGAGAGGGCTTCTGGGCCGACCAGGCCCGCGCGATCGACTGGTTCACCCCACCCGAGCGGATCCTCGACGAGCAGCATGCACCGATCTATCGCTGGTTCCGCGGGGGTCGGCTCAACACCTGTTACAACGCCCTCGACCGACACGTCATCCGCGGCCGGGCCGACTCCGACGCGCTGATCTTCCACTCCGCCATCACCGGCCGGCGGCGGACGTACAGCTATGCAGAGCTGTTGGAGCGGGTGGCGCAGTTCGGCGGTGCGCTGCAGCTGCTCGGGATCGAGCGAGGCGACCGAGTGATCATCTACATGCCGATGATCCCCGAGGCCGTGATCGCCATGCTTGCCTGCGCCCGGGTCGGAGCGGTCCACTCGGTCGTGTTCGGCGGGTTCGCGCCGGCGGAGCTCGCCAGTCGAATCGACGACGCCCGCCCGAAGCTGATCGTCTCCGCCTCCTGCGGGTTGGAGGGCGGCAAGGTGATCGCGTATCACCCGATGGTGGAGTCAGCGCTCGCCCGGACCCAGCACCAGCCCGATCACTGCGTCGTCTTCCAGCGAGCCGAGCTGCGAGCCGAGCTCGTCGAGCCTCGCGACATCGACTTCGCCGTGCTGATGCGACCGGGCTCGTGCCAGCCGGCTGGTTGTGTCGAGGTCGAGGCGACCGACCCGCTCTATATCCTCTACACCTCGGGGACGACCGGAAAGCCCAAGGGAATTGTTCGCGACCAGGGTGGCCATGCCGTCGCGCTGGCCTACTCGATGCGCACGATCTATGACATCGGCCCCGGCGATGTCATGTTCACCGCCAGCGACATCGGTTGGGTGGTCGGACACTCCTACATCGTGTACGCGCCGCTGCTGGTCGGAGCGACCACCGTGCTGTACGAGGGCAAGCCGGTCGGCACGCCCGATGCCGCCGCGTTCTGGCGGGTGGTCGCCGAGCATCGGGTGAAGGCGATGTTCACCGCGCCGACCGCGATTCGGGCGATCCGGAAGGTCGATCCGGACGGTGCCCTCATGGCCGACCATGACCTGACCAGCCTGCGGACACTGTTCCTGGCCGGCGAGCGATTGGACCCGGACACGTACGCCTGGGCCGGTGAGAGGCTCGGCGTTCCGGTGATCGATCACTGGTGGCAGACCGAGACCGGCTGGGCCATCGCGGCGAATCCGCGCGGGCTCGAGCCGCTGCCGATCAAGGCAGGCTCCCCGACGGTCGCAGTCCCCGGTTACGAGCTGGCGATCCTGGACGGGTCCGGATCCCTCGTCGCGCCGGGGACGGACGGGTCGATCTGCGTGAGGCTGCCGCTGCCGCCGGGCACGCTGGCGACCATCTGGGGTGATGATCAGCGCTACGTCGACGGCTATCTGTCGACGTTCCCCGGCTACTACCTGAGCGGCGACGGTGGCTACCTGGACTCGGACGGGTACGTGTTCGTGATGGGTCGCACCGACGATGTGATCAACGTCGCCGGCCACCGACTGTCCACGGGTTCGATGGAGGCGGTGCTGGCGTCGCACCCGGCAGTGGCCGAGTGTGCGGTGATCGGGGTTTCCGACGAGCTCAAGGGTCAGATCCCACGGGGCCTGGTCGTGGTCAAGGCGGGCGTGGACACCGACCCAGCCGCTCTGGCTGAGGAGCTCGTCGCCCTCGTCCGCAGCGAGATCGGGGCGGTGGCGGCGCTGCGCCAGGTGGACATCGTCGCCGCGCTGCCGAAGACCCGCTCGGGGAAGATCCTGCGCAAGACCATGCGGGAGATCGCGGACGGGCTGCCCGGCATCGTACCGTCCACGATCGAGGACCCGACCGTCGTCGAGGCGCTACGGCCGGTGCTCAGCCCGCACTGATCGCGTACGTCGGTCGACCTCGTACCTCGTACAGTTTGCCGACTTCGTACGTTTGCCGATCGCGTACGTTTGCCGATCGCGTACGTTTGCCGATCACGTCGTCTGCCGATCGCGTTTTCGCTCGGCTCTGACGGCATCGGCCTCGCGGTCCATCGGCGGGTGCTTCCGGCGGAGTGCCGACATCGTTTTCACGTCTGTGCTGGAAGACGTGACGTCCGAGCCCATTCCGGGACTCGTCTGCACGCGCGTGCTGGAAGACGTGGCGTTGCAGCCAGTTCTCGGCCTCGTTTTCGCGCTCTTGCTGGAAGACGTGACGCGGGGGACCATTTCGAGCAGGCTCGTCACGGCCCTGCTGGAAGACGTGACGTCCGAGCCTGCTCCGAGCGTCGTCTTTGCGCCGTTGCTGGAAGACGTGGTGTCCGAGCCTGCTCCGAGCGTCGTCTTCACGCTCTTGCTGGAAGACGTGACGTCAGCGCCCATTCCGGGACTCGTCTTCGCGCGCTTGCTGGAAGACGTGGTGTCCGAGCCTGCTCCGAGCGTCGTCTCCACGCCTTTGCTGGAAGACGCGAAGACGTGAAGCGTGAAGGCGCCGGGGGTCCAGAGCAACGCGGCCCAGGGTGCTGAGGGACCAGCAGTGCGAGCGCGTCGCCCGGCTCGGTCGTGTCAGGTTAGGCTTGCCTTATGAGTGTGGCGGCGGCTCCGCAGACCCGGGTCGAGGCTCGGGAGATGCGAGCGCACACGACGCGGGCCCCGGCCCGGGTCGGCGGCCTGGGGGCGTGTGCCGCGATCCTCGTACTGCTCTGCTTCCTCAGCCTGGCCATCGGCACCCGATCCGTGCCCGTGGAGACGGTCTGGCAGGCACTGACGAACTACGACCCCACCAGCACCGACCAGATCGTCGTCGTCGAGCTCCGAGTGCCTCGGACCATTCTCGGGCTGCTGGTCGGCGCCGCCCTTGGGCTGGCCGGCGGCGTGATGCAGGGTGTGACCCGCAATCCGCTGGCCGATCCGGGGATCCTCGGGGTCAACGCCGGCGCGGCACTCTTCGTCGTGCTGGCCATTTCCCTGCTCGGCGTCAGTTCCATCCTTGGGTACGTCTGGTTCGCGTTCGCCGGGGCCGCGATCGCGTCGGTGGTCGTGTACAGCGTCGCGTCGCTGGGCCGCGACGGTGCGACTCCGGTCAAGCTCGCGCTCGCCGGTGCCGCCCTTTCGGCCGCCTTCGCCTCGGTCACCACTGCGTTTCTCCTTCTCGACCAGGCGACGTTCGACCAGTTCAGGTTCTGGCAGGTCGGCTCGCTCTCGGGCCGCGACATGACGGTCGTCGCCCAGATCGCGCCGTTCCTGATCGTCGGCTGCGTGCTCGCGCTCCTGCTCGGTCGCGTGCTCAACACGTTGTCCCTCGGCGAGGACGTCGCCCGCGGGCTCGGCGCGAACATCGCCGCGTCCCGAGCCGTCTCGGCGCTCGCCGTGGTGCTGCTCTGTGGCGCCGCGACCGCGGCCTGCGGTCCGATCGGCTTCGTCGGTCTGACCATTCCACACGTCGCGCGGATGATCGTCGGTCCGGACTACCGCTGGGCGCTCCCGTACTCCATGGTGCTCGCGCCGATCCTGCTGCTCGGCTCGGACATCATCGGTCGCCTCGTCGCCCGGCCGGGCGAGCTCCAGGTCGCCATCGTGACCGCGATGATCGGCGCGCCGGTCTTCATCGCGCTGGTCCGCCGCAAGAAGCTGGCCGAGCTGTGACCGCCACGATCGACACGCGGACCATGGCCGCGAGCGGAGTCGCCGATGGCCCAGGCGTCCGCGCGGTGCGACGGGTCCGTGACCGTCTCCGTCGGCGGACGCTCGTGGTGTGCGTCGGTCTGGTCGCGGTGCTGCTCGGTGTGTTCGTCGCAGCCATGGTCGTCGGCGACTTCCCGTTGACGGTCGAACAGGTCGCTTACTCGCTGACCGGCCGCGGCACCCGGGCGAGCGACTTCATCGTGTACGAGCTGAGGCTGCCCAGGGCGGTGACAGGGATGGCCGTCGGCGCCTGCTTCGGACTGTCGGGCGCCATCTTCCAGTCGATGATGCGCAACCCGCTCGCCAGCCCGGACATCATCGGGATCACCTCCGGCGCCAGCGCGAGCGCGGTCGTCGCCATCTTGATGCTCGGGTTGAGCGGGTTCGCGGTCTCGGCGTTCTCCTTCGTCGGCGCACTGTTCACCGCGTTGCTGATCTACGCCCTCGCCTGGCGCCACGGCGTTGCCGGCTATCGGCTCATCCTGGTCGGCATCGGGATCGCCGCAATGATGGGGGCGATCATCGACTACCTGATGACCAGGGCGGCGATCTGGGACGCCCAGGTGGCCCTGCAGTGGCTCACGGGCAGTCTCAACGGTGTTTCCGCCACGACAATGCGGACGTTGCTGATCTCGATGGTCGCCTTCGTCCCCCTCAGCTTGTGGGCAGGGAGCGCCCTGGCGGGGCTGCAGCTCGGCGACGACACCGCGGCGGGTCTCGGCGTCCGGGTCGAGCGGTCACGTCTGCTGCTGGTCGTGTTCGGCGTCGCGCTGGCCGCAATTGCGACAGCGGCCGCCGGCCCGATCGGTTTCGTTGCCTTCGTCTCCGGCCCGATCGCGCGCCGGCTCACCCACGGCACCGGGGTCTCCCTGATCCCGCCGGCGCTGGTCGGCGCGCTCGTCGTGCTGGCCGCCGACTTCGTCGGTCAGCACCTGCTCCCGGTCCAGCTGCCGGTCGGCATCTTGACGGCAATCGTCGGCGCGCCCTATCTGCTCTACCTGCTCGTGGTGTCCAACAAGATCGGGCAAGGAGGCTGACCATGGTGCTGCAGGACACACCCGTCGAACGCCACACGTTGTCGGCGCTCGACCTGGGACTCGGATACGGCGACCGGCAGATCGTCTCCGAGCTGACCGTGGACATTCCGGCCGGCAAGGTGAGCGTGATCATCGGCGCCAACGGCTGCGGGAAGTCGACCCTGCTCCGTGGTCTGGCTCGGTTGCTCAGCCCGACCAGCGGCTCGGTTCTGCTTGATGGCAAGAACATCCAGACCTGGCAGAGCAAGGAGGTGGCCAAGGTCATGGGGCTGCTGCCGCAGGCCCCGATCGCGCCAGAGGGCATCACCGTGGCCGACCTCGTCGGCCGCGGCCGCTACCCCCATCAGGGCTGGTTCCGGCAGTGGTCGGACGCCGACGACCAGGCCGTGGCCGAGGCGCTGGCGGTGACCGACACCCTGGACCTGGCTGCCCGGCCGATCGAGGAGATGAGCGGAGGCCAACGTCAGCGGGTCTGGATCGCCATGGCTCTCGCGCAGCGAACCGACCTGCTGCTGCTGGACGAGCCGACGACGTACCTCGACCTCACCCACCAGGTCGAGGTGCTGGACCTGCTGACCGACCTCAACCGGCGCCGTGGCACGACGATCGTGATCGTGATGCACGACCTGAACCTGGCCTGCCGCTACGCCGACCACCTGATCGCGATGCGCGACGGCCAGATCAGCGGTCAGGGCTCGCCGAAGGAGGTGATCACCTCGGCGACCATGCACGAGGTGTTCGGGATGAACTCGGTGATCATCGATGACCCGGTATCGAACACCCCGACGGTGATTCCGATCGGTCGCTATCACTGCACCGAGCAGGCTTCCTGAGCCGTTCGGTCTGGGACGGGGAGCTGCCTACTGCGGTGCCAGGACCCGCTTCGCGTAGGCGGTTAGCAACGGCTCGGCCGTCGACCATGGCACCGCGTACTCCCGCAGGCCGTGCGTGCCGAGCTGGTAGTCGCCGAACGTGAAGATCATCCCGGTCTGGTCGGTCTGCCAGTTGGCCCAGTTGGCCTTGGTCGGCGCCAGGCCGGACTGGTCGATGCCGGACGACTGCTCCCCGGCAGCCTGGAGGATCGCTGTCTTGAGCTTCTTGTAGACCGCGGTCGGGTTTGTGAAGACCTGTTCCATCACGACTGGCGTCCGCCGGGCAACGTCGACGACGGTGGTCGTCACATAGTCGGTCGGGTGCGCGGTGCCCGCCAGGTAGTCGCCGTACGTGATCGTCACCTGGGCCGTCCGGCCATCGTTGGTCACCACAGTTCCTTCGCCGTCCAATCGACGCGTCGCCCCGTCGTCACCGCGACTCTCCCGCTTCGCATGCGCGATCAGGCCGTCCACCGACGCGCGGACCCGCTTGTTGATCTCAGTCGCGGCTGGCGCACCGGAGAACTTGGGGACGCGGACGCGCCAGGAGACGCTGCCCGACCGACCCGAGATGACCACCTCCGTTGTGCGTAGCCGTGTCGCGAGCGGGGCGTCCGTGGTCAGGCTCGGCTCGCCGATCGGGCCGACGCTCACCGTTGGGGCTGAGGTGGCGACCGGCGGTGTCGGAGCGGCCGACGCTGCCGAGCCTCCTGACGTCGACGACGTCACCGGGGAGGTGGCTGCCGCGGGTCCGCTGATCGGCTGGTCTGCGTCTCTGGCGACACAGCCCGCCGCGCCCAGTCCGGAGAGCACGGTGGCGAGCAGCAGCGCCGTGGTCCCTCGGGATGGCGCGCACGCACAGGCCAGTCGGCTCGGCTTGGTCATGGTGGCAGCTCCGGTGAAGGTGCAGACGAGAATTGCGCTCCTCGGGTACGAAGCCTAGAGCCGAGATCCGCGGTCCGCCGGAGAAGCTGCGAGGTCGTCGGCACGCGCGGCGACAGCCGTGACCGGGCTCGATGGTGCTCTGTGCTCCGCGGGCCTGTGAGGCCGACAAAAGTGTCGGAGCCCGTTGACAGGATGGATTCTCAGCCCGAGGGAAGGACCCACGATGCCAGGCAACCCGCCATCGACCACCACCGAGACCGAGGCCCTGCTGGCCTATCTGGTCCAGCAACGGGATGGGCTGAAGTACGCGGCGTTCGGCCTCAGCGAGGATCAGCTTCGAGACAAGCCGACCCGCAGCGCGCTGAGCATCGGCGGCCTGATGAAGCACGCGGCGCTCACCGAGCGAGGGTGGATCGCGGTCATGCAGGGTAAGCCGCGGATGGGGGAGGACGCCTATTTCGACAGCTTCGCGCTCGACGAGGACGACTCCGTAACGTCGCTCCAAGCACTGCTCGACACCGTCGGCGCAGAGACGGCTGATGCGGTCGCGGGACTGGACCATCTCGACGTGCGCGTCCAGCTGCCGGACGCACCGTGGTTCCCGAAGAACCCCGACGGTTATCAGGCGCGGTGGATCCTGCTGCACCTGATCGAGGAGACGGCTCGCCACGCCGGGCACGCGGACATCATCCGCGAGCACATCGACGGCGCAACGATGTATGAGCTGATGGCCGGAGCCGAAGGGTGGCCGGAAACGGACTGGTTGAAGCCCTGGAAGCCCGCTAAAGCCTGAGCACCGCGCCGGCCCGCCCACCCGGGCAGTCCGGCCGGGTCGTCGCTGCGCGCTGTCGTGGGGTGCCCGAGCCCTATATCGTCGGCACAGCGGCCAAGCCGTCGAGACCGATCGACCGGCGGTGCTCCGGTCGCGCGTTGGCCATTGCGGAGCAACCTCAGAAAGGTCGGTATGTCCATGGCTCAGCCCGGCGTGGTCGCCCCGTGGCGTGCGGCGTACGTGCCGGGCGACTGGTATGTCGTCGCAGGTCCGACATCGGTGGTGGTGCTGCAGCCCGGTCCAGGTCGCGGCGACATGATCGCCGATCTGTGGGCCGATGTCGTCGCGTCGTCGTCGATGAGCGACCTAGTCGATCGATTGGCCGGATACGGGATCACCGAGTTGCCCGATCTCGCGGTGGTCTTCTGGTCGACGGCTGGGATGCGGTCGCTGGTTCGCGGGGGAGTGCGACTGGACGATCCGCGCTCGGGGGACCAGGTGGCCGCAGGCGCCGGGGTCGTGACCTGGAACGAGGTCGGTCTGGAGCACCTCGAGAGTGTTCGGATCGTGGTGGGCGAGTCGTCGGGCGATGGTGAGCCACTGCCGCTGGCGGTCGGTGTCGTCCGAGCAGGCACGGTCGTGCTGAGAGCCGACGAAGAGGCGGTCGTACGGTCTCCGCAACCGCTGCTGCGATCCGCGGCCGCTCGAGCTTCCGCCGCTGTGGCCCCGGTGGTCATCGGGGCCGGTGCGCATGCCTCAGCGAGCTCCGACGCCCCAGCGTCGGACAGCCCCGGGTCCCTTCGCGACGACAGCGACCGCTCAGCCCCCGAGGTCGACACGGTCGATGCGGCCGAGGCGACCGCGGAGGATCGCTCCAACGGTCCGGAGGAGAGCAGCGAACCGGTTGACGACGTGTCCGACGATCGGCGCGACGACTCTGGGCCGGATTTTCCGGCCGTCCCGCAGGACGATGATTCCGGCCCGGATTTCCCGCCCGTGGCCTCCGGCGATGACGGTGAGCCGGAGACTGGGGAGTCGCCCGCGTTCGCTCTCAACAGTGAGTGGGGGCCCCAGCCGGAGTCCCAAGCATCTGGCGGGGTGGGCGCGCCGGCGGCGAGTGGGGTGGCGGCGGCTGGCGCGTTGGCGCCGGGCACGGCAGGCTCGACGGGCGTGGCAGGCTCGACCGGTGCTGCCGCTCTCGGCAGCCCGAGCCCGGTCGGCCCCGGTTCAGGCGGACCTGGTGCGGGCGGCCCCGGTGCAGGCGGCCCGGGTGTGCTGGGTCCGGCGTCGCCGCCCGGCGAGTTCTCGCTCGAGCAGTTCGAGATGGAGAACGACGACACTCAGTTGATGGCGAACCCGATCGTCCTCGGCCCCGACGGCCAGGTGGTCGGGTCGGCCGCTCCGGCGATGACCGAGCCGATGGTCGAGGCGGTCCGTTGCCCGAACGGCCATCCGAATGCTCCGGGCTCGACCGCGTGCCGGGTGTGCCGTGCCGCGCTCGCGGGAGCGCCGATCCAGATGATCCCCGAGCCACTGATCGCGCGACTCCGAGCCGCGGACGGGACAGTGGTCGATCTCGACCGGGCGGTCTTGCTCGGCCGAGCGCCGAGCGAGCAACGCTCGACCGTGCCGCTGCCTCGGTTGGTCACACTCGCCAGTCCCGGGCAGGACATCAGTCGGACCCACCTGCAGGTCGTGCCGGAGAACTGGCAGGTGGTCGTCACAGACCTCCATTCGACGAACGGCACGTTCGTTGTCGATCCGGGCCCGGGCGGCAATCGCGGTCTGCTCCCGCCAGGCCAGCCGACCCCGGTTCCGATCGGCGCCGTCCTCGAGCTCGGCGAAGGCGTCACGCTCACCATCGAGCCCGGGGACTAGCGGCCTCATCACGGCCGGCACCGGGCATCCAAGGAGTCCACACCATGGCAGACCAAGCACCACCAGCGGTCCGTGTCGCAGGGCTGCCGCCTGGAGTCGCGCCTGGCCCGTTGGGGACCCGATTCGTCGCGTACCTCATCGACAGCGTGATCGTCATTCTGATCGGCGTGCTGCCCGTTGTGCTGATCTGGTACACGAATCTGTCACCGACCGTGATCGCGGCGGTCGCTTCGGTGCTGATGCTCGCGTGGGCGCTGCTGGTCTGGTGGATGTTCGCCGTAGGAGGGGCCGGACCGGGCATGCGGCTCATGCGTCTGCAGCTGGTGGGTCTGGCCAACGGTCGCCCGATCGGCTGGGGCCGCTTCCTGCTGCGCCAGCTGATCCTCTTCGGACTCGCGCTGACCGGTATCGGACTGCTGCTGATGGTCATCTTCCTGGTCCAGAACCCGCGCCGCCAGGGCTGGCACGATCTGGCGGCCAACGCGGTGGTCATCAAGGAACGGCAAGTGACGCAGTCTCGGCAGGCGGCGCCGCCACGTCATGCGGCAGCACCCGCGGCCGCCGGCGAGCAGGCGCAGACACCCGGCGCGCAGCCTCCGCCAGTTCCCGTCGATCCATCGCCCCTGGGTCCGCCAGCCGGTTACGCGTCGCGCCCGGGCTCCCCGTCGGGGTACCCGGCGCAGTCGGGGTCCTCAGGCGGTTATCCAGTGCAGCAGGGCCCGTCAGTCGGTTATCCAGCGCAACCGGGGTCCCCGGCGGGTTACTCCCCCCAACCGCCTCAGCCCGTGGGCTACCCGCCCACCCAGTCATCGGTTCCCCCGTCCCAGCCACCCCCGGCGCCGCCTCCCACTCCCGCGGAGACTCCGACTCCACCCCCGACGTCGGTGGGACCGGCCACCATTCCACCCCAAGCAGGGGACCGGTCGTCCTGGCGGGCGGTGCTCGACGACGGCCGCGAGATCCCGATCGATGGACTCGTCCTGCTCGGACGCAATCCGCAGGCCAGGCCCGGGGAGGAGCACGCGACATTGATCAAGGTGGCCGACACCACGCGTACGGTCTCGAAGTCCCACCTGGAGATCAGCCTCGACTCCGGCGGCCTGTATGTCGTCGACCGGGGATCGACCAACGGATCGGCCGTGACGAGCGTCAGTGGGGTGACGAAACGCTGTGCACCCGGCGAGCCGATCCGAGTCGAGCCCGGGAGCATCGTGTCGTTCGGCGACCACTGGCTGGAGGTACGACGGAACTGACTGCTTCGCGAGCAATACAGTTCTGTTCATGCTTCTCTCGGACCGCGACATCAAGGGTGAGGTGGCGTCGGGCCGGATCGGGCTGGAACCGTACGCACCCGAGCTGGTCCAGCCGTCCAGCATCGACGTCAGGCTGGACCGCTACTTCCGAGTCTTCGAGAATCACCGCTACCCGCACATCGACCCGGCCGAGGACCAGTCCGAACTGACCCGGCCGGTCGAGCCGAAGGCGGACGAGCCGTTCATCCTCCATCCCGGAGAGTTCGCGCTCGGGTCGATCTACGAGGTGGTCACGCTCCCCGACGACATCGCCGCCCGAGTCGAGGGCAAGTCCTCACTGGGTCGCCTCGGACTGCTCACACACGCCACGGCCGGCTTCATCGACCCCGGCTTCTCAGGTCACGTCACGCTGGAGCTCTCCAACGTGGCCACGTTGCCGATCAAGCTGTGGCCGGGGATGAAGATCGGGCAGCTGTGCTTCTTCAAGCTGAGCTCGCCGGCCGAGCACCCCTACGGATCGTCGGTATACGGCTCGCACTACCAGGGCCAGCGTGGTCCGACCCCGAGCCGGTCGCACGTGAACTTCCACCGCACCTCGATCTGACCGCCGCCTTCTGACGGCTCGAGTCCCGACCACGTTGGCCGCGCTCCGTGACAACACTCTCCCTGACAACTCTCCGGGCGAGCGCTGATCAGGCGCGATAGACGGCGATGTCGCCCGAGGCAGTACGCGCTTTCACGGCGATGTACGACTCGCCCTGTTCCGGCGGTTCGCTCGCATCGATGGCAATCCGTACGTCGCCACTCACTGAGTGCAGATCCAGCCAGGCCGGCAGACGATCGGCAACCCCGACGGTGATGGCACCGGAGGCCGATCTGAGATCCACCGAGCCGCTCGTCGATGGAACCGCGATGTCACCGGATCCGGAGCTGGCCCGGAGCTCGACACTGTGCACAGCTCGAACGGTCACGTCGCCCGACCCCGACTTGGCGACCAGCGGGCAGTACGCCTCACTGACCTGCACATCGCCCGAGCCGCTGGTGACCTGCGCGGAGTCGCCGCGCACAGCGCCCACCGATACGTCACCGCTTCCGGTCGAGCAGTGCAGGTCGTGCGTGATGTCGAGCGTGATGTCACCCGAACCCGATTTGGCCCGAACTCGGCCCGCCTCGGTGCCGATCCGAACGTCGGCCCCACCGGTGCTGACATCGAAGTCGAGGCCGGGTGGGACGCCCAGCCGCAGGTGCACGGGCAGCGAGGCCCAGCCGCGGGTCGGCGCCTCGATCCGCAGCTGGTCGTGGTTCTGCCGCACCTGGACTGCCTCGAGAATCCCGTCGGCCGCGCTGATGGTGCCCTCGACGGACTGCTCGCTGGGTCCACGTTCGACGACGATCGACCCGTCACCGAAGTTGACCAGGTTGATCCGGCGTACACCTTCGTAGACGAATGAGCGCGCCGTCATCTGACCCACCCCTGCACGCCGTGCGTCGGCTTCCAACCCTCAGCCCGCGCGGTCCGCCGGAACTCGTCTCGCATCTGCTGCCGGTTCCGGCCGCGCTCAGCGAATACCCCTCCCGGACCGAACACGCCGGCCGGACCGAACGGTCCGTTCGGACCGAAGATGCCGCCGAACTCCGGTGGCCGCGGCGGCGTGGGCGGCTGCGGGCCGCGCCTCGGGCTCTCGATCGCGTTCGTGATGGCCCGGACCAGCCAAGCGTTGGTGGAGATTCCGCCCTCGTCGGACAGCTCGTCGACCCGAGCCTTGACCGAGGCGGGCAGGCGGAGACTGATCCGGGCCACAGGCTCGTCGTCGTCCGAATTCTCACCGAACGCCTCGCCGGACTCGTCGGCGGTCTCCGGCTCGGGCATCAGCATCGTCGGATCGCCACTCGGCTGCGGAACGGCGACGACGAACTGCGGTTCGTTGCCCGCCATCCGGAGCTCGACCGATCCGGGGGCCAGATCGGCGCTGATCTCCCCGGCGGCATCGGATAGCGCCTCGATCAGCGCCAGTCGGGTCGAGGAGTCGATCGTCGCGCCTAGTCGGGCCGCGAGCGTTTGAGTCGGTTCGTCGGCCAGCGCTGCGGCGTTCGTCACGCCGGTGCGGACCGTCTCTACATAGTGATCCAGGTTCATGACATCAGTGTGACATCACGTGACGTCACAATCAAGCACCCATGATGTCAATATTCTCGGCTTGTCCATCGGCCCCCGGAAAGTGGGCGCAAACTGCAACGACACGCCGGTGGAACCTGCCGTTGGCGCCCACTTTTCGCGATTGGCAGGCGCACGAACGACGTGGAGCGCATAGTCCGCTGCGCCATACTGTCGCCCGTGCGAGGTCCGAGCGAGGCAGCGGTGCCCCATACCGCCCTCGTGTCGGTCCGGCAGGCGGCGACAGGGCTGGCGGGATGAGTTCCCCTCGTCGCTGGCTCCCTGACGCGATCCGGAGCCGGCCCTCGATCAACGTGCTGCTGGTGCTGTTGTCGCTGCTCGCGGTGCTGGCCGCAGCCCTCGGGCCCCTGCTGGTGCGTGCGGTCGGCGAGTCGGGTCTGCAGACCGCGGTGCTCACGGCCGGCAGCGAACAGACGTCGCTGACCGCCAGCACCGACCTGGTGGGCGCCACCACATCGGTCTCGGCTGAGACCGTCGGTCGCGTGATCGCACCCACCCAGGACGGGCCTGCGGCGTCCATCTGGACGAAACCACGAACGTGGGCCGACTCGGACTCGAATCTCGCCTGGAGCTCGGCGCGGGACACCGGAGCGGACGAGTCGATCTCGAATGTCCGTGTCCCCGCGGAGGGCTGCGCCGACTACCGCCTCGCCTCGGGGAAGTGTCCCTCAGCGGACGGACAGATCGCACTCAGCGCTGACGACGCGAAAGCCGCCGGCGTGCAGGTCGGCGATCGGGTCGCGCTCCGACCCCCGCGTACGTCGATCGCCAGCGGCGGTCCCGGTCAGCTCTTGGTGTCGCTGGTCGGGCTGTACACGCCCGACACCTCCGACCCGACCCTGGAACGACCGGGAAGCGCTGCCGGGATCGCTGCCGGTGTCACCGCCGATCCGCTGCTGATGTCCGGTGGCCAGGCTGCGGCTGCGCAGCTCCAGGTCAGCGTGCACGAGCGGATCGACCTGGCGGGCGGACTGGGCCTGGACCAGGAGCCGGTGGCCCGGTCGTCCATCGCGGACGTCCAAGCGGCCGTCCTGAAGGAGTCACACACCGTCACGGTGGACACCGGCCTGACCGCAGTACTGGATGCGTTCGACCAGCAGCTGCGGATGGCCACCATCCTGGTTCTCGTCACCGAGTTGCAGTGCCTGCTGCTGGCCGTCTTCGCGCTGTCGGTGGTCCTGCAGCGCGTCGCTCGGGGACGTACCGCCGAGTGGGGTGTCGGCCGGCTGCGCGGAGTCCCACGCCGACGCTGGTGGGCCTCCATCTACACCGAACCCGCGGGTGCGTTGCTGATCGGAGCACCGTTCGGGCTGCTCGGCGCCTGGGTGGTCGCCGGGCTGGTGGTCGCCCGGACGTTGCGGGTGGGCACGCCGGTCGAGCCGGGGCACTGGACCGTGCTGGTCGCGGCAGGGCTGGTCACGCTCGCCTTCCTGGTGGCGCTGCTCGGGGTCAGCGGGCCCAACCTCAGGCGACCACTCGTGGAGCTGATCCAACAGCGATCCGAGGCCCAGCGACTGTCGGTGGTCGGTGCGGTCGCTCAGACCGCGGTGCTGCTGCTGGCCGCAGCGACGCTGTACGCCCTGATCGGCGGAGGGGTGCTGCAGACCGGAGGGTCGCAGCTGGGCCTGCTGGCGCCCGGTCTGTTCGCGCTGGCGCTCGCTTTGCTCGGGGTGCGACTTGCTGTGGTGCTCGTCCGCCGGGTCACCGCACGGCCGCCGCGCAGCCTGGTCGCGCTGGTCGTCGGTCGGCAGGCGGCGCGCACCCCTTCCACGCTCAATCCGGCGGTGGTGATCACGGTCGGCGTGGCGATCGCCGTGTTCGCCACTCAGGTGCTGGCCCTGTCGGAGCGGAACCAGCAGCTACGTGCCGATGTCCTCACCGGCGCCGAGACGGTGCTGACGGTCGACAGCATGAGCCCGACCGCGTTGCTCGACGCCGTGCGGACCGCGGACCCGTCCGGCACCAGTGCGATGGCGGTCCAGGAACTGGCCGAGCCGTCGGACACCGGGGTCGCCCGTATCGTCGCAGTCGACACCAGCCGGTTCGCGGCGGTCACCACCTGGTCGGCGGGCTGGTCCGACTTCTCCGATGTCTCCGCACTGGCCGGTGCGCTCGCCCCGGCGACGCCCGCCGCGATCACCCTCACCGGAAGTCGGATCGAGGTCGACGTCGCGGATGCGACCGTTGATGCCGAGACGACCACTATCTCCTCGACGGCACCGGCAAACCCCGAGCTGGTCGTGACGGTGGATACGGGCACTCGGTGGCAGACCGTCGATCTGGGACCGTTGGTCCGGCCGGTCGGCGGCGCGCGGCGGCACGCTGCCATCGACTGTGCGAAGGGCTGCCGGCTGGTGAGCATCGGAATGGTCTCGGACGCTGGCGCGCCGTACAAGGCATCCTTCGTGGTGACGGCGCTCGGCACGGACTCCCAACCCGCATCCGACCTCGACAGCGTCCTCACCGACGCCTCCCGGTGGCGGAGTCGCGTCGGTGACCAGATCAGCGCGGAGCCCCGGGCTCGTGCCACGCCCACCGAATCGCCACTGGGCCTGAAGATCTCTGCGTTCGACCTCGACGGTGCCAATCCGGCGCTCGTTCTGCCGGCCGACGCGGTCGATCCGCTGCCGGCCGTCGTGTCCTCGAACACCGCCGCCGAACCGTTCCCAGGCATCCCGGATGCGGCACTGGGCCGTGGTCTGGACGGTCTGCCCCAGCTCATCGAGGTCGTGGGGCACGCGTCGGTGCTCCCGCGATCGCTCGACGACGGCGTGCTGGTCGATCTCACCGCCGCCTCGAAGCTGTCCGATCCCTCGAACGGCCGGCGAACGAGCGAGGTGTGGCTGTCCGCCGACGCTCCGCCGTCGATCGAGCAGGCGTTGAAGGCTGCGGGCCTCACCGTCACCGGTCGCGAGAGCCGTGCCGACGTCGCCGACACCCTGTTGCAGCAGCCCAGCACCCGTGCGGCGGCAGCAGCCGTGGGGTTGGGCGCGATCGCCCTCGTGCTGACTCTCGTCGCGTTCATCGCGGCGCGGGTGGCCGATGTCGCGCGGCGGCGGCCGGACTGGCGCTCGCTGCGGGATGCCGGGCTCGCTGCCCGGACCGTCCGCAAGCTGGCGTACGTCGAGATCGCGGTGCCGGCGCTGCTCGGCGCAGTGCTCGGCCTGGGCAGCGGCGTGGTCGGTAGCGTCCTCGCCATGCCTCGGCTGCCGATCGTCGACGTCGGTACGTCGGGTCCGCCGCTCGATCTGAGCGTCGCGTGGGCCCCGGTGGGCGTGATCGGCGTGTTGGTGGTCGCCGTCGTCGCCGTCATCGCCGCGGTCGGCGCCGCCGCCGAGACCCGCTTCCGAGGACGGGAGGGCTGATGGCCGTGCAGAGATCGTCGACGGCCTCGAACGGTTCGTCCGGGGCTGCGAACCGTGCCGGGACAGGGGGCGTCGGGGTGCAGTGCATCGGTGTGGTGCACGTCTACCAGGTCGCCGGTACCGACATCGCTGCGCTGCGCGGCGTCGACCTGCTCATCGACCCGGGCGAGCGGGTCGCCCTGCTCGGCCCGTCGGGCTCGGGCAAGTCCACCCTGCTGAGCGTGGTCGCCGGGCTTCGGCGGCCGTCGGCGGGCGAGGTGGTGGTCGACGGCGCCGACATCTCACGATGGTCGGAGCGGCGCCTGTACGAGTACCGCGCCGGCACCGTCGGGCTGATGCTGCAGGGTGCCGCCGCCAGCCTGCTCGGCTACACCACACCGGCCGCCAACGTGGCCTTCGTGACCGGCCGCCCGGCCGACGACGACCCGGTGTTGAAGGTGGGTGGCCTGCTGGACGAGCAGCGCCCGGTCGCCCAGCTGGACCGTGCCGCACAACAGATCACCGCGCTGGCGGTCGCGATGGCCGATCCGCCCAAGCTGCTGCTGGTCGACGAACCGACCAGCCAGCTCGATGCGACGGCCCGCGACGCGCTGCTCGACGTCCTGACCGGGGTCACCGCGGAGCACGGAACGACCGTCCTGGTGGTCACCCACGATGAGGAGGTCGCCCGGCGGATGCAGCGGATGGTCCGGATGCGGGCCGGCCGGGTGGGTTCGGAGGGAGCACGGCACCGCCAGCTGGCCGTCGTCGGCGCCGACGGGGCCATTCAGCTGCCTGAGGAGCTGCTCGGGGTTTGGCCGCCAGGATCCAAGCTGGAGTTCACCGCAGTGTCGCGCGACCGGCTGCAGCTCGACCGGCGCACCGGTGAGGAGCAGGAGGACGCATGAGGCGGACGACGAATGAGGCGTTCGATGGTTGCGCTCCGCGCTCCGCGCACACGAGCTGGCTGGAGTCCAGATCGTGACCGGGAGCCCTGGTCTGCTCGTTGTCGAGCTCCGGGTCCCGACCGATGAGAGCGGCACGGAATCCGCTCCCGTCACTCTCGAGGTGTCTCCCGGCGAACGGGTCGCACTGGTCGGCGGATCGACCGGGGAGGTGACCCGGGTGCTGGCCGGGCTCGCCGGCCGTGGCCGCCGTACGGGTCGGGTCGAGCTGGACGGCGAGACGGTCGATGCCGACGCCCCGCCGAGCCGGGTCGGCTTTCTGAGCTACGAGCATCGGCTGATCGGCACGCTGACGGCGGCGGAGAACGTGATCGCCCCGATGCTGGCCGAACGCGGCTCGGCCGACGAGGACCTCTGGACCCGGGCGGAGCACGAGCTCGGTGCCCTGGATCTGTCGCCGGCGACCTGGCACAACCTGGTGGAGCAGCTCTCCGGGGGTCAGCAGCAGCGGGTGGCGCTGGCTCGCGCCCTGGTCAGCCAGCCGAGGCTGCTGGTTCTCGACGACCCGACCAGCGAGCTAGACCCCGACAGTGCGGCGCTGGTCGTGCAGGCCCTCGATCGTGCCGCCGAAGGCGGAATGTGCTGCGTCCTGACCAGCACCGACCCGACTGTCACCGACTCCTGCCACCGCCAGGTCGACCTCACCCCACCCGGCTGACTCGCCGCCGCTTCGATCCTCGCTCAGCTCGCGCCGCGCTGCACCGACTCCAGCAGGAGCTGCGCGACGTCGAGCACCTCGGCGGTCTGGGATGCGGCGCCGTCGGCCTGTCTGGCGGTCAACCCGTCGGACAGCATCACCCGGCAGAACGGGCACCCGGTAGCGATCGTGTCCGCGCCGGTTGCCAGCGCCTCGTCGGTTCGGTTGAGGTTGATCCGGGTGCCGATCCGTTCCTCCATCCACATCCGCGCGCCGCCGGCGCCGCAACAGAAGGACCGCTCGCGATGCCGGGGCATCTCGACGTACGTCGTCCCGGGCAGAACCTGCAGGAGGTCGCGCGGCGGGTCGTACACCTGGTTGTGCCTGCCAAGGAAGCATGGGTCGTGATAGGTGATGCGCCGACCGGCGACCTCACCGCTCGGGGCGGCGACCGGGGTGAGGCGGCCGTCGCGGACGAGCCGGTTCAACAGCTGGGTGTGGTGGACCACCTCGAGATTCACCCCGAGCTGGGGATACTCGTTCTTCAGCGCGTTCAGGCAGTGGGCGCAGGTCACCACGACCTTCTTGGCCCCAGCCTCGGTCAGCGTCTCGGCGTTCTCCATCGCCAGCTGCTGGAAGACGAACTCGTTGCCGGCTCGCCTGGCCGGGTCGCCCGTACACGTCTCGCCGCGCCCGAGCACCGCGAAACTGACGCCGGCCTTGTGCAGCAGCTCCGCCACTGCCTGGGTGGTCTTCTTGGCGCGATCTTCGTACGCCCCCGCGCAGCCGACCCAGAACAGATACTCGACCTCGCTCAGGTCGTCGACGTCCTCGCCGACCACCGGCACCTCGAAGGACAGCGACTTGCTCCAGTCGAGCCGCTGGCGCGGATTGGAGTTCCACGGGTTGCCCTTGTTCTCCAGGCCCTTGAACAGACCGTTCAGCTCGGTTGGGAACTCCGACTCCATCAGCACCTGGAAGCGCCGCATGTCCATGATGTGATCGACGTGCTCGATGTCGACGGGGCACTGCTGGACGCACGCGCCGCAGCTCGTGCAGGACCAGAGCACGTCGGGATCAACGACCCCGGCGAGACCGTTCTCGACCTGGATCGGGCCGACCAGCGGCCGAGCGGCCTCGTCGCGAACGGATTGCGGGAGCGTTTCACGAGCGGCTTCGGCCGCTTGGAGATAGGGAGCCTTCGCGTACGCGTGCTCACGCAGACCCATGATCAACAGCTTGGGTGAGAGGGGCTTCTCGGTGTTCCAGGCCGGGCACTGACTCTGGCAGCGGCCGCACTCGGTGCAGCTGGTGAAGTCCAGCAGGCCCTTCCAGCTGAAGTCCTCCAGCTTGCCGACGCCGAGGCTCGAGTCGGCGTCCAGATCCTCGATCTCGGCGAAGTCCACCGGTGCACCGCCGACGGTGACGGGCTGCAGCGCGCCCAGCGCCGGTCTGCCCGATGACTCGCGCTTGAACCAGATGTTCGGCCAGACGGTGAACCGGTGCCAGGCCACCCCCATGGTCAGGTTCAGCCCGAGCACGGCGAACCAGGCCATCGAGATGACGATCTTGACCGCGGCCACCGTAACGATGCCGGCTTCCAGGCTGGACGCGGCGATGCCCTGGGGCAGCAGGAACCAGGTGAAGGGAAAGTGCCATCGACTCGTCTCGTCGCCGAGCAGCTGATACTCCATCGCGCGCAGGAACAAGACGCACAAGACGATGCCGAGAATCGTGAGCTCGACGTAGACCGCCTGCCAGGTACGGGAACCGAAGAATCGGGACGCTCGGGCGGTGCCTTTGACGGCCCGAGTGATCATCAAGAACACGATGCAGATCAGTCCGGCCCAGGCGATCAGCTCGCTGGCCCACTCGTAGACGACCCAGTGCCCGATGATCGGGAGCGCGAAGGTCGGGTCGAACAGCTGGCCGTACGCCGTGATCAAGGTGAAGAACAGGGCCCCGAAGGCGATGAAGACGAACCAGTGCGCGATGCCGATCGCGTTCCACTGTCTCATCCGGGTATGACCGAGGGTCTCGCCCAGCATGTGCTTCCAGCGAGCTCCGGCGTCGTCCCGGCGGCCGGGTCGCGTTGGATCGTCGCGGTCCGCGGGTATGGGTTGGCCGAGTCCGACGACCCGCACGATCGCGGCGGCCGCACGGGCGAAGAGAAAGACACCGACCACCGAGACGGCCAGGGCGACCACGACGGGGACGATCAACACGAATACATGCCTCCTCACCCGGTGGTCTGTCCGCCGGGCGTGCTCACACCCTAGACGTTGGCGCCGACAAGGCGCCGCGTCAGCGCACCGAACCGTTGCCGAATCTGTGGGCCGGTCTCCCGGTTGCCAGCCGGCCGATTGCAGGTTTCCAGGTTGCCGGTCCGGGGGCGCTGCCGAGAACTGTCACATGCTCTGGTTAGGGTCGAGCAGACGAGTCGCCGCTGCTGGGTTGCGACGCGAGAGCCTTGGGGACCGCACGTGATCGAGTTCGAATCCGTGAGCAAGACCTATCGGGACGGCACCCATGCCGTGGCCGACCTGAGCCTGGTCGTGCCAACGGGCAAGATAACCGTCTTCGTCGGACCGTCCGGCTGCGGCAAGACCACCACGCTGCGGATGGTCAATCGGATGCTCGAGCCCACCTCCGGCCGGATCCTGTGGGACGAGACGCCGCTGAAGTCGAAGCGCCGGACTACGCTGCGTCGCCAGATGGGCTACGTCATCCAGAGCGGTGGGTTGTTCCCGCACCGCACGGTGCTGGAGAACATCGGGACGGTGCCGGGCCTGCTCGGCTGGCAGAAGCCGAAGATCCGCTCGCGCGGACTCGAGCTGTTGGATGCCGTCGGCCTCGACCGCAAGCTCGGTGAGCGCTATCCCGCCCAGCTGTCGGGCGGCCAGCAGCAGCGCGTCGGCGTGGCCAGGGCGCTGGCAGCCGACCCACTCGTCATGCTGATGGACGAGCCGTTCTCCGCCGTCGACCCGGTCGTTCGCAGCGAGCTGCACGAGTTCTTCCTCGGGCTGCAGCGTGAGCTGAGCAAGACGATCATCCTGATCACCCACGACATCGACGAGGCGATCAGGCTCGGCGATCAGGTGGCGATTCTCCGGGTCGGCGGCCGGCTGGCCCAGGTGGGCACCCCGCAGGAGCTGCTGGAGCAACCCGCGGACGCGTTCGTCGAGGGTTTCGTCGGCAAGGATCGCGGCTATCGGGCCCTGTCGTTCATGCCGGCCTCGGTGCTCGAGCTGCGCTCGGTGAAGGTGGTCCGCGACGCCGCAGCGGCCGGTGGCGACGATCCGGTGCTCGTGGTCGACTCCGAGGCCTCGCCACAGGGGTGGATCGACCCCGGACGCGGCAGCCATCTGCTGCGGATGGGCGCCGTCTTCGATCCGCAGACCGACACCCTCCGGGTCGCTCTCGACTCCGCGCTCACCTCGCCGGTGGGCCTGGCCGTCGCGGTCAGTCGGGACAGCGGCCGTTACGTCGGTGTGGTGAGTGCCGACGAGATCCTGGGTCAGGTCGCCGATGCTCGCGCCGCGCTGGACAGTCCCGCAGCGCCGACCGAGGTCAGGGTCGACGCGGCGGCTGAGCCGAACGCTGATCCGGCGGCGGAAACCCGTGCCGACGAGCGGGACGCTGATCCGCCGACTCCGACAGGTTTGGCTCCAGACGAAGCCGGCTCAGCCGACCAGGGCGAACCAGCCGAGGAGTCCGCAGAACTGCCGCCGGACGCCGATGGGGCTCCGGACGAGCTGCGGTCCGACGAGGTCGAGATCCAGCCCGCGGACGCACTACTGGAGCGGGGAGGCCCGCCGTCCAGCGAACGGCCGGATCCTGGCGGCGACCCTGCATCGGAACCGGGCGCGCTGGACGAACCGAGCAGCCGATGAACCTCGACTGGGCGTGGATCAGCCGAAACGCCAGCCTGATCCTGAGCCTTCTGGGGCAGCACATCGTGCTGTCCGTGGTCCCGGTGCTGATCGCCTTCGTCGTCTCGCTCCCACTGGGTTATCTCGTGTTCAAGACCGGCAAGGCGGCCAACGTGCTGCTCGCGCTGACGGGGATCATCTACGCGATTCCCTCGCTGGCGCTGTTCGTCGCGATGCCACTCATCCTGGGGACCAAGATCCTCAACCCGATCAATGTGGCGGCCGCGCTGGCCGTCTACTCCATCGCGCTGCTGGTGCGGAGCGTGGTCGACGGCCTTCGTTCGGTCCCCGTGGCGGTGAAGCAGTCGGCAGAGGCGATGGGGTACGGCTGGCTCAGACGCCTGTTCGGGGTCGAGCTGCCGATCGCGATGCAGGTGATCTTCGGCGGCCTGAGAGTGGTGACCGTGTCCAACATCGCACTGGTGAGTGTCGCCGCGGTGGTCGGCAGCGGGGCGCTCGGTCAGCTGTTCGACCGCGGCTTGTCCAGCTACTTCTACACCCCGATCATCGTCGGACTGGTGCTCAGCCTGGCGCTCGCCCTGCTGGCGGATGGTGCGATCCTGCTCATCCAGCGCGGGACACTGCCCTGGGCCAGGGGACGCAAAGCCGCATGAACCTCTTCAGCTACCTCACCGATCCGGCAAACTGGGGACCAGACGGGATCATCACCAAGTTGCTGCTGGAGCATCTCTACTACACCATCTCGGCGGTGCTCATTGCCGCGGTGATCGCGATTCCGCTCGGGATTCTCGTCGGTCACACGGGGCGCGGCGCGTTCCTCGTGGTGGGGCTGAGCAACTCGGCTCGGGCCATCCCCAGCCTGGGTTTGCTGATCTTGTCCGTCCTGGCGCTGGGCACCGGAGACGGTCCGATCATCGGGGTGCTGGCCATCCTCGCCCTACCCCCGATCCTCACCGGCACCGCGACGGGCATCAACACCGCGGACCCCGAGGCAGTTCACGCCGCACGCGCTCTCGGGATGACCGGGGGCCAGATCGTCGGCAAGGTCGAGTGGCCGCTCGCGCTTCCGCTGGTGGTCTCCGGCCTGCGCAGCTCCACGCTTCAGGTGGTCGCCACTGCGACGGTGGCCGCGTTCGCCGCCGGAGGCGGCCTGGGTCAGTTGCTCATCAGCGGACAAGCGAACCAGAACTATCCGCAGATGTTCGCCGGGGCCGTGCTGGTGGCCGGCCTCGCGATCGTCTTCGACCTCTCGCTCGGCATCCTCGGATGGTTCGCCGGCCGAAAGACCCACCCGCGCTCGCGGACTCGCTCGCGGTCCGCAACCGAGCCCGGATCCGGCGCCCAGTCACCTGCCGGGCATCCACCCTCCAAGACAGGGCACAGCCGTGGGGTCGTGTCTACCTAACCTAGTCGTCGGCTAGGGAAGTCCCCTCCAGACGGGAGTCGTCATGAAACTCACCACACGCATCGCCGGCGTCGGGTTGGGTGTGGCAGCGCTGCTGCTCACCGCCTGCGGTGGCGGCGGATCCAGTCCCCTGGCCGAGAGCTCCTCGGCGGCGGCGTCCGGGTCCGCAAGCGGCAGCGGCGGCCCCATCGTTGTCGGGTCAGCGGGCTTCGAGGAGTCCGAGATCATCGCCGAGCTGTACGCCCAGGCCATGAAGGCGAAGGGTGTCGACGCGTCCACCAAGCTCAGCATCGGGGCGCGCGAGGTCTACATCAAGGCGCTCCAGGACGGCTCGATCTCCGTCGTCCCGGAGTACACCGGCAATCTGCTGCTCTACTTCGACAAGAACTCGACCGCGACAACGGCCGAGGAGGTCGAGAAGGCGCTGCCCGGGGCGCTGCCGGACGGGTTGAAGACTCTGGACAAGTCGGCCGCGGTCGACCAGGACGTCTACGTCGTCACCAAGGACACGTCGACCAAGAACGGGATCACCTCGATCGCCGACCTGCAGAAGATCGCCCCGACATCCACCCTCGGCGGCCCGTCGGAGCTCGAGCAGCGGCCGTACGGACCGATCGGCCTGGAGAAGCTGTACGGCGTGAAGTTCAAGGACTTCCAGCCGTATGACAAGTTGCCGGTCAAGGTCGCCGACCTCAACGCCGGAAAGATCCAGGCGGCCACCTTCTTCACCACCGACTCGGCGATCGCCGACAACGGCTACGTGAAGCTGGACGACCCGAAGACGATGATCCTGCCGCAGAACGTGATCCCGCTCGTCCGCTCAGAGGTGGCCGACAATGCGACGGCCACCTCGGCGATCAACGCCGTCCAGGCTGCTCTGACGACCGATGACCTGGTGGCCATGGACAAGTCCGTGATCACTGATCATCAAGACCCGGACCAAGTAGCTGGGGAATGGCTGAAGTCGAAGGGTCTCGCCTGACGCTTTCGTCGACCCGATTGATCCGGCGCAGTTTCGCGCGTTCGGTGGCTGCGTGACTCATTGCCGTTACGCACGCTGTGGAACAGTTGGCCCGTCCGACCCCGGCAGAAAAGGGATTGATGGCGCAGCCGCCGAAGCAACAGAAGCAACCGCAGGATCCGTACGCACAGCAGGTCAAGAGACTGGCCTCGACGGTGCAGCGTCTCCGCGGCTGGGTGGGCTCCGATCCATCGCGGAACGGCGAGCTCGGTGATGCACTGGTCGAGGTGACCGCGTATCGGCTGCTCGGTCATGCGTACGCCGATGCTGCGCCCGAGGCGCAGGAAGCAGTCGTGCTGTCCGGGAGACTGCTGGCCGAGCAGGGGCCGATCGGCCCGTATACCCCGGTGCCCGCGGCGGTCCGTTACTTCACTGCGGCTGTCCATCTGGCCACCATCCAGGCCGGCGTCGGGTTGCTGGACGCCGCCGGTCGGACGATTCAGGCGGCCGTGGAATGGCAGGGCCAGCTGCGCCGACATCACCGCCTGGACGACCAGCTGGCGCCGGCGACCGCGGTCTGGGCGCTGTCGGTGCAGTCGCGGGTGGCGATCGCGGCGGACGATGTGGAGTCGGCCAACGCGTACGCCGACGCCGCACTGGATCGGCTGGTCGAGGGCGGCCTGTCCGACGTCGCGGACTCGTACCTCCCGATGGATGTGCACCGGCTGCTGGCCGACTCGCGTTGGGTGGCCGGCCGGGTGGATCAGGCGTTGGCGCACGACGAGCTCGCTCGGGAGCAGTTCGAGCGGGTGGCGAACGGGAGACTGGCGCAACCTGGCCGGCTCAGTCCGGCACTTCTCGCCCGCCTGGCCGAACCTCTCTTCGGGCTGTATCGAGTGACTGCCGACCATCTGATCGCCGCCGGCGAGGCCGAGCGCGGTCTGGTCGTGCGACGGGCTCTCATCGAGACGCTGCGTGGCCTGACGAAGCGCATCGGTGAGCCCGCGACGGAGCAGCTGGCGCAGGCGCTGGACGACCTGGCGGCGGATCTGATCCTCTCGGGTCGCCGCGAAGAGGCCGAGCTAGCGGCGGAGGAGGCTCGGCAGACCGCCGTCGGCGTCACCGGTGAGCCGGCCGAGGGCGTACGCGAGAAGCTGGGCGCGTCGGCGGAGCGCGCCGATCGTCGACCGGGGCGGGTTGGGCCGTTGGTGAGCTGGCCGGCCCTCGATGACATCCGGTCGTTCGCCGCCTCGACTGCCGGCGCCCAAGCCGCTCGCTCGGCGGCCGATGCTGAGGCCGAGATGGTCCGCCAGGCCCAAGCACGAGCCGAGGCCGAGCGAGCCGAGGCCCACCGGCTCGAGCAGGAGCGTCAAGAACGCGCTCACGAGGAGTACACGCGCTGGGAGGCGCAGCGGGCGGAGGCCGGGCGCAAGGCCGAGGAGGAGGCTGCGGCGGAACGTCGCGCTGCTGAGAGGGCGGCCGTCGAGCGTGCGGAGGCCGAACGCCTCGGGGCAGAGCGGGCAGCGGCCGAGGAGGAAGCCGCGCGACAGGAGATCAAGCGTCGTCGGGAGGAGCGCCTCGAAGCGCATCGTGTCGAGGAGGAGCGCCTCGCGGCGGAGCGGGCGGAGACAGAGCGCAAGCAAGCGGAGCGGACCGCCGCCGAGCAACCGCTGGACCCAGCCGAAGCAGAGCGTGCAGAGCTGGAGCGCCTTGCCCAGGAACTGGCCGAGCTGGAGCGTGTCGAGGCCGAGCAGGCTGAGCGGGCTGAGGCTGAGCGTTTGGAGGCTGAGCGGGCTGAGGCTGAGCGGGCTGAGGCTGAGCGTTTGGAGGCTGAGCGGGCTGAGGCTGAGCGGGCTGAGGCTGAGCGGGCTGAGGCTGAGCGGGCTGAGGCTGAGCGACGCGAGCAGACCGAGCGCGAGCAGACCGAGCGTGAGCGACAAGATGTGGAGCGGGCCGCGGCCGAGCGTCTGGCGACCGAGGAGGCTGAACGGCAGCGCGTCGAGCACGAGCGCCAGGTCGCCGAGTGGCTCGAAGGTGAACGGCTGGCCCGCGAGCGCGAGGAGGGCGAGCGTCTCGAGCAGGAACGCGCAGAACAGGAACGCGCAGAACAGGAACGCGCAGAACAGGAACGCGCAGAACAGGCGGTGCAGGAGCGGACCGCGGCCGATTCGGCCCGCGGGGACGGATCGGCGCAGGATGCGCCCACCGAGCCTGCCACGGAGGAAGCTCCAACCTCGGAGGAGCCGGATACGACCGATGAGGGTCCAGCCCCCGAGCCGGCTGACGCCCCCGAGCCGGCTGACGCCCCCGAGCCGGTCACAGAGACCGCCGAGGAGCTCGAGGTCGCCATCGGAGAGTGGCAGGCCGCCAAGGCGGCGGGCGAGCGGCGCCGGGCTCGCGCAGCAAACGAACGCGTCGTCGATCTGCTGCGTCCCCAGGCCGAGACGGACCCACGGACGTACGGTCCGCAGCTCATCGACGCTCTCGAACAGCTGTCATCGATCCGACTGCGCACTGGCGACATCTTCGGGGCCCGAGCACCCTCCAGAGAGGCGAAGGCGCTGGCCAAGGCCCTGGGACTCTGACTCAGGGCTTTCCCCGATTTGTGCGGCTCTCATCCACCGGCCACCTACATTGGAGGGAAGCCGTTCGATACCAGCCAGAGGAGCACCCGTCGATGAACCTCGTCAAGGGATTGATCAAGAGCGCGGTGCTCGCGAAGGCCATTCAGGTGGCCAGCCGTGAGCTCTCGAAGCCGGAGAACCAGCAGCGCATCCGCGAGGCCGTCGGCAAGCTCGCCAAGCCGCGCTGAGCCACGCCCGACCGGCCCGGCCCGGTTTTGAGGTCTAGTCCTCTGGGGGCGTGTCGAGCTTCTGCTCGTCCCTGGCCGCCCACTCCAGCAAGGTGTCGAGCGAGTAAGGATGATCGTCGAGGTCGTAGTGCAGGTCGCCGATCTCGGCGTAGCGCGCCGGCATCGTCGCGATCGTGAAGTCGCCGGGCTCCGCGTCGGCGATCTCGTCCCAGAGCAGCGGCGCCGATACTCGCCCCTCGGGCGTTCCGCGCACCGAGTACGCCGATGCGATCGTGTGGTCGCGGGCGTTCTGGTTGTAGTCGACGAAGATCGAGTCCGGGCGGCGGTCCTTGCGCCACCAGGTCAGGTCCACCAGCTCCGGTGCTCGCCGCTCGATCTCACGGGCAAAGGCGAGCGCCGCGCGCCGGACGTCGGGGAACCCGTGCTCGGGCGGCACGCGTACGTAGATGTGCAGACCCTTGCCGCCTGAGGTCTTCGGATATCCGACGGCACCCAGCTCGGCCAGCACCGCACGAACGATCTCGGAGACCCGCCGGACGTCTGCGTAGGTGGCATCCGGCATCGGGTCAAGGTCGATCCGCCACTCGTCCGGCTTCTCGGTGTCGTCTCGCCGAGAGTTCCATGGGTGGAACTCAACGGTGGACATCTGGACCGCCCAGACGACGTCGGCGGGGTGCGATACGCAGAGCTCGTCGGCGTAGCGGTTGTAGCGGGGGAAGTGCACGCGTACGGTCTCGATCCAGTCCGGCGCGCCTTTCGGCAGCCGCTTCTGGTGGACCTTCTCGCCGTCGACTCCGTCGGGAAACCTGTGCATCATGCACGGTCGGTGATAGAGCGCGTTGACGACGCCGTCGGCCACGCTGAGGTAGTAGTTCGCGAGGTCGAGCTTCGTCTCGCCTCGAGCGGAGAAGTAGATCCGGTGCGGATTGCTGATCTTGACCACCCGGTCGCCCACCTCGAGCTCGATCCGCTCCGGGGTCCCCGCCATGACCCAGACCCTACTCGGGAGCAGAGGTCAGGGCGGGGGGGCGGGGCGGCGCTGCATCAGCTGTCGCAGGGCCAGGAAGCGTACGAGGGTGGAGACCGCGTTCGCGATCACCAAGACGGCGATCTCGAGTCCTCGGCTCGGATCGGCGATCGTATGGTGCAGGACCCACAGCGACCCGCTGGTGAGCAGCAGCCCGACGCCGAAGGCGATGAGGCCGCCCGCGTGGTGCTTGAGCAACGAGTCGCGTCCCGTCACCTTGAAGGTCAGCCGTCGGTTGGTGGCGGTGTTGGCCACTGCGGTGATCAAGAGTGCCACGAAGTTCGCGACCTGTGGGCCCGTGATCTCCCGCAGCCCCAGGTAGATCACGAAGTAGGCCAGCGTGCTCAGCACCCCGACGGCGCCGAATCTGATCAGCTGACCGAACATCCCGCGTGGCACCCCGGGCACCGCGGACGGCACGTCGGTCCGCATCGCCAGCTCGGTCCGCAACCGGTCCACCGGGATCTTCGCGGTGAACAGGCCCCGGGCGAGTCGGGCGATGCCGGCGAGATCCTGTCGGGCCGTCTGCACGATGTTCACCCGGCTGTCCGGGTCATCGGTCCAGTCCACCGGAACCTCATGGATCCGCAGACCCGCACGCTGGGCGAGCACCAGCAGCTCGGTGTCGAAGAACCAGTTGTCGTCCTGGACCAGCGGCAGCAGCTCGGCGGCGACGTCGGCCCGGATGGCCTTGAAGCCGCACTGGGCATCGGAGAACGACGCCGCGAGTGTTCCCTTCAACAGCAGGTTGTAGCTGCGCGAGATGAATTCGCGCTTCGGTCCGCGGACGACCCTGCTGGTGGAGGCCAGCCGGGTGCCGATGGCCAGGTCGGAGTGGCCGGAGATCAGTGGCGCAACCAGCGGCAACAGCGCCCGAAGGTCGGTGGAGAGATCGACGTCCATGTAGGTCAGCACCGGCGCCGACGAACTCGACCAGACGGCCTTGAGAGCGCGACCGCGACCCTTCTCGGGGAGGTGCACGGCGCGTACCCGATTCAGCTCGGCGGCCAGACCGGTCGCCACCCGCCAGGTGGCGTCCGTGCTCGCGTTGTCAGCGATCGTGATGCAGTAGGAGTAGGGGAAGTTGGCGCCCAGGTAGGAGTCGAGCCGTCGCACCGATGGCTCGAGATCGAGCTCCTCGTTGTAGACGGGCACGACGATGTCGACCACGGCGTCGACGTCAGGGCTGTGCTGGTCAGGCTTGGCGGGAGTTCGCTCCGGCAAGTCGACCGGCTCCGTGGTGATCGTCATGCTGATCACCCTCCGCGACCGGACTGTGTCGACCCGCGAACCGGACTGTGCTGTGACTGTGACTGCTCAGCGGCGCTTCAGCCGGGCCAAGACAGCCAGCACCCGCCGGTTGTCGGCGCCGACATCGACCAGATCGATCTTGGTGAAGATATTGCCGATGTGCTTCTCGACGGCGCCGATCGAGACGACGAGCCGCTCGGCGATCGCGGCGTTGCTGCGCCCCTCGGCCATCAGGGCGAGCACCTCCCGCTCGCGCGGGGTCAGTCGATCCAGCGGGTCGGTCCGGCGCGAGACCAGCAGCTGGGCGACGACTTCGGGATCGAGTACCGTGCCGCCGTCGCGGATGGTCGTGAGCGCGTCGGAGAGCGCGTCGAGCGAGGACACCCGGTCCTTCAGCAGGTATCCGACCCCACCGCGGCCGTCGGACAGGAGAGCGTCGGCATAGCTGCTCTCGACGTACGCCGAGAGCAGCAGACACCCATGGACGGTACGGCGGTCCGAGCCCGCACGGCAGCCTGCAGCTCGTCGTCGGTCATGGTCGGCGGCATCCGGATGTCGACCACGGCCACATCGGGGCGGCGCAGGATGGCAGCTTCGACGAGCGACGGCGTCGCCGACCGCTGCCAGCACCGTGTGCCCCGCCTCGTCGAGAAGGCGGAGCAGACCCTCCCGGAGCAGCACCGAGTCGTCGGCCACCACCACCCGCATGGCTGGCATCAATCAGTTGCCGGCCTGTGACCCCTTCCGCGTGCTCCGTGGGCGGAGGGGTGGTTCGCTGCCGGCCGCTCACTGCCGCCACAACTTCGCGCGCTTTGGTGCTGCTTCGCGCGCCTTCGTAGTCGCGCGAAGTAGCAGTGAGACGCGCGAGGATGTGCTGGGAAGCGCTCGGCAGGCGTCTCAGGCCGCGAAGGCAGGGATGGTTGCGGTGACCTGGGTCGTGCCGCCCGTCGGCGATGTGACGGTCAAAGTGCCGTCGACCCCGGCCGGCCGGTCGGTCAGTCCGGTCAGTCCGGCCAGCCCGTGTCCACGAGACAGTGACGCGCCACCCACACCGTCGTCGGTTATTGCGAGCACCAGCACGCCGCCGATCTGGTGGATCTCGACGCCGCAGCGACTCGCCAGGCTGTGCTTCTCCATGTTGGTCAGGGCCTCGGCCACCACGAAGTAGGCGGCGTTCTGCGCAGCGTCGGTGAGGGTGACGCTACCGACGTCGACGGTGGTCGGCACGGAGTTGCGCCCGGCCCTGCGGATCATCGCCAGCGCCGGCTCGGTGTCGAGGTCATGTTCGGCTCCTGCGGAGGTCGGGTAGAGGAGAAACTCCGCCAGCCCGGTCTCGTACTGGTCGGTCTCGTACTGGTCGGTCTCGTACTGGTCGGTCTCGTACTGGTTGGTCTCGTACTGGTCGGTCTCGTGGCGTTCGGCGCCAACAAGTACGGTGTCGGAGCCGTCCGCGCTCGGGACTGTGCGGGTCATGCGTCTACGGTCCTCGAACTCCCCCGTCGGCGCGATCAGGCTATCCAGCCGATCACCAGGGGGGGATATCCCCACCGTCGCTGGGTTGGGGTGGGCGCTCGCGTGGATTCGCCATGCCGAGCGTACGTCCGTCGCGACCGCCGGTCGACGAAGCTCAACGGACAGGTGTTTCGACGGGCTCAAGACCGCCCGACCGGAGCCATTACCGGCGGAGCGCCACCGGCGGCGCCAGCGGAAGGGTGATGGCGAAGCGGGTCCGTCCTGGTTCGCTCTCCACCGACACCCGGCCCTGGTGTGCCTCGACCACGGCGGCGACGATCGCGAGGCCGAGCCCCGTGCTCGTGCCCTTCTCGCTGCCGGCGACTCGGACCCGGCTGGTGTCCGCACGGGTGAACCGCTCGAACACGGTGTCGCGGACGCCGGGCGGAATGCCCGGGCCGTCGTCGGTGACGGTGAGCAACGCCTCGCCGTCCACCACGGACAGACCGGTCTCGACGCGGGTGCCCGCGGGTGTATGCGTGCGCGCGTTCGCGAGCAGGTTCGCCACCACCTGATGCAGCCGGTGCCGGTCGCCCAGGGCCTCGATCGGCTCCTCCGGTAGGGACAGCGACCACACGTGGTCCGGACCTGCAGCCCGGGCGTCGCTGACCGCGTTGAGGGCGATCTCGGTCAGGTCGGTCGGTGCGATGTCGATGGCCGGCCCGGAGTCGAGCCGGGCCAGCAGCAGTAGGTCCTCGACGAGCTTCGACATTCGTTCGGCCTCCGCCTCGACCCGGCCGATGGCGTATGCAGCGTCCGGCGGCAGGTCCTCACCACTTCTTCGGGTGAGCTCGGCATAGCCCCGGATCGCCGCCAATGGGTTGCGTAGCTCGTGCGAGGCGTCGGCAACGAACTGGCGCACCTTCGACTCGCTGGCCTGACGGGCTTCGAGCGCGCCGGCCACGTTGTTCAGCATGTGGTTGATCGCGAGCCCGACACGTCCCACCTCGGAAGCGGGATCGGTGTCTTCGTCAGGCACCCGGACGGCGAGCGCCACCTCGCCCCGATCGAGCTCGAGCCGGGAGACCTGCTGCGCCGTGGCCGCCACCCGGTTGAGGGGGCGCAGGCTTCGCTCGACGAGAGCCCGAGAGGCGAAGATCGTGACGCCGATGGCGATGATGGACAGGACAGCCTCGAGTCCGATCAGCTGGACCATGGTGCGATCGACGTCGTCGAGCGGTACGCCGACGACGAGACGGCCATCGATCTCGGTGCCGTCGGTCAGCTGGATCGAGACGTCGCTGGTCGCGACCCGATAGCGTCCGACCCCCGGAACCGTGACGGTGTGCGGCGAGTTGTCGTCGGGGACGGTCTCCAGCGCCCCTGCGGCGTCGGTCGAGAGCTGCGGACGCTGCCCACGCTCGCCGAGCAGTCCGCTGCTGATCACCGTCCCGGAGTCGGTGACCGCGACGAACAGGGTTCCGATCTGTTGACCCGAAAGCAGCAGGCCGCCGCCTGGACCGCCGTTTCCCGAGCCGGGCCCGTGGCCGAACCGGCCGATCGCGGAATCCAGCTGGTGGTCCACCTGGCTGAGGAGCAGGGTGCGCGTGGCGAGCGCCGTCGCGCAGGACAGCAGCACGGCCACGAGTGCCACGAGGGCAGTGACGCGCAGCACCAGCTGACGGCCGAGGGTGCCTCGGCCGAGCGGGGTTGGCGCGACGGTCTGCTGGGGGGCGGGGTCGGTCGCGTTCCGGCTGCGCATCTTCCGCGGCCCAACGGACGTGACCTCACCAGCGGCGGAGTGGCTCGTCGGGCCCGTACTGGGCCTGGGGGCGTTCTCCGCGCCGTGTGCCGCCGCGCCGTGTGCCGCCGCGCCGTGTGCCGCCGCGCCGTGTGCCGCCGCGGCACCGACCGTCGGCGGATTCGACTCGGGAGGGTCGAACGTGGGAGCGCCCGACGGCGGGAGGCCGTCGGGCGGAGATGCGGGGGATCGAGGTGCTCCGGGGCTCGGTTGGGTCATCAGCCGGCTGGGCGCAGCACGTATCCCGCGCCACGCATGGTGTGGATCATCGGCGCACGGTTGGCGTCGATCTTCTTGCGCAGGTAGGAGATGTAGAGCTCGACGACGTTCGCCTGCCCGCCGAAGTCGTAGTTCCAGACCCGGTCGAGGATCTGGGCCTTGCTGAGCACCCGCCGCGGGTTGCGCATCAGATAACGCAACAGCTCGAACTCGGTCGCGGTCAGGTTGATCTCTTCCCCGCCCCGGGCGACCTCGTGGCTGTCCTCGTCCAGGGTCAGATCGCCGACGACGAGCAGGGAGTCGTTCTTGGCGGCACCGGCGCCGCTGCGACGGAGCAGGGCCCGGAGCCGGGCGATGACCTCCTCGAGGCTGAACGGCTTGGTGACGTAGTCGTCGCCGCCGGCCGTCAGGCCGCCGATCCGGTCCTCGACCGCGTCCTTCGCGGTCAGGAAGATCACCGGGACGGTGGGATCCTCCGCGCGGATCCGACGCATCACCTCGAGGCCGTCGAAGTCGGGCAGCATCATGTCGAGAACGATCGCATCCGGGCGGATCTCACGAGCCGCCTTGACCGCCTCGTTGCCGGAGGCGGCGGTGGTGACCTGCCAGCCTTCGTACCGCATGGCCATCGACAACAGCTCGGTCAGGCTGGACTCGTCGTCCACCGCGAGCACTCGGATCGGGGTGCCGTCGGCGCGAGTGAGTGCTGTGCGTTGGTCGTACGTCGTCATGGCCCCTACATTTCCATGAGGGAGCTAGGAATGCCTGTGTTGTTCCTGTGGGCTTTCTGTGAAGCTGCGCAACAGCGAGAAACCTTCCGCCGAACGCGCAACGCCCCCGGCGCAAGGCTGGGGGCGTTGGACGTTCGTACGGATGACGCGAAGGTGAGTCGCTCAGCGACCAGCCGGTGCGCCGGTGTTGGTGTACTGGTTCGGCGGGGTCGGACTGCCGGGCGGCGGCGGGGTGTACGTCGTCGGCCGGGCGGTCGGAATCGTTGCGGTCGAACCGGGTGCCGGAGCCCGGGTGGGCCCGGTGGCGGTCGGCTCGTCGTCCTCGTCCTCGTCGACCTTCTTGCGACGGAAGAGCCGGTCGACCGACACCGCGCCACCGCCGAAGACGGCGAGCAGGAGAGCCAGCGAGCCCAGCGCCACGTTGTACTCGTAACCGCCGACGTAGGTGTTGCTGGCGTCCAGCAGCCAGGGCCCGCGCCGCCAGCTGATGTAGGCGATGATCAGGGCCTGTTGCGCGACGACCGCCAGCGCGACCAGCGGGACCAGCGCGCCGACGACCAAGAAGATGCCGCCGACCAGCTCCAGGACGATCGCCCCCCAGGCGGCGTAGTCGGCATACGGCACGCCGTAGGAGTTCAGGTAGGCGATCTGGCTGGCGACTTTGCGCACCTGCCATCGGTCGAACCCGTGGGCGATCAAGATGCCACCCAGCGCCACGCGGGCAATCAGCAGCGCGACGCTGCGCAGGCCAGTCAGGAACTTCACCATGTCGTACTCCTCAACCAGGACAACTTGCGCCCACGCTACGCAACGGAGCGCGCCCTGCCCGGGAACCACGCCGACGCGGCGACGCCGCATCCGTCGAAAGTTCCCGTCGAGGCGATGCGGGCGGAATCGCCTCGGTCAGGGAGTCTGGTCGCCGAGCGCCTCCAGATAGACGCTGTAGAGCGACCTCGACGCCGTCATGAAGAGGCGGTTCTTCTTGACTCCGCCGAAGCAGAGGTTGGCGCACGTCTCCGGCAGCAGGATCTTGCCGAGCAGCGTGCCATCGGGGTGGTAGCAGTGCACGCCGTCGATGTCGGGGCCGCCGTTGCCCGCGGCGGCCCACACGTTTCCGTCGGCGTCGCAGCGGATGCCGTCGGATCCCCACCCGTCGGTCGCCACGAAGACCCGGCCGTTCGCCGGCCGGCCGGCGACGATGTCGAACACCCGGATCTGACCGACGTCGACGACGTAGAGCAGTGTCTCGTCGGGGGAGAAGCAGATCCCGTTCGGGCGGGCCATCTCGCTGATCATGACCTCTGCCACGCCGGTGTCCGCATCGATCCGGTAGACGTCGCAGGACAGCTCCTTGACGGCCTTGTCGCCCTCGTAGTTGCCCTCGATCCCCCAGCCCGGGTCGGTGAACCAGATCGAGCCGTCGGAGTGGGCGACGAGGTCGTTGGGCGCGTTGAGCGGCCTGTTGTCGTACGCGTCGAGCAGCACCGTGATCCGGCCGTCGTGCTCGGTACGGGTGACCCGGCGGGTCAGGTGCTCGCAGGTGATCAGCCGGCCGTGCCGGTCGCGGGAGTTCCCGTTGCTGTTGTTGGAGGGTCGCCGGAACGCGGTGACCTCGCCGGTCTCCTCGGTCCAGCGCAGCATTCGGTTGTTGGGGATGTCGGAGAACAGCAGATATCGGCCGTCCCCGAACCAGACCGGCCCCTCCAGCCAGCGGCCACCGGTCCAGAGCCGCTCGACCACCTCGGCATGCACGGTGAGTGCCCCGAACCGCTCGTCGACGACCTGGATCGCCGGGTCGGGGAAGCGAATGGCGGTGCGGTCGAGGTCCCAGGCGTACGTCGATGTCGGATCCACGGCCCCGATCGTACGGCTCGCGTTCGAGCCGACAATTCCCCCAGGCTCAGGACTCGGTCGACGGCCCTGCCACGTCGACCCCCGCCGCCTCGAACGCGGCCTGCTCGACTCGGGCGCGGTAGGCAACCCAGTCGATCTCCTCCGGACCGGGGATGTTCCCGTCGTCGTTGCCGGCGCGGCCGTCGAGGAGCTCCCGGATGATGTCGGCGTGCCCGGCATGCCGAGCGGTCTCGTCGATCAGATGAACCAGGATCTGGTGCAGCGTGACGTCTCGATGATCCGGCCGCCACCAGGGCACCACTCCCGTGGCGTCCAGGTCGAGCACGGCGACAGTCGCATCGGCATGAGCGGCCGAGTAGTGGTGCAGGTCGATGATCTCCGCGCGGCTCTCCTCGGCGGTCGCCCACATGTCGGCGTTGAGCTCGGCACCCTCGTCGAACCAGGGCAGCGATCGCTCGGCCGGCCGACCGAACACCTCCCCGAGATATCCCAGCTGAATGCTCGCGGTGTGCTTGACGATCCCGAGCAGGTTGGTCCCCGTAGGCGTCATCGGCCAGCGGATCTCCCGCTCGCCCAGGCCGTCCAGCTTGGCCAACAACTGTGTCCGGGCCCTTTCGAGGTACCGCTGAAGTGTCTCCTTGTGACCTTCGTACGTCATGAATCGACCCTAGTGGCGGCCGCCGACGGCTTCCTCGCGACAGTTTCCTCGCGCCGTCGACCGGCCCATCCGCGGTCGAGTCAGCCGAGGTCGACGGGCCGATAGCGGAGCAGCACCACGCCGGAACGGAATGTCCTCGACTCCAGCAGCGCGAGCCGCGGGATCTCGGGAGAGGCTTCGAACAGTCGCGCACCACGACCCATCACGACCGGATAAACGAACAGCCGGTACTCATCCACCAGTCCCGTCGGCAGCAGGGCGCGAGCGACGCTCACGCTGCCGGTGCAGACGATGTCCAGCCCGTCGCCCTGTTTGAGCGCATCGACCTCCTCGACGAGGTCGCCGTTCAGGATCGTCGTGTGCTGCCAACCAGGCTCGGTGAGCGTGGCAGACAGGACGTACTTCTCGACCTCGTCGAGGTAAGCGGTGATGCCGGTCTGGTCGTCGGTCTGCAGCGGCCAGTAGCCCCGGAAGTCCTCGAAGGTCCGCCGGCCGAGCAGCAGCCCATCGGCCGTCTCGTCCTGTTCGCGCAGCACGGCGAGCTGGTCGGCGTCCTCCTCCGCGGTCGTACTCGGCGCGAACCAACCGCCGGACAGGTCGATCACGCCGTCGAGTGTGATGTTCTCGGTGAGGATCAGTTGTCGCATATCGGTCCGACCCGATCGGCGGGGCGAACTCGTCGGGTGGCTCGGCTACGGCCGACGCAGCTCCAGCAGCGAGCGAGCATGCAGCGGGATCGTGGTCCAGTGCGACGCCACGGTGCGATCCGGCCCCGAGCACGTCACCCGCAGCGTGTGCGGGGTCTCGAGGAAGATCACATCGGCCGCGAAGGTGTCCGGGTCGCTCCAGCCTCCGCTGACCGCCACGGACACGCCGTCGGAATCGCTGACCGCCCAGTCGTCGGACCCGACCGCCGCATGCAGCGTGCCTCCGGCGTCGGTGAGCGCCAGGCGCCACCCGTCGTCGACGGCACGCAGCCCGGCGGAGGCGACCTGCGGGCCCGCAACCGGTGGCCACGGCTCGGTCGCGGCTGTCGCGGTCGACAGGAACGCTGCCCCGTCCCACACACTGCGGTCCTCGGGCTCGGCCTTGGCCGGCCGCGGCGGCAGCACGCCGTGGGCTAGTCGGTCGGCTAGCTGCTCGTCGCCGGCGTCGCCCTCATGGTCACGGTCAGTCGCATCGATTGCCGGCAGCACGTGCTCCCAGACGGCGTCGAGGATGCCCTGCATGTCCTCGGTCGCGGCGGTGGTCGCGATGACCATGTCCTGCTCGGGCAGGACGATGCAGAACTGGCCGTACGCGCCGTCCCCCCGATAACCGTGCCGCGCCATCCAGAACTGGAAGCCGTAGCCCTGACTCCAGTCCGGGTTCGCTTCGTACGGGTTGTCCACCTGCCTGCTGGTGGCCTCCGCCACCCAGGTCGGATCGAGCAGCTGCCGATCCCCCCATCGGCCACCCTGCAGGTAGAGCAGACCGAGCCGGGCGATCGCGTCTGTTGTCGTATGGAAGCCGCTGAAACCGATGTTCTGGCCGGGTGGCGCCTCGATCCAGGAAGCATCGGCGATGCCGAGCGGTTCGAACAGCCGCGGCCGGAGGTAGTCGACCAAGGTCTGGCCCGACTGTCGCTGGATGATCGCGGCCAGGCTGTACGTACACGGCTGGTTGTACGCGAAGACCGTCCCGGGGTCGGCGTCCGGCGGGATCAGGAGGAAACCGCGGACCAGATTCTGGGGATCGTTGCGCATGGCCCGGTCGAGAGTCTCCGCCGCATGCCCGCTGGCCATCGCGGCAACGTGCCGGACCTTCATCGCCCGACTTCGCGCGTCGGTGATGTCGGCATCTAGCTCGGGGAAGTAGGACAGCACGGTCGCATCGAGGTCGAGCAGCCCCTCGCGCGACCGCCAGCCCGGCGGCGGTCGAGGTGAAGCTCTTGCTCAGCGAGTAGAGCAGGTGGACCCGGTCGGGTGAGTACGGCGACCACCAGCCCTCGCAGATCACGTTCCCGTGGCGCAGCGCGATCAGGCTGTGGAGCTCGATCTGCGGCGCGTCCTGGATCGCCTCGAGGAAGGCCTCGATCCCGGCGGCGTTGACGCCCTCGGCGCTGGGAGTGCTGTGCGGAAGATCGGTTGTTGCCATACCCGCGAGCCTACAAACCGGCCCCTTCCGCAGACCCGGCCCGTTCCGCAGACCTGGCCCGTCCGCAGACCCGGCCCGTTCCGCGGACCCGGCCCGTCCGCGGACCCGGCCCGTCCGCGGAGCGGGGAACCGACAGGGACTCCTCCGTTGCCTCGCCGCAGCCCCGGGGGAGGATTCCGCGGCGTCGGTCATCCGGGTGCGCGGCCGGCGGTGGCCAGCAGGTAGTTCCTTCGCTCGAGCGGATCGGGTCGGTGGCGCTCCCGCCGCGGCGGATCCGCATCGCGAACGGGATCGAAGCGGATGAAGCTGCTCTCCATCAGCCCTTCGCCGCGGCTCAGTCCGGGGATGCGGCGCGCTAGCGCGGGCAGGCGAGTGGCCGGAAGCTCGCCGGTGATCACGATCAGCGGTCCGTTCACGGCCGAGCCGCCGATCGTGCCCGATCGGCCTAGGACGTCGAGCAATCCGGTGAGGCAGTCGGCGGGCGCCTCGATCCGGTACGCGTGGATCGGCTCGCACACCACGGTGCCCGCCGCGCGGAGAGCCTCCGCGGCGACGAGCGCGGTGAGGAAACGAAAGTCCGACCCCGTGCTGGACATGCTCTTGTCGAACTTCGCGTGCGCATGGCTCTGCCGTGGCGCATAGCCGGAGTGGGTCATGATCAGCTTCGCATCGGGAACCGGCCAGCCGGCCAGGCCCCGGTCCAGCGCCTTAACCGCAGTGTCCTCGACGGCGGTGAAGAACGCGGCCGGCATCGAGCCGCGCTCGACCTCGAGCGCGAAGCTGATCCCGGCTCCGACCGGTGCCGGTTCGATCCGCAGCCCGACGGTGGCCAGGAACGGGTTCGGTGCCGTGAAGATGATCTCCGCGGCCGATCCCGAGCCCGCGACTCGCTCCACGTGCATGGTCGAGGTCTCGGCGAAGATCACCTCCAGCCCGTAGTCCTCCGCCAGCCTCGACCCGATCACCTCCTTCTGCACCTCGCCGTACAGGGATACCGACATCTCGTGCCGATCTGGGTCACGACGGACCATGATCAGCGGGTCGGCATCAGCGATCTCGGTCAGCGCGGCGAAGAGCTCGCTCGATTGCCCCGCGTGCACCGGTGTGACCACGGTTTCCCAGCTGGGCAACGGAAGGCCGACCTGCGCGGACCTACTCGGTCGGCCGATCCAGTCCCCGATCCGGGCCTTCTTCAGCCCGTTGACGAGGCCGATCTCACCGGCTCGGAGCGAGTCCCGCGACACGGCTCGGGACCCGGCGAAGCCGCTGAGTCCGGTGATCTTGCCCTCCGAGCCGGCCACCGCGAGCACCGAGCGCGGACGGAGGCTGCCGGCGAAGACCCGGACGTACGTTCGTCGTGCTCCGCCGGGATGGTCGATCTTGAACACCCGAGCCGAGGGCGCAGAGCCGACCGCATCGTGCGCACTGGGCAGCAGTGCCGGGAGTGCTGTCATCAGCTCCGACACCCCGGCGCCGGTGATCGCCGAGCCGAAGAACACCGGGTGGATGCGCCCGGCCCGGCTCAGCCGGCGCAGGCTGGCGCGCAGCTGCGACTCGGGCACCGATCCACGCTCGACGAATCGACGCAGCAGCCGCTCGTCCAGCCGGGTGAGCACGTCCAACCACTCTGCCGGGGCGGCCTCGGACAGGCGAGCCCGCCGAGTGCCGAGCCCGATCGGCCGGTTCAGCGGCGCGATGGCGATGCCGAGCTTGGCCTCCAGGTCGGCCAGCAGCTCGGCGTCGCGCGCACCGGTCCGATCGATCTTGTTGACGAAGACCAGGGTGGGGATGCGGAGCCGCCGCAGGGTACGCATCAGCAGCCGGGTGTGCGCCTGTACGCCCTCCACCGCCGACACCACGAGCACGGCGCCGTCGAGCACGCCGAGCGCCCGCTCCACCTCGGCGATGAAATCCGGGTGACCCGGCGTATCGATCAGGTTGACGGTGTGGTCGCCGACGCCGAACGAGGCAACGGCCGAGGTGATGGTGATGCCTCGACGTCGCTCGAGGTCGCCGGTGTCGGTCTGCGTGCTGCCCGAGTCGACGCTGCCGAGCTCGGAGATGACTCCGGCGGTGAACAGCAGCCGTTCGGTGAGACTGGTCTTACCGGCGTCGACGTGAGCGAGGATACCGAGATTGAGGAACGCCAAGGCGCGTCATACCTTCCGTGCAGGTGGGTATCAGGACGGTCGCGCGCGTTGCTCGCATCTCGGAGTTCTCCTCTCTCGTTCGCGGACAGCACATCAACCCGACGGCTCCCGGGTCAACCCGTTTTTCGCCGACTTGTCAGCGTCACAACTCGCCCTGGCCCCCTGAGACGCTGACAAGTCGGGGTTACTCGGGCAGTGGACGCCTCCGGGAGTAGCGTCGGTGACCAGCAGATCGTCACCATCGAGGGATTGAGCTCATGACCTATCAGCCCCAGCCGGCGTACCAGGAGCCGTCGGCCGAGCCACCGTTGGATCATCCGTGGTACGGGATCGGCTTCGTCGACGCGATCAAGCGAGCCTTCAAGAAGTACGCCAAGTTCAACGGCCGCGCGAGCCGCGGCGAGTACTGGTGGTGGGTCCTGTTCACCGGGATCATCTTCTTCGTCCTCTACATCGCGGGGATCGCGATCGGATTCGCCACGATCCGTCCGAACGGCCAGATGGGGCCGGCCGCGATCCCGTTCTTCGTGCTGGTCGCACTGTTCGGGCTGGCGGTCATCGTGCCGAGCATCGCCGTCGCGGTCCGACGCCTACATGACGCTGGCTACAGCGGCTGGTTCTATCTGCTCAGCCTCATCCCCACCGTGGGCGGGATCATCCTGCTGGTCCTGTGTGTCATGCAGACCTCGCCGCAGGCGCCGAAGTACGGGCCGCCGGTACCGGTGGGCTGGACCCCGGCGCTGCCCGGCGGCGGCTATCAGCAGGCCGGCTATCAGGCCCAGGGCTACCCCCAGCAGGGATACGAGCAGCAGGGCTATCCGCAGCAGGGATACGAGCAGCAGGGCTACCCCCAGCAGGGATACGAGCAGCAGGGCTACCCCCAGCAGGGATACGACGCAGCAGGGCTACCCCCAGCAGGGATACGACGCAGCAGGGCTACCCCCAGCAGGGCTATCCGCAGCAGCAGGCTGGTTATACCCCGCCCACCCAGGGTGGTTACCCTCCGCCGCCGGCTCAGGGCGGCTACACTCCGCAGCCGCCGCCACAGGGCGGTCAGTACCCCGGCAGCGACGATCAGCCCGGATCGGCGAACCCGCCCCGAGCCTGACGCGATACCGGAGCCAACCAGGGACCTAGGAGTTCCATGATCAACGCAGCGATAGACCCGACCTTCTACCGAACCGCCGCCGAGGCTGCTGCAGCCGCACCAGAGACTCACGCGTACGTCGTCGCGTTCGACCGCGCGGGTGAGACGCCCGACGCGTTGACCGTGGTGGACGTCGACGAGAAGTCACCGACATACGGGCACCTGGTGGGGTGGACCAACGTCACCGGTCTGGGCGACGAGTTGCACCACTTCGGCTGGAATGCCTGCAGCAGTGCTCTCCTGCACGAGGGCCACGACATGTCCGGGCTCGAGCGTCGCTATCTGATCGTCCCGGGACTGCGCTCGTCGCGGCTCTACATCTTCGACACCCACCCCGACCCGCGCACGCCGGCGCTGGTCAAGACGGTCGAGGCCGAAGAGCTGTCGGCGAAGGCGGGATACTCGCGCCCGCACACGCTGCACTGCGGTCCGAACGGCGTCTTCATGACCTGCCTCGGCGGGCCGTCCGGTGACGGCGACGGGCCCGGCGGTATCGCGCTGCTCGATCACGACACGTTCGATGTCTTGCGGGCGTGGGAGACCGATCGCGGTCCGCAGCACTTCCACTACGACGCCTGGTGGCACCTGAACCAGAACGTGCTGATCTCGAGCGAGTGGGGCAGCCCGTCGATGATCGAGAACGGCGTTGTGCCCGAGCTGTTGCTGAGCAACGCGTACGGTCATGCGCTGCACTTCTGGGATCTCGCCACGGGAGAGCATCGGCAGCGGGTCGATCTGGGTGAGCAGCACCAGATGGTGCTCGAGGTGCGGCCGTCGCACGACCCGAGCGCGACCTGGGGATTCGTCGGGGTGGTGATCTCGACCGAAGACCTCTCGGGCTCGATCTGGCGCTGGTTCCGCGCCGACGACGGCCACGGCGCCGAAGAATGGAAGGTCGAGAAGGTGATCACGATCCCGGCCGAGCCGGCCGATCCCGATGACCTGCCGCCCGCGCTGAAGCCATTCGGTGCCGTGCCGCCGCTGATCACCGACATCGACCTGAGCGTGGACGACCGCTTCCTCTATGTCTCCTGCTGGGGCACCGGAGAGCTCAAGCAGTACGACGTCAGCGACCCGGGGCACCCGGTCGAGGTCGGTTCCGTCCGGCTCGGCGGCATCGTCGGGCGGGTCCCGCACCCGGCGGCACCCGATCTGCCGCTGGCGGGCGGTCCCCAGATGGTCGAGGTGAGCCGGGACGGCAAGCGGGTCTATTTCACCAACTCGCTGTACGGCGCCTGGGACGACCAGTTCTATCCCGACGGCGTGGGTGCCTGGATGGTCAAGCTCGACGTCGGCGAGAACGGTGGATTGTCCATCGACGAGCGCTTCTTCCCGCACGGAGACGACTTCCGCGGTCTGCGGCCGCACCAGGTGAGACTTCAGGGCGGCGACGCCTCGTCGGACTCGTACTGCTTCCGCTGATCTGGCCGAGACTCGAGGTCAGAACGCGGTCGGCTGGTGGGGCGTATAGAGGTCCTCGAGCGCGGCCACCTCGTCATCGGTGAGCTGGAGGTCCAGCGCCGCCACGGCGTCCGGCAGATGGTGCGGCTTCGTGGCGCCGACGATCGGTGCGCTGACGACGGGGTTGCGAAGCACCCAAGCCAGCGCCACATGGGCCATCGGGACGCCGCGGGCCTCCGCGACCCGCTGCACGGCCTCGACGATCGGCTGGTCGGAGTCGTTGTCGAAGCGGCGCCCGACTGGGTCGACGTCGGAGCGTTGGGTCGACTCACCCCAGGGCCGGGTCAGCCGACCCTTGGCCAACGGGCTGTACGGGATCGACCCGACGCCCTGGTCGGCGAGGAGTCCGAACATCTCCCGCTCCTCCTCACGCATCATCAGGTTGTACTGGTCCTGCATCGAGACGAACCGGGTCCAGCCGTGCAGATCGGCGGCGTGCTGCATCTTCGCGAACTGCCAGGCCCACATGGACGAGGCGCCGAGATAGCGGGCCTTGCCGGCCTTCACCACATCGTGCAGCGCCTCCATCGTCTCCTCGATGGGTGTGTCCGGATCGAAGCGGTGGATCTGGTAGAGGTCGACGTAGTCGGTGCCAAGGTTGCGCAGCGAGGTGTCGATCTGCTCCATGATCGCCTTGCGGGACAGACCCTCGCCCCCGGGCCCGCCGTGCACCTTGAACCGGACCTTGGTCGCCAGCACGACGTCTTCGCGCCGTGAGAACGTCTTGATCGCACGGCCCGTGATCTCCTCGGAGCTGCCGAAGCTGTAGACGTTTGCGGTGTCCCAGAACGTGATGCCGAGCTCGACCGCCTGCCGGAAGAAGGGCTGCGCCTCCTCGTCACGCAGTGACCACTGGCTGAAGCCACGATCGGGGTCACCGAAACTCATGCAGCCCAGAGCGATCCGGCTGACCTTGAGACCGGAGCTGCCGAGGCGGGTGTATTCCATGTCGAGGGTTTCCTTCGCTGACGGGATTCGTTGGGTGCGTCCACGACCGTACGACGGTGTCGGGCAGCGCGGGAGGGCCTGTCAGTACCCCCACGGGTCGAGCCGCGCGGTTGCTCGAGCGCCGGCCCGGGTCAGCCTCGGCGGGCGATCTCGAGGTGATCGCGCGCGGCCTGCTCCAGGTGCAGCAGGTCGTTGGCCACCACCACGAAGCTGAACCCGGCGGCCAGCCGGCGCGCCGCGTCCGCGCCACTGGGTGAGTACATCCCGGCCACGATGCCCCGGGCCCGGCAGGCAGCCAGGATTCGTTCTAGCGCGGCGGCGAACGGGTCCGCCACCGCGGGATCGCCGGGATATGCGCCGCCCACGCCGAGGCTGAGGTCGGAGGGGCCGATGAACAACCCGTCCAGTCCGGGGGTCGCCGCGATCGCCTCCACGTCGGCGAGCCCCTGCGCGGTCTCGATCATGCCGAGGACGAGGACCGTGGCATCGGCGTCGGCCGGGCTCGGTCCGATCCGCAGACCCGACCGGGTCGGTCCGTACGAACGGATCCCCGCGGGAGGGTAACGGGCGGCCGCGACCGCCCTCCCCGCATCTGCCGCGGAGTTGATCAACGGGACGATCACGCCCACCGCTCCAGCGTCGAGCGCCCTTCCGATCGGCGTCGGGTCGCTGGCCTCCACCCGGACCATGCCGACGCCGCCGGCCGCGGAGACTGCCATCAGATTGTCGAGCAGACCCCGGTAACCCAGCAGCCCGTGCTGGCCGTCCAGCACCACACACTCATAGCCGAGCCGTGCGATCCGCTCGGTCGCGGGCGGATTGTCAGAGGAGATCCAGTAGCCGACCGTCCGTTCCTGGCGGCGCACCTTCGCGGCGAACTCAGCGGCGGTCATCGCGCGGTCCTTCTCACGGCCCGCACGGTACGCCACCCCGGTGTCGTCCTTGCCCGCGAGGTACGCGGCCACCGGCTGCGGCGAGCCGGCTCAGCCGCCAGCTAGCCGGTCGCCGTCTCGCGGTTTCTGGTCACGATGGCGGCCGCCAGGCCAACAGCGACACCGATGATCGTCTCCGCGAAGCGGTCCGTGATCAGCTGAGCGATCGGTTCCGGATTAGCCAGCTGCACCGAGAGCAGCGCAAGGGGGGTGATGAAGATCAACGCCAGACCGTAGTGTCGGACGACCAGCAGCTCGATCAGCGCCTGGAACAGTGCGAACATGATCAGCAAGATCAGCGTCGGGATCGGCAGGAGCAACAGCCCTGCCGCGAGAGCAAGGCCGACCGCGGTGCCGGCGACCCGGTGGATGCCGCGGATGATCTGTCCGCGAAACGTGAAAACGGTCAGTGGGGTCACGGCGGCGACCATGGCCCAGTAGGGATGGCCGATGGCGCTGGCCGTGGCGATCGAGCCGGCGACGATCACGACAACGCCGCAGCGGATCAGGTGAATGCGCTGGCGCGCCATACTCGGCATCGGCGGTCCCGGCAGGGCCGGCGGATCCGCCGGCCGGAGCCCGGTGCTGCGGAGCAGCAAGACCTCCCCGACCCCCAGCACAACGGCGAAGACCGCGGTGGCGCCGACCACCCCGCCCGCCTCGAGCACCAGTGTTGGTGTGCTCGGAATCGCCGATGCGGTGGCGACCGCGAACACCGGAAACATCGGCCCGGGCGGTCGCCACCGCTGCCGATCTGACAGTGCTGCCGCGGCACTGGCCCACGCTGCTGCGATCGGGATCGCGAGCCAGCTGCGCCATTCGCTGAGTCCGACCATCGCGCCGGAGATGACGGCCAGCGTGAGAATTCCGCCCAGTCGTGCCTGCACACGCCACCGTGTGGCGTCGCGGGCGCCACCGCCGTAGATCGAGGCGAATGCGCCGAACGTGGCGTACGCCGTGAGATCCAGCCGTCCACTCCACCAGAGCACGAGCAGCGGTACGCCGAGAGCCGTCGCCGCCCGGATCGCCACGCGGTGGGCATGCGGAGCCGGTCCGATCTGGACCAGGTCGTGCGCGAGCCGCTTCGAACGATCCTGCCAGCGGCGACCTGCCGATGAGTCGGAGGCGGCGGACGGGGCGGAATCGGGCGATGAGTCGGTCATCGCGCCTTGGGCATGTCGGTCCCCTCGGGTTCGGAGATTCCGAGGCTATTCCCTCACCCGGCCGAAGCCCGGTCCACCAGCACAGCGATCATGGACGTCGGGGCAGGACATCAACGTGAAGAGGTCGAGATGGCGCGCATTCGGTTCGACGACGGCTGGTCCTATCGGGCGCCGCTCGGCCCGTTCGCCGCGCTGGAGGGTGCCCGGGCCGAGCTCACGCCGGTCACCCTTCCGCACGACGCCCTACGCGATGAGGAGCGCCGCGCGGACGTGCCGTCGAGAGGAGCGAGCGCGTACTACCCGCAGGGGGCGTACACGTACCTGAAGTCCTTCGAGGTGCCGATCGAGTGGGCCGAGAAGTTGATCTTCATAGAGCTCCAGGGCGTCTATCGGCACGCGATGGTGTTCGTGAACGAGGAGTTCGCCGGGAACCGCGCCAACGGCTACGCCCGCTTCGTGCTGGACCTGACGCCGTACATCAAGGCAGGGCGGCCGAACCAGTTACGGATCGAGGTGCGCTCGGGGCAGGACTCCCGGTGGTACTCGGGTGCCGGCCTGCATCGCACCGTCGTGCTGCACGTCACCGATCCAGTGCGGATTCCGGTCGACGGCGTCGAGATCACCACGCTCAGCGCGGAGCCCGAGCTGGCCGTCGTCGAGGTCGCGACCAAGATCGCCAACGCAGGGTCGCACACTCATGCCGTCACCCTCACCACCCTGATCCAGGCCCCGGCCGGCACCGAAGTCGATCATGATGCCGTGCCGGTGACGCTGCCGCCCGGTGAGACCGTGCTGGTGCGCCAGCGCTACTTTCTCCGCGACCCTGCGTTGTGGAGTGTCGATCATCCCCGCCTTCACGTCGCGCGGAGCAGCATCGGCGCGATTGGCGACGAGGCGATCACCAGCTTCGGGGTCCGCACGATCAGCGTCGATCCCCAGAACGGGCTACGGATCAACGGCGAGCCGTTGCTGCTCCGCGGGGCGTGCATCCACCACGACAACGGACCGCTCGGTGCAGCAGCCGTGCCACGCGCCGAGGAGCGCCGGATCGAGCTGCTGAAGGAGGCCGGCTTCAACGCGATCCGGACCGCGCACAACCCGGCGTCGCCGGCGATGCTGGAGGCCTGCGACCGGCTCGGCATGCTCGTCATGGACGAGGCGTTCGACATGTGGGTGCGCGGCAAGTCGCCATACGACTACGCGCTCGAGTTTCCGCAGTGGTGGGCCGCCGACTTGTCGTCGATGGTCGCGAAGGACTACAACCATCCGTCCGTGATCATGTACTCGATCGGCAACGAGATCGCTGAGGTCGGCACGCCGCACGGCTCCGTGCTGGCACGCGCGATGGCCGAGCACCTTCGCTCCCTCGACAGATCGCGCCTGATCACCAACGGTGTCAACTCCGCACTCGCCGTGATGGACGAGGTCGCGGGGCTGATCGCAGACAACCCGGTCGGCCTGAACGACATGTTGGCCGGCGATCTCGGCGAGGCGATGAATCAGCTGTCGATGGGCGCGAACGTCACCGAGCGCACCGCGGAGTCGCACTCGGTGCTGGACGTCGTCGGACTCAACTACGCGGAGGGTCGTTATGCGCTCGACCGGGAGCTCTTCCCTCGTCGGGTGATCGTCGGGTCCGAGACGTTCCCGTCCAAGATCGGGACTCTGTGGCCGCTGGTCGAAGCGAACCCGAACGTGATCGGCGACTTCACCTGGACCGGCTGGGACTACTTGGGCGAGGTCGGTATCGGCGCTACCGCCTACGCGGAGGACCCGGACGCGAAACCCGGGCTCGAACGGGAGTTCCCGTGGCTCACCGCATGGTGTGGCGACATCGACATCACCGGTCACCGGCGTCCGGTGTCGTACTACCGCGAGATCGCCTTCGGCCTGCGTCGCGAGCCCTATCTCGCGGTCAGGCGGCCCGAGCACCACGACCACACCGTCACGGTGCAGTCCCCGTGGGCCTGGAGCGACTCGATCAGCTCCTGGACCTGGCCCGGCTTCGAGGGCAAACCGATCACCGTCGAGGTCTACGCCGCCGCGGAACGGGTCGTGCTCTTGCGGGACGGTGTCGGGGTGGCGTCGGCGGTCGTGGGGGAGTCGCGCCCTCTGCTCGCCTTGCTGGAGACGACCTACGTGCCCGGCGAGCTGACGGCGATCGCGTATGCCGGCGATACCGAGCTCGGCCGGACCACTCTGGCGACGGCGGGTGAGCCGCAGCTGAGAGCCACGGCCGACCGGACGACTCTGCGGTCTGACGGCACGGACCTCGGCTACGTTGCGATCGAGCTGGTGGACGACGCCGGCCGGGTGGCGACCGGCTCGGATCGAGCAGTCACGGTGGCGGTGCGCGGCGCTGCCGTACTCGCCGGCATGTGCAGCGCGAACCCCAAGACCACCGAGCGATTCGACGCGGACACGTGGACCACGTTCGACGGCCGCGCGCTCGCCATCGTTCGCCCGACCGGTCCGGGCACGATCACCCTGAGCGTCAGCAGCGACGGACTCGAGCCGATCGAGATCGAGGTGGTCGCCGACATCGAGAACGGCTGACCCCAAAGGTTGTGGTCAACCGTTCTCGATCTCGGACGAGCCGGCTCACGGGCCGACGTAGCGCCCCTCGGGCCGCAGCCGGAGCGGGGGCTCGGCGTACTCGGCGAGGGCGTGGGCGATCCACCCGCCGCAGCGGGCGAGCGCGAAGATCAACTCCGTCGCACCCGGATCGAGGTCCAGCACATGCGCGAGGACGGCCAGCGCGAGGTCGACATTGGGGAAGACGGCGATCCGCTCTCGGACCGTCGCGACGATCTCCCGGGCCGCGACCTGGGCGGGGGCGTCCGGTGACGTCCGACTGAGCCGCTCGATCAGGAACTCCCAGCGAGGGTCGGATCTTTGATAGACGCGATGTCCGAAGCCCGGCACCCGGCCGTGCTCGACCACCGCCGCGGCGACGGCCTGATCGCTCGGTTCACCGGCCAGCCGGCGTCCGATCATCGCGTACGCCGCACGGCCGGCATTGCCGTGCAGCGCCGAGTCGAGCGCACCCAGTCCGCACGCGACCACCGCATACGGATGAGCCCGCGCGGAGGCGGCAGCACGAACCGCCAGGGTGGAGGCCGCCAGATCATGATCCACCAGCAGGATCAGCGCCGCCTCGAGAAGATCCACCGCGCCTGGGCCGGGAGCATGCGCAGACAGCCGCGGCCACAGCCGCCTGGCGATGCCGGGCCCGCCGAGACCGCCATCGGCGAGACCGCCATCGGCGAGACCGCCACCGGCGAGACCGCCATCGGCGAGACCGCCATCGGCGAGACCGCCATCGGCGTCGAGACCGGCCCCGGCAGCGGGGCCCGGCTCTGCCCCGAGCAGCGGCAACGCAGCCACGGTCCCACCGATGATCTCCGCTCCCATCCGGGCCACCGACGGCGGTGAAAGATCGTGCCGCAGCGGGTCGGTGCTGCCGAGCACGGTGACCTGGATCAGCATCTGCTCGCGGAGGCTCATCGTCTCCGGGAGCCCCCTGCGGACGCCGGCCGTCGCGGCGGCTCCGGCCATGGAGGCCGAGAACCGCCGGCCCGGCTGCCAGTCGCGGGTCCACAGCCACCAGCACACCGTCTCGAAGTCGGCGTCCCCGACCAGGTCGGTGACGTCGCGGCCACGCAGGTAGAGCCGGTCGTCCTCCAGCAGGGTGATGTCGTGCTCGATGGTCATCAGCGGCGATCCCGATGAGTGCCCGGCGGCGGGCGCCGCGGCTCGTCGGGACGCGCGCCGGCCGTCGGCGAACGACTCGACCTCCAAGGCGTCGAATCTCGAACCGTCCGGGCCCTTTCGCCTGCCGAGCAGCCCTCGCGAGACATATGCGTACAACGTCTCGGGCTTGATGCCCAGCCGCGCCGCGGCTTGTGCGGCGGTGAGATCTGGCAGCCGAGAGCCCACGGACACTCCACATTGATTGGATCAATATTGACGAATACTCAAGTCAATCACATTCTGATGCTCTGACGCATGCCTTGCGCGTGCTCTGACAGATCTTCCGACGGAAGGAGCCGGACATGACACCCACGACCACGGCAGTCCGAGACCGGATGGACGCGACAACGATCGACGTACCCCCCGGCCTGGCAGGAGTCGTCGTCGCCGAGACCGAGCTCGGGGACGTACGGGGGCTGGAGGGTTTCTATCACTACCGGGAGCACTCGGCGGTCGAGCTGGCCAGGACCCGCTCGGTCGAGGATGTCTGGCAGCTGATGCTCGATGGCGCCCTGCCGGAGGCAAGTGAGGCGCGTCCATTCGCCGCCGAGGTCAGATCGCGCCGAGAGCTGCCCGCGGCACTGCTCGAGGTGCTACCCCAGATCGCGCAGCTCACGGCGGCGGGTGACGCGCTTGCCGGCCTGCGGGCCTCGGTGCCTCTGCTGTCCGGCGCGCACCGACTGCATCCCCTCTATGACGAGGATCCGGGACAGCGCCGCCAGGACGCGCTGACGATCGGCGCCGCCGTGCCGACCATTCTCACCGGGCTCTGGCGACATGCCAGCGGCGACCATCCCGTGAAGCCGCGTGGCGACCTCGATCACGCCGCGAACTACCTGTGGATGCTGACCGGGACCGAACCGTCCGAGCGTGCCCGTCAGGCGATCAACGCCTACCTCGTGTCCACGATCGATCATGGTTTCAATGCCTCGACCTTCACCGCCCGGGTCGTCGCCTCGACCGGCGCCGACCTCGGTGCGGTGATCACCGCCGCGCTCGGCTCACTCTCCGGACCACTGCACGGGGGTGCGCCCAGTCGAGCCCTCCAGCTACTGGACCTGGGCTCGGCGGACCAGGCGGCGACGTACGTCCGGGAGCAAGTTGCCGGCGGCGGACGGATCATGGGCTTCGGCCATGCGGTGTATCGAACAGAGGACCCGCGATCGGCGCTGATGAAGGAGATCGCCCGCGGCTTCGGCGGTCCGAGGGTCGAGCTGGCGATCGAGATCGAGGCCGCCGTCCTGCGGACCCTGGAAGAGATCAAGCCTGGCCGCGCGTTGCGCACCAACGTCGAGTTCTACGCGGCACTGGTGATGGAGGCCGCGGGCATCCCACCGCAGATGTTCACCGCGACCTTCGCCGTCGCTCGGGTGCTGGGCTGGACGGCGCATGCGCTGGAGCAGGCCAGCTCGGGCAAGATCATCCGGCCGGCGAGCCGGTACGTCGGGCCACCGGTTCTTCGCTGAGAGCCGCCGCTCCGGCCGGTCGCGGCAGGACGCGTCGGTGGGCAACCGGTCAAGACGCGTCGGTGGGCATCCGGTAGACCGAGACGTGGGAGCTTGATTCGGCGGTGAACTCGGTGCCCGACCAGTCGGCGTGACGGCTCTCCAGCTCGAACCCCGCGAGCTGGGCCATCAGGTCCAGCTCGGCCGGCCAGATGTAGCGGTGCGGGCTGCGGAACAGCTCGGCGCGGTGATCGTCGCCGAAGCGGAAGTGGTGCGAGACGATCCGCTGGGTCAATACGTCGTACGTGTCCAGTCCGATGTAACCGGGTTGGGTCGTCCAGACCGTCGCCTCCTTGCCCGGCGGCAGGCTGCGCAGCTCGGGCACCCACAGCTCGATGACGAATCGGCCACCCGGGCCGAGATGGCGAGCGGCGTTGCGGAAGCACTCGACCTGCTCGGCCTGACTGAGCAGGTTGGAGATGGTGTTGAAGACCAGATACACCAACGCGTACGTCCCCGGCGCACGCACCGTCGCCATGTCCCCGACGACCACGGGGATGAGGTCCTCGTCCACCTTGGTGCGGAGCTGCGCGATCATCGGCTCCGAGAGCTCGATCCCGGCGACCGACACCCCCCGCTCGTGCAGCGGCACCGCGACCCGGCCCGTCCCGATCGCGAGCTCCAAGGCTCGACCGTCGCCCGCGAGGCCGGCCAGCAGGTCGATCGTCGGACCGATCACCTCCGGCGCGAACATGCCCGTCCCGGGTGTGTCGTAGCGCTCGGCCGTGGCGGCGTCCCAGATCTCGCTCTGGTCCATGCTCAGGACGCCTCCGCCCGGGGGTGGTCCACGGCGGCTCGCAGCGCCTCCGCGTCGGTGCCGGCCGCGGCCAGCGACCGACTGAGCTCCAGCTCGGCCGCCGTGCCGGCGTTACGCAGGATGCCGAGCAGGAGATGGCCGTCGTGAATGCTCGACGCGCCGGCCCGAACCGCCTCCCGCAGCGCCAGCTCGAGCGACTTCTTGGCGTCGGAGGTGAACGGGATGTGGCCCCGCCGCCCCCTGGCCGTGGCACGGTCGAGCGAACCCACGCCGAACACCTGGTCGGCGCGGCGACGTACGGCGTCGAGGTCGATGCCGAGCGAGGCGAGCGCGGCGGCATCCAGGCCGGCCTCGCTGAGCTGGGCCCGCAGTCGTGCCGCCATGGCGTCGCGATCGACGCCGACGGCGTCCAGTGCTGCGCCCGCCCGCCCGTCCGCGTCCGCCAGGCCGACGAGCACATGCCGCGAGTCGATCGATCGCGACCGGGCCTGGCGCGCCACGAGCTGGGCATCGACGACGGCACTCCGTGCGTCGGATGTGAACCGTTCGAACATCAGATCCTCCTGCCGTGCTTCTTGTGGACCGCCTGCTTGCTGACGCCGAGCACGTCGGCGACCTCCTGCCACGACCAGCCAAGATCGCGGGCGCGCCCGACCTGGAGGATCTCGAGTCGATCCGCCAGCTCGCGCAGAGCACGAACGGCGCGGAGACCGTCGCGCGGGTTGTCACCTGCCGCCGTCAGCAGTGTTTCCGTCATGCGTCAATCTAAGTTGACGATCGTCCGTTTGTCAACCGTGATTGACGCTGCTCTTTCGACATGCCGACGTTCGGGTGAGATCGTGAACGCATGCAGACGGTGTACGAGGCCGCCGGTGGTGCGGCCGGCGTCCGCAGGCTGGCCCACGCGTGGCACGAGCGGGTGTTGGCCGACGAGATCGTGAGCCACGCCTTCAGTCACGGCTTCCATCCCGAGCACACCGAACGGCTGGCCGCCTACTGGGAAGAGGCGCTGGGCGGACCACCGACGTACTCCGAGAACTACGGCGACGAGACCACGGTCGTCCGCGTGCACAGCGGAAACGGCCCCCACGAGGAGATGGATCGGCGAGCGATCGCCTGCTTCGACGGTGCGCTCCGCGACGCCGGTCTGGCCGGCGATCAACGACTGAGGCAGGTGCTGCACGACTACTTCGCGTGGGCGACCAGGACGACCATGGCTCGTTATCACGGGTCGGCGGATCACGTGCCGGATGGGCTCACGATCCCGCGCTGGTCCTGGGACGGGCTGGTCGATTCACCAATCTGATCTCGCACCCTTTCCCCGTGACCTAGATTGCTGATCGCGACGCATGCTCGCGAACGGATCGGGGAGCTGATGGGTGCAGACGGTGAGTGACGGATCGGCGCCCAAACCGGTGACCCGACCAGTGCCGCGACCAGTTCCTCGGGCCGTGACGCGGGCGGATGTGGCGCGCTTCGCCGGCGTGAGCACCGCGGTGGTCAGCTATGTCGTCAACGACGGGCCACGGCCGGTCGCCTCGGAGACCGCAGCCAGGGTGCGCGACGCGATCGAGATCCTCGGCTACCGGCCGAACATCACGGCTCGCTCGTTGAAGCTGGGCTCCACCGGGATGCTGGGGCTGATCGTGCCCGACAGCAGCAACCCGTTCTTCGCCGAGTACGCCGTCGAGATCGAACGGGTCGCCGCGGAGCGTGGGCTGGCCCTGCTGGTGGCCAACTCGGGCTCGGACCTCGAGCTGGAGGCTCGGCTGATCGTCGACCTCGGCTCACGCCAGGTCGACGGGCTGATCGTCGCCGGCGCCGCCGGTCCGCCACGTCCCCGCGCTCCGGGTGATCGGAGGCTGGACACACCGACGGTGTACGTCGACAGCGCACTCGCGTCCGCCGGACACGAGACCGTTGGGTCGGACAGCACCGGCGGCGCTCGTCAGGCCGTCGACCATCTGCTGACCGTGCACGGTCATCGAACCGTGACGCTTCTGATGGGCTCCGGCGTAGGCGCCTCCATCGACGGGCGCGAGGTCGGGTGGCAGACGGCGCTGCGGGCCAGCGACCGACCGGACGGGCCGATCGTTCGGATGCCCTTCAACCGAGAGGGCGGATATCTCGGGGGACGGCAGATGCTGCAGGCTCCCGACCCGCCGCGTGCGGTCTTCGCGAGCTCCGATCTCCAGGCGATCGGGCTGTTGCGTGCGGCCCACGAGCTCGGTGTTCGGGTGCCAGAGGAGCTGGCGATCGTGGCCTTCGACGGCACGCACGAGTCCGAGTACGCCATCCCGCCACTGACGGTCGTGCGCCAACGGGTGCGCGAGATGGCCGAGGCCGCGGTCCGGACCGTGGTCGACCGCTCCGGGACCGTCAACCACCAGGTGTTCGCCATGGACCTGATCGTCCGACGCTCCTGCGGATGCTCCTGACGCCCGGGCCCACCTTCGGTCGCGCCGCGACTTCTGTTCCGGTCAGCCCCAGTTCGCCGCGTTGGTGAGGCAGAACGGGTGTCCGGCGGGATCGAGCATGACCCGCCAGGTCTCGCCCGGCTGCGGTTCGGCCAGCGTCGCACCGAGCTCGAGGCAGCGGGCCTCGCTCGCCTGGATGTCGGCGACGGCCAGGTCGAAGTGGTACTGCTTGCTGCCGTTCGGATTGGGCCACGCGGGCGGCTGGTAGTCGGGCACCCGGCCGAAGCCGATCGCGGGTCCCGAGCCGCCGGAGAGCATCACAGCATTCTCATCGCTGTAGGCGACGTCCAGCCCCAGCAGCTCGGCATAGAAGGCCGACACCGGGCCAGGGTCGGCGCAGTCCAGGGTCACCATCGCCAGTCGTGCCGTGCTCATCCTGCATCATCTCCTGACCGTCGAATCGATGGCTCCAGCCTCCACCACCCGCCCGATCGGGTTCTTGGACAAACCCGACACAAGCGGCGCCTCGATAGTGGAGTAGATCAGCTGGGGAGTACCCCACCCGATCTACTCCCATCGGCAGCGGACCCGACCAGAGCTGCGATGATCTTCGACCTCAGCTCGGAGCCCGCGATCACCTCGTCGACCGAGCCGACCTCGACGGCCCGATGGATGTTGTGGATCCGGTCGAATTCGGTGGCGACCTCGCCGAGCTTCTCGCTGCGCACGTCGCGTCGGGTCTCGGCGAGCTGGGCCGCGAGTGAGGCGCGCTCGGCTCCGCTTGCCTCCGCCAGCCGCCTCTCCAGCGAGCCGACCCGTGGGTCCTTCGCGGTCCGGGCATCCACGTCGCGGGTGAACACGACCGCCGCGGCCGGCGCGCCGCCGATCACCGAGGCGTACGATCCCTCGACCGCCAGCACCGTCATCCGTGGGTTGAGCGCCTTGGAGAACACGACGAACGCCCCGCCGTGATAGCGCGACACCACGCAGAAGACGATGGGGCCCTCGAAGTTGACGATGGCCCGTCCGATCTCGGCACCGTACTCGAGCTGCAGCCGTCGCATCGACTCCGGCGATCCGTCGAAGCCGGACAGGTTCGCGATCACGACGACCGGCCGGTTTCCGCTGGCGGCGTTGATGGCGCGGGCGGTCTTCTTCGACGACCGCGGGAAGAGGGTGCCAGCTGTGTAGACGTCGGGACCGTCGGTGGGTGGATAGCCACGTCGTGGAACCGGCCGCGACTCGATCCCGATCAGACAGACCGGGAAGCCGCCGAGGTGGGCGTCCCAGACCACCGACGTCTCGGCGTCAGCCATGCCGGCCCATCGCTCCAGCGTCGCGAAGTCCTGGTCGGCGACCGCCGCCATGACCGTACGGATGTCGAAGGCCTTCTTCCGATCCGGGTTGGTGAGCGGGGAGAAGATGTCGCCGACCGTGGTGAAACCCGAGTCGGTCGGATCGTGGGGGTACGACGTGACGTCACGGTCGACCGGGTCGGTGGTGGTGGCGCGTCGCGGGCCGGCCTCCCCGGGCGCGGCATAGGTGTGGTCGTAGTGGGCCATCAAGATCGCAAGTGCCCCGGCGAGGTCGGGTGCCCAGTACTGGGCCTGTCCGTTCGGCCCCATCACCCGGTCGTACCCGCCGATGCCGAAGTTGTCCTCCGCCGAGACACCGCCGGAGAAGTCGAGCGACTGCTTGCCGGTGAGCACCATCGCGCTGTCCGGGGTCATCACCAAGATGCCCTTGGTGTGCATCAGCATGGTGGCCTCGGCGTTCCAGTACGGCTGGGCGCCGACGTTGATGCCGGCGACGACGATGTTGATCTCGCCGCCGGCCTGGGTGAACTCGACGATCCGCTTCAGCGCCTTCGCGACCCAGTCCATGTTCTCGGTGCCGGACTCCATCGAGATCCGGGCGCCGGCGGAGACGGCGAACCACTCGACCGGCACTCCCATCGCCTCGGCGAGGTCAAGTCCCGCGATCACCCGCGCGCACTCGGCCTCGCCGAGCGCTCCCAGCGCACGCAGCGGGTCGCCGCAGAGCAGGACACGTTTCACACCCTCTGGATAGCGATCGGTCGGCGTCGAAATGACTCCGGCGATGATGCCGGCCTTGTTGAGGCCGTACGGCCGGTCGACCGGCACGAGGGTGCCGCTGTCGTCCAGGTCGTACTCCGTCGCGGTGCCGCCTGGTCCGGCGATCATCGCCTGTAGCTCGTAGGGGTAGACGACGCCGCGTCGCCTGGCGCGAACGACCTTCTGCGTGTAGTCATCCAGCGGCTTGAGACGTTCGGTCGGCGGACCGCCGAGGGAGGTCACCACTCCGGAACCCGGCTGGTAGTGGAAACCGGCGACGAGGGTGCGTTCATCGCCGTCGGGGAGGGTGACGGTGCCTCCGACCAGGACCTCCTCGATGCCCGCGCCGGCGGTCATCGGGGCGATCTGGGACTTCAGGGAGGTCAGCTGCTCGACCTCGGCGGCGATGGTCGGCCAGATGTAGACCCAGACATAGTTCATGTCGAGTCGAGCGCCCGCGGCACCGCTGGCGGCCCGCACGCGGCGGATCGCCTCCAGACAGTTCGCGATCGCCCGCTCGGCGTGGGGGAGGGCAACCACCCGTCCCTGGTCGTCGCGGATGACGGCGAGCTGGCGCACCTGGGAGAGGGCGACCAACCGCTGGTCGGCCGGATTTCCTGGAGCGACGCACCGGTAGAGCAAGACGTCCTCCGGCGCATCGAGGCGCGTGACGTCGAACTCGCGCAGCCGACCAAGGGTGAGCCGGCGGCCGACCATCGGGTGCACGCCACGGACCAGGACGTCCTCGGCCAGCGTGGTCCCGCCCAGCTGGGTTCGATCGGATCGGCTCGGATCTGGCCGGAAGGTGAAGTAGCCGACGGGACGGCCGGCTCCGGGGCAGGTGGCGACCGTGATCCGCCGCGCTTCGTGGGCGAAGCCGAGCCCGGCGAGCCGTTCGGCGATCGCGGTTGACGCGTCGGCGGCGGACTCCGGCGCATCGGGCCACGCCAGGTACAGGTCGATCACGTTCTCGTGACCGGCAGGGACGCTCGCGAGTGCTCCGGACACGGCATGGACCAGCCCACTGCCGGGTGCCAGCTCGGCCACCTGCCCGATCGTCGTGACGAGGTGGGTGGGCCGGTCGTCGGTCGTGTAGTCGGCGACGGCGAACGGACGTCCGTCGACGCTGGACTCGGTCAGGTCGTGCAGGGCGTAGTCGCGATAGTGCCGCTTGATCAGCACGGCGAGCATCGGCTCGTCGGTCGGCAGGTCGCCACCTTCGATCCGCGCGGCGAGGAACCGGACGATCTGCTCGGGGATGTTCGCCAACGCGTCGATCCGCGTATCCCGATCCGGCCCCGCCGGCATCGCGGCGATCGCGACGATCTCCTCCCCGACGCCACCGAGGACACTGGCCCGCTCGGCGTCGACCAACGGCTGGTCGAACCAGCGGAAACGCACGCTCCGGGCCAGGTCACCGACCACCGGGAAGCGCAGCTGGGTGGCCGTGACCAGCCGATCGAACACGTCGCGGACCGGGCCGTCGAGCGGCGGCTCGGGTGCGGGCTCGGCGATCCAGCGCTGGAGGAACGCGGTGACGAGCCGGACGTCGGGGGTGGACCGTTGCTGGGCGAGGAAGACCCGGAAGACGGCCTGCTCCAGCTCGGGCGTCTGATCGAGATCGGTCACGCCGTAGTGCCGCAGCACCCGGCCGAGCTTGGCGCGGAACTCCTCCGGCAGGGCCCCCCGCTCCGGGTCGAAGCTCTGGAGGTAGGTATGGAAGTGCTCGCGAGGGCTGTGTACCCGGTTCTCCAGGTGCAGGTCCTCTCCCGCAGGTCTGTTGCGGGAGAGCTCCGCGAAGTCGGCGAACGTCTCGATCAGGGCCAGCTCGTCGGCCAGCGGGGAGTGCCCATCGGCGACGAGCTGGTCGCGCTCGGTCAGATACGCGTCCAGCGTCCGACCCTCGTCGCGGGGGTCGACGTCGTAGCCGAGGAGCGTGGCGAACAGCTCAGTGCGACGCCGCTCGGCTCGGGTGGCGAGATCGGACGGCAGCGAACCACCGTTCGGGAGATCCAGGTCGATGGCTTCGCCGGCCGCGTCGGACTCGTCGTCGGACTCGTCGTCGCCGACCGGCTCGAGCCGGACGAGTGGTGCCCCAGTCTCCACCTGGCTGCCCGCGGAGACGAGGAGCTCCTTCACGCGGGCCGCGAACGGGGCGTTGAGGACCGTCTCCATCTTCATGGACTCCAGCACGAGGACCGGCGAACCCGCCGCGACCTCCTCGCCGACGGCCGCCGGCGTCGCCACCACGAGCGCCGGGGCGGGCGAGCGGAGCACGCCGCCCTCGTCAAGGCTCACTCGATGAGTCACGCCGTCGACCTCGACCAGCTGGACCGTGCCATGGGTCGCGGTGACCAGGCGGTGGGTACGACCGCCGATCCTGATCCTGCTCTTGTACTCGCCGATCCGGTCCAGGTCGGCGTCGACGGTGTGCTCGCCCGACGCGTCGGCGACGACCACCCGGAAGCGGTGCGGCCCGGTGCGGAAGACGGTCACCTTGTACGCGATGCCACGCAGTTTCAGGTCGATGGCGCGACCGGTGCGGTGCTGCACCTGCGGGCGTCCGCCGCGCGCGGTCTCGATCAGCCGGGTCCGCTCGAGCGCCTCCTCGGTCTCGTACGACTCGATGCCGGCGGCGACCAGCGCGATCCCGGAGTGGCGGTGAGCCACCAGCCCGCCTTCGGCGCGGACTCGGTCGATCCAGCCGGTGTCCGCCCAGGCTGTTCCACCCCGGCCGTCGATGACCTCCGGCGCATCCAACAGCTCCAGCACGAAGCTCTTGTTCGTCGAACCGCCCTCGATCACGACGGTCGTCTCGGTCATTGCCCGCCGCAGTCGCGCCAGAGCCTCGTCGCGGTCGCGCCCGAACGCGATGATCTTGGCGATCATCGAGTCGAAGTCGGCGGGGATCGAGTCGCCCTCGCCGACGCCGGTGTCGACCCGGATGCCCGGTCCCGAAGGCAGGTCGAGCAAGGCGATCCGGCCAGGCGAGGGAGCGAAGTCACGGTCCGGGTCCTCGGCGTTGAGCCGGGCCTCGACCGCGTGGCCGATCTCGACCGGACGATCCCCGACGAGCCGGCCGCCGCCCGCGACATGGATCTGTAGCTTGACCAGGTCGGTGTCGGTGGTGGTCTCGGTGATCGGGTGCTCGACCTGCAGCCGGGTGTTGACCTCGAGAAAGGCGAAGAACCGATCGCCCGGGTGATAGAGGAACTCGACGGTGCCCGCCCCCGCGTACCCGACCGCGACGGCGAGGCGTTCGGCCGAGGCCTTGAGCTCGGCCACCTGATCGGGGTCGAGCACCGGCGAGGACGACTCCTCGATCACCTTCTGGTTGCGCCGCTGCACTGAGCAGTCACGGACGCCGATGGCCCAGGCCGTGCCCTGACCGTCCGCGATCACCTGGACCTCGACGTGCCGGGCGCCGGTCACCAGCCGTTCGAGGAAGACGACGCCCGAGCCGAACGCACGTTGGGCCTCGTCCCGGGTTCGTTCGTACGAATCGGTCAGGTCGGCGTCGGACGCGACCATCCGAATGCCGCGACCGCCGCCGCCCGCGGTGGCCTTGAGCATCAGCGGGTAGCCGATCGTGGCCGCGGCCTTGGTGGCCTCCTCGAGGGTGTCGACGCCGCCGCCACTCCACGGCGCGACGGGCACGCCGACCTCTTCGGCGATCAGCTTGGAGCCGATCTTGTCGCCCAGCTTGCGCATGGCCTCCGGGCTCGGTCCGATGAACGTCACGCCGATCCGCGCGCAGAGCTCGGCGAAGTTGGGGTCTTCCGCGACGAATCCCCAGCCGACCCAGGCCGCATCGGCCCCGGTCGCGACGAGCGCCTTCTCCAACACCGCGTAGTCCAGGTACGGCCGGCTCGCTGCCGGGCCCAGGTCGTACGCATAATCGGACTCGCGCACGAACATCGCCCGCCGCTCGCCCTCGGTGTGCAGGGCCACCGTCTCGATCCGACTGCCGCCGGGGCCTGCCTGGGCGTTGAGGTCGCGGACCGCGTGAATGAGCCGCATCGCAGCCTCGCCCCGGTTCACGATGGCAATGCGCGAGAACATCGAGTGTGTCCACCTCCGACTGCTTTGACGGCGCGAGGCCCGGGCACGGGCATCACAGGGCAGCCTGCCACTTTACGGCGCCCAGGTCGCGTGTGGCACCCGTGCCGCCGCTCAGAACGAGACGAACCGACCCCGCCGGTCGTGCTCTGGTTTCACCGCTCGAGCTCGCGTCGTCGCCTGTTGGCCCGGCGGAGGTCTCGTCGCGTCGGCGGACGTACCTTGAAACTGCCCAGGCCCACGGCGCCGTAGAACACCAGGAGTGGCTTGCCCGGGGCCGGATCGCGGGGAACCTTGACCGCCTTCGAGCCCCAGGAGTTGGTCAGTCGGTCCACGTCGGCCGCCCACCCGTCGGGCAGCACGATCAGGATCGAGCCGGCACCCGCCATCACCTCGACCTCGATCACCGGAGCGGCCGGCGTCGCGTCCAGGCAGTCGAGCTTCACCGAACCCATTCCCGGATTGATCCGGACGAACGGCGGCACGGTCCACGCCCCCTGACGCTTCTCGCTGCTCATCCCGGCGTCCAGCCGCAGCGGGTCTGCGCGGGCGTAACCCATCACCGGCGGCCGCTGGGGCTGCGGTGGCTGCAGCGCTGATCCGGTGCCGAGCTGCCGGGAGGGCAGCTCGACCGCGAGATCGGCGACGAGGGGGTCGAGGTCGGCGTACGTCCTCGCCCGCAGCGCGGCTTCCAGCCGCTCGTCGAGCTCCTCAAGGCTGAGCCGGCCGTCTCCGGCAGCGTCCCTGAGCACCTCGGCGACGGCGTCACGTTCGCGGTGCCCGACCCGGAGTCCGCCCACTCCGGAGGGGTCCTGGTCCATGCTCAGACCTTATCGAAGTGACGGGGGTGAAGCGTTCGCGTGCGACGCATGCGGTTGGCTGAGGGATCCGGCGACGCGATGCCTGCGGCCGGAAGAGGAGGGCTGCATGTCCGGTGCCGACGAATCGACGGCCGACGTCGCTCTGGAGTCCTCGCCGTGGGCGCCACTGCGCCAGCGGATCTTCGCCTGGCTGTGGATCGGCGTGCTGATCAGCGGGATGGGCACCTGGATGCAGACCGTCGGCGCCCAGTGGCTGCTGGTCGACACACCGAACGCGGCGGCCGTCGTCGCGCTGGTCCAGGCGGCCAACACCCTGCCGATCATGCTGCTGGCGATGCCGGGCGGCGTGCTCGCCGACATGTTCGACCGACGTTGGTTGTTGTTCGTCGTCCAGGCGTACTTCCTGCTCGTAGGTCTTGCTCTGTTGGGGCTGACCATCGCCGGCCTGATGCCGCCGTCGCTGTTGCTGATCTTCACGTTCCTGCTCGGAGTCGGTGGTGCGGTTCAGCTTCCGGCGTGGCAGGCGAGCACGCCGGAGCTGGTGCCGCGGAACCAGATCCGCTCGGCAGCCCGGCTCGAGATGGTGGGGGTCAATCTGTCCCGGGCAGCCGGGCCGGCGCTGGCCGGCTTGATCATCGCGAAGTTCGGCGTGCCGACGGTGTTCGCGCTCAACGCTTTGTCGGTGATCCCGCTCGCCATCGTGTTGCTGTTCTGGCGCCGGGTCCCGACGGTGCCGGTCGGTGGTCGTGAGCGCTTCGTGCCGGCGCTCCGTGCCGGTGGCCGGTATGTCTGGCACGACACCGCCATCCGGCGGATCCTCGTCCGGCTGGCGATCTTCCTGCTCCCGGCCTCGGTGATGTGGGCGCTGCTTCCGTTGGTGGCGAGCCGGCAGCTCGGCGTCGGAGCCGGTGGCTACGGGCTGATGTTCGCCGCCGTCGGCGTCGGCGCGATTGCGGGGGCACTGGTCCTCGGCCGGGTGCGCCTGGTGCTCTCCAGCAACGCCACGCTTGCTGCCGCCGGTCTGCTGATGGCGGGCGCCCTGGTGCTGCTCGTCCTGGTGCCGAGTCTCGTGCTGGCTCTGGTGATCCTGGTGCTCGCCGGGCTGTCTTGGACCTCGACCATCTCGACGCTGGTGGCAGAGCTTCAGCTGTTCATGCCGGCCTGGGTGATGGCCCGCGGGATGGCGATCTGGACCATGGTCTTCACCGGCTGCCAGGCCGTGGGCGCCCTCGGCTGGGGCCTGATCGGCAGCCAGGTCGGTCTGCTCGCGACGTTCGTCGCGGCCGCCGTGCTTTCCGCGCTGGCGGTCGGCATCGGGCTGATCTGGCGGGTGCCCGAGGCCGGCTCGGTCGCGCCGGACCCGGTCGTCTACTGGAGCGAGGCACGGGTGTCGGTCCAGCCCGAGCCGGCGGTCGGGCCCGTGATGGTCATGGTCCGGTACGTCGTCGCTGCCGAGCGGGAGGCGGAGTGGTTGGACGCGATGCGCCTGCTCCGCCGATCTCGCCTGCGGACGGGCGCGACGCGCTGGGAGCTCTATCGCGACGCCGACCGCAGGGACGCCTTCGTCGAGCAGTTCCGTGTGGCGTCCTGGGAGGAGCATCTGCGCCAGCACGAGGGGCGGCTGACTGCGGTAGACCAACAGGTGGAGCAGGCCGCGCTGGCGTTCTCCAACCCTCCCGCGACCGCCGATCACCTTCTCCCGCCCTAGCAACCCGCCGGGACCGAGGCCCTCGGGAGCCGACGGCTTGTTCTAACCGCGTGAATGCTCGGGTCGGAGCTGGTCGATCAGGTCGTTGACGCGGTGTCGGATCTCGTCGCGGATGGGTCGGACGTGGTCGAGGTCTTGGCCGGCGGGGTCGTCGAGGATCCAGTCTTCGTAGCGTTTGCCGGGGTAGTAGGGGCAGGTGTCGCCGCAGCCCATGGTGATCACGACGTCGGAGGCCTTGACGGCGTCGGGGGTGAGGATCTTGGGTTGTTGGTCGGCGATGTTGATGCCTTCTTCGGCCATCGCTGCGACGGCGACGGGGTTGATCTGGTCGGCCGGCTCGGACCCGGCGGATCGGACCTCGATCTGGTCGCCCGCGAGGTGGGTGAGATAGCCGGCGGCCATCTGGGACCGGCCGGCGTTGTGGACGCAGACGAAGAGCACGGCCGGTTTCATGGTGGTCATGGGGCGCCTTCCAGGGCGGGGTCGGTGGCTGCGGTGGCGGCCGGGCGGGGGCGGAGAATCGTGATCAACCCGAGCCCAGCGGCGGCGCCGATGAGTTGCATCACGACGAACATGGGCACCGAGCTCGGCGCGATTCCGGCGAACGTATCGGAGAGGGTGCGCGCGAGGGTGACGGCGGGGTTGGCGAAGCTGGTCGAGCTGGTGAACCAGTAGGCGGCGGTGATGTATCCACCAACGAGGTAGCCGAGGTGCCTCGCCCGGCCGGCCCGGGTGGCGCCGAAAATCACCGTGATCAGGCCGAGGGTGGCAATGACCTCACCGAGCCACTGCCCGGCGCCGCTCCGGGCCTGGTCGGAGATGGTGACCGGTGGCAGCCCGAACATGAGGTTCGCTAGGACGGCGCCGGCGAGGCCGCCGACGAGCTGGGCAGCGATCAGAGCGACCGTTTCCCGGGTGTTGACCTGGTGCAGGGCTCGTTCGGCGAGAGTGACGACCGGGTTGAACGCGGCCGACACCGGCTGCAGCGCGATGATCAGCACGGCGAGCGCAGCTCCGGTGGCGAGGCTGTTCTCCAGCAGCTGTAGCCCGGTCTGGCCGGGTGAGAGCCGCTGGGCGGCGATGCCGGAGCCGACCACGGCAGTGACCAGGAACGCGGTGCCGACCAGCTCGGCGATCGCCCGGCGGCCGAGCCGGGTCATCGACATCCGCAGCCGGACGGCCGGGTGGCGGCCGTCGGCGTGCCGCAACAGCTCGACTTTGCGGATGAGGAGCAACACGAGGCGGCCTCGGTCTCGGTGCAGCACGAGACCTCCGTCGCCGGGTTGGATGCGCCGGGCTTGGTGGCGCGGATGATCGCGGAGTGCATCTGGTCAGCCACGGGGTGGGTGAACGATACGGTCGCGTCGATGAATCCGACAGCCGCGAGTCCGTCGAGGTACTCCTGTCGGGAGAGGGCGCCGGCGATGCAGCCGACGTACTCCCCTCGCTCGGCCCGCTCTGCCGGGGTGAGCTGGTCCTCGGCAACCACGTCGCTGATCCCTAACCGCCCGCCCGCGGAGAGCACGCGGGACATCTCGGCCAGCACGGCCGGCTTGTCGACGCTGAGGTTGATCACACAGTTGGAGATCACCACATCGACCGCGCCATCCGGCAGTGGGACGTCCTCGATCGTGCCCTGCAGGAACTCCACGTTCCGCACCCCGGCCTCCGCCGCGTTCGTTCGGGCCAGCTCGAGCATCTCGCGGGTCATGTCGACGCCGTAGACGAAGCCGCCGGGTCCGACTCGATTGGCCGACAAGATCGCGTCGATCCCTCCGCCGGAGCCCAGGTCGAGCACTCGCTCACCGGGACGAAGGTCGGCGACCGCGGTCGGGTTCCCGCAGCCCAGACTGGCCGCCACCGCCTTGACCGGCAGGCTGTCCCGCTCGGCCGCCCGGTAGAGCGATCCGCCGAACCGGTCGTCCGGTGCCGGATCACAGCAGCCGGACCCGCCGGTGCCGGTGCTCACCGCGACTGCTGCGTCGGCGTATCGCCGCCGGACGTCCTCCCGCAGGTCGTCCTTCGTCCGAGTCATCACCACTCCTTTGTATCGACGTTCATCTATGCGTCAGTCTAGGCATCCATCGATGTTTGTCAATGCGTGGCATAGAGTGGCGGCATGTCGACCGTGCCAGCTTCATCGATCACCGTCTTCCCGGTGCTGACCGAGTGCTGCTCCCCGGTCGTGGGAGAGGTGATCACACTGGTCGCCGCAGAAGCGCTCGCCCGGTCGCTGAAGGCGATCGCGGACCCGACGCGGCTCCGGCTGGTGTCGCTGGTCGCGGCGCACGAGGGCCAGGAGGCGTGTGTCTGCGATCTCACCGAACCGGTCGGCTTGTCCCAGCCGACCGTGTCGCACCATCTGAAGATCCTGGTCGAGGCGGGAGTGCTGGCCCGTCAGCAGCGAGGGAAGTGGGCCTACTACCGGCTGCTCCCCGACGCCCTGACCGATCTGGCCCGCCTGATCACCCCATGACCGGCCACGGCGTCCTGATCGTGCGCTGACCGCCGACCACTGGATGCGGGCGGATCCATGCGGCCGGGATCGCGACCGGTCACGACACCGCACGTCCTCTACGCTCAGGTCGTTCGAACTTGCTTGCGATTTTTGTCGGTGGCTTGGTTTAGCGTTTCTGGTATGACCGCAGCGATCGCCGACGACCCGACGGATCTGCCTGAGCCGGATCCGGTGACGGCCGGGTTGGTCGGTGTGCTGGCATGGATCGGTGAGCTGGTCGGGTCCGGTGCGGCTGTCGGGGATGGGGTCCGGATTGATCGGATCGTGGTGCTGGAGCGGTTGAAGGCAGCGTTGGAGGCGTTGCAGGCGGTCGAGATCGTCGGGTTCGCCCGGTCCCAGGTCGTCGAGCAGCAACGCTTGGATGTGGATCCGCGCCGGGTGGGTCGGGGGATCGCGGATCAGGTCGCGTTGGCGTGCAAGGTGTCACCCACTGAAGGGTCCCGCCGGCTCCACCTGGCCCGGGACCTGTGTCTGGACCTGCCCAGCGTGCTCGGGTTGTTGACCGTCGGCGACATCGGCGGCTGGACGGCCCGGCTGGTCGTCGGCGAGTTGTCCCATCTCGACTCGGCGACCCGGCGGCGGGTCGATCCCGACCTGGCCCGGGCCGGGTTGGGGGAGAAGTCGCCGAAGGCCGCCGCGGCGGTGGCGCGCCGCCTCGGGTATGCCGCCGATCCGGAGGCTGCGGTCGAGCGGTGCCGCACGGCCCGGTCGGATCGGCGGGTGACGTTGCGGCCGGCGCCGGACACGATGAGCATCCTGTCCGGGTTGTTGCCGGTCGAGCAAGGCGTGGCCTGCCTGGCCGCCCTGGACCGGGAAGCCGCCCGGCTGGCTGCGGCCGGTGATCGGCGTGGCCGTGGCCAGATCATGGCCGACACCCTGGTCGAACGAGTCACCGGACAAACCAGCGCGACGGATGTGCCGGTCGAGGTCCAGATCGTGATGCCCCTCGCCACGCTGCTCGACCCCCAGAGTCCGACCCCGGGCGAGGTCGGCGACCAGGGGCCGGTCCCGGCCCGGATCGTCCACGACATCCTCACCGACACGCGGGCCGACGGATTCTGGCGACGCCTCTTCACCAAACCCGTCGAGCCCGTCGCCGGACGCGGCGGAAACGTGGTCGTCGGGATCGACCGCCGGCGCCGCTTCACCGGGCCGCGTCAAGGACGTGATCGATGCCCGGGACCGGCACTGCCGAGACCCGTTCTGCACCGCACCGATCCGGCACCACGACCACATCGTCCGCTACACCGACGGCGGACCCACCACACCAACGAACGGTCGCGGCGTCTGCGAACGCGGCAACTACGTCCGGGAAATGCCCGGCTGGACCGTGACACTGCTCGACCCCGACTCCCACACCATCCGCACCACCACCCCCACCGGCCACCACTACCTCAGCCGACCCGACGACCCACCCTGAACGACGGTGGGACGCGATTCCTCGACTGGCACCGAGTAGTGCCTCCATCACAACCTCGGCAATGACGTCAGGTCGATGGAAGGGGATGAAGTGGTCGGAGTCGACCTATCGGACGTCGTTGAGGTGGGCCTCGATCCATCGGCGATCGCCATCGGGAACAAGGTCGTCATGAGGACTGCGCTTCCGATCGTCTTCTCCGCCGCAGCGCTGCCGGTCGCCATGTGCCTGACTGTAGGACTTTCGTGCCGGCGATGGATTCACGTCGCGGCGTTCGGCTGTCACCATTGGGGTGGGGAAGGGGGCCCGACATGCAGCTGTTGCACCTCTGCGACGCGGAATGGCGCTACGACCTGATGGAGGCCGTCCAACCGTCGCAGGCTGGCGACGGGCGGCTGTATGGCCAGGGAACTGGCGCACTGACCGGTCGACTGGCCGGCCGGGCGACGTGGTCGAACTTCCCCAAGCTCCGTGGCGAGCTCGCCTATCCGGACGCGCGGGGATTCGTGACGGTCGAGTCGGGCGCGCTCGTCCTGTTCACTTTGACGGGATTGTCCGCGCCCAGTGACGGTCGAGGCGTGCACGTGCTCAGCTTCCAGACCGACGACCCCGAGCACGTGTGGCTCAACGGGATCCTCGCGGTCGGCGAGGGATCGATCGATCCCGACCGTGGCGTGCTGGTGATGCGCTACTACGAGTGCGTGGTCGATTACCTACCCGTGATCGGCTGAGTTCGAGCAGGGCAGGCAGGGTCTCGCGGGCACCCTCAGTCGCGGGCACCGCGGTCGGTGGCACGAGGGTCGGCGGCATGAGTGTCGGCGGAGGCATTCTCACTCGCCGGAGCACGGTTGGCGACGCGCCACAGCACCGTGCCCAGCAGGGCGAGCGCGCACAGGTGGGCCGCGGTACACCACAGGCAGATCGCGTCGACCCGGAAGAGCTCGACCCACACCAGGTAGATCGCCATCACCACCCCGGCCACCGCTCCACCGACTCGCAGCGGATCGAGCGCCCGTCGCGCCCACATGGGCGGCGAGGTGAGTACGGCCATTCCGACGAAAAAGCCGAGGCCGAGGACGGCGACCGGCGCGCCCGCGATCTGCGACCACGAGCTGCTGGTGACTTTCGCGCAGTTGATGGTGGCGCCCTCCGGGCAGGCGAGCACCGCCGGGCTGGTGAAGTGCTCCACGGTGAGGTAAGCCGACACGAGCACACCGACCACCGACACGACGAACGAGGCGTCGATCCGCCGGCGCGCGTTCACGAGAGCGTCTTCGCCGCCGCCAGCACCCCCGGCGAGGTGCACACCGAGGTCGGTGCGTTATTGGTGGTGGCACAGATGGCGGCGGTGATCATGTTCGCCGTTCCGTTGACCGACTGGGCGATCGGCGACGTCGGGTCCGACAGGGCGGCCGCAATCTGCTCGTGCGTCTTGCCCTGCAGGACCTCCGGGCTGTACGAGGCACCCGAGATCAGGTACTTGCCGCCGATGTCAACGAATGGGATCGACCCGGCGCTCGCGCTGTCGACGTACGGCGGCGCGTCGTACGTCGACAGCAGCTGCTGGTCGGCCGCGCTCAGGGTGTCCAGCGGCGCGTACTGGCCGTTCGTCATCTCGTTGCTCTCGGTCTCGACGCCGGTGAAGGCGAGCTGCGAGCTGGTGAACGTCGAGCCGTGGAACGTCAGGGTCGGGGTGCTGGGATAGACGTCACTGGCCGACGATGCGGTTTGGCCCAGACCCTCGAACGTCCCGAACCGAGAGAGCGCGACCACCATCGCCCACCGCTCCGCGGCGCAGTAGGGGCAGTACTCGGCGCCGACGTACAGCACGCGTGGTTTCCCGTCCTCGGTGAGTGCTGGCGCGTCGATCCGCTTCGCTGGGGTAACCCCCGATCCTGCGCCGACCTGGTCCAAGACCGCGGCCGGCACGCTGGTGACCGCGGTGATGACCGCGTCGGAGCCCGCGCTGGCCGGCTGGCCCGTCTGGGTGGACCGTCCGTCGCTGACGACCCGGACGATCACCAGGGTGCCCACCGCGATGATGACGACCGCGAGCGGCAGCGCCACCCACAGCAACAACCGCCGACGACGCGCCTTCCGCTCTCGCTCCGCCGCGAGCCTCGCCCGCGCAGACCGCGCGCTCGCGCTGTTCGAAGGTCCGGGCTGACGGGGTGGGGTGCTGCGTCCCTTGCCGTTCGTAGACTTCGGATCCTTGGACTGGGCGGGCCGGGTGCCCGACGTACGCGAACTCACCGCTCTATTGTGCGTGCGATGTCTGAGATCCGGCCCAACGTTCCTGAGAACCCGGTCAGCGGCGCACCCTGTATCTGAGGTGCAGCACCCGGGCTCCCTGGAGCACGACATCGGGATCCTCCAGCAGGAGCTGACCGTCGATCTGGCCGAAGTAGCGTTTTCCTCTGCCGAAGACGACGGGCACGACATCCATCGCGACCTCGTCGACGAGGCCCAGAGCGAGTGCCTGGCCACCGACGTTGCCGGCGCATACCGCCACGACGCCGTCGCCGGCACGCCGCTTCGCCTCTGCGACGGCAGCGGCGACGTTGTCGAAGAACGGAACGTCCGCCTCGGGGTGCCAGCCGTCGGGCTTGGGCCGGTGCGACACAACCACCAAATGCTCCCCAGCGGGCGGACGAGCCTCCCAGCCGTTGGTCAGGTCGAACAGGTGCCGGCCTTGGATCGTCGCCCGAATGCTGGCCCAGAACGGCCGGACATGGGCCAGTGAGGTCGAGGAGACAAGGAACGGCGCGTGCTGCTGCTCGAGCGGCTCGTCGACGAGGGGCTGGTCGCCGTTGAAGTACCAGTCGAACAACGGTCCGACCTCGTCGTTGTCGTCGGCGATATAGCCATCCACCGAGGTCACGGCGTGCATCACCACAGTGCTCATTGCTTCTCCTCCGGGTCCCAGTATCGCGGGCCTCACGTCAGGAGACACCGCGGCCCGCGGAATCTCATCGGCCCGCGTACGGAGGAATGCCGTCGATTCTGATCACCTTGCCGGTGAGGGTGACAACCAGCGCCGTGTGGCCGATCAGCTCGACCGAAGTTGGTCGATCCAGCGGGCCGGCGACCTTGGTGAAGCTGCCGGATCTGTTGAGCCGCAGCAGCGATCCGGTGTTCGGCGACGCCGGCAATCCGGCATTGTCCGGTTGATTCGGCAGATCCCAGATGCCCTGGGACAAGACATACAGCTCTCCTCGAGCACCGAACTCGACATCGACGATCAACCTCGCGCCCGACGCGATCGTACGGGCCGCGTGCGAGTGGCTGGTGAAGCTGACGACCTTGCCCGTCTCGGGCAGGTGCGGCAAGGGGCCCGCCTCGCCCAGATAGATCGTCCCCCCTCGGACGTCCAGACCAGTTGGGACGACATCCCCGAACGCGATCAGCTCGTCGATCTTGCCGTCCAACCCCACTCGCAACACCCGGTTGTGATGACCGTCAGTGACCAGGAAGCCGCCACGGAATGGTTGTAGCGCGTACTGGACCCCGCTCGCCACAAAGATGTCGCCGGCGGGTGGATGCGTCGTCGACCAGGCGCCCAGGTCGGCAATCGGCGTGGCCGTGCCGTCGCGTCTGATCCGGTAGATCCCGTCGACGACATCGGGTTGTCCCAGCTCGGGTCCGACCAGGGTGACGAGGACGTACGCAGTCGGGCCGATGAATGCGACGTCCATTGCGCCGCCGATACCGAAGGCGTCGATCGAGCGAGGAAGCCCGTGCGCATACGTGGTCTGGGCGCCGGTCCGGGGATCGATCCTGAGCACCCGACCACCCTTTCCGTCAGTCACGTACAGCGCATGGTCCGGCCCGATCGTGCTTCCTGATCCGCAGCCACCGGTGCAGCCCGCGGCCGCGAAGGTCGCCAGCTCTGTGGTCACCACCGGTGGGAGGTGGACCGGAACCATCGACGGCGCCGATGGCACCTCGCGCGGCGCGGCGAACGCAGTGCCGGCGCTCACCAAGAGGATGGATGCGGCGACGATGACTTTGGCGGCGGCAGACCGAGGGCGGCGTGCGAGCATGATGGGCTCCTGGACGGTGGGATGCGGATGTCGTCACTCTCGCCGGGGCGGCTCCATGCGCGCATGACCAGTTCTGACTGACTCTTGGTCTCGATTCGCGTAGCTAATTCGAGCGATGAGGCTTCGAGGGGGCGTACGAGGGCGGCTTGCGTTCATCTCGTCGCGGACCGGCCGGGACAGCTGGACCTCGCTACCCTGAGCGTTGTGACCGGATGGCCGATGCCGACTCCGCCCGGTCACTGGGACGCACCGGGGCAGCCCGTTTTCGTCGGCCGGCGCGCCGAACGGACCCTTCTGGACCGGGCCTGGGCCGATACCCAGCGGCGGATCCGACAGTTCGTCCTGATCTGTGGCGAGCCGGGCGCCGGAAAATCGCGGCTGGTCACTGAGGCTGCGAACGACTTCCATCGGCGCGGGGCGGCAGTCTTGGTCGGTGGGTGCACTCCCGACTTCGGCCGTCCGTACGACCCATTGGCCGAGCCCGTTCGGGCATTGCTGCCCTGGACCGTGCAGGGACACATCCAGCTCGGAGACGAGGTGGCTACCCAGGCGGAGGTCGTCGACCGCTTACGTCTGGTGGCCGGTGGCGACCCGGACACCGCGGTTTCCTCGACGCGGCTGCTCTTCGACGCCGTTACCCGGCTGATGGTCGAGGCCGCCGGGCCTCATCCGCTCGTCCTCGTCCTGGAAGACCTCCATTGGGCGACGAAGACCGGCGCCCGGCTCGTCGTCGATCTTGCCGCGTCAGTGACGGACGTGCCGGTGCTGGTTCTCGCCACCCTGCGCAGCACCACTTCGATGGCGGACGAACCGCCCGCCTTCGGATCCCTCTACCGGCTGGCGGGCGTGCACCGGCTCGACCTCGATCCGTTGCAGGCTGCAGACATTGCCGACTACCTTCACCGGGGCCACGGCGTACCGCCCGGCGTAGCCACGGCCCGTGCCGCGGAGCTGCGCGAACAGACCGGCGGCAACCCGTTCCTGTTACGGGAAGTCTGCCGTTCATGGCCGCAGGGTGAGCCGCCGAGCGGCACACCACAGGCACCTGCGTCCATTCGAGCGACCGTCGCGGCCCGGTGCGCCGATCTCAGCGCCGAGTCGCTCTTGGTGCTTCGGCTGGCAGCAGTGCTCGGGCAGCAGGTGTCCGCCGCCGAGCTGGGCTGGTGCCTGGCCGAACCGGGCGAAGGCGACGCGGGCACGGGCGTGCTGACCGGAATCGACGATGCAATCGGCGCGGGGCTCCTCGAGAAGGTGCCGACCCGCGACGGAGCGTACCGATTCCTGCATGCGCTGACCCGGCAGTCAGTCCTGGCTGCGGTCCCTCAGCTCGACCTGGCTCAATTGCATGCACGTGTCGCCGTCGCGCTCGAGCGGCGGCTACCCCTGGGGCCGGACGTGGCCTTCCGACTCGCGCACTACTATCTCGGCGCGACTGGCCTCGGCTATACGAGTGCGGCTGCCCGACAGTTGCGGGAGGCTGCGGTAGACGCCGAGAGCCGGCTGGCGTTTGCTGATGCTGCGGCGCTGTTCGAGCGGGCGGCCGGCCTCACGTCCACGGCCGAGCAGGCCGGTTGGCAGCTCGACGCGGCGCGGTGTCATCTCCGCGCGGGCCAGTTCGCTCGAAGCCGTGATCTGAGCGAGAGCGTGGCCCGGGACGCCGGCGACCCGCTTCTTCGGGTTCGCGCCGCAACGACCTACGAGGAAGCGGCGTGGCGCTCGGGCGAGCCAGGTAGCCGCGCCGTCGATATTCTGGGCAGGGCCCTCGCGGCCGACCCCGGCGCGGGCGACGCCACGCACGTGCTGGCCATCGCCTCCCTGGCGCGCTCACACGCGTACAACGGCAACCTTCCTGCCGCAAGGAGCTCCATCGACGAGGCGCTGGTCTTGGCGAGGGCGCTCGGATTGCCGCAGGTCTTGGCGGAGGTGCTCGAACGGAGCATGCAACTCGATCTGCGTCCGCGGGCGCTACCGACCCGGGTCGCACTTTCCGACGAGCTGGTCGCCCTGATGCCTGACGCTGCCGAGCTCGCTGCCCACGGGGCGGCTGCGACCCGACGATGCGCCGATTCATACATTCTCGGCGATCTCGCTCGACTGCGCGTCGCCCAGTCAGACCTGGCCCGGGTTGCCCTCGTCACGGCCGAGCCCGTCTGGGCGTGGACGCTGTCCATGCTCACCTACTCCCGGGACCTCATTGCCGGTGACCTCGCGGCGGCAGCAGCGGCCGCCGCGTCCAGCCGGGAGTACGCGGAGGGTTTCGAGGACGTCGATCACAGCTCAGGTGTCTGGGGCCTGCAGATCTATTTGGTCCAGCGCGAGCGGAACGCTCTCGAGGCAGCCCGTCCAGTACTGGTGAACGCGGAGAAGGCGGCTGGTTTCTGGCCACCTGCTGCGCTGGCTCTGGCTACCGAGCTTCGGATGACCGGCCTGGTCGCCAGCCTGCTCGATCAGATCCTCGACGATGACCTGGACAGGGCCGAGCGGTCATCGACATGGCCGACCGTGCTCGCCTTCCTCGGCGACGCCATAGCGCTGCTGGGCGACGTCGGACGGGCGCGCTTGCTTCTGCCGCGCGCACGGGAGTACGCCGGACTCAATCTTCTCGGCGCGGAGTTCGTGGCACCGCTGGGAAGCGCCGACCGGCTGATTGCCCAGCTCGAGTCGGTCGTGGGGCTGGCGACCGCGGACGATCACTACGCCGCCGCAGCGGCAATGGACAGGCGGATGGAAGCGCCGCTTCATGAGGCGACGAGTTTGGCCGAGCACGCCGCGCACCGGCGGCGGCTCGGCGCCCCGCCGCCGGAGATCGAGGCTGTCGCGGAACCGGCCCGCCAGCTCGCGCGGGCTCGTGGGTGGCTTCGAGTCCTGCGTCTGGCTGGTCCCGCACCCGGCGATGCCGGCCGGGTTCATCAGTCGGTGACCGAGGAAAGCGCCGCAACGAGCCTCGTGGATCCGCTCACACCACGAGAGCTGGAGGTGTTGTGGCTCGTCACGCAGGGCCTTCGGAACCGCGACATCGCGGGCAGGCTCAGCATCAGCGAGTACACGGCAGCCAACCACGTCCGCAGCATCTTGATGAAAACCGGCTCCGCGAACCGCACGCAGGCGGCCCGGTTCGCGGCGGTGCACGGACTGCTCGGCGGAGCCGACCGCAGCTCGTGAGCTAGACGATGTTGGTGAACGATCCATCGGGCAGGACGCGAGACGAGACCTCCACGACGACGTCGGCCGGCAGGCCGGCCGCTCCCGCGGCTCGGATGATGGCCTCGGCCGAGTCTGCCTCGTACAGGCAGTACGACTTTCGCCGGTCCGACGACAGGAACGACATCAGCCAGCTGACGTTTTCGCTGGCATTGATCTCTCCGAGGCTGCGGACGCCCTCGTCGGTCAGCTCCAGCCGCTCGGCGAAGTTTCGCTCGATCATGTAGATGGGCATCTTGTCTCGCTCTCGTTGTCGGACGGCACCCACGCTAATCCGAGAGCGCATCCCTCGGTATGACCAGATCTCGCCATCGCGGCACCTGCTGACCAGTTGTGCGGGCTGATCGAGTGGTGCGGGCTGATCGAGTGGTGCGGGCTGATCGAGTTGTGCGGGTGCGGTGCGACGAGGCGACAACCTCGCGGAGCCTCGGCTGCGTCCAGCGCATCTCAATCGGGTCAGAGCTGGTTGCGGCGGCGGGTGAGGTATGCGACCTCCGCTGTGTTGCCGGCCAGCTCGATGGCCCGGTCGTACGCGGCGCGCGCGTTCGCGGTGCGGCCGAGTCGGCGCAGCAGGTCGGCGCGGGTGGCGTGGTAAGCGTGGTAGCTGCCGAGCCGCTGACCTGCGCGGGTCTGGGAGTCAAGGTTGTCGACGACGGCGAGCGCCACCTCGGGTCCGTCGAGCTCGGCGAGCGCGATGGCCCGATTGAGCGCGACGATCGGCGAAGGGTCGACGGCAACGAGCTGATCGTAGAGGGCAACGACCTGGGACCAGTCGGTGTCGCGGACGTCCCTCGCGGAGGTATGCACCGCGTTGATGGCCGCCAGGATCTGGTAGCGGCCCGGGGTCTCCCGACCGGCGGAGACTGCGGCGATCCTCTGCCGGACCAGCGTGTGCCCCTCCGCGATCAAGCCGGCATCCCAGGCGCCGCGGTTCTGCTCGTCGAGCGTGACCAGCTCGCCGGACGCCGAGACCCGCGCCGACCGGCGGGCCTCGGTGAGCAGCATCAGCGCCAGCAGGCCGGCGACCTCACCGTCCGACGGCAGCAGGGTCCTCAGCAGCCGGGTCAGCCGGATCGCCTCGAGGGTGAGGTCGCTGCGCACGGCGTCCTGCTGAGGATCGGAGGCGAGGTAGCCCTCGTTGAAGACCAGGAAGAGGACCGCCAAGACGCCGGAGATGCGGGCCGGAAGGTCCGCGGAGGAGGGGACCCGGTACGGGATGCGTGCCGCCTTGATCTTGCCCTTCGCGCGGGTGATCCGCTGACCCATCGTGGCCTCTGGCACCAGGAACGCGCGGGCGATCTCGGCCACGGTCAGGCCGCCGACCATGCGCAGAGTCAGCGCGATCCGGGACTCGATCGCCAGGGCCGGGTGACAGCAGGTGAAGATCAGCCGGAGTCGGTCGTCGTCGATGGCCATATTGTCGAGGGCGCTGCCGTCGAAGGCGTCGGGCTGCTCAGCCGCGGTCGGGTCGTACAGCATCTGAGCCTCCTTCTGCTTGTCGTCGCGACGAGACTCGCGGCGCAGTCGGTCGATGGCACGCCGGTTGGCGGTCGTGGTGATCCAGCCGCCCGGATTGGGGGGACGCCGTCGGTGGGCCAGCGCTCCACCGCGACGGCGAACGCTTCCGCAGCCATCTCCTCGGCAATGTCCAGGTCACCGAAGCGCCGCGCCAGCGCGGCGACTACCCGGGCCCACTCTTCGCGATGGACCCGGGTGATCTCGTCGGCGACGGACGTCACATGCCCGCGAAGGCGCGCACCTCGACGGTGCCCCGACAGGCTTTCGATCCTGCGGCGGCAAGGGACAGTGCCACATCCAGGTCGGGCGCCTCGATGATCCAGAACCCGCCGATGTACTCCTTCGATTCCAGGTAGGGGCCGTCGGTGACCACCGGCTCGGCGCCCTGTCCGTCGACCACGGTCGCGGTCGTCGCCTGCGCCAGCCCGCCCGCGAACACCCAGTAGCCCTCGTCCTGCAGTCGCTTGTTGAACACGTCCGTGTCGGCGAACGCCTGGTTCATCGCCTCCTCGGACGGGTAGTTGCCGTACTCGGAGACCTCGGCCGGCCCGAACACCGACATCAGGTACTGCGTCATCGTGGACTCCTCAGGTTTCGTGGGCCGGTCGGCCCGCTTCTTACCCTTGCTACGAACGTCTCACGCCCGATCCGACAGCCACAACCAAGGTATTTCAAGGAAGTGCGTACGCCGTGGGAATCGAGCACGATCGAGGCGTGGTCAAGCCTGTTGCCACAGCTCCACACGATTGCCCTCGGGGTCGGTGACCCAGCCGAATCGGCCGACCCCTTCCATTTCTTGAGTCTCCGTGGCCACGTCCGCACCCTTGGCGCGTAGCTGTGCGAGCATCGCGTCCAGGTCACGGACCCGGAAGTTGATCATTGCCTGCTGAGTGCGGGACCCGAAGTACTCGGTGTCGGACTCGAAGGTCGCGAAGACGGTGGGCCCCACTCCCTGGTGCCACAGGCCCTGCTCGTCAGCGGCAAGACCCAGACACTCCCGGTACCACGCCGCCAGCGTCGCCGGCTCGGCGGCCCTCATGAAGTAGCCGCCGATTCCAAGCACACGTTCCATCCCGGCATCCTGCCAGAACCGAGGTGCACGACGTCGTCCGGGAAACAATGCACTACCGGGTGCGGACCGCGAGAAGCTGCTCGCGCAGGATGTCCGCGTGACCACTGTGCTGCGCCAGCTCGCGGAGGACCTGGAGGTGGATCCAGCGCAGTGTCATCGCGCCCATCCGGTGCCCACTCACGACCTCGTCGAGCTTGTGCGCTGCGCTCACCTCCCGCGCGACGGCGCACGACCGGTCGTATCCGGCAAGCACCGACTCGACCGTGTCCACCTCGGTCAAGGCGAAGGAGTCGTCGACCGCGGCCGGCTGCCCCAGCTGCGTCCTTGGCGTGCCGGTGATCGCCTCCTGATACCAGACCACCTGCAGGAAGGTCGCATGCTTGATCAGCCCGAGGAGCGTGGTCTTGGACGGGACGAGGCGGCGTCGCGCTTCGTCGTCGGCCATGCCGTCGAGCGAAGCCCGCAGGATCGCGCGCTGGGCCTCGAGGAAGACGGCGAGCTGTCCGGCTTCGTCCAGTGTCCGCAGCGTGAACGGGTCGTCGAGCGTTCGGGATCCCGAGTACGTCATGGTCGAGAGTCTGCCCTGCTCGGGTGGTGCGATGGGATCACTGTTCCGCGCTTGTGTAGGTGTGCACGGTGCCGTTGCCTTGGATGATCGCGTAGCCGCTGCCGTCCGGGATGGCGGCGATGTCGGTCGAGTACGACTCGAGGGTGCTGCCTGGGTGAGGATTGTCGCCCAGGTTGGTCGCGTCTCCATATGGTGTGACGCCGCCGTCGCTGTCCAAGATCCAGTAGCCCTTGTCGTCGGCGGTGAGGGCGATTCCGGTGGCCTGCTTGCTGAACGCGTTGCCGTTGGTCGAGAAGTGCGGATGGCCGTAGAACACGGCGTCGCCGTAGTCGTAGACATCGCCGGCGTTGGTCAGGATGGTGTACCCCTTGCCGGTCGAGGTGGCCACGATGTCGTCGGCCGAGCCGACCTCGTTGTCCTCGGGTGCACCCATCGCATGCGCGTCACCGAAGGTCCACACGTCACCCTCGGCATCGAGCACCCACCCGCCGCGGCCGGACGCGGTGATCGCCATGCCGGTGATCGGGTTACGCATGGTGCCGTCGCCATCGTCAGAGTTCCATCCGCTGACCTTGGCGATGTTGGAGGGCACAGGGACGGCGTCGCCGCGGGAGGACATGTCGCCGTTCTCATCGATCAGGTAGAGGCCCTTGCCGTCCGGCGTGGAGCGGAGGTACCCGCCCTGGCTACTGATCGAGCCGAGGTCGGGAGCTCCGCCGACAGCCTGAGTGGTGCCGCCTCCCATGTCGGCGTCGACCTGGGTCCAGTAGCCGGGACCGTTGGGGTTCATCGTGATGCTCGTCCATACCGGGGTGCGGAACATGTCGACCACGTTGGCATCGGGAATTCCGGCGTACGCCGGTGCTGAGGCGATCGCGGTCAGCACTGCGGCTCCGCCCAGCAGGGCCGCGGCGCGGCGGCGCAGGACTGAACCGCGGCGTCGAGGGGCGGGACGGGCGGAACCGGCTTTGGTGCTTGCGGTGCGGGAGGTCATGTCGAGCTTCTTCCTTCGGGACTGTGGTACGCGGTGCCGGACCACTTCCGGCTGCTGACCTCCACAGTGCCGCCCATGCCCGGGGCCGGGAATCGGCCGATCGGTCCAGCCACTGGCTGAGCCACACGTCCACCGATTGGGGGACCTCTACTCGGTTCGCAGCCCTGCGAGCAGCAGACGTACCATGCGCTCCGCCTGTCCGGAGCTCTCCGTGCCGGCTGGGCCGCTCCCATGGCAGAGATTGGCAACCGCACCGAGGAGCTCGGACGCGTCGACGTCGTGGACGATCTCCCCGGACTCGGTTGCCGCGACGAGCAGTCGCTCGAGTGTCGGCGCTAGGCGCGTCGAAAAGTACTCGGCCAGCGGCTCGTACGCCGGGTCACCGGAGTGGAGCGCTGCGGCGAGACCGCGCTTCGTGGCGACGAACTGGGTGTAGCGCATGATCCACCGGTCGAGCGCCTCTCCCGGTGGGTACGCGGCCTCGATCTCGGCCGCTGCAGCGACGCATGCGTCCATCTCGCGTCGGAAGACCGCCGAGATGAGATCGGACCGGACGCGGGAAGTGCCGGTAGAGCGTGCCGACTCCCACGCCCGCCCGTTCGGCGATCGATCGCACGGGCGCGTCCACGCCCGACTCGGCGAACACCGCCTTCGCGGCCTCCACCAGGGCGTCGACGTTGTGGCGCGCGTCGGCTCGCATCCGGCGCGGCTCCGTGCGCTCCGAGTTCGTGGCCGTGGTGGGGCTCCTGGTGGAGGGCATCCCGAATCTCCCTCTTGACCGGAACGCTGTTCCGCATATAGTCGACACTAAGAGGAACAACGTTCCGGAAGTAGCCTGTTCACTCATCCGGAGTGGTGTTCCGATTCACCCATCCTAGGTCACCGTCACCGGCGGCGCCTCGCCGACAATCTCCAGGAGCAGACACCATGCAGTACCGCACCCTCGGCCGCACCGGCATCAAGGTCACCCCTTACGCGCTCGGCGCGATGATGCTCGGGTCTCTCGGGAACCCGGACCGGCAGCAGGGCGATCGCCATCATCCACCGGGCACTCGACGCCGGCATCAACTTCGTCGACACCGCCGACCGGTACGGCGACTCCGAAGAGGTCGTCGGCGAGGCGCTGAAAGGCCGTCGGGACGAGGTCGTCCTCGCCACGAAGTTCTGGGGACCGGTCGACGACGACGTCAACCATCGCGGCGCCTCCCGTCGCTGGATCATGCAGGCCGTCGAGCGCTCGCTCCGCCGGCTGCAGACCGACTACATCGACCTGTACCAGCTGCACCGCCCCGACCCGGACACCGACATCGACGAGACGCTCTCCGCGCTCACCGACCTCGTCCGCCAGGGCAAGGTCCGCGCGATCGGCACGTCATCGATGCGCGGGTCGGAGATCGTCGAGGCGCAGTGGGTGTCCGAGCGCCGCGGGTTCGAGCGGTTCCGAACCGAGCAGCCGAACTACTCGATCCTCGACCGCGAGATCGAGCGCGAGATCCTCCCGGTCGCTCAGCGCTACGGCATGGGCACTCTCGTCTACAGCCCGCTCGCCGGCGGCACGCTGACGGGTCGGTACCGTGCGGGGCAGGAGAACGACAACTTCCGTTCCGCGCGGACCGGTATGCGCCACTTCCGCGACGAGCGTCGCCTCGCCGCCGTCGAGGAGCTCGTCGCGCTCTCCGACGAGGTCGGCGTGAAGCTGACCCACCTGGCGATGGCCTTCGTCATCGCGCACCCGGGCGTCACCTCCGCGATCGCAGGGCCGCGCACGATGGAGCAGCTGGAGGACACGCTTGCCGGGGTCGACGTCGCGCTGTCCGACGAGGTGCTCGACCGCATCGACGAGATCGTCCCGCCCGGCGAGAGCATCGGCGCGATGGACATGGTCTACCGAGGTCCGGAGGTCGGCGACCCGACCATGCGCCGTCGCCCGGCCGCGCAGCGCTCGGCAGCGTGATCGAGCCGGATTCGCGCACTACATGGGCAGCGCCTCGTAGAGCTCGACACTGCCGCCCGAACCGAGGACCGGACAGCCCGCCGTCTTCGTCTCGGCGTCGGCGAGCGAGTCGGCGGTGATGATCGAGTATCCGCCCAACCCGGAGGTGCCACCCGGCGCGGTGCCACCGGCGTGGACGGTGGATGCTCCGCCGAACGGGTTGCCGATGTCGGCCACGGCCTCGCCCAACTGTCCGAACCAGGCGCCCCACGCTTGCATCTCAGCCTCCTGGGCCGTAGGTGTGTCGGCCATCTGGCCGCCCTTGTACAGGAACAGGAACTTCGCCATCGTGTCCTCCTTGGTCGTGGCCGATCCGTGGTGGATCGACGATGGGTGGCGTTACTCCCTCTACGCGGCGACGGTGCCGAAATCGACACTTCGGCCGCTGCGGATCACATCCGACCCGAAGTTCTCGCCGCACGACCAGAGCAGTCAACGATGAACCGGGCGCTCGCCTGGTCGGCGCTGCCCGCGGGCGGCCAGCCCCACGGAGTAGATCACGCTGCCCGCGACGAAGGCGAGCAGTCCGCTGGTCGTTCCGACGGCGGCGACGATCCCGCAGCCGACGGCGGAGACGGCCAGCCCGATGGCGAGCAGCCGTCCGCTGCCGATCCGCGATCCGAGCCGGGGAGCCAGCACGCCGCCAAGGGCGTAGGCAGCCGCGCTGGGAATCGTCCACAACCCAGCGTGCAACCGCGACATCCCCAAGACAGCCTGCAGGTACTGGCCGATCAGCAGCTGAGTGCCGAACAGCACGGCGAAGGCCAATGCGTGGGCGTTCATCGACACGTCTCGCAACCGCTCCGGTCGATGGTGCTCCATGGCCGGTTGCGGAAACATCGTCAAGATGCGCCGGGCGTACCGGGCACGCACGTCGACTGCCGCGGTCGACGACCAACCATTCTGAAGGGAGGTGACGCCAGCGGCATGGCTTCGCTGCCGAGCCGCAGGCGCCGATCACGTACTCGATCTCACGGCCTTGTCTATCGAGATTCGATAGATTACGATTGCAAATCGACAGGAGGGTGGGCCGTGGGGAAATTGACAGTAGGTGCGTTGCGCGTCGTGCTCGTGGTGGTGCTCGTCGGCACGGTGCTCATTCAGGTACTGATGGTGCGGGCGCTGGTCACCGACCCGGAGGGTGGATCGCTCCCGCTGACCCCACTTCGCGTGGTCACGATCCTTGGCATGGTGTCGGTCCAGGTCGCCCTGGTCTGCGTATGGCGGTTGGTGTCGATGGTGCGACGCGGAACGGTGTTCTCCGACGCAGCCTTCCGTTACGTCGACGTCGTGATCGGCTCGATCGTGGCGGCAGCCGTCGTGTGGTTCGCGGTCACCGCTCTCAATGCGCCGGGCCAACGCGACGACCCCGGCGTCACCCTCATCATGGGAGGGGTTGGGGTGGCCATTCTGGGAGTCGCTCTCCTCGTGCTCGTGCTGCGGACGCTGCTCGCCCAGGCGGTTTCGCGCGACGTGGAGGCCACGCAGCTGCAGGCCGAGCTGGACCAGGTGATCTGATGCCGATCGCCGTCGACATCGATGTGATGCTGGCCAGGCGCAAGATGTCCGTGGGTGAGCTCGCGGACCGCGTCGGGATCACACCGGCCAACCTGGCCGTACTGAAGAACGGCCGCGCCAAGGCGGTGCGCTTCGCCACACTCGCCGCGCTCTGCGAGGTGCTCGAGTGTCAGCCGGGTGATGTGCTGCGCTGGGAGGCCGAGGACGTCGCGAGCGGATGATGCTCCACCACGATGGATGTGTCCGCATGGCGTGTCGGCGGTAAGCGGCTCGGACTCCGGTGTCCGAGCCCGCTGGCCGTGCGGCGAGGTCGGTCGTGTCTCACCAGGGCCGGTCATCCGCCCGGAGCTCGGTTCCCTCGCTCGAGATCGTCCGGCTCGACAGGCGCGAGCCGTGCTCGGCCACGTGGGCCCGGTACGCGCGCAGAGAGTCGTGGGCAAAGTCGTGTTCGAAGTCCCGGACCACCGAGTGCAGGTGATTGCCGCTGTCCACCGCGTTGACCATCTCGATCAAGAGCGCCCGCGTCTGGATCCGGAAATAGTGGGGAGTGCCCCGCACAAGGCCGCCAGCCCAGGCGAAATGGATCTGCGACGGTCCGTCGGCGTCGAGCCGGGACCGGTACGCCGCAGCAGCGGCCGTGGGTAGCCGGGCGAGATAGCAGTCGATCAGCAGGTTGAGCGTCGCCTGCTGGCTCTCGTCGAGTCGATCGGCCGCAATCCCGGAGGGCTCCGCGCGAACCAGCGCCAGCGCCCTCCGATCCTGCGTGCTGATCTGATACTGCGGCATGCCGAGGTCGTAGTAGTCCGGGTACTCCAGGGTGCCGATCAGGGGCACCTGTCGTGACACGAAGTCCGCCGGAGCGACGTCGTGGATGACGGCGACTCGGCGCTGATCATCATGGAGAGAGTCGAGGAGCGCGAAGCCGAGCCCCTCGTCGTCGGCCAAGGGATTCAGCACCCCGGCGCCGACCATCGGCTGCTGCCCGAGGGCAGACGGGGTCGCGGAGATCCAGCGTTGATTCACCACGGTGACATTGAGGCAGACGTGGTGGCCGAGGAAGCGGATCGACCAGGTGTCCTCGAATCCCGGCCGACCGAAGATCGCGAGGAAGTAGGAGTCAGAGGTGCGCCACAGCGGCGCCGCCACGCCAAGGAAGTCCGCCTCTCGAGCGCGCAGGACGTGCTCGAGCTGCATGATGGCCAGCACCTTCGTGAAGACCTCGTGTGACACGACGAGCCGGACGAGGTCGAGTAGCACCACTTTCTGGTGGCGGTCGAGATTGTGCATCGAGACGCCCACCCGGTCGGGCTTGGGGATGATGTCCCAGTCCAGGCGGCGCGGATCGTCGAAGTCGTAGAGGGCTGCGGAGCGTTGCTCCGCGGAGAAGGTGTCCAGCAAACCGATGACGCCGACCAGCAGTTTCTGGATCGTCTGAACGTCTTCGTCGGTTGGACGGGGGATCAGGGCTGGGTCGGTCATCGGCATCTTTCCTTGATGAGACCTCATGTCTACTCGGCTGTCTCTGTATTCAGGGAGGCGACATCGCTAGCTGTGCTCTGGTCATGTCTCAGGCGACCAGCGAGCCAGCTGTCGATATGCCGAACGGCGACCCGGGCCATCGGGGTCGGATGTCCCGTGAATCCGTGGGGCGACTCCGGGTAGATCCGAAGATCGACCTCGACGCCGGCTGCTGACAGCCGCGCAGCCATGGCCAGATTGTCCTCCAGCACGATGTCGTCGCTCCCGACGATGATCAGCACCGGCGGCAGACCCGTGAGATCGGCGTAGATGGGTGAGAAGTCAGGGACGGTTCGGTCCGTCGCCGCTCCGGCATAGGCGTCGAGGAAGTATTCGCCGGCGATCAGGCGCCCGGCCGGGGTCTGCGCGGCAAGGTCGTACGTGCCGAACTGCAGCACGGCGGCACCGAATGCCGTGACTCCTTTGGTGCGCAACCGCAGAAGGGTGGTGAGCGCCAGCGTCGCGCCCGCGGAGAAGCCGCCGAGGGCAATCCTCGTCGATCCGAAACGCGGTCCGGCGTGCTCGGCAAGCCACAACGCCGCCGTCTCGCAGTCGTCGGGCGCCGACGGCCACGGGTCCTCGGGGGCGAGGCGATAGTCCACGCTGACCACCGCGGCACCGAGCTTGTCTGCGAGGCGCGCGTTGCCGGCGTCGCTGCTGGCGGCTGATCCGAGGTAGAAGCCACCGCCGTGGATCTCCATCACGACCGCGGTCACCGCCTTGTCGACCGGCAGATGGATCCGAACCGGGACGCTGCGGCCACCGGCGCTGACCAATTCGGTGACCGGCGGCGGATCAGACTCGACCGGGATGGGCGTACTGGCCCGGACCGAGCAGAGCTCGTGCCAGCCGCTTGGCCCGCGCCGCGCCCCGCGGCGCGCATAGAAGGCGCGCGACTCGTCAGCCAACGGCCACAGTTCAGGGTCGATGAGCGAGGGCAATCCGAACTGCACAGCCGGAACTCTACGAACCGCAACCGAAACCCGGCTGCCAACACGCGGCCTGCCTCCTGGGTCTACTTCCGCACGCGAAAGCGGAGCATGGTCACGGGACCTGACTGCACGCTGTCCAGCGGTTCGAGGTCGACTCTGCCGAGGCCCGAGGTCGAGAAGCGCACGCCATCGCCGATCAGCACGGGCAGCACGTAGACCAGGACCTCGTCGACGAGCCCTCGCCGAAAGCACTGACTGGCAAGATCGGCACCGAGAATCTCCAGGTTCTTTCCCCCGGCGACAGCGAGCGCCGTGGCGACGGCCTCCGCGAGATCGCAGGTGACGAAGGTGACACCTTGCTCCGGCTCGTCCGGCGGCTCGTGGGTCAGCACGAACACCGGGCCGCCGTCGTAGGCGGTGTCCTGGTCGGACATCCGCTTGGCGGCCTCGTGGGTACCCCGACCAATGAGCATGGCCCCGGTCGCCGCCATGACTTCCGGAAACCGATCCTCCTTCACGTACTCGATGACCCAGTCCATCGCGTGGTCGGGTCCGGCGATGAAGCCGTCCAACGACATCGCCCTGTTCACCACGACCTTGCCCAGTCCGTTCTCGGAGTCGCTCATGTCAGCGATGACCCAGAACAGGTGACAAACTCATCGGGATCGAGGACCTTGTACGAGGACCGGCTCGAATGTCTGCGGCAGCGCCGCACGGGCGCCCGGCGGTCAGCAGGTCGGCACCCGTCAGCGGGTGCGTCTCAAGCGTTGTTCGATGGGGTCGGGGACAGGCAGGGCGTTGACGAGCTGCCGGGTGTATGCGGCTCGCGGGTCGAGGAGAACCTCTGAGGTTGCGCCGGCCTCCACGATCCGTCCCTGGTGCAGCACCACGACGGAGTCGCTGACGGCGTTGACCACCGCCAAGTCGTGGCTGATGAACAGGCACGCGAAGCCAAGTTCGGCCTGAAGTTCGGCGAACAGGGTCAGAATGCGGGCCTGGACGGTCACGTCCAGTGCGCTGGTTGGTTCATCGGCGATGAGGAGATCAGGGCGTAGGGCGAGCGCACGAGCGATCGCGACGCGCTGTCTCTGGCCGCCGGAGAGCTCATGAGGCAGCCTCTCCTCGAAACGAGCGGGCAGAGCGACCTCGTCCAACAAGGCGCGGACGCGTGCCCGCAGCGACGCACCCCGCGTGGCCCCGTGGACCAGCAGCGGTTCGGCGATGCTCTCGCTCACGCTGAGCAGCGGATCGAGCGTTGCGGCCGGGTCCTGATGGACGACACCGATGCGTGCCCGGAGTCGTCTCAGATCGACGCCCTTCAGTTGCGAAACGTCCCTGCCGATGAGTTGAACACGGCCGCGGGTGGCCAGGAGGTTCCCCGCGGCGGCTTTGGCGAGAGTGGTCTTTCCCGATCCTGATTCGCCGACCACGCCCATCACCGTGCCCGCCGGCACCGCCAGTGACACGTCGGCGAGAGCGCGAAACCCGGGACGACCTAGCCGACCCGGGTAGTCGACGGTGGCGTCCACGAACGCGAGGGCCGCAGAGGCGGGCTCCGAGTCGCCCTGATCGATGACCGACCCAGCGCGGGGGACCAGCCGGGGAACGGCGGCAAGCAGATCCCGCGTGTAGTCGGTGAACGGGTCGCTGAACAAGGAGACGACTTCTCCTCGTTCGACCATCCTGCTCTGCCGCATGACCAGGACGCGGTCGGCGAGATCGGCAACGACACCCATGTTGTGGGTGATCAACAAGATCGCCATGCCGCGGCGCTGCCGCAGGTTGTCCAGCACGCCCAAGATCTCAGCCTGAACGGTCACGTCCAGTGCCGTTGTCGGCTCGTCGGCGATCAGCAGCGACGGGTCGCCGGCCAGCGCGAGCGCGATCACCACGCGCTGCTTTTGACCACCGGACAACTGGTGCGGATAGCTCTTGGCTCGTTGCTGCGGTTCGGGGATCCCGACCTGGGTCAACAGCTCGATCACCTCGGCTCTTGCCGCCGATCGCCCGATCCGACGATGGGCCTTCAGGGCCTCGGCGACTTGCCAGCCGACGGTGCGCACCGGGTTCAGCGCGGTCTGGGGCTCCTGGAAGACCATCGACGCTACGCGGCCACGGACGCTGTGCCAGGCGGCCTCCGACGCGCCCAGGAGGTTGGGTTGATGATGCGCCGGTCGCTCGGCCGGGTCGTCGGTCAGCTGGATCGAACCGCTGGACTGCGCATTGCGAGGAAGCAGACCGAGGATGGCCTTTGCGGTAACGGTCTTGCCCGAACCTGATTCACCGACCAGGGCGAGGACCTCGCCACGTTCGACCGAGAACGACACCTGATCGACAGCGAGACGGCCGCCGAAGCCGACCCGGAGCTCGTCGACTCGCAGCACAGCGTCGGGCCGGACCGGGCGCGTACCCGGCGACTCGATGTGTGTCGTTGTGCCGAGATCACCGGTCGACGTCGTCAGTTCAGTCATAGATCTTGGCTCCTTCGGCCCAGATGCGGGCCCGTTCGGCGGGGGCGTCGGCCGCGAGCGGCCCCGGTGCGTAACGCACTGCGCGAAGCGGGCCGTTGAACGCGTGCGTACCGTGCGCCACCCGCCGTTCCCAGTCGACCGGTCCGCCCGCGTCACGCCCGACGCTGATCCCGGTGAACGGAGCCATGCCGACGAACTGGGGCAACCCGTCCAGGGAGACCGATCGTTGGCCGTCGGTCAGCTCGACCCGCAGCTCGAAGTGGGGCCGCGTCAGGAACCGGACCACCAGCTCCTGCTCACCCAGAGCCAACGGGATGGATGCACTGCGATGCAGCCGGCCGTAGGCGTTGATCACAACGGTCGCGGCCGGTTCGCCGTCGGTCGTGGTATCGACCGCCAGCAGGTAGCCGCCGCCCTGGTCGCCGTGGGCGACCAACACACCGTCCTCGCCGGCCGCGACGCAGAACCGGGCAGTGATCGCCACATCCCGGTGCTGGACGAGCTGGGCTGCCCGGAACCGTTCCAGCGTCGGGGTGCCGGGCAGCAGCGTCACCGGTTCGGCGAAGTGATCGTCGGCGGGGCGGCGGAGCGCCGACCCTGGACCGTGGTCGTCGAGGGGGAACACCCGATTGGTCCACGCGGCCCGTTCCCAGGCGGCAGCCAGCTCAGCCACCAGCTCGGGATGATCATGAGAGCGGTCGATCGTCTCGGTGGGGTCCGCCTCCACGTCGTAGAGCCGCCACTCAGCGTCGGTGAACGGATCACCGTAGCGGTGCGCGGTGACGATCTTCCAGCGACCGGTCTGGTAGGCCCGGTTGCCGGCGGTCTCCGTGTACTGGGCGCCGTGAACGACTGGCGCGTCCGGGGACCGGAGAATCGCGCCGGCGCTGATCCCGTCCAGCGCTTCGGCCTTGCGCCCATGGCGACGGTCGAGCGGTGCCACGCCGGCGAGGTCGAGCAGGGTCGGAGTGACGTCGGTGACATGCAGGTACTGGTGCCGCAGCCGTCTGCCGGCCGCCTCGCCCGAACCCAGACGCGCCGGCCAGTGCACGATGAGTGGTGCACGGATTCCACCGGCGTACGTGTCGCCCTTGAACATCCGGAATGGCGTGTTCGAGACCTCGCCCCAGCCGCGCGGGTAGTGCACCGTCGTTCGCGGCCCGCCGATCAGGTCGATGTCCCGGTCAACATCGCGGTCCCAGTCAGCCGGCAGACCGCCGACATGCGCGAACTGACTGAAGTAGCTGCGCGTACCGTCCACTCCGCCCTCGGCGGTGCCGCCGTTGTCGGAGGTGAAGAGGATGATCGTGTTGTCCAGGTCCCCGGTGGCCTCCAACAGGTCCACGATTCGACCGACGCTGCGGTCGACGGCCTCGACTGCACCCGCGTAGGTCTGCATGTAACGGGCGAACCGACGCTGCTCGTCGACACTCAACCCGTCCCAGGTAGGAATGTCCGGGTCGGAATCGGGCAGCACCGTGCCGGGCTCGATGATCCCGAGCTCGATCTGACGCTCGTAGCGGAGCCGCCGTAGTTCGGTCCAACCGCGGTCGTATACCCCTCGGTATGCATCCATGTCCGACGTCAGTGCCTGGATCGGTCCGTGCACGGCGTGATGAGCGAAGTACAGTAGGAATGGTTTACCGGCGTCCGCCGCTCGGAGCCCCTTGATCATCTCGGTTGCTCGGTCGGTGAGCTCGTCGGTGAGATAGAAGTCGTCGTCGAACTCCTCCACCTGGTAAGGGGAGTTGTCCCAGACCAGGCGGTGCGGGGCGTGCAGGCTGGTGAACCCTTCCAGGGAACCGAAGTAGCGGTCGAACCCCCGCTGGATGGGCCAGGACGAACGATCCGCGGCGTCGTGCTGGGATCGATCTGCGGTCAGGTGCCACTTCCCGACCATGTACGTCGCGTAGCCGCTTGCCCGCAGCGTCTCGGCCAGGGTCGGGACGTTGTCTGGAAGCTCGAACGTGTAACCCGGGTATCCCGGGTCGGCGTTGGCAGGGAACGCGAAGCCTGCCCTGTGCGGGTTGACACCGGTCAGTAGCGCCGCGCGAGACGGTGAGCACAGGGGCGTGGTGTGGTAGTTGGTGAGTACGACGCCGTCGTCGGCCAGCCGGTCGAGGTTCGGTGTGCGGATCTCGCCGCCGAACGGGCCGATATCGGAATAGCCGAGGTCGTCGACAAGGATCACGACGATGTTCGGACTGTCGGGCCGCGCCTTCGTCTCTTCCGGCCATGCCGGTCGGGACTCGGAGATGGTCCGTCCGATCCGCCCCGCGAATCCCGGGTAGGCGTCGCCGTGACCGTGGTCGCTTGATCCGTTGGCGCTGGTCACCGCGTCACCCTTCGATGTTGGCCCAGAGCGCGGGCCAGGAGCTGCAGGGCCAAGACCAAGGTCACGACCACCGCGAGCGGGCCGAGGACGAAGCCGATGTTGGCGTCGGCGTAGTCGATGCCGTCGCTGATCAGACTGCCGAGGGATGGCGCTGGTGGCCGGATACCGATGCCGAGGAAGCTCATCGCGCTCTCCACGAAGACGGCCAGCGACAGCGAGATCGCGAGCTGGACGCCGAGCGGCTCGGCCGCGTTGGGCAGCACGTGCCGCCGCAGCACCCGAGCCCGGCTGGCACCGACTGTCTCCGCGGCGTCCACGTACGGCAGGGCTCGCACCCTGAGGATCGAGCTACGCAGCATCCGGGCGAAGATCGGAGTCTCGACCACGGCAATGACGATGATCACCGTGGTGGCGCCCGGCCCGGCGACCGCGGTGAGCCCGATCGCGAGGATCAGCGTCGGGAAGGCGAGCACGAGATCGAACAGCCGTTGCAGGGCCACGTCGAGCGTTGACCAGAGGGTGCCGCCAAGAGCCGCCAGCGATCCGAGCGTTGCTCCGATGGGGACGGCGACGAAGACGATCAGCAAGTCCGCGCGAATCCCGAACAGCGTGCGTGACAACACGTCTCGGTTGACCTGGTCGGTGCCGAGCGGATGCTCCCACGACGGTGGCAGCAGGTTGGCGCCAGGAATCTGCTCGTTCGGCGCGTACGGCGCCAGCAGTGGCGCCGCGAGACCGAGCGCCACCACCAGGGCGAGCAGGATGAGCCCGGCCAAACCGGGTCCGCGGCGGAGGGCTGCCAGCCAGGACCGGGTTGCGCGGCCGGAGTTGTCGATTGCGCCCAGGTCACGGTTTGCCTGGTCTTCGATGAGGGCCAGAACGCTCACGTCAGGCCCTCGATCCGGATCCGCGGGTCGAGATAGGCGTGGACCACGTCGGTGATCAGCTGCAGCGCGATGAACACGGCCACCGACAACAACAACAGCACCTGGACGACGGGATAGTCGCGAGCATCGATGGCGTGTGCGGCGAGCTGGCCGAGGCCGGGCCAGGCGAACACGGCTTCGACCAGCACAGCGCCACCGAGCAGCGCGCCGGCTTGAATGCCCAAGGCCGTGAGGTAGGGCGGCAGAGCGGCAGGCAACGCGTGGGCGACCAGGATCCGGCCTTGCCGGACGCCCGCGGCGCGAGCTGTGGTGACGTACGGTGCGGCCAGCTCGGTTCGGAGCGATTCGCTGAGGAACCTGGTGAGTGAGGCATACGCCGGTAACGCGAGGCAGATCGCGGGCAGCAGCAGGTATTGGATCGCAATGTCGGGGCGGGCGATGAACCCGTCCGGGGGTGTCCCTCCGGTCGGGAGGACCGGGAAGATGATCCCGAGCAGGAGGATGAGCAGCACTCCGGTGACGAAGGTCGGCAACGCGAGGGAGAGTGTGTTCAGCCCGGTCAACACCACGTCGACGGGTCGGTTGTGCACTCGGACCCAGAGCAGTGCGGTGAGGATGCTGCCGATCACGGCCAGCAGCGTGGCGGCACCAGCCAGCACCACGGTGTTGATCAGCCCCGTCCGGATCAGGTCGGAGATCTGCCCGCCGATCAGGTAGGACCGGCCCAGGTCGCCAGTCAGCACGTGTCCGACCCAGGTCAGATACTGAGTCACGATGTCCTGATCGAGCCCGAGCGTGTGCCGGATGGCTGCGATGGTCTCCGGTGACGCATCCGGGCCGGCCAAGGTGGTTGCCGGGTCGCCGGGCACCAGACGCAGGATGGCGAAGATCACGATCGACGCCAAGATGAGTACGGCGATCGCCGACGGCAGCCGACGCAGCAGGTAGCGGGTCATCGACGGTCAGGCCTGCGAGACCCAGGCGTCGGTGAGCAACAGCTCCGACCGCTTTGTGTAGGAGACACCCTGGAGCTTGTTCGATCTCGCCCACTGTGGGAGTACGACGGCGATCTCGGCCAGGAATACTGCATCGAGCAGATCGTCGGAGATCTTGCCGTACGCGGTGACCGCCTCGGCCGAGCTACCGTCCGGGATCTTCCACGCGGCGTCCGCGTCGGCGATGTATTGCGCAGAGACGTACTGAGAGGCGTTCTTGTGGGCGTTGAACGGGTAGGCGCTGACCGTCAAGGTCGAGGGCGTGTACTGCGCCCAGGAGTGGAACGTGGTCCACAGACCACGGAACTTCGCACCGATCAGCTGCTTGACGAACTGTGCGCCGTCCACCGGGTCCAGCTCGACCTGGATGCCGACGTCAGCCAGGTTGGCCTGAACGATGGTGGCCGTTGCCTCGACCAGAGGATTACCGCTCGGATAGGTGTACGGGATCGTCGGGATCGTACCGACCTCGGCGACCAGGGCCTTGGCCTTGCTCACATCTCTGCTGTAGCGGGTGTTGCGGGCATCGTCGAACGCGGGAGAGTACTTCGGCCAGGGCAGGTTGACCGCATACCCGACCCCGCGCAGGACCTCGTCGACGACCCGGTCGCGGTCCAGGGCGTAGGCGATCGCCTGCCGGACACGCACGTCGTCCAACGGTTTGGCGTTGACGTTTGCGCCGACGTAGAGCTGCTGCTCCGCGCCCTCGAGGCGGATATCGGCGTAGCCGCCGCCCTTGACCAGGTTCTCGGTGTCCAGATAGCTCAGACCGTCGGCGAAGGCGACCTGACCGGACTTCAAAGCCGAGAGCAGCGCCTTGGCGTCAGTGATGATCTTGACGTCGACCGCGTCGGCGTAAGGGCGCTCCGGAACCCAGTACTCCTCGTTGCGCTCGAAGCTGATCTTGGCGCCGGGCGTCCAGCCCGTCACCTTGAACGGGCCGGTGCCGATGAGCTTCTGACCGGTGCGCAGCTCGTCGATCGACTCCGAGTCCACGATCGGCACGGTGTCCAGCAGGTCGAAGATGTTGCCGAGCGGATGCGCGAAGTGCAGCACCAGCCGATGCGGGTCGGACGTGTCGTAGGAGGTGATCGCCTGAGCGGTGCTCTTCAGCTGTGCGGTCCACAGCGGGTCGCCGTAGGTCTTGATCGAGAACGCGGCGTCGGTCGAGGTGAACGGGCGGCCGCTGTGGAACTTCACATCGTCACGCAGCTCGAGGGCCAGCGACTTCCCGTCGGCGCCGAGCTTCCATGCGGTCGCCAGCCGAGGCGTCGGCTTCACCGCATTGTTCGGGTACAAGATCAACGACTCGAAGGCCAGACCGATCACCGTGGTGATGCCGGCCGTGGAGTTGGTGAAGAAGTTGCCGGGGATGAGGTCTTCGGAGATGCCGGCGGTAATGGTTCCGCCACGCTGCGGCGCACCGTTCGTCGCGGCTGGGGCCCGGGCGGCTTCGACGGCGGAGGTGCACCCAGCCGCCCCGAAGAGGGTGCCAGCCAGGCTCGCGCCGGCGATGCCCTGGAGCAAGAGTCGGCGACTGACCGGTCGCGAGGTGATGGACATCGAGGTGCCTTTCGAGTCATGGGTGGGAGTCGCGTCGTGCCGGAGCCCGGCGAAGGCGATCAGGCCTTCGGCGGGCTCACGGCAGCTAGCAGGCAAGCGGGAGGTTCGTGATCAGACGTCGGAGAAGTGTGATGCGTCACCGGAGCGAGGGGTGGAGGAGACGCCGTCGATGCTCCGGGGGATGTCGCCGGCGAGGGTGATCCGGTGCAGCAACCGCTTCTGGTCGCCGTAGTCGGCGACGCCGTAGTGCTGGGTCGCTCGGTTGTCCCAGATGGCGAGGTCGCCCGGCGACCAGTACCAGCGCACGGTGTTCTCCAGCCGGGTGACGTGGCGCTGGAGGAGGTTGAACAGATCCACCGAGTCATGGGTGTTCAGTCCGACGAGTCGCTTGACGAAGTGGCCCAGCAGCAGCACCCGCTCACCGGTCTCGGGATGGACCCGGACGACCGGATGCTCGGTCTCGAACACCTGCGACGCGAACTCGTCGCGGTAGCCCTGTTCCTTCACGTCAATGCCGCCGATCCGCTTCTCATCCCTCTCGGCGACGTAGTCGTACAGGTTGGTGTGAACAGCCCACAACCGGTCGGCGAGCGCCTGCAGGGCCGGGCTCAGCCGGCGGTAGGCCTCCGCGGTGTTCGCCCAGACGGTCGTGCCGCCGTACGCCGGCAGCTGGACGGCGCGCAGGATGCTGATCGCGGGGATCCGGTCGACGAAGGTGACATCGCTGTGCCAGCTGTTGGCCTTGCCGTGGTCGGAGTTGATCGGCAGCACGGCGTGCTCGTTTCCGCGGACGGTCGGGTGCGGCAACGTCGGGGTGCCGAGCAGGCTGGCGAAATCGTACTGTGCGGTGTCGTCGAGATGATCTTGGCCGGAAAAGAAGATCACCTTGTTGGCCAGCAGGGCGCGGCGGATCTCGGCCGTGATCTCCGGGCCGAGATCGCCGCTGAGCCGGACGCCACCGATCCGCGCGCCGATGGACTGAGTGACCTTCTCGACGGTGATCCATTGGTAGCCGGGCTCGGACGCGTTGCCGACGGCTGGGCGGTCCTGGGTGATGGTCATGACGGGTCCTTTCGTTGGAGGGGATGCTGCGTGTGTCCCAGGGAACTGGGGCACGGGAGTGAGTGCCGGAGCCAGTGCTGGAGCCAGTGAGCGGGCTGAGTCTCGACCCGAGAGAAGGGGCGGGACTGGCGCCTCGCGCCCATCCCGCCGGGTTCAGCAGATCAGCAGGAGCGTCGACAGGCAGCGCGACAACACCGTTTGGCGGCGTCGGCCGCGGGCATTCGCCGGGCGAGTTGCCGATATTGCATATAGAGACTGTAGGGAAACTTCGCAACCTGCCTCAAGTCGCGTTCGCATGCTGAGATCGACGAGTCGTGGGAGATCCGTGAGCCGGGCGGAGGCGAGGTCATCCAGCCCGATGCCGGCGACGATCCCCGGCCACAGCGTCCGCAGTCTTCATCTCAGATTCTGAACGCTCGACTGGACACCACCACAGTTACTCTAGATTCTCGGTTGTACCACTAGGAATTGGGAAGTTTTCCCCACGTCAGGAATTGGGAACGTACATGTCAATCACCACACGACGCCACCTGCTCCAAGCGGCCGCCGGCGCGATCGCTCTGGGTCTCACAGCCACCCTCTCCGGTTGTGTCGGCGGAGCGGCGCAGCCGGCATCGGACGCCTCCGGCGCCACGACGCTGCATCTCGTCAGCTTCTCTGTGCCGAAGGAAGCCAACAACGCGATCGAGAAGAAGTTCGCGGACACCCCCGCGGGTAAGGGCGTGGTGTGGCAGGAGTCCTACGGCGCCTCGGGCGACCAGAGCCGGGCGGTGGTCAACGGGCTCAAGGCCGACTACGTCAGCTTCTCCCTCGAGGGCGATATGACACGTCTGGTCAAGGCCGGACTGGTCGACTCGAGCTGGCAGGACGGGCCGACCAAGGGAATGGTCGCCAACTCCGTTGTCGTCATCGCCGTTCAGAAGGGGAACCCGCTGGGGATCAAGGGTTGGGACGACCTGACGAAGCCCGGGGTCAAGATCATCACACCGAACCCGGCCTCCTCGGGCTCGGCTCGATGGAACATCCTGGCCGCCTATCAGCAGGTGATCGCCAACGGCGGCAGCGAGGCCGACGCGAAGGCCTACCTGACCAAGTTCTTCAACAACGTGGTCGCCCTGCCGGGCAGCGGTCGGGACGCCACGAACGCCTTCCTCCAAGGTTCGGGCAACGTGCTGATCTCTTATGAGAACGAGGCCATCCTGGCCCGGCAGTCGGGTGAGGACTTCGACTACATCGTTCCGGACGCGACCGTGAAGATCGAGAACCCGGGCGCCGTGCTGAAGGACGCCAATCCCAAGGCGAAGGACTACCTCGACTTCGTGCTGAGCACCGCCGGGCAGGAGCAGTTCGCACAGAAGGGCTTCCGTCCGGTCGTCGAAGGCACGCCGATCGGCACCGTCGAGGGCGCGAACGACCCGGCGAAGCCGTTCCCGGTGCCGAGCAAGCTGTTCACCATCGCCGACCTCGGCGGGTGGGACGCGGTCAACGCCAAGTTCTTCGATGAGAAGTCCGGGATCGTGCCGCAGATTCAGGCGGCCACCGGCAAGCAGCAATGACCGCCTCGGCCGTCGCACCACTGGTCGAGAGACCCGACGAAGCGTCGTCTCCGGCCCCCCGCGGCCGGAGACGGCGCCGCCAGACCACCTCGCTCACGCCGATCGCCGGGCTGGGCCTGGGAATCACCATGTTGTGGTTCAGCCTGCTGGTGCTCATCCCGCTGCTTGCGATCGTGGTGACGGCCTCCGAGGGGGGCTGGCAGGCGTATTGGGACGCGCTGACGAGTCCACAGACGGCCGCCGCCCTGCGGCTGACCGTCAGTCAGGCGTTGCTCGTCACGCTGGTCAACATCGTGATGGGCACGACCATCGCCTGGGTGCTGGTCCGCGACCGGTTCTGGGGGAAGCAGATCCTCGAGGTCGTCATCGACATTCCGTTCGCCCTGCCCACGATCGTCGCCGGGTTGGTGCTGCTCAGCCTGTACGGCCCGTCCAGCCCATTGGGCGTCGACTGGGCCAATACTCGGGTGGCGGTCTTCCTCGCGTTCTTGTTCGTCACCCTGCCGTTCGTCGTTCGAACCGTCCAGCCGGTGCTGATCGAACTCGAGCCGGAGGTGGAAGAGGCTGCCGCGTCACTGGGCGCCGGCCGGGTCACCACCTTCCGGACGATCATCCTGCCGGCGCTCGCGCCGGCGATCACCTCCGGCGCCGCGTTGAGTTTCGCCCGCGGGATCAGCGAGTACGGCGCGCTGGTCCTCTTGTCCGGCAACCTGCCCTACCACACCGAGGTTGCGTCGGTCCGCATCTTGTCCTATGTCGAAGGCGACAAGCTGACCGAGGCTGCGGCAGTAGCTTCGATCCTGCTCGTCGTAGCGCTGGTCGTCATCGTCACTCTCGACATCATCTCCCGGAGGGTGGCTCGCCGTGGCTGATACTGCGACTGCACATGCCAAGCCCGTCGGGCCGCCGCGCGGCAAAGTGGTCACCGTCCGGAGCCGCTCACCGTTCCGGTGGGTGCTCCGGGTGATCGTGATCACGTACCTGTTCTTCCTGGTCATCTGGCCGGTAGCGCTCGTGGCGAAGGCCACCTTCTCCCAGGGTCTCGCTCCGATACTGGACGCACTGCAGCAGCCTGAGGTGATCTTCGCGTTCAAGCTCACCCTGTCCATAGCGTTCTGGGCGGTGCTCATCAACACCGCATTCGGCATCGTCATCTCACTGTTGCTCGTGCGCTACACGTTCCCGGGCAAGCGGGCCCTGTCGGCAATGATCGACGTTCCGCTCTCGGTCTCACCGATCGTGGTCGGGCTGGCGCTGCTGCTGGTCTACAGCGGACGGACCGGCTGGTTCGGTCACGCTCTCGAGTCCGCCGGCCTCCAGATCATCTACGCCCCGCCAGGCATGATCATGGCCACCGCCTTCGTCAGTCTGCCGCTGGTGATCCGCGAGCTCGTCCCGGTGCTGACCGAGATCGGCACCGACCAGGAACAAGCGGCCCGCAGCCTCGGCGCCTCGCCGCTGCAGAGCTTCCGCCAGATCACCCTGCCCGCAATCAAATGGGCTCTGCTCTACGGCGTCGTGCTCAGCCTGGCCCGCTCCCTCGGCGAGTTCGGCGCGGTCAAGATCGTCTCGGGTGGCGTGGCCATGCAAACCCAGACCGCGACCTTGCTCGTCGAAGAGCGCTACCAGCAGTTCGGCGTCGACAACACCATCACCGCCTACACGGCGGCCTTCATCCTGGCCCTGATCGCCGTCCTCGCTCTGGTGGTCGTGACCGCTCTGCGTCCCAAGGAGGAATCCCGATGAGCATCAAGATCTCCGGCGTCGGCAAACGCTTCGGCGACTTCGTCGCACTCTCCGACATCGACCTCGACGTCCCGTCCGGCCAGCTCACTGCCCTGCTCGGTCCGAGCGGCGGCGGTAAGTCGACCCTGCTCCGCATCATCGCCGGACTCGAGCTGTCCGACACCGGCACCGTAGCGATCGAAGGAACCGACGCCACCGATCTGCCCGCGCAGAAGCGCAACGTCGGTTTCGTCTTCCAGCACTATGCCGCGTTCCGTCACATGAGCGTGGCGGCCAACGTGGGATACGGGCTCAAGATCAGGAAGCGGTCGAAGAAGGAGATCGCCGCCAAGGTCGACGAGATGCTGTCTCTGGTCCACCTGTCGCAATTCGCCGACCGGCTACCGTCGCAGCTCTCCGGCGGCCAGCGGCAACGGATGGCCCTGGCCCGCGCCCTGGCGATCGAGCCCAAGGTTCTGCTGCTCGACGAGCCGTTCGGCGCGTTGGACGCCAAGGTGCGCAAGGAGCTACGAGCCTGGCTCCGCCGGCTCCATGACGAGGTTCACGTAACGACGGTGTTCGTCACCCACGATCAGGAGGAAGCACTCGAGGTCGCCGATCAGATCGTCGTGATCAACGACGGCAGGATCGAGCAGATCGGTACCCCCGACGAACTCTACGACGCGCCCGCCTCCGAGTTCGTGATGAGCTTCCTCGGCCCGGTGACTCTGCTCGACGGACGGCTGGTCCGCCCGCACGACATCGAGGTGGTGTCGGTGCCGTTCCCCGACTCGTACAGCGGTCGGATCGTCCGCTCGACCCGGGTCGGGTTCGAGGTGCGGCTGGAGGTGGCGTTGACCGAGCGGGCCGACGCGCCGCCGGTGCTGATCACCTTGACCAGGGCGGAGGCGACCGCGAAGCGACTGGACGACGGGACACCGGTGTGGATCAAGGCCGTCGAAGGAGCCTCCCAGATCGTGGTCCGGTCCACGGATGAGATCCGGGCGCTGGAACCGGTCAGCGAACTAGCCGGCTGAGGGGCTGTCTCCGGTGATCATCGGGCGAGCACTCCCAGACGACGCCTCCGCCGGCGCACTTCGGCGGGCCCGACGCAATCGATGTAAACGGGGCAGCAGGTGCACGTGACAGCCCGCGTCGACTACGCCCTCCAAACCATGGTCGCGCTCGCCGGCTCGGGTGTACAGGCGGTGCCGGCGAACGCGCTCGCTGAACAGCTGGATTTGTCGTACAACTACCTTCTGACGATTGTCGCCGACCTGCGCAGGGCGGGCTTCGTCACGATGCGACGCGGATCGTCGGGCGGCGTCCAACTTGCCAGACCGGCTGACACCATCATCCTGAGCGAAATCATCTGCGCCATCGACGGACCCCTCACCCTCGCCGACGGCAGGCAACCGGCCAACGTCGCCGACCAAGATCCGCACAATCAGCTCCCGTCCCTGTGGGCGGCCGCCCACCAAGCCATGCTCGACGTCTTTGCGCGGGTTCGGTTGTCGGAGGCAAGCTCGATCGGGGCCGAGTACGGGTCCGGTGGACACGGGCAGCACCGCGATGACACGTCGGGCGAGCGTCTCGCGACCTCACGGAGTTCTTGACCAGGTCCGAGCACTGGATCGTTGTGCCCGGAACAAACTGCCTGGACCCAAGGTTGAGTCTCGTGCACTCAACTACTAAGCTGAGTGAAGCAGACTCAAGTTCAACCCTGGAGGAACACACACTATGGCTCGTGCAGTCGGGATCGACCTCGGTACCACCAACTCCGTCGTCGCCGTGCTCGAAGGTGGGGAGCCCACCGTCATTCCGAACGCCGAGGGATCTCGGACCACGCCCTCGGTGGTCGCTTTCGCCAAGGGCGGTGAGGTGCTGGTCGGCGAGGTCGCCAAGCGCCAGGCCGTGACCAACGTGGACCGCACCATCCGGTCCGTCAAGCGCCACATGGGCACCGACTGGACGGTGAAGATCGACGACAAGACCTACCGCCCGCAGCAGATCAGCGCGTTCGTGCTCCAGAAGCTGAAGCGGGACGCCGAGGCGTACCTCGGTGAGACCGTGACCAATGCCGTGATCACCGTGCCGGCGTACTTCTCGGACGCGGAGCGGCAGGCCACCAAGGAGGCCGGCGAGATCGCGGGGCTCAAGGTCGACCGGATCATCAACGAGCCGACGGCGGCTGCGCTGGCGTACGGCCTGGACAAGGCGGGGAGCGAGCAGACGATCCTCGTCTTCGACCTCGGCGGTGGCACGTTCGACGTCTCCCTGCTGGAGATCGGCGACGGTGTCTTCGAGGTGAAGGCCACCAAGGGCGACAACCGCCTCGGCGGCGACGACTGGGACTCCCGGATCGTCGACTGGCTGGTCAAGCAGTTCAAGAACAAGAACGGCACCGACCTGAGCCAGGACAAGATCGCCCGGCAGCGGTTGCAGGAGGCCGCCGAGAAGGCGAAGATCGAGCTCAGCTCGGCCAGCGAGACCTCGATCAACCTCCCCTACATCACCCTCGGCGAGTCCGGCCCCCTCCACCTGGAGGAGAAGCTGACTCGCTCGGAGTTCCAGCGGCTGACTTCCGACCTGCTCGATCGTTGCCGCACTCCGTTCAATGCGGTGATCGCCGATGCCAGCATCAGCGTCGGCAAGATCGACCACGTGATCCTCGTCGGCGGCTCCACCCGGATGCCGGCCGTCGTCGACCTGGTCAAGGAGCTGACGGGCGGCAAGGAACCCAACAAGAGCGTGAACCCGGACGAGGTCGTCGCCCTCGGCGCCAGCCTGCAGGCGGGCGTGCTCAAGGGTGAGGTCAAGGACGTCCTGCTGCTCGACGTCACCCCGCTGAGCCTCGGCATCGAGACCAAGGGCGGCGTGATGACCAAGATCATCGAGCGGAACACCACCATCCCGACCAAGCGGTCGGAGGTGTTCACCACGGCCGATGACAACCAGCCGTCGGTGATGATCCAGGTCTACCAGGGCGAGCGTGACTTCGCGAAGGACAACAAGTCCCTGGGCAACTTCGAGCTGACGGGTCTGCCGCCGGCTCCGCGCGGAGTGCCGCAGATCGAGGTCGCCTTCGACATCGACGCCAACGGCATCGTCCATGTGCACGCCAAGGACCTGGCGACCGGCAAGGAGCAGTCGATGCAGATCACCGGCGGTTCCGCGCTCGGCAAGGATGACATCAACCGGATGGTCCAAGAGGCCGAGGCACACGCCGAGGAGGACCGCAAGCGTCGCGAGGGGGTCGAGCTGCGCAACGAGGCGGACAACCTGGTCTTCCGGACCGAGAAGCTGATCAGCGAGAACTCCGACAAGATCACCGACGACGTGAAGCAGCCCGTGGTGGACGCGATCGCCGAGGTCAAGACCGCGCTCGAGGGCGAGGACAACGACGCGGTGAAGGCCGCGGTGGACAAGCTGAACACCACCAGTGCCGCGCTCGGCCAGGCGATGTACGCGGCCGCGCAGGCTCAGCAGGCCCCGTCCGAGGCCGGTGCGCCCGGTGAGAACGCCGAGTCCAACGGTTCAAGTGCGTCCGACGAGGATGTGGTCGACGCCGAGATCATCGACGACGAGACCTCGGGTGAGCGCAAGTGACCCAGGCACCTGATCGGGAGCCGGAGGAGCATCGGGGACCGACCATCCGAGACAAGCGGCGGATCGATCCGGAGACGTACGAGGTGCGGGACCCGGCCGCCGGCGGTGCGCCGAGGGAGCCGCAGGAGACTGCGGCTCCCGCTGCGGCGGGTGCCGATACGCCGACCCGGAAGCCGGACGCGCGTGACGCAGAACTGGCCACGGCCAGGATCGAGGTTGCGGAGCGCACGGCCGACCTCCAGCGGCTCCAGGCCGAGTACGTCAACTACAAGCGTCGGGTCGATCGCGACCGGGAGGTGTCCCGTGGCGCCGGCATCGAGAGTGTCTTGAAGGACCTGCTCAATGTCGTCGACGACATTCGCTCGGCTCGTGATCACGAGGAGCTGACCGGCGGTTTCAAGGCCGTCGCGGAGGAGCTCGAGCGGGTCACCGCGAAGTACGGCCTCGAGACGTACGGCACGAAGGGCGACACGTTCGACCCGCATATCCACGAGGCACTGCTGCACATGCACGCCGACGGGATCACCGGACCGACGTGTGTCGAGATCCTGCAGCCGGGCTACCGGATCAAGGACAAGATCATCCGGCCAGCCCGGGTGGCCGTGGCCGAGCCGGATCCCGACGCACCCGCGCCCGTGGTCGGTGATCGGGTGGTCAGCGAACCGGACGACCACACCGACAGCGCGCCCGGGGCGGCGGCCGATGACGTCGCGTCTGGCGACTGAGGCCGGCCGCGGCGAGCCGGGTCGTCGTGCGCGGCACGGCCGGCCCGGCGCTCGTCGGAGCGTGAGCACACATGATCGACCGGAGGGGAGGCGTCGATGAGCACGAAGGACTGGATCGAGAAGGATTTCTACAAGGTCCTCGGCGTCGCCAAGGACGCCAAGCCCGAGGAGATCAAGAAGGCCTACCGCAGACTGGCCCGAGACAACCATCCGGACCAGAACCCCGGGAATCCTGAGGCGGAACAGCGATTCAAGGAGATCTCCGAGGCAAACGACGTGCTCTCGGACGCCAAGAAGCGCAAGGAGTACGACGAGGCCCGTAGCCTCTTCGGGGGTGGCGGTTTCCGCTTCCCGCGGGGAAACGCCGGCGGCCCGTCTGCGGATGACCTGTTCCGCAACGCCTCCGGCGACGGCGGCGGGCTCGGCGACATCTTCGGCGGCCTCTTCGGGGGTGGCGGTGGCGGCGGTGCGCGCTCCGCCCAGCGCTTCAGCACGAGCCGTGGCCCACGCAGGGGAAGCGACGTCGAGGGCGAGGTCACTGTCGACTTCCTCCAGTCGGTTGAGGGTACGACGGTCGGCATGCAGATGATCTCCGACGCCCCGTGTACGGCCTGCCACGGAACCGGCGCCAAGGCCGGGACCGTGCCGCGCGTCTGCCCGACCTGTGAGGGCAGCGGCATGCAGACCTCGACGTCCGGCGGCGTCTTCCAGGTGACCGAACCGTGCCGGGACTGCCGTGGTCGAGGAATGGTCGTCGACGACCCGTGCCCGGTCTGCAACGGCTCCGGGCGCGGCAAGTCGACGAAGAGCATGCAGGTCCGGATTCCCGCAGGCGTCACGGACGGGCAGCGGATCCGGCTCAAGGGACGTGGCGGTGCCGGCGAGAACGGCGGCGCCCCCGGTGACCTGTACGTCGTGGTGCACGTCCGCCCGCACCCGGTGTTCGGTCGCCGCGACGACAACCTGACCCTGACCGCGCCGGTGACCTTCGCTGAAGCGGCCCTCGGCGCGGAGATCGAGGTACCGACCCTGGGCGGTCCGTCAGTCAAGCTGCGCGTTCCCGCGGGAACGCCGAACGGACGGACGTTCCGGGTTCGGGGCAAGGGCGTGACCAAGCGAGACGGCACCAAGGGCGATCTCCTCGTCACCCTGGAGGTCGTCGTGCCGGCCGGACTGACCGACGACCAGCGCGCAGCGCTCACCTCGTTCGCGGACTCGGTCGGTGCCGTGAACCCGCGGGCCAACCTGTTCGCCAAGGCGTAAGGGCGGCGGGACATGCCCACGCCCCGCCCGGGCAGCAGCCGATCGTCGAGCGGCGCCCGACCGAGCTCGCCTCGGTCGGGCCCGTCCGACGCCGAAGCCCAGCTTCCGCAGCCGTTCGATCGCGACGCGCCCGTCTTCGTCATCTCCGTTGCGGCCCAGCTCGCCGGCATGCATCCGCAGACGCTGCGGACATACGACCGGATGGGCCTGGTCTCGCCGCGCCGGACGGCCAAGCGCGGTCGCCGCTACTCTGCCCGCGACGTCGGGATGCTGCGGATGATCCAGCGGCTCAGCCAGGACGAGGGGATCAACCTCGAGGGCATCCGTCGGATCCTTGCGATGGAACGGGAGATGGAGACTCTCCGAGCCCAGGTCAGCGAGCTCGCCCAGCTCCTGGCGGCGGCCCGCCAGGCCCCGCCGTCGGCGCGCGTGTTCACGGCGGACCCAACCGGTGGCGTGCATCTCGGCGGGTCCGGCCTGCGTCGTACGTCCCCGCGGGCCATCACCTCCCGCTGAAGCCGGCAGCACACCCGCCGGGTTGCTCCCGGACTCGGTAGGTTGACGCTCGTGACCACCGTCCACTCCCCCGAGCCAGGCGTCCGGGTCGTCGTCGCCGACGATCAGGCCCTGGTGCGCGGCGGCATCCTCATGGTGCTCGGTGCGAGCCAGCAGATCCAGGTGGTCGGCGAGGCGACGAACGGTGCCGAGGCGGTTGCTGTCGCAGGTGAGCTCCGGCCCGATGTCGTGATCATGGACCTGAGGATGCCGGGCATGGACGGGATCGAGGCGACGAAGGCGCTGGTCGCGAACACCAGCGGCGGTGACGACGTGATGAAGGTCCTGGTGCTCACCACCTTCAACGACGACGCCTCGGTCCTCGGCGCGCTGCGGGCCGGTGCAAGCGGCTTCCTCGTCAAGGACGAGGCTCCGATCCACTTGATCGACGCCGTGCTCAGCATCGCCGCGGGAAACTCGTGGATTGATCCGTCCGTCACCGCGCAGGTGATCAAGGCACTCTCCCAGGCGCCGCGGGTCGGAGTCGGGGCCGACGCCCGGCTCGCCGCGTTGACCGCCCGAGAGCGCGAGGTCCTGGTCCTGATGGCGCACGGGATGTCCAACGGAGACATCACTCAGAGGCTCTTCTTGAGCGAGGCGACGGTTCGCACGCACGTGTCCCGGATCCTGATGAAGACGGGCTCCCGCGACCGCACGGAAGCGGTGGTGCTGGCCTACCAGTCCCGACTGGTCCAGCCGGGCTGAGATTCGTCCGATTTCCCTTGGGGGTGCCGGCGAGGAGGCTGGATAATGACGCCGTGCCCACCACGGTCGAGGTCTACAACGTGAACTCCGACGGAACCACCGCCTCGTTTCTCGGATTCGGCTCCTTGCTCGACCCGGCGGTGGTCTTTCTCCATCTGCAGACGCCGTCACCACCCCCCGATGGCCCGATCAAGCCCGGCCCGATCAAGCCCGGCCCGATCAGGCCCGGCCCGATCAGGCCCGGCCCGATCAGGCCCGACCTGTCCACCCAGCCGATCGTGACGCAGCGGCTTCACGATGAGTCCTCGGCGCAGGCCGGGGAACCCAGTGCGCCGGGTGGCCGCGCGCGCTGTCGGATCCGCAGCGGACTGAGCGTGTTGACGCTCGACGGGGACATCCTGGCTGCACCGGTGGGGGTCTCTGCGCCGACGGCGGTCCAGCTGGACCTCGCCTTCAGTGGTGACATCGATCAGGTCCAGGTCCCGCAGGGTCCCGGTCACCCGACCGCCGAGGAGGCCGCCGCCGCGGTCATCGACTTCGTCACCGACGCGGCCCTGAGCGATCCGCCGGCGCCGACCGACCCACCACCCCAGGGAGCCGACGTCGATGGCTATCGACCACACCCGGGCAGGCGACCGTGGTACTGCGTGATCTGCCCGGGCGCCTTCGGCTGCTGATCCCGCGCGACGCGCTGCGACGGCGGTTGTTTGTTGCGGCGGACGTCGGGCTGCTGCTCGTCGCCGCCGTCGTCGATCTGGCGCTGTGGGGATTCCATCCCGAGCTGCGTGGGTCGACCATCCAGGTCCCGGTGCCGGTCGTGCTGGCGACCACGGTGGTGGTCTTCGCGTCCCTGTTGCTCAGACGCCGATATCCCTGGCCTTGTTTTGCCGTCGCCTGGACCTACTCGGTCGTCTGGTCGCTGATCATGCCGCTGTACCAGCCGTTCACCGCGCTGCTCATCGGGCTGTACGCGGTGAGCCGCAGACGTGACCGTCCACAGGCGATCGGTGCGTTGATCGCTGTCGTCCCGGTCATCGCGATCGCCTCGTCCAACACCGCGACCTACAACCCGACCGGCGACGTGGGTGTCGTTGTGACGGTGCTCGTCTGGTGCGTGCTGTACGGGATGGTGTGGACGATCGCCCGCTTCGCCTGGGCCGGCGAGAGGGCCGCAGAGCTGCGCGAGGCCCGGCGGGCAGCCGAAGCTGCACTGGCGGTGGCGGATGAACGGTTGCGGCTGGCCCGGGAGCTGCACGACATCGTCGCGCACTCGGTGACCGGCATCGTGCTGCAGGCCGCGGGCGTACGTCGGAATTCTCTCTTGGGCGAAGATCAGCTCAGAGGGAGCCTCGAGCTGATCGAGCGCACGGGTACACAGGCAATGCGCGAGCTGCGCCGGCTGCTCGGACTGCTGCGGACCCCGGACGGTGAGCGTCCGGGGGCGAGCCTGGCCGAGCTCGGCCAGCTGGTGGAGCTCACCGAGGCGTGTCAGATCGCCGTCCGGGTCCGCGAGTCCGGTGAGGCCCGGCAGCTCTCGCCCGAGCTCGACCATGTGGCCTTCCGGGTGATCCAGGAGTCACTGGCGAACGTGATCAAGCACGGCGGAGCCGGCTCGAACGTCGACGTCATGCTGGCCTGGGAGCCTGAAGCCCTGCGTGTCGACGTGATCAACCAACCGGGTGAGGGTCCCCCGGAGGGACTGCCAACGGAGCACTCCGGGCTGGGCCTTCGAGGCCTGAAGGAACGCCTCCGTGCGGCCGGGGGGGAGCTGGACGCCGGCCCGGACCCTGCGGGGTTCCGAGTGATGGCCCACCTGCCGGGCTGAAGGGATTCGGCCCCCGGCCCTCCACCTTGCCCGGTCTGACTAGCTGCCCGGCAGCGGGTTGCCTAATCGTCGCCCAGGGAGGAGATAAGGCTAAAGGTTGCCGCGCTGGCAGAGATCGCGGTCGCGCCTGTCACGACCAGGTAGGCGGCCAGCTCCACCCGCGCGGCGAGGATCCCCGCCGCCTCGTCACCCAACAGTTCTGGGAAGAGCTTGCCGATCGGCTTGAGGAGTTGCGGCACCCATTCGAACGACTCTCCCAGGCCCAGGATGCTGTCGAAAATGGCCGCACCTGTCTGGTGGTGAGTTCCGACGATCGTGGCCAGCCAGACATAGAGGCCGACCTGGGTGGCCCCGTAGAGCCCGGTGACAAGCGCGTCGCCGTACGGGTTCCCCCAACAAGACGTCACAAAGGCAACGGTGTTGCTCAGCAGGGCACCGACACCACCAGTCCAGATCCCCCAAACGATGTAGCGCGCGGTCGCGCTTTGGCCGACACCCGGAGGCATCGAGATCGTCGGCAGCCCGAAGATATTGGCCAACAGCTGGTTGACGAGCTTCACCTTCCCGATCACCGGGCCAGCCGGCGCCGGATAGACTGAGTCCTCCAGGTAGCAGTTGAGCCCCCACATCAAGGTGCTGGCGCTGTAGCCGAAACCGCAGATGCAGTCGGTCACGTACGACTTGAGCACCGACCATGCGCTCCCCGACCCTGCGCTCGCGAGTTCCGCGTCGGCCGGGGCGGGGGCGGTCCGGATGGCACTAGATGTGGCGCCGAAGTCGGCCTGGACCTGGGCTCGAAGCTCGGTCCACAGCTCCCAGTTCGGGTCCTGCACCGCAGCAACGTCCGCCGGGGTGAACACAGGCCCGGACTTCCCGCTGGCGATCTTGCAGGTGATGGTAAACGGAATTGCGGTGATCAGGGCCAGCAGGCTCATCAGGCTGAACTGGCTCTTGCTCCCGACCACCACCTTTTCGTAGAAGTCGGTGACGAACGGGATCACGATCCGTTGCTGGCACAAGGCCAGCACCGAGTCGATCAGGTTCTCCAACACGTCGAACACCACCTCGACGGCCGTGGTGAGCAATTCGAGGAAGTCGACTATCAGCGTCTCCACACCGGCCAGGACATCGGAGAGGAGCGCGTTGAGGAACGCCTCCGGACTGGCGACGAACAAGCTCAGTCCGAGGCTGGTGTTGGAACCTTGGAGGTTGGGTAGCGAGTTCTGTGGGAACTGCTCGAGCAACGAAGCCACATCCGATTGTGCCAACGCACTCGGCTGATTCGGGTCGCCACTGTCCTGGGCACCGCTGATGTTGTCCGAGTAGGCCGATACCAGGTACTTGGATTGGATGTCTTGGGGTGGCTGGCCCTTACCCGGCGCGGTGCCGCTGTTGAATGTTCCCGAACCCAGTGCCGCCATCCAGTCGCTGAAGTGATCGCTGATCTCCTGCTGTGCTGAGTGGAGCCCGCGGGCCGCGAAGCCTTCCATCGCTTGGAGGGCCGACTTGGCCAACCCGGGCAGCTGGGTGAGGGTGGCCTCGACAACCTGCTGGGAGACCAGGATGTCGCCCCAGTTGAACAGCGCCTTGACCGCGTCGACCACGGCGATGAGTGTCCCACCGAACTTCTTGATCAAGTTGGCCACGAAGTCGACCGCGTGCTCGACCGTCTGCAGCACGATGCTGAATCCATGCAGGGTGGCATCCACCGCTTGCACGAGAAGTCCCTTGACGACCTGACCTGTGTCGCTGATCGTCGTCTCGGTGGTGCTGACGATGAAATCGGAGGCGGTCGTGACGAACTGCCAGAACGTCTCCCCGCTCGAGCTGCGTTTCTGACTCGTCACCTCGGTCGCGGCGAGCTGGTCGAGCTGGTCGAGCGTGAGGGTCGTCGACACCCCGGCGTTGAAGAGCTGGGCGAGCGGGTCGAGTGGGGTGAGGTCGAGTGCTGCCACCGCGTCATTGCGCTGCTCGAGGCTGAGCGAGGTGAAGCCTGGCCCCGTTCCCGCTGTCGCCCCACGCTTCTCCGCTGCAGCGGAACTGCTGTCGTCGACGCTGAGCCGCCAGTAAGGGAGGCTCATACTTTCCGCGACCAAAACCCGGGCCACCGGCTGGTCGGCCGGCAGGAAGGGGGTCGCGATGGCGTTACTGGTGAAATCGTACGGCGCAGGCAGCGTCGCGACGTTCTCATACACCGGGGTGTACGGCTCCGCCAGCGGCAGGTCGATTGCGGCATCGCGTTTGCGAATCAGTGGGCGTCCGGGCTGCACGGAGTGATCGACAGCTGTGCTCATCACCTGGCCGATGGCCTGCGCGATCGCGTCAGCCTTGTCGGACGTGACGGCCGGCCCGACCAGGGCAGCCTTGGTTCCCGACGGCAACGCGGCCTGGCCCCTCAGCTGATCTCCGGTGATGCCGGCGAGTGTGGCGTGCACATGCCGGTCGGATGCGATCACCAGGCGCTCCGCGGCCTGCATGAAGCCAGCATTGACCTTCAGAACCGGGCAAAGCAGCGGGTTGTCGACCGGCTGACCGGCCGGGTTGATCGCGTCGATGACGAAACTGACCTCCCCCTGCGCGTTCGTGGTCCGCGTGACCGATACCTGGTCGCTGATCGGATGCGCGATCTGGTCGAAGAAGGTGACAGTGGCGGGCGCAGTGGGGTCGGCCGCCCAGAACGTCAGATCGGTCTGCAGCGGGTTGTCCTCACCATCGCGTGCTGACACGATCACACGGTAGCCGCGGATCGCTTTGAACTGACCCGGCATCAACGCCTGCGGCAGATAGTCCTCCATCAGCTGGGCCTGCGTAATCAGATACGGCGAGCCGGCGGGCTCGATATCGAGCCCGGACGGGACGAAACTCACCGACCCAACCGCCTGCAGGGTGCTCGCAGCGGATGACGAATCAGTCAACGTCTGGTCGTTGAACGACCAGTGACGAACCAGGCCCGGCTCGGTATCACTCAACTGATGATGCATACCGAGGGCGATCAGCTGCGGAGAGCGCGCGATGTTCCACAACCGCACCTCGTCGACCAGCCCAGTCAACTGGTTGGGGCCGAAGTCGACCGGGTGCTGAATCATCGCCGGCCGACCAGCGACCGAAAGCGTGGCAGAGTTGCCGATCTGAACCGGTGTCGACGGCGTCGGCGGGTCCAACGTCACAGGCTGAGCCACACCGTCGATCAGGATCGACAGCACGGTGCCCGAGCGGATGGCGGCCAGGTGGTGCCACTCGCCGTCGCAGACCGGCGACGGCCCGGTGGTGGCACCGACAGACGCACCCACCGCCGGGTCCGCGAACGTGATTCTGAAGCCCACCGCACCGGTCCCGAACACGCCGCACGCCAACGTCTCATAGAAGTAGGACTGGCCGGGTGCGCCCAGCGCCGTCAGGCTGAGCACCGGGCCACCCGTACTCGTTCGCACCCAGGCCTCAATGGTCAGATCGCCCGGACCCGGCTGATAGACGACGTCGGTGCCGTACGCCCACGCACCGGCGGCGAGTTGCAGCGCATAGTCCGAGACCGGCCACACCCGCAGGGGCTGGCCCTTCACGCACGTTTGCACCATCGGCGCGCCGGCCCCGAACCGGTACACCACGGTAAACGTCTGAACCACCCGTGCCGACGAACCGAACGTCGCATCGTTCGCAGTGAATAGAAGGCCATTGTTCTGCACCAAACCCTGGACGCGCCCGGTGACAACCCCCAATCCGTAACTCGCCCCAAGAATCACCAGCTGGGTCGGATCGGTTGGCGGGCGAACAACCGGCCCCTCAACATAGGTGATCGAGAGCGGCTGATTGTCGGCGACGACAACAGTCGCCGGCTGCTCGCCGCCGTACTGGTAGGTAACCGACAAACCCTTGCGCTGCCCGGACGAAGGATCGATCAGCACCTGGCCGGGACTGTTGATGTGAACTTCCTGATCTGAATCGACGAAGTCGCCAATCGTCTGCGTACAATCCGCGAGCCCATACGAAGCTCCAAGGATCCGCAGCACCGGCACAGACATGACGACCACCCGCCCACCGCTCGCGTCCAACGTCAGCGCCAAACGCCACCGACGGATCCCCCGAAACAACGGACTCTATCCAGGATGGTAGCGGTGATGCTCGGAATCGTGAACCCGACCGTGGCCGTTCTGGCACACGCCATCGGGCGGTCGCTTTCCGGCCTGTCGGCGGGGGCGGTTGGCTGCGCCGATGCACTCCGTACAGATTGGACGAGCACCGCATGGCTTTCCGCGGCAAACGGTCAGGGCGCCAGGCCGAGCTGGCGGAGAAGCCCGATCTCGTCGAGGCGTCCCCAGCGTTCGACGATCTGGGAGTTCTCGATCCTGAACATCTGTATTCCGTGGAGCACGATGACCTTGTTGCTTGCCGGCACGCCCATCAGCTCGCCGCGCTGCGTTCCGCTGGCCGCGAACCGCTCGACCACGATGTCACCCTCGGCGACGAGGTCTTCCACCTCGCTGTGCCAGTCCGGGAGCGCCGCCCGGAACATCGCCGCGGCCTGTCGCATCCCTTCCGGCCCCTCGGAGGCACCGGGAAACGGCGGGTCGTGGTTGATCATCTTCGGATGCAGGTACCGATCGACCGCGTCCAGGTCGCCATCGGTGAAAAGCTCCTGGATGAACGTCGCGACGAGGGTCTTGTTGCTGCTGAGCTGATCTGTTGTCATGGCCCGATCGTGCTCCGCTCCACGTCGACTCACCATCCCAAGAGATTGGGATGGTCCGACGATGCGGCGTGGGAGGACACTGGTCAGGTGCCGAAAGCAGCGCTGGTCCAGGCGGAGAGAGATCTCGTCAGGCACTGCGGCGACGGGCTACCCAACGACGCCTTACGGATCCAGCTGCTGTCCTCGCTGCGCCGGCTGATGCCGGTGGACGCCGTGTTCTTCGCCACCGCCGATCCCGAGACGTTGCTGTTCACCGGAGCGTACGCCGAGGAGCCCCTCGGTGCGGCAACGGAGGTGTTCCTTGCCAACGAGTTCGGCTCAGGGGACGTGAACAAGTTCGCCACGCTCGCTCGGTCACCGTCCCACGCAGCAACCCTGGATGCTGCCACCGCAGGTCGGCGTGGGGACAGTGCCCGCTCGCTGGAGATCATGCAGCCCCTTGGCCTGGGTGACGAACTGCGCGTGGCTCTGATGGCCGGCGGCCGGTGTTGGGGTTACCTGTGCCTCCACCGCGACAACGGTGAGCTGGGCTTCTCGTCCTCCGAGGTTGCGGTGATGAGTCGAGTGGCCCCACAGATCGCACACAGCCTCCGGCAGGCCACACTGATGACCCCGCAATCCGTCGTAGCCGGCCGCCGCCCACCGGGGACGGTGATCTTGGCCGAGGATCTGACCGTGATCGCGATGACAGCCGAAGCCGGCGACCTGCTGTCGCGGGTCCCTCGTGACCATCCCGCGCGCCGTCCCTTGCCAATGGCCGTGTACAGCGTCGCGCACGCCGCGAAGGCGGCCTGGGTGGATGGCAGCGTTTCCGGACCCGTCAGCACACGAGTGCGGATGGTGGACGGTACGTGGTTGAGCCTTCACGGTTCGCGCCTGCACGGTGCATCTGAGCATGATCGTCAGCTTGCGGTGGTCGTCGAACCGGCAGCAGCACCAGCGGTCGTGCCGCTCGTTCTTGCCGCCTACGGGTTGAGTCGACGCGAAGCGGAAGTAGCCACCCTGGTCCTTCGCGGGGAGTCGACAGCCGCGATCGTCGACCAGCTTCACATCTCTCGGCATACGGTCCAAGATCATCTGAAGGCCGTATTCGACAAGACCGGCGTACACAGCCGCCGCGAACTGATCGGCCAGCTGCTCTCCCCGTCTTGAGCCAAAGGATCCCGAGCTGGGAGAGATGGGGGTGGTGGGGTCAGCCGGCGACGGGTGCGGAGGCGGTGGCCTCGGCGTGCAGCTCGCGGAGATTGCGGAGGCCGGAGATCGAGAAGACCAGGGCGCCGACGAGGACGAGATCCAGCGCGACGAAGGTGGCCAGTGCTCCCCACGCGCCGAGCACGGCGCCGGCGATCATCGGGCCGATCGGCGTGGCGCACAGGGCGGCGAACGACAGCGCACTCTGTACCCGGCCCTGGAGCTCGTCGGGCGTGATCGCCGTCAGCTCGGTCAGGATCACCGCGCTCATCACAGGGGCCAAGACAGAGCAGCCGACAATCAGACCTCCCATGGCCAGCGGGTGCTCCACGACTCCCATCAGTGGGATCAAGCAGATCATGGCCGTCAGGGTGCCCAGAACGAGCTGGCCCGAGGAGAATCGTCGCCGCAGCCACGGCATGGCCAGCGAGCCCAGCATGGCGCCGACGCCGGCGCTGGTGACGATCGCACCGATCGTGGTGCTCGAGGCGTGAGCCTCGTCCGACACCGCGATCGCGGCGACGATCACGCCGCCGAAGATGCTGTTGATCGCGGCCGCGACGATGACGACGTAGCGCAGGAAGGGCCTGCCGAGCACGAAACGCAGACCGGCCGTGGCCTCCTTCACCAGGTTCGGTCCAGGCGGCTCCGTCGCCCTCAGTGAGGTGCGAATTCGCATCAGCAGCACTACCGAGACCGCAAAGCTCAGTGCGTCGATCGCGAAGGGCAACCATGGCGCGATGGCGAATGTTGCGCCGCCGAGCAGCGGTCCGACGAGGTAGACCGCGGAGTTCCGGGCCTGGACGACGGCGATGGCCTCGCCGAGGTCGTCGGTCGGGACCAGCCGACGCAGCGCGGCCGCGGAACTGCCGGCGAACAGGCTGCCGAGCGCGCAGTCGAGCATCGTCACGACCAGGATCAGGGGCAGTGACGCGACCCCGAGCGCGGCGGCAACCGCCAACGTACCGACCGCGAGGAGGCAGCCCAGATCGGCGATGATCATCAGTCGCCGGCGGTCGAACCGGTCAGCGAGCACGCCGGCCGGCAGCATCACGGCGAGCTCTGAGATCGACTCGAACAAGGCCACGGTGGCCATCAGGGCGGGTGAGTGGGTCACGGCCAGGACGAGCAGCGGCACCGACACGACAGAGCCGCGGGAGCCCAGCTTGGAGGCGGCCTGGCCGATCCACAACCGGCGGAAGTCGGCGTTGTTGCGCAGCACGGTGGTATGCACGAGACGTCCTCGAGGTTCGTCGACGGTGATGGGTGTGTCCGCGACGGATGCTCCGGCGCCGCAGGGGGCCGGAGCATCCGTCGTCAGCTGCGGACTAGCCGCCGTTGCAGCAAACGATGCTCAGCGAGCTGGAGTGGGTGCCGGCCGGCGGCCGACGGGTCGTGCCCTTGCTTGACAGGGCCTGGAGATTCAAGACAGTCATGTTGAGTTCCCCCTGGGATGTGGTCGATCTCGGTTGGTTGATGTCGTACGTGGTTCCGGGCTGGTGCCTGGGACCTCAGTTGCCGTTGCAGCAGACGATGCTCAGCGAGCTGGAGCCACCACCGGCCGGCGGCCGACGGGTCGTGCTCTTGGCCGACAGGGCCTGGAGATTCAGAACAGTCATTGGAGTTCACCTCCTCCTCGTGACAACGCGGGGCCGAAGCCCAGTGCGGGCAGTAGGTCGCCCGGGCCGGCATCGCCGGCGGGGGACGTCGTGGGGTGCGCTGCAGCGTGCAGCGCGAGTGCCGCGCCGGCCGCTCCCGTGGCGAGGTCGGCCGACAGGCGGACCAGTCCGTCACCGGGGAAGGCCGTCCGGCCGCGACGCTCGACCAGGTGCCAGTCGAGGCGTCGGCGGTGCAGTGCGAGCACCGTGTCGCGATCGGCGCCGTCGAGCAACAGGGCGGATCCGAGCAGCAGCCCCGAGCGCCCGTTGAACAGGCCGCCGAACAGCACCACGCCGATTCGACAGGTCCTCCGGGCGGCAGCAAGGGCGGCGCGCAGGTCGGGGTCGTCGCGGTGTCGCAAGTACGCCTGCAGGGCCAGTCCCACTCCGATCGCACCGTCCCCGAGGTAGAGCAGGATCCGGCCACCGTCTTGCACGTGGAGGGCGCCGGCAGCATCGATGACGCAGCCCGCGACGTCACGGCGCAGCGCAGCGGCGGCGTCGTCCAGCAAGCTCTCGTCCTCCCGTCCGCTCGTACAACCGCACCAGGAAGAGTGCGACCCCCGACCAGCCGCGGAGCAGGCCGGCCTCGAGAGGTTCGGTGAGCGGCGACGACGAGTCGTGAAGCAGTGGACGGAGCCAGGCAGCCTCGGTCGCGGCGGTGTCCAGCAGCGTCGGGCTCTGGATGGCGAGCGCAGCGAGACCGTGACCTGCCGCCCCGTTGAAGATGCCGACCGTCGTGTCGAGATGGCGCTTGCGACGAGCCAACGCCAGGACCTCGAGTGCGGCTGCGGTGTGGCCGAGCCTCGCGAGGGTGGCCGCTGCCCCAGCGGTGCCGGCGTAGAGGCCGGCGTACGGCGAGTCGGTGCGCAACGCACGGTCGAGGAGCCATTCGACGTGCGCGGGGTCGAGCAGATCCGGCGCGACGGTTGCGATCGCGTGCAGGACGCCCGCTGCGCCGTACGCCAGGCCGTGTCCGCCGTAGGAGAAGACACCGGGGTCGGCGGGGAAGAGTCGATCCGTTCGATCGGGGGTTGCAGCGGAGAGGGCCGTCTCGATCAGCCGGCGCTCGAGGCTCGTGTCGGGCGAGCGGGCCTCGACCGACTCGTGGTGCGGGCGATGCCTACGAGTGACGGATAGACCAGCGGACGGATGCGCGGCCACGGCCCGCGATCTGCCCGCCACCCGGCGCAGCTCGGCCAGGATCTCTGCACCCCAGCCCTCCGGAAGGGGGAACAGCTCACCGGCGGCGGCGACCAGCCGCTCGGCAACTCCTCCTGGTGCCAGCTCGGGATCCCAGACCAGCAGAGCCGTCAGGGGAAGAAACACCGACAACCGCAGGCAGGCCAAGGCGTAGTCGTCCAGGGCCCGCCCGGAACGCACGTCGCGGTGTCGGAAAGCCGGATCTCCCAGTAGGACCTGGTCCCCGCCCTCCAGCTCGGTGGCAAGCTCGCCGTCGATCAAGGAGATCGACCCGTCCGGGCGCACCATGACGTTGTTGGCGTGCAGGTCCGCGAACACCAGGCCCCGTGAGTGCACGGCGGCGAGGGCGGTCGCGACGGCGTCTCCGACGCCGAGTGCCCACGACGTGTAGTCGGCCAGGTCCTCTGTACCGGGATCCGGGTGCAGGTAGGGATAGTGGTCGGTCATGTAGGTATGCAGGCTGTCGCCGTCGACCAGTTCCTCGATCAGGAAGTGGTGCTCCCACGCGGTGAACTCGCCCAGACATCGCGGCAGCGCGCCGGTGCCGTCGAGTCGTCGGAGCACGGCTGCCTCGTGACCGAGCCGGCGCACGGCGTCGAGCCCGGTCGGATCCAGGCCGGCCCACGGCCGGGCCTCCTTCACGATCACCTCGCGGCCGACAGCATCTTCGGCGACATAGACACCACCGGCATTGGAATGGTGCAGCGCCTGCGTGATCTGTACGGGGAAGTCGGCGTCGAAGCTCGCCGCTGCCGCCAGCGCATCGGTGACCACGAGTGGCGGGGAGACCCACTCCGGCACCCGGAACACGGGCTCGCGTCGGTCGGGCTCGAAGGTCGCGTCCGGCCGCTCGATCACCAGCGTCGGCTCGCCGTCGTCCTCCGCGGCCGCCCACTGATCGAGGAATGCGCCGTAGCGCAGGTACAGCGGGCCCTCGCCGAACCGCAGGTCACCCAGGACGTACGGTCCCGCCAGGCCGGCCAGTTTCGGGGAAAGGCCCGAGAGGAGCTCCGCCAACCGTGTTTCGTTCTCGGGGTAGAGCGCGGCCAGTTTGGCGCTCGCACCGCGGGTGGCGTACTTGAGGTTGGTCAAGCGGTGGGCCCGCGAGCTCCGGAGGAACTTGAAGGCGAACGCCCCGGCGACGCAGTGATCGAACACGGTCTGCAGCGCGGTGTCGGCGTCCTCCGGCAGCACGGAGAGGTGGACCTTCCAGCCTTGTGCCGGCAGCCTGAGGTCGGTCGGCTGGAATCCGACCCACAACCCTCGAGTTGCCCGAGCCCACCCGGCCGGCACCTCCCGCCGGGTCACGACGAACTCCTCCGCGGAGTCCGCCATCCGCTCCGGGGCCTCGAAGTAGTCCGGGTCCGCCACCAGGAATGCATCACCAATCACGATGACTAGGTTTCCGGTTTCGGCCTTCCGGATCGTCGGAGCAGGAACGCAAGTTCAGACGTACGTCCAGACGCTGACGAGATCCCGCGGCATCATCGCTGCGCCGTACGAGGGGCCGAAGACGCGCAGCAGCCCCCGTGGAGCAGATCGGGTGGGGGACGTCCTCATCCCACCCGATCTCCTCCATCCGGCCCGAAGGCCGACCGGGGGCTGCTGGGTCGATCAGTGCCAGGCGGCTAGAACCTGTCCGCCTTCGCCTTCACGGCGGCGCTGGACTGGCCCCCGCCGGGTTGGACCACCCCGTTCACGGTCAGGGTGTACAGCGCCTGTGGCTGGAGCTGCTCGGTCGGCTCGTCGTAGCTGACGATCGCGACCACCCGCGGGTACTTCCGGAACTGGGCCAGATCCTTCGCGTTGAGCGTGAACGACCGTGACGTGTAGGTCTTGACCAGCGCCTTGTGCTTGGCGGTGTCCAGACCGACGACGCGGACGTTCCAGGCCGCCACCTTCGAGGGACGGGTCTGGGAGAACGACTTGAACACCGAAGCGTCCGTGCCGTCGCTGACGAGCGTGTTACCTACCTTGACGTTGTCGACGTAGAAGCCGCCCTCGTTGACGCCACCGTCGCTGACGTAGCGGAAGCCGAGCAGCACCGACTTGCCCGCGTACGCACTCAGGTCGAACGTCTGGGTGGCCCAGTCGGCAGCGTCGCCGTTGAGTGCCGGACCGAACGGGCCGTCGACGGTGTTGTCGTTGGCCAGGGCGGTATAGGTCTTGCCACCGTCGGTGGAGATCACCGTGTAGGCGTAGTCATACGTCGCCTCGGCCAGGTGCAGCTCGTCGAAGGTCAGCGTCGCGTTGGTCGCCGGGACAGTCACCGGGGTCACCGCCGTCGCGTCGAGGCTGCTGCTGTTTCCCGACCACAGTGCGGCGTCGCTGCCATGATCGGGAGCGTTCGTGACCGACGTCCACTTCAGCGGCTCGGGCACGAGATTCTTTGCTCCGCTGAACTTCAGCGAGCGTAGCTGGCTGCCCTTCAGGTAGAGCCCGCTGCCGGCCCGCAGGCCGACGTAGTCAGCGCCATTCGCGGGAGCGCCCGCCTGGGAGTAGGCGGCGGGGTTGCCGAGGTTCACCGTGGAGTTCAGACTCGCCGACGTGACCCGCGACTTCTTGATCCCGGTGACCGTGCCCTTCTTGGTGTCGACGTACTTGTCGATCAAGGTCGCGGTCTGGAAGTCGTGCAGCACCTTGTAGACGTCGGTGCTGTTCGCGTATCCGTCCAGCGCGTGCTGGACACCGACGAGACCCTGGTCGTTGCCGTCGCGGTGCAGGGTGCTCATGAAGCCGATGCCGTAACGGTCGTACAGGAAGAGCATGAACGAGTACGCCTCGCCGTAATCGGCCAAGATGGCGTTCGGATTCGCCGTGTCACCCCACAGGGTCAGCGAGTTCTCCGGACCGCCGCAGTCACGGGGATTGGGGTTGTACGTCGTCTGCACAGTGCCGAAGCCCTGGTAGCAGTAGATGTGGCTGTCCGCGCCCTTGTCGAAGACCGTCTTGGTCGCGTCGACATAGCCGACCAGCGTCTGGGCGAAGTCGGAGAGGCCCTCGTTGACCCAGCTGACCTCGTCGGGGTCTTGGTAGTACTCCAGCAGATGCTGGTACTCGTGCGCGAACGTGCCCTCGTACAGGTAGGGCCGCGCCGGCCTGCTGGTGCACAGGTCCGTCGTCGTTCCGTCCGGCGGGTTGGCGGTCGTGCGGTGGGCCCAGTCGTAGGCGTCGATCGTCATCACATTGCGATCGAGCATCTCGTTGATCTGCGACGAGAAGAAGCCCGCGATGTAGGTCGGCGCTGCGTTGACGCCCTCGTAGTAGTTGTCGTCGCGGACGTTGTCGACCAGCGTCATGATCTTGTTGCCGTCACCGGTGGGATCCACGCCGGAGACCGTGTTGCCGCTGCCGTCCCGGTCGGGCGCGACGCTGAAGGCCTGCGACTCCTTCGGGAACATGTTGGTGTCGAACTGGTCCGCCAGCTCCTGGGCCTGTGCCCGGGTCACGGTGGTGGAGTTCGCGACCTGGGTGCGGCAGTCACCCGCCGGGAAGGACGTGTCGTCCGCCACCCACACCTCGATGTGGGCGCCGACTGCCTGGAGCGTGTACGGCTTCTTGTACAGCTTGCCGTTGAAGTCGTCGAGGGCGATCAGCGTACGGGTCGTGCCGACCGCCGGCGTGCCGGCAGCTTCCGCCTGGGCCTTCACCTTCGCTTTGGCGCTCGACTTCAGCGTCAGGCTCTTGGTCGAGTACGTCTTGTTCGGCCCGATTTCGCGGACGTCGGTCTTGACGACCGCCGGCGTCTTCTTGGTCGGTGCGGCGGTCGCACCGGGCGCGAGTGCGGCGCTGAGGCCGAGCCCGAGAACGGTGGCCGCGACGACGAGAGCTCGCGTCGGCCGGAGTCGTGGACGGCGGGTCCGAGCATGGTCGGGGACGGGGGATAGGCGCTCCATCGAAACCCTTCTGGGGTGGGGGAGGGATGTGGCGGTCTGCCGTCCAATATTGAAAGCAGGTTTTTAATTCTCGCGCAAGAGTTTGCGTGAGATTATTCGCGTACGGCATAAACTTCTTGCGACGAACTAAACTGTGCGTCAGCTGTGTGCCCGGCGCTGACCTGACGCGAGGACTCAGGGTTGGTGTCGGTCAGCCAAGCCGCTCGGACAGGTGGACGCTGACATCGTCGCCGTCGGTCTTGCCGATCGCCCGCCGGATCGTGGCGGCCATAGGAAGCTTGTGGGTGCCGTCGCCGAGCGCCATGAAGGAGCTCCGGAACGGCTCGCCGTCGACGGTGCCCGCGACCTTGACCAGGCCGCGGGTGCCGAAGATTGTCGCCGAGTCCGGGAGCCGGACGCAGGTCCAGGTGTCGCCTTCGCGGACCTTGCCGAGGCTGGCGGTGAAGGTGATGTCGAGCGGTCCGGCCTTGCTGGGCATCGGTACCTCCTGCTGCTACTCGCCGGAGTCTTCCAGATACACCAGCCCGTTGCCGTCGGGATCGGCGAAGAAGAACATCGGCAGGACGCCGTCCATCCGCACGATGTCGTCGTTGTGCAGGGTCGCGCCCGCCTCCCGCAGCCGGGCGTACGCGGCCTCGGCGTCGCTCGTACCCATCCGAACCGCGACCGGAAGCGGGCTGTCCGGGGGCAGCAGGACCAAGCCGACGCTGGATCCGGGAGGCACCACCTCGATCATCCGCGCGCCGGGCCAGACCTCCACGTCCATCACGAGCTCGCAGCCCAGCACCTCGGTATAGAACGCCAGCGCCCGGTCCTGGTCCGCCACCGGCATGGTCACGCTCATTACTCGCGTCGTCATCGTCATGGCTTGACAGACTCGGCGACGGTCCCGATGTCATCTGGCTTTCGAGACATTGACCTGCCGGATGTGGCCGATGGTGACGCTCGCAGCGGTAGTCGCGAACACGTGCGCCGTGCAAAATGCCTGTATGGCCGACCTGACACGCCCGCCGCGTCGTGGGCGCAAACGCGGGCCAGCCCAAGGAGTCGCCGTCTTCGGCTCGCCCAGCGTCGCCGCCGACGACTCCCCAAGGATCGCCGCCGCGCTCGGCGGCCACGAACGGCTCAGCGAGTGGATGAAAGGTGCCGGTCTCGACCTGGTCGTGTCCGCTGCCGGCCTCCAGGCCGTAGACGCCACGATCGACGGCTGGCTCGACGACCCGATCATCGCGCCAGGTCTCACCAACGAGGTCGGCATCTTCCTGGGCGACGTCATGCTGCACGAGATCAGCAACGCTCGCTGGCATCTCTGGCCCAACGGCCAGCCTGTCATCAGACTCGGCAACGGTCGCGAGCTGGACGTCACTGCGGTGACGAGAACTCGCATCCGCAAGGGCCGGCCCCACCTGAACGCGATCCTGGACAACGCCGCGCGGGCCGCTGGGTCGGCACCCGCAGAACCCCCTGATGCGGGCACCGGCAACAAAGTTGAGTGATGTGCGCTCACGTTGGAATAGGCACCCCCGCGTACGAAGTTGAGCGTAGTAGACTCAACTAAGTTCGGAGGACACGAAGGACCTATATGGACACCAACAAGCTGACCACGAAGAGCCGCGACGCGGTATCGGCCGCGCTGCGCAACGCACTCACCGCCGGCAACCCCAACGCCGAGCCGGCGCACCTGCTGCACGCCTTGTTGATGGTGCCGGGCAACACAGTGGCACCGCTGATCAGTGCGGTTCGCGGCGACCCGGCCGTGGTCGACGCGGCGGCGCAGGGCGCCATCGCCAAGCTGCCGTCGGCAAGCGGATCGTCGGTCAGCCAGCCGGCACTGTCCGGCTCGTTCGCCCGCGTGCTGGCCGACGCGGAGAACCGGGCCGACTCACTCGGTGACGCGTTCGTCGCCACCGAGCACCTGCTGATCGCGCTCGCCGCCGTCGAGTCCGAGGCGCGCCGGATCCTGCGCGACCTCAAGATCACCGCGGAGGCGCTGACCAGGGCGTTCAACGACGCCCGTGGCAGCAAGCGGGTGACGAGCGCGGAGGCCGAAGGGACGACCTCCGCTCTCGACCAATACGGCGTGGACCTCACCGCCCAGGCACGCGACGGCAAGCTCGACCCGGTGATCGGCCGAGATACCGAGATTCGGCGCGTGGTTCAGGTACTCGCTCGGCGGACCAAGAACAACCCGGTGCTGATCGGTGAGCCCGGCGTCGGCAAGACGGCCGTCGTCGAGGGGCTCGCGCAGCGACTGATCGCGGGCGACGTACCTGACTCGCTGAAGGGTCGCCGGCTCGTTTCCCTTGACCTGAGCTCGATGCTGGCCGGCGCGAAGTATCGCGGCGAGTTCGAGGAACGGCTGAAGGCTGTGCTCACCGAGATCAAGGATGCCGAGGGTCAGGTGATCACCTTCATCGACGAGCTGCACACGGTTGTCGGCGCAGGTGCGACCGGCGATGGCGCGATGGATGCCGGCAACATGTTGAAGCCCATGCTGGCTCGCGGCGAGCTGCGGATGATCGGCGCCACCACCCTGGACGAGTACCGGGAACGGATCGAGAAGGATCCTGCGCTGGAGCGTCGGTTCCAGCAGGTCTTCGTGGGGGAGCCCAGCGTCGAGGACACCATCGCGATCCTGCGCGGCCTGCGCGAACGGTATGAGGCGCACCACAAGGTGGTCATCACCGATGGCGCGCTGGTCGCGGCCGCGAGCCTGTCGAACCGCTACATCACCTCGCGGCAGCTGCCCGACAAGGCGATCGACCTGGTCGACGAGGCCGCCTCCCGGTTGCGGATGGAGATCGACTCCTCCCCGGAGGAGATCGACCAGCTCCGGCGCAGCGTCGAGCGGATGAAGATGCAGCGCTTCGCCCTGGAGAAGGAGACCGATCCGGGCAGCAAGGAGAGGTTGCACCGGCTGGAGAGCGAGCTTGCCGACGGTGAGGAGGAGTTGCGTGGGCTGGAGGCGCGCTGGGAGGCAGAGAAGCATGGCCTGAACCAGGTCGGCGACCTCAAGGCGAAGATCGACGAGCTGCGGATCGAGGCCGACCGGGTGCTGCGCGAGGGCAATCTGCAACGCGCGAGCGAGATCAGCTATGGAGAGATTCCCGAGCTGCAGCGCCAGCTCGCGCGGGCCGACGAGGTCGAGAGCCAGACCAAGCCGATGGTGTCCGAAGAGGTCAGCGCGTCCGACATCGCGGAGGTCGTGTCCAACTGGACCGGGATTCCGGTCGGCCGGCTGCTGCAGGGCGAGACCGAGAAGCTCTTGTCGATGGAGGGCCGACTCGGTGAGCGGTTGATCGGTCAGAAGAAGGCCGTGCGTTCGGTCTCCGACGCCGTACGTCGGTCGCGGGCCGGCATCTCCGACCCGAACCGACCGACCGGTTCGTTCCTGTTCCTCGGCCCGACCGGTGTCGGCAAGACCGAGCTGGCCAAGGCGCTGGCGGAGTTCTTGTTCGACGACGAGCGGGCGATGATCCGGATCGACATGAGCGAGTACTCCGAGAAGCACTCGGTCGCTCGCCTGGTCGGTGCCCCACCCGGCTACATCGGGTACGAGGAGGGCGGCCAGCTGACCGAGGCGGTCCGTCGCAGGCCGTACTCCGTCGTGCTCCTGGACGAGGTCGAGAAGGCCCATCCGGAGGTCTTCGACATCTTGCTACAGGTGCTGGACGACGGTCGGCTCACCGACGGCCAGGGACGTACGGTCGACTTCCGCAACGTGCTGCTGATCTTGACCTCCAACTTGGGGTCGCAGTTCCTCGCGGACCAGACCCTGGACGCCGACACCAAGCGGCAGGCGGTGATGAACGTGGTTCGGAGCTCCTTCAAGCCCGAGTTTCTCAATCGCCTGGACGAGATCGTGCTGTTCGACGCGCTCGGCACGGAAGAGCTGGCCCAGATCGTGGAGATCGCCCTCAAGCGGCTCAACGCGCGGCTGGCCGATCGCCGGATCGCGCTCGAAGCCACCCCGGCGGCTCGGGAGTGGCTGGCGCTCACCGGGTTCGACCCGGTGTACGGCGCCCGCCCGCTCCGCAGGCTGATCCAGACCACGATCGAGGACGAGTTGGCGCGGCAGGTGCTGTCCGGTCAGGTCAGTGACGGCGACACCGTGGCTTTCGATGTCGACGAGGGCAAGGACGGTCTGGTCGCTGTTGCACCGGAGCCCGCCGGCGCCTGATCGCTGCCAGGACAACAAGGGCCGGAACCCGTAATGGGTTCCGGCCCTGACTGTGCGTTCTCTGGTCGCGATGGTTGATTCCAGTGAGCTCAGGCGGCTTCGGTGCAGTCGGTCTGGGCGATGGCCGGGCGGACGGCGGTCGTCGCCGGCTGATGGACCGGAGTCGGGGCGGCGGTGCGCACGACCGGCGCGGCTTGCGGATGGCGGCTGGCGCGAACGGCCCCGGCATCCAGCCGACGCTGGGTCTTGGTGGCGCGCTCCTCGACATCGAGGCGCAGCCACTCGTTCATGGTTCCCCAAGGCAACGTGCTCATTGGGTTTCCCTCCTTGTTAGTGGTCTCTTACATAGTAAGAGTGGACTAACATGGAGCGCAAGCGGATATGTATGATCTGTCTTACATTGGTCCCAACGAAGGGAGAGTGGCGTGGGTTATCACCACGGCGACCTGCGGGCGGCATTGATCGACGCCGGCGGGGAGCTGATTGCCGAGGGCGGCCTGCCCGCGTTGTCTGTGGCGGAGGCGGCGCGCCGCACGGGCGTCAGCGCGGCCGCTCCGTACCGGCACTTCCCCAGCCGCCAGGACTTCCTCGTCGCGGTGGCGTCGCAGGCCGCCCACCAGCTCGAAGACACCATGCGCTCCGCCGCCGACGCCGCCGATCCCGACGGGACGCACCCGATTGCCGGCATCGCCGCCGCGGCGAGTGCGTACGTCCACTTCGCCGCAACCCGACGGACCGGCTTCGATGTCGTGTACGCGAGCGAGCTGCGCGGGGTGCACGACGAAGTGCTGCGCGACGCCGGTCGCGCGGTGAGTGACACCATTCTGCTCCGCGCGATCGCCGCCACCGGTGGCGACGCCCAGACGGCCGTGGACCTGATCCCGCAGTTCATGGCGATCGTCCACGGCTGTGCGAGCCTCAACCAGGTCGGGCTGTTCAACGATCTCGACTCGGCCGCCGCTGTTGCCGCAGACACGGTCTGCCGGCTCGTGGCTGCCCGCGCCCCGTCCCCAGGCCCAGCCCCAGCCCCAGACTCGGCCCCAGCCTCGATCCCAGACTCGCCGCCTGCGTCGGGCGCGGTTGGCTGCTAGCGGGCGGGACACTCCACTGGCCGAGCATGCCGTCGTCCTGCGTCCGGGCACCGTCTTGATCCGAGATCCGGCTCGGCTCAACGCGTACGTCCTGCGGATCGGATCGACCGATCAGTCCTACGTCGACCTCGACAACCCTGCCAACCTCGAGTTCGACTACGTCCAGCGAATCGCCGACCTGATCGACATCGCCGCGCCGCCGGGCGAGCGGATCCGGATCGTGCATGTCGGGGGCGCCGCGATGACCATCCCCCGCTACGTCGCGGCCACCCGGCCACGCTCGGCGCAGGTGGTGCTGGAGCCCGACGCTGCGCTGACCGAGTGGATCCGAGAGTGGTTGCCGCTGCCGAAACAGAGCGGGATCAAGGTGCGGGCCGTCGACGGCCTGACCGGGATCGCAGCGCTGACCGACGGGTACGCCGATCTGGTCGTCATCGACGCGTTTCTCGGCGCTCGGGTGCCCTCGGACCTGACGACGGCCGAGTTCTTCGCCGACGTTGCCCGCGTGGTCGCACCACGGGGGATGGCGGTGATCAACCTGACCGACCGCGGCCCGTTCCTCTACGGCCGCCGGGTCGCGGCCGGCCTCCAGGACGCGTTCGAGCACGTCATGTGGTCGGCCGAGCCGTCGACGCTCAAGGGTCGGAGGTTCGGCAACGTCGTCGTGGCAGCCTCGGCACTACCACTACCCGCCGCCGCGTACGCGCAGCGGGCCGGGTCCGGGCCCTACCCGTACCGAGTGCTGCACGGCACACGACTCGATCAACTCCTCGCCGGGGCACGGTCGTTCGGCGGAACCGATGTCTCGCCGTCGCCCGATCCGCCGTTCGACTTTTTCCGCGGCTGATCGAGCAGCACGTTCGACGGGGAAGGACTCCGTAGTCTGGAGGGTATGGCCTATCAGCCGCAGTTCGTGCCGCCGAGTTCGCCGGTGCCGCCCTCCGCGCCCGGGTACTCGCCACCGGCCGGCGGTTACCCGCAACCGCCGGCGGGCTATCCGCCGGCCGCACCCGGCCACCAGCCTGCGTACGGGGTCGCTCCTCAGCCTGCGACGTACGTGGTCAAGCTCCCGCCGCGGCAGCACCGCCCGGCGGTGGTCGCCATGTCCGCGAGCATGACGGTCACCGCCTCGGCGCTCTGGGTGTGTGCGCTCGCGCTCGGCTGGCTGCTGGCTGCGGCGCTGCAGACTCGGCTGCAGGCCGACCAGGACTTCGACGGGCAGGTGCTGATCCTGCTCAACCGGTTCACCGCACGACTGGTGGACGGGCTCGCGATCCCGTTGTTCGCGTTTCCGGCGGTCGCGTTTGTCGCTGCGTTCCTGCTGCTGTCCGGTCGGCGCTGGGCCCAGATCTTCTACACCCTGCTCGGCGTCGCCACAGTCGGTTGGCTGATCTGGTGGCTGCACGCCCACTGGGTGTGGGCGATCGCGCCGATCGCGTACGTCCTGATCAGCGTCGCCATCCTCTGGACACCGCCAGCGGTCCGCTGGTTCGGCCGCACCCATCACTGAGCTCGCCAACTCCCGCTCACTCCCCGAACCGGAAAGTGGGCGCAAACGACAAGTTGATTCGTTTCAAACCTGTCGTTTGCGCCCAGTTTCCTCGAGGGGGGATCGGGCAGCGCGGGCGGGAGGAGCTCAGGAGGAGCTCAGGAGAGGCGGGCGAGGCGGGTCAGTGCCTCGTCCAGGACCTCGTCGCGCTTGCAGAAAGCCCACCGGACGTACGGCCGACCGGCCTCGACATTGTCGTAGAAGACCTGATGGGGGATGGCCACCACACCACAGCGCAGCGGCAGGTCGCGACAGAACTCCACACCGTCGAGGTAGCCGAGCGGGCGGACATCGGTGGTCATGAAGTACGTCCCGCGCGGCATCGCCGGCTGCAGACCGATTCCGCGCAGCCCGTCGGCCAGCCGATCGCGACGCCGCTGCAGGTCGACCCGCAACGCCTCCACCCACTCGTCGCCCTCGTCCAGCGCGCGGGCGATCGCCGGTTGGAACGGCGCTCCCGACACGTAGGTCAGGAACTGCTTGACGGCGGTGACCTCACCGATCAGCTCGGGGGTGCCGAGGGCCCAGCCGATCTTCCAACCGGTGGCAGAGAAGGTCTTTCCAGACGACGAGATCCGGATGGTTCGCTCCCGCATACCGGGGAACGCCGCGAGCGGGACATGCCGGGCGTCGTCGAAGACCAGATGCTCGTACACCTCGTCGCAGATCACGATCACGTCGTGCTCGACGGCAAGGCGAGCGATCTCGGCGAGTTGATCATGATCCAGTACCGTGCCGGTCGGGTTGTGCGGTGAGTTGATCAACAGCGCCTTGGTTCGCGGGGTGAACGCGGCCGCGAGCTCGTCGAGATCGAGGGCGAAGTCGGGCCCGAACAACCCGACCCCCACCCGGCGCCCGCCCGCCAGATCGATCGAGGCGGCATAGGAGTCGTAGAAGGGCTCGAGCGCGATCACCTCGTCGCCGGGGTCGACGAACGCGAGGATCGCGCTCGCCAACGCCTCCGTCGCGCCTGTGGTGACGAGCACCTCGGTGTCGGGGTCGTACGTCAGGTCGTAGTGCCTGGCCGCGTGCGCGGCGATTGCCTGCCGCAGCGGCGCGATCCCTCGTCCCGGTGGATACTGATTGACCCCGCTCGCGATGGCGTCTCGGGCCGCCTCCAACATGAACGCCGGCCCGTCGGTGTCGGGGAAGCCCTGGCCGAGGTTCACCGAGCCGGTGGCCAGCGCCAGCGCCGACATCTCCGCAAAGATCGTCGTGGTCGAGGACCGGATCCGCTCGGCTTTCCACTGGGACGGCACGCCATGCACTGTATCTTCCGGCTCGCGCACGCTCAGCCCCTGAGGATCCGAGCTTCCCTCGTCGTGAGCACGGCACGCGTGTGCGGGGACCGTACGTTTCGTCGAGGGAGTGCCGTGCTCACTTCTCGGTCCAGATCGGATCGGGGCTTCGCTGACGACGCTCGCCGGTTTGCCCATCTTCCGGCTCGCGCACGCTCAGCCCCTGAGGATCAGAGCTTCTGCTCACTTCTCGGTCCAGATCGGATCGGGGGTCGCCAAGTCTCGTGCGCAACGATCTTGTCGGGCAGACCTCCGGGCACAATGGGTGCGGTGAGCGCTCCGACAGTCGATTCGACCCGGCCAAGGCGGCGTCGGCGACCCTCGGTGCTCGGCGTCGTCGGTCTCGTCCTGCTGCTCGGCGGCCTCGGCTGTCTCGGGTGGGTCGCCTACCAGTACTTCGGCACCAACGTCGTGTCGCGGCACGCGTTCGAGCAGGAGACCTCCGGGTTGCGGACCAAGTGGGAGGCCGAGCCGGCGGCACCTCCGACGGCCGGCACGCAGAAGTTGCAGGACATCAAGACCACCGCGGTGCCCGGCGATGCGATCGCGTTGCTGCGGATCCCGAAATTCGGCGCCGCGTACGAGGTGCCGATCCTGGAGGGAACCGATCTGTCTGTGCTGGCTCGGGGTGTTGGCCACTACCCGAACAGCGCTCAGCCGGGTCAGATCGGCAACTTCGCCATCGCCGGTCATCGAATCACCCACGGCCAGCCGTTCTCGCGCCTCCTCGAGCTGGACAAGGGCGATCAGATCGTCGTCGAGACGCGGTCGGCGATCTACACGTACGTGCTCGACACCGCGCCACGTGACCTGACCGTCGAGGACACCGCTACCTGGGTCCTCGACCCCGTCCCTGGTCAGCCCGACGCTACGCCGACGCAGGCCCTGCTCACACTGACCACCTGCCAGGACCTGTTCCACTCCCCGGACCGCTCGATCGCCTTCGGGCATCTGGCGAGCACCAAGAACAAGTAGTAGCCGCGCCTCGTGGGCGACCGCATTAGGCTGTTCCCCCGTGAGCCTGACGCCTGAGATCGACGAAACTGCCGGCGACGACAAGTCCGCGCTGATCGAACGCATCCGAGAGCTCGCCGTTGTGTACGGGCGGGTGACGTTGTCGTCCGGCCGCGAGGCCGACTACTACGTCGACATGCGCCGGGTGACCCTCGACGGCGTGGCTGCCCCCATCGTCGGTCGGGTGATGCGCCAACTGGTCGCCGACTGGGACTTCGAGGCGGTGGGCGGCCTCACGCTGGGCGCGGACCCGGTGGCCACCTCGATGCTGCACGCGGCAGCGGCCGGCGGTAAGCGGCTGGACGTCTTCGTGGTCCGCAAGGAGGCGAAGAAGCACGGTATGCAGCGACGGATCGAGGGCACCGATGTCGCCGGGCGTCGGGTGCTCGTCGTGGAGGACACGAGCACGACCGGCAGCTCCCCACTGGCCGCCGTCGAGGCCGTACGGGAGGCCGGCGCGGAGGTGGTCGGCGTAGCGACGATCGTCGATCGCGACACCGGTGCGCAGCAGGTGATCGAGAATGCCGGGCTGCCGTACCGGTTCGCGATCAGCCTCGCCGACCTCGGGTTGGGCTGACCCGAGCCGGCCCGGGCTGATGGGTATTCGCGCGGGCGACCCGGCGCTCTATTAGCCTGAGGGCGCACCGCCCCGGTGCCGAGCTGAGGAGTTGTCGATGGGTACTGCCATCGTTGTGATCATCGTCATCGTGGTGATCGTCGCGATCATCGCGCTGGTCGCCATGAGTGCATACAACGGATTCGTCAAGTCCCGCAACCTGATTCAGGAGTCGTGGCGACAGATCGATGTCGAGCTCAACCGGCGCTACGAGCTGATCCCGAACCTGATCGAGACCGTTCGCGCGTACGCAGCGCACGAACGCAACACCCTGGACGACATCACCCGGCTGCGCTCCCAGGCGCAACAGCTGTCGCAGGCCGAAGGGGCACTGCCGAGTCAGCAGCGGGCCGATGTCGAGTCGGCGCTGTCCGGTGCCGTGCGGAACCTGATCGTCAGCGTCGAGGCCTATCCCGACCTGAAGAGCAATGTGAACTTCCTCGAGCTGCAAAAGCAGCTCGCCGAGACCGAGGACCGGATCGCCGCCGGTCGCCGCTTCTACAACGCCAACGTGCGCGTCTACAACACCAAGGTCGAGTCGGTGCCGACGAACATCATCGCGAACATGTTCCACTTCGAGAAGGCGACGTACTTCGAGGTCAACGACCCCACGGTGCGCCAGGCGCCGGCGGTGAGCTTCGGGGAGATCGCGTACCGCGGTGATCAGCAGCAGGGTCTGCCGCAGCAGCCCTCGAACACCCCGACGCAGTACGGCGGTCCGGTCGGGGAGGCGTTGCCCAACCCCCAGCAGTACCAGCCGCAACAGCAGTACCAGCCCCAACAGCCGAACCCGTCGCAGCAGCCCTATCCGCAGCAGTCGCCCCAGTCACCGCAGAACCAGGGCGGGTACGCGCCGCCGCAGAGCAACCAGGGTCAGGGTGGCTACTATCCGCCGCAGCAGAGCGGCCAGGGCGGCTACCAGACGCCACAGCAACAGGGCGGCTACACCCCGCCCAGCGCCAACCCGCCGCAGCAGGGTGGCCAAGGCGGCTACCAGCCTCCGCAGACTCAGTAGGAGCGCAGCCTCGGGAGGAGCCGAACCAGCGCGGAGTCGCGCACCGGTCTACAGACGGGTGTAGTGGGCGGACACGATGCCGTGGTAGCGCTCGTGGATCTGCTCGGCAGCCTTGACGTCGGTCTCGCTCGGGTGCAGCTCGCGCTGCTGCGGGACGGGCCAGTCAGGTAGCTCTCCGGTCAGCGCCCACGCAGCCTGCCGTGCCGCGCCGATCGCCACGCTCTCCTCGACGGCCGTCACCGTCACCGGGAGGCCGAGCACGGCGGGGGCGATCTCTTGCACCGCCCTCGACTGAGCCGCCCCGCCCGTCAGAATCACCCGGTCGAGTTGCCCGGCGTGCTCGGCGAGCGTACGCAGGCCGTACGCCAGGCTCCACAGGATCCCCTCGATCGCTGCCCTGGCGACGTTGGCCGGGGTGAAGTTGGACAGGTCGAGACCGGTCAGCTCGCCCTTCGCGTACGGCAGCGGCGGGGTACGTTCGCCCTCCAGATAGGGGACGAAGGAGACGCCCTCGCAACCGGCGGGGGCGCTGAGCGCCAATCGAGCGAACTCTTCGAAGTCGACTCCGAGCAGTTTGGCGGTCGCGGCGAGGTTCCGGGCACCGTTGAGCGTGCAGACCAGCGGCAGGTACGCGCCGGTGGCGTCGGCGAATCCGGCCACCACACCCGACGGGTCGCGGGTCTGGCCGGCACTCTCGGCGAACGCCGTGCCGCTGGTGCCCAGCGACACGACAGCGGTCCCGTGGGTCAGCCCGAGCCCCAGCCCGGCCGCCATGTTGTCTCCGGTGCCCGCGGCGAGCTTGATCCCCTCAGGGGTCTCGCCCACCACCTCCGACGGCGCCGCCACCCTCGGGAGCTCCAGCTGACGGCCGAAGGCGAGCTCGACGATGTCGTCGCGGTAGAGATTGGTCGTCGCGTCGAAGTAGCAGGTGCCCGACGCGTCGCCACGGTCTGTGACGGGGTCGAAGCTGCGCCCCCCGATCTGCCAGGTGAGCCAGTCGTGAGGAAGGACGACGCCGGCGGTTCGCGCGGCGTTCTCCGGCTCGTTGCGGGCCAGCCAGCGCACCTTCGTTACGGTCATCGCCGCGACCGGCACCGTGCCGACGGCCTCGGCCCAAGCTTCCGCACCGCCGAGCTCGATCATCAGGTCGACCGCGTCGGCGGCGGAGCGGTTGTCATTCCACAACAACGCATCGCGGACCAACCCGCCGGCCTCGTCGAGGGTGACCATGCCGTGCTGCTGGCCGCCGACCGACAGCGCCCCGACGTCGGCCAGCAGCGCCGGGTCGGCGGTTGCCTCGCGGTAGGCGGTCAGCCAGGCGTCGGCGGACACCGACGTTCCGTCTGGATGGGCGGCCCTTCCTGTGCGTAGCACCTCGCCGGTTTCGGCGTCACAGACGACGACCTTGCAGGACTGGGTGGACGAGTCGATCCCGGCGACCATGCTCACGCGAAGAACCTTCCGATTGGCTGGTGGCGCCAGCCTAGGAGACGTCCCGCCGGCGGTGCGACCTTGGCCTCTTGCCAGACTGCCGGGGTGGACTATCGACAACTCGGAACATCAGGACTGACCGTCTCCCGGGTGGGGCTCGGCTGCAACAACTTCGGGGCTCGGATGCCCGACGACAAGGTGCCCGAGGTGGTCGGGGCGGCGATCGACGCCGGCGTCACGCTCTTCGACACCGCCGACGTGTACGGCAACCGCGGAAGGTCGGAGGTGCTGCTCGGAAAGGCCCTCGGCGCCCGGCGTGCCGATGTCGTGGTGGCAACGAAGTTCGGCATGGACATGGGTGGAGAGAACGGCCCGGACTGGGGAGTTCGCGGTTCGCGCCGCTACGTCCGGCGAGCGGTCGAGGCAAGCCTGCGTCGGCTCGGCACCGACTGGATCGATCTCTACCAGATGCACAGGCCCGATCCGCAGACCCCGATCGCGGAGACGCTCGACGTGCTCGACGACCTGGTCGCCGAGGGCAAGGTCCGCTACATCGGGTCGTCCAACTTCGCCGGCTGGCAGGTGATCGACGCCGACTGGACGGCGCGGAGCACCGGACGGACGGCGTTCGTCTCTGCTCAGAACCAGTACTCCTGGTTGAAGCGCGGGATCGAGGACGAGCTCGTGCCGGCGCTGGAGCGGACCGGTCAGGGACTGTTGCCGTTCTTCCCGCTGGCCTCGGGGCTGCTCACCGGCAAGTACCGTCGCGACCAGCCGGCACCGGAGGGCAGCAAGTTGGCCAAGATGCCGGATCGCCTCGCAGACGCCGACTTCGACACCATCGAGGCGCTCGGCCGTTTCGCCGACGAGCGTGGGCTGAGCATGCTGCAGGTGGCGATCGGCGGCCTGGCGGGCGCATCACCGGTCTCGTCGGTGATCGCCGGCGCGACGTCCGGGGACCAGGTCCGCGCCAACGTGGCGGCAGGCGACTGGGACCCGACGTCGGACGACCTCGAGGTGCTTCGCGAACTGACGTCACCTGCAGCTTCGTAGGAGCTCGGGGCCACAAGGACGCCGCCTAGACTCGCCGCCGTGAGCGCAGGTCCAGGCTGGTATCCCGATCCGGGCGGACAGCCCGGCCTGTTCCGCTACTGGGACGGGCGGACCTGGTCGGCCACCACCACCGGCAATCCTTACGTCGGTCCGCCGAGTGGGGGACTCGGGAGACCCGGCTCCGCTGGGTCGAGTCCCACCGGGCCGGCTCCTGCGGAGGCGGGACGGGGATCGCGCCCAGGTGCTTCCGGTGGCACGGCGTCGGCCGATCGGTTGGATCCTTGCCGCGGTTGCTGCGGTCGTGGTCATCATCGTGTTGGCGACGCTGGCCATCCGCGGGCTGAGTGGGGTCATAGCCGGCCCGCCCGCTCAGGACCCCGGGACGAATCCGAGCGGGGTCGTCTGCCCGGAATCGCCGTCGCAGACACCGTCGCCCGTGCCGGATACCGGAAGCGCCCGCGTGGTGAGCGGACACCTGTCGTATCCACGCCTTGCGCCGCCGTTCACGCCTCCCGAGCCGGACTCAAGGACGCCGTTCGGCCGCGACGTCCGCTCGCAGACCGCCGAGGTCGAGACGAGCTCCGACGGCCAGACGAGCTGGGTCGCCGCCGTACTGATCGCCCGACTGCTTGCAGGCGACGGGTTCTACGGGCCGCAGCAGGGCGCCGCCGTGGTTGCACAGTGCGTGATCGGGAAGTTCTACGGCGACAACCCGGTGGACCGCAAGGACCTGCGCAACGAGCACACCACCGTCGACGGACACGACGCCTGGATCGTCGAGATGCATCTGACCTTCGACATTCCCGGCATCCAGACCAAGGGCGAGGTCGCGACGATCGTGGTCGTCGACACCGGGTCGAGCGACGGGGAGGCGGGGCTGTTCTACTCCTCGATCCCGGACACCTCGCCACAGTTCACCCAGCCCGCGCAGGATGCGCTGAAGGGACTCCGGGTCAGCTGAGTGCTGGTGCCTGCGCCGCGGAGACTTCGCCGGGCTCAGGCGGCCGCCGCTGGCTTCTTCGCCCGGCGACGGTGCAACAGGTACTCGACCAGCATCGGGATCAGCGAGACGAGCACGATCAGGACCAGGACGGCCTCGAGGTTGTTCTTGATGAAGGGCACGTTGCCCAGGTAGTAGCCGGACACCGTCACCACGATCACCCAGAGGATGCCACCGATCGCGCTGTAGGTGATGAACTTCCGGAAGTCCATCCGGCCGACCCCGGCGACCAGGGTGACGAACGTTCGCACGATCGGGACGAACCTCGCCAGGATGAGTGCCCGGTTGCCGTAACGCTCGAAGAACTCGTGGGTCTTGTCGACATAGCTCTGCTTGAAGATCTTGCCCATCAGGCCTGGTCGCGGATGGAACAGCGGTGGCCCGATCAGTCGTCCGAGCCAGTAGCCACAGACATTGCCGAGGACGGCGGCGACGATGAGCACCAGGCAGACGAACAGCAGCGAGTGCTGGATCGCGCCCAGAGCGGTGAGGATGCCGAGGGTGAACAGCAGCGAGTCGCCGGGCAGGATCGCGAACAGTCCACACTCGGCGAAGATGATGAACGCGACCCCCCACAGCGCGTACGGGCCGAACGTTTGGATGAGATGTTCCGGGTCCATCCAGGACGGCAGCAACATCGGCGTCAGGAACGCGGCGTCGATCAGTGGGCTCACGCGTGACAACGGTACCGTCGGAGCTTGTGAGTTTCCTAAGCGAGGACCAGGTGGCTCAGGTTGCCGCCCCGGGCGTCGGACCTCACCCGGAGCCGTGGCCCGTCGACGACCGGCTGGATCCGGAGCTGCTCGGCGCCGGCGACCGCCGCAACGTGATCGATCGCTATCGGTACTGGAAGCTCTCTGCAATCGTCGACGACCTCAACCGCACAAGGAATCCGCTCCGGATCGCCATCCAGAACTGGGAGCATGACTTCAACATCGGTTCGATGGTGCGGACCGCCAACGCGTTCAACGTGGCCGGTGTGCACATCGTCGGTCGGCGTCGCTGGAACCGCCGTGGCGCGATGGTGACCGACCGCTACCTGAGTGTCGAACATCACGCGGACGTCGCCTCGTTCGCGGCGACGATGAGCGAACAGGAGTACGTCCTCGTCGGCGTTGACAACCTGCCCGGCTCGATCCCGCTGGAGTCCTGCCGACTGCCGGAACGGGTCTGCCTCGTCTTCGGCTCCGAGGGGCCGGGACTCACCGACGAGATGGTAGCGGCCTGCGAGCGGGTGGTGGCGATTACCCAGTACGGCTCCACGCGCTCGATCAACGCCGGTGCGGCGGCCGCGATCGCGATGTACCACTGGGCGCTGGACTGGCTGCCCCGCGCCACCGACTGAGTAACCAGGGGACGAGTAGCCGGGCGCGAGCGCGCCGTCAGTTCCCGAAGGTGCCGCGTGTGTCCGTCTCGATCACGGTGATCGCGATGCACGTTGGTCGGCTGCGGGGACGCTATTGGTGGACGGGACGACGCACCCGCATACTGGTATGAACTGGTCTGTGTCGACCTCCGCGGTCGGCGTGCTCTGTCCGGACCCCTGAGGGAGGATTCCATTGCAGCACGACTACGGCCGGTCGGAGACCGCGGCCAGATATCGCGCCGAGCGCCCACAGCGATTCGCGACGACCAAGCGTGCGCAGGTGCGAGGGATCTTGGAGCAGCTGATCGACACCGAGCTCAACGCCGGTGATGCGATCCCGTCCGAACGGGCGCTGGTGGTCAGGCTCGGCGTGAGTCGGGTCACGGTCCGGCAGGCGATCGCCGATCTGGTCGAGGCCGGGGTCCTCGAGCGGGTGCACGGCAAGGGGACGTATGTGACCGGGCCTCAGGTCGACTCCCGGCTGCACCTCACGTCGTTCTCCCGAGAGATGCGCGATCGCGGACTGCTGCCCGCCACCGTCGTGCTCAGCGCCCGGGAAGAACCGGCCGACGACGACGTCGCGTACGCGTTGCGGATTCGACCCGGACGCCCGGTGGTGCGGGTCGAGCGGCTGCGGACGGCCGACGGGACGCCGATGGCGTACGAGGTCGGGTTCTACCCCTCCGCGCTGTTCCCAGGACTGCTGCAGCGCGAGCTCGGTGCGCTCTACGACGTGTTCGCCTCCGAGTACGGGGTGGTCGTCACCAGCGGCGAGCAGACCGTCCGCGCCGAGGCGGCCGACGCGCACCAGGCGAGGATCCTCGGGATCGCCAAGCGGGCGCCCCTACTGGTCCAGGAGCGGGTCACCCATGCCGGCGAGCGGGCCATCGAGCTGTCGACCTCGTGGTACCGGGCCGATCGGTACCGGCTGCACATGGCGATCACGCCGCGCGGTGCCCGGGAGAACTGAGCCGGCACAGCGCGGTCGACTGGCAGGATGGTCGGCATGGACGGCGCAGGCATCGAGGAGCTGCTCGTCCCCTACGACCTCGAGCGGGTCGCCGAGAAGGCGGAGCGTCGCCGCCGGCTGTTCCGCTCCCGGATGATCAGTCTGCTGATCACCGTTGTCGTGGTGGTCGGCTTCGCGCTCTGGCTGCGCTCCCGAGGTCAGCCGGCGGGGCTGTGGCTATCGGCGGTGATCATCGTGATCAGCGGCGGGTGGGCGGGAGTCACCTTCGTGATCTTCCGGCGCGCGCGCCGTGACCTTGCGGAGCTGCGGCCGGGGACGGCGATCCGGGTCGACCGCCGAGGCATCGAGGTCGCGGGTCTGCGTGCCGGCTGGGCGGACGTCGCATCGGTCGCGACGATCAAGGCCGGCGTCGGCCGCAGCCCGCGGCTCCAGCTCAGCCTGCGCGACGGCCGTACGGCCTCGCTCGCCCTCGATCAGGTCACGGTCCTGCCCGCGACCCTCGACTCGACGGTGCGCGCCTACTCGGGTGGCCGCCATGGGGTCGACCTCACGGCGCTCGAGATCTAGCCGTCGACGACGGGCCGACCCGAGGTCGTTACACGCGGAGCCTTGACGGGCGTTCGGGCCGGTGCGAGGGTAAATCTGTGGGATACCTGTCAGACAGCCGTACAGCCGGTCTGTCGGTGTACCCACGTCAGTCGGCGGTCGGTTTCGTCCTGGACGATCTCCAAGACGCCATCGCCGCAGGCGTCATCCGAGTGGGTGACCGGCTGCCATCGGAGGCGGCTCTGGCCGCACGTTACTCGGTGAGCAGATCGGTGATCCGTGAGGTGCTGAGGGCTTGTGCAGCGCTCGGGCTCACCGTCACGCGGACCGGCAAGGGCACGTTCGTTGTGGGCCGACGACCTAACGAGTTGATCTTCGGCAACTACTCGGCCGGTGATCTGCTCGAGGTGCGGCCACACATCGAGGTGCCGGCGGCCGGACTCGCCGCGCTGCGCCGAACCGAAGCGGACCTGGAACAGATCCAGGGGCTGATCGAGACGATGGAGTCGGAGTCCGACCCACAGGTGTGGATCGGTTTCGACGCGAGCTTCCATCTGGCGATCGCCGAGGCGTCCAAGAACCCGGTGTTCGCGCAGGTGATCAGCTCGCTGCGGACGGCGCTCTCCAGTCAGTCGGCGATGCTCAACGATCGCTCGAGTCGGCGCCGGTCCGACTCCGACGCGGAGCATCGCAGCATTGCCGCGGCGATCGCTCGGGGATCGGTGGTCGAGGCAGAGGACGCGATGCGGTTCCATCTGGACCAGGTGCACGACGCTCTGGCGGACTCGCTGACCGAGCTCTCCACTCATCCGGCCGAGCGGTCGGGCCCGCTGAAACAACGTATGAACTGAACACTCCGCCGGGCAGTCCCCGCATGTGGAAGCGGGCGCCGCCCGGACTGCATGCGCACAACCCCTGCGCCTGTCACCGATGCCTGGCGTTCTCGAAGGTCCTCCGCAGCGTGGAGGACGCCCCCCGAAACGAGAGAAGCATGACGGAACTCGACACCAAACCAAGCGACCACAGCAGTCACCTCAACGCCGAGCAGGTGGGCTACAAACAGACCCTCAGCCGCCGGCACGTGCAGATGATCGCCATCGGCGGAGCGATCGGAACCGGCCTCTTCCTGGGGTCGGCCTCCCGCCTGCACAGCACCGGCCCTGCACTACTCCTGAGCTATGCGTTCGTGGGCGTCATCGCCTACTTCTTGATGCGCTCCCTCGGTGAGCTTGTGCTCCATCGGCCGACGTCGGGCGCCTTCGTCTCCTACATGCGCGAGTTCTTCGGCGAGAAGGCCGCGTACGTCACCGGCTGGATGTACTGGCTCAACTGGGCCCTGACAGGTATTGCCGAGTTGTCGGCGGTCGGCTTGTACGTCCAGTACTGGATCCCGACGATGCCGACCTGGGCGACCGTCCTGATCGCCCTCGCGGTGGTTCTGGTGATCAACCTGCTATCGGCCCGCGCGTTCGGTGAGTTCGAGTTCTGGGCCGCGATCGCCAAGGTCGGGGCCATCGTGGTCTTCCTGATCGTCGGCGTGATCGTCGTTGCGTTCGGTTTGATGGTCGGTGATCACAAGGCCGGGATCTCCAACCTGTGGAGCAATCCGGGCGGTTTCTGGCCGACTCAGGATCCCTATCACTGGTACGGCCCGCTGCTGGTGATGTCCGGTGTCGTGTTCGCCTACGCCGCGATCGAGATGGTGGGTGTGGCAGCCGGGGAGATGGAGGACTCCGAGCGCGAGGTGCCGAAGGCCGTCAACGCGGTGATCTTCCGGATCGGTGTCTTCTACTGCGGCTCGATCTTCCTGCTGGTCTGCATGCTTCCGACAAGCGACTACACGGCCGGCACCAGTCCGTTCGTCACCGTGTTCTCCCAGATGGGTCTGACCTGGATGGCCAGCCTGATCCAGGCCATCCTGATCGTCGCCGCCATGTCGAGCCTCAACTCGGGTCTCTACTCGACCGGCCGGGTGCTCCGCAGCCTCGGCATGTCGAAGCAGGCTCCGGCGTTCACGCTGAAGATGAGCAGTCAGGGCGTGCCGTGGGCCGGAATCGTGATGACCTCGGTGGTCTTCGTCCTGGGTGCAGTGTTGAACTACCTCGAACCGGACGCCTTCGAGATCGCGTTGGAGGCGGCCGCCATCGGCGTCGTCTTCACCTGGGGGACGATCTTCCTCAGCCAGCTGCGATTCCGCTCGCTGGTGAACCGTGGCGTGCTGCCGGCGAGCAAGTTCCCGGCTCCCGGCTACCCGTGGACCAGCTACGTCGGGATCGCCTTCTTGCTGTTCGTCCTGGTCGGCATGTGCATCTCGGGATGGCAGTCGTCGCCGTACTTCTGGCACAAGACGACGTTCATCGTGGTCGTGATCGGCATCCCGATCCTCGCCGTGTTGCTGGTGATCGGCTGGTTCATCGTCCGCAAGAACGTGATGGACCACACCAAAGGCCGGATCAAGGCTGTCTGGTCGAACGACGGGCCGACGTACGGCAGTGACGTGACGCCGGACGAGCTGGATGCGATCGCCGAGGGTGAGGAGGAGGCGTGATGAACGCTCGACGTACCCGGGCGGTGCTCGCGGCTCTGTCCGCAGCCGTCGTGCTGATCTTGTCGGGCTGCAGCTCCGGCAGCGCCGGGCCCAACCCGAGCCCTTCCGTCGTGCCCGGGGCAACCCCGGGCGGCCATCTGCGGATCGGCATCTCGTTCGACCAGCCGGGACTCGGCCTGAAGAACGGGGACAGCTACAGCGGTTTCGACGTCGACACCGCGACGTACGTGGCCAAGTCGTTGGGCGTACCTCCCGAGAACATCACCTGGATCCAGGCCGATCCCGGAAATCGGGAGAGCCTGCTGACCAGTGGAGCGGTCGACCTGGTGTTCTCCACCTACTCGATCACCGACGCGCGGAAGAAGGTGGTCGACTTCGCCGGCCCCTACTTCGAGGCGCACCAGGACCTGCTGGTGCGGCGCAACGAGGACGAGATCACGGGGCCGGAGACGCTAGGCGGTCGGGTGTTGTGCTCGGTGGCCGGGACGACATCGGCGGCCCTGGTCAAGGAGCGCTACAAGGGCAGCATCGATCTCCGGGAGTACTCGAAGTTCTCCGACTGCGTTGCCGCTCTTGCTCGTAGCGAGGTCGATGCGGTGACCACCGACGACGTGATCCTTGCCGGATTCGCCGCCGAGCCCGAGTACAAGGGCAAGCTGAGAGTGGTCGGCAAGGGCTTCTCGGACGAGCTGTACGGGGTCGGGATCAAGAAGGGCGACACCGATCTGGTCGGGAAGGTGAACACGGCGCTGAAGGCGTACATCGCCGACGGATCGTGGAAGGCCTCGCTCGACCAGACGGTGCGCCCCTCCGGCTACAAGATCCCCGACCCGCCGACCCCGGGTTCATGACCTGTCGGTGATCATGGTCGACATGGATCCGGAGGCGCTCGAAGCGTTCCTGCGGCGATACGAGCCGTTCGCGGGGCTCGACCCGGCCGCCCTCGCCGCGATGGCGAAGGCGGCCCGGGTCGAGCGCTTCTCGGCGGGGGAGCTTGTCCTCGATGCGTTCCTCGACCCCTCGGTGGAGACGTTCGTCGTGCTCGAGGGATCGGTCGACACCTGGGACGATCGGGACCGCGTCCTGGAGGCGGCCGACGAGCGGCTGGGTCCCGGCGCGGTCTTCGGCTTCTCGGCGATGCTGACCGAGCGATCGGTCGGTCCCCGCGCCGTCGCCGTCGGTGAGGCGACGGTGGCGGCCATCCCGGCGGCGGTCGTCGAGCCGGCACTCACCTCACCCGAGGGCGCCCGGTTCATGGCCGGGCACCTGTCGGCCGCGCTGCGACGAGCGACGAGTACCCGGACGTACAGCCTGGTCGACGAGCTGATCGTGACCGAGCCGCTGGTCGTCGAACCCACCGACTCGGCGTACGACGTCGCCTGCCGGATGACAGAGAGAGACCTTGCCTGCGCGGTTGTCGCGCTGGGCGCTGCCGGCTTCGGAGTGGTCACCGACGGACTGCTGCGGCAGCGACTGATCGTGCAACGGACACCGGACAGCATTCCGATCTCTGCGGTGATGGACTCCCCGGTGCCGACTGTGCGGCTCGGCGACTCGGCCGCCGAGGCACTGATCCTGCTGCTCGAGCGGGAGGTGGAGTTCCTCCCGGTGCTTGACGCGGCCGGTGCGCTCCGCGGCGTCGTCTCGCCCCGCGACTTCGCCATCTCACCGACGACCGCCGGGGTCTCGCTGCACGAACAGCTTCGGCGCGCGTCGACGGTCGACGAGCTGAGTATGCGGGGTCGCCAGGTGAACGAGATGATGATCGACCTGCTGGCCCGTGGACTCACGTCCGGTCGGGTGATCGCGATCTACTCGGCCGTGATCGACACCATCGTGCGCCGCGCCATCCGGCTCGTGTTCGCCGGCCATCCCGAGTTGTCGATCGACGCGTTCACCTGGCTGTCGCTGGGCAGCAACGGGCGCCGCGAGGCGGTGCCCAGCTCGGACGTGGACAGTGCGGTCGCCTTCGTCGACTCCCTGCCGTGGGAAGCCAAGGCCGGTTATCGCATCGCGTTCGACGAAGTGCACGCGGTGCTGGCAGCTGCCGGGCTCAGTCGCGACGATCATGGTGCCACGGCGCCCCACCCCGCCTTCTCCCGGACGAATGCGGAGTGGCGGGTCGCCGGGCGTCAGTGGATGTCGGCGCCCCACAAGAACAAGGGCGCGGTGATGACGTCACTCCTGGTGGACGGGCGGCCGATCTACGGCGACCCCGGCTTGCCCGCGGTCAGCAAGGTCTTCTCCGCACTACGACGGCACCCGGGCACGATGCGCCTGCTGCTCCAGGAATCCCTGGCACGGCGGGCCAAGCTGCACTCGATGCTCGACGTCCTGGCCCGGCGTGCGGACTCCTTCGACATCAAGACCTATGCGATCTTGCCGATCGTGAATCTCGCCCGCTGGGCAGCGCTGAGTGTTGGCTCCGCTGTGCTGCCGACCACCGATCGACTTCGGGCGGCTGCCGGCTCGGAGATGCTGCCCGAGGATCGCGCGCAGATCCTGATCGAGGCGTTCGATGTGCTGCAGCGGCTGCGACTTCGTTATCAGCTGCTGCAGATCCAGCGCGGAGAGCAGCCGTCCGACCTCTTGACGCTCGACCGACTTTCACCGATCGACCGCAGCATCGTGACGCAGGCCGTCCGCGAAGTCGCGGCCGCACAGCGACGAATGGACAACGTCTCCCAGTACGTCCCGATCGGCCACTGGGTCTCGCCCGAGTCCTGATGAGCGCCGACCGGGTTGTTCGCGATGCGTGGGGTCACCGGTTCGCGGTCATCGGTGACGTTGGCGGCCATCTCGACGAGCTCCGCCGCGAGCTCCGTAGGCTCGGCGCCGATCGGTCGACGGGCTCCCTACCGAATGATCTGGTGGTGATCCAGGTCGGCGATCTCGTCCATCGCGGCCCGGACTCCGCCGGCGTGATCGCGCTGGTCGACCGCTACCTGCACACGCAACCGGGGCAGTGGATCCAGATCGTCGGAAACCACGAGGCGCAGTATCTGGCGGACCCCACGTTCGCCTGGCCGGAGCGACTGGACGACGAGTCCGTCCGGGTCCTGCGGGGCTGGTGGTCCGAGGGTCTGCTCCTCGTTGCCGCTGAGCTGCACGACCTCGGCGGAGAGGACCTGTTGATTACCCACGCAGGACTGACCGAGGGCTATTGGCGACGGACGCTCGGCGCCCCCGCTGATGCCGGCCGGACCGCCCAGCTGCTGAACGCCATGATCGGCAGTCGTGACGAGCTGCTGTTCAGGGGCGGGCAGCTGCTGGGCGGTGGCCGCCCCAACCCGGGTGCAGGACCACTCTGGGCGTCGGCGGCAACGGAACTGCTGCCCGGCTGGCTCGAGGCGGACCTGCCGTTCAGCCAGGTACACGGCCACACCTCCCTGTTTCGGTGGGACGAGGGTCGGTTCGTCGGATCGGATGAGCTCCGGGAGCGGACCACGGTCGACGTCGGCGCGCGGCACGAGACGACGACCCTTGTCGGCGGGCGGATCGTCGGAGTGGATCCCGGTCACGACCAGCAGCCGCGCGGGCCGTGGCGGTCCTGGGAGCCCTCGGACTGAGCTGGCGAGCGGCAGGGACTTGCGCTAGCCGGCAGCGGGATCTTGGAGATAACGGGCCAGGTGATCGTGGCGCCACCTGCGCAGTCGACCGGCTCCCCACAGACCGATGCACCCGACAGCACCGCCGAGCCACAGATGGCGAGGCACAGATACCGACCCGAGGGCAATATTGCGCTCGGATCGGCGAGCCGGTCGGCGCTGGTCAGCCGGCCGAGGGTGTTTCCGTGCCGGCGATGTTCACCATCCAGCTGACGCCGAACCTGTCGGTGAGCTGGCCGAAGTAGTCGCCCCACGGCGCCTGGTTCAGTGGCATGCCGACCTGACCGCCGTCGGCCAGACCGTCCCAGTAGCCGCGGATCTCGTCGGATTCGTTCCCGCTGATCGAGACGGTGATGTTGCTGGTGTCGGGCACCTGCCCCATGCTCGACGGCAGGTCGGAACCCATCAGCGTGAAACCGGATTCGGTGGTGAGCTGGCTGTGCATGATCTTGTCGGCCTCGTCCTCGGCGATTCCGGGCATCTGGAAGTCGGCGAAGGTCGAGATGTCCAGTTTGCCGCCGAAGACGGACTTGTAGAACTCCATCGCCTCTCGCGCGTTGCCGCCGAAGTTGATGTACGGATTGAGTAGGGCCATGACTATCCTCCCGATCGGTCGTTCCGGCCATTGTGGACCGGGCCACTGACACTCGGGTAGACCCGCCGCCGCGCAGGAAGTCATCGGACGCCTTCCCCTCTGCCCCCGGCACGAGGGATCGCCAGGGGTCAGGTCGGCAAGGTGAGAGTGTTGGCGATGGGCACCCCGGGCCGGTAGCACAGGTGGACGTACGACGGTGCCTCCAGTACCGCGAAGTCGGCGCGGGCGCCGACGACGATTCTCCCGATGTCGCGGCGGCGCAGTGAGCGGGCAGCGCCGGCGGTGGCCGCGAACACCGCCTCGCCCGGCGTCAGTCCCATCTCCCGGACCGCGAGCGCGATCACGAACGGCATCGAGGTGGAGTAGCAGGTGCCGGGATTGCAGTCGGTTGCCAGCGCGATCGACACCCCGGCGTCGATGAGCCGACGGCCGTCCGGATATGGCGAGCGGGTGCTGAACTCCACGCCCGGGAGCAGCGTGGCCACGGTCGTGTCGGCGGCGGCGACCAGGGCGTCCACGTCGGCACCGGAGAGGTAGGTGCAGTGGTCGACACTGGCAGCGCCGAGCGCAACGGCGAGCTGAGCCCCCGGGCCAGGCCCGAGCTGGTTGCCGTGGACACGGAGTTCCAGGCCTGCCGCCCGCCCACAGTCCAGCACGCGCCGGGCCTCCTCGCCGGTGAAGGCGTGGGCCGACGCCGGTTCGCAGAACACATCGATCCAGCGGGCGTACGGCGTGGCTGCGGCCAACATCTCGCCGACCACCAGGTCGAGGTACCCAGTCCGATCGGCTTGCCACTCGGGAGGCACGACGTGGGCGCCGAGGAATGTGGTCTCCGGCGTGAACTCGGCGGCGATCCGCAGTGCTCGGGCCTCGTCGGCGACGGTGAGCCCGTAGCCGCTCTTGATCTCGACGGTGGTCGTGCCCTGGGCACGCATCTCGGCCACCCGTCGGGCGACCATGCCTCGGAGCTGCTCGTCGGAGGCGGCTCGAGTGGTGACCATGCTCGTGGCAATGCCGCCGCCGTCGTACGGCGTTCCCGTCATCCGGGCGGCGAACTCGGCAGACCGATCGCCGGCGAAGACCAGATGGCTGTGGGAGTCGACGAAGCCGGGCAGCAGCGCCCGACCGGCGAGCTCGAGGCGATGGTCGGCGTCGGGTGCGTCGTTGGCAGAACCGACCCAGGCGACCAGATCGTCGTCGACGACCACCGCTGCGGCTGTCCGGAGGCCCAGCCCGTCGTCACCCGTCCCGTCGCAGGTCACCAGCTCGCCGATGCCGGTGATCATGGTCGAGGTCATCGTGGAGCTCCCAACTGTGACAGGGATTTCAGGAGTAGTGGGGCGATCGGACCGAGGCGATGCGCACCACCGCGGACGACTGTCTCGCCACCGACGACGACCGTCCTGACATCGGCTGCGCTGGCGGCGTAGATCGCCTGGTCCGGCCGGCTGCCCGCGGTCCGGAGCGACGACAGATCGACCTCGACGAGGTCGGCAAGTGCTCCCACCTCGACTCGGCCGCCGCCGGGCCGGCCGAGACTGCGGTAGCCGTCCGCGGTCGCCGCGCTGATCAGCTGGGCCGGCGTGAACCTACCGCGCTCGTTGCTGGTCAGCCGCTCGTGCATCTCGAGCCCACGGAGCTCGGCGAACATGTCGATCACCGCGTGCTGGTCCGAGCCGAGAGTCAGTGGGCTGCCGGCCTCCCTGAGAGCCAGGGCCGGCCCGATGCCGTCGGCCAGATCGCGTTCGGTGGTCGGGCAGAAGCAGGCGTACGTCGCCCGCCGGCCCAGCCGGGCGATGTCGCCCGTCGTGAGGTGGGTCGCATGTACCGCGGTCGTCCGATCCGTCAGCAGGCCGTTGCGGTCGAGCAGCTCGGTGGGGGTGCAGCCGTAGAACGCTCGTACGGCGGTGTTCTCGGTGGGCTGCTCGCTGAGATGAACGTGCAACGGGCCGTCGGGCGTGAGCCCGTCGCGCCGCAGCACCGCGGCCCGAGCCAGATCCTGCTCCGGCACGGCCCGCACCGAGTGGACGGCCGACCCGACCACGACACCGGCCGGCGCCGACCAGGACCGGACCCGGGCGGCCCAGGCGTCCACGGAGCCGTCGCTGAACCGCTCCTGCACCGGATCGAGCGGCAGGTGACCGGTCGCATCGAGGCCGCCGCTGAGGTAGCACACGTCCAGCAGCGTCAGCCGGATCCCGGCATCCGCAGCGGCGGCGGCCAGAGCCGCGCTCATGGCGTTCGGGTCCGCGTACGGTCGACCGCGGTGATCATGGTGCAGGTAGTGGAACTCACCCACTGCGGTCATCCCGGCCAGCACCATCTCCGCGTAGACCCCGCGGGCCAGCTCGAAGTAGCTGTCCGGGTCCAGACGGGATGCGGCCGCGTACATCTGCTGGCGCCAGGTCCAGAACGTTCCACCCTCACCGTGCGTACGTCCGCGCAGGGCCCGATGGAATGCATGGCTGTGGGCATTGGCGAAGCCGGGCAGGACGAGCCCGGACAGCCGGGTGTCTGCGGCACCGGATTCGACCCCCACGTCCACCGCCGAGAATCGACCGTCGCTCACGCTGATCCGCACCCGTTCGGCCGGGCCGCTCGGCAGCTGGGCGTACGGCGCCCAGAAGCTGATCATGCCGGTCCGGCAAGCTCGGTGAGGACGTCGACCAGGGCCTCGACTCCGGCCAGGCAGTCGTCTCGCTCGGCGAACTCGGCGGGGGAGTGGGAGATGCCGGTCGGGTTGCGAACGAACAGCATCGCCGACGCAATTCCTGCTCCGGCGACGATCCCGGCGTCGTGTCCGGCTCCGGTGCCGAGTAGCGGTGCGTGGGGCAACACCGTGCGCAGCCGATCGATCAGGGCCGCGTCGAAGGCGGTCGCCGGAGTCCAGGACTCCTCGCGGACGGTGGCGCCGAAGTCGCCCGCCGTTGCTGCGACCTCCGAGACCGTCCCCCGGACGGCGTTCGGGTCGGCCCCCCGCGCGTCCAGCCACGCGGTCGCCGCGGACGGGATGGCGTTGACCCCGCCGGGGACGATGAGCGTCTTGCCGACGGTCGCGACGCAGCCGCGGGTGGCGGCGGCGCTCCGGGCCGCCAGCACGGTCGAGGCGAGTCCGATCATGGCATCGTGGCGGTCGTCGAGACGCGTCGTGCCGGCGTGGTTCGCCTCACCCGGGAAGGTCAGCCGCCACCGCCCGTGCGGCCAGATGTCGGTGCCGATCGCGACCGGTTGGCCGAGGTCGATCAGCCCGCGGCCCTGCTCGACGTGCAGCTCGACGAAGGCGGCGATCCGCCGCAATGCCTTCGGGTCGGCTCCGATCGAGGACGGGTCCCGACCGGCGGCGCGCAGGGCGTCGGCCATCGAGACGCCGTCGGCGTCGGTGAGGCCGAGTGCCCTGTCGGCCGTCATCGCGCCCGTGATCACCCGGGAGCCGGCGCACGCCACGCCGAATCTCGACCCCTCCTCGTCGCCGAAGTTGGCGATGCCGATCGGGCGGCCTGGCTCGAAGCCCCGCTCGCGCAGGCAGTCCAGCGCGGCAAACGAGCTGACGACGCCGAGCGGCCCGTCGTACGCGCCTCCGTCGGGAACGCTGTCCAGATGCGAGCCGGTGACGATGCCGGGCGTGCCGTCCGGGTCGCCCCACCAGGCCCACTGGTTGCCCATTCGATCGAGGGTGAGGTCCAGGCCACGCGCCGCCGCCTCGCCGGCGAACCACTCGCGAAGGTCGTGGTCCTCCCGGGTGAGGGCGTAGCGGCGGTAGCCGCCGGTGGCGGGGTCGCGGCCCACGTCCTCGATCGCCGTCCACAGCCGCTCGAACGATCCACTCATGCCAGCGAGCCACCCTCGCGCATGGGCACTCGGACGCCCTTGTCCTGGGACACCTCGACCGCTAGGTCATAGCCCGCGTCGACGTGCCGGATGACGCCCATGCCCGGGTCGTTGGTCAGCACCCGGGCCAGCTTCTGCGCTGCCAGCTCGGTGCCGTCCGCGACGGAGACCTGGCCGGCGTGGATGGAGCGGCCGATGCCAACCCCGCCGCCGTGGTGGATGGAGACCCAGCTCGCACCCGATGCCGTGTTCACCAGAGCGTTCAGCAGCGGCCAGTCCGCGATGGCGTCGGAGCCGTCGGCCATCGACTCGGTCTCGCGATAGGGCGACGCGACCGACCCGCAGTCCAGATGGTCACGCCCGATTGCGATCGGGGCACTGACCAGACCGCGAGCGACCAGCTCGTTGAACGCCAGCCCGGCCTTGTCCCGCTCGCCGTAGCCCAACCAGCAGATCCGGGCCGGCAGCCCCTGGAACGCGATCCGCTCCTGGGCCCCGCGCATCCACTTCTGCAGCCGGTCGTTGTCGGGGAACATGTCCATCACCGCCTTGTCGGTGGCCGCGATGTCCTTGGGGTCGCCGGACAGCGCCGCCCAGCGGAACGGACCCCTTCCCTCGCAGAACAGCGGCCGGATGTAGGCCGGCACGAAGCCGGGGAACTCGAACGCGCGCTCGTACCCGCCCTGGCGCGCCTCGTCGCGGATGGAGTTGCCGTAGTCGAACACCTCCGCGCCGCCGTCTTGGAACTCCACCATCGCCTGCACGTGCCTCGCCATCGACGCCCGCGCCCGGTCGGTGAACTCCTCGGGCTTGGACTCCGCGAGATCCGCCCAGTTCTCGAGACTCACGCCCTCGGGCAGGTAGGACAGCGGGTCGTGCGCGCTGGTCTGGTCGGTGACGATGTCGATCGCCACCCCGCGGCGCAGCAGTTCGGGAAACACCTCGGCGCAGTTGCCGACCAGGCCGATCGAACACGCCCGGCGGTCGGCCTTCGCCCGCAGTGCCTTCGCGACCGCCGAGTCGAGGTCGTCGGCGATCTCGTCGAGGTAGCGGTGGTCGACGCGGCGCTGCAGCCGCGTGCGGTCCACGTCGACGATCAGGCAGACACCCTCGTTCAGGGTGACGGCCAGCGGCTGGGCGCCGCCCATCCCGCCACAACCGCCGGTCAGGGTGAGGGTGCCGGCCAGGGTGCCGTTGAACCGCTTGTCGGCGACGGCCGCGAACGTCTCGTACGTCCCCTGGACGATCCCCTGGGTGCCGATGTAGATCCACGACCCAGCGGTCATCTGGCCGTACATGGTCAGGCCCAGCTTCTCCAGCCGCCGGAACTCCGGCCAGTTCGCCCAGTCGGGCACGAGGTTGGAGTTGGCGATCAGCACCCGCGGCGCCCACTCGTGCGTACGCATCACGCCGACCGGTCGGCCGGACTGGACCAGCATGGTCTCGTCGTCCTCCAGGTCACGCAGCGTACGCACCATGGCGTCGAAGCTGCGCCAGTCGCGGGCCGCCCGGCCGGTGCCGCCGTAGACGACCAGGTCGTCGGGTCGCTCGGCGTTCTCGGGATCGAGGTTGTTCATCAGCATCCGCATGGGGGCCTCGGTGGCCCAGCTCTTGGCGGTGAGGGTGGTGCCGCGCGGTGCGCGGACGGGACGGGCGCCTTCCATGATTCTTCAGTCTCCTTCGTGTTCACCTCCCCGGAAACTGGGCGGAAACGACAGCGACACGCCGTGTCAATCTGTCACCTGCGCCCACTTTCCGGGGACGGGGTGGGGGTTGCGGGGTGGGGGTGGGGGTCAGGTGAGGGGGCCGGTGACGGTTTCGGCGGCGGCCACGGCGGCGCCGGAGGCGACGAGCCGGACGGCGGTCTCGATCTCCGGGGCGAGCCAGCGGTCGGGCCCGGGGCCGGGTGCGCCGGCTGCGCGGAGGGCGGCGATCACCGCCGCGGTGGCAGGCGCGGGTCGCAGCGGTGCGCGCAGCTCGAGCCCGCGAGCGGCGGTGAGCAGCTCGATCGCCAGCACCCGGGTCAGGCCCTCGACCGCGCGGCGGAGCTTGCGGGCCGCCGACCAGCCCATCGACACGTGGTCCTCCTGCATGGCCGAGCTCGGGATCGAGTCGACGGAGGCGGGAGCCGCGAGCCGCTTGAGCTCGGAGACGACGGCGGCCTGGGTGTACTGGGCGATCATGTGGCCGGAGTCGACCCCGGGATCGTCGGCCAGGAAGGGGTTCAGGCCGTTGCTGCGTGCGCGATCGAGGAAACGGTCGGTCCGACGTTCGGCGATGCTCGCCAGGTCGGCCACGACGATGGCCAAGAAGTCGAGGACGTACGCGATCGGCGCACCGTGGAAGTTGCCGTTCGACTCGACTCGCCCGTCCAGGGTGACCACCGGGTTGTCGATGGCCGAGCCGAGCTCGACGACCGCGACCGCGCGGGCGTGCGCCATCGTGTCGCGAGCGCCGCCGGCGACCTGCGGGGAGCAGCGCAGCGAGTACGCGTCCTGTACCCGGGTGCAGGCCTCCGTCCGGTGGGACTCGCGGATCTCACTGCCCGCCATCAGTGCCCGCAGGTTCGCCGCCGAAGCGATCTGGCCCAGATGTGGCCGGAGTCGCTGGAGATCGTCGGCGAACACGTCGTCGGTTCCCAGCTGCCCCTCCACGCTCATCGCGGCCGTGATGTCTGCGACCCTGATCAGGTTGTCCAGGTCGGTGAGCGCCAGGCACAGCATGCCGAGCATGCCGTCCGTGCCGTTGATCAGCGCAAGTCCTTCCTTCTCGGCCAGTACGACCGGCTCGATGCCGGCGGCCGAGAGAGCGTCGGCGGTCGGCCGGAGCTCGCCGTCGCGATCGCGGACGACGCCCTCGCCGATCAGGGCCAGCGCGCAGTGCGCGAGCGGGGCGAGATCGCCGGAGCAGCCGAGGCTGCCGTACTCGTGAACGACGGGGGTGATTCCGGCGTTCAGCAGTGCGACGTACGTCCGCAGCGTCACCTCCCGGATCCCGGTCCGTCCGGTGGCCAGGGTGGAGATCCGCAGCAGCATCAGCGCGCGGACCACCTCGCGTTCGACCTCGGGACCCGAACCGGCAGCGTGGGAACGGATCAGGCTGCGCTGCAGCTGCCGGCGTTGATCCACCGGGATGTGCCGGGTGGCGAGCGCGCCGAACCCGGTCGATACGCCGTAGTGGGGCTGCGGGTCGTCGGCGAGTGTCTCGATCACGGCGCGGGTCCGTCGGACCTCGATCAGCGCGTCGGGCGCGATCTCGACCCGAGCGCCGTGCCGGGCGACGGCAACCACATCGCCGATGTCGACCGGTCCGAGACCGACCGTGACAGTGCGGTCCGTCGTGTCTGCCGGGGTGTTGGACGGTGTCGCGGTCGGGGTCTCGGTGGGCATAGTTCATTGCACGTGACGCGGTGGTCTTTCCGGAAGATGCGATCTGGTGCATCTGTCTCGGATCTGAGACTCTCGCATCGTGTCCCTCGCCCCGGCCGCAGACGCGACGCTGCAGATCCTCCTCCTGCTCGCCCGGCAGGCCGAACCCATCCCAGCGACGCAGATCGCCACCCGGCTCGACCTGCCACGTTCGACGACGTACCGGCTGCTGGGTGCCCTGACCGAACAGGGTTTCGTCAGCTACCTGCCGGAGGAGCGGCGCTACGGGCTGGGAGTGGTCGCATTCGAGCTCGGCTCGAGCTACTCCCGGCAGATGCCGCTGCGCCGGATCGCCCAACCCCTGCTCACCCGGCTTGTCGGTGCGGTCCGCGAGAACGCCCATCTCGCGGTGCTGCACGGTCCGGACGTGTACTACGTGATCGAGCAGCGCGCGGCCGGGCGGCAGCCCTTGGTGACCGATGTCGGCGTACGCCTGCCCGCGACGCTCACGGCGTCGGGACTGGCCATCTTGTCGGCGCTGCCGGCCGCACAGCTGAGGGCGATCTACCCCTCGGCGGCGGCCCTGGTGCAGCGCGACGGTCGAGGCCCGTCGACCCTGGCCGACCTGCGCCGGGGATTGGCTGACGTGCGGCGTCAGGGCTTTGCGTACGAGGACGGCCTGGTCACGGCCGGGTTGGCCTCGGTCGGGGTGCCCGTGCTCGACCACAACGGGCATCCCGTGGCGGGCGTCTCGGTGACGTTCGTTGCCGAACGGGTCGGACCCGAGGGCCGGGAGCGGCTGGTGCGGGAGGTCCGACGAAGCGCCGACGCGCTCTCACACCGGCTGGGCCGATGAGATCGAGAGGTCCAGCCGTGTTGGGGATCACACTTCGCTGCGCTCAGAGCAAACTTGCACCCAGTGCAATGGGAATCTAGGATTAACACTGTGATCGAAACCGTGAGTCGCCGCGAGCTCAACCGAGAGCGGACCCGGTCGGCCCTCTACGACGCTGTGCTCACCCTGGTCGAGTCGGAGGGGCTCGATGCCCTGACCGCCGAGCGGGTGGCCGATGCGGCGGGTGTCTCGCGACGGACGTTCTTCAACTACTACCCGAGCGTCGACGCCCTCGTCGGTGCCGGGATCGAGCAGCTGCTCCAGCGCCTGTCGGGCGCGCTGGCGTCGCGTCCGGTCGACGAGTCGCTGGCCGACAGCGCGTTCGGAGTCGTCGAGGACGTCGTCTCGCTGGAGGTTCTCACCTCGAGCGTGCGAGTCTGGCGGGCGATCGACTGCTCAGCGGCCGCCACGCGCTATGCCCTGGAGGCGACGGCTCGTCACTACGAGGGTCTGGCGCACGCCTGGGCCCACGAACGCCTGGGCCGGGCAGGGATCGAGCCCGACTCGCTGCGCGAGTCGGTCGTGATGGCCGCGTACGGCGCGGCCTTCGACCAGGCTCGCCGCCACTGGCTTCGCGGTCACCAGGGTCTCGTGGACGAGGCGGCCCGGGAAGAGTTCCTGGCCACGGTCCGGCGTGCCTTCGACCTGATCCGGCCCATCGTCGAAACCGGTTGAGCGTCTCCACGTGCGCCGGGCGAGCTGTGTCCTCAGCGGCCTGTGTCCTGAACCACCTGTGTCCTGAACCACCTGTGTCCTGAACCACCTGTGTCCTGAACCACCTGTGCCCTGAACCACCTATGTCCTGAACCACCTGTGCCCTGAACCTGTCGAAGGGCTCTCCTCGAACCACCTGTCACCACCCGGCGCAGTGCCGCGCTGCAACTCAGATCCGTCCTCGTGCCCGGGACCACGTCAATGTCTCGAGAAAGTCAGCACCGTCATGGCCAAGTACCTGTATCGACTGGGGCAATTCGCCGCACGCCGTGCCTGGATCGTCGTCGTCGCCTGGGTCCTCATCCTAGGCGCGGTCGGCGGTGCCGCTGCGACCCTTCGGGAGCCGTTCACCAGCAAGCTGAGCATCCCGGGCACCGAGTTCCAGAACGTGATCGACGACCTCCAGAAGTCCTCACCCGACGCCGCCCACGGCAGCGGGACTGTCGTGTTCTCCACGACTGACGGGAATCCCTTCACCGCCGTACAGAAGAAGGCCGTCGCCCAGACAGTGAAGGACTGGTCGAGCGTGGACGGCGTGGACGATGCCGCCGACCCGTTCCACACCCAGCAGAAGCTCGATGACGCGCGTACCAAGATCAGCGACGGCAAGCAGAAGCTCGCCGACGCGGACAAGCAGATCGCCGACAACGAGAAGAAGCTGGCCGACGGCAAGGCCAAGATCGCCGACGGCAAGAAGGCGCTGAACAGCAACGCGGCAAAGATCACCGATGGACGGCGGCAGCTCACCGCAGCCCAGGCCACGATCACCTCCGGCCAGGCCGCCATCGACACCAACAGGGCCAAACTCACCTCCGGTGAGAAGCAGCTCGCCACCGCCGAAGCCAAGCTGGCGAAGGGGAAGACCCAGATCGCCGCGGCAAAGAAGCAGATAGCCGCGGGTCAGCAGAAGTTGAACGCGGCGAAGGCGGAGATCTCCAACGGGGAGACGCAGATCGCCGACGCGCGCGAGCAGGTCCGGGCCGGCCAGGCCCAGCTGGACAGGTCCAGCGCCGACGCGGACGCGCTGGCCAAGGAACTCGGCGAGGACGATCCGCAGGTTGTCGCGGCCCGAGCCGCCATCGCGAAGCAGCAGGCCACGCTCGACGCGACCTCGAAGACGCTCGACGACAAGTCCGCCCAGCTGGCGGCGGGCAAGAAGACCCTGGCCGCCAAGCAGAAGGAGCTGACCGCAGGCGCCGCGACGCTCGAGGAGAAGTCCGCCGAGCTCTCGGCCGGTGAGAGGAAGCTCGCGGCCGCCGACCGCAAATTGGCGAGCGGCAAGGCACAGCTGTCCGCCGGCCAGGCGAAGCTGACCGCCGGCCAGGCCACCATCGACGCCAACCGGGCCAAGCTCTCCGACGGATCGACGAAGATCGCCGAAGGGCGCAAGGAGCTGACCTCGTCGGCGAAGAAGATCGCCGACGGCCAGCAGAAGCTGGCCGATGCGAAGAAGACCCTGGCCGACAAGTCGATCGAGCTGGTACAGGGTGAGCGCAAGCTCGCCCTGATGGACGGCCTGCGAGCCGTCAGCAAGGACGGCGCAACGGCGGTCACCACGATCTCCTTCGACGTTCCGCTCAACGAGGTGTCGGACACGACCAAGGAAGCCATCCCGACCAAGGCCACCGGGCTCGCCGCTGTCGGCGTGAACGTCGACTACTCCTCCGACATCTCACCGACCCCCAGCGCGGGCGGCACGACAGAGGCCGTCGGTGTGGGAATCGCGGCCGTGGTCCTGCTCGTCATGCTCGGTTCGCTACTGGCCGCCGGCCTTCCACTGATCATCGCCATGGTCGGCGTCGGCGTCGGGCTGCTCTCGGTGCTAGCCCTCAGTCACTGGGTGACGATGACGGACGTGACCCCGGTGCTTGCGCTGATGCTCGGACTGGCGGTCGGCATCGACTACGCGTTGTTCCTGGTGCACCGACATCGGACCCAGCTCGCCCAGGGTGTCGAGCTGAAGGAGTCGATCGCCCGGGCCACCGGGACAGCCGGCGGGGCGGTGCTGTTCGCCGGCACGACGGTGGTCGTCGCCTTGTCCGCGCTGACTCTCACCAAGATCCCGTTCCTGGGGGTGATGGGTCTGGCTGCGGCCGGTACGGTCGCGGTTGCCATCCTCGTCGCCCTGACGCTCACGCCCGCCCTGCTGTCGCTGATCGGCCCGCGAGTCCTGTCCCGGCGCGGACGCCGCAAGCTGGCCGCCGCGCAGGTCCAACAGGATGCGGCCGCCGCTGCGGAGGACACCGGGGCGCCGCGTGATCCGGCACACGCTCAGCACGGCCGTGGCCGAGGCTGGGGCGGACTGGTGACTCGGCACCCGGTGATCACCGTCGTTGCGACCGCCGCCGTGCTCGGGCTGCTGGCCATCCCGGCCGCGAGCTTGAAGCTCGGGCTGCCCGACGGGTCGGCCGAGGCCCACAACACGACGGCCTACCGGGCGTACACGAAGGTCACCGACAGCTTCGGAGCAGGCCAGAACGCCGCGATCATCGGGGTGGCGAAACTCGACGGCGACGAGGCCGACCGGCTGACGGACGACCAGGCCACCGATCTGCAGCTCGACATCGCCGAGCAGCTGAAGCGGACGCCCGACGTCGCGTACGTCGTGCCTGCGTCGATCAGCGACGACCATCGCACGATGGTGTTCCAGATCGTGCCCGAGACCGGGCCGAACGACGACGCCACCATCGCCTTGGTCCACCAGCTGCGTGCGGACCGGCAGACGATCATCGACGAGACGGCCGTCGACTCCCTCGGCTACGCCGGCCAGACCGTCGCCAACATCGACATCTCCGACCGGCTGGCGGACGTGCTCCCGCTTTATCTGGGTGTGGTCGTCGGGATCTCCTTGCTGCTCCTGCTTCTGGTGTTCCGTTCGATCGTCGTTCCACTGCTGGCCACCGGCGGGTTCTTGCTGTCGATCGCCGCCGCGTTCGGTGCTGTGGTCGCCGTCTACCAGTGGGGTTGGCTCGGCCCGGTCTTCGGCGTCGCTCAGCCGGGACTGATCCTCAGCTTCCTGCCCACCCTGGCCATCGGCATCTTGTTCGGACTCGCGATGGACTACCAGATGTTCCTGGTGTCGGGGATGCGCGAGGCGTGGTCACACGGGCAGACCGCGCGGACGGCGGTGCGGACCGGCTTCAACCAGGGTGCGAAGGTGGTGACCGCTGCCGCACTGATCATGACGTCGGTCTTCGCCAGCTTCATCTTCGCCGACCAGACCATGATCAAGCCGATCGGCTTCGTGCTGGCCATCGGGGTACTGATCGACGCCTTCGGAATCCGGATGACCCTGATGCCGGCCCTGATGCACCTGCTCGGCGAGAAGGCCTGGTACATCCCACGCTGGTTGGACAAGATCCTGCCCGACCTGGACGTGGAGGGCGCCAAGCTGGTCGAGGCACCGAGCCCGTCTGCCGATTCCGACGCGCCGGCCGAATCCGACGCGCCGGCCGATTCCGACGCGCCGGCCGAATCCGACGCGCAGGACGAGTCCGACGGGCAGCTTGGAACAGAGCCGGCCGACGAGCGGGAGGACGCTCCGACGGAGCGACCCGAGGTCGGTTCGCGGCCCATGGTCCCGGTCGGCTGAGGGCGGCGATGCGCCGGCAGCCCGTCTTTGACAGACTGGCCCTGCCGGTCGCAGCCGGCGACAGGATTCCCGCGAGAAAGAGTCAGCTATGCCGATCGCAACTCCCGAGGTCTACGCCGCGATGCTGGACAAGGCGAAGCAGGGGTCATTCGCCTACCCGGCCATCAACATCAGCTCGTCGCAGACCATCAATGCTGCCCTGGCCGGGTTCGCCGAGGCCGGGTCGGACGGCATCATCCAGGTGTCCACCGGCGGTGGGGAGTACGCCTCGGGTCCGACCATCAAGAAGATGGTCACCGGGGCCGTGGCGCTGGCGGCGTATGCCCAGGAGGTCGCGAAGAACTATCCGATCAACATCGCGCTGCACACCGACCACTGTCCGAAGGACAAGCTGGACAGCTACGTCCGGCCGCTGCTGGCGATCTCGACCGAGCGGGTGAAGAACGGCGGCCTGCCGCTGTTCCAGTCGCACATGTGGGACGGCTCCGCCGTGCCGGTCGAGGAGAACCTCTCGATCGCCGACGAGCTGCTGGGCCTGACGGCGGCCGCCAACATCATCTTGGAGATCGAGGTGGGTGTCGTCGGTGGTGAGGAGGACGGCGTCAGCCACGAGATCAACGACAAGCTCTACACCACGGTCGAGGACGGCCTGAGGACGGTCGAGGTGCTCGGCTCGGGGGAGAAGGGGCGCTACATCACCGCGCTCACCTTCGGCAACGTGCACGGCGTCTACAAGCCCGGTGCGGTGAAGCTGCGTCCAGAGGTGCTCAAGGAGATCCAGGAAAAGGTCGGAGAGAAGCTCGGCAAGACCGATCCGTTCGACCTCGTCTTCCACGGTGGATCGGGCTCGACTCTGGAGGAGATCCGGGCCGCCGTGGACTACGGCGTGATCAAGATGAACATCGACACCGACACGCAGTACGCCTTCACCCGGCCCGCTGCCGGCCACATGTTCGCCAACTACGACGGCGTGCTGAAGATCGACGGCGAGGTCGGCAACAAGAAGGCGTACGATCCCCGCGCCTGGGGCAAGGCGGCGGAGGCAGGGATGGCCCAGCGCGTGATCACCGCGTGTGAGGATCTGCGGAGCACCGGCACCTCGCTCAACGCCTGAGCTCGTAGGGCGATGTCGGCCGCGACACGGGGAGGACCGACCCTCCGGGGCGTAGTCTCCGAGCCGTGACCGACATCGCTGCTGCGCGACCCGCACCGCTGAGTCGGGTCTGGTCGGGCAGCAAGACCGTCGCGGACGACCTGGCCGGGGACGACCTCAGCGACGTCCTGCAGCTCCACGCCGACGCGTCGGCGTGGTGGGTTTTACCGCGTACGGAGGATGCGGCGCACGCGCTGCACGAGGTCGTCGGCCAGCTGGACCTGGACGAGTTCGCCATTCACGATCTCCTCGCCTCGGATCGACGCACCAAGTTCGACCAGCTGGACCAGGCGCGACTCCTGGTCACGAATGTGATCCAGATCGACCGCGAGCGGGCGGCCGTCGTAGACCACCCCATCTCGGTCCTGGTCACCGATCGCGCGCTCATCTGCAGCGTTGACGACTTCGACGGGTTCCGACCCGCCCGCGTGCTGGCCGGGCGGCAGGACTGGCTGGCGGTCGGCGGGGTGGAGGCCGCGCTCCAGGTACTCGTCGCCGCCGTCGTCTCCAACTACGAAGAGGTCGTGGACTGGCTCCAGTCCGCCACCGACCAGCTCGCCGAGGCCCTTTTCCAGGAGCGACCGCTCGACAAGGGCGAGCAGTTGCGGGCCTTCCGGCTACGGACCGTGCTGTCCAATCTCCGCAGGATGACCGACCCGATGCGGACGGTGATCGCCGAGCTGGCCGACAGCTTGCCTGCCGCCAAGACCGGCCGCTCCACCTCGGGCAAGCGGCGAGCCGAGCTGGAGCGCCACTGGCGGCTGCTCGCCGAGCGGCACCAACGAGTGGCCAACGCGGCGGACGCCCTGCGCGAGGCCCTGGCATCTGTCTTCGACACGAGCCTCGGACTCGCCGACGTCCGGCTCAACTCCGTCATGAAGAAGCTGACGGGATGGGCCGGGATCATCGCGGTGCCGACACTGGTGACCGGTTTCGTCGGGATGAACGTCCACTTCCCGCTGATCGGGACGTGGCTCGGATTCTGGATCTACTTCCTGGTCATGGTCGTCAGCGCGGGCGCGCTCTACGTGCTGTTCAAACGTCTCGACTGGATCTGACTCCTGGTCGACCAGCTGGTGATCCGGCGCGAACGCGGGATCAGGAGGTGGGGATCGCCCCCCAACCGTGCCTGACATGCTTGGCCGATGCGCAGGTGCGGTCAGGTCGGGGCAAGCTCGTGAGCGGAACACCTCAGCGCACGGAGCCAGCGGTCCGCTCCGCGGTGCTCGCGACGTACGCGGTGTTCATCGCCACCGGGTTCGCGTTCGCCAGCTGGGCCTCGCGAATCCCGCAGGTCCGCGACCGGCTTGTTCTCGACCCGTCCGAGCTCGGGCTGGTGCTGCTCTCCATCGCCGCCGGCTCGTTGATCGCCCTGCCCGCATCCGGGGTGATCGTGGGGCACTTCGGTTCGCGCTGGACCGTCCGCACCATGGCGCTGATCGACGCGGCGGCACTGGTCGTGATCGCCCTGGGTTATCAGATCGGCATCGTCGCCGTGGTGATCGGGCTGTTCGTGTTCGGCTTCGGCCAGGGGGCCTGGGACGTCGCGATGAACGTGCAGGGCGCGTTGGCCGAGCGACGGCTGGGCAAGGCGATCATGCCTCGATTCCACGCCGGGTTCAGCATCGGTACCGTGGCAGGTGCGCTGATCGGGGCCGGTATGGTCGCCCTGCACGTGCCCGTCACGGCGCACCTGATCGTGGTCGCCGTCGTCGTCGGGGTGGGTGTTCCGTTCGCGGTCCGCGGCTTCCTGTCCGATCATCTGCACGCCGACGACACCGGCGTGGACGCAACGTCGCCGTCCCCCGCCGCGCCAGAACCGGGCAAGGGCAGCTCTCGACGGAACGCGCTGATGGCCTGGCGCGAACCCCGGACGCTGGTGATCGGTCTGTTCGTGCTGGCCTTCGCGTTCGCCGAGGGCACCGGCAACGACTGGATCGGGATCGCCCTGATCGACGGCTACGGCACGACGCCCGCGGTCGGCACGCTCGGGTTCGCCACGTTCCTGGCCGCGATGACCGCGGGCCGCTGGTTCGGTCCGAGCCTGCTCGACCGGTACGGCCGGGTGCGAGTCATCCGTGTGCTCATCGTGATCTGTCTGGTCGGGGTCTTGCTGTTCGTCTTCGGGTCGTACGTCGCCGTTGCCTTCGTCGGTGCCGTGCTGTGGGGTGTCGGGCTGGCCCTCGGCTTCCCGGTCGGGATGAGTGCCGGGGCGGACGAGCCGGCTCGGGCGGCGCCGCGGGTGAGCGTGATCGCCTCGATCGGCTACTGCGCCTTCCTGGCAGGACCGCCGTTGGTGGGCTTTCTCGGTGACCAGTACAGCGTGCAGAAGGCCATTCTGGCTGTGGCCGTGCTCTTGGCCCTGGCCATGCTGATCACCGGCGCGGTACGTCCGCCCGCGAGCGATACGGTGGAGCGGTGACCGAGCGACACGTCGACCTGCTGGCCGCTTCCATGCCGCAGACCCGCCTGCCGGCGGATCCTGCCGGCGACGAGCTGACCGGAGCGGACCCGGCGCGGCTCGTCGAGCTGGTGGCGGCGAACCCCGCATCGAGTCTCGGCTGGGCGCTGTTGGCCGAGCAGTCGCTGGCCGCCGGCACTCCCGCCGCGGACGTGACCGCGTACGCGTATGCCCGGACCGGGTATCACCGCGGACTGGACGCGCTTCGCCGCAACGGCTGGAAGGGCACCGGCCCGATCCCCTGGTCGCACGAACCCAACCGCGGCTTTCTTCGTGCGCTCTGGGCACTCAGCGCCGCCGCCGGCCGGATCGGGGACGCAGTCGAGCAGGAGCGCTGCGCCGACTTCCTCCGCGACTCCTCCCTCGAGGCCTACCAGTCCCTGGCCACCCCCGCCTGACCGCACGCCCCGCCCCGCCCCGCCGCCCCGCCGCCCGTCCGTCCCGTCCCAGGAAAGTGGGCTGAAACGACAGCGACACGCCGATGGCGACTGTCGTTCGGGCCCACTTTCCGACTCGGCGGGTCGATGTCGGTAGAGTTACGTCGCAAGAGTCCCTGCGGCGAATGCGCCCAGGGATTTCACTCTTTCCAGGGAAGGGCGGCGATCACATGCCGGGCATTGTGGTGGTGGGAGCGCAGTGGGGCGACGAGGGTAAAGGGAAGGCCACCGATCAGCTCGGCGACCGCATCGACTACTGCGTCCGCTACTCGGGCGGCAACAACGCGGGTCATACCGTGGTCGTCAATGGTGAGCGGTACGCGCTCCACCTGCTCCCGTCGGGGATCCTCAACGCCGCCTGCGTTCCGGTTCTGGGCAACGGGGTGGTCATCGACCTGGACGTGCTGTTCGGTGAGATCGAGGCACTCAAATCGCGCGGGGTCGAGTTCCAGCACCCGCTGCTGTCGGCGAACGCGCACATCATCGCCAGCTACCACCAAGTGATCGACAAGGTCACCGAGCGGTTCCTCGGCAAGGCCAGGATCGGCACCACGGGCCGCGGCGTGGGTCCCGCGTACTCGGACAAGGTCAACCGGATCGGCCTGCGCATCCAGGACCTGCTCGACGAGTCCATCCTCCGACAGAAGGTCGAAGCGGCACTCGACCAGAAGAACCACCTCCTGGTGAAGGTGTACAACAGGCGCGCACTGGACCCGGTCCAGGTCGCCGACCATCTGCTCTCGTTCACCGAGCGCGTCCGGCCCTATATCGTCGACGTCGGCCGGGTGCTCAACGACGCAATGGATGCAGGCGACGTGGTGCTGTTCGAGGGAGCACAGGCACACCATCTCGATGTCGATCATGGCACGTATCCCTACGTGACGTCGTCCAACCCGATCGCCGGCGGTGCCTGTGTCGGTGCGGGCGTAGGCCCGACCCGGATCGACCGGGTGATCGGCATCGCCAAGGCGTACACGACCCGCGTCGGTGAGGGTCCGATGCCGACCGAGCTGCTGGACGACACCGGTGATCGACTTCGCGCTGCGGGCGGGGAGTTCGGCACCACGACGGGCCGGCCGCGTCGCTGTGGCTGGTTCGACCCGCTGGTCGTCGAGCAGGCTGCCAAGATCAACGGCTTCACCGACATCTTCTTGACGAAGCTGGACGTGCTGACCGGTTGGGAAAAGATCCCGGTCTGCGTGGCGTACGACGTCGACGGCGTCCGCCACGATGTGCTGCCGCTGACCCAGTCCGAGTTCCACCACGCCACGCCGATCTATGAGGAGCTGGACGGCTGGGAAGAGGACATCACCGCCTGCCGCGACTTCGCCGAGCTACCCAAGAACACCCAGGCCTACGTCAACCGGCTCGAGGAGCTCTGTGGTGCTCGGATCTCCGGCATCGGAGTGGGGCCTGGTCGCGAGCAGTCCATCATGATCAACGATTTGCTGTGAGGGCCGACACCCTCGCCGAACGCGTCTCTTCCCGCGAGTCTCTGGAGACGGCACCCCGGGAGAGACGAGGGGTGAGTGACGGCAACGCTCTTACGCCGTCCCGGACAGTGACGATCGACTCGGGTTCCTGCAGGCACGCCGCGAGCGGGACATGAACAGGCGCGCAACTTCCCAGGACGTGGCCGATCTGGCCGGCGTCTCGCGCAGTGCGGTGTCGCTGGTACTCAACGGCCGAGGCCAGGGCAACATCTCGGCGGAGAACCAAGCGGCGATCCTGGCCGCGGCAAAGGAGCTCGACTACAGCCCAAATCCCGTCGCACTGAGCCTGCGCACCCGGCGCAGCTCCACGATCGGGGTCGTCACCGACTCCATTGCGACCAGCGCGTCCGCCGGCCGGCTGCTCCAGGGCGCGTCCGATCGGGCGGCGGCCAACGGGTACCTGTTGTTGGTGATCGACACCCAGCGCGATCGAGACGCGGAGGAGCGTGCGTGCGAGACGTTGCGCACCCGCCAGGTCGACGGCTTCATCTACGCCGCCATGAGCCTGAAACCGTACGAGCCGTCACCGGGCCTCGCCGACTCCATCGCGGTGCTGGCGAACTGCTTCGATCCGTCCGGAGGTGTGCCGAGCTTCATCCCGGACGAGGTGGCCGGTGCCCGTGCGGCGACCCGACAGTTGATCGACCACGGCCACCGGGAGATCATCATGCTGACCGGGACGTCCGACATGATCGCCTCGGGACTTCGCGAACAGGGCTACCGCGGGGCGATGGTGGACGCCGGTCTCTCGCCGGCGCAGCCGGTGCCGGCCGGATGGGAGATCGACAAGGGCTACCTGGCGGCGATGCACGTGCTGACGACCCGTGATCCGCGCCCGACCGCGGTGTTCGTGGTCAACGATCGTGCGGCCATCGGTGTCTACCTGGCGGCGGCCAACCTCGGCCTGGCTGTGCCGGGAGATCTGTCCGTCGTCGGCTACGACGACGACGAGAATGTCGCTCCGTGGCTCGTGCCATCGCTGACTACCGTGCGGTTGCCCCACCGAGAGATGGGGCTCTCGGCCATGCAGTATCTGCTGGATCGGTTCGCGCACGGCGACCCGGCACCGATCGCGACGAGCCAAGTCCTCATCGACTGCCCGCTGGTGATCCGCGAGTCCGTCGTCGCCCCCCACCGCTGACGGGCGACCTGTTCGGTCTGGTAGCCCAGCACCGGTCAGTCTGGTAGCCCGAGCCCCCACACCTCGATCGGTCCGGTGCTGTGGATCACCCAGTGCCGATCGGCGCCCGGATATGCGCGAGCCGTGAACGACGGGCCGGCTCCGAAAAGCTCGACCAGGCTTCCGTCGACGATGAGTCGCGCGTGCCCGTCCGACTCCGCGACCGTCTGGAGGTCGCCGGTCGACGGGTCCACCAGTAACAGCCGCAGACCGCTGGGTGCGTTCACCTCGAAGGCGTCGAGCCCCAGCGGCGTACCGACCCTGTAGTCCAGCAGTGCTCGGCGCAGTCCGGCCAGCTCGGCTGCCGGCTGCAGATGTACGCCGTCTCCGCGCAGCACCACCTCGCGCGGGGAGGTGAGGGTGCCGCACCAGCCGGCGGTCCGGATCGCATCGGCGCTTCGGCCCGTCCCCTCCCACGCCCAGCCCCAGAGCAGCACCCGACCGGAGTCGACGAAGGCCTGCGGCGCGTAGAACGTCGGGCCGGCGTCGAGCGTCCCGCCGGACTGGGCGACGAAACGCAGGCCGTTTCCAACCGTGGTGAGATCGCCGACGAGGTAACGCACCCCGCTGAGATCGCCGTCGCGCCACAGGGAGAGCACCAACACCCAGCTGTCACCGAGGGCGAACAGGCTTGGGCACTCCCAGATGTTGGCCTGGCCCACGGCAGCGGCGATCGGGTCGTCGGTGGTGAGGAGTGGACCAAGGTACGTCCACTCGGAGAGGTCGTCGCAGGCGTACAGCAGCAGCTGTGGAGAGCCGCCCTGCTTGCCGGCACCCTGGACGGCGTACCGGTGACCATCGAAGGTGAACACGAACGGGTCACGGACGTCGCCGATCTCCGGATCCTCCGGGTTGCCGATTCGCCACCGCGAGTCGCGGACCCACTTTCGCAGCGTGCGATCGCTGCGGGCGAGGCCGACTCCGGCGTCTTGTGCACCGGTGCGTACGGCGGTATACACCGCGGTCGGTACGCCGGCATCGTCGACGATGCAGCCCGACCAGCACCCGCCCTCGTCTGGCCCGCCCACCCGGGGAGCGAGGGCGATCGGTTCGCTCCTCCAGCGCAGCAGGTCGGGTGAGCTGACGTGACCCCAGTGGATGTCGCCATGCACGGGCTCGGTGGGGTTGTACTGGAAGAACACGTGGTACGTCTCGTCGATCCGACATACCCCGTTGGGGTCGTTCAACCAGCCGTGCTCGGGATGGATGTGCAGCCGCGGTCGATCGCGGTCGATCGTCGCAGGGCCTACCGTCGCCAGGTCGCTCATCGTCGTCCCCTCTCCGTCGTCGGACTCACTGCCTGGATGGATCCTGCTCGATCAGCCCTTGACTCCGGAAGAGGCGATCGAGTTGATGAACGACCGCTGGAAGGCGATGAACAGCACCAGAATCGGCACAGTGATCATCGTCGCGTACGCCATGATCTGACCCCAGGACACGTTCAGCTGCTTGAAGTAGTCGATGCCGACCATGACGGGGCGCAGCGATTCCGTCTGCACGACCATCAACGGCCACAGGTAGGAGTTCCAGGCCGGCAGGAAGGTGAGGATGGCCACCGTCGCCACCGCGGGCCCGGACAGCGGCATGATCACGCTCCGGTAGATCCGGAACCAGCCCGCGCCATCGACCGTGGCCGCCTCGTCCAGCGACTTCGGGATCGAGTCGAAGTACTGGTAGAAGAGGAAGATCGCGAACGCGTTGGCATGGAGGGGACGATCTGGATCTGGTACGTGTCCAGCCATCCCTGGGAGTAGCCATTGACGAAGTCGAAGAACGGCAGCTTGTTGGACCACCACAACAGCGGCAGCGCCATGGTCTCGAACGGCACGATCAACGTGGCGAGAATGACGCCGAGCACCACGTGCTGGCCCTTGAACTTCATTCTGGACAGGGCGAACGCGGCCATGGAGTTCACCACCAGTCCGAGGCCGACCGTGATCACCGAGATCATCACGGAGTTCAGCATGAAGGTGGCGAAGGGAACGCGCTGGAACACGCCGCTGTAGTTGTCCAGGGTGAGGTCGCCGACCGGCAGGAACGCCTTGATCGTGGTCAGGTCGGCGAAGATCTGCAGATCGGGCTTGAAGCTGGACACGATCAAGAAGAGCAGCAGTAGCCCGAACACCAGGGCCAGCAGGATGCGGCCGGCCGCTCCGAGCGCCCGGGCGACGGGTCGCCTCCTCCGGCCGGCTTCGTGGGTGACATCGGTGCGTCGGTGCGTCGGTGACGTTCGCGACGATTTCGGACATCAGCGGGGGTCCTTGTCTCGGGTGAGGTGACGGTTGACCAGGGTGACGACCAGCACGAGCGCGAAGAACACCAGCGATATCGCCGACGCGTAGCCGGTCTGCTGCTGCTGGTAGCCGACGCGGACGGCCATGTAGACCAACGTCGTGGTGGCATCGAGCGGGCCGCCCTGAGTCATCAGGTTGACCTGGGCGAACAGGCTGAACGCGGCGATGGTGATGGTGATCAGGATGAAGATCGCCGTTTGTCGGAGGCCGGGCCACGTGACGTGCTGGAACTGTTGCCACTTGCTGGCCCCGTCGATCTCGGCCGCCTCGTACAACTCACCGGGGATGGTCTGCAGCCCGACAGCCAGATGACCATGTGCATGCCACAGGCCTGCCAGATCGAGAGCACGATGATCGCGAACAGGGCCGTGTTCGGATTGCCCAGCCAGTCGGGACCCTGGACGCCGATCCGCGCAAGCAGGGCGTTGATGAGGCCGTCCGGCTGGTACATGAACTCCCACGGCATGGAGACCACGACGATGGAGGTCACCACGGGCAGGAAGTAGATCGTCCGGAAGAAGTTCGTGCCCCGCATCTTCGTGTTGACCAGTACGGCGAGGCCGAGCGCGACGGCCGACTGGACAGGGACGATCACGATCGCGAACACGACGGTGTTGCGCAACGAGTGCCAGAACGTCTCGTCTTGGAACAGCCGGACGAAGTTGTCGAACGCGATGAAGTGGGCCGGTTGCGTCGGGAGGCTATGACAAGCGAATGTGCTGGGCCCTGACGAGCCGTTGGGTGTTGCCGCTCACACCGGCCGTTCGAATCGCGTCGTTCGAGCCGCCCTCCGCGGAACCAGCGCGCGTCATCGGGGTCGCTGGACCCCCTAGGCTTGCGGCGTGACTGAAGGCTTGAGCGTCCTCGTCGTCGGCTCGGGTGGCCGCGAGCACGCGCTCGCGCTGGCGCTCCACCGCGATCAACGGGTCGGCGTCATCCACGTGGCGCCCGGCAATCCCGGCACCGCCGAGATTGCCACCAACCATCCCGTCGAGTTGCTGAACGGGTCCGCGGTGGCGGCGCTGGCGGCCGAGCTCCGCGCGGACCTGGTCGTCGTGGGACCCGAGGCGCCGCTGGTGGCGGGCGTGGCCGACGCCGTCCGCGAGGCCGGGATCGCCTGCTTCGGGCCGTCGGCCAAGGCCGCGCAGATCGAGGGCAGCAAGGCGTTTGCCAAGGACGTGATGGCAGCGGCCGGTGTGCCGACGGCCGCCGCACGGGTCTGCGACACTCCCGAGCAGGTCGCCGACGCACTGACGGAGTTCGGGCCGCCGTACGTGGTGAAGGACGACGGACTGGCCGCGGGCAAGGGCGTCGTCGTGACCGCGGACCGTGCCGAGGCGATGGCGCACGCGGCAGCCTGCGACCGGGTGGTGATCGAGGAGTTCCTGGACGGCCCCGAGGTCAGCCTGTTCGGGATCACCGACGGACGCACCGTGCTGGCCATGCAGCCGGCGCAGGACTTCAAACGCGTCGGCGACGGCGACGAGGGTCCGAACACGGGCGGCATGGGTGCCTACACCCCCCTTCCCTGGGCGCCGGCCGACCTCGTCGAGGAGGTGACCAGGAGGGTGCTGCAGCCGACGATCGACGAGCTGGCCCGGCGCGGGACTCCGTTTGCCGGGCTGTTGTACGCCGGCCTGGCGCTCACCACCCGGGGCCTGCGGGTGATCGAGTTCAACGCCCGCTTCGGTGATCCGGAGACCCAGCCGCTGCTGGCCCGACTCACCACTCCGTTCGGTGGGTTGCTGATGGCCGCCGCGACGGGCGGGCTCGGCGTTCATCCGCCGCTGGAGTGGCGTCCCGAGTCCGCGGTCGGGGTCGTCCTGGCGGCGGAGAACTACCCGGGGACGCCGGCGACCGGAGGTGTGATCGGTGGGCTCGACGTGGCGGCCGAGGGCGGCCGGGTCGTCGTCCAGGCCGGGACGGCGTACGACGCCGACGGCAGGGTGGTCAGCTCCGGTGGGCGGGTACTGACCGTCGTCGGGCTGGGCGAGGATCTGAGTGCGGCTCGGGTGGCCGCGTACGAAGGGATCGAGAGGATCGCGTTGAACGGCTCGTTCTATCGTCACGACATCGCCGCGCGGGCGGCTGCCGGCGAGATCACCGTCGACCCGGTCACGGTTGGGGGCGAACCCGCATGAGCGTCCCGAATGTGCTTGCCAACCGATACGCCTCGGCGGCCCTGCGGGAGGTCTGGTCACCGGAGCGCAAGATCATCTCCGAGCGACAGCTGTGGATTGCGGTGCTGCGTGCACAACGCGATCTCGGGGTGGACTTCGGCGGTGCGGATCCGGACCGGGTGATCGCCGCGTACGAGCGGGTCGTCGACCGGGTCGATCTCGCGAGCATCGCCGAACGAGAGAAGGTCACCCGGCACGATGTCAAGGCGCGGATCGAGGAGTTCAACGCGCTCGCCGGTTTCGAGCACATCCACAAGGGGATGACCAGCCGAGACCTGACCGAGAACGTGGAGCAGCTCCAGATCGTCGCCTCCCTCGGCATCGTGCGCGACAAGATCATCGCCACTCTGGTGCAGCTGGCCCGGCTTGCCGCGCAGTACGCCGCGCAGCCGATAGCCGGTCGATCGCACAATGTGGCGGCCCAGGTGACAACGCTCGGCAAGCGGTTCGCCACGGCGACCGAGGAGCTGATGATCGGCGAGGCGCGGGTGTCGGAGCTGATCGCCCGCTACCCGCTGCGCGGGATCAAGGGCCCGGTCGGCACCGGCCAGGACATGCTCGACCTGGTCGACGGTGACGCCGAGCGTCTCGCGGCCCTGGAGAGCAAGATCGCGGATCATCTCGGGTTCGAGCACGTGTTCGTCTCGACCGGCCAGGTCTACCCCCGCTCGCTGGACTACGACGTGGTGACCGCCCTCGCCCAGGTGGCCGCAGCCCCGTCGAACGTGGCAACGAGCATCCGACTGATGGCCGGCGCCGAGCTGGTCACCGAGGGCTTTCGGCCGGGCCAGGTGGGGTCCAGCGCCATGCCGCACAAGATGAACACCCGTTCGTGCGAGCGGGTCAACGGGCTGTCGGTGATCGTCCGCGGCTATGTGTCGATGGTCGGCGAGCTCGCTGGGGACCAGTGGAACGAGGGCGACGTGTCCTGCTCGGTGGTCCGCCGGGTAGCGCTGCCGGATGCGTTCTTCGCACTCGACGGCCTGTTCGAGACGTTTCTCACCGTGCTCGCCGACTTCGGCGCATTCCCGGCCGTGATCGAGGCGGAGCTGCAGCGCTACCTGCCGTTCCTGACCACCACGAAGGTGCTGATCGCGGCGGTCCGCAAGGGCGTGGGTCGGGAGGAGGCGCACGAGGCGATCAAGGAGCAGGCCGTCGCCGTTGCGCTCGCCATGCGCGAGGGTCAGAAGCTGAACGACCTGTACGACCGGCTCGCCGCCGACGGCCGGCTGAGGCTGTCCCGCTCCGAGCTGGACGACCTCGTCGCCAGCCCACTGGAGCTGGCCGGCACGGCCCAGCAGCAGGTCGCCCGAATCGTGGCCCGGGTCGAGCAACTGGCCGCCGAGCACCCCGACGCTGCTGCCTACCAGCCGGGCCTGGTGCTGTAGCGGAGCGCTGACCAGCGCTCCGCCGATTCGCCCGCCCCTTCGCCCCAACGCTCAGCGACGGCGATCCCAGACCATCGCGGGAGCGCTGGTCAGCGAGGGTGGCTGACCACCCCGGCTGACCGCTGGGGACGGGCGCCGCGGTCGATCAGCGGGTGGCGTACTCGTTGGGAATGAGGATCCAGCCGATGAAGTAGATCAGGATCTGCGGACCCGGGAGCAGCATGCTCAGCAGGAAGACCAGCCGCACCACGTTCGGCGAGATCCCGAACCGGTGGCCGATGCCCGAGCAGACGCCCGCGATCATTCGGTCGTTGGCGGGACGGACGAGGGTTGACATGAGGTGTTCCTTCCGAGAGACATGACGACGACAACTCCACTGTGCCGCCGAATCCGACGGATCGGCGGTCGACGGGGGTCCGGCCGGGGACGGCTGGGGGTCTCCCCCGACGGGATAGGTTCGGTACGCTCCCGCCGACCGAACCTGAGACGACAAGGGGAACCATCCGCGTGTACGAAGACATCCTCGACCTGCCCCTGGTCCACAAGGGCAAGGTGCGCGAGCTGTACCGGCTGGACGACGACCGGTTGCTGATGGTGGCGACGGACTCGATCTCTGCGTTCGACTACGTACTGGCCAGCACCATTCCGGACAAGGGCGAGATCCTCAACCGGTTGTCGCTGTGGTGGTTCGATCTGGTCGGCGACATCGTCGACAACCATGTGCTGTCGAGCGATGTCCCGGGTCCCGTCAGCGGCCGGGCCGTGATCTGCGAGCGGCTCGAGATGATCCCCGTCGAGTGCGTCGCCCGGGGGTACCTGACGGGATCGGGCTGGGTGGAGTACCAGGCCACCGGGGAGGTCTGCGGCGTGTCGCTGCCTGACGGTCTGGTCGACGGTTCGAAGTTGCCGCAGCCGATCTTCACACCGGCCACCAAGGCAGCGCTCGGCGAGCACGACGAGAACGTCTCCTTCGAGGTGGTGGCCGACACGATCGGCGGCGACCTCGCCGGACGGATTCGCGACCTCACGCTCGCGGTGTACGCCCGGGCCTCGTCCGTCGCTGCCGGGCGGGGGATCATCCTCGCCGACACGAAGTTCGAGTTCGGCTGCCGAGCCGACGGCACGGTCGTGCTGGCCGACGAGGTCTTGACGCCCGACTCCTCGCGGTTCTGGGACGCCTCCACCTGGGCGCCGGGAGGACGGTTGGACTCCTTCGACAAGCAGTACGTCCGGAACTGGCTCCTGCGCGAGTCGGGCTGGGACCGTACGTCGGGAGAGGCGCCGCCGCCCCTGCCGGAGACCGTGGTGGCGGCCACTCGGGCACGCTACGTGGGGGCGTACGAACAACTGACCGGCGAGGTGTTCTCGCCGGTCAGTTCTCGGGTCTGAGTCCTCAGCCGCAGCGGTAGGTCACACCGTTGACGACATGGACCCCCGGGCCGAGCTGACTGCAGTCGGAGGCCACCTTGCCGACCACCGCGACGAGAGCGATGATGCCGATGATCGCGCCGACGGTGAAGACAGCGCCGATGATGATGCCGGCCAGCGCGGGTGCGTTCTTGAAGCCCGCCTTCTTCGAGCTCCGAAAGGCGATGATGCTGATGATCATGCCGATCAGGGCGGTGAAGAAGGACAGCACGAGGCCGATGATGCCGAGGGTCTTGCCGGGGTCGTGGGCCTGCGGCTGCACCGCGTACGGCGTCGGCTGGGCACCGTAAGGCGGTTGGTTGGGCGCCTGCTGATAAGGAGGCGGTTGGTTGGGCGCCTGTTGATAAGGAGGCGGCTGGTTGGGCGCCTGCTGATACGGGGCCGGCTGATTGGGAGGCGGTTGATTGGGAGGCGGTTGATCAGACGCCGGCTGATAAGGAGTCGGCTGATTGGGAGGCGGGTTGCCGCCCGCAGGTGGGTAGCCGCCCGGTGGCGGATTCTGCGGCTCGCTCACGTCGTACTCCTGGTCCTGGGGACGATGACAAGACGATGGTTACAGGCCTGCGGAGCCGCGCGACCGACCGAGGACCGCGCGGCGGGCATCGTGACGCCATCGTGACCTCGTCCGTCCACCCCGGACCGATCCCGTGGGGTGCGGTGTCGAGGCTCGATAGGATCGACGCCATGGCACGTGTGGTGGTGGAGGTCATGCCGAAGCCCGAGATCTTGGATCCGCAGGGCAAGGCGGTCACGGGCGCGCTCGATCGGCTCGGTTTCGACGGCATCTCAGTCCGGCAGGGCAAGCGGTTCGAGCTCGAGATTGCCGGTGAGCTGACCCAGGACCGGCTGGATGCGATCCACAAGGCTGCCGAGACCCTGTTGGCCAACACCGTGATCGAGACGTTCGTCGTGCACGTCCAGGACGACTTCGTCGCCGACGAGTCCGTCGATGAGGCTTCCGCCTGATGGGGGTCCGGATCGGCGTCGTCACGTTCCCCGGTTCGCTCGACGACCACGATGCGCTGCGGGCCATCCGCGTTTGCGGCGCCGAGCCGGTGTCGCTGTGGCACGCCAGCGACTCTCTCCGCGGCGTGGACGCGGTGATCCTGCCTGGCGGCTTCTCCTACGGCGACTACCTGCGGTGCGGCGCCATCTCCCGGTTCGCGCCGGTGATGACGGAGGTGATCGCCGAGGCCGACCGGGGAATGCCGGTGCTCGGCATCTGCAACGGCTTCCAGATCCTCTGCGAAGCGCACCTCCTGCCCGGCGCGCTGATCCGCAACGACGTACGGACCTTCGTCTGCAAGGACCAGCGGCTGCTGGTCGAGTCCACGGACACGGCCTGGACCGGCGAGTTCGATGCCGGGGACGAGATCACGATCGTACTGAAGAACGGGGAGGGCGGCTACATCGCCGACGAGCCCACGCTGGATCGGCTCGAGAGCGAGGGTCAGGTGGTCTTCCGCTATCTCGAAGGCAATCCGAACGGCTCGCGCCGCGACATCGCCGGCGTCCGGAACGAGCGGGGCAATGTCGTCGGGCTGATGCCCCACCCCGAGCACAACGTCGACCTGCTGACCGGCCCCTCGCTGGACGGTCGCCCCTTCTTCACCGGAGTGCAGAGCTTCCTCGCCGCGCGGGTCTGACGCGATGCGCCGACCGCCCGGCCCTCCCGAAACTGGGCGCAGACGACAGCGACACGCCGGCTGAAGTTGCCGTTTGCGCCCAGTTTCGCGGGAGTGTGCGGCCGGATGAGAGACGCGGGCGGACCGACGCGCCGTGCCGGGTAGCCTGTGCGCCGTGGTGGACACGGTCGAGCACGCTGCCCAAACGCCCGAGACTCCCCAGCCCTGGGCCGAGCTGGGCCTGAAGCCGGATGAGTACCAGCGGATCCGCGACATCCTCGGCCGTCGGCCCAGCTCGGCGGAGCTCGCGATGTACTCCGTGATGTGGTCCGAGCACTGCTCGTACAAGTCGTCCAAGGTCCACCTGCGTCGCTTCGGAGACCTGCCGCCGGAGACACCGATCGGCAAGCTGCTGGCCGGGATCGGCGAGAATGCCGGGGTCGTCGACATCGGCCAGGGTTACGCCGTCACGTTCAAGATCGAGTCCCACAATCATCCGAGCTTCGTCGAGCCGTACCAGGGTGCTGCGACGGGAGTCGGTGGCATCGTTCGCGACATCTTGGCGATGGGTGCCCGCCCGATCGCGGTGATGGACCCGCTCCGATTCGGACCACTGGACGCGCCCGACACGGCCCGGGTGATGCCGGGGATCGTTGCGGGTGTCGGTGGCTACGGCAACTGTCTCGGCCTGCCGAACGTCGGAGGCGAGGTGGTCTTCGACCCGACGTACGCCGGAAACCCGCTGGTCAACGCGCTGTGTGTCGGCGTGCTCCGGCACGAGGATCTCCACCTGGCCAAGGCGACCGGGCTGGGCAACAAGGTGATCCTGTATGGCGCCGCGACCGGCGGCGACGGCATCGGCGGCGTCAGCGTACTCGCCAGCGAGACCTTCGATGCCGCAGCCGACGGGTCGCCCTCCGGGCTGGGCGGCCCCGCCAAGCGGCCGAGCGTCCAGGTCGGCGACCCGTTCATGGAGAAGCTGCTGATCGAGTGCACGCTGGAGATCTTCGCGGCCAAGATCGTCACCGGCATCCAGGACCTCGGTGGCGCGGGGTTGTCCTGCGCGACGTCGGAGCTGGCGAGCGCCGGGGACGGCGGCATGCATGTTGACCTCGATCTGGTGCCGCTCCGCGACTCGACGCTCAGCCCCGAAGAGATCTTGATGAGTGAGTCGCAAGAACGGATGATGGCGGTCGTCGAGCCGCAGCATGTCGCGGAGTTCCTGGAGATCTGTGCCAAGTGGGACGTGCAGGCAACCGTGGTCGGCGAGGTCACCGACGGCCAGCACTTGATCATCGACTGGCACGGCGAGACCGTTGTGGACGTGCCCCCACGGACCGTCGCGCACGAGGGCCCGGTCTACGAGCGGCCGTACGCGAGGCCGGACTGGCAGGACCGCGTCCAGGCCGATGTGCCGGACGCCCTCGAGCGCCCGACGACCGGGGAGGAGCTGGCGGAGACGCTGCTTCGACTCGTCGGATCGCCCAACCTGTGCGACAAGTCCTGGGTGACCGATCAGTACGACCGCTATGTCCGCGGCAACTCCGTGCTCGCGCAGCCCGAGGACGCCGGCCTGCTCAGGATCGATGAGTCGACCGGGCTCGGCGTGGCACTGGCGACCGACTGCAATGGTCGGTTCGCCTACCTCGACCCGTACGTCGGTGCGCAGCTCGCCCTGGCCGAGGCATACCGCAATGTGGCGACCACCGGTGCCCGACCCGTGGCGATCACCGACTGCCTCAACTTCGGCTCGCCCGAGGACCCGTCGGTGATGTGGCAGTTCAGCCAGGCGATCGACGGCCTCGTCGACGGCTGCCGCGCACTTGGGACCCCGGTCACCGGAGGGAATGTCAGCTTCTACAACCAGACCGGTCAGACCGCGATACTGCCGACGCCGGTGGTCGGCGTACTCGGTGTGATCGACGATGTCACCAAGCGGATCCCGATCGGTTTCGCTGCCGAGGGGGACGTCATCGTGTTGCTCGGCCAGACCCGGGACGAGCTGGCCGGATCGGTCTGGGCCGACGTCGTCCATGATCATCTCGGCGGACGTCCACCGCTGGTCGACTTCGACCACGAGCGCCGGTTGGGGGAGTTGATGATCACGCTCGGGCAGCGCGGCGTGCTGTCCAGTGCACACGACCTGGCCGACGGCGGTCTTGCTCAAGGCGTGGTGGAATCCTCGCTGCGTAAGGGTTTCGGTGCCGAGATCGAGCTACCGGTGGGGGTCGAGCCGTTCATCGCATTGTTCTCCGAGAGCGCGGGTCGCGTGCTGGTGTCGCTGTCCGCGGACCGGATCGCGGAGCTGGCGGAACTGGCACATGCACGCGGGATCGCCGCGACCCGGCTCGGCCGGGTGGACTCGGCGACTGATCCGTCGATCACCGTTGCGGGCCAGTTCGCGCTGTCGCTGGCCGAGCTCCGCTCCGCCTGGCGGGCCCCGATCCGTGAAGCACTGGGCGTTTCTTGAGAGGTCCGACGAGTGACGGATGATCTTCGTCGATCAGGGGGCGCTATGGACCCGATCGGAGTAGCGGGCGCGCAGCTCGTTGTTGTGCTCGTCGCCGCCCGGGACGTTGGCGGAGATCAGCACGGGGACTTCGCGACCGGCCTCGAGGAGGAGGCCGCAGACCTCGGTGGACAGCATCTGGGCGATCAGCGCGGAGGTGACGGTCGAGGTCGGTGTGATCGCCACAGGCGTCGAGCCCTCCTGCGCGGGCAGCTTCAGGGCCGCGTCACCGTAGACGCCGCCATTGTCGATCACCACGTCGGCCAGCTCGAACAGTCGCTTCCCGCTGGGATGGCGGGACGTGATCTTGGTCGTGTGCGCGAGGGACGTGACCGCGATCAGAGGGTGCCCGTGCTCCTTGACCCGGGTGGCCAGCTCGACGGTTGACCCGTTGCCGCCGGAGTTGGAGCAGATGATGAAGACATCCGCGGCGCCGACACCCTGCAGCTCGAGCAGCCGACCGATCATCGACGGATCACGCTCCAGCAGCGGGTCGTTCGCACTGGCCGGGTCGGCGCCACCGAGAAAGACAAGGTCGGTCAGCGAGATCTTGTTCGCCGGCACCAGTCCGCCGGCCCGCCCGGCGATCTCCATGGCGAAGCTCCGGGAGTGCCCCGTGCCGAACACCTGGATGATCCCGCCGGACTCGAAGCCCGCAACCACGAGCTGGGCCGCCGCGGCGATGTTGTCCTGCTGTGTCTCCACGACATAGTTGAACGCGTCTTGGAGCAGCCGCACAGCTGCCCGCTGGTTGACGGTCGGATGGCTCATCTGGTTCTCCCCGGTTCTCTGCAACCGGGCTTAGATCTGTGCCCACTTCGGCGCCCGGCGACAGAAATTTACACCCGTTCGCCCGCTGCGGTCAGCCCGTGACTGAAAGCTGACTCGCCTTCCCCACTTCCGGGACAGCTGCGCAGGGCGGCCGGGAGTCAGTCGAGGAGGCGTCGGTGGTCGTCGGGCAGGCTGGCCAGGAATCGCCGGCTGCCCGCGTCCGCCAGCGAGGCTGTGGCGCCGTCGGCCACACTGATTCGGACCTGCCCCGGGGCATTGCCGATGAAGTACGACGTGTCGACCTCGAGCAGCTTGGGCACCCCCCCGGGCAGCCAGGGCGAAGACCGCCCAGTCGTTGCCCGGCCCGCGCCGGCGCGCGTTCTCCCAGCCCTCACCCATGCTCCGCGCGCGATCGGGCAGGATGAGATTGCCGGGGGGAGGAGTAGAAGGCATCGGACGTACGTTCGAAACGGCCTCCGTTCTCCAGCGCCAGCAGGTCAACGGTGCTGGTGATCAGCCGTGGGTCCAGCACCACCTCTCCGTGCACACGGAACCTCGCGACTCCGCCGTCGGGGTAGATCGTCAGTCGGACGTGGGTCCAGCGATGGGGATCGCTGACCGGGAAGTAGTTCTCGGTGTCGCCCGGGCCGGTGACTTCTCGACCAGCGTGTGCCAGGTCGCGGCTGTCACCTCCTCGATCTCGGGGTAGCCCTCGACCGAGGTCGCCCTCGACCGAGACGTACGAGCGGGTAGTTGCCCCGGAAGAACGACGTGTCGATCACGACCCCGTGCACGATTCCCGCCACCTCGAGCCGCACGATCGCCCAGTCGCTCCCAGGCTCACGGCGGCGCCTGGTCTCCCAACCGTCGTAGACCGTCCCGTATCGCCCAATGCGTCGGCTGCATGCGCGGCCTTGCCGGGCATGATCAAGTTCT
>CAWHZT010000008.1:0-228223 GCA_963833925.1 uncultured Actinomycetota bacterium | reverse complement strand
CGAGCGTCGCGCGCCACTCCTCGCCGGGGCCGAGGTCGTAGACGAAGCCGAAGACGACGTCGGCCATCGTCGTGCCGGTGGCGACCGCGACGCTCGAGGCGTGGTGCGGCAGCCCGCGCTTGGCGTTCAGCGAGCCGTCGATCGGGTCGACCACGACGAGCAGGTCCGGCGAGCCGAAGTCGACCGTCCCGCGCTCCTCGGAGACGACCGTGAAGCGCGCGCCGTCGTCGTGGACGTGCTGCAGCGCCGCGAACACGCGCGTCCTCGGCCTCGGCGTCGATGACGAGCGTCTTGTCGCCGCCTTCGCCGGTCTCACCGGTCTCGATCACGCGCTCCATCGCTGTCGGGTGCTCGCGCAGCACCGCCCGTAGCCCCTCGGCCGCCGCCCGGCATGCTCCGAGCCAGTCGTGGTCGAGGGCGGGGTGCGCGGTCGTCAGGGCCATATCCTAGGGTCGTGCCCGCTTCCCCCGGCGCCATCACACGCCCTTCGTCCTCGCCGGAGGCCGCGGTCGCCGCCCATCGCGGCGGGCCGCTGGTCGTCCTGGGCGGCGCCGGAGCGGGCGGACGCAGGCGCTGGTGGCGCGCTTCGCGCGCGCTGGTCGCCTCCGGCGTCACGCCCGAGGAGATCGTGCTGCTGACCCGCGGAGCGCCGGCGGCCGAGGCGTTGCGCACACGGGTCGAGGACGCCCTGGGCGACCGGCCGTTCGAGGAGCTGCCGGTGATGCCGATCCACGGCATGTGTGCGCGGCTGTTGCGCGACGAGGCGCTGGAAGCCGGCGTGGATCCCTTCGCGGTGACCGCCACGCCGGCCGACCGCCTGGCGCTCCTGCTCGATCGCGTCGACGAGCTCACGCTGCGCCACCACGACCTGCGCGGGCGCCCGGCGGCGGTGCTCGGCGCGCTGATCGCGCGGATCGACCGGCTGAAGGACGCCGGCGTCCGCCGGGGCGGTTCCGCGAGTGGGCGGCGGGGCTCCCGGCCGAGGACGTGTCGGACCGCGCCGAGCGCGAGCGCGAGTTCGCGCGGCTCTACGAGGCCCACGATCGTTTGCTGCTGGAGCAGGGGCTGTTGGACTTCGGCGAGCTGGTGCTGCGGGTGGTGCGAGCTGCTGGAGCAGCGGCCGCACGTCCGAGGCGCGGGTCGCGGGGCGCTGGCGCCACGTGCTTGTTTGATGATCTTGAGGATCTGACCCCGGCGCAGCTGCGGGTCGTCGGCCTGATCTCCGCCGAGCACGGGATCGATCGTGTGCGCGGCCGACGACGACCAGGCGGTCGAGGAGCCGCGCGGTGCGGCGGCGCGTCTGGAGGCGCTGCTGGCCGACGGAATCGGCGGGCGGCCGGTCGAGGTGGTGCGGTTGGAGCGCCTGTTCCTGGCGCTGCCCGGGCCCGCGTGGTGACGGCGGCCGAGGCGGTCGTCGCGCCGATCGCGGGAGCGGCTGGCCGAGGCGCCGGAGCGCGTCGGCTCGGAGTGGTGGCGGTGACGTGCGCTTCTGGCGCTCGCCGGCGAGCGCGCGCAGGCCCGGCATCGCGACGGCGGTCGAGCGGCTGGTGCGCGAAACGTCGCGCCGGGCCGGTGAGATTCTGGTGCGGTCGGTGCGTTCCGAGGGCCAGGAGCTGGCGGTCGCGCTGGAGGAGCGCGCGCTTGCCGTTCCGCCTGGCGGGCGCGGCGGCGTTCTTCGGGCAGGCCGAGGTGCGCGACGTCCTGGCCTTGATCGGTTGCTGGTCAACCCGAACGACGCCGGCGCCGTTGTCAGGGCTCTTGCCCGGCCGCCGATCGAGCTCGCTCGGTCGACCTCGCGCGATGCATTCAGATCGCCAAGCGCCGCAAGCTGGACATGGTCGGCGGGCTGGTGGCGGCGACCGATCGCCGCGGCTGCCGCCGGAGGCGCGCGAGCACGTGCTCGCATTCTTGAAGCTGCACCGGCAGGCGGCGGGCGCTTTGGACACGACGCGGCCTGACTTTCGTCCAGCGGTTGATCGAGCGGCTCGGGCTGCGGCGCTGGCAGGTGTTCGCGGCGCAGCCGGACGTTGTCGAGCGCCTTGTGTCGCTCGCCCATGTTGGGGGACTTGCCGCGTCCTACGTGCGCCGGCGCCGCAGGCCGCGCCGCGCGAGTTCGCGCGCTGGCTGGCGGCGGTGGCCGAGGCGGGCGGCGGGTCGGCGACGAGCGGGAGGCCGACGCGCGGGGCCCCGCGCGCGGCGGCGCGGTCGCGGTGATGGATGCACGCGGCCAAGGGCCTGGAGTTCGACCACGTCTTCGTCTGCGGCTTGCAGTCCTCGCGGATGCCCGGCGCGCGGCGCGTGCTGGTCGAGCCGATCCCGAGCGGAGCTGTTATTGATCGCCCCACCCGATACGCGCACGTCGCACGTCGCGGAGATGCGGCGCGTGTTGCACGTCGCGATGACCCGCGCCCGCGAGGGGTTGGTGCTGGCGTTCGCGGGATCCTCCGAGCGCGGCGCGCCGCAGCATCCGTCCCCCGTTTGTCGAGGAGGCGCGCGAGGCGCTCGGCGAGGAGTGGGAGGATGTTGATGAACAGCTCTTCGGGCCCGACGAGGCGTTGCACGCGGCGATCGGGCAGCTGCGTTCATCCGCCCATGCTCGTGCACCGCAACCGGTGCCGTATCCGAAAAATCACGCCACGATAATCACTGCGGGTGTGGATCAGTGCAAGCGGCGGGACATGCGACCGCCTTCGCTGCATAACGCTCCGTCTGATGTGCTCCTGCGACCGCCGACCGAGGCCGTATCAACCAGCGGGCTGCGAATTCTCCGTCCGCCAGGTCGTGCTGCACCAGCGTGACGTCGCGACCGGCGCGCGGGCCGTAGCCCCCGCCGCCGGCGGTGTTGATCGAACACCCGGTCGCCCTTGTTCAGCACCACGACGAGCTTCGACGGAATGGTCTCCCGCCTGCCGTCGTTCCGCAGCACCCAGGATTCGGCCTTCATCCCGGCCTGCCGCCCAGTATGCCCCGCGGGCCCGCCATGTGGTTGTCGCCGCGATGGGTGAGGGTGACGTCTCGACCAACGTCTTCCCGCGCGTAGCCCAGGCCGCCGCGCCAGCGCCCCGCGCCGCCCGAAGTCCTGGCGCAGCTCGAAGCGCACCGCGGATCGGGGCGTCCATCTCCATCGCCTCGGCCGGCAGGTTCATGCAGTTGGTGGCGTCGGTTTCGATCACGTCGACGCCGTCGCCGCGCGCGTGCGCGCCGCTGCCGCCGGCGATGAGTCGCCGATGATGAAGTTGCCGGCCGTCGGCGCGCCGGCCGCCGAAGGCCATCATCAGACATGCCCGCCGGCGCCGGCGGGCACACGTTCGGGCAACGTCGGCGCCAGGCGCGATCATCGCGCCGGTGATCGCGCTTGATGGTGGCCGTGCGCGCGTTCACCGGCGCCGGCTCGCTCGGGTTGACGAGGCTGCCTTCCGGCAGGTGCAGCGTGACCGGCCGGAAGCAGCCGCCGTTGGTGGGGATCGTGCGGCGTCGGTCAGCGCGCGCACCGCGAAGTACGCCGCCGCGTGCGAGCCCGACGGCACGCAGTTGAACGGGCCCGCACCTGCGGGCTCGTGCCGGTGAAATCGAAGTGGATGGTGCCGTCGCCGATCGTGACCGCGACCTCGATGCGCACGCGGCTGGTCGAGCTCGACGCCGTCGTTGTCGAGCCAGTCGACGTAGCGGATACGTGCCGTGCGGCAGCTTGCGCAAGCGCCTCGCGGGTCATCGTTTCCGAGCGGTCGAGCAGCTCGTCGAAGATCTGCGCCAGCGTGCCGGCGCCGATCGCCGTCGCGCAGAGCTCCGTCAGCCGCCGCGCGCCGATCGGTGCAGGCGGCGAGCTGCGCATTCAGGTCGCCCATGAAGGTGTCGGGCAATGCGCATGTTCTAGCGAAGCATCTGCGACCAGCGTCTCGTTGACCACTGCCGGCTTCGCGTACTTGAGCGGCGGGATGCGCAGGCCTTCCTGGTAGATCTCGGTGGCGTTGGTCGGAATCGAGCCCGGCGCCATGCCGCCGACGTCCTGGTGATGCGATCATGGCCACGCTGAAGGCGATCGACGCGGCCGTCGGCAAAGACCGGCATGAACAGCGCGATGTCGGGCAGGTGCGTGCCGCCGCAGTAGGGATCGTTCAGGATGTAGACGTCGCCCTGGGCCATCGTCGGCGACGGGGAATGTCGCGATGACGTCCGCGAGCGCCGGAATCATCGTGGCGAGATGGATCGGAATCGCGCGTGCCTGCGCGAGCGTCTGCCCTCGGCGGTGAACAGCGCCGGCCGAGCAGTCCATGCCCTTCCTTGACGATCGGCGAGAACGAAGCTGCGCAGCAGCGTCGTCTGCATCTCGTTGGCGATGCCTTCGAGCTTGTTGCGCACGACCTCGAGCGTGATCGGATCGATCACGGGAGCCTTGGGTGAACCGTCCATGGACGTCACTCCCTGCTGAGAATCAGCACTGTCGTTGACCGCCACTTCGCACGCCAGCCCGGCTCGACCAACGTCGTGGTGTCGGTCTGCTCGATGATCGCCGGACCGGAGATCGTCTGGCCCGGGACCAGCGCGTCGCGGTCGAGCACCGCCGCGTCGACGTACTGCGTCGCTGCCGTGCGAGCAGGATGCGACGCGTGCCCTTGCTCGCGGACGCGCCGACGACGGCGACCGCTGCCGGCGGCACCGTCGACGTCGCCGGCGGCGCGATGCACCGCGCGCAGGTTGACGAAGCGCGCCGGCGATCGCGTGCTGTGGCCGTAGACCCGGTCGTGCAGCGCGCAGGAAGTCGTCGTACACCTCGTGCAGCATCGACGTCGGCGTCGCGTGCAGCTGCGAGCGGCACCTCGAGATGATAGGACTGTCCGACGTAGCAGACGTCGGCGAAGTAGCTCGTCTGGATCGCGTCAGCCGCGACGCCCTCCTCGCGCATCAGCGCTCCGCGCAATCGGCGGTCGAGACGCTCGCACACGCGCGACGCATCGTCCGCGTGCGGCCGCTGCGATCGTGTCGCGTGAACGCCGTGGCCGCCTCGTGCTCGACCGGCGCCGACGAGCAGGCCCGCCGCCGCACAGCACGCCCGGGATACGCGCGGCACGACGATGGTGCGCGATGCCGAGCTCGCGTCGCCAGCGCGGTCGCATGCAGCGCGCCCGCCGCCGCCGAGCGGCACCAGCGTGAAGCCGCGCGGATCGATGCCGCGGCTGATCGAGACCAGGCGGATGCCTTCCGCCATCTGCGCGTTGACGCACGCGATGGATGCCGAGCGCCGCCTGCTTCGAGCGTGAGGCCCAGCGGCTCGGCGACGCGCTCCTCGATCGCGCGTGCCGCAAGCTCGGGGTCGAGCCTGCATCGCTGCCGCCGGCGAAATAGCCCGGATCGATGTAGCCCAGCACGACCGACGCGTCGGTCACCGTCGCCTCGCTGTCCGCCGCGGCCGTAGCAGGCCGGTCCCGGCTCCGCGCCGGCCGATTGCGGGCCGACGCGCAGGCCGCCGCCGCCGTCGATCCAGGCGATGCTGCCGCCGCCCGCGCCGATCGAGTTCACGTCGACCATCGGCACGCGGATCGTGATAGCCGTCGAGCAGCCCTTCGGCCGGATCAGCGGGCTGCCCTTCGCGATCAGCGCGATGTCGCAGCTGGTGCCGCCGATGTCGACGGTGATCAGGTTCTCGTGGCCGACCGCGCGGCCGGCCATCGCGCGCGCCGACCACGCCGGCCGCCGGGCCCGACAGGAACAGCCGCACCGGCCGCTGCCGTGCGATGCGCGCCGAGCACACGCCGCCGCGCGACTGCATGATCTGCAGCGGCGCCGGGATGCCCGTCGAGCGCAGGTCGTTCTCCATGCTGCCGAGGTAGCGGTCGAGCCCCGGCTTCACGTAGGCGTCGAAGGCGGTGACGACGGTGCGCTCGTACTCGCGGAACGCCGGATCGACGTCGCGACGAGAGCGACACGATCAGGTCCGGATGGCGCTCGGCGATGCAGTCGCGCGCGCGCCGCTCGTGCGCGGGATTGAGGAAGGAGAACAGGAAGCACACCGCGATCGCCTCGACGCCCTGCGCCACCAGCTCGTCGACGGCACGCGCCGACGACGCTCTCGTCGAGCGGCACGCATGACGTCGCCGTCGCGGCCCGATGCGTTCGCGCACCCCCTTGCGCCGCGCGCCCGGCGCCAGGAACACCGGCGTCTCGCGGCTTCAGCACGAGGTCGTAGATCTGGTGCCGGATCTGGCCGCCCGATCTCGAGCACGTCGCGTGAAGCCTTCGGTGGTGAGCAGCCCGATGCGGCGCCCTTGCGCTCCAGCACCGCGTTGGTCGCGACCGTCGTGCCGTGCGCGAAGCGCACGCGGCGCAGCAGGTCCGGCTCGTTGCGGACCAGCGTTCGCCACCGCATCGCGGATGCCGTCCGTCGGTTCCGGCCGCGTCGTCGGAACCTTCAGGATGGCCAGGCGGTCGGAGCCGATCGGCAGACGAGGTCGGTGAAGGTGCCGCCTACGTCGATGCCGATGGCGGCGATCTCGTCGGGCATTGGCTACGCCGGACGGATGTCGGCGGGCAGCGTCCAGTCGTCGCGCCGGATATCCCAGACGACCGTCTTCTGGTAGGCGAAGGTCTGCGGCAGCTCCCACAGGAACACCGCCATCGCCTCCCGGGCCGCCACGTCGGTGGCCTGCCGCAGGGCGGCAAGCTCCGCGTCCCGCGTTTCCGCCGAACGCGCAGCCTCCACGGCCTCGTTGTATTCCTTGGGATCGGCCCCCGCGTGTGGTTGTGCGAGCCGCTGAGATAGGAGAGCGTTTCCGACGCGACCGTCGCGGTGTCGGCGTAGCCGAACCAGGTCATTGCCGCCTGCTGGTCGCTTGCCGCCCGCTGCGCGTGGACCGAGCCCGGGATGATGTTCAGCTGGGCGCGGATGCCGACCTTGGCAAGCTGGCTGACCACCACCTGCGCCGCGAGTTCGCCGCCGACGTACGACCCCTTGGAATAGACCATCTCCACGTCGAACCCGTCGGGTGGCCGGCTTCGGTCAGCAGCTGCTTCGCCCTCTCCGGATCGAACGGCCACGGCTTCAGGTCGGGGTTGCTACCCCTCGTGGAAGTTGGTCAGGATCTCGGCTGTTGGCCGGGGGAGACGAACCCGCCGAACAGGGTCTTGGTGATCAGCTCCTTGTTGATGGCGTAGTTGATGGCGCGGCGGACGCGCACATCGTCCATCGGCTTGACCAGCGTGTTGAAGCGGATGATCTGCACGCGCGTGGTCGGCTTGACCCCGACCACCAGCTTCGGGTCCTCGCGCAGCTGCTTGAGGTCCTGCACGTCGAGCACCGCGGCGGCGTCGATCTCGCCGGCCTTCAGCCCGTTCACGCGGGCGGCGGTGTCCACCACGACGCGCATGTTGACCCGGCGGAAGGGCGGCTGCGGACCTGCGTATTTCTCGTTCGCCTCCAGCACCACGCCCGCTTCCGGGTTGAAGCTGACCAGCTTGTACGGGCCGCTGCCCATGGCGGTGACGCCGGGGTTGTTGGCCTTGGTCCACTCCGGCTCCAGGAAGAAGATTCCGGCCAGGCGGCGCGGAAACTGGATGTCGGGCGCGCGCAGGGTGAACTGGACCTTGTCGTCGGCCAGCGCCTTGGTTTCCTGCACCTGGCGCATGGACGCGACGATCCAGCTCGCGTCGCGGATGCCGAGGATCCGGTCCATGTTCCATTTCACTACGGCCGCGTCGAGCTTGGCGCCGTTGGCGAAGGCGATGTCGTCGCGCAGGTCGAACACCCACACGTTCGGTGCGGTCTGCGACCAGGCCTTGGCGAGCACGCCGACCAGCTTGCCCTCGCCGTCCACCCGGGTGAGCGAAGTGTAGAGCGACGCCACCACGCTGAGGTCGGCGCGCAGCGTGCCGGCAACCGCGGGGTCCAGCGACAGCAGCGCATAGGGCAGCGATACGACGAGCGTATGGCTCTGGCCGTAGCCTGCAGGCGCTTGCGCCCGCGCTGCGGCGGGTGCAGGCCAGCCGCCAGGCCCAGCTGAAAGACCGTGCGGCGCGACAGTGCCTGATGTTCGTGGGTCACCGGAGAGTTCTCCTACGAGATGTGCGAGAAGGTTGCTTCGGACGCGGGCGCCAGCAGGTGCCGCGCGGGAATGGCGTCGAGAAGCTGGCGGGTGTACGGGTGCGCCGGCGCGCGAAGATCCTGCGCACCGGCCCGCGCTCCACGATTTCCCCATGCCGCAGCACCAGCACGTGGGTGCAGACGCGCGCGACGGTGGTGAAGTCGTGGGAGATCAGGATCTGCGCCATCTGCCGCGCGGCGGTCAGCCGCTGCAACAGTTGCAGCACGCGTTCGCGCACGGCGTAGTCGAGCGCTGCGGTCGGCTCATCGGCGATCAGCAGCCGCGGTTCGCTCGCGATGGCACGCGCCACGCCGACCCGCTGGCGCTGGCCGCCGGACAGATGGGTGGGAAGCCGGTGCCAGAGTCCGGGCTCCAGCCCTACCTCCTCCAGCAACGCCTCGGCGCGGTGCAGCGCCGCACGGCGTGTATCGCCTCGCGCCAGCAACGGTTCGGCGACCGTGCGGATGACTGATATGCGCGGGTCGAGCGAGGAATAGGGGTCCTGGAAAGCGTACTGCACCGCGCCCGTGCGTGCACCGGGTGCACGCGCCGCCCGCCCAGCACGATGGTGCCGCTGTCCGCACGCTCCAGCCCGGCAATGATGCGGGCGAGCGTGGTCTTTCCCGAGCCGCTCTCGCCGACCAGGCCCACGCAGTCGCCCTCGGCGATCTCGAGCGTGACGCCGTCCAGCACCTGGTGGCCGCCCTTGAAGCTCTTGCGCAGGTCGCTGATGGCGAGCGCCGGCCTGCCGGCGCATGCGTGGGCAGGGGTGCGAAGACGATGCGGGTGAAGTCGACCAGCAACCGCGCCCACGCTGCGCGGGGCGGCGAAGATCGTCGCGCGTCGCGCCCGCTCGACCACGCTGCCGCGGGCCATCACCAGCACGTCGTCGGCATGGTCGTGGATCACGCCCATGTCGTGGCTGATCAGCAGCACGCCGAAGCCGCGCGTCTGCTGCAGCTGCCGTATCAGCTCCAGTATCTGCGCCTGCACGGTGACATCCAGCGCGGTCGTCGGCTCGTCGGCAATGAGCACCTTCGGCGCGCGGGCGAGCGCCATGGCGATGACGGCACGCTGGGCGAGGCCGCCGGACAGTTCGTGCGGATAGGCGGCGAGCATGCGCAGCGGCGCGCGCACGCCGACCTCGTGCAGCAGTTCCGCGGCCCGCTGCGCGCAGCTGCTCCGGTCGCGACGCGGGCGGGGGCATCGCCTCCGCGAGCTGCGTGCCGACCGTCATGCGTGGGTTGAGCGCGGTGCCGGGATTCTGGAACACGACGCCTAGCGCGGCGGTGCGCAGGTCCCGGGCCGTCGCCGGCCGGCCAGCGAGACCGGCGCTCGAGCAGCGACATCCGGCCGGATGCGACGACCGACGGCGGCAGCAGCCCGCCACCGCCATTGCCGTCATGGTCTTGCCGGAGCCGGATTCGCCGACGATGCCGAGCGTCTGGCCGGCATGGACATCGAACGCCACGTCCCGCACCAGCGCCTCGCCGCCCAGGCGGCTTCGCACGCACAGCCCGGCAACATGCAGCAGCGCCGTCATGGCGGGCGGTTCCGCAGGCCGCCATCGGTCAGCCGTTCGGACAGGTCGTCGCCGAGGAACTGGATGCCGCCCAGCAGGGCCACCAGCGCGAGCGCGGGGAATACCGACAGCCACCAGGCGTCGCCCAGTTGCGACTTGCCCTGCGCGACCATCAGGCCCCAATCCGCCGTCGGGCGGCTGCACGCCGAGGCCGATGAAGCTGAGCCCGGCTTCCGTGGTGACGACGAAGGCGGCGCTGATGGTGAAGGTGACGACCAGCAGCGGCAGCACGCCCGGCACCACGTGCCGCACTGCCGAACGCCAATGCGGCACGCCTGCCAGCCAGGCAGCCTCCATGTAGCCCTGGCTGCGCGCGTTGAGCGCGTAGTTGCGGGTGACCCGGTAGTGCAGGGGCCAGTTCTCCAGCGCCAGCACGATGATCAGGTTCTCCAGCCCCGGCCCGAACAGCGACAGTGCCAGCAGCGCGAAGACGAGGCCGGGAATGGTCATCTGGATGTCGGCAATCCGCCCGATGACCTGGTCGATCCACGGCCACGCGAAGGCGGCAACCAGTCCCAGCAGCGCGCCGACCAGCACGGCGGAAGACGTGGCGATGCCGGCGACCAGCATCACCGGCCGCGCGCCATGCAGCACCCGGCTCAGTATGTCCCGTCCGAGATCGTCGGTGCCGAGCCAGTGCCCATCGCTGAAGGACGGCGGCGACATCAGCGCGGTCAGCTCGCTCTCGTTCGGGTCGAACGGCGCCAGGATCGGTCCGAACAGCGCGGCGCCGATGCAGAGCAGCACGAGCGCGCCGCCGATCAGCCCGCGCGCAGGCAGGGCAGCGGACCACCGCGCCGTGCGGCGCGTATCCGGCGACGTCGCTCATCGGCGGGTCGCGAGACGGGGGTCGAGCGCGGTGCTCGCCAGGTCCGCCAGCAGGTTGGACAGGCTGACCGCGCAGGCGATGAGCATCACCGCGACGACGATGACCGGATAGTCCTTCATGCCCACAGCGGAAACGACGGCGGTGCCGACGCCAGGCCAACCGAACACCGTCTCGGTCAGCACGGCGCCGCCGAGCAGCGATCCGGCCTGCATGCCCAGCAGCGCACGACCGGCACCAGCGCGTTCATTGCCCCGTGGCGCAGCCGCACCGTGCGCAGCGATATCCGCTTTGCCAGCGCGGTGCGCACGTGGTCGGCCTCGATCTGCTGCAACAGGCTCACGCGGAACAGGCGCGCGACCGGCGGGGCAACCAGCAGCGCCAGCGTGGTCGCCGGCAGCACCAGGTGCGACAATCCGCCCGTTCCGCCGGTGGGAAACCAGCGGAAGCGCAACGCGAAGATCAGCACCAGCAGCAGCGCCACGGCGAAGACCGGCACCGCCTGCTACAAGGATCAAGGCGGCGAGCGGTACTTCCCGCAACAGGCGGAAACGTCCGGTCACCGCGAGATAGCCCGCGGCGAGGCCCAGGACGGTGCCGAGCAGCAGCGCCGACAGCGCGAGCGCGAGCGTGTAGGGGATCGCCGGCGCCAGCACCGCGAAGGGCGATATCCCGAAGCGGAGCGACGGCGGCAGGTCTCCGGTCACGACGTTCAGCAGGAAGCGTGCGTACTGCTCATGGAGCGGGCGGTCGAAGCCGAAAGCTTGGGTGAGCTGCGCGATCTGCGCCTTGTCGGCTTGCGGCCCCGCCATCAGCACGGCGGGGCTGCCGGTCATCAGCACCAGGCAGAACACCAGGCTCGCCGCACCCCAGACCGCCCCGACCGAGGCCAGCACGCGCCTGGCCAGGTAACGCGCATCGAGATTCGCCCCCCGACGGGGCAGCGGCGCAAGCCGGTCCACGGCCCGGCATCCGGTCGCCGCCGCGATGATCGCGCAAGGCATCAGGATTCCAGGGCGAGCGGGGATATCGGAGGCGGCATCGGGCTACTTCCACGATCATTGAATCCGGCACTGTGCGCCGGCCGGCGGCCCTTGGCCACTTCCCCCTCGTGGCACCCGTATCGCTGCGCGTTAGTTCCAAGTCGGCGTGCGGGCCCCGGCATTCAGGCGGAAAGCGCGCAATTGTGTCAACACCCGGTGACCGTGCCTGCGCCGGGTGCCCTACAATCCGCCGGCGGCTCCATGCGAGCGCGAACGGTGCGGTCGCGGCATGACGCCGTCAGCGCGATCCCGCTTGACCCTGCCGTCCCTGTTGCATTGTCATTCCGCGCATGCCCGGCCCGACCCCTCTTCGCCATGCGCAGACCATGCAGGCCGGGCTGGCATTCGTGTCCGGGTTCCTGGAGGCGTGCGGACTGATAGCGCTCTCTGGCCTGTTCATTGGCCATGTCACGGCCAATTTCGCGCTGCTCGGGGTGGAGGTGGCAACCGGTGCGCCGGGGGTGGGCGCTCGGGCTGCTGGTGCTGCCGGTATTCGTATTGGTGCTGGCGGCCGTGCGCTTCGCCTTGCCGCCGCTGGAATATCCCCTCGGGCTGGCCGGACGGCGGTTGATCCGGGTGCTGCTGGGGGTGGAGATCGGGCTGCTGCTTGCCTTCATGGCGGCCGGGCTGCTGCTGGGACCGTTCGGCAGCCACTTCGCCTGGGCGACCGCGCTGACCGCCAGCCTGGGCGTGGCAACGCTGGCGGTCCAGAACGCAGGCATGCGGCTGGTGTGGCGCACGCGCCCCTTCGACGACGGTGATGACCCTGAACCTGACGCAGCTTACCGTGGACGCGGTGATGCTGATCCGGGGGCGCTGCACCGAGGAGGAACGGAGGCGATTCGCCCTGGTCGGCGCGACGCTGGCCGGGTTCGTGGCCGGCGCCGCGGTGGGGGGGCTGGGCTACCTGAAGCTCGGCTTCCTCGCGGCGCTGGTGCCGGCGGCGATACTGCTGCTGTTGGCCGTGACCATGACCGGTCCCGACCATGTGTGGGGCACGAGGCGTGACCACCCGGTGAGGTCATCGGGCGCCGGGGCTCAGGGCACCCGGAACCGCTCCAGCGCGCCGCGGTCGACCTCGATGCCGAGGCCCGGCCCGTCCGGACCGCAACCCAGCCGTCGTGCTGCACGATCGGCTGAGTCAGCACCGCCATGCGGATCGGGTGCTCGGACCGGTCGAATTCCAGCAGCGGCTGGATCGGGTACAGGCCGGGCGGGTTGTGCGGCAGGGCGGCGATCAGTTGCAGCGAGGCCGCCATGCGCCACGCCGGTGCCCCAGACATGCGGATTGACCCGCACGCCGAAAGCGTTGGCCATGTCGGCGATCTTCTTGGTTTCGGAGATGCCGCCCGGCGGCGCAGATGTCGGGCTGCAGGATGTCGACCAGCCGCTCGGCGATCAGCCGCGCATACCCCCAGCGGGTGAACTCCGCCTCGCCGCCGGCGACGGGAATGGTCAGCGCGGCCTTGACCTCGCGATAGCCGTCCAGGTCCTCCGGCGGCACCGGTTCCTCGAACCAGGCGATGTCGAGCTCCTCGATCGCGCCGCCCCAGGCGGATCGCCGCGGTGGCGTCGTAGGCGTGGTTGGCGTCCACCATGATGCGCGATGCCGGGTCCCGACCTCGCGCGCCGCACCGCGCGGCACAGGCGGATGTCCGTCGTCCAGCCCGAAGCCGAGCTTCAGCTTGATGGCGCAAACCCTTCGGCGACGCGGTCGTGCGCCTCCGCCAGCAGGTACTGCATCGGGTCGCCGTCGCGCTTGCGATAGAAGCCGGTGGCATAGGCCTGCACGCGCGTGCGCAGCGGGCCGCCGATCAGCCGGTGCACCGGCAGGCCGAGGGCGCGGCCCTTGAGGTCCCACAGCGCGATGTCGACGGCGCTGAGCGCCTCGATCGGCAGGCCCTTCTGCCCGTGGTCGCGCAGCGCGTTGTACAGCGTCTGCCAGATCGCCTCGGTCGCGAGCGCGTCGGCGCCGATCAGCAGCGGGCGGTAGTACTGCGACGATCGCGGCGGTCAGCCGCGGCGGGCCGAACGCCTCGCCCCAGCCGGCTGGTGCCGTCCTCGCCACCACCTCCACCAGCATCGCGCCGCGGCGCTCGTACCAGGCCTGCGAATAGGCGAACGGCTCGGCCAGCGCCGCCTCGAGTACGTGGCAGACGACGTCCGTGATCTTCACTGCGTCATCTGGAAGTCGAGGCCGATCGAGAAATCCCGCGATTCCCCGGTGCGAGCGGGACGGCGTCCTCCCCGGGGAACAGCGTGCAGGGCTCGATACCGAGCACGCGGACGCCCGGCTGCAGGTTCCGCCACACCTGCACGCAGGGCAGCGCAAAGCTGAGCACGCTGCGGAAAGCGCCGGTTTCCAGCACACGCAGGTCGACGGCGTGCCCGTAGCCCGGTGGTTGGTCACGCCGCGCGGGTCGGCGAAGTCCAGCCGCAGCAACTCCGTGCCATCCAGCAGCAGGCGGGACCCTTCGGCGATGGCGGGAAAGCCGAAATTCGGTAAACATGGTACATCAGCGCCGCCTTCTGCGGCGCGGGGCCCATGTTCTCCCTCCGACCGGTCGCGCACCGTGAGCGTGGTGCCACCGACCGGAGCCTCGATGCGCCGGTACAGCCGCAGCAATTCCCCGCCCACGCGGAACTGCGTGACCTCGCCTTCGCAGAACAGCACCGGCGGGTCGGCCGTCCAGTCCTCGCCATAGGCGGTGACGCGGGCGGGCGTATAGGGCAGGTGGCCGTGCAGGATGCCGCCCTCGGGCTGGCGCAGATGCTCCAGCCCGCACGTCACCATCATGCCGGAAAAGCCGCGCTCCACCCCGCGACCGCCATCGTCGAGATGCTCCATGAGCCCCGGTGGCGGAAGCCCGCGGGGCTCTGCCAGGCCACCGGCATGCCGTGCAGCGACAGCGGCCCGACGTCCAGCGAGCGGTCCGCCAGCACCCAGAAGTCCAGCCCGCCGCCGGTCGAGAACACCAGCGCCCGCACGCCGCGCTCGGCATCATCGTCCAGCACCACGCGACGAACGGAGGCGACCTGGCGCAGATCACCCACCAGCGGACGCAGCGCGGCGCGCGTTGCGGGGACACCGGAAAACGGCATGCCTGTGCTCCTGTTATGGGAATGCGGCGTCAGCACAGCGCGGCCTTCAACGCTTCATTCACCAGGGCCGGGTTACCCTTGCCGGCCATGGCCTTCATCACCTGGCCCACGAAGAAGCCGAACAGCTTGTCCTTGCCGGATCTGTATTCGGCGACCTTGTCGGCATTCGCGGCCAGCACCTGGTCGACCGCGGCGTCGATCGCGCCGGTGTCGGTCACCTGGCGCAGGCCGCGCGATTCGACGATGGCGGCCGGGTCCTGGCCGGTCTCGACCATCGCCTCGAACACCTCCTTGGCGATGCGGCCGTTGATGGTCTTGTCGGCCATGAGGTCCAGCAGCTCGCCGAGCGCGGCGGCCGAGACCGGGCTGTCCTCGATGCTGCGGCCGGTGCGGTTCAGGGCGGCGAAGAAGTCGCCCATCATCCAGTTCGCGGCCAGCTTGGCGTCGCGCCCCTTGCGCGACCGTCTCGTAGAAATGCGGCCGTCTCCTTCTCCGCGACCAGCACGCGCGGCGTCGTAGGGCGACAGGCCATATTCGCGCATGAAGCGGGCGCGCTTGGCATCCGGCAGCTCCGGGCAGCGCGGCCTTCAGCTCGCTCACCCACTCCTCGTCCAGCACCAGCGGCAGCAAGTCGGGGTCGGGGAAGTAGCGGTAGTCGTGGGCGTCCTCCTTGCTGCGCATGGATGCGGGTTTCGCCGCGGCCGGGGTCGAACAGGCGCGTCTCCTGCTCGACCTGCCGCCGCTCTTCCCACACCTCCACCTGCCGCATCGCCTCGGCCTCGATCGCCTGCATGACGAAGCGGATGGAGTTGACGTTCTTCACCTCGCAGCGGGTGCGGAACGGCTCGCCGTGCTTGCGGACGGAGACGTTGACGTCGGCGCGCATGGAGCCCTCCTCCATGTTGCCGTCGCAGGTGCCGAGATAGCGCAGGATGGTGCGCAGCTTGCGGAGATAGGCGCCGGCTTCCTCGGGGCTGCGCATGTCCGGCTCGCTGACGATCTCCATCAGCGCGACGCCGGAGCGGTTGAGGTCGATGTAGCTCTTCGTCGGGTGCTGGTCGTGCAGGGATTTGCCGGCGTCCTGCTCGAGATGCAGCCGGGTGACGCCGATCTGCTTGCGTGCTGCCGTCCGCGCAGCTCGATCTCGACCGCGCCGGCGCCGACGATCGGATGCTCGTACTGGCTGATCTGATAGCCGGCGGGCAGGTCGGCGTAGAAATAGTTCTTGCGGTCGAACCGGCTGACCAGGTTGATCTGCGCCTCGAGGCCCGAGCCCGGTGCGCACCGCCTGCGCCACGCATTCGCGGTTGATCACCGGCAGCATGCCGGGGAACGCCGCATCGACGAAGCTCACCTGCGTGTTCGGCTCGGCGCCGAATTCGGTGGCCGCGCCGCTGAACAGCTTGGCGTTGCTGATGACCTGGGCGTGGACCTCCAGCCCGATCGACGACCTCCCAGGCGCCCGATCGCGCCTTCGATCGTGTAGCTCATGCCGGCGCTCCCGCGCGCATCGGCGGCAACGTCGGTGAACCCCGCCGCGCGCTCGAGCGCGCCGCGCAACCGCGAACACCGTTTCCTCGTCGAACGGCCGGCCCAGCACCTGCAGGCCGAGCGGCAGCCCTGCCCGTCCAGCCCGGCCGGCACCGAAATGCCGGGGATGCCCGCCATGTTGGCCGGCACGGTGAAGACGTCGTTCAGGTACATCTTGACCGGATCGTCCATGCTTCTCGCCCTGCGCGAACGCGGCCGACGGCGCGGTCGGGGTCAGCAGCGCATCCACTTCGCGGAACACCTCGGTGAAGTCGCGCAGGATCAGCGCGCGGACCTTCTGCGCCCGAAGGTAATAGGCGTCGTAATACCCGGCGCGAAGCACGTAGGTGCCGATCATGATGCGCCGCCGCACCTCCGGCGCCGAAGCCCTCGGCGCGGGTGCGCTCGTACAGCTCGGTCAGGTCCTCGCCGTCCACGCGCAGGCCGAAGCGCACGCCGTCATAGCGGGCGAGGTTGGACGAGGCTTCGGCCGGGGCCACGATGTAGTAGGTGGCGAGCGCCGTATTTCGTGTGCGGCAGGGAGACGTCGACCGTCTCGGCGCCCTGCTCGCGCAGCCAGGCGAGGCCCTGCTGCCACAGCGCCTCGATCTCCGGCGGCATGCCGTCGGAGCGGTATTCGCGCGGCACGCCGATCCGCAGCCCGCGCACGCCGCGGCGCAGGCGGCGGCGAAATCGGGCACCGGCTGGTCGGCGCGGGTGCTGTCCTTCGGGTCGAAGCCGGCCATGCGAGCCGCAGCAGGATCGCGCAATCCTCGACCGTGCGCGCCACCGGCCCGGCCTGGTCGAGCGAGGAGGCGAAGGCCACGATGCCCCAGCGCGAGCACCGCCCGTAGGTCGGCTTGATGCCGACGATGCCGCAGAACGCCGGCCGGCTGGCGGATCGAGCCGCCGGTGTCGGTCGCCGTCGCGCCCAGCGCCAGCCGCGCCGCCACCGCCGCGGCCGAGCCGCCGGAGGAGCCGCCGGGCACCAGCCGCGCGGTTGTCGTCCGCGCCGCGTCCACGGGCTCTCGACCGGCCCGATAGGCGGAGGTCATGTTGGAGGACCCCATGGCGAACTCGTCCATGTTGGCCTTGCCGAGGAACACCGCCCCGTCGCGCAGCAGGTTGGCGGTGACGGTGCTCTCGTAGGGCGGCACGAACGGCTCGAGGATGCGGCTGCCCGCGGTGGTGCGCACGCCCTCGGTGCAGAACAGGTCCTTGATGCCGAGCGGCATGCCGACCAGCGGGCCGTCCTCGCCGGCCCCAGCGCCGCGTCCGCCGCCTCGGCCTGCGCCAGCGCCTGCTCGGCGGTGACAGTGATGTAGGCGTTCAGCCGCGGGTTCAGCGCCTCGATCGCGTCCAGACGCCGAGGAAGCCGATCGGGACTGGCCGTGGATCCGGGCGTGTGATCGGCCGGGCTGGTTCTGGGTCGACGCCGACGCAATCATCGTTCACTCCGGGGCTTTTCCGGCGGAGAGCGACGGATCCTTGCCCTGGTCGCCGCCCTGATCGGGAACATTCCGCTCGAGGATCTGGGTTCGGTCGTGTCGGGGCTTGATCGTCGTCACTTGCAGCTGGTGTTGGCGGCGGTAGCTCACGCCGGCGGGTCCCATCAGCACAGCGAGTTCCAGGCCCGTGACGGCCGGGTCGGGTTCGACCGACTGCCAGCGCTGATCGGTTGGCCGACTGAGCCTGTCTGGGCGGCGTGACCATGCCGGCGAAGTGGCAGGTTGCCCGGATCGTCGGGCATTTCGTGCTCGACCCCGGCCCGGTCCGCGGACGCATCATCGCCGGTGAACACGGCCCGTATGTCGCGATGGCGCTTCCTGGCGGTGACGTCGTGCTGGTCGTTCAGGATCCGACGGCGCTCGGCCGCCTCGCCGTGGCCTGCGCTCACGCCCAGCGGGAACTCCGAACCGCTCAGGCCCGCCACGCGCTGCTCGGCCCCGACCCGAACCTGGACGGGAACTGATCATGTCCATCGCGAGAATGCTGACAATCGACCCGGTCCAGGGGCACGCGGAACTGCGTCGCTGGGCGCACGGCCTGCTCGGGCTCGAGGCCGCGGTCGAACTGCTGCTGCGAGCCTGCGGTGGACGGCTCGCCGATCCGTCCTGGCCCTGGATCCGGCGTGACTGCAACTGTTTGTGGCTCGATGCGGATCGGATCACACCCGACGTGGTGAGTCTCTCGTGCGTCGAACAGGGACTGCTGGTGATCGTCGAAGCGCTGGCGTCGGGACATCCGGTACGCCAGTTGGCAGACCTGTTGGCCGAGTTCGACAGATCCACGCTGACATTGGTGCTGGCAGCGTTCGCGCACGCAGGTGGAAGCCACATCCACGCGTGGATCGACACGACCGCGGACGGTGCGATGAGGCTTACCCGCCTCGGACCGGTCGTCGACTGGCCCGCACCATGACGAGACGAACCATCCGCCGACTGGGCCGATCGATCGGGCTCCTCGGCCACGAACTGGGTTGGTGGATCGGCGGCGCCGGCCGAATCTGGTGGCGCCACAAGATCGCCGCGACCCTGCAGGTGGTGTTGATCGCGCTGGCCTGGTGGCAGCAACAGTTCGTGATCGTCACGGCACTGGTGGCTCCCGTGGCCATCATCGCCTTTTGGGCCCGACTCCGACCGGTGTCGTACCGCAGGTTCGTCGGCGATCCGCTGGCGCGATGGCGGTTTCTCCGGTGGCTCCGGTCGGAGTGGCCGCGGCTGATGGAGTCGGTCGGCCTGGCCCGGAAGACGCCCACGGCCGACCGCCCGACCCGGACCAGCCAGGCTGCCGATGGTGGGGTGGAGCTCGAGGTGCCGGTCCTCACCCGGGCTCGCTGGCGTCATGGTCAGCTGGTCGCTTGGCCGCGGTTGCTGACCGGGCAGATCGTCGACGACGTCGAGTCGGCTGCGGACCGGCTCCGGGTGGCGGTGGGTGCGCATCGGTGCCGGGTCGTGCCGGACCCGTCCGCGACATCGTGTCGGATCGTCTGGTCGTTCGGCGACCCGCTGACCGAACCTTTCGACGCCCACGTGCCTCCTGCGGACGCACCCCTGGGTTGCCTGGAGTCGGTGCCGCTCGGCCGGACCGAGGACAGTGCCGTGTGGCGGCTCCGCATCGGAGCATCGACGTTGGTGGCCGGATGCTCCGGGTCGGGGAAGGCGTCGCTGATCTGGGGGCTCACGTTCGCCCTCGGCCCCGCCAGCAAGACCGGCCTGGTCGAGCTCCACGGCATCGACTTGAAGGGCGGCATGGAACTGTCCATGGGCCGAGCCTTGTTCACCCGCTACGCCCAAACCGCCGAACATGCCGTCGCCCTCCTCGAGGACAACGCCCGCAACCTGCAGGCCCGCGCCGAACGACTGGCCGGCCGGACCCGGCAGCACATACCCGGCACCGACGAACCGTTGGTCGTAATCGTGATCGACGAACTCGCCGCCCTGATCGCCTACACCCCCGACCGGGACCTCGTCCGCCGCGCCGAGGCTGCTCTCGCGGTGATCCTGTCCCAAGGTCGTGCGGTCGGCTACCGGGTGTTCGCGTTCCTCCAGGACCCTCGGAAGGAAACGGTCCGGATGCGGCACCTGTTCACCCAAGCCATCGGCCTCCGGCTCCGGGACCGGGAAGAAGTCACGATGGTGCTCGGCGACGGTGCACTCCGCCACGGCGCCCTCTGTCACAAGATTGACGCCTCGACCCCTGGTGTCGGGTATGTGCTCGGCGAGGACAGCCATCCGGTCCGGGTCCGCGCCGGCTACGTCAGCGACGACATGATCCGAACCGCCGCGGAACGGTTCCCTGCCCGCCATCAGGTCCCGATCATCCTCCCGGCCGACCCGGACGTGCCGCCACGTCGCCACTCGACCCGGTCACGCACGACATCGGTGAGTGTCGCTTCTGAGGGGAATGTGTGATGACCGGCCCGCTGGCGTTGGGTGAGCTCGTGCCGGGCACGGTGGCGGAGATGGCTGCCCGTGCCGGACGTCCCGACTTCGACCGTTGGGCCGCGCAGGCGCGAGGCTGCGGCCACTGTTCTCATCCGATCCGGCTCCGCGGCTCGACTCGGACTCACATGTCGGACGGGCGCCTGGTCGACTGCTATACGACTGCGGTCGAACCCGACGGGGTCGCTTATGTGCGGTGCGGGAATCGGCGGGCGGCGGTGTGCCAGACGTGTTCGCACGAATACCAGGGCGACATGTGGCATCTGCTGTTCGCCGGGGTCGCGGGCGGCATCAAAGGAGTCCCGAGCACGGTGGCGGAGCATCCGATGGTGTTCGCCACACTGACCGCACCCAGCTTCGGTCCGGTGCACACCACCCGCGGGCTGGGCCGGGTCTGCCACTACCGCCGCCGTGCCACTACCTGCCCGCACGGTGAACCCACCAGCTGCACCGTGATCCACGCCGAGGATGATCCACAGCTGGGGACACCGCTGTGTGCGGATTGCTACGACTATGCCGGGCATCTCGGCTTCAACTGGTACGCGCCGGAGCTGTGGCGCAGGTTCACGATCGCCCTGCGCCGGCGGATCGCCACCCACCTCGGCGTCGGCCGTTCCCAGTTGACCAAGCATCTGGTCGTGTCGTTCGCGAAGGTGGCAGAGTTCCAACGCCGCGGCATCGTCCACTTCCACGCCCTGATCCGACTCGACGGACCCGGCGACGCCTACGCGACCCCGACAGTCGATCTCGAGGCATTACGGCTGGGCCGGCTGATCGTCGACGCTGCTCGCTCGGTGCGGGTGACGACCGATCCGTACACGTGGGGTGGCCCGACCTGGGATCTCGGCTTCGGTGAGCAATGCGACGTCCGGCCGGTTCACGGACTGGCCGACCGTGACTCTTCGGCCGGTCCGATGCACCCGGAGATGGTCGCCGCCTACATCGCGAAATACGCCACCAAAGCTGCCGACGACTTCGGCCTGCTCGGCCGGCGCCTGCCGGAGGGCGGGTCGTTGGACCGGCTGAACCTGTCCGACCACACCAAACGGCTACTACGGACCGCGATCGCGATCACCGGACAGGCCTCGGCGGTGATCACCGCACTCGGCGACGATGCCGACGCGGTCGGTTTGGACGGTACGGACAACGCTCAGGTGATCGCGGATGCTCGGACCTGGCTCCCGATCCTGAAATGGCTTCACATGCTCGGCTTCCGCGGACACTTCTCCACCAAGTCACGCGCGTACTCGACCACCATGGGCTCGCTCCGCGCTGAACGTCGCACCTGGCGCGAAGCACACATGCCGGAGCGGACACCGCTCGATGACGGCATCGATCCGGACGAGCTCGAGGCCAGCACGCTCGTGGTGGTCCGCGGCTGGGCGTTCGACGGCGCCGGCTGGCTCACGACCGGCGACGCCGCCCTCGCCGCTTCCGCCGCAGCTCGAGCCCGCGCACAGCGCGAAGCAGCCCGCCTAGCCGACGATGCCAACGACCCGGAGTGGTGACAGGAATCAGCATGACCAGTGCAGAATCGATGCCGGATCCGAGGCCGGCTGCTCCTACTGAGCGGTTGTGGACGGCGCAGGAGGTTGCTGCGTACTTGGTCGTCCCGGTCGCGACGCTCCACAGCTGGCGTTACCTCCGGACAGGGCCGGCGGCCTACCGGGTCGGCAGACACTTGCGGTACGACCCGGCCGCCGTGCGGGCGTGGCTGGACGGGCAGGTGTCCGCATGAGGGCAACCTCACTCCCCGGCTTCCCCCGACGACCAGCCAATCTTGTGGTCGTAGGACCGGGAGTCAAGAGTGAGCGCAGCGAATCACGCAGTGACGCCGCAGGCGCCCTTGACACCCGGTCCGGAGACCACACACTCACCAGGTCGGGGGAAGCCGGTCAACTGGACGCGGCGCATGGTCGACCTTCGCTGGTTGTGCTGGCGCACCGGGCGCAAGGTGGTTGCTGGGTTCTGCGCGGCGCCTCTCGCGCCGCGGCGGCCAGGTCAGTTCCTCGAGCACCTTGAGCCGGTGTTTGCCGTCGTATTGGTGTAGCTCAGGGCTGGCGGTCGTCGCGATCGGAGGGAAGTTGTGATGCTGACGAAGCGCTATCTGAATATCGAGGAGGTGGCAGAGGCGCTCCGCGTTTCGGTGCCGACGATTCGGTGGTTGCGGCAAGAGGGACGGTTCGCGCCTGCGATCAGGGTGGGTCGGCGTCTTGTCTGGGACGAGGGTGTGGTGCTGGACTGGCTGGCGTCCAATCAGGAGCGAGTTTCGGGATGAGCATTCAGCGGTATGTGAGCAAGGGCGGCCGGGTCCGGTATCGCGCACGGATCAAGTCGAATGGCCGGGCGGTTGCGTCCAAGGTGTTCGACCGGAAGTCGGACGCGGTGGCGTGGGAGCAAGATCAGTACCTTCGGCTTCGGGTTGGCAGCTGGATCGATCCCCGGCGTGGCCGGGTCGCGCTGGATGACGTCGCTCAGGAGTGGCTGGCGTCGAGGTCGGCGGTGAAGCGTCGGACTCTTGAGTCGGACCGGGGCGTGTACAGGTTGTACATCCGTCCGCGCTGGGGATCGCGTCCCGTCACGTCGATCACGGCCGGAGATGTATCGGTGTGGCTGGGCGAGTTGATTGATCGGGGGCTGGCGCGAAGCACGGTGACGCGTGCGCTCGCGACGTTGCGGCTGCTGATGGGCTTTGCCGTCGCGGATGCTCGGGTCGGTGTCAATGTCGCGGCTCAGGTGAAGGCGCCGACGGGTGGTCACGCCCGGCGGGAGGGTCAGATGCTGACCGTGGATGAGTTGCGTCGGCTCGCGGCCGCTTGTCGGGGGCGTTACGCCGAGCTTGTCCTGGTGCTCGGGCTGCAGGGTCTGCGGTGGGGTGAGCTGGCTGGGCTGCGCGTGGGTGATCTGGTGTCGGTTCCTGGGCCGGGACTCCGGGTTCAGCGCGCGGTTCTGGGCAGCAACGGTGGCGGTCAACTGTTTGTGGATTCGGTGAAAAGCCACCGGTCGCGGACGGTGCCGCTGGTGCCTGGTGTGGTCACCATCGTGGAGCGCTGGTCTAGTGGCAAGTCTTCTGACGAGTGGTTGTTCAACGCTCCGGCTGGTGGCCCGATGTCGGAGCCGAACTGGAAACGATCGATCGGCTGGACTGCAGCGCTTACAGCGATCGATCGTTCCGGACTGCGCGTCCACGATCTCCGCCACACCGCGGCTTCGGTGTGGCTGGGTTCGGGCGCGGATCCGAAGGTAGTTCAGCGGGTCCTGGGGCACGCGAGCGCGGCGATGACGATGGATCTGTACGGGCATCTGATCGACCAGAATCTGTGGGATGCCGCCGCTAGACTCGGGGACACGTGGGGGACATTCGTGGATCAGGACCAGCCCGGCGCTGCGCCTGGCGACACGGAAGTGGGGTCTGGTTAGGTGTTTCTCCTGGAGCCGCCTCGGGGAATCGAACCCCGGACCTACGCATTACGAGTGCGTTGCTCTGCCATCTGAGCTAAGGCGGCCTGAGCGTCGCCGTCCTGGCCACGCACGAGGAGCAACTATAGCGAGCGGCAGCGACTGGTTCGAGCTACTTGCCGGTAACTGGCAAATCCTGCTGGGTACTGCCGCAGGATCTGCCACCGTCTGATCGGCGTGAAAGTCGGGCGCACTCCAAGCACCGCCCGCCCTCGGCACAGACTCCCGTCGACCTCGGTCGACGTTCGAAGTACCAGCCGCAGACGGGGGAACCATTCGATGACCGACCAGCCGTACGATCCGTGCCGGTGGGTCGGCCGATCAGCCGACGCATCCAGCCGCGCAAATTCGGTCCCCGGCGCGGCGCGCGCCGGCGATATCAGTCAGGGCGGATCGTGAGCGGTCCAGCTGGTCGGTCGATCCGCGCGGCCTCCAACCGACCGCGAGGGCAGGTGCCGCTGCCCGATCGGGCGGCGCCGATCCGAGAAGCCCGATCCGGTCGGGGTGATCCGCAGGTCCAAGCGTCAGCAACCACCTGGACCGCTGCTTGGACCGATCGGGGTCGATCGGGGTGGCTCGGGGTTCCGTCTGGGCGATGCGGTGCGATAACGGGGTCGGTGAGGGCCGATCGGGCTGCGTCTGGGCGATGCGGTGCGATAACGGGCGCTGTCGGTGAGGGCCGATCGGGCTGCCTCTGGGCGATGCGGTGCGATAGCGGGCGCTGTCGAGTGCCGCGGGGCCGCTCGGGTCATCAGGGGCAAATCGGCGGTCGGACGGCGCCGATCGGGGTGGCTCGGCGTTCCGTCTGGGCGATGCGGTGCGATGACAGGGTCGGTGAAGGGCGATGCGGTGCGAAGACGCCCAATCTCCGCTTGGCTGACCGGGCGGACGAATCAAGCCGGAAACGGCCGTACATGGTCCCATTCGGCGGACCGGGCAGGCGTGTGGGGCCCGGACCGACCTGACCCCGCAGGTTCGCCTGAGCGGGAGGCCAGATGAGCTCCGGTTGACTCCATTCGCCTGACCGGGCATGTCAGCCTGGGTAGCGACCCGACCGACCACACTCGCCTGACCGGGCGGGCGTATGGAGCGGGGGCGGGGTGACGGGCGGCTGAGCGCGACGGGCGACTGGGACGCGGTCCGCGGGAGGGAGCGGGTGCTCAGCAGGTGGTCCCAGGCGATGGGATTCGACCCTCGAGGAGGTACGGCATCACCACCGCCGGGTAGCAGGCCGAGCCGAACGCTGTGTGGGTCGATCCCCGATGGGTCACGAGTACGGCCGAGTGCAGCTGTCCAGCCATCCCCTGCGCCCACTCGTACGGGGTGGCCGGGTCGCCCGTCGTCCCGATCACCACCAGCGGCGGCGCCTTCGGCGCGCTGAGCCTGCTGAGCGATTCCGGTGCGTCTACGGGCCAGACGGCGCACTCGACGTCGGTGCCGACCACGGGTCCGAAAATCGGTGCCCGCCGCGCTTCCACGGCCGCCTCCTGCCATGCAGCCGAGAGCCCGGTGTTCGGTGCGTCGGCACAGCGGCTGGCCGGATACGCGTACGCGAACTGGCTCCAGCTGCCGTCGGGCAGCCGCCCGAGTAACCGGTCAGACAAGCTCAGCAGCGCGGAAGGGTCGGCGTGGCTGATCGTCGCATCGAGGGCCGCCACCAGATTCGGGTAACCCGCTTCGCCGCCGTAGAGGCTCTCCAGCACACCGTTCGCGGCCTTGGTCTGCGTGAGCATGCGGCCGTCGGCGATCAGCGGTTTGGTCTCGAGCCGACTCCACAGCCCGGTGATGGCGACGAGTACGTCGTTCCGAGTGCTGCCCAACGGACAGCCCGCCGGCTGTGCCACGCACCAGTCCGCCATCGCCGTGAGCGCGCGGTCGAAGCCCTGCAGCTGCAGCACCGGTGAGTGGCTGATGTTCACCGCCCCGTCCAGCACGAACCGCCCTACGCGAGCAGGGAACAGTTGGGCATAGATCGCCCCGATCAGGGTGCCATTGGACAGGCCGAGGTAGTTCACGCTCGCCAGCCCGAGGGCATCGCGGATCAGATCGAGGTCTCGGGCGGTGTCGGCCGTCGACAGGTGTTCCAGCAGCGCACCGGAACCGTCCAGGCAGGACAGCCCGAGGCGTTGTGCCCCGTCCACCAGCGCCGTCTTCTCGGCCGCGTCGTCCGGCGAGACGTCGAGTTGGGCGTACGCGTCGGACGCGGCGTCGTCCCAGCAGTGGACCGGCGTGGACGCTCCGACACCCCGTGGATCCCAGCTGATCAGGTCCACATCGCTCAGTGACGAATCGGCCAGTCCTTGCAGGAATGTGAGACCGGATCCACCGGGGCCCCCGGGATTGGCGAAGACGGTGGCCCGTGGTGCGCCTCGCGCCGCTCGGCGACCGATGGTGAGGGTGATCGCGGTGCCGTCCGGGTGCGCGTAGTCCAGCGGGACAAGGAACTGAGCGCACTGCAGGGTTCCACAGGACCGCCAGCTCGGCCGCTGTCCGCGATAGCGGTCGAGTCCGCTGCCCGGCGGTGGTTCCGCAAACCCAGCAGGACGTACGTCCGGCACCGGCTGCACGGGGCGACCCTTCGGCGGCAGCTCAGGGAGTACCGCGGTGGGGGCTGCGACGGTCCGATCGGGGCTGGACTGGCCAGGCCGGTCGACCGCACCGCCCGAGCATGCCGTGAGCGTCATCGTCGCCAGTAGGATCGCGGCGACCCACGACCGACGCGGCACCGACGCGCCGATGGTCAATCGTCGCGACTGCGACTGGGTCGTCGACAGCCGCGCGGACCTACGGGTGGGAACGCTACGCGCCTGCGAGGGCCGCGGGGACGTACCGGATGGTCAAGCGTCGCGGTTGCGGCGACGCCGGCCGCGCGGACGAGGTGCCCGCCGCTTGTCGACGGGCGGTGACGTCCCCGGATCGGACGGAAACCGTTTTGGCTCGGCGGACTCGGATCCGCCGGGTTCCGGCGACTCGTCGAGGAGGAGCCCAGCTTCGACCGGCTCAGGGTGGCCGGGGTCAGGGTGGCCGGGCTCAGGGTGGCCGGGCTCAGGGTGGCCGGGCTCAGGGTGGCCGGGCTCGGCCTCCTCGGACTGAGCGGACACGGCCTGAGCGGACACGGCCTGAGCGGACACGGCCTGAGCGGACACGGCCTGGGCGGACGCGGGGGACGATTCGGTGTGGGTGGGCTTGGACTCGTACGTCTGCCGAGAGCCGCACACCTTCGCCAGTGCACAGCTGGTCATCGCCCCCGAACCGCTGACCCGCACGAGCACCGAGTCGGCCGGCACCTGGTGGGCGACCACGACCCCCTCCCCCTCGTCGGTCTCCACGCGAGACCCCACGGCGGGTGCCTGTTTGGCAAACTCGACATAGAGCGGGTGCTCGTACTTCAGGCAACACATCAGCCGACCGCACGCACCGGAGATCTTCATCGGGTTGGGCGGCAGGTCCTGGACCTTTGCCATCCGCAGGCTGACCGGCTCGAAGCTGTTCAGAAACGTGGCGCAGCACAGTTCGCGCCCGCAGTTTCCGAGTCCGCCGACGATCCGCGCTGCGTCGCGGGAACCGACCTGGCGAAGGTCGATCCGCGCGCGCAGGGTCCGCGCCAGCTCACCCACCAGGCTCCGGAAGTCCACTCGGTGCGGGGCGGTGAAGTAGATCACGACCAGCTCGTCGAAGTCGTCGCCGGAGTCGACGTAGTCGACACCGACCACCTTCATGGGCAGCTCGTGCTTCTTGATCAGCTTCTTGGCGACGAGCTTGGCCTCGGCCCGACGGCGGCGATTGACCTCGTCACGGGACAGTTCGGAATCGCCGGCCTTGCCCGCGCAGACCGGCAGATCGACGAAACCGGTGTCGGCGTCGTCTACCCACTCCGGCGCCCACACGCACTCGGCGACCTCCGGGCCGGACTCGGTGGGGACCAGCACTCGGTCGCCAACCGCGTACGTCCCCTCGCCCGGATCCAGGTAATAGAGCCGCCCGTAGCGCTCGAACGAGACCGCCATCACACGCCCCATGCCGGTCAGCCTATGCGCCAGCGATCCCCGCCGTCCGGAGCCTCGGGCCAACGATCCGCGAAGGGCCCCGCCTCGCCCGAGCCACGTCGTCGCACCGCATCGCCCAAACGTCGGCACCCAAGGCACCCGCACCCACCGTCTTCGCACCGCATCGCCCAAACGGCGGCACCCAAGGCACCCGCAGCCACCGTCTTCGCACCGCATCACCCAAACGACGGCACCCAAGGCACCCGCAGCCACCGTCTTCGCACCGCATCACCCAAACGGCGGCACCCAAGGCACCCGCAGCCACCGTCTTCGCACCGCATCGCCCAAACGGCGGCACCCAAGGCGCCCGCACCCACCGTCTTCGCACCGCATCGCCCAAACGACAGATGCACATTCCTCGCGACACGCAATACCGGAAATCCCCGAACAGCGCGAAGGCCCGACAGCAGTGCTGTCGGGCCTCACACCGGGTGAGCCGTCAGGGGGGGTGACGCACACCTCGCCTCGGGGGGAGGTCTACCTCTTGATCTTCAGCTTGACGCCGACCTTGAGGTGGTTCGGGTTCTTGAGCTTGCTCTTGTTGAGCTTCCACAGGGCCTTCCAGCCGCCCTTGACGTGGTGTCGCTTCGCGATCTTCGCCAGGGTGTCACCGTGTTTGACCTTGACATATGTCGCCGTGCCGGCCGGCCTCTTCGCGGCCGATGACTTCGTGACCGCCGCGGCCTTCTCCGAGGTACTGCCGGTCGACGCCGGCGAGGTCGCCTTCGGGGCTGTCGGCTTCGGGGCTGTCGGCTTCGGAGCTGTCGGCTTCGGAGCTGTCGACTTGGGGGTTGTGGCCTTCGGGGCAGCGGTGGACTTCTTCTTGGCGCTCGACTTCTTCTTCGCGCCGGGGTTCGTACCCGGCTTCGCGTGCCTGCTGGCCTTGCCGTTCTTCTTGGTCAGATGCGCCTTCTTGCCACAGTGCGGCCAGGCGCCCGCTCCCTGGCTGGCCAGCACCCGACGGGCGATGGCAATCTGCTCGGCCTTGCTCGCTCTGCTCGCCTTGCTGGCGTACTTCTTGCCGCCGTGCGCCTTCCACGTCCCTGACGAGAACTGAAGGCCGCCGTAGAAGCCGTTGCCGGTGTTGATGTGCCACCGACCGCCACTCTCACACTTGGCGACCTTGTCCCAGACGGTCTTCGACGCGGCATCGGCCGGGCCGGCGGTCGCGGCACTGATGCCGACTGCCAGCGCAACCGCGGCGACGACGCCGACAATGCGTTTGATGATGGTCGAGGTAGACAACGCCGAATCCCCTTTGTGCTGACACCTGCCTGCGAAGTGAGCTGACGGGTTCGGGCTGTCAGTGCCCGGCCGGACGGGTCCGGCTTCACCCCACCTCCCGCGCCTGACGACGTCGGGAGAACTGGTTCCTCCACCCTCGCTGCACCCGAGACGATCTCGGCAGTGATGTCCGCCCAGCGAGGCTCGGCACGACGGACACGCTGACCCGGGCGTACATCGGATACGACCGAGGTCTTGCTCGACTCCGCCGCCCCCCAAGATCGCTTTCGCAAGCAACATTTGATAACGAATTGGACACGAAGTTCGCCACACCGTATGACCCTCACGCAATCCAGTGCAAGCGGGGTGTAACGGACAGACTTCGATGCGTTGCCGATGGGCGGCCTACACGGGCGCAGCACAAGCGGTTCCACGCCTGGTCACAGCCTGGTTACGAAGCCCACCCGAGCAAGAGTGTGCCGTTCGTCACATTGTGAGGGACAGACCGCGGCCGGGCTCGCGGCCGGGACGGCTCGCAACCGTCCGACGGGACACGACAAGTCCCGGAGACGCCGAAAGCCCGAGCCATCGGGCTCGGGCTGCTGGCGGTTGTCGGGGAGGACGCTCGGGGGTTCGTCTCCCCCGACAACCGAGGCTCACCTTACACGACCTCCACGGGGCTCGGGCAAGATTCGTCCAGATCACGAAACAACAACAAAGTCCCTGGTCAGGGGTGGTTCTGCAATCAACCATCCATCAGCGAGATCAGCGTGGACTCCAGCGCCAGCAGGGGCGCGACATTGGTCTCCAGCGCCTCGCGGCAACCGAGCAACGCATCGATCCGACGGAGCACCGACTCCGGCGAGGTACGCCTCGCCATCGCGTTGATTCTCGCCTCGAGGTCGGCGTTGACCAGTTCAGCGCCACTCCCGGTCTGGACGCAGAGCACGTCGCGATACAACCCGGTCAGCTCGGTCAACGCCCGATCGAGTACGTCGCGCTGGAGCCGCTTGGACCGCGCCTTCTGCTGATCCTCCAGATCCTTGATAGCCGCCTGCGCCTGACGCGGCCGCGCTCCTTTGGTGCCGAAGCCGAGTGCCTCCTGCAGCGCGGCGCGCTCACGGACGTCCTGCTCTCCGGAGATCGCCGCCACCTCGGCGTTGCAGGACTCGATCAGGGCCGCCGCGGATCTGAGGCAGTCGCCGAGATCGTCCAGCTCGAAGGGGATCTTCAAGATCGTGTCTCGCCGGGTCCGCGCATCGCGGTCACGCGCCAGCACCCGGGCTCGCCCGATGTGCCCCTGGGCGACCCGGGCCGCATACGCGGCCAGTCGCGGCTCGATCCCGTCGCGAGTGTGCAGAAGCTCGGCGACAGCTCGCACGCTCGGCGTCTGCAGATTGAGCTGGCGGCACCGCGACCGAATGGTGGCCACCACGTCGTCCGGGGTGGGCGCGCACAAGATCCACACCGTCTTGGGCGACGGTTCCTCGATGCTCTTCAGCAGAGCGTCGGCGCCCCGCTCGGTCACCCGGTCGGCGTCCTCGACCACGATGACCTGTGCCTTGCCCAGGGTGGGGCTCATCGACGCGCGCCGGACGAGATCGCGGACCTCGTCGACGCCGATGGACAGCTGCTCGGTGCGGACCAGCGTCACATCCGGGTGAGCACCGGACAGCGCGGTGCGGCACTCGTTGCACTCGCCGCACCCGTTTCGTTCGCACTGCAGCGCGGCGGCGAACGCACGGGCGGCGTTGGAGCGTCCCGAACCCGGCGGACCCGTGATGAGCCAGGCGTGGGACATCGCATGGGCCCGTCCGTCGACCGCCCGACGCAGCACCGCGACCGAGCGCTCCTGACCGATCAGCTCCGCCCAGACCCCATCGGAACTCAAAACCCCCGAGCGCGGAGCGGATCCGTCGAGCCCATTCATGGGGCGAGTGTGTCAGCCGGGTCCGACAGCCGCCGATCGGCGAGCTCCAGCAGCACCCGGTCGACGATCCGCTGCGCGAGGGCATGGACCGGGTCCCGGGCGGCCAGCACGAGATAGTGCTCCGGATCCCGCTCGGCCAGGGTGAGGAACAGCCGACGCGCCCGTTGGTGCAGGTCCGAGCCCGCCGCCTCCAGCCGGTCCTTGTCCGCGATCGGGGTCAGCGCCTCGTCCGGGTCGACGTCCAGCAGCACCGTCAGATCGGGACGCAGGTCGTCCGTGGCCCAGCGGGCGACCCGCTCGACCTCGGCCAGATCGAGCACGCGACCCGCACCCTGGTACGCCAGCATCGAGTCGACGTAGCGGTCGCAGACCACGACGGCACCGGACGCCAGCGCCGGGAGCACCACGCTGGTCACGTGGTGGGCCTTGTCCGCGGCGTAGAGCAACGCCTCGGCCCGCGGTGACAGATCACCCGTCGACGGGTCGAGCACGATCTGCCGGATCTGCCGACCCGCCGCGGTGTCTCCCGGCTCGAAGGTGCGGACGTACGAGATGCCCCGACCGGCGAGTGCCGAGCACAGCAGCGCGGCCTGGGTGGACTTGCCGACTCCGTCACCGCCCTCGAAGACGACGAACAAGCCAGTGCCGGTCCGGTCGAGAGTCACGACGTGGACGACTTCTCGTGCCCGGCTCGCAGCGGATCCAGCTTCTTCGCCGCCTTCGCCCATCCGGAGGCGAACGCCTCCCGTGCCGTCCTGGCCTCCAGCAGCTCCTGCTCGTAGCGCCGGCCGAGCTCGAACGCCTCCAGCGGGGTGACCTCTTCGGCACGGGCACGCGTCAGCTGGACCACGGTCGCGCGGCGCCCCGCCTCGGCCAGCAGCTCGCTCGTGGCCGCCAGCCGGGGTCGCAGCTGGTCGAACCGGCCCGGCTCCAGCTGCTCGATCAGGTCGCATACCCCGAGCAGGGTGTCGAGCCTGAATCGCGCGTCGGCCCAGGCCTCGATCGACGGCTCGTGGCTCAGCCGGTCAGCGGCCTTCCCGAGCCCGCGCCAGGCGCGGTCGAGCATCCCCTCGAGCACCTCGCTCGTCGGCCGTGTCCGGAACTCGCCGGTGCGGCTCACCCGGGAGGCAGAGACGAGCCGCTCGAGCAGCGCGAGATAGCGCTCGGAGCGCAGCTTGCCCTTGAGCGAGTCCGCATCGGAGTCCGGGTCCTCGGCCTGTGCGGCAAGCCAGCCGAGCTCCTCGTCGAGGTCGGAGATCCAGTCGGGCTCGAGCGCGGGCGCGATGGTGCAGATCTCCTGCCGCAGGTTCGTCGCGGTGCGGCCGAGCTCCTCGGCGGCACTCGGCCGGTCGGCCTGGAGAGCGAGATCGGCCTCCAGCAGCTGGCGCAGGCGTCGCCCGAGCAGATTCGCGACGAAGGCTCCGAACCGGGTCGAGCCGTCCCCGACTGCGGGCGCCGGATAGTCGGTCAGTCCGTTCGCCGGCGCTCCGAGCCGATTGACCAGCCGCGGGAAGCGTTCCACCCTGGTCGCGCCGGACAAAGACAGTACCTGGCTCAACCAGAAGGCCTGCTCGTCCGACAGGCCCGGCCCGATGGGGGTCATCATCACCTCGCGGTATCGGGCGGTGGTCAGCCCACCCCGGCGCACGGTCACCTTGTCGTCCCGCAGCAGTGCCATGGTCACGCCGCGATCGTCGCGCAGCGCGAATTCGCGCCGCTCGCACCGGATGGCAGCCACCGGGCCCAGGGTGGCCCGGCGTCGGAACGGCCTGATCATGTCGGCCAGCTCCTGCGGCAGGTCGCCTTGGCCCATCGGCTCGATGCGTTCCTTCGGCAGCAGCGGCACCCAGTCCGGCGCACCGAGATACCACTCGCCTCGGCCGTCGAGCACCCGGTGCGCCAGCAGTATCCCGGAGCGCATCATCCGATGATCGGGGGCGTCGAGCAGTGTCAGGTCGATGTCGTAGCCAGCGTTGTGTCCGGCCCGGGCCACCAGGTTGTGCAGCCCGATCGCGGGGTTGATCATCCGCGGTGCCGCTGCACTGTACGGCATGTCCCACAGCCGTTGCCCGGGCGGACGGCGCGGGGCCGGCTCGAGCGGCCTGGGAGGGGTGGACACCGGCTGGACTGCCGCCGGCTCGGGCACCCCTTTCGCGGACTTCTTTCGTCGGCCGTGCCTGCCGCCCGACCGCTTTCCCTTGCTCACAGGGCAAACCTTGCCACGCTCGACATCGGAGAAGTAGGCGGTGTCAGACCGAAACGGTGGAGGTCGGCGTTGTGCTCGCGGCGGCCTTCTTTGCCGGCGGCCTCTTGGCAGGCGTCTTCTTCGCCGCGGTCGAGGACGTTGCCTTCTTCGCCGTCGTGCTCGCGGCCTTCTTGGCGGTAGTGCTCGAGGCCTTCTTGGCGGGCGCCTTCCGCGTCGTGCGCTTCGGCGCCGGGCCCTTGGCCCGCTTCTCGGCCAGCAGCTCGGCACCCCGCTCGGGAGTGACCGACTCCGCCTCGTCGCCCCGGCGGAGGGTGGCGTTGGTCTCGCCGTCGGTGACGTACGCCCCGAACCGCCCGTCCTTGATGATCATCGGCTTTCCCGAGACCGGGTCCGGACCCAGCTCCTTCAGCGGCGGCTTGGCTGCTGCCCGACCGCGCTGCTTGGGCTGGGCGTAGATCTGTTGTGCCTGCTCGAGAGTGATGCCGAAGATCTGCTCCTCGCTCTCCAGCGATCGAGAGTCGGTGCCCTTCTTCAGGTACGGCCCGTAGCGCCCGTTCTGGGCAGTGATCTCGGTGCCGTCGGAGTCCACCCCGACCACCCGCGGCAGGGTCATCAACATCAGGGCCTGCTCGATGGTGATCGTGTCCAGATCCATCGAGGCGAACAGCGAACCCGTTCGTGGCTTGGCGTTCTTCGGTGCGTCCTCGGGCAGCAGCTCGGTGACGTAGGGACCGAAGCGACCGTTGCGGGCGACGACCGTCAGGCCGTTCTCCGGGTCGACGCCGAGCTCTCGTTCGTCGCCCATCGGCTTGCTGAGCAGCTCGCGGGCAAGATCGACGGTCAGCTCGTCCGGGGGAAGATCATCGGCGACATTCGCACGGTGCTCTTCTTCATCCTCGACGTACGTGCCGTATCGGCCCACCCGGACACAGATCCCGGAGTCGACGTCTCCGACGGGAAACGTGGACAGCTTGCGCGCGTCGATGTCGCCCAGCTCGGAGACGAGCCGCTGCAGACCCTCGCGGTCGTCGCGGGTGCCGTTGCTACCGTCGCCGGCACCGGCGGTGCCGAAGTAGAAGTCGGTCAGCACGGCGACCCGCTCGGCCCGGCCGTCAGCGATCTCGTCCAGCACGTCTTCCATCTCGGCAGTGAACGCGTAGTCGACCAGCTTCGGGAAATGCTCCTCCAGCAGTCTGGTGACCGCGAACGCCAGCCAGGTGGGGACCAGCGCAGATCCCTTCTTGAACACATAGTCCCGGCTGGTGATCGTCCGGATGATCGTCGCGTAGGTCGACGGCCGGCCGATCTCGAGCTCCTCCAGCTTCGCGACCAGCGAGGGCTCGGTGTAGCGGGCCGGCGGACGCGTCTCGTGTCCCAACGCCCGCACCCGCTCAGCCGTCAGCGACTGTCCCTTGCCCAGTTGGGGAAGCCGGGTCTGGGAGTCGTCGGACTGTCCGTCGGAGCTTTCGTCGACGGCCTCGACGTAGGCCTTGAGGAAACCGTAGAACGTGATCGTCCGTCCCGAGGCAACGAACGTGCAGCGCTCGCTGTCCGCGGGTGTGGCGATGATCTTGACAGTGATCGTCTGACCGATCGCGTCCTTCATCTGCGAGGCGAGCGTGCGTTGCCAGATCAGCTCGTACAGCCGAAACTGATCACCGTGCAGGCCTGTCTGCGCAGGTGTCTGGAACTCCTCGCCGGCGGGCCGGATCGCCTCGTGCGCCTCCTGGGCGTTCTTCACCTTGCTCGCGTAGACCCGCGGCGCGTCCGGCAGATAGTCGGCACCGTACAGCTGGCGGACCTGCGCCCGGGCAGCGCGGATCGCGGTGTCGGACAAGGTGACGGAGTCCGTGCGCATGTAGGTGATGAAGCCGGCCTCGTACAGATCCTGGGCGACCGACATCGTCCGCTGGGCGGTGTAGCCGAGCTTGCGACCAGCCTCCTGCTGCAACGTCGTGGTCCGAAACGGCGCGTAAGGGCGGCGGGTGTACGGCTTGGACTCGATGCTGTCCACGACATAACCCGCACTGCGCAGCTTCTCCGCCAGCGCCTCGGCCTGCGGCTGGTCCAACCTGATCAACGACTCGCTGGGCTTGGTGATCAGCTGGCCGCGTGAGTCGAAGTCGCGACCCTGCGCGACCCGCTGCTCGCCGACGTACGTCAGCCGCGCCGGGAACAGCGGCGGCTCCGCGTCGGCCCCTGCGTCCAGATTCGCGTCGATGTCGGCGTACGACGCCCCGCGGAACGCGATCCGTTCCCGCTCGCGGGCCACGATCAATCGAGTGGCCACGGACTGCACCCGACCGGCGGACAGCCGCGGCATGACCTTCTTCCACAGCACGGGGGAGACCTCGTAGCCATACAGCCGGTCGAGGATCCGCCGGGTCTCCTGGGCGTCGACCAGGTCCTCGTCGAGATCGCGCGGGTTGGCGACGGCCTCCGCGATCGCCTGCGGGGTGATCTCGTGGAACACCATCCGGCGAGCGGGGACCTTGGGCTTCAGCTCTTGCAGCAGGTGCCAGGCGATGGCCTCGCCCTCGCGGTCCTCGTCGGTCGCAAGCAGGAGCTCGGACGCACCGGCGAGGGCATCGCGCAACGACCGAAGGGTGGCCCGCTTGTCCGGGTTGACGACGTACAACGCCTCGAAGCCGTTGTCGACGTTGACGCCGGTCCGGGCCCACTTCTCGCCCTTGTACTTCGCCGGCACCTCCGCGGCGCCGGTCGGAAGGTCCCGGACGTGCCCACGGCTGGACTCGACGATGTAACCGTCGCCCAAAAAGCTGGCGATCTTGGTCGCCTTGGTCGGCGACTCGACGATCACGAGTCGCCTGCCACCTGTTTTCGCTGCCACGTGTCCTCTTATATCTGCTCTGGCTGTACCTCTACTGTGTCCGCCTCATCACGGTCAGTCCCCCGGCTGCCCGCTCAGCGGCGCTGAGTCTACGTCGGGCGGCCCACCATACGACGCGGCTCGACAATTCTGGGCCAGCCGGTGCTACCGCGACCTGTGCCTCGAGCCCGTCAGGGTGGCTCCCGGTGCGCTTCGACGCCCACCACGCGTTGAGATGTCAGCGCATCCACGGTCAGCAATGTTCCGCAAGCCTGGCGAAGGGCGCTCAGCTCGCAGCTCCGCGGAGGAAGCCCTCGACCACCAGCCGGCGGATCCGAGGCACCAGATCGGCCCGTAGGGCCTGCGACTCCCCCTCGAGCAGGACCGCCACGGAGTCGATCAGCACCCCCAGCGGCAGATCTCCATCGCAGGCGCCGACCACCCCGCCGAGCGCGGTGTCGACCTCGGCGCCCCGCTGCATCCCGCCCTGCTGCCGCAGGATCAGGTTCCCGGGATCTGCTGCCCCGGGTTGCCCCACGGTCTCCATCACGACATCACCGGAAAGCTCCCAGCGAGCGGCCAGCAGATCCTCGTCACTCAGCTCGCGGCTCGCGAGCACCCCATCGTGCTCGGCGATCAGCGCCGGGGCGATGGGCTGCTCGATCGCGTATGGCCAGTGCTCGATCCGGATCGAGCTGTCGGCAGCCTCGCTGCGGTGCACCAGAATCCAGCCGAGCCCGACCGCGTCGATCCCCAGCGCCTGGAAATAGTCCAACCACTCCGCGTACCGCCGGCGATAGCCTGGCGTCCCCACCAGTCCGGCGTCCGCAAGCCAGATCTCGGCGTACTCGCAGGGATCCAGCAGCTCGCGCTGCACCACGTGCGCATCGCAACCCGGCGGGATCCAGCTCGCCAGACGCTCCTGCCAGTCGAGGCCACTCACGTGCGCCCAGTTGCCGAGCACCGACAGCGTTCCGCCCGATCGCAGCCGATCGGGACCCTGCCGGACGATCCGCTCCACCAGGCCGTCGCCGGACAGGCTGCCCTCCCGGTACGTCAGCCGCGGGCCGGCCGACGGCGGCGACATCACGTACGGCGGGTTGGTGGTGATCAGGTCGAACGTGTCCTCGCCCACCGGCGCGAAGAGGTCACCCTGGCGAAGCTCGACTCCGGTCGTCTGGTTGAGCTGCAGGGTCACCTCGGCCAGCTCGATTGCCCGCGGACTGACATCGGTGGCCACCACGCGTTCCGCATGCTGCGCAAGGTGCAGGCTCTGCACGCCGCAGCCGGTGCCCAGATCCATCGCCGACCCCACCTGAGTCCGCGGGGTCAGCTGGGCAAGCGAGGTGGACGCCGCCGAGACGCCGAGCACCAGGTCGGGACGGGTCGGCGCGACCTGACCGTCGAGGCCGGGTGTCAGATCCGCGCAGATGTAATACGTGCGGTCGTCGGCGGCATAGGGACGTACGTCCACCAACGCCCGGACCCGATCGTGCTCGACCGCGAGGATCCCGGCCCGGACCAGCGGCAACCGAAGCCCCGGTAGGGCCTCGTCGAGAGCGCCGACAGCGACCGGCTGCTGCAGCAGCCACAGCCGAATCAGGCAGGACAAGGCGTCATCTCGATCGGCCAGCGCGCGCGCCGCGGGCGTGGTCTGGTTGCGGCCGAGCGCGCGGTGCGCCGACTCCCCGATCGCGCTCACCACGGCGTCGACGGTGTAGTCGAGCCCTTGGAACCGGTCGGCGAGCAGGTGGGACTGGACGGGCGAAAGCACGGTCTCATCCTCGCAGTCCAGGCAACCCAGCCGGTCGAGACTTAGGTTAGGCTCACCTCACATCTCGCCGAAAGGACTCGTCATGACCCCCTCTCCCTTCGATCGTCGCCGATTCCTGCAGCTCGGTATCGGCGCAACGGCACTGACGCTGGCCGGCTGCAACGCCAGCGCGGGCGACAGCGACCCGGCCACCTCCCCGAGCGCGAGCGCCGCCACGGGATTCACCTGGACCGATGCCAGAGGCAAGACGATCGACCTCGCGACGGCACCGACGGTCGTCGCCGCCCAGAGCAGCGCCGCCGCCGCGTTGTGGGACTTCGGGTTCAAGGTGGCGGCCGCCTACGGCGAGCTCGCCAAGGACTCCGCCGGCAGGCTGAGTTACCAGGCGGGGAGCCTCGACCTCTCCCAGCTCGCGGTGCTCGGCACGACGTACGGAGAGTTCGACATCGAGAAGTACGCAGCGATGAGTCCCGAGCTGCTGATCGACCTCAGCTTCGACAACAAGACGCTGTGGTACGTCCCGTCGAAGGTTGCCGATCAGGTCGAGAAGCTCGCCCCCACTCTCGGTATGACGATGCTCAGCCTCAACCTGCTCGAGATCATCGAGGAGTTCGCCAAGCTGTCGGGCGAGCTCGGCGTCGACCTGACGGCGTCGGTCGTGACCGACGCGAAGGCCGCGTTCGAGATGCAGGTCGAAGCCGTCAAGGCGGCCGCGGCGGCCAACCCGGAGCTGCGTGCCCTGGGGGTCAGCCGAACCGTCGACAAGGTCTGGATCGCCAATGCCGAGCAGCATCCCGACTTCGCGTACCTGGAGACTCTTGGCGTGAACTTCGTGCCCGCCGGCGGCAAGGAGACCGACTACTTCACCGAGATCAGCTACGAGGAGCTCGACAAGTACTCCGGCGACCTGATCTTCGACGACGCCCGCAGTCCGGAGACCCAGCAGGCGTCCGACCAGGTCGCGCTGTGGAAGACACTGCCGGCGGTGAAGGCGGGACAGGTGTTCGACTGGAAGGCCGCCGCGCCGTACTCGTACCTGAGCAGCGCGCCGATCTTCGCCGACTTCGCCAAGGCGCTGAGCACCTCGAAGGTGGTCACCGAGGCGAGCTGAGGTCACGCGGATTTCAGCGTGATCGGCCGGTGAGGGCGTGAAAAGGGCCCGCCGTCGGCACTGACGATCGGGCTCACGGGTCGTGCTCTTGGTCGGGACCGATCCTCAGATCGGCCGTGTGGAGATCGGCCGTGTCGGGACCAATCTTGTCGAGATCAACGGTGGTCGATGGTGTCGGGGGCGTTGAACGCGATACGCGTCCAGTCGTTCAGCCTCCGCAGAACCATGTGGATCCGGTTCTTCATGAGCGTCACCTCCTTTCGCTCTCACCATCCATACTCCTCGCCCTGACAACGATGTCAAACCCTTGTGGCGAGGCTCACCCGGTGAGAACTATCCACGCTGAGGACGCACGGACCGGCGTCACCGTACGTCTTCGCACCGCATCGCCCAGATGCGGCCCCGATCAGCCTTAACCGACCCCGTTATCGCACCGCATCGCCCAGACGCAGCCCGATCAGCCCCAACCGACCCCGTTATCGCACCGCATCGCCCAGACGGAACCCGATCAGCCCCAACCCACCCCGTTATCGCACCGCATCGCCCAGACGGAACCCGATCAGCCCCAACCCACCCCGTTATCGCACCGCATCGCCCAGACGGAACCCGATCAGCCCTCACCCACCCCGTTATCGCACCGCATCGCCCAGACGGAACCTCCGACCCACCCCGAATCGACCCCGAGGCACCCCGATCGGCCCCAACAGCGGTCCAGCTGGTTGCTGACGCTTGGACCTGCGGACCACCCCGACCGGATCGGGCTTCTCGGATCGGGCAGCCCGATCGGGCAGCGGCACCTGCCCTCGCGGTCGGCCGTCCGACCCTGGCCGTTGCCGTGTCTGTCGCCCAAGAATCGAGAGGTCGGGGCGGGGAGGTGTTCGTGTACGACCTGAGCGGTCCCCTGCGTGACGTCGCCGTTGCCCCAACCCCCGGTCGCTCGCGTGTCGATGGCCGCACGTCCGGGGCGCCGGGCGCGCTGCTCCGGCTGCAGCGGTTGGCAGGCAACACCGCCGTCCGCGGCCTGCTCGAACGCCGAGCCCCTCCAGTGCCGACCGTCCAGCGCTGCGGCGGTGTGGTGCACGAGGGCTGTAGCTGCGCGAACGAGGAGGCCCCGAGCGTCGCGTCCGGCGGTTCCAGCGAGCAGGCTCAGCAGCGCCAGCAGGCCGACGACAATCAGCACCGGGAGAACTCCGACAGGACCAGGCAGCGCGAGCATCCCGACATGCCTGACCGAGCATCCGACAAGCCTGACCGGGCTGAGCAGACCGACAAGCCTGGCCAGACCGAGCAGACCGAGCTGGACGCCCAGGGCGAGCAGCCGATCCAGCGGTTCGTGGACGGTACCGCAGACGCGCCCTCAACCGACCTGCCGGACGGGTCGCCGTACGCCTCGATGGACGCCGACCTGCTGGCGATGCTGGGTCGGACACTCACCGCGAAGTCCTTTTGGCGCTGGAGCGGCGGCAAGCCGACGAATCTCGGCGCCGCGCTGGATCTGCTGGGACCGGCCGACATCAACACCTTGGTGCAGCTCAAGAAACGTTGCGACCTCCATGGGTTGTGGAAGTCGATCACCACGATGACGGGGCTGTGGTCGACGTCCTCGCTCGGCATCACGTTCACCGGACCCGGGGGGTTGCAGGGCACGGTCGACGGGGCTGAGCAGTTCTGCCGGGACACCGCTGTCGGGGAGAGCTATCACCCCGGCAAGTCCTGCTGGCGCGAGATCGTGCCGCCGGACACGCCTGGGCTGCACGTCTGCCTCCCGAACGAGATCCACATCGATCCGCACCAGACGGTCGACGGCAAGGGCTGGGCGTGGAGCTGGGGATCGGGTGGACCCGAGTTCGGCACGGCCTGCACGTACAGCTTCCTGGCGTTCCTCAGCCACATGGGCGACGTCGAGGGAAATCGGCCGGTCAACCCGTTCACCCATCACGGCCAGATCCGCGGCAAGATCGACGAGCTCCTGCCGCAGCTCCAGGAGCGGGTGAAGAGCCATCCCGACATCGGCACGAATCGAGACGACATCGTGGCACTCTCCGCTGAGATGGAGGCGCTCTCCCCGATCCTGCGTCGCTGGTCGATCCAGGGCAAGGAGGGCGGCGACGGCGATGAGGAGGCTCGTCGGGTGCTGAACCAGCTGGAGGCCGCCGATGGCCGCCTCTCCCGGGCGAAAGACGCCCTGCGCGGCTCGGAGGACGTACCGGATCCGAGCCTGCTCTACGGGCCCTGACCGCATGATCCCGCGCTCGATCCGCCCCCGACTCGATCCGGTGGCCGGCGACCGATCCGGCGACCGATCCGCCGACCGATCCGCCGACCGAACCCGTTACGGGACGCCGTCGACGTCGGGGTCGAGCAGATCTGGTGCTGAGCTTCTGACGACTCCGGGGAGCTCGGGGGTTCAGGTCAGAGGCGGTGGCCGAGCAGGGTGAGGTCACCGGGTGAGAGGCGGTCGGCGGCGCAGGCCAAGTGGTGCCAGAACGGGTAGATCAGCCGGGGCTCGGTGGCTTCGTTCAGCGCCGCGATGTCCTCGGCGGTGAGGGTCAACTGCAGGGCCGCCAGGTTGTCGGCGAGCTGCTCACTGGTCCGACCGGCGATCACCAGGCTGGAGATGCCGGGCTTGCCGAGCAGGTACGCGATCGAGACCTGGGCCGCCGAGACATCGTGCCGACCAGCGACCTCGAGGATCACGTCGACGATGTCGAAGAGCTCCTCCGGATCGTGCACCGGTGGCTCGGTGTTCTCGTCCAGCTTCGCGTAGCGGGCGGCGCCCTCGGCACTCTCGTCGCCGCGACGATACTTTCCGGTCAGCATGCCGCCGGCCAGCGGGCTCCAGATCAGGTTGCCGAGACCCTCGTCGACGCTCATCGGGATGAGCTCGTACTCGGCGTCGCGGGACAGCAGCGAGTAGTGGATCTGCTGGCTGACGAACGCCGGCAGTCGATCGCGCTCGGCGACCCCGAGATACTTCACGACCTGCCACGCGGCGAAGTTGGACACGCCGACGTAGCGCACCTTTCCCTGCCGCACAAGGAGATCCAGGGCCTCCAACGTTTCCTCGGGCGGGGTGACCCCATCGCGCTCGTGCAGCTGGTAGAGGTCGATCCAGTCGGTGCCGAGCCGGCGCAGACTCGCCTCACAGCTACGCACGATGTGGTGCCGCGACAAGCCGGCGTGGTTCGGGCCGTCGCCCATCGGGAAGCGCACCTTCGTCGCCAGCAGGATGTCGTCGCGCTTGCTCCCGAGCGCTGCGCCGAGCACCTCCTCCGACCCACCGCGGGAGTACATGTCCGCGGTGTCGAACAGGTTCACCCCGGCCTCGAGGCACATCGCCACCTGCTCCTTCGCGGCGTCGAGGTCGACGGCGCCGACCCGCTCGAAGCCACCGCTGGTGCCGAAGCCCATGGTTCCCAGCGTCAGGACGGACACGTTCAGACCGGACGATCCCAGGCGTCGATATTCCATGACCGCCACGATAGGGGCCACCCACCGCAGGCGTCGGCGCGGGCACACCTTGCTGCCTCTTCGGGCACGAACCGGTCCGGCCCGTAGGCGTCGACACCGCGCACCGTTACCGTCGATTCATGGCCGACCGGGCGCACCGCGCCGACGATCGGCAGGCCGCCGAGCCTGCCGCCGCCCGTCGGCAGCGTGCACCGGAGCACGAACTCGCCAGGCTGCAGCGCCAGGTCGGCAACCGGGCCGTATCCGCCTACCTCAACGCCCTCGCGGTGCAACGGCTGAAGGAGGGCGATGGGCCGTCGCACGACGTTGGGGTGATCCAGCAGCAGCTGAACCTGGTCAGCGGCGTCGCGCGCCTCGCGATCACCGGCCGTTTCGATGCCGAGACCACGGCTGCAACCAAGGCGTTCCAGAAGAAGCTGATCGGCGAGAAGGTCGCGGGTGTCGCCGAGGACGGCATCGTCGACGGCGTGACCCATGCGCAGCTGAAGGCGCGAGCCCCCTCGGTCAAGATCAGCAACACCGACACCGTCGTGGTCGGGCCGGGCAACACCCAGGTCCCGCTCAACCCCGCGCTCGGCACGCACAAGCAGCTGCAGGCCGGCGCGAAGGGCGTGGCGGTCAAGGAGCTGCAGGAGCGGCTCAACAGCAGCGGGATCCCGACCGGCGCGAAGCTGGTCATCGACGGCATCTTCGGGGCGAAGACCGATGCGGCCCTCAAGGAGTTCCAGGTCAGCGCCAAGCTCGTCCCCGCCACAGGCATCGCCGATCCCGGCACGTGGGCGAAGCTGGAGACCGCCGGTGCCGCGACCCAGGGTCACGCCGAGTTCGACTGGCGCGAGGAGGTCGAGGGCGTGAAGAACGTCGGGCTGCGGGCGGCGTACGACTGGAAGCTGTCCAAGACCGCACTGAGCGTCAGCGTCGGGATCACGTTCAACAAGAAGCATGGCGGCGTCGACGGCAAGATCGTGCAGTGGTTGAGCGACATCCGGGAGATCTGGAGCACGTTCAAGGCCGTCAACCACAGCGACCCGAAGAAGAAGAGCATCGACCTCGACTTCAAGGCGCTGTGGGGAGGCAAGGATCATGCCGTAGACGTGTTCAAGTTCGACCCCGCGCTACCGAAGAAGCAGCGCGGCGAGAGTCGGTCGAACTCCGGCACCTGGTACACGATCGACCCGCGTCGGTCGATGGCTCCGCACGAGTTCGGTCACCTGGTCGGGCTCGCCGACGAGTACAACCAGACCGAGGACCACTACGTGGCAACCACCGGCGAGGAGCCGGACGTCGGTGACCCGGCCGGCGTCGCGGCCGACGGTACGAAGGTCGCCACCAACATCAAGGCCAACCTGCCGCTGACCGACGTGCTCGGCGCCCCGATCGCCGCTAGCGACGACAAGCGCTGGGGTGCGAAGTTGGCCGGCGTGGTGAACGGCGCGCTCGGTGAGAAGCAGGGCGGCTTCTCCCGCTTCGTGGCCCAGCAGTACGCGAAGGCGAACGCGGGCGCCGTCGTCTACGACGACATCCAGGCTGCCTTCGCCGCCAAGAACGTGACCGGCTTCCAGGAGAACTTCCGGCTCTCGGTCACCCCCTTCCTGTACTCCAACAAGAGCCTGATGGGCACCATGGAGACAACGCCGGCCAAGGGCGGTGGGGGTTTGAAGGCCGCCGACCACGAACACCCGGTCGAGCCCCGACACGTGCAGCCGTTCGTGAACCTGATCGCCAAGGAGTGGACGCTGCAGACCGGTGCCGCCGACGTGTGGAAGCCGGAACGCCGATGACATTGCGACTGACCCTCAGCTCGTACGGCTCCTCGCACCTCGAGATCGGCCTGGCGCTCGACGACGATGGCCACGTCACGGGCTGGCAGACCGCCGGTTGGCGGGTCGGCCGGTTCGCCCGCGAGCTGACCGCGGCCGAGCGGGCCTCGTTGGACGCCGCCCTGGATCAGGCCCGAGCCGGGCGCGCTGAGACTGTCGAAGGGCAGCCCGCCGAGCAGTCCACCGACCCACCACCCACTCCTTCGCGCGCACCCAGCGGGGCGACCGAGCAGCTGGTGGCAGACGGTCTGCCGGACGCGACGTTCCCCTCGAACGCGCGCCCGCCGCAGGGCTTCGAGGCGCTGATCGAGGTGCTCCGTGGAGTGCGCGAGACCATCGCCGACTCCCCGGTCGCGGCGATCGAGCTCGAAGTGTCCCCCGGTCCGCCGCTGAGCGCCCGGCTGCGCCACGTCGGGAGCGAGCCGGTCGACGTACGTTCCGACGACGAGCTCCGGCTCGAGGCCGTCGTCTACGACGAGGACTACCTGGAGGTCGAGCGCGACGTCGTTGCGGTCGCCACGGCCGGACCGGAGGGCGAGGTGTCGGCCGGCTGGGAGCTGCAGCTGGCCGAACGGCTCGACCTCGCCGTCCCGCCACCCGGCGGTTTTGTCAGCATCAGTGTTGGTCCCCTGCGCGTCGACTCCCTCGGTGACGGCGTCCTTCGGCAGGCCGAGTTCAGTTGGGTGAGCGAATGAGCGTCATCACATCGCCGGCGCAGGACACCCTGCCGGGCAAGTCGATCGAGTCGTTGCTCGATCGGACACCCACGACCCCCGGGCCCGCGCGACGGCTGTCCGAGTCGCCGATCTGGGACCGGCAGCGCCGGTTCTACGACCGCGGGGCGCCCGACATCTGGGGCAGTGGCGCGGTGCCGCATGGGATCACCTGCAACCCACGGATCGCGAACACGTACGCCCGGGTCGTGTTGGAGTTCCTGCGCACGGTCGGGGTGGGCCCCGTGCCTGCCTCGGCGGATCCCGCGGACGTACCGCATCTGGTCGAGCTCGGCGGCGGGACGGGACGGTTCGCGTACCTGTTCGTGCGGCAGCTGCAAGCCCTGGCGCCGGGACTGCGGTTCACGTACGTGGTGACCGACTTCGCCGCGGAACGGGTACAGGCGTGGGCGGCACACCCGTCGTACGGGCCGCTGATCGAGCAGGGTCTGATCGACTTCGCCGTGCTCGACGCCGACCGGCCCGGAGCCGCTGGAGCTCGTCGTCTCGGGCCGAACGCTCGGCCCGGGCTCGCTGCGAGCGCCGGTGATCGGCATCGCGAACTACGTGTTCGACACCCTGCGGCACGACTGCTACACCATCCGCGGCGGCGACCTGCTGGAGCTGAGCGTTGCGGTGGTCGAGGACCCCACCCCCGAGCTGGACCACGAACCGTCCACGCCGATCGAGTGGGAGACCGGTCCGTGCGGCCCGGTCAGCGACGATCTCGGCGCTGTGCTGGAGCACTACCGGGAGTGGCTGGACGACACCGCCGTGCTCGCGCCGGTGGGCGGGATGCGCTGTCTGGAGTTCTTGGACGGCCTGACCGCCGGACCGAGTCTCGCGATCATCGCCGACAAGGGTCACCGCACCCGGCTGGAGCTGTGCTCGTACGCGAACCCGTCGGTGGTCTTCCACGGCAGCGCGTTCTCGCTGATGGTGAACTTCGACCTGCTCGCCCGCTGGGTGCGCCAGCGGGGCGGAGTCGCCGTGCTGCCCGTGGAGCCGGCCAGCAGCCTGGTCGTCGGTGCATTCGTCCACGGACCGTTCGCGGAGCCGGAACGCTTCACGGCCTGGGTCCAGGACCAGCTCGTCGACACCGGACCGGACAACACGTTCAGCCTCCGCCCGCTGCTCAGCAACGCGTCCTCGGTGTCTGTGGAGGTGATGCTGGCCAGCCTGCGGCTCTCGCGGTACGACCCGACGCTCCTGATCGAGTACCTGCCCACCCTGCTGGAGGTGCTGCCAGGTGCGCCCGAGGTGATCCGGACCGAGTTCCACCGGGTGCTGCTGAGGATCTGGGACAACTTCTTCGGCATCGGCGAACCGATCGACCTGGCGCTGTGCGTCGGCCTGCTGTTTTCGGCGATCCAGCGGTTCCCCGAAGCGGTCGACTACCTGGAGCTCTCCGTCAAGGAGCACCCTACGAGTGCACCCGCGGCCTTTGCGATGGCGGTGGCCCGCCGAGGGACCCGCGACCTCCGGGCGGCTCGGGAGTGGGTGGAGCGCGCGCTCGAGCTCGAACCGGGTTTCTCCGAGGCCCGCGCGCTGCGCGCGATGATCGCCGACGAGCTGTCTGTCGACGGGCTGCTCTGATGTTCCGCGAGGTGCTCGACTTCTTGACCACGGACGGTTGGCCGGTCGCGCCCGACACTTTCGACGAGCTGCCCTGCATCCGGACCCGGTTCGACGGGAGCACAGACTCCTGGGACTGCCGGGCACGGCCGTACGACCCGTTCGGTCAGCTCGCGTTCGAGTCGATCCTCCCGGTCACCGTTGCGGCCGGACGGCTGGAGTCCGTCAGCCGGCTGCTGATCAGGGCCAACTGGCGGTTGCTGACCGGGGCGTTCCAGCTCGACCTCGACACCGGGGAGCTGGTCTTCCGGACGATGTTCTTCGTCTCCGACGGCGCCGAGATCTCGCCGTCGCTCTGCCGGGGTCTGATCTACAGCAACGTGCTCACCGTCGACCGGTGTCTGGCCGAGTTCAAGGCTGCCGCCGCGGGCGGAGACCCCGTTCGGGCGTACGAACGGCTCGCCCTCTGAGGTGCGTCTGGCTTCGTACCGACTCCCTACCTAGCAAGGAGCCGCGCCCACCCACCAGGCCCGAGCACCCCGGTCACGAAAGCTCCACCTTGCGCATCGACGGGTCACTTTGCGCATCGGCGCCGACGCGCAGGGACGCCCGCCGACGCGCAAGGATGCGCTCTTCTGAGCCCGAACCTCGCGGCCGTGGCCACGCTTACGGCTGGTCAGGATGCCGGTGCCGTGCTTGAGTGATCGGGTGCCGGGCCGTGTGGATGTCGACTACCTCGTGGTCGGCGCGGGGGCGATGGGGATGGGCTTCGTCGACGCCCTGATCGACCACGCCGACGTACGGGTGGCCATGGTCGACCGGCGCGACGGCGTCGGCGGCCACTGGCGCCACGCGTACCCGTTCGTACGGCTGCACCAGTCCTCGACGTTCTACGGCGTCGCGTCGCGTGTGCTCGGAGGTGGTCGGCTCCAGACCACCGGACCGGAGGCCGGGCTGAACGAGCGCGCGGACCAACCGACCATCTGCGCCTACTACGAGCAGGTGCTGGCCGAGCGGATGGTCGGCCAGGGACGCGTCGAGTTCTTTCCGCAGTGCGACTACGTGGGCGGTCGCGTCTTCGTCTCGAGAGAGTCCGGCGAGAGCTTCGAGGTGCCCGAGCGGTGCCGCATCGTCGACGCCCGATACCTGGCTCCCGACATCCCCGCGGAGACACCGCCCAAGTTCGAGGTGGCCGAGGGCGCACGCGTGATTCCGGTCAACGACCTCCCGCTGTGGGTGGGCACGCCCAGCCAGTACGTCGTCGTGGGTTCGGGCAAGACCGCCACGGACGCCTGCGTCTGGCTGTTGGGTCGCGGTGTCGACCCGGACGCGATCTGCTGGGTGCGACCGCGGGACCCGTGGATGTTGAACCGGGCGCTGATCCAGCCGGACCCGGCCACCTACCTGGGCATGGTGGCCGAGATGATGCGGCTGGCATCGAAGGCCCGATCCCTGCCGGAGCTCTTCGGGCAGCTGGAGCAGGCCGGGATCATGCTGCGGATCGATCGATCGGTGACGCCCTCCATGGCCAAGGCGCCGACGCTCGGTACGTGGGAGCTCGAGCTGCTGCGCAGCATCGAGCAGGTCGTTCGGCTCGGCCACGTCCGGGTGGCTCGGCGCGGGAGCCTGGACCTGGAGGACGGATCGGTCTCTTTGGCCGACGATGCGCTGATCGTGAACTGTGCCGCCGACGGTCTCAAGAACCCGCCCCTGGTCCCGATCTGGGGGTCGGAGAGGATCACGCTGCAGCCCGTCCGGGCCGGCTTTCCCTGCTTCGGGGCCGCGTTGGTCGGGTACATCGAAGCCACCCGCCTGGACGACGCCGAGAAGAACCGCCTCTGCTCGCCGTCCTCGTACGGGAACTCACTGGCCGACTGGGCCCGGATGAACGCTCGGGGCTCCCGCAACACCGCCGCCTTTTCCACCGAGCCCGACATCAAGGAGTGGACCGACCGGATCGCCGTGAACCCGGCACGGATCCCGCCCGAGCACCCGGGCTCGGACGCTCTGGACGACGCTACGGGCCGGCTGGCCCGCTACCTCGGGCCTGGAGTGGCCCGCCTGGCCGAGCTCGGTGGTCTCCCCGCCTGATCTCGGCGGCCCTTGTCAGCGTCCGGCCCGGCCGAACCGCGGCTCGACGCCCGGCTCGACGCCTCGGTCGACGCAAGATGGGAGGAGATCGGGTAGCGAACTCCCCACCCGATCTCCTCCGCTATCGGAGCGGGGCCGATGTCGATCGCTTTCAGCGTGCCGCCGCCCGGAACGAGGTCCAGTTTGGGTCCGGATACGCTGCTGGAAGGCACGGACGACGTGGCTGAGCGCTGAGGAGACTGTCATGGCCCACATGCAGGCACGACTTGCCAAGCCGACCGAGGAGGCCAGCGCAGCTTTGCGCGCCGCGGCTACCGATCAAGGGTGGTTGTTGAACGAGTCGGAGAGCAGGACCGATCACCTGGTCTTCAAGAGGCCCACCAGCTCGAAGACGTGGGGATCCAATCTGATTGCCGACCTCGACGGCGAGGCAGGCACTGGAACTCGAGTGAACATCACGACCAACGAGGAGTGGGCGTTCACCGACTGGGGCCGGGGCAGCCATGCTGCTCACAAGCTGCTGGACGCTGTTCACGCCGAACGCCTCTAGCCCGTCTGAGAGTGAGACGCCGGTAGTCCCCTCGGCCCCACTGCATCGCCGCCTCTGCACCCGGCACGCATCCGTGAGGCCCGCGTTGGGCCCGCGTTGGGCCCGACTTTCACCGCTGTTGGACTTCGCCCAACCAGCTGATCCGTGGGTCCGGGCAAGCGCCTCGGAACCGTCGGTCATCGTCCAGCTTGCCTTTGCGCCTCGCCACGAGCACGCGCTTCCCGGCCGCCGGGCTCGGCGCGCCCGCACCTTCGGGCATTCCGCGAGGTCCGTTCGTGCACAGTTGCGTCGCCAGTGGCGATCGGCGTTCCGGCCAGCGGGTCGACCATGGTCTACTTCATCCGGAGGCGACAAGAATGGGTACCGCGGTACACGAGGCGGATGCCGGACATCGAGCTCCCGCAGAGGCCGAGCGGGCGGACCCGCGCGCCTCGACGTCGGGCGCAGTCGTGTCGGGCTCGGCGGCGGTCCTCATGCTGCAACGACGCGCCGGCAATCGGGCAGTCGCCGCCGCCCTGTCGGCCAGGTCATCGCGACAGCACTCGGTGCAGCGCAGACCGGACGCGCCGACGGTCGCGACCCCACCCCCCGCTCCGACGGCGCCCCCGAGTCCTGCGCCGGGTCCGGCGAACGACGACCAGCTGAACACCGACGTCAACACCTACGCCGACGAGCGGCTGACGGACTACCGTCGCGACTTCTCGAACGGGCTGGCGGCCTTCCGCAACTGGTACTTCGAGCAGGACGAGGCGATGGAGCCGCTGTTCGCCGAGTTCAAGACGATCGTCGAGCACGCCGGCGACCAGGCGAACGGCCCGCTCGCGACCGTGCTGCGGACCCCGTTCTCCGACGCCGCTGCGCAGATGGACGTCACCCGGACCGGATTCCTCACCTCGCTGGTGAAGGTCATCGACGCCTTCGGCAACTCCGTCCGGGGCACCCTGCAGGGCCAGGTCGCCCAACGGCTGACCCCGGACGCTCGCTGGGCCGATGTCCGCCGCGTCCATCAGGAGTCCGGTGACTGGCACGAGCAGCTCCACCTCGCCGGTCTCCCCGGGCGGGGAGCAAGGTCGGCGAGAATCTGCTGAGCGCGCTCATCTTCGCGTACCGCAAGTGGGAGCTGAACCAGCACACCGCGGCCTATCGTGGCGCCTACTCGATGGCCGACCCCGACCTCAGGCACATGCAGGCGTCGGCGGCCGCGGAGGCTACCAGGCGGTTGAAGTCTCCGACCATGAACTATGGCGACGTGGTCCTCGACCTGGGCCGCTTCGAGCTGCTGAAGCAACAGGCAATGAACATCCCCAAGGGCTTCTCCACGGGCGGGCAGGTGACCGCGCGGATACCGCTCACACCCGGCGTCGGCCTCGGGGTGAATGTCTCCGGCGGAGTCTCCGGCGGCTTCGAGGTGGGGGGGACGTTCGGCGCCATCTCGCTGGAGAAGGTCCGCGTCGGTATGTCCTACGGTCAGGTCGCCGCGGCGTTCGGGTTGTTCTCCGCGATGGTCGCGACGAGCGGGCTGGCGGCACTGCCCGCGATTGCCCTGCTCGCCAACACGGGTCTGCGCGGCACCGCCGAGCTCGTCGTTCCGGCCTCCGCCCGGGCCAGCCTCTTCGTCGAGCTCGGGATGAAGATCGCTCTCGACGCGGGCCTGTCCTCCGGGCTGTCGATCGACCTGGCCAAGATCGAGGGCAAGCTGCGGGCAGATGCGGGCGCCGATTTCGGGGCGACGTTCCGCGCGCCCGTCGACATCATCGCCGATCACGGCAAGGTCAGCTTCGTCGCGGCCGCGAACCTGGCGCTCAGTCGCGAGCTGTCGTTCGCGATCAGGGGCGAGGTCGGTGCCACGATCCTGACCGTCCCCTGGCGGAAGAGCTGGACGCTGGCCGACTGGCGCTCCGGCTCGACCTGGGACACCGGCACAGACCTCGACCTCGTGTACATCAACGGCATCCAGGGCGACAAGAGCAAGGTCGTGTCGTACGACCGGATCGCCCAGATTCTCGGCCGGGTGAAGGATCTCGGCGGCCAGATGATGAACTTCAACGGTCCCGGCGCGCCCGCCCCGAGCGCGCCGCCCAGAGCGAACCGCTCCCAACCGCTGGAGCTGGCCTGGCCAAAACCTCCCGCTAATCAATACCCGAATCTCTACATCACGACCCGCAACGTCGAAACCCGGTCGCAGGCAGAACTGAAGGAGGCATACCGGCAGGGCCAGCGGTTCATCCGCCGCTATACGCCGATGCGGCAAGAGCAGCTGCCGCACGGCGGGGCCCCGATCGGGCTCGGCGATTTCAGCAAGCTCGGCCCGGGCAACAACGTCGTCGGCCCGCTGGTCCCGGGTACGACGCCCGGCGGCGAGCTGATGAACAGCGCGGTCCGGCCCTACGGTGTCGTTCCCTCCGAGCTCAACGGCGACCATGTCCGCGATATGCAGGTCGGTGGTGAGAACGAGCTGGCCAACATGTGGCCGCTGCCGGCCGCGTACAACCAGAATGCCGGGAACGCCCTCAAGAACGCCCGGGCTGTCGACCCCAACGTCTCGCCTCCGCAGCAGATCCCGATGAAGGTGTTGAAGGACCTGACCTCGGCCAACCCGGGCACCGCCTACTTCTTCAGGCTGACCAGCTTCGACGGCGCCGACTTCCGCTGACCCCGCCGCCGCTGGAGCTCCGGACCCGACTGCGGGCAACTGAGTCGTGACCAGGGGTGATGTGTTGGAGCGGATGACGGGAATCGAACCCGCACTATCAGCTTGGGAAGCTGATGTTCTGCCATTGAACTACATCCGCTGGACGGCAAACTGTCAGACCGCCGCTGTAGCTTAGCCGATCTCACACACCAGGAGGTTCACCATGGCTCCATCGATCGGATTCGCGCAGGTCGTCGTCGACTGCGAGCGGGCAACCAGCCTCGGCGGTTTCTATGCCGCCCTGCTCGATCGTCCCCTTGCCGACGACTCGAATGACTTCTTCGCCTTCATCCCGCCAGGCAGCGACCCGCCGTTCCCCGGATTGATGTTCCTGCAGGTTCCCGAGAAGCGGTCGGGCAAGAATCGGGTGCACATCGACCTGGTCACGAACGACAAGGGTGCCGCGGTTGCTCGAGCGGTCGAGCTCGGGGCGACCCACGTCGGCGACTTCGACGAGTACGGCGCGATCTGGACCACACTGGCCGATCCCGAGGGCAACGTGTTCGACATCGCTGTCCGCTCCGAACCTCAATCCGATCCTCAATAAGACACAGCTCGGTCGCGGAACCCCGGCCGATGCGCTGAAGTCCGCTCCCCAGAGGCCGTTGGCATGGCGCGATGCTGCGTTGATGACTCGCGGACTCAGGGATCTCCCGGATCGCGTCGGATCACGGACCCTGGTAAGTGCCGGCGGCGCTCGATCCACGCCGAGCAGAGGCATAGCGTGGGAGATATGACTGAGAGCCGTCCCGAACCCGTCGACGTCGGACCCATCGCCGGTGGGAACCTGCGTGCCTCCGACAGCGACCGCGATCAGGTCGCGACCGTGCTCAGCACGGCCTACGCGGAGGGCCGGCTGACCCTGGCGGAGCACGACGAGCGCCTCGACAAGGCCATGGCCGCGCGCACGTTCGACGAGCTCGTTCCGCTGACCCACGACCTGGTGGTGGTGACACCGCCGAAGCTGACCACCCTGTCCAGCCAGCAGGACTCGCCGTACCGGATCGACACGGCGCACGCCTCCGACGATGTCGACAACATGATCGCCGTCTTCGGCGGAGTGACCCGGAAGGGTCGGTGGCGGATGAAGAAGCAGACCAGGTCGTACGCGCTGTTCGGCGGGATCGACCTCGATCTTCGGGAGGCCACGTTCGAGGGGCCCGTCGTCGAGATGACCGGTTTTTGGTGCTTCGGCGGTCTGGACATCAAGGTGCCCGCCGGCATGGAGGTGCGCGACCAGACCGCAGGGATCTTCGGCGGCACGGACGTCAGCGACCTCGGCGAACGGGACCCCCGTGCGCCGGTCCTGGTGATCAAGGGCATGACCCTCTTCGGCGGTGTGTCGGTGAAGGGCCCGAAGCCGCCGAAGGAGTCCCGTCGGCGGCGTCGGGACTGAGGTCGGCGCGGCGTCCACAGCCGGGACTAGGCCGAGCCGGGTCTCCCGGGCCAGCTCTAGGGTGAACGGTCATGGAGACCATGACCGCCCGGGACGGTCGCATCGTCGAATATCGAGCAGAGGGCCCAAGCGACGGACCGATCCTCGTGTTCCATCACGGGACGCCCGCCGGCGCCGTACGAGTGCCGCCGATCTTCGACGCAGCCCAGCGCCTGGGACTTCGTACGATGGTGCACAACCGCCCCGGCTACGGCGCATCCACCGCGCACCCGGGCCGCCGGATCGCCGATGTCGCCGATGACGTCGAGGACCTGCTCGACGCGATCGGCGCCGGCGAGTTCGTCACCGTGGGCTGGTCGGGTGGCGGACCCCACGCCCTCGCCTGCGCGACCCTCCTTCCGGACCGTTGCCGCGCGTCCGCGGTCATCGCCGGCGTGGCGCCGCACGACGCGATCGGCCTGGACTGGCTCCTCGGGATGGGCGAGGAGAACGTGGCGGAGTTCGGTGCCGCGGCCGCCGGCCGGAAGGTGCTCGATCCGTTCCTGGCCGAGGCTGCCGCCGGGCTCTCCACGCTGCGGGGGGACGACGTCATCGAAGGGATGGGCGACCTCGTCGCCGAGGCCGACCGGCGAGCACTGTCCGACGGCCTGGCCGAGTTCGTGGCCGACATGTGCCGATATGGCGTGTCGGCCGGGATCGCTGGTTGGCGCGAGGACGACCTCGCGTTCGTGTCGTACTGGGGATTCGAGCCGATCCCGCCGAGGGTCCCAGTCGCGATCTGGCACGGCGACGAGGATCGGATGGTGCCTGCCGCGCACGGGCGATGGCTCGCGGCGCACCTCCCGGGCACCGAATTCCATTTCCTGCCTGGTCGCGGGCACATCTCGGCGCTGAACGAGGCCGACGAGATCCTGACGGGCCTGCTGCGAGCAGCGGCGGGCTAGTCTCACCGCGGGTTGGCTAGCCTGGGCACGCTATGGACGAGCTGTTCGCACCCCCCGCGTACGAGTGGACGCGGCTGTCTCCGCAGTACCGCAAGATGCGCAAGCTCTTGTCATGCACCGTTCCACCCCTGATCGCCACCATCCCGGCCCTGTTGTTCGGCCTCGTCGGCGGCGGCAACTGGTGGTGGCTAGCGGCGGCGCTGTGGGTTGGCACCGGCGGCTACAGCCTGTTCCGGCTCATCCGAAGCAGCCCGAGCTGGACATCGTGGGGGTACGTCGAGCGCGACGACGACCTGTACATCACCCATGGGGTCTGGTTCCGCAAGCTGCTCGCGGTCCCGTACGGCCGGATGCAGCTGGTCGAGGTCGAGTCAGGGCCGTTGGAGCGCGCGTTCGGCCTGGCGGCGATCAGCCTGCGTACGGCCAGCCCTGAGACCGGAGCCCGGATCCCCGGCCTCGAGCCGGCAGAGGCGGCCCGGCTGCGCGATCGGCTGACCGAGCTGGGCGAGTCGCGCGCGTCGGGGCTATGACCGAACCGTCTCCTCCCGGACACGCAGGCGACCAGGTCGTCGAGCCGTCCACTGATCCGGGGCGCGATGCCCTTCGAAAGCCTCAGGGCGCGTCGCACGGGTCGCAGGGCGGATCGGACGGGGCCCAGGGCGCATCGGGCGGGACACTTCGACGGGCCCAGGGCACAGAAAACACATCGGAGACCACCGGTCCGATGGACCCGGCACTGAGCGCGGCAGCCCGACTGTCGGCGACCAAGCAGAGCCGACGGGTCCATCCGCTCACCCCGTTCATCCGTGGCTGGCTGATCCTGGTCGCCATCATCTTCGCCTTCTCCCGCCAGCTGATCGAGCAGGTCAATACCGACGGTGTCTTCGACCGGAGGGACATCGGCTGGTTGCTGCCGGTGGTCGGCGGGGTCGTCATCATCGCCGCGGCGTCGGGCTTCGTCAGCTGGTACTTCACCCGCTTCGTCATCGACGACGAGGAGCTGCGGATCGAGACGGGCGCGGTGTTCAAACAGTCGAAGAAGGTGCCCTTCGCCCGGCTCCAGTCGGTCGACATCATCCAGCCGTTCGCCGCACGAATGTTCGGCCTGGCCGAGCTTCGCCTCGAAGCCGGGGCCGGCGGCAGCGCCATCAAGCTGCGCTACCTCAGTCAGGCCGAGGCCAGTCGTCTGCGCGACTATCTCCTCGCCCGGGCCCACGGCACCCAGGCCCGGATCGCGGACGTCAACACTCAGGCGCCGGCGAGCAGGTTCACCGACCTGGGCCGCTCGGATCGACCCATCGTTCGAGTCGGCCCGCCGCGACTGCTCGGTAGCTTCATGTTGTCGAGCGAGTTCATCGGCACCGCCCTCTACACGATCGTCGTCCTGATCGTCTCGGTCACCGGGTCGGCGTTCGCCTTGACGGCGCTCATCCCGGCCGTCTTCGGGCTGATCTCCCTGGTGAGCTCACGGATCATCGCGATGTTCAACTTCACCCTGGCCGAGTCGGATCGCGGTCTGCGGATCAGCCGCGGACTGGCGAACCTGAGCAGCCAGTCGGTCCCGGTGAATCGCATCCAAGGGGTGCGGATCAGCCGGCCGCTGCTCTGGCTGCCGCTCGGCTGGTATCGCGTCGACATCGTCATCCTCGGCTATATGAGCAGCGACGAGGGCGACGAGAACCAGTCCTCCACCGTGCTGCTCCCGGTGGCCACGAAGGACCAGGTCGAGCTGGCGCTGGATCGGATCCTCCCCGGCGTCGACCTCGACGCCATCGAGATGACGGCGGCTCCGCGACGCGCAGCCTGGATCCGGCCGTACGACTTCTGGACTCTCAAGGCAGGCATGGACGATCGGATCCTCGTCACGGAGATGGGGTGGATCACCAACGTCCGCAACGTCGTCCCGCACGCGAAGAGCCAGTCCGTGCGTCTCCGCCAGGGACCGTGGCAGCGGCGGCTGCGGCTGGCCGACGTCCATGTCGACATCACCAAGGGGCCGGTGCACGCGGCGGCGTACCAGCTGGACGCCGACCGCGCCCGGCCACTCGTGATGTCGCAGCTGGACCGAGCCCGGGCCGCCCGCCGGACCGATCGCGAACGGGCGGCACTCCCGGCCCCGCAGCGTTCCGAGCAGGAGATCCTGGATCACTTCGCCGTCGACCGCGCCGCCCTGCTGGGCCGCGGCGGTGAGGCGAACGTCTATGCCCTCGACGACACCCGCGTGCTGCGGATCTACCACTCTTCCCACGAGGGGCCCGCGCGCGTGATCGCCCAGATCCAGGCGCTCTATCGGCTCTGGGCCGACGCGCCCTTCGAGATCCCGACCGTGCTCGAGAACGGCGAGCGTGCGGGCCGGATCTACACGGTGACGTCGCGGCTGGCCGGTGAGAGCCTCGACCGCTGGCTGCCGGGAGCCGACCCGCAGCAGCGGCGCACGGCACTACTCGGCTACCTCGACGCCGCCGAGCTGGTCGCGACCCTGCCGACTCCGGTGCCCGGCTTCGCTCGACTGGTCGGGGAGGACGCGCCACGGCAGTTCGGGTCGCTCGCCGAGCTGCTGAACGCCCAGCTGGAGCCGCAGATCGCGGTCAGCCGGGACCGGCTCGATGCCGACGTACCCGATGTCGCACTGATCTGGCAGCAGCTCTTCGCCGCTCTGGCCGCGAGGTCGTGTCGGCCCGCCGTGGTCCACGGGGACTACTGCCCGGCGAACACGTACGTCCGGATCGACACCGATGGACAGCCGAGGATCACCGGCGTCGGCGACTTCAGCCCGCACACACTGGTCGCCGACCCTCTGATGGATCTCGCCGGTGCGGTGATGTTCCTCGAGCTCGAGCGCTATGACGGCGCAGCCGAGGACGCTCGCTGGCTCCAGGAGCGGGCGGTCGAGCGTTGGGGCAGCGACGTCTACCACTGGATTGCGGTCTATCGCAGGTTCTACGGGTTCTACTTCTCCTCAGCCCATGTCTTCGACGAGGATCTGTACGCCTGGTGTCGACGCCAGCTCACCCCCTTGGGGTGATCCGGCGATCACGGCCGTGACGAGTCCTTGGCCGGCTGGTCGACGGGTGTGTCCTTGTCTCGATCCTTGCGGGGGCGGATAGTTGGCGGCAGGGACGGGGGCGGGAATGCTGATCGGATCGGATGATCTGCGCACGCTGCAGCTTGCTCCGCTGTGGGTACTCAGCTCGCTCAGCGGCACCCACTCGAGCTTCGAGCGCTACGAGCTGGACGCGTTCTGGGACACGGTCGTGGACGTCTGCCTCCGCACACCGGGTACCGCGAGGGAGATCCTCGCCACGCTCACCGACGATCGGAGCGGCCTGGTCATCGACTACGAGCTGGACGACCGATCTGTGGTCACCGGGCTGGGCCATGTCGTGGCGGCGCTGGATCGGCTGGACGCGACCACGGCGTACGACTACAAGCTGGCGCTGCTCCGGATCGGCTTCGGGATGGGCCGGGCGCGGGGACCGTACGGGCGGGGGGTCTCGCCGAGGGACGAGCAGACCCTGCTGCTCGTCGCCGAGCTGCTCGAGATCCGACGAACCCCTCCCGTCGAGAACGACGTCTTGGTCTGAACCCGGCCATCGGCTGCCGGTCCGGCACCGGGCATCCCCTGGCCCGGCGGCAAGGCCGGTGGATAGGCTCCGGTCATGACCGACGACGCCCTCCTGGTAGCAACCCCCCAGACCTCGCGACCGGTGCTCGGCATCGACATCGGCGGCAGCGGGATCAAGGGCGCGCCGGTCGATCTGACGACCGGCGAGTTCGCCGGCAAGAGGTTGCGGATCGACACCCCGAAGAAGTCGACACCGTCGAACGTCGCCAAGGTCGTTGCCGAGATCGTCGAGAACTTCGCCGAGCAGATCGGCGACGGCCCGATCGGCATCACGATCCCGGCGGTGGTCACGCACGGACAGACCCGGTCAGCGGCGAACATCGACAAGTCATGGATCGACTGCCAGGCGGAGAAGCAGTTCGAGGACGCCCTGGGACGCAGCATCTACCTGATGAACGACGCGGACGCCGCGGGAATCGCCGAGGTCCACTACGGCGCCGCCGCCGGGCATCCCGGCCTGGTCCTGATGACCACGCTGGGCACCGGGATCGGTTCGGCGATCGTCTACCGCGGCGTGCTGGTGCCCAACTCCGAGCTGGGCCACATCGAGCTCGACGGGCACGACGCCGAGAAGCGCGCGGCGTCGAGTGTCAAGGACATCGAGGGCTGGTCCTACGAGCAGTGGGCCAAGAAGCTCCAGCGGTACTACTCGGCCGTGCAGTCGCTGCTGTGGCCGGACCTGATCGTGGTCGGCGGAGGGGTCAGCAAGGATTCGGACAAGTTCCTCCCCCTGCTCGACCTGAAGTGCGACATCGTGCCTGCCAAGCTGCGCAACACCGCCGGTATCGTCGGTGCCGCCTGGCTTGCCGCCGATCGCCAGCAGCACCCCGATCCCCTGGGTTGACGTGCCTGCAGGAACAAGCGTGATCCGCGGAAAAACTGGTGGTTCGTCGACCGCTGAGGAGCCGTGCTGAGCGTGCGACTGCCGCACGCGTGGGCACGAGCCGCCACTTTTTCCGTGCGCGACGCGCGTCCGGGTCCTCGTCGCAATCAGCCGAGCCGACCCCCGACACGGACCCCACGCGAGAGAGCCGGCGGGGCACCTGAGAATCACGGCCGGCGGCCGACCAGGAGCCCTCTCACATCCGGTCGAGGGCCTCGATACCGAGGAGGTCGAGGCCGGTGGCCAGCACCCGTTTGGTCGCGAGGCACAGCGCGAGCCGGGAGTCCCGAACCGCACCCGACGACTTCAGCACCGGACACTGCTCGTAGAACACCGACAGCGCGCCCGACAGGTCATAGAGGTACGCGCACAGCCGGTGCGGCTGAAGGGTGTCGGCGACCTCGTCGACGATCTCGCCGTACCGGGATAGCAGCAGAGCGAGCGTCTGCTCGGCGGGCTCGTCGAGCACGCTGATCTTGTCCGGCGCACCGAGGCCCTCCGCCTCCGCGCGCCGCAGCACTTGGGCCATCCGGGCGTGGGCGTACTGCAAGTAGGGGCCCGTGTTGCCGGTGGTCTGCACCATCCGGTCGACATCGAACACGTAGTCCTTGTTGAGCCCGTTGGACAGGTCCGCGTACTTGATGGCGGCGAGGGCGATCGGCGGCGCCGCCTTCTCCTCGGCCATGTCGAGCAGGTCGGCCAGCAGCATGGCCTTGCCGTCCCGGGTCTTGTACGGCTTGCCGTCGGGTCCCAGCACCATCCCGTAACCGACGTGCTCGGCGCGGACGCCGTCGGGCAACCAGCCCGCCAGGCGACACACCGCGAAGACCTGCGCGAAGTGATCACCCTGGCGTACGTCGGTGACGTAGATCAGCCGGTCCGCGTGCAGGTCGCGAACTCGGTGCCGGACCGCGGCCAGGTCCGTGATCGAGTAGCCGTAGCCGCCGTCGGACTTGCGGACGATCATCGGCGCGTTGAAGCCGTCGACGAATACGCACAACGCACCGTCGTCGATCACGGCCGTACCGCTGCTCTCGAGCTCGGCTGCGACCGAGGCGAGATCGTCGTTGTAGATGGACTCCCCGGCGAGGTCGTCGTCGGTGAGCTTCACGTCGAGCCGCGCGTAGGTGGCATTGAAACCGACCAGCGAGACCGCGACCAGATCACGCCAGATCGACCGCGTCTGCTCGTCCCCGGACTGCAAGGCCACCACCCGCCGGCGCGCTCTGGTCGCGAACTCGTCGTCCTCGCGAAAGTGCCTCGAGCCCCGCTTGTAGAGTTCCTCGGCCTCGGGCAGGGTCAGCTTCGACGCGTCGATGCCCTCGTCAAGGGTCTCCTCGACGAGCATCCCGAACTGGGTGCCCCAGTCGCCGATGTGGTTCTGCGGAATGACGGTGTGGCCGACGGCGGTCAGCACCCGGTTGAAGCAGTCGCCGATGATCGTGGTCCGCAGGTGGCCGACGTGCATCTGCTTGGCCACGTTGGGCGCGGAGTAGTCGATCACCACGGTCCGCGGCTGGTCGGTCTGCGCGATGCCGGCGTACGGGTCGGCGAGCAGGTCGTTGACGGCCCCCGCCAGGACGTCGGTCCTCAGCCGAAGGTTGATGAAGCCTGGCCCGGCGATCTCGGGCGGCTCGCACAGGTCGTCGATCGCCAGTCGCTCCACGATCGAGGCGGCGACCTCTCGCGGCGGACGTCCCTCACGCTTGGCCAGGCGAAGCGCAACGTTCGACTGGTAGTGGCCGAACTGAGGCTTGGTGGCCGGACGCAGCTCCGGGTCGACGCCGGCGACCGCCTGGATGCGATCACTCAGCAGCGAAGGAAGGGATGACACAAACAACGAGTATCCCACGCGATGCCGCATCGTCTCGGGCGTGATCCTCTCTAGGCTGGCAACCGACCGACGGCTTCCGGGCTCGATTCCGCCCGTCCCGGCACCCGGCCCGCGAGCAGGCCTTCAGCCAGCACCTGTCTCGGCAGCACCCCACGGCAGCACAGAAAGTGAGCCCGCCCATGCCGCAACCGCGCCAACCGTTCCTGCACGATCTGGTCTGCACCCTGGCTGCCCCGACCCAGGTCTGGAGTGCCTACGACGGCCAGATCGGGGCGGCCGGCCCGGATGGCCGTCCGTCGGCAGGCGCCCAGGGTGTCCTGCATGCCGACGTACGCGTGCTGAGCACGGCGGAGCTGCGCGCGAACGGCGAACGGCTCGAGCACATCGCCACCATCGCGGAGGACGCGACAACCCGGTTCACGTACGCCTACCGTGGCACCGGGCGCGGCGGTGGGCATCCCGACGAGCTTGTCCGGATCGACCGGGTGCGGCTGGTGCAGCCGGGCGGGATGGCGGAGTCGCTCGACGTCGTGGCGCTCGGGCCGCGCCCGGTGGCCCTGGAGCTGACCCTACGGCTGGCGTACGACCTGGTTCCCATCGAGCGGATCAAGACCGGCGCCAACGCCGACCCGCTGGCCTTCGAGGCGGCCGTGCCGCTGCGGTGGGGGGACCGGGAGGTGACGATCGAGCTCACCGCCGACGACGCAACCGTGGCGGTGATGCCGGACGGCCGGGCGGCCGAGGTCAAGTGGGCGTCAGACCTGGCACCGGGCGGTTCGGCCTCCTGGGAGTGGTCGATCGTGATCACGGATCGGACGGCGGCGGTCGTCGCGGCCGCCGTCGCCAAGGGCGGCGAGGGCGGCGAGGGCGGCGAGGGCGGCGAGCTGTCGGTCTCGGCACCGTTCGGGGTGGCGACCGGCGGTGGCTACCGGCTGACGAGCTGGCTGGACCGCTCGTTGCGCGACCTGAACGCTCTCCGGATGGCGACCCGGGAGCACCCGACCGACGTGTTCTTCGCGGCGGGCGCCCCGTGGTACCTGACCCTGTTCGGACGGGACAGCCTGTGGACCGCCCGCATGCTGCTGGCGCTCGATCCGCGGCCGGCGATCGGCACCTTGCGGACGCTGGCCCGCCTGGCTGGGACGATCGTCGATCCGGAGACAGCCCAGGAGCCGGGGAAGATCCCGCACGAGCTGCGCCGCGGCACATTCGCCTTCGGCGACACCTCGTTGCCGCCGCTGTACTACGGCACCATCGACGCGACCCCGCTGTGGATCTGCTTGCTGCACGACCTGTGGCGCTCGGGCGGCCATGACGACGTCGTACGCGAGCTGCTCCCGGCGCTGGACCGCGCACTGAACTGGATCACCACGTACGGCGATGCCGATGGCGACGGCTTCCTCGAGTACATCGACGCCAGCGGGCACGGGCTGGCCAACCAGGGCTGGAAGGACTCCGCCGACTCGGTGCGTTACGCCGACGGGCGGATCGCGGTCGGTGCCGTGGCGCTGTGCGAGGTGCAGGGCTACGCGTACGAGGCACTGACCGGCGGGGCGGACGTGTTGGAGGCCTTCGGCCGTCCGGGTGCGAAGCGCTATCGGTCGTGGGCGGCCGAACTGGCCGCGCGGTTCCGGGCCGAGTTCTGGTGCGGCGACGCGGCCGCCCGCTATCCGGCGTTGGCCTTGGTCCCGTCCCCGGCGCCCGACCCGACCCCGGCGCCCGACCGGGCCCAGCCGGACCTGCCCCAGCCGCCCGACCCGGCCCCGGCGCCCGACCTGGCCCAGGCGCCGGACCGGGGCAAGCAGCGGGTGGACTCGCTGACCAGCAACATCGGGCACCTGCTCGGCACGGGCCTGCTGGATCGCGCCGAGGAGGTTCTGGTCGCCGATCGGATCACCGGCCCTGATCTGGACTCGGGACTCGGACTTCGGACGATGTCGGCGAGCGACGGCGGATACAACCCGCTCAGCTACCACTGCGGATCGGTCTGGCCACACGACACCGCCATCGTGATCGCCGGCTTGCACCGGGCTGGCCTAGGCGACCGCGCCTCCGGGCTGATCGAGGGACTGCTCCGGGCCTCGGTCGCGTTCGACCAGCGGCTGCCCGAGCTGTGGTCCGGCGAGGGCCGGCCGGTGCCCTACCCGGCATCGTGCCGACCGCAGGCGTGGTCCGCCGCCGCGGCTGCTGTGGTTGCTCGAGCCCTGCAGGGCTCCTGACCGGGCCCCGGGTTCCTGACCGGCGGTTTGGGGAGCCGCGTTTGCCATCACCACCACAATGACCCGGCGACGAGGGCGGGTGCTGGAGCACCGACACTGGAGAGTGTGCGGATCCTCTTTGCCACAGCTCCCGCGTACGGGTTGATGCTGCCGATCGTCCCGTTGATCTGGAGCGCGCGGGCGGCCGGACACGAGGTGCTGCTGGCCACCGCCAGCGAGATGACCGAGGTCGGGTCGCAGTCCGGGTTGCCGGTGGTGGACGTGTTCCCCAACCGGGACATCTGGGCCGAGCTCATGGGGTCGATCGGCAAGCCCGCGGACGAGCGGACCGACCTTCCCGACGAGTTCCAGGTCGCTCGCCGCGCGGGTAGCCCGTTCGGCATGTTCACCCTGACCATGACCGAGGGAACGATCGCTGCCGGGCGCGACTTCGACGCGGATCTGATCGTCTTCCCCTCCGACCATGGCGCCGGGCCGCTGGCCGCCTCGGCCCTTGGCGTGCCCGGTCTGGAGGTCGGCAACCGGATCTCTTGGTCGACGCGTGACGCGGGGTGGGGCGAGCGTTCGTCGATGTTCACCGGCGGAGAGGAGCTTCTCGGCCCGCTCCGAACGCGGCTCTCGATCCCGGCGACCGCCGCCAGGTTGATCGCTCGGATCGATCCGCGCGCTCCCAGCATGGGCGGGCTGTCGACCGACGAGGCCGGTGTCGACGACGTTCCGTGGTGGGGGATGCAGTATGTCCCCTACAACGGCGGCGCGGTCGTCCCGGACTGGGCCATGCGGCCCGGGACGCGGCCGCGGATCGGGGTCACCCTCGGCACGGTCGTGCCCGTCCTGGCCGGGACCAGCAGCCTCGCCGTCGTCATCGAGGCACTCGGATCGATGGAGGTCGAGGTGGTGCTGGCCGCCGGTCGCGCCGACCTGAGCGACCTGGGTACGCTGCCGGACAACGTGCGCTCGGTTGGCTACCTCGCCCTGTCCGCCTTTCTGCCGCACTGCGCCCTGCTGGTCCATCACGGCGGCTCGGGTACGACCGCGTCACCCCTGTTCTACGGGGTTCCGCAGCTGGTGCTGCCATCCTTTGCCGACAACCCGATGTCGGCCCAGCGAGTGGTCGACCGCGGAGTCGGGTTGTCTCACGACCCGACAACCCTGGACGCCGCGACGGCGGCAGAGCTCATCCTCCGACTCTTGGACGAGCCGACCTTCGCGGCGGCGGCTGCTGACGTACGCGCCGAGATCGCCGGGCAACCGAGCCCGGCGGCGGTACTCGAGCGAGCCGTCCGGGCTGTGGGTGCGCACTGAACGGATGCGGCGTGACGGACTTCGACGGGCTCGGGGCGCGCGTTCGGTAGCTCAGGTGCGCCAGCGCCCTTCGACCGGCTCACGGCACGCGTTGGCACTGACCGTCGCCGGGCTCAGGGTCACGCCGGCCTGGCTCAGGGCACGCTGCGGGGCTGACAGCGGGGGCACCAAAAGCTCCGCCGTTCCTGTCCGAGCGGGCCGAACTCCTCCACGCGGATCCGGGTCCGGCAGCGTCGGCAGGGTTGGTCCGCACGCCCGAAGACGTACGCGCTCCGCCCGGCTCGCAGGTCCCCGGTCGAGGACTGCTCGATCCGCCAGCGGTTCGCGTGGAGCAGCAGCTGGGCGCGCTGCACCAGGCGCCGGAGGTCCGGCACATCCTTGACCGCGGTCCGTGGATGAACGCCTTGCAGGAACAGGATCTCCGCGCGGTAGAAGGTCCCGATCCCAGCCAGGTTGCGCTGGTCGAGGAGCGCCTCGCCAATGCTGACGGCAGGCGCCGCCCTGATCCGGCGGAGCGCCTCGTCGAGATCCCAGTCTGGACCGAGCAGGTCGGGTCCGAGATGTCCGACGACCGTGCTCTCCTCCGACGTCGGCACCAGCTCGAGCACGGGCAGTCGATAGCCGACCGCGACCTGCCCGGCCGTGCCCAGGACGGCGCGAACCTGCCAGTCGGGACCACCCGACCAGCTGCGGCCCGTCGGATAGATCCGCCAGGCGCCGTCCATCCGGAAATGACTATGCAAGGTGAACCCATCGGCGAACCGGAAGAGCTGGTGCTTGCCCCGCGAAACGACCTCCAGCACCTCGACCCCGGTCAGATCGGTGGTCGCCAGGGTCGGGACCCGAAACTCACACCTGGTCAAGACGTTGCCGGCGAGGGCCGCGTTGAGCCGATAGCAGGCCCGGAACACGACATCGCCCTCTGGCACACATCACCTTCCACCCTGGTTGACCGTGCCCGACCGCGAACAAGGCTCCGCCGACGAGTCCGGTCCCCGCGATCGACGCCGCTCGACCAAACGCAGCGCCCGCTCAGATTCGTCGCTCAGGCTACTGCCGCCGTCTCGAGCCGACCTCCAACCGCTCGGATCATCACGGTCGCCCAGGTGCGGAAGGGTCGCCAGTTCTCGGCCAGCGCGGCGACCTCGGCATCGGAGGGGTCGTGGTCGAGACCGTACAGGCTCCGGATCGCATCCCTCGACCGGCTCTCTTCCGGCGACAAGACATCGACCAGGCCCAGCGCGCGGACCACCACGAGGGCACTGTAGAAGGGGCCGATGCCAGGCAGCAGCTGCAGATCCTCCTTGGCCTCCTCCGGCGACATCGCCTGCAGCCGTCCGACATCCAGCCGCCCGCGCACCGTCGCCTCTGCGACACCGTGGAGGCGCGGGATCCGGTCCTGCGGCAGGCCCGGCAGCGACTCCAGTGCCAGCAGGGTCGTCGGTGTCGGAAGCGCGGCGGTCGGCAGCCCGGCTAGCGCGAAGGTCGCTCCGTGCGCCGCCGACAACCGGCCGCGCAGCGCGATCCCCTGCGGCCGTGCCCGGCGAGCACTGATGATGGACCAGACCGCAGCCTCGTACGGCGAGTAGAACATCGCCGGTCGGAACCCCGGAGCGATCGCGAAGAGGCGCCGAAGCGCCGGATCGCCCTCACACACCCGTTGCCACGCCCCGCCGTCATGGTCGACCGAGACCACGCGAGCCACCTGGCGCGTCACCGCGTCGAGGTCGGCGAGGTGCCCGGGCCGATCGTGCACGGTCAGCTCCAGCATCGAACGCCGCTGGCGGACCTCGACTCCGACCTGATCCTCATACGTGCCGTCCACGCAGAACGCCAGTCGCATCACGCCGTCGAAGCTCTGCTCGTCGCGGTGTCCGAAGCCCATCAACGCGACCTCACGCAGATCGTACGGACCCGTGATCTCGAGCTCCGCCGTCCGGGTGGGTCCGCTACCCGGCTCGACGTTGGTGTTCGTCGTCATGCCGACCATGGTTCCTGTCGCCACCGACAGTCTTGTCGAACGGCTGCTCGCGGAGGCCGCGCGGGTGACCTCCGGACCTCGTCGTCGTGCCTACGTAGGCGTCCGCGCCGACCATTAGCCTGGGGCGGTGCCGCGACCCAGGACCCGACGTCTGCTCCAGGTCGTGTTCGGTGGTGCGGTCGCCGGTCTGGCCGCCTACGTCGGATGCGTCGCCTGGGTGCGCGCGCCCGCCCGTCACAAGATCCTCAACGAGCACAACGTCCCAGCGGTGCCGGTTGCGCTGGTCCTCGGCGCCCAGGTGTATCCGAGCGGATGGCCGTCCGCATTCCTGCGTGCGCGGCTCGACCTGGCCCGACGCCTCCTCGAGGCCGGCAAGGTGGAGGTGCTGCTGGTCTCCGGGGCGGCCGACGCGCCCGAGTACGACGAGCCGAAGGCGATGCGAACCTATCTGGTGGGCTCCGGCGTGCCGGCGGAACTGATCGTCGAGGACCCGTACGGGCTGGACACCTACGACTCGTGCGTCCGGGCCAAGCGGGTCTACGGCCTCGACGCGGTCGTGATCGTGTCCCAGAGCTATCACCTGCCGAGAGCCGTGGGCACGGCGCGGCGGGTCGGGCTGACGGCGTACGCAGTGGGCGACGAGACCGTCCGGAGCCGACGGGAACCGTGGATCAGCGGGTCGATCCGTGACCAGGTTGCGTGCGTGAAGGCGGTCTGGGACTTGCTGAGTCGGCGCGCACCGGTGCTCGATGGACCCGATCCGGCCGTCCGCGACGCACTGAGCGCCGCCCGGAGCTGAAATCCGCGCTCCGCGCGGCACCGCGGTCCTCCCACTCGCTGACGTTTCGTCTCCGCGCCAACTCGGCGCCGGAAAGGTCAGCGGCCCGGACCCTTCCGTTCGCTTGCTTGCAGTGTAATGCTGTAATCATGCGTACATATCGAGGGAGACAGACATGAGTTGGGACGAATCGGATTCCGGCCGGCGAGGCCCCGGCCGTGGACGAGGCCGCAGCTCCGGCCGACCGGGCGGCTGGCAGAACGTCGACGTGCCCCCGGCCGACGACGCCCAGGCCTGGTTCGAGGGTCGGCTGCCGAGCGAGTGGTTCACCGCGGTGAGCGTGACCGTGGATCGCGAGGAGATCACCGTCGTCGGAGCGCTCCCCGACGAGGCCATCCAGGACGCCGCGCAGGCCGAGGGCAGGATCAGCCGGTTCCGGGCGGACACCCGCGCGCGGCGGATGGAGATCGCCGACGAGGCCCAGGCCCGCTATGGGCGGAAGGTGTCCTGGGGCGCGTCGCTCGGGGACGTACGGATGCTGTTCACCCACATCTCCGTGCCGGTGATGACCCGGCTCCGGCAGCCCGAGCGTCGGGTGCTCGACACCCTGGTCGACGCCGGCGTGGCGCGGTCACGCTCCGAGGCGCTGGCCTGGGCCGTCAAGCTCGTGGGCGAGCACGCCGAGCCGTGGCTGGCCGATCTACGCACGGCGATGGAGGACGTCGACAAGCTTCGCGCCACCGGGCCCGAGCTCTGAATCCACGCCCAAGACTGTCCGTCCTGAAGGGGCGGGGTCCTGCACCTTCGGGAAGGACAGTCCCGCGGCTTCGGGAAGGACAGTCCCGCGGCTTCGGGAAGGACAGTCCCGCGGCTTCGGGAAGGACAGTCCGGCGGCTTCGGGGAAGGACAAGTCCGGCGGCTTCGGGGAAGGACAAGTCCGGCGGCTTCGGGGAAGGACAAGTCCGGCGGCTTCGGGGAAGGACAAGTCCGGCGGCTTCGGGGAAGGACAAGTCCGGCGGCTTCGGGGAAGGACAAGTCCGGCGGCTTCGGGGAAGGACAAGTCCGGGCGGCTCGGCTGGAGGCGCTACCGAGCGAAGGCAACGGGAACGGTCGGACGAGGGAGCTGACGTCTGGGGCGACGGAAGGCGGCCCCGAGCGGGCTCGGGACGGCGGGGCTGACATCTGGGGCCGCGACCGGGCGACGGGTGGGGTGGGCCACGGAGTGGGGGAACCCGACCCGGCAGGGACCTCGTCGGGATGCCGCGGGAAGGTAGTACCAGGCACTCCCCCGTCGGCAAGGAGCAAACCCGTGAGCGACAGCCCGTTGTACCTGGTGGTGACGATCTTCCCGCGTCCGGATCAACACGCCGAAGCGGTCGCGCAGCTGCACAAGATGGCAGCCAATGCCGAGACCGAGCCGGGTTGCGACTACCAGACGCTAGTCGAGTCGGCTGACGAGCCGGAGTGCGTCACGATGCTGGAGAAGTTCGTGTCCCAGGAAGCGTGGGACGCCCATATGGAGACCGAGCACAACCAGACCGGCAATCAGGTCCTCGAGCCCATGCTCCGCCAACCGTCCGTCCTCCGGCTCTACACCGAAGTGCCCCGCTGAGCCTCGGACCCGCTCGCGCGCCCTCTCGTACGCTCGCGCACCCTTTCGCAGGCTCGCGCACCCTCCCGCAGGCTCGCGCACGCTCTCTCAGGCCCACCCACCTTCTCGTACGCTCACGCACCCTTTCGCAGGCTCACGCACCCTCTCGTACGCTCGCGCACCCTTTCGCAGGCTCGCGCACCCTTTCGTACGCTCACGCACCCATCTCGTACGCTCACGCACCCTTTCGTACGCTCGCGCACCCTCTCGACAACCGAGGCATCGTCTGTAGAGGGTGCCTCGGTTGTGGAAAGGGTGCCGGAGCGGACCTCGCGTGCGCCGCCGCCCCGGCCGAGCCGCCTCCCCGAGCCCGCCGAGCCGCCCCGGCCAAGCCCTCCCCGCCCCGCGCCCGCCGAGCCCTTGCCGCCCCGCCGAGCCGCCACCTGAGACTGCGAGCCACAGGACTCGAGCTGGCCCGCGCCACGAGACCCAAAGTCCTGGAGTCCAGGAGCCCGAGGGTCAGCGGATGCGCTGGGCCAGGTAGTAGCGAATCAGTGCCTGGGTCGAGGCATCCTGTGCGGCCAGGGCGTCGATATCGCCGCCGACGGCCGGGGTCACCTGCAGGGCGAGCTGCTTGCCGAGCTCGACCCCCCACTGGTCGAAGCTGTCGATGCCCCAGACGATGCCCTGGGTGAAGGTGATGTGCTCGTACAGGGCGATCAGCTGACCAACCACCGACGGGGTCAGCGCCGGCGCCATGATCGAGGTCGTCGGCCGGTTCCCCGCGAAGACCCGGGCCGGCACGATCGCCTCGGGCGTGCCCTCGGCGCGGACCTCGTCGGCGGTCTTGCCGAACGCCAGCGCCTTGGTCTGGGCGAAGAAGTTCGCCAGGAACAGCTCGTGGACGTCGGCGTCGCCGTCCTTGGTCGGATGCGCCGAGTTCGCGACCGCGATGAAGTCGGCCGGGATGACCTGCGTGCCTTGGTGGATCAGCTGGTAGAAGGCGTGCTGACCGTTGGTCCCCGGCTCTCCCCAGAACACCTCGCCGGTCCTCGTGGTCACCGGGGTTCCGTCCCAGCGCACGCTCTTGCCGTTGGACTCCATGGTCAGCTGCTGGAGATACGCGGCGAAGCGGTGCAGATACTGCGCGTACGGCAGCACGGCGTGCGTTCGGGCGTCGAAGAAGTTGACGTACCAGACATTGAGCAACCCCATCAGCGCCGGTACGTTCTCGGCCAGCGGCGTGTTCACGAAGTGTTCGTCGATGGCATGGAAACCAGCCAGGAAGTCGCCGAAGCTCTCCGGCCCGATCGCCACGGCGACGCTGGTGCCGATCGCGGAGTCCACGGAGTAACGTCCGCCGACCCAGTCCCAGAAGCCGAACGCGTTCGCCGGGTCGATGCCGAACGCGGCCACCTTGTCCAGGGCGGTCGACACGGCAACGAAGTGCTTGGCCACCGCGGCCCGCCCGGCGTCCTCGCCCTCGAGGATGGCGCCCGCCGACAGCAGCCCATCCAGCAACCAGGCGCGGGCCATCCGGGCGTTGGTCAGCGTCTCCAGGGTGGTGAACGTCTTGGACGCGACGATGAACAGGGTCGTGGCCGGGTTCAGGTCGGCGGTCTTCTCGGCGACGTCCGTCGGATCGATGTTGGAGACGAAGCGCACCTCCAACCCCGGCTTCACGAACGGCTTGAGCGCCTCGTACACCATCACCGGGCCCAGGTCGGAGCCGCCGATGCCGATGTTGACCACCGTCTCGATCGGGGCCCCGGTCACGCCGGTCCACTCGCCGCTTCGTACCTTGTCGGCGAACGCGTACACCTTGGTCAGCACCTCGTGTACCTCGCCGACCACCTCGACGCCGTCCACCTCGAGGGTCTCCCCACGTGGCTTGCGAAGCGCTGTGTGCAGCACCGCCCGGTTCTCGGTGACGTTGATGTGCTGGCCGGCGAACATCGCCGATCTGCGCTCCGGCAGGTTGACCTGCTCCGCCAGGCGGACCAGGGCCGCCAACACGTCGGTGGTGACCAGGTTCTTGGACAGGTCGACGTGCAGGTCGCCCGCCTGGAACGTCAGCGACTCCACCCGGCCCGGGTCAGCGGCGAACCAGCCGCGCAGGTCGGGCTCCAGGGCCGCCTTGAGCTCGGTCAGCTCGGCCCACGCCGCGGTCGTCGTCGGATCCACAGGGTCGCTCATGTCCACACACTCCATCGCGGGGGTCGATCGGTCCGTTCGGCAGCCTACTGAGGCCGGTAGGAGCTGGTTTCGCGAGGCTAGCGAGGAGCCTCCGATGCGGCCCGGTCGATCGCGATATCGGCGTTGGGTCACCCGGCGGTCAGCCGGTCAGGCGGCCAACATCAGATCCTGTGGCGCCGGTCGTGATGGCGCCCGTGCTGACCGCGCGATGTCTCGCGGTGAAGTCGCGAGCACCGTGGCTGGTGAGCGCCAGCAGCACGAGAATGCTCGTGGCGACGGCCAGCAGGTTGGTCTGCAGGCCGATCCGTTCGGTGCCGTTCGCGTTGGAGATGAAGGCCGAGACGATCGCCACCGCGCTGTAGAGCATCAGGACCAGCCGCGCCCAGTTGTGACCACGAAGCGTGGCGATGCCGAAGACGACGTCCACCAGCGCACCGAGTGCGAGCACGGCTGCGAGCACCACGAACACGGCCGCGGGAGCGTCGGACAGATCGCCGCCCGCCGCTTCCACCATCTCCGCGGCCTGGCCGTTGAAGCCGAGGAGGACGACTACCAGGCCCGCGAGCAGGAAGGCACTGGCCCGGAGAAACGCCACGACCGCGCCGAAGACGATCTGGATCGGTCGCTTGTCCCGGCTGTCCGTGCCGCCGACCGGCTCGAGCTCGGCCGGAGCCGGCACCGCACTCAAATCCATGATCGGCAGGTCACCGTCGGTCTGGATCAGATCGCCGCCCCCGTTGCGCGAGTGGTAGCCGGTCGAGAAGTCCTCGATCACTCGTACGACCATCTCGGGTGTGCCGTATCCCACGGTCGCCAGGATGTGGTCGCGCTCGATGTCGGTGTTCGCCTCGATCTTGTGGGTGATCTGGAAGGTGAACAACGACAGGCCGACCGCCCGGTCGTACGTCCCCGCGGCCAACCAGTCCACCCGGTAGCCGCCGGGCAGCAACCAGCCTTCGGGGCAACGCCAGAAACGTACGTGGTGACGCTGCGACGTGCTCCCGCCGACCTCTTGCTGATACGCGAAGTCCTGCTGTCGGTCGAACAGCAGCAGGGGGCTGACGGGCGCATCCGGGTAGCTGCGCCGACCCACCGTTGCCGTGATCATCCGCCGGGTGCTGCCGGCGGACAGATCGTCCGCGCGGGTCCAGCTCCCGGCGAGCATCGCGGCGTGTACCTGGGCCTCGGTGCCCATCAGGGCGAGGTTCACCGGGTCGCCCAAGAGGCCGTCGCTGGTCCGGGTCCGACCGATGAAGTAGCCGGGGACGTACAGCCGGGTGAGAATGCGGTGCAGCCGGGGCAGCACCAGATAGGTGAAGACGACCCAGAACACAACGAGCAGCAGCATCGGCCAGCCGGGACGTACGCCCTCGATCAGCAGCAGGTACGCCAGCCACACCGCCGACACACCAGCGAAGGCGAAGAGCAAACCGTCGAGCTTCTCCGCCACCGACCACCAGTGGTGCCGAGCCCGCGCCTTCCGTGCCATGTCGGTTATTGTCGCCGGACCGGTCCCGAGCCCCTCGACAGGCTCACGAGCGCATGGGCTGAGTCGGCGCGGTCCCTCGACGCACTCAGTGGCCAGTCGAGGCTCGGATAGCTTGGTAAGCATGGATCCACGGCTGGCGAGGGCCCGTGCGAGCGCCGAGCGTCCGTACGCGGTTGGCGACTCCGAGTTCCGCTCCGATCTGGAGCGGATCCGGTTCGCCCAGTCGTACTCCCGGCTCGCCGAGGTGACGCAGGTCGTCACCGCTGGCGCCACCTCGGGGGTCGTCCACAACCGACTCACCCACACCATCAAGGTCACGGCGGTGGCTCGGGCCATCGCGGTCAGGCTGTTGCGCAGCGAGGATCGCGACCTGCTCCGCGATCTGGGTGGCCTCGATCATGTGGTCGTCCAGGCGGCCGCCGGCGCGCACGACCTGGGCCATCCGCCGTTCGGGCACCTCGGTGAGCGTGCCCTGGACCGGCTGGCCCGGACCCGCTTCGGGCTGACCGACGGCTTCGAGGGCAACGCCCAGACCTTCCGGATCCTGACCGAGCTCGAGGTGCACGGCCCCAGCGACGAGGGACTGAACCTGACCGCAGCCGTCCGCGCCGCCGTCCTGAAGTACCCGTGGGCACGCATCCACGTGCCCGACCCGCATCCGACGGACTGGACGCTCCCACCGCGCGGCGCCGGCCACGGACTCCAGGGCACCGGCGCCGCCAAGTTCTCGGCGTACCTGGTTGACGTGCCCGAGATGCAGGAGGTGCTCGCCGCATTCCCGGACCTGCCACCCGGCCGGCAGACGTTGGAGTGCGCGGTGATGGACCTGGCGGACGACATCGCGTACTCCCTGCACGACGTCGAGGACTTCCACCGATCGGGCGTGCTGCAGTTCTCGCCGGTGTCGAGCGAGTTCCGGTCCTGGCTCGTCGACCGGGCGCACTACTCGCTGATGGATCCGCGCGATCTCGCCCGCGCCGACCGGCAGCCCGGCGCCGGACTGGAGCGGCTGCGCCGTCGCCTGCTCGGCCGCGACGACTGGATGTTCGACGAGGATGTCTATGCCACCGCGGTGACCACGGTCGGAGAGGAGTTCGTCGAGGGCGTGCTGGCCAGCCCGTACGACGGGTCGATGGCCGCCGACCGGGCGATCTCCGGCTTCGTGTCGCGCTGGATCGACCACCTGATCGACTCGGTCGAGATCACCCCCGATCCGCCGGTGCGGTCGGCGTACGTCGCCATGGACTGTCGCGCGTGGCACGAGGTGCAGGTGCTGAAGTTCGTGAACTCCTACTTCATCCTCGAGCGGCCCGACCTCGCGATGTTCCAGCGCGGGCAGGAGCAGACCATCGAGCAGCTGGTCGTCGGCCTGGACGAGTGGTTGTCGGACCGGCACGACGCCGCCCGGGCCCCTCGACGGCTGATCGACCTGGTCAACGCGGCGACATTCGGGTATCGGCGGATCGCCACGATCCACCCGGACTGGCTGAATGGCAAGGTCTCGGAGTCGCAGCTGGCGCGGATGGGCCGTGGCCGCGGGGTGGTCGACTTCGTCAGCAGCCTGACCGACGCGCAAGCGGTCGCCTTCGCCGCTCGGCTGGCCGGTGCGAGCGGAGTGCTCTGGACGAACGGCGCGCTGTGATCGGGTGGATCGGCGCCCGGCCGTACGCCGGCTGCATCCGTGAACCTGGCATACCGAGAAACCCCTGACATGGCCGACTCCCCCACGTCCGCGGACCGGGTCCGAAGCGTCGCCGTCCTGATCACGGCACTGACCCAGGCGGCCGCCGCACCGCTCACGCCGCTGCTTCTGGGCGCCGGCGCCGACACCGGCTCGATCTCCGACGCCAATCACACCGCCGCGACCCCGGCCGGGTATGCGTTCAGCATCTGGGGTCTGATCTACCTCGCCAGCCTTGTCCTGGCCGTCTATCAGCTACTCGGCGCGGCGCCGGCCTCGACGACCAACCGACGTACGGGCTGGTGGCTGGTGCTGGCCTTCGGGTGCAGCACGGTCTGGGTGCCGATCTTCGGGAGCGGCCTGATCTGGCTCGCCCAGCTCGTGATCTTCGCGCTGGTGGCTTTCCTGGCGATGGCCCTCATCCGGCTGACCGCCCTCGGGCCCGCACCCACGTCGGCCGAGCGATGGTGTCTGCGGGTCCCGGTCGGCCTCTATCTCGGCTGGGCCGTCTGCGCCGCCGCGGCTGGCCTCGCGCTCACCCTCCGCTGGTTCGGGCTCGGATTCGGGCTCGGAGTCGGACTCGGTGAGGGTGGTGGGGTGGCGATCGCGACCTCCGTGGTCGTGGTGGCACTCGCGGTGATCGGCTGCCTCGTCATCGTGCTCCGTCTGGACGCGCTGGCCGGCTTCGCCTTCACCGCATGTTGGGCCCTGATCGCCATTGCCATCGGTACCTCCAGCCCTCCGGTCCGCATCGCCGCCCTCGTCGGTGTCGTCGCCGTCGCGGCCGTACTCGTCGTGCGGACCGCCCAGAGCACCGACAAGGCCGTCATCCTCCTCGGCTGACCTCCTCCCCTCCTCCCCTCCTCCCCGGCTCCCTCCTCCCCGGCTGACCTGCTCCCCGGCTCCCCGGCTCCCCGGCTCCCTGCTCCCCGGCTCCCCGGCTGCCTCCTCCCACGAAAGTGGGCGCAAACGACAGGTTTGAAACGCATCAAGGTGTCGTTTGCGCCCAGTTTCCGGGGGAGGAGGCGGGGAGGAGCGGGGAGGAAGCGGGGGAGGAAGCGCGGGCAGAGGCGTGGGACGGGTCTCAGGAGTTGCGTACGTCCGGATGCTTGGAGGCATGGAGCTGCTCGGGGAGATCTGGGGCCGTGCAACGTCGAAGCAGCCCGTGCCGTCCCCCGCCATGATCCTGCTCTGCGGGCTGGTGGCGCTCGCCCTGATCGCGATACCGACAACCTGGCGCGCGGTCCGCATGCTCGTGACGATCACCCACGAGGGCGGTCACGGTGTTGCTGCACTGCTGACGGGACGGCGACTGCACGGCATCCGACTGAACGCCGACACGTCCGGCCTGACCGTGTCCAGCGGCCGGCCACGCGGACCCGGCATGGTCGTGACCTTGGCGGCCGGCTATCTGGGACCGGCCATGGTCGGTCTGGGAGCCGCCGCACTGGCCCTGTCCGGGTACGCCCTCGGCGTGCTGTGGGCGTTCGTCGTCCTGCTGGCACTGCTGCTGCTGCAGATCCGCAACCTCTACGGCTTCGCGGTCGTGGTCGGTGTCGGCATCGTGCTGGTCGCCGTCAGCTGGTACGTGCCTGCGTCGGGTCAGGCCTTCCTCGCGTACGTCGTGACCTGGCTGCTGCTCCTAGCCGCGCCCAAGCCGGTGATCGAGCTCGCCCGCCAGCGCCGACGCGGGCTGGCCCGGAGCTCGGACGCCGATCAGCTCGCTCGACTGACTCGGCTGCCGGCAACCGTCTGGATCGCGGTCTTCCTGGTGGCCAACCTCGCCGGACTGGTCCTGGCAGTCACCTGGCTGCTTCCGGAGATGGCACAGGCCGCCGGCGCGTGGCTCGGCGGCCTGAGGCTGGACTAGCGCATGCGCCCGGTCAGGCGCCGCGTAGCCGGAGAGATGGCGAGCGATCGTCAGCGCGTGCCGGACGACTGACGCTGCGCCACCATGATCAACTCGTCCCGCAGCGCCGGTGTGGCGGCGTTGCTGATGGCACGCTCGATTGCGCGGCGATCATGAGCGGTACGACGACGGTTGCGGAAGGACTCCGCCAGGCGAGACATGGTGTTGCTCCTTACGAGATCTTTGCTGGAAGTTCGATATCAAACGTTTCGATTTCGAACCTATCCTAGCAACGCGACGCCCGCTCCCGGTATTCCACAGCTGTGAGGTTGCCGACACGCCCTATCGGGTCGGACGTGCGGTGCGGATGCCATCCGAGCGGCCGCGTTGGGGTACGACTGCGGTGCGGATGAATCCGGCGTGGAGGCGGTCAGGCCGCCTGGCCGTACCGCCGGGTGGAGATCACCACGCCGATCCGCTCGAGGTCTGCCTCGATCCGCAACCGCTCGATGTCTCGCTCGATGCCAGAGGTATCGGCGTCGAGCTCGTGCTCCATGCCGAGCATGGTGCAGGCCTGGATGAGCACCCGGTCGTACGCAAGTCGGTTGCCCATCTGGTGAGCGGCTGAGCGATGCTCATCGGTCGAGATGGCCGTCCGAAGACGACGAAGGTCCGCCGCCACCTGCTCGATCGGAACCCCGTGCTGATGGCGTAGCGCGCGCAGGTTGCGACGGTGCTCGGCAGCCATCGCCCGGTTGGCCCGCCAGCCGTGGATGCCCTCGTCCCAGCGGCCCGCCAGGAGGTCGAAGACGGTCAGGAGCGCGAGTGGGGAGAGCACGACGAGCGCGAGCGCGGCGATGCCCATCGCGAGCTGCGCTCCGTCCACCATGGTGAAACCCTAAGTCGACCATAGATCCCACACAAGCCGGAGCGGCGGGTCGCGAAAGATAGCACGGTTGCGTGCGACTTTCCATCCGCAACGCGGGTCCTCGCCGGCATGGCGACCTACCCCCAAGAGGGGTGATCCCAGATCAGCCGGCCGCGTTCCCGTACACCGTGACGTGGACGTGGTCGTAGTGGTTGGCGGTGGCCGAACCACGATCGGACATGCTGCGCCAGCCCTCGCTGCCGCGCTGGACGGTCCAGATGTGCTGGGAGTAGATGACCTGGCTGACGCCGAGCCGCTTGGCGTTGGCTCGCACCCACTTGGCGATCCGCCAGCCCACCGTTGAGTCGGAGATCATGGCGTCGACGGCTCGGCCGGACCCGTGCTCACCGCCGTCGCCCTGTCGGACCCCTCCGAACGCGGAGACCTGCGGGAAGCGCGCGCACAGCGCGCGGTGCACTTTGATCGCATCGGGGGTCAGCCCGCTCTCGACGGCATTGCCGCTGGAGCAGGGGGCGCTGGAGATGGCTCCGTCGGCCGCCGAGAGGTCCGGCTTCTTCGTGGCGAGGTACTTCTTCTTGACCCAGCGGCCCTTGCCGTCGCGGACGATCAGCCGCCACTGACCCTTGGTCGTGTCGGTGATCTTCACCCTCACGCCGGGCTTCAGCACTGTGACGAGTTTGGCGTCGGCAGCGGCTTTGGTTCGCACGTTCAATGCCACCGTCGCGTAGCGGGTGCCGGTGACGTCGAGCTTCGGTTCCGACGCGTGCGCCTCGATCGCCTTCCGGGTTGCACCGCGATTAGTTCGTTCCCGCCGCTGCAGACTGGCAAAGTCGAGGGTGTCGAGCCGAGCGTCACCGGGCATGGCGGTGGTGGTCGAGACGGCGGCGGCCGAGGCGGCAGTAGCCGGGGCTGCGGTGGCCGGGACGGGGCTGTGCGTGGCAACTGTCTCCGTATCGGCCCCCATCGATGCGCCGGTCGCCGAGGTCGGGCTCGGGATCATGGCGACGGTGAGCCCGGTGGCGACGAGGCCGGCGACGATGGCGGCCGGAGCCGCCGAACGGAGAACCAGCCGACGGCCTGAACGCTTGATCGCCCGTCGCGGCGCCGGCCCGGACATTACACCACTCCCCGAATAATAGATATGAAAGCGTTACCTCGCACGGGGAGTGAAACAGACTCGGCGCACTGACCGCAAATCCAGATCTCGAACTCGTCGCCGTCCGCGCTGCAGCTCAGGTCACCTGACCGGAGCAACGTGGCGGAAGTTCACGGCGCTGGGCCAGATGCCCGAGAGAGTCAGCGCTTCCCGAGCTAGGCGCGGCCGGCTCGTACGACCGGGCTGGCAAACGACGGCCGCAAGGCGGGCAGCGCGCCTCATTCGTACGACCGGGCTGACAAACGAGGGCCAGATCCGGTCGGCCCACTCGGACGCTCGGGCCGGCGGAGGAGGGAGAAGTCGCGGAGCGTACCTTGACGTCAACAGCGGCCCAGCGAGCGAAGGTGAGCCCGATGGAACAGTTCGACGCGATCGTCATCGGTGCCGGCCAGGCCGGTCCGGGCGTTGCGGCGGCCCGCGCCCAGGAGGGCAAGCGAACCGCGCTGATCGAGTTGGACCGAGTCGGCGGCACGTGTCTCAACCACGGCTGCAAACCGACCAAGGCGCTCCGCGCCAGTGCCGTGATCGCCCGGCACGTGCAGCGCGCCGCAGAGTACGGCGTACACGTCGACGGTGTCCGGGTCGACTTCGGTGAGGCGATCGTTCGAGTGCACACGATGATCGACACCTTGCGCCAGTCGTTGCAGGACTGGCTCGACGGCGTAGCCGGTCTGGAGCAGTTCGCCGGCGTCGCCCGGCTCGAGACGGTCGAGGGTGGTCCCCACCTTGTCCACCTCGAGGACCAGACCCTGAGCGCCCCGGAGATCTATCTCGATCTCGGCGGGCGGGCGGCGGTGCCGCCGCTGGAAGGCCTGGCCGATGTGGACTTCCTGACCGAGGTGGAGCTGCTCAACCTGTCCGAGCTGCCTGAGCATCTGGTCATCGTGGGCGGCGGCTACATCGGGTGCGAGTTCGCCCAGATCTTCCGGCGATTCGGCTCGAACGTGACGATCTTCGCAGGCCAACGACTGGCCGCTCGCGAAGACGAGGACATCTCCGACCTGGTCGAAGACATCCTCACCAAGGAAGGCGTCCGGGTCGTGTCGGGGCGGACCGACAAGGTCGCACAGCACCCGGACGGAATCGCCGTCACGGCCGGCGGGGAGACAGTGGTCGGTTCTCACGTACTGATTGCCACCGGCCGGACGTCCAATGTCGACCTGCTCGGCGACGCTCACGGACTGGAGGTGGACAAGCGCGGTTTCATCGCCATCGACGACCGGTTCGCGACCTCGGTGCCCGGGGTCTGGGCCCTCGGCGACGTGAACGGTCACGGCGCGTTCACCCACACCGCCTATCAGGACAGTCAGATCCTGCTCGAGCCGTCGCGAAGCCTGGCCGGGCGAGTGACGACGTACGCGATGTTCACCGATCCGCCACTCGGCCGGGTCGGGATGACGGTCGCCGAGGCACGCCGGTCGGGACGAAACGTGCTCAAGGCCGAGGTCCCCATGTCGGGCGTGAGCCGGGCGATCCTGGACGGCGAGACCGAGGGCGTGATGCGGATCCTGGTCGACGCGGACACGGAGGAGATCCTCGGCGCCACCATCCTCGGTCTGCACGGCGACGATCTGATCCAGATCCTCAGTTTCGCGATGCAGTCGGGCGTGCGCTATCCCCAGATTCGAGACGCGCTGCCTATCCACCCGACCATGGCCGAGTTCATCCCGTCGATCCTCGGGTCGCTGCAGCCACTGTGATGTCGCCTTCCACACTCGGGCGGGGGTGGGCACCGATTTCGTGCGCAGTCAGCGATCGAGCGTGCGAACGGAATCAGCCGCACGCGGTGACCGCTTGTACGTGGACACGTGCGGGTCGCCCGCGATCCAGAATCGCCACGGCACGTCCGCGGCCAACCTCACTCCAACCCGTGGCCCTGCCTCGATCACGATCGGGCCCGCATCCGGCCCCGGGGAGAGGCTCACCACCCCGCCGCCGAGCAGCGCGGCCCCGTTGAGGGTGCGGTCGATCCCCAGCGCCTGCGCCAACCGCCCGGGGCCGCGCGCCAGGTCCCGGAATTTCGAGCTCCCACGCCGGGCCTGCGCCACTTGCACTCCCTCGACCACCTCGCCCGCCCGCAGCAGCACACCCGACGCCACCCCCTCCGGGCCGCAGGCCACATTGCACGCGTAGTGCATGCCATAGGTGAAGTAGACATAGAGGTGACCGGGCGGGCCGAACATCACCGCATTGCGCGGAGTTCGGCCGCGGTAGGCGTGGGAGGCCGGGTCGGTGGCGCCGTCGTACGCCTCCACCTCGACCACCCGCACGCTTACCGGCCCGTGACTCAATACCGCGCCGAGCAGCGTCGGCGCGATCTCCCAGACCGGTCCCGTCAGGTCCCAGCTCACGGTTCGGAGTCTGCCTCACGCCCGCAATCGCCTTGTTGATGACCTGCACCCAGTGAGCGTCCGTCCGGAGGGTGTCCAAGACGCTTCTGCGCACCGACGTCGTACGCCTCGGCCAGCCAGCCCGCGAACTCGGCATCGACCTCATGCGGGCCGGTCAGCGTGAACGCGTGCAGCACGTTGCGCGGCGAGAAGACCTGCACCTTGTCCCAGCGCGGGCTCTCGATCGTCCGGGCCAGCACGAGATGACCGGGCAGGGTGTGTCGGCGCGGCGTGAACGCGGCGAAGCTCATTCGGACGTGCAGCGCGATCCGCGACTTCTCGGCCAGCACCTCGACCGGCCCCAGCGCCCCGACCACGGCGACGACCGCGTCGAACGCATCGCGCACTGCCGCGTCCTTGCCGGCGAAGTGCCGGTCGAGCTCGCCCAGTGCCGCACAGGTGTGGCTCTGGTTTCGGTTGGCGAACGTACGTCCACAGTCGGGGCAGCGCCACAGATCCTGATTCACGATGCGTCGGCTCCACGGGTCACGGTGCGTCCAGCAGCGTCACCGTTCCGGCGGACCCGTCGACCCGCACGCGGTCGCCGGTCCGCAGTCGCATGGTCGCGTCACCACAGCCGACGACGGCGGGGATGCCGAGCTCGCGAGCCACGATCGCCGCATGGGACAGCGGCGCCCCGACATCGGTCACCACCGCCGCGGCTCGCGGAAAGAGGGGGGTCCAGCCGACGTTCGTGATCGTGGTCACCAGCACCTCGCCCGCCCGCAGCTCCGCGCCCTCGGATGCCTCCCGGAGCACCCGGACCCGGGCCTCGACCACGCCCGCAGAACCCGGAAACCCGCGTACGGTGTCCCCTTCGCTCACCTCGCCTGCCCCGCCCTCGACGTACAGGTCGGTGCGTCGGTCAGGATCGGCCGCCCAGCCGAACGGGTCGAACCGACCCAGGATCATCGTCGGATAGCCGGGCAGGGCCCGATACGCCTCGTACGCGCCTCGCGCCGCCGCGATCTGCACAGGGTCCGGCGCCCCGCCCTCCAGCGCGTCGACGATCCGTTCCGCGCTGACGAAGAAGACATCGTCGCCGAGGCCAGTGAGCTCAGCGGCCCGCAGCGCGAAGGCGCGGAGAACCCAGAAGTAGCGGATGATCTCGCTGCGCGCCCGTTCCCGGTTGCGGGCGATCGTGCCCCAGGTCTTCAGCTGGCGGCGCACCGAGCGGGCGGTCAGCGGGTGCTTCTCGGTGAGCCGCTCCCAGGCCACATCCCGGGCCTCGTTCTGGGTCTCGATCAGCTCACGGTAGCTGGCCGAGCCGTCGAGCTGGGCAAGCTGACGATCGATCCAGCGCGGGTCCTCCCCCGGACGCGGCGTGGCGATCTCGAACTCGTGCGGGCCGCGATGGGCGTACGTCGTGTTGAACGTCTCGCGGTCGATCCGGCCGGCGGCGAGCTGCTCCAGCCCGTCGAGCAGTCCGAGGCTGGCCAGCTCGCCGGAATGGGCACCGAGCCCGGCGGTGATCGCGTTGGCATCGGCGTCCCCGACCAGGCGCTGCAGGCGCTGCCGGGTGGTGACGAACGACACGCCGCTCGACCTGGTCGCCGCCGACAGCATCCAGCTGACCGTGTGGAACTCCGGCAGGATCGTCGAGCGCCACAGTCGTGCCAGCTCCCGCCGATCGGCGATCCTGGCGATCTGGGCCCGCCTCTCCACGCATCGCTGCGGGTGATCGCTGAGATAGCGGTCGAGTCGTCGGATGTCGCGCGCGGCGCTACGCACGACGTGGATCGCGACCGGTGCGACGGACTGGAGGATCGTCAGCCTCGGCGCGTCCACCAGTGGCAGCTCGACGTGCTCCGGGATCCGGCCGAAGACCTCCTCGGTCAGCCGGCGGAAGTTCGCCTCACTCACGCCGACGGCCCGCGAGAGCGTCGCCGCCACACTGAGGTTGAGGTAGATCCGACCGCCCACGCGCCCGTAGCTGAGATAGGGGGGCACCGACGACGTCGCCATCACGTCGTGCAGGAACAGCTCGACCAGCGACCAGGTGGCCGGGGTGAGCACGTCCGGCATCGCCTCGCCGACGTTGGTGTTGGTCCACAAGAAGTAGCCGTGGCGGCTGTCGTTCCACGGATCGGGCCGGCGATCACGGCCCGCCCCGGTGGTGATCGGGCGCGCCTGGAGGATGGAGAAGTCGTCCCCCTGCCGGGCCCACTCGACGTCGACCGGCGCGCCGAACAGGACCGAGATCTCCCGCCCGAGTGCGGCGAGCCGCCCGGCCTGGACGGTGTCGAGGCTCGGTTTGTGACGCCGCCGAGGCGCCACCGGTCTGGTCTGGGTGCCCGTTCTGGAGCGGACCGTCATCACGACCTTGTCGGCGACCAGGCTGGAGATCAGGGTCCCGCTCTGTGCGTCGACTCGGAACCTGTCGGGCGTGACGTCGCCACCCACGACCGCCTCGCCCAGGCCCCAGGCCGCGTCGATCTCGATCACGTCCTCGCTGCCGTCGAGCGGGTCGGCGGTGAACATGATTCCGGCAGCCTCCGCGTCGACCAGCTCCTGCACGACGACCGCGATCCCCAGCGCGTGTGTGTCGATCTGCTGCTGCTCGCGATACGCGATCGCTCGGCCGGTCCACAGCGAGGCCCAGCACCGACGTACGGCCTCGAGCAGGGCGAGCGGCGATGTGATGTTGAGATAGGTCTCCTGCTGGCCGGCGAACGAGGCGTCGGGCAGATCCTCCGCAGTGGCGGAGGAGCGTACCGCGACGGGGGGCTCGCCGAGGTCGGCGTACGCGTCGAGGATCTCTCCGATCAAGTATTCGGGCAGCGGATGCTCGTCGAACAGCCGGCCGATCTGGCTCGGATCGTCCAGATGGCGGTCGATCGCGTCGGCGAGGTCGTGGGCGGCCAGATAGTCGTGGTAGGCGGCCGTGGTGATCACGAACCCGTCCGGCACGGGCAGTTCTGCGGCAGCGAGCCGGACCAGGCCGGCGGCCTTCCCCCCGAGCTGGGAGAGGTCGGGCGTGGCCTCAGCCAGGGGCACCGTCGACGGTGCGCGTGTCGCGGGCACAGGCCCCATTCAACGCCCCTCGACCGTACGTCTGCGCACCCGATCGTGTCGATGACTCACCGTCGGGACGGACTCGACCGCGTCTTCGCACCGCATCGCCCAGATGGAGCCGGACTCGGGTGCTAACCGCCTCGTCTTCGCACCGCATCGCCCAGACGGAGCCGGACTCGGCGCTAACCGCCTCGTCTTCGCACCGCATCGCCCAGACGGAGCCGGACTCGGCGCTAACCGCCTCGTCTTCGCACCGCATCGCCCAGACGGAGCCGGACTCGGCACTAACCGCCTCGTCTTCGCACCGCATCGCCCAGATCGAGCTGGACGGGACAATGCCTGGCCCGACCCGAGGCCGGCGCTCACTCCTCGATGGTGACCCACGCCTTCGCTGCGTCGGAGCGCAGCATGGCGTCGCAGATCGCCGCAGCCCGGGCACCGTCGGCGAACGTCGGCAGCCCGTCGGGCACCTCACCGTCGCCGTTGTGCGCATCCACGGCGGCGTACGAGTCGGCGACGAAGTTCTCGAAGCACTGCGCGTACCCCTGCGGGTGACCGGCCGGAAGCGAGGCCAGCCGCCGCTGCTCGGCCGAGTGCTGGTTGGGATCACGGACAAGGAGCTTCGTGGACTCCTCCGACCCGATCCACAGCTGCTCGGGCAGCTCTTGGTCGAAGACGGCACTGTGCTGCATCCCGTCGACCTCGATCCAGAGCCGGTTTTTCCGACCCGCCGACAGTTGGCTGATGACGGCCGAGCCGGCCACTCCGCCGCGAGTTCGGAACAGGATCAGCGCACTGTCCTCGGTGGTCACATCGACCAGAGGCGCGTCGATCTGTGCGGCACTGAAGCTGGCAGCCGTCGCGGCCGGCCGCTGCGGAATGGTGATCGAGGTGGTCGACACCAGCTCGGCGATCCGATCACCGGTGACCCACTCCATCAGGTCACACCAGTGCGAGCCGATGTCGCCGAACGCGCGCGACGGCCCGCCCGCACTCGGATCGACTCGCCAGCTGGTCGACAGCGGATTGAGCAGCCAGTCCTGCAGGTAGCTGCCGTGCACCAGGTTGACCGCCCCGAACGCCTCGGACTGCACCTGCGCCCGCAGCTCGCGCGACATCGGGTGGAAGCGGTAGGCGAACGGCATGGTGTTGACCACCCCGGTTTGAGCCGCCACTTCGGCCGCGTGCCGGGCGTCGTCGAGACTGACGCCGAGGGGCTTCTCGCACAAGACGTGCTTGCCCGCCTCCATCAGCGCGACCGAGTAGGGCACGTGGGAGGCGTTGGGGGTGCAGATGTGGACGACCTCGACGTCGCTCGCAACGACCTCGTCGATGTCGGCAAAGGCCTGCTCTGCACCCCAAGCCGCCGCGACGGTTCGGGACCGCGCCGGCGTGGAGGCCAGCACGCCCACCACGTCGGCGCCCGCCAAGAGTGCCGCCCGGCGGTGCACCTCCCCGATCATTCCGGCACCCAGAATCGCCACTCGTCGTCGAGACCTCGCCATGGGCGCCAGCGTATCGAGCGGCCTCCGGCATCCGCGGAAATAGTGAGGGTTCGTCGCGGGCTGACCGGGATCCGCTGACTCTGACGTGTGCCACCGGCGGCAACGAACCCCCACTATTTCCGTCGAGATTTCCATCGGGCTGGCGCGACACTCGCTCGTTCGCGGCCGATGTTCGCCAAAGCCTCCTGCACAGTGGCGATCACCCCCTCAGGATCGGTGTCGATCATTGCTGGCGTGAATCGGAGGACGGTCCAGCCAGCACAGACCAGCCGGTTCTGCCGCAAGCGGTCCCGTTCGAACGCGACGGCGGTGTCGTGGTACTGCCGCCCGTCGATCTCCGCGGCGAGTCGCTCGATCTCGAAGGCGACGTCGGGGTTGTAGCGCCAACCCTCGCCCCGAACCGTGATGTTGCCGGACCAGCCCGTGATTCCGGCTGCGCGAAGCAGTCGGTGAAAGCGGCGCTCAGGCGGAGACCACGGCTGGTCGCGGGACTCCTCGAGCAGTTGCCGCCGGAGGGCGTTGTCTCGGCGGTTCGGGGTCAGCTCGAGGGCGCGCCACAGGTCGCTCAGCCTCGCGGTCCTCGTTCGGAGGGCGACATCGATCGCGTCCCCGCCAAGTTCGGAGCAGAGATCGAGCGCAGTCAGCGCCGGCACCGTCATCCGCACCCCGTCCCAGCCGAAGATCAGCTCATCGGGAATGTGGCGCTCGACGATTCGGTATCCGACTCGCTCCAGTCGAGCCTTCCGTCGGAGCGCCAGCTCGACCGTCAGGCACGCGAGCGTCGGCCAGAACCATGCGCGGGCAGCAGCGCGCCCGGTGACGACGGCATCCGGGTCCCACCTCATGGCTGCGCACAGCCGCGTGTCCCACGCGTCGCCGGGTGGTGCCGCGTAGACACCGGGAAGGAGCGCGACCAGCCGGCCAGTGCTCGCCAGGTGACTCAGTACGCGGTGGAGTTCGGGATGCTCCCGACGGACGATGACGCCATCAGCTCGCAGCAGCTCCGCGACGGCACGAAAACTAGTCCTCACATAATTGAAGGCCCCCCAGCGAGGCCCGATGTTAGTGAGCGATGGGAAAAAGTGCGCACTCGTTATAGGGGATCGCCACAGGCCCAGCCTGGACCACCGGCGTGGTCGACCACGACCGTGCACAATTTCCGTCGACCGGTCGTCCATAGCTCGGCCGGCGCACGACCAGCCCGAGGCATCACGAGTCCGCGGCACGACCTGCCCGAAGCACGACCTGCCCGAAGCACGACCAGCCCGAAGCACGACCAGCCCGAGGCACGACCAGACCCGAGCAAGCAGCCACTCAGTCTGATCGCGAAACCAGCAGCACCGGACTACCGATCAGACCGGAGCTGATCCCATGGAGAGCACGGTCCAGGGCCTGCATTCGGAAGCGACGGCCGTGGAGACGCTCGGCCCGCCCGGCCCACTGCGCGATGGTGTCGTCGGCGGCCAGCGCATTCGAGGTCGTGTTGCTCACCCGGAGTGTGATCGTGCTGCCCTCGCGGACCGCGACCCCCACCGGTCCGAGATCGATACGCCAGGGTGCGGCCCAGACGACGCCGACCGCCTGCCCGTCGACCAGCACCTCGACGACCTCACGGACGGGCGGAACGACCTTCGTGCGATACGAGGTGTTCTCCATCCCGCCGATGACGACCTCGCGATCGTCTCGCTCACCGGCACCGAAGTCGAGCCGCAGCCGGCCAGTGGCCGGCAGCTCCACGACCTGGGCGGCGTAGCCCATCGTGCCCGAGAAGTCGGGTCCGATCCGCGCATCCTCCTCCCAGCGGTGCGGCAGCTCGACCGCGCCGAGATCCTCACCACTCGCCCGCTGCAGCCTCCACTCCCCGAGCGCGACCGAGCTCCACGCAGCCGATACCGCCGGATCGTCGGCCACCCCGGTGTCGTCGTGCCCGACCAGCAACACGCCCTGGTACGGGTGCAGCGTCAACCGCACGCCGGCCCGGCCGACGTCGCCCGGCACCATCGAGCCAGCCACCATCGAGCCAGACGCCAGGTCCCACACCTCGACGTTCGCGCGGGACGCGCGCAGGCTTACGGTCAGCTCCCGCAGCTCCGGTCCGGTGTTGGCCACGAACCACGCATCGATCCCTGCTCCCCCGACCTCTGCCCCTGCTGAGTTGTCAGCGTCAGGAGTCGCTCTGGCGACTCCTGACGCTGACAACTCGGGCGAGGGGGAGGCGGCGGGGAGAGGGATCCAGCGGTGAACCGCGCCGACATCGGGGGTCGGCGGGTCGAGGACGACATCCGCTGGCCGGATCGCGGCGAGATCGCGCAGCAGCGCGGCGGCAGCCTCGCCGGGCTCGCCATCCCCCACAACGAGGACCTGCCCGCCCGCCGCGCGGACGGCGTCGAGCCGACGGCGTACCGAGTCACGCAGCCGTACGTCCGCGTCGGGCAGCACGACGATCGTGGACGCGTCGGGCAGGACCTGATCGAGGAAGTAGTCGTCCACAAGGTCATAGTCGTAGCCGCCCTCGCGCAGCGCCCGCGGCACCTCGGGCGGGATCAGGCCGGTCGAGACCGTGAAAAGATCGATGGACGGCCCGAACGCGGCGTACGCATCATCGGTCGGCAGATAGAGCAGGACGTCGCGCACCGGCGTACCCTGCCGCAGCACCCAGGACAGCCGCTGCAGGTCGCGCATCAGGGACGGCATCGCCGGCCACCACGCGTTCCGGTCGTCGAACGCGCCCGAGGCGTAGAACAGCCACCCGAGGCCCTCAGCCATGGCGGAAGACCGGCACGGCCAACCGTGGCCGATGAACTGGTTGATGCCGGAGAGCGCGTGCTGGTACGCCTCGCCCTTCAGGTCGAGCGGGGTCGCCCGGAACGACGGCGCGTGCACCCAGGTCCAGGTCTCGGACGACACCACGCCGACCCCGAGATGCGACGCCGCCGACGACGCCCACTTGGTCATCGGTAGGCCGGTCCAGCCCCACTGCTCGCCCTCCACCAGGTCGACGTGGCGATAGCTGCTCAAGGCGGCGGGCGGCTCGCCGTAACTCTGGACGCGCAGCTTCAGACCCCGTTCGTGGGCCCAGTCGGCCATCGGCACGAGGAAGTTCTCCTCGTAGAGCTCTGAGAGTGTCCGATAGAAGTCGGATCGGAAGGCGGCGGCCTCGGTGTGCTCGCTCGCGAGCAGCCACAGCTTCGGCTCCGGCCGATAGCCGCGGCGGGCCGCGAAGAGGTCGGCCAGCCCGGGGGTCCAGTCGGCGGCGTACACCTCCAGGCTGTCGCAGAACACCGACGTGATCCGCTCCGCACCGACCGCCTCGACCATCGGGCGGGCCACGACATCGAGGTGGCGCAGCGTCGCCGCCGCGCTGTAGTGGTCGTGCACCGGCCCCTCGGCTCCGTACGCCGCGCGCTTGACGTTCTGGCCGGTGAGTCGGCTGGTCGCGGTCAGCAGGACCCGGGGTCCGACGCCCGGGGGCACCTGCAGCTGGTCCTCCGTGAGCGGAACCGGATCGTAGGAGTCGGGGTCCTCTTGCAACGAGCCGGCGCCGACGTACGCCCCGATGAGCTCGTCATGCGGCCAGCCCGAGTTCCGGGGCGCGAGGAAGGCGTCCGGGCCGATCTCTCGGCGCTCCCAATGGATCTTCCGCGCGGCGTGCTCGGGACCGATGTGCGGACCGCCGAAAGACCAGCCGCTGCCGAGCGTGAGGGCGAAGCGGAGCCCCAGCTCCCCGGCCCGCTCGGCGGCGTACGCGAGGTCGGCCAGGAACTCCGGGGAGCCGAATCGGCGCGGCCGCTCGGACAGCGGGTACTCGAACGCGACCTCGGCCCCACCGATGCCGGCGGCGGCCATCGCGGTCAGGTCGCGGTCGATGTCGGCGCGGGTTGCATCGGGCCCGAACCACCACCAGCGCACCATCGGCCGCGCTTCGGCGGGCGGGTCGACGAACGTACGTCGGAGGTCGGACAGGCTGATCGGCGAAGGAGTCATGATCCTCGAGAAGCGCGGCGATGGGCTGGCTGAGTGGGCTGGCTGACTGGCTGGGTGTCGGATCCGACGCTACCGGTGGTCGTGAAGCGTTTCAAGGGCGGGTCCGGAATACGCACGGCCAACGTCTGGGCGATGCGGTGCGAAGACGCGGGTACGAACGGGCCCGAGTCGGTCCGAGCGGCACCATCTGGGCGATGCGGTGCGAAGACGCGGGTACGAAGAGGCGCGAGCCGCCCCATCTGGGCGATGCGGTGCGAAGACGGGTACGAACGGGCCCGAGCCGCCCCATCTGGGCGATGCGGTGCGAAGACGCGGGTACGAACAGGCCCGAGTCGGTCCGAGCGGCGCCATCTGGGCGATGCGGTGCGAAGACGCGGGCACGAACGGGCCCGAGTCGGTCCGAGCGGCACCATCTGGGCGATGCGGTGCGAAGACGCGGGTACGAACGGGCCCGTCGGTCCGAGCCGCCCCATCTGGGCGATGCGGTGCGAAGACGAGGTCGGGGAAACAGCCGCTTTCGAGCCGGCTTCTGCCGTCTGGCGTAGCGCCGGGCAGGGTTCACAGCGACTCCATAGAGGTGCCACAGCGCGAGCAGCGACTGTCACAGCCTGTGCGGCCAGGCTGAGGACATGTCCGAATCCACGACCCTGCACCGGCGTCTTCACCTCGCCGGCCTGCACCGGCGTACGGCGTCGACCGCTGCCCCACTCGCTACGGCGATCCCCGACACGGGGACCCCCGAGACCGCGATCCCTGACACGGCGACCCCCGAGACTGCGATCCCCGACAGCGCCATCCCCGACGCCGACCGCCCGGGGGCGGACGACTCCGCACCGTCGACCGCCCTACCCAGGGGCGCGGGCGAGCACGCACCGTCGACGGATGCCGCTCCCCCGAAACGGCGCGGTGCGTTCGGTCGGCTGTTTCTGGGCCAGCCGAACGATCCGGTCTGGGCGCGTCCCCTGCTGTGGGCCCTCCTGCTCGGGAGTGCGGCCCTCTATCTCATCGACATCACCAACTCCGGCACGGCCAACTCGTTCTACGCCGCCGCGGTCAAGTCCGGCACCGAGTCGCTGAAGGCGTGGCTGTTCGGCTCGCTCGACGCGGGCAACTCGATCACCGTCGACAAGCCGCCGGGCGCCCTCTGGGTGATGGTGCTGTCGGCCCGGATCTTCGGGTTCTCCTCCGCCTCCATGCTCGTCCCCCAAGCCTTGCTGGGCATCGGCACGGTGGCGCTGACGTACGCAGGGGTGAAGCGTTGGTTCGGCCCGGCAGCCGGCCTGATCTCAGGTGCACTGATCGCACTGACTCCAGTCGCGGCGCTGATGTTCCGGTTCAACAACCCCGACGCATTCCTGGTCTTCTTGATGACCCTTGCCGCGTACGCCGTCATTCGCGCAGTCGACACCCCCCGGCGCGCCCTGCGCTGGCTCGTGCTCGCGGGTACCGCCCTGGGCTTCGCGTTTCTCACCAAGCTCATGCAGGGCATGCTCGTCCTGCCGGCCTTCGCGGCGGTCTACCTGATCGCCTCTCCGAACCGGCTCGGCAAGCGGCTCCTGCACCTGGTCGGTGCCGCGGTCGCGCTGATCGCGTCCGCGGGCTGGTTCGTCGTCCTCGTGGAGCTGTGGCCGGCATCGGCCCGCCCGTACATCGGCGGCTCAACCAACAACTCCCTGTGGGAGCTGGCGCTGGGCTACAACGGCCTCGGCCGGATCCTCGGCGGCAGCGGCAACATGGGCGGCGGAGGCGGAGGCGGAGGGTTCGGCGGCACGGCCGGCATCCTCCGGATGTTCAACTCGTCGTTCGCGGGTGAGATCTCCTGGCTGCTCCCGGCCGCGCTGATCGCTCTTGTGGTCGGTTTCGTGCTGGCCGGCCGGGCCCCCCGGACCGACAAGACCCGGGCCGCCATGATCTTGTGGGGCGGCTGGCTGGTCGTCAGCACCGCCGTGTTCTCCTTCATGACGGGCACGATCCACCCCTACTACACGGTCGCGCTGGTTCCGGCGATCGGCGCGGTGATCGGCATCGTGAGTACGAGGCTGTGGCAGCAGCGCGACAACAGCGCGGCCCGTGGTGCGCTGGCCGTGATGATCGCGGCGACGGCGATCTGGGGCTGGTACCTGATGGGGACGTACGCGTCCGGCTGGATGAGCTGGGTCCGGTGGACGATGCTCATCGGTGGAGTCCTCGGCGCGGCGGTGCTGGCGATGTCCGGCGGTGCGTTCAAGCGGTTCGCCGTGGCGGCCGCGCTGGTCGGGTCTCTGGCCGCTCTCGGCGGGACGACCGCGTACACCATCGCTACCGTGTCGACCAGTCACACGGGCTCGACGCCGTCCTCCGGGCCGGCCTCGGTCAGTCGGGGCGGGTTCGGAGGTGGCGGCATGGGAGGTGGGCCTGGCGGCGCGATGGGCCAGCGCCCCAGTGGCACGACCCAAGGCGGCACGACCCAAGGCGGCACGACCCAAGGCGGCCACGACCCAAGGCGGCCCGACCCAAGGCGGCACGACCCAGGGCGGCGGCGAGAGCACGAGCACGTCGTCCGACCTGGTCAGCGCGCTGAACTCGACGACCACGCGCTGGTCGGCTGCGGTGATCGGCTCACAGTCCGCGGCAAACTACATCCTGTCCACCAACACCGCCGTGATGGCGATCGGCGGCTGGAGCGGCAGCGACGACTCCCCGACACTGGCGCAGTTCAAGGCGTACGTCGCCGCCGGCGACATCACGTACTTCATCGCCAGCAGTGACGGCCGAGGCGGCGGCATGGGCGGTGGCGGCGGGAGCGACTCCTCCTCCAGCCAGATCACCTCCTGGGTGGAGCAGAACTTCACCGCCAGCACGGTTGGTGGGGTCACCGTGTACGACCTGACCAGCTCCAGCTGAGCCACGTGCCCTGAGCCGCGTTGGGGCTGAGCCGCGTGGGCTGAGCCGTTGGAAGGGCCTCCCCGGCCACTCACGAACACAGGCGAAGCCAGCAAAGCCCCGCCCATCTCGTCAGGGCGGGGCTCGGTGCCGTACTCGGCAACCGGTGTCAGCGTCTGGCGAGCCGCCCGCCGATGAACCCGAGCACGCAGCCGAGGATCACCATGAAGGCGCCGATGTCGGGACGGCGGATCAGTCCGAAGACCAGCAGGCCACCCAGCAGGACGACCATGAACAGCACGCCCGCGATCGCCGCCAACTGGGTCAGCCATCCCGACCGCGCCGCCAGCCCGAGTCCCATCACGATGGCCAGCACGATGATCACCGTCCCGGCCGATGCGAGCGGATCGAACCGCGAATCGAGCTGGAAGGGTAGGTTGAACGGGGCCGTCAGCCGATTGAACGTCAGATCCATCCCGGTCAGCCCGCGAGACTCCCACGCGTACCAGACCCCGAAGATCATGAACGCGACGCCGAACAAGGTGAACAAGATCCGCGCGAGGGGTCCCTTCTCCCCGGCGGCCTGTTGCAGCGTGCCGCTCACCTGCACGTCCGTACGCCCGTCCGTGGCCACCACCGAGATGGAGCGGGTCACCTCTTGACCGCTGGCGACCCGCGGCGCGTCGACGCCGACCGCGACCCGGCCGATCCTGCCGGCCTCCACGTCGATCATCGGCGGGGTGAAGACGAAACGAATGCAGTTCTCGGGATCGTCGCCGTTGAGGCTGACCCGCACGGGCTGCGCACCGTTGCGGTTGTCGACCAACGCGCTCAAGGTGCCCCGGCGTCGACGGTCGAGTCGCAGGACGCTCGGGTCGAGGCGAAGCGTCAGCGTCTCCATGGCCGACCGGGAGGACGACATACGCAACGAGCCGGACGCGTCGACCGAGGCCTGCCCGTCGCTGGCGCTGACCGTGAACTGGCGGCTCCACTCCTGACCCGGCGGCGGCCGCCACGCGGCAAGCCTGAGCTCGACGGTTCGGGTCTGCCCGGGCTCGATATCCACGACCGGCGGCCCGAACGCGAAGCCGACCGCCCGCTCGGGATCGGCTCCGCTGAGCTGCAGTCGGACTCGGAACCGCCCCTTCCGGTTGTCCAGGACGACCTGCACGGTGGCGCCGTCGGCGTCGTGCGCGCTGACGACCTCGGGCTCCAGCCGTACGCCCAAGGTGGTCATCGGGGACGCACTCGTCGCCTGGACGAGGGTCGCGACCGCGCTGGCCGTACGTCGTCTGGCGTCCGTTGCGGTGATCGTCACCGTCCGGGTCGCCTCGGCGCCGAGCTCGGGTAGCGGGGCGTGAAGTCGGACCTGGGTCTGAATGGTCTGGCCCGGCGGGACGTGGAGCTGCGGTGCGTCGAACCCCGCCGCCACGATCTGCTCGGGGTCGCTTGCGGTCAGCTGGATGTGCGCCCAGTCCCGCCCGCCCCGGTTGTCGATCACGACCCGGGCCAGCCCGACCGGATTGTCCCGGACCCTGATCAGCGCGGGTTCGAGCTGAAGGCCGACGACCGGGTCCTCGACCTGGACGCTGGTGCTCTGATAGAAGGTCACGGGCGTCTCGACGATGCGGTCGCCGTCTCGGACCGAGACCGTGATCAGTCGCGAGAGCTCCTGGCCCGGAGGCGGTGGTTCGGCACTCACCCGTACGCGTACGGGTGCGGTCGCCGACGGGCCCACCCCGAGCACCGGCGGATCGAACTCGAACCGGACTGCCAGCTCGGGATCGGAGCCGGCGAGCTCGACCCGGACCGGCCGGTTGCTGCGCAAGTTGTCGACCGTCAGGGTGAACGCGGCATCGGGACGGTCCTGGACGCGGAGCAGCCTCGGTTCGGCCCGCAGCTGAAGGGGCGCGTCGACGACCGACACGGTCACCCTCACGGGGATCACAACCACGGCATACGGCTCGTTCATCGCCCGGACCTGCAGTGGGACGATCAGCTGCTGCGCGGGCACCATCGTCGTCGAGGTCACCTGGAACCGGACCCGCAGCACGTCGTCGGTGCCCGGCAGCAGCTCGACCGCGGTGGACTTCACGCTCAACCAGTCCGGCACGTCGGAGGTCGAGCGACTCGCTGCGGACGCGCCGGGCTCGCCGACGTAGCCGTCGACCCGGATCGAGATGTTGCTGACCCGCAGCTCGAGCTCGGCGATATCGCCGGTCGGGGCAACCGTCACACTCGGGTCGTCCACCGCCACTCGGAAACGATCGTCCGCCACGAGATCATCGGGGTCGCTGTCGACGAATCCGGCTCCGCCTGCCCCCGGACCGCCTGCCCCCGGACCGACTGCCCCGCCGACCCCAGCGACTCCAACTCCAGGCGCGCCGACGCCAGCCGGCCCGGCACCGGTTCCCCGACCCTGGGGCGCGCCCTGCGGCCCGGCACCGCCTTCCACCGACCTGCCTCCCCCGGTACCGCCTGCCGCAGCGCCGCCGACCCGACCCGCTTCCGTTGTCGTGAACGCGGAGGGCGATGCCGCGCTGGTGGCACCTTGGGCTCCCACCCGCGGCACGAACTGGGTCGGCGCCTGATCCTGACCGCCGCCGGCGCCCGCGTCACCGGGCTGTGGCTGCGTCGATCCGGGCTCGGACAGCATGGTCTTGTCCCAGCCCAGATAGTTCTGGCACACCACACAGAACGCGGTTCCGGGCGGGTTGCGCTCGCCGCACACGCTGCAGATGCCGGACGCCATCGCGGAACTTCCTCCTCCGGGTGGCTGCGCACCGGCCGTAGGCGCGCGGCGCGCATCGTCTCGATCCTCCCGCATGATCACCCGATCCGTCATCATCATTCCCCGCGTGCGTCGGATTGTTCCTCAGCCAACGGAGACCCAGACCCCGCCTGTGATACCGAGCGGCTGTCACCTCGCCGCTTGACACCCCCAGCCGGCGGCCACGCCTCCGCTCGAAATGAGGTCGCTCGCCGGTCGTCGCGGAAAAAGTGGAGGCCCGTGCGGACCAGCCGACGGTCGGCCCGCGGGAGCGAAGCCTGATCCGCGGGACGAACCCCCACTTTTTCCGCAGATCAGCCCAGCGCGGCGGCGATGCGCCGGACGGCTTCGCTGATCAGCTCCGGGCTCGTGGCGAAATTGAGCCGGGCGAACCCGTTGCCCTGCGGTCCGAACCCGGCGCCCGGCGTCAGCGCGACCCGGGCTCGTTCGACCAGCTCCGAAGCGGGATCGTCACCCAGCCCCAGCCCCCGGAAGTCCAGCCACGCGAGATACGTCGCCTGACCCGGCCGCCAGTCCACCCGCGGGAGCTCATCGGCCAGCAGTCGAGCGAGGAGCGCCCGATTGTCCTGCAGACCGACCAGCAGTGAGTCCAGCCACGCTCGTGCGTCGCGCAGTGCGGCCGAGTGGCCGATCACACCGAGGTGACTCGCGCCGTGCCCGACCTCCTCCGGCATCCTGGCCAGGTCCCCGGCTGCGGCCGGTCCGGCCACCGCGAGCCCGGCCTTGAGCCCGCTGAGGTTCCAGCCTTTCGCGGCCGACGTGACCACGACCCCGGCCTCGCCGCCGGGCACGGACAAGAACGGCCGAAACTGCGTGCCGGGCATCGTCAGCGGCGCATGGATCTCGTCCACCACGATGCGCACCCGATACCGGGCGGCCAGACCCGCAAGCGCCGACAGCTCGGCCTCGGTGTGCACCGTGCCGGTCGGGTTGTGCGGACTACACAACAGCATGGCCGCGCCGGCGCCGTCGGCGCTGGCTCGGGCAAACGCAAGTTCCAGCGCCGGCAGGTCCAGCCGAAGGTCGTCACGGAGCGGAACGGCGCAGACTCGGCGGCCGAGGTGGCGGACGAAGGAGTAGAAGGGCGGATAGACCGGTGAGGTGACGATGACGCTGTCCCCGGCGGAGGTGAGCAGCTTGAGCACCTCGCTGATCCCGATCATGACGTCGGGCACGAGTCGGGTGTGGTCGATCACCGGCTCCCAGCCCCAGCGATCTGCGGCGAAGGCGGCATACGCCTCCGCATAGCCCGTGCCATGCGGATACCCGGTATCTCCGTCGCGGACGGCGCGGATCAACGCCTCCGCGACGGGTTCGGCGATCCGTGCGTCCATCTCGGCGACCCACATCGGCAAGACGTCGGGGGCAAACCGGCGCCACTTCGTGCTCGTGCGGCGGCGCAGCTCGGCCTCACTCAGATCGGCCAGCGGGTTGGCGACGCCTCGGGGTTCCGCGACATCCATCCGACCATTCTGTCTTCGCCCGCGGCGGGCGATCCCGGGGGCCGGTCCGCTCCACTACGATCCAGCCATGTCCAACGAGAGCCGGCACCACCGGTGTGCGGTCATCGTCAATCCGATCAAGGTCGCGGAGGGATTCCGCGCGGAGGTGACGGACACGTTCGTCGACAACGGTTGGGGCCGTCCGCTGTGGCTGGAGACCGCCGAGGACGACCCCGGACGGTCGATGACCAAGCAGGCACTGGAGGCCGGCGTCGACGTCGTGATCGTGGCGGGCGGCGACGGGACCGTGCGACTGGTGGCCGACGGCCTGGCGGGATCGGGCGTGACGATGGGCATCATCCCGTCCGGGACCGGCAACCTGTTGGCCCGCAACCTCAGCCTTCCGTTGGATCGTGACGGCGCACTGCACGTGATCCTGGCCGGCAGGACCAGCGAGATCGACCTGATCGAGATGAAGGCCGACGACAAGGAGCCCGAGCACTTCGCGGTGATGGCCGGTACCGGCGTGGACTCCGCGATCATGGACGACGCCGACCCGCGGCTCAAGGCGAAGCTGGGACCGGCGGCGTACTTCTTGTCGGTCGGCAAGGCGCTCGGCCGGCTTCCGCTGGAGGCGGTGATCACGGTCGACGGCCACCATCCCCACCGGCGCAAGGCGATGGTCGTGATGGTGGGCAATGTCGGCCAGCTCGTCGGCGGGATCGACCTGCTGCCCCGCGCGAAGGCACACGACGGCCTGCTGCACGTCTTCGTCGCCTCACCCCATCGGGTCCGCGACTGGGTACGGACCGCCGCCCACATCGCCACCCGGCGCGGCCACAAGGGCGACAGCATCGACAGCTTCAGCGGCAACCGGGTCGTCGTGGAGATCGCCGAGCCTGACAACTACCAGCTCGACGGCGACGTGATGGGCCCGTTCCGGCGCTTCGAGGCCGTCATCAAGCCCCGCGCGCTCACCGTCTTCGTGCCCTGATCCCCCTGATCCGGGCCGCACTACCGAACTGTCAGAAGCCGAGCACCTCACGTGCCGCTGAGTTTCTGACGGTTGCGCCAGCGCGGCAGCGTCACGGCTGCGGCCCCGGCGCCTTGCTGATCGACTTCACCACGTACGGCAACCCCCAGAGCACCAGCACCACGACGAAGGTTGCACCGGCCGCGATCCAGGCGGCGGTTCGACCGACCACCACGTCGAAGATCAACAGCACGGTCCCGGTCAGCACCAGGCCGACGCCGCACAGCACGATCCGGAGGATCAGGTGCCCGGTCCCGACGACCACCCGCATGGCGTGCTGGCGAAACAGGCTCCGGTGCAGACTCACCGGCGCCAGTCCGAGAGCCGTTGTCAGCACGGCCGCCATCACCAAGATCAGGTAGATCGTGTGCTGGAACGGCGTGAGCGTGGCGAATTTCTGTTGAAACGCGATGGTGAGCAGGAATCCGGTGAGGATCTGGGTGCCCGTCTGGGTGACCCGCAGCTCCTGGAGGATCTCGTTCCAGTTCCGGTCCAGCCGTTCGTTGAGGGTCTCGTCGCGGCCGTCGGCGGGATCGACGTCGGCGTTCGGATCCGGCTGGGAATCCCCCACCTCAGTCCAGATCCACGGTGAGCCGGTTGATCAGGTCCTCCAGCGCGGCGTCGAACTCGTCGCCGAACATGTCGACAGCAAGCTGCGGACCCAGCTCGGTGATCAGCGGGTAGTCGGCCAGGTCGTTGCTCTCGATGAACTCGATGTCGTCCTCGGGGTGAGTCGGCAGCGCGTTCGACGCGGCCGTCTCCAGCAGCAGGTGACCGAGCAGGAAGGTCGCAAACGCCCGGTACGTCAGCACGCTCGAACGGCGCGAGAACCCGTAGCCCGCAAGCCCCTCCAGAAAGGCCTCCACCCAGCGCAGGCTGCGCAGCGGCGGCCGCAACCATGGCGCCGCCGGCGGGCGGGACGCGACTAGCGGAAAGACCCGAGGATGGGTCTGGGCGAGCCGACGTACGCCGGTAGCGAGTGTCTGCAGGTAGTCCTGCCAGCTCGACGCCTCGTTGTCGACCATCGTGTCTTGGTACAGCTCGTCCATCAGCACCTCGACCACCCCGTCGAGCAGCTGCTCGCGGCCCGGGACGTATCGATACAGGGCCATCGCCTCCACGCCGAGCCGCCCACCGAGCTGTCGCATGGTCAGCCGTTCGAGACCCTGCTCGTCGATGAACCGGATGGCCTCGGCCAGGATCGCCATCTGACTGAGCGGTCGCCGACCTCCGGGCTCGCGACGCGCACCGTGCTGGGTAGTACTCGAGTCCACGTCGGCGCTCTCCGGTGGGTGTTTACAAGGTAAACAAATTGCGATACATTCTCTCCGGCACGGTCCGGACGACCTGCCTGAGTTGCCTCGAGCATAGTTCACCCTCACCGGCTGCGGCAGGCGCCGGACGGCCAGGGCGTCTAGTCGGCGGTGAACTACGCAGGCAGGGTCGTCCGGCCGGAAATCGGTTCGGCACCGATGCCCGCCGATCTGCTTCCGTGGCCCAATGGTCCAGAAGCGACGGGCTGGCCCACTTGCTCCCGCTGGGCAGGTGGGCCACCAGCCCAGCACCGAGATGTGCCCCTGAGCCGGCCGACGGGCACGCTCAGCCAGCACCATGCCGCGCGGTAACGTTCGACCCACCCCATGGCCCTTCTCATCGACCTGACCCCACTGCGCGCCAGTCCCAGCTTCCGCCGGTTGTGGTGGGGTCTCGGGGTCTCGAACATCGGCACTCAGCTCACGGCCGTGGCCGTCGGCCTCCAGGTGTACTCGATCACCCACTCCACGCTCGCCGTCGGCATACTGGGCATCTTCGCGCTGGTTCCGCTGGTCGCTCTCGGCCTGTACGGCGGCGCCCTCGTCGACGCGTACGACCGCCGCCGGATCGCCCTGATCGCCTCAGCCGGCCTCTGGCTGGTCTCGATCGGGCTGGCCGTCCAGGCGTGGCTGCACGTGGACTCGGTCTGGGTGCTCTACGTGCTGGTCGCGCTGCAGTCCGCCGGCTTCGCCATCAACAACCCTGCTCGGACCGCGATCATCCCCCGCCTGCTCGAACCGAAGCTGCTGCCGTCGGCCAACGTGTTGCAGACCACGGCCTGGAGCCTCGCGCTGACCGGCGGACCGCTGCTCGGCGCCGCGCTGGTGGCGGCCGCGGACTTCGCGGCCGCGTACGCCGTCGATGTCGTGCTGTTCACCGCCGCCCTGTGGGCGCTGTGGCGACTGCCGCCGTTGCCGCCGATCCACGCCGGCGCCGACGACCCTGATCGCAAGCGTGGCCTCGCCTCGGTCCTCGAAGGGCTGCGCTACCTCGCCACGCGGCCGAACGTCCGGATGACGTTCGTGGTCGACCTGATCGCGATGATCTTCGCCATGCCACGGGTGCTGCTGCCGGCGGTTGGCGTCGTCTTCATCGGCGGCGGGGCGACGACCACCGGTTGGCTGAGCGCCGCGTTCGCGGTCGGTGCGGTGATCGCTGGCGTGTTCTCCGGTGGCCTGGTCCGGGTGCACCATCAGGCACGGGTCATCGTCGGCGCGATCACCTGCTTCGGGCTCGCTGTCGCAGGATTCGGCGTCGTGCTGCTCTGGGTCGGCGACACCTCTCCCGCCCAGGTGGCCGTTGGCGCGCTCGTTGCCGGGGCCGCATTCCTGGCCGTCGCGGGCGGGTCCGACGCGGTCAGCGCCGTGTTCCGGCAGACGATTCTCCAGACGGCGACACCGGACGACATGCGTGGCCGGCTGCAGGGCGTCTTCATCGTTGTGGTGGCCGGCGGTCCGCGATTGGGCGACCTGGTCCTCGGCACGGAGGCGGACTGGTGGGGCGAGGCCATGGCCGCACTCGTCGGCGGGCTGACCTGTGTCGTCCTGCTGTGGCTGGCCTGCGCGCTCGCGCCGAAGTTCCTCGCCTATGACGGGCGGAATCCGACGCCCTGATGAACGACAGGTGAATTGTCACAATTCGGTATCGGTGGCAACCCCGACCGGATCACCCCACTAACCTCGAACTCATCGCTTCGGATCGCGGCGGGCATGGGGGCCAGCCGCGGGGTTCGTCTGGCGTCCTCGGGAGGGGCGCTCAGGTGGCCGCGGCGACGAAGGACCGCGTTCCACGCGGTGGGGAATTGGGGGCACGTCATGTTTGGACACCATTCGTGGTCGCCGCGGGGGCGTCGAGTAGACGTCGCGGCCGCTAGCACCAGACTCAGCAGTCGCTACAGCGACGCCACGGCGTCGCCAGGGCTCACCCAGCAATCCCAGCCGTCGCTTCGCGGAACGGTGGATCGCAGTTCGCACTCGGCCCTGGAGCAGATTCTGGATGCCGGTCCCGCATCAGCCTCGCGCCGGGCCGGCGGATCGCCCGGTCGTTGATCGCCGGGTCGTTGATCGCCGCTCGGCATAGCCTCGCGGGCTGGTCAGAGCTGTAAGGCCGGATCGCATAGACGCGCAGAGCGCATGCGGGCGAGCTGTCCGCAGCGCGATCGCTGATGTTCCGCGTTTGAAAAGACTCCCCCCATCCCGGGACCTGGGCTGTTGATCCCCGTCACAGCCCAGGTCTCAACCCCCTCGTATCGCCGGTGTCTCATCGGCTGGAGAGCTCTCCCACGACCGCTTCGAGCTGGTCGAGGCCGTGGTCGAGCTGAGCCTCGGTGATCACGATCGGCGGCGCCAATCGGATGGTCGACCCGTGGGTGTCCTTGGCCAGCACCCGCCGGGCAGCCAGCGCCTCGCACACGTCGCGGCCGCTCCCGAGTGCCGGGTCGACGTCCACTCCGGCCCACAGCCCTCGACTGCGGTACCCCATGACGCCGTGCCCGACCATACGCTGCAACCGATCGGCCATCCGCGCTCCGAGGTCCCACGCCCGCTGCTGGTACTCCCCCGTCGCCAGCAGCCGCACAACGGCACGACCGACTGCGCACGCGAGCGGGTTGCCGCCGAACGTGCTGCCGTGCTCACCCGGCTTCAGTACACCGAGGATGTCCCGGTTCGCCACCACGGCCGAGACGGGGACGATGCCGCCGCCGAGCGCCTTGCCCAGCAGGTAGACATCGGCCTCGACACCCTCGTGCTGACAGGCAAGGGTGGCGCCGGTCCGGCCGAGTCCGGACTGGATCTCGTCGGCGATGAACAACACGTTGTGCTCGCGGGTGATCCGGCTGACGCCGGCCAGGTAGCCGGCCGGTGGGATCAGCACGCCGGCCTCCCCCTGGATCGGCTCCAGCAGCACCGCGACGGTGTCGTCGTCGATCGCTGCCTCGAGCGCAGCCAGGTCGCCGTACGGAACCGTCACGAATCCCGGCGTGTACGGCCCGAAGTGGTCGTGCGCGACCGGGTCGTCGGAGAAGCTGATGATGGTCGTCGTACGGCCATGGAAGTTGCCGGCAGCGACGATGACCTTTGCTCGACCCTCGGGAACGCCTTTCACCTCGTATCCCCACTTTCGGGCCACCTTGATGCCCGACTCGACCGCCTCGGCGCCCGTGTTCATCGGCAGCATCATCTGCTTGCCGATCAGGGCGCACAGCTCGGTCGCGAACGGCTCCAGCTGATCGTGCAGGAACGCCCGCGAGGTGAGCGTCACCCGGCGCAACTGCGCCTCCGTGGCCGCGAGCAGGTCCGGATGGCCGTGTCCGAAGTTCGCGGCGGAGTACGCGGCCAGGAAGTCCAGGTACTCGATGCCGTCTGCGTCGGTCAGCACCGCCCCCTCTCCGCGGGCGACGACGACCTCCAGCGGGTGGTAGTTGTGCGCCAGGTGGTCACTACTGCCCACATCGGCGACGGCAACGGCGTCGAACCCGGTCACGAGCGCAGCCTCTCGGGAGTGAGGATCGATTCGTGACGACACGCCTTTCCGTCGTCAGGAATCGTGACGAACGAGCGAGATCCTGCGGCGCTCGTGGCCGCGGAGCGCGGAGCGCGACCATCGAACCCGGCCATGAGGGTCATTGTTCACACTTTCTTGTCGGTGCTGGTGTAGCTGGCGTAGCGGAGCTCCTGGGTGCAGCACTTGACGCTGCCGCCACCCTTGCGGAGCTCGCTGAGGTCGATGGGCACCACCAGATAGCCGGCGGCGATCAGGGCGTCGGCGAGCTGATCGGCCCCGGCGGGCAGGAACACGTGATAGCCGTCGCTGACGGCGTTCAGCCCGAAGGCGTACGCGTCCGCGGTGGTCGCGATGATCGCGTCGGGGAAGAGGCGTTCCAGCTTCGCCCGGCTCCTGGCGCTGAAGGCCGGCGGGTAGTACGCGATCTGGTCCGCCGCGTCGTCGAGCACGGTCAACGCCATGTCGAGGTGGTAGAAGCGCGGGTCGACCAGATCCAGGCTGATCACGTCCCGACCGGTGATCGCGGCCAGCTCGCGATGGGCGGAGCGCGAGGTCCGGAAGCCGTGGCCGGCCAGGATCACGTCGCCGAGCACGGCGAAGTCACCCTCGGCCTCGTTGACCTGAACGGGCTGGACGAGCGAGCTCTCGCCGTGTGCCGCTGTGTGCCACGCCGCGTGGATGGCGGCCTCGGCCGTACGCTCAGCATTCGCGAACCGGGCAATCAGCACCCGACTGTCGACCATCGTTGCGCCGTTGGCCGCGAACACCTGATCCGGCAGGTCCGGCGAGGCGGGCAGCAGCGAGACGGAGTGTCCGGCCGCCCGGTAGGCGGCGACGAGCCGTTCCCACTGCGCCAGCGCGAGGTCACGGTCGACCGAGGCGCCCGCATCCATCCACGCGTTGATCTCGTAGCGAACGTCGAAGTAGGTCGGCGGACACATCAGATAGCTCCGTGTGCTCGCCCGCCGCAGTGACGTCTGGACAGGCGCCACCCCAAGACTGGTCATGCTTCAACGATAGGATCGAATCGACGCAAACTACGAAGCAGAACGTACGAACTCACGGAGCATTCATTGCGTACAGATGGCATAGACGAAAAGATCATTGCGCGGCTGCTGGAGAACTCGCGGGAGAGCTACGCCTCGATCGGCGACACCGTCGGACTATCGACCGCCGCGGTCAAACGGCGGGTAGACCGGCTGCGGGCCGACGGCGCCATCCGGCGGTTCACCATCGACATCGAGCCGGCCGCGCTGGGCTGGACGATCGAGGCGTTCGTCGAGATCTATTGCGAGGGTCGGGTGCCACCGGACCGGATGCGCGAGATGGTGACGAGCATTCCCGAGGTGGCCCGGGCGTACACGGTGACGGGTGAGGCCGACGGGATCCTCCTGGTCCGGGCCGAGGACGCGGCGCACTTCGAGAAGATTCTCGGGGTGATCCGCAACTACCCCGGGGTCAGCCGCACTCGCAGTTCCCTGGTGCTGTCGCAGTTGTAGGCACCTGTGCACTAGGGCTGACCGGGCCGGGCCGGGCCTGGCCGCGTACGCGTTGGCATCGCCAGCGGCGCTTGTCGGCCGCAGCGTTGTCGCCCGCCACCGTTGTCGGAGCGCGACTTCCACCCACTTCGCCCGACTTCCACCGACTCCGCGCGTCGGGCACGATGCGCGAAGTAGACCGAACTTGCGCGGAGTGCCGACGCCGGCCGCGGGCCGTTGCTAGTCGCGAGGGACGGCTGGCCGACATCTGGGCGATGCGGTGCGATGACGAGACCGGACGACCCACGTACGCCCACATCTGGGCGATGCGGTGCGATAACGAGGCCCGAGCACCGACTCAGGCCGCTCATCTGGGCGATGCGGTGCGATAACGAGACCCGAGCACCGACTCAGGCCGCTCATCTGGGCGATGCGGTGCGATAACGAGACCCGAGCACCGACTCAGGCCGCTCATCTGGGCGATGCGGTGCGATAACGAGACCCGAGCACCGACTCAGGCCGCTCATCTGGGCGATGCGGTGCGATAACGAGGACTGAGCTCGCCAAGGGTGCCGGCCCGCTGTTCGACACCGGGCCGTACTACATCTGGGTCGACAGATGCCCCGCGGCCAACCTGAGGTGGGCGCCTGGGGCGGAATCGCGGGCGCGCAGCCGACAGCATTCGTACGACCGGGCGGGCGTGCGGGCCTCGATAGGGGCTCAACCCGGAACATGCGTACGACCGGGCGGGGATATGGGCGGGATCGGGGGCTGAAACGGGAACATTCGTACGACCGGGCGGGCGTATGGAGGCCAGATCGGGCCTAACCCGGAACATTCGTACGACCGGGCGGGGATATCGGCCGGGCTCCGGGCGATCGGGCCTTCAACACGCTCGGGGCGCACAACTTCGGCTCAGGGCGCATGACTGTCGGCCCGTGCCGGGCGCACGAAGGCTGGACGCCGGGGATGAGGGCGGGCCGGAATCGGCTGTGGCGGGCCGGACTCGCCGGCACGGTGAATCGTTATCAAAGCTCCGGTTGAACGCTGGACTACAGTCTCGAAGTCATGCGTTAGGTTGATAGACGGACAGTTTCCGTTCCGGGCAGCGGCCGGCGTCGGATCGTCGCGAGCCTGCTCGGTCGCGCCCCCGCCGCAGGTCGGGGCAGTCTGAAGTGAGGCGGTTCTCTCGTGTTGCGATCCACATCCGTCGGAGGGATCACGCCGCCGGCGACCGCCAACGATCGCGGTCAGTTCCTCCGGGGGTGGCCGAGCCGTGGCTGAGCAGACAACTCCCAAGCGGGTCCGCACCCTCGACCTGATCGCCGCCAAGCGTCGCGGCGAGCGGTGGGCGATGCTCACCAGCTACGACCAGTACACCGCTGCGTTGTTCGACGACGCCGGCGTCAAGGCGCTGCTGGTCGGCGACTCCGCGGCCAACAACGTCTACGGCTACGAGTCCACGCTGCCGGTGACCGTCGACGAGCTCATTCCGCTCGCCCGTGCCGTCGTCGGTGCCACCAAGCGGGCGCTGGTGGTGGCCGACCTGCCTTTCGGGTCGTACGAGGAGAGTCCGACCCAGGCCCTGCGTACGTCCGTCCGCTTCATGAAAGAGGCCCGAGCCCACGCTGTGAAGCTGGAGGGCGGCGTCCGGATGGCCGACCAGATCCACGCCATCACGCGCGCCGGCATTCCCGTGATGGGCCACATCGGCTTCACCCCGCAGAGCGAGCACAACCTGGGCGGCTACAAGGTCCAGGGCCGTGGCAGCGACGCGGAGCGGATCATCGCCGACGCCAAGGCGGTCGCCGAGGCCGGCGCGTTCGCGCTGGTGCTCGAGATGGTTCCCGGCTCGGTGACCAAGGTGATCACCGATGAGCTCCACATCCCGACCGTCGGCATCGGCGCAGGACCCGACTGCGACGCGCAGGTGCTGGTCTGGCAGGACGCGCTCGGGCTGCGCCAGGGCTACCTGCCGCGCTTCGTCAAGCAGTACGCCAACCTGGCTCAGGTGATCAGTGACGCCGCGGCAGCGTACGTCGCCGATGTCGAGAGCGGCGGCTTCCCGACCGAGCAGCACACGTTCGCCGCGGAGCTGACGCCGAGGGACGGTGCGGGCGGCGCCACGGGGACGAACAGTGCGCCAACGGGTGCCCGCCGATGATCATCGCCCGCGGCCTGGACGAGATCGACCTCGCTCGCGCCCAGCTGGCGATCGCCGGCCGCAGTGTCGCGTACGTCCCGACGATGGGTGCGCTGCACGCCGGGCACCGGTCGCTGATGGCGCTGGCGCACGAGTACGGCGACGCGGTCATCGTCAGCATCTTCGTGAACCCGCTGCAGTTCGGGCCCGACGAGGACTACGCGCGCTACCCGCGACAGCTTGAGGCTGACCTCGAGATCTGCCGCGACGCCGGTGTGGACGTGGTGTTCACGCCGAGTGTCTCAGACCTCTACCCGGCCGGGCGGCAGGTGAGCGTCAGCGCGGGTGCGCTGGGCTCGATCCTGGAGGGCGCGTCCCGGCCGGGGCACTTCGACGGCGTGCTCACGGTCGTCAGCAAGTTCTTCAACATCGTCCGGCCCGATGTCGCCATCTTCGGCAAGAAGGACGCCCAGCAGCTCGCGCTGATCCGCCGGATGGTGACCGACCTGAACTCGCCCGTGCGGATCATCGGCGCGCCCATCGTCCGTGAGCCGGACGGTCTGGCGATCTCGAGCCGCAACCGCTACCTGGCCCAGGCCGAACGTACGTCGGCGCTGGCGCTCTCCCACGCGATGCTCGCGGCGTGCCAGCAGAAGAGCCCGACGGCGGCCCTGCACGCCGCCCGTCAGATGCTCACGGCCGAGCCAGGGGTGAAGGTCGACTACCTGAGCATCGTGCAGCCCGGCAATCTCGCCGATGTTGCGGCCGACTACACCGGCCCAGCGCTGATCCTCGTGGCGGCCCACGTGGGGACAACCCGGCTGATCGACAACGCCGACCTGGTCTTCACCCCGATCGACTCCGCGGATGACGCGGCTCCGGCGACCGAGGTCCCGAGGCCGACTCCCGCGGTCGTCTGACCAGGCAGGTGGATCTGGAGGCGGCGACCGATCAGGTCTACGCGGCCACGCCCGAAGACTTCATGGCCGTACGCACGGCGCTCGTCGCAGAGGCTCGCCAGGCGAAGGACCGCGAGCTGGCGAAAGCGATCGGCGCCCTGCGCAAGCCGACCCGGAGCGCGTGGCTGATCAACCTGCTCGCGCGTTCGGCCGCCGACGAGGTCGCCGGCCTGCTGGATCTCGGCGCGGCCCTGCGGGAGGCCCAGGCTTCGCTGTCCGGACCCGAGCTGCGGCGACTCTCCGGCGAGCGGCAGAAGGCGGTCCGTGCGCTGGCACGCCGGGCCGCCTCGCTGGCCGCCGAGGGCGGACAGCGGGTCACCGACGGGCAGCTCCAGGAGGTCAGCCAGCACCTCCAGGCGGCCCTGGCCGATCCCGCGCTGGCGGAGGACGTACGCGCTGGGCGGGTGACGCAGATCGTCACGTTCGGTGGGTTCGGGCCGTGGGAGGCCGGGACGGGCGGCGATGCCGCGGCTGGCACAGGTGCCGGGGCGGGCACAGGTGCCGCGGCGGGCGCCGATGCCGGGAGGGCGAGTTCGGCCGGGCGAAAGAATGCCGACCCGGAGATGTTGGCCGAGACGCCGGCGAGGACAGCGACCGGGACGTCGGCGGGCGCGACGCCACCCAGCGGTCCCACCGCGGCGGAGGTCAAGGCAGCGCGGGACACGTGGGAGCAGACCCAGGCTGCGCTACGCGATGCCGAGGCGGAAGTCGTGGGGGCAAGCGACTCCGCGGAGGCGGCGGCGGACGAGGCGGAGCGACTCCGTACGGAGCTCGCGCGGGCCGAGCAGGCGGTGGCGGACGCGGACGTACGTCGAACGGCGGCCGAAGATCGCCTCTCCCAGGCTCGGGACCGGGCAGAGGACGCCTCGCGAGCGCTGGAGGAACTGCTGGACTGACCTCCCCTGCACACACGGATCGACCCACCAGGGGCCCCTTGTGAATCGATCCAGCTTTGTGTGACGCAGCCGACATCACAAGCTGGACTCGAACAATCGCTCGATAGCACGCGCGGCTGTCAAAACCCGGCAAGATGAACCGGTGGCGAGGATGCACGTACCCATCGTCGTGATCGGCGGCGGCCAGGCGGGGCTGGCCATGGGGTATCACCTCCGGCGCATCGGCGACCCGTTCGTGATCCTCGATGCGGGCGCTCGGACCGGTGACGCTTGGCGCAAGCGCTGGGACTCGTTACGGCTGTTCAGCCTCCCTCGGTACGCCAGTCTCCCGGGCCTGCCGATCGACACGACGACGTACCCGACGCGGACCCAGGTGGCGGACTACCTGGAGACGTACGCCGAGCACTTCCAACTGCCCATCCGCCACCGGACGAGAGTCCTCCGCCTCGCGCGGGAGGGCTCGAGGTTCGTGGTAGAGACCGAGGACAGCACCATCACGGCCGATCGGGTGGTGGTTGCCACCGGCGGCCACATGAAGCAGCGACGGCCCTGCTTCGCGGCCGAGCTCGATCCGGCGATCGTGCAGGTGGACTCGGCGGAGTATCGCCGCCCGGACCAGCTCACGGGTGAGGTCCTCGTCGTCGGAGCCGGGACGGCCGGGTCCGACATCGCCATCGACGTTGCGCGCGGCGGACATCCGACGGTGCTCGCCGGCCCGCACCCGGGCGAGATTCCGTTGGGGCTCGACTCGCTGGTCGTCCGCGCCTTGATGCCGATCACGATGTTCGCGTTCCTTCACGTGTTCACCCTGAGCAACCCCCTCGGCCGCGGCCTGCATCGTCGGGTTCTCCGCCGCGGTACACCCCTGATCCGCTATCGACGCCGCGACATCTCCGCGGCGGGCGTACGTCGGGTGGGCCGGATCACCGACGTCGTCGACGGCCTCCCCCAGACCGAGGACGGAACGATCCTCCGGCCGCAGACGGTCGTCTGGTGTACCGGGTTCGGTGCGGACCACGGCTGGATCGATCTGCCGATCTTGGCCCCGGACGGGATGCTGATGCATCGGCGCGGGGTGGTGCCGAACGTGCCCGGACTGTACTTCCTGGGCCTGTCGTTCCAGCACACCGTGTCATCGGCTGCGCTCCACGGTCTCGACGTCGACGCGCGCCATCTGCTGCGTGCCATGCGACGTACCGACGTCTCACGAGTGCGGGATCGCGACGCCGACCCGCTGCCGGGCTGACCCTGGCGCGATGCTACCGACGGGTCTCAGAAGGACGCGCGTGCCCGTTTCAGCTCGCTGAACGCCGAAACCTCGGAGATCAGGATCAGCGCGTCGAACAGCTTGTCGGCCTCCTCGCCGGTCGGGATCGGCACGACGATCGGGCCGAAATAGCCGGGACGGCCGTCGATCGCGGTGATCGGGCTGCCGGACTCCTGTCCCGCCACAGCCTGCGCACGGGCGTGGCTCTCGGCCAGGGCAGCGGCGATGTCGCCGTCGCGGCTTCGTTCGATCAGCTTGTGCGAGAGGCCCTCGTCGGCGAGAGCGGCAGCGATCGTGCCCTCGTCGGCCTCCTGGTTGCTGTCGTGGAGGCGGGTCCCGATCGCGGTGTACGCGGCGGCGAGGCTGGCGTTGCCGTGCTCGAGGCGTACCGCCTCCAGCACCAGACCGAGCGATCGGAACGCGTCCATCCGGCTACGCCACTCCGGTGGGATCTCGTTGTCCTTGTTGAGCTCGTACAGGCTCATCAGGTGCCACTGGACCTCGATCCCGCGACGGCCGGCGACATCGCTGAGCCACCTGCTCGTCCGCCACGTGAACGGGCAGCCGGGATCGAAATAGAAGTCAACCGTCGTAGGCACCCATCCACGCTATCCCGGGCGGCAGGGCCCCCGACTTCCGGACTCGAGGCATGAAACGCGGCCCGTTGGGTCCGCGGCAAGCAACGTTCCGCGACTCCGGGCAGGAAAGCGGCTCGACGATCGAGTCGATGGCGACGGGGCCCGGCGCACACCCTTCCTAGACGCCGCCAGACTGGTGCCGTGCGGACCATGGGCGTGGAGGAGGAGCTGCTGCTCGTCGATGCGGCCGACGGGAATCCGCGCGCGGTGTCCGGGCTGATCATGTCGGGCGCAGATACCGACACCCCGTCCGACACCGGCACCTCATCGTCAGACAGCCGCACCCCGTCGGACGCCGACAACAGCGAGCACGCGGACGCCGAGGGCATGGTCGAGCCGGAGCTCCAGCAGCAGCAGATCGAGATCGGTACGCCACCGACGACCTCGCTGCCCGACCTGCGGGCCGAGCTGGTGCGCTGGCGGCGGCGGGCCAACGAGCTGGCCGAGCAGCAGGGCGCCCGGATCGCCGCGATCGGAACCTCTCCGCTGGCGGTGGTCCCCAGGACGACGGTCAAGCCGCGGTATCAGGCGATGGTCGGCCATCTGGGACTCACGACGGCGGAGCAACTCACCTGCGGCTGCCACGTCCATGTCGCGATCGAGTCCCCGGACGAGGGCGTCGGCGTTCTCGACCGGATCCGGAGCTGGTTGCCGGCGCTCGTCGCGCTGTCGGCGAACTCCCCGTTCTGGCAGGGCGGCGACAGCGGGTACGCGAGCTTTCGCACCCAGGCGTGGAACCGGTTCCCGACGGCCGGCCCGACACCGCTGCTGCATACCGGCGCGGGCTATCAGGCGTACGTCGACGCCCTGCTCGCCACGAAAGTGCCGATGGACGTCGGGATGATCTACTTCGACGCCCGGCTGTCGCGGAGCTATCCGACCGTCGAGGTCCGGGTCGCCGATGTCTGTGCACGAGTCGGCGACACTCTCCTGATCGCCGCGCTGGTCCGGGCTCTGGTGGAAACGGCGGCCGGCGAGTGGCGCGAGGGCAGGCCTGCGCCCGCGGTGTCGTCCGACCTGATCCGGCTGGCGAGCTGGCGCGCCAGTCGATTCGGGCTCGATGGCGACCTGCTGGACCCCGCGACGCTTCGGCCGACAGCGGCGTGGTCCGTGGTCGACGATCTGGTGGATCATGTGGGCGTTGCCCTCGCCGAGGCGGGCGACGACAACATCGTCGGCCGCCAGCTCGACGTGCTCCGGGCCGATGGGACCGGGGCGGCCGTGCAGCGCCGGTTGGTCGAAGCAGGCGAGGACCTCCCGAGTCTGGTCCACGCGATGGTCGAGCTCACCCTCCAGTCGTGACTGCCTACCTGGCGGTGGCGCCCGCGCTATGCCATCCGCGCCCGGGTGAATCCAGCCGGGTCTCCGAGGACGAACACCTCATCGGGGCAACAACGCCTTCAGGAGGTGCACGACCCTTGACGAAGACGGAAAAAGTGCCGGCCAGTGAGCACGCGAACCGTTCGGCAACGCCTGGGCTCGGGGTCCGGCGGCTCACGAACCGCCACTTTTTCCGCGGCGACCGGGCTGAGCCGGCACCGGGACGAGCACCGGCACCGGCATCGGCCGGTGGCCCCTGATGACGCCCGTGCTGGTCACGGGGGCATCGGGCTTCGTCGGCTCGAAGCTCGCCGAGGCGCTCGACGACGCCGGCCATGAGGTGCGTGCGATGACTCGGCATCCCGACGACTACACGGGTGCTGGCAAGGCGGTCTATGGCGACGTGTCCGACCCGGAGTCCCTGTCATCCGCGCTGGCCGGGGTCTCCGCCGCCTACTATCTGGTCCACTCGCTGGCCAGCGACGACTTCCGGGCGAAGGACGCCGAGGCCGCGCGGGTGTTCGGGCGAGCTGCCGCCGAGGCGGAGGTGGAGCGGATCATCTACCTGGGCGGCCTGGGCGCGGACTCCGAGGATCTCTCCGAGCATCTGAAGTCGCGCCGCGAGGTCGAACTGCTGCTCGGCGAGGGCGGCGTACCGGTCACCGTGCTGCGGGCCGCGATCATCATCGGCGACGGCGGGATCTCGTGGGAGATCACCCGTCAGCTCGTCGAGAAGCTGCCGGCGATGGTCACGCCGCACTGGGTCACCACGAAGACCCAGCCCATCGCCCTGCCGGACGTGATCGACTACTTGGTGGGCGTGCTGGAGCCGGCAGAGGCCCGCGGCCGGACGTATGAGATCGGTGGCCCGGAAGTCCTGACGTACGCGGAGATGATGCAGCGCGTCGCCACGATCCGCCACGGCCGTAGCCTGCCGATCGTGGTGGTGCCGCTGCTCACCCCGAGGCTGTCGTCGCGCTGGCTGGCGCTGGTCACCGATGTGGACGCCGCCACGGGACGCAATCTGGTGGACTCGATGAGCAACGAGGTGATCGTCACCGACCACTCGATCAGCTCGGTGGTGCCACTCGAGCCGATGCGGTACGACGACGCCGTGCGGCTCGCCTTCGCCGAGCACGATCGGCGCCAGAGATCGGAATGAGTGGCAGCACCGGCGACGCGCGCGACGAGAGACCCCGGGCCGCCGCGGCCGCGCCAGGACCGGACGAGGCGACGGCTCCCGCGGAAGGCGATGCAACGGGCCCCGAGGTGGCCGACGCGGCGGGCCCCGCGGTAGACCACACGGCGGACCCCGAGGTAGACGCGAGAAGTCGACCGGGTCGGGCCTCACGCCGAGCTCAGGTGGTGGGTCGGGCGGTGGGCCTGGTCCGTCCGCTGCTGATCGACAAAGTGGAGCGCGACCACCGCCAGTCGGACTCGCAGTTCTTGCGCCGGCGGATCGTCGTCGCCGTCACGATCGTCGTGGGGGCAACTCTGCTGGGGCTGTCGTTCTCGACGGAGCCGGGCGATCCCCGGTTCTACCCGCTGACCTTGGGGCTGGCGGCGACCTGGGTGATCGGCAGCTTCGCGTCTGGCCCGCTGCACCTCGGTCGGATCTTGTCCCGAGGCGAGCTGCGTCGGCCCATTCTCGCCCCGATCCTGGTCGGCCTCAGCCTCGCCGCGCTCTTCATCGTGGGGGCGCTGATCTTCCGGCTGATCCCGCCGCTGGCGGGGCTGACCGAGGACGTGCTGGGGTATGCCCGCTCTGGCAGTCTCGTGATCATCACCGTCATCACGCTCGTGAACGGGATCGCCGAGGAGCTCTTCTTCCGAGGCGCCCTGTTCGCGGCGATCGGCGTACGGTATCCAGTGCTGATCTCGACCGTCCTGTACGCCCTCGCCACCGTCGCCGGCGGCAATCCCGTGCTGGTCTTCGCGGCCCTGGTGCTGGGTTTGGTCGTCGGGCTGCAGCGGCGGGCCGGGGGCGGCGTCCTCGCACCGATCCTGACCCACATCACCTGGTCGATGACCATGCTGTTCGCACTGCCGCCGATCTTCGCGGCCTGACCTGCCCGCGGAAGGAGCGTCTCGACCGATGATCGGACGACTGCATCACGTTGCCTTGGACTGCCCCGATCCGCCGGTGCTAGCGGCGTTCTACAGCGCGCTGCTGGGCCAGCCGATCACGTACGCCGACGAGGACTGGGTGGTCGTCGCCGAAGACGATCACCACTCGGGGTTGGCTTTCCAGCGAGCCCCGGATCACCGGGCTCCCACCTGGCCGGACAACGAGGTGCCCCAGCAGCTGCACCTCGACCTCATGGTCGAGGACGTGGCGGCGGCGGGAGGGCGGGTCATCGCCCTGGGTGCCCGGCATCTCCGTGACGACACGTACGCCGACCCGGCCGGCCATCCCTTCTGCCTGGTCAAGCGTCCCGGCTGGGCGCCTCCGATCCCGCCCGGCTGAGCCTGGCGCTGGCTCGATCGTCGACTCCGGACGCGCAGCGGCCGAATCCGCAGACCGCACCCCGCAGACCGCAGACCGCAGACCGCAGACCGCAGACCGCAGACCGACTGATCTTCGTGGCCGGTCACCTGACCCCGGCACCCCGCCCCCGCACCCCGCCCCGCAGACCGGTTCGCAGACCGGCTCGGCACCCGACATGCAGGGTGCGAGGTGAACTGCCGGGGTGTGGAGTCGCGCTTCTCGCCGCGCACCCGGCACCCCCGGAGCCGGTCAGCTGGCCTTCTTGGAGGCGTTGGTCTTCGCCGTCGGCTTCTTGGTGGCACTCTTCTTCGCCGAGGTCTGCTTCTTCGCCGGGGTCTGTCTCTTCGCCGTCGACTTCGACTTCGCCGCCGACTTCTTCGGCGAGCTCTTCTTCCTCGCGGAACTCGTTGCCGGAGGCTTCGTACCCCTGGTCGTCGTGGTTGCAGTCGTCTTGGTCGAACTCTTCGTGGTCGCCTCGTGACCACCCGAGCCCCCGCTGGAGGCCCGTCTGCTGCGGTTCGCCTCGACGCTGCGGCGCAGGGCGTCCATCAGATCGACAACCTCGGCGCCGCCATCCTCGTCGGACTCCTCGCCGAACGTGGCGGCGGTGTCCAGAGCATCTCCCTGTTCGAGCTTGGCGGCGACCAGCTGCCGGAGCTGCTCCTGGTACTCATCGGAGAACGTGTCCGGCTTGAAGTCTGCCGACAGGTTGTCGACCAGCGAGGAGGCCATCTTCAGCTCGTTCGCCGAGGTCCGTACGTCGGTGTCGAGCACGTCGAAGTCCGCCTCGCGTACCTCGTCGTCCCACAACAGCGCCTGCAGCATCAACACCTTCCCGCGCGAGCGCAGCGCACCGAGCCGCGTCTTCTGCCGCAGTGAGAACTGCACGATCGCGGTCCGATCGGTCTCCTCGAGCGTTCGGCGCAGCAGGACGTACGCCTTCGCGGCCGCCTTGTCGGGCTCGAGGAAGTAGCTCCGGTCGAGCATGATCGGATCGACCTGCTCCGAGGGGACGAACTCGACGACCTCGATCTCGCGACTGCGCCCCTCGGGCAGCGCGCTGAGGTCGTCCTCGGTCAGCACCACGGTCGTACCGCCCTCTTCGAAGGCCCGGTCGATGTGCTCGTACTCGACGACCTTTCCGCACACTTCGCAGCGCCGCTGATAGCGAATCCGACCGCCATCGGCGTCGTGTACCTGATGGAGATGGAGGTCGTGGTCCTCGGTGGCGGCGTACAGCTTGATCGGCACGCTGACCAGACCGAACGTGATGGCACCCTTCCAGATCGCTCGCATGCCCCTACTCCTCCCCCCCCACCCCCACCCCCCTCCCCGGAAAGTGGGCTCAAACGACAACGACACGCCGTGTAAATCCTCCACCCGGGCCCACTTTCCGGGGACGAGGGTGGGCAGGATGGGGGCATGGCTGCAGCGGAGGTGGCGCAGACGGTCGTCGTCGACGGGCACTCGATCAAGCTGACGAACCTGAGCAAGGTGCTCTATCCCGCCACCGGGACAACCAAGGCCGATGTGATCAGCTACTACGCGTCGGTGGCCGAGGTCATGCTGCCGCACCTGCGCCAGCGGCCGGCGACCCGCAAGCGCTGGCCGGACGGGGTCGGCGACGAGGACCACCAGGGTCCGGTGTTCTTCAACAAGGACCTGGCGAAGGGTACGCCGGACTGGGTCGAGCGGTACGTCATCGAGCACCGTGATCACGACAACTTCTACCCCGTGATCAACCAGCTGGCGACGCTCACCTGGCTGGGTCAGCTGGCCGCCCTCGAGCTGCACGTCCCGCAGTGGCGCTTCAGCGAGCCGGCCGGATCGAGGTCCGGTGCCGGATCCGCAGGCGGAGGCCAACCGCAGAACCCGGACCGGCTGGTGCTCGACCTCGATCCCGGCGAGGGGGTCAGCCTCGCAGAGTGCGCCGAGGTGGCGGTCTGGGTGCGCGACATCCTCGCCGATGTCGGACACGCGCCCGTCCCGGTCACCTCCGGCAGCAAGGGCATCCACCTGTACGCCCCACTGGACGGTTCGCAGACCTGCGAGCAGGCGACCGAGGTCGCCCGGCAGCTCGCGCTGGCCCTGGAGGCGGACCAGCCGGATCGAGTCACCGCCGTGATGAAGAAGGCGGGCCGCGGCGGGAAGGTGTTCATCGACTGGAGTCAGAACAACGGTGCCAAGACGACGGTCTCGCCCTACTCCCTGCGAGGACGTACGCATCCCACGGTTGCCGCGCCGCGCACCTGGGAAGAACTCGCCGATCCGGACCTGGCACAGCTGACGTACGAGCAGGTGCTCGACCGGGTGGCCGCCGGGAACGATCCGTTCGCGGCGCTGCTTCCGGGCGGCGGCCGGGGCGGGGCAGGCGGGGGTGGCAAGGACCGGCTGTCGACCTACCGCAGCATGCGCGACGCCGCCAAGACTCCGGAACCCGTGCCGGCGGCGGGCGAGTCGATCACCGTACGCTCCGACGGCCAGCCCACCTTCGTCATCCAGGAGCACCACGCCCGAGCGCTGCACTGGGACTTCCGGCTGGAGCGCGACGGCGTGCTGGTCAGCTGGGCCGTGCCGAAGGCGCCGCCGACCGACCCCAAGGCGAATCACCTGGCCGTGCAGACAGAAGACCATCCGCTGGAGTACGGCAGCTTCGAGGGACCGATCCCAAGGGGCGAGTACGGCGGCGGCCAGGTGAGCATCTGGGACGCGGGGACGTACGAGACCCACAAGTGGCGGGAGGGCAAGGAGGTCATCGTCACGCTGTTCGGTCGCGAGGGTGGCGGCCTCGAGGGTCCGGCGAAGTTCGCGCTGATCCACACCGGCGGCAGTCGCGGGCAGGCGGAGAAGAACTGGCTGATGCACCGGATGGCGCTCGATCCGGCAGACGCCGAGGCGCCGCTGCACCCGCCGAAGGTGGTGGGCGAGGTCGCCGCCGTGGTGGATGCTGTGAGCGAGAGCGCTGCGGGCCACTCGACAAGCCCACGGCAGGTATCCGCAGGCTCAGGCCGGCTCGGCCCCCCCTCCGCAGGCTCGGGACATGAGTCGACCAGCCCAGAGGACACTCCACCCGCCGAGCCTGTCGAAGCCCCCGCGCCAGAGTTCCCGGAGCCGATCAGCCCGATGCTGGCCACCCCGGGCACCGCCGCCGACGTCACGGACCCGGACAACTGGGCGTTCGAGATGAAGTGGGACGGCGTGCGTGTGGTGGTGTACCTCGCCGATGGCAGGGTCCGGCTGCAGTCGCGCAAGGGCCGGGACGAGACCGCGACCTACCCCGACCTGATCGACGATCTAGGCGCGATCCAGTGCCGATCGGCGATTCTGGACGGTGAGATCGTCGTGCTCGACTCGTCCGGCACCCCCAAGTTCGGGCTCCTGCAACCCCGGATCAACCTCACCCGACCGGGCGACATCGCCGCTGCCGCGCGCAAGCACCCGGCCCGGCTGATGCTCTTCGACCTGATTGCCCTGGACGGCTCGTCCTGGACCAAGCGACCGTACGAGGAGCGTCGGGCGGCCCTCACCGCGCTCGTCCCCGATCGACCAGGCTCTCGGATCACCGTGCCGCCGATCTTCGACGGCGATCGGGACGCGGCCATGGAGACCAGCCGCGCCCTCGATCTCGAGGGCGTCGTCGCGAAGCGGCGCGACTCGATCTACCAGACGGGGCGTCGCGGTCACACCTGGCTCAAGCTCAAGCACCGGCAGACCCAGGAGGTCGTGGTCGCCGGCTGGCGGCCGGGACAGGGTCGGCGCGACGGAGGCGTCGGTTCGCTGCTCGTCGCGGTGCCGTCGACGGAGGGCCTGCGCTACGTCGGTCGGGTCGGCTCGGGCTTCACCGACGCCGGTCTGGGCGAGATCGACGCCCTCGTCGCGCGGCTGGCCCGCAAGACGAACCCGATGATCGACGTACCGCGGGAGGACGCCAGGGACGCCCACTGGATCACCCCGTCCCAGGTGGGCGAGGTCGAGTACGTCGAGCTCACCTCCGCGGGCAAACTCCGCCACCCGGTCTGGAAGCGCTGGCGCCCGGACAAGACCCCCGACGACGTGGTCTGGGAACTCCCCTGACCTCCCCCCTCCGAGTTGTCAGCGTCAGAAGTTGCTATAGCGACTCCTCGCGCTGACAAGTCGGAGGGGTCAGGTGACCGGGTCGGAGTCGTCCAGGCGGAAGCCGATCTTGAGGCCGACCTGGACGTGGGCGATCGCGCCGTCGTCGAGATGACCGCGGATCTCGGTGACCTCGAACCAGTCGAGCCCGTGGAGGGTCTGGGCCGCCCGCTCGATTCCGTTGCGGATGGCGGCATCGAGGCCGTCGCTGGACGTACCGACGATCTCGGTGACGCGATACACATGGTCTGTCATGCGCTGACTTCCTTCCGGTTGGAGTGTTCCGGCACGCCGCTCAGGATGGGGCGATGTCGATCTCGATGGTGTGCTCGGCTCTGGGCGGCACACTCTCCCACGGCCGCTGCTGCGTGAGCCGGACGGTGACGTGACCCGGGGAGGTGGCCGTGATGGCGAGCCGCTCGGCCGCGCTGGCACCCATCGGTCGCCCGCGGGCTTCCTCGGCCGACATCCCCCGCTGCCACTCCAGCTGTACGGCATCCACGTCCCCGTCGAGCGCCTCGCCCCACCGGTAGCCGGACGTGCCCAGACCGGGCAACGAGAGCTCGTGCCGATCGCCGACGGTGAGCGCGAGCCGATCGGGTACGTCAGCCATCAGGCGCAGTCCGTCGAGACGATCTGGGCGGGCTCACCGGTGAGCTGGCTACCGAGATCGCCCCAGGATGCCTGCCAGGTACCGTCCGCCTTACGGAGGTTGTGCCACAGCTTGCCGCCGGAGACGCCGATCACCTGCAGGGTCTTGCCGACGTCCGCGCACGCGATCGAGGTATAGCCCGTCGGCGCGGTCGCGCTGGTCGAGGTCAGTTCCCGGTACGTTCCCCATGCTCCGGCGGTCGACCGCTCGAGCACCCACGGCCGGCCGCCGCTGAGGGCGACCACGGCAAGCCGACCGTCGACGGCCCCCGCGCTCACGGCGCTGAAGGCTCCCGGTACGTGGTTGTCGGACGCCTTGATCTGAGCGAGGGTCGTCCAGGTGCCGTCCTTCTTCCGCGTGGTCAGCCACAGCTTGCCGGCGGCGATTCCGACGAGATTGGTCTGGGTGCCGATGGTCACGCAGCTGATCGCCGAGAACGCTCCGGGGCCGCCACTGGACGGTGTCACCCGTACCCACGCCGTCTGCCAGGTCGTGTCGGCGCCTCGTCGGGTGTGCCAGACCACGCCCGCCGTCAGACCGAGCACATCGAGGTTGTCGCTCGACGCCGCGCAGCTGATGGCACTCCACGACGCGCTGGGATGGGTCGATGTCGGCTTCTCCCACGTGGCCCAGCCGGCACCGGCCCGCTGCCGGGTGTACCACGGCTGGCCGCCCACCAGTCCGACGACGTGCAGCCGGTTGATCGTTGCCGCCGCCGTGACAGCGGTGAAGCTGCCCGGATCACCAGGCGTGCCGGTATCGAGCCGGTTGACGGCCTTCTGCCAGCTGCCGTCGCCATTGCGCTGGGTGTGGAAGACGTTGCCGGACCCGGCGAGGACCACCCGCAGCACGGTGCGGATCAACGGCGACGTGATCGTGCCATCGATGCCCCACATCTCCTCGTCGATGCCCGCGCTGCCGTACGCGATCCGGAAGTAGCCGTCCTCGCCCCATCCGGTGCCCCAGCTGTTCTTGGCGATCCAGCACTTCTTGGCGTCGTCGTATCCGATGATCTGGACGCAGTGACCGCCGATGATGTCGCCGGAGGTCTGCGCGTGGTACGTGTACACGCCGCCGGTGTAGTAGTAGAAGAAGTCCTCGTAAATCGTGAAACAGGCCGTCATCGGGCCGATCGTCGAGATGTACGTCTTCATCGCGCTGACGCTCGACTTGGTCGTCCAGTGGCTGTACTTCGTCAGCCGCGTCTGCCAGTCCGCGCCGCGGCGGCACGGCTGGTCCTCGTCGGTGTAGCGGTAGTTGGCCTCGTCGACGACCCCGGCCTTCATCGCCGCGAATGCGTCGTCGGGCCACCAGCCGCCCTCCGGGCAGGGTCCGGCGCCGTGGTCGGGTCCGTAGCAGAAGAAGACGTGGGCCTCGGACAGGTCGACGAGCAGTCCCGGCTCCTTGGCGGCGATCCGCACCATCGACTCGAGCACCGCGGTCGCCCCGAAGGCGACACACGACCCGCAGCCGGCCTGGTCCTTCACCGGCGAGACGTAGTTCCCACCGCTCGCCGATCGCCAGTCGAACTTGGCCGGCGCGGCTGCGCCCGCCCGCTCCGCGTCGGCCTGTTCGGCAGGGGCTGCGTCGGCCCGCGCTGCCGCCGTACGTGCGGTCTCCTCTCGACGCTGGAGCTCGGCGATCCCGCCGGGCGGGTTGGCGCCGAGCCGGGATCGGGCCTGGAGCCGGGACATGCCGGCGTGCCGGGTCTCCCCCGGCTGCCAGTCGATGCGCGCCTCGCTCGCAGCGCGACGCAGGGACGGAAGGTCAGTCGCCATCGAAAGCCTTTCGGATCGCCGGGGTGTCAGCCGGTCATGACGATTCTCCTGTTGACCGGTTGAGCGCAAGACCCCTGTGCGGTGCCAGCCACTCTGCCCACGCCCGGCACTCTGCCAAAGCCCCGGCTCGCCGCTGGCTCAACGCCTAGCCTGCCGCTGGCCCAACGCCCAGCCTGCCGCTGGCCCCACGCCCCGCCTGCCGCTCCGCCAGGCCCCCGGCCTGCCGCTCCGCCAGGGCCCGGCCAGCCACTCCGCCAGGCCCCGGCCGGCTGCTGCGCCAACGCCCGGCCTGCCGCTCCACCGCCCGGCCAGCGCCCAGCCCACCGCTCCACCAGCACGGCCAGCCCGGCATCTCGCCGCTCACCCGACTCTGCGCGCTCACGGGTCACCTCGCGCACCTGCGCCGATGCGCCAGGTGGCCCCCGGGTGCGCAAAGTGGCGAACCCGTGGCGTCCGAGTTGGACCCGGTGGGCAGAGTCGGGCCCTGACACGCGGGGGGCGCCACCGGACTCGGAGCGCGACCGGACGCCTGCGTACGCCCCTCGACGCGTGGACGCGCCCGCGATCGGGGGACGCGCCCGGATGCGAAGGGCGCCACCGGACTTGGAGCGCGACCGGACGCCTGCGTACGCCCCTGGATGCGAGCGGACGCCACCGGAAACTTGGGGGCGACCGGATGCCTGCTGGAGCCGTCGACGGGTGGAGGCGCCCCCGATCAGTGATGGCACCCCATGCGCGGGCGTGTCTGGATGCGCGGAGTCGCGCCGAGCGCGAGGCCGAAATCGCCAGCTCAGTCGGCGAGCTTGAACGCCAGATCGGTGTCCCAGTCGTTCATGTCGGGCTTCTCGCTCGGGTCGTCGAGATACTCCTCGAGGCGAGCCACCCAGCGTTCCCCACCGTCGACCAGATCGATGTCCCAGACCAGGCCCTGCTCAGCGCCCCAGCTCAATAGATCCCCCGTGGCCCGCTGGAGGCCGTCCGGGTGGCCGTGGAATCGGGCCACGGCATAGCGGCCGCCCGGCAGCACCCCACCGCGGACCCGATCATCGCCGTCGACCTCGGTCTCCGTGGCAACCCCTGTCTCGATCTCCAGCTGGCCGGCCATGTCAATCACGTTGTACTTCCACAGGGCGGGTCCGGCCGGAGCGACTCCGTGCTCGGCCAACCATCCGAACACCTCCCCGGTCAACGGCGGAACAATGTCCCCGAGCTGCCGCATTGACACCCGGACGGTGATCGCGGCGTACGGCTGAGCGGGACGTTCGACGATGGACGGTTCCATGTGGTGCTCCTCCTGATCGGATCTGACTCGACTCTGGACCTCGACTCTGGACCTCAACTCTGGACCGGCGGGGGGCGCGAAACTCACCGGGTCGGCCGCTCGTACCCGCTCCGGCACCGGGAAGCAGGTCGACGCACCCTCTGCAGGAGGTGCCTCGGTTGCTCAGAGGGTGCCGGAGCGCAGGAGAGGGTGCGGGAGCGTACGAGGAGGTGCCGGAGCGTACGAGGGGTGCCGGAGCGCAGGAGGGTGCCGGAGCGCACGAGAGGGTGCCGGAGCGCACGAGAGGGTGCCGGAGCGCGGAGAGTGCCGGAGCGACGAGAGGTGCCGGAGCGCACGAGAGAGTGCCGGAGCGCAGGAGAGGGTGCGCGGGACGTCAGCGAACCGGCGCGATGAGCAGGATCTCGCCCGTGCTTGCCTCACGGATCTCGACCTGGTCGAGCCGCCAGGTGGCAATCGGGGCGGTGCCGCCGGGACGCATCACCTTGTTGGGCTTGGCGGCCCAGCTCTTGACTTCACTCTCGTTGCCCGAGCGGTCCCGGACCCAGATCGCGTACTCCCCGTAGGGTCCGCCTGTGCTCGAGGCCGGCATCGCAGCGTACTGACACTCGACCCTCAGACCAGTCTCGCTTCGACCTGGTGTCACGTCGACTACGGCCGTGATCCCGCTCGGCACTACCGATGAGAACGCCACCCGATAGGGCGACGGGGTGCCAATGATCCCGCGCGAGAACAGGAAGCCGACCCCCCCGGCGATCAGCACCAGCGCGGCGGCGATCGAGCCGACCGTGAGCAGCAGGCGCTGTCGACGAGTCCGCCGCGCGCGAGAGATGAGCGTCGGCCCGAACTCCGGAGGCAGGTCGTCCAGCTCCTCGACCGCCCCGGTGAGCGCAACGGCATCCTCCGGCGACGCCTGTGCCAGCAGACCGGGCATGCCGGCGAGCTCCGAGACCGCCCGCTGGCAGATCCGGCAGCCGGTCAGGTGCTGCTCGAACTCGCGACGCTCGCTGGACGAGAGCGCTCCGAGGACGTACGCCGCGTCCCACTGCAGGTAGGGATCGGGTTCGTGTGACAGCGCGCGCGGCCCGAGATCTTGCGCACTCATGTCGTCGTCACCCCCTGTTCTTGCAGCTTCAGCCGAAGCATCCGCAGCCCATAGTGCAACCGGCTCTTCACCGTGCCTTCTGGTATTCGGAGCCGTCCGGCGATGTCGGCGACCGTGCGGCCCTCGAAGTACGCGGCGCCGATCACGGCCCGGTGCTCGTCGGACAGCGTGCTCAGGGCCTCCGCGATCAGCCAACGGTCGAGCACTCGTGAGGTGGCGTCCGACTCCGACTGCTCCGGCATCACCTCGGCGGTGATCTCGTGCCTGGACTGGGCACTCCGCCACCGGTCGATGACGAGGTTGCGCGTCGCTGTGAACAGCCACGCCCGCGCGGCAGCATCGTCACGGTCGAGCAGCTTCGGATCCTTCCAGGCCCGCAGCAGCACCTCCTGCACCACGTCCGCCGCCTGCTCCCGATCGTGGGTCAGACGCATGGCGAACCGCCACAGCTCCGCTGCGTGACGATCGTGCAGTGTCGACAGAGCCGCCTCTTTTCCGGCCACTGCACCTCCTCACGCAAAAGTACGACCCCTTCGGCGCCTCATCCAAGCAGACGACGTACGTCCTTGCCTGGTTCACCCGTCGACCACCTGGCAGTCGGGCCGCCGCGACGAAGGCCCCCGTCTTCGCACCGCATCACCCAGATGCGGCGCCGATCGTCCGGATCCACCCCGTCTTCGCACCGCATCACCCAGATGTGGCCCCGAGCCGTCCGGTGCGGGGGGCCCAAGTCCAATCGCACACCACCAACTCACTTCGCGCATTGACGGGACACTTCCATCGCCTGCGCCAGTGCGCTGAGCAACCCGTCGATGCGCGAAGTTGGAGTGGAGAACCGGCGGAATCAAGGCGGGACGGTCAGGCGGCGACAGATTCCCACCGACGCGAAACGGCGGGCCGGGATGTCGAGACATCCGGGCCCGCCGTACGGGATCGCGACCACCCACGGAACACACGCCGACCGCAGAGCTGGCGTGACCGAGCTCATCGGGAGCGACGTGCTTCCGCGCAGGGAGGTTGTCGAGGATCCGGGCAACCGGCTCAGGCGGTGGGGTGACCGTCCTCATAGAGCCGGGGCACCACGTGGTTGGCCTGGAAGACCCCGTCCGGGTCGACGGCCGAGCGAATCGCCCGGAGCTTGCTCCAGCTGTCCGTCGCAAAGGCAGTCCGCGGATCGACAGTGGTCTCGGCGAAGTTGAGGTACTGCCGACCGTTCGACCAGGGCCCCATGACGTCGTGGGTCAGGCGTACCGCGTCGGCGTGGCCTTGCCGACCCATCTCCGGAGTCGCGGCGATCGCGGCACCGAACAGCAGGAACTCAGCATCCAGCCGATCGAGCGCACCGCCGTTGGCGTGCGGCCGAGAGAGCTGGCCGCCGAGCTGGCGGATCTCGCCGGCCAGCAGGCTGCTGGTCGAGCCGGGACCCATCTCGGCCAGGAAGGCGTCGACCGCGGCGTCCGGCAGCGACCCGAGCATGGCCGAGTCGCCAACAGACGGCGTCGGACCCTCCGGATCCATGTGCAGCCGGGACAGGGCGCTCGCCGGCATCCGGCCGAACGTGTCCAGCTCGGGCCTCAGCTCGCGCAGCCCGGCGATCAGCTCGGCGCCGCGCTCGTCGCTGCCCAGCACCGCGCCGTCGATGACCGTCAGCTGGCGTCCCCGGAACGGCTCGGGAATGTCCGGGAGCGGCGGCAGGCTCAGGATCCGGAACGAGGTGGTGATCTCCTCCGGTGCGCCCGGCGCCCAATCCGCCCAGCGCCGCAGCACCTTCTCGGCGTCCTTGCGGTCCCACACCAGCATGCCGGCGTACGCGGACTCGATCGGGTAGAGCTGGAACTCCAGCGCCGTGACCACACCGAAGCTGCCGCCGCCCCCGCGCAGCGCCCAGAACAGATCGGTGTTCTGCTCCCGGTCGGCCCGGACGTGGCTGCCGTCGGCGAGCACGAGCTCGACCGCGGTCAGGCTGTTGGCGGCCATCCCGAGCTTGCGGGCGTACATGAAGATCCCACCGCCCAGGCTGTAGCCCGCCACACCGACGTCGGGTGAGGAACCGTGCAGCGCGGCGAGACCGAGGACGCCGGCTGCCTCGACCACCGGCAGCCACACCGAGCCGCCCTCGACCCGGGCGATCCGGGTCTCGGGGTTGATCGAGAGCTGCGTCATCTTGGAGGTCTTGAGCAGTACGACATCGTCGAGTCGCTTCTGAGCCAGCGGGTTGGCGTTGTGGCCGGTGCTCTGCGGCGCGATCCGCAGGCCCGCCTCGCGGGCCGCGCTGACGACGTGGGAGACCTCCCGAGGCGTGGTCGGGTAGGCCACGGCCGCCGGCTGCAGCTGGACGGCCACGTTCCACGGGGTTCGCGCCGCGTCGTACCCGGGATCACCGGGCAGGTGGATCTCGGCGTCGACGCTGCGTAGCACCGCAGCGTTCGTGCTCCGGGCCGTCCAGTTGGTGGGTGCGAATTCGATGGTCATGTCGTTCCCCTTCTGCAAGGTCCTGTCGCCGGTTCTGCCCGGCGGGCTCTGCAGAAACAGTGCGGCCGTACGCTTGCGGCCGACTTGGGATCGACTTGGGGCCAGCCGTCCTCGCTCACTCCCCCGGGAAAGTGGGCGCAAACGACACCTCCGCCCGGCGTGTCGTTGTCGTATCCGCCCACTTTCCCGGGGGGTCGGGACGAGGGGCGGACCTCAGCGGGTAAGGGGAGGTCGCGCGATCGCCCGGGTGCCGGCGGACGTGCGCCGCAGCGCTCGACCGGGTAGCGCATCCGTCCGACTCCCGTCGTCGATCACCGCCGTGCCGTTGACGAACACGTAGTCGATCCCCTGCGCCTGCTGCCGTGGCTGCTCGAACGTCGCGGTGTCGCGCACGGAGTCCGGGTCGAACAGCACCAGATCGGCATGATGGCCGACGCGCACCAGACCGCGATCGAGCAGACCCAGCCGAGCCGCGGGACGTCCGGTGAGATGGTGCACGCAGTCCTCCAGGCCGAGCACGCCGAGCTCGCGTACGTAGTGGCCCAGGTAGCGCGGAAAGGTCCCCCATGCCCGTGGATGGGGCTTCGCGCCGACCAGGATCGCGTCCGAACCGGCGGTATGCACTCGGTGCCGCATGATCGTCCGGACGTTCTCCTCGTGACCGACGTGCTGCAGGATCGTGGTGGCCAGACCGTCGCGGACGAGCAGATCGAAGAAGACCTCGGTGGCCGGCCGGCCCTGCTCGGCGGCGAGAGCGGCGACGCTGCGCCCGACCGCGACGTCCAGCTCCGAGTTGCGGACCCCGCTGATCTCGATGCTCGCCCAGTCGACGACGCAGCCGTGACAACCGTCCGTTCCGACGTGATCGAGCTCGTACGCCACCCGAGTCCGAGCGTCGTCGTTGCCGAGCCGGCCCAGCAGGGCATCCAGCCCGCCGGCCGCGGCCCAGCTGGGCAACAGTGCCGCCAAAGTCGTGGATCCGGGCAGGTAGGGGTAGCTGTCGAGGGTGATGTCGGAGCCGGCGTCGAGCGCGGCGTCGATCATGGCGATCAGCTCCCCGGCCCGGCCGCGATTCGGCTCGAAGTTCATGGTGGCGTGGGTGAGGTGTAGGGCGCAGCCGGCGTCGCGGCAGATCCCGATCACCTCGGCGTACGCGTCCAGCGCGCCGGCGCCGTACGAACGGTGGTGCGGCGCGTAGAAGCCGCCGAACTCGGCCACCACGCGGCACAGCGCCGCGAGCTCGGCATCGTCGGCGAACATCCCCGGCGGGTACGTCAGCCCGCTGCTCATCCCGACCGCACCCTCGCGCAGCCCCCGTCGGACGAGCTCGGCCATCCGGTCGAGCTCGTCCGACGTCGCGGGCCGGTTGTCGTTGCCGACCACGAGCATCCGCACGGTGCCCTGCGGGACGAGATAGGCGGCGTTGCAGGCGATGCCCCGGTCTAGTCGGTCCAGGTATCCGCCGACGCTGTCCCAGGAGAAGTCGACGTCGTCCGGTTCGCCGTTCCAACCGGCGATCTGGCGTCGAATGGCGTCGCGGGTCGGTCCGTCGACCGGGGCGAACGACAGGCCGTCTTGTCCCAGCACCTCGCACGTCACGCCCTGGCTCACCTTGGCGGTGTGGTCCGGGTTCGCCAGGATCTGCAGGTCTGAGTGGGTGTGCATGTCGATGAAGCCGGGCGCCAACGCACGTCCGTCGGCGTCGATGCTGCGCCGGGCGGAGCCTCGTCGCCCGGGCGTGGACACGGCCGCGATCCGGCCGCCCTCGACGGCCACGTCGGCGAGCCGCCCGGGCGCGCCGGTGCCGTCCAGGACAAGCGCGTTGCGGACGATCAGGTCGGTCACCACGGCACTGGTCAGAAGTACGTCCGGACGAGGTCGAGCACGACCGGATCAGCGGCATCGGGGTCGTCGATCACCGGGATCAGCCGCCACTTGTCGAAGGCCGTACACGGATGGGACAGGCCGAGCCGTAGCTCGTCGCCGATCTGCACCGGGGCCGGGCCGCCCGGGTCGAAGCGCAGGAACCCGTGCTGGTCGTTGAGTGCGGTGACGGTCAGCCCGGCGACGCCGGCCAGAGGCACGGGCTCCTCACCCGCGCCGCGCCCGCGACGAAGCTGCACCCGTGGCAGTCCCTCGTCGAACGGGAGATCCCGCTTGCCGGCGTCGAACAGCGCAAGGCCCGGCTCGGGCTGGCTGCTGACCCGGACCCACCCGTGCATCGCGCTGCGTAGGCCGGGCCCCTTGGTCCGCGGCGCTTCGCCGAGCGGGCTGAGGTGTGAGTAGAGGCCGTCGTCGTGCGCGAGGTACGCCCCCGAACGCAGCACCACACGTACGCCCTCGGTGACCAGCGGGCCCAAGACGTCGGCGACGACGTCGAAGTACGCACTTCCGCCCGCTGTGACCACCGGTTCGGTGTCCTCTGCGTAGGCGGACTCGACGACCAACCTGCGATGGACCTCGACCAGCGACTCGAGATAGGCGCGGACGACAGCCAGACTTGCCGGGTCGCTGTCGTGGCTGAGCGCGCCCTCGTACCCCGCGACACCGGCAAGTCGCAGGTGCGGCGCGGCGGCGATCGCCCGGCCGATCGCAACCGCGGTCTCGACGTCGCGAGCACCAGTACGTCCGCCCGCTCCGCCGATCTCGACCAGCACGTCGATCGGCCGGTACGCGACACCGTGTACCGGTGCATGAGCTGCCAGGGCTGACTCCATCAGCTCCACCGTGCGAGCCGCGTCGGCCCAGGTGAGCACGTGGAACCGGCGATCGTCGGCGAGCTGATCACTGATCCAGCGGAGTGTCAGCGGGGAGATGATGGCGTTGGCGATCAGCACCCGAGACACGCCGAACGCCCGCGCCACCGCCAGCTGCGGCAGGTTCGCCAGCGTGATCGCCCACGCGCCGGCGGCGAGCTGGTCGGCCCACAGCCGCGGGGCCATCGTTGTCTTGCCGTGGGGCGCCAGGTCCAGCCCGCGCGCCGCGCACCACTCGGCCAGGACTCGGAGGTTGTGTCGCATGCCCGGGGCGGACAGCGTGAGCAGCGGCGTCGGAAACTCGCTCAGCCGTAGGCCGGCGTCGGCGACGTCTCGAACCGATCGTCCCCAGGTCTTCGGCGGCAGTCCCTTGTCCGCCCAGCTGACCGGTACGTCGGCCAGCGCGGCAACCGCCGCGGCGTCGATGGTGGCGGGATTCGGGCGGGACATACAACACCTCTCGTCAAGTCGACCCCACCGCCCGGCCCCCGGAAAGTGGGCGCAAACGACAACTTCCATCGGCGTGTCGCTGTCGTTTCCGCCCAGTTTCCGGGTGAGCCCGGGGAGGGGACCGGGACGGACAGCCGATTCAGCTCTGGTACGCCGGCACACCGAGCAGCTGGTCGACGGTGGTGAAACCGAACCCGCGATCCCGCAGCAGGTCGATCAGCGGCCCGATGGCGGCGACGGACTGGTCGCGGCGACCGCCGTACGACTCATAGCCGTCGTGGAAGATCAGGATCGCCCCCGGGGCCGCCAGCCCGCTCGCCCACCGTGCCATCCAGCCGCCGGGAGGTTGAAACACCTCGAGCGGGTGGGCGAAGTCGCCGGACACCACCTGAAGCCCGGCGGCGTCGACCGAGCGCAGGACCCACGGCCAGTGGCACAGCCAGGGCGGGCGATACAGCGCCGGCGCGACACCGCTGATCGAGGTCAGCGCGTCCTGCGCGCGGGCGATCTCGTCGGTCTGCCTCGGCCGACGCAGATAGCTGGTGAAGCTGTGCCGATAGCTGTGGTTGCCGAGTACGTGGCCCTCCTCGACCACGCGTCGGGTCGCGGAGGGAAACCGCTCTGCGCAGCGGCCAACCTGGAAGAACGTCGCGGGCACGCTGCGCTCCGCGAGGGTGTCCAGGAGTCGCGAGGTATACGGCTCGTTGGGGCCGTCGTCGAACGTCAGCGCCACCAGCGGCAGCTGGGTGTCTCCCCGGTACGGGAAGGATCCGAACTGCTGGGAGTGCGCGCCGAACCCGGCCCAGTAGCCACTCGCCAGGGCCGCGGCAGCCGCCGCTCCCAGGAAGGCGCCGCGGGTCCGATCGCCGGTCTGGCGTCGAGCCGGGCCACGGGTTCGGCCGCCGCGCTGGCGGCTGCGGGGGCGGGGGCTCAGCCGGGGGCTCAGGCGGGCGCTCAAACCGCGATCCTGCTCGGGTGTCGTCTCGCCGACTCGTGGCAGGGTGGCCGCCGTCATGGCGAGCCCAACAGATACCGCACCAGGCCGAAGCTGGTCGTCAGCAGCACCGCCAGCCCCACGCCGAGCCCCCAGTGGAAACGACGACGCTTCCGCTCGACGCGGAACACCGGCGCCCGGCCCAGGACCGGACGCTTGGCGATGCGGTTGAGAAAGTACGCACCGAGGTAGTAGAAGAGGAAGCTGACGAACAGGGTCTGGAACAGTCCGTTGTCCTGCCGCCGAGGAGACGTCGCCACCTCGTTGTCGCGATCCCAGATCAGACGGCCGCGCTTGCGCAGTCGACGCAGCAGGTCGAGCTCGTCACCGCCCTGGGAGAGATTGAGGTCGTAGGAGTCGAAGGCGGTCTTGAGGAACGCCGTGTTGGTCGCGGTCACGTATCCGAGCCAGCCGGTCGCACGGTAGACCGTGGTCACCAGGCCGAACAGCAGCGTCGTGAATCCGCCGATCCACCACGGTGCATCCCGGTACCGGCAGGGACCGGCCACCCCGACGACCCCCGGACGGGACTCGAAGGACGCGTCGATGCGCGACAGCCAGTCCGGCGGGTAGATCGTGTCGGCGTCGACGGAGATCACGACCTCCCCGGACGCCTCCGACAGTCCGCGCTGGCGGGCCTGGCACACACCTGGGTCCGGCTCACTGACAACGCGCACCCCGAAGCTCCGGGCGATCTCCGCGGTCGCGTCGGTGCTGTTGTTGTCGACGACGACGATCTCGTACGCGCCGGGATAGTCCTGGCGCCGGAGCGAGCGGAGCGTCTCGGGGAGAAATGCCTCCTCGTTGTACGCGGGCACGACGACGGAGAACCGCAACTGGGCGGAGTCTGCCATCGACGCTCCCACTGTCTAGGATCACTGCCCATTCTCCTCGGCCGCAGCCGACGCTTGCAGACTAGCGGACGAAACAGCCGACCACGCTCGTCTGCGTACGCGCCACTCGGCGTCAGGCGACATCCTCTCGCGACTTCGGCTCCGCTGCACGAACCACGACCATCTTCGCGCAAGTTCCACCCACTCAGCGCGACCTCCGCCTGGCGCGAAGTGGGTCTAGCCCGCGCGAAGACGTCAGAACGCACATGAAGTCAGAGTCAACAAGGCGCGCAGCGTGCGCGAAGCCGCCTGAACGCGGGTGAGCGTCGGGTAGCGAAGCGCCGGGCTCTGACTTCCGACCGAACGAGCAGCCCTGGCCCGAACGGCGGCAGCGGCTCCACACCACGGCTGCGAGCTGAGGGAGAAAGTCAGAGTCAACAAGGCGCGCAGCGTGCGCGAAGCCGCCTGAACTAATGGTGCAGTGGGTGATCCCCCGGGCACATGACCAGCAGAGAGCGTCCCTCGTACGGCCCGAGGGTGAGCGCGAAGCTGTGCAGATCGTCGACCTCGCCGAGATCCTCGTCGGTGAGCATGTCGACCAGCGAGCTGCCCGGCACGAGCGCCTCGGAGATGACGCTGCCGGTGATCTCGTGGCCGGAGAAGTTCAGCACGGTCACCTGCTCTGCCTCGGCCAGCTGGTGCACCATCACGAGCATCGCCCGATTGGAGACCTGCGGAACGTCCAGCTGAACCCCGGTGGCGATCCCGTAGCGCTTGCGGATCTCCAAGATGTCGCGGAGCCGCCGGGCGAACGAGCCCTCCTCCTGCAGCTGCGCCGGCAGCGATCCGTACAGGCTGACGCCGCGAGGCATCTGCGAGGTCGACGCCGTGGCGGCCGGGCGATAGTCCATCAGGTCGTACGCCGCCCGATGGATCCAGCGCGTGTCGCCGTCGGCCAGCAGCGCCTTGATCTGGCTCCGATCGAGGGTGAGCATCCCGACCAGGTCCCAGCCCGACAGCGCGAACACGCCCGGTTGCAGCGCGTTGAACATGGCCAGTAGCAGGTGCGCGTTCTTGATCTCGGTGATCTGCGCAGGTGTCAGGGTCGTCAGATCGGTGAAGCCCAGCGAGGCCGCGATGATCGTCGCCGTCGTCGAGGCGATCCCGTTCTGCGTGAATGTCGCGTTGTACGGCCCCGCGTCACCGGTGAGGTGATCGAGCAGGTCCTGGCGGATCTTGACTGCGAGCTCGGCCCCGGAGACCTCCCCACCGCGGAACCTGAAGACCTCGGCGGCATGCAGGGTGGCGAAGTGGACGAGCTCGTACGTCATCTCGTCGTGGTTCTGCAGGGCGTGGATCAGCGAGACGGGCTCGACGCCGAAGTCGCGAGCGAGATTGAGCGTGAGCCGCAGGAACTCGGTGTCCCCGGTGGCCATCGCGTGGTGGTAGGCGGGCCGGTTGACGAAGTCGTAGGACAGATCGGCGCCGCGAACCGAGCCCTGCTGGATGTCGTTGATGGTGAGGTTGAGCTCTTGGAACGTGAACCCGCCGACCTTGCGCACCATGCTCGAGATGAACTGGTTTGCCGCCTCCGACAGCGGGTGGCCCTCCGACCAGGCCGGCGCACCTTCGCCCGTCTTCTCGACGGCGAGGAATCCGTTCGCGTCGAGCCGCAGACCGCCACTGCCGAGATCGCCGAGGGAGTGCAGCGCGTCGCCGATCACCAGCCGCATCCCGGCGAACGTCGGGTCCAACCAGTTGATGGACGGCTGCCCTTCCTTGAAGTAGTGCAGGTACACCCAGCGACGCTCGACTCCGTCCGGTCCCGTGACCGGGGCGGTCGCGCTCCAGTTGGTCTCCTTGACGCCCTCTTCGAAGAAGATGACCCGCTGCAGCTTGCCGATGATGTAGCCGGCCTTCTCCAGCCTGTCCTCGGTCGCCGGGTCGCAGTTGGCCGAGTCCCGACCGCGGCTGACCCGCGGCAGCAGGTGCCAGTCCTTCGGGTCGATCTCCACCATGTGGTAGATGCCGGGATAGTCGCGGTACTTCATCTCGGCCAGCCGGAAGTCCGCGCCCTTGCCGGTGTGGCCCGGAACGATGTCGTCGATCACCGTTCCGCCATAGGTCGTGGCCACCTCGCACAACGTCCGGAACTCCTCCTCTGTGCCGAACGCCTCGTCGATGTGGGTGCTGATCCGATCGAAGTGACCGTCGACGCTCGGCGTGGAGTCCCAGCCGCTCAGGCCGCCGGAGACCTTCACCGGACCGGTGTGGATGGCCTCGATACCGATCCGCTCGAACGCCTGCCACAGGTCGCGGTCGCCGAGCGTTCCGACAAACGACGAGCCGGACTTGGTGATCATGGAAATCGGGTACGCGGTGAACCAGACCGACGCCTTCTCGATGGCCGCTCGCGGGTCGGGATGGGCGAACGGGTTCTGCCACATGCTGCCCTGGCCGGAGAACTGGGTGGCGATCGTCGTCGCGTCGGACAGCATCGACTTCTCGATCAGCCAGTCGACGTACTCCGGGTTCTCACCGCTCGGAGCGCCCTTGCGCTCGGGGCGGGCACGCCGCGGGAACAGACCGCGCAGTCTGGCTCGCGGACGAAGTCGCTTCGGTCGGGCCGGGTAGAACTGCTCGTCGAAGGTGATCTCCCCGGTGATCTCGACGGGCGACTCCTCATCGGTTGCCGTCCGATCGGCCACAGTGACGTCGTCCCGTGCGATGTCGTCCACCCCGCGTTCCTCCCCGAGCTCGGTTTTGTCCTTCTCGGAACGCTAGTCCACTACCGAGGTCTGCTCGCCGACAGGACCCCCAGGGTCGCCTGTCCCCCGAGCTGGGTCACGGGCGACCGTGGCTGTCATCGAGCTGGTGTGACAGGGTCCACAACGACGCGAGTCCAAAGTCACCGCCCTCGTACGAATCCGGCTGGTCGAACAACGGTCCCACCGTCTCCTGCCATGCGACATTGTCCGGGTCGTCGCGCAGCGCGGCGCGCATCGCGGCGTAGTCCTCGACGTCGACCAGGTGGAACACGTGCCGACCGTCCCGCCAGATCCGCCAGTCGCGTACGCCCGCGGCTTGCAGCTTCTGTGCCACCGCCTCGGGGATGACCCGGTGCACGTTGTCGTAGTCCTGCTCGCGGCCCACCGCAAGCACCGTATGCAAGGCGACCTGCATGCTCATCTCCTGTCCGCTCGCGCGATCGCGCTGTCACCCTCGACCGTCGTCGCTCTTCGGCGACGGAAAAGCGTTGTCCCCTCATCGCTCCTCCGTGTCGAGGAGCGCGATCTTCCGACGCTCGCGAACGTCTCCTGTCCGCTCGCGCGATCGCGCTGTCACCCTCGACCGTCGTCGCTCTTCGGCGACGGAAAAGCGTTGTCCCCTCATCGCTCCTCCGTGTCGAGGAGCGCGATCTTCCGACGCTCGCGAACATCTCCTGTCCGCTCGCGCGATCGCGCTGTCACCCTCGACCGTCGACCAGCTCAGGGTCGATACCACTCATCACTGTCCAGGAGGGCGCAGGCGTAGGGCCTGCATCCCGCCGTCAACGGCGAGATCGACGCCGGTGGTGGACCCCGACCGCGGGCTGGCCAGATAGGCGACAGCACCGGCGACCTCCGCTGCGCTGACGAGCCGGCCGTGCGGCTGGCGGGCCTCCAGCGCGGCCCGTTCGGCCGCGGGGTCGTCGGCCGAGCTGAGCAGCCGGCCGATCCACGGGGTATCGGCGGTGCCGGGGTTCACACAGTTCACTCGGATTCCCTCGCGCAGGTGATCCGCCGCCATCGCTCTGGTCAGGGCGAGCACGGCCCCCTTCGTCGTGCTGTACAGCGCGCGCTGGGGGAGGCCCGCCGTCGCCGCGACCGAGCAGGTGTTGACCACGGCCGCAGCGCGAGACGTCCGCAAGTGCGGCAGTGCCGCGCGGACGACCCGGACCATGCCGAGGACGTTGATGTCGAACACTCGGTGCCACTCCTCGTCGGAGTTGTCGGCCACGGTCCCCTGGGCGCCGATGCCGGCGTTGTTCACCACGATGTCCAGCCCACCGAAGTGCTCCACGACTGCCCGGACGGCCGCACGCGTGGACGCGTCGTCGGACACGTCGCAGGGCACCGCGAGCAGCGGAGGACGTACGTCGGCGGACTGCAGGTCCAGCACCGCGACTCGCGCGCCCCCTGCGGAGAGCTCCTCGACGATCGCCGCGCCGATGCCTGACGCCCCGCCCGTGACGAGGGCGACGAGCCCGTCGAACTCCCCGCTCATCGCGCAGCCCCGCTCTTCGGCCCGCTCAGCGCCCAGGCCCCCCTCATCGCCCCGGCCAGCCTCATCGCCCCGGCCAGCCTCATCGCCCCGGCCAGCCTCATCGCCCCGCCTCGCTCATCGGCCCGCCCGTCATCACGTGTCGCTGGCTGCCCAGCCCGTCGATCTCGATCCGGACCACGTCGCCATCCCGCAGGTACGGGAAGCGCCCCGACAGCGCGACGCCCTCGGGGGTGCCCGTCAGCACGACGTCGCCGGGCTCCAGCGCCAGATACTGGCTCAGGTGGCGAATGATCGTCGGAGCATCGAAGATCATGTCGCGGGTCGAGGAGTCCTGCCGCGGCTCGTCGTTGACGAAGCTCCGCAGCCGCAACGACCGGTGATCGACATCGTCCGGGGTGACCAGCCACGGGCCGATCGGCGTCGAGCCGGGCACGCACTTGCCCTTGCTCCACTGGCCGCCGGACTCCTCGATCTGGAAGGTCCGCTCGGAAAGGTCGTCGGCAACGGTGAAGCCGGCGACGTAGGAGAGTGGATCATCGTCATCGTCCAGCTCGTACGCGCGGCGCCCGATCACCATGGCCAGCTCGACCTCCCAGTCCATCTTCTGGCTTCGCGCCGGGATCCGGACCGGATCGTTCGGCCCGCCGATGGTGTTGGGCGTCTTCATGAACATCACCGGCAACGTCGGCGGCGCGGCCCCCGACTCCGCGGCATGTGCGGCGTAGTTCATCCCGATCGCGAGCACGGCGCCGACTCCACGGACGGGCGCTTCGAACTCGACCGCCTGGAGATCCACACGGTTCAGGCGGCCGCCCGCCGCCGCCGTTGCGGCCTGGGCCAGCAGCGGGAGCGTGTCGGGTCTCAGATCACCCAGCATGGCGCTGAGGTCGTACGCCTCGCCTCCCGAGACGACGATCGGCAGCGTTCCGGAGGCGGTTCTGACCCGGGCGAACTTCATCGGTCTCCTTCGGCATCGGCTTGCCGTTCTCCACCACAAGCCATCCAGGTTCGGTTCGGGTCACCATACATCCGACTATCTGATCGACCGGAGCGAGATCGGGGGACCACGCCCATCCCTCACCACGCAGAGGTAGGATGTTTTGGACTTTTTGATCGTCATGCCCGATGAGGAGATCTCCGTGCCCAGGATCACCGCCGCTCGCACGGCCGACATTCGCTTTCCCACCTCGCAGCAGCTCGACGGGTCAGATGCGATGAACCCCGATCCGGACTACTCCGCGGCCTATCTGAGCCTCGCCACCGACGCCGACGACAGAGTCGGTGCCGGCTTCGTCTTCACCACCGGTCGGGGCAACAACATCGCCGCCGAGGCCATCCAGACCGTCGCCGACGACCTGGTCGGGGAGTCGGTGGAGGACCTGTTGGCGGACATGGGCGCGACGTACAAGCGGTTCGTGTACGACCCACACCTGCGCTGGCTCGGGCCGGAGAAGGGCGTCGTGCACATGGCCATCGGTGCGGTCGTCAACGCCTTGTGGGATCTGAAGGCCAAGCGCGCCGGCCTGCCGCTGTGGCAGCTCGTGGCCGCCATGTCACCCGAGGAGATCGTCGGCCTCGTCGACTTCCGCTACCTCACCGACGCGCTCACCCCGACCGAGGCGCTCGAGATCCTCCAGAACGCGGTCCCCGGCCGCGAGGAGCGCGTGGAGCATCTCCTGAGCGAGGGCTACCCCGCCTACACGACTACCCCCGGCTGGCTCGGCTATGCGGACGACAAGATGGTCCGGCTCGCCCACGAGGCGATCGCGGACGGCTTCACCCAGATCAAGCTGAAGGTGGGGGGCAACCTCGCCGACGACATCCGACGTCTGTCCCTGGCGCGGGAAGCGGTCGGTCCGGACATCAAGATCGCCATCGACGCCAACCAGCACTGGGACGTCCAGCAGGCTATCGACTGGGTCCGTCAGCTCCAGCAGTTCGACATCGCCTGGATCGAGGAGCCGACCAGCCCCGACGACCTGCTCGGCCACGCCACGATCCGGCGGGCGGTGTCGCCGACGCCGGTCGCGACCGGCGAGCACACCGCCAACCGGGTGATGTTCAAGCAGCTGCTGCAGCTCGAGGCGATCGACGTCATGCAGATCGACGCCGCCCGAGTGGCCGGGGTCAACGAGAACATCGCCAACCTGCTGCTGGCCGCGAAGTTCGGCGTGCGGGTCTGCCCGCATGCCGGTGGCGTCGGCCTCTGCGAGGCGGTCCAGCACCTTTCCATGATCGATTACGTCGCCATCAGCGGGTCCCTCGACAACCGCTACATCGAGTACGTCGATCATCTGCACGAGCACTTCGTCGACCCGGTACGGATCCTCCGCGGCCGCTACCTCGCACCGAGAAGCCCGGGGGCCGGAACTCAGATGACCCAGTCCGCGATCGACGAGTACCTCCACCCGGGCCGCTGAAACCGCCGGGCTCCCGCTGCACACCTCCCAGCACACCGTCTCGTCACACTGTCTCCTCACCCTCTCGCCCGAAAGGTCCCGCCGTCGTGAGCTCCCCACCAAATCTGGCCGCCTTCTCCTCCGACCGGCTCGGCATGTTCATCCACTTCGGCCTGTACGCCCTCGCGGGCCGGCACGAGTGGGTCCAGAACTACGAACGGATCGCGCCCGAGGACTACGCGACGTACTTCGATCACTTCGACCCGGATCTGTTCGATGCGGCCGACTGGGCGCGACAGTGCAAGAACGCAGGAATGCGGTACGCGGTGCTGACCACCAAGCACCACGAGGGCTTTTGCTTGTGGGACAGCGAGTTCACCGACTACAAGATCACCAACACTCCGTTCGGTCGCGACCTGGTGCGCGAGTTCGTCGACGCGTTCCGAGCCGAAGGGATCAAGATCGGCTTCTACCACTCGCTGCTGGACTGGCACCATCCCCACTTCACGATCGACGGCCACCACCCGCTGCGAGACGCGCCGGATGTCGCCGAGCTCAACGAGGGACGCGACATGGCGATCTACCGGGAGTACCTGCACAATCAGGTTCGCGAGCTGCTCACGTCGTACGGCGAGATCTCCTATCTGTTCTACGACTTCTCCTACCCCGAACACCTCCAACCGACGATCTGGGGCAACAAGAGCGAGGCGGACTGGGGAAGCCGGGAGCTGATGGCGATGACCCGAGACCTGCAGCCCGGTATCGTGATCAACGACCGGCTGGGCATCCCGGGAGACCTGGTCACGCCGGAGCAGTACCAACCGGCGGAGCCGATGCGAGCCGCCAGCGGCGAGCTCGTCGCCTGGGAAGCCTGCCAGACGATCAACGGCAGCTGGGGATACTTCCGCGACAACACGCTGTTCAAGACCCCGGAGATGCTGGTCCGGATGCTCGTGGACGGCGTCAGCAAGGGCGGCAACCTGCTGTTCAACATCGGGCCCACGGGGCGTGGATCCTTCGATCCCACCTCCGCCGACACCCTTGCTGGGCTGGGATCCTGGATGGCGCTGCACGGCCGCGCGATCTACGACGCCGGGCCGAGCGACTTCACCGCACCGCCCGACTGCCGCTACACCCAGCGCGGCGATCGGCTCTACCTCCACCTGTTCGCGTGGCCGTTCGAGCACGTGCATCTTCCGGGCCTGGCGGGAAAGGTGGCGTACGCCCAGCTGCTGAACGACGCGTCCGAGATCGCCACCAGCACGATCGACCCCGACGCGCCTGCGCACAATGTGAGCATGGGCGGACTGCCGGCGGGGACGCTCACGCTCACCCTGCCCATCCGGCAGCCGGCGGTCGCTGTCCCCGTCGTCGAGCTGTTCCTGACGTGACCATGGACATCCCTAGAGATCTGGGCCGGCTCGGCTACGGGGCGGCCAGTCTCGGCAACCTGTTCCACGAGGTCTCCGACGACGAGGCGGTGGCCACGGTCGAGGCGGCGTGGGAGGGCGGCGTGCGCTACTTCGACACCGCCCCGCACTACGGGCTCGGCCTGTCGGAGCGCCGGCTCGGGGCTGCCCTCGCCCAGTACCCACGGGCGGACTACCTGTTGTCCACGAAGGTCGGACGGCTGCTCATGCCCAGCCCGGAGACCGCGGACCGGCTCGACGACCAGGGATTCGTGGTCCCGGCCGCGTACCGGCGGGTCTGGGACCCGAGCCCCGACGGCGTGCGTCGCTCCCTGACCGAGAGCATGGTGCGGATCGGCACGGACCGGATCGACATCGCCTACCTGCATGACCCCGAGGACTACGACCTCGAGTCCGGGGTCATCCACGGCTTGTCCGCGCTGGCGCAGGCGAGGGCCGACGGTCTCGTCCGGGCCGTCGGCGTCGGCTCCAAGTCCGTCGCCGCTCTGTCAGCGGCCGTCCGCACCGGGCTGTGCGACCTGATCATGGTCGCCGGCAGGCTCACCCTGCTGGATGACAGCGGTGCCGAGCTTCTCGGGCTGTGTCGGGAGCACGGGGTGGGCATCGTGAACGTCGGTGTCTTCAACTCGGGAGCGCTCGCCGCGGAACGTCCGAGTCCGCAGCTGAACTTCGAGTACGCCCCGATCACCCCGGAACGGCTGGCCCAGCTGGAGCGTGTGCACGAGGTGTGTGCGCGCTTCGGCGTCCGGGTCCCCGACGCCGCCCTGCAGTACTCCTGGCAACTGAACGAGGTGGTGAGTGTGACTGTTGGGGCATCCGCGGCACGTCAGGTCCGACGCTCGGTGGCCGGCATGTCGGTCGACATCGACCCCGATCTGTGGCCGGAGCTCGCGGCGGTGACGGCGTCGACGGCAGCTCACTGACTCGCCGATCATGATCGACACCCATCTGCACCTGTGGCAGCTGTCCCGCGGCTGGTACGGCTGGAACACGCCCGCGCTCGGCGCAGTGCATGCCGACAGTGATATCGCCGCGATCGCCGACGAGATGGTCTCGGCGGGTGTCACCGGCGGGGTGGTGGTGCAGGCGGCCGACACGACGGCCGAGACCGACTGGCTGCTGTCCCTAGCCCGCACCGAGTCCGCGATCCTCGGCGTCGTCGGATACCTGCCCTTGAACGATGTCACCGAGGTCGAGCGGCTCCTCAGCGCGTACCAAGACGCTCCCCTGGTGGGCGTGCGCCAGCTGTGGCACGACCACGCTCGTGGCGACGAGCTGAGCGATCCGAAGCTGGCGGCCGGACTGGCTGCCGTCGAGCGCGCCGGGCTGGCGGTCGACGTACCCGACGCATACCCGACGCTGTGGGCCGCCCTGGTCGACGCCGCGGACCAGAGTCCTGGGATCCGCTTCGTGCTGGACCACTGCGGCAAGCCACCCTTCGGCGACGCCCGAGCCTGGAAGGACTGGGAGGCGCGATTCACCGATCTGGCCGCGCGACCGAACGTCGTGGTGAAGCTGTCCGGTCTGTTCGGCGGCAGCGGCTCGGCGACTGCCGCCACCGAGGATGAGCTGACTCGCGTCGTCGAGCTCGCCCGGTCCGTCGCCGGAGGGGATCGGACCATGATCGGCAGCGACTGGCCGATGAGCCGGGGTGGGCTGGGCTACGCCGCAGCGATGGACAAGCTGGACCGGCTGCTCGGGACGTGGTCGGCCGAGGAGCGGGCCTCGGCGATGACCGGCACGGCGCGGAGGACGTACCGGCTGGGCTGATGGCGTGGGGCGGCGCCGGACGTCACTCGGCCGCAGCGTCTCGGTCGGGAACGGCGTCTCGGTCGGGAACGGCGTTTCGGTCGGCCAGGGCGCGGCGGACCCAGTCTTCGACTCCTGATACGTGGGCGCTGAGTCGGCCCGACGTGAGGGCCGGATCGCGCTGCTCGAGCGCGGCGACAATCGCGCCGTGCTCGCCGAGGGTGCGCTCGATGGCCCCGCTCTGCGTGATCCCTCGCCACACCCGGACCCGGCTCGTCCGACCCGCGACGACGTCGAGGAGCTCGCAGAGAAACTCGTTGCCGCCGATGACGGCGATCCGTTGATGGAATGCCAGGTCGTTGGTGACCAGTTCCTCCACACCGGACTGGGTGTCGACCTCACTCAGCAGCTCGCGCAGCTCCTCGACCTCGGGTGCAGTGATCCGGGCGGCGGCGCTGGCCCCGGCCGCAGACTCGAGGATCCGCCGGACCTCGAGCAGATCAAGGATCGTCTCGTCCTGCTGCAGCTCCAGCACGAACGACATCGCGTCCATCGCCGAGCTGGGCCGAAGATCGGTGACGTAGGTCCCGTCGCCGCGACGTACGTCCAAGACGTTGATCATCTCCAGGGCCTTGACGGCTTCCCGTAGTGAGTTCCGGGACAGGCCTAGGGAGCTGCTGAGCTCCTTCTCGGGCGGCAACCGGTCGCCCGGTTTCAGCCCACCCGATCGGATCAGGTCGCGGATTCTCGCGATAGCCTCATCCGTCACCGCCACCTGTGCAGTCTAGGGTCCAGCGACTCCTGGTCGTCTTCGCGACGGTTGATCACCGGGCGGCCGGTCGGCACAACCGACCATTTACGGTGAAAGATAATTGACCCCGAGAAGCCTGAGAGAAAGCGTTGACTCGGCTGTGCGTCCGGGGCAAGGATGAGCGACGGGTCGACGTGGCCCAGATCACATTCGTCAGGGGCGCGATCTGGACTGGGAGGATCAGTTCGCGTCTTTGTCATCGGTTCGATCCGGTGCAGCCTGCCCGGATCCTCGACAGGGGAGCAGAATGCGCACATCCAAAGTCCTGGCGACGCTAGGAGCGATCACCACCGGACTGCTGCTGGTCACACCGACCATCGCCTCGGCCCATCCCAAACCGCCACCAGCGACGGTGGTCAAGTCCAGCGCCCTCGCCGCGCCGTTCAACCTCGCACTGAACCACGGCCAGGTGTACGTCGCCGACGGTGGTCTGAATCTCGTCGGCAGGCTCAAGAGCGATGGTTCGATCAAGACCATCGCCGAGGATCAGCCGGGGGCGTCCGGGGTCGCCACCTCCAAGGACGGGCGTTATCTCGCCTTCACGTCCACAGTGACGAACGAGGCGACGTTCGAGAACACCGCCAGCGGACTGAACATCTGGGGGCCGCGCGGAAAGCGCGTCCACGTTGACACGCTCGCGTACGAGAAGGCCAACAACCCGGACAAGATCAACCACTACGGCGTCGACAACCCGAGTCAGTGCGTGATCGATGCACTCACCGCGGCCGGTTTCCCGTACTCCGAGATGGGCCATGTCGATTCCCACGCTTACTCGGTGACCTCCTTCGGGTCGAAGTGGATCGTCGCCGACGCAGGAGCGAACACGCTATGGAAGATCGACAACCAGGGCAAGATCGCGACCCTGTCGGTCCTGCCGCCCCAGCCGACCACCATCACGGCGGCGATGGCCGGCGCGCTCGGCCTCCCGTCCTGCATCGTCGGAGTGACCTACAACTTCGAGGCGGTACCCACCGACGTCGAGGTGGGTCGGGACGGTTATCTGTACGTGACGACGCTGCCCGGCGGACCCGAGGGGCCCGTCCTGGGAGCTCGCGGCAAGCTGTGGCGGGTGAACCCGTACTCGGGTAAGGCCCACGTCATCGCCAGCGGCTTCCTCGGCTCGACCAACCTGGCCATCGGCAAGCACGGCGAGATCTACGTTTCCGAGTTCTTCGGCGGCACGATCTCGGTGGTGAAGCACGGCCGGAAGAGCCAGTTCTTGGCACTGCCGGGTGTGGTGGCCGTGGAGACCAGCAGGAGCGGCCAGCTGTGGGCCGCCACGCTCGGCGACGAGGCGTCACACACACCGGGGACGATCGTCAAGATCACGGGTGGGAAGGCGCACAGACAGGCCACCGTGCGGCCGTAGGCCAATCGGCCGGAGCCTAGTGGCTGACCCGACGGACCTCCGGCGGGAGCACTAAACTCGCACGACGTGCGGAGGTCCTCAGCGGGGCGTGCGGCGATCATCGCCGCCGCCCTGCTGTCGTTCTCGGCCTGTGCGTCGACCGATCCCCCGACTCCGCACCCCACCGCCCCGGCGTCGGGGTCGGGGTCGGCACCCGGCTTCCCATCGCTGGCCGGGCTCCGGGTCGAGTCGCTGCCCGACGGACTCCAGCCGAGCACGCTGTTCGCCACCGGCGACGCCTTGTTCGTCGCCGGTCATCAACAGGTGTCGTCGACCACCCGGCGCCCGGGACTTGCCGAGATCTCGGATGGCCGGACCCGGACGGTGCCGCTCGGCCCGATCAGCCCGTACGCCAAGGTTGCCGACCTGTTCTCGATCGCGGTGGACGGCCACGGCATCACGGTGGTCGGCAAGGCATACGGCGGCGCACACTCCAATCCCCGCTGGACAACCTGGGCCGGGACGGCAGCACGGGTCGTCGAACGGCCGCAGGTTTTCTGGACGTTCGGCGGCGAGGAGGCGGGAGCGCTCGACGGTGTGGTGACCACCCCTTCCGGCCCCCGGATCCTCGGCAGCTGGCAGGGCACGACCGCCCTGGATATCGCGATCTGGCGCCCGGAAGGCTCGCGCTGGGTGCGGCTGGACAGCGCGGGCACGCCGTTGGCCAACACGACCACCGTGCAGACGTCGGGGCGCTCGGCGGCACCAACTCCGACGGGCATGGTCGTCGCCGGCTCCGTGCTCGATCTCGCCGACGGCATACGACAGGGTGCCGCCGCGTGGCTCTCGGGATCGGACGGGGACTGGCGGCTGGTGCGGCTGCCCGATCCGGGCGGGCGAAGCGAGGCCCTGTCGGCGCGCTGCCGTGGCAGCGTGTGCTGGATCGCGGGTTGGGTCGACGGTCGCCTGGCGGCGTGGCGGCTGGACGGCGATACGGCGGTCCGAGTCGCCGACCTGCCCGATCTGCCGATCGACGTGGACGGACCCTTTCTGCAAGTCGTCGCGGCCGGCCCCGAGCCGCTGATTGCCTACAGCGTCGACGGCCGTACCGGCCTGGTGTCGGAGACCAAGGACGGCTGGGTCGGCTACACCGGACCGGCGGGGGAACTCGCCTCTGCGGCCGAGGTGGCGGGCCGGGTGTACCTCGCGACGACGAGCTCGTCCGGCCAGAGCCGGCTCTGGTCGGCCGAGGCGCCGTAGGGTCGCCCGGGCGGTCGACGGGAGGCACCCTGGCGCCGACACGCACAGTTAACCCAGCCGTCACCGGTCGATCGGTACTTCCAGCGCTTTCGTGTGCTCTTCTTGATGAACACTCGCGATGTCTGGGGGGAGAACGCGACGATGGACACGCTGTGCCCGAAGTGCGGCCGGCCGGCCGAGATCACCTGGTCGGGCCGGATCGCCGGCGGCGGAGAGACCGAGGGCTCCGGTCACAGACTCGCAGTTCGCTGCGTCGATCTGCACTGGAGCGTGGTCGAGGAGGCCGAGCCGGCGTCGCTCCCGTGGGGGACCGTGCGGCATCGTTCCCGCTCGACCGGTGCTCCCCGCTCCGCCTAGGTCGGTCCAGCCGCCCCCAGCCCCGGGAAAGTGGGCGCAGACGACAAGTTCCACCGGCGTGTCGCTGTCGTCTTCGCCCACTTTCCTGGAAGGGGGTCTAGGCGGGACGGGAGCCGACGAAGAACTCACGGGGCAGCCGGTCCTCGTGGGTCACCTCGGCGACCACGCGGGGGGTGAAGCCGGCGTCGGCGAGCACCCGGAGCCAGAGCTCGCGAGGGAACAGCCCCAGAACGTGGGTGTCGTGGGCGACGGAGACGGTCCCGCTGGCGTCTCGGAGCAAGAAGGCGTAGTCCGTCCGGGTGATCGTGTCGCTCGGGTCGGGGTCGACCGACCACGACAGATACCGAACCGCCCGTCCGTCGGGGGCGTCGTGGCCACCGTGCTCGGTTTCCGGCTCGAAGTTCTCCGCGACGTTGTCGGGCACCAGCACCGCTACCCCGCCGGGCCGCAGGTGGACGTACGCCGTCTCGACGGCCTTGCGGAGATCGGCCTCCGTCGTCATGTACTCGATCGCGTCGTGCACGAAGACCGCGTCGAACGTCCGGTCCAGCCGAAGCTCGCGCATGTCTCCCTGGAGGTGCTCGCACTCGGGGTTCAGCTCACGGGAGACCGCCAGCATCTTCTCGGAGATGTCGACCAGCGTCATCGCGTAGCGCGTCTTGAGATGGAAGGCGTTGTTGCCGCCACCGCTGCCGAGCTCGAGCACGGTTCGAGTCGGTCCTTCGGCCGTGTCGAGGAGGGACGCCGCGAATCCCGCCTCCTCCGCGTACTCCGCCGGTGCCGACACCAACGGCCACCACACCGCCAGGTCGCCGTAGAAACGGTGACCGGGCACCTCGTTGCCGGTCGCACCAGGGTCGCGGGTCACGTCCGCGCCGGTCGATTCGCTGCCGGTCAGGTCCTTGCTGGTCACGCTGGAGCCCGCCCGCTCAGTGATCTGCCGCGCCAGGCGCATGCCAGGCCCGGTCTCGGCGCTGGACCAAACCGCGGACGTACGCCGCCTGGCCGAGATGCTGCTGCAGGTCCCCGACGACGCTGACCAGGCGGGCCGAGGCCGTCACCGGCGGATCCCACCGGGTGTCGACGATCCGCTCGAGCTCGTCGGCGGTGAGGGTGGCAAGGTAGCGCCGGGTGAGCTGGTCCACGTCAGCGTGGTATCCGGCCAGCAGGTCCGCGGGCACCCGCACCTGGCCAACCTCCTCGGCGCTCTGCCCGTAGCCGCTCGCCCAGTCGTCGAACGGGAGAGCGAATCGATCGCGCCACGACGGCCAGCACTGCTCGACGCCGGCAAGATCGGCGACGTGGTCGTCCTGGATCCGGGTCGAGTGCCAGAGCAGCCAGGCGATCGAGTTGGCCTCGGGGTCCGGCCGCCAGCCGCCGGCCTCGTCGCTGAGATGATCCGTCAGATCGACGACCAGTCCGCGGATGCGGTCGAACAGATCCTCCAACAAGGTGCGTGCAGCTCCGATGTCGGTCATGGAACCGACGCTATCGTCCGGGCCTGGGGCTGCGCCGGGGTGTCAGCATGCGGCGGGCACGGACAGGCTCAGCGCGAAGTCACCGTCGCCGTCGGTCCACCACGACACCGGCTGAAGCCCCGCAGCCTCGAGCTCGGCCTCGACTCCCGCCCGGCTGAACTTCGCGGAGATCTCGGTCCGGATGGCCTCGCCGGCCTCGAACGGCACGTCCAGGTTCAGCGCGGCGATGCGCACGCACTGCCGCCGCGTCGACCGGAGCCTCATCTCGATCCACGACTCGTCCGGATTCCAGACGGCGACGTGCTCGAACGCGTGGAGATCGAAAGTTGCTCCGAGCTCGCGGTTCAGCACGGCCAAGACGTTGCGGTTGAAGTCGGCCGTGATGCCTGATGGGTCGTCGTAGGCGGCGTGCAGCCGGTCGACGGACTTGACCAGGTCGACGCCGAGCAGCAACGTGCTGCCCTCGACCATCGTCGACCGCACACCGCGCAACAAACGCCCGCGCCCGGCAGGGTCGAGATTTCCGATCGTGGATCCGAGGAACGCGACCATCCGGGCCGGATAGCGGGGCAATCGGTCGAGATGCTGCTCGAAGTCACCGACCAGGCCCCCGACCTCGATCGGCGCGAACTCGGCGGCGATGGCCGTTGTTGCCGACTTCAGCACCTCCGGATCGACGTCGAACGCCACGAACCGCCGAAGCGTGCCGGCATCGCGAAGGGCAGAGAGCAGTAGTCGCGTCTTCTCGGAGGTGCCGCTGCCGAGCTCGATGAGGGTCTCAGTCCGCGTCGTCGCGGCGATCTCGGCCGCGCTCGTGGTCAGGATCGACCGCTCGGCCCTGGTCGGGTAGTACTCGGGCAGCCGGGTGATCCGATCGAACAGCTCGCTGCCGATCGCGTCGTAGAAGTACTTCGACGGCAGAGTCTTCTGGTCCCCCGACAGCCCGACGCGTACGTCGTCGGCGAGCGTGCGCAACGGGTCGCCGTCGGCCAGCCGGGTCAGCACGACGCGACCAACCCGGTCACGGTGACTCGGCCGTCGACCACGTGCACCAAACGGCGATCCGGCACATCCACCCAGCCCGGCTCGTCGTCGATCGGCTCGCTCGCCACCACCACACCCGTCGTCTCGATCCGGTAGCTCAACGTGTCTCCCCAGGTCGTCGCCAGAATGCGTCGTCCGTCCGCGGCCAGCACGTTCAGCACGGCCGCCGGATCCCGGCGCGCGATGTCGACGATCAGCTCGCCGAGCCGGGCGGGGCCGCCGGCGAACAGCTCGGCGGCCAGCCAAGCGGAGTCACATGCCGATTCCGCGATCCGATCGACCTTCAACACATCGCGGTCCACCCGGCCGTTGTGTGACAACAGCCAGCGACCAGACGCGAACGGCGCCGAGGCCGTCTCCTCGATCGGCATCCCGACCGTTGCCGATCGCACCGCGGCGATGATGCAGGGCGAACGCAGCGCGGGCGAGACCGACGCGAACGAGGCGTCGCCCCACAGCGGTCGCGCCGAGCGCCAGCGGGCCGGCTCCCCGGGCCCCGCGCCCTCATCATCTGTCCGCCCGGCCGCGCCCCTCGCGCCTTCGGACTCCTCAGCCGTTCCGCTTCCCCCAGGAGCATTCATCGGGTAGAACCCCACACCCCAGCCGTCGGCGTTCATCAGCCCGCGCGCCTGGCGGCGTGGAGCGTACGACTGGCGAAGCAGGCCGAACGGCGGGTCGAGGACCAGCGACGACACCGACCTCGGTGTCCCGAGCCAGCCCACGTGGCGGCACATCAGGCGTCCCAGGCGAGGCGGACGCCGCAGAAGATCTGCCGCCGAAACGGCAGATCCCAATTGCGGAACGACGGCCGGATCGCGCTCGCTGCGACCGCCCACGAACCGCCCCGGAGCACCTTGTAGTCGCCACCGAAGAACGGGACGCTGTACTGCGCATACATCATGGGGACGAACCCCGGCCACGGCACGAAGTCCGACGAGGTCCACTCCCACACGTCGCCGATCAGCTGCTCGACGCCGTACGCCGACGCACCCGCCGGAAAGGCCCCGACCGCCGCCGGACGCAGCGCGGCTCCGCCGACATTCGCGAGCCCGTCCGTGATCGCGCTGTCCCCCCACGGCCATCGCCGCCGGCGGCCGAGATCCGGATCCCAGACGCACGCCTTCTCCCACTCGAGCTCGGTCGGCAGCCGCGCACCGGCCCAGGCGGCGTACGCCTCCGCCTCGAAGAAGCAGACGTGCTGCACGGGCTCGTCAGGCGGTATGTCCTCGACGACCCCGAATCGGCGCCGGCTGCCGTCGCCGAGCCAGAACTGCGGTCCGACCAGGCCCTCGGCGATCCGATGGGCCCAGCCCCGCTCCGACCACCACACGCTGCTGTCGTAGCCGCCATCGTCGATGAAGTCCTGCCACTCGGCGTTCGTGACCGGAACCCGGCCGATCCGAAAGGCCGGCAGGTGGACGACGTGCGCCGGTCGCTCATTGTCCAGCGACCACGGCTCGTACCCCGCGTCGACGCCGAGCACGAACTCCCCGGCCGGGATCGGCACGGCATCCCGCGGCACGCTCCGTCCGGGTGGCAGCCGGACCCCGGCGCCGAGCAACGCCTCGCCGTCGCGGAGCTGGTGGGTGGCATACATCGTCTCGACGTGCTGCTGCTCGTGCTGCTCGACCATCGCGTACGGGAACAGCCCCTGGGCAGCGGGCTCGGCGGTGCTCGACAACCGGTCCAGGGCCCGCGCGCGGACGTCGGCGATGAAGCTCCGCGCCTGGCTCGGCGAGAGCAGAGGCATCCCCGCCCGCTGGGCCCGGGTGGACCGAAACGCGTCGTACAGGACGTCCGCGTCCGGCGGCAGCACCCCGGGACAGGCCGCGTCGCCGCCCCTCAGCAGCCAGAGATCCTCCTGCTGCCCGACGTGGGCGAGGTCCCAGACCAGCGGACTCATCAGGGGGCTGTGCTGCCGGGTCAGCTGGTCGTCGTCGAAGTCGTTGAGGGTGAGCGTTCGGCTACGGGCGTGCTCCAGTCCGGATGCGATCCTCTCGGGGGAGATCACCTGCTGTGCGGGCGAGATCTCGTGGTCATGCATCGAGTGCCTCCTCGAAGAGTCTCCGGCCATCGCCGCGCGCAGCGTTGCGGAAGCGATCGCCGGGCGTGCGACTGACGCTCAACAGCTCTGCATACGCCGATGCGTCGGCACGAAGATCGGCCGGACAGTTGTCGACGGCGATGTCGGCACAGGCGAGAGCGGCCCGATGCAGCTCCGCGTCGGTGAGACCTTTCTCGGCCGCATGCTGCCAGGAGAGCGCGAGGGGTTCGACCAGCTCGGCGGCCAGAGCTGAGGCCGTCGGGTGGTCGCACAGCGTGCCGACCAGAGCGGCCAGCCCCGGCCACAGACTCATCGGCACGGCATCCAGAAACCGAAGCTCGAGGTAGCCGCGGGGCCGGATCGGTGGAAACAGCGTGGTGAGGTGGTAGTCCAGATCGACCGATGTCGGTGCCCGGCCGACCCGGGCTGGCGTCCGCACCCAGTCGGCGAAGCTCAGGCCGGGCGGTGCGTCGTGGACTGCGCCGGGCGGGTGCTTCGCGGACGAGCCCTGCGCCGGCTCCGGCGCTGAGCGGATGAGCATGAGCGGCGCTGCCAGGGCGTACGCCGCCCATGCGCCGGCCGGATCTGCGCCGAAGGCGACCGGGGCCGTGCGGGCGGGATCGATCGCCAACCAGCCCTGCTGCCGCATCGACGACCACCCCGAGTCCTTCCCGGCCGCCATCGGCGAGCACGCCGACAGCGCTCCCAGCAGCGGCCCGAGCCGCGACAGCCGACGGAGCCGTTCGGTCCACTCCCCTGTCGGACCCGCTTCGAGATTGAGCTGCAGACCAGCGGAGGTGGTCATGATCATTCGACCGACCGCGCCACAGCCGGCGCGGTCGAAGTAGCGCGCCATCGCGGCATAGCGGGGCGCCGGATTCACCAGATCCGGAGAACGGAGCGGGTCCAAACCCAAGAACACGACGGCATAGCCCGCGCTCTGGAGCCGCCCTTGGAGTGCCAGCTCGTCCGCGCGCAGCGCGGCAACGGCGCGGCTCAGATCCGGTGCGGGTGGCGTCGACAACTCGAGCTGCCCGCCCGGCTCGACGCTGACGGCGCTGCCGCACGGCAGCTCGTGGACCTGATCGACGAGTCGCTGTACGTCGACCCACGGGACTCGGCGCCCGATATCGCGCCGATCCACCAGGTGGCCCTCGAGCTCCAGACCGACCGGCCCGATCGGTGCGGCACACAACGCGCGCTCGGCGACGTACGCGCGTGCAGCGTCGACGGTCGGCAACGGTGCCTGTCTACTCGCGCGCTCGTCTGCCACCGGGTGCCTCTCGATGTCGGGACCTTCCTACCAGGGTGCCCCCGGCCACCGACAGTTACACACCCGCACCGAACTATTCCACCGCACGTCGGTGAACACCCTTCGACAGCTCAGGGCGCCGGCGCGTGGTCAGTGCATCGGCGGCCGATCGGAAACGGCCTCGCCGTCGGCAGGTTGTTCGTGAACGACCGGAGCCAGCCTGGCCCACAGCAAGAAGAGGAGTCCGAGTACGAGCATGCCCAGACCGAGCCAGAGGTTGATATTGATCCCGGCCGCCTTCGCCAGCTCCTCCGGCGTGGTGAAGAAGCCGTAGATGGTCAGGGAGACGCCGTATACGGTGAACAGGGCGCCGATCATGATGCGCAGGTCGAACAGCTTCGAGGCGGCCGACTTGACGGCATCCTTGGGACCCAGCTCTTCGGATGTTGGTTCGTGATCCATTTCTCTCTCCTCCGCCTCAGTCGAAGATGATCGACAGTACGAGGACGATGCCGAGGGCGGTGAAGCCCAGCAGCTTGGGCGACTCGTACCACTTGCGGACGTAGCCACCGTGCGGGTCTCCGGCGTTCGGATCCGGTACGCCCCAGACCAGTCCGGCCAGCTCGCCGACCGGCTTGGGTTTGGTGAACAAGGTGACGATGATGGTCACCAGCGCGTCGACCACGAAGGCGGCGATGGCCCCGTAGAAGTTGAGCATCTGGGCATTGATCGGGTTGGCGAAGCTCTGGCCCGCGTAGAAATACTCGATCTTGGGACCGAAGATGTACTGGAACGTCAGCGCCGCGAAGAAGCCCGACACCAGACCGAAGAAGCCGGCCCACGGACTCATCCGCTTCCAGAACATGCCGATGATGAAGGTGGCGAACACCGGCGCGTTGAACAGGGAGAACAACGTCTGGATGTAGTTCATGATGTTGCTGAACTGGCCGGCGATGAACGCCGTCCCGATGCCGGCGAGAATGCCGACGACCGTGACGACGCGGCCGACGTTCAGGTAGTAGTTGTCGGACTGGTTCTTCTTCACGTACGTCTGCCAGATGTCGTACGTGAAGACCGTGTTGAACGAGCTGACGTTGGCCGCCATGCCGGCCATGAAGGCCGCAAGCAGACCGGCCAGGGCAATGCCGAGCGTCCCGTTCGGCAAGAAGTGGTTCATCAGCGCCGGGATCGCGTCGTTGTAGGTCGTGCCGGACCCTGGCTTGCCGAAGTCCTGGAAGATCGCGACCGCAATCAGTCCGGGGAGGATGGTGAGGAACGGGATGAAGATCTTGGGGAAGGCCCCGATCAGTGGCGTCCGCTCGGCGGCGGAGAGGTCCTTGGCGGACAGCGCCCGCTGCACCTCGGTGAAGTTCGTCGTCCAGTAGCCGAAAGACAGCACGAACCCGAGGCCCATCACGATGCCGATCCAGTCACCCAGGGGGTTGGTCCAGTGCCCGACCTGCGTGCCACCCCAGGCCGAGAAGAATCCCTCTGTGCCCGGCTGGGCCAGCACCTTCTCCTTCAGGCCCTCGTAGCCACCGACGGACTTCATCCCGATGATCACCAGCGGGATCAGGCCGGCGATGATCACGAAGAACTGCAGGACCTCGTTGTAGATCGCGCCCGACAGTCCGCCGAGCAGGATGTAGCTGAGCACGAGGACCGCGGAGACGACGATCGACACCCACTTCGGCCAGCCGAGGAGCGCCTGGATGACCAGCGACAACGCGTACAGGTTGACACCGGCGGTGAGGATGCTGGCGGCGGCGAAGCTCAGCGCGTTCCACAGGTGGGTGGGCCGGTTGAACCGGCGGCGGAGGTACTCAGGCACGCTCCGCACTCGGGAGCCGTAGTAGAACGGCATCATCACCAGGCCGAGGAAGACCATGGCGGGGACGGCGCCGATCCAGTAGAAGTGGACCGTCGAGATACCGTACTGGGCGCCGTTGGCCGCCATGCCCAAGATCTCGATCGCGCCGAGGTTGGCCGAGATGAACGCCAGGCCGGTGACCCAGGCCGGCAGCGACCGACCCGACAGCAGAAAGTCCTCGCTGTTGGCGATCGCCCTCCTGGCGAGCACCCCGATCGTGATCACCAGTCCGAAGTAGATGATCAAAACGCCGTAGTCGAACCAGTTCGGACTGAGCTGAGTCATGCGATCGCTCCTCGCCGGCGGCCGGGGAATTGCCGCCCCTCTGCGGATTATCTGCCCCACAGATGATCATGACAAGACCCTGGCCGACGCCAACTATGACGTGATCGACGTGCAGACCTCGGCGGACGGCCTGACGCGGTCGCACGATCACCCCGGCGGTCGCAGATCACGGTCGAACAACATCGCTTGTCCAAGTTACCGGCGAGTAGCATACTGGAAGTTACTGACGAGTAACTTAGCCGCCGGCGCGTCATACCGCGCGGCGGGAGGGTGGGGATCTCATGGGGCACTACAGGTCGAACCTGCGCGACATCTTCTTCAACCTGTTCGAGGTCCTCGGCCGAGACGCGATCCTCGGCCACGGGCCGTACGAGGATCTCGATCACGCCACGGCGGTCGCCGTGCTGACCGAGATGGAGCACCTGGCCGCGACCAAGCTGGCCGAGTCGTTCGCCTCTTCCGACCTCGAACCGCCGACGTTCGACCCCGAACAGCACGCCGTGCGGGTGCCCGAGGCGTTCAAGCGGTCCTTCCGCGCGTACATGGATTCCGGCTTCTACGCACTCGAACTGCCCGGCGAGCTCGGCGGCCAGCCGGCGCCGCCGTCATTGCAGTGGGCGATGAACGAGCTCACCCTGGGCGCCAACCCAGCGGTCTACATCTACAGCGCGGGCCCGAAGTTCGCCAGTGTGCTGTGGCAGACCGGGGTCGAACGCGACCGCTCGATTGCCCGGCACATGATCGATCGTCAGTGGGGCGCGACCATGGTGCTGACCGAGGCGGACGCCGGGTCTGACGTCGGTGCCGGCCGAACCAGGGCCATCCCGCAGGCGGACGGGACCTGGCACCTGGAGGGAGCGAAGCGGTTCATCACCTCCGGTGATCACGACATGGCCGAGAACATCATCCATCTGGTCCTCGCGCGACCGGTGGGCGTCGAAGGCCATGGCGGACCGGGCACCAAGGGCCTGTCGCTGTTCGTCGTGCCCAAGCACCACTTCGACCTCGAGACCGGTGAGCTGACCGGCGAGCGCAACGGCGTGTACGTGACCGGGCTCGAGCACAAGATGGGGATCAGGGTCTCCAGCACCTGCGAGCTGACCTTCGGCGACAGCGCAGTCGGCGACGGGGCGCCGGCCACCGGCTGGCTGCTCGGTGAGGTCCACGACGGCATCGCCCAGATGTTCCAGGTGATCGAGCACGCCAGGATGATGGTCGGCACGAAGGCGATCGCGACGCTGTCGACCGGCTATCTGAATGCCCTGGAGTACGCCAAGACGCGGGTCCAGGGCGCAGACCTCACCCAGACCTCCGACAAGACCGCGCCTCGGGTGACGATCACCCATCACCCCGACGTACGCCGTTCGCTGATGACCCAGAAGTCGTTCGTGGAAGGCATGCGGTCGCTGGTCCTCTACACAGCGAGCATCCAGGACCGAGTGGCCCTTGCGCGGGCGGCCGGAGAGCGCGACATCGCGGCGGAGAAGCTGAACGACCTGCTTCTGCCGATCGTGAAAGGCTACGGTTCAGAGCGATCGTGGGTGCTGCTGGGCACCGAGTCGCTGCAGACGTTCGGTGGTTCGGGCTTCCTGCAGGACTACCCGATCGAGCAGTACGTCCGCGACGCCAAGATCGACACCCTGTACGAGGGCACCACCGCGATCCAGGGCCAAGACCTGTTCTTCCGCAAGATCGTCCGGAACAAGGGTCTTGCGCTCGGTGCGATCTCGTCCGAGATCATGCAGTTCGTCGGCCGCGAGGCCGGGAACGGCCAGCTGAAGGAGGAGCGCGAGCTGCTGCAGCGAGGCCTGATCGATGCCGGTGCCATCGTCGAGACGATGGTCGAGCACCTGCAGGCTGCCGGCGCGCCGGAGGGTGATCCGCGCAGCGTGTACAAGGTCGGCCTGAACACCTCCCGACTGCTGATGGCCCTCGGCGACGTCGTCTGCGCTTGGTTGCTGCTCCGTGGTGCGGAGGTCGCCCTGGGCAAGCTCAACACCGAGCTGAACGCGAGTGAGCAGCGGTTCTACGAGGGAAAGGTCGCCTCGGCCCGCTGGTTCGCCCGGACCGTACTGCCGAAGCTCGCCGCCGAACGCGTCATCGCCGAAGCCACCGACCTCTCCGTGATGGACCTCCCCGAGGAAGCCCTCTAGTCGCACCAGGGCACCCATTTCCAGCCCCACTCCGCGGATCGGCGGGCCACATCGCGCACCGGCGCGGGTGCGCCCAGTGACCCGCGGATGCGCGAGGTCGATGGCCGGGCGCGGTGGAGAGTGCCCATGTGCGCGACGAGTCTGGCCCGCAGCCACCGTGGGCGCCGGATCGGTCGGATGGCCGTCCGGACGATACGTCCACCGGCTCGCCCGCTGTCCTGGGAGCCGCCGCAGGGGGTAGACATGGGGCATGACAACGCCCAGCAGGATCGTCATCATCGGGGGCTCGTTGGCCGGCGGGTCGGCGGCCCTGGCGCTGCGCGAGCAGGGGTACGACGGCGAGCTGACGATCATCGGCGAGGAGGTACACCGGCCGTACGAGCGCCCGCCGCTGTCGAAGGCCATTCTGCTCGGCGACGCCGAGGAGCCCGACTGGGTCGGCGATGCCGACTTCTGGGCGAGCTCGGCCAGTCTGCTGACCGGCACGACCGCGACCATGATCAACCGCGAACGCAGGATCGTCTCGGCAGGCGGCCAGGAATACCCCTACGACAAGCTCGTCATTGCCACCGGTTCGGCACCACGCCGGCTTGACCTGGCCGGTGCCGACCTCGACGGCATCTACACCCTGCGTACGCTCGATGACTCCCTGACCCTTCGCTCACGGTTCACCGACGGCGCCGACGTCGTGATCGTCGGAGCCGGCTGGATCGGTTGCGAGGTCGCGGCGGCCGCGCGTAAGCACGGCGCGAACGTAACCATGCTGGACCCGCTGTCGGCGCCGCTGGTCCGGGTGCTCGGCGACCAGATCGGGAGTGCCTTCGCCGCGCTGCACCGGGAGAACGGGGTCGATCTGCGGCTGGGCGTCGGGGTGACCGGCTTTGCGGGTGACGGTGATGTCCGCGAGGTGCGGCTAGCCGGAGGGGGGAGCATCCCCGCCGCGACCGTTGTGGTCGGTGTGGGTGCCGTGCCGAACATCGCGCTGGCCGACGCCGCCGGTCTCGAGCTCACCGCGGGTGGGATCGCGGTCGACGCCACGTTGCGAACCTCCGATCCCGACATCTACGCCGTCGGTGACGTCGCCGCCCACGACCACCCGCACTACGCCGAGCGAGTCCGCGTCGAGCACTGGGCCAACGCGAAGGAGCAGGGATCTCACGTGGGAGCGAACCTGCTGGGCGCTGACAAGGCGTACGAGCTCCGCCCGTTCTTCTTCTCCGACCAGTACGATCTCGGCTGCGAGTACCGCGGACTGGCCGACCCGGCGCACGATCAACTGGTCATCCGTGGCGACCTTGATGCCCGTGAGTTCATCGCCTTCTGGCTGCGTGACGACTACGTTGCCGCGGCGATGAACGTGAACGTCTGGGATGACGGGGACGCGCTTACCGAGCTCGTCGAGTCGCGCCGACCGGTGAGCGTCGAGGACCTGGCGGCCGGTTCGCTCTGAGCTCAGCTCGCGACTATGACTGAGCAAGCTGCACGGCGCGAGTCGGACAGCGCAGCTGTCAGGCGGATTCCTGGACGACAGCCGATTCCTCGACGACAGCGGATTCCTCGACGACAGCGGATTCCTCGACAACAGCGGATTCCTCGGTCGCACGGGAGTCGGTGAGGGTCAACGCACCGCCTGCCGCGATGAGGCCGACGACGACAGCGAGGAGGGCGTAGGTGATCTGTTCGCCGTGGAAGAAGGACTCGACGAGGTCGCTGCTCCAGACTCCGGCGGGAAGCTGGGTGGCGACCAGCGCGGCGATCATGGTGCCGATCACCGCGGTACCGACGCTGGTGCCGACCTCCTGGGCGGTGTCGTTGAGCGCCGTTCCGATGGAGGTCCGGTTGTCGGGCATCGCATCGACCAGTGCGACAGCGCAGATCGTCATCACGGTGCGAAGTCCGATGGTCATCACGACCATGCAGACGGCGATAGCGAGATACCCGTGGTGGACGGCCCAGGAGAGGCCGGCGAGCGAGCCGGCCAGGAAGATCGCACCGATCAGGCAGGCGATGCGGTGGCCGAACCGACGTGCAAGCCACTCGGAGAACGGTGTCGCGGCGATCATCGTCACGATGATCGGCAGGTTGGCAAGGCCGGCACGCATCGGGCTCCATCCGTATGCGTACTGGAAGTGGAGGATCAGGCCGAACATCACGCTGGCCATGGCGATGGATGTCCCGATCTGGGCGATGGCGGCGCCGCGGACCGTGCCGCTGGAGAAGAGGCCGAGATCCAGCATCGGGGCTGCGCTGCGACGTTCGTGCCAGACGAACACGACGCCGCTCAGCACCGAGCCGATGATCGATGCGATGGTGATCGCGGACAGCCAGCCGTGCTGGACGCCGCTGGTGAGCGAGTAGCAGGCGAGGCCGATCGCGCTCACGCTCAGCACAGCGCCCGGCAGGTCGAGCGCGTCGTGGGTCAGATCCTCTGGCCGGTCGGCTGGGACGCCGAAGCGGACGCCGAGGCACGCGATCAGCGCGATCGGGGCATTCACGACCAGCAGCCACTCCCACCGCACGTGAGCCAGCGCAGTGCCACCGAGCACCGGTCCGAGCACGAAGCCGGCCATGCCGACGACGATCATCACGGTCATGGCTCGCATCCGCAGCTGATTGTCATCGAAGAGGCGGAAGACCAGCGAGTTGGTGATCGGCGCCATCGCCGCGGCAGCGATACCCAGTGCGGCGCGCAGGGCGATGAGCTCACCCGTCGTGGTGACGGCGATGACGCACAGGCTGAGCAGCCCGAACACGGCCAGTCCGGCCAGCAGCATCCGTCGGCGTCCGAACCGGTCCGCCATCGATCCGGCAGTGAGCAGCAGGCCACCGAAAGTCAGCGAGTACGCCCCGACGACCCACTGCAGCGACGTCGTCGCGCTGCCGAGATCGCGGGCGATGGTGGGGAGCGCTATCGACAGCAGCGTGTTGTCGACCATCTCGACGAAGAAGGCCAGGCACAGCGCGGCCAGTGGGATCCATGCGGCGCGCAGGGACGGGTAGCTGCCTGACGAGACGCGGGTCGTCGTGGTGGTCATACGGGACTTCCTATCGAATGTCGTTCGAGTATCGATCAACGTTCGATACGATAGAACAGTGTTCGATGATCCGCAAGATCTGATTGGATGTGAGACATGGCACACCCGCGATCCCTACCCACGCAGGGACGTCGACGCGCCTCGCACTCGATGGAGACCGTCCTCACCGGGGCCGTTGCCCTGCTCGACGAGTCGGGAGACTCTGCTTTGACCTTCCGGTCGCTGGCGAACCGTCTCGGTGGCGGCGTGGCCAGCATCTACTGGTACGTCTCGAGCAAGGACGAACTGCTCGATCGGGCCACCGACCACGTCGTCGGTGCGATACTGACCGACATCGAGAAGCAGGCGGATACCGACGATCCGATCGAGGACCTCCGGGTGATGGCCACGACGCTCTTCGATGCCATCGTGCAACGGCCCTGGCTGGGCGCCTACTTCATGCGCAACACCGACCTGCAAGTCAACGCGCTGCGACTGTACGAACGAATCGGACGGCAGACGCTTCGCCTCGACCTCACACCGAAGCAGCGCTTCCACGCCGTGTCCGCGGTCGTGGGCGTGGTCATCGGCAGCGCTGCCGACATGGCTCAGGAGCCACCCCAGGAGGTGCTCGACGGTGCGGTGAACCGCGAGGAGTACCTCGGCCGGTTCGCCCGGTCCTGGCGCGCGCTCGACCCCGAGGACTTCCCGTTCGTGCACGAGATCATCGACGAGTTCGACGGCCACGACGACGCCGACCAGTTCCGCGCGGCACTGGATCTGACGCTGGCCGGCCTGCGGCTGCAGGCCGGAGCCTGAGGAGCCTGAGGAGCCGAGAACGGCTCCACCGGCGACCCTCGGCACCTGGAGCGACAGGTCCGCGACCCAGGTCAGCCGGTTCGCGGGCGGCGCCGATCTCCATCCGGCGGTTGGCGCCGGGTGCCGGCGATCACGGTGACGAGGTCTACCCACCCGCCTGAGCTCCAGCAGGACCGCGGACATCTCACGGGAGCGCGAGCATCGCTGCCGCGACCTCAGCGGCGGCCGCGTCTGGGATCGCGGTCGCGGCTTGTTCGAGAACGAGCAGCCGCGCACCGGGAATCTCGCGCGCGAGCGCCTGGCCGTTGCCCACCGGGAAGAACGGGTCGCGGCGGCCATGCACCACCAGGGTCGGGATCGAGAGCTCGAACAGGCGCTCACGCCAACGCGGCTCGCAGTCGAGCTTGGCGAACACGATCCCCAGCTGGTTGGCCATCTGCACCGTGGACTCGGTGCCCGGCGTGCGGTCCCACTTGCGCCCGGCCATCGCCTGCGCTGCAGCCGGGTCGTCGCCGAGGACCTGCGCGCCTGCCGCGGCAAATGCCACCACAGCGTCGCGGTCGGACCAGTCCGGCATCGATCGTGAGAACAGCCGACCGATGGTTGCCGCGTCATGGTCGGGGAGGTCGGCGTCGACGGGTCCTGGAGCGACCGGCCGAGTACCGACGAGGGTCAGCGCTGAGAACGCGTCTCGGTGATCGAGCGCGGCGACCTGAGCGACCATCCCGCCGACCCCGACACCCGCCAGGAGCGCGGGCCGGTCGTCTAGTGCGCGGGCGAGCGCCGCGGCGTCGGCTGCTAGATCTCGCAGCGTGTACGCCGGAGCCTCGGGATCGACGGTCGTCGACGCGCCGGAGTCGCGCAGGTCGTACCGCACGACATGGCGTCCGCCACGCGCGAGCGCGGCGCAGAGCGCGTCCGGCCAGGAGAGCATGGTCGTACCGCCCGCGAGCAGCACGAGCGGCGCGGCCGCGTCGCCGAAGTGCTCGACCCCCAGCGTGACGCCGCCCGCCTCGACCGTCGTCACCACGCCTCCGCCGTCGCGATGACCGGCCCGACGCTCTCCTCCAAGAATCGCGTTGTCGTCCATGACATCTCCTCCTCGATGAGCCACGGAGGCGCCCAGGCACCGTGTGCGACGGAACTGACCGTCTCCGGCCGCGGAACTCATCGACATTCTGCGCGCGGTCAGCTCTTCCTTAGGAGTTTCGAGGAAGGATGCCTCCGCCTAGCGGCGAGAACACGTACTCGATGCCCTTCGCCACGCGTGGCAGCGGCGCGATGACGCGAGGCCGATCCTCCACGAGCCGCGCGCGTCGCGCCGCCCTCGGTCGTCATCGCTGGATGGGTGCGATGTTCGACGGTCTTCCGCGGCCGGCGTTTGGATAGTTCACGGCCCGTCAGTGGGAGACGGCAGGCTTACGCACCGTCGGTCGAGCCAGCAGGCCGAGCAGCACCGCGAGTCCGCCAACGACAAGGCCGGGGGCGAAGCCGCCGCCGCCGAGCACCAGGGCGGCGACCGCCCCAAGGCAGTTGAGAACGCCGACAGCGACCACAAGAACCCAGCCCCACGACCTGTTCACGGCCAGCCCCAGCGCGGCGACCAGACCGGCCGCTCCGAGCACGGCACCAACGATCCTGGCCCAAGCGGGTTGCCCGGGATCGAACGCTGCACCAGCGTTCATCAGCACGAACAGCGCGGTGACGGCCACGGCAGCCCAACGGATGATCTTCATCTTCTTGCTCCTTCGATCCAGGGTGAGTGATGCGGACTACTTCAGCGTCGACCGCGTGCCGCTCCCTGGCCCAGAGCCGTCGGTCACCGAGTCGGCCCGTGTTGTCCCGCGGTCGCGGGAACCGGTTCCCGCAGCGCGGGAGAACGCACGATTGCCACCGGTCGCCTACCACGTCAGGCTCGTGTCATGAGGCGCCGAGCTCTTCGAGGGGCGGCCGTCCGTCACTCGAGCGGACTGGCTGTCCTGATCGCTCTGTCGAGCAGCGCGGCGTTCGTTGCGTACCTCCTGCTGTGGATGTCGGGTTCGGGAATGGATGCCGAGGGGAGCTCGGAACTGCTGTACGCGGCGTGTCAGGTCCTGCCGTACGGCCTGGTCGGATCGGTGCTCGTGGCGAGGCGTCCCGATCTTCCATTCGGCTGGCTGCTGGCCATCGCGGCTTTGTCCCTCGTGACCATGGTGGCGGTGGTCGAACCCGCCGTCCGGCTCCTCGAACACGGTAGCTCCAACGAACTCGCCGTCTGGGCGTTGACGTTCGGCTCGCTCGCATTCGTGCCCACCGCGCTGCAGGGCGTGATCAACGTACGTTTCCCGTCCGGACAGCCGAGTGGGCGGTTGGGCCGGGTCCTGGATCGACTGCTGATCTGGGGAATCGTCCTGACGCTGGCCGGCGGGGTCCTCGGCGACAACGTCACCCGCGCTCTCGCACCTGAGGCGACGCGGAGCATCGACCACACACCGGTTACCGCCGTCGGGAACGCGCTCGCGATGGGCGTGCCCGTCGTCATCGGGCTCGGCGTCCTCGCCGGCGTCGGAGTCGTGGTTCGGTGCTTCCGTGCCCGAGGGCTCCAGCGCAAGCAGCTGAGCTGGCGGGCCGCCGGCGTGGTGTACGCGCTGGTGCTGTTCCCGCTCGCCGTGACCGATCATCTCCCCGACTGGGCGACCAATCTCGATGCGCTCGTCTTCGTCCTGACGCTCGTGATCCCGGTGCTGCGCTACGACCTCTGGGCCATCGACACTCTCATCCGGCGCTCGGCGGCATACACCCTGACATCGCCTCGATCAGGGCTCGAGAACATGGTGAAGGTGGCCGCTGAGATGCTCAGGCTGCCGTACGTCGCCGTGCAACGCGCCGGCCTGACGCTGGCGGCCAGCGGCGAACAGGCCGGCACGGTCGAGGAGTGGACCCTGGTCCACGACGGCACCCGAGTCGGCACGCTGGTCGCCTCCCCGCAGCGAGGGCATAGCGCCCTCGACCGACAGGATCGACAGGTGATGGCCACGATGGCCGACCTCATCGCAGGATCCGTCTCTGCGCAGGCGCTCACCCTCGACCTCCAGGATGCACGACAGCGACTGGTGGCCGCGCGCGAAGAGGAACGCAGACGGCTACGCCGTGACCTGCACGACGGACTCGGACCGTTGCTCACCGGACTGGGCCTGAACCTGGATGCCGCGCGGGCCAGTCTGACCACCGATCCGGGCAAAGCGGGGATCTATCTGGGTCATGCCAAGGAGGCGTCATCACAGGTCATCACGAGTCTTCGCGAGGTCGTGCACAGTCTGCGACCGCCTGCGCTGGACGAGCTCGGTCTGGTCGGTGCACTGTCGCTCCAGCTGGATCGGATCGCCGGAGGTACCGGGCTGACGGTCGATCTTCGGGCACCGCACGACCTGAGCTTGCCGGCCGCGGTCGAGGTAGCCGCCTTCCACACCATCTCCGAGGCAGTCACCAACGTCGTACGCCACAGCGACGCGACGGTTGTCCATGTCACCGTTGCGCCGGCTGCGGGACATCTCGCCGTGACTGTCACCGACGACGGAGCGCCGACGCAGGACTGGGTGCCCGGGATCGGGCTGCGCAGCATGCGCGAACGAGCCGAAGAACTCGGCGGCACCCTCCAGACGACCACTGGTATCGACGGCGGCCAGGTCCAGGTCACCTATCCGTTGGCTACGGTGACCTGATGGCACCGGTGACGGTCGTCGTGGTCGACGACCACCCGCTCGTGCGTCAAGGTCTACGGGCCGTGTTCGACGCTACCGAGGACGTCAGCGTGATCGCCGAGAGCGACAACGGCGCGGACGCCGTTCGACTGTGCGTCGAGCAACATCCCGACGTCGTGCTCATGGACCTGCAGATGGCCGGTGTCCACGGGATCGAAGCAACCCGACAGATCAAACAAGCGACACCGGAGACGGCAGTCCTCGTCCTCACCATGTTCGATGACGACGACACAGTTTTCGCGGCCGTCTCTGCCGGCGCGGCCGGCTATCTCCTCAAGGGAGCAGACGGCGCGGACATCATCGCCGCCGTTCGAGCCGCCGCCGCCGGGCAAGCCGTGTTCGGAGCCCCCGTTGCCCGAAGGCTCAAGGGATGGTTCGAGCGCACCTCGCTGCGGCGAGATCAACCCTTCCCCGAACTCACCGAGCGCGAGCGCGACATTCTTGACGCCGTTGCGGCCGGGCTCGGCAACGTCGACATCGGAGCGCGTCTCTACCTCTCACCGAAGACGGTCGCCAACAACATCACCACCATCCTCGCCAAGTTGCACCTCGCACACCGCACAGAGGCAATCATCAAGGCCCGCGAGGCAGGAATGGGACGAGACTGACCTCTCCCCGATGAGCGGGCGGTCAGAACCGATCAGCCACGCGCAAGAGCCGGAGCTTTGCGAGCTGCACGACTGTCCGCGCCGAGCCGCTCGCGAACGCGAGAGGGACTGCCGAGCCGGCCGCTGTTGCTCAGCTGGACGCTGCCCGCCGGCGCAGCCAACCCCAGATGCCAGTCGCAAGGAACAACACGATTCCGAGGATGGCAAGCCAGAACAGGCCATGGATCACGAACCCCAGCACCGCCAGAACCAGCCAGACGAGCAACAAGATCACGATGAGTGTTCCCACGCAGCCAATCCTAGGTCGCACCGTCGCCACAACACGGTGCGGAGCCTCCACAACCACGGTGCGGAGCGCCCGGCGCCACGACAAACCCGGTGACGTCGTCCATCATCGCCGCGAAAATGGCGACGTGGAAGAGGTCGAGGTCGTCGTTGCCCATCACGAACGCGTCACCCTACGCATCGGGGACGTGTTCTTGAAGATCGACGCCGATCAGACCCGCACGGACATCGAGGTCGAGGCAATGGCCCTGGCCCCGATCCCCACGCCGGATGTCTTGTGGCGCAAGCCGCCTGTGCTCGCGCTTGGCGCCCTTCCAGGAACAGAACTCGGCCGCCTCGGCGAGCCGTCGGCCGCGTCACCGGCGGCGTGGTCTGCGGCGGGCGCGGCCGCACGGAAGCTGCACGGCGCGCCGCTGCCGCCATGGCCCGGTCGGAGCCTCGACGCGTTCGCCTCGCAGCTCGACAGCGAGTGCCAGTGGCTGGTCACCAACGAGGTCCTTCCAGCCGACATGGTCTGGCGCAACCGTCGGGTTGCCGACGCCGCGCTCCGGCAGTGGGAGCCGGTGTTCACGCATGGCGACCTGCAGATCAACCACGTGTTCGTCGATGCTGACGAGATCACCGGAGTGATCGACTGGTCCGAGGCGAGCCGGGGCGACGCCCTGTTCGATCTCGCCACCTTGACGCTGGGCCACGAGGAGCATCTCGGCGACGTCGTTGCCGGCTACGGCACCGACGTCGACCTCGGGGTGATCCACGCCTGGTGGTCGTTGCGGAGCCTGCTGGCTGTTCGCTGGCTGGTCGAGCACGGTTTCGACCCCTCATCGCCGGGCTGCGAGGTCGACGTACTGAGGTCGCGGATGTGACCCCGGACGAACATCCGCCCCTGACCCGGCCCGACCACGTACGGATGGTGCGACGCCGGGTGTGAGACTGCCGTGATGACTACCGAGTTCGTCCAGACCGATCAGCTCCGCGGCGCCCGAATCCAGGCGTGCGACCTTGCCGGCCTCGAGATCCGGGACTGCGTCGTCAGCGGGGTGAAGATCGTCGACTGCTACGGGAGCACCGTGTACGTCGGCGGCGACTTCGAGCGGGTGGTCGTCAACGACGTCGACGTGACGGCGTACGTCGAGGCCGAGCTCGATCGCCAGCAGCCGGCACGGGTGCTGGCACGCAATGCCGCATCCCCCGACGACTTCCGCGCGGCCTGGAACGCCATCGAGACGCTGTGGGACTCAACGCTCGCCCGCGCGAGGCTGCTACCCGAGGCCACGCTGCACGTACGGGTCGACGGCGAGTGGTCGTTTGTCGAGACGCAACGGCACCTGCTGTTCGCCAGCGATGCCTGGCTCGGCAATGCCGTGCTGGAAGAGGACGCGCCGTACGACCCGCTGGGCTTTCCGACGGGCGGGACGCCGGCCGACGCCGCGGCTGATCTCGGCCTCACCCTCGATGCCAACCCGACGCTCGACGAGGTCCTCGCGTCGCGTCGCCTTCGCATGACCACGATGCGACAGGTCGTCGAAGGCCTCACCGATGCCGAGCTCGATCGGATCTGCACGCGCAAGCCGGCGCCGCTGTATCCCGACCAGGAGTATCTGGTCCGCCGCTGCCTCAAGGTCGTTCTCGCGGAGGAGGCCGAGCACTGCCGCTATGCCCTGCGTGACCTCGCCCAGCTGGAAACCGACGTGTCAGCGCCTCAGACGGCTAGGGCCCGCTGAGACGCTGACAACTCGGGGGCGCCTCACCCGGAAAGCCCGCCGTTGTGAATCGTGTAGTGATCGACCGCGGCCAATTCCTCCGCCGTCGGTGGCTGGAACACCGACCACGCCCACCTGAGCTCGTCGTACGTCATCGGGTAGGCGCCGCGCGCCGCTTCCTCGTTGCGGCCCTCGAGCCGCGACCAGAGGCTCTCGAGTGGCACCTCGAAAACGTGGAGGTCGATCCGAGCCCCGCACGAACGGGCATCGCCGAACTTCTGAGACCGCTCGTCGCGGAGCCACAGTCCGTCCTCCAAGATGACATCAGTACCGTGCCGAAGGAGATCGAGCGCGTGCCGGTAGAGCACGCCCTGCAGACGTTCGTGGAACCCGGTGTTGGCGTGACCTTCGCAGAGCTCGGCTTGCCAGTCGTCGGTACAGATCCGTACCCCGCTCCCGCGATCCTCCAGACGTCGGGCGAGCGTGGTCTTCCCGGATCCCGGCAAGCCGCAGAACAGGGTCAGCGTCGGTCTAGGACCCTTGTCGACAGCGACGATGCTGGAGTTCCTGTCCGTCATCACCGGAGCGTCTCACGGGAGCTCGACGGCCCGAGGAATCATCGCCTTCGCCGCCACTCGCCAGAGGTTCGCGATCCGCCCTGGAGAGACCGTCGTCGACACCAGCGGTGCCGATGCTGCTTCGTCCACGAATTGGGTGACAGCTATCGCCGGTCGGTGATGGCGTCGAGGGCCCGCACCGCGCTCTGTGCAGGGTTCCGACGGTTGGGGACTAATCGAGCCAACCTGAACGCTGAGCTAGCAACCCACCGCCGCGGGTGGTGGGCGCGGGTCAGCCCGCACGGCCTGGCCGCGCCCCCGAGAAGACACAAAGGAGCAGCTCGCATGGACGACGCCATCCGCACCGCCCTTCACCACAGCCAGGTCATCGACCTGACCACGACCGGCCGAAAAACGGGTCAGCAGCGGCGGATCGAGATCTTCCTGCACGACGACGACGGTCGGCTGTTCATCACCGGGATTCCCCGTGCCGACCGCACGCGTGACTGGATCCACAACATCGCCGCCGAGCCCAGGGTCGTCGTTCATTTGAAGCAGTCCGTCGTAGCGGACATCCCGGCAACCGCTCGCGTGATCACCGACCCGGACGAACGCCTGCCGCTCATCGAGGTCGCCGCCGAGCGCTGGGGCCGGACCGACATCGACAACATGCTGCAGCACAGTCCGCTCATCGTGCTCACCGTCGATGGAGACGCCCCCGGGCTTGCGTGACCATCGACCGTAGAGGTGGTTGGATTCGGGACCGCACCCGTTCGGAGCAGGATCCTGTGTTCGCGAGACTTGCCTGCCGTCGACCACACGGCGAGTCGACCAGTGTCTGCGTGACGCATGGCCCAGCATGGCGGAGACTCAACCGGTGTCAGGCGTCAGAATGAGACCACCAAGGGATCTGGGAGGCATCATGGCCGTGCACCATGTGGTTGACCCGGCATCGGTCGGGATGAGCGCCAAGCGACTCGAACGGATCGCGCCGGCCATGCAGCGCTACCTCGATCGGGGTGTCGTACGTGGCATCAGCACGCTCGTAGCCCGACGAGGGCGTGTGGTACACCGCGGTCTGTACGGCCATCGCGACGCGGAGACAGGTGCCGCGATGGCGGACGACACCATCTTCCGGATCTACTCGATGACGAAACCGATCGTGTCGACGGGATTGATGCTGCTCCATGAGGAGGGTCTGTTCCAGCTCGACCAGCCAGTGAGCGCTTTCCTGCCAGCATTCGCCGCACCGAAGGTGTTGAACGCCGACGGGTCGCTCGTCGACGCGACCGCCCCGATCACCATCGGCGACCTGCTCGGCCACACCAGCGGCCTCACCTACGACTTCATGTCGGACAATCCTGCTGCCCAGCTCTACCGCGACCACAAAGTCATGAACGATGCGACCCGGACGCTCGAGGAGTGCGTCGACCTGATCGCTACGCTGCCGCTCGGGTTTCAGCCGAAAGAGCGGTTCCACTACTCCGTAGGAATCGACGTCGCCGCTCGGATCACCGAGGTGATTGCCGATCAGCCGCTCGGCGACTTCCTCGCCGAGCGGGTTTTCGGCCCGATCGGCATGATCAACACTGCTTACGGGGTGCCCGACCACCAGCTAGACCGACTCGCCGCGATGTACGGCCTGCCGGACCTCGTGGGCGAGAACCACGACGCCGACGACCTTGCCCAAGCGGCGCTCGCCGGTTTCAACGAGCGAATCGATGTGTCGAGCACCTATCCGACGTCGACGCCCGATGTGTTCGTCCGAGGCGGAACCGGCCTGTTCTCGACCGTCGACGACTACTTCCGCTTCGCACAGACGCTCGCCAATGGCGGGGAGCTCGATGGCAATCGCATCGTCGGGCGCAAGACGCTGGAGCTCATGCACGCCAATCGACTACCTCCGGCGCTGATGCCGTGGGAGATCATGGGTCTGCCGACCCCCGGGTTCGGATTCGGTCTTGGCTCGCGAGTCATGCTCGACGTCGCCGCCAGCCAGCTAGCCGGCTCGGTCGGGGAGTTCGGATGGTCCGGCGCGGCGAAGACCTACTACTGGGTCGACCCGGCAGAGGATCTCGTCGGCTTGTTCATGACGCAGTACATGACCGGACCCGAACAGCCCGATCGAGCGTTCCGGTCAGTCGTCTACCAGGCGATCGCCGACTGAAAGAGGGCACGACGTTCACGGCCGGTCGCGCCCGTGGCCCGCCGTACAGCAGACGAGATGGACGACGTCCTTCTCGAGTTCCTCGACCGATCCGAACCCCAACAGGGGCGCAGGGTGCTCCGAATACAGGTACTGCCGATACCTTCCAGCGCTTCCCCCGGACCCGTAGCCTCGGACGGGTGGACAACCGCACCGAGATCCGCGAGTTCCTCGCATCCCGCCGAGCCAAGATCACCCCCGAGCAGGTCGGCCTGCCCACTTGGGGGTCGTAGCGACCTGTCAAGGGTCTCCGCCGCTTCCACCGCAGCGGCCACAAGGACTTCCACCACCCCGCGGTCGGTGACCTCCTCTTGAACTTCGAGGCCATGGAACTGCCCGCGGACCCAGCACCCGATCGCGCACCCATCCTCACTGGCGAACTGCCACGCCCACATCGACGATGGCCTGGGTCCTCGCGAAGCCGTCGGTCAGCTCGCCCATTGTCGGCGCCACCAAGCAGCACCACCTCGCCGACGCCGCTGCCGCCCTCGAGCTCGAGCTGACGGATGACGAGATCACTGCCCTGGAGCAGCACTACGTGACCCGGGTACCCGGCTACTTCTAAGCACCAGACTCGCGCCGACCACGGGTTAGGTCCTGGACCCCCACCGGTCTGGGAGATCCGAGCAGCCTCCCGGACTCGGCTCACGACTTGGGACTTGGCGAGCCGAGGGTGTAGTAGGTAGAGATGAACAGTGCGTCAGACCCCGACCTGAACGGCGCCGTCTCGGACTTCCTCGATTCGTGGACTGATATCGGGCGGGAACGCCATCTCGGGCTGCTGGCCGAGACGATCATGGTGGGCACAGGCACCGGCACCGCGCTTGTCACCCGAGACGCGTTCCTGGCAGTGGTGGAGGCACGCCAGGGAAAGCTCAGCGGGGCCGCTGCCGCTCGGCTCGCCGACTGGGACGCGACGCGTGTCGGGAAGGCCCTCGTGCTCCTCACCGCGAGCTGGAGTGCCGACAGCATCGGCGCGACCCTGATCAGCGACTTCATCCTCCAACCGACGCCGGGTGAAGGGCTGCAGTGCGTGGCCTACCTGCCGCGGCAAGACCCGACCACCCTCATCAGCGACGGGTGACCACCCCAACTCGGCCGACCCCAACGGGAGTCCTGCGACACCCGCGTGGCCGACTACGTGCGCCAACCACGCGCGGCCTGCTACCCGGGGCGGGCAGCTGTGGGTGGTCGGCGCCGCATCCGCCATCGGAGGACGAGAGCCCCGATGAGCACCGCGACGAATCCGCCGACGAGCAGCCAGGTCAGGATCCGAGTCGGATCGAACTCGTTGCGCGCACGCAGACCCGCGACCATGATCGCGACGATCATCAGCAACGCCACGTCGACCAGCACGCTCAGCGACGACCATCGCCGATCACGCCAGCTGAGCAGACCGGCGGATCCCAGGCAGAACACCGCACCGATCACCCGTGCCGTCAGCGGAGTCAACGGCCACGGCCAGAACGGGATGATCAACGCCGGTACGGCGAACAGCACTACCCCCTGAACGACGGCTAGCAGACCGATCAGCGCGATTGTCCGTGCCGTTGCCCGGCTGAGCAACGGCCCCTCATCCGGTCCCGAGCCAGCTCGAATCTGGTTGGCGATCAGCCCGACCGCCACCAGGATCGGGGTGGTCAGATACAGCCCGGCCCAGAGCCAGAACGCAGGTCGGTCGTGACTGAACAACGACCAGTGCAGAAGTGTGGCGATGCCGAGCAACGTCGCGAACAGCAGCACGGCGACGAAGCCGGTCCGGACCGCGTGCCACCGGCGTTCGCGCAGGGCGACTCTGGTGAAGAAGTACACACCGCCCAGATACGCCGAGGCCAGCGTCATCGACGTCATCGTCGCCTTGATCGGCCACGCGAACAGCCGGCCCGTGTCGTCAGGGAAAATGAACAACACGACAAACGCGAGCACCAAGAACGGCACGATGACAGCCGACAGTGCTCGGACATAGACCAAGATCCGGTCGTCGCCGGCTCGGCGACCAGAAACTCCGTGCGCTGTCATCAGGCCACCACCCCGCTGTTCGGGCCTGTCTGCACGATAGCCGTGTTGGTGCTCAGCGGCGTCCTTCGGACGAGAATGACCCTGTGACCAGTGGCGACCCGATCGCGGAGGTGCTGACAGAGCTCCAGACATCGCTCGAGGAGCTGCCCGCGCACCTGGAGCACCATCGGGTGTTCCTGAGCACCTACCTTCGAACGACGGCAGCCGTCGGGGCCGCCGCGGGCCGGGGTGAGTTCGAGGATCGCGCATGGGTCGAACACTGGGATGCCGCGTTCGCGACGCTCTATCTGAACGCCCTCGGCGCTGAGATCGCTTCGGATCGCCGTCCATCGCGACCCTGGCGGCTGGCTTTCGGTGCCGCCCCCGAGCTACCGCCGCTGCGGCACATCCTGTTCGGGATCAACGCCCACGTGAACTACGACCTGCCGCAATCGTTGCTCGCCGTCATCGGCGACGAAGAGTTCGCCGACCCCGAGCTGGTCGCGCGCCGGCAACGCGACCACGAACGAATCGATGCCGTGTTGGCTGATCGGGTGTCGGCCGAAGACGACGAGCTAGGCGGTCACCGAACGGTCGTGGACCGCCTGCTCACACCACTCAACCGCCGTGCCTCTCGAGGCTTCCTGCGCGAGGCACGGCGCAAGGTCTGGCACAACACCCTCGAGCTTCACGCGGCCCGGGCCCACGGTCCCGACGAGTACGTGTGGCGCCTGGCCGAGCTCGAGGTGCTCGCCGCGGCGAAGATCGCGGAGCTTCAGACACCCGGCCAGATCCTGCTGCGGCTGGCCGTCGCCGGCTTCGGCGTCACCCTGCCGCCCTCCGACTGAGCCCGATCCGGCCGGCCTCGGACTGAGCCCGATCTCCGAAAGACGTCCAGATCCCCTCTGAGATCACCTCTATGGTGCCGTCGCTCACTCTGATGGCCGTCTGGTCGTCGATGGCGTACGCCGGACCGGCGATCTCGGCGGCCCAGGTCTCCGCTGCAGCCAGCGTGTTGTCCGGCATGAGCTCGTGGCCAAGATGCGGGAAGATCGAGAAGTCGACGACGCCAAGGGTGCGATCACCCTCAGTGGGCCTCCACGACACGAAGTAGTCCCCGATCCTGGGAGTCATCACCATGCTTCCAGCGCTCATCCCGATCCACGTCTTCTCGGGAAGCGAGGGAAGCAGGTCCGCCAGCCCCGACTGGCGCAGCCAGTGGCACAGGTACATGCCATCCCCGCCGTCGACGAGCAAGACATCGGCGTCGCGGACCCACGGGTGCCAGCGGTCCTCGCCGATGCTGGGGAGGGCCGTGAGCTCCAACACGCCGACCGACTTCCAGCCCAGGTCGCACATCCCGGGCGAAAGATGGCCCGTGATGAAGCGCCAGACCGACGCGGGCGTGCACCAGGGATGGCCGTACTCCGCCGTGGGGATGCAGAGGGCGTTGCAATCCGCGATGGGTTTTCCCAGCATGTGGACCAGCGCATCGCGAATGCTCGTGTTCGTGACGCCACCAGACGTGAGGAGCAGCTTCACAGACGCCTCCCGAGGAGATTGGTGATGCATGAGGTGCAACGGACAGACCAGGAAACATCGCAGAACTCATCGCTGAGACCGATCGCGGCCGACCGACGACCCTCGAGATGCTCCAGGCCGCCAGGATCGAGCAGAGGGCAACGGAGTCAACGGGGTCCGTCGGTGTCCTACTCGTCGCGGTAGCGGTCGCCGGTCTGGCGTCGGATCTCGTCCATCACCCGCAAGACCTCGATACTCACCGAGAGTGGCCGCAGCGGCGAACCTGTCTCGCCGGCATGGATCCGCCGGGCGACCTCGGCGGCCTGGAGGTGCAGCCCCCGGTGGCCGATCCGTGGCTCGTCGTACCGCAGCGACCCGTGGCCGTCGGAGGCGGTCAGCGTGAACCCGCCGGGCTGGTAGAACGGTCCGTCGACGGTGATCGTGGCCCGGGTCCCGGCGATCGTGGCGGCGGTCGGGGTGTTGCTCGAGATGGTGGTGTGCAGGGCCGCCAGCTGCGTGCCGCGGCTGATGATCATCGCTGTCTGCCCGTTGACGCCACCCTTCGTTCGTACGCCACGGGCCAGCACGTGGTCCGGCGACCCGAGGACGTCGACGACGAAGCTGACCAGGTAGGTCCCCAGGTCCAGCATCGGTCCTCCGGCCAGCTCGAGCCGGTTGATCCGGTGTTCGGGCGCAAACCACTCGCCGAAGTCCGCGACCACTGCCGTGATCTCCCCCAGCACCCGCGCGTCGAGGATCTGACGTAGCACGTCGAACTTCGGCAGGAACGCCGTCCAGTACGCCTCCATGCAGAACAGCTCGCGCCGCTGGGCCACCTCGGCGATCTCGCGCCCCTGCGCCGCGTTCAACGCGAGCGGCTTCTCGACCAAGGTGTGCTTGCCGGCCTCCAGCGCGAGCAGCGCGCAGGGCAGGTGGACGTTGTGGGGGGTGGCGACGTACACGACGTCGACCTCGGGATCGGCGACCAACGACTCGTAGCTGCCGTAGGCGCGTCCGATCCCGAATCGCCCGGCGAAGGCCGCCGCACCGCTGTCGCCGCGAGAGCCGACGGCCACGACCTGCTGGCTGGAGTGTTGGATCAGAGCGGTGACGAACTTGTCCGCGATCCAGCCTGTGCCCATCACCCCCCAGCGCAGGCTCGGCGCCGAGCGCGGATCGGGCGTACGAGCGGGTGGCAGTGACTCCGGAAATCCGGTCACGGTGGCGCTCCTCGGTCGGGCGAGTACAGAAGGAGTTGCTCACGGGCCGAGAGGTCGGCGATCGCGATGCCTGACACTACGCGGACCACGGCGTGGCCTCGGTGCCCGACCGCTTGACCGCGACTGACTCCTAGCGAGGAGTATCGAACGGTGAACTGGCGGCCTCTCTCCCACGTGTACCGGAATGTGAGCGTGACGCAGATCCATCCACGCGGCACCGAGTGTGTTGTGGAGACCTCCCTGGCGACGGAGCACGGCCGTTTTCGGATGCTCGGCTTCGCCAGCCCGGACGGCACGGAGCATGTTGCCCTGGTGCTCGGAGATGTCGGCCCGGGCAGCGGACCACCACCGCTGGTGCGGGTTCACTCGGAGTGCCTGACCGGGGACGCGCTGGGTTCGCGGCGCTGCGACTGCGGCGAGCAGCTGCAGGCGGCGTTCCGGGAGATCAGCAACGCCGGTCGGGGAGTCGTGGTCTACCTGCGCGGGCATGAGGGTCGCGGCATCGGTCTGCTGGCCAAGCTGAGGGCGTACGCCCTTCAAGACCGCGGGCTGGACACCGTCGACGCCAACCTCGAGCTGGGCTTCCCGGCCGACGCACGATCGTACGAGGCCGCGGCAGACATCCTGGCCGAGCTGGGTGTCCGACGGATCCGGCTGCTCTCCTCCAACCCTGACAAGGTCGCCGCGCTGACCGCCCTTGGCATCCAGGTCGTCGCGCGGCACGGGCTCGCGGTGCCGGACCGGCCGGAGAACACGTTCTACCTCACCACCAAACGCCTGCGGATGGGCCACGACAGTGCTCCGCCGTGGGACGACGTCTGGCACGAGCTCGCTCGTGGCAGGGTCCCGCAGAACGTCGTAGCGGCCGCAGAACGGGATCTCGTCGAACGCTACGGTCCCCTGGTCGACTCCGGCCCGGAGCTGGTCATCGCCCAGCTCGCCCAGAGCGCGGACGGATTCATCGCCACCAAGACCGGCGACGCGGACTACGTTTCCGGGCCGGTGGACCGGGAGCACCTGCATCGGCTGCGAGCCCTGGTGGACGCCGTCGTCGTCGGAGCCAGCACGGTGATCGCCGACGATCCCCGGCTGACGGTGCGGGCGGTCGCGGGCGCGTCCCCGGTCCGAGTGCTGCTCGACCCCCGCGGGCGTGTCCGACCCGACTCCCTGCTGCTCACCGACGGCGTGGTCTCGACCCTGTGGGTCATGGGACCGGGTGCGCCGACCCCGGAATCGGTGAAGCCGCACGTGGAGGTCGTGAGGCTGCCAACCTCTGGACCCGGATTCGCGCCGAGTGCGGTGCTGGCTGAGCTGCGGGCCCGCGGCCTCGGTCGAGTGCTGGTCGAGGGCGGCGGTCGGCTGGTCTCGGCGTTCCTGGCCGCCGGAGTGCTCGACCGACTCTGGTTGACCACCGCCCCTGTTTTCATCGGTGACGGTGTCCCGGGCATCCGGTTCGCCGGTCCCGACCGGCTGGCCGACGCTCTCCGGGCGCCCGGCCGACGCTACGTGATGGGCGAGGACGTCGTCTGTGAGTTCGATCTCGCCGCTGCCGACGCTTTTCGCACACTCGAACCGGGAAGACCGACGCCGAACACTCGAATCTGAGCTCGAGCGTGCGACAGGCCTCACCAGATCGCCGCACGGACGATCTCGGCGGTCTCGGACCAGCGCGGCAGGCTCGGGCGACGCAGCAGGGCACGACGACGCCAGACGGCACGGCGCTCGGGATCAGTGAGCCACGCCCGCAACGTCGGCACCAGCTCGTCCGGGTCGACGGGCTGACCTGGGGGCAGTCCGTCGACCACACCGAGCGCCTCGACGGCACCAGTCCCGGCGGGCACCACGGCCGGGATCCCATGCGCGAGGGCCTCGGCGACGACGAGACCGTACGTCTCGACGCGCGAGGTCGACACCAGCAGGTCGGTGGCCGCCCACACGTCCTCGAGTTCCCGTCCGGTGATTGTTCCGGTCGTCCGAGCTCGGCCACCGAACCGGCCGGCCGCTGCCGAGACCGCTGCCGCGTAGGCGGGATCAGCCGCGGTGGATCCGACGATCGACACGTTCCAGTCCAAGGTTCGCAGCCGGTCCAGCGCGGCGAGCAGCCCGAGCTGGTTCTTGGTGGGTGTCAGGGCGCCGAGGCACAGCAGGTGGGGCGGACTGGTGCCGTGGGCCAGCGGCGCCAGGACCACGCCGGGGGGTGCCACCACCGCGTCCGGGCGGCCGTAGCGCGCCGCCAGCGCCGCTGCCGTGTGTCCACTCGGGCAGATGACCGCGTACGCCGCCGCCAGCGCCGCGCGCTCCCGGGCGAGATAGCTCCCGGCACGAGCCACGGACAACCCGACCTCCTCAGCGAGTGGCAGGTGAACAAGAATCCCCACTCGGCGGCCCGCCGCAGCGGCAGCGATCTCCTCGGGTGCGTTGCCGGCGACGATGCCGTCGACCAGCGCAACCCGCAGATCCGCCAGCGCCGACCGCAGCCGGGCTCGGTCAGCGACGGAGCCTTCCGGCCAGCCGGCTCCGACCCGGACCAGGCCGGCGTCGACGCCCGCCTGCCGTAACGACTCGACCAGGGCAGCGTTGTAGACATTGCCACCAGTGGCCGAGTCGTCGTCCCAGGTGATCAGGCCAAGCCGCTGGTCGCCGCCGCGCCCACGGGGATCCACGCCCTCAGAGCTCGAGGACGTACGCCGCCCAGGCATCCGGGTGCTCCCGCAACAAGACCTCCAGGCCGCTGAGCCGATCGGTCGGCAGCCGCTCGGCGACTCGCTGGGCGACGTAGCGAGCCACCACCTCTGTCGTGGTCAGCATGCCCGCCAGCGCCGGGTGATCGTCGAGGTTGCGGTAGTTGAGATCGGCCAGCACCTCCGCGAGCACGCCAGCCGCAAGGCCGATGTCGATCACGGTGCCGTCCTCACCGAGCCCATCGCGGCACAGGGTCAGCTCGACGACGTACGTCGCCCCGTGCAGCTGCTGGGCGGGCCCGAAGTTGGGGTGCGGCAGGCTGTGGGCGATCATCACGTGGTCGCGGACGGTGAGCCGGAACATCTCAACCTCCCTCGGGGTAGGTGATCACCTGGCAGAGCGTGACCGGGTCGTCGGCGATGGCGTCCATCGTGGCAGGCAGATCGGCGAACGCGGACTCGCCCGTCAGGAACAGGTCGTACGCCGGATCCTGCAGCTGGTCGAGTGCCAGCCGCAGTCGGTCTGCGGTGGTTCGCCGGGCTCGCCGGGCGGGTGCCACTACGCCGACCTGACTGGCCCTGATGTTCAGCCGACGGGCGTGGAAGGCGCCGCCGAGCGGAACGCGCGGGGGCCGATCTGCGTACCAGGACAACTCGATCAGCTCGCCCTCGAAGCCGAGCAGGTCCAGGCCGCGGGCCAGGCCTGACTCACTCGCCGAGCAGTGGAACACGATGTCGCAGTCTTCGGCCGCGCGCTCGGGCGAGACGAACTCGATCATGGACTCCGCCGCCAGCGGGGCACGGCGCTGGTTCGGATCGACCAGCTGCAGCCGGCCCAACGGAAAGGTCGCGAGCAGTCGCGCCAGCACCCCTCCGACCATCCCTGCGCCGACCACGGCGACGCGGTCACCGAGTCTCGGCGGGGCATCCCATACGGCGTTGATGGCCGTCTCGACCGCGCCCGCGAGCACGGCCCGGTCGCTCGGCACCGCATCCGGGACGGGCATCACGGCGGAGATCGGTACCACGTAGCGATCCTGGTGCGGATGGAGGCAGAACACCCGTCGTCCGCGAAGCCCCGCCGGACCGGTCTCGACCATGCCCACCGACAGGTAGCCGTACTTCACCGGCCAAGGGAAGTCCCCCTCCTGGAACGGTGCCCGCATCGCGTCCGCCACTGCCGACGGGACGCCACCGCGATGCACGAGCGTCTCGGTGCCGCGGCTGATCCCCGAGACCAGCGTGCGGACCAGCACCTCGCCGTCGCCCGGTTCGCGGGCCGGCTCCGGCCGCAGCTCGCCGTGGCGCGAGCCGGTGGTCCAGTAGGCGGTCCACTGCTTCTCCACCGGCCCCATCCTGCCCCAACCCGACCCGACGTGCCTGAACCCGCTTCGACGGTCTCAGCGGGCATCCTCCGGCGCTCTCACCGCGCCCTCACCGCGCGCTTGCCGCGCGCAGACCGGCATTCAGAAGAGAAGGGCGGTTCCGGGGTCAGCGAGAATTCCGGCCACGTTCGAGAGGAAGGTCGAACCCTGCTCCCCGTCGGCCAGCCGATGATCGAACGAGACGCCGAGCGTGGTCACCCAGCGCGGCACGATCCGCTCGTCATCACCGGTGCCGAGGACCCACGGCCGCCGGGCGATCTGCCCGACGCACAAGATCCCGGCCTCACCGGGATTCAGGATCGGCGTGCCGCCGTCGACGCCGAACACGCCGACATTGGTGATGGTGAACGTTCCACCAGACATCTCAGCCGGCTGGGTCTTGCCCTCGCGCGCCGTGGCGATCACGTCGTTCAGCGCCCCGGCCAGGCCGCGCAGATCGTAGGACTGCGCGCCCTTCACGTTCGGCACGACGAGCCCGCGCGGTGTGGCAGCCGCGATGCCGAGGTTGATCGAGTGCTTGATCACGATCTCCTGGGCCGCCTCGTCCCACGAGGAGTTCAGAGCAGGGGTCCGTTGTAGTGCCAGGCAGACGGCCTTGGCGATGATCAGCATCGGCGTGATCTTGACGTCGCGGAAGTCGCGACGTGCCTTCAGCCGCTCGACCAGCTCCATCGTCGCCGATACGTCACAGGTCACCCACTCGCTGACATGGGGGGCGGTGAATGCGGACTCGACCATCGCCTTCGCGGTCGCCTTACGCACGCCCTTGATCGGGATGCGCGTCTCCGCCTCCTCGGACAGCGGCACGTGCGCCACGAACCGGGCCTGCTCATCGGGCTCGGCAGGTCCGGCGGCCGCGCGCTCGACGTCGTCGCGGGTGATCACACCGCCGGGTCCACTGCCGGCGAGCGCGTCCAGGTCGATCCCGAGATCCCTTGCCAGCTTGCGAACCGGCGGTTTGGCGAGCACGGCGGCACCACCGGCCGGCCGGAGCCGCTCCACCACACCCGGCTCCGGCAGCGGCCCACCGACCGGATCGGCCTGGTCCGGCGGCAGCGGTTCGCGGAAATCGGCGCGGCGCGACACCGGTACGTCCGTGGCGAAGGAGTGAGCAGCCACTTGCTCGTGGGCCTGTGCGCTGATCGGGTCGGAAGCCATTCCCTTGCGCGGGCGGCGCTTCGCCTCCGTCGTCCGGGCACCGTAGCCGACCAGCACCGCGACCCGACCGTCCGGAGCTCCCTCGGGCGCCACCTTGCCCGCGGAGACGGTGGCATCCGGCGCAGCTCCGGGCAGGGCCGGCACCAAGTCGTCCGCGGGCGCGTCCGCGGAAGCAGCGGCAGTGCCGCCGATCGGGTCTCCACCGGCGTCCGCGGCAGCAACGCCGTCGTCGATCGCGATGATCGGCGTACCGACGTCGACGGTGTCGCCCTCGTTCACCAGCAGTGCCGAAACCGTGCCCTCGAAGGGAATCGGCAGCTCAACCAGGGACTTGCTGGTCTCGACCTCGAGCACGATGTCGTTGATCTCGACCCGATCACCGACCTTGACGTGCCAGGTGACGATGTCGGCCTCGACCAGACCCTCGCCCGGGTCGGGCAGTCGGAACTCCTTGATCGTCATCGATCCCTTCCTGGTAGCTGTCGAATCGGTCGTGCCCAACCGGCCGCCTCCGGTCGTCGCCAGACCCCTCGGTCACCTCGTCGGCGACCTAGTAGGCGAGGGACCTGTCCACCATGTCCAGCACCCGGTCCAGGTCCGGAAGGTACTCGTCCTCGAGCCGGCTCGGTGGATACGGCGTGTCGAAGCCGCCCACCCGCAGCACCGGAGCCTCGAGCGAGTAGAAGCACTGCTCGGTGACCCGGGCCGAGATCTCGGCACCGACCCCGATGTTCAGGGGCGCCTCGTGCACCGTGATCAGCCGACCGGTCCGGCGCACCGACGCGATCACGGGATCGAGGTCGAGCGGGGAGATGGTCCGCAGGTCGATCACCTCGAGGCTGCGCCCCTCCTCTTCGGCTGCCTCGGCGGCCTGGAGGCAGGTGCGGACCATCGGGCCGTACGCGACGACCGTTACGTCGGTGCCGTTGCGCACCACCCGCGACTGGTGCAGCGGCATCGGGGTCGCCGCCTCATCGACCTCGTCTTTCTCGTGATAGCGACGTTTGGGCTCGAGGAAGATGATCGGGTCGTCCGAGGCCACCGCCTGCTGGATCATCCAGTACGCATCGACCGGGTTCGAGCACGAGACCACCTTGAGACCCGCGGTGTGGGCGAAGTATGTCTCCGGAGACTCGCTGTGATGCTCCACGGCGCCGATGCCGCCGCCGAACGGGATCCTGATCACGACGGGCATCGGCAGCCGGCCGCGCGAGCGGTTGCGCATCTTCGCGACCTGGCTGACGATCTGGTTGAACGCCGGGTAGACGAAGCCGTCGAACTGGATCTCGCAGACCGGCCGATATCCGCGCAGCGCCATCCCCACGGCCGTACCGACGATGCCGGACTCGGCCAGCGGGGAGTCGATCACCCGATGCTCGCCGAAGTCCTTCTGCAGACCCTCGGTGACCCGGAAGACCCCACCCAGCTTGCCGATGTCCTCACCGGCCAGCACGACCTTCGGATCGGCCTCGAGCGCCCGCCGCAGGCCCGCGTTGAGCGCCTTCGCCATGGTCAGCTTCGTCATGGTCAGCGCCCCTCTCCGGCCGATGCCTCGAAGCTGGCGAGGTAGTCCGCATAGGCGGCCTGCTGCTCGCTCAGCAAGGGCGTCTTGGTCGCATATACGTCGTCGAACAACTCCACGAGCGATGGTGCGGTGAGTGCCAGGCAGCGCGCGCGCAGATCCTTGGCGAGCTCGGCCGCCTCGGCGTCGATGCCCGCGAAGAAGTCCTCGTCCGCGGCACCGGTCCGGGTGAGATAGGCCCGGACGCGCTCGATCGGGTCCTTCAGCCGCCAGTGCTCGAGCTCGTCGGCAAGCCGGTACTTCGACGGGTCGTCGGATGTCGTGTGGGCGCCCATCCGATACGTGTACGCCTCGATGAAGGTCGGCCCGTTGCCCGACCGCGCCCGCTCCAGGGCTTCGCTCGTCACGGCGTGCATGGCGAGGACGTCGTTGCCGTCGACCCGAACGCCAGGGAACCCGAAGCCGTCGGCCCGCTTGTAGAGCGGAATCCGGGACTGGCGCTCGATCGGCTCCGAGATCGCCCACTGGTTGTTCTGGCACAAGAACACGATCGGCGCGTTGTACGACGACGCGAACACCATCGCCTCACTGACATCGCCCTGGCTCGTCGCCCCGTCGCCGAGATAGCCGATCACCGCCGCATCGCGTGCCGGGTCGCCGGAGCCGACTAGTCCGTCGCGCTCGAGCGCCATTGCGTAGCCGACCGCGTGCAGAGTCTGCGACCCGATGACGATCGTGTAGAGGTGGAAGCGATGAGCCTTCGTGTCCCAGCCGCCGAGGTCGGTGCCGCGGAACAGCGCGAGGAGCTCGACCGGGTCGATCCCCTGGCACCAGGCGACGCCGTGCTCGCGGTACGTCGGGAAGACGAAGTCCTGGCCGTTCATCGCGCGGGCCGAACCGACCTGGGCCGCCTCCTGACCCAGGCAGGACGCCCAGAGCCCGAGCTCGCCCTGGCGCTGCAGCGCCGTGGCCTCGGAGTCGACGCGGCGGGTCATCACCATGTCGCGGTAGAAGCTCTTCACCTGCTCGTCGTCGCCGTCGAAGGAGTAGCGCGGATGGTCGACCCGGACTCCTTCGGGGGTCAGCAGCTGCACCAGATCGACCTCGCGATCCGGAGCCTCGCCGATCGCAGCGGTACCGATGGCGCTCACGCCCATGCCTGCATCCTCTCGCCGGTGTGCGTATTGCGCATCACGTCTGCCCCGCTGCGGGATCGCCGCCGGTGCGGGTTGAGAACCACCAAGACGTCACTGGTGCATGGAGACCGGGGTGTGGTCTTCGACCAGCGGCGCCTGGGCCCAAACGTACCGCGAGCATCGCGCCCAGTGGAAAACAAGTTGCATGTCCTAGCTGTTGTGTCGCAACGTTGCTCCCGACTTGTCAGCGCCACAGCGCGCTATAGCCGTTTGTCACGCTGACAACTCAGATGTGACAACACAGAGGTCCGAGCGCAGAGGAGGTCGAACAGTGTCAACCACGTTCCGTGGGTTCGTCGTCGACCCATTCCTCATCTCGCTCAGGAGCACTCCAGATCATGTCCGAAAGATCCCTGCCCGACCCTGAACTCACCCCCGAGCTCTTCTTCGACTATCGCGAGACCGATGCGCTCGCACCGAACCAACGCTGGTCAACCTGGGACGAGATCGGCGTTCTCGCCGGCCCCGAACCCTGGCCCGACTGGCTGATCACCGCGGACGCCGCGATCGACACCGACCTCGGCATCCTCAAGACAGGCAAGGAAGCCGACGTCGTCCTGGTCGAGCGCGCGACCGACGACGAGTCGATCGTGCTCGCCGCGAAGCGCTACCGATCCACCGAGCACCGGCTGTTCCGGCGCGACGACTCCTATACGGAGGGCCGCACGATCCGTCGCAGCCGGGACCGGCGCGCGTTGGCCAAGGGCTCGGCCTACGGTCGTACGGTCCAGGCCAGTCAGTGGGCGATGGCCGAGTTCGGCTATCTCTGCCGGTTCTGGTCCGATGGGCTACCGGTGCCCTACCCGGTGCAGCTGGACGAGACCGAGCTGTTGCTCGAGCTGATCATCACCGCCGACGGCGACACCGCACCCCGGCTGGCCCAGACACGACCCGACCGAGCGACGCTCGCGACGTACTGGGAGCAGCTCGTCGACGCCATGCGGCTGATGGCCCGGATGGGCCTGGCACACGGCGACCTGTCGGCGTACAACCTGCTGGCCACCGGTGAACGGATCGTGCTGATCGACCTGCCGCAGGCCGTCGACCTGATCGCCAACCCGAACGGGATGGAGTTCCTGGCCCGTGACTGCCGCAACGTGTGCAGCTGGTTCTTCGCTCGAGGCCTGGCCGTCGACCCGGACGAACTCCTCGCCGACCTCGCCGCGTACTGCTGGTGAGGCCCTTTTGCGCAGGTGCCGCAGCTGTACGCAGCGCAGCCCTATCCGCCGACAGGCTCAGGGCACATAAGGGAGATCAGGACACATCGGCGGGCTCAGGACACGTCCGGGGCTTCGCCTCGCTTGCGGGCGCGATAGGCGGCGACGTTGGCGCGGTTGCCGCAGTTACCCGAGTCGCAGAAACGCTTCGAACGGTTCTTCGACAGGTCCACGAGCACGTCGGCACAGTCGTCGGCGGCACACGTCCTCAGCCGGTCGAGCTCGTCCTCGCGAATCAGATCCAGAAATCCCATCGCAGCCTCGGCGCCGATCCGGTCGGCCAGCGGGGCGTCGCCATGGGTGAGGTGCAGGTGCCAGTCGTACGCATCGTGCTTGGTGAGGTACGGCCGGGCGTCGGTCTGCTCCAGGAGGTCGTTGACGTAGCCGGCCGCTTCCGAGCGTTCGGTCATCGTCCAGAACGTCCGCAGGTGGTCCCGCATGGCTCGGACCGAGGCCAGCTCGCCGTCCGTGCCGAGCACCGTGCCGCCCCAGCCCGAGTCCGCCAGGTACGTCCGCAAGCCGGCCTGCGTCTCGAGCGCGTCGACACCGTCGCTGAGGGTGTTGACCAAGGCCGCCGTGCTTCTCAGGAACAGCTCGGTGTCATGCGCAAAAGCCATCTTGACTCCTGACACTCCGCGTGGATAGTGTCATCAGTGTAGATGGACTTTGATCGTGACAGGCGATCGACGGAGGTAGTGACGTGACCCAGACCCGGCCCGAGGCGACGGTCGCCGGGTCCCCGACGGTCGACCCAGGAAGGGGCACCCGGTCCACCTCATCGCGGACCGGCCTGATCATTGCCTTCGGCTCGGCTGCCTCGTTCGCGCTCTCCGGATCGTTGGGGACGGCGCTGCTGTCGATCGGCTGGTCGCCGACCGCGGCGGTCGGGGTGCGGATCGGCGGCGCGTTCCTGGTCCTGCTCGTTCCGTGTCTCCTACTGCTGCGCCGGACCGGACTGCCCAACCGGCGTCAGACCGGGCGACTGGTGGCCTACGGCGTGGTCGCGGTGGCCGGCGCGCAGCTCTGCTACTTCAGCGCGATGCAGTACCTCAGCGTCGGCGTCGCCCTGCTGCTGGAGTACACGGCGCCGATCATCCTGATCGGGTATCACTGGGTGCGCAGCCGCCGGCGTCCCGCAGGCCTCGTGCTCGTCGGGGCGGCGGCGGCCATCGCCGGCCTCGTGCTCGTCCTGGATCCGGGTCGCAACGCGGTCATCTCCCCCGTCGGGGTGGCCTGGGGTCTCGCGGCGGCCCTGTGCGCCTGTGGCTACTTCCTGCTCAGTGAGCAGGAATCCCCCCGGACCCCGGAGGCGGCTCCGATCTCGCCCCTACTGCTGGTCACGGCCGGCACCGGAGTCGGCGGCCTGGTCATCCTGCTCCTCGGCCTGACCGGGCTCATGCCGCTCCGGGTGAGCACCGGAGACACCTCGCTCGGCGGTCTGGACGTGCCATGGTGGATCCCGATGCTCACGCTGATCCTGGTGACAGCGGTGCTGGCGTACCTGTTGGGGATCGCGGGCATCCGCCGGCTCGGCAGCGGCGTCGCCTCGTTCGTCGCGCTGACCGAGGTCGTCTTTGCCGTCCTGTTCGCGGTCTTCCTGCTCGGTCAACACCCGGGCGTGGGCCAGTTGATCGGCGGGGCGCTCGTGCTGGTCGGGATCGCCGCTGTGCAGCGCGGTGATCGGCGCTGACTAGCGCTGACCAGCGCTCCGCCAAACGACTGATCGGTGCGATATCGACCCGTGGACGCGATCTGCGGAGCGCTCGTCAGCGGTTGGCACAATCAAGGGCGTGACCGTGGTCAAGATCAATGCCATTTCCGTGCCCGCCGACAGTGGCGACGAGCTCGCCCGACGGTTCGCGGCCCGCGCCGGGGCCGTGGACAGCGAGCCGGGATTCGAGGGATTCGAGCTGCTCCAGCCGACCGACGACCGCACCACGTGGCTGGTGATCACCCGCTGGGCCGACGAGGAGTCGTTCCGGTCCTGGTTGCGCTCGCCCGCGTTCGGCCACGGTCACCGCAGCTCGTCCGAGCGAGCCGGCGGTCCGGCCCCGCACGCGGTCGCGATCAGCAGCGAGCTGTGGTCCTACGTCCCCGCGGGCGGGAGCAACGGCAGCCCGGTCGCTGGCAGTGTCGACCTCGTCGGCGATGGTCAGGACACTGGCGGTGCGGGTTCGGAGAGCTGACACGACGTCGACGACGCCCCCCTCAGGGATCCTGATCGCGGGCACCTCCTCCGACGCGGGCAAGTCTCTCGTCGTTACCGGCCTGTGCCGGGTGCTGACTCGCCGCGGGGTGAGGGTCGCACCGTTCAAGGCGCAGAACATGTCCAACAACTCCATGGTCTGCGCCGACGGGTCGGAGATCGGCCGCGCACAGTATCTCCAGGCCCAGGCCGCCCGGATCGAACCGACGTCGCTGGTCAATCCCGTGCTGCTCAAGCCGGGCTCGGACCGCCGTTCGTTCGTCGTGGTCCGCGGACGACCGGCCGGCACGCTCGAGGCGGGTGAGTACGCGAACGGTCGGAGCCGCCTGGCCCAGGCGGCCTTCGCGGCGTACGAGGAGCTGGCGGAGAGCTACGACGTGGTCGTCTGCGAGGGCGCCGGTTCCCCGGCGGAGATCAACCTGCGCTCGGGCGACTACGTGAATCTCGGGCTGGCCCGTCGGTTCGACCTGCCGGTGACGGTGGTCGGCGACATCGATCGCGGTGGAGTGTTCGCCGCCCTGTTCGGCACCCACCAGATCCTCGACCCCGACGACCGGGCGCTGATCCGGACGTTCGTGATCAACAAGTTCCGGGGCGATGAGTCGGTGCTGAGCCCCGGTCTTGCGACGCTCAGCGAGCGGACGGGCGTGCCGGTGGCCGGTGTGCTGCCCTGGCTCCCGGACCTCTGGCTCGACGCGGAGGACACGCTCGAGGTTGGCCGCTGGCGACGACCGAGCAGCGCGGACGGTTCGCTGAGGGTCGCGGTGATCAGGCTTCCGCGCGTCTCCAACGTCACCGACGTCGACGCGCTGGCCGCGGAGCCCGGAGTGGACGTCCTGGTCACCACCGACCCCGGTGTCATCGCTGGCGCCGACCTGGTGGTGCTGCCCGGATCGCGTTCGACCGTGAGCGACCTGGCCTGGCTGCGCGCTCGCGGACTGGCCGACGTGCTCACCGATCGGGCGGTCCGAGGTGCTCCGGTGTTGGGCATCTGCGGCGGCTACCAGATGCTCGCCGCGACGATCGACGACCGGTACGAGTCCGCGGCGGGCGCGGTGGCCGGCCTGGGCCTGCTGCCCGTGCGGGTCGACTTCGCCGCTGAGAAGGTCCTCGGCCGGCCCACAGGCTCGTGGGCCGGCACCGACGTCAGCGGGTACGAGATCCACCACGGCCTCGCCACCCTCACCAGCGCCGCCGAACCATTTCTGGACGGCTGTCGGGTTGGATCGATCTGGGGCACGATGTGGCACGGCACCTTCGAGAACGACGGCTTTCGGCGCAGTTGGCTGCGGCAGGTGGCAGACTCGGTCGGCTCGTCGTGGTCGCCCGACCTCACAGGCGCCGGCTTCGCGGAGCGCCGGGAGACCATGATCGACCAGCTCGCGGACGTGATCGAGGACCATCTCGATCTCGACCTCATCCTCGGAAGGACATCATGATCACGATTCTGGTCATCGGGATCGGCAGCGGCAGCCCCGTGCATCTCACGGAAGAAGCGCGTCTCGCGATGAACGAGGTCGACGTGTTCCTGGTGGCCGACAAGGGCCCCAGCAAGCGTGACCTCGCCGTCGTACGACGAGAGCTCTGTCAGGCCGTCATCCAGCATGACCGCTACCGTTTCGTCGAGGTCCCCGACCCCGCCCGGAACCGCACCTCGGACGACTACGACAGCTCCGTGCAGGGCTGGCACGCCGCCCGGACCGCCGCGTACACGGAGGTCCTGGCCGCCGTGCTACCCGACGGCGGCACGGTCGGCTTCCTCGTCTGGGGGGATCCGGCCTTCTACGACTCGACGATCCGGATCGCGGCCCAGCTCGGCGAGGACGTCCGGGTGATCCCAGGGATCAGCAGCCTGCAACTGCTGGCGGCAGCACACCGCATCGTGCTCAACCAAATCGGACAACCGATCCACGTCACCACCGGACGGCGGCTGCTCGCGGAGTACACCCCTGACCTCGGCGACGTGGTCGTCATGCTCGACGGCGATCTCGCCTGTGAGGACCTGGTGCCGCTGCATCCGGACCTGGAGATCTTCTGGGGCGCCCAGTTGGGTCTGCCCTCCCAAGCCCTGGCCGTCGGCCGGCTGGCCGACGTGATCGGCGACATCCGAGCGACCCGCGACGCGCTGCGGACAGAGCATGGATGGGTGCTCGATACCTATCTGCTACGCCAGCCCTGACGTCGAGGAGTGCGGGGATTCCGATCTCACCCGCGAATCCGCGGTAGGAGTGTGATCTATATCACACCTTGGGCGCCGAAGTGGACCGACGCCAGTATGGCCGTGACGTCCATGACGAGGGCCACACGCTTCGGGTTCTCGCGAGGCGGCCGATACCGGATGGCGTAGCGTGCGACGGCATCGGCGACTCCTTCCGAGGAGGGGTCCACCCGAATCGGACCGGACACAGTCAGCCACCGGGCGCCGTCGACCTGGCAGATCGCGGCCACGGCTCCCGGCCGCCCAGCATTGCGCGCCTTGATCGAGTCGCCGCTCGTGATCACCCGAGCCAGTCGGGTCTCCGGGTCGTACGTGAAGCCCACCGGTACGACATGCGGCGTGCCGTCTCGGCGCAGGGTGGTCAGCGTGGCCAGCCCTCGCTCGGTCAGGAACTCCAGCGCATCGCCGGGCAGCGCGGCTGGGTCAAGCTTCACCCGCGATCCTCCAGATCGCCCTCGACGTCGAGATAGACCTGCTGCAGCTGCGCGATCAGCTCCGGGTCGGGCTCGGCCCACAGGCCTCGGTCGACGGCTTCGCTGAGTCGTTCGACGATGCCGTGCAGCGCCCAGGGGTTCGCATGGCGCAGGAAGTCGGAGTTCTGCTTGTCCAGCACATAGTTCTCCGCCAGCGCGGCGTACATGCCGTCGGTCACCACGCCGGCGGTCGCGTCGAAGCCGAACAGGTAGTCGACGGTCGCGGCGAGCTCGAAGGCTCCCTTGTAACCGTGGCGTCGCATCGCCGCGATCCAGCGCGGATTGACGACCCGGGCCCGGAACACCCGCGCGGTCTCCTCGGTGAGCGAGCGGGTCAACACCCGGTCCGGTGTGGTGGAGTCGCCCACGTACGCCTTCGGCGCGGTCCCGGTCAGCGCACGAACGGTGGCGATCATTCCGCCGTGGTACTGGAAGTAGTCGTCGGAATCGGCGATGTCGTGCTCGACCGTGTCGATGTTCTTGGCCGCGACCGTGATCCGCCGGTAGTTGATCTCCAGGTCCGCCCGCGCGGGGACGCCGTCCAGATCGCGACCGTACGCGTAGCCGCCCCAGGTCGCATAGACCTCGGCCAGGTCCTTGTCGTCGCGCCAGTTGCCCGCCTCGATCAGCGGCAGGATCCCGGCCCCGTACGACCCCGGCTTGGACCCGAACACCCGCGTCGTCGCCCGGCGGCGATCACCGTGCTCGGCCAGATCCGCCATCGCATGCGCACGGGGGAAGTTCTGGTCGTCGGGTTCGGCCAGCCCGACCACGAGCTGCACCGCGTCGTCGATCATGGTCACCACGTGCGGGAAGGCGTCACGGAAGAACCCCGAGATCCGCACTGTCACGTCGATCCGGGGCCGACCGAGCTCGACGAGCGGGATCGGCTCCAGCCCGACCACGCGCCGCGAAGCCGGGTCCCAGATCGGCAGAACGCCCAGCAGGGCGAGGACTTCGGCAATGTCATCGCCGCTGGTCCGCATGGCCGACGTACCCCACACCGACAGGCCGACCGACTGCGGATAGCTGCCCTCCTCGGCGAGGTGCCGGGCCAGTAGTGACTCGGCCATCGCCTGGCCGGTCTGGTGGGCCAGTGCCGAGGGGATCGCCTTCGGGTCGACGGTGTAGAAGTTTCGCCCGGTGGGCAGCACGTTCACCAGACCGCGCAGCGGCGAGCCCGATGGGCCGGCGGGCACATATCCACCGTCCAGCGCGTGCAGCACGTTGCCGATCTCGTCGCCGGTGCGCCTCAGCCGCGGCACCACATCGGTACAGGCGAACACCAATGAGGCCGTCGCCGCGGCGTTCGGCTCCCCCAGCTCCGCCTCGACGATGCCGGCCACAGCGGGCTCGCCCCAGCCCGCGTCGGCGACGGCGGCCACCAGCCGGCGGGCCTGTGCCTCGACCCGATCCGTGGTCGCGGTGTCCGAGCCCTCGGCCAGTCCGAGTGCCCGGCGCAGGCCGGGGATGCTGCCGACCTGCCCGCCGAACACCTGCTCCGCCCGCAGCACCGCCAGCACCAGGTCGATCAACGGCTCGCCCTCGGGGGTCGCACCCAGCACGTGCAGCCCGTCGCGGATCTGGACGTCCTTGATCTCGCAGAGCCAGCCGTCGACGTGCATCACGAACTCGCCGAACTCGTCGTCCCCTGGACGATCGGACAGTCCGAGATCATGATCGAGCTCGGCGGCCTTGATCAACGTCCAGATCTCGCCCTGGAGGGCCGGCGCCTTGGCCGGGTCCATCACTGCGACGTTGCCGTACTCGTCCAGCAGCTGCTCGAGTCGAGCGATGTCGCCGTAGGTCTCGGCGCGGGCCATCGGCGGGACGAGATGATCGACGACGGTGGCGTGCGCGCGGCGTTTCGCCTGCGTGCCCTCCCCTGGATCGTTGACCAGGAAGGGGTAGATCAGCGGCATCGAGCCGATCGCGGCGTCCGTGCCGCAGGCCGGCGACATGCCGAGCGTCTTGCCGGGAAGCCACTCGAGATTGCCGTGCTTGCCCAGATGGATCACTGCGTGGGCGCCGAACTCGCGCTCCAGCCAGCGGTACGTCGCCAGGTAGTGATGGGTCGGAGCAAGATCAGGATCGTGATAGATCGCGATCGGGTTCTCGCCGAAGCCGCGCGGCGGCTGGACCAAGATCACGAGGTTGCCGGCCCGCAGCGCGGCGGCCACGATCTCGCCATCGCGATCCCGGGAACGATCGACGAACAGCTCACCGGGCGCCTCGCCCCACGCCGCGGTGACGGCCTGGACAAGACGCTCCGGCAGGTCGGCTAGCCAGCGCCGGTACGTCGCCGGCAGAGATCCGCACCGGCTGACCCGAGAGCTGCTCGGCACTCAGCCACTCCGGGTCCTGGCCGCCGGCCTCGATCAAGGCATGGATGAGCGCGTTCCCGGCCGTAGTGTCGGGTTCCTCGCCCTCCACCTCGGGCAAGGAACCGGTGCCCGGGATCGCGCCGGGCTCGCCCACGTCGTACCCCGCCTCCCGCATCGCCCGCAGCAGCCGGATCAGCGAGACGGGCGTGTCGAGGCCGACGGCGTTGCCGATCCGGGAGTGCTTCGTCGGATACGCCGACAACACGATCGCGATCTTCCGCTGGCACGGCGGGATGGTCCGGAGGCGGGCGTGGCTCACGGCGATCTCGGCGACTCGCCGACAGCGCTCGGCATCGGGGACGTAGCGGGGAAGTCCGTCGGCGTCGGTCTCCTTGAACGAGAACGGAACGGTGATGATCCGACCGTCGAACTCCGGGACGGCGACCTGGGTGGCCACGTCGAGCGGGCTCATCCCGTCGTGGTTGGCGGCCCAGGTGGCGCGGTCGGAGGTGAGGCACAGGCCTTGCAGCACGGGAATGTCGAGGGCTGCCAGGGCGCGGACGTCCCACGCCTCGTCGTCTCCGCCGGCCCCGACGGTGGCCGGTTTGGTGCCACCGGCGGCGAGCACGGTGGTGATCAGGGCGTCCAGGGTGCCGAGGTGCTCCAGCAGGTCCGACCCGGCGTCGCGGAGTGAGGCGGCGAAGATCGGCACCCCGACGCCGCCGGCGGCGTCGACGGCGTCGGCGAGCGCCTCGACGTACGCGGTGTTGCCGGCGGTGAACTGGGCCCGGTAGAAGACGATGCCTACCCGCGGCCGGCCGGCGAGCTCCTCCGGTGCGAGGGCGGCACCCGAACGCGGCAGCTCGCCCCACGGCGGCTGCTCGGCCGGCGGATCGAAGCCCTCGCCGGTCAGCAGCACGGTGTCGGACAGGAAGCCGTGCAACGCGACGAGGTTGGCGCTGCCACCCTGCGCAAGGTAGAGGTGCGCCTCGGCGGCGGTGCCGATCGGCACGGTCGACAGGGCCATCAGCGACGCGTCGGGCAGCTGCTCGCCGCCGAGCACGACCACCGGGCGGCCCGCGGCCCGGACCGCCTCCAGCTGGCTGCGGATGGAGGCCGGGGACCCGAGGATGCGCATCACGGCGAGATCGCAGGCCGTGGCGACCTCGGCGAGCTCGGTCAGCGACACCTTCGCCGGATTGGCCCAGCGGTAGTCCGCGCCGCTCGCGCGCGCCGACAGCAGGTCGGTGTCGGAGGTGGACAACAGGGCGATTCGGGGCAACGCGTACTCCTCGGCATGGCAGACCACGGGAGTCTAGATGGCGCCTCAGCCCGCGTTCGCCCCGTGAGCATGGATCTGCCCCAGCTGCAGCCGGGGCGAATCCAGTTTGGCGGGGCGAACGCGACGGAACCGGCGGGCCATGCCGGTGGACAGACCCAGCGAGCGGTGACCACCGGCCTACGATGGCGGGCGTGAAAGCCGCCGACCGCTGCCCCGGGCTGCTCCGCCCGCACCCGGCGGCGGACGGGTCCCTGATCCGGCTGCGGTTCCCCGGTGGTCAGACGACCGCAGACACGCTCGCGGCGCTGAGCGGACTGGCCCGGATGTTCGGGAACCCCGAGCTGCAGCTCACCTCACGGGCCGGTCTGCAGCTTCGCGGGCTGCCCGAGCGAGTGCCGCCGGAGTTGATCGAGGGCGTCCTCGCGCTGGGTCTCATCCCGTCGGCGCGGCACGAACGGGTCCGCAACATCGTCGCCTCTCCGCTGACCGGTGTCAGCGGAGGGGAGGCTGACCTGAGGGGTCTCATCCATGATCTGGACCGGGCCATCGTCGAGGAGCCGAGCCTGGCCGAGCTGCCGGGGCGATTCCTCTTCGTGCTCGACGATGGGCGCGGCGACGTCGTCGGCCGGGAGTTCGACCTCGGCTACCGTGCGCTGGACTCCCGGTCCGGCCTGGCGCTGGTCGGCGGAAGCGAGCTCGGCTTCCCTGTGCCCGCCCGCGTGGCCGTCGACACGCTGGTCCGCCTGGCGCGCGACTTCGAGGTGGCTCGTCGAGAATCCGGCGCCTGGCACGTGCGGGAGCTGCCGGCGTGGTTCGCCACGGTGGAAGGTCTGGGTCCGATCGGCGACCCGGGCGCCAGCTTCAGCGGGGTGCCACTCGGCGACGTCGCCGGTGCCGCGAGTATCGCTGTCCCGCTCGGCCTACTGACTGCCGAGCAGGCGGACGTCGTGACGCGAGTAGCGCCGGGACCGCTCGTCATCACCCCCTGGCGCGGGCTGGTGCTGCCCGGCGGGGCACCGGGTCTGCTTGCACTGACCGAGGCCGGGCTCATCGCGACCACCGCCTCGCCATGGTCGTCGATCAGCGCCTGTGTCGGAGCCCCGCACTGCGGTCGGGCGTCCGGGGACACCCGCGCCGTCGCCCTCGAGCTCGTGCAGCGCGGCGAGGTCGAGCGGCGGACCCACGTGAGCGGATGTGAGCGCCGCTGCGGCGCGCCGACGGACGAGTATCGCGATGTCCTGGTCCAGCCCGCACACACGGTGACTCGTTGATCATGTCGTCCGTACGTCCTGATCGACCCGCGGCGCCAACGCCGCGATACGCGTACGAACGTTCTCCGCAGGCGATCTATCGGCAGTCCTTCGCCACGATCCGCGCCGAGGCCGATCTCGACGCTCTGCCCGAGGCGATGCGGCCGGTGGCGGTGCGGATGATCCACGCCAGCGGCGAGGTCGGCCTCGTCGACCAGATCGACGACCACCCCGACCTGGTCCGCGCGACCCGGGACGCCCTCGACAGCGGGGCACCGATCTTCACCGACGCGAAGATGATCGCCGCCGGCATCACTCGCCGGAGGCTGCCGAAGGACAATCAGATCCATTGCCTGCTTGACGATCCGCGGGTTCCCGAGCTGGCCGACACCTGGCGGACCACCCGTTCGGCTGCTGCCGTGTCGCTGTGGGCGCCGCAGTTGTCCGGCGCGGTGGTGGCGATCGGCAACGCACCGACCGCCCTGTTCCACCTGCTGGAGCTGATCGCCGATGGCGGCCCGCGACCGGCCGCGATCATCGGCATCCCGGTGGGTTTCGTCGGCTCGGCCGAGTCCAAGCGGGCCCTCGCCGACAACCCCTGGGACATTCCGTACCTCGTCGTGCACGGCCGACGCGGCGGCTCGGCGCTGTGCGTCGCCGCGATCAACGCCCTCGCACAGGAGAGCGAGCTGTGAGCCCCGGTCGCTTGTACGGCGTCGGCGTCGGACCCGGGGATCCGCAGCTGCTGACCCTGCGGGCCGTTCAGCTGATCGCCGACGCCGATGTCGTCGCGTATCACTCCGGCACGCGCGGCATCTCGATCGCCCGGACGATCGTCGATGATCATGTCAGGCCTACCGCGATCGAGGAGCTGCTGGTCTATCCCCTGACGACCAGCGACGCGGTGGACTACTACGGCGCGATCGGTGACTTCTACGATGCCTCCGCGGAGCGGCTCGCCGCGCATCTCGACGCGGGTCGCGACGTCGTTGTGCTGGCCGAAGGAGACCCGCTCTTCTACAGCTCCTACATGTATCTGCACGATCGGCTCGCGAACCGCTACGAGGCGCAGATCGTCCCGGGTGTGACGTCGGTCAGCGCGGCCTCCGCGGCCACCCGGCAGCCGCTGGCCCGGCACGAGGACGTCCTCACCGTGCTGCCCGGCACGCTGCCGGCCGCCGAACTGACCCGGCGCCTCCGTGGCACCGACGCAGTCGCGATCATGAAGCTTGGCCGGACGTTCCCGAGCGTCCGTGCCGCGCTGGAGAGCGCCGGCCGACTGGACGAGGCGCTCTACATCGAGCGCGCGAGCACCGGTTCGGAGCAGGTGCGCCGCGTGACCGACGTGGATCCCGACACCGTGCCGTACTTCTCGATGATCATGGTCCCGGGCGTCGACCGACGGGCGGACACTGCGGGCCGCGCCGAGCGGGCCGCCGCTACGCAGCCGGAGCTCTTCGTCGTCGGTCTGGGACCGGGGCCGGATCGCTGGGTCACCCCGGAGGTCACCGACGTGCTGGACGAGGTGCAACACGTCGTCGGCTACGGCCCGTACGTCGACCGGGTGCCCGATCGCCCGGGCCTGCTGCGCCATCGGTCGGGCAATACCGTCGAGGTCGACCGGGCCCGTCAGGCACTCGAGCTCGCGCTGTCGGGCGCTCGGGTGGCGGTCGTCTCCGGCGGCGACGCGGGTGTCTTCGGGATGGCGGCGGCGGTGTACGAGGCAGCGCAGGACGACCGGTACGACGGGGTCCGGATCACCGTCAGGCCCGGCCTGTCTGCCGTGCTGGCCGTGGCCGCCCGGGCCGGTGCGCCACTGGGCGGCGACTTCGCCGTGCTGTCGCTGTCGGACCGGCTCAAGCCCTGGCCCGTGATCGAGGCCCGGCTGCGCGCGGTAGCCGCTGCCGACCTCGTCGTCGCGATCTACAACCCCGCGTCGCGCACCCGGACAACCCAGGTGAAGCTGGCCAAGGAGGTGCTGCTCGAGGTCCGGGCTGCGCAGACCCCGGTCGTCATCGGCCGAGACATCGGACGGCCGGGCGAGGCCCTCACCGTCACGACGCTCGGCGATCTCGACCCGGACGCGGTGGACATGCGCTGCCTGTTGATCATCGGGGCCAGCCGAACCCGGGTCGACCGCGGGGCCGTCTGGACCCCGCGGTCCGTCGACTGATCCAGCCCGGCTGGCGGACCATGCCGTGCAGTCGATGGCGCCGGATCAGTTGGAGCGGGTCGGGACGGCGTGGAGGATGGCCGAGTCGAGGCGTGGAGGGTAAGGCCCGTAGGAGTTCGTGTGCGCGTTGCGTGCGCGCACTCCGGGGACGGCGGTGATGATCTTGAGGAGTCTGCCGGGAAAGAGTGCTCGTCCGGTTTCCCGGGCTGTGCGTGCCCGTTGTTCGACGCGGGCCTGCTGGGCTTGAACGGTGCGGATGGCCGGTTCACGAATGGACTGGATGGCGTGGAGTGTCTCGTCCGGGACTGGGTCTGGTCGCCGGAGGGCGGGAATAAGGAGCGTGGCCGCGGCGACGGCGTCCTGGATGGCCATCAAGATGCCGTTGCCGCCGACCGGAGAGATGACGTGGGCCGCGTCGCCGATGAAGAGCAGACCGGGACGGTGCCAGTCGACCATTCGTTTGAGCTCGACAGACAGGAGCGTTGTCTGATCGAATCCGGTGAGGAGATCGATGCGATCCCCAAGCCAGCTGACGTGGCGGCGCAGAAAGCCACGGATCGACTCGACCCCGGCGTCGCGTGCCGCGGGGTAGCCGCCTTTGGGAAGGGTGTAGCCGATCTGCCAGTCGGTGACGCCGCCGAGAAGGGCCACGTAGTTGCGGGGGCCGAAGTAGAGGTCGACGTCAGCCTCCGGCGGGTCGGACGGCAGCCGGGGCAGTCGAAACCACAGCAGGTCGCTGCTGGCGCGAAGATCGATCATTCGGCCACCGACCAGACTGCGAAGACGGGAGAACCGGCCGTCGGCGGCGACAACCAGGCGGGAGGTGAGCTCGACCTGATCGCCGCCCGTGCGCCAACTGACGCCGACGACTCTTTCCCGGTCCGTGATCAAGCTTCGGACCCGGGCACCGGTACGCAGGGTGTACGCCGGCAGCTCGGTGGACCGGCGGGCCAGGTAGTCGAGGAATTGGGACTGCGGCATCAAGGTCATGAACGGGAAGCGTGAGTGGAGCTTGCCGTAGTCGGCGAGGACGACCGTGCCGGCGGGGGTATGGGCCCTGAACCTGGTGGCCTTGAAGTGGGGAAGTTCGAGCAACGAGTCGGCAAGCTCCAATTGGTCGAGGAGCTCCATCGTGTACGGATGCAGGGAGTCGCCGCGGAAGTCACGGTCGAAGTCGCGATGACCTTCGAGGACGGTGACGTCGATGCCGGCGCGGCCGAGGAGATGGGCGAGGACCATGCCACCGGGCCCGCCCCCGACGACGATGCAGTCGGTGGACGTCATCCCCGGACTCGCGCCTGCACGCCGCCCGCAGCAACTGAAGTGAGCCTGAAGACCGCCATCCGGGTCAGCGCCGGCACAATCTCCTCGATCGTCGCGTGGGCCGGAAGGTCGAATGCGGCCACCGCCCAGGGTGCGGTGACGGCCGCCAAGTAGGCGGCGACGACTTCGGCGGCGTCCGTTCCGTCGATCTGCACGGCATCGACGGGTTCGGAGACGTCGCCAGCCATGATGGTGCCCCAGCCGGCGTGGCGCAGATTTTGTGGCCAGTCCCGAGACCGGTCCGGACACACCAGATACCGGCCGCCGCGGAAGTGCAGAACGCCGATCGGCGTGCGGGTCGGTCGGCCGCTGTGGCGGCCGGCCACCTCGAGCACCCGCAGCCCGTACCCGGCCTCGGGGATCGGATCGGCCTGCTCGTCGATCAGGCGCGCCACCATGGCCTGGTTCATCTGCCGAAAGCGGTCGTTCACATCATTCACGTCCTTGCAGACACCGTCCTGGATGCGACAAGGTGTCAGGTCGATTCGAGTCCTTCGGAGCGCCGCTGCGTTCCACTGGCCCTTCGTCGGTCGGACCAGTATTGGATGCACAAGCCGTCGGCGTTTCGGATTCTTGCCCGGGGCGGGGCATTCATCAGTCGTCTTTCGTCCGCGCCCCGCCCGAGGTTTCGATGCATCTGCCGAACGAGGTCGGCGTGAACAGAGCAGGTGACTTCTGTCTTGATCTCCGGCGCCAGCATCGCGGGTCCTGCGCTTGCCTACTGGCTGCATCGTCACGGCTTCGAGGTGGTGGTCGTCGAACGAGCACCCGAGCTGAGAGTCGGTGGTCAAAACGTCGACGTCCGCGGCGCCGGGCGCGAGGTCGCCCGCCGGATGGGGCTGGAGGATGCGATCCGAGCCGCGACGACCGGCGAAGCGGGCGTCCGATTCGTTGCGGCCGATGACCGTACCATCGCATCGTTCCCGGCCGGCACATCCGATTCCGATGGACCGACCGCCGAGCTGGAGATCCTCCGTGGTGACTTGGCCGGACTCCTTGTCGAGCAGACCTGCGGTGACATCGAGTACGTCTTCGGTGACCACATCATCGACCTCGTCGACCTCGACGAATCGGTGGAGGTGCATTTCGCCAGCGGCTGGTGCAGATCATTCGACCTCGTGGTGGCGGCCGACGGCATCCGGTCCAGCACCCGCGGGCTCGTGCTCGGCCCGAGGTTCGAGCTGAAGCCGCTCGGCCTGAACACGGCCTACCTGACCATCCCGCGAACGAGCTCTGACACTGGATGGGCCCGGTGGTTCAACGCACCCGGCGGGCGGACGTCCACCCTTCGACCTGACAACGTGGGCACCACCCGCGCGACGCTGTCCTTCATGGCGCCCCCTCAGGGATATGACGGTCTGGACGCTGAGGGTCATCGAGCGTTGTTGCGCAGCAGGTTCGCGGGGGTCGGCTGGGAGGTTCCCCGGATCCTGGCCAACCTCGACGAGTCCGAGGTCTACTTCGAGACCATCGCCCAGGTCCGGGCGCCGTGCTGGTCGTCGGGTCGGACGGCGTTGATCGGCGACGCCGCCTACTGTGCATCACCGATCAGCGGGATGGGCACCAGCCTCGCACTGACCGGTGCGTACGTCCTCGCCGGCGAACTGGCCAGCCGACCCGACCACCGTCGGGCATTCGCCGAGTACGAGGCGATCATGCGACCGTATGTCGAGCAGGCCCAGCGACTCCCGCCGGGGACCCCGCGGGTGGCCAATCCGCGCACCAGGGCAGGAATCGCGGCCTTCCAGATCGCTCTACGGATCGCCTCGAGCAAGATCACCAGAACGATCGCTGGGTTCGTGGCCCGACCGAAAGCTGAACGCATCGAGCTTCCGCACTACGAGAGCTAGTCCGCGCGATAGGTCTCAGCGAGGCTCGCGGACCATCGTCCAGAACTGCGGAAGGCCCTCGACCCGGAGATGGCGGACGACCTCGAATCCCTGGGTACCCAAGAACGCTGTGGCCGGCTCCGAGGTGGCCGCCACAAAGCTCCGGTGCCCGCCGGCGTCGGCTTCGGCGAGCGTTCCGGCCAAGACCTCGGCGGCGTAGCCGCGGGAGCGCACCGAGCGAGCGACGGCAACGTGCATCAGCCGCCACGAGCCCGGCGCCTGGTCCCGGCTGGCCTCGTCGACCGCGGCAGCGAACTCCATCGCACGTTGCAGGGCGATGATCCCGAGCCGCACCGGCGCGACCATCAGTGACGTCCAGGAGACGAACGGCGGTCGTAGCTTCGAGGTCGGCGGAATCCAGATGGCCGCCGCACGGTCCGGCACCACGTCGACTCTGCCCTTCGCCTCGACCCGCCGGATGACGTGTGGCACGTACCAGGCGAGCAGGGCGCGGCGGCGTACGTCGTCGGGCTGGATGAAGACGAACATCGGATCGTCGTACAGGGTCGCGGCAACGAGCTCAGCCGGTTCCATGATCACTCACCTGCGCGCTGCGGGACCGCTTGCCATACAAGTGGGACTCGACGAATTCGCCGTGCTGGAAGACCTCCCCGACCATGATCACGGCGGCCTGGCGAAGTCCCGCCGCTTCGACCTGATCCGCGATATCGGCAAGCGTGCCGCGCAGGATCCGCTGCCGGGGTCGGGTAGCGTCGGCGACCACGACCGCCGGGCACTCGGCGCCGTAGATTGGCGCCAGCCGATCGGCCAGCTCGCGGGTGTGCCGGATCGCCAGATGGAGCACCAGCGTCGCTCGGCTGCGGGCAAGCTCGACGAGAGACTCCTCGGCCGGCATCGCGGTGGAGTCTCGGTGCGCACGGGTCAAGATCACGGTCTGCGCCACTTCGGGGATGGTGAGCTCGCGACCGAGGAGGGCGGCTGCTGCCGCGTACGCCGGCACCCCGGGCGTGACGTCCCAAGGCACGGCGGCACGGTCGAGCCGACGAGTCTGCTCGGCCAGCGCTGAATACAGCGACGGGTCCCCCGAGCACAAGCGGGCGACATCCTTGCCTTCCTCGTGCGCCTGGATCATCCGAGCGGTGATCGAATCAAGGTCGAGATTAGCGCTGTCGACCAGTTCCGCGCCGGACGGGCAGTGCGCCAGGATCTCGCCATCGACGTACGTCCCGGCATAGACGCAGACCGGCGAACTCTGGAGCAGCCGCACCGCGCGGACCGTCAACAGATCGGCTGCGCCGGGACCGGCACCGATGAAGTGAACGGTCATCAGCAGAGCCTGTCGGGAGTCAGGAGCGATTGCGCCGAGCCCGTGACCGCGGCGCGCGGAGCGCGACCATCGGACCCCGTCACGCGTCCTCCTCGGCCACGCTCTTGGCCGCGCTCCAGAGCACGACCGGACGGGTCGGCAGCCAGCCACGGTATCGGCCCAGCGGCTGCAACAGCTCCGACGAGATCCGGGCCAGCTCGCCGCCGTGGCGCTCCGCCGCCGCCAGCAGGAGCTGCTCGGTCTCCACCGTCACCGCCGCCACGACGAGCCGACCCCCGACGCCCAGCGCCGCCCAACAGGCATCGAGCAGGGTGGCATCCGCGCCGCCTCCGACGAAGACCGCGGAAGGTTCCGGCAGCTCGGCGAGCAACCCTGACCGGCCGCTGTCGGCGATCACGACCTGCAGATCGGGTACGCCCAGCCTGGTGGCGTTGCGGACGATCCGCCCGGCGCGTTCCGGGCTGCGTTCGACCGCGACGGCGCGGCAGCTCGGGTCGGCCCGACACCACTCGATCGCCACGGACCCGGCGCCCGCGCCGAGGTCCCAGAGCAGTTCGCCCGGGCGTGGCGCGAGTCGGGCCAGCACGGCCGCACGGACGTCCCGCTTGGTCAGCTGGCCGTCGTGCTCGTACGCGTCGTCGGGCAGCCCCGCCGTCCAGCCACGATGCGGCGCCGCCGCGGTCGCTCGACAGTCGAGGCAGATCACGTTGAGCTGCGGTGCCTCCGGAATCCACCGCTCGGCGGGCACGTCCAGGCGCGACTCGTGATCGGTGCCGAGGTCGCCCAGCACGGTCATCGTGGTGGGTCCGTACCCGGCGTCGACCAGTAGCTCGGCGATCGCGGCCGGCGTGTACCGGTCGGCGGAGAGCAGCACCAGCCGCGCACCGGGGGCCAGTAGCCGACGTACCCGATCGAAGGGCCGGCCGACCAGCGAGACGATCGAAGAGGTCTCCGCGGCCCAACCCATCCGTGCTCGAGCCAGCGCCACCGACGAGACCGCCGGATGAATCCGGACCCGGTCCTGGCCGAACTCGTCCACGAGCACCGTCCCGATCCCGGACAGCAACGGATCGCCACTGGCCAGCACCACCACCTGCCGCTCGCCACCGAGCAGCGTCCGCAGGCCGGAGCGCAACGGTCGGGGCAGCGGCGCCGTACGCCGACGGTCCTGTGGTGGGACCAGGTCCAGCACCCGCTGCCCGCCGATGACGAGCGATGCGGACCGGACGATCGCGCGTTCCCGCTCGGCCAGATCCGCCCAGCCGCGGGCCGTCAGCCCGACGACATCGATGGGAGGGTGGTCGACCACGCTGAGACTGTAGTCAGGCCAACGCTGTGGGATGATCGCAGCGGCAGCGACGGAGGAATCCAGCGAGCATCTGGAGCGGTCCCGCCACTGTGAGCCGGCCCCGGCAACGACCGGGGCTGCGAGCCAGAACGTCGGTCGCTGCCAGGGCCCGGGTGCCCCGGACCCTTCCACCAACGTCGGCGGGCGTGGACACCCGCCAGGAGGAACCGCGTGCACACTCAGCCCCCGGACCAGTCGTCGTCGGGCCGCTCGTCGTCGGGCCAGCCCTCGTCGGGCCAGTCCTCGTCGCTCGGGCCAGTCATCGTCCGGCCCGTCATCGTCCGGCCCGTCATCGTCCGGCCACCACCCGACGGGCTACCCCTTCTCGGCGGTCGTCGGATCCGACGACATGGCACTCGCCCTGATCCTCGCCGCCGTGTCACCCGAGATCGGCGGCGTCCTGGTGCGGGGCGAGAAGGGTACGGCCAAGACGACGATGGTGCGCGGGCTCGCCGCGGTGCTACCGGCGGTGGTCGTGGTGGAAGGGTGCCGGTTCAGTTGCGACCCCGCCGACCCCGATCCGGCCTGTCCGGACGGTCCTCACCCGTTCCCGATCCGAGGCCGCCGCCGCCCGGCCCGACTGGTTGAGCTGCCGGTCGGCGCGACGGAGGACCGGGTGATCGGCTCGCTCGATCTCCAGCAGGCGCTCGGTTCGGGCCAGGTTGCCTATCAGCCGGGCCTGCTCGCGGAGGCGCACCGCGGCATCTTGTACGTCGACGAGGTCAACCTCCTCCACGACCACCTCGTCGACCTCCTGCTGGACGCGGTCGCGATGGGTCGCTCGACCGTCGAGCGGGAGGGGGTGTCGATCGCCCACGCGTCACGGGTAGTGCTGGTCGGCACCATGAACCCGGAGGAGGGTGAGCTACGACCGCAGCTGCTGGACCGGTTCGGACTGACCGTCGAGGTCGCCGCCCCGCGGGATCCACTATCCCGAGCCGAGGTGATCCGGCGGCGGATGGCGTACGAGCGTGATGCGTCGGCGTTCGTCGCCGGCTATGCCGCCGCCGAGAACGAGCTCGGCGACCGCATCCGAACGGCTCGCACACGACTCGCCTCGGTAGTGCTGGCCGATTCCCAGCTCCTCACCATCGCCCGGGTCTGCGCGGGGTTCGAGGTGGACGGGATGCGCGCCGACATCGTGACGGCGCGAGCGGCTGTCGCCCATGCGGCCTGGCACGGGCGTGACCGGGTAGCGAAGGCGGATCTGCGCGCCGCCGCCAGGCTGGCGCTGCCGCACCGTCGCCGGCGCAACCCCTTCGATGCCCCCGGACTCGACGAGGAGCTGCTGGATCGGCTGCTGGACGCCGAGCCAGAACCGGAGCCGGAGCCCGACGGCCCGGGCTCGTCCGAGCCCGACGAGAGCCCTTCGACGGGTTCAGGGCTCGAGGATCGGGGCTCGGGGCGCGACGAGGAGCCCCCTTCGACAGGCTCAGGCCAGGAGGACGAGATGCGCCCTGAGTCTGTCGAAGGTCAGCCGGGCCCGACGGGCTCCGGGAGCGACTCGATCACGATGGCACGCGCCGGTCAGACCTACCGAACCCGGCGATTCGTCGTGTCCGGCGTGGGAGCCGGTGAGGCCGGCCGTCGGAGCCGGGCGATCACCACTACCGGACGGACGGTCGGGGTCAGCCCATTCGGCCACGGCGGAAGCGGTCTTCACCTACCCGGCACGATCCGGGCGGCAGCTCCGCACCAGCGGGGGCGAGGACGTACCGAAGGGGGTCTGCGGCTGGCCCCGTCGGATCTGCGTCGTCCGATCACCGAGGGCCGTGAGTCGAACCTCGTGCTGTTCGCCGTCGACGCGTCCGGATCGATGGCCGCCCGACGCCGGATGGAGGCCGTCAAGACGGCGATCCTCTCCCTACTGCTCGACGCCTATCAGCGCCGCGACAAGGTCGGTCTGGTGACGTTCCGCGGCGACGCCGCGACCCTGGCCCTGCCGCCGACCTCGTCGGTGGACACCGCCGCCCGGCGGCTGGACGCACTGCCGGCGGGCGGACGTACGCCGCTGGCCGAGGGCCTGCTCTGCGCAGCGGAGACACTGCGGATCGAGCGGGTCAAGGACGCCCGCCGGCGCCCGCTGCTCGTCGTCGTCACCGACGGCCGGGCGACGTACGGGCCCGATCCGGTCGGGCGCTCCCGGCAGGCTGCCGACCATCTGCGGCGGCTGGGGATCGCCTCGATCGTCGTCGACTGCGAGAGCGGCCGGTTCCGGCTTGGCTTGGCCGAGTCGCTCAGCGTCCACCTGGGTGCCGATCATGTGGCCGTGTCCGACGTTGCCGCCGGAACGATTCTCGAGGTCGTACGTCGTGAGCGGGCCGCCTGATGCCCCGCGGACAGGTCGAGGCCACACCACAGGACGGGCTCACCACCCGGCAGCGCCGCAACCAGCCGTTGATCATGGTTCACACCGGGGACGGCAAGGGAAAGTCGACCGCCGCGTTCGGCCTGGCCCTGCGCGGCTGGAACCAGGGATGGTCCGTCGGGGTCTTCCAGTTCGTGAAGTCGGCGAAGTGGCGGATCGGCGAGCAGTCCGCGCTGGAGACCCTGTCCGCATCGGGCCAGGGCGGCACGATCGAGTGGCACAAGATGGGCTCGGGCTGGTCCTGGTCACGCAAGGCAGGCGACGACGATGATCACGCCGCCGCGGCCGCAGAGGGATGGGCCGAGATCAAACGCCGGCTGGCAGCGGAAGCACACGGCCTGTACGTCCTGGACGAGTTCACCTACCCGTTGAACTGGGGCTGGATCGATGTCGACGACGTGGTCGAGACATTGATCAACCGACCGGGCCACCAGCACGTGATCATCACCGGTCGACGCGCGGATCCTCGGCTGATCGAGATCGCCTCGCTGGTCACCGAGATGACCAAGATCAAGCACCCGTTCGACGAAGGACAGAAGGGCCAGCGGGGCATCGAATGGTAGTGCTCCCCCGCATCGTGATCACCGCGCCGGCGTCGGGCCACGGCAAGACGACCGTCGCCACTGGGCTGATGGCGGCGCTGCGGAGCGAGGGCCTGGCGGTCGCCGGATTCAAGGTCGGCCCGGACTTCATCGATCCGGGCTATCACACCCTTGCGACCGGACGCGCCGGCCGGAATCTCGACCCGGTGCTGTGTGGGGAGGCTCGCCTTGCACCGCTCCTGCTGCACGGGGCCGAGACCCCGGAGCCAGCCGACATCGCCGTGATCGAGGGAGTCATGGGCCTGTTCGACGGACAGCTCGGCGGCGACGGCTTCGCATCGACCGCCCATGTGGCGACGGTGCTGCGGGCACCGCTCGTGCTGGTCCTGGACATCTCGTCGGTGTCGCGGACGGCGGCGGCGATCGTGCACGGGCTGCACACGTACGACCCGGCGGTCCGGCTCGCCGGCGTGATCCTCAACAAGTCCGGATCGGCGCGGCACGCCGCTGAGGTGACCGCCGCGCTCGAGACGACCGGTCTGCCCGTGCTCGGGGTGCTCCCCCGCGATGCCGGCGTCGAGGTGCCCTCGCGGCACCTCGGACTGGTCACCGCCGCCGAGCAGCCAGCCGCTGCCGAGACCGTGCGTCGGCTCGGCGCAAGGGTCGCCGAGCACCTCGATCTCACCGCCCTGCTCGCCCTCGCCCACACCGCCGCACCGATCGACGCCGAGCCCTGGGATCCGGGCGCTTCCCGCCCGGTTTCTGGAGGGGGCGAGCCGAGTCCGGACACGTCGACGCGGGTCGTCAGCGGCCCGGCGCCGGTGGTGGCGATCGCCGGTGGGCGGGCGTTCACCTTCCGCTACGCCGAGACAGACGAACTGCTGCGAGCTGCCGGCTGCGAGCCGGTCGTGTTCGATCCGTTGCGCGATCGGGCGCTGCCGTCGGGCACCGCCGGTCTGTATCTGGGCGGCGGATTCCCGGAGGTCCACGCCGCGGAACTCAGCGCCAACACCGCCCTGAGGGCCGACATCGCCGGCGCGATCGCCGCCGGACTGCCGACCGTCGCCGAGTGCGCGGGCCTCCTCTATCTGTGCGAGAGCGTCGACGGCACGCCCATGGTCGGCGCCGTCCCCGGCCAGGCGACGATGAGCGGGCGCCTCACCCTTGGTTACCGGAGCGCCGTCGCCGATCGCGACCAGTTGCTCGGCCCGGCGGGCACCCGGGTCCACGGACACGAGTTCCACCGCACGGTGCTCACTCGCCTCGATCCGTCCGCCTCGGCCTGGCTGCTCGCCACCCCCGACGGGTACGCGGACGCAACGCTGCACGCCTCCTACCTCCACGTGCACTGGGCGGGCCACCCCGAGGTCGCCCAGAACTTCGCGACAGCTGTGCACGACTTCGCGGCGAGGCAGGTCAGCTGGAAGCCCGCTTGGGTTGCTGCGAGCCAGCCCGAGCCGGACCTCGACCACCACGGTGACACCGAGATCGGAGAGGGGCTGGTCGACCTCGCCGTGAACGTACGCGTGGCAGCCCCGCCGCGCTGGCTCGCCGACACGATCCGGGCGACCGTCGACGACCTCGCCGCGTACCCGAATCCGACCGCCGCCGCCCGGGCCATCGCTGCCGCTCACCCGTTGGTCGCCACCCCTTCGACCCTCCCGTCCCCGGAAAGTGTTCGCAGACGACAACGACACGCCGAGCCCAGTTGTCATCCGCGCCCACTTTCCGGGGAGGTGGGCAACTGGCGGAACGCCAGCACCGGGCCCGACGGCGTACGGCCGGAGCATGTGCTGCCAACCGCGGGAGCGGCGGAGGCGTTCACCCTGATCGCTCGCGCGTTTCAGCCCCAGCACGCGGTGGTCGTCCACCCACAGTTCACCGAGCCGGAAGCGGCTCTCCGAACGGCTGGCCACCGGGTGCACCGGGTGCAGCTCAGCGCGGACAACGGGTTCCGGCTGGACCCGGCCGCCATCCCCGAGCGCGCGGACCTCGTGGTGATCGGCAACCCCACCAACCCGACCAGCGTGCTCCACCCTCGCGCGAGTCTCCACGCGCTGACACGGCCGGGCCGCCTGCTGGTGGTCGACGAGGCGTTCATGGATGCCGTTCCCGGCGAGCCCGAGACCCTGCTGGACGGTGGCCCGCTCGACCACGTGCTGGTCCTCCGATCCCTGACCAAGACCTGGGGTGTGGCCGGGCTCCGAGCCGGGTACGTCGTCGGCGATCCCGAGGCGGTCGCTCGACTACGCGCCCAGCAACCACCCTGGTCGACGTCGACACCGGCGCTTGCCGTCATCGAGGCGACGCTCACCCCTCAGGCACGAGGGCGGGCGGCCGAGGCGGCCGTCGAGCTCGGTGCCTGGCGGGACTATCTGGTGGACGGACTCGCCGAGCTCGGCCTCCCCGTGGTCCGCGACCCGCGGGCACCGTTCGTGCTGGTTGACGCCCACGGGTGGCAGCAGCCCTTCGACGGGCCCAGGGAAGGGCACGAGCCGGGCTGGCTCAGGAGAGCGCTGCGGGAGCGCGGGCTCGCAGTACGGCGCTGCGACACGTTCCCCGGCCTGGATGCCGACTGGCTACGGATCGCCGTCCGCGAACCGTGCACCACCGACTCGGTGCTCGAAGCCCTGGCCGCGATTCGCCGCAGCACCAGAAGGACCAGTCCATGACCTTCCACGCGAGCCTCGACGTCGCGGGCCGACGGGTGGTCTGCGCAGACGGCCGGGCCGACGCGCTGCCTGCGCTGTCGGCCCTGCTGGCCGCCGGTGCACTGGTCGACGTGGTGTCTCCCACGGCGGCGACGTCGATCGTGGACCTGGCGCAGCGCGGCCTGCTCCGACATCTCTCCCGGCAACTACGGGCCACCGATCTCGACCGGGCGGCGATCGTCCTGTGCGGCGAGCAGCAGACGGACGTACGCGGGCTCGCCGTCGAGCACGGCCTCGCGGTGAGTCTGATCCCATCCGCGGAGCCGTCCGAGCGGACCCACCCCGGTCGCCGCGGAAAGGTGATCCTCGTCGGCGGCGGTCCAGGCGACCCGGGGCTACTGACCGTGGCCGGGCAGGCCGCCCTCACCGCGGCGGACGTCGTCGTCGTGGACCGGCTCGCGCCGCTGGCCGCGGTCCGTCACGCCCGCGCGGATGCTGAGATCATCGACGTGGCGAAGATCCCGCGGGGGGCGTACACGCCGCAGGAGCAGATCAACGACCTGCTGATCGACCATGCCCGCGCCGGACAGCTCGTGGTCCGGCTCAAGGGTGGCGACAGCTTCGTGTTCGGCCGAGGCGGCGAGGAGTGGCAGGCCTGCGCAGCCGCCGGCGTCGAGGTCCAGGTGATCCCGGGGGTGACCTCGGCCGTCGCCGGGCCCGCGCTGGCGGGCATCCCGCTCACTCATCGCAGCCTGACCCAGGGCTTCACCGTGGTCTCGGGCCACGTGCCGCCGGGCGACCCTGCCTCCACGCTCGACTGGACGGCCATCGCGCAAGCCAACACGACTCTGGTGATCATGATGGGGGTGTCGGCGCTGCCGGAGATCTGCGCGGCGCTGCAGGACGGAGGCCTGCCAGCAAGCACGCCGGCGGCCACCATCGCCAGCGCCGGGCTGCCGGGCCAGCGGGCCGTACGAGCCACCCTGGCGACGATCGCCGAGACGGTCGAGCGGGAAGGGCTGCGGGCGCCCGCCATCACGATCGTTGGTGCCGTCGCAGCCTTCCGACCGGACGGCCCGGCGACTGCACCCTGAACAGCTCACCATCTCGGCGAGCGGTCGTCAGGCGCCGTCGGCGGCATTCTTCGTGGCGCCGCGGGGGATTTCGCACTCACCCGAGCGGGGTGAACGCCCGCGCGCTCCACGTCCGAACCGTCGGCTTACGGATACGCTGCCGTGAGCATGGCCGTCCACGTTAGGAATCGCACATGTTCTCCGCCACCGTGCTCGGTGTCGCGCTGCACGACGCCCTCTGGTTCTTCCTGACCGTCTGGATCATCGGCGTCGTGGTCGAGCTCCGCCGACAGCACCGCCGTCTCGCCGCCGTTCATGAAGGAGAAGTCGCGTGACCGAATCGTCCAAGCGTCTGCCGGTGTCGATGGCGGTGATCACCATCGCTGCAGTGGCTATCGCTCTGGCCGGGATGAAGCAGATGTCGGGCATCCTCGCGCCCACCTTGCTGGCGCTCTTCATGGTGATCCTGTTCCGACCGGTCGCGGTCTATCTGGAGCGACGAGGGGTGCCCAAGGCGCTGACCATGATCCTGACCCTCGTGCTGGTCTATGGCGTCCTGCTCGGGATGGGGCTGGCGGTCTATCTGTCGATCACCCAGTTCGCCACGACCCTGATCAACAATCCCGACAAGTTCAACGACCTGCTCACGTCCGCGACTGCGCTTCTCCAGGATCTGGGGATCCAGAGCCCCGACATCTCGTCCGTCACTAGTCTCGTCTCGCCGAGCCGCATCGCGAGTGTCGCGACGTCCCTGGTCAGCGCGTCTGCCGCCGTCGCGGGGGCGCTCGCTCTGATCTTCGCGCTGGCCTTCTTCATGGCCATGGACGCCGTGAACTTCTCGGACCGTCTGCGGCTGGTCACCCGGTTCCGCCCCGACATGTCCAAAGCTCTTGTCAATCTGGGGAAGTCGACGCGCAGCTACTTCGCCGTCGCCGCCATCTTCGGCGGCATCGTCGCGGTCGTCGACTGGATCCTGCTGACCATCGTCGGCGTCCCGGACGCGTGGCTCTGGGCGATCCTCGCCTTCGTGACGAACTTCATCCCCAACATCGGGTTCCTGATCGGAGTGATCCCGCCGGCGATCCTGGCGCTGCTCACCATCGACTGGCAGGCCGCCCTCGTCGTGTTCCTCGGCTACTGCGTGATCAATGTCGATCATCCAGGTGCTGATCCAGCCCCGGGTCGTCGGTGACACCGTCCAGCTCAACACCACCTTGACCTTCCTCGCCCTGATCGTCTGGACGTTCGTGCTGGGTGGCCTCGGGGCGATTCTCGCGATTCCGATGACCCTGCTCGTTCGAGCGCTGTTCGTCGACTCCCGGGCCGAGCTCCGCTGGATTCGTGTGCTGTTCAGCAGCGCCGACGGGCCGAAGCCGAAGAAGACCAGCCCGCCGGGGTCCGCCGCAGTACCAACCGGACCGCAGGGCGGCGGCTCAGCCCAGGAGCAGCCGCCAGCTCCCGCCGTGCCGTGACAGGCGAAAGCGGCTGCCTGCTGCGACATCGAGCCGGAAGCTGAGCTCGGCCGGGCCACCCAGCGCGTGGACCGCGAGAAGCCGCGCAGCGCCCGGTGTGACCACCACGACGCTCGTGCCGTGCGGCCAGTCGTGCCGATCACAGGCGAGGCCGATCCGGCTCGTCGCGGCGACAAGCGACTCGCCGCCGTGAGGTGCGGCCCGAGGATCGCTCAGCCAGGCCTGGAGCCCCTCCGGGTCCTCAGCAGCGACCTCGCCCAACGTCCGGCCGGTCCAGCTCCCCAGCTCGGGTCCGGCCAGTTCCTCCACGATGACCGGCTCGACGGCCCCGAGCAGAGCCGCGGTCTGCCGGCAGGCAGCCTCGGGAGCGGCGGTCCATCGCTGAACCCGACCGAGCACCGGCGCGATCTCGGCGTCGGGAACCAGTGGGCCCTGGTCGCCGAAGACCGGGTCGCTGGCCGCACCCGCTCGGCCGTGGGCGACGACCAGGACGCGTTGTGCCATGACAGGGACGATATGACCGTCGCCCCCCACCACCTGAGCAGACTGCCCTGTGCGGACGCCGAACTCCGAGCGCGTCTACTCGCGAGGGTGAGGATCCCGCACGACCTCCGTCGCCGAATCGGTGACGACGCCTTCTTTCCCTCCTGCACGACTGGGTCGCGTCGCCCGGTAACCAACCGCGGTCGACCCAGGACTTCGTCACCCCCTCGTGTCGAACCCTGACAGCCACGGGTGTCAGTATCAGTGCCGTGATCGTTCGACCCAGCCGGACCGCAGAGCTCGCTGCCCGGACTCGTCTTGCCGCACTTGCGAAACCGATCGGCGCCCTCGGCCGAGTCGAGGACCTCGCCGCGTGGCTTGCCGCCTGCCAGGACACCTGCCCACCGCGACCGCCCGAACTGGTCCGGCTCGTGGTGCTCGCCGGCGATCACGGGGTGGCGGCGCGTGGAGTATCGGCCTATCCGGCCGAGGTAACCGCTGCGATGGTCCACGCGTTCGCGAACGGGACCGCCGCCGCGGGCGTGCTGGCTCGCCACCACCGGGTCGCCCTGCGTGTGCTCGACATCTCCGTCGACGCCGACCTGGAGGGTCCGCCGGGCGTCGGTGCCTACAAGATCCGCCGCGGGTCGGGCTCGATCGACGTCGAGGACGCCCTCAGCGAGGCCGAGCTGGATGCCGCGCTGCTGGCCGGCTGGGCCATCGCCCGCGAGGAGATCGCCGCTGGCGCGGATCTGTTGATCCTCGGTGACATGGGAATCGGCAACACCACCCCCGCCGCGGCGCTGATCGCCACCACGTTCGGGTTACCTCCGGCCGAGGTGGTGGGTCGCGGCACCGGCATCGACGATGACGCGCTGGCCCGCAAGACCGCCGTGCTCGAGGCAGCGGTCACTCGGGTCGGTGACCGGGCGCGCGATCCGCGAGCCCGTCTTCAGGCTCTGGGATCGGCCGACCTGGCCACCGGGGTCGGCTTCTTGATCGCGGCCGCCCAGGAGGGCGTACCGGTGCTGCTGGACGGGCTCGCCACACTCGCCGAGCTGTCCGTGGCCGACGAGATCGCGCCCGGCACCGCCGCCTGGTGCGCCGCCGGTCATCGCTCGACCGAACCCGCGCAGCGACTCGCCCTGGACAAGCTGGGCCTCGTGCCGGTGCTGGATCTCGGTCTTCGGCTCGGCGAGGGCAGCGGGGCGCTGCTGGCCCTGCCGATCCTCCGCTCGGCCGCGCTGCTGATCGGCGAGATGGCGCTGCTCACCGATCTGGCCTGAGCGCGTGCTCGACTCCGTGCGGCTGTCCGTCGGCACGCTTACCGCGCTGCCCACCGGCTCCGTCGACGTCACCCCGACGATCGCCCGGCGCGCGATGCTGATCGCCCCGCTCGCGGTCGTCCCACTTGCGACAGTCGCGGTCGGAGCCGGCTGGTTGGGACGACTGGCCGGTTGGCCGGCGTTGGTGTCGGGGTTGCTGGTCGCCGCCGCCCTGGCGCTCGGCACGCGGGCGCTGCACCTCGACGGGCTCGCCGACACCGTGGACGGGCTGGGCAGCGGCCGACCGGCCGAGCGGGCGCTGGAGATCATGCGGCGCGGCGATGTCGGTCCGATGGGAGTCGTCGCCCTGGTGCTGGTGCTCGGTCTGCAGGCCGGCGCGGCGGGTGCGCTACTCGACTCTGGCTCCTGGCTGACGCTGGGCCTGCTGATCTGCGGGTCGCGGCTCGCTCTGACGATCGGCTGCGCCCATGGCGTCCCCCCGGCGCGGGCCGACGGCCTCGGCTCGGCCGTGGCGGGCACGGTGCCCCGCGTCGCCGCCGCCGCCTGCTGGGTTGTCCTGGCGGGTGTATTGGGCCTCGTCCTGGCACCCTGGTGGCTGGGCGTGATGGTGGCGGTGGCGGGCCTGCTCACCTCTGTGCTCCTGATCCTCCACGCCGTTCGCCGGCTGGGCGGCATCACCGGCGACGTGCTGGGCGCCGGCGTCGAGCTCACCCTGGTGGTCATGCTGCTGGTGGCCCTGACGTGACCGCGTCTCGTCCCGGCCGCGCGGCGCCTCGCGCGGCGGCCAGCCACGAAACCTCAGACCGCAGGTTCTGGGCCGCCGGTGTTGCCGTTCTGCGCCCACTCTCCGGGTGTCGAGAACGAGGGCTACAGGCTGAGCGGGCGGCCCGCGACCATCAACACGACCTCGTCGCTGGCACCGGCCATCTCTTGGTTCACCCGCCCGAGCAGATCGGCGAACAGCCGACCGGACGCGTGCGCCGGTACGACGCCCCAGCCCACCTCGTTCGTCACGGCCACGGCGTCGTGCGGAAAGGCGCGCCACGCGTCGACCAGGAGGCCGCAGGCCACCTTCCAGTCCGCCGCCCACTCGTTTCGGGGACGTTCCCACCCGCGCAGGTCGTCGATCAGCCGGGTCAACCACGTGCCGAGGCAGTCCAGCAGGACCGGCTGGTCGGCCACCCGCAAGGCTGCCGCGACATCCGCGGTCTCCACGGTCGTCCAGTGAGTCGGCCTCCGCTCGCGATGCGCCGCGATCCGACTCGCCCACTCCGGATCGGTGATCGGGTCCGGAACGGGACCCGGGGCGAGGTAGGTGACCGCCGGATGGTCGGCCAGACACCGTTCGGCGTACGCCGACTTGCCGGAACGTACGCCGCCGGTGACCAGGATCCGACGTGCTGACATCGCGGTCGACCCTAGCGGCCTCGGTGGTCGGGTCGGCTCTGGGCTACGGACTGGACCGGCTGTTGGGCGACCCGCGTCGCCGGCATCCGGTGGCGGCGTTCGGCCGGCTGGCGGGAGCGCTCGAGCAGGCGGTGTACGCCGACCGACGCCTCGCCGGAGTCGTGTACGTCGGCGTCCTCGTCGGCGGTGCCGCGGGGCTCGGTGCCGGCTTGGCGCGAATCAGCCGGGACCGGCCGGTCGTCCACGCCCTTCTGACGGCGGCGGCGACCTGGACCGTGCTCGGCGGACGATCGTTGGAGAGCGAGGCGGAGACCGTCGCCCGCCAGCTCGGAGCCGGCGACCTGCCAGCCGCCCGGGAGCAGATCACCCATCTCGTCGGCCGCGACCCGACCGGGCTGGACGAAGGCGAGCTGGCCCGCGCCTGCGTCGAGTCGGTGGCGGAGAACACGTCCGATGCGGTGGTGGCACCGCTGCTCTGGGGCGCGATCGCCGGACTGCCCGGTCTGCTCGGATATCGGGCCGCGAACACGCTGGACGCCATGGTCGGCCACCGCTCGCCCCGCTATCAACGGTTCGGCTGGGCGGCCGCGCGCCTCGACGACATCCTCAACTGGGTCCCGGCACGCGCCGCCGCCGCGCTGGCCGTGGTCCTCGGCGCGGATCGCCGCCGTGCCATCCACGCGGTCATTCGCGACGCGGCGGCGCACCCGAGCCCCAATGCGGGCGTGGTCGAGGCCGCGTTCGCGGGTGCGCTCGGCCTGCGCCTGGGCGGGACCAACCGGTACGGCGAAAAGGTCGAGGACCGCGGCCGACTCGGCGACGGTCGACCACCGGCGGCGGCAGACATCGCAAGGACGGTTTCGCTCGCCCGCCGGGTCGGATTCGCAGCAATGATGCTCGGCATCGGCCTCCGAGCCGCTGTCGGCATCGGCCTCCGAGCCCGCGCCGCCGCTGGTGTCTCCGTCGGCGTCGCGGAAAAAGTGCCGGCCCGTTCGCACCCGCGGGAGCACGGCCGCCTGAAGGATCGAGTCGGACGACGATGAGCCACCACTTTTTCCGCGCCAGTCGATGCTCCTCGATGGCCGGCCGCCGCCGATGATCCTTGTTCTCGGTGGCACCGCGGAGGCGCGGACCCTGGCAGCGGCTTTGTTCGAGCGAGGGACGGACGTGCTCAGCTCGCTGGCGGGCCGGGTGAGCAATCCGGCGCTACCGGTCGGACCGCTTCGCGTCGGGGGGTTCGGCGGCGCCGACGGTCTGGCCATGTTCCTCCGCCAGCACCGGGTCGAGGCCGTTGTCGACGCCACCCACCCGTTCGCCGCGCGAATCTCCGAGAACGCGATCGTCGCCGCGACCGACACCGGCACGCCGCTGATCCGACTGGTCCGGCCGAGCTGGCGCGATCACCCCGACGCGGACACCTGGACGTGGGTCGCGTCGACGGCCGCGGCGCTCAGCGCCGCACCCGAGGCACGCCGACCGCTGCTCACCACCGGGCGCCAGTCCCTCGGCGACTTCCTGCCCTGGTCGGATCGGGCCGTGCTGGCCCGGGTGGTCGATCCCCCCGCCCTCGACCTACCGACGAGCTGGCGCGTGGTGCGCTCGCGTGGGCCGTACGACCTCGAGGGCGAGCTGACCTTACTGGCGGACCATCGCGCCGACCTGCTGGTCACCAAGGACTCCGGAGGTTCGCACACGGCCGCAAAGCTGACGGCCGCGGCCGAGCTGGGCGTGCCGGTCGTCGTGATCGAACGACCCGAGTCGGCCGCCGGACTCGGCTCGGTCGATGAGGTGCTTGCCGCCCTGGCGGCGCTGCCTGACTCGCGCTGAGTCGGTCTCGTTAGCCGTCCGGGCGCTCAGGCGAGCGAGTCGATCCAGGCCCGGTGCAGTGCCGCGTAGTGACCGTCGCCGGCCGCCATCAGATCCTGCGGCGAACCGTCCTCGACGACCCTGCCGTGCTCGAGCACCAGCACCCGGTCGGCGATCTCGACCGTGCTCAGCCGGTGAGCGATGATCACCGCCGTCCGGTCCGCCAGGACCGTCTGCAGCGCGCGCTGGACCAGACGCTCACTCGGCACGTCCAGGCTGGAGGTCGCCTCGTCCAGGATGAGCACGGCCGGGTCGGCCAGGAACGCCCGCGCGAAGGCCACCAGCTGCCGCTGACCGGCCGAAAGCCGCGATCCCCGTTTGCCCACATCGGTGTCGAAGCCGAGCGGGAGCGCCCGGATGAAGGTGTCCGCGCCCACAGCCGCGGCCGCGGCCTCCATCTCGGTCCGACCGGCATCGGGCCGACCGAAGGCGATGTTCTCGGCCACGGTGCCGTCGAACATGAAGTTCTCCTGCGTCACCATCACCACGGCCTGCCGTAGATGGTCGTCGGACAGCGCACGGAGGTCGAGACCGTCGATCCGGACCGCACCCGATGTCGGGTCGTAGAACCGCGACAACAGCTTGGCGATCGTCGTCTTGCCGGCGCCGGTGGTGCCGACGAGAGCGACGGTCTGCCCCCGCGGGACGACCAGATCGAGGTCGTCGATCACCACCCGCTCCGGCACATAGCTGAAGTCCACGTGGTCCAGCACCAGCTCACCGCGGGCAACCGGCAGCTCGGCGGGCTCGGGCGCGGGACGTACGTCCGGCTCCTCCTCGAGCACCCCGGACAGCTTCTCCAGCGCAGCCGACGCCGACTGGAACGTGTTGTAGAACTGGCTGACGTCCTGCATCGGCTCGAAGAACATCCGCAGGTACAGCAGGAACGCCGCCAGGGTGCCAACGGTCAGGTCGGCCCCGATCACCCGGAAACCGCCGTACAGCAGCACCACCCCGATGGTGAGGTTGCCGACCAGCTTGACACTGGGCATGAAGAGCGCGACCAGCCGGAAGGACTCCACGTTGGCGTCTTGGTAGCGCCCGGACACCTCCGTGAAGATGTCTTGGTTGCGGCCCTCCCGCCGGTACGCCTGGACGGCCCGGATCCCCGTCATCGTCTCCACGAAGTGGACGATGACCAGCGCAGACGCCTCCCGCACGCGACGATAGGTCTTGCCCGAGCTGCGCGAGAACCAGCGCACCAGCAGCATCAGCACCGGGAAGCAGATCAGGCAGACCGCGCCGAGCTTCAGGTCGAGGGCGAGCAGCAGGATGCCGACGCCGACCATCGTCAACACGGCGCTGACCAGGCCATCGAAGCCACCGACCAGGAGCTCGGCGATGGCGTCGATGTCGCTGGTCAGCCGAGACACCACCCGACCCGAGGTGTAACGGTCGTGGAAGGCGACGTCCAGCTTCTGGAAGTGGGTGAACACCCGTCGCCGAAGCTCCAGCAGCACATCCTGGCCGATCTTGCCCGAGGACCGCAGAAACGCCCGCCGGCTGACCGCCTGGATCAGCACGATGACGAGCATCAGTCCCACCGTGCGGTAGATGATCGTGGCGTCGCCGCTGTCGGTCAGTGGCGGGATGCCGACGTCGATTCCGCGCTTGACCAGCAGCGGAATGCTCAGCCGCGCCGCGTTCTCGACCACGACGATCGCGATCAGCACCCAGACGGTCCGCAGGTACGGTCGAAGCAGGTCCGCGAGGAGGGATCGGCTGCGCCGGCGGAGCAGCACGGTCGCCTGCTCGGACAGCTCGGAGTTGTGCTCCGCGGCGACGCCGCGCCACTCCTCGATCGCGTCCCGCGGTCCGGAGATCTCCGGATCGGTGGTCGGGCCAGTGGACGATTCGGACCGCACCTCCGTGGTCACGACAGCACCTCCTCGATCTCGGCGTCGGCGGACAGCAGCTCGCGGTACTCCGGCACCGTGGCCAGCAGCTCCGCGTGCGTGCCGACATGCTTGATCGTGCCGTCGACCAGGACCGCGACTCGGTCGGCAAGCAGCACGGTCGACGCCCGGTGCGCCACGACGATGCCGGTCACTCCGGTCAGCACGCGCTGTAGCGCCTCCTCGACCAGCGCCTCGGTGTGGATGTCCAGCGCCGACAAGGTGTCGTCGAGCACAAGGATCGCCGGCCGCGCGAGGACGGCACGGGCAAGCGCCAGTCGTTGGCGCTGCCCGCCCGACAGACTCATCCCTTGCTCGCCGATCCGGGTCGCCAGCCCCCACGGCAGGTCGTACACGAAGTGCGCCTGGGCCACGTCGATCGCCTCGGCGATCTCCGCATCGGAGGCGTCCGGCCGACCGAGTGTGATGTTCTCCCGCGCCGACATCGAGAACAGCGTCGGATCCTCGAATGCCGTCGCGACGACGGTCCGCAGCTGGGACAGCTGAAGGTCTCGAATGTCGATGCCGTCGATGGTGATCGAGCCGGCCGTGACGTCGTACAGCCTGGGGACCAGAGAGGTGAACACACTCTTCCCCGATCCGGTGGCACCGACGAGCGCAACGGTCTCCCCCGGCTCGAGGGCTAGGTCGACGTCGTGCAGCACGTCGACGTCGCCGTCGGGGAACCGGAATCCCACCCCGCTGAGCTGCAGCCGCCCCTCGACCACGACGCGCCCGTTCACCACGGGAAGCTCGGTGTCACCGTCGGTGATCACGTTCTCTGCGTCGAAGATCTCCGCGATCCGATCGGCCGCGGTCATCGCCTCCTGAGCCATCGCCAGCAGGAAGCCGAGGGCGGCCACCGGCCACACCAGCGACAGCATCAGCGTGATGAACGCGACCAGGGTGCCCAGCGTGACCTTGCCCTGACCAGCCGCTACCGCGCCGAAGCCGAGCACGATGATCAGCGTGATGCTCGGGATGATCTCCAGGAACGTCCAGAACCGCGCGCTGAGCCGGACCCGGGCCATCGAGGTCTCGTACAGCTTGAGGCTCCGCGCATCGAACTTGTCGAAGATCCACCGGGCCCGGCCGAACGCCTTGATCACCCGCAGCCCGTGTGCCCCCTCCTCGACCGCGGAGGCGACGTCGCCCGTCTGGTCCTGGATGATCCGGGACAACCGGGTGTACTCCCGCTCGTTGCGCAGGCAGGACCAGCTGATCGGCACGATCGAGGCCACCACGACCAGGCCGAGTGGCCAGTACATGTGCAGCAGCAACGCCGTCACCACCAGGATCTGGACGATGTTCATGATGATGAACAACAGCCCGAAGCCGAGGAACCGGCGCGTGGTCGACAGGTCGCTCATCATCCGCGACAGCAGCTGACCGGACTGCCAGCGATCGTGGAAGGCCATCGGCAGCCGCTGCAGCTTCGCGTACATGTCCAGCCGGATGCCGGTCTCGGTGCCGACCGTGCCGACCGCGACGATCCAGCGCCGGATGAACGTGAGCAGGGCCTCGATCACGCCAAGGCCAGTGGCGAGCAGTCCGAGCGCCCACAGCGCTGCCTGATCGCCCTCCGCGACCGGACCGTCGATGACCGCCTTCGTGACGAGCGGCACCACCACCGTCGCCGCCACCCCGAGCAGGGCGGCGACGACCATCACCACGAACCGAGCGGCGTACGGCCGCATGTACGGCGCCAGCCGCCACAGGGACGCGCTGTGCGGCGGCTTCAGGACGTTGCCGCGCCGGTCGTACCGCGGCTTCCGCGGCGGCGCGATCGCGGCGGGACGGTCCAGCGCACTCGGCACGGACATACAGACAGATCCTCTGGTCGTTCAGGTTGGTTTGACGAACTAAGCAGTGAAACGCATCAAGCCCACTATGCAACTTCATGCCCGGTTCAGGTCAAATGAGATTACGTCGCGGGATTTCCAGAGGCTGCTCGCGCAGGCCGCGCCCGCTACGCCCTTGGCGTCGGCGTCGTTCGCGAACCAAAAAGCACGGTTCGCTCACTCCTCCTCCGTCCAAAGCCCCGCGGCCATGACGCTCGTCAGCCTGAGCGCCCAGCCGCCCAGTTACCGACGCTCGCCGGGGCGGTTCGAGCAGTCCCCAGCCTTCGTCTTCGCACCGCATCGCCCAGACGCGGCGCCAACGGGCCCATCAGCCCCGTTATCGCACCGCATCGCCCAGATGGGGCCCGACAGTCCCCATCAGCCCTCGTTATCGCACCGCATCGCCCAGATGCGGCCCGAACAGGCCAAGTCCGCGCCCGTTATCGCACCGCATCGCCCAGATGCGGCCCGAACAGGCCCAAGTCCGCCCCCGTTATCGCACCGCATCGCCCAGATGGGTCGGAGACGACGACGGCCGAGAACGCGTCAGCGCCGACAGACACCCCAGGGTCCCAGACAGGCCGCCTGGCTACGATGCGAAGCCACGGCGATCGAGCAAGGGAGCAGGCATGGCACAGCAGGTCCAGGGAGTCATCTCGCGGAGCAAGGATGCGCCGGTCGAGCTGGTCACCGTCAACGTGCCCGACCCGGGTCCGGGCGAGGCAGTGGTGAAGGTCCAGGCCTGCGGCGTGTGTCACACCGATCTGCACTACAAGCAGGGCGGGATCGGGGACGACTACCCCTACCTGCTGGGCCACGAGGCAGCCGGGATCGTCGAGTCAGTCGGTGAGGGGGTCCGCGACCTCGAGCCGGGTGACTACGTCATCCTCAACTGGCGCGCGGTCTGTGGCAGCTGCCGGGCCTGTAAGCGTGGTCGCCCCTGGTACTGCTTCAACACGTTCAACGCGACCCAGAAGATGACGCTGACCGATGGCACCGAGCTGTCCCCCGCGCTGGGCATCGGTGCTTTCATCGAAAAGACCCTGGTCGCCGCCGGCCAGTGCACCAAGGTCAACGCCGACGCCCCGCCCGAGGTGGCCGGCCTGCTCGGTTGCGGCGTGATGGCCGGCATCGGCGCCGCGATCAACACCGGGGAGGTCGGCCGGGGCGACAGCGTGGCCGTGATCGGCTGCGGCGGAGTCGGGACCGCCGCCGTGATGGCCGCCGCGTTCGCCGGAGCCGCCAAGGTGATCGCCATCGACGTCGACGACCGCAAGCTCGCAACCGCCAAGTCCCTCGGAGCGACCCACACGGTGAACTCCAAGCGGGTCGACGCGGTCGAGCGGATCCGGGAGCTGACGGACGGCAACGGCGCGGATGTGGTGATCGACGCCGTCGGCCGGCCGGAGACGTACCAGCAGGCGTTCTATGCGCGCGACCTCGCCGGCACGGTCGTGCTGGTCGGCGTGCCGACCCCGGAGATGAAGCTCGAGCTCCCGTTGCTCGACGTGTTCGGCCGAGGCGGTCGACTCAAGTCGAGCTGGTACGGCGACTGCCTGCCCAGCCGCGACTTCCCCATGCTGATCGACCTGTTCCTGCACGGTCGGCTGCCACTGGACGCCTTCGTGTCCGAGACGATCGGCATCGGCGACATCGAAGCCGCATTCGAGAAGATGCACCGTGGCGAGGTGCTGCGCTCGGTGGTCCTGCTGTGACCTCGCCGCCAGAACGAACGACCCGGATCGACCACACCGTCACCTCGGGGACGTTCTCTCTGGACGGCCAGACTCATCTGGTCGACAACAACGTCTGGGTCATCGGCAACGACGCCGAGTGCATTGTGATCGACGCCCCTCACGACCTGGCTGCGATCCTTGACCTCGTCGCGGGCCGTACCGTCCTGGCTGTCGTCTGTACGCACGCCCACGACGACCACGTACGCCTCGCGCTCGACCTCGGCCGCGCCGTCGAGGCACCCGTGCTTCTCCACCCGGACGACCTCGAGGTCTGGGAGCTCACCCACGACGCGCCGCCCGACGGACCGCTCGCCGACGGACAGCGGATCGCGGTCGGCGATGTCGAGCTCGAGGTCATCCACACCCCGGGCCACGCGCCGGGCGCCATCTGCCTCTACTCCGCCGACCTGGGCGTGCTCTTCACCGGCGACACCCTGTTCAACGGAGGGCCCGGCGCGACCGGTCGCAGCTTCAGCGACCGCGACCTGATCGTACGAAGCATCATCGACCGGCTGCTCGTCCTGCCCGACGAGACGGTCGTCAAGACCGGCCACGGGGAGGACACCTCCATCGGCGCCGAACGGGACCACATCGTCTAGCGATCAGGGTCTGGCCAGGGGTGCGCCTCATGGGGTGAACCGGCCCGGCGTGGAACCATCGGTCCCATGCGTTTCATCCTGCGGGTCCTGGTCAACGCGGCGGCACTGGGGATCGCCACCTGGCTGTTCAGCGGCATCACACTGAGTGGCCACGACACGACCCAGAAGGTCGTGACGATCCTCATCGTCGCCTTGATCTTCGGCATCGTCAACGCCGTCGTGAAGCCCATCTTCGCCCTGGTCACCCTGCCCATCCTGTTGCTCACCCTCGGCCTGTTCCTGCTGGTGATCAATGCGCTCCTGCTGCTGTTCACCTCGTGGCTCTCCGGGGTGTTCGGGCTCGGTTGGCACGTCGACGGCTTCTGGACCGCCCTGTGGGGGTCGATCGTCATCTCCATCGTGAGCTTCATCCTCAACGCATTCCTTCCGGACAAGAACGAGCACCGGTGACCCAGAACGTCTGACCGCGGCGTCCCGGCGGCGGCGACGCACGGCCAGAACGGGTAGCACGGATAGGTTGTGCACGTGTCCGACTCCAAGCCCGTGAGCGTCGTCTTCGTCTGCTGGGGCAACATCTGTCGTTCGCCCATCGCCGAGCGGGTAGCCGAGAAACTGGCCGCCGACCGTGGCCTGACCGGAGTCCAGTTCAGCAGCGCGGCGACCAGCCGCGAGGAGCTGGGAGCGCCGATGGACGAGCGGGCGGCGCGGGTCCTCGGCCGTCGCGGCTACCGGACCGGCGGTCATCGCGCCCACCAGATCACCCGCGACGAGATCGAACGCGCCGACCTCGTGCTGGCGATGGAGGACATCCACGTGCGGAAGATGCTCGCGATCGACCCCGGCGCGACCAATCTCCGACTGCTGACCGACTTCGACCCCGACGCCGAACCCGGCAGCGGGATCGACGACCCGTGGTACGGGCCCGGGTCCGGCTTCGAACGTACGCTCGCCTCTATCGAGGCCGCCGTCCCCGGGGTGCTCGACACGGTCGCCGAGCTGATCGAGGAGCGGGACCAGGCGAGGGCCGACGTACGAGCCGACGTACGGGCCGACGCATGAGGCGCCTCGTGCTGGCGCTGCTGGTCGTTCTCCTCCTGGGCGCCACCGGCTGTGGACCTGGCGAGCAGCCTCCGCTGGCCAACACGTCCTGGAAGCTCACGGGCTGGGCGGAGTCGTCGCCTCCGCCGGCGAACCTGACCATGACCGCTCAGTTCGAGGCGGGCACGCTGAACGGGTCGGCGGGGATCAACAACTACAGCGGTACGTTCGTCAGCGAGATCGACGGAAGTCTGGTCGTCAAGCTCGGACCGATGACCATGATGGCCGGCCCGGAGGCCGACATGAACGCAGAGTCCACCTACCTCACCCGGCTCGGCGCGGCGCGCGGCTACCGGATCAACGGCAACACCATGGTCTTGTCCGACGCCAATCGGAAGGACTCGCTGACCTTCGCCCGCGCCTGAGAGTCACGCCGGCTATGACCGGGCGCGCGGGCTACGACCGGGCGCGGGCTACGACCGGGGAGCGCCGACCAGAGCGGCGAGCCCGAGCACGCTGCGTGGTGCGTACGGGATGCGCCAGAGCCCGCCGTGCGCTGCCGCGTACGCCTCGTCCTGCCAGGGCTCGACGTGGGCCGGTCCCCCGCCGGTACTCAGATCGTGCACCATCAAGGCCGCCATCAACACATTGGAGGTCGACGGCTCGAACACCTCGACCCCGAACCGGTGCGCCCCGGCGTACGCCGCCGCCAGCGCCCGGTTCTTGACCACCGACCGGGTCCGGGTCGGCGGCGCGACGTTCATCGAGACCAGCCCGCCGTCCCGACGGGCGAGCGTTGCCCGCCATCGTTGGAGTCGCTTCGCCAACGCGTAGTTCGGGCCCTGCTGCGACACGAGACTGTCGTTGATGCCGGGGTCCGAGCCGGGGACGTACGCCCGGTGCAGGAGCCTGCCACCGCTCAGCGTGCGTAGTGGCCTGCCCACGATCTTGGCCGCCCGGCTGCGCGCCTCGTACGACGCGACCGACTGCCGAACGGCATCGGCCGGAACGGCGAACACATCGGTCGGCGTCGCGAGGAACGCCAACGCGGTATCGGGACGCTCAGCGCTCAGCCGGGTGGTCAGGACGTCAACGGCCACCGAGACGCGGACGTTCGTGGCTCCGTCGGCGTACACGTAGTTGCCGACCACCAGCTGGTCGTCCCCCGCGATGGACGCAAGCCACCGGGCGATCCGCGGCGCCTCGGCGAGTAGGTCGGCACCCACGGAGGCCGGATCCGGGGTCGCCGACGTCGCCGGTGCCATCAGCTCGCCCGCGCCGTTCCGGGCCGAGTCCAGCACCCGCGTCCAGATCGAGGGCCGCCGGAGATCGATCGCGGCGACCTTCGCCCCCCAGCCGAGCAGCGGGCCGAGGGGGCCCATCTCGGCCCCGGCGCCGAGTACCGCCACCAGGCGCCCCTCGAGCCGGAGCCAATCGGGATTCGCCAGCACGGCCGCGACGGCCTCGCCGACGCTTGGCTCGACCACGCCTGCCGCGATCCAGCGGTCGACGACCCGCCGGATCTCGTCGCCCCGCAGCACTGCGCCCCGGTAAGGCAGGGAGAACTCGGTCTCGGGTTCCGCGGTGCCCCGGATCCGAGTGGTCTGCGGCAGCGAGTCCTCGGCCTGCCCGTTCGGCACCTGCGACACCTGCCCGTTCGGCACCTGCCAGTCCGACACCTGCCAGTCCGACAAGGGCACGTCCCGTTCGCCTTCTCGGACGACCATTCGGGAGAGCAGCGCGTCAACGCCGGACCGCGCGATCGAGACCGCGGTGTCGGCGCTCCCCACGCCGGCCTCGACGAGCCGCCGGAAGTGCACGAGATAGTCGCTGCGCCAGCTGGTCTCCTGCTCGGCCGAGCGGGCACCTGCCGGGTCGACGGGCCGCAGTGCGTCGGCGACGACCGCTCGGCCGACCGCCGCCGTGCTCCGCCGTCCGTCCGTTCCGCGTGGAAAGACGACTCCATGCTGCACGTCGGACGGTTGCGTCGTGGCCGCGTCGCTGTCGCTCACGGCCCCATCATGGCCGACCCCGACCTAACCGCCGGCCCAAGCGGCCACCGGAGCCGGAGCGAGCCGGCGCCGGGAGATGGCCAGCACTCCCGCTGCGACGCCGGCAACGAGCCAGATGAACAGCAACCCACCCGCACCGAGCGCCCCGGTGCCGCCGCTGGCGATCGCCCGCGCGCCCTCCAGCGCGGGCGTCAGCGGCAGGAACGGGACGATCGCCGACAGGGCCGGCGGCACGGCATCAGTGATCGCCGCCGCGGCGACCAGCACCACCATCGCCACCGAGATGAATCGGCCGACCCCGCCGAGCCAGGCCACCAGGGCGTGATTGATCGCGACGAACGCCAGCGAGGCGAGCAGCAGCAGCGGCAGCATCTCGAACGTCTGCCGCATCGTCAGATCCAGCAGCATCTGCAGCGCGATGGTGAGCGCCACGGCCTGCACGACCCCGATCCCCGCAGCGGGTAGCACCGACTCCCCGGCCAGCCGCCAGGATGGTTTGCTCGAGGTCAGCACTCGCGACGGGACGGCCCGGAGGATCAAGAAGCTCGCCAACCCGCCGAGCCACAGCGCCACGATCGACAGGAACGTCGTGTTCGCGATGTCGGCGAACAGCGCGCTCGGCCGCTCCTGGCTGACCGGGGTGGCCACCACGGTCGACAGGGCGGTCCGCTTCGCCTTGTCGTACGTCGGGATGGCCTTCGCGCCCTTGGCCAGTCCGTCGGCCAGCTTCTTGGTCCCGTCCGCCAGCTGAGCGCCGCCGTCGGCCAGCTTCACCACGCCGGCGGCGAGCGTCTCCGTACCGGCCGCGGACTGGTGCACGCCCGATCCGAGCTGAGTCGCGCCGCTGTGCAGCTGGTCGGCGCCATCGGCGAGCTTCGTCGCACCGGTCGCAAGCTGATGGGTACCGGTGGCGAGCTTCGCGATGCCGCCGGCGAGCGAGGTCACACCGTCGGTGTAGGTGTCCAGACCCGTGGCGAACTTCTGTACCCCGGCCGGGAAGTCCTTGAGGCCCGGCGTGGTGCCCGTGCCCTCGATCGCCGCGTTCAAGACACCGTTGGTCGTGCCGGCGGAGACAGCCAGTGCACCCGCATCCTTCGCCGGCCCCGCGAGCTGCTGCGCAGCACTTCCCGCCGTGGCCTGGACGGCGGCGTTCCACGCCTCGCACTGGTCCGCGGAGTACGTGCCCGGGCAGGCCAGACCGACCTGATCCGGCGGAAGCTGGCCGGCGGCGACGGCCCCCATCGTGCCGGCGACCGTCCCCACCCCCTTCGCCACGTCGATGGAGTCGGCGGCGACGGCCTTGGTTCCGGCCACCTCGACCGAACCGGCCTTACCGCCGTCTCGGACGAGCTCGAGCGCCGAGACGACACCCTTCGCTCCGGTGACGAGCTGATCGGCCCCGGCGTCCAGCTTGGTGCCCCCGTCGCTCAACTTCTTCGCGCCGGCAGCGGCGCTCGACGCGCCGTCGGCGAGCTTCCCGACGCCGTCGGCGTACGTGTCCATTCCCTTCGCGTACGTCCCCACACCGCTCGCGTAGGTGCTCATGCCCGTGTCCAGCTGACCGAGTCCGCCGGCCAGCTTCCCTGTGCCGTCCGAGGTCTGGGCGAGCCCGTCCGACAGCTTCGACGTCCCGTCCGAGAGCTTCCCGGCGGCATCGGCGACGGTCTGGAACTGCTTGCCGGTGTCGTTGAAGCCGATGTAGACGTTGTCCAGATACTGCTTGGTCAGCTCCGTGTTCATGGTGCTGGTCGCGGCGGCGGTGATGAACTCGGCCACCACGCCGTCGGCGATGCCGCGGATCTGCGAGGTCTGGACGTCGATGGTCGCCGGGGCGATCTGGCTGGTCTTGTCCTTCGAGAACGAGGTGGCCTGTTTGGAGAAGTCCTTGGGAATGGTGACGACGGCCGCGTACGTCCCCGCCGCGAGACCGCTCTTCGCGTCCGCGTCGTCGGTCAGCACCCAGTCGAAGTTGTCGGCGCCGTCCTCGCCCTTGACGAGCCCACTGGCCAGCTGGCGGCCGAGGGGCACGAACTGCTTGTCCAGCGTGACGCCGTCGTCGTTGTTGACGATCGCGGCCTGCACCCGGTCGAGCCGGGTCGAGGAGTTCCAGGTGGCCCACAGGAAGCCTCCGGCCACCAGCAAGGGCACCAGGATCAGGCCGAGCATCGAGAGCCAGCCGACCCGGCGACTCGTCTGGGCTCGTTCGAGCGTGAACATATCTGGAAGATCCCCTTCGCGGAGTTTCGGGATGCGCTGCTGGAGCTGCTAGTGGCTGCTGGCGTCGATCAGGTCCGGGACCGGGCCGAGCGTCAGGTAGCGGTACGGCGCGCGCACCACGTCCTCGACCAGCGCACGGTCACGGACGGCGATGACCAGCGCGCGGTCGGACCCGGCCGTGGCGTCGATCAGCTCGGTCAGCGCGCGACGATCGTCCGGGTCGCTCAGCACGTCGGCATGGTCGACGAAGATCACGCTCGGTTGGGCCCGCTCTACTCGGGCCAGCTCGGCACGGAGGCCGTCGCGATCCCCGCCGCTCGTCAATCCCGTACTCGACAACCCCGTACCCGACAACCCCGTACCCGACAACCCCGTGCAGTCGATCATGGCCGTCCGTCGGCGCACCGCCGAGCTCTGCTGCGGGAGCACGAGTCCGGCGATCTTGATCCGCCCACCGCGCAGTTTCATCCGGCCGGCGAGAGTCAGCAGGAGCGCGCTCTTGCCGGAGCTCACCTGACCCTCGACCAGGAGCACCTCCCCCGGCCCGACGGCCAGCGCGAGCTCGTGATCGGTGCCGGCAACCCGCAGACCGTCCGCGAGCACGAGCCGGTCGTCGTCGGGCCGCGGCCAGTCCCGCAGGGCCAGCTGGTGAGCGAGCCCCTCGCCCTCGACGTCGAAGGTCGGCAGCGCCCGATCGAGCCAGCGGGGCAGCCACCACGCCGACCGCCCCAGCAGTGCCAGCACCGCGGGCACGAACGTCATCCGGACGATGAAGGCGTCCACGAAGACCCCGACAGCGAGGCCGAACGCGATCGTCTTGATCGGGCCCTCACCTTCGGGCACGAACGCGGCGAAGACCGAGAACATGATGATGGCGGCCGCCACCACGACCCGGGCCGAGGCGGCGAAGCCGTCGGAGATGGCTGCCTTCGCCGAATCCCCGTGCACGTACTCCTCCCGGATTCGGGAGACCAGGAACAGTTCGTAGTCCATCGCCAGGCCGAACAGGATGCCCATCAACAGGATCGGTAGGAAGCTGATCACGGGCCCGGTCTGGGCGACATTGAAGAACTCCGAACCCCAGCCGTACTCGAAGACCATGGCGGTGGCGCCGAAGGCAGCGCCGACGCTGAGCAGGTAGCCGATCGTCGCCTTGATCGGGACCGCGATCGAGCGGAACACCATGGTCAACAACAGGAGTGAGATGCCGACGACGAGGATGCCGAAGGGGAGCAGGGCGGCTCCCAGCCGGTCGGAGATGTCGATCGCGACCGCCGTGAACCCGGTGACGGCGGTCGGCACGCCGTACTTCTCCTGCCAGTGCGGTTCCAACGCCCGGATCCGCATCACCAGGTCCTTGGTTGCGGGGTCGTCCGGTCCGGTGGTCGGCACCACCTGGACGATGCCCATGGTCGCGTCCTCGTTGGGGGTCGCGAGCGGGACGCTGGCCACACCTGGCAGCGCCCGGATGTCGGCAGCGATCCCGTCCATCACGCCGAGCGGGTCATTGCTCGTGACGATGGTCGCGGACACGACGAGCGGGCCGTTGTAGCCAACCCCGAAATGCTCGTCGATGAGGTCGTACGTCACACGCCCAGGCGTGCCCGGGTCGGCCGTGCGGTTCGAGGGCAGAGCGAGCTGTAGATCCTTCGCCGGGATCGCCATGGCGCCAAGGCCGAGGACGACGACCGCGACGGTCAGCGCCGGGGCCTTGGTGGCGATGGCCACCCAGCGCCGCTGCCAGCCGAGCCGCTTGCGCTTGGGCGTGGGCGATTCACTCTTCGCCGTCGATGCGCCCCGAGCCTGTCGACGGGCCGTCCCCGCCTCGGCGCCCACCTCCTCGTGCACCAGCCCGAGTACCGAGTCCTCTGGGTCGGCCGCCGCCGCTGCCGCGGCAGCCCTTCGTACCTTCCTCGGCGTCAGCTTCGCACCGGCGAACCCGAGCATTGCGGGCAGCAACGTGATCGCGATCAGTACGGCGATCGCGACGCCGACCGCGGCGGCCACCCCCATCGTGGTCAGGAACGGGATCCCGGCGACCGAGAGCCCCGCCAGCGCGATCATCACGGTCAGCCCGGCGAAGATCACCGCGGAGCCGGCGGTGGCGACGGCCCGCGCGACAGACTCCTCGGGGTCGAGACCGGTCCCGAGCTGGTCACGGTGGCGCGAGACGATGAACAGTGCGTAGTCGATGCCGACGGCCAGCCCCAACATCAAGGCCAGCAACGGCGTGGTCGACGAGACCGACGTGAAGCCCGTCGCCGCGTAGATCAGTGCCATCGTGATGCCGACCCCGAGCATCGCGGTGATCAGCGGCATCCCGGCGGCCCGCAGCGAACCCAGAGTGATCAGCAGCACGATCAGAGCCACGACGAGCCCGACACCCTCGACGATGCTGAGGCCGGGCCGGTTGTCGCTGTAAGCCTCGCCGCCGATGGAGGTCGTCGAGCCCGGGATCGACTGCTTCAGCGCTGCCGTCTCGTGCTCCATCGCCGCGTACGTCGCGTCGGTGATCTGACCCTGTCCGGCGTCGAGCCGGACCATCATGATCGCGGCATCGTCGTCGTCGGAGATCAGGTTCTTGATGTGCTCGTCGTAGGGAAGGGTGACGCCGTCGACCTGCTCGATCTTCTCGAATGCCTTGCCACTGGCTGTGATGGCCGACTTGATGTCGGAGTCGCGCACGGACTTGCCCTCGGGCGCGACGATGACGACCTGCGCCGACGTACCGACCGATTGTGGGAAGGTGCGCTTGAGCTGATCGAGCGCGGTCTGGGACTCCGTGCCGGGGAGGCTGAAGTTCTCCTCGAACTTGTCGCCGGCCAGGCCGGCGAAGCCGCCGATGACCACCGTCGCGGCGAGCCAGACCAGCAAGACGAGCACCCGGCGCCGGTACGCCGATCGGGCGAGGCCGTACAAGAACGACGACACGGCTTGGCCTCCGTGGGCTGGACGCGAATGCTGACTCGAACACGGGACGAACTCAGATACAACTCCGTATCGGATACGGTACTGTATCCGCACCGCCGAAACCCCAGCTCCGAGGAGCAGCGTGAGCCAGACCACGCAGGTCGACCCGCCGATCAGCGCCCGGCGTGCCCAGACGCGGGAGCGGCTGATGACGGCCGCCCGCGTCGTGTTCGCGGAGCGCGGGATCCCGGGCGCCAGCGTCGAGGAGATCTGCGAGGCGGCCGGCTTCACCCGAGGCGCGTTCTACTCCAACTTTCCGGACAAGGGCGCCCTGGTGCTGGCGATGCTCCAGCACCGGGTCGCGACGCAGTACGCGGCGGCCGAGCGTGCCGTCGCGACGATGAAGGCCGCCGGAGCACTGACGCCGGAGGCCTCTTCATGCGCGACGGCCAGCTCTGGCTGATCGCGGCCGACGGCGGCGAGCCGCGCGCGCTCACCAAGCACGTCCACGCCGCCCCTCGAGCCCGATTCGGTCGCCCGATGGCACCGCGGTGTATTTCACCGCCGCCGAGCCGCCGTCGGCAGACGATCGCGAGTGCACGCGCGTGAAAGACGATGTGGTCGCGCTGGACGACACGGTCCTGGCATCGCCAGTTGTGGAAGATCATCGTCTCGACCGCCGCCGAAACGCAGCTGACCAAGGGGGGAGTTGTCGGTCAAGAGCTACAGCATCGTCGGCCGACGGCAAGCGGATGGCCCGTGCTGCGCGCGCCGACGCCGGCCGCATGAACGCCTATCGCGGCGAAGTCTGGGTGATGGACGCGAACGGCGAGAACACCGCGCGTCCTGACCGACAACGCGATCGAGAGAAGCCCACGCTCGACATCGCGCCCGACGGCACGCAGGTGCTCTTCACTCGCCGACACCAACGAGCGCTTCGAGCCCTTTTACCCGACCACCCTGTTCATCGTGTCCGCGGTTGGGCGGCACGCCGCGCGCTCGCGGTGCCGGATATTCCAAGACCCGTTCGATCGAGGCGGTCCTGGACGCCCGACGGCAACGCCATCCTCGCCGACGGTCAATCTCGGCGTCCACAAGCGAGTTCTTCCGATCGAGGTCGCGTCGCGGCGCAGCGCGAGCAACTCACCGACGGCCCGCACTACATCCCACCGGGACTGGTCGACTGGTGCCGAGCGCGGGGAAGCTCGTGTTCCAGATTGACGAGCCGACGCGCTTGGGCGAGGTCTGGACCTTGTCGATTGCGGGCGATCGCCGCGGCCCCGGCCGCGTCACCCGCCAGTTCGACACGCTCGAGCACGACGTTCGCGATCCCCCGCCAGGACAAGGCCGAGTGGAAGGGCGCCGACGGCGTGGCGATCGAAGGCGTGCTGTCCTATCCGGCCGGCTATCGGCCGGGCAGCGCTATCCGCTCGTCGTGCAGCTGCACGGCGGGCCGATGGAGTCGGACAAGTTCGGCATCGGCGCCGGCTCGACGCTGTTCTACATGCCGGTGCTCACCGGCAAGGGCTACTTCGTGCTGCGGCCGAACTATCGCGGCAGCGCGGGTTACGGCGCGGCGTTCGTTCGCGACGTCAACGACGGCTACTTCCATCAGATGGCGTCGGACGTCCTGCTCGGCGTCGACGCGCTGATCGCGCGCGGCCTGGTCGATCAGGATCGGCTGGCGCTCTCCGGGTGGAGCGCCGGCGGCACGCTGGTCGACAAGCTGATCACGATGACCGATCGCTTCAAGGTCGCCTCATCGGGCGCCGGGATCTCGAACTGGGTCTCGCTCTACGGCCAGACCGACAGCACCTCGTTCCGCCGCACCTGGTTCGGGGGCACGCCGTGGCGGAGGACGCGCCGGCCGAACTGTTCTGGAACAACTCGCCGATCAAGGACGTCGCGAAAGTGAAGACGCCGACGCTGTTTTTCGCCGGCGACGACGACACCCGGGTGCCGAAGGAGCAGTCGCTCGAGATGTTCCGCGCGTTGCGCACGCTGAACGTGCCGACGCAGCTGTTGATCGCGCCCAACGAAGGGCATGATTGGCGCGGGCTGCAGCACGTGCTGCGCAAAGCGAACATCGAACTCGAGTGGTTCGAAAAGTACGTGCACGGCCGAGCTTACACCCCGGAAAAAGCCGCCTTCAACTCCTAGCAATTTGACAGCTACGTGAAAGATTTCACAAAATAGGTTCAGGCAAGATAGCGCCCGCCACGACGGAACGACAGTAAGCTGCCGTTTGTAGTTCCTCGCTCGTCGTCCCGCGTCGCCAGTAACCGATCGATGTCGCAGATCTTTCATCGCAGCGCCAACACGATTGCTCGGGTCAGCATCTTCGGCGCGGTGTTTTTCATCGCCGGATTGCTGGGACTGTTCGCCCAGGTCAACCGCTCACCGTGGATGACCGACGTCCACGTCGCCCGCGAGCAGCCGATCCAGTTCAGCCACGAGCGCCACGTCGCCGGCAACGGCATCGACTGCCGCTACTGCCATACCTCGGTCGAGGACTCGTCGTTCGCCGGCATCCCGCCGACCAAGACGTGCATGAACTGCCACTCGCAGATCTTCGCGAACAGCCCGTTCCTCGAACCGGTGCGCGACAGCTTCCGCACCGGCAAGTCGATCCAGTGGACGCGGGTCCACGATCTGCCCGACTTCGTCTACTTCAACCACAGCATCCACGTGAACAAGGGCGTCGGCTGCACGACCTGCCACGGCCAGGTCGATCGCATGCCGCTGATGTGGCAGGAGAAGTCGCTGCAGATGGAGTGGTGCCTCGACTGCCACCGCAACCCCGGAGAATTACGTCCGGCCGCGTGAAGCCGTGTTCCGCGTCGACTACGTGCCGCCGCCGGACCAGGCCGAGCTCGGCAAGCGCCTGGTCGCCGATTACCAGATTCAGAAGCTCACGAGCTGCTCCACGTGCCACCGATGAACACACGAATTCTGGCGGCAGCGCTCGAGGAACAGCGCCGAAGATCCGGCGTTCCAGGAGCATCTCTACAACGAGTTCCCGTCGCAGATCGAGGCGATCACCGATCCGGTGCAGCGGCGCACCTTCCTGAAGCTGATGGGCGCCTCGCTCGCGCTCGCCGGCGTCACCGCGTGCACGAAGCAGCCGCCGGAGAAGATCGTTCCCTACGTCAAGCAGCCCGAAGAACTGATCCCGGGCAAGCCGCTGTTCTACGCGACCGCGATGCGCTCGGCGGCATCGCGACCGGCCTGCTCGTCGAGAGCCACGAGGGGCGGCCGACGAAGATCGAAGGCAACCCCGACATCCGGCCAGCCTCGGCGCCACCGACGTCTTCGCGCAGGCGGCGATCCTCGGCCTCTACGATCCCGATCGCTCGCAGACGCTGACCCGCATCGGCGAAATCCGCCCGTGGTCGGCGTTCCTCGGCGCGATGAACGCGGCGCTGACGGCCCAGAAGCCGCTAAGGGCGCCGGCCTTCGCATCCTCACCGAGTCGGTCAGTTCTCCGACGCTCGCCGCGCAGATCCGCGATCTGCTGTCGCGGTTCCCGTCGGCGAAGTGGCATCAGTGGGATCCGGCGAGCCGCGACAACGCGCGCGCGGGATCGAAGCCGCCTTCGGCCAGTTC
>CAWHZT010000007.1:0-207168 GCA_963833925.1 uncultured Actinomycetota bacterium | reverse complement strand
CGGTCTGCGTCGCCAGCTGCCGGCCCTCGATCCGGGCCGTCAGCGAGTTGTCGCCCGGCGGATCGACGTTCTGGACGGTCTTCACGCCGAACAGGATCGCCATCTGGGTCTTGTTCACCCGATTCAGTTGGCCGAACGCGTCCCCACCGAAAAAGTCGACAATGTCCCCGAGCACATCCAGATACCACGGCGCATCGACGGTGACGTCGGGCTTCACGCTCGCGTACACCGTGCTCGTGTTCTCCGGCACGAACGGCGTGATCCGGACGGTCGCGGCGAACGGCATCGAGCCGGGGAAAGGGTTCGGCGCGTCCACGGTTCCGGATGCCGTGAGCACGATCGCGTTGTCGAACGCGATCGTGATGGAGTCCGGATCGGGGTGCAAGTTCGGGTGCTGGGCGCCGGCGATGGTGATCGCCAGCTTCGCGTTCACCTGCAGGTAGCGCAGCGCCATCGTCGGGTCGATGATCAACCGCAGACTGCCGTCGCCGGGATCGGCCTGTGGCAGCGGTGTCCCGGTGCCCGGCGCGGGCGGATCCGGTGGTGGTCCGATGGCAGCCGGATCGCCGGCGGTCTGGAACAGCGTGGTGTCGTCGATGCCGAGCGCCAGCCAGCCGTCCAGCACCCGGGCCCCGCCGAGCTTCAGGAACGGCAGCTCCACGATCGAGCCGGGATTGGCCTGCGTCATGGCGGCCAGCTCCCCCGCCCACAGCCGGTCGGTCGGGAGCTGGAAAGTGAGATAGGGCGTCGCTCGTTTCCGCAGCTCGTCGGTCAGCGCCGCCCTCGCCGAGGCGCTGAGCAAGGCGGACTGGGCGCGGACGTCGTGCGGTCCGGCGTACCAACTGACCCTGACGTGTCCGATGTCGAGAGTGAAGCCGGTCAGATCGACCACGGCCGTGTCCCAGGCATTGTCTTGTTGAACGCCGATCGGGAGCGAGACGGTCGCGTCGAAGCCCACCAGCGCCCCGCCGACGTCCGCACCGTCCAGGGTCAGGTCGAGTCGGGCGCCGCCGCTCAGCCGCACCTGGATCTTGTCGTCGGCTGGCTGGAACTGCAAGGACGGCTTGTCGATCGAGATCCAGCCGGTCGCCGCCAGTGCGCCGAACGGGGTGCCGGTGCTCCAGCTGGAGCTCGCGATCGCATCTCGCCAGAGCACCCGCCAGGCCGCGTCGAGCCCGTCGACCACGACATGCTCGGCGACGTACCCAACGGCCATGTACCCACCGAGCTGCGCCACCGCGAACCCCCTCGACCAGCGGTCCCGCGGCCGCCGCTGCCTCCATCTTGCACCCGGCCGGGCGGGTCCGTGATCGGGCAGCTTTCGTGCCTCATCTCAGACGCGTGACAGGCCGCGGGATCTACCGCCGGACCGACGGCTGGGATGAACGATGGGTCTGCAAGACGTTCCAGGTGTTCGGCGACGGCCCCAGTGTGGCCGGCGAGAAGCCTGCCGCCACCAGCAGGGCGTCGTACTCCGCCTTGGTCCGTTCGCGGCCGCCGAACATGACCAGCATGTGCAGGTCGACCAGGTGCATGTCTGTCAGTTGCTCGTCCGTACGTCCCGGGGCGTCGAGAACGCTCTCGACCACCAGCAGCCGTCCATCAGGACGCATGGCCGCGTGGACGGTGCGCAGAATTGCGATCGACTCGGTGTCGTCCCAGTCGTGCAGAACACTGGAGACGAGGTAGACGTCGCCGCCGGCCGGCACCGACACGAAGAAGTCAGCGGCCTCACCGCGCGCTCGTTCGGCCAGACCGGCGGCAGCCAGCGCGACCGTGGCCGCCTCGGCGACATCGGGACGGTCCGCCACGATCGCGTTCAACTGCGGTTCGCGCTCGAGGAGCCCGGCGACGAGGGCTCCCTGGCCACCACCGACGTCGACCACCAGGCGAGCCGTCGACAGGTCGCAGGCCGCCCGGATGGCCGCGAGCTGGAGGACCGCGCGGCGGGCCATGGCCGCGTTGAACACGGCCGCCTCCGACGGGCGGGCCGCCAGCCAGGCCCACGACGAGATCCCGTGGAGCGCCTCGAACATCGCGTCGCCGCTGCGGACGGCCTCGGCGAGGTGCTGCCAGGTAGCGAGATTCGGGATCACCGTCTGCATCAGAGCGAGACTGCGGACGTCGCTCGGGTGCCCGATCCGCAGCGTCTCCCCGCGTGGCGTCGCCGAGTACCTCCCGTCAGCCAGCTCCAGCAGACCGAGATCGACCAGCACCCGTAGCAGTCGGGCAAGGGCAGCAGGGTCTGCGGAGGTTCGGCCGGCCAGGTCGGTGAGGGTTCGCGGCTCGTCGAGGGCGTCGACGATGCCCAGCTCGCACGTTGCCCGGAGGCAGAGTGTCACCCAGGCGCCGCGGACCATCCAGACGACCTCGTCCGCCGCTGCCATTCCGCCTCCCAGCCGAGAGCATGGCACGTGGCCGACCCTCTCGCCAGGCGCAGGCGGTCGTGAAGATGTCCATCCGCCGACTTCTCGTCCGGATCGGTCGAGGCTGGTTCGGGAAGCCCTATCCAGGCCATGGAGCGAAATCTCGCGGGAACGGGAGAGTGTGTGAAGTAGCGTCGGCGCGTGTTCACCGCAATCGACACACCCGGGCTCAGCGACCGAGTCGGGTCGCGGCGATGACTGCGGGAAAGGTCGGATCTGGATCAGGCACACCGCTGCCCCAGCGCGCCGCGATCCTCCGAGCCGCCGTCGGCATCGGGGTGTACGCGGGAGTCTTCGGGATGTCGTTCGGCGCTGTCTCGGTCGGCTCCGGGCTGAGTGTCGCCCAGACGATGGTGCTGAGCCTGGTCATGTTCTCCGGCGCGTCGCAGTTCGCCTTCGTCGGGGTGGCCGCTGCAGGATCGCCGTTCGCGGCCGTTCCGACCGCGCTCCTGCTGGGCGTGCGTAATGGGTTCTACGGGGTCACCATGTCCGAGTTCCTGTCACCCCGCGGCCTCGCGAAGCTGTACACGGCGCACTTCGTCATCGACGAAACCACCGCAATGGCACTCGGCCAGTCCGGCCCGCGAGCGCGCCGATACGCGTTCTGGGCCACCGGGCTGATCCTGTTTTCCCTGTGGCAGACCGGTTCTCTCGCGGGAGCGCTCCTGGGCGGAGCGATCAACCCCGAGACATTCGGGCTCGACGCGGCCTCGCCGGCGGTGTTCCTCGCCCTGCTCTGGCCCAATCTCCGCCGGCCCGAGGCGCGCTGGGTCGCTCTGGCCGGGGCGGCGGTCGCCCTGGCGCTGGTGCCTGTCGCCCCAGCCGGCGTACCGGTGATCGCGGCCGCCGGGGTGGCGCTGGCCGCCGGTCTGACCCGCTCCCGACCCGATCCTGCTGTCGACGTACCTGCGCCGACCGATTCCGATGAGGAGGCCGCTTCGTGACCGGGCTCTGGATAGCCTTGATCATCGCCTCGCTTGGTTCGTACGGTCTCAAGCTGGCCGGCGTCTCGCTGCCCGAGTCCGTGCTCGCCAACCCGCGCGTTCAGCGGATCGCGGGCTTCCTGCCGATCGCCATGCTGGCCGCTCTGGTCGCGGTGCAGCTGTTCGACCACGGTGGCACCTATGGCGTGGACTGGGCGGTGCTGGCCGGAGTCGGCGCGGGCGTGATCGCTCTCGTGCTGCGCCAGGGTGTCCTCGTCGTGTTCCTGGTCGCCGTCACCGTCACCGCACTGGTTCGCCTGCTGTTCTAGCGCCTCGCAGCGATGGCGTCCGGCTTAGAGTCGGAACGTAACGACGCACGCGAGGAGAATGGTGTGGCCAACAAGCCCGCAGGCACGCCCGCCGCGAAGGCCCTGCTGGCTGCCGGCGTCGACTTCACCCTGCACCCGTACGATCACGCGGACGGGGCGACGAACTTCGGCGAGGAGGCGGCGCACGCTCTGGGGGTCGATCCCGCGCGCATCTTCAAGACCCTGGTTGCCGACATCGGTGGCGAGCTCGTGGTCGGAGTCGTGCCGGTCGCCGGACATCTGGACCTCAAGGCACTAGCGGCCGCGCTGGGCGCGAAGAAGGCGAGCCTGGCCGACCCGGCCGTGGCCGCCCGCTCCAGCGGGTACGTTGTCGGCGGCATCTCCCCGGTCGGCCAGCGCACCTTGCTGCGTACGGTGCTCGACAGCAGTGCCGACGACTTCGCCACGATCTTCGTGTCGGCGGGCAAGCGCGGGCTCCAGCTCGAGCTCGCCCCGGCCGATCTGCGTCAGGTCACCGGTGCGCGGTCGGGCGCGATCGCCGCCGCCTGACCGGACGGCGACGAGCTGCGCCCGGGCGGGACCACCAGCTCATGCGGGCGGCGTTGCGTCGCGCTCCCGTTTCGGGAAGATCGGCCGCGGTACCTCGTCGTCGCGTCCCAGGGACGATCCGAGCATCACCACCAGCACGGCGCCGAACGGCCAGAACAGCACGGCCGCGCGAGCGCGGACCGTGAGCTCGATGGGCACCGAGGCCCCGACCTGAGCCTCGGTCAGGCGCGGGGAGAACGGGCCGGGACCCAACTTCCAGCCCACCAACCAGCAGACCAGGGCGGCGATCATCGTGGCCAGGACCACCAGCGGCACCACCGGCCAGCCGATGTCACGGAACACCCGCCAGGCGACGATGCCGAGCCCGATCCCCACCACAAATCCGATCAGACTGAACCAGGCGTCGCCGGAGATGTACTCGGTGAGGCCCCGCTCGGTCGTGCTCGCACCGCCGTTCGACCCGACCGTGTAAACGGGCAGCGTGACGACCTGCCACCACAGCACGCCGGCAACCGCCCCGATCCCGGCCGACGCGACCAGGTAGAGCCCCACCCGCCACCAGGTCCGACGACGGCCGAGCGCCGAATCGGTCTGGTCCGCCGGTGCGGCGTCGGGCGAGGGCTCTACGACGCCAGACATGACGGACCGAGCAACGCCTTCAGATCGGCCATCAAGGGCGGCGACGGGGTGACCCGGAGCTGATCGTCGAGTTTCATGACTGTCGTCTTTCCCTGCGACAGCAGCTTCAACCGGACCTCGGTCAAGCCGGGATGTGCGGTCAGCACCTCCCTCAGCTGCGCGACCACCGGCGGCGTGCACCGCGGCGCCGGCAGCGAGATCACCACCGGGCCACCGGTCGCCGCCTCGGTCGTGTCCGGCAGGCTCAGCTCTGAGGCGTTCAGGCTGACCGAGTCCTCATCGACCTTCAGCCGGCCGCGCACCTTCACCACCGTGTCCGGGGCGAGCACGGTCGCCACCTGCTCGTACGCCTTCGGGAACAACAGCACCTCGACCGACGCCTCCAGGTCCTCGACGCTGATCACCGCCCAGAGGTCCCCGCGCCTGGTCGTCTTCCTGGTGACCTGGGTGATCATGCCCGCGATGGTCACCTGGCCATCGCGCGGCCCGTCGTCGGCGAGCAGCGACCCGATCGAGATGTCCCGCTCGGCGAGGAGGATGTGCTCGAGGCCCTGCAAGGGGTGGTCGGAGACGTACAGGCCGAGCATCTCCCGCTCGAACGCCAGCTTGGTGCGCTTGTCCCACTCCGGCAGGTCCGGTACGGGGCTCAGCATCCGGTCGCCAACCGCGGCGTCGCCGCCGAACAGGTCGTCCTGGCCGATCGCCTCGTTGCGCTTGATGTCGATGATCTCGTCGACGTTGCGATCGTAGACCGCCAGCAGGCTCCTCCGGGTGTCGCCGAGTGAGTCGAACGCACCGGCCTTGATCAGTGACTCGATCACTCGCTTGTTGCAGACCACCAGCGGTGCGGCGTCGAGGAACCCGTGGAAGTTGACGGCCTTGCCGACCTCGGTGCGGCCGGCGACGATGCCGTCCACGACGTTGCGGCCGACGTTGCGGACCGCGGTCAGCCCGAATCGGATGTCGGTCCCGACGGCGGTGAAGTTGGCCTCGGACTCGTTCACGTCCGGAGGCAGCACCGCGATCCCCATCCGCCGGCACTCCGCCAGGTAGATGGCGATCTTGTCCTTGTCGTCGGCGACCGAGGTAAGCAGGGCGGCCATGAACTCGGCCGGGTAGTTGGCCTTGAGGTAGGCCGTCCAGTAGGAGACGAGCCCGTACGCCGCCGTGTGCGCCTTGTTGAACGCGTAGTCGGAGAACGGCAGCAGCACGTCCCACAGTGCGGTGACCGCCGCCTGGGAATAGCCCCGCTCGAGCATCCCGGCCGAGAACGTCTCGAACTGGGCGTCCAGCTCGGCCTTCTTCTTCTTGCCCATCGCCCGGCGGAGCAGGTCGGCGGCGCCGAGGGTGTAGCCGGCGACCTTCTGGGCGATCGCCATCACCTGCTCCTGATACACGATCAGGCCGTACGTCTCCCCCAGGATCTCTGCCAGCGGGGCCTCGAGCTCCGGGTGGATCGGGTTGACCGGCTGGCGGCCGTTCTTGCGGAGCGCGTAGTTCGTGTGGCTGTCGGCACCCATCGGGCCCGGCCGGTAGAGAGCGAGCACCGCGGAGATGTCGGCGAAGCTGTCCGGCCGCATCAGCCGCAGCAGGGATCGCATCGGCCCGCCGTCGAGCTGGAACACCCCGAGCGTGTCCCCGTGCCCGAGCAGCTGGAACGACTTCGCATCGTCGAGGGCGAGGTCCTCCAGCACCAGCTCGATGCCCCGGTTGCGCTTCACGTTCTCCAGCGCATCGTCCAGCACCGTGAGGTTGCGCAATCCGAGAAAGTCCATCTTGATCAGCCCGAGCGACTCGCACGTCGGGTAGTCGAGCTGGGTGATGATCGCGCCGTCCTGCTCGCGCTTCATGATCGGGATGATGTCGATCAGCGGGTGCGAGGACATGATGACGCCGGCGGCGTGCACGCCCCACTGCCGTTTCAGCCCCTCCAGGCCGATCGCGGTGTCGACCACGGTCTTGACGTCGGACTCGTTCTCGTACAGGGCACGGAACTCGCCGCCCTCCTTGTACCGCTTGTGCTCGGGGTCGAACAGCCCGGTCAGCGGGACGTCCTTGCCCATCACCGGCGGCGGCATCGCCTTGGTGAGCTTCTCGCCCACCGCGAACGGGTAGCCGAGCACCCGGGACGCATCCTTGACGGCCTGCTTGGCCTTGATCGTGCCGTACGTCACGATCTGGGAGACCCGGTCGTCCCCGTACTTCTCGGTGACGTAACGGATCACCTCGGCCCGCCGGCGCTCGTCGAAGTCGATGTCGAAGTCCGGCATCGAGACCCGGTCGGGGTTGAGGAAGCGCTCGAAGATCAGGCCGTGCTCGAGCGGGTCGAGATCGGTGATCCGCATGGCGTACGCCGCCATCGACCCGGCGCCGGATCCGCGGCCGGGACCGACCCGGATGCCGTTCTCCTTGGCCCAGTTGATGAAGTCGGCGACCACCAAGAAGTAGCCGGCGAAGCCCATCGAGGTGATGACCTCGGACTCGAACGCGGCCTGCGCCCGGACGGTGTCGGGAATGCCGTTCGGGAACCGGCGGCGCAGTCCGGTCTCGACCTCACGCACGAACCAGGACTCCTCGTTCTCCCCGGGCGGGCAGGGGTACCGCGGCATGTACGTGCCGACCCCCTCGGCGAAGGAGATGTCGCAGCGTTCGGCGATGGCGAGGGTGTTGTCGCAGGCCTCGGGCAACTCGGCCCACAGCGCCCGCATCTCGGCCGGCGACTTCAGGTAGTAGCCGTCGCCGTCGAACTTGAACCGGTTCGCGTCGGCCATCGTCGAGCCGGACTGGACACAGAGCAGCACCTCGTGGGCGCTCGCGTCCTCGCGCTTGGCGTAGTGCAGGTCGTTCGTGGCCACCAGCGGGAGCTGGAGGTCTTTGGCGATCCGCATCAGGTCGGACCGGACCCGGTTTTCGATCGACAGACCGTGGTCCATCAGCTCGACGAAGTAGTTGTCCGGGCCGAAGATGTCCCGGAACTCCGCGGCGCTCGCGACCGCGTCGTCGTATCGGCCCAGCCGGAGGTACGTCTGCACCTCGCCGCTCGGACAGCCCGTGGTGGCGATCAGGCCCCTGCCGTACGTGTTCAGCAGCTCCCGGTCGACCCGCGGCTTGTAGAAGTAGCCCTCGAGCGAGGCGAGTGAGCCCATCCGGAAGAGGTTGTGCATCCCCTCGGTGGTCTCCGACAGGATCGTCATGTGGGTGTACGCGCCGCCGCCGGACACGTCGTCCCCCGCGCTGTCGGCCGAGTCGCCCCAGCGGACCCGCTTGCGCTCGGAGCGGTGGGTCTTCGGCGTGACATACGCCTCCAGCCCGATGATCGGCTTGACGCCGGTCGTCTTGGAGGCCTTGTAGAACTCGTACGCCCCGAAGAGGTTGCCGTGGTCGGTCATCGCGATGGCCGGCATGCCCATGTCGGCGCACCCTTGGAACAGATCACCCACGCGGGCCGCACCGTCCAGCATCGAGTACTCGGAGTGCACGTGCAGGTGGACGAAGGAGTCGCCTCGGGAGGACTTGGCTGGCTTCGGGCTGGCCTGGTTCGGGCTGGCCTGGTTCGGGCTGGCCTGGTTCGGGCTGGCTGGGGTGAAATCGTCTCGGGTGGAGCCGCCTGGCCGTCCCGCTGCACCCTCCACCATGACGAGCCACTACCTCCTGCGAACGCGAACCTGCACACACTGCCCTCGTACGAGGGTCCCGGACGAGCCGAGCGCACAACCTACTCCGGCGCCACCGCCGGTGGGTGCTGGGGGAAGTCAGCAGACGCCTAGGTTAGTCCCGGGCACCGACGATTCCGCGACCGACGCGCAGGCGCGTTGGTGGCCACCGGCGCGTCGCACATGATCGCGTGCCATCGCCGTCGGCGAGGCACGCGTTCATGCCCCGAGCCCACAGGACGAGCCGACTCGACGTCCCGGAGGCGGCCCTTCATGTGCTGAGTCGCCACATCATGCACCCCGCCCCACCCGACGCCACATCGCCTGCCGCGCGTCGGCGTGCGTCTGCCGAGCCTGACCACTAAGGCAAGGCTTCCCTACTCGGGAACCTCCAGCCGGGGGTCCGGCGGGCCGGGCGCGGCCTACAGACCGGTGCCGCTGCTCGCCAGCTCGGGATCGGTCTCGAGGTTGGTCGCGATTTTGGGGTTGTGTTTTTCGAGGAGCCAGAAGGAGAGGAGTCCGAGGCCGCAGCCGACGAACCAGGAGAAGTCGCCGCCGTGGGAGAGGAGGGCGTTGTCGGATTTTGGCCAGAGGGTGCCGGCGATGAGGACGAGGGCGATGGCGGGGACGCCGCCGATGATGGTGGCGGCGACGGCGTTGGGGTTGATGCCGCGGGTGAACCAGTAGCGGCCGGTGTCGTTCATGGTGAACATGTCGTCGACCCACACTTTTTGGTGGGAGACGAGGTAGTAGCCGGCGATCAAGATGCCGAACAGGGGGCCGATCAGGCCGCCGAGGATGCCGAGGGTGTAGAGGATGCCGGCGTCGGAGTTGTACCAGTTCCAGGGGGTGAGGATCACCGAGCCGACGGCGGCGATCATGCCACCCATCCGCCAGGAGATCTTCTTCGGGTTCACATTGGAAAAATCGAACGCGGGCGAGATGAAGTTGGCGACGATGTTGATGCCGATGGTGGCGATGACGAAGGTGAGGCCGCCGAGGAGGATGGCGAACCCGTTGTCGATCTTTTGGACGGTTTCGATCGGGTCGGTGATCAGCTCACCGAACACGGGGACGGTGGCGGACGCGGTGACGACGGTGAGGATGGAGAAGAACAAGAAGTTCAGTGGCAGTCCGAGCCAGTTGCCTTTCCGGACGGATTTGAACGACTTGGCGTAGCGGGAGAAGTCGCCGAAGTTCAGCATCGGCCCGGAGAAGTAGGACACCACGACAGCGACCGCGGCGATCATCACCGGGATCGACTCGGCAAAGCTGCGGTGCACGGTCGACAGGTTCAGCGAGATGTGGCTCAACCCGCCGGCCTCGGCGACGAGGTAGACACACAAGGCGATCATCACCACGTAGACGGCGGGGCCGGCGAAGTCGATGAACTTGCGGATCGCGTTCATGCCCCGCCAGAACACGGCCGCCTGCGCCACCCACAAAATGGCGTAGCAGATGTAACCCAGCGGCGACAGGCCCAGGAACGTGGTCGTCGTCAACGCCACCGAGGCCGGCCAGAACTTCAAGAAAATGATCATCAACGACGTCGACGCCAAATACGTCTGGACCCCGTACCAGGCGATCGCGATACAACCCCGGATGATCGCCGGCAGGTTCGCCCCCCGCACCCCGAAGATGGCGCGGTTGATCACCGGATACGGCACCCCCGTCACCTGCGACGGCTTCGCCACCAGGTTGCAGAACACCATCACGATCATGATCCCGATGATCAGCGACACCAGCACCTGCCACGACGCGATCCCCAACGAGAACAAGGCACCAGCCGTCACATAACCGCCGACCGAGTGCACATCCGACATCCAGAACGCGAAAATGTTGTACGAGCCCCACGTCTGCTTCCGCAACGGCGCCAGATCAGAGTTCGCCAACCGATCATCGTAAAAATCCTTGATCACCCCATCCCCAGCCGGATGACCCGGCGTGTCCTCGAAATCGTGATGCGGTGCGAGATCCGTCGTGTCGGTCATGGCGTGCTCCAAAGAAGGGCAGGGACGTACGCGTTGAGGCTGACGCTATGCCCGAACCCACCCCGCTCGGTATCACACACGTAACGTGTCTGTTTCGGCCGTAAAGGTCCCCACCGAGTCGACCGGTGCGAGAGTCAGGAAGCGGCGTCCAGGCACCACAATCCTCAGGCGCGACAACCCTTGTGCCACAGAATGTCTAGGCGGGGCCCGCTCCGGTCGAAGTCTGGCCCAGCACAGCCGCTCGGATCTCGCGCTTCAGCACCTTTCCCACCCTCGATCGCGGCAGGTCGTCCCAGACCAGGATGTTCTTCGGTGCCTTCACTCCCCCGACCCGCTCGCGGACAAAGCGGCGGAGGTCCGCCTGATCGAGGGTCGCGCCGGGCCGCAGCTGCACGACGGCGGTGACCCGCTCGCCCCACTTCTCGTCGGGTACGCCGAACACGGCACAGTCCTGCACGGCCGGGTGCTCCATCACGACCTGCTCGACCTCGGCCGAGTACACGTTGAACCCGCCGGTGATGATCATGTCCTTGGCGCGATCGACGATGAACAAGAAGCCGTCCTCGTCGAGATACCCGATGTCGCCGGTGTGGTGCCAGCCGAACCGAGAGACGTCGGCCGTGGCCGCTTCGTTGCGGTAGTAACCCGGCATCACCAACGAGCTGCGCAAGACGATCTCGCCTCGCTCCCGCGCCGGCATCAGCTCGCCGTCGAGCGACATGATCGCCAGGGTGACCAACGGTGCCGCCCGCCCGGCCGAGGACAGTCGCTCTACCGCGATCGAGCCGTCGGCGCGGTAGTGATCGGCCGGCGCCATCGTGGTCGCGACCATCGGCGCCTCCGTCTGGCCGAAGTACTGAGCGAAGACGGGCCCGATCCGCACCAGCGCCTCCTCCAGCCGGGCCGCCGACATCGGGGCGGAGCCGTACCAGAAGCACTGGATCGACGACAGATCCGTGCGGTCGAGATCGCGATGGCCGAGCATCATGTAGAGCAGGGTCGGGGTCAGCATCGTGTGCGTGACGCGATGTCGCTCGATCAGCCGCAGGAACTCCCTCATGTCCGGGGCGGCCATGATCACGATCTGGCCACCTCGGGTGAGCACCGGGAACGACAGCACGCCGGCGGCGTGGGTCAGCGGAGCGAGCGCAAGGTAGGTCGGCCGGCCGGAGAACGGGTACGACATCAGCGTGATCGCTGTCATCGTCTCCAGATTGCGAGACGTGAGCTGGACGCCTTTCGGCAGGCCGGTCGTGCCCCCGGTGCCGACGATCATGGCGACGTCGTCGATCGGGTCGACCCATACCCATTCGCCGTCCGACGCCTCGGCCGGAGGAGCATCCCCAGTCCAGCGTGCGAAGTCGAGCGCACCTGCCACGCCGGCGACCCCCGGCTCCCCCTGTTCGCCCGGCTCCGCCTGTTCGCCCGGCTCCCCCTGTTCGCCCGGGTCCAGGCACACCACGACCGCACAGCGCCGGCAGATCGGGCAGGATCTGTTCGACGAGTGGCGCGAACGCACGCTGGAAGATCAGCGCACGGCACTCGAAGAGCTCCAGCAGCTGGCGGTTCTCGCGCGCCTCGTTGCGTGGGTTGATCGGGCACCAGACCGCACCCGCTCTGGAGATGCCGAAGACGCAGCTGAACGCCGTCGGGTCGTTCGCGGACAGGATCGCCACCTTGTCGCCCGGTTCGATCCCGCTTCCGGCGAGGGCGCGCGCCACCGCGTCGGACGTGGACTGCACGTCGCGGTAGCTGAGCACGCGGTCGCCGGCGCGCAGGCACGGCGCGTCAGGATCCAGGCTGGCACCCTTGTCGAGATAGTCGACCAGACGCATCTGAGGCCCCGTCAGCAGTTGACGGTGACGATCGGCTCGGCCACCAGGCCGAACGCACGCAGCTGACCGAGCAGCTGGCGGTGACCGAACGCCTGGCACCCGGAGGCGAACCCGACCCGCAGCGGCGGCTGCTGGATCAACCAGTGCGCAGCGAACGCCTGGAGTAGGCCGGTCTGCTTGTAGTTCTGGTTGCCGTGGATCACGCAGTGCGCTCGGCCGAGTGGGCCGGAGGCGTGCACGGAGTCCAACGACTTGTTGAGTCGTCGGTTCTCCCGCGGCGGCATCTGGTTCATCACCTGGGCCGCGGTCTGGGTCAGCGCCGCGTCGCGGTCCTCAGGAGTCATGTCCTTGGTCGCCTCCAGCGCCGCAGCAACGATCTGGGGGACCCCGTGCATGAGTGCGGCGTTGAACACACCGCCCTGGGCCTTGACGTTGGACACCCGCGGGTCGCGCTTGAACCAGACCGGGTGACTGGTGCCGCCCCAAGGCAGTGACAGGGCGAGCTCGTGCTGGCCCGGCACCACCAGCGGCAGCAACCCGCCATCGGAGTCGAACTCGACGTACCGGTTCTGCTCCAAGAAGTGGGCGCGCGATGTTGCCGCGTTGACCAGGATCGTCTGGGTCGAGGCGATCGTCGGACTCCCGCCCCAGAACACCGCGATGTCGAGCGTGTCCAGCCCGGGTTGCTCGAGGCAGAGCTGCGCCGCGATCTCGCCGGTGGTGTACATCTGGGCGATGCCTGGCGCGAGCAGCAGTCCCTTCGCGGCGAACTGCGCCCCATAGTTCTCGTCGCAGGTGATCAGCCAGTCCTGTTCGCCGGTCGTGTCGGTGTAGTGCGCACCGGCAGCCAGTGCGGCCTCGACGACGACCGGCCCCCACTTGCTGAACGGGCCGACCGTGTTGAGCACCACGGTCGCACCGGCGAACAGGTCGGTCAGGGACTCGAGCGTGTGCTCGACCTCCCGCACCTCGTAGTCGGCTGTCTCGACCCCGGCGACGTGCCCGGTCATCGCGTCGGTCAGGCGCTCCTCACTCCGTCCGGCAGCCACGAACGGCACGTTGTAGTCACGCAGGGACTCGCAGACGAGCCGACCGGTGTAGCCGGACGCGCCGTACACGACGACAGATTTTTCGCTCATGTCTTCCTCACATCCCCATTCCGCCGTCGACCGGAAGGCCGACTCCGGTGATGAATCGGGCCGCGTCGGTCGCCAGGAACACGACCGCATCGGCAATGTCGTCCGGCTCGCCGAGCCGACCGAGCGGGGTGAGATCGATGACCGCTCCTACGGCCGCATCGGGCGATTCGAACAGGCCCAGTGCGGAGGTCTCCACCGCAAGCTTCACCCCCATGGCCGTGGCCACAAGCCCGGGGTAGACGCAGTTCACCCGTACGCCGTAGCCGAGCTTGCCGGACTCCATCGCCGCTACCCGGGTGATCCGGTCGACCGCGGACTTGGTGCCGGAGTAGCCCGCGATGCCTGGAAACGCGATGGTCGCGGCAACGGAGGCCACGTTGATCACCACACCACCATGCCCGGCGGGTCCACCCGGCCGCATCGCGCGAAAGGCGTGCTTGATGCCGAGCGTGGTGCCGACGATGTTGACGTCGAGCATCGTGCGCAGCTCGGCCGGATCGACGTCGACGATCAGCGAGGTCACCTCGATGCCGGCGTTGTTGACCAGGATGTCCAGGCCGCCCGTGCGCTCGATCACCTCGGTAACCGCACGCTCCCAGTCGGCGTCGGAGGTGACGTCCAGGTGCACGAAGCTGGCCTGTGCGCCGGCAGCCGTCAGCTGCTCGGCGGCCGCCGTACCGATGTCGTCCGCACGGTCCGCCAGCACCACCGTCGCACCTGACCTCGCCAGCGCAGCCGCCATGGCCAAGCCCAGGCCCTGGGCACCCCCGGTGACGACCGCGCGCCGACCGTTCAGTTCGAACACACTCATGCTGCTCCTCGTCGAGCTCGTGTGACCCGCACCCGGTCCCCGTTGTCGATTGGTGCGTGAGGCTCACCGTGGCATCACTCTTGACAGTCGTCAAGAGTTTCTTGGACACTTGTCAAGAGCGCGGCCGCTCGGCAACGGTAGGCTCCCCACCTACCGAGACCACGGAGGCCAACATGACCGTGACGTCGACCCCCCCGACGCCGCGACTCCCGGACGCCGAGCGCGCCGTCGCGCCCGCGCTGCTGGCTGGCGACAAGGTGGCCGCTCGACGCGACGAGCTTGCGACCGCAGCACTGCGTACGTTGGCGGAGCGCGGCTATGCCAACACCTCACTGCGCGAGATCGCGCAGAACTCCCAGTTCTCCCACGGGGTGCTGCACTACTACTTCGCCGACAAGACCGAGCTCATCATCCACTGCGTTCGGTTGTACAAGGCTCGTTGCGTACGCCGTTACGACGACGTGAGCGTCCTCGCGACGAGTTCCGACGATGTGGTCCGGCGCTTTCTCGATGCGCTGCTGGTCACCCTGCACGAGGACTCCCGTGAACAACGGCTCTGGTACGACCTGCGCGCCCAGAGTCTGTTCGAGCCGGCGTTCCGCCCGGATGTGGCGGCCATCGACGCTGCACTGCGGGACATGGTGTGGCGAATCCTCAGTCGCTACGCAGCGTTGTCCGAGGCCACCTTGATCGTCGACCCCGAGACGGCTTACGCCCTGTTCGACGGCGTCTTCTCACGCGCGGTGCAGGCCTGGCTCGGCGGCGCCGAGGGTGTCGAAGCGGTGCTCGAGCAGCGGGTCCGATTGCTGATGCCTCGCCTTGTCGATCCGTCGGCAGATGGTGCGTCGGTCGGGAGCGCGTCGGCAGATGGCGCGTCGGTCGGGAGCGCGTCGGCATGACCGCGCGCGTCGCCGGAGTCGGCATGGCGGAGTTCGCCACGCCTCGGACGGCGCGCCCGTACGATGTGCTCGGCCGCGTCGCGGTCACCCGCGCGCTGGACGACGCCGGCATCGACCTCGTGGACGTCGAGCAGGCCTACGCCGGCTACGTCTACGGCGACTCCACCGCCGGCCAGCGGGTGCTCTACGGCGTGGGCCGGACCGGGATCCCGGTGATCAACGTCAACAACAACTGCTCGACCGGATCCACGGCGCTCTGGCTCGCCCGGCAGGCGGTCGCCTCCGGAGCAGCGGACTGTGTGCTCGCCTACGGCTTCGAGCAGATGGAACGTGGCGCACTCACCGAGAAGTGGACGGATCGGCCGAACCCACTCGCCGACTTCATCGCCGCGGCAAACGCCGTCGAAGCGGCCCCCGACGCCCCGCTGGCTCCGATGCTGTTCGGCGGCGCCGGAACCGACTACGCCAACCGGTTCGGCATGGATCCACGGGTGTTCGCCCAAGTCAGCGTCAAGTCACGGGCCCATGCCGCGCACAACCCGTACGCCGTCTTCCGTGATCCGGTCACGGTCGAGCAGGTGCTCGACTCACCCCGGGTGTCCGGCCCGCTGACCCGGCTGCAGTGCTGCCCACCCACCTGTGGTGCGGCAGCCGCCGTCGTGGTCAGCCCCGAGTTCGCGCGTCGGCGCGGGTTGCGGGCCGACGTCGAGATCGCCGGACAGGCCCTGCGGACCGATACCGACTCCACGTTCGATGCGGGCGATCGGATGCGCCTGGTGGGCTACGACGTGACCGCGTCCGCTGCTGCAGCCGCGTACGAGGAGGCCGGGATCGGCGGCGAGGAGTTCGGTGTCGTGGAGCTCCACGACTGCTTCACCACGAACGAGGTCATCTCTTACGAGGCCCTCGGGCTGACGCCCGTCGGCACCGCGGAGCGATTCATCCTCGACGGTGAGAACACCTATGGCGGACGAGTGGTCACCAACCCGTCCGGCGGACTGCTGTCCAAGGGGCATCCGCTGGGTGCGACCGGCCTCGCGCAGTGCGCCGAGCTGGTCTGGCAGCTTCGCGGGCAGGCGGGGTCCCGCCAGGTCGAGGGCGTCCGCACGGCACTCCAGCACAACATCGGTCTCGGTGGCGCCGCGGTGGTCACCGTCTACCGCACCCACTCCGGGCCGTCGAACGATTGAGAACGGTTGACCACAACATGTGGGGTCAACCGTTCTCGATTCTTCGGGCGCCCGTCGATCCGGCGGCTCAGGCAGTGCCGGTCAGCCGACGGAGCGCACCGATCGCGACCTCGCGGTCCGTGGTCTGCCACATCTCAGGCATCGACGCCTTCAGGAATGTGCCGTAGCGGGCGGTGACCAACCGCGGGTCGAGCACCGCGACCATGCCCCGGTCGCTGACCCGGCGGATCAGCCGGCCGGAACCCTGGGCAAGCAACAGCGCCGCGTGAGTTGCGGCGACGGTCATGAAGCCGTTCCCCCCCGACTCGGCAACGGCGCGCTGCCGGGCGTTCATCAGCGGGTCGTCGGGTCGCGGGAACGGGATCCGGTCGATGATCACCAGCTGACAGGTGTCCCCAGGCACGTCGACGCCCTGCCACAGCGACAACGTCCCGAACAGGCTGGTCGACTCCTCCGCCACGAATCGCTGCGTCAACTCGATCAGCTGCGCGTCGCCCTGGCACAGCACGGTCAGTTTCGGCAGCTCCTTGCGGACCCGCACCGCGGCCACCTCGGCGGCGCGGCGCGATGAGAACAACCCGAGCGTACGTCCCCCCGCGGCCCAGACCAGCTCCGCGATCTCGGCGATGGTCGCGTCCGCAAGGCCGTCGCGGCCGGGCGGCGGGAGGTGGCGGGCGACGTACAGGATGCCCTGCTTGCGGTAGTCGAACGGCGATCCAACGTCCAGCCCGTGCCACGGCTGGGGACCCTCACCGGGATCCTCGTCCGGGTCATCGCCCTCGTCCTCGTCGGCGTCGTTGGCGGAGTCGTGGTCGGAGTCGTCGGCCGCTCTGCTGGGCTCGCGGACCTGCACCCGAACCGCATCGGCGTCCTGCTCGTCCAGCCGGAGCCCGACCGACATCGCCACCCGGTCGAAGTCGCCGCCGAGCTTCAGCGTCGCCGAGGTCAGGACCGTCGTGGCCTGCCCGAACACTCGTGAGCGCATCAGTCCGGCCACCGACAGTGGCGCGACCCGGACGTCCCGACCGTCGCGTTCGCTCTCGGCAACCCAGATGACGTCGTGCTCGCTCATCGCGGCCAGCCGGTCGGCGACGTCGAACACCTCCTTGACCGCCGCGGCAGCCTGGCGCTGCTCGGGCTCGGCCTTGGCGTCCGAGCTGGTCAGGCCGCTCACGGCCTTGCGGGCGGCGGTCCGCACCACGCCGCAGGCCTGGCCCAGGGCGGACTCGGGGTCCTCGATTCGACCCGGGTTCGTCTCGTCCAGGGCGTTGCGCAGCGCGTCGGCCGACTCGAGCAGCTCCAGCCCCGTCTCGTCCGTCAGATAGGTCAGGGCGCGGCGGCTCACTCGTTCGATCAGCTGCGGGCTGAGCTCCGCAGACGCGGCCCCGGTCACCCGCGCGACCAGCTCGTGCGCCTCGTCGATGATCACCGCGTCGTGCTCGGGCAGCGCGGTGCCGCCGTGCATGGCGTCGATCGCGAGCAGCGCATGGTTGGTGACCACCAGATCGGCGGACCGGGCGGCATCGCGGGACCGCTCGACGAAGCAGGTGTCGCCCAGCGGGCAGCGGTCACGGCCGAGGCACTCGCGGACCGGGATGGACACCTGCTGCCAGGCCCGTTCGGTGTGGGTCGGCGCGTCGTCGCGGTCGGCCAATCCGTTCTTCCGGTGCTCGTCGTCGGCCCAGGACCGCAGCGACAGCACCTCTGCGGCGATCACCGAGCTAGGCGCGGCGGACGCCGTGAGGCCGGCGGTCAACTCGTCGGCACCGAGCAGAGTCCCCTGCTCCTCCGCGACGCCGTCGGTCGCCTTGAGCCGGCAGACGTAGTTCGTCCGACCCTTCAAGATGGCGTGCCGCGGGCGTTTGCCGGTGACCTTGGCCACCGCGTCGATGGCCGTAGGGATGTCCTTGGTGGCGAGCTGGCGCTGCAAGGCAAGCGTCGCGGTGGCGACGATGATGCGCTCGCGGTCGTGCTCGACGAGCCGGATCAACGCGGGGGCGAGGTAGCCGAGCGACTTGCCGGTGCCGGTGCCGGCCTGGACCAGCAGGTGGCGGCCGCTGGCAAGCGCGTCGGCGACGGCGTCGGCCATCTCGAGCTGGCCGGGCCGTTCGGCTCCGCCGATCTCGGCGACGGCCTGGTGCAGGACGGCACGGTGCCGTGACCCTTCAGGCTCACTGCGCGTACGAGAGGCTTTGGCGGTCTCAGGCACGCTCGCTGCCGCCTTTCAAGGGCCAGGCAGGCGAGCTGTGAGGTTCGACGGGCTCCGCAGACACATGCCCTGGGCCCGTTGACGTGCTGACCGGCGGGGCGAGCTGACGTGCGCCCGAGGGCTGGGGCCGGATGTGCCCTGAGCCTGTCGACGGGCTGACCGGCGCCTCGGGTTTACGCGTACCGGCGGTCGTCACCTGCGAGAGCGTACCTTTCGAGCTCGCCCGCCAGGCTCGGATGCACCCGCGCCGTGATCAGCGTGCCGTGCTCGGTGTGCTCCAGCACCCCGAGCTCGCCGGTGCGGTGGATCTTGTCGACCAGATCGCCCCGGTCGTATGGGATCAGCGCGCGGATCTCGACCTCCGGTCTGGGCAGGCCGGCCTCGATCCGAGATCGCAGCTCGTCGATGCCACGCCCAGTGCGCGCGGACACCACGACCGAGTCCGGGTACTGGGAGCGCAGCGCGGTGAGTGCGGTCTCGCCGGCCAGGTCGGCCTTGTTGATCACGATCAGCTCGGGCCGATCGCCGGCACCGACGTCGGTCAGTACGCCCCGGACCGCGGTGATCTGTCCGGTCGGGTCGGGGTCGGATCCGTCGACGACGTGCACGAGGAGATCGGCCTGAGCCGTCTCCTCCAGGGTGGACGCGAACGCCTCGACGAGGTCGTGTGGGAGGTGCCGAACAAACCCGACTGTGTCGGTCAGGGTAAAGACCCGGCCGTCGGCGGTCTGGGCCCGGCGGGTGGTCGGGTCGAGCGTGGCGAACAGCGCGTTCTCGACCAGCACGCCGGCGTTCGTGAGCCGGTTCAGCAGGCTGGACTTGCCGGCGTTCGTGTACCCCACGATGGCCACGGAAGGCACCTGATGGCGGCGACGCTCGGCCCGCTTGGTCTCCCGGGTGGAGTCCATCGCGCGCAGGTCCGCCCGCAACCGGGAGATCCGGTGGTTGATCCGACGGCGGTCGGTCTCCAGCTTCGTCTCACCGGGGCCACGGCCGCCGATCCCGGCACCCCCGGCAGCCCGGCCGCCTGCCTGACGCGACAGGTTGCCACCCCAACCGCGGAGCCGCTGCTTCAGGTACTGCAGCTGCGCGAGCTCGACCTGAGCCTTGCCCTCGGCGCTCTTGGCGTGCTGGGCGAAGATGTCCAGGATCAGTGCGGTCCGGTCGATCACCTTGACCTTGACGCGATCCTCCAGGTTGCGGAGCTGCGCGGGCGCGAGCTCGCCGTCACAGATCACCGTGTCGGCACCGGTGGCGACCACCACCTCACGCAGCTCCTCGACCTTGCCGCGCCCGACGTACGTGGCAGGGTCGGGTCTGGTGCGGCGCTGGATCAGGCCCTCCAGGACCTCGGAACCGGCCGTCTCGGCGAGGAGCTTGAGCTCGGTCATCGCATTTTCCGCGTCGACCTCGCTCCCAGTCGTCCACACGCTCACCAGCACGACCCGCTCGAGGAGGAGCTGGCGATACTCCACCTCGGTGATGTCGGTGAGCTCGGTGGACATCCCGGCGACGCGGCGGAGCGAGTGGCGCTCCTCCAGGTCGAGCTGGTCCCCGTCATGATCGCCGTCGTCCGGGATCCCCTCGTGGACGATCTCGATGTCAGTGTCGGCCGGGGATCGGTCTCGCGCGTCATCGGCGCGTGCGTAGTCAGCAGCTGTCATATCTTTTCCAGCTTCTCACGCGGCACCGACAGATTCGAACGGTTTTGCTCTGGGCGGAGGCGAAAGGACATCCCGCCACCCCACCAAGGCACCCTTACGGCAGCGCTTGCCAGTGATCGACCAACCTGCATCCGGGCGATGCGGTGCGCAAACGAAGGGCTCCCGGGCCCTCCGCGACGCGGACCACATCTGGGCGATGCGGTGCGCAGACGAAGGGCTCCCGGCCCTCCACCGGCCACATCTGGGCGATGCGGTGCGCAGACGAAGCGCTCCCGGCCCTCCACCGGACCACATCTGGGCGATGCGGTGCGCAGACGAAGGGCTCCCGGCCCTCCACCGGACCACATCTGGGCGATGCGGTGCGCAAACGAAGCGCTCCCGGCCCTCCACCGGACCACATCTGGGCGATGCGGTGCGCAGACGACGGCGTGGTCCCAGGTTCAACAATCGCACGCGTGGATCCCGGAAAGGATCAGTAGAGCGAGTAACCGCCGTCGATGACGAGCACCTCGCCGGTGACGAAGCTCGATGCGGCGGAGGCGAGGAACACCACACTCGGCCCGAGCTCGGATGGGTCCGCGGCCCGCTGCATCGGCGCGTCGTCGATCCACCGCGCCTTGAACTTCGGGTCGTCAACCGGCGCCATCTCGGTCCGGGTGTAGCCGGGCGCAACCGCGTTGACCCGTACGCCATGCGGCGCCCACTCCGCGGCAAGTGACCTGGTCAGCTGGTGGACGGCGGCCTTCGACGCGTTGTACGCCGGCTGCCACTGTGGGCGGTTGACGATGAACGCCGAGATCGAGCCGATGTTGACGATCGCTCCGCTACCCTGCTCGACCATCTGGCGGCCGAAGGCCTGGGCACAGTTCCACACGCCGTTGACGTTCACGTTCATCACGAGGTTGAACTCGTCAGCGGTCACCTCCAGCGCGGGCCGATGGATGCACGCTCCAGCGTTGTTGACCAGGACGTCGACCCGACCGAACTGCTCGACGATCTCGCTGACGGCCCCCACCACCGAGTCCGCCTCGGTCACGTCCGCGGCGACCACGGCGACCTGGGCGCCGAGCTCGGTGACCTCCGCCAGCACGGGTGCTGCGGACTCCGGGTTGCGGACCAGCAGGACGACGTCACTGCCCGCCTCCGCCAGGGTCAGGGCAAGGGCGCGGCCGATCCCACGGTTGGCTCCGGTGACCACCGAAACCTTGCCGGCCAGCGAAAACGTGTCCAGTACGGCCATTCAGTCCTCCAGGGTGCTGTGATGAGTTGTGGCGTGTCGCCGAGCGTTCGGCACGGCGATCTCGCCATGGGCAACGATGACCGCCGGCCCGGTCAGCTGGGCCTGATCGCCGGCCAGCTCGACCTCGACCGATCCGCCGAGGACGTCGACTCGATAGACGACCGGCTCGCCCGCCGACCCGTGGGACCCGGAGCTGGTCCCGGACCCTGACGGGGAGCCAGTCCCGGACCGGGCGTGGGCAGCCGCGGCCGCTGCGACCGTCCCCGTGCCGCACGATCGGGTCTCGCCGGAACCCCGCTCGTACACCCGCATGGCGATGTGTCGCTCTCCCAGGATCGCGACGAACTCCTGGTTCACCCCCGCCGGAAACGCCTCGACCGGAGACCAGTGGGGAGCGGTCCATAGCGGGAGTCCCGCCAGCTCGGTGGGATCGTCGACGAAGCTGACCGCGTGCGGGTTGCCGACATCGACGCCCACCGCGCGGTAGCTCCGACCGTCGGCGACGACGACATCGACCTCAGTTCCGGTCAGTGTCACGGCACCCATCCCGACCCGGACCGAACCGTCCGCCAGGACGGCGACCGGCTTCGCGCCGGCGCGGGTGGCGATCTCGAACGAGTGGCCGCCGACCAGACCCTCCTCGAGCAGATAGCGGGTGAACACGCGTACGCCGTTGCCGCACATCTCCGCGACCGACCCGTCGGCGTTGCGATAGTCCATGAACCACACGTGCGAATCGGCGCTCGAGCCGGTGCGCTCGGCAATCGCCGGCCACTCGGGGACATGGCTGCCGAGCACCGCCCGGAGCACCCCGTCCGCACCGATCCCGGCATGCCGATCGCAGAGGAAACGAACCTCGTCCTCGCCGAGGTCGAGGACGCTCTCGCGATCCAGCAGCAGCACGAAGTCGTTCTCGGTGCCGTGCCCCTTCGCGAACGACCACCTGCGCATGCCCGCCAGTCTTCCAGAAACGCCGTGGGCCCACCCGCTCGGTCGAAGCGGTGGCTCGATGCCACAGATGCTCCGCAGATTTCACGGATGATCCTGCTGAGCGTGAAACGGGGCCGCCGGTCACGTCGGAGGAGGATCAGCCGTGCGACATTCCTGCAGCACCGCCTCAACGAGATCGTCCCGGCGCGAGTCGAACCAGGCGATCCGTTCGTCCCGCCGAAACCACGCGTCCTGCCGCCGGGCGAACTTGCGGGTCCCGGTGACGGTCTGTGCCCGCGCCTCGTCCTCGCTCAGCTCGCCGTCGAGGAAACGCAGGATCTGGGAGTACCCCAGCCCGCGCGATGCCGTCAGCCCCTCCCGCAGCCCGTGCTCGACCAGCCGCTCGACCTCAGCCACGAATCCCGCGGCCCACATGGCGTCCACGCGTTCCGCGATCCGGGCGTCAAGGCTCGGTCGGTCGAGGTCAAGCCCTACCTGGCGTACGTCGGGCAGGAGATAACGCCGCTCCGGCAGGCTGGCTGCGTACGGGCCTCCGGTCAGGGTGATCACCTCCAGTGCCCGGATCAACCCGCCGTGCATTGCCCGGCAGGATCGACGCTGCGGCCGCCGGGTCCTGCTCGGCCAGGCGGGCGTGCAGCGCTGCCGGTCCGAGATCGGCCAGCTCCGCCTCCAGTCTCGCCCGAAGCCCGGGATCGGTGCCGGGAAACTGGAAGTCGTCCAGCACCGCGCGAACGTACAGGGCGGAGCCGCCGACCAGGATCGGGACCACCCCCCTGGCCCGACAGTCCTCGATGGCCGTGCGCGCCAACGCCTGGAACTCCGCGACCGTGGCGGTCTGGGTGACGTCGAGGATGTCGATCAGATGGTGTGGCACGCGGACGAGTTCGTCCGGCGTCGGCTTTGCTGTTCCGATGTCCATGCCGCGATAGAGCAGCATCGAGTCGGCGTTGACGATCTCGGCCGGCCGCTCGCCCGCCGCCAGCGCCTCGGCGAGGCCCAGCGCGAGCGACGACTTCCCCACCGCGGTCGGTCCGACCACTGCCACGATCACTGCACCAGTCTCCCGGCTCACCCTGGGCTCCCACCCGCCAGCCTGGCTCAGCCTGGGCTCCCACCCGCCAGCCCGACTCGCCTTGGGCTCCACCGGCCAGCCCGACTCACCCTGGGCTCCCACCCGCCAGCCCGGCGACTTCGCGCACGAACGGTCCATTCCGCACATCGACGCCGAGGCGGGACGTAGCCCTCCGATGCGGGAAGTCGGCCGCGGGATGGGCTGCGGCCTTGAGAAAGTCAGGGTGGCACCCGAACGCCCCGTACGATCCTGGGCGAGAATCGGAGCCATGGCTCCAGCCCCCGATAGATCAGTCCCCGACCCAGCGGCTCCCGACAGATCGGCCCCCGACAGATCAGCCCTGTGGAAGCTTCTGATCGACGACCAGATCAGGCTGGCCAGCGGTCCGCCCGGCGAGGGCCCACAACAGCTCCTCGCCGCGAGCGATCTCGACGCCCTGATCAGCTCGGGCGCCGAGGCGATCCTCGGAGCGCTCGACGACACAACCGGCTCGGTTCCGGCGGACCATCGGATCCTCGCCCCGATCGGGAGCCAGCCGGTCTGGGCGTCCGGGGTGACGTACGAGCGCAGCCGAGCCGCCCGCAACGCCGAATCGGCCACACCCGACGTCTACGACCTGGTGTACGACGCCGAGCGGCCGGAGCTGTTCCTCAAGGCTGCGCCCGGCGCGACGCGCGGCCCGAGCGAGACGGTCGGTATCCGGGCGGACTCGACGTGGGACGTGCCGGAACCGGAGCTGACACTGGTCATCGACGCCGACGGCAGGATCGCGGCGTTCACCTGCGGAAACGACATGTCGTCGCGCAGCATCGAGGGTGAGAACCCGCTCTATCTCCCCCAAGCCAAGGTGTACGACCTCAGCTGCGCCGTCGGTCCGTGCCTGGTGCCGGCAGGCGACCTCGTGATCGCCGACCTGACCATCTCGCTCACGATCGAGCGGAACCGGCAGACGGCCTTCGAGGACTCGATCAGCGGCGGCGCGATCCACCGCAACATCCCCGAGCTGGCGACCTGGCTGTTCCGGGCGAACAGCTTCCCGACCGGAGCGTTCTTGATGACCGGTACCGGGATCGTCCCACCGCCGGAATTCACGCTGGCTGCCGGTGACGTGGTGACCGTCGCGATCACCGGCGTGGGTTCGCTGACCAACCCCGTGGTCGAGGTCGGCCGACGATGACCGACGACGTGTTCGCGCCCACCCGGCCGAACCTCTACGACGTACGCAGTCAGGCCGACGGACCCACCGGCGCACTCCCGCTGACCGACGACCTGCTCAGGCACGCGCCGAGCGGAACCATCTTCGGACTGACCCAGAACGTCGGGATGGGCGCCGACCCCGCCCGATCCAACGATCCGGGCGTGCTGATTCTCTCGACGCAGGGCGGGATGCGACACCCCGACGGCACCCCGGCCGCGCTCGGCTACCACACCGGCCACTACGAGCTCGGCACGATCGCCGCGACGGTGGCCGCCGAGCTCACCGACCAGGGCTGCCTGCCGTTCGCGGGTTTCGTGTCCGATCCCTGCGACGGCCGCTCGCAGGGAACGACCGCCATGTTCGACTCGCTGCCGTACCGCAACGACGCCGCCATCGTGATGCGTCGCCTGATCCGTTCGCTGCCACACCGAGTCGGGGTGGTCGGCATCGCCACCTGCGACAAGGGGCTGCCGGCGATGATGATGGCCCTGGCCGGGTCGCCGGACATCCCATCGGTGCTGGTCCCGGGCGGGGTGACCCTCCCGCCGGCCCACGGCGAGGACGCCGGCACGATCCAGACCCTCGGCGCCCGGTACGCCCACGGCCTGATCAGCCTCGAAGACGCCGCGGCACTCGGCTGCGCGGCCTGCGCATCACCGGGCGGGGGCTGCCAGTTCCTCGGTACGGCGGCCACCGCCCAAGTCGTCGGCGAGGCGCTCGGTCTGGCGGTCGGGCACACCGCGCTGGCGCCGTCCGGGGAGCCGGTCTGGCTGGAGGGCGGTGTGCGCGCGGTGAACGCGCTCACCGCGGCGGTCGAACGCGGGCAGTGCACCAAGGACGTGATCACCGAGGACGCCGTGCACAACTCGATGGTCGTCCACGCCGCGTTCGGCGGCTCGACCAACCTGCTGCTGCACATCCCGGCCATCGCCCACGCCGCCGGCCTGCGCCGCCCCACCGCCGCGGACTGGCTGGCCGTGGCGCGATCGACGCCACGGATCGTGTCCGTGCTGCCGAACGGGCCGGTCCAGCACCCAACGGTCCGGGTGTATCTGGCCGGCGGAGTGCCGGAGGTGATGCTGCACCTGCGACGGCTTGGTCTGCTGCGGGAGGACGTACGCGTGGTGGAGGGTACGACGCTCGGCGAGCGGCTGGATGCGTGGGAGACCAGTGAGCGTCGGGAGCGCTTCCGGACGACGCTGGCCGGCCGCGGCTTCGACCCGGACGACGTGATCTTCGACCCGGATCGGGCAGCGACCGCCGGGATGCGGGGCACGGTCGCCTTTCCGACCGGCAACCTGGCTCCGCACGGCTCGGTGGTCAAGGCGACCGCGATCGACCGCTCGATGCTCGACCCCGGGGGCGTCTACGAGCTCACCGGCCCGGCGCGGGTCTTCATCACCGAGCACGAGGCCATCGAGGCGATCAAGGACGGCACGGTGCAGGCCGGCGAGGTGATCGCCCTGATCGGCTGCGGCCCGGCGGGCACCGGGATGGAGGAGACGTACCAGCTGACCTCCGCGCTCAAGCACGTGCCGTTCGGTCGCCAGGTCGCGCTACTCACCGATGCTCGGTTCTCCGGGGTCTCGACCGGCGCCTGTATCGGGCACGTCGGACCGGAGGCGCTGGCCGGCGGGCCGGTCGGTCGGTTGCGGACCGGTGACATCGTTCGGGTCCGGGTCGACACGGCGCGGCTGACCGGATCGCTCGACTTCCTCGGGCGCCCCGGCGCCGAGCTCACACCGGAGGAAGGTGCCGTCGAACTGGCACGACGGCCGCCGACCCTCGGCCTGCGGCCGCACCCCGAGCTGCCGGCCGACACCCGACTATGGGCGGCGCTGCAGGAGGTCAGCGGAGGCACGTGGGGCGGCTGCGTCTACGACGTCGACGCCATCGTGGCGAGGCTCGCCGAGGGTGCCGGCGCCGCCGCAGGTTGAGAGGCAACGGAACCGTCGCGGCCCTCGGTTATCGTCGGCACGACATCCGATTCAGGAGGCAGCATGGGAATCTTCGACAAGGCCAAGGACATGGTCGGCGAGCACAACTCCGAGGTCGACCAGGCGATCGACAAGGTCGCCGAGCTGGCGGACGAGAAGACCGGAGGCGAGCACACCGAACAGATCGGCGCGGCAGCCGAGCAGGTGAAGCAGCAGCTCGACGACCAGGCGTCCGCTCAGGGCTGAGCGGTCGCGAGGGTTGCCCGCCGCTGCGGTCGTGAGGGTCGATCGTACGAACTGAACCACCTAGACCGGCGACCCGCTCCGGGTGAGCTCGAGCGCAACACCCTCCGTTCGATTTCTGCCCTGCCGAGACGCGGGCCACGCGTTTCCCCCGTCATGCGGGGGGCGGCCCTACCCGCGCAACGGGAGTCGAGGCGACCGCCGGGCCCGGTTGCTGAGGTGCTATCGGCGCGGTGCAGATGGGTGCCGTGCGGATCGATGCCGGTGTAGAGCGGTCCGGTGCAGAGCGGTCCGGTGCAGAGCGGTCCGGTGCAGAGCGGTCCAGTGCGGCGCGGTCCGGTGCAGAGCGGTCCAGTGCGGCGCGGTCCGGTGCAGAGCGGTCCAGTGCGGCGCGGTGACCGGTGCAGAGCGGTCCGGTGCAGCGCGGTCCGGTCCGTGCGGCGCGGTGCGATCCGGTGCAGAGCGGTGTGGTGTGCTGCAGATCGTTCAGACGCCGCCGGCGACGGCGGGCGCGGTCGGATCGGCGGCCTCGTTGGTCGTCTCTCGCTGGACGTAGTCCTCGATCGCCTCGACGTCGTGCTTGGCCCGCCGCACCACGGTCAGCAGATCGCTCATCGTCGCGACCTCCTCGACCTGCTCCTTGATGAACCACTGCATGAACTGATCGGACGAGAAATCGAACTCCTCGCGCGAGATCCGGGTGAGCTGGTTGATCTGCTCGGTCACCCGCTTCTCCTGCTCGAGCGCGAGCGCAACCGGCTCGACGATGTCCGCGAACTGGGTCTGCGGCGCCGCGACGCCCGGGATCGTCACCTCGGCGTCGGAGTCGACCAGATACTGCACCATCATCATCGCGTGGCCGCGTTCCTCCAGCGCCTGGGCATAGAAGAACCCGGCCATCTGCGGCATGGTCAGCGCGTCGTAGTAGACCGCGCAGGCAACGTATTGCTGATGGGCGGCGAACTCATGACCGATCTGGACGTTGAGTTGCGCAATGAACCGCTCCGCTGGCATGGATTCTCCCTGATCGATGTCGATGTCCGGTGCCATATCCTCGCCGATCGACGGAACCCAGTCGTCGACGACCCCGGGACGGACCGGACGCCGATCAGAATAGGTATGCCTCTCCTAACTTCTGCTACAGTTTTCGCCGTGTCGGCGAAGCCCAAGAAGAAGTGCTGCCAAGACAAGCCTCGCTGCAAGCGGTGCCCGATTCGGATGCTCGCCGAGGGCAACCTGGCCCCGGCCGACGCCAAGAAGATCTTCGCCGACGCACGCAATCGCAAGGCGCTGAAGAAGGCCAAGATCGACAAGACCCCCGCAGCGGCCTGATCAGGCACCCGGCGCGCAGGACGAGGCCGCATCCGCCGAGGCCGGCACGAGCTGGGTCGGCACACCGACACCGGGCATACCGAGGCTCACACTCGGCCGGGAGCGCGCGTCGAGCCCCGCTCTGCGCGCAGCCCATGCGTCGCCACCCCGAGTCCGACGCAGGTTCACCAGCCCGGCGTCGGCGGTCAGATGGTGCGGAGCGGCGTAGGTGATCTCGACGTCGGCGAGGTCACCCGGCCGCGGCTTGAGCTCCGGTTCCTCGGGCACCGTGACGTGCACCAGCCGGTTGTCCTGGGCACGCCCCGACATTCGAGCGGTGGCGGCGTCTTTGCGACCCTCCCCGTCCGCGAACATCACCTCCACCGTCCGGCCGAGCTGGCGCTTGTTCTCCGACCAGCTCGTCTCCTCGACCAGCGCCACCAGCCGCTCGTAGCGTTCTTGGACCACAGCCTTCGGCACCTGGTCCGGCATGGTGGCCGCCGGCGTACCGGGCCGGATCGAGTACTGGAACGTGAACGCGCTGGCGAAACGCGACGCGGCGACGACATCGAGTGTGCCCTGGAAATCCTGCTCCGTCTCGCCCGGGAAGCCCACGATGATGTCGGTGGTAATCGCGGCCTCCGGCATCGCGTTCCGGACCCGGTCGATGATGCCGAGGTATCTCTCGCTGCGATAGGACCGCCGCATTGCCTTCAGCACCCGGTCGGAGCCGGACTGCAGCGGCATGTGCAGCGACGGCATCACGTTCGGCGTCTCCGCCATCGCCGCGATCACCTCGTCGGTGAAGTCCTTGGGATGCGGCGAGGTGAACCGGACCCGGCGCAGGCCATCGATCTCCCCGCAGGACCGCAGCAGCTTCGCGAAGGCTGAGCGGTCGCCGAACTCGACGCCGTACGCGTTCACGTTCTGCCCGAGCAGCGTGACCTCCTGCACGCCGTCGGCGACCAGCATCTCGATCTCGGCGAGGATGTCGCCAGGCCGCCGGTCGGTCTCCTTGCCGCGTAGCGCGGGCACGATGCAGAACGTGCACGTGTTGTTACAGCCGACGCTGACCGAGACCCAGGCCGCGTACGCCGAGTCCCGCCGAGTCGGCAGGGTCGAGGGGAACCGCTCCAGCGACTCCGCGATCTCGACCTGAGCCTCCTGCTCGATCCGAGCGCGTTCCAACAGCACCGGTAGCGACCCGATGTTGTGGGTGCCGAACACGACGTCGACCCAGGGCGCGCGTCGGACGATCGTGTCGCGGTCTTTCTGCGCCAAACAGCCACCAACGGCGATCTGCATACCCGGTGTCTTGCTCTTCGTCGGCCGCAGCTGGCCGAGGTTTCCGTACAGCCGGTGGTCGGCGTTCTCCCTGACCGCGCACGTGTTGAAGACGACGACGTCGGCCTGGACGTCCGGCTCGGCTCGGGTGTAGCCCGCATCCTCCAGCAGCCCGGCGAGCCGCTCCGAGTCGTGCACGTTCATCTGGCAGCCGTACGTCGTGATCTCGTACGTCCGCCCCTCGTAGGTCGTCGCGCCGGCGTCGGCGCTGGGCAGGGTGGCAGTCATGGCCGGACAAGCCTAACTACGATCGCCGGTATGGCCACCACTTTGCCCACCGGAGAGCAGTACGAGATCAGCGCGGGCCCGTACCGGGCCGTGGTCACCGAGGTCGGGGCCACGTTGCGGGTCTTCACCAAGGGCGGGCGCGACGTCGTCCGCGGCTTCCCGGCAGACCGCCCACCCTCGGGCGGCGCCGGGCAGGAGCTCATCCCCTGGCCGAACCGGATCCGTGACGGCCGCTACGTCTTCGACGGAGTCCAGCAGCAGCTCGCACTCTCCGAGCCGCCCCGCCACAACGCGAGCCACGGACTCGCTCGGCACGCGGTCTGGCGCCTGATCGATCTGAGCGAGTCCAGCGTGACCCAGACGCTGCGCATCTTTCCGCAGTCCGGCTGGCCCGGCGTGCTCGAGGCAACGCTGACCTACACCGTCGGCGACGGCGGCCTGATCGTCGACGTAGCGGCGACGAACATCGGCGCGACACCCCTCCCGTTCGGCTACGGCGCACACCCCTATCTGACCGTGGGCGAGAACCGCGTCGACGAGGTCCGACTGAGCATCCCGGCGACGTCGTACCTGGATGTGGATGATCGGCTGCTTCCGGTAGCGGTGCTCGATGTCGACGGAACCTCCTTCGATCGACGTGCCGGCGAGGTGCTGGGCGACCAGCTCCTCGACACGGCTTACACGGGCCTGGATCGGGGACCCGATGGTCGCTGGCGGGTGCGACTGGAGCTCGGCGACCGGTGGGCCGAGCTGTGGGGTGACGAGTCGTTCGGTTGGACGCAGGTCTTCACCGGCGGACCCAAGCGCGACGTTTCCATCGCCGTCGAACCGATGTCTTGCGGACCCGACGCCTTCAACGCGGGGCCGACGCATGCGGACCTCGTCGTGCTCGAGCCGGGCGAGGAATTCCTTGGACGATGGGGAATCGACGGCGCCTGATCCCGTCTCCCAGAGGCCGAGCCGGCCGCAAGAGCGGGCGCTCGCTGAGCTCGTAACCAAATCTCAACGTGGTCGTTCTCCCATCTGACAAGCATTTTCGTCTATGGTCGGGGGATGGGCGAACCGGTATCGGAGAACCAGAACGCCACCGACGTCGCTGCCGATGCGGTCGAGGCGCCGGAGGAGCGCTCCGAGCCCGAAGCGCTGCACGGTCCCTCCGTGGCGCCCTCACATGTCGGCGAACCGCTGGTCGTGCTCACCGATGTGGACAAATACTTCGGCGAACTACATGTCTTGCAGAGCATCAATCTCTCGGTACGCAAGGGCGAAGTCGTCGTCGTGCTCGGTCCGTCCGGATCCGGCAAGTCGACCTTGTGCCGCGCGATCAATCGCCTGGAGACGATCCAGTCCGGGACGATCGAGATCGACGGCACCAAGCTCCCCGAAGAAGGCAAGGCGCTGGCCAACTTGCGGGCCGATGTCGGCATGGTGTTCCAGTCCTTCAACCTGTTCGCCCACAAGACGATCTTGGAGAACGTCACGCTGGGCCCGATCAAGGTCAGGAAGAAGTCCCCTGCCGAGGCGAAGAATCGCGGGATGGAGCTGCTGAAACGGGTCGGTGTCGACAGTCAGGCAGACAAGTATCCGGCGCAGTTGTCGGGTGGCCAGCAGCAGCGGGTCGCGATCGCCCGGGCGCTGGCCATGGACCCCAAGGTGATCTTGTTCGACGAGCCCACCTCGGCGCTGGATCCCGAGATGGTGAACGAGGTGCTCGATGTCATGGTCGGCCTTGCAAAGCAGGGAATGACCATGATCGTGGTCACCCACGAGATGGGATTCGCCCGCAAGGCGGCCAACCGGGTCGTGTTCATGGCGGACGGCCAGATCGTCGAGGAGAACGACCCGGAGACCTTCTTCACCGGCGCCAAGAGCCATCGCGCTCAGGACTTCCTGAGCAAGATCCTGACGCACTGACGGCTGGCCACCCCCCGGCCCGCCACACACGATCAAGGAGTGGAGGACTGCAGATGAAGATCAACATGCGTGCGCTGGCTGTGGCCGGCGCCGGCCTGATGGCGCTGCCCCTGGCGGCGTGCGGCGGAGGCAGCACCAGCGCCGGAGGTGATCCCGGTGCCGGTGGCAAGGTCGTGATCGGTGTCAAGTTCGACCAACCCGGACTGGGTCTGAAGGAGGGTGACAACAACACCGGGTTCGATGTCGAGGTGGCTCGCTACGTGGCCAAGGATCTCGGCTACACCGACGTGGAGTTCAAGGAGTCCCCGTCCGCCCAGCGCGAGACGCTGATCCAGAGCGACCAGGTCAAGATGATCTTCGCTACCTACTCGATCACCGACGACCGCAAGCAGAAAGTCTCCTTCGGTGGGCCGTACTTCATCGCGGGTCAGGATCTGCTGGTCAAGTCCGACAACACCGATATCACGGGTCCGGACAGCCTGAACGGCAAGAAGCTCTGCTCGGTGACCGGTTCGACGTCGGCCAAGAAGGTCCAGGACCAGTTCGCCGACAAGGTCCAGCTGCAGGAGTACGACACGTACTCCAAGTGCGTCGAGGCGCTGAACACCGGCGGCATCGACGCCGTCACCACCGACAATGTCATCCTGGCGGGCTTTGCCGCGCAACCGCAGTACAAGGGCAAGCTCAAGGTGGTCGGCAAGCCGTTCTCGACCGAGAAGTACGGCGTCGGGATCAAGAAGGGCGACACCGAGCTGTGCACCAAGATCAACACCGCGCTCGCAAAGATGGTGTCCGACGGCTCCTGGGAGAAGGCGTTGAACGAGACGGTGGGTGCGTCCGGCTTCAAGTACGACACGGCCACCAACCCGCCGAAGGCCGAGGCCTGCTCCTGATCATCGCCTGACGATAGCTCGGGTCGGGTCCGCGGGTGATCACCCGCGGACCCGACCGCCGCCTTCGACGAGAGGGAGCCGATGGACAACCTGAGCACGCTGCTCGGTGAGTACAGCGTTGTGGCTGCGTTCTGGATGACGATCAAGCTGGCCGTCGCCGGCGCCTTCGGATCCCTGATCATCGGGACGCTCATCGCGGTGCTGCGCGTCTCGCCGGTCGGGGTCCTACGTGGCGCGGCCACCGCCTATGTGACCCTGATCCGCAACACGCCGCTGACCCTGATCGTGTTCTTTTGTGCCTTCGGGATGCTGCAGGTGCTCGGTCTCAACCTGGCCGATCCGAGCTCGCGGACCTCGATCATCGACAACAACTTCCGCTGGGGGGTCGTGGCGCTCTCCATCTACCACGCGTCCTTTGTCGCCGAGGCCATCCGGAGCGGCATCAACACCGTGCCGAAGGGCCAGGCCGAGGCGGCGCGTGCCATCGGGCTGAGCTTCGGCCCGACCATCACCTCGATCATCCTGCCGCAGGCGTTCCGTGGCGCCATCGCACCGCTCGGCAACACGATGATCGCTCTCACCAAGAACACCACCGTGGTCGCCACCATCGGCGTCGCAGAGGCGGCGTACACGATGCGCGAGATGCTCGAGTTCGACATCTCCCAGCTGTACCTGATCTTCATCATCATGGCCGCCGGTTTCGTGATCCTGACGTTGCCGATGGGCGTCTTCTTCACCTGGCTCTCCCAGCGACTGGTCGTGCAGCGATGAGCGCCACCGTCCTCTATGACGCGCCCGGACCCAAGGCACGCACCCGTAACACCCTCATCGCGGTGATCGGCGCGGTCGCGCTGCTCGGGGTGATTCTGGTCGTCCTTCGCGCCATGGGTGCGAAAGGCCAGCTCACCGGTGCCATGTGGACGCCGTTTCTAGACCCCGAGTCATGGACGGCGTACCTGATCCCGGGTCTGATCGGCACACTGATCGCGGCCGCGATCAGTGTGGTGCTCGCCATCGTCTTCGGGATCTTGCTGGGCATGGGTCGGCTCTCGGAGCTCACCGCAGTACGGCTGGCCTGCGGAGCCTTCGTCGAGTTCTTCCGTGCCGTGCCGGTCTTGATGATGATGCTGTTCGCCTACTACTTCGGCCTGTTCGTGCTGCAGATCTCGGGCGACGCACTTCCGCTGTTCGGCGTCATCGTCGGCCTGACGTTCTACAACTCCTGCGTCATCGCCGAGCTGGTCCGCTCCGGGGTGCACTCCCTGCCAAGAGGGCAGCGCGAGGCCGGATGGGCCATCGGGCTCACCCCTACTCAGACACTGACCAGCGTCTTGCTGCCGCAGGCGATCACCGCCATGCTGCCGTCGATCATCAGCCAACTGGTGGTGATCCTCAAGGACTCCGCTCTTGGCTACAACATCGCCTACCTGGAGCTGCTCAGGCAGGGACAGAACCTCGCCACGTTCAAGGGGAACCTGATCCCGACCCTGATCGTCCTCGCACTGATCTACATCCTCATCAACTACGGTCTGACCAGAATCGCCAGCGCTGTAGAGAAGCGGCTTCGGGAGGGGAAGCGCCGGATCACGCCGGTCGCGGCGCCCGGAGTGGTGCCGATGGAGGAGACGGCTGCCGACGAAGGCGTCGAGGCGCCCACCGCTCCGCTCCGCTAGCTTGCCTCCCGCGCTGGCTCGCCTCCGGCTGCTAACCGACGATGTTGCCCACGGCGCGCAGCAGGCGGTGTACGTCCTCCTCGGAGCTGTACGCCGCCAGTCCGACGCGCACCGCTCCCCCGTCCCCGAGTCCTAAGTGCCGCGACGCCTCGACGGCGTAGAAGCTGCCGGCAGGCGCGCTGACCCCGCGCGCGGCCAGCCGCCGTGCCACCTCGGGCGCAGGGACTCCCGGCAGGTCGAACAGCAGCGTCGAGGTTCTGGCCGGCGCGTCGGCGCCGTGGAAGACCGCACCGCCACGTTCGAGGAGACCGATCCGAAGCAAGGTGCCGAGACGTGCCTGGTGGTCCTCCGAGGCCGCAAGCGATCGCGCGAGCCGCTCACGACGGGTACCACCACCGTCGACCAGTCCGGCGATGAAGTCGATCGCCGCGGTCGTACCCGCCAGGATCTCGTACGGCAGCGTGCCCAGCTCGAAACGCTCCGGCACCGTATCGGTCGACGGCAGCAGCTTGTCCGGACGCAGTGACTCCAGCAGGGCCGGATCGGCGACGAGTACCGCGTGGTGCGGACCGAAGAACTTGTACGGCGAGCAGACGAGGAAGTCGGCCCCCAGCGCGGCCAGGTCGACCAGAGCGTGCGCGGCGTAGTGCACACCGTCGACATACAGCAGCGCACCCGCCGCGTGGGCGGTCGCCGCCATCGCGGCGACGTCGGGTCTGGTGCCGAGGAGGTTGCTGGCCGCGGTTACTGCAACGACCCGAGTGCGATCGGTGATCAGGGACCGGACCTCCTCGACCGGCAGCTCTCCGCTCTGCGGGTCGAAATCGGCCCAGCTCACCCGGACGCCCGCTCGCTCGGCGGCAAGGACCCACGGACGGATGTTCGCGTCGTGATCCAACCGGGTGACCACGACCTCATCGCCCACCCGCCACGTCTGCGCAAGCGTCCGAGCCACGCTCATCGTCAGCTCGGTCGCGCTACGGCCGAACACGACACCGCGGGGCTCGCCGGCGACCAGGTCGGCCACCGCGAGCCGCGCCTCGGCGACGATCTCCTCCGCGTTGCGAGCGGCCGGCGTGTCCGATCCGCGGTTCGCGAGTGGCCGCGCGAGAGCAGCCCCGATAGCGTCGATGACCGGTTGCGGCGTCTGGGTCCCGCCGGGCGCGTCGAAGTGTGCGTTTCCGCCGGCGAGCGCGGGAAAAGCCGCTCGGATCCGCTCGACGTCAAGCCGATCTCCGGCGCGCGGCGCAGGGTCCAGGCTCACCGTGCCGTCTCGGTGGCCCGGGACTCGCGGACCACAGTGACCCGGATCTGACCCGGGTAAGTCAGCTCCTCCTCGATCTGCTTGGCCACGTCGCGAGCCATCACCTGGGCGGCGATGTCGTCGACCTGCTCGGGCACCACCATCACCCGCAGCTCACGCCCGGCCTGCATCGCGAAGACCTTGTCGACGCCGTCGTGCATCCCGGCGATCTCCTCGAGCCGCTCGAGCCGCTGGACATATGCCTCGATACTCTCGCGCCGTGCCCCGGGCCGGCTGCCACTGATCGCATCGGCCGCCTGCACCAGCACGGCCTCGACGGAGTGGACCTCGACCTCGTTGTGGTGCGCCTCGATGGCGTGCACGATGTCGGGGTCCTCGCCGTACTTGCGGGCGAGATCGGCGCCGATCAGAGCGTGCGAGCCCTCGACCTCGTGTGTCAGTGCCTTGCCGATGTCGTGCAGGAATGCGGCCCGCTTGCACTGGGCGATGTCGAGCCGTAGCTCTGCCGCCATCAGACCGGCGATGTGCGCGGACTCGATCAGGTGCTTGAGCACGTTCTGTCCGTACGACGTCCGGTAGCGCAGCTTGCCGATAATCGGGATAAGCGCCGGGTTGAGGTCGGAGATGCCGACCTCGGCAAGAGCGTCCTCGGCGGCGGTCAGGCAGAGCTGCTGGATCTTGGACGTGCTGCGCTCGTGCACCTCCTCGATCCGCGCGGGGTGAATCCGACCATCCTTGACGAGCTCGGTCAGGGTGATCCGGGCCGTCTCGCGTCGGACCGGGTCGAAGCACGACAGCAGGACGGACTCTGGTGTGTCGTCGATCATCACGTTCACGCCGGTGACCTGCTCGAAGGCCCGAATGTTGCGTCCCTCGCGGCCGATGATGCGCCCCTTCATCTCGTCGCCGGGGAGGTGCACCGCCGAGACGACGGACTCCGAGGTCTGCTCGGAGGCCACCCGCTGGATCGCGTCGACCACGATCGCCTGCGCCTTGGTCTCAGCCTCGCGGGCGGCCTGCCGCTCGATGTCTCTGGCGACGAGGACCGCCTGCCGCTTGGCCTCGTGCTCCACGGCGGCCACCAGCTCAGCCTTGGCCTGCTCCGCGGTCAGACCGGCGACCCGCTCGAGCACGGCGAGCTGTTCGCTCTCGGCATCCGCGAGCTCGCGTCGCTGGCGCTTCAGGTCTGCCTTCAGGTCGTCCAGCTGATGGGCCCGGTCGTCCAGCGCGCGCGCTTCGGCGTCCAGCCGCTCCTCACGGTCCGCCAGCCGTTGCTCGCGCCGCTCCAGATCGCTGCGCTGCTCGCGCAGCTCATTGCGCCGGGTCGCCGCCTCCGCTTCGGACTCGGCCCGCGACGCCTGCGCCGTCCGCATCAGGTCCTCGGCTCGGGACTGCAGCTCCAGGATCTCGGACTCGGCCGCTTCCCGGCGGGCAAAAATCTTCGCCTCGGTCTCGGCCAGCTGGGCTTCGCGCTCAGCAACGGCCGAAGGCTCCGCCATCGCCGTCGCAGCCGAGGTTGCCACCGTGCCATCGGCTGGGCCCTTCACCAGGCCCCGTCCACCCGCCTGCATCGCCGGCTGGCGCTTCATCACGAACACCGCCAGAGCGATCACGACGGCAATCAGCACCACCAACCCGACGAGCACCAGGGCTTCGAACGTCCCACTCATATCTTCTGCGCTCCTGTCCACACGCGCACGCGTGCATCGGACGAGGCATCCGCAGCACCGCCGTCGCGGACGGAGGGTCGCTCCGTCGCGCTGTCGTCCGGGGACGACCGTCAAGCGGGGAAAGACAGGCTCTTCTCCCCCGAGAGGAAATGTGATCTAGCGTTTTCAGCCGCGATCTTCTTGCCGCGGTTCAGGTCATATCAAGCAAGCGTTGCGGGAATACCTCGCTGTGTGCACATTAGGTGGCGGCCAGTGCCGGGTCAAGCACGCCCCGCGACCGCCGCCTCAACCCAGGCCCAAATCTTTCAGAACCCGACTGATTACGCCGTAGCCGAAACCACGACGCGCCAGGCGGTCGGTGAGACGACGTCGACGCACTGTCTGGTCCAGTCCGGACAGACTGCTCGAGACCTTCTCTGCGTACGCCCGCGCCGCCTCCAGTTCGTCCTCCGTGCTGACCGAGGACAACACATCGTCGATCGTGTCGCGCTCGACGCCCTTGCCGGCTAGCTCGCGACGCAGCGCCAGCCGCGAGCGATGTCGCCGGGTCTGCCGCGACTCCACCCACCGCTGCGCGAACGCCTCGTCATCGACCAGGCCGAGCTCCTCGAATCTTTCGAGCAGGCCCTCGGCCACCTCGTCCGGGACGTTCTTCGCGGTCAGCGCCGTTGCCAGCTCGTGCCGAGTCCGGTCTTGCGCCGCGAGCTTGCGGATCAGGATCGCGCGGCCGACCGACTCCGGGTCTGCCTCCGGGTCGAGCTCGGAGCCGCCCGCTTCACCTCGAGTGTGAGAACTCGGCCGCGCCTCGGAGGCCGTCCGGGGGCCGGACGGGCGTGCCCGGCGCGGGGCCGGGTCACCCTCGACCGCAGGTCGAGACTCACGTGCCGGCCGACTCTCGGCGCCTCCCTGGCTCTCAGCATCTGCCTGGCTCTCAGCGCGTTCCCGAGTCTCAACCTCTCGCCTCTGCCTGAGTCTCAGCGCGTTCCCGAGTCTCAACCTCTCGCCGAGGCTGGGCGCCGCTCCGAGTCTCGCCATCTGCCTGAGTCTCAGCGCGTTCCCGAGTCTCAACTTCCTGCCGAGGCTGGGCGTCGTTCCGAGTCTCGCCATCTGCCTGAGTCTCGACCTCAGCCAGAGTCCCGACATCGGCCTGAGGGTCGTCGTCGTCGCCTCGGGTCTGCCGGCGCAGCCAGTCCCGAGCCTGGGCGACAGGATCAGCCTCCGACGATCTCACCGACTCAGAACTCCACCTCGCCCGTCACCGGATCGATGCCGGCGGGAACGTCCAGCTGCGGTCCGATGCCCAGACGCTCCTTGAGCCGCTTCTCGAGCTCGTCGGCGATGTCGGGATTGTTCTTGAGGTAGGTGCGGGCATTCTCTTTGCCCTGACCCAGCTGATCGGCCTCGTAGGTGAACCAGGCTCCCGCCTTGCGCACGAGCCCGGTCTCGACACCCATGTCGAGCAGACCGCCCTCTCGGCTGATCCCCTTGCCGTAGATGATGTCGAACTCGGCCTGCTTGAACGGCGGGGCCATCTTGTTCTTGACCACCTTGACCCGCGTACGGTTGCCGACCATGTCCTGGCCGTCCTTGAGGGTTTCGATCCGTCGCACGTCCAAGCGCATGGACGCATAGAACTTCAGCGCCTTGCCACCGGTGGTGGTCTCAGGCGAGCCGAACATGACACCGATCTTCTCCCGGAGCTGGTTGATGAAGATGGCGGTGGTCCCTGCGCCGCTCAGCGCGCCGGTCATCTTGCGCAGCGCCTGGCTCATCAACCGCGCCTGCAGGCCGACGTGGCTGTCGCCCATCTCGCCCTCGATCTCCGCCTTGGGCGTCAGTGCCGCCACCGAGTCGATGACGAGCAGGGTCAAGGCGCCGGAGCGAACGAGCATGTCGGCAATCTCCAGTGCCTGCTCGCCGTTGTCGGGCTGGCTGACCAACAGCGAGTCGGTGTCCACCCCCAGCTTCTCCGCATACTCCGGGTCGAGCGCGTGCTCGGCGTCGATGAAGGCGCAGATGCCACCCGCCGCCTGGGCGCTGGCGATCGCGTGTAGTGCGACCGTCGTCTTGCCGCTGGACTCGGGGCCGTAGATCTCGACCACCCGTCCGCGCGGCAGACCGCCGATGCCGAGGGCCAAGTCAAGGGCGATCGAGCCGGTGGGAATCACCTCGATCGGTGCCCGGACCTCGTCCCCGAGACGCATCACCGAGCCTTTGCCGTACTGCTTGTCGATCTGAGCGAGAGCCGACTCCAGCGCCTTCTCGCGATCCTCTACGGGCATCTGCCTCGTCCTTCCTGTTCACCGCGGACCTGGCCGGTCTCGGTCAGCCGAGTCCCGGATCGGTGCTGGCTGTCTTGGTGGGTGGTCTGAGTTGTGGGTGGTCTGGCTTGTGGGTGGTCTGTGCACTTGCATTCACCGGCACTCTAAGGACCAGCACCGACAATCGTTCACCGTCGGCCCCAACCTGTGGATAACGCTTCCGGCAACTCGATTCGGTGGATAACCTACCGAACAGGTGTTCGAAGCGACAGTGCGCCACGCCGATAGGATCGGACTGTTCGCGGACCGTCGCAATTCTCCAAGGCCGCCACACGTAGAAAGGGTTGACTTCCCAGATGAGCACTCGACAGGCAATGACCGATGGCGCGGCCGCGATGGCGACGGCGCTGCGAAGCATCGACGACGACCCGACGCTGGCCATCTCGACGCCATGCGCGGACTTCGACCTGCGGACTCTGGTGAACCATGCGCTCGGCACCACGACGGCACTGGCGAGACTGGCGCGCAAGGAGTCGCTCGACCCGGACGACCCGTGGGGCAGTCGGACCGACGACGCAGGCGGTGACTGGCCGGGCCGGCTTGCCGACCGACTCGAGGCAACCGCAGTGGCCTGGGACGACCCAGCAGCCTGGGTCGGCAGCATCGATCTCGGCGGCGGTGAGCAACCGGCCTCCGTCATCGGCGAGATGGCATTCGTCGAGGTCTTGGTGCACGGCTGGGACGTGACACGCGCTGCCGGTCAGAGGCCGGAGATCACTGATGAGGTCGGCGTCGAGCTGCTGCGCGCGGTCGGCGCCTCCGTCGAGCTCGGCCGGAAGATGGGTGCGTACGGGCCGGAGGTCGAGGTCCCCTCCGATGCCTCCGACTTCGACAAGGCGCTCGGACTGGCCGGTCGCGACCCGAGCTGGTCGCCGGCCTCGTGACCCTGCCCCTCGTGACCCTGCCCCTCGTGACCCTGCCCCTCGTGACCCTGCCCCTCGTGACCCTGCCCCTCGTGACCCTGCCTCGTGACCTCCCTCGTGACACTTGGCTCGTGACACCTGGCCCGTGACACCTGGCCCCAGTCACCTGGCCCCAGTCACCTGGCCCCAGTCACCTGGCCCCCAGTCACCTGGCCCCAGTCACCTGGCCTCCTGACCATCCCATCGCTGCTCTCCGGCCCTGGCCTTCTGACCTTGTGTGGCGGTAGCGACCCACCGATGCGCCGTCCCGAGCCACGACTCCCCTCCCCCGCCGACCGCCCACCGGTTTCCCGCGCTGGCCGAGTGGTGTGTCAGCGCTCCCGCTCGGGGAGCTCGAGCACGGCCCAGACCGCCCGCCATACCGTCTTTGCCGGCGTACCCTCCGAAACTGCCTGCTCGACCGTCTTGCCGCCCAGCGTCTGGATGTGTTGCTCGCTGGCCCACACGCGGTAGTAGCCGTCCCCCAGATGGTGGCGCATGCGCTGCCAGAGCTCGGTCTCTTTCACAGTCGCCTCTCGGAGCGGTCCGGCCTCGTCACGTCGCACAACCGTAGTCGCCGGCCAGGACACGCCTGAGATCTTGGCTCGCTTGCGGCTCAGTTGGAGGACGACGCACTAAAGGCGCCCAGAGCCACGTCTTCGCGGCTCTGCTGGAAGACGACCTGCTCGAGCACCCCCGGAGCCACGTCTTCGCGGCTCTGCTGGAAGACGACCTGCCCGAGCACCCCGGAGCCACGTCTTCGCGGCTCTGCTGGAAGACGACCCGCCCGAGGCAGCCCTGGAGCCACATCTTCGCGGCTCTGCTGGAAGACGAGGTGCCCGAGCACCCCGAGCCACGGCTTCGCGGCTCTGCTGGAAGACGACCTGCCCGAGCACCACCAGAGCCACGGCTTCGCGGCTCTGGTGGAAGACGACCTGCCCGAGGCAGCCCTGGAGCCACATCTTCGCGGCTCTGCTGGAAGACGACCCGCTCGAACACCCCCGGCGCCACATCTTCGCGGCTCTGCTGAAAGACGACGTGCCCGAGCGCCCCTGGAGCCACATCTTCGCGGCTCTGCTGGAAGACGACCTGCCCGAGGCAGCCCTGGAGCCACATCTTCGCGGCTCTGCTGGAAGACGACCCGCCCGAGCCCCCTGAAGCCACATCTTCGCGGCTTTGCTGGAAGACGACACAGCTCATGTGGGGCGGCGGCCCTCAGGCGTGGCCAGCTGGCGGCCCGAGGCCGGTGGCGGAGCGCGAGATGGTGCCCATCAGCCGCCGCGGCCGATGAGCGGAACAGAACTGTCGGTGCGAGCGGGCAGGATGGACGTCATGGCATCCGCCGATCCACTCGCGGCGTTCTCTCCGGCCACGGCGACGTGGTTCCGGGAGGTCTTTGCCGCGCCCACCGCCGCCCAGCGCGGCGCATGGGAAGCCGTCTCGGCAGGCGAGAACGCACTCGTCATTGCTCCGACCGGGTCGGGCAAGACCCTCGCGGCGTTCTTGTGGGCCATCGACGACCTGACCAGATCCGGTCCGGTGCCAGGCAAGGAGCGCTGTCGGGTGCTCTATGTGTCTCCCCTCAAGGCACTCGCCGTCGATGTCGAGCGCAACCTGAGAGCACCGCTGACCGGCATCACCCAGACGGCGGTTCGTATCGGGCAGGCGCCGCCCACCATCGCGGTTGGCGTGCGCTCGGGGGACACCTCCGCTGCCGATCGGCGGGCCATCGTCAGCCGCCCACCCGACATCTTGATCACCACACCGGAGTCGCTGTTCTTGATGCTGACTTCGGCTGCCCGCGAGACGCTGCGCTATGTGCGTACCGTCATCGTGGACGAGGTGCACGCCCTCGCCGGCACCAAGCGTGGCGCGCATCTGGCACTGTCTTTGGAGCGCCTGGAGGTGCTCACCGCCGAGTCCCGAGCAGGCGCCGAGTCCCGAGCAGCAGCGCCGAGTCCCCGGCAGACGCCGAGTCCCCGGCAGGCGCCGTGTCCCCCGCAAGCGACAAGCCGCCGCGACCGATCCAGCGGATCGGCTTGTCGGCAACGGTCCGCCCGCCCGAGCGGGTCGCACGCTTTCTGGGTGGCCGCCATCCCGTGCGGATCGTCGCGCCGGCTGCGGAGAAGACCTGGGACCTCCGAGTCGTCGTCCCGATCGAGGACATGAGCGAGTTGGGATCGACCGCGTCGGCGGCCGCTCCCAGTCTCGACGACGACGCCCCACCCCCCACGAGACCGTCGATCTGGCCGCATGTGGAGAACAAGATCCTCGACCTGATCGAGGCGCACCGCTCGACGATCGTGTTCGCCAACTCGCGCCGACTGGCCGAGCGACTCACCGCCCACCTCAACGAACTCCATGCCGAACGCCTCGGGGACCAGCCGGATGAGTTCGCGCCGCCGGCAGAGGTGATGGCTCAGTCGGGCGCCTCCGCAGGGTACGACGGCACCCGGACTGCGGTGATCGCTCGAGCCCACCACGGCTCGGTGAGCAAGGAACAACGTGCCCAGATCGAGGCCGACCTGAAGTCCGGTCTGCTGCCCTGCGTGGTCGCGACGTCATCGCTCGAGCTCGGCATCGACATGGGGGCCGTGGACATCGTCGTCCAGGTCGAGGCTCCACCATCAGTCGCAAGCGGGCTGCAGCGGGTCGGCAGAGCGGGGCATCAGGTCGGGGCGACCTCTCGCGGAGTCTTCTTTCCCAACCACCGTGGCGATCTGGTCGAGTCCGCTGTGGTCGTGGAGCGAATGCGGCGGGGCGCGATCGAGGAGGTTGCGGAGCTGCGCAACCCGCTCGACGTGCTGGCCCAGCAGATCGTGGCCGCGGTCGCGCTCGAGGAGGCCAGCTCCGACGAGCTGTACGCGATGAGCCGGCGAGCTGCCCCTTATGCCGACCTTCCGCGCAGCGCGTTCGAGGCGGTGCTCGACATGTTGAGCGGACGTTACCCGTCGGAGGACTTCGCCGAGCTGCGGCCGCGTCTGGTGTGGCAGCGAGACAGTGGCAGCGTCACCGCGCGACCCGGAGCGCAGCGGCTCGCCGTCACCTCAGGAGGCACGATTCCCGACCGCGGTCTCTTCGGGGTGTTCCTGGTCGGCGAGGGAACCGCGTCAGGCAAGCACGCGCCCGGTCGCCGGGTGGGCGAGCTGGACGAGGAGATGGTCTACGAGACGCGGGTCGGGGACGTCTTCACCCTCGGCACGACGAGCTGGCGGGTGGAGCAGATCACCCACGACCAGGTGCTCGTTTCCCCAGCACCCGGCAGTCCGGGCCGGCTGCCGTTCTGGAAGGGGGACTCGCCTGCCCGACCGGTCGAGCTAGGCGTCGCCTTCGGTGAGTTCATCCGTCACATGGCAGCCCTGGCGCCGGCCCAGGCCCTCGACCGGTTGGCCGAGGCCGGGTTGGACACCTTCGCGGCCAACAACCTCGTCAGCTACCTCGGTGAGCAGGCGGCACTGGGTGCGCTGCCCACGGACAGAACGATCGTGTTCGAACGGTTCCGAGACGAGCTCGGCGACTGGCGGGTCTGCGTCCACACCCCGCTCGGCTCGTCGGTGCTGGCGCCGTGGGCGCTGGCGATCGAGCGATCCGCGCGAGAACGCTACGGAATGGAGGTGCAGGCCACCGCGACGAACGATGGCATCGTGCTGCGGATTCCCGACACCGAGACCGACCCACCGAGCGCCGAGCTGCTGGTCGTCGAGCCCGACGAGTTGGAGACCATCGTCACCGAAGAGGTCGGCGGCTCCGCCCTGTTCGCCGCACGCTTCCGCGAGTGCGCGGCCCGGGCGCTGCTGCTACCCCGGCGCGACCCGAAGGCACGCACCCCCCTTTGGCAGCAGCGGATGCGTTCCGCGCAGCTGCTGACCGTCGCATCGCGCTATCCCGAGTTCCCGATCGTGCTGGAGACCATGCGGGAGTGCCTGAGCGACGTGTTCGACCTGGACGGGCTCCTCGACCTGCAGCGTCGGATTGCCGACCGGTCGGTGGCGATCGTCGAGGTCGAGAGCACCGAGCCGTCGCCGTTCGCCAAGTCGCTGCTCTTCGGCTACGTGGGCTCGTTCGTGTACGAGGGCGACGTCCCGCTGGCCGAGAAGAAGGCGGCCGCCCTCGCGCTCGATGCGACGCTACTGGCCGAGCTGCTCGGCAAGGACGGTCTCAAGCAGCTGTTGGATCCGGCGGTGATCGCCGCAACGGAGGCCGATCTGCAGGCACTCAGTGCCGATCGGCAGGCAGGGACGCCCGAGCAGCTGTTCGATCTCGTCCGGACGGCCGGGCCGTTCAGCCGGCCCGAGCTGCGCGAGCGGTGCCGGCCCGACCTCGATCCCGTGGCAGCCGTCGACAACCTGCTGGCCGCGCGGCGCGTCGTCGACGTGAGGGTTGCCGGCCGGCAGATGATCGCGGTCGTCGAGGACGTTCCCCGGCTGCGCGACGGGCTCGGCATCCCGGTCCCGCCGGGCGTGGCCGCATCGTTCGAGACACCCGCAGAGCATCCGATCGACGATCTGGTGGTGCGTTGGGCGAGGACCCACGGACCGTTCGTCGCCTCGACGCTCGCTGCCCGTTACGGGCTCGGCCGTGCTGTCGTGGAGTCCGTGTGCGAGGCGCTGACCGCGAGCGGCACCCTGGCGTCCGGCGAGTTCTCCGACGAGGTCGCGACCTCAGACGTGCCCCGGTCGGAGCTGGATCGCCGTCAGTACTGCCACGCGAAGGTCCTCGCCCTGATCAAGCGTCGCACCCTGGCAGCGCTCCGTAAGGAGGTCGAGCCCGTCGAGCAGATCGCGTACGCCCGCTTCCTCCCGTCCTGGCAGGGCCTGGGTGCGGGGAACCGTGGCACCGATGCCGTGCTCGCTGCGGTCGAGCAGCTGGCCGGCTACCCCCTGCCGGCCAGCGCGATCGAGTCGGTGGTCCTGCCGGCCAGGGTCGCCGACTACCAGCCGGCGATGCTCGACGAGCTGCTGACGTCGGGCGAGGCGCGCTGGGTCGGCGACGGTCCTGTCGGCGACGCGGACGGCTGGGTTCGTCTCTACCCGAGCGATCTCGATCCCGGTCCGGCACGGGCGTTGCCCGCGACGTACCGCGGCAACGAGCTGCTGGCTGCGCTTGGCGGGGGCGGCGCCCACTTCTTCGAGGCCCTGCTGCCCACGGGTCTGGCCACCCGCGACCGCGCCGAATACGTCGCTGCCCTGTGGGATCTCGTCTGGTGCGGTCTGGTCAGCTCCGACACGTTTGCGCCGGTTCGCCAGCTCGCCACCGGCGGAACCCTCCGCCGACCGCCGCGTGCCGCATCGCGCACGCATCGCAGTCGGCTGGCCGCGCGGGCGACCGGTGCCGGCCGTGTTCCGCGAGTGACCTCGCCGACGACGGTCGGCAGGTGGTCGCTGGTCGGCCGGACCCCGACCAGCGAGTCCGAGCGGTTGGCGACCGACGTGTTCCTGCAGCTCGATCGGTACGGCCTCGTCACCCGCGGAAGCGTGCTCACCGAGAACCCGTCAGGCGGATTCGGCGCTGCCTACCGGGCCCTGAGCAGTCTCGAGGAGGCCGGACAGTGTCGGCGCGGCTACTTCATCGAGGGACTCGGCGCCGCACAGTTCGCACTGCCGGGCGCGGTCGACCGGCTGCGCCGGGCGAGCGAGTCGACGCGCCGGCCGAGTCCCCTGGTGCTGGCCGCCACCGACCCGGCCAACCCGTATGGCGCGGCGCTGCCCTGGCCGGATCGAGATGGTCACCGCCCCGGCCGAAAGGCGGGGGCTCTCGTGGTCCTCGTCGACGGCGCCCTCGCCTTCTACGTTGAGCGCGGCGGCCGGACGCTGCTCTCGTTCACCGACGACGCGAGCGTGCTCGGACCGGCCGCCACGGCACTGGCTCAATCGGTCACCCGTGGGCTGCTCGGCAAGCTGACGGTCGAGCGTGCCGACGGCGAGCACGTCTTCGGGTCAGCGCCGGTGAGCGAGGCTCTTCAGGGGGCGGGCTTCAAGATGACGCCCCAAGGGTTACGACTTCGACCAGCGCCGGCGATGTCCTGAGTGCCGCCTTCCGCCGGCGTGGCATGGGTCGGGCGGTCCGCACCCGCGAACGGCTCGGACGGTCAGAACACCCAGTAGGACGCGACGGCGGCAGGCAGCAGACCCAGCAGGACCAGTGGCGAGTAGGGCTTACGCCGATTGATCAAGAGCACTGCAGCGGCGGCCAGCAGCCCGACCACCCCGCACATCACCCACAGTCCGACCGAGTCGCTGGGACTGATCGCAGTGCTGAATGCACTGTAGGCGCCGAGTGCGAACGTTGGTGCACCGAGGACGACCACGCACAGCGCGGAGATCACCATCCGCTGGACCAGGTCCAGACTCTTCTCCTCCGCTTCGCGGAGTTGGTCCACCGGCTCTCCTCAGTCTCGACGTACACCGCGAACGATAGTCGTGTCGCCTCCCCGGATCCTGCTCAGACGACCCGCAGACCATTCGTCGGACGTGACGTTCGCCACCCGCGATCATCGCCTTCGACCATGCCCGACCGCTCGAGCGCTGCCAGCTCCGCGAGCGTGGCCTGCACCGCCAGGCCGGCTCGTCGGGCGATGTCCTCGACTGCGCAGAACGACCTGGACGGCAGCGCCTCGAACACGCTCAGCCGCCGCTCGTCCATTCCGTCGGTCCGGCGATCCTCCCCGCGCGGCTCGGTGACCAGACCGCTACCCATTGCGGAGACGAGCTCGAGAACGTCCGATCCGCTGGTCACCAGCGTCGCCTTCCCCTCCCGGACCAGCTGGTGGGGGCCGGCCGACAAGGCCGAGTACACCGGCCCGGGGACCGCCATCAGCTGGCGACCGCAGTCGACCGCCCAGGTCGCGGTGTTCCTGGCCCCTGACCGATACGCAGCCTCGACCACGACCGTCCCCTGGGACATCGCGGCGATGATCCGGTTGCGAGCCAGGAAGCGGACCCGGCTCGGCGACTCGCCCGGCGGGAGCTCGGACACGACCAGGTGATCCCGCGCGATGGCGCCCAGTAGCGGAGCGTTGCCCTTCGGGTACGCGACGTCGACCCCGTTGGCCAGCACCGCGATCGTCGCCCCGGAGCCACCGAGGGCACCTTGGTGCGCCGCGGTATCGATCCCGTAGGCACCGCCCGAAACCACGGCCAGCCCCTGGTCGGCCACGTCGCCGGCGATCTGCGTGGCGGTCTCGACGCCGTACGGTGTGGCTGCCCGCGAGCCGACCACGGCAAGCGACCGCGCCGACAGCTCCCCGAGATGGCCGGGACCGCGCAGCCACAGACCGATCGGGACACCGGCCTTGCGCTGCACCGGGCTGACGAACCGCAGGTCGTCCAGTCCGGTGGGCCACTCCTCGTCACCTGGCACCACAAAACGCACCTTGTAGTGGCGCGACAGCACCGCGACCTGCCGGTGATCGACCGAGGCCGCGCGTTGTGCCACCGGCTCCCCCAGCGCCGACTCACACACCCGCGCCCAGGCCTCGGGAGCACCCGCTTCGGCCACCAGAGCTGCCACCGTCGGGTCACCGGCCTCCACGACGCAGCTCAGCGCCATCCGCGCCGCCCGATCCGACAGCTCCGGCCTTTGCTCGGCCGCCATCAGCTCACCGCCCGCCAGCTCGGCGACGGTTCGCCGCGACGCATCGCCAGCGCAACCGCGACGTGCTCGGCCAGGGGTCGGTCGGCGCCGGACAGATCGGCGACCGTCCAGGCGACGCGGAGCACCTTGTCAACCCCGCGTGGGCTCAATTGCCTCCTGTCGAGGGCGTCGTCGACGGCGTCCAAGCCGTCCGGCAGCGGCAGGTGACGGCGCAGGTACGGCCCATCGACCTCGCCGTTGCAGCGCCACTCGGTGCCGGCCAGTCGTCGCGCCTGGCGCGACCGAGCCTCGGCCACCCGCGCGGCGACGGAGGCAGACGACTCACCACCGTCCAACGCAGCCCGCACCCGGGAACGCCGAGGGGGTCGGAACGTCTGCGAGATGTCGATCCGGTCCCGAATCGGGTCGGACAGCTTCTGGCCGTATCGGCGGATCGCCATCGGTGGACATCGACAATCCGCTCCCGGGGTGCCGAACTTGCCACACGGACACGGGTTGGCGGCCAGCACCAGCTGAAAGCGGGCCGGATAGCGGGTCTGCATCTGCGATCGGGTCAAGAAGACGATGCCCGACTCCAGCGGGGTTCGCATTGCCTCCAGCACACTGGACGAGAACTCGGGGGCCTCGTCCATGAACAAGACACCGCGGTGGGCGCGGGAGATGGCACCCGGCTTGGCCATCCGTGGACCTCCGCCGATCACCGCCGGAAGGGATGCCGAGTGGTGCGGATCGGCATACGGCGGGCGCATGATCAGTCCGTCATCCAGCTCGACCCCGGCCAGGGAGTGGATGGCGGACACCTCCAGTGCGTCGGCCACCCCCAGGTCCGGAAGCAGCCCCGGCAGGCGTTCGGCGAGCATCGTCTTCCCGACTCCCGGCGGGCCGTGGAAGAAGATATGGTGCCGACCGGCCGCGGCCACCTCAAGAGCCCACTTCGCTTCGGCCTGGCCCGCCACGTCGGCCAGGTCCAGCGAGCGGGACCCGCTGTCCGCTCGGTGCTGATCGGCTTCGCCGGCGACATCCGGGCCAGTCTCGTCGGGGACGGGGTCGTGCCGGAGGAGGGCGAGCAGCTGCCGTAGCGATGCGACCCCGAACACCTCGACACCGTCGACGAGTCGAGCCTCGCCCGCCTGCGTCCGAGGCACGATGACCCGGCGGAAGCCGTGCTGCGCCGCCGCCAGCGTGGCGGGCAGGATGCCGCGGACCCCACGCACCCGTCCGTCGAGCCCCAGCTCACCGAGCAGCACCGTGTCGGCGAGCTCGGTCACCGAAAACTGATCGGCGGCACCAAGGACGGCCGCAACAATCGCGAGGTCGTAGTGAGACCCGGTCTTGGGCAGGGTCGCAGGACTCAGGTTGATCGTCAGCAGTGAGGCGGGCCATGCCACGGACGAGTTGGACACCGCCGCCTTGCAGCGGTCGCGCGCCTCGTACAACGCGGTGTCGGGAAGACCTACCAGTACCGTGCGCGGCAGACCGCCCCCGATGTCGGCCTCGACCTCGACGATCCGTCCATCCAGGCCGACCAGCGCAACGCTCCAGGCCGAGGCCATCATCCGCCGATCCCCCGTTCGTGCCGGACCAGCGGCGCCGAACCACGTCCGAGCACGATCCCGACCGCGTCGACCCGGATGGCGTCCGGCTGTGTGCCGCTCTGCGCCAGCCACTCGGCGGCGAGCTGGCGCAGCTTCCGCACTTTCGCGTACGTGATCGCCTCCAGCGGGTCGCCGAAGCCGAGACCCGAGCGACACTTCACCTCGCAGAAGACAACTGTCCTGCGGCCGTTCACGGTTTCCTCGGCGATCACGTCGATCTCCCCGACCTTGCATCGCCAGTTGCGCGCGAGCAGTGTCATCCCCTGTCGCTCGAGCTCGGCGACCGCAAGATCCTCGCCACGCACCCCTAGTTGCTTCGCAGCCTGGTCCGTCATCAACCCACCTCCGTCTATGACCTACGGAGGTCGGAGCGAAACGAGTCAGCCGACGACGAAATCTGTGGACAACGGTTTCGGCCGCTCAATCTGTGGACAACGGCCTGCGCCCTGCGACCGGCTCAGGGCACAGCTTCCAATGCCCGTCGACGGGCCAGGGCACATCCTGCGGAGCGTCGACAGGCTCACGCCTCGGATCGAGCGTCTATTCTCCGACGCTCTTGGGCACCTGCAGGTCGCTGTGGGCGATCTCTTCGATCGAGACGTCCCGGAAGGTCAGCACCTTGGCGCTCTTCACAAAGCGGGCCGGGCGGTACATGTCCCACACCCACGCGTCGCCCATGGACACCTCGTAGTAGACGTCCCCGCCCTCGGTGCGGACCTTCAGGTCCACCGCGTTGCACAGGTAGAAACGACGCTCGGTCTCGACGGCGTACGTGAAGATGCCGACGACGTCCTTGTACTCGCGATAGAGCTGGAGCTCCAGCTCACTTTCGTACTGCTCAAGATCCTCGGCACTCATGGCGCACCGACTCTAGCCGTTCTGGCCACGTTCTCGAAGCGCATCCGGTGGGTGGCCGACGGTCCGTGGCGGTCCAGTCGCTCCTGGTGCAGCTCGGTGCAGTAGCCCTTGTGGACGTCGAACGCGTACTCGGGGTAGTCGTTGTGGAGCTCGCGCATGATGCGGTCCCGGGTCACCTTGGCGATGATGGACGCGGCAGCCACGCACGCGGCGACTCGGTCGCCCTTCCAAACGGCCAGTCCCGGAACGCCGAGCCCGTCGACCCCGAAGCCGTCGGTCAGCACGAATCCGGGAGCGACGTCCAGCCGCAGCAGGGCCCGGCGCAGTGCGGCGATGTTGGCCACATGCATGCCCATCCGGTCGCAGTCGCCCGGCTCGATGCAGACCACCGACCAGGCGACCGCTTTGCGCGTGATCTCGTCGTAGCAGCGCTCGCGCTGCGCCGCGCTGAGCAGCTTGGAGTCGCGCAGGTTGGCGATCTGCCGCGACTTACCGTCGGCGAGCACGACGGCGCCCGCGACCAACGGACCGGCACAGGCGCCGCGGCCCGCCTCGTCGGCTCCGGCCACCGGCCCCAGGCCGACTCGCTTGAGCGCCCGCTCGTAGCCATAGAGGCCGGTGCTGGGTCGCACCGCCGGCACGCCGACCGACGTGGCGGACATCAACAACTCACCCCTTCCGGCTCGATCACCCCGACATCCGGGGCGGACTCGGTCGGCGCCGGGACGCCCGCGAACGTCGCGGGGCGGCGGAGGATCTCGAATCTGCTGAGCGGCCAGGCGATGGCGACAGCCGGCCCGACCACCAGGCTCTCCGGCACGAAGGCGACCTGCCCCTTCGCCTCCGTGGCCGACAGATCCGACAGATGGCAGCGCGAGTCGGCACTGAGGTCGCGATGATCGCCCATCACGAAGATCCGATCCTTCGGTACGACGACAGTGAATCGGACCTCCGACGGGGCGACCTGGGTCCCGTCCGGACTGGTATAGAGGTAGGAGGTCTCGTCCAAGGGGTACCCGTTCACGGTGATCCGGCCCTGATCGTCGCAGCAGACCACTTTGTCACCCGGCATCCCGATGACCCGTTTGATCAGGTGTCCGGCGCTCGCCGCGGTCGGAATGCCGACCAGATCCAGCAACTTGTCGAACGTGCTCGGGTCCGGCGCACCGGTCTCACCGAGCCATCCCCCGGGGTCGGCGAACACGACGACCTGGCCGCGCTGGAAGCTCGTGATCTTCTGCACCACGACCCGGTCACCGACCAGCAGTGTGTTCTCCATCGACTGCGACGGGATGATGAACATCTGTCCGACGAACGCCCGAAGCAAGATCGATACCAGCAACGCCCCGATCACGACCACGGCGAACTCTCGAATGACCGAACCCCCGCCGCGTCGCCGTCGGGAAGCACCCGTGGCGTCGGTGTGGCCCTCCGTCGCGACCATCAGCAGTTCGCATCCGCGCCGGCATGGATCTCCGGGGTCGAGGGTGCGGGTGACTTCCCTGGTGGCACGCTGTCGTACGTCGCCGGGATCTGCAACCTGGCGGCGTCGGACAGCGGCCACACGACGGCTATGGCACGACCCACGACAAGATCCTCCGAAACGAATGCGTTCTCGCCCTTCAGTGTGCCAGGGTCGTTGAGATGGCACCGTGAGTCGCGACTGTCGCCGCGGTTGTCGCCGAGCACGAAGATCCGTCCGTCGGGCACCACCACGTCGAACTTGATGTCGGACGGCGCGCTCTGTTGGCCCGAGGGGTCGGTGTAGAGATAGCTCGTCTCATCCAACGGGTGCTCGTTCACCGTGATCCTGCCTTCGGAGTCGCAGCAGACGACCTCATCGCCGGGCAGCCCGACGACCCGCTTGATCAGGTGGTTCGCGCTCGTGTCGGGGAGCACGCCGATGAACTCCAGGCCACGACCGATCGGTCCGCGGTCGCTGCCCTCGGTCTCTTCGGTCAGCCACCCGCCGGGGTCTTGGAACACGACAACCTGCCCGCGCTTGAGCGAGCTGAGCTTCTCCACGACCACGCGGTCCCTGACCTGGAGCGTGTTCTCCATCGACTGCGAGGGGATGATGAACATCTGGCCCACGAAGTAGCGAACCAGCGACGCGACGATGATGGCGCCGATGACGACCATCAGAAGTTCCTTCAAGAACGCGAATGCGTGCTCACCGAACGTCATGCTCCGCGGACCGGGCCTCTGCTCCTGCGCCTCCGGCGCCGGCTCACGCTCACTCACCGGGGAAGCCTAGCCCCACGAGGCGCCGATCCCACGCACCTCAGCAGAGGGCGAGCCGGTCCGGCCCTGGCGCTGACGAGCGCTCCGCGGTGAGCGGATGCGTCGCCAATTCGGCCAGTTCTTGCACTCGGCGGAGCGCTGATCAGCGAATCTCCTCAGCACCCCGGAATCGACCCGCCGGGCGATCAGTCGCGCTTTTCCTTGATCTTGGCGGCCTTGCCGCGCAGACCGCGCAGGTAGTACAGCTTCGCGCGGCGGACGTCGCCGCGGCGTTCGACCTCGATCTTGTCGATGATCGGGCTGTGCAGCGGGAACGTGCGCTCCACACCGACGCCGAAGCTGACCTTGCGGACGATGAACGACTCGCGCACGCCCTCGCCGGAGCGCGCGATGACGACGCCGGCGAAGACCTGGATCCGGGAGCGGTTGCCCTCGACGACCTTCACGTGAACCCGCACGGAGTCGCCGGGTCGGAAGACGGGGATGTCGCTGCGTAGCGACGCCTGGTCGAGCTCGGAGATGAGCTTGCTCATGATTACCTCGTCAGTGCCACAGGTCACCGCGGTCGATACTGCTCAGGAGCCCCCGACCGGAACGATCCCCCTGTGGCAGGCGCCCCAGTCGTGGGTGGACAACAGCGAGCAAGTCTGCCATATCGAGCCGGGCGGGTGGAAATCAGCGCACCTCCGACCGAGGTCCGCTGCAATTCGGGCCTCCCCCGATGTATCAACGGCGGCGCTCGAGGATCCATCACAACGTCAGGGTCGGCGGCGTGAGTCGCCGAGGGCTGAGGGCGTCCGGGGGCTGCCCGTCCATCAGTTCTGTCCTCCATCCCCCGAGGAGTTGATCAACGGTGAACGGCGAAGTCATCCTCTCCGCCCTTCCGATCACGCAGCCGGCGCTGCCGTGTCAGGTCTCCAGCCAGCTCTTCTTTGCCGAACGCGAGTCCGACGTCGATGCGGCGAAGGCCCTCTGCAGTGACTGCCCGATCCGCACAGCTTGCCTGCTGGGAGCCATCGAGCGGCGCGAGCCCTGGGGTGTGTGGGGAGGCGAGGTCTTCGTCGAGGGCGCCATCGTCGCCCACAAACGCGGTCGCGGCCGGCCCCGCAAGCACCCGATCGGCGCGCCCCGTCCACGACGCGCCGCAGCCCAGGCCGCCGCCTGATCGGTGTGTCGCCGCGAGCCGCTGCCGACCAGCACGTGGCGAGCGTCGGGCAGCACGTGGCGAGCGTCGGGCAGAAGCGCCCGCTCTCCCTTCCGACCGCACGAGCAGCCCAGCCGTACCGCCGCAGCGGCGCCGGGGTCGGGCTGCGAGAAGGGAGAAAGTGCGAGCCGCAACGACGCGGAGGGGGCGAGCTAGTTGTTGCCCTTCATCAGCGCACCGAGCAGATCGCGGTTCAGCCGCGAGATCGTCTCCAGCGGGATCCCCTTGGGGCAGACGGCCGTGCACTCACCGATGTTGGTGCAGCCGCCGAAACCCTCCTCGTCGTGCTGCGCGACCATGTCGAGCACTCGGGAGTGCCGCTCGGGCTGCCCCTGCGGCAGCAGGCCCAGGTGGGTGATCTTGGCCGCGGTGAACAACATCGCCGAGCCGTTCGGGCAGGCCGCGACGCACGCGCCGCAACCGATGCACGTCGCGGCGTCGAATGCGTGGTCGGCGTCCCGCTTGGGGATGGGCGCGGCGTGCGCCTCGGGTGCGGTTCCGGTCGGTGCCGAGATGTAGCCGCCGGCCTGGATGATCCGGTCGAACGCACCACGGTCGACCACCAGGTCCTTGAGCACCGGGAACGCCTCGGACCGCCACGGCTCGATGTCGATCACGTCGCCGTCGGAGAAGCTCCGCATGTGCAGCTGGCAGGTGGTGGTCTGCTGCGGTCCGTGGGCGATGCCGTTGATCACCAGCCCGCACATGCCGCAGATTCCCTCGCGGCAGTCCGAGTCGAACGCGATCGGGTCCTGGCCCTCGAGGGTGAGCCGCTCGTTGAGGACGTCGAGCATCTCCAGGAACGACATGTGCTCACTGACGTCCGGTACCTCGTAGCCGATCATCTGGCCGGCGGCATCCGGGGTCGGCTGCCGCCACACCCTGACCGTGATATTCATGCCGGCTCGCCGTCGCTGTACGCCCGAAGATCATGTCTTCCGCGCGCTCTTGCCAACCGAAAAGCGTGTTTGCTCGCTCGCTCGTCCAGACAGGACCGGCGCTTCGCTACCCGACGCTCGCCGGCGACCACACCCATCACATTCCTCACTTGTACGACCTCTGCTTCATCTCGACGTACTCGTACGCGAGCGGTTCCTTGTGCAAGATCGGCTTGCCGCCGTCGCCGCCCCACTCCCAGGCCGACACGAAGGCGAACTCGTCGTCGTGCCGCAGCGCCTCCCCGTCCTCGGTCTGCGACTCGGCACGGAAGTGGCCGCCGCAGGACTCGCGGCGGACCAATGCGTCGATGCACATCAGCTCGCCGAGCTCGATGAAGTCGGCCACCCGACCGGCCCGCTCGAGCGCCTGGTTCAGCTCCTCGTTGGTGCCGAGCACCCGGACATCGGACCAGAACTCCTTGCGCAGCTCGCGGATCCGGGTAATCGCCTTACGCAGCCCTTCCTCGGTCCGCTCCATCCCGCAGTAGTCCCACATGATGTGGCCGAGTTCCTTGTGGAAGGAGTCGACGGTCCGGCTGCCGTTCAGCGAAAGGAAGGTCTCGATCCGGTCCTTCACCGCATCGACCGCCTCGACCGCCGCCGGGTGGCTCGCGTCGACCTTCGGGTACGGCCCGTCGGCCAGGTAGTTGGCGATCGTGTACGGCAGCACGAAGTAGCCGTCGGCGAGGCCCTGCATCAGCGCCGAGGCGCCGAGCCGGTTCGCGCCGTGATCGGAGAAGTTCGCCTCTCCCGCGACGAACAGCCCAGGGATCGTGGACTCGAGGTCGTAGTCGACCCACAGACCGCCCATCGTGTAGTGCACGGCCGGGTAGATCCGCATCGGCGTCTCGTACGGGTTCTCGCCCGTGATCTGGGCGTACATGTCGAACAGGTTGCCGTACTTGGCCTCGACCGCCTTGCGACCGAGTCGCTTGATGGCATCCGCGAAGTCGAGGTAGACCCCGAGCCCGCCGGGACCGACCCCGCGCCCCTCGTCGCACACGTTCTTGGCGGCCCGGGACGCGATGTCGCGTGGTACGAGGTTGCCGAAGGCCGGGTAGATCCGCTCCAGGTAGTAGTCGCGCTCGTCCTCCGGGATCTGCCGGGCGTCCCGCTTGTCCTCCCCGGACTTCGGCACCCAGATCCGACCGTCGTTGCGGAGCGACTCACTCATCAAGGTCAGCTTCGACTGGTAGTCGCCGGACACCGGGATGCAGGTCGGGTGGATCTGGGTGTAGCACGGATTGCCGAACAGCGCGCCCTTGCGGTGCGCCCGCCAGGTGGCCGTGACGTTGCAGCCCATCGCGTTGGTGGACAGGAAGAACACGTTGCCGTAGCCGCCGCTGGCCAGCACGACGGCGTCGGCGAAATGGGTCTCGATCGCGCCGGTCAGCATGTCGCGGGCCACGATGCCGCGCGCTCGCCCGTCGACGATGATCACCTCGAGCATCTCGTGCCGGGTGTGCATCGTCACCGTGCCGGCGGCGATCTGCCGCTCCAGAGCCTGGTAGGCGCCGATCAGGAGCTGCTGGCCGGTCTGGCCGCGAGCATAGAACGTCCGGGAGACCTGCACACCACCGAACGAACGATTGTCGAGCAGGCCGCCGTACTCCCGGGCGAACGGGACGCCCTGCGCGACACACTGGTCGATGATGTTGGCGCTGACCTCGGCCAGCCGGTAGACGTTGGACTCGCGGGCGCGGAAGTCGCCGCCCTTGACGGTGTCGTAGAACAGCCGGTACGTCGAGTCACCGTCGTTGCGGTAGTTCTTGGCCGCGTTGATGCCGCCCTGCGCGGCAATCGAGTGGGCTCGGCGCGGCGAGTCCTGGTAGCAGAAGCTCTCCACCTGGTAGCCGGCCTCGCCCAGGGTCGCGGCGGCGGAGCCACCGGCAAGCCCGGTGCCGACGATGATGATCGACAGCTTGCGGCGGTTGGCGGGGTTGACCAGCTTCGCCTTGAACTTGCGCTCCTCCCACCGCCGGTCGATCGGGACGTTGGGCGCCTTGGTGTCGGCGATGTCGTCACCGACGGTATAGAGCGAGTCCGCGTCGACGGAGTTGAGGTCGGGGGTGTCAGGGGTGATCGTGGTCATGTCAGTTCACCAGTCCGAACAAGATTGCGTACGGGGGCAGCAGGAAGCCGACCACGATGACGATCGCCACCGCGTAGGCCAGCAGGTTCAGTCGGCGCCGGGCCACCGAGCTGGTGTTTGCGCCCAGCGTGGTGAGGGCACTCCAGGTCCCGTGCCGAAGATGGAAGCCGACCGCGATCAACGCGATGGTGTAGGCCAGCACCACCCACCAGACGCCGAACCCGTCGACGACCCGCTGGTACGGACTGTCCGACGCGCCGCCGGGATGCACCCAACCCCAGGTGAACTCCATCAGGTGGAAGATCACGAACAAGACGATGGTCACCCCACCCCAGCGCATGGTGAAGGAGGCGTAGGTCCGCTGGACGCCACGTCTCGCCTTCGTGGTCTGATAGCGCTTGGTCGCGGACTCGCCACCACGCGCGCGCCGAGCCCGCCGCCACAGGGTCGCGGCCGAGTAGATATGGGCGATGATCGCGGCCAGCAGCACAACGCGGATGATCCACAAGGCACCGCCGTACGGCAGGATCGGCTCGCCGATCGTCCGCAGATGCTCGGCGTACTCGTCGAAGGCCTCCTGGCCCGCGAAGACCTTGAGGTTGCCGTACATGTGGGCTAGCAGAAAGCCGATCATGATCAGCCCACTGACCGCCATCAGCGCTTTCAGCGCCACCGTCGACCGGGCGGCTTTTTGCGCCGGAGTCATTGTTGAGAGGGCCACGCGCCTTACCCTAGAACGCTTGCCCGCGGGTATCCACGTAAGGCCACCTGAGTCACTGGTGTTTTTCACCACTCCGACCACAAACGGACGCCGAACTGTGGGTGACTTCACAGGCTGGATCTAGGGTGAGCCCGTGAGCATCTCCCCGTCCGACCCGGAGCCGATCACTCGCGCCGACCCGGATCGGTACGGCACGGAGCTCGAAAACCTGGCGCAGTTCCTGGACTACCACCGGGCCACCTTCGAGCAGAAGTGCGTCGGGCTCGGCGACGAGCAGCTGATGCGGCGAGCCAGTCCGCCATCGACGCTGTCGCTGCTCGGCCTGGCTCGCCACCTGTCCGAGGTCGAGCGGCACTGGTTCGCCGCGACCATGGACGGCCAGCCGGTCGACGATGTCTACTGCACACCCGACAACCGCGACGGCGACTTCGACGACCTCGACAGCGCGAGCGTCGAACAGGTCTGGTCGCACTATCGGGCGCAGATCATGGAGTCGCGCCGGGTGCTGTCCACCTTCTCCTCCGCCGACGAGATCACCAGGGGCGGGTCGCAGCGTCGCCCGTCGAGCACGATCCGCTGGGTGATGCTTCACCTGCTGGAGGAGTACGCCCGGCACAACGGTCACGCCGACCTTCTCCGGGAGGCCATCGACGGAACGACGGGCGAGTAGTCCGTGCAGGTCGGGTTGCTGGGGCCGCTGCTTGTCGTCGGTCGAGACGGACGGCCGATCAAGATCGCCGGACGCAGGCTGCAGGCGTTGCTGGTCCGGCTGGCTCTCGACCCGGGCCGGCGGGTGTCCGGCGCGGACCTGGTCGATGCGGTCTGGGCCGACGACGTGCCGGGAGATCCGGTGAACGCCCTCCAGTCGTTGGTGTCCCGGCTGCGGCGTGCGCTGGGGGTGGGCGAGGTGATCGAGCAGGACGGCACCGGTTATCGGCTGGCGATCATCCCCGAAGCCGTGGACACGGTGGCGTTCGGTGCGCTCGTCGAGGCAGCTCGCCGGCGTCTGGCGGAGGGCGACGAGCCGGAGGGTCTGGACGACCTGATCGCGGCCGAGGCGCTGTGGCGGGGCGAGCCGTTCGCCGAGGTCGGGGACGCGTCGTACGCCGTCGGGCGGCGAGCCCAGCTCGGCGAGCTCCGGCTCGGCGCCAGTCTGGACCGGCTCGGCATCCTGATCCGAACGGGCCGGGCCGGCGAAGCGGTCGGCGAGCTCGAGGCGCTTGCGGAGGCGAACCCGCTGCACGAGCCCGTGGCCGGCGCCTTGATCCGCGCGCTGGCGGCCGCAGGGCGCACGCCCGAAGCGCTCGCCCACTACGAGGCCATCCGTACGTTCCTCGGTGATCGGCTCGGCACCGATCCCGGGCCGGAGCTGCAGGCCCTGCACCTCCAGCTGCTTCGGGGTGAATCGGCCGCCGCGGAACCCCTCAGCCCGGACCCCGTTGCGACGACGAGGGCGCCACCCGGTCGGCGGAGCAACCTGCGCGCCGCGCTGACCAGCTTCGTCGGGCGGTCCGACGACCTGACCCGGGTGCTGGCCGCGGTCGAGAGTCACCGCCTGACCACGCTGATCGGGGCCGGCGGGGCGGGCAAGACCCGGCTCGCGATCGAGGCGACCAACCGATGGCTTGCGGCACACGACGAACCTGCCTGGCTGATCGAGCTGGCTCCCGTGACCGATCCCGACGACCTGGCCGGAACGCTGCTGGGCGTGCTCGGTGGCCGGGACACCCGCGTGACCGAGCGCGCCGAGCGGCTGCCGCAGGACGTCCGGGAGCGGCTGTTCGATCGGCTTCGGGACGCTCGCTGTCTGCTCGTGATGGACAACTGCGAGCACCTGGTCGACCCGGTGGCGCACCTGGTGGACGACATCTTGGCGGCCGCCCCGGACGTACGTGTGCTGGCGACCAGCCGAGAGCTGCTCGGCCTGACCGGTGAGGTGCTGTGCGCCATCGCACCGTTGCCGCTGCCGCCCGCGGACGTGTCGCTCGCCGACGCGGCGGGCTATCCGGCCGTCCGACTATGGCTGGACCGGGCGACCGCGGCCAGACCCGACTTCGTCCTGGACCCCGCGACTCTCGGTCCCGTCGTCGAGATCGTCCGGCGCCTCGACGGGCTTCCGCTGGCCATCGAGCTGGCAGCGGCGCGGCTCAGGGTGCTGCCCGTGACCGAGATCGCCGGCCGGCTGTCGGATCGCTTCCGTCTTCTCACCGGCGGCAACCGGACGAGCCTGCCGCGCCATCGGACTCTGCGGGCGGTGGTGGAGTGGAGCTGGGACCTGCTCAGTCCGGCCGAGCGCCTTCTCGCGGAACGGCTCGCTGTCTTCCCGGCGGGCACCGACGATGAGAGCGCGGCGGCGGTCTGCGCCGATCGCCGCCTCGCCGCCGCCGACATCGAGCCGCTGCTGGCCTCGTTGGCGGACAAGTCCCTGCTCCAGATCGAGTCGGCACCAACGGCCATGGCAAGCGAGGTCCGCTATCGGATGCTGGAGACGATCCGGGAGTACGGCATCGAGCGGCTGGCCGAACGCGACGAGCTTGCCGCGACGCGCCTCGCGCACGCCGAGCACTATGCCGCGATCGTGGTCGACTGCGAGCCGATCCTGCGCAGTCGCGACCAGCTGACCGCGCTCGCGCGCCTCGATGTGGACCGCGACAACGTCTCCGCGGCACTGCGCTACCTGGCCGACTCGGGTCGCGGCGAACAGGCGCTGACGATGATGCTCGCCCTGGCCTGGTACTGGTCGGTCCTGGAGAACAACACGGAGATGGCCACCTGGGCCGAGCTGATCCTCGATGTGAATGCGGGCGTCGACCTGCCCGAGCTCGCCTTTGCGCGCGCCGCCTTGGTGATGGCGGATCTGACGGAGAACCCTGACGGCGAGGGCTCGAGCTGGGACATCATGCGAGCGCGGCTGGCACTGGTCAGCGAGGAGCTCGCCGCGGCGCCCGAACCGCGATTTCCCGGGCTGGAGATCCTCCGCTGCATGCTAGCCGGGTTCGCGGGACGAACGGACCTCTCCGATCGGTTGGTGCAACGCGCCACGGCGTCGCCGGACCGGTGGCTGCGCGCCGCGATCCACGCCAGCCTCGCGAATCTGTACGAGAACGCCGGCGAGCTCGATCAGATGCGGCTGGAGCTGGAGCTTGCGTACGAGGAGTTCGTCCAGATCGGAGACCGCTGGGGGCTGTCGACAACCCTGGTCGCCCGAGCCCAGCTCGCGACCCTCGACGGCCGGCTGGACGACGCGATCGCCGACTTCGTCGCTGCCCGCGGCTACATCCGCGAGATGGGCTCGGCCGAGGAGGACGTTTACATCCACATCCGAATCGCCGATCTGCTGATCCGTCGGGGCGAGTTCGATGCCGCGCGCGAGGAGCTGGCTGACCTGGAGCGGACCGGACGCACCGTGCTCGACTCCGAACGTGCCATGTTCGCCATGGCGGCAGTCGTGATGATCGAGTGGAATACCGGGCGTCCCGAGCGCGCCCTGGAGCTGGCCGACCAGATCCGGGCGGATCTGGCGCGACGGGACAGCTCGGCCGCAATGCTCGGGCACCTCCGCGGGGTGATCCTGGCGGCAACCGCTCTGATCTCGGCCCTCGCCGGCAAGCTCGAACAGTCGACCAGTGACCTGCTGGTCGCCTACCCATCGGCCATCGAGACCCACGACCAGCCGATCGTCGCCGCGGTCGGTACGGCGGTGGCCGGCTGGCTGACCGCCCGATCGAGACCTGCCGAGGGCGCGGTCGCGCTCGGCGCTGCGGCCGCGGTTCGGGGCGCCAACGACTGGACCGACCGTGCGGTGGCGGCCATCAGCGAGATGCTCCGGTCCGAGCTCGGCGATGACGGTTTCGAGTCCGGCTATCGGCGCGGCCGAAACCTGGACCGGGTCGAGGCGCAGCTGCGCCTCGACCCGGTTCAGTACCTCTAGCGTGAGCGCTGGCGTGCGGTGTCAGGCGCGCTTGCGGTAACCCCACAGGGCGAGCGGAACGAAGACGACCAGCAAGACGGCCATCCAGCCCAGCGTCCAGACGAGGTTGTTGCCGTACGACCCGCCGAGCATCAGCGCGCGGACGGTCGACACCAGGTGGGAGATCGGGTTGACGTTCACGAACGCCTGCAGCCAGCCAGGCATCGTGTCGGTCGGCACGAACGTGTTGCTACCGAAGCTGAGCGGCAGGACGATCAAGAAGCCGATCGCCTGGACCGACCCGGATGTCCGGGCGACCATCCCGACGAACACCGAGATCCAGCAGAAGCACAGCGCGAAGGCGACGCACAAGGCCATGGCGGCGAACGCCGACTCCCAGTTCGTCTGGACCCGGAAGCCCATCAGGTATCCGGCGCCCATGGTGACCACGCAGAGGGTGACGTAGCGGGCAACGTCGGCAGCGACGGCGCCGACCAGCGGCACGGATCGTCCGATCGGCAGCGAGCGGAACCGGTCGAAGATCCCCTTCTCGATGTCGGTGTTCAGGTTCGTGCCGAGCGCGATGCCGGCCATGGCGATGGTCTGGCCGAGGATGCCCGGCAGCAGGAACTGCAGATACTGCTGCTGCGAACCGTTCGGGGCGATCGCGCCTCCGAAGATGTAGGTGAACATCGCCAGGAAGATGATCGGCTGGACGGTGACGTCGATCAGGGCCTCCGGCGTACGCCAGGTCTTGATCAGGCTTCGCTTTGCGACGACGAGGACGTGTCGGAGGTAGCCGACGAAGCTTCCGGCGGCCGGCCCGTCGGGGACGAGTGCCGGGGACGGCGAGGGCCGGGAGTCGACCCGTCGGGAGATCGTGTGGGTGGCGCTCATGCCGCCTTCCCTTCTGTGCTGGTGCTGGTCGGAGACGCGCCGGCCCGATCGGCGCCGAGCGGCTCGTCGTCGCCGGCTCGGCGGCCGGTCAAGGTGAGGAAGACCTCGTCGAGGCTGGGCAGGTGCAAGGACAGCTCGGTCACACCGATGCGCTCCTCGGTCAGCAGCTGCAGTGTGCGCGGCAGGCTCTCCTCGCCCGGCACTGCCACCGACAGCTCGTTGCGACCGGACGCCTCCGGCGCTCCCGAGCCGATCTGGGCCAGAATGCGGGCGACGTCGTCCAGCCGGGTCGCGTCGGTGGGGCGGACGGCGATCCGCTGACCACCGACCACGCGCTTGAGCCCTTCGGGGGTGTCGTGGGCGATCACCCTGCCGTGGTCGATCACGCTGATCTCGTCGGCCAGCGCATCCGCCTCGTCGAGGTACTGGGTGGTCAGGAGGACCGTCGAACCTTCGGTGACGAGGTTGCGGATGACGTCCCACATGTCCTCGCGCTTGGCCGGGTCGAGCCCGGTCGTCGGTTCGTCGAGGAAGATCACCGCGGGTCGGCCGACGAGGCTGGCGGCGAGGTCGAGCCGGCGGCGCATCCCCCCGGAGTAGGTCTTGGCCATCTTGCCGGCCGCGTCGGTCAGGTCGAACCAGGCGAGTAGCTCGGCGGCCCTGGTCTTCGCCTGCCGGGTGCTCAGATTGAGCAGCTGGCCGATCATCACGAGGTTCTGGGTGCCGGTGAGGTCTTCGTCCACCGAGGCGTACTGGCCGGTGAGGCCGACGGTGTTGCGCACCTTCTGTGGCTCCTTCACGACGTCGTAACCGCCGATCAGGGCGGTGCCGGCATCGGGCTTGAGCAAGGTGGCGAGCACTCGCACAGCGGTGGTCTTGCCGGCGCCGTTGGGGCCGAGCACACCGAGCACGCTGCCTTGACGCGCGGCCAGGTCGACGCCGTCGAGGGCCTGTGTGGTACCGAACCGTTTCTTCAGTCCGGTTGCTTCGATCACGTTCATGACATCATCATGACATCACGCGCTGACATCACGCGCACACGGCGCTGTCATGCCGCCGCCCCGGCCTTGGACAGTCCGCCGGCGACCCGGCGTGGACCGCCCGCGCTGCAACTGGCAGGATCACCGAGGGTCGCACCGACGTGCGACCGACAAATCCGATCGATCGAACAAGAAGGTGGCACCGTGGCCGAAGACCAGCCCGTCCTGAACGCACTCGCCGACATCACCGCAGTCTCGCTGGTGCATGGCACCCTGCCGGCCCGCGAGCACGTGCTCGCCCGCATCGCGGCGCTCGTCGCCATCGATGCGCCGGCAACTTCCTATGTACTCAACGTCGGTTCGGCCACCGAGGTCGGCGTCACTCTCGAGGACGTCCAGGGGCTGCTCGTTGCGGTGGCTCCGATCGTCGGGACGGCCCGAGTCGTCTCTGCGGCCGGCAAGATCTTCGAGGCACTCGACTTCGTGATCGAGGTCGCGGTCGCCGAGGCGGTCGCCGAGCTGGAGTTCGAGGCCGAGCTCGAAGCCGAGCTCGAGGAAGAGGCCGAGGAAGAGGCCGAGCTCGAGGCCGAAGAGGAAGCCGAAGCAGAAACCCGCGACTGATCGGATCGGCACGTCCGATCTTCGATCAGCGGAGTGGTCCGGTTCGGGCCGCAGCTGCTCGACTTTGCTCCGGCTGACCGTCCTTGCTTTCGTCCTCAGCCGGGCGCTGCCTTCGATGCCGCGGCGACCAGGCCGGAGCTCTCGTCGGACCCGAAGCGCACTCCTCGCGCTTCGGGTCCGAACGCGGTGAGCAGTGCAACGGCGATGAGCACGGGGACGATGGTCACCGCGAGCGCGAACGGATAGCCGTGAGACTGTGCCAGCGCCTCCTGGATCGGCAGGTTGAACGCGGCAAGGCAGTTCCCGAGCTGATAGGTGACTCCCGGGTAGAAGCCGCGAATCTCGTCCGGCGACAGCTCGGTCAGGTGCGCCGGAATCACACCCCATGCGCCCTGCACCATCAGTTGCATCAGGAACGACCCGAGAGCCAGCATTCCGGCTGTGTGTGAGAACGCGAAGATCGGCACGATCGGCAGTCCGAGCACCGCACAGAACACGATGATCCGCCGCCGCCCGAATCGTTCGGACAGGGTTCCGAAGACGAGACCGCCGATGATCGCGCCGATGTTGTAGATGATCGCGATGGTCAAGGCAGTGGACGCGGCGAGCCCGGCACCGCCGTTGTCGGTCTCCTTCAAGAACGTGGGATAGACGTCCTGGGTGCCGTGGCTCATCCAGTTGAACGCCGTCATGAGGCAGATCAAGAAGATGAATCGGCGAACGATGGCCGGGTTGCGGAACACCGTTGCGGCCGAGGTCTTGGTGGAGATCTTGCGCTCGTTGGTCTTCTCCCACACCTCCGACTCCTTGACCCGGCTCCGGATGATCAAGGTGAGCAGTGCGGGCAGGATCGAGAACGCGAACAGCCACCGCCAGCCGAGACCGAAGGCCTCGTGCAGCACCAGGTAGACGACGGCGGCGAGCAGATAGCCGAACGAGTAGCCCTCCTGGAGCAGCCCCGAGAAGAAGCCTCGCCGGTTCGTCGGGATCTTCTCCATCGCCAGCGCCGCCCCGAGCCCCCACTCGCCGCCCATGCCGATTCCGTACAGCAGCCGCAGGATCAACAGCACCGTGAAGTTGGGAGCGAAGGCGCAAAGGAAGCCGACCACACTGTAGAAGCAGACGTCCACGATCAGCGGGATCCGCCGCCCGACCCGGTCGGCCCAGGTCCCGAAGATCAGCGCCCCGACCGGCCGCATCAACAAGGTGACCGTCGTGATGAACGCCATCTGAGTCAGCGGGACGCCGAACTCCTTGGCAATGTCGGCATAGACCAGCACGACGATGAAGTAGTCGAACGCGTCCATCGTCCAGCCGAGGAAGGCGGCCAGGAACGAGTTGCGCTGATCCGGATTGAGCCGCGTGGTGCTGACACTCTCCGACATCTGTGGACCCCGCTTTCCACGGCGGCGCCGATCGCGCGTCACCGCAACAGATGGGACGACCGTACGTTTACGACGTTATCGCCGCCCCGGCGGGAATGTCCATATCAATGCTAAGTTCTGTCGGAATCCTGCGGACGCTCACGCGGCAACAGATCCGGACGGCGCCGTCGGGTGAGTTCGAGGGCCCGTTCGCGCCGCCAGGCCGCGATCTGGGCGTGGTGACCGGAGAACAGGATCTCCGGGACGTCGAGACCGCGCCACGTCGGTGGCTTGGTGTAGACCGGGTACTCCAGCAGCCCGTCGTGGGCTGCGGAGTGCGACTCCTCCGCCAGGGACTCGGGATTTCCGATCACGCCCGGCAGCAGCCGGACGACCGCCTCGATGATCGCGAGCGCCGCGACCTCTCCCCCGTTCAGCACGTAGTCGCCGATACTGACCTCGTCGACCGTTGCCCGGGTCTCGGCGTGCGCCGCCACCCGGGCGTCGATCCCCTCGTACCGTCCGCAGGCGAAGATGAGGTGGGCCTCGCCCGCCAGCTCGTCGGCCAGTCGCTGATCGAAGCGCCGGCCGGACGGAGACATGATCAGCAGCCGACTGCCGGCGGAGACCAGGTCGTCCAGCGCCTCACCCCACGGCTCGGGCCTCATCACCATTCCGGCGCCGCCGCCGTACGGGGTGTCGTCGACGGTCCGGTGCCGGTCGTGGGTCCACTGCCGCAGGTCGTGCACGGCCAGACCGACCAGGCCCGACTCGATCGCCTTGCCGACCAGTGACAGCCGCAGAGGGGCCAGGTAGTCGGGGAAGATCGAGACGACATCGATACGCACCGTGTCACCGTGCCACATCGACCACGTCTTCGCGCACCGGCGGGACACTGTGCTCGTCGGCGCCGACGAGCACAGTGACCCGGTGATGCGCAGAGATCCCCGGAAGTACCTGCGGCAGCGGGTTGGCAGGGTCAGCGCTGGGGCGGGGCGGCGGCGACGGCGTCGATCAGCGTCGAGCTGAACGCTGCGTCGTCGCGGGTGCGGACGTACGCATTCACCGCGTCGTAGAAGCCCTGCTGGAAGGCCGGACTCATCGCCGAGCCGTGCACGATCGACCACAGCACTCGCGAGTTGCGCAGCGCGGTCGAGGCCGACTGCTGGTACGGCGACAGGGAGCTCACGTCCACGTCGGTCCGCACCGGCACCGACCCCTTGGCCTTGCTGAAGGCCAGCTGGATGTTCGGGTCGGCGATCACTGCGAGGAAGTCGGCGGCGTTCTTGGCGTTCGTCGCCGATTTGGCCTGGACGAAGGTGTCGACAACGGCGACGTAGCTTGCCTCGGTGCCCGGGAACGGCGCCTCGTGGAAGGTCTTGCCGTCCACGAACCCGTCCTTGACCAGCTCGCCGAACGCGGAGTCGTTCATGGTCTCGAAGGCGCACCCGCCGTCGCCGAGCTTCTTGGTCGCCTCGTCCCAGGACAAGCCGGCGGCCGCCGGGTCGACCACATCCAGGGCCTGGCCGAACAGATCGAGCGCCTGCTTGACCTGTGGACCCTTCCAGTCGAATCGGTCCGCGACGATCTGGTCCCAGCCCTCGGGACCGACGACCGACAGCAGGATGTTCTCGAACAGGGCCGGGGTGGTGAACGAGTCCTTGGCGCCGACACAGAGCGGGACGGCACCGGAGTCCTTCACCTTCTTCAGGTCGGAGATCCACTGCTCGACGGTGTATCCAGACGCCGGTGCCGCCACTCCGGCCTTTTGCAGCACACCGAGGTTGAAGAAGAGCATGTTGCCGCGGTGCGCGCTGGTCGGCACCCCGTACTGTCGGCCGTTCACCGTGAGGCCATCGAGGATCGCCTGCGGCAGCGTCTTGTCCAAACCGGTCTGAGTGATCACCGAGCTGACGTCGGCCACCTGCCCCTGCTTCACGTAGCTCTGCAGAGCAGCCGACGGGAAGGTCTGCCAGACGTCCGGCGGATCGCCGGCCAGTAGACGCTGGGTCAGCACGACCTGGGCGTTGGCGCCGCCGCCGCCCACCACCGGGGCGTTGGACACCGTCACCCCCGGGTGCGCGGTCTTGAAGCCGTCGATCAGGACGTTCAGCGCGGCCGCCTCGGAGCCGGAGGTCCACCAGGAGATGAGCTCGAGCTGTTTCGTGGGCTCGGTGTTGCCCTGGGACCCCGTTCCGCACGCCGCCAGGCCAACCACGAGGGACATCGACGCCGCGACGGCGGCAAGTGCGCGCCTGATCATCGGACCAGCTCCTCTTCGGCCGCGGACACGAAGTGCACGTCCGCTCGAGCCTTCAGGTCGTAGAACGCGAACGAGGCGACCACGGCGAAGCAGATCGCCGGGATCAGGAAGGAGAACGCCGCGCTGGTGGCGTCGAGCACCCGGCCCTGGATGACCGGCATGATCGCGCCGCCGACGATCGCCATCACCAGACCGGCGGCCCCGAACTTCGTCGCCGGCCCGAGGCCGGCGAGCGCAACGCCGTAGATGGTGGGGAACATCAGGGACAGGCAGAAGGAGACCGCGACCAGCGCGATCACTCCGCTGAGGTTCGCCGCGATCATCGCGTAGACGCAGAGCAGCACGGCAAGCAGGGCCAACGCGGCCAACGCCTTCGTCGGCCGGACGCGACCGATCACGTACGTCATCACGAAGCGGGAGATCAAGAACAAGATCAGACTGATCTGGAGGACGAAGCCCCCGAGAGCCAGCGAGCCGCCGAGAACCTCCTGGACATAGACGATGATGTACGTCCAGGTACACACCTGCGCCGCAACATTGAAGAACTGCGCGATCACCCCGAAGCGGTAACGCCTGCTGCTCCACAAGATCTTGAACATCGCACCCGTGCTCAGATCGCCCGCATCGGGGAACTCCTCCATGATCTTCGGCGACTTCTGGACCGCGATGAGGATCCAGATGACCACCAGCAGCAGTCCGAGCCCGATGTAGGGGCCCATCACGGCGGACAGCTGACCGGCACGTATGTCGTGGACCTGTTGAGGCGTCGCCGAGGCCAGATCGACCGGCGCGTCCAGCTTCGGCAGGATCAGCGCCGTCGCCAGCAGGACACCGATGTTCGTGCCGACCGGGTTGAACGCCTGAGCGAGGTTGAGACGCCGAGTGGCCGTCTCCTCCGGGCCGAGCGACATCACGTAGGGGTTGGCCGACGTCTCCAGGATCGAGCAGCCCGCGGCCATCGCGAACAGCGCCACCAGGAACGCCGAGAAGGTCATGATCTTGCTGGCCGGGTAGAACAAGAACGCGCCGGCCGCCGCTAGCGCGAGCCCGGTCAGCAGGCCGACCTTGTAGCCGAACCGCTCGTTGATGAACGCAGCCGGCAGAGCCAGCAGGAAGTACGCGCCGTAGTAGGCGAGCTGGACCAGGCTGGCCTGCACCGTGCTCATCTCGAAGATCCGCTTGAAGCCCGCGACCATCGGCGTGGTCAGGTCGGCGGCGATACCCCAGGCCGTGAAGCAGCCGACGATGGCGGCGAACAGAAGCCCCATCCCGGGATAGACCCACTTGGTCTTGTGGGCAGCGGGCGGCGGGCTCGTCTCTTCATTGGAAACCGTTTGCGCCATCGGGGGCAACTCCTCGTCGTTACGGACATCCCCCGATGAGCGCGTGGTGATCGGGATCACCACGCCCGTTCTCTCGACGTTACGCCCAAGGCCCCCAGTCCGCCCAGTGGGTCGATGATGGCATCGTACCGACCGCAAGGTGGGCGAGGGTCGGGCGCTGCGAGCCGACCCCTGGTCGGCGGTCAGTCGTCGGGCAGGTCGCCCAACAGACCCGGTATGTCGGCGAGCCGGAGCGTGCCGGCGGCGAGATCGACCTCGGGCACGATGGCGGAGACGAACGGGATCAGATGCTGAGTGCCATCGCCCCGGACCTCGAGCACGTCCTGCTCGGGGTGATGGAGCACGCCGGTCACTCGACCGACCTCAACGCCGTCGACGGTCAGCACGTCCAGCCCGACGAGCTGGCGATCGAAGTACTCGTCCGGATCAGCGGGTCGCTCGGTGGGATCGACGTCGGTGACCAACCGGATTCCGCGGGCCTGCTCGGCCGAAGTCCGGTCGCTCAGTTCCGCAAAGAGCACCAGCAGCCGCCCGCTGTGGGACCGCGAGGACACCACCCGGAACGTCCGGGTGGCGTCCTCGGCACGCAGGATCTGGCCGACGGCGAAACGGCGGTCCGGCTCGTCGGTACGGACGTCGATCGTGACGTCCCCCCGGATGCCGTGGGCTCGGCCCACCACACCGACGACAACCTCGAGAAGGCGTTCGGCCGGGTCGCCTCCGTGCGCCTTCAGACGCTCACCTTCCGACTCGCGTCCGCTCTCGGACACGGTTCAGCGACGACGATCGCCGCGAGAGTTCTCCCTCGGGCGTCGGTCGACGTCCACGAAGTCGACCCGGACCTGCTCCCGACCGGCGAGGGCGCCGACGACCGTGCGCAGCGCGCTGGCCGTACGGCCCGACCGACCGATCACCTTGCCGATGTCCGATGGGTTGACGCGCACCTCGAGCATCCGCCCGCGGCGGCCGTCCTTGTCCCGGACCACGACATCGTCGGGGTGGGTGACGATGCCCCGGACCAGGTGATCCAGGGCGTCGGCGAGCACGCTCAGGCCCCGCTGGTCGCGTCGTCAGCGGTCTCGGCCGGGGTGCCCTCGGAGCTGGACCGGCCGGACTTGCCCGAGATGGCCGACGAGGTCGGCGTGTCGCCCGACTCGGCGAGCGCGACGTTGAAGGCGGCGGTCTTGTCGGCCTTCTCCTTCTGCGGAAGCACGCCCGACGGCGAGGTGTCGCCGGAGAACTTCTGCCAGTCGCCGGTGCGCTTGAACAGCGCGACGACGGCCTCGGTCGGCTGGGCGCCCACCGACAACCAGTACTGGGCTCGCTCGGAATCGACCTCGATGACCGACGGATCGTTCTTCGGGTGGTACTTGCCGATCTCTTCGATCGAGCGGCCGTCGCGCTTGGTGCGAGAATCGGCGACGACAATGCGGTAGTGCGGCGAGCGGATCTTGCCCAGCCGCTTCAGACGGATCTTGACAGCCACGAGTGTGGTAACTCCTGTGTATTCGTACGGTTGGTGTCCGTATTGGGCGGACGGGCCGGTGCGGGTGGGTCCTCACTCGGTCTGTCCAGAGGAGGTCCGTGGCGCAGGCGTGAGAGGGCACCAACTCACAGACCAGCAGACCATTCTGCCAGACCGGAGCCGTCCGACGCGAACTCGGCGACGCTCCGCCGACGACAGACGCTCCGCGGCGACATCCCGCTTCGCCCTCACACGAGTTAGATCCTCGATCTCGGCGGCGCGGGAGCATCCGTCGTCGCCCTGGTCGTAGCTTGGCCGTTATGCAGACCCGTAGCGAGGACCTCACCATCGACGGGCGTACGGCCGTCCTGGCCCGACCGATCGACCAGGGTCCCTGGCCGGGCGTGGTGATGATCCACGAGGCCTGGGGCGTCGACGAGGTGCTCCGTCGCCAGGCCGCGCGGCTGGCCTCCGCGGGATACCTGGTGGTGGCCCCAGACCTGTTGGGCGACGGTCTGCGGATGCGCTGCATGGCGGCGGCCATGAAGGCACTCCAGACACGTCAGGGCCGACCGTTCGAGGTGGTCGAGTCCTGCCGGACCTGGCTGGTCGAGCGAGCCGACACCACCGACCGTACCGGCGTGATCGGGTTCTGCATGGGCGGCGGCTTCGCGCTTGTGCTGGCGTCGCGAGGGTTCGACGCGAGCTCGGTCAACTACGGCATGGTGCCGGACGACGTCGACGAGGTATTGCGCGGCGCGTGCCCGGTCGTTGGTTCGTACGGAGGGTTGGACAAGCAGTTCGGCCCGCACGCCGCGCGGCTCGAGGACGCACTCAGCCGAGCCGGGATCCCGCACGACGTCGAGGTCTACCCGTCGGCGGGCCACAGCTTCCTCAACGACAAGCGCAACGGGCCGGCGTTCTTCCGTCCGTTCGCCCGGATCATGCATGCCGGCCCGGAACCCGATGCGGCCGCTGATGCCTGGCGCCGGATCGAGGCCTTCTTCGCGCAGCATCTGTCGGCGGACTAGCCGAGGACCGGCCCACCGCCGGTCGATCACCGATCGATCGCCGGTCGATCGCCGGTGAAGTCTGCACACCCTGGTGAAGTCTGCACACTCTGCCCGGTGCGCAGGCTTCACCAGGGTGTGCAGACTCGGACGAGCGAGGAGTGCCGGGCGTCGGCGGCTGCGGGCGTACGTCGGCGGCTGAGCTCAGAGCCGGCGATCGGCAAGGGAGATGGCGGACATGTCCTCGGCCCCGTGGCCGGTCTCGGATGCCTGGCGTAGCCGCTGGAGGGCCATCCCTGCGATGTCCATCCGGACCCCGGCCCGATCTGCCGCGTCGAGGATGAGCCCGGCGTCCTTGGCTGCGCCGTCGACGGTGAACGCCGGCGGGAACTCCTTGGCGATCATCCCGGCTCCCTTGAGCTGGACGTACGGCGAGTCCAGCGCGCCACCCTTGACCGCCTCCAGGAACAGCCCAGGATCGAGCCCGAGCCCTTCGGCCAGCGTGAGCGACTCGGCGACCCCCTCGAGCACGGCCAGTACCCACGCGTTCGCGACGAGTTTGAGCTGGCTCCCCTCGACCGACTCACCGACCCTGATGGTCCGCGATCCGACGGCGTCGAACAGCGGGACGCACGCGTCCAGGTGGTCGGTGGCGCCCGCCGCCAGCACTACCAAGGTTCCGTCCTCGGCGGGTTTCTTCGTGCCGAGAACCGGTGCGTCAACGAAGCCGATACCGAGCCGCTCGGCCAGCCCCTCGAGCGACATGGCGCCCTCCACACCCACCGTGCTCATCTGCACCCAGATCTGTCCGGCGGACAAGCCGGGTTCGGCGGTTGTCATCACCTCTGCCACCGACTCGGCATCGAAGAGCATGGTGACGACCAGGTCTGCGCCGGACACCGCTGCCCCGGCGTTCGGCGCAACGACCGCGCCCAGGTCGGCAAACGGAGCGGCCCGGTCGGAGCTGCGGTTCCAGACAGTGAGCGGCAGGCCGGCAGCGAGGATGTTGCGGGCCATTCCCGCACCCATCGTGCCGAGCCCGAGCAGGGCGGTGCGTGGCAGGTCGGTGGTCATGAATCCAGCTTCTCCCAACCGTGCACATCGCGGCTCAGTGGGGCGCGACGACGGACGGCAGGTCCCGTTGGATCTCTTCCTCGGCGAGCTGCTGACCCCGGCGCCCGGCGCCGGGTGCCCTCCGCATCCGGATCTCCAGCGACATCGCCAACCGGGTGAGCGCCACGTTGATGACCACATAGATCGCGCTCACCACCACGAAGGCCTGCAACAGGAGCTTGGTGTTGTTGGCGAGCAGATTGGCCTGCTTCATCAGCTCCGGGTAGCTCACCACATAGCCGAGCGTTGAGTCCTTGACGATGGCGACCAGCTGGGTGACCAGGGCCGGCACGACCAGCCGGATGGCCTGCGGCATGACCACGAGCCGCATCGTCTGGCCGGTTGTCATCCCGACGGCGTATCCCGCCTCACGCTGTCCGGAGTCGAGCGCATTGATCCCGGCCCGCACCAGCTCGGCGATCACCGCCGAGTTGATCATGGTGATCGGCACGACGAGCTTGCCGAAGATGCCGAGATTGATCCCGATGCCCGGCAGTGCGAACAAGAACATGTACACCAGCAGCAGGGTCGGCACGGATCGAAAGATCTCGACATAGGCCGTACAGACCCAGCGCAGGACAGGGTTCGTGCCCGATCTGCCCACCGCCAGCACAGCACCGAAGGGGAACGACACCACCGATGCCACGAGCGCGACGAGCAGGGTGCCGAACAGGCCCTTGGCCATGAACCACACAGCCCACTGCTGGACGAACGGTTTCCACTTCGGCCAGGCCAGCTCGCCGGTCGCCGACAGGGTCCGCCAGCCCCAGACCAACACCCCGGCCAGGAGCAGCACGATGAGCACGGTGAGCAACCGGATCCGCAGCCGGCCGCGCGGGCCCGGAGCGTCGAACAGCACGCGGGTGGCGGTGCTCATCGTTGCACCGCCAGCTTGCGCTCCAGCAGCGAACCGACACCGCCGCCGAGCAGGGCGATCAGGATGTAGATCACCGCGCTGACCACGAACATGAGCATCGATTCGGCTGTCTCGTTGCCTACCTGCTGTGCGGTGTAGGTGAGCTCGGGCACGGCGATCGCGGCCGCAAGCGACGAGCCGAGGGCGACGCCGATGAAAACGTTCACCAGGGGCTGGACCATCGTCCGCAGGGCCTGCGGCAAGATCACCTGCGTCAGTGACTGGGTGAAGGTCAGTCCGATCGCCCGGGCCGCCTCCGCCTGTCCCACGGATACGGCATTGATCCCACCTCGCACCGCCTCGCACGTGAAGGAGGCCGACACCAGCAGCAGGCAGATGGCTGCGGTAGCGAACAGGGACAGCCGGATGCCGAGGTACGGCAGACCGTACGCAAACAAGATGAGCAGGCTGAGCAACGGAACGTTGCGCAGCAGCTCCACGAACACCGCACCGATGACCCGCAACGGCGGAATCGGACTGACCCGGAACACCGCCACCACCGTGCCGAGCACCAACGCACCGCCGAATGCGATCGCGGTCAGCTCGAGCGTGGTGAGCAACCCCTGCCACACATGCGCCGAGATTGTCGAGCAGCGACCTGGATCATGAGCCGTCGGCAGAGCCGATCTCCGGCGGCTTCGGCGCATCGCCGGTGACCACGGTGCCGACCGTGGCCTTCCACATCTTGGCCCAGCTGCCGTCGGCGAAGATCTCCTTCAGCCACGCATTCACGAAGGCCTTCGCCTCCGGGTCGCTGCGGGTCACGCCGATGCCGTAGTAGTCGTTGGAGAACGGTTCGCCGACCACCTTCAGCGTCTTGTCGGCACTCGCGTTGGAGATCAGGATCGACTCGTCGATCACGTACGCATCCGCACGGCCCGTTCTTCAGCGCCTGCAGGCACTGGGCGTCGTCCGGCAGCAGCGTGACCTTGGCGCCGCGGCGCGACCTCCTTGATCCGGTCGGCGGTGGTGGAGCCCTGCTGGGTGACGACATTCTTGCCGCCGAGGTCCTTCACGCCGGTGATGTCGGTGTTGTCCGCCATCACCATGACGGCGTCGCCGGAGCGGTAGTACGGTCCCGCGAAGGCCACCTTCTTGGCCCGCTCGGGGGTGATCGAGTACGTCGCGACCACCGTGTCGACGGTACCGTTTTGGATCACCGTCTCGCGGGTGTCGACGGTGGTCACGGTGAGCGAGATCGGTCCGTCGTCCTTGCCGGTGATGTAGTGCGACAACATCTGTGCCATGCCGGCGTCGAATCCGGTGATCTTGCCGGTGGAAGGGTCCTTCATCGAGAACAGCGGACCCGAGTCCGAGCCACCGGTCAGCAGCTGCCCGCGATCCTTGATCTTCTTCGCCCAGGCGTTGCCGGCCACCGCCGCGGCGTCGGCGACCGGGGCCGCCGCGATGATCTTGTCGTAGTCGCTGACGTCGGTCTGGTTGGTGGACAGGGCACTCTTGTCGTTCCCACACGCCACGAGGCCGGTGCCCGCGAGCATCACGGTCAGCGCGGCTGCACCCCCTCGAAGCACTGTTCGACGAGAGGCGGTCTGCTTCCAGAAGCTGGTTGACACGTGCGACTCCATTTCTGCGGGGGACGTCGTTTACACCGTATTCCCGCCGGCCGCCATTCTGTGGCCGGAAACGCCCGCAGCAACCGGACCGACTTCAGCTGGTGACCTCGACCGCGAGGTCAGCTGGTGATGTCCTTCCGCAGGAAGTGCCAGAAGGCAACGCCGGTGAGCAACACCGCGTAACCGATCGACCAGAGCGCACCGGTCGCCATGTCGGAGAAGTCGATCGTCGGAGACAACGCGTCGGACCAGACGAACGCGTAGTGGCCGGGCAGTCCCTGCCGGATGCCTCCGAGTGCCGGGATCGAGTCGAGAATCGTACACAAGATCATCAGCAGCACCGCACCGCCGACCGCCGCGAGCGGCGCATCGGTGAGCACACCGAGCAAAAACGCGAAGGAGCCGACCACCAGCAGGCTGATCAGCGAGTAGCCGACGATGATGGCCAACCTGCCGATGAAGACGCCGAGGCTGAGCTGCTCCCCGGTCGGGCCGACGTACGGTCCCCAGCCGTACGCGATCCCGCCGACGACCAGCGTCCAGGCCGGAAGAAAGACCAGCGCGACCACCGAAGACATGGCCGCCACGATGATCTTCTGGCGGAGCAGTCGCTCGCGGCGGACCGGCGCAGCCAACAGATAACGCAGGCTCGACCAGCTGGCTTCCGACGGCACCGTGTCCCCGGCGAACAAGGCGACGATCACGATCAGCAAGAAGCCGGTCGACGCGAACATCGTGAACACCGTCAGGGTCGCGCCGCTCTCCTGGGCGAGGTCAACGAAGGACGCCGGGCCCGTGGTCGCGCCGGTGTCGTCGCCGCCGATCCAGAAGGCGAAGACCAGGATCAGGGGAAGTAGGAAGAGCACGATGAAGATCCCCTGCGTGCGACGGCGCTTCACCTGACGCATCAACTCGGCCCGGATCGGCAGTGCCCTACGAGTGCTTGGTCGGCGGCCCGTGCCAGGCACGGATGTGGCGACGACTGTCCCGGTCGCGCGTGTCTCGGCCGTTCCTGCGTCAGGCATTCCTGGTTCGGACATTCCTGCTTCCGACATCGGCCCGCGCCCGGCTGGCTCACTCATCGGCGTTCGCTCCGGGCTCGGTGATTCCGTCGGGACCGACCAGTGTCATGAAGACCTCCTCGAGCTGGCGGTGGCCATCCACGAAGTCGACGTCGATCCCCGCACCCACCAACGCCGCGACCAGCTGGGGCCGCGGCACTGGCCCGTGAGCGCGGATCAGCCCGTCCTCGTCGACCGTCGTGTCCATCCCCAGCGCATCCATCACCTCGCGCGCAGGTGCCACCTCGCGCCGCTCGGTCAGCCCGATCACGGTCACGTCGTCGGTCGCGGTGAGCTCGGCCATCGAACCGGTCAGGATGACCTTGCCCTTGTGCATCACCACGACATCGGTGCAGGTCTGCTGTACCTCCGAGAGCAGATGGCTCGACACCACCACAGTCCGGCCGGTGGCGGCATAGTTGTGCAGAACCGTACGCATCGCCTTGATCTGCGGAGGGTCGAGACCGTTGGTCGGCTCGTCGAGCAACAACAGCTCGGGTCGGCCGAGCATGGCCTGCGCGATGCCGAGCCGCTGCCGCATGCCCTGGCTGTAGCCGCGGACGCGCCGATTGATCGCGTGATCGAGGCCCGCGATCGCGAGTGCCTCGTCCATCGCCGCCTCGTCCAGGGGGCGCCCGGTCGCGGCCCAGTACGCCTGCAGGTTCTCCATCCCGGTCAGGTGCGGGAGGAACCCGGGACCCTCGATGAACGCGCCGACCGTGCCGAGGACATCGGCACCGGCATGCACCGGCTCGCCCGAGACATACACCTCGCCACTGTCGGGCCGGATCAGTCCGACCATCATGCGCAGCACGGTCGTCTTGCCGGCACCATTGGGGCCCAGCAACCCCACGACCTGCCCGGGGCGGGCCTCGAAAGACACCCCGTTCACCGCCTTGAGGCTGCCCCCTCGCCCGATCTGCCGGTATGTCTTGACGAGGTCCTGGACGACCAGCGGGACGTCGCGGAGATCCTCGCGAGCATGGGCGGCGCGTTGCCGGAGCCAGAAGACGACCGCCGCGCCGACCGCGGCCAGGACCAGGGCGGAAACCACGATGACCAGCGGAATCGGGACGTCCAGGCTCCCGGCGCCGACCTGAGCGGCATCGAGCTGGGGCAGGTCGAGCTGCGCCGGCCCGGCCAGCGTGATCCGATACACCGCGGGCTGGGTCGGGACGGCATACGCCTGGTCCGTGCTCGACACGACCAGCTGCAGCCGGTGGCCGACCGGCACCTGGTGGGAGACCGCGGGGAGCGCGACCTCGATCTCGGTGGCACGGCCCGGCGTCAGGCCGTCCAGCTGAACCGGCGCGACCGCGAGCTGCGGCAGGACGGCGGTGGCGGGGGTCGCACGGTCTCCGTCGGAGCTGGGCCCGCCGGAGGATGTACCGGGAGAGGTGCTGGCCGATGGGTGGGGAGATGGGCTGGGAGAGGCGCTGGACACGGCGTCGGGCCCCAGATCCCAGACGGAGGCGAACAGCGTGGCCGTTGAGGTCGACGACGTCACCGAGAGCCGCACCCGTCCGCTGCCGACCAGTTTCATGGGCTCGGTGAGCGGTTGGCTGGTGTAGGTGGCCGACTGGTTGGGCAGGACGCCGAGGGCGTAGCCGGCGAAGCTCGAGGCGGTGGCGAGCACACCTCCGGTGCCGGGCAGGTTGGTCAACGACGCCGGGATGCCGCCCGGGGGCGAGATGATCTGCTGGGTCCCGCCGGCGATCGGCACCGCCTGCCACGACAGCGGAGCGCCGCGGACACCGGGGTAAGCAGCCGCGGTCCACGTCTGGCGGTTGCGCCGCTGGCCGCCCTCCCCCACCAGCGACGTCTGAGGGATGACCAGGCTGAACGGCGAGGCGAGCACCTGGCTGCCGGCAGCACCGGCCGGCACCGGCTGGTGCTTGAGGTATGTCGCGAACCAGGCCTCCAGCTGCGGCATCAGGTCGTCGAACGAGATCGCCGCATCGTGACCGCCGTTCACCCACGACATGGCGGCCGTGGTGCCGCCCGGCAGTCCGCGGAGGTTCGCGTCGGCCTGGTCCAACGGGAACAGCGTGTCCTGGATGCCGGCGATGATGAGGGTGGGCGCGGTGATCTTGGCCAGTTGCGGCTCGAGGTCGGAACGATGGAGCAGCGTCAGCATCGCCGCCGTCGGCCGACCGGATTCGGCCGTCTGCAGATAGGACCGGCACAGCGCCGGATCGAATCGACCGCAGACCTGGCCGTCGAGAGCGGACTGACCGGTCCCCTCGGAGCTGGTCGCTCCGCCACGAAACAGCAGCGCGGCCCAGCGCTGCTTGAATACTCCCGGCTGATCGATCGGGGCGAAACCAGCCAGGGTGTTCGAGGAAGCGTCCGTCGCCGACGAGCCCGTCGCGTACTGCGGGAAGAGCGATTGGGTCAGGCTGTTGTACGTGAATGCCGGGACGATCGCGTCGACCCGACGATCCAACGCCGCAGCCAGGAACGTGGCCGCTCCGCCATACGACGCGCCTGCGAAGCCGATCACCGGATCATCGGCTCCGGTCTTGGCCACCTCGGGGCGAGCCGCCGCCAGATCGACCAGTGTGGTGGTGTCGGCTCCCTCGTAGTCGGGGTTGTCCAGGTGGATCCGGCCGCCCGAGCGGCCGAACCCGCGCGCGGTGTAGGTGATCACCGCGTAGCCGGCGCGGGCGAGGGTTTCGGCGGGCCCCCGGCTGTCGGCCTTGGTGCCGCCGAAGCCGTGCGCCAAGACGATCGCCGGACGCGGCTGACTTGGGTCGGTGGTGAACAGGGAGACGTCCAGCCGGACGGGGGTGCCGTCCGGTTCGGGGACGGTGGGCACCTCGAGCTGGGTCTCGGCAACGGTCGGCTCGGCTGCCGCCGGCGCGGCCGGGAGCACTCCGAGAAGGGCCGCGAGCAGCAGCAGAAGAGTGGCGGTGAGGGTGCGCCATAGCCGGGAAGCCGGTCGCGTCCGGGACCGGGAGCCCTCGGGGGGCCCAGCAGCCGGTTTGGGCCCGAGAGCTGATCTGGGCGAGCCGGTCTTTCCCGGCCGGGTCACCGGCGCGCCACGGGGCGCCCGCGCAGCAGCACCAGCCGGGGCTCGCGGAGCACACCCAGATCGCCGCGCGGATCCTTGTCGAACACGACCAGATCGGCCGGCACGCCCTCGTCCAGCGTCGCCGGCCGGCCCAGCCACGCCCGGGCTCGCCAGGATCCGGCGCCGAGCACGTACTCCGCCGGGGCGAACTCCCCCATCCGGGCCAGCTCGCGTCCGATCAGTCCGTGCGGCAGCGACCCGCCCGCATCGGTGCCGGCATAGATCGGCACGCCCAGCTCGTACGCGGTCCGGAAGGTCTCCAGCCGGCGTTCGTACAGGGCGCGCATGTGCTTCGCATACGTCGGAAACTTCGCCTCGCCGGCACTTGCATAGCCCTCGAAGTTGTCCAGCTGGATCATCGTCGGCACCAACGCCACCTGACGCTGGGCCATCAGCGTGAGCGTGTCCGGGTCGAGGCCGGTGCCGTGCTCGATACCGTCGATCCCGGCCCGGACCAGCTCGGCCACGGCCTGCTCGCCGAACACGTGGGCCGTGACCCGGACCCCTAGCTCGTGAGCCCGGTCGATGGCGGCGGTGACGACCTCGGCCGGCCACAGCGGCGCCAGGTCACCCACGTCTCGGTCGATCCAGTCCCCGACGATCTTCACCCAGCCGTCGCCGCGGGCAGCCTGGCGCCCGACCGTGGAGAGGAGGTCCTCGGGCTCCACCTCATCGGCGAAGTTGCGGATGTAGCGCCTCGGACGGGCGATGTGTCTGCCCGCGCGGATGATTCTCGGCAGATCCTCGCGGTCGTCGATCCAGCGGGTGTCGGCGGGGCTGCCGGCGTCGCGGAGCAGGAGTGCCCCGGCGTCCCGATCGGCCCGCGCCTGCCGCTCGGCTTCGTCGTCAGGCACCGCTCCGTGGGCGGCCAGCCCGACGTGGCAGTGGGCGTCGACCAGACCCGGCATCAGCCAGCCACGCGTTGTCAGCGTCTCGGCGCCGTTCACCGACTCGGTGCGGATGACACCGTCGGCGATCCACAGGTCCCGTTCCTCGCCATCCGGAAGCACTCGCCCCCGCAGGTGGAACCGCCAGCCACTCATCGGCGCGCTATTTGCCCTGGTCGAACATCTTGCTGAGGTTGCCGGGCAGCTGGAAGTCCTTCATCGCCTCCTGGAGGGCGGCCGGATCCATCTGCTGGCCGAACGCAGCCGCCGGATCGACCGGCTGCTCCGCAGCACCACCCTGAGCGACCGCGGCCCGCTTGGCGGGGTTGCCGGAGACGCCACGGGCGTTCTTCTTGGGTTTCTTCGGCTGCTGCTTCCGGGCGGCTCCGGGAAGCGCCGGCATGCCGGGCATCTTCCCGCTGGCCATCGCCGTCATCGCCTTCCGTGCCTCGAAGAAGCGGTTGACCAGACCGTTGACCTCGCTCACCTCGGTGCCCGAGCCCTTGGCGATCCGGGCCCGACGTGAGCCGTCGATCATCTTCGGGTTGTCGCGCTCGGCCGGAGTCATCGAGTGGATGATGGCCTCGATCCGGTCGACTTCCTTCTCGTCGATGTTGTTGATCTGGTCCTTCAGCTCACCCATTCCGGGCAGCATCCCGAAGATCTTCGACAGCGGACCCATCTTGCGGACCATCTGCATCTGCTGGAGGAAGTCGGCGAGACCGAACTCTCCGCCCTGGCCGGTCAGCTTGGCCGCCGCCTTGGCCGACTGCTCGGCGTCGAAGGTCTTCTCGGCCTGCTCGATCAGGGTCAGCATGTCGCCCATGCCGAGGATCCGGCTGGCCATCCGGTCGGGATGGAAGACGTCGAAGTCCTTGAGCGACTCACCGTTGGACGCGAACATGATCGGCCGGCCGGTGACACGGGCGATCGACAAGGCGGCGCCGCCACGAGCGTCGCCGTCGAGCTTGGTGAGCACGACGCCGTCGAACCCGACCCCATCGAGGAACGCGTTCGCGGTGTTGACCGCATCCTGCCCGATCATCGCGTCGACGACGAACAAGACCTCGTCCGGCCGGACGGCGTCGCGGATGTCGGCGGCCTGCTTCATCAGGTCCGCGTCGACGCCCAACCGGCCGGCGGTATCGACGATCACCACGTCATACAGCCGACGCTCGGCCTCCCAGATCGACTTCCGGGCCACCTCCACCGGATCGCCCTGGGTCTGGGCGTCATCGTGACCGCCGGCGTTGCCTGGCTCCGGGGCGAAGACGTGGACGCCGGCGCGCTGGCCCACGATCTGGAGCTGGTTGACGGCATTCGGCCGCTGCAGGTCGGCAGCGACGAGCAGCGGCGAGTGACCCTGGTCCTTCAACCAGACCGCGAGCTTGCCGGCCAGCGTGGTCTTGCCGGCACCCTGGAGGCCGGCCAGCATGATGACGGTCGGCGGACGCTTCGCGTAGCGGATGGTCCGGGTCTCGCCGCCGAGGATCGAGACGAGCTCGTCGTCGACGATCTTGATGATCTGTTGCGCCGGGTTGAGCGCGCCGTGCAGCTCGACGCTGCGGGCCCGCTCCTTGACCGCCGCGACGAAGTCCTTCACCACGGCCAGGTTGACGTCGGCTTCGAGCAGCGCGCGACGGATCTCCCGAGCGGTCTCGTCGATGTCGGCCTCGGTGATCCGGCCTTTTCCGCGGAGGCTCTTGAAGGTTGCCGCCAGGCGGTCTTGCAGAGTGTCGAACACTACGAATTCCTCGAGGGTGCGTCAGTGGGGTCGTGCTCGCCTCAGCCTACTCAACGACACCGACACCCCCGTCGGTTCAATCGCCACCCCTTGCTCGGCGGGCGCCCGGCACGCCCGGAACCGTCGGACGGGACGTGCGCCCAGAACCGTCGAACGGGACGTGCGCCCAGAACCGTCGAACGGGACCGTGCGCCCGGAGCCGTCGCACGGGACGCGCGCGCCCGGATCCGTCGAACGACCGTCCTCGCGCGTCGACCCGCTCAGCGATGCAGTGCTGGCAGCACCTCGCGCGCGAAGACCTCGAGCCGATCTGCAGTGTCGTCCCGTTGCCATCCTCGCCGATGCCTGATGGTTCTCGCCGAATGCCTGGTACTGCTGCGCGGTGAGTGCCCCGCCCCACACCTCGCACCCCACGCCTCGGACGTCAGCCGCGTCCGTACGCCGCCGGTGTCGAGCGCGATGCCCGAACCGGTCCAGGGGACGTACAGGTCTCATGACCTCGGACACGTATCGGTGCCGAAACTTGGAGAGCCTACAGTCTCCGTGCTTGCCTGGAATGCATGGACCGGAAACGAGCACGCCTTGCCGCCCCGCTACTGGCGCTCCCGCTGGCTCTGCTGGCCGCCTGCGGAGGCGGTGATCAGCAGCCGGCCGCGTCGGGCTCGACGCCCGTCGCTGTGAAGGTGGCCGGTTCTGTCGTCGCAACCGCCACATCGACCGACGAGGCGCAGATCGTGGTGCCTGCACCCGTTGCCGCCAGCTGGACCGCACTCGGCCAGAAGGGCTCCGGGGTCGCGCTGGTGAAGGTCGGCGGCGACGCCAAGACGAGCGCATCCGACGTCGATCTCGTCACCGCCCCCGACCAGGCGGCAGCCCAGCTGACCACCACCATGAACGACAATGCAGCAACCGCAGACGGGCGCTCCGCGCTGAGCGGCCTGGACCATGTCGACTCACCGGCCGGCACCCCGGTGTGGGTGTTCTCCCCGCTGCTCGACACCACGGGCGGCCTCGACTTCAACGAGCTCGCCTTCGACACGTCGCCGACCACTGTCGTCAAGGGTCTCAAGAAGGCCGGCGAGCTGCCGGATCTGAAGGGCCGCGAAGTGATCTTCGTGGTCACCCCGACCACTGGTCAGCAGAAGAGCCTGTCTGCGTTGCAGGTCGGCTACCAACATGCCGTCTGGGAAGGCGTGGCGAAGGCCGCCGGTGCGAAGAAGGTGACCTTCTACGACGGCACCGGGACCGGAGCCGGCACCGGCACGATCTCGCCCGTGGCCGTACCCGACCCGAACGCCGCCTTCGACTCCCAGACCAGGGGCAAGACGCGCACCTGCACGCTTCCGTCGCCCGCGCTGTTCGTCTCCGATCAACCGACCTTGATCGACAAGTCGGCCACCAAGGCCGCGCTGAAGAAGTGCATCGGCAATCTCGACATCACGACCAAGATCACGGTCGAGGGCCACACGGCCGGTGTCTCCGGCGACGACAACGCCTTCGCCAAGAGTCTGTCGACCCAGCGGGCGACCGAGGTCGCTGCGCTGCTCAAGGAGCTCGACGTACCGGCGAAGAACATCGTGAAGGTCGTCGGCTACGGGAGCTCGAAGCCCCTGGTCGAGCCCGGTTCGAACCCGAAGAACCGCGCGGTCGTGGTGACGTTCGTGTCTGCTTCCTGATCGCGTCGCAAGCGGACCGGGCCCACGACGCGCGGTGTACCGCGACTTCGCGCTACCTCCTGCTCGAGCGAGGTCGCACCAGCCCGCGCGAAGTCGCACCACACGTGGTGACCAGAGCGACCACCAGCTGTTCGGCTTCGAGCAGAGCCACCTCGACGGGGTCGACTGGCATCTGAAGGATCTGCTGGCCGTAACCCTGAGCTGTCGCGCCGCCGCGCCGACGCTCGGATGACCGGCACTCATCATCGCAACCCCTTAGTTCGAGCGTGTGAACGTGTCGAGCAGGCGGCCGATAGCGTTGACGCATGACCTCGCAACCGATCCGGACCGCGATCATCGGCTACGGAACGGGTGGTCGGGTGTTCCATGGTCCGCTCCTGCAGGCCGATCCGCGCTACGAGGTCTCGGCGGTCGTCGCGCGCGACGAGACTCGTCGCAACCAGGCAGCAGCGACCCATCCCGGCGCGGCGTTGCTCGACTCGGCCGACCGGATCTACGAGCTCGCGGAGCCGGTCGAGCTCGTCGTGGTCACGACACCGCCCAGCTCGCACCACCAGCTTGCACGTGCCGCCCTGGACCACGGCGCGAATGTCGTGGTGGACAAGCCGTTCGTGATCCACGCGCACCAGGGTCGCGACCTGATCGAGCGGGCCGCGCAAGCAGACCTGCTGCTGACCGTCTTCCACAATCGACGCTACGACGGCGACTTCCGGACCGTACGTCGGCTCGTCGCGAGCGAGTTGCTCGGTGAGATCCGCTCGCTCGAGTCACGCTTCGAGTGGTGGAAACCAGCCGATCCCAAGGCCTGGAAAGCGCAGGCCGGTCCCGAGGCCGGCGGCGGGATCCTGTACGACCTCGGGCCGCACCTGATCGACCAGGTCATCCAACTGTTCGGGCCCGTAGCCTCGATCCGGGCCGAGCTCACCCGGTACCGCGACGGTGACGGCGGTGACGACGAGGCGTTCGTCTCCATCCGGCACACCGATGGCGTGCGCAGCCACCTGGCGATGAACTCTCTCGCCCCCATGGAGCGACCGAGGTTCACCCTCGTCGGCTCGCGGGCCGGCTTCGTGAAATACGGCCTGGACGTACAGGAGGGTCAGCTGGCTCGTGGGATGTCGCCGACCGATCCACGGTTCGGTCGCGAGGCGCCCCCGAGCTGGGGACAGCTGGGCGGACGCGAGGGCCTGGAACAGGTCTCCACCGAGCGCGGCGGGTACCCGGAGTTCTACGGCGACCTCGCGGTCGCGCTCCTCGACGGCGGCCGCCCGCCGGTCGATCCGGCCGATGCGGTGGGTGTGATCGAGTTGATCGAACGCGTCTACGCCGAGACGGAGATCAGGCGCGCACGCTGAGATCCGATGGCGATCTCGCTCACTGGGGCCCTGCCGGTCGCCTCGCGGGCTGCCCATTTGGTTCGGACGCCAACGCAGGTAGCCCGCTTCGAGGCTGCCGATCGCCGTACTCGCGCACTCGGCGCTCAGTCCGCGATCACCTTGCCGGGGTTCAAGATCGCGTAGGGGTCAAGGGCTCGGCGGATCGCGCGGTGCATCTCGACGACGGCCGGCGACAGCTCCTGTGCCAGCCCGTCGCGCTTGAGCAGGCCGACGCCGTGCTCGCCGGTGACCGTGCCGCCGCAGGCGAGCGCCTCGGTGATGATCACCGCAAAGGCCTGCTGAGCACGAATCCGGGCCGGCTCGTCGCCCGGATCGGTGATCAGCAACGGATGCAGGTTGCCGTCGCCGGCGTGCGCGATGTTGGCGATCAGGACATCGAACTGCTCGCCGATCTGCTGAATCCGTTGCAGCATCTCCGGCACCCTCGCGACCGGCACGCAGATGTCCTCGGTCAGCACCGGCCCCAGCCGCTCGACAGCGGGATAGGCGAGGCGACGAGCCGCGAACAGTGCGTCGGCCTCATCGGCGTCCTCCGACCTCGCGGCCCAGGTGGCGCCCGCCGCCTCGAAGCAGGCGAGCACGGCATCCGCCTCGGCCTCGCCCGCGGCACCGGGGGCGTCGAGCCGGGCAAGCAGGATGGCCTCGGAGCTCGCCTCCAGACCGAGGTTCTTCCAGTCGTTCACCGCCTTCAGGCAGTGCTTGTCCAACAGCTCGAGCGCCGATGGGATCACTCCACCACGGGCCACCGCCGCCACTGCCTCGCCGGCGGCGATCAGGGAGTCGAAGAAGCCGACGACGGTGTGCTCCACGGGCCGTGCGGGACGGAGTCGGACGGTGATCTCGGTGACGAGGCCCAGGGTCCCTTCCGAGCCGACCATCAGCGACGCGAGGTCGTAGCCGGCCACTCCTTTGGCCGTCCGCCGGCCGACCACGACCAGCTCACCGGTGCCAGTGACGATCTCGAGGGCGAGGACGTAGTCGCGGGTGACGCCGTACTTCACGCAGCAGACGCCTCCGGCGTTGGTAGCGACATTGCCGCCGATCGTCGACCAGGGAGCGCTCGCCGGATCCGGCGGATACCAGAGCCCGACCTCGGCACACGCCGCCCGCAGGTCGTCGTTGATCACGCCGGGCTGGACCACCGCTAGGCGCTCGACGGGATCGATCAGCACGATCTTGTTCATCTTCTCGAAGCTGACGATCACGGCTCCGTCGATCGCGTTGGCACCACCGGACAGTCCTGTGCCGGCCCCTCGCGGGACCAGTGGCACGCGGTGCTCGATGCACCAGCGGACGACCGCCTGGGCCTGCCGTGCATCGGTCGGTCGAACGACCGCCAGTGGGGTTCCGTAAGGCGCCCACTCGGCCTCGTCGTGGCTGTAGCGCTCGAGCGAGACCGGGTTGACGATGACGTCGACGCCCGGCAGAGACTCGACCAAGACTTCGGCGGCGGGGTGATCGAATCCCATCGCGTCGGTCCGATCAACTCCCACGCACGCCATGGTAGGCCGCCGTGTCGCCGCGCCGGCACGGATGCGACGCGGTCGCGTGCCAGCGCTCCTCGCCGCGCCGCCCGCCCGGGGCCGGCGACTCTCAGGTCGACGAGTGATCGGTGTCTCGGAGGAATCCGAGCAGGAGGACGTTGAACTCGTCGGGTTGATCCAGACTGATCGCGTGACCGCTGCCCTCGACGACGACCGATCTGGCATGCGGGTTGCCGGCGATCGCAGCCGCGGCGTGCTCACAGGGCCAGACCTGACTCTCCCGGGCGGCCATCATCAGCACCGGACGCGGAATCCTGGCGACGACGTCTCGCCAGTCCTGCCGAGCGTGGTCGCCGAGCAGCGCGAGTGTCTCCGGGGCCGTGCCGTCGCGGAATGCAGGTGGTGCACCGAGTCGTTCGATCAGTCGCATCAGCTGTGGCGTCGACTTGTCCACCGTGCGGCCTCGCCCGGTGCCCGGCACCCCGCGGGCGAACAGGGTCGCCGCGTTGCTCGCGTCGTAGCCGTAGAACCCATAGGCCCAGTCGTCGGTGTTGAGCATCTTGGGTGTCTGGTCCACGATGACCGCTGCCGCAACCCGTTCGGGACCGTACTGGTCGACGAACGCCCAGATCGCGTTGCCTCCCATCGACGCTCCGACCAAGGTTGCGGCGGTCAGGCCGAGGTGGTCGAGGAGCTCTCCGATGTCACGCCCGTGCCGTGCCATCCGCTGGCCGTACGCCGGCGTCTCCGACTCGCCGTGGCAGCGTCGGTCGAAGGCGATCGCTCGGTAGCCGTTCTCCAGGAGCGCGTCGATCGTGAGTGCCCAGGCGGCTGCTGGGGCGGTATAGCCGTGGATCAGCACGACCGGTCGGCCCTCTCCCTGGTCGGTGTAGGCGAGAGTCACGTCGTCGCTGGTGCGGAACGTGGGCACGGGATCTCCTTCGATCAGCGGGTGCTCCGACGGTATCGACGGACGGACAGCGTCGGCACGGCGCACTCACCGGCACCGGATTCGGGGCACATCCATAGGCGTACGATCCACATCGTGACACGCCTCGGCTATCAGATCCCGAACTTCAGCTACCCCGACACCGACTCCGCAGCGTTGTTCGACGCGGTCGTGCGCCAGGCGAAAGAGGCCGACACCAGCGGCTTCGACACGGTGCTCGTGATGGATCACTTCTACCAGCTTCCCGGACTCGGCCGGCCCGAGCAGGAGATGCTGGAGTGCTACACGCTGCTGTCCGCGCTCGCCCAGCACACATCGACAGTCAGACTGTCGTCGCTGGTGACCGGCAACACCTACCGCAACCCGACGCTGCTGGCCAAGATCATCACCGCCTTGGATGTGGTGTCTCATGGTCGCGCTCAGCTCGGCATCGGCGCCGGCTGGTACGAGCTCGAGCACGACGCGCTCGGCTATGAGTTCGGCACGTTCACCGACCGCTTCGAGCGTCTCGAAGAGGCACTGGTGATCATCACCGGCATGCTGCGCGGGGAGCGCCCGAGCCTGGACGGCACGTGGTACAAGGTGCGTGAGGCGATCAACTCCCCGGCCCCGGTCGGCAAGATCCCGATCATGATCGGTGGTGGCGGCGAGCGCAAGACCCTGCGGCTCGTTGCCCAGTACGCAGACGAGTCCAACCTCATCTGTGCCCCCGCAGACATCCCGCGCAAGCTCGAGGCCCTGGCCGGACACTGCGAGACGCTCGGCCGCGACCGCTCGGAGATCACCGTGTCCTACCTTGCGTCGGTGTGCGTCGCACCCACCCACGAGCAGGCCGTCGCAGAGCTGGATGCCTTCCTGGTCGGCAAGCCCGAGATGGTGGCCGAGCGATCCCGGGCCGGCATCGTCGGAACTCCGGACGAGGTCGCCGAGCAACTGGCAGGACTGCTCGCCACCGGGATCGATGGGATCACGGTCAACGCTCCTGCCAACGGTCACGTCGAGGGGCGGGTCACGCTGCTCGGCCAGACCCTTACTCCCCTCGTGCTTCCGGCGACCGCCTGAGCCGTCCCGAACAGCTGTTTCGAACGCAGTACGACGGGGCGGAGACTTCCAACCAGGCAAGGAAAGTGCGCGCCTGCTCCAGGTAGCCGCGACGAAGACTCCGCTGAGCCAGGCATGCGCACGAGCGCCGGGACCGCGACCGCGCGCTGCCGTCGGCTCGGTCGCGGAACGCCAGTTGACGTAGTCGCGGTCGCGGAACGCCAGTTGACGTAGTCGCGGTCACGTTGCCGTGCGCGCGATCGAGCAGTCCCGAGTCGATGATCGCGAACTGCTCGCGGACCGGACGCTCGGCGACGGCGCACGGAACCGACGGTGCGTGGGTCATCGGACCTCCTCGAACGATCTGCGACCGGACGGCAGGCGGGCGCCTGCTTCCCATGCTCCATGCGGGGCCTTGCCACGATCGGCATCCCGGCGTACGCTCACAGTATTAATCCGAAAGAGCTTCGGACCAATAGCAGAGGGAGCACCCAATGAGAAGCAGCACAGCGAGCGCCTACGACGTCATGGAGCGGATGTTCGTCGACGGGTTCGCCACCGGGAACGCCGACGTGGTGGACGAGTTGTGCTCGGCAGACCTCGTCGAGCACCAGTTCGGGCTGGCGGCCCTTACGCCTACCGAGGCGCTGGACCATGTGAAGGACGCGATTCGCGACGTGCACCGGGCGGTGCCGGACATCAGGTTCACGATCGAGGAATCGGTCGAGCGGGACGACACGATCTGGGTGCGGGTTCGGGCCCGCGGCACCGCCTCCGGACCGTTCTTCGGACCACCCAGTGGTAACGCGGTCGATTTCCTCGTCTTCGACATGGCCCGGGTGAGCGAAGGCCAGATCGTCGAGCACTGGGGCGTGCCGGATCGCTTCGCCATGCTGGCCCAGACCGGCGTCCTAGCTCGGCTGGGCTGACGAGGATGCGCCCGCCGCCCACTGGTGGCTCGCAATCCCCTAACGTCTGTCTCCAAGGGAGGACGACATCATGACTGATCACGTGGGGCAGGCGACGACCGACCGAGTAGCGGTCTGTCGTAGTGGTGAGGGCGATGCGTTCTGGGCCCTGGGGTCACTCTTCGAGCGTCTCGTCGGCGCCGAGCACACCGGCGGCGGCCTGGGCGCGATGCTCGTCACCCAGCCACCCGGAACCGCCACCCCTACCCATGTGCACAGCCGAGAGGCGGAGGCGTGGTTCGTCCTGGACGGCACGGTGACCTACCGTGCCGGATCCGAGCTGACAACGCTCGGCGAGGGTGACTTCATCTATCTGCCGAGCGGCGTACCGCACGCCTTCAGGGTCGGCGGTGCGCGGCCGGTGCGCTACCTGGCGCTGTCCTTCCCGGGGGCACTGCTCGATCTCTATGCAGAGATGGGGGTTCCCGCCACCGAGCGTCGGCTGCCGGACGGCGGCCTACCGCCGGGGGACGTCGAGACATGGAACCGGCTTGCACCGTCGTACGGACTGACCATCGTCGGGCCGCCCATCCCCGGCCCGACCACTCCCGGACCGACACCCCCAACCACCCCCGGAGCAACCACCCCCGGACCGGCGTTGTTCGGCACGGACCAACCGGGCCACGGCAAGCCGATCGGCGGGCCGCTCAACTGAGCCCCGATGACCGGGACGACCGCCCAGCCGAACGGACCAGGGCCTACCGCTCCCCCAGGCGAGCCGAGCAGGCGGCGGTCACCCGCGCCGCCGTGCTCGCCTCGGCTCGCGATCTCTTCGCAACGAAGGGTTACATCGCCACCACGATCGCCGACGTCGCGCGCGACGCCCGGGTCGCCGTCGACACTGTCTATGCGACGGTTGGCCGCAAACCCGCGCTGCTTCGCGAGGTGCTCGAGACCGCGCTGTCTGGTACGGACGCGGTGGTTCCGGGGGAACAGCGGGACTACGTGCAACGCAGTCAGCTGGCAACCTCCGCGACGGACAAGATCACGGCGTACGTCGATGGCCTCGTGATCCTGCAGGCCCGTCTTGCGCCGGTGTTCCTCGCGGTGCGCGACGCCGGTGCGGCCGACCCCGAATCGGCGGCGGAGTGGCAGCGGATCGCGGAGCGGCGGGCGCGGAACATGCGCAGATTCGCCGCGGATCTCCGCACGACCGGCGAGCTTCGCGACGACCTCTCCGACGACGAGGTGGCGGACATCGTCTGGAGCATGAATGGACCGGAGTACTGGCGGCTGCTCGTGGTCGAGCGAGGCTGGGCGCCCGAGGTGTTCGGACGGCATCTCGTCGACGCCTGGACGAGGATCCTGCTCAGTCGACCAAGAATCTCGCCCTGAGCTGCTTCGAGGCAACAGAGCTCGGGCCGACCCTCAGCTCGAACTCCCCGGCCTCGACGATGCGCTGACCGTCGGGCGTGACGATCGTGCAGAGCGCCACCGGAATCTCCAGCCGTACCTCCTGCGACTCCCCCGGTGTGATCTGGATATGCGTGAATCCCTTCAGCTCCTGCTCGGCCCAGGTGACGCTGCTGACCAGGTCGCTGACATAGGCCTGCACGGTCTCGATCGCGGGCCGGGTTCCGGTGTTCGCCAGTCGAACCCGCGCGACGATCGTGTCACCGACAGACACCCGATCCCGGTCCAGGGTGAGCTCGGCGTACTCGATCGTGGTGTAGCTGAGGCCCTCGCCGAAGGCGAACAACGGGTCCTGGGTGAGATCGGCATAGCGATCGCCGTGCTGCCCGCGAATCTGGTTGTAGTAGACGGGCTGCTGGCCGACGTGACGCGCGAAGCTGATCGGCAACCGGCCGGCCGGCTCGATCATCCCCAAGATCAACTCGGCCACGGCCTGACCACCTCGCATGCCGGGATTGAACGCCTCGACGATCGCCGCCGCGTTCATCACCGACTCTGGCAACACGCTCGGCTTGGACTGGACGAGCACGACGACCATCGGCGTGCCCGTAGCCGCGATCGCGTCGAGTAGCGCGAGCTGACCACCCTGGAGCTCGAGGGTCGCGGTCGAGCGGACCTCTCCACTCAGGACGATGTTGTCGCCGATCACGACGACGGCGTAGTCGGCGGCGCTCGCCGCGCGCACCGCCTCCTCGATCAGCTCGGGGTCCGGCCCCTCCGGGTGGAAGGCCGGCGGAACGGGCTGCCCATCGGGCAACTTGGCGTCGGGATCCCAGTCCAGGTTGGCGATCCCGGCGCCACGGGCGTACGTGAGCGTCCAGTCCGGCGGCGCGACCGCTCGGAATCCGTCGAGGACGGTCTGGACCGTCTCGCGCGGGTGACCGTCCGGCATCCAGTCCACCTGGCCGGACGCGCCGGCCCAGTCACCGAGGGTGACGTGCGGGTCGTCGGCGTTCGGGCCGATGACCGCGATGGAGCGTGCCGCACCCTGCGGATCGATCGGTAACGTCCCGTCGTTGCGCAGCAGCACCAGGCACCGCCGCGCCAGCTCGAGATTCACTGAGCGATGCTCATCACAGCCGATCACCAGCTCCTGGCGCTCGGCGCTCGGTGAGCGCGGATCCTCGAACAGCCCGAGCTGGAACTTCACCCGCAGGATCCGGCGGACGGCATTGTCGATGTCGGACTCGGCGACCAGACCACGCGCCACCGCTTCTTGGGCGGCCTCGAAGAATCCCGGGGTGGTCATGATCAAGTCATTGCCCGCCTTGATCGCCACCGTGGCCGCCTCGACCAGGTCGGCACAGACCTTCTGCTCCCAGACCATCCGGCCGACGTTGTCCCAGTCGGTGACGAGCAGGCCGGTGAAGCCCCACTCCCCTTTCAGCACGTCGCTGATCAGCCACTTGTTGGCCGTGATCGGCACTCCGTCCATCGACTGGTAGCCCAGCATGAACGTCCGGATGTCGTCGCGGGCCACGCGCTCGAACGGCGGCAGGAACCAGGACCGCAGCTTGCGCGGGCTCAGGTCTGCCTCGCTGGCATCCCGCCCGCCCTGGGTCTCGGAGTAGCCGGCGAAGTGCTTGGCGGTTGCCAGCACCGCGGTCGGGTCCGCCAGCCCCGATCCCTGATATCCGCGCATCATCGCGGCGGCAAGCTCACCGATCAGGTGCGGATCCTCACCGAAGGTCTCGTCCACCCGCCCCCAGCGGAGATCGCGGGCGATGCAAAGCACCGGGGAGAACGTCCAGTGGATGCCCGTCGCGGCGATCTCGACCGCCGCCGCCCGCGCGCCACGCTCGATCAGCTCAGGGTCCCAGCTGCACGCCATCCCAAGCTGGGAAGGAAAGATCGTCGCACCGGGCCAGAACGAGTGTCCGTGGATGCAGTCGTCGGCCGTGAGGATGGGGATGGCGAGCCGGGTCCTCCGCACCAGCTCGAGGGCCTCGATCATTCGGGCCGGTGAGGCGTGCAGCATCGAACCGGCCAGCCGATGACTGACCAAGTCGTCGAGATCTTGTCGGGCATCGAGCTGGAGCATCTGACCGACCTTCTCAGGCAGCGTCATCCGGGCCAGTAGGTCATCGACCCGCTCCTCGACACCGGCATCGGCGTCTCGATACACCGCAGCATCAGGCACCGCGAACCTCGACTTCCGCGTCGCGGCGGACCCTCGTCGGCCGCCTATGGAGCATCCTTCCATCGCCGCGAGCCGGCCGAGCACGTGAGCCGGATCCATCGTGGCGGCAGGGCGACGAATCCGCCTCCTGGGCGGCTGCTACGTTGCCCCGGTGGCCGCAGCCGAATCCAGAACGCACGTCGTCCATCTGATCGACGATGGCACCGGGGTGCGTACCGATGCCACCTATCAACGCGCCGGTGACGCCGTGCTGCTCAAGTCCATCACCTTCAGCCACGCCGACGAGGTGACCCCCGCCCGCCTGACACACTTTCCCTGGGCCTTCGCCAAAGCCGAGGCCGAGACCGCACTCCGCTAGCCCTCGACGTCGAGATCGGGGCGCAGCTCGACCTCGTTCGACCCGCCCGCACACCCTGTGGCGGGACACGCCCCGCATCAACCTCTCGCCGCACAACACTTTCCCAATGCCGACACCTTCCACACAAGGAGTTCAGTCATGCCGAAACCGACGATTGTCTTGGTCCATGGAGCGTGGGCCGACGGGTCCAGCTGGAACGCCGTCGCGGCGGAGCTCCAGCGACAGGGCTTCACCGTCTTGACTCCGCCGAACCTGCTGCGAGGGGTCACGACCGATGCTCCGTACATCTCATCGGTGCTGGCCCAACGGACGAGCGGTCCGGTGGTGCTCGTCGGCCACTCCTATGGCGGCTTCGTGATCACCAACGCCGCAGCCGGCGGAGGCGACGTCAAGGCGCTGGTGTACGTCGACGCATTCGTCCCCGAGGAAGGCGAGACAGTCTTCCAGATCCTGGGCGGGTCCGGGTCGGCACTCGACGTTCCAGACCCCACGACCGTCCTCGACCTGGCCGGCTATCCAGGCGCCCCCGAGGGTGATGTCGAGGCGTTCCTGAAGGCCGACACGGTCCACAACTCCTTCGCGCAGGATCTGTCGGAGGAGGACCGCTCGCTGATCGTCGCAAGCCAGCGGCCGATCACCTTGAGCGCGAACCTCACCGCTTCGGCGACCGCGGCCTGGAAGGGACTGCCGAGCTGGGCCGTAGTCGGCACCGAGGACCGAGTCATCCCGCCGCAGACCCAGCGTCGGATGGCCGAGCGCGCGGGGGCCACGATCACCGACGTGGCAGCCTCCCACGTCTCGATGGTCTCGAAGCCGCAGGCGACGATCGAGACGATTTTGGCCGCGGTAGCCGCCGTCGAGGGCTGACCCGCTCCGGAGCGGCTGGTAGCGGGCCGGATCCTCGGCGAATTCGTCAGCCTTCCACGATCCAGCACAACTGCGCGAGCAGCACCTCGTCGCTGGGCGACTCCACGACGACCGACACGATCCCGGCGGCGGTAAGCACCAGCGTCTCGGAAACCTGCTGAGCCGCTGTCATCGTCGCTGTCGCCACGACGGTGCCGGCCGCGTCGTAGGCCGTCGCCGTGGCCAGCGTCGCGAACCGGGTGAGGGTGATCTCGACCTGAGCGACCGGCTGGGCGAACGAGATCGTGGACGAGTGCCACAGCCGTAAGCCCGTCGTCGACCCCCAGGTGACCACCGAGGTGTCGGCCGTCGGTCCACCGAGATCACGGGTCTCGATGCTCAACGATCCGACGACTCGGGGGTTGATGTCCACACCCACGATGTCGAATTGCGCGCACTGTTTGGCCGGCTCGCAGTTGCGGACCAGCACGCCCTCGATCGTTCCGGCGAGGCCGCCCTCGCCACCCTTGTCGCTCGGCTCGAAGGCGAAGCGGTACGCCGCCGTCACCTGCACGCCCCGCATGGCGGGGTCCTTGGCGCGAACGACGCGCCCGCAGAGCTGACCCTCCATCACACCGACGTCACCACACTCCTGGCAGCCCTTGAACGCCGGCTCGCGATGCGTGCCCTCATTGGTCATTCCCGACATCCGGCCCTGTACGATCCCGATCGCCGTGCGCCACTGGAAGCGCGCGACATGCGTGCCACGCCGCATCCCGGACCCGTCGGCGAAGACCGTGGTGAGATCTCGGACCACAAGCGTGCCGTCGAACAACTTGCCCAGCTCGGAGTCGCAGCGGTGGGAGAACACCTCCGCGCGAAGTAGGTGCTCGACGATCAGCGTCTTGCACCCGAGCTTGTCGCAGGCCCGCTCGTCGACGTCGATGATCTTGAGCTCTCCCTTGACGTCCTTGGACACCTCGTCCAGGCAGAGCACCGCCCGCGCCAGTTCCTCGGGTCGTCCGTCACACACGTTGTACGCCATCGCACTGCTCCCTCTGCCGGGGTCCGTCCGCTTCCGGACCATGCCCACACAGAGCGACCCGATGGCGGGTCCGATACACGCACACCCGCGGCGGGCGCCTCGCATTCCCTCGCCGAGGCACCCTTTGGACAACCGAGGCACCCTCGGCAGACGGTGCCTCGGTTGCCTTCCCGGTGCCGGAGCGTACGAAAGGGTGCCGGACCGCGCTGGGAGGCGGCGCGCGCGGGGGCGGGGCGGGCGAGGCCGCGGCGCGGGGGCTAGTCCCCGATCGCCACGTAGTCGGTGGGGTCGTCGGTCGTCGGCTCGAAGGAACGGAGCGCGCCCCACGCCTGCGCGGCGTCCGGATTCTCCCCCAGGAACGCCAGTAGGGCCTCGGAGTCCTCGTCAGGCACGGGGAAGTAGAGATTGCGCACGTCGAGACTGTCCATCTCGAGGATCAGCAGATACTGCCCGGCCCGACTCCCGCGTTCGCCCTTGAGCACCCGCACCCGCATCCCCGACGGCGCGGTAGCACTGCTGACGGCCGCCGCCATCCGTTCGAACTCTGCGGCGTCCGCTCCTTCACCCAGATCGATCTCGTGCATGCCCAGTACCGTCGCCATCGTGCGTCCCCTCAACTCGTCCGGACCAACCCCAACCGACCCTAGAGCGAGTGAGCCGGGCGTCGCCTCGGGCGAATGCCCTGGGTCGGGTCGATCAGAAGGCACTCGGCCCCAGCGTGCCGAGCAGCTGAGTACGTGAGTTGACGCCGAGCTTCGCATAGACGTTCTGCAGGTGATATCCGACGGTCTTGACGCTGAGCACCAGCTCCGCGGCGACCTCCCGGTTCGTGCGGCCCGCGCAGACGAGTCGAGCCACGGCGCGTTCCTGCGGGGTCAATCGAGCGTCGATCGGAGCCTGCGGCGCGGCGACGGCTACTCCGTTTGCCGCCAGCTCGGCGACGCATCGTTCGAGGTCGGGTCGCGCAGCTAGCTGCACGAAGGTGTCCCGGGCTCGGGTCAGCTGGTCCGTGGCCGCGCGCCGGTCGCCGGCTCGGCGGAGGAGGCGACCGTACGCTGCTTCGATGCGTGCCCGTGCGAATGGTTCGGTCCGGTCGGGGTCGAGAGCGAGTGCATGCTCGTAACACTCCCGGGCGACGGCCGGTTGTCTCCGAGCCATCGCGAGGTCGCCCTGGAGACCGGTCACGGCCGCGAGCACCAGTGATAGCCCACGGCCCGCGCACTCGGCGGCCAGCTCGGCCAGGCATCGCTCGGCTTCGTCGTACCTCTTGAGCGCGATCAGCGCTCCAGCACGGTTTCGCCGCCAGTCGAAAGCCCCGGGGTCGCGTACGCCGATCGAGCTCCTGGCCCGGAGCGGCTCGGCGGCGGCGAGCACCGCCTCGGCGTCGCCTCGGAAGTGAGCGAGATGCGCCGCCGCGTTCGCCGCGAAATCACGACTCGCCCGATCGCCCATCTCGCCGGCAGCGGCGAGGGCTGCGACGATGTGGCTCTCCGCCTCAGACCACATCCCGCGACCGGCGAACACGGGGACCGCCATCGAGTGGGCGAAGGCGAGCAACCACACCTGATCGCTGTCCAGCACCAGCGACACGGCCCGCTCGGCGTGGTGCAGCGCTTCCGCCCATCGGCCGAGCCGGTACTCGACGTGGCCGAGGAACCCCAGACGCATCAGTCCGTACGGCGAGATGGCGTCGGCGATGGTCTCGCCCGGCTTCGCCCGCAGATCCTCGTACGCAGCCAGCAGATCGTCGGTCCAGAGCCTGATCTCGCCGCGAAGCCAGACCCCCGGCCGAGCCGGCGGCACGTCCCGACCGGCGGTCTGGCAGGCCACGCTCACCGCTTCCTCGGCCCGGCCCGAGAGCAGCAGACCCGTCGCGAGATTCAGCCGAGCGGCGAGCGCCACGTGCGACGGGAGATCCGAACAGGCGAGTGCGCGGGCCGCCCATGTGGCCGCGGCCGGACCGTCGTCGTCGAGGACCCGACACTGGGCGACGATGGCAGCCGCCGCCGACCCCGCCTGCGAGGCACCGCAGCGGATCCAGACGTGACGCGCGAGTTCCTCGGCCTCGGACCGACCGGTGAGCCACGCGAGCCTTGCCTGGACCAGCAGGCGCTCCGGCGTCGGCGGCAGCTCGGCGATTCGATCCGAGTATTCCGACGCCTCGCCGACCTCGCCGGCACTCAACAGCAGGTCGACGGCCTCCGCCAGCAGGCGCTCGCGCTCGCGCGCGGAGGGGCTGAGCCCAGACGCGGCGAGGAGGCGATCGGCAGCACTCGCCGCCTGCCCCTGACCCGACTCCGCGGTTGCCTGCCGACGCAGGTCATCGACCAGTGCCTGATCCGGTCCGTCGGCGGCCGCCACTCGATGGACCAGTGCCGCGGCCTCGGGGAGGGCTGCCGCAGCCCGGCGGTGAAGCCGGGCGCGGGTCGCCGGCCCGATCCCTTCGTAGATGGCCGAGCGGATCAGCGGATGGGAGAAGCCGACCTGCCATTCCCCGTCGTGCCGATCAGCGGTGACGAGACCCGTCCGGACGGCCTGCTCGAGCTGCTCCAGAGGCTCGTCGAGCTCACCGACGGTGGCGACCGTCTCCAGCGAGGACCCGCTGCCGAGGATCGCCGCCGCTTCGAGCAGGCATCGGATGGTCGTCGACGACGCAGCCGTTGCCTCGTCGACGAGCGCGGCGAAGGAGCGCAGTGCGGGGAGCGGGCCGGACGAGCGGGAGATCTCGTCGGGCGACAGCTCGGCGATCAGTGCGCGCAGGTGCAGGGGACTGCCGGCCGTGGCGTCGACCAGCCGGCGCGCGGCTCGACCGGAGATCGCAGGCCCGCCCAGCTCGGCCACCAGGCACCTTGTCTCGGGCACGCCCAGTCCGCGCAGCTCGACCAGCCTCTCCCGGTCGGTCGCAAGCTTGACGAGTCCCGGCGGCAGCCGACCTAGGGCTTCTGGGCGAGCCGTCAACACCACGAGAGCCCGCTCGGTCGCCAAGCGACGGAGGGCGAATGCGAGCGCCTGCAGGGACGGCAGGTCGGCGTACCCGGCGTCGTCGACGAGCAAGGCGAGCGGGGACGACTCCTGTGCGTCACCCAGAAGCTGCACCAGCCGGGAGCCGATCTCGATCGGGTCCGCGAGCCGAGCCCCGGCCAGTCGTGAGCTGAGTCCTCGATCCTCATCGGACTCGAGCCCGCGGACCACTCGATCGAGCAGCCCGAATCGAACCCGCGACTCGGCCTCGTCGCAACTGGCGACGTAGCTGCGGCAGCCGTTCATCCGGCCTTCGATCCGACCGAGGAGTGCCGTCTTGCCGAACCCGGCTCGACCCGCGACAAGCACAACCTGCGGCTTCCCGGAGGACGCGTCGATCCAGTACTGATCCAACCGTGCGAGCTCCGCCGATCTGCCGATGAACAATGCCCGACCCCCGCGCTCGGCATTCCTGGTCGTCATACAAGAAAATCGTTTCGCCTATTCCTATCAGTTCATCCGGACCCTGAGAAGCGGCGAATGCGCGCACATGATCGACCCACGACGAAGCCTCGTCGGAGAAGACTTCCACCCCTCCAGGGACGATCATTTGTGGCCCGATTACCTAGCCGGTCTATACGTATCGGTGGATTCTGGCTCGATATCGAATACCGGGCGTTTGCCCGAGGTGGCCGCGACACTCGCGCCGTAGCGTCATGCTGCTACCCGTTTGCACTCGGCAGGCGGCGCGACAAGCGAAAGGTCACCGAGATGTCGATCCGGGAAACGCAGGAAGTCATGAACGCCTACCTCGGAGCGTTGCTCGATCGCTCCGATTTCGAGCAGTATCTCGCCACCGACGTGGTCTGGACGACTATGGAGACCGGCGAGATCGTCCGCGGCCGCGAGGCGGTACGCGACCTCATCGTCGCCCTTCATGTCACGTTGTTCGATGCACACCCCGAATTCGAGGGAATGACGATCGCCGAAGACAGCGCATGCCTGGAGGCAGTCTTCGTCGCAACGCAGGTCGCCGAATTCGCCGGAATCGCCCCGAACGGCGCCCGAGTTCGGCTGCCGTACTGCGTGGTCTACTCACTCGCGGACCAGAAAATCACCGAACTGCGCGTCTATCTCTCGATCGCCGCGCTCACCAGTCAGCTGCGCGACCCGGCGAACACGCCGGCAGTCGGCGTCTCCTGACTCGCCAGAGGGCCATCCCCTATCGGCATCGTCGGAACGTCCTGATCGACACTGTCGCGCCGGATGCCGACCGGCCGTGGCGTCTTGGGCCGTTCACGACTGGGCGCCTGCGCGACCAGTGGACACGCCGGGGCGCAGTGAAGTTGGATCGTGCTGTCCGACGACGACCTTCGTCGGCGGCACGTACCGACATCGGAGGCGGCATGAGCGAGAGTGGACGGACGACCCAGGCGCGACCGGGGGCACGGGTCGTGGTCGTCGACGATCATCCGTTCTTCCGCGACGGCCTGATCCGGGGCCTTCGACAGAGCGGCCAGCTCGAGGTGGTGGGCGAAGCCGGGACGGGGCGGGAGGCGATCGAGCTGATCCGGGTCGAACGCCCCGACGTGGCGGTTCTCGACTATCAGATGCCCGACCTGGACGGACTGGACGTGGTCCGCGCGGTCGTCCGGGACCACCTGCCGACCAGGACGCTGATCTTGTCTGCGCTCACCGACGGGGCCGTGGTGTTCAAGGCGCTCGAGGAGGGCGCGAGCGGCTATCTCTCGAAGGAGGCCCGACGCGCCGAGATCGTGGAGGCCGTGCTCCAGGTCGCCCGCGGCCGGACCGTCGTTCCGCCGGAGCTCACCGCGGGACTGGCCGACCAGATCCGGCTTCGGTCGCAGCAGTCCGGGCCGATACTCAGCGAGCGGGAACGCCAGGTCCTGGAAGGATTCTCCCGGGGCTTGTCGATTCCCGAGCTGGCCGGCGAGCTCTATCTCGGCGCGAGCACCGTCAAGACGCACACCCAGCGGCTGTACGAGAAGCTCGGCGTCTCCGACCGAGCAGCGGCCGTCGCGGAGGCCATGCGACGCGGACTGCTCGAGTGAGCGGACCAATGTCCACCGGAACGGGGCGGTCGTCGGCCGCGTCGGCATCGCGTGCTCTGCTGACCCAGCACGCCCATCGCGGTGCCCGCATCCGGCGCGTGCTTCGGCTCGTGATGGTGGGCTTCTTCGTTGCCGTCCTGCTGACCGAGCCGCCGCAGGACCATCGCACGCTGTGCTGGGTGATCGTCGGGTGCTACCTGGTCTGGACCCTGGCGATCGATGGGCTCACCCGCGCCGGCGACGAGCGAGCACTGCGGTTCGTCTGGCTCGCGCTGTTCGTCGACGTCGCCGTGCTGGCCTGCCTGACCTTGATCACCGACACCTCGGCGCAGGAGTCCTGGACGCCGTACCTGTTGATCAACGGGTTCTTTCTGATCCCGGTGATGGCCGCCGCCCAGCTGAATCCCTGGGTATGCGTGATCGTCATCGTGCCGTCGGTCGCGGTGTACCTGGTCTCCGGACTGCTCATCCTCCATGTCGACGCCGAACCGGTTTCGTACGTCGTGCTGCGGACCGTGATGCTGGCGGCGGTTGGTCTCGGCGCGATCCTGCTCTCGCGCCTGCAGCGCTCGCGGGTCGACACCATCGGCGCTCTTCTGGCGGACCGCACGGCCCTGCTGCAGGAGATGGTGACCCTGCAGCAGCGCGAGCAGCGCGACCTCGCCGAGACCCTGCATGATGGCGCCCTGCAGTACGTCCTCGGAGCCCGGCAAGAGCTCGACGATGCGGTCGGCGGCGATCCTGCCGCCGCCGAACGGATCGATCTGGCCCTGCGTGAGGCCGGCCGCTTGTTGCGATCGACGATGACCCAGCTGCACCCGGCAGTGCTGGACACGGCCGGGCTGCTGCCGGCTCTGCGCGACCTCGTGGAGACCGTACGCGCCAGGGGACGGTTCCAGATCGAGCTCGACGCCGGCGACTGGGACACCGAGCTCCGCACGAGTGCCGACGAGCTGATCCTGACCACGGCACGCGAGCTGCTGACGAATGTGGTGAAGCATGCCGGGGCCGCACGAGTGCGGGTCGAACTCAGCCGGCTCGGCGACGTCGGCCGACTGGTGGTCGCCGATGACGGTCGGGGCATGGCCGGCACCGATCTCGACGCCCGGCTCGGTGAGGGGCACCTCGGGTTGGCTTCGCGTCGGATCCGGCTGGAGGCGGCCGGCGGCTCGATCCGAATCGAGCCGGCCTACCCGCACGGCACGATCGTCGATGTCTCCCTCCCTCTACCCCGAGCTGTCAGGAGCTCCGTACCGCACGACGCGGTGCAGAGCCTCTGACAAGTCTCTCTGGGCAGGGACGGGGAGATGGAAGGCTCGGTGTCAGCCGGCCATCTGGTTGTTGCCGTTGATCAGCATCTTGGTCATCGCGGCCTGCGTCGCAGTGTTCATCGTGCCGGTCTGCGGCAGTCCCGCATCGCGCTGCAGGCACTTCACGGCATCGATGGTCGCCTGCGTGTCGAAGCCGTTGATCGGACCCTCGTAGTAGTTCAGGTCACCCAGCTGCTGCTGCTCGAGCTTGATCGAGTCCGACGGTGTCACCTTCGGCGTCACCGGCGTGGCGCTGTGGTGCGCCGGGGTGATCGCGGTGTGGGTGCTGGTCTTGTGGTGGACGACGACGGCGGTGTTGTGGGCCGGGGCCGGGGGCGTTGGCTCCGAGACGGGCGCGAAGGCCAGCATGATCGCGGCGACCATGCCGACCAGGGCCAGGCTGGCCGCGGTGATCGTCGCGACGATCCAGCCGGTGTTCTTCTGCCGGGTCGAGATGCTGCTTGCGGCCGGGGCGGTGCTCGCGGCCGCGGGGGTGTTGGTGGCCGGGGCCGGACGGTAGGTGGTGGACATTGGAGTTCTTCCTTCCTGTGCGGCCCGGACCATCCGTTCCGACAGCCACGACTCTGCCGTCGGCGGCGCGTTGGCACAGTCGGCCGACCGGCGGACCGGCCGGTTGAACCCGCTGTCCCCCGGTCGGCGGACCCTCAGAGATCCAGGTCGGCGTACAGCAGGATCTGCGAGCGCACGGTCTCGACGAAGTCCACCTCGTCAGGTGCGAGCAACCACTGCATGGTGGCGCCGTCCCGCATGGCGGAGATGTGGATGGCTGCCTGAGCCGGGGTGAAGGGACGACCCCGGTACCGGGCCTGGGCCTCGAGTTTGGTGAACGCATCCGCTATCCGAGCGCGCACGTTCGCGAACCATCGGGTCATGTAGCCGCGCGCCGGATGACCAACGGTGAGCGCCTCGGCGGACAGCACGGCGAACAGTCGCGCGTTGTCCGGATCGGCTGCGTCGCTCACGGCGGCCTCCACCAGAGCGCGGAGAAACGTGTCCGGATCGTCGCTGTCCAAAGGGATGACGGCAGAGGCCCGCTGCACCCTGTCATCGAGCACCGCCTCCAGCAGACCCGGCTTGTCCGGGAAGTGATGCAGCAGACCGGTGTGGGACAGACCCGCCCGGGTGGCCACGTCCCGCAGCGAGGTCGCGTTGTAGCCGGCCTCGGCGAACGCCTCCGCCGTTCTGGGTCAGCCCGATCAAGCACCCGAACTTCGCGTGGGCGTGGTGGAGTCGACTGTTGATCTTCTTCGGTGTCGCCGCCGTGAATGCGTACCAGGCCCTCTATCTCATCATCGTCCAGCACGTGGCACCTGCCGACGTCGCCTCCAAGATCTTCCTGGCCACCCTCGTGCTCACGGCGATCTCGATGATCTTCGCCCCGATAGCCGCCAAGGTCTCGGACAAGATCGGCCGGCGCAAGCCGTTCGTGATCGCCGCTGCGGTGATCTTCGCGGTCGGCCTCGGAGTGGTCGCGACCGCCGACAGCTTCAGCCAGTTCCTGGTGGCCATCGCGATCGTCGGTCTCGGCCAGGGAATCTACTTCGCGGTGGATCTGGCGCTCGTCACCGAGGTGCTGCCGGACCCGGCCAGCGCGGCCAAGGACCTGGGCATCATGAACCTGGCCAACAACCTGCCCAGCTCGATCGTGCCCGCGGTCGCGCCAGCCCTGCTGGTGATCGGCGCTTCCGCCACGTCGCCGCAGAACTTCTCGGCACTGTTCCTCGCCGGGGCGATCGCGGGTCTGATCGGCGCCGCCTGCATCGTGCCGATCCGTCGGGTGCGATAGTCGACCATGATCGCCTCCGGATCCGGTCTGATCCCTCCGTCGATGCGCATCCCACCGGGCATCGCCGCCGCCGCAACTCGGCCGACGGTGCTGCGGGTGGAACACCTCGACGAACCACTGGGCATCCACACCACCTCACCCCGCCTGTCGTGGCAGCTACCGTCGGGATCGCCGCACCAGCTGGGATATCGGATCCGCACGGACAACGGGTGGGACACGGGCCGGGTCGACAGCGCGGACAACGTGCTCGTGCCGTACGCCGGGCCGACCCTCACCTCGCGACAGCGTGTCAGCTGGCAGGTCAAGGTGTGGACCGGCGGCGGCGAGAGCGCGTGGTCGGACCCGGCGACGTTCGAGCTCGGACTGCTCGAGGCGGCCGACTGGTGTGCGGACTGGGTGAGGCCGGCGGAGGTCGACACGCGAGCCGCCGGCAATCGTCCCGCCAGCCTGCTCCGCCGAGCATTCGAGCTGGACAAGCCGATCACGTCGGCGAGGTTGTGGATCACGGCGCTGGGGACGTACGAGGCGTTCCTGAACGGTGACCGGATCGGAACGGCCGAGCTGACGCCCGGCTACACCCAGTACGACTCCCGCCTCCAGGTGCAGAGCTACGACGTCACCACACTGATCCACCAGGGGGAGAACGCAATCGGCGTGATCCTGGCCGACGGCTGGTACCGCGGACAGATCGGGATGACCCGGGCGGCCGATCAGTGGGGCAGCCGGACCGCCTTGCTTGCTCAGCTCGAGCTGCTGCAGGACGACGGTACGACCACCGTGATCGGCACCGAGCCGGGATGGCGCAGCGGCCATGGCCACGTCGTGGCCGCCGACCTGATCGCGGGTGAGCGTTGGGACCTCCGACGGCTGCCCCTGGGATGGAACGAGCCGAGGTTCGACGACACGGAGTGGCCGTCCTGCGAGCGTGCCGACCCTCCGGTCGCGAAGCTGGTCGACTCCCCAGCACCCCCTGTACGTCGGATGCAGGAGATCAGGCCCGTCTCGGTGACCCGACTGGACGGGCGTCGGCAGATCGTCGACCTCGGTCAGAACATCAACGGCTGGACCCGACTGTCCCGTCTTGGCCCCGAGGGCACCACCGTCCGGCTCGTGCATGGCGAGTGGCTCGGACCGGACGGCGACGTCACCACCGAGCACCTTCGACCGGCGGTCCCGTTCCTGCCCGAGCCGCTGCCGGCTGGTCAGGTCGACGAGGTCGTTTCCGGCGGCGTCCCCGGTGACGTGTTCGAGCCGCGCCGCACGACCCACGGCTTCGGTTACGTGCGGATCGAGGATCATCCCGACGACCTCACCCCCGACGACGTGACGGGCATCGTCGTCCACACCGACCTCCGGCGTACCGGCTGGTTCGCCTGCAGTGACGAGCGAATCAACCGACTGCACGAAGCAGCCGTGTGGAGCTTCCGCGACAACGCGTGCGACGTCCCGACCGACTGTCCGCAACGAGAACGGGCGGGCTGGGTGGGCGACTGGCAGCTGTTCGTGCCGACCGCCGCGTTTCTCTACGATGTCGCCGGCTTCTCGACGAAGTGGCTGCGAGACGTCGTCGTCGACCAGTGGCCGGACGGCACGATCTCGAACATGAGCCCGATGCCGAGGACCGAGGGGCGGGGTGGCCCGATCGCCTTCCTCAATGGGTCGGCCGGCTGGGAGGACGCCGCGGTGATCGTGCCCTGGGAGCTGTACCGGGCGTACGGCGACACCCGCATCCTGGCCGAGCTCTGGCCGACCATGATCGCCTGGATGGACAAGGTCGAGCGGACGGCGCGTGAGCAGCGACACCCCGACCGGGTCGCCCGACGACCACAGCCGGCCGACCACGAGGCCTATCTCTACGACGCAGGTTTCCACTGGGGCGAGTGGCTGGAGCCGGGCACGCCGGTGGACGACTTCGGCACCTTCGCCGCCTCCGACAAGGGTGACGTCGCCACCGCGTACTTCGCCTACTCCACAGGCGTGCTGGCCCGGATCGCCACTGTGCTGGACAAGCCGACAGAAGCCACCCGGTATGCGGAGCTGTCCGAGCGTGTGCGGCAGGCATGGCGGGCCGAGTACGTCGGTGCCGACGGCAGCGTCTCGCCCGACACGCAAGCGAATCTGGTGCGTGCGCTGGCGTTCGATCTTGTTCCGGCCGAGCTCCGGGCGGCGACGGCGGAGCGGCTGGTGCAGCTCGTCCGCGACGCCGACACCCACCTCGGCACTGGCTTCTTGGCGACGCCGTACCTCCTGCCGGTCCTGGCGGAGACCGGTCACCTCGACGTCGCCTATGAGCTGCTGTTCTCCGACAGCGAGCCTTCGTGGCTGACCATGATCGATCGTGGCGCAACGACGATGTGGGAGCGTTGGGACGGAGTCCGCGCGGACGGGACACCCTATGAGTCCCTGAACCACTACTCCAAGGGTGCGGTGATCTCCTTCCTGCATCGCCAGGTCGCCGGCCTGGAGCTCCCTGACCGTCTCGATCTGCTCGAGTCGGGCCCGGCCTATCGGCGCTTCGGCGTCCGGCCCCGACCCGGCGGTGGACTGACCTGGGCCGAAGCAGTGCACGAGTCGCCGTACGGACGAATCGAGACCTCGTGGCGGCTGACCGACGGCCGGCTGTCGCTGACGGTCACGGTCCCGTCCGGCACCTCGGCGGAGATCGCGCTGCCCGATGGGCGTCGGATCGAGGTGCGCACGGGCACACACCGATTCGACTCCGCGGTGCCGACTGACAAGATGCGACCAGCAACAACCTCAGCGAGGAGGCTGACATGAGTTTCGAATATCTCGCCGATCCCGCCCATCCCGCCTGGGCGGGCGTGCTGCCGGGCAGGCCGGAGCCGTTCTTTCTCGCCAGTGGCGAGGGCGAGCACGCAAAGCTGTTCGCCGACACATTCACGGTGCTGCTGAGCGGCGACGAGACCGGGGGTCAGTTCGGTGTCTTCACCGCCACCTGCCCGACGGGCGACATCATCCCGACGCACTCGCATGCCGACACGCACGAGACGTTCTACGTCGTGGAGGGCAAGGTCCGCCTCTTCGTCCAGCTGGCGGACGGTGAGAAGGTCTCTCGGCTGCTGAACGAGGGTGACTTCGGCTTCGTGTCGGCGGGACGTCCACACGCTTATCGGGTCGAAGCCCCGACCCGGATGCTCGGCGTCTCCAACGGCGGCTTCGAACGGTTCTTCCAGCAGATGGGCACGCTGGCCGACACCATCGACGAGAGCTCGCCCCCGTTCATCCCGGACTTCCCGCGGATGCAGGCCGCGGCTCAGGCCCACAACATGCAGTTCCTGCCGGGCTTCGACTGGCCGGACGCGTGACGGATGGTTCGGCCCGGTCCACCACTCCCCCCGCCGCTCCACGAGCTGCCGTTGCCGCCGGCGCGGGTCAGTGTCGAGGGCGTACGCGTGCTGTCCGGCGTGCCGTACGCCGCGATTCCGGGTGTGCGTCCGCTCGAGCTCGACCTCTACCTGCCGCCGAGAGGTGACGCGCCGGTTCCGGCTGTCGTCTTCCTGCACGGTGGCGGGTGGCGGCTCGGCAGCCGACGGGCCCTCGGCCCGGCCTACGCAGGCGCGAGTCCGCACCCGTTCGAGCAGGTCGCGGCTGCCGGGATCGCCGTGGCGAGCGTTGACTACCGGCTCAGCGGCGAGCAGCAGTGGCCGGCCCAGGCGCACGACGCCAAGGCGGCTGTTCGCTGGCTGCGGGAGCGCGGCGCCGAGGTCGGCATCGACGCCGACCGGATCGCGGCCTGGGGCGAGTCCGCCGGAGCTCACCTGGCCCTGTTGCTGGGGCTGTCGGGACCCGAGCTGGACGGCGACGTCGGCCTGGTCGGTCCGTCGGCGGCGGTGACGTCGGTGGTGGCCTGGTATGCGCCGAGCGATCTCGGCGCACTGCCGGCGGATCTCGGCGCCGATCCTGCGGCGGCCGACACCCGCGAGGCGCAGCTGATCGGCGCACCGTTGAGTGCCGCACCCGCACGTGGTCCGCGAGGCCAGCCCGATCACGTACGTCCGTGTCGACGCCCCACCCGTGCTGTTGATGCACGGTCGCGACGACCGGCTGATTCCCTGTGCGCAGAGCGAACGGCTGCACGCCGCGCTCGCGGCGGTGGGCGCGCAGACGCAGCTCGAGACCTATCCCGGCGCCGACCACATGTGGCTCGGATCGAGCGAAGCTCCGGGTCTCGCGCTGGCAGGCACGATCGCGTTCCTGCGGCACACGTTGTAGCCGGACCCGAGGAGGACTGATGGCCGCACCTGACTTCGGCCTGGACGACCGGGTGGCGCTGGTCACCGGCGCCGGGAGCGGCATCGGCCGCGGGATCGCGCTGGGCATCGCCGCGTCCGGCGCCGCGGTCGCCTGCTTCGATCTCGCGGGACGTGGACTGGACGAGACCTGCGCAGAGATCGTCGCTGCGACTGGAACACCGGCGCGGGCCCTTGCTGTGTCGGGCGACGTGACCGATCGGGCCTCGCTGGTCGCCGCGGTCGAGGCGGCTCAGGACCGGCTCGGTCCGCTCACGCTGGCCGTCAACAGCGCCGGCATCGCCAATGCCGGGGCGGCCGAGCAGATGCCCCTCGACCAGTGGCAACGGGTCATCGACGTCGACCTCACGGGTGTCTTCCTGTCCTGTCAGGCCGAGGCTCGGGCCATGTTCGAGCACGGTCGCGGCGCCATCGTCAACATCGCGTCCATGTCGGGCAGCATCGTCAATCGCGGCCTGCTCCAGGCGCACTACAACTCGGCGAAAGCCGCAGTCATCCAGCTCAGCAGGAGTCTGGCGATGGAGTGGTCGGACCGTGGGATCCGGGTCAACTCGATCAGTCCCGGCTACACCGCGACGCCGATGAACACCAGGACCGAGGTGGCGGAGCAGGTGCGCCGGTTCGAGGCGGACACGCCGCTGGGACGGATGGCCAGAGTCGAGGAGATCGTCGGTCCGGCGATCTTCCTGCTCAGCGACGCCGCGAGCTTCTGCACCGGGATCGACCTCGTCGTCGATGGCGGCTTCACGTGCTGGTGAGGCCGTGGCCGACGTCGTCCAGCCGCGTCCCGGTTCCGACGGTCGCGCACACACTCGAAGAGTTCGGAGGTTGACTGATGGTGAGCATGCGGGTCGTTGGCCTGAGAGCGCGAGGAGCGAAAGCAAGCCCAGCGGGACCGACAAGACTCGGTGCCGATGCGGTGCGCGTCGGCACCATCAGCGAGGACGGTGAAACGGTCCGCGTGATCGCGACCCTCGAGGACTTCTGGGAACGCGCCGCGGACCATCTCTCCGTCGAGCCAACCGGTCCGACGCTCAGCACCGCCGACGTCACTCTCGTCCCTCCGGTGCTGCCCGGAGCGCGAGTGATCTGTATCGGACTCAACTACCTCAAGCACGTCGCCGAGGGGTCCTACGCAGACGCCGGGATTCCGCCGCACCCCACCCTGTTCGCCCGCTGGCCGGCCTCTCTTACCGTCGGTGGCGTTGGTGTGCCGGTGCCGCCGGACGAAGACGGCCTGGACTGGGAGGGCGAGGTGATGGCGTACGTCGGCGGCACGCTCGTCGATGCCACGGCCGAGGAGGCACTCGCCGCCGTCGTCGGGTACTCGACGTTCAACGATCTCACCGCTCGCCGTGCCCAGAAACTCACCTCACAATGGATCCTGGGCAAGAACGCGGACTCCTCTGGGCCGGTCGGACCCGTCGTAGCGGCCGCCGCGGTCGGCGATCTGCGCGACGGTCTGCACGTCCAGACCCGGGTCAACGGCACGGTCGTCCAGGACGGGCGGACCGACGAGATGGTCTACACCGTCGGCGACACGCTCGCGCTGATCTCACGCACCTTCACGATCCGGCCGGGCGACCTGCTCGCGACCGGAACTCCATCGGGTGTCGGCTACTCGCGGACTCCGGTCTGGTTGCTGCAGCCGGGTGACGTCGTCGAGGTGGAGATCGATCGGCTGGGTGTGCTCCGCAACCCGATCGTGGGCGCCGACCAGCGCCGGAGCTGATCAACTGGCCGGAGCTGATCAGCCGGCCGCGGGAGCTGATCAGTCGCGCAGGCCCACGGCTCGGCGCAGCGCCGGCACCAGCTCAGCGACGCGCCTCCCGCGCCACGCGATGTGCTGATCCGGCCGGACGAGCAGGATCGGTGCCTGCCACAGCTCGCTCGGCGACGAGGACGGCAACCGCACCGAGTGAAGCTGCACGGGCACATCGTCGGTGAGAGCTTCGAGCGCAAGGCGCAGGGCCTCCGGGTCGACCTCGGCATCCGCGTCGACGAGCACGGTGAAGCCGCGGCCCAACACGTCGTAGATCGACGTGCGCTCGTCCAACCAGACATGAGGAAGCAGGCATCCCGGCACGGCCGACGGCTCGTAACGGATCGGATCGGGATATGGCGGAGCGGTGCCGTCGGAGGTGATCAACGGCGAGTCGGCGTAGTGATAGCCGAGCACCAGGCCCAGCGAGTGGAACTCGGATTCCTTGACCTGCAAGGCCTCCGCCGCCCGCTCACGGGCGCGATCGCCGTCGGGCCCGTCGTCGTCGAGGAGCGGGTCCATCACATCGTCGGCCAGCACGGTTCCGTTCGCCACCGCCTCGTCGATCGTCCGCCGCGCCACCGGACGACGCTCGGCCTGATAGCTGTCCAGCAGCTCGGGCCCGGCCCAGCCGTCGATCTCGGCGGCCAGCTTCCAGGCCAGATTGGCAGCGTCCCCGATGCAGGTGTTGAACCCGTGCCCGCCCCACGGCGGGTTCGCGTGCGCCGCATCGCCGACGAGGAAGGTGTTGCCCACGCGGTACGTCGGCGATAGCAGCATCCGCGCCGTCCAGGGGTCCTCGGCCAGCACCTCGATCTCGATCACCGATCCGACCCCGGCTCCGATCAGGGAACCAACGATCTCGGTCGACGAGACTCCGGCGAAGTGTGGCGCGGACGGCTCGTATCCCTGCACGATCGCCCACCACAGACCAGCCAGGTCCATTGCACCGACCATGCCGGCGTACGTCTGTCCGACCAGCCAGTACTGGACGGCGGGATCGAGCCGGATGCGCTCGGCCAGCGCCTCGGACCGGAAGAGCACGCCGAGGTTCGACTTGGCGGCGGAACTCCCTTCAAGGCGGACGCCGAGGCCCTTCCGGACCGCAGATGACACCCCATCGGCGCCGACGAGGAACCTGCTACGAATCGTCCGTTCGACACCCGCCGCGTCGAGCACGTGGGTCTCGATTCGAGCACCGTCGCCGGCCGGCGGCTCGTCCGCCCGGACGAACGAGGCTCCCAGCACGAGTTCGGCCGGCCCGCTGCGCTGCACGGCGGACCGGAGTACCTGTTCCACGACGGGCTGCGCGACCTGCTGGCCACCCTCGGGCTGAGCCTCGTAGCGCTTCGTGGAGAGCTGGAATGCACCCGGGAACCGGGTCAGCTCGTGGCCGACAAGGGACGTCGCGAACATCACGCAGTCGGAGTACGCGGCCGACAGCGGTGCCGCTGCCCGTAGCTCGTCGGCGAGACCCAGCCTGCGAAGATGCGTCATGGTCCGCGCGTTGGTGGTCTTGGCACGCGGATGCAGCCAGTCCAGCTCGACGCGCGGCTCCAGGACAACCGATCCGATGCCCCGCTGCGCCAGGTCGGCGGCGAGGAACAGCCCGCTCGGGCCCCCGCCGGCGATCAGCACGTCCACTTCGTCCGGAAACGCCGCCGCAGCTCCGGCGGGCGAAACGGATTCGAGTCCAGAGGACATCAACGGCCTCCTTGTGGGCAGTACGTGAGCCTAGATGATGACTCGCGTCGCGACTCGACCGAAATCATCATCCGTGCCGCTCGGCGGTAGGCCACTCCACGCGGCTCCGAGGCGTGCCCTTGAATGTTTCCACCGGACGGTTCTTGCTCCGGCTCTGAGAAGGGACGTTCATGGGACCACTCTCCGACATCGTCGTCGCCGACCTGTCACGCGCGCTCGCTGGACCGCACGCAACGATGATGCTCGGCGACCTCGGCGCCCGGGTGATCAAGGTCGAGGGGCCCGGTCACGGCGATGACACCCGAGGCTGGGGTCCGCCCTTCGTCGGGTCGGCCGATCACCGGGAGTCGACGTACTTCTTGTCGGCGAACCGAAACAAGGAGTCGATCGCCCTCGACCTCAAGAAGCAGTCCGACGCGGAAGTCCTGCTGGCCCTGGTCGACCGCGCCGACGTGCTGGTGGAGAACTTCCGCACAGGCGTTCTCGACCGGCTCGGGCTTGGCATCTCGTCGCTCATGGAGCGCAATCCCCGGCTGGTGGTGCTGTCGATCACCGGCTTCGGCCACGACGGTCCCGAGGGTGGCCGCGCCGGATATGACCAGATCGCCCAGGGCGAGGCCGGTCTGATGTCGCTGACCGGGTCGAGCCCGGACGACCCGCAACGAGTCGGAGTGCCGATTGCCGATCTGCTCGCCGGCATGTACGGCGCCTACGGGGTGCTGGCCGCCCTGAACGAGCGGAGCCGTACCGGGCGGGGCTCGCTGGTCCGCACCTCCCTGCTGGCTGCGGTGGTGGGTGTGCACGCTTTCCAGGGCACCCGCTGGACGGTGGCCGGTGAGGTTGGTGCCGCGGCCGGGAACCACCATCCGTCGATCTGCCCGTACGGCCTCTTCCGCTGTCGTAACGGCTCGGTGCAGATATCGGTTGGCAGCGAGGGGCTGTGGAAGCGGTTCTGCGCCGGGTTCGGGATCGAGCCCGATATCGAGGGACTGACGACCAATCCGGACCGGGTGGCGCGCCGCGACCGAGTGATCGAGATCGTCGAGGCAGCCTTCGTCGAATGGGATGCCGAGCCTCTACTGGCCCGGCTGGCCGAGGTCGGAGTACCGGCCGGCAAGGTGCGCAACATCCGTGAGGTGTACGAGTGGGAGCAGACCGCGAGCCAGAGTCTGCTGATCGACGTCCAGCACGCTTCCCTCGGCACGATCACGCTGCCTGGTCCTCCGCTGCGTTTCTTCGACGCGGCGGGTGCCGAGCTCACCAATTCCGAGCACGCGGCGCCGCCGACCTTGGACGCCGACGGCGCTTCGGTCCGGGCCTGGTTGGCTCAGACCTGAGTCACAACTGGATCTTGCTTCATCTGCCTGCGCTGGTGTGGGCTGTCGTCGTCACTCCTCGATGAGTGTCGTCAGGAACTGGGTCAGGCCGGCGAAGTAACTCTCCTGGTCGTCCACGAACGCAAGGTGACTGCCGTTGGCGCAGTGGTGATAGCGACCGTTCGGCAACTGCTCCGCCATCCACTCCAAGTGCGCCGGATCCATCGTGTCGTGGGTGGCGCCGATCACCAGGGTGGGCGCCGAGATCCGGCCCAGATCGTCACGTCGATCCCAGCCCGACAGGGTTCCGTGGACCCCGAGCTCGCTCGGACCCTGGAGAAGGTGATAGATCGCAGCGTTCATGTGCGACCCGCCGCGCTGGATCGGCTCCGGCCACTGCTGCGGTGGCAGCCGGAGGAAGTGGGCGAGCATGAAATGCTCCATGAGTAGTTCGTCGTAGCGGGGATCGGCCGTCTGGCCGCTGTCTTCGAACCGCTTGATCTGTGCCAGTGCGGTCTGATCCATCGGTGGCATCAAGACCCTCGCCGCGTACTCGTTATATGCCTCGGCGCTGGCCATCATGCTGGAGATGACCATGGCCTTGAGGTGCTCGGGATGGGCCAGGGCGTACTCGATCGCGAGCAGGCCACCCCAGGAGTGACCGAACAGCACGAAGTTGGTCTCATCCAGATCCAGCGCACGGCGGACCTGCTCGATCTCGTCGACGAAGCGGTCGATCTGCCACAGCGATGGGTCGTCGGGCTGGTCGCTGTAGGCGGAACCGAGCTGGTCGTAGTAGTAGTACTCGACGCCGGCCCCGGGCAGCCAGGCGTCGAACGGCTCGAGGTACTCGTGGGTCAAGCCGGGCCCGCCGTGCAGCAGCAGCACCTTGACTCGGGGATTGTTCCCGATCCGTTTCGTCCAGACCCGAAAGTCCCCTATCGGCGTGGTGATCGGGATCATGCGCACCCCGCCGGAGAGCAGATCGAGCCGGCCGGTGTTGTCGAACCAGTCACTCACGATTCGAAGCCTGGCACCATCCGACCCATCCGACCAGACGTTGGGGACGGTGAATATCCCTGCGACTGCCGTCCCATCCCAGGACATTCGGACGTCCCTGGCGTGATCGTGCGCGCCGGTACGACCGTCCGGGCCACATTCGGACGACCGGTCTTGCGCATGCAGCCGGATACGCGCTTTCGGGTCCCATTCGGACGACCGGGCCGGCACATGCGGCTTTCGGGCCACATTCGGACGACCGGGCTGACACATGGGGTCGTACCGATGCAATCGATCCGGGCCGAAGTCGTACGTCGTCAGCGGTGCTGCCCGCCGGGATCGCGGCTTGGTCCGAAGGCTGCGAGGAACCGGTCGCGGAAGGCATCCATCCGCCACACCGGCGCGTCGTCGGCCGGCCGCAGTCCCGGGCTCCAGCCCCAGTCGGCGATCCGAGACAGCACCGCCTGGTCCTTCGCCACGATGGTGATCGGGACGTCGCGCCCGGCCTGTTGGCCGGTCACCACCGGTGAGGGCTGGTGGTCGCCCAGGATGATCATGACGAGATTGTCGTCGCCGTACGTGCGGAGGTACGAGATCACGCTCTGCATCGAGTAGTCGACGGCACGCGCATAGTCCGCGCGGACCACAGCCGGGTCGCGGGTCAGGATCGCCTCCGGCGGGTAGTTCGGTCCGGCCATCGCTGCGTACCGCGTGCCGTCGCCGGCCACCGACCAGTCGATCATGGTCGGCACGGGAGCCCACGGCGCGTGGCTGGACACCAGCGGCACGACCGCCATCACCGGAGCATGCGCGCCGGAACGCTCGAGCTGCTGGAAACGCGACAGGGTGTACTGGTCCGGCATCGTGGCCCAGCTGAAGCTCGGTCCGCGATAACCCAGGTGCGCGTCGTCGTAGACACCCTCGTAGCCGTAGAACGACGCCTCGGGCCAGGCCCCTGTGGTGCCCGGAGCAACCGCGACGGTTCGCCAGCCCGCGCGCGCGAAGGCGGCGGTCAGAGTGAGCCGGTGGCTGGCGACCAGCTCGCGGTAGCGCGACTGGTTGTCGATCCACAGACCCGACAGCAAGGTGGCGTGCGCTAGCCAGCTCCCACCGCCGGCGGTGGAGGAGGTCAGGTACGCACTGCGTGACCCGAATCCTCCGGCCGCCAGCGCAGCCGTGTCGCGATCCAGCGACCGGTCGAGCCCCGAGTCGATCCGCGGGTCGGTCAGCGCGGAGCGTCCATAGCTCTCGACGAACACGAGCACCACGTCCTTGCCCCGCAACGCAGTCAGCAATTGATCGCTCGGCACGCCCGCGAACGCATCGACCGTTGCCTCGCGTTCGAAGTCGCGTCGGTCGGACAGCCCGCGGACCACGCCGACCGCTTCGGTTGCCGCCAGCCTGGTCTCTGCCGAGACCGCGACCGGGATGCCGGGGGCGAGCTGGATACCTGCGAGCCAGATCGTCAGCCAGCCCAACGCCGCAACCGTGACTGCCCTGGTCGCCGCCGGCCGACGTCGGACGGCCGCCGACGTGAGACGGCAGACGGCAGCAGCCGAGGCAGCAACCGTGGCGACAACCAGAACGATGGCCACTATCGCCACCCCGAGCGCTCCCGGGCCGCCGGACGTTGCGGAAAGGAGCCGGACGGCGTCGCCCAGCAGCCCAAGATCGAGAACCGGATCGAACGGCCGGGCGAGGGCCGTGGAGAAGCCCAGATCGAGGAGTTTCAGCACCGTCAGCACCCCGAGCACCACGCCGAGACCGACCGAGCTCACCCGGCGCGCGGTAGCGGGGAGGATGAGCATCAAGGCCCCTCCGATCACGAGCTCGATCGGCACCGTGACCAGCGCGAGAACGTCCGCGTCCCCGAGCCGGGTCGGCAACGCGAGCGCCACGAGCACGACGACGAGCGCCACTCCGTCGCCGACCGCCGTCGCGGTCGAGCGGAAGGGGGGCGCCGTCGCGGTCGAGCCGAAGGGGGTCGCCCTCCCGACGTCTGGTCGCGTCGCGTCCGAGTCGTCCTGCGTTGTCATACCGTCCCCGCTCCCGTCCTGCCCCTGGAAAGACGAGGCGGCAGCAAGTGCGGTTCAGAGCCCACCGATGGGCCGCCAGCCGGTGAGCCGCAGACCAGTGGGCCGCCGAAGGGCGATGTCACCTCAGCCACCGTCAGGTCCATGCGGCGGACGGAGCCGGCGTCGAGCCGCAGCACGGACAGCGGTCGTCAGCTCGGCCAGCGCCGGAGACTCGAGCCGCCAGCGCTGCCAGTAGAGCGGCACATCGGTGACCTCTCGCGACAGACGCTCGAGCCGACCGTCCGCAAGGTCCTCCCCCGCCTGGAGCTGTGGAACCATGGCCCAGCCCAGGCCCAGCAGGACGGCCGCGTGGAAGTCGGCGGAGGACGGCACCCGATGAACGACGGGCGGAAGAGCTGCGACGCCGCGCCGGCGCAGCATCTCGGGCTGCAGGTCGTCCTTGTCGTTGAACACGAGGGTAGGCATCGCGGCCCAGTCCAGGCCGCGGCCACGTCGCCAACGCTCAGCGAACAGCGGAGTGGCGGCCGGCACGTAGCGCAGAGATCCCAGTGACTCGACCGTGCAGCCCTGCACCGGTGTCGGATCGCTGGTGACCGCCGCCAGCACGTCGCCACTGCGCAGTAGCTCCTGCGAGTACGCCTGGTCCTCCACATAGAGCCGGATCGCGGTCCCGTGCCAGTCGGCGACCACCGCCAAGACCTCACGGAACCAGGTCGAGAGCGAGTCGGCGTTGACCGCGACCGGAATGGCCACCGGGGTGCCGGATCGAAGCTCACGACCGGCCTCCTCGTACAGCAGTCGAGTCTGCCTGCCCAGCTGTACCAACCGACGCCCCTGCGCCGTCGGCCGAGAGGGTGTGCCACGGGTGATCAGCACCTGGCCGGCGGCGGTCTCGAGCGCCCTGATCCGCTGGCTGATCGCGCTTGGGGTGACGTGCAGCTGTCTCGCGGCCGCCTCGAAGCTGCCGGACTCCGCGATCGCAACGAGTGCGTCGAGCTGCGCGGGATTGAGGTCCACGTGGCTAGTCAAGCAGAGGCGGAACGACCCGCCGGTCGCTTCGTCCGGGTAGAGTCCGGCCGGTGAGCGAGCCGCTGATGTCGGGGTTCCCGCCGGAATCGGAATCGCAGGTGACCCTGGCCAACTGGCAGGACCCGCCCTTCAACCGCTGGTCGTTCCAGCACCTGCGCGAGGTCATCCCGACTCAGCGGATCAGCCGGGGAACGGGCCCAGCCCGCGACCTGGCGCCGCTGACGGACGAGACGCTCGGAGATGTCGTGGTTCACCGCCTCGGCGATCGCCGTTCCACGTTCGGCGACGTCCTCGCAGACACCTGGACCGACGCCGTGGTCGTCCTCCATGACGGGCGGCTGGTGTTCGAGCGCTACGGCAATGAGATGGAGCCCGCGACACCGCATCTGTTGATGTCGGTGACGAAGTCGATTGTCGGCTGCGTGACCGGGATTTTGGTCGAGCAGGGACTCATCGACGTCGACCAGCCGGCCAACGAGTACGTCCCGGAGGTCGCGGGCTCCGGTTATGACGGTGCGACGGTGCGCCAGCTGCTCGACATGCGCACTGGGGTGGCCTTCCGTGAGGAGTACACGAACCCCGAGGCCGAGGTCCGCGTGATGGAACGCCACATGGGCTGGCGACCCGGTGCGGACGACGACCAACCCCGGGGCATGTACGGCTACCTGGCGAGTCTGGGTCGCGACGGCGATCACGGCGGCGCGTTTGTCTACCGCTCCGCCGACTCGGACCTGCTGGGCTGGGTGTGCGAGCGCGCCGCCGACGCGCGGATGGCTGACCTGATCTCGACTCTGGTCTGGCAGCCGATGGGGGCCGAGTTCGATGCGGAGGTCACCTGCGACTGTCTCGGCACAGCGATCCACGACGGCGGCTTGTCCGCCCGCGCGCGCGACGTCGCGCGGTTCGGGCAGCTGGTGCTCGACGATGGACGGGTGAGCGGCGAACCGGTGCTCTCCGCCGAGTGGCTCCAGCGGGCCCGCATCCTCGATCCGGACATTCGGCGGGCCTTCGCGGCGTCGTCGTCCGAGCCGTTCCTCACCGGGGGCTGGTATCGCAGTCAGTTCTGGTTCACTCCGGGACCGCTCGGAGACCTCCAGCTCTGTCTCGGCATCCACGGTCAGCTGATCTTGATCGACCGGGCGACCCGGACGGTGTCGGTGAAGCTGTCCAGCTGGCCGGATGCCCAGGACCCGACGGCCCTGCTGGACACCATCCGAGGGTTCGTAGCCGTCGGTCGACATCTGGCCGGGCTGTCGGATGCCTCTGACGCCCGGAAGCAGCACGCCGGCGAGGGCGACATCGTCGAAGGCCGCCGCCGAAAGTTGTTCTGACCTGAGCGTGGGCCCCGGCCCGCTTCGCGCCTCCCGGCGCTCGCCCACCTATTTCACGTACGCGATGGGCACCACGGCGGGTGGCTCGGGGACCGGCTCGGTCACGTACATGGACCGGATGCCGTCGATGTAGCTGCGGCAGCGCTTGGTGAGCCCGTCGGAGGTCTGCATCCGACCCTTGGTCACCAAGATGCCCAGATCCGCGCCCTTGAACCGATAGTCGCCGGGACCGTAGACCCGCATGAAGAAGCACTCGTCCTCGTGGGTCACCTCGTGCCAGTCGTTGCTGACCCGGACGAACCTCAGGTGGCCGTCCTCGTCGAGCCGATAGGTGCCGGTTCGCGGCGCGGCCAGGATCCGCTCGATCGCGTCGTCGGGTTCCTTCATGATCAACTGCGCCCAGACATCGACGGCGGCCAGCTCGCGCCACCGCTCGTTGATCTCCTCGACATCGACCGAGTAGTCGACGCCCATGAACTCCAGCAGGTGGAACAAGAACAGCGGGATGTCCGCGTACGCACCTGCGGTGACATTGGTCATCGACGAGGCGCCGGAGATCCTCGGGTTCAGCTCGCCGAGATAGACCTCCTCAGAGTCGACGTCGACCAGCACGTCGACCTCGAAGAAACCCTTGTAGCCCTCTGTCCGGAGCCTGTCGCCGAGTCGCTGGACATGGCGGATCGCCGTCGCCCGGTGGGTCTCGGAGAGCGCCTCGGGAAACAAGTCGTTGCCGCACCAGCCTCCTCGATAGGGGGTCAGCTCCGGATACCCGGTCAGGTCGGTCATGAACGGTCCGACCACCGTGCCGTGGCTGGTGTTCACCGCCTCGACCGCCACCGCCTGGTTGTTGATCCGCTTCATGATCTTCAGTTCCTGGCCGACGATGTCGGCGCTGTCGCGATCCCAGCTGTCCTCGGAGCTGATGAAGAATGTCGTCTTGCCGGAGTCCCCATACGGCGTCTGCACCACCAGGTCGTTGCCCAGCCCCGCCTCCGAAGCCGAGGCGGACAGCTCGGCGTACGTGTCGGCGCGGCCGAGCACGTTCGGCACGGACGGCGCACCGGCCTCCTCACCAAGCCGGGTGGTGACGATCTTGGAGTCGAGGTGACGGCGCAACGAGTCGGGCGGCAGGATCAGCTCGTAGTCGAGCTCGCGGCAGATCTCCTCGGTCTCTGTGTCGAAGAACACCATGGCGACCATCGGCCTCCGGCCCGACGCCGCGCACCGAGCCTCCATCAGTGCCCGCACCTCGCGGTCGCGCAGCAGATAGTTGTTGATCTCCTCGCTGCTGGTGAACTCCACGTACGGCTTGCTCGTCGGAGTGAACACCCGCGGGTGGGCGCCGTCCCAGGAGTCGTAGTACACGACGTAGGAGAAGTTCCGCACCCATCGGTCGATGCCCAGCAAGTTGAACGCTGTCGGGCCGATGAAGAAGATCGGGCGCTCGTTGGTCCGGAAGAACGTCCGGATGTCGGCGATGCCGCGGAGCCGTCGGGCTCCGAACAATCTCGAGATCGGGCTCTTCCCATCGGTCATGGCCAGCCTCCTCGCTCGTGCCTACTCTTCGGCCGAGCATATCGACGCTCCTCGCCGGCTGACCTTTGCCTCCATCCAGTTCGATCGCCATGAAGACCAGCTAATGATGGAGCAGAAACATTTGCTGGGCTTCAGTACGCTCGGAGCCTAGCCTGAAGCGCGTGGTCCATGCGTCACTCGTCGGTCTGCTCACCGGACTGTCCCTCATCGCCGCGATCGGCGCCCAGAACGCCTACCTGCTCCGGCAGGGACTGCGGCGTTCGTACGTCGGCACGGTCGTCGTCGTCTGCGTTGTCTCGGACCTGCTGCTCATCAGCGCCGGCGTCTCCGGGATCGGTCTCCTCCTGGAGCGCGCACCGTGGATCGGGTCGGCGGCCACCTGGCTGGGGGTCGCGTTCCTGACCTGGTACGGACTGTTGTCGGCATGGCGGGCACTGCGTCCCTCGTCGGGGCTCGACGCCGGGCCGGGCGACGAGCGCACGGCACGGGGTCCCGTGGTGCGCAAGGCGCTGGCCCTGACCTGGCTGAACCCGCACGTCTACCTCGACACCGTAGTGCTGCTCGGCGGGATCGCGGCCGTCCACGGGACGACCGGGCGCTGGTGGTTCGCCGGTGGCGCCGCCTCGGCGAGCGTGCTGTGGTTCACCGCGCTCGGATTCGGCGCCAGGTTGCTCGCCCCTCTGCTGTCCACGGCCCGCGCCTGGAGAGTCGTCGACCTGTTGGTCGCGGCAACGATGCTGGCGATCGCCGCCAAGTTGGCACTCAGCTGAGGACTCCTGGCACCTGGCGGATATTTCGTAAGGACCCCTTGCGCTTTGTCGGTCTCCTGATCTAGTCTTCTACCAGAATCATAACGACTCCTAATCAAATCATCCTGGAGGCTTCCGCAATGACCACCATCGTGCCCACCGGCGCCACGATCAGCCCGCTCACCGGACTCCCGCACTGGGAGACCGTCCCCGACGACCTGCCCGCCGCGATCGCCGAGATCAAGGCCGCCATCAAGGCCCGGATCGAGGAGTCGGGTCGGACGGTCGGAGACGTGATCGCCGAGATCGAGACCTTCCTCGAAGGCGAGATCGCCGACATCGACGCGGCGAAGGCGCGTGGCGAGGAGGTCTGGCCGGTGATCGACTACTCCGACATCGCGGCCGGGACGGTCAGTCCGGACGACCTTGCGCTGTTGAGGCGGCGCGGGTGCGCCGTGGTCCGCGGCCACTTCGAGCGTACTCAGGCGGAGCAGTGGGACGCCGACGTCGTCGACTACGTGGAGTCCAATCACTTCTTCGAGAACTACGCCGGTCCCGCCGACGACTTCTTCGGCACCCTGAGCGCGGAGATGAGCAAGCCAGAGATCTATCCGATCTACTGGTCGAGCGCACAGATGGAAGCGCGGACCCATCCTCGGATGGCGACCGTACAGGCCTTCCTGAACAGCCAGTGGACCCACGAGTCGGATGGTCGCCAGTGGTTCGACCCCGACACCGACACCCTCTATCCCGACCGGATCCGTCGCCGCCCCCCGGGCGCAACGTCGGGGGGCCTCGGCACCCATCTGGATCCGGGCACGCTCGACCTGTGGATGACCGAGGGGTACCAGCAGCACTTCCGGCACCTGTTCGCCGGCGACGTCGCCGCGTACGATCCGTGGGACGCCGCGTACCGCACCGAAGCGGCACAGTATCCCGGATCGACCATGTGCTCGGCCTTTCGTACGTTCCAGGGCTGGACCGCGCTCAGCGAGATGGACAACGACCAGGGCGTCCTGCACACCGTCCCGATCCCGAAGGCGATGGCCTACCTGATGCTGCGACCCCTGCTCGACGACGTCGCGGCCGACGAGATGTGCGGCGTGCAGCCGAACCGGACGTTCCCGGCCAGCGAGCAGTACCACGCCATCTTGTTGAGGGCCGTCTCAGCCATCCCGGACGTCAAGCCGGGCGACTCGGTCTGGTGGCACTGCGACATGATCCACTCCGTCGCACCGGTCACCGACCAGCAAGGCTGGGGCAACGTGATCTACATCCCGGCGGCCCCGAAGTGCACCAAGAACGACGAGTACGCCGCGCTGGTCCGGGAGGCATTCCTGTCCGGCAACAGCCCGTACGACTTCCCCGAGGAGCACTACGAGGCCAGCTGGCCGAATCGCTACACCGAACAGGACCTGAACGAGATCGGCCGACGCGGACTCGGCCTGTAGCGCCGGTCCTTCTGCTCGGGGCTCCTCTCGTTCACTTTCGGCTCCCCTTCCCTTCCTCTTCGCTTCCCCGGAAACCGGGCGCACGTTGCAACGGCCCGCCGCTTCTGCAACGCGGCAGTTTGCGCCCCGTTTCCGCAGGGGTCGGGGTCGGAAACGTACGTCCACCTGGCTGCCTGGACGTTCCGTGCCCGGCCGATACTTGGCGGCATGACGTCAGTCCCCGACGAGGAGTCGCTGCAGCGCCGAGCCGACCGGCTCAAGGAGCGCATCTACGTGACGTTCACCAGCCTGGCCGTGGTGCTGGCGCTGAGCTCCCGCGCCGAGGAGCTCCGACCCGGCTCGGCCGCGATCACGCTGCTGATCACCGTGGCGGGCACATTGCTCGCGGTGTTCGTCGCTGATCTCGTCGCCCATATCGTCGTGCACGCGACCATGCCGGCGCGCGACGAGCTGGCGCACATGATCAAGGTGTCGTCCAGCTCGTTCAGTGTCTTGGTGCTGCCGATGATCTTCATCGGTCTCGCTGCCGCGGGCTCCTGGCACCTGGCGCGGGCGCTGCGCGCAGCCGCCATCGCCTTGTCGGTGACCTTGATCGTGATCGGCTACCTCGCGGCGCGTCGGGTGAAGCTGCCGCTCGGCAGCCGCCTGGTGATCTTGTTCGCCGAGTTCGGTCTCGGTGTCTTGGTCGTGCTGCTCGAGCTCTTGGCCCACACGGTCTCGGAGTCCTGAGTCGGCGCGCATCCAGCCCAAAGCGCCGGCCCGGCCGGTGTCGCAGGGAACGACCACCGCTCACCCGCGGCGGGGGAAGCAGACACGGCTCGTTCACCCGCCGGCCGTCGGATCAGGGCGAAACCGTCCCACGGCGCCGCCAGGTCAGTGGGGCTGGCCCAGCATCACGAGGTCGTCCAGAGACGGCAAGAAGTAGTAAGCGCCCGTCTCCGCATGGCTGTAGCGGGTGAGTGCGTCGCGTGGCTCACCTCCGATCCCGGCCATCCGAACCAGCATGTCGTGCAGGACGCGTTGCTCGGCGGCGAGCCCGACGAACATCGTGCCGTGCCGCAGGACCGATCCGTAGGCGAGATTGCGCCGGACGATCTTGCCGACCTCGTCCTGGTCGGTGCGGGCGGCATGTGAGGTGGCCGGCTTGTCGGTCAGCTCGACGCTGTCACGCTTGGTGCGCCCGATCACCCGTTCCTGGGCGGCGACGCCCAGAGCCGACCACATCGCCGTGTCGTGCCGCCAGCGCTGTAGCAGCAGCACCGTGCCACCGGCTCCGGGATGGTCCGACGCGACCACCGCAACGGACGGCGTCTCGGCCAGAGCGGGGTTCTCGGTGCCGTCCTCGAACCCCGTGAGATCTCGATGGTGCCGATAGGTCCATCCCTCCGTCTCCTCGGCGACCGCCGCGACCTGGTCGAGCCCACCTACGGCCGCAGTCGCCGCGTCGAACACGACGTCTCGGCTGCCCCCCGCCACCCACAAGACCAGGTCGTGCTGGGTCGCCGGCATGGTGAATCCGTCGTCTCCGACCACGGGGGCGTCGAAGCCCCTCAGGCCGTCCGGAACGGCGCCAGGCACCAGCTCCCGCCACACCTCGGGCCGGAAGCCGACGGTGACCGTGCAGCCCGCACCGGTCACGACGGCGCTGTCGACAGCGCCCACCGCGGCAGCCAGAGCGCTCGCTGGAACGTCCGGAAGCCGGTCCAGCTCGAGGTATGCGTGGTCGGTGGTGCCGAAGGCCAGCACGCCGAGCTGTGGTCGCGCCATCTGCCCCATGTCGTCACTCTTCCCATCGAGGGCCCGAGCCGCGCCCAATCCGTGCCCGACGAGATTAGCCAACGGATTCATACGCCGCTTCACTGGATCACTCCCGGCCCGCACACACACCACCTCGCCAAGCGCTATCCCGATCTCTGCGCGTCGACGGGCCACCGTGCACATCGGCGCCGCTGCGCGGTGTTGGCCGCCGGCGCGCGGAGTTGTCATTACTCAGGAGACTTCACTGCGCAAATCCGCGGCCAAGGGGTGGCCGTGAGCGGAATTCGGGCTCCGCACGGACCTGGCACCCGGGGTGTCGTCCCCCGCAGTTTCTGCAGCGGGGGGTTTCGCCACTTACGATGAAACCTGCCGTGCGGCACGGGGCTGCGGCGGATGGAGGACGTCAATGGCGCAGGTCAGCCGCCGCGCGCTCCTGCTGGGGATCGTCGGTGTCGGTGCCGCGGCCGGTGTCAGCGTCGGTGTCGGGGTTGCAGCATCCTCGAAGTCCGCGCCGTCCGGCGAGCCGGAACCGGTGGAAACCGCCACTCCGAGCTCGACACCCAGCGCGATGCCGAGCCCGTCGTCCAGCCCGAAGCCGCCGGTCGACACCCGACCGCGATGGCCGCTCACCGGCAAGCTGCTGAAGCACGAGAAGCAGGCGCACCACGCCGCGATCGCGGTGAAGGTGCCCGACAACCAGCAGGAGCATCCGCAGCGCGGGATCGACAAGGCCGACATCGTCTTCGTCGAGCTCGAGGGCTATCGGGACGCCTCCGGCTACAGCGCCACCCGCCTGGTCCCCGTCTTCCACACCCGGATGGCCGAAAGCGTCGAACCGGTGCGCTCGATCCGACCGGTCGACATCGCGCTGTTGAGTCCGATGAACGCCATCATCGGCAACACCGGCGCCGCGCCGTGGGTGATCAACTACGTCAAGCACTATCGCAAGCATCTCGAGGGCATGCTCTCGTACATGAACACCCTCGGCACGGGTTCGTACGGCACCGACCAGTCGCGGGTCTACACCTACAACGGCCAGACCTACTACGACCGCGCCACGGTCTGTCACCCGGCGATCCTGGCCAAGCAGACCAAGCGGTTCCGATCCGGACCGCCGCGGCCGTACTTCCCGTTCGCCACTTCAGATGCAGAGGTCAGTGCCCGGACCGGCAAGAAGGGTCGATCGATCAAGATCCCGTACAAGGGCAACGGCTACTTCATGGGCTACAGCTACGACAAGAAGACGAAGCGCTACAAGCGCAGCATGCCGTGGGGCCCGCACGTGCTGGCAGACGGCACCCGGGTGACCATCGACAACGTGCTCGTGATCAAGGCGAAGCAGCACTACGGCAAGATCTTCAAGGGTGTCGGCCATGACGAGCCGCTGCACGACATCATCAAGAAGTCGGGCACGTTCTACTACTTCAATCAAGGTCGCTACGTGACCGGCACCTGGAGCAAGGGCGCGGTGGACGAGCCGTTCACGTTCACCCTCGAGAACGGCAGCCCGTTCAAGATGGCGCCTGGGCAGACGTTCGTCGAGCTTCCCGACACCAAGGCCAAGCTGCGGATCAACAAGGCCTGAGCTCGGGCCGACCACCGGGAAGGAGGCTCGACCGAGACCGGCGGGATCACTCGCATCGGGTGAGCCGCTCCCGTCGCGGTCCTGCGATCCTGCGTGAACAGGACTCCTTCGTGACTCCCGATTCAGACCGTCCCGAGAAGGTGAACACGTCGTGTCGACCGGCCCGTCCATCCTGACCGTCCGCTTCTGGCGGAGTCGACGATCGGCCGCGGTCGCCGGAATCGTCTTCGCGATCTTGATCCTGATCGCCTTGGTGATGACCCGCATCGCACTCGCCGAGGGCAGCCTCGAGGCGCTGCGCACCGACGGCCAACGGCGCGGCCTCATCCGGATCAGTCTCAACCTCGTGCCGTTCGCGGGCATTGCCTTCTTGTGGTTCATCGGCGTCATCCGAGACCAGCTGGGCGACATCGAGGACCGGTTGTTCTCGACGGTGTTCCTCGGCAGCGGGCTCGTCTTCTTGGCCATGCTGTTCTCCGGCGCCGTCAACTTGACCGGGTTGCTGGAGATCGCCTCGGCGTCCCATCCCAATGCCGACGTCTATGGGTTCGGGCAGAGCGCCACCCAGACACTCGTCTCGGTCTATGCGATGCGGATGGCGGCGGTCTTCACGCTCTCGGTCAGCACGGTCGGCATCCGCACCCGAGCCCTTCCGCGCTGGGTGTCCTACCTTGGCTACCTCGTTGCCCTGACGCTGATGGTGGCCGCAGGTGAGCACAAGTGGTCGCAGCTGGTCTTCCCGACCTGGGTCCTGCTGGTCAGCGTCGTGCTGCTGGTGAGCCGTCCGTCGGCCAGCCCCCCGCCGGCCATTCCACCGCCTACCACCCCACCGCCGGCCACCCCACCGTCGATCAACGCTGAGACATCGGACTGATCACCAGCTCGTCGATCCGGACGTGGGCCGGCGACTCCAGCACGTACATGATCGCCGCGGCCACATCGTCGGCGGACAGCATCACCGTGCGGGCCTCTCTGTCGGGAACCTGCGGTCGCAGCTCGAGGAAGTCGGTGTCCACGTCGCCGGGGCAGAGGTGGCAGCACCGGATCCCGTGCTCCCCCTCTTGGGCGTTCAGTGACTGGCAGATCGCGGCGAGAGCGGTCTTGCTCGCCCCGTACGCCACCCCTGCGTACGGGGTGAAGCGCCATGCCGAGTACGAGGACACCACGACCACCTGGCCGTAGCCGGCCGCGCGCATCGCAGGCAGCACGGTGTCCACGACCCGGGCCACCGCGGTGAGGTTCGTCGCCACGATCCGCTCGAACCCCTCGATCGTCTGGTCCCGCCAGTACCGCGCGGGTGTGTTGAGACCGGCCGCCAAGACCAGATCGGTCACCCCGCCCCAGGTCTCGACGATCCTCTCGTGCCCACCGGCGACCGCAGCCGAGTCGAGGACGTCCAACGGCAGCGCCAGGCACTCTCCGCCGGCCTCCTCGACGAGCCTGGCCGTCTGGTCGATCTCAACTGCGCGCCGCCCGCTGAGCGCCACCCGCCAGCCTCGGGCGGCAGCGGCCACGGCGGCTGCCCGGCCCATGCCGCTGCCGGCGCCCGTGACCCAGACGACGCGGGGCGTCGTCGACGGACTCATTCGCGCGCCGCCAGGTCGTACGCCTTGCCCGGGATCTGGGTGGCCAGCTTGCCGCCGCTCACGTCAACCAGCGTGCCTGTGATGTAGCCCGCCGCGTCGCTGGCCAGGAAGCAGACCAGCGCGGCAACGTCGGCAGAGTCGCCCCAGCGGCGCAACGAGAGGGTGTCCAGCAGGCGGTCCTGATCCGGCGCCGGAAGATCGGCAAAGCCGTTCAGGACGGTCGGGATCATGCCCGGAGCGTAGGAGTTGACCGTGATGTTCCATGGGCCCAGCTCGCCGGCCAGGGTGCGGGTGAGCTGGACCACCGCCGACTTCGATGCCGCGTACGCGCCGCTGCCGATGCTGGGCACGATCGCCGCGAACGATGCGGCATTGATGATCCGCCCCGAACGCTGCGCCTTCATGATCGGGATGACGGCGCGACACAGGCGGAACGTCCCACCCACATTGATGTCGAAGCAACGGTCCCAGACCTCGTCGTCCAGATCCTCGACCAGGCCGTCGGCGGCTACCCCGGCGTTGTTGATCAAGGCGTCGACCCGCCCGAAGCGGGCGACGACGTCCGCGATCACCTCGTTCACCTGTGCGGAGTCCCGAACGTCGCACGCGTACGACGCACCGACCAGCCCCGCCGCCGTCCGCGCCTGGTCCAGCCCGTCGAGCAGCACGGAATCCACGTCCAGACCCACCACGACGGACTGCTCCCGCAGGAACGTCTCGGCGATCTCCCGACCGATGCCTCGGCCGGCACCGCTGACCACGATCACGCGATCCCTCAGCTCGAGATGCATCTGGACCTCCTCGGTCTCGTTTCGGTAGCTGCCACGATCTCGTGGGTCCTTCCCCGGTTCTCGACGTATCATCGCCGACCCTGCGCTCGCATCGGGCCCAGACCCCCGCCCCCTCGCCGGATGGCACACCAAAACGGTAGCCTCCGGCTATGGTGGTCGCCGCGTTCGTCGCTCCCTATCTGCTCGAGGCCACCGCGCGGTTTGCCCTTTCGGCTGCCCGCGTGCCGGGCGTGCGACTCGGGCTGATCACCACGGAGTCGGCAGCGAACATACCTCCAGAGCTGCGGGACGCACTGGCGGGCCACTGGCAGATCGGCGACGCGCTCGACCCCCAGCAGATCGCCGACGCGGTCCGCGGTCTGGGCGGACAGCTCGGCGGGCCAGTCGAGCGGTTGATCGGAGCCCTCGAGCAGCTCCAGGTGCCCCTGGCCGAGGTTCGCGATGCCCTGGGTATTCCCGGCATGGACACCGCCACGGCCTCGAACGTGCGGGACAAGTCGCGGATGAAATCGGTGCTGCGCGGCGCAGGGATTCCGTGCGCCCGCTACCAGCTCGTGACGCGTACGGAGGAGGCGACCGGCTTCCTGGCCGAGGTCGGGCTGCCCCTGGTCGCGAAGCCGCCGGCCGGCGCGGGAGCCCAGGCCACCTATCGGCTGGACACGCACGACGACTTCGCTTCCTGGTTGCGGGCCGCCCAGGCGGACCCGGCCGAGGTCTGGTTGCTCGAGGAGTTCCTCACCGGACGTGAGCACACCTTCGACAGCGTGACCATCGACGGGAACACCCTGTGGTCATCCATCTCGGACTATCAGCCGCCGCCGCTGGAGGTGCTCCGAACGCCGTGGGTGCAGTGGACGGTCGTGCTGCCTCGCGACATCTCAGGGGCGGAATACGCCTCGATCAAACAGATCGGACCGGCGGCGCTGAGCGCACTCGGCGTGGATACGGCATTCACCCACATGGAGTGGTTCGAACGTCCCGATGGATCGGTGGCGGTGTCAGAGGTGGGAGCCCGGCCGCCCGGCGCCCAGCTGGCCTCGATGATCGGGTTCAGCCACGGGGTCGACTTCTACTCGATGTGGGCCGAGCTGGTCCTGCACGGCACGTTCAGACCGCCCGAACGGATCTACGCCACCGGCACCGCCTACCTCCGTGGCCAGGGTCGCGGACGAGTCCGGACGGTGCACGGCGTGGACGACCTGCAGCGTGAGCTGGGCGACCTGGTCGTGGACGCCAAGATCCCCCGGCCCGGGCAGCCGGCCTCGACGTCGTACGAGGGTGAGGGCTTCGTGACCGTGCGTCACGAGGACACCGACGTAGTGCGAGCCGCCCTCGACAAGATCATCACCGGCATCCGCGTCGAGCTGGTGGAAGCCGAATGAGCGTCGGGAAGCGGAGCGCGGGCGCTGTCTTCCGACCGAGCGAGCAGCCCTTGGGAACGGCGGCAGCGGCAGGGGCTTTCGGCTGCGAGCGAGGGAGAAAGTCAGCGTCTCGAGGCGCGCAGCGGGCGCGAATCGGCAACACGCCGCAGCGGGCGCGAATCGGGCAGGGGTAGAGGGGCCAGATGAACGTCGTCATGGTGTCGCCGGGCTTCCCGCTCGAGATGGCGTATTTCACCCGTGCACTGGCCCAGTCGGGAGCGTCGGTGATCGGAGTGGGCGACCAGCCGTTCGATGTGCTGCCGCCCGAGGCCCGGGATCATCTGGCGCACTACGAGCACGTCTCCCTGGCCGATGAGAACGCCGTGCTGGCGGCTCTGCAGGGACTGTCCAGGCACGCCCGGATCGACCAGGTGGAATGCCTGTGGGAGCCGTACATGGTCCTCGCAGCACGCATTCGCGAGCAGCTCGGACTCCCAGGGATGACCGTCGAGCAGACGCTGCCCTTCCGGGACAAGGAGCTGATGAAGCAGGTGCTGGACGAGGCGGGCATCCGCACGCCGCGTCACGCCAGCACGTCCACCGTGCAGGGCGTATGGGAGGCCGCCGAACGGATCGGATACCCGTTGATCGTCAAGCCAATCGCCGGCGCCGGATCGGCCGACACCTTCCGCGTCGACTCGGCCGCCGAGCTGGTGGACGTGCTGCCGATGATCCGGCACGTCGAGGTGGTCAGCGTCGAGGAGTTCATCGAGGCCGAGGAGTACACCTACGACACCGTCTGCGGGGCCGGGGACGTACTGTTCGAGAACATCAGCTGGTACCGGCCGCGACCCCTGCAGGCCCGCAGCCACGAGTGGATCTCCCCGATGACCGTCGCGCTCCGCGAGACCGACAGCGACCAGCTGTCCGCGGGTCGGGCGATGGGTCGCGATGTCCTACGGGCGCTCGGCTTCCACGCCGGGTTCACCCACATGGAGTGGTACCGCAAAGACGACGGCGAGGTCGTGTTCGGCGAGATCGGTGCCCGGCCGCCGGGTGCCCGCACGGTGGACGTGATGAACTACGCGACCGACGGCGACCTGTTCCGAACGTGGGCCGAGGCCGTGCTCACCGGCACATCGGCGCCGCTGACCCACCGCTACAACGCGGCCAGCATCTTCAAACGGGCCGTTGGTTCGGGACACATCACCCGCGTCGAGGGACTCGACGCGCTCCTGACTGCGTACGCGGACAACGTCTGCGTGCTCGACCTCCTCCCGATCGGCGCCCATCGGCGCGACTGGCGAGCCACTCTCCTGTCCGACGGCATGATCATCGTCCGGCATCCCGAGCTGGAGACGCTGATCGAGCTCGGCGATCGCTTCGCCCGAGATCTCCAGCTGTACGCGGGTTGAGCCGCCCGGTGCGCTGAGCCGTCCGGCGGCGCGAATCATCGAAGCGTCGCCCCCGTCCACTCACGCTCGCCGGTCCGTCGACGGGCCTCAGGCGAGCGCCTTGCTGAGCGTGGCGAACCGACGACCACCGTGCAGCATCGTCGGCAAGGCCTTCGCCAGTCCTTCGGCCGTCCTGCCGCCCGGCTGATTGAAATGGCTGAGCACGATGTCCTTGCTGCGTGCCTTCTTCAGGTTCTTGATCACGACGGCCTTGCTCGCGGTGGCGCCGTAGTCGGCATTGATGCTGAACGAGGCCACCCTGACCCCGAGACGGTGCGCGATGGCAATGCCGACGTCGTCGGCGTACGCCGTTCCCGGCCGGAACCAGAGCGGACGCGATCCGGTCAGCTCTGCCACGGCGTCCAGGCCGCGGACGATCTCGTCGTACGCCTCACCGGCGCTCCGCGTTCCCTCGATTCCGTATGCGGACTGCCCGCGCACGGTCAGTGGACGATGCAGCCAGCCATGGTTTCCGAGCTCGAACAGTGGATCCGCGGCCAGCTCGGCCGCCAGGCCCCGATGCGCCTCGATCCACCGCGAGTTCAAGAACAAGGTCGCCGGCACCTTGGCCTTGCGCAGCGTCGTGATCACGGCCTTGTCGTAGTGGCTCCCCCGCGGCCCGCCGCACGCGTCGAACGTCAGCGCCACCTTTCGCTTGCCATGCCGCACGGCCCCGGACAGGAACAGGCCGAACGTCTTCGGCGCCCGCCCCCCGAACTGGGCCACAATATCGGCGCGGCTCGGCAGCGGGGGTTGTTCGACCCGCTCAGCCACCACGGAGCCCCCAAGGAGGACCGCGGTGGTCGGCCGGTCCGGCCCGGCCGCGGCAGCTCCGCCGGTGCCGAGGCCCGCGAGCACCAACGCCCCAGCCGACACCAGGAATCCCCTGCGGGACCACACCAGACCGGGCAGCTGAGGTCCCGCTGCTCTCAGGTCGTTGGTCTCCCATGACACCTCGTCGTTCACCGAGCACCTCGCTGACCTGCCGGCCGGCCGGTACCTCCGGCGTTGGACGTGCTCATGCTAACGGTGTCTGCGACTAGCGCCAGGGTCCGGTCGAGCCACGCTCGACCAGCTGCGCTGGCAGCAGCAGCGGCTCCGGCGCCTCCCGATCACGTTCACCACGGGTTGCGAGGTAGCCGACAGCCGTCGCCCCGATGCTGACCAGCGGCGCGGCGATCGTGGTCAGGCCGGGTTCCACCAGCTCGGCGTCGACGATGTTGTCGAAGCCGATCACACTCACGTCCTGCGGCACCCGCCGACCACCCGCGAGGACGGCCTGCATGAACCCGATCGCCATCAGATCGTTGTAGGCGATCACCGCCGTCGTCGGCCGACTGAGCCACGCCTTCGCCGCCTCCGCTCCACCGCGCATGGTCGGCAGGAAGGGACCCAGCCGACGTACCTGGAGGTCCAGCTCCAGCCCGGCCTCCTTCAGCCCGCGCCATCGCATCCCACTCGCGTACGACGCGTCCGGCCCGGCCAGAAAGGCGACGGATGTATGACTCAGGCCGACCAGCAGCTCCGTCGCCTTCTTGATCGCCTGCACGTTGTCACTGTCCACCGATGCGACCTCACCGACTGCCCGGTTCAGCACCACCACCGGCTTGCGCTTCGCCAGGGAGCGGATCGTCTGATCGGACATCCGTGATGACGCCAGGACGAAGCCGTCAACGGTCGCCGCCAGTCGGTCGACGGCCCGATGCTCGCCCTCCTGCGACTCCTGCGTCTCGACCATCGCCAGGGTCAGGCCGAACTTGGCGGCCTCGCGCTCCGCTCCGCGGATCATGCCGATGAACACCGGGTTCGCGATATCGGCCACGATCAGAGCCAGCACCCCGGTGCCGTGCGTCGACAACGGCAGATCCATCCGACCAGAGCGGTAGCCAAGCTCCTGCGCCGCCCGACGGACGCGCTCGGCCGTTCGGAAGTTCACCCTCCCAGGCTTGGCCAGTGCCCGAGACACCGTCGACGGCGACACTCCTGCGGCTCGAGCGACGTCGTAGATCGTCGGCCCGGTCACCCCGCTCTCGACCATGCCCGTCAACCTCCTCGGTCGTCAGCGCCTGTCGGCACCGCTGCTTCTCCTCGGCCACGTGACACGTTCCCGCGGGAACGTTCTTCCGAAGTGATACGCCGAGTTGCTCGAAATCGCGGCCATGCTCGAGATGACTGATCATCAATCGGAATTCCTCGTACCTCGGAGACCGTTCACTGCTTGGGAAGCAGCACGGCGGCGGGGCCGTCGACGATCTCAGCCACGTCGAGCCGAAGACCGTCGCGGGCGGTCTCGAGTCGGCCCGGAGCGCCGAGAACGCGGGCCGAGGCAGGATCGACACCGGCGTGACGGTGCTCGAGGCTCGTCTCGCCGACCCGGTCGACGAACGCCACCAAGTGGTCTGGCGTCTCCAGCCAACGAATCCAAGGATCCTGGGTCGGAGCGGCGACCTCGGGCGCGACGGGTCGCCCGGTCGCCAGCACGTCGCCGAGGTCGACCATCCACCGTCCCAGCGAGCGGAGCGACGCCTGCTGGATGGCCGGGATCTCGCCATCGGAGGTGGGTCCGACGTTGAGCAGAAGCCGCCCGCCGCGGGACACGACATCGGTCAGATGCCTCGCCAGCTGGGCGCCGGTCAGGATCTGATGCTCGTCCTCGACTTGGTTGTAGCCGAACGAGAAGCCGATGCCACGGCAGTTCTCCCAGGCCTGGTCACCCTCCTTGTCCAGCCCGAACTCGTACTCGCTGGTCAGGTAGTCGGCATACGGGATTCCCCAACGGTCGTTGATCACGCCGTCGGGATTGCCGGCATAGAAGTCGGAGAACAGCTCGTGCAGCGACCAGGCACCAGTCCGCTTCCCGGCGTCCGGCCAGTTGATGTCGTTCCAGAGCACGTCGGGGTTGTAACGCTCGATCAGGTCCCGCACGTGCAGCATTGCGTACGCGTTGTAAGCCGCATCCTTCGGGCGGACGGTGGAGACCTGCTCGCCCGACATCAACGGCGGGTAGTCCGAGACACTCCAGTCCAGGCCACCCGAGTAGTAGACGCCGAGGTGCAGGCCGGCGGCGCGCACCGCGTCCGCGATCGCCCTAACAAGGTCACGCCGCGGACCGCGGTGCACGGTGTTCCGCGTTCCGGTGCCCGGCGCATCCCACAAGGCGATGCCGTCGTGGTGCTTCGTGGTCGGGATGACGTACGAAGCGCCGGCCGCGGCGAACAGCTCCGCCCAGGCCGCCGGCTCGAAGTGCTCCACCGTCCAGGCGTCGAGGAAGTCGTCGTACGGGGCGCTGTCATAGGTCTGGCGATGATGCTCTGCGGCCGGGCTGCCCGGGATCCTGATGGTGTTGAAGTACCACTCGGCGTAGGCGTTGTGGGTGAACCACTCGGCTTCCGGCACGGCGCCCAGAGCACCGGTCGGCTCAGCCCAGGCCGGTACCGAGTACGCGCCCCAGTGGATGAAGATTCCCAGCTTGGCCTCGCTGAACCACTTCGGCAGGGGACGGGTCAGTTCGGCCCACGGCTGGTTGTCGGCGGCGTTCATCGGCGTGCATCCTCGTCTGTGATGTCGTGTTCAGCGAGCCGGCCGGGCACCTGCCAGGCCGGTCCGTCGGGGTAGCTGTACGCGGCGATGCTGGTCGGGCGCATCTCGGCGCCGCTGCCGGGCGCCGACGGTGCCAGGTATCGACCGCGTTCGAGTTGGACCGGCACAACGAAGTGCTCGTGCAGGTGGTCGACGTACTCCAGGTAGCGGTCCTGCCAGCTGCCGGCCACAGCGACGAAGTCGAACATCGCCAGGTGCTGGACCAGCTCACACAAGCCGACCCCGCCGGCGTGCGGGCACACCGGTATCCCGAACTTCGCGGCCAGCAGGATGGTCGCCACGTTCTCGTTGACGCCACCGACGCGACAGGCGTCGATCTGGACGACGTCGACGGCGCCGGACTGGAGCAGCTGCTTGAACATGATCGGGTTCGCAACGTGCTCGCCGGTGGCGACCCGGATAGGCGCTACCGCGGCCCGGATCGCGGCATGACCGAGCACGTCGTCGGGGAATGTCGGCTCCTCGATCCAGTACGGGTCAAACGGTGCGAGGCGCCCGATCCAGTCCACTGCATCGGGGACGCCCCAGATCTGGTTCGCGTCGATGGCGACCGGGAACTCGGGACCGACCACATCCCGGGCCACGGCCATCCGACGGACATCCTCGGCCGGATCGGCGCCGACCTTCAGCTTGATCATCCCGAAGCCGTCGTCCACCGCCTCCCGGCACAGCCGGCGGAGCTTCGCGTCGTCGTAGCCCAACCAGCCCGGGGTGGTGGTGTAGGCGGGATGCCCGAGCGCGATGAGCCGCTTGATCCGCTCCTCCCGACCCGGCTCGGCCGAGCGCAGCAGCGACAACGCCTCCACTTCGGTCAGCGCGTCGCGTAGGTAGCGGAAATCCACCAGTGCGACGATCTGCTCCGGACTCAGCCCCGACAGCAGTCGCCACAACGGCAGACCCGCCCGTCGAGCCGCCAGATCCCAGACGGCGTTGACGACGGCACCGGCCGCCATGTGGATGACCCCCTTCTCTGGCCCCAGCCAGCGCAGCTGGCTGTCGCCGATCAGCCGACGGGAGAACGCCCGAGTGTCGGCGATCGCCTCGTCGACGGAGAGTCCGGTGACGAGCGGTTCGAGCGTCTTGACGGCCGCGGCCTGGAGATCGTTACCCCGGCCGACCGTGAAGACCATGCCGTAGCCCACCTCGCCACCCGATGTCCGCAACACCAGATACGCGGCCGAGTAGTCAGGGAACGGGTTCATCGCGTCCGAGCCGTCTCGCTCCTGCGAGGTCCGGAACCGGACGTCGTGGACCTCCAAGCCGATGAAGCTGTCACCGCTCGGTGTGCGGGATTGGGGAGCGAGGGATCCGGGTGCGCCGGACTCGGTCATCTCACGCCTCCGGTGTGATCAGTTCCGAAGCTCGTACTTGCGGGCATCGGGTTCCCGGACGATCGGAGTGATCCGGAGCACCGGAAGCTCGGCGCCCCTCGTCGCCTCAGGAAGCCGAACCAGCAGTCCATCGTCGCGGTGCTCGAAGTCGAGTAGGCCCGGCCGGCCGACCAGTTCCACGGTGGCGACGGGTCCGAAGGCATCGCCACCGTTGCGGAGGGTCGTGATCAACACAGCACGGTCGGCCGGCCAGGCCAGCGGGACCGCGTAGAGCAGATCACCGCGGGTGGTGAACCGGATGTCGGCGGCGGTGAAGTCGGCTCGCTCGGCGTCGCTGAGGAAGCTGTCGGTGACCAGGGTTGGACCCTCGCCACTGACGGCGAACGGGGTCGTGCCGTAGACGGCTTCGCCATTGACTGCCAGCCAGTCGCCGATCCGCTCGAGCAGGTCGACCTCCGCGTGGTCGAAGGACCCATCCGGCTTCGGGCCGACATTCAACAGCAGCGCGCCGTTCTTGCTGACCACATCCATCAGGTCGCCGAGGATCACTCGGATGTCCTTGTACTGCTGGTCTTCCACCCACCCCCAGGAGTGCACGCCGACGGACGTGTCGTTCTGCCACAGCATCGGCCGGATTCCCGCGTTCTGGCCACGTTCGACGTCGTAGACGGCAGAGCCCGGCGCGAACGCGTCGAACTTGTAGTTGATCGCCACGGGGCGGCCGCGGGCGACTCCCCAGTTGTAGTACCAGGCGGCGAACCTGGCCAGCCAGGGTCGGAACACGTCCTGCTCGATCCACCAGTCGAACCAGACGAGCTGAGACCCGTTGTGCTCCACGATCTCGACGGTGCGGGCGAGCCAGTCCTCCAAGAACGCCTCGCTCGGTCGGACCTCCTCGCGTTGGGCCGGCCCGTACAGGTCGGCGAAGGTGGGATCGCGGACGTCGGAGTCGAATTTCATGCCGCCGTTGAAGAACCACCAGTGCTCGGCTCGGTGGGTCGATGCGCCGGCGATCATCGACTGTGCCCGGACCGCGTCGGACAGCTCCCGTACGACGTCGCGGCCCGGCCCCATCCGGGCCGCGTTCCAGCGACTCAACACCGTGTCGTACATCGCGAAACCGTCGTGGTGCTCGGCGACCGGCACGACGAACTGGGCCCCGGCCCGACGGAACAGCGCGGCCCACTGCGCGGGATCGAACGCAGCGCCGGTGAAGTCCGCCACGAAGTCCTTGTACCCGAAGCTGTCCTGTGGGCCGAAGGTCTTCCGATGGTGCTCGAAGGCGGGAGTCCCTTGCCGGTACATCTCGCGGGGATACCACTCGCTGGAGAAGGCGGGAACACAGTACGGACCCCAGTGGACGAAGATCCCGAACTTGCCGTCGGCGTACCAGTTCGGCACTCGGTAGCCCGACACGAGCGACGCCCAGTCGGGCTCGAACGGACCGTCGGCGATCCCGGCATCGACCCGTTCGAGGATCTCGGCACGTGCCTTGTCGATACTGGAGGCGTCGGTCGACATCATCGTCCTTCCCGCGAACCGCGAGCCGCAGTCCTCAGATCTCTGACGTCATTGTGGATCCCACGGGTGCCCGGCGCAAGGGCCCGATCCGACAGTCCCTGAGGTTCACGAAGCCATGGAGTCTCCATGAGACTTTTGCTCTGGACGCAGATCGGCATCAATCTGCGCTGACCCGTTGACATCGGACAACGAGTGAGACGACTATCAGACCTACGAGGTCTGTGCCAGGAGCGTCGTCTCCTCCCGATCCCGCTCAGCTCGGACAACGACGTCATGCGCGAGGAGTGCCATGCGAATCTCCCGGATCACCAAACTGTTGGCCGCGGCTGCGGCCGTCGTCTTGCTGGCCGCCTGCAACAGCAGCGGCGGCACAAGCAATGGTTCCGGTGGCGGCTCGAGCGGCGCCTCCGGCGGGCCGGTGACGATCACCTGGTTCATGTGGTCCGGTTCGGACGTGGAGAAGAACGCCTGGCTGCACATTGCCGACATGGTCACCGCCAAGTACCCGAACATCAAGGTCGAGTTCCAGACCGCGCCGTTCAACGACTTCTGGACGAAGCTGACGACCCAGGCCGCCAGCCACAGCACACCGTGTGTGATCGGCCTCCAGGGTCAGCGTGCTCCGCAGTTCGGCAACCTGCTGGTCCCGCTCGACGACTACATGAGCCAGGCCGGTATCAAGGCGAGCGACTACGTGCCCAGCATCACCAAGGGCCTTCAGTACGACGGCAAGCAGGTCGCGCTCCCGTACGACGTCGGTCCGTTCGTCATGTTCTACAACAAGGACGCCTTCAAGGCGGCCGGGCTCAAGGAGCCGGCGATCGGCTGGACCACCGACGACTTCATGACAGACGCCAAGGCGCTGACCAAGGCGCCGAAGTACGGATTCTGGGCACAGAGCGACATCGGTCAGCTACTGCCATGGGTGCTGAGTTCCTCCGGGAAGTCGGCGCTGAACGACCAGGGCAAGCTGGACGTCGACAACCCGGAATGGCACACCAGCGCCCAGTGGTACACAGACCTGGTCAGCAAGGACAAGCTGTCGGCCCAGATCCCGAGCGCCAACTCCTCGTCGGCGAGCGCGAACCAGTTCCTGGCCGGGAACGCCTACATGTCACTCGACGGCCCCTGGGACCTGATCAACGCGCGCGCCCAGGCCAAGTTCCAGGTCGGCATCGCGCCGATGCCCGCCGGGGCCAGCGGATCGAAGACCTGGTCGGACGGCTCGGGCTTCGGTGTCACCCAGGACTGCAAGAACCCCGACGAGGCGTTCAAGGCCGTCAGCGTGATGGTCGGCCCGGAGGCGGAGACCTACCTCGGCAACCTCGGCCGCGCCTACCCGGCGCTGATCTCCACCCAGAACTCCTGGTACGCAGGGCAACAAGACCCAGGACGTCAAGCCGGTGATGGACTACGCCCTGCAGAACTCGATTCCGTACACCACCATTCCGACCTGGCAGCAGGTCGTGACCACCTTCTCCAAGCAGGCGGTCGCCACCTACAACGGTCAGGGTTCGGTCGACGACCTGCTCAGCCAGACCCAGGCCCAGGGCGGTCAGTGATCCTGCGAGCGCCGAGGTGTCGGCAGCCGTCGACGGCGATCCTCGGCCGAGGGTAGGAGGAGACGCCCATGGCCGTGCCAGTCAGCGTCACCGGGGCAGCGGTAGCCGCCACCGCCCCGGTGGGTCGCGGAAAGCGCGGTGACGGTCGGGTAGCCGCTGGGTTCCTGGCCCCGAGCATGCTGGGGCTGCTCGCCTTCACTGCATTCCCGATCGTCGCGTCGCTGATCCTCGGGTTCTACAACTGGCCGGTGATCGGGCGGCACACCTTCACGGGGCTGAAGAACTACCGGCTGCTGCTCGACAGCACGGAGTTCAAGACCGCGATCATCAACACCCTGATCTTCGTGATCTTGTACGTCCCGCTCAACATCGTCATCTCCCTCGGGCTCGCGCTCTGGAGCGGTCCCAAGATCAAGCTGCGCGGCCTCTACCGCACGATCTTCTTCATTCCGGCCGTCACCCCGGTCGTCGCGAACGCTGCGATCTTCTCCCTGATCCTGGCCCCGAACGGACTGATCGACTCCCTGATGCAGACCTGGTTCGGAGTCCAGGCTCCGAACTTCCTCGGTGACAAGAACTGGGCCATGCCGGCGGTGGTCATGCTCTCGCTCTGGCAGGGTTTCGGCTACAACATGCTGGTCTTCTCGGCCGCGCTGGATGCCGTCCCGGCCAGTCTGACCGAAGCGGCGGCCATCGACGGGGCTGGGACGGTGGCGCGCTTCTTCCGGATCGTGCTCCCGCTGATGACTCCGGCGATCTTCTTCGCCGTCGTCCTGACGCTGATCTCGTCCTTCCAGGTGTTCACCCAGGCCTACGTACTGACCGGAGGCGGACCTGGCAATGCCACCACCACGATGGTGGTCTACCTGTACGAGCAGGGTTTCCAGTTCTACAAGCTCGGTCTGGCTTCGGCGATCGCCTGGGTGCTGTTCGTCATCATCCTGCTGATCACGATCATGCAGTTCGTCGGCCAGCGGCGCTGGGTGCACTATGACCAGTGAGACGCGAGCGGTCGCCGCCGCCAACCGCGGCACAGCCCCGGCGACGGCTCGGGTGCGCCGGCCCCGCAAGACGGCCGCCCGGGTGAGAACGATCATCTCCCAGATCCTCTTGTCCGCTGGTCGCCCTGCTGTTCTTGGTGCCCATCATCTGGATGGTGCTGTCTGCGCTCAAACCGAGTGCGGAGGTCTTCACCGTCCCGCCCACGCTGTTCGGCACCGAGATCAAGGTCAGCAACTTCGCCGAAGCGTGGAACTATCTGCCGTTCGGGCGGTTCATCCTCAACACGATCTTCGTCGCCGGGGTCGGCACCTTGATCACCCTGATTGCCTCGGCGATGTCCGCCTACGCGTTCGCCAGGCTGAACTTCCGGTTCCGCGGCGGGCTCTTCGTGCTCTACCTCAGCACGTTGATCGTCCCGCAGGAGGTGATCGTCATCCCGATGTTCCTGATCATGCAGGAGCTCGGCTGGGTCAACTCCTACAAGGCCCTGATCCTGCCGTGGGCGTTCACAGCGTTCGGCACCTTCCTGCTGCGGCAGTTCTTCCTCACCATCCCGATCGAGCTCGAAGAGGCGGCGAAGATCGACGGGGCGGGCCACATCCGCATTCTCCGCAGCATCATCATCCCGATCTCCGCGCCGGCCATTGCCGTGCTGGCGGTCTTCACGTTCATCAGCTACTGGAACAGCTTCCTGTGGCCGCTGATCATCGTCAACGACACGAACCAGATGACCGTTCCGCTCGGTCTCCAGCTGTTCCTCGGCCAACAGGGTCAACGGTGGGAGCTGCTGATGGCGGCCGCTACCATCTCGATGGTGCCCACCGTGCTGCTCGTCATCCTCCTGCAGAAGTACCTCGTGCGCGGCATCGCGCTGTCGGGTTTCGGCGGTCGGTAGCCGTGAGCCCCGAACCGGCTCGGCCGCGGCCGAGCCGCCCGGATCCCGTCCCGGCGGGCAGAACAGCTCGGCGGCCGCGGACCAGTGTGACCGACGACGCAATCACCCGGATCCGCCACATGATCTTGACCGGCGAGCTGGCGCCCGGCGACCGGCTTCCCTCCGAAGCCGATCTGGCTGCCGAGCTCGGTCTGTCCCGAACCTCCCTTAGGGAGGCCGTCCGGGCCCTCACACTTCTCGGTGTGATCGACACCCGGCAGGGCGACGGCAGCTACATCACCGGACTCGGACCCGAGTTGCTACTGGGTGCGCTCGGGCTCGTGGTCGATCTGCAGCGCGAGGAGTCGATCCCCGATCTGGTCGCGGTCCGCCGGATCATCGAGCCGGCGGCGACCTCGTTGGCCGCGAGCCGGATCACCGGATCGGAACTGGCCGCCGTGCGCTCGTTCATTCCCGCCGACGCCGATCACGTGACGGTCCAGGAGCACATGGAGCTCGACTGGGAGTTCCACCACGCGATCGCGAACGCCTGCGGAAACCCCTTGCTCGCCGTCCTACTCGACGGACTGGCAGCGCCCACGGTTCGGGTCAGGGTATGGCGCGGCATGTCGGTGCCTGGCATCCTCGAACGGACCCTGCTCGAACACCGAGCCATCGCCGATGCCCTCGAGGCCGGCGACCCCACGCTGGCGTTCGCCACGTCGACCATCCACGTCGCCGGGGTCGAGGCGTGGATCGGGTCGCTGGAATCGGGCTGGAGCGTGCTCGCGGCAAGGGAGGTCCATGCCCAGGGATGACGCCCCCACTACCTCACAGCGACCCTTGACTTGACACAGGCGTTCATGCCGTCGAAGCGATTGACGGGGTCGTGGCGATCTGTGCCTCCACCCAAGCCCAGTCGATCCGCTCCTGCTCGAGTCGCACACGCTCTCCGAGGCTGTCGACGACCAGGTCGCCGTACAGCTCCTGCTCCTCCGGTGTGAGGCGGCTCAGCCGGGCGGTCGTTGGCCGCTCCTCGATGCCCCAGCGGTCGCGGTGGGTCAGGAGTGTCCGGCGATCCATCAGGACCGAACGGGTCTGCGGCAGCCACGCCCGCAGGCGATCCAGGATGGCAAACCCATGGGTGTCGATGTCACCCCAGTAGGCGACCTCGGCGCCAGCGAGCCAGGGAAGCCGGCCCACCCTGTCCACATCGAAGCCCTTGCCCCAGATCACGACTCCGTCCGGCGGCACGGCCACGCTCAGATAGGTGATCTCGTTCTCGATCACGAGAGCGGTGCGCGGACGGATCGCGAGCTCGATCAGCTCCTCGGCACGCACCGCCAGCTCGGTGAGCGGGGTGGGAAGACCGAGCGACGTCGCGGCCCTCAGACGGACGAACTCGGGCTTGAGTCGCAGCCCGAGGCCGGCCAGGAATCCGGGGGTCGTCGCCGGCACTGCGAGCATCTCTGCCAGAACGGGTCGGTGGCGCTCGGCGAACTTGGTGTCGACGCCGGGGGCACTGATCTCGCGAAGGTACCGGTTCGAGCCCCGGTGCTCGTCCAGCCACAGGTACGCAGCCAGCAACGCCGGCATCTCCGCATGGAGGTCGAGGGCGCGGTGCGGATGCCTCACCACCCACGAGCGAACCGGCGGGGACGGCTCGACGAGAGCGAGGATCTCGTCGAAACGACGGACGTCGCGGGACACGCCGAGCAACGCCCACGCCTGTTCGAAGGAGGACACAACTGCCCTCGCGGGCACCCGGTTGCGTCCGACGTGGCGACCGCCGATCGGGGTCCACTCCAGCGAGTAGCGGGTGTCGTCGCGACGGCCGGCGTCGAGCCGGGCCACCCAGGTGCGCGACGCGCCCAGGTCCTCCCCGATCTGGGAGGCCGTGGGTCGCCGCAGCGGCACGTCGATCGGCTCCAACGAGCGACCGCCTGCGTAGGCGCGCAGCAGGGAGCCGTCGTCCCACCGGCGCCGCACCTTCGCGACGAGGTCGTCGGGTGTCGTCCAGGTCGCTGTCACGGCCGTTCGTCTCGGCGCGACCGGTATTGCTCGATGGTCATCGTCTCGAGCCGGGAGAAGGTCCCGGTGGGGTTGTCGACGAATCCGATCGCCTTGACATACGGCTCGATGACGTGGACCTTCTGCAGCGGCGTGATGATGAGCAGCTGCAGGCCGAGCTTGGCGAAGAGCTCCAACGCATATCGCGTCGACGCGTCAGAGCCGCGACCGAAGGCTTCGTCGATCACGGCGAACCGGAAGTCCTTCGACTTCGCGACACCCCACTCGAGTCCGAACTGGTAGGCCAGCGACGCGGCCAGGATGGTGTAGGCGAGCTTCTCCTTCTGCCCGCCCGACTTTCCGTCGGAGTCGCTGTAGTGCTCCCACTCGTCGTGGGTCTCGATGTCGCGCTCGGAGGCGGAGAACACGAACCAGTTGCGGACGTCGGTGACGCGGCGGGTCCATGCCTTGTCCGACTCGGCGTAGCCGTCCCGGCCGCGGAAGCGTTCGATGATCCGCTTGACGTCCAGGAAACGCTGCTCCGAGTACTGATCCCCGTCGACCACCAGGCTGTCGTTGGTGAGATTGCGCAGGTCGGCCCGGAACAGCGCGACATCGGAGTTGTTGGTGGGTTCCTTCTCCAGACGGATGTAGCGGCCCGGGTTGTACGGCACGGCTCCGAGGGCCTCGTTGATCCGTGCGACCCGCTCATCGATGGCCGACGCCTGGCGGTTGAGCCAGTTGTTGAAGCCGGCAAGCTCCTGGATCGCGTTCTTGTTGAGCTGATTCTTGAACTCCTTCTCGAAGCGTGGCAGGTCATCGGTTGCGACGCGGCCGCGCAAAGCCACGAAATCGCCGCGGGCCTCGACGCTGGAGTCCATGTCCGCGCGTAGCTCCGGCCATCGGCGCAGCACCTCGGCCATGTACTGCCCGAGACTCTGGCCATATCCGCCCAGCTCTCTGGTGAGCCGCTCGATTCGCCGGTGCAGACCGGCCGACAACTCCGTTTCGGCCGCGGCGCAGTCGGCTGAGCTCGCCGGACGCGAGCTTCCGAGCCGCTTGTCGAGCGCGCCGTACGACGCTCGTGCGACCCTCAGCTCCTGTTCCGGCTGCAGGCCGACGAAGTCGTCGTCGCGTGCCTTGTGGTGCGTGGCTCGCCGTATCGCGTCGGACGTCGTGGCCAGCCTGCCGGTTAAGTCCTCGACAATCTCGGCCGTCGCCGTGGCTCGCCTGCCGTTGTCCGCCAGCGCACGGGTGATCTCCTCCAGTCGCGAGGAACCGGTCACCAGCCGAGCGCGCTCGGCGTCGCACTCATCGGCCCGCGACTCCGCCTCGGCGACGTCGAGGTCCGACCAGGACTGGAAGCCCTCCAGACGAGCCAACGCCTCCCGACGCAACTGCAAGGAGTCGCGCCGGCGGCTGAGCTCCGCGAGCTTCGCCCCGAGCATTGCGCGGTCGTCGCCGAGCTCGGCGAGCTCGGCTCGAAGCGCGGCGACCTTGCGCTCGTTGGCCCAACCCAGCACCCAGCGCCGTGGGTCGTCCACGCGATGCCGGTCGTCCTTCTCGTGTCGGTCGCCGGAGCGAACCTGGCCCTCACGGGTGACGGCCCGGGTCTCGGCACGGAACTCCGCCAGCGTCCGGGCACACCGGAAATCCGCTCGGCGAGTGAGCTCGGCGAGCAGGAACTCCCGGAACGGTCCGTCCTTGGCCTCAAGACAGTCGGCGAGCACGAGTCCGCCGTGCCCTTGGCGCTGCAGCGGAATCCGCCGCGCCGAGACGCGTTCGTACACGAGCTTGGCCCCCCTCGCCCGCCCGTCGCGGCCGTGGAAGACGAGTCGGCGACCGTTCACCCAATGCGTGACCGCCTCGTAATGCTGCTGGGGAACCAGAAGTGACAGCGCGAACCCCCTCAGCACGCGCTCCGCTGCTCCACGCCACTCCGCCTGCTCGTCGTTGAGGTCCAAGAGCTCGCCGGCATACGGCAGCTCCGCCGGCGTCAGCCCGAGATCGGCGCACAGCTGGGCTCGGAGCTTGACCTGCTCGACCGGCAGGTTGCTCGTGCGCTGCTCCAGACTGGTCAGCTCCTCGCTGATCGCGTCACCCTTCGAGCTGAGCTCCTTGTCTCGCCCGATGAGCTCCGCCACACCAGCGTCCAGCGCACGCTTGTCCTCGGCGAGTCGTGGTCGCTGCTCGGTGGCGAGCGAGGTCAGCGCCGCGAATCCCGGACCGCCCGTGATCGGCTCCAGTCCGGCATCGACGACCGCAGCATCGAAGCGAGAACGGGCGACCCGTCGCTTCTCGGCCTGCGCGCGTGACTCGCGGGCAATCCGCTCCAGCTCGCCGATGCGGTCGCCACCGGCCCTGGCCCGCTCCTCGATCAGGGAGTCGCGCTCCCCCGCCAGCGTTCCCAGCCGGGACTTCGCGTCGTCCTGCTCCAGAGCCAACCGCGCAGCCTCGGCGTCCAGCGAGGCGATCTCCTCGACCAGCAGCCCGGACCGCAGCTCGGCGATGAACAGCCGGACCGCGGCACGCTCCCGCTCCAACTCGTCGCGCTCGGTCAGCGCGGCGTCGTACTTCGCGGCGGTGCTGACGATGGGATCCAGCGCCTCGAGCTGCTCTCGTGCGCGTTTCACCGCATCGTGAGCCTTGGTGAGGTCCTCGAAGTGGGCGATGATGTCGTGCACTCGCTCGGTCGAGTCGCTCGGCTCGAGCATGTGGTCGCGGACGAAGTCGTTGAGGTTCCCGACGGACTTCATCGAGACGGTCTGATGGAACAGCTCGAGGGCCTGCTCTGAGCGGATCCCCAGCAGCCGGCGCAGCGCGGTCGCGTACTTTCCGTACTCGTCGTAGATCGTTGTGCCCGCGGCTCGCAGTCGCCTCCGCAGGTCGCGCAGGTCCGATCCGAAATCGGCGAAATCACCTCCGACGGTGAGCGCCTTGGTCGCGGTCACGTAGAAGCGATAGGGCTGCCCGCTGCTCTCCCGCTGCTGGAAAACCTGGGCCAGCGTGACCGTCTCGTCGTAGCCGTCGTTGACGAACACTCCGAGGATGACGGCGTACTTCCGGCTGCCGGCCCGAAGACCGATCGCCCGGGAACGGCCCGTGGCCTCGATCCGCTCGGACTTGTAGTGTCCTTCGACGTACGAGCGGAGCGTCCGCTCGCGGGCGTCGGCGCCGGCGGCCTTGTTGTAGGCGATCTTGTGCGCCGGAAGAAGCAGGGTCGTGAGCGCGTCGACCAGGGTCGACTTCCCGGAGCCGATGTCGCCGGTGAGCAACGCGGTCTCGGCACCGGGCGTGAGTCGCCAGACGCGACCGTCGAAGGTCCCCCAGTTGAACACCTCCAGATGCTGCAGCCGGTAGCCGGCCCGGTCGAACCCGCCCAGCTCCACCGCGGAGAACAGTCCGTCAGTCATCGGTGGTCACCGCTCCCGCATACTCGTGCAGCTTCGCGGCGAAGTCCGACAGCGTCTGGGCGTCGACGTACGCCTTGAGGATTCGGCGCACCTCCCAGTGGTTGGTCTGGGCGCGCGCCGGCTTCAAGAAGCCCAGCTCGGCGGCCTTCGCGATCGTCCGCTCGGCCTGATCGACCACGCGGGCGTCATTGGTGGAATCGGCCTGGAACATGCGCAGCGCCTCGACGATCTGCTCGGTCGTGAGCACCAGCCGCCCCTCGCCGCCGGCTGTCTCGAACTCCACCAGTCTCTTGCGCAGCAGCACCAGCAACAGGCTGACGTTGTAGGTCAGCGCCCTCCGGCGCACGAGACGCGGGAGCGCCTCTTCGCCATCGACATCGGGCCGGGCGCGTAGGTAGGCGTAGCCCTCGGCGTCGTCGACCACCACATCGACACCGATCGTCGCGAAGTGGTCGCGAACGCCGGCACCGGCACGTTCCAGTGTCACCCAGGTGTCCTCGTCGGACTCTCGATAGACCACGCCCTGCATCAACCGGATGATCGCCCGGGCGATCACCCGCTCATCCGTCATCGGCGCCTCACCGTCACTTTCGGTAGCCTCGCTCGCTTGATCGTGTCCGGATCGGACGGATCGGAATACTCCAGTAGCGTCTCGTCACCCTCGTCCATCTCCACGATGACGTCGTCCTCGTCGAGGGCGAGGTACCCCACGATCTCGGCGGCACCCTGCTCGATGGGATACATCGTCACGATGTCGGACAGCAGGGCCGAGGAGCGCTTGGGCAGCACAGCATGGATGTTGTCGATCAGGCGCGTCTGGTCGACAAACGTCTGAGCGAACAACAGGTCGGTGTCCACCTCGTCTGTCACCGGCGGGATGACGCTCTCCACCGCCACCGTCGCGGGCGGCTGATACAGCGGTCGCTCGAACGGCAGCAAGATCTCGATCCCGGGTTCGTCGACCTCGAGCCCGAACGTCGGCGGATCGGCGCGTGCGTCGAGGGCAGCGCTCTCCACGGCCCGGACGAGATCGAGGACCCGGCGATTCTCCAGCCAGACCTGATCGTCGAGGAACCTGCGCAACTGCTCGGAGATCTGCCGGACGGTGCGTTGCGCCCGCTCGGCCGCATCGGACCAGTCGTGGTGGATGCCGCGCATCCGCCGGTCGGTCTCCACCGAGTCGAGGGCGGCCACCCGAGCGAGCAGGTCTCCCAGCTCGGTCTGCCGGGCCTCGGACAGCAGGAACTCGTAGAACGCCTGGAAGCTTCGGCCCTGGTCGGAGCCGGTGATCTCAGACCGACTTCCGACCAGCTCGGCGAGCAGCTCACCCTTGGACCCGTCCCAGGATGCGATCCTCTCCCGCGCGGCACGGTCCAGTCGCCTGAAGTTCTCCTCGACCTCGCGGAAGTCGGCCAGCAGTTCGCGTGCGGTCGCCGAGAACTGCTGGTAGCGGTCGCGCACGCCGGTCGGATCGAGCACCGAGACCAGGCCGGCCTCCACCGCCGCGATCTCCGCGTCCAGCTCCGCGCGTCGGCGGCGCAGCTCGGCCAGACGGACATCGGGATCGACCTCCGTGCCGAGCACGATCTGCCGGAGCAGCTCGACCACGGTATGCAGCCTCGATTCGGTGCCCACGAACGATCGGCCCTCGAGCGACAACACCCACGCGTACGCCTTCTCGAAGGCGGGCGTGACCTCGTAGTGCACTTCGTCGTCGCCGGGCGGGTAGAAGCGTCGCAGGTATCCGGCGTCCGAGACCGACCAGTCCTCCAGATACGCGCGTGGGTCCTTCGGGAATCGGCCCTCCCCACTCTCGGTCGGGAGGGCGGCGTTGAGGGCGTACAGCTGGTCGTCCAGGGCGGCCGCGACCTCGCTCGCCGACGACGCACCACGGTTGCCTTCGACAAAGAAGTCGCCCAGGAACGAAAGGATCAGCGTCGCGTTCCCGGCGCGCAGCAGTCGCCAGCCAGCGTGTCGCTGCCGCAGTACGTCGATCGTCGAATAGTCCACCATCTCGGCCTTCCCATGAGCCCACGGACACCCTAAAGACCGACACCGACAATTCGTGTCGGACTCACGGTCGCGGCCCGAGAATCAGGAGTTCTCCGCCTCGCGCGACGCTGGGGGCCTGAGCCGACCGGAGCAACCCTCCAGGAACGGCGAGAACGGCCCGCCGTCCCCGAACGCCACGGCGGCGAACCGCTCCCCGATGAGCCGATGCGTCGCGGCGTCGGGGTGGAGCCGATCGGGCAGCGGCAGCTCGTCGGCGTCGTCCGGCCCGTAGAGGCGGAGTCCGTCGAGGTAGAACAGGCGGGAGTCGGCCGATGCGCGCCGCGCCACGATATCGGCCAGCAGCGTGCGGACGACCCTGAGCGTGAGTTTCCCGGTGGCCGTCTCGGCGGGATCGCCGGTCGCCCGGAAGCGCAGCACGCCTTCGGCGAGCGACTCCAGATCGAAGGCGCCCGGTCCCGGTGTGTCCTCGTGGATGGGGCAGAGCAACGGCGAGATCACCACTAACAGGGCGTGGCCGGGTGGCCGTCCCGGATGGTGTCGAGGAATCCGTGCATCGCGGGGACGAAGGCGCGCAGTCGCATCAGGTCGGCATTGACCAGGTTGATGCCGATCTTGATGCTGATCAGGTCGGCCGGCGTGTCTCGGATGATCCGCGCCGTGAAGGGATCGAGCAGGGCGCTGCCGCCGTACCCGAGGTTCATCAGCTCGACGCCGGCGAGACGTGCCGCGACCACCGGCCAGGTGCCGGTCGGGTGTGCCGCGTTCGAACCCTGGCTGATCGAGCTGCCGTGATGCACCCAGATCGGCCGCGCTAGGAGGCGACGCGACGATCGGCTCGTCGGTCACCAGGTCGACGAGCTCGATCGCCTCGTTGTGCGGCAGCCAGATCTCGACCGCCTTGTCACCGACCGGAAGCCGCTCGAAAGCAATGCCTCTACCTCGCCGGCCACGGTCTCCGCGACTCCGGTCGCCATGTCCACCATGGTCACGGTCGCCGACGTCAAGGCTCGCCTGCGCGGCGAGCCGCCCGTCCACCACGAGGTCGAACACGCCGGCGGGGCGGGCCGGCGCGCCGCGGTATCCGAACCGTGCCGCCCGCGCCCGCAGCTCGATGTGCGAGGCGCGTGTCGCAAAGACGAGCCGTACGCCGGCCGGTTGCGACTCCACCATCGCCAGCTGCGCGTCGGCTCCCTGCTCGCGGGCCAACGACGACAGCCGGTGCGGGCGTACGCCGACCTCGGTCTGCTCGAGCTCCAAGGCCCCACGCACCAGGTCCGCGGTCACCGGGGTGCTGATCAGTCCAGAGCCCTTCGTCACGCCCTGACCCTAACCATGCCGACCCCGGCCCACCCGGACCCCTGGCCACCCGGACCCCTGGCCAGCACGATCCTGACGCGAACCCGGATCAATGTCTCGGATCGCCGGTCCACTCGTGCCGATCGAGCACATCGTGTCCGACTACTGGTCGTCGGAAGTGATGGACGGCGGCCGCCGGATGATCGCGGTGATCAGTTGAAGCGTGGAGGGCACTGCGAGCGGCCGGAAGTGGCCGATGGTCGGCAGGACGATGTTCTCGGCACCTTCGAGACGGCTGGTTTCGGGTATGTGGGGGTCGAAGACGCTGTACAGCGAGCTGATACGTCGGTTGACGGCGACTTCGAGGCCGAGGGCCAGGATGACCGGCCCGTTCGGGGCAAACATGCGCACGCTGCGCATCAGAAACAGCGACGCGTGCCGTGACCCTGAGAACGGCGTATTGACGGCAATGAGATGCCGGACCCGAGCGTACGTGCCGGGCTGGCCGAGGGCATGCTTCCCGATCAGCCCACCCTTGCTGTGCGCAACCACCGTCACGTCGTTCAGATCCGCACGCTCGAGGTACTCCGAGACGATCTCGGCCATGTCCGGAATCGCCCCGGTGTTGTAGCCGAGCTTGTCCAGCACGTGTACCGGGTGGCCCTGGCGGTACAGGTACTCGGCGACCGGCTGGAGGAACCGCCAGCTCTCGAAGACACCGGGAATCAGCAGAACCGGTGCACGGTGCTGGGCCACAGGGTGGTGCCACAGGTCCGGCTCGCTTCGGTTGACAACCGCTCGGATCATCCAGCGGGCGAGGAAGGCATAATCCCGCAGCCAGCCCCACACCTTCTGCCGCCGCGTTGGGGTCGCCGACAGGGGCGAGGGAATCACGTCCGGGTCACGAGACGCGCCGTCGCCAAGGCGCTCTGGCCGCAGCAGCTCCACTGTTCCATGCCCCGCCTCCCTGACCGACCCGCGCAATGACGGTCACGCTACAGGCATTGGCCCACTCCTATGCCAGCAGGCGAACTGGTTCGGAGATCGCTGCAGCCTCCGTCTGCCGCTGCCCGGCCGGATCGGGTCCCACCGGTAACGAGATGGCGCGGCGGACTTCGCCGCCCGGCGTCGAGCTGGGCCTTGATCATAGGCAGCACGAACTTGGGGATCCGGTTGGAGCCGTCAACGGTCTGCCGCGGGCCAGCGTGTCGAAAATCGCCTCACCTGCGGCCGGCAGCTGGCGGCGCTGGTTTTGGGATGGCTCACGGTGGCGTCTCGATCTGCGGTCTGGTTCGGTGATGCCGCGAAGGTGTCGCCGCATGACCGAAGCACTCTGGTTCTGGGTATCCCCGGATACCCGCAGACACCTGCAACCCGGTGCAGGACGGACGAACGGTGGTCGTCGCATGTCACCGGTGTCATTCTCGAGTAATGTCACCGGTGACAATCGGAGCATACGGGCTACGCTGTCCGGCACGCAGCGGGCTACGGCTCTGGTGGCGCGACCTCTCGACGACGAGGAGACATCCCATGACCGCCTTCGACGGCCGCCCCATCCTGGTCACCGGTGCAAGCGGAGGCATCGGCGGTGAGATCGTGCGCCAGCTCGTCGCCGCCGGCGCCGATGTGATCGCCAGCGGCCGATCCGAGGACGCGCTCGCGAGGCTGGCCGACGGCACCGGGGTGCGTACGCTCACGTTCGACCTGACCTCCGAGGACAGCATCCGTGACGCCCTCGAGGACCTCGACGTTTGGGGCGTGGTGAACTGCGGCGGCTACGGCGGTGAGATCGCCACTCCGATGGACACCGACATCGATGTGTTCGACAAGGTCATCACCATCAACACGCGCGGCACCCTACTTGTCACCAAGTACACGTCGCGATCGATGATCCGGCTCGGCAACGGCGGATCGATCGTGAACGTGTCGTCCCAGGCGGGGCTGGTCGCCCTCGGCGGCCACATCGCCTACGGCGCTTCCAAGGCGGCCGTGGACAGCATCACGCGGGTCTCCGCTCTCGAGCTCGGCCAGTACAACATCCGTGTCAACAGTGTGAACCCCACCGTCGTGATGACGCCCATGTCCGCCTGGTATTGGGGACGGCCCGAGATCGAAGGCCCCTTCCTGTCCGCGATGCCGCTCGGCCGATGGGCCACCGAGACCGAGGTCGCCGCCCCAGTCGTGTTCCTGCTCAGCGACGGCGCATCCATGATCAGCGGAGTGTCCCTACCCATCGACGGTGGCTACACCTGTCGATGACTCAGGGGACGTCACGTCCTCGGTACGAGCGGCCCGTCGAGGCGGGCCTCCGGCCTGCGACGATTCGGTCAGACACGACTCGAGCACCGGAGGAGGGCCCGACCGAACCATGGCCACGATGCGTGAGGTGGCCGCATTGGCCGAGGTGAGCGCCAAGACGGTCTCCCGGGTCTTCAACAACGATCCCCACGTCTCTCCGGAGACCAAGGAGCGCGTGAGGGCCGCGCTCCGCGAGCTCGACTACGTACCGAACTCCTTCGCCACTACCTTCCGCAAAGGCCGCTCCCCCGTGATCGCCGTCGCGGTGCCCGACCTTGCCGACCCGTTCTTCGCCTCGATCGCCAAGGCCGCAGACACCCTCGCCGCAGCCAACAGCATGTCCGTCGTGGTCACCAGCATCGGTGACGATCCGCATCGAGAACCAGACATCGTCTCGTCCCTGCTCAGCCAAGCACCCAGCGGACTCATCATCGCGCCGGTCACACTGGATCAGCGCTATCTGGCCGCCTGGGCCGATCGCATGCCCGTGGTCTTCGTCGATCGCCAACCTGTCGGACTAGCCGCCGACTCGTTCACCGAGGACGATCGGACCGGCGCCCAGCTCGCAACCCGTCATCTGATCGAGCGCGGACATCGACGAATCGCGTTCATCGGCGACGACCTTTCCATTCCCACCACCCGTGGACGGTTCGAGGGCTACCGAGCCGCCCTCGCCGACGCCGGGTTCGAGGCTCCCGAAGAACTGATAGCCTTCGGAGCCTTCGACCGGGAGGGTGCAGCAGCCGCCTACCAGACGATCGATCGGGCGGAGCCAATCGCCACCGGACTGTTCTGCTCCAACGCACGAGCCGCAATGGGTCTCGTCCCGGTGCTGCGCGGCAGCGGGCTGGCCGTGACCTGCTTCGGCGGATTTCCCCTTGCCGACATGATCACCCCCGGACTCACCGTCATCGACCAGAATCCGCAACGGCTCGGAGCACTGGCCGCGCAGCGCATCCTCGATCGACTCGATCACCCAACTCGCCGATATCGGCGGCGGACCGTTCTCCTCGTCGACCTGATCGAGCGTGAGTCCTCTCAGGTCACCGCGCGGCTATCGCAGGGACGGCTCCGAGGCGTCAGCCACTGAGTCGTCGCTCCGGCTGCCGCTCGGCCCGTCGCCACAGCCCAGCTGTTCTGGGCTGATCCGCGCCCGGCGCTCACCAGGAAGTCCCGGACGTCACTGCGCTGATCCACACCAACGACCGTAGAGGCCCACCAGGAGCTGCAACAGGACCTGTCAGTACATGGCTGAACAGAACCTGCCGAGCGTGCGACAAAGCTGGAGTTCGGTGGCAAGCTCGTCCAAGCGGTCAACCCGGCGTGCCAGCAGTGCCAGCCGATAGCCCTCGGCGGCCAGTGCCCGGGCAGTCGCCGCGCCGATACCGGAAGACGCCTCGGTGATCACCGCGACGGAACCTGCGCTGTTGTGCGGTGTCAACTCAGTTCTCCTTGCTCATTGGGATGATGTCGATCATTCAGGTGACTGCGAACGTCTGCGGCGCTCTACCGGAAGTAGGTCGGCAATCGGATCTGGTAGTGCTCCTCGAGGGCGGAGATCTCGTCGTCGGTGAGCTCGATGTCGAGCGCGGCGACGGCGTCGGTGAGGCGGTGAGGCTGGTCGACCCGACGATGGGTGCGCTCACGACCGGGTTGCGCAGCACCCACGCGAGCCCGATCTGGGCCATCGGCACCACGCGCGCCTCGGCGACCCGCTGCACCGCATCGACGATCTGAGAGTCCGCATCGAGATGAACCTGGTCCAGCCGTGCAGATCGGCAGCATGCTGCATCGTGGCGAACTGCCACGCCCACATGGACGACGCGCCGAGATAGCGGACCTTCCCGGCTTTGACCACGTCGTGGAGCGCCTCCATCGTCTCCTCGATCGGAGTGTTGGGGTCGAAGCGATGGATCTGGTGGAGGTCGATGTAGTCGGTGCCGAGCCGCGTCAAAGACGCGTCGACCTGCTCCATCACCGCCCGCCGGACAGACCTGCACCACCGGGTTCACCGTGCATCGGTTGGAACACCTTGGTCGCCAACACGATGTCGTCGCGACTGGTGTACTTCTTCAGCGCGCGGCCGACGATCTCCTCAGAGCTGCCGTACCCGTAGATGTTGGCGGTGTCCCAGAACGTGATGCCGAGATCCATCGCCTGCCGGAAGATCGGCTCCGCGGCCTCGTCCCCCAGTGCCCACGGCATCCGGGAACCCTCGCCGAAGCTCATGCATCCCAATGCGATCCGACTGATCTTCAGACCCGATGACCGAGTCGTACCTGCTCCACAGCGGTGCCCTCTCGTTTGACATGCTCGCTCCAAGTCTTACCCGAGCATCGCCGATCGAGCCCTGGTGATCCAGGCCCTGACAGTGCCTGTCTGGGCCCGTCAGGGACCGCGAACGGTGGCCGTGGCGGGCAGGTGCCGAGGTGCGTGACCCGTCCGCCGCTGACGAGCGCTCCGCAGAAGGCCGCGATCGGCACGTCGGGCGTGTTTCACGCCATCGCGGGAGCGCTGGTCAGCGGCGGCGAGCGGACGACACGCATCCGAGGCCTTGGTCTATGAGCGATTCAGGCCGTCATAGACAGCTGCCCGGGTCGTCGCTGTCGCCGATGATCCCGATCAGCAGGCGCCGGAGAAGAGCGACCTCGGCATCGTCGAACTTCGACAACTCGGCCAGCTCGATCCGGTCGGTGGCCGCGGCGACCTTCCGACGCAGCGACTCCCCGGAGCGGGTGAGGTGCGGAATGCGTGCACGCCGGTCATGCGGATCGGGCCGGCGCTCGACCAGACCGGCCCGCTCGAGACGGTCGAGCTGACTCGTCAGCGTGGTTTTGTCCAGCCCGAGCGTTCTGCCGAGCTCGATCTGGCTGAGTTCCGGGCTCTTGTGCAGCGCGCTCAACACGATGTGGTCGCGAAGCTGAACGCCGCGCTCCTCCGCCGCCTGGCCGACGACGGTCCGCATCCGCTGCGCCGCGCGATGCAGTAACCACGTGATCTCGGAGTCGACGGTCGGTGCTGCGGCAGCGGCTGCGGGGCGGCTGCGGCTCTTCGCGGCTGCCGACGGTGTCACGATGTGCTCCCGGCGGCGTCCGCGAGGTGGGTGGGCAGCCGTGGGATGCCGTCGTACGCCTCGCGGTCGTGGGCGGGGATCACCTGCATCACTGCGCTGAGCGCGATGGCCTGCAGCAGCCCCCGCCGGACCTGCTCGGCGTCGGTGTCGGCCAGCTTTCTCAGCAGCCAGGGCCGCTCGACCCGCCGCCGGATCCCGTCGAGCTGCCAGGTCGAGATCACCGATGAGGGCGTACCGGCTGTCGTCCGGCAGCGTCACGAAGACGACCACTGAACCCGAGGTGTGGCCACCGGCGAGGGCGATCACGACGGATCCGTCACCGTGCACGTCGAGGCTCGCCGGGAAGCCCAGGTAGGCCGGGCCGGTGAAGGCGTACTCGTGGATCTCCAGACCAGTGGAGATCCGGCGGAACACCGCCCCGTCCGGATCCTCGGCCGCGTACTCCCGCTCCTGCGCATTGATCCAGACCGGCACGTCGAGGTCACCGATACCGCTGACGTGGTCCCAGTGGGAGTGAGTCACCAGCACCCCCAGGAGCCGGCTGCGGTCATAACCGATGGCGTCGAGCTGCTCGGCGGCCGTGCCCGACGTCTCGTACGGCGCGCGCACCATCCGCGGCAGCATGGCCACGTGCGCGGCGACATCGCGGCCGAAGCCGGCGTCGACCAGCAGGTCGCCCTTCGGATGCCGGATCAGAACGGCGTTGGCCGCGAAGTGGCGTTGGTCGCGAAACGACCCGCCCTTCACCGCCAAGGCCGCGCGGGTCACGTAGGTGCCGGTCGGTATCTGGTACATCGCCATCGCCTGCCGGCGGTGTCGCCGTGGGCAGCGGTCGGGTCCAAGCGGGAGGAGCAGGAAGAGAAGCCATGCGGAAATAGTACGAGATCGGATTATCTGCATCAAGACGATCCGAGGTGAGACGAATAAAGTAGACCCCTTTGGTGGAAGCACCCCTACGACCAGCAGATCACCGACACATACGATTTGGTGGTGAACATGGAACCGCCGCCCAGGTCCGGGATCACGTCGAGATCTGGCCTTCCGCGGTTCGCATCGTTGTCGGATGCCCTGAGAGAGCACGGCATCCCGCTCGAGAACCACTCGTTCATCCGACAGTTCACCGATGCGATCGGTATCGAGGCTTACTTCGGCACGACCGAATACATCAAGGCGGTGCGAACCGGGGCCGGTCCCGATCTCAACATCGCCTACGGCTGGAGCAATGGATTCGTATCTGAGGAGGAAGCTCGGCTCGCAACTGGCGACACGACGCAAGTCTGGACGAGCTCTCGCGCAACCGGCCTATGGGGGGTAACGCATCCGATGCACGGGAGCGGCAACGGGGGCGGACCGGAGTCCACCTCGGGTCGGCGCGACTATGGCACGTGCCCCACGTGCTTCACCAAGTTCGCGGCCAACGGCAGCTGCCCGTGCGAGGCCTAGCTGTACGTACCGCGGATGTCGGGCGGCGCGTCTGCGCAACGTGGAAGACCTGGGAGTGAGGCGGTGATCGGTCGAGATTCCCGAGCGCGGCCCGCCAGACTCCGACGCGCGGGGTCATCCGCCGAGGCGCTCAAGCGCCTCGTGCAGGAGGTGCAGATTGGCGCGGATTTGAAACGTGACGCGTCCGTCGGGGTTGTCGAGGAAACTCCTGACGTCAGCCCACGCACCGGATAGTTCCTCGTCGTCGACGAACACATCGCCGCGGTCAGTGAGCATTCGCAACAATTCTGCGTCCTCCGGCGCTGGACGGGTGCCGTAGACGTAGTCCGTGACGAGCGTGATCGCGATGGCGACAACCTGGCGCTCGGCGCTCAGACCGAGGTAGCACCAAGCGGGTGAATCACCACCCAGAAAGGTGTTGAGAACGGCACCACCCTGCGTGTCGTCGACGTCCACCGGGCCAAGGACTCCGGCCGCTGCTGCGGCCTCGAGTCGGGACTTGATTGCCGGGTTCTTCCGAGCCTCGTCCACGAGTGCCGTGCCCGCGAGGACATACGCACCGGTGTCGATCGGAATCGTGCCACCCCAGACCTCGTCACTGACCTCATACCAGTCGATCGGATACTCTCCGCCGAGCCGGACCAATAGGAGTTCGGCGTCGCCCTCCGCTACCACCACAAACGTTGGGTAGTGTCCCGAGGGCACGGTAACCCCCAACTCGAAACCGGCGAGCGTCCCCGAATCACAAACAGCCAACGGGCCGTCCAGATGCACCGGGCCCAGCGCGGACGCCTCGCCTCGGGCACCCGTCGAGCACCGAAACACTGAACCGATGTCGGCGCGCTCATACATCTCGGGATCTACGGGATTCAGCAGCGAGCCGCCCCGATGCCGCACGACGTCGTTCCACGCATCTGCGCAAGGCTCGAACTCGTTCACCCGTACGAAGGTAGTCCTCGTCAGAACCTGTCACGCGCTGCGGGCGGCCTGAGGGGCCGGCAGACCACGCAGCGACTGCCTTCGACGGGCTCGCACCGAGACTGACTCGCGAACGCCGCGAGCCGAGTCAAAGACGGCGACTGAGAATCGCGTGGATGGCGGCCATGGAGCAACGTCAACGTCGTTACACGCTGCTGACGTCGATAACCTCCAACACGCCGCTTGCCACGGCGTCTGTCGTCTGGTTCAACGTGTTGATGGTGCCGAGAAATAACGGCCATCAGCCCGATGAGGTCCTCGAAGAAGACCTCCCACTGGCGATGTTGGCGCAGACCGATCTTCCGGCTGTCAAAGACGTAGTCGTCGTCCACCAGGGCGGGTCGCCGGTCTCGAGAGCCGGTGGTGAGCACCGCACTGGCCCGACCGTCTCATTCGGCAGTCGCCAGAGCCTGAGCAGTCCGAGGGAGATCGCCGCCACGCCGACGGCAGCCCGCTTGGTTGGCGAACCCGTCAGGCCAAATGACCCCACAGCCAGGGCGTGAAACCGATTGAGTTGGATGGAGTCATGACATCCACCGACTACACCGACCCTTCGGTCCAGCTCGGACAGCACCGCATGCCACTACTCGGCTTCGGAACCTGGCAGATCGAGAACAAGGACGCATCACGGGCCACCACCACCGCGCTCGAGCTCGGCTACCGGCACATCGACACTGCGACGGGATACGGCAACGAGGCCGGAATCGGGTCCGCGCTCGCCGACTCGAAAGTGGACCGCGACGACATCTTCATCACCACGAAGCTTCCACCCGAGCACGCCGGGCGGGAGCGCCGAACCATCGAGGAGAGCCTCACCAAGCTCGGAGTCGACCACGTCGATCTGTGGCTGGTGCACTGGCCGCCGAACAAGCAGGCCTCGCCCGAGGTGTGGGCCGAAGTCATCAAGGCGCAGCAGGACGGCCTGGCCACCAGCATCGGCGTCAGCAACTATTCGCTGGAGCAGATCGACGAGCTCAGCGCGGCGACCGGTGTCACTCCGGCGGTAAATCAGATTCGCTGGAGTCCTGGAATCTACGATGCCGCCACCGCCACCGGGCTAGCCGGTCGTGGCATCGTCCTCGAGGGCTACAGCCCGTTCAAGACCAGCAACCTGGAGGACCCGACCCTGGTTCGGATCGCCGAAGCTCACGGCGCCACGACCGCCCAAATCGTCGTGGCCTGGCACGTGGCGCACAGTTTCGTCGTCATCCCCAAGTCGGTGCACCGAGACCGGATCGAAGCCAACGCTGCGGGTGCGCGGATCGAGCTCACCAACGACGAGATCGCCGCCATCGACGGACTCGGCGACTAAGCTAAGCCACCGCACCCGGAGGCTGCTGCCGTCGGGTCGTGGCGGTCGAAGGGGTGGTCAGCCAGTCGAGCAGCATCGCGTTGAGCTCGCTCGGCGCGTCGAGCGGTATCCAGTGGCTGGCGCCGGCGATCTCTTCGTATCGCCATAGGCCATCGATGGCGTCACTCGACAACTTCATCCGCTCTCCGTCGAGGTAGTGATCACCGGTCGACCACACACCCATGGTCGGCACGGTGATCTTGGCCAGCTCACGGGTCGGCCCGGGCATCCGAGGTGCCAGATTGGCCCGGTACCAGTTCAGAGATGCTGTCAGCGCGCCCGGCCGCGACAGGTCGAGGATGGCACGTTCGAGGTCGCCGTCGTTGCGCGTCAACCAGCGCAGCCAGGCCCAATCATCGGCTTGGATGGTTGCCTCCGCAATCCCCTCGAACTGGAAGAACAACTGGTACCAGCCCATCTCGGCTTGCCGGAGGGTCATCGGGGACCTCGGGTGAGGCACCGATAGTGCGACCAACGTCGTCACGCGCCCGGGGTGGGAAGTGGCCAGTTGCCAGGCAACCGAGGCGCCCCATCGTGCCGACCACGTCGCGGTCGGGACAGCGAACGCGTCGAGTATCGCAACCATGTCCGCGACGGATCGGGCGATGGCATAGTCGCTGACGTCGGCTGGGCGGTCGGACCGCCCGAAGCCACGCTGGTCGGGCACGATCAGCCGATACCCAGCCTCGAGCAGCGCCGGGATCTGCTGACGCCACAAGGCTCCGGAGTCGGGCCAGCCGTGGATCAGCAATACGGGTGTCTCGTGGCGCTGCTCGGCGACGTGATCCTCCACGTAGAGCTCAACCGTGCCGGAGGGAACCTTCCGGCTGGTCACGGTCTCGCTGGCCAGCTCTTCGGCATCCCAGCCCATCTCGTCGGTCATGTGAGCATCTCCGGTTCGTTCGTGCTGACGTGCGGGAGCCGCACATGTTCTCGATGACATCCGTAGGCGCCCGCCGTGGTGTGCGATGTGCGGCAGGTGAACGGATCTGTGCAGACGCTGCATGACCATCAGCTGAGGTATCGCTGTCCGCGAGGACCTCGTGAAGTCTTGCACAAGACGGCCAGGCGCCGGAGTGCCGAACCATCGGTGCTGACCGCGGACAGACGGCTCGATGAGAGGCGAAGACGGCGGGTTCGCTCGGTGCGAGCGGGCGCAGGGTTGGAGCGTCGCGGCTCGAGTCGAGACTGACGCTACAAGCTACGCCGCCGGGCTCTTCGCAGGAGGTCGGCGGGCAGCGCCGACGACAGCCCGGTCAGGGCGCCAGGGCGCGACCAAGAGCGTCGACGGCGCCTTGTCGGAACGCCTTCATCCGCGGCACCCAAGCCAGGAAGTCCATCCCGTGCGGCATGCCGTCCACGACGACCAGCTCGACATCGACGCCGGCTTCCTCCAGTCGCTGCGCGTACGCCAGATCCTCGGCGTAGAACAGATCCAGGTCACCGACGCCGATCCAGGCCGGCGGCTGGCCGGCGAGATCCGCCCGCCGGGCAGCAGACGCGTACGGGCGTACCTCCTCCGCCCGGACCGGGTGACCGAGGAACATCGCCCACGCGGCGGCGTTCTTCGACTGCGTCCACATCAGCTCACCGCGGTGTTCGTGATCGGCCTCCAGCACGGTGCGGTCGTCGAGCATCGGGTAGAAGAGCAGCTGGAACGCCACCGCCAGCCCACGGTCCTGTGCCATCTGGCTGACCATCGCCGCGAGACCGCCTCCCGAACTGGCTCCGCCCACCGCGATCCGACCCGGGTCGATGCCCAGTTCGTCGGCATGGCCGTGCAGCCAGGCCAGACCCGTATAGCAGTCCTCCGGACCCGCCGGGAACGGATCCTCCGGTGCCAGCCGGTAGTCGACGCTGAGCACGTACAGGTCGAGCTCGCGGGCGATCTTCGAGCAGAGGCCATGATCCATCGGCGGCGAACCGCCGATCATGCCCCCGCCATGGATCCAGAGCAACGCGCCGGACGGGCGTCTCCGGTCCGGAGTCTGGTAGCGGTAGGCGCGTACGGCGGGCGCGTCGCCCCGCGGCGGCAGGGTGATCGCCTCGCCGAGTCCCGCAGGGACCCTGCTCATCGCTGCCATCCCGAACCCGCCCCGGCTCGGTGGCTTACCGCTGTCCTCGTGCGAGAGCAGATACAGCAACGGCGAGCGAAGGTCCGGAGCGACCCGTTCGACCTTCGGTCGAAGCGCCACGATCCGCCGGGTGAGAAGCGCTGCGCCGGTTAGCGCCGCGGCACCCAGCAGCAGGATCTTGACCTTGCTCATCCACGACCTCCAGACGTGTCCGGCCTGCTACCCGCTCCGCGCGGTGGCAACCGACCCAATGGCCCGCACACTGTGCTCCGGCTTCGACCCTCTCACGGCACGCCGACCTTCGCTCGCCAGGGGAACGGCCTCCGATCGCAGACACCAGAACTCGGGCCGTCCCGCTCATTGCTACGGCCAACCCGCCGCGATCCAGCCCTTGGCGGCTAACGGAGTATCCGCCTCAGAGTCCCCGAGAATGTCCCTCTGGAATCCATGGCGCAGGACTGGGTGGCACCGGGCGAACGCAACTGGGCCCAGGAGGCGTGCTGGGGAACGTGGGCGATCCCCAACACCGAACTCCCCCTCCTCGCCGACGAGTTGGCCGGGCAGCGGGCCATCGAGCTCGGCTGCGGGACCGGCTATGTCTCTGCCTGGATGCGGCGACGCGGTGCGTTGGTGTACGCCATCGACAACTCCGAGGACCGGCTCGCGACGGCGCGGCGGCTGTGCGATGTCCATGGGCTCGATGGGATCGAGTGGGTGCATGGCAACGCCGAGGCCATGCCGCAGCCGGACGGTTCCTTGCCCTCAAGATCAGGGGGTCATGCCCAGAATCGAGCACCGGGCAGCCTGGAGGGCCCACGTCGACGCTACGAACTGCGTTCGCCCTTGGTCGCCACCCGATCTGGGCCGAATCAATTCAGACATAGACCAAACATGCTCGCCGGCCCCGACGCCAACAAGCCCCAATTCTGGGGACAAAGAGTGTCTCCAGAATGCTGCGGCACCCATACCGCTTCGTCGGCCCCTGAGGCAGTTCGCCAGGCCAGCGCGTGTCGGCGGCGCTCGGTCTGTCCCCCAAAGAGGGGAATTGGCGGAACCAGCATCGAGGTGAGCGCGTACGGCGGCGGCGAGGACCGCGGCATCGCCGTGGACCACGATCCGGTCCATGAGGTGTCAGCTGCCCTCGCCGGCGAGTCAGCGTCGCTGAAGCCGCCACGCAGCGTGGTGGCGGTGCATTGATCATGCTGGCCGAGTGGCGCCTCGGCGCGGCCGCGACACCCAGAACTTCTCCTACGTCACGGTCAGCACCGGCATCGGCTGCGGCATCATCGCCAGCGGTCGGCTGCTCACCGGCCACTCCGGCCATGCCGGCGGATCGCCCGGGTCGGATCCGACGCCTGATGGCGGACCGTGCACTCGAGAGGTCGCTCCGACACGCATCGCCGCCGCCCGGTGTCCGTCGCGACGCTCTGCGCGCGTGCCGTCCTGCCCCGTGCCGACCCTTGAGGTCGCCGACGGTAGCAGGTTCCCCGTCGCGATCTCTCACAGCGCACGCCCTCCACAGCGAACCTGGCCCGCACGGTCGACCCGGAAACCATCGCCATCGGCGGCGGCGTCACCCTCGCCGGCGACGCATTCTGGATTCCGGTCAGGGCTTCCGTCGCCGCCTCCCTCGCCTACGACGACTTCCCGGTCCCTCGGATGGTTGCCGCCGAGCTGCAGGGAGACGTCGGACTCCATGGCGCCGCGCTCGCGGTCCTCGACCTGTGCCGATGAACCCGAGACGACCCCTGATCCGCGACCACGTCCATCGGGTCCGCTGCAGGCTCACGACGTCAGAGCCGAACGCACCTCCTCCGCAGTCGGGTTGCGCAGAACACTGGCGCCGATGATCGCGGTCGGGGTGTACTCGTCGCCGCCATTGAGGCGACGGACCTCGCGGTTGGCGTCCTTGTCGGCCCAGACATTGACCCAGACGATCCGGCTGTCGTCACGGAGTGCCCGCCGCAGTCTGGTGCAGTACATGCAGGTCGGCTTCCAGAGGATCACGGCCCGCCGGGCAGCCACCTGAGCCTGTGCCTGATCCCAGGAAGTATGGGGCTGCCTGCGCAAGGTCGCCGCTGCCAAACCGCCGCCAATCGCCAATCCGGCCAGGACCGCGAGGGCCCCGACCACGGACGATCTCGGCCAGATCGCCACCCCGATCACGACTGCCGCCAGCACACCGGCCGCCGCAGACCACAGGTTCTGCCTCATGGCAGATCCTCGACGCGTCGCCGGATCGTCGACCTGAGTCTCACATCACGACCATAGACAACTCGGACTCGAGCACGGGCAACCCGTACGACTCAGTTCAGTCGGTCGGGCCCGTCCCGATCGGGTACGCCACATAGGCGAAACGAGTTCCGTCGGGTGACCAGCTGTTCACGTTGAGGGTGCCCTGTCCGCCGAAGAGTGGAACAGAGTGCAGGACTCGGTCCCAGTCGTCGGTGCGGACCACCCTGACCTGGACCTCCAGGTCTGCGGGGTGTCCGAGTGTGCCGGTGGGGAATGTGATGTAGCTCGCCAGTTCTCCGTCCGGCGACAGGTGCGGAAACCAGTCCACCGTGTCGGAGGACACCAGGCGCTCGAGGATGCCCCCGGTGGCCGGCACTCGGGCGAGCTGGGCGTGTCCGGGGCGGACGCCGAACTCCTCGGTGTTCAGATAGATCCAGGTCCCGTCGGGGGAATACTCCGGCCCGTCGATGTGGCGGCTGCCCGCGTCCGGGTAGCTGGTTGCGCCGCCGGCGGCCGGAATCAGAGCGAGCCGCCCGGCCGCGGAGAAGTCGCCCCGCGGGAGATCGACGAACGCCAAGGTGGTGCCGTCGGGACTCACCCCGTGCAGGAAGTGATATCGGCTCGAGTCGCTGCTGACCTGGGTCGCGGTGCCACCCACGATCGGCGCCACGTAGAGGTGACCGTCGTTGGCCGACAGATAGATCAGGCCGCGGGGCGCGTCGACGACATGATCGTTGTTGATCGCCGGCAGATCGGCGATCTCCACCGACGTCAACGCAACATCGGGATCGAGTGCGAGTCGCCATAACAAGCCGTTCCCGTTCAGCAGCAACCCGAGACCGTCCGGTGCCCAGTTGGGCGCCTCGAGCAGCATCTCGTCGGTCGAGTACACCAGCTCGGGCACACCGGCCTCGGCGTCGAACACCCAGACCTCGGCGCGCTGCCCGGGCCTCAGCGTCCGGTACTCGATCGTCGCTGCATCGGCAGACGTGGTCATCGGTCCTCCTCATGGCCGGGAAAGGCGGCTCCGCGCAGCACCCTAGGCGAACCATCGGCGCCGGGACCCGGGGGGGCGTCGGGTTCCGGCGCAGGACGGTCAAGGTCGCGGCGCCTCATCTCACGACAGTTCGAGGCAGGGGTGCGTGCTCAGGGTCACCGGCCGATGCGGCGCCCAGCGGTCAGTTGGTCGACCCGACAGCCTTCCTCAAGAGGCTCTCGATGCTCGTCGCCACGTCCGCTGACATGCGGGTCACGGCGTACTCGGTTGGCCACATGTTGCCGTCGTCGAGTCGCGCCACGTCGTTGAATCCCAGTGTCGCGTAACGTGCTCCGAACTTGGACGCGGGCTTGAAGAAGCAAACGGCCTTGCCGTTCTCGTCGACGTACGCGGGCATGCCGTACCAGGTCTTGGGCCGCAGGTCGGGCGCGGCCTCACTCACAATGGTGTGCACTCGCTCGGCAAGGGCCCGGTCGTCGTCCGGCATGGCGGCGATTGCGTCGAGGCACGCCTGGGCCTCGTCGGCCTTCTTCGCTCCGCTGCGCCCGGAGGACCGCAGCTCGTCGGCGCGCGCCTTCATCGCCGCCCTCTCTGCGTCGGTGAAGCCAGGACTCTGCTTGGTGGCGGACATGACAACCTCATCTCGTGTGGACGAACGTTCCTACTCAGTTGACGATTCTCCGGCCTCGAGTGTGACAGGGCGCGACCTGAGCATGCTCGCTGCGTGGAGGTCGGTACCGGTCAGACCGACGCCCAGAAGGGTGCCGAGCTGTACGACCAGGACGTGAAGAAGCGGGCCCAGCAGCTGGGCCTGCCCGGCTGGTAGCCGGCAGCCGCCCCCCGGGGCCGCTAGTGGTCCCGCCCGGGCGCAACCACGAGTGAAGCTGGCCCTGCTGCTCACCTCGAAGATCATCGCCCGCGGCTGAGCACACGACGTACACGATCCCTCCCACATGCGACTCAGCGCACCCACGGGCCACCTACCGCACCGGCGCCGACCCGCAACGTGGCCCGCCGATGCGCACAGTGGCCATGGCGCGCACCGGCAAGACAGACTGCGCCCGCGACGTACGGCGAACTGGAATCGGCCGGCAAAGGTGAGCACGCGACGCACACGACGCCTCCCACATGTGACTCAGCGCACCCACGGGCCACCTACCGCACCGGCGCCGACCCGCAACGTGGCCCGCCGATGCGCAAAGTGGCCATCGGCGCCCCGGCACGATGCGCCAACGACCCACGAACACAGGCCACACATCCCGCAGCCGACACAGCGCTCCCACGGGACACCTCGTGCGGATGATCATTGCCGTCCGGCTCGAAGGACCACTACATTGATGCTGCTCGGGGACGTGCGGCGAAAGGCCATGCGATGCCCTGGAACCTGGAGATCACCCAGCTCGACGTCGGTCAGGGTGACAGCTCCTTGATCATCGCCTCCCACAGCGACGGCCGGGTGCGGTCGATGCTCGTCGACGGGGGTCTGATCGGCTATACCAACGTCGTGCACCGGTATGTGACGTCGCGGCTGAACGCCGTGAACGCGAACGGTCTCGACCACGTCGTCGTGAGCCATTTCGACGACGATCACGTCAGCGGGGTGCGTGGTCTGCTCGAGGCGGACAACTTCTCGGCGATCTGCGAGTGTCTGGCGACGGCCGCTACGACCGCGTTTGCGGCCGCTGCCGGCAAGTCGGATGCGCGACGCACAGCAGCTGCCGCCGCTGCTGCGGCGGCTGCGGCGTGGGGTGCCTATGCCGGGGTCGGTTTCGCCGACCACTCTGCCACCGCGGTGCAGGCCGGCGCCAAAGCCTCCGAACTCGCACTCCCGGATAGCAACACACCGGTTCAGAACGCGCAGGCCGGAGCTGCCCTGGGGCGCCAGCAGGCGCGAGAAGCGTTGGCCGCCAACCCGCCTCTGATCAAGAGCTCGCAGTCGGTCGGCACCGCCGGGACGGCGGCAGGCTACGGCGCCTTCACCGGCAAGGACAATGCACCCGAACGACAGCTGTGGTTCACCCAGAAGATGATCGCCGACCGAATCGCCGGGGCGCTGGACGGCGCATTCCTGACCGGCGGGGTCTACCGAAGGACGCAGGTGATCGACGGCGGCAACATCATCGGCCTGCCGGACAAGTGGGGCGAAATCGTGGACGGGTCGGTACTGATGTGGAAGGACCTGTTCGCCAAGCCTCCGGGCCCGCAGCGGATCCGCAGTAGCATCACGCCACAGGTGCTCGGCGCCGAGATCCTCTGGAAGTCCGGGCCGAATCCGGTCCCCGCGCCTGCCGGCGCGCCGGCGGTGTTTCTCGTCACCGGACTGGGCTACGTGTGGGGGCGCCAGACCGGATACCCGCCGATCGGTGGAAACAACCCGAACGACCTCGCGATCGGACTGATCGTCAGGTTCGGCAACTTCTTCTACTTCACCGCCGGCGACCTGCCGTCGGTCGGCGAGGAGCTTGCGGTCGCCCGCGTGAAGTCGACCGGCTTTCCCGACCCGCAGGGCGGCAACAACTTCCCTCCCGCGACGCGGTTCGCGGCATTCAAGGTCGGGCACCACGGTTCGGACGGGTCGACCTCGGACGCCTACCTCAAGGCGGCCAACGCCGAGGCCGCACTGATCTCGTGCGGGAAGAACACGTTCGGCAAGGACAGCGACAAGCACCCCACCCAGAACGTGATCGACCGGATCAACGCCCGGCTGCCTCGGTTCTACCTCACCAACTGCAAGTACGAGACCAATCACGTGCCGGCGTCCCTAGGCAGCCACTTCCAGCTGGCGGAGATCGGCAACCGCTCTCGGGTCTGCGGCGACAACGCTAATGACAATCTCGCCGCACACCGCTATCGCGGTGACGCGATGATCCGAATCAGCGAGGCCGAGTCGACCGGCACCGGCGCCACCCAGCAATTCCACCTCCAGTACTGGGACAACGACGACATTGCGCACCAGCCCGGCCGCCGGGTCGGGATCTACGTAGAGACCCGACCCTTCTGACCCACCCGACCCGTTCCGACCGGACCCGTTCCGGCCGGACCCGTTCCGACCGGACCCGTTCCGGCCGGACCCGACCCGTTCCGACCCGACCCGTCCCGACCCGTTCCGACCCGACCCGACCCGACCCGTTCCGACCCGACCCGTTCCGACCGGACCCGTTCCGACCGGACCCGTTCCGACCCGTTCCGACCTTTCTGGCGCGACCCTTTCGGGAGCGCCCTCCTCTGGCGGGATCTAGCCGGACGACGGTCAGCGCACCATCGGCACCACGTTCGCCGCCTTGCCAGTCACCGTCCCGGCGTTCCCGGCATCCCCCGAGTCACCGTCGACACCCTTACCACCTGCATCGCCGCCGTCGTTGTGCTTGCCGCCGTTGCTCTTGGCGCCACCGATCCCGGCCGGCCCACCACCACCGGGCGTGCCGGGCTGTCCAGCGGGCGCTCCCTGCGGGTTGCTCTGCACCTTGGACTGATCGCCCGGCGTGGCAACGTAGACGGTGATGTTCCCGACGGCGTCGGCTCCGTTACCACCGTCACCGGCTCGTCCGCCCTTGCCGCCCCGACCCCCGCTTCCGCCGACGGCGCCGGCGTTCCCGGTGCACCCACAGCTCACCCCGTTGCCGCCGTTGCCGCCCTGCTGGCCCTGACCACCGTCACCGCCGTTTCCACCGGTCCCGCCCGGACCGGACTGGGTGAAGATCATCAGCTGGGACGCCTTCAACGGAGACTTCACCCAGATGGTGGCCGGCTGACTTGGCGTGCCGTCGAGCCCGCGGCCACCGTCGGTGCCCTTGGTGCCGGTGCCACCGTCGTCGCCCTTGGTGCCACCGTGTCCGGCGATGCCACCCGACGAGCATTCGCCGGGGGACCCGTTCTGTGCCTGCCCGGCCCCGCCGGGAGTGGCCGGTTTCCCAGGCGTGGCGCCGACCTTGCCGACGATGGCGAAGTCGTTCCCGGAGCCGATCGGAGCGGCGCGGGTAAAGGAGTCGCAAGTGAAGAACAACGTCGTCGCGGAGCAGTAGAAGTAGCCTCCAGGCTCCATGGTGACGTCGGTGTAGATGGCGGTGGCGGAGGTGCCGTCACCCGTGCTGAGGTCCTTCTTCCCGCTCACGGTGATCGGTCCCGGATCGGCGAACACGGCCAGCCGAATCGGGAAGGCCGGCGCGACCGCCTCCCGGCTCGACTCGCTCAGCTGTGCGTCACCGACGGCGTACGCCGCGACCTCGCGGACCAGCTGGTCGCTGAATCCTTCGCCGAGACCGGTCGAGCCGAAGAGCGCGTCGAAGTGAGCGGCGCGTCCCGCCTCGTCGAGATCCATGTCGAGAAACCACTTCAGCTTGTCGATGTCGGCGATCTCGACCGCGATCGGTTCACTCGATCCGGGCTCCACGGTCACGCCGAGCTCGGCTAGCTTCTGCAAGCTGGTCATGCACCCCTCCAGGGTTCTTCGTTGACGAAGACGGGCGGCGCGGATCGCGACCGCCCGTCGGCGCCGGGTTGACCGTCCCGGCCCGGATCCCCCGAGCGCCCCGCTGTTTCCGCCGCCCCACCGGCACCGCTTGCCCCGCCCAAACCGTCTGTGCCACCCCGGCCGTCCGCCCGGGCAGCATCCCCTGTCCCGGCCCGCCCAGGTGCGCCGCCCAGGCCACCCGCGCCGCCCAGGCCACCCGCCCCGCCCCGGCCACCGCGCGACGGTGCAGCGATCACCCGGAGCCGCTGCACATCGCCCGGTGCCATCGTGAGGAAGACGTTGGACGAGATGCCGCCTGCCCCGGCCCGGCCGCCGCGTCCGCCGTCGCCGCCACATCCACCGTCCCCGCCGACACCTGCCCGGACGTACTGACCAACCGCGCGCACCTCGCCCGCGCCATCTCCGCCGGCTCCACCAGACCCGCCCTCGCCGCCGGCCCCGCCGTCGAGGCCCGTTCCGGCGCCCGCGTACACAATGAGCGGGCCGACGAGCTCGGCCACCGTGATGTCGGCGAGCTTGCTGGGGCCGCCGCTCGCCCCCGGCCGACCGTCGGTGCCGGCGGTTCCATCGGACCCCGGGCTCCCATCGGCCGCGCCGGGAACCACGGGTTCCGCCAGACGGGGACCGATGAACGTCGGCACAGTCCGGACGGCGTACCCATTGCTACCTGCCGTGCCGTACAGACCCGGGCGCCCGTCCGCGGCCCTGGTGCGGTCGCGGCGCGGATCCACCGAGAACGGTGTCGGCAGCACCCCGAGGTGACAGGCCCCGTCCACCGAGGGCGGGCCGAGACAGACGAGGCGCTGCACGACGAGCACCAGCAGATTCCCGCGTACGACGACACTCGCCCCGGGCTCGAGTACCAGCTCGCCGACGTTGACCAGCACCAGCAGGTCGTCCAAGTCGTCCAGCCCGAAGTCCGCGCCCCGCACGCTGAGGTCCCAGCACTCCTCCCCCGCGAGGTGCCGGTGGCGCACACTGGTCGCCATGGCCGGGAACGGGAAGTGCGACCCCGCGCCCGCCTCGTCGTCGGCGTCGATCTGGCCGTCGGCGAACACCGCCGCCTCGAGCCGGTCGTGCACACCCTGACCGATGGCGCGACGGAGTGCGATGGGTGGTGGGAAGAACACCTCCTGCCGACGCTTGCGGGCCCGGTCGGACAGGGGCAGAAGCGATCGGGCCGACGCGACGGACGGGATCACCGGGCGGCTCGTCACCGGCTCCCCGGACAGCACGCGCCAGGGGTCGTGACCGAGTCGGATCGCCTGGGCGAGGAACGCCTCGGCCTGCGCCGTCGACAGCCCAGACCCCGAAGTCACGATGGGCGCCGGCGCCGGCCATGTCTCAGGCTGGGCGGACATACCGCACCGACAACGCGTCACCGGAACCGGAGCCCTGGACACCCGCGAAGACCTGGCTGGAGTAGGAGCTGAACTGGGTCATCGGCGTGCTGGCGGAGGTTGTCCAGTAGTAGCCGTCGCCGCCCTGATTGAGATAGCTGCCGCCGGTGCGCAGTCCACCGAGTCCGGCCGCGAACCCCGAGGGGCCACCCGCGATCAGAGCCGTGTAGGCCGCCGCCGCATCCCCGAAACAGGCGATCAGCGCCGACCAGTCGTCGACCGTCGGCAGCGACCAGGACGCGGGCGCCGCCTGTCGCGCGGCGTCCAGGGTGTAGAGGCGCGGGGTGCCGGCCGGCGGGTTCGGCGGGTCGTTGTAGACGTACGACCCGGCCGTCGCGTACGCCCAGTCGGCGAGTGTCCACCAGCAATCACCGAACAAGGCGGCCGGATACACGCGCTCGTCGGGATCCTCGACGTAGTTCAGCTGGATGAAGGCCGCGAACTGGGCCGCCCCCAGATAGTTCTTGGTCGAGTCGAGCGCCTGCAGAGTGAGGAACAGCGGGCCGCTGATGGCCGGCGGGTTCAGCTCGATCGGGGTGCTGCCGTAGCAGAGCAGACCGTCGTCGGTCGGCGCGGGCGTCGTCGTCTGCTTCACCGGCGAGGACGAGATCAGGTTCACCGAGTCGACCCCGAACGTTGTCCAGCTCAGCGCGATCTCGACCTTCTTCGTCGGATCGGTGACGGTGATCAACGGGCTGGGAGAGGAGAACGCGAGCACGCCGAGGGTCGGCGGCGGTGGTTGCTTGTTGACGTCCAGGACGTAGAGATGGGGGTCGTACTTGGTGTTCGCGTCCTTGGCGAACCCGGTGCACAGCACGAACATCTGTGTGTGGCCGGCCGTCGCGTTGGTGACGACCGGAGAGAACGTGAAGGTCACGTTCGCCGAGTCGGTCCGGCAACCGTCCAGCACCACCGTGTTGCCGCCCGACGGGGCGAACTGCCATTCCGGCAGGCCGTTCTGGTCCGCCGTCGGCGGCCCAGGCGGCGTCCACGGTGCACTCGGCGGCTGGGTGTCGACGAGCCCGTTGATCTTCCAGGCCGGATCGTCGGCCCCCGCCGCGGTGAGCGATCCGCCCGTATCGCCGTACAGGAAGGAAACCATCACCTGCGGCGTGCCGAACAGAGTCGGGCCGGCACCGATCGGCAGCTCGCCGATGTTCTTCAGTGTGAGCGACAACCGATTCGCCAACACGTCTGACCCGGTGCTGCAGTAGATCAGCCCCTGGTCGTCGAGCGACGCCTGCAACACCGCGTCCAGGGGCAGGTTGTGGCCGGGCGACGGTTGCGGCGTGATGGCGAAGCGACCGTTGACCTGGCTCGGCACTCGTGCCTGGATTCCCTTGGGAACAAGGGCAACCGTGACGCTGGGGGTAGCGGCAGCGGTGGTCAGCACCCCGGTGATCGGGAAGACCAGGGATGCGCCACTGGGCCAGTTCTGGTCGGCGGAGCAGACCAGCTTCACCGTCGGCGGATTGGTGGCGGCGTTGATCGTCGGGGTCCAGCCGGCGACCTGGATGCCGAAATTGCCGACCTGTGCCGCGCTGAACACACTCGAGACCAGATAGAGGGTGAAGCTGGCCGGGGCGGACGCGCTCAGGGCGATGTCGGCCCCGGTGTTGTTGACCAGGACCACGTCCAGGGTGGTGCTGACGCCGGTGTAGATGATCGCGTCGTTGTTCGCCTCGTTGCGGAAAGTGAACGAGATCGGATCGGTCATTCCCCACCGCCAGTCGGGTCGAGGGCCGCCGGGTTCAGGGCCGTCGCCTGCGGATCGGGCGACAGCATCAGCCAACCGTCGGTCAGCACCTGCGGTCCGTGACCGTACACCGGGGTGTCCGGCTGGCCGCTGATCGGCAGGGCGACCGGCGCGGCGCCAGGCCCGACCCACGACCACAGGTAGCCCGGTTCGACCGGAAGCGGCAGCCGTAGCCCGAACTGGTCGCCCAGCACCGGGCGGGTGGTGAACGTGACGCAGAGCTGCTGCATCGCCTGCGCGTACTGGTCGGGCGGGATCTGCAGGGTGGTGGTGGGCAGGATGCCGCTGGTGATGTGCAGGCCGGCGCGCGGGTCGAGCAGCATCGTGAAGGTCTGCTGGTCGGCGTTCGCGGTGAAGCTGACGGTGTCCGGTCCGGGCTGCTGCAGCACGGGGCCGGCATCGGCCGGCGCCGAGGCCGCGTAGACGACCGAGTACGGGCTCGCGCCCGCACCCTCCGGCAGCAGCGCCACGAGGCCGTCGTCGAGATCGCTGTGGTCGCCCACCGTGACGCCGAAATCGACCCCACCCAGGTTTGCGCCGGCACCGGCCTGACGGTCGGTGTAGGAGAACCACGACTCCGAGGTCGCCCGATCGAGGGCGGCACTGGCCTGACTCACCGGAAGTGTGCCGCCGGAGGTGCTCAGGCCGAGCGCCGTCCGGACCACGGCGAGCGGCCGACCGATCAGGATCGAGACGGCAACATCCTCCGGGGCGTGGCCGGGCGCGATGAACTGGTTGGAGGCGTCGATGGTGGCCAGCAGATCGGTCAGGAAGGCCGCGCTCTGGACCGAGACGAAGCGCATCAGGTCGGCGAGGTGGGTGTTGACCGTGGCCAGGTCGACGTCCAACGAGCTGTGCGGGTTCGCGAGATTCCCGGCCCGAGTCTGGTACTGCAGCACCGAGCCGATCCGTTGGAACGATCCGACCGCGGCACCGTCGGCGTCGTAGCACATCAGAGACAGGTCGAGGTGGTTCGGCACGAACCAGCCGCAGACCGGCGACGTGGCGGGATGGTCGCTGGTCTCCACGAAGTCGCCGCCGACGCCGGGCACATCGTCGTTGTGACTGGCCGACAGCCAGTGCGCCTCGAGCCTGGTCGGGGTGAGCAGCCGTGGCGGAAGGTAGATCTTGGCGGCGTTCGCCGTGTCCCCCGCCGCGGGGGAGAGTGGGCCGGAGGGTCGGACCGTCAACGCGCCCGTCGACGTCTGGGTGGCGGTCTGGAGGCTCAGTCGCTGACCGAAGACGTCGACCAGCGACAGCACGGCGAGCTCGAGGAAGCCGGCCCGCAGCGGGCCGAAGTTTCCCAGCGCCTGGGGCCCGGTGCCGATCGGTTGCAGCACGTTGAGACTGGTGTCGTACCAGTTGTCCGCCGGTGTCGCGGCGGTGGCGTCCGCGATGTCGGAGGTCGGGATGTCGAGCGCCTGGGTCAGGTCCATCACGGGCAGCTGTGGGATGGTCTGCCGCAGGGTCTGGGCCAGACCGAACGTGTCCATGGTCTGCGCCATCACGCGCTTGCCGGCCAGATCGTCGCGCGCACTGGTCAGCTCCGGGTCCGCACTGTCGACGGCAAACTCGTCGAGATAGCCGTCGATCTGAGCCACCATGCTCACCATCGGTGTCTTGGACAAGACGACCTCGCCGGTGTAGCGGATCGAGCTGCCGGCGGTGAAGGTCGCCGGCGCCGGATAGTCGAAGTCCAGCGAGGTCGGGTCGAGGGAGAACTGCGTGGTGACCGTGTCGCCGGGATAGCTCCTGATCGAGCCACCGCTCTGCCCCAGCGGATCCAGAGATCCCGTCCACGCCATCCAGACCGGCAGATAGGGGTCGAACCGGGTGGCGGAGAACTCTGGCAGCGCCGGCTGGGTGTTCCAGCCGACCGGATCGGGCGGATAGGCGGTCTTCGTCGCATCGGTGAACGTGACGCTCAGCGCGTCGGCGCCGGTGCCGACGGTCTGGATCGGATTCTGCTGCCGGGTCGGCGCGGTCCGTACGGCGGCGAACAGGCCGGGCGATGCCGGCGGGTCGAGTGGGCTCTGACCACCGACCGCGGCCGCAAGTCCGATCCCGAGGCCGGCCGGGTCGCTCGCCCCGGTGAGCCCGGCGAGCTCCGAGCTGCGCAACGGATCGAGCAGCGCGGCCTCACCCAGCACGGTCGACACCTCGGCCGGGACCGCGGCCGAGACGGCCGCGAGGTCGCTGATCTGGCCCGCGTCGACGGTCCAGCTGCCCGCTGCCGCGGTCAGCGCGAGCTGGCCGATCAGCTCGCTGTCGGTGCGGACGCCGATCGTGCTGCCCGCTCCGTTGCGCCGCGATGGCTCGATCCGTTTTCCCTCGATCACCAGCACGGGATCCGTGGGCATCCAGTACGCGGGGGCCGGCACCGCGTCCAGCTCCCAGGCCGGATGCTGTCCGGTGCCGGGGACCGCGGCGAGGGCGTCCGCGACGACCTGGTGTGCCGCCACCAGACGACCGGCCAGTGTGGTCGGGGCCGAGTCGGTGCTGATGCTGGTCCGCCCGGTCTTCGGGTCGACCGTGAACTCGGCGATGCCGGCCTGCTCCCCGGCGGCGACCACCTCGGCGAGCTCGCACGCCCCACTCGAGCTGAGGAAGTCCGACAGCGTGTTCGCCGAACCGGTCTGGCAGTACTCCCGGACGTACACCAGCCAGTCCATGAACAGCTGCTGGCGCACGGTCACCAGTCGCTCACGGGCCAGGTCGTACGCCTGTTGCGCGTTGTTCAGCAGGCTGAGCTGCTCGGCCAGCGTGAGCGGCAGGGTCAGCTCCGTCGAGCTCGGTCGACCCGGCGCCGCCGTCGAGCGAACCGTCCAGACCCGACCGCCGTCGACGGAGGAGAACCCCTCGTCGTGACGGGCGCGACCCAGCGCGACGAGCGAATTCCCGTCGCTCTCGAGAGTCCGCAGGATGCCCAGCTGCAAGGCTTCCAGCAGGGTCTCGTACGACTCCAGGATCGCCGGCTCCTGGCCACCGGCCGGCTGCGGCAGCTGGCTGGCGACCAGCGCTGCCACGGCCTCCGCGGTGGTGTTGCCGGCCGCGATCTCGACGGTGTCGGACCACCCGGACGACTTGCCGGGCGCCGCCAGGAACGGGCCGGCACCGTTCCAGACGGTGTCGACCAGCGTGCCGGCACACATCGCGCCGTCTGGTGCGGTCAGCGCGGTGAGGTTCCCGTCGCCGTCGAGGGTGTAGCCGATTGCGTCGTCGGCGAACAACCAGCCGAGGTCGTGAGCGGCGAGGTCGTTGTAGACCTGAGCCGGCGTACGCGTGACCGGGACGCGCTCGGTCCGGCACTGGTCGACGTACGTCGCGTAGTCGGTACGCGTCTTGGCGGCGATGGCCGGCATCGGATCCGTGCCGGCATCGGCCAGCCAGCCCGTGACGGCGTACGAGACCGCGAACTGGATCGGGACGCCGTGGGTGATGGCGTCGAACACCGTGGCGTTGTCGGAGAAGCAGTCCCAGAAGCCGAAGACGCTGCAGCACTCCGGGTAGTAGCCCGAGAATGCCGGGCCGGTGAACCCGATCGAGGTCAGGAACAGCGGTTGGCCGTCGGCCCCCCGGTAGTAGGGCAGGTAGTTCGACGGCGGAGCCGCATCGGGATCCCAGTGTGCGGCTGGCACGACCCGCCCCTGGTACTGGTAGGGAACGGAGCTGCCGTCGGCCTGGAGCGGGACCGAGATCGGCAGCCGGAGCACACCGTGGTCGTCCCGGGTCGGCGGGTCGGGGGTGAGGTAGTCGCTCTCCACCACCCAGGCGGTGGCCTGCGGAGGGTCGTACGCCTTGGCGGTGGAGTTCCAGATCCGTAGCGTGCGGGCGACCAGCCAGCGGTTGGGTGCCGCCGGGAAGGTGATCCGGCCGGAGCCGGGATCGGACCGGCCACGTTTGAACGCCTCCGGCAGCTCCCAGTGCAGATGGATCCCCTGTTGCAAGGAGTCCTGGGCGGGGGCGATCAGCGATCGCCAGATCTGATCGCCCGTGCTCGCCTGAGCGGTGCCGCTCAGGTAGGGCAGCTTCTCGAACAGGGCCGTCCGCCCGGCGTACGCGCTCGTGCCGCCACTGGCGTCGGCGTTGGACACCCGCAGGGCGGCGATGTTGAGGGGAACGATCGCCTTCATGCGGGCTGCTCCGGGGTCGGTCGGCGGACAAAGCTCACCATGCCCACGCCGGCGGTGAGGGCGAACCCGAGCTGGGCGGAGTCCAGCGGCCCGGTGCCGTTGCGGGAGCCCAGGGTCACACCCGCCGCGGTCAGGTCGACCACCCGCGGCGACGCCGGGCGCAGGCTCGAGCTGAGGTCGACGAGCAGGATCACCGGCTTCCCCTCGCCGTCGGTTCGGAAGGTCACGGTGCCGTCCGCGGCCCGATCGAAGGCGTGGAACGCCTTGCTGGCGGTCGGTTCTCCGGACTCCGGTACGTCGTAGCTGTCCAGTCCGTAGTGCAGCTGCTCGGGCGCTTCATGGACCTCGATAGTCGAGGCGTCGCCGACGACCAGGCAGAACAAGGTGTCGCTGTCCGGGCCGAGCCGGTCGAGTCGCTTGACCTCCAGCGGCGTCTCCGTGTCGTCCGCGGAGAACACGGTGACGCCGAGCCCGGGATAGGCCGCGACAACGCTGGACCGGAGCAGGAAGCCGGTCCAGGCCGGGGAGCCGGTCTCGATGGGCGCGGCTTCGATCGGCGGGGCCAGCAGCTGCAACACCGGCGGAGCGTCGGCGCGGAACTCTCGTCGACGATGGGCCGATCGGCGATGGACCGGCGCCGCCGCCCGGGACAGGCCGATCACCGGGCCCACGACGATCCGGTCGATCGCCGCGCCGAGACTCGCACTCTGCTCGAGGGTGAGGTCGCGGCCGAGGCTGAAGGCGCCGTCGATCAACGCCTCGACCCAGGCCTCGTCCAGGCGGAAGAAGCGGATCGACTCCGGCGGCAGCATCTGCTCCGCCGGCACCAGGTAGCCGAACGGAACGCCGATCAGGGTGTGCAGTCGGCCGAGCCAGTCGGTGATCGCCGTCGGCACTGGCGTGCCGTCCAGTGCTGCCGCGATCCGTGCCGGCTCGACGGACGTCGCCCGGATCTGCTCGGTCCGCGGCGGTCGGGCCTGCATCGGCTCTCCGGTCACGGTCGTCTCCGAGTCGGCCAACAGACGCATTGTGGCGTGCAGCAGCGGTTTCGCGGTCGGCTCGGCTTCCCCGGCGAAGGCCTCGCCGAGGACCTCGGTGATCAGCTCGCGCTCGGCGGCATCGACGATCGCGGTGGTCAGGCCATGCTTCCAGAGGTAGAGCGCGGTCGAGAATCCCTTGTCCTGCAGGGCGATCAGCCGTCCGATGCTCCAGGCTGCGGCGTACGACGCGTCGAGCAGCCCGGTGGTCGGGTCGAACACCAGCGCCGCATCCGAGCCGCTGAAGGGAACCGGAAGATCCGGGGCGGCCGGCACGTCCAGTGGCGAGAGCGGCCCGCGGTACCAGGACACGGCCGTCTCCGCAGTCCGCAGGGTGTGCGCCAGCGGCGCGTTGCCGGCGTCAAGGGCCGCATGGATCGAGGCGCCGACACCCGCCACCGGCACCGCGTCCGACGGCAGCCTGAGGGTTGTCACCGCCGCATCGGGTCCCTGTGGGGGTTCCTGCTGGTCGAGTGTGCGCTGGTTCAGGCGCAGCAGGGTGTCGGTGAAGTTCATCGGGTCGCCCTGACTGACGAATGTCCAGTGCGCCAGCACCGCGAGCCGGAGCGATCCGACTGCCGTCGATGCACTCGGGGCGTCGTCGGCGGGGAGGAAACCAGCCAGCCCCTCGAGGCAGACCAGGTAGGCATGGCTGGTCTGCAGATCCTGCGGTAGCCGGTTGCCGATCACGATCGCGAAGGTCCCCAGCGGGTCGGTCGAGGGCTCCGCTCCGAGCAGGGTCGGCTTCGGTAGCAGTGAGAGCTGCCGGACATGGGAGTTCAGCGCAAGGTCGGGCAGGCTGGGGGCGATCGCGGCGAACAGCGCGAGGGGCACGTCGATGACCTGGATCGGGTCACTGGCGGCCTCCCCCGGCTCCAGACCGGAGGTGTCGGTGGCGTCGTCGAAGTAGCTGTGGTCGGGGGGCGACGGCATTTTCCGACTGGTCGTCACGGTGGCCGGGAACAAGTCTCCGACGATCGCCGCCGCCGGCTCGAGAACGAGTCCCGGCGCGGCCGCCACATCATCGGCGTCCATGATCAAGACCGCCAGCCAGCTGGCCACGTCCGCCTCACCCAGCAACGTACGATCCGGCGATGTTCCTTGCGGGGTACGGATCCAGGGCAGTGCCGGCATCGACAGTACGACGTGCGGCAATACCGTGTGGAAGTCTCCGGTGGCGGTGCTTGCCGGAAAGACGGAGGACACCGTCGAAGCGGGGTCGGTGAATCGAAACCGCGGGCCGCCGACGGCGAGATGGAAGTCACGACTGATGGCGTCGCTGCTGACCGGGGTGATCTGGTCCTGCTCCAGCACGTGTTGCTCGACGGTCAGCCGGTAGACCCCCGCATCGAGCCCGGGCAGCTGGTGCTGGATGAATGTCACCCGCTCCAGCGACGGGTCCGGCGGTGGTGTCGGGTTGCTCATGACGGCTGCCCGATCAACGCGACCTGAGGCCAGCCCGACAGCTGGGTCTGGGCGAGTCCGGCAACCGAGACGGTGCTGCTCGCAGGGGTGCCGAAGCCGGCCAGGTCGAGGGCGTCGAGCACGGCAGTGCGCTGCGCGCTGACCCAGTCGTCGACCAGACTGTGCAACTGGTGATCGGCGTTGGGCAGATCCGCGGCATGGGCACCGCCGATGGTGATGTCGAGCGTCGGCGGGTCGTCGGCGGTATTCGTGTGAATGGTGTACGGCGACGCCGCCGCGGGCGGGTCGAAGACGAAGCCGGTGTCGATCCCCTCGGCGAAGATCAGTTCCAGCAGTGGTACGGCGTTCACCGCATCGGGCTGCCGGCTCACCGGGGCGACGTCCAGGCCGACCAGTGCACCGGGCACGAGCCGCTCCGCGTTCACGTCGTCGGCAGCCGCGCCGTCGCCCCACAGTGCCGCGTTGACGCCGGTCAGCTCGGGCAGCACGGTCAGATCGGTAACATAGGTCGAGTAGCCGGTGCCACTCTCGTCGCGCCGAGCGAGGCTCACTGTCAGGTACGAGCTGACCCCGGTCAGGTGCATCGGGGCGATGTCGAGCTCGGGCTGCCAGACCTGGGTCGGGGAGAAGGTCACGGTGTCGTCATCGAGCGCCAGCCGCAGATCGGCGGGCAGCAGGTCGGCCAGCGGCGGGTCCGTCGGGGGGTCGGCCAGCGGCGGGTCGACCGGCAGCGCGGGGCGCAGCTGGACTGAGCCCAGCGCGACGGCCCGCGCGGCGGGCGTGCGGACGTACGCGGAGACGAGGTTCGGCAGCTCCGCGGATGCGGTCAGGCCGGTCCCCCAGCGCGGATGGTTCGACGGTACGGAGCTGCGTACGCTGAGCCGGAAGTGGTTGCCGTCGACGATCCAGTCGATGCCGGCGGCCGAGCCCGCCAGCCGGCCCTCGGTCACGGCGGCCGAGACGATCTGGGTGGTCACCAGTGGGTCGCCAAGCGGCCCGGGACTCCCCGACCCAGGATTCATGTCCCCGGGGCTCATCGGGGCGAGCATCGTCGTCGCCGGCTTCGAGGTCGGCCCTGGCAGGAAGTTCAACGCCATGGTGGCCCAGCCGACCGGTGCCGGCGGGGTTGCGGGCGCCCCGAACGCGATCGTGAACGACACCACGTCCAGGTCCACGATGGCGCGGCCGCCGAACGGCGGCCCCCAGACCTGCAGGTCCGCGCCGATCTGCACCTTGATGCTGAACAGCCCGAGATCGATCTTGCAGCCGATCCCGACCCAGGCGTGCGCGGTGTAGTGGAACGGTGCCCAGGCGATCAGGAAGTCCAGTCCGGCGGTGAACCAGGCCGAGACGGGACCTGCCGCGAACGTCGCCTGAAGCGACAGCCCGGCCATGAAGGCGCCCGGGGTGAGCGCGAAGTAGGCCTGTCCGATCACCTTGATCGGACCAAGCTCGAAGGCGATGCCGAGTCGCGGGACGACCGGGTAGTAGTCGGGCTTGTCGAATGCGGGGTGGTAGCCGCCGATCGTGACCACGAAGTCGCCAGCGGTCGCCTTCGTCGTCGGGTCGTCCGCGAACCACGCGCACAGGGCGAAACCCCCGGTGAGCTTGACGAATCCACCGAGGATGTAGGACGCGGGCGAGAGCTTGCCGATCACCGACAGCACCCCGGTGGACGGCGTGTAGGAGGCGACGACGTCGATCTCGACGTACGCGACCGGGTTCGGATCGCCGGTCGGCATGGTCATCGATCCGGTGCCGACGACCCCGATCTGGACGTCCACCCCGAACCCCACCGAGAGCACCGCCTGGACGGTGATCATCTCGAACGAGCTGGCGGCGATCCCGGCCGCGATCCAGTACTCGCCGGTCTCGACCTTGAACGTGTCCTTCAGTGCAGGCAGGACCGAGCTCAGTGCGGCCGACGGATCGCTCGGTTGCACCGGCGCCTTCGACGGCAGGAGCGGATAGCTGCCGACCGCGTCGATGACCGGCAGCACCAGCCGGGAGTTGATACCGAAGCCGGCGGCGATCCCCGTCACCTGCAGGAACGGTGGTCCGCCGATCGGCGCCTTGATCGCCAGATAGATGAAGAACGACGCGGGATCGCGGTTCGGCGCCCAGCCACCCAGGGCGGTCAGCGAGAACTGGGGAACGCTGACCAGCACCTCGCCGTAGTAGGCGTCGACCGCCGCGCCGTTCTCGATCTCGGTGACCTTGACGAATGCCCCGCCCAGGGTAATCGGCGGTCGGTCGAAGGTGAGCGACAGACCGCCGATGCTGAAGGTCGGATCGAAGGCGGTCAGCGGGGAGCCCACGGTGAGGGCGTCCATCGAGAACGCGAGCGGGCCGAGGGCGACGGAGGCGTCGAGGGAGAACAGCAGGACGTTGTCGGCGTACCCGATGCCGATCCGGCGGAAGCTGAAGATGCCGAACTGCTTGTCGACCTGGACCCAGGTGATCGGATCGGTCGAGGTGGCCGGCGTGGGCGCAGCTCCCCGCAGCACCAGATCGGTGCCGGGCGGTGGCTTGCTGGCCCCGCTGACACCGGTGCCGATCGGCATGGTGTAGTCGCCGAGCCGGAGGCTGCCGTTCAGCGCGATTCCCTTGCCGAGTGGGTCGGGCAGCTTGCTGACCTTCTCGGGCAGCACTGCGTTGATCGCCGCGAGCTGTCCGGCACTGAAGGCGTCGCTCGCGTAGAGAGCCTGCAGGTCGTCCAGGCCCAGCGACAGGTCGGCGGGCAGGTGGGAACCGACCACAGGCAGCTTCGACAGGTCGATGCTCGTGCCGAGCCGCAGTCCGAAGGTCCACAGTGTCGTTGACGTGTTGGGGGTGCTGGTGGCCTTGAACAGGCAGAACTTCACCTCCGACAGCTCGATCGTGATGCCGTCCGGTACGCCCGCGGCCAGCGACGCCGACAAAGCGGCCACCATCGCCTTCAGCTCGGTCGGCGCCGGCTTCGTCGCCGGGACGTAGTCGGCCACGAAGATGTCGGAGTTGTCGTGCGCCAGATCGAAGACCAGGTCGAACTCCAGATCGTCGACCAGCACGGTGCCACCGAAGCGTGCGCTGTAGCCGCGGTCGCCCACCGACACCGACGGATCCTTCTGGTCCTGCTGGGTGGTCTTGGTGACCGCGATGGTCACGATCATCGTGACAGTGGTGCCGTTCAGGTCCATCGTGCAGGTGCAGCCGAAGTCGAAGGCTCCGGTGCCCGTCGCGTAGCTGGTGTGCAGTTCCTCGAGGTCCAGGCTCACCAGCGCAGCCGGCACCTGGCCGATGCCGAACGAGGTCGACAGGTCTTGGATCAAGGCGCGGAGGTCGGCCGTGCTGCCCGGGAGCGTACGTCCGGAGAACGTCCAGCCGGTGTCCTGCTCGTACGCGGCCGACAGTCCCATCACGGTCCCCGCGATGCCGAGCTGTACCGCGAACGACCCGCTCCACGCGCCGGCGAGGTAGCTGATCGAGGCGGCGATCTGCTTGAGCTGCAGCGGTCCGCTCGCCCAGACGCCGTCGACCGCGACATCTGCCGAGTAGGTCTTCGCATCTCCGTCCGCGGCGAAGTCCACGGCGCTGACCGTGAGCTCGGCCGGCACACCGCCGGTGCCGAGGCCGGCCGCGGTGAGCATCTGCACGACGCCGACGCCCGGCTGGCTCAGCGAGCCGACCAGGGTCAGCGCGGGCAGGGTGAGCACGAGCTCGAGCGACAGCCCGATCACGGTGAGCACGCTGTCGACCTCGAGCGCGACGACCTTCGCGGCCTCGACGTCGAAGGTCATCCGTACGCCGGACAGGGCGATGTCGAAGGTGCTCGGGTCCAACCCGAGACCGGTGAGGCCGCTCTGGGTCTGAGGGCCGAGTGCGGTGCCGGCGCTGAACCAGTCGGCCAGTGCCACGATCCCGGGGAAGGTGTGGGCGCCATCCGGGAGCAAGGTCGCGTTCCAGATCGAGCTTGGCCCGATCTGCATGCCCAGCGCCATGGGCAACCCGCCGATGCTCAGGTGGCCGACGACGGTCACCGACCAGGCGCCCGTCGTGATCACGGCGGTGACATCCAGCCCGGTGAAGTCGATCACGCCCGGGATCAGGTGCCAGCCGGCCCCCGGCACGGACGCGGTGAACCCCAGGTACGCGGTCGCGGCGGATCCGGTCGCGTTCGAGAACCGGATCGTGAACGCCGTGGGATCCACCGTGGCTGCCTGGCTCAGCACGTCGAGCGACGGCGGCAGGTCCACCGGCAGAGGTCCCCCGAGTCCGAGGGCGATCAGCTGGGTCGGCGTCACGCCCGACGTCGACGCGGGCAAGCTGACGACCCAGACGGGGGTGTCGCCGGTCTCGGTGGAGAGCTGCACGCCGACCGTCGGATGGCTGGTCGGCGACAGTGGTAGCACCGCGGCCACGCTCGCCGTGGTGGCATCGGCGCTGGTGACGGTCAGGGTCGCGGAGCTGAGCTCGAGGGTCGCGGCGCCCAGACCACTGATCGGCCAGGTCGCCGCCGCCGAGCCCTGGATGGTCAAGGTGTCACCGTCGACCCGCACCGGAGACCCACTGGTGTCGAGGGTGAGCGTGCCCGCGGGCATGGTGGCGACCACCGCGACCAGTGGACCGAGCGCCGGGTCGCCGGCCTGGAGCACGAGAGGGTTGCCAAGGCCGTCCAGGTGGGCCTTCAGTGCGGCCAGATCAGTGCTGATGGGGGGACACCGCCACCAGCGCGACCGATCGTGACAACAAGATCACGGGGCCACCGATCCATTCTCAGCAACGAGTCAAGTGAGCTGGCCCCGAACCAGACGACTGTGAAACTAGACCTGCTGCTGCCCGCCGTCAATGCCCGATCCACAGCATGATCACCATCCTTCTCGCCCAGCTCCCAGGCATCCGCTCGCTCACCGATCCGGTCAGCTGGATGTGTTCGAAAGTTTTTTGGACGTGTGCTGATCCACTGACACCAGGCGAGTGCCGACGAGACCTCGGTTCGGATCCTGAGCTACCGCTGCGCGTTCCGACGAGACCGACCGGCGGCCTCGTCTTCCCTCTGCCAAAAGCAAGATCGCCGGAAATCTTGATCAACCCACGTCCTCACGATAGGTTTCAAGCACTGATCGAAAATGGCCGAAAACGTGACCGGCCGAGCGCCACGTACCGGCTAGGCTTCCGTTTCGGCGGATGCTGTCCGTTCGGTGCATCCGCAGCTTTTGTGGTCCGGACCTCGACCGTCGTCGAGAAGGGTGGGATCCGGCAGAGATCCGGGCCGCCTTGTGAGCTGACGGGTACGCCGAACTCATCGACACTCGAAAGGGTCGACCACAGATGCAATCTGAGTTCCATGTCGCGACAACCGGATCCGACCAGGCCGACGGCTCCGAGCAGCGGCCGTTCCGCACCATCAATCGGGCCGCCGAGATCGCCCAGCCCGGCGCCACCATCGTCGTCCACGGCGGCGTATACCGCGAATGGGTCCAGCCCCGACTCGGCGGGCTCAGCGACCAACGGCGAATCACCTACACGGCCGCCCCCGGTGAGCACGTCGCGATCAAGGGCTCAGACCAGATCGCCGGCTGGAACGAAGTCAGCGACAACGTCTGGACGGTCGCCGTGGCGAACACCGTTTTCGGATCGTTCAATCCCTTCGCCGAAGAGATCAACGGAGACTGGATCGTCTACGCCGACGAGCACACCCCGAAGAAGCATCTGGGTGATGTCTACCTGAACGGCACCAGCTTTTATGAGGTCCAAACCCTCGCGGAGGTGTCGGACCCGCCGTTGCGCACCGAGATCATCGACGACTGGACTGGAACGACCGACACCATCCGCAACCCCGAACAGACCCGACTCGTCTGGTATGCAGAGGTCGGGGCGGATCTCACGACGATCTGGGCCAACTTCCAGGGTGCCGACCCGAACGAGGAGCTGGTCGAGATCAACGTACGTCGATCAGTCTTCTTCCCCATCGAGCATCACGTCGACTACATCACCGTCCGTGGCTTCGAACTTGCGCAGGCCGCCAGCCCCTGGGCACCTCCGACGGCCGACCAGCCCGGCCTGATCGGACCCAACTGGGCCAAAGGCTGGGTGATCGAGGACAACGTCATCCACGACGCGAAGTGCTCGGCGATCTCGCTCGGCAAGGAGATGTCCACCGGCCACAACTACGCGACTGTGCGGCTGGACAAGCCGGGCTATCAGTACCAGCTCGAGTCGGTATTCTCAGCGCGTCAGATCGGCTGGGACCGTGAGCACGTCGGATCGCACCTCGTCCGCCGAAACACCATCTACGACTGCGGTCAGAACGGCATCGTCGGGCACCTCGGCTGCGTGTTCTCCACCATCGAGGACAACCACATCTACAACATCGCCCTGAAGCGGGAGTTCTACGGCTACGAGATCGCCGGAATCAAGCTCCACGCTGCAATCGACGTGACCATCCGGCACAACCGGATCCACGACTGCTCGTTGGGGACCTGGCTGGACTGGCAGACCCAAGGCACACGCGTGTCGCGAAACCTGTACTACGCCAACACCCGGGATCTCTTCGTCGAGGTCAGTCACGGCCCCTACCTGGTCGAGCACAACATCTTCGCGTCGCCCGCATCGCTGGAGAACTTCAGCCAGGGCGGCGCATTCGTGCACAACCTCGTCTGCGGAACCGTCTGTTTGGAAGCCGTACCGGAACGTCCCACGCCTTACCACGTGCCGCACAGCACCCAGGTGGCCGGATATGCCGCCATCCACGGCGGCGACGACCGCTACATCGGCAACATCTTCCTCGGCGGCGACCCGACCCAGGCCTACGGGCCCGCGGCCCGAATAAGGCAGCCGGCCGATCACGGCACTGCCGGCTACAACGGCCACCCTGCCTCGACCGAGGCATACCTCGCTCTGGTAGCCGACCCCACCCGCGGCGACCACCAGCGGTTCGCGGACGTGAAGCAATCGGTTCACATCCACGACAACGTCTATGCGGCCGGCGCAACGGCGTACGAGGCTGAGAGCGGAGCCATCGTGCTCACCGGGAGCGACGTCAGCGTGACGATCGTCGACGAAGGCGACGAGGTATACCTCGAGACCCGCCTACCCACCGCGTTCGACGACGTCCAACTCGGCGTCATCACAGGATCTGACCTGGAACACGTGCGGTTCGTCGACGCCGAGTTCGAGGAACCCGACGGCAGTCCGGCAGTCCTGGCCACCGATCTTGTCGGTCGCGACAAGAACGGCACCGCCCGCTGGCCGGCCGGTCCGATCGCGACCCTCACGTCCGGGATCTCCCGCACCCGCGTGTGGTAGGCGCACGACCCGGCACCCCGACCCTGACCGAACCAGGGCTCCTGGCCTGCCTTGCGGCGAGGTGAAGGAGAGGACCGATGGCACGACTGTTCAGAACGGAACACCGGATCGACACCGGGGTCGATATTTCGAGTGTCACTTTTTGGACGCAAACCCTTCCACGTTCGTGACCTGGCTTTCGCTCGGTTACGCACCGAGCGGCCCGTCAGCTGGCATCCAGCACTGGAGACTCCGGGCTACCCCAAGAGCAAGCATCAGGAGGCGGGTTTCTGGGCGGTGACCACGGCGGAGGACATCACCTACGCGAGTCGTCATCACGAGCTGTTCAGCTCAGAACTCGGCCAGGTGAACCTGCGCCCCGCGCCGTTCCGGTTGGACCCGAACATGCTCGTGCTGGACCCACCGGCCCACGACAGCCTCCGACGAGTGGTCAGCGCGGCCTTCACTACCAGTGCCGTCGCACGGCTCGAGCGGACGATCGAGCGCAGATCCAAGCAGATCGTTGCACGAGCCGCCTCGCATGGCGAGTTCGACTTCGTGCGTCACGTCGCGGCGCAGCTTCCGCTGCGGACACTGGCCGACCTCTTCGGGTTGCCCCCCAGCGAGCACGACTCGTTCGTTGTGGCAGCCGACGCCTACGTCGGTTCCGGCTTTCCTGCCCAGCTTCCACCGGGCACCACGATGAAACAGTTCTACGACGGTCAGGTCGCGTACCTGCGCAACCTGTGTACAGCGCTCGCGAGCTACCGCCGGAGGGTGCCCGCCGACGACCTGGTGACCTGCCTGGTGAACGCCGACCTCGATGGCCAGCCGCTCAGCGATGAGCAGATCCTTTCGACGATGCTGTTGCTTGTTGTCGCCGGTGATGACACCACCAAGCAGGCCACAACGTTGAGCTTCCTTGCGCTGTACCGCAACCCGGCCGAACGCGCATGGCTCAGCGAAGACTTCGAGCGGCGCATCGACGGCGCGCTCGAGGAGCTCCTCCGCTACGCCTCACCGGTCATCGCCTTTGCCCGGACCGCCCGGGTGGACACGGAGCTTCACGGCGTGCGAATTGCGGCCGGCGACAAGGTCGGCTTGTTCTATTGCTCCGGGAACCGCGACGCCACCATATTCAGCTCCCCTGAGACCCTCGACCTGAAACGGCCGCGCGCCCAGCATGTGGCCTTCGGCGGCGGCGGAGTGCATTTCTGCTTGGGGAGCGCGCTGGCAAGAGTCCAACTTCGATCGCTGTTCCGCGAGATCTTGCGCCGTATGCCACGGCTGGAGGTCGGCGAACCCGAGTTCATCTTCAGCGAGTTCGTGCACGGAGTGAGAGCATTGCCGGTCCGCATACTGCGATGAATCGACGATGCCGGATGGTCGCCAGATCCACGTCGACACGTGCAAACCTGCTCACTGGCCGGCCAGCGACCCGCCGATCCCACCAACGCTGAAGTATCTGTTGAGCGTCGCGAACAAGATCACCGGTGGCAACATCATGATCACCGCGCATGCCATCACCAGACCCCAGTTCGTCGCGTTCTGCTGGAAGAAGCTCTGCAAGCCGACCGGGAAGGTGAACTTGTTGCTGGACCGCAGGAACACCAGGGGCACCAGATAGTCGTTCCAGGACAACAAGAAGGAGAAGATGGCCGTCGACAAGATGCCGGGCAGCGAGTTACGGAGCACGACGCGGGAGAAGCTGCCGAAGACCGAGCAGCCGTCCATCCACGCCGCCTCCTCCAGATTGATCGGGATGGAGTCGTAATACGCGGCCATCATCCAGATCGCGACCGACATCGTCGAGCCGATGTAGATGATCGTGATGCCCGTCAGGCTGTCCACCAGGCCGAGTCCGGCGAACAGGATGAACAACGGGATCACCGCGGTGACGATAGGCAGCGACTGCACGATGAACAACACCAACGAGAATCCGGAGACCAGCCTGCTCCGGCCGCGGGACAGCACATAGCCGGCCGGCGCCGCGACGGCGACCGAAACCAGCACCGTGAAGGTCGCCACGATCATGCTGTTCTTCAGCCAGACCAAGACATCGGTCTGGGTCCAGATGTTGACAAAGTTCTCCGGCGTGAACGTCGCCGTGCTCGTGCTACCCAGAGACGGCTGGAGGGAGAGTCCGATGACGGCGAAGACCGGGACGAGCACGACGACGGTGATCACCAGGATGGCCAGGAATCTCCACCAGCGGCCGCGCATGTCTGGTTCGGGCTTGCGGCGACGCTTCCCGACGGCCGACGCCGCGTCGACACCTCCCGAGATCGCAACTGTACTCACAGGATCTGCACCTTCCTGATCTGCCGGTACAAGACGACGGAGATCACGATCAGGACGAGAGTCATCAAGAAGGCGATCGCGACGCCGGGACCGGTCTGGAAGTTCTGGAAGACCGTGACGTAGGCGAGCACCACCAGCGTCTGGGTGGCATCGACCGGTCCACCACCGGTCAGCAGGAAGATCGTCGGAAAGTCGTTCACGCAGAAGATGGTCATCAGGATCCAGCTGATGTAGGTAGACCGCGAGATCATCGGCAAGGTGATACCCGTGAGCTCCTTCCGCCGACTTGCACCGTCGACCTTGGCCGCCTCATAGATGTTCTTGTCCACCGATTCGAGCGCTGCGGCCATCATCATCATCATGAAGGGGAAGCTGATCCAGACCTTGAAGACGCAGACCGTCACCTTTGCCAGCACGGGATCGGCCAGGAACAAGACGTTTCCGAGTCCCAACGCCTGGGCGAGGATCGGCAGCGGGCTCTGTGGAGTGGCGACCAGCCAGTTCCACGACGTCGTCGACACGACGACCGGGACCACCCACGGAAGCAGGAGCAGGACCTTGAAGACACCTTTGCCGGGGATCCGCTTCTTCAGCAGCAGGGCGAGCGCGAGACCGACAGCCCAGCTGCCGAACACCCCGACCAGCGTGAACACCAAAGTGAAGCGAGCTGCGGCCCAGAAGGTGGGATCGGTCAGCACCTTCTTGTAGTTCTCCAAACCGACGAAGTCGCCGGCCGCGATCAAACTGCCATCCCGCAAACTCTGCCAACCCGCATAGATCACCGGATACAGATTGATGAGCAGCAGCAAGATCAGCGACGGAGCCGCAAAGAGAAGCAATATCCAGGGCCGTGAACCGGGGCGACGAGCTTGGCGGGGCCGTAGCGGCCGCCCAGAGCCGGCGACCGCGACGCCCTTCCGTGCGCGGCTCAGGCTCTCCCCTGCTGTACGAGTCGACATTCGGCCTCACCTCCCTCGTTGCGGGAGCGGCTCAGACGCCGCCACCCCGCACGTGACTCAGACTGTTTGACCTGTCGCCTTCGACTGGAGAGGCAGCGTCATGATTTCATGGTGGACTTGATCGCATCCTGGAGCTTCGTCAAGGCCGTCTTCGAATCGGTCTGTCCGCCGAGGATCGACTGAGTGAACACGTTCATGGCCGGCGTCGCGTCCACTGTCGTCACATTCAAGAAGTTCGCGTCTCCGCCTGGTGCGGCCCAGGTCTTGGCAATGGGCTGCCACTCCTTGATGATCGTGACGTTGTTCGCATTTTTCTTGAACTCGGGGGTCTCACTGATCGACTTGAGTGGCGGGAGACCGATGCCAGTGTTCTCGGTCCACAACGGCGCCATGTTCTTGTAGTAGTAGGTGAGGAAGGCCTGGCTTCCCTCGATGCTCGGATTGTTCTGGTACATCATGATGTTGTTCGGGAAGTACAGCGCCCCCTTCTTGCCCGATGGTGAAGTCAGCGGGCTGATGACGACCAAATCCTTCGCCACGTCGCCACCGACATTGGAAGCCAGGCCTCCGCCGTCGTAGCCGAGTCCGAACTTGAGAGCTTTCCACTGGCTCTGCACATTGGCAGACGTGTAGGTGGCGCTGGCCGGGTCGACGTAACCCTTCTGCACCATCTCGAGAACGAAGTCGATCGCTTCGGTGTTCTCCGGCGTGACACAGTTCGGCTGCTTGTTCTCGTCGAAGATGCCGCCGCCGTTGTTGATCATCCAGCAGACCAGGGCATGCTGCCCGGTGTACGCGCCGGCACCGGCTCCTGTTGCATAGCCGTAGACGCCGATCTTCTTCAGCGCCGCGGCCGCGTCCAGGTAGGACTGCCAGTCCGTGGGCACCTTGGCTCCGGCCTTGTCCATCAGGGTCTTGTTAGCCCAGATGATTCGCATATCGAGGTTGTACGGTATCGCCGCGTAGCCCTTGTCCACCTTCAGAGTGTCGATCAGGCCGGGCAGGAAGTCGTCGTACAGACCGTTCGTCTTCCAGGTGTCGTACAGCTTGTCGACGTAGGCGATACCGCCCTGCGCCTCGTACTGGAAGACCTGGGTTCCACCGCCGGAACTCACGGCAGGGTTCGTCTTCGAGGCCACGGCGGATGCGAAGGTCTGATTGAAGTTCGCCCACTGGATGACTTGGTAGGTGACCTTGGGCAGACCGCCTTCGGGTGCGTAGGCCTCGGTGATCTTCTGGTCCATAGGGTTGAACGTCGTCCCACCCCACGGCATGTTCCAGAACTTGATCGGCTCGGAACTACCGCCTCCGCTGCCTCCGCTGCTTCCGCTGTTCCCGGAGCATGCCACCAGTCCTGCCGATCCGGCGATAGCTGCAGCACTCAGCTGGAGAAACGAGCGGCGTGTCAAACCCGACTTACCTACCATCGAAGAAGCCCCTTTGCTGTGGTCTTGCGGTTTCTGTGTGTAACGGCTTGGTAGCCCAGCGGATGCTGCTGGCCCAACTCAGATCGTTGATCGCGTCTTGGTGCGACGGGCGGGCGGCCCCCTCCAGACACCCGCGAGAGACTTTCGATCGAGTTCGAAAACTGTGCTTACACAGGCACAGTAAACGTCAAGCTACGCCGCGTCAACGGTTGTTACCGGAACGTACTTGACAGTCCCTGTGGAAGGGGCTTCTGTTAGAACCCACGGAGTGGGCTCGTCCGCAATCGGCCCCCGAAAGCTTTCGATGCCTGGGCTGCGGCGACGCGTTGAACACCGTGCCACGGAACTGCACCACAAGGAGAGGGAAGCGCAGCGGTGACCCAGGAGAGGCGGCCCACGCTGGAGACCGTGGCGACCGCAGCCGGTGTGTCCTTGGCAACCGTCTCCAAGGTGCTCAACGACCGAGCCGACGTCTCGGCCGCTACGCGCGCACGGGTGCAGCAGTTGCTGGTCGAATACCGGTACGTTCCCCCGGGCCGAGCGATGGCCCGCCCGCCTTCCGACGGGCGCCCGCTGATCGATCTGGTCTTCACCGCCATCGACAGCCCGTTCTCCGTCGAGATCCTGCGCGGGGTCACTTCGAGCTCGGCGGATGTCGTGGTGTCGTCGATGGCGGATCAGTCGGACTCGCGTACGTGGTCCGGCGGACTTGCTTCGGCCGGACGGTCCGGAGCCATCGTCGTCGCTTCCGAGCTGACACCGATGGACAGGCGCATCCTCGACAAGGCTCACATCCCATGCGTTCTGATCGATCCGGCAGCCGAGTTGCCGGAGCCGGAGGTCGCAACCGTCGGTGCCACGAACTGGGCCGGTGGTCTCGCCGCGACACGCCATCTCCTTGCGCTCGGCCACCGGCGAATCGCGGTGATCGGTGGGCCGGTGGCGATGCTGTGCAGCCGCGCCCGGATCGACGGTTACCGGGCGGCATTGGAGTCGGCCGGCTTGGAAGTGGATCCGGCTCTGATCCGGCATGGCAACTTTCACCATATCGGTGGCTATGAGCGTGCCCGCGAGTTGTTCGAGCTGTCCGATCCGCCCACCGCCATCTTTGCCGGCAGCGACGAACAGGCGTTCGGCGTCGTCGAAGCGGCCCGACTCACGATGCGGCGCATACCCGAGGAACTCAGTATCGTGGGGTTCGACGACCTGCCGATCTCGCGCTGGGTGTCGCCCCCGCTGACGACGGTTCGCCAGCCCCTCGCCGAAATGGGTCGGATCGCAGCCGAGATGCTCTTGTCGATGATCGAACAGCGGGAGTACCGGGGCCGCCGCGTCGAGTTGGCCACCGAACTCATCGTCCGCTCCTCGACAGCCCCGCCACCTGCCAGATCGTGAAGACACCGCGGCACTGGATCGACATCCTCGGATCGGCCGAGCTGCGAGCAGCGGTCGACCGGATCATTCCGCCCGACGATTGGCCCGGAGGCTGGGAGGGTGGTGTCCGGGACTACCTGGTCGACTGCGGCGCCGAGCTGCGCTGGGCCGTGGGCGCGTTGACGCGTCTGGCCGACGAGCTCCAGCGCAAAGGCTTCGCCGGAGCGGGGCCGGACGAGCAGGATCGTGTTCTGCGGGCTCTCTCCCAGGAACAAGGTCTTGGCGCCGATCTCGCCGCTCTGCTCCGGGTGTGCTGGGAAGGCTTCTACGCGTCCCGCCGAAGCGCGGCCGACCAGGTTCGGGACCGGCCCGGTCCGGCGGGGATCTCCATGATCGGCTTCCGCCATGTGCCCGACGGGGTGACCCCAGTTGAGCCGCACTTGCCGACGACCTTGGTGCCGAGTCGCTTCCGGGCGCACTATGACGCGATCGTGATCGGCTCGGGCCCCGGCGGAGGTGTGGCAGCGCAGGTCCTGGCTCAGGCCGGTCACAGCGTGCTCGTTGTCGAGCGTGCCACCGCCGTGTCGAACAGTGCACTGCGGGGAGATCATCTCCACGGCAAGCGCAACGCCGTCTACAGTTGTACGGCCGGCCCGGGGCGCGGCCACCCGCGGATCTCGGTACAGATCGATGATCACGGACGAGAGCATGACCATCTCCTGGACGGCGACGGAGATGCGTGGTCGTACGGGCTGAACGCCTATGCGTTCGGTGGCGGCACTCGGCTATGGCAGGGAATGGCCTGGCGGTTCTTTCCCGAGGACTTCGAGATGGCCAGCCGCTACGGCAACCCCGACGGCGCCACACTTGCCGATTGGCCGATCGACTACGACGAGCTGGAGCCCTACTACACGCGCGCCGAGTGGGAGCTCGGGGTCGCTGGTGAGGAGGGTCCGCTGACCGGGCGGACGCCGCGGTCGAGGGGCTACCCGATGCCCGCAATGGGCACCGAACCCGCGCGCGAGCTGTTGGCGGGCGCCGCAGAGAGACTGGGATGGGGCTGGGGACCGATCCCGTTGGCAATCAACAGTGTGCCCGCTGCCGGCCGTGCTGCGTGCGTGCGCTGCTCGTCCTGCGTTGGGCATACCTGCCCGGTCGACGCCAAGAATGGTGCCCACAACACATTCATCCCGCGTGCTCTGTCGACCGGCAACACAGACATCATCGTCGACGCCGAGGCGGTCCTCGTCGGTGATCGCCCTGGCGGCGCGACGGTCGACGTGATGACCGACTGCTCGGGGGAACCAGAGCTGCACACCCTGCATGCCGACGTCGTCGTCGTCGCGGCCGGGGCGATCGAGTCGGCGCGGCTGCTGCTGGCGAGCGGTCTCGGCAATGATCAACTCGGTCGGAATCTGCACGATCATCGTTTCGTCAGCATCCAGTGTCAGGTCGATGAGGCGGTGAAGAACGGGTTGGGCCCAGGCCACTCGATTGCCACCCTCGACCACGTGCACGCCGACTCGATCCCGTGGGGTGGCGGGGTGCTGGTCGATCTGATGAGTGTGTTGCCCCTGACCTCAGCGATGAGTCCGGCCAGCGGCGTTCCGCGCTGGGGCCCCGCTCACAAACAGTGGATGCGGGCGGGCCGGCCGTACAGCTTCGGCGTCTTCGGAATGGGCCAGGAGATCCCGACCGCGAAGTCGGGCGTCACCCTCGCCAGGGTCTCCGACCGATGGGACAAACCGGGAGCGCGCTTACTCAAGGACGTTCATCCGGCATCACTGCGAGTCGAGGAGGGCTTGGCCGACTACGGCGCACGCTGGCTGCGCGCTGCCGGCGCCCACGACATCCGCCGCCAGGTCCGCGGCGCGACCGCCTCAGCCGCCGGCGAGCACTCCTGCGGCACGGCGCGAATGAGTGACGACCCGGCTACCGGCGCTACGGATCGGTTCGGGCGGCTCTGGGGCAGCGATCGGATCGTGGTCTGCGACTCCTCCTTGCATCCCACCAACGGCAGCGTGAACCCGACCCTGACGATCGTCGCCAACGCGCTCCGAGTTGCCGAACATATCGTCGCGGACTGGCCGTCCTGAGGGCAATCGGCAACGGTGACGAGCTCATCCCCGAGGCTGCGTCGCGGACAACGCAGCCGCCGCGGGCGCGGGCGGGTCGTCGTTCGGCCCTCTCAGTCCAGCCAGTGCTCGCGGGCAGGGACATGCTGTTCGAGCTCAGGCCACAGCTCGTCGGGGATCGGCGCCGCCAGCAGTCGTCGCGTCTGTTCGATCCGCTCGGGTGCGGACATCCCCACCACCGTCGAGGTGATCAGCTCCGAGCGTACGGAGAACTGCAGGGCGGCGGCAGCCAGCGACACGTCGTATCGTCTGCAGACAGCCTCCATCGCCTCAGCAGCGCGTCGGATCGCCTCGTCCGCCGTGCCGTAGGCGTAGTTCTGTTGCGCCCGCGGCCCTCTGGCCAGCATCCCACCGCCATACGGTGCGGCGTTCAGGACACCGATTCCTCGTGCCACGGCCGACTCGACAAGTGCCTCGGCGGAGCGGTCCAGGAGGGTAAAGCGGTTGTGGCTGAGCACCACGTCGAACTCACCGGTGTCCAGGTAGGCCGAGAGGATCTCGACCGGTCCGCCGGCAACGCCGAGGTGGTCGACGAGGCCCCGGTCTCGGAGATCGACGAGGGCCTCGACGGGGCCGCCAGGTCCGGTCCCTTCGGCAACGGTGATCCGCTCAGGGTCATGCAGGTGCAGCAGCGGGATATGGTCGACGCCGAGCCGCTCCAGCGACTCCTCGAGTGAAGCCCGTACGCGATCGCCCGAGAAGTCGCCCGTCCTCGGGTCCGGGTCGACCTTGGTTGCCAGCACCATGTCGGCCGGAAGCCCACCGGCCTGTCGGATCGCGGCTCCGATGCGACGCTCGGCGGCGCCGTCATCGCCGTAGCCGTTGGACGTGTCGATGAAGTTGATCTCGCTCTCGAAGACGGCCGAGATAGTGGCAATGGCTCGTTCAGCGCCGACCTCGTACCCATACAGCTTCGCCATGCTGGCGAGCGGGCTCGTGCCGATGCACAGCGGGGTGACCTCGAGTCCGGTCCGGCCGAGCTGCCTGCGAGGCAAGGGGACTTCGGTCATGCCGCGCTCCCGGTGTGCTGCGGGGCGCGTTCGGCGAAGACCTGCCGGGCGGCGTGATAGGCCCCGACGATGCGGTCCATCACCTCCTCGGTCGCAGGGTCGCCGTGCGTGGTGTCGGGATGATCCCGTCTCCACTGGATCATCCGACTGGCTGCTCGGTGGAAGGTGAGCCGCGGCGCAAAGCCCGGCACGAACCTCCTGATCTTGGTGATGTCGAACACGGCGCTGTGGCCGATGTCGCCCACCATCTCACCGGACCAGAACCAGTCCGGTGCAACAACCGGGAACAACTCGGAGGCGACGTGCACGAGCTTCGGAGCGACGCCGAGACCGTCTGCGAGGATCGTGTAGATCTGGTCCCAGGTATAGACGTCCTCGCCGGTGATGTTGAAGACCTCGCCGATCGCCCGAGGGTTACCCAGGAGCCCCACCAGACCCTGGGCAAAGTCCTCGGCGTGGGTGAGGGTCCACAACGATGTGCCGTCGCCGTGTACCGGGATCTCCGCTCCTCTGGCGATCCGGTCGACAACGGTCCAGCCACCGGGCAGTGGAGGGTTGGCGTCGTCGTAAGTGTGGGACGGTCGGACGATCGTGACAGGAAAGCCCTCTTCGGTCCGAGCCTGCTGCAGCGCGATCTCTGCTCGCCACTTCGCCTGGGCGTAGCGGAGCGCAGGATTGGAGGCGATTGGCGTGGACTCGGTGATCGGCGTCTGCTGGACGGGTTTGGCGTAGATGGAGCCGGAGCTGATGTGGACGTACTGCCTGGTACGAGCCTTGAACAGCCGCACGAAGCGGTGGACGTCGTCGACGTCGTACGACAAGAAGTTGATCACGGCGTCGAACCGCAGACCCTCGAGCACCGCGACCAAGGAGTCGTCGTTCACGTCACCGGTAAGCCGAGTGACGCCCTCCGGCAGGTCACGCGCCGCACTGTTTCTTCCGCGGTTGAGCACGAACACCTGCATTCCGGTCTGGATCGCGAGTCGGACGCAGGACGCACTTATCGTGCCCGTGCCGCCGAGGAACAGCACCCGCAGGTCCGCTTGGTCGACGTGCATCATCGGGAATCGAGCTCCCCAATCGGTAGGTAAGACCTTCGGCACCATCAGAGCCCCCCACGAACCAGTCGTCTGCGTTCCCTCGATCGTGAAGATCGAGACGTCCTTCGGGCGAACGCCCGAGTCGGAATTCGTCGATGGCCTTTGGACAGACCCGTGTTGCTCGCGTCGTTCCGCATGCGACGACAGTGATCCGAAGCACGAGCCGCTTCGTTCGACAATATCCTAGGCCACAGGATCGGCGACTTGGTCCAGCAGTTCAGTGTCGGCCGATCGACGACTTTGAACCCGCACGTCCCACGCAACCAGGGAAACGAGGGCCGGTTTGACGATCCCGACGGGATGAACTGAGGCACCTGACAGCGACGTGGAGCATCAGCTCGGCGCCAGAAAGTTGAGCGTCGGCATGCTCGCGAACCCTGAAGGGTCGCCTTCCTCGTAGTTCAGAGGATCGCCTACGTCGGGGCCAACCGAACTCCGACACCACCTGGCCGGCGAGGTCGCTGAGCATGCTGGCTGTCGGCGAACCGAGTCCGCTGTGAATGGCACCCACCCGCCGACTCGCCGCCGCCGCCGTCGACCGACTCACCTTCAGCGCCCAGATCATCCAAACCGGCACCGACAGCTACCGGCTGAAGGCAACACAACAACGCAGACCATGATCAACAACGACCAGGAAAGGAGGCACAATCCCTGCGGCTGGGGCCAGATCAAGCCGGCACAGTGGACCAGATGAACTGGTCATTCCCAGCCGGGGTGGACTCGGTGCCGCCGACGTCGCGGATCCTAACCCGCCGCGGCTTCGTCGCCGCCCAACCCCACAAACGACCGAGGTCGTCCTGTCACCGGCTCGTGGCTTACCAACCCAACGAACGCTGGCAGGCCGACATCACCCGCTGCGACTCGCCGACCGCCGCGAAGTGGAGATTCTGAACATGATCGACGACCATGCCCGCGTCCACATCGCCAGCATCACCCGACCGGTGTTCACCGGCCCTCTGATCGGGCAGACCTTAGTAGCGGCCCCGCGGACTCCCACCCGGGCCACCACCACAGATGAAGACGCCGAACAAGACCGCTACCACACCCGTGGCGGCATCCCGATCCCGGTCCACCCGGCCGCCCGCAGCAGACGTCAAGGCTGGCCGGAGGCCGCCCGAAGGGCCCCGGCCTTGACGACGGCGAGAACGGCCAAATCATCCAACGGCGGGATGCCGAAACAGCCCCGGAATGCAACGATGTCCCAAGCCACCTGCTAACGGTGTCCGAGACATCACAAGGTGGAGCTATGGGGATTCGAACCCCAGACCTCTTCCATGCCATGGAAGCGCGCTACCAACTGCGCCATAGCCCCGCGTACGTCCGAACAGTCGACCTCGCCCGAACGCCTAGACGATGTTACAGGCTTGCCGAGCGCAGGTGAAATCAGCATTGGATCGGCGCATGGCCTCGTCCGCGATCGCCCGGCAGCGCAAGCCGGCAGCCCCTCGTCTCGACCGAGGTACCACCTTGGATCACTATCGGCGACGATCCGCTCGGACTCGAGGGAGGCTCTGTCACTACCCGGGACGCCGGACGTACCCACGACGATGATCATACGAGGGACGGACCGCTCGACAGGCTCGGTGCACACGACGGCGCCGAGGTCCTCAGGAGCGCGGGGCCGTCACGTTGTAGTCGCCGATCCGCCAGTAGTCGCCGCTGCGATGCCGCTCGACACTGATCCAGCCACAGTTGTGCAGACTTCCGAGCGCCCGCCAAGAGTCGTGCGGGATGCCGACCATTCGACAGACGCCGACCTTGCCGGCCAGCCCATGCATCACCACGATCACCGTCGACCCGGACTCGGCCCGCGAGCCGATCTCCTCCAGCGCCTCCGCCGCCCGCGTCGCCACCTCGGCGACGGTCTCGCCGGTCGGCGAACGGCGTACGTCCTCCCCCGCCAGGTAGCGCGCCGCCTCGGCCGGGTCGACGGACGCCAGCGCCTCGTCGATCGTCAGCCCCTCCCAGCTGCCGACGTTGATCTCCCGCAGCCGTTGATCGGTGCGCACCGTCAGTCCGGTCAGCCGGGCCAGCGGCTCGGCCGTCTGCCGCGCCCGGGACAGGTCGCTGGCCATGATCGCCGACGGCGCCAGGTCGGCGAGCACCTGAGCCGCGCGTGCGGCCTGGGCGACGCCGCGGCTGTCGAGCGGGATGTCCGCCTGACCCTGGAATCGGCCGTTGGCGTTCCACTCCGTCCGGCCGTGCCGGAGCACGACCAGCTGAGCTGCCGTCACCGGCGTACGTCCATGTCGAGTGCGATCCGCGGGCAGTCGTGCCACAGCCGCTCCAGCGCGTAGTACTGCCGCTCCTCGCTGTGCTGCACGTGGACGACCAGCTCGAGATAGTCGAGCAGCACCCAGCGAAGCTGCCGGTCCCCCTCGCGCCGCACCGGTTTCGCGCCGATCCCCCGCAGCGCCTCCTCGATGCCGTCGACCACGGCACCGACCTGACGCTCGTTGGACGCCGTGACGACCAGGAACACGTCGGTGATCGCCAGCTGCTCGGACACGTCGTACGCCACGATGTCGGTGCCCAACTTGTCGGCCGCCGCCGTCGCCGCTACCCGGGTCAGCACCAGCGCCTCTTCTGTTGCGGTCATGCCCGACCCCTTGTCTCGATCACGATCACGCTTCCTGTTCTGTTGGTCCTGCTGCCGACGCGTCGCGGTAGAGCCCGCGCTTCGCGATGTACTGCACGATGCCGTCCGGCACCAGGTACCAGATGGGCTCGTCGATCTTTGCCCGTTCACGACAGGTCGTGGACGAGATCGCCAGCGCGGGCACCTCCATCAGCGTGATCCGGTCGGCGGGGAGGGTCTCGATCGTCGGCGCGTGCAACTCGACCCCCGGCCGCGTACAGCCGACGAAGTGCGCCAGGTCGAAGAGCTGGTCGACCCCGCGCCAGGTGAGGATCTGGGCCAATGCGTCGGCGCCGGTGATGAAGAAGAGGTCGACGTCCGAGCCACGTTCTGCCTGCAGGTCACGCAGCGTGTCGACCGTGTACGTCTCCCCAGGTCGATCGATGTCCACCCGGCTGACCGTGAACCGCGGGTTCGACGCCGTGGCGATGACGGTCATCAGATAGCGGTCCTCGGCCGCGCTGACCTCTCGCCCGGTCTTTTGCCATGGGTGCCCGGTCGGTACGAACACGACCTCGTCCAGCTCGAATCGACTGGCCACCTCGCTGGCCGCGACCAGGTGTCCGTGGTGGATAGGGTCGAAGGTGCCACCCATCACGCCGAGCCGATAGCGCTCGTTCGACGGCGACGCACGACGGGCCAGCCCCGTCGCGCCGACCCGGACCTGTTCAGACAATGAGGGGTCGTCGCCGCCCTACGCCGGAGGTGCTGGCAACCACTAGCTGTGCGGACGGCCCTTGCCGACCGCCAGCGTGATCAGCATCAAGATGGCGAGCAGCCCGAACGCGATCAGCCCGATGCCCCAGGGTGGGATCGGGAGCTCGTTGACCTCGGTCTGGAGCGCAATCAGTGCCAACATGCGCCGCAGCCTACCGTGTCAGGCCCGGACCTGACCCGAACCGGTCACCACGTACTTGGTCGAGGTCATCTCCTGTAGCCCCATCGGCCCCCGAGCGTGCAGCTTCTGGGTCGAGATCCCGATCTCCGCACCGAACCCGAACTCGCCCCCGTCGACGAACCTGCTGGACGCGTTCACCAGCACCGCAGCCGCGTCGACCTCGGCGGTGAACCGCGCCGCCGAACGCTGGGAGTCGGTCACGATGGTCTCACTGTGCCCCGTCGAGTAGCGCCGGATGTGGGCCAGTGCGTCGTCGAGGGAGTCGACCACGGCGGCGGCGATGTCCAGTGAGAGGTACTCGGTGGCAAAGTCTTCTTCGCTCGCGGGCACGATGTCGGCGGCTCCGGGATGCCCACTGGCGCTCGTGCTGGTACTGGTGCTGGCGTACGAAGCCACGCGCTCGTCGCCGTGCACCGTCACCCCGGCCGCGCTGAGCGCCTGAACGGCCCTCGGTACGAACATCTCGGCCGCGGCGGCGTGCACCAGCACGGTCTCGATCGCGTTGCAGACGCTCGGCCGCTGCGCCTTGGCGTTGACCAAGATCGCCAGCGCCATGTCGAGGTCGGCGCTGGCGTCGACGTACAGGTGACAGTTGCCGACGCCGGTCTCGATCACGGGCACCTGCGAGTTGCGTACGACGGTGTCGATCAGCCCAGCACCGCCGCGCGGGATCAATACGTCGACGAGGCCACGGGCAGCCATCAGCTCGTTGGTCACGTCCCGCGGGCCGGGCACCAGCTGGATCGCGTCGGCTGGCAGGTCGGCGTCGACCAGGCCGGCCTGCAGGGCGGCGACAATGGCGGCGTTGGACCTGGCCGCGCTCGACGATCCTCGGAGCAACGCCGCGTTGCCCGATTTGAGGCAGATGCCGCCAGCGTCGGCCGTCACGTTCGGCCGCGCCTCGTAGATGATCCCCACGACGCCGAACGGGACCCGCACCTGACGGACCTCGACGCCGGCCGGCGTGGTCCAGCCCCGCACGACGTCGCCCACCGGATCGGGCAGACCGGCCAGCTGACGCAAGCCGTCCACCATCGCGGAGACCCGGTCCGGGGTCAGCCGGAGCCGGTCGATCAGCGCTGCACTCGTGCCGTTGTTGTCGGCACGCTCGACATCATCGGCATTCGCTTCCAGCACAGCAGTCTCGGCCTTGGCAAGGGCGTCAGCCATCGCCTCGAGCCCGGCGTCCTTGGCGGCACGGGTGGCCTGCGCAAGGACGATGGAGGCGGTGCGGGCCTTCGCGGCCTGTTCGGCGACTGTCACGAATGCTGATCCTAGTCGGGGGTCCTCAGGCGGAGAGCTCCGCGAGTCGTGCCTGGACGAGGCCGTACCGGCGCATCGCCCCCCAGACGAGGTTCATCGCCATCAGCGCACCGACCACGGTCGCACACAGGACGATCGATGTCTCCCCGGCCAGCAAGCCCCAGGTCAGCCAGAGGATTTGATTCGCGACATTCAACATCAGGAACGTCATCGAGACGGCTTGGACATTGGGCGAGATCACCAGTGCTCGGAACTGGGCGAGCTGCGTGAACGCCGACGGAACCAGCGCGGCGAGTGCGAACACCACCGGGCCGGTCCAGACGTCGAGCGTGATCGACACCGCGCCGAGGGCCAGTCCCGGAGCGAACGTGGCCAACAGGGGAAGCCGGCGATCGATGACGAGCCGAGTCAAGATCGTCATGGTGATGATCAGGTAGCACAGGTTGGGCAGCCAGATGTTGGCGTGACCGGTGAGGAAGCCGTGGGCGAGCCAGGCGAGATTGGCCCCCAGGGTGGCCTGCCACGCCGGGGCGGACAGTCCTGCGGTGGTGCGGGTCTGGAAGAGACGGATGACTTGGGGCAGTGCGACGCCGGCACCCAGCACGGCGGCGGCCCAGCCCAGGGCCTCGATGAACACGGTCTACTGACTTTCTTACCGCTGTGCGCGGTGCACTTGAGAAGTGATCGGGGCGGGCGAGGCCCCGCGGAGCTGAAACGAGCGCGCCGCACTGCGCAGAAGTTCGGGGGAGGCGTACCGTCTGGCCGAGTTCATCGGGGTTCGGACAGCACTAATCGTACGGCCTGACCGGCCGCTTTCAAAAACGATTAAGTACGTCGGCGTGTCGGGGGCTGGGCCTCCACATCAGCCCTAGCATCACGTCTGGGCGATGCGGTGCGAAGACGGACGGCTCAAGCCCCGTTTCCAGCCACATCTGGGCGATGCGGTGCGATAACGGGCGTCAGGTGGCGGTCGTACTCGGCGTAATGTTCGGCCTGGCAGTCAGCGGATGCGGGAGTGGAGGGCGGAGGCAGCCCGCCCCCACCGAAAGGCTATTCGGTCAACGTTACAGTTTCCGGCCTCAGTGGGTCGGGACTCGTCATCCAGAACAACTTCAGTGACAGCCTGCCCCGTGACAGCCGCGGGGCAGGTTGCTTTCGCCCAAACCGTGTCCAGTGGGGCCGGCTACAACGTTTCAGTGCTCACTCAACCCAGCAATCCGGTGCAAGAGTGCACGGTTGCGAGTGGAACGGGCACAGTCAACAATACCGCTGTGAACGGGCCAACAGTGACCTGCGTGACTCAGTTCCCGCAGAATCTATATTCGCTCAACTACGGTGACGGGACGCTATCAATCTATACGATAGACGCGCGTACGGGGCAGCCGCACGGCACGGGGTAAGCTGAATGTCGGCACCTCGCCGCTCGACATCACCGCGGATCGGCAGGGTCGGTTCGTATATGTATTGCAGCTCCGCCTTCGGCGACATCTTCGGAATTGACGTCGCGAGCTCCCAACTGATCGCAGGAGGCCCCGTTTCCACCGGCTCGTTCCCGTACTCGTTGACCGACCATCCCAACGGGAAGTCGCTCTACGCGGTCAATAGCGGGTCCGGTAACATCAGTGGCTACGCTATCGATCAAGCCACTGGTGCTCTCACACCCACTGCCCGGAAGCCCGTTCAAGGCTGGGATGGGGGCGCTCAAGCTCACTGTGGACGTCGCGGGTCGCTTTGCCTACGTCACGAACACGGTATCAAACGATATCAATCCCTACAGCATCGATCCGAGCACCGGAGCGCTCACGCAGATTGTGGGTGACACCGTACAGACCGGCTCCCACCCCTCAGAGTTGCTGCTGCATCGTAGTGGGAAATTCGCCTATGTCGCGAATACCGGCTCTGCGAATATCTCCGGATACCTCATCAACACTGATTCCGGGCTTCTGGGGCCGATGCCGCAAAGTCCATTTGCCACCGGCGCAGTGCCCCGGGGAGGTCAATGCCTTCAATGTTGGCCGGGCGCCGTTGCTTCTGCATCCCAACGGCAACCTACTGTTTATGCGCAGCAGGGCTGCGAAGGCGATCTCGGTGTTCACGATGGACCCCACGACAGGTGCCTTGACGGCTGCTTCGGGGAGTCCACACAGTGTGGGTGAGGGCGCGGTGATGCAGGCGCTCGACCCTACAGGCCGATTTCTGTTTGTTGCGAATCAAGGCAATGTACCCGGCCCGGGTTCGATCTCGGTGTTCACCGTTGTCCCCAGCTCCGGTGTCATGACGGAAGTCCCGGGCAGCCCGTTTGCGCTCGCCGGCGGTCCGGCTTCGGTAAGCCCGGATCCAAGCGGGCAGTTTCTCTATGCCGCGGCGAGCAATGACGTGGTGTACTCGATGAAGGTGGATCCGGTCACCGGCGCACTGACCCCGTTGCTCGCCGGCCCGGCCGTTCTGACCGGAGACTACCCGATTGTCACGCTCGCAGTTTCTGCTGGGGCACAGCCCGGTCCAGCAACCTTCAGATCGAAGTTTGCGTATGTGCCGGGTTCCGATGACACCATCACGGGCTTACGCGATTGATGCTACGAGCAGGGGGCCCTCACAGCGACCCCGAACAGCCCGTTCCAGTCGAGTGGTAGCGGATTGAGCTCGCTGGCGCTCTCCCGGTGGAAAATTCGCGTATTCGGCGAACTCGGGTAGCGGCAACCTGACGATTTTCAATGTCGGTGCGACTACCGGCGCCCTGACTCCAGCGAGCACCTTTGTGCCTGCCGGAACTCATCCTCATCTGATCGCGGTCGATGCGTCCGGCCAGAGCGCTTACGTCGTAACCTCTTTTGGGATTGATGCCTATGCACTCGATCCAGCTACCGGCGCCTTCAGTGGCAATATAGGTTTAGGTCTCTGGTCCCGGCGCCTTGGTGTTGGACGCATATGGCCGGTTCGCTTTCGCCATCCGCAACGGAACCGTAGAGACGTATTGGGACGTTCATTGGACCGGGAGCCATTACTGGCCCAGTGGGTACCCCACCCGCTGTCGGTGTGAATGCCTCGTCCCTTGCAGTGCATCCCAGCGGACTCTTTGTCTACGTCGCAAATGCGGACCCATCGGGAACTATCCAGGAATTTGTTGTCAAGACTACGGGCTAAGGTTGTGGACGTGTGGGCACCCTAACTCCGGTGGGGGCGCCTACACCGGCCGGCTCGGCTCCTTTATCGGTTGTCGTCGACCCCACAGGGCCTCTTTCTCTACGCAGCGAATAGCGGCTCTAACACCATCTCGGGATATGAGATAGACCCGACGTCCGGCGCCTTGTCGCCGTTCGCGCAGCCTCCGACCGGCACGGGAACTCATCCGGTCCAAATAGCCCTTCTTGATCAGAGTGGCCGGTTTCTGTATGCCATCAGTGACGTGGATAAGACCGTATGGACGTACGCCATTGACCCGATGAGTGGCGCGCTCAGCCCAGCAGGGGTTCCCATAACAACTGGCACCTCATCTCCCACGGGAATCGTGCTGTCCACCAATACAGAGTTCTAGGGCGTGACGCGGCAATCCGCTCAGCAACCATCTGTCTCAAAGCAACACTGAGGGACCGCCCCGGAAGACTGCCCGCAGCTCGGGGTTCTACCTGGTCCTGACCCAGCACTGCATTGGCCTGGCGTGCCAATATGGTCAGAACTGGACACGGAATGATTTGACATCCATACATGATGCCAAGCGAGTGTCTTGCCGCCTCAGCCGCGCGCGCCTGGCTCGAGATGAATGCATCACCTGTGAAGGTTGGGATGCGAATGTGGAGTCTAACGGACCGACTCCTTGGACGACGCATAACTCTTGGCCAGGTGGCTCGAAGTCCCGACGATTGGCTCCCGTCAGGAAGAAGGTTTCCGCGGGGGTAGGGCGGCCGCCCTCCAAGGTTGAGCGGTGGGAGATGATAATCCCGGGGGCAACCAAGGCGCACAAAGCGAACAGCTGGCATCGAACGATCGATTCCAGGGTGTGAACGAGGTGATCCGTGTAGACTCCAGCGTAGATTCGGCGGAGCTTTCCGGCACTCGCGCGCCGCTGGAGCCGACGGGCCTCAGTCTTGTTTGCAGCGGCGAGCTGCAGCCCTGTCGCAAATCTAAATGTCGGACACATAAAATATTCGCAATCTGCGCATAACGGCGTAACCATGAGCGCTACATTAAGCTGAGATGACCTTCCATGACCGATAAACCGAAACGGGCCGACACCGAACAGTACTGGGCTTCCTCTGTGGTCGGGGAGGGAAGGCGGAAGGCCGGTGATCCACGTCCCTTCGACACCCGGACGACTGCCGAAATCGTAGCGGCCTACATGGAAGGTCGGCGCAATGACGACGCGACTTCATCACTTTCGACCGTACACTATCGCGGGGGCAACACAGAATTTCGCACTGGCATGCAACTTCTCGCCAGCAACGACCCGATGGAACGTGCTATCGGCGCCGACGTGCTGGCGCAACTGGCTGGCACGACCGAACATTTCTTGATGAGTCGGTAAATGCATTGCTTTCCGCTCTTGCCGATCATGATGACTCAGTTGTTGAGTCTGTCATATTTGCCCTGGGGCATCGGGCAAGCCCACGTGCCATCCCGGCTCTGCTGCCTTTCATTGACCACACGTCCGCGGATCTCAGAAATGCAGTTGTTCATGGATCGATGCCGCACGACACACCGAAGGTTGTCGAGGCACTTGCAAAACTGTCGGGTGATACTGACCGGGATGTGCGCAACTGGGCAACGTTCGCGTTAGGAAGCCAGCTCGAGTCAAACTCTCCACTTGCTTAGAAAGGCGCTCGAGGATCGCCTGGCAGTTCGGATCCGGAAGTGCGCGGCGAGGCGCTGGTCGGTTTGGCTCGTCGTCACGACCTGAGCCTTGCACCGCAGATCATCCGTGAGTTGGAAGATGACTTCCACGGAGACTGGGCGATCCAGGCAGCGGAGCTACTTGGGGATTCTATGTTTCTGCCAGCTCTCAAATCGCTGCGACAGCAATTGACCGGTGAAAACGCACTTTATTTTCGAGGCAATCTCGAGGCAGCTATTGCTGCTTGCGAGCACCGTCTTCTAACCGACAGTACGATTCTGCAGTGAAGATTTAGACGTGCGGTGTCAGCCGAAACCGAGTGTGAGGCGCATTGCACGTCGCCGTGCAGAAGGGAATCGGCTGTGCCAATCCACGGACATCTGACTGCATCCCGCGCGACATGCGGGTACCTTACCGGGTACCCCCGACGCTCTATTATTTCGAGAGTGTGAAAACCTCCAAGTCCTCGAAGCAGTACCGCGATGTCGGCGCGGCGTTCGAACAGGAGTTAGGTATCGAGGAGTAGGGCATCGGCGTAAGAGTATTTCAGGGCCCGTCTTTTCCGGGCTTTCCGCAATGACCATTCTGCGGCCAGGTGGCATCCTTCCATCGGGAGGCGCAGACTCCCCGCGGGGGTCGATTCAGCTCTCTTTTCCCCCAGGCGAGAATGCCAACGCCACCCGCGGGGTTGACCGTGCTGCTGCAGCTCGCTGCCAGAGGCGAGCCGGACGCGTTTGCGCCGCGTGTTTGAAGCCTTGTATCCCGACCTGCGCCGAATCGCCCATTCGCGCTTGCGACAGAGCGGTTCCGTTGCGCATCTCGAAACCACGGCGCTCGTTCATGAGAGCTTTCTGCGCCTCGTAAGCAACCAACAGCTCGCGCTCGTCGATCGGAAGCACTTCTTCACCTATGCGGCCAAAGCGATGCGCAACATCATTCTCGAGCTCGCACGCGAGCAGCGCGCACAACGACATGGAGGTGGACGCGCCGATTTGATACTGGACACCGCGCTCGCAAACGAGCTTTCTGCCCATCCAGATCCCAGGCCGTGCGTGCCTGGCACAATGTGGAGACCGTCACCCGGGGTGGCATCCCCGTTAATCGGGAGGCCGCCTGCGTGACCACGCTGGTGGGTGCCACTTATTTTACGGCCATGCAGACTCCAATAAGCTGTGACTACTCTGCGTCTCGTATCGAGAGAAATGATGTGCCAACTTTCACGTCGGCGCTCGTAGTCGTTGATACAACCTATCCTAAGCAGGCCAAGCTTGGGCAACTGGTTGACTATGCCGCCATGGTTGGTCTCGCTGATATCAGCCCGAGCGCGGATATCGCGGACGCGCCGAATGTTCTTCACTTGTTTGACGAGGCCTCGGATGCTGTGCCGCCCGAAGGTTTAACGGGCTGGGATCGAGCCTTTCTCAGGGGGCTATACGACTCGGACCAGGCGAGCCGAACACAAAGGTTTCAGATCGTAAATACAATGTTGGACGATGTCGTGGACGAGCAACTTCATTGAAGTAGCGATAGCCGTTGGAAGACCCAATGGCTACATCTGTCTCGTCAAGTCGTCCAGTCGGTGTGCGTTTACGATGGTGATGCTTCCGCGGCCCAGGAGTATCCATCCCTGTCTCTTCAAGACCTGGAGATATTGATTCACGAGCTGGCGAGATACGCTCAGGAACTGCGCCAGCTCTTCCTGGGATAGAGTCAGCTTGACTCCTGCCGAAGTGGCGTTGCCGCTCAACGCGGCAAGACTCAACAACTGCTTCGCCACTCGGGCAGGCATACTCAGTAGGGCAGATCCTCCATCAGCTGTGCCGTTCGGCGCATCCGCTTGCAGAGCAATTCAATCAAGTGCATCGAGATGATGGGTTCGTCACGTAACAACGCCAGGAAATGATCGCGTCTAATGACGCTCAGCTCGGTGGGCTCGATCGCTGTGGCGGTTGCAGTACGTGGCATCCATCGAGCAGCGCGATTTCCCCAAATGTTTTGCCCGGCTCGATGATGTTCAATACGGCTTCTTTACCTCCGGCACAACTGGTGCTGATGCGCACGCGACCAGTCACGACGCCGCACAATGAGTCTCCCGGGTCACCGCGCATAAAGATGACAGCCCCGGCTCGGATCACTTCGCCGTTATTGCAGTGAGTCGACTATCGCCAACGTCGCCTTCGGTAGGTCACGGAACAGGTCTCCGCGTTCCAAAGCGTTTCATTTCGAATCAAAGCAGGTGTGTGTTGCATGGTGAGGTGGGTGAAATCTTCCGTTGTGCTGGTGGGCATCCACGCACTCCCTGTCGGATTAGAAAAGCCGCAGAACAGTTCTGTCTTCCATGACTTTCACCGTTCCCACACTCTCAACTTCGAGTTGTGTCAGGGAACTGACCCGCCCGACATTTCATGTGTCGATAGTCATCATCAATCCGACCGAGTCATACCTCACTTGCCCAACCCAGGAGAACTGATGAATATCCGAATGGTAACGAAATCACGCTACTCGATTGCGGCGGCCGCGACGGTGGCGTATCTGATGACCTCCGGTGCTTACGCACGGCCCCACAGCCCGCCACACATAGATTTCGATATGGTCGTGTCAAAGG
>CAWHZT010000006.1:0-134626 GCA_963833925.1 uncultured Actinomycetota bacterium | reverse complement strand
GTGCCGCACCCGACGCAGTGGCGCGGTCATCACGCGGGCGGCCGGTCCGCGGGGAGTGAGGGCATTCGCCGGGAGCTCGAGATCGGGATCGCGCTGCAGCGCCTTCCGCAGCTTCCACGGTTGGACGAACGTCGCCAGATTGGCGACGGCGACCAGCAGCAGGTAGAGACCGGACACCGAGAGCCCGATGATCGCCAGCACGCGCGCCGCACCCGAGGACGCGTCGAGGGCGACATGGACGACGCTCGCCCCGGCGATGACCAGGATCCCGGTGAGCACGACGACCGTCGAGTGCCCGGCCTAGAACGCCAGTCCGACCGAGGCCGGGTTGCGGCCCTCGGTCACGAACTTGCGCGTCGAGTTGTCGATCATCGAGATGTGATCGAAGTCGAAGGAGTGGATCAGCCCGCGGAAGTAGGCGAAGGCTGCTGCACCGATGGTCACGGCACCCGCCACGCCGCTGGCCACGCCGACACCCAGCAGACCCAGCCCGATGACATGGAGGGCGGCGATCGTGACGAACGCGGCGGTCACCCGAGTGCGAAACGATCGCGATGCGCGGCCCTCGGTGGTGAGCAGGGATCGCAGCGTCGCTTTCGTCGGCCGTGTCTCAACGGTCGTGTCGGTCATGGCGTAACCTCGCTTCACCGGCCCGGTTCTGTCCCGGGGGGACACGCTACGGCACACGTGTCTGGGTGAACACATGAATATGACCTCAGTTCGGAGGCGAGGGGAGGTCGGATTGCTGCCCGACGCTCGGTCGTCCGATTCCGGCGTCGAACCGTCCGTGGTGGCCCGCGAGGCGGTCGATGAGGCCCACAACGCGCTTCCGGACCTGGTGGAGCGGCTCGCCGCCTTCTCCGACCCGACCCGCCTCCAGTTGCTGATCGCGATCCACGCCGCGCCTGGGTCACCGGTCAAAGACCTGGCCGCCGCGACCGGCCTGTCACCCAACACCGTCACCCAGGCACTCGACTCCCTGCGAGAATCTGGTCTGGTCGACAAGACGCGCGACGGGCGGTTGAGTCGCTGGGCACTGACCGACACGGCCGCCCACGACCTGTTGCACCATCTGGGTGCACCGCACTCGCCACTGCACCCGCCGCACTGAGCCACGCGGACCCGAATGCGGCACTCACTAGCATGGACCGGTGAGTGAGCGATCGTCGACGCTGGTGATCGGCTACGACGAGGCGCTGCCGATCACCGCCTGCCACGACGAGATCGCGACGGCGATCCGAGACCATCCGGTCGTGATCGTGGCGGGGGAGACCGGTTCCGGCAAGACGACCCAGCTGCCGAAGATCTGCCTCGAGCTCGGGCGGCGCTCGATCGGGCACACCCAGCCGCGCCGGATCGCCGCTCGGACGGTGGCGGAACGGGTCGCGGAGGAGCTCGAGACGACGATCGGCGACCTGGTCGGCTACCAGGTGCGGTTCACCCGGCGGGCCGGCCGAGACACTCGGCTCAAGATCATGACCGACGGCGTGCTGCTCGCCGAGATCGGCCACGATCGGGATCTGCGCCGCTACGACACGATCATCATCGACGAGGCCCACGAGCGGAGCCTCAACATCGACTTCCTGCTGGGCTACCTCAAACAGCTCCTTCTGCGTCGGCGCGACCTCAAGATCATCGTGACGTCGGCGACCATCGACACCGAACGGTTCGCGGCCCACTTCGCCGACGCGAACGGCGTGCCGGCGCCCGTGATCGAGGTGTCCGGCCGGACGTTCCCGGTCGAGATCCGCTACCGCCCGCTGCTCGTCGACGGAGAGGCCGATCAGATCAAGGGCATCACCGATGCCATCGCCGAGCTCGCCACACTCGGCTCCGGCGACATCCTCGTCTTCCTCTCCGGCGAACGGGAGATCCGCGACACCGCAGATGCGGTGAACGGCCTGCGGCTGCGCTTTACCGAGGTGCTTCCCCTGTACGCCCGGCTATCCGCGGCTGAGCAGCACCGGGTCTTCCAGTCACACCCCGGGCGCCGGGTCGTGCTGGCCACCAATGTCGCCGAGACGTCGCTGACCGTCCCCGGAATCCGGTACGTCGTCGATGCCGGCACTGCACGGATCTCGCGCTACTCGTCGCGGACCAAGGTGCAGCGACTCCCGATCGAGCCGATCTCGCAGGCGTCCGCCAACCAACGGTCCGGGCGCTGCGGCCGGGTAGCGCCCGGGGTTGCCATCCGACTGTACGACGAGGAGGACTTCCTCGGACGACCCGAGTTCACCGAACCGGAGATCCTCCGGACGAACCTGGCCTCGGTGATCTTGCAGATGGCGGCGGCCGACCTCGGCGACATCGCATCGTTCCCGTTCGTCGAGGCGCCGGACGCGAGCCAGATCGCCGACGGAATCCGGTTGCTGGAGGAGCTCGGAGCACTCAAAGCCGGCAGCCGGGACCATCCGCGACTGAGCGCGGTCGGCCGCAAGCTGGCGGCCCTGCCGGTCGACCCGCGAATGGGTCGGATGCTGCTGGCAGCGGAGCGCCAGGGGTGCCTCCGCGAGATGTTGATCATCGTGTCCGGACTGTCGATCCAGGACCCGCGGGAACGGCCTGCGGAACATCGGGAGAAGGCCGACCAGCTGCACCGCCGGTTCTGGGCTCCGCTCGGCGACACCGAGGAAGGCCCTCCGACGAGCTCAGGGCGCATGGCCCAGACGGCACCTCCGGCCGACGGCGACTTCATGGCCCTGCTCCGGCTGTGGACGTACGTCCGAGACACTCAGCACAGGCTCTCCGGCAACGCGTTCCGCCGACTCTGCCGCGACGAGTTCCTGCATTTTCTGCGAATCCGGGAGTGGCAGGATCTGCACACCCAGCTCCGAGACATCAGCAAGGACCTCGGTCTGAACCGCAACCACGAACCGGCGGCAGCCGAGCGGATCCACACCGCCGCGCTCGCCGGCCTGCTGTCGCACGTCGGCCTGGCCGACCTGCGGGAGGACCGCCCGGCCCACGGCCGCCCACCGCCTCAGCGGCGGCGGCGCCCGTCGATGCGGGAGTATCTCGGCGCTCGCGGGACCCGTTTCGCGATCAATCCGGGCTCCAGCCTGGGCCGCGTCCAGCCGCCGTTGGTGGTCGCGGCGGAGATCGTCGAGACCAGCCGGCTGTGGGCGAGGACCGTCGCCGAGGTGAAGGCGGAGCAGGTCGAGGAGGTCGGCGCGCACCTGCTGAAGCGGACCTACTCCGAACCGCACTGGTCCTCGCGTGCGGGCTCGGTGCTGGCGTACGAACAGGTGACGCTGTACGGGATCCCGATCGTGGCGGGTCGCCGGGTCGGTTACGCCGGGATCAATCCGGCGGAGGCGCGCGACATCTTCATCCGCTCGGCACTTGTCGAGGGAAGCTGGCGGACCCGACACCGCTTCTTCTCCCGCAACGCCGAGGTCCGGGCCGAGGCGGAGGAGCTCGAGGAGAAGGCGAGGCGGCGCGACCTCACCGTGGACGACGAGGTGATCTTCGACTTCTACTCAGCGCGGATTCCTGCCGAGGTGACCGGTGCCGTCCAGTTCGACAACTGGTGGAAGACCGCGCGCCAGGAGACGCCCGAGCTGCTGGACCTCGGCCTGGACGACCTTGTCGTCGGCGCGATCACGGGGGAGGACGCCTTTCCGACCAGCTGGGTGGTCGACGGGCACGAGCTCGCGGTCAGCTACGTCTTCGATCCGGGCTCGGACGCCGACGGCGTCACCGTCGAGATTCCGCTGACCCTGCTCAACCAGATCGACGCCGCACCGTTCAGCTGGCAGGTGCCGGGGCTGCGCCGTGAGCTCGCCGGTGAGCTGATCAAGACGCTGCCGAAGAACGTCCGTCGCCAACTTGTCCCGGCGGCCGAATTCGCCGGTCGGGCGCTGGACTGGCTCGGCCAGCACCCGGTGCCCGGATCTGGGGCGGAGGAGAGCCTTCCCGCCGCGCTGAGCCGGGCGATCCGGGCCCTCAACGGGCTGCAGGCCGACGAGTGGCGACCGGCCGACGTGCCGCGCCACCTGCAGGTGCGCTACGTGATCACCGCTGGCGACGGTACGACCGCGGCCCAGGGCCGAGATCTGACTCGGCTGAAGGAGGACCTCGCGGTGCAGGTCCGCGACAGCCTGACCCGGGCCGGCGCCGAGCTGGCCAGAAGCGGGGCGACGACCTGGGTGTTCGGCGTCGTACCGGAACAGATCGAGCTGACCCGCGCCGGACGCCGGCTGGTCGGCTACCCGGGCCTGGTGGACGAAGGTCGGAGCGTCGGTCTGCGTGTGTTCGAGACGCCGGCTCGGCAGACGCGCAGCCACGGCGCGGGCGTCCGTCGGCTGGCCCTCCTCGGTACGCCGGATCCCACCCGGTGGGTGGTCTCCCACCTGAGCAATGTCGACAAGCTGGCGTTGGGGCACAGCTCCTACGCAGGGGTGCCTGCCCTGCTCGCCGATGCCCGGTTGGCCTCGGTCGGCGAACTCGTCCGTCGAGCCGGGGGTGACCAGGTCCGCGACCCAGATGTGTTTACTCGGCTCTGCGACACCGTGCGGGTCGACAACGCGGACCTGATGCGCACCATCACCACCCTGTGCGCGGAGATCCTCCGGCTGCACCAGCAGGTGCTGGTCGATCTTCCGGCCGCGGCCCGGATCGACGCGGCCGCCGCAGACGACATCGCCGAGCAGACCAGAACCTCGTCTTCGCGGGCTTCCTGTCCGCCACGCCGTACGAGCACCTGACCGATCTCCCGCGCTATCTCGGTGCCGCCCGGCAGCGGACGGCCGGGCTGCTCACCAACCCGTCGCGAGAGCGCGCCGGGTTCGCCGTCATCGCGCGCTGCGAGGACGCCTACGCGGCACTGTGCGAGCTCGCCCCGCCCGGCCGCCTGCCTGAGCCGATCGAGGAGGTCGGCTGGCTACTCGAGGAGCTCCGGGTCAGTCTGTTCGCCCAGAACCTGCGGACCAAGGTGTCGGTCTCGGAGAAGCGCGTGCTCAACGCCATCGCCGCCGCCCGACCCGCGTAGATTGGGCGCATGATCCAGGATCCGCACGGGCTGTACGAGCTCGTCGACGACGTGGCCGCCAAGCTGGTCGGCCAGCGACCGGTTCTGATCTACCAGCTCGACGGCTTCATCGACGCCGGTCAGGCCGGCCGGCTGTTCACCTCTCATGTGATCGACCAGCTCGAGCACGAGGTGCTGGCCGAGTTCGACCACGATCAGCTGCACGACTACCGGTCGCGTCGTCCGGTGATGGTCTACGACACCAATCAGTGGAAGTCCTACGCCGAGCTGCAGTTGCGCCTCTATCGGGTCGTCGACGAGCACGGGGAGGTCTTCCTGCTGCTGACGGGTCCCGAGCCGGACGTGCAGTGGGAGCGCATGGCGGCGGCCGTGATCGGCCTGGTCGAGCAGTTCGACGTGCGGTTGTCGGTCAACCTGCACGGCATCCCGATGGCCGTGCCGCACACCAGGCCCGTCACGCTGACCGCGCACAGCACCGATCCGGGTCTGGTGAACGGCTACCGGAACTGGATCGACCGGGTCGAGGTGCCCGGCAGCTTCGCGGGCCTGCTGGAGTTCCGGCTGGGTCAGCGCGACCGGGCGGCCCTCGGCTTCGTGGCACACGTCCCGCACTACCTGGCTCAGGCGTCGTTCCCCGAGGCGACCCTGCGGCTCACCCGGTCGCTGAACCAGGCCACCGGGCTCGCCGTGCCGATCGAGCCGCTGGAGAAGGCGTCGGCGGAGACGATGAACGACATCGCCGCGGAGATGTCCGGCTCGTCGGAGGTGCAGGAGCTGGTGGCCGCCCTGGAGCAGCAGTACGACGCGATTGCCGGCGAGGGCGACTCGCAGATGCCCAGCGCCGACGAGATCGCCGCAGAGTTCGAGAAGTTCCTCGCGGATCGCGAGAAGGGCGAGTAGACCGCCGAGTGGCCCCGATGGTGGCGCCCGTTTCTAGCCCGACGGGCCGAACCGCTCGACGCGGACCACTCCGGGCGGCACGCCCAGAGTCATCAGCAGCTCGCTGGCCGCATCGGCGAAACCCGCCGAACCGCAGATGTAGTAGCTGCCGGCACGGTCGACGTACGGCGCGATCTCCGCGGCAGTGAGCCGTCCGGCGCCGCGTCCCAGCGCTGTTCGCTCGCGCGACAAGGCGATCGTCGCGTGGGCCGCGGCGAGCTCGTCAGCGTACGGGAGCTCGGCCAGGGTCCGCGATGACACCGCCAGGTTCAGCATGTCCTGAGCGCCGATGTGCTGCGCGTGCCGCAGCATCGAGATCAGCGGCACGACCCCGGTGCCCCCCGCGATGCCGACGACCGGCGTACGACCGTCCCAGACGAACCAGCCGCCGATCGGGCCGCGCAGCTCGAGCTCGTCGCCGACCTCGACCGCCTCGGCGAGGTAAGGCGAGACCTCACCGTCGGCCAGCTCCTCGACGTAGAACTCCAGCTCGGGTTCGTGCGGGGCCGACGCCAACGAGTACGAACGGGTGGCCGTGTAGCCGTCCTCGGCCCGCAGGCGGATGACGTAGTGCTGACCGGGCAGGTGGTCGATCCGGTCGGGTACATCCATGCGCAGCACGACGGCGCGCGGATTCGGGTGCCGTAGGTCGACGACACGTCCGCGGCACCAGTGTCCGACGGGATTGAGCATTAGTCCCCCCAGTAGCGCTGCTCGCGCCACGGATCGCCGAGGTCGTGGTACCCGTTCTGCTCCCAGAACCCGCGTTCGTCGTGGTCGAGCAGCGTCAGCCGATTGACCCACTTGGCCGATTTCCAGAAGTACAGGTGGGGCACGAGCAGCCGGACCGGACCGCCGTGGTCCCGGTGCAGCGGCTTGCCGTCGTACGTCCACACGATCCACGCTTGACCACCGCGCACGTGGTCGAGAGGCAGGTTCGTGGTGTAGCCGGTCGTCGAGGTGGCCAGGACGTGGCTCGCTGCCGGCTGAGGGCCGACGGCATCGAGCAGGGTGTCGACGCTGACGCCGGCGAAGTGGGTGTCGAACTTCGACCAGGTGGTCACGCAGTGGATCGGCCCGCGGTACTCCGACTCGGGCATCCGGTGCAGCTCGTCCCAGCTCCACGTCGTCGGCCGTTCGACAAGACCGTCGACCGTCATCGTCCAGCGCGCCTGATCGAGGTGCGGAGTGACCTCGGCGGTCAGCACCGGGAAGTCGGCGCCGGCGTCGTACTGGCCGGGGGGAAGGTCGGTGCGCTGTCGGCCGCGCTTGCCCACAAACGGCCTGAGTGCCATCGGCTGCTCCTTTTCGTGACTGGTCGGGATTCTAGGTAGTCCCCATGACGACATGCACGCTGGCCGTCGGCCGATAGGCTCAAGCCCGTGCCGCAGTCCGTCGACGAGCTCATCGACCTGCTCGAACTCGAGGAGATCGAGAGCGACCTGTTCAGAGCCCGCCAGCCCGACACAGCGCTGCAACGGGTCTTCGGCGGGCAGGTGCTCGCCCAGGCGCTGACCGCCGCGGCGCGGACCGTGCCTGTCACAAGGGTGATCCACTCGCTACACGGCTACTTCCTGCGGCCGGGCCGGACCGACGTCCGGATCGTGTACGACGTCGAGTCCGTTCGCGACGGCGGCTCGTTCTCCTCACGGCGCGTGGTGGCCAGGCAGGCCGGCTCGGTGATCTTCTACCTGTCAGCGTCCTTCCACGAGGTCGAGGAGGGTTTCGAACACCGCGACACGGTGCCCGAGAACGTACCGGCGCCGGAGGACTGCCCGTCGCTGGGAGAGGTGCTCTCCCGGGTGTCCGGTCGGCCGATGTCGGTCTGGGACCGGGAGTGGGGGGTGCTCGAGGTGCGGTACGTCGGCGACTCCCGCGCCGGCGGCACGTTGATCGATCCTGCCCACCCGGCGTTGGCGCGGGTCTGGGTGCGGACCAACGCACCGCTGCCCGACGACCGTCGGCTGCATCAGGCCGCGCTCGCGTATCTGAGCGATCTGACGCTGCTGTCGGCGAGCACCATTCCGCACGGGGTCTTCGTCGGACTCAACGTGCAGGCGGCGTCGATCGATCACGCGATGTGGTTCCACCGCCCGTTCCGCGCGGACGACTGGCTGTTGTACGACCAGGTGTCGCCGTCGGCGTCGAGCGGCTTGGGTCTGTCCACCGGCAGGCTGTTCCAGAACGGTGTGCTGATCGGCAGTGTCGCGCAGGAGGGTCTGATCCGACCTCTCCGCAACCGCTGATCTGCCCCGCGTCGAAGGATCGCTCGACCGGGCCACGCACCCTGAGCCGGTCGAAGGGCGGTCGAGGCGACGATGGGTTTGTCAGTGCGGCCACCGGTGTCCCGCGACAGTGAGGCGGTTTTGTCAGTTTTGTCAGTGCGGCGCTCTAGAGTGAATGTATGTTCGATTCTGGCCCAGCCGAGCTGACGATCGGTGCGGCCGCGCGGATCATTGCCGAGCAGCACCGTGCGCGGGTAGTGGCGGAGTGTCGCCTGCTGGAGCTGGCAGCCCACTGGGCGGACCTGCACTCGGGACCGACGGATCCCCGTGGCCGCCGCATAGCAGGGGAGCGGGTGCGTACGCCGGGAGGCGACGGCACCCCGGGAGTCCTCGAGTTCGCGGCGGCCGAGCTCGGCGCGCAGCTGGAGACAACGACCTTTGCCGGCTGGGAGCTGATGGGCGATGCGCTCGACCTCCGTCACCGGCTGCCGCGGTTGTGGGCCGCGGTTCGCGCCGGGCAGGTGCGGGTCTGGAAGGCACGCAAGGTCGCCCACGCCACCCGACACCTCAGCCTGGAGGCAGCAGGGAATGTCGATGCCGCGATCAACGGGCTCGTCAACGCACTGTCCTGGTCCCGCTTCGACGCCGTCCTGACCGCCAGGATCGCCGAAGCCGATCCGGTCGGCGAAGAAGCGCGAGCAGCGGCATACGAGGCGGAGCGTTTCGTCCGCTGCGGCCGGACGACCGAGAACGGGCTGAAGCTGGTGGTCGCGCGGGCCGCAGCCGGAGATGTGATCTGGTTCTTGGCCACCGTGACTCGGATCGCCGAAATCCTCGCCGCCGAGGGCGACCAGGATCCCCTGGATGTCCGCCGATCGAAGGCGATCGGCATCCTCTCCCGCCCTGATCGTGCGCTTCAGCTGTTGCGGAGTCACGCCATCTCGCCGGCCACCGGCCCTGATAGCGATCCCGATCCGGAGGAGGACGGGCATATCTCGCTCGACCCCGCGCCGGACGTCGTGCTGGACCCAGCGGCGTCGCGCCCGAGGGTCGAGCTGGTCGTGCACGTCGCCGCGGAGAGCCTCGAGTCCCAGGGCGGACCGGTCAGAGTCGAGGGTGTCGGCCCGCTCGTCCTGGGCCAGGTGCGGAGGTGGCTGGCCGGCGCCGACTGCGCCTTGTCGCTGCGACCGGTGATCGACGTACGAGCGGACTCCGTCCCGGTCGATGCCTACGAGATCCCTGCCAGGCTGCGTCGCCTGTGCGGGCTGCGTACGCCGGCGAGCGTCTTCCCGTTCAGCGCGGCGAGCTTGCCGGCCGAGGGCCACAGTCTGGACCTCGACCACACCGTGCCGTACGTTCCGCAGGATCGAGGCGGGCCGCCGGGCCAGACGAGACTAGGGAATCTGGGTCCGCTCAGCCGATCCGAGCATCGCCTGAAGACCCACAGTGCGTGGCGCGTACGACAACCCGAGACCGGGGTGTTCGTCTGGCGATCACCGACCGGGCACTTCTGGCTGACGACCCCGAATGCAGGGACGTACCCGCTCGGCAGCGGCCGACTCGGCACTGGGCTCTGGCGCGCCCTCGCTTCGGGCACATTCGACCTCGCCGCCTGAGCGGCACCGTGATCGGCCTTGCCGAGCCGCTATAGTGTCCGAGGCCCAGTTCGCAGCCGCGCGCCGGGCAAGTCACGGGCTGTGGCGCAGCTTGGTAGCGCACTTGACTGGGGGTCAAGGGGTCGCAGGTTCAAATCCTGTCAGCCCGACGTAGAAAGTCGTCTCTGACCAGGGGAAACGAGGGGACCCGATCCAGCCGGATCGGGTCCCTTGATCGTTTGACGCCCTAATTTGACGCCCTAACTTCCGAGCACGTCCATCGCGGCCTCCTCGGCGGTATCCCGGCTGTGGCCGTAGACGTCCAGCATTTTCGAGCTGCTGTGGCCCAGCACCTTGATGATCGACTGGGTCGGGATGCCCGCGTGGAGCATCTCTGTGGCGGCCCGGTGGCGGAGCTGGTGCGGGGTGACCTCGACCCCGGCCTGCTTGGCCACGAGCTCGAAGGACCGGGAGAAGGCCCGACCATCCCGGGGCTCGAAGGGGTCGCGCTCGTGGTGGATGAGGTACTCCTCCGGGTGGTGCTCGCCCTGCTCGACGAGCAGCTCGCGCAACCGGCGGCTCATCGGTAGCACCCGGGTCTTCACGGGAGCCCCGGCCCGCTGCTTCGCGGTGATGACGGTCAGTCGGTTGTTCACCAGGTCGATGTGCTTCCACTGGATCGTGAGCGCCTCGGTTCGCCTCACACCTGTCAGCGCCATGACCTCGATCGCCATCGCCATGTCATCACAGGCGAACCTTCGTAGCGGCCAGCGAGGTCACCACTCCCCGGTCCAACTCCAAGAGCCCGGAACCGGCGGAGACCATCGTCCGGCGCGGCGATCATCCAGGCAGGGTTGACGGCTCGCAAGTCACCTCGGCCAGACGGGGAGCCCGCGTAGGTGCCAGCCTCCGACCGCATAAGCGGCCTTGTCGGACTTGTAGTGCACCTTTGTTCGACCTCGGGATTGTGTTCGGGGTTGGTTGAAGAATAAATCCAGCAGCAAACCAGGTCGCCACAGAGGCGGCCAACGACTTACGCCGGACCGAAGCGGCGAAGAACTGGAGACCCAAATGTCTACACCTACGCCCTACGGCCCGGTCGATCCGAACGCGCCGTTCCCACAGACCCCTGGCCAGCCCCCGAAGAAGTCGCACAAGCTTCGCAACGGAATCATCGGTGGCGTCGCCCTGCTCGCCTTGATGGGCGGCTGCATGAACGCAATCAACGGTGGCGGGTCCACCGACGCGGCTCAGGCCGATCCGGTCGTTGCGACCAGCACGGCCCCCGTCGAGCAGCCCTCGGCGTCCGCACCGGCTGAGCGCCCTCGCTCCGCACCGGCCAAGCCCGCGACGAAGGCACCGGCCCCGGTCGCCAAGCCGAAGCCCGCACCCAAGCCCGCACCGGCTCCCAAGCCGAAGCCCGCACCGAAGCCCAAGCCGTCGATGACCAACTCGCAGAAGCAGGCGGTTGGCACCGCCGAGGACTACCTCGACTCCGGGCAGCACTTCTCCAAGAAGGGCCTGATCGACCAGTTGAAGTACGAGGACTACTCGACCAAGGACGCGAAGTTCGCGGTCAACCACGTCACCGTCAACTGGACCGAGCAGGCCGACGGTTCAGCCCAGGACTACCTGGATTCCGGTCAGCACTTCTCCCACTCCAGCCTTGTCAGCCAGCTGAAGTACGAGGGGTTCACCACCGCGCAGGCGAAGCACGGCGTCAGGTCGGTTGGACTCTGATGACCCAGCCTCAATACCTGCCACCGACCCAGTACTACGTGCCACCACCCGCGCCGCTGCCACCGCAGCCGCCGAACCACACGGTCCGGAACCGGATCGGGATCGTGCTCGCCTTCGTCCTCGCCGGGGTGACCCTGATCGGGGTCCCGCTGGCTGGCATGCAGCTGTTCAACACATCTGTTGACACGCTCACCAGCCGCGAGACACCGAAGCTCCCGACCGTCTTCCCGGCCTCGAAGTTCACGGTCAGCGGAACGGTCTCGGCCGAGGCGTCTGAGTACGTGTCCGACTCCAGCGGCGGCGATCTGTGCTACACGGACAGCGACGGTGGCTACAGCGACATCGAGGCCGGTGCCCAGATCGAGGTCCAGAACGGCGAGGGCGCGACCATCGCGCTCGGCACCCTCGCCCCCGGGGTCAAAGACGGAGCCGACTGCGACTTCGGCTTCACGATCAGCGACATCCCAGAAGGCGAGTCGATCTACTCCTTCCGGGCCGGTAACTCGATCCGCGGTGGGATGAAGTACACCCGCCAGCAGCTGAAGGACGATGACGACACCATCGCCCTCGGGTTCGGCTGACAGATCTTCCCCAGGGGGAATGGGGAGCGTGTGCCGAGAGGTCGGGGGACCTTGGCACCGGCGGCAAGGGGCGGCTTCGGCCGCCCCTTGTTGTTCCCAGCTGGCAGGTCGTGATGTGACTCCTGTCGCCGGCATCCCCTTTCGAACAGCCCAGAGCACAACAACAGAGAGCCTTCGGACGACATGCTCGGAGCGCTTACGTCTGTCGGTTACGCCACCGAGGCATGCCGAAGGTTGATGGGACTTGTTACACCTGAAGAGCCGTTCAATTCCTCGAACCCCCTGATGCAAGCCGCCGCCGCCGAGACACGAAGGTGACCGGGCTCGGGCTGATCCAAGTGGTGGAACAGCCCGCAGCACGGGGCTGAGCGAGTTCCGACCCGCAGGCTTACCGCCGGTCGACCTGCAGAGGACTCTGGCGCAACCGACCAGCAGCCATCCGATTGCCGTTCCGTCACTGGTCATAGGCGCGATGGATGTGAGCACCCGAGTGTCTGTCACTGGTCCGCTGGTTGGTCGTGCCTATCCCAGGTGTCGCCGACGAGTCCCCCATTGGCAGGCAGAACCGCCCAGGCGGTTGTGTTCGGCCCGTCTTGCACACTCACAGCAACATAGAAGAGAGACCACCATGTCCAACTACCCGGGCCCGGAGTACCAGGGCCCCTGGCAACCTCACGAGCAGTCTCAGCAGCCCTTCCAGCCGCAAGCGCAGCCCTACCAGGAGCCGCAGTACCACCAGCCGCAGTCGCCGCAGCCCTACCAGGAGCCGGTGTACCACCAGCCGCCCTATCAGCAGCCCCCACAGCCGCAGGGAAGCTACGTACCGATGATGTACGTGGCAAAGGTCCCAGGTCCAGGAGTGGGCGGCCTCATCCTGGGCATCCTGGCCCTGGTCTTCACCGTCATGGCGTTCAGCGCCGGGGTCCTCTGGGTCATCATGGCCTGGGTCCTCGCGATCATCGGCACCCCGATCGCCATCGTCGCCCTGGTCCGGCGGATCCGGGCGAAGCTGACCTTCACCGTCGGGATCGTCGCCGTCGCCGCCAACTCGGTGGTCATTGCCCTGCTGTTCTGGTTCGTTGCCTACGCTGCGAAGCACATGCCATGAGAGTCGGGAGTGCAACGCCGCGATGAAACGTGCCCGGCGCACCGGCACCGTCTTCTGGGTCGCGGGCATCGCCTTGCCTGCACGATGCCTGCGGTGAAGGCGGCTTTGACCAAGACTCCTGAGAACGTCCTGGTCGACCTCCTCAGCCGCGATCTGGATTTGGACCCGTCCATCAGGAGCGACGTCGTACGTGAGGCATGGTCGTGCCATCGACGCCGGCAGCAGGTGCAAACGGGACTACGCGGGGAACTCTGATCTCCCCGAGCTCTAAGCGGGAACGAGCCGGAACCGCTCCCAGGGCCGAAGCCGATCGGCTGGCGCACATGCAGACATCGCCCCGCCGCCAAGCACCATGAGGTTGACTGTGCAGACAAGCTGGCACAGCGCCAGTTCCATGGAGGAGCAAAGTGAACGACATCGTGCTCAACGAGCGAGTCGAGCAGGTGTACGAGTTCTACCGCGACCCGAACGGCGAGTACCTCGCCACCGACTTCGGCCCGCAGGCGACCTTTGGGCCGTACGGTGCCCGGCTCAAGGCGGAGTTCGTCATGCACCATGCCACCCTGACCGCGACCAGCGGCTGCCGACACGTGCGGCGCGAGAACATGAGCGTCGTCAACGGCTGGCTCCGCGTGCCGGCAGCGATGGCCGAGGCCCTGTGGGAGCAGCTTAAGCCGCTGCCGACCTGGGGCACCGAGGAGCACCCGGAGTGGCGCAACCAGCCCGCCTACCGGGGCGTGCTGTTCTGCGCCGACTGCATTGCGAGCCGCTATCGCGGAGTGCTCTGAGCGCCCCTCTCGCGACGCGCTGCCAGGAGATCAACGCAAGCACCGTCTACGGCTATCTGGACGACGAGCAGCGGATCGCCGAGCAGAAGCTTCGAGGATCCGAGGCTGCCGCTTGGCGGCATCTCGACGTGTCGGGTGCGAGTACCCGGCTTCCCGGCACATCGCAGTTGGGCCCGGTGGGTCGCTGACGCAAGGGCGCGTGGCTCTGCGCTGAGATGGGTGTTGGCGAGGGCCCTTCAGGCCGTCGGTAACAGCATGGGGGAGCAGCGCCAAGCCGTCGGCTAAGCCTTTCCAGGTAGATCTCCCGAGCGAGTCGCGTATAGCCAAGTTAGGGTCCGAACATGCCGGACCCGGATCGGTCGCAGCTGGGCCGTCGTGCGCAGTGGCCGCCCGTTCTCGTTGATCGCCGGGATGGAATGGGCCGTCTGCAAGTTCGCGTCTGCCGCCGGGCGCTCCAACGGCCCACCACGGCACCCACGCTCACCCTAAGGTCTTCCCGGGACCTGGTCTTCACCCAGCCTGGGGTACCGGGTCGGTACTTGATCAGATGACGCCCGTAGCCATGCCCTGCGGTCTCGGCGGTACTCGAGATAGGCCCGTAGCCATTCGTCGTGGTTACGTGCTTCATACGGCGGAAGCCGACAGGCAACCATCAGCTTCGCTGCGGAGACGCCGCGCCGAAGTTCCTTCTCCCGCAGCTCGATCGGTGGCGATAGCAGCGGGGCTGGCGAGACCACTTCGGGGAGCCTCCTACCCGCGAGCAGCAAGATCCCCCAGTCCGGAGGGATGTGGACGCCGTTCGCGACCCGCCGATCGGCCAGGGTCAGCCAGAACCGGTGGGCGACCTGGAGCCAGACCGCCGACTTCTCCGGCTGCCGCAACTCGTTCACCAGATCGGCCCTGGACCGCTTGATCTCGTGCACCTCGACCCGTCCGGATCGGTCCACCCAGACCGCATCCGCCCGTCGGCCCTTGACCACCTCAGTGTCGCCGCCGACCGCCTCAAGCCATCTACGCCTCCACTCCTTACGCCCCATGGTCCCCAGTCCAGGACGGTCACCTGGTACTCGCGCCACTGCTCTCGGAAGAGGACCCCGGACTGTGGCCCGGCCAGGTAATAGACGGCGAGGCGGGCCAGGATCTGCTTCGCGCTCGCGGTATCGGAGTGCGGCTCCGGCTCGACCACCTCGGGCACGATCTGCGTCAAGTCCAGCATGGCCGGAACGCTATCCGCGTCCACGAACACTTCCCGGCTACGTTCCCCCGGCCACCAAGACCTGACCACCGGTCACGGGTTTCGCGGACCCAATGAAGCAGATCATTTGACGCCCCAAATGAGGCCCCAACTACTCGTACGTAGCGTGGTCCGCGGCCGCTGGGTTCTGATGTTGCGGACTGCCTGGTCGGTTGTGCGTCGGAGGATCTTGGTGTCCCGTCGGGCAGGTCGATGGCCGGGATGGTCTCGGAGACGTGCACGGTTACGACGGTGTGCCGGAACTGCCGGCCGTCTTCGGGTGGTGTCGTCTGGTCGGTCGCCTCGTTGGATGTTGGCTGATTCGCGGCCCGAAGACTGTCCCGATGGCCCTTCCCATCGCCGTCTTGAGGGGATTAACTGGCACTGAGACCGTCAGGTGTCGTGCTTGATGGCCCCGGACCCGTCGGCAGGGTTAGCCCGACCAATGGAGGCGTCCGATGCCCGAAGCCGTTCCGCCAACGCAGCAGATCGTGTTGGCCCACTTCATCGTCTCGGCTGATGTCGAACGTTCCCAGCGCTTTTATACCGACGTGCTGGGCGGCGAGTTGGTGCTGTCGTCCGGAGATTTAAGGTATGTCGCGCTGGCCAACAGCTTCATCATCATCAACGTTGGGGGCGGCCCAACCGATGACAAGCCGACGGTCAGCCTGGAACCTCCGCGCGATCTCGACCGGGTCAGCAGCTTCCTCAATATTCGAGTCGCGGACATCGCGGCCGTGTACGCCGAGTGGAGCGCACGCGGTGCTCAGTTCCTGACCCCGCCCAAGCAGCACGAGTTCGAGATCCGATGCTATATCCGCGATCCCGACGGTCATTTGATCGAGGTCGGACAAACGACCGACCCAGAAGGGGACTGGTCAGCGTGGTTGCCGTCGCCCGCCGCCTCATGAACACCACAGCAGTCGAGTTTGGTGAGAGGCGGTCATTCCATGCGTTCTGACATCAGGCCGGGTTCTACCTTTCCGGACTACGCGCTGCCCGACCACACCAACACAGTGCATAGGCTGAGCGAGCTCCAAGGCGACGACCCGCTGGTCCTTACCCTGGCGCGGGGCCACTACTGCCCCAAAGAGCACCAGCAGCACCTTGAGCTGGCGGCTAACTATCCCAAGATCGCCGTTGCCTACACCCAGATCGTCACCATCGCTACTGATGACCATCACACGCTGCAGGAGTTCCGGGCTTCGGTCGGCGCCCAGTGGACATTCCTGTCCGACCCTGGGCGCACGGTCCAGCAGGACCTCGACATCCAGGAATACACCGACCCTGACCACAATCCGATGATCCCTCACACACTGGTACTCAAGCCGGGCCTGGTGATTCACAGCATCTACAACGGCTATTGGTTCTGGGGACGCCCGTCGTTCCAAGACTTGTGGCGCGACTTGCGGGCCGCGACGAGCGAGGTCCGCCCCGACTGGGATCTCAGTACGCCGGGGCTGCGTGAGGCCTGGACTGGCGGCGACTATTCGCACTTCCACGGCTGGGACAAGCGATCTCAGTCGATGCCGTCGTCGTAGGGAGCCCAAGCTGGGTGTCGATCTTCTCGGCACCGCCGGGAGGTCTGTCTCGGGACTGGTTGCGGGCGCTGGCGCGCCCAGTGAAGAGTAGAGGTGGTAGCGGTCTGCGAGTTGCTAGGGCTTGCCCAGCCGATCATTCAGGCGTTGAGGCGCTCAGATCTAGCGAAGCGGTGACGCTTCGCAGCGATCCGACTGACCGCTCCGCACCGTCGCCGTTTCAACTTTCCAGCGAAGCGGACGCCGAGCAGTCGAAGCGCCGTAGGTCCCAGATGTTCCTGGGCCCTACGGCCTCGATGCAGGCATGGTGCAGTGGCCTCCGCGCCTGGTTCAGGCAGCCTTCACGTCGCTGAAGCGGAACACGAACTCGGGATCGAGCAGCTTGCCCACCTTGGTCAGCCCCTTGTTGGCAATGCAGGAGTCGTCGGCAGTGATGAACGTCCCGGAGAAGGTCACCTTGTCGCCCTCGGACATCTCGGCCAGCTTGTCCATCAGCTTCTCAGACTTGATCAATGTGTGATCCTCGTAGTCCGACAAGGCGTTGTTCCAGGTGCCGAGCTTTACGCCAGCCGCGATCTCGACCGTGAGGACGCCGTCGCCGTCACCGTTGGAGTCAAGCGTGTCGATCGTTCCGGTCCAGTTCTGGACACGGACGACGTGGAGCTTGCAGATCGCCTTGTCACGCTGCTTCATCACCCGCCCACGTCTCAGATCGTTGTCTACCGCATTGCCGTCGTCGATGCCCGTCTGGACGACCTTGATCAACTTGGCCTCACTGGATGCCACCGATGCCTCGGCAGGCACGGGTGCAGACTTCGGCTTGGGAGCGGGCTTGGCCGCGACCTTCGCACCGTCTGCGTACCCGGCGTCGTACCCGGTGCGGTAGTCGTCGCTCTTCCCGCTGTGGTCGGCCTTGGCATTGCCGGATGCGCCATCCGCCGCCCCGGCGAGGTAGCCGGTGTTGTAGTCCGGGGACTTGACCGTGGTGTCGACGCTGGGCAGCTCCGCAGGCGCGGAACTGGCCGGTGCGGACCCGATGTCGCGAGGATGTAGGCCACCCCGAACACAACTCCGGGCACGCGATCGCGGCGAAGTTGGACGACGGGCGTGCCGCGATCGTCATCGCGCTGGGGAGGTCCTCCAGGTAGCGAGCGACTCCAGCGCAACCGACCTTGACGCCACAGGCCGGTTGGACGGCACGGACAAATTGCACACGGGCGTAGTCCTGAGTTGCTTCGTCGTCCGCTCGTGCTGGGTCCCCTGGCCGTTCTCGGCCGCGAACTCCGGGGTCGGGATATCACCCTGGACCGTAAAACCATCGAGGTCGGCGACGACGTGGGTGGCGGCGGAGACGCGGATCCGCACGGCGTAGCGCCCGAGAGCGAGTCTGCAGTGCGTAGGGAGTGGGCAGGTCGGCCAGATCGACGCCGGTCGCCAGGAAGGTCGTGCTCAGACCCGCCTCCGTATCAACGCCGACGACCGGACCGAGCGTGGTGTTGGCGACCTGGCCCAACTCCAGAGCCCCACCGAAGTCGGCGTCGAGCGGCTCCAGGTACAGGCTCGGGCCGTTGGCATTCTCCAGACTGAGCGTCGGGGCGCCGGCGCCGTTGTTGCCGCCGATTCGGAGGCCAGTCTTGGACGACGTCTCCGTGACGGCGCCACTCCTCAGAAAGCGCGGCGCGGCAAGCTGGAGGCCTCCGACGGCGTCGGATCCTCGGACTGGAAGGCCGGGTTCTGCGAGAACATGGGGGACTCCGATCGACGGTCAGCGCGGATGATCTCGGCGATCGTGGGCGACCACCGCGGGGTGAACGTAACCCGCTGATCGGCCGACCACCCTAGGCAAAATGCCTAATTTCCGGGCCCCGTGGGCAGGGAGTCACGCTCGCTCGGGCAGCCCTCGAGTGATCTGCTCGTCGACCGTGAGGGGCGCATGCGTCACGATGTCGTGCACGAACCCGACTTTCGTTCGCACAGGCGTCGGCAGCTGGAAGGGATATAGATCCCCCAAGCCCATCGCGCGGTTGATCCGGTTGAACGCCTTGGACATGCAGTCCCAGTCGCTCAGGAGCCGCTGGACGGGCTCGTCCCGATACGACTCGAGTGGATTCACGTCGGTGTCGCGCACATTCGTCGCGGCGGCGTCGATGTGGATGCCGATGGCCATAGCCGTCTGCAGGGTGCCCGTGATGTGCAGGTAGTGCGCGAACGTCTCGGCGAAGTCCTCCCACGGGTGCATCGTGGCGTACTCGGAGATGAAGGACGACTCCCAGCCCTCCGGGGCGCCGAACGAGTAGTGACGCTTGATCGCGTCCTGATAGCTTGCCCGCTCGTCACCGAAAAGCTCGCGGCACCGCGCCCACGCCTGTTCGTCGATCAAGAGCACGTTCTGGTAGTAGTGTCCGACCTCGTGGCGCAGGTGGCCCAGCATGGTGCGATACGGCTCGCGTAGGCGCACACGGAGCGCCTCGCGATGGTCGTCTAGGCTCTCGGCGAGATCGAGCGTGATGATGCCGTTCGCGTGCCCGGTGATGACGCGCTGGCCGTTCGACAGGCTCGAGAGCAGGTCGAACCCGAGGCCGCCTTCCCGCACATTCCACGGCACGATGGGCAGCCCGAGATCGCCGAGCTGCAGGATGAGCCGGCGCTTGGCCTCCTCGGTCTTCGCCAGCTTGTCGAGCGCGATGGTGTCGTCGAGGTCGGGCCCACGCCTGGTCAACCGACACGAGAAGCAACGTCCCGCGGGGCTCTCCTCCCATACGAGCCAGTTGCACTCCCACTCCCGGTTTGAGCACGTGTACCAGGTCTGCCCGTCGATGACGGTCTGCCCGCGGCGCACGCCGTAGAACTGCCGGCTCAGCAGGTGATAGCCGAGCTCGCCACCGCAGTTGGGGCAGCGCAAGGCATCGAGGTAGACGAAGTGACGGCAGTTGGGGCAACGGGGTTGCGGGATCACGCTGTCACCGTAAGGCACCCCTTCAGCGGTCCACTTGCGCGTAGTCCAAGAGGTTTGGCCGAACGTATCCGACAGTTTCGCCGTCGTTTGCCCGTGAGCCGTGGTGACCCCGTTAGGCTTGCTTACGGCCAACCTCACCCTGGAGGGGTGTCCCTCTTTCCCCGGGAGGGACACCACGGCTTGTACCGATTGGTTCGCTGCGTCCGAAGACGGGCTCAGTGACTTCTCAACATCTCGCGTGCGGCAGCGCTGTTGGGTCTACCTTGGGCGGACTGGGGTTCGTGACCTAAGGACCGTTATGCAGCTGCGCAGACTCGTCGTGTCCGGTCTCACGAGCGCGGTCATTCTGACTGGCACCGTCATGGCCGTCCCGGCAGCTCAAGCGTCGGTGACCACCGTGCCTCGTCCTGACCACGTCGTGATGCTGATTCTGGAGAACCATTCGTCAGGCGGCATTCTGGGGAATCCGGACGCCCCATACATCAACTCCCTGGCGGCCTCGGGGGCGAACATGACCTCCTCGTTCGCTCTCACCCATCCCAGCCAACCGAACTACATCGGGCTGTTCTCCGGCTCGGTAAATGGAGTGACCGACGACTCCTGCCCCAACACCCTGAGCGCGGACAACCTCGGTGCCCAGCTCATCAACTCGGGGCAGGGCTTTGCCGGCTATGCCGAGGACCTGCCCAGTGTGGGCTACACCGGATGCACGAGTGGGGCATACGCACGCAAACACAGCCCCTGGGTGAACTTCACCAACGTGCCAGCGTCGGCCAACCGACCGCTGACCCAGTTCCCCGCTGACTACTCCACCCTGCCGGCGGTCTCCATCGTGATCCCCAATCTGCAGCACGACATGCACGACGGATCGATAGCCCAAGGGGACGCGTGGGTCCAGGCGCATCTCGACGGCTACGTGCAGTGGGCCAAGCAGCACAACAGCGTCTTCCTGCTGACCTTCGACGAGGACGACAACACCGCGAACAACCAGATCCCGACCATCTTCCAGGGGCAGAGCGTTCAGCCCGGGCAGTACTCCGAACACATCGACCACTACAACGTCCTTCGCACCATTCAAGACGCCTACGGTCTTGCCCCGATCGGCAACAGTGCATCGGCTTCGCCCATCCTCGACATCTGGAAGCCGGACGTGAACGCACCCCAGGCCAGTTTCACCGCTACGTGCGTGGAGCTGACCTGTTCCGTTGACGGCTCGGGGTCCACTGCCGCGGTGGGCTCACTCACCGGTTGGCGATGGACGTGGGGGGACGGCAGCGCGACAACGGAGCCCCTGCGAGCCAGCCATACCTACGCGGCATCGGGCGACTTCACGGTGACGCTGCAGGTCACCGACGACCAAGGTCGGACCGGACAGACGACACGATCGGTGTCCCCGCGGACGGCCGGTGCGGCAGTATTCGCCGCTGACTCGTTCAACCGCACCGTGACGGCAGGGTTGGGATCCGCCGACGTGGGCGGCACCTGGGCGTTGGTCGGACCCGCCAGCACCTTCTCCGTCTCACCCGGGGCCGCGTCTCTCGTCCAGTCGAAGGCGGGCGCGAGTTCGACCGCCTACCTGCCCTCCGCCAAGAGCACCGACACCGACCTCCAGATGGCCGTGGCCACCAACCCGCTGCCCAACTCCAACGGCCTCTACCTCACCATTCTCGGCCGACGGGTCGGCACGAACCTGGAGTACGACGGCCGAGCCCGGGTTCGGGGGGACGGCTCGGTGGTGATCAGCCTCAGCATGCTGACCGGCACGGCTACGGCCGTGAGTCTGAAGAGCGAGGTGGTGGCGGCGGGAGTGTCGCTATCCGCGGGTACGCCCCTCAAGACCCGCCTGCAGGTCTCCGGTACGGCGCCGACCACCCTCCGATTCAAGGTGTGGTCCGGCGCTTCAGAACCGGCCACCTGGCAACTGACCTCCACCGACAGCACCGCGGCCCTTCAGTCCGCCGGAGCCGTGGGCATCACCACCTACCTGTCCAGCAGCAGCACGATCGCGCCCGTCACCGCGAGGCTCAGTGCATTCAGTGCCCGCGGGACGGCCCCACCGGTCAACCAGCCACCGACCGCGGCATTCACCGCAACCCCGACCAACCTGGCGGCGACGTTCGACGCGACGGCATCGAGCGACGCCGACGGCACGATCACCAGCTACGCCTGGGACTACGGGGACTCCACCACCGGCACCGGCAGCAAGCCGACTCACACCTACGGCAGCGCCGGCAGCTACCCGGTCAAACTCACCGTGACCGACGACCAAGGCGCGACCAACTCGATCACCAAGACCGTGACAGTAACGGCCCCACCGGTCAACCAGCCACCGACCGCGGCATTCACCGCAACCCCGACCAACCTGGCGGCGACGTTCGACGCGACAGCATCGAGCGACGCCGACGGCACGATCACCAGCTACGCCTGGGACTACGGGGACTCCACCACCGGCACCGGCAGCAAGCCGACTCACACCTACGGCAGCGCCGGCAGCTACCCGGTCAAACTCACCGTGACCGACGACCAAGGCGCGACCAACTCGATCACCAAGACCGTGACAGTAACGGCCCCACCGGTCAACCAGCCACCGACCGCGGCATTCACCGCAACCCCGACCAACCTGGCGGCGACGTTCGACGCGACAGCATCGAGCGACGCCGACGGCACGATCACCAGCTACGCCTGGGACTACGGGGACTCCACCACCGGCACCGGCAGCAAGCCGACTCACACCTACGGCAGCGCCGGCAGCTACCCGGTCAAACTCACCGTGACCGACGACCAAGGCGCGACCAACTCGATCACCAAGACCGTGACAGTAACGGCCCCACCGGAGACGCCGATCGCCGCGGACGACTTCGGCAGGACGGTTGCCATCGGCTGGGGTTCAGCTGACGTCGGTGGATCGTGGACGACGTCGAGTGCGAGCAACTTCGCGGTCGCCAACGGGACAGGGTCTCTGACCATGAAGACCGCCGGGTCCGGTCCCGCGATCTATCTGAACTCGGCGTCGACCAACGACGCGGATCTGCAGTTCACCTTCGCGCCGGACAAGGCCGCCACCGGCGGGGGCTACTACCTCACGGCCGTCGGGCGCCGGGTCGCCAACATCGGCGAGTACCGGGCGAAGGTGCACGTGTTAGCCGGCGGCTCCGTCCGAGTGGCCCTGACCTTCTCGAGCTCGACCAACGTCGAGTCGACCATGGTGGCTGAGGCCGTCGTCCCCAATCTGACCGTGAGCGCCGGAGACGTTGTTCAGGTACGTTTCCAAGCGTCCGGTACGAGCACTACGAGCCTGCGCGCCAAGGTCTGGAAGGTGGGAAGCACCGAACCGGCAACCTGGATCGTCTCGACCCTGGATGCACGGGCGGGAATGCAGACACCCGGTGGCGCGGGACTGTGGACCTATCTCTCGTCAACCGCAACGAACGCCCCGCTCGTCCTCCGCGTCGACAATCTGCGCCTCGTCCGAGCGTCCACGTCTCCCTGAGGCTGACGTCGCCGCCCGACCAGGGCCGGCGTTGGCGCGCCGGTTCGGAAGGTGGCCCTGATGCTCGGCGACCCGACGACCAAGATCAACGAGAGGGTGACGCAGCCACGCTGAGACTCGTCGTCTCGATCCGAACCCTGTCGAGCGCCTCGAGCCCCTTGTTCGCGTCCGGACCGCCGTGATCGAGCCAGTCCAGGTGAGCGAGACTCGCGACCCAGGCGTAGCCGCGGAACTCTGACGAGTGCGTTGCGTTGCTGAGCAGCCTGCTCAACGCCTCGTGCTGGAAGCGGTCGGCCTGCGTGTCGGCGCATCCCAGCTCGATGGCTCGACCGGCCACCGACAGACCGACGGTGGGCTGGAACGTTCGCTGAAACCAGGATCTACCGGCGTCGATCGCCGCCAGCTCGGCCTCGAGCTCGGACAGCCGATCGGTCTTCATTTCGATCGTCGCGTTGCTCTCACGCGCGATCTGATCGAGATGATCCTCGTCGACGTGCTGCCCGATGGTCTCGCAGGAGGCCCGGAAGTCGGCGATCGCGCTCCGCAGATGGCGTTGCTTGCCGTAGGTAGCGGCAAAGCTACCGCCGATCGCGCCTGCGAGGCCGCCGATCATCGTGCCGATTCCAGGCATCATCATCGAGCCGATGCCGGCCCCGGCGACGATCGTGCCACCCCACGCCCCGACGTCCCACATCAGGTTCTCCGCAATCCGGTTGGGGTCCTGTCCCGCGCCGGTCGACCTCCTCGCTGCCACGATCGCCATGACGGTGCTGACGATCGGCACGCGAAGGTCGACAAGATGACCGAGCGGTGACGGGTCCTGGCCGGCCAGGGCGACCACCGCGGCATCGCCCAGCGCGGGGATGAGGCTCTGCTGCGTGCGCGGAGCCTCGAGGAGCTCACCCCGGAACTGACGTATGCGTCGTAGGCGGCGCTGAACTGCCACCACATCTGCGGCGTGCCCCGGCGGGAGGGCAGCAACGGTACGGTTGACCGCCGTGACGACTCCGGCCGACGTGGTCACCTGCGCGCCGGTCAGCGCTGACAGGTGCGGTGACTCGTTGACCTGCCGGAAGGTCCACAGCACCTCGGCGGCATCGTAGGAACGACCGTCGATCAGTACCGGCTCTGCCGCAGCCCGTTCGACCGCAGCCCGTCGCTGCCGAGCCACGATCAGCGGAACGAACGCAGACACCGCAACGACCAGCATGAGGAGTACGAGCAGAAGGTTCATCACGTGGTCCAATCCGAGCCCAGCAGCTGGAGATCAGGCCGAATCGTGCGCGCGCGGCCGAACACAAGTTTAGGTGTGGACTAGGGCAAAGGGCCTCGACCGCTGGCGCTACCGTACGGGCTTATGGCTACCGTGCTGCACATCGACTCCTCCGCGGATCTGACCGGGTCGGCAAGCCGACGGCTGACCGCTCGCTTTGCGGACGGCTGGACGCGGCGGGGACACGAGGTCGTCCGACGCGACCTCTTCGTCGACCAGCCGCCTCACCTGCCGACCAACGCCCTGCACTGGGCGCCGAACCTGCGCGTCGCGGGGGAGAGCGTCGATCCGGCGGACGAGCGCTATCAGCTGGAGCTGATCGGTGAGCTGCTGGACGCCGATGTGGTCCTCCTCGGAGCGCCGATGTACAACTGGTCGGTTCCCTCAACTCTCAAGGCCTGGATCGACTGGATCCACGTCCCGGGTCTGACCGCTCCGGGCGGCCCCGACGACCCGGCGCCGCTTGGTGGGAAGCCGATCGTCATCGCCTCAGGCCGCGGCCTCGCATACGGACCCAGCTCCGGGAACAGCGATCACGAGCTCGCGGCACTCACCCAACTGTTCGCGAGCTCGATGCAGATGACGGTCTACCCGGTGCTGGCCGAGCTGACTCTGGCCACCCGGGTGCCAGACCTTGCCCCTTACGTCGCCGACGGCGCGGCGTCGATGGCCGAGGCCGAGGCCGAGATCGATCGACTGGTCGCCCTGTTCGGCTGACGGACTCCGCGGCTGAGGCCGAATCGTCAGGGGTGCTGCCAACCGGTGATCGCCACGTCGAGCGCCCGGCCCATCACCGCCCGGTCGGGGTCCAGCCCGGTCCAGAGCTCGATGTTGATGGCCGCTTGATCGAGCAGCATGCCGCGACCGTCGAGCGTGGTGGCGCCCGCCGCCCTGGCCCGCTGCAGGAGCTCCGTGTCCGGCGGGTTCGGGATGACGTCGCAGACGAGAAGACCCTGTGAGTTCGCCTCGAAGGACACCGGCACCGGCCCGGAGCCGGGCAGCCCGAGTGACGTGGCGTTCACCACGATCGTCGCACCCGGGGGCGGCACCAGGGTGCCCTCCCAGTCGAGCGCCTCGGCCGTGGTCGACGCGTTGGCAGCGACGACCGCCGCGATCTCCTCCGCCTTGGCCGGACTTCGATTGGCGATCCAGATGTGCTCCGCGCCGGCCAGCGCTAGCTCCACCGCGATCGCCCGCGAGGCTCCGCCGGCGCCCAGGAGTAGGACGCGTTGACCGCCCGGGTCGGCGATCGTCCGCAGCGAGCTGAGGAAACCCTGGCCGTCGGTGTTCTCACCGCGCCATCCACCGTCGGTGCGGACGACGCAGTTGACCGCACCGATCAACTCCGCTGACCGGGCCAGGCCATCGATCAGCTCGACCACCGCGACCTTGTGCGGAAGGGAGCAGTTGAAGCCGATCCAGCCCATGGCCCGGGCACCCGCGACCGCGTCGGCCAGATTCTCCGGTGCGACGTCGCAGTTCACGTAGCGGGCGTCGATCTCGTGATGGGCGTACGCGGCCTCGACCATCGCCCCGGTCGGGTTCCCGGCGGCGGGCGTGGAGAACGAGCCGGTCAGAGCCGGCAGCAGGCTGGTCATGAGATCACCCTAGGGCCGGCCCGACGCACCGGCCCGCGAGATCACCACCTTGTGGTCCTCACTCGGCGGCTGACCGGCCGGTCGTAGGTTAGGACGCGCGATCAGGTCCGGTCGCGTTCGATCCAGCCGACGAAACGGAGCGCACACCCATGGCCGTGTTCGACCTGCCACTCGACGATCTCGAGGCCTACCGCCCGGACGTGGCACAGCCGGACGACTTCGTGGACTTCTGGCAGCGCACACTCGCCGAGGCCCGCGAGTTCGACATCGGCCTCACCGCGGAGCTGGTCGACAACAAGCTGGCGCTGATCGACACCTACGACATCACATACGCGGGCTTCGGAGGTTCGCCGGTGAGGGCGTGGCTGCACGTGCCAGCCGGGACGACCACGCCACTGCCGACGGTCGTGCAGTACCGCGGCTACTCCGGCGGTCGCGGCTTCCCGCACAGCCACACCAGCTTCGCCCAGGCCGGCTGGGCCACCCTGGTGATGGACACCCGTGGTCAGGGCTGGCGCGACGGGGGACCGGCGGCCAGTCAGGACCGGGCGAGCGGAGCGGGCGTCTCGCAGTACCCGGGCTTCATGACCGGGGGAATCCAGCACCCGGACGACTACTACTACCGCCGGGTCTACACCGACGCCGTACGCCTGCTCGAGACCCTTCCCGATCTGCCGCCCATCGATCCGAGCCGGGTCATCGTCACCGGTGGCAGCCAGGGCGGCGGGATCACCATCGCGGTCGCCGGGCTGGCCACGCTGTCGGGCATCGAGCTGCTCGGTGCCGCACCGGACGTACCGTTCCTGTGTCACTTCCGGCGAGCCGTCGAGCTCACCGACCGCCATCCCTATCGTGAGGTCGCGCTCTACCTGGCCGGCTGGCGAGATCACGCCGAGGCCGCCTATCGGACCCTCAGCTATCACGACGGCGTCAACCTCGGTCGGCTCGCCACCTGCCCGGCGCTGTTCTCGGTCGCCCTGATGGACCAGACCTGCCCGCCGTCGACGGTGTACGCCGCGTACAACCGCTGGGGCGAGAACAGCCCGGTCGGGCTGCCGGCCAAGGAGATCGCGGTCTACCCACACAACGACCACGAGGGCGGGGAGGCCTACCAGTACGATCGCCAGCTCGACTGGTTCGGTGAGCTCTTCGCCGGCCAGGTCGGCTAGGTTCGACGTGAAGAACATCGGATTCTTGTCGTTCGGGCACTGGACGCCGTCGGATCAGTCGATGGTGCAGACCGCCTCGGATGCGCTGCTCCAGTCGATCGATCTCGCGGTCGCCGCGGAGGAGGTCGGTGCCGACGGCGCGTACTTCCGGGTGCACCACTTCGCGCGACAGCTCGCCTCGCCCTTCCCGCTGCTCGCCGCCGTCGGTGCTCGGACCAGCACGATCGAGATCGGCACCGCGGTGATCGACATGCGCTATGAGAACCCGCTGTACATGGCCGAGGACGCCGGTGCCGCCGATCTGATCTCCGGCGGCCGGCTCCAGCTCGGCATCAGCCGGGGATCGCCCGAGCAGGTGATCGACGGCTACCGCTACTTCGGGCAGATCCCCGCCGAGGGGACCACCGACGCGGACATGGCCCGCGAGCACACGAGGCTGTTTCTCGACGTGCTCGCCGGCGAAGGGTTCGCGAAGCCCAATCCGCGGCCGATGTTCCCGAACGCGCCCGGCCTGCTGCGGATCGAGCCGCACTCGCCCGGGCTGCGGAGGAGGATCTGGTGGGGCGCGGGCACCCGCGCGACCGCCGAGTGGACCGCCGCCCAGGGGATGAACCTGATGAGCTCGACACTGCTCACCGAGGACACCGGCGTGCCGTTCCACCAGCTCCAGGCAGAGCAGCTCCAGCGGTTCCGTGACGCATGGGTGTCAGCCGGCCACCAGCACGAGCCACGAATCTCGGTCAGCCGCAGCATCTTCCCGATCGTCAGCGACCTCGACCGACGATTGTTCTGGCGGGAGACCCAGAGCACCGATCAGGTCGGGTTCCTCGAGGGCGGGAGTGCCCGATTCGGCAAGACGTACGCCGGTGAGCCCGACAAGCTGATCGCCGAGCTCGCCGGCGACGAGGCGATCGCCGCCGCCGACACCCTGCTGCTCACCGTGCCGAACCAGCTCGGGGTGGACTACAACGCCCACGTGATCGAGAGTGTCGTGAAGTACGTCGCGCCCGAACTCGGCTGGCGCTGAGCTCAACCAGACGGGCCGACGACCGCCCAGCCGTGCGGCCCGACGGTGATCATGGCCGAATCGCCTCCGGAGGCGTCAAGTCGGCCGGCGCCGGCCATGACCTCGACGGCACCCGGCACGGGCAGTTCCTGCTCGTCCGCGGAGAGGTTCAGCGCGAGCGCGATCCAGTTCTGGTCGTCCGCGCTGACGAACACGGCGAACTCGTTGTCCAGACTGGGCACCGTCGTGATCGCGCGATGCAGCCAGGCCTGGCGACGACGCAGGCCGATCAGCTCGCGGTGCAGGTCGAGGGCGACCGACTCCGACTCGTCCAGCCTGAGCTCGCCGGGCTCGCCGAACGCGGGTCGGATCGCGTCGTCACCCCCGAAGCGCTCCTCCTTGACCGCCCGCCAACCCAGCTCGTCGCCGTAGTAGATCGTCGGCGTGCCACCCAGGCAGCACAGGAGCGCGACGGCATGGGCCACATGCTCCGCGGGCACGGCGCTGGCGATCCGGGTCACGTCGTGATTGCCCAGGAAGGTCAGCGGGACGAAGGTCTGGAGGAACTCGGCGTGCCGCTTCAGCGACCACGCCAGCTCGTACAGATTCTTCTCAGCGATCGAGTTGCGGACAGCTTTCCACAGCTCGTACTGGGTGACGGAGTCCAGCCCGCCCTCGGTAACGAACGCCGGGTAGTCGCCGTGGATCACCTCCCCGACCAGGTACGCGTCCGGGTGCCGCTCACGCACCCGACGGGAGACCTCCGCCCAGAACGGCAGTGGCACCGCGTACGCCGCATCGAGCCGCCAGCCGTCGGCGCCGGCTTCGAGCCAGTGGCACATCACCTCGGTCACGTAGTCGACGACGGCCGGGTTGTCGTGATTCAGCGCGACAAGCTGGCCGTGGCCCTCGAAGTCCTCGTACGTCGGCTCCTGGCCGGGACTCGCCCCGGCCGGCCAGCTCACCCGGAACCAGTCCTCGTCCGGCGCGCCCGGCCCGTGCTGCACCACCGCGGCGAATCGCGGAAACCGCCGACCGACATGGTTGAAGACCCCGTCCAGCAGCACCCGCAGGCCACGGTCGTGCGCGGCGGCGAACAGCTGGAGAAGATCTTCGCGGTCGCCGAGCCGCGGGTCGACCCGCAGAAAGTCCACGGTGTCGTAACCGTGCGACTCCGACTCGAAGACCGGGCCGAGGAGCAGGCCGGACGACCCCAGCTCGACCGCTCGGTCCAGCCATGCGCCGATGGTCGGCAGCCGATGGTGGACCGTCGCCGAGCCGCCGGGATTGTCCCGCTCGGCGCCCACGAATCCGAGGGGATAGACCTGCCAGAACACGGCATGTCGGACCCACTCCGGTTCGGCGCGCCGACCAGCGTCGTCAGTCACGTCGCACGCCTCGCCCGGCAGAGACACCGCGCTGCGCGGCGCCGATCATCAGCTTCACCACGACGCCGATGACGATCAGGTTCAGCAGCATCTGCAGACTGACAATCAGCCGCGCCTGGTCGCTCACCGGAGTGATGTCGCCGAAGCCGACGGTAGCGAAGACGGTGATCGTGAAGTAGAGGGCACTGACATGCTCGAGCCGCTGCGAAAAACTGGCCGGGTGCTGGTGATCGACGACTAGGTAGACGACGGCGAACAGGATGAGGAAGAACGGGATGGTCGCTCCGAGAGCCTCCGCGGCCCGCAACCGCGGCAGCTCGGAGTTGCTGATGCGGACCACCGACCATGCAACCGCGAGGAAGAACACCGCGACGATGCAGATCACCAACCCGATCGGATGATCTCCGCTGATGTTGTCGAGCGGAAGGGCGTTGTATGAAACACCCAGCAGCACCCAGACCAGCATGATGCGGCCGACCGCGAGCGCGATCACGCGCACCGTGCGGGCGCGCGTCGTCGCGTCTGCTCGGATGAGCGGTCGAGCGTTCACGTCTCGACGAGCGCCGGGCCCTCCGCCCGGCGGATGTCGATCACGTGGCCCGTGATGGGGGACACGAGCACCTCCAGGGACTGTCGAGCGACCTCCTCGGAGGCCAACAGCGTGCCCGGTGGCTCGTCGCCGAACGCCTTGGTCCGCATCGGCGTACCGGTTCGCTCGGGATTGACGCAGTTGACCCGCACGCCGCTCCCGGCCCACTCGTCGGCCAGCGCCTGGGTCAGGTTGACCACGGCGGCCTTGGCCGAGGAGTAGAGCGAGTAGCCCGACCGGCCGCGGGTGTAGGAGGAGGACGTGAACAGCAGCAGTGACCCGCCGGTCCTCGCCAGGTGCGGATAGAACTCCTGGGCAACGAAGATCGGTCCGAGATAGTTCACATCTGTCGCGGCGTAGATCGTCTCTTCGGTGGTCTCGATCAGTTCGCCGCGGGGCAGCAGCCCGGCGGCGTTCACCACGTAGTCGATCCGTCCCGTCTTCTCCAGCACCTCGGCAGCCGCCGCGGCGACGTCGGTCCGGCGCTCGACGTGGGTGCGGGTTGTCGACCTCGAGAACGTGAACACGTCGGCGCCATGCTTGCGCGCGAGGTGGGCCAGGTCACTGCCGATCCCGTACGAACCGCCGAAGACGACGACCGTCCTGCCGTCGAGCCTTGCCCGGTACGCCCGGTCGCTCAGCGGAATCCGGGGATCGCCCGACGTCAGCTGGAACAGCTTGTCGGCGATGTAGACGTCGATCGGTTCGGTGACCTTCATGTTCCGTTCGTGACCGGGGACCACCACGATCGGCACCTCCGGCGAATAACGCAGCACGACGGTGCAGTCGTCGGTGGCGGTGAAATCGGGATCCTCCGCCGCTTTCGCGTACGCCGCTCGGATCGTCGACAGACGAAACGACTGCGGGGTCTGGCCGCGGCGGAGCAGGTGCCGGGGGAGGACATCGGCGATCCGCCCGGAGTCGGCGTCGAGCTGGATCACGGTGTCCGCCGACGGGATCGCCGTGTCAACGGCCTCGTGCGTCTGCAGCGCCGCGACGTTGGCCTCGATGATGGCCTGGGAGACCAGGGGGCGGACGGCGTCGTGCAGCAAGACGTTGCACTCCGTATCGCCCAGCGCGGCAAGGGCGGCTGCCGTCGTATCGTTCCGGGTTCCGGCCCCCTCGAGGATCTGACTCACCTTGTCGTACCCGCCCGCCTTGACGAGGGCCCGGATGTCGTCGAGATAACCAGGCGTCATCATGACCAGGATCTCGTCGACCAGAGGCGAGGCCTGCATCGTCGCGATGGTGTGCTCGATGATCGGCTTGCCCGAGATCTTGATGAGCTGCTTCGGGATGTCGAGGCCGACGCGGGTTCCGGTGCCACCGGCGAGCACGACGGCGACCGTTCGCAGCCTCGTCACGGCACGGCCCGGATCAGCTGCACGAACGGGTGGACTGTGCGAGGTCGTACCAGCCGGTCATGTACTCCCCATAGACCCGGCGCATGGGTTCGACGAAACCGCCGCTGGCCCGCCGCACGTCGAGGGTGATCACGTGCTCCTCGTTGTAGCGCAGACCCGCCACCGACATGTTCTGGGTGCCGATCAGGACCCGACCGTTGTTGTTGGTCTCCGGCCCGATCAGGATCATCTTCGTGTGCATCGCGACCTGCGTGCAGCGGGTCGGGATCTTCGCCTTGTTCAGTGCCCGGATGACCGTCGGCGAGATCGTCGTCGAGCCACCCTGGTAGGTCAGCAGCATCTTGATGTCGCAGCCCCGGTTCTTGAGCCGGACGAGCGAGCTCACCATCTGCTCGGCCTTCGCGTCGGTGAGCTTGAACATCGCGATCCGGATCTTCTTGTCCACCGCGCAGTCGACGTCGTCGAACTGCTGGACGTAGAAGTCGCGGGCGGCCTCCGGCTGCGGGGTGAACGACACGCTCGTGCCGCGGCCCGCGTCGGTGTAGTGACGGTAGATCGGATCGACCCAGATGCCGCGCTGCTTCTTCAGCTGGAGCGCCGCAGGGAAGCCCTTCGAGGACGAGCAGGACGTCTTGGCGCAGGCGATCATCCCGTTGTAGCGGGCGTCGAACATGCTGGCCATCGTCTTGTCGTTGTAGATCAGGGTGAGCTCCTGGTGGTAGTTACGGAGCTGACTGCGGGCGAAGTTGCCGGACATCGAGATGATCGCCGGGTGCGGACCCTTCGTACCGTTCGACCAGGTCGTGTTGCTGATCGTGACGAACTTCTCATGGTTGATCGCGAACGGGAAGACCGACGCCTTGTTGGTGTTGAAGCAGCCGGTGTTGCAGTAGTACACGCTGGCGATACCGCGCAGCCGCTCGCTGATCTGCGCCTTCGCACTGCTCGGGTTGATCGAGCCACCGTCGAGCACGATCCCGACGGTCACATGGCGGTTCTTCTTCACCCACTCGAGCGCGTCGTAGATCTGCTCGGGGTCGGACTCCGCGCGTACGCCGTAACCGGTGGCTGTCATCGTGCCGATGGCGCGGATGAAGTACATCCCGATCTTGATCGTCGAGTTCGCCGCCGCTCCGCAGATCACCTGGGCGGTCTTCTTGGCGAAGTCCCACGGCTCGTTGTTCTGCGGGTCCCAGAAGCCTCGCTGCTCCATGTCGGAGATGTTGAACCAGGCCTCGAACGGCGCCGGCGTTGCGATGGTCGGGCAGCTCGTCGCCGTGACGGACTGGATGGCGCCCGACGGGGTCTTGGAGAACGACACAGCGGTCGCCGACGACGTGGCAAGCGTCATAGCCAACACCAGTGCGCCGACGACGGCCACCACCCGTCGCAACACCCTGCTCCGTCCGACCATCCTGTTACGCAAACTCTCCACCCGCCCATTGGACCCCGACTCGCCCCGCGCCCGACGCGACTCGCCGAAAACGAGGGCAACGATGGAGGGGAATATACAATCGAAATTGCCCGGCTGCACATCGGAAGGAAGCGTGTTGATGCGCACATACGTGGGCCGGGCGAGCGATCCCGGTCCTCAGCGGCCACGTTCGAGGACCCGAAGATGGCTCGTTCTGGCACTCGCCGCCATCTTCGCGGGTGGCTTCTCGACGCTGGGAATGGTCTCCGGCCCGGCTGCCGCCGCGTCGATCGTGGTGAGCGAGCCACGCGCACGAGAGACCCTTGACGACGCTCCCGGGTGGGTCACGCTGGCCTTCAGCTCCGACGTCGACTCCTCGATCGCCAAGGTCATCGTGCAGGGGCCGGACGGCACGAACGTCACGACGGGGTCGCTGATCGTCGAGGGCACCAACGTCACGAGCCAGTTGCGCGACGACCTGCCACAGGGCACCTATACCGTCCACTACCGGGTCAACGCCTCCGACGGGGACGTGCAGGGCGGCGCCTTCCAGTTCGCGTACGTGACCGGCGACTTCACCGCGCTGCCGGATCGCAAGTGGTCCGGCAGTGAGCACGAACCCGCCATTCTGAAGGGCACGGATCCCAACGCCACGACCGAGCCGCCGCCGAACCAGCCGACTACGACGCCGCCCGATGTCGAGGTCCAGCGCAGCGACGGCTCGACCGAAACGGCCGACCCGGGGCCGACCAAGACCGCCACAAAGGCCTCCAGCTCCAGCGGACACTCCACCGACGAGCCGACTGGCACAGCGACCGAGAAGGCGACCGACGAACCCAGCGTTTCCGCCACCACCAGCGCGGGTCCGACGGCGACCACCGAGTCGGCCAGCCGGCTGCCGCTCATCATCGGCGGCGCGGTGCTGGTCATCGCCGTGGGAGCCGGCGCGGTTGCGCTCGGTCTGCGAGGTCGCGGCGGCAGCGGTGGAGGCGGCGACGGCGGTGGCGGTGCCGATGCAGGCGCGAGCGGACTGACCGGCTAGTCGGCGGGCCGCTCCGCTTCACCCCAGCCCTGCGCGTCCAGGTCGGAGAACAGCTCCGACCAGCGGGCGACGAACGCCTGCTCGCTGAACTCGGTGCCGATCTCGATGGCCGCCGTGCTCATCCGCCGTCGCAGCTCGGAGTCGGTGAGCAGATCGACGACCCGCGACGCGAGAGCCTTGCGGGAGCGCGGGGGGACCAGGAAGCCGTTGACCCCGTCCCGGACGACGTCGCTCGGGCCGTACTTGATGTCGTAGCTGACCACCGGGCAGCCGTTGGCCAGACTCTCCAGCAGCACCAGTCCGAAGCCCTCGAACTTGCTCGTCAGAAGCGAGACGGCGGCTCCGCGGAGCACACCCGCCGCGTCCTTGGTGTAGCCGGCGAGCGTGACCTGGCGGTTCAGCCCTCGCTCACCGATCAGCCGCCGGAGGGCCACCTCGTCCGGCCCGTGACCGTAGATCTCCAACCGTGCCTCGGGCACGGACGCAACCACCTGCGAGAACGCCTCGATCGCGTCGCCGATCTGCTTCTGCTCGTCCAGCCTGGCCAGCATCACCACGAGGTGCGGATCGCGGTCGGCGAACGGTGTCGGTTCGACCGGTGCGATGGGATGGGGAATGACCCGGAAGCTGGTCCGCTCGCCGTACCGCGCCTCGGCATCGGCGCGCTGCGCGTTGGTCAAGAACACGGTGGCGTCGACATCCTCGTGCCGCTCGAGCAACGGCCGATACATCGGCCGCACCTTGCCGACGTCGTCTCCGGGAAGCACCAAGTGCGGGTTGTGCAGCACGTACACGTGCTTCACGTTCGGCCGGTGGTAGGTCAGCGTCTCGGCGTCGGAGCGCCGCGACTCGACGGTGAGGAAGGCGTGGTCGTCGCCGATCAGCCGGTCCAGGTAGGACTGGATCAGCGCGACGTTGGACGACAGCACCCGAGTCGGGCGTCCCTGCTCGTCGAGCTCGGTGATCCGCTCCACCTGAGTGCTGCGGTCGGCCGGGTTCACCACGAGCCACTTGTTCAGGTACGGCACGCCGTCGGCGCGGTAGTAGATCTCCTGGCGCGGCCGGTTGAAGTGCAGGTCCATGTACGTCGTCCGCCGGATCGTGCCGTTCGGGTTGAACTCGTCACGCCTGGTCCTGGCCCGATTCTCGTTGAACCAGTCGCGCACGATCAGCCGCCCGGAGTGGTCGAAGCGCTTGTACAGGCGGTACACGCCGTTCTCGAAGTAGCGGTAGACCTCCTGATCCGGATCGCGGATCTTGTCCATCCCCGGCTCATCGATCTCGTGCCGCACCGGCTCGCTCGCGACCACCGAGTCGCCATCGAAGAAGTCGTGCAGGTTGACGATCTCGACCCCGTCCACCAGCAGGCCGCGGGAGCGCAGGTCGGCGGACACGTCGTCGATCTCTGCGGAGTAGTTCAGCGTGACGATGACCGAGTCCACGCCTGCGTACTGCTTGAGCAGCCGGCACTTGTTGAGGATCGAGGCCGTCCGTCCCCCGAAGCGGCGCGGCACGGCTCCGACGACAAAGACGTACTTGGCCGTCGGGAACGGTCGCAGCGGCGGGAGCGGGTCGAAGCGCACCGGCGGCTGGAGCACCAGCGGCGGCGCAGCAGGAGGTTCGTCCGCCGCGCCTAGAGCACGCCGGAGGCGGCCCGCCGCGGTCCGGAGCCGTCGTCGAAGTGGCACGGTGACTGACCTTTCGCCGGTGATCCGGCTGGTCAGCCTAGCTGTGAATCACCGCAATCGTGCCGCGGGACACAGCGGTCAGGATGGGCATTCCGGATGTCGCGTGAGGATAAACTCACGGGTGCTGTCGCCGGGTCGAGAGGAAACATGCACTGATGCGGGTGATCACCTACGGCACATTCGACTTGTTCCACGAGGGCCATGTCCGGCTGCTCGAGCGGGCCAAGTCCCTCGGCGACTACCTGATCGTCGCCGTCACCACGGAGAACTTCGACGACGCCCGTGGCAAGCTGAATGTGCGGCAGAGCCTGATGGAGCGCATCCGCAACGTCGAGCGCAGCGGGCTTGCCGACGAGGTGATCATCGAGGAGTACGAGGGCCAGAAGGTCCAAGACATCCAGAAGTACAACGTCGACATCTTCGCCATCGGGTCTGACTGGCTCGGCAGGTTCGACTACCTCAACGACTACTGCAAGGTGGTCTATCTCGATCGGACGAAGGGCGTGTCCAGCACGCAGCTGCGGGACGAGACCGGAGGCATTCTCAAGCTGGGTGTGATCGGCTCGGGTCGGATCGCCAACCGGTTGGTGGCCGAGGCGCGCTTCGTCAGCGGGGTCTCGGTGGAAGGCGTCTACTCAACGACGCCGAGCAACGCGAGACGATTCGCGGATGCGCACGAGCTGCGGGTGGTCGGCCACTCCCTGCCTGCGCTGCTCGACGAGGTCGACGCCGTCTACGTCGCCTCGCCGCACGGCACGCACGCCGCCATCGCTGTGGAGGCGATGGAGGCCGGTAAGCACGTGCTCTGTGAGAAGCCGCTCGCCCTGACCCGCAAGGAGGCGGAGGAGATGTTCGCGGTCGCCACCGAGAACCGCGTCGTGCTGCTCGAGGCGATCAAAACGGCGTTCTCACCGGGGTTCCAGCGGATGGTCGCCGTGGCCCGGAGCGGGTCGATCGGCCAGGTGCGCTCGGTCGACGGCACCTTCACCAAGCTCGGTGAGACGGGTCGGGAGATGCAGGCCCCAGACGGCGGCAGCATCTCCGAGCTCGCCAGCTACCCACTGCTCGCGGTGGTCAAGCTGCTCGGCACGGCCTACGTCGACCAGCGAACCGTGTCCTTGTGGCCCGAGGGCTCCGAGGTCGAGACGTTCTCCCGGATCGACCTCACCTACCCGCATGCCGTGGCCTCGGCTCGGGTCGGTCTCGGGGTCAAGGCCGAGGGCGACCTTGTCGTCGCGGGAAGCACCGGATACATCTATGTGCCCGCGCCGTGGTGGAAGACCGAGTACTTCGAGGCCCGCTTCGAGGACCAGCGCGACAACAAGAAGTACTACTACAAGTTCGACGGCGACGGCCTGCGCTACGAGATCGCCGAGTTCGCCTCGCTGATCCGCAACGAGACGCCCGAGTCGTTCAAGCTCCGCGCCTCGGAGTCGATCGCCATCGCGGCGATCGTCGAAGAGGCGCGGAACAACTCCGTGACGGTGCGGTGACCTCGAGGTGCCAGCGCTGATGCCGGATGGACCGAAAGAGACCCTGCGCCGGGTGATCCGACAGGTCAGCCGCTCCGACAACCCGGTGGTCCGTCGCGGTTACACCAGACTTCGCGACACAACCCGCCGCACCGTCAATGCCGTCACATCGCGTCAGCTGGGCTGGGTCGCGACGTTGTGGGCGGCCCGGTGGCTCGACGACGGGGTGCTCGAGCTCCGCGGCTGGGCCTACGAGCGGGGTCACGGCTTCCCCGGCGAGCCGCCGCTGATCGAGGTCTGGCTCGAGCGCGGCGGGCAGCGGATCAGCGCGAGCGTGGAGGGCTTGGTCGAGCCCGAGATCAATGCCCGCGCGTCCCGCTCGGCCGACTTCGACTACTCCAACACCGCCTTCATCGCCCGAATCGACGCGGCCGCTGTGCGCGCCGCCGATCCTGGCGCGCCGTGGATCGCGCAGATCCGGGTCGACGGCGGAGGTCGCTCGGTGAGCGGGACGTTCGTCAACCGGTATCCGCTTGCGTCTGCCCGGCACCTCTTCGCCCGCACGGTCGACGGCGTCCAGGTCGTCCCGAGCTGGACTCGGCGTGGGCTGGAGATCCACTGCGCCCGGCCGGCGGCGATGGCGACCGTGATCGATATCGACGGTCGCCACGTGCGGTTGGTGGTGGATGCCGGCGACGCCCGGCTGACCCGGGCACTCGTGGTGTCGGGCGGGGTGGCCCAGGCCCTCGACTGCAGCCTCGCGGGCGACGGCACCTGGGTGCTGGACGGTCAGCTCGACGCGACCCGACCCCCCGAGCTGACCGACCGTAGCCATGCCGCCGAGCGGCGCGTGACGATCACCATGGCGGACGGCACCGAGCACGTGCTGCGGACCGCCCTCGACGCGTCGATGGCGCCTTGTGGGCCCGCTGCGACCCTGCTGGCCACCTCGGGGCGTGACGGTGAGCTCGTCCTGCTCGACGCTCCTCGCCAGGCGGTCGTCGACACGGTGGAGTACGAACGCGATCCACAGCCGGCGCTCCGCTTGTCCGGCCGGCTGTTCGGGACCTACGGCGAGCTCGCCGCGCAGTTCTGGAGTCCACGGCAAGAGCTCCCGATGGAGCTCGTCGTCCACGACGATCGCACCTTCGACGCCTATCTGCCGTTGCTGGCATCTGTCTGGGGGCATGAGCCACTTCCACCACGGGTCGGCGGCTACCGGATCCAGCTGCGAGCAGCACGGCGCCCCGGCGAGCGGCCCCGAAGGATCCCCGTCCACGCTGATCCGCAGCTCACCGCCGCGCTGCCGCGCGCGTTCGACGCCCCCGGCTTCCGGTTCCGGCTGCAGAGCGGTCCTCTCCAGCGCCCTCAGTTCAGAGTCTCGCCACCGCGTCGACCCGATGAGATGGGGCCGTTCAACCAGCGCCGTCTCAATGCGAGATACCAGGCGACGGCGTGGCGTCCGCGCAACGCCGTCTACTTCGAGAGCTTCTATGGCCGCAACTCGACCTGCAACCCCCGGGCCCTGGATGCCGTGATCGCGCGGCAGTATCCGCAGCTCACCCGGCTCTGGGGTGTCGTCGACGGATCGGTGCCCGTTCCACCGGGCTCGATCCCGGTGATCCAGGGCACCCGTGAGTGGTGGGAAGCACGCGCCACCTCGCGGTATGTGATCGCGAACGACTGGCTGCGTCGTTGGTTCATCCCGCAGCCCTTCCAGATCGTCCTGCAGACCTGGCACGGCTCGATGTTCAAGCGGATCGGGCTGGACCGCGCCAACCTTCCGCAGGACAAGCAGCGCACACTGCTGCGCGAGAAGGTCAAGTGGGACGTCCTGCTCTCGCAGAACCGGCACAGCACCGAGATCTTCGCAACCGCGTACGACTGGGACGGTCCGATCCTCGAGGAGGGCTACCCGCGCGACGACCCGCTGACCGATGCCGACGGCACCGAGATCCGGGCGCGGCTAGGGATCGGTGCAGACAAGACCGCCATCCTCTATGCGCCGACGTGGCGGGAGAATCTCACCGAGATGGTGACGTTCCTCGACCTCGAACGGCTGTGCCGGGACCTGGGGAGCGACTACGTCGTCCTGCTGCGCGGCCACTCGCGGACGATCGAGTTCGGGACCAGCGTCAACGTGCCGGGGGTCATCGACGTCACGACGTACCCGGAGATCACCGACCTCTACCGTGCGGCCGACGCCCTGGTCACCGACTACTCCTCGGTGATGTTCGACTACTCCGTGACCCGACGGCCGATGATCTTCTTCACACCGGACATGGCCACCTACCGCGACGCCCTGCGAGGCACGTACTTCGACCTGGCGGAGCTGGCCCCCGGTCCGGTGCTGTCGACCCAGGACGAGGTCACCGAGGCGATCCGTTCCCTCGATACCCAGGGCGAGCGCTACCGCGAGCGCTACGAGCGGTGGCACGAGCGGTTCAACCACTATGACGACGGGCACTCCGGCGAGCGGGTCGTTGCCCGGCTGATGGCCATGCGAAAGACCGTCCGGCCGGACGGGACGACCGAGCTACGGCTGTGACGGCTCAGTTCAGGTAGATCGTCGCCCGGATCATGTTGTGATCGGAAGGGATGACGCCGACGAAGTTGCCGGCACTGTCCAGCTTGGCGACGGTCTCGAACTCACTGACCCGCAACCCGGTGGTGAGGATGTAGTCGATGTTGGTGCCGTTCACCCAGGTGGGATGGGCCGGCGCAGCCCGCTTGAACCCGTTGAAGCTGTTCAGATAGGTCCGAATGCGCGTCTCGACGGTGGCACCCCAGGTGTTCGTGGTCGACTCGTAGATATTGCCGAGCGGGTCATCGAAGCCGGCCTTCGTCACGATGTCGTAGGGTCCGTTGCTGGGCACCGTGAACTTGTGCGAGTTGAAGTCTCCGACGAGGATCGTGGGCAGCTTCGCGGTGTTCTTGGCCTTGATGGTCGCCACGACGTCGTTCGCCTGCTTACGGCGCAGGTCATAGAACAGGTGGGACCCGGCGGTGTCCGCCCCGGGTTCGAGGTGGGCGTCGGCGAAGAAGAACTTGGTGCCGGTACTGCGCTGTCGCATGACCGCCCACGCGACATAGCGCGAGTTGACCTCGGCCTTGTCGTAGGCAAGCTCCTTCGAGCCGCTCTGCAAGACCTCGACCTGGTTGGAGTTGTAGAGGATCCTCGTCCCCTTCGACGCACCCTTGTCCGCCCAGACACAGTTGCTCGGGGTGGTGTCCTTCACGCAGTCGTTGCGTTTGGTGTTGGTCAGCTTCCAGGGGGCGCCCATCAGGCCCATCAGGTCCTCGAACTGCGAGGTGTTGACCAGCTTCCCGTTGGCGCCGCGCAGCCAGGCCTGGCCGGCCTCCTGCAGCCCCACGACGTCGAGGTTCTCGGCCTTGATCGCCGCAACGACTGCGCTTCGACGTCCGCTCCACGGCAGCTCGTTCGGGAGTCCGGCGAAGCAGTTCGAGCACTTGATGTTGTAGCTGCCGACCCGGAGCGGCTGGGCGCCCGCAGCAAGCTTCAGCGTCGTGACCGCGACGGCGGGGGAGTACTCGCTGAGGTTCTTCCCGCTCGCATCGATCACTCGGACCTTGAACCAGTACGTCGTGGCCGGTCGCATCTGCTCCACCGACAGCATCGGCGCCGTCGTCCGCGCGTAGGCGGCGCCACTCATCGAGGCCGAGCGGGCGTATTGGACGCGGTAGCGGACCCCCGACGCCCGGGCGGTCCAGGCCAGGGTCGCACTGGTCGGACTCGAACCGGTGATCCTCAGACCGGCTGGGCTGAGATAGCCGTAGCCGCCGGAGCTGCGGGTCTTCACCTTGATCGCCCTGGAGTACGGGCTCAGGTTCTTCCCGCTGTTCGAGATGACCCTGACCTTGACGTAGTACGTCGTGCTCGACCTCAGCCCGGTGAGCTCGGCGCGGGTTCCGGTGGAGCGGTGGTAGCTCGCATTCGACATCGACGACGATCGCGAGATCTGGATCCGATACTTCGGTGCTCCCGAAACCGCCGACCAGGTCACCGCGATGGCCGAGCGGGACGTACTGATCGCTGTCAGTCGAGCCGGCGACGGGGTAGCGGCTTCGGCGACCGGGGCGGAGAGGAGCCCGGCGATCAGCAGCGTGAGTCCCAGCAAGAGCGAGGTCACCTTGCGGCCCGGGTGCCGCGACACGCGCGACACTTCGACGTTCGGCATGGCCGACTCGGGCGCCACGGCGTCTCCGTTCACGAGGCATCACCGCTACGAGGGTGCTCAGAAGTCCCTCAGGTGGGATCGAGCCCCAAACGTAACAGCGTTCGAGGACTGACGATAGTCGTCCTGTCAACGACCGACACGCCTATTGTCAAAATCGTGATCGAACGGCGTGCGCGTCGTGATTCCGGGTTTTTGGCTCGGTCGTTGTTAAGATTCGCGGGACACTTCGAGCATCGAACAGTCAGGCAATGGGGTAGATGAGCACCAGCAGCAACGGCGCCACGCGGCGCAGATCCGTCCGGACACTTCTGGCGCGTCCCCTACGACTTCTCGGCATGGTCGTCGCTGCACTGGCAGTTCTGTTGTCCCTGGTCGTGCCGTCCGCGGTGGCCATCAGCCCGCCGGCCCCGCCGACCGTGGCCGAGGTGGCCGACTCGGCCACCTCGTTGAAGGTCTCCTGGGACGCCGTTGCCGGGGCAAAGGGCTATCGGCTGCAGTACTCGACGAGTTCGTCCTTCACTTCGCCGAAGTACGTGCCCGCCAGCGCGTCGGCGGCTCCGTTGACCGCGACGTCGACGGTGGTCACCGGTCTGACCACCGGGACGACGTACTACTTCCGGGTCGCGGTCGTCGATCCCAGCAGCCTGAAAGTGCTGAGCGACTCCTATTCGAAAGCCGTCAGCGCCCAGGCGAGCTATCCGTACACCGCTCCCGGTGACCTGAGCGCGACCGCGGTGACGAAGAGCACGATGAAGCTCAGCTGGAAGGCGATCGCTGGCGCGCCCGGCTACACGGTGCGGGTCTTCACCTCCAGCGGGGGAGCCAAGTACCTCCAGACCGCCACCAACTCGATCGCACTGAGCGGGCTCAAGGCAAAGACCCTGTACTACCTGCGGGCGTATGTGAGCAAGTCAACCAGCCGGCTCAGCGCGGACTCCCCCGAGAACCAGGTCACGACGTCCACGTACAGCACCGCAACGCCTTCCGGGGTGAAGGTCACCTCCCAGCAACCGTCGGCGGTTGCCCTGGCGTGGACCGCGGTGAGCCCGCTCCCGGCCGGGAGCCAGTACATGGTGACGTATGCACTCGATGCGGCCCAGACACTGTCGAAGGTCACGCGGGGGCCGTTCACCACCACCAGTGCGACGCTCGGTGGCCTGGCGACGGACACGACCTACTACGCCGTTGTCTATGTTGCGGACAAGACCAAGAAGCAGATCAGTGGGGCCTCGGTCTTCGTGGTCGCGAAGTCGACCGTCCCCCGCGGGACGATCACCGGCAAGACGAGTGGCGTGACCGGCAGCGACCTGATCGCCTCGGCGTACACGGCCAGCGATGAGCTTGCCGACCAAGCTACGGTCGGCAGCGACGGCGCGTACACGCTGGCGGTTCGACCCGGCAACTACAAGGTCCAGATCACCTACACCGGCACCGGCAACTACGCCTCGGCCTGGGCCTGGGCGGGTAAGGACGGTGGCCGGCTCTCCTCGGAAGCCTCCACGGTCAAGGTGGCCTATAACAAGTCCAGCTCGGCGCCGGCCGTCAAGATCCACACGGGCGGTGTGGTCTCCGGCATGGTCCGCGACTCGGCCGGTCGTCCGGTGCGCGACGTGGACGTGACGGCGATCACGTACATGTCCACCGCGCGCGAGGTCGAGGTCGTCGGCCGCAGTGGGTCCGACGGAAAGTACGTCGTCCGTGGACTTCCGGATGGCAAGCACTGGCTGCGCTACATCTACTCCGGAGACGGGTTCGCCATCCGGAGCGTCGAGGTGGTCATCAGTCAGGGCAAGATCGTCAGCGTTCGAGTGTCGACAAGCACGAAGGCGACGACGACCACCGTCAAGAACCCGTTCACCGCCGTCAATGTCCGGCTCGACAATGCCAACTTCCGGAAGCGCTACAAGGCCTATATCAACGGCACCCGCCGGGTGGGGAAGACGCTCTCGGCGCACGCCACACCGTGGCTGGCGGGCACCTACCCGACGACCCATGCCAGCATGAGCTACCAGTGGAAGCGCAGCGGCAAGGCTGTCAAGGGCGCGACGAGGTCGACGTACAAGCTCACGAAATCCGACCGGGGCAAGCGGATCAGCCTGACCGTGACGGCGCGTCGATACGGCTACAACACGGGCTCCACAACGTCGGCGTCGACCTCGAAGATCAGGTGAGCCGCAGGCTGACGTTCCCGTACGCGGTCGCGAACACCTCGCCGCCGGGGACCGTCGCCTGCGCCTCGCCGCGGAGTCGGACCTGGCGCGCGGTGGCCTCGCAGGACAGCTCGACGTAGACGTCGCAGACCCGCTCGCCGAGCTCGACCGCGGACGGGTCAACCGTCACCGTGGCCTGCAGAGCCGTGGCAGGTCCGTGGCCCGAGGGCGCCGCCAGCGGGGCGATGCACATGGGCAGTCGCACCGGGGTTCCGCGTCGTCGACCGACGAGCAGCAGGCTGGCGGTCGGCGCCGGCACATCGCTCGCTCGCCACCGCGTCGTGTCCCACCCGGCGACGATCTCCACCCTGATGTCGAGGTGCCGGTCGGCCGGCGCGATGGCGAATGCTCCGACCTCCATACGAGTCAGGGAGATCCGCCGAGCAGACTGCGCCACCGCAGCCTGCTGGACCGCGATCCAGCGGTCATAGACCTCGCCGTCGCCGAAGGCGGCGAGTCGTTCCTGACACTGCCGGCGAAGCCGGCGGAGCTCCCGGCTCGGCAGCCGGACGAAGCGCTCGATGGTCTCCGCCAGCGCCGTCAGGTCACCGGCGGGAACCAGGAAGCCAGTTTCGCCGTCGACCACCAGCTCACTCGGGCCGTAGCGGATGTCGTAGCTGATCGGCACGCACCCGGCGGCCATGCTCTCCAGCAGCACGAGCGACTGGCCCTCGGTCAGGCTTGTCATCAGGCTGAACGATGCCTCGGCAAAATGGCGACCGGCGTGAGCCGTATAGCCGTGCAGGGTGATCGCCGACCCAGTGCCGGTCTCGGCGATCGAGCGCTCGATGTCGGCCCGGCTGCCGGCGTCGCGGCCGTAGATGTCGAGGGTCACCGGGTGACCCGCGGCGCGCACCGCGGCGATCGCGGACACCGCGTGATCGAGCCGCTTCAACGGCTTCAGGGTGGCCACGACGATGCCGCGGGCATTGCGGCGGGAACCGTCGAACAGCTTCTGTGGCAGTACGACCGGCACGGGACCGGCATTGGGCACGCTGTGCAAGTTGGCGCCACCGCCGAACCTGTCCGCAACGTCTTGCCGCTGCCGTTCGGTGAGGAAGACCACGGCGTCGAACCGGTCGAGGTGCGGAATGATCCGACGGTGGGCGTTCCCCAGCGCACCCTTGTACGGGTCGTCGCCGGCCTCATGCGCCAGGTGCGACTCATGGAACTGGTGGATCAGCGTGGCACGCGGATTCGGATAGCGCGACATGAAACGGGCCGTACTCTTCGACTCGTTGACGATGACCGCAGACTCGTCGCCGATCAGCCGATCGAGCCAGAGGTAGTAGATGTCCCAGGCCGAGCCGAGCAGGATCGACGCCGTCCCGTCGCGGCGGAAGAACTGCTGATGTCTCCGCTTCTTCCCGTCGACGATCACCGGCTGCTCACGGCAGAACAGGGTGCCATCGGTCCGGTAGGTGTCGGCGCGAAGCAACTCCTCGGCGGCGTCATAGCTTCGCTCGCCATAGGGTCCGCGCTCGTACGTCGCCGCCGGCGCGGTCGCCTCCGGGGCCGGATCCACCTGCGGTAACGTCGCCAGCCGCTCCTCGAGAGTGCGCTCGTCGTCCCAGGCCCGCAGGTCCTCCCAGAGGTTGCGCAGGATCACTCCGGCGCCCAGCGTGCCGCGGGCGGACAAGCGCGCTACGGCTTCGTTGTTGTCCCACAGCGCACCGAAGGTGAGCAGCTCGACCGGGCGACCGCTGCGGCGGGCCTGCTCGGCGACCCTGCGCAGGGTGGCGGTGGTCTGGCCGCCGTAGTGCTCCGGGATCCACCAGGTCGTGACGAGCTGGCGGAGCACCTGCGGGTTCACGACGCCCGTTCGGCTGCCAGAGCCGCGAGCACTCGGTCGGCGCTGCCACCCAGCCCGAGCAGCTCGCTGAGCTCGGCGAACAGCGCCGGGTCCGCCGGCGCACCGGGCAGCCGGAGATCGTCGTCACCGACCCCGAGATCCAGGTCGCGGACGACAGCCACCACGGTCGGTGCGACGGCCAGGTAGTCGATGGCGGCGCCCAGCTTGGAGCGGATCGAGGCGCTCACCGAGGTGTCGGGACCGCTGGCCGCGGCCAGAATGCCGTCCAGGTCGCCATAGCTGGTGATCAGGCTCGCCGCCGTCTTCTCCCCGATCCCCGCCACGCCGGGCAGGCCATCCGATGCGTCGCCGCGCAGGGTGGCATAACCGACATAGCCGCCGGCCGGAATCCCGTACTTGTTCCGGACCCAGGCATCGTCGACGCGTTCGTGCCGGCCGACGCCACGGGCGACGTACAAGACGCGGACGCCGGCCTCGTCGTCGACCAGCTGGAACAGGTCGCGGTCTCCGGTGACGATGTCGACGGGCATCGACGCGCCGGTGGCCAGCGTGCCGATCACGTCGTCGGCCTCGTACCCGTCCTTGCCGACGACCGCGATGCCCAGGGCACCCAGCACCGCCCTGATCAGCGGCACCTGAATCGCCAGGTCGTCGGGGGCGGTCTCACCCGCCGTCGTCTTCGACGACGACATCTCCGCAATCACGCTGTCGCCCGCGCCGGCCACCCGGTGAGCCTTGTAGCTCGGGATCAGCTCGACCCGCCAGGCTGGGCGCCAGTCGTTGTCCCAGCAGCAGGCGAGGTGGGTCGGGTGATAGGTGTCGGTCAGCCGCGCGATGTAGTCCAGCAGGCCACGGACCGCGTTGACCGGGGTGCCGTCCGGCGATCGCAGTGAATCTGGCATGCCGAAAAAGGCACGAAAGTACAACGACGCCGTATCCAAGAGGAGCAGTCGAGCCGAAGACACACACGCATACTGGCACGATGTCCACCATGGAGAAGCTCGACCGCCGCATCCTCGCGTTGCTCGCGCGAGACGGCCGGATGTCGTACACCGACATCGGCAAGGAGACGGGCCTGTCCACGTCCGCCGCTCAGCAACGTGTCCGACGACTCGAGCAGCGCGGCGTCATCAAGGGCTACTCCGCCAGTCTGGACGCCGAGCACCTCGGACTCCTCGTGACAGCCTTCGTCGCGATCAAGCCGTTCGATCCTAGCCAGCCGGACGACGCACCCGAACGGCTGCGGCACATCGAGGAGATCATTTCCTGCTACTCCGTCGCCGGCGACGCGAGCTACCTGCTCAAGGTCCAGGTGCCGAGCATGGCGCACCTTGAGTCCTTGCTGGCCAAGATCCGCAGCGACGGCAAGGTCTCGACCCAGACCACCACGGTGCTGTCGATTCCGTACGAGGACCGCCCGCAGATTTGATTGGCCTTGCCGGTTCGCGCTCGCTGCGCTCGCCGGAGCGTTGTTCGAGTCCTTCGGCGGGCTCAGGGCGCACGTATGTGCCCTGAGCCTGTCGAAGGGCCGGGTATTCTCGCGAGGTGTCATCTGTCCTGGTCGGTGCCGACCGCGCGGTCGAGGACAGCGCGCCGACAGGTAGGCAGGGCTGGCTGCGGCTGCTCGTCGTGGTCCTGGCCGGGCTCGCGACCGGGCTGAGCTTTCAGCCGTACGATCTGTGGCCACTCCTGCTACTGAGCCTGCCGGCCCTCACTCTGGCCGTCTTCGCTACTCCGCTGCGCCGCTCGTTCGGGCTCGGCTACGCGTTCGGGGTGGCGATGCTGACGGTCTCGGTCAACTGGCTGCACGTCCTGGGCTGGTGGGTGGCCGCGCTGCTGATCGTGTTCATGGCGCTGTTCTTCGGCATCCTCGGTCTCGCCTTGAGCCTGGTCTCGCGGCTGAAGCTGTGGCCACTGGCCGCCGCGTGCTGCTGGGTGATGGTCGAGTTCGTCTACTCGCGGGCACCCTTCGGGGGCTTCGGCTGGACCCGGATCGCCTACCCGGCGGTGGACACCCCGCTGGCCGGCTACCTGCCGATAGTCGGCGTCGTCGGGTTGTCGTTCCTCGTCGCGCTGGTCGGTCAGCTGATCGCCTGGGCCGTCGCCCCAGCGTCGCCCAGCACGACCACCCCTCGGCTGTGGAGGATCCTGATCAGCGCCGGCCTGGTCGTCATCCTGCTGCTCGGCGGGACCGCGCTCCGCTCGTACGAGCCCGAGCCGAACATCCCCGCCGCGGGCACCGTCAACGTCGGCGTGGTGCAGGGCAACGTGCCGGGCCGGGGGATCGAGGCGCTGGGCCGGGCCCGTTCGGTGACCAACAACCATCTGAGCGAGACCGTCGACCTGATGGCGAAGGCCCGCCTCGGCCGGGTGTCCATGCCGGACTTCATCCTCTGGCCCGAGAACTCGACCGACATCGATCCGCAGCTCGACGCGGTCACCCGGAGCGTGGTCTGGTCGGCCGCCCGGATCGCCGGCCGCCCGATCCTGGTCGGCGCCGTGACCGAGGGCCCTGGAACCGACGAACGACAGACCACCGCGATGTGGTGGGACCCGACTGCCGGGGTGCTGGCGACCTACCACAAGCGCAACCTCGTGCCGTTCGGCGAGTGGATCCCCTTCCGCGCACAGCTGCTGCCGCTGGTCCCGATCCTGAAGGACGTCGGCGCGCAGTCCGTGCCCGGCACGACCCCGGGGGTGCTGAGCGTGCCGCTGGACGGACGCCAGCTCCGGGTGGGTGACGTGATCTGCTTCGAGCTGGCATACGACCAGACCGTCTACCAGGCGGTCGAGGGCAGTCAGGTGCTGATGGTGCAGAGCAACAACGCGACGTACGGCGGCACCGGCCAGGTCGAGCAGCAGTTCGCGATCACCCGAGCGCGCGCGATGGAGGCCCGGCGCGAGATCGCCGTCGCGACCACCAACAGTGTCTCCGGCTACATCGACCGGGATGGCAATGTGGTCCGGCGGACGAGCGAGTTCACCGCCGACTCCTTCGTCGAGACGATGCCGCTGCGCTCGGCCATCACGCCGGCACTGCGCATCGCCCCCTGGCTCGACCGTGGGCTGGCGCTGGCCGGTCTCGTCTTCTGCGTCGTCGCACTCTCCCGGGGACGCGTCCGGCGCGCCGATGTCGAGGGCGGGACGGACGGGTCTGGAACACTGGATGGGGCCCAGCCGTCATCACCAGAAAGGCGACCTTCGTGACTGACGCCCCCTTGAGCAGCGGCTCCGAACGAGGCATCGGCGCCGTCCTCGTGATCATCCCTACGTACAACGAGGCGGAAAACATCGAGAGCATCGTCGAGCGGCTCCGCTCGTCGGTGCCCGACGCTGACGTCCTCGTCGCCGACGACAACTCTCCCGACGGCACGGGCAAGCTCGTCGACGCCTTGTCCGCCGCGGACGATCACGTCCAGGTGATGCACCGGCTCGGTAAGGAGGGGCTCGGCGCGGCGTACCTGGCGGGCTTCGAGTGGGGACTCGAGCACGGCTACGACGTCTTGGTCGAGATGGATGCAGACGGCTCCCACCAGCCCGAGCAGCTGCCCAAGCTGCTGGATGCGCTGAGGCGCGCCGACCTCGTGCTGGGATCCCGCTGGGTACAGGGCGGTCGGGTGGTGAACTGGCCGCGGTCTCGGGAGGTCCTCTCGCGTGGGGGAAACTTGTGGACCCGGATCGCGCTCGGCATCCCGCTCAAGGACGCCACGGGCGGCTACCGGGCGTTTCGGCGGGAGACCCTGCTCGGTCTCGGGCTGGACGACGTGGCGTCGGCGGGGTACTGCTTCCAGGTCGATCTGGCCTGGCGTGCCCTCAAGTCGGGCTTTCGGGTCGTCGAAGTGCCGATCACCTTCGTCGAACGGCGGTACGGCGACTCCAAGATGAGCCAGCGGATCGTCGTCGAGGCACTGTTCCGGACGACGATGTGGGGGATCGCGCACCGCGCGCACCAAGTCACGTCATTGGGTCGCCGGGAACGGTCGAGTGAGGGCACACCTCGGGCGGTGGGCGGGCGATCGTGAGCATGTCGAGCGCTCCGGCGCGGCGGCGGAGCTGGCTGGCGCCGATCATCGTGGTGCTGCTGATCGCCATTCCGATCGCGGAGGTCTGGTTGCTCGTCCAGGTCGGCCAGGCGATCGGCGTTCTGCCGACCATCCTCATCCTGGTCGGTGAGGCCATCCTGGGTGGCTGGCTGATGCAGCGCGAGGGTCAGCGCGCGTGGTCGGCGCTCAATGCGGCCTTCGCGAGCGGCAAGATGCCCACCGGCGAGCTGGCCGACGCGGCCTTGATCCTGGTCGGCGGCCTGCTGCTGATGCTGCCGGGTTTCATCACCGACATCTTCGGTTTCGTGTTCCTGCTGCCCTTTACGCGCCCCTATGCTCGGCGCGTGCTCGGCTTCGTCGTCGCCCGCCGCGTCGCCCGGATGGGCGTGGACGTCGCCGTCATCCGCGCTCAGACCGACCGGAGCAACATCGTCCCCGGCGAAGTCGTCGACGTCGACCCCGGAGGCTCGAACCCCACCGACGCTGAAGGCCCGATCATCATTCGCGGAGAGATCGAGTCCGATCCGAAGAACCACTGAGCCACCGGGACCGACGACCGCCGATCGCTGAGCGTCGGAAGTGCGTCAGCAACTCTGCGCGAAGCGAGCGCACGACAACACAGGGCCGCTCTCGGATCACCGACCAGTGCAATCCGAGAGCGGCCCCGTGGGTCAATGGGGGCTGCTGAGGCAGCCTGCAGTCAGGCGGTCTTCTTCGACGTCGAGTGATAGTTCGGGCCGAGCGCTCCGGAGCGGAGCAGATCCAACCGCTCGGCCAACAGATCCTCGAGCTCGGCGATCGAGCGTCGCTCCCGCAACATGTCCCAGTGGGTCCGTGGCGGCTTCTCGTCCTTCGCCACGGGCCGCTCATGGTTGGCTCGCAACGACTCGGCGCCGCATCGCGGGCACTCCCAAACCGATGGGATATCCGCCTCCGCCGAGAAGGTCAGGGTGAAGTTATGACCTCGTGGGCAGTCGTACGTGATGTCCTGGCGCGCTGCGAACTCGACGCCGGACTCGTCCTCGAAGCTCTTGGCCCCGAGGCCAGTGCCCTTCAGTGAACGATCCGCCACGATGCCCTCCAATGATGTCGACGGTGCAACCACTTCGATAGTTCAACTCCGCGAGCAGTTCGATTGTTCCGCATCGACCGGGTCAACCGCGCCCGGGTGCTCACAGGCTGAGGTCGGCCGGCTTCGGCTGGCGGTGCGGAGGCGGCGTGACGAACCAGAGCACGACGGCACCAGCCAGCAGCACCAGCGCGATCCCGACGATTCCCACCCGGTCGGAAAACAGGCCGGAAAAGAGGGCGAAGAGGGCCGGCGCCAGGAACGACGCGGCACGGCCCGTGGTCGCGTACAGACCGAACATCTGACCCTCTCGGCCGACCGGAGCCAACCGTGCCAAGAAGGAGCGCGAGCTGGACTGCGCCGGACCCACCCACAGACACAGGATCAGGCCGAAGATCCAGAACATGGTGACGCCGTGGGCGAACAGCAGGATCGTCGCGGTGACGATCAGTCCGCCGAGGGAGATCAGGATCACCTTCTTCGGACCGATCCAGTCCTCGATCCGACCCATCACGAGGGCGCCGGCCGCGGCGACCACGTTGGCCGCGATGCCGAAGATGAGTACCGTGGCGGAGGCCATCCCGTACACGGTGACGGCGAGGATCGCGCCGTAGGTGAAGACCGCGGCCAGCCCGTCGCGATACAGCGCGGACGCGACGAGGAACCCGAGCGAGTTCGGCTCGTGGCGGTACAGGGCCTTGATGTCGCCGACGAGCAGGCCGTACGAGGCGAAGAAGCCCACCCGCCGCTGGGCGGGCCCGGGTGGCTTCTCCGGCACGGCGATCAGCACCGGGACGGCGAAGATGGCGAACCAGGCCGCCGCGAACACGGCAACCGTCCGGAAGGCGAGTCCGTCGGTGTGGGTCACGCCGAACCAGCCCACCGCGGGAGCGATGAAGCCGACGTAGCAGACCAGCAGCAGGACGATCCCGCCGAAGTAGCCCATCGACCAGCCGAACCCGGAGACGCGTCCGATGGTCGCCGGCGTCGACACTCCCGGCAGCATCGCGTTGTAGGACACGGCGGCGAACTCGGCGAAGATCGAGCCGAGACCCATCAAGACGAGCGCCGCCCAGAGGTAGGACGGCTCGTTCTTGATGGTGAACAGACCGAGCATCGTCGCCACCACCAGGCCGGTCCAGATGGCGAGGCTGCGCCGGCGGTGCCCACCGGCGTCGGCTCGCTGGCCCATCACCGGCGCGATCAGTGCGATGGCGAGTCCCGCGATGGCGCCGGACACACCGAACCAGGTCTGGCCGCTCAAACCACCTGGCCGGGCGTGACCGACGACGCCCTGAACGACGTACGGCCCGAAGACGAACGTGGTGATGACGGCGTTGTGGGCCGCCGAGCCCCAGTCCCATAGACCCCAGGCCAGCACCCGACCGCGGTTGATCCGCTCCGGGCCGACGTCGGGCGCCGGCACGGCCGCCGGCTCGGACTCGATGCTCACGGCCGGCCGGCCCACAGGCCACGTTGTTGCAGCACGCCCTTCAACGTATCGATCCGATCGGTGAATATGCCGTCGACACCGAGATCGATCAGCCGATTGATGCTTTCCTCGTCGTCGACGGTCCAGACATGGACCTGTTTGCCGGCGCGGTGTGCGGCCCGGACCACCGACTCCCGCAGCACCCGGACCCGCAGACCGAGGATGTTCTGGTACTCCGGCATCTGCAATGCGTCTCCCGGGATCGGCACAACTCGGGTGAGCCACGGCACGAACGCGAAGAGCGCGACGCCGACTGCGCTGACCGATGAGGCGACGTCTGGCCCGAGTAGGCGCCGCAGTCGGCGCAGCCGGCGGACGCCGAACGAGCTGACGCAGACCCGGTCGTACGCGTGGTGCTGCCTGATCTGCTCCACCAGGGGACCGACGGATCCGTCCGCCTTGGCGTCGATGTTGAACCGGGCCTCAGGGAAGGCCTCGAACAACTCGGCCAGGGTCGGAATGGGGTCGACGCCCCCGATCCGGACGTCGGCGATCTCGGCAGAGCTGAGGTCGCGGATCTTTCCGCTGTGTCTGCTGACCCGGTCGAGCACGGCGTCGTGAAAGGCCAGCAGCACGCCGTCGGTCGTCGCATGCACGTCGGTCTCGAGGTAGCTGTAGCCAAGGCCGACCGCCTGGGCGAAGGCATGGACGGTGTTCTCCCGCCCGACGTTCGGTGCGAACAGCGCGCCACCCCGGTGCGCGAAGGCGAGGAAGGCACCGTCGAAGAATGCGTGGTCCCGGGCGCTGGGCACGGTCGGCTGTCCGAGGTTCTCGCGCGGCTCAGCCGACGCCGGGCAGTCGGTGGGCGAGGTCGTGGAAGACCTGTGGCATCCAGGACGGGACGCCGATCACGAGGAGGTAGACATAGCCGAGCAGCGCACAGCCGGCGAAGAAACAGATCCAGAAGAAGACTTTCCGCCTTGCCGACCAGCCGCGATAGCGGTGCAGCTGGGCCTTGAACCACTGCATCAGCTTGTGCGCCCACTCGAACTCGCTGGCCCAGATGGCCAGGCCGAGCAGGACGAGTGGGATGCCGCCGGGACCGGGCAGCGGACCGGTGACGAAGCCGAGCACGACGAAGAGGAAGCCGGCGACCGCGACCGCCCAGCGGTAGAAGAAGAGCTTGCGCGGGTCTTGACGGATCTTCCGCCGCCAGCGCCAGCGGTCCTCCTCCGGTTCGATCAGGATGTGGTGGGGATGGTGCGGGTGCTCGGCGCCCGGCTCGCTCACCAGCTCCAGGTTCGGCCGGGCCGACTGCGTCGAACGCTGTGCGGCGAGCGCATCGTCGTCCTCGGCGCCGGCAGACATGCCAACACTCTATGGGCGGTCGTCAAGGACTGCCACACTGTGCGGCGTGACGGCCATCTTGTCGATTCAGTCCGCGGTCGCGTACGGCCACGCGGGGAACAGCGCGGCGACCTTCCCGCTGATGCGGATGGGGGTTGAGGTATGGCCGGTGCTCACGGTGAACTTCTCCAACCACACCGGCTACGAGTCCTGGCGCGGTCCGATGATCCCGGCGAGCGACGTCGCAGCCGTGGTGCGGGGGATCGACGAGCGCGGGGTACTCGGTCGCTGCGACGCCGTGTTGTCGGGCTATCAGGGCAGTGCGGAGATCGGCCAGGTGGTGCTCGACGCTGTTGCCCTGGTCCGTTCCCGCCGACCGGGAGCGCTGTATTGCTGTGACCCGGTGATGGGCGACGTCGGCCGGGGCTTCTTCGTCCGGCCGGAGATCCCGGCCATGATGCGCGACCTGGTTGTGCCGGCCGCCGACATCGTCACCCCGAACCAGTTCGAGCTGGAGTTCCTGACCGATACGGCGGTGACCACTCTCGACGAGGTGCTCACGGCCGCCCGTGTGCTCCGGTCCCGTGGACCCCGGATCGTTCTCGTGACCAGCGTGGTCCCGGCCGCCGACCCCGGGCACGTCTCGATGGTCGCGGTAGCCGAGGAGGGTGCCTGGTCGGTCACCACGCCGGCCATCCCGCAGACGTTCACCGGTGCGGGCGACGTGACCGCGGCGACCTTCCTGGCGCACCTCCTGCGCGGCGGGGAGGTCGCGCAGGCGTTGGGAGCGACCGCCGCCGTGATGTACGGCCTGCTCTCGGCCACTCATGCCTCAGGTCGCTCCGAGCTCGCGCTGGTCGCCGCCCAGGAGGAGTTCGTCCACCCCACCCATCACTTCGAGGTCACTCACATCGGTTAACCCGAGCGAAGCCCTCAACCCACCGCTACGACTCAGCGCACCCCCGGCCGACCTCCCGCATCGGCGCCGACTCGCAACGTGGCCCGTACGTGCGGGAAGTGGAGTTCGTACGCGACCGGCTGCGGGCTGCGCAGGCGCCTGCCGCGACTCAGCGCACCCCCGGCCGACCTCCCGCATCGGCGCCGACCCGCTACGTGGCCCGTACGTGCGGGAAGTGGAGTTCGTACGCGACCGGCTGCGGGCTGCGCAGGCGCCTGCCGCGACTCAGCGCACCGGCGGCCGACCTCCCGCATCGGCGCCGACCCGCTACGTGGCCCGTACGTGCGGGAAGTGGAGTTCGTAACGCGACCGGCTGCGGGCTGCGCAGGCGCCTGCCGCGACTCAGCGCACCCCCGGCCGACCTCCCGCATCGGCGCCGACCCGCTACGTGGCCCGTACGTGCGGGAAGTGGAGTTCGTAACGCGACCGCGAGGCAGTGCGGAAAGCCATCAGCACTCCACGCAACCCACCACCGACGCTGCGCGCCGGGGAGTGCAGGAGCGTTCGGTGGAACACGCTTTTGGTTTCACCGAACGTGACGAACGACTCGGCCTTGAGCGCAGCGGAGCGCGGAGCGAGGCTTGCCGAGCGACGCGGAAGGCAGCGAGCGCTGAGTGAGGCTTGCCGAGGGACGCGGCGCGTACGCAGCGACGCAATCGGCTCACCTCAATCCCGGAAGACCTCGATGTTGGCGCCAAGGGCGTTGAGCCGATTGGCGAGGTCCTCGTAGCCGCGGTTGATGACGTACACGTCACGCAGCTCCGAGGTGCCCTTGGCCGCCAGCATGCCGAGCAGGATGCAGACCGCTGGGCGCAGTGCAGGCGGGCAGATCACCTGGTGGCCGCGCCAGCGGGTCGGGCCCTCGACGATGACCCGGTGCGGATCCAGCAGCTGCACCCGCGCGCCCAGCCGGTTGAGCTCGGTCAGGTAGATGGCCCGGTTCTCGTACACCCAGTCGTGGATGATCGTCTTGCCCTCCGCGGTCGCGGCGATGACGGCGAAGAACGGCAGGTTGTCGATGTTGAGGCCCGGGAAGGGCATCGGGTGGATCTTGTCGATCGGCGACCTCAGGGTCGACGGCCGCACGGTCAGGTCGACCAATCGGGTGTGGCCGTTGGCGGCGACATACTCCTCGCTGAGGTCGAAGTCGAGGCCCATCTCCTCAAGGATCGCGAGCTCGATCTCGAGGAACTCGATCGGCGCGCGCTCGATCGTGAGCTCCGACTGCGTGACGATCGCCGCGGTGAGCAGACTCATCGCCTCGATCGGATCCTCCGACGGCGCGAACTCCACATTGGTGTTGATCTGCTCGACGCCACGGACCTTGAGCGTCGTGGTCCCGATACCGTCGATCTCCACGCCGAGGTGGGAGAGGAAGACGCACAGGTCCTGGACCATGTAGTTGGGGCTGGCGTTCCGGATCACCGTCAACCCGGGGGAGAGGGCGGCCGCCAGCAGTGCGTTCTCGGTCACGGTGTCGCCGCGCTCGGTGAGCGTGATCGGCCGGGTCGGCTCGACCGACTCGTCGACCGAGCACTGGTAGTAGCCGTCGGTCGCCACGACGTCGAGCCCGAAGCGGCGCAGCACCTGGAGATGGGGCTCGATGGTGCGGGCACCCAGGTCGCAGCCACCGGCGTACGGCAGCCGGAACTCGGGGTAGGAGTGCAGCAGCGGTCCGAGGAACATGATCACGCTGCGGGTGCGGCGGGCGGCGTCGACGTCCATCGCGTCGAGATCGAGCGCAGCGGGCCGGATCAGCTCGAGGTCGTTGCCGTCGGGCGACCACGACGCTCGGACGCCGATGCTCGTCAGCACCTCGAGGATCCGGTTGACCTCCTCGATCTTGGCGATCCCACGGATGACCGTGCGGCCACGATTGAGCAGGCTGGCGCACAGTAGGGCGACGGCGGCGTTCTTGGAGCTGCGCACCTCGATCGTGCCGTTCAGCTTGGCACCACCCCGGACCCGGAGATGGGTCGGGCCGGTCGGTCCGAACGAGATGATCGGTGCGTCGAGGGCCGCGGCGATCCGGTTGACCATGTCGAGACTGAGGTTCTGGTTGCCGGCCTCGATCCGGTGCACCGCGCTCTGGCTGGTGCCGAGCACCGTAGCGAGCTGAGTCTGGGTGAGCCCGCGATGCTTGCGCGCGTCGCGGATCAGACCACCGATTCGGCCGAGAGATGTTTCAGTCACCGAACGACCGTAACTCATATGTGAGTTTTTTCTGGCATTGACCGCGTGTCGGACGTGTCACATCGGCCCAATCCGGGCAGTTTGTCCACAGGTTTACCCACAGGCAGGGTGGCGCTAGGAACTGCTCTCGGCTGTGGCGCGCAGGTTCAGCAGTCGGGCGACGTCGCGCCACAACTCACCGAAGGCGTCCGCCGCCGGGCTGGACGGCGCGAAAGCCACCAATGGCATTCTTCGGACCGACATCTGCTCGACGGCACTGGCCGACGGGATGGCGATCGAGCTGACGTCTTTCCGCTCGGCCGGGAGCTCGGCCAGGATCTCCTGATGCAGCTTGCGGCGACGATCCAGCATCGAGAAGTAGCCGCGCAGGACGGGCTTGCGCCCCTTCAAGTCCTTGACGAAGGCCGCGAGCTGATCGAACGTACGCACGGACAGCACCGTCGGAATCAGCGGGACGAGCACCAGGTCGGACGCCTGCAGCACGTTCTCCGACACCAGGGACAGGCTCGGCGGGGTATCGAGGACGACCAGGTCGTATTCGCCCTTCAAAGGGCTGAGTAGGCGACGCAGCGTCTTGTTGGGCTTCGGACGCTCGTTGAGGTCGATGTCCATCATCCGGTAGGTGAAGTCCGCCGGCAGCAGGTCGAGTCGGTCATAGTCGGTGGCCTTGACGGCGTCGATGATCGGTCGCCGCCCACGGACGAGGTTGACACTGCCACCCTTGACCCGCGGCTTCACGCGGAACAGGTACGTCGCCGCACCCTGCGGGTCGAGGTCCCACAGCAACGTACGGTGTCCGTTCGCGGCGGCCAGGTAGGCGAGGTTCACCGCCGCCGTCGTCTTGCCGACGCCACCCTTGAGGTTGTAACTGGCCAGGACCTTCACGACGGGCTCGTCGCCCGGTCCGCCGGGACCACGAGCAGCGCGACGTGCTCGGCGGCGCGACGACCAAGATAGCTCTCGTGGTGCGCGTCGAGCTCGGTACGGGCCCGCTTCTGTCGCGCGTCGAACTCGGCGGACAGCTGGCCCATGGCCAGCAGGGTGTCGACCGGGGTGGTGCCGTCGCGCACCATCTCGGCCGCGAACTCCCGCAGCCCGGCGGCCTGGACTTCGCCGTCCTGGAAGTCGCCGAGCACCTGCTGCAACTCCTTGAAGTCACCGATCACGTGCTTGTACGACGTCGGATCGCACAGCGGTCGGAACACTTCCATCAGATATCGCAACTCCTTGCACTTCTTGCGGAGAGCATGCACCTGGGCGGACGGCGACTGGGTCTTGATCGCCCGGGCCCGCCGCGCGACCTGGTGGAACGTGTGCTCGATCCTTGTCCGGGCGAGATCGGCGGCGGTCTCGGGAGAGTTGGTCGCTGCGGCGATCACCGTGGCGAGCTCAGCGCGCCAGCGCTTGGCGAGCTCCGCGTACCGGGGCTTGGTCAGCGCTTCCGCGAGCTCGCGCTGGGCCCTTCCACGCCGACCACGGACATACGACTCGAACGGGTCGAGATCCGCCGGTCGGCTGACGGCGTCCCGCATCCCGCCCATGTCGAGCAGGTAGACGTCGAGGTCGCGGGTCGGTGTCGTGATGTCGCCCAGCCAGCGGAACTCCGCGATCGCCCACGACACGTCGATCGGAAGCACGTCACCGAGGAGCTTCAGCACCGAGCGGGTCCGCCGGACAGCAACCCGGAAGTCGTGCAGGTACTCCGTGTCGATGTCCGCGACGACCCCGTCGACGCTGGCCTCGATCTCGCCCAGGTAGCCGAGCAGCGCGTCGGCGACGGCGAGATCGCCCGGTTGGTCGGCGTGCATGCCGAAGCGTCGGCTGGACGGTCGGCTCGCGTCGGCTGCAGCGACGAGCGCGTCGAGCCAGGGCTCACCGGCGGCGACCGCGAGCCCCGCTCCAGCCAGCCGGCGGCGGACGTCCTTGGCCTCCGCCGGATAGCCGCGAAGCCTGATCACCTCGACCTGGACCCCGAGCGGCTTGGCCAGTGGTTCGACCAGCCGGCCCTCGGTCCAGCCGACCCGCGCCACGGTCTTGCCGTCGGCGTTGAGCACGGCGAAGGTGGTGGCGTGGGCCTCGACGGTCGCGAACGGGATGAGTGCACGGATCGAGGCGGCACCGGCGACGAGGTCGGTGACCGGCCCCGAGGGCAGCTCGTTCGCCAGCGCCGGCCAGGCGGTGGGCCCGCTCTCCTGACCGATCGGCACCTCGTCGCCACGGCGGGCCGACAGGCGGCCGTCGGCCGTCTGGGTGAGCGAGAGGCCGGCATCGCGCAGCCGGCGATCGACGGTGTCCAGGTGCGTCCGTCGTTGGGTGGACCGCTCGAGCAGACGAATGGCGTACGCCGCGCCCAGGGCTGCCCTGAGCGCCCGTTCCGGACCGCTGGCCACGGGCGCGGTCACGAGCCGCGCCGGTTGAGACACCAGCGCGCTCGGGTGGCTGTCGGAACCTCTCGGCATGAGCCGGAAGTTACCAGTCGCACGTGTACTCCTCCGCGGATCTCTGTCGGTGTCGCGGGGTGATTCTGAGCGGTGCCTGGGTGAATTCCCGCCGAGTGATCCGCCGATCGATCCAATGATCGCCGCGCCGACGCTCCCCCTAGAGTGTGCATCATGAGTGACCACTATGACGTCGTCGTGCTCGGTGCCGGCCCCGGTGGCTACGTGGCCGCCATTCGGGCCGCCCAGCTCGGCCTGTCCACCGCCATCATCGAGAAGAAGTACTGGGGCGGGGTGTGCCTGAACGTCGGCTGCATCCCGACCAAGGCCCTGCTTCGCAACGCGGAGCTGGCACACATCTTCAACGCCGAGGCGAGCACGTTCGGCATCTCCGGAGATGTCACCTTCGACTTCGGCGCGGCCTTCAAGCGCAGCCGTGCGGTCTCGGAGCGGATGACCAAGGGCGTCCACTTCCTGATGAAGAAGAACAAGATCACCGAGATCGACGGCTGGGGGACCTTCACCGACGCCAAGACCATCGAGGTGAGCGGGGGCAAGAACGACGGCACGGTCACGTTCGACAACTGCATCATCGCCGCCGGCGCGACCACCCGACTGCTGCCCGGCACCTCACTCAGCGAGCGGGTTGTGACGTACGAAGAGCAGATCATGACCGACAACCTTCCCGAGTCGATCATCGTCGCCGGAGCCGGCGCGATCGGCGTCGAGTTCGCGTACGTGATGACCAACTACGGCGTCAAGGTCACCATCGTCGAGTTCCTCGACCGGATGGTGCCGCTGGAGGACGCGGAGATCTCCGCCGAGCTGGCGAAGGCGTACCGCAAGCTCGGGGTGACCGTGCTGACCGGAACGAAGGTGGAAACGATCGACGACTCCGGCGAGAAGGTGAAAGTGACGGTCTCCCCTGCGAAGGGCGGCGACTCGAAGGTGCTGGAGGCCGACAAGGTGCTGCAGGCGATCGGGTTCGCGGCCCGCACCGAGGGCTACGGCCTGGAGAGCACAGGGGTGAAGCTGACCGAGCGTGGTGCGATCGACATCGACGACTACATGAAGACCAACGTCGACGGCATCTATGCAATCGGCGACTGCACGGCGAAGCTGATGCTCGCCCATCTGGCCGAGGCGCAGGGCATCGTGGCTGCCGAGGCGATTGCCGGTGCCGAGACCATGCCGATCAACTACGACATGGTGCCGCGGGCGACGTACTGCCAGCCGCAGATCGGCTCGTTCGGATACTCCGAGGCCCAGGCCAAGGACAAGGGGTACCAGGTCAAGACCGCCAAGTTCCCCTTCAGCGCCAACGGCAAGGCCCACGGGCTGGGCGACGCCACCGGATTCGTGAAGCTCGTAGCCGACGCCGCGACCGACGAGCTGCTCGGGGCGAGCTTGATCGGTCCCGACGTGACCGAGCTGCTGCCGGAGCTCACGCTCGCTCAGCTGTGGGAGCTCCGGGCCGAGGAGGTCGCCCGCAACATCCATGCCCATCCGACGCTGTCGGAGGCGCTGAAGGAAGCGGCGCACGGCATCGCGGGCCACATGATCAACCTGTGACACGGCGTCGCTCGGCAAGCCTCGCCCCGCGCTCCGCTGCGCCCCAGCCCGCTCGTTCGTCACGCAGGACGAAACGGAAGAACGTTGTTTCGTCCTGCGCTCCTGCACTCCCGGGCGCGCATCGTTCGGCGATCGTCGAGTACGCGTCCCTAGCTTGTCGAAGGGCGCATCGCGGCCTCCCCAGGCAAGGCTTCACTGGCTAGCCGCAGCCGTAGGGTGAGTGGTTGTCTTGGCGGCATGGCTGAGGCGGAGGGTGCTGTCGCCGGGCACGACGAGCCGCATCGCGAACGGGTGGCCCAGCGGCTCAACTGGCTGCGGGCGGGGGTACTCGGTGCGAACGACGGCATCGTGTCCGTGGCCGCAATCGTGGTTGGCGTCGCCGGAGTGAGTACCGCTACGGCCCCGATCCTCACCGCCGGGGTTGCCGGGCTGGTCGGCGGTGCGGTTTCGATGGCACTGGGGGAGTACGTCTCGGTCAGCAGTCAGCGAGACAGCGAACGGGATCTCATCGCCAAGGAGCGAAGGGAGCTGCGCGAGGAGCCGAAGGCCGAGCTCGACGAGCTGGCGCAGCTGTACGAGGAGAAGGGTCTTCGACCCGAGACCGCCAGACAGGTCGCACTGGAGCTGACCGAGCACGACGCGCTCGCCGCACATCTCGCCGTGGAGCTCAACATCGATCAGGACGACGTGGTCAGCCCGTGGCAGGCTGCCGGGGCATCCGCGCTCGCCTTCACCGTCGGCGCAGTCCTGCCGATGCTGGCGATCCTGTTGCCGCCGCCGGCCTTGCGCGTGCCAGTGACCTTCCTCGCCGTCCTGATCGCGCTGGCCATCACCGGCACGGTCGGTGCGGCGATCGGCGGCGGCTCAAGGTCTCGCGCGAGTCTGCGGGTGGTGATCGGCGGGGCACTCGCGCTCACCGCGACGTACCTGATCGGCACGCTGCTCGGGACAACCGGCATCGCCTGATCCCGCACAGTCCCGATCCGCACAGTCCCGATCCGCACAGTCCCGATCCGCACAGTCCCGATCCGCACAGTCCCGATCCGCACAGGCCCGATCCGCACAGGCCCGATCCGCACAGGCCCGACCCGGGCCGAAGCGGTCGGGCCGCTAGGCGGTCTCGCGGAGGACGAGGCTGGTGGGCAGGATCCGGGTGCGGGACTCCGGAGTCCGGTCGGCCAGCAGCTCCAGCAGCATGTCCGCCATCGCCCAGCCCATCTGGTCGGCCGCCTGGCGGACGGTGGTGAGGCCCGGCGGCTCGTTGGTCGCCGCGAAACTGTCGTCGAAGCCGACGACGGCCACGTCGGCGGGCACTCGTTTGCCGGCCGCGCCGAGCGTGATCAGAGCACCCCGGGCCATCAGGTCGTTGGCCACGAAAACGGCGTCGAGCTCTGGCCGCCGAGCCAGCAGCTCACGCATGGCGGCGGCGCCGCCGTAGCTGGTGAAGTCGCCGTGGGCGACCGCGGTGGCGTCCAGCCCAGCCTCTGCCATCGCCTGCCGCCAGCCGGTCAACCGGTGCACGGCTGCGTGCATGTCCATCGCTCCGGTCACCGTGCCGATCTGGTGCCGACCCAGCCGGATCAGGTGCCGAGTGGCCTCGCGTGCGCCGCCGACGTTGTCGACATCGACGTAGTAGCGCCCATGCAGGCCCAGCATCGTGGTCGGGTCGCCACCGAACACCGTCGGCACGATGTCGCTGAGCTCGATCAGATCCCGGTCGCCCGCGTGGTGCGACACGACCAGAGCCCCGTCCACGGTGCCGCCGCCGAGATAGCGGCGCGTCTTGTGCCGCGGGTCCGAGCTCGAGACGAGCAGATTCAGCACGTAGTCGGTCGGCTCGAGGCGTTCGGTGATGCCCTTCACCACCGACGCGAAATAGGGATCGGAGTAGAACCGGCCGATGTCCTCGGGAATCAGGAGCGCGATGGCCATCGCCTGGCGACTGGCCAAGGTCCGGGCGGCACGATTCGGCACGTAGTTGAGCTGGACGATGGCCTTGTTCACGGCGTCGACGACCTGCGGGCTGACCTTCGGTGACCCGTTGACGACCCGGGACACGGTGGCCCGACTCACCCCGGCGGCAGCCGCCACCATCTCCAGCGTTGGTGCGGATGGCGTCATGGCGACGATCGTAGCGGGTGTGAGAGCGCTCTCACAGCATTAATCGTACGATTTGTCCGCCAACCAGGCGGATTCGTCAGCCGCGGACGTACCCCTCGAGCTGGTCGCGCTCGAACTCCACCTCGCTGATGTGGGACTTGACGATGTCGCCGATGCTGACGATGCCGCCGAGCTGTCGCTGATCGTCCACCACCGGGAGGTGCCGGATCCGTTCGTTGGTCATCGTCTCCATCAACGATCGGACCGAGTCGTCCAGGGTGCAGGTGTGCACCACTGACGTCATGATCGTCGAGACCGGTGCGGACAAGAATCCTGGGCCGTCGGCGAGCTGGCGCACCACGTCGCGCTCGGTGACGATCCCCTCGACCGTGTGTCCGTCGCTCGAGACCACGACCGCACCGAGGTTGCGATCGCGCAGGGTGGCTACGAGCTCCGTAACGGAGGCGGCGGGATCGATCACCACGACGTCGAAGCCCTTGGTCATCAAAATATCGCGGATGTGCATCGTCGGACCTCCTTGTGCCGAACCCTAGCGGCTCGACCCCTGTGCGGTGAAGGTCTCGGGCCGCTCGCAAATGGTTGCTGTTGGGTCTCGCTCCTCCGCCTGCCCGGGTGTCGGTGGGCTGCGGCAGAATCGCCGGCATGACGACGCCCATCCGACTCACCGGTGATGCCGATGCCGACGCCCTGCTCACCGCCGATGACAACGCGCTGCTGATCGGCATGCTCTTGGACCAGCAGGTGCCGATGGAGAAGGCGTTCAGCGGGCCGTACGTGATCGCGTCTCGGATGGGAGGTCGGCTCGATCCGCGGGCGATCGCCGAGCTGAGCGAGGAGGACTTCGTCGCGCTGTGCTCGGAGCGGCCGGCCATCCACCGGTTCCCAGGCTCAATGGCGAAGCGCGTGCGGCAGCTGTGCCGGGTGCTCACCGATGAGTACGACGGCCAGGCGGCAGGCGTCTGGGCCGGCGCGACGTCGGGCGCGGAGCTGACGAAGCGGCTGCAGAAGCTGCCCGGGTTCGGGGCGGAGAAGGCCGCGATCTTCGTCGCGCTGCTGGGAAAGCAGCGCGGGGTCACACCCGAGGGTTGGCAGGAGGCCGCCGGTCAGTTCGGCGAGCCGGGCGTCTTCCGTTCGGTCGCCGACATCGTGGACTCCGACAGTCTGGCAAAGGTCCGCGAGACGAAGAAGTCGGTCAAGGCCGCCAAGAAGGCGGTGGCGCCTTGAGCGGGCTCGGGCTGAACAGGCTCAGGCGCTGAGGTCGATCGCACGATCCGCCCGGCGCAGCACGACCCGCGAGGACTGCGCGGACCTCCAGGCCTCCGACAGCCGGGCCACCGCCTCGTCCAGTACGTCGGTCGGATGGGTGTAGGGCAACCGGACATAGCGCTCGCCGCCGCCGTCGACGAAGAACCGGTGCCCCGGGGTGAGCACCAGACCATGGCGTTCCGCCAGCTCGGCCAGTCGGCTGGACAAGGGCGCGGGCAGCCGAACCCACAGGCTCAGACCCCCCACCGGCCGGTCGAACGACCAGTCGGGCAGGGCCGCTGCCAGCGATGCGACCAGATGATCGCGCTGGCGACGCAGCCGATCGCGCTGCGCATCCAGGATCTGTGCGGGATCGCGGAGCAGCTCCGCGAGAACGAGCTGCTCATACGGTGCGGTGCCGAGGTCCAACGAGGCCCTCGTCTCGACCAGCCGCGGCACGAGCGCGTGCGGTGCGCGAATCCAGCCGACCCGTAGCCCACCCCAGAAGGCCTTGCTGGCCGATCCGAGGCTGATGGCACCGGGGAGCAGAGCGGCGAGCGGGGTGGTTCGACCCCCCTGTAGGCCCAGCTCGACCAGGGACTCGTCGACGATGGTGGTGACCGAGCGGCGATGCAGCTCGCCGGCGAGCGCCAGCCGGGTCTCCTCCTCCATCGAGAGTCCGGTGGGGTTCTGGTGCTCGGGAATCAGGTAGACCGCCCGAGACGCCGTCTGGTCGAGCGTCCGGCCGAGCTCGGAGGGTTGCCAGCCGTCGTCCGGTAGCGGATAGCCGACCGGCCGAAGTCCGGCTCGACGGGTGGCCTCCAGCGCATTGGTGTATGTCGGCGACTCCAGCAGCAGCCGGTCGCCCCGGCCCAGCACCGTCGTGGCCACCACGATGAACGCGGACAGCGCACCGGTGGTCACCACGACCTGGTCCGGATCGGTGTCGAGGCCGCGTCGGACGTACCACGCGGCGATCCGGGTCCGCAGGTCGTCGAGCCCGTCGGGTAGGTAGCCCGAACCCGACAGCAGCTCGGGAAGCCGCTCGGCGGCCCGGGCGTACGCCGCGGCGAGACCGGGAGCGGCCGCGCCGCTCGCGCAGTTCCAACCGATCTCGTCCTCGCGAGTCCGCAACGAGCCGGGTACGAAGCCACTCGCGGCGCGGCGATGGGGGAGCGTGACGAAGTTGCCAGCGCCGCGCCGGGCCCGCAGGTAGCCGCCATCGCGCAGCCGTGCGTACGCCGCTGTGACCGTCGTCCGACTGAGCGAGAGCCTGACGGCGAGCTCACGTTCGCTGGGCAGCCGTTGGCCCAGCACCAGCCGCCCGTCCACGGCCAGCATCCGGATCTCCTCGGCCAAAGTGGCGTAGGCCGGCGGGGCCAGTGGACCCGCAGGGAGCAGTGCGGACAGCTGTGCGGCAGATATCGTACGGACGGGCATGGATCGAGTATGCCGGAAGTGGCCTTAGAGCGGCAGTCCAATCAGTCCACCGAGATACAACTGGCCCTATGGCATACATCCAGTTGTGCTGGAGGATGCTGTCGTGAGATCGATTCTCCCGACCCCGAGGCCCTTCGAGCTGCCACGGCTCGATCCCCTCGCCCAGCTTCGCGCCGGTCGTCTCGTCCGGCGACTGCCGCAGCTGCTCGGTGGGCTCGGCCTCTACGGCTGGTCGATGGCGATGATGATCAAGGCGGGGCTCGGCCTCGATCCGTGGGACACCTTCCACCAGGGGTTGACCGGCTACCTCCCCCTGTCGTTCGGCCAGATCACGATGGTCGTCGGCGCGCTGGTGCTGCTCGCGTGGATCCCGCTCCGCCAGTGGCCCGGCGTGGGCACCGTCTCGAACGTGCTGGTCATCGGGCTGTCGGCCGACGCCGGACTGGCGCTGCTGCCCAGCCCGGACGCACTGTGGGCGCGGATCGTGATGATGGTCTCAGCCGTGGTGCTGAACGGACTGGCCGGCGCCGCCTACATCGGCACCCACCTCGGTCCGGGACCGCGCGACGGCCTCATGACGGGACTCGCGGCCCGGACCGGCCGCAGCCTGCGGGTGATCAGGATCGGGATCGAGCTGACGGTGCTGGTGGTCGGCTTCGCGCTGGGCGGTGTCGTGGGCGTCGGCACCGTGCTGTACGCGGTCGCCATCGGTCCGCTGGTGCAGTTCTTCCTGCCGTACGTCGCCGTCCGGCTGCCGGCGAGACCCGACCCCGCTGACATCGACCCCGTTGGGTATGAGGAAGGGGCATACCCGCGAGGATGAGGCGATGGACAGCGAACGGATTCGGGGCAGTCGTTGGTATCACCTGCTGATCGGGATCGGGCTGGTCAGCTACGGTCTGGTCCATCTGCTGCTGGCGTGGATCGCCGGCCGGCTCGCTCTGGGTGTCGGCGGCGACGCGTCCAGCCAGGGCGCGATGAAGGAACTGGCCAAACAGCCGCTCGGTGCGGTCGTGCTGTGGGTCATGGCGGTAGGCCTCTTCGGACTGGTCGTCTGGCAGGTGCTCGAGGCGGTGGTCGGCCGAGCGGGGGCGGACCGGGCGAAGCGACTCCGGCGCCGGCTGTCCTCGATCGGACGGGCCATCGTCTATCTGGCCCTGGGCGTGATCGCCGTACGCGTGGCGCTCGGGTCTGGTTCCTCATCGGGAAAGGCGGAGGACACGCTGTCAGCGCGGCTGATGGAGCTGCCGGCCGGCCGCTTCCTGGTCGGCGCACGTCGGGATCGGGATCATCGTCGCGGGGATCTCGCAGGTGGTCAAAGGCATCCGGCGCAAGTTCGTCGAGAACGATCTCGACGGCTCGGCCAGCCGCGGTGTGACCTGGCTGGGGTCGGTGGGCTGGGTCGCCAAGGGCGTCGCACTGGCGGCGATCGGTGGATTGTTCGCTCTGGCCGGGATCACCTACGACGCCAAGAAGGCGGGCGGCATGGACCAGGCCCTGACGGCCGTCCGCAACCAGCCGTTCGGGCCGGTGCTGCTTTTCGCCATCGCCGTCGGCATCGCCGCCTTCGGGATCTACTGCTTCTTCTGGGCCCGCCACCCGAAGTATTAGGCTTCCGAGCTGCTTGACCGCCACATCGGGCCGGAGTCGCAGCGCAAGGCCGCGCGGCCGGGAGTGCAGGAGTGGATTCTGGCGGAACACGCCTTTCGTTCCGCCACATTTACGACGAACGACAGGTCCTGAGCGCGGCCGAGCAGCGCGACGGCCCAAAAATCAGCGCGCCTCGCGGGCTCGGGCCCACAGGTCGACGCCGGACTCCACCGCGTGCGTGTCGATCGCGGCAAGCTCGTCGTCGGTGAAGTCGAGGTTCCTGGTCGCGGCGACGTTGTCCTCGAGCTGTGTGACGCTGCTCGCACCGATCAGGGTGGACGTCATCCGGCTGTCCCGCAGCACCCAGGCCAGGGCGAGCTGAGCCAGCGTCTGGCCGCGGCTCTCGGCGATGTCGTTCAGTGCCCGGATCCTGGCGAGGTTCTCCTCGTTGATCAACTCCGGATCCAGCGACTTGCCCTGGGCGGCGCGGGAGTCCTGCGGGATGCCGTCGAGGTAGCGGTTGGTCAGCAGGCCCTGGGCAAGCGCGGTGAACGCGATGCAACCGACGCCCTCCTCGTCGAGCACCTCGAGCAGGCCCGACTCGATCCAGCGGTTGAACATCGAGTACGACGGCTGGTGGATCAGCAGGGGGGTGCCCAGGTCGCGCAGGATGGCGGCCGCCTTGGCCGTCGCCTCGGGGGAGTAGGACGAGACCCCGACGTAGAGCGCCTTGCCCGCACGGACTGCCGCGTCGAGGGCGGACATCGTCTCCTCGAGCGGGGTCTCGGGGTCCGGCCGGTGATGGTAGAAGATGTCCACATAATCCAGGCCCAGACGCTGCAGGGACTGATCCAGGCTGGCGGTCAGGTACTTGCGCGAACCCAGGTCGCCGTACGGGCCGGGCCACATGTCCCAGCCGGCCTTGCTGGAGATGATCAGCTCGTCGCGATAGTGCTTGAAGTCCTGGGCCAGGATCCGTCCGGCGTTGGTCTCCGCCGCGCCGTACGGCGGACCGTAGTTGTTGGCCAGATCGAAGTGCGTGACGCCCAGGTCGAAGGCCCGTCGCATCACAGCACGCTGGGTCTCCAGGGACTTGTCGTCACCGAAGTTGTGCCAGAAGCCCAAGGAGACGGCGGGCAGCATCAGGCCGCTGCGACCGCATCGGCGATAGGGCTGGACGTCATAGCGGGACTCGTCGGCGAGGTAGACCATGCCAGGAACGCTACCGAATCGAGCGTCTCCGCCGCGCCGGCAGGGGTCGATCGTCGTTTTGGCGGGATCGGTCAGACTGGGCTGCCATGAGAGAGACTGGGCTGAAATGAGATCAGAGCTGCTCGACGCCCACACCGCCGCCGAGTTGCGGGCCGCCCCGTTCAGCTATGCCGAGGTCGGCGCGACCCGTGGCGACCTGCCGGATGGCTACACCCCGCTGCGGCGCGAGGTTCACATCGGTGTGGGCAGGGCGTACTTCGACCAGGCGAGAACGGCACTCTTCGGCTGGCACGTCCACCGGGCGGCAGGTCCGAAGCTGACTTCGTCGAGCCTTCAGGTCGCCGACGACACCGTCGCGGTGGTGCGCATCGGCATGGGTCCCCTGGCGCTGAAGGCGCCGGTGCGGATCGCGTACGTCGTCGACGAGCCCAGCCGGGCAGGCTTCGCCTACGGCACACTGCCGGGTCATCCGGAGCAGGGGGAGGAGTCGTTCATGGTCACGATGGACGACGACGACCGGGTGAGGTTCGACATCGTGGCCTTCTCCAGGCCCGGCACCCGGCTGGCCAAGACATCGGGCTCAGTCGGCCGAGCCATGCAGGAACGGATCACCGAGCGCTACATCGAGGCGATCATCGCCTACTGCCGGCCGGATACCCATCCCGAGTGATCCTCAGCCGACCAGCACGACCCGCTGGCCGGGGTGGTCGCTGCGCCAGGCCTGTGCCAGGTGGAGGCGGGCGTGGAGCTCGGTGTGGCGATCGACGCGTCGAGCGTCTTGTACGCCTATACGGTGGGCGCGGCCATCGAAGAACAGGCCGTCCGGCAGACCAGCGTGGCCGACGATCGCTACAGCCTGCAGCGTCGCGAGGAGCGGCTCGATCCCGAGCGGTTCCCGATGATGACCGCCGCCGGTCGGCTGGCACTTCCCCAGCCCGGTGCACGGTTCGAACGCAACGTCCGTCGGCTGGTCAACGCCTTCGAGCGCTGGTGAGGACGACCGCAGAGCATCGGCACTCGGGCGATACCTTGAGATCGAGTTGGCGAGTCGACGAATGGAGACACGGTGAGTAGGGCCTCGAGGACGAACCCGCGGTCGTCGGGAACACGTGGCGCGGACGATCAGGGTCAGGACAGCCACGATCGGATTCGCGTGCACGGTGCGCGGGTGAACAACCTCAAGGACGTCAGCGTCGAGATCCCCAAGCGTCGGCTGACGGTGTTCACCGGCGTCTCGGGTTCGGGCAAGAGCTCGCTGGTGTTCGGCACGATCGCGGCAGAGTCGCAGCGGCTGATCAACGAGACCTACAGCACCTTCGTCCAGGGCTTCATGCCGACGCTGGCGCGGCCCGACGTCGACGTCCTCGAGGGGCTGACGACCGCGATCCTCGTGGATCAGGAGCGAATGGGTGCCAACCCACGTTCCACCGTCGGCACGGTCACCGACGCGAATGCCATGCTGCGGATCTTGTTCAGCCGGCTCGGACAACCGCACATCGGCTCGGCCCAGGCATTCTCGTTCAACGTCGCCTCGGTCAGCGGGGCAGGCGCTGTCACCCTCGAGCGCGCCGGCAGGACCGTCAAGGAGCGGCGCAGCTTCAGCGTCACCGGCGGCATGTGCCCGCGGTGCGAGGGCCGCGGCTCGGTCACCGACTTCGACCTGACCGCGCTCTACGACGACAGCAAGTCGCTGAACGAGGGCGCGCTCACCATCCCCGGCTACAGCATGGACGGCTGGTACGGCCGGATCTATCGCGGCTGCGGCTTCTTCGACCCAGACAAGCCGATCCGCAAGTACACCAAGCGGGAGCTGCAGAACCTGCTCTACAAGGAACCGACCAAGATCAAGGTCGAGGGGATCAACCTGACCTATGCGGGTCTGATCCCACAGATCCAGAAGTCCTTCCTGGCCAAGGATGTCGACGCGATGCAGCCGCACATCCGCGCCTTCGTCGAGCGGGCGGTGACCTTCACCACGTGTCCCGACTGCGACGGCAGCCGGCTGAGCGTGGAGGCTCGGTCGTCGAAGATCAACGGCAGGAACATCGCCGACCTGTGTGCCATGCAGATCAGCGACCTGGCCGACTGGGTCGCGCGGCCTCGACGAACCGTCGGTCGCGCCGCTGCTGGCCGGACTGGGGGAGACCCTGGACTCGTTCGTGGAGATCGGGCTCGGTTATCTCAGCCTCGACCGGTCCTCGGGCACACTGTCGGGCGGCGAAGCGCAGCGAACCAAGATGATCCGCCACCTCGGGTCATCGCTGACCGACGTGACCTACGTGTTCGACGAGCCGACGATCGGCCTGCACCCACACGACATCGAGCGGATGAACGAGCTCTTGCTGCAGCTACGGGACAAGGGCAACACCGTGTTGGTGGTGGAGCACAAGCCGGAGGCGATCGCCATCGCCGATCATGCCGTCGACCTCGGGCCGGGCGCCGGCGCGGGTGGGGGCGAGGTGGTGTACGAGGGCACCGTCGACGGGCTGCGGGCGAGTGGCACCCTCACCGGGCAGCACCTGGACGACCGGGCGTCGCTGAAGTCGTCGGTGCGTACGGCGTCCAGTGCGCTGGAGATCCGGGGGGCCAGCACCCACAACCTGCGCGACGTCGACGTCGACATCCCGCTCGGCGTGCTCGTGGTGCTCACCGGCGTGGCGGGATCCGGCAAGAGCTCGCTGATCCAGGGTTCTGTCGCGGGCCAGGACGGCGTGGTGACTGTCGACCAGACCGGGATCCGCGGCTCGCGGCGCAGCAACCCGGCGACGTACACCGGGCTGCTCGACCCGATCCGCAAGGCGTTCGCGAAGACCAACGGGGTGAAGCCTGCCCTGTTCAGCTCCAACTCCGAGGGCGCCTGCCCGAACTGCAACGGCGCGGGCGTCATCTACACCGACCTGGCGATGATGGCCGGCGTCGCATCCCCCTGCGAGGTGTGCGAGGGAAAGCGTTTCCAGCCGGACGTGCTGGACTACAAGCTCGGCGGCAAAGACATCAGCGAGGTGCTCGCGATGTCGGTGAACGAGGCGGCGGAGTTCTTCGCCAGCGGCGAGGCGAGGACACCGGCCGCCCACACGATCCTGGCCCGGCTGGTCGACGTCGGACTCGGTTACCTCAGCCTCGGCCAGCCACTGCCGACCCTGTCCGGCGGCGAGCGGCAGCGACTCAAGCTGGCCACCCATCTGGCCGACAAGGGCGGGGTGTACGTCCTCGACGAGCCGACCAGCGGCCTGCACCTGGCCGACGTCGACCAGCTGCTGGCGCTGCTGGACCGGCTGGTCGACCAGGGGCTGTCGGTGATCGTCATCGAGCACCATCAGGCCGTGATGGCGCACGCCGACTGGATCATCGACCTGGGTCCTGGGGCCGGCCATGACGGCGGCCGGATCGTCTTCGAGGGCACGCCCGCGGACCTCGTCGCCGACGGCTCGACGCTGACCGGTCGGCACCTCGCGGCGTATGTCGCCCGCTGAGCCGACTCTTGCGTCGCCGGTGGTCAGTATGCGCACGATGTCGAATCACACTGACCACTGAAGCTGGGTCTGATGCGGTCGCCGAGTTGTCCGATAAGCTACATTATGTCAAGTAACTCCATCGGCGACGCTCGCGGACCTACCTATTCGATCAGCACCCGGATAAAGTCGCAGAGGGCTTCCCGTCCGCTGGACCCGAGGAGATGCCGATGCCGACGCTCAGTTCCCTCCGACGGTCGACCACCGCGTTGATGGCTGCGTGGGTCCTGATTCTCAGCGGATGCGTCGGAACCACAACGTCGAGCCGAACGGCGACAGCCACACCGGGCTCGCCACCGACGGCTGCAGCGGGCTCGCCACCGACGGCTGCAGCGGCCGTCGCGCTGGTGACGACCAAGGTTTCCGTCCCCATGGCGATCGACTGGGCGCCGCTGGACACGACCCGCACGCTCCGGGTGCCGGCTGGCTGGACGGTGAGCGTCTGGGCCCGGCCGAAGAAGGCCCGCCTGCTCGCGTTCGCCCCCGATGGGCGCTTGCTCGTCTCCCGTCCGCAGTACGGAATCGTCACGCTGCTGACACCCAACAAGCGTGGACGGCCGACGTCGCGGACCCTCATCCGCGGGCTGCGGCAACCGCATGGGTTGGCCTTCCACGGATCGACCCTGTACGTCGCGGAGAGCCACCGGATCGACGCGTACCACTACGCGAAGGGCCGGGCCACCAAGCGCCGCACGGTGCTGAGCGGCCTGCCCGACTCGAAGAGCCCCGACCTCCACGGCGCCTACGCCCACGCGCTCAAGAGCGTCGCAGTAGGCCGGGACGGTGCGCTGTACGTCTCGGTCGGATCCACTGAGAACGTGTCGCCCGCCGACCGCTCTACGAATCCGCAGCGGGCCACCATCCTGCGGATCCCGCCGGGTGGCGGCAAGGCTTCGGTCTACGCCCGGGGAGTCCGCAACGGAACCGGTCTGGCCGTCGCCCCGGACGGCGCGGTGTGGACCGCGGTGAACAACCGAGACAACGTCGCCTACCCGTATGACCGCGACTACGACGGCGACGGCGCATCGGATGCCGGCAAGGTGATGACCGGTTATGTCAACGAGCACCCGCTCGAACCGCTGGCGAAACTGTTCGCCGGTCGCGACCTCGGCTGGCCGTACTGCAACCCCGATCCCGACCTCGTGCCCGGCGCCCCGGGCACCGCGCTGTCCTATTCGGGCCGGCCGTTCGTTCGCGATGTCCAGACCAACCCGACCGGTGCCAAGCTCGACTGCGCGAAACTGCCGGCCGTGGAACAGGGCCTAGGCGCCCACTCGGCCCCGCTCGGTCTGAGTTTCGCCACCGCCGGTTTGCCGGCCCCGCTCGGCGTCGGCGCCGTGGTCGGCGTTCACGGCTCCTGGAACCGCAATCCCCCGCGGCCGCCCGAGGTCGCCTTCTTCGCGTACGCCAAGGGATCCCTCGGCTCCCAGCAGACGCTGGTGACCGGCTTCCAGTCCACCGACGGCCGCAGATGGGGCCGTCCGGTGATGGCCGTCCAGGGCCCCGACAAGGCCCTGTACGTCAGTGACGACCTCGCCGACGCGGTCTATCGGATCGTGCCGAAGCGCTGAGACGGCCAGGTCGGCCGGTCGCCGAGCCGACGTCGCTCGAGATCGGCCCACAGCTGCATAGCTTGTTCGATTCTGCACACTCGACGAAGTGCGCAGAATCGAACAAGGTGTGCAGCTGTTGGGGAGCGAGCCGCGTCCGGCCTGACCACCCCTCCGTCTGGTCTCGCCCGGGCCACTGCGGCAGACTGGCGCCATGATCAGGCGGCGATTGGTGGTCACGGGTCGGTTGATGGATCCGTTGTTCCGGGAGAGTTATCTGCGGGAAGCCCAGCGTCTCGGCGTGCGAGGCTGGGCGTTGAGCCGCGACGACGGCCGGATCGAGGCCGTCTTCGAGGGCGAGCAGGAGGCTGTCGACGCCATGATCCAGTGGACTCAGGTCGGGCCCGCCCATGCGTACGTGACCAGCATCGAGATCGTCGACGAAGAGCCGGGTGGGGAGGACGGCTTCGAGGTCCACTGAGACCACGCGCCGCCCCGCCCTCAGCGGCCCAGAGCCTTCTGCAGCCGTTGCACCGCCTCCTGGGCTGCCTTGATCTGCGCCTGGTACATCGCGAGATCGCCTTCCTTCAGCGCCTTGTTCGCGTTCTGGAACGCGGTCTGCGCCTGGGCCAGGGCCTTCACCGCGGCCTCGTTCCCCGTCGGTGCCGTACCGGTCTGTTCCGTGCCCGAGCCACTCCCGGAGCTGCTGCCCTCGCCCGTTGAGGCTCCCGAGTCACCACCGAACACCTGGTTCAGCGCCTGCTGCAGCGTGGCGCCGATACCCACCTGCTGGCCGAACCGCACGAGCACGAACTGCAGGGCCGGGTAGGCCCCACTACTCCCCTGGCGCTGGGTGTACACCGGTTGGACGTAGAGCAGTCCGCCACCGAGTGGCAGCGTCAACAGATTGCCGGACTGAGCGCTGGCCGAGCCCTGGTTCAGGAACGGTCGCAGTGCCTCGGCAACGGTCGGGTTCGTGTTGAACGCATTGGCTGTCTGCCCTGGCCCGTCGATCTGCGTCGTGTCCGACATCTTCAGGATCCGAATCTGGCCGTAGTCCGGACTGGCGGCATCGGCGTTCACGGCCATGTACGCGGCCAGGTTCGACCGGCCCTTCGGCACGTACACGTTGGTCAGGGAGAACACGGCACTGTCGTCTCCCGGCCACTTGACCGACAGATAGTACGGCTGCTCCTTGACCGTGCTGCCCGCTCCCCCGACCGGGTCGTTCGGGATCTCCCACAGGCCGGAGCGCTGATACCAGATCGACGGATCGGTCATGTGGTACTGGGCCAGGATCTGGCGCTGGACCTTGAACAGGTCCTGGGGATAGCGCAGGTGGGACAGCAGATCCGGGGAGATCGCCGACTTCGGCTGAACCACCCCGGGGAACACCTTCTCCCAGGTCTTCAGCACCGGGTCCGTGTCATCCCAGGCGTACAGGGTGACGGTGCCGTCGTACGCATCGACGACCGCCTTCACGGAGTTGCGGACGTAGTTGATGTTCGTGTCCGGCTGGGCCACCACGGTGCCGCCGACCTGCGTCTGGGCGTCCTGGGTGACCTGGTTGAGCGCGACCCGTTGGCTGTACGGGTAGCTGTTCGACGTGGTGTAGCCGTCGACGATCCACTTGATCCGGCCGTCGACGACGGCCGGGTATGCGTCGCCGTCGACCGACAGCCACGGCGCGGCCTTCTGCACCCGCTCCCGCGGCGTGCGGTCGTAAATGATCTTGGACGCCTGGTTCACCCGGTCCGACAACAAGATGTTCACGTCGGCGAACTTGGCCGCGTAGAGCAGTCGGTTCCACCAGCTGCCGATCGGCACGCCTCCCGTGCCGGTGTAGGTGTACGTGCTCGGCCCGTCCGCGGCACCGCCACTGGGTGTGTCCAGCTCGATCGGCGTCGCTCCGGCCGGGGCGCCGACGATGGAGTACTCGCCGGCCTGTTGGCCCATCAGCTCCCCGAAGTAGATCCGCGGCTCGGTCTCCTTCAACTGACCGGTCGTCGGGATGCCGCCGGCGATCCACGCCGGCTGACCGCCGGACTGGCTCTTGTTGCCGTAGGCCGCCACCATGCCGAACCCGTGGGTGTAGACGGTCTTCAGGTTGTTCCAGTTCTGGTTGTCCGGCCCGAGCCCGGACAGGTCCATCTCCCGGACGGCGACGACGGCGTCGGTCTCGGCACCGTTGATGGTGTACCGGTCGACGTCCAACGTCTTGGGGAACGAGTAGTAGCCCCGCACCTGCTGCAGCTGCTCGAACGCTCCGGCGACGAGGTTCGGATCCATCAGCCGGATCCCGGGCACGGCCTCGGCATCGGCCCGGAGCTGGCCGCTGGTGGCAGTCGTCTTGGCCGAGTAGTCGGTGATCTCCACCTTGCTCACCCCGTACGCGGCGCGGGTGGCATCGATGTTGCGCTGGATGTAGGGCCGCTCCTTGTCCGGCTCGTCGGGCCGGACGCTGAAGTACTGCACTGCGCCGGGGTAGACGATGCCGAGCACGATCGCCGACAGCACCATCAAGGTGAGACCGATGGTCGGCACGATCCAACGCTGCAGCACCGCGTTGGCGAAGAACAAGAGCGCGCAGAGCACCGCGATCACGGTGAGGATCAGCTTGGCGGTGACCACGGCATGGTCGGCTGTGTAGTTGATGCCCGTCAACAGCGATGTGTTGCTGATCTCCAGCCCGTAGCGGTCGAACCAGTAGCTGACCCCCTTGGTGAGCACCGCGAGGCCGACCAGGATCGAGAGATGCGCCTGAGCGGCGGGCGTCGCGCCACGTCGACCGGAGAACCGGATCGCGCCGGTGAGGTAGTGGACCACCGCGGCGGCGATGATGCTGAGCACAAATCCGGAGAACGCGAAGGAGATGACGAAGCGCCACCACGGATAGGAGAAGACGAAGAAACCGATGTCGAGCCCGAACTCCGGGTCGGTAGTGCCGAACGGAGTCCCGTTGCGCCACGCCAAGTACGTCGACACCTGTCCTGCCGCGGCACCACCGGCGAAGAGCCCGATCACCACGGCGGCTGCTCCGACGAGAATGGCGAAGCGGCTCTCCAGCACGTCGCGGGAGCGCTGCAGCAACGCACTGCCGGGTCCGCCACTGAACTTCGGCCGCATCCGGAACGCGATGGCGGCGTTGGCAGCGACCAGCGTCGCCATGATCAGTCCGAAGGCCACAAACAGCCCGATCCGGGTGAGCAGCAGCTTGTTGAAGACCGATCCGAAGTCGAACGACCTGTACCACAGGCGGTCGGTCCAGATGTTGGTGAAGACGGCGAAGGCGACGACGATGATGGCGGCGATGACGAGAGTCGGCAAGACCGCGCCGCGAGGTCGGCGCGACATGCGAAGGCTGCTCACCTGGGGGTGCTCCTCAATTGATTGCGTCAGATTTCATACGAACTCACAGGGACATGATCGGTCGTTCTCATGAACGAACCAGCGGGCCCCGTGGTTTCGAGTGGGCGGTTTCGGTTCACGTCAGCGTATGCGCCAGCACCTCGGCGAGTCCCGGAACGAGATCCGTGCCGCCCAGCAACTCCTCCGGGTGGGCGCGCAGCCGGGCGACTCCGTGCTGCCGCCGGCCGCGATCTACTCCGACCACCACCCGTACGTCGTGCCGGTCGGGATGCGCGGCGACGGCCTCGGCGGCGGCGACCGGATCGTCCGGGAGATCCACCTCGACCCCGGCCGGCAGGAAGGTCCGCTCGACCGCGACGGCACAGCCGTCGACGCCGTCCGGCCAGCTCAGTCGGACCAGGTCATCGACCAGATCTGCGGTCGGCTCGAAGTGCTCCTGCTCGACCGCGGTGAGGTCGTCGTCGTGGTCGGGCCCGATTGCCACGGCGGGTCGGCTCAGTCGATCGGCCAGCGCCGGCTCGGCAGCGATCAGCCGGCTCGTCGATACCAGGGCGAACAGTCGTGCCGGCTGATCCCAGCCCGCACTGCCGACGTGACGCTCGATCTCCATCAGCACCGCGACCAGCGCGTCGGACTGGTCTGGGGTCACCTGGTCTGGGGTCACCTGGTCTGGGGTCACCTGCGTCTGGGGTCACCTGCTCAGCACCGGGCCAGTCCAGGGGCATCCGGTCCCCCGGCGTCGACCTCGTTCAGTTCCTTGACGGCCTCGTCGAGGCTGCCGACCTTCACCAGCGACACGTGCGTCTCGAGCCCCGCCACGCTCTCGCAGTTGGCTGCGGGGACGAGGAACACGGTGGCTCCGGCCTTCTCGGCTCCGGCGATCTTCTGCTGGATCCCGCCGATCGGGCCAACGGTTCCGGTCGGGGTGATCGTACCGGTGCCGGCGACGTGGCGGCCGTCCAGCAGCGCACCGGGGGTGATCTTGTCGTAGATGGCGAGCGCGAAGATCATGCCTGCGCTCGGACCACCCAGCTCCTCGCCGAGATCGAAGGAGATGGTCGGTTCGTAGGAGTAGCCGGTGCCGACGGAGATGCCCACCACCGGCACGCCGCTCTGTGCCGTGGATGCGGCTGTGTTGAGCTCGACCGTGCTCTTGACGCCGTGACGCAGCACGACGAAGGTGACGAGCTGGCCGACCTCGTACGACCTGATCGCGTCCCCTACGTCATCGACCTGCTTGATCGATCGATCGCCGACCGACACGATCAGGTCTCCGGGTTCGAGTTTGCCCTGCGCCGGGGCGCCGACCGTGACTGACGTGATCATCGGCATCTCCGTGACGGGCTTGCCGGCTTCCCGCAGCGCGGCCACGACCGCATCGTCTTGCGAGGTGTTCATGTCCTCTGAATCGCGCTGCTCCGAGGACTGGGCGGTCGTCCCCGGTGGGTAGACCGAGTCTCTTGGCAGCGCGTCCCGCTTCGGGAGCCAATAGGCGGCGAGCGCCTCGGGCAGGCTCAGTCTGGCGCCCGGGCTGGTCACCGCGACCGTGGTCAGGTCGAGCTCGCCGCTGGTCGGGTAGGTGTCGATCCCGGATACCTTGATCATCGGTTCCTGCTGCGCTGTCTCCCCTGCCGTGGAGACATCGCCCAGTGCATCGTGGATACCGCCCGGGCTCCAGGTCACATAGGGCACCGCGATCACCGCGAGCAGCGCGGCCAGCCCGACGAAGGCCAGTGCCGACACCAGGGCCGTCCAGGTCTGGCGCGTCATCCGAGTCCGACCCAGCTGGTCCGACCGTTGGCGAAGTGCTGTTCCTTCCAGATCGGCACCTTCGCCTTGAGATCGTCGATGAGTTGATGGCAGGCAGCCAGAGCGGGTCCGCGGTGCACCGCACCGACCGCGACCACCACCGCGAGGTCGCCGATCTCCAGGTGGCCGATCCGGTGCTCGACGGCGACACTCAGCACGTCGTACGCAGACGCCACCTGTTCGACGCAGGCCAACAGCGCCTCGCCGGCGGAGGGATGCTGCGTGTAGTCCAAGGAGCCGACCGCCGAACCCTCGTCCCGGTCGCGGATCACCCCGACGAACAGACCGATGCCACCGACGCGACGGTCGCTGACCCGTGCCAATAGCGCGTCAACGCTGAGCGGCGACTCGACGACGGCGGCATAGGTCGACACGCCCGTCGGCTCAGGTGATCCCGACGCGTCGACCGCAAACATGCCCCAGACCATACCCACTCGACCCTACCCATGGGTTCCACCGGAAGGCTCCCGGATCATTGCGCTCACAGCGATCGAGATGCACAGACACCAATGGCCCGCGTACGGTGGAATATCTCAGGCACGGCCGACGCGGTCCGCGTGCCCGCCAACGAACGCCCAAGGAGACTGCCATGGCCGACGAACGGCCGCTCGAACCGACCGGTGAGCCGGACGAGCCCGAGAACAGCGGCGCAGGCGATGCCGGGGCGTCCGACAACGACTCCTCCGCCCAGCCGGCCAATCCGCTCGAGGCACTGTTCCGGTCGTTCGGTGGCGGCAGCTCCGGCGATATGAACGCATTCATGCAGCAGCTCCAGTCCACCTTCTCGACCATGTTCCCCGGAATGGCGATGCCGGGTGCGCCCGGCGCCGGCTCGGGCTTCTTCGGCCGCGGGCTGAACGATCCCGCTGCCGCGAGCTCGGGGGTCAACTGGGAGCTGACGCGCGACACCGCGCGGAAGACCGTTGCCTCCCTCGGGCAGGACCCGACGCCGACCGCGACCCAGCAACGGGCGCTCGGCGAGGCCGTTTCGCTGGCCGAGGTCTGGCTCGACTCCGCCACGAGCCTGCCGAGGGTGAGCGCCGGGGTCGCCGCGTGGAGCCGGGCGGAGTGGGTGGAGAAGACCATGCCGGTCTGGCGCCGGCTGGTCGAGCCGGTCGCGTCGTCGATCGCCGATGCGATGGAGGGGGCGCTCGCCGCCGGTGGAGACGAAGCCGCCGGGATGGCCGGCATCGCCGGTCTGGAGCAGATGCTGCGACCCATGCTGCGCAGCTCGGGGGCGACCATGTTCGGCTTCCAGCTCGGCCAGGGCCTCGGCAAGCTCGCCACCGAGGTCGTCGGCGCCACGGACATCGGACTGCCGCTCAGCGAGCCCGGCCATGTCGCGCTGCTGCCGACCAACATCGCCGCCTTCGGTGAGGGCCTGGACCAAACCGATACCGACGTCACGCTCTACCTGGCGCTGCGTGAGTGCGCGCGACAGCGATTGTTCGCCCACGCCGGCTGGCTGCGCGAGCAGATGCTGACCCTGGTCGAGGAGTACGCCCGCGGCATCACGATCGACACCAGCGCGCTCGAGGAGGCGGTCGGCCAGCTCGACCCGAACAACCTCGAGGAGCTGGGCGAGAAGCTCGAGGGCGGCCTGTTCGAGCCGCAGAAGTCCCCCGCCCAGCTGGCGACGCTCGAACGACTGGAGACGATGCTCGCGCTGGTGGAGGGCTGGGTCGACGAGATCGTCACCCAAGCCAGCGCGCCCTGGATGCCGGCCGCCAGCGCGCTCGCCGAGACCGTACGCCGTGCGCGCGCCACCGGCGGACCTGCGGAGGCGACCTTCGCCACCCTCGTCGGGCTGGAGCTCCGCCCCCGCCGGATGCGCGACGCCGCGAACCTGTGGGCAGCGGTCCGCGACGCTCGCGGTGCCGAGGGGCGCGACGCCGTCTGGTCCCACCCCGACCTCGTGCCGTCCGCCTCCGACCTGGACGACCCGCTCGGCTTCGCCGCGAAGCACGAGTCGTCGGGGACTGCCGACGACGACTTCGACGCGGCCTTGGCCAAACTGTTGGACGACGCCGCCCCCGGCGACGAGGAAACCTCCTGACCGGGCGGCTCCCGAAGAAGGAAACTGGGCGCGTACGACAACGATCATCGGCGTGTCGTTGTCGTCTGAGCCCAGTTTCTGTGTCAGCGGCTCACCCGGTCGCCCAGCAGGAGACGAGTCTCGTCCCACCCCTCCAGCGCCGGGTCGAGTCGCCGCAGCGCCTCCGCGCTGCGCAGCCGGTGCCAGTCGGGCGTGGTGGCGACTTTGGAGCGGCGTGGGGCCAGCGTGTGCAGCCGCGGCCTGGGATCGGTGTCCAGGTTCGGCGGTAGCTCGACCCAGTCGGCCGCGGGGAGGGCGACCCCGATCCCCAGACAGCCCGGTCCACCCCGCTCCGGAGCGACGCAGACCGCGGCCCGCTGCAGCGCCTTGAACATCTTCGCGATGACAAGGCCCGGCAGATCCGGGGCGTCGCCGGGCAGGAAGACGACCTCGTCGTACGTCCCCGAGGTTGCGTCGCAGAGTCCGGCCAGGTCGACGTCTCCGGGCAGTAGCCGCGCGCCGGGATACAGCAGGTCGGCAAACCCGGCGGGACCGGCGATGGTGGCCTGCACGCCGACCAGATCGGCCGCCACCTCGTAGGTGTCGGCCAGTGCCGCCGCCGCGAACCGGGCCGCGTCGACTCCGGGCGGTGCCACGCCCGCGTGCCGGGCCAGCACCACGACAAGCCGGCGTAGCTCAGTCAACGTCGAGGTCCTCGTCGCATCTGTCCCGCGCCTGTGGAAGGGCACCCTCGTCGGGATCGCTCCCGTCGACGTCGCCCAGCTGCGGCCGGCCGATTCCCGCCTGGAACCCCTCCAGGTATCCCCGCGCCCGCTCCTGACGCGGATAGGCCGAGAGCAGTCCGCGGAATCGTTTGCCGTGATCGGGGACGACCAGATGGACCAGTTCGTGCAGGAGGACGTAGTCCTGCACCCACTCCGGCATCTGCTGCAGCCGATCCGACAAACGAATGTCGCCGCTCGCGATCGAGCAGGATCCCCAACGCTTCTGCTGGTTCGCGACCCAGCTGATCGACGCCGGTAACGGGGCCCGGCCCAGCCGTGGCCGCAGATACCGCTCGCTGAGCCGCTCGGCCCGCACCATCAGCCCTTCGTCGTCGCTGCTGCGGGCCCTTCGGGCCTCGTGGGCGAGCACCCGCTCGACGAGGCTCTCCACATAGCGCTCCTCGTCGTCGGCGGACATGCCCTGCGGCAGCAGGACGACGATCGCGTCCCCCTCGCGGTAGGCCTGGACGGTCCGCTTGCGGCGCGCGCTTCGGCGCACCTCGATCCGGGGCGATGCGAGCTCGGCTCCGCGGGGTGCGCTGGCCCGGGCCTGGGCCCGGCTCGGCGTGGACGGCATGGCGACACTGTAAGACGCTCCACCCACAGGCGCCGACAAGCCGCACTAGCGTTGCGGCATGGCTGTTTCCCCCCGCCGCAGCAAGCTCGCCATCGTCGGTGCCGGCTCGGTCGGCGCCACCCTCGCCTACGCCGCGCTGATCCGCGGCATCGCACACGACATCGTGCTGTATGACGTCAGCCGCGACAAGGTCACCGCCGAGGTCCTCGACCTGCGGCACGGGCTTCAGTTCTGCCCACCGGCCGATGTCGACGGCTCCGACGACATCGCCGTCTGCGAGGGCGCGGACGTCATCGCGATCACCGCCGGCGCGAAGCAGAAGCCGGGCCAGACCCGCCTCGAGCTCGCCGGCACGAACGTCGAGATCTGCCGACAGCTGATTCCCAAGCTGCTCGCAGTCGCGCCGGGGGCCGTCTTGCTGATGGTCACCAACCCCGTCGACGTGCTGACCCTCGCCGCCTTGACGTTCTCGGGGCTGAGCACGAACCGGGTGCTCGGCACCGGCACCGTGCTCGACTCGGCGCGGCTGCGCCAGCTGATCGCCAGCTCGCTGGGCGTTGCCTCGCAGAGCGTGCACGCGTGGATCGCCGGCGAGCACGGCGACACTGAGTTCGCCGTCTGGAGCTCCGCGTCGATCGGCACCGTTCCGGTCGATCACTTCGTCGCACCGGACGGGCGCCGGTTGGACGAGGGGTCCAAGGACCGGATCAGCCGCGATGTGGTCACGGCCGCCGAGCGGATCATCCGCGGCAAGGGCGCGACGAACTACGCCGTCGGGCTGGCCGCGACCCGCGTGATCGAGGCGATCCTGCGCGACGAGAACGCCGTGCTGCCCGTCAGCTCGCTGATCCAGGGCGAGCACGGGGTGTCCGGCGTGTGCCTGTCCCTGCCGTCGCTGGTGGACGCGAATGGAGTGGTCGGTGTGCTCGATGTGCCGATGTCGGGCGAGGAGGTGCGGGCCTTTCAGACCTCCGCCGCCGCCGTCCAGGATGTCGCCCGGTCGGTCGGCCTGTGACCCCCGCTCGATCTGTGGCGGCAGCAGACCAGATGAACGACAGGTTTCAACAGGGTGTCAGCCTGCCGACCAGGCGGTGACCACGATCCTCCACAGGAGGTGGTCCAGCTCTGCACACAGTTTCCACAGTCTTGTCCACAGCGGTGGACAGGTCCCGTCGTCATGGCCGGTGGCTACGCTGAAGCCGTGCCGGCACGACGGGGAACACGATGAGCGAGGATGCCCCGACGTACGGCGTCCAGCGGCTCGACGGGCTGCCGTCCTCGATCACGGTCTGGGAGGTCGGGCCCCGCGATGGGTTGCAGAACGAGGCCGCGGTGCTCCCGGTCGGGGTCAAGGTCGAGTTCATCGAGCGGCTTGTCGCCGCCGGCCACAAGATCGTCGAGACGACCAGCTTCGTCCATCCGCGGTGGGTGCCTCAGCTCGCCGACGCCGAGCAGGTGCTTGCCCGGCTCGATCGTCGGCCGGGCGTGCGCTATCCCGTCCTGGTGCCCAACGATCGCGGTCTTGACCGCGCGCTGGACGCGGGCGTCAGCGACATCGCCGTCTTCGGTAGCGCCACCGAGTCGTTCGCCCAGGCCAACCTGAACCGGAGCATCGACGAGTCGCTGGCGATGTTCGAGCCGGTCGTCACTCGGGCCCGCCAGGCCGGTCTCGGGGTCCGCGCATACCTCTCGATGTGCTACGGCGACCCCTGGACCGGGGAGGTGCCGACCGCCCAGGTCGTCGACGTGGCCGGCAAGATGATGAGGCTGGGCTGCACCGAGCTGAGCCTCGGCGACACGATCGGCGTCGCTACCCCCGGTCAGGTCGCCGCCCTGCTCGACGCCCTCGTCGACAGTGGCCTCGGGATCGAGCAGATCGCCGTGCACTTCCACGACACGTACGGCCAAGCCCTGTCCAACACCTTGGAAGCGCTGCGCCACGGGGTGACGACCGTCGACGCCTCGGCCGGTGGACTGGGTGGCTGCCCGTACGCCAAGAGCGCGACCGGCAACCTCGCCACCGAGGATCTGCTCTGGCAGCTGGCCGGGTTAGGCATCGACACCGGGATCGACCTCGCAAAGCTGGTCGAGACCAGCCGGTGGCTGGCCGACCAGCTCGGACGGCCGAGCCCGTCGCGGACGGTCCGCGCCCTGACCGGCGGCTGATCGACGCGGGTTTGACCGTACGCGCTCGGTGCCCTAGCGTTCCCAGCACGAGACCTCCAGTCGGTCGGTCCGCTCGCAGGGGAAGGCAAGCGGGTGCCGGCAGCACTGGAGGTTTCGTGCTGTCTGGGGCAACGGTCGCGTCGGAGGGCCCCGCGACGTGCCGTGGGCTTCGGGTTTCGTGCGGGCGGCGAACCTATGCTCGAGGCCCGTTCGGCGTGGTTCACGTCACACCCTGGCGCCGCTCGCGTAGAGTAACCGGCGACCTCGCGGAGGCAAATGCTCCGCGGACCGCGGACCTGACCCGTTTGCGGAATCAGAAACGAGCAAGGAGGCGGCGCATGGCCGAGACGTACAGCGGTGAGTTCTACTGCGTGAAGTGCAAGGAGAAGCGGGAGGCCAGCGGAGAGGTCCACGTCAACGACAAGGGCACCCGGATGGCGAAGGCCAAGTGCCCGGTGTGCGGCACCAACCTGAACCGCATCCTCGGCAAGGCCTGATCGACCCGACCGACGAGATCCCGAAGGGGACGGACCGAGCCGGTCCGTCCCCTTTGGCGTTCGGATCGCGGTGACGCGCCGTGCCGGGAGGCGATGTCCGAACGCTGGGACGATCGCGCGATCGCAGCAGAAAGTCTGTGGATAAGTCCCGGCACCCCCTTGCGCGGACCCCACACTGCGGGCATGACCAGATCGCTCGTGAGCCCTGCATCGTCGTCCGAAGCTCCCGACCCGCAGGCAGCAGACCCGGCGGCAGGCTCCCCGCCGGCAGGGGCTCCCCGCCGGCAGCCTCCCCGACCGTCCCGCGCAGACCACGACTGCGCCCCGGAACACCCGTGCTTCGGCGGCCCGGCGGAGTGCAGGTCGGTTTCGACACCCCCGACGCCATCGTGCTGGCCCCGGCCGGCGCGAGCGTTGCCCGCTGGCTCCGGCTGCTCGACGGCACCCGCGGAATGGTCGAGGTCCAGCGCAGCGGAACCCGGCTCGGCCTGGCGGCCGGCCAGGTTCGCCGCATCCTCGACCAGCTGACCGCCGCCGGACTGATGAGCGGTGAGCCGGACGCCGTGACGAGTTCGGACCAAGGCTTCGCCGGCGACGGGCGAGTGCGGCTGATCGGAGCCGGTCGGCTCGGCCGGTCCATCGCCCGATCGCTCGTCACCGCCGATCTTGCCGCCGTCGAGCTCGTGGACGACGACCCCGTCGACCACACCCTCTACTCCGGCAACGGTGGGCTGGGACGGCAGGCGGTGGCCCTGCACACCGAGCTGACCGCCGAACGCGCCAGCACCCGTCGCGGAGCCGGCGACCGGACGTTCGGGACTCGAGCGCCGCTGATCACCGCGGGGCCGACCTGGTCATCCATCGCCGCCGAGACCACCCCCGATCCGCGGTGGCAGGTCACTCCCGACCTCACGGTGCTGGCCCTGGACCGTCTCGAGGTGGACCGGATGTTCACCGACGCGCTGCTCAGGGCCGACCAGCCACACCTGATCGTGCGTCCGACGGCTCGGGGCGTCGTGGTCGGTCCGTTCGTCCTGCCGGGGCGTACCCCGTGCCTGCGATGCACCGATCTGGTTCGCTGTGAGCTCGATCCGGACTGGCCGGGTTTGCTGTCGCAGCTGAGCCGGACCGTCGGATCTCCGACCGAGCCCCTGCTCACCTGGGCCGCCGGCGTCACCGTCATCCAGGTGGTGTCTGTCCTGGGAGCGCTCGGCGATCCGAGCCGGACGTGGCCGGAGAGCGCGGGTGCCACCATCGAGCTCGGCTCGGACGGCATCCAGCGTCGGCGCAGCTGGCCGGCCCATCCGTCCTGCGGATGCGGCTGGGACATCGCGGAGCCGGCCGGCCCGGCAGGCTTCGACGACCGCTCGCGGCGGTGGCGGGCTGAGGAGCGCAACCGCGCCGGTTTCGCGGCGGACTGACATACGGTTGGGCACAGACCGCCGCACGATCGGTGGGTATCGGGTACGAGCGGGCGGGAGCAGATCACCATGAGCGGCGACGACGACGGCATCGCCCGGTCGGCGATCCGGCGCGGCGTGAAGCTCGCGTCTCTTCCACTGGGTCTTGCCGGTCGGGCAACGAAGGGTCTGGGCCGTCGGATCGGGGGTACGTCATCGGCCGACGTCTCCGCCCAGCTGAACGCGCAGACCGCGGAGCAGCTCTTTCGGGTGCTGGGCGAGCTCAAGGGCGGTGCGATGAAGTTCGGCCAGGCCCTCAGCCTCTTCGAGTCGGTGCTGCCGGAGGACGTCGCCGCGCCGTATCGAGAGCACCTGGTCCGCCTCCAGGCCGACGCTCCGCCGATGCCCACCTCCCGGGTGCACGCCGTGCTGGCGCGAGAGTTCGGCGTGGACTGGAAGGCGAGGTTCCGAAGCGTCGAGCCGCTGCCCGCGGCGGCCGCCTCGATCGGTCAGGTGCATCGCGCGGTCTGGAGCGACGGTCGCCAGGTGGCGATCAAGGTGCAGTACCCGGGCGCGGACGAGGCGTTGCGTTCGGATCTTCGCCAGATCGGCCGGATGGCGAGGATGTTCGCGCCGCTGGCCGGGGGCATGGACGTCAAGCCCCTGGTCGACGAGCTGACGGCGCGGGTCAGCGAGGAGCTGGACTATCGTCTGGAGGCCGAGGCCCAGCAGCAGGCGGCCGTCGGCTTCGAGGGCAGCGACGAGTTCGTCGTGCCGCACGTGCTGGACAGTACGGCCAAGGTGATGGTCAGCGAGTGGCTGGAGGGTGTCCCGCTGTCCGCCGCGATCAAGTGGCCCGACGACCAGCGCAACGCAATCGCCCTGCGTTATGTGCGATTCCTTTTCGCCGGGCCGAGCATGGTCGGCCTCCTGCACGCCGACCCACATCCGGGCAACTTCAAGGTCTTGTCCGACGGTCGGCTCGGCATCGTCGACTTCGGGCTCGTCGCCAGGCTGCCCGAGGGCTTGCCGCCGGCCGTCGGCCGGCTGCTGCGAATCGCCCAGGAAGGGGATGCCCACCAGGTTGCCGAAGGCCTGCACCGCGAGGGATTCGTCGCCTCCGATGTGGATGCGGAGAACCTGCTGGCCTACCTTGCGCCGTTCGTGGAGCCTGCCGCCGTCGAGGAGTTCCAGTTCACCCGGGACTGGATGCGCTCCCAGTTCAGTCGGGTGCGCGATCCCCGGACCGCCGGCGGGGTCGGGATGCAGCTGAATCTGCCGCCGACGTACCTGCTCATCCACCGGGTCTGGACCGGGGGTGTGGCCGTGCTCTGCCAGCTCAATGCAAAGGCGGCGTTCGGCAGGGTGCTCGAGGAGTTCCTGCCCGGCTACGCGGACTCGGACCCGGTTCGATGAGCGAGTCCGTCCCGGCGACCTGTGCCGGCTGCGGACGTACGCCACGGGCCGACGAGCCACCCACTCGGTCGGGGGTGCCCTGGACCTGGAGCGTCGGCCGCGACGATGGCCTGGTCACCGTGCTGTGTGACGCCTGCGCCCGCGAGCATGCCCGCAGCATCGAGGCGAAGCTCGACGCCGAGTGGTGGTGAGCGCGGCGATCCACTCCATCCGCGCGTTTCCGCACCGCATCGCCCAGATGTCACCGCCCCGGCACCCAACCGCCCACGTCTCCGCACCGCATCGCCCAGACGTCACCGCCCCGGCACCCAACGCCCACATCTCCGCACCGCATCGCCCAGACGTCACCGCCCCGGCACCCAACGCCCACATCTCCGCACCGCATCGCCCAGACGTCACCGCCCCCGGCACCCAACGCCCACATCTCCGCACCGCATCGCCCAGATGTGGCTGGCGAAAGGGAAGCCTCGTTCAGCGGCTGCTTGCACCCGCAGGCACACCGCGGGCTGCGCCGTCGTCACCGTCGTCGTGGGCCAGCCGGTCGGAGTTGACCGAGAACCCGTCGACGACGGAGAGAACGGCGCAGCACGCGGCGTACGCATCGAGAGGAGTGACGCTGGTCACGAGAGTGCTCGTCCCAGCCAGAGCCGGACCGAGTGCATCAACTTCAACACCGTACGGTCCCGCTCCAGCCGGTCGATCTCTCGCCGTTCCGCGGTCTCGGACCCCGGAAACTCACCGATTGACGCACTCATGCCGCTGCGCCCTCTTCCAGGCGCGCCGCCGGCGCGACCTCGTCGGGCAGCGGGTGCTTCCGCGGCCGGCCGCGCGGCCGCTTGCGCGCCACGACGGCGCCGTGGACGAACAGCTGTCCGCCCCAGACACCCCACGGCTCCCCGCGCTCCAGCGCTCCGGCCAGGCACTCGGCCTGCAGCGGGCAGTCCCGGCACAGCGCCTTGGCCGCTTCGACGTCGGCCGGCGACTCGGCGAAGAACAGCTCCGGGTCGACCAGCCGGCACGGCAGCCGGTCCAGCACCCCGACGGGGTGCTGTGGTGCGAATGATGCGACGCTCACGTCGCCACCTCCTGCAGATAGTGGTTCGGCCAACAGTGATGGAGATCCAGGCATCGGATTCCTCGAGGTTGTGGTGGCCGGGAAACACGAAGGCCGTGGATCCCGGTCGACTGGGATTCACGGCCTCTGCAGGTTTCGGTCGGCTAGACCGATGGTCTGCGTAGAGGAGGTGGTGGTCCCACTCGGAGCTGGATGTCGTCGACGAGGCGGTCGAAACCGAACCCGGCGATGACGGTGGTGTTGGTGATGACGGTGTTGGCGGTCCCGCGATGCCAGCTCATCGGCGACTTCTCGCACTCGACGAACATGGGCGAGCCGGCGGCGTCCGGACGCACTCCACCCGTGACAGTGGCGAAGACGGGCGACATCGTGCGCGGCTGCACGTCGATCCGGCCGACGGGAATGGGCGAGATCGACGGGGCGGGGCGATAACGGTCGACTCGGACGCTCTGCGCGCCGGTCAGCGTCGTGGACGTGTAGGTGACCATTTCGTTCCCCTCCTCTCGGATCTCGTCATGGGTTACGGAGTGATCCGCGTCCGGTTTCGTACCCGACGGTCGGAAAAAGCGCGTGCAACTCCGCCATCGGTATGCGCTCAGCCTAGGCAGTATCTCGCAGTCCCGCAAACATATTTGTTCGACTTCGTCCGGGCATATTTGTTCGACTTCGTCCGGGCATATTTGCTTCGACTTCGTCTGGGCATAGTCGTGCTCGACTTCGTCCGGGCGCACTTGTTCCACATCGTGCGGGCCGTCCGCGCGCGGAACGGACCCTCAGTCGGGATGGCCGACGATGTTGATCACATTGCCGTCCGGTGCTCGGACGAAGAACCGCCGCGGTCCCCACTCCTCCGTCGTCAACGGGTGCACGATCTCGTACCCCAGCTCCTTGGCCTCGGAGAACGCAGCGTCGACGTCGTCCACCAGCACCGACACGACCGGGTCTTCGCCTGCGGTCGCGTCGCGTGTCACGAGCTGGACGCTCGCGCCGGTGTCGGGCGACGTGTAGCGAGCCACCCAACCCAGGTTGAATTCCTCGGTGCTCAGCCCGAGATAATCGGTGTAGAAGCCGCCCGCCGCTTCGAGGTCGGCGACTCGAAGGTCTGCCAGGACGCGTTTGGCTCGCACGGCGTTCTCCTACCTGCTAGGACTCCCGTCCGACGCTACCCGCCTCGTTCGGCTGGGGCCCGGCCGCCACGATCGCCAGGACGGCCTCGCCGTACTTGTCGATCTTGACCGCGCCGATGCCCGGCACCCGGGCAAGCTCCACACGTGAAGACGGCGAGGATTCCGCCAGCGCGACGAGCGTCGCGTCGGTGAAGATGCAGTACGCCGGCAGGCTCTGCTGGCTCGCCTCCTGCTTGCGCCACTCCTTGAGCAGCGCCAATGTGCGCTCGTCGTACGTCGACGGGCAGTCGAGGTGCCGGCCCAGCTTGCGCTCGGCACCACCGGCCAGCGGCTTGCCGCAGGACCGGCAGTGCGCCGTGAGCGAGGATCGACGCTGCCTGCCGGCGCCACCGTCGGCACCGTGAGCCAAAGAGGCCGGCAGAACGCCGTCGAGGAAGCGAGAGGGCCGCCGGGTCGAACCTCCGCCGTTGCGGGTCAGCGACCAGGAGATGCGCAGCCGGCTGCGGGCGCGGGTGATCCCGACATACAGCAGGCGACGTTCCTCGGCCAGCTCGTCCGGAGAGGTCGCGAGCACGAACGGTAGCGAGCCCTCATGCACCCCGGACAAGGCGACGGCGTCCCACTCCAGGCCCTTCGCAGCGTGGATCGTGCCGAGCGTGACGCCCTGTGCGGTCGGCACGTGCTGTGCATCGGCGCGTCGATCGAGCTCGGCGGAGACCGCGGCAAGATCGATCCGCGGCTGGCCATCCGCTTCGGTCGAGCCGATTGCCTCCAGCAGCGTGCCCGACGTGTCCCCCGCCTCGGTGACCAGATCTTCCGCGACCGCCACCAAGGCGGCCAACGACTCCCAACGCTCTCGGACCGCGCCCGCACTGTTCGGCGGCTGCGGCGTCCAGCCCAGTGCCCCGAGCACTGCCTTGACCTGCTCCAGGACATCGAGGCCAGCGTCCGGCGCGCTCGCCCGGGCCTCGTTGCGCAGGGTGAGCAGCGCCTGGCGGACTTCGGGTCGTTCGTAGAAGCGCTCCCCGCCGCGGACCAGATAGGGGATCTGGCGGTCGGCCAGCGCCTGCTCCAACGGCGGAGAGTTCGCGTTGATCCGGAACAGCACCGCCATCTCGCGATACTCGATCCCGGCCTGGGCGAGGCGAGCCAGCCAGTCGGCGATCTGACCGGCGTCCGCCTGCTCGTCGGCCGCCGAGGCGAACTCGACGGCAGGACCCGCCGGCTGCTGCGCCTGGAGCCGGACCGCCGTGCCACTGCGCACCCCGGAGTCCATCACCTGGTTCGCCACGCCGACGACCTGCGGTGTCGACCGGTAGTCCCGGACCAGCCGGATCACCGTCGCCCCGCGGTGCCGGCGGGCGAACTCGGTCAGAAAGCTCGCTTTCGCCCCGGCGAAGGAGTGGATCGTCTGCGCGGGGTCCCCGACCACGCAGACATCATCCCGATCGCCGCGCCACAGGTCGAGCAGGGCCTGCTGGAGCGGGCTCACGTCTTGGTACTCGTCCACCACGAGGTGCCGGTAGGTGGTCCGGACCTGATCGGCCACGTCGGGATGCTCCGAGATCAGCGCGGCAGCGCAGAGCAGGATGTCCTCGAAGTCGATCCGGTCCCGGGAGCGCTTGATGGCCTCGTACGACTCGAACACCCGCCCGACCGTCTCCGGGTCCATCGACGACACGCTGCGCCGGTGCTGCCCGGCCAGCCGGGCGTAGTCCTCGGGGGCGACGTTGCTGACCTTGGCCCAGCTGATCTCGGAGACCAGGTCGCGCAGCCGCGGTGTGTCGATGGCCACCCGGAGCCGGTTCGCGGAGTCGGCGACGAGCGACATCTTGTTCTCCAGCACCCGCGGAAGCTCCGCTCCGTACGCCCTCGGCCAGAAGTACTGCGCCTGCCGCAGGGCCGCGGAGTGGAAGGTGCGGGCCTGGACCCCGCTCACACCGAGGCGCTGGAGGCGGCCCCGCAGCTCCCCCGCCGCCCGGGTGGTGAAGGTGACGGCCAGCACCGAGGTCGGCCGGTAGACGCCCGTCGCCACGCCGTACGCAATCCGGTGGGTGATCGCTCGGGTCTTGCCCGTGCCCGCACCTGCGATGACGGCGACCGCCCCGCGAAGGGTGGACGCGACCTCGCGCTGCTCGGGATCGAGCGCAGCGAGGATCTCATCGGGTGATGCGAACACGGCAGACACCGTACGCGCACCGTCGGACAGTCTGCTCGTTCGCTCGCGGCCGGTGCTCAGCGCATCTCGACGGGCTGCGCGGTCTGCTCCAGCACGCTCATCCACAGATCACCGTCGGGTGCCACCTGGTAACGCTCGGAGATGACCAGGGAGATCGGTACGTGGATGAATCGGTTGTGTCGGCGACCCACGACCATGTCCGTCCGACCGGCCATCCCCGCGTGCACGGCGGACTGCGCGAGCCGCAGGCAGTAGACGGCGTCGTGCGGGTCGGGGCGGACGGAGCGGATCGCGTAGCTGGGTTCGACGTACTTCAGCGTGAGCGGGCTGCCCTGGTCGGCGAAGTAACGGGTGATCTCTCGCCGGAGGTGGACCCCGATGTCGGCGAACCGCGCATTGCCGGACTCATCCGTTGCGCCACTGTCGGCGAGCAGCTCCTGACCGGCTCCCTCGGCCACCACGACGACCGCGCTCCCGCGATCCTTCACCCGCTGGTGCAGGCAGTTGAGCAGTCCGTTGGAGCCCCCGAGGGCGAACGGGACCTCCGGGATGAGGACGAAGTCCGCCTCGTGGTTGGCCAGCGCGGCGTAGCACGCGATGAAGCCGGAGTGTCGACCCATCAGCTTGACCAACCCGACTCCACCGACCGCGGCCTGCGCCTCGACCATCGCCACGCTGATCGACTCAGCCGCCCTGCTGAAGGCGGTGACGAAGCCGAAGCTCTGGCCGATGAACGGGATGTCGTTGTCGATGGTCTTGGGTATCCCGATCACCGCGATGTCGAGACCGCGCGCAGCGATTACGGCGACCAGCCTCGAGGCGCCGCGCATCGAGCCGTCCCCGCCGATCACGAACAAGATGTCGATACCCAGCTCGATCAGCCGGTCGACCATCTCCTCGGGATCCTGGGCGCCGCGGGAGGTGCCGAGCATCGTGCCGCCGTGCTGATTGATGTGGTGGACGACATCCGGGTCCAACCGCACCGGCTCGGGCCCCGCCTTGGTGAGCCCGAGGTAACCGTTGCGGAACCCGGTCGCGTCGCCGATGCCGTAGTGCTCCGCGAGCTCCATCACCAGAGCCCGGATGACGTCGTTGAGGCCCGGACACAGACCGCCGCACGTGACGATGCCGACCTTCGTCGTACCGGGTGCGAAGAACAGCTCACGGCGCGGACCGCCCGGCTCGAAGCTCGGCCAGACCCCGGCCGCCCCGTCCCGACCGATCATGTCGGACACGGTGTCGTGATAGAGCACCCGGTCGTCCTCGGCGACGTAGTGCTCGTTCGTCCGCCGATCCTGCAGGAACGCCGACAGCGGCGACTCGTGGCGCGGCTCGCCGAGCCGCGTGATATGAAGGTCCGCCAGCTCGGCCATGGTCTGAGAGTGGCACCAGCGGATGACGGAGATGTGACGACCGGGCAACAGTGTTTCTCCGCTCGCGCACGCTCCACGTCCTTCCGTTTGCGAGCCTGCTCACACTCGGGAATACCGAGGCGGCTGTTGACCGCTCAACCAAGCATGAGCGACACGAGCGACGTGACCATGTACACCACGAGCTGGTGTGGCTACTGCGTACGGCTCAAGGGACAGCTGCGCCGGGCCGGGATCGACTTCCGAGAGGTCAACATCGAGGAGGAGCCGGGTGCCGCCGACATCGTCGAACGGGCGAACGACGGCAACCAGACCGTGCCGACGCTGGTCTTCACCGACGGCAGCGCTCTGACGAATCCGTCCGTGGCACAGGTGAGCCGTCGGCTCACCGAGCTGGCCGGGGTCTGAGCGGGGCTCATCACCACGAGAAACTGGGCGCGGACGACAACGACACGCCGATGAATGTTGTCGTCCGCGCCCAGTTTCTTTTTCGGGTGACGCCGGACGCTGACCGGGGACCGAATTGTCCGGGCGTGCGCCTATGGTGTGGCGCACCATGTCCCTGTACCTCCATCGCAGCGAACGGGCCGACGTACTGGCCGACGGGCTCGCCGAGCTGCTGAGCCGCCCGCTCGACGACCCGTTCACCGATGAGCTCGTCGCCGTGCCGACCCGTGGCGTCGAGCGCTGGCTTGCCCAGAGTCTTGCGACTCGGCTGGGCGCGAGCGATCGGGCGGACGGAGTGTGCGCCGGCGTCGTGTTTCCCTCACCGACTCGGCTGACGAGTGCCGCGCTGTCGGGCGTGCTCGCACTCGACTGGCGCGACGACCCATGGCGGACCGACCGGCTCACCTGGCCAGTGCTCGCCGAGATCGAGGCGGTCCGAGATCAAGCGTGGGCGGGTGCCCTCTGGGCGTTCCTCGAAGGTCGAGCCCAGGGTGATGCAGACCGGCTGAGGCCGGGGCGCCGGTGGGCGACCGCGGCGCACGTCGCAGAGCTGTACGGCCGATATGCGGTCCAACGGCCGGCCATGATCGCGGCGTGGCTCGACGGCCGCGACGTCGGTCCGGACGGCGCACCGCTGGGGTCCGGACATGCCTGGCAGGCCGCGCTGTGGCGCCGCGTGCGAGCCCGGATCGGCGCGCCCAGCCCGGCCGAGCGACTACCGCAGGCCTGTCGGGACTTGGTCGAACGGCCCGAGTCGAGCGAGCTGCCGGCCCGGTTGTCGGTGTTCGGCGCGACCCGGCTGGATCGCGATCAGCTAGGCGTGCTCGAGGCCCTGGCCGCCCACCGTGATGTCCACCTGTGGCTCACCCACCCCTCCCCCGTGCTGTGGTCACGGGTCGCCCGGGAGCTGGCGATGAGGACGCAGTCGGCTCCGCCGAGCCCGACGGGTCCGCGGCGCGACGACCCGACCAGCACGTTGCCTCGGCATCGCCTGCTCGCCTACCTGGGTCGCGACATCCGTGAGCTCCAGCTCCAGCTGGCCGGAGGCCCCGCCCCGGTCGAGGACGAGTCGCGACCCGGCCTCTCCGAGCCTGCGGACCACGGCGCGCACGCGACGCTGCTGGCGCGGCTGCAGCACGACCTGAGCGCCGACCGTCCCGCGCCCTCCTTGGCCGGACCGAGCGACGACGTACGACCGGTCCTTGATCGGGCCGACACGTCGGTCCAGCTGCACGTGTCGCACGGCCCCGACCGCCAGGTCGAGGTGCTGCGCGAGGTGCTGCTCGGCCTGCTCGACGACGATCCGACCCTGGAACCGCGCGACATCGTCGTGCTGTGCCCGGACATCGAGACCTTCGCACCGCTGATCGCAGCCACGTTCGGTCTCGACACCGGTGCGGCGGAGCAAGCCTCCGCGGGGCAAGGTCTGACCGCGCACGGTCTCGCGGGCCAAGCGGGTGCCGAGCACATCGGTGCATTCGAGCACCCGGGGCACCGGCTCCGGGTCCGGCTGGCCGATCGCGCGCTACGCCGCGTCAATCCGCTCCTCTCGGTGCTCGACCGGCTGCTGGATCTGGCCGACTCCCGGTTCCCCGCGTCCGCCGTCCTCGACCTGGCCTCGACGGCCCCGGTCGCCCGGCGGTTCGGGTTCGGCGACGACGAGCTGCAGCGGATGGCCGAGCTGGTCGCCGCCTCCGGGGTGCGCTGGGGGCTCGACGCCGCCCAGCGTGGCCGGTTCGGTCTGGGGTCGTTCGGCCAGAACACCTGGGCAGCCGGTCTGGACCGGATGCTGCTCGGTGTCACGATGGACTCCGAGGGCGAGCAGTACATCGGCACCGCGCTGCCGCTGGACGAGGTCGACTCCGGAGACGTGGACCTCGTCGGTCGGATCGTCGAGCTGGTGGCCCGGGTCGATGCGTTCAGCCGGCTGGTCACCGGCAGCGATCGGGCGTCACTCAGCTGGTGGATGGACACCTGCCGCGAGGCCCTCGAGTCGCTGACGGCGGTTCCCCCGGCCGACGCGTGGCAGAGCGCTCACGCGTTCGCCGAGTTGTCCCGGCTGGCCGAGCAGGCCGATCCAGCCTTGTCGCTGTCGCCCGAGCCAGCCGAGTCGGATCGGCAGGGCAGCTCCCCCGGGCTCACCCTGGCGGACGTCCGTGCGCTGCTGGCCGACGCATTCAGGGGCCGCGCCACCCGTGCCAACTTCCGGACCGGGACGCTGACCATGTGCACGATGCTGCCGATGCGCTCCGTGCCGCACCGGGTGATCTGCCTGCTCGGCGTCGACGACGCCACGTTTCCCCGACACCGGGTCGCCGACGGGGACGACATCGCGGCGCTGGACCCGTGGATCGGCGACCGCGATCCGCGCAGCGAGGACCGCCAGCTGCTGCTCGACGCCGTGATGGCGGCCGAGGACCGGCTGATCGTCGTGTACTCCGGCATCGATGCTCGCACCGGAGCGAGCAAGCCGGTGGCGGTGCCGATCGGCGAGCTGCTGGACGCACTCGAGGAGACGGCGATCTCGGCCGATGGTCGTTCGATCCGCGAGGTGATCAGCACCAGACACACGCTGCAACCGTTCGACCGCGACAACTTCGTGGCCGCCCGGGCCCGGACGGATCAGGAGCCGTCCGGTCCGCGGCCGTTCAGCTTCGACCGCGCGGCGATGCGCGGGGCGGAGGCCGCGGCCGGCGAACGGCGCCAGCCGGTCGACCCGTTCGCGGCAATCGAGCTCCCCCAGCTGCCTGCGGTGGAGGACGTGAGCCTCGGCGAGCTGATCCGCTTCTTCCAGCATCCGGCGAAGACGCTGCTGCGATTGCGGGCTCAGCTGTATCTGGCCGAGGAGGACGAGCTCGACCTGGAGCAGATCCCGATCGCGCCGGATGGGTTGGACACCTGGAGCATCGGCAACCGGCTGCTGCAACGCCACCTCGACGGCGTCTCGCTGGACCGACTCGCCGGTGCGGAGTGGCGCCGCGGCGATCTGCCGCCGCGCGAGCTCGGCGCCAAGACGCTCCGCCCGATCGGCGCGGAGGTGGAGGCGCTCACGGCGACCGCGCAGCCCTATCTCGTCGGGGAGCGTACGGCCGAGGATGTCGAGGTGCACCTGGACGGCCGCACCCTCTCCGGCACGGTCGCCTCGGTGTACGGATCCCGGATCGTGACCGTCCTGTACTCCCGGCTCGGTGCCAAGCACCGGCTACAGGCGTGGATCCAGCTGTTGGCGCTGACCGCGACCGCTCCAGACGGCGGATGGCAGGCGATCACCATCGGTCGCGGGGGACGATCCGTCCTCGGCCCGGTGGGCGACACGTTCGCCCGACGGGTGCTGGAGGACCTGATCATGCTGTACGACGTCGGCCGCAACGAGGCGCTGCCCTTCGCGCCGAAGACATCGGCGCAGTATGCCCGGATCCGGATGGAGGACAAGTCCGTGACGGCACTCCAGGGCGTGCTCGAACGCGAGTGGCGTGGCGATCGCAACTGGGGCGGCGAGCGAGACGCCGACTACGCGAGGTTCTTTCCCGAGTCGATGAGCGAGCTGCTGGCCGCGCGGTCGCGCCCGGAGGACGTACGTCCCCCGCTCGGTGAGCCGAGCCGGTTCGGCAGCATCGCCCGGCGCGTCTGGCAGCCGCTGCTCTCCGCCGAGGCGACGCGATGACGACCGTCAGCCCCTTCTGCGTCGCCGGGCCCCTCCCCACCGGAACGACGGTGCTCGAGGCGAGCGCGGGCACCGGCAAGACCTGGACGATCGCCGCTCTTGCCGCACGGTATGTCGCCGAGGGTGCGGCGACCCTCGACCAGCTCCTGCTCGTCACCTTCGGCCGGATGGCCACCTCCGAGCTGCGTGCCCGGGTCCGGGAGCGTCTGGTGGGGACTGAACGTGCCCTGGCGGCGGGCGTGTCGGGAGTGGGAGCCTCCCCGGACGCGGACGAGATCGAGCGGCTGTTACTCGATCGGCCGACCGACGAGCTGGCGGTGATGCACCGCCGTGTCCGGCGAGCGCTGGCCGACTTCGACGCCGCCACGATCGCCACCACCCACGAGTTCTGCCTCCAGATGCTCGATGGCCTCGGAGTGCTGGGCGATCGAGAGCCGGAACGCCGGATCGTCGAGCACCTGACCGATCTCACTCATGAGGTGGCCGGCGACCTGTACCTGGCCCGCTACGCCGAGGGCGAGCCTCCGATGACGTACGCCGACGCTGTCGAGCTGGCGGAGCGGGTCGTCGAGTCCAGCCATGGCCGGCTGGTCCCTCTGTCGCCGTCCGAGGCACCCGCGGGAGATCCAGGCCGGGCCGTGCTGGCCTACGAACGGACGGCGTACGCCGTCGCGGTGCGTCTGGAGGTCGAGCGACGCAAGCGCGACCGCGGTCTGTTCAGCTACGACGACATGCTGACCAGGCTCCGCGACGCCCTGGCCGATCCGGAGCACGGCGAGGCTGCGTGCGGACGGCTCCGGAAACGCTTCCACGTCGTGCTCGTCGACGAGTTCCAAGACACCGACCCGATCCAGTGGGACATCCTCCGGCGAGCCTTCCACACCCACGCGACGATGATCTTGATCGGCGATCCGAAGCAGGCGATCTACGCGTTCCGCGGGGCGGACGTGTTCAGCTACCTCGGCGCCGTCGACGAGGCCGGTGGTCGCGCCACGCTGGACACGAACTGGCGCAGCGACGCAGCGCTGGTCCAAGCCACCCAGCAGCTGATGGCCGGGTCGGCGCTCGGCGACCCGCGGATCGTGGTGCGCAACGTGCGCAGTGCCCATCCACAGCGTCGGCTACTCGGGCCGGGCGTCGGCGCGCCGCTCCGGCTGCGGGTGCTGCCCCGGCCGGAGTCCGGGGACCTCGGCCGCGTCGCCGAGATCCGCGGGGCCATCGAGTCCGACATCGTCGCCGACATCACGGCGCTGCTCGCCTCCGGTGCGCGGCTCCGGCTGGACGCGGACGACCCTTCGGACGACAAGCAGCAAACGGACGGCCGGCCGCTCCAACCCTCGGACATCGCTGTGCTGGTTCGCAAGAACAGTCGAGGTGAGGCGATCCGGGACGCCCTGATCCGAGCCGGAGTGCCGACGGTCCTGCTCAGCGCCAGCTCGGTATTCGCCTCTCCGATGGCGGTCGAGTGGCTGACGCTGCTGCGGACGCTGGACCAACCGCGACAGTCGGGAGTACGCCGAGCCGCCCTCACCTGCTTCGTCGGCTGGACTTTTGCCGAGCTGGCGAGGGCCGACGACGAGGCACTGACCCGGCTGACCTGGCGGATTCGCTCCTGGAGCCGCCTGCTCTCCCGACGGGGGGTCGCGGCCCTGCTCGAGGCCGTCACCAGCGACACCCGGCTCGCGGAACGACTGCTCGGACAGGTCGGCGGCGAGCGGTCCCTGACCGACCTGCGGCACATCGGCCAGAGCCTCCATGCCGTCATGCAGGGCCGTCAGCTGGGCGTGTCCGCGCTGATCGAGTGGCTGAGCGAGCGGATCGCGGACGCGCGACGGCGAAGCACCGAGGGATCGCGCCGGCTCGACACCGAGGCACGCAGCGTGTCGGTGCTGACCGTGCACGCGAGCAAGGGGCTGCAGTTCCCGATCGTCTACCTGCCGGAGCCATGGGACACCTTCGTGCCAGATGACGACGGCCAGTCACTGCTGCTGCACGAACGCGGTGACGGGTCGCCCGAGGACTGCCTGCTCGATGTCGGCGGGTTGACCGGTCCGGGGCGACGCGACCGGTTGATCCGGGCCCGGGGCGAGGAGGCCGGCGAGGATCTTCGGTTGCTGTACGTCGCCCTGACCCGGGCGCAGTGTCAGGTCGTCGCCTGGTGGGCGGCCTCGCGGAACACCTGGGGTTCGGCCCTGCAGCGGTTCCTCTACCGGACGCGGCCCGGCACCGTCGACGAGGCGGGTACGGAACCGGCGGACCGGTACGAGACCGAGTCCGATCCGCTTGGGCTGACCCACCTCGGCGCCGCGGTGGCGCTGGAACGGATCGAGGCTCGCGAGCCGGTGCCGTGGCATCCGTCGACTCCCGCCGGTGCCGGGCTCGCCGTGCGCAGCTTCACGCGCACGCTCGACACGGAGTGGCGCCGGACGTCCTACTCGGCCCTGACCGCTGCCGCACACGGGGTCGTGGCCGGCTCTCCGGCGGTCGGCAGTGAGCCGGATGTTTCCGTGGAGGACGACGAGATCGTGCCGCTCACCGCCCCACCGATCCGGGACCCCGAGCCGACGCCGGGGGCGGGTCGGGCGGATCAGCCGACAGGACTCGATCGCGTCTCGCCGATGGCCGACCTGCCGATGGGCGCGGAGTTCGGAACCGCCGTGCACGCCGTCTTGGAGGTGATCGATCCCGGCGCGGGCAATCTCGGCGAAGCGCTGCTGCCGGCGGCGAGCGACGCGCTTGCCCGCACGTCGTTCGGCCGGACCGGATCCAGTCGGCCTGGTGCGTCCGGCCCGGACGCGCCCGGAGGCGCGCTGACCGCGAAGCGTCTGGCCGATGGACTCGAGCCGACCCTGCTGACCCCACTCGGACCGATCGCCGACAACCTCAGCCTGGCTCAGATCGGCCGCCGCGACAGGCTGGCCGAGCTCGATTTCGAGCTGCCGCTGGCAGGCGGCGACCGGCCGGTGGCGGACGTACGCCTTCGAGACATCGCCGGCTTGCTGGCCGACCGCCTGGCACCGGACGATCCCCTGGCCGGCTACCCGGCAAGGCTTGCTGACCCTGTGCTGTCGGAGCAGACGCTGCGCGGCTTCCTGACCGGCAGCATCGATGCCGTGCTGCGGGTCCGCGGCACGTCGGGGCCGCGCTATCTGATCGTGGACTACAAGACCAACTGGCTCGGCGCGTTCGACGGGGCGACGCTGACCCTCGCGTCGTACACGCCGGACCGGCTGGTGGAGGCCATGATGGCGGCCCACTACCCGCTGCAGGCGTTGCTCTACAGCGTCGCGTTGCATCGACTGCTGCGCTGGCGTCAAGCGGGGTACGACCCCGACCGTCACCTGGGCGGTATCGCCTACCTGTTCGTCCGCGGAATGGCCGGGCCGACCACCCCACGGATCGCCGGGGTGCCCTGCGGTGTCTTCAGCTGGCGCCCGCCGGCTGGGATGGTGCCGGCGCTCTCGAACCTGCTCGACCGAGGCACCGAGCCCAGCAGGCCCCACGCAGCAGCAGCCCCCCACTCAGGAACGGACCGATGAGCGTCTTGGACAGGGTCGCCGATCCGGTCGTCGCGCCTGCCGACGATCGACGGGTCGCGTACGCGCGCAGGGCCACCGGTCTGCTCCGCCAGTTCAACGAGGCAGGCGTCCTGGGGCTGGCCGACGTACACACCGCCGACCGGGTGGCGCGGATCTGCGGAGAACCCGACGACCAGGTGCGGCTCGCCCTGGCCCTGACGGTCCGCGCCCTCCGGCTCGGATCGGTGTGTCTCGAGCTTGCGACCGCTCGGCAGACGATGTTCGACGAGGCGGAGGAGTCGGTGGACACCAGCGCGCTCCCCTGGCCCGCACCTCTGGAGTGGGAACAGACCTGCGCGCGGTCGCGGATGGTGACTGTCGGCGCGGAGGCGCCGAGCGCGCGCCCCCTCCGGCTGACCAGCGGCCGGCTCTACCTCGAGCGCTACTGGCTCCAGGAGGAGACTGTCCGCCGCCAGCTCCAGGCCCGCTGGGCGCGGCCGGCGCCCGTCATCGACCAGGCTCGCGCACGGGCGGCGCTGGACCGGCTGTTCGCCCGGGACGGACTGGCCGACGACGAGGTCGATCGGCAGCGGCTCGCGGCCGCGGTCGCGCTGCTCAGCTCGGTCAGCGTGATCGCCGGCGGACCCGGCACCGGCAAGACGACGACCGTCGCCGCGTTGCTCACCGTGCTGGCCGACCAGCCCGGCCGCACACCGCGGATCGCGTTGGCCGCACCGACCGGCAAGGCCGCCGCCCGCCTCACCGAGGCGGTCGAGAGGGCGCGGGAACGACTGGAACCCGCCGACCGCGCGCTGTTCGCCGAGCTGACGGCCCAAACCCTGCACCGCCTGCTCGGCTGGTTGCCCGGAAAGCGGGGTCGGTTCCGACACGACGCGCACAACCATCTGCCGTACGACGTCGTCGTCGTCGACGAGGTGTCGATGGTCTCGCTGACCGTCATGGCGCGCCTGCTCGAAGCGGTCCGTCCCGGCGCCCGTCTGGTCCTCGTCGGCGATCCGGATCAGCTGTCGCCGGTCGACGCGGGCGCCGTCCTGGCCGACGTCGTCACGGCCAGTGGCGATCGGGAACCTGCCCTGGAGACGGCACTGGCCGAGCTGGGTCCCGACGTGTGCGAGCGGGTGCCGGTCGTACGTCGCGTGGTCACCTTGGACCACGTGTTCCGGTTCGGCGACGGCGGCGCGATCGACGCGCTGGCCAAGGCGATCCGGGCCGCAAGACCCGACGAGGTGCTGGCAGTGCTCCGCTCCGGCAGCGCCGAGGTCGAGTTCACCGAGGCCGATCCCGGCGATGCCGCGATCGGCCTGGACCACCTCGCCGCCGAGGTTCGGGCGGCCGGACAACGACGTGTCGGCGCCGCCGCGGCCGGCGACATCGCGGAGGCGCTCGCCGCGATCGACCAGCACCGCCTGCTGTGCGCGCACCGGCGCGGGCCGTACGGGGTGAGCCGGTGGAGCGACGAGGCCGAGCGCTGGCTCGACCTGGGCTCCAACCAGCAACTCGCCCGGAGCGGCGAGGGCGAATGGTACGTTGGCCGGCCCGTCCTCGTGGTGGCGAACGACTACGATCTCGGGCTCTACAACGGCGACATCGGGGTGGTCGTGACGACGACCGCGGGCCTGCGGGTGGCGTTCGCCCGTGGCAGCGGCCACACCCTGGTGGCCCCGGTCCGACTGGATGCCGTCCAGACCGTGCACGCGATGACCGTGCACCGGGCGCAGGGCAGTCAGTTCGGCTGTGTCTCGTTCATCGTGCCCCCAGCCGACTCCCCGCTGCTGACCCGCGAGCTGTTCTACACCGCGGTCACCCGGGCGAGCCGACAGGTCCAGGTCTTCGGCACCGCCGAGGCGATCGAGCGAGCGGTGACCCGTCCGGCCAACCGGGCCAGCGGGCTGGCCGAGCGGCTCTGAGATCTCGGGCGACGCCGCGGATGTCAGCCGACATCGCCGGTGTCTGCTGACCGTGCCCGGTGTCTGCTGACCCTGCCCAGTGTCTGCGGGGCATCGCCCGCGTCAGCCGGCGTCGCCGGGGCGCGCGATGCCGTGTTCGTACGCCCAGATCGCCGCCTGCGTACGATCGCGAAGATCGAGCTTGGTGAGAAGCCGATTGACGTACGTCTTCACGGTGGACACCCCCAAGAACAGCTCGGCTGCGATCTCGGTGTTGCTGCGACCGAGGGCGATCTGGCGCAGCACGTCGACCTCTCGCTGGCTGAGCCCGTGATCGGGTGGCGAGGGCTCCGTCGTCCGGTGTCGGGCGAGATACTCCTCGATCAGTCGACGGGTGATCGTCGGCGCAAGCATCGCTTCGCCCCGGGCCACGGTGCGCACCGCCGCGACCAGCTGGGGCCCGCGGACATCCTTCAGCAAGAACCCGCTGGCTCCGGCGCGCAACGCCTCGTACACCCAGTCGTTTCGATCGAACGTCGTCAGCACGAGCACTCGTGGTGACCCCGGACGACTCAGCACCCGGCGGGTCGCATCCAGCCCGTCCAGCCGCGGCATCCGGATGTCCATCAGCACCACGTCCGGCGACAAGCGTTCGGACAACTCGACCGCCTCAACGCCGTCGGCGGCCTCGCCGACGACCTCGATATCCGGTTCGCGGTCCAGGATGGATCGAAAGCCATCTCTGACCAAGGCCTGGTCGTCGGCCAGCAGGACCCGGATGAGCCCGTCGCTCACGGAGTTGCCTCCACCATCGACTGCGGCAGTGGGAGAGCGACCCGCACCACGAAGTCGGTCCCCTCCACGCCGGCTACCAGACTCCCGTCGTAGAGACGTACTCGCTCGCGCATGCCGACGAGCCCGAACCCGGAGGCGGTCTCCCGCGAGCGAACGGTCGGTTGAGTCCCCGAGCGAAGGTTGCCTGAACGAACGACGATCGTCAGTGACTGGGTCGTGCGGGCAATGTCCACCGACGTCGGCGCTCCCGGCGCGTGCTTGATCGCGTTGGTGAGGGCCTCTTGCACGATCCGGTACGCGGTCGCATCCAGTCCGGCCGCCAGCTCGGGCCCGTCGAGGGCGAAACTGCCGACGATCGGTTGCCCGGCCGATCGGACCCTCTCCACCAGGGACGGAAGCTGGGCCAGTCCGACACTCGGCTCCAGCGGAGACACCTCCTCGTCGTCGACGCGGAGCAGGTCGAGCAGCCGACGCATGTCGCCCAGTGCGTCGCGCGCCGTCGACTCGACCGCCTCCAGCCGGCGATCGATGGCGGGGTCGTGCGTCGCGGCCTCGTCGGCCAACGTGTTGCGGGCTGCGACGGTCTGCAGGACGACGATCGACAGCCCGTGGCTCACGATGTCGTGCAGCTCACCGGCGATCCGGGACCGCTCGTGCGCGGCGGCGGCCGCGACGTCGGCATCGCGGTTCGACTCGACCAGTGAGACCCGCTGCCGGGCGGCGACCGCTTGCCGCCCACGTTCGGTGGCGACGAGAGCCGCGGCCCAGATGATGGTGCAGAAAGCGATTGTCAGCACGACGTCGCTCACCCCGTCGGTTGCGGAGCTGTTCAGCAGCGTCACGAGCACGACTGCGACGCCGACCGTCCCACCGACGACGGCGTCGCGCCGGGTCGCCTGTCCACCGGCCACCGCGAAAGCGGCCAGCGTGCCGAGGAACATCGACGTGGGCGCCTCCGGCACCAGGTGCATCGCGACAGCCATCGCCGCGAAGCAGACGACTACCGCCAACAGCCCGAACCGGCGGCGGCCGAGCAGGGCGATCAACGCGAGGGTCATCACCAGCAGGCCGACCTGGGTATGACGGTCGGAGCTGAGAAACACCCCACCGAGCACCCACCCGGCCAGAAGTATGAGGGCCACATCGGGCCACCGCCGGCGGATGAGTTCCACAAGCGGAAAGGTAGCCCGACCGACAGGGCCTTCGCGTCGATCTGGCGATGGACATGGGCACCGATCAATCGATCTCGCGATGGTCCCGGACCCCTCGCCGCCTCCCTACGGTGAACATGACGTCCAACCGGGCGCCACGACCGACCCAGGAAGGGAATCACCATGAGCCTCGTCACCCGACTCGCCCCGCTGACCGGCGTCCTCGCCATCGCGCTCATCGTCGCTTCGCTCGCCAGCGACAGCCTGCCCGACAGCACCTCCGACGACGCGACCCTGGCCGCGTACGTCGCGTCCCACGGCGTCACCGCCTGGTTCGTGATGGCGACGGGCATCGCCCTCGGCGGTGTCCTCCTGCTGGTCTTCACCGGCGTACTCGGCGCCCGAGTCGCCGAAGCAGGCGCCGGGCCGGTCACTCAGCGTGTGGTGCAGACCGCCGGCACGGCCTGGGCCGTGCTCACCATGATGGGAGGCGCCATGTCCGCGATCGTGCCGATCAAGGTGATGTTCTACACCCCGGACGCGCCGACCGCCGCGTTGTACCCGTACCTCAACGCCCTCTCCTACAGCGTCCTGGTCTCGGTCTGCGCCTATGCCGCGGCCTTGTGCGCGTTCGCGCTGTCCGTGGCCGGGATCCAGAGCGGGGTGATCCCTCGGTGGCTCGCCATCGCCGGCCTCCCCGCCGCGGCGCTGATGCTGGCGAACGTCGTGCTGCCGATGTCGATGATCACCGTGTATTTCGTCACTGTGAGTGTCACGCTGGCCGTCCGCGGCACCACGCACCCCGCGGAGGTCACCGGCGCCGAGCTCTCGCCTGCCGAGGTCGCGAGCGTGGGGTGAATCGACGTCACCTCCCCGCAGGTCGCCGGTTGTCTCGAGCCGAAGTCCGATAGCCGCGTTGTCGAGCTCGCTAGAGCGGAAGCTCGCCGTCGCGCCAAGCCTGGATCAGCCTCGACGCGATCGAGGTCGGTCCCGGCAGGCCGAGGTCGCCCGCATCGAGGCGGCGAGTGAGCTCGTCGCGGGTGTACCAGTCCGCGTACGCGATCTCTTCGTTGTCCACGCAGATCGAGGAGGTCGCCGCCCGTGCGGCGAAGCCGACCATCAGGGAGCGCGGGAAGGGCCAGGGCTGGCTTCCGAAGTAGGCGATGTCGGCGATGCTGACGTCGACCTCCTCCGCGATCTCGCGATGCACCGTCTGCTCCAGCGACTCGCCGATCTCCACGAAGCCGGCGAGCACGGACACTCTGTTGCCCCAGCCGTTCTGGCTGCCGAGGAGCAGCCGGTCGGCGGCGTCGACGACCGCAACGATCACCGCTGGATCGGTGCGCGGAAAATGGTCCTCGGCGCAGGTCTCGCAGTGCCGGGCGAAACCGCCGTTGATCACCCGGGTCCTGCCCCCGCACTTGGCGCAGAGTGGCTCGTTGCGGTGCCAGTGGGTCAGCGCGGCGGCCGTCGCCGCGATGTCGCGCTCGTTGTCGCTCAACTGGTAGCCGACCTCGCGGAGATCGTGCACCTCACCCTCGGTGAGTGCCTCGACGGCAAAGATCGGGGCACCATCGAGCAGCCCGAGCAGCCGGTGTCGCTGATCGTCGAACTCGACGAACGGCTTCGTCATGCGGAGCTTGCTGCCACCGGCGTTGGTGGTGAACCGGGAGTCCGCGTCGAGCTTGAGTAGCTTCGCGTCCTCCGATCGCCACAGCCCCGCGACCCAGCCGACGGAGCGCCGATGATGATCGACGCGGTCCAGATCGCTGGCAGAAGCCCAATGACTCACGCCGCCAGCGTAAACCGATCCGCGGGCGGGGGCACAATGCCGGGATGTCGACCCCGGCCCCGGCTGCCGAGCGCGGCCCGGATGTCGACCCCGACCCGGATCGAACCCGGAGCCTCATTTGCGGAAACTGCCCCGACCCGCGGGTGCGGCAGGACTCGGCGGCCCGTCCGAAGACCCACCGCACCACACGATTCGTGGGCGAGGACTACGTTGGCGCGGCCACCCGCAGGTGGCCGCACTGATGATGATCGCAGTACTGATCGAGGGCACAGGTGTCTGCGCGATGAACAACTGCTGAAATTCCACGCCGCCTGTCCCCGGTTTCGTGGCGGGACCCGTGACACGGCGTCAGTTCTGGTCAGATGCGAGGCGCAAGGGTCACTGCTTTCGCCGATGATCGTGAACAGCATCGTCGGAACAAGGCGATCTCTGCGGTGCGGCGGCTGCGGCGGCGCCGCGAAGGGCGTTTTCCCGCGGACGTGATTTCGGGGATGCGAACGCGCCGATCTCGAGCATCCGGGCGCCGCGTGACAAGGCCCGGTATTCGAGCGGATCGAGCCGGGCTCATCAGAGTCGTCTTGTCCAGGTCGATCGACTTGGCCAGCTCCACCTGCGTCAGTCCCGGCGTGTCTCGAGCCGATCACGCCCCGGGTCCCGCCAGCAAGCCCTCCAGCTCGAGCCGAGAGGCCAGCCTCTCCGGCCGGACGAGGTGATCCTGGCGAACGTAGTAGAAGACCGCGTCGACCTGCTCGATCGGGGTCCGGGTCACCTCCGCCCAGGCCAACCGGTAGATCGCGAGCTGCAGCGGGTCGGCCGAGTCGGCCCGGCCGGTCTTCCAGTCGACGACCTGGAACCGGAAGGGACCGGGACCGTCGGCGGTGGGATCGGGCGCGATCTCGTACACCGCATCTATCCGGCCTCGGACCAACCGGCCGCCGACGACGAGACTGAACGGCGCCTCCACGGCATAGGGCACGCGGTGGCCATAGCCGCCGGCGGCGAACGCCCGGCACAGCTCGCGAAGGTCCTCATCCGCCTCCGCGCCGGCGTCGGCGCGGTCGGGCAGGTCGTCGGGGTCGATCAACTGCTGCTGACCGAGCCCACCGACGCCGAGCCGGCCGGTGAACTGCCGCTCGACCCAAGCGTGGAACCGGGTGCCGAAGCGGGCAGCTCGAGACGGTGGTCTGGGCATCGGCCGAGCCAGCTCCGCTGCGAACGCCTCCGGGTCCTCGGCCAGCCGCAGCACCGCGCTGGCCGACAGGTCGGCCGGCAGCAGCACCTGCTGCCGGCTTGACCGAGCAGCGGTGAGCTCGGCCAGGAGCCGATCCAGGTCGGCATCCCAGCCGGCCGCGACCTCGGCGTCGTCGAGCAGCAGCTCGTACGCCTCCGGTTCGGCGCGGCCGGCGTCGGTACGCAGTCGGACGCGCGCTGCCTCGACCTCGGCGGCAGCCTCCTCCCGCCGGGTGGCCGCTTCGGCGTCGAGCGGTGCTGGCCAGCGCTGCGCCATCGCCTGCACCACCAGCGGGTTCACGGGGCCGGGCTCGGTCGCCACCGGTTCGAGACGTCCCTGCGCCTGCGCGGCCGCCATGATCGTCTCGAGGTAGTCCGACGGTCGGCGGGGATTGGCCAGCTCGGCGCGCCAGTAGTGACCCGAGCCCACCAGCAGTCGCTTCGCCCGGGTCGCGGCGACGTACGCCAGCCGGTCCTCGGCCAGCAGCTGCTGCTCGCGCAACGACGCCTTGTACGTCCCCATCGCGGTGTTCGTCGCGTCCGCGAGCTGCGGGATCGCGTTGGCGTCCCCGCGGAGCTCGGCCGGCAGCACCGCCGGGTTGGTCACCCAGTTGTCGGTCACCCGATCGCTCGGAAAGACCCCGTGCATCAGGGCCGGCAGGAAGACGACGGGCCACTCCAGGCCCTTGGCGCGGTGCACGGTCAGCAGCTTGACTGCTTCGCGGTTCGACGGTACGGCCTGCTCCAGGCCCGCCCCCTGATCGATCTCGGCCTGGAGATAGGCCAGCAACCCGGATAGCGAGGCGTCCCCGTCGACGTCGACGTAGTCGGCGACGGCGTCCAGGAAGGTGCCGAGCTGGTCCCGACGCCCGCTGCGGACGAACTCGGGAGTGGCCATCACCTCGACGTCCAGACCTAGCGTGAGGATCACCCGCCTGGTCAGGTCGAGTACCGGTTCGTCGCTGTGCTGACGCAGCTGGTCGAGCTCGCCGCCGATCTGCCGGAACCGTCGCCTGGCCTCCGGCGAGTAGTTCCCCTCGCCGGGGTCCTCCACCGCGTCGAGGAGACAGACCAGGTCGGTGGGATCGACGTCGGCGACGGCGCCCTCCAACGCGCCCAGGAGGTCCTGGGCGCCGAGCAGCTCCTCGGCGCGCGCGAGCGACTCCGTCGGCGTCCGCGGGGCATGGGCGAGCTCGCGGGCGCGGCGGCCGAGCAGGGCGAGATCACGAACCCCGATCCGCCAGCGCGGCCCGGTCAGCAGCCGGATGAGGTCCGGGTTGGCGGTCACGTCATCGATCAGCCGAAGGGTGGCGAGCACGTCGGCGATCTCGGGAAGCTGCAGCAGACCCCCGAGCCCGACGATCTCCACGGGCACGTCGCGACTCGTCAGCTCTGTGTAGAGCGCCGCGATGTCGGCGTTACGCCGGGTCAGCACGGCGACGTCCGCCCAGTGCCCGACCGTACCGTCGGTGTGCGCGGAGACCACCTGGTCGGCGATCCAGCGCACCTCCTCGGGCCAGCTGACGTGCAGCGCGGCCCGGATCTCACCCGGCGGGGTCTGGCCCGGAGCGCGGAGCAGGCCGAGCCCGTCGGGCACCGACCCGCCCGAGCCGAGCAGGCTGGACGTGTCGGCCCGCAGCGGCGCGCTGAGGGTGTTGGCGACGTCGAGAATGCTCTGGCCGCTGCGCCGGTTGACGGTGAGCGCGAACTGCCGCGCCCGCGCGCCGCGCCTGGTCCGGAAGTCGCCGGCGAAGGCGATGATGTTGCTGGCCGCAGCACCACGCCAGCCGTAGATGGCCTGGAAGGGGTCACCGACAGCCGTCACCGGATGGCCGAGACCCTCGCTGGGTGTCGTCCCCGAGAACAGCCCACGCAGCAGCACCGCCTGGGCTGCCGAGGTGTCTTGGTACTCGTCGAGCAGCACGACCTCGAAGGTGTCGCGAACGATGGTCGAGACCTGCGGAACCTCCTGAGCCAGCCGGGCGGCGATGGCCATCTGGTCCGCGAACTCGACCACACCCAGCCTCTGCTTGAGCCGCTGGTAGTCCCGCACCAGGCTCACCAGCTCGAGCCGCTCCTGGGCAGCGATCATGGCCCGCTTCACGTCGGCGTATACGTTGCCGCGGTTGTTCAGTGGCGCCGACGCCAGCGCGACCAGATAGTCCCGAGCGTGCGGGTCCAGCCCATCGGGGTCGACGAGGTGCTGCTGCAGATCGGCGTCCAGCTTCAGCACCCGTTCGGTCACCGTGCCGGGTCGCAGCCTCGAGATGTACTCGAACGGTCCCGCCGCGGACTTCACCACCCGCGAGGCGAGCCGATACCGGGTGGCCCCGCTGATCATGCTCGGATCGGCCTCGAAGCCCAGCCGCAGACCGTGCTCGGAGACCAGCCGTCCGGCGAAGGCGTCGTAGGTCATCACGACCTGCTCGCCACTGGAGTCCACCCCGTGTCCGTCGACCACACCGGCGGTGACCAGGGCCGCCCGGATCCGGGCCGAGAGCTCGGCAGCCGCCTTCCTCGTGAACGTCAGTCCCAGAACCTGCTCGGGTCGGACCGACCCGGTGCCGACCAGCCACACCACCCGGGCGGCCATCACCGTGGTCTTGCCGGAGCCCGCACCGGCGATGATCACGCCCGGCTCGAGCGGGGCCGTGATCGCAGCGAGCTGCTCGTCGGAGAAGTCCACCCCGAGCGCCTCGCACAGGTCCGCCGGGTCCCGCAGCACTGCGCCGGCGCGCACCGGGACCAGCGTCCTCACGAGACCACCTGCTTCCCCGCACCCTGGGCCGGGCAGCTGGACCGGAAGGCGCACCATCGACAGGCCGGGCCGACGGCCGCATCGAAACGCTCTGCCCGGATGATCGCGGCGGCATCGGCGAGTCGGCCGTGCACCCACGTCGGCACGTCCGGTCCGGTCCCGTCCGCACCAGCCGCTGTCCGATCCGGCATCTCCGGCCAGCCCAGCGGGAACGGCTGGTCCTCGAGCGACGCCTGTCCGAACACCCGAGGCAACCCGACCCCATCTCCGGAGCCGTCGCCGAGCCGCAGATACACCAGCTCGGCGCCGCCGGGCCGAGCACCCGGGCCGGCTACCGAGGCGAACGCCCCTTCGGCCACGGCGAGCTGGTAGACCCCGAGCTGATCGTGCACCGCGACGTCGACTGCGGCCGGCGCCGCTCGCGAGGTCTTGAAGTCCACGATCCGGATCCGGCCGTCCGAGTCACGCTCCACCCGGTCGGCGGTACCGGTCAGCCGGACCCGGTCACCGCGCACCTGGACCTCGCACTCGAACGACACCTCGGTGCCCAGCAGCTCCATGGCGGAGCGCCTCTCCTGCCAGGCTGCGAACCGCTCGATCGCGGCTTCGGCCTCGACCCGCTCGGTCGCCGACAGCCAGTTGGCGTCGAAGTCGAGCTGATCCCAGACGATCTCGAGGTGCCCGGCGAGCGCCTCCGGATCGACACCGGTCTGTGCACCGTGCTGGGCGAGCACGTGCACCACCGAGCCGAAGCTCGCCGCGGCCTGCCGAGGCGTCTCGGCACTGGCCTTGCGCGACAAGAACCACTGCCGCGGGCAGCCCAGCACCGTGCCGAGCTGACTGCCGGACAGGTGGACGGCGTCGACGACACGCTGCACCGGCCCAGGTCCGGCGCTCAGCGGACGAGTCCCCCACCAGTTCGCCGGCCGAGCGGCCGGGACGAGCGGGCGGCCGTCCGAATCGGTGGCCTCGGCGAGGCGGGCGAGCCGGACAGCGGCCTGCTCGCGCAGGGCAGGGCTCGCGTCGGGATCCACGCTGACACTGCGCAGCTCGGCGACCATGGCCGGCATCGAGAGCGGGCGTCGCGGCCGACCCGGCCGAGCCGTGATCGGCACGTCCAACTCGCTCAGGAATCGGCTCGGCTGGTCGCCCTCTCCCTCGGTCCCGTCGACCGCCGTCACCACCAGACGTTGCCGGGCGCGGGTGCAGGCCACGTAGAACAGCCGCCGCTCCTCCGCGATCCGGGTGGCGGTGGGCGCCGGCTCGACGACGCCGCGTCGGCTGAGGCGGTCGGCCTCCAGCAGCGAACCACGCCGCCGGACGTCCGGCCACACCCCTTCCTGGACGCCGGCGACGACCACGAGCTCCCACTCCAGGCCCTTCGAGCGATGTGCCGTCAGCAGCCGGACACCGGCGCCGCGGACCGGCGACTCCCGCAGGGTGTCTGCCGGAATCTGCTGGCCCTCGACCTCGGCAAGGAAACCGGTCACCCCACGCAACCCGGAGACCTCCTCAGATCGCGCCGCAATGGCGAACAGCGCGCAGATCGCGTCGAGGTCGCGGTTGGCCCGACGTCCGACGTCGCCGCCGGTCCCGGCCGCCACCCGGAGCCGCTCGGGCCACTCCGTTCCCGTCCACAACAACCAGAGCGCCTCCTCGCCGGTCCGACCACTCCGGATCGCCCGCGCGCACTCGTGGAGCAGCCCCGTCAGGCGCCGGGCGGCCGTCAGCTCGCGCGGGCTGGTCGACGTGTTCGGGCCGCCGTCGGAATCGCGCCCCAGAAGGTCGTCGAGCAGCGACGGATCGTGCAGGGCGGCCGCGAGCAGCTCCGCCGACGACCGTGGAAGGGCCACCCCCGCCAGCTCCCGCCGCTCCGCGTCACGCAGCGCGCGGCCGAGCCGTCGGATTGCCATGCTGTCGAGTCCACCGAGCGGCGACACGAGCAGGGTCTGGGCCTCCTCTGTGCTGGGCTGCACCCCCGCGGAGGCGACCGCGAGCGCGGTCAGCAACGGACGGACGGCGGGTTCGGCCGCCAGCGGGATCTCGTCTCCGGCGACCTCGACCGGAACGCCGGCCGCGATCAGCGCCCGACCCAGCATCGGGATGGTCCGCCGCCCGGACCGGACGAGCACGGCCATCTCCGACCAGGGGATGCCGTCACGCAGGTGGGCCGCCCGGAGCAGCTCGGCGACGTGCTCTGCCTCGGCACCAGGGCTGGTGCAGGTGAATACCTCGACCCGCCCCTTCGGCGTACCCGGCGCGCAGACGGGCGAGCGGAACGCCTGGAACACATCTCCAGGCAGGCTCCGCGGCACTCCCAGGCGACCGACCAGGCTCCGACTGGCGGCCAGCAGCCGCGGTCCGAACCGCCGCGTGCGGCCGAGCGCCACCACCGTCGCTCGTTCACCGGTCACGGTCTGGAACAGGTCCGGGAAGTCCAGGATCCCCCGCGCCTCGGCACCTCGGAACGCGTAGATCGACTGGTCGGGGTCACCGACGACCACCACGTCGCGCCCCCCGCCGGCGATCGTCTGCAGCAGCGCCACCTGCGACGGATCGGTGTCTTGATACTCGTCGACGAAGACACAGCCGATCTCGGCGCGCAGCGCTCCCGCTATCTCGGGCGAGGCCAGCAGGATCCGGCAGCGGTGGACGAGCTCGGCATAGTCCAAGACGCGCTCCGCGTCGAGGACGTCGAGGTACTCGTCGAAGAACTGCCCGACACTGACCCACTCCGGCCGGCCGGCCGCCAGTCCGGCGTCGACCACGTCCTCCGGATCCATCCCGAGCTGCCGGGCCTTGGCGATCACCGCCCGCACCTCGGTCGCGAAACCACGGGTGCCGAAGGCCGCGGCCACCGACTGGGGCCAGTCGGCACGTCCGGTCTGCGGGCTCCCGGCGAGCACCTCGCGGACCCTGAACTCCTGCTCGGGTCCGGTCAGCAGTCGCACCGGCGCGTCGTCGCTCTCCGCGCCGAACCTGCGGACGAGGGCATAGCAGAAGGCGTGGAATGTCATCACCATCGGCGTCACCGCCGAACGACCGAGCCGTGCCCCGATCCGGGCTCGCAGGTCGGCTGCCGCTCGCCGGGAGAAGGTGAGCACGAGGATCGTGTCTGGTGCCACCTGCCGCCGCTCGATCCGGTCCACGACCGACTCGACCAGGGTCGTTGTCTTCCCCGTGCCGGGCCCCGCCAGCACGAGCAGCGGGCCACCGATGTGGTCGACGACCGCGCGCTGGGACGCGTCCAGCTGCGGTGGGGTCGCCCGTTCGGGCGGCTGGCGGATCAGTTCGTACATCTCGGCTTCCCGGATTGCTCACGTGAGGTTACGTCGAGACAGTGAAGCGGATGCCACCGACACTCGGCTCGGACGCACCGGGTCGGCCGGACGCAACCGCGCAGGCGTACAACGGACTGGTGAGCGACGATCGACGCACGACCGACGGACCAGGAGAACCGGTGCCCGGGACTGAGGTGGCGACCGACACGGGGATCGAGCTGCGTTGGATCGATGCCCGCGGGGCCACCCGCCACGAGCTCGGCGACCTGGACGAGCTCCGCGCCCGCGACGACGGCTTCTTGTGGATCGACGTGCCTGAGTGGACCGATCAGGCCGACACCCTGCTCGGCGATCGGCTCGGCTTCCACCCGATCGCCATCCGCGACTGCCGGGAGCGGAACCACACCCCGCGCGTGCACCGCTACCCCGACCATCTGTTCCTGGTCATCCACGCACCACTGATCGGATCCGGCGGTCACGTCCACTATCTGGAGCTCGACCAGTTCATCGGAGCGGGCTTCCTGGTCACCGTTCACGGCCCGCTCAGTCCGGCGGTCGCGCTCGAGCAGTCCCTGCGCGACACCCGCCAGGTCATCGGACGGCTCGAGTCCGGCCGACTGCGGCCGACCTCGCCGTTCGGCCTGTCGTACGCGATCGTGTCCACCGTGGCCCGCGGCGAGGCCGACTTGGTGGCAGACCTCGCCCGCCAGGTCGGGCTGCTCGAGCAGCGGGTGATGGCGGCCACCGACGAGGAGCCGCAGCAGTTCCTGACCAGCCTGTTCACCGCGCGTCACGAGCTGATGACGATCAAGACGATGGCGAGCCAGGGCGGCGAGATCTACCGGCGTGCGATCAAGCTGGCCACGTTTGCTCCGCCGGAGTCGATCGGGTTGCTGGAGGACCTGCTCGACCAGTACGAACGGGTCGCCCACATCGCCCAGGCCCAGCTGGACTTCCTGGTCGGGGTGACGGACTTCTACCGGGCGCGAACCGACACGAAGATGACCATCGCCGCCGAGCGGCTCGCAGTGATCGCGGCTGTCACCTTGCCGATCACGTCGTTGTCGTCCATCCTCGGGATGAACGTGATCGTCTATACCCACACGCACTGGGTCTGGCTCGGCTTCTTGCTGGCGGTCATGATCGTGATGTCGGGGCTACTGCTGCGTTGGGCCCATCGGCAGGGTTGGTGGTGATCCGCGGCCGGCCGATCGATCCGATGACGCCTGGATCGACGCCAACGCGGCGTGGGTGACTCGTTTACGTCGTAATATTCGGCAATGACCCCAATGGCACTGACCCCAAGGGCACTGCGCCTGTCGGCTCGAGTCGTCGCCGGTCTGGCGGTCGGCCTGGTGTTCCTGGTCGGGGTTGCGTCGCCGGCATCGGCGGCGCCGCGGAGCGTGCACCTGACGAATGTGAACTACGCCGATCCAGGACTTGTCTGGACCAGCCACGGCTACTACGCCCTGTACGGGACCGGCCCGGGATTCAAAGTCGCCACCAGCACCAGCATCAACGGCCATTTCCAGCCGGCGGGTGACTCGCTGCGGGTATCGGACCTGCCGAGCTGGGTGGGCGTGAACCCCAGCTGGGGAGGTCGCCGCCTCTGGGCACCGAGCGTGACGAGAGTCGGCTCGACGTACGTCATGTACTACACCGCCTGGAACGGCAGCCGCGGCCGGCAGTGCATCGGTATCGCCACCTCGACCAACCCATTGGGTTACTTCCGCCCGGTCGGGACACCGATCTGCGCACCGAGCGGAGAGCCGGCTGCCGCCGAGGCCATCGACCCGAGCGCATACGTCGCCAAGGACGGCGCCTGTTACATGGTCTTCAAGACCAGCGTGACCAACACCAGTAGGTGGAAGATCTGGGCGAAGCCGATGGGCAAGAACTGCCGGACATTCGGCGGCACCGCCAAGGTGAAGATCAACGGTACCTACGGCGTCGAGGCGCCGTCGGTGGTCCGGCACGGCGGTCACGTGTGGCTGTTCGTCTCTCGCCACGACTACTCGACGTGCGGGTACAACGTCCAGGTCTGGCGTACGTCGACGCTGTGGACCGGCACCTTCTCCAGCGGCAGCACTCGGGCGCTCCTGAACCAGCGCACCACCGGACGGTGCGGCCCTGGTGGCGCGACGGTGGTCCAGGGACCGAGCGGAACCCGGATCGCATTCCACGCCTGGGACACCGCACATCCGGCCACCGACGCCCGGCCCACCACCAGCACCCGCTCCACCTACACCGCGATCATCGACTGGGGCAGCGACGGCTGGCCGCACGTCCGCTGATCCTCCGGCGCCACCACCAGCGCGGCCGGCACGACCAGCACGGGCGGGCCGACCTCACCCCGACGCGATCGGTTTCACTCCGAACGCTCGACGTCGCGGCCGCGCAGGCCGAGCATGAACAAGATCGCGTCCAGATACGGGACCGATACCGTGGTGCCCACCTGGCGCCGGACAACCGGCTTCGCATTGAAAGCGATGCCAAGGCCGGCCGCGGCGAGCATGTCGAGGTCGTTCGCGCCGTCTCCGATCGCGACGGTCTGATTCAGCGGAATCCCTTCGTCCGCAGCGATCTGGATGAGCAGCTCGGCCTTGCGAGCCCGATCGACAACGTCGCCGAGTACCTCACCGGTCAGCACGCCGTTGCGGATCTCCAAGACGTTGGCGTAGGCATGATCCAGCTGCAGCTCGGCCTGCAGCCAGTCGGTGAAGGGAGTGAAGCCGCCGCTGATGATGGCGACCTTCGCACCCAGCCGGCGCAACGTGGCCACGAACGTCCGTGCTCCGGGGGTCAGCCTGATCCGCAACCGGGCCCGTTCGATGGCGTCGGAGTCCAGCCCTGCCAGCAGCCGCACCCGGGCCCGCAGGGATCCCTCGAAGTCCAGCTCGCCGGCCATCGCCCGCTGGGTGATCATGGCAACCTCGGAGCCGACGCCCGCCTCGTCGGCGAGCAGCTCGATCACCTCGTCCGCGATCAGCGTCGAGTCGACGTCCAGCACCACGAGCCGCTTCGCTCGCCGCTCCAGGCCACCGGCCTGCACGGCGATGTCCAACCGGTGATCATGGGCGACCTCCATCAGCGCTCGGCGCATCCGGTCGGGGTCGTCGACGATCACGGCGAGGTCGTACGCGGTGACGGGCCTGGTCGCCAGCCGCACGATCCGGTCGATGTTGCCGCCGCTGCCGGCGATCGCCTCCGCGACAGCGGCGAGCGCGGCGGGCGGCAGTCGATCGCCCAGGACGGTCACGGCGTGCCGGGGCAGCTCGGCCCTCGACGAGGTCGACTCGACCTGCGAGGCAGACACACTCAGCTCGTGCCGGGCCCCCCACTCGGCAACGGTCCGCACCGTCTGCGCGGCGTCCGCGCCCAGCCGCACCAAGACGTCGAGAGTCAGCCGTTCCCGGACCACCAGCTGCTCCATGTCCTCCAGCTCTGCGGCGGCTTCACCGAGCAGGGCGAGCAGCTCGTAGGTCAGCCGCGGCCGATCGTGACCGAAGATCCTGATCAGCCAGGGCCGTGCGTCCGTGCCGGCTTCGCTCATCGGGCGAACTCCCAGATCAGCACTTCCGCGGCAGTCTCGGCGGTGATCGTGGAGCCCCCGCGTCCTTCGAGCTCGACGGTGTCGCCCGCCCGGATCGGACCGAGCCCGTCGAGCACGATCACCCCACGCGCAACCACGACGAAGATCGCGTCGGACTCCGGTAGCCGACGGTGAACCCCGGCGACCAGCCGACCTGCCCACAAGGTGGCGTTGTGGGTTCCGAGGGCGACCGCCGCGTCGGGGTGCCGGCCCGAGGCCACCGGCACCAGGCCTGACGCCAGGTCGGCTGGCATCAGCTCGCGCTGGGCATAGCCGGGAGTGCTGCCGGCCTCGTCGGGCCGTAGCCACATCTGCACGAAGTGCACCGGCTCGACCGGATGCCGCGGATCGATCCGGTAGGCATCGTTCAGCTCGGCATGTACGATGCCGGCTCCCGCACTCATCCGCTGCGCCAGACCAGGGTGCACGATCCCGACATTGCCGAACGAGTCGCTGTGCCGCAGCGATCCCGAGAGCACCCAGGTGACGATCTCGGCGTCGCGGTGCGGGTGCTCCGGGTAGCCGTTGCCGACCTCGACGAGATCGGTGTTGCAGACCGTCAAGGGCCCGAACCCGATGCGATCGGGGTCGTAGTGCGCGCCGAAGGAGTACGCATGCCATGTCGTACGTCCCGGTGCCTTCGTGACGAACCGGTCATTCGCCCGACGTACGAACACGCGTGGTTCCAGCACGGGACCAGTATCCCGGCCGACCGCGCATCGGAAGGTCGCGTCCTGTTTCGGACGCGACCTTCCAGGCGGCCCTCGCGAGGTCAGTTCGGGATCGACAGCACCGGCGAGGCCTCCCACGACGTCCACGGCGAGGTCACCCCGTGGCTGTACACACGGAACCGGATCTTCTGGTACATCCGCTCGTTGCCGGCACCGGTCTGCGGAAGCGCGCTGGTCACCCAGATCTTGACCGTGCCGGACTTGTCGAAGGAGTGCTTGAGCACCTTCTGGCCGAGGTACTTGTCCGGGTTGGGCGTCGCATCGTAGCGCCGCTGCTCGATGGTCACACCGCGATCGCCCGAGCAGTTGGCGGTGACGCTGAAACGGACCAGCTTCACCCCGGAGCTGTTGAACCCGGCGAACACGGGCTTTGCCGCGGTGACCGTGCAGCCGCTGCTGGTGGCGGCGTCCGCCGGCAGCGTCGTGAGTGCCAGTGGCACGGCAGCGGTTGCCGCGACCAACCCGCCGACGACGAGTCGGTGGAGCTTGCTGTGCTTGGAGATGGTGGTCATCTCTCCCCCTCTGATCGGTGTCCGGGCTGTCCGGACATCAACCAGAGTGCGGTTTCCGCGGGCTCGGCGAACCTGCCCTCAGGCCCATCTTCGGCATCTGTCTGCAGGCGGAGAACTGCGGGATCGGGGGTCTGCCGATCGGCAGAGCGCCGGGCTCCGCATCAGCCCTGTGGCGTCACCCAGCCCGACCTGTAGGCCAGCGCGACTGCCTGCGCCCGGTCCCGACAGGCCGTCTTCATCAACACCCGCGACACGTGGGTCTTCACCGTGCCCTCGCCGACCACGAGCCGGTCGGCGATCTCGGCATTGGACAACCCGTCGGCCATCAGCACCAGCACCTCGCGCTCACGCGAGGTCAGCCGATCCACCAGACCAATCGGGTCGTCGCCGACTCGAGTCGTACGAGCCAACGCCTTGATCACCCGGCCGGCAACGGCAGGGTCGAGCCATGCGTCGCCTGCGGCGACTCGCCGAACCGCGTCGACGAGCTCGTGGGGGACCGCGTGCTTGAGCAGGTAGCCACTGGCGCCGGCGCGCAGCGCGCCGTACACCGCCTCGTCGTCGTCGAACGTGGTCAGCATCAGCACCCTCGGGGCGCTGTCGGCATCGGCCGCAGGTCGGTCGGCGCACAGCGCCCGAGTGGCGGCGACCCCGTCCAGCACCGGCATCCGAACATCCATGATCACGACGTTCGGACCGTGCTCGGCCGCAAGGGTGACGGCCTCGGCCCCGTCGGCCGCCTCGGCAACGACCTCGATGTCCGGCTGAGCGTTCAGCAGGAGCACGATGCCGGCCCGGATCAGCGCCTGATCGTCCACCACCAAGACGGTGATCACGCGGCCTGCCGCTCGGCGAGCCGAGGCGATGCCCTGACCTGAGGCCGGGGCAACCGGGCGAGCACCTGATAGCCGCCCTCGATCGGGCCGTGGTCGAGGCTTCCGCCGACCATCGTCACCCGCTCGGCGAGCCCACGCAGGCCGTGTCCGCTGGACAGTGCGGCGACGGCGTGCGGTGTCGAACCGTGCTCGGTGTCGGTCACCTCGACCTCGAGCACCATCGGGGACCAGCGCAGAGCGACCAGCACCCTCGCCGAGACCCCACCGTGCTTGAGCGCGTTGGTGATGGACTCCTGCACGACCCGGTAGGCCGCCGCGCCCACACTCGGATCGAGCGGTCCGGGCAGCCCGTCCTCCGTCAGCGAGACATCCGCGCCGGCCCGAGCGGTGGCCCGGACGAGCTGGTCGATGTCGGTCACCGTGGGCTGCTGGTCGCCCGTCTGCGTGGGGTCGTTGCTGTCGCCGGCCGCGGCGGGGTCCGTGTCGGGCATTCGCAGCAGCCGAAGCATCCGGTGCAGCTCCGCCATCGCCTGGATACCGGAGCTCTCGATCACCTCGAGCGCATCGTGCACCGTGGTCTGGCCGGGATCGAGCACCGCCTTGGCGCCGGACGCCTGGATCATCATGATCGTCACCGTGTGCGCCACGATGTCGTGCAGCTCGCGGGCCAGGTGCATTCGCTCGGCCTGCACGGCGGCGACCGCCGCGGCAGCCTGCAGCTCGCGCAGCCGTTCCGCCCGCCGGGCCACGACATAGGACAGCCGCCCGACACCCCACGCGGCGGCGGACAACAACATCCACAGCAGCAGTACCTCGACGAAGTCAGCGGCGGGATCGCCGCCGCCCAGCTCGGCCGCCAGCCCGCTGTAGATGCCGAACGGCACGAGCGTGCTGGCGAGCGCCGGCACCGACCACCCAGCCGGCCGCCGCGCGGCAACGGCGTGCAGGGCGACCAGGAGGCCCGCGAAGGGTTCGAACTCGGGCACGATCAGGGAGACGAACGGAAACGCCCACTGCAGGACGAACACCGGCAGGGGATGGCGCCAGCGCAGCAGCAGCGTGGAGTTGACCGCGATCGTGAGCAACGGGATGAGGAGCAGCGGGAGCATCGGTCCGGCCCGCGTGCCGCGATCGCCGGCCCAGGTCAGCAGATCCATGACGATCGCCAAGACGACGATCAGCACGTCCCCGACCCGACGCCGCCGACGGGCCGCTGCCTCCGTCACGCTGTGTCCTCAGCCACTGGGTTCCTCACGCACCACGCACGATGGTCCTCAGGCACGATGAGGACAGAAGGATGCCGTCGGGAAGAGCCGACACCACAGCCACGCCGGGTGCGGGTGAGGGTGGTGAGGCTTGCGGGTGGGCCGGTCTTGCGGCGTCGCCGTCCAGGTCGGGGCACGGCGTACCCGGATGTCCTGGATCGCGTCGGCGAGTGCGTCCGCGTCCCAGGGGTGCCCGGCTTGCTCAGTCGGCCCGTCGGGTCCGAACGCTGTCGGTGAGCGTGCCGGCTCGGCCAGCTCGAGTCCCCACATCTTCCCGTGCCGGGTGGCGACCGACTCGAGCGGCCGGCTCACCTCGCGAAGCTCGACGAAGGGTTCGCCCGGGCCCACGCTGGCCAGGGCGACCCGCAGCACGTGCGGCGGGTGCTCCCCGGCGAGCTGCGCGTCCAGGGGCGGGTCGACGACGACGAGCTCCGCGGCCGCGAGCATGCCTTTGCCCAGCCGCTGCACTCGGCTCTCACCGGCCGGGACGCCGTACACCGCGACGACCGTCTGGGTGGCCATGTCCCCAGTGTGCTGCTCGATGTATCCGGTGTCACGAGAAAAGAAGGCAGCTCCTTCGCGACATAGGCTGGGCAACGTGCATGACCGGCCAGTCCCCCACGCGATCGCCCCGGGCGAGGAGTCGGTCTGGGACTATCCGCGCCCGCCCGTGGCCAGGTTCAGCGACTCCGAGGTCGTCGTGGTGCTGGGTGGCGAGGAGATCTGTGAGACCCGCAGCTGCTGGCGCGTGCTGGAGACCTCGCACCCACCGACGTACTACCTGCCGCGGGCAGCGTTCAGGCCCGGCAGTCTGGTGTCCACCCGTGGCAGCTCGTTCTGCGAGTGGAAGGGGTCGGCGAACTACCTGGATGCCGTCGGTGGCGAGAAGCTCGCCCGCAAGGCCGCCTGGTACTACCCGCGACCCCATCCCGACTACGCGATGTTGGCGAACCATGTGGCGCTCTATCCGGGACTGATGGACTACTGCCTGGTCGACGGCGAGCGCGTCGTCCCGCAGCCTGGCGGCTTCTACGGCGGCTGGATCACCTCGGGGGTGGTCGGACCGTTCAAGGGCGGTCCGGGCTCCGAGAGCTGGTGATGACTACCGAGCCCGACACGTCCGGCCGGCCCGACGACTACGTGGAGCTCGTGCTCGAGGTCGTCGAACAGATCCCGCCCGGGCGGGTGATGACATACGGCGACATCGCCGAGCTCCTCGGTCGCGGGGGTCCGCGCCAGGTGGGGGCGGTGATGTCGCGCAGCGGCGCTCCGGTGCCGTGGTGGCGCGTGATCCGTGCCGACGGTCAGCCCGTGCGCGGCCTCGAGTCGGTTGCGCTGGAGCGTCTTGTCGCGGAGGGCTGCCCGGTACGCAACGGGCGCGTCCAGCTTCGTACGGCCCGGTGGGTTCCGCGCTGGCCCGAGGACCATCCGCTCGCCACGGATTAGTGGCCGTGCCGAAGTATCGAGACCGCCGCGACGCGCCGCGAGCACAATGTGGGGATCGGGTTCCGCAGTGCTCCGAAGTGTGCAAGGCTAGTTGCGCTGTTGAGCAAGTCTGTGTCGTGGTAAGTGCTACGCCCCCAGAACTTTGCGTGGGCGGCGGGGCATCCGGCGTCCGGCAGCAAGTCGAGGCCGTGAGGTGCGGTCTCGGGTGCCAGACGCTAGGAGATGTTCATGGCGCAGGGAACCGTCAAGTGGTTCAATGCCGAAAAGGGCTACGGCTTCATTGCCGTGGACGGCGGAGGTCCGGACGTTTTCGTCCATTACAGCGCGATCGACGCCACCGGGTTCCGTTCCCTCGAGGAGGGGCAGCGGGTGGAGTTCCAGACCACCCAGGGACCGAAGGGCCCGCAGGCCGATCAGGTGCACGGCATCTGAGTTTGCTCTGACCACACAGCACAGCCCCGGAGCCTCTGGCCCCGGGGCTGTTCTGTCGTGGTGTGCGCTGTCTGGTGTGTGCTGTCTGGTGTGTGCTGTCTTGGTCTGAACGCCACTCAGGGAGGCCCGTGCCGACTTCGCGCGAGCACGTGCTGCTTCGCGCGACCTCGAAGGCGAGCGGAGTCCTACCAACTCGCGCGAAGACGGCCCCACCCCGGCCCAACTCGCGCGAACACGGCCCCACCCCCGCCCCACCTCGCGCGCGAAGACGGCCTACCGCGCCGCCCCATCCAGACTCTTGGCGCACCACCTAGCGCATCGGCGGGACACGATCCGCATCGGCGCCGACACGCTCAGATGCCCGCGGATGCGCAAAGTGCTGGCAAACTGGCCGGGCGGCAGGCGACGCAAAGGACTCAGTAGGAAGCCTGGGACGGGTCGATCTGGCTGACCCAGGCGGACACCCCACCGCCGACGTGGACGGCGTCGGCGAGGCCGGCGTCGTGCACCATCGCCAGCACCTCCGCGGAACGAATGCCGGTCTTGCAGTAGAGCACGACCTGCTTGTCCTGCGGGAGCTTGGCGAGCGCCTCGCCGGTCTGGAAGTCGCCCTTCGGGATCAGGATCGAACCGGGGATCTCGTTGATCTCCCGCTCCACCGACTCGCGTACGTCGATCAGCACGAAGTCCCGCTCACGGGAGTCACGCTGGTCCAGCATCTCCTCGAGCTGCTTGACGCTCAGCGTATGGCCGATCTGCGCCGCCGCCGCCTCGTCCGTGATCGCACCGCAGAAGTCGTCGTAGTCGATCAGCCCGGTGATCGGCTCACCGGCCGGATCCTTGCGCAGCTTGAGCGTCTTGTAGCTCATCTCCAAGGCGTCGTAGACCATCAGCCGGCCGATCAACGGCTCCCCGATGCCCGTGATCAGCTTGATCGCCTCAGTGACCATGATCGAGCCGATCGACGCACACAGCACCCCGAGCACGCCGCCTTCGGCGCAGGACGGCACCATGCCGGGCGGCGGCGGCGACGGGTACAGGTCGCGGTACTGGGGGCCGTACTCGGACCAGAACACGCTGACCTGACCCTCGAACCGGAAGATCGAGCCCCAGACGTATGGCTTGTTCGACAGCACAGCCGCGTCGTTGACGAGATAGCGGGTGGCGAAGTTGTCCGTGCCGTCGAGGATCAGGTCGTAGTCGGCGAAGATCTCCATCACGTTGTCGTTGTCCAACCGCGCCTCGTGGACCACGACATTCACCAGCGGGTTGACCTCCGCGATCGACTCCTTGGCCGAGATGGCCTTGGACTTGCCGATGTCGGACTGACCGTGGATGATCTGGCGCTGCAAGTTGGACTCGTCGACGGTGTCGAAGTCGACGACACCGAGGGTGCCGACACCGGCGGCAGCGAGATAGAGCAGCGCCGGGCTGCCCAGACCTCCGGCCCCGATCACGAGCACCCGGGCGTTCTTGAGCCGCTTCTGCCCCACCATGCCCACGTCGGGGATGATCAGGTGCCGGCTGTAGCGATGGACCTCCTCGCGGGTCAGCTCGGCGGCGGGCTCGACAAGTGGCGGGTAGGCCACGGTTCCTCCAGTGTCGTGAGAACTACGTCGTGTAACTGTGCAAGCTGTCTGGGATCGGCTCCGCGATCCTCTCCCGCCCAACACGTACGTCCCGCGCCCTATTCCACATCCTGGTCAGCCGTCCCACCGAGCTACGGCGAGAATAGGACCATGGCGGCGGAGGAGATCCTGGTCCGGGTGGGCGGCCGTACGCTCGGTCTGTCCAACCTCGACAAGGTGCTCTATCCCGCCGTCGGCTACACCAAGGCCGAGGTGATCAGCTACTACACCGAGATCGCCCCCGTACTGCTGGCGTACGTTCGCGATCGCGCACTGACCCGGCTGCGCTACCCGAACGGGGTGCCCGCAGACGCTCCGACCGGCTCCGACGGGGGGAGCACTCCTCCACCCTCGGGCGCCTTCTACGAGAAGAACGCTCCAGCCGGGACACCGGGCTGGGTGGCGCGGCAGCTGGTCGGCACCAGCGACGGCGTCATCGACTACGTCGTGGTGACCGAGCCGGCCACCCTCGTCTGGCTGGCCAACCTGGCCGCGCTCGAGCTACATGTCCCGCAGTGGAAGATCAGCAGCGGCCGGCTGGGCGCCGACGACATCCTCGACCTGCCGGGCGACACGCCTACGCCGGAGGAACCACTCGCCGACCGGCTGGTCGTCGATCTCGACCCCGGCGCCGGCATGACGATCGTCGAGACGGCCCGGGCGTCGTTGATGGTGGCCGCGGTGATGGCAAGCGACGGTCTGCTGCCGGTGGCGCAGAGCTCGGGCAGCAAGGGAATCCAGCTCTACGCCGCGCTGGCGCCCTGCCGCAGCCGCGACGCATGGGCGTACGTCCGTCGGCTGAACGCGATCATGGCCAGGACGTACCCCGAGGTCTTCGTCTCCGCCATGTCGGTCGAGCAGCGGCGCGGCCGGATCTACGTCGACTACAACCAGAACCTGGCCGGACGCAACACGATCGCCCCGTACTCGATGCGCGGTCGCCCGGTCCCCAGTGTGGCCACTCCGGTGACCTGGGAGGAGCTCGGCGCGGTGTCGGCGCCGGAGGACCTTCGATTCAGCCCCGAGCAGGTGCTCGATCGGGTCGCGGCGCACGGTGACCTGGCGGCGGACCTGCTGCTGAGCGACGCTCCGCAGCTTCCGGTTGGACTGGGTGCCGACGGATAGCATGCGGAAGTGCCCAGGACGCAGCAGGTCAGCCAGTCCCCGCCACGGGTGGCGCGGATGCCGCGGGGCCAGCGCCGCGCCCAGCTGCTCGAAGCGGCCAGCCAGGTGTTCACCGCCAAGGGCTACCACGCGGCCGCCATGGACGACATCGCCGAGCTCGCCGGCGTGTCGAAGCCGGTCCTGTACCAGCACTTCCCGTCCAAGCTCGATCTGTATCTCGCGCTGCTCGACACCAGCTGCGAACGGCTGATCGAGGTCGTCGAGGAAGCCCTGGACTCGACCGAGGACAACGGTGCGCGGGTCGTGGCGACGATGGGGGCGTTCTACGACTTCGTCAACTCGGCCAGCGGAGAGTTCCGCTTCGTGTTCGAGTCCGACCTGACCGGCGACGGCCAGGTCCAGAAGCGGCTGTGGGAGGTCAACAACAGGATCGCGGACCTGATCACCGAGGTCATCGCCGAGGACACCGACCTGCCCAAGGACCGGGCCAAGCTCCTCGCCATCTCCCTGGTCGGCATCGCCCAGGTCAGCGCACGCTACTGGGTCTCCGGCGGCACCCAGGAAGCAATCAGCCTGGAGGAGGCCAAGCAGCTGGTCAGCAGTCTGGCCTGGCGCGGGATCGGCGGGTTTCCCCTACACGAGCATGATCTGGCTGGGCACGATCTGGCTGGGCACGAACAGGCTAGGCACGAACAGGCTAGGCACGAACAGGCTGGGCACGAACAGGCTGGGCACGAGTCGAAGGTGCGGCCGACCTGAGCACTCCGCCTCCACACCCAACCCAGCAGCAGCCCCACCCGCACCGGTGGCGCATCCTCGGGCTGACCCTGGTGATCGGGTTCATGGGGCTGCTCGACGTGACGATCGTGAACGTCGCCCTGCCCTCGATCCAAGCCGGCCTCGGAGCCTCGAACGAGACGGTCCAGTGGATCGTCTCCGGCTACGCCCTGACGTTCGGTCTCACCCTCGTCGCCGGTGGCCGGCTCGGCGATGCGCACGGTCGGCGGATCATGTTGATCATCGGCTTGATCGGCTTCACCGCGTCCAGCGCGGCCGTCGGCTTCGCGCCGAACGCGGAGCTCGTGGTCGCCGCGCGGTTGGTCCAGGGAGCGGCCGCCGGCTTGCTGACCCCGCAGAGCTCGGGTCTGATCCAGCAGCTGTTCAGCGGACGGGAGCGCGGTATCGCGTTCGGCTGGTTCGGGACGACGGTCAGCGTTGCCAGTGCCGCCGGACCCGTAGTCGGCGGCCTGCTGATCGCCGCGTTCGGCCCCGAGCGCGGCTGGCGATCGATCTTCTTGGTCAATGTTCCGATCGGCCTGGTGGCGTTCGTGCTGGTGCTGCTCTGGGTGCCGCGACGGCGCACGGTCGCCGATCCGGCCGAGACCCGCCTGGACCTGGGCGGTGCGGCACTGCTGGGCGGGGCGGTGCTCTGCATCCTGCTGCCGACGATCGCGGCCCAGGGCGGTGTCAACTGGAGTCTGGCCCTCCTTCTCGGTGTACCCGTATTCCTCTGGGCGTTCGTGGTCTGGGAGGGACGACTGCGCGCTCGGGGTCGGCCGCCGCTGCTGGATCTGCAGCTCTTGCGAGCTACGCCCGGATACGCGTCGGGGATCGCGGTCGGCACGGTCTACTTCACGGGATTCACGGGCATCTTCTTGGTGCTGTCGTTGTTCCTCCAGCAGGCTGTCGGTCTTACCGCACTGCAGGCGGGTCTGCTGGTGATGCCGTGGGCAATCGGTGGTGCGATCAGCTCGCTGGTCGCTGGTCGACTCGTCTGGCGACTGGGCCGGATGATCACGGTCTACGCCATGCTGATCATGATGGCCGGCATCTCGGCCCTGGTGCTGGTGCTGCCGGCCGAGCCGAGTCAGCTCCGCTGGCAGCTGCTGGTGCTGCCGCTGCTGGTCGCCGGGCTGGGGGGCGGTGGCGTGATCTCCCCCAATCAGACGCTCTCGCTGAACAAGGTTCCGCCCCGGATGGGCGGGGCCGCCGGCGCCGCCCTCCAGACCGGCCAACGGATCGGCTCGGCGTTCGGTGCTGCGCTGCTGGTCACCGCGTACCACCTCGCATCGGTCCGCCTGGACGCGGCGGGCGGCGTACGGGTGGCACTGGTGTGCTCCCTTGTCGTCATCGCGATCGCGCTCGCGCTGGCCGGCTTGGACGTACGCCGCCGCAAGAACCGGGTGTAACGCTCGTCCACCGCCCTGAAACCGCTGGCGACTCCCCCACCCACCCCCCGGGACCCGGAAACTGGGCGCCAACGACAAATCTGAATCGGTTCAGACTGTCGTTTGCGCCCAGTTTCCGGGTGGGGTTGGGGTGCGGGGGTGGGTGGGTGGGGTGGGTGGGTGGGGTCGGGTCAGCCCTTGGCCAGGGTGGTGGCGCCCGTCATGATCGCCACCGCCTCGGTCGGCGTGTGAGACTTCGGCGTGATCACTCCGGCACAGCCGCCGAGCCGGGCAATGTGGATCCGGTCCGACACCTCGAACACGTTGGGCATGTTGTGGCTGATCAGGATGACCGGCAGGCCCCTGGCCTTGATCTGCTGGATCAGGTTCAGCACCTGACCGGTCTCCTTGACGCCCAGCGCCGCCGTCGGCTCGTCGAGGACGACGAACTTCGTGGCGAACGTCGCCGCGCGCGCCACCGCCACCGCCTGCCGCTGGCCACCGGACAGTGTCTCGACCGCCTGCGACATGTTCTGCACGGTGGCGATGCCCAGGTTGGCCATCGACGCGCCGGCGGCCTCCTTCATGCCCTTCTTGTCCATCATCCGCAAGACGCTGCCGAGCGGGCCACTTCGACGCTGCTCGCGGCCGAGGAACATGTTGGCCGCGATGTCGAGCGCGGGCGCCACCGCCAGCGTCTGGTACACCGTCTCGATGCCGGCTCCGCGAGCGTCCTGAGGCGTCTTGAAGTGCACCTCGCGACCGTCCAGGTAGACCGAGCCCGAGTCCGGGATGAGTGCGCCGGTGAGCGCCTTGATCAGGGTGGACTTGCCGGCCCCGTTGTCTCCGATCACCGCCAAGACCTCGCCGGGGAACAGGTCGACGTTGACACCGTCCAGACCGATCACCCGACCGAAGGTCTTGATCAGGTTACGGGCCGACAGCACCGTCTGAGAAGGCTCCGCCAGCAGGGGCGGGTTGCCCACTCCGACGGTGCCCGCCTCCTCGGCGGAGAGCTCGCTGGTCGAGGGTTCGCGGTTCCATGGTTCGGGGTTCATCGATTCGGTGCTCATGCCTTCACCTTCCGGATCCACTGGTCGATGCTGACCGCGACGATGATCAAGACGCCGATCGCGAGCACCCGTAGCTGGGCGTCCACGCCGGCCAGGCTGAGACCGATGTTGAACGAGTACACGATCAGTGCGCCGAGCATGGTGCCGGCGATGCCGCCGCGACCGCCGAACAGGCTGGTCCCGCCGATCACGACGGCAGTGATCGTCTCCAGGTTCGCGTCGACGATGGCGTTCGGGCTTGCCGTGCCCGCTCGCCCGATGAGCACCCACGCCGTGATTCCGTAGATCAGACCGGCCACGGTGTAGACGCTGAGCAGCACCCGGTCCACCCGGATGCCGACGAGTCGAGCCGCCTCGATGTCGTCACCGACGGCGTAGACATGGCGCCCCCAGGCCGTCTGGCTGAGGATGAACGCGACGACGACCGCCATGAAGGCGACGAACACCAGGCCTACTGTCAGGTTGAACGGGCCGAGCTTGAAGCGCGTGGCCATCACGTTGAGGATCGCCGGCATGTCGGCACGCGCCACGCTCTGGCCGCCGGAGTACATCAGACCGATCGCCGTGTAGATGCTCAGGGTGCCCAACGTGACGATGAACGGCGGCAGCTTGACGCGGGTGACGAGAATGCCGTTCAGGAATCCGCAGAGTGTGCCCACAGCGATGCCGAGGACCAGCGCGAGGGGTCCGGGCACCCCGTTGTGTGCGGCCAGGTTGGCCATCACCAGCATCGCGAGGATGCAGGTCGCGCCGACGGCCAGGTCGATGCCGGCGGTCAGGATGATCAACGTCTGCCCGATCGCCAGGGCAGCGACGACCGCCGTCTGCTGGAGGATGATCGAGATCGTCGCCGGCTGGGCGAACCGCGGGTTGACGATGGTAAAGGCGATGAAGGCCACGATCAGCACCAGGAGCGGGCTGATCGCGGGGTGGGAGTGCAACAGATGCTGAATGCGCTGCACCGGTGACTGGCGGCGCATCGCGAACTGTTCGGCGGCCGTGGTCGGCGCGCTCGTTGGTGTCGTGACGCTCATCTGGGCTTCCTTGCCGTAGGGGTGTAGAAGGAGTGACCGTGAGACGGTGACCGTGAGTCGACCCGTCCGGTGCGGAGGGGTCGACCCTTCGAGCGGAGCCGCACCGTTGCCGGTGAGGCTCCGCCCCGCGTACTACTTGGCGCCCCAGCAGATCTTCTCGGCGTCGGCGGTGGTGATGCTCGGCACCCCGTCGACGGGCTTGTCGGTCACCAGCTGGACGCCGGTGTCGTAGAAGTCCAGACCCGGCGTGACGGCCGGCTTCTCACCCGTACGCGCGAACTTGGCGATGGCCTCGACTCCGAGCTGAGCCATCTTCAGCGGGTACTGCTGCGAGGTGGCACCGATGGTGCCGTCCTTGACCGCCTTGATGCCCGGGTCACAACCACCGTCCACCGAGACGATGGTCGCCTTGACGCTGGCGTCGCTCAGGGCTCCGGCGGCACCCACCGCGGCCGGCTCGTTGATCGTGTAGACCAGATTGATGTTCTTCGACTTCGCCAGGCAGGTCTCCATCGCGCTCTTGCCGCCGTCGGTCGCACCCTGGGTCGGCTCGTTGCAGACGATCGTGTAGTTGCCGCCCTTGCCGCCGGTGTACTTGCCGCTCGGGGCCTCGTCCCCGTTCTTCTGCTTGTCCTTGACGTCGATCCCCATGCCGGTCAGGAATCCCTGGTCGCGGTTGTAGTCGACCGAGGCAACCTTGTCGTTGAACAGGTCCAGCAGCGCGATGTTGGCGTCGCCGCCGGCCAAGGTGCCTGCCGCCCACTTGCCGATCAGCGTGCCGGCCTTGAAGTTGTCGGTGGCGAAGGTGATGTCGACCGCACTCGCCGGATTGGGCGGGGTGTCGAGTGCGATCACGTACAGCCCGGCGTCGCGAGCCTCCTGGATCTTCGGGACGACGGCGTCGGTGGCCGGAGTGATCAAGATGCCTTGGTCCCCGCGGGCGATGGCGGCCTCGATCGCGTCGATCTGGGTCTGCTCGTCACCGTCGGCCTTGCCGGCGACGGTGGTGACCGTGACGTTGTTGGCCTTGCCCGCCGCCTCCGCGCCCTGCTGCATGGCGATGAAGAACGGGTTCGTGGCCGTCTTGGTGATCAGCGTGACCGCGACGGGCTTGTCAGCACCGCCACTCCCGCTGGCACTCGCATCACCACCGGCAGAGCTGCCGCCACCGCAAGCGGCCAGCGCCAGTGTTGCCGAACTCAGCAGTGCGACAGGGATGATGACCCTGCGCCAGGATCGCCTGCTTCGTTGCATGTGCGCCTCCATGAAAGTGTCCGTCGTCACATTGACAACGGTGTCCCGCTATTTCTAAGGCATTCTCAGCCTGCCGTCAAGTAGGGCGCACTCGTGAGTCGATAACGGTTTGCACTAGGCTGAGCCTGTCCAACCGTCGTGCCTCAGAAGGGTGCAGGACAACGATGTCACTTTCGAGCGACCCTCGACCCCCGCGGCAGCGGGCCACGATCCGTGACGTCGCCGCACTGGCCGGGGTCGGCATCAAGACCGTCTCACGCGTGATCAACGACGAGACTAACGTCTCTGAGCAGATGCGGGAGCGTGTCGAGCGGGCAATTGCCGCACTGAATTTCCAACCCAACCTCGGCGCGGGCACACTCCGCCGCGGCGACCGCAAGACACTGACCCTCGGCCTGCTGCTGGAATCCGTCGGCAACCCTTTCTCGGCAGCCATCAACCGGGCGGTGGAGGAGGTCGCGAGATCGCGCAACACGGCGGTCTTCGCGGCCAGCTTCGACGACGATCCGGCCCGCGAGCGGGAGCTGGTCCGCGCATTCACCCGACGTCGGGTGGACGGACTGATCCTGACCACCATCTCCGCCGACCATGGCTACCTCCAGAGCGAGCGTGAGCAGGGCACACCGATCGTGTTCGTCGATCGTCCACCGGTTGGCCTGCTGGCCGACGCCGTCGTGATCGACAACGTCGGCGTGGCCCGACGGGCCGTGCAGCACCTGTTCGACCACGGGCATCGACGCATCGTCCACTTCGGCGGCAATCCCGCCATTTCGACCACCGTCGAACGGCGACGGGGATTCGACGAGCAGATGACCGAGCTGGGACTGGACCCCCACCGCTATCCGGTGCAGGCCGCGGCCCGCCGGCATCCGGAGAACGACGTCGAGGGGGAGGTCGACCGGCTGATGAACCTCACCGAGCCACCGACCGCGATCTTCACCAGTCAGAACTTCATCACCATCAGCGCGCTCCGAGCACTGCACCGGCTCGGACTGACCCACCGGGTCGCCCTGATCGGGGTCGATGACCTGAATCTTGGCGAGCTGAACCTGGGTGATCTGCTCGAGCCCGCGGTCACCGTGCTGGCCCAAGATCCCGCCGCGATCGGCACCCTGGCCGCCCAGCGGCTGTTCGCCCGGCTCGACGGAGACAGCTCCGCCGAGGAGACGATCATCGTGCCGACCGAGCTGATCGCACGCGGGTCGGGAGAGATCCGACCCTCCTCGTGAGGCACACCCGGCCCTGAGCCCGGACCGAGGACCCCACAGCGAGCCCCAGGTCGAGTAGATTTGGCGCGAGTTTCGCCCGCGCCGCCGCAGGCGGCGCCCGGAGGAAGGCCGAGATGTCCGAACCAACTGGTGCCGCCGGCGCGGCGGCACCGATGCCGCTCGCTCCACCTGGGCCCAGCCCGCTGACCCTGACCGCTCCCCCGCCGCCTCAACCCGTGGTGGCGACCCAGGCGCCAGCCATCGCACCACAGGTCGATCCGGCGGCCGTGCCGGCCCTGGACGGCAAGGTCGACTCGTTCATGGGAGCACTGCTGAGTGCTCAGACCCGCTCGCCGGAGTTCGCCGGCCAGGCCGCGAACGTGCGGAGCATGGGCGATGCGGACGTGCGCAGAGCCGCGGAGACGTCCAACCGGTTACTGCAGACGCCGGTCCGCGCCCTCAAGGAGGGCGGTCTGGCCGAAGGCTCGAAGGTCGGAAACACCCTGCTCGAGCTGCGACGCACGGTCGAGGACCTCGACCCCAGCCAGGCAAGCGGGACCAAGAAGTTCCTCGGCATCATCCCGTTCGGGGAGAAGGTCGAGAACTACTTCCGCAAGTACCAGTCGGCGCAGACCCACCTCGACGGGATCCTGCACGCGCTGCGCAACGGCCAGGACGAGCTCACCCGGGACAACATCGCGCTGAACCTGGAGAAGCAGAACCTGTGGGAGACGATGGGTCGGCTGAACCAGTACGTCTACATCGCCGAGCGGCTGGACGCCAGGCTGACCGCAGCGATCGCCCAGCTGGAGATCACCGACCCGGAACGGGCGAAGGCACTGAGCCAGGACGTGCTGTTCTACGTTCGGCAAAAGCACCAGGACCTGCTCACCCAGCTGGCGGTCTCGATCCAGAACTATCTGGCGATCGACATCATCATCAAGAACAACATCGAGCTGATCAAGGGCGTCGACCGGGCGTCCACGACCACGATCGCGGCGCTGCGGACCGCCGTCATCGTCGCCCAGGCGCTCGGCAACCAGAAGCTCGTGCTCGACCAGATCACCGCACTGAACACCACGACGTCCAACCTGATCCAGCGGACCTCGGAGATGATGCGCGACAACTCCGCGCAGATCCAGCAGCAGGCCGCGTCGGCGACGATCGGCATGCCCCAGCTGCAGGCCGCGTTCCAGAACATCTACGCGACGATGGACTCCATCGACACGTTCAAGATGCAGGCGCTCGACACGATGGCCCAGACCATCGGCACCCTGGAGTCCGAGGTCGCCAAGTCGAAGGAGTACCTCGACCGGGTGAATCAGTCCGATCAGCGTCTGGCGTCGGGTTCGCTCGACCTCGACGGCGGCGGCGCCCCGGGCAGTCTGCGCTGACAACGTACGACGTCAGCGGCGGATCACGACTCGCTCGACGGGTGACGGGGTGAGGTGAATGGGTCTGCGCGAGTGGTTCGGCCGAGTCTTCGGAGCGTCGGGTGAGCACCAGGGGTGGGACCAGCCGGACCAGTCGAGCGTTCCCATCGCCACCGTGCCGACCGAGGCCGATCTGCTGGCTGCCCTGGACCGCACCGAGGCGATGGTCTCCGGAGGAGTCGTGCCGCCGCTCGTCGTCTCGCGGGTCAAGCGGATCACCGAGAGCGTGCGGCAGACCCTCCCCAGGCTTCGCAACCTCGGGCTCGGCAGCCCGGATGCGTACTCGGTGATGGCCACGGCGACCGACTACCTGCCCGAGGCCGTCGGCGCCTATCTGCGGCTGCCCCGGCAGTGGGCCGACACTCGACCGATCGAAAACGGGAAGACGTCGCTGATGCTGCTGATCGATCAGCTGGACCTGCTGGGAGCGACGATGGACAAGATCCTCGACGCCGTCGTACGCGTGGATGCCGAAGCCCTGATCGTGCACGGCCGCTTCCTGCAGGCCAAGTTCGGACCCGAGGCGAGCGGTGGTGCCCTTGGTCTGGACACCTCCGGCCCGCAGCAGTCGGCACCGCCACCGAATACCTTGGACCTGCCATGACCGACCCATCTGACGACGCCAACCGCAGCGGCGACCTGCGGGCTTGGGGCGACAAGACACTGGGCGCGCTCAGCGACGCGATGGACAAGGTGGTCCGTCAGCGCCAGACGTCCGGCCGCATCGCCGCTCCCGACCCACGAGCCCAGGACTGGTTCGATCTGAGCCACATCGACCCGAACACGCCCGGCCGGTTCTCCGGCGTCGGGGCGTCGGGCGGTCAAGGCGCTGGCCCGGCAATGGGCACTGGTCCGGCAATGGGCGCTGGCCCGGCAATGGGCGCTGGCCCGGCAATGGGCGCTGAGCGGGTCGACACGCGGAGCCCCAGTACGGGCACGGACCCGGTCGAAACGCGATCCGCCGAACCTTCGACAGGCTCAGGGCCTGTGACGACGCAGCCGGAGGAGCCGGCGAAGACTCTCCAAGAACTACTCGACGAGCTAGACGCACTGACCGGGCTCGCAGACGTCAAGGCCGAGATCCACCGCCAGGTGGCCGTGCTCCGGGTCGAGGGGCTGCGGGTCAAGGCTGGCCTGAAGTCACCGACCCTGACCCGGCACCTGGTCTTCGTCGGCAATCCCGGGACGGGCAAGACGACCGTCGCCCGCCTGGTCGGCGGGATCTACGCCGCGCTGGGGCTGCTGTCGCACGGCCAGCTCGTCGAGGTCGACCGGTCCGAGCTCGTGGCGGGCTACCTCGGCCAGACAGCGATGAAAACGGCCCAGGTCGTCGCATCCGCCGCCGGAGGGGTCTTGTTCATCGATGAGGCGTACAGCCTCGCCGGCGATCAATACGGCACGGAGGCAACC
>CAWHZT010000005.1:0-762385 GCA_963833925.1 uncultured Actinomycetota bacterium | reverse complement strand
CGCAGCGCCGGCGCCGCCAAGAAGGTGCGCCGCAAAGAGAAGAAGAACGTGGTGTCGGGCCAGGCCCACATCAAGTCCACGTTCAACAACACGATCATCACGATCACCGACCCCGCGGGAGCGGTGATCGCGTGGGCCTCGGCCGGCACTGTCGGCTTCAAGGGGTCCCGCAAGTCCACCCCGTATGCCGCGCAGATGGCTGCCGAGGCCGCCGGTCGTCGGGCCATGGAGCACGGCATGAAGCGCGTCGACGTCTTCGTCAAGGGCCCGGGCTCGGGCCGGGAGACCGCGATCCGCTCGCTCGGAGCCGTCGGCCTCGAGGTCGGCGCGATCGCCGACGTCACCCCCGTCCCGCACAACGGCTGCCGCCCGCCCAAGCGGCGCCGGGTCTGAGCCGAGAGGAGATCTAACGATGGCTCGCTATATCGGTCCCATGACCAAGAAGTCCCGTCGCCTCGGCACCGACCTCGTCGGCGGCGACAAGGCGTTCGAGCGCCGTCCGTACCCGCCTGGCGTGCACGGCAAGGGTCGCACCAAGGAGTCGGAGTACCTCCTGCAGATGCGGGAGAAGCAGAAGGCCCGCTTCAGCTACGGCGTGCTGGAGAAGCAGTTCCGCCGGTACTACGAAGAGGCCAACCGGATGCAGGGCAAGACGGGTGACAACCTGTTGCAGATCCTGGAGTCGCGGCTGGACAACGTCGTATACCGCGCGGGCTTCGCCCGGACCCGCCGGCAGGCCCGCCAGATGGTGGTGCACGAGCACTTCACCGTCAACGGGCACAAGGTGAACATCCCGTCGTTCCGGGTCACCCCGCACGACGTGATCGACGTCCGCGACGAAGTCTTTGGAGATGACGCCGTTCGTCATCGCCCGCGAGACCCACGGCGAGCGGGACGTGCCGGGTTGGATGGACGCGCTGCCCAACAAGATGCGCATCCTGATCCACCAGCTCCCGACGCGCCAGCAGATCGTGATCGACGTGCAGGAACAGCTGATCGTCGAGCTCTACTCCAAGTAGCCCCATCTCGCCGAGTTGTCAGCGTCTCAGATCGCTAGAGCCCTCTGAGACGCTGACAAGTCGGATCTGAAGTGCCCGCACCCGTCGGATACGGGGGCGGTTCCGCGCCGTCAAATAGCGGTCGACGCGGGGAAGGAACGAACCACCATGCTCATCGCACAACGTCCTGGTCTGACCGAGGAAGCCGTCGCCGAGAACCGCTCGCGGTTCGTCATCGAGCCGCTCGAGCCGGGCTTCGGCTACACCCTCGGCAACTCCCTGCGTCGTACCCTGCTGTCGTCCATCCCGGGTGCGGCCGTCACCAGCATCAAGATCGACGGCAACCTGCACGAGTTCTCGACCATCGAGGGCGTCGTCGAGGACGTCACCGAGGTGATCTTGAACCTCAAGGCCCTCGTCGTCTCCTCCGAGGAGGACGAGCCGGTCACCATGTACCTGCGCAAGGCAGGTCCGGGCGCAGTCACGGCGGCCGACATCGCCCCGCCTGCGGGCGTCGAGGTGCACAACCCCGAGCTGCACATCGCCACCCTGAACGAGACCGGTCGGCTGGAGATGGAGCTGGTCGTGGAGCGCGGCCGCGGCTACGTCTCTGCCGTCCAGAACAAGTCGATCGACGCCGAGATCGGCCGCATCCCGGTCGACTCCATCTACTCGCCGGTGCTCAAGGTCACCTACAAGGTCGAGGCCACCCGCGTCGAGCAGCGGACCGACTTCGACAAGCTGATCCTCGACGTCGAGACCAAGCCGGCGATCCGGCCGTCCGACGCGGTGGCTTCGGCGGGACGTACGCTCGTCGAGCTCTTCGGTCTGGCCCGGGAGCTGAACGTCGAGGCCGAGGGCATCGAGATCGGCCCCTCGCCGATCGACGAGCAGCTCGCCGCCGACCTCGCGCTGCCGGTCGAGGACCTCAACCTGACCGTGCGGTCGTACAACTGCCTGAAGCGTGAGGGCATCCATACGGTCTCCGAGCTGGTCTCGCGCAGCGAGCAGGATCTGCTCGACATCCGTAACTTCGGTTCCAAGTCGATCGACGAGGTCAAGCTGAAGCTGCACGAGATGGGGCTGTCACTGAAGGACTCCGCACCCGGCTTCGACCCGCTGGCCGCGATCTCGCGGTACGACGATGCCGACGAGGAAGACGTCGACTACTCCGAGACCGAGCAGTACTGACCGGCTGCCTGAGCTAGAGAAAGAACTGGAGAACATCTGATGCCAACGCCCACCAAGGGGAACCGTCTCGGCGGCAGCCCGGCGCACGAGCGGATCATCCTCGCCAACCTGGCCACCCAGCTGTTCGAGCACGGGCGGATCGTGACCACCGAGGCCAAGGCCAAGCGGTTGCGCCCGCTCGCCGAGAAGCTGATCACCAAGGCGAAGCGCGGCGACATCCACTCGCGCCGCCTGGTGCTCACGACGGTCAAGGACAAGGGCGTGGTGCATCAGCTGTTCACCGAGATCGCCCCGACGTTCGCCGATCGCGACGGTGGCTACACCCGGATCACCAAGGTCGGGCCGCGCAAGGGCGACAACGCGCCGATGGCGGTCATCGAGCTGGTGACCGAGACGGTCGAGGACTCCAAGAAGTCCAACGCCAAGGCGTGCTGCTCCGGCCCCTCGCCGGCCCGCCGCCCCGGCCAAGGCCGCCGAGACGGCGCCGGTCGAATCGGCGACGTCGCCCGAGGAGTCTCCCGCCGAGTCGACCACGCCGGAGGAGTCGCCGGAGGAGTCGCCGGCCGAGGAGCTGGTCGAGAAGACGGACGAGCTCGAGACAGAGGTTGCCGATCAGGAGGAGCCGAGCGACGACAGCTCCGCCGAGGAAGCGGCCGAGGCCGACAAGGCCTGACGCTTCCGACCGCAGCGTGAAGCCCACCCGGGTCACCCCGGGTGGGCTTTCGCTTCTTTCGGCTGCCGGAATCGATCCCGCGTCCCGCGCCCGTGTCCCTCGTCCCTCGTCCTGTCCCGTGCCTACCCCAGCCCCTTTCGAAAACTGGGCGCAATCGACACTGTGAATCGCTTCAAACTCGTCGTTTGTGCACAGTTTCCGAGACGAGCGGGGAAGCGCACAGGCCGCCGGGCGAGGGTCAGCTGGCCGGGACGAGCAGTTCTGGCGTGATCCCGGCGATGTCGCCGACGCCGACCAGGCCCATGGTGAGATCGAGCTCGGCGATCACGTTCTCGATCACCTGACGTACGCCGTCGGCGCCGGCCACCGCGAGTCCGTAGATATGGGGGCGTCCCAGAAGGCAGGCGTCGGCGCCGAGAGCAAGGGCGATGAACACGTCCGTTCCCGTGCGGATGCCGCTGTCGAGCAGCACGGTCGGCTCGGGACCGATCGCCTCTCGCACGGCGATCAGCGCGTCCAGCGACGCGATGCAGGAGTCGACCTGGCGCCCGCCGTGATTGGAGACGATCAGTCCGTCGACGCCGGCTTCGAGAGCCCGACGGGCGTCGTCGGGATGCAGGATCCCCTTGAGCACGATCGGCAGTGACGTACGTGCCCGCAGGGTTGCCAGGTGATCCCAGGAGAGCCCGGGGTTGGAGTAGATGTCGAGAAACGCCTCGACGCTGGCCCTGGGGACGGGTGATCGCAGGTTGGCGGCGAACCGACCGGGATGATTGCGGGCCATCGACACCAGAGTGCGGATCGCGCCGAGCGTGACGGTGGTCGGCGCGCGTCGTCCGCTCTCGGCCGCGATCCGTTCCGTGACGATCGCCGCGAAGCGTGGATCCGAGGTGTACTGGGCGATGCCCTCGCCGTGGGCGAAGGGCAGCGAACCCAGGTCGAGGTCCTGCGTGCGCCAACCGAGCATGGTCGTGTCCAACGTGACGACAAGGGCCTGGGCTCCGGCTGCTTCGGCCCGTCCGATCATCGAGTCCACCAGGGCCTCGTCGGTCGACCAGTACAACTGGTGCCAGAACGGGGTGGTGCCCATCGCGGTCGCGGTGTCCTCCAGCGGGTCACAGCCCTGACTGGACAACACGTACGGGACGCGCGCCGCGGCCGCCCCCGTGGCGATCGCGACGTCGCTGTGCCGGGTGATCAGCGCGGCCGCTCCAACGGGCGCGAGGAGCAGTGGTGCTGCGAGGGGGGTGCCGAGGATCGTGGTGGAGAGATCCCGCGATGTGACCCCGTGCAGCATCCGGGGCACGATCCGCCACCGTTCGAACGCCGCTCGGTTGTACCGCATGGTGTCCCCGCGACCGGCTCCGCCGGCGACGTACGCCCACGCGCGGGCCGACATGAACCGCTTCGCGCGGCGCTCGAGGGCAGCCGCGTCGGTGGGCACACTCGGCCGCCGGCCGAGCGTGCCGGCCCGGTAGATGGCGTTCTGCCGGGCGCGACCGGCACCGATGCTCGGACTCACGCCTGGCAGCGTACGGCGTCGACCACCGGCGCCGACTGTCGGCCGAGGTCGTTCGGAGGCGAGATCGAGCTCACCCGCGCCGAGGGCCGGAACGGATCCGGGCCGGGAAGTTGTCGATCGGGTGGCACAGCACCGGCGACCGCGACGCACAGTGAGCGCACAGGTCGGTTGGGCAGGCTGTCCCCAGACCGCTCGACGGTCGCCACCGACGTCACCGAAGGATCCCCATGCCGACCTCCACCCGCACCGGGCTGCGGCGGCTGGGCACACCCCAAGCCGCCGTCCTGGCGGTGCTGGTCGTGGCCGCGCTCGTGCTCCGCTGGAGCCTGTTCGACGTCGTCAGCGGCGACTACCGCAGCTTCTTGACCAACTGGTACGCCCATCTCGCCTCGTCGGGAGGCTTCGCCGGGCTGGCCGATGATTTCTCGAACTACAACACGCCCTACCTGGCCTTGCTGGCGACGCTCACGTATCTGCCGATCGACCCGCTCGTCGGGATCAAGGCGATGTCGGTGGTCTTCGACCTGGTGCTGGCTTTCTTCGCGTATCGGATTGTCCGGGTGGTACGCCCGGAGTCGGCGTGGCTCCCGACCATCCTCACCGGTGTCGTGCTGTTCTTGCCGACTGTGGTGATGAACAGCAGTGCCTGGGCCCAGTGCGACTCGATCTACGCGTCGATGATCCTGGCCAGCCTGTACTTTCTGATCACCCGCCGACCTTGGGTGGCCACCGTCTTCTTCGGCATCGCGTTCGCGTTCAAGCTGCAGGCGATCTTCTTCCTGCCCGTCCTCGTGCTGGTGCTCATCCTCAACCGACTGAAGCTGCGGACACTGCTCGCTGCGCCCGTCGCGTTCTTTGCCTTGCTGCTGCCGGCGGTGGTCGCGGGCCGCAGCCTGCTCAGCCAGCTCGCGGTCTATCCGGCCCAGATCACCGGCGGATCGGCTGCGGCCGGGAACGGGCCGGGCGACCCCGGGCGGACGGCCGCACGGGGTGGTTCGGGTGGCGGCGTCGGCGGACCCCCGGCAGGTGGCCCGGCCGGTGGTGCGGGAGGTGGCGGGTTCGGCGGGGCGTCGGGTGCCGGTCCGGGCGGTGGCCACGGTGCCGGTGTCGGTACGGGGCACGCCTTCACCTACAACGCGCCGACGCCGTATGCGTGGCTGCCGAGCGACGCCGGAGACGTCTGGAAGTACGTCGGGCTGGCCGTGGCGGCCCTCGTGGTGCTGGCGTTCGGGATCTGGCTGTTGCGTCGCCGGCGTCCGCTCGCGGCCGGCGAGGTCTTGCTGGTGGCAGCCGCGTCGACCATGGTGATCCCGTGGCTCCTTCCGGAGATGCACGAGCGCTACTTCTATCTCGCGGAGGTGCTGCTCGTGCTCGCGATCGTGGTCGACAGACGGATGATCTTGCCAGCAGCCGCCATCCAGGCCGCGAGCACGATCACGTATCTGAGCTATCTCGGCGGATCCGATCTCATCCCACTGGAGGTGACCGCCCTCCTCGGCCTCGTTGCCGCGGTCAGCGCTGGCGTCGTGCTCGTGCTGAAGTTGCGGGCCTCGAAGGCCGATCCGCCGAGCCCCGGGGACGGCGCCGGGGCTGCGGAGTTCGGTGACCACGGGCCGAGCCAGCTGCGAGCCGGGCGGCTGAGCGGGGCGGCTGAGTGTCAGGGGCGGCTGAGTGTCAGGGGCGGCTGAGTGTCAGGGGCGGCTGAGGGGGCGGCGAGTGTCACGGGCGGCTGAGTGTCAGGGGCGGCTGAGTGTCAGGGGCTGCTGAGCGTCACGGGCGCCTGAGCGTCACGGGCCCAGGCCTTGCGCGGCTGGGCCTCATGGGGTCGCGTCACGGGCGGCTGAGCGTTCCGGGCGGCTGAGCGTCACGCCTGCCGTGGTCCTCGCGCGCCTGAGCCTTGCGCGGCTGGGGCCCCTGGGCTTGCGCGTTACGGGTGCCCGAGCGTCACGGGCGGCTGAGCAACGGGCGTACCTCGCGGCCGAGGAACTCGACGAGACCGATGAGGTCCGGTTCGTCGCCGGTGGGTTGGACCGCCACGCTGGTCACCCCGAGCTCGGCCAGGCGCCGGAGCTGCGCGGCGATCGTCTCGGCGTCGCCCGCCAAGCCGTGGGTGATATCCGGCCCGTTCCACTTCGGCACCTCAGCGTCCACCCGTTCGCGGGCCCCGGGGCCAGTCGCGACGATCTGGGCTGCCACGATCTCGTGACGTCTCGGCGAGACCTGTTCGAGGATCCGGCGTGCATTCGTGATCTGCGCCTCGGTGCGCGCGGCGCTCAGCAGGAAGACGTCCCCGAGCTCCGCGGCGAGCGCGATCGACTTCGGCCCGTCGGCCCCGATTCCGAGCGGGGGTGGCGACGCGGGCGGCCAGTCGAGCCTCACGTGGTCGAGCCGGACATAGCGACCGTCGACGGTGACCTCCTCCCCGGCCAGCAGTCGACGCAGAGCGGTCGCGTGCTCGCGGAGCAGGGTCAACGGTGACGCCGCGCGAGAGCCGGTCTGACTCATCCAGTCCTGGACACCGTGGCCGATCCCGGGGATGACCCGGCCCGGGAAGAGGCGTTCGAGCGTGGCGATCTCCATCGCGGTGAGGGCGACGTTGCGGAGCGGGACAGGGAGCAGCCCGATCCCGACGCGGATACGGCTCGTCCAGGCCAGTGCCGCCGCGGCTGACGCCAGCCCGCTCTGCTTGAAGCAGTCCTCCCACACCCAGAGCTCGTCCAGGCCGCTCTCCTCAGCCGCGACCGCCAGGTCGTGGAGTTCCTCCGGGGGTCGAAACGGGACGTACGTGATTCCGAGTCGCAGAGCGCCTGCGGACGACGGCGTCGGTATCGGCAGAGGCTCGGTCACCCCTACCGACTCGGGGATGGGTGAGGAGTTTGAGGTCGGGTCGGCCATGTGCTCCATCCTGGACCAGACCACCGACAGTTTCGAGGCTTCCTCGTCGCACCGGCCTCCTACGTCGATGGGATGCCGGTCGAGCGCGACTCCGGCCGAGCGCTGCCGCGCGTCGTCCTCGCGGCTTTGCTGGAAGTCGTCGTCACGGAGGGGCGAATCCGCAGCGTCGTGATGGTTGTGCTGGCAGACGTTGCTGGGAGCGGGCCGTCGTGCGTCGTCGTGATGGTTGTGTTGGCAGACGTTGCTGGGAGCGGGCCGGCGTGCGTCGTCTTGACGTGTGTGTTGGCAGACGTTGCTGGGAGCGGGCCGGCGTGCGTCGTCTTGACGTGTGTGCTGGCAGACGTTGCTGGGAGCGGGCCGTCGTGCGTCGTCTTGACGTGTGTGCTGGCAGACGTTGCTGGGAGCGGGCCGGGTACGTCGTCTTGATGTGTTGTGTTGGCAGACGTTGCTGAGAGCGGGGCCGGCGTGCGTCGTCTTCATGCTTGTGCTGGAAGACGACGATTGAGAAGCGGGCGATCGGCAACGCCTCGGGTGCGAGCGGCGAGATCGTGTTGGAGTTTGTGGCGTGATGCGGGTCGAGGAGCCGACGACACGGGTGCCCGGGCCACGCAGGCGCGGGCTTGTCGGCGGCGGCTTGTAGCGTCCCGAGCACGTCCTTCCGGAACGAGGAGAGGAGCGCAAGTGCTACTGCAACGCCTGGCCGAGACGTCGCGTGCGCTAGCGGAGACGCGGTCGCGCAACGCCAAGCGCGACCTCTTGGCCGGCGTGCTGGCGGAGGCGACCGCGGCCGACGTGGAGATCGTGGTCAGCTACCTGGGCGGGAGCCTTCGGCAGCGTCGGACCGGGGTCGGCTGGCGATCGCTGCAGGAGCTGCCGACGCCGGCGGACGCTCCGTCGCTCGAGGTGGCCGAGGTCGACGCGGTCTTCGAAGAGATCGCCGGGCTCTCCGGCGCGGGTTCGGCGAGCCTACGGTCCGCTGCCGTCGCGGAGCTGTTCGGCCGCGCCACCCGGCAGGAGCAGGAGTTCCTGGCTGCGCTGGTGTTCGGCGAGCTGCGCCAGGGGGCCCTCGACGCTCTGGTCCAGGAAGGCTTGGCGAAGGCGTACGACGTCCCAGCCGCGACCGTTCGGCGGGCCGCGATGCTGGTCTCCTCGACCACCATCGCCGCCCGGATCCTGCTGAGCGACGGCATCCCCGGCCTGGAGGCCGTGGGCCTGCGGGTCGGCACGGGAGTGCAACCGATGCTGGCGGCGAGCGCTCCCACGCCTACGGCGGCGCTCGAGCGGACCGAGCTGCCGGCGTTGGTGGACCACAAGCTCGATGGGATCAGGATCCAGGTGCATCGAGACGGGGACGAGGTCCGTGTCTTCACCAGGTCCCTCGACGAGATCACCGAACGCCTGCCCGAGGTGGTCGCGGCCGTCCGCGCACTGCCGGCCACGGCGCTGGTGCTGGACGGTGAGGTCCTCGCAGTCGGAGCCGACGACCGACCGGAGAAGTTCCAGGTGATCGCCTCCCGCACGGCCAGCAGCGCCGATGTGCCCAGCGTGTCCGAACGGACCCCGCTACGGCCGTACTTCTTCGACCTCCTCCACGTCGACGGCCGCGACCTCCTGACTCGACCACTCGCCGAGCGTGTCGCGGAGATGGCGACGCTGTTGCCGGCCACATTGATCGTGCCGCGGGTCGAGGTCACGACTGCGGCGTCGGCGGAGGAGGTGTTCGCCGCGGCCGTGCGGGCCGGTTACGAGGGTGTCGTGGTCAAGTCGCTGACCAGCGAGTACTCGGCGGGCCGCCGCGACCCGGCCTGGGTGAAGGTGAAGCCGAGGCACACGTTCGACCTCGTGGTCACCGCGGTCGAGTGGGGACATGGTCGACGGCGGGGACTGCTCTCCAATCTGCACCTGGCGGCACGGGACGCGGTCAGTGGAGACCTGATCATGCTCGGCAAGACGTTCAAGGGCATGACCGACGAGATGCTGGCGTGGCAGACCGATACCTTCCTGGCGTTGGAGGTGCGCCGTACCGATCAGGTGGTGTACGTCCGGCCGACCGTGGTCGTCGAGATCGCCTGCGACGGACTGCAGAACTCGGTGCGCTATCCGGGCGGCGTAGCGCTGCGCTTCGCTCGGGTGCTGCGTTACCGGCCGGACAAGTCGGCCGAGGACGCAGACACCCTGCAGACCGTCAAGGCCTTGGCCGTGGGTTGAGGGGTGGTGGGTTGAGGGGTGGTGGGTTGAGGGGTGGTGGGCTGAGGGATGGTGGGCTGGGTGATGGGCCCGACGAGACATCCGTCTCGTGTGCCGCCGGCGAGGAGCCGGCCGTCGACTCCGGCTGCGGTGATCGGCCTTCGATGCCAGCGAGCACTGCCGGGCGAGGTGTCGACGGCGGCACACCGCGAACCAGCGAGACGAGGACCGAGCCCACGATTCGCGGAGAGAAGAGGAGGATGGCCGGCGCCATCATCTGGTAGATGCTGCCGATCGTCCGGCGGCAGGTGGTGTTGCCGCCGGCGGCGAGCTGGTTCACCCGCTGGGACCAGAGATGGGTCAGCCGCTGGCCCTGGGTCTGCTTCGTGCTGCAGGTGGGGTAGCGGACATCCTCGCCCGTGGCGACCGCCCACGGGAAGTCCGCGATCTGGGCCAGCTTGGCCTGGACCTGACGAGTGGATCGCTGATCGAGTGGCCGGCCGAGCTCGTCGACCAGCATCTCAGCTTGACAGGCAGCAACGGTGATGCCTTGACCATAGATCGGATTGAACGCGGTCAAGGCGTCGCCGACGACGAGCAGACCGGCTGGCCAGTGCCGCACGCGGTCGAAGCGATGGCGCCGGTTGGCGGTCTGCCGATGGATCCGGACCTCATCCACCGGCTCGAGGAACCGGCTGAGGTCGGCCAGTGCCGGATCGCGGAGGCAATGCAGATATCGCTCGAAGGCGTCGGCGTCTCGGTCGGGACGACGCTCACCGTAGCCCGCGGCGCACACCAACCACTGACCGTCCTCGATCGGCAGAAGCAGCGCGCCCGCGCCGGACTCGGGCGTCGCCGCCACGACCACGCCAGCATCGACCGGCAACCGTCCCACGGCACGGTAGCGCCGGGTGGCATACCCGAGCTTGGCTTCGACGACGGTCGGCTCTGGTGTCGGGATACCCAGCCCGCCGAGCCAGTGCGGCAGCCGCGAGGAACGGCCGGAGGCGTCGACCACGGTGTCGGCAACGTAGCTGGTCCCGTCGTCGCAGCTCACCCGCCAACGGTCGCCGGCCCGGCTCAGCCCACGTACGCGTACGCCGGTCTGCAGCTCGACCCCGCCCAGGGCGAGCACTCGCCGGCGGACCAGCAGCTCCAGCAGCGGGCGGCTGAGAGAGACGATCTCGAACGCCGGCACTCCGACGGGCAGCCAGCCGTCCGGGCTGAGCCACACCAGGTCGCCGGTGTCGATCGGCACGCCACCGGCGGCAAGTAGCTCTTCGCGTAACCCCGGCAGCAGCCTCTCGGCGGCGACCAGTCCGCGATGCAACAGCACGTGCGCCTGTCGGCCCTGGGGGACACCCGACCGGTCGGTGGCATCGTCGGTGAGCTCGTCGCGCTCGAGCACCGCCACCCGCGAGCCGGCGCGCTGTGCTGCCGCCGCGGTGAACAGACCGGCGAAGCTCGCGCCGATCACCAAGACGTCGACGGCGGAGGAGGTCACGCAGCCCATTCTGCTCCGGGCTGGAATCGGACGTGTGGCGGATGAATGACCTGTGCCGACGCATCGCCGGGCCGAACAAACCATCTTCACGGAAAAGGAGGTCATCATGACCAGACCGACCAACCGGAGGTGACCGCGAACCTCAGTCTCACCCTCGACGGACGCTACAACGGCCCTGGCGGCACTGGCGGCCCTGGCGGCCCTGGCGCCGGCGACCTGGGGCGACTGGGCGAGCTGGGCGAGCTGGCCCTGGTCTACGACCGTGCGCTGACCTGACGGCCAGGTCCGGGCCGGGACCTGCGCCGGCGTCGCACGATGAGAGCGCCGACCCCGACGGCCGCGGCCCCCGCGGCGACCGCGGCTGCGATCCCTCGCCGACTCGACCGGATCGGCGCGACCTCGTCGCCCGCGGATGATCCGTCGCCCGGTAGGAACACCCGCCCGGCATCCCCGTCCACCGTGATCGTCGATCCATTGACGATTCGCCGAGTGGCCACATTGGTGCCCAGCACGGCCGGGATGCCGTACTCGCGCGCGACGATGGATGAGTGGCTCAGCGGGCCGCCGATGTCGGTGACGACCGCCGAGGCACGGGCGAACAGTGAGGTCCAAGCAGGCGTGGTGATGCTCGCCACCAGCACATCGCCGGGCTCGAGCGTGCCGAAGTCCTCCGGCCCGTTGAGGACCCGGGCGGTCGCCGTGACCCGACCCGCGCTGCCGGCGATCCCGCTCAGTACGTTGCCCGTCTGGTCGGCGGTGGTCGCCGGCAACATCGACTCCATCAGGTCCATCCAGCTGCCCTTCGGTAGCCACTGGGGTGGCGTGGCTCGGCGTTGCCCCCGCCAGAGCTCCTTGCGCTGCTCGATCTCTGCGGACAGGCTGCGTGGGGGGTCTACCGAGGCGGTCAGGGACTGCTCCAGCTCGCGCCAGCGTAGCCAGAACACGTCGTCGGCCGTCTCCACGACGCCACGAGCGACGAGGCGGTCACCGAGCTCGTGCAGGAGCCGGCGCAGAATCGGCCAGGCCAGCCCGACATCGGCCAACGCATCCTCACGGATCGGTGCACTGGTCTGCGCCCATGTCAGCAGCCGGTCGAACGCGCCGAGTCGGACGGGATCGAGCCGCTCCCGGATCCTTGCTGTCGCCTGCTCACGACGCTCGGCCAGTTTGCGCTGGCGCTCGTACGGGCTCTGTCCGCCACCACGAAGGTAGAACCGGACCGTGTCCAGCAGGGGCCCGGGATCGTCGGCGGCCACCGGGTTGGCGAAGTCCAGGTTGTAGATCGCATGTCCGTAGGTGCTCAGGTGCGAGGCGAAGCGGTCTGCGAACTCGCCCCAGTCATCGTCATCGCTGTCGGGAGCCGCGCCGCTGCGCAACCGGGCCAGCAGCTCGTCGGTCGAGGCGGCGAGAAGGGCCCCACGCAGCGGAGGCCGGCCGGCCGCCCACTGGGCGAGGTCGTACAGCGACTTCTCCGCCCGGATCGGTTCGCTGTCGTAGCCGAGCACGAACGTCTCGGCCGACGGGTCACCGTGCCGCTTGATCGCGACGTTGTAGACCTTGGTGAAGATCGTCTCGCTTGACGCTGCAACCGGGATGACGGTCTGCACCGATGTGTAGTAGGCGGTGCCGGCGTCCAACAGCTCGCGTACGCCGGACATCAGCTCCGCCGAGGTGAGCTCGGCCAGGTCACGGCCGGTCCAGGAGTCGACCACCCGGCGATACAACGGATGCGACATCGTCCGCCAGCGCCTGATCCCGCTGCGGGGCGAGTCCGTCCGGAGCACTCCGAACACCCGCGGCGTCACCGTGAGCATCCGGTTCATGGCCTTCTTGTCGTAGGCGTAGAACGCGTAGCCGTTGATCGTGGGCAGCCCGACGTCGCCGGGGCGGACGGGGTTCTTGCCGAGCAGCTCCCCGAACAGGCCCTCGAGCGACCTGGCCACCGATCCGTCGATCAGATCGGCGAAAAGTGGGGTCAGCGGGTCCGGGAGCTGCTCGACGATGCTGGCCCGGACGTAGATCGTGTGGTCGTTCAGCGGCTCCCACTCGGTCGGCGGATCCGCCTCGGGTAGTGGCAGCGCGGTGATCGGGCGGGACTGGACGATGAAGAACTCGTCGCCGCTTCGCGCCCACTCGATGTCCTGCGGGACACCGAAGTGCTCGGCGATGGCTGCACCGATCCGGGCCAGGTCCAGGGCGGCCGGGTCGTCGAGCACCCGTGTCCGACGCCGATCCGCCGCCACCGGTCGCTCGTCGGTTCCGGTCGGGGTCCGGACCGTCATCACTGCCTTGTCGGCCGGATCGCTGCTCAGCACGGTGCCGGCGGACGTGTCGACGACGATCTGGTCCGTGTTCACCGATCCGCTGACCACTGCCTCGCCCAGCCCCCACGCGGCGCTGATCACCGTCTGGTTCCGGCGGCCGTTGGTCGGGTTGGCGGTGAACATGACCCCGGCGGCGTCTGCGTCGACGAGTCGCTGAACAACGACGGCCAGCCGGACCGTCGCCGGGTCGATGCCGCGCCGGGCTCGGTACGACATCGCCCGCGCCGTCCACAGCGACGCCCAGCACCGACGGACCGCATCCAGCAGCGGCTCGTCGCCGTCCACGTTGAGGTAGGTGTCCTGCTGTCCGGCGAAACTCGCGTCCGCGAGGTCCTCTGCCGTCGCCGACGAGCGCACCGCGACCGGCCCACGCTCGAGCCGGGCATAGGCGGCCAGGATCGCCCGGCGGAGCTTCGCGTCGATGGTGCCGGCGACGAAGCGCTCCCGGATCACGGTCGATGCCTCGTCGAAGGCTGCGTCGTCGCTGCCGGTCGGAACGGCATCGAGGACCGCCTCAGCGAGCCCGTTGGCGTCGACGAACGCCTGATAACTCTCCGTGGTGATCACGAATCCCGGCGGCACCGGCTGGCCCGCCCGAACCAGTTCGCCGAGATTGGCCGCCTTCCCGCCGACCAACTCGCCATCGTCGCGACCGTACGACTCCAACCGGCCCGTGTAACTCACCGTCGCCTCCTCGCTGGTGCCAACCTCCCCAAGCTATAGCGTTCGAGGCAGCAGGCAACCGTGGGAGGCGAGCGTGAGCGTACATCTGGTCGGCGGGGGATGGACCGAGGTCCATGCGCCGGCGGTCTACGGGCCGTTCTTGGCCGAGGCGGCGATGCTGGCTCGAGCCCGAGGCCGATCCACTCCGCAGATCGGGGTGCTAGCCGTCGGGGAAGACGTCGCCGACGGCGCGGCACATGCGGCGAAGTTCGAGACGGCGCTCGGACTGGCGGGCCGCCAGACCACAGTGCCGATCGTCGTGGCCGAGGGCGACCAATTTCCCGAGTTGCCCCAGGACCTCGACGCGGTCCTCGTCGGCGGGGGGCTGACGCCGGCCTATCTCGAGGCTGTGCTTCCCCTTCGCGAGCGGATCCGAGAACTGGTGGCGCACGGCGTTCCCTACCTCGGGTTCTCGGCGGGGGCGATGATCGCTTCCCGGCATGCCCTGCTCGGCGGCTGGCTGCTCGGCGCCCTGCCCGTCACCCATGCCGACAACGGCGAGGATCTCGAGCAGCTCACCGTCGATGAGGGACTCGGTCTGGTGCCGGTCAGCGTGGACGTGCACGCCGCTCAGCGCGGCACCCTGACCCGGCTGATCATGGCCGTCGACTCCGGTCTGGTCAGCCGCGGGGTCGCCATCGACGAGGACACGGTCTTGATCTTGAAACCGGAGGGTGGCGCCGTGGCCGGTGCCGGTCAGGTGTGGTCGGTGAGCGGTTCGCCGCTCGGCCCGCAGCTGCGCGTCGTGCCTCCGGGGACAACGATGGCGCCCACCGACCGGTGAGCGCCATCATCGGGTGCCTGTGCTTGGCAGTGCCCTGAGCCCGTCGAGGAGCGCCGATGCTCTTCGAGGAGCTCAGGGCACGATCTCTGGTCAGCCGCGAGCGGCGGCGAACTTCGACTGGGCGTCCGCCCAGTTGACCACGTTCCACCAGGCCTTGACGTAATCGGCCTTGACGTTCTTGTACTGCAGGTAGAAGGCGTGCTCCCACATGTCGAGCAGCACGATGGGGGTCTGCGCGAGCGGCAGGTTGCCCTGCTGGTCGTACAGCTGGATGATGTTCAACCGCCGGCCGAGGCCGTCCCAGGCGAGGATCGCCCAGCCGGAGCCCTGGATGGTGTTCGCGGTCGCCTCGAAGTGGCCGCGGAACTTGTCCCAGTCGCCGAAGAAGTCGTCGATGGCTGCACCCAGCTCTCCGTCCGGCTTGTCGCCGCCGTCCGGTGACAGGTTCGGCCAGAACGCGGAGTGGTTGACATGGCCGCCGAGGTTGAACGCAAGGGTCTTCTCCAGACCCATCACGGCATCGAACTTGCCTGTCTCCCGCGCCTCCGCAAGCTTGTCGAGTGCGGTGTTCAGGCCGGCGACGTACGTCGCATGGTGCTTGTCGTGGTGCAGCTGCATGATCTCGCCGGAGATGTGCGGGGCAAGTGCGCCGTAGTCGTAGGGGAGATCGGGGAGCTCGTACGCTGCCATTGAATAGGTCCTCTCGGGGTCGATGAGTAGTCCTGAATCGAGCGCGAATTTCATCCTACGCGGGGGTCTCCCACTCCCTCGGTGGGGCCGGAAACCGCCTCGCCCACCACCGAAGCTGGGGGCAAACTGCAGACTCCGAGGCCGACGACGTGCAGTGTGCGCACTGTTTCGCAGAAGCCGGCGCGTGGACGAGGGCGGCGTGGGGAGAGGATCGGCACATGGACTACACACGACTGGGCTCGACCGGACTCGAGGTCTCACGGATCATCCTCGGCTGCATGAGCTTCGGCGACCCGAACCGCGGCCCGCATCCCTGGAGTCTTCCGTTGGAGGCGAGCCGGCCGATCGTCCACGCCGCGCTCGACGCCGGGATCACGACGTTCGACACCGCGAACGTCTACTCCGCCGGCACCAGCGAGGAGATCGTCGGCGAGATCCTGCGCGGGTACGGCCGCCGCGACGAACTCGTGATCGCGACCAAGGTGCACGGCCGGATGCACGACGGTCCGAACGGCGCAGGGCTGTCCCGTAAGGCGATCATGTCCCAGATCGACTCCTCTCTCGGACGTCTGGGGATGGACTACGTCGACCTCTACCAGATCCACCGCTGGGACCCGAACACGCCGATCCTGGAGACGATGGAGGCTCTCCATGACGTCGTCAAAGCAGGCAAGGCGCGCTACATCGGTGCGTCGTCGATGTGGGCCTGGCAGTTCGCGAAGGCACAGCAGCAGGCCCGGGAGCACTCCCTGACCCCGTTCGTCTCGATGCAGGACCACTACAACCTGCTCTACCGCGAGGAGGAGCGGGAGATGCTGCCGCTGTGTGCCGACCTCGGCGTCGGAGTGATCCCATGGAGCCCGCTGGCCCGCGGCCGACTTGCCCGTCCGTGGGACGCGGCGACAGCCCGGACCGAGACCGACGAGTTCGGCAAGAGTCTGTACGTCGCGCACGACCGGGAGATCGTCGAGGCCGTCGCGGCGGTCGCCGCCGAGCGTGGCGTGGTGCCCGCCCGGATCGCGCTTGCCTGGGTGCTGAGCCGTTCGGTGGTCACCGCGCCCATCGTCGGGGTCACCAAGCTCTCTCAGCTCGACGACGCGGTCGGCGCACTGGACGTCCAGCTGGGCGAGGATGAGGTCGGACGCCTCGAGGCCGGGTACACACCGCACGTGGTCGCCGGCTTCTGACCTGTGCCCAGCAACCCGAAAGTGGGCGCACCCGCAAGTTCCACGGCCGGAAGTTGCAGTTTGCGCCCAGTACTGGGGGCGATGGTGGCGTCGTGAACCTGAACGATCGTTCGAGGCATGACGCATGACGCATGACGCCTGTCACCGGGCGCTGTCGTTGGGTCGTGCTTGACTGGAACGCATGCCAGCAGCGCTCTCCCTGGTCCGGCTCCACAAGAGCTTCGGCACCAAGCACGCCGTCGCCGACCTGACCCTCGAGGTCGACGCCGGCCGCATGTTCGGGCTGGTCGGGCCGAATGGTGCGGGCAAGACGACCACGCTGTCGATGGCCACCGGTCTGCTCCGCCCGGACGGCGGCACCGCTTACGTCCTGGGCCACGACGTCTGGTCCGACCCGGCCGGCGCCAAGGCGCTGATGGGCGTGCTGCCGGACGGGGTTCGGCTGTTCGACCGCCTGACCGGCAAGGAGCTGCTGCGCTACATCGGCCTGCTTCGGCGCGTCCCGCCGGCCGACATCGCCAGCCGGTCCGAGGAGCTGCTGTCCACCCTCGGCCTCGCCGACGATGCCAGCACCCTTGTGGTGGAGTACTCGGCCGGCATGACCAAGAAGATCGGCCTCGCCTGCGCACTGATCCACGCCCCGCGGCTGCTCATTCTCGACGAGCCGTTCGAGGCCGTCGACCCGGTGTCCGGCGAAGGGATCCGACAGATCCTGCGTAGCTACGTGCGCGGCGGCGGCACGGTCGTGCTCTCCAGTCACGTGATGGAGCTGGTCGAGAATCTCTGCGACTCCCTTGCGGTGGTCGCCGACGGCCGGGTGCTCGCCGCCGGAACCCTTGACGAGGTGCGCGCCGGGTCGAGCCTCCAGAACCGGTTCCTCGAGCTGGTCGGGTTCCAGGCGCGCAGCGAAGGAGGTCTCGCGTGGTTGCAGTCCTCGCCCAGCTGAAGCTGCACCTGCTGCGCAACAGTCTCAAGCGCAGCGTCTGGCGCACGGTCGGTCTGATCATCGGGATGGTGTACGCGCTGGCCATCGTCGTCTTCGTGCTCATCGGCATGGTCGCGCTGCGGTGGACGTCGATCGATATCACCGCCGACGTGACCGTGCTGGCGTACACGGTGCTGACTCTGGGCTGGCTGCTGTTCTCGCTGCTCGTCTTCGGAGTCGACGAGACCGTCGACCCGACGAAGTTCGCTCTGCTGCCGCTCCGGGCCCGCGAGATCCAGCCTGGGCTGTTCTTCGCCGGGTTCATCGGCAGCCCGGGGGTCGCGACCGTCCTGGTCGGCTTCGGGCTGGTGATCACGTGGGCGCGTAACCTGCCGCTGTCCGTCGCGGCACTGATCGCGTTCCCGATCGGGGTTGCCACCTGCTTCTTGTTCTCTCGGGCCGGGACCGCTGCCTTCGCGTCCTTCCTGGGATCACGGCGCTTCCGCGACCTCGCGTTCGTCGCGCTTGCCCTGTTCGGGGTGGTGATGGGCATCGGGGGCAATCTCATCGGCGGTCTCGCCGGCCGCGACCCCTCACAGATGCGTGGGGTGCTCGCCTCCGCCGCGACGCTCGCCGGCTGGTCCCCGTTCGGCTGGGCCTGGGCCGTGCCGGCAGCACTCGCTCGAGGGGAGTGGCTGGGCGCAGGATTGCGCCTCGTCCTCGCGCTCGCGCTGGCCGGTGGGCTGTGGTGGGTCTGGGGCTTCTACCTCGGCCAGCGCTTGACGTCGCCGATCGAAGCCGGCGGAGGTGCGGCCAAGGTCCGCTCGGGCGGATTCGTCGGTCGGCTGTACCCGGCAACGCCGGCGGGCGGCGTCGCGGTTCGTACACTGCACTACTGGCGGCGCGATCCGCGCTACTTCGCCGGGATCGCCGGCTTCTCGATCGCACCGATCATCATCCTGGTCAGCGCCATGATCAACCCCTATCCGGGAAGCACGGTGGTGGCCGCCCTCGCGCCGCTGCTCCTGGCTCTGCTGCTCGGAATGAGCGTGGCGCAGGATCTCAGCTACGACGGCTCGGCGATCTGGCAGCACATCGTCTGCGGGGTGCGCGGAGCCGACGACCGGGCCGGCCGGGTGATGTCCACCGCGACCGTCTTCGGACCGGTGCTGCTGATCCTGCTGCTGGTGACCGCGACGCTCACCGGGGAGTGGCGGATGCTACCGATGGTGGCTGGCGTCGCGTTCGGCGTCGCGCTGATCGGTCTCGGGGTCGGCTCGGTGGTCGGCGCGCTCTGGCAGTGGCCGGCACCGCCGCCCGGCGCCAATCCGTTCCAGAAGGGCAACAGCGGAGGGCTGCCGTCCTTGCTGTCGTTCTCGGCGTCCAGCATCGCGACGTTTGTCCTGTCGTTACCGTTGGCCGCCGTCGCGGTGGGCTCGTTCTGGTTCGGCTGGCTCGGCTGGATCGCGCTCCCACTTGGCCTGGTTCTCGGCTACGTCATCCTTCGGGTCGGCATCGCGCAGGGCGGCAAGCTGCTCGACCGCCGCTGGCCGGAAGTGATGGGCGCGGTCAGCGAAAAGGCGGCATAGCTGCTGCCGCGTCGACCGATGTCGACCCTCAGTGCCAGAACTCGGTGAGGCGCTCGGCGAGCGCGGTTCCTTGGTCGTAGCCGGCTCGGGCAGCGGGCGGACGGGTCGACATATCCATCATGTTGCTGCCGAATGCGTCGCGGGAGCTGAGGTCTGGCAGGACGGTTTCGACTCTGCTGCCGCCGGTGCGGAGCTCGTCGGCCTGCGCGGCAAGATGCATGCCCCACTCCAGCGGCGCCCTTGATCGCCCGCCGAGTGGTGAGAGGACCAGCACTCGGCCGTATCCGGCTGCCAGATCGGCATTCTCGCTGGATCGTCGGTAGCCGCCGTCGATGTATCGGCGCTCGCCGATGCCGTACGGAGCCCCACTGGCCGTGCTGGCGGCGACGGCATCAGCCAGGTCGACACCGCTGTCGCGGTCGAACACGACCGGTTCACCGGTGCGGGCATCGACCGCCGTGATGAGCACCGTTTGTTGCGGCCAGTGCTGGCTGGGCAGGCGGGCCGCGACGGTGGCGCGCCGCTGTATCTGCCCGGAGTCGTCCGACGCCGCGTCCAGCTCGAGTGCCGCTGCGCCCAGTCGACGGCGCATGTCGGCCGGACCATCGGCGGCGGCGATGATCTCGCTCGTCCTCCGCAGGTGGTCGACCACACGCTCAGGAGCGAGGCGTCCACCTTTGGATTCGGCCGGACCAGTGCGCTGCTGGGCCGCAGCCTGCTGCGCGGGGGCCGTCCGTTGCTCGGGGCCCGTCCGTTGCTCGGGGCCCGTCCGTTGCTCGGGGGCGGCGGAAACGATGTCGGCCAGCAGCTGGGTCGGGGTCGCGCTGGTGATCTGGGCAGCGGCCGTCGATCCAGCCGACGTGCCGATGATCAGATCGGCCCCGGTCACATCCAACCCTGCATCGAACAGGCCGGCGATGACGCCGATCAACCACGCATTGCCCGCCGACCCGCCACCACCGAGGACCAACGCTCGTTCACCCGCCGCGCTCACCCGCCTTTTGGCGTCGAGCCGCGGCTGATCCTGGTCGGGCCCCGGCCGGTCCGAGGCCGCCGGCGTCGAGGTCACGTACAAAGTTGAAAAAGGTGTTGTGTTCATGGGAGTCGCCCTTCGCGATGTGCCTGGCGGGCGCTCCCGGTGGCGACTACCTCAGTCGCGCGATCGTGCACTGCAGCGGAGCACCCACTGCGGATACTGCGTTCACGGGGCTCACCTCCTGCCGATGGATCACGATCGTCATGAGGCTAGCACGCGGCCGACGAGACCGCGCACGGCGGCGACCCCCGGCGCTCAGGCGACCTCGAGGACCCGGAAGCCTTTGGCGGACGCGGCGCGCTCGCACTGATAGCCCTGGTCCACCAGCCAGCGCTGCAGGGTGTCGGCGCCCAGGTTCCGGCCGACCACCAGCTTCGCCGCGCCGCCCTCGTCGAGTCGCGGCAACCAGGTGAGCAACAGGTCGTGCAGCGCGTCTTTGCCGATCCGGATCGGCGGGTTCGACCAGATCTCGTCGTACGTCGCCGTGGCCTCGACCTGCTCGGGCCGCAGCGTACGAACGCGGTCGGCGACCCCGTGGGCGGCCGCGTTCTCCGCGCACAGCGCCAGCGCCCGGTCGTTGACATCGACAGCATCGACCCGGACGTCCTCGCAGACGACCGCGATCGCGACGGCGATCGGGCCCCAGCCGCAGCCCAGGTCGAGGATCCGGGTCATGTTGGAGGGCGGATCGTACGTACGCAGCAGCACGGCGGTGCCCAGGTCGAGCCCGCCGGTCGAGAAGACCCCGCCGGCGGTGGTGAACTCCAGGTCGCGTCCCCAGATCGTCGCGCTGACCCGGCGGCGTTGCAGCGGAGCGCTGTCGTCGTTGTCGAAGTAGTGGCTCATCGGGCGGTCTCCGGCGGATCGTTTGCGGGCAGGATGCGGATGGGCATGGTGCGTACGGACCGGGACTCGGCGACTCGTTCGGCCAGCTCGGCGTCCGGCGGATAGCCGACCTCCTCCAGGGTCAGCCCGTGAGCCGGTAGCACCGGTGCGCCGGCGCGGCGCTCGCCACCCTCCGCCAGCTCGCTGACCCATGCCGCGCTGCGACGGCCGAGTCCGACCTCCACGAGCGCACCGACCACCGACCGGACCATCGAGTGGCAGAAGGCGTCGGCCCGCAGGGTCACTTCCACCACTCCGGCCAGCGGACCGTCGACCACCCGGACGGCCTGGCACTCCACCAGCGTCCGAATCGTTGTTGCGCCGGCACGACGCTTGCAGAACGACGCGAAGTCGCGCAGCCCGAGCAGCCCGCGAGCGGCATTGTTGACCGCGTCGAGATCGAGCGGCGACCGAAGCCGGGTGACCTGGCGTCGCAGCAGCGGGTCGACTCCGGTCGTGGAGTCCCAGAGGCGGTAGACGTAACGCCGCCAGCTGGCACCGAACCGCGCGTGGAATCCCGGCGGTGCCGCGCCCACCCGCCGGACGACCAGATCCTCGGCGAGCACTCGGCCCAGCCGTCGGTGCAGCACCGCCGGGTCGCTGAGCTCGTCCGGCTCGAGGTCCAGGTGAGCCACCTGGCCGCGAGCGTGCACCCCGGCGTCGGTGCGTCCGGCACAGACCAGGGTCACCGGGCGGTGGAGCCGAAGCACCCGCGGCACCCAGGTCTCCAGCTCACCCTGGACGGTCCGCTGGCCGGGTTGAGCCGCCCATCCCGCGAAGTCGGTGCCGTCGTACGCCAGGTCCAGCCGCCACCTCACGGGCGGATCTCACGACGCCGATACACGAGATCGGTGATCGTGCGCCCTGCGTCCATTCCGCGCTGCTCGAATCTGGTCACCGGTCGGTCGGCCCAGCGAGGAGCCGGCCCGTCCGGGTGCTCGTTCACGAAGTCGGGGTGCCGGTCGAGCACATCGCGCATCTGGGCGGCGTAGTCGGGCCAGTCCGTCGCCAGCCGCCAGCGCCCCCCGGCCCGCAATCGGGTCGCGACCAGATCGGCGAACTCAGCCCCCAGCAGCCGGCGCTTGTGGTGCCTGGCCTTGTGCCAAGGGTCGGGAAAGAACATCCAGATCTCGTCGACGCTGTCCGGTGGCAGAAGATGCGCGAACCCGTCGACGGCGTCGACCGAGGCGATCCGGACGTTGCCGATCTCGCCGGTCGCGAGCCGGGCCAGCAGGGCCGCGATCGCCGGTTCGAAGACCTCGAAGGCGAGGACATCGAGGTCCGGACGCGCTGCAGCCATCGGGGCAAGGGAGTCACCCATCCCCGGGCCGATCTCGACCACGACCGGTGCGGTCCGGTCGAACACCGACGCCAGATCGAGCGTCGATCCGGGCGCCACCGAGGTGCTCGTGTCCGCCCGTGGCACGTCGAGCACCCAACAGTTCTGATACGACTCCCAGGCTCGACGCTGCGCGGGCGTCATCCGGGCGCTGCGTCGCACGAACGACGTCACCCGGCGGTGCGTCCGAGTCGTGGTGCTCATCGCTTGCGCCGCTTCTCATACGCCAGCAGCGCGCCACCGAAGACGACAAGGCAGATCACGAAGGCGACCACGCCGTATGCGATCGAGTTCGTCTTCCAGACCGTCAGCGCCCCAGCGAGGGCACAGACAGCCGACATCCCCCACAGCCGACCCTCCTTGGCCAGCCCGGTCCGGACGTCGTTGCTCTCCTTCGGCACGAGCGGGAGCCTACCCGGCAGTGCTCGCCCGGGTCGCGTTCACGAGTTCGGTGCGCGATGAACCAGAAGCCGGCGGCGGCTCGGAAAAAGTGGGGGCCAGTGCATCGACGCGACCCTCTCGCAGGCTGAGGCGAGGGCCGTCATCGGCCACTGACCGCCACTTTTTCCGCGGACGCCAAGGTGCCGACGACCGCGATGGCATCGCGCTCCTCGTCGCGGGATACCTCGGCGGCCAGCCCGGCGGACTGCATCATCTCGACAGCCCGCGCCACCTGCTCTTCGGCGACCTCGATCAGCAGGCGACCGTGTGGCGCCAGCCAGTCGGAGGCCTGCGCCGCGATCCGGCGGTGGATCGCCAGTCCGTCGTCGCCACCATCGAGGGCGATCCGGGGCTCGTGCACTCGGGCCTCCGGCGGCATCAGGGCGATCTCGTCGGTCGGCACATACGGGGCGTTGGCGAGTACCACGTCCAACCGGCCCCGAAGTCGGTCGGGCAGCGCGCCGAACAGATCGCTCTCGAACACCTCGCCGACCCCGGTCAGGTTGCGCCGGGCGCAGGAGACGGCGCGCGGATCCAGATCGGCGGCCACCAGCGCGATGTCGGCCCGGGCGGCCAGCGCCAGGCCCAACGCCCCCGTTCCGCAGCAGAGGTCCAGCACCCCGGCCCGTCCGCGTGGTCGGAGCCCGTCCGCCGCGAGGTCAACCAGGAAAGTGGTCCGTTGGCGTGGCACGAAAACGCCGGGATCGACCGCCACCCGGAGTCCGCAGAACTCGGCCCAGCCGACGATGACCTCCAACGGCTCACCCGCTTCGCGGCGTCGGAGCCGTGACTCGAGATCCTCGGCGGAGTCCGCGGCCGCCAGCAGCACGGCTCCCTCCTCCTCGGCGAACACGCAGCCGGCGGCGCGCAACCGCCCGACGACCTCGGCCGCCAACGCTGCACCCGACCCGATCACGGGCAGGACTTCGCGGATCCCGGGCCCGCGGATTCCGCCCCCGGGGATTCCGCCCCAAGGGATTCCGGCCCCGCGGAACGTGCGGTGGGACCGGCCGCCCCGCTCAGGAGCTGACGTCCTTGTTCGAGAACCTGGCCCAGGCCAGCAGCCAGAAGACGACCGCGTAGGCAAAGGCGACGAGCAGCCCGTGAGAGACGTTCTCGGTGAACATCGGGGTCCGGAGCAGGTCACCGAAGGCCGTCGCCCAGTGGACCAGCAGCCAGGGATGCAGCCAGGACAGCTGGGAGATCGAGTCGAGCGCGTACATCATGACGTTGACCAGGACGACCGCGATCATCGCGCCGATCGGCTGCTCGGTCAGGGTGGAGACGAACAACCCGATCCCGCCCAGCGCGGCGAGGATGGCCGCGATATAGCCCACCACGAGCACTACCCGCCACAGCGCCGCGCCGAAGGAGATCTGGATCCCGGACAGGGTCATCATCGGACCTGTCCCGAACAGAGCGATGCCGATCACGCCGCCGACGACGGCGACCAGCGCGGTGGCGAACACCGCGGAGACGACCAACGACAGGTACTTCACCACCAGCAACCGGGTACGCCCGACGGGGATGGCCAGCAGGTAGCGCAGGGTGCCGAGATTCGCCTCGCCCGCGACCGCATCACCCGATACCGCGGCGATCGCGAGCGGCAGGAACAGCGGCAGCTCCACGGTCAGTGCGGCGAGCGCGACGAACAGGCCGTTGCCGGTGATCGAGTTGACGAAGGTCGGGCCGCCCGCCGAGTCGTCGGCCGACACCCGGACCGCGATCGCGATGATGATGGGAACGACGGCGAGGACGCCGAGTCCGACGACGTTGCGTCTCCGACCGGCGATCAGCCGGAGCTCGGAGACCAAGAATCGCCCGATCCGCCACCCTTGACCGGGGCGGCGGGACGACGCGCTCACCGGTCCGGCGCCGACGTCGAGCGCCTCAGCCGCTGACATCGAAGCCCTCCCCGGTCAGTGAGACGAACAGATCCTCCAGGCTGGGCGCGAGTGCCGAGAACCCGAGCACGGCAACCCCGGCGTCGACGAGCCGTGGCACGATCGCCGCGACGTCGACCTCGCCCAGCTGACCGGTCACCGAGTCCCCCGAGGCATGCGACACGTCGGTCACACCAAGGTCGCTGAGCACCCGAGCGGCGTCGGTGGGCCGGTCGGTCTGCACCCGCACGGTCTGGATCGCACCCGACCTCAGCTCGCTCATGCTGCCCTGCCAGACGAGCTTGCCCTCGTACATCACGCCGATGTGACTGCACATCTGTTCCACCTCGCTCAGCAGGTGGCTGGAGACGAGCACCGTGACACCCTCGTCGGCGAGCTTGCCGATCAGGTGCCGGACCTCGCGGGTGCCCTGCGGGTCGAGCCCGTTGGTCGGCTCGTCGAGGATCAGCAAGTCCCGCGGCATCAGCAGGGCACTGGCAATCGCGAGGCGCTGGCGCATGCCGAGGGAGTACGCGCGATAGCGCTTCGCGGCGGCGGCCAGCAGGCCGACCCGGTCCAGCGCCGCATCGATGCGAGCGGTGGTCGTCCGCGGGTCGGCGGCGGGGTCGGCGGCATCCAGCCGGGCGAGGTTGGCGCGACCGGAGAGATACGGATGGAAGGCGGGACCCTCGACGAGCGACCCGACGCGAGGCAGCGCCTCCGCCGACCGGGCCGGGATCGGCCGGCCCAACAGCTCGACCTCGCCGGCGACTGGCCGGATCAGTCCGAGCAGCATCCGGATGGTGGTGGTCTTGCCGGACCCGTTGGGGCCGAGGAATCCGTACACCGCGCCCGCCGGCACCTCCAGCGCGACGTCGTCGACCACCACGGCGTGGCGAAAGCGCTTCGTCAGCCCGCGGGTGCGCACCAGCGCACGGGGCGGCTGCTCGGCGGTCACGGGCTCCACCGTACGGGCGGTGCTGGTCGTGGCGGTCATCCGCGGCTCACCCCCTTCCTCGCGTCCGCGGAAACCGGGCCCGAACTGGACAGATCGGACTCGGATACCTGTCGCTTGCGCCCACGTTCCCCGACGCAGGACACCGCGGAGCAGAGGCAGCGATCCGGACGGGCGGCGCGGGGTGGTAGGAGCGGAGGGGGAGGCCCGGCGGTCGGAGCAGGGTTGCGGGAGAGGCAGGCGAGATCAGACACCGGCACAAGGGCGTGGTCAGCCGAGGGCCGCGTACAGGGTCGCGGGTGCCACTGCGCCGGCCGCGATCCGACCGTCGTCGGTGATCACCACCGAGAAGGCCTTGCTGGACAGCAGCCGGCCCTTGCCCCACGAGCCGGAGACCTGGGGGAGCGCGGCGATGATGTGCTGCATCGACGCCGCGTCGCCGCCACCCCGTTCGGACTTCGATCCGTCGGTGCTGGACTGTGCGGACGGCTGAGTCAGGTCGGCCTTGGTGATCACGACGCTCGACCACCCGCTACCGACGACCTTGGTGTTCTCCTGCGCCGCCTTGGCGCCCTGCTGGGCCTCCGCCTGCTTCTTCGCCGCTTCCGACTTGTCGACCGAAGGTGCCTTCTCCTCGGTCATCTTCGTCCCCGACGGAGGGTTGAACGTGAAGTACGCGTCGTCAGGAGTCGCGAAGTCGATGGAGCTGAACGAGCTCTCGAACACGGTCGTACCGTCGGTCGCGATCACCTGGACGCTCAGCGGGATCTTCTTCTCTCCGTCGATCGCGATCCGGACCTGGCCGATCAGCGAGCCGGCATCCTTGGGCGTGAGCACGAGGGCGTACGCGTCCCGATCGGCAACCTTCACGTCGCGGTCCGTGGTCACGGTCGTGGTGGGCTCGATGGCCGCGAGGGCCTTGTCGGCAGCCTGCTGCGGAGTCGTCGGCGCGTCGCTCGGGAGATCCTTTGGCGCCGCCTTCGCGTCGCGGGCGGTCAACGTGGTGTGAGTCGCCGCGTTGTCCTGGCTCGACCAGTTCCATACGTCGGTGCCGTTGCGAATGATGTCGGTCTCGCCGAGCGTGCCGTGGATCGCCAACCGCTGCTTGTCGGCTCCGGACGCCCAGACCTGCAACGTATGGGTTCCCGAGATCAGTGACGTCAGGCTGGTGTCGTACGAACCGCCGCCGACGCCCGGCAGCGTCGGCAGGCCGAGGTCGGACTTCTGGACCACGGTGCCGCTGAAGTTGTCCACCTTCGCCTGCTGCAGATCGACGAGCAGCTGCTGCGCCGACTCCGGGGGGAGCGCGGTGTCCGCGCTCGCGCTCACCGCGATGAGGCTCGTGCCACCAACGACGCCGACGACGACGGCAGGAACGACCCAGCGCAGAGCGGGGTGAGACTGGAAGATCCGCATGCTGTCATTGTGGCTCGCACCCGCTGTGAGAACGCTGAGTCGCGTTTGGGTTCCCGGGCGGCCGGATACGAGCCCTCACAAGGTGTTGCCCAGCGCGCGTTGTAAGTGGCACCCAGGCTTCGCAGGTCATGCCGCTGGCCTGCGAAGCCGCGCACCTTGCGATCACCGGGGTGGCCCGAGGGCCTGGACTGGCCGACCCGTTGGGCTGGATTCCCTAGGCTGGCGGCGTGCGGTTGCTTCTGGTCGACGACGAGGAACGGATGGCGGAGGCATTGCGCCGCGGCCTCGTCGCCGACGGCTTTGCCGTCGAGGTGGCGCATACGGGGCCGGAGGGGTTGAGGCAGGCCAGCTTCGGCGACTTCGACGGCGTGGTGCTGGACGTGATGCTGCCGGGCATGTCCGGGTTCGAGGTGGTCCGGCGGCTGCGCGCGGCTGAGAACTGGGTGCCCGTCCTGATGCTGTCGGCCAAGGACGGCGAGTACGACCAGGCCGACGCCCTCGACGACGGTGCGGACGACTACCTGACCAAACCGTTCTCCTACGTGGTTCTGCTGGCCAGGATCCGAGCCTTGCTGCGCCGCGGAGTGGTGGCCCGGCCGGCGGTGCTGCGCGTCGGCGACATCACGCTCGATCCGGCCCGGCACGAGGTGATGGTGGCGGGCGCGCCTGCCGCCTTGACCCAGCGGGAGTTCGTGCTGCTGGAGTACCTGATGCGCAACCCCACGCGGGTGATCAGCAAGGCGGAGCTGCTCGACCACGTCTGGGACAACGCGGCGGAGGTCGCGGCCAACGCCGTCGAGGTGTACGTCGGCTACCTTCGCCGCAAGCTCGGCGCCGATCGGTTGCTCACCGTCCGGGGCTCGGGCTATCGACTGGCGGACGTGTGATCTCCGAGTCGGCCGTCCGCTTCGCACGGGGGTCGTCGTGCGGGGGCTGAGCCTGCGCGGTCGACTGATGACGATCGGCGTGATCGGCATGCTGGTCGGTCTGACCGGCGGGGCGTTCGTGCTGTACGCGACCCTGGCGTACGCCGTGAACCGAACGCTGGACAACGAGGCCTCCGCGGCTGCCCGTGACGTGGCGGCGATGGTCGACCAGCAGCGATTGCCGAATCCCGTCCCGGTCAGCGGCGCGCAGGTGATCCAGGTCGTGGACTCCCAGAGCCGCGTGGTGAGTGGGTCTGCGACAGCCGACAAGCTGACTCCGCTGCTGCGTCCGGCCGAGCTCCGATGGGCGCTGGCGGGCGGGACCGTGATCGTGCCCGGGGCACGGGCCGGGGTCGCCGGACCGCTCAGGGTGCGCGCGATCTCCGCCGGGCCGGCGGGGAACCCGGTGAGCGTCATGGTCGCGATCCAGGTCGGCGACGTGCTGACCAGCCAGGTGGTCCTGCGGATCTCGCTGATGATCGCCATTCCGCTGCTGGTGGCCGTGCTCGCCCTGATCGCCTGGCGAGTGATCGGCTGGACCCTTCGGCCGGTCGAGCAGCTGCGGCTCGGTGCGGAGCGGATCGGGGGTGACGCCCGGTTGGGGCTCAACGGGCGGTCAGCGCTCGGCGAGCGCTCCGAGCCCGTGCCGGTCCAGCGGCTGCCGGTCCCTGCCGCCCGGGACGAGATCCAGGCCCTCGCGCTGACGCTCAACGACATGCTGGATCGGCTGGCGGTCGGCCGAGCCCGCCAGCGTTCGTTCGTGGCGGACGCGGCCCACGAGCTGCGCAGCCCGCTGGCCAGCATGCGGACGCAGCTGGAGGTCGCGCAGCGGCTGGGCGAGGCGGGGGAGCTGCCGGCCGATCTGCTGCCGGACGTGGACCGGCTGTCGGCACTGGTCGAGGATCTGCTGCTGCTCGCTCGGGCGGACGCGGACGCCCCGCCTCCGGCCAGGATGGAGCGGATCGTCGTCGAAGAGCTGGTGAAGGAGATCGTGACCGGCTACGCCGATGCGCGGGTGTCCGTCCGATCCGGGGGGGTCGCCGACGGCGCGGTGGTCGCAGCGGCTCCCGACGAGCTGCGCCGGGCCGTGACCAACCTCGTCGACAACGCGGTCCGCCACGCGAGGACCCGGGTCGAGCTGTCGGTGTCATCGTCGGCCGGGGTGGCGGCCGATGCGGTCGTGGGTGTCGGTGTGGTGGTCATCTCCGTGACCGACGACGGCCCCGGGATCCCGTTGGCCGAGCGCGAGCGGGTGTTCGACCGGTTCACCCGGCTCGACGACGCACGCGATCGCGACGCCGGTGGCACCGGTCTGGGCTTGCCGATCGTGCGGGAGCTGGTCCGCCGGGCCGGGGGCACGGTCGACTTCGGCACCGACCCGGGCGTCTCATGCGCCGAGATCCGGCTGCCGCTCGCGTCGACGCCTTAGCTCCCGCACCCTTTCGTCCGTTCCCGCACCCTTTCGTCGGCCGCGGCACCCTTTCGTCCGCTCGGGCACCTTTCGTCCGCTCGGGCACCCTTTCGTCCGCTCGGGCACCGTTTGGTCCGCTCGGGCACCCTTCCGTCGGCTGCGGCACCCTTTCGGCAACCCGGGCACCGTTTGGTCCGCTCGGGCACCGTTTGGTCCGCTCGGGCACCCTTCCGTCGGCTGCGGCACCCTTTCGTCCGCTCGGGCACCCTTTCGTCCCCTCGGGCACCCTTCCGACAACCGAGGCACCCTCTGCAGAGGGTGCCTCGATCGATGTCCTGGTGCCTCGGCGAGGATCAGGAGTCGGACGCGATGCCGATGCCGAGGTGTCCGGCGAGCAGGGGAGCGAGCTCCAACAGCTGGGTCTGATTGATCCAGGCGCCGGCCAGCCCGCCGAGCCCGTTCACGGTGGCGAGACTCGCACCGCGCAGATCGACGTCGACCAAGTTGGCATGCGACACGTCGAGAGTGCCGATCCGGCAGCGTTGGACGGCCAGTCGATTGACCCGTGCGTACGACAGATCCAGCTCGTCGATCACACAGTCGCGGAGCACGACGTCTCGCCACTCCGCGGAGCGTACGTTCAGGTAGTTGATCTTGCTGCCCTCGATCAGCACGGATCGCCAGGTGCTCTCGTACGCCTCGCCACTGCCGATCCGGGAGCTGGTCACCGTCGTACTCCGCCACGACGACCGGGGCGCCGATAGCACCGGTGCGTCGAGGTCGGCGAACGTGCAGTCGGCGAACTGGGCGCCGCGTAGCGTCGGATCCGTCAGGCGGACGCGTTCGAAAGAGCAGCCGACGAAGGACGTCGAGCCGAGATCCAGCACACCGAAGTCTGCGTCGACATAGCGCTCGTCGGAACGCATCTCGCCGGATGCGAGCTCTGCGGGGTCGACGGTGTCCAGGCTGCCGAGCCTGGGCGAGACGAGCTTCGGCGGCTTCGGACCAGCACTGGGTTCAGGCACCCCAGCACCCTAACCACGCGCAGCCTGGCTACGCTCCTTGGCTTGCGTTCCTTGGCTTCGCGTTCCTTGGCTTCGCGTTCCTTGGCTTCGCGCTCCTTGGCCTCGCGCTCCTTGGCCTCGCGCTCCTTGGCCTCGCGCTCCTTGGCCTCGCGCTCCTTGGCCTCGCGCTCCTTGGCCTCGCGCTCCCTGGCCACGCGCACCTAGCTCCACCACTCTTGCCACGCACACCCGTGCCGAGCCCGCCATCTCCCCACCGGACACGCCTCTCCCTCCCCGAAAGCGCGACGCAAATTCCACATCCGAGGCCCGCAGAGCTGCAGCTCGGGTTCAGATTCCTGGCTCTGAGGATCCTGTGCGACGAGGCGGTGCGGGAGCGGCCGGGTGGTGGGTGAGAGTCAGCCGGGGTAGCGCAGGCCGTGACCGAACCGGAAGAGCGGATCTGCGGTGTCGAACGGGACGTCCGGTCGGTTCGCCTCGACGGCGGCCATGCTGGAGGGCAGGTCGAACGGCAGATTCCCCTCCGGCTCCGCCACGCCGAACAGGACATCGAGCAGAGCTGCGCCGCTGGCGCCGTAGTTGACCACGATCGCGCTGGCCGCATCCACGAACGGGGTCAGGATCGCGGGCCGATCGCACAGGACGTCCAGCACCGTTGGCACCTGCCGCGCCACGTCGAGCACGTGCCCGATCACCTCGGCGTCGAAGTCGAGCGAACCGGCGTGGAAGAAGTTCTCAAAGGCGGTGGCGCGCCGCTCGTACGGCGCCTTGAGGCGCACGATTGCCACGTCCGCGTCCGCTGGCGAATCGACCACCGTGCCGTACGTCGCCGCCGCCGACGCGTCGATGCCCTCGAGGTAGAGGCTGATGCCGCTCGCCAACGGCAGCACGGGCGACCCCTCGGAGCCGTTGCTGAGCAGGGTCAGCGAGGCACGTTGCGCGGCGTTTCCCGCCGCTCGGAACTCCGCGTTGCCGACGATCGCGGCCGCCAGCGGCGGATCGACGTACGGATCGTCGAACAGGCCGAGGGCGAACTTCTCCCGCAGCAGGCGCCGAACCGAGACGTCGATCCGGTCCTCGCCGACGTCGCCGGAGGTGATGATGTCGACCAGCAGCTCGGCGCACGACTCGCCGCCGAACTGGTCGACACCCGCCTCCAGGCACTTGATCATGCGTTCCCGCTCGGTCAGGTGCTCCACGCCCCAGGCCCGGGCCGGGTGGAACGCGTCGATGATCACGTGGCCGGTGATCAGTCCCCAGTCCGTGCAGACGATCCCGTCGAACCCGTAGCGCTCGCGCAGCAGGCCGGTGATCACGCCCTTGTTGAAGCCGAAGCCGACCTCCTCGTACTCCGTGCCGACGGGCATCCCGTAGTACGGCATCATCTGGCGCGCGCCGACCGCCATCGCTGCCTCGAACGGCTTCAGGTGAAGCTCGAACTGGCCGCCGGGATAGACCTGCTCGCGGCCGTACGAGAAGTGCGGGTCCTCCCCGTCGGCTTGCGGGCCGCCGCCGGGGAAGTGCTTGGTCATGGTGGACACCGAGCCAGGCCCGAAGGCGGCGCCCTGGAACCCGCGGATGTACGCGGCTCCGAGCTTGCTGGTCAGCTCCGCGTCCTCGCCGAAGGTCGCTCCCTGGCGGGCCCAGCGCGGCTCCGTCGCGAGATCCACCTGGGGGTGCAGTGCGGCACGGAGACCGACCGCGACGTACTCCTGCCGGGCGATGTCGGCGAACCGCTCGACCAGCGCCTCGTCGCCGATCGCCGCGAGCCCCATCGTCTCGGGCCACTCGGAGAACATCCCGGCGTTGAACGCGGTGCCCGGGTTGTCGGTGAAGGAGTGTCGCGGATCGGTCGACAGCGTGACCGGGATGCCGAGTCGGGTGCTCGCCGCCAGCTCTTGGAGCTTGTTGGACCAGCCGGCGACCAGCGCCGGGTCGGACACGTTGCCGAGCAGGTTGAAGTGATTCAGATGCAGCCCGGCGACCAGGTCCTCGGTGCTCGGGATGTCGAACGCTGGATTCGCCTGCGCCAGCTCCCCGCCGTCGCCGATGCCGATCATCGCGTGGAATAACAGCCCGGCCTTCTCGGGCACGCTCATCTGGACCAGCAGTCGTTCGACGCGTTCTTCGATCGGCAGCGTCGCATCTCGGAAACTGGTGTCCACTTCGGCTGCGGTCTCGGACATGGTCGGGAAGCTCCTTTGCCGGCGTCGGGTTCGGACTGCACACTAACGACCCTGTGCGCCCGGTCCGAGGACGGCATGGTGCCCCCAGGGCCCGTCGGGGGTAGCAATCGCGCCCGCCCGCCGCGTGATCTGGCCCACCTTGCCGCGAACAAGTTCGTTACGGTTCGGCGCCGCCTGACGTATCCGGCCTGGCAGTCGTGCACTCTTGTGTGCTAAGGGCAGTCCCGGTGACGATATGCCCACCACCTGGCAAGAGTGGACAAGATCAACGGGCCTGGTGAGTGGTGCGCGTCGAGGGAGGTCGTCATGGATGCGTTTCGGCCATCAGCCGTCGAGGTTGCGCCCCTGCAGTCTGAGGGGACGCTCTACGGCTTCATGCTGTTGGGTCGCTGGCCGCAGGACACGGTGGAGTGGGCGAAGTTCCTGGTGCTGGCCGTCCGGATGGCGGCCGTCCCGGGTCTGCTACCGCTCTCCACGGTCTTCCGGGTGAGTGAGGACCTGCCGGACGAGCCGCACGCCGGTGCCGTCGGACTGGTGATCAAGGAGGGTCAGCTGCTCGGCGAGCACCCGCTGCAGCCCGGCCAGTTCGGCAACCCGCAGCCGCCCGGCCTGGTCGTCCTGCACCCGCCGTCGAGCACCCTGCGCTCCGTGCCGGAGTACGAGGTCGCCTCGGGCTGCCTGTTCCTGCCCGGACTGCCGCACCTGGGTCTCGATCATCGCGCAGCGTGGGTCGAGGCCGATCGCGAGGGCACCGTGACCCAGCTGGTCAGCCGGGCCGGGATCGACCCGTCCGGGGACGCCGACACCGCCGCGCTCGCCATGCTGCTCGCCGCGGCCTGAGCCGCCCGCCCCCCGACTTCCACCGAAAGTGGGCGCAGACGACAGCGACACGCCGTGTAAATCTGTCACCCGGGCCCACTTTCCGGGGAGGCGGAGGGCGGAAACTGGGTCGCGGGCAACGGGGGCCGGCGCCTAGCATCGACGCTCATGGGCCACGTCGACATCTCGGGTGTCAGCTTTCACCTGCCTGACGGTCGGGTGCTGCTGGACGACGTCTCATTCCGGGTCGGCGAGGGTGCGGTGGTCGCGCTGGTCGGTGCGAACGGTTCGGGCAAGACCACCCTGCTGAGGATCGTGGCCGGCGACCTCGCTCCGACCTCCGGTTCGGTCTCCCGCTCCGGCGGTCTCGGCGTAATGCGCCAGTTCATCGGCAGCATCCGGGACAGCTCGACCGTACGCGATCTGCTGTTCTCGCTCGCGCCGCCACGACTGCAGCAGGCGGTCGTGGAGATGGACGCCCTCGAGCTCGCGCTGATGGAGGACGAGAGCGAGGCGGTTCAGCTTCGGTACGCCCAGGCGCTGGCGGACTACGCCGACGCTGGCGGGTACGACGCCGAGGTGGTCTTCGACGTCTGTACGACGGCGGCGATCGGCATCCCCTACGACCGGGCCAAGTGGCGCGAGGTGAACACCCTGTCCGGGGGCGAGCAGAAGCGGCTCGCGCTCGAGGCGCTGCTGCGCGGACCCGACGAGGTGCTGCTGCTGGACGAGCCGGACAACTACCTGGACGTACCGGGGAAGCGCTGGCTCGAGGAGCAGCTGGCCGCGACCCAGAAGTCGGTACTGCTGGTCAGCCACGACCGGGAGCTACTGGCCCAGGCGGCCACCAGGATCGCCGCCGTCGAGCTGGGTGCGGCAGGCAACAGCGTGTGGATCCACGGTGGCGGCTACGCGACGTTCGCCACCGCCCGGCGGGAACGGTTCGAGCGCCTCGACGAGCTCCGTCGGCGCTGGGACGAGGAGCACGAGAAACTCCGCGAGCTCATGCTGATGTACAAGAACAAGGCGGCGTACAACTCAGGGATGGCGTCTCGCTATCGCGCGGCACAGACTCGGCTGGCCAAGTTCGAGGAGGCCGGGCCACCGCAGGAGCTTCCCCGTGAGCAGCACGTGAACATGCGGCTGACCGGGGGACGTACGGGCAAGCGAGCCATCGTGGTCGACCGGCTCGAGCTGACCGGTCTGATGAAGCCGTTCAGCACCGAGATCTGGTTCGGTGACCGCGTTGCCGTGCTCGGCTCCAACGGATCGGGAAAGTCGCATTTCCTGCGGCTGCTGGCGCGCGGCGGCTCTCATCCCGACCTCGAGCACCTGCCGGTCGGCGAGCTGACTGTCTCGGCGGTCGTGCACACCGGCAGCGCGAAGCTCGGCGCGCGGGTTCGTCCCGGCTGGTTCGCCCAGACCCACAATCACCCGGAGCTGGTCGGCCGGACGCTGCTGGAGATCCTGCATCGCGGCGACGATCATCGCTCCGGGATGGGCCGAGAGGAGGCGTCGCGCAAGCTCGATCGCTACGAGCTGGCGTACGCGGCCGAGCAGCGGTTCGAGACCTTGTCCGGCGGACAGCAGGCGCGCTTCCAGATCCTGATGCTGGAGCTCTCCGGTGCACGGCTGCTGCTGCTCGACGAGCCGACCGACAACCTCGACATCGAGTCCGCCGAGGCGCTCGAGCACGGTCTCGAGTCGTTCGAGGGGACGGTCGTCGCCGTCACCCACGACCGCTGGTTCGCCCGCGGCTTCGACCGCTTCCTGGTGTTCGGGGCCGACGGCAGCGTGTATGAGAGCGACGAACCGGTGTGGGACGAGACCCGAGTGCAGCGCACCCGCTGAACCTGCAGGTCTCCCCGGAGAGAAGCCGATTCAGCGCCGGCCGGTGCCCCCGCCGGTGCCTCCGCCGGTGCCTCCGCCGGCACCCCCCAGGCGGGGCGCCGCCGCCGAAGCCGCCGAAGCCGCCGCCGCCGTTGGCGAACTGACGTACGGAGTTGGTGCTGTTGCTGGGCACCGCCGCGGTCCGATCCGCCAGTACGACTACTGCTCCGGCAGCGAGTCCGTCCGTGATCTGTGCGGAGGTGTCTCCGACGACTCCGAGCGTCACCCGGGTGGTCGTGACCACTCCGTTGGAGAGCACAGAGACGGTGCCGCTGGTCGTGCCGGACCGGGTCACGGCCGACACCGGCACCAGGACCGCATCTTTGACCGAGGCGATGGTGACCACGACCGAGGCCGTCGCGCCGGCGGTGAGGTGCGACGATGCCGACTTCGGTGCCGTGACGGTGACGCCGAAGGTGCTGGCGCCGCTGGTCGTCGAGGATGTGGGCAACAACGCCTTGGCCGATACCGTGCCCTCTACGGAGGTGCCTCCGGCTTGGGTGATGGTGGCCCGCTGACCGACCTTCAGCTGGCGGAAGGTGGTCTCGCTGACAGCGAGCGACACCTCGGTCGATCCCTTGCCGATGACAATCACCTCGTCGCTCGTGCTCGCCGTGTCTCCCTTGCTGAACGGCAGTTGAGCGACAACTCCGGTCAGTGGGCTTCGCAACGTCGCGGCGTCGAGTTCGGTCTCGGCGGTGGTCAGCGCGAGCTCGGCCTTGGTGACTGCGGCCTCGGCCGAGCCAACGGTGAGCGTGCCACCCTGGCCGCCGCCCCCGGTCGAGCCGGACGAGCCCGAGCCTGTGCCACTGCCACTGCCACTGCCACTGCCACTGCCGCCCGACCCCGCGCCCGTACCGGAGCCATTGCCCGAGCCGGAACCGGAGCCATTGCCCGAGCCCTTGTCACCTGAGCCCGCACCAGAACCGTTGCCCGAGCCGTTGCCCGAGCCGGAGCCGTTGCCCGAGCCGGAGCCATTGCCCGAGCCGGAGCCGGTGCCCGAACCGGAGCCGGTGCCCTGCTCGAGTGCGGTCGACAGACTTGTCAGCGCAGTCGCCACCACGGCCTGCTGGTCGGTGACGGACTGCTGAGCCTTCTGCGTGGCGGTCAGGGCGTCGATGCACTTCTGCAGGTCGTCGCCGGTCGAGATGGGGTCCGAGATCGGCTTGATGCTCGCCGACGAGGTGTCACTCGCGGTGGGCTTGTCCGTCGAGGTCGTCGCTGTGGGCGACGCGCTCTCGCCGGTGGACGGACTGGTTGTCTCGGTTGGGCTCGTCGTCTCGGTCGGGCTGGCGCTCTCACTCGCCGACGGCGCGCGGCTGCTGGGCGCTGCGGTCGGGGTGTAGTTGGTCAGATCCGAACACGCGGCGGTCTGAGCCGTCAGTGCTGTAGTCGCGGCCGCGGCACGCTTGGCCAGCTCCTGCTGGGCCCGCTTGACCTCGGCGAGCAGTGCGGCCACGTCCGTCGAGCCGCTGCTGGGGCTGGCCGTCGGGCGGCTGCTCGGGCTGGCCGTCGGGCTGCTGCTCGGGCCGGCCGAGCCGCTTGGGCTCGCGCTTGGCGTACCGCTCGGACTGGCGGACGGGCTGGCACTCGGGGATCCGCCGCCCTGGGAGCCGGAGCCGCCCTGGGAGCCGGAGTTCGCGTTGCCCGACGTGCCCCCCGAGCCTCCGCTCGAGCCGCGGTTGGCCGATCCCGAGCCGGAGCCGCCGGAGCCACCGGAGCCGCCGGAGCCACCGGAGCCGCCGGAGCCAACAGAGCTGCTGGAGCTACTCGCCGATGCGCTCGCCGACGCATCGGCAGCTTCCTCTGCCGACGCCAGGTCCTCCTTGGCCGAGGCGAGATTCGCCTCCGCCTGTACGACGGCTGCCTTCAGATCGGTCGTGTCCATCGTCGCCAGCACCTCACCGGCGGTCACCGAGTCGCCGACGGCCACGTCGACCGACGTCACCGTGCCGGAGGTCGGGAACGAGACCGACTTCTGGTTGACCTTCGCGACGGTGCCGCTCGCCGACAAGGTCTGGGTGACCTCGCCGGTGGTTGCGGTCGTGGTGGTGTAGCGATCCGCCTCCTTCTGCGCGGCGACCGCGCGGACGCCGAGCCACGACCCGGCGCCGGCCACGGCCAGGGCGATCAGTCCGATCCCGGCGCGGCGGAGGATCGTACGTCGTCGCGCTCCCCGGGCAGCAGCCGTCGGCTTCGCCTTCCCGCCTGCGGTCCGACTGGCGGGGGCCGGCGTGTCCGCCGGCTTCGTCGGGTCCGGACTAGCCACCGCTCCGGCTCCCGCCCGCTCGCTGGCCTCGCCCGCCGAAGGTGCACTCGCCATTGACGGCTGCCGTCAACCGGAGGGCGGTGGCCGCCAAGGCTCCGGTGGAGTCGCTCTTCCCGTTGGCGAACACGCACTTCCCCGTGGCGATCGCGCCGGTGTCGGTCTTCGCCTGCTTCGTGTACGTGGTGGCGCCGGTCAGCGTCACGGCGACCGAGGTGGTCTGTGAACCGCGGGTCTGCTCGACGGTCATGGAGGTGCCGGTCACGGCCGTGATCTTGCCGTTGGCACCACCGAAGCCGCCGCCCCTGTTGGCCCCTCCGGGGATCGCGCCCGACGGTTGCCCGGACGGAGCGCCGCCGCTGTTGCCCGGCGCTCCGCTGGGCGGCGCACCCTGACCGTCGGTGTTGCCCGAGGGCACCCCGGATGGCCGATTACCACCGCCGAAGCCGCCCTGGCAGCTGCCGTTGACGGCATCGCTCAGGCTCACCGCACCGGCGGTGATCGCCGAAGCGGAGCCGCCCGAGGCCGGACTGCTCCCGGTCGAGCTGGTGTCGGCACTACGCACCGTGGCGCACATCCCGACCTTCGCGTCGGCCGCCTTCGCGCTCTTCTGCTCGGTGACGGTGGTCTTGTTCGTGTACGTCACGGTGGACTGTCCCGACGTCGTCCGGACCTGCATCGACTTGCCCGACTGGGCGACGATCAGCCCGGAGACCCCCGGAAAGCCGCCCTGACGCCCTTGGCCGCCGAACTGGCCCGTGCCACTCCCGGTCTGCGCGCTCTGATCGCCGCTCGCGCTGGTGCTCCCGGACCCGCAGGCGGCGAGGGTGAGCACGGCGAGGCCGCCGACCAGGACCGCCGCGAGCCGACGATGGGTGTTGATCATGATTTCTCGATTCGTGTCGTACGAAGGGCGCCGGTTGGCCCGGAGGAGGAGTGATCGGTCGATGGGGTTGCTGAGGCACGGGGCGGAGACATCACTCGCTCCGCAGCGCTTCGATCGGCGCCAGCCGTGCAGCCCGCGTCGCCGGATAGACGCCGGCGATCAGGCCGACCGCCAAGGACACGGCGAGGGCGCCGAGCGAGGCGAGCACGGATAGGGTCACCGGTTGGCCGATCACGCTGGGCAGGACGAGCGAGCCGACGTACCCGACCGCGAGTCCGAGCACTCCGCCGACGAGACTCAGCGTGGTCGCCTCCATCAAGAACTGCGACCGGATCACTCGCGGGGTGGCGCCAAGCGCCTTGCGGAGCCCGATCTCCCGGATGCGTTCGGTGACCGAGACCAGCATGATGTTCATCACGCCGATCCCGCCCACCAGCAACGAGATCCCGGCGATGCCGCCGAGCAGGATCGTCAGCGTACGATCGGTCGCGGTCGCGGTCTGGACCAGCGACTGCTGGCTCGAGATCGAGAAGTCCGCCGTCGTCGCGGTGACGTTGTGCCGGGTCATGAGCGCCGCGTCCGCCTGCTGGTACGCCGCCGACAGCTGGTCCGACGATGCCGCCTGGATGTAGATCGACGAGACCGTGCCTGGGGCGGAGGTACTCAGCGTCTGCTGACCGGTGGTGTAGGGGATCAGCGCCTGGTCGTCCTCGTCAGTGGTGCCCGAGGACCCGGTCGAGGCCAGGACGCCGATGATCGTGAACGATGTGCCGTTGACGGTGACCGTCGATCCCACCGCGCTCGGGCCACTGACCAGCTCTTCGGCCGTGGTGGCGCCGAGCACCATGACGTGCGCCGCCGACTGCAGTTCGCCTTGGGTGAAGAAGCGGCCCTGGGACAGGGTGCGGGCTCGCACGGTCACCCAGTCGGGCGTGGTGCCGATCACGGACGTCGTCCACGTCGTCGAGCCGTATGTCACAACCTGGGAGGTCGTGCTGACCGGGGCGACCTTGCCGATGTCTGGTGCCACCGCCGGGTTGGCGAGGGCCTGTGCGTCGGCCATGGTGAGGGTCGTCGCGGTGCCGCGACCGCCACGCACCCCGCTGGTGGTCGAGCTGCCGGGGGAGACGATCAGCAGGTTGCTGCCAAGGCTGTTGATCTGGTCCTCGACCTCTTGCTGAGCGCCCTGTCCGAGGCCGACCGTCAAGGTCACCGACGCGATGCCGATGAAGATGCCGAGCACGGTCAGCATCGAGCGCAGCCGGTGCGTACGGACCGCCTCGAGGGCGATCCGCCAGGTCTCGGTCCATCTCACGGTCGGGCCCCGCCCGGCTCCGACGGGCCCGGCTCCGAGGGGCCCAGCTCCGAGGGGCCCAAGCTCCGAGGGGCCCAGCTCCGAGGGGCCCAGCTCCGAGGGGCCCAGCGCCGACGAGCCCTGAACCGGCAGGCCGCGAACCGGCAGGCCGCGAACCGGCAGGCCCCGGTCCGTCGGCCGAGAGGATTCGTCGGCGAAGATCTGGCCGTCGCGGACGTGGATCGTCCGCTCGGCTGTCGCGGCGACGGCGGGCTCGTGGGTGATCAACACGATGGTGCGACCGGTCGCGTGCAGCTCGGCGAGCAGCGCGAGCACGTCGGCGGTGGAGTGCGAGTCCAGGTTGCCGGTGGGCTCGTCGGCGAGGATCAGGGTCGGATCTCCGACCAGTGCACGGGCGACGGCCACGCGCTGCTGCTGACCACCGGACAACTCGTTCGGCCGATGGTCTACTCGGTCCGCGAGCCCGACCCGGCCGAGCGCCTCCCGGGCGCGCTGACGGCGAACGTCCTTGCGTACCCCGGCGTAGCACAGCGGGAGCTCGACGTTGCGGAGCGCGGTCAGCGACGGGAGCAGGTTGAACTGCTGGAAGACGAACCCGATCTGGCGGTTGCGGACCTGGGCGAGCTGGGCTTCGTCCATCTCCTCGACATCGACCCCGCCGAGCATGTACGACCCCTCGGTCGCGATGTCCAGGCAACCGAGGATGTTCATCATCGTCGACTTGCCCGAACCCGATGGGCCGACGATCGAGACGTACTCACCACGGCGGACCGTCAGGGACACGTCGCGCAGTGCGTGTACCTCCAGGGCGCCCGAGGCGTACGTCTTGCTGACCCGATCCAGCTGAAGGATCACCTCACCCGAGCCGGGCGCCAACGCGGCGGTGGCGCGGTCGTCCAGCACCGTCATCGGTTGCCGCCCTGCCCCGTTCCGCCCTGCCCCGTTCCGCCCTGCCCCGTTCCGCCGAATCCACCGGTGCCGCCCCCGAATCCGCCGGTGCCGCCACCGAACCCGCCGGTGCCGCCACCGGTACGGCCGGTGCCGCCGAACCCACCGGTTCCGCCGGTGCCAGAACCCGAGCGAGTGCCCGTCGTCTGGCGAGCGAAGGAGATCTGCACCTCGTCTCCGTTGGACAGACCCTTGGTGATCTCCGTCTGATTGCCGTACGTCGACCCGATGGTGACGTCGGTCTGCACCGGCGAGCCGTTGACGACCTTCTGGACCACGGTCTTGCCGTCGACCGTCGTCACGGCGGCCGTGGGTACGACGAGCACGTTGTCGCGCTGCTCGACGATGATCGACACCGTCGCCGATGCGCCGGCGAACAGGCTCTTCTGGGCCTCGGTGACGTCGATGGTGACGGGGAAGCTGGCCGTGCTGGTGCTGCCTGAGCTGGACGACGAGCTGGAGGCCATCACACCCACTGTCGCGACTGTGCCGTAGATCGGCTCGGTGTCACCGGTCGGCGTGATCACCGCCTGCAGACCGACCTTGAGCTTGGCGAGGTCCGCGCTGCCGACCGAGGTGTCGACCACATAGGTGTTGGTCGAGATGACGGTGACCGCGGCCGAGCTCGTGGACGAGCCCGACCCCGACGTGCCCGACCCCGACGTGCCCGACCCCGACGTGCCCGATCCCGACGTGCCCGATCCCACCTGGTCGCCCTTGGCGACGCCGACCTCCGCCACGGTGCCGTTGATCGTCGAGCGCAGCGCGGCCGCGTCGAGCGCGGTCTCGGCCTGGCTCAGGGCGCTCTCCTTGAGCTTTACCTGGGCGGTGGCCGATGCGATGGCGGTGTCAGTTGCATCGGAGTCGTCCTCGAGGTCGGACAGGTTGCTCTTGGCAGCGGTGAGGTCCGCCTTCGCGGCGGCGACATCGGCCTCCAGCGAGGAGTCGTCGATTCGCGCGAGCACATCGCCCTTCTCGACCTTGTCGCCGACACTCACGTACACCTTCGTCACCGTGCCGCTGCTGGCGAACGAGAGATCAGCCTGTCGCTTGGGCTCAAGGGTGCCGGTCGTACCGACCGTGGTCTGCACGGTCTGGGTGCTCGCGGTCGCTGTTCGGGTGAAGGTGGTCGCGGCGCTGCTCGGCTTGAGCACGAACTGGTAGAGCCCGAAACCCGCCAGGGCGAGTACCACCACACCGATTCCCGACACGATCAACCAGCGGCGCCGGCGCCCCGGCGTCTTGGACCCCATCAGTTGTGCCTCCCACGACGAAGCGCCGGACTCCATCGGTCCAGACATCGCGATCCTGCTCAGCGTGACTGTCGGGACACTTGGGTCAACCTTTGAGCCAGCTGTGAACGAGCGGGAGCCCTGTGTGGACTGAGCCACCCGCTGGGATCCGACGGCCTCCCATCGGTACTGCCGACGATCGCCGGCTGTGCCTAGGTAGACGACCCGGCGCGCTTGTCGTTGACCTTCTTCTTGACGAAGAGGAACGGCAGCAGCCAGGTGGCCAGTGCGGTCACCAGCCAGACGACGACGGTGGCGGCGATCCAGCTGGTCAGACCCGTGATCTGCAGCCCGGACGTGAAGAAGTGGGCAACGAGCAGCGCGATGAACGTCGAGATGAGCCCGATTCCCCCGAGGAGGGCGCGTGCGTGCGCGTGGGCGATCTTCGCCAGGAACGGAGTCAGCACGCTCTGGAGGACGGCGAACACGAGGACGGAGGTGACGAACCCGGTGGAGCTCACGGTGAAGCCGTCGATCAACAGGCTCGTGATCAGCAGCCCGACGGTCGCCGAGACGATGAAGACGACGACACGAATGAGAAACCTGACCACGGCCGTGACGCTAGCAGCGTCCCGGGAAAGTGGTCGCCAACGACAACGACACGCCGATGGACGTTGCCGTTTGCGCCCAGTTTCCTTGGGATCGGGGCCGAAGGCTCAGTGTTGCGACGCGGCCTGCTCGGGATCGACGAATCCCTCGATGGTCTGGATCGGGACCCCGATCACCCGGGTCGGCAGATCCCCGGGCCAGTCGTCGGCGAGGGCGGCAGGCTCTCGATCGACCAGGGCTGCCGTGCCGGTGACGGCTACCATCTCGAAGCGGTCCCCGGCCAGTCGATCATCGACCTCGAGCGTTACCGACGCGCCGGGGGCGTACTGCACCAGATCGTTGTACGTCGGCACGCGGACGAACACTGTGTCGGTGTCGATCGCGTAGCGGACGACCAGGGATCGCGGTCCGCGGCCCGTGGCGTAGTCGAGGCGCCCCTCCTGGTGACTGTTCAGCCATGACCGGCACTCGGTGGAGGTCAGCCGGTGACCGGGAGGTCCCTGCCGATGTCGGACGATCGAGGCCATCGGTGATCCTGCCTGTCCGTGTCGTGTGATGGCTGCCGATCGACGTGCCAACGGGTCTGCGTCTCGGCTGCGGTCGTCGCAACTGAAGTCGTTGTTTCGAGGCGAATGGTGGGCCAGCAGCGGCGGTGCCGATCCGGTCATGACGCTCAGCCGGCGGACGGCTGATGGTCCTTCAACGGTACTCCCGCGAGGCACGAAGCGCACGGGGCTCGACGTGTCGTTCCCGTTACGGGAACCTCACGTCGAGCCTCGGTGCAGCTTCGCAGTGGACGGGGTTTGTCGATCGGCTCGCGGACACGCGAGCGGCGGAGTGGATCAGCGCTGGTCGAGCGGCACGAAGTCCCGGGTGCGATATCCGGTGTAGATCTGCTTCGGCCGGGCGATCTTCTGTTCCTTGTCGGTGATCAGCTCTTGCCACTGGGCGAGCCAGCCCGACGTCCGCGGAATCGCGAACAAGACGGTGAACATCTCTGGGGAGAAGCCCAGGGCCTCATAGATGAGACCGGAGTAGAAGTCGACGTTCGGATAAAGCCTCCGCTTGACGAAGTACTCGTCCTCGAGCGCGATCTTCTCCAGCTCCATGGCGATCTTGAGCAGCGGGTTGACGCCGGTGACCTCGAAGACGTCCTCGGTCGCCTTCTTGATGATCTTGGCCCGCGGGTCGTAGTTCTTGTAGACCCGGTGGCCGAAGCCCATCAGCTTCTCCTTCCCACTCTTCACCCCCTCGATGAACTCGGGGATCCGATCGACGGTCTTGACCTCGCGCAGCATCCGCAGTACGGCTTCGTTGGCGCCGCCGTGCAACGGTCCGTAGAGCGCGCCGATGCCCGCCGCGACCGCCGAGTAGGGATCGACCTGCGACGAGCCGACTGAGCGGACGGCGTTGGTCGAGCAGTTCTGCTCGTGGTCGGCATGCAGGATGAACAAGATCTCCAGGGCCTTGATCAGCCGCGGGTCCGCGTCGTACTTGCGCTCGCTCATCTTGAACAGCATCGCGAGGAAGTTCTCGGTGTAGGAAAGGTCGTTGTCGGGATAGACGTACGGCCGACCCTGGCCGTGCCGGAAGGCGAACGCGCCGAGCGTCGGCATCTTGGCGATCATCCGGGTGATCTGGAGCTTGCGCACCTCGGGATCGAGCACGTTGCGGGCGTCGGGGTAGAACGTCGACAGCGCGCTGACCGAGGCCATCAACATGCCCATCGGGTGGGCGTCATAGCGGAAGCCCTGGATGAACTGCTTGAGGTTCTCGTGCAAGAAGGTGTGGTAGGTCACCTCGTGCACCCAGCCGTCCAGCTGCGCCGGCGTGGGTAGCTCGCCGTTCAGCAGGAGGTAGGCCACCTCGAGGTAGGTCGAGTGCTCGGCGAGCTGCTCGATCGGGTAGCCCCGGTACTCCAGGATGCCCACATCGCCGTCGATGTAGGTGATCGCACTGCGGCACGAGGCCGTGTTGACGAAGCCGGGGTCGTACGTCGCCAGGCCGCCGGGTTCGCCGTCGACGGCGAGCTGCTTCAGATCGGCGGCACGGATCGTGCCGTCGGTGACTGGAACCTCATATTCTTGGCCGGTCCGGTTGTCCCGGATGGTGAGCGAATCTGCGCGGGGGGTGTCGACGTCGGTCGAGCCCGCCGTGGACGTATCGGTCATGGGCACAAACTACGCGGGTGTCCTGGTACCTGCCACTTTGGGTGACACGCCGTCGGGCTCGCGCCCGCTGTTCATCCCGCTCGCGCCCGCTTCCCACCTGAGGATCCGCGCTTCCCTCCTCCATCGCGGTGCGCATGGTCCCTCTGTGCCTCGCGTTCGGCAGTTCGGTGCCACACTCAGTGGTCAGTCCAGAGCGAATCGGCGCTTCGCTACCCGGCGCTCGCGGGCAGGGTGGTTGGCCGCTGCGCCCGTCAGCGATGGCCGCGACAGTCGTTCGTTTTGCTCCGAGAGGGGTACGCCGGTATTCTGGTCGGCTGTTGCGTTCACGCGGCCGGTTGACCCTGCGCCAGCGCGGTTGCAACGCCCTTTCGTACGAGAATCACTTCAGGAAGCAGTCGACGCGCGTGTCTACTTACAGCCCGAAGCCAGGCGACGTAACCCGCACCTGGCATGTCATCGACGCCGAGGACATTGTTCTTGGGCGGCTGGCGGTGACCGCCGCCACCTTGCTGCGTGGCAAGCACAAGCCGACGTACGCTCCGCATGTCGACGGCGGCGACTTCGTCATCGTCGTGAATGCGTCCAAGGTGGCGCTGACCGGCAACAAGCGCACCGACAAGCTCGCCTACCGGCACTCCGGTCGGCCCGGCGGCCTGAAGTCGACCAGCTACGGCGACCTGCTGGACTCCGATCCTCGCGAGGCGGTCGAGCGCGCGGTCTGGGGCATGTTGCCCAAGAACAAGCTCAGCCGGAAGGTGATCTCCAAGCTGAAGGTCTATGCCGGCCCGGAGCACCCGCACTCCGCCCAGAAGCCCCAGCCGTACGAGATCACCCAGGTCTCGCAGTAGTCGTCGACAGCTCACTTTCGAAAACCGAGGATTCACCACCCGTGACCGACATCGTTGAAGAGACCACCACCGGCGAGGACGTCGCCGCCCCGTTCACCGAGGGCGAGCGCGAGATCGCGTATCGCTCCGAGGCAACCCCATCGGTCGCGCAGGGACCTGCCGGCCGGCCGGCCGTCGTGGCGCCCGCGGGTGCCACCGGCCGCCGCAAGGAGGCTGTGGCCCGCGTCCGGATCGTGCCGGGCAGCGGTCAGTGGACGATCAACGGCCGCACGTTGGACGACTACTTCCCGAACAAGGTGCATCAGCAGATCGTCTCCGAGCCGTTCTCGACCGCTGCGGTCGCCGGCTCCTATGACGTGATCGCTCGCATCCACGGCGGCGGCGTGACCGGCCAGGCCGGTGCGCTGCGGCTAGGCGTCGCCCGCGCCCTGAACTCCGTGGACGAAGAGGCCAGCCGCCCGGCCCTGAAGAAGGCCGGCATGCTGACTCGCGACGCCCGGATCAAGGAGCGCAAGAAGGCCGGTCTGAAGAAGGCCCGTAAGGCTCCGCAGTACAGCAAGCGCTGATCTCGTCCAGCACGGGATTCTGGGGCATGGGTCGACTCTTCGGCACCGACGGGGTGCGTGGCCGGGCCAACGAGGCCCTAACTGCTGAGCTGGCGCTCGACCTGTCGGTCGCCGCCGCTCACGTGCTTGGCGAGGCGGGTGCCTTCAGTGGCCATGTCCCGACCGCTGTCGTCGGTCGGGATCCGCGGGCCTCGGGGGAGTTCCTCGAGGCGGCTGTGGTGGCCGGTCTGGCCAGTGCGGGCGTCAATGTCGTGCGGCTCGGGGTGCTGCCGACTCCGGGCGTCGCCTATCTGACCGCACACACCCACGCCGATCTCGGGGTGATGCTCTCTGCCAGTCACAACCCGATGCCGGACAACGGGATCAAGTTCTTCGCGCGGCTGGGCGCCAAGCTCGACGACTCGCTCGAGGACGCCATCGAGGCCCGGATGGGTGAGGTCTGGGCCCGGCCGACGGGTGCCGCGGTCGGCCGGGTCCGAAACGACGAGGCGCTGGTGGAGTCGTACGTTGCCCACCTGGTGGCCAGCCTCGGTGAGCCGGTCAGCCTCGACGGGCTCAAGGTGGTCGTGGACTGTGCGAACGGAGCCGCGTACCGCACCGCTCCCTCCGCCTTCGGCGTGCAGGGCGCGACGGTTGTACCGATCTATGCCAGTCCTGACGGGCTCAACATCAACGACAACTGCGGTTCGACCCACATCGAGCACCTGCAAGACGCCGTCGTCGCCCACCGCGCCGACCTGGGGATCGCCCTCGACGGGGATGCGGATCGGTGTCTTGCGGTGGATGCCGACGGCGCGCTCGTCGATGGCGACCAGATCCTGGCGATCCTGGCATCGTCGCTGGCCGACCAGGGACGGCTGACCCATGGCACCGTCGTCGCGACGGTGATGAGCAATCTCGGATTCCTCCAGGCCATGGAGACGATCGGCATTCGGGTGCTGCAGACCAAGGTCGGCGACCGGTACGTCCTGGAGGAGATGAACGCCGGCGGGTACGGCCTCGGCGGGGAGCAGTCCGGCCACGTCATCATGGCCGATCACGCGACTACCGGTGACGGTGTGCTGACTGCCCTGCACCTGATGAGCCGGATGGCCCGCACCGGCCGGTCGCTGGCCGATCTCTCGTCGGTGATGACCCGGCTACCGCAGGTGCTGATCAACGTGCAGGGTGTGGACAAGTCTCGTGCCGACTCCGATCCGGCGCTGACCAGTGCGGTCGCCGAGGAGGCCGCCCGCCTCGGCTCCAACGGACGAGTCCTGTTGCGCCCGTCCGGCACCGAGCCTCTGGTCCGGGTGATGGTCGAGGCGGCAACCTCCGAGGAGGCTCGTTCCGTCGCCGAACGCCTCGCCACCGTCGTCGAAGAGTCCCTCGCGCTGTAAGCCTCCGGAGTGCGGATGGGCCAGGAACCACCGACCTGTAATGCGCGACGAGGGCCGGTCGCCCCCCAGCAACCGGCCCTCGTCGTCTTCCTCCATGCGGTGCTCGACGCTCCGCACGCCTCCCCGGGTGCTCGCTCCGGAACTCCCCCACACTTTCCGGTCCGAGACCTGCGATCTCGTTGTTCGACGGCAGCCCCCCGGCCCGCGTCGATGGTGTCGTCGACGTCGCCCCCCAGGTCGGCCTCGACGGTGCTACCCGACGTCGCCCCCCGGTCGACGTCGATTGGTGCTGCGCGAGATCCGCCCCGCATCGAACTGGTCAGGTGCGCAACGGGTGCCTGGCCTCGGGTGAGCGGACTCGAAACACCAAGAGATCGACCCCTGACCTCTGATACCAACTCCGCCGGAGATTTCTTCGGGACCATTGAGGCGGGCCGACGGACGCCGGGCGGGTGGAGGTCGAGCTAGCTACACCTTGCGGATTCGTACCCACTCGACGCGGTGATCGCGGCCCTTGCGCAAGATGGCGGTGGCTCGATCCCGGGTCGGCACGATGTTGCGGTCGAGGTTGGGTCCGTTGATGGTGTCCCACAGATGGCAGGCTTGGTGTACGGCTTCCTCGTGGCTCAGATCGGCGTACCGGGTGAAGTACGAGCGTGGGTCCCGGAACGCGGTGTCGCGCAGCGACAGGAAGCGGCTGACGTACCAGTCGCGGATGTCGTCGGCATCGGCGTCGACGTACACGGAGAAGTCGAAGAAGTCGCTCACCGCGATGCCGGCTCGGCCGTCCAGTCTGACCCGGGCCGGCTGCAGCACGTTGAGGCCCTCGACGATGAGGATGTCGGGCCGCCGCACGGTTACCGCGACATCGGGCACGATGTCGTACACGAGGTGGCTGTAGACCGGGGCGTTGACCTCCTCCGCCCCGGACTTCACGTCCATCACGAACTGCAGCAGGGAGCGCCGATCGTACGATTCCGGAAAGCCCTTGCGATGCATGAGACCGCGCCGGTCGAGCTCGGCGTTGGGGAACAAGAAGCCGTCCGTGGTGACCAGCTCGACCCGCGGATGCTGCGGTCCGCCAAGGGCTTGCGGATCGCCCGTAGGAAGGGCGGCGAGCAGCTCGCGCAGCAGGCGGGCCGTGGTCGACTTGCCGACGGCCACCGAGCCGGCGATCCCGATGACGAACGGGGTGCGAGTGGTGGCCAGTCCGAGGAACGCGTTCGTCGAGCGGTGCAGCTCGGCGGTGATCCGGACGTACCGGCTGAGCAGCGCGGTGAGCGGCAGATAGACCTCACGTACGTCGGTCAGCGACGTGGGATCGGAGAGGCCGCGCAGCTTCTCCAGCGTGGTGGCGTCGAGCGGGAGCGCCGTGGTCTCGGCCAGATCCGCCCAGTCGGCGCGGCTGAGCTCCACGAACGGGCCCGGCAGATGCGGCTCGTGCGGCATGGGGAAACACTAGTGGTCACCACAGTGACACCCAGCCGGGCGCGAAGCGCTGCGTCGAACGAGCATGCGGGTGCGGAACGGGCTCGCCAGTTGGCCGCCACATTGCTGATCGGCCGGCCGCACCCGGCCCTGAGCACTAACCTTCAGTGTTATGTGTGGAATCGTCGGCTACGTCGGCCCCAAGCCCGCCATCGCTGCCGTCGTCGAGGGGCTGCGCCGCCTGGAGTACCGCGGCTACGACTCCGCGGGTGTGGCGGTCGTCGCGGACGGCCAGGTGCTGACGGCCAAGAAGGCCGGCAAGATCGGCAACCTCGACGCGGAGCTCGCGGCCCGGCCGCTGCCGGTCACCGGAGTCGGCATCGGGCACACCCGCTGGGCCACCCACGGCGGTCCGACCGACGTCAACGCCCACCCGCACGTCTCCGACAACGGACGCGTGGCCGTGGTGCACAACGGCATCATCGAGAACTTCGTCGCGCTGCGTGAGGAGCTGGAGGCAGAGGGCATCGCCATGGTGTCCCAGACCGATACCGAGGTCGTGGCCCATCTGCTGGGTCGGGAGGTGGCCGGCGGGCTCGACCTGACAGCCGCGATGCGTGGCGTCTGTCACCGGCTCCACGGCGCGTTCACTCTGGTCGCGGTGGACGCGGCCGATCCGAGCCGGGTGGTGGCGGCACGCCGGAACTCGCCGCTGGTGGTGGGTGTCGGCGAGGGGGAGAACTTCCTCGCCTCGGATGTGGCCGCCTTCATCGAGCACACGCGGGAGGCGATCGAGCTCGGCCAGGACCAGGTCGTCACCATCACCGCAGACAGTGTGGAGGTGACCGACTTCGACGGCGTCGCGGCGACCGTCCGACCCTTCCATGTCGACTGGGACCTCACGGCGGCCGAGAAGGGTGGCTACGACTGGTTCATGCGCAAGGAGATCTTCGAGCAGCCCAAGGCGGTCGCCGACACCCTCCTCGGCCGTTACGACGCCGACGGCGCGCTGATCCTCGACGAGATCCACATCAGCGCGGCGGAGCTCCGCCGGATCGACAAGATCGTGATCATCGCGTGCGGGACCGCCTTCTACTCCGGTCTGGTCGCCAAGTACGCCATCGAGCACTGGACCCGTATCCCTTGTGAGGTGGAGCTGGCCAGCGAGTTCCGCTACCGCGACCCGATCGTCGGGCCGACGACCCTCGTCGTCGCGATCAGCCAGTCGGGCGAGACAGCCGACACCTTGATGGCGATCCGGCACGCCCGGGAGCAGCGTGCCCGGGTGCTGGCCATCTGCAATACCAATGGCTCGACCATCCCTCGCGAGTCGGACGCGGTGATCTACACCCACGCCGGACCGGAGATCGGGGTCGCCTCGACCAAGGGCTTCCTCACCCAGCTGGTGGCCTGCTACCTGCTCGGTCTGTATCTCGCGCAGGTCCGTGGCACCAAGTTCGGCGACGAGATCGCGCTCGTGATGGACGAGCTCGCCGCCATCCCGGACGCGATCGCCTCCCTGCTGACCGAGATGGACCCGGTGCTCAAGCTGGCTGCCGACTTCGCAGACGAGCGGGTGGTGCTGTTCCTCGGTCGACACGTGGGCTACCCGGTGGCCCTGGAGGGCGCGCTGAAACTGAAGGAGCTCGCGTACATCCACGCGGAGGGCTTCGCTGCCGGGGAGCTCAAGCACGGCCCGATCGCCCTGATCGAGGAAGATCTGCCCGTTTTCGTGGTCGTGCCCCCGCAGGGCCGGGACATGCTGCACGACAAGGTGGTCTCGAACATCCAGGAGATCCGGGCGCGCGGCGCGCGGACGATCGTGCTGGCAGAGACCGACGATCACGAGGTGGACGCATTCGCGGACGTCCTGATCCGGTTACCGAAGGTGTCGACGATCCTGCAGCCGTTGGTGGCCACGGTGCCGCTGCAGGTGTTCGCCTGCGAACTGGCCACCCGCAAGGGGCATGACGTCGACCAGCCGCGCAACCTGGCCAAGTCGGTCACCGTCGAATGAGGGTCAGTCGGCGTCCAGCGAGCTGCGTTGTGCCTCTCCGGCGAATCTTGCTCCGTTTGCGCGACCGTGCAGCCTTTGCACAGGGCGCAGAGACGCGGAAAGGGAGGGAACTTCTCGCCGGGGCGGCCGGGTGATCGTCGGGATCGGCATCGACGTCTGTGACGTCGAACGGTTCGCCGCCTCCATCTCGCGCCGTCCCGGGATGGTGCGACGCCTGTTCACACCGGCCGAGGCGGAGCGACCCGTGGCCTCGCTGGCCGCTCGGTTCGCGGCCAAGGAGGCGCTGGCCAAGGCACTCGGCGCGCCGAGCGGGATGTCGTGGCAGGACGCTGAGATCCGGACGGATGCTTCGGGCCGACCGTGGTTCGCGGTCACCGGCACGGTCGCCGCCCGGGCCAGCGAACTGGGGATCGAAACGATCCACGTCTCCCTCTCGCACGACGCCGGGATCGCCTCCGCGGTCGTCGTTTGTGAGGCTTGAGCCCGTGGACATCGACAACGCGTACGACGTCGGCACCATCCGGGCGATGGAGGAGCGGGCCTTCGAGACAACGGGTGCCGACACCTTGATGCAGCGTGCCGCGTACGCCCTCGCGACCAGTACCGCCCACGAGGTGGTCCGGGTCCGTGGACGCCTGTACGGCGCGACCGTATGGTGCTGGTCGGTCCGGGGAACAACGGCGGCGACGCCTTGTTCGCTGGCGCGGAGCTCGCCGGCCGTGGGGTGCGGGTCACCGCCGTTGCCTGCCTCGGCACCCCGCACGAGCGTGGACTGGCAGCGTTGCGCGCCGCCGGCGGACGCCTGATCGACCTCGCCGAACTCGGGCTCGACCCGGAGGCTCGGCTCCATGAGCGGCCGACCGCCGACGTTGTCGTGGACGGCGTGCTGGGGATCGGTGGCCGGGCCGGTCTGCCGGATCCGATCGCGGCGCTGGCCGGTGCCTGCACGCAGTGGTTGGTGCCGTTGGTCGCGGTGGATCTCCCGTCCGGAGTCGACGCCGACACCGGCGCCGTGCCCGGGGCGGCCTTCACCGCGACGCGGACGGTGACGTTCGGCGAGGCAAAGCCGTGTCACGTGATCGAGCCATCGCGCAGCAGGTGTGGTGAGGTCGAGGTCGTGGACATCGGGCTCGGCCCGGCGACCGGGCTCGAGGCGGGCGCTCGCTGGCTTCGTCCGCTGTCCGCGGAGCACCTGGCTGCGTTCTGGCCTTACCCGGACGAGACGTCGGACAAATACTCCCGCGGCGTGGTGGGGATCGACACCGGCTCCGATACCTATCCCGGCGCCGGGGTGCTCTCGACGTATGGCGCGGTACACGCCGGGGCCGGGATGGTGCGCTACCTGGGTGCGGACGTACCGGCGGGGATCATTCGTGACCGGTTGCCGAACGTCGTGTTCTCCGCAGGCCGGGTGCAGGCGCATCTCGTCGGGTCGGGGTGGGGCGACCGGGCTGATGGCGCCGACGTACTGGCCGGTCTGCTCGAGGAGGGGCTGCCGACCGTGGTCGACGCCGACGGGCTGCGCCACCTGCCCGCGCGCGTGCCGGCCACTTGGTTGCTCACTCCGCACGCGGGCGAGCTCGCACGGTTGCTGGGGGAGCAACGGGCCTGGGTCAGCGAGGACCCTGTCCGGGCTGTCCGCGCCGGTGTGGCGAGGACCGGCGCGACGGTGCTGCTCAAGGGCGCGACACAGCTCGTCGGCAGCCCGGGTCAGCCGTGGATCGACGTCGCGTTCCCGGGGCCGGCATGGACGGGCCAGGCTGGATCGGGCGACGTGCTGGCCGGGATCTGCGCGGCGCTGCTTGCGGCCGGAGTGCGGACCCCGCGGGCGGCCGCCGTCGCCGCCTCGATCCAGGCACTGACCGCGGCACGGCATCCCGGGCCGATTCCGCCGCAGCGGCTGGCCGAGCTGCTCCCCGCCGAGGTCGGGCGCCTGCAAGGCATTCATCAGGAGCAGCTCGCCGAGATCCGACGGGGCGACTGGCGGTGAGCTCGCGGAAAAACCGCAGGCCAGTGCCATCGATCTCCGACGCTCCCGCCTGGTCGAACCGGCTGCGGGACCACTGGACCCCACTTGTTCCGCGAGGAGCAGGGTCTTGATCGCCGACAGCGGCCCGCCGACCGCTGCGGCCGGCCTCATCGCCCCGGCCACGGCGAGAGCGGAGATCGATCTCGCCGCATTCCGGGCGAACCTTGCCGAGCTCGCGGCCGTCGCCGACGGCGCCCAGTTGATGGTGGTGGTGAAGGCGAACGCGTACGGCCACGGCCTCCTGCACTGCGCGCGAGCCGCGCGCCTTGCGGGGGCGACCTGGTTGGGGGCGGCGACACCGGGCGAAGCGCTCCGGCTCCGGGAAGAGGGCGACACCGGCCGGGTGCTCACCTGGCTGTACGGCCCGGACGAGGACCTCACTCCTCTGGTCGCAGCCGCGGTCGACGTCACGGCCTCGACCGTCGATCAGGTCGGCGCACTGGTCGCCGCCGCGGGCGTCGCCGGGCGTACGGCCCGGGTCCAGCTCAAGGTCGACACCGGGCTGTCCCGCAACGGCGCAGCAGCCGCGCAGTGGCCCGAGGTCTGCGCGGCGGCGTCCGCCGCGCAGCAGGCGGGCGCCGTCGAGGTCGTCGGGCTGTGGTCGCACCTGGCGGCAGCGGACGAACCGGGCCACCCGTCGGTCGCCATCCAGCTCGAGAGCTTCCGGGTCGCCGAGCGGCAGGCTCGGGCGGCGGGCCTCGATCCCGAGCTCCGCCATCTCGCCAACTCGGCCGGCACTCTGATCGTTCCCGCGGCACGGTTGGACCTTGTCCGGATCGGCATTGCCGCGTACGGAATCGACCCCGCACCTGGGGTGGCGGCGCTCGCGGGAGTAACCCTGCGTCCCGTGATGCGGCTGCGTGCCCAGCTCGTCAACGTCAAGCGGATCGCCGGCGGCGGCGGTGTTTCGTATGGTTGGACCTGGACGGCCCCGAGCGACACGGTGGTCGGACTGGTCCCGCTCGGCTATGCAGACGGCATCCCGCGGCAGGCCGGCAACGAGGCCGAGGTCGGTTGGCGGGGGCGGAGGGTGCCGGCGCGGGGCAGGATCTGCATGGACCAGTTCGTCGTGGATCTCGGTCCGGACGCCGAGGCCGCGATCGGGGACGAGGTGGTTGTGTTCGGTCCTGGCGACGACGGGGAGCCGTTGGCGGAGGACTGGGCGCGCCACGCGGGGACGATCGGCTATGAGATCGTCTCCCGGATCGGTGCCCGGGTGCCGAGGGTCTACCTCCACGCGCCCGACGACAAGGCAGAGGAGGGCTGATGGCGAGCCGATGGAGTGCGGGTGTCGGCCTGGTGGCAGGGGTCGCGGCGCTCGCTGCTGGCGGGATTGCCGTGGGTCTGGAGCTCGAGCGCCGGCTGGTCAACAAGCGAATCCAGCGCGAGGAGGACGACGAGCAGTTCTTCGGACTCCGCTCCGCCGGGCCCGACGTCACCACCTCCGACGGTGTCGTGCTGCACACCGAGGTCGACGAGCTGGACTCCGACCTGACGATCGTCTGGGTCCATGGGTACGCGCTGAGCATGGACTGCTGGCACTTCCAGCGCAAGCACTTCCGTAGCGAGGTCCGCCAGGTGCTGTACGACCAGCGCTCGCACGGCCGCTCCGGCCGATCGGCTCCGGAGAACTGTCGGATTCCCCAGCTCGGGCAGGACCTGCTCCAGGTGCTCGACGAGGTCGGCGGGGACGGACCGCTGATGCTGGTGGGTCACTCGATGGGCGGGATGACGATCATGGAGCTCGCCCGGACCCATCCCGAGCTGTTCGGCGACCGGGTCCGCGGCGTGGCCCTGCTCTGCACCTCGGCCGGCGAGCTGGCCGATCACTCGCCGATCCGCGGGCTGCCTGGACGGACCTTCTCGCGGATCGCCCAGCCGCTGATGACCACCCTGAACCGCATCCCGGAGGTGGTCAGCAAGGCGCGCAACGCCGGCTCCGACCTGGGATTCGTGGTCACCAAGCGGATGGCGTACGGCTCGGACGTGCCGAACAGCTACGTCGAGTTCGCCACCCAGATGCTCAGCGAGACCTCGCTGGAGGTGGTCGCCGACTTCTACCCGGCGTTCGCCGATCTGGAGGAGTACGACGCGTTCGCCGTCCTCGCGAAGGTCCCGACCGCTGTGATCGGCGGCGAGAACGACGTGATCACGCCCGTCGAGCACACCGAGCGGATCATCGACGAGCTGCCCACCGCGGACGCCCACATCCTGCCCGAGTGTGGCCATCTGGGCATGATCGAGCACCATGACCAGTTCAATGCCGTGCTTCACCGCCTGCTCGATCGCGTGCGCGACGACCTCTGACCCCCGAACCCGGCGCTGAGCCCGGACCCGGCGGCTGAGCCCGAAACCCGGCGGCTGAGCCCGAAACCCGGCGTCTGAGCCCGGAAACTGTGCGCAAACGGCAGCGACACGCCGCAGAACCGTGTCGTTCGCGCCCACTTTCGCTGGACGGGGTGGGGCGGGCGAGGTCGGCGGCGTAGACAGCGCGCAGGAGTGGCAGGTACGCCGGTTCGCGATTGGGTCCCGCGGGGCCAGGACTGGTATCGTTGTCATCTCCGGCGGCGTCGTGCCGCCCGGACCACCCGCGTCGATGCCACCGTTGGCCGACGCCTTGGGCTCGTCTTCCTGCTTCAGACTCTGCGGCCGGGCGCTGACGTTGCCCCCGACAGCCCAGAACACGGGCAGAGACCGAGTATCACCATGCCCAACCGGGAGCATGCGCAGCCGCGCGCCCGCCGTCAGCCCGCCAAGCGCAACCAGGATCCGAAGCGTCGCTGGACCGCCGCGGAGCGTGCCGATCGCAACCGCTCGACCGACCCGCGCACGTCGCAGGGCCGGACCAACACTTCTCGTCCGACCTCTGGCGCCAACACCTCTCGTCCGACCTCAGGCGCCAGCACCTCGGCACCGCGCAGCTCGTCCGGCAGCGCACGATCGGGTGACGACCGACGGTTCGACGACCGCTCGACCAACCGTTCGTACGATGACCGCCGCGCCGACGATCGCCGGAACAACGATCATTCGAGCACTCACCGCTCGACCAGCCGTTCGTACGATGACCGCCGGTCCAACGACCGCTGGAGCAACGACCGACCGAGCAACGACCGACCGAGCAACGACCGATCGAGTGCGGACCGGAAGTCCTACGGCAGCACCACCGACCGCTCGCAGGTCGATCGTCCCCGTGGTGGCCCCAGCGCTGCCGGGGGATCGGCCGCCCGCCGTGACCGGCAGGTTTCGGGGGCCGGAACCGGCGCACCGTTCGCCTCGCCGGAGCGTCCCGCGTACGTAAGGCCCGCCCGCGACGTCGAGTTTGCCGAGCTCGGACTGCCGACGACCCTCGTCGACGGGCTCGCCGCGGGTGGCATCACCACGACCTTCCCGATCCAGGCAGCCACCATCCCCGACGCGCTCGCCGGTCGGGACGTCCTCGGCCGCGGCCAGACAGGTTCCGGCAAGACGTTGGCCTTCGGCCTCCCGATGCTGACCCGGCTGGCCGCCGATCGCGCCGGCCGCACGGGCGCGCCGCGCCGGGCCCGTGGCGTGGTACTGCTGCCGACCCGGGAGCTCGCGATGCAGGTGCACGACGCACTGGCACCGCTGGCCGCGACCCTGAACCTCTCGCTGACCCTGGTGGCGGGCGGGATGTCGTACACCCCGCAGCTGCGCGCGTTCGAGCGTGGCGTCGACGTCGTCATCGCGACGCCGGGCCGTCTGCTCGACCTGATGGAGCGTGGCGCCGCCGATCTGAGTGCCGTCGAGGTGACCGTGCTGGACGAGGCCGACCACATGGCCGACCTCGGCTTCCTGCCGGCCGTGACGACCGTGCTCGACGCCGTCCCGGCGGACGGCCAGCGACTTCTGTTCTCCGCCACGCTCGACCACGCGACCCAGGGCCTGGTGCGGACCTATCTCACCGACCCGGTCACCCATGAGGTCGACACCGGTCAGGCCAGCGTGACGACGATGGAGCACCGCATCGTGCACATCCAGCCCAAGGAGAAGCAGCTGGTGACCACGGAGATCGCGGGCCGCGACGGGCGGACCGTGGTGTTCGTCCGCACCCAGCTGGGTGCAGAGCGGGTCGCCGAGCAGCTCCGCGAGGCGGGCGTGCTCGCTGGGGCCCTCCACGGGGGCCTGAACCAGTCAGTGCGTACCCGGATCCTGGCCGCGTTCAAGTCCGGTGAGCTGCCCGTGCTCGTCGCGACCGACGTCGCCGCCCGCGGCATCCACGTCGACGAGGTGGGCCTCGTCCTGCAGGTCGATCCGCCGGCCGGTCCGAAGGAGTACCTGCACCGCGCAGGCCGGACCGCGCGCGCCGGCGGCCGTGGTGTGGTCGTCACCCTTGCCCTGCCTCAGCAGCGACGCGAGGTCACCAGGTTGGTCTCCCAGGCCGGCGTCCGCACCGAGCCGATGGCGGCTGGACCCGGCGATGCCACGCTGGCCGCCGTCACCGGCGCGCAGGCGCCGAACGGGCTCGCGATCAGCCAGCGCGAGTACGACAAGGTGATCGCACCACGTCGTCCGGTCCGTCGCGCCAACTCCGATCGACCCGGCAACGGTCGCCGTGGCGACGGCCCGGGTCGCGGTCGCAGCGGTCGTCGAGGGAGCGGACCGCGTCCGTGATCTGCGACCGTCCCGAAGGTGGGGGCGAGCTTTACTACCATTGCCGCTGGTGAACGCATCGGTAGCTGATCTGGTCATCGCGGTGGCGAATCACAACGACGCCGCCGCGATGGTCGAGGTCATCCACGCCGCGTTCGGCGCGCGCCCCCCTCTCGATCCGCCGTCGACCGCGGTGGACGAGACGTCCGAGTCGATCAGCGACCTGTTGGCCGCCGGCGGCGGCATCTATGCAGAGGTCGACGGTCAGCCGGCCGGGTCGATCGTGATCACGGGACTCAGCGAGACACTGGCCACCTTCCAGCGGGTCAGTGTCCATCCGGACTTCCAGCGGCACGGGGTGGCCTCGGCGATGGTCGATGCCGCGCTGTCGTACGCTGCCGAGCTCGGCTTTCGCCGGGTGGAGCTCTTCGCCCGGGCGGAGTTCGAGGAGCTGATCGCCTTCTGGCGGCATCGCGGTTTCGCCCTCGTCCGTTCACAGCCGCACGGCGTGATCCTCGGCCGCGCACTGCCCACGGTGCTCGTGGTGCCAACTGCCGCCGACATGCATCGGATCGGCGCTCGGCTGGCGGCGCTGCTCCGACCGGGCGACGTCCTGATCGCCAGCGGCGAGCTCGGGGCCGGCAAGACCACCCTCACCCAGGGCATCGCCGCCGGGCTCGGCGTACGCGGACAGGTCATCTCGCCGACCTTCGTGATCTCCCGGATCCACCCGGCTCGGACGACGGTCGTCGTCCCGATCTCGTTCATGTCGACGCCTACCGGCTGGCCGACGCCGCAGAGCTGGACGACCTCGACCTGGATGCGACCCTCGCTCGCTCCGTCACCGTCGTCGAGTGGGGAGAGGGAATCGCCGAGGGGCTGGCCGACGATCGGCTCCAGATCGAGATCATCCGCTCGGTGGCGGCCGACGGGCCGTACGCGCAAGCCGGTCCCGCCACCGAGGACAGCGGAGACGGGGCAGACTCGAGCGACCCGACCGATCCGCGGACCATGATCATCACCGCGGTCGGCGAGCGCTGGGAGGGCGTCGAGCTGGCCAGGTTGCTCGACGGCGCCGCAGCCGACGAGGCGAACGAAGCGGTGACCCGTGCCTGAGTCGTCCCTTGTGCTGGCCTTCGACACGGCGACCGTCGTCACGGTCGGCCTGGCGCGTGGCGGGACGTACCTCGGCGGAGACGTCGTCGACGATCGACTTGCCCAGGTCGAGCAGCTGATGCCGACGATCGCTCGGGTCGTGGACCGGGCCGAGCTCGCCTTGGGCGAGGTCGACGAGATCGTCGTCGGACTCGGTCCCGGACCCTTCACCGGCCTGCGGGTCGGGATTGTCACCGCCCAGGTCCTGGCCGCCACGCTCGGAGCCCGACTGCACGGGGTCTGCAGCCTCGACGCGATCGCCGCCGAGCACGCGAGCGGAGGACGGCCCGGGCGGCGAGTTCGTGGTCGCCACCGATGCCCGGCGCAAAGAGCTCTACTGGGCCCGCTACGCGCGCCGACGGCGACCGGATCGACGGCCCGGCGGTGGAGCACCCGACCAGCTGCCCCGACCTGCCGACGGTCGGCCCCGGCGTCGAGCTCTACCCGGCCCCGGCTCGATCAGCCGGCCGGGACCGCGACGGCTCGATCCGCGGAGCCTCGCGCTCCGCGGCCCGGGTCTTCCCGACGCCGGCAGCACCCCGCTCTACCTGCGCCGACCGGACGCGGCCGTAGCCCGACCCGCCGCAAGTCCGTGCTGCTCCGCCGCGGCCGACCGTCGACGGCCGTCCGATGACCGCATCCGAGATCAGCATCCTGCCTGCTCGCCGCGACGACCTCGCCGCGATCATGGCGCTCGAGCGGGAGGGATTCGGCCCGAGGAGCAGTGGAGCGAGCGCAGCTGGCACGGCGAGCTGCTCGGCGACCGGCGGAGCGTGCTGATCGCCCGCGCGCACCACCCGGTCGGCGTGATCACCCTCCAGACCATGGACCGCAGTGCCGACCTGCACCGGCTCGTCGTCGCCGGCGGCACCGCCGCGCAGGGGATCGGCTGCGCACTGATCCGGGCCGGACTGCTGGCCGTCCACCATCACGGCGCCCGATCGGTGCTGCTCGAGGTGGCGTACGACAACGAGCCGGCGATCGCCGCGTACCAGAAGTTCGGGTTCGAGCAGCTCGCCGCCCGGGAGAACTACTACGGCCAGGGCCGGCACGCGCTGATCCTGAAGTTCTGGGACCTGCCGCGCTGGGCGGCCGAGCCAGGTGCCGCGGCCGGCCGCTGCGGGGACGCGACCGTGAGCGCGGACGGGCCGCTGGTGCTGGGCATCGAGTCGTCGTGCGACGAGACCGGGGTCGGCATCGTCCGCGGGCACCGAGCTGCTGGCGAACGAGGTCGCCTCCAGCGTCGAGCAGCACGTCCGATTCGGTGGGGTGGTCCCCGAGGTCGCCAGCCGCGCGCACCTCGAAGCGATGCTGCCGACGCTGCGCCGGGCCTGCGCGACCGCCGATATCGACCTGCCCGAGATCGACGGCATCGCCGTCACGGCCGGGCCGGGACTGATGGGCGCGCTGGTGGTCGGGCTCGCCGCCGCGAAGGCGCTGGCCGTTGCGCTGGACAAGCCGCTGTACGGCGTCAACCACCTCGCCGGACACGTCGCCGTCGACCTGCTCGAGCACGGCCCACTGCCAACGCCCTGCGTCGCGCTGCTGGTCTCCGGCGGCCACACCTCGCTGCTCCAGGTCGACGACATCGCCACCGTCGATCACCGAGCTCGGCTCGACGATCGACGACGCCGCCGGCGAGGCGTACGACAAGGTCGCCCGACTGCTCGGCCTGCCCTACCCGGGTGGTCCGCACATCGACAGGGCCGCCACCGGCGACCCGGCGGCGATCGCCTTCCCGCGCGGCCTGACCGCACCGAAGGACCTGGCCACTCACCGCTTCGACTTCTCGTTCTCGGGACTGAAGACCTCCGTCGCGCGCTGGGTGGAGACCCGCGAGCGCGACGGCGAGGCGGTGCCCGATCGACGACGTCGCGGCCTCGTTCCAGGAGGCGGTCTGCGACGTGTTGTCGGCGAAGGCGATCGACGCATGCCGGGCCACCGGCGCACAGAGCCTGTTGATCGGTGGCGGCGTCGCCGCCAACCGCCGCCTACGCGCGCTGCTGGCCGAGCGGGCCGCCGCGGCGGGCATCGCGCTGCGTACCCCTCGGCCAGGGCTGTGCACCGACAACGGCGCGATGATCGCCGTGCTCGGCGCCGAGGTGATCGCGTCCGGCGGCCGGCCGTCGAGCCTCGAGATCGGCGCCGACTCCGTCCCTGCCGGTCTCCCGGATCCTGCGTCTGAGCCGACCGATGCTACCGCTTGGCCTGACCGAGGAGGCGCTGGCGCCGCGGCGGCCGAAGGCGATCCCGACTCGTTGGCGGCCGGCGAGCGGCTGCGCGCGCGCTTCGGGCCAGACCTGGCCGCGGCCGCACTCACCCAGGAGGCACTTCGCCGCCGCGCGGTTGCCAAGTTCGGCGACGAGGCCCGGGCGTTGTTCTTCACGCGCGACGGGCTGGAGCAGGCGACTCGGCCCGCCGTTGCCGCCCACCACGCGGCGCGGCTTCGGGCCAGCGGTGTGGGAGGCGTGCTCGACCTCGGCTGCGGGGTGGGGTCCGACGCCATGGCATTTCTCCGCGCCGGGATGTCGGTACGCGCGGTGGACATCGACACAGACACCGCCGCGATAGCCGCGGCGAACCTCGAAACCGTCTCCTCTCGCTCCCGCTCGCGTTCTGGTGGGGATTTCGGCGATTCGGTCTCCGGTGAGGCAGGCTCCCGCGGCCCGACGTACGAGGTCGTCGTCGGCGACGCCGAGCACGACGCAGGTGTCAGCGCCCCCGAGTCGACGCCGGGCGACTGGGCCTGGTTCGCCGACCCGGCCCGCCGCGACCGTACGGGACGCGTCTGGCGGCTAGCGGACTTCTCGCCGTCCTGGCCGTTCGTGCTGAGACTGCTCGCGCAGGATCGGGTTGCCGGAGTCAAGCTCGGACCCGCTCTGCCGCACGCCGAGATCCCGGCGGGAGTCGAAGCGGAGTGGGTGAGCCACCGCGGCACCACGCTGGAGGCGGCGCTGTGGGCCGGCGGTGACGCGATCGCCGGCGGTCGAAGGGCGACGGTGATCGACGACCACGATGGGGTTGCCAGCCTGCTCGCCGACGCGACCGCGCCGACGGCAGAGGTCGGCCCGGTGCGCCGCTATGTGTACGAACCCGACGGCGCGGTCATCCGTGCCGGCGGGATAGCGGTACTGGCCGCTCGGTTGCACGCCACCCTGCTCGATCCCAAGATCGCCTACCTCAGCAGCGACGAGGACGCACCGACCCCATTCGCCCAGGCATTCGAGGTGCTCGAACGGCTGCCGTACGCCGAGAAGGCGCTTCGCGCCTGGTTGCGCGAGCGCAAGGTGGGTTCGCTCGAGATCAAGCAGCGGGGGATCGATCTCGACCCTGCGCAACTACGTCGTCGGCTCGCCCCAAGGGGATCTGCGACGGCGACCTTTCTCGTCACCCGCACACCCAAGGGTGCGTTGGTTCTGGCCGTTCGGCGTGTTCCGATCGTGTGATGCATTTTCCCGAAGGCCGGTCCAGGTGGGCTATTACGGGCTTACACTGATTCGGTCTCGGGGGAGTCAAGTAGTCACGATTTGACGGAGCAGTGATGACCCATCCCCCGGGGCGTGCACGACGTATCGTTTTGATGCTGTTGGCTGTCGCACTTTCGCTGACTGGCGCAGTCGTGCTGCTCACACCCAGCCCCGCTGCGGCCGCAACGAAGTGCGCATCCCTCACCAAGAGCGTCCATCTGTTCGTGGATGCGAAACGTGGGGTCAACATCCTTACGTTCAACACGAAGCGCTTCGCCGCTCTCAAGAAGAGCGGCTACGCCGATCAGGGTGTGGTGTTCAAGGCCAGTGGCAAGAAGAAGGGCCTGACCGCCGTTCGCGTGATGTACGCCAAGAGCACTCACGATCGCATCTACACCGCGAGCAAGAGCGAGATCAAGAGCCTCAAGAAGAAGGGTTACAAGGACAACGGCACGGGCTTCTACGTCTACACCACGTCAGCGACGTGTCTGTCCGCGGTCTACCGCTATCACAAGGGCAAGGTGCACCGCTTCGTGCTGTCCACCGCCGATCGTACGGCCCTGAAGAAGCTGGGTTGGATCGAGGAGAAGAAGGTCTTCTGGACGGCTCCTGCGCCGGCGAAGGTGCAGCCGCCGACGACGACCAAGCCGCCGGTGACCACCCCGACGATCCCGTCGGCGACGGACAACGCGTTCACCATTGCCGTGATGCCGGACACCCAGCAAGAGGTGCTCTCGCCCACCAATACCAAGTTTGCCAATCGGACCCAGTGGCTCGCGGATCAAAAGACGGCCCTGCACCTCAAATTCGTGACGCACGTCGGCGACATCGTCAACTGGGACACACCCACTCACGATCAATACCAGATCGCGAAGAACGCCCTGGGGATCTTGAACACGAACAACATCCCGTATTCGCTGAGCCCGGGGAATCACGACACAGCGGCTGTCTGTCCAGGCGGAAGCGCCTGCCCGGGGGCCAAGACCTGGGTCACGGTTCGAGACACCAGAACCTTCGACGCCTACCTCAACGGTGGCACCGCCGACGTTGCCGGCTATTTCGAGGCATCCAAGGTGGACAATACCTACAGCCGATTCGAGGCCGGAGACCGTTCCTGGCTCGTGCTCAATCTCGAGCTGTGGCCACGCACGGCCGTGGTCGCCTGGGCGGCTTCCGTGGTTGCCAGCCACCCGCATGACAACGTCATCGTGGTAACGCACTCCTATCTGACCGCTGGCGGTGGGATCTACCAGACCAATGGCGGCTATGGGTCCACCAGCCCGCAGTATCTCTACGACAATCTGATCTCCAAGTATGCGAACGTGCGGCTGGTGTTCTCGGGTCACGTCGGCCAGCAGGCGCATCGCATCGATCATGGTGTCAAAGGAAACCGGATCGATTCATTCCTGTTGTGCATGCATGATGTGCACACGAATCCGGTGCGATTGGTGCAGATCGACACCAGCAACGGCCTGCTCAAGACCTGGGTCTACGCGCCGTACAACAACCAGAGCTATCCGACCTACGACTACGCGATCGGCGGTATCAACTGGGTCAAGTAGGCGGCCGTCGATCCGGATCGTGACCAAAAGCAGGGAGTCTGCGAGATGCAGCACGCACGCCTGCAGCGTGGCGGTCGTCGCCGTTGCGAGCAGCAAGTGCGGCGCACTCAGTCTTCTCCGGCATGTCCGGCGGGGCGATTCGAGTCAATGGCAACAAGGTCTACAGATATCTGGGAGCCTCCCACTCCGACCCGACTATCCGGTCCGCCTGATGAGCGTCGAGGTCCCGCGCGAACGATCAAGATCTTGATCTACTGTCCGTGTCCCACGACCCCGAGCTCCTACACCGCGTCCAAGACGAGCGTGGACTTCGTACGCTAAGGCCCATGTCTGACGAAACCGCGAGCTCGTCCCCGGCGGGGCCGCCATCGAACTGGGGCGACCCGCGCGAGCGTACGGTGCGCTGGTACGACCCACAGGTCGGTGCGGACACGGGACGCGGCATGGCCGGGCTCGACTATCTCCGGGCGATGCTGAACGGCGAGCTGCCGCCGCCGCCGATCGCGGCCACACTCGGCTTCGCGCTGCGCTCGGTGGAGGTGGGCGGGGCCGAGTTCGCCGGCACGCCGGACGAGTCGGTCTACAACCCGATCGGCATGGTCCACGGCGGGCTGGTCTGCACCTTGCTGGACTCCGCGCTCGGTTGCGCGGTGCACAGCACGCTTCCGGCGGGCGTCGGGTACACCTCGATCGAGCTCAAGGTGAACTACCTGCGCCCAGTGACCGCCGCGAGCGGCGAGCTCATCGCCCGCGGCTGGGTGACCAAGCCTGGCCGGCGGGTCGCCTTCGCCGACGGGGACGTACGAGATGGCAAGGGCAGGCTGCTGGCCACGGCGACCGGCAGCTGCCTGGTGATGTCTGGCTGATGACCGACCTCCTTCTCGTCGTCCTGTATCTGACCGCCGGTCTGGTCGCGGCGTGGGACGCCCGTCGCAAGGGCTACGACGATCGGCTCTTCCTCATCCTGGGTGTCCTGCTCGGTCCCATCCTGCTGATCGCCATGTGGTTCTTGAAGCCCCGTGCGCTGGCGGTGGGCACACCGGTCCGGCCGGCAGCCCCGATCACCCTCGACGACGGCCGGAAGATCCGTCCCACCCATGTTTCGGTCGTCCGGGCCACCTCGATCATCGACGGCACCCCGGTCTGCCAGATCACGGCCGCGGACGCCAGCCTGCACTGGGTCGCCCAGGAGGCTCTCACCCGCGTCCACCTCCGTTGGCTCCCCTCCCTCTCGGAAAGTGGGCGCAAACGACAACTATGAAACAGTTCAACATGCCGTTTACGCCCACTTTCCGGAGAACGGCCGGGCGGTCAGTCTGGGGAGTGCTGGCACTCGCTAGGACCGAGTGCTAATGTCGTTTTGGCACTCTCGCCCTGAGTGTGCCAACGGTCGACGACGGCACCGCGACGACGTCGATCGGCCGGTCCACACGTACAACGACACACCGTGAAAGGGGTTTGACGTGGCAGTCACGATCAAGCCGCTCGAGGACCGCATCCTCGTCGAGCCGCAGGATGCCGAGCAGGTCACCAAGTCGGGTCTGGTCATTCCGGACACCGCCAAGGAAAAGCCGCAGGAGGGCAAGGTCATTGCGACCGGCCCCGGCCGCATCGATGACAACGGGAACCGCGTCCCGCTCGACGTCGCCAATGGCGACGTCGTGATCTTCAGCAAGTACGGCGGCACCGAGGTCAAGTACGACGGCAAGGAGTACCTGCTCCTCAACGCCCGCGACATCCTCGCGGTCGTCAGCAAGTAACCGGAGGAATTCCACACATGGCAAAGATCCTTCAGTTCGACGAGGAGGCGCGGCGCTCACTCGAGCGTGGCGTCGACATCCTCGCCAACACCGTGAAGGTCACTCTTGGTCCGAAGGGCCGCTACGTCGTTCTCGACAAGAAGTGGGGCGCTCCGACCATCACCAACGACGGTGTCACCGTCGCTCGTGATGTGGACCTGGAGGACCCGTACGAGAACCTGGGCGCCCAGCTGGCCAAGGAAGTAGCGACCAAGACCAATGACGTCGCCGGTGACGGGACGACCACGGCTACCGTGCTCGCCCAGGCACTGGTCCACGAGGGCCTCCGGGCCGTCGCGTCCGGCGCCAACCCGATCGCCCTCAAGCGGGGCATCGACAAGGCAGTGGCGGCGGTCGAAGAGCGCCTTCGGGAGAACGCCCGTGAGGTCGAGACGACCGAGGACATGGCCTCCGTCGCGACCATCTCGGCCAGGGACGAGCAGATCGGCGCACTCATCGCCGACGCGTTCGACAAGGTCGGCAAGGACGGCGTGATCACCGTCGACGAGTCCAACACGTTCGGCACCGAGCTCGAGTTCACCGAGGGAATGCAGTTCGACAAGGGCTACCTGTCGGGCTACTTCGTGACCGACCCCGAGCGGATGGAGGCGGTCCTCGACGATCCCTACATCCTGATCAACTCCGGCAAGATCAGCTCGATGAACGAGCTGCTCCCACTGCTGGAGAAGGTCATCGCCGCCTCGGGCACGCTGTTCATCGTGGCCGAGGACGTCGACGGAGAGGCGCTGTCCACCCTCGTCGTCAACAAGATCCGTGGCACGTTCACCTCGGTCGCGGTCAAGGCTCCGGCCTTCGGCGACCGGCGCAAGGCCATGCTCGAGGACATCGCCACCCTGACCGGTGGCACCGTGGTCGCACCAGAGGTCGGGCTCAAGCTCGACCAGGTCGGCCTCGAGGTGCTCGGCCGCGCCCGTCGGGTCATCATCACCAAGGACGACACCACGATCGTCGACGGTGCCGGTGAGGCCGACGAGGTCAAGGCTCGCGTCGCCCAGCTGCAGGCCGAGATCGAGCGGACCGATTCCGACTGGGATCGGGAGAAGCTGCAGGAGCGGGTGGCCAAGCTGGCCGGCGGCGTCTGCGTGATCAAGGTCGGCGCCGCTACCGAGGTCGAGCTCAAGGAGAAGAAGCACCGGATCGAGGACGCCGTGTCCGCGACCCGGGCCGCGATCGAGGAGGGCATCGTCGCCGGTGGCGGCTCCGCCCTCATCCACGCTGCTCAGGTGCTCTCCGACGATCTGGGTCTGACCGGCGACGAGCGGATGGGCGTGCAGATCGTCAAGCGTTCTGTCGTCGAGCCGCTGCGCTGGATCGCCGAGAACGGTGGCGATCAGGGCTACGTCATCACGTCGAAGGTGGCCGAGCTGCCCGTCGGCAGCGGCTACAACGCCGCCACCGGTGAGTACGGCGACCTGATCGCCGCCGGCGTCATCGACCCGGTCAAGGTCACCCGATCGGCGCTCGCCAACGCGGCCTCGATCGCCTCGCTTCTGCTGACCACCGAGACGCTGGTGGTCGAGAAGCCCGAGGAGGAGGACGAGCCCGCCGCTCACGGGCACTCGCACAGTCACTGAGCACAGGGCACTGAGCACTGAGCACAGGGCACTGAGCACAGGGCACTGAGCACAGGGCACTGAGCAAACAGGCACCACTCGTCCAGGGTGTCCGGTCCGCTTCGGCGGGCCGGGCACCCTGTTCGCGTCTGCGGGACCTGGCGCAGGTGAAAATGAGCTTTCGGCCCGCTCCGCGAGATCACTACGGTGATCACGGAGAGGGGCAGACATGTTCGGGAGCACCGTCCTCGATGTCGTCTTCGGGCTGGTCTTCGTCTACTACGCGCTCGCGCTGCTGTGCGCCGGCGTGGTCGAGATGATCGCCAACTGGGTCAGGAAGCGCGCCAAGTACCTGCTCCGGGGAGTCCAGGACCTGATCGAGGGGACGACGTCCGACGACTCGGGTGTCACCGGAAGCCCCAAGCGCTGGAGGGCCGACGCCCAGGCGGAGATGGCGATCTACGCCCGTGCCCTGACCGCCGGAGCGAGTCCGGCGACGGCTGGGCAGGACGAGGTCGCGGCGCTGCGTACCGAGGACATCTTCGGACACCCGCTGATCCAGCCCTACCGACAGACCACGGCTGCGGGCCAGGCGACTCGCAACCCCTCGTACATCCCCGGTGCCGCGTTCGCGGCAGCGCTCACGGACCTGCTGACACCAGGACGGGCGCTGACGACAGAGGTGCTGGAGGAGCGGTTGAGCCTGCTGCCGCCGGTGAACGACCAGCTTCGCGCGGCACTGCAGGCCATCCTCAAGACCGTCAGGAGTGATGTGGACGCCTTCGTGCCGGCGGTGGAGACCTGGTTCGACTCCCAGATGGATCGGATCACCGGTTCCTACAAGCGTTGGGCCAAGCGCTGGGTGATTGCCGTTGCCGTGCTCGTGGTGGGCGTGGGCGGTGTGGACTCGATCGCGATCGCGCGCTCGCTCTACACCGACGACGCCGTGCGCAGTGCCGTCGTCCAGGCCGCAGACCAGGCCGGTTCATTGTGCCCGGCCGGCACCTCGGACGCCGACTGCGCCGCGAGCGCCAAGGCGAAGGTGTCGGCCGTTGGACTGCCGATCGGTTGGTCCGCGTCGACGTTGCCGAAGGATGGCCCGAACTGGGCGCTGAAGATCGTCGGACTGCTGCTCAGCGTCGGCGCGGCAGCCCTCGGGGCCCCGTTCTGGTACAAGCTGCTCGATCGGGTCGGCACCTTGCGCAACACCGGGACGCCGCCGAGCTGACAACATCGCGAAACCATCCGCCACCCGTGGGCCTGCCGTGGTCGGGACCCTTCGTCGTCGCGCTATGGTCGCCTGTCGTGAGTGCCGACGTAGCCCCGACGCATCCTTTCGCCGAACCGAGCCCGCTGCCGTACGGTCTGCCGCGGTTCGCGGAGTTGGACCCGACTGCATTCCGGGCGGCATTCGAGGAGGGGATGGCCGAGGAGCGGGCCGAGGTCGACGCGATCGCGGCCGATCCTGAACCGGCGACCTTCGAGAACACCATTGTCGCGCTCGAACGCTCCGGCGGGATGCTCCGCCGAGCTCAGCAGGTCTTCTGGCTGCTGACCAGCGCGGACACGACCGAGGAGCTCGAGGCGGTCGAGACCCAGTACGCGCCGAGGTTCGCGGCGCACGAGGACGCGATCATGCTCGATCCGGGGCTGTTCGCGCGGATCGCTTCGCTCCATGAGCGGCGTGATGTGCTGGACCTCGACGCCGAGCAGGACCGGCTTTTGGACCGCTACCACACGGACTTCGTGCGCGGCGGCGCCGCTTTGGACCAGCCGGCCCAGGAGCGCCTGGCCGCGATCAATCTCGAGCTGGCCGAGTGCTCGACCGGTTTTGGGAACCGTCTGCTGGCCGATACCAACGACGCAGCCGTCCACTTCGGCGACGTCACCGAGCTCCAGGGACTGAGCGAGGACGCGATCGCGGCGGCGCGAGAGGCCGCCCGCCAGCGTGGGCTGGACGGTTACCTGATCACCTTGGTGCTGCCGACCCACCAGCCCGCGCTGGAATCGCTGCGCCGGGGCGAGTCCCGCGCCCGGCTACTGGCCGCAGCCCAGGCTCGCGGCTCGCGCGATAACGCCCACGACACTCGCGACCTGCTGAAACGGATGGTCGTCCTGCGGGCCGAGCGCGCCGCACTGCTCGGTTACCCGACGCACAGCGACTACGTTCTCGCCGACCGCACCGCGAAGGACAACACGAGCGTCGACGCGATGCTCGCTCAGATCATCCCGGCGGCGATCGAGAAGGCCCGGCGCGAGCAGGACGACCTGGCCGCTGCCAAGCTGGCGGACGGCGACGAGGAGCCGTTCGGTGCGGCCGACTGGGCCTACTACGCGGCCAGGTTGCGGCGGGATCGCTACTCCTTCGACGCATCCGCGACCCGGTCGTACTTCGAGCTCGACGCCGTTCTGGTCGACGGCGTGTTCCACGCGGCGAATCTGCTGTATGGACTCACGTTCAGCCGGCGTGACGACCTCGAGGGCTATCGCCTCGACGTCGGGGTCTGGGAGGTCTTCGATGCGGATGGTCTCGGGTTGGGGCTGTTCGTCGCGGACTACTTCACCCGCGACGGCAAGCGCGGCGGCGCCTGGTCCGAGTCGCTGGTGGCGCAGTCGCACCTGCTCGGGGAGCGGCCCGTGGTCGCGAACAACCTGAACATCCCCCAACCGCCGTCGGGCAGTCCTGCCCTGCTCACCACCGACGAGGTGGGCACGCTCTTCCACGAGTTCGGCCATGCCCTGCACGCACTGTTTTCGGACGTGACCTACCCACGACTGTCCGGTACCGCGGTCGCCCGTGACTTCGTCGAGTTCCCGTCGCAGGTGAACGAGATGTGGCTGAGCTGGCCCACGGTGCTCGGACACTACGCCCGGCGGGTGGACGACGGCTCGCCGATGCCGGCCGAGCTGGCTGCCGCTCTCACCGATCCGCCGACATTCAACCAGGGGTTCGAGACTGTTGCCTCCGTCGCGGCGACGTGGATCGACCTGGCCTGGCACCGGCTGACGTACGAGCAGGCGCAGGCCGTGACCGACGTTGCCGCGTTCGAGGCGGAGGCGCTGGCCGCGCTCGGGCTGGAGATCGAGGCGATCCCGCCGCGCTACCGCGGACCGTACTTCAACCACATCTTCGCCGGCGGGTACTCGGCGGGCTACTACTCCTACCTGTGGAGCGAGGTGCTCGACGCCGACACCGTCGAATGGTTCGGCGAGCAGGGTGATCATCTCCGGGATGCCGGCGAGCTCTTCCGGCAGTCGCTGCTGAGTCGCGGCGGCAGCATTCCGGAGATGGAGATGTACGAGGCCTTCCGCGGCCGCCCTCCCCGGATCGGGCCGCTCCTCGTCCGCCGCGGGCTACTGTCCGGCTGATCCGGTCGCTCGGCCCGCGTTATCGCACCGCATCGCCCGATGTGCGCTGATCCGGTCGCTCGGCCTGCGTTATCGCACCGCATCGCCCGATGTGCGCTGATCCGGTCGCTCGGCCTGCGTTATCGCACCGCATCGCCCAGATGTGCGCTGATCCGGTCGCTCGGCCCGCGTTATCGCACCGCATCGCCCAGATGTGGGGGGATCCGGTCGCTCGGCCGGCGTTATCGCACCGCATCGCCCAGATGTGGGCCATGGCCGTCCTTGGCTTCCGCGCACACCGTCCGGAACCGGTCGCCGTCGATCGGACCAGTCATCTGCGGCGACTACGATGTGGGTCCTGCGCCCCACCACGAAAGGCCCACCGTGTCGGAGTTTCCCGGTGATCTGACGCCCGCCGGCGTTCCTGGACCGTTCGCCACCCTCGGTTTGACGTTCGACGACGTGTTGTTACAGCCCAACGAGAGTGATGTCGTGCCCTCGCAGGTCGAGACCAGGACCTGGGTGTCCAAGCGGATCTCGGTGAAGATCCCGCTGATCTCGTCGCCCATGGATACCGTCACCGAGGCCCGGATGGCCGTCGCGATCGCCCGTCAGGGCGGCCTGGGAATCATCCACCGCAACCTCTCGATCGACGACCAAGCCCACCAGGTCGACATCGTCAAGCGCTCGGAGGCCGGCATGGTCGACGAGCCGATCACCATCTCCCCGGACGCGACGATCGGCGAGGCAGACGCCATGTGCGGGCGCTACCGCATCTCGGGTGTGCCCGTCGTCGACCGGGACATGCGGCTGCTGGGCATCGTCACGAACCGGGACATGCGGTTCGAGAACGACCCGACCCGGCTGGTCGGCGACGTCATGACCAAGATGCCGTTGGTGACCGGGCCGGTCGGGATCAGCAGCGAGGGCGCCATGCAGCTGCTCGCCACCAACAAGATCGAGAAGCTGCCGCTGGTCGATAGCGACGGTCGGTTGAAGGGCCTGATCACGCTCAAGGACTTCGTCAAGTCCGACCAGTACCCCGACGCCACCAAGGACGATCAGGGTCGGCTTCGGGTCGGCGCGGCCGTCGGTTTCTTCGGTGACGCGTGGAAGCGCGCGATGGCCCTGGTCGAGGAGGGCGTCGATCTCCTCGTGGTCGACACCGCCCATGGCCACTCGCACGGTGTCGTCGACATGGTGAGACGGCTCAAGGCCGAGTTGGCTGCCGCCGATGTCGACATCGTCGCCGGCAACGTCGCGACGTACGCGGGTGCCAAGGCGCTGGTCGAGGCCGGTGCCGACGGGGTGAAGGTTGGGGTCGGACCCGGCTCGATCTGCACGACCAGGGTGGTGGCGGGCGTCGGTGTGCCGCAGGTGACGGCGATCCACAATGCGTCACTGGCGTGCCGCGCGGCGGGCGTGCCGTTGATCGGCGACGGCGGACTGCAGTACTCGGGCGATATCGCCAAGGCGCTGGTGGCCGGCGCCGACACCGTCATGCTGGGCTCGCTGCTGGCCGGATGCGAAGAGAGCCCCGGTGAGCTGATCTTCCTCAACGGCAAGCAGTTCAAGACGTATCGGGGCATGGGTTCGCTCGGCGCGATGGCGTCGCGGGGGCGGAACGCGTCCTTCTCCAAGGACCGCTACTTCCAAGCCGACGTCACGAACGACTCCAATCTGATCGCCGAGGGCATCGAGGGTCAGGTGCCCTACCGCGGTCCGCTCGCGGCGGTTGCCTACCAGCTGGTCGGCGGACTGCGGCAGTCGATGTTCTACACGGGCGCGGCGACAATTCCCCAGCTGCACGAACGGGGTCGGTTCGTCCGGATCACGTCGGCCGGTCTGCGCGAGTCCCATCCGCACGACATCCAGATGACCGTCGAGGCGCCCAATTACTCCGGGTAGCGCCTCGCGCTCGCCAGGCGCGTTCTGTCTGTGTCGACTCGCGCCCGCTGCGCGCCTCTGAGACTTTCACTTCTCCCTTGCTCGCGGCCCTGGCCTGCAGCCGCTGCCGCAGCCGCTGCCCCTGTCGCGGTCTCGCGTGGCTGCCCGTTCGGTCGGAAGCGAAGGCCCGGCGCTCCGCTTGCCGACGCTTGCCGCCATGCGGGACCGGTTGGATGTTCGGGTAGGCGGGACGTCCCAGCGCCACTGAGTCGGGGCACTAGGGTTCAGCTATGTTCGAGATCGGGCGGAGCAAGCGGGCAGAGCAGGCGTTCGCGTTCGACGACATCGCCATCGTCCCGTCCCGGCGCACCAGGGGCGACGACGAGGTCTCACTGTCGTGGCGGATCGATGCCTACACCTTCGAGTTCCCGCTGATCGCGGCGCCGATGGACTCGGTGATGTCGCCCGCCACCGCCATCCAGCTCGGTCGGCTGGGTGGTCTCGGGGTGCTCAACCTCGAAGGTCTGTGGACGCGCTACGACGATCCGGAGCCGTTGCTGGAGGAGATCATCGACGCCCCCAACGCGATGGCGGCGACCCAACGGATGCAGGAGATCTACGCCGAGCCGATCAAGGCCGAGCTGATCGGCCAGCGGATCGCCGAGCTCCGTGCTGCGGGCGTTCCGGCGGCCGGGGCGCTGAGTCCGCAGCACACGTCGGCGTTCGCGAAGGCTGTCGTCGACGCCGGTGTCGACTTCTTCGTCATCCGGGGCACGACCGTGTCGGCCGAGCACGTCTCCAGTGACGGCGAGCCATTGAATCTCAAACAGTTCATCTACGACCTCGATGTGCCGGTGATCGTCGGCGGCTGCGCCACCCATCAGGCCGCCCTCCACCTGATGCGTACGGGCGCTGCCGGAGTGCTGGTCGGGTTCGGCGGGGGAGCGGCCTCCACCAGCCGATCGGTGCTCGGTGTCGCCGTACCGATGGCGAGTGCTGTATCCGACGTGGCCGCCGCCCGGCGGGACTATCTCGACGAGTCGGGCGGTCGGTACGTCCATGTCATCGCCGACGGCTCCGTCGGTCGTTCCGGGGACATCGCGAAGGCGATCGCGTGCGGCGCGGATGCCGTCATGGTCGGATCACCGCTGGCGAAGGCTGTCGAGGCGCCGGGGAAGGGCTTCCACTGGGGTCCCGAGGCCTGGCACCCCAATCTGCCGCGTGGCGAACGGGCCGCATTCGGCACGGTCGGCACTCTCCAGCAGATCCTGCTCGGTCCCTCGACGGTCCCGGACGGGACCATGAACCTCGTCGGGGCGCTCCGCAAGTCGATGGCGACCACCGGCTACACGGAGGTGAAGGAGTTCCAGCGGGTCGAGGTAGTGGTCGGCTAAGTGGACTCCAGACTCGATCGGGCTTCCCGCCAAGTAGCGCTGGAGCAGCTGAGCTCCCAACCGCTCGATGTCCTCGTGATCGGCGGCGGCGTGGTCGGCGCCGGAACCGCGCTCGATCTCGTCAGTCGCGGGCTCCGAGTCGGCCTCGTCGAGGCGCGAGACTGGGCGTCCGGCACCTCCAGCCGCTCCAGCAAGTTGATCCACGGAGGTCTGCGCCACCTCGAGCTGTTCCAGTTCGGCCTCGTACGCGAGTCGCTTCGTGAGCGAACCCTCCTGCTGGACCGGGTCGCTCCCCATCTGGTCCATCGGGTTCCCTTCCTCTACCCGCTGCACCATCACGCCCTCGAACGCGCGTACGTCGGTGCCGGCTTGCTGCTCTACGACGGCCTGGCCCGCGTGCCCGGCCAACCACGGGCACTGCCGCATCATCGACACCTGGCGCTCCGGTCGGTGAGGCGGGTCGCACCCGGACTGGCGCTCGAGCGGGTGACCGGCGGGGTTCAGTACTACGACGCCCAGGCCGACGACGCCCGCTACGTCCTCACCCTGGTGCGGACGGCCGCAGCGTACGGTGCCCACGCCGTCAACCAAGCGGCGGTGATCGACCTGATCGCCGACAGAGACCGGATCGTCGGAGCTCGCGTCCGCGATCAGCTGACCGGCGCCGAGCTCGATGTCTCGGCGAAGGTCGTCGTGAGCTCGGCCGGGATCTGGACGAAGGAGATCCTGAGCCTGCTCGACGATGCGCCGATCGCTCCGAGCGATCCCACGACTGTCAGCAAGGGCATCCACCTCGTGGTGCCTCGCGATCGGATCCGGGCCTCGACGGGGGTGGTGACGCGTAGCGGCGACTCAGTGCTGTTCTTGATTCCCTGGGGCCGGTTCTGGATCATCGGGACCACGGACACGGTCTGGCAGGACGACCTGGACCGGCCGACGGCCTCGGCGAGCGACATCGCCGCACTGCTGGCGGCGGTCAACGAGCATCTGGCGGTGCCGCTCGGAGCGGACGATGTCGTCGGCTGCTACGCGGGTCTGCGCCCGCTCGCAGCGCTCCCGGCGCGCTACCGCCAAGCCCAGCAGGGTTCCGCGGTTGCCGGGTCCCCGTTGTCCAGCGAGCACACCGTGCGGACGCCACGGCCCGGGTTCGTCGTCGTTGCGGGCGGGTCCTTCACGACGTACCGGGTGATGGCCTCGCGGGCCGGAGACGCTGCGGGCCGCGAGATCGGCGGCCTGATCGAGCCGTCGGTGACGACGAGGTTGCCCCTGGTCGGTGCCGAGGGCTATCACGCGCGCTGGAATCAGCGGCACCTCCTCGCCCGGCAAGCGGGGCTCCCTGTCGCTCGGGTGGAGCACCTGCTGAACCGGTACGGCTCGTTGTCCGACGACTTGCTCGGCCTGGTGGCCGCCGACCCGACGCTTGGGCGAGCAGTGCCTGGAGCGGAGGACTATCTCGCGGCCGAGATCGTCTACGCGGTCAGCCATGAGGGCGCGCTCCAGCTCACCGACATCTTGGGGAGACGGACCGGGATCGCTATCGAGACCAGAGACTGGGGGGTGACGGCCGCACCGTTCGTGGCCGACCTGGTCGCCGGCCCCCTCGGTTGGGACGAGCGAGAGGTTGCGCGCCAGCTCAGCGTCTATCTCGGCAGGGTCGACGCCGAACAGCTTGCGCACACGCGCTGAGTATTTCGCCGCTCGCGCGATGGCGCGCGGCACCCGAGTCGATCGTCGGTCTTCGTGAAGGCGGAGAAGAGTGCCTTCACTCACTCCCTCCTCTCTCCCCGGGCGCGCCATCTATCGACGCTCGCTGGCTGAGTATCTCGCCGCTCGCGCGATGGCGCGCGGCACCCGAGTCGATCGTCGGTCTTCGTGAAGGCGGAAAAGAGTGCCTTCACTCACTCCCTCCTCTCTCCCCGGGCGCGCCATCTATCGACGCTCGCGGGCTGAGTATCTCGCCGCTCGCGCGATGGCGCGCGGCACCCGAGTCGATCGTCGGCCTGAAGGGCTGAAAGGAGTGTCTGGCGTCAGGAAGTGGGTTCGGGAAGCAGGGGGACCATCTGCGACCAGCGATTGATCTCACATCCGTTGGTCCGCGAGAACACCGCGGACACCTTCTGGCCGTTCCAGGTGCCGGTCACGGTCGCCCGCTGCGGGCCACCGTAGATCATCGTGCACGCCTGGTCCTTCGCCACCGGCGGCAGTGCGGTGGCACCGTTCACCTCGAGCGCCTGACACGCGCCAACCGGGTCGGGATGGTTTCCCCCCGCCGGATCACAAGTCAGCCGCCAGGTGCTGTCTCCCCCGCCTTGGCCGAGATCGACCACGATCGTCAGCTCTGCAGTGGGTCCTGATGCTGTCGGGCTCGGACTCGGGCTCGGCGTCGCACTCGGACGGCCGGCGGACCCCGCTCCTTGCGTCGGATCGGGCGCACCTATCCGGCACCCCGTCAGCCCTAGCAGGAGCACGACCGCGCCCAGTCCCAGCAGTCGACCCCGAGCAGGCTCCCTCACGTCGCGTCTCCCCCTCGTCCCCGCAGACACGGAGCCACCCTACGTCGACGAGACGGCTCTGGGGGCAGTTTGAAGCGGGCACCGCGCCGAGGGGGCGCTGTGGAACGGCAGGGCCCGAATCCTGCTTTTGGCGTACAAAACCTCGTGTGGTGGACTGTGGGTTGTCTGTCCCGACCCGGAGGCGACGACAGACCAACGCGGGTCCGGCCTCAATGGAGCTGAGACCGGACCCGCTGCCCGTTCCTGGCCGAGCGTTCACCGAATCGCGCACGTCCAGGCCTACACGCGCGGCCGCGTCGAGCGGTGGGGATGGTTGCTCGACGTCCTCGACCGTGCAAGTCGTCCGATTGTTGTCAGTTCTTGCCAGTCATCAGCCAGGCGAGCAGGTACGACCGGCTGTTGCCGTCGTCGATCCACTTGTCGTCGAGGCCCTGCGCGGCTTTCAGGGCCGCCGTACGTTCGGTGTCGCCGGCCAGCGCGGAGTACATCAGCAGATAGTCACCGAACTTCTGGCCGAACGTCCCGCCCGTTGCTTCCGCGACGTTGGCGTTGATCCGATCGGCGTCTCCACCGAGGTAGGTCGCCACCGGGCTCATCGGAATCAGCTGGATGCCGAGGATGGCGGCCGGCTCGGGGGAGAACCATGTCGCGTAGTCCCGCTTGCCGCCCCAGTTCAGCGAGACGATCTTGTGGTCGAATCCGGTGTAGACGCTCTCGCTGGTGTCGAAGTTCGTCCAGTACGCCTGCGCGGCGTGCGCCTCGTTCGAGAGCAGCCAGGCCGCCTCGGTCTGCAGCGCGGAGTTGCCACTGCTCTTGGCCCACTTCGCCAGGCCGGTCCACGCGTTGGTCGCCTCCGAGGTCGACTCCTGGTTGTTGCCGTCGGCGAACGGTGAGGTGCCAGACGCCCAGGAATGACCCGCGTACACGTCGAACACCCGGCGGTCGGGGAACGCCCCGTTGCCAGCACTGGAGGCGATGTCGGCCGCCAGCAGGTTCATCACCGGTGCATACTGCTTCGCCAGATCGGGGTCGTCCTGGGTGAGCACACCGGCCGCGTACAAGAAGTAGCCGTAGTGGAAGTGGTGGTCGTTGAACTCGTCCGAGCCGAAGGACGGTGTCAGGCCCACCACACCCTTGTTCTTCTCGTCGTAGACGAAGCAGAACGCGGCCCGCTTGGTCGCCCCGACCGGATCGGTCCACTGGGCAAGGGTGTCGGTGAGCTTGGTCTTGATGTCGCTGGCGGGCCCGGTCAGCTTCAACTGGGTCGCCAACTGCCAGAGCATCGTGGCACGGTAAAGCGCCTTGCCGCCGAAGTAGGTGTCTGCGGGGAAGGCCGGAGCCGCGGCGATGTCTTTCGTCACCTGGTCCGACAGCTGCTTCTTCTCCGAGCTGGTCAGCGAGGTGACGTCCAACGAGGTGGTCGGTTCGACCACCGGTGTGGTGTAGGTCAGCACATTGCCCGTGCACACCGTGAGGCTGCCGTAGCTGCTCGGGTAGGTCCCCAGGTCGGCCTTGGTACCGCTGTCCAGCGTCTTGTGCTGGTGCGGCATGACGGCGAAGGCGGTATCGCCGTCGGCCTGGTAGGTCAGCGTCGTGCTCACGGTGTCGCCGGAGATCTTGTAGGTCAGCGTGCTGCCGGTCACCACGGTCGGCGCCAGCTTGGCCAGTGCGTCCGCAGAACCGCCGGCCGGCACGGCGAACAGCACCACGGAGCCGCCCTTGGAGAGCGAGACCTTCTGGCCGTCGACCTTCCCGTCGGTGACCACGAGCGCGTACGTCGTCTGGCCCGCCTGAACCGTCCAGTAGTCGCCGGAGGCGACGAAGGGCAGGTTCAGCGTTACCGTCCCCGACTGAGCCGCGGTGTAGCGGACGAACGGGGAGCCCTGGACCAGGGACGTCTTGCCGAGCACCGCGCCGCTGCCGTCGAGCAGGTCGACGGTCACCGTCAGAGTGTCGTACGCACTCACCTGGGCCGACTTTGCGCCGGCGTCGAGCTGGAGGTCAGGCTTGTAGCCGCCGGCGATGGTCTTGGCGACCGCGGTCACCGTCGGCAGCCCGAGCGCGAACCCCGCAGCGGTGAGGCCGAACGACAACGGCATCGGGAAGACGGGCTGGGGCTGGTCGCCGAAGACCAGGCCCGAGAACCAGCGGTTCGTCGGCGGGATGACTCCGTCGGCGAGCCGTTTGGCGTTCAGGTCCTTGAGCGTCTTCTTGGTCATCTCGGCCACCAGGGAATCGACTTGCGAGGCGGGAAAGACCTCGCTGCCGGTGGCGGTCTTGCTGGACGTGCTGCCGGGCAGTGCGGTCCCGACGCCGCAGGCTGCCGCGCCGACCGCCACCGAGGTGGCGGCCAGCGAGGCGAGCAAGGTCCTGCGGGACAGGGTCGTACGGAGGAGGGGAAGAGTCATTTCAGTGCTGGTCCTGTCAGAGGCGGTCTTGCGGTGCTTTCGGAAGATCCGAAGGCTCACTTGAGTCCGATCTGTCGGAGGAAGTTGAACGTCATGTCACTGACACCTGCCAGCGGACCGTCGTCGCGTAGCTTCACCGTCGCCGTGACCGGCGTTCCGGGCTGGTTCACGTTGGCCAGGTCGGCTGTGGCCAGCGCAGAGCTGTCGACGCGCACCTCGGTGAGCGCCTTGCCCTGGTCGGTGGCAACCTCGATGGTGGTCACCGTCCCGGTGATGATCTGGTCGTTCGGCAGCACGATGTCAACGCTCGCGCCCTTCTCGATCCGCTCGTAGTCACGGGGAGAGAGCAGGAACTTGGCGTCCACGTACTGACTGTCGACCACGGCGATCTGGGCGAACGGCGCACCGGTGCCCAGAGCGTTACCGAGCTTGGCCTTGAGGTCGGTGACCTGGCCGGCCACCGTGGCCTTGTACGTGAGCGTGCCGTTCTTCTTGTTGACGTCATACGCGTCGGAGTCCTGCAGGTTCAAGCCGTTGGACAGGTCCTGTTGGAGCGGGACGCTGGAGATGGTGAAGAGCTTGTCGCCCTTGGCGACGACGTCGCCCTCCTTGACATACTGCTTGATCACGGTGCCGCCGTACGCGGCGCCGACGTCGTAGGTGTCGGCGGCCACGGTGGCCGTCAGGCTGGTCGCCTTGGTCTGGCGTTGGTTGAAGATGAGGGTGAGCACGGCGACGACAAGCAGGACGCCGAGGACCCCTCCGAACAGTCGAAGTCGATTGGTCCAGGTCATTTCGCTGCTACCTCTTTCTGAGCGTGCTCGCTGCGGTCCTGCCCGGAGGCAGCGGCCTGCGCCAGCACGGTGGTGTCGGTGGATTCACTCTCGGTGGTGCTCGTGCCGGTGCCAGATCTGGCCTCCAGCGTCGGACGGACGATCAGCGCGTCCAGTGACTCGGCGTCGTTTTCGACCTCGTACGTGGCGGCAACGCCATCGACTGGGTCGGGGGTGAGCTCTCGCGGATGCTTGTTACGCCAGCTCTCCTTGAAGGCCACCACAATGAAGGCGCCGAGGATGAACGTGTTCGTGACACACCAGGCGGTTGCCAGGCTGAGCTGGCTGTTGCCCATGTCACGCCAGATCGAAACCACTGAGGTGAAGAGAAGGAAGAAGAACACCAACACCTGGGGAATCATGAAGTTGAATGGAGATTGAACCTTGCCCTTGGTGCCCGTGACGTGCCACTTCTGCTCCTTCTTCGTCAGGGCGTTGTAGAACGCGCTGATGTAGATCGGGAAGGAGACCGCGGCCAGCATGAGCACCTCCCAGCGGAACGATCCGAGAGTGTAGAACGCCAACAGGATCTGCATCAGATAGAAGCCGAGGTAGAACAAGAGCCAGGTCTGCCAGCTGATCGTCAGGTTCACCGGGCGCAGGTCGAAGAAGACCTCCAGAGCCGGCACGACGAGCAGAATGCCCGGGGCGATACCGGTCAGGTAGTGCGTCGCGGTAACCAGATACATGATCCGCTGGTCCATCGTCAGCTTTCGACGTGGGCTGAGTGGGTTGTGAGTGAAGAGGATCTCGAAGCCACCGGTCGCCCACCGCAGCTGCTGCTTGGTGTAGGCCTCGATGGTCTCCGGCGCATCGCCGACCGCGAGGGTCTTGGGGATGTAGATCGTCTTCCAGCCGCGCTCGTGCAGCATCAGCGATGTCCAGACGTCCTCGGACTTGGAGTCGGTGTAGATGCCACCGATGTCGTTGACCGCCGCCCGCCGGTAGATCACGTTCGTGCCGACGCAGAAGGCCGCGTTGAAGTGGTTGCGCCCGGGCTGGACGAACTTGTAGAACACGGTCTGCATGTAGCCCGCGCCGCGGGACACCATGTTGATCAGGTTGCCGTAGGTCTGCGGGGTCTGGACGAAGGCGACGTTGGTGTTCTCGAAGAACGGCACCGTCTGGACCAGGAACTCCGGACGCGGGACGAAGTCGGCGTCGAAGACGCAGAAGAAGTCACCCTTCGCGATGGACAGCGCATGGTTGATGTTGCCGGCCTTGGCGCCACCGCTCGACAGTCGTCGCACGTAGTGGCAGCCGAGCTCGTCCGCGAGCGCCTTGACCTCATCGGAACGGCCGTCGTCCAAGATCCACGTCCGGTGCTTGCCCGTGATCGCCATCGCGGCGGTCGCGGTCGCCCGAATCTTGTCGATGTCCTCGCCGTAGACGGTGATGAAGACGTCGACCAGGATCTCCTTGCCTTGCAAGAGAACGGGCCACAGCTGCGGCTGGTCGCTGAGACCAGCGGCCTTGATCTTCTTCTTGTCGAACATCAGGCGCCGGGCCTCGTGGTACCCGAAGTTCTTCGGACTCTCCCTGCCGGACAGGATCGTCCACATCGACAGCAGGGCGTGCACCACCAGGATGGTCTCGGCGACGATCACCATCATGTAGGGCAGGAAGTCGCCGCGGTTGCTGGGATTCAGCAGGAACGAGGCGTACAAGAGGATGCCCAGTGTGGCGATCAAGGAAAGCAAGATCATCACAGGTGAGTACGGATTGGCCGTTTCCGCTCTGCGGGTGACGGGCACGTGTTTATCGACGCGTGCATAGTCGTGGGCCGGTCTGGCCATGTTGGGACTCTCCACAAATTCGGTGTTTGCGGTGACGCCGACTCGAAGGAATTCGGTCCTGGGTCCCCGCTGCTGGTTGTCGACACGATCCGGGCAAGATCGTTGCCGGCCGACAGGGCTTCCCGAGACACGCTTCGGGTTGGCGTTGTGCGGCTGCCTTGCCGCGGTCGGGGTGTCGGCACCTCATACGTGCCAACCGTCCCGGTCTGCATCGGCGCTACTGTGCGCCGGTCGCTCTCATCGCAATGAGCCTCGAAGGTCTGTCTCGATACCTGTTCCGTCCGATCTCGTCGATCGTGCGATCCGGCCTCGGATTCCTTCGATGGGATAACCATAGGCGGCGGTGGCGCCCGGTCGAAATCGTTTCTTCGGCCGCCGGGTTAACGGCGGGTGACGACCGGGTGTGCTCCCTCACAGGCCCGGAAAGCCGTCCACAACTGGTATTAAAGTCGAGGTTCGACTGGTCTCACCCGGTCCTTGCGCTCAGCCCGGTGTCAGCCTGAATCCAGGATGTTGATCCCGCTAACTGGTCTGGTCGACTGGTATGGCACCAGCCGCCCCAGTGGTGCGGTAACGGTTCGTCTCGGAAATGTGATCCGAGCCCGTTACCAAGGTCACAAACCTCTTCTTGGCCTCCGCGCTGCTCGGGCGCGCTCGGGACCGCTCGTTCGTCGTGCAGCCGATCGAACGAAGAAGCGTGTTCGCTCGGCTGCCGCTCCTGCACTCCCGGCCGCGCGCCCTTGCGCTGCGCTACGGCCGGCTGGTTCTCGGCCCCGCGCTGCTCGGGCGCGCTCAGGACCGCTCGTTCTCGGCCCCGGCCCCACTCGGGACCGCTCGGGACCGCTCGTTCGTCGGGTGCGAGCCATTCAATAGGCTGTTGGTCGTGGAAGAGGAGGTGGCGGGGGAGCTGCGCCGGTTGCGGGACAGCATCGACAACATGGACGCGGCGCTGATTCACCTGCTCGCCGAGCGTTTCAAGATCACGCAGCAGGTCGGGGTGCTGAAGGCGGAGCACGGCCTACCGCCCGCCGATCCCAGCCGCGAGGCCCAGCAGATCGAGCGGCTCCGGCGGCTGGCCACCGACGCCCGGCTCGACCCCGAGTTTGCCGAGAAGTTCTTGAACTTCGTCGTCGCTGAGGTCGTACGCCACCATGAACGCATCGCCGCGCGTTCCGACTCCGACGCGGTGAGCGACGAGCGGGCCTGATCGGCTGCGGACGCTCACGGCCGAGAACAGCGACGCGCACTGGGCCTCTCACCAGCGCCGATGGTCACGTCGAGGTTGTGGTGGCTCGGATGATGCGGGGCGCGACACGGAGGGCATTGGCGGCGATGGTGAGTGCTGGGTTCAGCGCTGCGGAGGAGGGAAAGAAGGCACTGTCGACGACGTACAGGTTGTCGATGTCGTGGCTGCGGCAGACGGCGTCGAGGACACTGCGGGACGGGTCGGTTCCGGCGACGGCGGTGCCACACATGTGGGAGTTGGTCGCGATACCCATTCGTTCGGTGAGCACGATCGGGTAGCCGGCCCGGCGGACGGCTTTGGTGACTCGCTGGACCGGCTCGCGGTGCGGGTCGAGGTTGTTCGGTGTCCAGTTGACCATGATCTTCTCGCCGTCGATGGTGATCTGGTTGTCGCGCCTTGGCAGGTCCTCGGTGGTGAGGTAGATGTCGAGGCTGCGACCGGTGACCATGTTCAGGGCCCAGGTCGGTGCCCAGGATCGGGCGGCCTTGACCATGGGACCCTGGAGCTTGCCGAGCATCTGCAGGTTTCCCAGCGGGTATCGGTGTCCGGACCGGCCTCGTACCAGTCGTTCAGACCGAGGGTCTTCTGCCACGCCGTCTTGTTGCGGCGGATCGGGTTGACGGCGATGAAGAAGGTGCTGTTGTGAACCATGTAGTTCCGGCCGAGGAGCCCAGAGGAGTTGCCCAGTGCGGCGACGCCGGAACCACTAGGTGCGGGGGACGACGCCGCCACGGAGCGCGTCGAACAGTTGCTCGAAGCGCACGCGATGGTCGTCCAGGACGGCGCCTGGCGCCTCGCCGGCGATGAGACGCCGCGCGCTCTGGACCAGCACGGCGCCGTAACCGGCGATGAAAAAGGCGGCGAGCAGTGTCTCATCGCCCTCGAAGGTCGGGTCCTGGTCGAGCTCGTCGGCGAGCACCTGTTGAAGGTCGGCGGCGATCTCCCTGGCGCGCGCGATCAGTGCGGGTGACGTCGACACGGTCCGAAAGAACGGGATGGACCGGTCGTTGACGCCGGAAAGCGGGTGGCGGGTGTCGACGAGACGGAGAGTGACCGTGCGCAGGGACGCCACGACGTCTTCGCCCCGCGGGCGGTCGCGCACCGCCGAGCGCAGGAGCTCGACCGCGTCGATCGTACGATCCAGGAAGAGATCTTCCTTCCGGGGAAAGTGGTTGAAGACCGTCACGCTCGAGACGCCGGCCTCTCGGGCGACGTCGGCGACCGTGACCGCGTCGAAGCCGCGCTCGAGGAACATCCGAGCCGCGACCTCAGCGATCCTCGCCCGCGTCTGTGGCCCGCCCCGCTCTCCGGTCCGCGGCATCCCATCCCACTCTCTTGTGTAACTAAACTTAGTCGCATAACATAGTGACATGCCCGCGTCGCTGGACAACTGTCTCCTGGCCACCATTCCCCCGACCAGTGCCATTGTGGCCACAAGAACGTGTTCCACGACTCGTCCGTACGCGCAGGGTTCCTGGCGATGTCACGAGGGGAAGGTTCTCGGTGGCTGAGGAAGTCGCAGGTCGGCCGTCGCGCTCCCCGCAGTCGCTGCGGCAGGCGTGGGTGGCCTTGACGGGACTGTCCGCGGTATTTCTCTTCGAGATGCTGGACAACTCGATCTTGAACGTCGCGTTGCCCACGATCGGTCGCGAGCTGCACGCCTCGACCACCGGACTGCAGTGGGTGACGGGCGCGTACTCGGTCGTCTTCGGTGGACTGATGCTGGCGTTCGGCGCCATCGCCGACCGATTCGGGCGGCGACGGATCATGCTCATCGGGCTGGTGCTGCTCGGAGCGGCCAGCCTCGCGACGGCGTTCGTCGCCACCGCAGAGCAGCTGATCGCCGTCCGGGTGGCGATGGGGGTCGCGGCCGCGATGACGACTCCCGGGTCGATCGCGCTGGCCTTCCGGCTGTTCGACTCCGACAGTCTGCGTGTTCGAGCCATCACCCTCATCTCGACCGTGGGCCTGGTCGGGCTCGCGATCGGCCCCACCGTTGGTGGGTTGGCTCTCGCGGTCGCTCCCTGGCAGGTCCTGCTGCTGGTGAACGTCCCGATCGCCGCGCTCGCGTTCGTCTGTGTGCGGGTCGGGATCGCCGCCGACGAGCCCGACGATCTCCATCGCGACCCGGTGGATGTCGCAGGCGCCCTGTTGGGCACCGCGACGATCGTGTTCGCGCTCGTCGCACCCACCCTGTTCGTCAACCAGGGCACGCACTCATGGGCGCCCTGGGCGGCAACCGGCGCGGCGGTCGTCGGGGCGACACTGTTCATCCTCCGCGAGCGTACGGCCCGCCACCCGCTGCTCGACCTCGAGCTCGTCGCCCGCCCGCTGGTATCCAGCGGCCTGGCGTTCAAGGCCGCGACCGGGCTGGCGACCGCCGGACTCGGCTATCTCGTGACGTTGCAGCTCCAGCTGGACTGGGGATGGCCGCCCGCACTCGCGGCGATCGGGATGCTGCCACAGGTCGTCGTCCTGATCGCCGGCAGCGCGTTCGTCGATCCGTTCGTGAAGTGGGTCGGTCTCGAGCGAGCCGCCTGGATCAGCGCCGCGGCGGTTGTGGTCGGACTCGCCGTCTACGCCGTAGCCGGCAGGTTCGGCTACGTGTGGGTTGCGATCGCCCTTGCTCTCGTGGCCGCCGGAATGCGGGTGGTAGGCGTGGTTGCCGGGACGAACGTGCTGCGTGGCTTGCCGGAGAACCGGACCACGATCGGGGCTGCCCTGGTCGACACGGCCACGGAGGTCTCCTCCGGCGTCGGCGTCGCCGTCGCGGGCACCATCCTCGCCGCGCTGTTCACCGGCGACATTGCCACCTCCGGCTGGAGTGCGCAGCAGACCGCAGAGTTCCGGCAGGCCGTCACCCTCGCCGGGCTCACCCTGACCGGGGTGGCAGCAGCGCTCGTCGGTTGGGGAATAGTGAGGGCACGACGGGTCGCGAGCGGACGAGGGCCATCCTCGAGCGTCTCGTCGCCGGTCGCACCGTCGTCGGTCGAGGAGGCGGCTCCCGACCAGGCCTGACGCCGGTGGCCGGTCGGCGGCGAGGTCCAGCGACGATGTCGACCCGTACCCCGCCGGGTCGGGGGCGACGGATGGCTACAGCGCGGTGGCGAGCGCACGTCCGGCCGTGCGGCCGGTGAACAGGCAGCCGCCGAGGAACGTGCCCTCCAGCGCGCGATAACCGTGTACGCCGCCCCCGCCGAAGCCGGCGGCCTCGCCGACGGCGTACACACCAGGCAGAGGCGCCCCGTCAGCGTCCAGCACGCGGGCGTCGAGATCGGTCTCGAGACCGCCGAGTGTCTTCCGAGTCAGCACATGCAGCCGCACCGCGACCAGCTGACCACCGCTGCCGGCGCGGCCCGCACCCGCATCGTCGGAGGCCAGGCTCGACGGATCGAGGTACTCATGCGGAGTCGCGACCCGGATCAGCCGATCGCCGAGGAACTTCCGTGCGGCGCTGGTAGCCACCACCTGCGGGTCCTTGCCCAGGCCGCTGCGGACCTGCAGGTCTCGGGCGTGAATGGTCGCCTGCAGCTTCGCGGCGTCGATCAGGTGCTCGCCGGCCAGCTGGTTCATCTTCGCCGCGAGCTCTGCCACCGAGTTGGCCGCGAGAAAGTCCACGCCGTGCTCCTGGAACGCCGCGACTTCGGGGGTCGGACCCGACCGCACCCGACCAGCCAGCAGGCGCAGGTCCTTGCCGGTGAGGTCGGCGTTCTGCTCCGACCCGGACAGCGCGAACTCGGCGTTCAGCGTGGACTGGTCCAGCACGAACCAGGAGTACCCGTATCCACCGGCCGTGATGTGTCTCAGCGCGCCCAGCGCGTCGAACCCCGGGAACAGGGGGGCCGGCAACCTCTCGCCGCGCGCGTCGAGCCAGAGCGACGAGGGACCTGGCAGGATCCGGATGCCGTGGTGCGACCAGAGCGGCGCGTGGTTCACGATGCCTTCGGGGTAGTGCCACATCCGGTCGGAGTTGACCAGCCGTCCGCCCGCGGATGAGGTGACCGACAGCATGGACCCGTCGACGAAGTCGGGCACGCCGCTGAGCATCTGGGCCGGCGGGTCGCCCCAGCCGGTCGGCCAGTGTGCTCGGACGAGGTCCTGGTTTCCGCCGATCCCGCCTCCCGCGACGACCACGGCCGACGCGGCGTAGGTGAACTCGCCGACCTGACGCTCGGAGCTCGGGACGCCGCGGGCCGCCTCGCTCGGCTCCAGGACGACCCCCGAGACGAGGACGCCCGCCGACGACACCTCGAGCTGGGTGACCTTGTGGCGGCAACGGATCCGGACTCGGCGGGACTTCAAGACGCGGTCGGCGAACGGCTCGACCAGTCCCGGGCCGGTGCCCCACGTGACGTGGAAGCGCGGAACGGAGTTGCCGTGGCCGGGAGAGGTGTATCCGCCGCGCTCGGCCCACTGCACCAGCGGGAAGAATCGGACCCCCAAGCCGTGCAACCACGGCCGGAGCTCTCCGCCGGCGAAGTCGACGAATCCCTCGGCCCAGCGCCGCGGCCAGTAGTCCTCGGGCCTGTCGAACGCCGCGCTGCCGAGCCAGTCGGCGAGGGCCAGCTCGGTCGAGTCGTGGATCCGCAGTCGGCGCTGTTCCGGCGAGTCGACCATGAACAGTCCGCCGAACGACCAGTGTGCCTGGCCGCCAAAGGCCTGCAGGGGCTCACCGTCGAGCAGGATCACCGACTTCTCGGCTTCGGCCAGCTCCGCGGTGGCCACCAGTCCGGAGAGCCCGGCGCCGACGACGATGACGTCAGAATCCATGTCGTCATCGTGCCACGAGCGCCATCCGAGCTCCGGTCCGTGGCCTACGCTGAAAGTCATGTTCGACCTAGCTCGGCTGGCGGCCCGGATCGTGGCCAGTGAGGCACCGACGCCACTGACATCTCCGCTCGACGGCCGACTGCTGGCCGACGTACCGACCTCGACGCACGCCGATGTGGCGGCGGCCGCAGAACGGGCGCGAAAGGCGCAGCCGGACTGGGCGGCCGCCCCGATCGAGCGACGAATGCAGGTGTTGCTCGATCTGCACGACTCGATCCTCGACCGTCGCGAGGACCTCGCCGATCTCGTCCAGCTGGAGGCCGGGAAATCTCGGCTGAGCGCGATGGAGGAGATCCTGCACGTCGCGCTGACCGCGCGCTACTACGGACAGACGGCTCGGCGTTACCTGCACACCGAGCGCGCCAGCGGGATCCTCCCGGTGCTGACCCGGATCGACCGGCGTCATGTGCCGAAAGGCCTGGTGGGCATCATCGGTCCCTGGAACTACCCGCTGACGATGACCGTCTCCGATGCTCTCGCCGCGCTCGTGGCAGGTAACTCGGTGCTGCTCAAACCGGACGCCCAGACCCCGCTGTGTACGCTCGCGGCCACCGAGTTGCTGGAGCAGTGCGGGATGCCGGCCGATGTCTGGCAGGTCGTGAACGGACCGGGCGACGTGGTCGGGCCGGCCTTGATCGACCAGGTCGACTACGTCTGCTTCACCGGCTCAACCGCGACCGGGCGCCGGGTGGCGCAGCAGTGCGCCGGTCGGCTGATCGGTTGCTCGCTGGAGCTGGGCGGCAAGAATCCGGCACTCGTGCTGGACGACGCCGATCTCGGCCAGGCGGTCCCCGGTCTGGTCCGGGCCAGCTTTTCCAACGCCGGCCAGCTCTGCGTCTCGATCGAGCGGCTGTACGTCGCCCGCAGTCTGCTGCCGGACTTCACTCGGCAGTTCGCCTCGGCTACGTCCGCGCTGCGGTTGGGTGGCTCGCTCGACTACAGCTCCGACGTCGGCTGCCTCATCAATCCAGCCCAGCTCGAGCGGGTGTCCGCCCACGTCGAGGATGCCCGCGAGCGAGGCGCGACGGTCCTGACGGGTGGTCGGCCACGTCCCGATCTCGGCCCGACGTTCTACGAACCGACCGTGCTCAGCGGGGTGACCCCGCAGATGCGGTGCTTCGCCGACGAGACCTTCGGTCCGGTGGTCAGCGTCTATCCGATGGACGGCGACGCCGACGGGATCGCCCAGGCGAACGCGTCGGCGTACGGGCTCAATGCCAGTGTCTGGACCGGCGATCCGGCCCGCGGCAGGCGGGTCGCGGCCCAGATCGAGTGTGGCAGCGTGAACGTCAACGAGGGTTTCGCCGCCACTTTCGGCAGCATCGACGCCCCGATGGGCGGCATGAAGCAGTCCGGGCTCGGTCGCCGCCAGGCCGGCGACGGGATCCGACGCTTCGTCGAGTCGCAGGCGGTGGCGACTCAGTCCGGCGTGCCGATCGCGCCGAGCTTCGGGCTGTCCACGAAGGGCTTCGTGACGGCCATGTCCGGTGCGATGCGGGTGCTGCGCAAGACCGGCCGGGCCTGATCGAGAGGGGCGCCCCCGTCCGTACGATCCGTGCTGCCTGCGTCTCGCGTTATCGCACCGGATCGCCCAGATGTGGCCGCTCGGGTCCCATACTGCTGCGTTATCGCACCGGATCGCCCAGATGTGGCCGCTCGGGTCCCTGTACTGCTGCGTTATCGCACCGGATCGCCCGGCTGTGGCCGCTCGGGTGGCTGCTGCGTTACGGCTGCGTTATCGCACCGCATCGCCCAGATGTGGCCGCTCGGGTCGCTGTACGGCTGCGTTATCGCACCGCATCGCCCGGCTGCAGCTTCGACGGGCTCGGGACACGAGCGGCACGACCCCTAGACTGCTCACCTCCAGCGAGCGCGGCGAGAGGGAACCGGAAGAGTGAGCCAGAAAGAGCACGATCTGGTCGTCGTGATCGACTTCGGGGCCCAGTATGCGCAGCTGATCGCGCGTCGGGTGCGCGAGGCGAAGGTCTACTCCGAGATCATGCCGCACACCGCGAGCGTCGAGGAGATCGTCGCCCGGGGTCCGAAGGCGATCATCTTGTCCGGTGGACCGCAATCGGTGTACGCGCCCGGTGCACCGCAGGTCGATGCGGAGTTGTTCACCACGGGCTTGCCGACGTTCGGCATCTGCTACGGCTTCCAGGCGATGGCTCGCGCGCTGGGTGGCGATGTTGCCCGGACCGGTCTGAGCGAATTCGGCCGGACCGAGGCTCGGGTCGACAACCCAGGAACGCTGCTGGCGAAGGTGCCGGGCGACCTGCGGGTCTGGATGAGCCACGGTGACTCGGTCTCCGCGGCGCCGGCGGGTTTCACAGCTCTGGCCGGCAGCTCAGGCGCACCGATCGCGGCGTTCGAGGACACAGAGCGCGGCCTCGCGGGTGTCCAGTGGCATCCGGAGGTACAGCACAGTCAGGCGGGACAGCTGGTCCTGGAAACCTTCCTCTACGACATCGCGGGGTGTCGGGCGGACTGGACGGCGGCCAACATCGTGGACGACTCGGTAGCCGCGATCCGGCAGCAGGTGGGCGCTGGTCGCGTGATCTGCGGACTCTCCGGGGGAGTGGACTCGGCCGTCGCCGCGGCCCTGGTCCAACGGGCCGTTGGGGACCAACTGACGTGCGTGTTCGTCGATCACGGGCTGCTCCGCAAGGGTGAGGCCGAGCAGGTCGAACGCGACTTCGTCGCGGCGACCGGTGTTGACCTGAAGGTGGTCGACGCGGCCGAGCAGTTCTTGACCGCTCTCGACGGGGTGAGCGACCCGGAGACGAAGCGGAAGATCATCGGCCGCGAGTTCATCCGGTCCTTCGAGGCGGCCGCCCGGGAGATCGTCGGCGAGCACTCCGACGAGGACGAGGGTGTCGAGTTCCTCGTCCAAGGGACGCTCTATCCAGACGTCGTGGAGTCGGGCGGCGGTGAGGGCGCGGCCAACATCAAGAGCCACCACAACGTGGGCGGACTGCCGGACGATCTCCAGTTCGCGCTGGTCGAGCCATTGCGGACCTTGTTCAAGGACGAGGTCCGAGCCGTCGGCGAGCAGCTCGGGCTGCCCGGGGAGATCGTCTGGCGGCAGCCGTTCCCGGGCCCCGGCCTGGGCATCCGGATCATCGGCGCCGTCACCCGGGAGCGGCTGGAGATCCTGCGCGAGGCCGACGCGATCGCTCGCGCCGAGCTCACCGCGGCCGGCCTGGACCGCGACATCTGGCAGTTTCCGGTGGTGCTGCTCGCGGACGTACGTTCGGTTGGCGTGCAGGGGGACGGCAGGACGTACGGCCACCCGATCGTGCTGCGGCCAGTGACCAGCGACGACGCGATGACCGCCGACTGGGGCCGGCTGCCGTACGACCTGCTCGAGAAGATGAGCACTCGGATCACCAATGAGGTCCGGGCGGTGAACCGCGTCACCGTCGACATCACCAGCAAGCCGCCCGGCACCATTGAGTGGGAGTAAGGGTGTGTGCGACGAGCCCCGATACCCGGCCCTGCGTGCCTGACCGGGCGGGGATCTGGGATCAGGGCGACCGGATCGGGCCCTACTTTCCTGACCGGGCGGGGATCTGCGGAGCCGGGCGACCGGATCTGGCCCTACTTTCCTGACCGGGCGGGGATCTGGGGATCCGGGCAGACCGGATCGGGCCTTACTTTCCTGACCGGGCGGGGATCTGCGGGGCCGGGCGACCGGATCCGGCCTTACTTGCCCGACCGGGCGGGGTTGGATGGTCACCGATGTTTTCACGGGCCGAACGGCCCGGCCGCGTGTCGGAGCGGTGCCCTTCGGCAGGCTCGCGTGCCTGGTCGACAGAGGCCGGTCCCGGGTGGGTGGTGACTCGACCGGTCAGCGCGGCGACGACGGTGCAGCCTGATCGACCGGAGCGGTCGGTCCGGCCGCCGGGGCCGGCTTCGCCGATGGCGGCTGCTCCCAGGGAGCGCCCACCGAGCCCCAGATCGGATCGTTGTGCGACGGACTCCCCGCCGGATACGTCGGGTAGCCGGTCGACGAACCCGGCGCGTTCACCGACGGGTAGTCGCCGTCGAGCGACTCCTCCGGCATCACGAACATGGCGATGACGTAGGCCACCGCCGGCACGACCGTGAACAACGTGATCACCACAGCAAGGATCCGGACCAGGGTCGGGTCCATGTTGAGGTACTTGGCGATGCCGCCGCAGACACCGCCGATGAAGCGGTCGTTGCGGCTGCGCTCGAGCCGGCGCGGGGCGGAGTAGGGAGCGGACATGGCGGATCTGCCTTTCGGTCGGGGTCGGATCTCGTGGGACGGAGGTTGTGTCGTGGGTGGGGGTCTTGTCTCGTGGGGCGGGGTTGTTGCGTACGCGCCGACAGCCAGGGCCTCAGTCTCGGCTGCGCGACAGTGCCAGGCCAGCGACGCCGAGCACGACGAGGCTGAGCGGAGCGACGATCTTGAGGGCCTGCCAGTCGATGCTGCCGGCGTAGGTCAGCCACAGGGAGAGCAGCGCCACACCACTGATCAGGACGCCGAAGATCAGCGATACGACATCCGGCTTGGACGTTCTCATCGGTTCACCTCGATCTGGCCGACATCGGCCGTCAGCTTCAGGGTCAGCGTGGGTTTGTCGGGATCGGGCGTGTCGGCCGGCCGCGTGCCGGCCAGCTCGGTTCCACTTGCGACCTGGTCGCCGAGCACCGTTACCGTGCCGGCGTCCAGCGTGTAGTCGACGACGACGTTGACGTCCGGCGGCACGATCACCGTGAGGCCGCCCAGGTCGAGCGTCGCGGCATATGTCGCGTCCGTCGTCAGTACGAGCCGACTCAGGTCGACCTGAGCGGATCCCACGTCGAAGTGATCGCCTCCGGTCGGCAGCGCCGCCGAGCTGCTGTACGCGACCTGCTGCGGCTGCCACTCGGTGGAGGCGGGGAGCTGCGGGGCGGCGGTCGCGGCCGCGGTGACGAGCGCCAAGACGATGCCGGTCGGCAGGATCCCGCGAGCCCGACCGAACCAGGTTGCGGCGATCAGAACCAGCCCGATCACCAGCAGGGACGCCGCCAGGTACGTGACAGTCGGCACGGCCAGACCGGCAGAGTCGGCGATGGCGAGCACCGTCAGCGTCAGCCCCAGCGCGATAAGTCCGACCAACCGGAGCCGCCGCGCCGACAGACGTTCGGCCGGCTTGACCACGACCGGTGCGACGACCGGTTCGGGGGAGTAGAGCCCGACCGGATCCGGATGGGCCAGGAACGCTCGCTGATCGGTGGCATCCAGCGGCTGTGCCCAGCCGATCGGTTCGCTGCGATCCTCGGCTCCGGCGGGCGCCCCAGTCTGAGGCGGCGTCCACCCGGCGGCCCCAGTCTGAGTGGCGCCAGTCTGAGCGGGCCCAGTCTGAGCGGCCCCACTCTCAGTGGCCCAGCTTTGGGGCACCCCGCTCGGGGACGGCTGGCTCCGAAGCTTCGCCCGACCCTGGAACGACTGGCCCTGGTGCCCCCCGGCATGTTGCGCCCACCCCGCCGAGGCGTCGCCGGCTGTCTGCTCGCTGCTCTGCCGCTGGACCTGGATGATGCGTTCCCGCCAGGCGTCCGCGGCCCGGGTGAACTCGGTGGGCGGGCCCGGATAGCTGTAGAACTGGGTCTGTTCCCCCGGAGGCATCGCGGGCGGGTTGTTTCCAGCCGTTGCCGACCCGCCGGAGTCAGGCTGGGTCGGTGACGAGGACGGCGCCTTCCGCACCTTGGTGCGGTAGTACCCGAAGTACCAGATCACGGCCAGGACGAGCGCGGGCCCGAAGCCGAAGGGCGAGATCGTCCCGAGGGCCGCGACGCTCAGCACACAGGCGAGCACCACGATCGCGATCCAGACCTCACGGGAGAGCTTCGCGGCCTGGTGCTCGCCGAGCAGGTCGTACACCACCGGCCGCTCCTTGCCCTCGACCGGGATGAGGAGCCAGCCCGCGACGTACAGCACCAGGCCGATGCCGCCGCTCAGCGCGAGCAGGACCCAGCCGACGCGGACCAGCACCGGATCGACGTTCCAGTGGCGGGCGACACCACCGCAGACGCCGGCGAATTTTGCGTCGCTGGTGCTGCGGCGGATGGTCCAGATCGAGCTCATGACAGCCATGGTGCCCAATGGAGTCGGTCCAGCCCATCAGGGAGGACCCCCGTATCGTCCCCGGTCTGCGAGGGTTCCGGTCCATCGGTCGAGCCCGCGACTTGCCTGCGTACGTTCTATCCGCGAGCCGCTCGGACGTTCCGTGCGGCATCGGGCTGGGGAGCGAGCATTCTGGGAGAATGGATCGTGGGTACGACCGCTGGGCCAGGCGAGATCGCCAGACCCGGGTCTGGTCCGGGCCGACCCTGGTGGTCTTCGTCCCCGGTCCGTGTGAGGCTGGGAGGTGCTATGCCGACGACTGACCCTACTGCCGCGTACCGCTCCGCGCGTCCGGCTACGGCGATCCCGGTCGAGGTCGATCGTGCCGAGGTCGATGGGGCCGAGGTCGATGGGGCCGAGGTCGATCGTGGCGCCGACGCCCCCGAGCCGGGATCATCCTTGATGATCGGGTCGGCGACGCCCGGATCCGAGACCACCGTGCCGTTGCCGGCCACGCAGGCGGTCCCGCACCCCTCGGTGGACGTCCCCGAGGTACCGGGGGACAGCAGTCCGGGCGCCGACGCCGAAGAGACGACCGCGCGACCGCGCGCGACCCGGGTGAGCGAAGGCGCCTTGCTCGGCGGGGTGTGCACCGGTCTGGCGCGACATCTCGGTTGGCCCGTCACGGTGATTCGAATCGGCTTCGTCGCGTTGCTGATCCCGTCGTTCCTCGGCGTGCTGGCGTACGGCGTGCTCTGGCTGCTCCTGCCGCCAGAGCAGGCGGCGGCCGCACCGGGGCTCCAGGCGGCCGATCGCTCGGGCATGCGGCAGTCCACGAGGCCCGCCGCGCGACGGCACGACTGGGGCAAGGTCGTTGCACTGGTCGTGCTCGGGGCCGGTGTGCTGTGGATCGCCCAGGCGAGCGGTCTCGGGCTCAGCCAGCAGCTCTTCTGGCCCGTGGCGTTCGCGTGTGCCGGTGCCGCACTGGTATGGCGGCAGGCCGACCATGCGGAGCAGAAGAAGTGGCGGGCCGAGGCCGGTGGCCGGGTCTGGCTCGCGCCGTTCGTCGCCCGCGGCGGTTGGCCGGCGTTGGTCCGGATCATCCTCGGCCTCGGGCTGGTCGGGGCCGCGTTCGGCCTGGTCGTCGCCCAGCAGGGCCAGCTCCAGCAACTACCCGAGGTGCTGGCCATGACGTTGTTGGCGCTGGCCGGTCTCGCGGTCGTCCTGGCGCCGTGGCTCCATCGCTCGCGCAACGCGCTCAACGAGGCTCGTGCGGAGAAGGTTCGGGCCGACGCCCGCGCGGACATGGCCGCCCACCTGCACGACTCGGTCCTCCAGACCTTGGCGTTGATCCAGCGCCAGTCCGAGGACCCGAAGGCGGTCCAGCAGCTTGCGCGCCGACAAGAACGTGAGCTGCGCACGTGGCTGTACGGCGAGGAGGCCGCGGAGTCCACCCTGAAGGCGGCACTGATCGCTGCGGCCGCCGAGGTCGAGGACGAGCGTGGCATCCCGGTGGAGGTCGTCGTTGTCGGTGACTCCGAGACCAACGAGGCGGTCCAGGCGCTGGTCCGGGCGGCCCGCGAGGCGATGGTCAACGCCGCCAAGCACTCGGGCGCAGACAAGATCGATGTGTACGTCGAGGTCCTCGACGGCGTCGCCGAGGTGTTCGTGCGTGATCGCGGCAAGGGTTTCGATCTCGACGCCATTGCCGAGGACCGGATGGGTGTGAAAGGCAGCATCGTCGACCGGATGGCCCGACACGGCGGCAAGGCCGTCGTCCGCTCGACCCCCGGCGAGGGAACCGAAGTACGACTGGAGATGACGACATGAGCCAACCCACCCGACCTGGTGAACCGACCGGCCCCGTACGCCCGCCCGGGGCTCTGCCTGCACAGCAGCCCCGCGTCGTGGCCACACCGGGCGCGCCGCCGCCCGGGTCGTCGGCCCCGGGCTCATCGACCTCTGCATCACCGCAGGCTGCCAAGCCGAGGATCAGCGTGGTCGTGGTCGACGACCACGCCATGTTCCGCAGCGGGGTCAAGACGGAGATCGGCCAGGCCGTGCAGGTGGTCGGCGAGGCGGCGGATGCGGACACCGCGATCAAGGTGGTGCTGGCGACCAAGCCCGACGTCGTGCTGCTGGACGTCCATCTGCCGGGTGGCGGCGGGATCGAGGTGCTGCAGAAGGTTCACGCCCAGAACGCCGATCAGCGGTTCTTGGCGCTGTCGGTCTCCGACGCCGCCGAGGACGTGATCGGAGTGATCCGCGCCGGCGCCCGAGGTTACGTGACGAAGTCGATCAGCGGCCCGGAGCTCATTGCCGCGATCAAGCGGGTTGCCGACGGCGATGCCGTGTTCTCGCCGCGGCTGGCCGGGTTTGTGCTGGACGCGTTCTCCGGGGCGATCGACATCGCCAGCGTCGATGAGGATCTGGACCGGCTCTCGGCTCGTGAGCGCGAGGTCCTCCGGCTGATCGCCCGAGGCTACGCGTACAAGGAGGTGGCGAAGGAGCTCTTCATCTCGATCAAGACCGTCGAGACGCACGTCAGCAGCGTGCTACGCAAGCTTCAGCTCTCCAACCGCCACCAGCTCACCCGCTGGGCCACCGACCGACGGCTCGTCTGACCGCCGTCCGAACGCCGAGGGCGTACGCTCGCAGCAAGATCCATCGGCACCAGGAGACACCATGCCAACCACCATTTTCGGATGGATCGGGACGATCATCTTCGGCGCCATCATCGGGCTGCTGGCTCGGATCGTGCTCAAGGGCAAGCAGCCGTACGGACTCCTGGTGACCGTCTTGCTCGGCGTTGTAGGGGCCTTGATCGGCTACTGGGTGTGGGGTCTGCTCGGGGGTGGAAACACCTTCGGGATCGACTGGATCCGCTGGGCGATCAGCGTTGCGGCGGCAGCCCTGCTGAGCTTCGGCTACGTGGCCCTGACGCGCAACAAATCGACCTGATGCAGGGTGGTGGTCGTGAGGCTCCGCGTGAGGCTGACTCTTGTCAATGCCGCGCTGGGTCTGCTGTGGGCGTAGGTTTGGGGGAAATGACCGGGATGGCGCGATGAGACTGTCGGCGCGGGTGGACTACGCCCTTCGCGCGGTGTGTGAGCTGGCGGCTGCCAACGCCCCGCGCACCGTAGAGCAGTTGTCGGCGGCACAGAACATCCCCAACAAGTATCTCGAGAGCATCCTCGGTGAGCTCCGCCGTGGCGGACTGCTGCGGAGCCAGCGTGGGCCCGACGGTGGCTACCGGCTCGGGCGGTCGGCCGACGAGATCAGCATCGCGGATGTGATCAGGGCGCTGGATGGAGAGCTGGCGAACGTTCGGGGGAGTCGTCCCGAGCATCTGGAGTACATCGGGGCCGCGTCGGCGCTGCAGGAGGTCTGGATCGCCCTTCGCGCCTCGGAGCGGGCCATCCTGGAGAGCGTGACGCTCGCGCATGTGGCGGCGGGCGAGCTGCCGCCCTCGATCAACGCGCTCGTCGCGAACCCGTCGGCCTGGAGCTGATCGCTAGCTGTCCGGATGGCGCGGGGGCTCCGCGCGCTCGGGCATCGCGGCTGAGCGGAGCCCGCAGATCCTTGGGTCGTCTCGCTTGGCGGGATTCCGATTTTCAGCACTCGGCAGCCTGGCCTACTATATCGGGTATCCCTAGTAATTCGCTAGGAATTACTCGCCCAGAAAGTATGCTCGATGCGCAAACTCCTGGTCCTCGCCGTCGTCGGCTTCGTCGCCCAACTGGTCGATGGCAGCCTCGGGATGGGGTACGGGGTCACATCATCCACCATGCTGGTGCTCGCCGGTCTGACACCAGCGGCCGCGTCGGCCTCGGTCCACGTGTCCGAGCTCGGCACCAATCTCGCATCGGGTGTGTCCCACTGGCGGCTGAAGAACGTCGACTGGCGGGTCGTGGGCCGGATCGCGGGCCCCGGCGCGATCGGCGCGTTCATCGGCGCGACGGTTCTCTCGCACCTCTCGACCGAGGCGGCGGCGCCGATCATGGCCTTCATCCTGGCTGGCCTGGGCGTCTACATCATCGTTCGGTTCGTCGCCGGGATCCGGCCGACCTTCAAGAAGCCGCACACGATCAAGTTCCTCGCGCCACTTGGTGCGTTCGCCGGCTTCGTCGACGCCACCGGCGGCGGTGGCTGGGGCCCCGTCGCGACGCCTGCTCTGCTGGCGGACGGTCGGATGGAGCCCCGCAAGGTGATCGGCTCGATCGACACCGCCGAGTTTGCGGTCAGTGCGGCCGCGAGCCTGGGCTTCATCCTCGGCCTCGGGGCCGCGGGCATCAACTGGGGCTTCGCACTTGCGCTGCTGATCGGCGGCCTGGTCGCCGCCCCGCTCGCCGCGTACCTGGTCCGGCTGGCCCCCGCTCACCTGCTCGGCGTGCTGGTCGGCGGCATGATCGTGCTGACCAACGCGCGCATCCTGATGAAGAGCTTCGATGTCGATTCGGCGTTGCGCTGGCCTGTCTACGGTGCCATCGTGCTCCTCACGGTCGCAGCCCTCTACCTGGCGGTCCTCCGCAGCAAGAAGCGCACCGCCGCGACGGCAACGGGCGAGCAACAACCCGTTCGCGCCTGAGCCCTCGCACCAGCTGCGCTTCGACGGGCTCAGCGCGCATTGCTTGCAAAGTGACGCGGCTCGCGGTGCACGAGCGCACCTAGCGAGGTGTGCGCGAGCGTCGTTAGCGGCGGCCTCCTGCGAGGGAGGAGCGATTGAGCGAAGACACGCTTTTCGTCTTCGCGAAGAGTGACGACTCGAGCAGGACGTGGGCCGCCGCGTGCACGAGCGCACCTAGAAAGTGGGGGCGCCACGTGCGCGAGCAGGACTCAGAGCAGCGGCCGGAGCGGGGTCAGTACCGTCTCCGAGAACTTGACCATCGCGTGGCGCCGCTGCCAGTCGGAAAGGGTCAGCTCGACGGAGTTGGTCGAGTCGATCGCGAAGACCTCCTCCAGCTGGGTGGCCACATCCGCGCTGAAGGCCTCCATGTTGATCTCGTAGTTGCCGAGCAGACTGAGCCGGTCGATGTTCGCGGTCCCGATGGTCGACCACTGGCCATCGATCGTCGCGGTCTTCGCGTGCACCATCGCCTTCTGGTACAGGAACAGCCGGACACCGCCGCGCAGCAGCTGGCCGTAGAACCCACGGGACAGCCAGTCCGCAACGACGTGGTTCGAGGCCGCCGGGACGATGATCCGGACATCGACCCCCCGCCGTGCGGCCCGGATGAGAGCGTTGAGCATGTCCTCGTCCGGGATGAGGTACGCGTGGGTCAGATAGATGTGGTGCGAGGCTCGGTCGATGGCCTCCAGGTACATGCCACGGATCGGGTAGACCATCATCCGCGGCATGTTGCGGTGGATCCGGATGTACGGCTGCCAGGTCAGGCTTCCGGTGTCCGGCAGAGACTTTCGCTTCTTGTCGTTCGCGAACAGGTTCCAGTAGTCGATGAAGGCGTTGCGCATGTCCCAGACGATGTCGCCGGTGAGCCGCGCATGCGTGTCGCGCCAGTCGGTCGCGTACAGGGTGCCGATGTTGTAGCCACCGACGAAGGCGGCATCATGGTCGACCACCAGCAGCTTGCGATGGTCTCGCCCGCTGTTGCGGGGGAAGCGGAAGCCGCTGGCGATCAACGGGTGACGACGGACGTGGATGTTCGGCGGCAGCCGGAAGAAAGCGCGGGGCACCACGAGGTTGGCGAACTCGTCGAACACGACGTAGACCTCCACGCCCCGGTCGGCGGCCTCGATCAGTGCCGTCTTGAACGCCTGGCCGACCTCGTCGGACTTCCAGATGAAGGTCTCGAAGAAGATCTCCTGCTTCGCGTGCCGGATCGCGTGCAGCATGTCGCGATAGAGGTCTTCGCCGTACGTGTAGACCGTCACCTCCGAGCTGCCGCTGGTGACCGACCGTGGCGGCAGGCGGGGAAAAATCGCCGGACTTCGACCGCGCTTGCGATACATGTCGATGGCGACCAGCGTGAACAAGGTGGCGCCCTGTACGGCCGCGGCCGCCAACACCGTGCGTTTGACGATCGTACGCACCGGGACCCGCTGCCACCACATGCCCCAAATGTAGCCGTGGTGGCGATTACCGCGAGCCGGGCTGGGCAAGTGCGCTGGTCGACATCGCGGCCGGGTCGGAGCGGATGGTCGGTGCCAGCGCTTAGGGTGGTCTGGCGATGAGTGAACTGCAGCAGCGAGATGCCGAACCCAGTCTGATCGAGCCGAGTCTGACGACTGCGTTGGGTGAGGAGATGGCGTTGGCCGACAGTCTGGCCGGGGATCGGGCGCAGCCCCGGCCGCGCAAGCGGGATCGGCTCACGGCCGAGAAGCTGCTCGACGACCTCAATCCGCAGCAGCGTGAGGCGGTGCTGCACGAGGGCGGCCCGGTACTGGTGGTTGCCGGTGCGGGCTCCGGCAAGACGCGGGTGCTGACCCGACGGATCGCGTACCTCGTCAGCCAGCGCAACGTCCACCCCGGCTCCATCCTGGCCATCACCTTCACCAACAAGGCGGCGGCCGAGATGCGCGGCCGGGTGACGGAGCTGGTGGGCAATCGGGCGAAGCTGATGTGGGTCTCGACGTTTCACTCGGCCTGCGTCCGGATCCTGCGGGCCGAGATCCATCGGTTCAACCTGACTCGCACGTTCTCCATCTACGACGACGCGGACAGCAAGCGCTTGATGCAACTGGTCGCCCACGAGCTGAAGCTTGACCCGAAACGGTATCCGGTCCGGGCCGTCATGAACTGGGTCTCGAACTGCAAGAACGATCTGGTCGACCACGAGTCGGCCCGGTCGAGGGTGAACACCGAGGTCGAGGAGGACTACCTGGCGGCGTACCAGGAGTATCAGCGGCGGCTCACCGCAGCCAACGCGCTGGACTTCGACGACCTGATCATGACCACGGTGCACCTGCTGCAGGCGTTTCCCGAGCTGCGCGAGCAGTATCGGCGGCGGTTCCGGCACGTGCTGGTGGATGAGTACCAAGACACCAACCACGCCCAGTACGCCCTCGTCCGAGAGCTGTGCGGCGCGGAGCCGGACGCGGCCGCTCCCGACGGGGTGAGCATCGATCCGCCCGAGCTGATGGTGGTCGGCGACTCCGACCAGTCGATCTATGCCTTCCGCGGAGCGACGATCCGCAACATCAACGACTTCGAGTCCGACTTCCCGGGCGCGACGGTGGTGATGCTCGAGCAGAACTACCGATCCACCCAGACGATCCTGTCCGCGGCCAATGCCGTCATCGTCAAGAACGAGGGCCGCAAGCCGAAGAAGCTGTGGTCCGACTCCGGGGATGGCGATCTGGTCGCGGGCTATGTCGCCGACTCCGAGCACGACGAGGCCAGCTTCGTGACCGGGGAGATAGACGCGCTGCGCGACGCCGGGAAGGCACGCTACGCAGACTGCGCGGTCTTCTATCGGACCAACGCCCAGTCGCGCGCGTTCGAAGAGGTGTTCATCAGGGTGGGCCTGCCGTACAAGGTCGTCGGTGGGGTCCGCTTCTACGAGCGGCGCGAGGTGCGGGACGCCGTTGCCTACCTGCGCGCGATCGCGAACCGGGCCGACGACGTGTCGGTGCGACGGATCCTGAACGTGCCGAAACGAGGGATCGGCGACCGGGCCGAGGCGGCGGTCGAGGCGCTGGCGGCGCGGGAGCGGATCAGCTTCGGCGAGGCGCTGCGCCGGATCGACGACGTCACGGGCCTGGCGGCGCGGTCGGCCAAGCAGCTGATCGGTTTTGCCGACTTCCTGGACGAGCACGAGGCGATGGTCGCCGAGGGCGTGCCGGCCGACCAGATCTTGACCAGCGTCCTGCAGAAGTCGGGCTATCTGGCCGAGCTGCATGGTTCGACCGACCCTCAGGACCAGACTCGGCTGGAGAACCTGGTCGAGCTGGTCGCTGTGGCCCGGGAGTTCGTGGCGGGTGCGGTCGCCGGCGGCGAGGGTGATGTCGGCGGCTTGGAAGCGGATCGGCTTGACTCACTGTTGGATGACGGGGGCCTGCTGATCGGTGCCGGGATCTCACCCGAGCTGACTGCGGAGGCGGTCGAGCAGGCCGCCGACGACGGCGAGCTGGATCTCGGCGCGGGCGCTCCGGAGCCCGATGCATCGCTCGGTGCATTCCTCGAGCGGGTGGCGCTGGTCGCCGACTCCGATCAGATTCCCCCTGCGCCGGGCAGCGACGACGAGGGCGTGGTCACGTTGATGACCCTGCACACGGCGAAGGGCCTCGAGTTCGACACGGTCTTCCTGACCGGCATGGAGGACGGCGTCTTCCCTCACCAGCGGGCGCTGACCAGCATGAGCGAGCTCGAGGAGGAGCGTCGGCTGGCGTACGTCGGTATCACCCGGGCACGCAAGCGGTTGTACGTCAGCCGTGCGGTGGTGCGGGCGGCCTGGGGGGCGCCGCAACACAATCCCGCGAGCCGTTTCCTCGCCGAGATCCCGGAACGGCTCGTCGACTGGCGACGGACCGAGCAGGCGACGACCAGCTGGCGAAGCACGTCCGCCACGCGCGAGGTCCAGCAGGGCTGGAAGGACCGGGTCGGCTACGGCTCCAGACCGACGATCAAGACGATCCCGAGTCTGCAGGCGGGTGACCGGGTGCTGCACACCACGTTCGGGATGGGCACGGTCATCGCAACCTCCGGCGGCGGGAGCGACGCGAAAGCCGATGTCGACTTCGGCACGGCCGGGGTCAAGCGGCTATCCCTGCGGCACGCCCCGCTCGAGAAGCTCTGATCCGCACCAGGTCAGAACTTGATGCGCATCTTCGCCATCCACGGCACCGGGTTGACCGCCTTGTAGACGTCTCCGGGCTCGATCCCCTTCGGATACACCTCGAAGTGCATGTGGGGTCCGAACGCGCGTCCGGTCTGCCCGACGGCGCCGACCGAGTCGCACGCCGCGACCTTCTGGCCGACCTTGACGGTGACACGTGACATGTGGGCCATCAGCACCTGCGTGCCATCGGTCTGTTCGATGACGACGTAGTTCCCCGCCCAGCCACTGGCCGACCCCATGCCGGCGTTCATCACGGTGCCGGCGGTCGGGGCGCGCAGGGCCGTGCCGATCGGGGCCGCGAAGTCGAAACCGGTGTGGTAGCGGGCCCAGATCCCTACGTCGCCGAACCGGGCGGCGATCGTGTAATGGCCGACAACCGGATTGCAGCCCTTGGCGGCGGCGGCCTTGGCGGCGGCGCGAGCCTTCTTCCGCTTCTCGACGAGCTTGTCGTCCTGCTTGTCGATGGAGGCGGCCACGGCCGCCAGTGCGTCGGCGCGGTCGTCGATCGCGGTCGGGTCGGCGATGGCCGTCGCCGTGCTGGTGGTTGCCGTTGCGGTGGCGACCGCCTCGGCCTCGGCCGCGCGGGCGGAGAGCCGACCCGCCGCGACCGATGCTGCTATCGCAGGACGGGCGTTGCCTCGGGTGGTGGTCGTCGAACGCGCATCGAAGGCATCCGGCACAGCAACGCCGGGAACGGTCTCGGTGATGACGCTCGGCTGAGCCAGCGCGACGTGGACGGAACCGGGCTGTGCGGCTCCGGTCAGTGCCATGGAGCCGGCCACACCTACCCCGAGGGCGGCGACGGCGAGCACGGCGAGTCCGCGGTGCCGCCAGTTCGGGCGGCTCTCCACCAACGCTCGGCGTGGGATGGACGGGCGGCCGGACGGACCCGGCAAAGACAACCTTGTCAACGGAGGACGGACTTCCTATCAGGCAACGGGAGGCGTCCGCGCCCCGTGCTGATGCGGTTTCGAGGCGATGGTTGCTGGAGCCTGAATCCGCCGGTGAGGCCCGTTAACTCGGAAGGTTGAACGGTGGACTGCTACGACCATAACGGATTGGTAACGCCAAACAAAAAAGGTGGCCAACCAGCAGAGGGACTGGTATGCGAAAACGTGACCTAGGTCTCGATATGCGCTTTGACCAGGCGAAAGATCTCAGGGTTGACCGCGCTCTACCCAACCCCGGTTGGACGTGCGGGGTTGGAGTGCCGACGTCAGTGCGTCTGCAGACCGTGCGCGTGGAGCCAGGGCAACGGATCGATGGCCTTGTAGACGTCCCCGTACTTCACTCCGACTGGGTAGAGCTCGAAGTGGAGGTGTGGGCCGAAGGCACGACCGGTCTGCCCGACGTAACCGATGATCTGTCCGGCGGCGACGGTCTGACCCGCGTGCGCGACCATAGACGACATATGCGATGACATGGTTGTCACCCCGCCGGCGTGACGAATCGCGATGTGATTGCCCGCCCAGTCGCCGCTGTTGCCGGCGTAGAGGACCACACCCGGCAGGACGGCCCGGATCGGGGTGCCGTACGCGGCCCGGAAATCGAGGCCCGTGTGATACCGCGACCACAGGCCGTACTCGCCGAAGCGCGCACCGATGACAGCCCCGGGAACGGGCGCGACGGCCGTTCCTCCGGTTGGAATCGTGCTGGTGTCCGGGTCGACGACCGTCGTCGAGTCCGGGGTGGTGGTTGCATCGGTCACGGCATTTCCCGCGGACACGCGAGCGGCGATCGCCCGCTGCTGTCGCGCCCAGGCGAGCTTGACCGCATTCTCCTGGATCAGCGTCTCGGCGGCGTCGAGCTTCGTCTGACGGGCCTTGCTGGCTTCGTCGCGGACGGCGCGGGTGACCTCCTCAGAGGTCTTGGCCAGGTCCTCGGCTCGCTGCGCGGCGCGCTCCTTGGCCAGCGCCGCTCGCAGCTGTGCGGACCGCGATGTGTCGACACCGGAGGCTCGCGCGGTGAAGGCCTCGGCGGCGGGCGACTCGGCCGACGCCGTCGCCGGGGTGCTACCGGTCGCGCCGACGGCGGTCCCGCCAGATCCCGCAGTGCTGGTGCCGCCTTGAGTCGTGGTCGTGACCGCCGAAGCGGCGCTGCCGACCTGGGGCTGCGCGCTCGTCGTCAACGACATCGATCCCGCAATCGCGAGACCGAGGGCGGAGATGGCCAGAGCCGCGATTCCGTGGGACAGCCAGCTTCGACGTTCCGGGGGGACGGCGGCAGGCCGGGAGTGGCGCATGCTGCGCCGCTGCGGCTGCCCTGTCACGTCGATCCCCTACGCGTCGATGCTCCGGCAGACACCATCACCGGCTGAGCCAGCATCGGTATCTGCCACTTGTGTCTGGATGCGGGGGAAGTCGGACCAGACCGCCGCACCCGCGAACCGATCCGCGAGCGCGACACTGTGATCAAGATAACGGAACGGTAAAGCAAGCTCAAACCCAGCCCGATCTTTCTCATCAACGCCGACCGGCCCCCCACGGCCTCCCTCGATTGTACCGGCTGCGCACGATCGGTGGGCACCAACGCCTGGTCCCCAGAAATTCTCGGAAGCCAGCGGTGCACCCGGCCATCAGGAGGGGTTCGGTCGGACTGCCCGGGCCAGCGGTCAACCAGTTGTCGAGGGCTGTTGCGATGCCGGCGCCGCGGCACCCTCGCCATCCAGTTCGCCCAGTGCAGACGCGATTCGGAAGGCGATGCTGCCGTTGTTCGGCATGGACATGTGGCCCACGCCGTGGATGGCGACGTTGGTCGCATGCAGATCGGGGTGGACGATGGTCGCGCTCCAGTGCGGCAGGATCAGGTGGTCGATGTCGGAGTAGAACGCGATGAACCGGGTCGTGCAGTCCAGGGCTGGCAGCGTCAGCTCGGTGATCAGGTCGGAGTCGGGAGCGAGTTGTCGGACGAGCGGCAGCACCTTGCCCATCTTGGCCAGCACGGTGCCCTGGTGCGGACTGCCGAGAGTCACGCAGGTGTGGACCCGGCGGTAGCCCTCCATCCGTTGGATGTAGTAGCGAGCGATGAGACCGCCGAGACTGTGGCCGATGATGTGGATGCGCTCATAGCCCGAGTCGGCGCACAGCTGTTCGACGGCGACCTGCAGATCGTGGGCGGCGCTTCGGACGTCGGAGGTCAGCAGCCCGTAGTCGAACGATGACACGTCGCTGAATCCCCGGCGACGCAGTGCCCGGTCCATCACCGTGAAGATCGAGTGGTTGTCGACGATGCCATGGAGCAGCAGGATCGGTGTCGCGGCCGCATCCACACCGTGATGGACAAGACCGCGCTGCGACGGGGTGAACCCGCGGAAGTTGTAGTGGCCGTGCGCCGACCGGTTGGCGGGGTCGGAAAGCAGGCCGCCGGGATACATCACCACGTGCGCGGCGATCCAACCGGCCTCGACAGCCACCCCCGAGGCGACCCGGGGCAGATCACGCCGCACGATGCGTGAGATGCCTCCGATGGCCGAGTTCAGCACGTATAGACATTACCGCCCAGTAGGGTGAGTGGCGTGGAACCTGTGGACGTTCCTGCTCAGTCGTCGTCGCGTCCGGCCTCCGGACCGCTGCGGATCGTTGTCGCCAAGCCCGGACTGGACGGCCATGACCGTGGCGCCAAGGTCGTGGCTCGTGCCCTGCGCGACGCCGGGATGGAGGTCATCTACACCGGTCTCCATCAGACTCCCGAGCAAATCGTCAGCACGGCCCTGGCCGAGGATGCCGACGCGATCGGCCTGTCGGTGCTGTCCGGTGCACACATGACGTTGTTCGCGAAGGTCGTTGACCTTCTGAAGGAAGCGGACGCGGACGACATCGTCGTGTTCGGTGGCGGAATCATCCCCGAGGCGGATCGCGCTCAGCTCGCCGAGCTGGGGGTCGCCCAGGTCTTCACTCCCGGCGCGTCGATGGCCGACATCGTCGACTGGGTCCGGAGGAACGTGCGCACGGCCTGACCGACCCTGCCGCCTGCGGGCCCGATCTCCCCGACCTCTCGAGGAAATGGGCGCAACCGGCGGTACCGAAACGTTCCACGTTGCGGTTTGGGCCATCTCTCCGGGATGACGGGGAACGTGCAGCCCGCCCCCGGAGCGTTCCGACAAGGGGGACCACTAGGCTTCGTGGCGTCTGCGCGGTGCGGACAATTCCCAAGTCGCACCGGTCACTGCTGCCCTGACCCTCCGGTCGGCCGAGCGGTGGCCGAGAAGCATGGAGGGACCTTCAGTGGACCTGTACGAGTACCAGGCGCGAGACGTCTTCGAGGCGCACGGCGTGCCCGTGCTGCGCGGTATCACCGCCACGACGCCGGAGGAGGCGCAGGCCGCCGCGGCCGAGCTGGGGACACCCGTGGTGGTGGTCAAGGCCCAGGTGAAGACCGGGGGGCGTGGCAAGGCGGGCGGCGTGAAGATCGCCAGGAACCCCGAGGAGGCGGCCGCTCGGGCAGAGGAGATCCTCGGTCTTGACATCAAGGGTCACGTCGTCCAGACCGTGATGGTCACCGAGGGTGCCAACATCGCCGAGGAGTACTACTTCTCCGTGCTGCTCGACCGGGCCAACCGCAGCTATCTCGCCATGTGCTCGAAAGAGGGTGGCATGGAGATCGAGCAGCTCGCGGTCGAACGGCCCGACGCGCTCGCCCGGATCCCCGTCGATCCGATTGTCGGCATCGACCAGGCCAAGGCCGATGAGATCGTCGCGGCGGCTGGGTTCGACGCCGCTGACGCTGTCGAGATCGCCCGGGTGATCCAGCTGCTCGGCAAGGTGTACGAGGGCGAGGACGCCACGCTGGTCGAGGTGAATCCCCTGGTCAAGACGGCTGAGGGCGCCATCGTCGCGCTCGACGGCAAGGTGTCGCTCGATGAGAACGCATCGTTCCGGCACCTCGAGCACGCGGCCCTGGCCGACAAGTCGGCCGAGGACCCGCTGGAGGCCGCGGCCAAGGCCAAGGGACTCAACTACGTCAAGCTCGACGGCAGCGTCGGGATCATCGGCAACGGGGCGGGCCTGGTGATGAGCACCCTGGACGTCGTCGCCTACGCCGGCGAGGAGTTCGCCGGGTCGCCGAAGCCGGCCAACTTCCTCGACATCGGCGGGGGCGCCAGTGCCGAGGTGATGGCCAACGGACTGGAGATCATCATCAGCGACGAGCAGGTGAAGAGCGTGTTCGTCAATGTCTTCGGGGGCATCACGGCCTGTGATGCGGTGGCCAACGGCATCGTCCAGGCGTTCGAGCTGCTGGGGAGTCGCGGTGAGCACATCGACATCCCACTGGTCGTCCGGCTGGATGGCAACAATGCCGAGCTGGGCCGGCAGATCCTGACGGATGCGGCGCTGCCGGGGCTGGAACAGGTCGACACGATGGACGGAGCGGCCCGTCGGGCCGCCGAGCTGGCCGCGGGCTGAGAGGGCGATCCGACAATGGCAATCTTTCTGAACTCCGACTCCTTGGTCATCGTCCAGGGGATGACCGGCTCCGAGGGCCGCAAGCACACCCAGCGGATGCTCAGCTCCGGCACGAAGATCGTCGGCGGCGTGACCCCGGGCAAGGGTGGTCAGGTCGTCGAGTTCGAGCAGTCGTCCGTGCCGGTGTTCAACTCCGTCGGCGAGGCGATCGAGGCCACCGGTGCGAACGTCACGGTGATCTTCGTCCCGGCGAAGTTCACCAAAGGCGCGGTCGTCGAGGCCGTCGAGGCCAAGATCCCGCTGGCGGTGGTGATCACCGAGGGCGTACCGGTCAAGGACTCGGCCGAGTTCTACACCCTGGCGGCCGGGTCGTCGACCAGGCTGATCGGCCCGAACTGTCCCGGCCTGATCTCGCCCGGGCAGTCCAACGCCGGCATCATCCCGGCCGACATCACCAAGGCCGGCCGGATCGGTCTGGTGTCCAAGTCGGGCACGCTGACCTACCAGATGATGTACGAGCTGCGCGACATCGGCTTCTCCTCCGCGGTCGGGATCGGTGGTGACCCGGTGATCGGGACCACCCACATCGACTGCCTGCGGGCCTTCCAGGACGATCCCGACACCGATGCGATCGTGATGATCGGCGAGATCGGTGGAGACGCCGAAGAGCGCGCCGCCGAGTACATCAAGGCCAACGTCACCAAGCCGGTCGTCGGGTATGTCGCCGGATTCACCGCACCGGAGGGCAAGACGATGGGTCACGCCGGCGCCATCGTCTCCGGCTCGTCGGGCACCGCCGCGGCCAAGAAGGAGGCTCTCGAGGCCGCCGGGGTCAAGGTCGGCAAGACCCCCAGTGAGACCGCCGCGCTGATGCGCGACCTGATGAGCTAGTGGTGGCGCCCGGGGAAGTCCGGGCGTGGCCACTAGCTCCGGCTGGTCATCGGTTGGTTCGGGCTGGCTACCGTACGTCCGCGGCGCGCCGCGCTACCAGGCGTAGTCCTCTGGCGCGGTCTTGCGGCCCGGGAACAACTCGTCCAGCCGGCGCAGCTGCTCCTCGCCCAGCTCGAGATCGACCGCCGGCAGCGCCGAGTCCAGGTGTGCGCGCGTGCGCGGCCCGATGATCGGCGCGGTCACTGCCGGCCGGCTGAGCAACCAGCCCAGCCCCAGCGTGGCCGGTTCCGTGCCGATCTCGTCGGCGAGGTTCTCGTAGCCCTCGATCGCCTCCCGATGAGCCGCGAGGCTCTCCGCAGCTCGGCCCTCCAGCCGGCGTACGCCGGTCTCGGTCTTCTTGATCACGCCGCCGAGCAGACCACCCTGCAGGGGTGACCATGGAATGATCCCCAGGCCGTAGTGCTCGGCCGCGGGCGCGACCTCCAGCTCGATGTCGCGAACCAGCAGGTTGTAGAGCGACTGCTCCGAGACCAGGCCCATCAGGTTGCGCCGCGCCGCCGCCGCCTGGGCGTCGGCGATGTGCCAGCCGGCGAAGTTGCTGCTGCCCGAGTAGAGGATCTTGCCGGCCTGGACCGCTACCTCGATGGCCTGCCAGATCTCCTCCCACGGCGTGTTCCGGTCGATGTGATGGAACTGGTAGAGGTCGATGTAGTCCGTCTGCAGCCGCCGAAGACTCGCGTCCAGGGCGCGACGGATGTTCAGGGCCGACAACTTGCCGCCGTTCGGCCAGTCGTCCATCTCGCCGTACAGCTTGGTCGCGAGCACGGTGCGCTCTCGGCGCCCACCGCCGGTGGCGAACCACTCCCCGAGGATCGTCTCCGTCTCCCCGGGCTGGGTGCCGTAACGGTTCGCGGTGTCGAAGAAGTTGATGCCGGCCTCGTGGGCGGCGTCCATGATGGCGTGGGCGTCCGCGAGGGACGTTCGCGGTCCGAAGTTCATGGTGCCGAGGCAGAGCCGCGACACCTGCAGTCCGGTACGGCCGAGTGAGGTGTACTTCATGGATGAATCCTTTCACTTCGTGATCCCGGATCTACACCCTCCCCCGCCGGGGGCCTATCCGGCGTCCTGGCCGTGCAGGCGCCGCATCTCCTGAGCGAGCGCCGGGTTGCGCTGTGCGAGCTGGTCGATGATGTTGCGCGTCACTTCGGGGCTCTTGTTCTGGCTGAGTTTGGCTCGGGCGTCGAAGCGATCGACGAGCATCCGGAGCCCGACGGTGCCCTGCGCGATCCGGCGGGTGCCGGCCTCGTCCTCGTCGAGGTGCCGCCCCGCGGGGTAGTGGTCCTCGAAGTGGTCCGTGAGCCGAGTGAGCATTCGGTAGTTCTCCTCGTGAGTGAGGATCTCGGGCGTGCCGTAGAGGTGGGCGGTGACGTGGTTCCAGGTGGGGACCAGGTCTCCAGGGCCGTACCAGCTCGGCGAGACGTAGTCGTGGGGGCCCTGGACGATGACGAGGATCTCGTGCTGTCCGAGCTCGTGCAGTTCGTCGTCGGGGCGGCCGAAGTGGCTGATGATGCGGATCTCATCGCTGTCCTCGTCGAGCAGCACCGGGTAGTGGGAGGCGATCAGACCCGCGGTGGTCGGGGATACGAACGTGGCCCAAGGGTGGTTGCGGATGAGGCGCTTGACCTCGTCGGGCTCCGTCAGGAGATAGTGGGGTGTGTAGCGCATCGCGGTCGAGCCTTCCAGCCTTTCGAGAACCGGGTCGCCGCGGCCGGCCCGCGCCGAACGCGACCCCGACGCCGATGGCGTTGGTGGGATGAGTGGGCGCGACGAGTTGCGGCTCAGTCGATGACATCACAGGGCATACCGGCGCGGTCACCCAGGCCGGGTCCGCGGCCGGCGGACCGCCGTTCGGAACGAAGGGAAGGCGCGGATGGCTGAGCAGGAGTGGGCGCCGGGCGGGTCGCGGACCTGGCGGACCTTGTCATCGAGGACGGCCTATGAGAATCCCTGGATCCGCGTCCGGGAGGACGCGGTGATCCGTCCGGACGGCGAGCCCGGGATCTACGGAGTGGTCGAGGTTCGGTCGCCGGCCGTGTTCGTCGTTCCGGTGACCGCCGAGGGCGAGATCGTGCTGGTGGAGGTGGACCGGTACGCCATCGGCCGCCGGTCCTGGGAGGTTCCCGCCGGCGGTGCCGACGGCCAGGACCCGGCCGAGGCTGCGGCGCGCGAGCTTCGCGAGGAAACCGGTCTGGCAGCGACCGACTGGCGCGATCTGGGCGAGGTCTTCTCGCTGAACGGAGTGTCCGACGCGCCGGGACGGGTGTTTCTGGCGCGAGGGCTGGCGCAGATCGGCGGCGCGGAAGCCGAGGTCGAGGGGATCACGGCCATGCGCACCGTCTCGGTGGTCGAGCTCGCCGAGATGATCGCCCGAGACGAGATCACCGACAACGAGTCGCTCGGTGCCCTGCTGAAGGCATTGACCGCGCTCGGTGCGATCGGGTGAGCTGACGCCGGGGGCACCTCGGCTCACTTCGCGCACCGAAAGGCCAGATCGCGCACCGGTGCCGATGCGCGAGGAAGTCCGCGAATGCGCGACGATGCTGGACGTTGCCGGAGCGACGTTGCCCGGAGAGCGCGGCATTGGCGACCAAGCTGGTGGCGGGGGCTCCGCGGGTCTACTGAACCTGGCTTGCTCGTTGGCCCGACCGGAGCACGATCGTCTGCCACTGGTCGTCGGTGAAATCCAGGTTGTCCGCCGGGTTGGCCAACGTCCAGATCGCCTTTGAACCGACGGACACGATGCCCACCCGGAACTTCACCGTCGAGTTGGCGGTCTTGTGTGACACGTTCGCCGACCAGCCGTCGACCTCGTTGTTCTCCGCACCTGGCCCCTGGACCCGGCTGGGCTTGGAGACGGTCGCGGTGAGCTTGCGCGTCGAGCAGGTGTCCAGGTCCTTCTTGACCTTGGACACGAGATCGCTTGCCGCTTTCTCGTCGGCCATCGTGACGATGATCTGGTCGACGCCGAAGATTGTTGAATTGTCCTGCAGCGTGTACGTCCGCATCGACTTGTCGGTTGCGGAGACCTTCGACCAGTCCGTCGTCTCGCAGTTGGCGCCGACGTAGTCGGGGTCGGGGGCGGCCGGGCTGCTGCCGACCCATAGCGATGGAGTCGTGCCCACCGGTGGCAGGTCGCCGGCCGCGAGGAAGCCGGGTTCGTCACCGCCGAGGGGCGGGGGACCGGACTTCACCTTGACATCCTCCGCACACGCCCCGCCGCTGGTCGTGCACTGCACGGTGATCGCCTCGCCCAGCGCGTTCGCGACGCCCTTCGGGTTGGTGGCGGAGCCGGCCTGCGCGACGTCGACGATGTCGACCACCCGACCGGTCCGACTGATGACGAGGCTGTGGAACGTCTGTTTGCCGCTGTCGGTGACGACGACCACGGACCCTGCGCTCTGATCGCCCAGACCGGTGACCGTTCTGCCGGATTCGATCCAGGCACCGACCACTGCGCAACTGCCGACGGCCTTGGAGATCGCGACGTATGCCTGGGCGGCCTCTTCCGGAGTCGCGTACGACTCCGCCTGGTGCAGCAGTGCCGGCGGGTTCTTGCCCGTGCTGCTGAGCAGGCGCTGGATCGTCTGCTGCGGGTCCGGCTGTCCGTCCACGGGGTCGGACGGGAAGCACGCCGCCCGCGGTGAGTTGCTGTCCAGGCCGCGCTGCGTCGATGCCACCTGCCAGGTGCGATGGGAGTCGATCTGTTGAGCCATCTTGTCGTCGATCATCGACGAGTCGTCGAGCACCGCGACCGGGGTCGGTGTCACCGACGCGCCGGTCGACGGATCGATACTCACTCCCGGGGAGGGTTCCGCGGCGGGACGCGCGCCACCGTGCAGCGCGGCATAACCGAGCACGAGACCGATGATGACGATGGCGGCCACGCCGACGATCGTCAGGATCATCCGGGTGCGGCCGCGCAACGCCGGGCGTACGTCCGCCTCGTCGTCGTCGAGCTCGTCTCGGCGTCGACGCTCGACAGTTCTGGGCAGGATGGTCGTGCTGCGGTCGTCGCGGACCCGGGGAAGGATCGTCGTCGAACGGTCGGGCTCGACGTCTGACCTGTTCTTCCCGGAGGAGGAGGCGCCGGACCCGGCCTTCGGCCCTGCTTTGCCCGAGCCCGGGTTCGCGGACCCAGCCTTTCCAGACCCGGTCTTGCCGGACCCGGTCTTGCCGGATGCTGTGCTGCCGGACCCGGTCTTGCCGGATGCTGTGCTGCCGGACCCGGTCTTTCCGGATGCTGTGCTGCCGGACCCGGTCTTGCCGGATGCTGTGCTGCCGGACCCGGTCTTGCCGGATGCTGTGCTGCCGGACCCGGTCCTTCCGGCCTCGCCCGGTGCGGTCTTTCCCGCGCTGGACCTGTCCGATCCAGAGGTTCCCGATCCGGACCGAGCGCCCGCTCCGGACTCCGCCGCGTCGTCACCGGCCTTCACGGGGTCGCCGAACGCCCGTCGCGGTCGATACTCGTCGGGGTCCTTGCCTGCCATACTGCGGTGATCCTCCAGCTGTCGCGTCGCCCGTCTGGTCGCCGCGGACGCTGGGTCCGCCGGGCCTGAAACATCAAAACCCTACCTGCCCGGGCGTGTCTGCGCCTGTTGCGCCACCTCGGCCGGGGAGCATGGAGCCGTCATGGCTTCCTTTCTCTCCAAGCGACCTGCCTGGTCCAGGCGTCCCGCTCGATCCGGCCCCACCGGTGACCGTCGACCCGAGAACCTGACGCTGCACGCGACCGAGCCCGACGAGCCGACGATCGCATTGACTCCCGCCGGTGACTCCCTTCCGGTGTCCTGGCCGCTGGCCGCACCGCTCGCCGGCCTGCTGGTGGCGGGAGTGAGCTGGGTGATCGTCGCAGGCCTGGCGGTCGTCGGCTGGCTGGCTGCCGACGCGGAGACGGTAGCGGGCTCACTCGGGCACACCTTGCTGTTCGGCACCCAGCTGTGGGTGTATGCCAACGGAGCGGGCCTCGCTGCCGGTGGGCTGCACGTGACCCTGATCCCGTGGGGCGCAGTTGCGCTGTTCGCCTTCATGCTGGCCAGGACGACCGGTTTCGCGGCGGCTCGCACCGGTCGTGGCACCGGCGATCCGGCGACGGAGGAGGAGCCGCCCGGTCGCCGGGCCGCCGGGATCGGGCTGTTGTCGACCTTCGGCTACCTCGCTCCGCTCGCGGTGGTGGCGCTGCTACTCGGCGCTCCGGCACCGAGTCCGCAGCTGCTCGTGGCGTTCGTCGTGCTCCTCGGCAGCTCCTTGTGGGGAAGTTGCCGTGCCCTCGACGTCGACCCGACGGCACGGTGGCCACGCTGGCTGCGTCCGGTGCCGACAGCGGTTCTCGGCGCTCAGCTCGTCCTCCTTGCGGCCGGGGCCGCGGTCGTGGTCTCCGGGCTGCTCCTCCAGCTCGACCGGGTCACCAGGCTGACCGACGCCCTGGGTGCCGGGGTCGCGGGAAACATCGCGCTGCTGCTCGGCCAGCTGGCGTTCGCGCCGAACGTGCTGGTCTGGGGCGGTGCGTACGCACTGGGTGCGGGGTTCGGACTGGGCGACGGCTCGGTGGTGGCGCCGGCCGCGACCCAGGTGGGTCTGCTCCCGGGCATCCCGATCTTCGGTGCCGTCCCGTCGTCCGGCCCGGGTGGGGTCTATCAGCTGGTGTGGCTCGGCGCCGGTGTGCTGGCCGGTGTGGTGGCGGCCGGGCTCGTGGTGCGCCGTCGGCCGGCCGCCCGGTTCGACGAGACTGCGCTGGTGGGTGGTCTGTCCGGCGTCCTCGGTGCCCTGGTCTTCACCGCGATGGCGTGGGCCTGCTCGGGCGATCTCGGGGTCGCCCGGTTGACCGGCCTCGGGCCACGGCTGCCCGAGCTCGTGGTGATGGCGGTCAGCACGCTGGGTCTGTCCGGGATGATCGGGGGCCTGGTCCTCGGGCTCTGGCGCCGGCGGCCGAGAGATGGCATGGACCCGGCGGCAGCCGAGGATGAGCCGGATCCCGAGGCCACGGTCAATCTGGACCGGGAAGAGGTGCTCTCCGGCTCTCGGTAGAGTGACCGCCGTGCGCGGCGTCGGACTACCCGTTCCCGCGGTGCGATGAACCGCATCGCCGGCGAGCCGGGCCATCGTCCGAAGCGCCTCGTGGTCTTGATCTCCGGGACCGGCACTTTGCTCCAGGCCTTGATCGACGCGACCGCGGACCCGTCCTTCGGTGCCGAGATCGTCGCGGTCGGCTCCGACCGCCCAGCGGTGGAGGGGCTGTCCCGCGCCGAACGGGCCGGGATCGTGACCTTTGTCCATCCGCTCGCCAAAGGCTCCGATCGCGCGGCCTGGGATCGTGGACTGACCACAGCGGTGGCCCGCCACGAGCCGGATCTCGTGGTGAGCGCGGGCTTTCTGAAGCTGGTCGGTCAGGACTTCCTGGCTGTCTTCGGCGGCCGGATGATCAACACCCATCCCGCCCTGCTGCCGTCCTTCCCCGGGATCCATGGTCCACGAGACGCGATCGCGTACGGAGTGAAGGTGACCGGGGCGACAGTGTTCCTGGTGGACGAGGGCGTGGACACCGGGGTGATCCTGGCGCAGCAGGTCGTCGAGGTCGCCTCGGACGACACCGTAGAGACCCTCCACGAGAAGATCAAGGTCGTCGAGCGGGCCATGCTGCTCGACGTCACCCATGACCTGGTCACCCGCGACTGGCAGGTGGTCGACAGAAAGGTGCGCTGGCTCACATGACCGACGCCGCTGGACAGAATGCCCCCGACACCGCCCCGGCCGCCCCGGAAGCACCCGACGACCTGCGGATGCCGATCCGTCGTGCCCTGATCTCGGTATACGACAAGACGGGCCTCGAGGAGCTGGCCGCCGGGCTGGTCGAGGCCGGCGTCGAGCTGGTTTCCACCGGATCGACAGCGGGTCGGATCGCCGCGGCCGGGCTCCCGGTCACCCAGGTCGAGGAGCTGACCGGGTTTCCGGAGTGCTTGGACGGACGAGTCAAGACCCTGCACCCACGGGTGCACGCGGGGCTACTGGCCGACGTACGGCTGGAGAGCCATCGCGCCCAGCTCGCCGAGCTTGGTATCGAGCCGTTCCAGCTACTGATCAGCAACCTCTACCCGTTCACCGAGACCGTCGTCTCGGGCGCGAGCGAGGCAGAGTGCATCGAGCAGATCGATATCGGCGGTCCGTCGATGGTCCGGGGAGCCGCCAAGAACCACGCCTGTGTGGCGGTGGTGACCTCCGCCGACCAGTACGACTCCCTGCGCGAGGCACTCGCCGGCGGCGGTTTCACGCTGGCCGAGCGGCAGGCGCTGGCCACGGCCGCTTTCGTGCACACGGCGACGTACGACGTAGCGGTCGCGTCCTGGCTGGGCAACGTGGTGACCGACACGAGTGCGGGCACGGGCTTCCCGAGCTGGGTCGGCGCGACCTGGGACCGCGCGGCGGTGCTGCGCTACGGCGAGAACCCGCACCAGCGCGCGGCGCTGTATCGCAACGGGTTCATGCCCGGCGGGCTCGCCACGGCGCAGCAGCTGCACGGCAAGGAGATGTCGTACAACAACTATGTCGATGCCGACGCCGCTCGTCGGGCTGCGTACGACTTCGACGAGCCCGCGGTGGCGATCATCAAGCATGCGAATCCGTGCGGGATCGCGGTGGGCTCCGACATCGCCGCCGCTCATGCCAGGGCGCACGCGTGCGACCCGGTGTCGGCGTACGGCGGGGTGATCGCGACGAATCGCCCGGTGAGCGTCGCGATGGCCGAGCAGGTCGCGGAGGTGTTCACCGAGGTGATCGTGGCACCGGCGTACGAGGACGGGGCCATCGACGTGCTCGCGCGGAAGAAGAACATCCGGATCCTGGTCGTCGAACCCATCGCCCGTGGAGGCGTCGAGACGCGAGGCATCGACGGGGGTCTGCTGATGCAGAGCCGCGACACGGTGGCGAACGCCCACGACTCCGCGGCGAACTGGGAGCTGGTGGCCGGCGACGCTGTGTCGGCCGAGGTGCTGGCGGACCTCGAGTTCGCCTGGAAGGCCTGTCGGTCGGTGAAGTCGAATGCGATCCTGCTGGCTTCCGGCGGGGCGTCGGTAGGCGTCGGGATGGGTCAGGTCAACCGGGTCGACTCGTGTCGGCTCGCCGTCGAGCGTGCCGGCGACCGTGCGGCCGGCTCGGTGGCGGCCTCGGACGCATTCTTCCCCTTCGCCGACGGTCCGCAGATCCTGCTCGACGCGGGGGTGAAGGCGATCGTCCAGCCGGGCGGATCGGTGCGTGACGCGGATGTGATCGAGGCGGTCAAGGCAGCCGGGATCAGCATGTACCTCACCGGCGCCCGACACTTCTTCCACTGATCTGCGGTGCGAGCACATACGGTTGTCCCCGGTAGACCATCGTGCCTGTGCGGAAAGTGGGCGCGAACGACGATAGTCGTCGGCGTGTCGCTGTCGTTCGGGCCCAGTTTCCGAGGGATGCCGCGCCGCGGATGGCCGCAAGGCGGGGGAAGGGAATGAAGGCATGACGGCACAGATTCTCGACGGCAGGGCGCTGGCCGCCACGATCAAGGGCGAGCTGAAGGAGCGAGTCGAAAAACTCGCCGAAGCTGGCATCGTGCCCGGCCTCGGCACCGTGCTGGTCGGTGACGACCCCGGCAGTCGGTCGTACGTCGCCGGCAAGCACCGGGACTGCGCCCAGGTCGGCATCGCCTCCATCCAGGTCGAACTCCCCGCCGATACCGCGGCCGATGTGCTGGCCGAGCGGATCGCGGAGCTGAACGCCGACCCAGGCTGCACCGGGTACATCGTGCAGCTGCCGCTGCCACCGCAGCTCGACGACAACTGGGCCCTGGGGCTGGTCGATCCGGCCAAGGACGCCGACGGTCTCCATCCGACGAACCTCGGCAAGCTCGTCCTCGGCGACACCGCCCCACTGCCGTGCACGCCGAAGGGGATCGTCGAGCTGCTCCGCCGCAATGGTGTCGAGATCGCCGGCGCCGAGATCTGTGTGGTCGGCCGCGGGACCACCGTCGGTCGCCCACTCGGGCTGCTACTGACCCGAAAGTCGGAGAACGCGACGGTCACGTTGTGCCACACCGGCACGAAGGACCTCGCCGAGCACACCCGGTCCGCCGACATCGTCGTTGCCGCGGCCGGTCGGCCTGGGCTGATCACCGGCGACATGGTGCGCGCAGGCGCCGTCTGCGTCGACGTCGGCATCACCCGGACCTCCGCCGGCCTGGTCGGCGACTTCGACCCCTCGGTCCGCGAGGTCGCCGGGTGGTTCGCGCCGGTGCCTGGCGGGGTCGGCCCGATGACCCGCGCGATGCTGCTCAGCAACGTCGTCGAGCTCGCCGAAGCACAGCTCGCGGACTGAGGCGCCACCGTGAAACGGCAGGTTCCGGCATGGTGAGCCGCGCCGGAACCGCACGCCCGAGCGGCGCGGCGGCCCGATCGCAGCGCTACTGGCCGCTGCTCGTCGTCGTGATCGGAGTGGTTCTGGGCCTGGCCATCGCCTTCGTCAGCGAGGACAGTTGGCGGCTGGGCTGTCTGGTCGTGGGCAGCGCACTTGGTATCGGAGCCGTCGAGCGACTGGCCCTGCCGGCCGCCGACGCGGGCCTGCTGCGGGTGCGGAGCAAGTTGTTCGACATCGCGTTCCTCGCCCTCTCCGGTGCCGCGATCATCGTCTTGGCCATCTCGGTGCCGGGTGGGCGTTGACAGCTCGGGTCAGCTGTCCGGAACCCGAGAGAGTCCGAACGCGACCCCTCGCCCGATGGGCGGGTTGCTGGTGTCCCACGACGCGCTCGAACAGAGCCCTCGGCCGCGCACTCGCCGAGCCCGGGATGGCCGGGAGCGGACCGCGGCCCCTCCGAGCGCGAATGGCGACCTCCTCGGTTTGACCGCGGATAGTGTTGCCGAGACGGTGCGCCTCGCGCCGGAGGACTCCCGCGTCCTGGCGCCCTCGCCGGCATCGGGCACCCGGGCCCGTCCGGCACAGACGCCAGCACGAGCACACACAGGAGACGCGACATTGAGATTCACCGACGGCTACTGGATGATGCGGCCCGGCTACACGAGCCTTCGCCCGCGCGACGTCGAAAGCGTCATCGCCACGGGACGAGAGCTGGTCGTGCACTGCCCGACGACCAAGATCACGTCGCGGGGAGACACCTTGAACAGGCCGGTCATCACCGTCACGTTCGGCTCGCCCGCGCCGGATGTCGTCGGAGTCACCATCGAGCACTTCGCCGGCGTACTCGACGCTGGACCGGCCTACGCACTCGAGCTGGCAGACGTACGCCCCGATATCGCGGCGCCGACGGTTGGTCCGGCCACCTTCCGCTCCGGCGACCTGACCGCTCGGGTGAGCCGTGAGGGGGATTGGAGCTGCGACTTCATCGGGCCCGACGGTGCCGTGCTGACGAGCTCGACGGCGCGGAGCATCGGTGTGGTCACCGATCCGGACGGGCATCGTCACGTGCACGAGCAGCTGACCATCGCCGTCGGCGAGCACGTGTTCGGGCTGGGCGAGCGCTTCGGTGCGTTCGTCAAGAACGGGCAGTCGATCGACATCTGGAACCGTGACGGTGGTACGGCGACGGACCAGGCGTACAAGAACGTGCCGTTCTACCTCACCGATCGGGGATACGGCGTCTTCGTCGCGCACCCCGAGCTGGTGAGCTTCGAGGTCGGCACCGAGGTCGTCTCCCGAACGCAGTTCTCGGTCGAGGGGGAGAAGCTCACCTACTACGTCATCTACGGACCCACCCCGGCGGAGATCTTGCGAAAGTACACGGCGCTGACCGGCCGCCCGGCGCTGGTGCCGGACTGGTCGTACGGCCTGTGGTTGTCGACGTCCTTCACGACCGACTACGACGAGGCCACCGTTACCTCATTCGTGGACGGGATGGCCGAACGCAACCTGCCGCTGAGCGTGTTCCACTTCGACTGCTTCTGGATGCGGCAGTTCCACTGGTGCGACTTCATCTGGGATCCCGCGACCTTCCCGGAGCCGGCCGCGATGCTGGATCGCCTGAGGGCCAAGGGTCTGCGGATCTCGGCCTGGATCAACCCCTACATCGCACAACGATCCGAGCTGTTTGCCGAGGGCCGCGATTTCGGCTACCTGCTGAAGACCGAGCACGGCGACGTGTGGCAGTGGGACAACTGGCAGGCCGGGATGGCGCTCGTGGACTTCACGAACCCGGCTGCCCGGACCTGGTATGCGGGCAAGCTGAAGCTCCTGCTGGATCAGGGGGTGGACGCGTTCAAGACGGACTTCGGCGAGCGGATCCCCACCTCGGGTGTGCGCTGGTACGACGGCTCGGACCCGGAAAAGATGCACAACTATTACGCGCAGCTGTACAACCAGTGCGTGTTCGAGCTGCTGGAGGGCACCCGGGGTCGCGGCGAGGCGGTGCTCTTCGCCCGCTCGGCGACCGCCGGCGGGCAGCAGTACCCGGTGCACTGGGGCGGGGACTGTGAGTCGACGTTCTCCGCGATGGCGGAATCCCTGCGCGGTGGGCTGTCCCTCGCCTTGTCCGGCTTCGGCTACTGGAGCCACGACATCGGCGGATTCGAGGGGACGCCGGACCCGGCGGTCTTCAAGCGCTGGTTGGCCTTCGGGTTGTTGTCCTCCCACTCGCGGCTCCACGGATCGGACTCCTACCGGGTGCCCTGGGCGTTCGACGAGGAGGCCGTCGAGGTCACCCGCATCTTCACGGAGCTGAAGCTCTCGCTGATGCCGTACCTCTCCGAGCTCGGCAGGATCGCCCATCGCGATGGCCTTCCGGTGATGCGGCCCATGATGCTGGAGTTCCCTGGGGACCGAGGCGCCGTCGCCGTCGACACGCAGTATCTGCTCGGTGATCAGATCCTGGTGGCGCCGGTGTTCAGCGCCTCCGGGGACGTGGACTTCTACCTTCCGGCCGGCACCTGGACTCATCTGCAGACCGGTGAGCGGCTGTCTGGTCCCGGCTGGCACCACGATCGGTACGGCTTCGACTCGCTGCCCGTCTTCGTTCGCCCGGGCTCCGTGCTGCCCCGGGGCGCGGGGACCGCTCGGCCGGACTACGACCACACCGACAATGTGTGTCTCGACGTCTACGGCCTCGCCGACGGGCAGAGCCGGACGGTCCGGATCACCCGTCCAGACGGAGGCTCGGATGGTGGCCGCCCCCGCCGCGATCTCGAGGACGACGTCGCGGAGTGGGACGTGCGAGCCGAGGACGGGCGAGTGCGGATTGCGGCCACCGGGACGGATCGGCCCTGGCGGGCCCGGATCATCGGCACGGATCGCTCCGTCAGCGCCGTCGGGGCGACGGAGGCCGTGCTCTAGCGCCACGCGTCGAGGTATGGGTTGCGCGTCACCGAGGGTGTGCCGCGCCGGCGGATTCGGGGGTGGAGGATCGGTTTTTGTTGTTGGTCGATCCATTTGGGTGGGGTCCATTCGGGGAGTCGGTCGGGGTTGGTGTGGCAGGTCCAGCCGCGGCCGGCGAAGTTGCGGTGGTGGTAGCCGCAGAGCAGGGTCAGGTTGTCCAGGTCGGTGTCGCCGCCGTCTATCCACGCGATGATGTGGTGTCGTTCGCACCATTCGGGGGTGGTGTCGCAGCCGGGGAAGCTGCAGCCGCCGTCGCGGGCGATCAGTGCCAGGGTCTGGGCCGGGCTGGCGATCCGGCGGGATCGGCCGAGGGTGAGGAGCTGGCCTCGTGAGTTCTTCAGGCACCAGGCCAGGTCGGTCTCGTCGGCGAGGTCGATCACGGTTTCCGCGGAGATCGGTGAGCCGTCGCTGAGGCGTCCGTTCCCGGTCCGGGTGCGGAGGTCGTCGGCGTCGATGGTGACGATCACGGTGGCCGGGGTGCCGTTGGTGTCGGCCAGTCCGCCGGCCCTGAGCAGCCGGTCGCAGACGGCCTCGACGGCGTCGTGCATCCGTTGGTCGTGGGAGCGGGGATCGTCCTCGACCACCCGCCGACCCGCCGACTGTCCCGCCGCCGCACCCTCGGAGACAGCACCCTCGGAGACAGCACCCTCGGTGACCGCACCCTCGGTGACCGCCGCGATACCCGCACCCTCGGGGACGGTTGCGTGGCCGGTCGGATCGCGGGCGATCGGATCGTCGGGAAGGGTGTCGAGGTCGATCCGGGTCGCGTGGGGTGCGGCGAGGGGGTCGAGGATGGCTTTCAGTTTCGCTCCGGCCTGTGGGGTGAGCCGGAACTCGCCGCGGAACGAGCCGTCGCGGGCGTGCCGCCAGCGGAAGAACCGGCGGTCCTGCTGCACCTGGTCGTCGGGCAGGGTGCCGTCGGGGTCGATGGCGTCGACGACCTGTTCGGCGAGCCGGCGCAGGTCGTGCGGCCCGATCCCGGTCGCGGCGTCGACCAGGATCTGTTCCCCGGCATCGACCTCGGCCGGGTCGAAGCCACGCCCGTCGACCTGACGCAACGCGGTGTCGATCACCGCCACCTGTTCGGTGGTGACCTCGCCGCGGCGTTGCGCCTGCGCCAGCCAGGGCCGCCACGGACCGACCGGCTCACCGGTCATCGTCTGCCGATCGACAAGGTGCTCGGCGGCCTTCACCCGTCGACTCGCCTCACCCGCAGACAGCAGCAGCGCCTGCATCAACACCTGCACCATCGACCGCCGACACAACGCGTGCGGCAGATCCGCCTCGATCGCGGACCGGATCACCCGATGATCGATCACCGGCAGCTGGTTGCGGACCGATTCGAACTCCTGCAGGAACCCGACCACCCCGGCCGGGTCGAGATCATCCACCCCACCGTCGTCGACCACCTTCACCAGATGCCCCAACGCGGTAGCGAACCCGTCCAGCGCATGCTGCAGCGGCGTCGCCTCTGCCACGCCCGACCGGATCATGCATCCATCATAGTCGAACACATATTCGAATTCAAGGGTCGCGACGAAGGTCCGTGTGTGATGTCTCGGGACATGGGTGACAGTTCTGGAATGACATTGGTGATGGTTGTTGTGGTCAGGAGTTCCGTGACGCTTCGGCGTTCTCGTGGCCTCCCCAGCCTTGTGGGCGTGACCCGTCCCGGAAGCCCTTGGTGCGTGGGCTGAGTGCAACGCCGTTGTCGAACAGCCGTCGCTGGGGCACTCCATGGCGGCCACGATCTGGTCGACACGGTGATCACCAAGGTCCGGTACGAGAGCGAGGCGGGAACTCGGTGCGATAGGCGTGACGGCTGGACCATGATCACCCAGCAAGATTCACCTGGCAGCCGGTGTCATCCGAGGGCGAGGTCCCGCAGGGCGAGCTCGGCCAGCAGCCGGGCCGCATCGGTCAGTACGCCGTCGTCGAACCGCGCGAGCGGGGAGTGGTTGGTCGGGGCCGTGCGGTAGTCCTCGTATGCGCACGCTCCGAGGAACAGGTAGCAACCGCCGACCTGCGACAGCACTCGGGAGAAGTCCTCCGATCCCATCACCGGACTGTCGAGCTCGACTACCCGCTCGGGTCCGAAGAGCTCGCTGGCAACGCCTAGGGCAAAGGCCGTCTCGTTGGGTGTGTTGACCGTGATGGGGTACTCCTCGACGAACTCGACGTCGGCAACCAGGCCGTACCCCTCCGTCAGCCGGGTACACAACGTCGTCGTCCAGGCACGCATGTCGGCCATCGAACGGTCGCCGAGGGCCCGTACGGTCGCCTCGAACCGAGCCTCGGCGGGGATGATGTTGCGGCGCGTGCCGGCGTGGAACTGACCGACAGTGATCACCACGGGGTCGAAGACGCTCGCGCGCCGGGTGACCATCGTCTGCAGCGCGCCCACGAGCTCGGCCGCCACCACGACGGGGTCCGCTGCCTCGTGAGGTCGCGAGCCGTGCCCGCCACGTCCCCGGACCGTCACGAACAGTCCCGCCGAGGCTGCCATCAGCGTGCCCGGTCGACTGGCCACCGTACCGCGGGGCAGCAGGCTGGACATGACATGCAGCCCGTATGCGGCGCGTACGGTGGGACCGGCCGCAGTCAGCACGCCCTCCTCGATCATGGCGGCGGCGCCGTCCCAGCCTTCCTCGCCCGGTTGGAACATGAAGACGACGTCCCCATCCAGCTCGTCGCGGTGTGAGCTCAGCAACCTCGCTGCGCCGACGAGTCCCGCGGTGTGCAGGTCGTGACCGCAGGCATGCATCACGTCGCCCTCAGCGGCGAAGGGCTCCGACGTGGCCTCGGTGATCGGCAGGGCGTCCATGTCGCCACGCAACAGGACCGCAGGAACATCGGCCGGTCGATTGCCGGTCCCCCGCAGAACCGCGACGATCGAGGTGCTGGCGGTACCCGTGACGATCTCGAGCGGGAGACCGGCCAGCTCCTCCAGCACGAGTGCCTGCGTACGCGGCAGGGCGAGCCCGATCTCCGCCACGCGATGCAGCCGTCGTCGCAGCGCGATCAGCTCTGGACCGAGCGAGTCGGCGGCCAGCGCGGACAGGATCGGCGTCATCGCAGCACCGGCTCAACGTGAGGACGAAAATGCGATCACGGCGATGATCAAGGCGATCACGCCGAAGACGAGAGCGATGATCGCCAAGATCGTGATGATCTTGCCGAGCATCCGTCCGACGCGGATCTGATCCTCGTTGGAGAAGCGGGCGCCCGAAGCCTTGATCTCCTTCAGGGCTTTGGATCCGATGAACCAGGCAAACGGCGCGCAGAGTGCGACGAACAAGCCGAGGATCCCGAGGACGAGGACGGTTGTGCCCTGCGGATGGGGCTGGGGCAGGGCCGGATAGGGCTGACCGTACGGCCGCGGCTGATAGGGCTGGAAGGGCTGATCGGACATGCGCACCTCTCGCTGAGGCGGAATTTGCTGCGGCGTTACACGGCAGAGGGTCGGGACTAGTGCTGTCCCGACTCTCAAAGCGTACGGTGTCGACTCGGCCGCCTCCGAGTGGTCAGCTGGACGCTGCCTGACCGAAGACGGCGATGAAGAAGATGATGTAGCCGATGATGACGGCCGCCCACAGCACCGTGCCCACGATGCCGAGGATTCGGCCGACGACCACCATCTGGCGGTTGTTGTAGGCGCTCGGATTCGCGTCGATCTCCTTGAGCGCCTTGTTGCCCATTACCAGCGCGACGACTGCTGCGATGCCGCAGACCACGATCCCGACGATGCCGAGCACCAGGATCGCCGTGCCCTGCGGATGCGCCTGGGTGGTCGCGGCGTAGCCGCCGTACGGGTTCTGCCCGTAGCCCTGGGGCTGCTCGTACGGTGCCTGCCCGTACGCGGGCGGCTGCCCGTACGAAGGAGGCTGCCCATACACCGGCGGCTGGGTATAGCCCGAGTCGCTCGGTGGTGGGGGAGTCTGGCCGTAGCTGGGGCTGCTGGGTGGTGGGGGAGTCTGGCCGTAGCTGGGGCTGCTGGGTGGTGGGGGAGTCTGGCCGTAGCTGGGCCCGCTCGGTGGCGGGGGAGTCTGGCCGTAGCTCGGCTGATCGCCCGAACCGGGCTGATCGTCGCCGGAGTTCGGCTCGGGGTTCTGGCCGTAGGGATAGCTCATGGCGAATATTGTTGCCCATCCGCGGTTCGCTGCGGGTCGGCCACACACGCGGATCGCGGTGCGACCGTCCAGCGCGGCGGCCGCCTCAGGATGCGCGACGAACGAAGTCGATCAGATCGGCGGCCTGTCGCCGACGGCTGGGCTCGTGGACGTACGTCATGTGCCCGGCCGGATAGCGCGCCCACTCGATCCGGTCCCGTGCCTCGTCGGGAATGCGCAGATGCGCGAACACGTGCTCGGCGGCGTAGTGCGGCGTAGCGCCGTCGTAGTAGCCACAGGACACATGGACCCGCAGGTGAGCATTGCTGCGCATCGCCGATGCCAACTTGGTCGCGACTTCGACGGAGCGGCCCTCGAACTCCTTGTATGACCAGGGATTCACCTTCGGTGTCAGCAGATGGTACGCAAGGTCGGAGCGGTAGCCCAGCTCGCTGCGCACGTAGGAGTTGAAGGCGGCGGCGTACGGGCCCATCAGCGCCCGGTAGGTCGGATCGTCCTCTGCTGTTCCGGCGTTCCGGTTGTCCGGCCAGCCCGTGAACCTCAGATCGAGGCGACCGGCCTCCATGCCGCGCGAGCGCAGCAGCTCGGCGCAGAACTCGAACAGAGTGACCCGCAGGTCGGCCCGATCGACATAGCCGGGATCGAGCCCGGTGAGGGCTGCGTAGCGAGCGACGATCGTGTCGCGCTCGACTCTCGACAGACGCGATCCGCGCGCCAGCGCCCACGGCAGGTCTCGACTCGCGAACTCCTCTGCCTCGGCGACTCGGGCGGTCAGCTCGCCGTCGATCACACCGTGATAGTGCGCGGCGGCGGTATAGGTCGGGAGGTAAAGGGCGTACGGCAGGTCATTGCCCGCGGTGAAGTCCACCGAGCCGATGTCCAAGACGCTGGAGATGAGGATCAACCCGTTGACGTACATCCCGTGACTGTCGGCGAGTAGGTCGGCGAGGGCAGCCGCACGGGTGGTGCCATAGGACTCACCGGCCAGGAACTTCGGTGACAGCCAACGATCGTTGCGGCTGGTCCACAACCGGATGAACTCCGCGACCGACTCCACATCACGCAGGTAGCCGTGGAAGTCGTCGGCCGTGTGTCCTTCGCTCGTGCGGGAGTAGCCCGTCGTCACCGGGTCGATGAAGACCAGGTCCGAGGCGGCGAGCAATGTCTCCAAGTTGTCGGCGAGACCGTACGGCGGCGGCATCAGATCGCCGACGTCACCCATCATCACCCGACGCGGACCGAACAGGCCGAGGTGCAGCCAGACCGACGACGACCCCGGCCCACCATTGAACGCGAAGGTGACCGGCCTGGTGTGTGGATCGGCGTCGTCGAGGACATAGCTGACGGAGAAGATCTCCGCACGAGCCTTGGTGCCGAGGAAGACCTTCTCCTCGATCACCTCCTCGCGGAGCACCACTCGCCCGGCCGTGGCCGTGTAGCTCAGCCGGCGACGTCCCGTCCCCACCGTGTGATGGCTCGTGACGAGCTCGTCGGCCGGCTCCGCGAGCCGCTTCGGCGTCCCGTCGGATGCGGTCGGCATGTGGCCAGGCGGCTGGGGCGAGGTGTCCGTAGGTCCGGCACCACCGTCGGGACCGGAATCAGTTGTCGAAGCCACCGGACAGTCCCACGATGAAGAACAACGTGATCAGCACCGCCAGTACGATACCGATGATCCCCATCACCCAACCGGCCGTGGCCATCCCGAGTCCCGAGTAGCGCTGCGGCTCGGCCAGGATCTCCTTGCGCGCCCTACGGCCGACGAGGAAGGCCGCGATCCCGACGTACGAACAGATCACCAGACCGACCACGCCGAGCACCAGGGACGCAACGGCCTGCGGGTGGTTGGTGGCGGTGTAGCCGTACGGGCCGGCGGCGTACGGATTCGATCCGTAGGGCGTTGGGCCGTACGGCGACGTTGCTGCCTGGGTCGGCACGTAGGGGTTCGGGCCGGGATAGCTCGTCGGGTATGGGCTCGCACCGTAAGCGCCCGCACCGTACGTGTCGGCGCCGTACTGGTCGGCATCGTAGGTGTTCGCACCGTACGGCTGAGGGGAGCCGGCGCCGTACGTCGGAAGTCCGACCTGGTCGTACCCGGCGGCGTGTGGAGCGGCCGGGTACGTCGGCCAGGTCTCCGAACCGGTGCCGCTGGGTTCGACGGGCGGCGGTTCGGGGATGCCTGGTTGCTGCGCTGGCGGCCCGTCGGCACCCTCACGACTGAACGGGTTCGGCTGCTCGGTCATGGCTCGAGTGTGCCTCTGCACCGGGTTGGATCTGTCTGATCAGATCAGACCGAGGCCCTTGACCGCCTCGCGTTCCTCGACCAGCTCGGCGTTGCTCGCATCGATCTTGGCTCGCGAGAAGTCGTTGATCTCCAGGCCCTGGACGATCTCGTAGCTGCCGGCCGCCGTGGTGCAGGGGTAGGAGGTGATGATCCCCTCCGGAGTGGAGTACGAACCGTCCGAGGGGACCGACATCGAGACCCAGTCGCCCTCGGGTGTGCCGAGCACCCAGTCGCGCATGTGGTCGACGGTGGCGTTCGCTGCGCTCGCGGCCGAGCTTGCCCCGCGGGCTTCGATGATCGCCGCTCCGCGCTGCTGAACCGTCGGCAGGAACGTCGACTCGATCCAAGCCTGGTCGTCGATCGCGGCGGCGGCGTTCTTGCCGTCGACCAGAGCGTTGAACACGTCCGGGTACTGCGTCGCCGAGTGATTGCCCCAGATGGTCATCTTGGTGACCGCGTTGACGCTGGTGCCGAGTTTTGCGGCCAGCTGGGCCTTCGCCCGGTTGTGATCGAGCCGGGTGAGGGCGTTGAAGCGCTCCTTGCCGATGTCGGGCGCGTTGCTCATCGCGATCAAGGCGTTGGTATTGGCCGGGTTGCCCGTGATCAACACCTTGATGTCGTCCGCCGCGTGGTCGTTCAGCGCCCGCCCTTGTGGCTTGAAGATCGCACCGTTGGCCTCGAGCAGGTCGCCACGCTCCATGCCCTTGGACCGCGGCCGGGCGCCCACCAGAAGAGCGATGTTGACCCCGTCGAAGACGGTGTTGGGGTCGTCGCCGATCTGAACGTCGGCCAGCAGCGGGAAGGCACAGTCGTCGAGCTCCATCACGACCCCCTCGAGCGCTTTGAGTGCCGGCGTGATCTCGAGCAGTCGGAGCTCCACAGGGGTATCCGGCCCGAGCAGCGACCCGCTGGCGATCCGGAACAGCAGGCTGTAGCCGATCTGGCCGGCGGCGCCGGTGACGGCGACCTTCACGGGTGTGCTCACGAGAAACTCCTCAACTTGGCAGCGCCGACGGACGATGTCGATCCGACTGCGAAACTAGCAAGTCGGCCGTCCACGCCGACAGGAGGTCCACCGGTGATATCGCTCTCGTTCGACGACGCGGCGCCGTGGGTCGCCGCGCAGCTGGCAGCCACGACCGAAGGCACGCGCTGGATCGGTGTCGACGGCCTCGGCGCGGCCGGCAAGAGCACCCTCGCCGCGAGGATCGCGGCGGTGGTGCCCGGTTCGGTGGTGGTGCCCATCGACCACTTCGGGCGGGTCGCGCTGCGGTCCTGGGACCGTGGGCTGTTCGTCGCCGAGGTGGTCGAGCCCCTTCTCGCGGGCCGGCCGGGTCGGTACGAGCGCTGGGACCTCGTCACCGACCGGGGCCTGGGGGTCGTGGTCGTGCCGGTCGGCGTACCGATCATCGTCGAGGGGGTGTCGGCCACGGACGTCCGCCTGCCGGTGCCGTGGGACCTGACCGTGTGGGTAGACGCGCCCGCCGAGCTGCGCCGCAAGCGGATCACGGAGCGCGATCCGCCCGAGCTGCTCCGGCGCTGGCGGGCAGACTGGTGGCCCAGCGAGGCGGAGTACGTCTGTGCGCAGGATCCCCGATCGCGCGCCGACGCGGTCGTCCGATCGGAGACTGGGCTCCATTCGCCATAGCGCCCGGGTCTGTGCCGGTGCGAGTGCCCGAGCCGACGGTGTCGGCGCGACATACCGCCGGACGACGCCGCCTGACCGACGCCGTGGCGTAGAAGCGCGCACCCGCTTGTCGGGGGGAGACGGGGATGCGAATCCAGCTTCCTGGCACAGATCATCGCGTAGTGCGGCGCTCGGCGCCAGGGTCGGAGGTCATGGGTTCGACGTGGCTCTCGCCCGGCCGTGTCCGGAGGACGTCAGGTCGGAGTTTCCTGCCTCCGCGGTGGCATACTCACCCGCATGACGGGTACGCGTCTGGTCGCGGTAGGCCACTTTCAGCCGGCACGGGTGGTGCCGAACGCCGAGCTGGAGACCATGGTCGACACCAACGACGAGTGGATCCAGCGCAGGGTCGGGATCAAGGAGCGCCGCTGGGCCGCTCCCGAGGAGACCGTCGACGTGATGGCCGCGAAGGCCGCCGAAGACGTTCTCGCCAAGGGCGCGACCAGCGCGCAGGACGTCGACCTGGTGATCGTGGCCACCTGTAGCGCACTGGACCGCTCGCCGAACATGGCCTCCCGGGTGGCCGCCCGTCTCGGCATCACCGGACAGCCGGCGACGATCGACATCAACGCCGCGTGCTCGGGCTTTCCCCACGCCGTCGCCATCGCTCAGCACGCCATCGCAGCAGGCGCGTCCACGACGGCGTTGGTGATCGGAGCCGAGAAACTCACCGACGTCACGGACTTCACCGACCGCACCACCTGTGTGCTGACCGCCGACGGAGCGGGCGCCTTCCTGGTCACCGCCGATCCGGACGAGCACATCTCTCCGGTGCTGTGGGGCTGCGTACCCGAACTGGGAGACGCCGTCCGGATCGAGCGCGCCGACGGCGACAAGTTCGCCCAGAACGGTCGCGCCGTGTTCCGCTGGACGACGTTCGAGCTACCGCAGATCGCCCGCGACGTCCTCGATCGAGCCAAGGTGGCCCCTGAGGATCTCGCCGCGATCGTGCTGCACCAGGCGAACCTGAGGATCATCGAGCCACTTGCGGCCAAGATCGGCACGGTGAACGCCGTCGTGGCCACCGACGTCACCGAGTCCGGCAACACCTCCGCGGCCTCGATCCCGCTCGCTCTGTCGAAGTTGCAGGAGAAGGACCCCCTGCCCTCGGGTGCGCCGGTGCTGCTGTTCGCATTCGGGGGCGGGCTGGCGTACGCCGGCCAGGTCGTCCGGATGCCCTGAATCCTCGGCCCAGGTGCCCTGAGCCTGTCGAAGGACCACCGTTCCCTCCTCCTACCGTGCCCGGTCGACCTGACGTCGGCGGATGGACCGGCCACGGCCGTACGGTCCGGCTGGGATAACTTGTCTGGCGCAGGACGTTCGGCGAAACACTTCGGAGGGTGGCACCGGTGGCGAAGATCAAGGTCGAGGGAACCGTCGTCGAGATCGACGGCGACGAGATGACACGGATCATCTGGCAGTTCATCAAGGAACGCCTGATCCACCCCTATCTGGACGTGAACCTCGACTACTACGACCTGGGCATCGAGCATCGAGATGCGACCGACGATCAGGTCACGGTCGACGCCGCGAACGCGATCAAGCAGCATGGCGTGGGTGTGAAGTGCGCCACCATCACCCCGGACGAGGCACGGGTGAAAGAGTTCGACCTCAAGAAGATGTGGGTCTCACCGAACGGCACGATCCGCAACATCCTTGGTGGTGTGGTGTTCCGCGAGCCGATCATCATCTCGAACATCCCGCGTCTGGTGCCGGGCTGGACGAAGCCGATCGTGATCGGCCGTCATGCGCACGGCGATCAGTACAAGGCGACGAACTTCAAGGTGCCGGGTGCCGGGCAGCTGACGATCACGTTCACCCCGGCCGACGGCTCGGAGCCGATCGAGCACGTGGTGGCGAACTACGCGGCCGACGGTGGCGTCGCGATGGGCATGTACAACTTCAACAAGTCCATTGCGGACTTCGCTCGGGCGTCGCTGTCGTACGGGCTGCAGCGCAACTACCCGGTGTACCTGTCGACCAAGAACACCATTTTGAAGGCGTACGACGGCGCCTTCAAAGACATCTTCCAAGAGGTCTTCGAGACCGAGTTCGCGGAGGACTACAAGGCCGCCGGACTGACGTACGAGCACCGGTTGATCGACGACATGGTGGCCGCCGCGATGAAGTGGGAGGGCGGCTACGTCTGGGCGTGCAAGAACTACGACGGTGACGTCCAGTCCGACACGGTGGCGCAGGGCTTCGGGTCGCTCGGCCTGATGACGTCGGTGCTGATGACCCCGGACGGCAAGACGGTCGAGGCCGAGGCGGCGCACGGCACGGTGACCCGGCACTACCGGCAGCACCAGCAGGGCAAGCCCACCTCGACCAACCCGATCGCGTCGATCTACGCCTGGACCGGCGGCCTGAAGCACCGCGGCAAGCTGGACGGCACTCCCGAGGTGGTCGGTTTCGCCGAGGCGCTGGAGGACGTGGTGATCAAGAGCGTCGAGAGTGGCGCGATGACCAAGGACCTGGCGCTGCTGGTGGGCCCGGACCAGGAGTGGCAGACCACCGAGGACTTCCTCGCCACCCTCGACGAGAACCTCGCCGCCCGCCTCGCTTGACCCGTTACCCCGCTTCACCCCCCGAGTTGTCAGCGTGAGGAATCGCCAGAGCCGTTTCTCACGCTGACAAGTCGGGCCGGGAGAGAAGTTATCCACAGATCTTGATCGGCATGGGTTCAACCCCTTGCCTCTGGCAGCAGGATCTGCAGCCATGTATGCATCGACCGACCATCATCCCGCTCTCGCCCGTCGAGCCTGGCTTCAGTGCGGCGTCCTTCACCGCGATCAACTCCGCGCGCTAGGCGTCTCGTCCGGGTTCGTTGTCGCTCAGATCAGTGCGGCCCGATGGCTTCCCGTCGGCGAAAACGTGGTTCTGCTACAGAATGCACCGCCTGGGCGTCGACAGCTCATGTGGCTGGCCGCGCTGGATGCCGGACCCGTCGCGGCACTGGGCAGCCACACTGCACTCGAGCTCTACGGTTTCGCCGGGTTCGCGGCGGAGCGCTCAGACATCCACCTGATCGTGCCGCGTGGGCGACACGTCACCCGGCTCGACGGGGTCCGGGTTCACGAGTCGCGGCGCCTCCGGACCATTGACATCACCCCGATCGACCGCCTGCCGTGCACGAACCCGGCACGATCGGTGCTGGATGCTGCGGCCTGGCAGCCCTATCCGCGCTTCGCCTGCGTGATGGTCGCTGCCGCCGTGCAGCAGGGGCTGTCGACAGCCGCGGAGCTCGACGGCCAGATGCGGACCATCGGGCGGGTGCGGCACAAGGCCTACCTGCGGCTGGCTATTGCCGAAGCATCGGGCGGAGTGCAGTCGATCGGCGAGCTGGATCTCGCGTACGTGTGTCGACGGTTCCACCTGATCCAACCGCGACGACAGGTCAAGCGCGTCGATGCGGCGGGCCGGGTCCGCTATCACGATGCCGAGTGGGACGTACCCGGCGGGGACGTCGTCGTTCTGGAGATCGACGGGGGTCATCATCGCGAAGCTGCGCACTGGGAAGCGGACATGAAGCGGGAGCGGGCGATTGTGGTCAGCGGCCGTCGCGTGCTGCGCTGCACGAACTTCGAGCTGCGCGCTGAGCCCGGCGTCATCGTCCGTGATCTGCTTGCCCTCGGTGTTCCTCGCCGCTGCGAGTTGTCAGCGTGAGAAACGGCTATAGCACGTTGAGACGCTGACAAGTCGGGCGGACGGGGAGTCGTGTGGCGTGGGTAGGGACGAGCGGCTGGAGCTATGACCACTGGGAGGACGTGCTCTATCCCCGGGGTACGCCGTCGATGGCGAGGCTGGACTGGTACGCAGGATCGTTCCGCAGCGTCGAGCTGAACGCGAGCTTCTATCGCTGGCCGCGGGATGCCACGTTCGCGAACTGGCGGCGCCGGCTTCCCGACGGGTTTCGGTTGAGCGTGAAGGCGCCCCGCGGACTGACCCACGGCAAGCGGCTGTACGCACCGGAGGACTGGATCGGACGGATCGAGCGCTGCTGGCACGCCTTGCTCGACCGCCGCGGGATGCTGCTCGTCCAGCTCCACCCGAGCCATCAGCGAGATCTCGCCCGGCTGGACTACTTCTTGTCCAAACTCCCGCGCTGGCTCGCGGTGGCGGTGGAGTTCAGGCATCCCAGCTGGGCGGACGAGTCCGTGTTCGAGCTGCTCGCTTCGCGCGAGGCCGCGTACGTCGTCACCAGTGGAGCAGGACTGCCCTGCGTGCTGCGTGCCACCGCACCGCAGGTCTACCTCCGGTTGCACGGTCCCGATCATGATCATCTGTATGCGGGGTCGTACAGCGAGGACGACCTCCGGTGGTGGGCGGACCGGATTCGGGAGTGGGAGTCCGCCGGGCGCGAGGTGTACGCGTACTTCAACAACGACGGCGGCGGGAACGCCGTCCGCAACGCCCGTCGCCTCGCGGAGTTGTCAGCGTGAGAAACGGCCATAGCGACTTCTGGCGCTGACAAGTCGGCAGTCAGATGGTGGCGGAGCGGCCGATCTGAACGAGCTTCCAGCCGGCGTTGCGCCAGGACGGACCGTGCAGCTTGAGCCGGCCGTCGATGATGATCTTGGTCTTGACCAGCTCGCCGAGCTCCTCCGGGTTGAGCTGGCGGAACTCGGGCCACTCCGTCAGGTGCAGCACGATCTCCGCGCCGAGCAGAGCCTGCTCGACGCTGGCGACCTGCGTGAACCCTTCCCGTGGTGGCAGTCGAGCCTGCGGGTCGTAGATGCGTACGTCCGCCCCGCGCGCGTGCAACTGGTCGGCCACGGTGAGCGCGGGGGAGTTGCGGGTGTCGTTGGTGCCGGGCTTGAACGCGGCCCCCAGAACGGCGATCCGCTTGCCCTGCACATCCCCGCCGGCCTGGTCGATCGCCAGGTCCGCGAGCTCGGTCCGCTGGCCGGCGTTGATTGCCTCGACGGACCGGATGAGGTCGGTGAGGACAGTCACGCCGAGCTCCTCGGCAGACACGGCGAGTGCGGCGATGTCTTTCGGGAGGCAGCCGCCCCCGAAGCCGAGCCCCGCGTTCAGGAACTCCCGTCCGATCCGTTTGTCGTAACCGATCGCGTCCGCGAGGAGAGTCACGTCGCCGCCCGCCGCCTGGCACATCTGCGCCATGGCGTTGATGAAGCTGATCTTGGTCGCCAGGAACGAGTTGGCGGCGACCTTGATCAGCTCGGCCGTGGCGATGTCGCAGCGGACCACCGGGGTCCGCTCGGTCAGGGGGATCTCGTAGATCTCCTCCAGCGTCGCCAGCGCCTGCTTGGAATGGGTGCCGAAGACCAGCCGGTCGGGGCGCAGGGTGTCCTCCACCGCGTACGCCTCCCGCAGGAACTCCGGGTTCCACGCTACCTCGACCGAGTCGCCGGCCGGTGCCTGGGACCGGATCCGCTCCTCCAAGGCCATGGCCGTGCCGACGGGCACGGTGGACTTGCCGACGACCAGGCACGGCTTGGTCAGCAGTGGCGCCAGCGTGTCGATCGCGGCGTGGAGCTGCGAGAGGTCGGCGGCGCCGCCGGGTCCAGACGGGGTGCCCAGCGCCAGAAAGTGCACGTCGGCCCAGTCGGCGATATCGGCGTAGTCGGTGGTGAACCGGAGGCGCCCCGTCGAGGTGTGCTTGCTCAGCAGGGGTTCGAGGCCGACCTCGAAGATGTGCGACTGCCCCGAGTTCAGGGTCTTGACCCGATCCGGTTCGATGTCGACGCCGATCACGTCGTGACCGAACTCCGCCATGCCGGCGGCGTGGGTCGCGCCGAGGTAGTTGGTGCCGATGACACTGAGCTGCAAGGTCACCCGGAGAGTTTGTCACAGCGCGCGACCCGGACCCGGTCCCGCGACACGCGCCCCTCAGGTCGTACGGCCGTACACCACAAGGTCGTCCACCGACCCGTCTCCGAGCGGCTCGGCCCTCGGTAGCACGCCGAGCCGGCGATAGCCGCTGGCCTCAGCGACGCGTCGCGACGCGCGGTTGCCTGCCGCGCAGCGGATCTGGATGAACGAGGTCAGGGACGACCGGGTCGCGAATTCGGTCACCAGCCGGACCGACTCGCTGATCAGGCCTCGCCCACGCGCTTCCGGATGGGCCCAGTACCCGATCTCCCCGCGCCGCGCGTAGTTGGCGTAGCCCTCGAGGCTGAGCGAACCCAGACAGTGATCGTCCGCGGGGTCGGCGATGCACCATGCCAGCCCGTTCCCACGCGCAGCCATCTCCCGACTTCCGTCGACATAGCCCTCGGCGTCCGCGGCAGTGTACGGCCGGGGAAGCGAAACCAGCCAGTGTTGCGTACGTTCGTCGCCTGCTCCCTCGACGATTCGCGGGAGGTCGTGACGCGCGAAGGCTCGGAGCACGATGCGGTCGCTCGACAGCACGGGCGCCTCCAACCAGACCCGCGACTCGCGGGGGTCGTCGGCGGTCATCGTGGCCAGCCAGCCGTCCACCCAGTCGCCGCGATGGTTCAGCAGCCGCCGGACGGATCCGTCGAATCGGAAGCCGGCGGCCGCGGCAACCCGCCGGGAGCCCCAGTTGCCGATGACCGCCCGCCAGCGCAGCACCTGCAGGCCGAGGACATCGAAGCCGTAGTCGCGCACCAGGCGCAGAGCCGCGGACATCACTCCGCTGCCGCGGGCGGCCGGGTGCAGCCCGAAGCCCACCTCCGCGCTGCCGTCGCCGGCCAGCCGGAGATCGATCGACCCGCTGAACGCCGGCCCGTCCGCGGTCTCTCGCTCGATCGCCCAGATCAGCGGCGTTCCTCGCTCCCAGCCGCCGGCCGCCATCTCGTGCACGAAGCTACGGGCGTCGTCGAGACCGTACGGGGACGGCACGGTGGTGAACCGGACCGACTCCGGATCCGTGGCCTGCTCGACGATGGCGGGCAGATCGGCGTCGTCGTGGGCCCGCAGCCGGATCCCGCGAATGGGATCGGTCAGCACGGGCACGGTCTCGGGAAAGACGGCGGTCACGGTCCACCATCCAAGTAGCGCAGTCGCCGGGTAGCAACCCGATTTCGGGGCGTTCCCGCTTCGACCACTAATCTTGAGTCGGTGAGCACCCGATGAACCAGACCCTGCTCGACGTCCTTGTCATCTTCGTGCTCATCGCGGCCAGCGGCGTTTTCGTGGCAGCCGAGATGTCGCTGGTCTCGCTCCGCGACAGCCAGGTCCGCCAGCTGGCCCACCGCAGCAAGCGGGGACGTACGGTCGCCAAGCTGAACGACAACCCCAACCGGTTCCTGTCGGCCGTGCAGATCGGCGTCACACTGTTCGGCTTCTTGTCTGCCGCTTTCGGCGGCGCCACGCTGGCCGACCAGCTCGCGCCGATCCTCGTCCGGACGTTCGGGCTCCAGGAGCGGGTGGCCGCGACCATCGCGCTGATCGTCGTGACCATCGTGATCTCCTATGTGTCGATCGTCATCGGCGAACTGACCGCAAAGCGGCTCGCATTGCAGCGCTCGGAGGCGTTCGCGCTTGGCCTCGCGCCGATGGTCGACTTCGTCGCGACCGTGCTCAGACCGGTGATCTGGTTCCTCGGCGCCTCGACGAACGTCCTCGTCCGACTGTTCGGTGGCGACCCAGGCGCTGGCCGGGCGGAGGTCAGCGACGAGGAGATCCGGGCAATGGTGAGCGGCTCGACCACCATTTCCGACGAGGAGCGGCAGATCGTCGACGACGTCTTCTCCGCCGGTCAGCGGGCGCTCCGCGAGGTGATGGTGCCGCGGACCGAGGTCGACTTCCTGCCGGGGGACATGCCGGCGCACCGGGCTGTCCGGGAGGTGCTCCAGGCGCCGCACTCGCGCTATCCGGTGATGGGCGAGTCTGCCGACGACGTGATCGGCTTTCTCCACCTGCGCGACCTGCTCGACCCAGAGGTCAGCGCCCGGACGACGCCGATCCGCGAGATGACCCGACCGGTGATCACCCTGCCCGGCACCGTACGGGTGCTGCGGGCCCTCAACGACATGCGCCGCGAGCGCCAGCACATCGCCATTGTGATGGACGAGTACGGCGGCACCGCCGGGATCGTCACGATCGAGGACCTGGTCGAAGAGCTCGTCGGCGAGATCTCCGACGAGTACGACGTAGTGGTCGAGGACAAGGTCGGCCTGCCCGGCGAGTTCGAGGTGGACGGTCTACTGACGCTGGACGAGTTCGCCGAGAAGACCGGACTCCTGCTGGAGGAGGGGCCGTACGACACCCTGGCCGGCTATTTCATGGCCCGACTCGGCCGGCTGCCGGCGGTCGGTGACGAGATCGAGGTGCAGGCACTGGAGGCGAACGATCGAGAGGTCAGGCCCCGGCTCGAGCTTCGAGTGATCGAGCTCGACGGCCGCCGGGCGTCCAGGTTCCGGATGAAGCGCAACGACGACCTCGATGCCGCCGGGGCCCCCTCCCCTGGGCAGCCCGACGCCAGTCCGACGCCGGCCGCCTGAAGGGTCGGGTCCCTGAGTCGTCGAAGCGTCGAGTCGTCCGACGACCCCGGATAATCGAATCGGTTGCGGGGCGCCCAACGTGGAACAATTCACGACGTGTCTTCGCCCACCCATGATCGGACCCGGCCCAGGGTCCTCTCGCTCGCCCAGCCCACCGCCGACTCTCTGCATCTAGGCAACTATCTGGGAGCGCTGCGTCAGTGGGTGCCGCTGCAGGAGACCCACGACGCGTTCTACGGGGTAGCCGACCTCCACGCGCTGACGGTCGAGCAGGATCCGGTGATCCTCCGGGAACGGGTGCTGCGAAGCGCGGCGCAGCTGCTGGCCGCGGGCATCGATCCCGAGAAGTCCACCGTCTTCGTCCAGTCCCACGTTCCCGAGCACACCCAGCTCTGCTGGATCCTCGGCTGCCTCACCGGCTTCGGTCAGGCGCAGCGGATGACCCAGTTCAAGGACAAGGCGGCCAAGCAGGGAGCCGAAGGCGCCAGCGTGGGGCTGTTCACGTACCCGATTCTGATGGCCGCCGACATCCTCATCTACCAGGCCGACCAGGTTCCGGTGGGCGAAGACCAGCGCCAGCACCTCGAGCTGACCCGGGACCTCGCGGTGCGGTTCAACGCTCGGTTCGGTCCGACCTTCGTGGTGCCCGAACCGCACATCGTGAAGTCCGTCGGCAAGATCCAGGACCTGGCCGATCCGACGGCGAAGATGAGCAAGTCGTCGTCCTCGCCGAGCGGGATCGTGGAGCTGCTGGACGATCCGTTGCTGAACGTGAAGAAGATCAAGTCCGCAGTCACCGACTCTGGCCGCGAGATCACGTTCGACGAGGCGGCCAAGCCGGGCGTCTCCAACTTGTTGACGATCCTCGCTGCACTGTCCGACGCGCCGGTCGACGTGCTGGTCGAGGACTTCGCGGGGCGCGGCTACGGCGACCTGAAGAAGGCCGTCGCCGAGGCGGTCTCCGACATCGCGATTCCGTACCGGGACAAGACCCTCGAGCTCCTGAACGAGCGCACCGAGCTGGAGGCGATTCTGGCGCAGGGCGCCGAGCGGGCCCGCGATGTCGCGAGTCGGACGGTTGCCGAGGTCTACCGCAAGGTCGGCCTGCGGCCGGCCTGATCCACCAACGTCGGGCTCCCTCGACGGAAACTGGGCGCTGACGACAACTTCCGTCGGCGTGTCGTTGTCGTCTCCGCCCACTTTCGGGGATGGGGAGGACCCGCTGTGGGGAGGGCCTGCGGATCAGGGTTGGGCGGCGACGGCGCGCCAGGAGGAGCCGAAGCAGACGAACGGCGCGTAGTCGCCGTGCTCGGTGGCCGCGGCGAGCGCGCTGGCGGAGTCGGCGCCGGCGGCCAGCCGTCCGTGGTAATCGGCCATCACCCGTCCGGCCAGCTCGTCGGCGACCTGAGCCACGCCGGCGACCACGCACTGGGCTCCGAGATGCAGGAGGACTCGGGTGAGTCCCAGCGCCTCGTCCCCGGGCCGGGTGGTCGCCTGGCCCAGCTCGCAGGCCGACAGCACGACATGCGCGGCGACCCGGCGGCTGCCGATCTCGTACGCGTACAGCGATCCGTCGGTCAGCTCGAGCGAGGAGAACATCGGGTTCTGACGCACATGGGCGCCGTGAGCGGCGACATGGACGACGGTGTCGGAGCCGAGCGCGTCGACCAGATCGGCTCGGGTGGCCTGCAGCTCGACCCGGACCGGACCGGTCAGCCGCGAGGCCCAGAGCCGGCCGACCTCGGCGACCTCCGCAGGTGCCGTCGCCAGCCCGGGACCGCACAACGTTCCGACGTGCAGGGCCCCCGCCCCTTCCTCGGCCCGGGCACCCGCCAGCCACGAGGTTGCGGTCGGCGCGACCTCGACCGGTCGGCCGCGCAGGCTGGGCAGGCAGTTCCAGGGCAGGGTCGTCGTCGGACCGGTCGGGATGATCGCCAGTGAGGCGTCGCCGAGGTCGAGCGGCGCGATCAGGAGATCGTCGAGCCGACCGAGCGTGCGTTGGAGCGATGCGGTGGCGGCGGCGCGGAGCGGGATCGGCAGGCTCGCGTATGCCAGCACGTCCAGGTCCGCCTGCGCCCGGCGGGACAGCTCGATCGTCCGGTCGTCGCCGGGCAGCCGGATCCAGCGAGCCTTCCGCGGCCCGAGGACGATCGCCGACCACCCTCCGTCGAGGTTGACGTACGAGACCAGGGTCTTGCCCATCGATCGCGCGATGTCGACCACGTCGCGCATCGGGGCCGGTCGGCCGACGTCTCCAGCTCCGTCGGCTCGCCAGGAGATGGCGCTCAGCTGGTTGTACAACCCGGCGATCCTGCTGCGGACGTGTCCCGCGCCTTCGCGCTGTGTCGGATCGTCGCCGATCACCTTGAGGATCTCGCTCTGCTGGCGCAGCTCCGAGAGCAGGTCGGCCGACTCACCGATCGGCGGGGTGACTGCGGTGAGGCGACGCGAGACGGCCCGGCCGCGTTCGATCGCGGCGAAGATCAGCCCGGGACGTTCCTCCGCCAGCGCGAGCTCGAGGTCGAGCCGGACGAGGTCGGCGCCGTGGATCGCGCTGGAGGTCTGCAGATCGAGGCTCCCGAACTTTGCCTGGTGCCGGCTCAGATCTGCGAGGCCCGTGCGAACCTCGCGCCGCGCGTCGCGTGAGCGCCCGGTCGCCCGTGCCAGGTCCGCGGCCGCCGCACGCTGCTGCAGGCGGACTGCGATCGGATCGGTGGCCGACAGCCGCGGCAGGTGCTCGTAGCGCCGCTCGGCCCGCTCGACCTGGCCGATCCGGGTCAGGGCCGTGGTGGCGATGAGCTCGGCGGTGCGAGCGCGGAGCTGCAGCCCCTGGTCGCCGAACTCCACCGCCAACCGTTCGGCCGGACCGACCAACCGACCGGGCGGGCGGCCGTCGGCCAGGTCGGCCGACAGCAGCATGAGCTCCGCGACCCGGCGCCACCGATCGTCGGCGCGACGCCGGAACCGGGTGCGGGCCGAACCGGCGAGCATCCGGGCCGTCTTCAGGTCGCCGTTGAGGACCGCACACTCGGCCCTGGCCAGCTCGGTCTCGGCGAGCTCGTGGTGCAGCCGCCCCCGGCGGAACTCCGCCTCTGCATCGCGGAGCACCTGATCGGCCGCATCGCTCAGCCCGGCCTCGATGAGCACCCGCGCCTTGTCGAGTGCGGAGATTCCGTGCGAGGCATCGACCGGCATCGCCGCGGCCTCGTCCATCATCCGCAGCGCCTGCGGGAAGTTGCCCGCCAGGAACTCCAGGTAACCCAGGTTGTGCCGGGCCATGAACTGCCAGACCCCCCGCCGCTCGTCGGTGGTGTCGGCCTCGGCCAGGTCGATGCATCGATCGAGATCGCGCCGGGCCGCGGAGAGCTGGAGATCCTGCAGCATGAGGTTGCCACGGTTGAGGTACAGCGTGCAGGCCTCTGCGGTCGTCGCGTGCCGGACGTTCCGCTCTGCCGCGGCGAAGTGCGCGAGGGCGCCCTGGTGATCGCCGCGGCGCAACAGCTGCAACGCCAGGGCCGACTCGACCGCGAACTCCAGACCCGGATCGGCGGATGTCGCCGCGAGCGCTTGCGCTGCCTGCAACCGGGCCATGCCCTCGTCGCGGCCGCGGAGCTCGACCTCCACGCTGGCCAGCGTGATCAGCACCCGGACGCGGACAGCACGGGTGGCGGGCTCGGGCAGCTCATTCCCGTCGAGCAGCGCCATCGCCCGCAACAGACCGCGCTCGGCGAGGTCGAATCGGCCGCGAGAGCACTGCGACAGGGCGCGTTCCCTCAGCCGAGCGGCGCGCTCGGCAGCCGTCGCCGGTGAGCTCGCCAGCGCACTGCTCCTTCGGGGGTTGTCCTTCCCGAGCCTAGCCGCCCCGTCTCGTCAGACAGTCAGGACCAGATCCGGTGCCGAGCGTCCGACGACAGGGCACGGGAGACGGCGGGGCGCGGGAGAGGGCGGGGCAGTTGGGTGACGCTAGAGCTCGATGGTCGGACTCATCACCGTCGAGCTGCCGTTCTCGGTATCCAGGTGCAGGGCGAACTTCGCCAGGCCGGTCGGCAGCGCATCGAAGACGAACCGGCCGTCCTCGTCGGCGTACGTCTCTCGCGGGCCGCCGGCGAGCAGGACCTCGACCCGAATGCCGGCGCCGGGTGCCGCCCAGCCGTCGACCCGTACCACTCCGGCCGGCTGGGGGGTCAGCGTGACCATCGTGGTCAGGCTCTCGCTCGTGAACGTGATCGTCCGCACCGACTCGGTGGCGGTGCCGCGCGCGCCGGCGTCGGCCAGATCGAGCTGCATCAGGGTCGCCAGCTCGGCCTCGAGGGCGTCGAGAGTGATCTCGAACTGAATCCGCTCGACCAGTCCGGCGGGCACCGGATCGGCCTCGTCGTACATGGCGTGCAGGGCGTTGAGCACGGCGAGGTCCTCGTTGTCCAGCGGCTGGCCGGCCAGCTCGGTCTCGCGATCGGGCGAGGTGTTCATCGTGCCTCCCAGGTGGGATCGTTGGCGAGCAGGACGCGGAGCTTGGCGAGACAGCGGCCACGGGTCGGGCCGATGCTGCCCTGGGGCATGCCGAGCGACTTGGCGAGCTCGGCGTAGTCGGGTCGGTCGGCGAAGGCGATCACCCGGAGCAGGGTGCGGCACCGATCGGGCAATTGCTCGACGTGGCGCCACAGCTGGCGCTGGGTCTGGCCGCCGATCACCTCGGACTCGACGTTCTGCGTCGGGTCGGCAAGCGGTGCGGCCTCGGTTTCCATGTCCTCGGGACGGGTGCGGGCCTGGCTCTTGGAGACCCGCCAGGCCTCGCGCTTCGTGGTCACCACCAGCCACTGGAGCACCGCGAGCGGTTCCTCGATCGTGTCGGCCTTCCGGACCAGAGTCAGCCAGACCGTCTGCAGGATGTCCTCCGATGTGCTGGTGTCGAGCCGGGTCGCTCGGGCGGTGTGCCACAGGATCGGGGTCAGTAGGGCGACCAGCTCGGCCATCCGTCGTTCGTCGCCGGCCCGGAACTCGGCGAACAGCCGGCCGGCCCGGACGGCCAGGCTCTCCTCGGTCGTCCCCCCACTCATGACGGGTCTCCTGCCGAGTCGGACTCGCCGGCCTTCTCGGCGGCATCGTCCCCCCCGGGTTCGTCCGCGCCCGGTTCGGCCCCGCCCGGTTCGGCCCAGCCCTGTTCGGCCCAGCCTGGTTCTGGTACGTCCTCGTCGGCAGCAGCTGCACCGTCGTCCGGTTCGTCGGGATCGGGTTCACCGGGCCGACGCATGCCCTCGACCAGATGCCGCAGCGCCGCCCAGGCGCGGCCGAGTGCGGCGCCGGGATCGACGTCGTTCGGGGGGAGCGGCGTCTTGGTGTTGAGGTACTGCGCGATCTCGCCGACCAGGATCGGGGCGGCGAACGACGTACCGCTCCACAGACCGAAGCCCGATCGGAAGTCGTCCGGATCGACCGTCGACCGGATCACGCCGCCGCTGCGCAGCTCGACCGACGGCGTGCCCGACGCGTCGTACGGCGGCAGCGTCGAGACCAGCGACACTCCTGGACGGTACGCCCGGACCCACGGGCCGGCGTTGGAGAACAGCGCGACGGTGGCGTCCGGGTTCAGCGCGCCGACGGCCGTGATCGGGATCTCGTGCGGATGGAACCGCGAGACCACACCCTGCGGCCACGGCGCGAACGCCGCCGGGTACATGGGCTTGGTCGTGGCGTCGTTGCCGGCCGAGGTGACGATGACGACGCCGAGCCGGGCCAGCGCGCGAAGCGGTGCCAGCAGGAACGGATCGAACTCCGCGTCGCTGAGCTCCTCGTGGTAGTACCCGAGCGACATCGAGAGAACGTCGACCAGCTGGTCCGGCTCGTCGCGGACGATGGCCAGCTTCTGGCGCAGCCACAACATGTTGAGCGACTCGAGCAGGTCCGCTTCGTTGACCACACCGTCGCCCTGGATCACCCGCACCGCCAGGATATCGGCGTCCGGGCAGGTCTGCCGGATCAAACCCGCGATGAACGTCCCGTGACCGGCCGTCGGGTCCAGACCGCCGATGAGCGGATTGATCGTGACGCCCGGGTTCTCCGGGTTGGTGAGTGGATCGGTGATCCCCATCCGAAGACCGGCGCACATGGGGTTTCGGTCGACGATCCCCTCCGGCAGCCAGCGATGCTCCCCGACGCCGGTGTCGAACAACGCGATCACCGGCCGGCGGCGATCCTCCATCCACTCGTCCGGGACGCGGACGGGTTCGGGTCCGACCCAGGTGACCGGTGTCCGGCCGCCGAAGCCCGGGACGGCGTAGGAGGCAAGCTCGTCGCTGCCGGTCGTCGGGACGTGCCAGTACGGATTGCCGCTGCCGCTCGGGACGTGCCAGTACGGGTTGCCGCCGGCGCTCGGGACGTGCCAGTACGGGTTGCCGCTTGCGCTCGGGACGTGCCAGTAGGGATTCCCGGTGATGCCGCCACCGTCGCCGCCCGTCGGTGTGCGAGGTCAGCAGGTGCTCGAGCTGGACGGCCGCCCGCTCGGGTGTGTCCGCCGCGAAGCGGTTCCGGTACGACTGCAGCACCGGCCAGGCGTCGGGCGGTGATACCGGTCCCGAGCCCCAACGCGGTAGCAGCTCGACCCGCAGGATCAGCGGTTGAGGCTCGTCCGGGCCGATCCCGGCCTCGCGGGCGATCGCGACCAGCCGCTCGTCGACCTCGTTGACATCGATGTCCAGCTCGTGCTCGTCGGCCGCGGCCCGGAGGGCGTCGATGATCGCGTCGGTCTCGGCCAACGGCCGGATCAGCAGCCTGCTGCCGGTGTAGACGGTCTGCTGGAGCTGCTGGCCCTGGAACCTGACGGCGCTGAAGGGGTCCAGCGTCCTCGCGGCATGGGGAAGAAGGTGCTCGGGACGTGGTTCGTGACGTTGCGGCTCGGGGGAGAGCCGTTCGTAAGGCGAAGGACGGTCTGCGCTCATCTGGGGACCCCTGGTTCTGCGACGACACCTGAGACGGGGGAGGACCCCCCGAAATCACCTGCAGTGCCGACCATCGGTCCACGACGGCGCGCCCCGCAGGCCCCCCGACCTGACAGACCATTCATATCGGACCAAGAGCGCACGGGGCGAGCCGTGATACCTCGCCGTCCGCGCATTGTCCGTCCTGTGTCCGGGATCGACGCCTGTCGGAGTCCTCACCGAGCTACCTCCGACAGGCGGGGGCGCTTGCGGTCAGCTCTCCAGCGAGCTGACGGCTACGAACCGGAAGCGGTCGCCACGGAAGACCGAGCGGGTCCACTCCACCGGCCTTCCGGTGGCGTCGAAACCTGTCCGGTGGATCAGGAGCATCGGCAGCCCGACGTCGACCGCGAGCAGCTGGGCGTCCAGCGGCCCGGCCAGTGCGGTCTCGACGGTGTCCTCCGCCCGGCTGAGCTTCATCCCGTACGCCTCACGCATGGTCTGGTAGAGCGAGCCACGCCGTTCGAGCTCCTGGCGGAGTCGGGCGAGCGGGCCGGGCAGCCAGGCCACCTCGTGGGCCAAGGGCTCGCCGGCCACGCCGCGCAGTCGCTCGATTCGGTGCACCACGTCCCCGGGCTGCAGGTCGAGATGAGCGGCGACGGCGTCGGAGGCGACCTCCCGGGTCACCGACAACACCGTGCTCGTCGGGCTCTTGCCCTGCTGGCGAAGATCGTCGGAGTACGAGGTGAGCTGGCGTACCTGGACCACCTTCGGCTCGGCGACGAAGGTGCCTCGGCCCTGCGTACGCTCCAGCCGGCCGTCCACGACCAGCTCCGACAGCGCCTGCCGAACGGTCGTCCGCGACGTGTCGAACCGCACCGCGAGGTCGCGCTCGGTCGGGATCGCCGTCCCTGGGGGGGCGCCGTCGATGAGCTCCGCGATCTGGGTCTTGACCGCGTAGTAGCGCGGAACCTTCACCATCGGGGCGCTCATGATGACCAGTATAGCCATTGGTCTACACCTTTCGTCACCGATGTCGAGCGAATCCGCAGAAATGGTCTAGACCCTTCTCTTGACACGTCAGATTGGTCTATGCCAATATTGCTCCTACGCAAAGGTCTAGACCATTGTGTCGGCGTGGATCACACGCCCAACCCGAGGCGCCCGACCAACCCGGCCGGCTCGAAAAGGCCCGTCCCACCAACGAAGGAGTCCCCCGCATGTCTCTCTGGCAAGACCTCAAGCAATCGTCCCGGCTCGGCATCTGGGTCGCCGTTGCGGCGGCGACGGTCGGCATCATCTACGGCTACGACTCGTCCAACATCGCCGGTGCGCTGCTGTTCATCACCTCCGACTTCGGTCTGAGCACCGGCCAGCAGCAGTTGGTCACCACCGCCGTGGTGGTCGGCGAGGTGCTCGGCGCCGTCTTCGGTGGCGCGCTGGCCAACCGGATCGGCCGCAAGCGGTCGATGCTCCTGGTGGCGGCGACGTTCGCGGGCTTCTCGCTGCTCTCGGCGATGGCCTGGTCGGTGCCCACCCTGATCGGTGCCCGTTTCCTGCTCGGCATCACGATCGGCATCTCGGTCGTCGTGGTCCCGGTGTTCGTCGCGGAGTCCGCCGCCGCGAACGTCCGAGGTGCCATGCTCGTGCTCTATCAGGTCGCGACCGTGATCGGGATCATCTTCGGCTACCTCGCGGCCTGGGCCCTGGCCGAGACGGGAAGCTGGCGCTGGATGCTCGGTTTGGCCGCCGTCCCGGGAACGCTCATCTTCCTGCTGCTGCTCCGGCTGCCGGACACGGCGCGGTGGTACATGATGCGGGGCCGGCGGGACGAGGCAAGGGCCGTGCTGTCGGAGGTCGATCCGAGTGCCGACGTCGACGCAGAGCTCGACGAGATGGCCGCGGCGCTGAACGAGGAGCAGGGCGGCAGGGGCAGCACTCTTCGGAGTCTGAAGGAGATGCTCCGTAAGCCGTTCCTGCGAGCCACGATCTTCGTGGTCGGCCTGGGGTTCTTCGTCCAGATCACCGGCATCAACGCGATCGTCTACTACAGCCCGCGGATCTTCCAGGCGATGGGCTTCCACGGCAACTTCGCCCTGCTGGGCCTCCCGGCCCTCGTCCAGGTCGCGGGACTGGGCGCCGTCTTCGTCTCGATGGTCCTGGTCGACCGGCTCGGCCGACGGCCGATCCTGCTCACCGGAATCGGCATCATGATCGCCGCCAACGCCCTGCTGGTCACCGTGTTCACCGTCGGGTCCGACTTCGGCGGGCTGCTCACCGTGCTCGGCTTCTTGGGTCTGCTGCTGTTCACCGTCGGCTTCACCTTCGGGTTCGGCGCCCTGGTCTGGGTGTACGCAGGGGAGAGCTTCCCCGCCCGGCTGCGTTCGCTCGGTTCGAGTGCCATGCTCACCTCGGATCTGGTGGCCAACGTGGCGGTCGCCGCGGTCTTCTTGACGCTGCTCACCCGGGTCGGTGGCGCGGGCACTTTCGTGGTGTTCGGCGCGTTGGCCGTGGCCGCGTTCGGATTCGTGTTCCGGCTGGCTCCGGAGACCAAGGGTCGCCCGCTCGAGGACATCCGGCACTTCTGGGAGAACGGCGGTACCTGGCCGGCCGAGGGCCGCGCCGATGTCCCGGTCGAGGGCGTCGACGGCCCGGCCGAGACGTTGGTCGGTGTCAAGTGAGCAGCCACGGGCAGGACCGGACCGGACAGGCGGTCGGGATCGACATCGGCGGCTCGAAGACCCACGCCGTGAGCCTGGTCGACGGGCGGATCGCGGCCGAGGCGCTGGCCGGTAGCGCGAACCTCGCCTCGGTCGGGGCTGTCGAGGCCGGCCGCCAGCTGCGAGCCCTCCGTGACGAGCTCGCCCGGGCCACCGGTGACGTGCCGATCCGGACGATCTGCGCGGGCGCCGCCGGCGTCGACACGGTCGAGGCCGAGCTCCGGCTGCGCGACCTGATCGGTGCTTTGGTGCCCGGTGCGAAGGTGCGGATCGTGCACGACACCGAGCTGATCCTCGCCGCCGCCGGTCTCGATCGTGGCGTCGCCTTGATCTCCGGCACCGGGTCGGTGGCCTGGGGACGCATCTCGGAGAGCCGGGGATGTCCGTCGGTCGCCGGTTCCGCGGGCGGTCGGGTCGCCCGGGCCGGCGGTTGGGGCTATCTGCTCGGTGACGAGGGCAGCGGCTACGGGATCGCCCGAGAGGCAGTCCGGCACGCGCTGCGGCTCGCCGACCTCGGGCGACGGCCGGACCGCCTGTCCCAACAGCTCGCCGCCGACTGCGGCCTGCAGCGCCCGGTCCAGCTGATCGATCACTTCTACGCGGCACCCGAACGGCGCTACTGGGCCGGCCACGCCCGGGTGGTGTTCGAGCTCGCGGCCGACGGCGACCCGGCGGCGTGTGCGATCGTCGATGCCGCCGCCGACGACCTCACCAGCCTGGTCGCGACGGTGGTCCAGGTACTCGCGGACGGTCGGCCCTTCGACCGGCTCCGGGCGACGGAGCCGGGCGGAGTGCTTCCGGTCGTCCTCGGCGGCGGTGTGCTGGTTCACCAGCCGCTTCTCGCCGAGCGGGTCAGCGTCCGACTCGCTGATCTCGGGCTCACCGACGTACGTGTGCTGGATCGAGATCCCGCCCACGGCGCTGCTCGACTCGCTGCCGTCCTACCCGACTTGTCAGCGTCTCAGACGGCTATAGCCGACTCTCGCGCTGACAACTCGGGCCTCCTGCTCCACCACTGAGAAAGGATCTCTGATAACCCATGACCATGACCACCTCTGCCCCCGGAACCCTGATGGCCGCCGAGATCGCCGAGCAGCCCGCCGTGTGGCGCCGGTTGCTCGCCGAGACGGCAGCTCCGGACAGTGACCTGGCTCGCGCCGCAGGCCTGATCGCGGAGTACGGACCCCGCTTCGTCCAGTTCGTCGCCCGCGGTACCAGTGACCACGCGGCGCTGTACGGCAAGTACGTCGCCGAGATCGGGCTCGGCCTGCCCTGCGGGCTTGTCTCGCCGTCGACCATGACGGCGTACGACGCCCGACCGAACCTGACCGGCGTGCTGATGATCGGCGTCAGCCAGTCCGGCGGCTCGCCGGACCTGGTCCGCTCGCTCGAGGTCGCTCGAGAGTGCGGTGCGCTGACGATCGCGATCACGAACAAGGCCGGTTCCGCGCTGGCCCGAGCCGCCGAGGCCCACCTCGACGTACGGGCGGGGGAGGAGCTGGCCGTCGCGGCCACGAAGTCCTACACCGCGCAGCTGCTGGCCCTGTATCTGCTTTTGGACAGGGTCCGCGGTGGCCGCGGGGAGGCCGCGGCCGGCCTTCCCGACCTGGCCGATCAGGTGCTCGCCGGCGACGAGCGGGTCGCCCTGCTCGCCCAGCGCTACCGCTTCGCCAGCCGCCTGGTCACCACTGGACGGGGATACTCCTACCCGACCGCGCGCGAGGCGGCGCTCAAGTTGATGGAGACCTCGTATCTGTCCGCCCAGGCATTCTCCGGCGCAGACCTCCTGCACGGCCCGCTCGCCATGATCGAGCCGCAGGTGCCCGTGCTGGCCGTCGTCGCGGAGGGGGTCGGCGGCGACGCGATGGGACAAGTGCTGCCGCGGCTGGCCGAGCAGGGTGCCGACGTCTTCTGCGTCGGGAGTGCCGCGGCGGTGGCCGATGCCGCGGTCGGCGTGGTGCTGCCCGCCGGCACCCCGGAGGAGCTCTCGCCGCTGCTGGAGATCATCCCCTTCCAGCAGCTCGCGCAGCACCTGGCGATCGCCCGCGGCGGTAACCCGGACGCGCCGCGCGGGTTGGCGAAGGTGACGGAGACGCTCTGAGGTCGCCCCTGACGACAAGGGGTCATCGCCCCTGCCGGACCGGGGCCGAATTCGTGATTTCTGGACGAGCCTGCCAGAATCGAGGGTGGAGGGGAGTATTCCCCGAAGCGTCGGCATCGTCATCACGGTTTCGTCCCTGACTTGTCCAGGGATCAGCCCGGTGCCGTGGTCAGGGCCCAGCCCTGGCGGAAGAGACCTCCGAGACCTGTACGTCGTCCCGTCAGAGCGTCTCGGAAGGACTTCTGCCTTTGAACGTCCACCTGTACACCTGGATCATCACCGTGGTCGTGATGGTCGCGATCTTGGCGATCGACGTGTTCGTCATCGGCCGCCGCCCGCACGAACCGTCGATGAAGGAGGCCGGGCTCTTCATCGGTGTGTTCGTGGCGCTGGCCCTGTTGTTCGGGCTGGGGGTCTGGGCATTCTCGGGTGCGGAGTATGCGGCGCAGTTCTATGCCGGCTGGCTCACCGAGTACAGCCTGTCGATCGACAACCTCTTCATCTTCGTCATCATCATGACCAAGCTGAAGGTACCGAGAGAGCTGCAGCAGTACGCGCTGCTCGTCGGAATCATCTTGGCTCTGATCTTCCGCGGCATCTTCATCGCGATCGGTGCGGCCGCGATCAACCAGTTTGCCTGGGTGTTCTTCATCTTCGGCGCCTTCCTCGTCTACACCGCGGTCCGACTGGTCATCGACTACCGCAAGCACGATGACGAGCACGACGAGGCGGTCCCGGACAATCCCCTGATGCGCCTGGTCAAGCGGCGGTTCCCGGCCACCGATGAGTTTCGCGGAACCCGGCTGACGGTGCTCGAGGACGGCAGCCGGCTGATCACCCCGATGCTGTTCGTGATCATCGCGCTGGGTAGCACGGACCTGCTGTTCGCGCTCGACTCGATCCCCGCGATCTACGGCCTCACCCAGGAGCCGTATCTGGTGTTCACCGCCAACGTGTTCGCGCTGATGGGGCTGCGGCAGCTGTACTTCCTGATCGGTGGCCTGCTCAGGCGTCTCGTCTACCTGTCCCTCGGGTTGTCGGTCATCCTGGCCTTCATCGGGATCAAGCTGGTCCTGCACGCGCTGCACCACTACCACCTCGCCGAGTGGGCCCCCTGGGCCGGCGAGATCCCGATCTGGGTGTCGCTGATGGTGATCATCGCAACCCTCACGATCACCACCGTCGCCAGCTTGATCAAGTCGCGCCACGACTCCGCCGCCAAGACCGAGGAGCCGACGACCACCGCCTGATCGGCGTGGCGCAGACCCGTCCGTTCGTCAGCCGCCGAAGGGGTCGCCGGGGCCTCCGGCCCCCGTCCCACCGACCCCTGTCGCGCCGGTCCCAGTTCCGTCGAGCGGCTCGGTACCGCTGCCGGTAGCTCCGGCCGGCAGACCGGTCCCCGCTACCGTGCCGACACCGGGAGCCGCGCCGACCCCGCCGCCGAGGCCGTTTCCCAGCCCGGTGCCGGCGTACGTCCCCGACACTCCGCCTGCACCTGTGCCGAGTCCGCCATCCAAGTCGTCGGTACCCACGCCGGCGCGGGCCCCAATCGAGGTCTGGCCCAACGCATATTGCCGGGCGTTCGGAGCGGTTCTCGCGCTGCCCGCCGACTGGCCGGTCAGCGCGGCGGTCTCCAACCAGTCGGCGACCCCGTCGTGGTTCGCGTCGATGGTGACCCCGGATCCGCGCCCGCCCGACGCGATGAACTCCTGGCCGTCGGTGATCCCGTTGCCGTTGGAGTCGGCGTTGAACGGGTCGGTCCGAGACATCTTCTCGAAGTCGTCGGTGAGGCCGTCGCCGTCGCTGTCCTTGGTCATCGACACGCCCTGGCCCGAGTCGATGGCGTACGGGTCGTCGGCACCTTGGGTGACCTGGCCGGCCGTTTGGTCGGGCGATGCGGGGTCGGCGGTGGGGTTGGTGGGGGGCTGTCCGTCTGGGAGGTACTTGGCCTCGTACTGCTCCCAGGTCAAGATCTTGCTTGGTCGGTCCTGGGTGTCGCGGGCGTTACCGACCAGCCCGTTGTGGCCGCTCAGATAACTGCGCACCTGGCTCTGCGCGACGGACGGAAGATCCTTGGAGCCCATCGCGATGCCGTGGATGTGCTCCGGCCACGGCCCCTGACTCGGCATCCGGCGCCAGCTGGCGAACCCGACCTTGCGCAGGGACAGCGCGATGACCTCCTTCTGGTGCTCGGAGTAGCCGCGGACCGAGAGGTCGAAAGCCCCCGCTCCCGAGTGGGTGCCGGCCGAGGCGGCGACACCGTGACAGAAGCAGCCCTGGCTGAGGTGGAGCTTGCCGATGGTGGGGTCCTGCTCGTTCGCGATCCGCTGAGCCTCGCGCAGCATGTTGCTCGTGCGGCGGTCGACGGTTTCGCCGCCGAACTTCACGTGGTCAAGATCGCCCATGCCGCGACCCCTCTCAACCGGAACGAGCCGGTCTCCCCAGTGTAGGGAGACCGGCCCGTCCAAGTCAGGTCCAAATCATTCGCGGCAACGACGTGGCCCCGGCCAGTTGTCCTGAATCGCTCACCCCAGTCGGTGCGAGCTGCTCGAGTTCGGCTCCTCGACGCCCAGTGAGTGGGAGCAATTCACGTTCAGGCGGCCTGAACCGCGCTCGTCGAGACCGGTTCGATCGCCTGGGCGACCAGCTCGGCGACATCGGTACTGAGCCGGACGTCGATCGCCGCCAGCACATCGGCCGGGACCTCGTCGAGATCCGGTTCGTTCCGCTTCGGCACGAACACGGTGGTCAGGCCCGCACGCTGAGCGGCGAGCAGCTTCTGCTTCACCCCGCCGATCGGCAGCACCCGTCCATTCAGCGTGACCTCCCCGGTCATCCCGACATCCGAGCGAACCGGACGACCGAGCGCCATCGAGGTCAGGGCGGTCACCATCGTCACACCGGCGGACGGACCGTCCTTCGGGATCGCACCGGCCGGCACGTGGATGTGGATCTGTCGATCCAGCACACTCGGGTCGTCGATGCCGAGCTGCGCCGCGTGCGCCCGGACATAGGAGAGAGCGATCTGCGCCGACTCCTTCATCACGTCACCGAGCTGCCCGGTCAGCGTCAGGCCACCCTTGCCTTCCACTGCGTTCGCCTCGATGAACAGCACATCGCCGCCCATTCCGGTCACCGCCAGCCCCGTCGCAACCCCCGGCACGGACGTGCGCTCGTGCGCGTCGGGCGTGAACCGAGGCCGACCCAGGTAGTCGCGCAGGTTGCCGCTCGTGATCACGAGAGCGTCCAGGGCTCGCGCTTCGGCGGGCTCAGCGCTGGTCTCGCCGTCTGCGCCGCCCTGAGTGTGTCGAAGGGTATCGCCGGTCGAGAGCTTCGTGACCGCCTTGCGCAGCGCCTTGGCCAGCAGCCGCTCCAGCTGACGTACGCCCGGCTCGCGGGTGTAGTTCGCTGCGATCTCGCGCAGCGCGCCGTCGGTGACCTCGACCTCGCGGGTGTTCAGCGCCGCCAGCTCCAGCTGCTTGGGCAGCAGGTAGTCGCGAGCGATGGCGATCTTGTCGTCCTCGGTGTAGCCGTCGAGGCTGACGAGCTCCATCCGGTCCAGCAGCGGCTGGGGGATGGTCTCCAGCACGTTGGCCGTGGCCAGGAACACCACGTCGGACAGGTCGAGGTCGACCTCGAGGTAGTGGTCGCGGAACGTGTGGTTCTGTGCCGGGTCGAGCACTTCGAGCAGCGCCGCGCTGGGGTCACCGCGGTAGTCCGAGCCCACCTTGTCGATCTCGTCGAGCAACACGACCGGGTTCATGGAGCCGGCCTCGGTGATGGCTCGGACGATCCGCCCCGGCAGCGCGCCGACGTACGTCCGCCGGTGACCGCGGATCTCGGCCTCGTCACGAACGCCACCCAGGGCGACCCGGACGAACTTCCTGCCGAGCGCGCGCGCGACCGACTGGCCGAGCGACGTCTTGCCGACGCCGGGTGGGCCGACCAGGGCGAGCACCGCACCGGAGCCACGGCCACCGACGACCTCGAGTCCACGCTCGGCGCGCCGGCTGCGGATCGCCAGGTACTCCACGATCCGATCCTTCACGTCGTCGAGGCCGTGGTGATCGGCATCCAGCACGGCCCGGGCAGCCGTGACGTCTGTCGAGTCGACGGTCTTCGTCCCCCAGGGCAGCTCGAGGATCACGTCGAGCCAGGTCCGGATGTAGCCGGACTCGGGGCTCTGGTCGCTGGAGCGTTCGAGCTTGCCGACCTCGCGGAGGGCCGCCTTACGAACGTCTTCGGGCAGCTCGGCCGCCTCGACCCGGGTCCGGTAGTCCTCCGCCCCCTCCGGCTCGTCCTCACCGAGCTCCTTGCGGATCGCGTTGAGCTGCTGGCGCAGCAGGAACTCGCGCTGGCTCTTCTCCATGCCCTCGCGTACGTCGTCGGCGATCTTGTCGTTGACCTCGACCTCGGCCAGGTGGGCCTTCACCCACGCGACCAGGACGGTCAACCTCTCGCGAGCGCTCGGCGTTTCCAGGAGCTGACGCTTCTGCTCGTCGTCCAGGTACGGCGCATAGCCGGCCAGGTCGGCGAGCGACGACGGGTCGGTGACCCGGTTGACGGTATCGATGACCTGCCAGGCGTCGCGCCGCTGCAGGGTGGCGATCACCAGGCTCTTGTACTCGGTGGCGAGGGCGCGTACCTCGTCGCTGTCGGCGTCGTGGTCCTCGATCTCGTGGGCCTCGACCCACAGGGCCGCACCCGCTCCGGCAACCCCGGAGCCGATCTTCACGCGGCGCTCGGCGCGGAGCACCGCGGCCGGCTCGCCGCCGGAGAGCCGACCGACCTGGACGATGGTCGCCACCACGCCGTACGCCGCGTAGCGGTCGCCGAGTCGGGGTGCGACGAGCAGGTGGTCGTCGCTGCTGGCGCGGGCCGTATCGACCGCGGCGCGAGCGGTGTCGTCCAGCTCGATCGGGACCACCATGCCGGGCAGCACGACGAGGTCGGTCAGGAACAGGACGGGGAGTTGAGTGGTCGTCACGTGGATGCCTCCAAGTCAGGGTGACGCAAGTTGAGCGTCATTGACTCAATGCAGTTCCGGTCCCATTTCTTCCGCGTTCTCCGTGAGCGAACGGAGACCGATCGACGTTGGGCCGGCCTAGCGCTCGATGGGCCACGTCCCACCCCGCGGCGCTGAGGTCCATGGTTCGGGGGTGGTCATCACCGTGGTGTCGGTATCGGCTGACTCCTCGATGGCCAGTGCGATCTGCTGGTCCTGCAACCCTTCGACGAGTGGGTACGGCTCAGGACCCTCGCCACGTACCCACGTCGCGGTGCGCTCGAGCAATGTCGCCATCGCGATCTCGTCATCCATCCAGCGCTGCCCGATGTAGGGATTGCGGTACACGACGTCGGAACCGAACGAGATGTGCTCGGTATCGAAGCCGTTCAGATCGAGGTCGTGACCCATCTGGCGACGGACCAGTGGCGTGCGGACCAGGCTGCGCGGCCCGGTGAGCTGCACAACCTCGTCGTTGTGCAATTCCCCGGCGCTGCCTCGGACGGTGAGCCGCCGAAACCGGAGCTGGTTGCGGGTCTGCTGTTCGGTGAAGTCGTACAGCCCGGAGCGCCCCGCACCGAAGTCGAGTGTGGCGATCGTCGTCGTCGTCGGCCGCGGCTCGGGATCGTCGGTCCAGCCGGACCGGTTCAACGGGCTGATCAGCGGAGCCGTGAACCGGCTCGCCCGGACCGAGACGACATCGCGGCCGACCGACAGTAGACCGCGGATCACCGACACGGCGTGATAAAGCTGCGTCGAAGACACCTGGACCTGCGTCGGGATGCCGATCGCGCCGCCGCCGATCACAGCGGCCCGAGCCGCGTGCGACGGCATCATCAGGTACTGCTCGGCGACCTGGACGAGGCCCGATGCGCCGACCGCGGACCAGAGCGCACGAAGTCCATCCAGATCCGGCGCAGGCGGGGTCTCCACCAGGACCGGCAGACCGCGCTCGACAATCTCGGCCACGACACGGGGTGTGACCGACGGCGGTGTTGCGGTGAGGACGAAGTCCACCGACATGTCGTCCAGGCAGGTCGCCAGGGACGGGTATGTCGGTACATCCAGCGTGCGTGCCGTCCGCACCACGACTCCACCGCACCGGACGGTGCCGAGTGTTCGGGCGACGTCGAGGAACATGCGCGCCCGCCAGCCGCCACCAATCATCGCGAAGGTCGCCACGCCACGACCGTAGTCGCGGCACTCCAGCCGAGCCCATCGGCCTCGTGGCCGTTGACCGTTCCTGCTCGGCGAAGCAGGTCAGCGAGTGGTCTCGGCGATCGAGACGATATTGCCCTCGGTGTCGGCGAGCTGGGCGATCCGGATTCCCTCGCTCCGCCGCTCGCGGGGTGGATCGGTAGTGCGCCCGCCGAGAGACGTGGCAGTTTCGAGCGCGGCGTACAAATCGTCGACCTCGAAGCCGAGGCCAGTATCGCGGTCGCCTTCGGCGCCTCCCGGGTGCAACGCTATCGTCGCTCCTGCGACGGTCAGCTCACTCCAGTACGGCGTGCGCAGTGTGACGGTCCCGCCGAGCCCGTCCGCGTAGAAGCGCAGTGCGCGCTCCATGTCCTGGACCATCAACATGAAGTACGTCTTGCGCACTGTTGATCTGGGCACAGACTCACGCTAGCGCTCCTGCACCTCGGCGGCGCCCACAGTCTCCCGGTCGATCAGGACGGATTCGACCCGCCGATGGAGGTCCTCGGAGCCGCCTCGCTGGTACCGGCGCTCGCCGGGTCGAGCTTGGCCTCGAACCGGCGCGGCTCGAACAGCTCGATCGGGTTGCCCGAGGGGTCGTCGATCAGAAGCTGCCTGCCGCCCACCCCGTCGATGACGCCGCTGCGAAAATGCACGCCGCCGGTGCGTAGATCTGCCGCCGCCCCGTCCAGGTCGTCCACCTCGATGGAGAACCTGTTCCAACCACCCGGCCTCGGCATGGTGCCATCCGCCATCGCCTGACCACCGCCCGGGCCGCCGCCCGGTGCGCTCAGCACCAGGCGCAGATCACCCCTGACCAGCATCGCGAACGTGGGTGCGGGATGCATCAGCTCCCGGAAGGCCAGGTGCTCGCAGTAGAAATCGATCGCCGCGTCGACATCGTCGACGATGTAGCGCACGCTCACCGTTGCCACCGCAGGAACCTCCGAAACCCAGCCGGCCGTGCTATCCCTTCGACGAATGTATCTCGCTTCGTCCCTTGGCGAGGATCCCCCGATCTTGTCCCGGCGCGCACCTGCCGGTCGGCACGTGCACCGTCCCCCACCGACTCGTGGGGAGGTGAAGACCTCGGCAAGGCTGTCGGATCCAGGAGTCGCCGTTCGTGGTGTCAGCAGAGGGCGGTAGGTCTGCGGAGCCATCGGCAGATGGAGCACCGGATCAGCCGTCCGCTCGTTGTTGTCGCGTCGTTGAAACGCGGTGGCGGGCGTCCCGTCGACTTTGGCACGATCTGTTCGTGCTTTCCCTTGACCAGCGAGCCACCTTCCGAAGCGCGGGTCTGCTCGAGCTGCCCAACGCGATCGAGTCCAGCCAGGTCCAAAGGATGCGTGAGGCCGTCTGGAACTTCCTCGGAGGCACGCATGCCATCGACAGCAGCGATCCGTCTTCGTGGACGACACAGCGGCCGACCGGGTTCCAGCCCTTGACCCGGTCCGGCGCTCTGAACGGTCTCTGGGCTTCGACGGTTTGCGATGTGCTCGATGAATTGCTCGGAGGGGAGGAACAACAGGATCGGGAGACCGTGCGGGTGCTCATGACGTTTCCACAGCCGCACGCGTGGACCATCCCGGCCAGCGGCTGGCACTTCGACTACACGCCGTTGCAGCCCATGGTCACGCTCCGGGCCGCGCAGGTCTTTGCCTTGCTGAGCGATGTCGGTCCGCGAGGTGGAGGGACCCTGGTGCTGACAGGGTCACACCGACTCGTGTCGCGCTACGTCGCACAAACGGGTCGCAGTCCCAAGCCACGAGACGTGAAGCGTGCGCTTGGCTCCGCGCACCCCTGGCTCGCGGAACTGTGGGGACGCGAGGCCTCTGATCGGCCCGAGGATCGCGTGACGCGGTTCCTCGACCAGCCGGTCGTGCTGGACGGTGTCGAGGTGTGCGTGACCGAGGTGACCGGGCGGGCCGGTGACGTCTTCGTGATGCACTCCGACTGCTTCCACGCGGTCGCCAGCAACGCGAGCAGCGTTCCGCGACTGATGAGCACCAGCCTGATCGCACGACGGCCCGGACGCGCCCCCGCTGACTGATGCGCGCATGCTCTCGGTGGACTGAACGAGAGCGGAGTCACCGTATGAAGGGCGGTCGGGCTCAGGACGGTCGGTACTGTCGGCGCGTGCGCCATCCGACACTCTCGACCGCCGGTCTACTCACGCTGCACGCCGTACGGCTGAAGGGCATGGCGGCGGACGCGGAGGTGGCGGATCGCTTCGGGCTCGACCGTGCCGAGGTGTCCGAGCTGCTGCTGGACTTCCAGGCATACGGCTGGGTCGGCCGAGTCGACCTCGCCGAAACGGCATCTTGGACGCTCACCTCGGCAGGACTCGCCGAGAACCACCGCCAACTTTCGGCCGAGCTGGCTGCCGCCGGCGGCGCCGAGATCGTTCGGGACTGCTATCGACGATTCCTGCCGCGCAACGGGGAGCTGCAGCGGGCCTGCACGGACTGGCAGCTCCGGCCCACCGCGGCGGACCGGCTGGCGAGCAACGACCATTTCGACATGATCTGGGATCGACGGGTGCTGGAGACGCTCGATGTCTTGGACGCGGTGCTGTCGGTGATCGTCGCGGAGCTGTCCGAGGTTCTCGTCCGCTTCGCCGGGTACGACGACCGGTTCGACCATGCCCTCGGCCGGGTCCAGGCCGGAGATCACGCCTGGGTCACCGGCGTCGAGATCGACTCCTGCCATACGGTTTGGATGGAGTTTCACGAGGACCTCCTGGCCACCCTCGGGCTCGAACGAGGCGCCGAGGTCGGCTGACCTCAGCCGCACGGGGCCGGCGCCGGTTGCGCGGCCATCGCGGGAGCCAGCGAGAGCTGCGGAGTCGGGCTCACCAGATTCGCGGCAGGAGGCGCGCAGTCCGCTTGGCGTATTCGGCGTAGCCGGGGAGGTCTCGAAGGAGGAGACGCTCCTCGGCGTGAATCCGCCGTCGATAGGCAACACCCAACAGGGCGCTGACGGCGACCACCGTCGGAGCGCTGGCCGAGGTCAGAGCGAACCCCACCCACGTCATGATCGACCCGAGGTAGCCGGGATGCCTGACCACGGCGTACGGGCCGGTGTCGATCAGAGAGTCACCCTCTGCTCGCCGCAGCGTTCGCGAGTACGAGGCACTCAGGGTGGACATGGACCACCAGCGCACGCCGAGGCCCGTCAGCTCGAGCGCCAGTCCAGTCGGTCGAACCCAAGCTGGAAGTCGAAACGACTGCACAGAAAGCCCGAGCAACGGCTGCAGCACGCCGGCTCCATAGGCAGCGACAATCAGACGGGTGGTTCCAGCGTCGTCGGCTGACGCCTCCAGGCTCGATGCGTCCCCTGGGGCTCGAGTCGTCGCCTCGAGCGCCAGAAAGCCACTCAGTCCGAGATAACCCGCGGCCAACCATGGCCACCGCCGACCGGCTCTCGTCATGACGCTGATGCTACGTGCCGACGCTCTTGGCGGGCTCGCCCATGGCCACCCGCCGTGCTCGCAAATCGACGGCTGTCCGCGTCGATGCGGCAACCGATTCACGCGCCAAGTCAGCTGCAAAGTGGCTACCGCATCACCGGGCGAGCCGAGGCGCGCTCAGCAGGGTCAGTCCGGCGCAGGTGCCTGACCGACCAACCCGTGCTGCATCGCCGCCATGGTGGCCCCGGCACGGTTGGTCACGCCGAGCTTCAGGTAGATGTGCTCGATGTGGTTGCTCACCGTCTTCGCGCTGATCTGCAACTGCCTCGCGATCGACTTGTTCGGCAGCCCCTGGGCGAGCAGGCCCAGAACCTCACTCTCACGAGCGGTCAGCCCCAGCGGTCCCTCGGCTCGCTGCCGGCTACTGCGGTGTCCGGCTGCGGCCAGCACCGCGTCCACCGACAGCGGATCCAACTGACCCTCGACGGTCGCGGCCAGAAGCCTGCGGCGCGAATCGGACTCCGTCAACGCCGGGCGGTATGGGCGCGACTGCAGCATCGCGTGATAAGCGTGCGCGGCGGCCAACAGCCGCGCCTGGGAGGAGAGGGTCGCCGCGGCGAGGCCACGGTGATATCCCGAACCGTCCATGCGTTCGTGGTGGGTGGCAGCCAGCAGACCGATCCTTCGCAGGGCCTCGGGCCGGTCGAAGATGCGCTCGACGTAGTACACGTGCAGCCGCATCCGCTCGCGGCGACTGGCCGACAGTGGGCCGGGTTCGGTCCATACCGTGGCGTCCACCCCGAACCGGCCGGCCTCGTGGACGAGCGCGGCGCGATAGGTCAAACGGGCCTCGGCGGCGGGCATGCACAGCAGCTCGGCCGCCTTCGCGGCCAAGGTTGCCGTCTCACGGGCGTGTCCGGCGAAGAACGAGCATCGCAGGTCGCAGAAATCGCCGATCGCCTCCAGCGCGGAGTCCAGCTGATCGTCGGAGAGACGTGGTCGCGCGGCCGGCTCGGCCGACATGATCTGCTCCAGCGCGTCGTCAGCGACGCCGTCGAACAGCTGCTCGGGATGGACTGTCACCGCCTGGACGATCTCAGGGTCGAACTGGGTGCCGGTACGTGCGCGGACCACGTCGACGGCGGCATCGATGCCGGCCATGCGTTCCATCACCTCGCACGCCTCGGCGACGTGCGATATCCGGGCCGCCAATGACACCTCGTCCCCGGACAGGTGGTCGGGCACACCGCGTCCGTCCCATCTCGCGTAGGCCTGCTCGATGCCGGCTCGGACGTCTGCGCCCAGTCCTAACCGGTCCGCGAGCGCCCCGGCCGCCGAGCAGTGGCCGGCCATTTGCTCGAGAACCGCGCGGCCACCGGTTGCCACGAAGCCAGTGATCTGGAGCGCGCGATCGAGGCCCCCGCCGCCCTGACCGACTCGTCGGAGCATGAACATCATCGCGGGGAGTCCGGCGAGATCTTGGTGTTCTGCCTCTGCACGGAAGCGGATGTCGTTCCCGAAGAGCTTCGCTGTCTGGTCGCCGTAGGTCGGGCAGCCGACGTAGGTCAGGAGACCCACGTCGTACAGCGTTGACAGCTGTGTCGTGTCCAGCCCCAGTCGCTGGCCAAGTCGCATCCCGATCCGTGCGGAGCGCAGCATGTGCTCCGTCGGCTGCCCGAAGCCGAGATCGGTGAGCAGCGACATGGACACCAGCAGGTCCGCGAGCCGCACGCCGGAATCGGCCACGCTCGGATTCTAGAACCGGCTTCGAATGGGGTGAACGCCTCATGACGCTCGAGCTTCGGCTCCATAACGTCGAGATATGGCAACGAAGCGTTCGCTTGCCGAGGAGAGAACAGGAGTCACCCCAATGCGCAAGTACATCATCGAGCGGACGGTCCCAGGAGCGGGCCAGATGGATGCGGCATCGCTGACCGCCATCGCCGCGAAGTCCAACCACGTCCTTCGCGACCAGGGACCCGGCATCCAGTGGGTGCACAGCTATGTCACCGACGACAAGATCACCTGTATCTACCTGGCCGAGAACGAGGACCTGATCCGCGAGCACGGTCGCTGTGGAGGGTTCCCGGTGGACTCCGTCGGTCTCGTCCACGAGATCATCGACCCGACGACGGCGGAGGTCGGCCGGTGAGCAGGGCGGCGATAAGCCTCCTCACCGGCCTCGAGGACCCGGAGAAGGTGACGGTTGCGCTGCTCACGGCAGTCGGCGCGGCGGAGGGCGGACGCGAGACTCTGGTCTTCCTCAGCAAGGAGGGCGCACGACTCGCGATCGAGGGCGTATCCGTCGGCACGGCCTGTGAGGGTTGCCCCTCGATCGAGGACCTGATGGACCGCTACACCGCGGCGGGCGGTCAGTTCCTGGTCTGCCCGCTCTGCTTCAACGCCAAGAAGCTCGACGAGTCCACCATGGTGCCCAACGCACGGCTGGGCGGAACGGTTCAGCTGTGGGAGTGGATCGGCGACGGTGCCACGACCTTCAGCTTCTGATCGCAGTCGAGCTCCGGCACGACAAAGCTCCGGCACGAGGAACACGCATCTTCAGGGTTCACGCCCAGGCCGTGGCCCTCGGCGCGGCTCTGCGCTCGGTCCGGCTGGTCAGGACGTACGCGTGCCGGTGAGGCTCCCGGAGGCCAGGACGTGTCCGCCGAGAGCCGCCGGCAAACGCTCGGCGTCAGCGACCTCGGCGACGTCGACGCGACTGTCGAGGGCATAGAGGTGGAAGCGGTAGTGATGTGTCCCGTGGCCGGGCAGCGGTCTGGGCCCGGCGTACGTGCCGGGACCGCGACGGGCGGGAAGGAAACGGATACCGGCAGCGTCCGGAGTGAGCGCGCCCTCTGGGAGGCCGCCGCCCATCGGTGCAAAGGCAGCAATCGTATGGATGCGGGGGGTGGCGCCCGGGCTGTCGAGGTCTTCGATCACGAGGACCAGGTCGCTCGTTCCATCAGGAAGGGTGCTCCAGCTGAGGGCCGGCGAGATGTCGTCCCCGATGAAGCGTCCGCAGTGCTTCGCCGGGATGACCTCCCCCTCGTCGAAGCTCGGCGAACTGAGCGCGATGCGGTTCTCGGTCATGAGCTCGGGAGCATTCGCGATGCTCGCAGTCGAATCGGCGTGCCGGTTCCGGAACGCGCGACCAAGGGGGGTCAAGAGGACTTCGACGGGGTGCAAGGTGCTCCTGTTCATGAATCGGCCATGCGGAGAAGGAGGGGAGCGACGCGAGCGATGTCGTCGCGTTCGGCAGCGGTGAGCTCGGCGATTCGGCCGTTGAGCCAGTCCCGGCGATGACGACGGGATGCCGTTACCGCCATCCTGCCCCGATCGGTCAGTGTGAACAGAACCTTGCGGCGGTCCTCGGTGCCGCGGGTCTTTGTCACGTACGCGAGTTGCTCGAGCCGCCGGACTGTCTGGCTGATGGAGCCAAGGGTGACCTTCGCGGATTCGGCGAGGTCGGTCAGGCTCATCAGGTCCTGCTTGTCGAGAACGAGCAGCACGAGGAGTGCCGCGTCCGGAACCTCCCCCTCCACGTGCTCAGAACGGAACCGGCTGTACAGCCGTGTGACCGCCTGCCTCAACGCTGCGCCGACCTCGTCGATGTCTTCGCTCACCACTCCACACCTTCCGATACTTAGTACACCATAGCATGTACTTAGTAATACTTCGAACAGGTTGACGACGTGCAGACGTACGAGAGTCTCGGCGCCGGATGGAGTGCGGAGACTCGCCCAACTCGGAGTAGCTCACCCGAAGTACGTCGACAACGGCGGGCGGTAAGGTCGCCAACGGGTCCGGCCAGGGCGGTCGGCCGACGGCGTGGAGGTGGCTGGCGTGTACTTCATCGTGGTCAAGTTCCCGGTCAAGCCCGAGCTGAGCGATCAGTGGATGGACCTGGTCGACGACTTCACTCGGTCGACCCGGGCAGAGCCGGGCAACCTGTGGTTCGAGTGGTCGCGCAGCATCGAGGACCCGAACGAGTTCGTGCTGGTGGAGGGGTTCACCGACGACGGCGCCGGCCCGCACGTGAACAGTGAGCACTTCAAGACGGCCGTCCAGGAGCTCCCGAAGGCCCTGGCTCGCACCCCCCGGATCGTCAGCCGCAAGGTCGACGGCGAGGGCTGGGACGCGATGGGAGAGATGGTCGTCGACGAGGGCGATGACTGATCGCCGGTTTCCGCGGTGGGTCTACGGCCGAGGCACAGAGCCCGACCCGCGGTTCAGTCTGGCGAACGAGCGGACATTCCTGGCCTGGGTCCGCACCGCCCTCGCACTGATCGCCGGCGGAGTCGCTCTGGAGGCGCTCGGGCTGCCCATTCAACCCGGGCTTCGACTGGCGGCCTCGGTGTTGTCGCTCCTGCTGGGTCTCACCGTGCCCATCCTTGCGTGGCTCAACTGGGGCGCCGTCGAGCGCTCGATGCGCGAGGCGCAGCCGTTGCCCGCCTCGCGGGTGGCGCTGCCGGTCGGTGCCGGGGTCAGCCTGATCGCGGTCCTCCTGATGCTGGGGCTGGTGCTGAGATGACCACGCCGGACATGTTCAACTCGGGCCTCCAGTCCGAACGAACCCTCCTGGCCTGGCGGCGTACGGCGATCTCGTTGCTCGTCGGCTCGTTGCTCTCCTATCGGATCCTGGGGCCCGTGATCGGCTGGTGGTCGATCGTCGTCGGCACCCTCGGCCTGGTCGTCACCGCGGCCATCTGGCTGCTGGCCCGACGGCGGAGCCGACGCTCGGCAGGCGCCCTGACCTCCGGTGGGCTGCTGCCCGGCGGCGGACTGCTGCTGTTCCTCGGCGGCTCGGTCACCGTTGCGGCGGCCGTCAGTCTCCTTTATGTGCTGGGATGAGCGCCGCGAGCCCACTACAGTGCGGCAGGTGGTCGGCAGCACAGTCATCGTCGGTGCCGGCGCCGGTGGGCTCGCCGTGGCGGCCGAGCTGCGCCGGCGCGGTCTGCCATTCATCCTGCTCGAACGGGCCGAGTCGATCGGCGCATCGTGGCGCGGCAGGTACGACAGCCTGCACCTGCACACGGCGCGGTGGCTGTCGGGTCTGCCCGGCGCCGGGATCCCGCACCGATTCGGCACCTGGGTGCGCCGGGACGACCTGGTCACCTACCTCGACGAGTACGCCGCGAAGCTGGGCCTCGCTCCGCGATTCGGTGTCTCGGTGTCACGGATCGAGCGGGCAGGCGAGGGCTGGCGGGTTCAGACGTCGGACGGGGCGTACGAGGCCGATGCGGTGGTTCTGGCGACCGGCCTCAGCCGGACGCCGGTCGTGCCGGACTGGCCTGGACGCGAGACCTACACCGGTTCGTTGTGCCACTCCGCGGCCTACCGCGAGCCTTCCCCGTACATCGGTCGCAGCGTGCTGGTCGTCGGCGCCGGCAACTCGGCGGCGGAGATCGCCACCGAGCTGTCGAGGGTCGCAACCGACGTACGACTGTCGGTGCGGACGCCACCCAACATCGTGCGGCGCGACATCCACGGACTGCCGAGCCAGGTGTTCGGCATCGTGCTGCGGCGATGCCCCGAACCGATGCTGAACGCGTTGACCGGCGCGATGCGCAAGGTCAGCGTGCCGGACCTGGCTGACTACGGGCTGCCGGCTCCGCCGGGGGACGGGTTCACCCAGTACCTCAAGTCCCAGACCATCCCGATTCTCGACCACGGATTCGTCGCAGCAGTGAAGACGGGTCGGATCACCGTGGTGCCGGAGATCCGCCGGATCGACGGTGCTGTCGTCGAGCTGATCGACTCATCGGTCCTGCGACCCACCGCCATCGTGGCGGCCACCGGATACCGGGCCGATCTGCAGGGACTGGTCGGCGAGCTCGGCGTGCTCGACGAGAGCGGCCGGCCGCTGATCCGCGGCGTCCACACGATGCCGTCGGCGCCGGGGCTGTACCTGGTGGGGCTGACCAGCGTGCTGTCCGGCCTGCTCCGCGAGATCGGTCTGGAAGCCAGGGCGGTCGGCAGGGCCATCGCGAGCTCCCAGACGGCTCTCGCTGCGTCGGCGACCTAGCCGCGGCTTCGTCGCCTAGCAGCCGTCTCGGTTGGCGAGGCTGGTCACCAGCCCCGCGAGCGCCAGTCGCCCAGTCGGGGGCGTTCGACCCCGAGCGTCGTGTCGTCGCCGTGGCCCGGGTGGACGACCGTGTCGTCGTCGAACCGCCCGAAGACCTTCGCCTCCAGATCGTCCATCAAGGAGGTGAAGTCGGCCGCCCGCCAGGTCTTCCCGGGCCCTCCCGGGAACAGACTGTCACCGGTGAACAGGTGCACGGGACCGTCGGCCGGCGCATAGGCCAGCGCGATCGAGCCTGGGGTGTGGCCGACCAGGCCGACCACCTCGAGGGTCGTGTCGCCGAGCGCCACCGTGTCCCCGTCCCACACCCCGAGCAGCGAGGTGACGCCCGCATCGCGCTCGATGGACTCGAGGTCCGGCTGGCCGGCCACCAGCCGCGCCCCGGTCGCCTCGGCCACGTCGGACAGCGCCTGGATGTGGTCCCCGTGCCGATGCGTCGTGGCGATCGTGGAGAGCGATCGGTCGCCGATCAGGGCGAGCAGGCGGTTCTCGTCGTTGGCCGCGTCGATCAGGATCGCGTCGCCGTCGGTGACCAGGAGATAGGCATTGTTGTCCATCGGGCCGACCGAGAGCTTGCTCAGCGCGACGCCGCTACCGAGGTCGCTCACCAGGGGCGATCCGCCGGGCTCGACATGTCCCGGGCCGGTCACTGGGCGGGCTCCAGAGCGGGCTCACTCAACGCGGCGATCAGGTCGTCGGCACCCACCGGGAGCGAGAACATCGGGTCGTCGAAGGTGATCGCGTTGTGATGCTCGGCCTGGGAGGTCGCCGCGACCACCGCGACCGTCTTGTCCAGCATCCCCGTGGAGTCCATCACCTCGGCAACAGCACCGTGCAGGACGCCGCCGCCGGTGGTGAAGTCGTTCTGGTACTCGATCAGCACCAGCGCTGTGGTCTTCGGGTCCAGGGTCACGCTCATCGATTCTCCTCGCCTGTGAGTAGGTGGCTGGTCCGGAGCCGGGGGCACTCCCGGTCCATCATCCAACCCGGTGGCCGGGATGAGGATGGGGGTGGTTCGCACGGCGGCCACTCGAAACCTTGCGTGCCTCGATCCCGCCGACGCTGGGCCGGCCCGTCCAATCCCGCTCCGGCACCGGGACGACGATCGCGGCACCGTCTCAAGAGGGTGCCTCGGTTGTCGAAAGGGTGCGCGGGCGGCCGGAAGGGTGCGTGAGCGTACGAAGAGGTGGTGTGGGCCTCAGCTCACGGGCACGCCGGCGAAGCGGTATCCGCGCTTGACCACGGTCGCGATCAGGCCCGGCATCCCGAGCGCGTGCCGCAGCCGACTCATCGCGACATCGAGCGCATGATCGTCGGGCTCGTCGGAGAGACACGTCATCAGCTCTGACCGGGGGACCACTCGGTCCCGGCTGACCAGCAGCCGCAGTAGTTCGAGGGCGTGCGGCGCCAGCAACAACGGCTGCCCGTCCACGAGCACCGCGCGGCCGCGGATCTCCAGCCGGTGCCCCCCGTATCGGAAGTGCCGGGTGCGCTCGCCGTCCAGCCGCTCGCAGATCAGCCGGATCATCGCTCCGAGCCGGTAACGGTCCGGGATGGCCGGCTCGACCCCGGAGGCCCGCAGCGGTGCGGCCGTCATCGGGCCGACCGCGACGGTCAACACGTCGCACGAGAGCGCCGCGATCAGGTCGTCTCGTCGACCGATCTCGTCGGCACGGGCCAGGGTGGCCTCGACTCCTGGAGCGCTGGTGAACGCCACGGCGTCCAGCCGTCGTTCGCAGGCGGCGCTGATCAGTCGATTCAACCGCTCCGGTGATCGGGGGCTGACCCAGCGGTACGGCGTCACGGTCAGCACCTGCGTGCTCATCTCCCGCAGCCGAGCCACCTGGGCCTCGTCGGTGAAACCGTGCAGCTGGATCGCGACTCGACGGTGCGTCAGGCCCCCCGCGACGATGTCATCCACCATCGCCGCGGTGGTGTCGTACTCGTGGGCGCCTCGATGATCGTCGAGCCCGGCGGCGCGCACTGCGCCCACCGCCTTGGGCCCGCGGGCCAGGATCTCCGCCTGTTCGAGCGCGTCGGTCAGCTCAGCGCCCAGTCCAGCGGCGTCGGCGACCTCGAACCAGCGCCGCACCCCGTACCCGGTGGTCACCAGCACGACCTCGGGCCGGCCGTCGATCACGGCTCGGGTCTGTTCGACGACCGAAGTGTCCTGCTCGTTGGGCGCGATCCGCAGTGACGGGGCATGGAATACCTCGGCGCCGCGCCGCTCGAGGGCCGCGATCAGCTCGCCCGAACGACGATCGGAGGTCACGCCGATGCGGAACCCGGCCAGCGGCTCGACGCGACTGCTCACGGCTGCGGACTCCTGACCATGCCGATCCCGATGACCGTGAGCACAGGCTAGGCGGAGCGCATTACCCATCCGTTGTCGTCAGGTGAACATGATGTATCGGGCGCCCGGATGCGTCGGGAGGGGTGGCAGGAGAACGCTGTCACAGGGGCGGCACGTCGGCCGGTTCGGGTCGATCCCTGTCCTCCGCGGAGTTGCGCGAGCTCGTCGTCAGTACGGGGGAAGAACCAGTCCTTCGGCGCCCTCGACCCGGTCGGGCGCGGACCGTCCGGTCAGCCAACCGAGCAGCTGGGAGGGGCTGCCGCCGACCGCCCGAGGCTCGGCTCCGGTCGGCCCGACGTGCGTCGCGGCACCAGAGTCGGGCTGGAGCAGAAGTGCGGGGAAGCCGTCCCGGCCGGCGAGTCGGAACGCGGACCACTCGAGTAGCCAGCCGGCGACGACCGGATCGAGGTCGTCCATCCCGTACCCGACGGCGAGGTCGACGTGATGCAGCACGACCTCGCCGAGGCGCGCAAGCGGCAGTGCGCGGGCCGGTGCCTGCTTGCCGCGAAGCTCGACGATGCGGTCCCAGCCCGCCGACCCGTCCAATGTTTCGAAGGCCTCGTCAAGCCGGCCCGCGGAAGTGTCCAGGTCGATCTGGAGGTCCAGACCCGTCCGGCCGGCACCCGCCTCGATATCGGCGTCCCGCTGCTCGTCCGAGGCATACATCTGCTCGCGCTCGCCGGTCCGGGCCCAAGCCACCAGGCGACGCAGGGCATCCGCCTGTTGGGCGATGTGGCTCGCCACATGGCCCCGGCTCCAGCCGGGTAGCAGGCTCGGTCCGCGCCAGTCCTCGTCGGTGACCGCGATCGTGTCGCCGAGCAGGTGGTGCGTCGCCTCGGTCAGCAGCCGCCGCACCTCGATGAGCCGCTCCTCGGCCTCGGTGGGCTGGGGCAGGTCGGACGGGCCTTCGCTCGGCTCGGACATGACACCAACCTAGCCACCGACGCGGCCGTCCCCCATCTCGGCCCGACCGCACCCTCGACCCCACCGGGAACGTCCGTCGCGCAGATTCAAGAATGTCGGTGGGGGCTCATAGCATGTCCGTCGTGACTGACCGGCTGATCGTGCGGGGTGCCCGCGAGCACAATCTGCGCAACATCTCGCTCGACCTACCCCGCGACGCGCTGATCGTGTTCACAGGTCTGTCCGGATCCGGCAAGTCGAGCCTGGCCTTCGACACGATCTTCGCAGAGGGTCAACGGCGCTATGTGGAGTCGCTGTCGGCATATGCCAGGCAGTTCTTGGGGCAGATGGACAAGCCGGACGTCGACTTCATCGAGGGTCTCTCACCAGCCGTCTCGATCGACCAGAAGTCCACCAGCCGCAACCCGCGATCGACGGTGGGCACCATCACCGAGGTGTACGACTACCTTCGACTGCTGTTCGCCCGCGCCGGCCGGCCGCACTGCCCGATCTGCGGCGAGCCGATCAGCAAACAGTCCCCTCAGCAGATCGTCGATCGGCTGATGGGCCTGCCCGAGGGGACCCGGTTCCAGGTGCTGGCGCCCGTGGTCCGCGGCCGGAAGGGCGAGTACGTCGACCTCTTCCGTCAACTGGCCGGACAGGGTTTCAGCCGGGCCAGGGTTGACGGCGACGTCATCGCGCTGACCGAGCCGCCGACGCTTGACAAGAAGCGGAAGCACGACATCGACGTGGTGGTCGACCGGTTGGCGGTGAAGCCGAATGTCAAGCGCCGGCTGACCGATTCGGTCGAGACCGCCCTCGGGCTGGCGCAGGGTGTGGTCAGCGTCGACTTCGTCGACCTGGATCCGAAGGACCCCGGCCGGGAGCGCCGCTACTCCGAGAAGATGGCCTGCCCCAACGAGCACGACATCGCCATCGACGAGCTGGAGCCGCGACAGTTCTCGTTCAACGGGCCGTGGGGAGCGTGTCCGGAGTGCTCCGGGCTGGGCACCAAGATGGAGGTCGACCCGGAGCTGGTCGTCCCCGACGACGAGAAGTCGTTGTCCGACGGCGCGATCGCGCCCTGGTCGTCGGTCCATGTCGCGGACTACTTCCAGCGGCTGATGGACGCGCTCGCGGGCACCTCCGGCTTCAGCATGGACGTGCCGTGGTTCCGGCTGCCGGATGCCGCCAAGAGGATCATCCTGTATGGCGTTCCGGGCCAGGTGCACGTCACCTACCGCAACCGCTACGGCCGCGAGCGCAGCTACAACGCCCGCTACGAGGGCGTCATCGCGTATGTCGAGCGGCGCCACGCGGAGGCGGAGACCGACACGTCTCGGGAGCGCTTCGCCGGCTACATGCGCGAGGTGCCGTGCAATGTCTGCAAGGGCGCCCGACTGAAGCCGTCGTCGCTGGCTGTCACGCTCGGTGGGAAGAACATCGCCGAGATCGCGAACCTGTCGATCGACGCGGCGGCGCGGTTCTTGGAGACCGTGGAGCTCACCGACCGCGAGCGGCAGATCGCGGAGCGAGTGCTCAAGGAGATCAACGAACGGTTGAGGTTCCTGCTGGACGTCGGCCTCGACTACCTCTCGCTGAGCCGGCCGACCGGCAGCCTGTCCGGTGGCGAGGCGCAGCGGATCCGACTGGCGACCCAGATCGGGTCCGGGCTGGTCGGTGTGCTGTATGTGCTCGACGAGCCCAGCATCGGGCTGCATCAGCGCGACAACCGACGGCTGATCGAGACCCTCGTCCGACTCCGCGATCTCGGTAACACCCTGATCGTGGTCGAGCACGACGAGGACACCATCCGCACGGCCGACTGGGCCGTGGACATCGGTCCGGGGGCGGGGGAGCACGGCGGACACGTCGTGGTGTCCGGGCCGGTGCAGGAGCTGTTGGACAGCCCGGACTCGCTGACCGGGGCCTATCTCTCGGGGCGGCGCAGCATCCCGCTGCCGGCGTCTCGTCGACCGCGGACGAAGGGTCGCCAGCTCACCATCAACAACGCCGTCGAGCACAACCTCCAAGACGTCACGGTCAGCTTCCCGCTGGGCCAGCTGGTCGCGGTCACCGGGGTGTCGGGTTCCGGCAAGTCAACGCTGGTCAACTCGATTCTCTACACGGCGCTGGCGAAGCGGATCTACAACGCCCGCGACGTGCCCGGCCGGCACCGCTCGATCACGGGCGCCGACCTGATCGACAAGGTGATCCACGTGGACCAGTCGCCGATCGGTCGGACCCCGCGGTCCAACCCGGCGACGTACACCGGGGTGTTCGACCACATGCGCCGGCTGTTCGCCGAGACGCCGGAGGCGAAGGTCCGGGGTTATCAGCCGGGGCGTTTCTCGTTCAATGTCAAGGGTGGCCGCTGCGAGAACTGCGCCGGCGACGGCACGATCAAGATCGAGATGAACTTCCTTCCGGACGTGTATGTCTCCTGCGAGGTCTGCCACGGCGCTCGCTACAACCGGGAGACGCTCGAGGTGCACTACAAGGGCAAGACGATCGCCGAGGTGCTCGACATGCCCATCGAGCAGGCAGCGGACTTCTTCGCGGCACTGCCGTCGATCGCCCGTCACCTCCGCACGCTGGTGGACGTCGGACTTGGCTATGTCCGGCTCGGTCAGCCCGCGCCCACCCTGTCCGGCGGAGAGGCGCAGCGGGTGAAGCTCGCCAGCGAGCTACAGAAGCGGTCGACGGGCCGCACCCTTTATGTCTTGGACGAGCCCACCACCGGCCTCCACTTCGAGGACATCCGCAAGCTGCTCGGCGTGCTCGGGCGGCTGGTCGACCAGGGCAACTCCGTCGTCGTGATCGAGCACAACCTCGACGTGATCAAGACCGCGGACTGGCTGATCGACATGGGCCCCGAGGGCGGGTCGCGCGGTGGGCTCGTGATCGGCGAGGGGACGCCGGAGGAGATCGCGGCGAACCCGCACTCGTACACCGGCGAGTTCTTGCGGCCCATCCTGGACGGCCACGAGGTTCGCGTCGGGCCGGCGCAGCCGAGTCTCCTCGAGTCCTCGACCGCCGACCGATCGGCCCTGGCGAGCCGGCAGGTCGCGACCAAGACGGCAGCGACAAAGAAGGCGCCGGCCAAGGGGGCGCCGGCCAAGAGGGCGCCGGCCAAGAGGACGGCGGTCAAGAGGGCGGCTGCCAAGAGGGCGGTGGCCAAGAAGGCTTCGGCGACGAAGACGCCGCCCTCGACGGCCTCAGCGGCCGAGCAGGCTTCGGCCGAGCAGGCTTCGGTCAAGCAGGCTTCGGTCAAGAAGGCGCCGGTCAAGAAGGCGCCGACCAAGAGGGCTCCCATCAAGAAGGCGCCTACCGTCTCGCACTCCACCTCCGCCGCTACCAGGCTCGCGGGCTGAGCGAGTCGTGTGGGTGAGCGCTCAGTGTCGAATTCTGAGACGCTGCTGGCCCGCGACCTCACTGCGGATTTATTACGCCGCGGATTCGGGGTTGAACCCCCTTTCCACCTAGCATTGCTCGGGCTTGTTCCGCCGACCCCCGGGACCTGACGCCCGTCACCATCGAACGCGAAAGGCCGTTGTATGCCCGATCTCACCAGCCAGCCCGAAGGGCGCAAGCTGCTGCTTGCCGCCGGGGTGATGGTGGTCGTCGGGGCACTCCTCGTCGCGTTCTCCTGGCTGTGGCCGTCGTCGTCGGAACAGGCTGCCGCCAACGTCGCACCTCCTGCGTCCGGTGACCGCCTGCTGCAGTCGGTCGACGTCGCCATCGGCAGCGACGGCTCGCTCAGCCAGGTCGGCGACACCGTGGTGATCTCCCGTGCCAACACCGGCGCGGCCGACACCTACGACACCTCATACGATCCGAGCAAGATCGTGGACGACCTCCCGGTCCGGGTTCTACCGTCGTATCAGACCGCACAGTCGAGCGGGACCAACCTCGCCGACCTGAAGGGCTACACCGGTCAGGTGACGATCGACCTGACGGTGCAGAACCTCACGGTGAAGCCGCAGAAGGTCAGCTATGACGTCGCCGGAGCGTCGAAGACCACCACGGCCATGGTCGGCGCTCCGTTGACCGTGGTTGCGTCGGCGTCGCTGGCGGGCGTCGACCCGGCTTCGATCGTCACCGCGCAGACGGATACCTCGGACAGCGACGACGTCACCAACGGCGTGGTCAGCCAGTCCTCGCAGCACGTGCCGCAGGTCCAGTGGGCCACCATCCTCGCGCCCCCGCAGCTCGCCGCGACCGCCACCCTGCGACTGGTGATCGACGCGAAGAACTTCGCCGTACCGACGGTCGACCTCAGCGTGCAGCCTGGACTGGTCACCGACCCGTCGGTCGGCGCCTTGGTCGATGCCGCATTCAATCCCAAGAACTCCGACGAGCTCACGCTGGAGTCCCGCACGATCGATGTGATCGGCGATGTCAACGACGTGCTGACGCGGGCGAGCAGCCAGATCTCGAAGGTCCGCCGAACTCTCGACTCCACCTCGAAGACGCTCGGCGCGAAGACGGTCGTGGAGCTGCAGCAGAACACCAGGGAGATCGATACCTCGCTCAAGCAGTCGGATCAGAACCTGGACTCGCTGAACAAGGATCTGAACTCGTCCCTGAAATCGACCAGCTCGAGCACCCTGGAGAAGCTGGCCGCCACGGTCAGCCAGGTCGACGCTCTGCTCGGGGACACCTCGCTGGCCGCGCCGAAGGCGACCGTCTCGGGTTCGGGTTGTGAGTCGAAGGTCAGCACACCCACCTCCGGTGGGTCTGTCTACGCCAGCCTCCTCCAGGTGACCGCACAGCTGAATGCGTACGCGAGCACGACTCAGGACTGCAAGGCGGAGCTCCAGCAAGCCATCAAGACCACCATCGGCCCGGAGAACCCCGACGACACCGCATGCTCGGGTGCCGACGCGACGTCGGTCACCTGTTCGCTTCAGGCGGCCGCGGACAGCTTCGACGGTGTCGAGAAGGACATCAAGACGGGCCAGGACGTTTCGGCAGGGCTCGACCCCGCGAAGGACTTCGGCGATAGCCAGGCGACCGCAGCGTCGCTGATCGGCCAGCTCACGGCAATCGTGAAGAGCACCGACGCGCTCCTCGACGATGATCCCGATGCGCCCGCGCCCGCCCTCGATCGCATCGCCACCCAGCTGTCTGCTGCGGCCAAGGCTCTCGCCGGCGCAAAGCAATCACTCACCGACGTGAAGGGCAGCATCGGAAACATCCACACCAGTGCCGTCGAGAACCAGAAGTCGGCCGAGTCCATGGTTGCGCAGAACAGCGCGCTGGCGGCAGGCCTCTGCACGGTGGCTGGCGACGGTACGCAGCCCGGAAAGCTGTCCGCGGCCCAGGTCGAGACGTTCCGCTCGTACCTGGTCACGAAGGCCTGTGACGGCAGCACCGACCTGACCCCGCCGAAGGGGGTCGTGGCGATGTCGACGCAGCTCGGAGACCAGGCGGACGCGTGGCAGAAGCTCGCCGACGAGACCGACACGTCGAAGACGGATCAGGGCCTCGGACAGTCGCTCAGCCAGGCGACCACCGGACTCGACGACACCAGCGCCGCGATCGACGATGCCTCGAAGGACGTCGTCGCCGGGGCGTCGTCAGTGCGCGACGTGCACGATGCCGCCGAGCAGGCTCTGAAGGATCTCCAGTCCCTCGGCGGGGACCTCGGCGGCCTACAGAAGACGTACGGCACCGCGCAGACCGAGCTGGACAAGGCGCTCGACGACGCGGCCAAAAAGGCGTCGACCACCAACCTGAAGGATGCCATCAAGCAGGTCTCTGATCAGGGCCAGGCCAGCAGCGACCAGCTGGGCAAGGCGTTCGAGAACTCGGCGGCGGGTCTCACCTCCGCGGCCAAGGCCCTGCAGGATTCCGGTGCATCGGCGATCAAGCAGCAGCGTGCGGAGCTGGACAAGACCCAGGACCAGGCGGCCAAGTCGCTGTCGGCGGCGATGACGGGCTCGCTCAGCCAGATCTCCGGCAACGTGAGCTCCGCGACCCGCGATCTGACCACCACGAGAACGCAGCTGACCCGCGACCTCGGCAACGTCCTGCTCGACCTCGGCGACCCGAACGTGCCCGGCTCAGGCGTGATCGGCACCGTCGCCAAGGGTGCGGATGCCGCCGGCTCCGCCGACTACCAGCTCGGCCTGGCCACCGACCAGACAAGTGCGTACGCGGCGGTGCGCAGCCAGGACGTAGCGGGCATCATGCTGCGCCAGGCCCAGGCCGAGGCGGCCCTCGCCCGTCAGGCCGATCTGCCGGCCTTCGCGACCCAGCTGCCGGACAATGTGCAGCACCGCACGGTGTACACGTTCCACCTCGACGGCGGGCAATGAGTGGCCGCCGTCGGCGCTGCCTGGTCTCGCTGAGCCTGAGCCTCGGAATCCTGGTCGCCGGCCTGGCGGCCTGCGGTCCTGAGACCGCGCCCACCAGCGCGGCCCCGGGCGTGACCGCGAAGCTGACGGCCACGGCGCCCGACCACCTGTCTGTGGGTGTCGTGGTCAGCGTGACCTCGGCGCCCGGAGAAGGGGCCGAGTGGCGCGACCCCGCCGAAGGAGCCCGGGTCGCCGCCGCGCGCTTCGGCCTGGGCGGTACCTCCGTCACCCTCGTACCGGTCAACGACAAGGGCACCGCCGCCGGGGCCGCGGCCGCGGTGCAGACCCTCGCGGATAAGGGTGTCGCGGGGATCGTCCTCGCCACGTCCGGAAGCCACATCCATGGCGCGATCGACGAGGCGGCCATGCGCGACATGCCCATCCTGCTGCCGTACGCGGAGAGCCCCGACGGTCTGCCGACCCACGCGTGGCTGACCGGACCCAGCAGCTCAGTCGCGGACCAGCGGCTCGTGGGCACACTGCACGACCGTGGCCTGACCAGGCCGTACCTGATCGACGCCGGGGGAGGGTCGGTCGACGGCCTCACCGCGATCGGCGCGCAGACCTTTGCCGCAGGCGACGACCCTGCAGAGGCTGCAACCACGGTCGCGGGCAGGCAGCAGAAGCCGGCGACGGCATCCGACGCGGTGGTGATCTCGGGTCCCGCGGTCCTCCAGGGGCCGCTCGTCTCTGCCCTGCAGGGGGTCGGGATCGATCTGCCGATCCTGCTCACGCCGGACGCGCTGAGCCCGAGCTTCCCGCAGGCGATCGCGAGCTCAGGCGGGTCTCTGTCGGGCACGTTCCTCACGGCGGGCCTCGACGAAGGGGATGCTCGGGCACTCGAGCCGACGGACTCTGGGCGTGCACTGGCCGCGTACTTCACCGCCCTGAATCTCACCGCGAACAAGTCCTCGGCGACCGATCTGTTCGGCGACCGACCGTTCAGCACCGTCGCGGGGGACGCCGACATCCGCAGCCACGACGCGGTGGTGGCTCTCGTGCGGGCCGCGGCCGAGGCCGGCAGCAACCAACCCGCAAAGGTCGGCGAGGCCCTGGCAGGGCTGCACCTCGGAATGACCGACGGCCTTGCCGGTCCGCCGCTCGACTTCTCGGCGCCGGCGGCAGTCGCCGATGCGGACGTCCATTCGCTCGCTGCAACACCTGTGTCGCCCGGGGTCCGCTCCTCGTCCGGCGGCTTCGCCGCCGGTCCGGGACCCGGGTCGACCGCCGCCCCCGACGGCCGGGAGGACCGCGCCACGCTGTTCTGGTACGCGGCTGCACCGAGCTGAGTCGGCCGAGCATCCCGGCGAGCCTTCTGCACACCGCACCCTCACGTACGCGTCGCGCATCTCCCGATACGTCCGCCCGCCACTGCTCGCTCTAGGGTTGGAGCTGTCGACGCGAGGAGGAGGACTGCGTGCATCTGGTGATCGACGTCGATGGCGTGCGCCACGAGGTCGAGCTCGCCCAGGCTGCGGAGTCGGCCACGCTGGTCGATCTCGTCCAACACGCCTGCGAGGTGGAGCTGTCGCCGGACGATGCGGTGTGGGTCGACGACACCCGACACGAAGCCGGCGACCTGGTGCGGACCGTCAGTCTGCTGGAGGGCAGCACGATCGGACGTTCGCCGGCGGAGCACGCACGACCGATCAGCGGTTGGGCCGCGTCGGTCTCCGGCGGCATGGATGCCGGCCCGACGGTTGCCGTCCCTCAGAACCGGCCCCTGCTTGTCGGGCGCTCGCCGCACGCAGACATCTCGATCGACTCGCCGAGCGCGTCGTGGAACCACGCGAGTATCGAGCACGAGGACGGCGGTCTCCGGGTGCGGGACAGCGGGTCGACCAACGGAACGCTGGTGGACGGGGTCGAGGTCGGCGACGGCGGGTACCTCGTCGCCGAGCAGGCCGTCGTGGTCGTCGGCGGGGCAGCGATCACCCTCTGGCCGGGAGCGAGCGAGGCGCTCGCTCCGGCGCCGGGGACGCTGCACAACCTGACCCACTCGGCCACCGTTCCGTTCAACCGACCGCCACGCGCCGGTCTCGCTCCGGCGCCGCAGCCGATCGAGGCCCCGGCCAGGAAACCACCGCCGCCGCCGGCTCGGTTCGGTCTCGCGGCGATCGTGGCCCCGCTGCTGATGGCCGTCGTGATGGTGATGGTCATGCGCGACCTGCGGTTCGCGCTGTTCGCCGCCCTGAGTCCCGTGATGGCCCTCGGCACGACCTGGGAGCAGAAGCGGAGGCGGAAGAAGGACGTCAAGCAGTCGGACCAGACGTTCGAGGCCGAGCTCGAGGACTTCCGGTCGGCGGCCGCGGCCGCGGCCGCGGTCGAGCGAGAGCGTCGACGTGAGCTGGCACCAGACCCCGCGCTCACCCTGCGTCGTGCGGACCTGCCGACGACCCGCTTGTGGCAACGACGTCCCGGCTCGGAGGACTTCCTGGTCCTGCACGCCGGCACCGGCAACGTCCAGTGGCAGCCACCACTTCCGGGGGGTACGTCGCGAAAGCTCGACGACGAGGTCCAGCAGGTCGTCGATCACGTGGTGCTCGCCGGTGCCCCGGTCGAGGTCGACCTGACGAACGCCGGGGTCGTCGGGGTCGTCGGCGAGCGCGAGGGCTGCCTCGCGGTCGCCCGCAGCCTGCTCTGCCAGGCAGCCACGCACAGCGGACCCGCTGACCTCACGATCGGCATCTTCTGCGATCCGGGACGCGACGAGGAATGGAGCTGGGCCGGTTGGCTGCCTCATGTGAGGCGGCTGGGCGACGGCTCCGGCGGGCGCTGGATCTCGACCGAGCGTGGCCGCAGCGAAGGTCTGCTGCGCACCCTCCGCGACGGTATCGACGCTCACCCGACCCGCGCACTGCTGCTGGTCCTCGACTCCGACGTGCTCACCGAGGGGCGAGATGCGCCGGCCCGGCAGCTGCTCGGCCACGGCCGTACGGTCGGACGTGCGACGGTCGACAAGCCCGCCGTCCAGGTGTCCGGGATCGTGATCGCGGCCACCGAGAAGCAGCTGCCTGCCTCATGTACGACGGTGATCGAGGTCAACCGCGACGCCAGCGGTCGGGTGACCCGCCCCGGCGACCGGACGAGTGTCGACGAGGTGGTGCTCGCTGGCGTGACCGTTGCGACTGCTCGGGCATGCGCGGCCGACCTGGCCCGTTTCGACGACCCGGAGCTCTCGATCCCGGGTGGACTGCTCCCTGGCCTGGTGCGGCTGCCGCCGCTCCTCGGCATCGACGAGGTCAGCGCGGCCGCGATTCGTCGGACCTGGTCGTCCTCGACCCGCATCTCCACCCCGCTGGGCGTCGGCGAGAACGGCGTCTTCGGCATTGATCTGGTCCGCGACGGTCCGCATGGTCTGGTCGGCGGCACCACGGGATCGGGCAAGAGTGAGTTCCTACGCTCCATGGTGGCCGGACTCGCCGCCCGGAACGACCCGACGCGGCTCACCTTCATCCTGATCGACTTCAAGGGCGGTGCGGCGTTCAAGACCTGCGAACGTCTGCCCCACACCATCGGCACCGTGAGCAATCTGGACGAGCAGCTGGCGGATCGGGCCCTGACGGCGCTCGAGGCCGAGCTGCGCTATCGCCAGGAGGTCTTCGCGGCCGCCGGCGAGGGGATCGACAACCTGGATGCCTATCTCGCCACAAGTCCCGCCGAGCCCATGCCCCGCCTGCTACTGGTGATCGACGAGTTCGCCATGCTCGCGAAGGACTATCCGGACGTGCTGAAATCCCTGGTCAGCGTTGCGGCCGTGGGCCGGACGCTGGGCGTGCACATGATCCTCGCTACGCAGCGACCGGCTGGCGTGGTGAACGAGGACATCCTGGCCAACACCAACCTGCGGGTGGCGTTGAGGGTGCAGAGCCGCGAGGACTCGTCCAACGTGATCGGGGTGCCCGCGGCGTCGGCGATCGGTCGTACGCAGTGGGGGCGGGCGTACGTCAAGCTCGGGCAGGACGACATCACCCCGGTCCAGACGGCGTTGGTGACGGGCCGCGCCGAGTCGCAGACATCGAACCTCGTCGACATCCACCCGGTCCGGTTCGATCGCGAACAGCAGACGACCGATGCGAGCCCGATCGGCGAGGACGTCCCCACGGATCTGGACCTGCTGATCGACGCCGTGGTCGAGGCGAATGCCGAGCTCGGCTACGGCGCCCCTCGCCCGGTGTGGCCGGAGCCGCTCGGTGCTCGGGTCGGTCTGCTCCTGGAGTCCAGCCCGGCGGAGGACTCCGGCACCACCGATCACGGATACGTCCCCGTCGCGGGTGGGGTCGAGGGAGCGGTCGTCCAGATCGCCGTCGCGGACGATCCCCGTCACCAGCGGCAGCTATCCGTCGGCTGGGACCTCAGTCGTGGCAACGTGCTACTGCTCGGCATTCCCGGGAGCGGGACGACCACGGCTCTGGCCACCATCGCGCTGACCCTCGCCGACACCTATGCGCCCGAAGAGCTGGACCTGCTGATCCTCGACCTCGGAACCAGAGACCTGGCCCCGCTGGCCGATCTGCCGCACACGGCCGCGTACGTCGGCGCCGGCTCCGGCGCACGGGAGCAGCAGGTGCGGTTCTTGAAGTACCTGCGCACCGAGCTCGAGCGGCGGCGTGCGGTCGGGGGAGACCACCGACGAATGGTGATCCTGGTCGACGGCCTCGGGGTGCTGCGCGACGAGTTCGACGACTTCGACGGTCTCAAGCTGCTGGACAGCTTCTACCGGGCGTACGCCGACGGCCCCGACGTCGGGATGTCCACCGCGGTCGCGACCGCGCGCTCGAAGGCGATCCCGGGCGCAATCGAAGAGGTGACCACCCAGCGGTGGCTCTTCCGGCTCGCCGACCCCTACGACTACAGCGCGGCCGGCGTGTCGGTCAAGCTGGCGCCACCGGCGGTCCCGGGTCGGTGTGTGCTCGCCGAGACCAAGCTGCACGCGCACGTCGCGACGCCCCCCGGGAGCCTGGCCGAGGCGGTGGCGGCCATCGCCGGTCGCTGGGGCGATCCGCCGGCCAAGCCTTCGGCGGTCGGACGGCTTCCTACCGCAGTCACCGTGGCCGAGCTCGGTGTGCCCGTCCGGCTCGACACCGAGCCGTGGCACCTGCCGGTCGGCGTCCGCGAGTCCGACCTGGGCGTCGCCGAGATCGACGTGTACGAGAGCGAGCACGTGCTCATCGCCGGCCCGGCGCGCTCCGGCAAGTCGACCCTGCTGCTCGCCGTCGCCGAAATCGTCCGCGGCACGGGCGTTACCGTCTGGGGTGTGTGTGGGCGCCGCTCGCCGCTGGCTCAGTCGAAGCTGGACCGGTACGCGGTGGGCGAGGATGACGCCGCCGCACTGCTTGCGGCGGCCCGTGTGCACCGAGGGCCGTTGCTGCTGCTGGTCGACGACGCCGAGCAGTTCGCGGACAACGACCAGGCCTTCGCAGGGCTGCTCTCGGCCCGGACGACCGATCTACTGGTCGTCGCGGCGGGCCGTTCCGACGATCTCCGGAGCCTGTACTCGCACTGGACCAAGACGATCCGCAAGGCGCGGTGCGGCGTCTTGCTGCAGCCGAACGTCGACTACGACGGTGAGCTGCTGGGCGTCACCCTGCCTCGTCGTGCACCGGTGGCGCTGACTCCGGGCCGCGGCTATGTGGTCTCCGGCGGGACCGTGGACCTCCTGCAGGCCATGAGCCCGTCCGACGAGGCCGCCTGAGGTCGCGGGTACTCACCATCGACAGTTTCGAACAAAGATACGAACGGGCCGGCATCGCGCTCGACACCGCCACCGGCTTTTGTCGGCTGTCTCGCCGCTGCCGGCTCCGACACCTCGGCCACACGCTCGACGGCTAGCCACTGCCGGCCGATTGATTCTGACAAGAGCGACAGCTCTCGACACGTTGATTTGAAGGGCACCCCAAAGCAGAGGAGAGCACCGTGGGCAAGGTGGTCATGTACGGCTCGGTGTCGGTGGACGGCTTCGTCGCGGACGAGCGCGACCAGCCCGGACCGCTGTTCGACTGGTTGTCCAGCGGTGACGTCGCGTTGGACGAGAGCGGTGAGCTTCGGGTGTCGCAGATGTCCTACGACTACACCCGGCCGTACTGGGACCAGATCGGGGCGACACTCGTCGGCCGCCACGTCTTCGACATGACGGACGGCTGGGGCGGGAAGCCTCCTGGCGGGATCGACCACGTGGTCGTCGTGACGCACCGACCGGAGCCCGAGGGCTGGGACCCCGGGGCGCCGTTTCACTTCGTCGACGGCATCGAGGCAGCCGTGGCCAAGGCGCAGGAGCTTGCGGGTGACCGCCTGGTCGAGGTCGCCGCCGGCGACGTCGGTGGCCAGGTGCTTGCCGCGGGCCTGATCGACGAGGTGCGCATGGACGTCGCACCCGTCGTGTTCGGGTCCGGCAAGCGCTACTTCGGGTCGGCCCACACGCAGCACCTGTTGGAGGATCCTGACGTGGTGATTCGGGGCAACCGGGTGCTTCACCTGCGCTACCGGCTGCGCCGCTGACCGGTCGGAGCGGTACGCGAAGAAGTCCACTGCAAACGGTGATACAAGATCGGGTGCGGTCGAAGTCAGCTCGTCATCAGGTGGTGCGCAGGCCGTTCCACTCGCCCCGCCCGGCATGGACCCTGTCGCCCTCGATGGCGACCGACTGGTCCGGAGCAACTCGCCCTGGTCAGGGCGTCCGGTCGGCGAGCGTGATGCCGGTGCGGCGTTGCGTCTCGCCGATGGAGAGCACCCAGTCCGGTAGGGGCGGCGTGGCCGGGTTGGTGATCAGCACACTGGGGCCGGGGTAGAAGTCGAGGTCCCAGGGGTGGAGGTCGAGTGCGGCGGTGTAGTCATGGAGCATTTGGGGGTTGAATCGGTCGGCGATCTTGCGCGCCTGGTAGGCGGAGGTGTCTTCGAAGTCCTGGACGGTGCCGTTGGCGTCGAAGCGCCAACGGGTGCCGTTGCGGACGAGGGAGATGGTTCGGGTGTAGTTGATGAAGTCGGTCGCTAGTGGGGAGAAGATCTCGAGCTGGCGGGCGCCGTAGCGATCGGGCCGCTCGGCTGTGCCTCGCCGGTCGGGAATGGAGGTTACGCAGACACCGTTGGTCGGGATGGTTCTGGCGAGGTACCCGACCGTGGTGACCTGGTCGCCGCCTTGGACGCCGCAGTCGAAGACGGCGGTCCAATCGCGGGCCCGGGTGGCGACGAGCAGTTCGCGGGGGCGTACGCCGGCCGTCAGCGGTTCGAGGCGGTGGACGTTCGCCGACAATCCACCTGACAGATCCTCGCGGTCGGCGGTGCCGTGGATCGACCGCCGCCACGCAAGGAGTGCGGTTGCGACATCCTCGAGCGGAGAACGGAGGAAGCCGATGCGGGACGTGACCGGAGCCCATCGGTCACCGGCCAGAACCAGTTCGTCATCCCTCATGGCACGGTGAACAGATTGACGGCCCCGGTCGGGTCGTTCGCCAGGATTCGGGACTGGTGGACCGGTCCACGATTCGACGACGGCACATCAAACTCCTCGTAGACACGCTGGCCATTATGCGTGTACTGGAGATCTGGTCGATTGACGCCGACCCGGGTTCCGGTGATGTCGACCTGCTGCTGATTCACGCGGAAGTCGCCCGCACCCTGCGACTGCAGATTGGCGATCCGCTGCTGCACGAAGGCGTTCTGCGTCGGGCTTCCGCCCACGGGACGGTTGAGCGGCAGGGGGGCAGGAGCAGTGGGATTGACATTGAGATCCTGGGGTAGCCGGGGGACGCTCGGCGTGGACGGTGTCGCGGGGACTGCATTGAGCGTGTGGGTGGCGGTACCGACACCCGAGGTCGAGACACCAGACGTCGAGACACCAACGGCCTCGGTGGCGTCGGCCGCGGCGGTGGTACCCGACCGGAGCGCATTGACGCCAGCTGCGATGCCGTGGCCGGCTGCCCCACCGGCTCCGCCGAGGACGGCGCCGAAGGCTGCGCCTTCGCCAGTGGCGGCGAGGAAGCCGCTCACGCTGTGCGGGCCGGGTCCGGTGGCGTAGGTGTAGGCGTTGGTACCGGCACCGCCGATGGCGCCGGAGGCGGCGCCGGCGACCATGGCTGCCTTGATCCCGGTGAACCCGGCCCTGGCCGCGATTCCGGCCCCACCGATCCCGCCGAGGACCCCGGAGACGGCGACTTCGCCCCAGTTGACCGATCCGGTGGTCGCCTTCTGGATGATGGTGTCGGCTCCCGCAGAGACGAGCATCATGCCGGCGGGTCCGCCCACACCCGTGGCGATCAGGACGCCGCCGGCGATGACCATGGCGCCGCCGGCGATGTATTCCCAGTTGTGGCTGACCCAGTTGGTGGTGGCGTTCCAGGCGGACTCGAGGGTGCCGCCGATCCCGTTGTTGTCACGGTAGGCCTGGAGCTCGGCGTCGGTGACGGGGTGGAGCCCGGTCGGGTCGAGGGCGTGCAGCGGGTCGTTGCCCGCGTAGGAGTAGGGGTTGCCGGACCAGCCGGCGCCCGTGGTCGGATCGATCGGGTCGGTGGCGAGGAAGCCGCGGCTGGCCGGGTCGTACACGCGGGCGCCGAGCCATTCGAGGCCGCCGATGGTGAGGTCGCCGGCGGAGCCGACACCGAGGGCGCCGATGCCGGTCGGGTCGCCGATCGGGCGGGCGTTGGTCGTGGAGCTCCAGGGGTCGGACTCGTTGGCACGGGCGGAGCGCCAGCCCGGGGTGGTCCATTGGTTGTCGATGCCGGTGACGGGTCCGGCGGCGAGGATGGGGGTGTCGCCGACCAGGACGGGCGCCCCGGCGTACGCGGCGGTGTCCCAGAACACCTGGGTGCCGTCGACCTCGGCCAGCTCGCCGAGCGCGTCCGCGCGGACCCGGGTGCGGCGGACCCCGTCCGCCCGATGGTCGCTGATGCCGGCCAGGTAACCGGTCGCGTTCCAGGTGAACACCCGGCGCGTGCCCCGGTCGTCGACCATCTCGCTCCGTCGACCTGCGCCGTCGTAGCGGTAGCTGATCCGGCGGCTCACATTGTCCCGGGCGTCCGCGGCGACCGTGGCGAGGAGCTGACCGGCGACGTCGTAGACGTGGCTGACCGTGGCGGCGTCCGTGCCGTCGAGATAACGCGATTCGGAGACCAGGCGGCCGGCGGCGTCGTAGCGCCAGGTGGCGACCGAGTCGGCCCCGTCTCGGCGGGTGCGCGCCTCGATCAGCTGGCAGGCGCCGTCGTAGCCGTAGCTGGTCTGGACGGTCTGGCCGTCATCGTCGCGGCTGACCCGCGCGATCCGTCCGTCGGCGTCCCGGTCGATCGTGGTCCGGCTCGCGCCGTCGCCGTCGGTGACAGTGTGCGCGACGACGTACCCGTCGCGGTGCTCCCAGGTCTGGATGAGCCCGCCGGCGATGGCGGAGACGATGCGTCCGGTCGGGTCGCGGTCGAACGCTGCCCGACCGAGTTGCGGGTGCTCCACCGAGGTGAGCCGGTCGGCAGCATCCCAGCCGTAGCGGGTGGTCTGCCTGTCCGGGGTGGTCATGGCGGTGCGGCGGCCGGCGACGTCGTACGACCACGTGGTCTCGTGCTGGTCGCGGCGGCGGCGGACGAGCTGCCCCCGACCGTTCCACTCGAGCTCGTGCTCGGCGGGGGTGTCGCCGGTCCGGTCCTCGATCCGGAGCGTGCGGCGTCGCGCGTCTCGGGTCAACGCGGTGACGGTACGTCCGTCGACGGCCATCGACGCGGGCCGGCCGGCGGCGTCGTACGTCCAGGTGATCCGGCGGCCGTCCGAGTTCACCTGCCAGGACAGACGGCCGGCCGGGTCGTAGCCGGCGCGCGTCGTCCGACCCAACGGGTCGGTCTCGGCCGTGCACCGGTTCATGCCGTCGAACTCGCGGCGGACGACCCCGCCCAGCGGGTTGGTGATCTCGACGGCGCGACCACACGCGTCGTAGCGGTAACGGGTGATCCCGCCGTTGCCGTCGGTGACCGCGACCAGCTGGCCGGCCGGGTCGTAGGAGAACTGGCGGCGCCCGTTGCGCGGGTCCCGGGTCTCGATCACGCGGCCGCACAGGTCGTAGCGGTAGCGCAGGGTGCCGGCGCCGGGCCGGTGATGGACGATGATCCGGCCGCAGACGTCGAACTCGCTGGTCGCGACCTCGCCGGTCGGCAGTGTCTGCCGGACGGCGTGGCCGTCGCCGTCGTACTCGATCAGGGTCCGCCCGCCGAGGGCGTCGACGACCCCGCTGAGGCGTCCGCACCGGTCGTAGGAGTACCGCGTGACGGCACCCGCCGGGTTGGTGACCTCGACGGAACGGCCGGCGGGGTCGCGACGGATCAGGGTGAGTGCACCCTCGGCGTCGAGCACCTCGACAGGCCGGCCGCACGCGTCGTACGTGATCATGGCGGCCGAGCCGTCCGGCTGACCGAACGAGGTCGCCCGACCGAGCGGGTCGAACCCGGTCACCACCGAGACGTACCCGTTGTCGACCGAGACATGTCCGGCGCCCTCGTCGAGCGCGACGCCCAGCCGCCCACCGGTGGGATCGAGAGTGGCGACCAGGGCGCCGGCGGCGTCGTACTCGCGGGACCAGTCCGCGCCGGTAGGGTCGGTCGTCGAGGTCAGCCGCGACAGTGCGTCATGGGCGAACTCCCATCGCGACCCGTCGGGCAGCTCGACGGCGGCGAGATTGCCGAGGTCGTCGAGCCGACGCGTGACGGCCCGGCCGAGCGGGTCGACGGTGCGCGACTCCTCGCCGTGGGAACCGTGCTCGACGGTGGTCCGCGCGCCCATCGGGTCGATCGTCGCGGTCAGCCGACCGCCGGTGGTGTACTCGTAGCGCCACGTACCGCCGTCGGGGTTGACCCGGGAGACCAGCTGGCCGCCGACAGGGTCGTACGCATAGGTCGTCCGGTGGCCGGACGGGGTCACGGCGGCGGTGACCCGGCCCAGTGCGTCGCGCTCCAGCCGGGCCGCGTTGCCGTCGGCGTCGATGACCGCGGCGACATCGCCGTGCTGGTCGTAGTCGTAGCGAACGATCACACCGGTCGGGTCCGTGACCTGCCGGAGCAGCCCAGCCGTCCAGTCCAGCCGGGTGATGCCACCCTCCGGGTCGGTGATGGTCGACGGGTTCCGCTGCTCACCGTTGTAGCCGAGCTCGGTGATGGAGCCCTGCTCGGCGACGACGATGGTGACCCGGTCGGCGTCGTCGTAGCCCCAGGTCAGGTCGGCCCCGGACGGGGTGACCGTGCGGATCCGACGGCCCCGGCTGTCGTACTCGTGGACGGTGGTCGCACCGTCGCGCTCGGTCAGCAACACTGGATTGCCGTACGGGTCGTAGCTGGTCGACTGACGTTGCTCCGCGGCGTCGACCACCCCGATCAGGCGACCACGGTCGTCGGCGATCCAGGTGTTGGACCGAGTCCCGTCCTCGTCGGACACGACGGTGACCCGACCCGGCAGGTAGGCGAAGCGGGTGATCCGACCGAACGAGGAACGCTGGGAGACCACTCGGCGCTGGGCGTCGTAGTCGTTCTCGACCTCGACCACACCATCGGCGTCGACCACGGCGCCGATCAGGTTCTGCTGCGCGAAGTCCGCCCAACGGTACGACCGCGTGCCCAGGGGGCCGGTCGCTGCGGTGAGCTGGCCGCGATCGTCGTAGTCGTAGCCGACCGCACGGCCATCGGAGCTCGACGCGGCCACGATCCGGTCCGCCCCCGCGACGCGTCCCCAGGTCAGGTCGACGCTACGGCCGCGACCATGGACCAACCCGACCAGGCGACCGGTCACGTCACGGACCAGCCGGACCAGGTTCCCGTCCGACTCCGGCCCGGCACCGTACCCAGTCAGGGTGCCGTCGGCGGCGCACGACCACCAGCTGCCGTCCGTGCCGGAGATCCTCAGCCGTCGGGCCTCGTCGGTCGACTCGATGGTGAGCCAGAAGCTGTCGCCGAGCGCCCGGTCCCAGCCGTCGCCGAGCCGCGGAAACACCAGCCGACGGCCGTCCGGGAGCCGGAATCGAGCGACGCCTTGCTCGGTGTCGATGCGCAGGCCGGCCTCGGCCAGCGACGACCAGCCTGGCCCAAAGGCCGCGGTGTCGGTCGCCGTGTCTGTGTCGAAGGAGTTGTAGCAGCGCCCCAGCACGAGAAGTGCGGCCGCACCCGGGAAGGCGAGGTCGATCTCGTTCTCCAAGAAGTTGCCGGTGGAGGTGTTCACGGGATCGTTCGCATAGCCGGTGGTGGGTGGGTGGCCGAACGCCTGCGGCGGTTCGATCACCAGATCCTTGCGGTTCACATCGACCCCGGCCGCCTTCAGGGCGGAGTCGATCGCGCTGTTCGACAGGGTCGAGACGTTGCCCTCGCCACCCGCTGCGGCGAACGCATTGGCGACGGTGGTCGCCCACGCCGCGTCCTCGTCGTTGGCGGCCAACCACCTGTCGAACCCGGCGAACACCCCGGAGGCGTCCAACCGGCCCCACTGGCACAGTGCCTCGAAGCTCGAGAAGTCCGAACGCAACTTCCCCGGCTGCGCCCGGAGGTCGTTGTTCGCACTCGTCGAAGTAGTGGCGAAGGTCCGGAGGTCCGACGGACGCGCGGACGAAGTCCCGCCACCACCGCCGCCGCCCGAACCCGGCGCGGGTGTCTGCCGGGACCGGTTCACCGGCGCCGACACGGCAATGGTCGGCTCCGCCGCCGGTGGCCCGACGGGCGGATCGTCGCCGCCGGTGAAGAAGTCGACACCCTTGTCCCACAGACTGCGGTTGTCGTGCTCCTTCTTCCACGCCCGCGCGGTCTCCCGACGCTGCTGCTCCTTACGCGCCTCGTCGGCCAACTGCCTGACCCCGGTTGCCACCTCGCGCAATCGATTCGCCAGCTCGGTGGCGTCACCCGCGGCGACGGTGGCATTGGTGCGGAAGATCTCGGAGAAGCGGCCCTTGAAATCGGTCAGGCCGGTCGTCACCGCCGACGAACGCGTACCGACTTGGCCGTCGACCGCCGTGGCGGCGTTGTCGCTGGCCGTCGCGAATGTCGACGCCGTAGCGAAATCGAACGGGACATCTTCCTCGATGGCGCCGAGGTCTGCCACGAGTCCTCCTCCAAGATCACGCCGACCACCGGACAACGCCCGCCGAGAAGGCGGGGGCCGCCCGGGCAGGTTGGCGCCGGTTGCGTACGTCGTTGGGTGGTGGTGGGACGAGCCATACCAGTGTCTGGAGCCCGTCGCCGATCGAGCGGGAACTCAGCTCGAGATCAGGCGCCGCCGCCCGCGTGCATGATGTTCGTCGAGATCTGATGAAGCTGACCACGCAGCTCCTCGAGCTCCGACTTCGCCTTCTCCAGGGCCGTCTTCGTGTCCGGCCAGGTCGAGTCGCGGAACGTGCGCGCCAGAGGGCCGTCCCACACATCCGGCTGCGACAGCTTCTGACCCTGGGTGTCCAGCTTGCCCAACTCATCGGTCAGACCGCCGTTGATGATCGCCTGCAGCTGCTGGATCGCCGCCTTGGCCTCCGGGGTCGACAGCACACGCTCTGACATCATCCAACTCCTCTCGACCGACCCCACGGTCGGTCAAACGAAAACCAGAAAAATCCATGCCGCGTTCAATAGCGACGGTAAGCATCCTGACACGACCAGGGGTCACACCAAACTCGAAACCTGAATCGCGAGTGATGACTGCCTCATCCCTCCGCGTTGGGCCGACGGGTCCGCCGGTCAGCTCCCGCGGGTCGTGATCGCGAACGAGTTGCTCGTCAGATCGGTGAAGTTGCCTACCGCCGCGTCGACCTGGCAGCTGTCGGCGACCGACTGTGCGGTGACCACCAGACCGTCTTGGGACACCGCCAGTGCGCCCGAGCAACCGTCGGTGAACCGCACGCCGGACGTACCGCCGGCGATCGCCACCAAGGTCGTCGAGGGGCGTCCGGACGGTGGGCTGACGAACAGCGGATTCAACTGGTCCACCCCGCTCGGCCAGACCGGCAGCAGCGAGATCCGCAGCGTCCTCCCGCTCACCGTCCTGTTCGGCGCGACCACCTGGATGTCCGTCAGCCGCTGTGCCGGATACGCCGTACTGGTCGTCTGGCTGTCGCTGGTCGCCGCCTGGGTGGCGTCCGCAGCCGTCTGCAGCCACTGCTGTAGCGCTGCGGTCGGATCGCCGGAGAGGGGAGGGAGCGAGACGCGCGCGGTCACGCTGACGTTTCCGCGGGCGAGGATCGGCTCGGGCTCGACCGACCAGGCGCAGGGCGTCTGGATCCCGGTGACCGAGCCCAGGTTGGGTCGGGCCGTGGTCTGTTCCCAGGCGACGGCGGGGCACTCGGCCGATCCGGGGACGTTCGGCAGCACCTCGAGAAACGGTCCCCTCAGCGGGGCGCGCTGCGCGGAGTAGGTGATCTTCAGCCGGACCGTGCCCGTCTGCGCGTCCCAGACCGCCGATCGGGCGATGCCGAGTCCGGACGGAATCGGGTCGCTCTGTTGCTGAACCGGCATCGGAGTCGATCCGCCGGCGGACGGTCCCGCCGATGGCGAAGGGTTGTGGTCAGCCAACCAGAACACCCCTAACCCGATCGCGACCGCGATGACGATCATGGTCGCGATCGCTCCCGGACTGCGCCAACGAACTCCTCGCAGCCGACGGCGGAACTTGCTGCGGCGAGAGAGGTCTTGGAGTTCGGGCTGGGCCGGCTCCAGGTCCCGGGCGACGGGCGCGACGGGCATCGCGCGAAGCACCGTCTCCCCGGCGCGGGTGCCCAGGTCCGGCATCGGCGCTGCGGCGATCGCGGCCGGCGAAGCCAGCGCGCCGGTCGTCGAGTCGGCTGCGGTCGGATCCTCTGGATGCGGCGCCCGTGCCCGGCCCGTCCGACTCGGGTCGGGGCGTTCGATCCCGCGGAGCTCTGTGGCCGGACCTCCCGCGGCGGCGAACGAGGCCGGCGCCTCCTGGCTCGCCAAGGCCGGACCGGCGAGGACCTCATCGGACAGGCCTCGCAGCAGCGCGGCTGCGTCGCGGGCGTCCGGCCGGCGTCCGGGATCCTTGTCCAGGAGCCGATCGATGACGTCCCACAGCGGATCCGGGACCGGCAGCCGGGGCGGCAGGCTCGTCACGTGCCGGTGCGCGATGACGTAGCCGGTGCCCGGGCCGGCGAACGGCGTACGTCCCGCGAGCAGCTCGTACAGCAGCACACCGGTGGCGTACAGGTCGACGCCGGTGTCCGCCGAACCTGTCAGAAGCTGCTCCGGGGCCATGTACTCGGGGGTGCCGACCAGGCCCGTGCTCGTCTTGGCGCGATCCTCGAGGAGGCTGGACACCCCGAAGTCGGAGAGCTTGACACCGACCGGCGCCGTCTCGCGCCAGCCCCCAGCGAGCAGGATGTTGTCCGGTTTGACGTCGCGGTGGAGCACCCTGCGCTGGTGCGCGAGGGTCAGGGCGTCGAGTACGGCGGCAGTCACCTCGACGGCGAGGCGGGCGGGCAGGGGCGCGCCCCGGAGCGCGGTGCGCAGCGACCCGCCGTCCACGTACTCCATCACGATGGCCAGCTGGTCGCCCTCGACCACGAGATCGCGGACCGCGACGATGTTGGGATGTCGCAGCCCGACCAGGATCGAGCGCTCGCGGAGGAAGCGGCCCACCAGCTCGTGGTCCTCGACGTACTCCGACCGCAGCAGCTTGGCGGCGATCGGCTCGGCGGTGCGTCGATCGACTCCCCGCCAGACCTCGCCCGCTGCACCGCGCCCGATCGGCTCGACCAGCTGGTACGACGCGCCGAGAGCGCGGTCGACACCCTCGGCTGGCACCCAGTCACCGTACTTGGCGGACGGCCCAGCAGGGGAGGCCGGGACGGCGCCCGGTTGCCCACCCCGGCCAAGGGCATCCGGTGAACTGAGCCCGGCTTCCTTTCGTAGGCAGGGACAGACCGTCGGCCATCCCCGTTGCCGACAGCTGATTCACAGCGCCGTGACAGCCAGGGTTGCTTGAATCGTCAACCCCGACCGACCGACCGGAAGGCCAGCCGTGACCGACCATTTCGATGCGACACCCCAAGCCGACAGCGACCCGGACCCCTCGACGTCGGGCGCGTTCCGCCCCGGCCCCGACCGCCGTACCCTGCTCAAGGCCGCTGGGCTGGTGACCCTGGTGGGCGGCGGTACGGCCGTGCTGGCCGCCTGCGCCAGCACCGACCCGGCCGCTCCCGCGACCAGCGGGGCGCCGTCGTCAGCGGCCGCGTCGCCCAGCGCCGCCGCTCGTTCGAGCGCCGCGCCGAGCAAGAGCACCGGCACGGGCGCGGCCGCACCGAGCGGGCCGAACGTCGCGGAGTCCTCGGTTCCTGAGGGCAGCGGCGTGATCATGGCGGACGCGGCGTACGTCGTCACCCAGCCAAGCAAGGGCCAGTTCAAGGCGTTCAGCAAGATCTGCACCCACCAGGGCTGCACGGTCTCCGAGGTCACCGACACCATCGACTGCATGTGCCATGGCAGCAAGTTCTCCATCACCGACGGCTCGGTCGTCAACGGTCCTGCCACCAAACCTCTGCCGGAGTCCACGACGACGACCTCGGGCGGCAAGGTCTACGTCGCCTAGCCTGTCGGAGGCCCGGCCTAGGCTGTCAACTGTGCCGTCCCGCCTGACCCGTACGCCCGCGTTCCGGCCCAAGCCGGGTGAGATCCCGGACCAGCCCGGCGTCTACCGGTTCTCCGACGTCGACGGCCGGGTGATCTACGTCGGTAAGGCCAAGAGCCTGCGGTCCAGGCTCAACTCGTACTTCGCCGACCCGGCCGGTCAGCACCACCGAACCGCGACGATGGTCGCGACCGCCCGACACGTCGACTGGACGGTGGTCCAGACCGAGGTAGAGGCGCTGCAGCTGGAGTACTCGTGGATCAAGGAGTTCGATCCGCGGTTCAACGTCAAGTACCGCGACGACAAGTCGTACCCGTGGCTGGCTGTCACCATGTCCGAGGAGTTCCCCCGGGTCATGGTCGGGCGCGGTGCCAAGAAGAAGGGGACCCGCTACTTCGGGCCGTACTCGCACGCCTGGGCCATCCGCGAGACCGTCGATCTCGTGCTGCGGGTGTTCCCGATGCGATCCTGTCGTCCCGGGGTCTTCAAGAACCACAAGCAGCTGGGGCGGCCGTGCCTCCTCGGCTACATCGGCAAGTGCAGCGCGCCCTGCGTCGGGCGGGTCACCCCCGAGGAGCACCGCGAGATCGCCGAGGACTTCTGCCAGTTCATCGGCGGCCACGCGGCCCCGCTGATCAAGCGGCTCGATCGTGAGATGCGGGTGGCCAGCGAGGACCTGGAGTTCGAGAAGGCTGGGGTGCTGCGGGACGACATCGCGGCGTTGCAGCAGGCGATGGAGAAGAACGCCATCGTCTTCCGCGACGGCACCGACGCCGACGTCATCGCCCTCGCCGAGGACCCGCTCGAGGTTGCGGTACAGATCTTCCACGTCCGTCAGGGGAGAGTCCGCGGTGAGCGCGGTTGGGTCGCCGACCGGACCGACGACGCGGACACGGCCGAGCTGATCGAGAACTTTCTCCTCCAGCTGTACGCGGATGCCGACGAGTCCGGCGGTATCCCGCGGGAGATCCTCGTGCCGGTGCTGCCGACCTCGCTCGACTCCTTGACCCAGCTGCTCACCGAGCAGCGTGGCTCGGCGGTTCAGATCCGGGTGCCCCAGCGCGGGGACAAGCGGACGTTGATGGAGACCGTCGCACGCAATGCCGCCGAGGCCCTGGTCCGGCACAAGACGACCCGGGCGGGGGACTTGTCGACCCGCAACCGGGCCCTGGAGGAGATCCAAGAGGCCCTCGACCTGTCGACGCCGCCGCTGCGGATCGAGTGCTTCGACATCTCCAACCTGCAGGGCACCGAGGTCGTTGCGTCGATGGTGGTGTTCGAGGACGGCCTGCCGCGGAAGAGCGAGTACCGGCGGTTCGTGATCCGCGGGGTCGACGGGCAGAACGACGTCGCCGCCATGCACGAGGTGATCACCCGACGGTTCCGTCGGCTGCTGGACGATCGCCGCTCGATGCAGGCGGCCGTGAGTGGCGACGCTGCCACCGGCGAGGAGGGACCGCTGCTGATCGACCCGACCACCGGTGCACCGCGGCGATTCGCGTACGCGCCCGCGCTCGTCGTGGTGGACGGCGGGCCACCCCAGGTCGCGGCAGCGGCGGCCGCGATGACCGAGCTGTCGATCGACGACGTCGCCCTGTGTGGCCTGGCCAAGCGGCTGGAGGAGGTGTGGCTGCCGGACAACGACGATCCGGTCATCTTGTCCCGGACAAGCGAGGGCCTCTATCTGCTGCAGCGGATTCGGGACGAGGCACACCGGTTCGCCATCACCCACCACCGCAACCGACGCAGCAAGTCGATGGTCGAGTCGCTGCTGGACGACGTACCGGGCCTGGGTGAGGTCCGCCGCAAGGCGCTGATCGGCCACTTCGGGTCGCTGAAGAAGCTGCGCGCCGCGACCATCGAGGAGATCGCTGCCGTGCCGGGCTTCGGTCCCAAGACGGCGCTGGCGATCAAGGTCCAGCTGGACGCCACGCCGCAGCGGGAAGTCGTGAACACCGCAACCGGTGAGATCCTGAGCTGAGGGAGGTCTGTCGGGCATGGGCACACTGCGCTACTTCGCGACGGCATCAGTGGACGGCTTTGTCACCGACTCCGCCGGCGGGTTCGACTGGGCGGCCCCGGATCCGGAGATGCACGCCTTCGTCAACGACATCGTTCGGCCGGCGGGCACGTACCTGTTCGGCCGTCGGATGTACGAGACGATGCTCTACTGGGAGACTGCAGACACCTCCGACCGGAGCCATGCGGTGGCACGCGACTTCGCCGGGATCTGGCGCGGGTCCGACAAGATCGTCTACTCCACGACCCTCGAGGGGCCGAGCAGTGCCCGCACCCGGGTCGAGCCGCGCTTCGACCCCGAGCAGGTGCGCGAGCTCGTCCGCGCCTCGGATCGCGACGTCACCGTCGGCGGGCCGACGCTGGCGGCGGTGGCGCTGCGGGCCGGCCTGGTCGATGTCCTCGAGCTGCTGGCCGTGCCGTGGGTCATCGGCAGCGGGCTGCCCTGGCTGCCCTCGGACGTACGCCTGCCGTTGACTCTGACCGACCAGCGCCGGTTCAGTGGCGGCGCGGTCTATCTCCGCTACGAGCCGCGCCGCTCACGGTGAGGTGTCGAGTCGACGGACTCCCGCGATAATGGCGGGGTGAGCACCGCCCCCCTGCCCGAGCCGACCGAAACCGAGACCGAGACCCCCGAGTCCACCCACTCCGAGCGCACCCAGTCCGATCGCACGACGGTCGACAGCGGACCGGTGCCGGACAACGCGCACGCGGATCTCCGCTTGGTCATCGTGACCGGGATGTCGGGAGCGGGCCGTTCGACAGCGGCGAACGCCCTGGAGGACCTGGGGTGGTACGTGGTGGACAACCTTCCGCCGAGCGTTCTGGTCGAGGTCTGTCAGCAGGCGACCGCCACCGGGATCACCAAGCTGGCGGTCGTCCTCGACGTCCGGACTCGGCAGTTCTTCGAGCAGCTGCCGACCATGTTCTCCGATCTCGCCAAGGTAGGCATCCTGCCCGAGATCCTCTACCTCGAGGCGGCCGACGACGTGATCGTTCGCCGGCAGGAGTCCGTCCGCCGACCCCATCCGCTGCAGGGCGACGGCCGGCTGCTCGACGGCATCACCCGCGAACGGGAGACCCTGGCCACCCTTCGGGCGGCCGCCGACCTCGTGGTCGACACCTCCTCGATCAACATCCACCAGCTGACCTCTCGAATCTCCTATACCTATGGCGGCGAGGACACCGCGCCGTTGAAGGTCACGCTGCTGTCCTTCGGCTTCAAGAACGGCCTGCCGGTCGATGCCGATCTGGTGCTTGACGTACGTTTTCTGCCGAACCCCCACTGGGTGCCGGCGCTACGTCCGCAGACCGGGCTCAGCCGCGAGGTCAGCGACTACGTGCTCAGCCAAGACGGGGCCCAAGCCTTTCTCGAGCGATTGCAGAGCCTGGTCGAGGTGATGGTCGCCGGGTACGTCCAGGAGGGCAAGCGCTTCGTCACCATCGCAATCGGTTGCACCGGAGGCAAGCACCGCAGCACGGCCATGTCGGAGGAGTTCGGTCGTCGACTGCGTGCAGCAGGGTTGCCGACCAAGGTCCTGCACCGCGATCTGGGGCGGGAGTGAGTGGGCTCGGTGGGGACGCCTCCTGGCGCCCCGGGCAGCTCAGGCCATCCCTTCCGCGGGTCGTCGCCTTCGGTGGAGGACACGGCCTGTACGCGTCCCTCAGCGCGTTGCGCAGGGTCACCGATCAGCTCACCGCGATCGTCACGGTGGCCGATGACGGCGGGTCGTCCGGACGGTTGCGCGCGGAGTTCGATTGTCTGCCTCCGGGTGATCTCCGGATGGCGCTGGCGGCGCTCTGCGGTGACGACGAGTCGGGCCGGACCTGGGCGGACGTGTTGCAGTCGCGGTTCGGCGGGCACGGCCCGCTGGCCGGGCACGCGATCGGCAACCTGCTGATCGCCGGGCTGTGGCAGCGACTCGGCGATCCGGTTGCCGGACTCGACATGGTTGCCCGGCTGCTCGGCGCGAAGGGCCGGGTGCTGCCGATGTCCGCGGTGCCGCTGCAGATCCTCGCCGAGGTGATCGGACTGAACCCGCTCAGCCCCGACGACGTCTCCTTGATCCGCGGCCAGGCCGCGGTGGCGAAGACGCAGGGTGAGGTGCGCTCGGTGCACCTGATCCCGGAGGACCCGCCCGCTTGTCCGGAGGCGGTCTCCTCGATCGACGCTGCCGACTGGATCATTCTTGGCCCCGGGTCGTGGTTCACCTCGGTGATCCCGCATGTCCTCGTCCCCGGCCTCGCCGCGGCCATCAACCGCACGTCGGCGCGCCGACTGCTCGCCCTCAACCTCGAACCGGCGGAGGAGACGGCCGGATTCACCGCGGCCCGACACATCGAGCTGCTGGCCGAGCACGCCCCCGACCTTCGGCTCGACGTCGTCCTCGCCGATGAGGGCTTCGCGGCCAACGATCCGCACCTTGACTCGTACGCCGCGTCGATGGGCGCCAAGCTGATCGTCGCCGACCTGGCCGCCCGCGACGGTTCACCGCGGCACGACATCCTCCGGTTGGCGTCCGCGTACGCCGAGATCCTCGGGATCTAGGCGCGGCAGCCTGCCCTGGACCCTCCCGCTGGACTCCCACGCGAGTCAGCCCCTCGTTTGCGCACCGGATCGCCCAGATGGGGGCCGATTGGCCGGTCCTGGCCCTCGTCTGCGCACCGCATCGCCCAGCTGAGTGCCGATTGGCCTGTCCGGGCCCTCGTTTGCGCACCGCATCGCGCAGATGAGTGCCGATTGGCCTGTCCTGGCCCTCGTCTGCGCACCGCATCGCCCAGCTGGGCGGGGATTGGCCTGTCCCGGCCCTCGTTTGCGCACCGGATCGCCGAGATGAGCGCCGATTGGCCTGTCTCGGCCCTCGTCTGCGCACCGCATCGCGCAGATGTGTGGGCGACTCCCGGGTCAGTCCGGCACGCGGTGATGAAGGGGAGAGTCTCGAGGTCTGGCATGCGCGAGCCGATGAGACCAGCATTGCCCTCGACCGTCGTCATGGACGTCCAGCGTGACAAGATGCACCAATGGCGATGACAGCTCAGGTCAAGGCGGAACTGGCAACCGTCAAGGTGACCAAACCGTGCTGCCGCAAGTCCGAAGTCGCCGCGATTCTGAGGTTCTGCAACGGCCTGCACATCGTCAGCGGTCGGATCGTCATCGAAGCTGAGCTCGACACAGGCGCGGCTGCCCGTCGACTGCGCAACGACATCTCCGAGGTGTTCGATCACACCAGCGAGCTCGTCATCGTCAACGGATCCGGTCTGCGACGCGGGACGCGCTACGTCGTCCGAGTGATCAAGGACGGCGAGTCGCTGGCGCGTCAGACCGGGCTGATCGACTCCCGCGGCCGCCCGGCCCGAGGCCTCCCCTCGCAGGTGGTCAGCGGCGGGATCTGCGACTGCGTGGCCGCGTGGCGAGGCGCTTTCCTCGCTCACGGTTCACTGACCGAGCCAGGTCGTTCGATGGCGCTGGAGGTGACCTGTCCCGGGCCCGAGGCTGCGCTCGCGCTCGTCGGTGCGGCGCGGCGGCTGAACATCTCCGCGAAGGCCCGGGAGGTACGCAATGTCGATCGGGTCGTCATCCGAGACGGGGACGCGATCGCAGCCCTGCTGACCCGCCTGGGTGCCCACGAGACGTTGCTGGCTTGGGAAGAGCGTCGGATGCGTCGAGAGGTCAGAGCCTCGGCCAACCGGCTCGCCAACTTCGATGACGCGAATCTTCGTCGTTCGGCCAGGGCGGCCGTTGCCGCGGGCGCCCGGGTCGAGCGGGCGCTGGAGATCCTCGGCGACGACGTACCGGAGCATCTGAAGGCAGCCGGTGTGCTGCGGGTGCAGAACAAGCAGGCCAGCCTGGAGGAGCTTGGTCAGCTGCACGACCCGCAGTTGACCAAGGACGCCGTCGCCGGCCGGATCCGTCGCCTGCTCGCAACCGCCGACAAGAGGGCTGCCGAGCTCGGCATCCCCAACACCGAGGCCAGCATCAGCTCGGACCTGCTCGACGACGAGTGATGCCGCAGAGGCGGACCTTTGTCGGTTGTCTCGCGGGGCCCGCGAGCCACGCGGCGCGCAGCGTCGCCATGAAACAGACCAGTGGCGCTAGCGGGCCGGTCCGGGTCCGGCCCAGTCCGTTAGGGTGAGCCGTGGCCCCACCTCCCGGGGGCCCCAAAACCGACGCTGGAGGGAAACGCAAGCATGACCGTACGCGTAGGCATCAACGGCTTCGGCCGCATCGGCCGCAACTTCTACCGGGCCGCCCAGGCCGCAGGTGCCGATCTCGAGGTTGTTGCCGTCAACGACCTCACCGACAACACGACCCTGGCAAACCTGCTGAAGTACGACTCGATCCTCGGCCGCCTGCCCGGCGACGTCGTCGCCAGTGAGAGCGACATCTCCGTCGACGGCAAGTCGATCAAGGTCTTCGAGGAGCGCGATCCGGGCGCACTGCCCTGGGGCGACCTCGGAGTGGACATCGTCGTCGAGTCGACCGGCATCTTCACCAATGCCGCCAAGGCCAAGGCGCACATCGACGGTGGCGCCAAGAAGGTGATCATCTCGGCCCCGGCGTCCAACGAGGACATCACGATCGTGCTCGGGGTGAACGACGACCAGTACGATCCGGCCGCGCACCACATCATCTCCAACGCGTCCTGCACGACGAACTGCCTCGGCCCGATGGCCAAGGCGCTGAACGACTCGGTCGGCATCGTCAAGGGTCTGATGACCACGATCCACGCCTACACCCAGGACCAGAACCTGCAGGACGGTCCGCACAAGGACCCGCGCCGCGCCCGCGCCGCAGCCCTCAACATGGTGCCCACCTCGACCGGTGCAGCCAAGGCGATCGGACTGGTGATGCCGGAGCTCAAGGGCAAGCTGGACGGCTTCGCGATCCGCGTGCCGGTGCCGACGGGCTCCGCGACGGACCTGACGTTCCAGGCCGGCCGCGAGACCACGGCCGAAGAGGTCAATGCCGCTGTGAAGGCCGCGGCCGAGGGCCCGCTCAAGGGTTACCTGAAGTACAGCGAGGCTCCGCTGGTGTCGACCGACATCGTCACCGACCCGGCTTCCTGCATCTTCGACGCGCCGCTGACCAAGGTCTCGGGTGACCTGGTCAAGGTCATCGGCTGGTACGACAACGAGTGGGGCTACTCCAACCGTCTCGTCGATCTGGTCGGCCTGGTCGGCAAGTCGCTCTGAGTCATCGTGCGCTGAGCCTGTCGGAGGGCCAGTTGTTTGCGCTTCGACAGGCTCAGTGCGCATGCCTCAACCGTCCGTAGAGGAGACCGAAACCCATGAAGTCCGTTTCCGAACTCGGTGACCTGAGTGGCAAGCGGGTGCTGATCCGCTGCGACCTCAACGTCCCGCTCGACGGCGGCACCATCACCGACGACGGTCGCGTTCGTGCCTCGCTGCCGACCCTGACGCAGCTCCGCGACGCGGGTGCCAAGGTGGTCGTGATGGCACACCTCGGGCGCCCGAAGGGTGCGCCGGAGGCGAAGTACTCACTGGCACCCGCCGCGAAGCGGCTCGGTGAGCTGCTCGGTGCCGAGGTCAAGCTGGCCGCCGACACGGTCGGTGAGTCGGCGGCTTCGATCGTCGCCGGCCTCGCCGACGGCGAGATCGCGATGCTGGAGAACGTCCGGTTCGAGCCGGGTGAGACATCCAAGGACGAGGCCGAGCGCACCGCCCTCGCCGAGAAGTACGCGGCCTTCGGCGACGTTTTCGTCTCCGACGGCTTCGGCGTGGTGCACCGCAAGCAGGCTTCGGTGTACGACGTCGCGAGGCTCCTGCCCAGCGCTGCCGGCGCTCTGGTCAAGGCCGAGGTCGAGGTGCTCAAGCAGCTCACCGAGACACCGCAGCGGCCGTACGTCGTCGTACTGGGCGGTGCCAAGGTCTCGGACAAGCTGGCGGTCATCGCGAACCTCCTGACGACGGCCGACACCTTGGTGGTCGGTGGCGGCATGTTGTTCACGTTCCTTGCCGCGCAGGGCCACGAGGTGGGCAAGAGTCTGCTCGAGGCCGATCAGATCGACAGTGTGAACGGCTACCTGGCCGAGGCGGAGTCCAGCGGCAAGCAGATCCTGCTGCCCACCGACATCGTGGTCGCGCCGGAGTTCAAGGCCGACTCACCGCCGACCGTCGTGGCGGCCGACGCCATCCCGGCCGACCAGCTCGGTCTCGACATCGGCCCGGAATCGGCGGCCGCGTTCGCGGAAGTCATTTCCGGGGCGAAGACCGTCTTCTGGAACGGCCCGATGGGGGTCGCGGAGTGGGAGAGCTTCGCCGGCGGCACCAGGGCGGTCGCGCAGGCACTGACGGAGGTCGACGGGCTCTCGGTCGTCGGCGGCGGTGACTCGGCGGCGGCCGTACGGCAGCTGGGATTCGCCGACGATGCGTTCGGACACATCTCCACCGGCGGCGGGGCAAGCCTCGAGTACCTCGAAGGCAAGACGCTCCCCGGACTCGCCGTTCTCGACGAGCAGGAAGGCTGAACCCCGCATGGCACGCAAGCCGTTGATGGCCGGCAACTGGAAGATGAACCTGAACCATGTCGAGGCCGTCGGCCTCGTCCAGAAGCTGGCTTGGACACTCCAGGACAAGCGGCACGACCCGGCCAGGTCCGATGTGGTGGTGATCCCGCCGTTCACCGACCTGCGTTCGGTGCAGACGCTGATCGACGGCGACAAGTTGGACCTCGCGTACGGCGCTCAGGATCTGTCGCCGTTCGACGGCGGTGCCTACACCGGCGATATCTCGGCGGACATGCTCGTCAAGCTGGGCTGCAGCTACGTCGTGGTCGGCCACTCCGAGCGCCGTCAGTACCACGACGAGGACGACAACACGGTCAACGCCAAGACCATCCAGGCGATCAAGAAGGGCTTGGTGCCGATCGTCTGCGTCGGCGAGGGTCTGGAGGTGCGCCGGGCGGCTCAGCATGTCGAGTTCACGCTCGGTCATGTCGAAGGCGCGCTGGCGCAGCTGACCGCCGAGCAGATCGGTGCCCTGGTGATCGCGTACGAACCCGTGTGGGCCATCGGTACCGGCGAGGTCGCCACCCCGGACGACGCGCAGGAAGTGTGCGGCGCCATCCGGGGCTGGATCCGTGAGCACCACGGTGACGACACAGCGGAGAGCACCCGGATCCTGTACGGCGGCTCGGTCAAGGCGAACAACGTCGCCGCGATCATGGCCAAGCCCGACATCGATGGCGCACTGGTCGGCGGGGCGAGCCTGCTCATCGACGAGTTCTCCGCGATCGCCCGCTTCTACGACCTGCCCACCACCTGAACGCGATCAGGCAGGACGTACGCAATCGGTGAGTTAGGCTGTTCGGGTGCATCTGCCGACTGATCGTGGAGTGAGCAACGCCCCATGAGTGTTCCCATCCTCATCTTCTCCATCGTGCTGGTGATCACCAGCGTGGCCCTGGCGCTGTCGGTGCTGTTGCACAAGGGACGCGGCGGCGGCCTGTCCGATCTGTTCGGCGGTGGCATCTCGTCATCGCTCGGCGGCTCCAGCATCGCCGAGCGCAACCTCGACCGGCTGACGATCATCATCGGTGTGATCTGGATCACGTCGATCGTCGCGCTCAACCTGCTCTACAAACTGGGCTGACTCACGTTGTGCTCGGACGTCTGATTTCGCACCTAACAAGCTTCTAAAATTGCACCTAACTAGCACTGATCGAGGAGAACCAACGTGGCTGGTGGCAGCGCCATTCGTGGCAGCCGAGTCGGGGCCGGTCCGATGGGCGAGGCCGAGCGCGGCGATGCCGCGCCTCGGCTCTATGTGTCGTATTTCTGCGCCCACGGTCACGAGACGAAGCCGGCGTTCGCGGCGGATGCCCCGATCCCGGCGACCTGGGACTGCCCGCGCTGCGGCCTGCCGGCCAACAACGATGCGTTGAATCCGCCGCCGCCGCCGAAGATCGAGCCCTACAAGACGCACCTGGCGTACGTGAAGGAGCGGCGCTCCGATGCCGAGGCCGCCGACATCCTCACCGAGGCACTGACCGCGCTCCGCGCCCGTCGGGCGGCCGGGGAAGTCATCTACTGACGTTCGCTGCGCTACTGCGCGCATCGGCGGGCCGCCGTACGCATCGGCGCCGCCCCGCACAGTAGCCCGTGGGTGCGCAGAGTGATCACTGTGGGCGGTGAGGTCGCTACGGCGACTCCCGGCTGGGCCCTTCCGGTCGCTCGGCCGGAAGAAGGCGAACGTCTGCTTGCCCGGCGTCGCGGTCAGCCCGATCACGTGTGCGTCGAGAACAGCGGCTTGCAGGCTGGCCGTCCTTGCCCAGCACGCGACTTTGCGCATCGGCGGGCGACCTTGCGCATCGGCGCCGAGGCGCACAGTGGCCCGTGGGTGCGCAGAGTCACCACTGCAGTGGCCAGATCTAGTTCGTATGGGCCGGCGACCGCCACCACTTCGCCGCGGACGCGGCCGTGTCGGCTCGGCGACGGCTCGATGGCTCCTGACTCGGAGAACTGCGATCGTGCAACGCAGCTGCTACGTCGGCTGCGTGAAACGTCCTGGTTGATTCAGCTCGAACGGCTCGCCCGGCGCGAGGACGTGGATCCGCCCAGGATTGATGACCAAGGGAGGCAGCGACTCCGGGTCACCGTTGAACGGCGGGAAGTCGGGGGCGTCCACGGAGCCCCAGTGGTGCAGCAGCAGCGGTGTGTCCGGATAGGCGTTCGCCATCCGCACCGCGCCGGCGAGCCCGAAGTGCCACTCGCTGTCGGAGAAGTCGAACAACAGGGCATCGGGAGCCGGCATCTGCAGGTGGTGCTCCGGGATCAGCCGGGAGTCACCTGGTGCCCAGATCGTGCCGTCCGGGGTCTCGAGCCAGAACCCGCAGGCGTCCTCGGGCTGGTGGATCCGGTCGCTGGCGCCGGGGACGTCGTTCTGCCAGGCGTGATCGGCCGGGGTCAGCGTCACCCCCACGGACCCGACGCTGAACTCGTCGCCGATCGGATGTCCGTGCCCGGCGAGCCCTTCCTCGGTCATCAGCGAACCGACGTACGTCGTCGAGTGGTAGGCGGCGGTCACCGCGGCCAGCTCCCTACAGGTCGGGACGCTGTAGTGGTCGTTGTCGCTGTGCGTGACCAGGACGGCGTCCAGCCGGGGGACGGCCTCGGCCGCGATCGGCAGCTCGATCATGATCGGCATGTCGAACCAACCCAGCAGCGGGTCGATCATCACGGTCGTGCCCCGGCTGTTGATCAAGAAACCGGCCATGCCCAGCCAGCGCAGAGTGGTTCCGTCCGAGACGTCGAACGCCTCCGAGCCGAACCGTCGCGTTGCGGGGGCCTTCGCCTGGTACGTCTTCTCTGGTGCGGACTGCGCCTGCATCGTCGGGACTCCGTCCTGGGTCGGTGCCGCCGACCCTCAGCCGAACCCCGATCCTGGTGCCGGCTGGCCCGACCGGAGCCTCACCAGACCTTACCGGGTTGCACCATCCCCGACTCGTACGCCAGCACGACCGCCTGCACCCGATCTCGTACGCCGAGCTTGGCGAAGATCCGGGTGACGTGGGTCTTGACGGTGGGCTCGGAGAGGAAGAGCTGGGCGGCGATCTCGGCGTTGGACCGGCCGCGGGCGATCAGCGTCATCACCTCGACCTCGCGCGGTGTCAGCGACGCGAGTGCCGCCGGGAGCGTGGCATCGGGTCTCGGTCGGCTCAGATAGGACTCGATCAGCCGGCGGGTGATGTCGGGAGACAGCAACGCGTCCCCGCCGGCCACGGTCCGGATGGCACCGGCCAGCTCGCGCGGGGGAGCGCTCTTCAGCAGGAACCCGCTGGCGCCCGCACGGAGTGCGGCGTAGACGTACTCGTCGTGATCGAACGTGGTCAAGATCAACACCTTCGGCGGCGAGCTGGTCCCACCCCCGCCGCCACCACCCCCGCCGCCACCAACCCCGCCGCCACCAACCCCGCCGCCACCACCGTCACCGAGGATCGCCGCCGTCGCCGCGATGCCGTCCATCCGCGGCATCCGTACGTCCATCACCACCACGTCCGGTCGCGTCGCGGCGGTCAGCTCCACGGCCTGCTGGCCGTCCTCGGCCTCGCCGACCACATCGATGTCGTCCTGGCCGTCGAGAATCGATCGGAAACCGCCACGCACCAGGGCCTGGTCGTCGACGATCAGGACACGGATCACGCCGGATCCACCGGCAGCACGACCCGCACCCGGAAGCCGCCCGCGGGACCGCACCCGGTCTCGATCGAGCCGCCGTAGACGGCCGCCCGCTCGCTCATCCCCACGATGCCGTGCCCCGTGCCGCCCGTGCCGCCCGTGCCGCCGGTTCCGCCGGCGCGGTGCTCGTCGGCGGGGTCGCTCCCGTGCCCGTCGTCGACGATCTCGACCTCGAGAGCTCTCGGTAGGTAGCGCAGCTCGACCTGGGCCGTCGCACCCTCGCCCGCATGCCTGAGCGTGTTGGTGAGCGCCTCCTGGACGATCCGGTACGCGGCAAGCTCCACCCCCGGCGACAACCCACGGCGGTCACCGGCGATCGTCAGCCGGACCGGCAGGCCGAGACCCGCCAGCCGTTCGACGAGCTCGGGGAGCTGAGCGATGCCGGGCTGCGGAGCGAGGCCGTCGGCCGGCTCGATGGATCCGCTCCCGCGCAGCAGCCCGAGCATGCGGCCCAGCTCGGCGACCGCCTGCCGGCCGGTCTCCTGCACGGCGCGTAGCGGCTCGGCGGCCCGCTCCGGCGCACGCTCGAGCAGGTCCTCCGACGCACCGGCCTGGACGACCATGACGCTGACGCTGTGCGCCACGATGTCGTGCAGTTCCCGGGCGATCCGGTTTCGCTCGTCCGCGATCGCGGCCGCGAGCTGGGCTTCGCGCTCGGCATCCAGCCGCTCGAGGTGATCGGCCCGGTCGGCCAGCGCGCGATGGGTCTGCGCGCGACGACGCAGCACCCGCCCGACGACGATCGCCGCCGTGAACGGGACGAGGGTGAACGGGATGTTCGCGGCTGTCCCGATCGACGGCACGCGGAGCATGATCACGACGACCGCGGCAACGGTGATCAGCGTCCCGGCGACGGCGCCGCGCCGCCCGCACCAGCGGGCCATCGAGTAACACGCCACCAGCAGCGGTACGAAGTGTCCCCACAGCGTGATGGTCAGCGGAGCGATCAGCTGGGGGCCGGCGGTCGCGACGGCGACGACCGCCACGGTGGCGAGCGGGCGGCAGCGGCGCCAGGCCAGCGCGAGCGTCGCCACCGCCACCACGACCACGGTGGCCGGGTCGGGCCCGAAGTGGGTCGAGTTGTCCAGGTCGAAGCGCAGGTCGACCTGGGCGAACAACGCCAGCGCGACCGCGACCACGATGTCCACCGGCTGCGGGAGCTTCGGCTCGGCCCGCGGCCCGGCGACTACCGAGACGCTCACCTCCACACGGTATCGCCGTCGGAGCCACCGGCGACATCGTTCGCTCGGATGACGCCCGTGACGACCACGGTCGTACGCGGGTCCATCCGGCGGCACGACGACAGCGGCGGTCGCGGCCGACGAGTCTGATCGAGTCGTCACTCACCGGTGACGTGCCGATCTTCTGGAAAGGGACTAACTCGATGAACCGCAGCCTCGCCCCGCTCGCCGCGTGGGCACTGATCGCCGGTACCGTCGTCGCCGGAGTCGGCTACCTCGCCGGCTTCCTTGCCGACGGGTCCGGCGCGGACCGCTTCGCCGGACCGTCGTGGAGCACCCTGTACACCATCGCGCTGTTCGGCGACGTCCTCATCCTGCTGGGACTGCCCACCGTGCTGTACGCCCAGCGCGACCGGGCGCCCAGGCTCACCCTGATCGGGTACGTCGGCCTGTTCGTACCGCTGGCCGTGCTGAACGTCGGCGAGGGCGCCATCGAGGGTTTCGCCAAGCCGTATCTCGCCCATCACGGCGGCATCCCGGCCGAGGATCTGCCCGGCCTCGTCGGGTTCGAGACGCCGGCAGTGTTGATCATGCTCGGCGGTCTGATCTGTCTCGGGATCGCCGTGCTCCGCGCCCGGGAGCTGCCGTGGTGGGTCGGCGCTCTCTTCATCGCCTCGCCGGTGCTGGGCGCGATCGGGCTGCCCGGTCTCGCCGGGCTGATCAGCGACTACCTGTGCTTCGTGGCGTTGTTCGTCGTGGCGGTCCATGTGCTGCGGACCACAGACCGGTACGACTCCGAGCCGCCCACCCGGAGCCCGGGTCTCGTCGCCGACTCGGTACGCGCTGAGATGGAATAGGGAGGTGCACGCCAACACCACGAGGAGGATCGACGATGCACACGCGCACACTCGGCCAGGGCCTGCAGGTCTCGGCGATCGGACTGGGCTGCATGGGCATGTCCCAGAGCTACGGACCGAACCCCGGCAGCCGGGACGACATGATCGGCGTTCTCCGCGACGCGGTCGAGGAGGGGGTGACGTTCTTCGACACCGCCGAGGTCTACGGTCCGTACGTCAATGAGGAACTCGTCGGCGACGCCCTCGAGCCGGTCCGCGATCAGGTGGCGATCGCGACGAAGTTCGGCTGGCGGATCGAGGACGGAAAGTCCGTCGGCCTGGACAGCAGCCCGGAGCAGATCCGTCGGGTGGCCGACGCCTCGCTGCAACGATTGCGGACGGACGTGATCGACCTGTTCTACCAGCACCGGGTCGACCCCGACGTACCGATCGAGGAGGTGGCCGGTGCCGTCGGTGAGCTCGTCAGCGCCGGCGGGTGCGCTGCTTCGGCCTGTCCGAGGCGGGAGTGGACACTATCCGGCGCGCGCACGCCGTCCATCCGGTGACCGCACTGCAGAGCGAGTACTCGCTTTGGACCCGCGACCCCGAGCCGGAGGTTCTGCCGACCTGCGCCGAGCTGGGCATCGGGTTCGTGCCGTTCAGCCCGCTGGGCAAGGGGTTCCTGACAGGCACCGTTGACACGGCCACGCAGTTCGCGGCCAACGACGTACGGACCACGATCCCGCGATTCAGCGAGGAGAACCGGAGCGCCAACCAGGCGCTCGTCGACCACGTCACCGAGCTCGCCCGCGGCAAGGACGCGTCCCCGGGCCAGATCGCGCTGGCCTGGTTGCTCGCCCAGCAGCCGTTCATCGTGCCGATTCCCGGCACCCGACGGGTCGAGCGCGTACGAGAGAACGTCGGGTCCACCGCGGTCGCCCTGTCCGCGGACGAGGTCGCCGACCTGAACGCCGTCGCTGCCCGGGTCGGCGTGGCCGGTGACCGCTACAACGAGACCCATCTGGCCCTCGTCGGCCGATGAACCCACGCCCCGCGCGCGCCCCGGAGGGGGAGGGAGGGGGGTCAGGTGAGGCCGGGGCGGGCGGCCAGGTCGGGCGGTAGCTGGGCCGCCGCCTCCCGGTCGAGCAGCCAGAGCGTACGGTCGACGCCGGAGACGCCAGCCGCCGGCACCTGGACCGGTCCGGCACCCAGCAGCGCCATCTTCGCCGCGGCCGCCTTGTCCGAGCCGCTGACCACGAACCAGACCTCCCGCGACCGGTTGATCACTGGCAGCGTGAGGCTGATCCGCTCGGGCGGCGGCTTGGGCGATGCTCGTACGCCGATGACGTCGCCCACGGCGTACGCGGAGGGATGCTCGGGGAAGATCGAGGCGACGTGTCCGTCCGGACCCATGCCGAGCAGACAGATGTCGAACACCGTCGCTCCGAGCTCGGCCGCGTAGGAGTCGGCCGCCGCATCCAGCTCGAGCCCTGCGTCGCTCGGCGGCATCAGATGGATCCGCTCCGGGTCCAACGGCAACGGTCGGAGGACGTCGAGCGTCGGGTCGGCGTTGCGGTCGTCGTCTCCGGCCGGCACGAATCGCTCGTCGCCCCACCACAGCTCCACCCGGGACCAGTCCACGGCGGCGTGGGGCCCCTCCTCGGCGAGGTGGCCGTACGCCCGGGTGGCGATCCGGCCGCCGGTCAGGCACACCTGCGGCACCCGGAAATCACGCTGCAGCTCGGTCAGCCGAGCGATCAGCCGAGCGGCCAGCGCCTCGGCGACCTCGTCGGCCGAGTTGTGGACGACCACCTCGTAACCACTCATGACTGCTTGCGGGCCCGAGTCGTGGTTTTCTTGGCTGGACTCCTGCGTGCCGGAGCCTTCTTCGCGGCGGCGGCCCTCTTCGTGGCGGTGGCCTTCTGCGGAGCCTTCTTCGCGGCGGCGGTCTTCTTCGCCCGAGCCGTCTTCGAGGTGCCAGTCGGCTCGGCAGCGGTCGTCGCGGCGGTCTTGGCGGCGGCCACCCGGTTGCGAAGCAGCGACTTCAGCACCCGGGCGTACACCTCATCGGCGTCCATCCGGCGCATCTCCTCGCTGATCAGCTCGGTGATCTCGCGTCGCTTCAGCGCGACGAGCCGTTCCGGCTGACCCGGCACCGCGTACGACGCGAGCAGTCCGTCCGGTCGGGTGATCGCGATGTCGCCGGCGGCCGTGCCGAGTCGGACTGCGGTGATCCCCGGTCCCTCACTGATCCGCCTGACCACGTCCAGCTTGAGCCGCGCGTGCAGCCAGGCGGCCAGCAGGTCCGCGGACGGGTTCGAGCGCTCCGCCTCGACCGCGACCGACTTGATCCTCGCCGGGTACTGATCGAGAGCGGCCGCGAGCAGCGCCCGCCACGGGGTGAGCCGGGTCCAGGCCAGGTCGGTGTCGCCCGGCAGATAGTTGTCGGCCCGGATCGTCAGGGCGTGCATCGGGCGCGGGGTGTTGGCCGCGTCGGTCAGCCGTCGACCGGCCAACTGCGCCAGCTCGTCGTTGACCGGATTGACCGGGCACCTCCCTGGCCACCAGATGACCACGGGGGAGTCCGGCAGCAGCAGGGGACGGATCACCGACGCCGGATGGGCGGCGATGGCACCACCCATCCGGACCACGATGACTTCGCCCGGGGTGCCTTCGCCGATCCGCACCTGGGCGTCGAGCGTCGGTTTGCGGCTGCTGTTGGTGACCACGAGCAGGATCCGCGACGGGTGCTCGCGGCCGGCCTCCATGCTGGCCCGCAGCGCGTCGGCGTACTCCTTCTCCTCGGCGACGATGATCAAGGTGAGGACCATGCCCATCGCGGGGCTGCCGGCGCTGCGCCGCGCCTTGACCAGTGACGAGGAGATCTTGGCCGACGTCGTGTTCTCGAGCTCGACGATCATGGTCGTCTCCAGACCCGACCGTCGCGGGCGAGCATCTCATCGGAGACGGCAGGCCCCCAACCGCCCGGCTCGTACTCCTGCGGCGGCTCGTCCAGACTCGCCCAGTAGTCCAGCACCGGGTCGAGGATCTCCCAGGCCAGCTCGACCTCCTCGTGGTGCGGGAAGAGTGGTGGGTCGCCCAGCAGGACGTCGAGGATGAGCCGTTCGTACGCCTCCGGTGAGGCCTCGGTGAACGAACCGCCGTACGCGAAGTCCATGTTCACCTCGCGGATCTCCATCTGAGTGCCCGGCACCTTGGCCCCGAACCGCAGGGTGATTCCCTCGTCCGGTTGGATCCGCAGCACCAAGGCGTTGTGCCCGAGCTCCTCGGTGTCGGTCGCGGTGAACGGCAGGTGCGGCGCGCGCTTGAATGCCAGGGCGATCTCGGTGACCCGGCGGGCCAGCCGCTTGCCGGTCCGCAGGTAGAAGGGAACTCCCGCCCAGCGCCGGTTCTCGATGTCGATCCGGATGGCGGCGTACGTCTCGGTCTTCGAGGTGGCTGGGATCCGGTCCTCCTCGAGGTAGCCCTTGACCTTCTCGCCGCCCGCCCAACCGCCGGCGTAGCGGCCGCGAGCGGTGTGCAGATCCATCCGTTGTGGTGGGCGCGCGGCAGCCAGCACCTTCTGCTTCTCGTTGCGCAGCTGGGCGGCCTCGAAGGAGTTGGGCTCCTCCATCGCCGTCAGGGCGAGCAGCTGGAGCAGGTGGTTCTGGATGACGTCGCGGGCGATGCCGATGCCGTCGAAGTAGCCGGCGCGACCGCCGATGCCGATGTCCTCGGCCATGGTGATCTGCACGTGGTCGACGTAGTTGTTGTTCCAGACCGGCTCGAACAACTGATTGGCGAACCGCAGCGCCATCAGGTTCTGGACGGTCTCCTTGCCCAGGTAGTGGTCGATCCGGAAGACCGACCACGACGGGAAGACCTCCGACACGATCCGGTTGAGCTCGCGGGCGCTGGCCAGATCGTGGCCGAACGGCTTCTCGATCACCACCCGGCTCCAGCGGCCGGGCTGCTGATCGGCGAGGCCGTGCGAGCGGAGCTGGTCGACGACCGACTGGAACAGCCCGGGCGGGATGGACAGGTAGAAGGCGTGGTTGCCTCCGGTGCCGCGTGCCTCGTCGAGATCGGAGATGGTCTTGGCGAGCTTGTCGAACGAGGCGTCGTCCCCGATCTCACCCGATACGAACCGAATGCCCTCCGAGAGCTGTCGCCAGACCTCCTCGCGGAACGGGGTCCGGGCATGCTGGCGGACCGCGTCGTGGACGATCTTGGCGAAGTCCTCATGCTCCCAGTCGCGCCGTGCGAAGCCGACCAGCGCGAACCCGGGCGGCAGCAGGCCCCGGTTGGCGAGGTCGTACACCGCCGGCATGAGCTTCTTGGTCGAAAGGTCGCCGGTCACCCCGAAGATCACCAGTACGCATGGACCGGCAATCCGTGGAAGTCGCCGGTCCTCTGCGTCCCGAAGCAGGTTCGGGCGCTGGCCGAGGATCACGCCTCGCCGGCCGCGTCGCCGGCACCGGAATCGCCGGCCGGGGCGCCTGCGCCCGGATCGGGCTTGCCCTGCTTGGCATCGTCGAGCGCGGTCTGTACCGTCTCGACGAGCTCGCCCCACGATGCGTCGAACTTCTCCACGCCTTCGGACTCGAGCACGTCGACGACGTCGTCGTAGTCGATCCCAAGGGCGGCGAGCCGGTCGAGCACCGACTGGGCCTGGGCGGCGGTGCCGCTCACCTTGTCACCCTCGACCTCGCCGTGATCGGCGAACGCCTGCATGGTCTTCTCCGGCATCGTGTTCACGGTGTCGGCGACCACGAGCTCGCTGACGTACAGCGTGTCTGGGAGGTTCGGGTCCTTCACCCCGGTCGAGGCCCACAGCGGACGCTGCTTGTTGGCCCCCTTCTCCGCGAGGGCGGTGAACCGCTCTTTGGCGAACTCCTCCTCGAAGACCGCGTACGCGAGCCGCGCGTTCGCGATGGCCGCCTGGCTCTTCAGCGACTCGGCCTCGTCGCCGCCGATCGCCGTCAGGCGCTTGTCCACCTCGGTGTCAACGCGCGAGACGAAGAACGACGCCACCGAATGGATCTTGGCGAGGTCGTGACCGTTGGCGGCTGCCGCCTCGAGTCCCGACAGGTAGGCGTCGATGACGCCCCGGTAGCGATCGAGGGAGAAGATCAGCGTGACGTTGACGCTGATCCCCTCGGCGATCGACGCGGTGATCGCCGGCAGTCCTGGCTTGGTCGCCGGGATCTTGATCAACACGTTCGGCCGGTCCACGATCTTGAACAGGTCGGCGGCCTGGCCGATGGTCGCGTCGGTGTCCATCGCCAGCCCCGGCTCGACCTCGATCGAGACCCGGCCGTCGAAGCCGTTGGTGGCCTCGTACACCGGCGCGAGGATGTCACACGCGTTGCGGACGTCGTCGGTGGTGAGCGCCTTGATGGTGTCCTCGACACTCGAGTCGACCGCGGCAAGCTCGCGGATCTGGTCGTCGTACGCGCTCCCCTTGGACAAGGCGCCCGCGAAGATCGTCGGGTTGGTGGTGACGCCGACCACGTTGGAGTCGGCGACCAGCCCGGCGAGGTTGCCGGTGTTGATGCGGTCGCGCGACAGATCGTCCAGCCAGATGGACACTCCCGCGTCGGAGAGGGCCTGAAGTCGTTCGCTCATGATGATGAGCCTTTCGGTGGGGGTTGCTGCTGACGTGCTGACGATGCGTCAGCTGATCGTGACGCCGGGACTCGACTCCAGGTCGGCCGGTGCCTTGGGGCCGCTCGCGGCCGGATGGGCCGGGGCCGGTAGCTCGCCGGGCTTGGTGGCGGTTTCGATGCTCTCCCGCGCGGCGGCGGCCACGGTCTCCGCGCTGAAGCCGAACTCGGCGAACAGCTTGCCCGCTGCCGCGCTCGCGCCGTAGTGATTGATGCTGATGATCCGGCCGGCGTCGCCGACCAGATCGCGCCAGCCGACCTCGACACCGGCCTCGATGCTGACCCGGGCTTTCACATCGGGCGGGATCACGGAGTTGCGATACCCCTGGTCCTGCTCGTCGAACCACTCCCGGCACGGCATCGAGACCACCCGGGCCTTGGTGCCCTCGGCGGCCAGCACCTGCTGCGCGGCGAGCGCGTACTGCACCTCCGAGCCGGTGCCGATCAGAATGACGTCCGGCGCGCCGTCCTCGGCGTCCTTGAGGATGTACGCACCCTTGGCGACGTTGCTGGTGTCGGCGAAGCCGTCCGTGCCGCGCGGCACGATCGGCAGCGCCTGACGGCTGAGGCAGATACCGGCCGGCCGGTCGTTGTTCTCCAGGACGGCTGCCCAGACAGCGGCCGTCTCGTTGGCGTCCGCCGGGCGGACCACGTCGAGTCCGGGGATGCAGCGCAGTGCGGCCAGGTGCTCGATCGGCTGATGGGTCGGGCCGTCCTCGCCGAGACCGATCGAGTCGTGCGTCCAGACGAACGTCACCGGGAGCCGCATCAGGGCGGCCAGCCGGACCGCCGGTCGCATGTAGTCGGAGAACTGCAGGAACGTACCGCCGTACGGCCGGGTGCCGCCGTGCACCTTGATGCCGTTCATGATCGAACCCATTGCGTGCTCGCGGATGCCGAAGTGCATCGTGCGGCCGTACGGGTTGCCGGGGAACATCTTCGACTGCCGATCCGTCGGTAGGAAGCTCGGCTCGCCCTCCATCGTGGTGTTGTTCGACTCCGCCAGATCGGCGGAGCCGCCCCACAGCTCGGGCAGCTTGTCGGCCAGTGCGCCCAGCACCTTGCCGGAGGCGGCGCGGGTGGCGACGCCCTTGGGGTCGGCGTCCCAGCTGGGCAGGGCATCCTGCCAGCCGGGGGTGAGCTCGTTCTCGATCATCCGCTCGTACAGGGCCTTGGCGTCGGGATTGGCCGCTGCCCAGGCGTCGAACGCCTTCGTCCACCCCGCGAAGCCCTCGGTCCCCCGCTCACCCAGCGCGCGGGTGTGAGCGATGACGTCGTCGGCCACCTCGAACGTCTGCTTCGGGTCGAAGCCGAGCAGCTCCTTCGTCGCCGCGATCTCCTCGTCGCCGAGCGCGGACCCGTGCGCCTTGCCCGTGTTCTGCTTGGTCGGCGCGGGCCAGCCGATGATGGTCCGCAGGCTGATGAAGCTGGGCCGGTCGGTCACCGCCCGGGCGGCCGCTAGCGCATCGGACAGCTCGCGCACGTTCTCCTTGTACTCCGTGCCGTCGTTGGTCCAGTCGATCTCTTGAACGTGCCAGCCGTAGGCCCGGTAGCGCGCCGCGGTGTCCTCGCTGAGGGCGATGTTGGTGTCGTCCTCGATCGAGATGTGATTGTGGTCGTAGATCACGGTCAGGTTGCCCAGCCGTTGGGTGCCGGCCAGGGATGACGCTTCGGAGGTCACGCCCTCCTCCATGTCGCCGTCGGAGGCCAGCACGTAGATCTGGTGGTCGAACGGCGACGTGCCCGGAGCGGCATCCGGATCCAGCAGACCACGCTCTCGGCGCGACGCCATGGCCATCCCGACCGCGTTCGCCAGACCCTGGCCCAGGGGGCCGGTGGTGATCTCCACACCGTCGGTGTGGCCGTACTCCGGGTGACCCGGAGTCTTGGAGTCCCAGGTCCGCAGGGCCTTCAGATCGTCGAGCTCGAGACCGAAGCCGCCGAGGTACAGCTGGACGTACAGCGTGAGGCAGGAGTGACCACACGACAAGACGAAGCGGTCCCGGCCCGGCCAGTGCGTGTCTGCCGGGTTGTGGCGCATCTCCTTCTGGAAGAGCAGGTACGCGACGGGGGCCAGACTCATCGCCGTCCCGGGATGCCCGTTGCCGACCTTCTGGACGGCGTCGGCCGCCAGCAGTCGGGCCGTGTCCACGGCGCGGGAGTCCAGGTCGGTCCAGCCGTCGGGATAGAGGCTCTCGGTGGAGGTGGTTTCGGTCACAGCGTCGAAGTCCTTCCGCTCTCAGCGGGCTCGTCATCGCCGACTGACGGCGATACGTCGAGCCTATCGAAGTGGCACTTTGCCTCCATCGTCGGTCGGGGCCATAGACTCACCTGTCGTGACGAGCATCGACATGTCCGGCCCCGTGTCTGCGGACCGGGCCGGCACCGTCAGCTCCGGGGATGTCACCTCCGCTGCGGCGAGCTACTTCGGGCCCAAGGGTGCGACTGCGGCCCGCACGCGGGTCCGCGACGTGGTGTCGACCTACTTCGGACTCACCAAACCGCGCATCATCGAGCTGCTGCTGGTGACCACCGTGCCGGCGATGTTCCTTGCCGCCGGCGGTGTGCCGCCGCTGCTGCTGGTCGTGAACACGATGATCGGCGGCTGCTTCGCCGCGGCCAGCGCGAACGTGTTCAACTCGGTCCTCGATCGCGACATCGACGAGCGGATGCGGCGCACCCGTCGTCGTCCGCTGCCTCGCCACCTGGTCGGCCCGCGCGCCGCGATGATCTTCGGCATCGTGCTGGGGGTCGTGGCCACGCTCTGGCTGGGATTCCTCGTCAACTGGCTGTCGGCGGCCCTGGCGCTCGCCGCGAACGCCTTCTACGTCTTCGTCTACACGCTTTGGCTCAAGCGGAGAAGTTCCCAGAACATCGTCTGGGGAGGGATTGCCGGCTGCTTTCCGCCGCTGATCGGTTGGACCGCGGTCACCGGGTCGCTGGCCCTGGCGCCGTTCATCCTGTTCGCCATCGTTTTCTTCTGGACCCCGCCGCACACCTGGGCGCTGGCGTTCCGCTACCGCGAGGACTACGCGGCCGCGGAGGTACCGATGCTGCCGGTCGTGAAGTCGGCGCCCGCGGTCGCCGTGCGGATCTTGATCTACTCGGTGCTGACGGTGGCCGTCTCGCTGACCCTGTGGCCGGTGGCCGACACCGGCTGGCTCTACCCCACCGTCGCGGCGCTGGCCGGTGCGGTGCTGCTCTTCGAGTCGGTCCAGCTGCTCCGCCGGGCGCGGGCCGGGTTGACCGACGCTGCACTGAAGCCGATGCGACTGTTCCACTGGTCGAACTCCTACCTCGCCCTGGTCTTCGTCGCGGCCGCGGTCGACCCGCTGCTGCGCTGACGCCGGCCGGTCGGGCGGTTCGGCAACAGTGGCGCAGTCTGTCGAGCTGCTGCTGGACGAGCAGGCCGATGCGGCCGTACGCCGGCAGTGGCGTCTCCTGGCCGAGGCGGGACTGCCGAGTGAGTGGCGGTCCGCAGCGAGCCAGCATCGTCGGCCGCACCTGACCCTGTACGCCGCGGATGCCATCTCGCCCGACGCCGAGGCGGCGCTGCCGGACCTCGTGGCCGATCTCGAGCTCGAGCTGCAGATCGGCGCGTTGACGATCTTCGGGCCGCGGCATGGCCGGTGCATCCTGGTGCGCCAGGTGACGGCCTCGATCGATCTGCTGGCGCTCCAGGGACGGATCGGGATGGTCTGCGGCGCGGATCCCGCGGGACAGTTCGGCGCCGGCCGCTGGAGTCCGCACATCACCCTCGCCCGGCGCGTACAGGTGGCTCAGCTCGGGCCGGTGGTGGCGGCGCTGGACTGGACCGCCGACCGGCCGCTGTCAGCGCTCGTGATCGGCTGCCGTCGGTGGGACGGCACCCGCAGGACCGCCTGGCTTCTATGACCTCGGGCCGGTGGACAGCCGCCCTGGGTGCTCGTGACCGGCGACCGGCGCACAGCTGGTCCAGGTGGCTTGGTAACGAATGGGTCCCAACCTTCCTGGCTGTTGTCCAGACGACCTCCTCGACGAATAGTGGAGCTATAGACCACAGCCCCGAGACCGCTCGGCGGCGCGCTTGGGTTGGCCCCCGGACTGTGCCCTACAACCAGAACCGGAGGCATGGAGGATGAGCACAGCAACGATCGTCTGGATCGTCGTCGCGGTGGTCGTGATCGCGGCGATCGTGACGCTGGTGGTGCTACGGGCGCGGCGTCAGCGAGCGACGGCCAGCTATCGCATGGGACTTCCCGAGCTCGGCGCCCTGTCCACCGACGGGCTCGACAAGGCGCACGCCGCAGGAACGGCCAAGCACCCGACCCAGAAATAGTCCGGAGCCCTAGGGTCCCGGCGCTCGGTGGCGGATGATGCCGCACAGCCGGCGTCATCCTCCACTTGACCTTTGGCCGGTCGACGGCGTACTTTCCTCAAATGGAAACTGCGCCGGACGAGGAGCTGGGAGCGATCTTCGGAGCGCTCGCGGATCCCACGCGCCGTCGGCTGGTGCACCTGCTCGGATCGGGCGAGGCGACCGTCGGCGAGCTGGCCGAACGCTTCGACACGAATCTCCCGGCCATCTCCAAGCACCTGTCGATCCTCGAGCGCGCCGGCATCATCTCCCGGCACAAGGAGGCGCAGTGGCGGCGCTGCCGGTTGCAGACTGAACCCTTCGCCCGGATGCGGGCGTGGGCGGACCACTACGCGGAGCTCTGGGGCGGCAGCCTCGACCGCCTGGAGAGCTACCTCGAGGAGTCAGGCCCGGAGGATCGACCGTGAGCGGGGCGGGCGGCCATAGCGGGAGGGGTGGTCGGAGTGGGACGAGCGGTCGGAGTGGACACACGTCGGTGACCCGGCAGGCCAGCGGACTGACCCTGGAACGTACGTTCTCGGCCGCCCGCGAGCGGGTCTTCGCCGCACTGTCGAGCGCCGAGGAGCTGATGCGCTGGTGGGGACCGCCGGGCTGCCCGGTGGTCTGGTGCGCGGTGGACTTCCGGCCGGGCGGGGTGTGGCACTACTGCCTCCGCAACGCGAGCGGCGTCGAGGTCTGGGCTCGGTCGGTCTATCGCGAGATCGTGCCGCCGCGCCTGGTCGCCTACGACGAGCGGTCCTCCAACGCAGCCGGCGACGTCACCGACGAGCGTCCAGGCGCCTTCGCCACGATCGAGCTGACCCCGCTGGCGACGGGAACCCACCTCCGCGCCACCCTCCGCTACGTCGATGTCGACCAGCGTGACCTCGCCATCGGCTACGGCGTCGAGGGCGGGTTCTCCCAGGCCCTCGACCTGCTCGACCAGCACCTTCGCGACACCAACCTGATCGAAGAGGAATCGCCATGCCCGTCTTGACCTCCACCGATGGAACCGAGATCGCGTACGAGATCGTGGGATCGGGGCCGCCGGTCGTGCTGGTCGACGGGGCCATGTGCTTCCGCGACGCAGGTCCGATGCGGGCGATTGCCGAGGCGCTGAGCGACGGCCTGACGATCGGGCTGTACGACCGTCGCGGGCGCGGAGGCAGCGGTGACACGTTGCCGTTCGCCGTGGACCGCGAGATCGAGGACCTGGCCGCCGTGATCGATGCGCTGGGTGGTGCGGCCGGCTTGTTCGGCATCTCCTCCGGCGGTGCGCTCTCGCTCCGCGCGGCAACAGCGCTGGGGCCGGCGACCGTGACCCGGCTGGGCGTGTACGAGGTGCCGTTCCTCCCCGAGGCGATGCGCGCCGGGGCGGCCGCGTACACCGGGGACCTGACGGCGGCGCTCGCCGCGGACGACCGGGAGAAAGCGCTGCGTCTGTTCCTTGGGCACGTCGGAATGCCGGCGGAGGCCATCGAGGGAATGAGCCGGTCGCCCTTCTGGCCGGTCAGTCTGGCGATCGCACCGACGCTCGCCTACGACGACGCGGCGATGGCGGACAGTGACACCCCGGTCGACCTGGTGCGTGGCCTGCGGGTGCCGGTCCTCGGTCTGGCGGGAGGGGCCAGCCCGGACTTCCTGCAGTACGGGGCGCGGGGCGTGGCCGGGGCGGCTATCGACGGGCGGTTCGAGCTGATCGCCGGGCAGACGCACGACATCCAGGCGGACGCGGTGGCGCCGCACCTGAGATCCTTCTTCGGCGCTTGATCAGGCGCCAAGATTCTCCTTCCCGGGGAAAGTGGGCGCGTACGACAGCGACACGCCGGGCGTAGCCGTCGTTTCAGCCCAGTTTCCGAGTGGGGGGACCCGCGGGGGTCGGGTCAGGTGCTGGAGACGTGATCCAGCAGTGCCGTCCGGACGAGGCCGGGATGCTCGAGGTGGGCGGAGTGGCCGCAGTCGGGGACGGTGATCTCCTCGTACGACCCACCGGCAGCGGCGTATCGCCCGAAGACGGCTCGGGTCTGGCTGACCATCGGCTGCGCGGGTGCCACGTCGGCGCCCGGCCAGCCGGGGATCGCGCCGAGCTGACCCAGGTAGTTGAGATCGAACAGCGAGGTGTCGGACACGATCACGTCGTCCGCACCGTGGATCCACAGGATCGCTGGCTTCGGATCGATGTCGATGATCCCGGTGAGATCCAGGTGGGTGGGCGCCATGGTGTTCAGCACACCCCGGGTGCCGGCGGCGAAGCCCGGCCAGTTCTCGCTGGCAACGGCGTCGCCGGGGTAGTTGTCCAGACCGGTCTTCGTGCTGAGCATCGAGGTCACCCAGACCTCGTCGAACGGGCTGGTGAAGCCGGGCTTGACGTACGTCCCGAGGTAGACGTTTCGCGGCGAGGTCGGGGAGTCGGAGCTGCGGTCGCCGGAGTCGAGCCGGGCGACAAAGTCGGGATTCGCACCCCCGCCGCCCGATCCCGCGGCGTCGGCCGTCAGCAGACCGCCATCCAGGGCGGTGCCCCCGAAGCCGTACGGCGACACCGGCGAGATCAACGTGAGGCTGCTGACCGGCCGGTCGATCGCGTACTGCATGACGACCCCACCGCCCATGCTCCAGCCGACCAGGTGGGGGTCGGCCAGGCCGAGCGCCGCGACGACCTCCGCCAGGTCGTCGCTGAAGTCCGACAGCCCACGGGTGGCGTCGACGGGCGCGGTCTCGGAGTCGCCGAAGCCGCGCAGATCGACCGCGTACGCATCGATCCCCGCGGGAAGGGACAGCATCAGCGGCTGCCAGAACAGCGCCGAGGAGCAGTTGCCGTGGACGAAGACGACCGGCGTGCCGCCCGGTTCGACGTCGCGACGGAACAACACGTTGCTGCTGAGCCGTGGCGTCTGCACGGTCCGGGCGGCGATTCCCGGCAGCAGCGGCTCGGCCTGATGATCATCCGCGATCGTGGTCACGCTTGATGCTATGCGGGCGTGGGCGCTCTTGGTCGGCGCGGCAAGATGTCGATCGTGACGGATTCGGCGAACTCGGTTGGACTGCTGGCGGGCCGATCGGCCCTGGTCACCGGGGGAGCGAGCGGGATCGGCGCGGCGGTGGCACGGCGGCTCGCGGCTCTGGGGGCGAAGGTCACCATTGCCGACATCGACGAGGAACGGGCGGGCGCGGTTGCCGCCGACATCGGCGGCGACGTCCGGAGGCTCGATCTGGCCGATCCGGAGGCGCTCGGCGACCTGGACCTGGACGTCGACGTGCTGGTGAACAATGCCGGCATCCAGCACGTGGCGCCGATCACCGACTTCGATCCCGAGGCGTTCCACCGGATCTTGATGATCATGGTCGAGTCGCCGTTCCGGCTGATCCGAGCCGCGTTGCCGGCCATGTACGAGCGTGGCTTCGGCCGGATCGTCAACATCTCGTCGGTGCACGGGCTGCGGGCCTCCGAGTTCAAGTCCGCCTACGTAACGGCGAAGCATGCGCTGGAAGGACTGTCCAAGACCACCGCGCTGGAGGGTGGCCCGCACGGGGTGACGAGCAACTGTGTGAATCCGGGCTATGTGCGGACGCCGTTGGTGGAGAAGCAGATCGCCGATCAGGCGCGGACGCACGGGATCGAGGAGTCGGAGGTGGTCGAGAAGATCATGCTGGCGCACAACGCGATCAAGCGACTGGTCCACCCCGAGGAGGTCGCCTCGCTGGTCGGCTGGCTGGTCGGGCCGGACGCGGCGATGGTGAACGGGGCCTCGTACACGATGGACGGCGGATGGACGGCACAGTGAGCGGGCCGGGGTAGGAGCGCTTCATGGGGGCCGTTTGGCGGACGCGCGACCGACCGGGGGGCGCGACGGAAAAAGTGGGGGTCAGTGCGTGCTCAGCGCTGCTGCTCAGGCCTGGACCCCTTCGCGGCATCCTCGCTGACCACCGATTTTTCCGCGGACAGCGGCCCGCTGGGCCGGGGCTCGCCGGGCGCGGCGGGAGGGCGGACGGACAGGAACAGGTTGGTCGCGGCGGCGATCGCGAGGGCGGCGCCGAGCAGATGCAGCAGCACGAGCCCGATCGGCAACCCGAGGTGATACTGGCTGAGCCCGATCCCGGCCTGCACCACTTCGACCGCGAGCAGCAGCAACGACGCGGTGCTGCGGATCACGAACACCGCTCCGAAGGTGGCGGCGATGGTCAGGTACACCGCGACCGCGTGAATGTGGGCGACGAGCGCCGGGTCGAATCCCGTGCGCACCGAGTGCTCGTCACCGGCGTGCGGGCCGCTCCCGGTCACCACCGTCCCCAGCCAGACGGCGATCCACATCCCGGCGAACGCGATCCGCGCGAAGCGGACACCCCACGGACCGGCAGGAGCGGGAGGCAGCTCCCAGGTGAGGCGCACCAGCCAGACGGACAGCGCGATCAGGACCAGCGACACCATCAGATGGATCGCCACGACGAACGGGTTGAGCTTCGTCAGCACACTGATCCCGCCGACCACCGCCTGAACCGGGATGCCGAGCGCCATGGCGGCGGCCAGCCAGCGCAGTTTCCGGTTGCGGGGCCGGTGGAGCACGGCGCTGGCGAAAGTTCCGATCGCGATGACGATCAGGACGAACGTGAGCATCCGGTTGCCGAACTCGATCATGCCGTGAATGCCGAGCGCCGGGTGGGTGACATAGGAGTCGTCGGTGCAGCGCGGCCAGGTTGGGCAGCCGAGCCCGGAGCCGGTGAGCCGCACGAGCGCGCCGGTCACGACGAGCACGATGTTGGCCACGAGGCTGGCGACCGCCCACCGGCGCAGGGCCCGCGGCGCCCCGACGATCCGCACAGCCGGGTGGGTCATGACGTCCAACGGAAGCCCTTCCACGCCGCCACCCCGGCGACGACGGTCCAGACCAGCAGCACGGGCAGCGGCCAGAGCAGGGTCGTGCCCATCGCGCCGGCGCGGAGAGCCTCACCGAGAGCTGCCGTGGGGAGGAGTTCGAGCAGCGGCTGGACCGCGGCCGGGTAGCGCGCAACGGGCAGGATGAGCGCTCCCGCCGCGAGGCCGACGACGTACACGACGTTGGCGAGGGCGAGCGTCGCCTCGGCCCGGAGCCGCCCGGCGAGCAGCAGGGCGAGACCGCCGAAGCAGCCCGCAGCAAGGACAGCGGCGACCGCTGAGACCAGCAACGAGGGGACGGTCCACTGCGGACGCCAGCCGAGGGCTGCTGCCACCAGCGCGAGGACAACGATCTGGCCGAGCGCGATCAGCGCGACGCTCAGCGCCTTGCCCGCGAGCAGCCCGGCCTTGCCGAGCGGTGTCGCGGCCAGCCGCTCCAGCACGCCGTAGCGGCGTTCGAACCCGGTCGCGATCGCCAGTGAGGTGAACGCCGACGACCACAGCGCCAGGGCCAGCACCGACGGGGCCAGCACGGCCAGGTCGCCGAACGTCCCGCCGAGAATCCGGCCGAGGACGAGGATTCCGACGGGGATGAGCAGGGCGAGAAGCAGCTGCTCGCCGTTGCGCAGGAGCAGTTTCGCCTCGGTCGCCGCATGACTGGTCACTCGCCGACCCGCCGGGGCGGCTCCTGGGGCGGGGGTGAGATCGAGGGCGCTCATCGGCCGGCCTCGGCGTGGGTGTGCCGCAGGAAGACCTCTTCCAGGCTTGCGCCGTCGGCCGTCAGGGCCGCGACCGTGCCACTGACCGACACCCGCCCCCGGTCGACGATGATCACCTCGTCGGCGAGCGCCGCGGCCTCGTCCATCGCGTGAGTGGTCAGCACGACGGTGACGCCGGCGTCACGGAGCTCGCGCACGACGGCCCAGCTGGTACGTCGGGCGTGCGGGTCCAGGCCCGCCGTCGGTTCGTCGAGGAACACCAGCTCACCCCGGCCGACCAGCGCGCCGGCCAGGTTCACCGTCTGCTGCTGGCCACCCGAGAGCCGCCGGTAGGGGATCTGGGCGTACGGCCCGATGCCCAACCGCTCGATCAGCGCGTCGACGGGCAGCGGGTGGGCGTACAGGCTGGACAGATAGGCCAGCAGCTCCACGGCCTTGATGCCGGACCAGGCGCCGGTGCTCTGCGGCATCAGTCCGATCCGGGCGGCGACCGCCGACGTCCCGGGCCGATGGCCCAGCACCCGGACGGTGCCCGACGCCGGTGTCAGCAGTCCGGTGCAGCAGCGCAGAAACGTTGTCTTGCCGGCGCCATTGGGACCGAGCAGCGCGGTCACCTTGCCGCGCTCGGCCCGCAGGGTGAGCCCCCGGAGCACCTCCGTGGCGCCGAACCGCACGGTCACCGCGTCGGCGGCGACGCACGCGTCGGTGATCGGTGGCACCGGAGCAGTCTAGGACTGGTCGACGAGCAGCCGGTCGAGGAACGTGTCGCGACTCATTCGTCCAGTCATCCGTCCGCAGCACCGAGTCCGAGTCGGAGGCCCGGGTCGGTCAGCACACCCGTTTGCTGCCAGCGGTGGCCGATGCCGGACGCTCAGCGGGCGCCGGCCCCGCTGCCCGGCTGGGTGCCCGTGGTCGCCAGCGCATCCTCCACCCGCTTGACCTTCGCCCTCAGCTGTCCGGTGTAGCCCGGACGGATGTCGGCCTTGAGCACCAGCGATACCCGCGGCGCCGAGGCCGCCAGGGCGTCCACGCAGTCCTTGATGACCGCCATCACCTCGTCCCACTCGCCCTCGAGCGTGGTGAACATCGACGTCGTCTCGTTCGGCAGGCCGGAGGCACGCACGATCCGGACCGCTTCGGCGACGGCGTCCCCGACCGAGGCGTCGCCGGTGCCGCTGGGTGCGATGGAGAAGGCAACGAGCATGAGGCCATTCTGACCAGCCGCGAACGAGGAGCCAGACCCCGGGCCCTCCACAGCGAGTGCCGTGCCCTTCGACGGGCTCAAGGGCGGAGGTTGCACGATGATCCTCCTCACGGTATATTCCTTCTGGAATAATCCAGAAGGAATTGAGGATCGGGTGAAGGACCGGCTGCGGAAGCTCAAGATCGCGCCGTTGGGCATCGCCACGCTGGCCTTGCTGAACGAACGTCCGATGCACCCGTACGAGATGTTCCAGACCCTGGTGTCGCGGCACGAGGACCGGGTCGTCAAGGTCCGGCCGGGTTCGCTTTACCACACCGTGGCCCGACTGGCCGACGACGAGCTCGTTCGGGCGGTCGGCACCGAGCGTGAGGGCAACCGGCCCGAGCGGACGACGTACGAGATCACCGGCGACGGCCGCGACGTGTTGCAGGAGCAGCTGATCGACCTGCTGTCATCGCCGATCGAGGAGTACCCGGTGTTTCCCCTCGCCCTGACCGAGGCCCACAACGTCGAGCCACAGCTGCTCGCCGATCTGCTCCGGCGCAGGCTGCTCCGGCTGCGCGGCGAGCTCGCATCGTACGAGGCCGGTCTCGACGCGGTGACCACCAAGGGCCTGCCCGAGGCCTACTGGCTCGACCTCACCTATCTCCGCGATCAGCTGGCGGCACAGGTCGACTGGCTGGCCCGCACCATCGACCGGCTGGAGTCGGGCGAACTCAGCTGGTCCGCCGACCAGATCAAGAATCCACAGACTCGAGAAGAACCGAAGGATCTGTCATGAGCACCATTTCTGCCCCTCGACGAGCTGCGACCCAGGAGATCCGGCCGTGGCCGGCGTTGTGGTCGCTGGTGATCGGCTTCTTCATGATCCTCGTCGACTCGACCATCGTGTCGGTCGCCAACCCCTCGATCATGAAGGGCCTCGACGCCGACATCGATCAGGTGATCTGGGTGACCAGCGCCTATCTGCTGGCGTACGCCGTGCCGCTGCTGATCACCGGCCGGCTGGGCGACCGCTTCGGCCCCAGGCGCCTCTTCCTCAGCGGGCTCGTGGTCTTCACGATCGCCTCGCTGCTGTGCGGACTGGCGCCGAGCATCGGGTTGCTGATCGCGGCTCGCGTGCTGCAGGGTCTCGGCGCCTCGTTCATGACCCCGCAGACGATGGCGGTGATCACCCGGATCTTCCCGCCCGAGCGGCGCGGCTCGGCGATGGCGATCTGGGGCTCCACCGCAGGCGTCGCGATGCTGGTCGGCCCGATCGCCGGCGGACTGCTCGTCGACGGGCTCGGCTGGGAGTGGATCTTCTTCGTGAACGTGCCGGTCGGCATCATCGGCTTCATCCTCGCCTGGCGCTTCGTGCCGAAGCTGCCGACGAGCGCGCACCGGTTCGACATCCTCGGCGTCGTGCTGTCCGCGGTCGGCATGTTCCTGGTCGTGTTCGGCATCCAGGAAGGTGAGACGTACGACTGGGGCACGATCCGCGGACCGATCACGGTCTGGGGTCTGATCATCACGGGAGTCGTTGTGCTGGCCGCGTTCGTCGTCTGGCAGAAGGTTCAAAAGGGCGAGCCGCTGCTGCCGCTCGGCCTGTTCCGGGACCGCAACTTCTCACTGGGCAACGTCGCCATCACCGCGGTCGGGTTCACCGTGGCAGGCATGGCGCTGCCGATCATCTTCTATGCCCAGCTCGTCAAGGGTCTGACGCCCACCCAGTCCGCGCTGCTGATGGTGCCCATGGCCGTGGCCTCCATCGCGCTGGCTCCGCTCGTCGGACGACTGCTGAACAAGCACAACCCGCGCTGGTTCGCGGTCGGCGGCGCATCGTTCATGTCGGTGGCGCTGTTCGGCTACGCCTGGCTCGTCGCGGACCAGGCCGACGTCTTGTGGCTGCTGTTGCCCAGCTCTCTGCTCGGCATCGCGAGTGCCTTCGTCTGGGCACCGATAGCCAATGCCACCACCAGGAATCTCCCGCCACGACAGGCCGGAGCGGGATCGGGTGTGTACAACACCACACGTCAGGTCGGTAGCGTGCTGGGCTCGGCCTCGATGTCGGCCCTGATCCAGGTCCGGCTGGCCGCCGAGCTGCCGAAGGTGGCGGGAGCGGCGGGCGGCGGCGGCGCCCAGTTCAGCGGCCAGTCGCTGCCGGAGTTCCTGCACGCGGGATTCTCGACCGCGATGGGTCAGGCGATCGTGCTGCCCGCGGTGGTCGTCCTGATCGCGGCCGTTGCGGCGGCGTTCTGGGCGCGGCCGGCGGCCACGCACGGCTGGAACGCGTCCGCCGCCCGTCCCCGGGTAGCAGAGCCGGTGCCCGTCGAGTCGTGATCGAGGCTCCCGGTCAGCGGCAGTGCCCCCCGGCCCGACCCGCGGGGGTGATCATCGAGTGACGGATGGGGTATGTCCTCGCCGGGCCGGTGGACCGACGACACGTTCCTCCACCCGATGGATCACCACCGAGGAGGCAGAAAGTGGAGTCGGAACGACAAAAGGCACTGGCGGCGTTGACCGTCGCCGGGGTGAGTGGGCTTGCGGCCTGGGATCTGCTGCAGCGCAAGCACACGATCCTCCGGCGGTATCCGGTCGTCGGGCATCTGCGCTATCTGCTCGAGGAGCTCCGCCCGGAGCTGCAGCAGTACTTCATCGAGCGCAACTGGGACGGCAGGCCGTACGACCGCGACGTCCGATCGATCATCTACGAGCGGGCGAAGGGCATCCACGGCGAGCGGCCGTTCGGCACCGAACGTGACGTCAACGAGGTGGGGTACGAGTACCTCGTGCACTCCATCGCGCCAGTGCCCGAGCCGGACCGGCCGCACCGGGTGATGATCGGCGGCCCGGACTGCTCCAGGCCTTACTCGATGGCGCTGATGAATGTCTCGGCGATGAGCTTCGGCGCACTGTCGGCCAATGCGATCCGTGCCCTGAACAAGGGTGCGGCGCTGGGTGGCTTCGCGCACGACACCGGCGAGGGCGGCCTGTCGGACTACCACCTGGAGAACGGCGGGGACATCGTCTGGGAGCTGGGCACCGGATACTTCGGAGCGCGCACCAAGGACGGCGACTTCGATCCCGAGATGTTTGCCGACAAGGCCGCCCACGACTCCGTCAAGTGCGTGTCGCTCAAGTTGAGCCAGGGCGCGAAGCCCGGCGTCGGAGGGGTGCTGCCGGCCGCCAAGGTCACGGCGGAGATCGCCGAGATCAGGGGCGTCCCGAAGGGCGAGAAGTGTGTCAGCCCCTCGTCGCACCGGGTGTTCTCCACCCCGAGCGAGCTGGTCGAGTTCATCGGTCGGATGCGGGAGCTGGCGGGTGGCAAGCCGACGGGCTTCAAGTTGTGTGTGGGCTCGCGGACCGACGTACTGGCCATCTGCAAGGCGATGCTCGCGGTCGGCACAACGCCCGACTTCATCATCGTCGACGGCTCCGAAGGAGGCACCGGGGCCGCACCACTGGAGTTCGAGGACCATGTCGGGATGCCGCTGACCCACGGCCTGATGATGCTGCACAACGCGCTCGTCGGGGTGGGGCTGCGGGACCGGATCCGGGTCGGCGCCAGCGGAAAGGTCGCCGCCGGCAACGACATCGTCAAGCGACTCATCCAGGGTGCTGACTACACCAACTCCGCTCGGGCGATGATGATGGCCGCCGGGTGCATCCAGGCGCAGCGCTGCAACACCGACAAGTGTCCGAGCGGGGTCGCGACCCAGAACCACCGCCGGGCCCGGGCGCTGGACGTGGGCGACAAGAGCGAGCGGGTGCACCGCTACCAGGAAGCCACGGTCGCGTCGGCCGTCAAGATCATGGCCGCGATGGGCTGCCGGACCCCCGCAGACCTGACGCCGCACCATCTGCGCCGCAATCTGACGGCCACCCAGACCCACTCCTACGCGGAGTTGTACGAGTGGCTCCGGCCCGGCGAGCTGCTCGATGAGCCGCCCGAGACGTGGGCCGCGGAGTGGTCGGCCGCCAGTGCCGACCGCTTCGGCCCGACCGCCGTCCGCGGCGCCGAGGGGATCGACGGCGGAGGTGTGATCGCATGAGGAGCGTTGCCCAGACCATCGTCGCGGCACTGGCCGAGCACGGCGTACGGCAGGTGTGGGGCGTCGTCGGCGACGCGCTCAACCCGCTGACCGACGCGCTCCGCGAGGAGCCGCGGATCGAGTGGATCGGGGTGCGGCACGAGGAGGTTGCTGCGTTCGCGGTCAGTGCACAGGCGCAGCTGAGCGGCATGATCGGGGTCTGCATGGGCACCGTCGGTCCCGGCTCGATCCACCTCCTCAACGGTCTCTACGACGCCAAGAAGTCTCATGCGCCCGTGCTGGCCATCACCGGGCAGGTGCCGAGCCCGGAGATCGGGACCGACTTCTTCCAGGAGGTCGACAACGACAAGCTGTTCGCCGACGTATCGGTCTTCGCCCACACGCTGACCTCACCGGCCCAGCTGCCGCATCTGCTCGAGCAGGCCGTCAATGCCGCGTACGCCCAGCGCGGGGTCGCGGTCCTCACCCTGCCCGGCGACGTGGGTGGGCAGGAGGTTCCCCGCGGCAGCGTGCTGCCGCGGTTCGCACCGCCGGCGGTGCCGAGTGCGGCGCCCGAGGATCAGCTCGCGGTCGCGGTCGAGGCGCTGTCCGGGGCCGATGTCGCGCTGCTGGTCGGCTGCGGCGCGCGGGAGGCCCGCGACGAAGTCCTCGCGCTGGCCGAAACGCTCGCCGCCCCGATGGTGCTCACGCTCAAGGCGAAGGAGGGCCTCGAGCACGACAATCCCTTCCAGGTCGGGCAGTCCGGGCTGATCGGCAACCCGGCGGCCGCCAAGGCGATGGAACGCTGCGACGTGCTCTTCCTGATCGGCACGGACTTCCCCTACCGGGACTGGTATCCGGCCGGCAAGACGGTCCTCCAGCTCGACGTACGCGGTGAGCACATCGGCCGGCGCACGCCGGTGACGTCCGCGCTCGTCGGTGACGCCGCCGCCACGCTGCGGGCGTTGCTGCCGCGGCTGGTCCGCAGGGAGGACCGGTCCAGCCTCGACGCCGCGACCGAGGACTACCGCGCGTGGCACGACCGCCAGCAGTCGCTGCTCGACCCAACCCACGACGCGTCCCTGATCGGCAAGGTCCGGGCGGTCTTCGATAACCCGGACGAGCGGATCAGGCCCGAGGCGGTGGCCGCGGCGGTCGACAGCGCCGCCCCCGACACGACGATCTTCACCGCCGACACCGGAATGTCCACCGCCTGGCTGGCCCGCTTCGTGACGATGCGCGGCACCCGGCGCCTGGTCGGGTCGTTCAACCTGGGGTCGATGGCCGACGCGCTGCCGATGGCGCTCGGTGCCCAGGCGCTGGATCGGCAGCGACCGGTGGTGTCGTTCAGCGGCGACGGGGGGCTGATGATGCTGCTCGGCGATCTGCGGACGGCCGTGACCTACCGCCTGCCGGTCACCATCATCGTGTTCGACAACGGCCGGCTCGGCATGGTCAAGCTGGAGCAGGAGCAGGGCGGGCTGCCCGAGTTCGGCACCCAGCTGGACAACCCCGACCTGGCTGCTGTCGCGGCGGCGATGGGCCTGGCCAGCCGTCGGGTGACCGAGCCGGACCGGCTGCAGGAGGCGATGGAGTGGGCCTTCGGCGTCGACGGGCCGTGTCTGGTGGACGTCGTCACCAACCCGGACGAGATCGCGGTTCCGCCCAAGGCCACCGCGGCCCAGGCGTGGGGCTTCGCCATCGCGAAGTCCCGCGAGACCCTGGAGAGCCGCACGCGCTGACCACGACGACGCGGTGGCCTCTGAGCCGCTGCGGGCGGATCCTCTATCTCGGCATCGACGGTGACACCACACGGGCCCACGAGACGGGTCGACGAGCTCAGAGATGTCGCTGCGATCACCGCCGTCGGCCTGGCGGGTGACCTGCGCGAGCCGGGCGCGACGTCGGAGACCGTGGTGGTCGTGCGGCTGCTCGGAGGGCTCGACGATGCCGCTCTCGGCCAGGTCCTCGGCGTCCCGGGTGCCCGGGTGGCGGCGGTTCTGGCTGAGGCGATCAGCCGCCCGGCCGAGAATGATCCGAATCGAGCGGCCCCTGAGGTGCAATGCGGTGGAGGGCAGCCCACGCCATGTTTCACCGGCTGTGCTGGCAGACGCGACGCCAGACGGCACCCCACGCGACGTCTTACCGGTTGTGCTGGCAGACGCGACGACAGACGGCACCCGGCGCCACGTTTCACCGGTTGTGCTGACAGATGTGGCGAGATGGCTGTCTGGGGGCGCCTCGACCATCGGAACCAGCGGAGCACGACATCGCGCTGATCATCAAGAACTGGTTCCTCGCCCTGATAGGCAAGATCCCGCGGAACGACCCCAAGGCCCGCATGGGCTGGCTGGTGATCATCGGCTCCATTCCGATCATCGTCCTCGGGCTGCTGTCGCGCAGCTGTGCAGCGTCCGCGGCAAGGGGTCGAGGTCCAGTACTTCGCCTCCGGAGGCCGGGTCGTGACCGTCGCAGCCAGCGCCACCGGCCATGACAAGCTGCTGGACCTCACGGCTGATCAGTTGCTCGCGGTCGCCACAGATCCACGACTGGAGCTGCCGGAATTATGATCGCCGCTCAGCCGGGTGGCGCGAGGATGTCGGCGAGGTCGTACGTCACCGGTTCCTCCAGCTGTGCGTACGTGCACGAGCGGGGGTCGCGGTCCGGCCGCCACCTGTTGAACTGCGCGGTGTGCCGGAACCGGGTGCCCTCCATGTGCTCGTAGCGGACCTCGACGACCAGGTCCGGTCGCAGCGGCACGAACGACAGGTCCTTACCGACGTTCCACCGGCTGTACTCCGAGCTGCGCGGGGTGCGGGCCCGCCCCTCGGGCTCCGCCTGCTGGCCGGCCCACGCCCACGGATGGCCCTCGAAGGTCGTCACCAGCGGCTGCAGCTCGGTGAACAGCTCCTTGCGCCTCGCAGCCGGGAAGGCGCCGATCACGCCGACCGACGCCAGCTCGCCGTCGTCGTTGTAGAGCCCGAGCAGCAGCGAGCCGATCGAGTCCGGCCCGCTCTTGTGCACCCGGTAGCCGGCGACCACGCAGTCGGCCGTGCGCTGGTGCTTGATCTTGAACATCACCCGCTTGTCCGGTTGGTACGTCCCGGTCAACGGCTTCGCGACCACACCGTCCAGTCCGGCGCCCTCGAACTGGGAGAACCAGTCCTGCGCGGTTGCCGGATCGAGCGTCGTCGGGGTGAGGTGGATCGGCTCCGCCGCGTCGGCCAGTGCGCGTTCCAGGGCGGCGCGCCGCTCCGCGAACGGTCGCTTCGTGTAGTCGATGTCGTCCAGCGCCAGCAGATCGAACGCGATGAACCGGGCCGGCGTGGTTTCCGACAGCATCTTCACGCGGCTCGCGGCCGGATGGATCCGCTGCTGCAGGACCTCGAACTCCAGCCGGTCGCCGATGACGACCACGATCTCACCGTCGATCACGCAGCGGTCGGGCAGATTGGCCTTGATCGCCTCGACGACCTCGGGGAAGTATCGGGTCATCGCCTTCTCGTTGCGCGACCCGATCTCGACATCGTTGCCGTCGCGGAACACGATCGAGCGGAAGCCGTCCCACTTGGGCTCGTAGGAGAGCTCACCCGTCGGGATCTGCGGCACCGCCTTGGCCAGCATCGGGGCGACCGGCGGCATCACGGGTAGCTGCATACCGTTCATTGTGTCCGAAGGATTCGAGGTCGGACTCCTGCCGGTGTCGTCGGGGCGGCTCTCGTCATTCGACCGACCGGCCGGCGTGCAGCCACCCGCCTGGCCGGATCGTGTTCGCGATGAGGAACGGGTGGTCGCCCGCGCGCCGGCAGGCGTGCCCTGAGCCCGCCGAAGGGCACTTGGGGCCGGTGAGCCACCGTCAACCCTGCGGGACGGTGGTCACTGTCTCGAGCGCGGTAAAGGTCTCCCGCTGCAGCTCGACCATCGACCGAGTCTCGCCGGCAGCGATCCAGCGGCCGAACGCGATCCTGAACACCGAGATCGCCGCGTCCGCTGCCAGCCCGGCCTGTGGCTCGGCGACGCCACGGTCGCGCAGCGCGCCGCCCAGATCGGCCGACAGTGCCGCGAGCTTGAGCAGCTCGCGCTCCTGCATCGCGGGGTCGGAGTCGATGATCCCCTGCCTGGCGCGTGACCACTCCCGACGCTCGTCGGGGAAGAACTCGGCAGCGCTGCCCAGGGCCACGACCGCGAGCTCCATGGGACGTGCATCGGCGGGTGCCGCCACGACTCCGGCCACGACGGCGTCCCTGAGCTGCTGCTGCCCGTCGAACAGCACCTCGCGCTTGTCCGCGAAGTAGCGATAGAACGTCCGCTCGGTGACCTGCGCGCGGGACGCGATGTCTCCGACCGTGGTCGCCTCGTACCCGCGCTCGCGAAACAGCTCGAGCGCCACCGCCTGCAGGCGCTGCTTCGTGCCAGGCTGCCACCGTCCCATGGCTGGCATCCTAGATGACCCATCGCAGCGATGTCAGGGTGTGACATCGAGGGTGCTACCGTGATGACAGGATCTGACATCAAGGCTCGGAGCCTCTCCGGGCGAGGAGGAAGTCACCATGCATGTATTCGTCACCGGAGCGTCCGGCTGGATCGGCTCGGCCACCGTCACAGAGCTGCTGTCGGCGGGCCATCGCGTCGCCGGCCTCGCGCGGTCGGAATCGTCGGCCGAGCGGCTGCGTTCCATGGGCGCCGAGCCGTTGGCCGGCGATCTCGACGACCTGGACTCGATTCGCGCCGGCGCTGCGGCCGCCGACGCGGTCATCCACCTGGCCAACAAGCACGACTTCAACAACCAGGCCAACTCCAATCGAGCTGAGCGGGCGTCCGTGGAGGCGATCGCCGAGACGTTGCTGGGACCGTCGAGCGAAACTGCCGACCGGCCGTTCTTGCTCGCGTCCGGGGTGGCGTTCAGCCCGGGCCGGGTGGTGACCGAGCAGGACCGCTCGCCGTTCGTCGGCCCGGACGCGCCTCGCGGCGGCAGTGAGGCGCTCGCGATGGACTACGTCGAGCGGGGCGTGCGCAGTGTCTCGTTGCGGTTCGCACCGACGGTGCACGGGCAGGGCGACCACGGCTTCATCGCGGAGATCGTCCGGGTCGCCCGAGCGCGCGGCGTTTCTGCGTACGTCGGTGACGGCAGCAACCGCTGGCCGGCAGTGAACCGGGCCGACGCCGCGACCCTGGTCAGGTCCGCGCTCGAATCCGCACCGGCGGGGACGGCCGTGCACGCGGTGGCCGAGGAGGGCGTCCCGGCTCGGGAGATCGCCGAGGCGATCGGTCGTGGGCTGCAGCTGCCGGTGGAGTCGGTGGCGCCGGACGCCGCGCTGGAACACTTCGGCTGGATCGGCCAGTTCTTCGCGCTCGACCTGCCGGCCTCGAGTGCGGCGACCCGCGAGCGCTTCGGCTGGACTCCGACCCACCCGACACTGCTGGAGGATCTCGAGGCCGGCTACTACTTCGCCGGCTGACGCGGTCGTCGCGGCGGCGTGTCGGATGTCCAGACGGCATCCTCGCCGGACGGGTCTACTCGGGACGGTTGTCGTCGCCGACCCGGAACGGTGTGGTCACGCCCTCGTACATCAGGTGGGCGACCATGCCTTGGGCGGCGTGCTTGAGGTTGTGGCAGTGGTCCATCCAGATCCCAGGGTTGTCGGCCTTGAACGCGATCACGTACGTCTCGCCGTCCAACACGTTCAGGGAGTCGACCCACCACGGTGATCCCGTGGCGGCGATCCCGTTGCGGGACAGCACCACCGCATGATGGCCGTGCAGATGCATCGGGTGTACCTCGCCGCTGTGGTTGGAGATCGTCATGACGACCACGTCACCCTCGCGGACGACGTACATCGGGACGTTGGGATAGAGGTGGCCGTTCACCGACCAGTACAGGCCCGGCTTGCCTAGGTAGAAACCGGGTCGGTGACCGATGGAGTACATGAACCGGCGGTCCGGGTGGGTCGGATCGAACGGCAGGGGATCGGGCGTGCCGTAGCGCAGCAGATCCAGCGACGCGGTCGGCTGGATAGGTGGCGCGACGTCACCCGAACCGACGATCACGGCCGTCGCCTTGCTCACCTGCAGGCGTACGGCCGTTCCGTCGGTGGGTGCGGTCAGCTGGATGTCGGCGCGACCTCCGGCCGTGACCGTCAGCGCCTGGCCGGTGACCGGGGTGGGGCGGTTGAGGTCGCGGCCGTCGATCGACAGCACCCGGTAGGCACCGCCGGACCAGAGCTCCATCGAGGCGTTGTCGGTGTTGATCACCCGGACGCGCACGGCCTGGCCGGGCTTCGCCGGCACCCGCAGGTCCGATCCCTGACCATTGATCGTCCGCATGCCAGCGTATGTGTGGGCAAGGGCGGTGACCTGCGTCGTCCGCGGCCCGACGACACCACGGGGCTCGATCACCAGCGGTCCCAGCAGTCCGCCCGAGACCTGCTCGTTCGAGGTCTGGTGTGAGTGGTACCAGTACGTTCCCGCACGGTCGGCGACGAAACGATAGGTGAACGACTGGCCGATCATCACCGCGTCCTGAGTCACCCCGGCCACGCCGTCGTCGGCGTTCGGCACGTCGACTCCATGCCAGTGGAGGGTGATGCCGGCGGCGACGGAGTCGTTGCGCAGGTGAACCTCGATCAGCTGGCCCTCGACGGCCCTGATCATCGGCCCGGGCGTCGTGCCGTTGATGGTGTAGCCCGGGATCGTTCGACCCGCGATGGTGACCGTCTGCCGCCGTGCCACCAGATCGACGACCACATCAGCCTTGCGGCTCGGGTCGGCGGTCAGGTCGGTCACGCTGCGGACCTGCCCGTTGCCGCTGGCCATTCCGCCCGCGTGGTCGTGGCCACCCACCGGCACCGGTCCGCCGCCGTAGTCGGGGATTCCCATTGACATCACCGAGTAGCCGGCCGGCATCAGGCTGCCGAACCACAGGTAGGCGATGGGCGCGACAACCAGCACGGTGGCGACGATCGGCGCCGCGATCCGAAGCCACCGAGGTGCCGTACGGGAGGCGCGGACCTGGTCCGTCGGCGTGGACTGCGGGAGCGCCGGCGGGCTGTCGATCACCGAGCTCAGGGGGCTTCAGCCGGAGCCGGCGAGTCCGCGACCGGCGCAGGCACCGCCTTCATCGCGCGAGACACCCGGGTCGCCGCGACCGTGGCGGTCCCGAGCACCACGAACGCGAACAGGCCGTGCAGGAAGCCGAGGGCGTAGAACGTGTGCGCTGCGAGGCCCAGGAGAATCTGGACCACGATGCAGCCGAGCACGATCAGGGCCCAGGTGACTGCACCCTTCACCTTGGTGAAGAAGGACGAGATCAGCAGCAGCAGGCCTAGGGCCGGCATCACCATGATGCCGACCGTTCCGTGGAACTCGAGGCCCCAGATCCCGGCGAAGGTGAGGGTGCCCGACTCCATGCCCGCTTTGTCCACCACACCGCCCTGATCGACCCAGTTGGCGAGGCCGAAGAAGCCGATCGCGACGGCCGCTGCCTGGAGGGCAACGCCGAGCGAGATGAGGTATGCGAGGATGCGGTACGCCATTTTCATCTGAGTTCTCCCCGGAGAGTTGGTGCACTGGTCGGTGTGCTCGCTCTCACACATACTCCGATGAGGCGGGGTTCGCACGGGATTTTCGCTTTTTGTCCCGTGTTCGGTGTGACGTTCAGGTGACGACGCCCACCGGCGCGGACTAAGGCTGACCTTATTTGAATGGGCCATCCGAATAAGAGCACACTGGTGTTGTGAAAACCGTCCCGTCCGCCGTAACGCGCCCAGGTGCCACCCTGGTCGAGCGGGACGCGTCCACCCGCGACCAGGTCGCCGGTTCCATCCTCACCCACGGTCCCTCGACCGCCGCGGCCCTCGCCGAGCGACTCGGACTGACCGCCGCCGCGATCCGCCGACACCTCGATCTGCTCGAGGACCAGGGGCTGGTGGAGTCCCGCGAGCAGCGGGTTTACGGCCCGCGCGGGCGGGGTCGCCCGGCCAAGGTGTTCGCGCTGACCGACGCCGGCCGGGCCAAGTTCTTCACCGCCTACGACGACCTGGCGATCAAGGCGCTGGGCTTCCTGAAGCGCAGCGTCGGGCCGGCGGCGGTCGGCGAGTTCGCTGCCGAACGCTTCGCCGACGCGGAGGCTCGGTATGCCGAGGCAATCGCCGACGCGTCGGACGGCGCAACTCCGGCCGAGGCGCTCGCCGCCGCCTTGTCGGCCGAGGGCTATGCCGCCTCGACCCAACCCGCCGCCGCCGGCGACCAGCTGTGCCAGCACCACTGCCCGGTGGCCCACGTCGCCGAACAGTTCCCCGAGATCTGCGAGGCCGAGACCGCGGCCTTCTCGCGCGTGCTGGGCGTTCACGTCCAACGGCTCGCCACGATCGCGCACGGTGACGGTGTCTGCACCACCCATATTCCGCGCGTCTCCGACACAACCCATATTCCGCGCGTCTCCGACACGACGCATATTCCGCGCGTCTCCGACACGACCCACATCTCGCACTCCCGCCCTGAGCTAGTCGAAGGGCAACCCGCCATGACAACCACGGAAAGGTCCACCTCGTGACCCAGATACAAGATCCCGCCGTCACCCTGCCTGCCGGTCCTGGTTTGGGACAGACTCAGGACCAGCACCTGGAGGCGCTCGGGCGCTACGAGTGGGGCTGGGCCGACTCCGACGTCGCCGGGGCGACCGCTCAGCGCGGACTCACGCCGGAGATCGTGGCCAACATCTCCAAGCTCAAGAACGAGCCGCAGTGGATGCTCGACCTCCGCCTGAAGGGACACCGGCTCTTCGGACGCAAGCCGATGCCGACCTGGGGTGCGGAGCTCGACGGCATCGACTTCGACAACATCAAGTACTTCGTCCGGTCCACCGAGAAGCAGGCGACGAGCTGGGACGACCTGCCGGCCGACATCAAGAACACGTACGACAAGCTCGGCATCCCCGAGGCCGAGAAGGCGCGGCTGGTGTCCGGTGTCGCGGCTCAGTACGAGTCGGAGGTGGTTTACCACAAGATCAACGAAGAGCTCGAGAAGCAGGGCGTGATCTTCCTGGACACGGACTCGGCGCTGAAGGAGTGCCCCGAACTGTTCCAGGAGTACTTCGGCACCGTCATCCCGGTCGGTGACAACAAGTTCGCGGCGCTGAACACCGCGGTCTGGTCCGGTGGATCCTTCATCTACGTGCCGAAGGGCGTGCACGTGGAGATCCCGCTGCAGGCGTACTTCCGAATCAACACCGAGAACATGGGTCAGTTCGAGCGCACCTTGATCATCGTCGACGAGGGCGCCTACGTGCACTACGTCGAGGGCTGCACCGCGCCGATCTACAGCTCGGACTCGCTTCACTCCGCCGTTGTGGAGATCATCGTCAAGAAGAACGCGCGGTGCCGCTACACCACGATCCAGAACTGGTCGAACAACGTCTACAACCTCGTCACCAAGCGCGCCACCTGCGAGGCGGGCGCGACGATGGAGTGGATCGACGGCAACATCGGTTCCAAGGTCACCATGAAGTACCCGGCCGTTTACCTGATGGGCGAGCACGCCAAGGGCGAGACGCTGTCGATCGCGTTCGCCGGCGAGGGCCAGCACCAGGACGCGGGGTCGAAGATGGTGCACTGCGCGCCGTACACGTCGAGCTCGATCATCTCCAAGTCCGTCGCCCGCGGCGGCGGCCGGACGTCTTACCGCGGCCTGGTCCAGGTGCAGGAAGGCGCCCATCACTCGGCGTCGATCGTCAAGTGCGACGCCTTACTGGTCGATCAGATCAGCCGCTCGGACACGTACCCGTACGTCGACGTCCGCGAGGACGACGTGTCGATGGCGCACGAGGCGACGGTGTCGAAGGTCAGCGACGATCAGCTGTTCTACCTGATGAGTCGCGGACTCGGCGAGGACGAGGCGATGGCGATGATCGTCCGCGGCTTCGTCGAGCCGATCGCCCGCGAGCTCCCGATGGAATACGCGCTCGAGCTGAACCGGTTGATCGAGCTGCAGATGGAAGGCGCGGTCGGCTGATCCTCCGCGATCGCCGAACCATCTCCGCCGAATCGAGAAAGAGAAGTTTGTGTCTGTAGATACCCGGCCGGACGCTGCCTCGGTGCCGAACGTGGCCGCCGCCGTCGAGACCGTCGCGTCGCACCTGCACCCCGTTGCGTCGTACGATCTCGCCGACCATCCCAAGCCCACCGGGCTCGAGGAGGTCTGGCGGTTCACCCCGCTGAAGCGACTGCGCGGACTGCTGGACGCTCCTGCTGCCGATGGTGACCAGCAGCTCGGTCACCTCGACTGGGCCGTCGACGCCCCCGAGGGCGTGACGACCGCCAAGATCACCACGGCGGATGCGATCGCGCTGGGCGGACCGGCCCCCAGCGACCGGATCGCCGCGCTCGCCGTCGCCCACGGTGGCGGAGCGATGCGGATCGACGTGCCGACCGAGGCCGAGCTGGACCGACCCGTGCTGGTCACGCTCACGGGCACTGACGCGGAGCAGGTGGTCTTCGGACATGTCGTGATCACCGTCGGTGCGTTCGCGAAGGCGACCATCGTGCTGGAGCACCAGGGCTCTGCTCGCTACGCCAGCTCGGTCACCGTGCTGGTCGGTGACGGCGCACAGGTCGAACTGGTGAGTCTGCAGTTGTGGGACGACGACGCCGTGCATGCCGGGCAGGTCGCGCTCCGGGTCGGCCGTGACGCCCACGTCAAGACCCTCAGCGCCACCCTGGGCGGCAATCTGGTCCGGATCGTCGAGACCGCGGAGTACGCGGGTCCGGGCGGTGATCTCCAGCAGAACGGGATCTACTTCGCCGACGCCGGCCAGCACCTCGAGCACCGGCTGTTCGTGGACCACAATGCACCGCACACCAAGAGCAACGTGGACTACCGCGGTGCCCTGCAGGGTCGGGGTGCGCACTCGGTTTGGGTCGGCGACGTGCTGATCCGCAAGGTCGCCGAAGGCATCACGACGTATGAGTCGAACAAGAACCTCGTGCTGACCGACGGCTGTCGCGCGGACTCGGTGCCGAACCTGGAGATCGAGACAGGCGAGATCGAGGGCGCCGGTCACGCGTCGACGACCGGCCGTTTCGACGACGAGCAGCTGTTCTACCTACGCAGCCGCGGCATCGATGAGGCCGAGGCCCGGCGCCTGGTGGTGCACGGCTTCTTCGCAGACATCATCCGCCGGATCGGCATCCCCGAGGTGGAGCAACGGTTGATGGCGGCCGTCGAGGCCGAGCTCGCCGTGAACCTCGGTCTGCCGGAGGGCGGTGACGAGCGGTGAACGCCCACGCGGACCCTTCGACAAGCTCGGGGCCCGGTCCGAAGGCGCCCTCGGCGCGCGTTCCGGGCAAGTTCGTCCGGGTCTGCGCGGCCCGCGCGGTGGCCGCCGAGACGGCGATAGCCGTCGACGCCGACGGGATCGACCTGGCGATCGTGCACAGCGGCGGCCGCTACTACGCGATCGCGGACGAGTGCTCGCATGCCGCGATCCCCTTGTCGGAGGGCGATGTGGGCGACGGCGAGATCGAGTGTTACCTGCACGGATCTCGCTTCGACCTGCAGACCGGCGAGCCGCTCGGGCTGCCGGCCACCGAACCGGTCGCCGTCTATGCCTGCCGCCTGGAGGGCGACGATGTCCTCGTCGACACCTCCGGACCACTTGATCCCAACGCAACCTCAGCTCAGCTACAGGAGTCGTAGAACCCGCCATGTCCACTCTCGAAATTCGCGATCTGCACGTCACCGTCGACACGGAGTCCGGCACCAAGGAGATCCTCCGCGGCGTCGACCTCATCGTCCGCAGCGGCGAGACCCACGCGATCATGGGTCCGAACGGCTCCGGGAAGTCCACCCTCGCGTACTCGATCGCCGGGCACCCGAAGTACACGATCACCCAAGGCTCGGTCACCCTCGACGGCCAGGATCTGCTGTCGATGAAGGTCGACGAGCGGGCCCGGGCCGGCCTGTTCCTGGCCATGCAGTATCCGGTCGAGGTTCCCGGTGTCTCCGTCGCCAACTTCCTGCGGACCGCCAAGACCGCCGTCGACGGCGAGGCCCCGAAGCTGCGGACCTGGGTCAAGGACGTCAACGCGGCGATGAAGCGGGTCCAGATGGATCCCGAGTTCGCGCAGCGCAGCGTCAACGAGGGCTTCTCCGGGGGTGAGAAGAAGCGCCACGAGATCGTCCAGCTGGAGCTGCTCAACCCGCAGTTCGCCATTCTGGACGAGACGGACTCCGGCCTCGACATCGACGCCCTGCGGGTCGTCTCCGAGGGCGTCAACCGGTTCAGCGCCCAAGGCGATCGCGGCGTGCTGCTGATCACCCACTACACGCGGATCCTGCGCTACATCAAGCCGGACTTCGTGCACGTCTTCGTCGCCGGCCGCGTTGCCGAGGAGGGCGGCGCCGAGCTGGCCGAGCGGCTCGAGGCCGACGGCTATGACCGTTACGTTCGCGCGGCCCGCGAGGCCGCCGAGCAGGAAGCCGCCGCACTGCTGACGGCTGGAGCGGAGCAGAGCTGATGTCGGAGTACCCAGCGGTCGTCGACCTCGCCGCCAAGCGGCGATCCGTCGAGCTCGCCGCGGAGGGGCTCCGGTCGCCCGGTGTCGAGGTCGACGTACCGGTCGCGGTCGGCACGAGCGCCACGGCGGGAGAGATCCCGTACGACGTCGCGCACATCCGTGCTGACTTCCCGATCTTCGAACGTACGGTCGGTGATCGGCCGCTGGTCTATCTGGACAGCGCCAACACCTCGCAGAAGCCGCGTGCCGTCGTCGAGACGATCGAGGACCACTACCTGCACCACAATGCGAATGTCGCCCGCGCCATGCACATGCTCGGCGCGGAGGCGACGGAGGCGTTCGAGGGTGCCCGGGCGAAGGTGGCGGCGTTCATCGGTGCTGCTCGCTCCGAGGAGGTCGTCTTCACCAAGAACGCGTCCGAGGCGCTGAACCTGCTGGCGTACACGGCGACTCGGGACCTGGGACCCGGCGATGAGATCGTCATCTCGGTGATGGAGCACCACTCCAACATCGTTCCCTGGCAGCTCGCCGCCGAGCGGACCGGCGCAACCCTGCGCTGGTTCGACGTGACCGACGACGGCAGGCTGGACGTTGCCGCGGCGGCTGATGACCAGCTGATCAACGAGCGGACGAAGATCGTCTCGTTGGCGTACGTCTCGAACGTGCTCGGCACGATCAACCAGGTCGACGCGATCGCCGCCCAGGCACACGCGTACGGGGCGACGGTGATCGTCGACGCCAGCCAGGCCGTGCCACAGATGCCGGTGGACGTCGCCGCGCTGGGTGTGGACTACCTGGCCTTCACCGGCCACAAGATGCTCGGCCCGACCGGGGTCGGCGTGCTCTGGGGACGGTACGAGCTGCTGGAGAACCTGCCGCCCTTCCTCGGCGGCGGAGAGATGATCGAGACGGTGACGATGACCGGCTCGACGTTCGCACCGCCGCCGCACCGCTTCGAAGCGGGTACGCCGCCGATCGTGCAGGCGGTGGGGCTGGGGGCGGCGGTCGACTACCTGTCCGAGCTCGGGATGAGCGCGGTCGCCAAGCACGAGCAAGACATCACCGGATATGCCCTCGATGTGTTGCAGGAGATTCCCGGCCTGACCATCCTCGGGCCGCGCGAGATGGTCAGTCGTGGCGGAGCGGTGTCGTTCACTCTGGCGACGCGGGAGGGCGAGTTGATCCATCCGCACGACGTCGGTCAGCTGCTGGACTCGCGCGGCGTGGCCGTTCGCGGTGGACACCACTGCGCGAAGCCGTTGCACGATCGGTTCGGGATCCAGTCCTCGACCCGCGCGTCGTTCTACCTGTACACGACGACGGCCGAGATCGACGCCCTCGCGGAGGCCCTCGAATACACCATCGACTTCTTCGGGAGGTCCTGATGAATTTCTTCGGGAGGCAGAGATGAAGATCGAGGACATGTACCAAGAGATCATCCTCGACCACTATCGGGCCAAGCATCACAGCGGCCTGCGGGAGCCGTTCGAGGCCGAGGTCCACCACGTGAACCCGACCTGTGGTGACGAGGTGACGCTGCGAGTCCATCTGGACGGTGACGTCGTGACCGATGTCTCCTACTCCGGCCTTGGCTGCTCGATCTCGCAGGCGTCGACGTCGGTGATGACCGACCTCGTGATCGGCAAGCCGGTCGCCGACGGACTTGACCTGCACGAGGAGTTCCTGCAGCTCATGCAGAGCCGCGGAGCGATCGAGCCGGACGAGGACAGGCTCGAGGACGGGATCGCCTTCGCCGGCGTGGCCAAGTTCCCGGCCCGGGTGAAGTGCGCGCTGCTCGGCTGGTCGGCGTTCAAGGACGCTGCCCTGCGCGCGAGCGCCGACCAAGCCGGCACGGAAGAGGAGAAGTAATGACCGAGACCCGACCATCCGACCTGGTGCGCGACGATCTGCCCGCCGTCGATCTGGGCTCTGAGACCCACTCCGACCAGCGTCCCGAGCTGGATCTACTCAGTGTCGCCCCGACCGAGGAGGACGTCACCGAGGCGCTCAAGGACGTCGTCGACCCCGAGCTCGGGATCAACGTGGTCGACCTGGGGCTGATCTACGGCCTCCATCTCGAGGACGACAACTCGGTCACGATCGACATGACCCTGACGTCGGCGGCCTGCCCGCTGACAGATGTGATCGAAGACCAGACCCAGACCGCCCTCGAGGGGCTGGTGACGTCGTTCGCGATCAACTGGGTGTGGATGCCGCCGTGGGGGCTGGAGATGATCACCGACGACGGTCGGGAGCAGCTCCGCGCGCTCGGCTTCAACGTCTGAGCTGTCCCTCTTCCCAACCCCCATTCGCCCGCCCGGACGTCCGAGTGGGGCCGATGCGGCTGAGTTCGTGCCCGATCTGCTACCCGGATCACGCTCTGCCGGGCGGCAACTCGCGCGACCGTCCGCCATCTTCGCGGGTGGTGCTGCTTCGCGGGAGAGACTGGCCGCGCGGAGTGGGTGAAGCCGTGCGACGTTGGTCGGCAGAGGCTCGACGCGAAGTCACAGACCCGGAGCTGTACGACCCCGGAGCAGCACCAGCCCGGCCAGCAAAAAGCCGACGGCCTGGAGGGTCGCGCCGAGCACCTCGACCAGCTCGGTACCGATCAGCAACCCGACCACGTGGAACGGCGGCCAGCAGATGATCAAGGCTGGCGCCCACACCCCGACGGCGTGGCTGCGCAGCAGACCGATGGCGAACAGCAACGTGCCGATCAGGTTGCCCAGCACGAACAGCGGGAAGACCCATACCGTCGCGGGCTCGGCCTGAGACGCGTCAAGGACCCGGGCGAAGTCGGCTGTCGGACCGCCGTACTCGGCCATGGTCAGGATGGTCACGTTGGTGAGGAGCACCCCGAAGTAGCCGATGTAGCCGAAGATCATCAGCCAGCCACCGACCGCGGCGGTTCGCGAGCGGGGAGACCGGCCGAGGATCCCGACCACCGCGGGCACGATGAGCATGCTGCCGAGCAGGACGGCGTTGATCGCCAACCGGGTCAGCATCGGGTGCGCGCCGAACAGGGCCAGCGACTCCTCCCCGGTCGAGTCACTGCCGCCACGCCAGGTGGCGATCATGTACGCGGCGTTGGCCACGACGAAGCCCCATGGGGCGACGAATGCGGCAAGTGCGGAGAAGACTGCGCGTCTGTCGGACGCGATCTCCGCACGTGAAGCAGTGAACGCGTCCGAGACGCCGGCTGCCGCGCTCGACCGAGTCCCGATACTCATGCCGACACCACAGACGGGCGCCGCAGACCGATCAGGGTGAGTGCGACCCCGACCACGGTCAGCGCCAGTAGTGCACCGGCGAGCACCATCGCCACGACGGGAACGCCGGGCACCTGGAAGGCCGGCACCGCGGTCAGCGCCGACAGCACCCGTATCGCCACCAGGCCGATGGCGTATCCGATCTTCTCGGTCCGCCAGGCGAGCACGGCCAGCACGAGGCTGACTACACCTGCGGCACAGGCGATCAGGGCGATCCCCATCGGCGGGTGCTCGCCGTCGGTCAGCAGCGGTGCCGCCACGTCGGCCAGGGCGAGCAGGGCCAGGACAACGATCCCAGTGCGAAACAATCCGGACATCTCACGTCTCCCGTGATCATGGACCGCACCCCGATGGTGGGCCCCTCGAGATCGAGCGTGCGGCCTCGACACACCCGGCCGGATGGGTCGCCGCGGTCGCGGCGGCGGGAGATCACCCGGCGCAGCCGGGAGGATTTCCCGAGGCGCCGGGAGGAAATCCGCGAGACACTGAAGCCGTGAACGCGGCGAACGTGACCGCCCCGGTCGTGCGGCGCAGAGCCGTCCGGGTGCTGACCGTCGTTCTGGCCGCGTACGCCGCAGGAGCGGTCGTCCTCGCCGGTTCACTGACTGCGTGGCTCGGCTGGAGCTGGTCCGAGGCGCTGGAATCGTTCGTGGTCTCCAACAGCCTGATCGGGTTCAGCTTCGCCATGTGCGGTGCGGTGATCGCCTGGCACCGACCCAGGAACGCGATCGGCTGGCTCTTCCTCGTGGGAGGGGTCGCCCAGTCGTCGTCGGCGCTGGGCGCGCCGCTCGGCTGGTGGGTGTACGAGATCGGTGGCTCGACGACGCTGCTCCGGACTCTGGAGACGATGTTCGCCTGGTCCTGGCCGTGGTCGATCGGATTGTGCCTGCCGCTGGCCCTCCTGCTGTTCCCCGATGGTCGCCCGTTGTCGCGACGGTGGCGCTGGGTGGTGGTCGCCGTCGCCGTCACCGGGCCGTTGTTCGCGATGGAGATGGGTGCGGGTCCTGGCGCACCCGAACCCGGGTTTCCGGAGCCGTACCTGACCCTGTCGTTCTACGACCGGCTGGATTGGCTCTGGCAGTTGGCCGAGATCCGCACCGCGGCGGCGATGCTGCTGGGCGTGCTCTCCCTCGTGCTGCGCTACCGCCGTGGCACCGACATCGAACGGCGGCAGCTGCTGTGGCTGCTGCTAGCCACCGTGACGGCCGTTCTGGCCAGCATTCCTTGGGGCCTGATTGCCGGCACACCGGTCTTCGTGCTCTTCGCCATCCCGCTGATCCCGATCTCGGTGGCGATCGGCATCGTGCGTTACCAGCTGTTCGACATCCGGTTCGCAGTGTCCCGCGCGTTGGCGTGGCTGTTGCTGGCGCTGGCCGTAGTCGCCGCCTATGCGCTCCTCGTCGTCGCGCTGGATCGCGTGGTTTCCGCTCAGGTGGGCGGGTCGGGCCTGGCCACCGTCGTGCTCGTGCTGCTCGTCGCGCCAGTGCTACCTCGCCTCACCCGGCTGACGACCCGCCTGGTGTACGGCGGGCGGGACAGCCCGGGCCAGGTGGCCTCCCAGCTCGGCGAGCGGCTCAGCCGACCGGGTGCCGGGCTCGACGGTTTGGCCCAGGCGGTCCGAGAGGCGCTCCGGCTGCCGTACGTCGCCATCACGGCCGCCGACGGCGCCGCGGTCGCCACCGGGGCACTCGACGGTCCGACCCAGCGATGGCCGCTGGTTTACGCCGGACTGACCGTCGGTGAGCTCGTCATCGGCCTGCGGCGTGGTGAGCGACGACTGCGCGCGGCCGACAGCCACATCCTCGGCGTTCTCGCCGGTCCGATCGGGGTTGCCGTCCACGCCACGGGTCTGGCGGCCGAGCTGCAGTCTGCCCGGGAACGTCTCGTGGCAGCCAGGGAGGCCGAGCGACGTCGGGTGCGCCGCGACCTGCACGACGGTCTGGGGCCGACGTTGACAGGCCTGGCGTTCACCGCCGACGCGGCAGCGAATCTCGTCCGCACGGATCCGGACGCCGCGCAGCTGCTGCTGTCGGATCTGCGGCGCGAGACCAGAGAGGCCCTGTCCGACGTGCGACGGCTGGTCGAGGACCTGCGTCCGGACGCGGTGGAAGAGCTCGGCCTGACCGGCGCCCTGCGCCGGCGTGTCGAGCGGCTCAACCGGCGCGAGGACGGCTCGCCGCTGTCGGTCCGGCTGGACCTGCCGTCGGATCCGCCCGAGCTCCCAGCGGCGGTCGAGGTCGCCACGTACTGGATTGCCACCGAGGCGCTGACCAACGTCGTCCGGCACTCGACGGCGACGTCGGCGCTTGTCCAGGTGCGCTGGGGCGAGCGGTTGGAGCTCGACGTATTGGACAACGGTTCGTCGGTGTTGCCGTGGTCGCCCGGAGTCGGCATGCAGGCGATGCACGAGCGCGCCGCGGAGCTGGGTGGTGTGTTGGAGGCGGGGCCGACGGAGACGGGTGGACGGGTGAGCGCTGCCATCCCAGTCGGAGCGGGCGCCCCAGGATGATCCGGGTGGTGCTCGCCGATGATCATCCGGTGGTCCGGGCCGGGCTGGGTGCGCTGCTCACGTCGCTGGACGACATCGAGGTGGTCGGGGTAGCCGCCGACGGTCGGCAGGCGGTCCGGGAGGTCGTGCTGCACCGGCCCGACGTCGCGGTGATCGACCTGCAGATGCCCATCCTGGACGGCTTCGGCGCGACCGGCGAGATCCGACGAGCCGCGCCGGCGGTGGCCGTTCTCGTGCTCACCATGTTCGACGACGACGAGTCGGTGTTCGCGGCTATGCGGGCCGGTGCACGCGGCTATGTGGTGAAGGGTGCCGAGGCCGATGAGCTCGGTCGCGCGATCCGCGCGGTGGCGGCGGGTGAGGCGATATTCGGACCGGGGGTCGCCTCCCGCGTCCTGCAGTTCTTCACCGCTCCGGCCCCGGCGGCAGAGGCGTTCCCAGAGCTCACCACCCGGGAGCGCGAGATCCTGCGCCTGCTCGCCGATGCCCTGCCGAACGCGGCGATCGCCAGCAGGCTGGAGCTCTCGCCGAAGACAGTCGCCAACCACCTCTCGTCCATCTTCGGCAAGCTCCAGGTGGCCGATCGGGCCCAGGCGGTCCTGCGGGCCCGCGAGGCGGGGCTCCGATAACGCGGCTGCGATAACCCGGCTGCGATAACCCCGATGGACCAGGTCGGGTCGACGCGTCGCGTACGGATCGGCCCGGCCGAGTGCTCCTGCTGCGTCCTCCCGACGGCCCGCGTTGTGTGTTCGCCCACGAAACCCGGCTGAACGAGCGAATCGGTTTGGGTTGATGGCGCGGATGCGGAAGCATGGATCCTTGTGTTGGTCGCCAAGGATCTCGAGGTACGCGCAGGCGCACGCCTGCTGCTGGATCGTGCCTCGTTCCAGATCGCGTCCGGCGACAAGATCGGTCTCGTCGGCCGCAACGGCGCCGGCAAGACCACACTGACCAAGATCCTGGCCGGCAAGGGCCAACCGGCGGCAGGCATCGTGACGCGCGGCGGCCCGGTGGGCTACCTTCCGCAGGACCCGCGGACCGGCGACCTCGACCAGCTGGCCAAGAACCGGATCCTCTCGGCCCGTGGTCTGGACCAGGTGCTGGCCCGCCTCAACCGGGCCGGCGCCGACATGGGCAACCCGGACGACGACATCCGTGATGCCGCCATGCACAAGTACTCCCGAGCCGAGGCTGAGCTCGCCGCCGCCGGGGGATACGCCGCCGAATCGGAGGCGGCTCGGATCGCCAGCAACCTCGCTCTGCCCGACCGAGTGCTGCACCAACCGTTGCGTACGCTCTCGGGCGGCCAGCGCCGCCGGGTCGAGCTGGCCCGGATCCTGTTCTCCGGGGCAGACACCCTGTTGCTCGACGAGCCCACCAACCACCTCGATGCCGACTCCATCGTCTGGCTGCGGAGCTTCCTGCAGGGTTACTCCGGCGGCATCTTGGTGATCAGCCACGACACGGGTCTGCTCCAGGCGACCGTCACCAAGGTGTTCCATCTGGACGCGAACCGGGCCGAGCTCGACATCTACGCGATGGACTGGAAGCGATACCTCACCCAGCGTGAGACCGACGAGAAGCGGCGCAAGCGCGAGCGGGCCAACGCCGAGCGCAAGGCCGACCAGCTGATGGCCCAGGCGGACAAGATGCGGGCCAAGGCCACCAAGGCGACCGCGGCGCAGAACATGGCGCGTCGGGCGGAGCGATTGCTCTCCGGGTTGGAGGCCGAGCGTGCCGCGGACCGGGTCGCCAAGATCAGGTTCCCCGAGCCGGCACCGTGCGGAAAGACGCCACTCACGGCCAACGACCTCTCGAAGTCGTACGGGTCGCTGGAGGTGTTCAGCGGAGTCGATCTTGCCATCGACAAGGGCAGCCAGGTGGTCGTGCTCGGTCTGAACGGCGCGGGCAAGACCACGCTGCTGCGGATCCTGGCCGGTCTCGAGCCTTCCGACACAGGTGAGGTCATGCCGGGACACGGGCTGCGGCTCGGCTACTACGCGCAGGAGCACGAGACGCTCGACGTCGGTCGCACCGTCTTGGCGAACATGAAGACCGCGGCGCCGGATCTGAACGAGACCGAGACCCGCAAGGTGCTCGGCTCGTTCCTGTTCTCCGGCGACGAGGTGGACAAGCCCGCCGGCGTGCTGTCGGGTGGTGAGAAGACGAGGCTTGCACTCGCGATGCTCGTGGTGTCCAGTGCCAACGTGCTGCTGCTCGACGAGCCGACGAACAACCTCGACCCCGCCTCGCGGGCGGAGGTGCTGGCGGCGATCCGGACGTACCAGGGTGCCATCGTGCTGGTCACCCACGACGAGGGCGCGGTTCAGGCACTCGAACCCGATCGTGTCCTGGTGCTGCCCGATGGCGTCGAGGACCTGTGGAGTCCCGACTACGCAGAGCTGATCGCCCTCGCCTGAGCGGCTGGTGATCAACGTCGAGATCAATTCTTCCGGTTGATCTTGCCGGCTTTTTTCGTCCAGACGTTGCCAGATGATCTTGGCAAGTCGATCATTGGACCTAGCCCGTCATCGGGCGTCCGGGCTCGATGACTCCGACGATGGAGGAAACATGGCGGTCATCACGCTGACCAAGGGCTCTCGGATCACCGGTGCGCAGCGCGGCACACTGGCTTCGAACTTCGCGAAGCGGTATGTGGCGGGCGACAGCATCCGGAAGATCGCCGAAGAGGCGGGCCGTTCGTACGGCTTCGTTCATGGGCTGTTGAAGGAGGAAGGTACGACGCTGCGCGGGCGAGGCGGTGCCACCCGCGGTCCGGCGAGGAACGCGGCCAAGAGTGCGGCGGCGAAGAAGGCCACCGCGACGTCTCCGGCCAAGGGTGCCGCCAAGAAGGCGACGACCAAGGCCGCGCCCGCCGGGAAGAAGGCTCCGGCAGCGACCAAGGTCACCAAGACACCGGCCGCCAAGGCCAGCGCAACGAAGGCCAGCGCAACGAAGACCAGCGCAACGAAGACCAGCGCAACGAAGACCAGCGCAACGAAGACCACCGCAACGAAGGCCAGCGCGACGAAGCCCCCGGCGGCGAAGACCGCCAAGGCTGCCACCAAGGCGACCAAGGCATCCCCCGTCAAAAGGGCGACCAAGGCAGTGACGAGCAAGGTGGCCAAGGCCACTGCGACGGCTGCCAAGGCGCCGGCGAAGACCGCCCCGGCCAAGAAGACCGCCGCCAAGAAGGCGACCGCCAAGAAGGCAACCCCGAGGAAGGCTTCGAAGAAGTCCTGATTTTCGGGAACATCGGATCCTCCTTCGACGGTTGTTCACCGGGGTTTGTCTGCGCGCCCGCCTAGGGTTGAGGCGCGACCCCGGAGTCGTGGGAACGAGGGTGGCCGATGTCGATCATGGGTGGAATGCGGGGCGGCGGTGGCGCCGGACTGATGCGGCGGATGTCCAGCGACCCGGACCTGGCCGACCATCGGCTCTCCCAGGGCGTGCTTCGCCGGACGCTGCGGTTCGCTCGACCGTTCCGCAGGCTGATCGTGCTGTTCCTGGTGCTGGTGATCATTTCCGCGGCGCTGGCGGTCGCGCCGCCGCTGCTGTTCAAGACCATCATCGACGAGGGCGTGCTGGCCGGCAACCGTACGCTCGTGCTCGAGCTGGCCGGTGTCGTGGCCGCGCTGGCCGTGCTGCAGGCCGGCCTCGGACTGGTGCAGCGCTGGTGCTCGGCCACGATCGGCGAAGGGCTGATCTACGATCTGCGGACCCGAGTCTTCGACCACGTGCTGCAGATGCCGATCGCGTTCTTCACCCGGACCCAGACCGGCAAGCTCGTGGCGCGGCTGAACTCGGACGTGATCGGAGCCCAGCAGGCCTTCACCTCCACGTTGTCCACCGTGTTGTCCAACATCATCAGCCTCATCCTCGTGCTCGCCGCGATGCTCGTGCTCAGCTGGCAGCTGACCGTCGCAGCTCTGATCATGGTGCCGATCTTCTACCTGCCGGCCCGGGTCGTTGGCTCGCGTCTCGCCGGCCTCACCCGCCAGCAGATGCAGTACAACGGCGATCTCGGCGCCGGGATGACCGAGCGGTTCAGCGTCAGCGGCGCGCTGCTCGTCAAGCTGTTCGGCAAGGCCGCCGACGAGCACGACCGCTTTGCGGAGAAGGCCGGGGCGGTTCGCGACGTCTCGGTGCGGATCGCCATGAACGGGCGCGTCTTCATGACCGCGCTCGGGCTGCTGGCCGCCCTCGCCACAGCGGTGGTCTACGGGGTGGGCGGGTCGCTGGCTATTGCCGGGACCCTCACCGTCGGCACCCTGACCGCATTGGCCGGTCTGCTGGCCCAGCTGTACGGACCGCTCACGTCGCTGACCAACGTACGGATCGACGTGATGAACGCGCTGGTCAGTTTCGACCGCGTCTTCGAAGTGCTCGACCTGACACCGGCCATCGCCGACGCGCCCGATGCGATCCCGGTCGGACCGAACGCGAGCGTCGAGTTCTCTCACGTCGGGTTCCGCTATCCCACGGCGGCCGAGACATCGCTGGCCAGTCTGGAGTCGGTGGCGACGCTCGATGCCCGCCCGGAGTCGGCCGTGCTCACCGACATCACGTTCCGGGTCGAAGCCGGCCAGACGGTCGCGCTGGTCGGACGGTCGGGCGCCGGCAAGACGACCATGACGCACCTGATCGCCCGGCTGTACGACGCCCAGCAGGGCAGTGTCAGGGTGGCCGGCACCGACGTACGCGAGCTGCGGCTGGACTCGCTGCACGCCGCGGTGGGTTACGTGACCCAGGACGCGCACATGTTCCACGACACGATCCGGGCGAATCTGGCGTACGCGAAGCCGGACGCGGACGACACCCAGATGCGAGCGGCGCTCGCGGCGGCGCGCATCGGCGAGCTGGTCGACCAGCTGCCCGACGGTCTGGACACATTGGTGGGGGAGCGCGGCTATCGGCTGTCGGGCGGGGAGCGACAGCGGCTGGCGATCGCCCGGCTGCTGCTCATGGCCCCCCCGATCGTGGTGCTGGACGAGGCCACCGCGCACCTGGACTCGGAGTCGGAGCTGGCGGTGCAGCGGGCGCTGGACACGGCGATGGAGGGCCGGACCTCGATCGTCATCGCCCATCGGCTGTCGACGATCCGCGACGCGGACCTGATCTTGGTGGTCGACGACGGTCGCATCGTGCAGCGTGGCCGGCACCTGGACCTCCTGGTGGCGGGCGGACTGTACGCGGAGCTCTATCGCACCCAGTTCGCCGAGGTGGGCTGACCGCGAACCGTCCGCGGGGGCAGGTCGCGCCGCTTCCGCACCCACGATTTGCCGGCTAGCTCTCGTCGCGTCTCCACAGCCGAAGCTCGACCGACACCGTGACGTCGGCCGACTGCCGCGCCGGGAGATCCGAGCCCTGATGGAACGCGTTGGGCCCCATCGCGATCGCGTCGGCCACGACCTCCGCCGACCACAGGTCCCGCCGGTGGAGCCGGTCGGTGGCCACCGGCGCGAAACGATCGGCCAGGCTCGCGGCCAGCCGGTCCGCCTTGTCGGTCTGGATCTGCAGCAGCCCGTAGGTCCGCCGCAGCTCCGCTAGGTGATCGCTCATCGGGGTGATGGTGAGCAGGTGGCCACCCGGATGCAGCACCCGGGCGAACTCGGCCGGATTGCGCGGGGCGAAATTGCTCACCACCAGGTCGACGCAGTCGTCCACGATCGGGAGAGCTCGCCAGACGTCGGCCACCACCGCACCCAGCCGCGGGTGCGCTCGGGCGGCGCGACGGGCGGCCGCGGTCGACACGTCGAGGGCGACGCCGCGAGGCGCGTTCGTGTCCGGGTGTCCGGCGGCCCCGAACCCCGCCGTGTCCAGCAGGGCGGCCAGCAGGCGGCCGGTGCCGGCGCCGGCGTCGAGCATGCGGGCTCCGTCGCTCGGCGCCGCGACCCGACAGGCCGCGTCCGCGATCGGGTCGTACACGCCCGAGGCGAGGAACCGTTCCCGGGCCGCCACCATCGCCGGCGTGTCCGCATTGGCGGGCTGCGGTCCGGCGGACAAGTTCAGATAGCCCTGCCTGGCCAGGTCGTAACGGTGACCCTGGTCGCAGCGCACCCCGTGCCCTTCGCCGGTCATCGTCAGCCGACCGGCGCAGTGCGGACAGCAGAGCAGATCGACAACCTGCTCGATCGGCACCCGAACCGTCGCCTACAGCGAGCGCAGCGCGCCGCCCTCGACCGGGATAACGCACCCGGTCAGGTACGACGCGGCCGGAGACAGCAAGAACGTCGCCACCCGGCCGAACTCCGCAGGTTCGCCGTATCGACCGAGCGGGATGGCGCGGCGGGCCGCTTCCCGAGCCGCCGCCGGATCTGGAAAGAGGGAATCCAGGTGCTGGACGCGCTCGGTCTCGATTCGGCCGGGCGCCAGACCGACTACCCGGGTGCCGTCGGGTCCGAGCTCGTCGGCGAGTTGCTTGACCAACATGCCGAGTCCGGGTCGGAGTCCGTTCGAGGCAGCCAGGCCCGGGATCGGAGACTTGACCGACGTCGACAGCACCCAGGCGATCGCGAGGTCGCTCGCGGTCCCGCCGGCGACCACCTCGCGGGTCAGCCGAAGCGCAGCGAGGAAGACCGACTCGTACGCCTGCTGCCACTCATCGTCGCTCGTGCCGAGCACACTGCCCGCGGGCGGACCGCCAACGCTGATCATCGCTCCGTCCAGCCGGCCCCAGGTGTCCAGCGCAAGGGCGCAGACCCGGCCGGCGGTCGAGGAGTCGGCCAGGTCCGCCGTCAGACTGACGGCCCGATCGGCGCCGAGCTGGGCCACCGCCTCGTCCAGCACCTCGGCGCGGCGGGCGACGAGGGCTACCCGTGCGCCCTCTCCGACCAGGGTGGTCGCGGTCGCGCGGCCCAGCCCGCTGCTGGCCGCGGTGACGACGAAGACGCGATCGGTCAGTCCCAGGTCCATGAGCCGATCCTCACATATCCGCCGCCGCGGCCGCCTCCCGCGCTCGCTTGCGGTCCCGCAGATCGCCCCGGATGAAGACGAAGATCCCGACCAGGGCGATGCCGGTGAACATGAACCACTGCACGGCGTACCAGAAGTGAGGTCCGTCGGAGATCTCCGGGAGGTCGAGCGGCCCGAAGCCGCCGCTCTGGGCCGGATCCATGGTGATCGTGGTGATGTAGCCGTCCGCGATCGGATACGGAATCACCCGCTGCAGGGCACCGGAGTTGATCAGCCGCACCTGGTTGCCGTTCGGCACGATCGCCCCGCTGCGACCCTGCTCGCTGCGCTGGACGTACCCAACGACTCGGACCTGTCCGGTCGGCACCGGCGGTGGCGTGGTCGGGATCGGCTGGCCACCCGGTAGCGGCACGAATCCGCGGTCGACCAGCACGGCACCGGTCGAGGTCCGAAGAGGGACGACGACCTGATAGCCGTTCTGGTCACCGATACTCCGGTACCGGACAACGAACTGGTGCTCGGGGTCGAACGTGCCCACCGCCTCCACCCGTTGCCAGGCGTCGGCGTCGCCGATCGTCTTGGTGAAGATCTCGGCGTATGGCCGGATCGGGGCCCGCTCGTTGGCCACGGTCGTGATGTTGCGGGCCTCCCGTTGATGCAACCGGTCGATCTGCCACTCACCGAGGTTGACCATCACCGTGCCCAGCACGGCGACGAACAGGATCAGCAAGATCCAGCGCATCCACAGCCGACGCAACGTCGGGGGCTGGGTTGGCCCGGGCGGCGGTTCGGGCGTGGACGGGGGTAGCTCAGGTCGGTCGGTCAGTGTCGCCATCGATGCTCGAGTCGGGTTCGGATTCAGATTCGGGAGCGGGACCGTCGAGCACGAGGGCCAGCGCCGTTGCTCGGGCGGCGGCTGCGCCGAGAGACTGCCCGCGGCCGACGCCGACCCCGACCAGGAAGGTGGTCAGCGGCGCGGCCAGGCGCTCGCCGACCTGGTGGGCGGCGTCGCGGGCGAGATCCAGCAGCGTGTGCAGATCGTTGTTGTCCAACCGGACGTCGGCGACATCCAGCTCGGCGGACAGCCGCTCGAGCCAGGCATCGATGTCCATCCGTCGCTCCACTCCAGGTGTGGTCCTTGGGTTCTGCTGTCACGATGATCTTATGGGGCGAGTCACAACGCGACACCCGGTGCTGCATCTCGGCGCCGACTCGGCGCGGCAGCGGATCGAGACGCTCGCGGTCGAAGAGCCGCTGGAGATCAGGCTGGACGGATCGCGGTTCGTCGTCACCATGCGTACGCCCGGGCACGACATCGACCTCGTGCACGGCCTGTTGCACGCCGAGGGTGTGATCGCGACCTCAGCGGACGTACGAACCGCGCGCTACTGCGCGGGCGCCGACGACGAGGGCCGCAACAGCTACAACGTGTTGGACCTGCGGCTGGCCGATTCGGCGACTCCCGAGGCGGTGTCCGCGCGCAGCGTGGTGACCAGCAGCGCGTGTGGCATCTGCGGGACCGACAGCATCGAGCACCTCCGGCGGCGGAGCCGCTACGACCTCGGGCCGTCCGTCCTGGTCGGCCGGGACATGATCGAGGCCGGACCGGTGCTGCTCCGGGAGTCGCAACAAGCGTTCGCATCGACCGGCGGTCTGCACGCCGCGGGGCTGATGGACCTGACCGGTCGGATGCTCTGTGTGCGCGAGGACGTCGGTCGGCACAACGCCGTCGACAAGGTCATCGGCTGGGCGATCCGCGGCGGCATGCTGCCCCTGACCGAGCTGATCCTCGTCGTGTCCGGGCGCGCATCGTACGAGCTGACGCAGAAGGCCGTGCTCGCCGGGATCGGCGTGATGGTGGCCGTGTCGGCGCCGAGCTCGCTGGCGGTCGAGCTGGCCGAGACCGCCGGGCTCACGCTCATCGGGTTCGTCCGGGGGGCCAGCATGAACATCTACACCCGTCCCGATCGGGTGGCGGTCGGCGCGGGCTCGACTCCCGGGTCGGTCGGCTGAGGGCCGGTCGCGCTCGGTCGTGGATCGCCGGCTGGGTCAACGCCTAGAGTGGGGGGGTGTCCGCCGTCCTGCCGCTGCCCCGCTTGCGCCCCGCGCTCGCCCGGGCCGGACGTACCGACCCGCGGGTGGAGCCCGCTCCGGCCGGCGCGCGTGCGCTCACGGATGCCTTCGGCCGGGTCGCCACGGATCTGCGGGTCTCGCTGACCGACCGGTGCAACCTGCGCTGCACGTACTGCATGCCGGCAGAGGGTCTGCCATGGCTGGATCGCGACGAGCTGCTCACCGACGAGGAGACGATCCGGCTGGTCGACATCGGCGTCCGGCTGCTCGGCATCACGATGGTGCGGCTGACCGGTGGTGAGCCGTTGCTGCGTCGCGGTCTGGAGCGGCTGGTCGCCGACATCGCGGGGCTCCAGCCGCGTCCCGCGATCGCCCTGACGACGAACGGCATCGGCTTGGCGTCCCGGGCGCGGGCTCTGGCCGAGGCCGGTCTGGATCGGATCAATGTCTCCTTGGACACGCTCGACCGGGACACCTTCAAGCGGCTGTCCCGCCGGGACCGGCTGGCCGACGTACTGGCTGGCGTCGTCGGCGGCTCGGACGGCCGGGTTGCGGCCGGTGAAGATCAACACCGTGCTGATGCGGGGGATCAACGACGGTGAGGCGCCGGCGTTGCTGCAGTGGGCGATGGCCGAGGGGGTGCAGCTGCGCTTCATCGAGCAGATGCCCCTGGATGCGCAGCACGCCTGGCAGCGCTCGGAGATGGTGACGGCCGACGAGATCCGGGAGCGCCTGTCGGCTCACGTCGAGCTGGTCGAGGACGAGGCGGACGCCCGTCGGCGCGGGAGCGCCCCGGCGGAGCTCTTCCGGGTGGCCGGGACCGAGCACAGGGTGGGCATCATCGCGTCAGTGACCCGGCCGTTCTGCGGAGCCTGCGATCGGGTCCGGCTTACCGCAGACGGACAGATCCGAAACTGCCTGTTCGCCCGCACGGAGTCCGATCTGCGTACGTCGCTGCGTTCGGGCGCGAGCGACGAGGAGATCGCCGACCAGTGGGTCGTGGCGGTCCGCGGCAAGCGTGCCGGGCACGGCATCGACGACCCGAGCTTCCTACAACCCGACCGCCCCATGTCGGCCATCGGCGGCTGACCCCCCCGACTTGTCAGCGTCAGAAGCGGCTATGACAGTTTGTCGTGCTGACAAGTCGGGTGAGGGAGGCGAGGTGGGGCAAGCAGGTGCGGCTCGGCGTCCGACGACGCTGATCCGCCGGGTACGTCCGGTGCCAGTCGGTCCCGACGTCGACCGAGCACTCGGTCCGGTCGAGCCCGTCGATCTGCTGATCAGCGCCGGCCAGGTGATGGCGATCGGGCCGCGCCTGACGGCCGACGGCGTCGACATCGTCCTCGAAGCCGACGGGCGTTGGGCGATCCCGGGCCTGTGGGACGCGCATGTTCACCTCCGACAGTGGGCACAGACTCGGACCCGGTTGGATGTCGGCGCGGCGCGCTCGGCGGCCGACGTGTGCGCCCTTGTCGCCCGTCACGTCGACACGCTGCCCGGGGACAGCTCGGTGATCTTCGGCTACGGCTATCGCTCCGCGATCTGGCCGGCGCGGCCAACGGTCGCTGAACTGGACTCGGTCAGCCGGGCCCATCCGGTGATCCTGACCAGTGGCGACGCACACAACGGCTGGCTCAACTCCGCGGCGCTGCGACTGGTCGGCCTGGCCGAACGGACCGATCCTCTTGCCGAGAACGACTGGTTCGCCGTGATGCCCGCCGTGACCGCGCTCGCCGGCGAGACGATCGACGACGCCGGGGCCCTGGCGGATGCCGTCGCGGATGCCGCGGCGCGCGGCGTCGTCGGGATCACCGACTTCGAGCTGGCGCTCGGCTTCCAGGACTGGCCGGAACGCTTCGGCCGAGGGGTCGACGGACTGCGGGTCAGGCCGGCGATCTATCCCGACGACCTCGACCGCGTCGTCGCAGCGGGTCTTGGCACGGGTGACCCGCTGGCCGGCACCGACGGGCTGGCCACCATGGGTCCGCTCAAGATCATCTCCGACGGATCACTGAACACCCGGACGGCATATTGCTGCGAGCCGTACGTGGACGCCCAGCCGGGCGACCGTCACCCCGCCGGCGTGCAGAACTATGACCTCGCCGAGCTGAGGGCCCTGCTCGAGCGAGCCGCCGCGAACCGCCTCCAGGTCGCGGTGCATGCGATCGGTGACGCAGCGGTGCATGCCGCGCTCGTCGCCTTTGCCGCCACCGGAGCCGGCGGCGGGATCGAGCACGCCCAGCTGGTGCGCCGAGAAGACATGGCCAAGATGGCCATCCTCGGGCTGCGTGCAAGCGTCCAGCCGGCCCACCTGCTCGACGACCGGGACGTCGCGGCGGTGTGCTGGACCGATCGAGTTGACCGGTGCTTTCCGTTCGCCTCGCTGGCCCGGGCCGGTGTCTCGCTAGTCCTCGGGTCGGACGCGCCGGTCTCCGCCCTTGACCCGTGGCTCGCGATGGCTGCCGCCGTGCACCGCAGTGCCGACGACCGCGCACCGTGGAACCCGACCGAGGCGCTGACCGTCGGTCAGGCGCTGGCCGCCAGCACCGATGGCCAGCCGAGCGTCGGTCTCGGCAGCCGGGGCGACGTGGTACTGCTGGACGACGACCCGCTTCGTGAAGTCGACGCCAGCGCCGCGGCCGCTGCCCAGCTCACCGGGATCGGCGTGGCGGCAACCGTGCTCGCCGGGCGCCCGACCCATCTGGCCCTGTAGCCGATCCATCTGGCCTTGTAGCCCAACCCGTCTGACCGGTAGCCCGACCTCTCAGACCTGTCGGCCGGCTGGGGGAATCCTGGCGACGGCTTCAGCGCGCTAGGCGCCGGCGGACACCAGTGCGGACACGGCGAGGTCGTGGTCGCCACCGGACTCCAGCCCGGAGATGGCGAGGACGCCGACCAGACTGCCCCGGACACGGATGGGGACCGCACCCTCGCCAGGGGCATACTCCGACCGAGACAGGCCGAAGATCTCGAAGAAGTTCGGCATCACCTCGAGATAGTGCTCGTAGACCTCCAGGGAGGAGCGGTTGAATCGGCGGACGACCCGCGCCTTCTTCTCCGCCCAGGCGTCGTTGTCCGCGCTCGTCCCCGGCAGGGCGGCGTGGAAGACGCGCTGCTCACCGAGCCAGATGCTGATGGTCACCGGGAGGTTCCCGGCGCGGCTGCGGGCCACGAGTGCGCTTCCCACCCGCCAGGCATCGTCGTGATCGAACTGCTCGAAGTCCGGCGGTTGTGCAGCCATGGGTGCTCCTCGGGTGTCGTGCGCCTGCGGAAGCGTACAAGACGTGGCCCGCTCGACTATTCGCTGCCAGTCTCCGGCCCGCCTGCCGCGAGCGGAAAAGAGCTCTATCCGAGCGGTAGCACCTCACAGAGGAAGCCGCGCGCGCTGAGGAAGGCCGACAGCGACTCCTGATGCTGCCGGCAGGCCAGCCAGTGCTTGCGCCGGCTCGCCGTGTGGATCTTCGGGTTGTTCCAGCGGAGGTCGATCACGGCGGGTTCACGACAGCCCTTGGCCGAGCAGATCAGTCCGTCGGGACCGGTCGGTAGTGGGTCGACCCCCTCGGGAGCCTGGCTCACGCCACCTTCCGTCCGCCGGGCTCCGATCCGTGCCCGGATCGGTCTGTCGATCCGTGCCCCGCTCCGCCATCGGTCCGTGGCCCCGGACCCTGATCGGCGGGAGTGGTCTCGTCGAGGGTGTCGTGCTCGACGTCCTGCTCACCTGGCACGATCCGCTCGTCTCCGATTCCCAGCTGCGGCAGACCCTCGGGCTCGCCCGCTTCGAACGACTCGGCGGGCCGCCCCTTGGTGTCGGCCTGGTTCGCGAAGACGACCGCGACATACGGCAGCAGTACCGCGCCGGCGAACAGCACCCAGCGCCACACGCCCGGAACGAAGAGCATGGACACGAAGCATGCGGTCCGGAAACCCATGGTGATCATGTAGCGCTTCTGCCGCCGCCACTGCTCTTCACTGGCTCCGGGCCGCGCATCCGTGATCACGGTCACCGGCCATGCCGCGTGCGCCGCGCTCTGACCGCTTCTGCCCGTCACCTTCTCACCCTACGCCTGCTCGCCAGCCCATGAACTGGGTCGGTAGGTTGAGCAACGTGACCACGACCCCCGCGACCACGACAGATGCGCCCGAGCAGTCGAGCGCGGCTCGTACGGTGCTGGTGACCGGCGGTAGCAAAGGCATCGGACGTGCGATCGCCGAGCGGTTGCACGCGGCCGGACACCGGGTCGCCGCGACGTATCGAAGCGGCGACGTCTCGCCCGGGGTGCTGGGGGTGGAGTGTGACGTCACCGACACCGCCCAGGTGGACGCGGCCTTCGCGCAAGTGGAGGCCGCGCTCGGCCCGGTGGAGGTGGTGGTCGCCAACGCAGGAATCACCCGCGACACCTTGATCCTGCGGATGAGCGACGACGACTGGGACGCAGTGATCGGTACGAACCTGACCGGGTCCTTCCGGGTCGCGAAGCGGGCGACCCGCGGCATGATGCGGGCGCGCTTCGGCCGGCTGATCTTCATCTCGTCGGTGGTCGGCCTGCTCGGCTCGGCGGGCCAGGTGAACTACGCCTCGTCGAAGGCGGGGCTGGTGGGTATGGCGCGTTCGCTGGCCCGCGAGCTGGGGTCCCGGGGGATCACCGCCAACGTCGTCGCCCCCGGCTTCATCGTCACCGACATGACCGCCGAGCTGGGCGCTGACCTGGTGAAGAGGTACTCCGAGCAGATCCCGCTGGGGCGGATGGGCAGCGTCGACGACATCGCCGGTGTGGTCGGCTTTCTGATCAGCGATGCGGCCTCCTATGTCACCGGTGCGGTCATCCCGGTGGACGGTGGGCTCGGCATGGGTCACTAGGACTGTTCGGTGGACGGTCCGGTGCCGGATGCAGCGGCCGACCACGTCTCCGTAACGGGCCCGAGCTTCGCAGGCCCCGACCATCGCCGCACAGCACAGAGCCGCACGACACAGCCGCACAGCCGCACAGCACAGGTCCGCACAGAACAGGGAGGGGCTGCAGTGGGAATTCTGGAGGGCAAGAGCATCCTGGTCTCGGGGGTGACTCTGGACACCTCGATCGGGTTCCACGTCGCCCGGATCGCCCAGGCGGAGGGCGCGACCGTCGTCGTGTCCAACTTCGGCCGGGCGATGAGCCTGACCGGTCGCGTGATCAAGAAACTCGACCCGGTCCCGCCGCTGCTCGAGCTGGACGTGACCAGCGAGGAGCATCTCGCCCGGCTGGCCGACTCGCTGCGTGAGCACGTCGACTCGCTGGACGGGATCGTGCACTCCCTGGCCTTCGCCAACCCGGAGACCGCGCTGGGTGGCAAGTTCCTCAGCACTCCGTGGTCGGACGTGTCGACGGCGCTGCACGTCTCGGCGTACTCGCTGGCTTCGCTCACCATGGCCTGCAAGCCGCTGCTGCACGAGGGCGCCTCGGTGGTCGGCATGACGTTCGACGCTCAGGTGTCCTGGCCGGTCTACGACTGGATGGGCGTCGCCAAGTCGGCCCTGGAGAGCACGAGTCGCTATCTCGCCCGCTATCTCGGCCCGGAGGGGATCCGGGTCAATCTGGTGGCCGCCGGACCGCTGGAGACCCTGGCCAAGCGGGCGATCGGCGGGGCTGAGGAGTTCAACCAGGTCTGGGGTCAGCGGGCCCCGATCGGTTGGGATCCCAGGGACATGGAGCCGACGGCCCGTGCGGTGGTCGCGCTGCTCAGTGACTGGTTCCCGAAGACCACCGGCGAGATGATCCACGTCGACGGCGGTCTGCACTCGACGGGCGCCTGAGGGTCGGAGAGGGCGTTACGACCATGGCGGGGTCGCTGCTCGAGGTCCGGTTGCTCGACGGACCCAACCTGTACTTCCCGCGGCCGGCGGCGAAGGCGACGTTCGATCTGACCGGTCTGCTGGGGCTGTCGGAGGACGCGGCCCGCCGGTTCGCCGACGACGTCGGGCTGTCCCGCGCCCGGCCCGGCCCGCCGGACTCGTCGTTCCGCCAGCGCTTCGTGGCCAGGGCGGTCGCGCATCTGGTCCGGCTGATCGCCCGTTCCGGCGGGGTCACCCGACTGGCCGTACGATCTCGCCCGGGCGCGGCGACCAACGAGTTGGTCGTCGCCTATCCCTGGCGCAACTCGGGGAAGGCCGAAGCACTGGCCGAGGAGGTCGCCTCGGTGCTGGACGGGGTGGCCCGGGCCGAGTCGGTGCCCGAGCTCGTGGCCGCTGCCGGCGACGCGGTCGCGTCGGCGCCGCGGGGCGACGGCCCGAGGCTCATCCGGCCCAAGGTGCCCGTGGTCGCCATCACGGGCACGAACGGCAAGACCACGACGTCGCGGATGCTGGGACACATCGCCCGCCGGGCGGGCCGATCGGTCGGTTGGTCCAGCACCGACGGCGTCTACATCAACGGTGAGCTCGTGGAGGCCGGCGACTACTCCGGACCGAGCGGAGCCGGCCGCGTGCTGTCCTATCCGGGGATCGAGCTGGCGGTGACCGAGACCGCTCGCGGCGGGATCCTGCGGCGTGGCGTCGGCGTCGCGTTCAACGACGTCTCCGTCGTGACCAACATCTCTGCCGACCATCTCGGGCTCGGTGGGATCGACACACTCGACCAGCTCGCCGAGGTGAAGGCGGTGATCACCAAGATCACCAAGCCGACCGGGTGGTGCGTGCTGAACGGAGACGACCCGAGGACGTTCGCGATGCGGCTGGGCACGAAGGCTCGGGTCTGGGTGTTCACCCACGATCCCGACTCGCCGAACGGTCGCGCCGTGATCGACGCGGGTGGTCGGGTGAGCACGGTGCTCGACGGCTGGATCGCGGTCCTGCGTCCGGGCAACGATCCCCTGCCGGTGGTCGAGGTCACCGACGTACCGATGACGTTGGCTGGGTTGAGCCGCGTCAACGTCGAGAACGCCCTTGCGGCGACCTCCGCCGCGCTGGCGCTGGGCTTCACGGTCGCCGAGGTCGCCGAGGGTCTGCGGACCTTCACCCCGGCCGAGAACCCGGGACGGATGAACATCTGGACGGTGCCGGTGGACCGTGACGGTACAGCCGGCAGCGCGTCGGTAGTGGTCGATCTCGCGCACAACGAGGCCGGAGTCGAGGCACTGCTGGAGATCCTGAACGGAATCCGTCCGCCGGGCGCCAGGCTGCTGTTCGGCGTGGGCACGGCCGGCGATCGGGGCGACGACGTGTTCGTCCGGCTCGGGGAGATGGCGGGCGTCGGGGCCGACGTGGTCGCGATCTTGCAGAAGCCGGAGTATCTCCGTGGGCGATCGCCCGAACAGGTCTCGGAGCTGCTCCGGCAAGGCCTGGCCCATGCCGGCGTCGAGGACGTCTCCGAGTTCGGCGGCGAGGTCGACGGGTGCGCCTGGCTGATCGCCCACGCCGAGGCGGGCGATGTGGTCGGTGTGATGGCCCACGAGCAGCGCGAACAGCTGGACCAGTGGCTGATCGCGCACGGGGGAGTGCGGGACGACCCGGCGGCCCTGGCAGCCAAGGTGCGCGCGGCCCGTACCTGAGGCGCCTCGTCCTGGGAAAGTGGGCGCAAACGGCAACCTGAAGCGCTTCATTACTGCCGTTTGAGCCCACTTTCCGGGGGTGTCCTTCTATGATCCGACCATGATCACCGCGGATCTCAGTCAGCTCGGCCGGCTTCGGCAGGTCCAGACCCGCTCCATCTCGCCGGAGAACTTCGACGGCTCGCCGGGCGGTGGCGGCCGGGCGACCCAGGGAACCGGCGCGCAGTGTGCCCGCGATCTCGGCCCGGGCTGGAAGATCTCGCCGAGTGTCGACATCGGGCCGGGAGAGACCTTCACTCTTGGCCAGATCGACGGTGCCGGCAAGGTCACTCATCTGTGGTTGACCACCCATGTCGACCACTGGCGCACGCTCGTCCTGCGGGCGTACTGGGACGGCGCTGAGGAGCCCGCGGTCGAAGTGCCGTGTGGCGACTTCTTCTGCAATGGCTGGGGACGGTTCGCCCAGGTCAACTCCCAGCCGATCGCGGCGAACCCGAACGGTGGCTTCAACTGCTACTGGCCCATGCCCTTCCGCAGCGGAGCCCGATTCACCGTCGAGAACACGTCCGACCGGACGGTCACCGTGTACTACCAGATCACGTACGAGATCGGCGCCGACCACGCACACGACGCTTACCTGCATGCCCAGTGGCGGCGCAGCAACCCGCTCGGGGAGCGCATCCCGCACACGATCGTCGACGGCATTGTCGGCGCCGGTCACTACGTCGGTACCTATCTGGCCTGGGGAGTGAACTCCAGCGGCTGGTGGGGCGAGGGGGAGATCAAGTTCTACCTGGACGACGACGAGGAGTTCCCGACCATCTGTGGCACCGGCACCGAGGACTACTTCGGGGGAGCCTGGAACTTCGACGTCCCCGAGCGCGGCTACACCGAGTTCTCCACCCCATACCTTGGCCTGCCGCAGGTGATCCGGCCCGACGGCCTCTACGAGTCCCAGCAGCGCTTCGGGATGTACCGGTTCCACGTCCTCGACCCGATCGCCTTCGCCGACCGGCTCCGGGTCGACATCCAGGCGCTCGGCTGGCGCAGCGGGCGGCGCTATCTGCCACTGCGCGACGACATCGCGTCGACGGCGTACTTCTATCTCGACCGGCCCTCCGCGAACCGACCGGAGCCGCCGACCGCTGATGCCATGGAGATCCGCTGAAGGGGATGTTTCGGTAATCGGTTACTTGTCACTCGGCGGCCGAGTCCGCGATTGCCCACGTTCGACCGGGCCGACTAGCGGGTGCTCGAGGATCTGGCGCTGCGGCGGGCTGCAGGCAGACATTCCTGCCGTGGTGCGGTTCTGGAGGCCCGCATGTCGAATCGTGGCACCCTCGCGATGGGCGCTGAGCGTGATCTGGGTCACAGTTTGACAACAACCTGGAGATCTCGACGGCCTTGGTGGTTGACGAGGAACAGCTCCCGGGGTTGAATCACGGGTAATCGTTTACAGCCAAAGGGGGCTTCGGAATGGTCGGTCGCGGGACCTTTACGTCGAGCGGATCACAGGAGGGAGTTCCGGGGCTGATCCGGGCGTCGATGACGCGTCGTGGCTTCCTCGGCACCCTGGGTGGTGCCGCACTCATCCCGGCGGTCGGGCTCCCGCTCGTCGGTTGCGGCGCCGACAGCGACTCCGGTGGTGGGGGCGACAAGCCCGGCGGCTCGGTGACCTTCGTCTACTACGGCGACGCACAATCGCAGAAGGCGTACGACCAGCTCTTCACCAAGTTCCGTGCCGAGCACCCCGAGATCACCCTGAAGGCGCAGGGGATCGCGGCGAAGTCGTGGGCGGACTTCGCGAACTCCGTTGCCACCCGGTTGGCTGGTGGCCAACCACTGGACGTCGTGCAGATCGCGACCGAGGGTCAGCGGATCTTCATGTCGAAGGACCTGCTCGCGCCCCTGGACGACTACATCAAGAAGGATCAGGCCCTGGTCGACGCGTACTACAAGGACACCTCGCCCCAGATCCGCAAGTTCCTCGAGAAGTATGCGTCCAAGGACGGCCACACCTTCTTCCTGCCGGGTGGCTACAACACCATGTCGCTCTACCTGAACACCAAGATCTTCGCCGACGCCGGCGTCCAGCCGCCGACCGATACCTGGTCGTGGGACGAGTTCCGGGCGGCCGGTCAGCAGATCAAGGCCAAGACCGGCGCCTTCCTGACCGCTGCCGGCAGCGGGTACTTCACCGACGTGATGCCCTGGATGCTCAACAATGGGGCAGCTCCGATCAGTGACGACTGGACTCAGTCGACGATCGACACCCCGGCCGCAGTTGAAGCCCTCACGTTCGCGCGTTCTCTCGTCGTCGACGGTCTCGCGCCGAAGCCGGGCGGCACCTACGATGCTCCCACGCAGATGGCGCAAGGCAAGCTCGCCACGTTCGGGGGCGGTCGGTGGCCGACGAACGACCTGCGCCGCTTGAAGTTCGTCGATTCGGTCGAGCTGGTCAAGTGGCCGATGAAGACGCAGCCGGGATCACCGGTCGGCTGGGACGCGTGGCCGATCCTGAAGGACTCGAAGAACAAGGATGCGGCCTGGGTACTGCTCACGTATCTGATCTCGGAGGAATTCGGCGACGCGATCACCACGGGCGGTGGCGGTGCGGTGCCGGCCCGCATCTCGGACGCGACCGGTGCGGACTTCTTGAAGGATGCACCGAAGAACACCGAGCTGCTGGTCAAATTGCTCGATGTCGCCACACCCATCCCTGGGCCGGACCGCGGCGCTGAGACTCAGAAGGTGATCGAAGAGGCGTGGTTGCAGGGCATCTCGGGCACCAAGGACCCGCAGGCAGCCCTGACTGAGGCCAACGGCAAGTTGCAAGCGCTGCTGGCGTGACCGTCGTCGCAGCGGGTCGGACGGAGGACGCTGCCCACCGCATGCGGGCGCGTCACTCGTCCGGTGGGCGGCGCTCGCCATTGGCTGGTTGGCTTTTCATCAGCCCGGCGCTGCTGTTGTTTCTGCTGTTCATCCTCGGGCCTTTCGTGGCGGCGATGGCGCTCAGCTTCTATTCCTACGATCTGCTGACCCCGGCTCAGTTCGTAGGTCTGCAGAACTTCAAGGCACTCGTCCACGACGACCTGCTCGTGACTGCGCTGGGCAACACCTTCGTCTTCGCGTTCGCCTCCGTCGTCACGCATCTGGTCGGGGGTCTCCTGCTGGCTCTCGCCGTCAACCGAGGTCTGCACAAGGTGTTGTCCTACTTCGTCCGGACCGCCGTCTTCTTCCCTTTCCTGATCTCCTGGGCTGCGGTTGCGCTGCTGTGGAAGTACGTGTTGGACCCTACCTTCGGTATCTTCAGCTTCTACCTCGGCAAGATCGGGATCACCGCTCCGGACTGGTTCACCGACCCTGCATGGGCGTTGCCGTCGATCATCGGAATCGACTTCTGGCACACCATCGGCTACACGTTCTTGATCATGCTCGCGGGCCTGCAAACCGTGCCGGCGGAGATGACCGAGGCCGCTCGCGTGGACGGCGCGAACTCGGTCCAGACGTTCTTCTTCGTCACGCTGCCGCTGATGACGCCGACGATGTTCTTCGCTTCGGTGATCACCTTCATCGGCGCCTTCCAGATCTTCGATCCGGTGCAGATCATCACTCAGGGCGGCCCGAACGACTCCACGATCACGGCCGTGATGTATCTGTACGAGACGGGCTTCCAGGCCTTCCAGATCGGCTACGCGTCCACGATCGCCCTCGTGGTGTTCGCGGTCATCATGCTGGTCACTCTGCTGCAGTTCTGGGGATCTCGGAAGTGGGTGCACAGCGCATGAGCCTCGACACATCCACGCCGACTCGGCGATCGGCTGCCGAGGTCGAGCGTCGCCACCATCCGTTCCGAGTGGGACGGCTCGTGAAGAGCATCGTCTTGTTCGTCATTGCCGTGTTGATGATCGCCCCCCTGGTCTGGCTCATCAGCACCAGTCTGACCGAGCCGATCGACGCGTTCACCCTGCCACCCCGGTGGATTCCGATCCCCTTCAGTCTGCAGAACTTCGGCGATGTCGTCGATCTGATCCCGATCGGCCGGATGTTCATGAACAGCATCATCGTCACGGTGATCAGCGTGGCCGGGTCGCTCTTCACCGCCTGCCTGGCGGCATACGCATTCTCCCGCCTCCCGTTCCGCGGTCGGGACTCGATCTTCATCGTGCTGCTCGCTGCGTTGATGGTGCCGACCCAGCTCACGATCATCCCGATCTTCATCATCATGCGGAAGCTCGAGTTGATCGACACGCTCGCTGCCCTGTGGATTCCCGCGCTGGTGAACGTCTTCGCGATCTTCTTCCTGCGGCAGTACTTCAACACCATCCCGCGCGATCTCGACGAGGCCGCTCGGATCGACGGAGCGGGTCACCTCAGGATCCTCTTCCAGATCATGGTGCCGCTCGCTGGTCCTGCGATCTCGGCACTGGCGATCTTGGGCTTCGAGGCGTCCTGGAACAACTACTTCGGTCCGCTGATCTTCTTGTCCAGCCCGGAGAAGATGACTCTGCCGATCGGCCTCGTCTCACTGTCCGCCGGACAGGGCGGCGGCCCTGCCGTGGTCGTGTTCGCCGGCATCACCATGGTGGTGCTGCCCATCCTGATCGTGTTCCTGATCTTCCAGCGCACGTTCGTGGAGAGCGTCGCCTCGGTAGGGATCCGCGGATGAGCAGCAGCGTTGGCGGCGGCAGCAGGACCGATGTCGAGCCGGTACGCCGGGCCGCCCGCCTGCTCTGGCCGAACCTCCCCATGTTCCTGCTCGGATCGGCGATGGTCGCAGCGGCCTGGGCGGTGGTCCGAGTGTTGTCGCAGCGATCGGGTTGGGTCTCGATCACCGGCACCGGACTGGTGGTCGTGCCGCTGTTCGCCGCGTTGCTGCACGCCAGCCAGGTGCTGCTCACCGATGACCATTTCGGAGTACGCCGCCTGGTGGGTGATCTCGGCCGGACGGTCCGGCGTGCGCTTCGAGTGCAGGTGCCGGTGACGCTCGTCGTGCTGCTGGAGCTCACGGCGCTACCATACCTGGCAGCTCGGCGGCCGGACCTGGATGCTCGTGTCGGTGGCGTTCGGTGCCGTGCTGATGATCATCGCCCTCTTCGCTGGGCTCGTCGCGCTGCCGTATGCGGTGCGGACCGGTGCTCCGGCACGCGAGGTCTGGCTCGTCTCGATCTACGTGGCGACCCGCAGTCCCGTGGTCGTGCTCGGCGTGCTGTCCGCGGTCGCGCTTTCGGTATGGGCCGCGGCGTACCTCAGCTTTGCGCTCGTGCTACTCCTGCCCGGTCCGTTGGCGCTCGTCTGGACCGCCGCGACGACGTACGCCGAATCCCGTAGCCGGGTGCGGCTGGCCGTATCCGCCGATCGACGGCGCTGACTCACCCTCCGATCGACCCACGAGAAGGAAACCGTGACATCGCTCGATTGGCCCGTCCTGCGCAGCTACGACGCTGAGCACCTGGACCGCATCTCCTTGCCCCTCGGCGGAATCGGCACCGGAACCATCGGTCTCGGGGGTCGCGGTGACCTGCGGGACTTCGAGCTCGGCAACCGCCCGGGCAAGGGATTCCGTCCCGAGTGGGCGTTCTTCGCCGTGCGAGCCGAGGGTGAGGGTCGGGAGCCGGCGGCGCTTGCCGTCGAGGGCCCGGTCCCGCTTGGGGCGTACGAAGGCGCCTTCGGCTCTCCCGCAGCCCACCACGGGCTGCCGCGCTTCGCGAATTGCCGCTTCGAGAGCTCATACCCATTCGGTCGGGTGCGGCTTGCCGATGACACCTTCCCGCTCACGGTCGACCTGACGGGCTTCAACCCGTTCGTCCTCACCGACACCGAGTCGAGCAGTATCCCCGTTGCGGTCCTGCGACACCGCCTGACCAACCGGTCGAACGCTGCGGTGCGTGCGAGTGTGGCCTTCGCGCTCAGCAACGTCGTAGGAGCCAACGGGACCCACGACGAGGTGGGAAACAACATCAACACCTATCGGACGGCCGCGGGCATCGCTGGTGTGACGATGACCGCACCGGACCTGGCGGTCGACGCGGAGGCGGCCGGCGAGCTGACAATGGCGGTGCTCGCCGGCGAGGGTACGACCGTCACCCACCGCACCGGTTGGGACGATCGGCGCTGGGGAAATCCGATCCTGGACTTCTGGGACGATCTGCTCGAGGACGGACGACTCGACGATCGCGCCAGCCAGGCGTTACGGCCGATCGCCTCGCTCGCGGCGCAGGTCGAGATCGCTGCCGCGGCGAGCGTGGACGTCACCTTCCTGCTCACCTGGTGCTTTCCAAACCGCCGGGCCTGGCGCTCGGAGGAGTACGGCGGCATCAACATCGGCCAGTACGACGACACCGTAGTGGGTAATGCCTACGCCGTGGCGTACCCCGACTCATGGCGAACGGCGGTCGAGCTCGTGCCACGACTCGCGGCGCTCGAGGCGAGGACCGTGGAGACCGTTCGGGCCGTTGTCGAGACCGATGCCCCGGCCGAGATCCGCGAGGCCGCCCTGTTCAATCTGAGTACGCTCCGCAGCCCGACGGTGTTCCAGACCGCGGATGGTGAGTACTACGGCTGGGAAGGGGTCGGCGACCGAGAAGGCAGCTGTTACGGGACCTGTACCCATGTCTGGGGCTACGAGTTCGCCACGTCCCTGCTGTTCGCGCCGATCGCCCGGTCATTCCGGACCACCCAGTTCGCGTTGTGCACCGACGAGGTCGGGCTGATGAGCTTTCGAGCCGGACTTCCCGCGCCACAGCTGTCCCGCAGCTGGGACCTCGCCGCCGCGGACGGACAGATGGCCTGCCTCGTCCATCTGTATGCGGACTGGAAGCTGGGCGGTGACCACGATCTGCTGACCCGGCTGTGGCCGGCCGCGCGGCGCGCCCTCGAGTTCTGTTGGTTGCCCGGTGGCTGGGATGCTGACCGCGACGGTGTGATGGAGGGCGTCCAGCACAACACGATGGACGTCGAGTACTACGGCCCCAACCCGCAGATGGGCTCGTGGTATCTCGCGGCGCTGCATGCCAGCGCCGAGATGGCCGAGGGGATCGGCGACCGCGAGTTCGCGAGCACGTGTCGCAAGCTGGCCGCCAGCGGAGCTGCGTGGCTCGACGAGAACCTGTTCAACGGGTCCTACTATCGCCACGAGGTGCGTCCGGTCGCGGACCCCGACACGATCGCCGTCGGGCTCCGGCACCGCAGCATGGGTGCGACGAGCACCCTGGAGCCTGATCTCCAACTGGCCGATGGGTGCCTGGTCGACCAGCTGGTGGGCCAGTATGCATCGACCCTGGTCGGGCTCGGCGACCTGCTGGATCCCGAGCACGTCGAGATCGCCCTCCGCTCTGTCCATCGACGCAACTTCTTGGGCAGCTTCACCCACCACTTCAACCACATGCGGAGCTTCGTGCTGGGTGACGAGGCAGGCGTGCTGATGTGTACCTACGACGCCGATCTCCGGCCACAGCGACCGTTCCCCTACTTCAGCGAGGTCATGACCGGATTCGAGTACACGGCCGCGACCGGGCTCCTGCAGGTCGGCGCCGTCGAGGAGGGTCAGGAGATCATCCGGGCAATCCGCGACCGCTACGACGGGAGGCGACGCAACCCGTTCGACGAGGCCGAGTGTGGTCACCACTACGCGCGCGCCATGGCCAGCTGGTCGGCCTTTGCCACCTGGAACGACATCGCCTACGACGGACGCAGCGGCACTCTGACGGTCGGCGCCAAGGCACCCGAGGGCCAGGCGTTCTGGTCGAACGGGTCGGCGTTCGGTACCTGGCGGCCGGGCGGCGGACCCGACGTGGTCGGGACACTGGTCGTGGTCGCCGGACAGCTGCCGCTGCGACGCCTGGAGGTGTCGGGGGTGCCGTACGAGGCTCCGCGGTCGGCCGTCACCCCTGGCTCGCCGTGGGTGGTGCCGGCAGACGCCCGGTCGCGATGAGCACAGCCCGCGACCCCGAGTCCCCGGGCCGCGTGCACGCTGTCGGCGTTGGTCCTGCTGAGACGGCGAGCGCCGGCATGGTGAAGATCGTCGACGTGGCCGAGGCAGCGAACGTCTCCGTCGCAACCGTCTCCCGTGCGCTCAACAACAGCCGGCGGGTGGATCCGGTCCTGGCGGCGCGGGTCCGCGACGCCGCCGAGCGCCTTGGCTATCGACCCAACGCGGTGGCCCGCAATCTCCGCCGACAGGGCACTCAGGTGTGGGCGTTGATGATCACTGACATCAACAACCCCTTCTACACTGCGCTGGCTCGTGGGGTCGAGGATCTTGCCCAGGAGTCGGGCTTCTCCGTGCTGCTCTGCAACACCGACGAGGACCAGAGCAAGGAAGACCGCTACCTGGAGGTGGCCGCCCAGGAACGGGTGGCCGGTGTCATCCTCGCGCCGCGGGCGAGCGACTCCGACATCTCGAGCCTGGTGAGCAGCAAGATCCCGCTCGTCGTCGTCGATCGACACCTGGATCAGCCGGTGGACTTCGTGACCTCCGCGTCGTTCGAGGGTGCCGTGATGGCGACCGAGCACCTGCTTCGCCAGGGCTGGCGACGGCCCGCATGTATCACCCGACCTGCCGACACAGCCACGACCGAGCAGCGCCGTCTGGGCTACGAAGACGTGATGCGCCGACACGGCCTTCCGGAGATCGTCCGGCATGTGCCGTTCCACGCCGACAGCGGGCTGGAGGTCGTCGACGCACTCTTCGACGGAGCGCACCCGCCGGACTCGTTGCTGACGGTCGACTCGATGCTCGCGCTCGGCGTGATGACCGGAGTCAAGCGCCGTCGGCTGAGGATCGGCCACGACGTCGGCCTGATCGGCTTCGACGATGCCGTGTGGGCACCTGTAGTGGAGCCGCCGCTTTCGGTCATCGCCCAGCCGGCGTACGAGATGGGCGTCGCGGCCGGGCGCCTGCTGGTCAACCGGCTCCGTCACCGGGCTCCGGAGGAGCCTCAGACGTTGATCATGAGCACCACCATGATCGTTCGGGGGAGCTCGCTGCGTCGTACGACCGGGGCGACCGGAAGCTGATGCGCTATCACGGAGAGGGCCTCTATCAGTGGGACACCTGGTGCCACCTCGGCCCGGACGGTCTGGTGCACGCGTTCTATCTCCAGCAGCTGCGACCGCAGAGCTCTCGATCGGCCCTCGATGCGGATAGCCTCGGCCACGCGACCAGCCGCAACTTGATCGACTGGGACGAACAGCCGCCGATCCTGCCGCCGAGCCCGCCCGGCCAGCCCGGGGATCTGGTGAACTGGACCGGGTCAACCGTCGCGAACGACGGCACCTACTACCTCTTCTACACGATCCGTTCCTCGGCGACAGCAGGCAGGGAGCAGGCCATCGGACTGGCCACCAGTGCAGACCTGTGGAACTGGACGAAGCACCCCGAAAATCCGGTCATCACGCCCGATGCGCGCTGGTACAACACGAGCGCGGTCGCGGCACCCACCGGCATCGTCGACTGTCGGGACCTGATGGTGGTCAAGCATCCGGCCCGACCGGGCTGGTTCGGAGTCTTCGCGACTCGGGTCGTCACCGACGAGCTCCCGCTCGGGGCGGCGTTCGCGGGTGCCTACTCCACCGATCTGGTGCACTGGGAACAGACGCCTCCGATCTACCGGTCGCAACGGAACGCGTACTCGATCGTCGAGATGCCCGACCTGTTCGAGCTGGACGGTCGCTGGTACCTGACCTGGCTGGAGGACAACGCCTACGGCAATCGGGATGTGCTGGGGGAGCCACGGCTGACGTCCGGCACGCTGTACGCCGTCGCCGATCGGATCGAAGGTCCGTATGAGGAGCCGGAGGACAACCTGCTGCTGGCGTCGACGGGGTTCAACGGGATCAGCTGCCGTACGGTGTACTTCCGCGGGCGGACATACGTCACCTACACCTCCTGCGAGCGACTTCAGGAGAACGAGTCGAAGCCGACCTTCGGTGTACTGAGTCTGCCCAAGGAACTCCGGCTCGTTGACGACCGGCTGCGGCTGTGCTTCGCCGACCTCGTGCTGGACAAGGTCCACGCGACCCTGATCGCCCTCGGGACGAAGCCACCGGTCGCCGAGCTGCACGGTACGCACGAGACCCGGGGCAACTGGACCGAGACGGGCGACGGTTGGACGGGCGCGGTCGGCACCGCCTGGGCGCGTCGCAGCTTCGAGCCCGAGGCCGACGACTTCATCGCCACCGTGCAGGTCTGTCTCGACGATGGTGTGGCCGCCGGCCTCCTCGTTCGCCAGGTCGGGAGCAAAGGTGTGGTAGCGCTGCTGGATGTCGACCGCCAAGAGGTCGCTCTCTTTACGGTGCCGAGGTTTCAGGTGGTGGACGCTCGTCGCTGGGCGCTGGAGCGGGGGCGGGTGTACAGCCTGCGGGTGGTCGGCAACGGCGAGTTCCTCGAGGTCTTTCTCGACTCGGTGCTCGTGCTGCAGTGCGTCTGGTATGGCGACCGGTCCGGCCGGGTGGGCATCCTGGTGGACCGCGGAACCGCAAGCTTCGCGAACCTCGAGCTGCTCGCGTTGAGCGCGGAGCCATGATCAGGTAGAGAGTCGCGACCAGGCGACTCGCCGGGGCGGTCGGTCGATCATGAATCCTGCCCGGTCAGGACCACGTCACCACAGAGGTGGACGATGACACCGAGCGCGTCGAAGAACGCCGCCTTGGCCGTCAGTGCCCGATCCGCCGTCTCGGCGTCCGGTGCGTAGACCACCTGAACGTGGTTGGCCTTGTGCCGCGACATCAGCTGGTCCCGTCCTACCCCGTGCAGAACCGCGTGCATGATCGGCCACTGGGGATCGGTGGCATCGAGGCGGCGCTGGGTCTCCTCGGGGGGCAGATCGGCGACGTGGCCGCGACCGAGATCGACGTGCAGGACGCCGTCCATGATGAAGACCCGCGACCACACGATCTCCCCGGGCTTGGAGCAACCCGATAACGTACCTCCCCCTATCGGGAAGAACATCGGCACCTGACGCATGCTGTAGGACTTGTCGTAGCCGCCGTTGTGGCTGGCGGGGACCGAGCCGGAGATCTCGAAGACCCAGACGAACTCGCCGTCGTACTCCTCGCCCCACCTGACGTCGTGCAGCGTGGTTGCCGGGTCGAGCCCCATCGCGTTCCACAGCCGGTTGGTGATCAACGCGTCGACAGCGACGCCTTCGTCCACCTCGTTGAAGTGGGGCAACGGCGCACCTTCGTAGAGGATCCGGGCACCGTCGCGACTGGTGACCGGCGGGCGCTCGACGTTGTTCAGCAATCCTTCGGCGAGGTCGGAGGCGGGCACGGTGTCCTTGAGTCCCAGCTGGTACTGGATTCCGACCGCGTCCAGCCCGAAGTCGTCGCTGATCCGGAGCGCGGCGATGTACATCCGGAACTGTGAACGCACCTGCTCCGGGGTCAAATCGGTCAACGGGTCCGGTCCGAAGCGGAAGTCGAAACCGGCGGCTTCCAGCCAGCTGCCGACGGCAGCTGCCTCGTCGTCGGTGACCAGCGTCATTTCCGCCACCAGGGCGCTCTGAGACAGACGCTCCTTGTAGATGCCGAGCGGATTCAGCAGCTCGTCGTCGATGATCGCGTTGTACATCCCCATGCAGCCCTCGTCGAAGACGCCGATGATCGCCTTCTCTCGGAGCAGCTGATCGGCGAGCGCTCTTCCGAGCCGGACTTCAGCGGCGCCAGGGTCGAGCTCGGGCAGGTCGTGCACGTGGCTGAGATCGTGGACGATCGTCCCGCTGCCCAGCCATTCGCCGAGCTTGTCGAGCGCCCACCGGTCGGTGAAGTCCTTGCTCCACAGGTGTGAGTAGGCCACGCCGGCCTTGGTCATGCTGCCGACGAGGTTCAGCAGGCCGACGAGGCCCGGGAAGTCGCCCGCCCAGTTGGCGACGACCAGGATCGGTCCACGGTGCGTCCGCAGACCAGGCAGCACATGGTGGCTGTACTGCCAGACGGCGTCCACCACCACCAGGGGAGCGTCGGCCGGAATGTCGCGGAACACCTCGAGGCCACGTCGTTGGCTGTCGATGAACCCGTGCCCGGTCTGCGGGTCGACCCCGTGCGCGCGGTGGACCGACCAACCGAAGCTCTCCACTGCGCGGGTGAAATCCGCCTCGAGCTCCTGCTGGACGGGCCAGCACTTGGTGTTGGCGGCGAGCCGGAGATCCCCGCTGGCAATGGTGTAGACGGTTCGGCGGAGCAGCTCGGGCGCTTCCGGCGCCGCGGGAAAGGTGTACGTCATGGGGTCAGTCCTCGGGCTGGTCTGCGTGCGTGAGGGCAAGGGTGAGCTCCTCGCCGGCGGCGATGGTGGCTGGTGATTCCAGGATGTAGCGACCGAGCGACGGGTGCTCGATCACGACCTCGTCGAGCTGGAGGCCCCCGCCCAGGAGCCGCAGACTGGCGCCATCGGGTCCGATCTCGCAGCTACCCCACCCGTCGCCGGCACTGAAGAACGTCCGGAAGGTGTCGGAGTCGAGCGCCGCGTCGACCGGAGCCATCCGCAGCGAGTGTCGCGTTGCGTTCCACTGCGTATCAGTCAGGGCGATCAACACTCCCCAGCTCGCCAGTGAGCGGGCGTAGTGATTGCCGCACTCGGCCTCGTTCCACGGATTGCGGCGTACGCCGTCATGCCGGTCGCGGACCGCGCGTACGACCGCCAACCCTTCCGACACCAGGCCCTCGTAGATCAGGTTCGTGGCCACCTGGTACTCGATCCCGCTCCATACCTCGTCGCTGTACACGAACGGAATTCGGGGACGTCCGCCGTTCGGCCAGGTGCACAGGACGAGCCCGCGGTCGTCGTTCAGGGCGTACGTGCGCTGCACGCTGTGATAGCCGCTGAAGTCCGTGCGAAAGTTGTGCCGGAAGATCGCCGCCAAGGCACTGCGGACGTGATCTGGCGGTAGCAGGTGGCCGAGACCGGTCAGATGCGCGTGCGTCTGTCCGAGCAGCTGATCCGATAGACATCCCACGCCGTACTGGTAGCGGTGTGCATCGACATCGTCGGTGCGCTGGACGTAGAACTCGCCATTGAACAGCATCGCGTCCATTCGCTCGGCACCGAGCGTGGCCGCTTCGGTCCACCGGCGCGCAGTGTCGGCCTCGCCGAGATGATCGGCCATCAGGGCACCGGCGCGCAACGCGGCGAAGAACACGGAGTTGGCGAGTGAGTTCTCACCGTAGAACTCGATGTCATAGGTGTTGTGCTGCTGGGAGTCGAGCACGAAGTCGCCATTGGCGTCCCATGCGGTGAAGGCGTAGTCGAGCGCGCGCTTGGCTGCGGGCCACAACTCGGCGAGGAAGTCGTCGTCTCCGCTGAACCGCCACTCCCGATACAACCTGACGATCGTCCCGAGCTGACCGTCAACGGCGGGGTGGAACTCCAGCGGGTCGTTCCCGAAGATCGAGTTGGCGCGGAATCTCATCCGGCCGTCCTCGAGCGTCTCACCCGAGAACTCGGTGCGCCGAGCGCTTCGCTCCAGGGAGGGGAACAGCCAGGCCGCGGTGTGGGCGTAGCTCCAGACGTGGGTGCACGTTCCCTCGCAGCTGCCGGTGTGGTCGAAACTTCCTTCCCACGCGGCGAATCGACCATCTGGGCTGCCATCGTCGAGCAACATGCAGGTCGTGCTGCGCAAGACGACGAGGGTCGAGGTCAGCGCGTCGATGACCTCCGACGGGATCGTCGAGCGGTACAGGCTGGAGTGGAATGCCCGAGTCGAGCGCTCGAGTGCTGGCAGGTGCTGGGTGAGGTGCTCCGCGACCGCCCAGGCGTCGGTAAACGCCCGCGCATAGTGGTTCGGCACGATCTCGGCGGCTCTGTTGTTGGGCAACCCACACATGCCGTTCCAGGCGCGTGACCGGTTGGGCGAGTGCCAGGTCAGCACGAACTCGAAGTCCCGGTCCGCGCCCGGCTCGATCGTCGCGACGATGCCGAGCGATCCGGTCCTCAGTTTCGGCAGGTTCTCCAGTGAGCGGCCGAGCTCCGAGCCGCCCTCGAGGGTGTCCGGCTGATCATCCAACCGACCATCGGCAGTGAAGTCGTCCCAGAACATCTGCACGCCGTCCTGCCAGAAGTCGACCGACCACTGGGGTGTCACGGTCGTGCTCGGATCGGCGGTCGCCAAGGCCGCGGACCCGAACAACAGGTGATCGTCTGGGAGATCGGTGCCGAACTCCAGTCCGGTCAGACACTCCGACCGCCGGGCGCGGACAAAGGGACGGCCCTCGAAGATCGGCATCTTGAACATGTTGTGGCCCGAGACGCCGATCGGAGACGACATCGACCCTGCGACGGTGACGTCGACGGCGTCATCGGTCGGGTTGTGCACCCGGTAGCGGAGCACACTGCCCGGCAGCCCGGAGGCGTTCACATCGAGCGGTACGAGGGGGGTGAAGGCCTGGAGGCTCACTTGGACGGGCAGATCGGCATCAACGAAGTCGATCTGCAGCAGCGGGTACTCGCCACGCATGCGGCTACTGGCGAGCCGGGGCAGACCTGCCACCCGACCGATGTGGTGCCCGGAGTCGCCCTCGTGCGGCGGCTGGATCCGGGTCTCCAGCACGCGCGAGACGGGGTCGCCACCCGACGGTTGCGCTCGAATTGCGAAGAAGGTGAACGGCAGCCAGGTCCCCTTGTCCGGATGATTCCCGATCTCCCAGTCCCGGAGCTCTCCGCGGGCGCCCACGGAGACGTTGCCCGTGCCTATTCCACCGAGTGGGAAGGCTGCCACCGTCGCGTCGGGGCCCAGCGTCCGCGGTCCGCTCCAGCGAGGGGTGAGACTGTCGGCTGGGCCGGCAATGGAGGCATCGGCCCGGCCGTCGTTCGATGAAAGGGTCATGGCTCCGTTGCGCATTCCACCACGATTCCAGAAATCCATTTCAAACTCAATGACCCGCGGTGGATCGCCTCGACACGGCGCGACGTCCACTTCGCGCCGGCGCGGCTCAACTGCCCCACGGGTGCGGGGGGTCGTCCACGGTCGAGCGCAGGACGATGCTCCGGGCGGGCTGGCGATCTCCATCGATCCGGTCGAGCAGCACCCGGGCGGCGGTCTCCCCCAGGTGCCGGCTGGGGGAGTGGACGATCGTGATCCCGTCCGGCGGGAGCGCGGCGAAGGGAAGATCGCCGAAGACGGCAAGCCCGAAGGTCGGCGGCGCGAGCCCACGCTCGAGCAGGACCTGGAGCACGCCGACTCCGATCAGGTTGTTCGCCGCGAAAACGGCGTCCGGTGGAACCGGCAGGTCCAGCAGGTCCCGCATGGCATGACGGCCGCCCTCGACCCGGTAGTCGGTGTGCCGAAGATAGTCGGCGCCCGCGTTCTCGACGACTTGTCGCCAGCCCTCGCTGCGGCTCTGGGCAGTCTCCACCTCGACCGGTCCAGTGATACAGGCGATTCGCCGAAATCCCTTGTCGAAAAGCGATTGCGTGGCCAGTCGACCGCCACTGCGACTGTCGACCAGGACGGCATCGATGTCGAGTCGCACCGGTGCACGATCGACGGCAACGACGTGACGTCCCCGGGACACGAGCTCGCTGACGTCGCTTCCGTCACCGGCGGCGGCAAGGATGACGCCGGCCATGTGCTCGCTCATGGCGATGTCGAGATAGCGCTCTTCCTTCGCGGGATTCTCGTCGGTGTTGCACAACACGACCGAGTAGCCGGCAGCCTGGGCGACGTCCTCTACACCACGAGCCAGCGAAGTGAAGAACGGATTCTCGATGTCCGGGATGATCAAGGCGATGATCTCGGAGTTCTGCCGGCGCAGCGTCCGGGCCGCGCGGCTCGGGGTGAAAGCCAGCTCGTCGGCCGCCTTTCGGACCAGACGCGCCTTCTCCTCCGACACCCGGATCCCGTTGAACACCCGCGACACCGTCGCCGGGGAGACCCCCGCGCGCGCCGCGACGTCGTAGATGGTGGGCATCCCTCACCTCACAGCCGGTTCGAGACGGTCGGGCTGAACCAGCCTACAAGACCGTCGTTTGGGGCAGTTTGTGAAATCGATATCGTCCGGTGTCGGGGTCAAGCACGACGGCACGGCGGTGCTTCTGGGCTCGGACACGGGAGGTACTCGACCGACTCGGCGAGTGCCTGGGCGACCATTTCGACGTCGCGCACTGTATGTTCCAGATCGAGCCGGAGGGTCACCGTTCGCACGAGCCGTCGCAACACGCCTGAGCTCACGAGCCGGCGTTCGGTTCCGCGGGCGAGGCGTGCTCGCCGGCAGCCGCACCGGTTCCGCCGGTTCCGCCGGCTCCGACGCTCCCCGCAGCCGCCGCGGCCGCGGCGCGGCTGACCCGGCCGAGCGAACGGTCGAACACCGTGATCAGCAGGAAGATCAGGGCCGCGCCGACCATGAACAGGGCCAGCTCGTGCAGGCCGGCGGTGTCGGCGGAGGCGCCGAAGAAACGGCCGGTCGCGGCGGCGGCGAGCATGGCGCCCAGATACATGAACGTTCGCAACAGCCCCGACGAGGCGCCGATCCGGCCCGCGTCGGCCTGGTAGTACAGGGTGTTCTGGATCGCGAGGTTCACCAACCCCTGCGGTACGCCCAGGATGATCACGATGACCAACAAGAACCACACCCCCACGCCGGGATGCACGAGCAGCAACAGGCTGGAGGCGACCAGCTGGCCGACTGCGCCGACGATCAGCTTGGCATGGATCTCGGGTCGCCGGCCGGTGAGCGCGACCACCGCGATCCCGAGGGCGAAGGCAGGAAGCAGAATCAGCCCGGCGGCCGACGGGCTCAGTCCCCTTCCGCTCTCCAGCCACTGGGTGAAGCCGTAGATGAACGAGTAGGACACCGTGGCCGCGACCACCGCGCGGGCGTACGTGAGCAGCAGCGGCACATTGCCAGCAAAGACGCGCACGTCGATGAACGGCTCGCTCGTGTGCAGCTCCCACAACACGAAGCCCGTGGCCGCGACCGCCGACAGCCCGAGTGCCCAGACGGTGGACCACCGCAGACTCATCAAGAACAGCAGTAGTGCCACGAGCGTCGCGGCGAAGAGCAGGCAGCCGACCAGGTCGAGGCGGCGACGTTCGCTCGGCGCCGGCTGGAGCACCGTGCGTTTGGGGAGGACGACGATGCCGAGCACCAGGCAGGCGATCGACAGCGGCAGATTGATGGCGAACGTTGCGCGCCAGCCACCCAGTTCGATCAGCAGGCCGCCGAGCGTCGGGCCGATCACGATGGTCGTCTGGGTCGCGATGCTCAGCGCGCTGAGCACGCCCGCCGGACGATCGACCCCGGTGCGGCGGCCCTCACTGCGGATCAGGTGCATGCTGGCCGGATAGCCGGCGCAGGTGCCGAACCCGAGGATCACGCGGGCGGCGATCAGCACACCGAGGCTCGGTGCGAACAGACCCAGCAGCCCCGCAACGCCGGTCAGCGCGGCGCCGGCGAGATAGAGCGGGCGAGGGCCGTACGTGTCCACGAGCCTGCCGACCAGCGGCTGCCCGATCGACGTCGCGAGGTAGAGCGCCGACACGAGCCATGCGGTCTGCGATGCGGGTGCGCCGAGCGCGATGGCGATCGGGACCAGCGCGACCGCGATGATCGAGGAGTTGATCGGGTTGAGGATGGAACCGAGGATCATCGGCGCCATCAGTCGCCGGTCGAATCCGCTCGGCCGAACCCGAGCCGTCGCCGTCATCGGCGCGCGCGGTCCGCGGTCACAACGGCTGCCGTCACGCTCGGCCGATCCTCCCCATCGATCACACGGCAAGTTTGCGGCGCACGCGGCCTGCCGGGCGGGTACGTCCGCGCACCGGCCCAATCAGCCGTCGTCTTTGCACCGCATCGCCCAGCTGTGGCCTGGCCGGGGCTGATCAGTTCTTGTCTTTGCACCGCATCGCCCAGCTGTGGCCTGGCCGGGGCCGATCAGCTCTTGTCTTTGCACCGCATCGCCCAGCTGTGGCCTGGCCGGGGCTGATCAGCCCTTGTCTTTGCACCGCATCGCCCAGATGGGGCCCTGGCCGGGTGTCTCGGTCTCGCTTCGAAGGGAGCAAAGGGCAGCGGGTGGTCGCCCGGCCGATAGCTGAAGGACGGGACGGACACAGGCGGCCGTGTGTCAGTCGCCGATCAAGCGGCCGGTGGGGGGCCGTCGTACCGGTTCTCCTGGACGTGCTTGGTCCGCGAGCGCTGGGCGTTCATCACCAGGGCGAGCACGATCGCCAGCACGCCACCGATCAGCAGGATGAGGCCGAGGGTGTTGTCGCTGACGTACGGGATGTTCACGTTGACCGCGAACATCAAGATCAGACCCACGATCACCAGCACGATGCCTAACCCGATTCCCATGCGTCTCCTCCGCGTTTGATCGATCCGTGGCGTCCGCGCGACCGGGTGGTCGGCATCGGCACCGGCGGCCAGCCTAACCGCAGCGACGGTTGGCCCGTCTGCGCTGCCTCGTCGGCGTTGCCTCTGGTTGCGTAGTTTCCCGGCCCTCTCGGCCGGCTCAAGAGCTCGCGGGAAGGAAGTCCGGGTCGGCCACATTGTTGTCCGGACCGCCCGCGCGTTCGGGACGAGAGCCCGGCTGGGCCTGTTTGCCGTACGACTCCAGGACTCCCATCACGGCCGCCGTCTGGTCGACGCAGACCACGATCAGATCGCCGGGGTTCGAGATGGTCACCGCGTGCCGGGTGGCATCGAGCTCGTCCAGGACGATCTCGACCTGCTTACAGCGCACTCCGTCGCCCATCGCGCCGCGTACGCCCTCGGCGATCAGCTCGGCGACCTTGCCACGGGTCCGGCCGCGGAGGCTGTTGTCCTCCCTCACGATCACGACGTCGAAGTGGTGAGCGGCGACCTCCCCGAGCTCCCGCATGTCGGAGTCGCGGCGATCGCCGGCGGTGGCGATCACGCCGATCCGGGTGATGTGGCCCAGCTCGGTGGTGGCGTCGATCGAGTCGCCGGTCTTGTCGACGAAGTCGCCCAGCATCCGCAGGCCCGGGGCGTTGTGCGCGTAGTCGACGATCACGGTGCGACCCTCGACGCTGACCTCGTTGAGCCGTCCCGGCGCCAGATAGTAGTTCGTGGAGAACGTCCGCAGGCCCTGTCGGATGTCGTGCAACGACGCTCCGGCGGCGAACGCGGCGGCGGCCGCGGCCATCGCGTTCTGGACGTTCATCGTCGCCCGACCGCCGAACGTCGCCGGTAGGAGATGCGTCCACGCGACCTGCATGGAACGCCGACCCTGCTGGACGACGATCATGTCGCCCTTGTCGCTGTGCTCCAGAACGACGGCGGTCCCACCGCGTCGGCAGTGATCGTCGACAGAGGTCCGGACCTCGCTGCCGGGCTCGGCGAGACTGAACCAGATGATCCGTCCCGAACAACGCCGGCGCATCCCGCGGACCAGCGGGTCGTCCGCGTTGAGCACGCCGAATCCGTTACGGGGAACGGCTTCGACGACCACGGCCTTCACCTCGGCCAGCTGTTCGACCGTGTCGATGCCACGCAGGCCAAGATGATCGGGTTGCACGTTGAGCACGACGCCCACGTCGTTGCGCTCGTAGCCGAGGCCCTCGCGCAGGATGCCGCCGCGCGCCACCTCGAACACGGCGAAGTCGACCCGCGGGTTCTGCAGCACCATCTTCGCGGAGCGCGGGCCGGACGCGTCCGCGCGGATGATCAAGCGCTCGTCGACGACCACGCCATCGGTCGACGTCATCCCGACCTTGCGCCCGATTCCCTTGAAGATATGGGCGATCATCCGCGAGGTGGTGGTCTTTCCGTTCGTGCCGGTGACGGCCACGATCGGGATCCGGCTGGGGGCGCCGGGCGGAAACAGCATGTCGATCACCGGCTTCGCGATGTACTGCGGGTCGCCGACCGTCGGGTGGGTGTGCATCCGGAAGCCCGGTGCTGCGTTGACCTCGACGATCCCGCCACCGGTCTCGCGGACCGGCAGCGTGATGTCGGGTGCGATGAAGTCGATGCCGGCGATGTCGAGCCCGACCACTCGGGCCGCCTCCTCGGCGATCTCGATGTTCTCCGGGTGCGCCTCGAACGTGCGGTCGATCGAGATGCCGCCCGTGGACATGTTGCCGGTGAGCGTGAGCTTGACCATCTCACCCTCGGGCGGGACATCGTCCATCGCGTAGCCCTGCTCGGCGACCAGGTCGACGGCGGCAGTGTCCACCTTGATCCGGGTCAGCACCTTCTCGTGTCCGACGCCACGGCGCGGGTCGGCATTGGTGCGTTCCACCAGCTCGGTCACGGTGGAGGTGCCGTCGCCGATCACGTGGGCCGGGACACGTTCGGCGATCGCGGCGATCTTGCCGTCGATCACCAGACAGCGGTAGTCCTTACCCGTCACGAACGTCTCGACGATCACGAGGCCGTTTCGCGACTCCTCCTTGGCCAGTGGGAAGGCGGCGCGGACGGCCTCGTCGCTGCGGAGGTCGAGGATCACTCCGCGGCCGTGGTTGCCGTCCAGCGGCTTGACCACCACCGGGAACCCGATCCGCTTCGCCAGGCGGACCGCGTCGTCCACAACGCGCACGGACTGGGAGCGAGGCACCGGTAGCCCAGCAGCGGACAGCAGAGTGAGCGTCAGCTCCTTGTTGCTGGCGATGTCGACGGCGACCGACGAGGTCTGCGAGGTCATGGTCGCCCGGATCCGCTTCTGGTGCACACCCTGCCCGAGCTGGACTAGCGAGGCGGTGTTCAGCCGGATGTACGGGATGTCGCGGCTGACCGCCTCGTCCACCAGTGCCTGGGTCGACGGCCCGAAGGCGGACCGCTCGCCGCGGACGATGAACCGCTCCAGCTCGGCGTCGAAGTCGAATTCCGGGTCGTGCTCCACGAGATCGTTCACGAGCCGCACCGCGAGCTCGCCGGCGGCGAGTCCGACGCCCTCGTCGAAGTACGCGTAGATCACGTTGTACCGGCCACGCTCCCCTTTCACCTGCCGGGTCTTGCCCCGACGCATGTCGTGGCCGACCTCCTGCTGCAGCTGCAGCGCGACGTGCTCGGCGACATGGCCGAGCCAGGTGCCCTCGTTCAGCCGCTCCACGAAGCCGCCTCGCCGGCCGCGGCTGCAGCTGTGGTTCTTCAGGTTGGGCAGCCGAGCCAGGAGCCCCTCGGTGAACCCGGGGATCTGGTCGGTCGGGAAGTCCTCGAGCACTCCGAGGTCGACCACGAGATGGATCGCCGGATCGTAGTGCCACACGTTGGGACCGCGATAGACGCGGCTGGAGATGATCTCGAGCTCGGGGCGCGGGGCGGGTGCTGCGCTGTCGCTCACCAGGGTCTCCTCAGGAGTCGATCGCGGGTCTGGTGAGCGATCCTTCCACCTGGCGTGCCGGGTCGGGGAGGTGGTGTCCGGGGCCGGCGGCTCGCTCTCTACTGACCTTGGTCCCACGGCGCCTACCCCACGGTTGCTGAAAGGGCGGCGCCGGCCGAGCAGTCCCAGATCGGCTCAGCGCTTGCCCGGAGCCGCCCGCACCTCGACAGCGGCATAGTTCCAGCGATCCGCCGTCGGCGTCGTGTCGGCGATGGTGACCAACCCGGCCTGGGTCGCCGGCTTCGCGGTCGACTGGACCCAGAACGTGCTCTTCGACCCGGGTGTCGCGCCACTGGTGCTGGAGCACCTGGCCCGACACCGGAGCACGTCCGACGGCGCGATCCCAGTCGTTCCCGACCGCGAAAACCCACGACGCATCGGCTACGGCGGGCAGATAGATCGATGGCGCGCTCTTCGGGGCGCCCGCTGCGCCGGCCACACCGGTCCCAGCGGCGTTGCGGAAGGCGATCACGCTGACCATCCCGTCGTACCCGGAGTGGGCGGCCTTTGCGGTGACCCGCTTCTTCTTCACGGTCTTCTTGGCCCGAGCCGACCAGATTTCCGATACCCCGTGCTGGGTATTGGATCTCTTGACCAGGGTCCACTTCAGACCAGCACCGGACACCTTCGCCGACTGGGTCGTCGACTTCGGCCCGTCGAACGCTACGAAGGCGAGCAGCAGGTCGCCGCGGTGCTTGGTCGTGATCTTGCTGGTCTTGATCTTGCTCCGACCATGCTTGCTCGACTTCTTCTCGATCACGATCTTGGCCGGCGGCGGTCCCGAGTTGTCGACGCCGACGACGACGCCCGGCGAGCTGCCGACGTTGCCGGCTCGGTCCGTCGCCTGAGCGGTGATGACATGTCGGCCCTTGGCCGTGTCGGTTGTGCGCCAGGAGATCGCGAACGGTGGTTTGGTGTCCGGGGAGCCGATCTGCTTGCCGTCGACATAGAACCGTACGGCGCTGACGGCCGTGTCGTCGGCCGCCGTAGCGCCGATGTTCACCGTGCCACGAAGCGTGCTGCCGGGCTCGGGGTCGGTGATCGCGACCACCGGATTCGTCGTGTCCGCAGGAGGCGATGACGGCAGCACCTCGGCGGCCGCGAGGTTCCACCGGGCGCCGGCGGGGGCGGGGTCGTCGAGCGTGACGACGCTGCCCGCACTGCCGGTCGGCGTCTGGCGGGACTGGGCCCAGAACGTGTCGCCGACCGCCGATGTCGAGCCATTGGTGGCGAAGCACCTGGCCGCTGCCGGTGGTGCGGGCCGACCGCCTGGTTCCAGTCGTTGCCGGCACCGAACACCCAGGACCCGGCCCGAGTAGTCGTCAGCGAGGTGCTCGGAGTAGCCTGACGCCGAGCCGGCGCCCGCGGACGCGCCGACCCCGGCCGCTCCGCGGAAGGCGAGCACGGTGAGGGACTGGTCGTATCCGGACTGTTGCGAGGTTGCGGTCACCGCGACCGGCGCCGCCCCCGGATCGGCGGGGACGCTCGCCTTCCACAGCTCGCTCGTCCCGGGTTGGCCGTTGGAGCGGCGCACCAGCGACCAGGTCAGGCCGCCACCGGTGACGACAGACGACTGGGCGGCGTCGGCCGGCCCGTCGGAACTGACCATGGCCAGCAGCAGGTCACCGGCCGCGAGGCCGGTGCCGAGTGTCGCCGTCTGCGCGTCGTGCCCGTCGGAGCTGACGCTGCGGATCACCGACAGACCGGACCCCGGCTGCGGGGGTGCCGCGTTGGACACGCTGACCGCCGTCACGCCGGTGTTGCCGGTCCGTCCGGCAGCGTCGGTGATCCGAGCGGACAACCAGTGCTCGCCGTCGACCACGTTCGACGTCTTCCAGTTGTAGGTCCAGGGACCTGCCGACGCGGTCGAGTAGCGATCACCACACCGTCCGCGACGAAGTCCACCCGGCGACGTTCGCCGACGGGCTCGTCACGCTCAACGTGACGCGATCCCGACAGCACGGACCCGCCCGCCGGTGCGGTGAAGGCACCGGTCGGGGGCGTGGTGTCGGGATGGACGACCTGACCGACGGTACCGCGCCGTCGTGGATCGTCACCTTCACGTCGGTCTCGTTGTTGCTCTCGTCCGCTTCCACGACGTCGTTGTTCGGGTCGCTCATCGCCTTGAACCAGTACGTGCCGTCCGCCACGCCGTCGATCGGAATCGCCTGGCCCGGGTCGCGGTAGTCGTACTCGTCGGCGCCGCCGACGGAGATGCCACGTAGCCCGCTCGGGTCGGCGCAACTGCTGCGGGAGCCGATGAAGGTACCGCTGTGCTCGATCGTGGAGTTGTAGATATAGGAGTCGTCGATGCAGAAACCGACCTTCGGTGACATGCGCGACCGATGCACCGGGGCCGCCGTCCGGCGCGACCTCGTACAGGCCGAAGCTCGCCAGCGGGAAGTGGAAGTGGCCGTGCTCGGCGTGATAGACGAACACGTCCGGAACGCGCACCTCGCGGACCTCGGACCAGACGCCAGCGGCATTGTGGGTGAACAGCAGCTGCCGCCCCGGTAGCCGCCGATCGCCTGGTCGTAGCTCGGCTGGATCTCCAGCGGCCCCGGCCCGGCGTCGTAGATGAGGTGGGTGTAGCGGAACTCCCGCGTCGGCGCCGGAGCCGACGACCGAGAACGCGTCGGTCGGGATGATCGTCTGGAGGTCCGGACGGTGCTCGGTGCCGGGCGGAGCCGGCGGACGCCGACAGTGCGGGAGGCAGCCGCGACCAGGACGGCGGCGGCGGAGGATGCTGATCAAGCGACGGAACAGGGGCATCGTCGGCCTTCGGGGGTGAGGCGGTGCGTGCATTGTCGCGCAGATATTGTCGACACGCGAGGAAAACGATGGAGACGGGTCTGGGATTTCTGTTCGATCCTGCGGAAGCCGTGCTAGCGCCGCGCAGGCAGACGGCCGGGCAGCTCGAACCAGCGCAGCTGCTCGAAGTCCGCGGACACTCGGGCGATCGCTCCGCCGGCCGTGCTCGCGGCGATTCTGACGTCAGCGACGATCCGCTCGGCCTCGGCGAGATAGCCGGCCAGAGCCGTCTCCGGGACGGGTTCGTCGTGGTGGGGGTAGCGCATCTCGCCGGTCGCCGGGTCGTAGCGAGATCTGGTCGAGCCGCAGCGGCGGCTCGACCGCGCCCGGCGATGCCGCCAGAGCCGGTCGACGGGATCGAAGCGGTAGTCGGCGAGCAGCCGCCAGCCGGCCTGGCGACGAACGCGACCGCGGCGACGAGGTAGTCGACCACGGTGTCGGAGACGAAGTAGTTGAGGTTGACCCGGACCCAGCCCGGCTTGATGCCCTCGCAGCCGCCGCTGATCTCCCGCTCGAAGGCGTGCGAGCGTTCCACGTCGATGCCGAGCAGTCGATGCCCGTACGGCCCGGCGCACGAGCAGCCGCCGCGGGACTGGATGCCGAACAGGTCGCTGAGCAGGGCCACCACGAAGTTGTGGTGCAGGTAGCGGCCGACTCGCCCGCCGCCGCTCGGCGCCGGACGACGAACGACACGATCGAGAGCCGTTCGGCGGCGAGGTTGCCGAGGATCTCGATCTCGGGACCTGCCGCCAGGCCGTCACGGCGCGACGCAGCAGCGCCTCCTCGCGCGTCCGGATGACCTCGACCCCGACCGCCTCCTTCAGCTGGAACACCAGCCCGGCGCGGATCGACTCGACGATCGCCGGCGTGCCGCCCTCCTCGCGGTGCTCGGGGTCGGTCAGGTAGTCGTGCTCGGTCGGGTTGACGTACGCCACCGTGCCGCCGCCGGGCACGACGGGCACCCGGTTGTGCAACAGCTGCTTCCGGATCGCCAGCACGCCCGGCGTGCCGGGTCCGCCGACGAACTTGTGCGGGGACACGAACACCGCTCCATCGAGCAGTCGGCGTGCTCGGCGCAGTGCCGGTCCATCTCGATCGCGACGTACGGTGCGGCCGCCGCGAAGTCCCAGAACGACAAGGCGCCGTGCCGGTGCAGCAGGTCGGCGATCGCGTGGGTGTCGGTGACGATGCCGGTGACGTTCGAGGCCGCCGAGAAGGAGCCGATCTTGAGCGGCCGTGCCGCGTACGTCCGCAGTGCTCGGTCCAGAGAGGCCGAGGTCGATGTGGCCGTCGGCGTCCTCGTGGATCGTCACCACGTCGCAGATCGACTCGCGCCAGCCGAGCTCGTTGGAGTGGTGCTCGAACGGCCCGATGAACACGACCGGTCGTTCGTCGGCGGGGATCTGCTCCGACAGCGTGATAGCGGTCATCGAGGTCGGCGGGAATCCGCAGGTTGAGCAGCCCGATCAACTTGTCGATCGCGGCCGTCGAGCCGGAGCCGCAGAAGATCACGGCCACATCCGTCGCCGGCGCCCAGCCCGTCTTTGACGAGCTGCGCGGGCGTCCTCCCGCAGCCGGGTGGTCTGCAGGCCGGTGCCGCTGGACTCGGTGTGGGTGTTGGCGTAGCGCGGCAGCACCTCGTGCCGGATGAAGTCCTCGAGGAAGCTCAGCGCCCGACCGCTGGCGGTGTAGTCGGCGTAGGTTACCCGGCGGGGGCCGTACGGGCCGTGCATGACTTGGTCGTCGCCGATCACGGACTCACGGATACGCTGCAGCAGACCGGGCTCCTTCACCTCACCACCGTAGATCCGCCGGGGCCAGAATCGCACGATCGACGGGACGGTGAGAGGAGAGCCAGATCGCGCCGGGAGACGGGATCCGGGCGGTCCAGGGTGGCCGAGCGGAGGATCTCCGGCGTGGTCCAGAAGTCGATCTTGTGCTGCACGAGACGCCTCCCGAGAGCGCTGTCCAGTCGTCGGGCGATCACTGGACCCTAGCCGATCCGCCGCGGAGGACGGTCGCGTTGAGAGCGCTCAGACGCGCCGACTGCGGCGGAGGTGCCGCGCGTAGTCGGTCGGGGAAACACCCTCGGCGGCGATCTCCCGGGCCATGTCCCGCAGGTCGGACTCGGCGGCCTGTAGCTCCTCGAGCTCGAGCTCTTCGGTCGGCGTAGAGAACACGACCAGGCTCCGGGTGGCCAGATCAAACGCGCCCCCCGCCGGCAGCACGTGGAGCACGACCCCGGAGACGAGCAGGGGAGCGGTGCGTTTCGCCTCGTACGCATTAGAGATCAGGTTCCGCCCGTCGACGATGGTGACCGATCCCTTGCCGACCACGCTGAGCCGGCCGTCGCGGATCACGGCCGCGGTGTCCTCGTCGATGCCCATCCCGAGCAGGGAGGGTGACTGAGCGACCAGCGACAGGAGCCGTCCGTAGCGGTTGCGCTGCTCGAAGTGCTGGTCGATGACGGTTCCCGACACGAGGCCGAGCCCGACGGCGAGCTGGCTCATCCGTTGCTTCGGGGTGCTCCCGCCTGAGCCGAAAGCGATCATGTGCTCGGCCAGGATCGACGCACCCGCCGACGTACCACCGACCACGGCGCCGCGAGCGTGGGCGGCGACGATCGCCTCGCCGAAGGGCGTCCCGGTGATGAACGCGCTCAGCTTCAGCTGGTTGCCGCCGGTCATGAAGATCCCAGACACGTCGGCCAGCGGCGCCGCCAGCTCGGTGGTCGCCTCGGCCCGGTTGTGCGGGCGTAGCTCGACCACCTCAGCCGCGCCGAGCGAGGTGAACACGGCCCGGTAGACCTCGACGACCTCCGGCCCCAGCGAGGAGGCCGACGGGATCACCGCGATCCGGGCGTCCGATCCACCGGCCTCGTTCACGAACGCCTGAAGGACACTACGGCGCCGGAGCTTGGCCTCGGCCCCACCGATCGCGATCACTGCACCCGCCTGCATGCGGACACTGTACGGAAGCGCGCGCCGTTCCCGGGTCGTGTCTAGGCGATGCGGTACGCAGACGATCGCGGGTCGAACGTCACTCCGCGACGCGGAGAGCGTTCCGGTTCGTGATCGCGGCCTCACCCGGGGTGCGCCGCCACGTCACGGCGGCGCACAGCGAGGCCCGGGCGGCGTCGCGTACGGATCGCAGCTCACGGGCCCGGACATCCGCCTCGTACGAGCTCAGCGTGTTGCCCTCGTCGGTCAGCGCCGCCTCGCAGGCAATGAGCAGTCGAGCTGCTCGATCGGCGGCCAGTCGCTGCCGGTTGGGGTACGCCGTCGGCAGCCTGAGCTCGGGATCGGCCGGTCGGGCACCGCCGGCGACGTCGAGCCTCTGGAGCGTGGCCGCGGCCCGCAGCACCGACTCGCTGAGCTCACGCTCGGCGTCGTACGGGCTGGCGGGCAGCAGGGGCGGCTCCGCGGCGAACACTCGCCACTGGATGGCCGGACCGACCCGATACGGGACCAGCGCCATGCCTGCGGTCACGGCCACGACCGCCTCACCCTGCTCGATGGCGGCGACGTTGAGCTGCCGTGGGCCGCGGAGTCCGCCCAGTGCGCCGGGCACCGGAAGGCTCAGCATCCACAGCTCGGGTTCGCGCGACACCAGGCGCGACAGGCTCTCGCTCAGTGGCGGCGAGTGCAGGCCACCCAGTCCGAGGAGGTTGTCCGGGTCTACGACATGGTGGGCGACCTCGGGGCCGATCACGCTGCGGACCCACATCTCGCCGGACACGACGGACTCTCCTGCGAGCGCGTTGAGCGCAGCAGTCAGCCGGAGTGCCGGAAGAGTCTGCACCGCGCCACCATATGCGCCGAGCCCAGCGCTTCGTGGCAAGCCGGGCGACTTCGCGGGCCGGGCTCAGGCGGCCGTCCACGCCTGACAGCGCTGGCGACACTCGACGGGCGAAGGAGAATAGGCTCCTCCTGTGAAGCTGAACCGCGCGGCACGCATCTGCTTCGGCGTGACCTTCGTGGTCTCGATCTACTCGTTGGGCTGGCAGTTCGTCCAGGACCTGCAGGGTGTCTGGGACGGTCCGGGGGTCGTCGAGCCACCCAAGGTCGTACGCGTATGGCGGTTCTTCAGCTACTTCACCACTCAGGCGGACCTGCTGGTCTGCGCGACGTCGTTCACGCTCGCCCGGCGCGCCGATCGGGACGGTCGGCGCTGGCGCGTCGCTCGGCTGGACACGGTCGCCGGGATCACGATCGTCGGGCTCGTGCACTGGTTCCTGCTGCACCCGCTCGACCACTTCACCGGTGCGCAGTGGGTCTCCGACACCCTGGTGCACATCGTCGTTCCGATCCTCGCGGTCGCCGGTTGGCTGGTGTTCGGACCGCGTCGGCGGATCACGTTCCGGGTCGTCCTGGCCGCGCTGATCTGGCCGCTGGCCTGGCTGCTCTACACCCTGGTGGTCGGCGGGATCACCGAGTGGTACCCGTACTTCTTCCTCGACGTCGGCGAGCTCGGCGCCGGCGTGGTGGCGTTGTACTGCGTGGCGATCTTGGTCCTGCTGTTCGCTGTCTCGTGCCTGTTCTGGCTCGGCGATCGCTTCTTGCCCGGACAACCGCTCGCAAGCGTGAGCGAGACAGGACCGGATCGAGCGGCAACAAGCGGACGATAGGTTCTGTCCCATGGCGGCAGTCGTGGACCTGGCTGGGGTGAGCATCGTGCGCGGCGGTGCGACGCTGATCGACGACCTCACCTGGCGGGTGGACGAGTCGGACCGGTGGGTGGTGATCGGTCCCAACGGCGCCGGCAAGACCACACTGCTGCAGATCGTCGCGGCCCAGATCCACCCCAGCAGCGGCGTGGCCGGTCTGCTCGGCGAGGTGCTCGGCACGGTCGACGTCTTCGAGCTCCGGCCACGGATCGGGATCACCTCGGCCGCCCTCGCCGAGCGGATCCCGCGCAGCGAACGGGTGCACGATGTCGTCGTCTCGGCGTCGTACGCAGTGATCGGACGCTGGCGCGAGGACTACGACGAGCTCGACCACGTGCGGGCCGACGAGCTGCTGGCGTCTCTCGGCATCGCGAACCTGGCCGATCGGACGTTCGGCACCCTGAGTGAAGGCGAGCGGAAGCGGGTCCAGATCGCCCGCGCGTTGATGACCGATCCCGAGCTGCTGCTGCTGGACGAGCCCGCGGCCGGGTTGGACCTGAGCGGTCGCGAGTCGCTGGTCCGGACGCTGGGGGACCTCGCCCGGGACCCCTACGCGCCGGCGAGTGTGCTGGTGACCCATCACGTCGAAGAGATCCCGGTCGGCATCACGCATGCTCTGCTGTTGCGAAGGGGCAAGGTGGTGGCGGCGGGCCCGCTGGTCGAGACGCTGACGGCGGAGAACCTGAAGGCGACCTTCGACCTCGAGCTGGATCTCACCGAGACGGCCGGTCGCTGGGCCGCGCGTGCGCTCTGACCGCGGATCTGCCCGCCGACCGAGCACCGGTCTGACCACGCCGAACCAGGGGCCCGACCACGTCGAGCTGGGAGCGGGCGGCCGCGTGACCGGGCGCTTCACCCACGGAGTGGCACGATGGAAGTGTGAACTTGACCGACTGGCTGGGTGAGCACGCCTGGGCGCTCTGGCTCGGCCTCGCGTTCCTGCTCGCGGTGGCGGAGATCATGTCGCTCGACCTGGTGCTCATCATGCTCGCCGTCGGTGCGCTCGCCGGCGCAGCGACGGCTGCCCTGGCTCCCGAGGCCTGGTGGCTCCAGGTCGGCGTGGCCATTGTCGTGTCGGTCGGGATGCTGCTGGTGCTGCGGCCCACCCTGATGAAGCGGGTGCGCGACATGCCGGGCTATCGGTCCTCCACGGCCAAGATGGTGGGCAGCACGGGTGTGGCAACCGCTCAGATCACTAGGGACGGCGGCGAGATCAAGGTGGACGGTCAGACGTGGAGCGCCCGTTCCTACGACCGCAGCACGGTCATCGAGAAGGGCACCGAAATCGAGGTGTACGAGATCGACGGTGCGATCGCCGTCGTCTATCCGGCACATGAACCGCTGCCGTGATGAACTTGTTCGCTCGTGCGGAAGGCCCGTCGGAAAGCAATTTTGAGGAGGCACTCTCGTGACTGACGTCATCGGCCTGATCATCGCGATCGCGGCGCTGATCCTGCTCGCCTACATCTTGATCAGCTCGGTCAAGGTCATCCGTCAGCAACGGGTCGGCCTGATCGAGCGGATGGGGAAGTTCAACCGGGTGCTCGAGCCGGGGCCACATCTCGTGGTGCCGATTGTCGACCGGGTGCGCTACCACATCGACATGCGCGAGTCGGTCGTGCCATTCCCGCCACAGGGTGTGATCACCGAGGACAACCTGATGGTGAGCATCGACTCGGTGATCTACTTCCAGGTGATCGATCCGGTGCGGGCGGCCTACGAGGCGCAGGACTACATCCGCGCCATCGAGCAGCTGACCATGACGACTCTGCGGAACATCATCGGCGGCCTTGACCTGGAGCAGACCCTGACCAGCCGCGAGGAGATCAATCAGCAGCTGCGGTCCGTGCTGGATGAAGCGACCGGCAAGTGGGGGATCAAGGTCAACCGGGTCGAGCTACGGGCGATCGAGCCGCCGGCCACCATCCGCGACGCGATGGAGAAGGGAGCCCGGGCCGAGCGCGACAAGCGGGCCTCGATCCTGATTGCCGAGGGTCAGCGACAGTCGCAGATCCTCGCCGCCGGCGGTGAGAAGGAGTCGGCGATCCTGCGAGCGCAGGGCGACCGGGAGGCAGCGGTTCTCCGTGCCCAGGCGGACCGGCAGGCCAAGATGCTGCGCGCCGAGGGCGAGGCGCAGGCAATCTCGACGGTCTTCGAGGCCATCCATGCCGGCCAGCCGGACCAGGCGCTGCTCGCGTACCAGTACATGCAGATGCTGCCGACCATCGCGCGTGGCGACGCCAACAAGGTCTGGATCGTGCCGAGCGAGCTGAACAAGGCGCTCGAGGGTCTGGGCAGTGCCGTCGGGCAGGTTGCCTCGGCGATTCCGCAGGCAGCGAAGGGCGAGTTCTCCGCCCCACCCAAGGTGGACGTCCAGGCCGAGATCGAGCGGCAGTTCGCCGAGGAGGAAGCCAAGTCGCAGAAGACGGTGCAGGCGGCGATCGACGCGGCACAGGAGCTGGAGACGGCGCGCGTCGGCCGGTTGTTCGGTGGAGCCCCCGGTGATCAGCCAGCTGTCGGCGACGGTCGAAACGGCAGCGAGCTGGAAGGTAGCCCGCTGACTGAGCCTCACGGGGAGTCGGCAGCGACTCCCCGGTGAGCTGGCTCGACCTGCTCGCCCTTGTGGCGGCGGGAGCTGCGGCAGGACTGATCAACACCGTGGTCGGGTCGGGCACGTTGGTCACGTTCCCGACCCTGCTCGCACTGGGCGTTCCGCCGGTGACGGCGAACGTCTCCAACACCATCGGTCTGGTGCCGGGCTCGGTGTCCGGTGCGCTGGCGACCCGAGGCGAGCTCGGCGGTCAGCGGTCACGATTGATCCGACTCGGGTCGGCGTCGCTGGTCGGCGGGATCATCGGCGCCCTTCTGCTGCTCAAGCTGCCGTCGTCGGCCTTCGACACGATCGTCCCGGTGCTGATCGGGATCGGCTGTGTGCTGGTGGTCGTCCAACCCTGGCTGTCCCGCCGGATTGCGGCCCGCCGCGAACGACTCGGCATCACCGAGAGCGCCCCACACGGCTCGATCGGGCTGTGGTTCGCGGTCATGCTGACCGGTGTGTACGGGGGCTACTTCGGGGCGGCCCAGGGTGTCTTGTTGATCGGGGTGCTCGGGATCGGGTTGGCGGAGGCTCTCCAGCGGATCAACGCAATCAAGAACGTGCTCGCCGGGCTGGTCAACGGCGTCGCGGGGTTGATCTTCGTGTTCTTGTACCACGTCAACTGGTGGGCCGCCGGCGCGATCGCGGTCGGCTCGGTGATCGGTGCCCAGATCGGGGGCCGGGTCGGTAAGAAGCTGCCGCCGCTGGTGTACCGGATCGTGATCGTCGTGGTCGGCCTCGTCGCGATCGTCAACCTCTTGCGCTGACGCTGAGGTGTGTTGGTTCCGCTCGCGGGAGGGTGCCGCGCTCTGGATCTCTACAGAGCGAGAGCGAGGGTCTGGGCGCCCGGCAGAGTCGCGACGACGGCGCCGGTGAGGAGGATCTTGCTGCCGCGGACACCACTGCCGATCACCACCCAGTCGGTGGCGGCCACGGCGGAGTCGACCAGGATCGGCCAGCCAACTGGCAGACCGACAGGGGTGATCCCGCCGTACTCCATGCCGGTCTGCGACACCGCGTCGGCCATCGACGCGAACGAGATCTTGCGGACGTCCAACTGCTTGCGGACGGTCCGGTTCACGTCGGCCCGATCGCTCGCCAGCACCATGCAGGCGGCCATCGTGGTGGCCTCGCCACGGCGACCCGCGACGACGACGCAGTTGGCCGAGTTCTCCAGCGGCACCGCGTACGCGGCACAGAATGCCGCGGTGTCGGCCAGATCCGGGTCGATCGGGGCCACGAAGCACCGCAGGCCGGTCGCCGTCACGGCGGCGGCGACCGGGCTGGCGAGGAGCTCTGGATGATCGGCGGCGAGACGCCAGTCCAACGTGCCCAGCTGTGGTGAGTTCACGATCGATCACCCTAGAGCACTCGAAGTCGCAGCCGCTCTTATACAAGCATCCAAATATAAGATCGGCTATGCTCGCTCCGTGATCAACCCCTACGCTCCAGGGGCCGGCACCGAGCCCTATCGCCTGCCCGGCCGGGCGGAGGCGCAGGTCTGGTGGCGGCGTTGCCTGACCGACATCGAGGGCCTGGGCCATACGACGATGCGTGGACGCGTCTTCACTGGCGTCCGCGGGGTCGGCAAGACGGCACTGCTGCGGTACTTCGAGCGCGAGGCCGGCGCCCGTGGCTTCGGAGTCGCCAGCGTCCAGGCCGGTGGCGCGGACCCGGCGCGGGCGTACCTCACCGACGTCCTGACCGGCCTGACTCGCACCGAACCGACCTTCACCGACAAACACGGCCAGCTCACCGAGGTGGGCGTCCGGGTCGGGCCGGTTGAGGTGGCCGCCGCTCGCGACCTTCCGCTCGATCCGTCCGCTCCGCCGGTGGAGACGGCGTTCTTCAACCTGATCTCGCAGACCGCGGCGACGTACGCGGCCAAGCGTCGGGGACTGGTTGTGCTCGTCGACGAGGCGCAGGACTGCGATCCGGCGAGCCTGATCAGCCTCTGTCGGGTGCAGCACCAGCTGCGAAAGCCGCCCGTCCAGCTCGTGCTGGCCGGTTTGCCGGAGCTCGAGGATGCGATCGACCAGGCGATCACCCACTCCGACCGGTTGTTCGAGTACCGCGAGCTGGGAAACCTCGACCGGGACGCGACCCGTGAGGCGCTGCTGGAGCCGGCGGCAGTGCACGGCGTGCGTTGGGTCGACGACGCGGTGGAGTTCGTGATCGATCTGTCGCAGGGCTACCCGAGCTTCGTACAGGAGTATGGGTTCGCCATCTGGGAGGCGCTCGGCGGTCGGACCGAGATCGACCTCGACCTCGCGAGGGCGGGTGCGGAACAGGCGAGACTCAACGTCGCCCGTCAGTACCGATCCGTGTGGCGCTCGGTCACCCCGGCCGGCCGGGACTACCTGGCCGCGCTTGCCGTGCTGGGCGGCGAGGCCCGTACGGCCGAGGTGGCCGAGGCGATGTCTCGGAAGCCGAGCGAGCTGACGATGACGTTGAAGATGTTGAAGGACCGCGGCGCGGTCCGTGCACCCCGACGGGGGATGGTCGCCTTCTCCCGACCCGGGATGGACGTCTGGGTGCGGGACGAGCAGGCCGGCTGACCGCGCCGTGGTGCACCTGGTGGTCACGTCACCCGAGGACCCGCGGCTCGCCGACTACGTGCGGTTGCGCGAGACGTCGCTGCGTCGGTCGCTGGAGAGTGCGCACGGGCTGTTCATCGCCGAGGGGGAGAAGGTGATCCGGCGGGCGGTCGAGGCCGGGTACGCGCCGCGCTCCTTCCTGCTCGCCGAACGCTGGTTGCCGGGTTTGGTCGATGTACTGGCGCGGTGGCCCGAAGTCCCCGTGTACGTCGTCACCGAGGCCCTGGCAGAACAGGTGACCGGATTCCATGTCCACCGGGGTGCCCTCGCCTCGCTGCATCGCGTCGAGCGGCACACGCTCGCCGACCTGCTCGACTTCGATCGGCTGGTCGTCTTGGAGGACGTGGTCGACCACACCAATGTCGGGGCGATCATCCGCTGTGCCGCGGGGCTCGGCTGGGATGGGGTGCTGCTCGCGCCGCGGACGGCAGACCCCCTCTATCGGCGGTCGATCAAGGTGAGTATGGGGGCCGTGTTCAGCCTGCCGTGGGCCCGGCTGGCGGACTGGGCGAGTGCGCCCGACCGGCTGGGGGAGGCAGGGCTGCAGACCGTCGCACTGACCCTGGCCGACGACGCGGTCGACCTCGCGGAGTTCGCCGGCGACGTGGCAGCGCGGCCGCGGCGGCTCGCGATCATGCTGGGCACCGAGGGAGCCGGGTTGTCGCCGCGCTGGACGCGGGCGGCGGACGTACGGGTGAAGATCGCCATGCACGCCGGCATCGACTCGCTGAACGTCGCCGCCGCCGCAGCAATCGCCTGTTATGCGCTCGGCTGACGTCGCACCGTTCATGGTCACTCGGTCGGCGGGTGCTCCTCACCGGCGGGACCGCGCCGGCCGCTGACGGGCCAGTCGTCCGGGAATGCCTCGGCGAGCTCGGCGTGCTTGGCGTACAGCTTCTTGCGCGCACGACCGGCCAGCCGATCACCGAAGACCGTTCCGTTGAGGTGATCGGTCTCGTGCTGCAGGCACCGAGCGAGCAGACCGCTGCCGTCGATCTCGACCGGCTTGCCGTACGCGTCCTGACCGCGGCACGTCGCCGCGTCCGGGCGAGCCAGCTCCGCGTACGCCCCCGGCAAGGACAGGCAGCCTTCGTCGGCGGTGTCGAGCTTCCGGTCCTTGCCCTCTGGCAGCGTCACCTCGGGGTTGCAGATGACGCCGACGTACCGCACCTGCTCGTCGTCGGGGCAGTCGAAGACGAACAGGGCGAGATCCAGCCCGACCTGGGTGGCGGCGAGCCCGACGCCCTCCGCGGCGTACATGGTGGCGAACATGTCCCGGCAGAGCTTGCGCAGGTCGTCGTCGAAGCGGGTCACGGGCTGGGTCTTCGCGTGCATCACCGGGGTTCCCCACCGGGTGATCGGCAGCACCGTGCCTCCGGACCGGAGGTCGGTTTCCGCGGTGGCGGACTCGGTCGGGGATGGTGCGTCGCTCACGACGCTCACGCTATCTCGCCATCGACGCCCGGAAGCAGCACGACGCAGGTCGCGGACGGTGCCCCGAGCTCGAGGGCGGGTGCAGGCGCGGCGGGATCGGAGAGGTCGAACACGGTAAGCGTTCCGTCGGTCTGATTCGCGACCCACAGCCAGCGGCCGCGCAGGGTCAGCGCGCGGGGCCAGGTTCCCCCGCAGGCGACCTCGGCCAGCGGACGCAGGGTGCCGTCCTCGACCGCGAAGGTCGCGATCGTGTCCGGCCCGCGGGTCGCGACCGCGACAGTCCGTCCGTCCGTGACGATGCCCGAGGGCTGCCGCGGACTCTCGGTGGATCTTGTTGTGGTCAGCCGCTGCGCCTCCACCCAGCCGTCACCGTCGCGCCGCGCGACCCACACTTCGGAGCTGAGCTCACACGCCACCACCAGCCGGTCCTCGACCACCACGGCGTGTCGCGGGCCCGCTCCCGGGGGCAGATGGATCGGCTCGGCCGCCCGCGAGAAGCGTCCCGACCCGTCGACCCTGAGCCGGTGGATTCGATCGGTGCCGAGGTCGCAGACGAGGATCTCCTCGCCCACGATCAGCGTCTGGTGCGCGTGCGGAGCGTCCTGCCGGTCCGCGTCCGGACCCGACCCGGTGAAGCTCAGCACGTCGAGCGGCCCGGTCAGCGTGCCGTCCTCGCCGACCGCGAAGCTGCTCACCGACCCCGACCCGTAGTTCGAGACCAGCAGCAGACGGGCATCCGGCGTGAACGCCAGGTGGCAGGCATAGGCGCCACCGGTTGCGAGCCTCGACAGCTCGGCCAGCTCGCCCGACTCCTCGATCCGATAGCTGCCGACCGTCGCCGGGGAGCACTCGCCGGCGGTGAACAGCCAGGGTCTGCTCGGGTGGGCAACGACATAGCTCGGCGACGCCGACTCGGCGACCGACACGGTCGTGGCGGACCGACGCGTCTGGTCTGGAGCCTGAACCACCAGCCCTGCGGCGGAGCCCTCCATCTCCGGCGTGTAGCCGCCGATCACGAGAACGTCGATGCCGTCGAGTGGACCATTGGACACGGTCATGAGTGGAGCCTCTTGGGAGTGAGGAGTGATTCTGGGCGACTCGGTGCGGGTGTGGAGCTGTTCGGTCTGGGCTGTTGGTCGTCCGGAATCGGGACGTACGAGCGAGATCTTGCGGAGCTCGGGACCGCGGAGCGCGGAGCGCGACCATTGGACACGGTCATGCGGTCTTGGATATCACGTGACCGCCGGCTGAGCACCGCGCGTCGGCTTGGTTGCATGGGCGGACGGGCCGCACAGTGGGTGGGTGGGGGATGACACGGATCGGCTGAGCGAGCGCTACGCGGACCTGCTGACGGCGTACGGGCAGCATCTCGCGCACGAGCGGGCGCTGTCGGAGCACACGGTCCGGGCCTATCTGGGCGACCTCTCCGCGCTGTTGCTCCACCTGCAGCGGCTTGGACGCACCGATCTCGACGCTGTGACGATCCGCGATCTGCGCAGTTGGCTCGCCAATCAGCAGACCCGCGGCGCATCGCGCGCAACTCTGCAGCGGCGGGCCGCGGCTGCCCGGGTGTTCTGTGCCTGGGCGTACGGGTCCGGCCGTTCCGCGACGAACCCGGCGTCGGCCCTGCGATCGCCGAAGTCGGCCCGATCCCTCCCGCCGACCCTGGACCGCCGCGACGCCGACGCGATGCTGACCGAGGCCGCGCACCGGGCCCATGAGCTGGGCGGCCCGGTCGGTCTCCGCGACGTCGCGATCCTCGAGGTGCTGTACGCCAGCGGGATCCGGGTGTCGGAGCTCTGTGGGCTCGACGTGGCCGACATCGACACCGAGCGCGCGACCGTGCGGGTGCTGGGCAAGGGGAACAAGGAACGTACGGTGCCGATCGGCGCGCCGGCCCTGCGTGCCCTGGACGTCTGGTTGATGACCGGCCGACCCGAGCTCGTGGCCGCGGCGTCCGGTCCGGCGGTCTTCGTCGGCGCGCGAGGGGCGCGGATCGACCCGCGAGTCGTCCGCCGGATGGTGCACCGGTCCTTGCGGGTGGTGGACGGCGCCCCGGATCTCGGCCCGCACGGCCTCCGACACGCGATGGCGACCCACCTTCTGGAGGGCGGCGCCGACCTGCGCAGCGTCCAGGAGATGCTCGGCCATGCCTCGCTGGCGACGACCCAGATCTACACGCATGTGACGAGTGAGCGGATTCAGGCGGCGTTTCAACAGGCCCATCCTCGGGCTTAGAACCAGACCATCGGGTTGGCGAGCCGCCCGTCGAGCCAGAGCATGAGATGGAGATGGCAGCCGGTGGCGTATCCGGTGCTGCCGACGTACCCCAGCAGCTGCCCGCGCTTCACCGATCTGCCCGGACTGACGACATAGCGGATCGCGTGGTTGTAGCCGGTGCGGACTCGATGACCGTCGATCGTGCCGTGATCGAGCATCAGACGGTTGCCGTAGCCACGGTTGAAGCTGACCGATGCCACTCGTCCCGCGTACGGCGCCCGGATCGGCGTCCCGCACGATGCGCCGAAGTCGGTGCCGTCGTGCAGCTTCCAGACGTGCAGGATCGGATGGAGCCGCATCCCGAACGGGGACGTGATCCCGCCCGGCACGGGACGTGAGAACCCGTGCTTGCCGGGCGCGATGGTCGCGAACGAGGCCACCCGGGCGCTCGCGGTGGCGGCCTCCCGGGCGCGGGTAGCAGCGCGCTCGCGGGCGACCGTCACCTGACTGGCCGGCATCAGCCGCAGAGTAGCGTCGGAGCCACCACCGATCAGCAGGGTCGGATCGAGATAGCGGTCGCCCTCCTTCATGCCGAGGTGAAGGCAGCGCCCGCCGCAGTGCCCACCCGAACCGATCCGACCGATCACCGTTCCCGCCTCGACGTGTTCGCCGACGCCGACCAGCGAATCGACCGGTTCGTACGTCGTGCGCACCGCTCCGTGGTCGATCACCACGACGCCGCGACCGGCCACCCGACCGGCGAAGCTCACTCGGCCGACGGCGACCGCCAGCACCGGCTGCCCGCGACTCGCGGAGAGGTCCACGCCGCGATGTCCGGCGCCCCAGACCTGACCTGGTGGGTCGAACCCGGCGAGGACCCGCACCGCTCCGCCGAGCGGCCAGCGAGCCGGCGTCGGCAGTCGTGGATCGCCGAGGGCACCAGAGCCGGTCCAGCACAGCAGCAGCGCCGCGACAGCGACGGCAGCCAGAATCGTTCGAGTTCGCACACTCAGACACTGGTGCGGTCGATGCCCGACGTGCCGCTCGCGCCGAAATCTGTGGATGACGCTCCACGATGCCGCCGCCTGTGGATAACCGGCGTCGTCGGGTCGCCCCGGACCTGGCGGTCAGGCCGGTGGGTCAAACCGGTGGGTCAGGTCGGTGGGTGAGGTCGGTGGGTCAGGCCGGAGAGTCAGACTGGTGGGTCAGGCCGGGAGTTGCCAGTCCCGCATGGTGTCGAGACCGGCCACGATCATGTCCAGGCCGAACTGGAAGCGGGCGTCACTGTCGCCCGAGGTCAGCTCGTCGACCATCGAGGTCAGCAGCGGGAACTGCTCGACCGGCAGGCTCGCGAAGTAGTCCCGGGCCTGGGCGACGACGCTCCCCTCGCTGATGGTGGGGTCGTCGCGGTGCGCGCGGTCCCACCAGAGCGTCTCCTCGTAGGCGACGGCCGTGGTGTACATCGTGATGAAGTCGACCGCGAGGCCCGCGACGAGCGGGGTCAGTGCCCCGGCGACCATGATGGCGAGCATCCCCTCCGAGCAGCGCAACGCGTTCGGCCCGGTCGGGATGTGCGCGAGGCTCACGGCGGCGATCCCCGGGTGCCGGACCATCGCGCGGTACTGGTTCCAGCAGAACTCCTTGATCTGCGCCTGCCAGTGATCGGGATGGGCGGGCGGTACCTCGACCTCGCCGAGCACGGCGTCCAGCATCAGCGCGTGCAACTCGCTCTTGTCGCGTACGTGTGCGTACAGCGAGGCGGCACCGGTGCCGAGGCTGGATGCCACGGCGCGCATTGTCACCGCGTCGACGCCGTCGGCGGCCAGGATCTCCAGGCCCGCGCTGACGATGCCCTCGACGCTGAGCCGACGCTTCGCAGGCCCCTTCGCGACCCAGGGTCCTAAGGGGGAAGCCATGGGGAAACCCTACTTGACTCGAACGCTGTTCGTAAGTTAGAACAGTGTTCGTCAGAACGAACGACGTTCGACAACGCTGGACAGCAGAACACCGTGTTCGACCAAGAGGAACTCCGCAATGACTCACACCGATCTGGCATCCCCGTCGATCTCTGCGCCGCCCTACCGCTGGCGGTGGGCCGTGCTGGCGGTGATCCTCGGCGCCGAGATCATGGATCTGCTCGACTCCACGATCGTCAACCTCGCCGCCACGCCGATCGCCAAGGACCTCGGCGGGGGAGCGAGCACGGTGCAGTGGGTCGTCGGCGCGTACACCCTTGCCTTTGCCGTGGCGCTGGTGATCGGCGGCCGGCTCGGGGACAAGTACGGCCGGAAGAACCTCTTCGTACTGGGTGCGGCCGGCTTCACGCTCGCGTCCCTGGTCTGCGCGATGGCGCAGGATCCGACCATGCTGATTGTCGCTCGAGCGTTCCAGGGCCTCGTTGGTGCGGTCCTCATCCCGCAGGGATTCGGCATCATGAAGCAGGTCTTCGGACCGGAGGACCTGGGCAAGGCGTTCGCTAGCTTCGGTCCCGTGATCGGGCTGTCCGCGATCGCCGGACCGCTGCTCGGCGGCGTCCTCGTCGACGCGGACCTGTTCGGTCTCGGCTGGCGGGTCATCTTCATCATCAATGTGCCGATCGGGATCGCGACTGTGATCGCAGCCGTCCTACTCATCCCGGCGAGCGCGCGGCGGCGCGACCTCCGGCTCGACCCGCTCGGCCTGGCCTTGTTCGCCGGCGCAGCCCTCTTGTTGATCTACCCCCTGATCGAGGGCCGCGAGCTCGGCTGGCCCTGGTGGACGTACGCGTCGATCGTCGCGGCGCTGATCCTGCTCGGCATCTTCGCGCTGCACGAGCGGCACAGCTCGGCGCCGCTGATCGAGCCGAGCCTGCTCTCCAACCGGTCATACGTCGGCGGCCTCGGCCTGATCCTGCTGGGCTTCGGCGCGATGATCGGCTTCACTCTGGTCTTCAACGTGTACGCCCAGGCCGTGCTCGGCTACTCGCCCCTGACCACCGCGTTCGCGGGTTGCGCGTACGCGGTCGGGATGGCGCTGGCCGCAGGGCTCGGCAGTGCGGCGTTGGTGCCGAGGTTCGGTCGCCGGGTGCTGGTCCTCGGGTTCGCCCTGATGATCGTCGGCGCTCTCGGGATGGTGCTCACCGTCCGCCTCACGGGGCTCGGCGCCCAGCCGTGGCAGTTCCTGCCGGCCGGGTTCGTCTTCGGCGTCGGTGGTGGCCTGGCCATCGTGCCCGTCTTCTCGGTCATCCTGGCCGGTGTGAACGACAACGAGGTCGGCTCGGCGTCCGGCCTGCTGAACGCGGTCCAGCAGCTCGGCGGGACCATCGGGGTGGCGGTGAGCGGCACGCTGTTCTTCCAGCTGCTGCCGACCCGCGGGCCGGTGTCGGCCATGCAGCTGACCACATTCGTCGCGGCCGCGTTCCTGCTTGCGTGCCTCTTCCTCGTACGACTGCTGCCAAGGCGCGTCCGGTCGGAGTGACCGCGCGCGTCGACAGGCTCAGCGCTGAGCGCGCGCAACGTGATGCGGTTCGGCTCTCGTTGTCGCACCGCATCGCCCGGATGGCGCTGGCATCGGGCGGTTCGCCCCTCGTTGTCGCACCGCATCGCCCAGATGTTGCCGCGATCGGGCGGTTCGCCGCTCGTTGTCGCACCGCATCGCCCAGATGTTGCCGCGATCGGGCGGTCGCCGCTCGTTATCGCACCGCATCGCCCAAATGGGGCCGGCATCGGGCGGTTCGCCGCTCGTTATCGCACCGCATCGCCCAAATGGGGCCGGCATCGGGCGGTTCGCCCCTCGTTGTCGCACCGCATCGCCCAGACGCCCTGGAGCGCTGCGGCGAGGGCGCGGACTCGTGACACTGTGTAGACTGATCCGAGCAGATCCGAGAGGGTCTGACTTCGCATGCCCGCAGTTCCGGCGTCAGCTACGTCGGGCGGTCCATTCGGTCTCGGCGCGTCACGGACGAACCGGGTTCTGGGCCGCGCGGGCATCAGGCGGCGTCGAAGAGCTCGACGCCGAGCAACCGTACGCCGGCGGCGCGCTGCCGGTAAGGAAAGGAAACGGCCATGGCCGTCGTCACCACACGCCAGCTGCTCGAGAGCGGCGTCCACTTCGGGCATCAGACCCGTCGTTGGAACCCGAAGATGAAGAGGTTCATCTTCACCGAGCGCAACGGCATCTACATCATCGACCTGCAGCAGTCGCTGACCTACATCGACCGTGCGTATGCCTTCGTCAAGGAGACCGTCGCCCGTGGCGGCCAGGTCCTCTTCGTGGGCACCAAGAAGCAGGCCCAGGAGGCCATCGCCGAGCAGGCGACGCGGGTCGGGATGCCGTACGTGAACCAGCGCTGGCTGGGCGGCATGCTCACCAACTTCGGCACGATCATCAAGCGGATCCAGCGCCTCAAGGAGCTGGAGGGGATGGACTTCGACGACGTTCCGGGCTCCGGCCTCACCAAGAAAGAGCTCCTCGGCCTCCGTCGCGAGAAGGAGAAGCTCGAGAAGACGCTCGGCGGCATCCGCGACATGGGCAAGACCCCGCAGGCGGTCTGGATCGTCGACACCAAGAAGGAGCACCTCGCCGTCGACGAGGCTCGCAAGCTGAAGATCCCGGTCATCGGGATCCTCGACACGAACTGCGATCCCGACGAGGTCGACTTCGCGATCCCGGGCAACGACGACGCGATCCGCTCAGTGGCTCTGCTGACCCGTGTGGTGGCCGATGCCGTGGCCGACGGTCTGCTGTCCCGCTCCGGCGGTGCGGTCCAGACCGGCACCGAGGCCGAGGTCGAGCCCATGCCCGACTGGGAGCGTGAACTGCTCGGCGCCCAGGAGGCGGCCGCCGGTGGCGCTGCCGAGGCCGCTGCACCCGAGGCCGCTGCACCCGAGGCCGCTGCACCCGAGGCCGCTGCACCCGAGGCTGACGCACCCGAGGCCGCTGCACCGGAGGCTGACGCACCCGAGGCCGACGCGATCGACTCCGGTGAGACCCCCGGCATCCAGAGCGTTGCCGAGGAGGTCGAGGCAGTAGCCGCGGCCAATGCTGAGCCGGTGCCTGCCGACGAAGTGCCCGCCGTCGTGGCCGCGGAGGCCGACGAGGTCGCGCTGCCGACCGCGGCATCCGAGCGCACCAACAACTGACAACTGACCACCCGATCCACCCACCTGACGAGGACGTACACACACAGATGGCGAACTTCACTGCTGCTGACGTGAAGAAGCTCCGGGACCAGACCGGTGCCGGAATGATGGACTGTAAGAAGGCGCTCACCGAGGCCGACGGCGACCAGGACAAGGCCGTCGAGATCCTCCGGGTCGCGGGGGCCGCCAAGGCCGCCAAGCGCGGGGCGGAGCGCGAGGCCGGCAACGGGCTCGTGGCGTACAGCGACGGCGCGTTGGTCCAGCTCGGCGCGGAGACCGACTTCGTCGCCAAGAGTGCCGACTTCCAGGAGCTGGCCGAGGCGACCGTCAAGGCCGCTTCGACCGCTCAGGCGAGCGATGTCGAGAAGGTCAACGCCGCAACCCTGCCGTCGGGCCAGACGGTTGCGGCTGCCGTGGGTGAGCTCGCCTCGAAGATCGGTGAGAAGCTCGAGGTCGCCAACGCGGCGTACTTCGCCGGTCAGACCGCGGTCTACCTGCACAAGCGCGCCTCCGACCTGCCGCCGCAAGTGGGTGTTCTCGTCGAGTACGAGGGTGCCGACGCCGACGCTGCCCGCACCGCCGCGATGCAGATCGCTGCGATGCGCCCGCAGTACCTCACCCGCGACGAGGTGCCGGCCGATCTGGTGGAGAACGAGCGCCGGATCGCCGAGGCCACGGCGAAGGAGGAGAACAAGCCCGCCCAGGCCGTGCCCAGGATCGTCGAGGGCCGGGTGAACTCGTTCTACAAGGATGTCGTGCTGCTCGACCAGCCGTCGGTGACCGACAACAAGACGCCGGTCAGCAAGCTTCTCGACGCCGCAGGTGTCAAGATCACCCGCTTCGTCCGCTTCGAAGCGGCGAGCTGATTCTTCGCGCGCTCGCGCCCGGCGCTTGACTCCTTCATCGGCGACGCCTCACGGAAGCCCTGACTGCATCGTGCCTGGGTTGCTCGACTCGGCTCCGTCTTCGGTTCGGCGGCACCGATGAAGGAGGCGTGCCTACCCGACGCTCGCGGGTCTCTTGTTCGCTCGCGCCCGGCGCTTGACTCCTTCATCGGCGACGCCTCACGGAAGACCTGACTGCATCGTGCGTGGGTGGCGCGACTCGGCTCCGTCTTCGGTTCGGCGGCACCGATGAAGGAGGCGCGCCTACCCGACGCTCGCGAACGTGAGGGATCGCGTACTCTCGCGGCGAGCCGTATACAGCCCAGAGGGAGAGTAATGCCGAGTCCGTACAAGCGTGTCCTGCTCAAACTCTCCGGCGAGGTGTTCGGCGGAGGCAAGGTCGGGGTCGATCCCGACATCGTGGGTGGGCTCGCCCGCCAGATCGCGAAGGTCGTCGAGAGCGGCGTCCAGGTCGCGATCGTGGTCGGCGGCGGCAACTTCTTCCGTGGCGCGGAGCTCCAGCAGCGCGGGATGGAACGCGATCGAGCCGACTACATGGGCATGCTCGGCACGGTGATGAACTGCCTGGCGCTGCAGGACTTCTGTGAAAAGGAGGGTGTGCAGACCCGGGTCCAGACCGCCATCACCATGGGACAGATCGCCGAGCCGTACATCCCGCGGCGCGCCGAGCGGCACCTCGAGAAGGGTCGAGTCGTCATCTTCGGCGCCGGGTCCGGTATGCCGTACTTCTCCACCGACACCGTGGCCGCCCAGCGTGCGCTGGAGATCAGCGCCGAGGTGCTGCTGATGGGCAAGCAGGGCGTCGACGGTGTGTACGACGCCGACCCTCACGTGCATCCCGACGCGACCAAGTTCGATGAGCTCAGCTACGACGAGTACCTCGCTCGCGACCTCAAGGTGGCCGACGCCACAGCGATCAGCATGGCCCGCGACTACCGGTTGCCGATGATCTTCTTCAGCCTCGACCAGGACGGCTCCATCATCCAGGTGGTGCAAGGTGAGAAGATCGGTACGACCGTCCACTCCTGAGTCTGTCTCGGGTGGATCGAAACGTCATTTTCTTACGACCGGTTGGGAGCAGTTGTGATCTCCGACATCCTCAATGACGCCGAGGAGAAGATGGAGCTGGCGATCGAGTTCGCCAAGGAGGAGTTCGCGGCGATCCGCACCGGCCGGGCCCACCCGGCGATGTTCGCCAAGCTGACGGCGGACTACTACGGCTCGCCGACCCCTCTCCAGCAGCTGGCCAGCTTCCAAGTCCCGGAGGCCCGGATGGTGATCATCACACCGTACGACCGGGGCGCCATGGCGGGCATCGAGAAGTCCATCCGTGACTCCGACCTCGGCGTCAACCCGAGCAACGACGGACACATCATCCGGGTGACGCTGCCAGAGCTGACCGAGCAGCGCCGCAAGGAGTACATCAAGCTCGCGCGGCACAAGGCCGAGGAGGCCCGGATCTCGATCCGCGGCTCTCGGCGGCAGGCCAAGGAGGCCCTCGACAAGCTCGTGAAGGACAAGGAGGTCGGCGAGGACGAGGTCGCCCGTGCGGAGAAGCAGCTCGACGCAGCGACGAAGAAGCACACCGACGCCGTCGATGACGTCCTCAAGCACAAGGAAGCCGAGCTTCTCGAGGTCTGAGTGAGCGAACCACAGTCTCGGGATCGACCTGCCCCACCGGCCGCCGCGGAGCCGGCCGACAGCATCTCGGCGCCGGCGCAGCCCGACCCTCCGCCCTCGCCGGCCACAGCAGGCTTCCCGCCGCAGCAGCCACCGGTCCGGCCGGAAGGGCCCTCGGTACCTGCGGTCTCCGCCGCGGCCGTACCGGCGTCCCCGCCTCACGGGCGCGCCGGCCGCAATCTGCCGGCCGCGATCGGGGTCGGGGTGGGTGCGGGCGCGTACATCGTCCTGAGTCTCGTGTTCGCCCCCTGGGCGTTCGTCGGACTGATCGCGGTGGCTCTCGTGCTGGGCACCCGCGAGATGTACAACGCACTCGGCAAGATCGGCATGACCGCGGCGATCATCCCGATCATGATCGGCACGATCGCCATCTCGATCGGCTCGTACCTGGCAGGACTGCAGCGGCCGCCGGTCTTCTCGACCACCAGCGTGCTGCTGGCCTCGCTGGCGCTGACCGTCCTGGCAGCGCTGATCTGGCGGATGCCGAAGGGTGCCCACGGCTATGTCATGGACTCCGCCGCCAGTCTGATGATCATCGGGTACGTCCCGCTGCTCGGCTCGTTCTCCGCGCTCATCCTGGCCGGCGAGAACGGCCCGGTGCGGATCGTCACGTTCCTGCTCATCGTGGTGATGGGCGACACCGGCGGGTACGTTGCCGGCGTGCTGTTCGGCAAGCACCCGATGGCGCCCAAGATCAGTCCCAAGAAGACCTGGGAGGGGTTCGCCGGGTCCGTGGTGTTCGCGGTGACTGCCGGGATCTTGATGACGGTCTTCGGGCTCGGCGAGGCGTTCTGGGTGGGCATCGTGCTCGGTGTCTGCCTGGTGGCAATCGGGACCTGCGGCGATCTCATCGAGTCGCTCATCAAGCGCGATCTCGGCATCAAGGACATGAGCTCGTTCCTGCCCGGGCACGGTGGGGTGATGGACCGGCTCGACTCGCTGCTCGTCGCGGCTCCCGTCGCCTGGCTCATCATGTATCTGCTGGTGCCTGGCGGGTAAGATTCGTTTTTTCGCCGAGCAAGGCAGGAATGCGTCGTGACTGAGCGAGCTGGTCTCCCGCGGGAGACCGCCCCACCGTTCTCCCCCGCAACAGATCCGCTGCCCCTCGTCTTCGACGCACCACGCAGGGGCAAGCCACCGACACACTGGGCCGATCTCACTCCGGCGCAGCGGCGGGAGGCGGTAGAGGCGGCCGGACATCGAGCGTTTCGGGCACGACAGCTGTCGGCCCACTACTTCGAGGGCTTCCGGAGCGACCCGGACGAGTGGACCGACCTGCCGTCGAGCATGCGAGAGACGCTGCGCGACAAGTTCTTTCCGGAACTGCTGCATCCGGTCAAGACGCTGACAGCCGATGCCGGCACCACGCTGAAGACGCTCTGGCGTCTGCACGACGGCTCACGGGTGGAGAGCGTGCTGATGCGCTACCCCGATCGGGTGACGATGTGTGTGTCCAGCCAGGCAGGCTGCGGGATGGCCTGCCCGTTCTGCGCGACCGGTCAAGGCGGCCTCCAGCGCAACCTGACGACGGCCGAGATCGTCGATCAGGTGGTCGACGGATCGCGGCGTCTCGACCGTGGTGAGGTCCCGGGTGGTCCGGCCCCCGACGGGGCAGGAGCGCGTCCCGACCGGGTCAGCAACGTGGTGTTCATGGGAATGGGCGAGCCGCTGGCGAACTACCGGTCGGTGATCGGTGCGGTCCGCCAGCTGACCACGCCTACGCCGGACGGTCTGGGCATGAGTGCCCGCGGCATCACCGTGTCCACGGTCGGCCTGGTGCCCCGCATGCAGCAGCTGGCAACCGAAGGGATCCCGGTCACCCTCGCCTTGTCCTTGCACGCGCCCGACGACGAGCTCCGCGACGAGCTGGTCCCGGTCAACACCCGGTGGAACGTCGAGGAGGTCGTCGATGCGGCGTGGGAGTACGCCAAGACCACCCGGCGCCGGGTCTCCATCGAATACATCTTGATCCGAGACATCAACGATCAGGCCTTTCGCGCCGACATGCTCGCCAAGGTGCTGCGTCGTCGCGGCACCTGGGGCTGGGTGCACGTCAACCTGATCCCGCTCAACCCCACCCCGGGCTCGAAGTGGACCGCCTCGCGGCGCCGTGACGAGGAGGAGTTCGTCCGCCGACTCGCCGCCCGTGGCGTGCCGGTCACGGTCCGCGACACCCGCGGTCGGGAGATCGACGGCGCCTGCGGCCAGCTCGCCGCACAGGTCTAGGCCGCCCAGGGCTGAAGCTGTCCAGCTCACAGTGGTTGCAGCTCGGGCCGAGCAGAGGCGTCGAGATGGACCCGAGAGGTGGCGCGGGTGGGCCTGAGGTGCGTCGTCTTCCAGCAGAGCCGTGACGACGTGCCCTGGGTGGGCCTGAGGTGCGTCGTCTTCCAGCAGAGCCGTGAAGACGTGCCTGGGTGGGCCTGAGGTGCGTCGTCTTCCAGCAGAGCCGTGAAGACGTGCCCTGGGTGGGCCCGATGGGCGTCGTCTTCCAGCAGAGCCGTGAAGACGTGTTGGCCAGGATCTGAGTGCGTCGTGTTCCACTTTCCCGAGGCCCCTGGCGGAACGAACGAGATAGGTTCAGAGCATGGCTTCTCCGTACGACATCATCGGGATCGTTCCGACGTTCAGCCTGACCAGCAGCGACATCGCCGAGGGCGAGCGGTTGGCCCGCAGTCAGGTGAGCGGCATCATGGGCGCCGGCGGCGACGACATCTCACCCCAGCTGAGCTGGACCGGGTTTCCGCCGGAGACCAGGAGCTTCGTTGTCACGGTGTACGACCCCGACGCGCCGACGGCCAGTGGATTCTGGCACTGGGCAGTCTGCAACATCCCGGCTTCGGTCACGTCTCTGGAGAGCGGCGCCGGAGACGGCTCCGGTCTGCCCGACGGTGCCCTGACCCTCCCGAACGAGGTCCGCCTGGACCGGTTCATCGGGGCGGCACCGCCGCCGGGCCACGGACGGCACCGCTACTACGTCGCGGTGCATGCGCTGGACATCGAGCGGATCGACCTCGACCCTGCCTCGACCCCCGCGGTGATGTGCTTCAACATGTTCGGCCACACCTTGGCGCGGGCCGAGATCCAGACCTGGTACGAGGCTGTGTAGTCCGCTCGGGCCTGCTTCGCCCGCCTGACTCTGCCTGTCTTGCTCGCTCGCCGTCAGGTGTGGGTGCCGCTGCCCGCAGAGCTCGTGTGGCTTCTCGTTCCGTCGTCCAGACAGAGCGGGGCGCTGCCCGTTCCGTCGTCCAGACAGAGCTAGGCGCTTGCCCGTTCCGTCGTCCAGACAGAGCTAGGCCTTGCCCGACGTTCGCCGGTCCGAGCCGGCTACTTCCAGGCGTAGACCCGGACCGTGGTGCCGGCGGCGTTGGATCGTAGCCGCACCAGATCACTGTTCTGGTTGACGAACCACAAGCCGTCCGCATCGGCAGCCAACGGCGCGCGCCGGCCCACCAGCGGGTCGCCGATCGTGACGTCGTCGACGACCTCGCAAACCACTGCGTCCGGCTCATCTCGGACGATGATCCGCCCCGACGCCGCACCACGGTGGAGGCTGCCGGCGGCGAGCCGCTGAGACGCTGCTGCCAGGTCGGCGGAACGGACCTCGGTGAGCCCAGCCACCCCGGCATGGGTGGCGACGAAGTCGTACAGCCGTCCGACGCTCGCCCGGTCGTACGTGGCGAGGGCGGACGGCCCCCGCAGATCCTCGAACTCGGCGCCGAACATCAGGTCGATGTGCGCCCGTCCCCCGTACCGGCCGCTGCCGCGGTAGCCGTCGGTCTGGAGCAGGGCGGGGTGACTGCGCGCGGCTTCGTCGACCACACGCGGGCCGAGTCCGGCCACGTCGTAGGGACAGACCAGCCAGAACGGCGTCTCGGGGTCGACGGCGAGGTTGAGCAGCGCCTCGTGGAACTGGCTCTCCGCGACCTCGACGTCTCGTCGTCCGGGCCAGATCGGTTCGCCGACTCCACGGACCGGACGACCAGCGCCGGCGCCATCGAGAAACTTCTGCCAGGCGGGGATGATCCTGGCCGGATTTCGACCGAGCTCGCCCATGTCGACGAAGCGCACCTCGTCTGCGGCGGTGCCTAGACCATCGCGCAGCCAGTCCTCGTGCTCCGCAATTGTCGCCACCATCACCGGCTCGCCGGCTTCCAGTCCGTCGACGACGAATGGGACGAGCACCTCCCGGTACTCGTCGGCGTCGTTCCACAGCAGGGCCTCGTGACGGAAGCTCTGTCGTGCGCGCGTGGGTGGGGTGAGGGGGATAGCGGACTCCTTCGACGCCGCTCGATACATCTGACTCGATGCGCCTGACTCGATACGCCTGACTCGATAGACCTGTCCTGTGCGAATGCGCAGCAGCCAGGACCGGACTGCGTCGATGCATCCGCAACGGCCCCATCATAGGTTGACCGAGCCGGGTTCGGACAGGATTCGGTGGACGCGGAGGGCGGCTCCGGTTCGTGCCCGCCAAGATAGGGGCCGTGGATCCGTCGCTCATCGAGCTCGCCGAGGCCTACGGCATCGCCATCGAGTACTGGGACTGGCAAGGGCAGCACGTCCAGGTGACTCCGGCCACGATCGCCGGGGTTCTGGCCGGGCTCGGGGTCGACGCGTCGACCCCGGAGAAGGCGTGGCAGGCGGTGCGGGAGCACCAGCGTGAGCCCTGGACGCGGATGCTGCCCCGCTGCATCGCGATCCGCGAGCAACGAGCGGGCCAGGTCTGGGTACACGTCCCTCATGGCGACCCGGTCGAGACCTGGATCGACCTCGAGAGCGGGGGCCGGCGCCACGAGCTGCGCCAGCTCGAGAACTGGACGCCCCCGCACGATATCGACGGTCGGCTGGTCGGCGAGGCGTCGTTCGAGATCCCGGCGGATCTTCCGCTCGGCTATCACATGCTGCGGGCCCGCAGCGGCGACATCGAGTCGGCGATGCCGCTGATCGTTACTCCGGCGTGGCTCGGTTTCCCGGCGCGGATGGGGGACCGGCGAGCCTGGGGTCTGGCGACCCAGCTGTACAGCGTGCGCTCGGCCCGGTCCTGGGGTGTCGGCGACCTGATCGACCTGACCGACCTCGCCGTGTGGTCCGCGGCCGAGCACGGCGGCGACTACGTTCTGATCAACCCGCTGCACGCGGCTGGGCCGGTCGTGCCGATGGAACCGTCGCCCTATCTTCCGACGAGTCGGCGGTTCGCCAACGCGCTCTACCTGCGGCCGGAGCGGATTCCGGAGTACGCCGACTGCACCGACCAGCAGAGGGCCCGGATCAACGAGCTCTTCGGCGCACTGGATCCCCGATCGCGCACGATCGATCGGGACGACGCCTGGACGGCGAAGCGCGAGGCGCTGGAGCTGATCTTCGAGGTGCCCCGTTCCCCTGGTCGCCAGCTGGCGCTCGACGCCTACCGCCGACGCGAGGGCGCTGGTCTGGAGTCGTACGCGACCTGGTGCGCGCTCACCGAGGCGTATGGGCCGATGCAGGATTGGCCGGCCGGTCTCGAGCACCCGGCCGCACCGGCGGTCGCCGAGTTCGCAGCCGGCCGCGCTCGCGCGATCGAGTTCCACTGCTGGCTGCAATGGCTGCTGGACGCGCAGCTCGGGCAGGCGCAGGATGACGCCGTCGGGGCCGGGATGGCGCTCGGGATCATGCACGACCTGGCGGTCGGTGTCCATCCGTTCGGTGCCGACGCCTGGGCGTTGCAAGACACGTACGCACGAGGAATCCAGGTCGGTGCGCCGCCGGACCCGTACAACCAGAACGGGCAGAACTGGTCCCAGCCCCCATGGCGGCCGGACCGACTGGCCGAGACCGGCTACGAGCCGTTCCGTCGGATGGTGTCCGCGGTGCTCAGGCACGCCGGCGGGGTCCGGGTCGACCACGTCATCGGGCTGTTCCGGCTGTGGTGGATCCCCGATGGTCATGGGCCGAAGGGCGGGACGTACGTCCGCTACGACCACGAGGCGATGATCGGCATCCTCGCCCTCGAGGCGCATCGGGCGGGCGCCCTGGTGGTCGGGGAGGACCTCGGCACGGTCGAGCCGTGGGTGCGTGACTACCTGCGCGAACGCGGCATTCTCGGTACGTCGATCCTGTGGTTCGAGTTCGAGTGGGAGGCCGGTGGAGCGCCGCTACGACCGGAGTGGTGGCGGGAGTACTGCCTTGCCTCGGTGACCACCCACGACCTGCCGCCGACCGCCGGCTACCTGGCCGGCGACCACGTCCGACTGCGCGACGAGCTCGGCGTGCTGACCCGACCGCTGGAGGTCGAGCTGGCCGTGGACGCCGCGGAGCGGAAGGCGTGGCTGGACAACCTGATCGACCACGGGGCGCTGCAACCCGGCGCCTCGGTGGAGGACACCGTGAAGGCACTGCACCGGTACCTGACCTGGACGCCGTCTCGGCTGCTCGGCGTGGCGTTGACCGATGCCGTGGGCGACCGGCGTACGCAGAACCAACCCGGAACGGTCGACGAGTACCCCAACTGGCGGGTGCCGCTGGCGGGCCCAGACGGGCAGGTCGTCATGCTCGAGGACGTCTTCACCAGTCGGCGGGCCGCCGAGCTCGTTGACGTCGTACGTCCGCGGCCGCACTGAACCTCCCTCGTATCACCGCCGCCAGCCCCCGGAAACTGGGCGCAGACGACAACGGAAGCCGGCGTGTCGTTGTCGGATGCGCCCACTTTCTCGCGGTGCCGAGTCAGCTGTCGGTGGGATGTTGTTAGGGTCGAGCGTGGCTCGTCGCGATCGTCGTCCGGACTCGAGTCTGCTGACCGTGATCGTCGCGTTCACTGCCAATCTCCTGATCGCCATAGCCAAGTCGGCCGCCGCCGTGATCACCGGTTCGGCCTCGATGCTTGCCGAGGCTGCGCACTCCTGGGCCGACACGGGCAACGAGATCTTCCTGCTATTCGCCGAACGCCGCTCGGATCGGGTTCGAGACGCGGCGCACCCGCTGGGTTACGGACGAGAGGCGTACGTCTGGTCGATGTTCGCCGCCTTCGGCCTGTTCACCGCCGGTGCGGTCGTCTCGATCAGCCACGGGATCTCCGAGCTGCGTCACCCGGAACCGGCGACCGACTTCATCGTGGCGTATGTGGTGCTGGCCGTGGCCTTCGTGCTGGAGGGCATCTCGTTCCTGCAAGCCTCTCGCGAGGCGCGGGCCGGTGCGCGCACCCTCGGTCGGCACACCCTTGAACATCTGTGGCATACGTCCAACCCCACGGTGCGCGCCGTGTTTGCCGAGGACTCGGCCGCCCTGATCGGCCTGCTGATCGCCTTCGCTGGGGTCGGGCTGCACCAGATCACGGGTTCCGCGGTGCCGGACGCCATCGGTTCGCTGCTGGTCGGGCTGCTGCTGGGTGTGGTCGCCGTCGTACTGATCGAGCGCAACGCTCGCTTCCTCATCGGGCAGGCTGTCAGCCCCGCCATCCGTGCTCGGGTGCTGCAGAGCCTGTTGCAGCGGGCGGAGGTCGATCGGATCACCTATCTGCATCTGGAGTTCGTCGGTCCGGCTCGGATGTACCTCGTAGCGGCCGTGGACCTGGCCGGGGACGAGGTCGAGCACGACGTGGCGGTGCGGCTGCGCCGGGTCGAGCGGGACCTCGAGGAACACGACGACATCGAGGAGGCCGTGCTCACCCTGGCAACGCCGGACGAGGCATCGCTCACCGGCTGATGATCATCGTCCCGGCCAGCTTCCGGAGCATGCCGCGCTGGTGGTCGGACGGCACAGCCTGGCTGGACGCCCTGCCGATGCTGGTGGACGCCCAGTGTGAGCGCTGGTCGCTGAGTCCGGACGGGGCACCCCGGCATGGTTCGAATGCCCTCGTGCTCCCCGTTCGGCGGGGTGGCGAGCAGCTTGCGCTGCGACTGACCCCACCCGGCCCGGAGGTGGCCACCACCATTGCGGCCCTGGACTTCTGGTCCGGCCGGGGAACCGTCGAGCTGCTCGCCGCGGACGTCGATCACGGTGCCCTGCTGCTCGAGCGACTCGATGCCGACCGGAGCCTGGCGAGTCTGCCGCCCGCCCAGGCGCTACCCATCCTCGGACAGACGATCCGGCGACTTGCCGTTCCCGCACCGGCCGAGGTTCGCAGCACCGGAGACGAGGCCGCCGAGGAAGCCGCCGGCTGGCGTTCGCGCTGGTCAGACCTCGCCCGCCCGGTCCCGGCCGGCATGCTCGAGTCGGCGATCGCCGCCGCCGCGTCCGTCGCTGTACCTGAGACGCCCGACCTGGCGGTCGACGCGGATCTGCACTGCGAGCAGGTGCTGTCCGGCGTGCGCGAGCCGTGGCTGGTCGTCGACCCGATCCTGCTTCGCGGCGACGTCGGATACGACCTGGCACGAATCCTCTGGTCCCGCCTGGACGAGCTGGGAGACGATGCCGATATCAGGCGCTGGCTGGGCGTCCTGGTCGAGGCGGCGGAACTCGACCGGGAACGCGCGCGGCTGTGGGTCGTTACGCGGGCGGCTTCGTACCTGTTCTGGGGGCTCGAACGCGGACTCACCGAAGATCCGCCGCGTTGCCGCCGGCTGCTGGACATCTTCGCGGGCGGACCAACCTGACTTCTTTCTCCAGTGCCGTGAATGCGCACGATTCCGGTCCTACGCGAGTCACTGGCGTGAGGAAATCAGGGAAACCTGTTTCGATGGAGGTGTGTCGGATGAAGACATGCCCGATCAGGGAGCGAGCGAGGATCGGTTCGTGCTCAGTCGCGCGGTCCTGCCCGGCTATGTCGCCTCCACCGTCGGCTACGGACCCGCAGGCGCAACGCAGCGAATTCATCGTGGCCTCCCCTCGCCGTACCTGACCTTCATCGTCTCCCTGGCCGGCCCGGTGGAGACCGGGACGAGCGAGGACGAGGCGCTCGGGCCCGCACCACAACGCACCGACATCGTGCTCGGCGGCCTGGCGCAGCGGCCGTCGTACGTCGTTCCCGACCCCGAGCAGCGTGGCGTCCAGCTCGCGGTTCACCCGCTCGCGGCCCGGGCCCTGTTCGGACTTCCCGCGAGTGAACTGCTCGGGGTCACCGACGGTGTGACGGTCCTCGGACCGGGGGTCGGCCGGCTTCGCGAGCGGCTCGCCGAGACCGAGGGCTGGCCGTCCCGGTTCGCGCTGGTCCAGCGTTATCTCCGCGAGCGGACGGACCAGCGGCCGGGCGTACGGGTGCGGGCCGAGGTCGCCGAGGCGTGGCGCTGGCTCGGCTGGCACCGCGGGACGGGTTCGATGGCGGCCCTCGCCGGGCACGTCTCGCTGAGCTCTCGTCAGCTCGGTGCGCTGTTCGCCCGCGAGGTCGGCGCGAGCCCGAAGCAGGTCGGCCGACTGATGCGGTTCGATCATGCGAAGCAACGGCTGAGTCGTGCCGTGGCAGAAGGTCGGCGACCTGACCTGACCGAGATCGCGGTGAAGTGCGGCTATTACGACCACGCCCACCTCGATCGAGACTTCGCGCAGTTCGTCGACATCAGTCCGACCGCCTGGTTGGCCGAGGAGCGCCGAAACATCCAAGCGCGTGGTCACCAGAATGGCGAAGACTGGCTTCATGGACACGACGACCAACGACACGACCCAGACGCCCACGACCCAGGCCCGTGAGCCCCAGGCCCGTGAGCCCCAGGTCTGGGGAAGCCTCCAGGCCCGTGACGCACTCGCGCTGATCGACTTCTACGTCGACGTCTTCGGCTTCCTGCGCACAGCCGTCTACGCCGACGGCGACGTCGTCGCGCACGCTCAGCTGGACTGGCCCGAGGGCGGCGGGATCATGCTCGGCTCACACAAGCCGGGTGGTGACTGGAGCCGCGAACCCGGCACCGCAGGCTTCTACGTCGTCACCGACGAGGTCGAGGGCGTCCACGCCCGGGTCATCGCGGCCGGAGCAACGGTGACTCGGGAGCCCAGCTCGACGGACTACGGCAGCTACGAGTTCGCCTGTGCCGATCCCGAAGGGAACCACTGGTCCTTCGGCACCTATCGCGGCGAACCGCGACCGAGCTAGGCGTCGCCGGCGCCGTTTGCCGACTCGAGGTGGGAAACGTGTGACGGATCGACCTCCGAGTGCGCCGTTTGCCGACTTGGGGTGGGAAACGTGTGGCACCCCTCATCCTCGACGGTCCGGCTAGGGTGACCGGGTGCGCGACGTCGTGATCCTGGGGAGCACCGGGTCGGTCGGGACCCAGGCCCTCGAGGTGATCGCGGCCCGGCCCGGCGAGTTCCGGGTGGTCGGACTCGCCGCCGGTGGAAACAATGTCGCGCTGCTCGCGCGGCAGGCCCTGGAGACCGATACCAGGGTTGTCGGGGTGACTCGCGCAACCGTGGTGCAGGATCTCCAGCTCGCGTTCTACGCCGAAGCCAGCAGGCGCGGCTGGTCCTCCGGTGACGCCCGACTGCCGCGGATCGTCGCCGGTCCGGAGGCGGCCGGTCAAGTCGCGGCCGAGCCGTGCGACGTGGTGCTCAACGGAATCACCGGTGCGGCCGGCCTGGCTCCGACGCTCGCGGCGCTGCGGGCCGGAACCCGGCTCGCTCTGGCCAACAAGGAGTCCCTGGTGATCGGCGGCCGGCTGGTCACCGGCGCTGCACGGACCGGCCAGATCGTGCCCGTCGACTCGGAGCACTCGGCGCTGGCCCAGTGCCTGCGTGGTGGCCGCACCGGCGAGGTCGACCGGCTGATTCTCACCGCTAGCGGCGGTCCGTTCCGCGGCCGGACCCGTGTCGAGCTCGCCGACGTCACCCCCGGCCAGGCCCTCGCCCATCCCACCTGGGACATGGGACGGATGATCACGACCAACTCCGCCACCCTGGTCAACAAGGGCCTGGAGCTGCTCGAGGCGCACCTGCTGTTCGACATTCCGCTGGATCGGATCGACGTCGTCGTCCACCCCCAGTCCATCGTCCACTCCATGGTCCAGTTCGTCGACGGCTCGACGCTGGCCCAGTGCTCGCCCCCGGACATGAGGCTGCCGATCGCGCTCGGGCTGGGCTGGCCCGACCGGGTGCCGGGCGCCGCCAGCGCCTGTGACTGGTCCAAGGCCGCCAGCTGGACGTTCGAGCCGCTCGACGACGAGGCGTTCCCGGCCGTGTCGCTGGCGCGCCGCGCAGGGGAAGCTGCAGGCACGGCGCCCGCCACGTTCAATGCAGCCAACGAGGTGTGCGTCGATGCCTTTCACGACGGCCGGATCGGGTTTCTGGACATCCTGGAGATCGTCGAGCTGGTGGTGGGGGAGCACCTCGGCCCTTCGACGGGCTCAGGACGCGTTGGCCCTTCGACGGGCTCGGGGCGCAGGATCGAGTCCCAGACCGACGTACGCTCTATCTGGCGTTCCGACGACGAGCTCACCATCGACGGTGTGCTGGCCGCCGACGCGTGGGCCCGGTCGCGGGCCCTGGAGTTGACCACGAGCAGGACCGAGACGAGCAGGACCGAGACGGGCAGGACGTAGATGGACTGGGTGATCTACCTCGCCGGCGCGCTGATCTTCTTCGCGCTGGTGATGGCCTCGATCGCCTTGCACGAGGTCGGGCACCTGGTCCCCGGCAAGCTGTTCGGGGTCAAGACGACGCAGTACTTCGTCGGCTTCGGCAAGACGCTGTGGTCGAAGCGGGTCGGCGAGACCGAGTACGGTTTCAAGGCCTTCCCGTTGGGTGGATATGTCCGGTTCGTCGGCATGTTCCCGCCCGCCAAGAACAGTCCGACCAGGATCAGGGCGTACGCCACCGGTCCGTTCCGCGGACTTGCCGACAGTGCTCGAGCCGCCGAGTGGCAAGACATCAAGCCAGAGGATGACGGCCGGCTCTTCTATCAGAAGAAGTCGTGGCAGAAGATCATCATCATGGCCGGCGGCCCGACGATGAACCTGCTGCTCGCGTTCTTCATCCTGCTCGGCGTCTCCCTGACCTATGGCGTCAACCGGACCGAGCCTGTCGTCAACAACGTCCAGGAGTGCATCGTCGCCGCGGACGCCGCGGACAACACGAGCTGTGACGGCAAGCCGGAGACGCCGGCCGCGCTGTCCGGCATCCAGAAGGGCGACCGGCTTGTCGCCTTCAACGGCTCTCCGGTGGACTCCTGGGACCAGGTCTCCGTCCTGATCCGAGCCAACCTGGACAATCCCGTGACCCTGAGCGTCGAACGCAACGGTCAGACGATCCAGCTGACCACTGTCAACACGGTGATCAACGGCGTGCCGGACCGGTGGGATCCGTCCAAGCGGATCGCCGCAGGGTTCTTCGGCATCGAGCCGGTCGTGCAACGCGAGCGGGGCGGTCCGATCGCGGTAGCCGGCGACATGTGGACGATGACCGAGCAGACCGCCCACGCACTGATCACCTTTCCCGCGAAGGTGTACTACACCGCGTACAACATGATCACCGGCAAACCGCGCGACATCTACGGCCCGATGAGCATCGTCGGCGCCAGCCGGGCCGCCGGTGAGGTCGCCTCGACCAACCAGCTCAGCGCGTCCGACAAGGTCGCGACGATGTTCGTCCTGCTCGGGTCGGTCAACCTGTTCGTCGCGCTGTTCAACTTCATCCCGCTGCTGCCGCTCGATGGCGGACACATTGCCGGTGCGCTGTATGAGGCCCTGCGCCGGGCGTGGGCGAAGCTCCGTCACCGGCCGGATCCGGGCTTCGTCGACACCGCCCGGATGCTGCCCATCGCGTACGCCGTCGGCGCGGTCATCATGATCTCCGGCGTCGTCCTCATCCTGGCCGATCTGATCGACCCGATTCGGCTGTTCTAGCCGGACCGAAGTCCACCGCGCTGCTTCAGCCGAAGAGCGACGACCGCAGGGCCGCGACGAGGGCGATATCGGCAGGCAGCCACGCCACGTCGAACAGCTCTTCGGCGCCCAGCCAGCGCAGCTCGTCGTGAGCGGGGGTCAGGGTGGGTTCCCCAGCGGTGAGCTGGGCTAGCCACACCCGCATCGTCAGCCCGTCCGCGATCGGCCACTCGTTGCCGTCGGGCGACGGCACCTCGGCTCCCGCCTGGATCTCCACCCCCAGCTCCTCCCGCAGCTCGCGGTACAGGGCGGCCAGCACCGTCTCGCCTGGTTCAACCTTGCCGCCTGGAAACTCCCATCCGCCGGCGAGCGCGGCCGGCCCGGTCCGACGAGCGGCCAGCAACCGGGTCGGTGCGTCCAGATCGTCGAGCACGACGGCGGCGACGACGAGGACCACCGCACTTGCTCCTCTCGCGTGACTGCGCCCGACCTGACAGCCAGATCACAGCCCTGGCCATGCCCGCGCAGACCGTACCCGACTACGCTGGCACCCGACCACACGCCTCAGGTCACAGCGACCTCGTACAGAATTGCACCGATGACCATCGATCTCGGACTGCCCGCCCTTCCCCCGCCCGTGCTGGCGCCGCGCCGCAAGACGCGGAAGATCAGGGTGGGCAAGGTGGAGGTCGGCGGCGATGCGCCGGTGAGCGTCCAGTCGATGACCACGACCCTCACTTCCGACATCAACGCGACGCTCCAGCAGATCGCCGAGCTCACCGCCACCGGGTGTGACATCGTCCGGGTCGCGGTGCCGAGCCAGGACGACGCCGACGCGCTGCCCGCCATCGCCGCGAAGTCGCAGATCCCGGTGATCGCCGACATCCACTTCCAACCGAAGTACGTCTTCGCCGCGATCGACGCCGGCTGCGCCGCAGTGCGGGTGAACCCGGGCAACATCCGCGCGTTCGACGACCAGGTCAAGGAGATCGCAAAGGCCGCAGCCGACCGCGGCACGTCGATCCGGATCGGGGTGAACGCCGGTTCGCTGGACAAGCGGCTGCTGGCGAAGTACGGCAAGGCCACCCCGGAGGCCCTGGTCGAGTCGGCGCTGTGGGAGGCAAGCCTGTTCGAGGAGCACGGCTTCCGCGACTTCAAGATCAGCGTCAAGCACAACGACCCGGTGGTGATGGTCCGGGCGTACGAGCTGCTCAGCGAAGCCTGTGACTATCCGCTGCACCTCGGCGTGACCGAGGCCGGCCCGGCGTTCCAGGGCACGATCAAGTCTGCGGTGGCGTTTGGTGCGTTGCTCAGCCGAGGCATCGGCGACACGATTCGGGTCTCGCTGTCCGCGCCACCGGTGGAAGAGGTGAAGGTCGGGATCAAGATCTTGGAGTCACTGAACCTCCGGCCGCGGCACCTCGAGATCGTCTCCTGCCCATCGTGCGGGCGGGCCCAGGTGGACGTCTACAAGCTTGCGGACGAGGTGACGGCCGGTCTCGAAGGTCTGGAGGTCCCGCTGCGGGTCGCCGTGATGGGCTGCGTCGTGAACGGCCCCGGCGAGGCCCGCGAAGCCGATCTCGGTGTGGCGTCGGGCAACGGCAAGGGCCAGATCTTCGTCAAGGGCGAGGTGATCAAGACGGTCAAGGAGAGCGAGATCGTCGAGACCCTGATCGAGGAGGCGATGCGGCTCGCCGACGAGCTCGGACCGGACGCGATCGGCGCGCCTCAGGTGAGCGTGTCCTGAGCTCGTGGGCACGACGGCGATGCACACCGCACCTCCCGGCCACGGCCGCGGGTCCGTGCGGGTGCTCGGTCGCGACGACCTCGCCGCGACAGTCGCCCTGTTGTCCGCCAAGCCGATCGAGAACGTCTTCGTCGCGGCCCGGGTCCGTTCCTCCGGGCTGGACCAGTCCGGTCTCGGCTGCCCGCTGTGGGGGTACGAGCGCGACGGTTCCCTTCGATCCCTGTTCCACGCCGGGTCGAACCTCGTCCCCGTGAACGCCGACGCCGACGCCATCGAGGCCTGGGCGCGGGTGGCCGGGCGACACCGCGCCTGCGCCTCGATCATCGGCCCGTCCACCACGGCCCTTGCCCTGTGGCGCCGGCTCGGCGAGCTCTGGGGCTCGGACTGGACCGAGGTCCGCAACGTACGGCCGCGACAGCCCGTCATGTCGATCGACCACGACCCCCTGATCGCGTTCAACCCCGACGTCCACCGGATCGGCCTGGATCACTGGGACCCCTACTACGAGGCCGCGGTGAAGATGTACACCGAGGAGGTCGGTGTCTCACCGCTGCAGGGCAACCCGGCGGGCTACCGGTTCTACGTCCGCCAGCTGATCACATCCGGGCGCGCATTCGGCCTGGTGCACCGGGGCCGGGTGGTGTTCAAGGCCGATCTCGGATCGGTGTCCGGCAACGTCTGCCAGGTCCAGGGTGTCTGGCTCGACCCGGCGCTGCGGGGGCGCGGGCTCGCGGCGCCGGCGATGGCGGCGGCCGTACGGCTGGCCCGCACCGTGGCGCCGATCGTGTCCTTGTACGTCAACGACTTCAACCTGCCCGCGCGGGCGACGTACGCCCGCGTCGGCTTTCGCGACGTCGGCGAGTTTGCGACCGTGCACTACTAGTCTCGTGCGGGCTCGCGCCCGCTCCGCGCCTGATTGGCTCGCGCTTTCTCCCTTTCTCGCAGCCCGGTTCTGTGCCGCTGCCGCTGCGCCTCAGCGGATCGTGAAGCCGCCGTCGACCACGATGTCGGCGCCGTTGATCATGTCGGCGGCGCCGCTGGCGAGGAACGCTGCCACAGCGGCGATCTCGTTCGGCATCGCGAACCGGCCGACCGGGATCTCGGCCATGTGCGCCTCGCCCTTCGGGTTGTCCCACGCCCCGATGCCCAGTGGGGTGAGCACAACCGTCGGAGAGATGGTGTTGGCCGTGACGCCGCGACCCGCCCACTCCAGCGCCAGCACCCGGGTCATCCCGATCACCCCGAACTTGGACGCGCAGTACGCGACGTGCTCGGGCAGCGCCACCGAAGCGGCTTGCGATGCCAGGTTGATGATCTTCCCGCGACCCTGCGCCAGCATCACCCGTCCTACCGCCCGACACATCAGGTACGTGCCGGTCAGGTTCACCGCGATCGTCGCCTGCCACTGGTCCTCTGTCAGTTCCTCCGCCGGGGCGAGCATCGCCACACCCGCGGAGTTGACCAGCAGGTCGATCCGGCCGGTCAGCGCGCTGATCGCCGCGACCGTCTCGGCGACAGAGTCGCCCGAGGTGACGTCGCAGCCGAATGCCGCCGCGCCCCCGCCGAGGTCGGCCACGGCCCGGCCCGCCGCCGTCGCATCTCGGTCGACGACGATCACCCGGGCGCCGGATTCGGCATAAAGCCCCGCAATGGCCAGGCCGATTCCGGACGCGCCGCCGGTGATCACGGCGACCGATCCGTCGAGGCGGACCGACAGGCTGGAGATGTCGGTGACCGGTGGTACCAGCATGCGCACACGCTCCTTGGGGTTCGATCGACGGGCAGGTCAGCTGATTCCGGCGCGGTCGTCGAGACGTTGCAGGAGGTCGTACGCCGCGCGTTCGACTGCCTTGTGTCGCCACTCCGAGGCGCGGTAGACGCAGGCGATCAGCCCGCTGCGATGCACCCGACGCAGGTCGCCGTAGACGAACGCGTACCGCGCCTTCGTCTCGTCGTTCGCGCCCACCGTGAGCCCGAGGTGCCAGGCCGCGTAGTCGCCCCAGGTGTGCGAGTCCAGGAAGGCATTCTGTGCCTCGGCGTTGGGCTGCACGTCGCCCCAGTCGCTGTCCAGGACGTACTGGCGTGCGTCGATCAGCTCCTCGGCCCGGCGCACCGCGCCGGGGTTGACGTCGTAGGAGGCCATCGCCCAGTCCTATCATCTCGGCGGAGCCTGTTCGCCGGGGCCGAGTCCGTACGAGCGCCGCTCTCGGCGTGCTCTGTCATCGAGGAGAATTCAGAGATGAGCCATCCGTACACCGTCTTCCCGATGCGCTTCAGCGCCGAGCCGGCGGCCATGATCGCGTTCCTGGAGGAGCTCGGGTTGCGGCGGGTGCTCGACACCGAGGGTGGAGGGTACGCGGAGTTCGTGGCCGCCTCGGGCCGCGTAGCGGTCCACGGCGTGGCAGACGCGGCACCGGTGACTCCCGGCGACACCTCGCTCAACCTCTCGGTCGCCGACGTCGACCCGGCGCTGGCCCAGTTGCGCGGACTAGGGCTGACGACGTCTGTCTTGGACGACTCGTACGGCCGGCGGGGCGTCGTCAGCTCGCCGGGTGGTCGGGCGATCGGGCTGTATGCCGAGGCAGAGCACGCCCGCGATGGCCTCCGGGTGCACGAGCAGACCGTCGCGGCATCGCTGGATGTGGTGGCGGTCCGGTACAGCTCCGACTTCCGCGCGGACGCCGCGTTCTTCGGCTCGTTCGGGTTCGAGCCGTTCGGCCCACTGGACGACCCGTGGTGGTGTGCCCTGCGCGCGGGCCGTCGGCAGGGTGGGGTGATCGGGCTGCACGCGCCGAGCGAGCACTCGACCGACGCCCCGGCCGACGCCCCGACCGAGGCCTCGACCGAGGTCTCGAGTGGCGCCTCGATCCCGGCCGAGGGCGCAGAGCCAGCCCGGCCGGCTCTGGTCAAGCTGGGCTTCGAGACCAGTGAACCGCTCGACGCGCTGGCCGCCCGTCTGCAGGCGGCGGGCTATCGGGCGAGCGTTGCCGAGGACGAGGCGGGCACCAAGGTGGTTGTCACCGATCCCGACGGGCAGCATCTCGAGATCCACCCCACGATCTGAGGCGTGGTTCGTCCAGGACCACATCGAATCGAGAACGGTTGACCACGATCGTTGGGGTCAACCGTTCTGAAGATCGATGGGAAGGCTGGGCGCGCGTCCGAGTAGGGTGCTCAGGGCACTCGTACCGCCGTCAAACGTCCCGCAGAGGAAGGCACCCCGTGATCACGCGTATGTCGGAGCTGTTCGTCCGCACCCTGCGCGAGGACCCCGCCGACGCCGAGGTGCCGAGTCACCGCTGGCTGGTCCGGGCCGGCTACGTTCGCCGGGCGGCACCGGGCATCTACTCCTGGCTGCCGCTGGGCTACAAGGTGCTGCGCAAGGTCGAGGCCATCGTCCGCGAGGAGATGGACGCGATCGGCGCCCAGGAGGTTCACTTCCCCGCGCTGCTGCCGAGGGAGCCGTACGAGGCCACCGGCCGCTGGACCGAGTACGGTCCGAACATCTTCCGGCTGAAGGACCGCAAGGGCGGGGACTACCTGCTCGGGCCAACGCACGAGGAAATGTTCACCCTGCTGGTGAAGGACCTGTACTCCTCCTACAAGGACCTGCCGGTCAGCCTCTACCAGATCCAGACGAAGTACCGGGACGAGGCGCGCCCCCGGGCCGGAATTCTGCGCGGCCGAGAGTTCGTGATGAAGGACTCCTACTCCTTCGATGTCGACCAGGCCGGACTGCAGAAGTCCTACGACCTCCATCGCGACGCCTACATCAAGATCTTCGAGCGGCTCGGTTTCGAGTACGCCATCGTGCAGGCGATGTCGGGGGCGATGGGCGGCTCGGCCAGCGAGGAGTTCCTGGCTGTCGCCGAGTACGGCGAGGACACCTTCGTCCGCTCTCCGGGGGGCTATGCGGCCAATGTGGAGGCGGTTCACACCGCGGCTCCCGAGCCGATCCCGTACGTCGACGCGCCGCCCGCGCACGTGGAGGACACTCCGAACACGCCGACCATCGACACGCTGGTGGCGCTGGCGAACGAGCGCTTCCCGCGGGAGGACCGTCCCTGGCAGGCGAGCGACACCCTGAAGAACGTGGTCTTCATGGTGGTCGAGCCGGACGGCTCGCGCCATCCGCTGGCGGTCGGCGTGCCGGGCGATCGGGAGGTGGACCTGAAACGGCTGGCGGCGCAGCTGGAGCCTGCCGAGGCCGAGGCGTTCACCGAGGACGACTTCGCCGCCAACCCAGGACTGGTCAAGGGCTACATCGGACCGGCGCGGGTCGAGGGTGGCGCGGGCCTCGGCGAGCGCGCGGCGAGCACCGTGCGGTATCTGCTCGATCCCAGGGTTGTCGCCGGTACCCGCTGGCTGACCGGCGCGAACGAGCCGGGTCGGCATGTGTTCGACCTGGTCGCCGGCCGCGACTTCACCGCCGACGGGGTGATCGAGGCGGCCGAGATCCGAGCGGGCGATCCCGCCCCCGACGGGTCGGGCCCGTTAGAGCTGGCCCGCGGCATCGAGATGGGGCACATCTTCCAGCTCGGCAAGAAGTACGCCGAGGCGCTCGGCTTGAAGGTGCTCGACCAGAACGGCAAGCTCGTCACGGTCACGATGGGGTCGTACGGCGTCGGTGTCTCCCGTGCGGTCGCCGCGGTCGCCGAGGGCACCTGCGACGACAAGGGGCTGGCGTGGCCGCGGGGAATCGCGCCGTTCGACATCCAGATCGTCGTCGCGGGCAAAGACGCCGCCGCCCTGGAGTGGGCCGCCGATCTCGGCCGCAAGCTCGACGAAGCCGGGATCGAGGTACTGCTGGACGATCGCAAGGCCAGCCCCGGGGTGAAGTTCGCCGACGCCGAGATCATGGGCATGCCGACCAGCGTCATCGTGGGGCGTTCCCTCGCGGACGGGTTCGTCGAGGTGCGTGATCGGACCTCGGGCGCGCGCAGCGAGGTGGCCATCGACGACGCGCTCGGTCATCTGCTGTCTGTGGTGCACGGCCTCCCCGACCTCGGCGAGCCCGTCGCCGACTGAACTTGCGCAACGACCTGAGAAGGCGCCGGCCACCTGTGCGGCTGTCGGCGCCTGACCCCGGAAACTGGGCGCAAACGACAGAGCTCTTCGGCGTGTCGTTGTCGTTTGCGCCCAGTTTCCGGGGGAGTGGGCCTCGCACGGCTGGCGGTAGCGGGTGAGCGGGCTCGACATCTCACTGGCCACGCTCATCTTCTTGGTCGTCGCGGCATTCGTGGCCGGCTGGGTCGACGCAGTGGTCGGCGGGGGTGGGCTGATCCAGCTCCCGGCCCTGCTGATCGGACTGCCGGCGGACACACCGCCGGCGTCGATCCTCGGCACCAACAAGGTGTCATCGGTGTGGGGCACGGCGACGAGCTCGATCACGTACGCCGTCAGGCTCCGGCCGGACTGGCGAACGGTCGTCCCCCTCGTCGTCGGCTCCGCCATCGGCGCGGCGCTCGGGGCGCAGGCCGCAAGATACATGCCCAAGCAGTACTTCAGCCCGATCGTGCTCGTCGCCCTGGTCGTGGTGGGGATCTACACCTGGCGGCGGCCCGAGCTCGGTCTGCACTCTGCGCGTAAGCATGACGGTCGCAAGCACTATCTGCTGACCACAGCGATCGGCCTCGGCGTCGGCGCGTACGACGGGATCCTCGGACCAGGCACCGGCTCGTTCTTCGTGATCCTGCTCGTTACCGTGCTCGGTTACGGCTTCTTGGAGGCGAGCGCCAAGGCCAAGATCGCGAACCTGTTCACGAACCTCGCCGCTATCGTCGTGTTCGCGACGCACGGTTCCGTGCTCTGGGCCCTCGGTCTGACCATGGGTGCGGCCAATCTCGTCGGCGGGTTCATCGGCGCCCGGATGGCCATCCGCGGCGGCAACGCCTTCGTCCGGAAGGTCTTCCTGATCGTCGTCGGAGCACTGACTCTCAAGCTGGCCTGGGACGTGGTCAGCCCCCTGCTCGACCGCTGACGCGCGAGCGCCCAGCGCAGACCTGGGCGAGCGTCGGGCACGAGACTGCGGACCGGGTTCGGCCTGCGAGCGGCGGCGTCTGGGCGATGGGGTGCGAAGACGTGGGCGGGACGGGGCGCGAGCGGGGGCGTCTGGGCGATGGGGTGCGAAGACGTGGGCGGGACGGGGCGCGAGCGGGGGCGTCTGGGCGATGGGGTGCGAAGACGTGGGCGGGACGGGGCGCGAGCGGGGGCGTCTGGGCGATGGGGTGCGAAGACGTGGGCGGGACCGGGCGCGAGCGGCAGCGTCTGGGCGATGCGGTGCGAAGACGTTGGCAGGACCGGGCGCGAGCCCACAAGATCAGGTGGGCCAGCCCGGCCAGGCGCTCACCGGGCCGCCCCAGCTGCGGGCGAGCGAGGCGGCCCGACGCATGGTGGCCCAGGCGAGCTGCTGATCGGCCGGCTGGGCGGCGGCGGCCAGCCACTGCCCGGTGAATGGCACGAACGCGGTCTCCATCGAGGCGATCAGCGCCCCCGCGCTGCCGGGACCCCGGACCCTGGCCGAGGTCACGTACGCGGGCTCGGCGGCGGGCACCGACGCCTTGCGTGCGGTGGCGAGGGCGATGAGCTGGTCGCGCAGGGCTCGGCGCTCGGTGAGGCCGGCGAGCGCGCGGTCCCGGGCCTTGCTCCCCACCGACAGCTTGCCGGCCGCGACCTGGTACCCGTAGATCAGCGCGTACACCTGCTCGAGGGCCGCCTGCAGCCCGGCCACATCGTCCAGGACCTCAGGGGTCGGAGGGTGCGCTGGCGTCTTCCGGATCGGGACCTTGCCCTTCGCCGTCAGTGCCGAGGCGTACGTCGTCGCGGCCACGCTGAGCGAGCCGAAAAGCAGCGCGTTCAGTCCGCGGGAGGTGGGAACGAGCTTGGCCTGCCGGGCGGCCAGACCCTTCTCCGCCGCGATCAACGCAGCCAGGCTGACCTTCGTCGGCTTCGCCGGAGTCGGCACCCCGGTCGCGCCGGCGGTCGATCGCGCTGTCGGGTCCGGCGTGCTCAGTACGGTGGCGTGCAGGTGGTGCGCGTCTCGGGCAGCGGCGAGGATGTGTCGCTGACCAGAGGTGAGCTTGGCCTTGGAGCTCAGCAGGGCAGCGGCCAGCGCCGCGACGGACGCCTCGGCCTGGGCACCCGAACGGGCGCCCGGCACGGTGGGTGTGGGGGTCGGGGTGGCCGACGGGGTCACACTGGGTGTCGGTGCGCCGGAGCCGGCGGTGGCACCCGCGCTGCCGCCTTCGATCCGCGGGTCGGAGATGCTGCACCCGGACGCCAGGACCAGACCCGCCACACCCGCGGCCTGGAGGAGTCTCCGTCGGCTGAGCAGCCGGGGGGCGGGGGACAGGTCCACGCAGAGAACGTACCGTGGGCGTGGGAGAATGTCGGCTCGCCGCGGACGTGTACCAGTCCCGGAACAACTGCTGAACCCAATCGGATCGAAGGACCATCCATGAATGCCTCGCAGCTGACCGACCTGCTGACACCGGTGGTCGCTCGGTGCGATCTCGAGCTCGAGTCCGTCGAGGTCGTGCCGGCCGGGCGCCGTCGGGTGGTCCGGGTGACCGTCGACGGCGACGGGCCGAAGGGCACCGGGCCGACCCTGGATGAGATCGCCGAGGCCACTCAGGCCATCTCGGCCGCGCTCGACGAGAGCGACGTGACGGGCAGCGCGCCGTACACCCTGGAAGTGAGCACCCGCGGAGTGAACCGCCCGCTCGAGCGTGGTGCGCACTGGCGGCGCAACCGTGGCCGGCTGGTCGCGGTCAGCCTCACAACGGGCGAGCAGCTCAGCGGCCGGATCATCGCGGTCGAGGAACCGCGGGTGCGGCTGGACGTGTCGGGCACCGTGTGTGAGCTCGACCTGTCAGAGGTCGCGAAGGCATCGGTGCAGATCGAGTTCAACCGGCCGGCCGCGGTCGACGCTCTCGACGAGGACTCCGAAACTGAGGACAACTAAATGGACATCGACATCTCCGTGCTCCGACTTCTGGAGCGTGAGAAGGACATCCCGTTCGACGTGCTGGTCAGCGCGATCGAGGAAGCGCTGCTCACGGCGTACGAGAAGACCGACGGCGCCGTGCAAGGCGCCCGGGTTGACCTGAATCGCAAGAGCGGCCACGTGATCGTGCTGGTACCCGAGATCGACGAGGCGGGTAATCTCGTGGGCGAGTACGACGCCACGCCCGAGGGCTTCGGCAGGGTAGCGGCGTCGACGGCGCGGCAGGTCATCATGCAGCGACTCCGCGACGCCGAGGACGAGCAGAAGTACGGCCATTTCGCCGGGGTGGAGGGCGACATCGTCTCCGGCGTCATCCAGCAGGGCCACGATCCGCGGACCGTCCTGGTCGACCTCGGCAAGATCGAGGCCATCATGCCGCTGGCCGAGCAGGTGCCGGGTGAGCGCTATCAGCACGGAACCAGGATCAAGGTGTACGTCGTCGCGGTCCGCCGCGAGCTTCGGGGCCCGCAGATCGTCGTCTCCCGGACCCATCCCGGTCTGGTGGAGAGGCTGTTCGCACTCGAGGTTCCCGAGATCGCCGACGGGACGGTGGAGATCAAGGCCGTCGCTCGCGAGGCGGGGCACCGCTCGAAGATCGCGGTGATCAGCACGAACTCCGACGTGAGCGCGAAGGGTGCGTGCATCGGGCCGATGGGTCAGCGGGTCCGGGCGGTGATGCACGAGCTGAACGAGGAGAAGATCGACATCATCGACTGGTCGCCGGACTCCGCGAGGTTCGTCGGCAACGCACTCTCGCCGGCCAAGGTCTCCTCGGTGACGGTCGTCGACGAGAGCTTGCGGGCCGCGCGGGTTGTCGTTCCGGACTACCAGTTGTCACTCGCCATCGGGCGCGAGGGCCAGAACGCCCGGCTCGCCGCCCGGCTCACCGGTTGGCGGATCGACATCCGGTCCGACACGGCGGCGCCGTTGTCCACAGATTGAGCGGCGTCGGAGGGTTGTCCACAGGTCAGGCGACGCAGTGAACGGTCGGGGGCGGTGCTCCTTAACGTCCGATCATGAAGCGACGTACGTTCGTCAGTCTGCTCGGTCTGCTGCTCACCGCCGCGTTGGCCGCCTGTTCGATCTCCGTCCCGAGCCCGACAGCGACGCCCACGTCGTCTGCCCTCGAAACGGCGACCGTGACCGCCGAACCGACGGGCGCGCCGGCAACCCCGTCGGCGTCGGCCCGGTCTCCGGCCTCGGCGGGCGGTAGTTCGTCCGGCGACAGCTCGCTCGGACCGGTCGTTTCCGCGCGTTCGAGTTCGGCCGATGGCAAGACGATCGAACTCGATCTCTACCGGATCGTCCGGGACGGCAGCCTTGCGCACGTGACGTTCACCGTGCGGTCGGCCGACGATGCCGTGGTCGGTGACCTGTTCTCCGATCGCGGGTCGCACGACTACGAGGCAGATGGGGTCACCTTGATAGACCCTGCAGCCAAGAAGCTCTACCTGGTGGCGTCTCACGGCCAGGGCAGGTGTCTCTGCACCGCAACCGGTTCGCTGACCCTCAGCGGCGGGACCCCGACGGTGATCTCGGCCTCGTTCGCTGCACCACCCGTCCGCGTCACCGCGATGGATGTCGCGATCCCGCACTTCGGAGTGTTCTCCCATGTTCCGGTCAAGTGATCCCCCGCCGACACCGGCCCCGCCGACACCGGCCCCGCCGACACCGGCCCCGCCGACACCGGCCCCGCCGACAGCGGCCCCGCCGACACCGGCCTCGCAGGCATTGGGCGCTTCTGCGCCGGCCGCGCAGACCCGACGCGAGCGAAGTGTCCGACAGCTCTGCTCGAACATTCGCACGCTGATCCTGGTCGTCGCGTGCCTGGTGGTGGCCTCATCGGCGTTGTTGTGGGCGGCCACGCCCCCGGCGGTTGGCGCGCCCGTCCCCGCCGCACCGGTGGTGGCGATCACAGCACCGGTGCTCGACATCGTGGTCTCGACGGCCGACCTGAAACGGGAGATGCGAATGGACCGGACATCGAACTCGGTCACGATGACGCTCGATGCGACCGTCCTGTTCGCAAAGGACAGCGCGACCGTCCGAGCATCCTCGGCAAGCCGACTCGCGCAGGTGGCAGCCGAGCTGCGTCGTCGCGGTGCTGGACGGGTGCGAGTGGTCGGCTACACCGACGACCTCGGGTCGGTCGCGCACGGTCTGGACCTCAGCCGGCGGCGTGCCCGATCGGTCGCGGCGGTGCTGCGCGGCAATCTGTCGCGGTCGATGTACGCATTCACCGTGATCGGCCGAGGCGAGGCCGAGCCTGCGGTGCCCAATACGTCGGAAGCGAACCGTCGGATCAACCGGCGGGTGGTTGTGACCTGTCCGGCTGGTTGAGGCGGTTGATTGGGGGTGTGCCTGAGCAGTTTGGCCGAGCCGGCTGGTCTCGCGGCAAAGTGTTCGCTGTGCCTGGCACAGTTGCCCGGTGCACAGACGCCTCACCTTCGGTTTGATCGCTATCGCTTTGCTGGCGGTGGGGTGCGCCGGGCCCGGCGACCCGGTGCCAGGAGTCCCCGAGCCGCGCATGCCTGAGCACGGGATCCCCGTTCCGGGCGGCGGCGCGGCGCCGTCGGTGCCGATCCCGCCCGACGCTGCCGACCAGCCGACTCCGACCGCGGATCCACCGGCAGCGGACTTCCCAAAGCCGCACAAGGCGTTCGCCGCCCACTTCAGGGATCCGCTCTATCACGACGAGGGGGCCGAGTTCGCACCGTTTGGCAGCGACGAGGGCAACGACACGCTGTACGGCTGGCTCGACCGCCGGGCGGAGCTGACGAGGTGCACGACGGTCCGATGGATGATCGCCGCCGACGACCCGGCAGGGGCACTGGAGGATCCCGACCACAACGGACCTGATGTCGACGGTTTCATCATCGGAGCCGGGTTCGCGTTGCTGCTGCTCACCGGCCACATCGACACCGAGGGCAAGCAGTTGGTGCTGGACGCGCTGCATCGCACGTACTCCTACTACGCCGACTCCAACCCCCGTGAGCCCGCCGTGATGATCCGCGATCTGGAGAGCTTTCGGGCCACGGACTGCGTGAGGCCCTGAGACTGCGTGAGGCCCTGAGACTGCGTGACAACCCACGGCCATGGAGCCGCCGAACACGACACTGAACGGCTGCCGGGTCGAGGATGGGTTCCCGGGCCGTGGGTCGCAGACGTCTGGGTCGTGACCGCTTGGGATCGGGCTGTGGAGCCAGGTGGCCGGGACGTTTGTCACGAGGTCCGGCTTCACCAGCCGCGCTACGCTCTAACGGTGAGTCGCTCGGCCTATCGTCGGCCAACACGCACCTGCACCGGCTGTCGTGAGCGGGGCGACAAAGCAGAACTCATCCGCGTGGTGGCTACCGACGGTGTGCTCGTGGTTGATCCGAAGCAGGATCTGCCCGGGCGCGGTGCCTACCTCCACCGCTCGGAGTCTTGTCTGGATCGGGCGCTCAAGCGGCGTGCGATCGGACGAGCGCTGAGGACAAGTGTCGATTCCGACCAGGTCGATGCCGCGTTGCGGTCGATCACCGGCCAGGGATCTCGCCCGCACGAGGCCGACGATCGGCGGCGGGGCGGGGTAAGCGGAGGCGAACAGCCCTCGCTTTAGACGAACACGTACGTCTGGGCATAGAGTTCTACACTGTGTCGTTCGGGCAGACCCGAACGGATGATGCCAAGCGCCCGCGCGACCAGCGCGGGGGCCCGTACCAGAAAGTGGGCTAGCGCTCATGACCACTCGATGAGAACCCTTCAGTGAGCATGAACCACAACTAACTGGTCCGGCGACTCCTCGACCGGACCGCAACAAGGAGAGCAGTGGCAAAGGTCCGTGTCTACGAGCTTGCAAAGGAGCTCGGAGTCGAAAGCAAGACTGTCCTCGCTGAGGCGAAGGACATGGGGGAGTTCGTACGATCGGCTTCCTCCACACTCGAAGCCCCCGTCGTTCGACGACTGAGGGAGAAGCTCGCCGGCGGCAACGACTCGGCCGGCAAGAGATCAACCGCTCCGGCATCGGTCGCGAGCGCCCCGGTCACGAGCCGGGAGGCACCCGTTTCTCGTTCCGCCCAACCGTCGGCGCCCGTACGGCCGGCAGCGGTCGCGCCGACCGCGCCCGCTCAGGTCGCAGCCGAGGCTCCGGCCAAGACGTCGGCACCTTCGACGACCTCGACGACTGAGCCGAGCGGCGAGCGTGCCTCGAGCGCGCCTACCACTCGCCCGGCCACGGGCGTCGTGCCGCGGGCACCCGGTCAGGGCGTCCCCGGTCCGCGAACACCGGCTCCGGGAGCCGGCCAGGCATCGCGCCCAGCCGCCCGGACCGACGGTCGTGCCAACGGCGACGGCGCCACGAGCAGCGCACCGAGCGCTGCAGCGCCAACCGGCACGCCACAGGCTGAGGCCGCGCAGACCCGCGCACCGCAGACCCGCCCGTCTTCGGACGGTCCGCAGCCCGGCGGTCCGAGCCGTCCGGCGTCGGGCAGCCAGCACGCCGGCTCCCCCCGTCCCGAGCAGCGTCGTCCGTCCCCGGGCCAGTCCCCCCGTCCGGGCGTCCCCGGACACGGTGGCTCCGGTCAGGCGGGCTCCGGTCAGGCGGGTTCCGGTCAGCTCGCGGCGGGCTCCGGTCATGCGGCCTCAGGACACGGCGGTTCCGGTCAGAGCCCCGCCCCAGCTCCTCGGTCGGATCGGTCCGGCCCCGGCAGCGCTCCGTCCCCGGGCGGTCAGCGCTCGCGGCCCGGTTCGAGCGGCGGCCTTCCGGGTGCCGTGCCGGGCCCGCGGCGGAGCCCCAGTGGCACACCGCGTCCCGGTAACAACCCGTTCGCCCCGTCCCAGGGGATGGGCCAGAGTCGTGGCCCGCGTCCCGGTCAGGACGCGTCTCGCCCCGGCGGCCCGCGCCCGCCGGCTGGTCGTACGCCCGGCGGTGCGCCGGGCGGTCCGCGGCCCGGCGGTGGCGTGCCCGGCATGCCGCGCCCGAACCCGGCGATGATGCCCAAGCAGTCCGCTCTCGGCGGTCCCGGCGGTGCTGCGGGGACCCGCGGTCGGCCGGGTGCACCCGGTGGTCGGGGTCGTCCCGGCGGCGGCGGCGCCCCCGGTCGCGGTGGTCCCGGCGGCGGTCCCGGCGGTCCGCCCAGCGGGCGTGGCGGTCGCGGCGGCCGCGGCGGCACCCAGGGTGCCTTCGGTCGTGCGGGCGGTCCCGCTCGTCGCGGTCGCAAGTCCAAGAAGCAGCGTCGTCAAGAGTTCGACCAGATGCAGGCACCGGAGATCGGTGGCGTACGCGTCCGGCAGGGTGACGGCCAGAAGGTCCGGCTCCCTCGTGGTGCCAGCCTGACCGACCTCGGCGAGAAGATCGGCGTTGACGTGTCGTCCCTGGTCCAGGTGCTGTTCCACCTGGGCGAGATGGTGACGGCCACCCAGTCGGTCTCGGACGAGACCCTCAAGGTGCTCGGCACGGAGCTCAACTACGACATCGAGGTCGTCTCGCCCGAGGACGAGGACCGCGAGCTGTTGGAGAGCTTCGACATCGAGTTCGGGGAGAACGAGGGCGGCGAGGAAGACCTCGCGCAACGTCCTCCGGTCGTCACCGTCATGGGTCACGTCGACCATGGCAAGACGAAGCTGCTGGACGCCATCCGCAAGACGAATGTCGTCGCTCGCGAGGCCGGAGGCATCACCCAGTCCATCGGTGCGTACCAGGTCGCGGCCGAGGTCGACGGTGACGAGCGCAAGATCACCTTCATCGACACCCCTGGTCACGAGGCGTTCACCGCCATGCGTGCCCGTGGTGCGAAGTCGACCGACATCGCCGTGCTGGTGGTTGCGGCCGACGACGGTGTGATGCCGCAGACGATCGAGGCGCTGAACCACGCGCTGGCCGCGGACGTACCGATCGTTGTCGCGGTCAACAAGGTCGACAAGGAAGGCGCGGACCCGACCAAGGTCCGTGGCCAGCTGACCGAGTACGGCCTGGTGCCGGAAGAGTACGGCGGCGACACCATGTTCGTCGACGTGTCGGCCATCACCGGGGTCGGTCTCGACTCCTTGCTCGAGGCCGTCATCCTGACCGCCGACGCTGCGCTGGATCTGCGGGCGAACCCGGAGATGGATGCCCAGGGTGTTGCCATCGAGGCACACCTGGACAAGGGTCGTGGCCCGGTGGCGACGGTGCTCGTCCAGCGCGGAACGCTGCACGTCGGCGACTCGATCGTGGCCGGTCCCGCTCACGGTCGGGTCCGGGCGCTGCTCGACGACAAGGGCGAGAACGTCACCGAAGCTCCGCCGTCGTTCCCGGTCCAGGTGCTCGGTCTGACCGCCGTGCCTGGTGCCGGCGACTCGTTCCTGGTGGTCGACGACGATCGGATGGCACGCCAGATCGCCGAGCGGCGGGCCGCTCGGTTGCGGATGGCGGCTCAGGCGGCCAGCACGAAGCGCAAGACGTTGGACCAGCTGTTCGAGCAGCTCGAGAAGGGCGAGACGCAGGAACTGCGCCTCATCCTCAAGGGCGACGGCGCGGGTTCGGTCGAGGCGCTGGAAGACGCGCTGTCCAAGATCGACGTCGGCGACGAGGTCAGCCTGCGGGTCATCGACCGTGGCGTCGGCGCGATCACCGAGACCAACGTCAGCCTGGCGGCGGCCTCGGACGCGGTCATCATCGGCTTCAACGTCCGCCCGCAGGGCAAGGCGACGGAGCTGGCCGACCGCGAGGGCGTCGACATCCGCTACTACTCGGTGATCTATGCCGCGATCGACGAGATCGAGGCGGCACTGAAGGGCATGCTCAAGCCGATCTATGAGGAGGCCACCCTCGGCCAGGCGGAGATCCGCGAGATCTTCCGTTCGTCCAAGGTGGGCATCATCGCCGGCTGCATGGTCATCGACGGTGTCATCCGGCGCAACGCCAAGGCGCGTCTGCTCCGCGAGGGCGTCGTGATCACCGACAGCTCGATCGCCTCGTTGCGGAGAGAGAAGGACGACGCAACCGAGGTCCGGGAAGGGTACGAGTGCGGCCTCACGGTCGCCAACTACTCCGACATCCGGGTCGGCGACATCGTCGAGACGTACGAGATGCGCGAGAAGGCGCGTTCGTAGTCCATTCCTGCAGGAGATCGTTCTCGGGCTCCGGTTGCGCTGACGGCGCATCCGGAGCCCGAGTCGTTTTTGCGAGGCGCAGATGCTCGGCGCCGGGGTCGTTTTTGCGAGGCGAGATGCTCGGCGCCGGGGTCGTTTTTGCGAGGCGAGATGCTCGGCGCCGGGGACGGCTCGAGGGCGAATCGCGGCTACCACGGCGACCTCTCACACACCAGAGAGCCGAACCGTCGCCCACGTCTCCACGGCTGTGCTGGACGACGTGGCCGGTTGGGGCTGGTCTGGCGTACGTGTCTGATGGTTGTGCTGGATGACGTGGCGGGTGGGGCTGGTCTGGCGTACGTGTTCGGATGATTGTGGCGGTGGCTGACCTGCGACGTGTGCGTTCGCCGGATGCCGTGGCTGCCGGTCTGGCGTACGTGTTGATGGTTGGGCTGCACGGGGTGGATGGCGAACGTGGCCGGCTGGCGGCTGGTCTGGCGTACGTGTTGATGGTTGTGCTGGAAGACGCCGCCCGCGCGGCTGGCGAGTCAGCGGCGTCACTGCACCGGGAACGGGAGCTGCCACCAGTCGGGCGACTCGCTGAGCTCCACCCGGGACACCCACTTGACCCACCAGAAACCTCGCCGGCCCGGCGCGACGAGCCGGACGGGCGCTCCGGTGGCCGCGGTCAACGGGCGGCCTTGACAGGCCGTCACCAGCCACAGGGCGTCGGCGTCGGCCACCGGGAACGTACGCCTGTAGCCGGTCGCGCTCGTCACCACGAGGCTCGTCGCACTCGCCAGCACCTCGGGCGATATGAGGTCGGCAAGTCGACGACCGGACCAGGTGGCGTCGGCGTACCAACCGCTCGTGCAGTCCAGCCGGGCCGTCACGAGTTCGGCCCGCTCCGCGAGGTCAGCTGCTGTCAGGGACCGACCGGCCACGTCCACCGCAAACGCGGCCGCCAGCTCGGGCACTCGGTCCAGCAGCCAGATCGTCGCCGGGATCTCGTCGGGCGCCCACTGGACGTGAGCCTGTCGCGGTCGGCGTACGTCCTCGGCCACCTGTCCAGCGAGCCGCGATATCGAGCACCAGCACTCCCGCGCCGACGGCCCCGGCCAGGGCAACGCCCCGCAGCAGCATCCGGCGGGACAGGTCCGAGCGCCGCAGCCGTTGCGGACGATGCCGCAGCACATGCCAGGCCAGCAAGGGAACCACCACGAGAGCTGCCCCGACGTGGACTTGGATCGGGCTGATCCCGAGCACCGGGCGCCAACCGACGAGCAGCTGCGCGAAGCCACCGACCAGACCGGCCACCATGATCAACAGCAGTGCCAGACTCGCCCAGCGCATGGTCGATCGCCGGATGATCATCGTCTTCCACGGTGCGAGCGCGACCACGGCCAAGCCGAACAGGCCGTGGACGGTGGTGGCGATCCACGCGGGCGCGGGTGTACCGAGCGCGAACGCGACCCAGCCACTGAGAAAGGCCGCGATCACCAACCACAGCAGGGCGACGTTGGTCCGTCGGCCGGCCTTTGCCAGCCCGAACCACCGAGCGCTCCGCACGGTGCCATTGTCTGTCCGGTTGGTGACCTACGACGACCGCGCTCCGGATCGGCGATCTGGCACAGTGATGCCTCGATGGACGAGAACTTCGCGCAGGAGCGCACGGGCGAGAATCGCGCCGGCGAGAATCGCGCCGGCGAGAATCGGCCGGTGAGGAGCCGGTCGGTGAGGACCTGGCCGGCGAGGAGCTGGCCGGCGGGAACATGGGGCCGGTTGTCCGGCGTGGCGGCGACGTGTACCGCACGGCGGGGGAGTGGACGCCGGCCGTGCACCGGCTGTTGCGGCACTGCCGGGCGGCCGGCCTCGCCGGCGTTCCCGAACCCCAGCGGATCACCGACGACGGTCAGGAGGTGCTGAGCTTTCTGCCCGGGGACGTGCCTGCGTACCCGATGCCGCCGTGGGTCTGGACACGGGCAGCCCTTGCTTCAAGTGCGCACCTGTTGAGCGTCTTCCACGAGGCGAGCGTGACCGGCGATCGGACCGGACCGTGGCGGTCACCTGCTCGGGAGCCGGCAGAGGTGATCTGCCACAACGACTTCGCCCCGTACAACCTTGTGTACACCGGAGGCGTCGCCACCGGCGTGATCGACTTCGACTACGCCTCGCCGGGCCCGCGGCTCTGGGACCTGGCGTACCTGGCGTATCGCATCGTGCCGTTGACCACCGAGGACGTGGGCGACGGCTTCGGGGTCGCGGAGCGTACGCAGCGACTCGCGGACCTGCTGGCCGCATACGGCGTCGCCTACGGCCAGGCGGACGTGCTCGCCGCCGTACGGGAGCGTCTGATCGCCCTCGCCGAGTTCTCCGACCGGATGGCCGAAACCCTCGCCAACCCCGCGCTGCACGACCACGCTCTCCTCTACCGACGTGACGCGACGGCGATCGTGCGTCGAGCTCGTGTGATGTGATCGGCCCATGAGCGGTGCAGACTCGGAACCCAGCATTCAGGATCGGTATTTTGCAGACCTTCGGTGCTTCGGGTGCGGTCCGCTCAACGCCAAGGGGCTGCGGCTGCGCAGCTACCCGTCCGAGGACGGGACCGTCCGCGCCAGGTTCGCTCCGTGGCCCGAGCACGACAACGGCATCGGTTTCTTGAACGGCGGCATCATCGCCACCCTGCTCGACTGCCACAGCGCCGCTGCGGTCGCGCTGAGTTCGGAACAGCTCGGCCTGCCCCCGAACGGCCTGCTCCACTACGTCACCGCCGGGCTGGACGTCCGCTATCTCCGACCCGCACCGCTGCAGGACGTCGTCGACCTCGTCGCCCGGATCGGGTCCGCCGACGAGCGCGAGATGCGGGTCGAGGTGGAGCTCTGGTGGGAGGAGAAGCCGCGAGCGGTCGCTCAGGCGACGTGGAAGCGCTGGCGGCCACGTCCGGATGCGGCGCCGCGGCAGCACTGACGATTCATCGACAACGGCTGGACGCCGCACGCCACTGCCGGGCTCGAACTGGCGGGCGATCTTTCTGGTTGGCTGGATCGGGACAGTGGCCTCAGCGCTTCTTGGGCTCGGCGATGACCTTCGCCGTGCTCGTCGACCCGCTCTTCCACGCGACCACCCGGACCTTGTCGCCCGACGCGATGTCGGCGATCTTTGCCGGACTGCCGTCCTTGCGTACCAAGGTGTCGCCACTCACGACGTACGTGGCCGAGAAGCCGTCGACGCTCCTCACCGTGATGGAGCTGGCGCTGACCTTTTCCGCCGTACCGCGCTGGACGTCGATGACACGGGTCTTCTTCGCGCCGCCCACCGTCACCTCACCGTGCAGGGTGCGTCTCAGCAGGGCTCGCTTGGCGTGCTCGCCCTGCTTGGGCCGCTGCGCGCTGGGCCCGGTGGTCGACGGCGAGCTGGCGGAGGGACTCGTGGTCGGATCGTCGGCGTACGAGACACCGGCCCCCACCAGGGCGCCGAGTGCCACTGCGCCCAGGCTGACGGCCGCGATCTTGCGCTTGACGTTCATGCAGTGCTCCTCGGTTGCCGTAGAGCGGTGGACAGCCCGACCGACTCCTGACCAGTGTTGGGCCGGATGGCCCCCGCTCGGCTCGTCCGCGGGACGATCTTCAGCAGTCCAACAGGCTCGAGGCCCGTCCGGCCTCTGGTGCCGCACGGAGCTCGGCGGGCTCGGTGAGGCAGAATCGTCCAGTTGCCGAAGCTCAGGAGGAACAGATGACCTCGCCGCGCGTACCCAAGCTGGCCGACCAGATCAAGGTGATCGTTGCGCAGATGCTCGAGCGACGGGTGAAGGACCCTCGGCTCGGCTTCATCACGATCACCGACGTCCGGCTCACCGGCGACACCCGGGATGCGACCGTCTTCTACACCGTGCTCGGCTCCGATACCGACCACGCCGGCACAGCGGCGGCACTGCAGTCGGCCACCGGGCTGATCCGCTCCGAGGTCGGCAAGCAGCTCGGTCTGCGCCACACGCCGACGATCACGTTCGTCGCGGATGCGGTGCCGCAGAACGCCCGCCAGATCGAGGAGCTGCTCGCCCAGGCACGTTCGGAGGACGCCCTCGTTGCCGAGCGCGCCGCCGGCGCGACCTACGCCGGCGATGCCGACCCGTACAAGGCGCCCCCGGACGACGACGGTGACGACGAGAGCTGAACCGGCCGCCGGGATCGCCGTCGTCGACAAGCCGGCCGGCTGGACCTCGCACCAGGTCGTCGGGCGGGCTCGTCGGCTGCTGGGCACTCGGAAGGTCGGTCACGCCGGAACGCTCGACCCGATGGCGACCGGGGTGCTGGTGCTCGGGGTCGGTCGAGCGACCCGCCTGCTGGGTCACCTGAGCCTGACCGACAAGTCGTACGACGCGACGATCCGGCTCGGTCAGGCGACCGTCACCGACGACGCCGAGGGCGAGGTGACCGACGCACCCGGAGCCGCGGGCATCAGCGACGGCGCAGGGATCAGCGACGCCCTCATCGAGCAGGCGTTGCGTACCCTGCGGGGACCCATCGAGCAGGTCCCGTCGTCGGTGTCGGCGATCAAGGTCGACGGTGTTCGGTCCTACACGCGGGTCCGCGCCGGCGACGAGGTGACCCTGCGGGCCCGGCCGGTGACCGTCAGCCGGCTCGACGTCATCGGCCGACGGGACGGCTCGGTCGGAGCGCTGCCCGTCGTTGATCTGGACGTGACCGTCGAATGCAGCTCGGGGACGTACGTCCGAGCGCTGGCCCGGGACCTCGGCACCGCGCTCGGCACCGGGGGTCACCTGACCTCCCTGCGCCGGACCCGGGTAGGGCCGTTCACCCTCGCCGAGGCGCAGCCGGTCGCCGAGCCGCACGTGACGGAACTGACCGTTGTCGACCTGTCAGACGTCGCCCGCAGGTGCTTCCCGGCCCTGACGCTCACGGCGGAGCAGTCGCGCGACGTGGGCTACGGACGCCGCCTGGCCGACGTCGACCTGTCCGGGCTCACGGCGCTGATCGATCCGGACGGGACCTTTTTGGCGCTCTACCGCCCGGAGGGTCCGATCGCCGTCCCGGAGGCCGTGTTCGTCGGCTGATCCGACGAACACCCGGCAGCGCTGGCGGATCGATCCGGCGCTTCACCGATTCCCTTCCTCGCTCTCGTAGCGTTCGATCTGTTCGCGAAGCCGTTGGATCTCCCGGCGGACCTCGGCTTCGCGAATCTGCTCCGGAGTCCGCTTGACGATCGGCTCCCAGTTGCCGAACAGATTGCGCAGGCCGAGACCGATCAGCGCCGACCCGAAGATGACCATGACGATGGTGGTCAACGTCGTTGCCGCCATGCCGACCACCACCAGACGTGTCGAGAGCTCGAGGCGCTGTAGCCAGTTGAGAGTCTGGCAAACTCCGAGCACGAAGGTCCATCGATCGATCTGGTTAACTGGCGATGTTTGCCTGGACCGACCTCAGAGGGAGGCTGATGAGCGCACGTACGGTGGTGGTGATCGGCAACTTCGACGGTGTGCACCGTGGCCACGTCGAGCTGTTGCGGCACGCCAAGGCATCCGAGGCCGATGCCCGGCTGGTCGCGGTCACCTTCTGGCCGCACCCGATGTCGGTAGTCCGACCCGACCAGATCCCGCCGCTGCTGTGCACCCTGGAGCACCGCAAGGAGCTGCTGCTGGCGGCCGGCGTCGACGAGGTGGTGGTAGTGGAGTTCACTGCCGCCGTCGCGAGCTGGAGTCCGGCGGAGTTCGTCGATCGCGTCCTCCGCCCGCTGCAACCGGTGCGGATCGTGGTCGGGGAGAACTTCCGGTTCGGTTTCCGGGCTTCAGGGGACGTACGCACACTGGCCGAGCTGGGCGATGGACAGTTCGTGGTCGAGCCTCTCCCGTTGATCACCGACGGGACGCTGCCCGAGTCGTCGACACTGGTCCGGCACGCCGTCTTGGAGGGCGACTTCGGTCGGGTCCGTGAGCTCAGCGACCAGGTGTTCCGGTTCACCGGTGTCGTGGTCAAGGGCGATCAGCGCGGCCGTGAGCTCGGCTTCCCGACCGCCAACGTCCCCGTGCACGCCGGCTTCGCGGTCCCGGCCGACGGGGTGTACGCGGGCTGGGTGCAGCGCCTTGACGGGGAACATCCGCGCTGGCCGGCCGCCATCTCGGTGGGCACCAACCCGACATTCGACGGCGTCGAGCGTCGAGTGGAGGCGTACGTGTTGGATCGCGACGACCTAGAGCTCTATGGGGTCGAGATCGCGATCGAGTTCTACTCACGGCTCCGCGGCCAGGTGAAGTACCGGGGGCGCGAGGCGCTGATCGAGCAGATGCAGCACGACGTCGAGCAGGTCCGCCACCTGCTGCACACCCTCTGACCTCACCGAGATGTGCCCCGACCGCGTCGAAGGGCCGCTGGCCGGCGCTCAGTCCGGCTGGGCCGTGACACCCGCCAGGATGGCCGCATAGTCGGCAAGGTCGAGCACTCCCGGCCCGGGGACGAGGGCATTGGCGGCACCCGCCGCCGCCGCGCAGCGCAGCGCGTCCGGTAGCGCGTCTCCGCGGTCCAGAGCCGTCACGAGACCGCCCATGAACGAGTCGCCGCTGCCGACCGGGAAATCCCCGATGCGCGTCGAGGCCGGCGCCCGACGCACCCCGGCATCGTCGACGGCGACCGAGCCGGCCATGCCGTCGGTCAGCACGACGAGCCCGCGGGTGCGTCCACGGATCTGCTCGGCCAGCTCGACCAGGTCCGCATCGGCCGGGTCGGCGCCCAGCAGCTCGGCCGCCTCGGCCCGGTTGACCTTGACCAGCTCGGGTCGTACGTCGACGGCCGCCGAAAGTGCCTGGCCGTGCGTGTCGAGCGCCACCCGGACGCCGCGCGCATGACCGAGTCGGACCAGATCGGCCAGCGCGCCGTCCGGCAGCTCAGCAGGTGGCGCCCCGCTGATCGACAGCCAGCCGGGACGTAGCGGGAGGGCGGCGTCGACCGCGGCGACGACTTGGGACCAGACGCCGTCCGGCATCGCCGGGGCGTACTGGTAGACCTCGGTCAGCTCGTCAGAGGATCCCGAGGCGATCGAGACACAGGTCCGCGTCTCGGTCGAGGAGCCGATCACCTCGAACATCACCCCATCCGCGGTGAGCCGACCGGCGACGTGCTCTCCGGTCGGCCCGCCGAGAACCGCGATCACGCGTACGTCCGCGCCGAGCCGGGCCGCCACGCGGGCCATGTTCAGCGACTTCCCGCCGGCACAGGCCACCAGCGCTCGGGGTCGATGGATGCGACCCAGACGCAGATCGTCGACCAGATAGGTCAGGTCCAACGACGGCGTCAACCCGGCGACGGTGATCACGCGGCGAGTGTCAGAGCGTCGAGCTGAGCCACTCGTAGCTCTGCTTGATGCCGTCGAAGATGTCACCGTCGTAGTGATCGAACTCGATCACGGCATATCTGACGCTGCTCTCGGCGGCCAGCACGGCGGCCAGTGGCACATCGCCCTGACCGGCCGGGCGCTGGTCGGTCGGCAGGTCCGCTGCCGTGATGCCGGGGCGGATCGGGCCGTCCTTCGCGTGTACCGCGACCACCCGGTCGCCGAGTCGCTGGAGCAGCGCGACGGGATCGGCGCCGCCCGCCGTCGCCCAGTACAGGTCAACCTCGAGCAGAACGGACGGGTCGAGCAGATCGGCGAAGACCTCGAGTGCGGGTCGCCCGTCGATCTTCGTGCTGAGCTCGTGGTCGTGGTTGTGGTACCCGACCTGCAGCCCGGCCCGAGCAGCCTGCTCGGCGCGCGCGTTCAGGCGGTCGGCGTTGCGCTGGACGTCTTCGAGGGTTGCCCAGCGGTCCGGCGCGACGAACGGGTCGATGACCACCTCCACGCCGAGCGCGACCGCTGCCGCGAAGGTCTCCTCGGCCGGCGGAACGGTGAGCAGGCCATCGGGCGTCTCCACGCCCGCGTCCTCGATCAGGATCGCGTGCGCGGTCGGTGAGCTGAGGCCGTGCCGATCGAACGACGCCTTCAGCTCGTCGACCCGCCGGACGAAGTCGAAGGCCTCGACCGTGCGCAGGCCGATTCCGGCGAGCTTGGCGAGCGAACCGTCCAGGTCGGCGCCGAGGTCCTGGTGGATGGAGTACAGCTGGACGGAGATCTCGGGACTGGGCACTCTGGCGGATCCTCACATCTCTGGGTCTGGTTCGGGGTCTGGGTCTGGGTCTGGGTTGTCGGTGATCGCGAGAGGACGACCTCGTCGATTCTGGCCTGTGCTCCGTGCCGGTCGGTCGCTGGGTCGTTTCGCTCGGCATCTCGCCCACGGATGTGCCCCGAACGCCCCTGGTATCGGGTGGATTCGAGCGGCGTGTCGCGTCGGTAGGCGAGCAGTCCCGGGCGACCGGCGGGGGATCGGCCGAGATCGGCGGTCGCGACTCTGGGTCGTGACGCCGGAGTCGTTTACGCTCGTGGGGTCGGCACCGTTCGCGCCGGCCCCAGGACGAGGAGACGCAAGACCCGTGTTCGGTGTGCCGCAGGACGTGCTGAGCCAGCTGTTCGGGCTGCTCTCGTTCGTCACCGAGCCCACGCGCCGACTGCTTGCCACCCTCGCGATCTATGCCCTCGTGCCCGCGCCGATCGTGTTCTTGTTGCGCCGGCTCTCGCTGACCCACGCGTACAAGCTGGCCTCGCTGCGGTACGCGTTCCGCCGGATCTGGAGCGTTCTGCGACGCCGGCCGAAGGAGGCCGGCGATGCGGCCGTCCGGCTCGTGGAGGAGACGGGTGCGAACCCCGTGACGGCGGTGCTGTGCTGGGCGGCGGCAACCGCTCTGAGCCTGTGGTGGTGGTTCGCGGTGATCGACGGGTTCGACACCAGCGGCGTTCGTGCCGACCTCGGCCAACGGCGGCCGGTGATGTTCGGCGTCCCGCTCACCCCGTCCGTGCGCTGGTCGGTCGACAGCAACCACGCGGTGCTGGCCATGTTCGCCCTCAGCTTCGTGCTGACGCCGATCCTGCTCGGTCACCGCTTCCGGATGGTGCATGCCTCGATGAGCCGGACGCGCGGCCGGATCGCGCCACCGTGGTACGCCGACGCCCGCTTCGTCGTCGGGTTCTCGATCGGCCTGATCGCGCTGATCGTCAGCGATCTGCTGCTCTGGTCTCGGGTCGCGCTGCTCTTCGGGGTGGCGGCCGAGGTGGCGCTGAGTGCGGTGCTGGTCCGGACCGTACGGCTACAGGCCGCCGTCGAACCGGGTTGGGTCGGCCAGCTCGCCGCGCCGCCGAAGTCGGTGGCACCCCGTCGGCTCCCGCTGCCATGGCGCTCTGCCCTCGACAGGCCGCGAAAGACGCACCAGCCGCAATCGCCGCCCCGGCCTCGAGCCCAGGTCCCTTCCCAGTCACAGTCCCGGCTGAAGCCCCAGGCCCCCTCCAAGCTCAAGCCCAAGACCCAACCCACGCCTGAGCCCTGGCTGCCGACGTCGGCGTCGCGGGTGTCCGTCGAGGCACCGGAGCCGCGGGTGAGTCCGACCTCGAAGATGGCGACCGGCTACCGTCGCTTCTTCGCCCGAAGTGATGCCGCTCAGGCGGCCCTGCTGCGGGGCCGCTCGGCCGCACCGACGGCGTGGCCGGCGCCGCTCGCGCCGCCCGCCCCGGCTCAGGACGCGCCGACGACCGCCGTGCCGTCGGCGGACACGTGGGCGGGGTACGCTCCCGCGCTCGCTCCGCTGAAGCCGAGCGACCCGCGGCGGATCGGTTCGTACGCACTCCTGGGCCGGCTCGGTGTCGGCGGGATGAGTGTGGTGTACGCGGGCCGGCAGCGCGGCACCCGCCGCGATGTCGCCATCAAGGTGATGCGCGACATCCTCGACGATGCCGAGGCTCAGGTCCGGCTGCTTCGCGAGATGGAGGCCCTGGCCCAGGCGACAGGGCCGTACACCGTCAAGATCGTCACGGTCGGCCATGAGAACTTCAAGGGCGGCGGGGTCGGCCACTTCCTGGTGATGGACCGGCTGAACGGACCGAACCTGTGGGACTTCGTGCACCGCAGCGGCCCGATCACGGACGCGGGTGCGCTGACGCACCTGGCCGTCGTGCTCGCCGCCGGGTTGTCGGACTTCCACGCCCGGGCGGTGACCCACCGCGACCTGAAACCCGCCAACGTCATGCTCACCGACGACGGTCCGGTGATCGTCGACCTCGGGATCGCCAAGCTCGCCGACGTGACCGCGACCATGCCCGGCAGCCAGGGGTTCGCGACGCTGGGTTACGTGGCGCCGGAGACGATCCTCGGCCGCGGCACCATGGCACCCGCCGACGTCTGGTCCTGGGGCTGCTGCATCGCGTACGCCGCGAGCGGGCAGCGGCTGTTCCCGGGCGAGGAGTGGGACCCGGTGACGTACGCGATCCTCAACGGCCGCCGCAACCTGGCTGCGATGGAGTCGATCCGCCGAATCAGCCCGCCGCTGGCGGATCTGGTCTGGGCGGCCACCGACGTCGACCCCGAACGACGCCCCTTCAACGGCTCGGCCTTGCTCGCCCGCCTGCCGGGCGGCACCCGCTGGCCGACTCCGGCCCGCGCCCTGGCAACGGCGGACGCCACCGCGGCCGTACGCACGATGCTGCACTCCTGAGCACCCGGGGAAACTGGCCCAATTCCCCGGAAACTGGGCCGAAACGACAACGACACGCCGACGGAGCCTGTCGTCTGCGCCCACTTTCTCGGGTGGGGGACCGGCGCTGCCGGGTGCTGCCCGGGTGGGTGGACCGGTGGCTCCTCCCGCTCGATTGGTCCCCTTCCTAACCCGCTGGTACCGTTGAGGCTGCCGTGCATGCGGCCGCGGACACCCAAGAGCTCCCATTCACGCCGCGTGAAACCCCTCCGGGACGGACGAAAGACGTTTCGGGGCAGGGCCGGGGGCGCCGCGCAGCGGGAAACCGAGAGGAGAACTGCGTGTCGTTCGACGCTGCAGCCAAAGAGAAGATCATCGCCGAATACGCGACCCACGAGGGTGACACCGGTTCTCCGGAGGTCCAGGTCGCGATCCTCACCAAGCGGATCGCTCACCTGACCGAGCACCTCAAGGAGCACAAGCACGACCATCACAGCCGCCGGGGGCTCATGCTCCTCGTCGGTCAGCGACGTCGGCTCCTGAACTACACCGCGAAGACCGACATCGAGCGCTATCGATCGCTGATCGAGCGCCTCGGCCTTCGTCGTTGACCATGGTGCGGCCCGTCCGGGAGCTCGGCTCCCTGCGGGCCGCATCGCTGTTTTACCCACAACTGCATACGAACAACCACCAGTGAGATTGCATCCCCACCCGCGACCGCGCACGGATCAGGCGCAGTTCGGTCCTCGGTAGTGGTTTTCGGGACGCCCCGGCCGTCGCGGCCGAGAGTGTGCGCCCCGCGAACCTCGATCGAAGACCGGCAACGATCCGGTCCTCAAGCCTCGGGTAGAGCTGGTGTGCGGATGCAATCCGTACGTGGTGCCGCGACGAGCGTTGGCACCAGAATCAGGAGAATCCCGTGGAGGGACCAGAACTTCAGTTCAGCGAAGCCGTGATCGACAACGGTGCGCTGGGCAAGCACGTCGTCCGATTCGAGACCGGGCTGCTCGCCCGGCAGGCCGCCGGTTCGGCGACCGTCTACCTCGACGACGACACCATGCTGCTGTCCGCGACGACGGCGCAGAGCAAGCCGCGTGACGCCCTCGACTTCTTTCCGTTGACGGTCGACGTCGAGGAGCGGATGTACGCCCTGGGCCGGATCCCCGGCTCGTTCTTCCGCCGCGAGGGCCGCCCGAGCGAGGGCGCGATCCTCACCTGCCGGCTGATCGACCGGCCGCTGCGGCCTTGCTTCGTCAAGGGCCTGCGCAACGAGGTCCAGGTCGTCGTCACCGTGATGGCGCTGAACCCCAACAAGCTGTACGACGTCGTGGCGATCAACGCGGCGTCGCTGTCCACCACCCTGGGCGGACTGCCGTTCACCGGGCCGATCGGCGGCGTCCGGGTCGCCCTGATCGGCGACCAGTGGGTCGGCTTCCCCGATGTCGACCAGCTCGAGGAGGCGACCTTCGACATGGTCGTCGCCGGCCGGGTCGTCGCCAGCGGCGATGTTGCCATCATGATGGTCGAGGCCGAGGCCACCGAGCAGACCTGGGATCTGGTCCGCAGCGGCAAGACGGCCCCGACCGAGGAGATCGTCGCCGCCGGTCTCGAGGCCGCGAAGCCGTTCATCAAGGCCCTGTGCGACGCGCAGGCCGAGCTCGTCGCCAAGTTCCCGAAGGACACGGCAGAGTTTCCGATCTTCTTGGACTACCAAGACGACGTGTACTCAGCCGTTGCCGACGCGGCGACCGCCGAGCTGTCCCAGGTCATGTCGATCGCCGACAAGCACGATCGCGAGACCTCGACCGACGCACTCAAGGACAAGATCAAGGCGCAGCTCGCGGATCAGTTCGAGGGTCGCGAGAAGGAGATCTCCGGGGCTTACCGGGCGCTGACCAAGAAGCTCGTCCGGCAGAAGATCCTCACCCAGAAGGTCCGGATCGACGGTCGCGGGCTGACGGACATCCGTACGCTCTCGGCCGAGGTCGCCGTGCTCCCGCGGGTGCACGGTTCGGCCCTGTTCCAGCGCGGCGAGACCCAGATCCTGGGTGTGTCCACGCTGAACATGCTCAGCATGGAGCAGAAGCTCGACACGCTGGCGCCGGAGACCACCAAGCGCTACATGCACAACTACAACTTCCCGCCGTACTCGACCGGTGAGACCGGCCGGGTGGGTTCGCCGAAGCGGCGCGAGATCGGCCACGGCGCGCTGGCCGAGCGGGCCCTGATCCCGGTGCTGCCGACGCGGGAGGAGTTCCCGTACGCGATCCGTCAGGTCTCGGAGGCCCTCGGCTCCAACGGCTCCACCTCGATGGGCTCGGTCTGCGCCTCGACTCTGTCGCTGCTGAACGCCGGTGTGCCGTTGCGCGCCCCGGTCGCCGGCATCGCCATGGGCCTCGTGTCGGACACCGTCGACGGCGAGACGCGCTACGTCGCGCTGACCGACATCCTCGGCGCCGAGGACGCGTTCGGTGACATGGACTTCAAGGTCGCCGGCACGTCGGAGTACATCACGGCGCTGCAGCTGGACACCAAGCTCGACGGCATCCCCGCCGAGGTGCTGGCCGGTGCGCTGAACCAGGCCAAGGATGCCCGCACCACACTGCTCGAGGTGATGGGCGAGGCGATCGACCGTCCGGACGAGATGAGCCTGTTCGCGCCGCGGATCATCACGATCCACATTCCGGTCGACAAGATCGGTGAGGTGATCGGTCCCAAGGGCAAGGTCATCAACCAGATCCAGGACGACACCGGCGCTCAGATCAGCATCGAGGACGACGGCACGATCTACGTCGGTGCCGACGCCGGCGACAAGGCCGAGGCGGCCCGCGCCATGATCAACGCGATCGCCAACCCGACCATGCCGGAGAAGGGTGAGCGCTACCTCGGCACGATCGTCAAGATCACCAACTTCGGTGCGTTCGTCTCCCTGCTCCCGGGCAAGGACGGTCTGCTGCACATCTCGAAGCTCCGTCCGCTGGCCGGTGGCTCGCGGGTCGAGAACGTCGAGGACGTGGTCAGCGTCGGCCAGAAGCTCCAGGTGGAGATCTCCGAGGTCGACGACCGGGGCAAGCTGTCGCTGGTTCCGGTGATCGAGGAAGCGGAGCCCGCCAACGCCTGAGAATCTGGCCCGCCGCCCTGCGCGCAAGACCGCGTACCGGTCGGGAGAGATCCGCAGCACCGTGCTCCCGGGTGGGCTGCGCGTCGTCACCGAGAAGATGCCGGGCAGCCGGACCTTCAGCGTCGGTGCGTACGTCGGGGTCGGCTCTCGCAACGAGACGCCGGCCCTGCACGGGGCCTCGCACTTCCTCGAGCACGTGCTGTTCAAGGGCACACCCCGTCGTGCCGCCGAGGAGATCTCGGCGGCGATCGACGCGGTCGGTGGTGATCTGAACGCGTACACGGCGAAGGAGCACACGGGCTTCTATGCCCGGGTGCTCGACGTGGACGCCGATCTGGCCGTCGACGTCCTGACCGACATGATCGGCTCCTCGTTGATCCGGGCGGCCGACATCGAGTCGGAGCGCGCCGTGATCCTGGACGAGATCGCCATGCACGCCGACGATCCCGCCGAGTCGGCCCAGGAGCTGCTCGCCGCGGCGATGTTCGGCGAGCACGGACTGGGACGTCCGGTGATCGGATCGCCGGCGTCGATTGCGGCGCTCGACCGGCGCCAGGTCGTCGGCCACTGGCGGCGGCACTACGGTTCGGCCACCACAGTGATCGCGGCGGCTGGGAACGTGCGCCACGACCACCTGGTCGAGATCGTGTCCCAGCTGGCGTTGCCCGCGGCACGGGCGCCCCGAGGGCCACGGTCCACGACGCTCGTCTCTCGCGGGGGTAGCCACTTGGTAGCCCGGACGCGCGGCACCGAGCAGTGCAGTGCCGTTCTGGCCGTGCCCGGTCCGGCGGTCTTCGACGACCGTCGCTACCCGGTCGGTCTGCTCTCCGCGATCGTCGGCGGCGGCATGTCGTCCCGGCTGTTCGTCGAGGTGCGGGAACGCCGAGGGCTGACGTACGGGATCGACGCGGGCGAGACCAGCTTCTCCGACGCGGGAGTGTGGAGCACGGAGTGGCAGTCGTCGCCCGAGGCGCTGCCTGAGATCGTGTCCGTCGTCCGTGGCGTGCTGTCTGACGTGGCCGCCGACGGCGTGACCGAGGAGGAGCTGATCCGCGCCAAGGGCCAGCTGCGCGGCCAGACCGTGCTCGGCTACGAGAACCCGTCCGCGCGGATGGGCCGGCTCGCGACAAGCGCCCTGCTCGGCGACGAACGTACCCTGCCAGACGTCCTCGACCGCTACGAGGCGGTCACCGCCGATGAGCTCCAGGCCGAGGCCGCATCACTGTTCGCCCAGCCATCTGTCCTCGCCGTCGTGGGTCCGCGCTTCAACCGCCGCCGCGTCGAGCGGCAGCTCCCGGGTTAGGCCTCCCCGGAAACTGGGCGGAAACGACACCGACACGCCGGTCGGATCTGTCGTTTGCGCCCACTTTCCTCGAATCCGGACGTCAGGCTGGCCCGTCGAACGGGGCTCAGCCAGGCTTGACGGCGGCGATCACGGCGAACCGGCGGCGGGCACCCCGGCCGAGCGGGCTCGGTTCGTCGACCAGGGACAGCCCGGACCGGACGACCGCCGCTTGCATGTCGGCCGCCAGATGCCGTTTCAGGTCGAACAGCCAGAAGCGCCCTCCGGGCTTCAGCACACGGACCTGCTCGGCCAGCGCGGCGGATCGATCGGCCCAGTGGTGCGAGCTCAGGCTGGACAGCACGGCGTCGGCCGACGCGTCGGCCAGCGGCAGGCTCTCCGATCCGGTCTCCACGAACCGGACCGTGGTCAAACCGTCAGCTCGGCGACGAGCCCGTTCGAGCATGTCCGCGGAAGGGTCGACCCCGATCACGGTGAGATCGGAGCGCCGCTTGGCCAGCAGCACCGGCACCCGACCCGGGCCGGTGCCCACGTCGACCACGGTCCCGCCGGTCGGGACCAGCCCGCTGAGCAGGTGGGCGATTGCCGCGTACGTCCCCCGCATCAGTAGTCCTCCGACCAGCACGTCGTACGGCCGCACGATGAACCCAGACATCACTCCGTGCTCGTGCGGATCGACGTGCCCGTGCCGGCCGTGCCCGTGCCGCCCGTGCCCGTGCCGCCCGTGCCCGGGGTGCTGGTGTGCGGGCTGGGCGTGCGCGTCGTGATCCTCACCGGCCATTGGGCGAGACTAGCCGCTGATACCGGTCAGCGGCGGGCCAGCGTCTCGACCGTTCCGCGCAACCAGACCGGGTCCTCCTGCTGGGCAGTACGGATCTGACGGTCCAGCGCGTGCGGACTGCTCACGGCGCGCAGCAGGGTGTCCCGTGCATGCGATCGGACCGGCCCGCGGACCCCGCTGAGCGATCCGAGCATCCCGGCGATGGACTGCAGCCGCGTCACCGCGGCGCGGCGGCGCCGGTCATAGCCTTCGAGCGCGGCCTCGGTCGAGGACTGGCGGCTCAACTCGTCGGCGAGCACCACGGCGTCGACCATTGCGCTGTTCGCGCCCTGGCCCAGGTTCGGTGCCATCGCATGCGCCGCGTCGCCCAGCAGAACTGTCCGGCCGTCGACCCAGCGACGACAGCGCACCCGACGTACGCCGTTGATCAACAGATCGTCCAGGGTCCGCACGCGGCGCAGCAGCGTTTCCGCCACAGGCAACGTCTCGCCCCAGATCCGGACGAAGTCACTCAGGTCGCGACGCCGGATGGCGTCGGCCGCCGGCCCGACGTACGCACCCGCGTAGCAGTAGATCCGATCCGAGGACACCGGCGCGGCCCCGAACGCCCCGAGTGGGCTCCAGTACTCCGCGAACAGGTCCTGCTCGTCGCCGGGAACCAGGGCGCGGACGTACGTGGTGTTCCGGTCCTCGACCGCCGCGCCGAAGCTGCCACACGATCTGATGATCGAGCTCACCCCGTCGGCACCCACGACCAGATCCGCGTCGAGTGGTTCCGCACCGAGCCAGACGCGCCCGCCCGGATGGCCGGCGGTCACCTGCCGGCCGAATTCCGTGCTGATCCGCAGCTCGGCGCGCACCGCGTCGAGAAGGACGCGATGAAGTGAGCTGCGGAGAATGGCGACGAAGTGATCGAGCCCGTGCCCGAAGTCGGGCGTGGCGCCGCGACTCAGCAGTGCGCCTCGGTGATTGCGGATCTCCATCGTGCGTTGCGAGCGTCCGAGGTCCCGCACTGCCACGCCGAGTCCCAGACCGTCGAGCACGGCGAGCCCATTGGGCTGCAGCATGATTCCGGCACCGATCTCGGTCGGCTCGGGCTTGCGCTCGAGCAGCAAAACCTGATCCGCGACTCCGGCCAGCAGTAGCGCGCTGGTCAGCCCGCCGATCCCGGCACCAACCACGACGACGCGTTCGAGTCGATCCATCGTGCTCCAGACGGAAATGCGTGGCCCTCTCACCAGCAGTATGACCGCACGGTCGCCGAGTGCACCCCCGGAGGCCAGATAGCCTACGAGGAGCTGACAGTTCGAAGAGGTGGTCATGATCAAGGTCGGGGTGTTCGGCTCGCGCGGACGGATGGGCGCCGAGGTGTGCCGCGCCGTGGAGGCGGCCGAAGACCTGGAGCTCGTCGCTGCGCTGGACGTGGGCGACGATCGTACGATCGCGGAGAGCTGCGAGGTGGTGGTCGACTTCACCCACCCGGACGCGGTGATGGACAACCTGCGCTGGTGCATCGACCACGGCGTCCACGCCGTGGTGGGCACGACGGGATTCACCGACGAACGGCTGGCCGAGTTGCGTACGATCCTCGCGGATCAGCCCGGGGTCGGCATTCTCGTCGCGGCCAACTTCTCCATCGGCGCCGTGCTGATGATGCACTTCGCGGAGCAGGCGGCCCGGTTCTACGAGAGCGTCGAGATCATCGAGCTGCACCACCCGAACAAGGCCGACGCACCGTCCGGAACGGCGTCGACGACGGCGGCCCGGATCGCGGCGGCCCGTTCGGCCGCGGGGCTCGGGGTGCCGCCGGACGCGACGACCCAGGAGGTGGCGGGCGCGCGCGGGGCGGACATCGAGGGCATCCGGGTGCACGGTGTCCGGCTGCGCGGCCTCGTCGCCCACCAGGAGGTGCTGTTCGGCGATGTCGGGGAGACCCTCACCATCCGACACGACTCGCTGGACCGTGTGTCGTTCATGCCGGGTGTGCTGGCCGGAGTTCGGGGGATCGGGTCGCGCCCCGGCCTGACTCTCGGAATGGAGTCGATCCTTGAGCTCGGGTGAGTCGACGCTGATCATGCCGTCGCAGCCCCCGGCCCCGCGTCGGTCGTCGACGAGGACCGTGGTGATCGTCGTGCTTGCGATCGTCGTCGTGCTCGGCCTCGCGATCGGCGCCGACTTCGCCGCGCGGGCGTGGGCGGATGCTGAGGTCGCCCAGCGACTGCAACCCGAGCTCGGCACGCCGGAGCTGCCGACCGTAGATGTCGGGAGCTTCCCGTTCCTCGTCCAGGCGCTCGCCGGCAACGTCTCGTCGGTCCGGGTGCAGGCCGACGACGTCGGCACGACCAACGACCAGGCTCTCCAGGTGCGGCACCTCGACGTCACGGCGACGGGTGTGCACAGCGACGACTGGTTCAAGACCATGACCGCCGATCATGTGGCTGGCACCGCCCAGATCGACCTGACGGCGCTGAGCGAGCTCATCGGCGAGCAGGTGAGCTCGGCCGGCGACGGGAAGGTGTCGTTCACCCGCTCGACCCAGGTGCTCGGTCAGAACGTCTCGGTCGTGGTCACCGGGCGACCGAGTCTCGATGCGGCGGCTCAGACGCTCACCCTGGCCGATCCGAGCGTCGAGGTCGCGAACATCACCCTGCCGCAGACGGTGGTGGATCTGCTGATCCGTACGCTGGTGAAGCCGGTCGATATCACCGGGATCCCGCTCGGGCTGAAGCTCATCTCGATCACGGTCGACGACTCCGGCATCACCGCCGAGGTCGCCGGCGACAACATCTCCCTCACCAGCTGACCCTGCCTCCTCTTCTCCCCCGGAAACTGGGCGCAGACGACAGCGACACGCCGGGCGGAGTTGTCGTTTGCGCCCACTTTCCGAGGGGGGCGGCGTCGGAGGGCGGGTGCTCAGGCAGGGCCGATGGCGGTATGCAGGCGCACCTGCTTGAGTCTGATCCCCGGATGCCCGTCGTCGTCCACGCCGATCTCCCGCCAGGCCCCATCGGGCGCCCAACCGGCCTCGGTCGCGAACGTCCGGAGCCCGTCGTCCGCGGCGCCGAGCCACCAGCGCGCCCGACCGAAGCCATCGGCGGACAGGGTGTCCACACAGGCGTGCAGCAGTCGCGAGCCGTGCCCGCGGCGTTGGGCCGGTGGGTCGACGACGAACTCCTCGATCTCGCCGTCCTCGGCTTCCGCGTCGGCATCCGCACAGGGAACGGTCGCAGCGAACCCGACCACCCCGTGATCGGAGTCAACCGCGACCAGGACTCGGAACCGGGCCGCGGGCGGGCGGGTGATCGCCCGGTGCCACGCCTCGACCATGGCATCCAGCTCGACCTCACCGAGCACGGCCGCTGCTTCCGGGGCAAGCCGCTGCTGCCAGCCACGACGTTGGATCCGAGCGATCGCTGATGCCTCGACGGGCAGCGCAAGCCGGACGGAATCGGGAACGGGTGCGTACGAGCTCACGTCGAACGATCGTAGTGGCCAGCCATCGCCTGCCTATCGCCCCGATGTGACACAGATCACACAAATTCCGACTGACTTACCGGCCGCCATCGGTCAGGATTACTGCAAAGTCCGTGGTTACCTGAACCCCCGAGCAGGCCACCGCGGACTTTTTCATTCTCTCAGGTTCGGACCGCGTTGTCGGTACCGCGCGGTGACCTTGTTAGGGTGTCGGCCGTGTCTGCCACGAGAACGCCGCCGACACTGCCTGGCAACGCACTGCGCGTCATACCGCTCGGTGGTCTTGGTGATATCGGCCGCAATATGGCGGTTCTCGAGCACCGGGGCCAGTTGCTGCTCATCGATTGCGGCGTGTTGTTCCCAGAAGATGATCATCATCCCGGTGTTGACCTGATCCTGCCCGGATTCGAGGCGATCGCCGATCGGCTCGCGGACGTGGTCGGGTTGGTGCTCACCCACGGGCACGAGGATCACATCGGCGCGGTGCCGTACCTCTTGCGGCAGCGGCCCGACATCCCCCTGTTCGGGTCAAGACTGACCCTCGCGCTCGTGCAGGAGAAGATCCGCGAGCACCGGATCCGCGGCGCCGACCTGCGCCGGGTCGAGGACTCCGAGCGGCTGAAGATCGGGAACTTCGACCTGGAGTTCGTCGCGGTCAACCACTCGATCCCCGACGCGCTGGCGGTCTTCGTTCGTACGTCGGCGGGCAGCGTGCTGCATACCGGCGACTTCAAGATGGACCAGCTCCCGCTCGACGGCCGGATCACCGACCTGCGCGCCTTCGCCCGGATGGGCGAGGAGGGCGTCGATCTGTTGATGATCGACTCGACGAACGCCGAGGTGCGCGGCTTCACGACCCCGGAGCGCGACATCGGCCCCGCGCTGGACCGGGTGTTCGCGACCAGTCGGCAACGGATCATCGTCGCCTGCTTCGCTTCCCACGTGCACCGCGTCCAGCAGGTGCTCGACGCGGCTGTCGCCCACGGCCGCAAGGTCGTGTACGTCGGTCGCTCCATGGTCCGCAACATGGGCGTCGCTCGCGACCTGGGCTTCCTGCACGTGCCGGGTGACACCTTGATCGACCTGCGCGACATCGAGAACCACCGTCCCGAGGACGTGGTGATCATCTCCACCGGCTCGCAGGGCGAACCGCTGTCCGCGTTGTCGCGGATGTCCAACCGTGAGCACCCGGTGATCACCCTGGAGCCCGGGGACACCGTCGTGCTGGCAAGCTCGCTGATCCCGGGCAACGAGAGCGCCATCTACCGGGTGATCAACGGACTCAGCCGACAGGGCGCCCGGGTGGTGCACAAGGGCAATGCCCTCGTGCACGTCTCCGGTCACGCGGCGGCGGGGGAGCTGCTCTACTGCTTCAACGTGATCCGGCCGCGCAACGTGATGCCCGTGCACGGAGAGTCGCGCCACCTGATCGCCTGCGGTGACCTCGCCGTGGCGACCGGGGTGCCCCGCGATCAGGTGATCCTCGCCGAGGACGGCACGGTGGTCGATCTCCGGCAGGGTCGCGCTCGGACGGTCGGCAGCGTCGACGCCGGCTACATCTTCGTCGACGGTACGTCGGTGGGCGACATCTCCGAGGTCTTGCTGAAGGATCGTCGCATCCTCGGTGAGGAGGGGTTCATCTCGGTCATCGCGGTGATCAGCACCCACTCGGCCAAGATCATCAGCGGCCCGGACATCCACGCACGCGGGTTTGCCGAGGATGATCACGTGTTCGACCCCCTGATCCCGCTCATCGCCTCCGACCTCGAGCGGGCCCTTGCCGACGGTGTGGAGGACAGCTACCAGCTGCAGCAGATCGTCCGTCGCCGGGTCGGTCGCTGGGTGAACGACACCCACCGCCGCCGGCCGATGATCATCCCGCTCGTCGTCCAGGCCTGAGCGCAGCCCGCCACCAACTCCATCGGCATAGTTCCTCCCCAAATCGGCTACGGCGGGCTGGCAGGAATTCCACGCCAGTTCGTCGGGATCGGCCCTTGGCTTCGGTGCGCCCGATTCGCGATGCTGACAGGCGTGACGGATGACGTCGGATTCGTGGGGCTCGGTGTGATGGGCCTGCCGATGGCGCAGAACCTGGCCCGCGCGGGAGTTCCACTCCTGGTCTGGAATCGGACCCGGGCCAAGACCGAGCCGATCCGCGACCTCGGCGCCTCGGTCGCCTGCGACCTCGACGACCTGTTCGACCGGACCAGGGTGGTGATCTTGATGCTGGCCGACGGGAATGCCGCCGACGCCGTGCTCGACCGTGGCGGACCGCTGTTCGGCCGGCGAGTGACCGACCACACCATCGTCGCGATGGGTACCACGAGCGCGGAGTACTCGGTGGGGCTGGGGCGCGAGATCCGAGCCGCGGGAGGACGACATGTCGAGGCACCTGTCTCCGGCTCCAGGGTGCCGGCCGAGGCTGGTCGCCTCGTCGGGATGGTGGCCGGTGACGACACGGACGTGATCGAGGTGTCCCGGCTGATCGAGCCGATGTGCGCACAGGTGGTCGCCTGTGGCTCAGTGCCGAATGCGCTAGGTACCAAGCTTGCCGTGAACCTGTTCTTGATCACGATGGTGAGTGGACTGGCGGAGGCCTATCACTTCGCGGAGCGGAACGGACTGGACCTCGAGGCGTTCCAGTCCGTGCTCGATGCCGGTCCGATGGCCAGCGACGTCTCCCGGATCAAGCTGGCGAAGTTGCTGGCCCGCGACTTCGACGTCCAGGCCTCGATCGCCGACGTGCACTACAACAGCCGGCTGGTGGCAGCTCAGGCGGATCGGGCGGGCATCGCGGTTCCGTTGCTGGAGCTGTGCCGGTCGTTGTTCGCCGAGGCGGAGGCCGGGGGGCTCGGTGCCGCGGACATGGCCGCGGTCGTCGCGGCCATCGAATCGCGTACGTCCGCGCTCGACACCGACCGGTCTCGACCGGTCGGCTGAGCCTCGGCCGAGCAACGCAGAAAGGCCCGCCCCCAGTGGGAGCGGGCCTGTCCGGACGAGAGGCGTCAGGTCAGCGGGTGACCTTGCCGGCCTTGATGCAGGAGGTGCACACATTCAGCCGGCGCGACGTGCCGCCGATCTTGGCATGTACGCGCTGGATGTTCGGGTCCCAGCGCCGCTTGGTCTTCTTCTTCGACCAGGGCACGTTGTGGCCGAAGCCAGGGCCCTTGGCGCAGATGTCACACACGGCAGCCATCGGAGTTACTCCCACACAGTTCAACGGAATCGGTCAGACGAGGGTCGTCGCCCGCGAGGACAACCGGAACAGAATACCCGACACTCCGCGGCGCTGGCGAATCGATGCTGGCGAATCGATGCTGGCGAATCGGTGATCGACCGCAACCCGTGGCGTTGGGTCGCCCGTGGGTCGCAGCCTACGGCCGGTCGTACATCCGTTGGCGCGCACCCGGTGGGGCCCCCTGGCCAACTTCCACTTGCGCCTGCCGGCTCGCCTGTGGGTCCGTCATAGGGTGGCGACGTGCCCACGTCCGCCCGGCGCAGCCCGGCCCCGCCGCCGACCGGAGGGGCGATCTCGGCAACCCGACCACCGAGCCTGTGGCAGCTGGGTGACGCCTGGCTCCGCCGGGCCTCGCAGGTCGTCGCCGACTCGGCGGACGCGCTGAACGCGATGAACGTCTTCCCCATCTCCGACGCCGACACCGGCTCCAACCTGAAGCTGACGATCGGGGGAATCGCGTCCTCGGTCACCCGGTTCCAGCGGGCCAGCCTGGATGACGTCGTCCAGGCGGCCATCCTGTCCGCTCACGGCAACTCCGGCGCGATCGTCGCCGAGATGTTCACCAGCGTCTGCCGCGCCCTCGCCCGCACCCCGGAACGGCTGGCGGTGCTGCCGCCAGGGGCGGTCGTGGCGGCCCTGCTTCGCACGGTCTCCGATGCCGCCACCCAGGCCGTCGCCGAGCCGATCGTCGGCACCATCCTCACCGTCGCGGACAAGGCGGCCGATGCTGCGGCGACGGCGGCAACCGACCCGGCGAGCACGCACGACCCGCTCGCCGTGGCCGTCGCAGCACAGCGGGGGGCCCACGACGCGCTCGCGCGCACCCCGGACCAGCTGGACGTGCTCGGCCGCGCGGGCGTCGTCGACGCCGGCGGTCAGGCATTCGTGCTGCTGATCGACGTACTCGTCGAGGTGCTCGGCGGGCCCGCCGCCCGGCCGCTACCGGCGCCAAGGCCCGATGCGGAGCCAGCTGCCCGGCCGGCCGGTGTGCAGCCTCCGATGGAGTACGAGGTCATGTACGCGCTGCGCGGCGTCCCGGCGGGCGTCTTGGATCAGCTGCGAGGAAGACTGTCGGAGCTCGGTCGTAGCGTCGTCGTCGTGGGGGACCAGGCCGTGGCTCAGGTGCACGTCCACCTCGTCGACGCCGGGTCGGCGATCGAGGCCGCGCTGGGCACCGGAGAGATCTCGCGGATCAGGGTCACGGCGCTGGGTCCGCTGATTCCCGAGGAACCTGGGGTGGGTGACCGTACGGTCGTCGCCGTGGTGGCCGGACCCGGACTGGCAGAGTCCGCCGCCGCCATGGGCGCTGTCGCGGTGCTGCACCGCGCGACCGACCGGGTGTCGGTCGACGAGTTGGCTCGGGCGATCGCGGCGGCACACGGCGATGTGGTGGTGCTGCCCAACGACGCGGCGACCCTCGCCGTAGCGCGACGACTCGCCAACCAGCTGCGCACCGAGACCAGGCGGATCGCGGTCATTCCGACCACCGCCCAGGTGCAAGGACTGGCCGCGCTCGCCGTGCACGAGCCGAGCGCTGACTTCGACGCGGCCGTGGTCGCCATGAGCAGCGCCGCCGGGCATGCCCGGCACGGCGGGGTCACCATCGCCGAGCGTCCGGCGATGACGATGGCGGGGCCGTGTCAGGTGGGAGATGTGCTCGGCCTGGTCCAGGGCGACTTCATCGAGATCGGCGACTCCGCGGTCGAGGTCGGGTGGCGGGTGATCCAGCGCCTGCTGGCCGCCGGCGGCGAGCTGCTCACCTTGATCGCCGGTGCGGACGTCGACCCGTCCGTCCTCGACGAGCTCAGTCGTCGCGCGATCGTCGTGAATCGCACGCTCGAGGTCGAGCGCGTCAACGGCGGGCAGAGTCGTTACCTCTTCCTGGTTGGCCTCGAGTGAGCCCCCCGCCCGCGGCGCGATCCGCATCGGCACCGTCCGCATCGGGACCGGCCGCATCGGGACCGGCCGCATCGGCAACGGCCGCATCGGCAACGGCCGCATCGGCACCGGCCGCAGCCGGTCCGAACGCGTGGCGCACCCAGACGTTCGCCCGGCTCAACGAACGTCTGGATCGCGTGCTCGGTTCGAGTGCCAAGGACTTCGAACGGCTCAAGGTCTTCACGGTCGGTGACCTGATGCTGCACGTGCCGCGCCGATACTTCGCGGGCACCGAGCTCAGCGACCTCTCCGTTCTGCAACCCGGGGAGGAGGCCGCCGTCTTGGCGAGGGTCCTCCGGACCGACGTCCACCAGCTGCAGGGCGGCCACAGCCGCCGCGGTGGGACGAGTTCGCGGCTGTCCGCGGTGATCAGTGACGGGCACGGTTCGATGGAGCTGGCATTCTTCGGCAAGCCGGTCGTGATCGACTACTGGAGGCGCCAGCTCCAGGTCGGCGCACGAGGGATCTTCGCCGGCAAGGTCAGCGAGTTCCGGGGCACTCGGCAGCTGACCCATCCCGATTTCGTGATCATCGGTGACGACGGCGAATTCCTGGGCGGCGCCAAGCGCAACGCGGTGCTGGCCGAGGTGACGCGGGCGCCGCTGATCGGGATCTATCCGGCGACGAGCAAGCTGCGGACCTGGACGATCGCGCAGTCGATCGGCATCGCACTCGACGAGCTGACGGGACTGCCGGACCCGCTGCCCGCCGCCGTTCGTCAGCAGGCCGGGGTGATCGCGTACGAGGAGGCCCTGCGGGCCGTCCATCAACCGCAGACGCCCGAGGAGATTCCGGGCGGCCGCGACCGGCTGCGGTTCGACGAGGCGTTCGCCCTGCAGCTGACCATGGCCCGCCGCCGCGCCGACTCGAGGGCACATGGCGCCGTCCCCCGTCGGGCCGCCGTCGACGGGCTGCTCACCGCGTTCGACGCGAAGCTGCCCTTCACGCTGACCGGCGGGCAGGTCGAGGTCAGCGAGCAGATCATGGGCGAGCTGGCTCGACCCCAACCGATGCAGCGGCTGCTGCAGGGCGAGGTCGGATCGGGCAAGACGATCGTGGCGCTGCGGGCCATGCTCGCGGTGGTCGACGCCGGTGGCCAGGCCGCGCTGCTGGCGCCGACCGAGGTGCTGGCCGCCCAGCACTACCAGACGGTGCTCCGACTCCTCGGCGATCTCGCCCGCGGCGGTCTCCTCGCCGGCGGAGGGCCCTCCACCGACGTCGTCCTCCTGACCGGGTCCATGCCCGTCGCCCAGAAGCGCGCGGTGACCCTCGAGGCAGCCTCCGGCGAAGCTGGCATCGTCATCGGTACGCACGCTCTGCTCAGCGAGGTCGTCCAGTTCGCCGACCTCGGGCTGGTCGTCGTCGACGAGCAGCACCGGTTCGGCGTCGAGCAGCGGGCCGCCCTGAGCGCCAAGGCCAGCTCGCAACCGCACGTCCTGGTCATGACGGCCACCCCGATCCCGCGCTCTGTGGCGATGACCGTCTTCGGGGATCTCGAGGTCTCCACGCTGAAAGAGCTGCCCGCCGGTCGCGCGGAGGTCAGCACGGTCGTGGTGGACGCCAAGAACCATCCTGGCTGGGTCGACCGGGCCTGGCAGCGGATCATCGAGGAGGTCGGCAACGGTCGGCAGGTGTACGTCGTCTGTGCCCGGATCTCCAGCCAGGCCAAGGCCGGCCAGAAGCGCGGACGGGCGGCGGGGGCGTACGAGGAGGATCTCGACGACCCCGCCGCCGACGGCGACGAGCGCGAGCCGGCGGTCGCCGCGGCCGACCTCTACTCCGAGCTGAGTGCCGGCCCGCTGGCGGACCTCACCGTCGACCTCCTGCACGGCCAGCTGAGCAGCGACGAGAAGGACGCGGCGATGGCCCGGTTCGCCGCCGGCGAGACCGACGTGCTGGTCGCGACGACGGTCGTCGAGGTCGGCGTCGACGTGCCGAACGCCAGCATGATGGTGATCATGGATGCCGACCGGTTCGGCATCTCCCAGCTCCACCAGCTCCGCGGTCGGATCGGTCGCGGGGGCCATCCGGGGGTGTGCTTACTGCTGTCCACGGCTCCCCCCGGGTCGAGCGCGCGGGAGCGGCTCGATGCCGTGGCGAGCACCCGCGACGGTTTCGCCCTGGCCGACGTCGACCTCGAGCAGCGTCGCGAGGGTGACGTGCTCGGCGCCAGCCAGTCGGGTGGCCGTTCCAGTCTGCGGTTGCTTCGAGTGCTGGACGACGCGGATCTGATCGCCGGTGCCCGGGTGATCGCCGAGGCGTGTGTCGCGGCCGATCCCGAGCTGTCTGACCCGGGCCTGTCCGACATCGTCGCCCAGGTCGAGCGCCAGGCCGCGGGGGACTGGTTGGAGCGCACGTGAGCCCGGAGCCTGTCAACGGGCGGATCGTCAGAGCCGCCGAGCCTGTCGAAGGGCGGACCGGAGGCCCTCGGCTTGTCAAAGGGCGTGCCGGGCCGGCTTGCGTAAGCCCGGCCCGATGACTCGGATCATTGCCGGCAGCCACCGCGGTCGTCGGCTCAGCGCGCCGCCGGGGGATGCCACCCGGCCGACCACGGATCGCGTGCGGGAGGCACTCTTCTCCGCGGTCGCCGTCTGGGCCGGTACCGCGGCCGGCGCACCGGGAGAGAGCCTGCGCGGGATCGCTTTCGCCGACCTCTTCGCCGGGTCCGGGGCCGTCGGTCTGGAAGCGGCCAGCCGCGGGGCCGACGCCGTACTCGCGGTGGAGTCCTCGGCGCGAACGGCGGCAGTGATCAGCCGCAACATCGCCGACCTGGCGCTCGCCGACGTCGTCGCAGTCCGCACCGACCGGGTCGAGCGACTGGCCCGGACCCGACCGGCCCGGCCGTACGACCTCGTCTTCCTCGACCCGCCGTACGACCTGTCGGCGGGCGCGGTCGGTGCGGTCATCGCCGACCTGGTGACCAACGGCTGGGTCCGGAGCGACGGACTGATCGTGGTCGAGCGTTCTCGTCGCGACCGGGACCTAGCCTGGCCACCGGGGTTCGAGGAGGGGTGGCGGCGCGACTACGGTGAGACGACACTGATCTTCGGAATCAGGCCGGATCCAGCCGATGCCGACGCCGAAGGCGCAGGAGTCGATGTCCCGTGACCCGGAGGTGGCGCTGAATGTCTCGAGCTGTGTGTCCTGGATCGTTCGACCCCGTCACCCAGGGGCACCTCGACATCATCAGCCGGGCCTCGAGGCTGTTCGACTTCGTGGTCGTGGCGGTCGGCGCCAATATGAGCAAGAACGCGCTGTTCACCCCCGACGAGCGCGTCGAGATGCTCTCCGAGGCGTGCGCTGAGCTGGACGGCGTCTCGGTGATGACGTTCTCGGGGCTGCTGGTGGACTTTTGTGCCCAGGTCGAGGCGGACGTGATCGTCAAGGGGCTGCGCTTCGTCTCCGACTTCGACTACGAGCTCCAGATGGCCCAGATGAACAACCAGCTCAGTGGGGTCGACACGCTGTACCTGCCGACCGCGGCGCAGTGGTCATACGTCTCCTCGAGCCTGGTCCGTGAGGTCGCTCTGCTCGGCGGCGACGTCAACCAGTTCCTGCCGGAGGGCATCGCTGAACGTACGATTGCCCGGGCCAACGAGCGGGCCGCCGCCCGCGATAGCTAGGAGGCAGGCGAATGGTCGAGCGCGAAAGCGCCGAGGACAAGCTGAAGCGGCTGCGCGCGACGATCGCGACCGCTCGATCGATGCCGATGTCCGCGTCGTGTGTGATCAATCGAGGCGATGTCCTCACTGTGATCGACGACATCATCGACCACCTGCCGGACGAGATCGCCGCGGCTCAGGAGGTCATCGACGCCACCCAGGCGAAGGTCACCGAGGGGGAGGCCGAGGCGGAACAGATCGTCGAGGAGGCCCGCGAGCAGGCGGCGGAGCTCGCCGAGGACAGCGAGATCGTCAAGGTCGCGAAGGAGCGCGCCGCGAAGATCGTCGCGGACGCCGAGAACGAGGCGGCGGCCCTGCGTAAGGAGACCGACCTCTTCGTCGACTCCCGGATGGCCAGCTTCGAGTCCGTGCTGCACAAGACCACGAGTCAGGTGAGGACGGCCCGCGCCCGGCTCGCTGAGCGCAGCGGCCTCGACGGTCCGGCTTCGTAGCGCGTCGCGACGCGGACCGGGCATTTGGACCGCGGGAGGGCAGCCGGTAAGGTAGGACGTCGGTCATCTGGACATCGGGGACCGCTGGCTTGGAGGGTTGCGATGCGTTCGCCACATCGCCCGTTCGATCCGCATTCTGGGCTCGTCTTGGACACCCACGAACTGGGTCGAGGCGCGGGCGGGATGAAGCGGGTCTCGCGTGCCGTCGAAGCTCCGGCGGATCTCGGTATCGAGGTGATCGCGGTGCCACCCGGTTCACCGATCGACCTCGACCTCATGCTCGAAGCAGTGGTCGAGGGCGTGCTGGTGACCGGTTCCGCGTCCGCGCAGCTGCGCGGGGAGTGCGTACGGTGTCTGACCGAGATCTCCGACGAGATCGAGGTCGACCTGCTTCAGTTGTACGTGCATCCCGACAGCGAGGTGGACGAGGACGACGCGGGCCGGATGGAGGGCGATCTGATCGACCTCGAGCCCGTGCTCCGCGATGCGGTGGTGCTGGATCTGCCGTTCCAGCCGTTGTGCCGGGAAGACTGTCGAGGACTGTGCCCTGAGTGTGGTGCAGACCTCAATACCGACCCCGATCACGGCCACGATGCGCCGATCGACCCGCGGTGGGAGAAGCTCTCCACGCTCGACTGATCGAGCGCGGGAGATTTACCCTGTTCACCGCGTACCAGGTGAGATGAGGTTTTCCGGGTGAGACCGGAGGGCGAGTAGGAGTGAGATCGTGGCCGTACCGAAGCGGAGATTGTCGCGCAGCAACACGCGTCACCGGCGTTCGCAGTGGAAGATGACTGCGCCCCAGTTGGTGACCTGTGCGAATCCGGCGTGCCGCGAGAAGCACCTGCCGCACACCGCCTGCCCATCGTGTGGGCAGTACGGGCCGCGCGGCGACCGCCGGCAGGTTCTGTCGTCCTGAGCATGACGGACACCGAGGTGAGCCTGCCTCGGCTCTCCGTCGTCGAGGTGCTCGACCAGCTCGGGTTGGCGGTTGCCCCCGAGCTGTTGGAGTTGTCTCTGACGCATCGGTCGTACGCGTATGAGCAGGGCGGCCTGCCGACCAATGAGCGCCTCGAGTTCCTCGGGGACTCGGTGCTCGGTCTCGTGGTCACCGAGCATCTGTTCGTGACCCATCCGCGCCTGTCCGAAGGACAGCTCGCCAAGCTCCGCGCCGCGGTGGTCAACTCCCGCGCGCTCGCCGAGATCGCTCGCGGGCTTGATCTGGGCGCGTTGCTCCGGCTCGGCCGCGGCGAGGAGACCACCGGCGGGCGGGACAAGTCGTCGATCCTGGCCGACACGATGGAGGCGGTCATCGGGGCGGTGTTCCTCGCCCACGGGATCGACGCGAGCAGGGTGTTCGTGCACCGGTTGTTCGACGCGCTGATGGTCGAGGTCGCCACGCTCGGCGCGGGGCTCGACTGGAAGACGAGCTTGCAGGAGATCTCGTCCCTCAACGGCCTCGGCGTTCCGACGTACGAGGTGGAGGAATCCGGACCGGACCACGCCAAGAGCTTCCGTGCCATGGTGGTGATCGACGGCGAGCGCTTCGGTCCGGGTGCCGGCCGCAACAAGAAGGAAGCCGAGCAGAATGCGGCGGCTACGGCGTTCGCCGCGCTGAAGGCGATGAAGAGCGCCAAGCAGGATTCGCCCGTCGCGGATTCTGGCGTCGTGGATCAGGCCTGATCGGCCGCTGGCCCCCCGCCAAGCCAGATGCCCGAGCTGCCTGAGGTCGAGGTCGTCCGTCGCGGCCTGTCGGCCGCATTGAGCGGCCGCGAGATCGCCGCTGTCGAGGTGTTGCATCCACGGCCGGTCCGGCGTCACCTGCTGGGTGCCGACGATTTCGCGTCATCCCTGCTCGGACGCCGATTCGCCCAGCCGAGGCGGCGCGGCAAGTATCTCTGGCTGCCGTTCGACGACGGCGACGCAATCCTCGCCCACCTCGGGATGAGTGGCCAGTTCCTGGTCGCGGACGCGGCGTCGCCGGACCAGCGCAATACCAGAGTCCGGTTCACGTTCGCCGACGATGGACCCGAGGTTCGGTTCGTCGACCAACGCATGTTCGGCGGCTTGTCGTTGTCCGAGGGCGGCGCCGACCTGCCACCAGAGATCGCGCATGTCGCCCGCGACCCGTTCGATCCAGACTTCGACCAGGCGTTGGTGGTCGCCCGGATGCGGAGCAAGCGCACCGGTGTGAAGCGTGCTCTGCTCGATCAGACGCTCGTCTCCGGCATCGGCAACATCTACGCCGACGAGGCGCTGTGGCGAGCCCGGCTGCACTACGCGAAGCCGACCGAGAGTCTCACCCGCAAGGTAGCGGCAAACCTGCTGGAGCAGGCCGGTGCGGTGATGCGCGACGCGCTGGGGGAGGGCGGGACGTCCTTCGACTCTCTGTACGTCAACGTCAACGGGTCCAGCGGCTACTTCGACCGGTCGCTGCAGGCGTACGGACAGGAGGGCAAGCCGTGCGCCCGGTGCGGCACCCCGATCCGCCGGGAGCCCTTCATGAACCGGTCCTCCTACCGCTGCCCACACTGTCAGCGCACCCCGCGCCGCCCCTCCCCGGAAACTGGGCGAAAACGACAGCGACACGCCGAGTGAACTTGTCGTCTGCGCCCAGTTTCCGGGGAGGGGTCTTCTCAGCGGCCGTCCGGGTGTGAAAGCGTCGGCAGGGCGACTATCTCCCCCGAAAGGCCCAACGATGTCGGTTACCCCCCTGCTACGACGTCTGGCCGCCGTCGGTCTCGGCGCGCTCCTGGTCGGTACGATCGGTGCGACGAGTGCTCAGGCCGGTGGTAGACACCACCCCGGCCCACCGCCGAACCCGAAGCCGATCGACGTACGCGTGATCAGCTTCAACGACCTGCACGGAAACCTGGAGCCGCCCGCGGGCTCCTCCGGACGGGTGTTTCTGGACGACGGTACGACCGTGAACGCGGGCGGAGCCGCCTATCTGGCGACCCACGCCGAGCAGTTGCAGGCGGAGGTGAAGAACTCCTTCGTGGTCTCCGCGGGGGACGCGATCGGCGCGTCGCCGCTCGCCTCGGCGCTGTTCCACGACGAGCCGACGATCGACGTGCTCAATGCCATGAAGGTCAAGGCCATGGCGGTCGGCAACCACGAGTTCGACGAGGGGTACAAGGAACTGCTGCGGATCCAGACCGGGGGCTGCCACCCGGTCGACGGCTGCCAGTTCGACACGACGTTCCGTGGGGCGAAGTTCCCGATCCTCGGGGCCAATGTCACGTTGGCCAAGAGCGGGCGCCCGGCGCTGCTGCCGTTCACGATCGTCCGCTCCGGAGGCGTGAACATCGGCGTGATCGGCGTGACCCTGAAGGGCCTGCCCGACGTCGTTGTGCCCACGAGCATCAAGGGGCTGGCGTTCGGGGACGAGGTGAAGGCCATCGACAAGACCTCGAGCCTGTTGCAACGGCTCGGCGTCAAGAGCCAGATCGTCCTCATGCACCAGGGCGACGAGACGGCGAACGGGGGCCCCAACGCCTGTAACGGTGTGGCCGGTCCGGCGACCGAGATCGCCAAGGAGGCGACCAGCAACGTCGATGCGTTCTTCCTCGGCCACACCCACCAGCAGTACAACTGCACGGTGGCCGATCCGGCCGGCAACCCGCGCCCGGTGATCCAGGGGTTGTCGTTCGGCCGGTTGCTGTCCGTGATCGACCTGAAGATCGATCCGCGTACCCGCGACGTCATCAGGAGCGCGACCTCGACGGCGAACAATCCGGTCGCCCACAACGAGATCGTGACCCGCGACGTCACCCCCGATCCGACCGTGCAGTCGATCGTCGCACGTGCCGTGTCGAAGTCGGCTCCGCTCGCCAACAAGCCTGTCGGGTCGATCACAGCGGATCTGACCGCCGCGGCCGGCCCGAGCGGTGAGTCCCCGCTCGGGGACGTGATCGCCGACGCGCAGCTGGCGGCGACAGCGGACAGCAACGGAGCACAGCTTGCGATCACGAACCCCGGGGGCATCCGTGCGAACCTCAACTATGCGTCCTCGACCGCTGGTGAGGGCGACGGTGTGGTCACCTACGGCGAGGCGTTCTCGGTACAGCCGTTCAGCAACATCATGCAGACCATCACGCTGACCGGTGCCCAGCTGGATGCGGTACTCGAGCAGCAGTGGCAGCCGCAGACCGACGGCTCTACCGTGACTCGCACTCTCCAGATCTCATCGACCCTGCACTACACGATGACGCTCTCCGCACCGATCGGCGATCGGGTCTCCGACGTCACTGTCGCGGGAGCACCGCTCGACCCGGCGGCGACGTACCGGGTGTCGGTGAACAACTTCCTGGCAGCCGGTGGTGACGGGTTCACCGTCTTCGCTCAGGGCACCGACCTGACTGGCGGTCCGATCGACCTGGACGCGTTCACCGACTACCTGACGGCCCATCCGTCGCTGTCGCCGCCTCCAGCGGACCGCATCACCTTGGTTCCGTAAGCCCGCGTACCGTCCCGAGAAACACCCCGGCCCCTCGGGAAACTGGGCGCAAACGACAGTTCTCTCCGGCGTGTCGTTGTCGTTTGAGCCCAGTTTCCTCGGGGGGCGGGGTTGGGGCGTTCCTCGGGGGGCGGGATGGGCGGCGGGAGAGTGGGGCGAGCGTCCACACGGCTCGTCGGTCTGGGTGACGGGGCCGTGCCCGGGTAGGCTTTCGTCTCATCGTGGAGAGACTTCGTCACTACCTGCTGGTCAGGCACAAAGAGAACTGGCTGCTGTTCTTCCGGTTCGGCCTGGTCGGCGGCACGGGCGTGCTGATCAACATGCTGGTCATCATCGTCTGCAACAAGGTCGGTCCCAACCCGCACACGGTGGCCTGGGACCTCCCGCTCACCGACCTCAACGTCCGCTGGTACCACGTCTACGCCACCATCGCGTTCCTCGTCGCCAATCTGTGGAACTTCCAGCTCAACCGCTGGTGGACGTTCCGCAGCGCCAAGCACGCCGGATGGTTCCGGGAGTACCTGCCGTTCCTCGCTGTCGGTCTGCTCGGTCTGCTGGCCAACCTCGCCATCTTGACTGTGCTGCTGAAGGAGGGTTCACCCCTCGCACTGCCGACGAGCGTGTTCAACGACTCCAGCGGCCTGCGCAACCGGTTCTACTGGGCGCAGCTGATCGCGATCGCCATCGTGACCCCGTTGTCGTTCGTGCTCAACAAGATCTGGACGTTCTCCGCGGTACGTGGCCGGTCGCCTGTTCCCGAGCTGGCGGTGGAGGCTGCGCCGCACGACGAGCTCGTGGTGGAGGACAAGGACACACCGGCCGGCACCGCCTGAGGTCCCGCCGCACTCCCGAGGTGCGAACTAGAGTGAAGGGGCCTTCCCGCAGGACGCCCCCGGGGCGACCAACACGACGGACCACCCGATGCCCGGGTGATCCGGAGAAAGGTCACTCGTGCACCTCAAGAGCCTGACCCTGCGCGGATTCAAGTCGTTCGCGGCCGCGACGACACTGAACTTCGAGCCGGGCATCACGTGTGTCGTCGGCCCCAACGGTTCCGGCAAGTCCAACGTCGTCGACGCCCTCAGCTGGGTGATGGGCGAGCAGGGCGCCAAGAGCCTGCGCGGCGGCAAGATGGAGGACGTCATCTTCGCCGGTACGTCGGGGCGGGCCCCGCTGGGCCGGGCCGAGGTCGTGCTGACCATCGACAACACCGACGGCGCACTCCCGATCGACTATGCCGAGGTCACGATCGCCCGGACGATGTTCCGCAACGGTGGTTCGGAGTATGCGATCAACGGCAACACGGCCCGCCTGCTCGACGTGCAGGAGCTGCTGAGCGACTCCGGCATCGGACGGGAGATGCACGTCATCGTCGGGCAGGGTCAGCTCGACACGATCCTGCAGGCCACTCCGGAGGTCCGGCGAGGATTCGTCGAGGAGGCGGCGGGCGTCTTGAAGCACCGCAAGCGCAAGGAGAAGGCGCTCCGCAAGCTCGAGGCGTGCGAAGGCAACCTCAACCGGCTGTCCGACCTGATCGGCGAGATCCGCCGCCAGCTGAAGCCGCTCGGCCGGCAGGCCGACGTGGCTCGCAAGGCGGCGGTCATCCAGGCCGAGCTGCGCGATGCCAAGGCGCGGTTGCTGGCCGACGACATCTTGCAGGCGACCCTCGCGAGGGAGTCCGACGTCGCGGACGAGCAGGCCCTTCTGGAGCGTCGTCGCACGCTAGAGGCGGCGCTGGACCGGGCCCGAGTGCAGGAGACCGAGGCCGAAGAAGCCGTGCGGGCCGGCGTCCCGCGGCTGACCGCTGCCCAAGAGACCTGGTACTCCCTCGCCGCTCTGCGGGAGCGGGTCGCCACGACGTTGACGATCGCCGGCGAACGGGTGCGCAACGCCGAGGACGAGGTCGGCGAGATCCGCCACGGGCGCGACCCCGAGGAGCTCGATCGTGAGGCCGCCAAGGTCGCCGCCGAGGAGGCGGAACTGTCGGCCGAGGCCGGACGGCGGGCCGACGCCCTGGAAGCGGCCAGTGAGGTCCGTGAGCGTATCGAGAGTGAGCATCGCACCGAGGAGGGCCGGCTGGCGGCGCAGATCCGAGCGGCCGCGGACCGGAGGGAGGGACTCGCTCGGCTGACCGGGCAGGTCAACTCCCTGCGTAGTCGAGCGGAAGCCGCCGACGCCGAGATCGGTCGACTGACCGCCGCCAGTCAGCAGGCAGAGCTCCGCGCCGACCATGCGTCGAGGGCGTTCACGGCACTGGAGACGACCGTCGCAGGGTTGGAGGGTGGCGAGTCCGGCCTGGACTCCGACCACGAGATCGCCGCCGACAAGCTCGAGGCCGTCGAGGCCGAGCTGGCCGAGCTTCGCGAGCAGGAGTCAACAGCGGCGCAGGAACGTGCGGCGCTCAACGCCCGGGTGGACGCGCTGCAGGTCGGGCTGAATCGGAAGGATGCCTCGTCTGCCCTGCTTACCGCGGCCGAACACCTCGACGGCGTACTCGGCTCGGTGGCGGCGCTCATCGAGGTCCAGACCGGGTACGAGACCGCGGTGGCCTCGGCCTTGGGGGCCGCCTCTGAGGCCGTCGCGGTGGACGGACTGGACGCCGCGGTCGGGGCGTTCGACCATCTCAAGCACGAAGACCTAGGCCGGGCCGAGCTGGTCCTGGCCGGACCTGGGCGCACCGAGCGGGGCATGCGCGCCGAGCCTGTCGGAGGGCGGCCTGCCGGACGCGACGCGGCCGAGCTGCCGAGCGACCTCGGCGCCCGCTGGCTGATCGACGTGGTCGGATGTGATCCCCAGATCGAACCGGCCGTTCACCGACTGTTGCGGGATACCGTCGCCGTGCCCGATCTGGCGGCGGCCCGCGCACTGCTCGCGGCTGCGCCGGAGCTTACGGCGGTGACGCGCGACGGTGACGTTCTCGGTGCGTACGTCGCCGCCGGCGGCTCCAGTGCCCAGCCCAGCCTGATCGAGGTCCAGGCGGCGATCGACGAGGCGACCGCGAAACTCGAGGCGGCGACCCACACATACGAGCGGCTGCGGTTCGCCCAGACCGAGTTGTCGAGTCGTCGCGAGGCCGCCGAGGAGGCGGTCGAGACGACCCTCTCGAGGCTGCACGAGTCGGACGCCGCGATGGCCGCCGTGGCAGAGGAGCTCGGCCAGCTCAGTGCCTCGGCGCGGTCCGCCCATGGCGAGGCCCAGCGGCTCCGGCAGTCGATCACCGCCGCAGAAGAGGCTCGGGACTCCGACCTGGCCGGACTCGCCGACCTGGAGTTCCGGCTCGAGCGCGCCAGCGACACCGACGACGAGCCGGAACCGGATCCGGCGCGGCGGGATCAGCTCGCCGAGGATGCTCGGCTGGCCCGGGCGGCCGAGATGGATGCCCGCCTCGCGCTGCGCACGATGGAGGAGCGGGTCCGGGCCCTGGCGGGTCGGGCCGACGCGCTGCGTCGGGCGGCCGAGAACGAGCGGCAGAGCCGGGCCAAGGCACTGGCGCGGCGGGAGCGGTTGCGCCGCGAGGCGGCCGTGGCCCGCGCCGTGCTGACGGCGGGACGGGTGCTGGCTGAGCGGGTGGAGGCCTCGATCGTCCTGGCCGGGAGCGAGCGGGCGGAAGCAGACGCCGCACGGACCGAGGCCGAGGCGGCACTTGCTGCCACCCGCAAGACCGTACGCAGCTACGCCGCCGACTTCGAGGCGCTGGTCGACACTGCCCACCGTGACGAGATGGCCCGCACCGAGCACCGGATGCGGATCGAGGCGCTGGAGGAGAAGGCGATGGCCGAGCTCGGGCTGGAGCCCGAGTCACTGCTCGGAGACTACGGGCCGGAGCAGCTCGTACCGATCCTGACCAGGGCGGACGGCAGCGCGCTCGGCCCGGACGACGAGCAGCCCGAGCCCAGGGCGTACGTCCGTGAGGAGCAGCAGAAGCGGCTACGCGCCGCCGAGCGCAACCTGGGCGTGCTGGGCCGGGTCAACCCGCTGGCGCTGGAGGAGTTCGAGGCGATGGAGGAGCGGCACCGCTTCCTCTCCGAGCAGCTCGAGGATCTGCGCAAGACCCGCCGCGACCTGACCGACATCATCGCCGACGTCGACGCCCGCGTGGAGCAGGTCTTCGCTGAGGCGTACGCCGATGTCGAGCGGGCGTTCGAGCGGGTCTTCGCTCGGCTGTTCCCGGGTGGCGAGGGTCGCCTCGTGCTGACCGAGCCCGGCAACTGGCTGACTACCGGCATCGACGTCGAGGCCCGGCCGCCGGGCAAGAAGATCAAGAGGCTGTCACTGCTGTCGGGGGGAGAGCGGTCCCTGGTTGCCGTGGCCTTCCTCGTCTCGCTGTTCATCGCCCGACCCAGCCCGTTCTACATCCTGGACGAGGTCGAAGCGGCGCTGGACGACACCAACCTCGGCCGGCTGTTGGAGATCTACGAGGAGCTCCGCGAGTCCAGCCAGCTGCTGGTGATCACGCACCAGAAGCGGACCATGGAGATCGCCGACGCGCTCTACGGGGTCACGATGCGCGGCGATGGTGTCTCCGCGGTGATCTCCCAGCGGCTCCGGGAGGTCGAGTCCGTCGCCTGATCGGCGTGCGGTCACCGCCCTACGCGCGCGTACTGCGACTTCGCGCGGATCAGCGCGACTTCGCGCTCCCTCGAAGTGACGCGCAGTCCCCTTGCTCCGCGCGAAGTGGAGCAGGAGATCGGCCGAGTGCATCCCCGGTCGCCGACGGTTGTCCACAGATTGAGCGCCACGGGGACGTTGTCCACAGTCGGGGCGGCCGGGTGAAACGAAACGGCTCGAGGTGACAAGTGTCCCTTCATGAACGACGTGCAGCTCACCCGGCGGCTCAACGAGCTGGGCTTGGAGCGATGGGACATCGAGCGACTGATCAAGACGAGGCAGCTCGAGCGAGTCCGACGTGGCGCGTACGCAGAGCCGCTGCCCGGCTCTTCGACGACCGAGGAGCGTCATCTTCGCCTGGTGAGGGCGACGATGCCACAGCTGGACCCAGGTGCGGTGCTCAGCCACGGATCAGCCGCCACGATGCATGGCCTGCCCGTGTGGGAGTCCGAGCTCGGACGTGTGCATGTGACAAGGTCCCGGTCGCGGTCCGGCGGGGGTCAGCGTCGACCGGGTCTCCATCTCCACGTGGCGCCGCTCCTGGTCGGTGATGTCGAGACGATCGACGGCCATCCGGTCACCTCGATCGCACGGACCGTGCTGGACCAGGCGCGCTCGAGTCCGTTTCTGCATGCCGTCGCGGTGGCGGATCGCGCCCTGGCTCTCGGCCTGCTCTCGGCTGAGCTCGACGAGGGCCTCGACCGGATGGTTCGCTGGCCAGGTGTGCGCAATGCTCGCCGCACGTGTGGGTTCGCCGACGGACGGAGCGAAAGCGTCGGCGAGTCGATGAGCCGCGTGCGGTTCATCGAGCAGGGGATTCCCGATCCCACGCTGCAGTACGAGGTGTACGACGAGCGTGCCGACCTCATCGGCAGGAGCGACTTCGGCTGGGAAGAGCGCGCCACCCTCGGGGAGTTCGACGGCAAGATCAAGTACGGTCGCCTGCTGAAGCCGGGACAGCGCATCGAGGACGCGGTGTATGCGGAGAAACGGCGCGAGGATGCGCTCCGCGATCGAGGCTGGCAGGTGGTTCGCTGGACGTGGCAGGACCTCGGTCGGCCGGAGGTCATCCGCGATCGTCTGCTCCGCGCCTTCGATCGGGCAGATCGCAGCGGGGTCGCCCCCGACATCACTCGTCGCCGCTCGGCGTGAGTCCAACGCCCTCGATCGCGAGTCGCGGAGGGCGTAGCCCGGCTCGCCCGCTGACCCTCGCGCCCACACTCGGGTTGCGCCTCGGGAGGCTCCTGTCGTACGACCTCGCGCGGGTCAGCGCGAGTTCGCGCGACCTCGACGTCGCGCGGAGTCCACTGAACCCGGGCGGAGTGGGGTGGGGTGGGGTGGGGTGGGGGTGGGCCAGGTCGCGCGGAGTGGGGTGGGTGGTGCGTCAGGTGGTGAGGACCTCCTTGAACCACAGCCCGCTCGCCTTCACGATCCGCTGCTGGGTCTCGTAGTCGACGTACACGAGCCCGAAGCGGCGGCTGAAGCCGAACGCCCACTCGAAGTTGTCCAGCAGCGACCAGGCGAAATAGCCCTTGAGGTTCAGTCCGCGCTGGATGGCCTGCCGGCAGGCGTCGACGTGCAACTCGTAGTACAGCCGGCGCTCGGTGTCGTCGACGGTTCCGTCGGGGGAGACCACATCCTCGTACGCCGCACCGTTCTCTGTGATCAACACCGGGAGGTACGGAGCACGTTGATGGATCATCTCGACCACGTCGATCAGCCCGTCCGGGTGCACCTCCCACCCCATGGCGGTCTTTGGCGCGCCGGTGTCGACGACCTGCAGATTCTCGCTGCCCGGTGAGGCGCTGACCACGCCCGCCGTCGAGAAGACGCCGTTCGACGGCGCGGCAAACGTCTGTCGGCTGTAGTAGTTGACGCCGATGAAGTCGATCGGTGTGGAGATCACGGGCAGGTCGCCGACCCGCTCGGCGAACCAGTCCTGCAGACCGACGTCGGCGATTGCGTCCTCGGGGTAGCGGCCGAGCAGGACCGGGTCGAGAAACAGCCGATTGCCCTGGGCATCGGCCCGACGCGCCGCCTCGGCGTCGGCGGCGGAGTCCGTCGCGGGCCTGATCGAGTACAGGTTGAGCGTGATGCCGAGGTCGGCTCCCGCGTCGATCGAGCGCAGCGCCTGGATGGCCCGTCCGTGACCGAGCAGCAGGTGGTGCGCCGCCTTGACCGCCTCGACCCCGAGGGTCTTTCCCGGGGCGTGCACGCCGGCCGCGTAGCCGAGGAAAGCCGAGCACCACGGTTCGTTGAGGGTGATCCAGTGCTTGACCACGTCGCCCAGGGCGGTGGCGGCGATCGTGGCGTAGTCGACGAATCGATCGGCCGTGGCGCGGCTCAGCCAGCCGCCCACATCCTCCAGAGGTTGCGGGAGATCCCAGTGGTACAACGTCGCGTACGGCGTCACGCCGTGCTCGAGGCACGTCTCGGCGATCCGCCGGTAGAAGTCCAGACCCGCCTGATTGACGGAGCCGGCGCCCATCGGCACGATCCGTGGCCAGGCCAGAGAGAATCGATACGCCGTCAGCCCGAGATCCGCGAGGATCGCGATGTCGTCGGCGAATCGGTGATAGTGGTCGTCGGCCACATCGCCGGTTGTGGAATCCAGGATCATTCCGGGCGTGTGCGCGAAGGTGTCCCAGATGCTCGGACCTCGGCCGTCCTCGGCCACAGCGCCCTCGATCTGGTACGACGCCGTCGCGGCTCCCCAGACGAAATCGGGCGGGAACGACATCATGGCAGGCTCCTTTGTGAGCTGGGTCGTGGGCGGTGCTGGACGTTGGGCGGACGCTGCTTCGAGACGCTGCTTTCGAGACGTTGCTTCGAGACGCTGTTTCGAGACGTTGGGGTGTGTCGGCTCGATGACGTCCAGTTCTATCAGTGCCGACTGACCAGCGTCCGCCGCCGACGTGGCCGGCGCCTGGGCGCGCCAGCACGTCTGCAATCGTGACCAAATCGACGCCGGCACGGGTGGCCGAGTGCGCGAGGCAGGGCGTTTCCGCGCTTAGGCTGAAGGAGCTTGCTCGACGAGTCGGTGGCAGGGCCGCGGCCGTGTCGGAGGGCGAGCACCTTCCCCATGCATCACCGCAGCGCACGGCTGCCGAGAAGTGAAAGGCCATCGACGTGACGGTCGTCCTCATCACCATGATCGCGGTTCTCCTCGTCGCCGGCGTTGTCGTCGGCATGGTTCTGATCGGCATGGAAGGTCGCGGAAGCGACCACGCCCCCAAGGTCAGCCGGCAGCTGACCCGGGCCGCACAGCACCTGAACGGCGAGGCCAAGCCGCCCAAGAAGTTCGTCCGGATGGTCGAGTCCGGCCTCAGCCGCTGACCGTCTGGTCAACCTCGCAGCTGCCGTTGTGAGCGGCTGATCGGCCCGCGGCCCCCTAGGATGGCCGCGTGGATCCCATGACCCTCTGGTTCGTCGTCGGCGGACTGATCCTGGCGGCGTTCGTGCTGACCGGCATCGTCGCGGTCCGGAGCCGAGCCGGAGTTCGAGGTCGCGACTCGAAGGAGCTCGGTCCGACGCCGCCGGTGCCGACCGCTCCGGCGCAGGACGCCGGTGACGACGACGGCACGTCAGTCGACGTGGCCGAACCCCTCGCACCGGAATCGGCGGAGATCGTCGAAGCCGAGCTCGTCGAGCCGCGGCCGCGGCAGGCGGAGGCGCCGGAGCCGCCCAGCACTCGGATGGCGCGGTTGCGCCGTCGGCTTGCCAGCTCAACAGGCGCCCTGAGCCGGGGTCTGTTGATGCTCATCTCCCGCGACCAGCTCGACGAGGACACCTGGGACGACTTCGAGGCGGTGCTGATCCAGTCTGATCTCGGCGTGGACCCGACGAGCGAGCTCGTTGCCGCGCTCCGCAACCGAATCAGGGTCGACGCCATCTCCGACCCGAAGGCCGCGCGGGCCATCCTCCGCCAGGAGCTGTTGAAGCTGGTCGACCCGACCATGGATCGTTCACTCGCCGACACGCGGACCGACAAGCCCGCCGTGATCATGGTGGTCGGGGTCAACGGCACCGGGAAGACGACCACGGTCGGCAAGCTGGCTCGGGTGCTGGTGGCGGAGGACAAGGACGTTCTGCTCGGTGCGGCGGACACCTTCCGCGCGGCTGCGGCTGACCAGCTGGAGACGTGGGGGTCGCGGGTCGGTGTGCCGACCGTGCGCGGGGCCGAGGGGGCCGACCCGGCCAGCGTCGCGTACGAGGCCGTCCGGGCCGGTACAGAGCAGGAAGTCGACGTGGTGCTGGTCGATACCGCAGGTCGGCTGCATACCAAGACCGGACTGATGGACGAGCTCGGCAAGGTGAAGCGGGTCATCGAGCGGCAGGCTCCGGTCGGCGAGGTGCTCCTTGTCCTGGACGCCACTACGGGGCAGAACGGGTTGGTGCAGGCTCGGATCTTTGCCGAGGTGGTGCAGATCACCGGGATCGTGCTCACCAAACTCGATGGCTCGGCGAAGGGCGGCATCGTCGTTCAGGTGCAGCGTGAGCTGGGCGTCCCGGTCAAGCTCGTCGGGCTCGGCGAGGGCGTCGACGACCTGGCCCCCTTCGATCCCGACGTCTTCGTCGACGCCATGCTCGAACCCGCTGTCTGATTGTTGTGGCCTCGCGCCCGCTGCGCGCCTCCGGACACTGACTTTCTTCCTCGTTCGCAGCCCGATCGGCTGCTCTGCCGTGGTCTGGGTGCGGCTGCTCCTTCGGTCGGAAGTCAGCGCCCGGCGCTCCGCTTCCCGACGCTCGGCCACGTTGTTGTGGCCTCGCGCCCGCTGCGCGCCTCCGGACACTGACTTTCTTCCTCGCTCGCAGCCCGATCGGCTGCTCTGCCGTGGTCTGGGTGCGGCTGCTCCTTCGGTCGGAAGTCAGCGCCCGGCGCTCCGCTTCCCGACGCTCGGCCACGTTCCTGCCGCCTCGCGTCCGCTGCGCGCGGATCGTGTCGGGAGCCTGTCGAAGGGCGCGGCTGTGCCAACCCAATAGGCTGGCCGGATGGACGAACGCGTACTCGGACGGACCGAGAAACCTGTATCTGTGATCGGTCTCGGAACCTGGCAGCTCGGGGCCGACTGGGGTGAGGTGAGCGATCGGCAGGCGTTGTCGGTGCTCGATGCGGCCGTCGAGTCCGAGATCACCTTTTTCGACACGGCAGATGTCTACGGCGATGGCCGGAGCGAGCAGCTGATCGGACGCTTCCTGGCCGACAATCCCGATCAGCTGATCACCGTCGCGACCAAGATGGGCCGGCGGGTCGAGCAGATCCCGGAGAACTACGTCCTTGACAACTTCCGCGCCTGGACCGATCGCTCACGCCGCAACCTCGCCGTCGACCAGCTCGATCTCGTTCAGCTGCACTGCCCGCCGAGCGCGGTCTACTCCCACGACGCCGTGTACGACGCGCTCGACACGCTGGTCGCCGAGGGCGCGATCGCCCACTACGGAGTAAGCGTCGAGACGTGTGACGAGGCGCTGACCGCGATCTCGCGGCGCGGGACGGCGACGGTGCAGATCATCCTCAACGTGTTCCGGATGAAGCCGCTGGAGTACGTCCTCCCAGCGGCCGAGACCGCCGGCGTTGGCATCATCGCGCGGGTTCCGCTCGCCAGCGGACTGCTGAGCGGCCGGTATACCCGCGACACCACGTTCGCGCCGAACGATCACCGCAGCTACAACCGTCACGGCGAGGCGTTCGACGTCGGCGAGACGTTCTCCGGAGTCGACTACGAGACCGGCGTCGCTGCGGCAGCCGAGTTCACCTCGCTGGTCGAGAAGGAGTTCGGCGCTGGGGTGTCTCCCGCGCAGGCGGCCCTCGCCTGGATCGTGACTCAGCCGGCGGTGAGCACCGTCATCCCGGGTGCCCGCTCGGTCGAGCAAGCGCGTTCGAACGCCGCCGCCGGATCGCACGCACCGCTCAGTCCCACCTTCGTGGCTGCCCTGGCCGACCTGTACGACCGGATGATCCGTCCGAGCGTGCACGCTAGCTGGTAGCTGGTAGCTGGTCTGTAGCTGGTAGCTGGTAGCTGGTAGCTGGTAGCTGGCCCCGGTCAGCCTATTTTCCGCTCTTGCCCCCGGGTGGTGCCGTACTGGCGCGCGGCGTGATCCGCGGCGTCACGTCCTCATGCGCAGCCGGAGCCGCGCCGCCGAGCAGCTCGAGCAGACGTCGGGTGACATGCGCGCCATAACCGAGCACGTCGTGGCTCATCGCCGACAGCGGCGGAAACGTGGTCTGGCACAGGTTCGAGTCGTCCCAGGCCAGCAGGCTGACGTCTTCGGGGACGCGCAGGTTCAGCTCGCGGGCCACCGCGAGGCCGGTGACCGCACCGAGGTCGTCGTCGTAGAGGATCGCGGTGGGCCGCGGCGACGACAGCAGGATCTCCCGAGTGGCTCGGCGCCCCAGATCGACGGAGTAGTCGGTGAACCACGTGCGTACGCTCAACCCGAGCTCTGCGGCGGCCTCTGCCGTGGCCGCCTGCCGGATCTTCACGTGCATCATCTCCGGCGGCCCGCTCACCCGCGCGAGATCGCGATGGCCGAGCGCGGCCAGGTAGCGGACCGCTTCCTGAGCGGCAGCGCCGTCATTGGTCCAGACGCAGGTGAAGCCCTGCGCGACCTCGGGAGGGCCGGCGATCACCGCCGGAAGGCGCAGCGACCGGACAGCCTCCACCCGCGGATCCACGGAGCGCAGGTCCACCAGAATCACGCCGTCCACCAACCGAGACCTGGCCCACTTGCGGTACACCTCGATCTCGGCGTCGACGTCGCTGACCACCTGCATCATCATCCCGTACCCGTGCTCGGCGAGAACGGTGGCGACACCGCCGATGAACTCCATGAACCATGGAGCCACACCGAGGGACTTCGCCGTGCCCGATGTCAGCACCAGGCCGACAGTCTCGGTCTGGGCGCCCGCAAGCCGTCTGGCGGCGTTGTCAGGCACCCAGCCCAGCTCCTCGGCCACCGTCAGCACCCGCAGTCGGGTTGCCTCGGACACGCCGGGCCTCCCGTTGAGGGCGTACGAGACGGCGCCGATCGACACGCCGGCGCGGGCCGCGATGTCCTTGATCGTGATCCGCGGAGCAACCCCACGAACGTCGTGGCGCTGCGGTTCGCTCTTCATCGCAGTTCCACGACGTGAGGCCCCGTCACGGGACGATCGTAGGATGGTAGTTGCGTCACGTCAATTAAGCGCTTCAGTTGGCGGAAGTCATGGATAACCTGCCTCCAGGCAAGTGCGGTTGTGCCAGGGATTCGTCAAGTTGCCAGCCATGCCGGCCATTGATATGGCCTAGCGGCGGGCGAAATATCGAGAGAGCGTGATAACCAGGTCGAACTGGCGGTTCCACGTCGCACGCGACGTCGAACCGTCCGATCGCTGAGGGCGAAAGACTGAGCCATCGCCGATGAACTGAAGCGCTTAATGAGGCTAAGTAGCGCGCGATCCTTCCCCTGGGTGGCGTCTCGGGTGCGTCCTCAGGCCACGTCGACGTCGTGCAGCTTGGGCACGTCGGCGAGTAGTCGTTGGGTGTACTCGTGCTTCGGGTCGAAGATCACGTCGTCGGTGGCTCCCTGCTCGACCATCACGCCGTGCTCCATCACGAGAACCTGGTCGGCCAGATAACACGCCTGGCCGATGTCGTGCGTGATGAACAGCACGGTCATGTCGAGCTCGTCGCGAAGGTCCTTCAACACATTGAGGACGTTCACCCGCAGCGAGGCGTCCAGCATCGACGTTGCCTCGTCGGCGACCAGCATCGTCGGCTGCATCATCAGGGCACGGGCGATCATCACACGCTGTCGCTGACCGCCAGACATCTGGTGGGGATAGCGATCGAGCGCGGTCAGATCCATCCCGACGTGGCCGAGCGATTCCTCCATCCGCTCCTGGCCGACTTTGCTGCCGACGAGCTTCATCGATCGATTGAGGAGATCCTTGACGGTGAAGAACTGGTTGAACGAGGAGAACGGGTCCTGGAAGACGGCCTGCACGTCGCGGTAGTACGCCGCCCGCTGGCCCCCCTTGACGTTCGTCACATCCTTGCCCTGGAAGGTGAACTTGCCGGCGGTGATCGGCAGCAGCCCGAGCACCATCCGAGCGATCGTCGACTTGCCCGACCCGCTCTCTCCCACGATGGTCGTCACGGTGCCCTTCTCGAGAGAGAAGGACACATCCTTGACGGCCTCGACCTTGTGCCGCCCGCTGCCGAAAGTCTTGGTGACGTGCTCGGCAGTGAAGATCTGCTCGGTCATGGGCGAAGCCTCTCGGGAGTGAGGAGCGTTTCTGGGCGACACGCTCTTCCGTCGCCCAGAAACGTGACGAACGAGCGAGATCTCGCGGAGCCCGTGACCGCGGAGCGCGAAGCGCGACCATACGACGTCGTCATGGGCGAAGCCTCTCGGGAGTGAGGAGCGTTTCTGGGCGACACGCTCTTCCGTCGCCCAAACGTGACGAACGAGCAGATCCGCGGAGCCCGTGACCGCGGAGCGCGAAGCGCGACCATGCGACGTCGTCATGGGCGAAGCCTCTCGGGAGTGAGGAGCGATTCTGGGCGACACGCTCTTCCGTCGTCCACCATCATGAGTGGATCACCGCCGGCGCCAGGAAGTCGTCCCGGTTGAAGTCGCGCATGCCCTCGATCCTGATCTTGCTGTACTTGGGTTCGGGGACCAGGACCGAGCCGAGCAGGGCCCGAGTGTACGGATGCTCCGGGCGGTTCACGATGATGTCGGTCGGTCCCGTTTCCACGATGTTGCCCTGGTACATGACCGCGATATGGGTCGCCACCGTCCGCAGCACGGGCAGGTCGTGCGTGATGAAGATGACGCCGGCCATGATCCGCTTGTCGAGCATCTCCTGGAGCATCTCGATCAAGATCTTCTGCGAGCTGACGTCCAGCGCCGAGGTCGGCTCGTCGGCGACCAGCAGGCGTGGATTCAGCAATGTGCTGATGATGGTGACCACGCGCTGCTTCATGCCGCCGGACAGCTGGTGGGGATAGGCGTCCAGGACCCGAGTCGGCAGTCCGAGCATGGTGATCCGGTCCCGTGCCCGGTCCATCGCCTCGTCCTTGCTGATCTTCCGGTCGTGGGAGCGCATGACGTCGTAAACGAGCTGCCGGACCCGCTTGGTCGGGCTGATCGAGTTCATCGCACCCTGAGGAAGCATGGACACGACGGCGCCGCGCCAGCTCCGTGGGATCTTGTCGTACTCGCCCAGCTGCTGCACCTTGCCGTCGATCGCCAAGGTGCCGTGCTCGACGTGCAGCGGTGGCCGGGCGATCAGCGAGATGATCGATCCGAGGGTGGTCTTGCCGCTGCCGGACTCTCCGGCGAGGCCGAGGACCTCGCCCTCGTTGATCGTGATCGTGACGTCGTTGACGGCGACGACATCCTTGTCGCCGGTGTAGTAGACGCCGCGGATGTTGTCGGCGGTGACGAGATTCGCCATCAGCGGTGCTCCTCATGGGTCCCGACGGGGGTTTCCAGCATTCCAGCGGCGCCGACCACCTCGGGCTCGCCCAAGTCGATCGGCTGGTCGACCTCGATGCCGGTCTTGCCCTCTTCCTTGGCCTTCTTCTTGGCGGCCCGACCGCGGCGGAGCCGCGGGTTGAAGACCTCGTTGAGGCTGGACTGGAGCAGCAGCAGTCCGAACACGATCAGGGTCAGCATGATGGTCGGCGGGAAGAACGCCCACCAGGCGCCGGTCCGGATTGCGCCCCACTGGATGGCCCAGTACAGCATGGTGCCGAGGCTGGTCGCATTGGACGGACCCAGGCCGAGCATGCTCAGTGTGGACTCGAACAAGATGGCGCCCGAGATCTGCAGGATGGCCGCCATCACGACGTACGACAGCAGGTAGGGCAGGATGTCGCGCAGCAGGATCGACCAGAAGCCGGCGCCGGACAGCTTGGCAACGTCGATGTGCTCACGCGTTCGCACGCTCGTGGTCTGCGCGCGCACGGCCCTGGCCAACCAGAACCAGGCGGTGAAGCCGATCACCAGCGCTAGCGTGTAGAGGTTGCGCTGCGGCAGCGACACCGAGACGAGGATGACGACCACGATGACGGGGATGGCCAGGCCGACGTTCACGATGGCGCTGAGGATGTCGTCGGTCAGGCCGCCACGGTAGCCGGACACCAGGCCGACCAGCAGGCCGATCGCAGTGCCGATGATCCCGGCGATGAATCCGACCGCAAGCGAGGTCCGGGTGCCGTAGACCAGGTTGGCGATAACGCTCTGGCCCTGGTTGTCGGTGCCGAGGATCAGCGGACCGAAGCCCTTCGGAGAGTCGTACAGCCCGCCGATGGTGGCCGTCGGGCTGGCACTCACCAGGAACGGTCCGAGCAGACCTACCAGCAGCACGAAGCCGACGATTCCCACCGCCACCCAGAAGCGGGGGCTCATTCCACGAAGACTCATCAGCGCTCTCCCGTCTGCGATGCCCGGATCCGGGGATCGATGAAGCCGGTCAGTACGTCCACCGCGAAGTTCGCGAGAACCACGGCGATGGTGATCAGCAGGGTGATGCCCTGGATCACGGGATAGTCGCTCGAGCCGATCGCGGCGAACAGGAGGCTGCCCAGTCCCGGGTAGGAGAACACCAGCTCCGTGATCAGCGAGCCGGCGATGATGCCGGCGATCGCAAGAGCCAGGCCGGTGATCTGGGGGAGCATCGCGTTGCGGAAGATGTAGTTGACCGTGTATGACTCGCGCACACCCAGGCCGCGGTTGTAGTTGACGTAGTCGGAACCGAGCTCGTAGATGGCCATCGACCGCATGCCGACCGCCTGCCCACCGATGAACACGAGCACGACCGACCAGAACGGCAACCACCAGTACGTGATCGCATCGCCCAGGAAGGATGGGGTCAGCTCCGGGCTCAGGCCGAAGGAGTACGCGCCGCCGATCGGTAGGATGCCCATCCTCACCGCGACCAGGAAGAGCAAGATGATGCCCAGCGCGAACGGCGGAACGCTGGAGAGGAAGAGCGAGCCGACGAACGCTCCACGATCGACCCAGCCGCCGCGATAGGCCGCCACCGCGCCCAGAATGTTGCCGACGACCCAGCCGATCAGTACCGCCGGGATCATCAGCGCCAGGCTCCAGGGCAGCGCCTGGCCGATCAAGGAGTTCACCGACGCAGGGTACTGCGAGAACGACGTGCCGAGGTTTCCCTGCAGCACGTGGCCGACATAGATGAAGAACTGCTCCCACTTCGGCTTGTCGAGGCCGAACTCGGCCATGTAGTGGGCGTGGATCTTCTCCAGGTCCTCACCGCTTGCGCCGCCGCCCTTGGCGAGGCTGCTGACGATCACGTCGACCGGGTTGCCGGGGATGAGCCGCGGCAGAATGAAGTTGAGCAGCAGCGCCACGAAGAAGACGATGATCGTCCAGACGAGCTTGCGGCCGAGATAACGTGCCAGACCCATGGGTGTTATTCACGCTCCTTTGCGTAGTGCCGTCACAGAGAGACTAGTGCTTTATGCCGTCGGGCGTAAACGCGTACCCGACCCGGCCCGAGAAGGGTGGGCCGGGCACGCGATCGACGACAGGAGGAGCGTTAGCTGCCGACCTTCTTGATCTTGAAGATCCACTGGATTCCGGCACCCTGCCACATCGGCGGAGCGTACGGGTTTTCCGCTGTCGGGAAGTTCGTCCAGTTGCTGGCGTTGAACTCGTAGAACTCCAGCGGGCGATACATCAGTGGAACGACCGGGATGAACTCCCGATAGATCTGATCGAGCGACGCGTACGCGGCCTTCGCCTCGGCGTCGTCCGTGGTTGCCGCCACCTTGTCGAGCAAGGCGGCGATCTGGTTGTTGGAGAACCGGTTGTAGTTCCAGAACGCCGTCTTGCCTACCGCCGGCACCCCGCGACTGTCCAGGGCATCGCGGAAGCGGATCCACGGGCTGGCCGGGTTGACGCCGGTGTAGGAGTACATCGCCAGGTCGAAGTTGCCGTTCTGCAGGTTGCTGATACATCTGCGCGAACTGCGGGAACTCGGTGGTGATGCCGATCCCGATGTCCTGGGCCGACTTCGCCACGATCTGGCAGGCCGTGTTCCAGTCGGTCCAGCCGGTCGGCGTGACCAGCTTCCAGCCCCCTGATCTTGGTGCCGTCCGGCAACTGGTAGATGCCGTCGGAGCCCTTGGTCGCCTTGAGGTCGTTCTCCAGGATGGAGATCGCCTTGTCCTTGTCGTACGTCCAACCGTCGGCCTTGACCGCGTCGGCGTCGTAGTACTTCTCCTCGAACCCGCTCGGGACGATCAGGCTGGCATTTGCCGGCACGGAGTAGTCCGACATCGCCGTGGTGGCGATGTTCGGGTAGTCGATGGCGTACGCGATGGCCTGGCGGACCTTCACGTTGTTCAGGCCCGGCTTGTTCAGGTTGAAGATCAGCAGCGGGATCTGGCCGGGAACGTGGTACGGCTTCTGCTTCGCCAGGTGGAGACCGGCTTGCCCGCCTCCCACATCTTCCAGATCTGTGCGGTGAACTGCTGGCTCGCGTCGATCTCGCCGCTCTCCAGCTTGACGTCGCCGTCGTTGTTGCTCTTGAAGATCGGGTGATTGATGGTGGTCGGCGCTGCCGTGCCGTAGACGGTCTTACCCCAGTAGTTGTCGTCACGGGTCAAGATGACCTGCGTCTGGTCGTACTTGTCGAGCTTGTACGGCCCGGAACCGATCTGGCTTCAGGTTCGTGTTGGACGGGAGCTGATCCGGTGAGATCTTGCTGAAGATGGCCTTCGGCACGATGTACACGGTCGAGAGGTAGTTCTTGACCATGTTCGGGTTGTAGGGGCTGCTCTTCAGCTTGATCGTGACCGTCTTCGGGTCGGTCGCGGTGATCGACTCGACGTACTGCCAGACGGTGGAGAAGTTCACGCTGGCGGTCTTGCCCAGCCCGAAGGTGAACGCCACGTCGTCGGCGGTCAGGTCCGACCCGTCCTGCCACTTGGTGCCGTCCTGCAGCGGCACGGTCATCGTGGTCTTGTCCGTCAGCTGACCGTCTTTGCCAGGCCGGGCTGGAGCGAGCCGTCCAGGAGGTTGAACCGCAGCAGGCTCTCGTAGATGAACTGGCTCTGGCCACCGGCGATCGGCCAGTCGGGCGAGGCCGCCATCGGATTGAAGCTCTTCGGCGGATTCCACTGGAAGCCCGCAACGAAGAGCGTGTCGCCAGAGGCGCCCGCGCGGCCCGCGGCACTGGCAGTGCCCGAGGTGCTCCCGGTCTGCGCCGTGCCACAGCCTGCGGCGCTGACGCCGATGACGGTCCCGCCGACGGCGAGGCCGGTCAACGTGAGGAACCGACGACGGCTGGGGTTCCAAGACCGCCAGTCGGCGCCGCTGTCGGCCATCTCCGGCGATGGCCCGTGGTCGTGCGTGTCGTTCATTCTTCCCTTTCCTCGAGGAGCCGTCGACGAGCAGTGCCCGTCGCTACCTGAGTGCTGTGTATTCCGGTGGACGGTCGCCGTGGGCCGGATGGCCGCTGGCGCCGCCCCGATCGTCTGATCGGTACGGCCGTGACGAGAAAGGAGCGGAAGAGGACCCGGTCGGTCCCTGATCATCACGGGATCGGCAGGTGAGCCGATAGCCGTGCGGTCCGCCGTGTCGGCGGATTCGGCGGCATGTTCCCCGAATGATCTTGATTCCGTTTCCAACGAAAGGGTCTGACAATAGAACATGCGCGCTGGCGCCTGTCTTGATCATCGAGCCTCTTCGCTCTCAGCAAAGTCGCAGGGCTCATGCAAGCACTTAACCGCTTCAGAGTCAACGCAAGTCGGTAATTCCGTAGCCAGATTGTTGTCTTGCTGCTACCGGTCGCGATTCCCATGACACGGCGTGGCGGTCGGCGGCGAAGCGCGCCCACGACCGGTCGTCAGATCGACTTAACCGATTCACGTATCGCGCTCTCACGGCGGCCAGATAGACCTCGCCACCATAGCGAACGAACCCGGAACCTGAGAGGTTCCGGGTTCGGATGTTCAGATCCACCTGGTGATCCCCGTTCGGGGATCGCTTGCGCTCACCTGCGGAACGCTCCGAGTGCCCAGTCAGTCCGTCGCGGGTTGGGTCCAGGTCGGATCGATCGACGCAAGGATGGCGTTCATCGATCTGGCCAGGAGGGAGACGTCGGTGGAGCGCAGCGAGTCGAAGACGACGCGGCGGACGATCTCGACATGTCCAGGTGCGGTGTCGACGACCTTCTCATACCCCGCGTCAGTGAGCACCGCGACCGTTGCCCGTCCGTCCTGCGGGCTGGTTTCGCGGCGGACCCAGCCACGATTCTGTAGCCGCGTCACGGTGTGGGACAGCCTGGACAGTGAGCCGTTCGAGAGTCTGGCGAGCGTCTTGAGCTGCAGGGTCCGGTCGGGGGCCTCCGACAGCATGGCCAAGACCAGATAGTCGAACGTGGTGAGTTCTGCGTCGCGCTGGAGCTGCGAGTCAAGCAGGGTGGGCAGCAGCAAGGTGACCCCGAGCAGACCCAGCCAGGCCTCGCGCTCGTCGGCGGTCAGCCAACGAGCCTCCCCTTCTCGGTTCATGCCCGCGAGTCTAGCGCATCACTTGACTGTTCAAGTGATTCGCGTAGACTCCGTATGCTTGGTCAAATCTTCAACTACCTTGGAGGCGTCGTGTCCAGCCTGTTGAATCCGCCGGTGCAGGGCGGAGCATTCGACGACTTCCTCCGAGACGTCGCACCGAGTGCCCGCGACCAACGCCGGTGGGCACCGCAGGACGGCCCGATGCCTGCGCTGTATCTCAGCCACGGCGCGCCACCCCTGTTCAACGACCGGCACTGGATCGATCAGCTCTTCGCCTGGTCGCAGTCCATGCCGAAACCGACGGCGATCCTGATCGTCAGTGCGCACTGGGAGTCGGCGCCGCTCGCGATCTCTTCGCCCGCGGCCGGTACACCGCTGGTATATGACTTCGGAGGATTCGCGAGGCGCTTCTTCGAGATGACGTACGCGACGCCGGACGCCTCGGCCCTGGCGAGAGACGTGGTCGGGCTGTTGTCGTCGGACCATATCCACACCCACCCCAGTCGCGGCCTCGATCATGGCGCCTGGGTGCCGCTGAAGGTGATGTATCCGTACGCCGACGTTCCGGTGCTGCAGCTCAGCATGCCGACACACGACCCGGACCGGTTGCTCGCCATCGGTGGAAAGCTCCAGACGCTCCGCGAACGCGGAGTGCTGATCGTCGGGTCCGGCTACATGACCCATGGTCTGCCGTTCATCAACCGCCAGATCATGGAAGAAAACCTGGTGCCGGGCTGGTCGTCGGAGTTCGACGCCTGGGCGGCGGAGGCGATCGCATCGGGTGCGATCGACCGGCTGGCCGACTTCCGCGGCGCGCCGGGTATGCCGTACGCCCACCCGACCGTGGAGCACTACACGCCGTTGTTCGTGACTCTCGGCGCGTCCACCGATCCGAGCGTGCCGCCCACGGTCGTCATCGACGACTTCCAGATGGGCCTGGCGAAACGGTCGTTCCAGGTCGGCTGAAGCAGGATCTTTCCGGGTCAGGCGAGCGAGGCCGCGCTGGACACTGCGTGGTTCACCGCTTCGAGCAGTGCTCCGTCGAAGGCGGGCAGATCCGCGGCAACCAGCGCCTTTGCGCTGTAACTCCGATCTCGGGGGCCGAAGGCCCGCTCAGAATGGTGCGGAGAGCGGCTGCCTGAGGATGTGAGGCAAGGAGCACGGCCGCAAGGTCGCTGACGCAGTCCCCCAAGAGCCTCGGCCCCACGAGTCCGCGGGCCGTTTCGAGGTCTGAGCGGACGGCGTCATTCGCTGTGGTCAACGACATGTCGGGCTCCTCGGATGGACTGCCGAGGACTCTGTCACGCGGCCGGAGGTCGGACAATGCATCGAGCGGAACGGACAACACCGGACCGATGAGGACAACACCGGCCGCATTTCGGACAACACCCTGGTGGTGACGGCAAGTTCGTGCGTGACGTCCCGCCGTAGGCGGCAGATCGGCCGCCCGCCGCGACGATCTGCGCGACGGCTCGCTCGGCCGCTGCCGCGTCGGAGTGGTAGCCGACCGCGACGTCAGCCGGCTTGGGCCAACCGGTGAGCGATCACGGCCCCCAGGCCGCGCGAGGCGCCGGGACGAAGACCACTCGATCAGTCGCGACCATGATCGTCTCCGGTCCGGAGGTCGACCATCGACGCAGTGCGCAGCAGCTCTACCGCCAGCGTGTGGTTCTCGCCAAGCACCGACAACCAGTAGTTGATCCGCTCGGCATTGGTGAGATCGACCCAGTGCGCGAACATCGGCTGTGCGTCACGGAGCGGAAGCCGCCCTTCGACCTGGTGGATCTCCAGCGTGTACGACGGTTGCGCTTTCATCTGCTGCGCGCAAGCGAAGATCTGGGCCAGCCCGTGCGGGCCGTACAGCTGGGGAAGGGAGTAGCGGCCGCGGAAGGCAAACGGAATCGGGACCTGGGTAAGGAAGCCCAGATGATCGGCGACACCGGAGGTCAGCGGATGCCCGTCGTGCAGGTGGAAGTGCACCGCCTTGTCGATCTCGCCGAGTGCCTCGATCAGGGCGGTCACCGCGCCGAGCGCGGTGCCGACCGCCTCCGCAATGGTGGCGACGTCCTGGGCGAGGTCAGGATCGAACAACGCCGGAGCTCCTCGCGCGCCGAGCCGGCGGCTGATCTCCGCCCGCGCCTGGTGAATGCCGACATGGCCGACGTCCACGCACATCGAGGCGTGTTCGATGTCCCCGATCATCTCGGCCAGAGCGATGAACTGCTCCGGGTTCAGACCGTTGGCGAACTCCACGAACACGCTCGGGACGGCGACGCCTCCGACGGATCCGCCCAGCTCGCGGAGCGCAGCGGCGGTCGGCACCAGACGACGGGCCATGGTCGGCCGATCATGGACAACGACCCCGGCGATCTGACCGGCGAATCGCCTCTGGAACTGTGCGATCGCGTCGCGGTGATCGGGCGTCAGCACATCCAGACGGCGGTCGAGGTGCACGATCGGCAACAGCGCCGAGTCGGGTACGAACCTCAGCAGTCGTTCGAGCTCTCGGGGTGTCTCGGCGTACAGCTCGACGCCCATTCCGATCTGGCGGAAGCGCATCGCGGCGAGCCCCAGCAGTGCATCGTCGCCAGCAATGTTCCGCTGGAAGACCCCGCGAATGGTTGCTGGGGCGGCACTGCTCATGGCGACACGCTATCGAGGGCACCAACCGCTACGGCACTCGCGCCGACATCGGTCAGACGGCGGCGATCGCCTTCGCCGTGACGGGGATGTTTCCGCGGACCGCTTTGGAGTACGGGCAGACGTCGTGGGCCGCGTCGACGATCTTCTGTGTGGTCTGCAGGTCGACGCCGGGGATCGCGATCTCGAGGTCCACCGTCAGTCCGAAGCCCCCGCCCTGCGGCCCGAATCCGACATTCGCCGTGACAGAGGCCTCGGTCGCCTCGATGCCCGTCTCCTTGGCGAAACGGAGCACGGCGCTGTTGAAGCAGGCCGCGTAGCCGGCGGCAAAGAGCTGCTCCGGATTGGTCCCGGTGCCCGGGCCGCCGAGCTCCTTCGGTGCGTTGAGCTGGACGTCGAGCACGCCGTCGCTGCTGGTTGCTCGGCCCCCCCGGCGACCACCGACGCTCGTCGCCACCGCCGTGTACACGATCTTGTCTGGCACATTGGTCATGAGAGCGGCAACCGCCGCGATCGTTGCGTCATTCCAGTTGTCCATATTCTGGAATCTGATTTCCGCGAGATGGAGTCAGTCTCGCTGCTGCCCGGCGGCGAAGTAGGCGCTGAGATCGGCCTCGAGCGGTGGCACGGGCAGTGCCGAGGAGTCGCCTCGCAGCGACCTGGTCGCGACCACTGCGGCCGCGACCGCTTGCCGCGCCGACACGGGCGAGGTGGTGGTCGACCCACCCTTGCGGATGAAGCGGGCGAACTCGGCGATCATTGCGGGGTCGGCGCCGCCGTGACCGCCGACTTCGTCCGGGATCGTGATCGACTCGTCGGGCTCGGCCCAGCGATCGTGTCGCTGGTTCCACAAACCGATCCGCCCACCCGGCCCGTCGCCGAGGTTCTCGATCCGGCCCCGGTCACCGATGATGGTGTAGTTGCGCCAGTAGTCGGGTGTGAAGTGACACTGCTGGTATGAGGCCAGCACGCCGTTCTGGAGCCGCATGATCATCATCGACAGGTCCTCGACATCGACCACCGGGTTGAGATCACGCAGCTCCCGGGGTGGCCAGCCGTCGTCATCGAACCAGTCCGTCATCCGGGCTTCGCCTGGCTCACGCCGAGACGCGAGATCGCCATAGACCATCAGATCGCCCATCGCGGCGACGCTGCTGCTGGAGCTGTCCGCCAGGTAGTGGATGACGTCGATGTCGTGAGCGCCCTTCTGCAGCAGCAAACCGGTCGAGTTGCGCCGGTCGGCATGCCAGTCCTTGAAGTAGAAGTCGCCGCCGTGACCGACGAAGTGTCGGCACCAGATCGCTTGCACGGTGCCGATCCGGCCGGCCGCAACGAGCTGGCGCATCAGCTTCACCACCGGCATGTGCCGCATGTTGTGTCCGACGTAGAGGCGGCTGCCCGATTCGTACGCGGCACGGAGCACAGCATCACAGCCCTCGATGGTCGTGGCGAGGGGCTTCTCGCAGAAGACGCCGACCCCGGCGTGCAGTGCGCGGACCGCGATCGACTCGTGCATATGGTCCGGCGCCAGCACCACGACCGCCTCGACGTCGGCGGCCAGCACCGTCTCGAGGTCGGCGGTGACCAGGGCATCCGGAAAGGCGCTCCGGGCCTCGCCTCGTCCACGAGCACTGGGGTCGCACACCGCGGAGACCGTCCAGTCGACGTCGGACTTGGCTCCGCTTCGCAGGAGTGAGCTACGCACCCCGAAACCCACCACGCCGAGGCGGACCGGGTCAGGAGACGACGCCGTAGCCTCGTGCAGGGCGCCGACGACGAACTGGTCCCGTTCGATCGCCTGAATGGCGCGGGCGTACTTGACAGCGAGTCGCTCGCGGGTCTCCGGGTCGAGCCGCCGGGTCCGCTCGGGAGACAGATTGTCGGCGATGTCGGCGAGCTTGACCATCCGGGCGACCGGGTTCGCTGCGATGCCGGCGTAGTACTGCTCATCTGTCACCCCGTCGCGGCGAGTGAGCGCGAGGACGGCGGCCACCGCCGTCGGCGAGACGCCCTGCGCCAGAAGCGACTCCGCCGTCTCGGACGTGTCCTCGATGACGTCGTGTAACCAGGCGGCCGCGACGACGTCGGTCCTGGTCTCCGGATCGGCTGCCTCGAAGGTCGGCAACAAGCGCACCAGGGCGGCCACCGCCTCCGGGTGGCGGATATAGGGCGTGCCGACCTTGTCGCGCTGTCCCCGGTGGGCCCTCGTGGCGATCTCACGTGCGGCGTTGATCATCGACGCAGACTCGCGGTTAGTGCTCACGGGCGTACAGCTCGACGAAGCGGGCAAGCAGCGGCGGCGTCTCGGGGATTCCGCAGGTCCGGGCGGCGTCGATCGTGGCGTCGGCCTGCTCGGGTTCGAAATAGCCCGCGTACTTGTAGACCCGGACGCGAGTGATCAGACCGTCGAGATCCAGCTCCGGATGGAACTGGGTGGCATACACATTCGTGCCCACCCGGAAAGCCTGCACCGGACAGGCGTCCGACGTCGCCAACAACACCGCGCGCGGGGGCAGAGCGCTGATGCACTCCTTGTGTCCCAGAAACGCTCCGAACGTCGATCGAGCCACCGCGAACAGGGGATCGTCGGCTCCTTCGTCGGTCAGCCGGATCACGGCGCCGCCGATGGTCTCGCTGTACGTGCGGTCGACCACAGCGCCGACCTGGCGGCCCAGCGTCCCGATGCCGTAGCAGCAGCCGAGGAACGGGAAGTCGCGCGGAACCACGTCGTCGAGGAGTGCGGCGAGCTCGGCCTCCACCCGCAGCTGGACGTCGGACTTCGACTCCACCGGGTCGCTGACCTGGAACGGCCCACCACCGAGCACGATGCCGGACCAGTCCTCCAGATCGGTCTCGCCGAGAGAGCGCTGCTCTAGCCGGACGCGCCGGAGATTCGGTTCGTCGAGGCCGGTGCAGCGGAGCACCGCGGCATACTCCTCGTCGGCGGCGACGTCCTCCGGACGGATGCCCAGGAACAAGAACGGCTTCACGCCCGAACTCTATTGCCTGCCGCTTGCCTGGCCGCACCTCGTCGGCGTCGCGACGGTCGCCGCGGTGGCCACGGGCCAGGGCGCCGCTGTCGGGCAGCCGATGGCGCGTCAGGCAGCGCCGACCGGAGCGTGAACCACGGTCGCTGTCGAGTCGCGCACCGGACGACGCTGGCGAGGCCGACGCGCCGAGTAGCGCGCCAACCTGACGCCGCGTGCGGCCTGGCCAAGCGCGTCGCGAAGCTCCCCGTCCGAGTCGATCGTTGCACGGAGCCGGGCACGTCCGCGGTCGTACGCGCGGTCGACCTCGACGATGCGCACACCGAGGCGTTCGGCCACCGCCGTGTCGGAGTGGCCGAGCAGCTTCAGCCGCAGCATCACCACGTCGCGTGGATGGATATGGTGCAGGGCTCGCCGGACGAGGTCGGTGCGGATTCGTCCGCGGGCCGGCGTCGCGAGCTCCTGTAGCAGCACGGTCAGCTCTTCGTAGTGCCGATCGTCCCCACGATCGGCACGCTGGTCGCGGACAACCAATTCGTAGACGGCGCTGCGCAACCAGATCGACAGATCGTCGTGGCGATATCCGGCGTTGCGCTCGTGCTGAAGGCGCAATACCACCCGGTGCGCGATGTCATTGGCATCCAGACCGGGCCACCGCGAACGGACGAGTGCCGCTGCCTGAGTGTGGAGCCTGCCGGACTCCGCGGTGCGAACCGCCGATCGTGCACCACGGCGGCTGGACGTCGGGCTCGTGAGGGCGGTCATAGGGATGGGTCCTTCCTGCGGCGGGTGGGTTACCTCGAGGTTGCCCGAAGGGCCGAACACAAACCCCAGCACGCTTGCGGCGTAGCGTGGCTCACCGTGACGAGGCAGTGGACCGAAGCCGACCTTCCGGATCAGACCGGCAGGACGTACGTCGTCACCGGGGCCACGAGCGGGATCGGACGTGCCACCGCCGAGGCCCTCGCCGGTGCTCGTGCCCGGGTCGTGCTGGCCGTCCGCAACACAGACAAGGGGGCTGAGGTCGTTGCGGCGATCACCGCTGCGGTGCCGGGTGCGCAGCTCGAGGTGCGTCGACTCGATCTCGCCGATCTCTCCTCGATTCGAGCGTTCGCGACGTCCTGGACCGACCCGGTCGATGTCTTGATCAACAACGCGGGCGTGATGTCGATCAGGCTGGGCCGTACCAAGGACGGGTTCGAGCTGCAGCTCGGCACGAATCATCTTGGGCACTTCGCGCTCACCGACCTGCTGCTTCCCAAGATCACCGACCGGGTCATCGTGGTGGCGTCGAACGCCCACAAATGGGCACGGATCGACTTCGACGATCTCAACTGGGAGCGTCGCCGCTACCGTGCAGCGCAGGCATATGGGCAGAGCAAACTTGCGAACCTGCTGTTCGCACTCGATCTCGACCGCAGGCTTCGGATGGACCGACGCCGTGCGATCGCCGTGCATCCCGGCTGGGCCCGATCGAGTCTGGGTGTGAGTCAGCTGGGTAAGGCGGCGGGGGTCGCGTCTCACGCGGTCGGCACCGTCTTCGGGCAGTCGGCGGAGATGGGCGCACTCCCGACGTTGTACGCGGCGGTGCAGGACCTGCCGGGTGGGAGCTACGTCGGACCTTCCGGACGGGGCGGAAACCGAGGCTACCCGACCCTGGTCGGGCGGACGGCCGCCGCCGGAGACGCGGAGCTGGCGCGCCGCTTGTGGGATCGCTCGGCCGAGCTCACCGCGGGCTGACTGTCAGGTTGGTGGGGCGAGCGCGGAAACGACAGGTGCAGACGCGACCTCGCCTGAACCCGCTATCTGCGGGTGACTCTCACGAAGCTCAGGACCGCCGCATACTGGTCCTCGGTGAACCCGCGCGCGGGGTCGGGCCGGATGAAGAGCGTCGGGGTTCCCTCGGCATCCCGGCGATCGGCCCATTCGAGGTGCCGGTCCGTCATGTCGTCGTCGATCCAGACCAGCGGCCGACCGCTCTCGCCGCACTGCTCGATCAGCGGCCACTTGTAACCGCCGACTCCGACGCCGGTCCGCCCCACCGTCCGGTGAAGCCAGACGCTGTCGAAGTCAAGGTACGGCCAGTCCGTGCCGATGTCGGCCACGGCACCGAAGAGCGGGCCGGCGTGGGCCTGCCACATGGTGGCCCACCGCAGCTCTGCGTACTCGGCGAGCGTGCGGAACCATCGGGGGTGTCGACGGTCGAGCACGACGACATACGCACCCGCCTGAGCCTTGTGCTGGTGGCGGCCGAGACGCCGCGCGTCGAAGGCGTTCAGCACACCGTCGATGTCGATGAGCAGCAGCGGGCGATGTGGTTGCGTCCGGTGATCTGTCATGGTCGATTTCCTGCGTCGATCATCGCCTCCACCGGCTCGGACGACAAGAACGCGATGGATGGGGTCGCGGTGGATCAGTGGACTCCGGGTGCGTTCACCTCGTCGCGGAACGCGACCCAGTCGCGGACGGCCGCGAGGTCGTAGCCGGATCGTCCGTCGATCCCGACGGTCACCAGTCTGATGCCGAGGTCGTACAGCTGCCGCCCGACGTCGTCCGGGGTGCCGCTCGCCGCGGTCGACCGGGCGATCTCTCCCGGATCACGGCCGATCTTCGCGCACCACTCGTCGAGCACGGCGTTCTTGTGGGCGAGCGTCTCCGCCGATCCGAAGCCGTGCCAGATGGTGGCGTGCTCGGCCACGAGCCGCAGTGTCTTGCGCTCGCCGCCGCCGCCGATCAGCACCGGGATATTCCGGGTCGGCGGCGGATTCAGCTTCGCCCAACGGGAGGCGATCCGGGGGAGTGCCTCACCGAGCGCGGCGATCCGCGTCCCCGGGGTTCCGAAGGGGTAGCCGTACTCGTCGTAGTCCCGCTCGAACCAGCCCGCGCCGATGCCGAGGACCAACCGGCCGTCACTGATGTGGTCGACGGTGCGGGCCATGTCGGCCAACAGCTCGGGATTGCGGTAGCTGTTGCACGTGACCAGCGCCCCGAGCTCAACTCGCGAGGTCTGCTCGGCCCAGGCTGCCAGCATCGTCCAGCACTCGAAGTGCTCGCCGTCGGCCGGCCCGTCGAGCGGATAGAAGTGGTCCCAGTTGAAGACGATGTCCACGCCGGCCTCCTCTGCGCTGGCCACGGCTCGTCGAAGACCCGCGTAGTCGGAGTGCTGGGGTTGGAGCTGGACGCCCACTCGAAACGGGCGGTCGCCGTACATCGGTGCGGACATGGAGTTCCTCTCGATCGGTGCTGTCTTCTCGATGGCTCCGAAGTCGGTGCCCCCTCAGGTCTACCCGATCGAGTCGAGGCGACTGCGGCGCACCAGTCGGGGTGACGGGCTGGTCACCGCAGATTCACAGTCAACGCACATGTTCTCGTCAGTCGCCGTCCAGTCGGAGGCAACAGGCTGGGACCATGGTGATCTCCGAGCCCGACCAGACTCCGGATGAGGTGCCCTCGAGGCGGCCCGCCGTCCCGCACGCATCATCGGTGGTGGGTCGCCGACGCTTCCTCGCACTCGGCGTGGGTGGTCTCGCCGCCGCTTTCGCCGGTGCGGGTGCCGCCGATCTCGCGGCGGGGGGCCCGTTGCGACGAGTCACGGGCGCCGCCGCGGGTGCGAGTGTGGCACCATCGTCGGCGACTCCCTCCGCGGCGGCGGCGATGACGGTCCTCACGCCGGCTGGCAGCGTCGGCGCCGGTGATCTTTTCATCAGTGACATGGCCGCCGAGAATCCTCGACTGGTCATCGCGGCATCGACCGGAGAGGAGTTGTGGTCGAAGTCGGGCGCCACGTCGTACGCGAACTTCCAGGTACAGAGCTACCAGGGCCGCTCGGTGTTCACCTGGTGGGAATCGAACTCCTCCGGTCTCGCGGCCTACGGGGACGGGAACGCGGTGGTCGCCGAGCTCGACGGCACGCTGGTCACCTCGATCGGCACCCACGCGGGTGTGAGCCCGGACGAGCACGAGTTCCTGATCACCGCTTCGGGCACCGCCTTGATCACCTCCTACGTCAAGACCCCGGTCGACCTGTCCCGCGATGGCGGCTCGAGCAAGGGTTGGGTGATGGACGGCGTGTTCGAGGAGGTCGACCTGGCCACCGGGAAGGTCCTCACACACTGGAGCTCGCTGGACCACATCGGCCTGGCCGAGAGCTACGCCGGGATCCCGGAGAACGCCGACGAGCCATACGACTACTTTCACATCAACTCGATCAAACCGACCCCCGACGGACATTTCCTGGTCTCCGCCCGACACACCTGGTGCATCTACAAGATCGCCGCCGGCACCGGCAGGGTGCTGTGGCGACTCGGCGGCCGGAAGAGCGACTACGAGCTGCCCGGCCCGGCCACGTTTGCATGGCAGCACGACGCGCGGTTCGAGAACGACACCACGATCCGACTGTTCGACAACGGGAGCGACGGCACCGTTACCGCGACCTCGGAGAGCCGGGTGCTGTGGCTGAGACTGGACCAGACCGCGCGCACCGCGACGCTGATCCGTCGACTCGCGCACCCGGACAAGATCAGTGCCGCGGCGATGGGGAACTCTCAACTGTTGGACAACGGCAACCTGGTGGTCGGCTGGGGAACCACCAAGCGGATCAGCGAGTTCGCCGGGGACGGCGCCTTGATCTTCGACGCCGAGCTGCCGAACATGACCTACCGCTGCTTCCGAGACGTCTGGCGCTGAGGCTGCCCGATTCTTCGGAGCGGCGACGTATGGTGGCCGACTGTGGAGCTGACGTCTCCGACCCTGGTCGTCGCCTGCGCCGTGTTGGCGCTCGGCCTGCCCGTCCTGATCGTCCTCACCTGGCGCCGCCGTCCGCAGGGTGGGCCGGGAGTCGCGGTGCGACTCATCGGCATTCTGCTCAGCCAGGCGCTGGCGATCGGTGCGGTGCTGCTGATCGGCAACAACACGTACAACTTCTACAACACCTGGGGTGACCTTTTCGGCGGCGGAGGCGGACCCATCCCGACCGTCGCCGCGGGCACGTTGGTGCCGACAGACGGGTCGGAGGGCCGGGTGGTGTCGCTGACCGTTCGCGCTCCAGGAGCCAAGGGGCCCGGTGGGGAGCGACTCCCCGTGCTCGTCTGGCTGCCGAGGCAGTACGACCAGCCACAGTTCAAGCGGACCAGGTTCCCGGTGTTGATGGTGCTGCCCGGTCAACCGAGCACGCCGCAGGGAATCTTCGAAGGGATGGCCTTCGGCCAGCAGGCGGCCGACGCCATCGACTCAGGCAAGGTCAAGCCATTCGTCGCCGTCCTACCGCCGATCATGATCGATCCACCGCGGGACACGGAGTGCACCAACGTGCCGAACGGGCCGCAGGCCGAGTCGTGGCTCTCCGAGAACGTCCGGGGCCAGGTGATCGCCAAGCTTCGGGTGGACCGCCAGGGCACCCACTGGTCGACGCTCGGCTGGAGCACAGGCGGTTTTTGCGGCGCGAAGCTCCTGCTGCGCCACCGAGATCTGTTCAACGCCGCGGTCAGTATCGGCGGCTACTTCACGGCCGAGACCGACAACACCACCGGCGACCTCTTCGGTGGTAACACCGTGCTCCGCAACGAGAACTCGCCGAGCTGGCTGATCAAGCAGGCCGGAGCCCTGCAGTCCAACATCTTGGTCGTGGTCAGCGCGCAGGACCGGGACTCCTACCGAGGCGTGGCGTATGCGGACGGGGCACGATTCATTGCACAGACCAAGGGGACGCCCGGAGTGTCGACGATCTTGCTCCCGTCCGGTGGCCACAGCTTCACGACCTATCGACCGACCATCCCGGAGACGTTGAACTGGCTGCAGCAGACCGGCAGCTTCGGGTAGGCACCGTTGGTCGTGGTCGTGCTCCCTCGGCTCTGCCGGACGACTCAGCTCAGGCGACCGGGCTGGCCGCCAGGGTGATCGTGCGCGTGTGCGAGTCGCCGTCGGCGCCGGTCCAGGTGATCTTGACCTTCTGACCGACACCGTATTTCGCGAGCACGCTGCTGACCTCCGCGGCCGAGCTGAGCCGATGGCTGCCGATCCTGGTGATCAGGTCGCCGGTCGCCAATCCGGCCTTGGCCGCTGGGCCTCCGTCGAGGACGCCGCTGACGGTTACGCCGCTCGCCTGGTCGTTCTGGCGCTCGTCGAAACCGTACGTGTCGTCCTGGCCGCCGTACGTCGAGTCGGAGCTGTCGCTGACCATGACTCCCAAGAACGCTGCCGGGCCGATCTGCACGGTGGAGGTCGCGCTGCCCGATCGGATCCGGCTGACGATCTGGAGGGCTTCGTCGATGGGTATGGCGTAGCCGTCGATCTCCGAGCCGGACGAAGCAGCGGTGTCGATGCCGATCACCTCGCCATCGGAGTCGTACAGCGGGCCGCCCGAGTCACCCGCAACCACGTCGGCGTCGGTCTCGATCATGCTCTTCAGCGTCTCGGAGGCGACGGCGCCCTCGGCTGAGGTCGTCACGGTTGCCGTGAGCGAGCTGACCGTACCGGCCGCTGCGGTCAGCGAGCCCGTCCCACCCGCGTTGCCGACAGCTGCGACATCGTCGCCGACGGCGACCGTGTCGTGGTCGATCTTCACCGTGCCGAGCCCGGAGGCGTTCTTCAGCTGGAGCAGCGCGATGTCATGGGTTGCGTCGTGGCCGACCACCGTTGCGGTGTAGGTCTTGCCGGTGCTGGCGATCGTCACCTTGATAGAGGTCGCGCCTTCGACCACGTGATAGTTGGTCAGCACCTGGCCAGTCGATGTGATGATCACGCCGGTGCCGGCTGCCTCGGCGTCCTCGTACTTCAGCACGGTGTCGATGAGCACGACGCCCTTCGACTCCGCGGCGGTAGCGGACTGGGACTCGACCGCGGCCGTTCCGCCGTTCGAACCTGCGGCGCCTCCCGAACCACCCCAGCCGCCAGAATCACCCCAGCCGCCAGAATCACCCCAGCCGCCGGACCCGTCGTCGCTGCCCCAGCCCTCGCTCCAAGTCCCGCCGCCGTACTGACCGGTGGTCCAGTCCGTGAGGCTGGCCGCCGCCGGAGGGGTGACCCGGATGGCCGCCGCAGCTGGCAGTGCTGCTGCGCCGAGCAGCGCAACCGAGGCCACCAGGCCGACAGTTGCCATCCGCAGTCGCCGCGCTCCAGAGCCGTCGCTGGACGTCCGCTGGAAGACCGATGCGGCGTTTCGTGGACGGTTCATGATGCGGTCCCTCAAGTGTTCGTCGGAGCAGATGTTCTCCGTCGAGGAAAGCTCGCGGTCCCATGAGCCTGCCCGGAGTTTCCTGGGTGCGCGCTGTGAAGTGCCGCGACGATCGGGGTCCGTGGCTCCCAGCGGACACACAGGATGTTGTCGCCTGGTTCACAGCACCGAGGCGTTGGGTGGGTTCATGGCCGACCGAAGGAGCGCGAATCGTCAGCTGAGCGACGGCACGGACACGGCGGTGAGGCGGCTGATGGCGGGTCAGCGGCCACCCGGGCGCAAGCAGCTCGACGAGGAGTCCGAGCTTCGGCGGAGGCGCCGGTCGATGGCGGCCGCGGCGGCGGCCCGGGCTGGGGGTGCGCTCAGCCTGACCGCGGTCCTGCTCGGAGCGCCCGCGCTCGCGCTGCCGGCGGCGGCGACCCCGACCGACGGCATGGCCGCTGCACTCGCTTCGATCACTTCGGCTCTCGGCTCGAGCTCGGTCGCAACCTCCGACGCCGATCGGTGACCCGGTCAGGCCGGGCAGCCGAGTCGATCGCTGCCGATGCCGTGACCCCGCTGATCTACTTCTCCGCTGCGCGCGTCGTCCTGGGGGCGCCGGCAGAGGTGGAGGTGATGGCCGTCCATGCAGGCCAGCTGGAGGACGGTCTGATGCTGCTGGACGAGCTGGACACGCGCTGGGGAGCCGACGGTGAGCTCGCGGCGATCGCCGACCTTCCGCCCGATGTCGGCCTCGAAGTGTCGTGGGACACCGTGCTGCTGCTGGCGGTCACCCGACCTCCGGGGATCGAGGTCGAGCTGGTCAGCCACGAGGTTCGCCGGACCGGAGTCGTCGAGCTGCCCACGATGGATCTGCGTCGGGCGCTGGCGGTGGAGCTCGTCGTTCGCGAGCTGACCGACACCGGCTGCGCAGCCGCGGCCGTCGCGATCGGCGATATGGTCCGGCTCACCGAAGGTCTCGTCGCGGCCCCGTTCCGGCTTGCAGCGCGACAACCGCCGCGGTAGTTGGGGTCGGCTGAGTCGTCGTCCGGGAAGGTGGGCGATCGGCGTCAGACAGGGGGCCGGGCCGCACTGCTGCGGACGACGAGGTCGGGCGGAATCAGACTTGGCCCGAGCCGAGCGGGCCTGATCGGGGTAGTCGCGGAGTCTCGGGGCCCTGCGCTCGAGTCGGCGATGGCGGCGGTGATCGCCTCCACCGCGCGCACGCCGACCAGCTCGAAGTCTTGTCGCACCGTGGTCAGCGGCGGGATCAGATACGCCGATTCCGGCTGGTCGTCGAAGCCGACAACGCTGACGTCCTCCGGCACGCGTCGTCCCGCCTCGTGGAGAGCCAGCAGCAGGCCGATCGCGATCTGATCGTTGGCGGCGAACACGGCGGTGATCCTCGGGTCGTCGGCCACCCGGCGTCCCGCCTCGTGGCCGAAGGCGGCACTCCAGCCGCCGTGCACGGGCTCCGCCGGACGCAGACCGGCCGCCAACAGCTCTGCCTGCCAGCCGTCTCGGCGGGCTCGTGCCTCCGCCCAGTCCAGAGGACCAGCGAGATGGACGATCTCGCGATGACCGAGGTCGAGGAGATGCCGAACCGCCAGTCGGGCACCGGCCACCTGGTCGACACCGACCGTCCAGGGAGCACGGCTGAGGTCGCCCTCGACCAGCACGATCGGGATGCCGACCGCCCGGTTGCGCGCCACCTCCAGCGCGTCGTCTTGGCCCGCCACGATGATGATGCCCTCGACGCCCTGGCGGCGGAGGTGCTCCACCGAGTCGTCGAGGAGCTCGCGGGTCAGGTCGGTCAGGCTGATCGTGCTCGCGAACAGCCCGCGTTCGCGAGCGGCCGACTCGATGCTGCGCTGGATACTGGCCGGCCCGAAGTGCGTCGCACCGACACCGATGACGCCGACGATCCCCGACCTTCCCTTGACCAGGGCGCGGGCTGCGGAGTTGGGCCGATAGCCCAGCTGCTCGATGGCGCGCTCGACTCGTTGGCGGGTCTCCGGGCGGAGCCGTGGCGAGCCGTTGATGACCCGCGAGACGGTCTGGTGAGAGACCCCGGCCAGCCGGGCGACATCGTGCATCACCGGTGCCCGCTGGCCTGGCACGGGCTCGGGCATGATCAGCACCTCCTCGGTCGCGGGACGAAGCCATGTTAACGGCAACACGCCTGACCGGTGGCAGTTCGCCAGCCCGGCGGCCACACGTGTCGGCGCCCCGCCGAGCGTTGACAGCGGCGGCTCCTGCGGGCATGATCGGGGTCGTGTTAACGCTCACTCCTCGGGTCGCGAGCCGATGACGGTCGCCGCCGAGATCGCTGCCGTTGTGGACACGCTGCGGGCGGAGGTCGCGACGCTGCATGCGGAGCTACCGCGCTGGGGCCTGGTCGTCTGGACGGCCGGCAATGTGTCGGCCCGGGTGCCGGGGCACGATCTGCTGGTGATCAAACCGTCCGGCGTCGGCTACGACGAGCTGACCCCCGCCGCGATGGTGGTCACCGATCTCGCCGGTGTGCTCGTCGACGGCGAACGCGCCCCGTCCTCCGACACCGCGGCGCACGCGTACGTGTACGCGCACATGCCCGAGGTCGGCGGAGTCGTGCACACGCACTCGACGTACGCGACGGCCTGGGCCGCCCGCGGCGAGGCCATCCCGTGCGTGCTGACGATGATGGGCGACGAGTTCGGTGGTGAGATCCCGATCGGCCCGTTCGCGCTGATCGGAGACGACTCGATCGGTCGGGGGATCGTCGACACCCTGCGCGGGCATCGCTCGCCGGCGGTGCTGATGCGAAACCACGGTCCGTTCACCATCGGCAAGACCGCGAAGGACGCCGTCAAGGCGGCGGTGATGTGCGAGGAGGTCGCCCGGACCGTGCACATCGCCCGCCAGCTGGGCGAACCGCTCAGCATCGCGCAGACCGACATCGACTCGCTGTACGACCGCTATCAGAACGTCTACGGCCAGACCGCACAGGAGAGCTGATCATGAGCACGAACGCAGGAGTGTGGTTCCTCACCGGCAGCCAGGGGCTGTACGGGCCGGAGACCCTCGCCCAGGTCGAGCAGCAGTCGCGCGCGATCGTCGAGGCGCTCAACGACGCCGGCACCCTCCCGGTTCCGGTGGAGTGGAAGCCGGTGCTCACCGACTCCGGTGCCATCCACAAGATCGTCATGGCGGCGAACGCCGATCCGGACTGCATCGGTCTGATCGCCTGGATGCACACGTTCTCGCCGGCCAAGATGTGGATCACCGGGCTCGACGCGCTGAAGACGCCGTTCCTGCACCTGCACACCCAGGCCAACGTGTCGCTGCCGTGGGCGGAGATCGACATGGACTTCATGAACCTCAACCAGGCCGCCCACGGCGACCGGGAGTTCGGCTACATCCAGACCCGGCTCGGCGTGCCGCGGACCACAGTCGCCGGGCACGTGTCCGACCCGACCACGCAGGCCCGGATCGCCGGCTGGCAGCGGGCGGCTCGCGGGATCGCCGCGATCCGCAGTCTGAAGCTCGCCCGGTTCGGCGACAACATGCGCAACGTCGCGGTCACCGAGGGAGACAAGGTCGAGGCCGAGCTGCGGTTCGGGGTGTCGGTGAACACGTACGGCGTCAACGACCTGGTCGAGCGGGTCGACGCCGTCAGCGAGGCGGAGGTGGACGACCTGCTCGAGCAGTACGCCGACGCGTACGAGATCGTCCCCGAGCTCCTGGCGGGTGGCGACCGGCACGAGTCGCTGCGCTACAGCGCGAAGATCGAGGGCGGTCTGCGATCGTTCCTCACCGAGGGCGGCTTCGGCGCCTTCACCACGAGTTTCGAGGATCTCGGCGGGCTGCGTCAGCTGCCGGGGATGGCGGTACAGCGGCTGATGGCCGAGGGCTACGGGTTCGGCGGCGAGGGCGACTGGAAGACCTCGGTCATGCTGCACACGATCAAGGCGATCGGCGAGGGTGCGCCCGGCGGCACGTCGTTCATGGAGGACTACACGTATCACCTGGGACCCGGGACGCCGAAGATCTTGGGTGCGCACATGCTCGAGGTCTGCCCGAGCATCGCCGTCGACAAGCCGCGGGTCGAGATCCATCCGCTCGGCATCGGCGATCGGGAGGACCCGGTCCGGCTGGTCTTCGATGCGGCTCCGGGGTCGGCGACCGTGCTCGGCATCTGCGACCTCGGCGACCGGTTCCGGCTGGTGCTCAACGAGGTCGAGGTGGTGCCGTCCGACGAGCCGCTGCCCAAACTCCCGGTGGCCCGGGCCGTCTGGCAGCCGAAGCCGGACCTCGCGACCTCGGCGGAGTCCTGGATCACGGCGGGCGGGCCGCACCATACGGTGTTGTCGACCGCGGTCGACACCGATCAGCTCGTCGACTTCGCCAATCTGCTCGGGGTGGAGCTGTTGATCATCGACGACGCGACCAACCGTCGCGACTTCGCCGACCGGATCCGCTGGAACCAGGCTTACTATCGTTTGGCACAAGGATTCTAGGAGATGACCGAGGTTCGCGACGCGATCGCCGAGGGCCGGACGTCCCTCGGCATCGAGCTGGGCTCGACCCGGATCAAGGCGGTGCTGATCGGAGCCGATCATGGTCCCATCGCGGTCGGTAGCCACGACTGGGAGAACCAGTTCGTCGACCGGCTCTGGACGTACTCCCTGGATGCGGTGTGGACCGGTCTGCGGGAGTGTTTCGCCGCGCTGACTGCGGACGTACGGCAGCGCCACGACGTCGAGCTGACCACCGTCGGCGCACTGGGCGTCTCGGCCATGATGCACGGCTATCTCGCGTTCGACGCGGACGGCGAGCTGCTGACGCCGTTTCGTACCTGGCGCAACACCAACACCGGCGAGGCCGCGGAGCGGCTGAGCGCCGAGCTCGGGCAGAACATCCCGCACCGGTGGAGCGTGGCCCATCTGTATCAGGCCGTGCTGAACGGCGAGCCGCATGTCGCCCGGATCGCGCATCTGACCACGCTCGCCGGGTACGTCCACACCCGGCTCAGCGGACAGAACGTGCTCGGTGTCGGAGACGCGAGTGGCATGTTCCCGATCGACATCGCGGCCGGGGACTACGACGCCACGATGCTGACTCGCTTCGACCAGCTGGCGGCGGAGGCCGGCGCCGACCTTCGGTTGGCCGACCTGTTGCCCGCGATCGGGGTGGCCGGCGACGCTGCCGGGGAGCTCACCGAGGCGGGCGCCAGGCTGCTCGACCCGACCGGGCGGCTGCGCCCCGGCGCATCGATGTGCCCACCGGAGGGCGATGCCGGCACGGGCATGGTGGCCACCAACTCGGTCGCACCTCGCACCGGAAACGTCAGCGCAGGCACAAGCATCTTCGCGATGGTGGTGCTCGAGCACGAGCTCGGTGCCGTGCATCGCGAGCTCGACCTGGTCACCACACCGGCCGGCGACCTTGTCGCGATGGTGCACTGCAACAACGGTGCGAGCGAGCTGAATGCCTGGGTCGGCCTGTTCGCCGAGTTCGCCACCGCCCTCGGCGCCGACGCGGACTCGTCGAGGGTTTTCGAGACCTTGTTCACCGCCGCGCTAGGTGGCTCCGCGGACGGCGGGGGACTGATGGCCTACAACTATCTCTCCGGCGAGCCGATCACCGAGCTCGAGGAGGGTCGACCCCTGTTCCTGCGCTCCCCGGACGGCGCCTTCACCCTGGCCGACTTCATGCGTACCCACCTGTACGCTTCACTGGCCACGCTGCGGATCGGCATGGACGTGCTCCAGAAGCGGGAAGGCGTCCGGCTGGATCGGATGTTCGCGCATGGTGGTCTGTTCAAGACCAAGGGCGTCGCGCAACGCTTCCTGGCCGCCGCGATCGACACGCCGGTCGCCGTCGGCGATGTCGCCGCCGAAGGCGGCGCATGGGGGATCGCCGTGCTAGCGGCGTTCGCTGCGGGCCGCACGACGGAGCAGAGCCTGGCCGACTATCTGACGGGGCAGGTCTTCGCCGACGCCGACCTCACCACTGTCGAGCCCGACCCGGCCGACGTGGCGGGCTTCGACGCGTTCATCCAGCGGTACCGTGCGGCGCTGCCCGTCGAACGGGCAGCGGTCGAGCACACCTGAGCATCATCGCTCAGTTCGCGGTCAGATCCGTGAGGGGTACCGGCCGTGGTCGACCCACCGTCGAGTGGACCGGCACGGTCCGGCTCTCCTCGGCGGCCGTGAGGACGGACTCCATCACGTCGAGGACGTGCAGCGCCAGCGACCCACTGGTCCGCGGCTCGACTCCCGCCGGTGTGGCGGCGAGGTCGGCCAGGCCGTACCCTCGGCCGGCGTCGACGTACCCGGCCGTGACGGGCAGCTGCTCCCAGTCCGCACTACCCAGGCGGCGTAACCACACCGGATGGCCGAACCGGTTGGGATCCGGCACGGCCAGGGACCCCGTCGACCCGTGCAGCTCGATGGGCGTCGATCTCGTGCCGACCGCGTCGAAGCTCATGATCATTGTGGATAGCGCGCCGCTCGCATGCCGGAGCACCCCGCTGACATGGGTGTCGATGGCAACCGGGACATCGGTCCCGGCACGGGGGCCGGTCTCGATCGTCCGGACGTCGCGCGGTCGTCCCGCCATACCGACGACTTCGGTCACCGGACCGAGCAGCGTGACCAGTGCCGTCACGTAGTAGGGGCCCATGTCCAGCAGCGGTCCGCCGCCGGGCTGGTAGTAGAAGTCGGGGTCGGGGTGCCAGCGCTCATGCCCCGGGGTGACCATCGTCGCAGACGCGGCCACCGGCGTGCCGATCAGACCGTCGTCGACGGCCCGCCTGGCCGTCTGGATGCCGGTGCCGAGCACGGTGTCCGGGGCGCACCCGATGCGCACGCCGGCAGCGGAGGCGGCCGCAACGATCTGCCGTGCCTGCTCGGTGTTGGCGGCGAGCGGCTTCTCGCCGTAGACGATCTTGCCGGCCGCGATGGCCGCGAGCGCCACCTCGGCATGGGCGGCCGGGATGGTCAGGTTCAGCACGGCCTCGATGTCCGGGGTGGTCAGCAGCTCGCGGACGCTCATCGCTTGGACACCCTGCTCGGCGGCCACGTGATCCGCGCGCGCCTGGTCGCGGTCGGCCACCGCCCGGAGCTCGAGCCCGGCCAGCCGGCCGATCGTGGTCAGGTACTGGGCCGAGATCGCGCCGCAGCCGATCAGCCCGACCCTCAGCGGCTGGCCCACAGGATCCCTCTCTCGATGATGGTCCGGACGCTCGCATTCTGCAGGATGTCGACGCTGTGGCCCGGGGTGGCGACGAAGATCCGGCCCTTGCCCCACTCGCGGGTCCAGACCGCAGGCGAGGTGACCGGCCGGTGCCACGGATCCCAGGGCCGGGCCGCCAGGGTCGTGGTGGCCAAGACGTCGATGTAGTCGTCGGCCAGCACCCAGTACTGCTCTGTCAGCAGGTCGAAGTCATCGAGTCCGGCAACGATCGGATGGTCGCTGTGCTCGGGACGGATCTTCACGGTGTACGACAGATAGTTGTCGGACGGGTCGTTGCCGATCCGCTCCTCGGCGGGCTTGGGCGGGTGGCAGGCGAACTGACCGCCAACCAGATGCAGGTAGTCGCTCGTGTTGCGGTAGGAGTCGGCGATGCCACCGTGCCAGCCGGCCAGCCCGGTGCCGGCCTCGACAGCCGCGCGCAGGCCCTTGAACTCCTCCGGTTCGATCGTGCTCATCGTCATGCACTGCACGATCACGTCGATCCCGGCCATGGCGTCGGCATCGGCGTAGACGGCGGGAGAGTCCTCCACCCGCACGTCGAAGCCCTGCTCGTCCAGGAAGGGCCGGAACAGGTCAGTTGCCGCGACGGGCGCGTGGCCGTCCCACCCGCCCCGCACGATCAGGGCGCGGCGGACGGGTGTGTCGGTGGTCGTGTGCTCGCTCATTCCTCACATTGTCGTCGTCACCCGAACTGATGTGCCGACAGGCTGCGACTACAGGCTCCCGCGAACCCTCAGGACCACGAGTCTGACCCTCGGCAAGATCAACTGGTTTCGCGCGGCGGAGCAACCGACGACATGGGATCTCTGCAGCAGGTGCCGTCGAGAAATGGTGTTTGAGTCTCGGGGGCTCCTCGTGTCAGACTCGATGACGTCCCCGATGAGTGAGGTTCCGTTGAAGCTGCACGGTTTCGCGCCCCTGTCCCCGCGCTGACTCCCACCCGGAGTCGCGCATCCGCACTTCGGGAGAACCGTGCCTGCCTCCATCTCGTCCATCCTGCTGAACGATCTCGGGTTCGACTGGCCCGACGGCTCGATCGCCCTCGAGCACCTCACCGGGTCCTTCGGCCACGGCCGCACCGGCCTCGTCGGAGCGAACGGCTCCGGCAAGTCGACCCTGCTCGAGCTGATCGCAGGACGTCTCCTGCCCACGACCGGCAGCGTCACTGCTGACGGCGACGTCTGCTACCTGCCGCAGACGATCACTCTCCAGACCGATCGCGACGTTGCCGATCTGCTGGGCATCGGAGCGACGATCGACGCGATTCGGGCCGTCGAACGCGGCGACGTCACGCCGGAGTTGTTCGACATCATCGGGACCGATTGGGACATCGAGGCTCGAGCGGCCCAGGTCCTCGACGCCATCGGGCTCACCTCCGAGGATCTCGAGCGACCGGTCGCCCGGCTGTCGGGTGGAGAGACCGTGCTCGTCGCCATCGCGGGCCTCCAGCTCAAAGGCTCACCGATCACGCTGCTGGACGAGCCGACGAACAACCTCGATCGCAACGCCCGCGGACGGCTTCACGACCTGGTCGCGGCCTGGCGGGGCACCCTGCTGGTGGTCAGCCACGACGTGGGCCTGCTGGAGCGGATGGATGCGATCGCCGAGCTCTACGACGGTCGACTGACGACGTACGGGGGACCGTACAGCTCCTATGTCGAGCACCTCGAGACCGAGCAGGCTGCCGCGCGCCAGGCACAACGCGCTGCCGAGCAGGTGCTCGACGTCGAGAAGCGGCAGCGGATCGAGGCGGAGACCAAGCTGGCGCGCCGCCAGCGGTCCGCTCGTACCGCGGAACGGGAGAAGCGGGTCCCGAAGATCATCGCGCATGGTCGCCGCGGAGCAGCCCAGGTCTCCGCCGGCCGTCTGCGGAGCGAGATGGGGGAGAAGGTCGAACAGGCGCAGCGGGAGGCGATGGCGGCGGCCGACCGGGTGCGGCCCGACGCGCGGATCCAGGTCGATCTGTCCGATCCGGCTCTCGCGCCGGGTCGTCGGGTGGCCGAGCTGACCGGAACCGACGGTCGGACCATTGTCATGCAGGGTCCTGAACGGGTCGGGCTGGTCGGGCCCAACGGCGTCGGCAAGACGCGGTTGCTGGAGGCACTGGTCGGCGACGGGCTCGCGGGCGCGGTGTCGCCGGATTCCGGCCGGGACATCGCCGGGTCGTCCCGAGCGGCCGGCGGTCGGGTCCACACCGAGCACGTCGGCTATCTCCGCCAGCGGCTGGACGGCCTGGTCGATGATCGATCGGTGCTGGACAACGTACGGGCGGGGGCACCAGCGGCGACTCCAGGCGAGGTGCGATCCCGATTGGCTCGGTTTCTGTTCCGCGGTGACGCGGTCGATCGGCCGATCGCGTCGCTGTCCGGCGGCGAGCGGTTCCGCGTCGCCGTCGCACGGTTGCTACTCGCCGACCCACCGCCACAGCTCCTGGTCCTCGACGAACCGACCAACAACCTGGACCTGACCAGCGTCGACCAGCTCGTCGACGCGCTGACCGCGTACCGCGGGGCATTGCTGGTGGTCAGCCACGACGACGCGTTCCTGGACCGGCTCGGGCTGACCGGACGACTCGAGCTCGACGCGGCCGGCGTGCTGCACGAGGTCGGCTGACCCGGACGGACCTCGAACGCCGGGTGCTGGGGGAGGGCGAACGACACTGGCCTCGCCCGCGGCAGATTCTTTCGGGTCAGCTCCCGGCGGTCGGGTGGGGCCGCGCCGCGTTGGGGCCGCCCGAGACGTCGTCCAGCGCCGAGGCGATCTCAGGGGGTAGGCAGAGCTCCTCGGCGGCGAGGGCGGGCGCCAGCTGGCCGGCGGTCCGGGCTCCGAGAAGGGGAGCAGTCACCCCCGGAGCGTCCCGGACCCAGAGCAGACCGACCTGCAGCGGAGACATCTCCAGCCCCTCGGCCGCCCGGGCCACCGCCTCGACGACTCCGCGCGAGCGCTGCTCCAGGTACGGCTGGACGAACCACGAGAAGTGGTCGGACGCCGCCCGAGACCCTCTTGGAACTCCGCTGCGGTACTGCCCGGTGAGCACTCCTCGGGCCAGCGGGGACCAGGGAAACACCCCCAGTCCGAACGCCTTCGCGGCCGGCAAGACCTCGACCTCGGCCCGCCGGGCGAGCAGCGAGTACTCCACCTGGGCGCTCACGATCGGGACCCGTCCCGGCACGGCCTGCTGCCAGGTCGCCGCCTGGGCGGTCTGCCAGCCGACGAAGTTGGAGACGCCGGCGTAGCGCGCCCAGCCGCGTGCGACCGCGAAGTCCATCGCGCTCAGCGTCTCCTCCAACGGCGCGTCGCCCCACGCGTGCACCTGCCAGAGGTCGACGTAGTCGGTGTCGAGCCGTTCCAGCGATCCCTCCAGGTCGCGCAACAGTGCGCGACGCGACGTGTCGACGATCCGCTTCCCGCCCCGGATCACGAAGCCGGCCTTGGTGGCGATCACCATCTCCTCGCGCCGGGTCACCTCGCGCACGAGCCTTCCGATCAGCCGCTCGGCGTCGCCGGCGCCGTACGCAGCGGCCGTGTCGATCAGGGTCCCGCCCGCGGCGCAGAACATCTCCAGCAGAGTCCGAGCCTCGGTGTCCGCGGTGTCGCGGCCCCAGGTCATGGTGCCGAGGCCCAGGCGCGATACCTGCAGGCCGCTCGCACCTACCCGCCGGATTTCCATGCAGGCCACCGTAACGGGCCGCAATCAGGCGGCTGAGGGGCCGTTACGGTGGGGCTCATGCGCCTCGGTATCAACCTCGGCTACCTGGTCGGCTCCGACGACCCCGCAGGCCAGCTCGCCCTCGCTCGACATGCCGAGGACCTCGGCTTCGACGTGGTGTGGGCGGCGGAGGCGTACGGCTCGGACAGTCCGACCGTGCTCGCCTGGCTGGCGGGTCAGACCAGCCGAATCGACGTCGGTGCCGCGGTGATGCAGATCCCGGCCCGCACCCCGGCGATGACGGCCATGACGGCGGCCAGCCTCGACCTGCTGAGCGCTGGCCGGTTCCGGTTGGGGCTCGGGGTGTCCGGTCCCCAGGTGTCCGAGGGCTGGCACGGGGTCCGCTTCGACAAGCCGCTCGGTCGCACCCGAGAGTACGTCGACATCGTGCGGACCGCCCTCGCGCGCAAAACGGTCACGTACGACGGTGCCCACTATCGACTGCCGCTACCCGACGGACCCGGAAAGGCGCTCAAGCTGACCATCGCGCCGCTCCGCCAGGACATCCCGATCTATCTGGCCGCGGTCGGGCCGAAGAATCTGGAGCTCGCCGGGGAGATCGCCGATGGCTGGCTCGCGATCTTCTACTCCCCTGACCACGCAGACGAGCTGCTGGGCCGGATCCGGGCCGGTCGCGAGCGGGCCGGACAGGGGATGGACTCGTTCGATGTGGTGCCCACCGTTCCGGTGGTGGTCGGCGCCGACCCGGTGAGCTGTGCCGATCCGATCCGGCCGTACGCGGCGCTCTACGTCGGTGGGATGGGTAGCAGGGAGCAGAACTTCTACTACTCGCTGGCGGTGCGAATGGGGTATGCGGACGCGGCCGCCGAGGTCCAGGACCACTTCCTCGCTCGCCGGCACCGCGACGCGATGGCGGCGGTGCCGTATGAGTTCATCGACTCCACCTCGCTGCTCGGACCGGTGGAGCGGATCGCCGAGCGACTCGGCGTGCTGGCCGCCTCGGGCGTCACCACGTGCGCGATCGCCCCTTACGGCAAGACGCTCGAGGAGAAGCTCGCCGCACTGACTGTCGTGGCAGAGGCGACCGAGCGTGCGGGTCTTGCGCCCTGATCTCCCCTCTGGTCCGACCGGCAGGAAGGACGAAAGAGCAGCTGAACGAGGCTATTGGGACGAAATCAGATCGCGACTCGTCAGCCGTGCGGCAGCGGCACCAACACACCCGTCAGCAACAGCACGGAAACCAGCGCCGCCACCGCGAGGCGATAGATGACGAACGGCATGAAGCTGTGGGTGCTGATGTAGCGCAGCAGCCAGGCGATCACCGCGTAGCCGATGAAGAATGAGACCACGGTGGCCAGCGCGATCGGTCCCCAGGCGGGCGGTACCGGGTCGTTCCCGATGTCGAGGAGCTGGAACAGCCCGGAGCCCACGACAGCCGGAATCGCCAGCAGGAACGAGTACTTGGCCGCAGCCTCGCGGCGGTAGCCCATGAACAGACCGGCGGTGATCGTCGCGCCGGAGCGGGACACTCCCGGGATCAGGGCGAGCGACTGGGCGAGCCCGTAGATCAGCCCGTGCGGCCAGGTGAGCTTCTCGAGCGTTCGCTGGTTTCGGGCGGTCCGGTCGGCGATCCCCATCACGATCGCGACGCCCGCCAGCATCGCCACGGTGATCCACAGATTCCGCAGGCCCGTCTCGATCTGGTTCTGGAACAGCAGCCCGAGGACGATGATCGGAATGGAGCCGATGATCACCAGCCAGCCCATGCGGGCCTCGGGGTCGTTCCGCGGGATCTTGCCGATCAGGGCGAGGAACCAGTTCTTGATGATCAGCGCGATGTCGTGCCGGAAGTAGATGATCACCGCAGCCTCGGTGCCCAACTGGGTGATCGCGGTGAACGCCGCGCCCGGGTCCTCGCCGCCGAAGAACTGGCCGACGATCGCTTGATGGGCGCTGGAGGAGATCGGCAGGAACTCGGTCAGTCCCTGCACGATGCCCAGCACCAAGGCCTCTAGCCAGCCCATCGATCACTCCCATACCTGCGGCCGGACACAAACGCCCCCACCATAGACCGACTGGACGTTGTTCGTGGGCACTGTGGGGTACGTCTCGCTCAGCTGCTTCACAGCCGGGCACACTCGTCCTTGTGAGCATTCACAGCGAGCATCCTTTCCTTCCTGCTGAGGGCGATCGCGATCCGCTGCGCCTGTTTCGTGGCCGGATGCCCCAGCCGGTCACTCTGTGGTGTGCCCAGGAGGGGGACACGCGGGCCGGCTGGACCGTCTCCTCGTTGCTGGTCGCCGACGGGCAACCCCCCGAGGTGCTCGGTCTCGTGGACGAGGACTCCGACCTGGCGGACCTGGCGGAGCGCGCCGGGAAGGTGGCGATCAGTCTGCTGGGCTGGTCGCATCGCAACCTGGCCGAGGCGTTCGCGGGGCTGGCCCCCGCGCCGGGCGGTCCGTTCCGCCTGGCCCAGTGGCGCGAGACGATCTGGGGGCCGGTGCTGGCGGGGGCCGTGGGCTGGCTTGGAGTCGAGCTCACCGACAGCTCGGCCACCCTCGGCTGGACCCGCGCCTTCCGAGGGCGCTGCGTCGAGGCGCACGTCGACCCAGCCGCCACGGACGTCGTCGGCCACCTCCGCGGTCGCTACCGGGAGCTGCCGCTGCTGTGAGGGGCGTCGAGGCTCCGCTGGTTCCGAAGGTCGAGGCGCCCCCAGACGGCGCCATCTCGCCACATCTGTCAGCACAACCGGTGAAACGTGGCGTGGGGTGCCGTCTGGTGTCGCGTCTGCCAGCACAACCGGTAAGACGTGGCGTGGGGTGCCGTCTGGACGTCGCATCTGCCAGCACAACCGGTAAGACGTCGCGTGGGCTGCCGTCTGGTGTGGCGTCTGCCAGCACAGCCGGTGAAACATGGCGTGGGCTGCCCTCCACCGCATTGCAGCAACGTCTCGACTTCTCGGCCGCCCGTTAGTCTCGTCACCATGACCACGGTCGTCCTGATCCGCCACGGCCGCACCAGCGCCAACACTGCCGGAGTCCTGGCCGGCCGCACGCCGGGGGTCGAGCTCGACGAGGTCGGTCGACGCCAGGTCGCCGACCTCGGCCTGCGGCTGACCGACGTCCCACTCGCCAGCGTGGTGAGCTCGCCGCTGCGGCGGTGCCGGCAGACGGCGAATGCCGTCGTGATGGCGCACGGTGCGCCGCTGGAGGTCCAGTCGGAGCGCAGCCTGACCGAGTGCGGCTACGGCGACTGGACCGGGCGCAAGTTGTCCGAGCTGGTCAAGGAGAAGCTCTGGTCGACCGTGCAGGCGCAGCCCTCGGCCGTACGCTTCCCGAACGGCGAGGCGATGAGCGAGATGGCCACGCGGGCGACGACCGCCATCCGAGCCTGGGACACCCGGTTGACCGGCGAGCACGGGCCGTACGCCGTCTGGGCCGCCGTCTCCCACGGTGACGTGATCAAGGCGATCCTGGCCGACGCGCTCGGCATGCACCTGGACGCGTTCCAACGCATCCTGGTCGATCCCGCGTCGGTCTCGATCGTGCGCTACACCGACTCCCGGCCGTACGTGATCACCACCAACTCGACCAACGCCGACCTGGGCAAGTTGCTGGCTCCGCCACCCAAGAAGAAGACGCGATCGCGCCGCCCGACCACGGATGCAGGGGCGACTGTGGGTGGCGGCCTCGGAGCCGACGACAAACTGAGCTGAGAAACGCCGTCGGACCCACGACCCGGTCGGGTTAGTCTGGGCCGCATGGCGATCCTCGTACACCGCTACGACGCACCGGACCGGTTCGTCGCCGGGACGGTCGGCCAGCCCGGCGAACGCGCCTTCTTCCTGCAGGCCCGGGAGGGCAACCGGATCACCAGCGTCGGGCTGGAGAAGCAGCAGGTCTCGGTCCTCGCCGAGCACCTGGACCGGGTGCTGGACGAGGTCCGGCGCCGCAGCGGGACCCCGGCCGACGTCCCGCCCCCCAGCAGCGCACCCAGTGACACCCAGCCGCTCGACGCGCCGATCAGCGAGGAGTTCCGGGTCGGCACCATGACGATCGCCTGGGACCCGACGATCGACCGGATCGTGATCGAGCTGTTTTCCAATGTCGAAGGCGAGGACGAGGCCGGCGAAGACCTGCCGGACCCGGCCACCACGGCAGAGGATGCCGAGAGCGCCATCGACGCCGACGAGGTATTCGTCGTCAAGATCACCGCTTCGTACGCACGCGACTTCGTCGCTCGGGCGCAAGCCCTTGTCCAGGCGGGTCGACCCGCCTGCCCGTTCTGTCTGCAGCCACTGGATCCGGACGGGCACATCTGTCCGCGGGCCAACGGCTACCGTCGACCACTGTTCTGAGCAGGTACCGGTGACCGAGCCCGCCGGCGAGCAGCAGCCGGACCATCCGGCACTGACCGCCGTGCTGTCCGACGGTGAGCTCGAGATCATCGGGCGGCTGGTACAGGCATCGAACGCGACGTTCCTCGCCAAGCTCAGCACCGACGACGGCGAGGTCGACTGTGTGTACAAGCCGATCCAGGGGGAGCGGCCGCTGTGGGACTTCCCGCGACACACCCTCGGCCTGCGAGAAGTAGCGGCATTCGAGCTGTCGCGCGCCGCGGGCTTCGACGTGGTGCCGGTGACGGTGCTGGCCGACGGTCCGTTCGGCACGGGCTCCCTGCAGGCGTGGGTGGACACAACCGAGGCCGACAACGCGTCGCTGGTCGACCTGGTGCCGACCCGCTCGCTGCCTCGGCCGGGTTGGTTCGCGTGCGTGGATGGTCTCGATGCCGACGAGCGGTCCGTCTCGGTCATCCACGCCGATGACCCTGCGCTGCGACGGATGGCGGTCTTCGACTGCCTCGCGAACAACGCCGATCGCAAGGGAGGCCACATCCTGGGCAGCGGCGGTCGAGTGTTCGGCGTGGATCACGGCATCTGCTTCCACGTGGAATCGAAGCTGCGAACCCTGCTCTGGGGATGGGCGGGCTCGGAGCTGACCGACGGTGAGCGAGTCCTGGTCGCTCGGGCCCGTGACGACGGTCCGACGGCGCTTGCGGAGCTGCTGAGCGACGACGAGGTCGACGCGATGGTCCGTCGGGCAGAGGTGCTGCTTCGGCGCGGCACCCTGCCGCGTGCCCGCGGGGAGTGGCCCTCCATTCCTTGGCCTCCCTTCTGAGCCGCGGCTGGCCGGTCGGCGACACAGTCAGGCCACGAGTCGTTCCTTCAGATCCGCGGGCAGCAGCCGGGCGGAGCGGATGAGCCGGTGGGCGACGACCACGGTGATGCTCTGGGTCGCCAGCAGGCCGACGAGCACCAGGATCTGGGCGGCCCCGGCCTGAAGGGGTGTTCCTCCGCCCAGCAGCACGCCGACGAAGGCGCCCGGTAACGTCACCAGGCCGACCGTCCTGGTCTGATCCAGTCCCGGCACGAGCGCCTCGGGCAGGTGTCGTTCGACGACCTCGGTCACCGCCTCTGCCCGCGGTAGTCCGATGGACAGCGCCGCCTCGTACGTCCCGTGCTCGTCCCGCAGGGCCGCGAACGCCCGGCGTCCGGCGAGGGAGGTCGCGGTCATGGCCCCCCCGATGATGATGCCGGCCATCGGCACCAGGCCGGCTCCGGTGAGTGGCACCGCGCCGGAGGCAAAGATGACGGCCAGCACCGGCACGACTCCCGAGGCGATCGCCACGGCCACCCACGGCCACGCCCGACGCGCACCGATCCGACCCGACGCAGTGCCCACCGCGACCCCCAGCATGGCCAGCGCGAACAGCGCGGACCAGGCGATGTGGACGAGCACGGCGGCGATCACGGTCGACACGACCGCGAGCTGGACCACCGCCCGCAGCGCCGCCGTGGCGAACCGACGTTCGAGCCGGAGCCGGCCGATGAACGAAGCGGTGATCGCCATCGCCAAGATCACGATGAGGGCAACCGCGAGGGCAGGTCCGGGCTGGGCGGGCATGGGGCCATTGTGGTCGCGCTGGATTCCGCAGGGCCTCCCAGGCAGGCCGGATAGGGTGGTCCGCATGCAGGCCTGGCAGACGCGCCCGTACTCGAGGCTCGACGATCCGGGCTCCGGACCTGTGCCGCGGATCCCCCGCCCGATGATCCCCCGCCCGATGATCTTCGACACCGCAGCGCAGTCGCTGGCGGCGACCGGCCCGGAGTCGGGCACCGCTCGGCTGTACGTGTGCGGCATCACCCCGTACGACGCGACCCATGTGGGGCATGCGAATACGTACGTCTCGTTCGACCTGCTGCAGCGGGTCTGGCTGGATGCGGGCCTGGACGTGCACTACGTCCAGAACATCACCGACGTCGACGACCCACTCCTCGAGCGGGCCACCGCCACCGGGGTCGACTGGACCGAGCTGGCGCACAGTCAGATCGACCTGTTCCGGGAGGACATGTCCGCTCTCAACGTGCTGCCGCCACAGGACTACATCGGGGCTGTCGAGGCGATACCGATCATCACCGAGCTGATCGACGAGCTGCAGAACCGGTCGGCAACGTACTCCGTGGTCGACGACCAGTATCCGGACCTGTACTTCCCCCAGTCGGCTGATCCCGATTTCGGGTCGGTGTCGCGACTGAACGAGACCGACGCGCTCGCGCTGTTCGGCGAGCGTGGGGGCGATCCGCTGCGACCGGGCAAGAAGCAGCCACTGGACAGCCTGCTGTGGCGGCTCGAACGGCCGGGGGAGCCGAGCTGGCCGTCGCCGTTCGGGCCCGGCAGGCCGGGATGGCACGTGGAGTGCACGGCGATCGCGCTGCGCACCCTCGGACCGGACTTCGATGTGCAGGGCGGTGGCAGCGACCTGATCTTCCCCCACCACGAGATGTCGGCTGCGCACGGCCGGGTGGCGACGGGTGCGCCGTTCGCGAAGGCGTACGTGCACAGCGGGATGGTCAGCCTCGACGGGGAGAAGATGTCGAAGTCCCGGGGCAACCTGGTCTTCGTCTCGAAGCTTCGCGCCGCCGGCGTCGATCCGATGGCGATCCGTCTGGTGCTGCTGGCGCACCACTACCGCGAGGACTGGACCTACACGGACGCGGCCCTGGCTGCCGCCGGTGAGCGCTTGGCGTTGTGGCGCGAGGCCGCATCGCTCGACGAGGGACTGGACGCAGGACCGGTGATCGCCGACGTACGCGCCGCCCTCGCCGCCGATCTCGACGCTCCGGCCGCCCTGGCCGCGGTCGACGCCTGGGCCGCCGCGTCGCTCGCGATCGATGGCGACGACAGCTCGGCACCGAGCCTGATCGCCCGCGCCGTCGATGCCCTGCTCGGCGTCGCTCTCTGACCGCGGGCTACACGGGCGCCGGAACCGCTGACGCGGTCGTCGTCGGTTGGGCCGGCAGCACATGGTCCTTCAGTCGATCGGTGCTGAGGCACAGCGAGCAGATCACGGCGTCGTGGGTCTCACACGCGACCATGTCGGGACGCTCGTACTCCTGCCGGCAGACGTGGCAGAGCAGCACAGCGTCCGAGGGATTGCCGAGCTCGTCGTACATCGGCAGGTCGATACCGTCGTCGGTGCGGCGCAGGTAGTACTTGCCTTTGGTGACCGTGGCGAAGATCGGCGGGAGGACGAGAGCCAGACCGATCGCGACCAGCGGTGAGTACGGCTGGATCGCGCCGCCCAGCAGTCCGAAGAAGGCTGCGATCGAGACTCCCGCGGAGATCAACATGGCGCCGAAGCCGACCGGGTTGATCGCGTACAGCATCCCGCGCCGGAACTCCGGCTTCTTCGGCGACAGCTTCAAGAGGTACTTGTTGAACACGATGTCGGAGGCCACGACCACGATCCATGACATGCCGCAGTTGGCGTAGAAGCCGAGGATGGTGTTGAGGAAGCTGAACATGTTCGCTTCCATCAAGACCAGGGCGATCAGCAGGTTGAAGGCCAGGAACACGATCCGGCCCGGGTACCGCTTGGTGACGCGGGTGAAGGAGTTCGTCCAAGCGAGCGAACCGGAGTACGCGTTGGTGACGTTGATCTTGACCTGGCTGATCACCACCAGGATCACGGCGAGCGCGAGGGCCACGGGTGCGGGCAGGATGTCGCGGTAGATCTCCAGGAACTGGTGCACGGGCTGGTTGGCGATCGCCACTCCGTCGGTCACATTGGCAATGATGTAGACCGCCAAGAACATGCCGATGACCTGCTTCAGGGCGCCGAAGATCACCCACCCTGGTCCGGCCAGCACCATCGCCGTCCACCAGCGCCGGTTGTTCTGCGGGGTCCGCGGCGGCATGAACCGTAGGTAGTCGATCTGCTCGGCGATCTGGGCGATCAAGGAGAGGCAGACCCCGGCGGCGAGCATGATCGAACCGAGGTTCGTCGCGCCGTTGCCGTTCTCGCCCTGGTAGGCGAAGAAGCTGCTGATCGACTCCGGATGAGTGACCAGTAGGTAGACGAAGGGCAGCACCATCAAGATCAACCACAGCGGCGTGGTCCACAGCTGGAGCTTCGAGAGCACCTTCATTCCGTAGATCACGAGCGGGAAGATGATGATGGTCGAGACGGCGTAGCCGGCCCACAACGGCACACCGAGGCCGAGGTTCAGACCCTGAGCCATGATCGAACCCTCGAGGGCGAAGAAGATGAACGTGAACGTCGCGAAGATCACGTTGGTGACCACCGAGCCGTAGTACCCGAACCCGCTGCCGCGGGTGATCAGGTCCAGGTCGAGGTTGTAGCGCGCCGCGTAGTAGGCGAGCGGGAACGAGGTCAGGAAGATCACCACGGCGAAGACCGCGATGCCCCACAGGGCATTCGTCGTGCCGTACGCGATGCCGATGTTGGCTCCGATCGCGAAGTCCGCGAGGTAGGCGATTCCGCCGAGAGCGGAGATCGCCACCACCCCGGGGGACCATCGCCGGTAGTGGCGCGGGGCGAAGCGGAGGGTGTAGTCCTCCAGGGTCTCCTTGGTCGCCTCGCTGCCGACGAGCACGTGGTGCTCGTGGTGATCGTCGTGGTCGGTCGCCGTGGTGATCTGGTCCGTCATGGCGGCACCTCTCGTCCGCGCAGCGCATCCGGGCAAGGCTGCGGTTCAAGTGACAGTCTTGGAAACCGACGGTTCAGACGGGTGTCGTCGACGTACCAGTCGGGTTTCATCCTCGACAGCCCCCACCCTGCGCGGCGGAACGCCGCTGGCGGGTCTCGGGAGATGGGCATCACAGTGACGAGGCTTGCCATCGGTGGCAAAATGTCCCTCGACGAGTTCGACAACTCGCGCGTGTTCCGGGGTCGGTGCAAGTCCGAACCGGCGGTGACAGTCCGCGACCCTGCTGCAGCCAGCGGCAGGTTGACCTGGTGGAACTCCAGGACCGACGGTGAAAGTCCGGATGGGAGGTTCACGCGAGGCGCGTCGACGCGACCGGTGGGTGCAACGACCGGTTGCGGCGATGGCTCTTCCAACCCCGGTATTCGTGCGACCGGAAGAGTGGAGGAGACCATCATGGGTTTCTCGGAGGTCCTCACAGGGCTACTGAACGCCAAGATCGATATCGGCCCCGGCATCTTGTGGCGGGAGATCATCGGCAACGGCTTCGGTCTGGCTAGCGCCATCCTGGGCATGCGACGCAAGGTGGCCGCCTGGCCGGTCGGCATCGTGGGCAACATGTTGCTGTTCACCGTGTTCCTCGGCGGGGTGTTCCACACCCCCCAGAACCTCGACCTATGGGGTCAGGCGGGTCGTCAGGTCTTCTTCTTCATCGTGAGCGTCTACGGCTGGATCCGCTGGTACCAGTTCCGCCATGCCGCCGGCGAGGGTGAGAAGGTCGGCGTCAAGCCCGGCTGGGCCGGGTGGAAGGGCCGGGTGGTGCTGGTCGTCGCCGCAGTCGTGCTGTGGATCATTTCCTACTACAGCCTCAAGGCCCTGGGCTCCTGGGGACCCGCGGCAGACGCGTGGATCCTCACCGGGTCGATCCTGGCGACGTACGGGATGGCGCGTGGCTGGGTGGAGTTCTGGCTGATCTGGATCGCGGTCGACCTGGTCGGCGTGCCGCTGCTGCTGACCGCGGGCTACTACCCGTCCGCCCTGATGTACATCATCTACGGCGTGTTCTGCGTGATCGGCTTCATCTCCTGGTGGCGGATCGAGCGGCGGGACCGGGACGCGGTCGAACCCGTCGCGGTCGACTCGCCACAGATCGAGACGGTCGGCTGAAGGTCGCCCCTGCCGTCTGTGCCGTGAGCCTGTCGAGGGGCACCACCGCCTAGGCTGATCCGTCGTGACCGACCCGAAGACGTTCGACACCCTGTTCGCCGAGCTCACCGCGAAGCTCGCCGCGGGCGACCCGAGTTCATCCACGGTCGCCCGCGTCGAGGCAGGTGTCCACGAGATCGGCAAGAAGATCGTGGAGGAGGCGGCGGAGGTCTGGATGGCGGCGGAGTTCCAGACGACCGACGATGCCGCCCTCGAGATCAGTCAGCTGCTCTACCACCTGCAGGTCTTGATGCTGGCCCTCGATCTGGACCTCACGGACGTGTACGTCCACCTCTGAGTCTGGCGTGACCCCTGGACCAGCTCGACCCAAATAGCTGCTGCTCGCGGTCAGCGTCGTGTCGCCGCCGAGCGGCGCGCTGGCCGTCGAGGTCTCGTCCGAAGCCGTCGACGGCTGCGAGCCGGACTGGTTGCTGGTCCACGGGACGACCGTCGCCGCTCACCTGGAGTCCGCCCACGCCGACGAGCTGAGCGAGCTGGTGGCCCGTTGCGGCTGGCCGGGCGCGACCGTGTGCATCCGCCGCCTGAGCGCGACCGGTCTGGCCCTCGACGTATTGAACCTGGACGGCGTGACGACCCTCGAGCTGCCGTTCGACCCGCCGATCAGACGGACCGTGGAGCTGTGGCCACGGATCAAAGCGGCGGTCGCCGGGCAGGCCCTGGTCGCTGAGCCCGGCTGAGTCGCGCGAGTCCGGCTGGGTCGGCCGGGCGACCACCTGAGACCAGGGGGGTCGGCCCAGGCCGGCGACCTAGGATGGCCGCCGTGACTTCGACGTGGGCAGCGCAGGCCGACAAGCGGCTGATCAAGATCGCTGTGCCCAACAAGGGTGCACTGTCCGACGCGGCGGCCCTGATGCTCCATGAGGCCGGCTACGCGCAGCGCAGCGACAGCAAGGAGCTGGTCCTGCTCGACGAGGTCAATGGCGTCGAGTTCTTCTACCTGCGGCCCCGCGACATCGCCGTGTACGTCGGCGAGGGCACGCTCGACGTGGGCATCACCGGGCGGGACATGCTGCTCGACGCGGGCGCGTCCGCCACCGAACGGCTTTCCCTGAACTTCGGGGCGAGCCGATTCAGGTTCGCCGCACCGGCCGGCAGCGACCTCACGGTCGAGAAGCTCGAGGGACTCCGACTGGCGACCTCCTACCCCGGGCTGGTGGGTGCCTACCTGGCGGAGCGGGGCGTCTCCGTGCGGCTGATCAGGCTGGACGGAGCGGTGGAGACCGCGATCCGGCTGGGGGTTGCCGACGTGATCGCCGACGTCGTCGAGACGGGCACGACGCTGAGACAAGCAGGGCTGGAGCTGTTCGGCGACGCGATCCTGCAGTCGGAGGCGATCCTGATCACCCGAACGGGGGTAGCGCCGCCGGCGGGCTTCGATCAGTTCGTCCGCCGGCTCAACGGCGTGCTCGTCGCGCGCAACTACGTGATGATGGACTACGACGTGTCGTCGGAGCGGATCGACGAGGCCTGTGCGATCACACCGGGTTTCGAGTCGCCGACGGTCTCGCCGCTGGCGAAGGTCGGCTGGCACGCGGTTCGCGCGATGGTGCCCCGCAAGCAGGCTCAGCAGATCATGGACGACCTCTGGGCGATCGGGGCCCGAGCGATTCTCGTCACGGACATCGCGGCATGCCGGATCTAGTGCCCGAGCCCGCCGCCGTCGTCTATCGGCCCCGCCTGCTGCGACTGGTGGCGATGGTGGCGTCGTCGGCGCTGCTGCTGCTGTCGTTCGTCGGTTGGTTCGCGCTGCCGGAGAGCCTGCGGGCGCAGTTCCTGCCGTCCCAGATCGTCACCCTGTTGATGATCCTGGCGTTCATCGTCGGGTTCCTGTGGGCGCTTGCGGCAAGCTACGTGCGGGCGGACGCTCAGGGAGTGACGTTCCGGAACGGTCTTCGGACGCACATGGTGCCCTGGGAGGACGTGCACAAGGTGCTGCTCCGGCCCGGCGATCCGTGGGTGCTCCTGCTGGTCAGGCCGGACGACGGGCCGATCGAGAGCGACGTCGATGCCGAGAAGCACCAGATGCTCGGCATCCAGGCCGGCGACGGCGCCGCCGCTCGCGCGGCCGTGGAGGATCTGCGGAACAGGCTCGCCACGGCTCGCTCGCGATGATTCCGTCGGTGCCGGTGCGTGAGCTCGTTGCTGTGAGCTCGTTGCGGTGAGCTCGGTGCGGTGAGCTCGGTGCGGTGAGCTCGGTGCTGGCCAGCCCGCGGTGCCGGAACATGCGTTCCCGCCGCGACGTCCGGTTACTCGATTCCACGCTTCTTGAGCAGGGCCTCGATCTCGGCCATGTCGTCGTCGAGGGGTGCGGCGCTCTGCTTGGCCACGGCACCGGACGACTTCGACGACGTACGTCCGCCCACCGCCTTCGACGACCCCGTTCGGGTCGATCCGCTCGAGCCGCCGGCCGAGATCGCCTTCACCGCCGCCCGCCTGGCGACGATCCCACCGACGACCCAGAGCACGACGCAGACTCCGAGCAGGCTCGCCCCGAACCAGAACGCAGGGGAAAAGACGATCTGACCGGCCCAACCGACGACCGCCACCACGAGGTCCCACAGAATCCGCAGCAGACCGGTGAAATAGAGCGCGACCGGCGCGAGGGTGAGGCCGATCCCCTGGATCAACCGGCCCCTGCTGCCTCGGCGCCAGGCGATTCCGATGACGATGATGCCGAGCAGGGACAGGCCGACGCAGATCGGAAGAAGAACGGTGTCAGCGGCGGGCATCTCCAAAGCCTGCCACAGAACCGGACCGAACCGATCGGGGAGGACACCCGTCCGGCCCTGATCCGACCCGTTCGTCGGCCCGGTCTTCCGAGTGGGCTCGGTTCTGGCTGGTTGGGCGCTCACCTGTCCGCCCGGTCGTCCGAGTGGGCTCGGTTCTGGCTGGTGGGGCGCTCACCTGTCCGCCCGATCGTCCGTGTGCGGGTCCCGGCGAGCAATCGCACATAGGCTGAAGGGCGTGCAGCACGAACGGGTCCTCGCCACGTCGACCTTCCCTGGTGACACCGGCGAGGCGACGCTGCGGACCCGTGAGCTGCTGGCCGAGTTCACCGCGAGCCCCCTGATCGACACGTACTTGGCCGTCCTCGAGGCCCTGTGCGGCGATCGGGTCCTGGTCCCCGTCGTCGCCACCGCCACCAAGCTGGGCCGGACAACGGGCGGTCTCGGCTCGGACAAGGAGGCCGACATGTCGGTTGTCGGCATCCAGTCCGCGGACGGGCGGCGGGCGCTGCTCGCCTTCACCGGGATGGACTCGCTCGTACGGTGGGACGCTCGCGCTCGACCGGTGCCGGTCACCCTGGACACGGCCGCGGAAGCCACGCTGTCAGACGGTGCGGCCGCGCTGGTGATCGACGTCGCCGGTCCCGACCCAGTTGTGGTCGACGGTGAAGTGCTCGCCCAGCTCGCCGCCGGGCATCGCGTTGTCCGGCTCGACGACGGGTTCGGCTGGGCGGTCGCGACCGCGGAATAGGACCGGTGCCCCGGGACGTTGAGCGGAGAGCAAGAGGTAAGACAGCAAGAGAGCCGGTGGACCCGATCCGCTCGACGTGTGTCGAGTGTGGTCCGGGTGATATCCTCTCTGCGACCGGTTCAGCCTCGAGCTGGATCCGCCAAGCGGAGACCTGATCTCCCACCCGCACGACGAGCAGTCGTCGGGTCCGTCATCGGTGAGGTGCTTCTTCGGAAGCGCTCGCTGCTGCACGTGGTCAGGCCTTCGCGTATGCGGGGGCCTTTTTGCATTGTGCGGTTTGCAGTGTGCGGGCCGATGCTGCAGGCGATTCCAGCTGGTCGCTGAGTCGATCGCACAATTCACACCCAACCCATGGAGGACAGATCAGCACCGAACCGCGAATCAACGATCGCATCCGCGTCCCCGAAGTTCGACTCGTCGGACCCGCCGGGGAGCAGGTCGGGATCGTACGGATCGAGGATGCCTTGCGCCTCGCGCGCGAGTCCGAGCTCGACCTGGTGGAGGTGGCCCCGATGGCCCGTCCGCCGGTGGTCAAGCTGATGGACTACGGCAAGTTCAAGTACGAGAACGCCCAGAAGGCTCGGGAGAGCCGGCGTAATCAGACGAACACCGTGATCAAGGAGATGAAGCTCCGACCGAAGATCGACAGCCACGACTACGAGACCAAGAAGGGTCACGTCGTGCGGTTCCTCAAGGCCGGCGACAAGGTCAAGATCACCATCATGTTCCGTGGTCGTGAGCAATCGCGTCCCGAGCTCGGCTACAACCTGCTCAAGCGGCTGGCCGACGACGTAGGCGAGTTCGGCTTCGTCGAGTCGTCGCCGAAGCAGGATGGCCGCAACATGTTGATGGTGCTCGGACCGCACAAGAAGAAGACCGAAGCACGCGCCGAGGCTCAGGCCGAGCGGGACCGGCGTGCCGCGGTGCGCCAGGCCGACGCGGATGCGGAGCAGCGTGAGCTGGCCGAGCACCGGGCGCGGGCAGCGGCGGAGGCCGCCGGCGCACAGAAGCGACGCCGGGGCCCGGCCGACAACCTCGATCCTGACATCGACCTGAGCTGAGCTCGAGTCGAGCACGACCCGCGGACCGCAATCGGTCCGCGGACTGAGTTGTGCCGCCCACAGGCGGCTGAAGAGATGAGATGGGAGCGGCGAACACATGCCGAAGATGAAGACGCACTCGGGTGCGAAGAAGCGGTTCCGGGTCACGGGCACCGGCAAGATCATGCACCGCCAGGCCGGGAAGATGCACCTCAACGAGCACAAGTCGAGTCAGCGCAAGCGCCGGCTCGCGGGCGACAAGGTGCTCGAGTCCGGCGACGCCCGCAAGGCCCGCCGTCTGCTCGGCAAGTGAACCGCTGACACAACAACGCCGCTCGAATTCGTCAAAGTAAAAGGGAGTAACCACAGATGGCACGCGTCAAGCGCTCCGTCAACGCGCACAAGAAGCGCCGCGAGATCCTCGACCAGGCCTCGGGCTACCGCGGTCAGCGGTCCCGGCTGTACCGCAAGGCCAAGGAGCAGGTACTCCACAGCTCGGTGTACGCCTACCGCGATCGTCGGGCCAAGAAGGGTGATTTCCGCAAGCTCTGGATCGCCCGCATCAACGCCGCCGCTCGCGCGGAGGGGATGACGTACAACCGCTTCATCTCCGGGCTCAAGACCGCCGGGGTCGAGGTCGACCGCAAGATCCTCGCCGATCTGGCCGTGACCGATCCGACCGCGTTCGTGGCTCTGGTCGAGGTTGCCAAGGCCAACCAGCCGACCGAGGCCACCGCGGCCGCCTGACGGCCCTGACCGAACCCGAGCAGCCGGCCGTCCACGGCCGGCCCGAGCTCATCTTCGAGGAGCCGATCGCACCCCCTCCGGTCTCGGCGCGGGCGCTGCGATCGGCTCGCGGTCTGCTGCGCCGAAAGGAGCGGCAGGAGGCGCGCCAGTTCCTCGCCGAGGGCCGGCAGGCCGTGTCGGAGGCGTTGGCGACGACGTACGTCCGGCGCCTGCTCGTCGACGAGGAGTCGGTCGGGCAGCATCAGGACCTCCTGAATGTCGCGAGTCGGGCCGCGGTCCCGCTGGCGAGGGTGCCCAGTCGGGCCTTCGCCGACCTTGCCGGCACGGTCACGCCCCAGGGCATCCTGGCGGTTTGCGACTGTGTCGACGTGCCGTTGGCAGCGGCGCTGCGCGCGGATGCGCGGTTGGTCGTGCTCTGCGACCAGATCCGCGATCCGGGAAATCTCGGCACCGTGATCCGGTGCGCCGACGCCTTCGGCGCGGACGCCGTGCTCGTTTCCGCCGACTCGGTCGACCTGTACAACCCCAAGACCGTCCGCGCCTCCACCGGCAGCCTGTTCCACCTACCGATCGGTGTCGGCGTCGATCTCGCGGAGGTTGTCGCGGCGGCTCGCACGATCGGGCTGGCGACGTACGGCGCCGACGGTGGCGCGGACTGCACGGTGGACGACCTGGTCTCCTCCGGCGAGCTCGCCGGTCCCACGCTCTGGGTGCTCGGCAACGAGGCATGGGGAATGTCGCCCGAGCACGCCGCCCGGCTCGACCGGCTGGTCGCCCTCCCGATGTACGGCCGCGCCGAGAGCCTCAACCTCTCAACCGCCGCCGCCGTGCTCCTGTACGCGACCGCCACCGCCCAGCGCGCCTGAATTGCCTTACTCGCAAGCTCGCTCGGCGCGTCGCTGCGCTTCCGGCCACCTCGTTCGTCGCGTTCGATGAAACGGAAAAGCGTGTTTCATCGGACGCTCCTGCACTCGGCGGCGCGCAGCGACGGTGCGGGTCGGCCACAGCGGCGTGCAAGGGGGAGCCGACCCGGTCTGGAGCGTCCTAGACTGTGCCGTTGCGTCACGATCCACCCGTCTTGTCCCTCGTCACGAATCGAGCAGGAGCCGATGTCCGGGCCCAACACGAGCTACGACCCCGTCCAGGTCGCGCCACTGAGCGCCGAGAACGTGGAGGCCATGGTCGCCGACGCGTTAGCGGCCTTCGCCGCGGCGACCTCGGTGGCCGAGCTCAAGCAGGCTCGGGTCGCCCATGCCGCCGACCGCTCGCCGATCGCGCTCGCCAACCGGGAGATCGGTGCACTGCCGCCGCAGGCCCGCAAGGAGGCCGGCGCGCGCGTCGGCCAGGCTCGGGGCCGGATCAATGCTGCTCTCAAGGCGCGTGAGGCCGAGATCAGCGCGGCCGAGCTGGAGCAGCGACTCCGCGACGAGCGGGTCGACGTCACGCTTCCGGTCGAGCTGGCACCCCGCGGTGCGGTGCAGCCGATCACCGCGTTGATGCAGCAGATGGAGGATGTCTTCGTCGCGATGGGCTGGGAGGTCGCCGAAGGCCCCGAGGTCGAGGCCGAGTGGCTGAACTTCGACGCGCTGAACTTCATCCCGGACCACCCGGCGCGCACGATGCAGGACACCTTCTTCGTCGAGCCTGCCGACGGCGGCATCGTGCTCAGAACCCATACGTCGCCGGTGCAGGCCCGCGCCCTGCTGACCCGCGAGCTTCCCGTGTACGTGGTGTGCCCAGGCAAGGTGTATCGCTCCGACGAGTTCGACGCGACCCACCTGCCGGTGTTCCATCAGATCGAGGGCCTCGTCGTGGACAAGGGCATCACTCTCGGCCATCTGCGCGGCGCACTGGACCACTTCGCGCAAGCGATGTTCGGCGACACCCGCACCCGGATGAGGCCCAACTACTTCCCGTTCACCGAGCCGTCGGCCGAGGTCGACCTGCAGTGCTTCGTCTGCCACGGTGACTCGGTCGGCGACCCGGAGAACCCGTGCCGGACCTGTCGCAGCGAAGGCTGGATCGAGTGGGGCGGCTGCGGAGTCGTGAACCCGCGGGTCCTGCGGGCCTGCGGCGTCGACACCGACGTCTACTCCGGCTTCGCGTTCGGAATGGGTGTGGATCGGACCCTGATGTTCCGCAACAACGCCGAGGACATGCGCGACATGATCGAGGGCGACGTACGGTTCAGCCGCTCACTGGTCGGACTCGCTCGATGAGGGCGCCACTTGGCTGGCTGCGTGACTGGGTGGCGCTGCCGGAGGAGCTGACCGGGCGCGAGCTGGCCGAGAAGTTGATCAGGGCCGGCCTCGAGGTCGAGACCGTCGACCACGCCGGCGCCGACGTGATCGGACCGGTGGTGCTGGGTCGCGTGCTCGGGTACGAGGTCGAGCAGCACTCCAACGGCAAGGCGATCCGCTGGTGCCGGGTCGATGTCGGGCCCGAGCACAACGGACCGGGCGAGAACGGTGCGGGCGGCAGCCGCGGCATCGTCTGCGGCGCGGACAACTTCGCGGTCTGGGACATCGTCGTCGTGGCGTTGCCGGGCGCGGTGCTGCCCGGTCCGTTCGAGATCTCCGCACGGAAGACGTACGGCCATGTCTCCGACGGGATGATCTGCTCCGCGAAGGAGCTCGGTCTGGGCGATGACCACTCCGGGATCATGGTGCTGACCGGTGAGGATCTGGCTCCGGGGGCCGACGCGGCCGAGGCGCTGGGGCTGCGTGACGATGTCCTCGACATCGCGGTCACGCCCGATCGGGGTTACTGCCTGTCGATTCGCGGACTGGCCCGCGAGGCGGCCCAGGCGACCGGCACCGCGTTCACCGATCCGGTGGACCGTCCGACTCCTGCCGAAACTGCCGCCGGTTACCCGGTGCGGTTGGAGTCGGCTGCCTGCCCACTGTTCGCGGGCGTCAGCGTCACCGGCATCGACCCCGGACGGCCCAGCCCGCGCTGGCTCTCCCGCCGGGTCCAGCTGGCCGGCATGCGGTCGATCTCGCTGGCTGTCGACATCACCAACTACGTGATGCTGGAGACCGGCCAGCCGATCCACGCGTACGACGCCGATCGGCTCGCCGGTGCCGTCGTCGTCCGCCAGGCTCGCGTCGGCGAAAAGATCACCACCCTGGACGACGTGGTCCGCGATCTCGATCCGGGGGACCTGCTGATCACCGACGACTCGGGCCCGATCGGTCTCGCGGGCGTGATGGGCGGGGCATCGACCGAGATCTCGGCGAGCACCACCCGCGTGCTGATCGAGGCCGCCCACTTCGATGCGATGACGATCGCTCGCGCCTCGCGTCGCCACAAGTTGTCGTCCGAAGCGTCTCGGCGGTTCGAGCGTGGCGTGGACCCCGATGCCGCTTACGCGGCTGCCCATCGGGTCGCGGCGCTGCTGGTCGAGCTGGCGGGTGGCACCCTCGTCACCGATGAGACAGTCGTCGGCGCCCTTCCTGCCCCGCAGGTCTGCGTGCTGGCCGCAGAGCTGCCCGAACAGATCCTCGGCACACCCGTCGGTGCCGAACGCGCTGCCGAGCTGATCCGTGCCGTCGGTGCGAGCGTGACCCTCGACAACGGTCAGCTCACGGCCACTGCCCCGAGCTGGCGACCCGACCTGCGCGACCCGTACGACTATGTCGAGGAGGTCGGCCGACTGGTCGGGTTCGACACGATCGAGGCGGTGGTTCCCCGGGCTCCGATCGGGCGGGGCCTGACCCGTGCTCAGCGGGCCCGGCGGGCCGTCGGTGCCGGACTCGCCGCCGCCGGTTTCGTGGAGGTGCTCAGCTTCCCGTTCGCAGCCGAGCCCGATCTGGACAAGCTCGGCCTCCCCGCCGATGACCGGCGGCGGCGTTTGGTGCGCGTGCTCAACCCGCTGGCCGAGACCAGCCCATACCTGCGGACGACGATCCTGCCGGGGCTGTTCGCCGCCGTCGCCCGCAACACGAGTCGCGGCAACGACGACCTTGCCCTGTTCGAGTCCGGTCTGGTCTTCCACGCCCGCAGACCGCCCGTCGCCGCCCCGCGGCCCGCGGTGGATCGACGTCCGGCGCAGGACGTGCTCGATGCGATGGACGATGCGCTGCCGGATCAGCCGCGGCACTGTGCGGTCGTACTGACCGGGCTGTGGCGACCGACCGGCTGGTGGGGACCGGGGGAGCGAGTTGCCTGGACTCATGCGGTCGCCTTCGTGGAATCGGCCGCGGCGGCGGTCGGCGCGACGCTCGTCCGCGGGACGGGTCGATGCGCCCCGTGGCACCCAGGTCGCTGCGCCGAGTTCCGGTTCCCCGGCTCCGAGGACGTGATCGGCTACGCCGGCGAGCTCCACCCGGCGGTCTGTGACGCGTACGGCTTGCCGGCGCGGACCTGTGCCGCCGAGTTCGATCTCGACGCGCTCGTCGCCGGCGCGCCGACCGGCGGTGACGTGTCGGCGATCTCGTCGCATCCGGTGGCGAAGGAGGACGTGGCGCTGATCGTCGACGCCGACGTGCCCGCGGCCGGGGTCCAGGCCGAGCTGCGCGCCGGAGCCGGGCCGCTGTGCGAGTCCGTGCGGCTGTTCGACACCTACACCGGACCTCAGGTCGGCGAGGGCAGGAAGTCGTTGGCCTTCGCCCTGCGCTTCCGGGCTCCCGATCGGACGCTGACCGACGCCGAGGCCGCAGCCGCCCGTGACGCGGCGGTGGCCGCGGTGGTCGGTGCGTACGGGGCCGTCCAGCGCACCGACTGAAACCGGCCGCACCGGGTGAACCGATGCGGCTCGGATCGCACGCACTCAGCGCAGTGCGGATGAGGCGACGAAAGTGCTCGGATTCCGACGCTGAAACGGGCTCCTGAAGGTGGGATCGGCGCCGCCGACCGGATACCTCAGCGGCCGGCGGTCGGCTACTTTCTCGCTTGGAGTCCGGCTACGAGCCGCTCTGCGCCGCCGCGTTGAGCCGACTCCGGTCGGAGGAATTCCGGCATGATGGGCCCGTGCGAGCTACTGTCCGTGACGTCGCCACCCGGGCGGGCGTGTCGCCGAAGACCGTCTCCAACGTGGTCAACGGCACCGTTCCGGTCAGCCCGATGACGCGACAAAGGGTCGAGCGCGCGATCGCCGACCTCGACTACGTCCCGAACTTCTCCGCCCGCGGCCTGCGCAATGGACGAAGCGGGGTCATCGCTCTTGCCCTGCCCGACCTGGACACTGCGTACTCCTCCGAGGTTGCCCACTTCGTGGTCCGGGCGGCCGAGGCCCGTGGCCTCTCGGTGCAGATCGAAGAGACCCGTGGCGAGGCCGAAGGCGAGCGACGGCTGCTGTCTCGGGCTCGGGCTCAGCTCGTCGATGGTCTGATCCTCAATCCGACCCGGCTGGAGAGCAGTGCCGTCCAACCCGATGTCGCGCTGCCTCCCGTCGTGCTGATCGGTGAGGTCGACCAACCGATCGCCGACCACGTCTGGGTGGACAACGTCGCGGCCTCTCGCGAACTCGTCGAGGTGCTGTTGCGGCACGGACATCGCCGGATCGCTGTGCTGGGCCGACTGGGTTCCGAGTCGTCCCGGCTCCGCCTGATCGGCCACCGCGAGGCCATGACGGCCGCCGGAGTGCCGGAGGACCTCGAGCTGATCATCGAGTCGGAGTGGAATCCGCGCGGTGGTGCGGCGGCCCTGACCCGTTGGCTGGAGTCCCACGAGCTGCCCGAGGCAGTGTTCTGTCTCACCGACTCGATCGCGATCGGTGCGCTGAACGCCCTGTGGACCGCGGGCGTACGGGTACCCGAAGATGTGTCCGTGGTCGGGTACGACGACATCGCGGAGGCCGCCTACCTCGTCCCGCCGTTGACCACGGTCGGCTTCGACAAGCGAGAGTTCGCCGAGACCGCCCTTGCACTGCTCATCGATCGGATGGCCGACCCGGGTGCCCCCAGCCGGAGCGTCACTGTTGCCCACCGGATTGTCGAGCGGGCGAGCGTACGCGATCGCTGATCCGGCGGTTGCCGACGGTATGAGGTAGCGGTCGCCGATGCTCTCGGACAGCGGTTGACCTGGCACCGTTACAACGATGTAGAGTGAGTTGAGACGGCCCCCGACCCTCAGACCCGACCCACCTCCCTCAGCACCCACCGCACTCAGAAGGGATCCCTCCTGTGCCCTCCGCCAAACTCGTCCTCGACTCTGCCTTTGTCCTGGCGCCCGTGCCTCGCCGCTTGTTCGGTTCTTTTGTCGAGCACATGGGTCGGTGTGTCTACACCGGAATCTACGAACCGTCCCATCCGAGTGCCGACGACGCGGGGCTGCGCACCGATGTGCTCGACCTGGTCCGCGAGATCGGCCCAACCGTGGTGCGCTATCCGGGCGGCAACTTCGTCTCCAACTACCGCTGGCACGACGGGATCGGCCCGAAGGGCGACCGGCCGCGCCGGTTGGACCTGGCCTGGCACTCGGTCGAGACCAACCAGTTCGGTCTGCACGAGTTCGTGGACTGGGCCGACAAGGTCGGGACGGAGCCGATGATGGCGGTGAACCTCGGCACTCGAGGGCTGCAAGACGCCTGTGACCTGCTCGAGTACAGCAACCATCCCGGCGGCACGTACTGGTCGGACCGACGGATCCAGAACGGCGCACCGGACCCGTTCGACATCAAGTTGTGGTGCCTGGGCAACGAGATGGACGGACCGTGGCAGGTCGGGCACAAGACGGCGGCCGAGTACGGGCGGCTGGCGAACGAGACCGGGAAAGCCATGCGGTTGATCGACTCCGACATCGAGCTGGTGGCGTGTGGCTCGTCCAGCTCGGCGATGCCGACGTTCGGAGAGTGGGAGTCGGAGGTGCTGGAGCACTGTTACGACGCAGTCGACTACATCTCGCTGCACGCGTACTACGAGGAACGAGATGAGGATCCCCTGACCTTCCTCGCTTCTGCGGTGAACATGGATCACTTCATCGACGACGTGGTCGCGACGGTCGACGCTGCCCGCGCCAAGGGCCGGCACGCGAAACGGATCAATCTCTCGTTCGACGAGTGGAACGTGTGGTACACCGGGCGCTTCCACGGCGATGGTCCGCAGCCGAAGGATCGCCCGTGGATCGAGCACCCGCGGCTCATCGAGGACGAGTACACCGTCACCGATGCGGTCGTCGTCGGCACGTTCCTCAACTCGCTACTCCGCCACGGTGATCGGGTGACCGTGGCCTGCCAGGCGCAGCTGGTGAACGTCATCGGCCTGCTCCGCTCGGAAGAGGGTGGGGATGCCTGGAAACAGACCATCGCCTATCCGTTCGAGCAGATGCGGCGACTTGCGACGGGCCAGGTCCTGAACGTGGTGGCCAGCGGTGATCGCTTCGACTCGCCGACGTACACCGACGTTCCGGTGGTCGACGCCAGCGCGACCTATGACGCCGAGAGCGGACGCGCCGCGGTCTTCGTGGCCAACCGCGGCCTGGACACCGCCGCCTCGCTCGAGATCGATCTGCGTGGGATCGGTGGCGTGTCCGTCGCGTCCGCTACGACGCTGCACGCCGGCGATGGACAGCAGCGGCACACCACCAACCTGGAGCGGCACGATGCCGTCACCCCGACCGCCTTCGACGCCTACACCCTGGCCGACGGCACCCTGACCGCCCAGCTACCGCCACTGTCGTGGACCGTGTTCGAGATCGAGGCACGCCGCGACTGACGTGTGCTGAGCTTGTCGAAGCGCTTTCCGGGTGCTTTCGACAAGCTCAGGGCAGGTCGAGAGGTGGCTGCGTGGCTGCGACGACGTCGTCGGCGGACACCCCCGGAGCGAGCTCTATCAACCGCAGGGTCGGTCGGCCGGGCCTGCGCTCGGCTGCCGGAACAACGTCGATCACGGCGAGATTGGTGATGATCCGATGGACGACGCCCTGCCCGGTCAGCGGCAGTGAGCAGGACTCGACGATCTTGTGCGAGCCGTCCTTTGCGGTGTGCTCCATGAGCACGACCACCCGTTTGGCGCCGTGCACGAGGTCCATAGCGCCGCCCATCCCCTTGACCATCTTGCCGGGGATCATCCAGTTGGCGATGTCGCCGGCCGCGGAGACCTGCATGGCGCCGAGGATGGCGGCGTCGATCTTGCCGCCGCGGATCATTCCGAAGGAGAGGGCGGAGTCGAAGAACGACGACCCCCGCCGCAGCGTGACCGTTTCCTTGCCGGCGTTGATCAGATCGGGGTCGACCTCGTCCTCGGTCGGATACGGGCCGACGCCGAGGATGCCGTTCTCGGACTGCAGCACCAGCTCGATACCGTCTGCCACATAGTTCGGCACCAGCGTCGGCAGCCCGATGCCGAGGTTGACGTACGATCCGTCCTCCAGCTCGGCGGCAGCTCGGGCCGCCATCTGTTCTCGCCCCCAGCCACTCACTCCGACACCTCCGGCCCGCCCGCCCCGGCCGGAAGGTCGGTTGGCGGACGTACGGTTCGGCGCTCGATCCGTTTGTCGGCGGCCTGCTCGTGGGTGAGGGCGACCACGCGCTGGACGAACACTCCGGGAGTGTGGATCTCGTCCGGATCGAGCTCGCCGGGCTCGACGAGCTCCTCGACCTCCGCGATGGTCACCCGGCCACACATCGCGGCGAGTGGGTTGAAGTTCCGCGCGGACCGGCGGTAGACCAGGTTTCCGTGCCGGTCGCCCTTCCAGGCGCGCACCAGACCGAAGTCGGCGACGATCGCCCGTTCGAGCACGAAGGGGCGAACGCCCTCGGCCGTGTCGAACTCACGGACCTCCTTGGCGGGAGACGCGAGGCCGACTTCGCCGTCGGGACCGTAGCGCCACGGTAGTCCGCCGTCGGCGACCTGCGTGCCCACCCCGGTGGCCGTATAGAAGGCGGGCACCCCCGAGCCGCCGGCCCGCATTCGTTCGGCGAGGGTGCCCTGCGGGGTGAGCTCGACCTCGAGCTCGCCGGACAGGTACTGCCGCTCGAACTCCTTGTTCTCCCCGACGTAGGAGGAGACCATCCGCCGGATCAGCTTCGCGTCCAGCAGCCGCCCTAGACCCCAGCCGACGACCCCGCAGTTGTTCGACACCACCTCGAGGTCCCCGATCCCAGCCTCGAGCACCGCTTCGATCAGCACCGATGGGATCCCGCACAGTCCGAATCCGCCGACGGCAACCGTCGAACCCGGAGTCAGGTCCACGATCGCGTCACCGGGGGAGTCGACCACCTTGTCCACCAGGACCACCTCGTCTCGTCGAGTCGCGCGGCGACTTAGCGGTTCGACCCTATCCAGGCTGGTTGCCGAACATCACAAGGCTGCTGGGTCGTGCGGCTGAGCCACACGTGCGGCCACGGCTCAGCGCTGGGTGATCACCGATACCAGTCGACCGACGTTGATCGCCCAGCCGAGCCCGAACGTCCGGGGGGTCAGCAGCCGCGGGTCATCGGGATTCCACCAGCTCTGCAGCAGCCGGTCGAGGGTGGGGATCCGGAAGTCGTACGGTACGTACGCGATCCGACCGTGCCAGGTGCGCTCGCCAGCCGGTTTGGCCAGCTCCTGGATGACCGCTGCGACCGTCAGTCCCGCGACCGCCGCGCCGATCAGCCGGCCCAGCGGGCCCTTCTTCTTCCTGGCCATCGGAACCTCCTCGTGTTCGGGCCAGCCTATGTCCCGTCGCTGTCCGGCTCGCGGGACCTCGATGCATACTCATGCGATCTCTGGCATACTCATGCAAATGCAGACCGTGGCAGTGGCCGGCGCGACCGGCTATGCGGGCGGAGAGATCCTCCGGCTGCTCTTGGCCCACCCCGAGGTGGAGATCGGTGTCGTCAGCGCGGGAGCCAGCGCGGGATCCCGGCTGGGTGATCATCAACCGCATCTGGTGCCACTGGCCGACCGCGTCGTCGCCGACAGCAGCGTGGCGAACCTCCGCGGCCACGACGTGGTGTTCCTCGCCCTTCCCCACGGGGCATCCGCCCAAGTGGCGAACGAGCTCGCTGCCGACACCGTGATCATCGACTGCGGCGCCGACTTCCGGCTCCTCGACCCCGCGGCGTGGCAGCAGTTCTACGGCACACCGCATGCTGGCACCTGGCCGTACGGTCTGCCGGAGATCCCCGGGCAGCGGGAGAAGCTCGCCGGTTCCCGCCGGGTCGCCGTGCCTGGCTGCTACCCGACGAGCGGGACGCTCGCCCTGCTTCCGGCCGTGACCGCTGGACTCATCGACGCGTCGGGTGTGGTGATCGTCGCGGCCAGCGGTCCATCGGGGGCCGGCCGCAGTCTCAAGCGGCACCTCCTTGGTGCCGAGCTGATGGGTTCGGCCAGCGCCTACGGCGTCGGCGGCGTGCATCGGCACACCCCTGAGCTGGTCCAGAACCTCCTGGCCTGCGGCGGAACCGACGTCGCCGTGTCGTTCACGCCGATGCTGGTGCCGATGTCACGCGGGATCCTCGCCACGTGTTCCGCGCCGGTCCGCGACGCCGGCCTGACCACCGAGCAGGCCTACCGGGTCTATGCCGAGGCGTACGTGGACGAGCCGTTCGTCCATGTCCTGCCGCCCGGGCAGTGGCCGCAGACCCAGGCCGTGCTCGGCTCCAACGCGGTGCATGTGCAGGTGGTGGTCGATGCCGCCGCGGGTCGGCTTGTTGCCGTGGCTGCGCTGGACAACCTGACCAAGGGCACCGCCGGTGGCGCGATCCAGTGCATGAACCTGGCGCTCGGGCTGCCTGAGACGACCGGGCTGAGCAGTGTCGGGGTCGCCCCATGAGATCGTCGGCGATCAGGTGGGAACTGACCCGGCACCCGGGCGAGCTTGCCCTCGTCCAGCTGCCTGCGCACGGAAAACTGCCGCGGTGGGCGTACGACGACGAGCGCGAGGCGCCGTTGTGGAGCGTGGCTCGAACGACCGACGAGCTGTCGGTGATCTGCAGCTTCGACGCGGTGCCGGGGAATGTGACCGTCTCGGGTCCATACCTTGCGTTCAGCATCGACGGACCGCTGGACCACTCGCTGATCGGGGTGCTCGCCGGCCTGCTCGGACCGCTGGCCGACGATCAGATCTCGGTGATGGCCCAGTCAACGTTCGATACCGACTGGATCCTCGTGCCGACAGCGCAGGCCGATGCCGCGGGGGCGAGCTGGGCGCGCGCCGGCCACACCATCACGATCCTCGAGGAGGACGAGTGAGCGAGCGGTGCGTGAGCGCGAGCGAACAGGAGCAATCATGAGTGTCACCACGCCGCGTGGGTTCCGGGCCGGCGGTCTGTGTGCCGGTCTCAAGCCCAGTGGGACCGACGATCTGGCCCTGGTCGTCAACGACGGGCCGCAGTTGCTTGCCGCCGGTCGATTCACCGGCAATCGGGTCAAGGCGGCGCCGGTGCAGTGGTCGGAGCAGGTCCTGCGCACGGGAACGCTGCGGGCCGTCGTCCTCAACTCGGGTGGCGCGAACGCGTGCACGGGCCCCGATGGCTTTGCGGACACCCATCGCACCGCTGAGGCGGTGGCCGACGCCCTCGGGATCGGCGCGATCGATGTCGCTGTCTGCTCCACCGGCCTGATCGGCGAGCGCTTGCCGATGGACAAGATCCTCGCCGCTGTTCCGCCCCTGGTGGAGCAGGTGAGCCCAGCCGGTGGGGGCGATGCGGCGCGCGCGATCATGACCACCGACACAGTGTCCAAGCAGGCGACGTACGAGGCGGACGGCTGGTCGATCGGCGGCATGGCCAAGGGGGCCGCCATGCTGGCACCCGGTCTGGCCACCATGCTGGTGGTGATCACGACGGACGCCGTGATCGCAGCGGAGAGACTCGGCGAGCACCTCGCGCAGGCATGCTCGGTGAGTTTCGAGCGGATCGACTCCGACGGTTGCATGTCCACGAACGACACCGTCCTGCTGCTCAGCAGCGGCGCGTCCGGGGTCGCGGTTGACGACGCGGAGTTCGAGGCGGCTCTCGCGGGTGTCTGCCTCGATCTCGCGCTGCAGCTGCTTGCCGACGCAGAGGGCTCCTCGCACACGATCGCTATCGCGGTCCGTCAGGCGGCGAGCGTTGCCGACGCGGTGGAGGTCGGCAAGACCGTCGCCCGCAGCAACCTGCTGAAGTGCGCGATCTTCGGCCGCGATCCCAACTGGGGAAGGGTGCTGTCGGCGATCGGGACGACCGCCGCGGCCTTCGAACCCGATCAGCTCGACGTCGCGTTCAACGGTGTCCAGGTCTGCCGCCGCGGCGGGATCGGCGAACCACGCTCCCTGGTGGACCTGACCCCGCGGGAGGTCCGGATCGACGTCGACCTGCACGCCGGGTCCGCCGAGGCCATCGTGTGGACCAACGACTTGACGTATGACTACGTACGGGAGAACGCGGAGTACTCGACATGACGATTTCCGCGGGCGCGGGACCCAACGAGCATCAGCTCACCTTGGTCGAGAAGGCCCAGATCCTCACGGAGGCGCTGCCCTGGCTGGAGACGTACGCCGGGAAGATCGTGGTGATCAAGTACGGCGGCAATGCCATGATCGACGAGAGTCTGAAGGCGGCGTTCGCGTCGGACATCGTGTTCATGAAGCGTTGTGGAGTGCACCCGGTCGTCGTGCACGGCGGCGGTCCACAGATCTCGGCGATGCTGAACCGACTGGGCATCGCATCGGAGTTCCGTGGCGGACTGCGAGTCACCACGCCGGAGGCGATGGAGGTCGTCCGGATGGTGCTGGTCGGCCAGGTCGGTCGAGATCTGGTGAACCTGATCAACGCGAACAGCACCCTCGCGGTCGGCATGTCGGGCGAGGACGGCGGCCTGTTCACCGCCGAGCGCCGCGGCGCCCTGGTGGACGGGCAGCTCGTCGACATCGGCCTGGTGGGCGATGTCGCCTCCGTCCACACCGAGGCGATCTCCGGGCTGATCGGCGCCGGCCGAATCCCGGTCGTCGCCAGCATCGCGCCGGATGCTGCCGGGCAGGTGCACAACGTCAACGCCGACACCGCAGCCGCCGCGCTGGCAGTGGCCCTCGGCGCCGAACGGCTGGTCGTGCTGACCGACGTCGAGGGTCTCTATCGAGACTGGCCCGACAGCACCGAGATCATCAAGGAGCTGTCTGCCTCCGAGCTGCGCGAGCTGATGCCGACGCTGTCGTCGGGCATGGTGCCCAAGATGGAGGCGTGCCTCCGCGCGGTGGAGGGGGGCCTCACCCGCGCCACGGTGACCGACGGTCGGGTGCCGCACTCGCTGCTGCTGGAGATCTTCACGAACGCGGGCATCGGCACGATGGTCACCCAGGACGGGCTGGTCAGGCTCGGCAGTCGGGTGTTCTCGGCCGAGACGGGCATTCCGGCGCACGAGCGCTACAACGGTGAATTCATGCTGTCGCAGAGGGGCGAGCTCGCTCTCCCTCGAGAAGGGGAACTGAAGTGACATCGTCTGTCGCCGTCAGCGATCAGCTGAGCGGTCTGGCCGGGCCGAGCCTCGGTTCGGCCGCGATACTCGACCGCTATGACCAGGTCCTGATGAAGACGTTCGGCGCGCCCAAACGGGTCTTCGTCCGGGGTGAGGGCTGCTATGTCTGGGATCCGGAGGGTCGTCGCTATCTGGATCTGCTCTCCGGACTCGCGGTGAACGCGCTCGGCCACGCCCATCCCACCGTGCTGTCGGCCATCACGGGGCAGATCGCCACTCTCGGGCACGTCTCCAACTTCTTCACCACCCCGGCCCAGGTGGCGCTCGCCGACCGGTTGGTCGCCATGACCTCCGAAGGCGGCACCGGACGGGTGTTCTTCACCAACTCAGGCACGGAGGCCAACGAGGCTGCCTTCAAGATCACCAGACTCACCGGGCGGACCAAGATCATCGCGTGCGAGGGCGCGTTCCACGGCCGCTCGATGGGGGCGCTGGCGATCACGCACTCGCCGAAGTACCGCGAGCCGTTCGAACCGCTGCCCGGCGACGTGATCTTCGTCCCGTACGGCGACGCCGAGGCTCTTGCGGCAGCAGTCGACGACCACACGGCCGCCGTCGTCGTCGAGCCCATCCAGGGCGAGAACGGGGTCGTGGTGCCGCCGGTGGGCTACCTGGCGAAGGCCCGCGAGATCACCTCGGCTCATGGGGCGCTGCTCTGGATCGACGAGGTGCAGACCGGGGTCGGCCGCACCGGCGACTGGCTGGTGCACCGAGCCGAAGGCGTTCAGGCCGACATCGTCACCCTCGCGAAGGGCCTGGGCAACGGCTTTCCGATCGGTGCCTGCGTCGCCAACGGAGCCACAGCCGACCTGCTCGGCCCCGGCTCGCACGGCAGCACGTTCGGGGGCAACCCCGTCGCCGCGATCGCCGGTCTGGCCGTGCTGGCCGTGATCGAGCGCGACGGACTGCTGGAGCACGCGACGGCCATGGGCGACCACCTGGTAGCGGCGGTCGACGAGCTCAGACATCCGCTCGTCAGCGGCGTCCGAGGTCGCGGGCTGTTGCGGGGGATCGTGCTGAGCGAGCCTATCGCCGCGGCAGCGAGTGACAACGCGCTCGATGTGGGGTTCGTGATCAACGCCCCGCGGCCCGACGTGCTGCGGCTGGCACCTCCTCTGATCGTGACCAACGGCCAGCTCGATTCGTTTGTCGACGCGCTGCCGGGCCTGCTGGATCGCGCAGCGGAAGGCGTGGCGTCATGACGGTGCGTCATCTGCTGGCCGACGACGACCTGTCCGCCGACGAGCAGGCGATGATCTTGGATCTGGCCGCGCGGATGAAGGACGAGCCGTTCGCCGTCCGGACGTACGAGGGTCCGCGCAGTGTGGCGGTCCTGTTCGACAAGCCGACCTTGCGAACGCAGAGCTCGTTCGCCGCCGGCATCGCCGAGCTCGGCGGCTTCCCACTGGTCGTCGACGCGCGACTGGCGGGCATCGGCAAGCGCGAGTCGGTGGCCGATGTGGCCCGGGTGCTCGGCCGCCAAGCAGCCGCGATCGTCTGGCGCACATTCGCCCAGGATGACCTGGCCGAGATGGCTGCGTACGCCGGCGTGCCGGTCGTCAACGCCCTGACCGACGACTTCCATCCGTGCCAGATCCTGGCGGACCTGCTGACGATTCGCGAGCACGCCGGCGCGCTGTCCGGCATCACGCTCACCTATACCGGCGACGGCGCCAACAACATGGCGAACTCGTACCTGCTGGGCGGTGCCCTGGCCGGCCTGCACGTCCGGATCGCCGCCCCCGACGGCTTCCAACCGGACCCGGCGATCGTCCGGCGAGCCGGGCGGATCGCCGACACCACGGGCGGCAGCGTGCACGTCACCGACGCGGTCCAGGACGCAGCCACCGGAGCCGACGTTCTCGCGACCGACACGTGGGTGTCGATGGGGATGGAGCAGGATCGCACGGACCCCGAGGCAGTCTTCGGGCCGTATGCCCTCGACAGCGGGCTGCTGGACCGGGCCAACCGGGACGCCATCGTGCTGCACTGCCTGCCGGCCTACCGCGGCAAGGAGATCGCGGCGGACGTGATCGACGGTCCCCGGTCGCGCGTGTGGGACGAGGCCGAGAATCGACGGCACGTCCAGAAGGCGGTGCTGGCGTTCTTGGCCGAGCGGGCCGCCGCGGACGAGCGGGCCGGCCGGTGAGCCCAGTGCTGACCGCTCCGCTGACCAAGACCGCCCGACAGGCCAAGATCATCACCCTGCTCGCCCAGCACGAGGTCCGATCGCAGACCGAGCTGGCCGAGCTGCTGTCCGCCTCCGGCGTACAGGTCACGCAGGGCACGCTGTCACGCGACCTGGTGGAGGTGGGTGCGCTCCGCGTCCGGGGGAGCGAGGGTCATCTCGTCTACGCGGTCCCCGGAGAGGGTGGCGACCGCAGCCCACAGTCGGGGGAGTTCGCCACGTTCGAGGCCCGACTCGTCCGGCTCTGCGGCGAGATCCTCGTGTCGGCCCAGGCGTCGGCGAATCTCGTCGTGCTCCGCACACCTCCCGGGGCTGCACAATACTTCGCCTCGGCCGTGGACCGGGTCGGCTGGCCGGAGCTCCTCGGCACCATCGCCGGCGATGACACGATCTTGCTGATCACCCGGGATCCCCAGGGCGGCGCCGAGATGGCCGCGCGCTTCCTCGCCCTGAGCGGCGGCGGGACCACAGCCGACGTCGCCGGACCCGGGGTCGCGTCGTGACCCCCGAGCCGACCACTGGAACCGGCGCCACGAACGAGCGGGAGGGTCGGCTCTGGGGTGGCCGGTTCGCCGGCGGTCCGGCCGACGCGATGTTCGCGCTGAGCAAGTCCACCCAGTTCGACTGGCGCCTGGCCCGTTACGACCTCGCCGGATCCCGTGCGCACGCCCGCGCCTTGCACGGCGCGGGCCTGCTGACCGACGACGAGCTGGTCGACATGTTGGGCGGCCTCGATGCGCTCGACACCGACGTTCGATCCGGCGCTTTCGCTCCGGCCCCCACCGACGAGGATGTCCACGGCGCACTCGAGCGTGGCCTGATCGACCGGCTCGGTGCTGAGCTCGGCGGCCGGCTCCGCGCCGGCCGGTCGCGCAATGACCAGATCGCGACGCTGATCCGGCTCTACCTCCGCGATGCCCTTGCGGCGATCGGCGAGGCGTTGCTCGAGGTGGTCGAGGCGCTGCGGAACCAGGCCGAACGGCATCTCGGCGTGCCGATGCCCGGGCGCACGCATCTGCAGCACGCCCAACCGGTGCTGCTCTCCCACCACCTGCTCGCCCACGCCTGGCCACTGCTGCGGGACCGGCAGCGGATCGCGGATCTGGATCGCCGCCTGGCGGTCAGCCCCTACGGGTCGGCGGCACTGGCGGGCACGTCGCTCGGTCTGGATCCGGAGGCGGTCGCCGCCGATCTCGGCTTCGCCGGCAGCGTGGCGAACTCGATCGATGGCACGGCGGCGCGCGACCTGGTCGCCGAGGCCGCGTACGTCCTTGCCCAGATCGGCGTCGACCTGTCCCGGCTGAGTGAGGATGTCGTCCTCTGGGTGACCCACGAGTTCGGCTTCGCCACCCTCGACGATGCCTGGTCGACCGGCTCGAGCATCATGCCCCAGAAGAAGAACCCGGATGTCGCCGAGCTCGCCCGCGGCAAGGCCGGCCGGCTGATCGGCAACCTCACCGGCCTGCTCGCGACGCTCAAGGGCTTGCCGCTCGCCTACAACCGCGACCTCCAGGAGGACAAGGAGCCGGTCTTCGACTCCATCGATCAGCTGCTGGCGCTGCTGCCGGCGGTCGCGGGGATGGTCGGCACGCTCACGTTCCACGCCGAGCGGATGGCCGAGCTGGCGCCGCGCGGGTTCTCGCTCGCAACCGACGTCGCCGACTGGTTGGTCCGCCGACGCGTGCCGTTCGCGCAGGCCCACGAGATCGCCGGCGCCTCGGTCCGCTACTGCGAGCAGCGGGGGATCGAGCTGTCCGACCTCACGCCGGAGCAGCTGGCCGAGATCTCGCCCCAGCTGACGCCCGAGGTGCTGGCCGTGCTCACCGTCGCGGGCTCGATCGACAGCCGGAACGGGCGCGGCGGAACAGCGACCTCTCAGGTACGCGCCCAGCTCGACGAGGTGGCGCAGACTGCAGCCTCGTTTCGCCCTGAGGGCTGACCGCTGTGTCCGCCTCACCGACCGGCCGGAAGCCACCCCCACGCGTGTAGCCTGACGCCCACCACCGTCCCCGGGAGGCTTGTGCAGATGCGACATCAGGCCGTCAGTCGGCGCGCCGCCTCGATGGCGGCGGTCGCGGTGTTGTGTGTCTTGTCCAGTTGCGGAACGTCCTCTTCGTCGAGCCAGTCGACCACACCGTCGACGCCCGCCGCTGGCACGTCGTCGTTGGCGGCTACGCCGACGGCGGTGCCCCAGGTGTGCACAGACGTCGCGGCACTGAAGGCCTCTCTCGTGGCGCTGACGAAGATCAAGCCAACGCAGGACGGCGCCGCGGCCTTGAAATCGGCGATCGCGAACGTGACGACCGAGCTCGATGCCGCCCAAGCCTCGGCCGCCTCCTCGGGACTCCTGGCGCCAGAGATTCAGCAGGTGAAGACGGCGGTTGCCGGTTTGACGGCGGCCACCGACGGCCTGAGCGCGGACAACGTGCGGGAGAAGGCACCCGCCATCGCCTCGGCGCTGGTGCAGGTGGCGACGGCAACCAAAGCGCTCACCACCGCCATGAGCGAGGCCTGCCCGGGGAGCTAGCGGGTTGGGTCATTCGGCGGCCAAGAAGTCGGCCACCCGCACCCCACCTCGCGCTGCAGGACAACGACTAGGGTGTCAGCGGGCCGGACCAGCCGGGACGGCGCGATCGGACGACGGTGAAGGTGATGAGCGCAGTTCTCGACGAGCTGACCTGGCGTGGCCTGGTGGCCAACTCCACCGACGAGGCCGCGCTGGCCGAGCACCTTGACGCCGGTCCTGTCACGTTCTACGTCGGCTTCGACCCGACCGCGCCGAGCATCCACTTCGGCAACCTGGTCCAGCTGATGGTGGCCCGGGCACTACAGCGGGCCGGGCCACAAGCCGCTGATCCTGGTCGGCGGCTCGACGGGGATGATCGGCGACCCGAAGGCCGCCGGCGAGCGGGTCCCTGAACAGCAAGGAGACCGTCGCCGAGTGGGTGGCGAACATCCGCCGCCAGGTCGAGAAGTTCGTGTCCTTCGAGGGCGACAACGCCGCGCGGGTTGTGAACAACCTCGACTGGACCGGCCCGATGTCGGTGCTGGACTTCCTCCGCGACATCGGCAAGCACTTCCCGGTCAACCGGATGCTGGCTCGCGAGGTGGTCAAGGCCAGGCTCGAGGACGGAATCTCCTACACCGAGTTCTCCTACGTCTTGCTCCAGTCGATGGACTACCTCGAGCTGTTCCGGGCCTACGGCTGCACGCTGCAGTTCGGAGGCAGCGACCAGTGGGGCAACATCACGGCCGGCGTGGAGCTGATCCGCCGGGCCGACGGCGGGCACGTGCACGCGCTGGCGACTCCGCTGCTGACCAAGGCCGACGGCACGAAGTTCGGCAAGACCGAGGGCGGCGCGATCTGGCTGGATCCGACGATGACGTCCCCGTACGCGTTCCACCAGTACTTCCTCAACGCCGAGGACTCGAAGGTGATCGAGTACCTCAAGGTGTTCAGCGAGCGGCCTCGCGCCGAGATCGAGGAGCTCGAGCGGCAGACGCTGGAGGCGCCGCACCAGCGTGCGGCGCAGCGAGCGCTGGCCGATGACATCACCGCCCTGGTCCACTCGCCGGCCGATCGCGATGCCGCCGTCGCGGCCGCCGCCGCCGTGTTCGGGCGGGCCGAGCTGACGGACCTGCCGGAGTCCGTCGTGGCGAGCGTGGTCGAAGAGCTGAAGGGCCCCGAGCTGGTCGTCGACGGCGAGCTGCCGAGCGTCGTCGACGTGCTCGACGCGCAGCGGGGTGGTCGGCCAGCAGGTCGGCCGCCCGGCGCGCGATCGCCGAGGGCGGGGCGTACCTCAACAACGCGCGGGTCAGCGATCCGGACGCCCGGCTCGGCGAGGCCGACCTGCTGCACGGCGGTACGTCGTCGTCCGGCGCGGCAAGCGAACGGTCGGTGCCGCGACCATCACCACGGCGAGCTGAGCGTGACGCACGCCACGACAACCCTGCAGGCAGCCTGTTGACTCCGCGGGGAAGCGGCGTAATGTTCTCTGGGCCCCCGGGGGTTGCGGGACGCGGCAGGGAAGACCTGCAGCGGCCGACACCAGGGGAACCCACCACCAACCAGAGGTCGCCGATTCGGTCCTTGACCGGGACTCGGCAGCCGCTGCACGGAGTGGGACTGGGATCGAAGATCTCGAATTTGACTTCGAGAAAGTCGCCCGGTAAGTTGGTCAGGTTGCCTCAAACGCGGGAATGAGATTGCCGCGGACGAGACAGCAGCGGGAAATGGAAAACACGGATTTGACTCCGCGTGATTCGACCCCGTAAGGTTAGTCGAGTTGCCCCAAGCCGGGAAATGAAACTCCCGGCACGGTGTGCACCCGAAGTTTGAGAACTCAACAGCGTGCTAAAAGTCAATGCCAAATAATGCACTAAAAACCCCGTGCTCAGGCGTTGAAGAACTCCGCTCGACCGTTCGCGGTTGGGTGGGTCGAATCAATGCGTGAGTTCGGATTCCTTTGATTGATTGACAGATTGATCCAGCAATGGGTCTGAATGTCAGCGATTGAACTCAGTTGATGACGATTATCTCTTCAGCGCGAGCTGGGGAGCAATCGATAGATTTCAACGGAGAGTTTGATCCTGGCTCAGGACGAACGCTGGCGGCGTGCTTAACACATGCAAGTCGAACGGTAAGGCCCGCTTGCGGGTACACGAGTGGCGAACGGGTGAGTAACACGTGAGCAACCTACCCTTGACTCCGGAATAACAGCTGGAAACAGCTGCTAATACCGGATATGACCTCTTGCGACATCGCACGGAGGTGGAAAGCTCTGGCGGTCAAGGATGGGCTCGCGGCCTATCAGCTAGTTGGTGAGGTAACGGCCCACCAAGGCTTCGACGGGTAGCCGGCCTGAGAGGGCGACCGGCCACACTGGGACTGAGATACGGCCCAGACTCCTACGGGAGGCAGCAGTGGGGAATATTGCACAATGGGCGAAAGCCTGATGCAGCAACGCCGCGTGCGGGATGACGGCCTTCGGGTTGTAAACCGCTTTCAGCTCCGACGAAGCGCAAGTGACGGTAGGAGCAGAAGAAGGACCGGCCAACTACGTGCCAGCAGCCGCGGTGATACGTAGGGTCCGAGCGTTGTCCGGAATTATTGGGCGTAAAGGGCTTGTAGGCGGTTTGTCGCGTCGGAAGTGAAAACTCAGGGCTTAACCCTGAGCCTGCTTCCGATACGGGCAAACTAGAGGGATGCAGGGGAGAACGGAATTCCTGGTGGAGCGGTGGAATGCGCAGATATCAGGAGGAACACCGGTGGCGAAGGCGGTTCTCTGGGCATTTCCTGACGCTGAGAAGCGAAAGCGTGGGGAGCAAACAGGCTTAGATACCCTGGTAGTCCACGCCGTAAACGGTGGGCACTAGGTGTGGGACTCATTCCACGAGTTCCGTGCCGAAGCTAACGCATTAAGTGCCCCGCCTGGGGAGTACGGCCGCAAGGCTAAAACTCAAAGGAATTGACGGGGGCCCGCACAAGCGGCGGAGCATGCGGATTAATTCGATGCAACGCGAAGAACCTTACCTGGGTTTGACATATGCCGGAAAGCTGCAGAGATGTAGCCCCCGCAAGGTCGGTATACAGGTGGTGCATGGCTGTCGTCAGCTCGTGTCGTGAGATGTTGGGTTAAGTCCCGCAACGAGCGCAACCCTCGTCCTATGTTGCCAGCGGATAATGCCGGGGACTCATAGGAGACTGCCGGGGTCAACTCGGAGGAAGGTGGGGATGACGTCAAGTCATCATGCCCCTTAAGTCCAGGGCTTCACGCATGCTACAATGGCTGGTACAAAGGGCTGCAATACCGCAAGGTTGAGCGAATCCCAAAAAGCCAGTCTCAGTTCGGATTGGGGTCTGCAACTCGACCCCATGAAGTCGGAGTCGCTAGTAATCGCAGATCAGCAACGCTGCGGTGAATACGTTCCCGGGCCTTGTACACACCGCCCGTCAAGTCATGAAAGTCGGTAACACCCGAAGCCGGTGGCCTAACCCCTTGTGGGAGGGAGCCGTCGAAGGTGGGACTGGCGATTAGGACTAAGTCGTAACAAGGTAGCCGTACCGGAAGGTGCGGCTGGATCACCTCCTTTCTAAGGAGCATGTTGACGAGCTCGTCTCGTCCATCTCGGTTCGTCAAGCGTACGTCTTGGCGCCGGACGCTCTGGAATGTGGAACATTGACCAGTCAGCCGGCTGCTCGATCTCGTCATCGTCAGTACAACCCACGTAAGTGGGAGTGGAAAAACGATGAGAGTGAGGCAGGCGGCAAGCACGCTGTTGGGTCCTGAAGTTTCGGTTGCTCAAGGGCAATCAGCTTCACGCGGACCGGAGCTCTAAAGGCGATGAGCCTTTGGGGCCCGCTGTTACCGCCCGTATGTTGAGAACTTCACAGTGGACGCGAGCATCTTTGTAGTAACAACAAGCTACTAAGAGCAATCGGTGGATGCCTAGGCACCAAGAGCCGATGAAGGACGTTGTAACCTGCGATAAGCCCTGGGGAGCTGGTAAACAAGCTTTGATCCGGGGATCTCCGAATAGGGAAACCTCGAAGGAAACCGGAGTAATGTCCGGCGACCCCTGCCTGAACACATAGGGCAGTGGGAGGGAACGTGGGGAAGTGAAACATCTCAGTACCCACAGGAAAAGAAAACAACCGTGATTCCGTAAGTAGTGGCGAGCGAACGCGGAAGAGGCCAAACCTAAAGTGTGTGATAGCTGACAGGCGTTGCACTTTGGGTGTTGTGGGGCCGCTCCGACCGAACTGTCAATCGGTCAAGCAGTCATAAATGATTCATGAAGTCGAAGCACTTTGGGAAAGTGCGGCACAGAAGGTAATACCCCTGTAGACGTAAGTGAGTCACTGCTGAGCGCCACCCCAAGTAACACGGAACCCCTGAAATTCCGTGTGAATCTGGCGGGACCACCCGCTAAGCCTAAATACTCCTTGGTGACCGATAGCGGACTAGTACCGTGAGGGAAAGGTGAAAAGTACCCCGGGAGGGGAGTGAAATAGTACCTGAAACCGATTGCTTACAATCCGTCGGAGCGTATCTTTCGAGATATGTGACGGCGTGCCTTTTGAAGAATGAGCCTGCGAGTTAGTGGTACGTGGCGAGGTTAACCCGTGTGGGGAAGCCGTAGCGAAAGCAAGTCCGAATAGGGCGATTTAGTCGCGTGCTCTAGACCCGAAGCGGAGTGATCTATCCATGGCCAGGGTGAAGCGACGGTAAGACGTCGTGGAGGCCCGAACCCACCAGGGTTGAAAACCTGGGGGATGAGCTGTGGATAGGGGTGAAAGGCCAATCAAACTCCGTGATAGCTGGTTCTCCCCGAAATGCATATAGGTGCAGCGTCGCGCGTTTCTTGCCGGAGGTAGAGCACTGGATAGCCTAGGGGGCCCACAAGCTTACCGAAGTTAGCCAAACTCCGAATGCCGGCAAGTGAGAGCGCGGCAGTGAGACTGCGGGCGATAAGGTTCGTAGTCGAGAGGGAAACAGCCCAGAACACCAGCTAAGGCCCCCAAGAGATTGCTAAGTGGAAAAGGATGTGGAGTTGCGGAGACAACCAGGAGGTTGGCTTGGAAGCAGCCACCCTTGAAAGAGTGCGTAATAGCTCACTGGTCAAGTGATTCTGCGCCGACAATTTAGCGGGGCTCAAGCAATCCGCCGAAGCTGTGTCATTCACACGTGTACTTGATGAAAATCCAGGTGTGTGGATGGGTAGGGGAGCGTCGTGTGCGCAATGAAGCGGCAGGGTGACCTAGCCGTGGAGAGCACACGAGTGAGAATGCAGGCATGAGTAGCGAATGAGGAGTGAGAAACTCCTCCACCGAAAGACCAAGGGTTCCAGGGTCAAGCTAATCTGCCCTGGGTAAGTCGGGACCTAAGGCGAGGCCGACAGGCGTAGTCGATGGACAACGGGTTGATATTCCCGTACCGGCGCTAGAACGTCCCTGCCGAGGCGAATAATGCTAAGCACGCAAGCATTGACGAGACCTTCGGGTCGAATCGATGTGAGTCTGCGATCCAAGTTCGTATTAGGCAAGCTGCGGAGTGACGCAGGAAGGTAGCCCATCCCGGGCGATGGTTGTCCCGGGTTAAATGTGTAGGGTCAGGTGTAGGCAAATCCGCACCTGGTGAAGCCTGAGACATGAGGACTAGGTCGTCTACGGACGGCGTGAGTGGGTGATCCTAAGCTGCCTAGAAAAACTTCGTGAGCGAGTTCTAGAGCCGCCCGTACCCTAAACCGACACAGGTGGTCAGGTAGAGAATACCAAGGTGATCGAGATAACCGTGGTTAAGGAACTCGGCAAAATGCCCCCGTAACTTCGGGAGAAGGGGGGCCAAGGATGTGAAGGGACATACGTGCCCGGAGCATCTGCGGCCGCAGAGACCAGGCCCAAGCGACTGTTTACTAAAAACACAGGTCCGTGCTAAGTCGCAAGACGATGTATACGGACTGACGCCTGCCCGGTGCTGGAACGTTAAGGGGAAGGGTTAGCGCAAGCGAAGCTCTGAACTTAAGCGCCAGTAAACGGCGGTGGTAACTATAACCATCCTAAGGTAGCGAAATTCCTTGTCGGGTAAGTTCCGACCTGCACGAATGGCGTAACGACTTGGGCGCTGTCTCGACCGCGGACTCGGCGAAATTGCACTACGAGTAAAGATGCTCGTTACGCGCAGCAGGACGGAAAGACCCCGGGACCTTTACTATAGTTTGGTATTGGTGTTCGGTACAGCTTGTGTAGGATAGGTGGGAGACTATGAAGCAGCCACGCCAGTGGTTGTGGAGTCAACGTTGAAATACCACTCTGGCTGTTCTGGATATCTAACCTAGGTCCATTATCTGGATCAGGGACAGTGCCTGATGGGTAGTTTGACTGGGGCGGTCGCCTCCCAAAAGGTAACGGAGGCGCCCAAAGGTTCCCTCAGCCTGGTTGGCAATCAGGTTTCGAGTGTAAGTGCACAAGGGAGCTTGACTGTGAGAGAGACATCTCGAGCAGGGACGAAAGTCGGGACTAGTGATCTGACGGTGGCACGTGGAAGCGCCGTCACTCAACGGATAAAAGGTACCCCGGGGATAACAGGCTGATCTTGCCCGAGCGTCCATAGCGACGGCATGGTTTGGCACCTCGATGTCGGCTCGTCGCATCCTGGGGCTGGAGTCGGTCCCAAGGGTTGGGCTGTTCGCCCATTAAAGCGGCACGCGAGCTGGGTTTAGAACGTCGTGAGACAGTTCGGTCCCTATCCGCTGCGCGCGTAGGAGTCTTGAGGAGGGCTGTCCTTAGTACGAGAGGACCGGGACGGACGAACCTCTGGTGTGCCAGTTGTTCTGCCAAGAGCACGGCTGGTTGGCTACGTTCGGAAGTGATAACCGCTGAAAGCATCTAAGCGGGAAGCACGCTCCAAGATGATGGCTCCCACAGGGTTAACCTGGTAAGGCCCCCAGCAGACCACTGGGTGATAGGTCGGATGTGGAAGCACAGTAATGTGCGGAGCTGACCGATACTAATAGGCCGAGGGCTTGTTCCTACAAAGATGCTACGCGTCCACTGTGCAGTTCCCGAGATACGGTCGGGAATATGCTCATAGATTTGCTCGATGAGTTCCGCTGAAATCTCCATAGAGTTTCGGTGATCACAGCGAGAGGGAAACACCCGGCTCCATTCCGAACCCGGAAGTTAAGCCTCTCAGCGCCGATGGTACTGCACGGGGGACCGTGTGGGAGACTAGGACGTCGCCGGACAACACAACAAAAAGGCCAGCCTTCGGGCTGGCCTTTTTGGTTTTCCGTCGAGTTCTTCAGATCGCCGCGACGGCACCGCTGAGGTGTGCTGCTCGGTCGCCGGAAACGCTTACCGCTACACCGCGGTCCAGGATCGCGCGCATTGCGCTGTCGTCGGGTCGACCGGCGACGAATACCCGATGGATCTCGCCGATACCGGCGAACCGGACGAAGGCGCTGTGCCCCAGAATGTCGGTTGAGCAGATCGCGAAACGTCGCTCAGAGCACGCCACGACCGCCTGGGCCACTGCTGCTGCGGCCGGTGTGGATTCGCTCAGGCCATGCTCGACCGAGATCCCGGCGGGGCTGAGGACTGCGACATCGACATGCAGCCGGCCAAGTTCCTCCAGTGCCCAGTCACCCTCCTGCGCGCCGGTGCGGTGCGAAACGGTGCCACCGATGTTGTAGACCGACAGCTGCGGCAGACGGCCGAGGTGAACCGCTGTCTCCAACGAGTTGGTGACCACGGTGAGGCCGCTCGCGGTGGGGGGTGCGGCTAGCACGGCGTGGGTGACGGCGGCTGCCAGAGGTCCGCTTCCGATCAACACGGTGCCGCTCCGGGGTAGCTCCGCCCACACGCTGGCCGCCGCCGCCGACTGGTGGGGGGGCGGAGTGGCCAGGGCGGGGATCGGCACGCTCGTCTCGGCATCGACCGGGATGGCCCCACCATGCACGCGTCGCAGCACGCCGGTGGCCTCGAGAGCTTTCAGGTCTCGCCGAATTGTCTCGTGCGCGACCCCCGAGCTGCTCGGCAACGTCGGCAACGTCTAGTCGGCCTTGCTCCGCGAGCACCCGGCTGATCACAGCGTGGCGAGCCTCGGGCGTGCCGGTCCGATCGGTCATTGCTTCCCCCGGGTAGCGGTGCCCTCCCACATCGGGCACTCTGACAACCGTGCACTCCCACAACCGTGCAAGCGAATGGGCGGCTACAACAGTTCCACCGATCGGGTCAGCCGGGGGCGGATCTGGAGTTTTCGACCCTGGCCGGCCCGAAACCGCTCGATCGCAACGGCGTAGTCGTCCAGACAGAAGGCGTGCGACACCATGCGGTCCGCGCGCAGGGCGCCGGCGGCAAACATCTCCACCGCGCGGCCGTAGGAGTTGAGCACGGCCATCGAACCGACGACGTTGATCTCGTCGTTGTAGATGCGGAACGGGGAGTACGTGGCGCGAGCGTCGAGCGGTGCGACTCCGAACTGCTGGAAGGTGCCGCCGCGTCGCACGCGGCGCAGGCCGTCCTCGATCGCCGGAATCGCGCCGGTGCAGTCGATCACGACCTCCCAGCCCCCGCGCCGCGATACGTCGTCGGCCGACTCGGCGGTGATGTCGATCCCGACCTCTGTCGCGAGATCGAGCCGAGCGGGGTTGCGGTCGACGACGGTCACGCTGGCTGCGCCCGCTCGGGGGGCGAGCTGGGCCATCATCAGGCCCATTGTTCCGGCCCCGTAGATGAGATAGTGCTCGCCGAGCCGCCGGGGAAGCAGGTCGTACCCACGAATCGCGCAGGACAGGGGTTCGATCAGTGCGGCGAGCGCAAGGTCGACACCTTCGGGCAATCGGTGGACATTGCGCACCGGGGCGAGCTGGAACTCGGCCGTCGACCCGTCGGTTCGGGCGACGCCCGAACCGTTCCAGTTCTCGCACAGGTTGGACCGCCCGACTGCGCAGAAGCTGCACTCCCCGCAGGTCAGCGTCGGGTCGACGCTGACCAGGTCACCCGGGCTGAGCTCGGTCACGGCCTCGCCGACCGACTCCACGACTCCGGAGGTCTCGTGCCCGGGAACGATCGGGAAGACCGTGGGCGCGAACTCGCCGTCGAGTACGTGCAGGTCCGTGCCGCAGATGCCGACCGCTTCGACACGGACGACGACCTCTCGCGGTCCGGGCTCGGGATCGGGTCGCTCCTCGATCGCGAGCTCGCCGGGAGCACGGAAGACGACCGCCCGCATCTACTTCACCGCGCCCATCGCGAGGCCGCGGCGTTCTCCTCCATGAAGATCATGTTGATCTTGATATTCGGGTGGGTCTTGTAGAACTCCGGTAGCGCGCGATGTCCGCCGCGGAGTTGTGGTGGACACGATCCTCGCTCTCTGTCGCCGACGAGTTGGGGGGCGGGCGACGGTTGGGCCAGATGATCTGTTGATGGCCGAAGCGCTCAGAACCACCGTGTGGGATTGTCTGCACTTGATGTCCGAATGCTTGCGTTAGCGCACGATAACGCATCCGACTGAGCGTATGTCTACCCCGAAGTGATCGGATCTGATCGAGTGTGATGACCGTTTGTCTTAGCGCGCGCCACTGAGTTCCCCGTGCTTGAATGGGCGTCTCGACGAGGAGCATCTCCGGTGAGCATGTATCCGCCTGAGCGCCAGCGAACCATCACCGAGCTCCTGCTCGGTCTGGATGATCGGCGGGCAAGCGTCACGCAGATCAGCGAGCGCCTCGGAGTGACGAGCGAGACGGTGAGGCGCGATCTGGACGTCCTCGAACGCCGTGGCCTCGTCCGTCGGGTCCGCGGCGGGGCGGAGCTACTTCGGACGACCCCGTTCGAGCAGGCCCTCGCGGCCCGCCATGCCGAGCAGTATGCGGAGAAGCTCGTGATCGCCGAACGGGTGATCGACGAGCTGCCCGACGACGGTGTGGTGATCTTGGACTCCGGATCGCTGACCTACGTGTGTGCGCGGGCGATGCCACGGGACAGGTCACTGATGGTCGTGACGAACAATCTGCCGGCAGCGCACTACCTGGCCGGGCTGGAAAATCTGCGGGTGCTCACACTGCCGGGTACGTTGCGAGGGCTCACCTCGGCGGCCGTCGACGTCTGGACCAGCAGGAGGCTCGGCACTTTGACGGCCGATCTCGCGGTGATCGGCGTGAACGGACTGAGCGTCGGGCAGGGATTGACCACGACCAACCCGGAGGAAGCGGCCGCGAAGCGCGCCATGCTGCACGCTGCGCGACGGCGGGTGGTCCCCGTCATCTCCGGAAAGTTGGGTCGCAACTCGTTCTGTGCGTTCGCGGCGGTGTCCGAGGTCGACCTGATCATCACCGACGCCGCGGCCGACGCGGAGACGGTGAGTGAGCTCGCGGCAGCGGGTCCCGAGGTGGTCGTCGTCGACCGGCGTCGTTGATCGTTGGGGTGCCGCGTTCGCCGTCCTTTGCGTCGACCGACCCGACCCGACAGGATTGACTAGTGGCAGACAACAGACAGCCGGGCCGAGGCCCCCGTTCGAGTGGCCAAGGCGGAGGCGGTCACGGCCGCTCGGGAGGCTCCGGCGGTGGGTCCGCGGGCCGGGGCGGCACGGGAGGCCAGGGCGGTCAGGGGCGTTCCAGCGGCGGTTCGGGTGGTTCGAGTGGTCAGGGGCGTTCCAGCGGCGGTTCGGGTGGTCAGGGACGTTCCGACGGTGGGTCCGCGGGCCGGGGCGGCACGGGAGGCCAGGGCGGTCAGGGGCGTTCCGGCGGTTCGGGTGGTCAGGGGCGTGCGGGCGGCCAGGGACGGTCCGGGGGTCAGGGTGGACCCGCTCGGCAGAGCCGGGGTGCCACTGGTGGAGATCAGCGCCGTTCGGGCGACCGTCCGGTCAGTCAGGGTAGGGCCGACCGGGGCACGGGAAGTCAAAGCAGGAGCAGTCAAGGTCGGGGGGATCAGGGTAGGGGCGAGCGCGGGCGAGACGCCGAAGGGCGTCCCGGCGGCCGCTCGGCGGCTTCCCGTCCCACCGGGCACAGTCAGGGCGGAGCGCGCGGCAGCAGCCAGTCCCGTGCGGGTCGGCCGCCGAGGGACGGGAGCGGCGAACCGCGCACCGCACCCCCCGGACTGGATCGTCGCGGCAATGAGCCGCCGATCCCAGAAGGGGTGGATACCCGGGCGCTGCACCGCCAGGTCCGGGCCGAGCTGCGGGGGCTTCCCAAGGACCTGGCAGAGATCGTGGCCAGCCACCTCGTCGTCGCCGGACAGCTGATCGACGACGACCCCGAGACCGCGCATGCCCATGCAGAGGCGGCCAAGCGCAGGGCGGCCCGACTCCCGATCGTTCGCGAGGCGGTCGCCGAGACGGCGTACGCGAGTGGACGCTACGACGTCGCGCTCCAGGAGTTCCGGGCGCTCCGTCGGATGACTGGCACGCAGGACTTCCTGCCGGTGATGGCCGATTGCGAGCGAGCACTCGGTCGGCCGCAGGCGGCACTGAAGCTGGCCAAGGAGTCGCGTCGCTACGAGGTCGAGCCGGCGCTGCAGATCGAGATGATCATCGTCGAGGCCGGCGCTCGCGCCGATCTCGGTCAGCACGCCGAGGCGTTGCGCGTGTTGACCGCCGCGGTCGAGCGCTTCGGCGCAGGCGCAGAGAAGCTGCGGTCCGCGCGCGGGCGGCTGTGGTACGCGTACGGCGAGGCCTTGCTGCGAATCGACGGGCACGGGACGAGGGCCGAGCGCGATGCCCGCGACGCGTTCGCGACCGCCGCCAGACTCGATCCCGACCAGGAAACAGACGCCGCCGAACGAGTCGACGCGCTCGACGGGATCGTCATCGACTACGACGAGACCGAGGAGGAGGACGACGGTCAGCGGGCCGAGCAGCCAGGGGAGGCCGGCGAGTCCGAAGAGCCGACGACCGACGAGGCCGGATGACCGACGAGCCGCTGATCGCAGCGTACGACGCCGCACTGTTCGATCTCGACGGCGTGATCTATCTCGGTCCCGATGCGGTGCCGGGAGCAGCCGAGGGCATCGCCGGGCTTCGGTCGCTCGACACCAAGGTCGGGTTCGTGACCAACAACGCGGCCCGCACCCCGGCGAGCGTCGCCGAGCATCTTCGCGACCTCGGCATTGCGGCACAGACCAGCGATGTCGTCACCTCGGCCCAGGCGGGCGCGCACCTGCTGCGGGAACGATTCGGCCTGGGAGCCAAGGTGCTCGTCGTCGGCGGCGGCGGTATCTGGGCCGCGCTCGCCGAGGTCGGACTCATCGGGGTTCGGTCCGCGGACGACGACCCGGTGGCCATCATCCAGGGCTGGTCCGCCGATCTGCGCTGGGAGCAGATCAATGAGGCTGCCGTCGCTATCCATCGCGGTGCCCACTGGCTGGCTACCAACACAGACCTGACCCGACCGACGGATCGCGGGATCGTGCCGGGCAACGGCGCGGCCGTCGCCGCCGTCCGGGTCGCTGTCGACGTCGACCCCGAGGTCGCTGGTAAGCCGTTCCGGCCCCTGTTCGACGAGACGATCGAGCGCTTGGGGGTCCGAAAGCCGATCTTCGTCGGCGATCGGATCGACACCGACATCGTCGGCGCGGTCGGAATGGGCATCGACTCGCTGCTGGTGCTGACCGGTGCCCACGGTGCTGCCGAGCTGCTCGCAGCACGGCCGGCGGAACGGCCGACGTACCTCGGCTGGGATGTGGGCGCCCTGCTCGAGCCTGCACTGGCCGTGCGCATCGAGGGCGACCGGGCCACCTGCGACGATATGACGGCACGTCAGGTCGATGGTGAGCTGATCCTGCTCGACCGACCGAGCTCGCGAGCGCAACGGGTCGCCGCGTTGTGGGCGGCGGCGAACCTCGCCTGGACGTACGCCGATACCGACCGCACACCCGACCTCCGCGCGGCGGTCGACGCCCTCTCCTGACCGCTGGATGTCAAACCATCCGCACAGATGTGGTGCCGGGGATAGTGACAACTCGGGGGATACGGTAGGGGAACCGTTCATCCGAAGGAGGCCGACGATGGTCATCGAAGCCCTGCAGAGCTATGCGCAACTGGCGAGTGGGCTCACCAAGACCACCCGCGAGAAGGCGACGGCCACGGCCAAGGGCCTGCTTGACCAAGCGGGACTCGGTGACGTCGCCTCGGACGCGGGAGACCGGGTGGCCAAGCTCGCCGACGAGCTGCTGGCGACCAGCAAGGCGAACCGCCAGCTGCTGACCCGATTCGTCGACGCGGAGGTGCAGAAGGCGGTCGGCCGGCTCGGGCTGGCCAAGACCGAGGACATCGAGGATCTCCGCGCCGAGATCGCAGCCCTGCGTACTGCCAACATCGCGACAATGGCGGCCGCCACGGCTGAGCCGGCGAGCGCCCCGGCGACGGCACCGGTCGCACCGACGGCACCGACGGCACACCGCCCGGCCAAGAGAGCTCCCGCGGCCAAGCGGCCCGCCAAGACTGTGCCGGTCAAGCCGGCTCCGGTCAAGAAGGCTCCGGTCAAGAAGGTGGCCACCGCCGAGTCGGCGGCCGGGTCGCAGACGCCTGCCGTTTCGTCGACGACGGCGGGGGCGGCTGCCCGCCGCCCGGCCAAGAAGGCGCCGGCGAAGGCAGCTCCCGCGAAGAAGGCAACGACCGCCAAGAAGGCGACCGCCGCGAAGAAGGCACCGGCCAAGGCGGCCCCAGCACCGGACGACGCGTCGTGAACGACCGCCCACCGGTCCCGGCACCCCCACCCCGCGCGATTGGGCTGCCCGCAGCCCTGCCTCAGGATCAGCCCGACCAGGATCAGCCCGACCAGGATCAGCCGGACCAGGATCAGCCGGACCAGCCGGACCTGGCAGCACTCGTCAGCGGGCTCGACGACCTGGCCGAGCGGCCCGTGGCCGAGCACCACGATCGGCTGGTTGCGGTGCACGATGTGCTGCACGCGACCCTGCACGGCGGATTACCACAGCACGGCACGCCCGCACCGGCTCGGCCGCACTGACCGGGGCCGAGCAACCGGCCGGGGCCGAGCAACCGGCCGGGACCGAAACCGGCTGGGACCGACGGGGCGGCCACGAGGCTGGACAGGGCACTCGTCGAGCGGGGTCTCGCCCGCTCCCGAGGTCAGGCCCGGGAGTTGATCGCGGCCGGGCGGGTGCAGGTGAACGGTGCCGTGGTCCGGCGGGCCTCGGGGACCGTGGCAGGCGCAGACCGCCTCGACGCCGCACCCGATCCGTACGTCTCACGTGGCGCCCACAAACTGATCGGGGCACTGGAGGATCTCGGGATCGCGGTCGCCGGTCGCGCGCTCGACGCCGGGGCGTCGACGGGCGGCTTCACCCAGGTGCTCCTCCGACGCGGCTGTGTGCCGGTTTACGCGCTCGACGTCGGCACGGCTCAGCTCGCCGCCGAGCTTCGCGAGGATCCGCGCGTGAGGGTCCGCGAGCAGACCAACCTGCGCGACCTGACGCTGGCCCAGCTCGACGACGAGCCGGTTGACGTCGTCGTCGCGGACCTGTCGTTCATCCCGCTGAGCCTGGTACTCGATCGGCTCGTCGCGATCTCGGCGCCCGATGCCGACCTGATCGTCCTGGTCAAGCCTCAGTTCGAGGTGGGTCGCGCTCGGCTCGGAAAGAACGGCGTCGTGCGCGACCCGGCACTGCGTCGCGAGGCCGTACGGGCGGTGTCGGCGGTCGCCGACGATCTCGGCCGGCCGGCGACGCGCTGCGTCCGCAGCCGGCACCCCGGTCCGAGTGGCAACGTCGAGTTCTTCCTCTGGCTGCACGCTCCCGACGCCGACACCGAAGCGGCCGCCCGCGATCCACTGGCCGGCGTGCGCTTCGATTGAGGTCGTTCCTCCTATGCTGTGCCAGGTGACCTCGGAGGCGCCGGCCGAACTCGTACGCAGGGTGGCTGTGCTCACCCATATGGGGCGACCGGAGGCCGTCGAAGCGGCGACTCGCCTGGTCGGCGGGTTGCTGGCCGCCGGGCTCGACGTGGCGGTGCCCGACGAGGACCGGGAGATCCTCACCGAGCGCCTCCGACGGCCCATCAGCGCACTGATCCCCCCGCTGGCGAACGATGACGGGATCGAGACCGACGAACCCCTGCCGTACGAGCTGATGGTCGTGCTCGGCGGAGACGGCACGATTCTGCGGGCCGCCGAGTGGGTGATGACCTCTGACATCCCTCTGCTCGGCGTCAACCTCGGCCACGTCGGCTTCCTCGCGGAGGCGGAATCGAGCGAGATCGACAACATCGTGGCGCAGGTGGTGGCCTGCTCGTACGCGGTGGAGGAGCGGTTCACCATCGAGGTGACCCTGCGCGAGGACGGCGAACCCGTCTGGTGCTCGTACGCGATCAACGAGGTCTCGATCGAGAAGGCCGCGCGCGAGCGGATGGTCGAGCTGGTGGTCGAGGTCGACGGGCGGCCGCTGTCGCGCTGGGCCTGCGACGGAATGCTGGTGGCGACCCCGACCGGCTCGACGGCGTACGCCTTCTCGGCGGGTGGCCCGGTGATCTGGCCGGGCGTCGACGCCCTGCTCGTCGTCCCGCTCAGCGCACACGCGCTCTTCGCCCGTCCGCTGGTGCTGGGCCCGAGCTCGGTCGTCGTCGTGGAGCTGCTGGACGCGTCGCCGACGGCCGGCCTGATCACCTGCGACGGTCGGCGCAGCGCCGAGTTCCGCCCGGGGGCCACCATCGTTGTGGTCCGCGGCCGGCACCGGCTGCGGCTGGCCCGACTGTCGCAGTCACCGTTCACCGACCGATTGGTTCGCAAGTTCGGCCTACGGGTCGAGGGGTGGCGCGGCCTGGCGGAGCTCGAGGAGGAACCGCGCGACCTGCCGCCCACGGCGTTGGCGACTCCGCGACACCTCCGTCGCCCCGAGCTCTCCGCCTGAGCCCAAACGCCCCGAGTTGTCAGCGTTACACGTCGCTATTGCCGTTTCTCACGCTGACAAGTCGGCGGGGGTGCGCGCCAGCAAGGTGGCGGACATCGGCAGGGCGAGCACGGTGAGTGCGCCGCCGGCGACCAGCAGGGACGCGTTGGCCGCCGTCATCTGGCCGGCATTGACCGCCGTCGTGGTGACCGCGACGATGATCGGCAGGCCCGTGGCGCCGTACAGCCCGAGCCGCAGGCTGTCCCGGCCGTCGAACTGACGCTCGCCGGTCAGCGGATTGCGCTGGAGCCGACCGGCGACGTACACGGGGACGCCGCGGACCAGCAGGATGAGGACCACGAAGGTGACCAGAGCCAGCGGATTGGCCGCCACGGCCGCGGGATCGATTGCCATCCCCGACGTCACGAAGAACACGGGGATCAAGAAGCCGAACGCCAGGCCGTTGAGCTTGTGCTCGAGCTGTTCGTCACCCTTCGGAAGCGCACGGCGGAGGATGAAACCGGCCGCGAAGGCGCCGAGCACGGAGTCCAGGGAGAACGCGCCAGCCAGCACCAGCAGCGACACCAGCAGCAGAACGGTGAGTCGGACCGTGGTCTGCCCGGTGGTCTCCGAACCGGCCCTGATCAGCTGCATCACCCGCGTCGTGCCGTGCTGCAGCCGGGTCCATGGCAGGGTCATGACGATCGCCAGTGCAGCGAACGCCGCGAGGACGAGGATGGATACTCCGGGCCGGCGCGCGCTGAGCAGGACCGCCATCGCGACGACCGGCCCCAGCTCACCGAACGCTCCGTGGTTCAAGACCGCACCGCCGAACGGTGTGCTGAGGATGCCGGCGTCCTTGAGGATCGGCAGCAGCGTGCCGAGGGCGGTCGAGGTGAGGGCGATCGCCACCGCGACCTCGGCGTGCAACACGCCGCTCAGCCCGATCAGCCACACCGCGACGAAGGCCAGCCCCAGGCAGATCAGCCAGGTCAGCAGGGCTCGCCGCCCGCCGCGGCCGGTCAGCTCGTTGAGCTCGACCTCGTAGCCGGCGAGGAGGAACAGCATGCCGAGGCCCAGCTCGCGCAGCATCCCGATCGCCTCGTCGGTGGTGGCCAGGCCGAGCACGTTGGGACCGATCACGACGCCGAAGACGAGTAGGAGGACGACCTCCGGCAGCATCTTCCGTGGCACGAAGCCCGCCAGCAACGGCGCGAGGACCGCGCACAACGCGATCCAGAACAACGAAACTTCCGGAAGGGGCGCCTCCATGATCGAAGAGTATGGCCTGCGGGTGAGGATCGCGGGCCCGACCGACTCGGCTGCGCCTGCTGCTGCCGACCGTTCACGCCGTCCTCGTCCCGGCCGGTGCACGGTTGTCTGCCGACCCCCTTGCCGAACCCTCCTGTCCGCGAGGTGCGACCGCCGTGGCAGCCTTGTTTGATCATGTTCGTCCTGCAGAACGGGCTTTGCGGCTTCGCGGTCCTCGGTTCGCCGGGTCCCGCGCTGGCTGTGCGACGATCTTCGCCGGGCTCGGCGCGCGCCGATGAGTGAATCGCTGAGGATCGCGTTCGTGCTGACCGCCACCACGGGCGAGATCGGCCGGCATGTCGCCGGCCTGGTCCCGCGCTTCATCGCGGCCGGCCACCGCGTCCGGGTGTACGCGCCGAAGGCAACGACCGAGACGTACGATTTCGCGGGCGGCGACGTGCTTCCGCTCGCCGCGCTGTCCCGGCTCGGGTCGGGCGACGTCTTGCACGCCCACGGCTACCGGGCCGGCGGACTCGCGCTGCCGGTGCGGCTGGTCCGGCGGATCCCGCTGGTGGTCACCTGGTACAGCGCCGTGCTGGGTCTGGGCCGCCGGGCAACCGCTGCCCGGATGCTCCAGCGCATCGTCGCTCGCGGCGCCGATCTGACCCTCGGTGCGAGCTCGGACCTGGTCCAGCAGGCGACCTGGTGCGGCGCTCGGCGCGCCCGCCTTGGCCCGGTGGCGGCACCGGCCCTCACGCACGCGCAGCGCAGTCGAGTGGACGTCCGCGCCGACCTCGGCATCGAGGCGTCGGAGCTGTTGGTGCTCACCGTCGGCCGGCTGGCGCCGCAGCAGAACCTGGGGCTCCTGCTGGACATCGCGGCGGACGTACGCTCCGATGGCCGACTGAGGTTCGTGGTCGCCGGGGACGGCCCGCAGCGGGCCGAGCTCGAGGCCCGGATCGCCGCCGACGCGTCCCGCGTGCAATTGCTCGGCCGGCGCGACGATGTCCCCGACCTTCTTGCTGCGGCTGACGTGGCGCTGCTGACCTCGACCTGGGAGGCGCGTGCGCCGGTCGCCCAGCAGGCCCTGCTGGCCGGCGTGCCGTTGGTGGCGACCAGGGTCGGCGGCATCCCGGAGCTGGTCGGCGACGGTGCCGTGCTGTTCCGCCTCGGCGACCCGCGTGCCGCGGGCAGGGCGTTGCGTCACCTCGCGGACCTGCCGTTCCTACGTGCAGAGCTGGCTGCCCGTGGCCGGGCCGAGGCCGCCACCTGGCCGGACCTGGACGAGGTGGCCGCCGACATGCTGGACGCCTACGCATCGGTCTTACGCCCTCGGTGACCACTGTGCGCACCGACGGGTCAGGTCGCGCTCCGGCGCCGATGCGCCAGGTGCCCCGGCGGTGCGGGAAGTCGCGGTGTGGAGGATCGCGAGCGCCGCCCGGTGAGTCCAATTCGGTTCTGAGCAGTGCGGCGGATAGGCTGGAGGCCCGTGGGAGCGCGCGCGAAAACGACCAAACACATCTTCGTCACCGGCGGGGTCGCATCCTCGCTCGGCAAAGGCCTGACGGCATCCAGCCTCGGCAGCCTTCTCGTGGCCCGGGGACTCCGGGTCACCATGCAGAAACTCGATCCCTATCTGAACGTCGACCCCGGCACCATGAACCCCTTCCAGCACGGCGAGGTGTTCGTCACCGAGGACGGAGCGGAGACCGACCTCGACGTCGGGCACTACGAACGCTTCCTGGACGTCAATCTGACCGCCGACGCCAACGTCACGACCGGCAAGGTCTACAGCTCGGTGATCGCCAAGGAACGCCGGGGTGACTACCTCGGCGACACGGTCCAGGTGATCCCGCACATCACCAACGAGATCAAGGACCTGATGATCGGGATGGGCGGCCCCGACATCGACGTGGTGATCCACGAGATCGGTGGCACCGTCGGCGACATCGAGTCCTTGCCGTTCCTCGAGGCCGCCCGCCAGGTCCGCCATGACGTCGGCCGGGAGAACGTGTTCTTCGTTCACGTCTCGCTGATCCCCTACATCGGTCCGAGCGGTGAGCTGAAGACCAAGCCGACGCAGCACTCCGTCGCCGCGCTGCGCCAGGTCGGTATCCAGCCGGACGCGATCGTATGTCGCTGCGATCGGGCGATCCCGGAGTCGGTGAAGCGCAAGATCTCCCTGATGTGCGACGTCGACACCGAGGCAGTGATCGAGAACACCGACGTACCGAGCATCTACGACCTGCCGAAGATGCTGCACTCCGAAGGACTGGACGCCTACGTCGTACGTCGGCTCGACCTGCCCTTCCGCGACGTCGACTGGACGACCTGGAACGAGCTGCTCGCCCGGGTGCACCGCCCGAAGGAGGAGGTCACGATCGCCCTGGTCGGCAAGTACGTCGACCTGCCGGACGCCTATCTGTCGGTGGTCGAGGCCCTGCGTGCCGGCGGCTTCGCGAACCGGGCGCGGGTGAACGTCCGCTGGGTGCCGTCGGACGAGTGTGAGACACCCGATGGTGCCGCCCGGGTGCTCGGCAACGTCGACGGGGTCTGCATCCCCGGCGGCTTCGGCATCCGCGGCGTGGAGGGCAAGGTCGGCGCGGTCCGCTACGCCCGGGAGAACCAGGTTCCCATCCTGGGGCTGTGCCTGGGCCTGCAGTGCATGGTGATCGAGGTCGCCCGCCACCTGGCCGGCCTGGAGGGTGCCGATTCCTCGGAGTTCGCGCCGGAGACGCCGCATCCGGTGATCGCGACGATGGCCGAGCAGGTCGCCATCGTCTCGGGCGACGGGGATCTCGGCGGATCGATGCGGTTGGGTGCCTATCCCGCCGAGCTGCTGGGGGGCTCGGTGGTGGCGAAGCGCTACGGCCGTACGCACGTGAGCGAGCGCCACCGGCACCGCTACGAGGTGAACAACAGCTACCGCGCGCAGCTCGAAGAGGCCGGGCTGGTGATCAGCGGCATGTCGCCTGACTCGAAGCTCGTCGAGTTCATCGAGCTGCCCGATGAGGTACACCCCTACTTCGTCGCCACCCAGGCCCACCCCGAGCTCAAGTCCCGGCCGACCCGGCCCCATCCGTTGTTCGTCGGGCTGATCGAGGCTGCCCTGGATCGCAGCCTCGCCACCCGGCTGCCGGTGGATCAGCTCTCGTGAGTCACCTCTGATGGTCGATGCACGACAACTGGCACGGGCAGAACTGTGCGACGAGGCGGTCGCCTGGCCGGTCGTCGCCGAGCGCGTACTCGGCACAGGGCACTTCACCAGCCTCGTCCAGGACGACATCCTCGCTCCGGACGGCGAGAAGCTCAGCCGGGAGTACCTGCGACACCCGGGAGCGGTCGGCATCATCGCCCTGGACGAGGGGGACCGGGTCGCGGTCGTCCGGCAGTACCGTCATGCCGTGCGGCACCGGCTGCTCGAGGCGCCGGCCGGGCTGTTGGACGTCGAGGGTGAGGAGCCGCTGCTGGCCGCGCGGCGTGAGCTGGCCGAGGAGGTCGGGCTGGCCGCGGACACCTGGCACCCGCTGGTCGACCTGTTCACCACGCCGGGGATCATCGGCGAACGGCTGCGCATCTTCCTGGCCCGCGACCTGCACCCGGTCGCCGCGCCGGACGGTTTCGTGAAGGCCGGCGAGGAGGCCGAGCTGGAACTCGCCTGGGCACACCTGGAGGATCTCGTGGACGCCGTACTCGCCGGTGAGCTGCACAACCCGACGCTGGTCAGCGGCGTTCTGGCGACCCACGCGGCCCGGGCGCGGGACGGTTTCGCCTCGCTGCGCCCCGCCTAGCTGCCCCGCCTAGCTGCCCCGGCTCGCTGCCCCGGCTCGCTGCCCCTGCCTCGCTGCCCTGCCGACCTCGGGCAGGGAGTCGAGCCTGATGAACGGTCGACGACTCATCGGACCGATAAAAAGTTCCGATCGGATGAATAATGGGCTCACGGATCGGTTCGCCCCGATCTGATGGTTGATCATCCACTCCGAGGACGTCGATATGTCGCAGAACCAGGGTCCGGACGCTGATCCGACGCTGCCGTACCAGGGCTACCCGTACGATCCGTCCTCCGCGTCCCCGATTGACCCGAGTTCGCCGGCGTCCGCGCCCCAGTCGGGGTACCCCGGCTATCCGGCCCAGCCCAGCTTTCCGGCCCAACCCGGCTATCCGGCCCAACCCGGCTATCCGGCCCAGCCCGGCTATCAGGCCCAGCCCGGCCACCCGGGTTACCCGGGCGCCGACCCGCGGCTTCCGGTCGCGTACCCCGTGGTCGCGTATCCCGTGGTTGCGTACCCGGTGCAGCAGAAGTCCAGGATCGCCGCCGGGCTGTTGGGGATCTTCCTGGGAGTGTTCGGGATCCACAACTTCTACCTGGGCCGGACCGGCGTCGCCGTCGTCCAGCTCCTGATGACCCTGCTGTCGGTCGGTTTCTTGGCCGTGGTCGTCGCGATCTGGTCGCTGATCGAGGGCATCATGATCCTGGCGGGCAGCAGCAGCTTCCGCACTGACGCGCGCGGGATTCCGCTCCGCGACTGACTGGAGGGCGCACACGACCGGGGGTTGTCTCCACCCCGGACCCCAGCGCGATTCAGGGTCGCCTGGGGTCCGCCCTCGGATGGCAGCCGCATCGGATCCGGGAAGCATTCGTGTGGTGACCACCACCACCCGGCCGGCTGGGCCGACCGACCAGCGTCCGCGGCACGGCATCGCCCGCCGGATCGGCTGGGGAGCGATGACCTTCCTCTCGCTCGGCGTGGGGACGTACGCGCTCGTCCTCGTCGCGACCGGCTTCCGGTTTGTGCCGGCAGACGTGGCGGCGAACCACTTCCCGACCGCGCTTGGCCTGCGCACGCACATCACGGCATCGGCAGTCGCGCTGATCACCGGGCCGTTTCAGTTCCTCCGGCCGCTGCGCCGCCGATATCCGGTCGCCCACCACTGGATCGGACGGATCTACCTCACCGCCTGCCTGGTGGGTGGCGTCGCTGCCGGCCTGATCGCGTTGTTCAGCGCCGGAGGCCTCGTCGCCGGGTTCGGGTTCTTCGTCCTTGCGGTGGCCTGGCTCGGCACCGGCGCGCTCGCCCTGACGGCCGTCAAGCGCAGGGACTTCCGCGCCCACCAACGCTGGATGATCCGCTCGTTCGCGCTGACCCTGGCGGCCGTCACCTTGCGCATCTACCTTCCGCTCGCGATGATCGCCGGGCTCGACTACTCCATCGCCTACTCGGTCATCGCGTGGCTCTGCTGGGTGCCGAACCTGCTGGTCGCGCAGTTGTTCGTCCGCCGGGCGCGGGGCACGGCCGACTTCTGACGCCGAGTTGTCAGCGTCACGAACGGCCAGAGCCGTTTGTGACGCTGACAAGTCGGGGGGAGTCGGCGCACTATGCTCGGCGCTGTCCACTCAACGCCCGAGAGGCCGTCGCTGATGCTGGTCGGAGTGCCGAGCGAGATCAAGAGCCACGAGTACCGGGTGGCGCTCACCCCGTCGGGGGTGCACGAGCTCGTCCGACACGGTCACACCGTGCTTGTCCAGGCCGGGGCCGGGCTCGGTTCCTCGATCACCGATGCTGAGTTCGCCGCCGCCGGTGCGACGATCACCGCTGGCCACGATCAGGTGTGGGGCGAGGCCGAGCTGATCGTGAAGGTCAAGGAGCCAGTCCCGATCGAGTACGAGCGGATGCGCTCCGGGCAGGTGCTGTTCACCTACCTGCACCTGGCCGCGAGCCGAGACTGCACTCGGGCCCTGATCGAGCGCGGTGTCACGGCCATCGCGTACGAGACGGTCCAGCTGCCGAGCGGGGAGCTGCCGTTGCTCGCGCCGATGAGCGAGGTCGCGGGCCGCCTCGCGCCGCAGGTGGGCGCGTACCACCTGATGCGCCAAGGCGGCGGCCGCGGCACGCTGATGGGTGGGGTCTCCGGGGTGTACGCGGCCAAGGTCGTGGTGATCGGTGCCGGCGTGGCGGGGATGAACGCCGCGGCCATCGCGCTCGGGATGCAGGCCGAGGTCCTCCTGCTGGACTCCGACATCGGGAAGCTCCGAGACGCGGACAGGATCTACCGAGGACACCTGCAGACCGTCGCCTCGAGTGCGTACGAGGTCGAGCGCGCCGTGCTGGACGCCGATCTGGTGATCGGTGCGGTGCTGGTCCCGGGGGCCAAGGCGCCCACCTTGATCAGCGGCGAACTCGTGTCGCGCATGCGCTCCGGAAGTGTCCTTGTCGACATCGCCATCGATCAGGGCGGGTGCTTCGCCGACAGCCGGCCGACCACCCATGCCGAACCGACGTACGTTGTGCACCAGTCCGTGTTCTACTGCGTGGCCAACATGCCGGCCGCGGTCCCGCACACCTCGACGTACGCGCTCACCAATGCCACGCTGCCCCATGTGCTCAGCCTGGCCGACAGGGGTTGGCGGACCGCGCTGAAGGGTGACCCGGCTCTCGCGAGCGGGCTGAGCACCCACGCCGGGGAGCTGGTCTCCGCCCCGGTCGCCCGGGCCCACGGGATGCCGTGCCGGCCGCTCGCCGAGGTCCTGGCCTGACCAGGATGCGGCCGGGACGCAGGCTTCGCACATGACCGTGTTCGATGGTCGCGCTCCGCGCTCCGCGGTCATGTGCTTCGCCGGGTCTCGGTCGTTCGTCACGATTCTGGACGACTGTCGGATCGGAGCGTCTCGTCCCGGTTGCGCTGTGGGTCGCCCAGAATCGTTCCTCACTCCCGAGAGGCTTCGCACATGACCGTGTTCGATGGTCGCGCTCCGCGCTCCGCGGTCATGTGCTTCGCCGGGTCTCGGTCGTTCGTCACGATTCTGGACGACTGTCGGATCGGAGCGTCTCGTCCCGCTTGCGCTGTGGGTCGCCCAGAATCGTTCCTCACTCCCGAGAGGCTTCGCACATGACCGGGGTCGCCGAGGCGATCGGGGCCTACCTCGACCACCTGCGGGTCGAGCGCGGCGCGTCACCGCACACGGTGGCCGCCTATCGTCGCGATCTCGCACGGTACGCGGCATTTCTCGGCGGTCGAGGAATCTTCGACATCTCCCGAGTGGGACCTCGGGAGATCGGGGACTACACGGTCTCACTGCACGCCGGAGTTCCCGCCGACGACGGGGACGGCTGGCAGCGCCCGCCGCTGGCCGACTCCAGTGTCGCCCGAGCCGTTGTGGTTGTCCGAGGGCTGCACCGGTTCACGGTGGAGGACCGGGCCAGTGAGGACGACCCGGCTCGCTCGGTGCACCCGCCGCGGCCGGCCCGGCGGCTACCCAAGGCGCTGAGCCTGGATCAGGTGCAGGCGATGCTCGACGCACCGGAGGCCGATACACCGTTGGGTCTCAGGGACCGGGCCCTGCTCGAGCTGCTGTACGGCACGGGGGCACGGATCAGCGAGGCGATCGGACTGGATGTGGACGAGGTGGCGCGCGTCCTGGACGCCGATCCTGCCGAACCGGTCGCACTGCGGCTACTCGGCAAGGGCAACAAGCAGCGGATCGTGCCACTCGGGTCGTACGCGCGAGCGGCGCTGTTGAGTTATCTCGTCCGCTCGCGCCCGACCCTGGCCGCCCACAGCTCCGGCAACCCGGCCCTGTTCGTGAACTCGCGGGGGAGCCGGCTGTCTCGTCAGAGTGCCTGGAACCTCGTCCAGACGGCGGCGGAACGGGCCGGGATCAACGTCGATGTCTCCCCACACACCCTGCGCCACTCCTACGCCACCCACTTGCTCGACGGGGGCGCGGACGTACGGGTGGTGCAGGAGCTGCTGGGGCATGCCTCGGTAACGACGACCCAGATCTACACCCTGGTCACGGTCGATCACCTACGCGAGGTCTACCTGACCGCGCATCCTCGCGCCCGGTGAGCGGCCCCGCCACGAGACCAGGCGCCACGAGACCAGGCGCCACGAAGCCAGGCGCCACGAGACCAGGCGCCACGAGACCAGGCGCCACGAGACCAGGCGCCACGAGTCAGGGGGTGCCGACGGGTGCGATCTCCATCAGCTTGATGCTCTTGTTTCGACAGGCTGGGGTCTTGCGGGCGACGTAGACGGCGGACTTCTGATTCGGCACATAGATTCGGAACCCGTCGGCCGTAGCCGCCTCGCAGCTGTCGCCGTAGTTCCCGGCCTGGGTGACCCGTAGCAGGGCGGTGGTCTGCTTTCCCGGCTCGATCCCGACGACGCGGCGAGCCTCCGGCTGCACCCGCGACGCTGCCGCGCCGAGCTGGGTGCCGTTCCCGTCCCCGACCAGTGACACACCAGGCCAGCCGTACAGGCTGCACGCGGCCGAGCTGGTGTTGCGGAACCGCACGACGAGGTAGTTGCTGCCCGCTGCGCCGCCGCCCGGGGCTTCGGCGATGCTGACAGCGAGATCGTCGGTCGTGCACGCCGGGGCGTCGGTCTCGGACGGGCTGGCCGATGCGCCGGTGTCGGACGGGGTGGCAGGTGCTGCGGTGTCGGACGAGGTCTCGGACGGGGGGGAACCGGTCGATTCGACCGGCGTAGGGGTCGTGTTCGACGAGGACGGGACGCAGCCGACCGCGAACGCCGCCACAACGAGGAAGCCGAGTGCTCGCACGGCTAGTCCTCGCCTCGCGAGTGCTCGTGCCCTGGTGATCATGGTCTCACCCTAGTAGTGCTGATCGCCGATCCTGGCGATGTCAGTAGGGCGGCGCCGGACCGGTGCGGCCTGTTCTGTGTCTGGAGATTTGTCGACTTTCCCCGGCGCGCCGGGCCTCGCGTGGCGGCTGGTCGGGGCTACGCTCGCCGCGTCACAGGCCGCAACGCCAGCCCGCACCGAGGGAGCTCAGATGGAGCATCAGGACTATCCCGACTCGACCGAGTACGCCGGATCTGTCGCCGTCGAGGAGCGTTACGAGGCCGTGACGGGGGTTCCGCCCCTGGGCCCCGTCGTCAACCCGGACCCGCCCCCGGTGCTGGGTCCGACCGGACGCCCGTGGCCGGACCTGCCCGAGCCCGGGCCACGCACGACGACCGGTCCGGCGCTCGTCATCGCCATGTGCAACCAGAAGGGCGGGGTAGGCAAGACCACCAGCACGATCAATCTCGGCGCGGCACTGGCTGAGGTCGGCCGCAAGGTCTTGCTGGTCGACTTCGATCCGCAGGGCTCGCTGTCGGTCGGTCTCGGGGTCAATCCGCACACGCTCGAGCACAGCATCTACAACCTGCTGCTGAGCCGAGACGTCAGCGTCGACGACGTGATCACGCCGACCAACGTCGACGGCATGGACATGCTGCCGAGCAACATCGACCTGTCGGCGGCCGAGGTCCAGCTGGTCTCCGAGGTCGCCCGCGAGCAGACCCTGCTGCGGGTGCTGGAGAAGGTCAGGGACCGCTACGACGTGATCCTCATCGACTGCGCCCCGTCGCTTGGTCTGTTGACGATCAACGCCCTGACCGCCGCGGATCGAGTGATCATGCCGCTGGAGTGCGAATACTTCGCGCTGCGCGGGATCGTGCTGCTCACCGACACCATCGCCAAGGTGCAGGACAGGCTGAACCCCCGGCTGGAGATCCTCGGCATCCTCGGCACGATGTACGATCCACGCACCCTGCACGGCCGCGAGGTACTCGAGCGCGTGGTCCAGGCGTTCGGCGAGGACGTCTTCCACACCGTCATCCGGCGGACCGTCAAGTTCCCGGAGACCACCGTGGCGGGAGAGCCCATCACGACGTACGCCTCCAGCTCGCCGGGCGCGAGCTCGTACCGAACGCTCGCTCGGGAGGTGCTCGTCCGGTGTCCCGGCGCGTGAGCCTGCCGGGCGCCTCGGAGCTCTTCCGGCCGACCCACTCCGACCTCGCCGACGCCCCGGCCGCGCTGACGGCCGTCGAGGCCGCGCCGGACCCGGAGGCCGTTGCGGAGGGTAGGCCGGCCACAGGGTCGGGCCGGGTCCGGCACGACGAGAAGATCACGGTGTACGTGTCCGCCGACGAGCTGCTGGCCCTCGAGCGTGCCCGGTTGGAGCTGCGAGCCCAGTATGGCGTGGCGGTCGATCGCGGCCGGATGGTCCGGGAGGCGATCGCGGCCATGCTGGCGGACTTCGAGGCCGACGGCGAGAGCTCCCAGCTCGTCCGGAGGCTGTCGTAGCGTGGTGGTTCTCGCCATGCCGGAGAACATCGAGACCCAGCAGGACGCGCCCGAAGCCGATGCCGGGGTCAATGCCGATGCCGGGGTCAGTGCCGACGCCGTCAGTGCCGACGCCGGGGTCTTCCGGGTCCATCTGGACAACTTCGAGGGCCCGTTCGACCTGCTTCTCCAGCTGATCTCGCGGCACAAGATGGACGTCACCGAGGTCGCGCTGTCGCGGGTCACGGATGAGTTCATCGCGCGGATCAAGGCGGCCGGAGCGGACTGGGACCTGGAGCAGACCAGTCAGTTCATCGTGGTCGCGGCGACCCTGCTCGATCTGAAGGCGGCCCGGCTGATCCCGTCGGGGGAGGTCGACGATCCCGAGGACCTCGCTCTGCTGGAGGCACGGGATCTCCTGTTCGCGAGGCTGCTCCAGTACCGCGCGTTCAAGCACGTAGCGGCATACATCGCCGACTCGCTCGCGCGGCAGGGGCGCCGGTTTCCGCGGGACGTCGGCCTCGAGCCGCGGTTCGCCCGGCTGGTACCCGAGCTGACGTTCAGCATCTCGCCCGACCGGTTCGCGACGCTTGCGGCCAAGGCGCTGGCACCGAAGCAGGCAGATGTCGTCTCGCTGGCGCACCTGCACGGGGCGGCGGTCAGCGTCCAGGAGCAGGCGGGAGTCGTCATCGACCGGCTGCGACGCGCTCGGACGCTGACGTTCCGCGCCCTCACCGGGGACTCGCCCGACCTGGTCACCACGGTCTGTCGCTTCCTCGCCCTCCTCGAGCTGTTCCGGGAGGCCGCGGTGGCGTTCGAGCAGCTCACCCCACTCGGTGAGCTCACGGTCCGCTGGACCGGGTCCGACGTCGGCGACCTGACCATCTCCGACGAGTTCGACGAGCCCGAACAGGCGTCGGCGGACTCAGGGCAGACCGACCAGGAGACGACTGCATGACCGACGATGTGGCCGGGGCGATCGAGGCTCTGCTGCTACTGGCCGAGGAACCGATCAGCGAGCTGACGCTCGCGGCGGCGCTGGATGTGCCGGTCCCGGCGGTGCGCGAAACGCTGCTCGAGCTGGTCGCTTTCTACGACGAGACCGGACGGGGGTTCGAGCTTCGCGAGCTCGGCGGTGGCTGGCGCTACTACACCAGGGAGGAGCACGCGGACCTGGTGTCGGCGTACGTTTTGGAAGGCCGGGAGTCGAGGCTCTCCCAGGCCGGCCTGGAGACACTGGCGGTGGTGGCCTACCAGCAGCCGATCTCGCGGGCCCGGATCTCGGCGATCCGCGGCGTGAACGTCGACGGCGTGATGAAGACGCTCCTCACCCGAGGTCTGGTCGCCGAGGTCGGTGCCGACGAGGTCTCCGGGGCGATCCTGTTCGGAACCACGAGCTACTTCCTGGAACGGATGGGGCTTCGGTCCCTGGACGAGCTGCCTCCCTTGGCCCCCCACCTGCCGGAGGTGGACGAGCTGGAGGCGGAGCTGAGCCGGCTCGCGGACGTCGACACCCGCCCCGAGCCCGTCGATCCGCGCGCTGAGACGGGCTCGGGGCACGTGGACGCAGGATCAAGGCAGACTGACGGTCATGAGTGACGACGAGGGGATCCGGTTACAGAAGGTGCTCGCGGCGGCGGGCATCGGCTCTCGGCGGGCGTGCGAGCAGCTGATCTCCGAAGGTCGGGTCGAGGTGAACGGGACGATGGTCCTCGAGCAGGGGCTGCGGGTCGATCCCGAGCGAGACACGATCCGCGTCGACGGGTCCAGGATCCCGCCGCCACGACGGCACGTCTACCTGGTGCTGAACAAGCCGAAGGGGGTCATCTCGACCCTCGACGATCCGGAGGGACGGGCCACGCTCAGCGACTACCTGACCGGTCGCCGGGAGCGGCTGTTCCACGTCGGCCGGCTGGACACCGACACCGAGGGTCTGATCATCATCACCAACGACGGCGACTTCGCGCAGCGGCTCGCGCATCCCTCGTACGAGGTCCCGAAGACGTATCTCGTCGAGATCGAGGGCGTGCCGGACGCCCGCACGCTGAAGCGGCTGCGGGATGGCGCGGTCCGTCTCGAGGATGGGCCCGTCGCCTTCTCGCGGGTCAAGCTGCTCTCCAGCACCGCGGACAAGGCGCTCGTCACGGTCACGTTGCACGAGGGCCGGAACAGGATCGTGCGCCGTACGATGGACGCCGTCGGGCACCCGGTCCGGAAGCTGTCGCGAACTGCGATCGGACCGGTCCGGCTCGGCCGGCTGAAGTCGGGCGAGCTGCGTGAGCTGACGAGAGAAGAACTGGGCGGGCTGCTCGATCTGACCGAGCACTGACAAGGCACGAAAAGCACTGGGACACGACGGCACTGGGCACTGGGCACGACGGCACTGGGTCGCACTCGCTACGAGTGCGCGGCAGAGAGGGGAGCGGGTGTGGATCGGCGGATCTTCGGCCTCGAGACCGAGTACGGCGTCGCCTGCACCTCGGGCGGCGCCCGGCGGCTGACCCCGGACGAGGTGGCACGTTACCTGTTCCGGCGGGTGGTCACGTGGGGCCGCAGCAGCAACGTGTTCCTCCGCAACGGATCGAGGATCTATCTCGACGTCGGCTCGCACCCGGAGTACGCGACGGCCGAGTGCGACGACCTGATCCAGCTGATCAATCACGATCGGGCCGGGGAGAGGATTCTCGAGGACCTGATCGTGGACGCCGAGCAGCGGCTCCTCAGCGAGGGGATCACCGGCGACATCTATCTGTTCAAGAACAACACCGACAGCCATGGCAACTCATACGGCTGCCATGAGAACTACCTGATCTCGCGGGTCGGGGAGTTCGTCAAGATCACCGACGTGTTGGTGCCGTTCCTGGTCTCCCGGCAGCTGATCTGCGGTGCCGGCAAGGTCCTGCACACCGCGCGCGGCGCCGAGTACAGCGTGAGCCAGCGGGCCGAGCACATCTGGGAGTCCGTCTCGTCGGCGACCACCCGCAGCCGGCCGATCATCAACACCCGCGACGAGCCGCACGCCGACCCGGAGCGTTATCGCCGCCTGCACGTGATCGTCGGCGACTCGAACATGTCCGAGACGACGACGCTGCTCAAGGTCGGCAGCGCCGAGCTGGTGCTGCGGCTGATCGAGGCCGGCGTGCCCATGCGCGACTTCAACCTCGACAACCCGATCCGGGCCATCCGCGACATGAGCCGGGACCGTACGGGCCGGGTACAGGTCTCGTTGGCCAACGGCAAGAAGGTCTCGGCGCTGGAGCTGCAGACCGAGTACTACGAGAAGGTCTCGGAGTTCGTCCGGCGCGAGGGCCTGGGCACACCGAGCATCGATCGGGTGCTGGACCTGTGGGAGCGCACCCTCCGTGCGGTCGCCGAGGACAAGCTGGGCCTGGTGGACACCGAGATCGACTGGGCCATCAAGTACCGGTTGCTGGAGCGCTACTCCGCCAAGCACAACTTGAGCCTGGCCGACCCGCGGATCGCCCAGATCGACCTCGCCTATCACGACATCCGGCGCAACCGAGGGATCTTCGGACTGATGGAGGCCCGCGGGCTCGCCGCCCGGGCCACCACCGACCCGGCCATCTTCCGGGCCAAGATCATCCCGCCGCAGACCACCCGGGCGAAGCTCCGTGGTGACTTCATCAAGGCGGCCCAGGAGGGCCGTAACGACTACACCGTGGACTGGGTCCACCTGAAGCTCAACGACCAGGCGCAGAGGACGGTGCTCTGCAAGGACCCGTTCGTCTCGGTCGACGAGCGAGTCGACCGGCTGATCGCCTCGATGCGGCACCCACCCGGCAGCTGAGGACGGCCGTGAGCACACTTCCGGACACCGACCGGACCCGGGTACGTCGGCTGGGCGAGCGACAGGTCTTCGACCGAGCTGTGCTCGAGGCGATCCTCGACGAGGCGCTGGTCGCCCACGTCGGCTACCTCGACGACGACGTGCCGCTCGTGCTGCCGTTCGCCTGCGCCCGCGATGGCGACTTCCTGCTGCTGCACGGCTCGACCGGCGCCGGGCTGCTGCGGGCGTGCGCCCGGCGGAGCCAGATCTCGGCGGAAATCACCCATCTGGACGCTCTGGTGATGGCGCGATCCACGTTCGACCACTCGTTGAACTACCGAAGTGCGGTGGTGATCGGAGTGCCCGAGCTGGTGTCGGAGGACGAGAAGGCGGCCGCCCTCGACCGGTTGGTCGACCATCTGGTGCCGGGCCGCTCGGTCGAGGTCCGGCCACCGCTGCGCAAGGAGCTGGCGGCGACCATGATCGTCCGGCTGCCGCTCGACGTCGCCAGCGTGAAGATCCGGGCGACCGGTGCCGCGACCGATCCCGACGACGGTGAGGATCGGACGGCGTGGGCTGGGGTGCTCCCGCTGCGGCTCGCGGCCGGGTCGCCGGTGGCCGAGCCGGACGTGCCAGAGTCGGTGCGCGTCCCGGCGTCGGTGCTGGCGGTCGCCCAGCGCCTCGGGGCTCCTGAGCCCGGGATGGGGAGAGATAGCGTGGCGGGGTGAGTATTCAAGCCGAACCCCGCGAGCTGGAGGCCGTTCCCGAGGAGCTCGTGGCTCGCGTCGAGCAGGCGGCAGCTGTGCTTCGCGGGGCCCTTCGAGGGGCCGGTGGCACACGGCCGGGGGCGCAGGGCACCCTGCGGCTCGGGGTCGCCTTCTCGGGCGGAGTGGACTCGTCGGTGCTGTTGGCGCTGGCCGCGCGCACCATCGCTGCCGATCGGGTGCTGGCGATCCTCGGGGTCTCGCCGAGCCTGGCAGCGCGCGAGCGGCGGGAGGCGCACCACGTTGCCGAGACGATCGGTGTTGAGGTCGTCGAGATCGAGACGTACGAGGGAGAGCGAGCCGAGTATCGCGCCAACGGTGCCGACCGTTGCTACCACTGCAAGGACGAGCTGTTCACCCGGATCGACGACGAGCTCGCGGCCGCTCACGGACTGACCGTGATCGCGTACGGCGAGAACGCCGACGACGCGTTGCGTCCCGACCGCCCCGGTGCCGAAGCGGCGACCAGGCACCGGGTGCTGCGACCGCTGGCGGACGCCGGCCTGGACAAGGCCGCCGTCCGGAGGCTTGCCCGGGCGTGGGGTCTGCCGAGTGCCGACAAGCCCGCCGCGCCCTGCCTGGCCTCCCGGATTCCGCACGGCGAGGAGGTGACCCCGACCAAGCTGCGCCAGATCGACGAGGCCGAGGAGGCTCTGCGCCGCCTGGGTTTCACGGAGTTCCGGGTGCGCCACCACGGAGACATCGCGCGGCTCGAGCTGCCATCGGGGGACCTGGTCCGAGCCGTGAGCGAGCCGCTCCGGACGGAGCTCCAGGCTGCCGTTCGGGCCGCCGGGTTTCGGTTCGTGGCCGTCGACCTGGCCGGCCTCCAGTCCGGGCTGTTCACCCTCACCGTCTTGTCGCGCGGCCCGCGTGGTTGAGCTCGACGAGATCGCGGATCTCGATCTGGACCGGGCCACTCGTCGCGGCTATCCCGAGGCGGTGTTCTGCTCAGGCAAGACCGTGGATCAGGTGGCGGCCATCGCCGCCGCGATCGGTCGAGCCGGCCAGTCGACCCTGTTCACCCGGGCCGATCCGCAGCAGGCCGCGGCGGTGCTCGCGGCACTGCCTGATGCGCACTACGACGCCGAGGCCCGGCTGGTCGCGTGGCCGGCGGACCCACCGCCGGCCGTCGGCGGACCGATCGTCGTGGTCACCGCCGGAACCTCGGACCTCCCGGTCGCCCGCGAGGCGGTGCTCACCGCCCGCCACCTCGGGCGGCAGGTCGAGCTGGTGGTCGATGTCGGCGTCGCGGGCCTGCATCGCATCCTCGCCAAGGTCGAGCTGCTGCGCCGGGCCCGGGTGATCGTGGTGGTCGCCGGGATGGACGGCGCGCTGCCGAGCGTGGTCGCGGGACTGGTCAGCGCACCGGTGGTTGCGGTCCCGACCTCGGTCGGCTACGGCGCGGCGTTCGAGGGGCTGGCGGCGCTGCTCACCATGCTGAACGCCTGTGCGCCCGGGGTTGCCGTGGTGAACATCGACAACGGGTACGGCGCCGGTCACCTGGCCGCCCAGATCGCGGCGCCCCCGGAACCGGCCCGGCCCGAACCGGCCCGGCCCGAACCGGCCCGGCCCGAACCGACCCTGCCCGAACCGAACCGGCCCGAACCGACCCTGACCGAACCGACCCTGCCCGAACCGAACCTGCCCGAACCGAACCTGCCGGAGCCGACCATGCCCACGAGCTCGTGACGGATCGGATCGCCTGGCTGGACTGCAGTGCCGGAGTGGCCGGCGACATGCTGCTCGGCGCACTGTTCGACGCGGGGGTTCCGCTGTCCGTCGTTCGGACCGCTGTCGAGTCGGTACTGCCCGGCTCGGTGGAGATCTCGACGACCACGGTGACCAGGGCAGGGATGCGGGCGACCAAGGCCGACGTACGTCCGTTGGTGACCGATCCGCCACACCGGAGCTGGGCCGATATCGAGGCGATGCTGCGGGGCGCCGATCTGATCCGCGAGGTACGTGAGCAAGCGCTGGCGGTGTTCGACCGACTGGCCGAGGCCGAGGCGCGGGTGCATGGTGTCGACGCGAGATCGGTGCACTTCCACGAAGTCGGCGCGCTGGACTCGATCGCCGACGTCGTCGGCGGGTGTGCCGGGTTCGCCGCGCTCGGGCTCGACCGGCTGATCGTCGGTCGGATCGCGTTGGGGTCCGGCAGCACCCGCGGCGCCCATGGTCGGCTCGCCGTTCCGGTGCCGGCAGTGCTGGAGCTGTCGGCCGGGTGGTCGGTGACCGCCGGTGGGGACGGGGAGCTGACTACCCCGACCGGGATGGCCCTGGTCACGACGCTCGCGCAGTCCACCGACCAGCTTCCGACCATGACGGTGGACCGGGTGGGGGTCGGCGCGGGCACCCGCGACCCGGCAGGTCGGGCGAACGTGACTCGTCTGGTGATCGGAAGCGCAGCGTCGGCCCCGCCGCCCGCGGAGACCATGGTCGTGCTCGAGTCCAATGTCGACGACCTGGATCCCCGGCTCTGGCCGGGCGTGCTCACCGCCCTGCTGGCCGGCGGTGCCGCCGACGCGTGGTTGACCCCGATCCTGGCCAAGAAGGGGAGGCCCGCGCACACGCTCAGCGTGCTTGTCGCGCCGGAGCAGGCCGACGCGGCACGAGACGTCGTGCTGCGGCGGACCACGTCCCTCGGTGTCCGTCGGCACGAGGTCCAGCGCTACGCCCTGCCTCGCCGAGTCGTCGAGATCGACCTTCAGGGCGGCCGGATCAGCGTCAAGGTGGGGCATCGCGGCGGCGTGGTGCTCCAGGTGACGCCGGAGTTCGAGGAGGTGGCGGCGTACGCCCGAGAGCACGGCCGGGCTGAGCACGAGGTGATGGCCGAGGCCTTGACCGCTGCGGCGAGTCTGGGCTATCGGGCCGGTTCCCCACTCCCGGACTGAGCCCAGGGGCCCGTCGCTGAGCCGGATTTCTTGGCTCGTCCCGGTATCTTTCTCCGGTGCGCTTCTTCGGCAAGGCCCTGGTGGTCACCGGTGTGATCAGCTCCGTGCTCGCCCTCGCGGCGTGCGGCGACAACAAGGCGTCCTCGACCGACACCGCCTCGCCGTCCCCAGCCGCTACCGCCAGCGCTACGCCGTCGGCAAGTGCCAGTCCGTCCGCGAGCGTCAAGGTGTCGGACAACCTCGACGCCGTCAAGGTGATCGGCGCGTACGGCACGACACCGAAGGTCGTCTTCAAGCCCCCGTTCGCCATCGACAAGACGCGTACCGAGGTGGTCGACCCCTCCGACGGGCCCAAGGTCGCAGACGGCTCGATGGTGACCGTGAACTACTACGCCGTGAACGGGCGCACCGGCAAGGTGTTCGATCAGTCGTTCGAGGGTGGCAAGCCGGTGTCCTTCAGCCTCGCCCAGGTGGTCCCCGGGTTCCAGAAGGGTCTGACCGGTCAGCATCAGGGAAGTCGGGTGCTGATCGCCATGCCGGGCTCGGACGGCTACGACTCTGCGGGCGGCAACGCGCAGGCCGGGATCAACGTCGGCGACACCTTGTTGTTCGTGGTCGACATCGTGCAGGCCCAGCTGTCCGGGCCGAGCGGTACCGCTGTCAAGCCCAAGGCGGGGCTGCCCACGGTGACCGATCACAACGGCACACCGGTGGTCACCGTGCCGAAGACCGCCCCCCCGACGACGCTCCAGATCCAGCCGCTGATCCTGGGCACCGGCCCGAAGGTGGCCGCGACGGACACCGTGACGATGAACTACCTGTGGCAGACCTGGGACGGTCGCCAGCTGGAGACGACGTACGGCGCGCAGCCTGCCACGCTCGCGATGAGCAAGGCGCTGGCCGGGTTGAAGAAGGGTCTTGTCCATCAGCCCGTCGGCAGTCGCGTCCTGATCGTCGTCCCTCCCGGCAATGACGGCTATCCCAACGGCAATGACAAGCCGAAAGTGGAGAAGACCGACACCCTGATCTTCGTGGTCGACATCCTCTTCACGCAGTCCCAGTAGGGCCTCCACGCTGGTCGTGCCCTGCTCGATGTCGCACCGAACTGACCACTGGAGCCGTGCCCGGCGCCCAGGGCGTCCGCGGCAGCGAATCGGGATCGAATCGATCGAGTAGGTCGGTCAGGGCGACGGGTTCGCCTGGCCGGGCGAGATCCAGCGACACGGCGATCTGGTTCAGCACGTCACTCGGTGCGACGCCGTGTGCCGCGAGGTCGCCGAGGGTCACCACTCCGTCGCGCTTGGCGAGTCGTCGGCCGTCGGCGTTCAGAGCCAACGGCACATGAGCGTACGTCGGTGGATCGACGCCGAGCTCGGCGGCAAGGTAGGCCTGGTTGATCGCCGAGGCCAGCAGATCGTCGCCGCGGACCACCTGATCGATCCGCGAGTCCGCGTCATCGACCACCACCGCCAGGTTGTATGCGGCCACGCCGTCGTTGCGGCGGAGCACGATGTCGTCGACCACCCCCGTGACCTCGCCGTGCAGCAGGTCGGTGACCGTCATCGTGGCGCCGTTGGCGCGCAGTCGCAGGGCTGGCACCCGGACGGATCGCCGCTCCGCCCGCTCGGTCGCGGTCAGCGTCCGGCAGGTGCCGGGATAGCGCCGCTGTCCCAGATCGTCGTGCGGCGCCGAGGCGGCTTCGGCGATCTCCCGCCGGGTGCAGAAGCACTCGTACGTTCTGCCGGCCAGCCGATCCAGCGCGGCGTCGTACGCCGCTGTTCGCTCCGACTGGACGACCGGATCCGCATCGAAGCCGACGCCCAGGGCCGCGAGGTCCGCGAGCTGCCGCTCCGCGACCCCGAGACGGACTCGGCCAGCGTCGAGATCCTCGATGCGCAGCAGGAACCGGCGTCCGGTCGATCGGGCGAACAACCATGCCAGCACCGCGGTCCGCAGGTTTCCCAGGTGCAGATCGCCGGTCGGGCTGGGTGCATAGCGTCCTGCGCCGGGACCCGGTGCGCTGTTCACCGGCTCATTCTCGCCGGACTGGTAGCGTGCCCAACGGCCGATAGCGACCGCACACACGTTCGAGGACGATACCAATGGCACCGCGCAAGACCGAGAGGATCTTGAACCTCACGATCTGCCTGCTCGTTTCCGGTCGCTTCGTGCCGAAGAGTCGGATCCGGGAGGCGGTCGAGGGGTATCACGATCTCAGCGATGCCGCCTTCGAGCGCACGTTCGAGCGGGACAAGGACGAGCTCCGCGCGCTCGGTGTGCCGATCGAGGTCGGCAGCTTCGACCCGCTGTTCGACGACGAGCCCGGTTATCGGATCCTGCCGTCGGAGTTCGAGCTGCCGGCGATCGACCTGGATCCCGAGGAAGCCGCCGTGGTCGGTGTCGCCGCCCGGGTCTGGCAGCACGCGAGCATGGCCGAGTCGACACAGAGTGCGCTGGCGAAGCTGCGCGCCGCCGGGATCGAGCCGGATACGTCCCAGCTCGCCGATCTCCAGCCGTCCGTGCAGGCCTCCGAGCCTGCCTTCGAGCCGCTCTGGAACGCGGTGATCACCCGCACTCGGGTGAGCTTCACCTACCGTGACGGCGCCGTACGTACGGTGGAGCCGTGGGGCATGACCTCCCGCAAAGGCCGCTGGTACGTGATCGGCTGGGACCTCGACCGGCTGGCGGAACGGATGTTCAAGGTCTCGCGGATCAGCGACCGGCCGAAGCGGGTCTCGCGCGCAGGCGCCTACCAGGTGCCCGCCAACGTCGACCTGCGCCGGCTGGCACGATCGCTCGCCCCACCCGAGCCGACGGCGACGGCGACCCTCGCGATCCGCTCCGGCCGGGCGCCCAGCCTGCGCCGGCGGGGGACCGCGGTTCCCGCGAGAGTGGATCTGCCGGCCGGCTTCGAGGTGTTCGACGTCGGGTTTTCCGACGTGTACCCGATCGCAGAGGAGGTCTGCCGGCACGCCGCGGACGTCGTCGTGCTGGATCCACCGGAGCTGCGCAAGGCCGTGATCGCGGGTCTGAGCGCGGTGGCCGGCGAGGTCGGAGACAGCGCGGCATGACCTCTCAGGCCCAGGTGCGTCGGCTGCTCAGCCTCGTGCCCTACCTCCGCGATCACGACGGCGCCAAGCTCACCGATGTCGCCGAGGCGTTCGGGATCTCGGTCAAGACGCTGCGTGACGACCTCAATGTGCTGTGGATGTGCGGGATGCCCGGCCTCACCCCCGGTGACCTGATCGACATCGACATGGACGCCGTCGAGACCGAGGGGAAGATCCACCTCAGCAACGCCGACTACCTGCCCCGACCGTTGCGGTTGTCCAACGACGAGGCGCTCGCCTTGATGCTCGCCCTGCGGACGCTGCGTGAGATCGCCGGTCGGGGCCGTCGCGACGCGATCGACCGAGCGCTGGTCAAGCTGGATGCCGCCGGGGGAGACCAGTCGACGGACCGGGCGGAGGTCAGCGTGGCCGCGGGTCGGGAGGAGATCCAGGCCCGGGTGGCCGATGGGCTGCAACGCGGCAAGCGACTCGACCTGACCTATGACGTCGCCTCCCGGGCCGAGACGACGCGCCGGATGGTGGACCCCTTGCGCCTGTTCGTGCTGGACGGCGCGAGCTATCTCGATGCCTGGTGCTACCTGGCCGATGATCTGCGGACGTTCCGGTTGGACCGGATGGCCGCGGTCGGGGTGACCGACGTCGATGTTGCCCCCCATCCCGACGTGGTGCTCAAGGACCTGTCCGGGGGGTGGTTCTCCTCGCTGGCCGACGCGCCACTCGTCACGCTCGAGCTCGAACCATGGTCGAGCTGGGTCGCCGAGTACTACCCGACCGAGTCCGTCTCGTCCCGCAGTGACGGTGGCCTCACGGTCTCGTTGAGGGTGAGCGATCCGGCGTGGCTGACCGGCCTGCTGCTCCGGCTGGGTGGCGGCGCAAAGGTGGTGGCACCCACCGGTGCAGGCGAGGCTGCCGCCGAGGCGGCCCGGGAGGCCCTGGACCAGTACGCCGCCCTCGGCCTGACCGCCTGACGCCTGACCGCCCGACCGCCGCCTGACCGCCCGACCGCCTGACCACCTGTCCGCCTGACCGGGCCCTCCCCCAAGGAAAACTGGGCGCAAACGACAACTTCCAACGGCGTGTCGGTGTCGTTCGGGCCCACTTTCCGGGGTGGGGAGCGCGGGCAGGCGGGGGCGAGGACGTACGCCCCCTAGGCTGTAGGGCGTGTGGCTCTGGGTCTTCGTCTTTCTCGGCATCGCGCTCGCCGGGCTGATCATGCTGATCTGCTATGCGGTCTGGCTGGCTCACAAGACCTCGGACGTGATGAGCGAGCTCGTCGTGCTGGGCGAGCGGACCGGCAAGATCGTGGACCTGCTCAGCCAGATCGAGGTTCCTGACGTCGGCGGACCCGCAAGGGCGGCGGACGCGCGTATCGTGGGCGACCGCGACGACGACTTGGATTGGGTGCACGACGGAGCCGGCGACGTACGATAACTGCAGGCGCGTCGGCGCCGACGCGCAAAGAGATGAGGACATCGATGCTTAAGCCACTGGCGATCTTCGGCCTGGGTGTGCCAGAACTGCTGATCATCCTCGCGGTGGTCTTGTTGCTGTTCGGCGGATCACGGCTCGCCGGGCTCGGGAAGAGCACAGGTCGGGCGCTGAAGGAGTTCAAGGAAGAGACCAAGGATCTGAAGGGCGAGAAGGGCGAGGAGCAGGGACAGGTCGCCGGTGCCGAGACCCCGGCCCCGCCGCAGACCTACCAGCAGCCACAGATTCACCAGGCGCCGAGCTACGACCAGCAGCCTCAGGTGCACCAGGCGCCGAGCTACGACCAGCAGCCTCAGGTGCACCAGGCGCCGAGCTATGAGCAGCCGCCCGCCACACATCAGCAGCCGCCGACCTATCAGCAGCCCGTGCAGCCGCAGGTCGTCCAGCAGCCGCCCGCAGCTCCGACTCATAACCCGGACGGCAGCGAGATCCGCAAGGACAGTTGAGCGCTGAGCGACTCCCGAATCCGCTGACACCCGCTCCGGTTTCCCCGTGCCTCTGACCATCAAGGGCAGGCCGATCCACTTCAGCTTGAAGTGGCTCAAGCCGCCGCCCACCCCGCCCGACGGTTCGATGACGCTCTTCGAGCATCTCAAGGAGCTGCGCTATCGCCTCGTGGTCGCGTCCCTGGCCATCGTGGTCGGGACGATCGTGGCGTTCTCCGTCAACGGGTTCCTGTTCCAGCTGCTGATCAATCCGTACACCCGGGCCATCGACATCGCCAAGCAGACCCGTCCGAACCTGCAGGCCGACCTCGTGATCCAGGGCGCAACCGCACCGTTCACCGTCTCGCTGAAGATCTCCCTGCTCGCCGGGCTGATCATGTCCGCGCCGATCTGGCTGTACCAGATCTGGGCGTTCATCGTCCCCGGACTGCTGGCCAAAGAGAAGAAGTGGACCCTGATCGTGGTGGGGGCGGCGACACCGCTGTTCCTTGCCGGCGTGGGGCTCGGATACTACGTGCTGCCCAAGGGCATCGCCGTGCTGATCAACTTCACCCCCGATGCCGGCATCGCGAACCTGCAGGACCTCGGCGAGTTCTTGAGCTTCATGACCCGGTTGATGGTCGTCTTCGGGCTCGCCTTCGAGGTTCCTCTGTTCATCCTCATGCTCAACGTGGCCGGCGTGCTGCCGGCGAAGATGATCACCAAGTACCGGTCGTACATCATCTTCGCGGTGTTCGTCTTCGCCGCGGTCGCCACGCCCACCCCCGACGCCATCACCATGTTGTTGCTGGCCACGCCGATGGTCGTGCTGGTCGTGCTGGCAGAGGTCTTGGCGCATGCCTTCGACCGCTCGAAGCTGCGCAGGAAGAACGCCGACGGTGACTCCGTCGCCGATCCGGATGAGACAGACGCGGCGCTGAAAGCACTGCAGGCTGATGAGCAGTCGGCGCTGGCCACGGACTCGGGCAGCGGCTCGGCCAGCACGAACGGACATCGTGCGGACAGTTCTGAGGTGATCGGCAGTTCTGAGGTGATCGGCCGGACCCAGATCAACGGGTCCGACGGTGCCCAGCGCGACGAGGAGCGCCGGTGAGGGTCACCCTCGTGGTGAACCCGTCCTCCGGCAAGGGTCGCGCGCAGGCGATGCTTCCCCAGGTCGCCGGACAACTCCGCGACGACGGCTTCGAGACCGACATCCTGCTCAGTCGAAGCTTCGACGAGGCGGTGGAGATGACGGGCGACGCGGTCCGCCGTGGCGCCGACGTCTTGGCGGTGATGGGCGGCGACGGGATGATGCACCTGGGCGTCAACGCGTGCGCGGGTCAGGACCGTACGGCGCTGGCCCTGGTTCCGGCCGGCACCGGGAACGACCTCTGTCGTGGCCTCGGGCTGCCGGCGTTCGATCCGGTCGCCGCCGTCGCCCTGATCGCGGGCGGCAAGCTCCGCCGAGTCGACCTGGCCCGAGTGGACGATCGCTGGATCGGCACAGTGCTGGCCACCGGCTTCGACGCGATGGTCAATCACCGCGCGAACCTGATGCCATGGCCCAAGGGCGGCCTCCGTTACCCGCTCGCGGCGATGGCGGAGCTTCGCGTCTTCTCCCCACTCAGCTATCGGCTCACCGTGGATGGGCAGGTACGCGACCTCGAGGCGATGTTGGTTGCGGTCGGCAACACGAGCTCGTACGGGGGCGGCATGAAGATCTGCCCGAACGCGGACCCGATCGACGGTCTCCTCGACGTGACGATCATCCATCCGGTGAGCCGGGCCAAGCTGCTGCGACTACTGCCGCAGATCTACTCCGGCCGGTTCGTCCGCGAGTCGTGTGTCGAGCTGGTTCGCGCCGTCGAGGTGACCGTCGACGGTGCCGGTCTGGTCGGCTACGGCGATGGCGAGATGCTCGGCGCAACGCCCCTCCATGCCCACTGCGTGCCGGGCGCCGTGGGCATCTTCACGGCCGCCTGATCACCGAGGCCGGGTAGCCTGACTCAACTATGGATTCTGCCGCGGAACCGGGCACGCCGGCGGAGGCGTACGCGCGCTTCCGCGATGATCAGGCGACTCCATCGCTCACCGCGTTCGCCCGGCACTACGGTTTCGCCTTCGACGACTATCAGCGCAAGGCGTGTGCGTACGTCGAGGCAGGTTCGGGTGTGCTGGTCGCTGCCCCGACCGGGGCCGGCAAGACCATCGTCGGCGAGTTCGCGGTCTACCTGGCCCTGCAGCAGGGCCTGAAGTGTTTCTACACCACCCCGATCAAGGCGCTGTCGAACCAGAAGTACGCCGACCTCGTCGCCCGGCACGGCGCCGACAGTGTCGGCCTGCTGACCGGTGACTCGTCGATCAACTCCGAGGCGCCGGTGGTCGTGATGACCACCGAGGTGCTCCGCAACATGCTGTACGCCGGTTCGTCGACCCTGCGCGGGCTCGGTTTCGTCGTCATGGACGAGGTGCACTACCTGGCCGATCGATTCCGGGGCGCGGTCTGGGAGGAGGTGATCATCGGGCTCTCCGACTCGGTCCAGGTGATCGCGCTGTCAGCGACGGTGAGCAACGCCGAGGAGTTCGGCGACTGGCTTGCCGAGGTCCGAGGGTCGATGGAGATCGTGGTCTCGGAGCGACGGCCGGTGCCTCTGTTCCAGCACGTGCTGGTGGGTTCGCAACTGTTCGACCTGTACGCCGGGGTCGCCCCGACGGCCGCGATCGGCGATTCGCCCGCGCCGAAGGCCGACGTCAACCCGGCGCTGCTGCGGATCGCCCGCGACGAGTCCCGCTGGGTCCGTGACGACTCCCGGCGCCCCCGCGGGCGCAGCGGAAAGGGGCAGCGTCGGGTGAGCTACGGGAGCGGCTCCTTCGGTGGCGCCAGCAAGAACCTCGGCGCGACCGGGCGGTCCGACGGCGCCCGGTCAGGGGGGCGTTCGGATGGCCGATCGGACGGGGGCCGCTCCGAGGGCGGGCGCTCCGAGGGCGGCTATCGGCCCCGATCGATGCTCCGGCCCCAGCCGCGCGGACATGGTCAAGACCCTCGACGAGGCCGCCCTGTTGCCGGCGATCGTGTTCATCTTCTCCAGAGTCGGCTGCGATGCGGCGGTGAGTCAGCTTCTCGGCTCCGGCATCGTGCTCACGACAAAGTCCGAGCGCAGCGAGATCGGCGACATCCTGCGCCGACACGCGGTCAGTCTGAGCGAGGCGGATCTGCGGGTGCTGCGCTACGACTCGTTCGCCGAGGCGCTGTCGCGGGGGATCGCCGCCCATCACGCCGGGATGCTCCCTGCCTTCAAGGAGTGCGTGGAGGAGGCGTTCGTCCGCGGTCTGGTCAAGGTGGTGTTCGCTACCGAGACGCTGGCGCTCGGCATCAACATGCCCGCGCGCAGCGTGGTGCTGGAGAAGCTCGTCAAGTACAACGGCGAGACTCACGCCGACGTGACTCCGGGGGAGTACACCCAGCTCACCGGCCGCGCAGGTCGCCGCGGGATCGATGTCGAGGGTCACGCCGTTGTGCTGTGGCGCGCCGGGCTCGACCCGCGCGCGCTGGCCGGGCTGGCGGCGCGGCGGACGTACCCGCTGAAGTCGTCGTTCGCCCCGACGTACAACATGGCGGTGAACCTGGTCGGCAGCGTTGGCCGGGACCGTGCCCGGACCCTGCTCGAGCAGTCGTTCGCCCAGTTCCAGTCCGATCGTTCGGTCGTCGGGCTGGCCCGGGCCGTCGCGCGCAACGAAGAGGCAATCGCTGAGTATCTCGTGGCTGCGACGTGCGAGCTCGGCGACTTCACCGAGTACGCGCGACTCCGAGCGCGGATCTCCGACCTGGAGGCCGAGCAGTCCCGGGCCCATCAGGCGGATCGCCGGGCCGAGGCTTCCGGCTCGTTGGAGACGCTCAAACCCGGTGATGTGATCAAGGTGCCCAGTGGCAAGAGCCGCGGCTGGGCGGTCGTCATCGATCCTGGCACCCGTGAGCAGAGTGGTCCGCGGGGCCGGAACTCCCCGGACGGTCCGCGACCTCAGGTGATGACCGAGGAGCGCCACATCCGTAGGCTGTCGCTGCTGGACTTCCCGGCTCCGGCCGTCGTGGTGGGCAAGGTGAAGATCCCGAGGCACTTCGACGCCCGGGACGCGAGCTCGCGGCGCAGCCTCGCCGCGGCCTTCCACAGCAAGCTGAACACCCTGGACTCCGAGGCGTTGCGGCACCGGCCGCCCCCGGTGGACGCCGAGACCAGCGACGAGATCGCAGACCTCCGGGCCCAGGTGCGAGCCCACCCCTGCCACCGCTGCCCGGACCGTGAGGCGCACGCTCGCTGGGCCGAGCGAGGGCTCCGGCTGGAGCGGGAGAACGGCCAGGTCGAGCGGCGGATGGCCACCCGCACCAACACCATCGCCGCGCACTTCGACAAGATCTGCCTGGTCCTGGAGTCGCTGGGCTACCTGGAGGACGGCGTCCGGGTCACCGAACAGGGCCGCCGCCTGGCGCGGATCTACACCGAGCTCGACCTGGTCGCTGCCGAGTGCCTGCGCGCCGGCCTGTTCGATGAGCTGACGCACCCGCAGCTCGCGGCGGTGCTCGCGTCGTTCGTGTACGAGGCCAGGCGGTCGGACGGATTCGAACACCGCCCGCGGATGCCGGACGCGATGACGGCCCATGTGATGACCGAGGTCCGCAAGGTCTGGCGCGAGGTCTCGCTGCTGGAGCGGGACCATCGGCTCGAGCGTGGTCCCGAGCCGGACATCGGGTTCAGCGAGGCCGCGTACGGCTGGGCGGCGGGACGGCCGTTGGCGGAGGTTCTCGCCGAGAGCGGTCTGACTGCCGGTGACTTCGTCCGCTGGGTGCGTCAGGTGCTCGACTTCGCCGACCAGATCGGACAGGCTGCAGGTCGCGGCGCCGTTCGGCAGACCACCCATGCTCTGACGCGGTCGATGCGACGCGGAGTCGTCGACTTCACGCCGGACGACTCGGACGAACCGGACGTCTGACTCTCCGGCCGGGTTGTGTCGACACGACACACTTGTGGTGATGGCCTCGGTTGCGTAACTATTCGCACAAGCGATTCGGGGCCGACCCCCTTTGTCTTGCGCGCGCCCAACCGGGCGCGATCACCGAAAGCGATCCCGATGATTCGAGCAGGCGTGCCGTCGCGCGGTCGACGAGCGGTGCTGCGCGCGTCGGGGGGAGTCGTGGTGCTCGCGACGCTTCTGCTCGGCGGCATGGCGCTCCGGGCCGATGCCGCGGTGACGTCGGTCGTGATCGACGACTTCGGCGGAACCGTGCACGGTTCGCGTACCGTGACCGTGCTTCCCGGGGCGGCTGACGCCGCCGGGTCGAAGCCGGCGTTCGACCAGGCAGGCGGTGTGGCCACGCTTCGCGTACCTGCGGACGCGCAGAGGCCGGCGGGCATCCGGCTCGACTACGCGTTCGATCCGACCGATCTCACGGTCGAGGGTGCGAGCACGGCGTTGCACCTGGAATTCGGCGGCAGCGGCGGCGACCGGACCGCGGCCAGCGACCGGGTGCCCATCGCCATCTCGGTGTCGATCACCGACCGCGCGAGGTGTCACCGGCACTTACCAGACGACGCTGCCGCCGGCCGGTGGTGCGGACCTGAGCGTGGGCCTAGGCTGCGGGGCCTCGTCGGCGTGCTTCAGCCCGGCCGTGGATGCCACCGCGGTTACTGCAGTGCATCTGCTGGTCTCGGCTTCTGCGCGCGACACCGGCGCCGCCGACACCGGCGCCGCCGGGACCGGGGATGCGGGGACCGGGGATGCCGCGACCGTCGTTCTTGCTCGGTTGCAGACGGGGCCGGATGGACGGCCCGGCTCGCCGGAGCCGACCGTCGCGGCCGCCGACCCGACGGCGAGCTCATCGACCCCGGCCCCTTCGGCGACGACCGCATCGTCGCCCGCGCCGTCTCCGACGGCCGAGCCGACACAGGGCGACAACAAGCCGACCGATCAGCCCACCGATCAGGCGACCGGCGCGGGCGAACCGACACCGAGTGGGACGACCGTTGCTCCGGAGTCGGCCAGCCCTGCCCCGAATCCCGATGACGAGGCAGCCAGCGGGTCACGGGCCACGCTCCAGGCGCCGATGTTCACCAGCGCAGACCACGCAGTCTGGACTCTCGAAGAGGCCGGCACGGTCGTCGTCGCCGCCGGCGGAACGCCGGCTGCCTCGCTCTCGGCCAGTAAGGTCCCGCTGGGACTGACCTTCGTCGACAACGGCAACGGGACGGCGACGATCTCGGGCACACCGGCATTCGACGGGCGCACGGTCGTCCGCTTGAGTGCGACCAATTCAGCGGGTCGGGCCGGCCAGGACTTGGCGATCGAGGTGCGTTCGACTCCCGTGTTCACCAACGGCGCGTCCGCCAGCTTCCAGCGGGGCGCACCCGGGTCGTTCGATCTGACGACAACGGGCGTGCCGGTTCCGAAGTTCACGCTGAGTGCCGGGGATCTGCCGGTCGGACTGTCCCTCAGCGACAACGCGGACGGCACCGCCACCATCTCCGGTACACCGACAGCGGTTGGCGGATCGAGCACCGTCTCCGTGACGGCGACGAATGCGGCGGGTAGCACCGATTTCACCCTGACCGTCGTGGTGGAGGACCGGCCGGTCTTCACCAGTCCGGGCACCGTCCAGTTCGCACCTGGTGCCGTCGGGCACTTCACGGTGAACACCGCGGGGATCCCGACTCCGACCATCGTCGTCGATGCGGACCTGCCGGCTTGGCTTGCGTTCGACGACTTCGGCGACGGGACCGGAGTGCTCCGAACGATCGGACCCGCCCCTGCGGGAGGCTCCGCGGTGGTGGAGCTGCGGGCCATGAACGCGGTCGGCGCCGACGCCGTTCAGCTGTTGCGCGTCACGGTCGGTTGACGCGCGTGGTAGATCTTCGGGTTCCGACCCCCGCGTGAAAGGCGAACATGGCGACCGAGTTCGAGCACAAGCTGCTGGTGACCGGCGACGGCTGGCGTCGGGCGGTGCTGTCCAGCAGCTCACTGAGTCAGGCCTATCTGTGCACCCAGCCCGGCATGACCGTGCGGGTCCGGGTGGTCGACGACCAGACGGCCTACCTGACGATCAAGGGCAAGCAAGCCGGCATCGGCCGCCCCGAGTACGAGTACGAGATCCCCGTCGCCGACGCCAACGAGCTGTTGGGCATGGCCCAGGACGGATACCCGATCAGCAAGACCCGCTACGAGCTCGGCGATCCCTGGCCGGGCTGGGTGGTGGACGAGTTCGCGGGTGAGAACGCCCCACTGATTGTGACCGAGCTGGAGGTGCCCTCGGAAGACACGGCCTGGGAGGTGCCTGACTGGGCCGGCGACGACGTCACCGCAGACTCGCGCTACACCAATGCCGTGCTGTACACCAACCCGTACGGTCGGTGGAAGTCCTGACGCCTGGTCGACCTGGGCTGGGTCGACCTGGGCTGGGTCGACCTGGGCTGGGTCGACATGGGCTGAATCGACCTGGGCTGGGTCGACCTGGGGTGGGTCGACCTGGGCTGGATGACAAAACCGCCTCGGAAACCGGTTGGCTTCCGAGGCGGTCGAGGGAGGCAGTCAGCGGCGGTCGTCGCCCTTCACGGCCTCGCTGGCCTCGCGGAGCGCGTCCTTGACGTTCTCGCCGGCCTGCTTGCCGTGGGCCTCGGTCTGATCCATCTTGCCCTCGGCCTCGAGGCTGTGATTGTCGGTCGCGTCGCCGACGGCTTCCTTCGCCTTGCCGCCGACCTCTTCTGCCTTGTTGCCGATCTTGTCGCCGATACCCATTCAGGCCTCCTCTTCAGCGACGGAGTCCTTCCCCGCCGCAGCATTCACACTCGACCATACCCAGCTGTTTACGTTGTCAACCGCTGCGTGCGGAGTCGGCGACCAAGCGGCGGAGCCCCAGATCTCGCACGCCGACTAGGATCGTCACCCGTGAGCGTTGCCGTCCGTGTGATCCCCTGCCTGGACGTCCACGGTGGTCGGGTGGTCAAGGGCGTCAACTTCATTGACCTGCGTGACGCCGGCGATCCGGTCGAGCTGGGCCGTGCCTATGACACCGAGGGGGCCGACGAGCTCACCTTTCTCGACATCTCCGCCTCCAGTGAGGGGCGCGAGACCACCCTCGACGTCGTACGTCGGACGGCTGAGACGGTTTTCATCCCGCTCACCGTCGGCGGCGGGGTCAGCACGGTCCGCGACGTCGACGTGCTGCTGCGGGCCGGTGCGGACAAGGTCGCGATCAACACCGGTGCGATCGCTCGCCCGGAGGTGATCGGCGAGATCACCCGTCACTTCGGCAACCAGGTGCTGGTGCTGTCCGTTGACGCCCGCCGGGTGGCAGGCCAGCCGTCGGGGTTCGAGGTCACCACTCACGGCGGCCGGAGGAGTGCCGGGCTGGACGCGATCGAGTGGGCCAGACGCGGCGTCGATCTCGGCGTGGGCGAGATCCTGCTCAACTCGATGGACGCCGACGGCACCACCGGTGGGTTCGATCTGAAGCTGATCTCCGCAGTACGGGCCGTGGTTGACGTACCGCTGATCGCCTCGGGGGGCGCGGGCAAGGCCGCCGACTTCCCTCCAGCGGTGGAGGCGGGGGCAGACGCGGTGCTGGCCGCCAGCGTGTTCCACTTCGGCACCGTCCGGATCGCCGAGGTCAAGGCCGCACTCGCCGACGCCGGCTACCCGGTTCGCACCACGACCGCCGGAACGACCGAAGGGACCGCCGCGTGACCTCCCCAGGCTCCACTTCTCCGGGCTCTTCTCCGGCTCACTTCCCCGGGCTCCGCTTCCCCGGGCTCCACTTCCGCGGGCGCCTCAACGTCAGAATCGACCGCACGACTTGCCTGGCTGCCGTACGCCGACCGCGCCGAGGCGGAGCGCCGCCTCGGCTCGATCCCCGACGGCATCGAGGTGGACTTCTACACCGCGGACGGCCCACTGCCGGCGAGCATCGGCGAGGTGAACTTCTACGTCATCCCGTACATGAGGGGCGCCGAACAGCTCGACCGGGTCGCCGAGATGACTAGCCTCGAGGTCGTCCAGACCCTCACCGCGGGGGTGGACAACTTCAAGCCGGTGGTTCCCGACGGCGTCCTGCTCTGTAACGCCGCGGGCGTCCACGACGCGAGTACGGCCGAGCTGGCCGTCGCGCTGATGCTGGCCAGCGGTCGGCACCTGGACATCTTCGCCCGCAACCAACCGGCCGGTACCTGGGGCTTCGAGTTCGGCAACGCCCTCGCAGACAAGCGCGTCTTGATCATCGGGTACGGCCGCATCGGCGCCGCGATCGAGCGTCGGCTGGCCGGATTCGAGGTCACGTCCGTGACCCGGGTCGCCCGGCGCGCCCGTGCCGAGGACCCGGCCCGGGGCGAGCCGCGGGTGCACGCGATCCACGCACTGCCCGACCTGCTCCCGGACGCCGACATCGCCGTGGTGATCGCCCCGCTCACGCCGGAGACCGACGGCCTGATCGGCGCGGCGGAGCTGGCCGCTCTGCCCGACGGCGCACTGGTCGTGAACGTCGCTCGCGGCCGACTCGTGGACACCGACGCCCTGCTCGCGGAAACCCGCTCCGGTCGGATCCGGGCCGCCCTCGACGTCACCGAGCCCGAGCCGCTGCCGGGGGACCATCCCCTGTGGCAGGTGCCAGACGTGCTCATCTCTCCGCATGTCGGGGGGGCGAGCACGGCGTTCTTCCCGCGGGCCGACAAGCTGATCGGCACCCAGCTCGCCCGGTGGGCGGCCGGCGAGGGGCTGGAGAACGTGATCGCATGAGCCCCGCGGAGATCGAGGCCGACGCCGACTGCCTGTTCTGCAAGATCGTGGCCGGAGCCATCCCCAGTCGAAAGGTCTTCGAGGACGAGACCGCGTACGCCTTCCTCGACATTGCCCCCTGGCACCGCGGCCACACCCTGGTCGTCCCCCGACGACACACCGTCGACCTCGTCACCGGTGCGCCGGCGCTGGCCGACCTCGCCCCGGCCATCGACGCCGTGGCTCGGCTGCTGGTCGACCGGCTCGCTGCCGACGGGCTCAATCTGTTCTCGTCCGCCGGCGCGACGGCCGGTCAAGAGGTCTTCCACCTGCATGTCCACCTGGTGCCGCGCTATGCCGACGCAGCTGGAGCCCGGGCGCTGTTCAACCCGCACGAGACCCCGGCCGACGAGCTGGACCTGGTGCACGCCCGGCTGACGGGCTCCGGATCATCGTGAGTACCAGACAGCGGATCGTGCGGCTCGCGGTGGAGTTCCTACCGCCGTTCCTCGTGGCGCTGCTGATCCTCCCGTTCATCATCCAGTACGGGACGCTGCGTCCGTGGCACCCGTCCACCATCGACCTCGAGGTGTACGTCTACGCCGTCCGCGACATGCTGGCCGGGAAGGACATCTTCGCGACGACCACGCCGTTTTGGCACCTGTTCTTCATCTATCCGCCGATCGCGGCCGTGCTGATGACGCCGTTGGCCTTCGGGCCGTACGTGATGTGGCAGGTGATCTGGACCGGCGCGCTGGTCTGGGCCCAGCAGTCGGTGATGAAGCGCTGTCGGGCGCCGCGCGGCTGGAAGCTCGGCCTGCTCGGGATCGCGGTGATCGTCGCGATGGAGCCGATCCGCACGACGTTGGGCTACGGCCAGGTGAACACCATCCTGATGGCGCTGGTGGTCGCGGATCTGCTCCCCGACCGCGCGGACCGCTGGAAGCGGTTCCCGCAGGGTGTGCTGACCGGTCTGGCCGCCTCGATCAAGCTGACGCCCGCCCTGTTCGTCGTGTTCGACTTCCTGGTCGGCAAGAAGAAGACGGCGTTGTGGGCGATCATCGGCTTCATCGGGTTCACCGCGATCGGCGCGATCTTCTTGCCGCAGCAGTCGTTGGCGTTCTGGACCGGGCTGGCCGGTGGGGACACCCGGACGGCGGGTCCGATCTATGCGGGCAACCAGTCCTTGTTGGGAGTGTTCTTCCGACTCGCGGGGGGCGGCGGAAGGACCCTCACCCTGGTGGGTCTGGGCGTGGCCGGCATCGTCGCGCTGATCGGAGTGATCGTGGCCTCACAGTGGTGGCGCTCGGGACAGAAGGTCTTCGCGGTCGCGATCGTCGGGCTGTGCACGAACCTGGCTTCACCGCTGTCGTGGACCCACCACTACGTCTGGGTACTGCCACTGGGAATGGCGGTGGTCGTCGACCGGCTGCCGCGCTGGGTCCGGATCTGGGCCGGTGCCTGGGTGATCTGGATCTGCGCCTGTCTGCCGCTGGCCGTCCTGCCGTACGCCGGTGGCCGCGAACGCTTCTATACGCCGCTGCAGCAGCTCGTCGCCAATCTCGGGCCGGTGATGGGTGCGGGTCTGGTCGTTGCCCTTGGCATCCGGCTCGCCCTGCGGTCGCTGGACCGCGTGCCGATCGATCCCGCCCCGGTCCGCACCCCTGTCTGAGCCCAGCCGACCAACCCAGCCGACCAACCCAGCCGACCAACCCAGCCGACCAAACCCAGGCCAGCCTCTCGGAGCGGCTCGCCGTGACCCGTTCATCCGTGAGGTTGGTCACGCCTCGCGCTCAGCCGCGGCCTGTCGTGACGGGGTCGGGCTGTGAGCTTCGGTAGGATCGTCATAGCGAGCCCAGCGGCCGCCAGCCAGCCACGCCCAAAAGGGCACGAACCCGAGGGGAGCTCCGATCACCGAGTCAGTCGTCGCTCCTGGCTTTCACACCAGCGCCGAGACCCCGCGGTTGACCCGCCCCGCCTACCAGACCCAGCGGTTGCTGGAGTCGCTCCCGGCGCTGATGCTGGTTCTTCCGGTCCTGATCCCGGTCGTGCTGATGGAGTCTTCGCCGCGGATCGCCTTCGTGGCCTTCAGCGCGTACCTGTCGTTCTGGTTGTGCGCCTCGCTCAGCTTGGCGGTTCGTCAGGCGTGGGAGTACCGCACCATGAAGCGCTACCGCGAGCTCGACTGGAACGCCCGGTTGCGTCACCTCAACGACCCCTATGCCCGGATGCACGAGCTCGCCGACCGGCCCAGGCTGGGCGAGTCGGAGTCGGAGGAGCTCCAGGCGCTGCATGTCTGGACGCACAGTGGCGCGGACGTGCCGGCGCCGGACGAGGTGCACCATCTCGTGGTGATCCCCGTGTACAGCGAGGACCGCGGGATCATCGAGCAGTCTCTCGATGCGATCTTGGCGGCCGAGTACCCGGCCGATCGACTGATGATCTGCCTGACCTTCGAGGCGCGATCACCGATCTGGACCACGGCCGAGATCGAGGATCTGAGTGATCACTACGCGGGCCGCTTCGGTCGCTTCCTCACCACCCAGCATCCCGACGGTCTGCCGGGGGAGGGGCGGGTCAAGGGCGCCAACATCAGCTGGGGGGCCCAGGAGGCCCGCGACGTGCTGCACGCCGCGGGGATCCGGGACCACCAGGTCATCGTGTCGGCGTTCGACTCCGATACCCGACCCAGTCCGCACTACTTCCAGGTGCTGACGTACACGTACCTGACGAATCCGAACCGCGACGTGGACAGCTACCAGCCGGTGCTGTTGTTCCACAACAACGCGTGGGAGGTCACCTCGGCGTCGCGACTGGTCGGTTACGTCGCGAGCATGTGGACGCTGGTGGACTCCACTCGACCGCAACGCCTGCGGATCTTCTCCTCGCACGCGATGGGGATGCGGGCACTGGTCGGGGTCAACTTCTGGTCGACCAACGTGATCCCTGACGACTCCCGGCAGTACTGGCGGATGTACTTCGGCTCCAACGGTCGCGCTCGCACGGTGCCGCTGCACCTGCCGGTCTACCTGGATGCCGTCCAGTCGCACAGCTGGTGGGCGACCATGCGTGAGCAGTACCGGCAGATCCGGCGTTGGTCGTACGGCGTCATCGACTTTCCCTACATCATGGAGCAGAATCTCTCCAACCCGCGGATCCCGCTGCGGGACAAGGCGCTGCAGACCTTCCGTCAGGTGTCCCAGTTCCATCTGTGGGCCACTGTGCCGTTGCTCTTGATGGGCCTTCGGATGGCGGTCAACCACATGACTCCGACGGTGACCCACTCGACGGCGAAGCTGGTCGAGCTGGCCTCCGGCGCCAACGCGGCCGCAGTCGTGCTGACCCCGCTCAGCCTGATCATCTCGATGGTCGTGGCGCTCAAGCTGCTGCCGAAACGCCCCTCGACAAAGGGCCGGCGCACGTGGGCCAAGATGGTGGTCGAGTTCCTCGGGCTGCCTATCATCGCGCCGGTCTTCTTCTGCATGCCCGCCATCGACGCCCAGATCCGACTGCTGTTCCGTCGCTATCTCGGCTTCCGGGTGACCGTGAAGCTGCGCAGCGACATGGCTCACCGGATTCGATAAGCGGGCGCGACGGGCGTACCGGACGGGCGGATCCGACCGGCTAGATTTGCGCCCATGACCATCACCCACGACCCCGATCTGACCACTTCCGACCCGGCCGCCGGCATCGACATCAAGCCCCGCTCCCGGGTGGTCACCGATGGACTCGAGGCGACCGCATCGCGCGGCATGCTCAGAGCGGTCGGCATGGGCGACGATGACTGGGTCAAGCCGCAGATCGGCGTGGCTTCCTCGTGGAACGAGATCACCCCGTGCAATCTGTCGCTGGACAGGCTTGCCAAGGCGGTCAAGGACGGTGTGCACGCGGCGGGTGGCTACCCGCTGGAGTTCGGCACCATCTCCGTCTCCGACGGCATCTCGATGGGCCATGAGGGCATGCACTACTCGCTGGTCAGCCGGGAGATCATCGCGGACTCGGTGGAGACCGTGATGATGGCCGAACGGCTGGACGGCAGCGTGTTGCTGGCCGGCTGCGACAAGTCGCTGCCCGGCATGCTGATGGCGGCCGCCCGACTCGATCTGGCGTCGGTGTTCCTCTACGCAGGCTCGATCATGCCGGGCCGGGTCGGGGACAAGGACGTCACGATCATCGATGCGTTCGAGGCGGTCGGGGCGTGCGTGCGCGGGCTGATCACCCAGGCCCAGGTCGACGAGATCGAGCGTGCCATCTGTCCGGGCGAGGGCGCGTGCGGCGGCATGTACACGGCCAACACCATGGCCAGCGCGGCCGAGGCGCTCGGGATGTCGCTGCCGGGCTCTGCCGCGCCGCCCGCCGTTGACCGTCGTCGCGACGGATTCGCCCGCAAGTCGGGGATGGCCGCGGTCGAGCTGTTGCGGAAAGGGATCACCGCTCGGCAGATCCTGACCAGGGAGGCGTTCGAGAACGCGATCGCGGTCGTCATGGCGTTCGGTGGCTCGACCAACGCCGTGCTGCACCTGCTGGCCATCGCCAACGAGGCCGAGGTCGACCTGACGCTCGACGACTTCATCCGAGTCGGGAAGAAGGTGCCGCACCTGGGCGACCTCAAGCCCTTCGGTCGCTATGTGATGAACGACGTCGACCGGGTCGGTGGGGTGCCTGTCGTGATGAAGGCGCTGCTCGACGCCGGTCTGATGCACGGCGACTGCCTCACCGTGACCGGCAAGACGATGGCCGAGAACCTTGCCGACATCGCGCCTCCCGACGTCGACGGCGTGATCGTCCGCGCCCTGAGCAACCCGATCCATCCCACCGGCGGGATCACCATCTTGCGGGGCAACCTCGCGCCGGAGGGCGCGGTGGTGAAGAGCGCCGGCTTCGACACCTCGGTCTGGAAGGGCACGGCGCGCGTGTTCGACGGCGAGCGCGCGGCGATGGATGCGCTGGAGGACGGCACGATCACCGCGGGTGATGTCGTCGTGATCCGCTATGAGGGTCCGAAGGGTGGGCCGGGGATGCGGGAGATGCTCGCCATCACCGGCGCGATCAAGGGGGCCGGGCTGGGCAAGGACGTCATGCTGATCACCGACGGCCGGTTCTCCGGCGGCACCACCGGGCTGTGCGTCGGGCACATCGCTCCCGAAGCGACCGAGGGCGGGCCGATCGCGCTGGTGGTCGACGGTGACCCGATCATCCTCGACGTGGCGAACGGCACGCTCGAGCTGGGCGTCGACGACACCGAGCTGGCCCGCCGCCGCGAGACCTGGACCCCGGCCGAGCGCCCGAAGCGGCGCGGCGTCCTCGCCAAGTACTCCAAGCTGGTGAAGTCCGCGAACGTCGGCGCCGTCTGCAACTGACCCCCGACTTGTCAGCGTCTCAGATGGCTATAGCCATCTGAGACGCTGACAACCCGGGGTCGGTGGTCGTTACGGAGTGACCGCGGCGTACGCGTTCACGATGCCGTGGCCGTAGAAGCCGTTGTCCCGGAGGCCGCCGGCGCAGCGTGCGTCCGACTCGGCGACGCTGCCGTCGGGACGTACGCGGGTGTAGTGGAACGTCCGCGGCTGCGGGCAGGCATGCGGTACGGCCGTGGCGTACAGCAGTCGCTCGGTCCGGTCCGCGGACAAGGTCAGCCCGTGTCGACCGTCCCGATGGCCGTAGCGGCTGACGATCAGCGCGGCCACTCCGACGGCGTGCGGAGACGCCATCGATGTGCCCTGCAGATACTGGTAATAGGCGCAGGTCGTGCCCTTGCAGTCCCGGACCACGCTGGACGTGTTCGGCGTGCCGTCGGGATACAGCGTGCCCTCGGCCTTCGCCACGTTCTTCGGGTACGCGGCCAGCACGGTGGCCGCGATGTCCAGGGTGTTGTCGACGGTGTCGTAGGCGTCACCGCCGGGCGCCGCGACGTCGGTCTGCTCGGTGCCCCAGTTCGAGTAGTACGCCTTGCGGGTGCTCGGTCCAGTCGAGCTCACCCCGACCACGCCGCGGGTCTCGGTGGGCACGGAGATGCAGGAGTTGTCGATCGTCCGCTCTTTCGCGACGCCGGCGGGATAGTCGGGACTCGTGCCGTCCTCGGTGGGTCGGTTGAGATCGGTTGCCTCGTTGCCGAGTGCGGCCACCGGAAGCACGCCGTGATTTCGCGCGTACGTCATCGCCCGCTGGACCGCCTGCCGGATGACCTGCTGTTCTGCCTGCTCGGCCGGGCTGTCCGCCGGGTTGGCCGTGCAGTTGAAGAGCCACGGGTCGACGTAGTAGCTCATGTTCACCACGTCCACCCCGATGTCACCGGCATAGGTCAGGGCGTCCAGTGTTGCCTTCAGGAAGAAGTAGCCGGAGTCCTGGCCCGCCCGAAGGTTGACCAGTGTCACGTTCGGCGCGACCCCGGCGATGCCGAGACCGTTGATCGGGGAGCCGATCGTGCTCGCCACGTGCGTGCCGTGCCCGTTGTCGTCCTCATCGACCGGGTCGATGCAGGTCGCGTACTCACACGGGCCGTCGATGTCGGTCATGTCGGTGACGAAGTTGCGACTCAGCGTCTTGTCGAAGTTCGGCGCGATGTCGGGATGGGTGCCGTCCACGCCGGTGTCGATGATCCCGACCCGGACGCCCTTCTCGCCCTGGTCCGTGGCATACGACCCGGTGGCCGTCGCCCCGATCTGGCGCATGTCCCACTGACGATTCGCCAGGGGTTCCGGGGTGACAGCGGCGTCGACGTGGACCGCCGGGGCGTCGGCGACGATCGTGCCCCGGCCGGCGGCGGTGTCGGCGCTCAGCTTCTCGATCTTCTCCGACGGCGCGCGGCGCTCGTTCGGCGCGACGCCGATCGTGCGTTCCTTCGCCACCCCGACCACCGCGCCGGACTTCGCCACCGTCTCGGCGAACGAGCGGTTGTTCGTCCGGACGTACGCGTAGCCGATCTTGGTGTTCGTCTCGGTCACGGTGCCACCGGCCTTGGCGATGGCCTGGCCGGCCCCCTGGTTCGCCCCGGCGCTGTCAAACAGCACGAGGTAGGTGGCCTCCTCGGTGGGCGCGGCGGAAGAGATCGGCGTCGCCGCGCCGACCAGTCCGGTGAGGAATGCGGTCGCGGTGGCCGCGACCAGAACGGAACGTCGTACTCGCATGTTTTGCTGCTCCCGCGGGGTCGGTGTGTCGCTGACAGTGAGCCGGGTCACAACCTAGGGCCTGCGAATTGATCGTCGCAAGGGTGCGAAACTCGGCGCGTGATGCGCACGTTCGACGACGAGGAGCGCCGCGCCCGACTGGCCCGGCGGCACCGCCTGCTCGCGCGACTGCGGACCGACGATGTCGTCCGGATCGCCGACGATCTCGTGGCGCTGCACTCGACCGATCCGGTGACGGTGGTGCTGTCGGCGATGGTCCGCATGGAGCATCCCTCCGTGGCGGCGGTCGAGCAGGTCGTGTACGGGCAGCGCAGGCTGATCCGGCACCACGCCATGCGCCGAACGCTGTGGTTGGCCAGCCCGGATACGGTCCGCCTGATGCACGCCGCGGCGACCCGCAAGCTGGTCGGCCCGGAGCGTCGGCGCACGATCACCATGCTCAGCGACAGCGGTGTGCCGGCGGCGGAGTCATGGCTGGACAGTGCCCGACAACAGATCCTCGCAGATCTCCACGAGCACGGCCCCAGCACCGCGCGGGAGATCGGTCAGCGGGTGAAGACGCTCCGCCAGCCGCTCCGGCTGGCCGAGGGCAAGTCGTACGCCGCGAGTCAGGGGGCCCACAGCAGGGTGATCACGCTGCTCGGCTTCGAGGGTCGGATCCTGCGGACGCGGCCGACCAGCTGGATCACGGGCGCCTACCGGTACGCGGTCGCGGAGGACTGGCTGGCAGGCGGCGTGGAGGACCCCGACCTGGACGAGGCGGCCGCCGCGACGGCGCTTGCTGCGTCATATCTGCGCAGGTTCGGACCGGCCACCGCGACCGACCTGAAGTGGTGGATGGGCTGGACGATGGGGCTGACCCGCCGAGCGTTGACCGGCTGCGGGGCCGTCGAGGTCCAGCTGGCCGACGGTCCGGGCTGGGTGGCTCCCGCCGACGTACCCGATTCCGAGGTCCCCGATTCCGAGGTCCCCGATCCTGAGGTCCCCGATCCTGAGGTCCCCGATCCTCGACGGTCCCCGATCCCGAGGTCCCCGATCCCGAGCCGTGGGTGGCCGTGCTGCCGGGCCTGGATCCGACCACGATGGGCTGGAAGCAACGGGGGTGGTATCTCCCGGAGACGTCCGCCGATGCGTTCGACTCGGTCGGCAACGGTGGACCGACGATCTGGGTCGACGGGCGGATCGTCGGCGCCTGGGCACAGGATCGAGACGGGATGATCGACGTGCACTACTTCGAAAAGGTGGCGGCCAGGCGACGCCGCGAGGTCGACGACCGGGTCGCCGAGCTCCGGGCGATGGTCGGTGACACCCGCTTCTCGGTGCGCTTCCCTGGCAATATCCATGCCCGACTGGGGCCCGTCAGCCGCCGCGCTGGTCCGTCTTCGAGAGGTGACGACAAGCCGCCGGCTGTCGGCGGCTCCGGTTAGGGTCGGCTGGTGGACGGAACGGGCACGCCGACAGTGGTCGATGCCGAGCGGGGGCTGGTGCGTCGAGCCGCGACGAAGGCCGTCTTCGACAACCGTCGCTATCCTGCCGGACCCGACCTGAAGCGTTGGATCCAGCACTTCTGGTCCGTCGAGTGGGACCTCGGCGCCCGACGACCCGTGGACTCGCGGGTCATCTCCTATCCGGCCATGCACCTGACGGCCGAGTGGGGCATCTCCGGCGAGACCCGGCACGGCATCGTGTTACCGGCCACGATCGTGCACGGTGTCGTCAGCCACGTGTTCCAGGTCCGGTTGAGCGGCCGTGGCGAGGTCGTCGGAGCACGCTTCACCCCCGGCGGTTTTGCAGCGTGGACCGGACTGGACGCGTCGGCGTACACCGATCGGGCTCTGCCGGCCGCCGCCGTCCTCGGCTCCGAGCTGGGTGCGCTCCACGAACGACTCGGTTCCCCTGCCTCGCTGGAGCAGCGCATCGAGCGTTTTCGCGAGATCCTGCTGGCGCAACGGCCGGTGACGACGAGGGCGAGCGACGAGGCGCTCGCCAGCCTGGTCGACCGGATGGCCGGCGACGACACGCTCGTTCGGGTCGAGCAGCTCGCCGAGCTCAGCGGACGGTCCGTCCGCACCCTGCAGCGCCAGTTCCGCCGAGGTGTGGGCGTTGGCCCGAAGTGGGTGCTGGCCCGTTTCCGGCTCCAGGAGGCGGCGTATGCCCTGGAGACCGATCCGACGGTCGATCTGGCGGACCTGGCCGCCCGGCTCGGCTGGTACGACCAGGCCCATCTGACCAACGACTTCCGCAGGATGCTCGGTGAGACCCCCGGCCAGTACGCGTCGGTTGCGCTCAGGGCGCTGTCGTGACCAGAACCGATTCCTGGCGGCCGATCCACTCCAGGACCACATCCGCGACGTCTCGCCAGCCGGCGTCGATCGTCAGAGAGTGCCCTCGACCGTCGAACTCCTGGTAGTCGGTGATCGACGGGTTGTCCGCGTACAGCTTGAATACCGCTGCTGTGACGGATCGTGGAACCGTGTGGTCCTCGGTGCCGGACAGCAGGAGGAGCGGTCCGCGGATCGCGTGGTGGGAGTCGACGGCGGCCGGCGAGCCCTTCACGAAGTTGGCGGTGGCGTCCTCGAACAGGGGCCGCCCCGGTCCCGGGATGGTCCACTTCTCGAACAGTGCCGAGGACTCCTCCTCCGACAAGGCGTTGCCGAAGCTGTAGTGGAACTGCTTAGCCGTCAGCGAGACGGTTCGCTTCTTGTTGGCCGGATTGCCGAGGACGGGAAGGCCGGATCGGAGCTGGGAGAACGGCAGCACCTTGACACCCTTGATGGGTGCGGGGTCAACGGCGACGGCCGCGGCGGCATAGCCGTTCGCGAGCAGCTCCTGGGCGATCAGGCCGCCGAAGGAGTGACCGACCACAATGGGCTTGACGCCCATCGCGTCGATCAGATCCGCGTAGTGCCGGCAGATATCGAGGATGCCGACTCCGTCGAGTGCATCTGGATTGTCGCGCGTCTCCTGCACGGTATCCGCATCGCCCGGCCAGCCCGGCGCGGACGTGGTGTAGCCGTTGGAGCGGAACAGCTCCTGCCACGGTTCCCACGCGCTCGCGTGGATCCAGAGGCCGTGGATGAACAGCACGGGAAACGGATGGTCGGTGGTCGGCTGAGACACGATGACTCCTTGATGGTTGGAATGTTCTTCTTGGTGTGAAGGGCGAGGTGACGGCGAGGTCTAGAGCGTCTGGACGAGGCCGCCGTCGATCGCGAAGTCCGCGCCCGTGATGTTGGCGGTGCGGTCGCTGGCCAGCATGATGACGAGGTCGGCGATCTCCGCGGGCCGGGTGAACCGACCAGTGGCCGTCCCGGCGACCGCCTGGGCGGCGACGTCGGCCGGTTTGGCGCCAACGGAGTGGGCAACGGTCTCGGCGACGCCGTGGTCGCCGAGCCAGAGTCCGGTCTCCACCGGTCCGGGACTGATGGTGTTCACGCGGATCCCGGCCGGTCCGACCTCCTTCGACAGCGACTTGCAGAAGTTGGTGAGCGCGGCCTTGGCTGCGGAGTAGTCGATGACGAGGGGGTCGGGAAGGTAGGCGTTCACCGAGCTGATGGTGACGATGCTGCCGCCGCCGCGACGGATCATCTGGGGAAGCGCGGCCCGGGTGGTGCGTACGGCGGCCATCAACGTGAGAGCGATCGTCGCGTCCCAGGCCTCGTCGGTGACGGATGTAGATCCTTCGGGACGCGGCGTGACGGCGCCGGCGTTGTTGACCAAGATGTCGACTCCACCCAGTTTCTGCGCCTGTTCGACCAGGGCGACCGGGCCGGCTGGGCCGGCGAGATCCACCGGTACGAACACGACCCGACCGGTTGCTTGCAGGTCGGGCAGGGCCGGCCCTGCTGATCGAGCGCCGGCGACGACGGTGACCCCTTCGGCGACCAGCGCCTGGGTCACCGCCAGGCCGATGCCTTTGCTGGCGCCGGTGACGATCGCGATCTTGTCGTTCAGGTTCAGGTCCATGAGGGGTTGCCCCTTGTCGTCGTCACGAGGTTGTCGATTCCCTTGTCTACAGGTTGTTGGCCACCGCCGCGCGGTGGTCTCAGTGCACGGCTTCAGCCGCTAGTCGGATCAGATCGGCTACCTCTCGGGGCTTGGACACCATCGACAGGTGGGAGGCGCTCACCTTGCCGATGTGGGCGCGAGCGCGTTCGGCCATGATGGCCTGCTCGGCCGGGGGGAGTACGCGGTCCCGGGTCCCGATCAGTGCCCAGGTGGGGATCAACCGCCAGGCCGGTGGCCCCGAGGGGGTCGCCAAGGCACTCAGAGTGACCGGGCGCTGTGTGGCCGCCAGCACCGCCGCGGTCTGCTGCGGCAGATCGTTGGCGAACGCATCCGCGTACACCGCGGGGAGAATGTAGGCGTCGAAGTCACCGGGTGGGCTGGTGGGGTAGGGAACGAGACTGAACACGGCTGTCGGGTCTGCCACCGTCAGCGCGGAACCCGGTTGAGCCGATGCGAGCTGCACGACACTCTCTCCCTGATCGGGAATGAAGGCATTGACATAGACGAGCGCCTTGACGTTCGTGTTCCCGGTGGCCGCGTCGGTGATGACCGCGCCTCCGTAGGAATGACCGACCAGGACGATCGGCCCGACGATCGTTTCGAGGTAGGCCGACAGATACGCGGCATCGCCGGCCGGGCCGCGGAGCGGGTTCGGTGGTGCCTCGACCGGGTAGCCGTCGCTCTGCAGATGACGAACGACCTCGCTCCAGCTCGAGCTGTCGGTCCAGGCGCCGTGAACCAGGACAACGGTCGGTGCAACGGGTGCACCCGTGGATCCGGTTCCTGACATGTCGCCCCCTCGGCCTGGTCCATCGACGTTACCGAGCCAACACGCGTCGTCGCGTGCTGTCCAAGGCATGTTCCGGGCGAATCGATAACCAAATCGTCATCGATCGCCCACGCCGGGGTCTACGGTGAACCGCAGAGGAGGGCTGATGAACGTCGATCTGCGTCTGATCCGGTACTTCGTTGTCGTCGCCGAGGAACTGCACTTCGGACGGGCGGCCGGCAGGCTGTACATCAGCCAACCCGCGCTGTCGAAGCAGATCCGCAGGCTCGAGGCCGGCGTCGGTGAGCCACTGCTGGTCCGTGACAGCCGTCACGTCAGACTCACCGCGCGGGGTCAGCACTTCCTGGACGACGCCCGCCAGCTGCTGGCCATCGCCGAGCGGATGAGCCATCCCCGGGACACGAACGTCGTACGTCTCGCGCACATCTTCGAGCTCACCACCAGCAGAGAGGTCGCCGACGCTTTCACGGCAGTCAACCCGGACGTCGAGCTGGTCGAACGTTCCATGGACAGCGTCCGCCAGCTGGAAGCCTTGCTCAACGGCCATCTGGATGTGGCCATCCTGCGGGTCACGCGTCGAATGGTCGCGGACCATCCGACCGGCTGGCACTACCGCCTGCTCCGCCTCGAGCCCATGCTCCTGGTCGGGCGAGCCACCGATTCGCCACAGGAGAGCGTGTCCTTCGATGCGCGACGGATCGAGGTGTTCGCCGACACACCGGATTCGGGGATGTACAACGTCCACGGAGACTTCCTGAGCGCATTCGAACGAGACACCGGGATCACCCTCCGGTGGCTCGGCAATCCAGGAACGTTCAACCACTGCCTCGCCGCGGTGCGGCGCGCACCAGCCGGCGCGTTCCTGCTGGATTTCGCCAGCTACACCCAGCGCTACGCCGAGGTCGGTCTCCCGGTGTATCACCCGCTCGAGCGTCAGCCCGTGTACCCCTGGTCGATCGCCTGGCGAGACGAGCAGCTCGCCGAGCCGGTCGCCGAATTCGTCCGCACGGCTCACGCGCTCTCGCACCGGAGAGGCTGGACGTCCACGACGATCGGACTCGCCCCGGTCTGGTTGCCGCCCGACGATCCGGCGGTCAGTGTGCTGCTGCCCGCTGGACGCGGTGAGAGCGGGCGACGAGGCGCGGGGCGGTCAGACTCCTAGGTGGTCCGATAGTTTGGTCCCCGAGCGTCCTTCCGGATGTCAAGACGGCGCCAGGTCGCTGCCCGGATCCGCGGGCGCATGCGACTAGAGTGCAATACGTGCGCAAGAGCTCGCTCCTCGTAGTCAGCAAGCGTGTCGGTTGAGTCCAGACTCACCACCGACGCGCTCCCTCGTCTGCCCTCAAGGCGGCGGGGGTTTTTTCTTGGCCGGGATCGGCCAGGGCGGCGCGAGGAACCGCGGGCGTACGATCGCCAAACGAAAGGGAAGACCGATGTGGGCAAGGAGAGTCTGATGGTCGACAACGACGTGACCGCAGCGCAGATCACCGGCGCTCAGGCGCTGGTCAGATCGCTGGAGTGGGTCGGGGCCGACACCGTATTCGGCATCCCGGGTGGCGCGGTCCTCCCACTGTACGACCCGCTGTTCGACTCGCCGGCCGTACGCCACATCCTCGTCAGGCACGAGCAGGGGGCTGGACACGCCGCCGAGGGCTACGCCGTGGCGACCGGCAAGGTCGGCGTCTGCATCGCGACCTCGGGTCCCGGGGCAACCAACCTCGTCACCCCGATCGCCGACGCCTACATGGACTCGGTGCCGATCGTCGCCATCACCGGACAGGTGGCGAGTCCGGCAATCGGGACCGACGCCTTCCAGGAGGCGGACATCCGCGGCATCACCATGCCGATCACCAAGCACAACTTCCTCGTCACGAAGGCCGCCGACATTCCGGAAGCCATCGCCAGCGCGTTCCACATCGCCGGCACTGGACGGCCCGGCCCGGTGCTCGTCGACGTCACGAAGGACGCGTTGCAGGGCCGCTCGGCCTTCAACTGGCCGGACGAGCTCGATCTGCCGGGATACCACCCGGTGATCAAGCCCCACGGCAAGCAGGTCCGCGAAGCCGCCCGGCTGATCGTCGAGTCACGCCGACCCGTGCTGTACGTGGGTGGCGGCGTCGTCAAGGCCCGTGCCTGGGACGAGCTCAAGGCGCTGGCGGAGCTGACCGGAATCCCCGTGGTCACAACGCTGATGGCCCGCGGGGTCTTCCCCGACAGCCACCCGCAGAACATGGGCATGCCCGGCATGCACGGCACGGTGGCAGCGGTCGGCGCACTGCAGCGCTCGGACCTGTTGATCTCTCTCGGCGTTCGCTTCGACGACCGGGTGACCGGCAAGTTGTCGTCGTTCGCCCCGTTGGCCAAGGTGATCCACGCCGATATCGACCCCGCGGAGATCTCGAAGAACCGGCAGGCCGACGTGCCGATCGTGGGCGACGTGAAGGAGGTGATCGCCGAGCTGTTGTTGCTGCTGCGCAATGGACCGCTGCCGGACGTGGCCGACTGGGCGACGTACCTCAAGGACCTCAAACGCCGCTATCCGACCGGCTACGACCTGCCGGAGGACGGCTCGCTCTCCCCGCAGTACGTGATCAAGCGGATCGGCGAGCTGACCGGCCCGGACGCCTACTACGCGGCCGGGGTAGGCCAGCACCAGATGTGGGCTGCGCACTTCCTGCCCTTCGAGCTGCCCGGTCGGTGGCTGAATTCTGGCGGGCTCGGCACGATGGGCTACTGCGTGCCCGCGGCGATGGGCGCCAAGGTCGGTCGCCCGGACAGCATCGTCTGGGGGATCGACGGGGACGGCTGCTTCCAGATGACCAACCAGGAGCTCGTGACCTGTGCCCTGGAAGGGATCCCGATCAAGATCGCGGTGATCAACAACCAGAGTCTCGGCATGGTCCGGCAGTGGCAGACGTTGTTCTACGAGGGCCGCTACTCCAATACGGACCTGAAGACCAATCGCGTTCCCGACTTTCCCAAGCTGGCGGAGGCGATGGGCTGCGTCGGACTACGAGCCGAGGATCCGGAGGACGTGGACTCCGTGATCGAGAAAGCCCTGTCGATCAACGACGTGCCGGTCGTGGTGGAGTTCGTCGTCCACAAGGACGCCATGGTGTGGCCGATGGTCGCCGCCGGGACCAGCAACGACGAGATCAAGGTGGCCCGAGACATGGCCCCGTCGTGGGACGAGGAGGTGCTGTGATGAGTGACAGCATCGTCGCGCACACGCTCAGTGTGCTGGTGGAGAACAAGCCCGGGGTACTCGCCCGGATCGCCGGCCTGATCTCGCGCCGCGGCTACAACATCGAGTCTCTGGCTGTCGGACCGACCGAGCACCCGGAGATGTCGCGGATCACCTTGTCGGTCGCCGTCGACGACGTGGTACTGGAGCAGATCACCAAGCAGCTCAACAAGCTGATCGAGGTGATCAAGATCGTCGAGCTGGAGGACAGCGCGGTACGCCGTGAGCTGGCCCTGGTCAAGGTCCGCGCCAGCGCGGAGACGCGGGGCCAGCTGATCGAGATCATCGGGCTGTTCCAGGCCAAGGCCGTCGACCTCACCGCGGACGTCATCACCGTCGAGGCCACCGGTAGCCCGGCCAAGCTCGAGGCCTTGCTCAAGCTGCTCGAGCCGTACGGCATCCGCGAGCTCGTCCAGTCCGGCCTGGTCGCGGTCGGTCGCGGCAGCCGGTCGATCAGCGACCGGACCACCCGAACCGACCGTCAGAAGACCATCCGCGCCATCTAGTCGACCGACCGCCATAATGGCGGACGGCCATCATCCGCCGACCACAGTCACACTCTCGAGGAGACCAGCCCGTGCCCGCAACGATGTTCTACGACTCCGACGCCGACCTGTCCGTCATCCAGGGCCGCAGCGTCGCCGTCCTCGGTTTCGGCAGCCAGGGCCACGCGCACGCGTTGTCGCTGCGCGATTCCGGGGTCGACGTCCGAGTCGGCCTGGCCGAGGGCAGCAAGAGCCGCGCCAAGGCCGAGGCCCAGGGCCTCCGGGTGCTGACGCCGTACGAGGCCTGCGAAGAGGCCGACCTGATCATGGTCCTCACCCCGGACCCCTCGCAGCGCAAGCTCTACAAGGACGCGATCGAGCCGAACCTCGTTCCCGGCGACGCGCTGTTCTTCGCGCACGGCTTCAACATTCGCTACGACTACATCACTCCGCCGGAAGGCGTCGACGTGGCCCTCGTGGCGCCGAAGGGTCCGGGCCACCTGGTCCGTCGCGAGTACGCCGAGGGCCGCGGTGTCCCGGTGCTGGTCGCGGTCGAGCAGGATGCCAGCGGCAAGGCATGGGACCTCGCGCTGAGCTACGCGAAGGCGATCGGTGGGCTGCGGGCCGGCGGCATCAAGACCACGTTCACCGAGGAGACCGAGACGGATCTGTTCGGTGAGCAGGCCGTTCTCTGCGGTGGCGCCAGCGCGCTGGTGATGGCCGGTTTCGAGACGCTGACCGAGGCGGGCTACCAGCCCGAGGTCGCCTACTTCGAGTGCCTGCACGAGCTCAAGCTGATCGTCGACCTGATGTATGAGGGTGGCATCGCCAAGCAGCGCTGGAGCGTCTCCGATACGGCCGAGTACGGCGACTACGTGTCCGGACCGCGGGTGATCGACGCCCACGTGAAGGAGAACATGAAGGCCGTCCTCACCGACGTGCAGAACGGCGCCTTCGCCAAGCGGTTCATCGACGACCAGGATGCCGGCGCGCCCGAGTTCAAGAAGCTGCGGGCCGAGGGCGAGGCCCACCCGATCGAGGCGACGGGGCACGAGCTTCGTGGCCTGATGGCCTGGGTCAAGAGCCATGACGACGACTACGTCGAGGGCACCGCTGCTCGCTGATCCCGGTCCCTGATCCCGCTGGGCATCCAGGACGGATGCCTAGCGGGACTTGATCGAGATCCCGATGACCAGATTGCCGTCAGCCGTCTTCCCGGTGCCGACCGCCCACAGCCGACTGGCGGCGTGCTCGGACTCGACCACCGCGTCGTCGTTGGCCATCACACAGACCGACGTCAGACCGGTGGTGTCCATCGGCGCGGCGCGCGTACCGCACTTGCCGAAGGACTGCTGCAGGGTCTTCTGGGCGGCCGCCGCGTCGGCTGCAGGCACGATCAGCGACGCGGTGATCTGGTAGTCGTGCGTGGCGGTGTAGGTCCCCTCCTTCACCACCGTGGAGCCGGGCAGGTCGATCTCGGACCAGTACTCGACGTCGGCCAGGTTCAGCGGCGAGCAGACATAGCCGGTCAGGGTGTTCTTGCACTGCGATCCACGATCGGAGGTGAACGGGAAGTACGGGACCCCCCAGCCGCCCGCGTGACGCAGCAGGATGACCCCGATGATGCCGATGAAAAGCGCCATCCCGACGATCCCGACGAGCACGCGGACGGGCTTCGGGAGCGAGGACATGCGGCCCACCTTATGTTTTCGAGCCGGCTCGCGCCCGCTCCGCGCCCACAGACTCCGACTTTCTCCCTCACGCGCAGCCCAGCGATCGCTGCCGCTGCCGCGATCTGGTGAGGGCTGCTCGTTCGATCGGGGTCGGCGCCGGCGCTGGCGCCGCCGCTACCCGACGCTCGCCGACGACTCGCCGCCAGGTGTCCGGCTCAGCGGCGAACTGCGACGATCACCGAGGTGTCTTCGGCCACCATCACGTCCACGCTGGTGAAGCGCTCGTCCGCCAGCCACTCCTGACGGACGATGTCCACGCGGCCACCGGCGATGGGCGGCCAACCCGCGCAAGGAACGAAGTCGTCGAGGACGATCATGCCACCGGGTTCGACCAGGTCGATGATGTCCTCTCGGGGCCACGTCTTCGCGCTCGCGGCATCCAGGAAGATCAGCGAGAACGGACCATGCTGCCCGAGGCTGGTCCAGTCGGCGTGCATCACGTCGATGTCGTCATCGGCGAACATCGCCATCACGCCGTGCGCGAGCCCTGGGTCGAGCTCGGCAGTGATGACCCGGGTGTCCTTCGGTGCGCCGCTGCGCAGCCAGGCGGCGCCCACTCCGCACCCAGTGCCGCACTCGGCGATCGTGCCGGTGCGAGTGGCGGCCAGGGTCGCGAGCAGCCGGCCGGTCTCACTGCGCGACGCCTGGACGTACCCACGTTCGAGTGACATCCGGAGCGCGCGGACGACCAGCGGCGGAAGATCCGGAGGTGCGCTCACACCAGCAGGGTCCGGCAAGCGCGCCGATTCTGGACAGCGTGTCCACGATGTAAGACCCGGCGGGAAACTCGGTCGACGCAAATAGTCGTGCGTCCTAGTATTTCGGTGTCAGCTTCCCGACAACCACCGTGAGAATTGATCATGTACGAGATGTACCCCGATGCCTGGACGGACGAGCAGGCCAACCGTCAGCGCCGACACGACGGCGACCAGCCGCGACGCCGAGCCCGCAAGCCGCATTCGGTCGTACCCACGGTGATCCTCGAGCAGTCGGAGACGCGCCAGGAGGACCAACACTCCTGAAGCCGCCGGCGAGCACGCGGGTGAGCGCGGGGTAAGTGAGGGCCAGTGGGTGCGCAGCGGGTGCGAACCCGCACAATAGGTGGATGATTCCCCTTCAGCCATTCGGTCGCACAGGTCACCAGAGCACGCGGGTCGTCTTCGGCGCGGCTGCACTGAGCTCAGTCACGCAGGAGGACGCGGACCGCACGCTCACCTTCGTCGCCGAGCACGGGATCAACCACATCGACACCGCGGCGAGCTATGGCGACGCGGAGCTCCGACTCGGCCCGTTCCTGGAGCGGCATCGCAGCGAGTACTTCCTCGCCACGAAGACCGGGGAACGGTCCCGACAGGCGGCCTACGACGAGATCCGGCGCTCGCTGGAGCGGCTGCGGACCGACCATGTCGACCTCATCCAGCTCCACAACCTGGTCGACGAGGACGAGTGGCGGACGGCGTACGCACCGGGCGGCGTGCTGGAGGCGGTCGTCCAGGCTCGCGACGAGGGCCTCGTCTCGAACATCGGGGTCACGGGGCACGGCGTGACGGTTGCCCGGCAGCACATCCGGTCGCTGGCCGAGTTCGACTTCGCGTCGGTGCTGCTGCCCTACAACTTCCCGATGACCCGCAACGCCGAGTACCTGGCTGACCTCGAGGAGCTGCTCGCGATCTGCGAGACGCGCGAGGTTGCCGTGCAGACCATCAAGTCGATCACCCGCGCGCCCTGGGGCGACCGGGAACAGACCACCAACACCTGGTACGAGCCGCTGCAGGAGCAAGACGCGATCGACATCGCCGTGCACTGGGTGCTGGGCCGGCCCGGGATCTTCCTCAACACCGTCGGCGACATCCATCTGCTGCCGAAGGTCGTCGACGCGGCCGAGCGATTCGACCATCGGCCGGAAGCGGAGGAGATGGCCGAGCTGGAGCGGGCCTGGGGGCTGGAGCCCCTCTTCGTCTAGCCCGACCGACCCCGGAAGGCAGCGCCAGTGACCGAGACCGAGACGATTCAACCCTCGTCGGCCCGCAAGGTCGTGATCGCCAGCCTGATCGGGACCTCGCTGGAGTGGTACGACTTCTTCGTCTACGGCACATCGGCCGCGCTGGTGTTCAACAAGATCTTCTTTCCGAGCTTCGAGCCGTTGATCGGCACGTTGCTCGCCTTCACGACCTATGCCGTCGGTTTCATCGCCCGACCGCTCGGCGGCATCGTGTTCGGACACTACGGCGACAAGCTCGGCCGCAAGAACGTCCTGGTCGTGACGCTGCTCCTGATGGGCATCTCGACGTTTTTGATCGGGCTGCTCCCGACGTATGCGGCGATCGGGGTCTGGGCACCGGTCCTGCTCGTGCTGCTGCGTTTTCTGCAGGGACTCGGCCTGGGCGGAGAGTGGGGTGGTGCGGTGCTGATGACCCTCGAGTCGGGAAACCCCCAGCGCCGCGGACTCAATGCCAGCTGGCCCCAGGTCGGCGTCCCGATCGGGCTGCTTCTTGCCAACGCGGTGCTGTCGCTGATGGGTGCGATCACCACCGACGAGACGTTCCTGGCCTGGGGCTGGCGGGTGCCGTTCCTCCTCAGCGGACTGCTCGTGCTGGTCGGCCTGTGGATCCGGCTGACCATCGCCGAGAGTCCCCTGTTCCGCAAGGTCGAGGCCACCGACCGGAAGGCCGCGGCGCCGATCGTCGAGGTCCTGCGCCGCTATCCGAAGCAGGTGCTCCTGGCGATCGGCGCGCGGGTCGGCGTCGATGTCGCCTTCTACACGTTCGTGCTGTTCATCACGACGTACGTCTCGACCTATCTCGGGCTGCCTCAGCAGTACGCGCTCAACGCCGTGCTCATCGCCGCCGCCATCCAGATCGCCGCGATTCCGTTCTTCGGGCATCTCTCAGATCGTTTCGCACGTCGCCCGATCTATCTCATCGGTGCCATCGGGGCGGCGGTGTGGGTCTTCGTCTTCTTTGCCCTGATCGATACCCGGCAGTTCGCACTGATCGTGCTCGCGGCCGTTGTCGCGCTGATCTTCCATGCCGCCATGTATGGACCGCAGGCCGCGTTCATCGCGGAGATGTTCCCGACGAAGGTGCGCTACACGGGTGCCTCGATGGGGTACCAGCTGGCCGGCATCCTCGGCGGCGCAGTGGCCCCGATCATCGCTGTGGCACTGCTCGACCAGTTCAACACCTCTGTGGTGGTCTCGGTCTACGCCGTGGCCATGCTGCTGGTCACGATCATCTGTGTGTTCATCGCGCCGGAGACGTCGAAGATCGACTTGAACGCCGACAGTGAGGCTGCGCGGCGATGAGCCCGACCCGGATCGATCTGAACAGCGACCTGGGGGAGGGTTTCGGGATCTGGCGGCTGGGTGACGACGACGCCCTGCTCGACATCGTCACCAGTGCGAATGTGGCCTGCGGCTTCCACGCCGGTGACCCGGACATCCTGCGCCGGGTCTGTGCCCGCGCCGCCGAGCGCGGAGTGGTGATCGGTGCCCAGGTGAGCTACCGGGATCTCGCGGGGTTCGGGCGGAGGTCCATCGACATCCCGGCGGACAGCCTGACCAACGACGTCATCTATCAGCTCGGCGCGCTGGACGCGTTCGCGCGGGTGGCCGGCACCGCCGTGCGCTACGTGAAGCCGCATGGCGCCCTCTACAACCGGATCGTGTACGACGAGGAGCAGGCTGCCGCGCTGGTTGCGGCCGTGCGGGCGTACGACGCCTCGCTGCCCGTGCTCGGTCTACCCGGCTCGGCGTGGCTCCGGCGTGCCGCGGATGCCGGTCTCGCCGTTGTCGGTGAGGCGTTCGCCGATCGGGGCTACACCGCCGAGGCGACGCTGGTGCCACGGACCCAGGCGGGTGCCCTGGTCACCGATGCAGACGAGGTCGCGCGGCGCGTGGTGCGGCTGGTCACCGATGGTGTCGTGCAAGCGGTCGACGGCTCCGATGTCGAGGTTGTGGCCCGTTCGGTCTGTGTGCACGGCGACTCTCCAGGGGCGGTGGCGATGGCGACGGCCGTACGAGAGGCCCTCTGCCGGGCCGGAATCCAGATCGCGCCCTTCGTTTCGTCGACCCGGTGACAATTCGTCCCTGACGTCAGGGGCCGCCACCACGACGCACCCCGGCGCGGACTTCGCACCCCAGCGCGGGGTGCGCACCCCCGAATGCGGGGTGCGGAGTGGATCTCCGGGGTGCGGAGTGGATCTCCGGGGTGCGAGGTGGCGTCGGAGCGGTCGGGTAGAACCGGTGTCGGAGCCGCCCTTGCGCGGGTCTGGAAGCGTGACTATAATCGAAGACATGTTCGACGACGAGTTCACGAAGGCGCGGGAGTACCCCGCGGCGCTGGGCGATCTCGTCGCCGAGACTCATGCGGCCGAACGACTCCACGGGTGTCGCAGATTGGTGTTGGCAGCGGCGTGGGCGGATCTGTTCACCGACCCGGACGAGCTGCCCGAACGCGACCCGGACGGCGCCTGGCGCGAGCGGGTCGGTCCGCGGGGCACGGGGAGGGTGCCTCGGCGGGGAGGACCCGACACCGAGGGTTTCATCCGGCCCGGTGGGCGAGGAACGCCGTGGATCGCGGAGACCTGCCCGGCCGAGCTCGGCTTGTGGCAGCAGCAGTCGCCTGGGTCGGCGCGCTGCTTGATCGGTGACGCGCTCGACCTGCGACACCGGCTGCCTCGCCTGTGGTCGCGGATCGTGGCCGGTGAGGTCCATGCTTGGAAGGCGAGGACGGTCGCGGCACGATCGCGGTACCTCGGACCGGGTCCGGTGGCCGAGCTCGACCGGCTGATCGCCGGCGAGCTCGAGCTGCTCACCTGGGGGCGGTTCGAGAAGGTCCTCGACGCCACACTGCTGCACGTCGATCCGGTCGCCTACAACGACCGGATCGAGGAGTCCCACAGCCGCCGCGGCGTCTGGCCCGGGGAAGGGTCCGCCGGATTGCGCACGATCATCATCCGCGCCGCTCAAGGCGACACCGCCGTGTTCTGGGCCGCGGTGAATCTGATCGCGGACCTGCTCGCCGACGAAGGCGACGAGGACCCGCTCACCGTCCGCCGCTCGAAAGCGGTCGGGATCCTCGGCAACCCTGCCGCCGCGCTCGACCTGCTGAACCGACACACCGAACAACCCGACCCCGCCGACGACCCGCTCCTGTCGCTACCCGACCCGACCGACATCAACCCGTGGCACCCCGAGCCTCGCCCCGGTTGGGACACCACCCCCTACCACCAATCCGACCCCGCGGACCCGGACTACCAGGCCGGGCAACACCCCCCGGACCCGGGATCGGACCCGCAAGAGACCGACACGGAAGAGTTCGACGATGAGCCTGCCGACCCTCACACGCGCCGGCATACCGGCGGTCAGACAGCCGAACAACACGATCCACCGGATCCTTGTCACGCTCAAAGTTCGACTGGCCCGGGCAATGAGCCCGCCGCCCTGACGCGGTCAGAACTCGGCCAGCCGCGGCGGCCGCTGCTGCCCGACGGCCGGTTGAGCCTGCGCCCGGTTACGCGTGCCGAACGGAACGCGTCTCGGCCGCGTGTCCACATCGTGTTCCACCTCACCGACGAGGCCGTCCGCCGCCGTCACGGCGTCGTGCGCACGGACACCGGCCCGATCACCGCCGACCAGCTCCGACACTTCCTCACCGACACCGACGCCAACATCACCATCCACCCCGTCCTCGACCCCGCCGGTGTCGCCGCCGTCGACAGCTACGAAATTCCACCGCAGCTACGGATGGCGATCACCACGCGCAACCCAGACAGCGTCTTCCCCTACGGCGGCAGCAGCACCGGCCGGACCGAGCTTGACCACACCATCCCCTACCGCCGGGGCGGGCCACCGGGCCAAACCAACACCGGCAACCTCGGCCCGCTCACCCGCACCGAGCACCGCGCCAAGACCGTCGGTCACTGGAACGTGCGACAGCCCAGCCCTGGCACCTACCTGTGGCGATCACCGCACGGCTGGATCGCCCTCACCACCAACCAAGGCACCCTCATGCTCGGCAACAACCGCTACGCCCGGGGGCTCTGGGACAGTGCCGGACGTGACCTCGAGGGCGCCGCCTGACCTGGGCTGGCAATACCGGGCAGGTCCTGCGCCGCGGCAGCTCACCACTGTTCAGCAGTGATCGGGGCCTTGGCCGCCGAGTCATCGGAAGGAAAGCCCCCAGGACGCCTACAGGGCCGCGGCGATCGCGTCGCCGATCTGGCTGGTCGTCCGTGGAGTCGTGAGCCCAGGTCGGGCAGCGATATCGGCCGTCACGACCTGCTCGATCCGAGCGGCCGCATCCGACAGTCCGAGGTGATCGAGCAGCAGCCCGACCGAGAGGATCGTGGCCGTCGGGTCGGCCTTGGCCTGGCCCGCGATGTCCGGCGCGGATCCGTGCACCGGCTCGAACATCGACGGATACTCGCCCGAGGGGTTGATGTTGCCGCTCGCGGCCAGCCCGATGCCACCGGTCACGGCCGCCGCGAGGTCGGTGAGGATGTCGCCGAACAGGTTGTCCGTGACGATCACGTCGAAGCGGGCTGGATCGGTGGCGAGGAAGATGGTTGCCGCGTCGACGTGCAGATAGTCGGTGGCCACGTCTTGGTACTCCGCGCCGATCGCCTCGAAGCAGCGCCGCCACAGGCCGCCGGCGTGGACCAGAACGTTGTGCTTGTGGACCAGGGTGAGCTTTCCCCGTCGCCGGCTTGCCCGCTCGTACGCGTCCCGCACGACGCGCTCGACGCCGTAAGCGGTGTTGATGCTCACCTCGGTGGCGATCTCGGCCGGTGTTCCCCCGCGAACAACACCGCCGTTGCCGACGTACAGCCCCTCAGTCCCCTCGCGTACGACCACGAAGTCGACGTCCTTGCCGGCGACGACGGAGTCCGCGAGTGGCGTCGGGACGCCCGGGAAGAGCCGGCTCGGGCGCAGGTTCACGTAGTGGTCGAAAGCGAACCGCAGCTTCAGCAGCAAGCCGCGTTCCAGCAGTCCGCTGGGCACGGTCTTGCCGCCGGGCGCCGCACCAACCGCCCCGAGCAGGATCGCATCGGCGTCGGCCAGCTCCGACAGCACGGAGTCCGGCAGCACCTCGCCGGTGCGCTGCCAACGGTCCGCGCCCAGGTCGTAGGAGGTGATCGAGAACTTCGCCGGCGCGTCGACGGCCTCCAGCACCTTGAGCCCCTCCGCGACCACCTCCGGGCCGATGCCGTCACCGCCGATCACGGCGAGGTCGTACGAGGTCTGCTCGGTCGTCGTCTGCGGAGTGGGTGCGCTCACCCGCCGCATGTTAGCCCCGCGGCACCGACCACCCGGTCGGGTCTCAGTCCGCATCTCGTGGGAGAGCGAATAATGTTGATCCATGACGTTGCCGTTCGAGCTCCGCGCCAATCCCCGTCCCCGCAGCGATGCAGAGCGAACGGCGATTCTGGCCGACCCCGGGTTCGGGCTCAACTTCACCGATCACATGGCCGTCGCGACCTGGACCTCCGCGGATGGTTGGCACGACTCCGCGATCGTGCCATATGGTCCCTTCACCATCGACCCGGCGACGGCGGTTCTGCACTACGCGCAGGAGATCTTCGAGGGTCTGAAGGCTTACCAGCACGCCGACGGAAGTGTCTGGACATTCCGTGCGGACCAGAACGCCCAGCGGTTCGCCCGCTCGGCGAGGCGCCTTGCCCTGCCGGAGCTCGCCCAGGAGGATTTCCTCGGCAGCATCGAGGCCCTGATCGCCGCCGACGCGGCGTGGGTCCCTTCAAGCGGGGAGCAGAGTCTCTATATCCGACCGTTCATGTTCGCCTCCGAGGCGTTCCTCGGTGTTCGGGCCGCCCATCGAGTCACCTACTGCTGCATCGCGAGCCCCGCCGGGCCCTACTTCTCCGGTGGCGTCAACCCGGTCAAGATCTGGATCTCGACGACCTACACCCGGGCGGCTCCGGGGGGCACCGGGGCGGCCAAGTGCGGCGGCAACTATGCAGCCAGCTTGATCGCGCAGGCCGAGGCCGCGGAGCACGGCTGTGACCAGGTGATGTTTGCCGACGCCGCCGAGCACCAGTGGCTGGAGGAGCTCGGCGGGATGAATGTCTACCTGATCACGACGGACAACGAGCTGATCACCCCCGAGCTCTCGGGCTCAATCCTCGAGGGCGTGACGCGCGACTCGATCCTCGAGCTGAGTAAGGAGTTCGGGCTCACGCCCGTGGAGCGGCGGGTGAGCGTTCCAGAGCTGTTGGACGGTATTCGCGGGGGCACGGTCTCGGAGTTGTTCGCCTGTGGCACGGCAGCGGTGATCACCCCGATCGGCGAGCTCCAGCTGCACGACGACGTCTACCGTGTCGGCGCGGGCGAGACCGGGGAGATCACGTCGGCGTTGCGCAAGACCCTGCTCGACATCCAGTACGGCCGGGCCGAGGACACCCACGACTGGCTCCAGCGAGTGTTGTGAGGGCCGTGCCGTGGCGACCCCAAACAACTCGCGTGTCCTAACACTCTTGGCATTTCGGAATTGCGTGGGTAACAATGGGCGCATGCGGTCCCTGGTGGTGATTATCGCGTAGCGCGCTGAGCAGTGGTCAGCGCGCAAACCTCCTGTGTTCACGCGGGAGGTTTTTTCATGACCAGGAACTTTTCCCGAACTAAGGAAAGCCAATGCCCATCCAGCTCAGGCCGAAGCCCGCAGAATTCCACGTGTTCGACACCACCCTGCGCGACGGCTCACAGCAGGAGGGTCTGAACCTGTCGGTGACCGACAAGCTGGCCATCGCGGGACTGCTGGACGAGCTGGGCGTGCACTACATCGAGGGTGGCTGGCCGGGCGCCAACCCCAGCGACACCTCGTTCTTCCAGGCGATGGCGCACGGCGAGCTGCGCCTGCGGAACGCGACGCTGGTCGCGTTCGGCTTCACCCGCCGAGTCGGCATGCGCGCCGCCGACGACCCGTTGACGGCTGCCCTGCGGGACTCGCAGGCACCGGTGGCCTGCGTCGTGGCGAAGAGCCACGACCGTCACGTGGAGCAGGCCCTGCGCACCACGCTGCGCGAGAACCTCGACATGATCAGCGACACCGTGCGCCACCTGAGATCCGAGGGCCAGCGGGTGTTCGTCGACTGCGAGCACTTCTTCAACGGCTACCTCGAGAATCGCGCGTACGCCCTGGAGTGCGTCCACGCTGCGGCCGAGGCCGGTGCCGAGGTCGTGGTGCTGTGCGACACCAACGGCGGGATGCTCCCGCCCTGGGTCGGCGACATCGTCTCCGAGGTGGCCGAGCTCGGCGTCGGCCTCGGTATCCACTGCCACAACGACACCGGGTGCGCAGTCGCCAACACTCTCGCCGCCGTCGATGCCGGTGCCATGCACGTGCAGGGCACCGTGAACGGCTACGGCGAGCGCACCGGCAACGCCGACCTCGTGTCGGTGGTCGCCAATCTCGAGCTCAAGTACGGCTGGCCGCTCCTTCCGGCCGGCGCGTTGCAAGAGGCCACCCGCCTCGCGCACGCCATCGCAGAGGTGACGAACGTTCCACCCAGCGCTCGTCAGCCTTATGTTGGTCTGTCGTCCTTCGCCCACAAGGCGGGGCTGCACGCCAGCGCGATCAAGGTGGATCCCAACCTCTACCAGCACATCGATCCCGCGGTCGTCGGGAACGACATGCGGATGCTGGTCTCGGACATGGCCGGCCGGGCCAACATCCAGCTCAAGGGCGAGGAACTGGGATTCGACCTGTCCGACCGCGAACTTGCGGCTCGGGTCACTGAAAAGGTGAAGGAAGCCGAGGCAGCCGGCTACACCTTCGAGGCTGCGGACGCCAGCTTCGAGCTGCTGCTGCGCCGTGAGCTCGGGCAGCTGCCCGATCTGTTCACGGTGCACTCGTGGCGGGTGTTCACCCAGCTGACTCACGATCAGCAGACCGACACCGAGTGCACGGTCAAGATCACGGCACGGGGGCTGACTCAGCGCGTGGTGGGGGAGGGCAATGGTCCGGTCAACGCACTGGACCATGCCCTCCTCCTGGCGCTGCTCCAGGCATTCCCCCAGGTCGAGCGGTTCAATCTCGTCGACTACCGGGTGCGGATCCTGGACCAGGGCCAAGGCACCGACGCAACCGTACGCGTGCTGATCCAGACCACCGACGGACGCCGTGGCTGGACCACGGTCGGCGTCGGCCAGAACATCATCGAGGCCTCGTGGGAGGCGCTCGTGGAGTCGTACGTGTTCGGCCTCATCCACGCCGATCAGCTCACGCTGAGTCACCTGTCGGACGTCGAGGCCATCCCGCTCGGCGTCTGAGGACTGGGTCGCAGCGGCCCAGCAGGTCAGCTGATCCGGTCGAGGATCAGCCGTCGTCCCTCGCCGGGAGCCGACTCCGCGATCGTGACCGCGGCGGCCAGCGCCTGACGGGCACGGTCGAAGCGCTCCGGGGTGTCGGTGTGCAGCGTCATCAACGGTTGTCCGGCCCTCACTCGATCGCCTGGCTTCGCGTGCAGCTGTACGCCGGCGCCGGCCTGGACACCGTGGTGCTTCGCTGCCCGCCCCGCACCCAGTCGCCAGGCGGCGACGCCGACGGCCAGGGCGTCCAGCTCGGTGAGCAGACCGTCGCGCTCGGCGGTGACGGTGTCGGTCTCGGCAGCGACCGGTAGCGGCGCGTCGGGATCGCCGCCCTGGGCGCGGATCATCCGCCGCCAGACGTCCATGGCTCGGCCGTCGGTGAGGGCGTCGGCTGGGTCGACATCGCCTCGCCCCGACGCGCCGAGCATCTCCCGGGCCAGGGCGAGGGTCAGCTCGACGACGTCGGGCGGCCCGCCACCGGCGAGCACCTCGACGGACTCGGCGACCTCGAGAGCGTTCCCGGCGGTCAGACCGAGCGGCGTCGACATGTCGGTCAGCAGCGCGACCGTGGTGACGCCGGCGTCGGTGCCCAGCCCGACCATCGTCCGGGCCAGCTCCGTGGCACGGTCGAGGTCCTTCATGAAGGCGCCGGAACCGACCTTCACGTCCAGCACGAGTGTGCCGGTGCCCTCGGCGATCTTCTTGCTCATGATGGAGGACGCGATCAGCGGAATGGACTCGACGGTGCCCGTGACGTCGCGCAGGGCGTACAACTTCTTGTCAGCCGGTGCCAGGCCCGAGCCCGCCGCGCAGATGACCGCTCCAACGCTCTCCAGCTGAGCCAGCATCTCGGCGTTGGACAGCTCAGCCCGCCAGCCCGGAATGGTCTCCAACTTGTCCAGCGTCCCGCCGGTGTGCCCGAGTCCACGGCCGGAGAGCTGCGGCACGGCCGCCCCGCAGGCCGCGACCAGTGGGGCCAGCGGCAGCGTGATCTTGTCGCCGACGCCGCCGGTGGAGTGCTTGTCGGCGGTCGGCCGGGACAGCGCCGAGAAGTCCAGTCGTTCTCCGGAGGCGATCATCGCCGCCGTCCAGCGCTTCAGCTCTGCCGGTTCGAGACCACGGAAGAACACCGCCATGGCGAACGCCGACATCTGCTCGTCGGCGACCAGACCGCGGACGTACGCATCGATCAGCCAGTCGATCTCGGAATCGGCGAGGGCACCACCGTCCCGCTTCGCGGTGATCAGTTCGACTGCGCTGTAGGGCTCAGAACTCATGCCGCGAGTATTTCCCCTCCGACTTGTCAGCGTCTCAGCCGGTTATGGCACGTTGTGACGCTGACAAGTCGGGGGTTCGGAGGTCGGTACGCTGACTGGATGCGTATTGCTCGTTTCGCCGTTGATGGAGCCGACCCACAGTTCGGGGTGGTTGAGCTGGCCGAGGACGGCGGCGCGCACCCGGAGACCGTCTCGGCGCTGACGGCCGATCCGCTCGCCGGCCCGGTGCAGCTCACAGGCGAGCGGCGCGAGCTGGACAGCGTCAGGCTGCTCGCGCCGGTGATCCCGCGCAGCAAGGTCGTGGGAGTCGGGCGAAACTACGCCGCGCACGCCGCCGAGCTCGGCAACGAAGTGCCGGCGTCACCCCTGATCTTCCTGAAGCCCAACACGTCCGTCATCGGGCCTGGGGAGCCGATCGGCTATCCGCCGACCACCAACGACCTGCACTTCGAGGGCGAGCTCGCCGTCGTCATCGGGCGGATCTGCAAGGAGGTGCCGGCCGAGCGGGCGGCCGAGGTGATCTTCGGCTACACGGTCGCCAACGATGTCACGGCGCGCGACCTGCAGGCGTCCGACAAGCAGTGGGCGCGGGCGAAGGGCTACGACACGTTCTGCCCACTGGGACCGTGGATCACCACCCACCAGAGTCTTGACGAGGCCGGCGACCTGCTGATCACCACGACCCTGGACGGCGAGATCAAGCAACAGGGCTCGACTGCGCTGATGGTCCGCTCGATCACCGACCTGATCGTCTTCATCACCTCGTTCACCACCCTGCTGCCGGGCGACGTCATCCTGACTGGCACGCCGGAGGGCGTTGGGCCGATGCTCCCCGGTCAAGAGATCAGCGTCACCGTGGCCGGGATCGGTACGCTGACCAACATCGTCACCCGGCTCTGAGCGGCTCGGGCTCGGGCCGGTAGGCAAAGCACTACCCCAGCAGAACAAGGAAACTCGTGAACTCAACCGACGTCCTCGGCGGCATCGCACCGGAGCAGGTGCGCGTCCGTTTCCCACCTTCGCCGACCGGCAACCTGCACGTGGGGAACGTCCGCAGTGCCTTGTTCAACTGGGTGTTTGCGCGGCACTACGGCGGGACGTTCGTGCTGCGGATCGAGGACACCGACGCGGCGCGCAACCTCGACGCCGCGTACGACGTCGTCTACGACTCGCTGAAGTGGCTCGGCCTGACCTGGGACGAGGGTCCCGGGGTCGGCGGACCGTACGGTCCCTATCTGCAGACCGAGCGGCTGGACACGTACGCCGAGATCGTCCCGCAGCTGCTCGGGTCACACAGTGCCTATCGATGCTTCTGTACGCGGGAGGAGATCGAGGCCCGCGAGGCTCGGCGACCGAAGGGGGCCGCGTCCGGCTATGACGGCTTTTGTCGGGGCCTCAGCGCGGAGACCGTCGCCGATCGCGTCGCCGCCGGAACGTCGTTCGTGGTCCGGATGCGGGTCGGCGACGACCCGATCACGTTCCACGACCTTGTTCGCGGCGAGGTCACCTTCGAACCGACCCACGTTCCGGACTTCGTCATCGTGCGCAGCAACGGCGAACCGCTCTACACCCTGGTCAACCCCGTGGACGACTCGCTGATGAAGATCACCCATGTGTTGCGCGGTGAGGATCTGCTCCCGTCGACACCACGCCAGATCGTGGTCTACCGGGCGCTGAACGCGCTCGGCATCGGTGACGGCACCGTCCCGATCTTCGGCCACCTGCCGACCGTTTTGGGTGAGGGCAACCGACGGCTCTCGAAGCGGGACAAGGGCAGCGGTCTGGCGGAGTACATGGAGCGCGGGTACCTGCCGCAGGGGCTCCTCAACTATCTGGCCCTGCTGGGCTGGGCGATCGCGGACGACCGGGACATCTTCTCGCTCGCGGAGATGGTCGAAGCCTTCGACATCCGGCGGGTCAATGCCAACCCGGCACGGTTCGACCCGAAGAAGTGCGAGGCCATCAACGCGTCGCACATCCGGCTGTTGAGCACCGAGGAGCTCACCGGCCGGTTGGTCCCGTTCTTCGTCGGTTCGGGTCTGGTCAGCGATCCGCCGCTGCCGGACGAGCAGGCGCTGCTCGCCGCGGCAACCCCACTGGTGCAGGAACGGATCCAGACGCTGTCGGAGGCCGTCGACCTGCTGGCGTTCCTGTTCACCGCCGACCAGAGCCTCACCATCGATCCGGCGGTGGCGCCGACCGCCGACGCCGCGGCCGTGCTGGCGGCCGCGACGGCAGCGTTGGGCGAGACCGAACCGTTCGAGCATGCCGAGATCGAGGCAGCCCTGCGTAAGGCGCTGATCGAGGACCTTGGCCTGAAACCGAGGTTTGCGTTCGGGCCGGTCCGCGCCGCCGTGACGGGCAAGCGGATCTCGCCGCCGCTGTTCGAGTCGCTCGAGCTGTTGGGCCGGACCTCGGCACTGGCCCGTCTCGCGGCCGCCGCCGAGGCTGCCGACGCGTGATGGCGAAGCAACCACCGAACCAGTCCGGGAGCGGCAAGGCCAAGCGGTCCGGAAACCCCGCAGTGCGGGCGACCCAGCCCAAGCCCGCTCAGACCCGGCCCTCGACGTCGTACCGAACGCCGGCGCCCCCTCGGACCTCATCAGCGAAGCAACCGGTGCGATCTCGACCATTCGACATCGTCGAACCCAACCTGCCGCCGGACGGCGTCGGCTATCCGCAGCTCCTCCGTGGCGAGGAGTACGCCCCCTGGCGCTCGGTCGTCGGCGTTGTGATGGGACTGTCGTTCTTCATCCTGCTCACCAATCTGGTGAGTCAGCTCGTGGTGTTCGTGTCCTGGAGCCTCTTCGGCTCGAGTGTGCTCTTTCGCGACTACTCCACGCAGGCGATTGCGTTCCAGCGGCCCAGCGGCATGCTGGCCGCGAACCTCGGGATCGCCACCCTCATCCCCGTCTCCTGCGTACTGATGATGTTGCTCCATCGAATGCGGCCGGCCTGGCTGGCGTCAGTGCAGGCCAGGGTGCGCTGGCCGTACTTCCTCGCGTGTCTCGGCGTCGCCGTGGTCGTCTTCAACGGAGTCATCCTGCTCTCGATCCTGGTGAGTCGTGACGCCTCGTTCCGCCCGCAGGCCGGCTTCTGGGGCTTCCTCGTCGTGATCCTGCTCACCGCCCCGATCCAGGCCGCCGCGGAAGAGGTGTTCTTCCGCGGCTATCTCATGCAGGCGCTCGGCAGTCTGTTCTCTCGTGCCTGGATCGGCGTGGTGGCGTCGGCGCTGGTGTTCGCATACCTCCACGGGTCGCAGAACCTGCCCCTGTTCCTCGATCGCTTCGCGTTCGGGCTGCTGGCCGCGGTGCTCGTCTGGCGGACCGGTGGGATCGAGGCCTCGGTCGCCGCTCACGTCGTGAACAACATCTTCGCGTACCTGATCGCGGGCCTGACGACGTCGATCGCGGCGTTGAAGGCCGTCCAGGAGATCGGTTGGGTCGATGCCGTGATCGACGTCGGCGGGTTCGCTGTCTTCTCGGCCCTGGCCCTGCTGGTCGCCGTGAAGATGAAGCCGGCGACCCGGGTGCGGCTGGCTGGTTTGGGCCGGACCAGGGTCGTGCAGTAAAGTTTCTCCTCGGCCCGCGAAGGGTCGAGCCTTTGGGGTATGGGGTAATTGGCAGCCCGGCTGATTCTGGTTCAGTTAGTCTAGGTTCGAGTCCTAGTACCCCAGCTGGGAGCTGATTCGACCATCCAGGTGATGGATTGGTAGGCTTCTGCGTCGGTCAACGATGATCAGCTAGGGCCCCGTTGTGTAGCGGCCTAGCACGCCGCCCTCTCAAGGCGGTAGCGCGGGTTCGAATCCCGTCGGGGCTACCCATCTGCAGCGCGGCTAGCCGGTTCAGCGCCATGACCGGTTCAGCGCCATGACCGCTTCAGCGCCATGAAGGTTTCAGTGGGCTCGAGCGTCGACCTCGTAGGAGGTGTTGATCGACTCGAAGAAGTTGACCAGCTGCAGAGTGTCGTTGGCGGTGGCCATCCACTTGGCCGGGTTGCCGACGCCGTACGCCGGGTCGAAGCCGAGCTCGGAGAGGCGGCGGTCGGCCAGGTACTTGACATAGGTGTTGATGTAGTCGGCGTTCAGCCCGAGGATCCCGTTGGGCAGCAAGTCGCGGTTGTATGCCTCCTCCATCGCCACTGCCTGCAGGATCATTCCGCGGATCTCGTCGGCGAACTCCTCGTCCGCCACCTCCGGATTCTCTTCCAGCACGGTCAGGATCAGGTTGATGCCGAACTTCAGATGAAGGCTCTCGTCGCGGACGATCCAGTCGATCAGGGACGCGAAGTTGCGCAGCAGGTTCCGCTGCCGGAACGACAGCGCCACCATGAACCCGGAGTAGAACCAGATTCCCTCCAAGATCACGTTGTACGCGACCAGGTTGCGGACGAAGTCTCGCTTGCCTTCCACGGTGGAGATGTCCAGGGTCTGCTCGGTCATCCGCCGGATGAAGTGGACCTCGAACTCCTCCTTCGCTGCCATCGAACCGACCTTGACGTGGGACTCATACGCTGCCGCCCGGTCGATCGGGAACGTCTCCAGGACGTACTCGAAGGCCATGCAGTGGTTGGCCTCCTCCCACATCTGCTTGGCCAGGTAGAGGTGGCACTCGGCGGCGTTGACGTAGGGGTAGACCCCGAACGCGAGTGCCTTGTTGACCAGCAGCTCGTTCGGGTTGAAGTAGCTCATCAGGTGGGTGAGAGCGTGCCGCTCCTCGTCGGACATCCGGGCGAAGTCGGCGAGATCCTCGCCGAGCTGGACCTCGTGCGGGAACCACGTGTTGGCCACCGCCTGGTTGTACAGCTCATAGGCCCATGGGTAGGTGACGGGCTTGAGGAGCAGCCCTTCGGTGATACCGGTGCCGAGAATGCGGGGTTGGGTGCTGACGGGCATGGCGATGTCCTCGTGGTAGTTCGGGTACGGGCGGTGAGTGCTCGTGCTCTCGCGGGTGGGTTCAGATCACTGGCACGACTCGCACTGGAGACGTTCCTGGGGATCTACCGGGCAGACGGCACCGTCGACAAGCTCGGTCTCCGGCTGGATCTCGACCAGGGGCAGCAAGGTGGGTGCGGTCGGTACGCCGGTCGGGGTCGGCGCGGTCGTCGGGTTGCTGCGACCGAAACCGAATCCACGCCTCGCCGGGCCGGCTGCAACGGTATGGTTCGCGTCTGCCGCGGCCGTCGGTCGGAGCTGCTCGGCCTTGTTGACCTTGACGGTGGACTGCTCGGCGGTGTGCCGGGGCATCATGTGCAGGTAGTAGGTGGTCTTGACGCCCATGTCCCATGCGGCGGAGTACAGGTCGACCATCTCCCCGACATCGCGACTGGCCAGGTAGATGTTGCGGCTGATCGCCTGGTCGATCCACTTCTGGGCGCGGGCCGCGACATGGAGGAACGCGTACGGCGGCAGCTGGAACGAGGTCTGGTAGATCGCCTTCACCTCGTCCGGGACGGTTGGGATTGCGGTGACATCGCCCTGGCTCCGGAGCAGGTCGTCGCGGACCTGCTCCCACAAGCCGCGGCCTTTCAGGTCGGCGACCAGGTTCTGGTTGACCTCGAGAAACTTTCCCGAGGAGGTGGCGCGGCTGAAGATCTGGCTGAACTGCGGATCCAACCCCGGCGTCGTTCCAGCCACCAGCCCGATCGAGGCGGTGGGTGCGATCGCCAGGAGAGTGGCGTTCCGCATCCCCCCGGCCACCTTCACGCGCAGGTGCTCCCAGTTGAGCCGGCTCGTCCGGTCCACCCGGACCGGCACGCCGCGGTCTCGTTGCAAGATGTCGACGGTGTCGATCGGCACCACACCCTTGGACCAGCGGGAGCCGGCGAAGTTCGGGTAGCTGCCGCGCTCTCGAGCCAGATCGGCGGACTCGTCGATGGCGTGAAAGCTGATGAACTCCATCAGCTCGTCGATCAGCTCGTACGCCGCATCACTGGCATAAGACAGGCCGAGGCGTTCGACGATGTCGCTGAAGCCCATCACGCCGAGGCCGACGGCCCGATTCTCGGCGTTGGAGTGCTCCGACTCCGGCACCGAGGAGATCGTGATGTCGATCAGGTTGTCCAGCTGCCGGATCGCCGAACGGGCCGATTCGCGCAGCCGGTCCCAGGCGATCTGCCCGTCGACGAGGTGCCGGGACAGGTTTATCGAGGCGAGGTTGCAGACGGCGACGTTGTCGCGGTCCTGCGGCAGGCAGACCTCGGTACACAGATTCGACAGGTGGATCGTGCCGGTGTTGTTGTTCAACGCGCGGGTGTTGATCGTGTCCTTCCAGGTCAGCCACGGGTGCGAGGTTGTCTGCAGCGAGATCAAGATCGCCTGGAACTGCTCTCGGGCGCGAAGTTTCTTGAAGCGCCGGATCGTGCCGGCCTCGGCCATGGCGACGTACTCCGCGTAGCGGGCGGAGAATGCGGCTCCGTACAGCTCCACCAGGTCTGGGGTCTCGAGCGGGTCGAAGAGATACCAGTCGGCGTCGTCACGGACCCGCTTCATGAACTCGTCGGAGATCCACACCGCGGTGTTCGCGGTCCGGGTGCGCCGGTAGGGGTCGCCGGAGTTCTGTCTGAGGTCGAGGAACTGGGCGAAGTCGAGGTGCCAGTTCTCCACATAGAAGCACAGGGCGCCGAACTTCTTGCCACCCCGCGACACAGCGCGGAGGGTCGAGTCGATCGTGTGCATGAAGGGGATCGGACCGGTCGACGTCGTGTTGTTGGAGCGGATCGGCGACCCCTCACTGCGCAGCTTGGTGACCGATAGGCCGATGCCACCTGTGCCCTTGGTCAGCCACATCACGTCACGGATCGACTTGGCGATGTGTTCGATGTCGTCCTCCATCTGGACGACGAAGCAGTTCGACAGCTGCGCGTAGCTGGTGCCCGCATTGACGAGCGTCGAACCGGCCGCCAGATAGTCCAAGCGCGACATCTTGGTGTAGAAACCGAGCGCGGCGTCGGTCGGGTCCGGTTCGTTGAGAGCCAGACCCATCGCGACCCTCATCCAGAAGAACTGCGGCACCTCCAGTGTCCTTCTGTTTCCCGTCGATCCGGTCTGATCGGTGATCATGTACCGGGTCCGCAGCGTCTGCACGCCGATGTAGCGGAGCAGGTCGTCGCGAGCCGGTTCCAGCGCAGCGGCGAGCAGGTCGAGGTCGAACAGCTCGCCCAGCCGAGAGTCGAGCAGCCCGCTGTGCACTCCCTGCTCGATGTAGCCGGGGAAGTAGTCGCGGTGCAGGACGCGGATGGTGTCGGCCTCGGCCTCCCCGAACAGGTCGTGGGTGGAGCCGAAAACTTGCTTGTACAGGGTCTTCACCAGCAGCCGAGCCGCGATGGTGTCGAACGCGGGGTCGTCCTTGACGTTCTGCAGCGCGACCTGGATCACGGCCTCGTCCAGCTGCTCGGTGCTGATCGTGTCGAACAGCACGATCTCGAGCTCCGCCTGGATCTGGGTGGCGCGGGTGACGCCCGCGTCGACGCCCCGCGCGGCCGCCTCGATGGAACGGGCGATCTCGTAGCCGTCGTACGGCTCCATGCTCCCATCGCGCTTGCGGACTCGGATCGTGCTCGGGTTGGTCGAGCGCTGCTGGTACGGGTGCTGGCTGGACTGTTGCCTTGTGGTCATGGCTTCCCTCGCGACGAGACCTGTGGTTGGAGTTTCCACAGCTATCCGGGGAGGCCGAGTCGCCGGCGGAGTCGGGCCGGTGCGGCGGCTCAGCCCTCCCACGAGGCTGCGGACCGATCACCCTTGCGGGGCGGTGAGCGGGCAGGTCTTCGGACTCGTGGGCGGGGCCCTGTGCCCAGGACCGGGCCTACTGACCGTCGCTTCCCAGGATCGCTCCCAGTGCTGTTGACGGCGTTCGTTCCCACTCACCGCTGCGGGGCAGTTCCGGACTTTCACCGGATTCCCTCTTACGACGACCACCCTGGCTGAGCGGCCGAACCAGCTACTCGACCACCATATCTGGTAATCACACCGTTGTAACTACCTAGATGTGGGTTTTGTTGAGGGTTCTGCGGCCAACCCTGCAGATTGCTCGTTGACCGCAGCGCGGTGGGAGCCTAGGGTGCGACTGGAGGAATCCGGTGAGAATCCGGAACGGTCGCGCCACTGTGAGCCCAAGGTCGGGCGAGTCAGACACTCCCGCACCTACCCGACGACCAGGAACGCATGCATTCCTGTGAGGAGCACACCATGTCAGCCGGTATCCAGGCAGCACCCGCCGCGAAGTCAGGCGTCTCGTCCACGGCTGCGGCCAATCTCTGGCTGATCGGCGCAAGCCTGGTCGGCCTCCTGCTCTACTACTTCATCGGCATCGACCAGGGCGCGACCTCGATCTTCGGGGCGGACACTCACATCCACGAGTTCGTCCACGATGCCCGCCACCTACTCGGGTTCCCCTGCCACTGAGGCGGGCTGCTGAACCCATGGAACGCAGCCTGATCACTCGTGGCGCGCTCGCGGGCCTCGTGGCCGGTGCCCTCGCCTTCATCTTCGCCCGGATCTTCGCCGAGCCGCAGGTCGCCGCGGCGATCGCGTACGAGTCCGGGCGTGACGACGCCCAAGCGGCCCTCGACAAACTCGCCGGCGTACCTGCCGCCGCGCCCGAACCCGAGGTCTTCTCCCGCACCATCCAGGCGAACATCGGCATCGGCGTCGGCGTGATCTTCTTCGGACTCGCGCTCGGTCTGATGTTCGCTGTCCTGGTTTCCCTGGTCGCGCGGCATCAGCAGCTGTCGAAGCCTCGTCTGGCCGTGGTCTGGCTCGCTGCGGCAGCCTTCGCCGGCACCTACCTCTTCCCGACCATCAAGTACCCGGCCAATCCGCCCGCCATCGGTCATCCCGACACGATCAGCCAGCGCACCGGCCTCTTCCTGATCATGGCCGTCTGCTGCTGCGCCGGCCTGATCGGCGCCGTCTGGCTGCAACACCGGCTTCAGCGCCGGTTCACCGCCTGGAACGCCACCCTGATCGCCGGCGGTGCCTACATCGTCGTGATCGGCGTCGTCATGGCGCTGCTCCCGCCGCTGGGTCACCTGCCGGCCAACGTCGCCGAGTTCGGCCGCCAACTCACCGAAACGCCGTTGCCGCTGACGGATGCGAAGGGTGTGATCGTCTATCCGGGATTCCCGGCCGACGTCCTGGCCCGGTTCCGGGTCGCCTCGCTCGGCACCCAGCTGATCCTGTGGACCGCCCTGGCGCTGGTCTTCGCCCCGGCGGTGGAGAAGGTGCTCCAACCCCGGCGAACCGATCTGCGGGAACAGCTCACCCTGTAGGGCGCGCCGAGAGCTAGACCTCGGGCTCGCCCTGGCGCTCGGGGATCAGGCCGAGCTCCGCGAACCGGGCGGCGAACGCCGCGCCGTCGGGGGCATGGACCCACGGCACCACAAGGGCCGCACGGTTCACCTGCTGCCGACGACTGCCGCCGGCCAGCACCGCCTCGCCGGGTGTGAGCTGGCGGATGGCGACGGCGGCGACCCGGTCAGGGTGCTCGGACGCGAAGTCTTCGTAGATCACCGGGTCGTGCTGACCATCGTCGCCGACCAGCAACCAGCGGATGTCGGGGAACTCCGCCGCCAGCCGGCGTAGCGCGTTCCGCTTGTGCTCCTGTCCACTGCGGAACCAGCGATCCGTCGTCGGTCCCCAGTCGGTCAGCAGCAGTGCGCCCGCCGGATACAGGTTGCGGGACAGGAATCTGGTGAGGGTCGGTGCGACATTCCACGCACCGGTGGAGAGGTACACGAACGGTGCGTTCGGGTGACCCTCGCCCAAGCGTTCGTACAGCACAGGCATACCGGGCGTGGTGGCACGGGCGTGCTCGTTGACAACGAACGTGTGCCACGCCGCGAGCAGCGGCCGGGGAAGTGCGGTGACCATTACCGTGTCGTCGATGTCGGAGACCACTCCGAAGCGGGTGTCGTCGGCGATCACATTGATCTTGGCCATGGCCGGCACCGAGCCTTCGCTGCTGAAGCTGACGGTGTGCCAGCCCGGCTCCAGGTCGATCGGTACGCGGGTGTCGACGATGCCGTTCCGGTCGGAGGTGACCGTGAGCTCGGAGTCGGCGACGCGGACGATGACGGTCGCACTCTCCACCGGAACGAGGGTGAAGCTTCGCCAGCCGCGCGAGCCACTCGGCTCACCTCCGGGCAGACGTCCGTTCGGTTCCTTGGTGAGCAGCACACGGCCCAGCACTCGGATCCACGACGTGGTGCCATAGCCGGTATAGGCGATGACGGTGGCCCGGGCTCCCCGCGCACGGGCTCGCCGGGCCCGCCAGCGCGAGATCGCGTAGTCGACCCGCGCTGCCCGGTGCACCGACGGTTCGTCGGTCGGCTGCGTCGGTGTGATCACGTTCCCCTTGCTCGGCTTCGGCCGCAGCGGGGACTCGATCTACTCGGCTCCGCTTCGACGCAGGACTTCGCTCAACCGCTCGGCGGCGGCGACCACCGCCGGTGCGTGCAGCCTACCGGGCTGGCGGGACAGTCGTTCGATAGGCCCGGAGACGCTGACGGCAGCGATCACCTTGCCGGACGGGGACCGAACCGGAGCCGAAACCGATGCCACGCCGGGCTCTCGCTCGCCGACCGAGTGCGCCCAGCCGCGTCGTCGCACGGCGGCGAGAGCCACCGCGGAGTAGCGACTGCCGCGCAGCCCGCGCTGCATCCGTTCCGGTTCCTCCCAGGCCAGCAGCACCTGGGCGGCCGATCCTGCGCTCATGGTCAGCTGGGTGCCGACCGGCACCGAGTCGCGCAACCCCGACATCCGCTCCGCCGTGGCGACGCACACCCGGAAGTCGCCTTGCCGGCGGAACATCTGGGCGGACTCGCCGGTGATGTCGCGCAACCTGGCCAGCACAGGACCGGCGGTGGCAAGCAGGCGATCCTCGCCGGCGGCGGAGGCGAGCTCGCCGAGCCGTGGGCCGAGCACGAACCGTCCCTGGAGGTCGCGGCTGACGAGGCGATGGTGCTCGAGCGCGACCGCGAGTCGATGAGCGGTCGGGCGGGCGAGCCCTGTCGCCGAGACGAGACCGGCCAGCGTGGTGGGTCCGGTTTCGAGTGCGCTCAGGACGAGGGCGGCTTTGTCGAGAACGCCGACACCGCTAGAGTTGTCCATGCCTTGATACTGCCGTCTCGCATGCTGGAATGCAAATCCAGAATGGTCTCGTGCACGTGCGGGCATCCGTCGTCGAACAGAGAGGCGCTCGAGCCATGGGCAAGACACTGAGTGAGAAGGTCTGGGACGCACACGTCGTCCGAGCCGCAGAAGGTGAGCCGGATCTCCTCTTCATTGATCTTCACCTTGTGCACGAGGTGACCAGCCCGCAGGCCTTCGATGGACTCCGCCAGGCAGGTCGTCCCGTGCGTCGGCCCGACCTGACGATGGCCACCGAGGATCACAACACCCCCACGCTGAACATCGACCAGCCGATCGCGGACCCGGTCTCGCGGACCCAGGTGGACACGCTCCGCAACAACGCCAAGGAGTTCGGCGTCCGGATCCACAGCCTGGGCGATCTGGATCAGGGCATCGTGCACATCATCGGTCCGCAGCTGGGCCTCACCCAGCCCGGCCTGACGGTGGTCTGCGGCGACTCACACACCGCCACGCACGGCGCCTTCGGTGCGATCGCCTTCGGCATCGGCACGTCGGAGGTCGAGCACGTACTCGCCACCCAGACCTTGCCGCAGGCCAAGCCGAAGACCATGGCGGTCAATGTCGACGGCGAACTACCGACGGGTGTGACCTCGAAGGACATCGTGCTGGCCTTGATCGCCAAGGTGGGCACCGGTGGCGGACAGGGCTACATCGTGGAGTACCGCGGATCGACCATCGCGGCGCTCTCGATGGAGGGCCGGATGACCATCTGCAACATGAGTATCGAGTGGGGTGCCAAGGCCGGCATGATCGCACCCGACGAGACCACCTTCGCCTACGTCCAGGGTCGTCCGCATGCCCCCACCGGCGCCGACTGGGACGCCGCGGTCGAGTACTGGAAGACGTTGACGAGCGATCCGGACGCGTCGTTCGACGCGGAGGTGTTCTTGGATGCGACCCAGCTGACGCCGTTCGTCACCTGGGGAACCAATCCGGGGCAGGGCGTGCCGCTCGGCGCGCAGGTTCCCGATCCGGAGGAGTTCGCCGAGGAAGCCGACCGGACCGCGGCCAGCAAGGCGCTGGAGTACATGGCGTTGAAGCCGGGCACGCCGATGCGTGAGATTCCCGTGGACACGGTGTTCCTCGGCTCGTGCACCAACGGTCGGATCGAGGATCTGCGGGCGGCAGCGCACGTGATCGAGGGTCACCACATCGCCGATTCCGTACGCATGCTGGTCGTCCCGGGATCGGCCCGGGTCCGGCTGCAGGCCGAGTCGGAGGGCCTGGACGTGATCTTCAAAGACGCCGGTGCCGAGTGGCGAGCCGCGGGTTGCTCGATGTGCCTGGGGATGAACCCGGACCAGCTCGCTCCCGGTGAGCGGGCGGCCTCGACGTCGAACCGCAACTTCGAAGGCCGGCAGGGCAAGGGCGGACGCACGCATCTGGTGTCGCCGCCGGTCGCCGCCGCCACGGCGATCTTGGGCCGACTCGGAGCTCCGACCGATCTAGCTGACCTGGCAACGACCGTCCGCTGACGCCCCATATCCCTGCAGCATCGAGGAGACCCGACCATGGACACGTTCACCACTCATTCAGGCACCGCCCTTCCTTTGCGGCGCAGCAATGTCGACACCGACCAGATCATCCCAGCGGTCTATCTGAAGCGGGTCACCAAGACGGGCTTCGAGGACGGCCTGTTCGCGGCCTGGCGCAACGACCCCGAGTTCGTGCTCAACCAACCCCAGTACGCCGGTGCCACGATCTTGATCCCCGGCCCGGACTTCGGCACCGGGTCGTCTCGAGAGCATGCCGTATGGGCCTTACAGAACTACGGATTCAAGGTCGTCATCGGTTCGCGTTTCGGCGACATCTTCCGGGGTAACTCCGGGAAAGCCGGTTTGCTGATCGCGGTCGTCGACCAGAAGATCATCGAGGAGCTGTGGGACTTCGTGGAGTCCAGCCCAGGAACGCCGCTCACTGTTGATCTTGGCGAGCAGACGATCTCCGCGCCTGGTTTCGAGACGGTTTTCGAGATCGACCCCTACACGCGTTGGCGGTTGATGGAGGGTCTGGACGACATCGGACTGACCCTTCGGCATGTCACCGACATCGACACGTTCGAAGCGAATCGGCCGTCGTTTCTGCCGCGGACCCTGCCCGCAAAGGTCGAATCCGTCTCCTGATCACCCATTTGGGCCGTTTTTTCAACGACACTTCACCGTTTGTGCCGTCAGGTGATTGTTTCGACGCAGGTCATTGCCTAGCGTTGTGCCAGCAGACGTACCGTGCGGCTGCCCGACAGCCCAATCGGGGTTGGCACACAGCGTTCAAGAAGGGTCCGGCGTGAACAAGGCAGAATTCATCGAGGCGCTTTCGTCGCACTACGACGGCAACAAGTCCGAAGCCGCCAAGGCTCTCAATGCGGTCGTGCAGACGATCACGTACCAGGTCGCGGGTGGGGAGAAGGTGTCCATCACCGGGTTCGGCGTGTTCGAGAAGGTGGCCCGGCCGGCCCGGATGGTGCGCAATCCCCGCACGGGTGAGCGCAAGAGGGCAAAGGCAACCGCTGTGCCGCGATTCCGTGCGGGCTCGGATCTGAAGGCGTTCACGTCTGGTGAGAAGAAGGTGCCTCGGGCGGCGAAGAAGGCCGCTGCGAAGGCGCCGACAACGAAGGTGGCCGCCAAGGCCACGGCCGCGAAGACCACCGCTACCGGAGCGGCGGCGACCAAGACGGCAACGAAGGCCCCTGCGACGAAGGCAGCCAAGTCGGTTGCGACCAAGTCAACGCCCGCAAAGGCGACGCCGGCCAAGGCGACGACGAAGACAGCAGCGACCAAGGCTCCGGCGCGCAAGACGACGGCGACGAAGACGGCCCCGGCGCCGACCAAGGCTCCGGCCAAGAAGGCCCCCGCCGCCAAAGCCTTGGCGACCAAGGCTTCCGCGACAAAGGCGGTGGCGACAAAGGCGCCTGCCGTGAAGAAGGCACCGGCAGCGGCGGCATCGACGGCCAAGAAGACTGCACCGGCCAAGACTGCGCCGGCCAAGACTGCGCCGGCCAAGACTGCACCGGCCAAGACTGCACCGGCCAAGACTGGCACCGCGAAGAAGGCGCCGGCGAGGCGGACCGCCAAGAGCTAGCGTCCGTGGTCTGGATCACAGCCAGACCGACAACACCCGATCACCCGCCAGGGCAGCGTACAGACGCTGCCCTGGCGTCGCACTGGGCAGGCGATCGCTCGCCGACGCATCACTCATCCGATAGCGGCTCCCGTCCGAAGCGGCCGCGATCACGGTGCCGTCGTCGTCATGTCCGAGCACCGTGATCGCCTCGAAGCGACCGAGACCGTTCGTTTCATGATCGATCAGCGACGCTGTCTGCGAGCCAAGGCCGACCAGTACGGCGTCGGCCAGATCGGCCAGGGTGTCGACATCGCGACGAGCATCGGTGAGTGGACCCGTCACGGCATCCGTGAGCGCGATCGCCCCCGATCCTCGATGGGCCGAAGCCGAAGCGCCCTGGAACCGAGGATCGAGGCTGACGCCGCGAGCCAGCAACATGGTCGTTCCGGTCCCCGAGGCGTCGGGGACGAAGGACCGCGGATGACGGGCTGCCGCGGTCAGCAGCCGACGTACGGTGGCTGGTTTCAGACACGGAAGGTCACCGACACACGCGATCACCAAGGCCACGCCGTCCTCGACGAGCTCGGCCGCGCCGGCCGCGAGGGCGGCGTTCATCCCGATCGAAGGACCCTCGGAACTGACCCGGACGCGGGTGCCCAGCGACCTCAGCCGACCGGCGAGGGACGGTTCGTTGCTCACCACGACCACCCGGTCGACGGCTCCCGCCAACGCGCTGATCGTGTCGTGGGCAAGGCACCAGGCGATGTGCTCGCGATAAGGAGCAGGAACACCGCGCAATCGGGACTTGGCGGTACGCAAAGGCTTGAGCGCGACCACCGCACCACTGCGCACACCCGGTTCAGCGATCATCGATCTCCCGGCTTCGCCACGATCGGCCTCCCCGGCTCCGCCTTGCATGATCACCCGATGCTGTCACGATCCTCTAGATTGTTGCCACTCGTCGTCGACGATGAGACACGGTGGGCGCAGGCTCCACCGGCGGAGGTCAAGGAGTGGCGGATGGGCAGGCTGTCGGAGGTCAACCGCGAGCCGGTCGAGCCGACCTACCGCTGGGCGCTTCGGCTCGTCCACACCTTGATCAGAGGACTCATCCACCGTGACTGGCGGGACCAAGCGAAGCTCCCGAAGACCGGCGGAATCGTGGTTGTGGTCAACCACATCTCCAACGTCGATCCGATCGCCGTGGCTCAGTACCTGGCGTTCTCCGGTCGTTGGGGGAAGTTCCTGGCCAAGGACTCCCTGTTTCGGGTGCCGGTCGTCGGCCGTGTCCTGGCCGGCGCCGGCCAGATCCCGGTGCACCGGAATACCCGCACGGCCGGAGATGCCCTGAGCGCGGCCGTCGAAGCCGTCCGCGACGGCAAGTGCGTGGTCGTCTACCCGGAGGGGACGATCACGACCGATCCGGACCTGTGGCCGATGGCTGGCAGGACGGGGGCGGCGCGGATCGCGTACGCCACGGGTTGTCCGGTGATCCCGGTGGCTCAGTGGGGTGCTCAGGAGATCATGTACGGAAAGAAGATCGAGTTCCCGAGGCTCCTGCCGCGCAAGACCTTCCGGCTGATCACGGGGGATCCGGTCGCCCTCGAGCCGCAGGACGGGGACCGGGTGACGTCCGCCATGCTCGTCCGAACCACCCAGCGGATGATGGACACTCTGACCGATCTGGTGGCCGAGATCCGTGGAGAGACTCCACCGACCGAGCCCGGGGGCGACGAGCAGCCCCCCGCCGGCGACGCAGAGGGGGACCGATGACGGTCGAGACCACCACGCGGGTCGCTGTGATGGGAGCGGGTTCGTGGGGGACCGCCTTCGCCACCGTGCTGGCCGCTGCCGGCTGCTCGGTTGCCCTGTGGTCGCACCATGCCGATCAGGCCGAGGCGATCAACCGCGAGCGCGTCAACGCCGCCTTCTTCCCCGACCTCGTGCTCCCCGACGCCATCCGTGCGTACGCGGATGCCCAGGAGGCGATCGAGGGAGCTCGTTTCGTGGTGCTCGCGATCCCGTCGCAGGCCCTGCGGGAGAACCTGGCGCGCTGGTCCATCCCCGAGAATGCGGCCTTGGTCAGTCTGGCCAAGGGGATCGAGGTCGGCACCGGGCTGCGGATGAGCCAGCTCATCACCCAGGTAACCGGAATCGGTGAGGACCGGATCGCCGTGGTCTCCGGCCCCAACCTGGCTCGAGAGATCGCCGAAGGTCAGCCGGCGGCCACGGTCGTCGCCTGTACGCACCTGCCGACTGCGGAGGCGCTTCAGGCGGCCTGCCACACGGCCAGGTTCCGGGCGTACACCAACACCGACGTGGTCGGGGTCGAGCTGGGCGGAGCGACCAAGAACGTGATCGCCCTGGCCGTGGGAATCGCCATCGGCTTCGGCCTGGGCGACAACTCGACGGCGTCGGTGATCACTCGTGGACTCGCCGAGACCATCCGGCTCGGCGTCGAGCTGGGTGCGGAGCCGTACACGTTCTCCGGTCTCGCCGGCTTGGGCGATCTGGTCGCCACCTGCTCGTCGCCGCTGTCTCGCAACCGTACATTCGGCGAGGCGCTCGGGCGCGGACGGACCGTGGCCGACATCGCGGCCTCCACCCGTCAGGTGGCCGAGGGCGTCAAATCGTGCTCGTCGATCCGCCAGCTCGCGCTCGATCACCACATCGAGATGCCGATCGTCGAGGCCGTCGATGCCGTGATCGCCGAGAAGCTGACTCCCCGCGACATGATCGACGCATTGATGGCGCGATCGGCGAAGCCGGAGCGCTACTGAGCGCGCTCATCACCGATCAAGGCCGTGACAATCGGCCTGGTCCGCAGGTTGAACGCGACGCAGACTGGAACCGTCGGCCGTTCGCGCCGGAGCCGACGGTGCGGCGATGTGGAGGCTGGGCGATGTGGAGGCTGGCGATGTGGAGGCAGGGCGATGGGTAAGCGTACCGAGCAGCTGATCTTCGTGCGTGACTTCATGACCGAGCGGGCGCGGATCCGACTCGGAGCGCATCTGCGCCACGACCCGCTGTGCCGACTGCACCTCGAGCAGGGACGCATCGACCCGTACCCGCTGTACTCCGCGGTTCGGGCGCAAGGTCCGATCTCGCGATCGACGATCGGAGCATGGACGACGGCCGATCACGGCGTGTGCAACGACGTGCTGCGCAGCCGGCAGTTCGGCGCGACGTCGGACGGAGCGGAAGCGCCGGCGGGCACGCCGCAGCTCTCGTTCCTGGAGATGAATCCACCCGACCACACCCGTCTCCGCCGCTTCGCCATGCCGTCGTTCAGCCCGAAGGCGGTGGCCAGGTTCGCACCCATGATCCAGCGGGTCGTCGATGACCTGCTGGATCGAGCCGCTCGATCCGACGCTCCGTTCGACCTCGTCACCTCGTTCGCCGCACCGATGCCGATCGCCGTGATCACCGAGCTGCTCGGGATCCCGGATGCCGACGCGGCCGAGTTCGCCCGCTACGGCGCGACGTTCGGGAGCGCCCTGGGCGGGCTGCAGTCGATCAGGCACGCCGGTGAGCTCATGCGGGCCCAACAGGCGCTGGAGCGGATCTTCGTGTCGGTGTTCGACACCCGGCGTCGCGATCCCGGCGACGACGTGATCAGCAGACTGGTCGGCGGAGAGGGCGACGCCGTTACACCCGCCGAGATGGTCCCGCTGTGCACGCTGTTGCTGATCGCGGGATTCGAGACGACGGTGAACTTGATCGGCAACACCGCGCTCGCGCTCCTGGACCATCCCGAGTCGTGGCGACGAGTCGTCAGCGATCCCAGCCTGATCGACGCCGCCGTCGAAGAGACGTTGCGCTGGGACTCCCCGGTGCAGCGCACGGCACGGTTCGCCCTGACCGATCAGACGGTGGCCGGCACGCAGGTGAAGCGCGGCGAGATCGTGGTGACGCTGCTCGGCGGCGCCAACCGCGATCCGAGCGTCTTCGCTGACCCGGACGCCTTCGATCTCGACCGCGCCAACAAGAGTGACCATCTGGCGTTCTCCGGAGGCATCCACTACTGCGTCGGTGCCCCGCTGGCTCGGCTGGAGGCGGTCATCGCCCTGCGCAGCCTCGTCACACGACTCCCCGATCTACACCGGGTCGGGGATCTCACTCGGCGCCAAGGCTCGCTGATCCGTGGGATGACCAGGTTCCCTGTGGCCGGAGCCTCGGCCAAGGTGGTCGCCGCCGGCTGAGCCGCCTGTCAAGATTGGCCGCGACAACTGCTTCGGGGAAGTTGGAGGGTTCTGGTGGGGGGACAGGTGGCGCTCGTGACGGGCGCTTCGTCAGGCATCGGTGCGATGACCGCCCGACGACTGGTGGCCTTGGGGTTCACGGTGTACGGGGTGGCCCGCCGCGTGGAGCGACTTGATCCGCTGGTGCCCGACGGGATCCGGGTGCTCGGCATGGACGTGGCCGACGAGGAGTCTCGCCGACTCGGGGTCGAAACGATCATGGCCGAAACGGGCCGGATCGACGTGTTGGTCAACAACGCCGGGTACGGGTCGTACGGCCCGATCGAGGACGTGTCACCCGACGAGGCGCGCGCCCAGTTCGACGTGAATCTCTTCGGAGCCGCCGAGCTGATCCGGCTGGTGCTGGGGCCCATGCGGGCCCAGGGCTCGGGGACGATCGTCAACATCAGCTCGATGGGCGGCCGGCTGTATACGCCATTCGGCGGCTGGTACCACGCGTCGAAGTACGCGCTGGAGGCCCTCAGCGACTGCCTCCGAATGGAGGTCGAGCCGTTCGGTGTGAACGTCGTCATCATCGAGCCGGGCGCCGTCCGGACCGAGTGGGGGTCGATCGCCGCCGACCGTCTGCTGGCCGCGTCGGTCGGAGGAGCGTACGCGGGACGAGTCGCACGGACCGCTGACAACCTCGCCGCCGGCTCTCGGCCACGAACCCTGCTGGCCTCGCCCCCGTCGGTGGTCGCCGACGCCGTGGCGAAGGCGGTCACCGCGCATCGCCCCCGCACCCGCTATCCGGTCGGCGTCGGGGCGAAGCCGTTGCTCTTCCTTCGCGCGGTGCTGCCGGATCGGATCTTCGACCGCGTGATCCGGCTGGTGATCGGGTCGCTGTTCTAGCTCACGGTCCGGGCCTCAGGTAGCGCGGGCCAGCGCACGCTCGAGATCGGTCCACAGGTCTTCGACGTTCTCGATGCCGACCGACAGCCGCAACAGACCCTCGGGGACGACGGGCAGCTCGCTCGGCCAACGCCGGCGGCGTTCCAGGCTGGACTCCACACCGCCGAGGCTCGTGGCGTGTGCCCAGAGTCGCACCGCGTCCACCACGGCGTCGGCGGCCGCGGCGTCGGCCAGCTCGATCGCGATCATCGCGCCGAAGCCGTCCATGGTGCGGGCAGCGACCGCGTGGGCCGGGTCGTCGGGCAGCCCGGGATAGCGGACCCGTCGTACGGCGCGATGATCGGCGAGCCGCTCGGCCAGCGTCTGGGCGTTGCGCTGGGCGCGCTCGAGTCGGACACCGAGCGTACGAAGACCGCGGAGCACCAGGTAAGCCTCCATCGGACCGGGCACGGCACCCCGGTGGGAGCGGATCGACAGCAGCCGCTCCAGTCGAGAGGCTCCCGGCCGGCAGATCAGCGCGCCGAGCAGGGCATCGGAGTGTCCGCCGATGAACTTGGTCGCCGAGTGCAGCACGACGTCGGCACCGTGCTCCAATGGCCGCTGCAGCAGCGGCGTCGCGAACGTGTTGTCGACCACCAACGTCACGCCCTCGGCCAGGGACGCGCCGACGGTCGGCAGGTCCGCCACCTCGATGGTCGGGTTGGTCGGGGACTCGAGCCACACCATGTCGGCGCCCTCGGCCGCGGCGAGCACGGCGGTGGTGTCGCCGACCTCCACCCGACGTACGGACACTCCATCCGCCTCGACGCGCTCGTCGACGGCCGACGACACACCGAGGTAGCAGTTGGTGGGCAGCACGATCGTGCCGCCCCTGGGCAGCAGCTCCAAGGCTGCGTACGCCGCGGCCATCCCGGAGGCGAAGGTGAGCGCCTGGCCGCCCTCCAGCGCACCGATCGCCGACTCCAGCGCGGTCCAGGTGGGGTTGCCGTAGCGGCCGTACCCCACGGTCACGCTCGGGTCCGCGGCGCCGACATAGGTCGAGGCGAAGACGACCGGTGGGTTGAAGGGGGCGTCGACGACCCGAGGCGGCCGGCCGGCGGTAACGGCCATCGTGTCGGGATGCATGGAGTGGCGCGGGTGCTCGGAGTGTTCAAGGGGCATACGGGCCATTCTCCCGGTCTGCCCGGGTAGGGTCAGGACCCGATGACTGATCCCGTGAACGTTCCTGACCCGAGTGTCCCTGTGCCCGAGCCGGCCGGGAGCCGTCGCCCCCGGGTGGCCGTGGTGTTCGGCGGCGTCAGCAGCGAGCACGGGGTGTCGTGTCTGACCGCTGCGGGCGTCGTCGGCGCGATCGATCCCGAGCGCTACGACGTGGTCGGACTCGGGATCACCCCGACCGGTCGATGGGCAGTGCTCGAACCGGAGATGATCGAGCGGCTTCGGGTGTCCGACGGGCGGCTGCCCGAACTGAGTGAGGACACGTCGGACGCGATGCTGCTCCGTGGCGAGTCGGGCTCGGAGCTCGCGATTCGCGAGACGGGCGCACTGACCGCGCTCGGGCCCGTTGACGTCGCGTTCTCCGTGCTGCACGGGCCATTCGGCGAAGACGGCACGATCCAGGGGCTGTTCGAGATGATGGGCACCCGCTACGTCGGTGCCGGCGTGCTCGCCAGCGCGGTCGGGATGGACAAGCACTACATGAAGCTGGTGCTGTCGGCTTCGGGCCTGCCCGTCGGGCCGTTCGTGGCGATCACGCCGGGGGAGTGGCGGCGCGACAGCGCGGCCTGCGTCGAGTCCGTCGACACGATGCACTACCCGGTGTACGTCAAGCCGGCCCGCGGTGGCTCCAGCCTGGGGATCTCCCGGGTCGAGTCGAGCGCCGACCTGGTGGCTGCCGTTGAGTTCGCCCAGCGCTATGACCCCAAGGTGATCGTCGAGCAGGGTTTCGTCGACGCCCGCGAGCTCGAGTGCGGCGTGCTGGGTGGCTTCGGTGACGCCCCGGCCCGGGCCAGCGAGATCGCCGAGATCCGGGTGCACAGCGCGTCGGGTTTCTACGACTTCGACGCCAAGTACCTCCCCGAAGAACAGGTCGACCTCGACGTACCGGCTCAGGTCGAGCCGCGGATCGCGGACGAAGTGAGATCGCTGGCGATCAAGACGTTCGATGCCATCGGGTGCGAGGGACTGGCTCGGGTGGACGTCTTCTTGACCCGCGAGCTACGGATCGTGGTCAACGAGATCAACACGATGCCAGGCTTCACCGCTCACTCGATGTTCCCGCGGATGTGGGCTGCCACGGGGATGGACTACCCGGCCCTGGTCGACCACCTGCTGCAACTGGGCCTGGAACGACCCCTCGGCCTCCGCTGACCGGCTGTCCGCGCTCGCGGTGACCCACGCCCGTCGTTTGGCGGCGCCCGAGGGCTTCGGCCGGGTCGCGGCGTCGACCGCGGCAGGTCATCATCCTTGCGTGCCCACGGGCGACTTCGCGTATCGGCGCCGCCGCGCACAGTGCGCCGCCGGTGCGCACAGTCGGCGCGGGAGCTGGTATCGATGGGGAAGCGTCGGAAGGCGCACATGTGGGCGATGCGGTGCGATGACGAGGGCAGCCCCTGCCGCTGGCGGGCGCATGTGGGCGATGCGGTGCGATGACGAGGGCGGCTTCTGCCGCTGGCGGGCGCGTGTGGGCGATGCGGTGCGATAACGAGGGCGGCCCCTGCCGCTGGCGGGCACATGTGGGCGATGCGGTGCGATAACGAGGGCGGCTTCTGCCGCTGGCGGGCACATGTGGGCGATGCGGTGCGATAACGAGGGCGAGCGTCGGAAGGCGCGCCCGGGGAGGGAGGAGCGATGTGTGAAGAGATGCTTTTCCTCTTCACGAAGAGCGACGACTCGAGCCGGGCTTTCCGCGCCGTCGCGCGAGCCCGACCCGGACTAGATGTGCACGACCGGGCAGGTCACCGTGCGGGTGATCCCCGGCACGTTCTGCACCTTGGCGACGACGAGCTGACCGAGCTCGTCCACGCTGGAGGCTTCGGCACGCACGATGACGTCGTACGGGCCGGTGACGTCTTCGGCCAGGGTCACGCCCTGGATGGCGCCGATCGCGTTGGCGACCTCGGCAGCCTTGCCGACATTGGTCTGAACCAAGATGTACGCCTGAACGACCATTCGCTGCGGTCTCCTCATTCGCCCTGGTGACGCCGGGTGCGTCGTGACGCCGGGTGCGTCTCGGGCGAGACGCACCGAGGCCCGGCAGGACCACCGCGTACGCTCGCCGTCGTGCGTCACGCTACAGGTTCGCCCCGGCCCTGTCTGCACAGCCTCCGGGTGCCCACCGTCGGCGCGCCGCGGGATGACGAACGGGCCGGCTGGTGAGCCCCTTGGCCGCCGGTCCGACCCTGGCCGAGGTCGGGGAGTTCGCCCTGATCGCGTCGATCACCGCTGGCCTGCCGGCGAGCGATCGGGTGATCTTGGGACCGGGCGACGATGCCGCTGTTCTCGATCTGGAACCGCCGGTGCTCACGTCGATCGACGTGCTGGTCGAAGGTGTGCACTTTCGCCGCGACTGGTCCGATGCGCGCAGCGTCGGTCGGAAGGCCGTGGCGGTGAACGTCGCCGACATCGAGGCGATGGGAGCGACGGCGTACGCGATCGTGGTGGGGTTCTCGGCCCCGGGCGACCTGCCGGCCGGGTGGGCGCTCGAGTTCGCGGCCGGCCTGCGCGACGAGGCGGCGCGGGCCGGGGTCAGTCTGGTTGGTGGCGACCTGACTCGCGCCCGCGACATCACCGTTGCCGTGACGGTGCTCGGGTCGGCGAGCGGCGGACGGATCGTCCGGCGATCGGGCGCGCGATCCGGCGACGTGGTGGCCCTCCTCGGACGTACGGGCTGGGCCGCGGCCGGGCTCACCGTGCTGGGTCGCGGTTTTCGCTCGCCGCGCGCAGCGGTGGAGGCCTACCGGGTGCCGGAGGTGCCGTACGGCGGCGGGGCACCGGCAGCGGCAGCCGGCGCGACGGCGATGATCGACGTCTCGGACGGCCTGTTGGCCGACCTGGGCCACATCGCCGACGCCTCGGGAGTGGTGATCGACGTGCGGCGCAACGCCTTCGAGGTGCCCGAGCCGCTCCAGGTGGTGAGCGCCGCGACGGGTATCGACCCGTACGCGCTGCTGCTGACCGGTGGTGAGGACCACGCCCTCGCTGCGACGTTTCCGGCCGATGCCGCGCTGCCCGAGGGCTGGCGGGTCGTCGGCACGGTCCGGGCGGCCGACGACGGATCGCGGGTGCTGGTGGACGGCGCACCCTGGGACGGCGCCACCGGCTGGGACCACTTCGGTCCCGGTCAGCGCGGCCGGCGATGAGCGACCAGCCCGCCGCCCCGGCACTGCCCACCGCCCCGGCACTGCCCACCGCCCAGGCACTGCCGACCGCCCGCGTCCTGACCATCGCCGGCTCGGACTCCGGCGGCGGCGCCGGGATCCAGGCCGACCTGAAGACGATGCTGGTCCACGGCGTCCACGCGATGACCGTGCTGACCGCGATCACCGCCCAGAACTCGGTCGGTGTGCAGGGCATCTGGCCGCTCCCGATCGACGCCATCCGGAGCCAGTTCCGCAGTGTGGTCGACGACATCGGCGTCGACGCGATCAAGATCGGCATGCTCGGTAGCCCGGACATCGTGGACTGTGTGGCCGAGTGCCTGGCCGGGGTGGACGTACCGGTCGTGCTGGATCCCGTGTCGGTCAGCAAGCACGGCGACCCACTGCTGGAGTCAACCGCCGTTGCGGCCCTGCGGGATCGGCTGGTGCCGCTGGCAACGGTGATCACGCCGAATGTTCCCGAAGCCGAGCTGCTGGTCGGGGTCTCCGCGGACTCGGTCGAACCCGAGGAGCTGGCCCGCCGGTTGCTGTCGCTCGGCTCGCGCTGGGTGCTGGTCAAGGGCGGCCACCGCACCGGCGACCCGATCGACGTCCTGCTCGGCCCTGGCGGGCGTTTGCGGAGCTATCCGGGAATGCGGATCAACACGCCCCATACCCATGGGACCGGGTGCACCCTGGCATCCGCGCTGGCCTGCCGGCTCGCACTGGGCGATCCGGTGCCGACCGGCGTCGAGGCGGCGAAGGCGTACGTCACCGGTGCGATCCGCGGCGGATTTCCGCTCGGCTCGGGCATCGGCCCGACCGATCACCTCTGGAGCCTCCGCCCGTATCTCACCCGCTGACCGGCCGCCGATCCCCGGTTATGGCGGCCGGGGAGAGCGTGGGGGCGGGTCACCGGCGTGGAGTCGGGGCAGTGGCGGCCGAGATCACGTAGCCTCACCCTCATGGCGACCCGCGCGTCTTCCCCACCGCGGTCTCGTAGCAACCCCGGCACGTCCGGGTCGAGCCCGCGGTCGTCCGGAAGCAAGAAGACCTCATCCCGACCTGCCCCGAGTTCATCGAGCGCGCGGTCCGCAACGGGCACACGCTCGAGTTCCGGCAGCAGATCGGGCTCGAGCAGAGACTCTCAGCAGCGAGGGAAGACCGCCGCAAGCCGGGGCTCGGCCCGCAAGCCCACGCAACGCAAACCCCCCCAGCGCAAGCCGCAGTCCAAGGGTCGCGGGGGCCGTCGACCGGCCCGCACGCCGATCCTCGTCCGCGTCGGCCACGGCCTGCGCGCCGGCTGGCTGGGTCTTGCGCATGCCCTCGGCGGCGCCACCCGGGGCGTCGGCGGGGGAGATCGTGAGGTGGCTCCCGACCTGCGGCGCGACGGTGTCGGACTGTTTCTGGTGGGCTGCGCGATCGTCGTCGGCGCGGCGTTCTGGTTCACCCTTCCCGGCCCGCTGGGTACGGCGATTCGGGTCGGCGTCTCGAGCCTGATCGGTGCGCTCGGCTATGTCGCGCCGATCTTCCTGCTGGGAATGGCCTGGCGCACGCTTCGTCACCCGGACCGTAACGGACCGGGTGGGCGCCAGCTGGTCGGCTGGAGTGCGATCTGTGTCGGACTGCTCGGCTTGATCAACATCGCGCGCGGACTGCCCCGTACCGACGACCCGGCGGCCCTGCGCGAGGCCGGCGGCATCATCGGTTACATCGCGTCGAGTCTGCTGACCGATCTGTTGTCGGTGTACGTCGCCGTGCCGCTGCTCGTCTTGCTGCTGATCTTCGGGGTCATCGTCGTCGTCGGGATCCCGCTCTACCAGATTCCCGAGCGGCTCCGCGCGGTCCGTGACCGCATTCGCCCCGAGCGCACCGTGCTCGAGGGCGAGCTCATCGCGCCGCCCGGTCAGATCGGTGTCGATCGGGCCTACGACTCACCGGTCGTCCGAGAGGAGGAGCCGGCCGAGCTCGAGGCCGGCCCGGCCATGATCGATCCCTATCCGGAGCTCGAGCCTGAGGACGACGAGCGGCCGGTCACGGCCGGCTTGGCGCCCGCGGCTGCCGGGAAGGGTCGCAAGGCCGCCAAGACGGCCGCGCCGCCGGCCGAGATCGGCGAAGCGCCGCCGCACACCCCTATCCCGCAGCGGGTCGAGCAGCTCCAGCTCTCCGGCGACGTGCAGTACCTGCTGCCCGACTCGGAGGTGCTGAAGCAGGGCAGCGTACACAAGACGCGTACGGCGGCCTCCGATGCCGTGGTCGGTCGGTTGACCGAGGTGCTCCGGCAGTTCGAGATCGACGCGCACGTCACCGGCTACACCCGCGGTCCGACCGTCACCCGCTACGAGGTCGAGCTCGGACCGGCGGTGAAGGTGGAGAAGGTGACAGCGCTCAGCCGGAACATCGCCTACGCCGTCGCCAGCGCCGACGTACGCATTCTGTCGCCGATCCCGGGTAAGTCCGCCATCGGGATCGAGATCCCCAACACCGACAAGGAGGTCGTCTCGCTCGGGGATGTGCTGCGCTCCACGACGGCGCGGAACGATCACCATCCGATGACGGTCGGCCTGGGCAAGGACGTGGAGGGCGGCTTCGTCGTCGCGAACCTGGCCAAGATGCCGCACCTGCTGGTGGCCGGCGCGACCGGATCGGGCAAGTCCAGCTTCATCAACTCGATGATCACGTCCGTGCTGATGCGTTCCACGCCCGACGAGGTCCGGATGCTGCTGGTCGACCCGAAGCGGGTCGAGCTCACCGCGTACGAGGGGGTGCCGCACCTGGTCACCCCGATCATCACGCAGCCCAAGAAGGCGGCCGAGGCGTTGCAGTGGGTGGTTCGGGAGATGGACCTGCGCTACGACGATCTCGCCGCCTTCGGCTTCCGGCACGTGGACGACTTCAACAAGGCGGTGCGCACCGGCTCGGTGAAGCCGCTCGAGGGCTCCGAACGGGTGCTCGCGCCGTACCCCTATCTGCTGGTGATCGTCGACGAGCTCGCGGACCTGATGATGGTGGCCCCCCGCGATGTCGAGGACTCGATCGTCCGGATCACGCAGCTGGCCCGGGCCGCCGGGATCCACCTCGTGCTGGCCACCCAGCGGCCGAGCACGGACGTGGTCACCGGCCTGATCAAGGCCAACGTGCCGAGCCGGCTCGCCTTCGCCACCTCCTCGATGACCGACTCCCGGGTGATCTTGGATCAGCCGGGCGCAGAGAAGCTGGTCGGCCAAGGTGACGGACTGTTCCTGCCGATGGGGGCCTCCAAGTCGATCCGGATCCAGGGCGCGTGGGTGACCGAGACCGAGGTCCGCGCGGTCGTCGGACACGTCACGGACCAGCTCAAGCCCGACTATCGAGAGGACGTCACGGCGGTGCCGGAGTCCGCGACCAAGGTGGCCGAGGACATCGGCGACGATCTCGACCTGGTGCTGCAGGCCGTCGAGCTGGTCGTCACGCTGCAGCTCGGCTCGACCTCGATGCTCCAGCGCAAGCTGCGGGTCGGCTTCGCCAAGGCCGGCCGGCTGATGGACATCCTCGAAACCCGCGGTGTGGTCGGGCCGTCAGAGGGCTCCAAGCCGCGCGAGGTGCTGGTGAAGTCGGACGACCTCGAGGACGTGATGGAGAACCTCCGGGCGGGTTGACGGGTGGTCAGTCCGCACACACCCGGACGGGGTCCCCTCGGCGCACTCCGGGAACATCGTCGAGGAGTCGATGGGCTCGGGGGCTCAGGTAGATCATCGCGGCCCGGTGCGGGTGGCGCGACACGATCTCGGCCCTGCCGATGGTCGAACGGGGGACCCAGAACCATCCGTCGACGCTGCCGTGCGCCGTACCGCACGCCGGGCAGAAGGGTCCACCGTCGATCACGGTGTGGCGTGGGCACGGCGTCAGCACGGCGACCGTGGCGCGCAGGGCGGCCATTCGGGTAGAGGTGGCGCCGCGCGCGTTGAGAACCGGTTCGACCGCGAGCCCCTCGATGCGGGCCTCGCGGAGCAGGCCGACAAGTCGTGTCGACAACAGCAATGCCCCGTCGGGCAGGTTGACGAGCTCCCAGCCGCGCGGTCCCGGACGCGATCCGTCGGGAGCCGGCGCGTCGAGCATCGACTCGTCGATTCGGGGTGGTCGGCGGACCGTGACGTCGAACGGGTCGTGATGACCGCAGCGCAGGCAGGGCGGATCGTCGCGGTAGGCGCGGGCAGTGTTGCGGACGAACGGCGGATCGATGCTCAGGTCGATCCCGCTGATCCCGATCAGGTCCGCGTCGGCGTAGTCGCTCTCCTCATACACCGTGCGCGCGGACCGGATCACGTCCGCGCCGAACGGTGTGAGCGCCTCTGCCGTCGCGTCGGCCGCTGCCCCATCAGCCGTGTCGACCAGCCACATGATCTCCCCGACCTGACTGACCGCCTTCTCGCCTGCGACCTCACGAGCGGTCGCGCCGACCTCCGCCCACGCCCCGTCGGTCTGTCCATGGCGTCCGGCTGCCACCGTCCAGATCCGTTTCACGGTTTCCTTTCGCCTCCCGGTCGATCCCTACAGTCTGGCTGCTGAGTAAGCGATACCGGATCCGTACGCGCTCGGCGGGATGCCGGGGTCGGTCTGGCTGTGCAGCAACAGGTAGTAGGCCGTCATCACACCGATGAAGGTCGCCTTGTCACCGGGGTTGGTGCGAAGGTGCGCGATGAACGCCGCCGCGAACGCGTTCTCCACGATCGGGAAGCCCTTCGACGCCGCGAAGGTGGCCATGGCCGCATGCAGCTCGGGGTGGATCACATGCAGGTGGATGTCGTGCCGTACGTCCATCAGCGGCTGTTCGGGTGCGCCGCCGACGTACTTGGGCCACGAGTGGTGCCCGTGGATGGGCTGCGGGCCAGGGTCCAGCTTCCCGTTCCAGTCGAGGATTCCGCCGAGGAAACGAAGGTTCCAGCGGAATGGCTTCGGGGTCCGCTTCCGCCGACGACGAGCCCGATCGCGCGGACGCTCCCGCGGGATCGGCCGCGGCCGAGCCTTCATCAGCTCCCGGATCAGCAGATACAGCAGCACGATGACGGCGATCACCAGCAAAGCGATGCCGAGCCACCACAAGATGGCCGCGAGCTCGACCCCGACGAAGATCGGGATCGCGATCGCTGCCGCAGCGGCGGGCGGCGAGGCCATCTGGGCCGCCGATCGCAATCGCGACGTGGTGAACTCCTGCAGCGGCGCGGTCACCGCCGTGTCGTCGCCGCTGATCGGACCACCGCTGACGAGCTGGCGGATCCGGCCGAGGACCGATCGCAGCAGCGTACGGGTCCCGTCGAGGACGGAGCGTCCGACATCTGCGAGGGCGGTGATCGGCGCGCGGACGAGGCCGAGCACGGTCGAGGCGATGTCGCGTAGCGCGTCGGCGACCCGGGACGCGTACCCGCGTACCACGTCGAGGGCCTGGCGGACCACTGCCGTCACAGCCTCGCGCGCCTGGGCGAAGACATCGGCCCCGATCTGCAGGATCCGCTGTCCTACAGCGGCGACACCCGCTCGGATCCTGCCGAGGTACTCACCGGCCGAAGCAAGGGTGGCGGCGACGACGCCGCCCTGGACGCTCTGCGCCTGCTGCACCGTGGCAGCGTTCTCGGCGCGGACCAGGGCGACCTCCTCGACGTCGGTCGCCGGGTCGGGCCCTACGTCGAGGTTGGCGTGACCGTCGGCCCGGTTCGCCTCGATCCGCGCCACCGCTTGCTGCTCGGCAGCTGCGATGTGCCCCACGGAAGTCCCGAAGAGATCATGGGCGGCTGACTTTGCCGCCGTCCAGGCGGACCGCAGCGCGCCCGTCACGGTCTGCACGACCTGCCTGAGCGCACTCGTGATCGCGGCAATGCCACGATCGATCAACGATCTCAGCGACTCGCCGATCCGACGGATCGCACCTTGCGCCGCTCGCGCGGCCCGCTCGACCAACCCGGCGGTCTCGCTGACGATCGAGGCGACGAAGCCGGTGACCTGCCCGATCGCGGACCGGATGCTCCCCGAGACTCGTTCGGCTGCGCCCAGGATCCACGACCGCACCCGGCCGACGCCGGGCAGGTTGGGGATGGGCAGGCCACGCGCAAACCCGAGCACGCCCGATGCGACGCTGCCTACCGTCGACTCGACCGCGGTTCGGGCCGCTGCAGCGCCGGCCCGGACGCGGCCGGCGGCGTCGGCGGCGAACCCGGCGGCACCGGCGGCGAGGTTCGTCACGAGTCCGATCGCCGACCCGGCCGTGCCGCGCAGCCACGAGCCGACCCTGGCGATGGTGCCGTCGACGGCCGAGCCCACTCGTCCGATGGCCCCGCCGAAGCCGGCGTCGACACCGCCCGCGACCTGCGCTGCGCTCGCAGTCAGCTGGGCTCGGCGTTGTTGCGACGCGGCCCGTACGGCGCCGATCGAGGTCGCGGTATCGGCATCGATCGCGTCGGCGTGCTCGGCGATGGGGTCCGGCACGACGATGTCCAAGGTGTCGCCGTCATCGGCCCGTGGGCCCGCCGCAGGACCCTCCTGCTCGCTTTGCCCTTGCGTCGCCTGCTGCCCCTGCGGTCCCGGGTCGGCGGGAGGTGCGCTCGGCGGCGCCACCAACCGCTGCACGGCCGCATTGCCGGCGGCACCCTGCAACGCGAGCAGGTACCCGTTCAGTCCGGCCGGGACCGCTGATGTGGCCGGCGCGGCGACCGTGGCCGACGGCGCGGCGCGGCGATTCGCTGTCTCCTCGACCTTGGTGGCCCGGATCGCTTCAGCCACGACTCTCCTCGGGTTTCAGGCTCCCTCGCCAGGATGCGTCCCGACTCGGGCCACGGGTAGGTCCGCCGACGTGGCCCACCGTGCACGATTGGCTGCCTTTCCGGGCACCCGGCCGGTCTCCAGCGGCGCGGGGGCGCTGGCTTCCGCCGAAGCACGGGTCGGCACGGCACAGACAGTAGGGTGGGCTGGTGCTCACCCCGGTCCACCTCGTCAGCCTCGGTTGCGCCCGCAACGAGGTGGACTCCGAGGAACTCGCTGCCCGGCTCGAGGACGGCGGGTTCACGCTGGTCGACGACCCGGCGGACGCTGCCGCGGTGATGGTGAACACCTGCGGCTTCGTCGAGGCTGCGAAGAAGGACTCGGTGGACACCCTGCTCGCCGCGGCCGACTTGAAGTCGGACCGACCGGGTGGGGGAGGAGTTCAGGCGGTTGTCGCCGTGGGCTGCCTCGCCGAACGCTATGGCACCGAGCTCGCGGAGGCCCTTCCCGAGGCCGACGCGGTGCTCGGTTTCGACAGCTACGACGACATCGCAGCACAGCTGCAGGCGATCCTCGCCGGTGATCGTCCGGCCTCGCATGTGCCACGCGACCGGCGCAAGCTGCTGCCGGTGACCCCGATCGCGCGGCAGGCCGCGGCCGCCCACGTCTCCATCCCGGGGCATCGGACCTCGGTCGCCCAGAACGCAGGCGAGCTGCCCGCGGGCATAGCGCCGGCCAGCGGGCCGCGTCCGCACCGACGCCGGTTCGGCGGCGGCCCGACCGCACCGCTGAAGATCGCGTCGGGCTGCGACCGACGCTGCACCTTCTGTGCCATCCCGGCGTTCCGCGGCTCCTACGTCTCCCGTCCGCCCGCCGAGATCGTGGCGGAGGCGCGTTGGCTTGCCGAGCATGGCGTCCGCGAGCTGTTCCTGGTCAGCGAGAACACGACCTCGTACGGCAAGGATCTCGGCGACCTGCAGGCGCTGGAGAAGCTGCTGACCGAGCTGGACCGGGTGGACGGCATCGACTGGGTCCGGGTGTCCTATCTGCAACCGGCCGAGATGCGGCCGAGTCTGGTCGCCGCGATCGCCGGCGGCGGCAAGGTCGTGCCCTACTTCGACCTCTCCTTCCAGCACGCGTCCTCCTCCGTGCTGCGGCGGATGCGCCGGTTCGGCGACGCCGACGCGTTCTTGGGGTTGATCGAGTCGATCCGGGCGCAGTCACCGGCCGCAGGCATCCGGAGCAACGTCATCTGCGGCTTCCCCGGCGAGACCGAGCACGACGTCGACGTGCTCCGGCAGTTCCTCGAAGCCGCTGAGCTCGACGCGATCGGGGTCTTCGGATACTCCGACGAGGACGGCACGGAGGCGGCCAGGCTCGGCGATCAGGTCTCGCTGGACGAGGTCGAGGCTCGTCGCGCGGGGATCGCCGATCTGGCCGAGGAGCTGATGGCTCAGCGCGCCGAGGATCGGATCGGTGAACGCGTCCGAGTCCTGGTGGATCAGGACGGCAGCGATCAGACGGTCGGCATCGGGCGCTCGGCGCATCAGGGCCCGGAAGTCGACGGGAGCACCGAGCTGCTCGGTGGGGAGTTCGACGTCGGCACCCTCGTGGACGCCGTCGTGGTCAGTGCCGTCGGTGCCGATCTGCTCGCCGAGCAGATCACGGAGGGAGTCTGGTGAGTACGTCTCAGTCGGCTGCGCAGGAGCCGGAGACCACACCGTGGAACGTGCCGAATGCGTTGACCACATTCCGGCTGATTCTCGTGCCGGTGTTCGCCTGGATGCTGCTGGCCCATCCGACGGGAACCGGCTGGGAGCTCGCCACCGCCGCGGTCTTCACGATCGCGATCCTGACCGACTTCCTCGACGGCCACCTCGCCCGGAAGCACAACATCGTCACCAAGTTCGGCAAGCTGGCCGACCCGATCGCCGACAAGGCGCTGACCGGGATGGCATTCATCGGGCTGTCCATCAACGGCGAGCTCTGGTGGTGGGTCACGATCCTCATCCTGATCCGCGAGTGGGGGATCACCGTGCTGCGGTTCGTGGTCCTCAAGTACGGCGTGATGGCGGCCAATCGCGGCGGCAAGCTGAAGACCGTGACGCAGGCCGTTGCCGTCATCCTCTACCTGCTCCCGCTGCCGGGTTGGGCCGAGCCGGTGGCCTGGGTCGTGATGGGTCTGGCGTTCCTGCTCACCATGGTCACGGGAATCGACTACCTCTGGGCAGCCTGGAAGCTCCGCCGAAACGCGCTGCGTCCAGCCGACGGCTGAGCACCCGCTGCCTGTGGATCTCGACGTGGAGGCCGTCGCCCGATCGGTGATCGCTGCGCTGCTCGGTCGGCGCTGGACGCTGGCGACCGCGGAGTCGCTGACCGGCGGCGGGCTCGGCATGGCCCTGACCTGCGTGCCGGGTGCGTCAGCGGTCTATCGGGGCGGACTGATCACGTACGCCACCGACCTGAAGGCCTCCCTCGCCGGCGTCAGCGCGGTGACCCTCGAGCGTGACGGTCCGGTCGCGCCGACCACCGCGGCGGAGCTTGCGACAGGGGCCGCGCGGCGCTGTGCGGCGGACTGGGGCCTCGCCGTCACCGGCGTGGCCGGACCGGATCCACAAGACGGCCATCCGGTCGGGCAGGTCTTCGTGGGGCTGGTCGGGCCGCAGCGCGGCACCACCGTCCGCGAGTTGTCGCTGCGTGGGACCAGGGCGGAGATCCGGGAGGGGACCGTCCGCAGCGCCCTGACAGCGCTGCTCGAGGCGCTGACCGGCATGGCATAGGTCGTTCAAGGCGGCCGCGGGAATGTCAGAGCCTCGTGACAGTGTTGTTTCGACCGAGGGTGGTCGTTCCACAGCGGGAGATCGATGTCGAGGAGTACGACAGGTGAGTACAGTTTGGTCATGGGAACCGACGCTGCGGTGAAGCCGATGCTGATGCGTGAGCTGGTCGGCGAGGCGCTGCGGCAGGAGCGGGTGACTCAAGGCCGGACTCTGCGCGAGGTGTCGAAGGCTGCACGGGTCAGCCTCGGTTACTTGTCCGAGGTGGAGCGGGGTCAGAAAGAGGCGTCCAGCGAGCTGCTGGCGTCGATCTGTCGAGCACTGGACATGCCACTGTCGGTCGTGCTCACGATCGTGGCGGAGAAGTTGGCGATGGCCGAGCGGGTCTCGACGCTGCCGACGATACGGACGATGGCGCGCGCGGCGGCCTGATCCCACCCGGCTTTGGCCGGTTACCGGCCCGGAGAGGCGCTGCGGCTCAGCGAGCTTGGCTCAGGAACTGCTTCAAGAGCGGGCCGGCAGTCTGCGAGCCCGACGTTCCGTCGCCGACGAAGACGGCGACGGCGAGATCACCCTGAGCCGCAATCATCCAGGCGTGGGTGCTGGGCGGCTGCTTGCTCCCGTACTCCGCAGTGCCCGTTTTGGCGATCGCGGCCGGCCCGTCCAGGCCCGCAAGGGTCCGGCCGCTGCCCTCGGTGACCACGGAGCGCATCATCGACTTGAGCTGTTTCGCTTCCGCCGCGGTGAGCGGTGTGCCCTTCGACTTCGCCGTGGTTCCGTCCACAAGGTGCGGGATCACCGTCTTGCCAGCCTGCACGGAGCTGACCACCGCGGCCATCGCCAGCGGGGATGCCTGTACGTCACCCTGCCCGATCATCGCCGCGGCATGACCCGTGGCCCCGTCCTCGTGGGGGACGGAGCCGAAGTAGGACGAGAAGCCGACGTCGTAGTCGATGCCGAGGCCGAGGGATCCGGCCGCGGAGGCCAGGTCCGAGTCGCTGACCTTCCCAGCCTGGGAGATGAAGGCCGTGTTACAGGACTGCGCGAGGGCCGTCCGCAGGTCGATCTTGCCCAGATGGCCGGTCGGGTAGTCGCCGTAGTTCTTGAACTCACGACCGTCGACCTCGATCTTGGCGGGGCAGGTCAACGCGGAGGCCGGCTTCAGTCCGGCGCGCAACAGGGCCAGGCTGGTGGCGACCTTGAACGTCGAGCCCGGCGGATACTGACCGACCGTCGCAACGGACTGTCCACCGGTGCCGGGCCCGTTGGCGAGCGCGACAATGTCACCGGTCGAGGGGCGGATCGCGACGAGGGCACTGGCGGGCTTGGTGTCGGCCAGGATCTTCTCGGCCAGCTTCTGCAGACCGATGTTCATGGTGAGCGTCAGGTTCCGGCCAGCTACCGGGCGGACCTGGAACAGGGTCTGGGCCGGCCGCGAGCCGCCGCCTCCCGACGCGGACCCGGATCCCGATCCCGAGTCAGGTTCCAGACCGGCGGACGCTTCCGGGGCCGGCGAGGCCGAGGGGCTCGCCGAGGCGGTCGGCTTGGCCGCGACCAGCTGGACGGTCACACCCGGGGTGCCACGCAGCTCGGCGTCGTAGCGGCGCTGCAGTCCGGAGATGCCCACCTGGTCGCCCGCGACGACGGCACCATCGGAGCCGTCGACGATCTCCTTGGTCGCCTCGCCGACGGCTCCGATGACCGGACGCGCGAAGCTGGCCGAGGGGGCGAGCATCTGCTCGTCGTCGATCGCCAGTGCGCCCTTGATCCGGGCCACCGTCTTGTTCGGCGGCCGGCGCTTGTCCGTCGCGCGGAAGACGATGGCCTCGACGAAGGCCTGTGGTCCGGCCGCCTCGGCTGCGGCGACGTAGGACTTCGCGTCGATCCCGACCAGCGCCGCTAGGCGGCGAGCTGATGCCTCGAGCTCGTCGGCGGCCAACGCGCTCTTGTCCAGACCGATCCTGACGACCGGCCTTTGCGTGACGATGACGTCGCCGTCCTCGCCCAGGACCTCGCCCCGCTCCGGGTACAGGCGGTGCTGGCTGAGGCGGTTACTGCCGTCGAGGCCGGGTTGAACCAGAGCCGGCGTCCAGCGCGCCTTCCATCGACCCCCCTCCCGGGCGAGGTCGGCCGTGGTGTCGTACACCCACGATGTCGGCACGCCCGGAAAGGTCCAGGTGTAACGCAGAGTTGCCGTGGCGGACGTGGTCTGGGCATTGAGGGAAGCCACACCGACGTCGGGGCGCACCGGTCCCATCCCGGCCACCAGTGCCTGGAACGCCGCATTGATCTCGGAGCTGGGCGCGCTCGCGAACTCCACCCCACTGAGGTCGGCCTTGGCGAGTCCGTCGGCAAGATCCGACGCCGCCCGCTCCGGGCTCTCGAGGCTCGGGCTCGGGGTCGGTGCGGTGCTGTCGCTGCAACTGGCCAGGAATGCCGCGCCGACCAATGCAAGAACGACGGTCCGCAGCAGGGTCGGACGGGTCGTCAAAGGAGGTCGGCGGAGCATCCTGCCCATCATGACACCGGCGTTCAAGTACTCGAGTCTCAGGCGATCAGGTCGGCGTACTCGCGGTGTTCGGCCAAGAAGCTACGGGTGTAGCTGCAGCCCGCGCGGACGCTCAGGCCGCGGGAGCGCATGTCGTCGAGGGCATAACGGGTGATCCGAGCCGCGATCCCGCACTGGCGCCACTGCGACGCTGTCCCGGTATGCGTCACGTACAGCAGCGAGTCCTGCGGGATGTAGTCGATCTCGGCGACGTGCTCGTCGCCGAAGCGGGCGACGTAGCGGTTGTCTGCGTCGGCCCGCTCGATCTCCAGCGGCACTGCCTCGACCAGTCGCCGCTTGGCGGGGAGCCACTCGGCGCTGAGCATGGAGTAGCTCACCGTGTCGCGCCAGCTGCCATCGCGGCGGATCCGATGATGGCGAAGCACGCCCTCCTTGACGGCTCCGAGCCGCTCGATCGCCGACTGGGACCGGATGTTGCGGTTGTCGGTGTGCCAGACGACGCGCTCGGCGCCCAGGCGGTCGAACGCGTGGCGCAGCATCAGCAGCTTCGACTCGCTGTTCAGACCGGTGCGCCAGTGCGGCTGGGCAAGCCAGGTGTGACCGATCGCGAGGGCACGGTTGCCGGGGTCGATGTCGTAGAACGACGACGTGCCGACGAACTCGCCCGTCTCCCGGATCCGCTGGGCGTAGGCAACGCGCGCGGGATCGGCGACCGCTCGCTGGATCAGTGCCCGGGCTTCGGCGGCCGAGGCCGGGGGAGCGTACGAGAGGTGCTCGGTGACTGCCGCCGCGCTGTCGGCGTCACCCAGGGCCGCGCCGAAAGCTTCCGCATCGGCCGCTGTCAACGCGTCGAGCTGCAGTCTCGGTCCGGCCAGGACAGCAGGGGTGAACCAGTCCACACCCGTCACGCTATGTCAGTCCGGGCGACGGCGAAGACTCGGCGGTAGGGGAGCACGGTGCCGTAGCGCTGCCGGGGATACGCCTTGTTCAGGCGCTGCTTGTACGCGACCTCGAAGTCCTGCCGCAGACCGTCCGGCAGAGCGCCGAGCACGGGACGGGCTCCGGTTGCGGAGATCCAGCGGAACACCGGGTCGGGGCCGTGCAGCACATGCAGGTACGTGGTCTCCCAGGCCTGGACCTCACAGCCGAGGTCGGCCAGGTCGGCCAGATAAGTCTCCGCACCGAATGCCGCCGGCCGTTCGAGACCGCCGGTCCACTCCGCGTACGGCGACTGCTCGGCCAGCTCGTGCAGCAGGCGATGGCTCGGCTGGTCGAAGTTCCCGGGCACCTGGAAGGCGAACCACCCGCCGGGCTTCACGAACCCGACGAGCCGCGACAAGATGTCTCGATGATCCGGTACCCACTGCAGGGTCGCGTTGCTGACGAGCACGTCGAGCGGTTCGGCCGGACGCCAGGCGCGGAGGTCGCCGACGACAAACCTCAGCCGGTCGGTCGCATGCTCCTGGGCGCGCCCGATCATCGCCGCGGACGCGTCGACGCCCTCGATCTCGGCGTCGGGCCAGCGGGCGGCGAGCAGCGCCGTCAAGTTGCCGGGACCGCAGCCCAGATCGGCGACCCGCAGGGCCTTGTCTATTGCTATGCGGGCGGTCAGGTCGACGAACGGTCGTCCGCGTTCGTCGGCGTACTGCAGATAGTTGGTGGGATCCCAGTCCGTCGTCGGCATGCGCTCTCTCCTCAAAGTATCTTGATATCAAGATATCTCTGATGATCCGAGTCTGCCAAGTAAGTTTTCACCATGACGATCGGTCCCCCGCAAACCATCGACATCACCAGCCCGGACGGCGTCATGCCGGCCCGGCTGTGGCACCCCGCCGCCGGTTCCGGATCGGCGGTGATCGTGTTCCAGGAGATCTTCGGCGTGACGACGTACATCCAAGATCGCTGCCGCGATCTTGCCGAGCTCGGCTACGTGGTGTGCGCACCCGAGATCTACTGGCGCCAAGGCGACGACGTTCGCGTCGACGACGGACCGGACGCGTTGCGGGAAGCGATGGAGCTGATGAAGCGGCTGGACTGGTCGAGCGCGGTTCACGACGGTGTCGCGACCCTGGAACACGTGCGGGGACTGATCGAGGTGACCGGACCGGTCGCACTGTTGGGTTTCTGCTTCGGCGGCGGTCTGGCCTTCAACGTCGCGGCCGAGGATGCGCCGGATGCGCTGGTGTCCTACTACGGGTCGGCCATGCCCGATCTGTTACACCTTGCCGACGACGTCGCCGCGCCGAGCCTGCACCACTTCGGCCTGGCGGACACCTTCATCTCGGTCGAGGCGGTCGAGGAGATCGAGCGGGCGGTCAGTCGATCGCAGCAGGTCAGGTTCGAGACGTACGAGGGCGCCGGCCATGCATTCGACAACCCGAACCCGGTGTTCCATCACGCCGAGGCGTCCCAAGCGGCCTGGGGGGTCACGACCCGATTCCTGGCCGACGTCCTCGGTGACGCCGCCAGCAACTCGCCGGCCAACCAGTAAGTGCTGGCGCGTCGCAGTGGAATGCGGGATCGTGAGAACGGCGGTGGTCAGGGGATTCGACGAGTAAGGTGCCGAAAAAGGACGACACACATACTAAAAGAGCGGATCCTATGCGACCGCTGCTTCGGGGAGAGGTGTGTGACATGAGTACGACGATCAACGGGCAACCGATCGCAGATTCGCTGTCTGCTCATCATCGGTCACCGGTCTCGGTTCTGGTCCGGGTTCGTGGGGCGATGCCGAGTCTGCGGCCGGCCGAGCAGCGAGTCGCCGAGGCGGTGCTGTCCGACCCGGCCGGTGTCTCCGAGAGCTCGATCACCACCGTCGCCCGGCGGTGCCAGACGTCGGAGACCACGGTGCTCCGGTTCTGTCGTGCCATCGGGCTGAACGGCTATCCGGAGCTTCGGATCGCCCTCGCTCGCGCCGCTCAGTGGGAGGAGACCGACCACAGCGCCGGCGCTCCGGTCACCGGTCAGATCTCCGCGACGGACTCACTGGCCGATGTGGTCGCCAAGATCACCCACGCCGATGCCAGGGCGATCGAGGAGACGGGGGCGGCGGTCGATCTCGATGCACTCGAGCGAGCCGTGGACGCGGTGGTCGCCGCTGGACGCGTGGACATCTACGGGATCGGTGCCAGCGCGCTGGTCGGCGCGGACCTGCACCAGAAGCTGCACCGGATCGGAATGGTCTCCTTTGCCTGGAGCGACCCTCACCTGGCCCTCACTGCTGCAGCGGTCCTCCGCCCGGGCGACGTGGCGATGGGTGTCTCACACACCGGCACCACGATCGACACCGTCGACGCTCTCCGGGTGGCCCGAGCCCGTGGCGCCACGACGATCGCGCTCACCAACTTCGAGGGTTCGCCGCTGGTCGCCGAGGCCGACCTCACGCTGCTCACTGCAGCCCGCGAGACGACGTTCCGCAGTGGTGCGATGTCGAGTCGGATCGCCCAGCTGGCCCTGATCGACTGCCTGTTCGCCGGGGTGGCGCAGCGGTCGTACGAACAGGCCATCGCTGCGCTCGAGGACACCTATGCGGTGGTCCGCAGCCGGCACGGTAATCCGCGCCGACACGGGCACGAGTGATCGGTGCCTTGAGCTTGTCGAAGGTGTCCAGGTGCCGTGGGCCCGTCGAGGGGCTGGTCCAGGTGCGCTGAGCCGGTCGAACGGCCACCCGTCGATCATCTCCGGCTCACCGCTGGGCGGCCTTATACAGTGACGGCGTGACGCGTCCGGAAGCCATCGGGTCGGACGTCGGCTCGAACGGGTCCGGCGCCCGGCCGACGTATCGGCGGGGCCGGATGATCGTGGTCCTGGGGCTGCTCTCCACCTTCGGCCCGCTCTCCCTCGATCTGTATCTCCCGGCGCTGCCGCAGCTGACGGAGGACCTCGGTACCAGTGCGTCCGGCGCTCAGCTGACGATCACCGCGTGCCTGCTCGGCCTCGCGGTCGGCCAGCTGATCGCGGGTCCGCTCTCGGACCGCTACGGTCGGCGCCGGCCCCTGATCGTCGGGCTCACGTGTTTCATGTTGAGCTCGATCGCCTGCGCGTTCGCACCGACCATCGAGCTGCTCGTGGCGCTGCGGCTGGTCCAGGGGCTGTCCGGCGCAGCCGGGCTGGTGATCTCCCGCGCGGTGGCCCGGGACCTGTTCGATGGGCGTGAGCTGGTCGTCTTCTTCACCCGGCTGATGCTGATCAACGGGTTCGCGCCGGTCCTCGCGCCCGTGCTCGGCGGTCAGCTGGCACGAGTGATGGACTGGCGTGGGATGTTCCTCGTGCTGGCCTGCTTCGGGCTGGCCCTGCTGCTGGCCGGGGCCTTCGGTGTGCCCGAGACGCTGCCCGTGGCGCGCCGGATATCCGGCGGCCTGGGTGGCACGGTACGCGGCTTCCGTGTGCTGTTGAAGGACCGGCTGTTCGTGGGCACGGCCGCGTCGTCCGGGCTCGCGTCTGCGTCGATGTTCGCCTACATCTCCGGTGCGACGTTCGTGCTGCAGGAGATCTACGGACTCAGCCCACAGCAGTTTTCCTACGTCTTCGGCATCAATGCGATCGGCATCGTCACGATGGGCCAGGTCGGCGGCCGGCTGGTCCGGCGGATGCCGACGGTGCACGTGCTGGCCATCGGGCTCGGGCTGAATCTCGTGGGGGCGACCGGGCTCGCGACCTCGGTGCTGCTCGGGCTCGGGCTGCCGTTCCTGCTCGCATCGCTGTTCGTCATGGTCAGCGCGGTCGGGTTCATCTTCCCGACCGCGACCGCGCTGGCCATGGCGGACTACCCGGAGCGCGCGGGCGCCGCATCCTCGCTGCTCGGGCTGCTGCAGTTTCTCGGCGGTGCGATCGCGGCCCCGCTGGTGGGGATCGCCGGCCAGGCGACGGCCGTACCGCTGGGTGTGGTGGCCTTCGGCGCGAGCGCCTGCGGAGCCTCGGTGTTCGTGTTCGTGGCACTACCAGCACTTCGGGCCCGCCGCTCGGCGAGCGTATGAGCCGCCAGCCGCCTCCGAACCGGGCCGGCTTCCGCCTCACTTTCCACCTCCCTGGTTGTCAGCGGCGGACGGGCTGGATGTCCTTCCAGCTCGGGACGGCCGGCCTGACCCGGAGCACCATCGCGGCCTCGGCCGGGGTCCGGTTCGCCTTGCGGTGGTTGCAGCGGGTGCAGGCGGCGACGGTGTTGAGCCACGTGTTGCGTCCGCCGCGGGACTGCGGGATCAGGTGGTCGACCGTGTGCGCGACCTCGCCGCAGTAGCCGCAGGCGTGACGGTCGCGACGCAGCACGCCACGCTTGGACCAGGCCGGCGTCCGGGCGTAGCGGAACGCGGTCTTGACATAGCGGACAAGGCGCAGGACCACAGGCCACGGGTACGGCCCGATCCGGCGGTCGGCGTGCGCCTCCTCCACGATGGCGACCTCGCGGACCAGCATCCGGACGGCGTGCTGTACCGACACGGTGTGCAGGGCGGTGTTGTCGGTGTTCAAGACCATCACACCGTTCAAGGCCACCACACCAGACATGGCACGCTCCTGACCTGATCAGCCCGACCAATGGGGCCGAGTGCGCCGATGGCGCGTCGCCCCACAGGGTGCATGATCACACGACCGGATGTCATGCAGATTACGCCGCTTCGGGCGACAGCCGAACTTCGATCAGGCGGTGTCGGTGGGGGCTGCGATGATGAACGTATGGCGTCGGACCGGATGATCTCGCTCGGCTTTGGCAAGTATGCACGAGCCGATCGGATCTTCGCGCTGGAGCCACTGGTGGGCGAGCAGCGTGGCGGCGGCCGGCGCACCAAGGTCTGGGTCGAGGGCATCGGAGAGGCGATCGTCGCGTCCCGCACCGAGGGGACCATCCTGCGGGACATGGGTCAGGAGGCCGCGATCGACGCGTCGTTGGTCGACGAGGCGATCGACCTGGCCGCCCGGCTGGCTGCTGCCGCGGAGGCCGGTCGAGTCGACCTGAGCGACCTCGGTCGGCGGGCGCGGAGGATCCTGGCGGCGACGACTGCCCCGGAGGGCTCTGAGCACACCCTGTTCGACGGAACCGCTTGAGACTCTGGGTCCTCATCCGGCACGATGGGCACGTGTCTTCGATTTTCTGACGATGAGGCTTGACTTCTTCGAACACGGGTTCGAATATAGAGGCATGACGGTTGCAGCGCCACCCAGCCCCCTCGCGGGTGTCCTCGATGAGCTGCGACAGCGTGTCCAGCGGATGGAGGGCACCGCTCTCACCCGCAGCCTCCCGGTGCTCGATGCCTTCGACGGACTGGTCCGGTTACGCACCGGCGCAGCGTTCTCTGTCGACAGTCCGAGCCTCGCGATGGCGTTGGTGGCCGGTGCGTCCCGGGCAGGAGAGTGGGTCGCCATCATCGGTGCGCCCGATTTCGGCTACGAAGCAGCGGCTGCGTTCGGGTTGGACCTGGCGCGGACGATCGCCGTGCCCGATCCGGGTGAGCACTGGCAAAGTGTGACCGCCGGGCTCATCGACGTGGCCGGGATCGTCCTACTCCGCCAGCCGGCCCGGGTCGCGGAGCAACAGGCCGCCAGGCTGCGGTCCCGGTTGCTGCAGTCCGACGCTGCTTTGGTGGTGTGGGGGGAGTGGCCGCGTTGCCACCAGCGGCTGTCGATCCAGTCGTCGTCCTGGGTCGGTCTGGGACAAGGCCACGGACGGCTGACCGGGCGTCAGGTCGAGGTGGCTGTCTCCGGCGCCTCCACGCCGGGGCGGAACCTCTCGATCTGGCTGCCCGATCCCGACCAACGAGTGCGCCGACTCGACGAGGTCGTCGCGCCGGCCCGGCTGGAAGCCCGGGCGGGCTGATGGCCGGCTTGATCGAGACGGCGGGACTGGTCGAGACGGCGGGACTGGTCGAGACGGCGGGACTGGTCGAGACGGCGGGACTGGTCGAGCACTCTGACAGAGACCGCCGACGCTCCACGAGTGATGGTCCTTTGGTGTCCCGACTGGCCGGTGATCGCCGCAGCGGCCGAGGCCGGGCTGCCCGCGAGCGTGCCGATTGCGGTGATCGCGAAGGGTGCGGTGCTGGCCTGCTCGCCGGCTGCCCGGGCCGAGGGCGTACGGCGGGGGATGCGCAAGCGCGACGCTTCCTCGCACTGCCCCGAGCTGGTCGTCGTCGACGACAGCGCCGAGCGGGACCTGCGCTACTTCGACCACGTGTTGTCCGCCGTCGAGGAGGTGACGTCGACGGCCTGCCCGATCCGTCCGGGGCTGTGCGCGACGGGTGTGCCCAGGCGGTTCTACGGTGGCGAGCGGGAGGCGGCGGCCGTACTGGCCGAGCGGTTGGTCCAGGTCGGTGTGTGGGACTGCCGGATCGGGGTGGCCGACGGCATCTTCGCCGGTGAGCAGGCGGCGCGGCGAGCCGCGCCACAAGAGTGCCTGGTGGTCGCTCCCGGCGCTACACCGGCCTTCCTGTCGGGGCTGCCGATCGGGGTGGTCGAAGACGCCGACATGGTCAGCCTGCTGCGTCGGCTGGGGATCCGCGTGCTCGGCGACTTTGCGGCTCTGCCGGCACGAGACGTTCTCACCAGGTTCGGTCGCACTGGTGAGTGGTGGCACCGGTTGGCCCGCGGTCTGGATGTCCGGGTGGTCTCCGGTCGCCGCCCGCCGATGGACGTCTCGGCCGAGGTGCACTTCGAACCGCCACTGGAGACGATCGAACCGATCGTCTTCTCGTCCCGGCGGACCGCCGAGCAGTGTGTCGCCGATCTGGCCCACCATGGCCTGGTCTGCACGAGCGTGACCGTCGTGGCGAGCGGCGACTTCGGTTGGACCGGTGTGCGGACCTGGGCGCACTCCCGCTGGTTCGGGGCGAGTGACCTGGTCGACCGGCTCTACTGGCAGCTCCAGGCCAACCCTTCCCCCGAACCGGTGACCGGCGTGCGGTTCGTGCCCGAGACCGTCGAGTCGCTGGCCGATCAGGGCGAGGGCCTGTGGGGCAGCGCCCCCGACGAGCGGTTGGAGCGCGGGGTCGCCCGGTTGCAGGGGATGCTCGGGCCGGAGGCCGTCGTCGCGCCCGGGGTTCAGGGCGGCCGGTCGGCGGCCCGTCGGCAGGCGGGCGGTCCTTGGGGGCAGAAGCCCGCCGCCCCGCGGCCGACCGGACTGCCGTGGCCGGGCAGCATTCCGCCGCCCGCGCCGGCCAGGGTCTTCGCGGAGCCACAGTCCGCCCGGGTGACAGGTCCGGACGGGGTGCCCGTCCGGATCACCGAGCGGGGGATCCTGACCGCCGATCCGGTCCATGTCGTCCCTCAGCCGGGAGCAGGCTCGATGCCGGTCGTCGGCTGGGCGGGGCCGTGGCCGATCGACGAGCTGTGGTGGGACGAGGCCGGGGCTCGCCACGTTGCCCGGTTCCAGCTGGTCGGCGGTGACGGCAGTGCCTGGCTGATGGTGGTCGAGGACGGCCACTGGTGGAGCGAGGCTCGCTATGACTGACGGCGAGCCGGCTTGTCGATGTGACCGTCTGAGCAGATTCAGCGCCCGTGCCTCAGGGACGGCAGAACCCTGATGGGGTGGAACAACCCGCCGATTCCGTGGGCGGAGCTGGAGCGCAGGCTTTCCGGCCGATCGACACCCGGCCGATCGACACCCGGGCGGAAGAAGCCGCCAAAGCCGCCGGGCAGCCATCCGCTGGACAATCCCGACGGCGACAGCGCGCCGGGCTGGAGCCGCAAGCGGGCCGCGTACGAAGCCCTGCCGGTCCCACGCCCCGCCGAGCCGGTCGTCGGCTATGCCGAGCTGCATGCTCACTCCGACTTCTCCTTCCTCGACGGGGCGAGCGATCCGGAGAGCATGGTCGAGGAGGCGGTCCGGCTCGGCCTGCACGCGCTGGCGATCACCGACCACGACGGGCTGTATGCGGCGGCCCGGTTCGCGGAGGCAGCGGTGGCGTACGAGCTGACCACCGTCTACGGTGCCGAGCTATCGCTGGGACTCAGCACACCGCAGAACGGGGTCGCCGACCCGGAGGGCTCGCATCTGCTGGTGCTGGCCCGCGGAGTCGCCGGCTATCACGCGCTGGCAAGGGCGATCACCGTCGGCCAGCTCCGCGGTGACGAGAAGGGCCGTCCGCTGTACGACCTCGGTGAGCTCGCCGAGCAGTCCGGCGGTCAGTGGCAGGTCCTCACCGGGTGCCGCAAGGGATCGGTCCGTCAGGCGCTGATCGCCGCCGGCCCCACCGCCGCTGCGACCGAGCTCGACCGGCTGGTCTCGCTGTTCGGCCACGACAACGTCGCGGTCGAGCTCACCGACCACGGTCTGCCCACCGACGACGAGCACAACGACGCCCTGACCGAGCTCGCGACCGCGGCCGGGCTGCGGTTGGTCGCCACCGGAAACGTGCACTACGCGCGGCCGAAGGACTACCGGCTGGCCAGTGCCATGGCCGCGGTCCGGGCTCGGCGCAGCCTGGCCGAGATGGACGGCTGGCTGCCGCCGCCGACGGCTCACCTGCGGGCCGGGGTGGAGATGGCGCAGCGGTTCCGGCGCTATCCCGGGGCGGTCGCGGAGTCGGTCCGACTGGCTGACGAGCTTGCCTTCAACCTCCGGCTGGCCAAGCCCAGGCTGCCGAAGCAGAAGGTGCCGCTCGGTCATACCCCGATCAGCTGGCTGCGCGAGCTGTGCCGGCGTGGCGCCGACGAGCGCTATCCGGACAACCGGGCCGAGGCCGAGGAACGGCTGAGGCGCGAGCTGGCGGTGATCGAGCAGCTCGACTTCCCTGGCTACTTCCTGATCGTCCATGACATGGTCGCTTACGCCCGCGAGCGTGGGATCCTCTGCCAGGGCAGGGGATCGGCGGCCAACTCGGTGGTCTGCTACGTCCTCGACGTCACCGCCGTCGACCCGATCCGCTACGGCCTGCCGTTCGAGCGTTTCCTCTCCGCTGCCAGGGAGGAGGAACCAGACATCGACGTCGACTTCGACTCGGACCGGCGCGAGGAGGTGATCCAGGAGGTCTACCGCCGCTACGGTCGGCACAACGCCGCACAGGTGGCGAATGTGATCAGCTACCGACCGAAGTCGGCGGTCCGCGACATGGCGAAAGCGCTCGGCTACTCGACCGGTCAGCAGGACGCCTGGTCGAAGCAGATCGATAGCTACGGTTCGATTCCCGATGACGTGTCCGATGAGAAGCCGCCCGCCGGCGGCGGGGACCATGTCATCCCGGTCGGCGTCGTCGACCTGGCACGCCAGCTGCTCACCGCGCCGCGCCATCTGGGCATCCACTCGGGTGGCATGGTGTTGACCGAGCAGCCAGTCGGCGATGTGTGTCCGATCGAGCGCGGTCGGATGGACGATCGCACCGTGCTGCAGTGGGACAAGGACTCGTGCGCGTACATGGGGCTGGTCAAGTTCGACTTCCTTGGTCTTGGCATCCTTGCCGCGATCCAGTACACGTTCGATCTGGTCGCGGATCGGATCGGTGAGCGCTGGACGCTCGACTCGATCCCGAAGGAGGAGCAGGGCGTCTACGACATGCTCTGCCGAGCCGACTCGATCGGGGTGTTCCAGGTGGAGAGCCGGGCTCAGGTCGGGACACTGCCGAGGTTGCTGCCGCGCCGTTTCTACGACCTGGTGGTCGAGATCGCGCTGATCCGACCGGGCCCGATCCAGGGCGGGGCGGTGCATCCCTACATCCGCCGTGCGACCGGCCGGGAAGAGGTGACCTACCTGCACCCGGCGCTGGAGCCGGTGCTGGAGCGGACCAAAGGCGTGCCGCTGTTCCAGGAGCAGCTGATGCAGATCGCCACGACCGTCGGCGGGTGCACCGGTGAGGACGCCGACCTGCTCCGTCGGGCGATGGGGTCGAAGCGAGGGGTTGAGAAGATCGAACGGTTGAAGGCGAAGCTGTACGACGGCATGAAGGCCAATGGCATCACCGGTGAGCTGGCCGACGACATCTACCTGAGGATCGAGTCGTTCGCGAACTTCGGCTTCGCCGAGAGCCACGCGATCAGCTTCGCCCTGCTGGTGTATGCCAGCTCCTGGTTGAAGTTGCACTATCCCGGTGCGTTCCTTGCTGGGTTGCTGCGAGCTCAACCGATGGGTTTCTACTCGCCGCAGTCGCTGACTGCGGACGCTCGGCGGCACGGAGTGGAAGTGCTCCGGCCAGACATCGCCGTCTCCGGGGTCGATGCCTCACTGGAGGTCTTGGCCGATGGGCAGGTCGGGCCGACCGGTCGGGACGGTTGCCTCGATCGGCACCAGCCAGAGGTAGCGCCGTTCCATCGCTCGGATCCGGCCCGGACGCACGTGCACCGCCGTGACGGCAACTTCGCGGTCCGACTCGGGCTGACCGAGGTCGCCGGCATCGGCCGCGCGCTGGCGGAGCGGATCGTGGCCGAGCGCGACCGGGAACCGTTCTCCGATCTCAACGACGTGATCAGACGCACTCCGATCACCACCGGCAACGCCGAGGCGCTTGCCACCGCCGGCGCGTTCGACACGTTCGGTCTGAGCCGTCGGCAGGCGCTGTGGCACGCGGGCTACAGCGACAGCACGGACACCCTCCCGGGCAGCGCTATCGACGCAGCACCACCAACCCTGCCGGGGATGAGTCCGGTCGAGCTGACCATGGCCGACCTGTGGGCGACGAAGATCTCACCCGACGACCACCCGATCGGTCACCTGCGCGGGCTGCTCGACCAGCACGGGATCCTCGCGGTCTCGGCGCTGGGCGTGGATCACGACGGTCGGCGGATCAGGGTCGGCGGGGTGGTCACTCACCGGCAGCGTCCGAGTACGGCCGGCGGGGTGATCTTCATCAACCTCGAGGACGAGACGGGGATGCTCAATGTGGTTTGCTCCCAGGCACTGTGGCAACGCTATCGACGGGTCGGTCGCCAGTCGTCGGGGCTGGTCATCCGCGGCGTGATCGAGCACCGCGACGGTGTCACCAATCTTGTTGCGGATCGGCTGGATTCGCTGGCTGTGGTGCTACCCGAGTCTGCGTCGGTGCTGGGCGGGCACCGCTCCCGCGACTTCCGTTGACCGCGGCTCGACCGTCTGACCGCACGTGCCTCGCAACCGCCGTCGGGACGCCCCCGTCGCAGGGCCGTACACCATCCGTTTCGGCAGCCGGCCACGCCAGTGACCGGGTGCCCGGGTCGGCCATCCTGCGGCCTCCCGTGCGTGGGAGACCGCTGGCCGGCATCTGGTGGTGTGGCGCTCCGTGGCATGCGACCATCGTCTGCGTGGAGCGGGTGGTTGTGCTCGGCCGCGGTGGTGCTGGCAAGTCGACCGCGGCGGTGCGGCTGGGGGAGCTGACCGGTCTGCCCGTGATCGAGCTCGACAAGCAGTTCTGGACGCCAGAGCTCCACCCGTTGCCCGGTGGCCAATGGGCGCGGATCACGACCGACCTTGCTGCCCGACCCCGCTGGATCATGGACGGCGACCTCGGACCCTATGACGTGCTCCCGCCGAGGCTTCGTCGAGCCGATTTCATCCTGGTTCTGGACTACGGGTTCCTTCGATGTGCCTGGCGGGCCGTCCGGCGGTCGAGGGAGGCAGCCGACTTCTGGTGGTGGGTGCTGCTGTGGCGTCGTCGTAGCAGGCCGGTCCTGATGCGGGCGATCGCTCGTGACGCGCCGAGCGCGACCTGCCACGTCGTGAGGCGACCACGGGATCTGCAGTCATGGTTCCGGTCGATCAGCTGACGCGTGCGGCCACGCCTGCCTGAGGGATCGGCCGCTCGAGATTGCGTGTGCATGTCCGTGCCATCGGCTGATCGGTGTCAGAAGACCCAGTACGCGGCCGCGGCCATAGGAAGTAGGCCGAGCAGCATGGCGGGGTGATAGAGACGGCGCCGGTTGATCATCAAGACGGCGCCGGCGGTGATGAGGCCGAGGAGTCCCGTCATGATCCATAGTCCGATCACGTCGGAGCGGGCCAGGTCGGTCTGGCCGCTGGTGGCGATGTAGAGGGCCAGGACGCCGGCGAACATGCCCACGACGACGCCGAGGAACACCGAGATGATGACACGTTGGACGAGGTCAAGGCTCTTGCCCTCCTCAGGGTTGGCGCTCGTCATCTCGTCGCCCATGCCACTCACTGCGCTCACGTTTCCACTCATCTCTTAGTGTACGAACTGTTAGTGCAATAATAGGTGGTTGAATGGCTCCGAGTAAAGGCCGACTCGAGGAGATGTGCGTTACAGGATTGGCATCGCCAGTCGCCCTCGGGTGCGGCTCTCTCGGACTCGTCCGGCCAGACGCCGGCTTAGGGTGCGAACAGTTCGTGTGCGTGGCATAGAGTGGTGGGATGGTGTCGAGCAGTACAGCCGCCGAGGTCGACGTCTTGGCGTTGGAGAACCAGGTGTGCTTCGCGCTCGCGGTCGCGTCTCGTCGGGTGATCGGGCTCTATCGGCCGTTACTGGAACCGATGGGTCTGACGCATCCCCAGTATCTGGTGATGCTCGCGCTGTGGCAGGACGCCCCGTTGAGCGTGCGCCGTCTCGGCGAGCTCCTGTCATTGGATCCGGCCACCTTGTCGCCGCTGCTGAAACGACTCGAGGCCAGTGGCTACGTCAATCGGGCCCGCGACCCGAAGGACGAGCGCTCGCTCAACGTGACACTCACCACCGCGGGACGGCTCCTGCGCAGGCAGGCGCTCGACATCCCGCCCAGAATCGTGCAACAGCTCGGCATGGAGATCACCGAGCTGCAGGAGTTGCACGCGAACCTGACCGGTGTGATCCGTCACACTCAGCACGTCGACTCGGCCCGTCGCTGACCCGACCCTCACTCAGGCCGGCACGGGTGCGCGGGCGGGGTGTGCGCGTGACCAGCGGGTTTTCCTGTGTCCGAGGGGGGACTTGAACCCCCATGCCCTGTAAGGGGCACTAGCACCTCAAGCTAGCGCGTCTACCTATTCCGCCACCCGGACCCGGGTTGCGCCCAGCCTGGCTGGACAGCGGAGTGAACTATAGCAACATCCGGTCGTACGCCAAGTCGAGTTCGTTGGGCCCGGTCTCGGCCTCAGCGCCGATGCCGCCAGTGCCGCGCTATGGCGTGGGGGAGCGGGTCGATCACCGTGCCTTGGGCGGCCAGCTGTGCCCGAGCAAGGCGACGGGATCGACGCAGGCTGAAGATTCCGAAAGCCCACACGAGGTATTGGAACGAGAACGCCACCTTGAAGTCGAACAGGCTGTACGTCCCGCCCTTGGCCAGCAGGTCGAGAATCACCCCGATCGCGAAGATCGTGGTCAGTGACGCCACGAAGCCACCCATGTTGACGATGCCGGTCGCCGCGCCCAGCCTGGTCGAGGGGTTGAACGTGCGAGCGAAGTCGAAACCCACCGCTGACCCGGGCCCATATGCTGCCAGCACCAGAACGAGCACCACGAATACGGGCAGCGGTGCCGTGCCGGGCCACAGCAGCACCACCGTCCACATCCCGATGGTGAGCGCGATGATGGTGAAGATGAGGTTGGATCGCCGCATCGGGTACGCGGCCGTCAACCTGCCTAGCACCGGCCCGATCACGACAGCGGCCAACACCATCATGGTCAGCAGCCCGCCGGCGAGCGCGGGGGAGTAGCCGAGCCCGACCGTCATGAACGGGTAGCCCCAAAGCAGCGCGAAGACCATGCCGGAGAACTGTGCCGTGAAGTGTGCCCACAGCCCGAGCCTGGTGCCTGGCGCCCGGAACGAGGCGACCAGGTCGTTGCCCGCCTGTCGCCAGCTGTTGACCGTCACATGGGCGTTCGAGCCAGGCGGCACGTCGCGAACCGCGGCCAGCACCAGCACCGAGATGAAGACGCCGACGGCCGCGGCGCCGAGGTAGGTCTTGGTCCAGCCTGGCCCGGCGAGCGCGGCGACGAGGGGAATCGTGCTGGCCACCTGTCCGGCCTGGCCCAACAGACCCGTGAGCTGGGTGATCAGCGGCACCTGGGCGATGTTGAACCAGGCCGGGATCAGCCGCAGGACACAGATGAACGTCATGGCGTCGCCGGTGCCCACCAGGATCCGAGCGATCAGGGCGCCGGCCGGATCGTAGGTCAGGGCGAGCAGCGCTTGACCCGCGGCCATCACCAACGCACCACCGGCGATCACGATCCGTGAACCGTAGCGGTCCACCAGCACACCCACCGGGATCTGCATGGCCGCGTACATGATCAGCTGGGCGACCGCGAAGATCGACAGCATCGCCGCGCCGACGCCGAACCGCTCCTTCGCCGGCTCGGCGGCGACGCTCAGCGACGTGCGCTGGAACACCGCGACCGCGTACGCAAGCACCCCGACGCCCCAGACCAACCAGGATCGTCGAGTGCTGCGGGGCATGACGCCCATCCTCTCAAGCCAGGGATGGAAGAATTCGGAGCATGAGCGATGCCGAGATCAGCTACGCCCCCGACGCCGAGGTCGTCGAGATCTGTCGGGACCTGATCCGGATCGATACCACCAACTTCGGGCCGCAGCCGGGGCCTGGGGAGCGGGCAGCGGCCGAGCACGTCGCCGCGCTGCTGGACGAGGTCGGGATCACGACCCAGCTGTTCGAGTCCGAGCCCGGGCGTACGTCCTTGATCGCCGACTGGGTGCCCGAAGGGGTCGATCCCGACGCGAGCCCGTTGCTGATCCACGGCCACCTCGATGTCGTCCCGGCCAACGCCGACGACTGGAGCGTGCCGCCCTTCTCCGGCGAGATCACCGACGGCTGCGTCTGGGGGCGCGGGGCGGTGGACATGAAGGACTTCGACGCGATGGTGCTCAGCGTGGTCCGGGCGCGAGTCAGGGCCGGCATCGCGCCCCGCCGCCCGATCCGGCTGGCCTTCACCGCCGACGAGGAGGCGGGCAGTGGTCTTGGCGCCACCTGGCTGGTGGCGAACCACCCCGAGCTGTTCGACGGCTGCGAGGAGGCGATCGGCGAGGTCGGCGGCTTCTCGCTGACCGTGCGCGACGACCTGCGGCTCTACCTCATCCAGACCGCCGAGAAGGGGATGGCCTGGCTGGACCTGATCGCCGACGGCCGGGCCGGACACGGCTCGTTCCGCAACGACGACAACGCCGTCACGGAGCTGGCGGCCGCCGTGGCCCGGATCGGGACGTACGAGTGGCCGCACAAGATCACCGACGCGCAGCGCGCGTTCCTGGGCGCCGTCTCGGAGGCGTTCGACATCCAGCTGGATCCGGACCGCGCCGAGGAGACTCTGGCCAAGCTCGGCAGCATCGCGCGAATGGTCGGCGCGACCATGTCCAACACGGCCAATCCGACGATGCTGCAGGCCGGCTACAAGCACAACGTCATCCCCGGTCGGGCGACCGCCGCGATCGACGGCCGGTTCGTGCCGGGTGGCCGGGACGAGTTCTTCGCCACGATCGATGAGCTGATCGGGGACAGGGTGCGCTACGAGGTCGCGACCGAGAACGTCGCCGTCGAGACGGAGTTCAGCGGAGCCCTGGTCCAGGCGATGCAGGCATGCCTGGTCGCCGAGGACCCCGGGGCGCGGGCGGTGCCGTACCTCATGAGCGGCGGCACCGACGCGAAGGCCTGGACCAAGCTGGGCATTCGCTGCTTCGGCTTCGCTCCGTTGCGGTTGCCACCCGACCTCGACTTCGTCGGCATGTTTCACGGGGTCGACGAGCGGGTGCCGACCGAGTCGCTGGAATTCGGCGCCCGGGTGCTGGACCGGTTCCTCACCTCCGCCTGAGGGCGCCATTACGCTTGGCGCCAGCATGAGGAACGTCGAGCCATGAGGAACGTCGAGTACGTCGTCGAGCGGGTGCGGGTCGAGAGACACGTGTCTCGCACTGCCGTGCGCCAGCTGCTGACCGAGCAGGCCGAGTACGGCGGCTGGGAGCTGACCCGACTGCGTCGGTATCGCGACGGCACTCGGGATATCTGGATCCGGCGCAAGATCATCCGAGTGACTCCCTCCCTGTAGCCATCCGCCCTCCGCCGAGCATCCACAAAGCGCCCGCCGCCCCCATTGTTCGGCCCCGAGCGTCGCCTGCCCAGCTGCTGCACCCAGGGCAGATCGAGCCAGGTGGGGCGAGCTCGATCGGGCCGGGAATAGCCATCCGATGGGCGCGGTTTGCCCTGAAGACATGACGAAACAGCTCACGATGTCCGTTCTCGATCTCATCCCTGTGCGCACCGGCCAGAGCACGGGTGACGCGTTCCGGGCCAGCGTGGCGCTCGCGCAGACGGCCGAAGCGGCCGGCGTCCACCGCTACTGGGTGGCGGAGCACCACAACATGCCGGCGGTCGCCTCGACCAATCCGCCCGTACTGATCGCCATGCTCGCCGCCGCCACGAGCACGATGCGGATCGGGTCCGGCGGCGTGATGCTGCCCAACCATGCGCCGTTGGTCGTGGCCGAGCAGTTCGCGCTGCTCGAGGCCGCGTACCCGGACCGGATCGACCTCGGCATCGGTCGGGCGCCCGGAAGCGACCCGGTGACCAACTGGGCGTTGCGACACGGCGGTCCCGAGACCGCAGATCCCGAACGGTTCGCCGAGCACGTCACGAATCTGGTCTCGATGCTCGAACCCAACGGGGTCGGGCTGAACCTGCAGGGCCGGACGTACGGGCTGCGGGCCACGCCACACGCCGTGGGTACCCCGACCGTCTGGCTGCTGGGATCGTCGGACTACTCGGCGAAGCTCGCAGCGGCGCTGGGTCTGCCGTACGTGTTCGCCCACCACTTCAGCGGCAGCGGCACGGCCGAGGCCCTGGCGCTGTATCGCAGTACCTTCAGCCCCTCGGGCTTCGACGACGAGCCGCGAACATTCCTGACGGTCAACGTCGCGGTCGCCGACACGGCGGAGGAGGCCAGGCGGCTGGCCAGGCCGCAGCAGCTTGCCATGGTGACGCTGCGGACGGGCGGCGAGCTGCGCCCGCAGCTGACCGTCGAGGAAGCGGCAGCAGTAGAGCTCTCGCCAGAGCACGAGAGCATGGCGAACGCCATGCTGTCGCGCTGGGTGGTGAACGATCCCGCGGCGGCGGCGCGGCAGGTTCGCGAGCTCGCCGCACAGTTCGGGGTGGACGAGGTCATGATCCATCCGGTTGTCGGCACGAGTGAGTCCGATCCGCTGGACCGCACGCCGGCTCGCGAGCGGACTGTCCGCCTGCTCTCGCAGGCCCTGGAACCCGCGCTCGCGTGACAGTCCGTCCGCTGCGGTAGGCCATCTCTCTCGCCGTCGCCCGTCTCTGCAAAGTGGGCGTAGACGACCTGCGACATGCCGGGTGGGAGTCGTCCTTCCCACTGCTGGGCCTCGGGGGGAGCGGGGTTCAGCAAGGTCGAGGCTGGAGGGAGACGACCTGGTACGCGGTGGCGGGCGTGGCTGAGCCGGCCCGGCAGGTCAGCACTGCCGGTTCGCGGCGCTGGGCGATCACGGTGGCCAGCCAGCCTCGGTCGCCTCGGTGGACGGGAACCCGCCAGGTGTGGGCGTCGAGCTGCTCGATGTCCTCGGCCCCCACCGCCGATGCGGCCATGGGACCGAACAGTCGGTGCACCTCGGCAATAGCGGCCTGGGCCGGCGGCGGGAACCGCGCCAGTCCCCGTAACCACCGGATGTCGAGTCGGCCGTCGAGCTGGTTCGACACGACTTCCACCGCGGAGTCCGCATCGAGATTGCCGTAGTACGCCGCATCGGGCAGGACGATCACATTCGGTGCGAATCGATCGCCACCGACGTGACTGCACTCCCAGACCGCCTCCGGCCAGCGGGCGGCAAGCGCCGCGGCAACCGGGCGGCCACGGATCGCGCAGCAGGTGTCGTGGGTGCCGTGTGCGCAGACCAGCACGATCGGGTCGCGTGCCGCCTCCGCCTCGACCACCGGCCGACCGACGGCGAGCGACCGGACGGCGACGGCCGCGGTGAGGAGGTCGGCGTCGGCCTGCCACGAACCACTGATCGTGCGCGTCGAGCCGATCGCCGTCCAGGTCCGGGTCGGACTCGAGCTCTGGCGGCCCGGCCGACGGACGAGCAGGATGCGGGTGCTGGTCGCCGCGGCAGCCGCCGAGAGGGCACGCAGCACGGCCGGTTCGATCCCGGCGCTCGCCAGCGCCCGGATGGCCCAAGGCCCGGGGTGCTCGATCAGCAACCAGGCCAGGGCGTACGGCGCACTGCCGATCATCGGGTCGTCGCGCTCCCGGGCCCAGTCGGCACAACCGAACCAGGCCGGGCTCACTCCCGGGGGGAATCGAGAGAGCCGGGTGCCTCGGCGACGATCGCGACGCCCGCCAGTACCAATCGCCGGGAGAGCTCGACGCCGAGCTCCGCGGCGCTCGTCGACCCCCGCAGCAGGAGTGTCTCGACGGCCGACACCTCGCCGGCGTCCAGTCGCAGTTCGTCGGCGCGGCTGCGCAGCAGGGCGGTACCGTCGCGTTTCCGCTCGACCGTCGCGGCCAGGTGGCCGCGCACCGCGACCGTCGACCCGCCGTCGAGCGCGGCTGCGGAGCGGAACTGGGCGAGCGGCCCGATCGGCGCGGCCCGGGACGCCCCTCGCGCCGCCGCCCGGAGACCGGCGGTGAGGACGGCCGGGTCGGCCTGTTCGATCGCTGTCACGAGCGCCCGCTTCACGGCCGCGATGTCGTCCTCGAGTGCGCCGCCGCTGAACTCCACGCCCAGGTTCAGCGTTGCGCGGATGTCGGCGTCACCGGCGAGCGTACGGATGGCCTGCTGTGCCAGTCGCTCCGCGACGGCGTATCGCGTCCAGACATGGACGCCGATCGTGAGGTGGGTGCTGATTCCGCCGAGCGCTTGGGCCGCGTGCAGGAAACCGCGCGGGAGGTAGAGGCAGTCCCCGGGTCGGAGCACGGCCTCGATCACAGCCGGCTCGGCGGCTCGGCGTTCGACCGCTGACCGGCGGTCGTTCCAGGGCTGATCGCGGAGTGGAGACTCGAGCACGGGCTCGTGGATGAGCCAGCGCTTCTCGCCCTCGATCTGCAGCACGAACACGTCGTGCACGTCGTAGTGGTCGCTGAACCCCTGGTTCTGCGGGGGAGTGACGTACGCGTTCGCCTGGACCGGGTGCCCGAGCTCGGCAGCCAGATCCTGGCAGAAACTCAAGACGGGCGGCCAGCTGCGGTGCAGCGCCTGCAGGACCAGCGTCGACCCGTCGGCGAACAGCCGGGTGAGACGGTCGTCGCTGACCTGGTCGGCGATCGTCGCACCGACGCCACCTGGCGCAGTGAAGGTCTTCTCCGCGAGCGTGCTGCCCGCCTTGGCGACCCGCAGGAAGGGCGTTCGCAGACCGCGTTCGGAGACGAGCTCGTCGATCGACGCCGCGTCGAGCAGATCGGCGAAGCCTGGGCTGGCCAGATCCTCGGCGCGAGAGAGCAGGGCGCGGCGACCCCAGTAGCGGCCGGCGAAGTCCTCCTGGCCGACCGCGACGAGCCGAGACAGCGCGGCCGGCGGCTGCCCGGACACGATGCCGGACAGCCGCCCACTCGGTTCCTGGGTAGTGGCGGTCAGGACCCGGCTCCGCTGTCGGCGCCACCGTCGGCACCGCGGTCGGCCCCACCGTCGGCCCCACCATCAGCACCGCCGTCGCTGACACCCGATACGCCGGCCGCGCCGCCGTCGGCCGGACCTTCGGCCCCGCCGTCCGCGCCACCGTCGGCCCCGCCGTCCGCGCCGCCATCGGCCCCGCCGTCCGCGCCGCCATCGGCCCCGCCGTCCGCGCCGCCATCGGCCCCGCCATCGGCCCCGCCGTCCTGGATGCCGGCGATTCCGTCGGCTCCGCCGTCAGCGGGGCCGTCGAGATCCGCCACTCCGCTGCCGCCGGGCTCGGATGTCTCGCTCATCTGGCTACCTCCTCGTAGGTGGGCCGGCGCCGCGCCGACGCCTGTCACCCAATGCTTTACACCACCGGTTGTTCCCGCCTGAACGAGACCCCAAACGGCCCGGTTCGAGCGTCGGAGCTGTCAGAAGTGAGCACTAGCATCGCTGACGTGGACGGCGGCTTCGCGCACTCCCTGGCCAATGAGGCGATCATCGCCATGGCCGGGCCCGAGGCGTTCGCCCGCGCCCAGGTGTATGTCCGGGACGGGCATGTCACGGGGTTGGAGCTCGATGGCGACCGGCGGATCGTCTCGGGTCGGGTGAAGGGCTCGCACCACGCGTCCTACGCGTCGAGCGTCCAGCTCGCCGTCGGGGTCGACGGGCCCGGAGAGATGCCGCTCCATGTGCACCGCGGCCGCTGCTCATGTCCGGTCGGCGTGGACTGCAAGCACGCCGCTGCGGTCCTGATCGCCGCCCGCGCGCTGCCGGCGCTGAGCAGCCAGCTCGGTCGACCGGAGTGGGAGCGGAGCCTGGGCCGTCTCGCCGCCGCCGTCGATCCGGTCCGAGAGCCGGACGAGGTGTCTCTCGGGCTCGAGTTCGATCTGGAGACCGTCCCCGGCTATCGGGGCGCCGCCGGGCCGCTGCATCTACGGGTCCGCCCGGTCCGGCGGGGAAGTAGCGGTCGCTGGGTGCGGGCAGGGGTCGGCTGGGAGCAGCTGGACTACCTGGCGAGTGGCTACCGCAGCGAGCAGCGCGATCTGCTGCTGCAGCTGTGGGCCTCCGCGGGCGCCGCGGCACGGTTCGCCTATCCGCGCAGTCCGTGGCTGGACCTGTCCCAGGTCAGTCCAAGCCTCTGGTCGGTGCTCGAGCGGGCCCGCACCGCGGGGCTCGAGCTCGTCTCGGCGGCCGGCACCGAAGAGCTCGAGGTCAAGGCTCGTGACGTCCGGATCGGGCTCGACGCGAGTTCGCCGAGAAACGACGACATCGAGCTGACCCCGGTCGTGCTGCTCGACGGCCGACCGCAGCACACCGGTCGGATCGGCGCGCTGGGCGAGCCAGCGCACGGGGTCTTCTGGTTGAGTGCGGCCGAGCAGCCGACACAGCGGTTCCGGCCGAGCCTCGTGCTCGCCCCCTTGGCCCGGCCGTTGGTCGGTGAGCTGCGCACCCTGGTCGGTCGAGGGTCGGCGATCCACGTGCCCGCGACGGACCGGGAGCGCTTCCTGGCCGACGTTGCGCCCACCATCAGGCACGCCGCCGCCCTCGGGTCGGCCGACGGTTCGGTCCCGCTGCCGGATCCCGTGCCTCCGCGGCTGGTCTGCACGGTGAGCTATCGAGCCGAGCACCGCCTTCGGGTGGACTGGTCCTTCAGCTACGACAGCGACCGTGGGGGACCCGGCGCGCAGGAGCACGACCTGGACGCACCCGTCGCCGCGCCGACCAGGCGTGACCGGTTGGCCGAGCGAGACCTGGTGCTCGCACTCGACCTGCCGTACGGGCGGATCCCCGTGCTGCGCGGCCCGCACGCCGGCCTGCCGGCGGCCCATGCCCTACTCGCGGGCCGGGACACCGTCCTGTTCGTGACCGAGGTGCTGCCAAGGCTCGTCGACGCCGGTGTCGAGGTGCGCAGCACGGGTGTCCCGATCGACTACCGCGACGCGGCCGCGGCTCCCCGGATCGAGCTGTCGACCAGTGATCGCCAACAGCTGGCCGGCCCCCGCCGTCCAGGTGGTGCCGACTGGTTCGACCTCCACATCAGGGTGCTGGTCGACGGTGAGCCGCTCGACTTCGAACAGCTGTTCGTCGCGCTCAGCACCGGCGACGAGTTCATGATCACCGACGACGGGGTCTGTATCGAGCTCGCCCGACCAGAGTTCGCCACTCTGCGTGAGCTGATCACCGAAGCCAGGGCCTTGCGAGAGGACGACGGGCCGGGGTTACGGATCAACCCCGCCCAGGCGAGTGTCTGGGACGAGCTGCTGTCCGTCGGCGTTGTGGTCGGTCAGTCCGACCGCTGGTCGCGCGCGGTCCGGGGACTGCTGCAGGCCGACAGTGATCCGCCCCACGTGCCGGACGCCCTGAACGCTGAGCTGCGGCCGTACCAGCTTGCCGGGTTTCGCTGGCTGGCGACCAGATTCGAGCAGAACCTCGGCGGGATATTGGCCGACGACATGGGCCTCGGCAAGACGCTCCAGACCCTCGCGCTGATCTGCCATGCCCGCGGCGAGGCCCCCCACGACCCTCCTTTCCTGGTGGTGGCACCGACCAGCGTGACCGGCAACTGGGTGCGTGAGGCCGCGCGCTTCGCGCCCGGCCTCCGAGTCGTCGCACTGGACGGCCCGGCGGCTCGCCGCAGGGCGGCACTGGGTCGTCTCGAGGACGCCGACCTGGTCGTGACGTCATACGCCCTTGTCCGACTCGACATCGCATTCCTGACCGACCACCGGTGGCGCGGAGTGATCCTCGACGAGGCGCAGTTCGTCAAGAACCACCGCTCGAAGACGTACGAGAGCGTCCGTCGACTCGAGGCGCCGTACAAGCTGGCCATCACGGGCACCCCACTCGAGAACAACCTGATGGAGCTGTGGTCGCTGCTGTCCATCACCGCCCCTGGGCTCTTCCCCCATCCGGAACGGTTCAGCGAGACCTATCGGCTGCCGATCGAGCGCGGTGCCGACCTGGCGTCACTCGACCGGCTGCGCCGCCGGATCAGGCCGCTGATGCTTCGCCGCACCAAGGAGAACGTCGCTGGCGACCTGCCACCCAAGCAGGAGCAGGTGGTCGACGTCGTGCTCGCCCCGCGGCACCAGAGGGTGTACCAGACCTATCTCCAGCGCGAGCGGCAGAAGGTGCTCGGGCTGGTCGACGAGCTGGACAAGAACCGGTTCACGATCCTGCGCTCGATCACCCTGCTGCGCCAGCTCGCCCTGGATCCGTCGTTGGTCGACGACGCACACGCCGGGGTCCCGGCGAGCAAGATCGACCTGGTGGTCGAACGGCTGACCGAGCTGGTCGCCGAGGGCCATCGAGCGCTGGTCTTCAGCCAGTTCACCGGATTCCTGGGCCGTGTCCGCGATCGACTGGAGTCTGCGCGCATCGGGTTCAGCTATCTCGATGGGAGCACCAGGGACCGGCAGGCCGCTATCGACAGGTTCACCTCGGAAACGGCTCCAGTCTTCCTGATCAGCCTCAAGGCCGGCGGCTTCGGCCTGAACCTCACCCAGGCCGACTACTGCTTCGTCCTCGATCCATGGTGGAACCCGGCCGCCGAGGCACAGGCCGTCGACCGTGCGCACCGGATCGGACAGACCCGCCCGGTGATGGTCTACCGGCTGGTCGCGCGGGACACGATCGAGGAGAAGGTGATGGAGCTCAAGGCGCGCAAGGAGCGGCTGTTCGGCTCGATCATGGGCGATGACGTGCTGGGTGACACGTCGCTTTCCGCCGAGGAGATCCGTGAGTTATTGGCCGGCTGAAGGACGGAAATGTCTTGTCCTCAATCGGCCATGGCCGGTTGACGACAAATGTCGGCCTCGAGTCGACAGCGGGTTTTTGCGCTGGTTATGGTCCTGTGACCAGCTCGGTTCGCCGAGGTGGAGGAGTCAGCGGACGACGAGTACGACGGCGAGCCATGCGACCTCTGGGGGAGGGATCAGCACGGGGTTGGCCTGACGACTCGACGTCGGCCGGGTCCGGCCCAGCGCCCGGACACGCCACGTCGGACGAGCCCGCAGACGCCGGAAACGGGGAGCGCAGGGCCTTTCGGAATCCTCCGGGAGGCCCTGTCGCACGGCTGGGTCGATGAGGTCAGCGCACGCGGACGCAGTCACCGCCCGCGGTCACTGGCGCGGTGGTGGCCGAGCCGGCGTAGACGAACCGGAAGCAGACGTCCTTACTGCCCTTGACGCTCACCCTCAGTCGGCCCTTGGTGTCGGATGTGACCTGCTCGAGCGGGACATAGCTGGCATCGTGCGGTCGACGCGCCTCCAGGGTGACCGTCGCGCGCTGCATGCCGCGATAACTGTGGGTGTCCCAGCTCGCCCTGGTCAGCAGTCCGGCGACCGCGATCGTCCCGTCCTTCCGGGCGGGCTCGGGGCCCGCGTCGGTGGTCAGCCGAGCAGCGCGCAGCAGCCGGAAGCTCGCCGAGGCATGGGCCTCGGTCGTGCCCTGTGCCGTGATGTCGGCTTGCCATGGGCCGGCATCGGTGTTGGCGAGATCGCCCGGGTCGATCTGGTATCCCACCCGGAACGACGCGACGTTGCCGATCCGATCCACCTGCTCCATGTCGTCGGACAGCGGCGAGTTCTCGAGCTGCACAGCGGAGCTCACCGCGGCCGTGCAGGGGTCCTCGACCTGACTGTAGAAGGTGAGCTGGCGCGTCACGGTGGTCCCGACGACCACCGACACCGGTCGTGCACCGGTGGAGATGATCTTGGTCTGCGATGTGCCGGTGCAGTCGGTCTCGGCCTGCGCCGGGCCGGCGAGCGCCAGTCCGCCTACCCCCAGGACGCAGGCGGCCAGCAGGGCCGTCGTCTTCTTCATCTGGTGCTTCTCGGTTCTGGTCCGCGGGTCGATGTGGTGGATCTCGTCAGATTAGCCCACGTGGTCGCCGCTGGCCCGGCATCGCGGCCGGTCGACGATCGAGTTGTGGTGATCTTGGCCGGACCCGGCAATCTTGAGCAAATCCTGAGTGGCGCTTAGTCGCAGGCCCACGGCTGACTGAGCCGGAAACGGCAGGCTGATCAGACATCAGCCGTCACCGCGATGGCGTACTCGGGGGAGTGGTGTTGTCGGTTTGGGGGTGTGCCGTGACGTCTCGAGAGTGGGATGGCACGCGCGCTGAGACTGTCGATAGTGCGGGAGGATTGGTCGGGGGACGTCCCGACCGTACGTCGACAGTCCCGGAGAGCGAGGCCGAGCCCAGCTCGGCTGTCAGCGCCGGGGACCGGGCCGTCGGAGACGGCGGTCCGGAGCTAGGGGACCAGAGCTCGACAGGGGACGAGGATCTGGGGGGCAGGCAGCGGGTCGCGTCGGGGGATGCCGGTCCGCAGCCAGCCGGGAACCGGTCCGCCGCGGCGGGTGGCGGACCAGGGGGAGGATCGGTCTCGGTGTCGCCAGCCGGCCCGAGACCGATCACTCCCATCCGGACCACACAGCTCGGGGACCTGGCCAACGAGGTGGGTCATGACACCGGGATCGTCGAGCGATTCGTCGTCGATTTCTTGACGCTGCTCGACCAGCGGCTCACGGCGGTAACCGAGGCGCTCACCGACTCCGACAACGACGGCGCCATTACGGTGCTGCGCAGTCTCGAGACGACCGGAGCAATGCTCGGCGCGACCGACCTGGTCGACGCGACGACCGCGCTGCGACGAGCGGTGCGAGACGATCCGGACCACGTCCATGAGCGGTTGCACGAGTTCAACGCCCAGGCCGAGGCGCTCAGGGTCCGGCTGACAGCGCTGACGAGCGCACTCGCGCCACGGGACGGCTCCGTTCAACGCGTCCGGCCCGCCTGAATCGTCGGGATCAGTCCGGCTCGGCGAGCCGATAGCCCACCCCACGAACGGTCTCGATGTAGCGGGGCTTGCTGACCGGGTCGTTGAGCTTGCGGCGCAGGTTGGCCATGTGCACCTCGACCGCGCGTCGATCGGAGTCGCTCACATAGCCGCTGCCGCCGTACTCGCCACGCAGCTCGAGGGCGAGCGTGTCCTTGGAGATGACCCGCCGCTGGCCGTTCATGATGGACAGCAGCAGATCGAACTCACTCCGGGTCAACTCCAGCGGCGCGCCGTCGAGGTCGCACAGCCACATGTCGGCATTGATCCGAAGGCCGTTGTGGGACACCCAGCCGCCCTCGTCATCGTGCGCCGCTGGTTCGTCGACGACGACCGGGGCCCGGCCTGACTCCGGCGTCACCCGCGGCGGCGTGCCTTCGATCGCCGGCGCGGCGACCACGTCCTGCGCCTGGTGATAGCGCCGCAGCATCGCCTCGATCCGCGCCCTCAGCTCCCGTGGACGGAACGGTTTGGTCAAGTAGTCGTCGGCTCCGGCATCGAGACCCATCAAGGTGTCGATCTCCTCGTCACGCGCGGAGAGCATCACGATGTAGGTCATGCTGAACGCCCGGATCCGGCGGGCGACCTCGAACCCATCGATTCCCGGCAGACTGATGTCGAGCGTGGTCAGGATCGGCTTGTGGGCGCGGACCGCGGCAATCCCCTCCACGCCGTCCGCCGCGGTGTAGCAACTGAATCCGGCCTGGGCCAGGATCGCCTCCAGGAGGTTGCGGATGTCGGCGTCGTCCTCGATGACGACGGCGACGCGCTCCGGCAGCCCTGACATGCCCTATACCGTACCGACCCGACTGGCCGCCGGGGCCACTGATGCAGCAGAGCGGACCGTGGCCGGTTCGACGGGGACCGTCACGTCCTCGGCAACAGTGGGTAGCTCCGCCTCGGTGGGTAGCGTGAAGCGGAAGGTCGCGCCGCCACCCGGATTGTTCTCGGCCCAGATCCGACCGCCCAGTCGCTCGACGAGACTCCGGCTGATGGCCAGACCGAGCCCGGATCCACCCTTGGCCCGGGCATCGGAGGAGTCGATCTGCTGGAACCGAGCGAAGATCTCCTCGAGCTTGGCCTCGGGGATGCCGCGTCCCTGGTCGTGGATTGCCACCTCGACGAACGTACCCCGCTCGACGGCGTCGATGGAGACGGTCGTCTGGGTCGGCGAGAACTTGATCGCGTTGCCGACGAGGTTCACCAGTGTCTGGACCACGCGATCGGCATCGACGTACACCCTGGTTGCCGGCGCGTCCACCGCGATGGAGATCTCGGACTGCTCGGCGAGCAGCTGCACCTGGTCGACGGCCGCCGAGACCAGGTCGACGACCGGATAGAACGCTCGCTTCATCGACACCACCCCCGCCTCGATCCGTTCGATGTCCAAGATGTCGTTGATCAGCCGGGTCAGCCGATCGCTGCTCTCCAGCGCGATGTCGACCATTCGACCCGCGTTGGGCGCCAACGGGCCCAACGCGCCCCCGGACAGCAGCCCGAGAGCGCCGCGGATGGAGGTCAGCGGCGTCCGTAGCTCGTGGCTGACCATTGACACGAACTCGCTCTTCATCTGGTCGACCTCGCGGCGCTGGGTGACGTCGCGGAACACGACGACCGCGCCGGTGACCTGCTCGTCCTCGATGAGCGGCGTGGCGGTCACCTCGACCGGGATCTGGAGCCCGTCGGCTCGGGTGTAGAGGTCGTCCTCCGCACTGGTGACCACCCGGTCGCGAATGGCCTCGGTGATGTAGCACCCCTCGATCGGGGCCGGTGAACCGTCGGGGAGCGGGGCATGGAACAGGGAGTGGGCGTTACGGCTGATCAGCTCACTCTGCCCGAATCCCAGGGCGTGGGCGGCCGCTGGATTGACGAATGTGATCAGTCCGCTCCGGTCGACGCCGTAGATGCCGTCCCCGACCGAGTTCAGCAGCAAGATGTTGCGTTCGCTGGCGGCATTGAGCGCGGCGGTGCGCTCGGCCACCCTGATCTCGAGATCGCGACGCAGCCGCTCGTTGTCGAGGATGATGAAGATCTGGCGGCCGGCCACGGCCAGCAAGACGATGAGCCACAGCACCGACGCCGCGATGTAGGAGCCGTTCCGCAGCGCGACGAGATTGACCAGACCGGCGGCAACGAACAGTCCGAACATGACGAAGGTGCCGAGGACCGGCGACAGTTCCTTGCGCTCGACATTGCGCGGTTCGACCCTCGCCAGGCTGATGCCGAGAGCCAGCGTGACGTGGCCGGCGATCCAACCGAGGTCGGTGATCGAACCGAGCATGAAGCCGCCCTGCGCGGTCTGGATCGCGAGCGCACTGGCGGACACGGCGTACAGGGTGAATCCGATGGCGGCAAGGCCGAGGGAGGTGCGGTCGGCCGGTGCCGCCCGCCAGTAGAGCAGTGCGGCAACCGTGGCGATGACCACCTCGACGACCGGTGCAACCAGCGGGAGCAGACGTTCGGGGTACGGCGTGGTCGAGTTGGCCAGGATCTGCGGGAAGATCGTGAGGCTCGCGATGTAGAGGATCGAGCCGCCGAGCACGACGCCGTCGAGGACGATCCGGATCATCTCGGTGAGCCGGCGCGGCACCGAGGGATACAAGACGATGCCGGCGACACCGCTGATCAGGGCAAGGGTGATGAACGCGTTGGCGGGGGACGTCGGGTCGCCGGCGCCGCCCGGAGTTGCTGCCCAGAGTCCGACCGCCCCCGCCGCGCCGAAGAAACCCGCGATCGCGAAGAAGAGCCAGGCATGCCGACGACGCCCGGTGCTCAGCCGGAACCGGTACATGCACGCCGCGCTGACGGCGAGGGCGCCCAGGGTCTGGCCCACTCCGCTGATCGCTCGCCGAACCTCGGGAGGGAGGTCACTGCTCAGCAGGAGGCCGAAGACCACGACGACGGCCAACGCGATCGGATATCTCCAGAGCAGGCGGCCCCGACGAGGGGCGGTGTTGCCCTTCCCCACGGTCTGCGGGGACTGCCCCATCATGGGCAGACCGTACCATCGAGTTTTCTGACTAACATGTCCGGTGGAAAGTCGGGGTGAGCCGGGCGAGACACGACCTGGGCACGTTCTGCGTGCCCACCTCACGGGAGGGTTCCACCAGTGCAGGCGGCGTCCATGAGCACCCCGCGCGAGCGGCGGCACGGATGAGGACGCGGCGCGTGCTGGTGGTGGACGACGACGATCACATTCGTGAGGTCGCGACGCTTGCCCTCGAGGTCGTCGGTGGCTGGCGGGTGACCAGCACGGGCTCCGGTGAGGATGCCGCCCGGATCGCCCGGGACGAGCATCCCGACGCGGTGCTGCTGGATGTGATGATGCCGGGGGTGGACGGGCCCTCGACGCTGGCACGATTGCGTGAGCACCCGTCGACGGCCGACATCCCGGTGATCCTGCTCACGGCCAAGAACTTGACTGTCGATCGGCGCGACTTCAGCCAGCTGGCGCTCGCCGGAATGATTCCGAAGCCATTCGATCCGATGGCGCTTGCCGGTCAGGTCGCCGACCTGTTGGGCTGGAACGAGGCGCCGTGATCGATCGAGAGAAGCTGCCGAGCCAGGTCGTCCGCCCGAACGGCCAGGAAAGGGCTGGCCAGGACGAGATCGACCGGGTGCTGCCGGCCATGCGGGATCTGCGGAGCCGGGCGAGGGTGACCAATCTCGCCCGCGCGCGGCAGCTGGACACGGCGCTCGAGCGGGCCGCCGACGCAGCGCTGGACGAGGCGGGGCGGGCCCAGGCCGTCGCCGTCGCGCATCAACTGATCGGTTCCGCCGGCACCTTCGGCTTCTCGGAGGCGTCCCGCCGCGCCGCGGAGCTGAAGGACTTCTTCGCCGCCGGCCAAGTCGACGACGAGGACGTCCATACCGCGCGAATCCGGTTGACGGCGTTGTGCGATGACCTCCAAAACGGCGATGGGGAGATGGAGCTGTAGCCCGGGGGCGACGCTTGCGGTCAGCCCGGGCAAGGAAGGAAGCGGACTACGCCGGTGCGCCGGCGGCTCCACGCCGGCGGTGGAGGAGCCAAGCCGCCAGGACCCCGCCGATCGCGCCGCCCAGATGGGCCTGCCACGAGATCCCAGCGGCGCCGGGCAGGACACCCCAGATCATGCTGCCGTACACGACCAGGACGACCACGCCGATGATCACCTGCGCCGGCCGGCGGGTGAGCAGACCGCGGACGACCAGATAGCTGAGCCAGCCGAAGATCAGGCCGCTCGCGCCAAGGACGATCGTGTTCACCGGGGTGAGCAGCCAGGCGGACAGGCCGGAAACCGTCACGCTGACCATCGTCGCCACCACCCAGCGGACGGCGCCCCCGAGCAGGACGAGTAGGCCGAGCACGAAGAACGGTCCGGAATTGGCGATCAGGTGATCCCAGCCGCCGTGCAGCAGGGGTGCGCTGTAGATCTCGGGCAGCCCGTCGAGCTCGCGAGCGTGGATGCCGTAGTTGTCGAGACGGTTCCCGCTGAGCTGGTCAACGAGCTCGCTGATCCAGAGCACAGCCAGTGCCACCACCATCACCAGAACAGCCGTCACGGGCGACATCGATCGCTCGCCCGGACTTGGTCGTTCCGGACCGGGTCGACCGGCGCGGACCAGAGGAGTCGACATTTTCGGCTGTCTCCCGACGGGGCGGACTGGAACCTCCAGACTGCCCGAGGCGTCCAAATCGCACGGACTCGGCGTGTCGTCGTATCAGCCATCCCTTGACCGGGCTCAGATAGACCAAGACGACACGGCCGTGCACGACGACTGTTTCGGACCCAACGAGGAGAACACGACCATGGAGACGCTGGCGCAGGCCTACGCACTGGGCGTGGTCACCCGAGCGGAGGTCGAGCGCGGACTCGCTGAGGTCCGGCCGCTCGATTCGACGGGTCGAAGCGAGATCACGCTCCGCGGCCGGGTCGTGGCCCTCGTGCACCGAGACGGTGACCAGCAGGGCCGTCGACTCCGTCCGCTGATGCTTGCGCTCGCCGAGCAGGATCTCGGGCCGCGGGTGCTGTCCTGCACCGACCGGCTGTGGACCGAATCGGTCCCCGGCCGATCGTTGGCAGAGCTGTCCCAAGGAGCCCGGGCAACGCTGGTCGAGCTGACCGACGCGTGCGTCGCCCTGGGCGCCGCGCTCGCCGGCGTGCACCGACTGTCGGTGCCGCGCGACGCGACTCAGCTCGCCCACCGGCCCACGGTCGACGCGGACGGGCCCACGGGCGCCGGGTCCGCATTGGCCGCGGAGGTCAGGCACGCGATCGCCGCCGATCCGGGACTGCAACGGGCGGTCGAGGCCGTGAACCAGCGCTGGTCGGAGCGGCACTGGACGCTGAGCCGGATCGAGCCCACGGACATCATGATCGATTCGCGGGCGGGATGCAGAGTGCGTTTTCCGAACGCGGAGTCGGCCGGCCTGGGCTGTGTGGACTGGGACGTCGCGGCCTGCCTCGGCAGCATCGCCCAGGTCGCGGGACCAGCCGCCTCGGTCGCGTGGCTGAGCGGGCACTTCTGGAACAGTTACCGGCGCGCGGGTGGGCCGGGCCAGGTCCATCCTCAGGTGCAGGCGATGCACGCGGTCGAGTCGGCCTGTCGGGCCGCGCGACGCGGTGACGCCATCGTGGTCGGCTGGTGGCTGACTCGGGCACACGAGGCGGTCGTCCGACCGGGTGCCGCTCTCGCAGCCTGATCGTTGGACCCGGTCGTTGACAGTCCGTCCGGGACTTTCCGTCCGGGACCTTCGTCGGGACTTTCCGTCGGGGACGTTCAGCCGGGGACGTTCAGTCGGGCACCTTCAGGGCCGTCACCGAGTCGGCGTTGTCGCTCATCAAGAGGGTGACCTCGCCGCGTGGGATCACGAAGGCCACCTCGCCCGTCGTCTGCTGTCCCGGCTCGAGGACGCCGACCCCGAGACTGGCGCCCCGGATCTCCTCGGCCGCGAGTTCGAACAGGTTCCCGCCGGCGTCGAACGCCTGGAAGTCGTACGGGTCGTAGTCGACCTCGCCGCGGGTGCACTCGATCCGGATCTGCACCTGCAGTGCGGTGCCGGGGTCGTTGCGAGCCTCCTGCCAGCTGTGGTCGACGATGGACAGCCGTCCCGCTCCCGAACGGGTCGTGAACTCGATCGAGTTCTTGGACACGCTGACCTGCGGCGTTGTGACGGCCCGCGTCGGGACCGGGGCTGCCACCTGATCGGCGCGATGGGCGACCAGGCTCGCCACTGCGACCACGATCGCCACCACGCCGACGGCGATGGCGGTGAGCAGTGCGGGCAGCCGCGACCGCGGTGGCGCGTACGTCGCCGGGTCCGCGGGGGTCGGCGGCGCGGACCCGACCGGTTCGGACCAGCGAGGCTGCCAGGATCCGGGCGCGAACGACGGGCCGCTGGGTGTGGAACCCATGCCGCCGGTGTCTCCGGGCGGCTCGGTCGGCGATCCGGATGCGGGTGGTGGAATCGGCATGACGCGACAACGGTACTCGCCGGCGGCGCGGCCCGGCGGGGTTGGCGTTGTCCACAGATTCAGCACGCTCGAGGCGTTGTCCACAGATTCACACTGTCGCCGAAACGCCGGGCCTCGTCTTGCGGAGTCTCCTGGCATGAGGAAACCACGCAAAGTCCCAGTCCGTCGTCGAACGAGCGACCGAGGCCGATCCGACTCGGAGGCCGCACTGGACGGCCGCTCCCCGGGTTCGGCAACCACCCGGCTGAAGGCGAGCACTCCAGGAGACCTGCTCGGCGTCGTACCGTATCTGCTCGGCTTCCACCCCGAGGAGTCTGTTGTCGTGGTGCTGCTGGGCGAGCGGGAGATCATCATGACCGCCCGGATCGACGCGGCGACGCTGGCCGAGCCCGCTGAGCTCGCGCTCTATCTGGACCAGGTTCGTCGGGGACAGGATGCGTTGGGCCTGGTCACGATCACCTACAGTGTCGACCCCCTGGCGCGTGGTCGGACGGCGGCACTGGCCGCCGAGCTGGATCCGGTGGTGCTCGTCGATGCGCTGCTGGCCGACGGTGAGCGTTGGTGGTCGGTGCTCTGCCAGGGCCCGTGCTGTCCACCCGAGGGCACCCCGTACGACACCGGCAGCAACTCGATGAGCGCGGCCGCGGTCTACGCCGGGATGAGTGCCCTCCCCGATCGTGCCGCGGTGGAGGAGCTGGTCGTCGGTCCGCCCCCGGAGGACGAGCAAGATCTGTGCGTTCTCGTCGACGAGGCGCTGGAGGCGGCGGTCGACGAGAGCGTCGGCAGTCGCAAGCGGCTCGTCCGCCGGCTGGTGAACGACGCGCTCGACGGGCCGCCACTGTCGGACGCCGACTGCGTCGGGTTGGCCGTGCTGGTGCACAACCTCGAGGTCCGCGACGTCGCGTGGGCGCAGCTGACCCGAGAGCGGGCCGACGATCACGTGATGCTTTGGCAGCAAGTGGTCGCGCGCACGCCGGCATGGTTGGCGTCCGCGCCGCTGTGCCTGCTCGGCATGGCGGCGTGGGTCGCGGGCAACGGGGCGCTGCAGAACTGTTGCCTCGAACGCGTGGACCGGATCGACCCGACGTACACGATGGCCGACCTGCTGGCCGACATCAATCGGCGCGCACTGCCCCCGCGCTATTGGGACGAGTTGCTTCGGGAGTTTCGTCGGCACCCGGAAATGCTCGCGGGCTAGCTCCTGTCGGTGTGACTTTCGCGCGCCGGGCCCGTGCGAGACCCCGGAAGATTCCTGGGGTGCAACCACTAAGTTGTCCCCATGAAGCGCTTCGTGGTGTGTGGGGAGACCCTGATCGACCTCATCCAGGCGGCCGAGCAACCCGGGGGCAACTTCAGTTCCACCTGGTTGGCGCTCTCTGCGGGTGGCCCGATGAACTCCGCCGTGGCGCTGAGTCGGCTCGGCGCAGACTCGCACTTCCTCGGCCGGTTCTCGCGCGACTCGTTCGGCCGGCAGCTCTCGGCCTACATCCGCGAGGCGGGGGTCCAGCTGGACCTGGCGACGGAGTCGTCGCAGTCGACGTCCATTGCCGTGGTCAGCCTGGACGACAAGGGTGTGGCGAGCTACACGTTCCACTTCGCCGAGACCGCGAACTTCGGCTGGCAGCCCGAGGACCTGCCGACCCTGACGTCGGAGGACTTCCTGCACATCGCCTCACTGGCGACGGTGGTCAGCCCGGGCGCCCAGGTACTGCTGGACTGGGCGGGCCAGCTCAACTGCCAGATGTCGTTCGACATCAACGTACGACCGACCGTGATCACCGATCCCGACGAGTACTGGGAGCACGTCAGGCCATGGTTGCGCACGATGGGCGTTCACCACGGCATCATCAAGGCCAGCGACGAGGACGTGAAGTTCCTGGCGCAGGCGAGTGGTGCGTCGCGGACCGGATCGAGTGATCCGGTAGAGATCGCCGCGGGGTGGGTGGAGTCGTACGGCGTGTCGATGGCAGTGATCACGCTCGGACCCGACGGGGGTGTCGCACTGTTGTCCGGTGGCGAAGAGGTCCGGGTGCCGGGCTTCCCGACCACGGTCGTCGACACGGTCGGCGCGGGCGACACGTTCATGGCGGGATTTCTCGACGGCTACGTCAATCTCGGCCAGCCGGTGCCGGAGTCGCTCCGTCGTGGCGCGGCCGCGGCCTCGATCGTCTGTTCTCGACAGGGCGCTCAACCGCCGACGGCGGCGGAGGTGGACTCGCTGCTGGGGGCGGCAAAGGTGCGTTGACCCGGCTCGGCGTCGCCTAGTGCGAGGTCCGACTCGTTGAGGGGTCCGACTCGTTGGGGGCTGCCTGGTTCGGCCCATCGGTTCCGGGCAGGTCGCGTGCGCCGGCGGCGGCTCTCAGCGAACGCACGGCCTCCTCGGCCCGCCCGCCCCTCGGCAGGGAACCGTCCGGCTCGGTGAGGTAGAAGGTGTCGATCGCCTGGCCGGCCAGTGTCGAGATGTGAGCGGACCGGATCGACAGTCCGGCCGTCGCCAGGGCCTGACCGAGCGCGTACAGCAGGCCGGACCGGTCGGCCGTGCGGACCTCGACAACGACCGCCGTGCTGCTCGCCTCGGGGAGAATCGCGATGTGCGGTTCCCCGCTCCGTCGGCTCTGGGCCTTCGCCTCGCGTCGACGAACCGCCCCGAGCATCGCGCTGTCTCCGGCCTGGAGTCGTTGGAGCTCCTTGATGAGGAACGCGAGATCGGGGATCTCCTGGGCCGACAGCTTGTCGATCCGCCAGGTGTTGACCGCGACGGCCTCGACGGTGTGCAGGACGGCCGAACGCACTGCGATTCCGTGGGCGAGCAGTAGGCCGGCGGTGTCGCAGAACAATCCGACCCGATCGGGCGCGGCGATCACGAGCTGACTCCCGCCCGGCTTGGACTCGAGGCGGATCCGGGGGATCTGGTCTACCTGGACCGAACGTGCCAGCCCGAGATCGACGAACTCCGAGCTGTGCGGATCAAGCGGCTCGCCGACCAGTAGTCCGTCGACCGTGTCGGCCAGGTCGTTGATCAGCTGCGCGCGCCACGGCGTCCAGGCGGCCGGCCCGGCCGCCCTGGCATCGGCCTCCGTCAGCAGCCGGAGCAGGCTGAGCACCTCGGCCCTGCCGTCGACGGCGCCGACCAGGGCGTCGACGGTGGCTGAATCGGTGTGGTCGCGGCGGGTGGCGAGCTCGACCAGTGTGAGGTGCTCCCGGACGAGCCGCTCGACGAGATCCGCGTCCTCTCCGACGATTCCGAGCTGTTCGACCAGCTCCCGGGCGATCGGAGCCCCGACCGCCGCGTGATGGACTCCGCCGTTAGCGCCCTTGCCGATGTCATGGAACAGGCAGGCCAGCAGTAACAGGTCGGGTCTCTCGACCTGTGTCAGGCCCCGTTGGACCTCGGCGACGGTTTGGATCGAGTGCCGGTCCACGGTGTAGAGGTGGACGGGGTTGTGCTGCGGCCGGGCGCTGATCAGCTCCCAGGCCGGGATCCAGCGCGCGACGATGCCCGACAGATCGAGGTCCTCCCAGACCGGAAGTACCTGCTCGCCGGTCGCCAGCATCCGCAGGAGCGCCTCGCGCGCCTCGTCGGGCCAGGGCGCGTCGATCGCGGGGGCGTGCTCGGTGAGGTTGGCCACCGTGACCGGGGAGAGCACGATGCCACGCTCCGCCGCCAGTGCGCCGGCGTGCAGCCCAACGTACGGACTCGCGGGATCGGTGTTCTTGTCCAGACCGACCTCGCCGGCATGGATGATCAGCCCGTGTTCGGCTCGGATGAGCTCGGGTCGGCGTTCCCGGCGGGCGAACGACAGCACCCGGCGCTGCGGCAGCACCTGGCGAGCCGCCCGACCGGTGAGGTACACGGCGTGGCCGATTCGTCGGGCCGCCATCGACACCTCGCGGCGGAGCGCGTCGGTGTCGGCGAATCCCATGAGGTCGGCGACGTCGCCGACCTCGGCCGCGAGCAGCCGGTCCACGGCACGACCGGAGGTGACGTGAAGGGCATCGCGAACGTCGAGCAGTCGCTGGTACGGCTCCTCGACTCCGCTGTGCGGTCGATCGGTCAGCCAGGTTGCCGCGAGCGCGCGGAGCATGATCATGTCGCGCAAGCCGCCACGGGCCTCCTTGAGGTCGGGTTCGAGCAGGTACGCCGCGTCGCCGGCGACCCGCAGCCGATCGTCCAGCGACGCCAGCAGCTCGGGCAGCCGCTTGCGGGCGTTGTTGCGCCACGCGTTCAGCAGCGCCGTCCGTGCCGTGCCGACCAGCTGGGCATCACCGGCGAGCACGCGAAGATCCAGCAGGCCGACCCCGGCGCTCAGCTCGCGGCCGGCGACGTCGGCGCACTCGGCTGGCGTACGAACCGAGTGGTCGAGCTTGACACCGGCATCCCAGAGCGGATACCAGAGCTTGTCGGCGAGGGCCTGCACACCCCCGGCCTGTCGGCCGTCGTGCAGCAGTACGAGATCGAGATCGGACCGTGGGCCGAGCTCACGCCGCGCCAGGCTGCCCACACTGGCCAGCGCCACTCCAGAGGCCGGACCGCCCGCGTCGGCGTACAGCTCGACGAGGGCGGTCTCGACACAAGAGGTGATCAAACGCCGACGATCCGGCCCTGCCGTGGGAACCCACGCGGACCGGATCGCGACGTTGAGACGCTCGCTGGTTAAGTCACGCTTCAGAGCGCGTCCAGCCCGCGCTCGCCCGTTCGCACGCGGACGATTTCGTCCACCGGAACAGACCAGACCTTGCCGTCACCGATGCGGCCGGTCCGAGCGCTCTTGACCAAGACGTCGATGATGTCTTTCGCATCATCGTCGTCCACGAGCACCTCAAGCCTCACCTTGGGCACGAGGTCGACGGTGTATTCCGCTCCTCGGTAGACCTCGGTGTGCCCCCGCTGACGGCCGAAGCCACTGGCCTCGCTGACCGTCATGCCTTCGATCCCGAAGGACTCGAGAGCCGTCTTGACCTCGTCCAACATATGCGGCTTGATGATCGCGGTTACGAGCTTCATGCCTTCACCTCTTCCTCGTCGTGGTCACCGCGGGCGCCGGCCGGCCCCTCGTCGGTCTCGGTGGTCCGCACGGGCTGGGTGCCGCCGAACGACACGCCGCGCATGCCCGAACCGAGGCTGCCGAGATCGTAACCGGTCTCCGCGTGCTCGATCCCGTCGATGCCGGCCGTCTCTTCCTCGGGCGAGACTCGGAAGCCGATGGTCTTGTGCAGGATCGTGCCGATGACGAACGTGAGGATGCCGCTGTAGAGCAGCACCGCCAGGGCGCCGACGGCTTGGCGCCACAGCTGGTCGAACCCGCCGCCGTAGAACAGCCCGTCCACACCGGCCGGAGCCGCCGCGGTGGCCAGGAGGCCGACGGCCAGTGTGCCCCAGAGGCCGCCGACGAGGTGAACGCCCACCACGTCGAGCGAGTCGTCGAAGCCGAACTTGTACTTGATGCTGATCGCCAGGGCGCAGAACACACCGGCGAGCGCACCGAGGATGATCGCACCGATCGGCGAGACCGACGAACAAGACGGCGTGATGGCGACCAGCCCGGCGACGACGCCCGACGCCGCGCCGAGGGAGGTGGCATGCCCGTCTCGGATGCGCTCCGTCACCAACCAGCCCAGGCAGGCGGCCCCGGTGGCGACCATGGTGTTGACCCAGACCACCGAAGCGGAGTTGTTGGCGGCCAGCGCCGAGCCGGCGTTGAAGCCGAACCAGCCGAACCAGAGCAGGCCCGCGCCGAGCATGACGAGGGTGAGGTTGTGCGGTCGCATCGGGTCGCGCCGCCAGCCGATCCGCTTGCCCAGCACGATGGCCAGCATCAGACCGGCGACACCGGCGTTGATGTGGACGGCCGTGCCACCGGCGAAGTCGATCACCTTGAGGTTGTTGGCGAGCCAGCCGCCGACGTGGCTGCCCGCGTCGAAGTCGAACACCCAGTGTGCAACCGGGAAGTAGACCACAGTGGCCCAGATGCCGGAGAAGATCATCCAGGTGCTGAACTTGGCCCGATCGGCGATGGCACCTGAGATCAGGGCGACGGTGATGATGGCGAAGACGGCCTGGAAGGCGACGAACGCCATCGCCGGCAGTGAAGCGTTGGTGTCCGCCATCAGTCCCTTGAGACCGAGGTACTGCAGCGGGTTGCCGAGCAGGCCGACGCCGGTGGCGTCGTCGCCGAAGGCCATCGAGTAGCCCCAGAGCACCCAGATGACCGAGATGAGCGCCAACGAGCCGAAGCTCATCATCATCATGTTGAGGACGCTCTTCGCGCGGACCATGCCGCCGTAGAAGAACGCCAGGCCAGGTGTCATGAGCAACACCAGCGCCGCGGACGCGAGGACCCAGGACGTGTTGCCCGAGTCGAGATCGAGTGGGGTCATGTTGCTTCTTTCGGTGAAGTAACTGGACGGTGTGAGTGGCCCGCCGCGGCTGGATCCTGGACGCGGCGAGGTTATGCAGAACTCTGCTTGGCTTGTATTGCGTCGCGACGACCAAGAGTTACGGGCACGTGACAGTTGCCGCGCGGATGTGACGACGGAGTTTCGTCGGGCTCACACGGAATCGTTTCAGATGGCTTTCGGGGGTGGGAAAGGCCATTTCCGGCGAACGATTGTCAGAACAAGGTGGGTGCCGTTGCGGCCGCTGGCGGAGGGGCTGGAGCCGTCACAACTGACCTGGCCCCACGCTGTTCGCCCGGCGCGCGGAGCACCGCCGAGCCGTCGAGGTGGTGCCGGCGCAGCAGCGGCCGAACACGCCGGGCGAGATCCTCGGCGTAGGAACGGAGGACGTATGCGCTGCCGCGGTAGAGCTCGGAGTAGGCGCCGACCAGCTGTGGCTGATGTGCCTGCAGGTAGCGCCAGAACCACTCCCGAGCCCCCGGTCGCAGGTGGAGCGCGAAGACGGTCGCGCTGGTCGCCCCGGCGGCCGCGATCTTGGCGAGCAGGCGGTCCAGGTGCTCGTCGCCATCGGTGATCATCGGCAGGACCGGTGCAACGAGCACCTGGCACGGCAGTCCGGCGTCGGTGATCGCCTTGACCAGGTTCAGCCGGGACCTGGGCGTCGGTGTGCCTGGCTCGAGATCGCGATGAACTGCCTCGTCGTCGAGGGCGATGGACACGCCCATTCCGACGGGCACCTGGTCGTTGGCCCGCGCCAGCAGGGGCAGGTCCCGCCGTGCGCTGGCGCCCTTGGTCAGGACCGAGAACGGCGTCCCGGATCGCGCCAGCGCGGTGATGATGCCCGGCATCAGGCGATAACGACCTTCTGCTCGCTGGTAGGGGTCGGTGTTCGTCCCCAGCGCGACCGCGTCGCAGCGCCACGATGCGCGACGGAGCTCGCGCGTCAGCACGTCGGCAATGTTGATCTTGACGACGATCTGCCGGTCGAAGTCGTCGCCGGCATCCAGCTCGAGGTAGGTGTGGGTACTGCGAGCGAAGCAGTACGTGCAGGCGTGGGAGCAACCGCGATACGGATTGATCGTCCAAGCGAACGGGACCTGCGATGCGCCCGGCACCTTGTTCAGGGCCGACTTGGCCAGCACCTCGTGGAAGGTGATCCCCGCGAACTCGGGGGTCTGGACCGAGCGGACCAGTGTCGACAGCGCTGGCAGGCCCGGCAGGCTTCCGTCGTCGGCGGCCGCGCCGTCGATCAGCTGCCCATCCCATCGCATGACTCTATTCAAACACACGTTTGCTTATCCGCCGACAACTCCGCGTACCCACGGGCCACTTCGCGCGCCGGCGCCGGTGCGCTGAGTCAGCCGCCGGCAGGTGAGGTCGTCCGCGTCCGCGTCCGCAGGGTGTGCAGGACCGGTATGCCCAGCAGCATCACGGCGGCCATGATTGCGAAGGCGAGGGAGGGCCGGCCGAGTGCAGCCTGGACGAGCAGTGAGACGACGATGCCGCCGGCATTACCGGCCAGCCAGACCAGCCCCGTCGCGGTGGCCCCCGCCTCACCCGCCTCGGTCTCCACCAGGCTCAGGATGACCGGGAGAGCGCCGAGCAGCATCAGCCCCAGAGCCGCAGCCGCCAGCAGTCCGACGACCGGGCCGGGCAGCAGAGCCAGTGCCGCGCAGGCCAGCACGGTCACCCCGATGACGGCGCCCAGCATCGTGATCGCTCGGCCGCGACGGATCACCGGATCCGGCAGCAGCACACCGGCGACGATCCCAGCCACCACCATCACCAACAGCATGATCCCGGCAAGGTCGGCCGACACTCCGGCCGGAGCGAGCAGCGCCTGCAACCAGGTGGTGATCGCGACGAAGACCCCGAAACCGAGACCGGCGACCAAGGTCAGGGAGCGAATCACCGGCTGGCTCAGCACCTTTCGCAGGCTCCCGCCGGTCCGCGTGCTCTGTTGTGCCCAGATCGGCCTGGTCAGCCCGAGTGCCAGGGCCGCGGCCGCGGCCAGCGTGATGGTCGCCTGCACCAGCAGCAGGGTGTCGAGTCGCTGGGCTCCGATGAGCGGACCCATCACCAGCGCCGCCAGCATCCCCGCGAACAGTCCGGCGGACGCGATGCCGATCGCCCGAGGGCGGTCCCCCTCGGGGACGCTCGCCTCGACGACCCGGGTCACCGCGGCCAGCAGCAGGGGCTGGGCGACGGCGATCATGATCTGCCCGACGAGCACGCCCGAATAGCTGGGCGAAGCCACCCGGACGACCGCACCGAGCGCGTTCAGAGCGATGCCAGCACCCAACGACGGCCGAAGCCAGCGGTCGAGGGCGATGCCGGCGGGGAGCGCGAGCAGGACGTACAGCAGCGGGAAGAGCTCCGACAGCCAGCCGATGGCGTCGACCGAGACGCCGTAGTGGGCGGCGGACTCGGTGGTGATCGGAGCGAACGTCAGCCACAGCATCTGGTTGGTACCGCTGACGGCGGCGTACGCGGCGACGACCCACCAGTGACGTCCGACCGACGACAGATCGGCGACGTCCGATCCGGCCAAGGTCGGTCCCCGCTCAGCCGAGCGCGGCCTGCCGCGCCTCCCAGGCCGACGCAACCATCTCATCCACGTCGTGCCGCATCTTCCAGTCCAGATCCCGGGCGGCGAGCTCTCCGGTGGCCACGATCTGGGCCGGATCGCCGGGCCGCGGTGGGTGGATCTCCGGGGTGAAGTCGATCCCGGTCACGCGGGCGACTGCGTCCATGATCTGGCGTACGGACAGTCCCTCTCCCGATCCCAGGTTGTACACGGGTTCGAGCTGTTTCCCGGCCATCAGGGCCTTTGCGGCGGCGACGTGGGAGATGGCCAGATCCGCGACGTGGACGTAGTCGCGGACACAGGTACCGTCGGGAGTCGGGTAGGTGTCACCGTTGATGAAGGGCACCTTGCCGGCCACCAGTTGCTCGAACACCAGCGGGAACAGATTGTGCGGGCTGGTGTCGCGAAGGTCAGGAGACCCGGAGCCGACGACGTTGAAGTAGCGCAGCGACGTGTGGTGCAGGGTCGCCGCCCTCGCCTGATCGCGCAGCAGCCACTCGCCGATCAGCTTCGACTCCCCGTACGGCGACTCCGGGCGCGTCGGGTTCGCCTCGGTCACGATGCCGGTGTCAGGCGTCCCGTAGGTCGCGGCGCTGGACGAGAACACGATCCGTTCGACGCCGTGCTCGGACATCTCCTCCAGCAGGGAGATCATCCCGGTGACGTTCTGGGTGTAGGTGTGCATGGGCCGCGTGACCGAGACTCCCGCGTACTTGAACCCGGCCAGATGTACCACGCCGTCGATTGCGTGGCCGCTGAAGATCTCGTGCAGAACCGCCCGATCCACCACGTTCCCTTGGAAGAACGGCACCTTGGCGTCGACGAACTCGCGGTGACCGCTGGACAGGTCGTCGATGACGACGCTGTCGATCCCGTCGGCCTCGAGCGAACGGACGACGTGCGACCCGATGTAGCCCGCACCGCCGGTCACCAACCAGGTCATGTCGTTGACTCCTGCACATCTCGATCCGCGGCCGCGCGCCGCGGGTTCCGACTCTAGTGGTCCCGCGAGCGATCGCCTGGTGGTACTACCCGCGACTCTGCTGGGTGCGCCGCGGATCGAGCCGTGGTCGTCAGCGACTCGCGCGCTGACGATCCCGACGCCGACCCGACTCGTGGGAGGGCCGTGCCCACACGGTGAGCGCCAACCGGAACTGGGTCCGGTTTTTCGGCCCGGCGCGGGAGCGAGCCGATCAGCACCCCGCCGATCACCGCGGCGCCGGCGGCGACCTCGACGGCGTCGAAGGTCTCATTGAAGACGAGCCATGAGCTGATGACGCCGACGATCGGCACGAGCATCGAAAAGGGCGCGACGGTGCTGGAGGGGTACGTCGAGAGCAGCCGGTTCCAGAGGCCGTAGCCCAGCACTGTGGCGATCAGCACGATGTAGAGGAGTCCGAGCACCGAGGGCAGCGCCGCAGCGGTGAACGCGCTGGTCAGCGATGCACCGATCCGCACCGGACCCTCCACGATCAGCGCGACGACCAGCATCGGAACAGGCGGAACGGTGGACATCCACAGTGTCAGGTGCAGCGGCTTTGGCGCACGTGCCTGACGGCTACAGACGTTGCCGATCGCCCAGCCGAGCGCCCCGCACAGGGTCAGCACGACCGGCAGGAGGGCGGCGGTCTGCCCGCGATGGACGGCGATAGCGGCGAGCCCCGCGACAGCGATCACGATGCCGACGATCTGGCGCCGGGTCAACCTCTCGTGCAGGAACACACCGGCGAGCAGCACGGTGAACGGGGCCGATGCCTGCAGCACGAGGGACGCCAGCCCGCTCGGCATCCCGGCCGCCATGCCGAGGTAGAGGAACGCGAACTGGAGGACACCGATGCCGAGACCCGTGCCGATCAGCCAGCGGAGTTTCACCGCCGGCCGCGGAATGAGGAGCACGGTCGGCACGGCGACCAGAGCGAACCTCAGTGCGACCATGAACAGCGGGGGGAAGTGCTCCAGGGCCAACGCGGTAGCGGGGAAGTTCAGCCCCCAGCAGACGGCGACCAACACGGCCAGCAGACGGTCTCGGTTCGACACGTCTATCAGCCTGCGGGCCAAGTCGGTTAAGGTCAAACGACTTCTACTTCACCCAGTTTGTAGTGTGACTTCATGAACTTGGAGATGGGGAAGTCCGAGCTGGGCCAGTCCGAGGTGAGCCAGCCAGGACTGCGCTGGCCCGATCTGGAGCTGATCCGCGAGCTGGGCGATCGGGGTTCGGTCACGGCCGTTGCGGCGGCCGGGCACCGGACGCCGTCGGCGGTGTCGCAACAGCTGAAGGCGCTGCAGCGTCGGCTGGGGGTGCCGCTGGTCGAACGTGCGGGGCGCGGTCTGCGGCTCACCGACGCCGGCCAAGCGCTGGCCGAGAGCGCCACCGGTGTGGCGACTGCGCTGGCCGAGGCCGACGCCGGCTGGCGACGATTCCTCGGCGAGGTCAGCGGGACCGTACGCCTGGCCGCCTTCTTCTCGGCGTCGGAGCTGTTCGTGCCGGGGCTGGTCGAGCGGCTGGGTGCGGCCCACCCGGACGTGACGCTGGAGACGTACGACGAGGACGTCTCCCAGGACGACTTCGCCGGGCTGGTCGCCGACTACGACATCGTGATCGCCCACCGCAGTGATGACACCGAGCCCCCACCCCGACCTGACGTCATGGTGGTCCCGCTGCTCCGGGAACCCCTGGATGTGGGCATGCCGCTGAATCACCCGCTGGCCCGCCGGGTGGCCGTGGAGCCCTCGGAGCTGGTCGGCGAGGCCTGGACCGCACCGCCGGTGGGCTTTCCGATCGAGCGCGCGCTGGTCGCGCTGTCGGCCCGTGCGGGTCAGCCGGCCAAGGTCGTACGACGGACCACACATCTGCCGCTGATGGAACGACTGGTCGCCCGCGGTCAGGTGCTCGCCCTGCTCCCACGCTTCAGCACGCGCGACCACGCCGACGGCCGATTCGCCCTCGTGCCGCTGGCCGGACTGCGAGCCGGGCGCAACATCGAAGCACTGCTCCGGCCCGACCGCGCCGCGCGTCGGGTGGTGGCCGTGGTGCTTGCGGAGCTCCAGGCCGAGGCTGCCGCCGTCAGCGTTGGGGTTCCGTGACCGACGCTCCGCGTTCACCCCAGGCTTGATCCAGCACCTGGCGGAACACGTCCTTCTCCTGGGCGCCCGACACGCCGTAGCGACGGTCGAACACGAAGAAGGGAACTCCGTTGGCGCCGAAGTCACGCGCCAGCGCGACGTCGGCACGGACCTCGTCGGCGTAGTCATCGCCGGCCAGCACTGCTGAGGCCGCGTCCTTGTCGAGACCGGCTTCGCCGGCCAGCTCCGCCAGCACGGCGTGCGAGCCGATTCGGCGACCCTCGGTGAAGTACGCCCGCATCAGACGTTCTTTCAGTTCGGCCTGCCGACCCTGGGCGGCGGCGAAGTGGAGGAGGCGGTGGGCGTCGAACGTGTTCGCCGGGTGAGCCTCGGCAAGCTCGTAGTGCAGGCCCACGCCCGCTGCGATGTCCGAGACGCGCTGGTTCATCGCCCGCGCATCATCCAGGCTGGCGCCGTACTTCGTCGACAGCATCTCCTCCAGGGTCTGCTCGGAGTCGATCGGCGTCGACGGATCCAGCTGGAACGACCTGTACAGCACCTCGACCTCGCTGGAGTGAGGAAACTCCGCCAGCGCCTGCTCCAGCCGACGCTTGCCGATGTAGCACCAGGGACAGACGACGTCGGAGAACACTTCGATCAGCACTTTCGGGCCAACACCATCGCGACCGGTGGCATTCCCGAGCTGCAGCCGCTAATATAAGCATCGACTTATACGATCCGGACCCCGCGATGAGGATGAACATGACGATGGCAGATCTGGTCGGCGCGGTGCAGCGCCGCGTGGAGACGGTGCAGCGGGACGGGCGTGACGCGAGGGTGGCAATCGCTCGGCGGACCTACGATGCCGCGATCGACGACGTCTGGGACGCGTTGACCAACCCGGAGCGGATCCCGCGCTGGTTCCTGCCGGTCAGCGGCGACCTGCGAGTCGGCGGCCACTACCAGCTCGAGGGGAATGCGTCCGGCACGGTGGAGCGGTGCGAGCCGCCGAACGTCGCAGCGGTGACCTGGGAGTTCATGGGCGAGGTCAGCTGGCTCGAGCTGACGCTGACCGAGGTCGGCGACGCCACCGTGCTCGAGCTCGCCCACACCGCGCACGTCGACCCCGACCGATGGACGCAGTTCGGCCCCGGAGCGGTCGGCGTCGGCTGGGACCTGAGCCTGTACGGCCTCGGCGAGCACCTGAGAACCGCCGCCTCTCTCGACCCGGCCGAGGTGGAGGCCTGGTCGTTGTCCCCCGAGGGTCTGGAGTTCATGACGCGGGCCAGCGATGAGTGGGCCGTCGCCGCCATCGCCGATGGTGACGATCCCACTGCGGCGGTCGCGGCGGCCGCCCGGACGACCGCGTTCTACACCGGTCAGCCACCGGCCGGCGACGAGGACCGCTGATCACTCCGTGGGCGCGTTCGAGGCACTGGGAGATCCCGTCCGACGGCTGATGGTCGAGGCCCTCGCGATCGGTGAGCAGCCGGCCGGCTCGCTGGTCGCGGTGGCCCGAGGGAGGTTCGGCATCTCCCAGCCCGCTGCCTCCCAACACCTGCGGGTCCTTCGTGAGCATGACGTGGTGGCCGTGCGCGTGGAGGGTTCGAGACGGTGGTACTCGGTGCGCACGGAGGCGCTGGCCGAGCTGGACACCTGGCTCGACCGGTTCCGTCGGACCTGGGATCAGCCCCTTGACGCGCTGGACACCGAGCTCGCTCGTGGCAGGCGGGATCGTCGACAGAACTCGTCGTCGGTCGCGACCTACGACGGCAGAGCATCGGCCGACCTGGCATGATCGAGCGCCCGCATGGCGCTGGTCGCTCGGGCCGCACCATCATCGGGCTGAGCTGATCCGCAGCTCGGCGATCTCGATCGACAGCACCCGGCCGAGGGCGGCGGCCTGGTCGGCGAAGGCATCCTCGCCGAGCATGGTCTCGCCCGGCAGCATGGTGACCTCGAGTCCAGCCCGGGTCCCCTCCGCGGCGGTCGTCCGGATCGTCACCGCCTTCCAGGTCGCGACCAGCCGGCCGTCGGCGAGCACGACGGGGGAGAACACGCCGTTCACCTTCGCCCACACCCGGGCGAGGTGGTCCGGTCCGCAGAAGCGGGTGCGGTTGGGGCCGGCGTACCCGACGAGGAGGCCGTCGTACTCCGGCAGCAGTCGTACGCCGGGTTCGGGCCACCCGTCGATCGGTGGCTCGGCGAGGTCGAGCAGCGGTTGGCTCTGTGGACCCACGAGGCGGACGACCTCGTCCCCGAGCATCGCCACGGCGTCGTCGACATCGCCCAACCGGACGCCGAAGAAGAAGGACAGATCGGCGCGGTCCAGCGGACCGTATGCCGCCAGATGCGTCCGCACCAGCTCGGCCAGTGCGATCGTGGGCGGAGGCAGCGGACCGAGCTCGACCACCGTGGATGCGAGCCGGTGGAATGTGTCGGTGCGCCGCTCCCAGTGGCTGTCCTTGGGGCGTCGGATCAGACCGCTGTGACCCCACAGCAGATTGCCGGCCATGGCGTCGAGCTCGACCGTGCTGCCGCGGTCGGCGAGCCAGACCCTCATGTGGTCGACGAGCTCCGCTCGCGGTCGCCAGTCCTCGCTCGCATAGCTCTCCAGCTCCGTCACCACCGCCGCCACGTCCGGGGTCGGCGGGCCGGCCCGGTCGAGCCTCAGCACCCGCCGCAGCACCGATTCGCGGGGCCGCCGGCAGACCGCGTCCAGCCGGACGAAATCGGCTCGGGTGCTGGTGTGCACCGTTCCCCTGATGCTCGAGGCCTTCAGGAGGTGGTGCGCGGCGAACAGGTCGCTGACCACCTGGTACGGCACGCCCGGCAGTCGGGACGCGACCGTCAGGAAGGGCGCCCTCGGCACCTGTGACTGGATCGGACCGAGACACTCGAACAGCTCCAGGACCGCGGAGCCGTCGCGCGCGTCGATCGCTGGGAACTGGCGGGCGAGTGTCGACCGGCGGAGCTCGTCGGCACTGATCCGGGTCATGCCCTCACGCTAGGACACCGCGCCGGGACAGGACGCCGCGCGGGCCGGTCGCGGAAAATGTGCATGCTCGTGGCTGCGCACGGGCGCCATGGCCCGCCTGCGGCGATCCAGATGGAGGCCACGGACCACCACTTTTTCCGCGGGTGGGCCGGGCGGGCCCAGTTCTCGAGACCGGGAAATCCGCGCGGGACCGGCGCGGTCGTTGCGCTAAAGTGGCGACTGTGTACGTGAGCATCGCACTCCTTACCTAGCCGCGCGGATCCCGGTGGGATTCCAGCGCGGCAGCCCCTCGTGCCCGAACGGCGAGGGGTTTTTTCATGCCGTTCACGAGACGGCGAGGTGGGCGAGCCGATGACGACGAGGAGCGAGCAGTGACTGAACAGATCGAGCGCACATCCCCGGTGGAGCGCGCCGGCTATGACGCGGCGGCGGCGCAGGAACGCTGGCAGGCGTACTGGGAGGAGCACCAGACCTTCGCCGTCCGTGACGACGGCGCACGGGAACGCCGCTACATGCTCGACATGTTCCCCTACCCCTCCGGCGATCTGCACATGGGTCATGCCGAGGCGTTCGTGATGGGCGACGTCGTCGCGCGCTACTGGCGCCTGCGCGGCTACGACGTGTTGCACCCGATCGGCTGGGACAGCTTTGGGCTGCCAGCCGAGAACGCCGCCATCCAGCGCAACACGAATCCGGCGGAGTGGACGTACGCCAACATCGAGACGCAGGCCAACTCGTTCAAGCGCTACGGTCTGAGCTTCGACTGGAGCCGCCGGCTGCACACCTCCGACCCGGACTACTACCGCTGGACCCAGTGGCTGTTCTTGATGTTCCGCGACCGGGGACTGGCCTACCGCAAGGCGAGCTTCGTCAACTGGTGTCCCAAGGACCAGACCGTGCTGGCCAACGAGCAGGTCGTCGCCGGGATGTGCGAGCGCTGCGGGACCCAGGTGACCAAGCGCCAGCTGACCCAGTGGTATTTCAAGACCACCGAGTACGCGGAGCGGTTGCTGGCCGACATGGACCAGCTGCAGGGCTCGTGGCCCGACCGGGTGCTGACCATGCAGCGAAACTGGATCGGCCGCTCGGAGGGCGCGTTCGTCGACTTCACCATCGAGGCTGCCGGTGAGGCGGATCGGGTGGTGACCGTCTTCACCACCCGGCCGGACACCTTGTACGGGGCCACGTTCTTCGTGATCGCGCCCGAGGCCGCGCTGGCCGGCGAGATCGTCGCCGACGAGCAACGTGTCGCTTTCGAGGAGTACCTGGAGAAGACCAAGCAGACAACCGAGATCGAGCGCCAGTCAACCGATCGACCGAAGACCGGCGTCTTCTTGGGCGCCCACGCGGTGAACCCGGTGAACGGGGAGAAGGTCCCGGTCTTCGCGGCGGACTACGTGCTGGCCGACTACGGCACCGGCGCCGTGATGGGTGTGCCAGCGCACGACCAGCGCGATCTGGACTTTGCGCGGACCCACGGCCTGGACGTGCGCGCGATCGTGGACACCGGCGAACCCGACCCCGGCGAGACCGGGATCGCGACCTCCGGCGACGGCACGTACGTCAACTCCGGTCCGCTGGACGGTCTGACCGACAAAGCCACGGGCGTGTCGACGATCATCTCGCAGCTGGAGGCCGACGGGGTGGGCCAGGGCGCGATCACGTACCGGCTGCGCGACTGGCTGCTGAGCCGACAGCGTTATTGGGGCTGCCCGATCCCGATCATCCACTGCGCGGCCTGCGGCGAGGTCCCCGTGCCGGAGGACCAGCTGCCGGTCGTCCTGCCGGACCTGCGCGGCCAGGACCTGGCCCCGAAGGGCACGTCGCCGCTGGCCGCGGCGACGGACTGGGTGAACGTGGACTGCCCGCAGTGCGGCGGCGCGGCCAAGCGGGACACCGACACGATGGACACGTTCGTCGACTCCTCGTGGTACTTCTACCGCTACTGCTCGCCCGGCTACACCGACGGCCCGTTCGATCCCGACGAGGTGCGTCGCTGGATGCCCGTCGGCCAGTACGTCGGCGGCGTCGAGCACGCGATCCTGCACCTGCTGTACATGCGGTTCTTCAACAAGGTGCTGTACGACGCCGGCATGGTCGACTTCGTCGAGCCGATGCACCGGCTGCTGAACCAGGGCCAGGTGATCAACCAGGGCAAGGCGATGAGCAAGTCGCTGGGCAACGGGGTCGACCTGGGAGCCCAGATCGACGAGTTCGGGGTCGACGCGATCCGGCTGACCGTGGTCTTCGCCGGTCCGCCGGAGGAGGACATCGACTGGGCGGACGTCTCACCGGGCGGTTCGCTGCGCTTCTTGCACCGGGCGTACCGGCTGGCCTTTGACGTGACCTCCGTGCCCGGGGCGGACCCGAGCACCGGCGACGTGGGGCTTCGGCACCAGACCCACAAGCTGCTGGCCGACATCGAGCAGAGCCTGGAGACCCAGCGGTTCAATGTGACCGTGGCGCGGATCATGGAGCTGGTCAACGTGACCCGCAAGACCATCGACACCGGCGCCGGCGCGGCCGATCCGGCGGTCCGAGAAGCGGCGGAGGTGATCACGATCGCGCTCGGCACGATCGCTCCCTACATCGCCGAGGAGATGTGGGAGGCGCTGGGTCACGCTCCATCGGTTGCCGAGGCGAGCTGGCCGGTGGTCCAGGAGAGCCTGCTGATCACCGATGCCGTGACGTGCGTACTGCAGGTGCAGGGCAAGGTACGCGGCCGGCTGCAGGTCGCGCCCACGATCGGCGAGGACGAGTTGAGGGCGCTGGCGCTGGCCGACGACGGAGTCCAGCGCGCGCTGGCCGGCCGCGAGGTTCGAACCGTGATCGTCCGGGCCCCCAAGCTGGTCTCCGTCGTCCCGGTCTGATCTGCCGAGCTCGACTTGGCCCCGGGAGCGCCATCGCAGGACGAGTGGGGCGCGGGTTCAGCTCGGCGGGTACTGGGAGGTCGGCGGTGGCTGGGGGCTCGGCGGGTACTGCGGATTCGTCGGGGGCTGCGGGCTCGGCGGGTACTGGGGGTTCGTCGGGGGCTGCGGGTTCGTCGGGGGCTGAGGGGTTTGCGCGTACTGAGGGCCGGACGGGAGGGGTGCGCTGGTTGTCTTCACCTTGATGTAGCCGGCGACCAGGGCCGCCAGCTGCACGCCCGCCCAGGCGATCAGGGTATAGATGACAACCCCCAGGGCGGCGACGATCCCGCCGAAGATGCCGGCGATCGTGGATCCGCCGCCGCGACCCATGCCGGCGGCCGCGAAGCCGCCGATCAGCACGGCGAGGGCGGCGAGGGCCCCGACGATGAGCACGAAGATCGAGAGCGCGTTGAAGATCGCCGCCACCCGATCCGCATTCTTGTGCAGCGTGGTTTCGTCCATGTCGAGGATTATGTCGGTCCAACCGGCGCGGGCGGCCGTGGCGCGCCGGGGTCGGGCGGATTCGAGCGACCGGCGCGCAGCCCCGCGCACCCCCGCGCCGTCCCGGCGACGGCTCGAGCGGAGTTGCGGAACTCGTGCGGAGACGCTCAGCTGTGTGGCAGCACGACGACCCGGGTCGCGCGTGATCGGGTTCGTGCCACCAGCCGAGCGTTGTCGCCGTCGGAGCCCGTCGCCCGCTGCCTCGCCTCGTCGGTACTGCGGCCGAACGCGACATGCCGGGCGATCAGCCAGTTCACTCGTACGTCCTCGCCCGGCTCCACGTACCAGCACTCGTCGAGCAACGGCGCGACCTTGCCCCAGTCGCCCTGGTCTACCAGCAGGTAGTTGCCCTCGGTGATGATCAGTGCCACGTCGGTGGGCACGGGGACCGCGGACCCGATCGACTCCTCCAGCGCACGGTCGAAGACCGGAGCATAGACGAGATCCTCCCCCCGGCGCAGGCGTTGCAGCAGGTGCACGTATCCCGCGGCGTCGAAGGTGTCGATGGCGCCCTTGCGCTCGTAGCGTCCCAGGCGTCGCAGCTCGTCGTCGCGAAGGTGGAAACCATCCATTCCGACGACTATGGCGTCGTTGCCCAGCGACTCCTTCAAGATGGCGGCGAGGGTGGACTTGCCCGCACCCGGTGCGCCGGTGAGGCCCAGAATCCGTCGCCCGCCAGGAGTCATCATGCTTCGGGCGGCGGCGACCAGCTCCGCGAGGTCAGCCGTCGGCAGGGCGGTCACGAGCGGCAGGTCCGGCCTTCCGTCGTCGTTGTCGAGAGTGCTCATGGCGATCTCCTCCTGGACTCATCCGGTCCCAGTCGCTGTCCCGGCCCCGGCGAGCGTTGCGAACAGACCGAGGTGGTCGGTTCCGCCGACCCGGATCCGAGTGATGGCCGTACCGGTCAGCTGGTTGTCGACCAGGATGTGGTCGATCGCGATCAGCGGCGGGACGGGCGAGTTGGCGGGATACGTCGGCAACCAACCCGCGCCGACGATGTCGGTGACGCTCTTCAGACCCAGCGAGTTCAGCTCGCGCATCGGCCGGTGATCATCAACCGCGTTGAAGTCGCCCGCGACGACGAGTGGCCCGCTGAGGTCTTGGGTGATCACCCGTTGGAGCAGCGCGTGCTCCGATGGCCAGTAGCCGACTCCACAGAACGGGTTGCACGGATGCGCGGTGATGATCCCGACAGCCCCGACCTGTGGCACCTGCGCGGTCGCCTGCCACATCTGGAAGGACGTCTGGGGCAGCGGCTGGACCCCGGTCAGCGGAAACCGCGAGTAGATCGCCGAAGCGCTTCCGCGGCTCTGCAGCCCGGCGGTGTAGGGGAAGCGCTCCTCCATTCCGGCCGCCCTCAGGGAACCGACGGCCTTCGGGGTGGTCTCCAGCAGCACCACGATGTCGGCGTTCTCCGACTGCGCGACGATGTCGTCGGCACTCCCCAGCTCCCCGCGGATGTTCAGGCTCAGCAGGGTGAACGTCCGGGTGGTTGCCGGACGGTTGTCCGGCACGAACAGCGGCGCGAGCCAGCTGAGCTGGAGGACCAGCAGCGCCGCACAGGCCACGGTCAGGACGCCGAGCGCCCACCTGCGGCGAGCCAGCACCAGCGCCAGTCCGAAGCCAAGCAGGCACAGCGCATAGACCAGCGTGCCGTACGGGATGAAAGACGCCGCCAGTGCCGTCGCGCCATCGGTTGGCGGGAAGATGCGCAGGGCGGTGGCGATCAGTCCGAGAGGCAGGATCAGCGCTGCGGGAAGCACCAGGGCGACTACGGCTCGCCGCGGACCGAGACGGCTGCTGTCCCACGCCGAACCTTGCTGCGCGGACGGCTCTGCGGAGGTCACCGGCCGCGTCTCGGTACGGCCGGATTGCGTCGCACCATCCGCATCTCCGGTGGGTAGGGCGGAAACTCGCACTCGCGCCGATCCTCGGTCTCGATCCAGCCGCGCGCTCGGTAGAACGCGCGGGCCACGGTATTGTCCACCAACACCCACAGCGTGCTTTCCCGTGCGCCGCCGGAGAAGATCTCCTGGCAGGCGAAGTCCAGCAGCTCGCTCCCGTATCCTCGGCCGCTCTGCTGCGGCACGACGCCAAGATGGCGAACCCGTTCCTCGTCGTAGGCCAGATAGCCGACCGGCGCGTCGTCGACGTCGAGGATACGGACCTGGACTCGCGGGTGTCGCAGCAGTCGCCGCCAGCGCCGAGCGATCTCGTCGCTCGGGTAGGGGTAGTCCTCGGGCGGGAAGATGTGCTCGAGCGACGCCTCGCTGGCGGCCCTCTCCATCCTGGCGAGGCGGCGCACCTCGTCGGGTCTCGCCCGCCGGATCCTGACCCCGCTGTCGGAGTCCGAGTCGCGGTCGGAGTCGCGGTCATGGGCGTCGGCGAGCTCGAGCAGGCCGGCCGCCACGGCATCGGCGCGGGTATGGCGGCCGCGCCGGGTGGCCGTGGTGGACTTCTGCACACACCACGCCTCGGTCCGCAGAACGGCGGAGGCGATCACCAGACCGTTCTCGCCGGGAAAGACCACGGTGATGTCATCCCAGTCGAACCAGGCTCGCCGGAACGGGTTCACCACGCTCACCCCGCGCTCGTCGGCGGCGATCCTTGGATGGAGGCCGAAACGCCAGGCGTACAGAACGACCGCAATCGTGAGAACGAGGAGTGCCACCGGCACGAGATAGTCGTTAGTACGTTGATGGATGAGGTACGCCAGGAGCGGGATGCCGAGCACACTGACCACCGCGAAGGTGATCACGATCGCCAACGTCAGGGGCGCGGCACGCCAGGTCTGACGTCGGCGGGCCATCCCACTTCCTCCTGAGCCTCTCGGTCGGCGACGCCACGAGCACGGCGACAGCAGTAGCTTTCCAGTTCTCGACGTCATCGCCCGGATTAGCTCACCACCCGGGCGAATGATGTCGTGCCCTACTCTGGCGCGGTGGCCGGTGTGGCAGTGGTGACCGACTCTACGTCGTCGCTCAGTCCATCGACCGCGGAAGGCGGCGACATCGTGATCGTTCCCCTCCAAGTCGTCATCGATGGCGTCAGCCGACCCGAGTCGGTCGGCGCTCACGATCCGACGACATCGGTCGTCACACCCGGCGAGGTCGCCCGAGCGCTGCGCGCGGGACGAGTGGTGACCACATCCAGGCCCGCCCCGGACGCGTTCGTCCAGGTCTACCGACAGCTCGCCGAGGCCGGATTCGACGCCGTCGTGTCCGCCCACCTGAGCCGGGCCGTTTCCGGCACCATCGATGCCGCCGCGGTGGCGGCGCCGGACGCCCCGGTGCCGGTGACCGTCGTGGACGCCGGAACGGTGGCGATGGCGACCGGGTTCGCTGTGCTGGCCGGAGCCCGGGCAGCGCGAACCGGCGCCTCGGCCGATCGGGTGGCCGAAACGGTCGAGCGGAGCGCGGCGGCATCGACGACATACTTCTGTGTCGCCGATCTCGAGCATCTCCGGCGGGGAGGGCGGATCGGTGCGGCCGCCGCACTGGTGGGGTCCGCCCTCGCGGTCAAGCCGCTGCTCACCGTGGAGAACGGGACGATCCGCCCGTACGAGCGGGTCCGGACAAGGGCCCGCGCGCACGCCCGGTTGGCCGAGCTGGCGCTCGCCGCGCTGGCAGAGGCCGCCGCGACCCATTCGGCGGTCGACCTCGCCGTCCATCACCTGGACGACCTGGCCGCCGCCGAGCGGCTGAGGGACGCCCTGCGCGAGAGGCCCCTACCGCCAGGAGAGCTGGTGATGGCCGAGCTGAGCGCCGTGCTGGGCGTCCACGTCGGGCCGGGGACTCTCGGAGTGGTGATCGCACCGCGACTCTGAGCGTCCGAACCTGGCACTTCGTTGGAGTTGTCCACAGGTTCCAGCCGGTCGAGGCGTCGTCCACAGGTTCTTGCTCGGCGCGGCACGGTAGCGGGTCTGCTGCATAGCGTCCGGACATGGGACGACGACACACCGTCGACGACGAGAGCGCAGCCATCGCGACCGAGCGGCTGGCCCGGCTGATGGCTGACCTGGGTCCGCGGCGGGCCTTGCCCGAGACCCGCGACGGTCCGAGCCCGGTCGACTCGCGATCGGAGTCGGTGGAGTCGGTAGGGGAGTCGGTAGGGGAGTCGGAAGGGTCAAGGGGATCGGTGGGATCCGGGAAGTTGGCGGGGCCGGCGCAGCCGCCGGCCGCGCGGGCCGTCCCCGAGCCGCGGCCGGCGGTCGGCGAATCGCTGCCGGCGCGGGCACGTACCTTCGGGCGGAGACATCTGGGCGTGCTGGCGCTGGTGCTGCTGATCGGGCTGGCCGCCGCCGGGTGGGCCGTGCTGCGGGCACGGCCGGTGGCCGACGCCTCGCCGCTGGCGTTGTCGACCACCGCGGAACCGACGTTCTCCCCGGCGAGCGCAATGGAGCAGGGCGCGGTGCCGGCAACCCCGTCGACGCCGCCGACCGCAAGCCCTGCGGCGACGATCCTGGTCCACGTGGTCGGAGCGGTCCACAAGCCGGGCGTGGTCACCCTGTCGGAGCACGCGCGGGTGATGGACGCCATCCGGGCGGCCGGTGGACTGACTCGCGACGCGCGGCCCGGTGAGCTGAATCTGGCCCAGGTCGTGCGGGACGCCCAACAGGTCGTCATCGGCACGAGCCGTCATCCGGGCGGAGAGGTCCGAGACACCGGTACGGTGTCGGGCTCCTCGTCCGGCGGCGAGGCCGGCACCGACTCCGAGTCGGGTGGCTCCGCCGTGGGCATCGTCGACCTGAACTCGGCCACGGTCGCCGATCTCGACACCTTGCCCGGAGTCGGCCCGGTCACGGCCCAGCGGATCCTCGCCTGGCGGACCGAGCACGGCCGGTTCTCCCGCGTCGAGGAACTGCAGGAGGTCGACGGGATCGGACCCAAGACGTACGCCCAGCTCGCCCCCCATGTCCGCGTGTGAGGGAACCGGGAGGGACCCGGTCGCCCGATCGCGGGCCGACCTCCGGCTGGTGCCGGCCGCGGTCGCAGGTTGGGCGGGCTGCTGGTGCGCCACCTCGGCCAGCCTCGATCCGGTCGCCGTGGCGGTGATCGCCGGTGTGGGCGTCGGGGTCGCCGCCGGGATGCGTCGATCGCTCGTGCTCGGGGCCGTGGCCCTCGCGCTGCTCGGCGCGGTCGCCGTGGGCCTCGTGCAACAGCAACGGCTCACCGGCGGTCCCGTCGGAGAGCTGGTCGGGCAGCGTGCGGTCGTCTCGGCCGTGCTGGTCACCACCGGCGACCCGGCCGTCCACCCGGCCGGACCGGTGAAGCCCGGGTCGCTCGTCGTCCGAGCCACGATGCTCGCGGTCCAGGGGCGGGGTGCGACCTGGCGGGTGCGTGCGCCCGTCGTGGTCATGGTCAGCGGTACGTCCCTGTCTCGATGGCAATCGGCTCCCGTCGGGAGTCGCTGGGCCGTCGAGGGCCGGTTGCAGTCGCCCGATCCGGGATCGGGGCTCTCCGGAGAGCTGCGCGTTCAGCAGTCCAGCCTCATCGCCCCACCAGGCCCCGGGTTGCTCCTGGTCGAGCGGGTCCGGGTGGGTCTTCGCGCCGCCGTCGCGCAGCGCGACGCCGACGTCCGCGGACTGGTCCCCGCACTCGTGCTCGGCGACACCTCGGCCGTGCCACCGGACTTGGTCGACGCGTTCAAGGTCGCCGGCCTGACTCATCTGACGGCGGTCTCCGGCGCGAATCTCACGCTGCTGCTGGCGTTCTTGCTGTTCGGCGCTCGGTGGCTCGGTGTTCGCGGCTGGTGGCTGCGTGGCGTCGGGCTGGCCGGGGTGGTGGTCTTCGTCGGGCTGTGCCGAACCGAGCCCAGTGTGCTCCGAGCCGCCGCGATGGGGCTCGTGGCGCTGGCCGCGCTCGGTCTCGGTGCCGGCCGCGCCGGCGTTCGCAACCTCGCGGTCGCCGCGCTGGTCCTGCTGCTCCTTGACCCCTTCTTGAGCCGGTCCTACGGATTCGCCCTGTCCGTCTTGGCCAGCGCAGGGATCATCTGGTGGGCCGCCGGGTGGGTCGACGCGCTCCGTCGCTGGCTACCGAGCGTCCTGGCCGACGCGGTGGCCGTTCCGCTGGCTGCGCAGCTCGCGACGACCCCCGTCGTCGCTCAACTGTCGGGGACGGTGAGCGTCGTCGGTCTGCTGGCCAACGCGCTCGCCGGGCCCTTCGTCGGGCCGGCGACCGTGCTCGGCTTCGCCGCGGCTGGAGCCTCGCTGGTCAGTGGACGGTTGGCGGCGGTGATCGGCTTCGGGGCCGCCTGGTCGGCCCAGCCGATCGTCTGGGTCGGCCGCGCGGCGGCGCGGCTACCGGGAGCATCGATGACCTGGCCGACCTCGGCGCTGTCGATCGGGTTGCTGGTCGCCGCGGTCGTTGTTCTCGGGTGGTGGATGGCGCCGGCCCTGGCGAGACGCTGGGTGTGTCTGCTCGCGGCGGTCGTGATGGTGGCGGCGCTGGTGCGACCGCCCAGCCAGCCCGGCTGGCCACCCACGGGCTGGGTCATGGTGGCCTGCGACGTGGGTCAGGGCGACGGTGCGGTGCTGAATCTCGGTGCCGGTCGCGCGCTGGTGGTCGATACCGGCCCTGATCCGACCGCGATGCGGACGTGCCTGGACCGACTCGGCGTCAGCGAAGTGTCGCTGCTGGTGCTCACCCACTTCCATGCCGACCACATCGACGGCTTGAGCGGGGTCCTCGACCGCCGTCGAGTCGACCGGATCTGGGTCAGCCCGTTGTCTTCTCCCACCGCAGGCGCCGCGGTCGTCCGGTCGACGGCGGCCGCTCGGGGGATCCCGCTCGAGGTGCCCGTCGTCGGCAGCGCCGGCCGGCTCGGGTCGGCGTCGTGGGCCGTGCTCGGACCGCTGGGGCCCGAGGCGGCCGACACCGGCGGCGCTGGTGCGGAGTCGGAGGGGGAGAACAACGCCAGTCTGGTGATCATGGTCCAGCTGGCGGGCATCCGGATCCTGCTGACCGGTGACGTGGAACCTCCCGGCCAGGCTGCCCTGCTGGCCGCCGGGGACGACCTGCGGGCGGACGTGCTGAAGGTTCCGCACCACGGCTCGGGGCGCCAGGATCCACGGTTCCTGGCGGCGGTCCACGAGCGGTTCGCGACCGTCAGTGTCGGCCGACACAACGACTACGGCCATCCCGCGCCGCGAACGGTCGCGGCGCTGACAGCCGACGGCGCGACGGTGCTTCGGACCGACACGGCAGGAAGCGTCGCCGTCGTGGTGCGGCCCGATCACTCGCTTGTCGCAGTTGCTCAGCGCGACCCGGTGCTCACCGCCGGTGGGCGCTGAGCTGGCTTCATTTCCCCTCGGCGGGTGATCAGTCGATCGACACCCAGGTCGAGCCGGCGGCGGCGCTTGCGCCGACGGCCCCCAGCACCCGCTGCACGCCGAGCCCGTCGGCGAAGGAGGGCAGCGGTTGCGTCTTGTCGGCAATGCTGCGGACGAGGTCGACCACCTGATGGGTGAACCCGTGCTCGTAGCCGAGTCCGTGACCGGGCGGCCACCAAGCGCCGACGTAGGGATGATCGGGTTCGGTGACCAGGATCCGGCGGAACCCCTGCTCGGTGGCGGCCCCGGATGCATCGAAGAACTCGAGTACGTTGCTGTCTTCGAAGTCGAATGCCAGCGAACCGGTGGTGCCGCTGAGCTCGATCCGTAGGGCATTCTTGCGCCCCAGAGCGAATCGGGTGGCCTCGAAGGTGCCGATGGCTCCGCCGTCGAAGCGCGCGAGGAACAGGGCGGCATCGTCGACGGTGACCTCGCCGCGGGGAGCGTCGGCGGCCGTCTCGCCGTGGCCGCCGAGACCGGCTCGTTCGCCCGTCAGCGGACGGGACTTGACGAAGGTCTCGAGCACGGCGGTGACGCCGGTGATGGACTGACCGGTCAGCCACTGGGCTGTGTCGATGATGTGCGCGCCGATGTCGCCCAGAGCTCCGGAGCCCGCGTGCTCGGCCTGCAACCGCCACGTCATCGGAGCGTTCTCGTCGCTCAGCCAGTCCTGCAGGTACTGAGCGCGGACCTGTCGGATCGTGCCCAGCCGCCCGGCGTCGACGAGCTGCTTGGCCAACGTCAAGGCCGGCGTACGTCGGTAGGTGTACCCACACATCGCCAGCCCGCCGCGGCCGGCGGCGGCGGCGGCCGCGGCGGCCATCCGCTCGGCCTCCGCCACAGTGTTCGCCAGTGGCTTCTCACAGAGCACGTGCTTACCGGCCTCGAGTGCGGCGATCGCGATCTCGGCGTGCAGGTCGCCGGGAGTACAGATGTCGACGAGGTCGACGTCGTCGCGCTCGATCGCCCGACGCCAGTCCGTTTCGACGGAGGAGAATCCGTACCGTTCCGCGGCCGCGGCGACTGCTTCTGGATTTCGCCCGGACAGCACGGTCAGCTCCGGCGTCAGAGGCAGATCGAAGAATCGGTGGGCGCTGCGCCAGGCATGGGCGTGCACCGCCCCCATGAACGCGTAGCCGATCATGGCCACCCGCAGAGCCGGTCTGGGCATCACCGTCCGCCTTCCGTGCTGAGGGTCGATCGGCGCGGCTCGCCGATCACGTCGTGTACCGAGGGCCAGGAGGCGAGCACCGCGCGGAGGTCGTCGGCGGTCTCGGTGCGGACGGCTTGGTCGTACGCGCGGTCGAGGATCTCGGCGATGCTCACCCGGCGTCGTTGCTCCGCTGAGGCGATGGCCGCCTCGACCATGGCCAGGCTCACGATGTTGCTGTGCACCTCCCCGGCCGGACGCGGGTCGCCCGTCCGCACGGCCGCCACGAACTCGGCGAGCGAGCCGGCGATCTGCTCCGGGCGGGTGCCCGCAGGTGCGTTCAGGCTCAGACCGTCACTATTCTGCGCCGTCGGCGCGTTGTCGCCGTCCCAGACCGCGGTCCCGCCGGCAGCGTTGACCCACCAACTGCCGTTCCATGATGTCTCCAGACCAGCGGCGCACCAGCTGCCGGAGAAGGAGAACCGGGCGCCGTCGGCGAACTCGAAGACGACCTCGGCGGCCGCGTCACCGCGGAACCAGCTCCAGCTCGGGTTGTAGGACTCGCAGTAGACCGCGACCGGGTCGGAGTCGATCAGCACCCGGGCGAGGTCGAACTGGTGGATGGCCATGTCCACGAGCAGGGGATAAGGCATCAGCTCCCGGAAGCCGCCGAAGTGAGGTGCCTTCCGGAAGCTGCACGCGACCGTCCCGATGGTGCCGAGCTGGTCGAGCAGCCCGCTCAGCGTGTCGAGGTGGCGCCAGTAGCGTCGCGACTGGGAGACCATCAACAGCCGTCCGGTGAGGTCGGCGGCGGCCGCCATCGACAGGCCGGTGCTGACGGTCTCGGCGAGCGGCTTCTCGCAGAGCACCGGCAGCCCACTCCGCAGCGCCAGCGTGCTGACCGCCTGGTGGGCCGCCGGAATCGTGACGTTGACGACCGCGTCGGCGTCCACGCGGTCGAGAAGCTCCTCCAGCGTGCCTGCAACGGTGACGCCGGCGTGGCCGGTCTCCTCTGCAGCGCGCCGGGCCACGTCGACGTCGAGGTCGGCCAGCCCGACCAGGGCGGCGTCGGGCGACGCGGCGAGGTTGTGCAGCCATGCCCGGCCCATCGAGCCGGCGCCGACCTGGATGACCTTCAATGGCGCGAGAGGCCTTCCAGCGGGATCCAGCTCAGACGGGGGCATCCGTGCTCTCCTCGTCGTGGCTCTCGATGGGCCCGGAGTATCCGTGGCCGTTGAAGAAGTCGTCGGTCTCGTAACGCAGCAGGACCGGGACCTCTCGTTTCGGCCGTTCGGTGACCACCCACTCGACCCCGTTCGCGATGACCCGTCGGACGTCGGTGTGGTGATAGACCGGGTAGTCCTGGTCGCCGGGGGAGAAGAAGAAGATCTTGCCGTGCCCTCGCCGGAACGTGCAGCCGGAGCGGAACACCTCGCCGCCGGTGAAGGAGGAGATGAAGACCAGCTCGTCGGGCGCCGGGATGTCGAAGAACTCGCCGTACATCTCCTGTGCGTCGATGATGATCGGATTCGGCACCCCACGCGCGATCGGGTGGGTGGGGTTCACCGTCCAGACCAGCTCGCGATCCTGCTCGCTGCGCCAGCGCAGCGTGCAGGAGGTACCCATCAGCTTGCCGAAGATCTTCGACCAGTGCCCGGAGTGCAGCACGATCAGGCCGAGGCCGGAGAGCACATGCTGATGTACCCGTTCGACGACCTCGTCGGAGACGTCACCGTGGGCGGCGTGCCCCCACCAGACCAAGACGTCTGTGTCGGAGAGGACCTGCTCGGTGAGCCCGTGCTCCGGCTCGCCGAGCGTGGTCGTCGTGACGATCGCGCCGTCTCCCAGGTTCTCCGCGATCCCCTCGGCGATGGTGGTGTGCATACCCTTCGGGTAGATCGCGGCGACATGCGGCTCGACCTGCTCGTGGACGTTCTCCCCCCAGACCAGGACCCGGATCGGACGAGAGGCGCCATTGGCTGCGGACATGGTGATTTCTGCTTTCTGCTTCGGTGTGTGCGGGGATGAGGTGTCGCAGCGCTACTTGACCGCGCCGCTGTTCACGCCGGCGGAGATGTACCTCTGGGCCAGGACGAGCAGGATGATCGCCGGAATGGAGCCGAGCATGGCCGTGGCCATGACGGCACTCCAGTCGGAGATATATGCGCCGAGATATGTGTAGATGCCGAGGGTGACGGGGACGATGATGCCCTTCGTGGTCAGCGTCAGGGCGTAGATGAAGTCGCCCCAGCCGAAGATGAACGCGAACAGGCCGACCGTGATCAAGGAGTTTCGGCTGATCGGCACCACGATCGACAGGAAGGCACGCAACAGTCCGGCCCCGTCGACCCTCGCCGCTTCGACGAGCGACGGCGGGATGCCGAGCATGAAAGATCGCATGATCAAGATCCCGAACGGCACGCCGGCCGTCGAGTTGGCGATGATCAGGCCGGGGATCGAGTCGAGCAGGCCGATCCGCTCGTAGATGCTGTAGAGGCCGTTCGCGATCACGATCCCCGGGATCATCTGGGAAATGAGGATCGCCAACAAGGCCCAGTTGATCCACCGAAATCGGAACTGGGCAAGGGCGTATGCCGCGGGAGTCGCGATCAGCAAGGTGACCACCACCGTGCCGACCGCGATGATCATGCTCGTGACCAGGTTCTTACCCTGGTCATGAATCGCCGGTCCGGTAGCCGTTCAGGCTCGGACTGCGTGGGGAAGAAGCTCGTGGCCAGGGTGCCTCCGGTCGACTGGAGGGAGATGTTGAGCATCCAGTACACCGGGAACAGCATGATGGCCAACAAGACGATGGCGATCGCGGTGCGGACGCCACTGCGGGTCTTGCTATTGCGGACAGACATCGTCGTCTCCCTACTCGTCCACCCGGCGCCGGGTGGCACGCAGATAGACGATGGCGAATACCAGTGAGATGAGGATCAAGATGTTGGACAACGCGGCGCCCTGGCCGAACTTGAACTCGACGAAAGAGCGTTGGTACGACTGGGTCGCGATGGTCTGCGTGGCGTTGGCCGGACCACCCTGGGTCAACCCCAAGATGATGTCCAGCACCTTGAGGGTGTAGATCACCCCGAGCATCAGCAGAATGCTGACCACCGGTCGAAGGTTCGGCCAGGTGATGTGCCAGAAGGCCTTCCAACCGGTCGCACCGTCCAGTGAGCCGGCCTCGTAGAGCTCCTCCGGGATGTCTTGGAGCCCGCTGTAGAGCAAGGTCAGGTTGAACGGTATGCCGATCCAGATGTTCACGATGATGACCGCCAGCAGCGCGACATCGGGCGACGTGAGCCACGGGATCGGGGTGTCGATGATCCCGAGGTTCTCGAGGGTGATGTTGATGATGCCGCTGTCCTGCTCGAGCAGGGACCGCCATGCCGCGCTGCCGACGATCAGCGGAATGAGCCAGGGCAGCAGGAACAGTGCGCGGAGCACGCCGTTGAGCGGGAAGTTCTTGTGGAAGAACAGTGCGAGCAGCATTCCGAGCACGAACTGTCCGACGATCGAGCCGATCGTGAACAGGGCGGTGTTGACCAGCGCCTTGGTGAACACATCGTCGTGGATCACGGTGATGTAGTTCTGCAGCCCGATCCAGGGCGCTTTGCCGGTGAAGAACGTCCTGAGCGTGTAGTCCTGGAAGCTCATCGTCAGGTTCTTGACGACGGGGTAGCCGAACAGGAGGATGATCGCCAGGGCGGCCGGGACGACGAAGAGGATCTTGTAGACCTCCTCCCGGCGCCGGCCCCTCCTGCGAGGGGTCGGCGCCGACGCGGAGGCGGCGGAGGTGTCCTGCGTTTCTCGGTCAGGATGTTGGCGTCCGACATGGGTCCGTTCCTTTCGCTCTGCCGGACCGCGATCAGCTGGCCCCGGCCTTCGCCATCGCATCGGCCGGAGCGGCTTGGCCGGTCAGCACGAGCTGCATGCCGGTGTAGATGATCTTGGCCGTGTCCGGCCACTTGGCGCCGAGCTTGCCGGTCCGGGCGCGCGCGGACGTCACCGGGCCGACGAAGCCGACCATCTCCGGATTCTGCTTCTTGTACTCATCGGCCAGCGCGAGCTTGGTGGGCACGACGCCGCCCTGCTTCGCGCGGAGCAGCTGATTCTCGTCGCTGTTCATGCACTTGACCAGTTCGGCAGCCTTGGTCATCTTCGCGTCGTCACCGGTGAGCGGAACCGTCCATGCCTCGCCGCCGAGTGGGGCCGTCGACGTCTGCCCCGCCGTGTTGATCGGGAACGGCACAACTCCGAAGTTCACCTTCGCCTGCTGCAGCGCGGGAATCTGCCAGGGGCCGTTGAGCATCATCGCCGCCTTTCCGGCGATGAACTGGTCGTTGACGTTGGCCTGGCTCCAGTTGACCACGCTCTTGGAGGCTGAGCCGTCATCGACCAGGTCCTTCCAGAGCTGGAGCGCGCCGGCCACCTCGGGGCTGGTCAGCTTCGTCTCGTCACCGCCGTTGGTCCACATCGGCGGGAGGAACTGCCAGGCACCCTCGTAGTCTGCGGTCGCGTTGAATGCGAACCCGTACTGCTTGCCCACGGTCAGCTTCTAGGCGTCCGCCTTGAGCTCGGCCCACGTCGTCGGCGGCTTCACGCCCGGCCTTGTCGAGGACATCCTTGTTGTAGAAGAGCGCCAGTGTGTTGGCGCCCGGTTGCAGGCCGTACAACTGCCCGTTGTACGTCGCCGCGGCTACGGGGCCGGGCGCGTACCCGTCCGCGTTGATCCCGTAGTCCCCGAGCGGCGCGAGCGCGCCGGTCGCGGCGATCTGCTGGATGTCCGGGTTGTCGAGCATCAAGACGTCGGGCAACGACTTCGACGAGGCCTGCTGCAGCACCTTCTGGATGAGAGTCGGGCCGGGCACCGACTGATGGTCGACCTTCGCGACGCCGATCGACGTGCCGCACTTGCTGAGCTGGTCGCCGATCTGGGTGTGGTTGGGTTCGTTGGTGTAGTAGTCCATGACGGTCAGGCTGTCGACCGCCGCAGACGAGGACGCACCGCTCCCTCCGCTGCTGGAACCGCCGCCGCCGCACGCGGCCAGGGTCAGCGGGGCCAGGGTCGCCATAGCGGCGACGGCCAACAGTCGTTTTCCGGACAGTGCCTTCTTCTGGGGCATCAGTGCAGCTCCTTCGCTGGGCTGGGTATCAAGCGCCTAACCGGGTACTGAGAGATTGTCGTGAGGATCTTGTGGAGAGTGTCGGTTAACCGCTTTACTGGCTGGTGCTGGAAGTCTGCTTGGTCTCCACCCACGCTGTCAAGGCCTCTGGCGGACCGAATGCATAACGAGTCGCCGCAGCACGGGGCGGGTCCTGACCTTGCGGAAGGATCGAGAGATGGCCACCATGCGAGACGTCGCCGAGCGAGCCGGAGTCTCGATCGCCACGGTGTCGTTCGTCGTCAACAACACGAAACCGGTGTCGGCGGCAACGCGAGAGCGGATCGAATCGGCGATGGCGGAGCTTGGCTTCCGCCGCAACGTCGTGGCCCGAGCCCTGGCCAGTCGCCGGACCCGGATCATCGCGCTCGCCTATCCGGCGCTGGAGCACCGGTTGGGAGGCTCGGTCAGCGAGTTCATCACCAGCGCTGCCCGCGAGGCGAGCATCTGCGAGTACCACCTGGTGGTCTGGCCGGTGAGCAACGACGGCGCGGAGCTGTCGGAGCTGGTGGGTCAGGGACTGGTGGACGGTGTGCTGCTGATGGAGGTTCAGCTGGACGATCCTCGAGTAGATCGGCTCCAGGCCCTGGACATCCCGTTCGCCCTGATCGGTCGAACCGCCGACCCGGACGGGATCGACTACGTCGACATCGACTTCGACGCCACAATCGATCTCGCGGTCGACCACCTGTGGGGGCTGGGCCACCGGCGGATCGCGCTGATCTCGGGCCGTCAGGATGTACCAGGTTTCGAGCGGTATGGACCGTACGTCCGGATCGAGGAGAGCTATCGGCGGATGGCGGCGGAGCGCGGGGTCGAACCGGTCGTGCTGTATGTCCGGCAGACCGCGCGCTCGGGACGTGATGCGGCTGCCGAGCTGAGTCGCGTCGCGCCCGAGGTCACCGGTGTGCTGATCATCATCGAATCGGCCGCAGCGGGTCTCGTGGCCGGGCTGCATCAGCTCGGCCGCGGGGTGCCCGAGCAGATCTCCGTCGTCTCGGTGACCAGCTCGCCGGACATGGCGCAGCTCTCCGATCCGACATTGACCGTGGTCACGGCCCCCGGCGTCGAGCTGGGCAGGCTCGGAGTCCAGGCACTGATCCACCGGCTCGAGGGTCGGGAGCCGCTGCCGCCGGAGCTGCGGGTCGGCACGCTGGAGCTCGGCGCTTCGACGGCGCCGCCGCCGGGGCCCGTCGTCGTCGTTCCGCGAAAGCCGCCGCTGACGAAGAGGGCGCACACGCCAGCGGCGCGCCGGACCTCGTGAGTCCGACGCGCCGCGTGAGTGGTGCGTGATGCTGCCCAACCAGGCTCAGGGCCCGTTCGACAGGCTCAGGGAGCGACTATCCGAACAGGGCGTTCACCTGGTTGTTGGCATCCGTCAGCGACGACGGATCCGACTTACCGGTGAACACCGCGTCCATTGCGGGAGTCATGATGTTGGTGATCTCCGAGGCGTGGTCGGTGATCGGGAACAAGAACGTGGTGCCGTCCTTGACGTGGATCAAGAAGGAGTCGGTGTTGATTCCCTTCGCCTTGAAGGCTGCGGCGGCCTTGTCCGTCGAGGTCTTGACGGCGGGGAAGACGACGCCCTTCTCGCCGACGATGTCCTGGCAATCCGCGGAGCCGAGGAACTCGACCCACTTCGCTGCGGCGGGCTTGTTCTTCGAGCCGACCCAGATGGAGTCGGCGAGTCCGTTGTACATGCTGGAACGCTTACCGCTCGGGCCGACCGGGGTCGGCGCGGTGCCGGTTTCGACGCCCTTGTAGCCGTACATCTGGCTCAGCACCCATGACCCGTCGGTGAGCATCGCATACTTGCCGGCGCCGTACAGGTCCGTCGCACTCTGACCGGTGACGGCCTCGACGGATGGCATGTAGCCCTTGGCGATCAGGCTCCGCATCCAGCCCATGGTCTTCTGGAAGTTCGGGTCGTCGTAGTTGTAGTGCGTGCCCCACGGGTTCTTGTCGGTGAACTGCCACGGCAGCGTCCCGGTGTACATGCTCCACTGCGTCTGACCGTTGCCACCGCCGGAGCCGCCGTCGAGACCGAGACCGTAGACCTTGACCTTGGACTTGTCGAAGCCGGCCTCGTCACCGCGCTTGCCGTTCTGGTCGATGGTCAGGTGCGCGATCATCTTCTCGTAGGTGCCGCCGTCGTCGGCATTCCACGTCATGTTCGCGAGGTCGGACTCGGAGACCCCCGCGTCCGAGATCAGCTTCTTGTTGTAGAAGACCGATACGGTATCGAAGTCCTTCGGCAGGCCGTAACGCTTGCCGTCTTGGCCCACCCAGAGATCGGCCAGACCCTTCTGGTAGATGCTCGTGTCGATGCCGTCCTTCTTCAAGGTCGCATCGAGCGGGACGAGCTGCTCCTGAGTGACGAACTCGGGGTACTTCGACAGGTGGTCGGTGAAGACGTCGGGGGCCGTGCCGCCGACAAAACCGTTGGTGACCTTGGTCCAGTAGTCGTCCCAGGCCGGTGGGACCACAACCGAGACCTGATCGATGCCGGCACCCAACCGACCGGGCGTCCTGGCGTACACGAGCAGACGCTGGCCTTCTATCGCCTGGTGGACGAGATCAAGGCCGCCCATCCTGGGCTCGAGATCGAGTCGTGCTCCTCGGGGGGTGCCCGGGTGGACCTCGGGGTGCTGGAGCGCACCGACCGTGTCTGGGTGTCGGACTGCATCGACCCGCTGGAACGGCAGGAGATGCACCGCTGGACGACCCAGCTGATCCCGCCGGAGCTGATGGGGTCGCACATCGCCTCGGGGCGTTCGCACACCACGGGACGTGAGCACGACCTGAACTTCCGCGCCGCGACCGCGATCTTCGGCCACCTGGGCATCGAGTGGGACCTGAGTCGCGCGAGTGCCGCCGAGCTGGGCGAGCTGGCCGACTGGATCGCCTTCTACAAGGAGCATCGCGAGCTGCTGCTCGGCGGAGATCTGATCCGGATCGACTTCCCCGACGAGACCCTGACCGCGACCGGGGTGGTGGCCTCCGACCGGAGCCGGGCGATCTACTCCTACGCCTCGATCGCGCGTTCGGAGGTCGTGCTGCTGGGCCGCGTACGATTCCCTGGGCTCGACCCCGCCCGTCGCTATCGGGTCGTCCCGGCGCTGCTGCAGCATGCGCCGAGCGGCCTGCGGCCGCCGCTGTGGTGGGGAACCAAGGCGGTCTGGGGCGACAACGATGACGTCGACCCAGCAGCCCGGCACCATCCGACGTACGTTGCCGCCGGCCAGCAGCTCGGCGTCGAGCTGACCGGTGCCGCCCTCGGCTCCGTCGGTCTCGTCGCGGCGCCGATCAACCCGGACCATGCCGTGATCTACCTGGTCACCGCCGTCTAGAGTTTCGGCAGTCCCGTCCCTGCCAGATCGTCACTGGGTCAGCGCCACCCCGGTGGTGGGGTCCAGACGATGGTCGCCGTCACTGCAGGTGGCCTCGACAGCGTCGGGCTCCTCGCCGTGGGTGATCCTCCCGGCGGTTGCATCGACGGGATCGCTGCCGCCGGCGAAGCGGACGCCGAGGGGGCGTCCGTCGACACAGCTGAACCGCCACGCCCGACCGCCGTCGCTGAGTCGGATCGCGACCAGGGTGTCGGTGCGCGCGTCGAGGCGAGTTGTCGTGGCCATCACCACGATGTCGCCGTACCGTGCTGAGACGAACTTGCTGGTGAGCGGCGTGCCGTCGGGCAGCGTCGCGCGGATCGGCAGAAGGGAGCCGTCGAGCGGTGAGCCGCCGGTGCGCCGGTATCCCGAGTAGCTCGTCGCATGGTCGCAGTGCACGCCGGTGACGATCAGGGTCCGGGTCGGCTCACCGAGCATCTGGTCGTTGATCCAGTGCCCGCAGCTGAAGGTGACGTCGTCGGCGGGACTGGCCGTCGTCAGGTGCGCCACCCGGCCGGGGCCGGCCGCGGACGCGGTGCTGCTCGCGATCAGCAGCAGCACCAGGGCAGGTACGCCGACGAGGATGGGGGTCCGTCGCCGCGTGCCCGGCCAGCGCGGCGGGACGTACGCGTACCCGCAGGCCACCAGCACCCCTACCGTCAGCCCAGCCAGATAGAGGGGGACCGAGATCGGGGTCAGCAGGGCCGCCCAGCGCAGGGTGAGCCCGCTGTCGAGCACCGAGAGTGCTGCCCCGCGTAACTCGGGGCTGAACAGCCACCGCCCGACGGCCAGCGGTGCGGGGACGAACAACGCGTACAACGCCAGCAACCAGAGCGCGCGCTTGGGCCTGATCGGCAGGGTGGCGACGTCGACCCAGACACTGCGCCAGGAGGTGATCAGGGCCGCGATGATCCAGACGAGGAGCCCGATCACGCCCAGCGCGGTATCGCGGAGTTGTCCGCGGACGATCACACCCAACAGCGACACGGCGACCGCGACGACGGCGAGGTAGCTGATCACCACGAGGCCGAGCCGCGCGAGCCAGTACCGAGTGCGGCACAGCGGTGGCAGGGCGATGGCGGCCAGCAGCAAGAAGCCGGCCATCACGCCGGTCCGGTCGGCCTGGATCGCGACCACCGCCTGGCCCTGGGAGCTCAGTCCCGGCGAGGCCAGCGGAGACAGCTGGGTGAGCAGGAAGTCGGCGCCCGGGAAGTTGTGGAACTCCGGGATCCAGTAGGCGATGAAGAACAGCCACCACACGGTGCCAGAGATCGCCAGCGGGACGTGGGCGTAGGCCAGCGCCTGGCGGGCCGTCGGTAGCGGACGCTTACGGTTCTCACCGATCAGGCCTAGCTCGGGAGCTTGCTGACCGGGTTCGACGGTGAGGATGCTCATCGGCTCGCTCAGCTCCGTTCGTCGTAGCCGATGGAGAGTTTGGGGCCGCGCAACAGCCGGCGCAGCGCGGCGACCTGCGGTCCGTCCAGGCCCGTCCACCCTCGGCCGGACGACCCCGGGTCGAGATCGGCGAGCTCTGGCGGCAGCCGGACCTCGATCCGATCGGGACCGACCTCGATGCGGAGCTGGTCCGCCATCCGCGGGGCCACTCCCAGCTGGGCGAACCAGGAACGGAGGATCTCCTCGTACGTCCGGCCGCGGCACAGCAGCAGGCTGAGGTGTCGGTCGTCGAGCATTCCGGCGAAGTCCTCCCACACCTGGCGGCCTTCGAACGCCGGCAGATCCTGGTCGACGACCGCGATGACGCACGCGTCGTCGGCGACCCCGGCCGACGCGATACCGCGCGGCAGGAGTCCGGGAAGACGCCGGCGCCAACCGGCCAGTAGGCGTACGTCGGTCTGCAGGTCCGCGTCACGCGCAGCGGAAGGCGTCGGAGTCCACGGGTCCGTCGGGTCCGATGGGGACGGTTCCGCGGTCGCGAGGGCGCCGACCGGGTCATCCGAACCGAGGGGCGCCCCGTCGTGCCTGATCGGCCCGTCGTGCCTGATCGGTACCGAGCCGTGCGATCGCCGGTGCACGGTCGTCGCCGCCCACTCTTCGGTGACGACGGCGAAGTCGACGATCCTCAGCAGACCCACGAAGCTTCTCGGCAGCCAACGGTCGCGCAGCGTGTCCGCGACGCCTTGACGGGCCAGCTCGGCGCGGGTGTTCATCTTGATTCCGGCCCGCGCGGTGTTCTCGATCCCCTCGCGGACCTGCTCGTTGAGAAACACTCCCAGCTGCGGACCGCGCTTGGCCGCGAGCTCGAGGATCCGTGCCGACTCGGAACGGTTGAGCTGCACGCTCACCGAGATCTCGATCGCGTCGAGGTGTTGCCCGTCGAGGGTGAGCAGATCGACGACCCGGACATGCAGCCGGACGGGCTCGGTGCTGATCGGCATCACCGATATCCGGTGCTTGAGCGGGTTCCGGTCCGGCAGCAGCAGCTCGCCCGGCTCGCGGAGCAGGGGCTTCTCGTCGGCGGTGAACATGGCGACGACGGTGCCCTTGCGAACCCGAGCCATCCGGCGTAGCACGACGAGGTCGCCGGTGAACGCCTGATCGGGCACGGGCGCCTCCGGCTGGCTGGTGGGCGGACCGGAGGGGCGGCGGCTCGGCCGCGGCATCCGCAACCGAGCGCGTCGGTTCCTCCGAGACCGACCAACGGGTCGATCATCGGACACTGCTTGATCCACGAGCTGGGTCAAAGTTCCCTTCCCCTCGCCGGACGAACGTCACCTCCGTCGGCACCCCACAGGGTCGACGAAACGCCGCCGGCTGAAGGGGAAGAGCCGATCTGGAGCGAAACGTACCGCAGGAAATCGCCGGACAGCGGGTGGCGTGCCGCGTGGCGCCCGGGTTGCTACCGGGTCGTGAGAAAACGTCGTGATCCCGCTCCCGGATCGTGTCGGAGCCTGCTGTCAAGATGGACTCCGTGGCAGCGAAGACTCCGCTCGGGCGGGTGGTGCTGGTCAGCGGGGCCGAGGCTCTGCTGGCCGAGCGGGCCGTCGACGACCTCCTCGCCCGATTCCGCGAGACCGCGCCGGGCGGCGAGGTGACCGAGGTGGACGCGGCGACCCTCGACGCCGGCCGACTGGCTGAGGTGACCGGACCGTCGCTGTTCGCCGAGCGGCGCGCCGCCGTGATCGGCGACCTGGCGGTCCTCCCGACGGATCTGATCGAACCGGTGGCGCGGCTTGCCGAGGATCTGGAGCCCGACCTCGCCGTGATCTTGGTGCACGGAGGCGGAGTTCGGCCGAAGGCCTTGCTGGATCGCTTGGCGAAGGCGAAGGTGGAGACGATCACGTGCCCGCCGATCAAGGCCTGGGAACTGCCCCAGTTCGTGACGGCCGAGGTGCGTCGGGCCGGTGGCTCGATCGAGCCGTCGGCCTCCCCTGTCCTGGTGGATGCCGTCGGTCATGACCTCCGCCCGCTGGCGGGCGCGGTCGCCCAGCTGGTGGCCGACGCCGAGGACCGGCGGGTCACCGGCGCCCAGATCCGGCGCTACTTTGCCGGGCGCGCGGAGGTGACGAGCTTCGCGGTCGCCGACGCCGCGATCGCCCGCAAGACGGGAGAGGCGCTGGAGCAGCTGCGCTGGGCCATGTCGACCGGCGTGGCCCCGGTCCTGATCACGAGTGCGCTCGCATCGGGTCTGCGCGGGCTCGCGAAGTTCGTCACCGCGCCCGGAGGTCTGCGCGAGGCCGATCTCGCCCGCGAGGTGGGCGTTCCACCCTGGAAGTTGAAGACGCTGCGCACCCAGGCCCGCGGCTGGGATGCGCCGTCGCTTGCGATCGCGCTGCGTACGGTCGCGACGGCCGATGCGAACGTGAAAGGCGCTGCCGGCGATGCCGACTTCGCCCTCGAACAGGCGGTGCTGGCGATCTGCCGCGGCGGTCGCAACTGAACTGCGCGAACGGCCACTGACCCCTGGACCCTGTCGAAGCGGGAGTTGATCGGCCGTTACTCGGATGCCCTAGGACCCGAAACGCACCACGTCCCGACCACCTCAGGGGTGATCGGGACGTGGGTACGGACAGGTGGCGGGTTACGCCGGTGTGTCGAGACGGCCGGTGGGCGATCAGCCCAGCGTGGCCGCCTGGGCCGTGATCGCGGATTTGCGATTCGCGGCCTGGTTCTTGTGGATGACGCCCTTGGATGCGGCCTTGTCCAGCTCACGGGAAGCGACCTGGGCATACTCGGCGGCCTTCACGGCGTCACCGGCCGCAGCGGCCTCACGGAACCGACGCACGGACGTACGCAGGGAGGACTTGACCGCCTTGTTGCGCTGGCGCGCCTTCTCGTTCGTCTTGTTCCGCTTGATCTGGGACTTGATGTTCGCCACGGATAAGGCCTCTGAGCTTCTCGTTCTCGGTACGTTCGGGTTTGATCGTGCTCACGACCGAACCACCGGGGCAGCGGGCGCGACCGCCAACTCTAGCAGCGAGTCGCGACCGACCAAAATCAGCAGAATCCCGTCCGGCAGGTCGGACGCGGGCGAGCCAGCCTTCGGCCCTGTGCTTCAATCGTTCTCAATCGTTTCAGTATGGGCCATTCCAGCACGCAGGGCCGCGGGCGGGTCGACGAAGGGTGGGACAGAGGGTGTCGCGTCGCGAGCTGTCACTGGGCGGACCTCAGGCGTCGACCGGTGTGGACGCGGCCGGGACCGTTGCCGCGCCCGTCTCGCCGTGGCGAACCCTGCTCGGCAACCCGTTCTTGCGTGCGGCGTTCGTCGCCTTGTTCATCTCTGGCATCGGAGTCTCGGCGACCACCCCGCAGATGACGCTCTTCCTCGTCGACGACCTCGGATCGTCGATTCCGGTCGCCGGTCTGTACTACCTGGTCAATCTCGCGGCACCGCTGGCGGGCTACTGGCTGGGCGGCCTCTCGGACCGGCGGAGCGACCGGTTGGTGCTGTATCGGATCTGCGCGCTGGTCGGCGGTGTCGGCTGGCTCGCCATGGCACTGGCCGACCAGATCTGGATGCCGTTCGTCATCGGCGCGGTCGCGCTGAGCATCTCCGGCGCGTCGATGGGCCAGCTGTTCGCGGCGGCTCGCGACGAGCTGAGCCGTCGGCAGAGCCCGGGCGCCGACCGGATCATCGCCAATCTGCGGATGGCCTTCACGGCGGGCTGGATCATCGGGCCGGTCCTCGGGAGCTGGTTCGGCGCACAGTTCGGGTTGCGCCCGCTGCTGTTCCTCGCCGCGGCCCTCACCGCGGGTCAGATTCTGCCTCTGGGTCGGCTGCGGGTGCCGCGGTACGTCGGTTCGGTGCCGGTCTCCGCAACCTCAACCGGAGCTGCAACCGCGGCCGACGAGTTGACGCCCGCCATGCGGCCGATTGCGCGGCGGGCCGGATCCCGGGTGCCGCTGTTCGCCTTCGTCGGCTGCTGCGTGCTGGTGATGAACGGCGACACGATCAAGTTTGCCTACCTACCGCTGTACATGGCGAACGAGCTGGGGGTCTCCGACACCCTCCGAGGCGCAGTGATCGCCGTCCAGCCGCTGGTGGAGTTCGCACTGATGCCGGTGTTCGCCCGGCTGGCCGAGGTGTTCAGCCCGATCCGGATGGTGACCGTTGGGGCCGTCTTCGGAGTGCTGGCGAACCTGGCGTACGCGACGTCCAGCCACGTCGCCGGTCTCTTCGTCGGACAGTTGTTGATGTCCGGGTTGTGGGCCGCCATCGCCGGGCTCGGGGTGACGGTCGCCCAGCAGCTGTATCCGCAGGGAGTCGGGCTGGCCTCCTCGGTGTTCATGAGCTCGATCGCGCTCAGTGGGGGTCTCGGTGGTGCGTTGGGCGGGCTCGGTACGGCCCTGCTGGGCATGCCGCACGTGTTCTACGTCTCCGCGGTCCTCGGCGTCGGCGGGGTGATCGGCCTCGTGCTGACCGAGCGACGATTCCGGCCGAGCCGGTCGGCCTTCACGCTCGGGGGCGTGGGCTTCTAACCGGCCCGCCGCGGTTGAGCCTCGCGCCTGATCCGTTCAGACGGATCAGCTCAGGACTGTTCATTCAGAGCGGTTCAGTCCGCGAATCGTTCACTCGGTCGCCCCGGCCACACCAGCGACACGACTCTCTCGCCGGCTCGACCGAGCCGGCGAGGGAGTCGTGTGCGGAGTAGACACACACGCTGACCAAGGTCAGCCCGAAGTCTTGGAGTCGGTCCAAGACGCCGTACAGGCTCGCCCGATCGCGCAGGGGAGCGGCCAGATGGGTCTCTCCCCGGACCGGAGCGATCTCGCACTCGGCGAACGCCGCCCTGGTGATCGGCCCGAGCACACCGCAGACGACGACATGCGCCGTCTCGGCCTCCGTGGCCGTGTCGAGAAACGGGTCTGCCTGCACGTCAGTCACGTATCCACTCGTGCGGCCGCTGACACGCGCACGTACATCTTCGCGCGCCCACCGAAGGGTGGAGGTCAGCGGCGCGAGGTCGAGGATGCTGCGCCGAAGTGCGTGCCATCCACGAGCACGGGGTCGGCGGTCGGGCGAGCTTCGCTGTCTCGGTTGGCTCGGTGGCATCTCACTGGCGTCTCACTGGCCGTGTAGCGCAGGCTCGACTCCGTCCAGGCACCTTTTGGACAACCGAGGCACCCTCTACAGACGGTGCCTCGGTTGACTTCCCGGTGCCGGAGCGTACGAAAGGGTGCCGGAGCGTACGAACGGGTGCCGGAGCGTACGAACGGGTGCCGAGCGGTCGGGGGCGCGCTGGGAGTCGTCGTCGCCGCCTAGGATGAACGTTCGACCGCCGACGACGTACGAACGCAGGAAAGAGACCTCACGACCGTGGCCGCACCCGCCGCGCCCGCACCGGGCCGCACCGACGCCTCGGTCATCCGCAACTTCTGCATCATCGCCCATATCGATCACGGCAAGTCGACGCTGGCGGACCGGATGCTCCAGCTGACCGGAGTGGTCGATGCCCGGGCGATGCGGGCGCAGTACCTCGACCGGATGGACATCGAGCGCGAACGCGGCATCACCATCAAGTCTCAGGCGGTCCGGATGCCGTGGAGCGTCCTCGACGAGACCTACATCCTCAACATGATCGATACTCCCGGCCACGTCGACTTCACGTACGAGGTGTCCCGCTCGCTGGCGGCCTGCGAGGGCGCGGTTCTGCTGGTGGACGCGGCGCAGGGGATCGAGGCCCAGACGCTGGCGAACCTATATCTGGCACTGGACGCCGACTTGCACGTCATCCCGGTGCTGAACAAGATCGACCTGCCCAGCGCCCAGCCGGACAAGTACGCCGCGGAGCTGGCGGGGATCATCGGCTGCGACCCCTCCGAGGTGCTCCGGGTCAGCGCCAAGACCGGCGAGGGTGTGCGGGAGCTGTTGGACGAGATCGTCGTCCAGACCCCGCGGCCGGTCGGCGACCCGGCCGCCCCGGCGCGGGCGCTGATCTTCGACTCGGTCTACGACACCTATCGCGGCGTGATCACGTACGTCCGGGTGGTCGACGGTGAGCTCTCCCACCGTGAGCGCGTGCTGATGATGTCGACCAAGGCCACCCACGAAACGCTCGAGGTGGGCGTGATCTCGCCCGAGCCGCTGCGGGCAGCCTCTCTCGGCGTCGGCGAGGTCGGCTATCTGATCACCGGTGTCAAGGAGGTTCGGCAGTCGCGGGTCGGTGACACGGTGACGTCGGCGGCTAAACCGGCCACGACCGATCTCGGCGGTTACCGGCACCCCAACCCGATGGTGTACGCCGGCCTCTACCCGATCGACGGGGCGGACTACCCGCGAGCTGCGGGAGGCGCTGGACAAGCTCCAGCTGAACGACGCCGCGCTGACGTACGAGCCGGAGACCTCGGGGGCGCTCGGCTTCGGGTTCCGGATCGGCTTTCTCGGGCTGCTGCACATGGAGATCGTCCGGGAGCGCCTGGAGCGCGAGTTCGATCTCGACTTGATCTCCACCGCTCCGAACGTGGTCTACCGGCTGGTGCTGGAGAGCGGGGCGGAGCGGATCGTCACCAACCCGAGCGAGTACCCGACGGACGGCAAGATCGCCGAGGTGTACGAGCCCGTGGTGAAGGCGACCATCCTGAGTCCGACGGAGTACATCGGCACGATCCTCGAGCTCTGTCAGTCCCGCCGCGGGATCCAGCGCGGGATGGAGTACCTCTCCGCGGACCGGGTCGAGATCCGCTACACCCTGCCGCTGGCCGAGATCGTCTTCGACTTCTTCGATGCGTTGAAATCGCGCACCAAGGGCTACGCCAGCCTGGACTACGAGCCGGACGGCGAGGAGCCAGCGGAGCTGGTCAAGGTGGACATCCTGCTGCACGGCGAACCGGTGGACGCCTTCTCCGCGATCGTTCACAAGGACAAGGCCTACAGCTACGGCCTGATGATGGCGGGCAAGCTCAAGGATCTCATCCCGCGCCAGCAGTTCGAGGTGCCGATCCAGGCCGCGATCGGTGCCCGGGTGATCGCCCGGGAGACCGTCCGGGCGATCCGCAAGGACGTGCTGGCGAAGTGCTACGGCGGCGACATCACCCGCAAGCGGAAGCTGCTGGAGAAGCAGAAGGAAGGCAAGAAGCGGATGAAGATGGTCGGCCGGGTCGAGGTGCCCCAGGAGGCCTTCGTCGCCGCGCTGTCGACCACAGAGCCAACCAAGAACGACAAGAAATAAAGGGTTCTCCTCCCGAGTTGTCAGCGGGAGGAACGGCCATAGCGGTTTCTCACGCTGACAAGTCCGAGGAGATGGTTTTCGATGAAGGCATTGCAGTTCAACGAGTACGGCGGGACCGAGGTTCTGCGCTGGGCAGAGGCCGACGAACCCCACGCCGGCCCCGGGCAGGTCCGGATCAGCGTCAAGGCCGCCAGCATCAACCCGATCGACTGGAAGCTCAGCACGGGAATGCTGGCCGGCGGCAAGCCGTTGGAGGGCGTCGGCCGCCTCGGCTTCGATGCTGCCGGGGTCGTTGACGAGGTCGGCGCCGGTGTCGAGGGCGTCCAGGTCGGCAATGACGTGTTCGGCCGGGGCAACGGGACCCAGGCGGAGTACGCGGTCCTCGACTCGTGGGCCCTCAAGCCGGCGTCCGTCGACTGGGCAGTCGCTGCTGCGGCGGGTGTGGGGGTCGAGACCTCCGAGCGGGGTCTGCGGTTGAGCGGCATCGAGTCGGGGCAGACGCTGTTCGTCGATGGCGGCGCCGGCGGCGTCGGGGCCGTCGCTGTGCAGATGGCCGTGGCTCGCGGCATCACCGTGATCGCCTCTGCGGGTGAGGGGAACCAGGACTACCTGCGGGAGATCCGGGCCATTCCCGTGCTCTACGGCGAGGGTGTCGCCGATCGGGTCAGGGCGGCTGCCGGTGGCACTGTCGACGCTGTCTTCGACGTGGCGGGCAAGACCCCGATAGCGGAGCTGATCGGGCTTGTCGCCGAGCCGTCCAAGGTGGTCACGATCGCCAACTACACGGCCCCCGAAGCCGGTGCGCGACTCACCGGCGGCGGAGACGACTCCCAGCCTTTCGAGGCGCTGGCCGAAGGTGCGGAGCTCCTCCAGCACAGCAAGCTCGTGATCAAGATCCAGACGTTCCCGTTCACTCGGGCGGCCGAGGCGTATGCGATCAGCCTCGGCGGTCACGTCCGCGGCAAGCTCGTCCTCGTCCCCTGAGGGGTGCCCAGCACCCTTCCTGACGGTGATCCGGCGCCGCCCGACGGGCGGCTGCCGGTCGCTGCACTGACCGAACTGGGTACGCGGCCGTTCGGGCTGTACCTGCACGTCCCGTTCTGCAGCACGCGCTGCGGGTACTGCGACTTCAACACCTACACCGCGGCCGAGCTGGGTGCGGCACCCGGGACGAGTCAGGATGCGTATCTGGCGGCAGCCATCGCCGAGATCGAGCTGGCCGGGCGGGTGCTGGGGGACGATGCGCCGCTCGTGGAGACCGTCTTCGTCGGGGGCGGCACGCCCACCCTGCTGGCACCGGAGCGGTTGGGCGCGCTGCTTGACCGCGTACGGACCGTGTTCGGGCTGACCGACGACGCCGAGGTCACCACCGAGGCCAATCCCGAGTCCGTGGACGCCACCGGGCTCGGGCGGCTCCGCGAGGCCGGTTTCACGCGGATGTCGTTCGGCATGCAGTCGGCCGTGCCGCACGTGCTCGCGACCTTGGACCGAGTGCACTCGCCGGGCCGTCCGCAGCAGTGCGTCGCCGAGGCCAGGGCCGCGGGTTTCGACCACGTGAGTCTCGACCTGATCTACGGCACACCGGGCGAGTCGGCCACGGACTGGGAGCTGAGCCTGGACGCCGCGCTGGGAGCCCGGCCGGACCACGTGAGTGCGTACGCGCTCATCGTGGAGGAAGGCACCCGGCTCGCCGGCCGGATCCGCCGCGGCGAGCTGGCGATGCCGGACGACGACGACCTGGCGGACAAGTACCTGGCTGCCGAGGAACGCCTGGTCGGCGCCGGCTTCGCGGCCTACGAGGTGAGCAACTGGGCGGCCTCGAAGGGCGCCCGCTGCCGGCACAACGTCGGCTACTGGCGCTCGGACAACTGGTGGGGGATCGGGCCGGGCGCTCACAGTCATGTCGGTGGGACGCGTTGGTGGAACGTCAAGCACCCGCGCGCGTACGCCGAGCGCCTCGCCGGCGGCGGTTCGCCGGCGTACGCGCGAGAGGTCCTCGGCACCGACGACCGCCGGATCGAACGTGTGCTGCTCGAGCTGCGGCTCGCTGACGGTCTCGATGCCGCTCTGCTCACGTCGACCGAACGCGCCCGGGTGCCCGATCTGGTCACCCGTGGGCTGCTCGTGCCCGGTCCGGGACCCTTGCGGTTGACGCTGACCGGGCGACTGCTCGCCGACGGGGTGATCCGCGACCTGCTCGACTGAGGAGGTCAGCCAGGCGGCAAGATCGGTCGCGGGTCGAAGGCGGCGCGGATCCGGCTGATCCTGCCGTCGACGACGTGGCTCCAGTTGGCGGTCGGCAAGACGGCGGCCTCGGTCAACAGGTCGTAGAACGTGATCACGTCGACGTCGTCGGCCACCATCGCATGGATTTCGATACCGGTGGTCAGTTGGGCCAGGCCCTGGAGGCCGGCCACGCAGGCGTCGCCGTCGTCGGCGGTGCCCATCGGACCGGTGAACGTCGCGTCGTCGGCAAGGACGCCGCGGAGTCGCTCCCAGTCACTGGACTGCCAGGCCTCGAAATACGTCGTGGCCAGCTCTTTCGGGGTGCTCATGGTGATCTCCTGCTTCCCTCGTGAGGGTCGGACAAGTGTGGGTTCAGGGCTCGTGTGGTTCAGGGCTCGTGTGGTTCAGGGGCTCGTGTGGTTCAGGGCTGGTACGAGCCGGGCTGCCACGCGCGCGTGCTCACGCCGATGGCGTTCCAGGCGTTGATGGTGACGATCAGGGCGGTCAGGGCTGCCAGCTCGGCCGGCTCGAAGTGCTCGGCGACGGCGTCGTAGGCGGTATCAGGTACGTGGGTCTCGCTCAGTCGTGTCACCGTCTCGGTCCAGCCCAACGCGGCCCGTTCCCGGTCGTCGAAGAAGGCCGTCTCGCGCCAGACGGGCAGGGCATAGAGCCGTTGCTCGGTCTCGCCGATCGCACGGGCGTCCTTGGTGTGCATGTCGACGCAGTACGCACAGCCGTTCAGCTGGGAGGCCCGGATCCGGACGAGCTCGCGCAGCTTGGGATCGATCCCCGCCCGGTCGAGCTCCTTGGTGGTCGCATGGTCGAGGGACGACATTCCCCGACCGAACGCCGAGGCGTATTGGTCGATGTCGAGCCGAACGGCGACGGTAGGTGCTTGCTGATCTGTCGTGGTCATGACCTCGACGCTACGGGAAGAACGACCCACAGATACAGTCCAATTCCATGGCACATTCTTGGGCCACTTTTGGCGCCGACCTTCACCTGGACCTCGATCTGCGGCACCCCCGAGTCGGGCTCGAACGGGCTCTGCGAGCGGCCGTACGAGACGGGCGGCTCACGCCCGGGACGCGACTCCCGGCCTCACGCGTGCTGGCCGCCGACCTGGGCGTGGCCCGGAACACCGTCGCCGAGGCGTACGGCCAGCTGGTTGCCGAGGGCTGGCTGACCGCGAGGCAGGGCTCCGGGACGAGCGTCGCGGACCGGCTGCAACGGCCGATCACGTCCGCCGACACCCAACGCGGGGCGGACTCTCGGGCGGGCGCCGCTCGCTTCGACCTGAGGCCGGGCCTTCCGGACCTGGCGGCGTTCCCGCGGAGCGCCTGGCTCGGAGCGACCCGTCGGGCGCTGGCTGCCGCGCCCAACGAAGCTTTCGGTTACGGCGAGCCGAAGGGCCTGCCGGCGGTTCGCGCGACGGTCGCGGCCTACCTCGCCAGGGTGCGCGGCGTTCGCGCCGACCCCGAACGCATCGTGCTGACGGCGGGTTTCGCACACGCGCTCCGGCTCATGGCCGACGTCCTCGCCAACCGAGGACAGACGACGATCGCTGTCGAGGCGTACGGACACGAGGCGCACCGCCGCGCGCTGCGAGCCGCAGGGCTGGCGACTCTCCCCCTGACGGTCGACACGTCGGGCGCGTCGGTCGAGCAACTGAGTCGCCTCGCCAGCAGGGCCGTCCTGCTCACACCGGCCCACCAGTTCCCGATCGGCGCGGTGCTCGCAGCCCGGCGGAGGCGGGCCGTCCTCGACTGGGCGAACGCCGTCGACGGTCTGGTGATCGAGGACGACTACGACGGCGAGTTCCGCTATGACCGGCAACCTGTCGGGGCGATCCAGGCCCTCGATCCCGAGCGCGTCGTCTATGCCGGCTCGGTGAGCAAGACGCTGGCGCCCGGGATTCGGCTCGGCTGGTTGGCGGTGCCCGCAACGTTGGTTGCCGACGTGGTGGCGGCCAGGGCGGCCGCCGACGGCGGGAGCAGTGTCGTCGATCAGCTCGCGCTGGCCGAGTTGATGCAGAGTGGGGAGTACGACCGGGTCGTCCGTCGAGCCCGATCGGCGTATCGCCGCCGGCGCGATCGACTGGTCGAGGTCTTGGCGCGACACTCGCCGGCGGCCACCGTCACCGGGATCGCCGCAGGGCTGCACGCTCTGGTCGAGCTGCCGCCCGGCGTGACGGAGATCGATGCGGTACGAGCCGCGGCGACGCGCGGGCTCCGGATCGACGCCCTCGGCGACTACGCCACCGATCGTCACGACGGAAGTCCGTCACTGGTGGTCGGCTACTCGCGGCCGCCGGAGCACGCGTATACCGGTGCGCTGGCTCGGCTGGCTGCGACGCTCGCCTCCCTGGCTGCCTGACCTCCCGACCCGACCTCCAGACGCTGGGGTCGGGCCCGGGTCACGCCGCGGGGTCGGCCGTGACGAAGTCGATCAGCTGCTCGACCACATTCAGCAGCGGCTGCTCCAGGTCGCGCCAGCTGTTCACCCGCGCAAGGATCTTCAGCCACGCGGCGGCGATGTCGGCCTGATCGTCGTGCGGCAGGCGGAGCACCTCGCAGATGCCGTGCTTCCACTCGATGTCACGCGGGATGTCCGGCCACCGGGCGAGTCCGACCCGGGCGGGCTTGACGGCCTGCCAGATGTCGACGTACGGGTGACCCAGCACCAGGACGTGCTGCCCGCCCGGCAGCTTCGTCACCTGACCGGCGATCCGGCTCTCCTTGCTCCCTGCGACCAGGTGGTCGACCAGCACACCGAGCCGCCGACTCGGTTCGGGGTGGAACTCCGCGACGACGCCGGGCAGCTCGTCGACCCCGTTCAACAGCTCGACGACGACGCCCACGTCGCGCAGGTCGTCGCCCCAGATCTTCTCCACCAGCTCCGCGTCGTGTCGTCCCTCGACGAAGATCCGGCTGGGCAACGCCACCTTGGCCCTGGTCGCAGCCGGGGCCGCGACGGACCCGGACGCGGTGCGGCGGCTGGTCGTCGCCGGTTCGACGGCCTGGAGGACGAGGGTGACCGGACGGCCCTCGTACCAGAATCCGGGCCCGACGGGGAAGCTGCGTCTGTGCCCCTTGCGGTCCTCCAGAACGACCAGCCCGTTCTCCCAGCGCTGCACCGCGCCGACGAAACCGCTGGTCGGATCCTCCACGACCAGGCCTCGGCTGAGGGGCAGGTCGGCGCTGACCGGCTTGCCGGCCTTCTGCCAGCCCGGGGTCAGTACGTCACCGCGATAACGATCGTGAGCCACCCCGGCAGACTAAGTGCCGAGCGGTGGCGACTCTCGGAGCGCAACACCCTGAATCGTTACATCTCGGTTGCCCTGGGTAGGTTCGACCCATGGACTTCCGTTATCTGGGCAACTCAGGCTTCAAGATCTCGACCATCACGTACGGCAACTGGCTCACCCACGGTTCGCAGGTGGAGAACGAGCAGGCGACGGCCTGCGTGCGGGCCGCGCTCGAGGCCGGTATCACCACCTTCGACACCGCGGACGTGTACGCCAACACGAAGGCCGAGACGGTGCTCGGCGACGCGCTGAAGGGGGAGCGCCGCGAGTCGCTGGAGATCTTCACGAAGGTCTTCGGGCCGATCGGGCCGAAGGGGCACAACGATCTCGGCCTGTCCCGCAAGCACATCATGGAGGCCGCGCACGGATCGCTGAGCCGGCTGCAGACCGACTACATCGACCTCTACCAGGCGCACCGCTACGACTACGAGACGCCGCTGGCCGAGACCATGCAGGCGTTCGCGGACCTCGTCCGGCAGGGGAAGGTGCTCTACGTCGGCGTCAGCGAGTGGACCGCCGAGCAGCTCCGGGCCGGGCATGAGCTCGCGACCGAGCTCGGCTTCCAGCTGATCTCGAACCAGCCGCAGTACTCGGCGCTGTGGAGAGTCATCGAGGCCGAGGTGGTGCCGACCTCGCGTGAGCTCGGCATCTCCCAGGTGGTCTGGTCGCCGATCGCCCAGGGGGTGCTGACGGGCAAGTACAAGCCGGGTCAGCAGCCGCCGGAGGGCTCGCGCGCCACCGACGACAAGGGTGGGGCGAACATGATCAAGCGTTGGATGCGAGACGACGTGCTGGAGCGGGTGCAGCTGCTCGAGCCGCTCGCCGCCGAGGCGGGGCTGACGATGGCTCAGCTCGCGGTGGCCTGGGTGCTGAACAACGACAACGTCGCTACGGCGATCGTCGGTGCCTCGCGGCCGGAGCAGGTGGCCGACAGCGCAGCCGCCGCCGGAGTCAGCCTGGATGCCGAGCTGCTGGCGAAGATCGACGAGGCGCTCGATCCGGTGGTCGAGCGGGATCCGGCCAGGACGCACGAGAGCTCGCCGAAGACCCGCGAGGCCTGAGAAGTCGGATCACCGGGTGGCGTCTGCGTCCACGGGCCGGCGTCGGCGTTGGACTCCCTTCGCCGTCGCCAGCCCGGCCCAGATCAGCAGGGCCAGCACGGCGACGAGACCATACTCCACGATCGGGATCCAGGTGATCTGGTGAATCGTCGAGAGACCGCGCCAGGTGTAGACGGCGAACGCCGCGACGACGTACCCGATTCCGATCACCCAGCGCGCGGCGCGGCTCAGTCCGACGCCGTGCATCTGGGTGATCACGAAGATCGCGAGGAAGCCGAAGCAGAACATCGGCCAGAGCCCGTGCGGACCGGTGTTCATGATCGCGACAAGGGTGCCGTGGACGGCCACCAGGACCTCCAGCGTCAGGGTCCAGATCCGGTTGGTGTGCGCCCGGGTCAGGAACAGGCTTCCCTGCAGCAGCAGCAGGAACATGTAGAAGAAGCCGATCAGGTGGCCGGGAGTGTTCAGCATCGGGTGATACCAGAACGTATAGATCGCAGCCCAGCTGAAGAGGTAGCCGTGGTACTTGCGTGCGAAGCCGATCACCTCGTCCTTGATCGGCGCCGGCTTGCGGAAGAACATGCCGCGGCGGCGGTTCTCCATCAGCAGCACCACGACCAGGAGCAAGATCACCGAGCCCTGCGAGCTGTAGATCGAGACGTCCTGGGCGAGCCCGTCGTAGAACACCTGCGTCTGCACCTCGTGCAGGCCGATGAAGAACAGGGTGGCGGCCAGCGCGACGACGTTGATCGGGTGCAGCGTCTTGCTGTACGTTCGCACCCGCGTCTGCGCGTAGTAGATCAGACCCCAGGCGACGAGCTGGTGGGCGGCGTAGCAGGACCAGGCGGACAGCCGGGTCCAGACGGTGGGATCGGGCAGCTTCCAGCGATACCAGGATGCGCCCCTGTCCGGCAGCAGCGGCTGGTCGGCGACGGCGAAGCCGCCGAGCCAGACCATGATCGTCGCGAGGCCCGCGGCCCCGACCCCGACCAGCAGGATGCGACGCGGCGTCATGACGTCATTGTGTCTCAGGTCCGGCGATTCAGCAGTCCCACAGCGCGTGGGCCAGGCTCCAGAACCGTGCGGCCTGGTCGGGGTCCTGAGCGTCGGTGCTCGGCGTTGCGACGCTGCGGTCCTTCAGGTACAGCCCGCCGCGACCGTCCAGCTCAGACGCGTCGAGGGCCCACAAGACATCAGCCGCAGCTTGCTCGACCGTCACCGCGAACGGCAGCCGGGGGACGATCCAGCGCAGCTTGAAGCGCATCCAGCCCCGGGTGTACTGCGCGGCGGTGGTCGGTGCGAAGCCGGGGCAGACGGCATTGCTGGTGATGTGGTCCGGCAGACGTCGATTCAGTTCCGTGCTCACCCAGAGCAGGGCGAGCTTGGAGTTCTTGTACGCCCGGTCCGGGTTGTACCCGTGGTCGAGGTTGGGATCCTCCCCGTCGAACGCCACCGGGTCGCCACGGGAACCGGTTTCGTGCAGCCGGGAGGTGAGGGAGACGACGCGTGCGTCGGGAGCCAGGACCGGGCCGAGCTCCTCGGTGAGCAGCATGGGTCCGAGCGCGTTGGTGGCGAGGGTGATCTCGACACCCTCCGGTGTCAGCCGGCGAGTCGGCGGGGCCAACAGGACTCCGGCGTTGTTGATCACCCCGTCGAGTCGTTCGCCCTCGGCCACCAGTTCGCCGGCGAGGGTTCGGATCGAGCCGGGCCTGCTCAGATCGGCAGTGCGCAGATCGATGGCAGCGCCCGGATGGGCAGCCAGCAGATCGGCCCGGGCGGCCCGGCCCTTCGCGTCGTCTCGAGCGGTCATGATCACCCGATCGCCGCGGCCGAGGAGGTCGGAGACCAGTGCGTACCCGATGCCACGGTTGCCGCCGGTCACGAGGATGCGTCGGGCCGTCGCCGGCGAGGTCGGGCTGGTCACCCCCGGACCCTACCCTCGGCGAGGCCGGTGGTGGTGCGCATTGGCGCCGCGTGGTTGGGTGGGAGCGTGGCAACACTGCCGATGTTTCCACTCGGGGCCGTGCTGTTCCCGAACATGCCGCTCCGACTGAGGGTCTTCGAGGAGCGGTATCTCGTCATGCTCTCGGAGATGCTCAAGGCCGAGCGCGGTGAGTTCGGCGTTGTGCTGATCGAGCGCGGTCACGAGGTCGGCGGCGGAGAGCACCGGTTCGATGTCGGGACAACCGCGGAGATCACCGATCTGGGCGCTCAGGAAGGCATCGTGGGCCTGCAGGCGCAAGGGCATCGGCGGTTCCGCGTGGTCGAGTGGCTGGCCGACGACCCGCATCCGAGTGCTGTGGTCAGCGAGCTCCCGGAGCTGGAGTGGGACCCTGACATGGCGCCCCGACTGCACGAGGCCGAGCGCGTGGTGCGACAGTCGCTGGCGGCCTCCACCGAGTTCGTCGAGGCGACCTGGCCCCCGGATGTCGTGCTGGCCGACGAGCCCGTGCCGCGGTTGTGGCAGCTGGCCGGAATCGCACCGATCGGCCCGATGGATCAGCTCACGCTGCTCGGGGCGTCGAGCCTGGTCGAGCTGGTGGAGCAGCTCATCCAGCTGACCCTCGAGGCGGCGGCAGTCTACGGATCGCCGCCTCCCGCCTGAGCGTCTCGGTGAGGCCCGCGCCCGTCGAAGGGCAGGTCAGCCGGCAGCCGGCCCCGTGGTCGACCGCGAGATCAGCTCCATGGGAAGAAGAACCTGCCGGGGCGTGGCCTCGGGGTCGAGCAGAAGTTCCCCGACGATCCGGCCCTTCCCGCCGATGGGCTGTCGCATGGTGGTGAGTCCGGCCGATTCGGCGGCCGGGATGTCGTCGAAGCCGCAGACCGACAGTCGCCCGGGCACGTCCACACCCTCGGTACGCAGCACGTCGAGGACGCCGAGGGCAACCACGTCGCTGAGACCCACGATGGCCGTCGGTGAGTCGATGCCGCCGGGGGCAACCAGCTCGTCGAGGATCCAGTGTGCCGCGCTGACCCCGGACGCCGGAGCGTTGTGCCCGGCCGAGACGACGATCAGCTCGTCCGGCAGCACCGACTGCAACCCGCGGAGCCGGGCAGCGCAGTCGATGCAGTCGATGTCGCCGATCCGGAGTCGGCGCGTGGCGCTGCCGGCCGGCGTGTTCGTGTCGGCGATCGCGACGACCCGGCGGTGACCCAGTCGGACGAGTTCCTCGGCGACCAGCCGGCCCGCCTCCTCGTCGTCCACGGCGACCCAGCTCTCGTCGGGATCGTCGCTGATGTTGGTCCCCACCAGGCGAATCCCGCGGGTCCGTGCCAGCACCCGCGCCGGGTGGTCGTCGGCGACGCACAAGGTCGTCATCGCGTCGATCGCGGCCTGCCGAACAGTCACGAGATCGGGTTCGCCCGAACTCTCACCGCTGCTCGACCAGGGGAGGGGGATGAGCACGATGCTGGTGCCGCGTTGCTCGACGACCTCGGCCAGCCCGGTGAGGAAACCGATCGCGTACGGATCGGAGAAGGCATACGAAAGTCGGTCGGTGAGCAGCACCCCCACGGCGTCGGTCTTGCCGCTGCGAAGGGCGCGCGCGGCGGCATCGGGCCCGGCATAGCCCAGATCCTCAGCGGTCGCCAGGATCTTGGCCCGCAGCTCGGCCGACAACTGACCCGGTCGGTTGTAGGCGTTCGACACCGTGGCCACGGACACCCCGACCGCCTCGGCCACCGTCTTCGCCGTCACTCGTGCCACGCGTCACCACCTCTCCCGCTCACTGTAACGATATAGCGCGGTTCCAGGCGCAAAAACGGAGCGCATGCCGAGCGGGTACGCCACGACAAGCCAGCCATGGCCGGAGCGTCAACGCCACACGTCGAGAACGACGGGCCGCATCCTCTCGGTGAACGATCCGCCGACGCAGGAGCTGTCCAACAGGTTGCGCAACTCCTCGTCGAAGTCGGCCAGCCGGTCACCGAAGAGATGCGGGGCCGCCCAGGACAGCGAGTGCACCGCTGCGCTGATCTCGGCAGGGCTGCGCTCGACCGTCCAGCCGGAAACGGCGAGGCGCTGCGGACCGGAGAACCCGGCGGCCTCGTAAATGGTGTTCTCGTCGTCGCGTTCGGCACCACGGATGCCCTGACCGGCCCGTCGATCGGCGCCGAGATACTCAGCGACCAAGGCCTCGATGGCGCGCCACGGCGGTGAGCCCGCTCGGCCGGACTCCTCAGCGTCGGCACCCCAGTGTGTGGTGGCGCTGACGTGGACGAGGGCGCCGTCGGGCTCGAGCATGCCCCGCAGCGTCTGGGCGACCCGCGGCCGATCCATCCAGTGGAACGACTGGGCGAGCGTGATGACTCGCACGGGCGCGATGCCCGCGGGAAGCTGCTCGGCCCGCAGATGACGCCAGGTGATGTTGCGAATGCCACGGCGCTCGGCGAGCCGTGCAGCCTCGACGAGCATGTCGGGATCGGCGTCCACACCGATTGCCGCCGCGACGTGCGCGGCGAGGAGCAGCGTCAACGATCCCGGTCCGCAGCCGACGTCGAGCAGCGCGCCGGCGCCATCCAGGCTCAGGGCCGCGACCAGCGTCTGGACCAGCTCGGGCGGGTAGGGCACCCGACCCGCAGCGTAGAAGGCGGCACTACCGGCGTACAGGGTGGGATCCCAGCTCCACCGTTGCTCGGTCGGGACTCGGTCATCGGGCATCCGACCAGCATCCCCGACCGTCGCGCCGTTTGCGACCCATGACGACCGAACCGGAGGAATGGGCGGACTCAGCGGAGGTGCGGTTCCACCAGCTCGGCGTAGCGCCGACTCATCGTCGCGAGTACGTCGTCGCCGGGACTGGACCAGACATCGGCGTTGAAGATCTCCACCTCGATGTCGCCGGCGTAGCCGGTCTCGGCGACCCAGCTCGTGATCGTGTCGAAGTCGATGTGGCCGTCGCCCATCATCCCGCGGGCCAGCAGCGTGTCGGCCGGTAGCGGCGTGATCCAGTCGCAGACCTGATAGCTGAAGATCCGCGAACCGGCGCGGGCGACCTGCTCCCGCAGCGCGGGGTCCCACCAGACGTGGAACGTGTCGAGCACGACACCGACCTCATCGGCGCCGAAGCGCTCGGCGATGTCCAGCGCCTGGCCGAGCGTCGATACGACGCCCCGGTCGGCGGCATAGATCGGGTTCATCGGCTCGATGCCGAGGGTGACTCCCCGCGCCTTGGCATAGGGCACGAGCCGGCCGATCGCCTCGGCTGCCCGGGCTCGGGCGCCGATCAGGTCGCGGTCGCCGTCCGGCAGGCCGCCCGGCACCAGACAGAGTGTGACGGCGCCGATCGCGGCCGCCTCGTCGATGGCGCGCAGGTTCTCGGCGTGCGCGGCTTCGACAAGTGTGGGGTCGGCAGCGGTGAAGAAACCGCCTCGGCACAGCGACGACACCCGAAGTCCGGCATCGGCCAACCACTTCCGCGCGCTCTCGACGCCGACCTCGGCGAGCGGCTCCCGCCAGACGCCGATGCTGGACAGACCGGCGGCCACACAGCCGTCGATCGCCTCGCGCAGCGACCACGAGTTGGTGGTCTTCTGGTTGAGCGAGAGCCTCTTCAGGTAATCGGAGCCGCTCATCGAGTAATCCCGGCAGCCTCGAGCACCAGGCCGAGGCGGTGCGCAGCCAGCTCCGGATCCGGCAGCAGTCGCGCCTCGTTGGCCAGCTCGAACACCCGAGCCAGGTGGACGGGGGAGCGCGCGGCCTGCAGCCCGCCGACCATGGTGAAACCGTCTTGATGGCCGGAAAGCCAGGCCAAGAAGGCGATTCCGGTCTTGTAGTAGAAGGTCGGCGCCGCGAAGATGTGCCGCGAAAGCTCCAGGGTGGGGGCCAGCTCCGCACGGTACGTCGATACGTCGCCCGCGTCCAGCGCGGCCAGCGCGGCGGAGGCCGCCGGGGCGATGGCTGCAAAAGCGCCGAGCAACGCGTCGGAGTGGTGCGTCCCGTCGCCCTCGATCAGCTCGGGATAGTTGAAGTCGTCGCCGGTGTAGAGCCGCACCCCCTCGGGCAGCCGCGTGCGCAGACCGATCTCGTGCTCGGCCGACAGCAGGGAGACCTTGACGCCGTCGATCTTGTCCGCGTGCGCGTGCAGCAGGCCGACGAAGGTGTCGGTCGCGGTCGCGACGTCGGTGCTGCCCCAGTAGCCGGCCAGGCTCGGGTCGAACGCCTCGCCGAGCCAGTGCAGGACGACGGGACGGCTCACCTGGGACAGCAGGGCGTCGTAGACGTGCAGGTAGTCCTCCGCCGTCGCTGCGGCAGCGGCCAGGTGACGCGACGCCATCAAGATCACCTGCGAGCCGGTGCCCTCGACGAACTCGAGCTGCTCGGTGTAACCGGCGATCACCTGCTCCAGGGTGGCGTTCGTGGCGGGCAGATGATCGGTGCCGACCCCGGAGGCGATCCGGGCGCCGAGCTCGAGTGCCTGCGCGGCACTGCGGGAGATCAGCTCCTGCGTTGCCGCCCAGTCCAGGCCCATGTTGCGTTGTGCGGTGTCCATGGCCTCGGCGACCCCGAGCCCATAGCGGAACAGGTGTCGACGAAAGGCGAGGGTGGCGTCCCAGTCGACCACGGCGGGAGTGCCGGGAACGTTCTCGCCGTGCGGGTCGGCGACGACGTGGGCGGCTGCGAAGGCGATCCGGCTCGTGTACGGCTGCGGGTGCTCGGCCCACGCCCGGGGCTCGGCCAGGTCGACCGAGCGCAGACTGCCGTCAGCCCCGGGAAGCTTGACGGTCGAGGTCACGGTGGATGAGGTCATCGCTCAGCCCTGCGCGGACAGTGTCGGGGCGATCTCGATCCGGCGCCCCTCGGCAGAGGACTTCAGCCCGGCCTCGACCAGCTGGAGTCCGCGCACCCCGGCAGCGAGGTCGTACGCATGCGGGCGGCCGGCGTCGATGTCGGTCAGGAAGCTCTCCCACTGGGCACGGAAGCCGTTGGGGTAGTCGTCGAGGTCGGGAACCTGCTCCCACTGGGCGCGGAAGTCCTGGTCGGTCGGCAGATCGGGGTTCCAGACCGGTTTGGGAGTCTGCGCGCGCGGTTGGATCCGGCAGCCGAACAGGCCGGCCACGGCCGAACCGTGGGTACCGTCCACCTGGAACTCGACGAGCTCGCCACGGTCGACGCGGACGACCCAGGAGGAGTTGATCTGGGCGATGACGTTGCCGGCGAGCTCGAAGATGCCGTACGCGGCGTCGTCGGCGGTCGCGGTGTAGGACCGGCCCTGCTCGTCCCAGCGCTCCGGGATATGGGTGACGGCCTTGGCGCTGACCGCCTCCACGCGGCCGAACAGGTTCTCCAGCACGTAGTTCCAGTGGCAGAACATGTCGAGCACCATGCCGCCGCCGTCCTCGGCGCGATAGTTCCAGCTCGGCCGCTGGGCGGGGATGACGTCACCCTCGAAGACCCAGTAGCCGAACTCTCCGCGGACCGAGAGAATGCGGCCGAAGAAGCCGAGCTCGATCAGTCGCTTGAGCTTGAGCAGACCGGGCAGGTAGAGCTTGTCGTGCACCACGCCGGTGATCACGCCGGCAGCCTCGGCCGCGGCGACGAGGTCGAGACCGTCGGACACGGACTCCGCGATCGGCTTCTCGGTGTAGATGTGCTTTCCTGCCGCGATGGCCTTGAGGATGGCGTCCTTGCGGGCCGAGGTGACCTGGGCGTCGAAGTAGATCTGCGCGCTGGGGTCCGCCAGTGCCTCGTCGAGATCAGTCGTCCAGTCAGCCACTCCGTGCTTCTTGGCCAGCTCGCTCAGTTTGTCGGCGCTTCTGCCGACCAGCACAGGCTCGACCTGGACCCGGTCGTCGCCGACGAGAACCCCGCCGGCATCGCGGATCGCGAGAATCGACCGCACCAGGTGCTGCCGATAACCCATCCGCCCGGTGACCCCGTTCATGATCACCTTGATCGTCCGCTCCGCCATGGCCGCCGCTCCTTTGCTCGAGATCTGCTGGTTCGATGAGACGTAAGCGCTTAACGAAAGCGCTTACGTCAGAGTACGCTACCGCTGGAGTGCGATGCAACCGTCTCCGGAGGATCAATCTCGAGGAGGTCTGGATGAACAGCACCCCGACAAGTCTGCGACTCGCAGACGTGGCGGATGCGGCGGGTGTCTCCCTGGCGACCGCTTCGCGCTCACTGCGCGGGCTGACCGGCGTGAGTGAGGAGGTCGCGGCGCGGGTGCGCCGGACCGCGGAGGACATGGGGTATGTCGTCAACACCCATGCGCAGACTCTGGCGGGTGGAACGACCTCGATCGCCGGCCTGATCGTTCATCAGATCGATGATCCTTATTTCACCGAGATCGCGTCCGGCGTGGTGCAGGCGGCTGAGGAGCGCGGCCTGATCGTGCAGGTCGCCCACTCCGGTCGCGATCCGCAGCGCGAGCTCAGGCAGCTCCGCTCGCTCGCCGCGCAGCGAGCGCGGGCCATCATCGTGGCGGGGTCCGGCTACGTCGACACTCAACGGGAGGCCGAGGCGCGTCGCCTGCTGGCCATGTATCAGCGCAATGGCGGCCGGGCGGCCGTGATCGGCCGCCACCAGCTGGGCGTCGACGCGCTGCTGCCCGACAACCGGGGCGCGGCCGTGTCGCTCGCGGAGCATCTGGTGCGCCTCGGGCACACCGACATCGCCATCATCTCGGGACCGGATGCGCTGACCACGGTGCAGGACCGTCTCGGTGGCGCCGTGGAGGTCTTTGCCGCGGCCGGAATCCGCCATCGCGTGGTGCCGACCGACTTCACCGCCCGGAGCGCCGGGCCGGCGGCGATCGAGGCGCTGCGGACGTGGCCCGAAACCACGGCCATCCTCGCGCTGAACGACTCGATGGCCATCGCGATCCTGGTCGCGCTGCGCCGGTTGGGCGTCGACGTGCCGGGTGGCGTCTCGGTTGCCGGCTTCGACGACGTCGCCGTCGCTGAACTGCTCTTTCCCAGCCTGACCACAGCACGGTTCCCGTTGGCCGAGATGGGTCGGGAGGCGCTCGACCTGGCGACGCGTCCGGCCGCGAGCCGGCCGCGGCGGAAGTCCATTCCTGGCGTGCTGGTGGTTCGCGAGTCCACCGCCCCTCCTCGCAAGGGCGTGCTGCCCCTTCCCGGCTGACCCTGCCTACTGCTGGTCCGACGTGCGCCGTCGACAGCGCGGCCGGCGCCGGCCTCAACGGGAACTCCCCTCCGAGCTCATGCGTTGAGGGTCTCGACCTGATCGAGAGCGGTTGGCCATGCCGATGGCACCTCTCCTTGGGCGCGCCGGGCTCGGACCTACCCGACCCGCATCACCCGACGGACGGAAACCGTCGGATCGCACACCCCGGCAACCTCGTGTTGGGCACCAGCGGGCTCAGATCACGTTACGTAAGCGCTTGCGCAATCGCTTACGTTGTTCTAGAGTCGGCATCGCAGCAACCAAAAGCCTCGAGAAGGCGGGGGCGGCGGAATCGGCCGACGTTCGCTCTCGACACCACCGCGTGCTGCTGATTGACTCAGAAGGGGACCGCCCCCTACTGTTCAGAAAACGTTTTCACATCAACGAAGAGGAGAAAACAATGGCCCTGTCGCGTAGGCAGTTCCTGATCGGAGCCGGGCTCGCCGCCGCGGCGACCACGGCGGGTCTGGCGGGGTGCGCCCCCGGCTCGGGTGGCAGTAGTTCACAGGGCAGCGGAGGTGCCGTGGAGCTCAGCCTGGCGTTCTGGGGCAACCCGACCCGCAACACGAACACCCAGGCCGAGATCGAGGCCTATATGAAGGCCAACCCCAATGTGAAGATCACGGGTCAGCCAGGTGTGTTCGCTAGCTACTGGGACAAGCTCGCCACACAGACGGCCGGCGGCACCGCTCCGGACATCATCCAGATGGACATGGCCTACATCGCCGACTACGGCAGTCGGGGTGCCCTCCTGGACTTGACGAAGTACGGTGTGGACACGTCCAAGTTCGTCGAGGGCACCGTCGACTCCGGCAAGATCAACGGCACCCTGGTCGGGGCCAACGCCGGCATCAACGCCCTGGTGTTCTTCGCCAACCCGGCGGTCTTCGAGAAGGCCAAGATGTCCCTACCGGACGACAAGACGTGGACCTGGGACGAGATGTCGCAGGTCGGCGCCGAGGTGGCCTCCAAGGCCGGCGTGCCGTTCGGCGTCGTCTCGCCTTTCGGATCGGACCAGTTGTTCGGTGCCTATCTGCGGCAGAACGGGAAGGAGCTGTTCGTCGACAAGGGTCTGGGCTTCGAGACGGCCGACGCCCAGGCGTGGTACGACATGATGGTCAAGTTTTCGAAGGCGGGTGGGATCGGGTCGCCGCAACAGATCAGCTGAGGAGGCAGGCAAGTCTCTTGACCAGAGCGCGATCGTGCTCGGGACCGCCGGGGTACAGCTCTACAACACCAACCAGCTGGAGGCAACCAACGCCGCGGCCAAGACCTCGCTGAAGATGCTGCGATTCCCGAGCCTGACCGGCAAGGCAACCGACCGCAAGACGTGGTACAAGGCAAGCATGCTGTGGTCGGCGTCGAGCAAGACGAAGAACCCCGAGGCCGCGGCCGCCTTCATCAACTGGTGGGTGAACTCGACCGACGCGGCCGGCATCGACCTGGCCGAACGTGGTATTCCGGCGAACAGCGAGCTTCTGGCTTTCGTCAAGCCCAAGCTCTCGCCGGCCCAGCAGTCGGTGGCCAAGTTCCTCACCGACATCAAGCCCGAGCTCGGCCCGACGCCCATTCGCCCCGCCACCGGGCGGCGGCAAGTTGGCGGACGTCTTGCTGCGCCACGGTAGCGATGTGCTGTTCGGGAAGGCGACCACGGCCGACGCCGCCCAGCAGTTCGTGGACGAGATGAAGTCGAACCTGCAGGGCTGATGTCATGAGCGCCATCTCTGAGCTCTCCCATCTCAAGATCGAGAAGGCCGAAGACCGCCGAGGAACGTAGGCGCCCGGCGGAAGGAGGCGGGACGGGACAACAAGGCCGGGTATCTCTTCTTGTTGCCGTGGTTGATCGGTCTGGTGGTGATCACGATCGGTCCGCTGCTGGCATCGTTGTATCTCTCGTTCACCAAGTACAGTCTGATCCAGCCGCCGCAGTGGATCGGGGTGGAGAACTACGTCCGGATCTTCGCTGACCCGCGCTGGTTGAAGTCGCTGCAGGTCACGTTTACGTACGTGATCGTGGGTGTGCCGGTGCAATTGATCGTTGCCCTGGCAATCGCGATCTTGCTGAACGAGGGCATGAAGGGCCTGCCCTTGTACCGGTCGGTCTTCTATCTGCCGTCGATGTTGGGCGCTTCGGTCGCGATCGCGGTGCTCTGGCGGCAGATGTTCGGCGTCGACGGTCTGGTGAACCAGGTGCTGCGGGCGATCGGGATCGATTCTCACGTCGGCTGGATCTCCGATCCGAGGTACGCGTTGGGATCGCTGATCCTGCTGCACGTGTGGACCTTCGGTTCGCCGATGGTGATCTTCCTGGCGGGCCTGCGACAAATTCCGGGCATGTACTACGAGGCGGCGTCCGTCGATGGGGCGACCCGTTGGACGAAGTTCCGTCGGATCACCCTGCCGCTGTTGTCGCCGATCATCTTCTTCAATCTGGTGCTGCAGATCATCGGTGCCTTCCAGTCGTTTACCCAGGCGTTCGTGGTCTCGGGTGGAACGGGCGGACCCTCGGACTCGACGCTGTTCTACACGCTGTACCTGTACCAGAAGGGCTTCGGGGAGTTCCAGATGGGGTACGCGGCGGCGATGGCGTGGCTGTTGGTCATCTTGGTCGGGGCCGTGACCGCAATCAACTTCTTCCTCTCGAGGTATTGGGTGTTCTATGAAGAGTGAGCTGCAGACCAAGGCCCCTGCCGCGTCGGCGGGCACGGTTGCCCTCCCTGTCCACGACGAGGCCGCTCATCGGCGGAAGGTGGTGCGCAGCCGGATCCGCTCCACGCTCAAGCACGCCTTGTTGATCCTCGCCAGTCTGGTGATGATCTACCCGCTGCTGTGGATGCTGGTGAGCTCGTTCCGGCCTACCGACGTCATATTCCGCACCCCGGGCTTGTGGCTGAACGATCTGATCATCACCAACTACACCGACGGGTGGTTCGCACTCTCCTACCCGTTCAGCCAGTACATCATCAACTCCGCGATCGTCGTGATCGGCGCCGTCGCCGGCAACCTGTTCGCGTGCTCGTTGGCGGCATATGCATTTGCTCGCCTGAGGTTCCGGCTGAAGATGATGTGGTTCTCGATCATGCTGGTGACGGTCATGCTGCCGATCCACGTGGTGATCGTGCCGCAGTACATCTTGTTCAACAAGCTCGGCTTCGTGAACACGTTCGTGCCGCTGATCCTGCCGAAGTTCCTGGCCACCGACGCCTTCTTTGTGTTCTTGATGGTCCAGTTCATCCGTGGGATCCCCCGCGAGCTGGACGAAGCGGCCCGAATCGATGGCTGCGGTCACTGGAGGATCTTCAGCCGGGTCATGATCCCGCTGATGGGTCCGGCGATCGCCACGACGGCGATCTTCACGTTCATCTGGACCTGGAGCGACTTCTTCACCCCGCTGATCTACCTGACCGACCCGATCGCCTACACGGTGCCGGTAGCGTTGAGCACGTTCCTGGACTCCACCAGCGGCAGCAACTGGGGGGCCATGTTCGCCATGTCGATCGTCTCCCTGGTTCCGTTGTTCCTGGCGTTCCTCTTCGGCCAGAGATTCCTGGTCAAGGGCATCGCCACCACCGGCGGCAAGTAGGCACGCCGCACCAGCGCCTCGAGTCCGCCTCTAACCCCTCAACCCCCTCAAGCCTCCCCTCCGACTTGTCAGCGTCAGGAATCGCCATGGCGATTCCTGACGCTGACAAGTCGGAGGGGAGGAGGGGGAGGAGAGGCGCAAGGGAGGGTGTCAGGGGCGCGGGGCGGGCCCGACACTGCCACGGCGCTCGATCCGCGGGCTGAGGACCAAGGTCGGTCGAGGCCGGCGGTTCTCGAGAAGATCGCGCATCCGCAGCCATGCCAGCTCGCCCAGCTCGGTCACCGGTACCGAGGCCGTGGTGAGTGGGGGAGTCGTGTAGCGGGCGAACGGGATATCGTCGAAGCCGACCACGGACACCTGCTCGGGCACCCGTACGCCCCGCTCGCCCAGCGCGCTGATCAGGCCCATCGCGACGAGGTCGTTGAACGCGAGCACGGCGGTCGCGGTGCCGGTCGCGACGGCGGCGGCTGCGTCGTACCCTTCGGCGAAGCTGACGCCGCAGGGGGCAATCTCGACGCGCGCGTCCGGATGATCGCCGCGGAACTCCTCGACAGCGGCCAGGCGGGCTGCATTGGACGCGCTGTGGGGCGCACCGGCGAGATAGAGCAGCGATCGATGACCGTTGTCGTACAACAGTTCGAGCAGCTCCCTGAGCGCCGTGCGGTAGTCGGCGGCAATGGATGGGACCTGCGTCGAGTTCGCCTGTCGGTTCACCAGGACCACGGGATGGAGCTCGCGCAGCAGCGCCTGGAGATCGCTCTCGGGCATGCGGGGGGCGCACAGCACGACACCGTCACACCGGCGACGAGTCTCGACGGCGAGGATCCGCTCATCGGCGATCGACTCCGCCGAGTCAGCGATCAAGACGTGGTAGGCGTCCTGGGCAGCGGCGCGGCTGAGTCCCCGCAGGACCCCCTGGAACGTCGGGTTCTCGAGGTCGGGGACAACCACCGCAATCGTGTGCGTCTTGCCCAGCACGAGGCTGCGCGCCAACGGGCTCGCTGAGTAGTTCAGCTCGGTTGCAACCGTGCGGACGCGCTCGGCCAGCGCGGCGTCGACCGAGGTGTTGCCATTCATCACCCGCGAGACGGTGGCGGGGGACACCCCGGCTCGAGCGGCGACGTCGCCGATGGTGGCTGGTCGCAGACGCTTTGCTGCTGTCACCTCGTTCCGTCCTCCTGCCAGCGGTTGCTCCGTCGAATGTATCGACCGCGCGCTCGCGATCTCGACCTATCGTGCCAGCTTCATCGAATCGGCGCGGACCGATCAAGGGCGAACCAGTTGCGCGGCTTGTCACGCCGAGCCGGTCCCATCTCCGGGTGTGTCGGTCGAGTGTCGGGAGCGACCCAGGCCACCGCGTTGTTGATCACCCGGCGGATGGTCGGGTCGAAGTAGATCGGGTACTCCTCGTGTCCGGGAGCAAAGTAGAAGATCTTGCCCCGTCCCCGCCGAAACGTCACGCCGGACCGGAAGACCTCGCCACCGTCGAAGCTGGAGATGAACACGACATCGTCGACCTGGCCGATGTCGAACGGTTCGCAGTACATCTCGGAGTCGGGCACGATCACCGGGTTGGGGATGCCGTCGGTGATCGGGTGCTCGGCGCTCGCCGTCCAGACGAGCTCGCGGCCACCGTGTCGGTAGCCGGCACTTCGGCAGGACGTGCCGATCACCGCCCGGAACGGCTTCGAGTTCAGCGACGAGTGCAGAGCGATCAGGCCCATGCCGCCGAGCACCCGGTCGCGGACCGTCTGGACCCAGTGGTCGTCGACCGCCTGCTGGTCGGCATGTCCCCACCACAACAAGACGTCCGTCTCGTCGAGCATGCCACCGCCGAGGCCGTGATCGGGTTGGTCCTGGGTGGCCGTCCGTACCGCGAATCGAGGATCGTCGGCGATGCCGTCCGCTATCGCACCGTGGATGCCGTTCGGATAGATCGCCGCGATCTCGGGCTGGTGTCGCTCGTGGTAGTTCTCCGACCACACGGTGACATTGATTCTCACGCGGAACTCCCTCGCTGGTGGCTGAGCTGTCTACAGCCGGAGGATGTCCGGCCGAGCCCGGCCATCGCTCCGGATCGTCGGCCACCGCGGATCGACGGTCAAGACGTCGAGGCCGGAGTCGCTCAACAGCACGGTGTCCTCGACCTTGGCGCCCTCGCCGGTCGGGTTCCAAGCGAAGGCCTGGCCGGCCGTGATCGCGTCGTCGGTCTCGTACGTCGCCCGAGGGTCGCGGCCCGCGTAGCCGGCGACCCCGCCTTGGTGGTGCTTCGTCCACTCCTCGGCTTCGAAGCCGTTGCGGGCGTACGCGGCACACCCGGCGGCGAAGGCCTCGTTCAACCGCCGTCCAGGGACGAGTGCGTTCAAGAAGGCCGCCTCGACGGCGAGGATCCGTGCGTGGGCATCGATCTCCGACGGGTCGGGTTCCCCGAAGGAGATGGACCGGCTGATGTTGACGATCATGCCGCGGCGGCGCGCACAAACGACCACGAGCGCGCGTCGACCGATCGTCGCCCGGGTCGGAAGCGGATGGCGGATCAGGCTTCGCGAGGCCCCGCCGACAAGCACGACCAGCGGTTCGGCGCCGAGTCCGACGACCCCCGCGGTCAGCACCGCGGCGAGCTCCTGCTCGCTCTGCATGGGCTTAGCGATGGCCAGGATCTCGGTCAGCAGGCTGGCAGTCTCCTGGCCGAGGCTCCGGAACGCCTCGGTCTCGACCGGCAGCAAGGGAACCCGCAGCCGACGCAGCTCCCCGGCGACCTCGTCCTCGGTCAGCGTCCCCGCTCTGCCCGGCAGCGGGAGCGCCTCGAACCACGGCACGGCCCGAACGTCGACTCCGTCGGGGAGCTCCTCGGTAACCAGTCGGCCGCTCTCGTTGTCGGTGGTGAGCACGACGTCGCCGCGGCGGTCGACGACCACGGAGACAATGGGCGCAGAGGCGAGGCTGACGTGGGTCCGGGCGCCCTCGAGATACCAGCCGAGGCTGGTCGCCGAGGTCAGCACCAGCCGGTCGGCGCCTTGGCGCTCGAGGAGGTCGAGGATGCGGGCGCGCTTGGTGTCGTGGTCGCTCGAGGTGGTCGACACCCGATCATCCTCCACTGGATAGGAAACGTTTTCTCGGACCCATGCTGGCAAGGAAGCCGTCTTCGGTCAAGTAGGGACGTAAGCGCTTGCGGATCAGCCGGCCCGCACCGGTTGCGTCTCCACCAGGGCGACGGTACGCTAACAGAAAACGTTTTCTCACCTCAGGAGAGTCATGTCGTCTCAGGGTCGTCGTCGGTACGCGCTGGTCGGAACGGGATCGAGATCGCGGATGTATCTGACCGCACTGCAGACCACCCACGCCGACGTCGGCGAGCTGGTGGCGCTCTGCGACCCGAATCCGGCGCGGATGGAGTACTACCGCCGTGAGCTCGGCATCACCGACGTGCCGACGTACGCGCCCGAGGACCTGGATCGGTTGTTCGCCGAGACGACTCCGGACTGCTTGATCGTGACGTCGCCGGACTACACCCACGACATCTACATCTGCGCGGCTCTCGACCGAGGGGTCGACGTGGTCAGCGAGAAGCCGATGACGATCGATCGGGATCGGCTCGGCAGGATCGTGACCAGCCTGGAGTCATCCGACGGCGACCTGACCGTGACGTTCAACTATCGCTACTCGCCGAGGAATGCGAAGGTCAAGGAGCTGCTCGCCTCCGGCGCAATCGGCGAGATCACGTCGGTCCATTTCGAGTGGCTGCTCGACACCTCGCACGGCGCGGACTACTTCCGCCGCTGGCACCGGGAGAAGGACAAGTCCGGCGGTCTGCTCGTGCACAAGTCCACGCATCACTTCGACCTGGTGAACTGGTGGCTCGACGACGTCCCGTCCAGGGTGTATGCCCGGGGTGGCCTCAGGTTCTATGGTGCCGACAACGCGGGTCGCCGTGGGCTCGAGCCGCGGGCGAAGCTGAGCCGAGATCAGCCGGCCGGATCGGACCCGTTTCGGCTGGACCTCGCCGCCGACCCGTTGTTGAAGGGCCTCTATCTCGACGCCGAGCACGTCGACGGCTACCAGCGCGACAAGGACGTGTTCGACTCCGGGATCACGATCGAGGACTCACTGAGCCTGCTGGTCGACTACTCCCGCGGCACGACGATGACCTACTCACTCAATGCGTACTCGCCCTGGGAGGGCTACCGAGTCGGCTTCAACGGCACGCAGGGGCGTCTCGAGCTCGAGGTCACCGAGCGCGGTTGGGTTCGCTCGGCCGCCGATCAGCACGACGGCAAGGCTGTCGTGGACCCCAGTGCGGTGCACGATTCGGACGCGGCCGAGGACCTCATCCGGCCGGTCGGTGAACGGATCATCCTGCAGCGCCAGTGGGAGCGGGCCGAGGAGATCGCGATTCCCTCCGGTGTCGGTGGCCACGGGGGCGGCGACGCCATGCTGCTCGACGACGTGTTCCGTGGAGCTCTCGACGATCCGCTCGGGCGGGCGGCGGGGTACCTGGACGGTGTGCGCAGCGTGATCGTCGGGATCTCGGGCAACACCAGCCTCGTCGAGGGCCGTCCGGTGGACACCGCCGAGTTCGGGCTGGGCCTGGTCCGGGAGACCGAGGCGAGCGGGGACGCGGTCCGATGAAGGTCGTTGTCACCGGAGGCAGTGGCCGGCTCGGCCGCAGCGTCGTCGTTGGACTTGCCGGCGCCGGACACGAGGTGGTCTCGCTCGACCGCGTGCGCGGCCCCGAGCTGGACGGGGTGTCCCAGGTCGAGGTCGACCTCACCGACGCGCCCGCCACCGATGCCGCGCTCGGCCGGATTCGCCCGGAGGCGGTCGTCCATCTGGCGGCGATCGCCACGCCGTTCAGTGCGCCCGAGCCGGTGATCTGGGACACCAACACCTCGATCGCCTTCCACGTCATGCAGGCCGCAGTGAGTCACGGAGCGAGCCGGATCCTTGCGGCGTCGAGTCCGACCCCGCTCGGCTATGGCAACCCGCAGGGCTGGCAGCCGACGTACCTGCCGATCGACGAGCTGCATCCGTTGCGGCCGTGGAACGCCTACGCCCTCTCCAAGGTCACGATCGAGTCGATCGTCGCCATGTTCGCCGCGCAGCAAGGGAAAGCGGTCACGCTGGGCTCGTTCCGGCCGTGCTTCGTGATCTCGCCCGACGAGTGGCGCGGCGCGCCGACCCAGCAGGGCCACACCGTCGCCGATCGGCTGGCCGAACCGGCGCTCGCCGCGGTCTCGCTGTTCAACTACGTCGACGCCCGTGATGCCGCCGACTTCGTCGACGTCTGGCTGCGGGCCGCCGCCGACCTGCCGTCCGGGGAGACCTTCTTCGTCGGTGCCGCCGACGCCATGGCCACCGCGCCGCTGGCCGAGCTCGTGCCACGGTTCCTGCCCGGCACCGAGGAGCTCGCGGCCGGGCTGACGGGCAGCACGCCCGCTTTCTCCATCGCGAAGGCAGAGTCGTTGCTGGGATGGCATCCCAGCCGCACCTGGCGAACCGAGCTCGCCGTTCCCATCCCATCCACCACCCTCGCATTCGGAGCATGATCATGAACCTCGACGGAGTGCTGTTCTTCCCGATCACCCCCTACACCGCCGCCGGTGAGGTGGATACCGGCCTGATGAAGGAGCACGTCGCCAGCCGGATCGATCACCGTCCCGGTGCGGTCTTCGCAGCCTGCGGAACGGGGGAGTTCCACGCGCTGTCGGTCGCTGAGGTCGGCACCGTGCTGGCGGCAGCTGTCTCCGCAGCGGGAGGACGTACGCCTGTGTTCGGTGGCACGGGTGGTCCGCTCGGCCATGCGGTCGGTTGCGCCAAGGCGGCCGCCGATGCGGGCGCCGAGGGACTGCTGGTGCTGCCGCCGTACCTGGTCAACGCGCCGGCGGAGGGTCTGATCCGCTACGTCGAGACGATCGCCGAGGCGAGCGAGCTGCCGCTGATCGTCTACCACCGCGCCAATGCACAGCTCTCACCGGCGACGGTGACCCGGCTGGCCGCCAACCCCAAGGTGATCGGCTTCAAGGACGGTGTCGGCGACATCGGCACCACCCAGCTGGTCGTGCTGGCCGTGCAGGACGCGGGTCGCGACGACTTCTTGTTCTTCAACGGCCTGCTGACCGCTGAGCTGACCCAGGCTGCCTTCCGGGCGATCGGCGTGCCGCTGTACTCCTCGGCCGTGTTCGCGATGGCGCCGGAGATCGCCAACGGGTTCTACGACGCCTACACCGCCCGCGACGATGCCCGCCGAGAAGAGCTGCTGCGCGAGTTCTACCGGCCGCTGGTGGCGCTCCGCGACCAGGTCCCCGGATACGCAGTCTCGTTGATCAAGGCCGGCGTCCGGATGGGGGGGCTGCCGGTCGGCGGCGTCCGCGCCCCGCTTGTGGATCCGACGCCGGACCATGAGGCTGCGCTGGCCGACCTGCTGGCGCGAGGTCGCGAGCTGGTCGGCTCGGATCGGGACGGGGCGTGAGCGATCAGCCGGTGATCGAGTCGATCACCACGCGCTTGATCACCCGACCGCTGATACGGCCCTGGGGTGCTGACGTGCCTGAGCTGCACGCCGTCGTGGTCGAGGTGGGCGCCGGTTCGCTGACCGGACAGGGATTCAGCTGGACGCCGACGATCGGCCCGTACGCCGTCCAGGCGCTCCTCGATCACGACATCACCGCCTTCGCGATCGGCCGACCTGTGCGGCCGGGGCTGCTCTGGGACGATCTCTGGCGGCACCTGCACGAAGCGGGCGGCGGCGGTCTGACCACGATCGCGATGGCCGGCCTTGACCTGGCGCTGTGGGACCTGCAGGCCAAGCGGGCCGGGGTCGGGCTGAGCGAGCTGCTCGGTGTCCGTCGTCGGTCGGTGCGCGCCTACGGCAGCGGGGTGAACCTGCACTACTCGCTGGACGAGCTCATCGAGCAGGCCCGCCGTTGGGTGGCAACCGGCTACGCCGGCGCCAAGATCAAGGTCGGCAGTCCCGACCTCGAGCGCGACCTCGAGCGGGTGGCCGCCGTCCGGGAGGTCCTCGGACCCCACCGCTGGCTGGCCGTGGACGCCAACCAGCGGTGGGATGTGCCGGCCGCAGAGCGCGGCGTCCGAGCGCTCGAACGGTTCGACCTGCACTGGATCGAGGAACCGGTGCGGGCCGACGACCTGGCGGCGTACCGCTATCTGCGTACGAAGATCAACACGCCGCTGGCCTGCGGTGAGAACATCCACACCGTGTACCGCTACCGCGAGTTCTTGGCCTCCGACGCGATCGACATCGTCCAGCCCAACATCGTCCGGGTCGGCGGACTGACCCCGTTCCTGCGGATCGCCGACCTTGCCCGTACGGCGAACCGCACCCTCGCCCCGCACCTGCTGCCGGACCTGTCCGCCCAGCTGGCGTTCACCCTGCCGGAGGCGGTCTGGGTAGAGGAGGTCGAAGACGCTGGGCTGGAGCAGCTAGGTTTCGTCGAGGGTCCCACCCCCGTGCTACGCGCCGGTGCCGAGCTCGAGCTGGCCGGCGACGTGCGCGGCCTGGGTCTGGACTTCATCTGATCCCGAGGTACGCAAGGACGCCACCGATACGAATGAGGAGATTCATGCCCACCATCACCACCGATCTCGACACCGTCGTTTCAGCCGCCGCCGGAGCCGCTGCGGAGCTCGCGGCCGCCACCGACGAGCAGCGCGCGCAATGGCTCGAAGCCATCGCCGACGCCCTCGACGCCGCCGCGGACGAGCTGGTGCCGATCGCGATCGCGGAGTCCCACCTGCCCCAGGCGCGGCTGACCGGTGAGGTCGGCCGCACGACGGGTCAGCTCCGGATGTTCGCTGCGGTCGTGCGAGACGGTGCATATCTCGAGGCGATCATCGATCATGCGCGCCCGGAAGCGAGTCCGCCCCAGCCCGACCTGCGCCGAGTCCTGGTGCCGGTGGGTCCGGTGGCGGTCTATTCCGCCAGCAACTTCCCCTTCGCGTTCAGCGTGGCCGGTGGCGACACCGCGTCGGCACTGGCCATCGGGTGCCCCGTGGTCGTCAAGGCGCATCCGGGCCATCCCGAGCTGTCCAGGCGTACCGCAGAGATCATCACTCAGGCGCTCGCGGACGCAGGTGCTCCCGCCGGGGCGTTCGGACTCGTCGAGGGTTTCGAGGCCGGCTCCGACCTGGTCAGGCACCCGGCGATCCGAGCGGCGGCGTTCACCGGATCGCTGCACGGCGGGCGCGCCCTGTTCGACCTGGCGGCCGCTCGCCCGACCCCGATCCCGTTCTACGCCGAGCTCGGCAGCGTCAACCCCGTGGTCGTCACGCCCGCCGCGGTCGAGGAGTCAAGGGACGAGCTGGCCAAGGGCCTGGTCGGCTCCTTCACCCTCGGAGCCGGGCAGTTCTGTACCAAGCCCGGTGTCGTGCTCGTTCCGGAGGGTGCGGGCTTCGAGGGTGCGGTGGTGACGGCTGCGGCGGAGGTCAGCGCGGCGGCGCTCCTGAACGACCGGATCGGCGAAGGGTTCGCCCACGGGCTCGACGCGCTCGTCGGCCACGCCGATGTGGAGGTGATCGCCGGCCGACCGGGAGCCGGCAGCGTCGACGCCCCGGCACCGGTCGTGCTGGCGACCTCGGCGGCCGCGGTGGTGGCCGACCCTGAGGCCTTGTTGGCCGAGTGCTTCGGACCGGTCACCCTGCTGATCCGTTACGCCGGGGAGGCCGATCAGCGGGCCGTGCTCGATGCGCTCGAAGGCTCGCTCACGGCGACCGTCCACGCGGCCGAGGGAGAGGATGTCCGCGCGCTGGCCGCAGGTCTGGCGAGCCGGGCGGGACGGGTCCTGTTCGGGGGGTGGCCGACCGGCGTCGCGGTCACCTGGTCCCAGCAGCACGGCGGACCCTGGCCCGCGACGACATCGATCCACACCTCCGTCGGAGCGACGGCCGTCCGCCGCTTCCAGCGTCCCGTCGTCTTCCAGGACGCTCCCGAAGCGGTGCTGCCAGCCGCACTCCAGGAGAGCAACCCGCTCGGCATCGCTCGACGGGTGGATGGCCGGCTGGAGGCCTGAGCGGCTGCGCGGCTGCGCGGAAAAAATGTGGGGCGGTGGTGGAGCGGATCGGTTCGCCGAGCGCAGTCCAGCGTTCGGCCGGTCGACTGACCCCCGTTAATTCCGCGAACCTGCGCGGCGGCGTTTCGGTCAGGTCCGGTCCGCCCATGGCACGGCGGTCCGCGACAGGCATACACCGTCGTCGGCCACGCGCTGCACCGCGGCATCGATGCCAGGCACGATGGGGCGAGCTTCGAGCCCGTCGCCCTCCCAGCGGACGTACTCCGGGGGGATCGGCTGTGGGTCCGGCGCGGTGCGGACCGCCTCCATCACCCGCATGAAGGCCCCGTTGTCGGCCAGCGGGTTGAGCAGTGCGGTGCCGTCGCGCCGGGACTCCAGGAGGTTGGTGAGCAGGTCGATCCGTGGATGCTCCGTGGTGACCGTGCCGCCGTCGTGGGTCACGTGCACGCGGTCCACCGTGTAGTCCAGCCGGATGCTGCCGGTGGTGCCGTAGACCGTCACCCAGGGAGCACGCTCGGTCTCCGCGCACAGCGTGAAGCCGCCGGAGATGGTCGGCGACGGGCCGTTCGCGACATCTGTACTGATCAGCACAGAGGATGTGTCGTCGGACTCGATGTCGTTGGCCCGGAACAGCTCGAGGTCAACTCGGTCGACGTCTTCGGCGCGGCGTGCGCCGGCGAGGCGGAGGGCCGTCGCGGTGGCGTGGGCCAGCGGGTTGGTGATCACGCCGTCGACGACCGGACGCCCGTTCAGCGTCCGCTTCCCCGCCCAGGCGGCACGTTCCCAGTACGCCCGGCGCCGGACCCAGGTCCCGACGGCGCCGAGATGGGTGACGGTGCCGATGGCGCCGGAGTCCATCAGCTCGCCGACTCTGTCCAACGCCGTCGAGCCGAGGCTCTGGAAGCCGACCTGGCACAGCCGACCGGTCTGCTCGGCCACTTCCAGTAGTGCGCTGAACTCCGCCAGGGTGGTGGTCGGCGGCTTCTCCAGCAGGACGTCGACGCCGGCTCGGAGGAGGGCCGATGTCATCGCTGCGTGGGTATGCAGCGGCGTACACAGCACGACCGCATCGAGGCGCAGACCGCTGTCCAGCAAAGAATCCAAGTCGGCGAACCACCGGACACCAGGTGCCGAAGCGGGCGAACCCGGCTCGGGCGGACGTGGATCGACCACGGCCGCGAGGTGTCCCACCCGTCCCGCGTTGAGCACGTGGGATGCCCCGTGGCCGTGGATCCCGATCACCGCGATCTCGGCGCCGTCGGCCGTCATCCGAACCTCCTCGTCGAGGCGCCGCCGCCGAGTGCGAAAGCGCTTACGTAGAGTCAGGATAACCCGGATCGACGGCGCGGGCCAGTCGGCCTCGACGCGCGTCGGTTGATCGACCGGTCGATCAACCGGTCGATCAACCGGTCGGTCAGCTGCTCGACAGCTCCTCTGCCGGCTGACCGATCAGCCGACCGGCGAGGAATGCTTGCGGCGCTTGGACTTTCCCTTGGCCGGCTCGACACCCGGCGTCCAGTTGAGCACGCTGGCTCGCTCCATGAACTCGTCGCTGTCGATCTCGCCCCGGGCGAATCGTTCGGACAAGATCTTGCGGGCCTCCAGCTCCGGCGACGGGCGGCCGGCAAGCCACGACGGGGTGGAGATCCGGCCGGTCCGCATCAGATGGAACAGTGTGCCTGCGACCAGCAGCACGAACAGCAAGAACATGAGACCTCCGAGAAAGGGAGCGAAGGCGAAGGCGTGCGACTCGGCCCCGCCGGGTGGGAATTGGTGATGATCCATGCCCACCAGCCTGCGTCGGGTCGGTGCGCCACGCATCGCCCACGAAGCGACACTTGACGTACGTCGGTCGACGTACGCGCTCTACGTTCTCGATCAGATGTGGACGCCGGTCTGCCTCGCCTAGGCTCGGACCCATGCCGGGCGTCAATCTCCGTCGGGTGCTGCCGATCGACGCCGCACTCGGCCTCGTCGTCGGCGCTCTCGCGTACGGCAGCACCCAATGGGAGGACTGGAGCAGTCACGAGCCCCCGCCGATGCGACATCGTGGGGGGCCGCCGTTTCGACCGGCCGACACGATCGAGACGTCGACGGCCTGGTCGCTGCCCTGGGTGGTCGGCCTGGGGATCGTGGCCGTGGTCGCCGGCGTCGCCGTTCGGCGTGTGTTCCCACGGTCCGGCTATCTCGCCGTCGTGGCCGGTACGACGGCCTTCCTGGCTGCCGGGGGTCCCTACGGACCGGTGCTGCTGGGGGCGGTGCTTGCCGTGCTCGGCCTGGCGGACCGACTTCCGTTACGGCGGTGGCTTCCCTGGCTGGCGGCACTCCCGGTCATGATGTCCGCCGGCTTCTGGCGACAGTCCTACGTCGGGCTCCTCGACCCGGCGCTGTGGCCGGCGACGATCTTCGGGTCGGCCGCCATCATCCTGCCGGCCCTGTTCGTCGTTCTCCGGCGCTCGCGCCGCGACGCGGAGCTGCAGGACCGGGAGGCCGAGCGTGACCGATACGTCTATGCGGAGCGGATGCGGATTGCTCGCGAGGTGCACGATGTGGTCGGTCACAGTCTGTCGGTGATCAACCTGCAGGCAGGCGTGGCTCTGCACGTCCTGGAGAAGCGGCCGGAGCAGGTGGCCGCGTCGCTGGAGGCCATCCGATTGTCGAGCAAGGACGCGCTGGCCGAGCTGCGGCAGACGCTCGGCATGTTCCGCGACGACGAACCTGAGCCGACCGCGCCCCAGGCCGGTCTGGACCGGCTCGGCGACCTGGTCGCTGCTGTCCGAGCTGCGGGACGCCGGGTCGACGTCCGCGCCGATGGCGAGCTGGGCCCGCTGGGTTCCGGAGTGCCGGCCGCCGTCGATCATGCTGCGTACCGGATCGTCCAAGAGGCGCTGACCAACGTCGTACGACATGCCGGAGAGGCTTCCGTGATCATCGAGCTGAGCCGGACCGAGGATCAGCTGCGGATCGTGGTCTCCGACGACGGGCGTCCGATCAGGTCCGAGGATCTGTCACTCGGGAACGGAATTCGCGGCATGGGCGAGCGGGCCGCCGCAGTCGGTGGCACGCTGGACGTCGGTCCGGGTGAGGCCGGCGGTGTCGTGGTGACGGCCGTGTTGCCGACCATGATCGAAGCGGGCGGCGCGTGATCACCCTCGGAGTCGTCGACGATCAGCAGCTGATCCGGATGGGCTTGCGGGTGCTCGCCGAGACCGAGGACGATCTGGTGCTCGCCTGGGAGGCCGAAGACGGACGTATGGCGGTGCGGCTGAGTCGTGAGAACCCGCCCGACGTGATCTTGATGGACATCCGGATGCCGGTGCTGGACGGCATCGAGGCGCTGCGCCAGATCCTCGCGCTGCCCGAGGCGGCCGAGACCCGGGTCGTCATGCTGACGACGTTCGAGTCCGACGAGAACGTGTTCGCCGCCCTGCGCGCCGGGGCGGCGGGCTTCCTGGTCAAGGACAGCGAGCCGGCCGACCTGCTCCGCGCGGTGCGACTCGCCGCGGCCGGGGAGTCGCTGCTCTCCCCGTCCGTCACGCGCCGGGTGATCGAATCGCTGCACTCCGGCGGTGCTCCGGTGCGTCGGATCCATCCGTTGCTCTCCACGCTCACCGAGCGTGAGCGTGAGGTGCTGACCCTGATCGGTGAGGGCTCCAACAACGCCGAGATCGCCGAGCGACTCGTGGTCAGCCCGGCGACCGCCCGGACCCACGTCAGCCGGATCATGGTGAAGCTCGGCGCCCGCGATCGTGCCCAGCTCGTCGTGATCGCGTACCAGGCGGGGCTCGTGCGCTGATCCGAGGGTCGGGAGGGGGCTCAGGCGAGGGGGAGGGGTCGCTGGCGCGGGGAGGAGCTGCGGGCCTGGGCGTAGCCTGCCGCGAGGCCCGGCCGGACGTGCGAGAACGGTAGTGCCCAGTCGCCCCGCGACTCGGCCTCGGCGAGCGACACCCCGAGCCCGGCCAGACGGGTGATCTCGCCGGAGACCGCGGCGATACGGCCGCGCTGGCCGAAGACGAACTCCCGATCCACCGGCTCGCCGTGCCCCGGCACCGCCCGCGTCTTCGACGTCATCAAGCCGATCAGTCCGTCCAGGGTCGCGGCCCACTCGTGCGGCCACGAGTCCGGCCCGTACGACGGTGGGGCCGCGGACTCGATCAGATCCCCGGCGAGCACCAGGTCGGCGTCGGGCACCACGACCAGGAGGTCGCCCTCGGTGTGCCCGCGCCCGAGGTGCGCCACCTCCACCCGGCGTCCGCCGCCGAGGTCGAACGCCGCGGCGAGGGCCAGCTCCCGGGTCGGCGGCACGAGCTCGGCGGCCGAGAACCCCAGTCGGGCCGCCTCCTCCGCGGCGTCGGCCGAGGCCAGCCGAGCGCGTACGGACTCGTGGGCCACGGTCGGCACACCGTCGAAGCCACCGAGGCCGAACGCGTGGTCGAAGTGCCAGTGGGTCGCCACCACCGCCGCCAGCGGGCGGTCCGTCACGACCCTCGCGGCGATGCGCAGCGCACGCCCCTGAGCCGGCGACGACCCCGCATCCACGAGCAGCGCCGCGTCAGAACCCACCACCAGAGCGAGGTTCACCGATGCGGGATCGGCCACCAGCAGGTGTACGCCCTCGGCGATCTCCCGCCAGTCGCCGAGCCTTGCTGCCGAGGAGGGAGTGCTCACCGCGATAGACTGGCACTCCGTCTGCCCGAGTGCCAAAGCGGCCCGCGGCCGGCGCTCGGATCCGGAGGAGGTGAGAACAGTGGACGATCGCAAGCTCCAGGTGCTGCGTGCCATCGTCGCGGACTACGTTTCCACCCAGGAGCCGGTCGGGTCCAAGGCGCTGGTCGATCGGCACGACCTCGGCGTCTCCCCGGCCACGGTCCGTAACGACATGGCGGCTCTCGAGGAAGAGGGCTACATCACCCAGCCGCATACGAGCGCGGGCCGGATCCCGACCGACAAGGGCTATCGGTTGTTCGTGGACCGGCTTGGCAGCGTCAAGCCGCTCTCGGTCGCCGAGCAGCGGGCCATCGTCACGTTTCTCGGCGGTGCCGTCGACCTCGACGACATCCTCCGGCGCACCGTGCGACTGCTGGCCCAGGTGACCCAGCAGGTGGCCATCGTGCAGTACCCGACGTTGAGCCACTCGACGGTCAGGCACGTCGAGGTGGTGTCGATGTCGAGCAACCGGGCGCTGCTGATCCTGATCACCTCGACGGGGCGGATCGAGCAGCGCGCCCTCGAGCTTCCCCAGCACGACGAGCAGACCCTCGCCGAGCTCCGCGCCCACCTGAACGCCGCCGCCGTGGGACATCCGTCGGCACAGGCAGCGGCGCGGCTGCAGCAGCTCGTCGACGAGCTGCCCCCGTCTCTGAGGTTGATCGGCCAGGCCGGCATCGCCGCCCTGCTGGACATGCTGGGCAGCGAGAGCTCCAGCCGGGTCGTCGTCGCGGGCATGCCCAACCTGACTCGCTTCGGTCAGGAGTTCGAGACGGCCGTACGGCCGGTGCTGGAAGCGCTGGAGGAGCAGGTTGTCTTGCTCCGGCTGCTCGGCGAGGCCACCACGGACGGTGATGTGACGGTTCGGATCGGGCAGGAGAACCCCGTCAAGGAACTGCAGACGACCTCCCTGGTGGCCAGCCCGTACGGCAGCCAGCTCGACACGTTCGCCACGCTCGGCATCGTCGGGCCGACCCGGATGGACTACCCCTCAACCATGGCATCGGTCCGCGCCGTAGCACGCTACGTCGGTCGATTCCTTTCCGAAGGATGAATCAACACACGATGAGCTCGGACTACTACCAGATCCTCGGCGTGGGCAGGGATGCGTCGCCGGAGCAGATCAAGAAGGCCTACCGTCAGCTGGCGATGAAGCTGCATCCGGACGTCGCCACGACGTCCGACGCCGGCGAGCGCTTCAAGAAGGTCGCTGAGGCATACGAGGTCCTCTCCGACCCCAAGAAGCGTGACCTGTACGACCGCGGGGGCGATCCCCTCGGCGGCGGCATGGGCGCGGGTGGCTTCTCGGGCGGCTTCGGGGCCGGTGGCTTCGGCACGAGCGGCTTCGATTTCACCAACCTCGTCGACGCGATGTTCGGTCAGCAGGCATCCCGCGGGCCGCGCTCGCGGGTCCGTCGGGGCCAGGATGCGCTGGTCCGGCTCGATCTCGAGCTGGCGGAGGCCGCGTTCGGCACGACGAAACCGCTTCGTGTCGACACCGCGGTGCTGTGCCCGCGGTGCTCCGGCTCGGGCTCGGCGGAGGGTTCCCAACCGGTGACCTGCCAGACCTGCCATGGCCAGGGCGAGGTGACCCACGTCCAGCGCTCGTTCATCGGCGACATCCGGACGACGCAGGCCTGCCCGACCTGCCGAGGCTACGGAACGGTCATCCCCGATCCGTGCCCCGAGTGCGCCGGCGACGGTCGGGTCCGCTCCACCCGGACGATCAACGTCAAGATCCCGGCCGGGGTCAGCACCGGCAACCGGATCCACCTGTCGGCCCATGGCGAGGTCGGGTCGGGCGGAGGCCCAGCCGGTGATCTGTACGTCGAGCTCAACGTCATGGCTCACGAGCTCTTCCGCCGGGAGGGTGACGACCTCGAGGTCGTGGTGAAGATCCCGATGACGGCGGCCGCGCTGGGTACCGAGGTCGACGTCTCCACGCTCGAGTCCGACCTTCCCGACGCCGACCCGGAGACCGCGACCGTCAAGGTCACGGTGCCGTCGGGCACGCAGTCCGGCACTCGGGTTGCCGTCGACGGCAAGGGCGTTCCTCGGCTGCGAGGCTCCGGTCGCGGCCAGCTCGGCGTCACGCTACTGGTGCAGACGCCCACCCGGGTCGACGACGAGCAGCGCGAGCTGCTTCGGCAGCTCGCCGAGCTTCGCGACGAGACGCGGCCCGAGGTCACGATGCAGAAGCACGGCAAGGGCGTGTTCGGTCGGTTGCGCGACGCCTTCGCGGGCCAGTGATCCTCGAGTGGCACCTCAGCGGTGAGTGATCCGGTCTTCCTGATCGAGGCGCTGGGCCGGCCGGCAGTCGGTGATCGCGTCCGGCTGGATGGGGCAGAGGGTAGGCACGCCGTGAAGGTGCGGCGGCTCCGTGTCGGTGAGCACTTGGTGCTCTCCGACGGCATGGGCTCGGGGGTCCTCGGGCCGATCGTCGAGGTCGAGCCCGCTGCGTTGACGATCGAGGTCGCCGAGGTGCTGAGCGCGCCGACCTCGCCGGTGCGGTGGGTCGCCGCTCAGGCGCTTGCGAAGGGCAATCGGGACGAGCTGGCGATCGAGATGCTGACAGAGGTCGGCATCGACGAAGTCGTTCCGTGGCAGGCCGCCCGCTCGGTCTCGCACTGGAGCGCGGACCGGGTCGAGCGCGGGCTGTCCCGCTGGCGATCGACCGTGCGTGAGGCCGCCAAGCAGTCGAGACGGCTCCGCGTCCCGGACGTGGCCGAGCCGCTGGACACCGGGGGTCTCGCCGGACGGATCGCCGCCGCCGAGCTGGTCGTCGTCCTGCACGAGCAGGCGACGGAACCCATCGCTGCGCTGACGGTGCCCAGCGGCGGCGAGGTTCTGATCATCGTCGGGCCGGAGGGTGGCATCGCGCCGGAGGAGCTGGAGGTGCTGACTGCCGGCGGAGGGCGGCTCGCCTCGCTCGGCGAGACCGTGCTGCGTACGTCCACGGCCGGCGTGGTCGCACTCGCCGCGCTGAGGCTGCGATGAGCCCGATCAGACTCGGGCGGCCCGAGCCGGTCGACAAGGTCCGGCCGCAGCGGATCACGGCCGACACAAGTTTCGGGTTCGAGGTCGGCACCCGGCTCCCCGGGCACCTCGGACGGACCGGGATCATCACCACCCCGCACGGGCAGCTAGCGACCCCCGCGTTCATCGCGGTCGGCACCAAGGCGACGGTGAAGGCGGTGCTGCCCGAGTCGATGGCCGCGCTGGGGGCACAGGCGATCCTGGCCAATGCGTACCACCTCTATCTCCAGCCGGGCGCCGACGTCGTCGACGGGGCCGGGGGGCTGGGCCGATTCATGAACTGGCCCGGACCGACCTTCACCGACAGCGGGGGCTTCCAGGTGATGAGCCTCGGCGTCGGGTTCAAGAAGGTGCTGGCGATGGATACGGCCGGGCTGGAGAACGACGACGTGATTGCCGCCGGGCGCAGCCGGCTGGCCAGGGTCGACGACGATGGGGTGACGTTCACGTCGCACCTGAACGGCAGCCGCCACCGGTTCACCCCCGAGGTCTCGATGCAGATCCAGCACCAGCTGGGCGCCGACATCATGTTCGCCTTCGACGAGCTGACCACGCTGATGAACACCCGCGGCTATCAGGAGCAGTCGGTCGAGCGAACCCATGCCTGGGCGGCCCGCTGCCTCGCCGAGCACCGACTGCAGACCGAGCGGCGCCGGCACAGGCCCTACCAGGCCCTGTTCGGTGTCGTCCAGGGCGCGCAGTACGAGGATCTCCGACGCGGGGCGGCCCGCGGACTGGCCGGGCTGGACATCGATGGTCAGCGCTTCGACGGCTTCGGCATCGGCGGTGCTCTGGAGAAGGCCATCCTCGGCACGATCACCGGCTGGGTCAGCTCGGAGCTGCCGGAGGACAAACCGCGGCACATGCTCGGGATCTCCGAGCCGGACGATTTCTTCGCCTGCATCGAGAACGGCGCCGACACCTTCGACTGCGTGAGTCCGTCCCGGGTCGCCCGTAATGCCGCCGTGTACACCCGCGACGGCCGGTTCAACGTCACCACCGCTGCCTGCCGACGCGCGTACGTCCCGATTGATCCCGAGTGCGACTGCTACACCTGCGTCAACTACACCCGGGCCTACCTGCACCACCTGTTCAAGGCCAAGGAGATGCTGGCCTCGACGCTGTGCACCATCCACAACGAGCGGTTCATCGTGTCTCTGGTCGATCGGATCCGGGCGAGCATCGACGACGGGACGTACGAGGCGGTGAAGACCGAGATACTCGGCCGGTACTACTCGACCTGAGCGGTGTGCGAACGGCGAAACCACTAGGCTCCGGGCGTGGCGAGACCGACCATCCTGACCGTTGACGACGACGCGGGCGTCTCCGCCGCGATCACGCGTGACCTGAGCGCCCAGTACGGCGCCGACTATCGAGTCATCGGAGTCACGTCCGGCGCCCAGGCGCTGGATGTCCTGGCCCGGCTCGCGCTCCGCGACGAACCGGTCGCGCTGATCGCCGCCGACCAGCGGATGCCGCGGATGACCGGGATCGAGCTGTTCGCCCAGTCCCGCACCCACGCACCAGACGCCAAGCTGCTGCTGCTCACCGCGTACGCCGACACGGATGTCGCGATTCGGGCGATCAACGACGTCGGGCTGGACTACTACCTGCTCAAGCCGTGGGACCCGCCGAGCGAGCGGCTCTACCCGGTGGTCGACGATCTGCTCGGCGACTGGCGACATGCCCACCCCGACCGGACCTCCGAGATCCGCGTGATCGGCAACCGGTGGTCGGACCGGGCACACGAGCTCAAGCTGTTCCTGGCTCGCAATCACGTTCCCTACGTCTGGTACGACGTCGAGCGGGAGGAGGAGGGCGAACGGCTGCGCGCTCTCGCCGACGCGGGTCCCGACGACCTACCGCTCGTGCTGGTGCCAGGGGCAGCGACTCTGCGTTCGCCGAGCCTGATGGAGCTCGCCGGCGCGCTCGGCCTCCACACGGCGGCACTGCAGCCGCTGTACGACGTCTGCATCGTCGGCGGTGGCCCGGCCGGTCTCGCCGCCGCCGTCTATGCGGCCTCGGAGGGGCTGTCCACCGTGGTCGTCGAGCGCGAGGCGCCGGGTGGCCAGGCGGGTCAGAGCGCGGCGATCGAGAACTATCTCGGCTTCCCTCGGGGCCTCAGCGGCTCCGACCTGACCCAACGGGCGATCGCCCAGGTCGGCCGGTTCGGCGCGGAGATGGTGCTCGCCCAAGACGTTGTCGGGCTCGAGGCCCGTGGGCCGGTCCGGGCGGTCCGGTTCGAGGGCGGCGGCGAGATCGAGGCGCGCTCGGTGATCGTGGCCAGCGGTGCGTCCTACCGACGACTGGAGGCGCCCGGCCTGGCCGAGCTGACCGGCCGGGGCGTCTACTACGGCGCGACCGCAGCCGAGGCGAGTCAGTGCCAGGGCGACGTCGTCTACCTGGTCGGCGCTGCGAACTCCGCGGGTCAGGCGGCCCTGAACTTCGCTCGGTACGCCGAACGGGTGGTGCTCGTCGTTCGTGGGCCGTCGCTGCTGGCGACCATGTCGCAGTACCTGGTCAACCGCATCGAGGCGCATCCGAGGATCCAGGTGCGGTATCGCACCGAGGTCGTCGGGGCGGCGGGCGACGGGCATCTGGAGTCGTTGCGCCTGGCCGATCGGGAGCACGGGACGACCGAGGAGGTCGACGCCACCTGGTTGTTCGCCTTCATCGGGGCCGCGCCACGCACGGGCTGGCTCGGGGCGGACGTACTCCGGGACGACCATGGATTCGTGGTCACGGGCCCCGAGGTCGTGGCGGCGCAGGCCGACTGGACCCTGGACCGGCCGCCGTACGCACTGGAGACCAGCCTCCCGGGCGTCTTCGCGGCCGGCGACGTCCGGTGCGACTCGATGAAGCGGGTCGCGTCCGCCGTCGGCGAGGGTGCGATGGCGATCTACCTCGTCCATCGATACCTGGCGACGATCTGATGCCCGGGCTCCGGATCGATTCCGCGGACCTCGCCGACCTGCCGATCTTCGGCGGTCTGAGCGAAATCCAGGTCGGTCAGCTCGCGGACGCCGGCACCGCCGTACCGATCCAGCCCGGCATGATCTTGTTCACCGAGGGCGAGCCGGCGGAGTTCTGGTGGCTGCTGATCGACGGATCCATCGACCTGCTTCGGCACGTGGGTCGTGAGGACACCGTGGTCGCCCGGATGGACGCGCCCGGTCGCTGGGCGGGCGGTTTCCGGGCCTGGGACGAGCACGGGACCTACCTCGCCACGGGCCGCGGTGCGCAACCTGGCAGGGTCTTCCGGTTGCCGGCCGGCGTGCTGAGGGAGCGTTTCGACGAGTGGTTCCCGTTCGGCGCACACCTGATCAGCGGGTTGTACCACACCGCGCGATCCATCGAGTCGACAGCGCGGCAACGCAGTTCCTTGATCACTCTCGGGACCCTGGCGGCCGGTCTGGCGCACGAGCTGAACAACCCGGCATCCGCGGCGACCAGGGCCGCCGACGCGCTCGACCTCGCGAACCGGAGTCTGCTCGACTCGCTCACCTGGCTGGCCCGCAACGAGATCACGGCCGCCCAGTTCGCCGCCCTTGATGGCCTTCGCCGAGAGCTCGTCGCGGCGACCTACGTCGATGCACTGGAACGATCGGACCATGAGCAGGCCCTGCTGGCCTGGCTCACCCGCCGAAACGTCAACCACGCCTGGCAACTGGCCTCGGCGCTGACCGCGGCCGGCGCCGACATCGACTGGTGCGGTCGGGTCGCCGAGGTGCTACCCGGCGCCGACCTCGAACCGGCGCTGCGCTGGGTCTCCGACACGGCCTCGGTGACCACCCTGCTCGCCGAGGTGCGCGAGTCGACCGGTCGAGTGTCCGAGCTCGTGTCGGCGGTGCGCTCGTACTCCCAGATGGACCGGGCCTCTCGGCAGCGGACCCGGCTGGTCGACGGTCTGGAGAACACGCTGGTCATGCTGGGGCACAAGATGCACGCTGTCCGGGTGGAGCGGGGTTACGCCGCCGACGTCCCGGAGATCGAGGCCTTCCCGGGCGAGCTCAACCAGGTCTGGACGAACCTGATCGACAACGCGGTCGACGCGATGGACGGCGAGGGCACGCTGCGGGTCGGCACCCGGCTCGAGACGGGCTTCGTCGTCGTCGAGATCGGCGACTCCGGCCCCGGACTGCCGGCCGACGTGCTGGACCGGGCGTTCGAGCCGTTCTTCACCACCAAGGAGGTCGGCAAGGGCACCGGTCTCGGGCTCGACATCGCCCGCCGGATCGTCGTCGAACGGCACGGCGGCACGATCGAGATCGACTCGGTCCCGGGTGACACCGTCGTTCGGGTGCGGCTACCTCTTTGACCTGTGGCTCGCGCCGGATGGGCCCTGAGCCCGTCGACGAGGGGTCAGGACCGGTCGAGCTCGGTGAAAATGGTCAGCTGAACGCCGGCGGGGGCGTTCAGCCGGGCGTTGAGTGAGCTCCACGGTGTCCGCGTCGGCTCGGCGATCACCGTCGCACCCGCAGCCTCGAGCGCTCGCGTCATCGACGCCGCGTCGTCGACCTCGACGGCCATCCGCCACGGCGGGCTCACCCCGGGGCGGCCTACCTCGGCGTTGTCGACGCCATCCATCTGGGCCGGGTTGGCCAGCTCCAACGTGGCGCGTCCGGCGTCCAGGATCATGACTCTGCCGTCGCCGGTCGCATAGCTCTCCTCCTCGGGCATTCCGAGCGCGTCGCGATAGAAGGTGACCGCATCGTCGTAGTCCTCGGCCCGGACCACGAGCCGCAACTGGCTGACCACCGGCCGGTCGGCCGGCGATGCCGCGTAGCCGGGTTCGCGCTTCTTGATCGCCTTGATGACGACGTACGTCACCGGCAGGAAGATCACCTCGACGGCGACCTTGTAGAGGTAGCCGGTGACCGTGTAACTGATCAGGCTGCTCCAGGTAGGGAACACGCCGACGAAGGCGATGAAACAGAACAGCGCGGTGTCGGCGAACTCGCCGACCACGGTCGACCCGACCAGACGCATCCACATCCTGCGCTCGTTCGTCCGGTTCTTGATCTTGACCAGGACGTACGCATTGAGGAACTGCCCGGCGAGGTACCCGGCCAGGCTGGCCGCCACGATCCGCGGCACGAACCCGAGCACCGCGAGGAACGCGTCCTGGTTCTCATACCCCGGCCCGGGCGGCGCCAGGCCGACGACGAGGAAGGTCACCGAGGCCAGCGCGGCCAGGAAGAAGCCCAGCCAGATCGCCCGGCGGGCCTGGCGGAGTCCGTACACCTCGGCCAGCACGTCGCCCAGGATGTAGGTCAGCGGGAAGAGGAACGCACCACCGTCGGTGAAGATCCCCTGGATGATCGGCAGCCCGTCGACCACGGTGATCAACTTCGTGGCGGCGATGTTGGAGATCAGCAGCAGACCGCAGAACAGCGCGACCACCACGGTGTAGATGCCGGTCGGATGTCGGACGTACCTCGGGCCGTTCGTCGCGGGGACGGAGCGGGTCTGCTGCGGTGCGGTCACGTCCGGCAAGCCTACGGACCTCCGGTCGCGTCCCGACAGGCCATTCGGCCTGCGGACCCGACCGACATCCATGGCAGGCTGGGGCCATGACCGATCAGTATGAGGACGTGCCCGAACCCTCGGAGCAGCTCGACCAGGTGCAGCCCGAGGACTCGCTGGACGACCGGGGCGTCGACGACATCTTGGACGAGGGGTACTCGCCGCCGGAGAACTACTCGGCCGCGCTGAGGCACGGTGAGCACGAGACGCTCGACGAGCGGCTCGCCGAGGAAGTCCCCGACGAAGACGTCGAAGACGATGACGAGTACTCCGACAGCCTCGATGACGGCGAGGTCGGTGACGCTCGCTCCGGACGACTGGTGGATCCGAACTCGGGGATCGGTCCCGACGACGAGAAGGATCTCGTCGGCGACGACGTGGGCATCGACGGCGCGGCGGCTAGCGCCGAGGAGGCCGCCATGCACATCGTCCCCGAGGACTGACGCGACGGTGACCGGCTACCCGATCACGGAACCGTTCGCCACCGGGATGCTCGACGTCGGTGATGGCCAGCGGCTCTACTGGGAGGAGTACGGCAACCCCGATGGCAAGCCGGCGGTCTTCCTGCACGGCGGTCCCGGCGGCGGCATCGAACCTGGACAGCGGCGGTTGTTCGATCCGGAGCGCTACCGGGTCGTGGCCTTCGATCAGCGCGGCTGCGGGCGGAGCACACCGCACGCCAGTGAGCCTGGGGCCGACCTGAGCACCAACACCACCTGGCACCTGGTGGCCGACATCGAACGACTCAGGCAGGCGCGCGGCATCGACGCGTGGTTGGTCTGCGGGGGCTCGTGGGGGAGTGCGCTCGCGCTGGCGTATGCCGAGACACACCCGGATCGCACGAGTGGGCTGGTCCTGCGTGGAATCTTCACCCTGCGACGCAGCGAGCTCGACTTCTACTACAACGGGGGTGCGGGACAGCTCTACCCGGACCGGTACGAGGCGTTCCTCGGCCCGCTCGGCGGGACCGGTTTCCGCGGAGACACCATCGCTGCGTACCACGACCTGCTGTTCGACGCCGACCCGGCTGTGCACGGACCGGCCGGGGTCGCCTGGAGCAGCTGGGAGGCGGCGACGATCACCCTGGAGCCCGACGAGGAGCTGATCGCGAGCTTCAGCGAGCCCGCGTACGCGCTGGCGTTCGCCCGCATCGAGAACCACTACTTCGTCAATCACGGCTGGTTCGAGGAGGATCAGCTGATCTCGAACGCCGGTCGACTGCGCGACATCCCCGGGGTGATCGTGCAGGGGCGCTACGACCTGGCGACCCCGGCGGTGACCGCCTGGGACCTGCATCGCGCCTGGCCAGAGGCCGATCTGAGGTTCATGCCCATTGCCGGGCACGCGTACTCGGAGCCGCAGATCTTCGCCGAGCTGGTGGCCGCACTGGACCGCCTCGCGGCGTCCTGACCGTCCGAGTTGTCAGCGTCTCAGCGGGCCGGGGCAATTTGTGGCGCTGACAAGTCGCGGGGTCTATAGGATAGGGAAGCGCACCATTGTCGATCACGATGTGAGGAATCCTGACCAGCTCCGAGTTCTCGGTACCGATCCCTGACCGGGTGTCCGCCGCGGCGGACACCGCGCACGTGGAGGGCCTGCGCCGAGTCACGGTTCCCGCCTCGATCGACATGGTCAACGTGCTGGGCCCCCGTGACGCGTTCCTGCGCATCCTCGAGCGTGAGCTGGAGGCCGACATCCACGTCCGTGGGAACGAGATCACCCTCAGCGGGCCACCTCAGGCGACGGCGCTCGGCGTCGACGTGGTCAACGAGCTCATCACGGTGCTGCGCACCGGGCAAGGGCTGACCGGCGATGCCGTCGAACGGATCTGCAGCATGCTCGCGGCCCGCGAGGAAGCGCACCCGGCCGACGTATTGACCCACAACATCTTGTCCACCCGCGGTCGGACCATCCGGCCCAAGACGCTCAACCAGAAGCGGTACGTCGACGCCATCGACAAACACACCGTCGTGTTCGGGATCGGCCCGGCCGGCACCGGCAAGACGTACCTGGCGATGGCCAAGGCGGTCCAGGCCCTGCAGAACAAGCAGATCAACCGGATCATCCTCACCCGGCCGGCGGTCGAGGCCGGCGAGCACCTCGGTTTCCTGCCGGGCACGCTGAACGACAAGATCGACCCGTACCTGCGACCGCTGTACGACGCCCTGCACGACATGGTCGACCCCGACTCGATACCGCGGCTGCTGACGGCCGGGACGATCGAGGTCGCACCGCTTGCGTATATGCGCGGCAGGACGCTCAACGACGCCTTCATCATCCTCGACGAGGCCCAGAACACCTCGATGGAGCAGATGAAGATGTTTCTCACCCGGCTCGGCTTCGGCTCGAAGATCGTGGTGACCGGCGACATCACGCAGGTGGACCTGCCGGGCGGCACCAGGAGCGGCCTGCGCGTCGTCCAGGGCATTCTCGACGACGTCGACGACATCTCCTTCTGCTACCTCACCAACCACGACGTCGTACGACACAAGTTGGTCGGCCGGATCGTCGCCGCGTACGACAAGTTCGAGGCCGCGCAGCCGGCACAGCCACGCCAGGGACCGCGATGAGCGGGAGCCCGGGATGACGGTCGAGATCAACAATGAGTCCGGGGTCGCGGTCGACGAGGCCGCGCTCGTCCGGTTGGCGACCTTCGCGATGGACCAGCTCCGGATCCATCCGCTGGCCGAGTTGTCGATCCTGCTCGTGGACGAGGCGGCGATGACCGCCTATCACGTCAAGTACATGGGCGAGGACGGTCCGACCGATGTCTTGTCCTTCCCGATGGACGAGCTGCGTCCGCCGGACGACGACGATGAGCCACCGGAGGGCTTGCTCGGCGACATCGTTCTCTGCCCGACCGTGACCGCCCAGCAGGCGGCCGAGCACGGTCGGACAGCAGCGGAGGAGACCGAGTACCTGCTGGTGCACGGGCTGCTCCACCTGCTCGGGTACGACCATGCCGAGCCGGGCGAGAAGGCCGAGATGTTCGGTCTCAAGGACAAGCTGCTCGCCGCGTGGGCGACCCAGCGCCCGGACGCCGTCCACGCCTGACCTGACCGGTGAGAACACGACGGCCAGGAAGACTCGACGGCCCTGAAAACTCGACGGCCCTGAAGGGCTCTACGGCCCTGAAGGGCTCTACGGACATGAAGACGCGGCGGACATGAAGACACGACCGGCATGAACCAAGCGGACTGGATCCAGCTGGCCATCGCCTTCGTGCTGGCGAGCTTCGCGGGACTCACTGCCGCGGCCGAGTCCGCGCTGTACTCGTTCTCGAGCGCCCGTGCCGATCGGCTTGTCGCCGAGGGGTACGCGGGCGCGACCAAGGTCCGGCGAATCGTCGACGACCCGCCCCGGTATCTCAATACCGCGCTGTTCGTTCGTACCGTGCTCGAGGTCCTCGTGATCGTGCTGGTCGCCCTCGTCGTCTTCGGGATCTTCCCGGAGACCTGGCAGCGGGTGCTGATCACCGCCGGGTCCATGATCATCGTCTCCTACATCCTCTGGGGGGTCGCTCCCCGGACGATGGGGCGCCAGCACCCGGACGCGGTGGCCTGCGCGGCCGCTGGGCCGCTGGTGGCGATCACCACCGTGCTGGGCCCTTTCCCGCGTCTGTTGATCCTGATCGGCAATGCGCTCACCCCCGGGAAGGGCTTCAGCGAAGGTCCGTTCACCACCGAGGCCGAGCTGCGCGAGCTGGTGGACCTGGCCGAGGCCCGTGAGCTGATCGAGTCCGAGGAACGCAAGATGATCCACTCGGTCTTCGATCTGGGCAACACCATCGTCCGCGAGGTGATGGTGCCCCGGACCGACATGGTCTTCATCGAAGAGCACAAGACGCTCCGACAGGCGGTCTCGTTGGCGCTGCGCTCGGGCTTCAGCCGCATCCCGGTGATCCGGGATGGTCTCGACGACGTCATCGGGGTGCTCTACCTCAAAGACGTGATCAAGCGGGTCTACGACTCACCGGACACCCAGACCACCGAGCGGGTCAACTCGATGATGCGCCAACCGGTGTGGTGCCCGGACTCCAAGCCCGTCGACGCACTGCTCAAGGAGATGCAGCTCGAACGGGTGCACCTGGTGATCGTGGTCGACGAGTTCGGCGGCACGGCCGGCATGGCCACGATCGAAGACATTCTCGAGGAGATCGTGGGGGAGATCACCGACGAGTACGACGAGGAGAACACCGACATCACCAAGCTCGCGGATGGCCGCTATCGGGTCTCGTCGCGGCTTCCGCTGGACGAGCTGGGGGAGCTGTTCGGCGAGGATCTCGACGACGAGGAGGTCGAGACGGTCGGTGGGCTGATGGCCAAGCTGCTCAACAAGATCCCGATTGCAGGATCGGTGGTCAGCCATCAGGGCATCGAGCTCGTGGCAGAGCGTCCCAGCGGTCGACGTAACAAGATCGGCACCGTGCTGGCCACCTGGGTCGGCGAGCTCGATGAGGATGCTCCCACGGACTCCCGCAGCATCGAGGCGGCCACCAGAATCGCGCTGTCGCTGGGCGAGGGCGACAATGGCAGCCGGTCCGATCGAGCCAGTACCCGCCCGGCCGATGGGGACAGCGCTCGCTCGTCCGAAGGCGACAGTGCCCGTCTTGCCGATGGCGACGCCGCCTGGCCGGCCGCTGCACCGGAGCAGTCGCGCAGTCGCAAGGTCGGTCGAGAAGACAAGGCAGGAAAGAAGGCGTCGTGAGCGAATCGATCAACGCCGATGTGGCGACCACCCCCGACGATCCGGAGGATCGCAAGATCATCACACTCGCTCGGGCCTCGCGCGCGCGGTCGGGCGCTGCGCAGGGGGCCTGCGTCCGCGACCGAGACGGGCGGACGTACGCGGCCACGAGCGTCGAGCTGGAGTCGCTCACCCTGTCGGCGATCCAGCTGGCGGTGGCGATGGCTGTCTCGTCCAGCGCACCCGGGCTGGAGGCGGTGGCACTCGTGGCCGCCGCCGACCCAACGGACGGGGATCGGGCCCTGATCCGTGAGGTCGCCGGTCGCGGCGTCACCGTCTGGGTCGTCGCTGCCGACGGCGCCGTCCGCGGTCGGTTCGAGGCCTGAGGTGGCGAACGAGAGCCCAGCGGCTGGGTCGGGCGGCGCGGGGACCGCAGGATTTCGATCGGGTTTCGCGTGCTTCGTGGGCAGGCCCAACGCCGGCAAGTCGACGTTGACCAACGCCTTGGTCGGGAGCAAGATCGCCATCGCCTCATCGCGTCCACAGACCACCAGACATGCCGTCCGAGGCATCGTGCACCGCCCGGACGGCCAGCTGGTACTGATCGACACCCCCGGTCTGCACAAGCCGCGGACCCTGTTGGGGGAGCGGCTCAACGATCTGGTCAGGGCCACCTGGACCGAGGTCGACGTGATCGGCGTCTGTCTACCGGCGAACCAGAAGGTCGGCCCGGGGGACAGCTATCTGGTCGGCGAGATCGCCGCCCTCAAACGGAAGCCGACGCTGGTCGCGATCGCGACGAAGTCTGATCTCGTCCCCGGAGACCGGATGGCCCAGCACCTCATGTCGATCGCGGCGATGGAGGGCACGCTCGGCATCGAGTGGAGTCACATCGTCCCGGTGTCGGCGACCTCCGGTGACCAGCTGCCCCTACTGGCGGACACATTGCTGGGTCTGCTGCCCGAGGGGCCGGCCCTCTATCCGGATGGCGAGATCACGGACGAACCAGAGGAGACGCTGGTCGCCGAGCTGATCCGGGAGGCGGCGCTGGAGGGTGTGCACGACGAGCTGCCCCACTCGATCACCGTGGTGGTCGAGGAGATGGGGCTGCGCGAGGACCGCCCCGCCGACAGGCCACTGCTCGACGTGTATGCCTCCATGATCGTCGAGCGGGATTCGCAGAAGGGCATCATCATCGGGCATCAGGGATCCCGGCTGCGCAACATCGGTGCCGCTGCCCGAGCCCAGATCGAGACGATGCTCGGCACGCCGGTCTATCTCGACCTTCGGGTGAAGGTGCTCAAGGAGTGGCAGCGCGACCCCAAGCATCTGAAGCGGTTGGGGTTCTGACCCCACCGCCGGCGCGCCTCCCGGTGCGGCGTCTTCCAGCACAGCCGTGAAGACGTTGCGCTCGAGCGGGTGGTGGTGCGGCGTCTTCCAGCACAGCCGTGAAGACGTTGCGCTCGAGCGGGTGGTGGTGTCGCGTCTTCCAGCAGAGCCGTGAAGACGCGTCGCGCCACCTTCAGCGGGTCAACCCTGCAGAGTCAGCTCGTACATGTCGAACACCCTCGACAGCCGATAGCCGATCGCCTCGTTGACATCGATCATGTAGCGGTTGTCCGCGTTGTTCCAGGTCTCGATGATCTCCACCTCCGGGTGCTCGTCGCCGATCCAGTGCAACATGTCGATCTTCAGCAGCATGCCGAGCCGGTGTCCTCGGTGAGTCCGGGCCACGGCGGTGTCGCCCTGCCCGGCGGTGGTCGGGCGCAGCGGATTCCAGACCACCACTGTGTGTCCACCGATCTCGCCGGACTCCTTGTGACGCGCGGCGACGCGGTACATCGTGTCCCCGCGGCCTTCGCGTGCGGTCTCCATGTCCTTGAGTCGCTGCAGGTCGAACTTCTCGTCTTCGTACGTCAGGTCGCCCATCGGTGCGTCGTTGATCGCCGATGTCACCTCGACCAGCTGGATCAACACGTCCTCGCTCACCGGCGGTGCCAGTCGGACCAGCTCGTAGCCTGCGGCGGCTGTCTTCGCTGCCGTGAACAGGCGCTCGACCTCGGCGGAGTTCACGTCGGCGAGCACCTGACGGCGCCGGGCGTCGTGACTGGCGTAGACGAATCCGTAGGACTCCAGGAACGTACGTGACCTTGCGTCGTCCTCGGCGGTGCCGACCCAGACGGTCGTGCGCCCGGACTCCCGGGCGCGATGGAGCACTTCGTCCATGATCGCGTGTCCGTGACCGCGACCTCGATGGTCCGGATGCACGGCGATCTCGGCCCAAACGAGATGGAGATTGTCCCGCCGGGGAAGGGAGATGTCGAGGACACCGACCGGGGCATCAGAGCCGTCGGGAACGTACAGATAGCGTTCATCGGGCTCGAGGTCCCAGCCGAACTCGAGCTGCCGAGCGGCCAGCTCCGGAATGCCGGGCCACCCGTCGGGATCGTCGACCCGCTGAGCGGCGTTGAGCAGCTCGACGGAGGCGGTGACGGCGGCGAGGTCGTCGGGCTTGACGCGTACGAAGGGCATTCGTCCAGGGTGCCCGAGGCGAGTGATGCGTGCCACCGGTTTTCCTCGGGCCGTCGGACGGTGCAAACGCAGGCCACGGGCGACGGCGGATGAAGCCGACTGAATTCCCCAAACGCCGGATGCTGGTGGCGTGCCTATCGCGACGGGACTTCGCGGGCTCGTGGTCTGTGGTTGCCCCCGCCCCCGCCCCCGCTCGCGCCGCAGCCGCGCTTGAGGTCGGGAGAGGAGTACGACCCCTGAGCGACCGGGAGTCCCTGGCGGTGTCTGAGGACAAAGTTGCCGAGATGCCGGGCCATCCTCTTGGCGTCGACGCTCGGGTGGGCTATGGTGACGCACATGGTTTGCGCCGAGCGCGCTTTCGCGCTGCTCCTCCTTCGCTGCCGTAGCGAGGCCCACTAAGGGTCGGCATCCTCGCTGCGGAGGCTTCGCGTGCCGTCTAAGCCCGTGCGTTCCGACCCGCACCCATCCGCCAGCAGCGAGGATTTCATGAGCACCATCCAGTCGGACAACTCAGGCCAGTCGGACAACCGGCCGTCGGACAACCCAGGCCAGTCGAACAGCTCAGGCCCGATCGGCAGCTTCGGCACCCGGCCCCAGGACACACCCGTTCAGCAGCCGAGCCCGATGCCGTTTCAGCGCTACCGCGCGTACACCCCCGTCTCCCTGCCCGACCGCACCTGGCCGAGCAAGACGATCGATCACGCCCCACGATGGCTGAGCACCGATCTGCGGGACGGGAATCAGGCACTGATCGACCCGATGACCCCGGCCCGCAAGCTGAAGATGTTCGAGCTGCTGGTGGCGATGGGCTACAAGGAGATCGAGGTCGGCTTTCCCTCGGCGAGTCAGACCGACTTCGACTTCGTCCGGCAGCTGATCGTGGAGGACCGGATTCCCGACGGTGTCACGATCTCGGTGCTGACTCAGGCTCGGGAAGACCTGATCGAGCGCACGGCCGAGTCGCTCGTCGGGGCGAAGACGGCGACCATCCACATGTACAACGCGACGGCACCGCTGTTTCGTCGGGTCGTCTTCCGGGTGGACAAGGCCGAGTGCATGTCGATCGCCACGCACGGCACCGAGCTGGTGATGAAGTATGCCGAGCAGCACCTGGGCGACGTCGAGTTCGGCTACCAGTACTCTCCGGAGATCTTCACCGGAACCGAGCCCGAGTTCGCGGTCGAGGTGTGCAACGCGGTGATGGACGTCTGGCAGCCCAGTGCCGGCCGTGAGATCATCCTGAACCTGCCTGCCACGGTGGAGATGTCCACACCGAACACGTACGCCGATCTGATCGAGTGGTTCGGCCGGCAGATCCGCCACCGTGAGCACGTCGCGATCTCGCTGCACCCGCACAACGATCGCGGCACTGCCGTCGCCGCCACCGAGCTGGCCATGATGGCCGGTGCCGACCGGGTCGAGGGCTGCCTGTTCGGGCATGGTGAGCGGACCGGCAACGTCGACCTGGTCACCCTGGGGATGAACCTGTTCTCCCAGGGCATCGATCCCAAGATCGACTTCTCGAACATCGACGAGATCCGTCGCACCGTCGAGTACTGCACGAACCTGCCGGTTCACCCGCGCCACCCCTACGCGGGCGATCTGGTCTACACCGCCTTCTCCGGCTCCCACCAGGACGCCATCAAGAAGGGTTTGGAGGATCTGGAGAGCCGCGCCGCGAGCAAAGGCATCGCGGTCGCCCAGATGGAGTGGGAAGCTCCGTATCTGCCGATCGATCCGCATGACGTCGGTCGGACGTACGAGGCCGTGATCCGGGTGAACTCGCAGTCCGGCAAGGGTGGCGTGGCTTACATCATGAAGTCCGAGCACAGTCTCGACCTGCCACGCCGGCTGCAGATCGAGTTCTCTCGGGCCGTGCAGAGCCATACCGATGCGGGCGGTGGCGAGGTCACCCCCGGGCAGCTGTGGGACGTCTTCCAGCGGGAGTACCTGGCGCCCGACGAGCCGCTGGCGCTGAGGAGCGTGCAGAGCGCATCGGGTAGCGGGCGGCGCGACTCCGTCACCGCGACCGTGGTGGACAACGGCCACGAGCGCACGATCACCGGCGAGGGCAACGGACCGGTGTCGGCCTACGTCGACGCGATCTCAGCGCTCGGTTACCACGTGCGAGTGCTGGACTACAACGAGCACGCGCTCAGTGCCGGTGGGGACGCGCTCGCGGCCGCGTACGTCGAGTGCGAGGTCGGCCCGGCCGACGGGGTCCCGGGAGAGGACAGTCAGGTGGTCTGGGGCGTGGGCATGGACGCGAACATCGTCACCGCCTCGCTCAAGGCCGTCAGCTCGGCGGTCAACCGAGCCCGCCGCTGACGGCTTGTCGGAGGGTTGGCCCAGCGGCCAGCTCCCCGACACTCACGGAAAAGTGGGCGCACACGCCAACAATTCTCGGCCGAGAAGTTGCCGTGTGCGCCCACTCTTCCGCGCCCAGGTTCGAGGTGGACGTCAGCCGAAGCCATTCTCCTTGGTGTGCGCCGGAACGGTGTCACCCATCACCCACACTGCGAAGAAGGGCGCTAGGTCGACCTTCGTGACGGACTGGGCGGTGATCATCCACTCCTCGAGGCTGCGGCTCCCCGCATCTTGGGCCCAGTTCCGAGCGAGGGCGAAGAAAGCCTTGTCACCGATCCGGTTGCGTAGCGCCTGCAGCAGCATCGGGCCCCGGGTGTAGACCGCGTCGAACAGATGGTCGGCCCCCGGGTCGATCATGGTGATCTTCCAGAAGTCGGGTTTGTCCTTGGTCGCCTGATAGGCCCGCTCGAGGTGGTCGTTCAGCTTCTCCCCGCCGTGTGCGTCGTCGTAGGCCCACTGCGCCCAGCTGGCGTACCCCTCGTTGTCGAAGATGTCGTTCCACTGTCGGACCGTGACGTGATCGCCGAACCACATGTGCGCCAGCTCGTGAGCGACCAGGCCCGGCGCGAACCCCCGATCGAGGATCGACTCCGCGCCGTAGACCGGTCGGGTCTGGGTCTCGAGCCCGCCGAACCCGAACCGGTGCGCCGGCACCACGCCACCGATCTCGTCGAACGGGTACTGCCCGAACCAGCCCTCGTACGTCCGCAGGATCTCCGGCGATCGTTCCATGGCGGCGAATGCCTGCCGACGCTGATCGCCGTCCAGCTGCTCGCTGACCGCGTACACCGCCTGGAGCCCGTCGACCGTGCTCTCGCGGATCTCGTACTGACCAATGCTGATGAAGTTGAGATATGTCGCCATCGGCTGCTCGCAGAGCCAGTGCCAGGTCGCCGTGTCGGGATTCGTGTCGCTGTCACGAGACACCAGGCGACCGACGCTGATCACCTCCATCCCGTTCGGCACCGTAACGGACACATCCATCAGGGCCGGGTCGGCGGGGTAGTCATCGGACGGGAACCACCACGCCGCGCTCTCCGGCTCTCCTGCGGCCGTCCACTCCTGGTTGGTGACCGACCACGGTTGTCCCCGGGGAGACTTGATCTTCGCCGGATCGCCTGAGTAGTCGATCGTGGCCACGAACTCGGTTCCGGCCTTGATCGGGGTGGCCGGCGTGATCTTGACGTCCTGCAACGACTCCTGCTGGACGGTGGCCGGTCTGCCGCCGATCGTCACGGAGTTCGTGTGCAGCACGAGGTCGTAGTAGAACGAGGTCAGGTCCTGGGTGGCTCGGGCCGTGATGGTCGTGGTCCCGGAGATCGTCGCGGTCTTGGGGTCGAACGAGATCGCGATCGCGTACTTCACCGCGTCGTAGCCGCTGCTGCCGTAATCGGGGAAGTAGGGGTCGCCGGCGCCCGCTTCGCCGGCCGGCGGTTGATCGGTTTGCTGGTTCGCCCGGCCGGCATCGGGCTCGGCGGCGCGGCCGGCCCGCAGCGCGAGCACGATCCCGAACGGCGCGGCCAGCAGCAGGAGCAGGAATACGGGCAGGATGATCGCCAGCGCGTACGCGAAGGCGGGCGGCCGGTGCCGCGTGGGTGACGGTTCCGGCGGGGTGACCCAGTGCGGGTTGACGAAGTTCGGGTCTCGCGGATCTCGGGTCGGCATCGAGACGACTCAGCGCTCGAGGTGGATCAACGACCTGAGCCCGCGCTCGAGGTGCCAGGCGACGTACGCGGCGGTCAGTCCACTCGCCTCCGTCGCGATGCGGGGGTCGACCTCGCGCGTATCGGCCCAACGACCCTCGAGCAGGGCGCCGAGGAGGGTGAGGGTGTCCGTCGAGGGCCGGGCCGAGCCGGTCGGACGACATGGCTCGCAGACGACGCCGCCGGCCCCGGGGGAGAAGGCCGAGTGCGGCCCGACCACCCCGCAGCGGGCACAGTCGGTGAACGTCGGGGCATAGCCGGCGACCGCCAGCGACCGCAGCAGGTAGGAGTCGAGAATCAGTGACGCCGATCGAACGCCATCGGAGGTGCCGCGATTGAGCGCGCCGAGGGCACCGACCAGCAGGAGGTACTGCTGCACTGAGGGCTCGCCCTCCTCGACCACCAGCCGGTCCGCGGTCTCCAGCATCACCTGGCCCGCGGTGTAGGCGCGGTAGTCGGCCACCAGGGGCTCCCCGAACGCGTGCAGCGACTCGACCTGGGTGACCACGTCGAGGGTGCGGCCCTCGGCGAACTGCAGGTCGACATGGGAGAACGGCTCGAGCCGGGCGCCGAACTTCGACGACGTCCGACGTACGCCCTTGGCCACCGCACGGATCTTGCCGCGACCACGGCTCAGGAACGTGATGATCCGGTCCGCCTCGCCGAGCTTGTGCGTGCGGAGCACCACTGCTTCGTCACGATAGGTCGGCACCTCGCTATTGTCCCTTACGTGCCAAGGAGCCCTCGTGACCGTGCCGCGCCTCGGAGCGAGCGATCCGCTCCGCGGCCGCCGGTCCCGCACCCGAGCGGCGCGCGGCCGCCCGCGATCCCGGTCGGACAGGTGCCCCAGCACGTGGCGATCGTGATGGACGGCAACGGCCGCTGGGCAAAGGCACGTGGCCTGCCGCGGACCGAGGGGCACGCGATGGGCGAGGCGTCGTTGTTCGACGTGATCGAGGGTGCCATCGAGATCGGCGTGAAGTATCTGTCCGCGTACGCCTTCTCCACCGAGAACTGGCGGCGCTCGCCTGAAGAGGTGCGCTGGCTGATGGGCTTCAACCGTGACGTCATCCGCCGCCGACGCGACCAGATGGACGCGATGGGCGTACGCGTTCGGTGGGCCGGTCGCCGACCGCGGCTGTGGCGGAGCGTGATCAGCGAGCTCGAGGAAGCCGAGCGCCGCACCGTCGACAACGACGTGCTGACCCTGCAGTTCTGCGTGAACTACGGCGGCCGGGCGGAGATCGTCGATGCGGTGCGCAAGATCGCGTCGCTGGCCGCGGCGGGGCAGCTCGACCCGAATCGGATCACCGAGGAACGCTTCCGGCACTACCTGGACGAGCCGGACATTCCCGACGTCGACCTGTTCGTCCGCTCCTCGGGGGAGCAGCGGACATCGAACTTCCTGCTGTGGCAGTCGGCGTACGCGGAGCTGGTCTTCCTTGACCGGCTCTGGCCCGACTTCGACCGCCGCGATCTGTGGCATGCCATCGAGCTGTACGCTGACCGCGACCGTCGCTACGGCGGCGCGAGTTGATTGCTCTCGGTCTCCTGATTGCTTCGCTCGGCAAGCCTCGCTCCGCTGCGCCGCTGCGCCTCAGGTCGCCTCGTTCGTCACAGATCGTGAAACCAAAAGCGCGTTTCACGATCTGCTCCTGCACTCCGCGACGCGCAGCGTCGGTGCAGTTGATTGCTGGCTCTCCTCTGATTGCTTCGCTCGGCAAGCCTCGCTCGCGCTCCGCTGCGCTCGGGTCCGTCAGCTTGGATAGACGTCGGCTTGGGTGGACGTCAGCAGTCGCCGCAGGTGCCGAAGATCTCGAGCTCGTGGCTGACGTCGCGGAACCCGTTGCGCTCGGCGATGGCCGCCGCCCAGGTCTCCACCGCGGGGCCGGTGACCTCGACCGTACGTCCGCAGGAGCGGCAGACCAGGTGATGGTGGTGGCCGCCCGAACAACGACGGTACGCCGTCTCGCCGTCGGCGGTCCGGATCGCGTCGAGCTCGCCGGCATCAGCCATCAGCTGGAGATTGCGATAGACCGTTGTCAGTCCGACCCCGTCGCCGTGGTGCCGGAGATCGTCGTGGATCTGCTGTGCCGTTCGGAACTCGGTGAGGTTGCGGACGATCTCCTCGACCGCGACCCGTTGCCTCGTGCGCCGCTGGCTCGGCGAGGTCGATCCGGTCTGGTCGGTCATCTCGATCCTCGTCTCGGTGTCGGAATCATTCGCCAGCGTCAGTGCTCGTCGTAGTGATCGGCGTGCACGGCGTGCCGGTGGCCCTCGTGGATGAAGTCCTCGTGATCACCGTGCCGGACGCGTGAGTGCCCGCAGTCTGGCCCGTGCTGGTGCGGGTGCCCGGCCTCGGCGGTCACGTGCGGCATCGCCAGCTCGTCCTCGTCGTCCACCGACTCGGGGACCATCATGGCGTTTCGGCGCCGCCGGAGCAGCACCGAGACGGGCCAGCTGATCATGAACACTGCGATGGCCAGCACGACGATCAGCGCACCCGGCGCGGTGTCGGCGTAGAACGAGCCGACGGCACCGCCGACCGCGACGACCACGCCGATGATCATGGAGCACCAGAACGACGCGAACAGTCCACGGACGAGGTTCTGTCCGGCGGCGACCGGCACCACCATCATGGCGCTGACCAGCAGCAGACCGACCGTCCGCATCGCGAGCGTGACGGTCACTGCGGCGAGCACGACGATGACGATGTTGTACAGCCGGACCTGGATCCCCTGCGTACGTGCGAACTCCTCGTCGGTGCTGACCGCGAACAACTGCGGCGCGAGCCCGATGGTGAGCACCAGGACGACCAGCGCGAGCGCCGCGACCAGAACGAGATCGCCAGACGTCACGGTGGTCAATGAGCCGAACAGATACTGCGACAGCGCACCGGTGCCGGCACCGGCGATGCCGGACATCAGCACGCCCGCGGCCAGTCCGCCGTAGAACAAGATCGCCAGTCCGACGTCTCCGGTGGCCTTCCCCTGCTGGCGCAGGATCTCCACGATCACCGCGCCGACGACGCACACCGCCACCGCGATCGGCAGCGGTGAGGAGCCGGTGAGGAGGGCCAGCCCGACGCCGGCGATCGCGACGTGACCCAGTCCGTCGCCGAGCAGGCTGAGTCGACGCTGCACGATGTACGTCCCGATCGCGGGCGCGATCAGTCCGGTGAGCAGCGCGGCGAGCAGGGCCCGCTGCATGAACGGGTAACCGAGGATCTCGATCATGACTCCCCGTTCAGCGGGGACGGGCTCAGCAGCGTTGGGTCGAGCAGGCTTCCGTCCAGAGCCGCGACCGCCGGGTTGTCCGCGTGGTGCCCGTGGTGATGTTGCCCCTGACCGAGACCACCCAGCGGACCGTCGTGGACGACCCGGCCCTCCCGCAGCACCACTGCCCGGTCGATCAGACCCGCAAGCGGGCCGACCTCGTGGAGGACGACGAGCACCGCGACGCCTCGGGCGATCAGCGTCGTGAGGACCTGGGCCAGGATCTGCTGGTGCTCGAGATCCACCCCGGCATTGGGCTCGTCCAGCACCAGCAGATCCGGCGCACCGGCCAGTGCGCGGGCGATCAGGACGCGTTGCTGCTGCCCTCCGGATAACCGCCGGACCTCGTCGCCGGCGCGGTCGGCCATGCCGACGGTGGTCAGCGCCTCGACGACCGCTGCACGATCCGCCCGTCGGGGTGGCACAAACGGTCGCCGATGGGCCAGGCGACCGGCGGCGACCACCTCGCGGACGAGTGCATTGCTGAGCGCTGCGGTGGACCGCTGGGGGACGTACCCGACCCGCTTCCAAGCCGAGAACCGGCCCAGCTCCGTGCCGAACAGGCGGACCAAGCCGCGCTGATGAGGAGCCAGGCCGAGCAGCGCTCGGACCAGGGTCGACTTGCCCGAGCCGTTGCCGCCCAGAAGGGTCACCGCCTCTCCGGGGGAGACGGCAAGGCCGACTCCGCGAAGAACCGGCAGACCGCCGAGCTCAACCGTGAGGTCCTCCGCTGCCAGCACTGGCTCGTTCGCCGCTAATGACAACTGTTCGCCGTCCGCAGCGCCGTGAGGTTGGACTTCATGACCGAAACGTAGTCCGTACCGCGCGAGGCGTCGGTGATGCCTTCGATCGGGTCGAGAACGTCCGTCTTCAGTCCGAGGTCGCCGGCGATCGACTCGGCAACCGCGGGGGAGACGAGCGTTTCGTAGAAGATCGTGGTGATGTCCTTTTCCTTCGCGATCGCCTGTACGTCGGCGATTCGCGCCGGCGACGGCTCGCTGTCGGGGCTCAGTCCGTTGATCCCGACCTGCGTGAGGTCGTACTCCCTCGCGAGATAGCCGAAGGCCGCGTGAGTCGTGATGAAGTCGCGGACCTTGCAGGTGGCCAGTCCGCTGCGGTAGGAGCTGTCGACAGCGGTGAGGTCGCCGACCAGGCGCTTGGCGTTGGTGCGGTAGTCGTCGGCATGGCCCGGATCGATCGTGCTCAGCCGGTCCGCGACGGCACTCGTGATCTCGACCATGTTCTTCGGATCCAGCCAGACGTGGGGATCGAGCCCGGACTTGGCCTCCTCACCGGTTCCGTCGGCCGCCGCCCCCTGGTCGTGGCTGTCCCCCTCCTGCAACGGGACGAGCGGGACCACCGTTGCCGTGTCCAGCACGTTGGCGTTCCCGCTCTGGGCGACAGCCTCGTCTACGGCGGCCTGGAACGACTTCTCGTAGACCACCAGGTCGGCGGTGGTCACACTGGCCACCTGCTTGGGCGTGAGCTCGAGGTCGTGGGGCTCGGCTCCCGGTGCGGTGAGGCTGGAGACGACGGCGTGATCTCCCGCGACGCGCTCGGCGACGAACTGGAACGGATAGAAGGCAGTGACGATCTTCAGCTGACCAGGTCTCGCCCCGCCCTCCGCGGCCGTGCCGGACTGACCGCACGCCGTCGCAAGGAGCACGGCGGCTGCGATCACCGTGGCGCCGAGCATCCGCGAGAGCTTCACGGAAACGATTTTCATGTAGATCTGGGCTGGAGTCAAGCTGGTTGCCGCGACCCGCCGCCCACCAGCGTTCGCCCCACCTGCGTGCGTCTGCCCCTGTTGGAACCGGGGCAGACGCACGCGGGCGGGGCAGACGCACGCGGGCGCGGCAGACTCGGCGCAGCCGGGCTCAGTCAGGGGCGCAACCCAGTCCTGATGCGGCGAGGCGGAGAGTTCTCTAGGCGTGCCGGCGTCCGCGCTCGAAGGCGCGCTCGATCCGTCGTATGAGGGCCTCCGGATCTCGCAGGTCGGCCCAGGTCCACCGGACGACCTCCCAGCCGAGCTCGCGCAGCGCATCCTCGCGCAGCTTCTCCGCGTACACCACATCCTCAGTCCGCTGGCCGGGACGGAGCAGCCGGCCGTACTTGGTGCGTCCGTCGAACTCGCCGAGCGTGCGGAATTCGGGCCACGCAGCATCGCTTCGGCCGACCAGCGTCCCGTCGGCTGCGCGCACCTCATGTTGGAGGTCGGGCGCTGGCAATCCGTGCAACTGAAAGATCACCCGGCTGGCCGACTCGCCGGGACTCTCGCTCCTGATGTCCAGCATCCCGGTCGCGATGCGGGCGCGACCGATGCCGTTCCGTCCGGCACCGCCGACCACCGCAGCCCCCAGCTCGACGGGATCCATACCGAGTCTGAGCGCCGCGTCGCCGACCGCGACGGACCGTGTCAGCGGGAGTCCGCAGGCCAGGTCGAGAACGGTCCGCGGTAGGGCTGTCACCTGTCTGCCCGCCAGCTCAACGATCTGATCGGGCTCCAGCGGCAGGCCTCGGACGAGCACGTCAGGCCGCGTCTTCCCACCGCCGGATCGCCCGCGCGTGAGCTGCACTCGCGCCAGCTGGTCGTTCCAGGTCGGTAGCCCATGCAGGAGCGCCGCGGACATGTGACTCACCACCCAGTCGGGCGAGAGCTGGAGGACGGTCGCGTCGAGCATCCGCCGGTGTCGGCGAACGACCTCCGAGGCGTCGGCCGGCTCCGGATCCGCCGTCGGAGCATAGGCGCCACGGCGCACTCGAACCAGCGATCCCGACCGCACCATGGAGCGAATCTCGCTGGCGGTGATGCCTTGGGCCTCCAGATCGTGTCGGAGCACGATGTCGTCACTCATATCTGGAGGGGTAGTGCGTTGCATGGCCAAGCGTTCGGGCTGTCCACAGGCTGCTGCGCGCAGCCGGTTGTCCACAGATCGCCCGATGAGTCACCGCCCATTCCAGAGCTTGCCCCGCCTACGTGCGTCTGCCCCTGTTGGAGCCGGGGCAGACGCACGCAGACGGGGCGAACGCGGGGTGGGCGGACTGTGGGGGCGGGGTCAGCCCTGCCAGAGGCGGATGGCGATCAGCACACCGACCAGCAGGACCATCAGCAGCCTCATCACCTTGCCGCCCGTCGCGACGGCGGGCCAGGAGAGATACGCCAGCCAGGTCACGAAGACAAAGATGATGGCCAGGGCGATGAGGCCGAGCGTCAGCGGACCCAGCACACCGACGGCGAACAGGATGCCGGTCAGGAGGGGGAGCAGCAGCCGTGGCAGGCGATGCAGGCGGGTGAGCAAGCGCCGGCTGGCCTTCTCCACCGAGACGCGAAAAGGCGAACGGGCTGCGGGTGCTGTGCCGGGCATCAGGCAAGTGTTCCATTCCCGAGCTGGGCAGGCGAGGCAACGGGACCGCTGGTGGCGCGGCACGAGTCGAAGCTCCCCGGAATTGTCGGTCAGGCCCCATAGCGTTGGACCCATGTCGACCGGACAGCTCACTCGCGGCTCCGACCCGGCGCTGCGACCTCGCCCGGACGTGCGTGGTCAGGCCGATCCCCCCAGTGGGAGCGACCCGCGCAGTCAACAGCGGAAGGGTCCTGCAGGACCGTCGAAGCCCCGACCCGTTCCGTCGCTGCGGTTCCGCCGGGTCCGTGCGCTCGTGCTGCTGGTTGCCCTGATCACGCTGATCTGGGGAAGCGTGCGACTGATCGGCTGGGTGGCCTCCGCCGCTGATGACGCGGCGCCCGCCCCGCACGACAAGGCAGCCGCCAGCCCGCCTCCGACCTCCGAGTCCGCGACCGGCGCTCTGGCGGACGCCGTTCAGGCGCGGACGCAGGGGATCAAGGGGCGGACGGCAGTCGCCACCCTCGACCTGAACACGGGGGTCACCGCGAGCTATGGCGCGGACACGACCTTCGCGACCGCCAGCATCGTCAAGGTCGACATCCTCGCCGCTCTGCTGCTCCAGAAGGACGGTGAGCTGACCCAGGGCCAGGAGGCCACCGCGAAACGGATGATCCAGAACAGTGACAACAGCGCGGCGACGTCGCTGTGGAAGCAGATCGGTGGCGCCAGAGGTCTGTCGGCGGCCAACCAGACGCTAGGGCTCACCTCGACAACGCCCGGCACCAAGGCTCGCTGGGGTCTTACCACGACAACGGTCGCCGATCAGCTCCGGCTGCTGTCGGCGATCTTCACCGAGGACTCTCCCCTGACGGCGCAGTCGAGGGGCTACATCCGGACGCTGATGGGCAACGTCGCAAACGATCAGGACTGGGGCGTCTCCGCGGCCGACGATCGCGGCGGGACGGCGCCCTATGTCAAGAACGGGTGGCTTCCGCGATCGGGTGGCTGGATCGTCAACAGCATCGGGGAGGCCGAGCATGCCGGCCACAAGCTGTTGATCGTCGCGCTGTCCGACGGCCGGCCCTCCGAGAAGGTCGGGATCAACGTTCTCGAAGGGATCGCGGCGGATGCGGCGAAGGCGACCAGCGGCTGACCCGATGGTCCAGCTGTCGTCGCTCAGGCGACGTACAGCTCGCGTACGTCCGGCTGCTCCAACCGGCCGAGCAGGCGGTCGAGAACGAGCGCGCGATCGAACTGCATCGCGTGGTTCCGAGCGCGGTGGGCAAGGTCGTCACGCTCCTCGAGGGACATCGCGAGGGCGCGGTCGAGCGCGGACGCGATGCCGGCCGGGTCGTTGACGTCGACGATCAGGGCAGTGTCGCCGACCGCCTCGCCGATCCCGCCGGTGTCGGTGGTGATCACGGGGCCGCCGCCGGACAGCATCTTCTCCACGAGCGCAATCCCGAACGTCTCGGTGAACTCGGGACGCGGCTTGCTCGGCAGCACGAAGGCGGCGCAGCCGGCCATCAGCGGCGACCGCTCGTCGTCGTCCACGTCGTCGAAGAAGACAAGCCGGTCGGCGACCGTGGAGGCGGCGGCGTACTCACGGAGGAACTGTGCCTCCGGACCGTTGCCGGCGATGACGAGTGTGAGGTCGTCGCAGGCCCGACTCGCCGCGAAGCCGTCGATCAGGTCGTCGACCCCCTTGGCATGGGCGAGCCGGGACAAGAACAAGACGTACGACCCCGGGGTGAGCCCGCGCCGGGCGAGTCGGGATTCCACCTCGAACGGGTCGGGGTCGAGGAACTCGGTGGTGTTGATGGCGGGATAGGAGATCGTCACGCGTTCTTGGCACTGTGCCGCGAAGTGCGTGCCGTGCCGGGCGTCGATCGCCTCGGCCGACTCGATGATCAGCCGACGGGTGTAGTCCGAGACGGCAACCGGGATGTCGGAGCTCAGGTAGGACGACAGCACGTGTGCCGCGGCGCCGAACCTGTTCTCCTCGACACACGAGCGGACCACGTTCGTGACGTCGGACCCGACCGCCTCGGCGATCGTCGTCACCTTCACCGGCAGCCCGGTCGCCTCTGCCGCGTGCACGGCGTCGGTGATCGCGATGGTGTGCGGGCTCAGGTAGAGCGACATGGCGACAGTCGGGACCCCGTCGGTGAACAGCTCGACGAGCCGACCGGTGAGTCCGGACAGGTAGCGACCGTCGGGGACCTTGTAGTCACCGACCGCTTCGGGTCGTTCGACGACGATCCCTTCGCTGTACGGGGCTATGCCGTCCAACGGCTTCAGCGGAAGACCGGACTCGATCAGCCTGGCGATCGGCCAGGTGACGATCCGAACCTCGGTGAAGCCGCGGGCCAGCGCGGCTTCGGCCAGGTTTCGGGCCTCCCCCGAGTGACCACAGATCACGGGGTCGGCGCGGACGACGATGACAAGACGACGGGGCTGGCCGGTCATGGGCGGATCCTCTCGGGAGTGAGGAGCTGTTCTGGGTGACCCTGCTCGTCGTCGCCCTGGACTCGGACGACGGCAGGAGGCGTAGTGGAAGGCACGGACGCGGGGACGGCGGCGCGAAAATCAGGAGCCGTCATGCGGTCACCTCCGCAGGGAGAGGGGTGCTGGACGTGTCCGGGTAGCCGGTGCCTGGTTTCGATACCGACGGCGGCCGGTGCTCCCGGCTCCATGCGCTCGGTGTCGGGCCGAGCGTGATCTGGAGCTGGCCGCCCCGCAGCAGATCGCGCGCGGGGAGCCAGGACTCCTCGAGAGGGTGCCCGTTGAACCGGACGGACTGGACGTACTGGGTCGGACCACCGGGCCTGGGTTCGATGAACCCATGGGTGTCGATGGTGAGCTCGTCACCACCGAGATCGATGCGAGAGTGGGCGAACGACGGTGCATTGACGAGATAGATCCCCTGGCCCGCGACCGGGAACAGACCGAGGCTGGCCCAGACGTACCAGGAGGACAGGCCCCCGGAGTCGTCGTTGCCCGGCAGCCCGCCACGGCCAAGCCCGAACTGGTTGAGCACGGCTGCCTGCACGATCTCGGCGGTCCGATCGGGCCGACCGACATAGTGGTACGCCCAGGGGACCTCCATGTCAGGTTCGTTGTTCAGTCCTTCGAAGCGGTTGAGCGCGTAGCCCGCGGCGAGCTCGTCGACGCTGGGCCGCTCGCCGACCTGCTTGACCGGGTCGGCGCCGTACCCGAAGAAGCTGTCGAGCAGGGACATGAACCGCTGTTCGCCGCCGGCCAGCTCGATCCGGGCCCGCATGTCGTGGGAGATCCGGAACGAGTAGTTCCAACGGCCGCCCTCGTAGTACGTCGAGTCGATCAGCAGACCGGTCGTCGGGTCGAAGGCGTTCACCCACCGAGTGGCCAGCTGCTCGAACTGCTCGGCCAGCTTGGAGTCTCCGACGATCCGGGCCACCTGCCCCGCGCAGTGGTAGCCGAAGGAGATGTCGAGGGTATGGGTGACCGGATGGGCGATGCCGCGGAGCAGGTACTCCTCGCCGTACGTTCGCCGCAGATCGGTGTCCATGTGACACAGCGCCCAGTCCCAGTCCACCCCCGTCAGCCCGAGCTGGCAGAGGTCGGCCAGGAACGTCTGGGCCAGCGCGCTGCCCTGCCGCGAGAACCGGTCGGCGCCCTTGGCCATCCGGTAGCCGATCGGGAGGTTGCCCTCCTCTTCGCACACGTTGAGCAGTGCGTTCGCCAGCTCGACGGCGCGGTCCGGGAAGAGCGCGGTGATCAACGGCAGCTGCGTACGGTAGATGTCCCACATCGTGCACAGGTCGAACACGAACGGTCCGTCCATCGGCCAGAACGGGCTCTCCCCGGCGGCGAAACAGGGCTTGATCAAGGAGTGGTAGAGGGCGGTGGCGAACACTGTCCGGCGCTCGGCGCTCGGTGTGTCGATGCTGATCGTGCCGAGGTGCTTGCGCCACTCTGTCGCGGTGTCAGCGCGCCGGTCGTCGAACCGGCCGCTGCCGGTGTCGCAGTCGGCCCGCAGATTCTGTTCGGCCTGCTCGACCCCCCGCAGTGAGAAGCCGAAGCGGAGCTCCACGACCTGCCCGGCCTCGGTCGGCCCGCGCCACATCAGACCGAACGGCCGGAGTGTCGTCGGCCGGATCCGGTCGAAGTCCAGTCGGGTGCCGCCCGGCATCAGGCGGCGGTCGTACCAGAGCAGCTGGCGCCAGTCCAGGGCGTCGCACTCCAGATGAACCGCCAGCGGGGCACCCTCGACGACCACCTCGGCCTGGGCGACTCCGGGTGCGAGGGTCTCCAGATGCGCGCGGAGTGGGACCGTCTCGCCGTGGGGGATGAGCAGCCCGCCCAACGAGAGGTCGATGACGATCCGGGCGTCGCGATGAGCCGGGAACGTATACCGATGCACCGCACTGCGCGGACCGACAGTCAGCTCGCAGCGGATTCCCGAGGACAGCGTCGCGGCGTAGTAACCGGGCTCGGCGACCTCGTCGGTCAGCTCCCAGCTGTTGCCGAGGCAGTCCAGCGGGTCGAGCATCGGGGTGACCCGGAAGTAGTTGTAGTACTTGCGGATCGCGCCCGTGCCGGACTGGTGGAAGTGGCTGAAGCCGGAGGCGATCTGCTCCTCGTACATCCGCGGCGGGACGCCCTCGGTGTTGAGCTCGTACAGCCCGTAGCCGGTCGGATATGCGCCGGAGTAGGAGCAGGCGGAAACCATCCCGAAGGGAAAGGTTGCACCAGGGTGGGTGTTTCCCACCTGCGGCTTCGGCCACCACCAGGTGGCTGCGAGGCCCTGCGCGGGCGGTAGCTCAGTGGCCTCGGTGCCGATGAACGGGTCTACGTACTCGAACATGATCAGCTCGCTCTCGCACCGGCGGGCCTGCGTGAGTCGAATTTAGGTGCGTTTCGTTTCGGCCGGGTTTCGCCGACGTGACAACTGTCGCCGGGTGATAACAGTTCGCGCAGGCGGACTCGGCGTGCGCTTCAGGCCTGGGTCGCGAGATTCTGCGGAATGGTCGCCCGGGCTTGCTGGACGAACTCGGCTATCCGGTCCGGCCGTCGGTCGCGTGCCCATCTGACCACATCGATCGCGTGCAGGATCCCGACCTCGGCGATGGTCGGGCCGGCGGCCTCCGGAGACAGGCTGGCGCCGGAAAGCACCGCGCGCCAGGCGGCTTCGGACACCCGGGTGTCGGGATCGCCCGTGAGGCCGGTGACATGCCACCGGTGGATCTGCTCCAGATCCGTCCAGGGCACCGGACCTGCGTGGGCCGAGCCCCAGTCGATCACGACATAGTCCTCGACCGCGCGTGTGATGACGTTTCGGGTCGACAGATCACCATGGCACAGACCCTGCCGAAGTCGCCGTCCGCGAAGCCGGGTCAGCGCCCGCCTCACGGCGTCTTGCTGCCCCGACTCGTAGACGCCGAGCTCCAGCAACGGATCGTCCCCCGTGAGCGCGGTGAGGTTGTAGTCCAGGTGCTGGAGCCACGCCGCATCCAGATCGCGACCGAATCTGGAGAACAGGCCGGGCGGCGCGTCACCGGTGTCGACCTCGGCCAACGCCGCGGCAACGCGTCCGATTGCTTCCCATGCCCGCACGTCTGCGGCGTTGGTCCGTTCTCCCGGTTCGAAGCGCTGGACGATCACCGAGTAGTGCCCTAGCTGTGCCCGGGCGAGGGTCGGGGGAGTGGCGATGCCGGCCGCGAGGACAGCTGCAGAGCACCACTGCTCGACGTCGAAAGGATCCATCGTCAGCCGGGACACGTCGCGCGCGAAGCGGATCACTGCGTCGGTGGCCGGGCCGCGAAGGCGCACGGCGTGGTTCTGCTGGCCGCCGGTGAGGACCTCGACGGCGTCCACCTCGAAGCCCAGCTCAGCCGCGAGCCGCGCAGCCACGCCCTGCTCGGTAGTCAACGCTGATCAGCTCCTGGGTGCCGGCGAAGTCCGATCCGGTTACCGGTCGAACCCCAGCCGGAGCTCACGATCCGTCGGCATCGGCCTCGGCGATCCGCCGTTCCATCTCGAGAGTCACCTGAAGGGTCGTCGCCGGACACCGTACGCTGGCGCGGTGCTGGTCGTGACGCGGTTCCGAGTCGCCGAGCCGGGGACCTTCGGTTCTCGGGTCGACGCCGCGTTGGCTGTGCTCAGAACGCGACCAGGTTTCGAGGAGGCCGATCTGGTACGGAACCTCGACGAGCAGGATCTCTGGGCGCTCGTCCTGCGCTGGCGCGACGTGGGCTCGTACCGCCGGGCACTCCAGGGCAACGAGTCCAAGCTGGTCGTGGTCCCGCTGCTGTCCGAGGCGCTCGACGAGCCGTCGGCCTACGAGGACCCCGAGCTGTTGTGATCATCTCCATCACGCGACGACCTCCTGCTCGTCGTCAGTGATCGCGCTGGGCCACCGCGAAGGTGTCTACCGACCTCGATTGAGCCGCACCCGGAGTTGGCCCGGCTAGTCTGGACCGTCGCGCCCTCCCAGCCGGGGAGCGGCGGTACACGTGTTTGGAGAAGAACTTCCGTGGCACCCACTAGTCGACTCGACAACGTCATCAGCCTCTGCAAGCGCCGGGGTTTCGTGTTTCCATCCGGCGACATCTACGGCGGCACCCGTTCGGCGTGGGACTACGGGCCGTTCGGTGTGGAGCTGAAGGAGAACATCAAGCGCCAGTGGTGGAAGTCGGTCGTGAACGGCCGCGACGACGTCGTGGGCCTGGACTCATCGATCATCCTGCCGCGCCAGGTCTGGGTGGCCTCGGGTCACGTGGGCGTCTTCACCGATCCGCTGGTGGAGTGCTTGCACTGCCACAAGCGGTTCCGGGCCGATCACCTGCAGGAGGCGTACGCAGCGAAGCACGACATCGTCGATCCCGACGGCGTGCTGCTGACCACTGTCCCGTGCCCGAACTGCGGCACCCGTGGCCAGTGGACCGAGCCGCGAGACTTCAACATGATGCTGAAGACCTACCTTGGAGCGATCGAGGACGAGTCGGGCCTGCACTACCTGCGTCCCGAGACCGCACAGGGCATCTTCGTCAACTTCGCCAACGTCGTCCAGGTGACCCGCAAGAAGCCCCCGTTCGGCATCGGCCAGGTCGGCAAGAGCTTTCGCAACGAGATCACGCCGGGCAACTTCATCTTCCGCACCCGCGAGTTCGAGCAGATGGAGATGGAGTTCTTCGTCGAGCCAGGCACGGACGAGGAGTGGCACCAGTACTGGATCGACGAGCGCACGAACTGGTACGTCGATCTCGGCGTCTCCCGGGACAACCTTCGCCACTTCGAGCACCCCAAGGAGAAGCTGTCGCACTACTCGAAACGGACCGTCGACATCGAGTACCGGTTCGGCTTCGTCGGCAACGAGTGGGGTGAGCTGGAGGGCATCGCGAACCGGACCGACTTCGACCTGTCTACGCACTCCGAGCACTCCGGCACCGACCTGTCCTACTTCGACCAGGCCAAGGGCGAGCGGTACGTCCCGTACGTGATCGAGCCGGCGGCCGGTCTGACCCGTTCGCTGATGACGTTCCTCGTCGAGGCGTACACCGAGGACGAGGCTCCCAACACCAAGGGTGGGGTCGACAAACGGACCGTGCTGAAGCTGGACCCGCGACTGGCACCGGTCAAGGTCGCCGTACTGCCGCTGTCCCGTAACGAGGCCCTCTCGCCGAAGGCCCGCGATCTGGCCGCGGCGCTGCGCAAGCACTGGAACGTGGACTTCGACGACGCTCAGGCCATCGGTCGCCGGTATCGCCGGCAGGACGAGATCGGCACACCGTTCTGCGTGACCGTCGACTTCGACACCCTCGACGACGGCGCGGTGACCATTCGCGAGCGCGACACGATGAGCCAGGAGCGGGTGTCGCTGGACAAGGTGATCGACTACCTCGCCACCCGACTCATCGGATGCTGACCGCCACCACTCCCACCCCCGGCTTGTCAGCGTCAGAGACGGCTATAGCCGTTCCTGACGCTGACAAGTCGGGGGGACGGGGGCTACGGGTGGGGCCGATCGAGGTCGCCACGCCGGTGGTTCTCGCGCCGATGGCGGGCATCACGAACGCTGCGTACCGGCAGTTGTGCCGGGAGGAGGCCGAGCGCGGGATCTGGTCGACGGACCGACCGGCCGGACTGTTCGTCTGCGAGATGATCACCAGCCGGGGGATCGTCGAGCGGGATCCGAAGACGCTCGCCATGCTGCAGTTCGATCCCGGCGAGCGGGTCCGTTCGGTCCAGCTGTACGGGGTGGACCCGGCGGTGATGGGCCGGGCCACCGCGATCCTTTGTGAGGAGTACGCGGTCAGCCACGTCGACCTCAACTTCGGCTGCCCGGTGCCCAAGGTCACTCGCAAGGGCGGGGGAGCGGCTCTGCCCTACAAGCGGGACCGGCTACGGGCGATCCTGACCTCGACCGTGGCGGCTGCCGCGCCGTTCGGCGTGCCGGTCACGATGAAGACACGGATCGGGATCGACGAGTTCCACCAGACCTATCTCGATGCGGGCCGGATCGCCGAGGACTCCGGCTGTGCGGCGATCGCGCTGCACGGACGTACGGCCCAGCAGGCCTATGCCGGACATGCCGACTGGGATGCCATTGCCGCCCTCAAGGCGTCTGTCGGGATACCGGTGCTCGGCAACGGTGACGTCTGGGAGCCCGCAGACGCGGTGCGGATGGTCGAGCAGACCGGGGTCGACGGCATCGTCGTCGGCCGCGGCTGCCTGGGCCGGCCGTGGCTGTTCCGCGACTTGGCGAGCGCCTTCTCCGGGGCGACAACCCGGACCCTGCCGGATCTGCGGTCCGTCGCCGAGACGGTACGTCGGCACGCCGAGCTGCTGGCCGCCCTGCAGGGGGAGGATCACGGCTGCAAGGACCTGCGAAAGCACATGGCCTGGTACTTCAAGGGATTCCCGGTCGGCGGGGACCTCCGCCGGAGCCTGGCCATGGTCTCCAGCCTGGCCGAGCTCGACGATCTGCTCGGCCAGTTGCCTTCCGCACCCTTCCCCGTCGGCGAGCTCGGGAAGCCGCGCGGTCGCCAGGGCTCCCCGCGCGGCCGGGTTGCTCTGCCGGAGGGCTGGCTCGACGACACGAGCGGGTACGACCTCGACCTCGGCGACGCGGAGCTCGGGATCTCGGGTGGCTGATCGACCGGACGACCACCACATCGACGGTGGTGCAGGGATCTCTCGTCGCGCACAGCTGTGGGCCGAGACCATGCACGGTCATGCCGACTCGGTCGGTCTGGTGCGGGCGCACGCTACCTCCGCCGCCGAGACCGGTCCCGGCCCGATCCTCTCCCGGGAGCTCCGTGAGGAGCGTGAAGCGCGCAGTCTCCGACCCGGCGCCACGCGATCTCACGGCGCCGGCAACCGGGCCGTGTCCGAGGAGCCGGACTCCGAGCGCACCTGTTTCGAGCGTGACCGGGACCGGATCGTGCACTCGACCGCGTTCCGACGACTGGCCGGGAAGACCCAGGTGGTCGTCTACCCGAGCGACCACCAACGGACCCGGCTCACCCACGCCCTCGAAGTCGCCCAGGTCGCCACCTCGATCGCACGCGGGATCGGCGCGAACGTCGCCCTCGCCGAGGCGATCGCACTGGGTCACGACTGTGGCCACGGGCCGGGCGGCCACGCCAGTGAGGACGCGTTCGACGCCTTCCTGGTCGACGGCTACGACCACGGGCCATGGGGAGCCGACGTCGTCCTCGCCCCGATCAACCTCTGCGCCGAGACACTCGACGGGATCCGCAACCACTCCTGGTCGCGGCCAGCGCCGGCAACCATCGAGGGTGAGATCGTCAGCTGGGCCGACCGGATCGCCTATTGCGCACACGACCTCGAGGACGCGGTCCATGCCGGAATCGTGGCCGAGGCCGACATTCCGGCCGAGATCGCCGAGGTCTGTGGCCGGGGTCGGCGCGAGCAGCTGCGGACCTTCGTCCACGCCGTCCTGCGGGCTGTCGAGCGCCACGGGGAGATCGGGATGGAGCCCGATGCGGCCGCCGCGTTGAGCGCGCTGCGCGCGTTCAACTACGAGCGCATCTATATCCGACCGGCGTCGCTCGCCCAGTCCAGGGCCGTGGTCGCCGTGCTGCGAGCGCTGGTCGCGTTCTACGCCGAGCGCCCGGGCGTCCTGCCAACCCCGGTCGACGCCAGCCCCGGGGACGTCGACGCCCTCCGCGCCGCCGTCACCTATGTCGCCGGGATGACCGACCGCTATGCCTTCGACAAGGCCGTCAGCGAGCTCGGCTGGGACCCGGCACGGCTCCCGCGCGGCATCGACGACGGTCGCTGACCGGCTGCAGCGAACACGGGAGGAGATCGGGTGGGGAGTTCCCCACCCAATCTCCTCCGCTATCTGGCTCCACCACTATTCGGCTCCCCTCGCGCTCAGCGGAGGGCGCCCGCACCGATCGAGGCTCGCAGGAAGGCGGCGGGCAGACTTCTGGAGACAGGATCGGATCTTGGTGATGGGGTGGGCGCGTGGGCGCCGGGCTCGACGATGTGTGGCCGACCGTGGCCGAGGCGTACGGCCTGGGCCGCGTCATCGAGGTATCGGCCGAACCGGCCCGGGGGCTACAGGGCGAGGTGTGGCGCCTCACCACGACCACCGGGAACTGGGCCGTCAAGGAAACGTTCGGCCCGATCAGCGAGGACGAAGCGCGGAACTGGGGCGAGTTCCAGTCAGCGGCCCGGAGCGCGGGCGTCCCCGCGCCATCGGTACGGCGGACGTACGAGGGCCGTCACCTGGAGAGAATCGCCGGCCGATCGATCAGGGTGCAAGGCTGGGTCGATGTCGACGGACCAGACAACGGGCTCGATCCCGCGCTCGTCGGAGCCGTCGTTGCCACACTGCATCGCGTGCACATCCCGGCCGGCAGTTCGCCGCACTGGTGGTATACCGAACCCGTCGGTGCCGCGACCTGGGACGAGCTGATCGACGCCAGCCAGGCAGCCGACGCTCCGTTCGCCGGTCGGCTTGCCGCGATCCGCGACGACCTCGTCGCCCTCGAGCTGACCATGACCCCGATGGAACCGGTCCAGATCTGCCACCTCGACCTGTGGGCCGACAACGTCCGGAGATCGTCGTCCGGTGGCCTGTGCATCATCGACTGGGACAACAGCGGGCCCGCCGATCCCACCCGCGAGCTGGCGCTGGTGATCTTCGAGTTCGCCCGCGGCGATCCCGCTCGGGCGGCGATCCTCCACTCCTCCTACCGCGAACGGGGTGGACCGGGGCGTCTTCGTACGCGGGCCGACTTCGCCATGCTCGCCGCCCAGCTCGGCCATATCGGTGCGATGCACCTCCGTCGCTGGCTTGACCCCGCCAGTTCCGAGGACGAGCGGGCACGCGCCTTGCAGGGGATCGAGGAGTTCGTGGGCGACCCGTTCACTCAGGCGCAGGTCGCCGACATCTTGAACGCGGTGGACTGACACCGACGACCAACAGGTTCCGTCCGAGAGGCAAGAAGCACCAATCCGAACGAGTCACCGCGCCGATCCCCTTTCGGATGGCCCGCACGAGCGGGCCGACGGAGGGAGATCATCGTGGAGAATCCCAGCAGGCGCACGTTCCTCGCGGTCAGCGGTGCGAGCGTGGCCGCGGCCGGACTGGCGTCCTTGCCGGCACAGCTCGCGCAGGCGGCCGAGCTGCCGGTCGATCCCAGCAAGGTCGGCGACGCGCCGCTGATGGCGTGTGTCGACAACCTGGCGAAGGGTCAGATCACTGTCGTGCACGGCGGCACCGAGCTGACCATCACCGATCATGATCTTGCTCGCAAGATCGCGCGCCTCTCGAAGTCGGAGGCGTGAGATGAGCTCGCATCGCGAGGCGCCGGAGATCTCCAAGGACCCGGTCGCCGACAACACCGATGTCTACGCGTTCGTCTCGCCGGACCGGCCGGACACCGTGACGATCATCGCCAACTTCATCCCGTTCCAGAACCCGCAGGGTGGTCCGAACTTCTACGAGTTCGGCGAAGACGTGCTGTACGAGATCCACGTCAGCAACCACGGAGCGGCGCACTCCGACGTGGTCTACCGGTTCGAGTTCGACACCATGATCAGGAACAACTCGACCTTCCTCTACAACACCGGCCCGATCACCAAGATCGACGACAAGACCTGGAACCGTCCGCAGTTCTACACCGTCACTCGGGGCGAGCGGCACCAGGCCGACAAGGTGATCGGCCGGAATCTGCCGGTGCCGCCGGTCAACGTCGGTACGCGCAGCACGCCGAACTACGCGAAGACCTTCACCGCCGCCGGAACCCACATGCTGTCGGGCGGTCGCCAGGTCTTCGCGGGTCAGCGGGCGGAGGCTTTCAACGTCGACCTCGGCAGCATCTTCGATCTCGGCACCCTGCGGCCGTTCCAGATGGCTCACCTGATTCCGTCGGCTGCCGCGATGGGCGTGAACGGGACGCAGGGGCTCAACGTGCACAGCATCGCGCTCCAGGTCCCGATCACCGATCTGACGAGGGAGCATCGTCGCCCGTCCAAGGTCGACGACCCACTCGCCACCATCGGGGTCTGGGCCAGTGCCAGTCGGCGCCGGATCCGGGTATTCGACGAGGGTTCTGGCAGGTCCAAGTCCGCGGGCTCGTGGAAGCAGGTCAGCCGGCTGGGCATGCCGTTGTTCAACGAGGTGATCAACCCGATGGCGGCCAAGGACCGCTGGAACGCCAGCTCGCCGTACGAGGACTCGCAGTTCGCGAAGTACGTCGCCAAGCCGGAGCTCGCCGGTCTGCTGCCGGTGCTCTATCCGGGAGTCTTTCCCAAGCTCGCCGCGTACACGAAGGAGCGGGCCGACCTGCTCGCGATCTTGTTGACGGGCATCCCGACCGGCGTCGTGCCCGGCTTCCAGAACTACACCGGTGGACTCCAGGCGGACATGTTGCGACTCAACGTGGCCGTTCCGCCGACCGCGAAGCCGAACTCGCTCGGGCTCGTCGGCGGGGACCCGGCCGGCTTCCCGAACGGACGCCGGATCGTCGACGACGTGGTGACCATCGAGCTGCGGGCGGTGGCCGGGTTGACGATTCCGTTGGTCGACCCCAGCTTCAAGCCGGACGATGCTGCGGCCGCGATCAAGGACGGCACGACCAACACCAACAACGCCCCACTGTCGGTTTTCCCCTATCTCGGGACGCCCGGCGGTGGCTACCAGGCAATCCCGGGGAAGGCTTCGGCGTGAGCGTCCCCGACACGAAGACGGAGAACCCGTACGCCGGCCAGGGGCCGGTGCTGCTGGACATCGGCGGCGACATCGGGGCGTTGGTGGTCACCATGCCGGCCCAGATGGACGGCGTCGAGGTGGAGATCCGGCCTGCCGATGATCATGGTACGGAGCTCACGGGGCCTCGACACGGCGGTCATCGACACCATCCGCACGTCGCCGTCGTGCCCAGGCCGACCGGCGACGGCGTCAGGCACAGCCTCGTCTACGCGGAGGTGGGGGCGGGTCGCTACCGGCTCCACCCACTTCCGGGCGGTCGCTGCGAGCTCGAGGTCGACGTGTTCGGGGGCATGGTGACCGAGGCGGTCTGGCCCCTCGCCTGAGCCAGCCTGACGGCGTGACGAATCGCCACGCACTCGGCCGGAGTGGGAAGTTTCTCAGTTCCGCTCCGGCCGAGCGAATCCGGCGCCACTGTGGAGGGGAGATCCCCCGACCAGATGGAGTCGAAGATGAGGACGGTACGAGCGAGAAGCGCAGCGCTGGGAGCCGCTTTCGGGCTGGTGCTCTGTGGAATGGCGGCAGGCGCCGCCGCGGACCCGGTAACCACGGTGGACCCGCCCCCGGCACCGGTAGCGAGCGGCGTCTGGGTCGGTACGCTGCCCGGGCCAGCGAAGGTGAAGCAGGACGGCGTCGAGCTGAAGACCCGGGGCGACGCGACGGTCCGATCGTTCACCCTTACCTACCCTGTCGGGTCGGACTCCGGCTGGCACGCTCATCCCGGCATCGTGATAGCGGTCGTGCAGAGTGGCACGGTGCTGCGGCAGGCCGGGTGCAAGATCGAGACCTTCACGGCTGGGGACTCGTTCACCGAGGTCGGGCCGCACGACGTGAAGAACGCGGGTACCGAGCAGGCCGTGCTGTCGATCACCCAGATCTTCCCGCTGGGCGACCCACCAAGGGTTCCGGCTGATCCGCCGGACTGCCGGCCTCATCATCACCGCTGATCGGGCACCGTCGGACGACAACGGTCGCGCGGCACCCTAGCCTGGGGCGATTGTCGCCGACCGTACGGGTTGGGTCGGCCCACTGCGACTAGACGATCAGGTGCTGCTAGGCGTCCGTCGCTGGTGGAGCGCCTCGGTCCCCGGCTGGGACGGGTCGTAGCCGGCGGGCGGCAGCGCGCAGGCCGGCGATCCCCCTGGCATCCGGTGCCGATTGCGGGCGATCAGCCGATAGCCGGCCGCGGCCAGCCGGGCGATCCCGGGCAGCGCGATAATGCTGCCGGCCACCCCCCAGACGCCGCCGGCATACCGCAACCACCGTGAGAACGCCTGCGCACCGCCGGAAACCTCGCCGTCGACGTCGACCCACAGCACCTCGCGCTGAGCTCGGTCGGGGGAGGTCCCGATGGCCGCGAGATCGGCGAACTGCCACGGCACCGGGGTGGCGTCGGGCCGGTCCGGACGGCTGAGCCGCTCGGCGAACCAGCGCGCGCTCGACGTACAGAAGGCGCAGTCGCCGTCGAACACGAGTGTCGGTCGGCGCGCCGCGGGACGATCCATGCCAGTGACTGTAGTTGGATCGCGGTGTCGGATCTCGGGGCTACACTCGCCAGCGTGGCGGGCCGGATCAACGACGAGGACATCGCCGCCGTCCGGGAGCGGGCTCGGATCGATGAGGTCGTCGGTTCTTACGTGAATCTCCGACCCGCCGGCGGTGGCTCGCTCAAGGGGCTGTGCCCGTTCCACGACGAGAAGACGCCGAGCTTTCAGGTGACCCCATCGCGCGGGTTCTTCTACTGCTTCGGCGCGTGCGGCGAGGGCGGCGACGTCTTCGACTTCCTGCAGAAGATCGAGAACCTGAGCTTCACCGAGGCGGTCGAACGGTTGGCCGACCGGGTGGGCATCCAGCTTCGCTACACCGACGACGGCGGACCTCGGGTCGAGCCCGGCAAGCGGACGAGGCTGCTCGAGGTGATGCGGCTCGCCGCCGAGTTCTTCGAGGACCAGCTCGGTGCCCGCGAGGCAATCGAGGGTCGTCGATTCCTCTCCCAGCGTGGATTCGACCGGAGCGCGGCGGAGCATTTCGGCGTGGGCTACGCGCCGAGCGACGGCCGCGCACTGCTGCGGCACCTACGGGGCCGCGGTTTCGCCGATGCCGACATCGTGGCCGCCGGGCTCGCTCGCGAGAACGGCTGGGACTTCTTCCAGGGCCGGCTGTTGTGGCCGATCCGGGACTCCGGCAAGCAGACGATCGGCTTCGGGGCGCGGCGGCTCAGCGACGCCGACCGACTCCCGGCGAAGTACATCAACACGCCTGAAACACTGCTCTACAAGAAGTCTCAGGTATTGTACGGGCTCGAGCTCGCCCGGACCGCGATCGGCAAGAAGAGCCAGGCCGTGATCGTCGAGGGCTATACCGACGTCATGGCGGCGCACCTGTCCGGTGTGGAGACCGCCGTCGCCTCCTGTGGGACCGCGTTCGGTGAGGATCACGCTCGGCTGCTGCGTCGAATGATGGGTAACCACGACGCGTTCCGGGGTGAGGTGATCTTCACCTTCGACGGCGACGCAGCCGGCCAGGCCGCGGCGCTCAAGGTGTTCTCGCTCGATTCGTCGTTCGTCGCCCAGACCTATGTCGCGGTCGAGCCGACCGGTCTTGACCCGTGCGACCTGCGCCTTCAGCACGGCGAGGCCGCGGTTCGCGAGCTGGTGGCGCGGCGGGTCCCGCTGTACCGCTTCGTGATGAGCAACATCTTGGGCCAGTACGACCTGGATCGGGCCGACGGTCGGCTGGCCGCGCTGCGGGCCACTGCTCCGCTGGTGGCGAGCATCCGTGACCACGCGTTGGTGGGGGAGTACCTACGAGAGGTCGCCGGCCAGCTCGGGATGGACATCGAGGAGGTCCGCCGGGAGGTGGGCCGGGTTGTCTCCCGCTCCCGGCGAAGCACCGGCGGTCCGGGGCCGAACCAGCCGGCGCGTCCCGAGGCGGACGGCGATGCCCAGGCCCAGGAGCGCAGATCCCCGAAGCCCGTGCTGCCCGACCCGCACGACCGCCTACTCCTGATCGAGCGGGAGACGGCCAAGCTGCTGATCCAGGCACCGCATCTGTTCGGACCGGACCGGGACGGGCTGGGGATGGACGACTTCACCCACCCGGCGTACGCAGCGGTCTTCACCTCGATCGAGAAGGCCGCCGCCACCGAGGCCCCGGCGGACGGCCCCGGGGAATGGGTGCACGCGGTGTCCGCGGCGTCGGAGTCCGACCCGATTCGTTCCCTGGTGGCCGCGCTGGCCGTTGAGCGGATCCCGGTCAGCGGCGAACCGAGCGTCCGCTATGCGACGGCGTCGTCGGCGAAGCTCCAGCTGCTCACCTGTATGCGGCAGATCGCCGAGCTGAAGTCCAGGCTCCAGCGGACCAACCCCGTCGAGCACGGGACGGCGCACCGGCGGATGTTCGCGGAGTTGTTGGCCTTGGAGACGCGCCGACAGGAGCTCCAGGCCCGGACCCTCGGCACGATCGACTGATCGACCCGCCCGGCCCGAACGTTATCCACAGATTTGGATGACCATGGGTTCAAACCTTGACTCGGGGCCGCAGAGTGTGCGGCATGTCGAACGCGAAGAGTGGCTCGGCCACAACAGCACTGTTGAGCGCCCATGACGAGCGAGAGCTGGCGCGCCGGATCGAAGCCGGGGTGCTCGCCCGCGAGGTGCTGTCCGGGACGCGCCGGATCGGCGGCTTGGACGCCACCGAGTCCGAGCTGGCCCAGTTGGTCCACGAGGGCGAGCTCGCACAGCGGCGCTTCGTCCAGGCGAACCTCGGGCTGGTCTCGATGGTGGCCGGTCAGTTCGCATCTCGGATGGGCTATGGGCGGGCCGAGCTGTTCCAGGAGGGCTGTGTCGGTCTGTTGCTCGCGGTGCAGCGGTTCGACCACCAGCGCGGATGCCGCTTTGCGACGTACGCGCTCTTCTGGATCCGAGCTCTTGTCGGCGCGGCCTCGGCGAGGTCACGGGGCGCGGCCGATCTGCCGGCGCGGCGGGCCGAGGAGCTTCGCAGCCTTCGTGGCCTTGAGGGTGAGTTGGCGCAGCGCTTCGGCCGCAGGGCGACGGTGACCGAGCTGGCCGACGCGGCCGGGCGGTCGACCGACTGGGTCGCCGGCATGGTCGCCTATGAGGCGCCGCAGTCTCTGGAGCAGCTGGGTGACCTCGATCTGCCCGACTCGACCGGCGCCGATCCGGCCGATTCCGTCGGGGCCTCGGTCCGACCCGGCCGGGAGCTCTTGTGGCACCTGGGAGTGTTGGAGCGACAGATCCTCGAGCTGCGGATGGGTTTCGACGACGATCGGCCCCGCAGCTACGCAGAGGTGGCGCGGCTGTTGGGCGTGTCCGTCGCTCGCGTCCGGCGGACCGAGCTCCGCGCGCTCGAGCGGCTGCGGGCGGTGTGTCCGGCCGAAGCAGCCCTGCACTTGTGACCACGGACCGATCGGACCGGGTGCGCCGCTCGGGGTGCGGGTCAGAGCCGTTCGGACGTACGACGTTGGCCATGGGGGGCAGGATGGGCCCATGAGCCCGCTCCAGCCGCGCAGTGCGGCGTCCAACTGGTGGGGACGATCGCGTGGTCTGCCCGCCCGGACGTACGAGGACTGGCGCGGGTCCCTATTGGAGGTCGCCGGGCGAACGCCGCGAATTCTTGCCTGGGCCCGCACCCCGGCCGGGTTCTGCATCGGCAGCCCCGCGGCACTGTCGGTCGGCGACGAGGGCGCGTTCACCCACCTGGGGTGGCACGAGATCGAGCACGGTGGCTGGAACGCGGAGACCCAGCGCCTGAGCTGGGTCCGCTACCCGGGCGACGACGGCCGCTCGCGCCGTGGATTCGTCGAGCTGATCGAGCCCGCCCGACTGCCGGAGCTGTTCCGCGAACGGGTGGCCGCGAGCATCGTGTTCGAACGGTTCGTGCCGCTCACCGCGAGCGAGGACGGCGGCGTGACCATCAGTGGCCGACGCGACCTCGCCGGAACGGCCGACCGGATCGCCTGGCACGCCAGCCCGACTCGCGGCGTGAACTGGCGAGACGATGCGGTCCGTGCCGAGGCCGATCTGGTGCTGGAGCGGATGCGGATGGAGTACGACACGACTGCGGCGGGCTGGTAAGGTTCCTATCCGCGCCGCAAGCGTGGGGCGGGATCCGCCACGATCCCCTGTAGCTCAATTGGCAGAGCAGCCGGCTGTTAACCGGCAGGTTGTTGGTTCGAGTCCAACCGGGGGAGCAAGTTGGTGTCGACCGAATAGGGATGTCTTCAGGATTCGACGCCCTGCTGTCGACCTTCTCGCGATCCGTAGCCCGATTGTCGTGACCGGCCCGACAGGGCGAGATCTGCAGAGATGTTTGACGAAGGTCACGTAGCGATGCCTCGATGCCGCTCCCGCCACGATCGACGCCACTCTGCTCGACGGGGCCATATATTCTTTTGCTATGAGGCGACGATGTATCGGCAACTGCCATTACAGGTAATAAGGACTGCATTCATCGACAAGATATACAAGATATGATGTTTCGTCCGTAAACGATCGATTTGGGCGTACTGCCCGGGAATGAGCAGCCTCTTAGGGGAAAACCCGGAAATACCGGGTCTTCACCGTAAGGGGTACCAAATGTCCATCACCAAGCTTGCAAAGATCCGCAGGTTTGCCATCGGCGGGGCAGCGGCAGCTGCCGTAGCCCTGCCCTTGGCGTTGGCGTCCACGCCGGCCCAGGCGGCCACGCTGAACGGCTGCACGGTGACGCCCCTGGCGCCCGTGCGCGTCGGCACCAGCGTCAACGGTGTCCCGATTCTGCGCTTCTCCACGCGTGTGACGTGCGCTACGGATCGCATCATCCAGATCCGTGACCAGCGCCTCGAGTCGGACGCCCCTGCGGGCGTCGCGGGCGACGACAGCTACGGCACATCTGTCTATCTGCGTACGTTTGCCGCAGCGGCGACGGTCACCTTCTCCACGAATGATCTCGTCACGAACACCGAGTCGAGCAATGAAGAGGTCTACCACCGCACGAGCTTCCGTGTGGCCACGATTGCCGGAGTGACCGGTTGGACGGCGTTCCAGAACAGCGCACTCGTCTCCGTCGCCATCTAGCTCCATCTCGAGCACGACCCTCGGCCAGCTGGTGCTCGGCAGGCTGGCCGGGGCCGCGCGGGTCCTGTCCTCCGGGGCCCGTCGAAGCGACGCTCACAAGCCGTCGTCGATAAGGCCTCGGGAAAGAGGCCTTTGTTGCACAGGACTCTGGAAAGTCGAATTCTGACCAGCGGCCAGTGTGCCAAACACATCCCCGGCACTTATCTCTCGGCCCACTATCAACACCTGCATCATCGGCTCGTGTTGGCCTCACCGACAAGGGTTTGGAGGGGTGGGAGGGCGGACTCAGCATCAACGTCGGCGTGCTGATCAGTCGACGCCGTGATTACCCATCAGGTCGTCGAGGAACACCTGCGCCCAGTGCTCGATGTCGTTCTCGAAGACCTGGCGGCGCATGATCCGCATGCGCCGCGACTTGGTGCGGGCGCTGTCGTTCATTGCCTCGACGATACGTTCCTTCAACGCGTTGATGTCGTACGGATTGACCTGGTAGGCCTGCCGCAGCTCCTTGGCGGCTCCCGCGAACTCGCTCAGCACCAGGGCTCCGTCGTTCTCGGTCCGGCACGCCACGTACTCCTTGGCCACCAGGTTCATTCCGTCGCGCAGCGGCGTCACGACCATCACATCGGCCATCCGATACAGGGCAGCCATCTCCTCCCGCGGGTAGGAGGAGTGCAGGTAGGTGATGGGTGGCCTGCCGTAGCGGCCCATGTCGCCGTTGATTCGGCCGACCAACCGGTCGATGTCGTCTCGTAGCTTGCGGTACTGGTCCACTCGTTCGCGCGAGGGTGTCGCGACCTGGACGAAGGAGACCTCGTCGGCGTCGATCGCGCCGTCGGAAATCAGCTCGCCGAACGCCTGGATGCGCTCTGGCAGCCCCTTGGTGTAGTCGAGCCGGTCGACGCCCAGCAGCACGGTTTCCGGATCGCCGAGATCCGACCGGATCTCGGCGGATCGCGCCTTCGTCTCCGGGCGTTCGGCGAGCTCATTGAGCGCCTTGGCGTCGATCGAGATCGGGTACGCGCGGGCCAAGACCGTGCGCCCCTCCGGCATCTGGATCCGGTCACGCCGGGTCTCGTAGTGCAGCCGCTGCCGGACCAACCGGAGGAAGTTCTGGGCACCACCCGGCAGCTGGAAACCCACCAGGTCGGCGCCGAGCAGTCCCTCGATCAGCTGGTTGCGCCACGGCAGCTGCTGGTAGAGCTCGGTGGGCGGGAAGGGGATGTGCAGGAAGAACCCGATCCGAAGGTCCGGCCGCAGCGAGCGCAGCATCTGCGGCACGAGCTGCAGCTGGTAGTCCTGGATCCAGACCAGGGCATTCCGCTCGGCCACCTCGGCCGTACGTTCGGCGAACCGCTGGTTGACCTGCCGATATGCCACCCACCAGTCCCGGTGGAACTCGGGGTGCGCGATCACGTCGTGATACAGCGGCCACAACGTCGCGTTGGAGAAGCCCTCGTAGTAGAGCTCGACCTCCTCCTGCGACAGGCTGACCGGGACGAGCTCCATTCCGTCGCTCTGGAACGGTTCCAGATCCTCGTCGGGTGCGCCGTGCCAGCCGACCCAGGCGCCTTCGTGGGAGTGCATGATCGGCTCGAACGCGGTGACCAGGCCGCCGGGTGACGTCCGCCAGTCGACGCTGCCGTCAGGATGCTCGATTCGATCGACCGGGAGCCGGTTGGCCACCACGACGAAGGACGCGGTCGGGGGTCGCGAAGTCTCGGGCTCGTGCCGCTCGCCCGAACCTGAACTCATCCATCGACCTCCGTCTTTCCGCACCGACCCTAGCCAAGGGCCAGATCTCGGTTGGTCACTACCCATGCTTCGGGCCCGTCAGCGTCGTGCACAGCAATGTCTGGCAGGCTCACACCATGAGCCCGACCAGACCCGAGTCCGGCGTCGGCAACCGAGCCTACGAGGCGATCCTGCACCGCCCGGAGGCCACGCTCGTCGCCGTGGACTTCGACGGCACTCTGGCCCCGATCACCGACGATCCGGAGCAGGCGTACGCCGACCCGCAAGCGGTCGCCGCGCTCGCTCGACTCGGCGGCCTGGTCTCCCGGATCGTCGTGATCACGGGACGGCCGGCTCGTACCGCCATTCAGCTGGGCGGCTTCGATCGCATTCCGGGGCTGGATCGGCTGGTCGTGCTCGGTCAGTACGGCGTGGAGCGGTGGGACGCCAGTACTGGCGAGTACGTCATTCCGCCGGCCCCGCCCGCGATCGCGGCGGTTGCCGATGAGGTTCCCGACCTGCTCGCGCGGCTCGGACTGGCCGGGGTCCGGCTGGAGAACAAGGGCCGCGCGATCGGTGTGCACACCCGCGAGCTACGCAACTCCGCCGATGCTTTCCGCAGGCTTGCGGGACCCCTCGCGGATCTGGCCGAGCGGCACGGCTTGCACCTCGAGCCGGGCAAGAGTGTCCTCGAAATCCGTGCTCCCGGCATGGACAAGGGTGCGGCCTTGCGTGACATCGTGGTCGAGACCGGCGCTCGGCAGGTGATCTTCGCCGGCGACGACCTCGGCGATCTGCCCGCGTTCCGCGCCGTCGAGCAGTTGCGTGCGGAAGGGATCGAGGGCCTTCTGATCTGCTCAGCCTCGCACGAGGAGGACGCCCTGGCCGGGCTCTCCGACCTGGTGCTCGACGGGCCCGCCGGCGTCGCCAGCTGGCTGACCGCGCTCGCGGCCCGGTTGGAGGAGAGCGCCAACGTGGGCTGACCAGCCAAAGGGCCTCTCCGGCGGCAGGCTGGGTCGGCCGCGCCGTCACGACACAGTGATTTGCGGGGAGGCCGCTTGCAGCAGAGCTGGTCGCCAGCCGCGGAGCGAGCTGATCACCGCCAGCGCCGGTGTCCCAGTCAGGTCGGCCGGGTACAGCACCCGCTCATGCAACCTGCCGGCATCGAGCAGCCGGGAACGTTCGACCCCGGGCAGGCAGCCCGAGTCCAGCGGTGGTGTCCACCACTGGTCGTCCAGCTTCAGGGCGAGGGTCGCCCGGGTCACCTCGGTGAGCTCGCCGGCAGTGTTGATCATGATCACGTCGTCGACGTCGGGGCGGCCGGTCCGGCGCTGTTCGTACGGGTCGCGCAGGGTGGTCTTGTGGAAGAGCCACCACCGTGCCGGGTCAACGGGATCGTCGTCCAGCGCCAGCCGGACGGTGCTCGGAGCTTCCGGGATCGGGGCGACGTCGACCTCGATCGTGCCGTCACGGTCGAGCAGCAGCCTGACCCTGGCCCGACCGACGACGTCCAGTCGGGCGTCGAGGGCGCGTCCGGTCGCGATCGCATCGAATCGGAACCCGAGATGGTCCGCCGAGTCGGCCATCCGTTGCAGGTGCCGGTCGCGGTTGCGGATCTGCCGATCGTCGTACCGCATCGTCTCGAGGAGGTGGAAGGCCACCGGTCGCGCGTCCAGCACGGCGGTCTTGGCCTCCAACTCGGCGTGCTCTGCGGCCGGGTCGGAGTCCCAGGTGATGCCGCCGCCCGTGCCGTAGACGGTCTGCCCGGTGGTCGTGTCGACGACGGCGGTGCGGATCGCGACGCTGAACCGGGCCCGGACCGGCTCGTCAGCGGGCCCGACCAGCCCAACTGCGCCGCAGTAGACGCCGCGTGGCTCGGGTTCGAGGGAACGGATGATCTGCATGGAGCTGGTCTTGGGAGCGCCGGTGACCGAGCCGCACGGAAACAGCGCGGTGAACAGGTCGACCAGTCCGGTGCCCGGCCGGAGCCGGGCGGTGACGTCGGAGGTGAGCTGCAGCACGGTCTCGTACCGCTCGACGCTGAACAGGGCCGGCACGGCGACGCTGCCGACCTGGGCGATGCGAGAGATGTCGTTGCGCATCAGGTCGACGATCATCAGGTTCTCGGCGCGTTCCTTCTCGCTGGATCGGAGCCGCTCGGCCAGCTGCCGGTCCTCGGCGAGGTAACGACCGCGGCGTGCGGTGCCCTTCATCGGACGCAACAGGACATGGTCGCCGCGGCGCTCGAAGAACAGCTCCGGGCTGGCGCTGGCGACGACGTACCTGCCGAGATCGAGGTAGGCGTTGTAGGCGCCGCGCTGACCCAGCGCCAGGTCGCGGTAGAGGGCGTACGCGTCACCGGAGAGCTGGCCCGTCATCCGCTCGGTCAGGTTGGTTTGGTACGTGTCGCCGGCGGCGATCCGATCCTTGATCGAGGCCACGCGTCGACCGTGCTCCTCGGCGGTCCATCGCGACATCCACGACACCCCACCGACGGGCCGCGCGACGTCGGGTGAGGCCGGTTCCAGCACGGGAACCACGGTCGGGGGGTCGCAGATCCCGAACCACACCAGGGGCATGCCCAACGGTGTCGAGCAGTGCACGGCGAGCTCGCCCAGCCCGGCGGCAGCCTCATAGGCGACGTAGCCGAAGGCCCACCGGCCCGCGTCGGAGGCGTACTGCACCTGTTCGAGCACCTTGACCACGTCCTGGGGACGATGGGCGACCAGCACCCGATCTGGGGCGGGACACAGCAGAGCGCTGCCACTGACGAGGTCGTCGAAACGAGCCCAGGCTCGCGAGCGCACGTCTGGACGAGTCATCGGCGCAGCCGAGTTCGGTCGCAGATCAGGCGGCTCACCTCGCGTCACACTATCCAGGGCGCCGGATCCGGCGAAGCCGGGGATTCTGAGTTACGGTTGAGCTCATTCGGTGAGTCCATTCTGTTCGGCGAGGGCGTCGAGTATCATCCCTTGTGAGAGCGAATATCGGATTGTCTTGATCCAGTGGTTGCAGGGTCCAGATCACGCCCGGGGCGGTAGCTCAGCCGGTCAGAGCAGGGGACTCATAATCCCTGGGTCGCGGGTTCGAGCCCCGCCCGCCCCACACCTCGATGGTGACCACACCAGATGCCGCCTGCCAGCCGCGAGGCCCCGACGCGACACGGGAACGGCTGGGTCTGGGAAGCGATCAACGCCACCGATGGGCGCAGGTCGTCTGCCGCGTTCGGCGTCGAGCCGAGACACTAGGTCCATGCGGTTCACCGAACGAGAGCTGACGGTAGCCGTCGAGGGCACCGCGAAGAGCATGCTGGCGGCTCGGGACAAGGGCGTACGCAGGGGTAGACGGACACCCGAGGACGCGTGGGCGGCGCTGAGCCCCTACCAGCGCTACCAGATGCTCGACGGGCTGGGTGACCAGCTGCTAGGTGCGCTGGTGGCGTTGCCGGACGTCGAGGTGCAGGTTGGCATGCGGCCGACCTTCACCGACGAACAGGTCCTTGCCGCCGTCCAGGAGCGGGCTGGCAGTGACTTGCGCGGCATGCGCGGCAAGGTGGTGCTCAAGGCTCGCGTGGCACTCGTTCAGCTGGCGCTCTCGCATGTGCCACCCCGGGCCGACCCGAACGCCCTGATCGTGCCGGACAGCCTCTAGCGCACTTCATCGGTCGTGGTGGCTATCGGGCCGTCGAGCGGTCCGCGCCGACCAGGGATCGTGGAGACGACTTCGTCGACGTCGGACCGGCTCGGCGTCGCGCAGAGTTCGCCGGCAAGGAGGAGATGAGCCGTGCCGACGATGTCGAGCGCGAGAGCCCGAGGGTCCGCCCACCTAGAGTGGGCGTGTGGTCACTCCAGTCAAGGGTGGCGCCGACCCGCCCCACACTCAGCGGCTGGTCGCCGAGGGCTTCGGCGACGACGCCGAGGCGTACGACCGTGCTCGCCCGCGTTATCCCCGCGCGCTGGCAGACGCCGTGGTGGCGACGCTCCCGGGAACGCGCGTGCTGGACGTGGGAATCGGCACCGGACTGTCGGCGCTGGCGTTCCGGGCGGCCGGATGCGCGGTTGCCGGAGTAGAGCCCGATGCGCGGATGGCGGGGCTCGCCCGCCGGCGGGGCTTCCCGGTCGACGTCGCCCGATTCGAGTTGTGGCAACCGGCGGGACGCCTGTTCGACGGCGTCATTTCCGGGCAGGCCTGGCACTGGATCGATCCGCTGGCCGGCGCCGTCAAGGCATCCCAGGCACTGGCGATGGGCGGCCGTCTCGCGCTGTTCTGGAACGCCGGCGATCCACCGTCCGAGATCGCGGAAGGGTTCGCGGACGTGTACCGGGGTGTCGCCACCGGTTTGCCCTTCACACCATGGGCGAGCGGCGCGCGTTCCGCGGCCGGGTATCAACGATTTCTCGACGCCGCCGGTGCCGGTATCCGCCAGAGCGCCGCCTACACCGAACCCGAGTCCTTTCGCTTCGACTGGCAGACCACCGTCAGCCGCGAGGCGTGGCTCGACCAGGTCCCCACCGCGGGCGGCCACCACCGAATTCCGCCGGCAGAGCTGGAGAAGCTGCTCAGCGGGATGGCGGCCGTCATCGACGCGGCGGGCGGCAGCTTCACCATGAACTACGCCACCCTCGGACTGGCCGCGACCCGGACCCAGCGGACCACCGGCCGCTAGACGACTATTGCCGCTGCCGCTGCCGCTGCCGTTTGCGGATGCGCCAGACCTGCTCGGAGGGGAAACGTTTGGCCCACTCGGCCGTCACGGTGCCGTTCGTCCCGGTAACCGACTCGGGTGCCCTGATCTCGACGTAGTCGACGACGTCGAAGCCGATGTCGTGGAACAGCCGGATCCACGACGAGATCGGCAGGTTGAACTCGATGCCGCCCGGTTCCTCGGCCGCGTCGCGCCAGTCGAGTCGGCCCAGGTCGAAGTAACCGCGTTCCAGCCGGTCGGTCACCGGCAGCGAACCGTCGAGGGGTGAGCACATCATCGCCAGTGGATGATTACCGAGGAAGACCAGCTCACCGCCGGGCCGCAGAAGTCGGTGCGCCTCGCCGATCCAGGCGGCCGGTTCGCACCAGATCGCCGCGCCGTACTCGCTGATCGCGAAGTCGAATGAATTGTCCGGCTGAGGAACGTCCTCGGCGCTGCCATGGACCCATTCGATGTCGTCGAGTCCGTGGAGCTCGCACAGGCGCCGCGCCGTCGTCAGCTGGGCCTCGGAGTTGTCGATGGCGTACACCGATGCCCCGCGACGTCGCATCCACGCCGAGACGTAGCCGGTCCCACAGCCGAGCTCGATGGTCCGTTCCCCGGCCATCTGATCCGGGAGGAGCCGGAGCTCGGAGTTGGGGATCGCCCACGTTCCCCAGCGTGGCTCTTGCGCCCACGCGCGCTCACCCGGACCCACCCAGTCCACGGCCATCGAGTCCCAGTAGCGTCGGTTCTCGGCCACGTGTTCGGGCAGGATCTCGCTCATCGGACGAGCGTACGGCCGCTCGGGGACACGAACCGGCTCGGTCGGGTCGATGCGGAAACCGGCACTGATCAGAATCGTCGATCATGCGTCAGCACTGCCCCCTTGACGCTGCCAGGTGTCACCATGGCGGCCTCGTGGAGGCGTCTGGCAGGCTGGGGCGATGGCTCGGATCAATGTTCTCGGAGGCACCGGCTTCGCCGGCGCCGCAGTTGTCGACGAAGCGGTGCGACGGGGTCACCGGGTGACGTCCTTCAGTCGTGGTGCTCCTCCCAGGCCGATCGAGGGAGTGGACTACGTCAGCGGATCGCTGCTCGACGAGCAGATGGTGCAGCGGGCGGTGACCGATGCGGATGTGGTGTTCGAGACGATCTCGCCGCGCGGCGACATGGCTGGGCGCCTCGAGGAGGCGGTCGCCAGGCTGATCGTCGCCGCGGACGCGGCCGGCGTCCGTCTGGGGGTACTCGGCGGGGTCTCCTCGGTGCTGGTCAGCGAGGGAGGTCCGCGATTGTTCGATGTCACCGTCGCCGACTTGCCCGCCGAGGTGCTACCCGAGATCCGTACCGGACTGGCGCTGCTCGAGGACTTGCACCAGGCTCCGGAGACGTTGGACTGGTTCTATGTCAGCCCCGCGCAGGAGTTCGGTGCCTGGTATCCGCAGGTGGTCACCGGCTCGTACCGGATCAGTGACGACGTGCTGTTGACGGACGCGAACGGGAAATCGGCGATCTCGGCCGCCGATCTCGCGGTGGCGGTGCTTGACGAGATCGAGCATCCCCGACACCGACGGCGTCGATTCCACGTCGCCCACTAGCGAGGTCGCCGAGGGGCTGCGGCGCGACACGGGAGCGACATCCGCCTCCCGGACCCAGGTCGACGCGCATGTGAGTATCGCGATATGGCGCGGAAAGACCCGCTCGACCTCACCCTCACGACTCGACGTGACCGTCGCGGTGAGAACCGGATTCCACCGGCGGTCGCCCTGGTGGTCGCCGCCGCCGCCTACGCACTACTCCCAGAGTCGCTGCTGATCGGTCCCCGCTTCATTCTTCCGATCATCGAGCTCGGCCTGCTGGTCGCTTTGGTGATCACCAACCCCGTGCGTCTGGTCCGGCAGACTCGATGGTCACGAATGGCCTCCACCGCGCTGGCCGCGATCGTGATTCTCGCCAACCTCACGGCACTCGGCGTCCTGATCGCTCAGCTGCTCACCCCAAGCCCGACGGCGCCGTCCCTCCTGCTCGCCGCGATCCAGGTATGGCTCACCAACGTGATCGGGTTCGCGCTGCTGTACTGGGAACTCGATCGCGGCGGGCCGGTCGCCCGCTGCACGCAGGATCGTTCCGCCCTTCCGCCGGCCGACTGGCGATTCTCCCAGGACGAGAACGACGACGCCGTCACCGAGGTCGCGGTCGGGTCCAGCGAGAAGAGTGGCTGGGTGCCGATCTTCGTCGACTATCTGTACATGTCGGTGACGAACTCCAGCGCCTTCAGCCCGACCGACACCATGCCGCTCAGCACCCGCGCGAAGGCGCTGATGGCGATCCAGGCAACCGCTGCGTTGTTCATCACCTTGATCGTCATCGCGCGCGCCATCGGTTCGATCACCAGCGGCTGAGTCAGCTCACCGTCCGCGACGCGCTCAGCTTGTCCGAGCTTGCGGCAACGACGCACCCGATCAGGAAGGCGATCCCCAAGATCGCGGTCACCGAGGCGAGCAGGTGCTGCGACCAGGTCCAGGCGAGCTCGACGTCCGCCCCGTTCGGCAAGCGCTGGAAGGGTGCGACGATCACCCAGCCGACGAAGACCAGTCCGAGTACTCGAACGACGATCGGCAGCCTGGGCTGGGAACGCTCGAGCCGGCCACCGGCAACTACCACCGCGGGTGGCCGGTCGAGCAGGCAGACCGCCAGTGGAACCACCCAGACGAAGTGGTGCAGCCAGGAGACGGGTGACGCAAGCAGACCGGCGACGCCGCACAGCACGACGGCGAGCCGGACATCGCCCAGCCGGTGCCACAGCGATGCGGCCCACACACCGAGGGCCGCCACGACGGCGGACACGGCCAACCCGGCCAGTGCCGGTCCCCGTCCGAGGCCGAACATCCGGACGATGTCGGCGTACGGCGTCTGGTTCGTGTAGTAGATCAGGCTGTGCCCGAGCCCCGTGTCGCCGTGCAGCAATCGACTCCAGAAGTCGAGCGAGACCGCAGGAGCTACCGCGAAGCTCAGCAGGGTCACCACCGCGCCGCTGATCGTGCAGACGATGGCGGCACGCCACTTGCGGACCGCCAGGAGGTAGATCAAGAAGATCCCTGGGGTCAGCTTGACCGCGGCCGCGATGCCGGTGAGTAGACCCTCGGGGAGCCAGCGCCGACCGGGAAAGGCCCGTGGCCCTGGGGCCAGGTCCAAGAACACCAGGGCTACCAGGAAGATCCCGACCTGACCGAAGGCCAGAGTCTGGGTGACGGGCGTGACGAGGAAGACGGTCGCGGCGGCGACGAGGCTCAGCAGCCAGCCGGTCAGGCCGCAGCGGTGCAGGATGGCCAGTATGGCCAGCGCCCCGGCGATCGTCCAGCCGATCTCGACGACCGCCTGCGGAACCACCGCGAGCGGCACCGCCAGGACGGCGGCGAACGGCGGATACAGGAACGGTAGAGATCCGGGGATGCGATAGATGTCGCCGCCGTTGACCAGGGTGGCTCCCGCCAGGCGATAAACGCCCAGATCGACCATCACCGGGTGCCATGGCAGCAGAGTCCCGCCCGGGAAGGTCGTGGCACCGACGTACAGGGCGGCGATGATCGGCAGACTCACCACGCCGAGGGCGGAAAAGACCCTCCGCGCGGTGCTCACCTCGCGCGTCGGGTGGGTGGCCAGCGTCACTCCAGCCAGCCCAGGATGGTCCGGCCGACACCGGACTCGGCGTTGCTGGGCACCAGCGGATAGCGCCCGCGCAGGCTGGGATGGGCGTTGGCCACCACGTAGGGCATCCCGACCCAGGACAGCATGTCGACATCATTCGGCATGTCCCCGAAGCCGGCAACATCGGCCGCGGCCACGCCTAGCTGGTTGCAGCAGTACTCCAGCATGGTCGCCTTGTTCACACCGCCGGCGCTGATCTCGAGCAGTCCGGCCTCGCCGCGGTCGGGACGGGCGAAGCCGGAGTGCGTGGCCAACAGATCGTCGCCCAGCAGCGGACGTACGCGCTCGAGCAGCTCTTCCGAGGCCATCGTCGGATGCTGCACGAGCAGTTTGACGTGCCCGCCGTTCGCGGCGAGCGTCTCGACGTCGGCCACCGACACGCCGTGGTCGGCCAGCTCGCTCATCGACCGCTCGAGCGCGGCCATGACGACGTAGCGGTCGTCGTGCCCGAAGCTCGTGCCGGACTCGAGCGCCAGGGCGGCGTCGGGAACTGCACTGCGGATCGCGGCGATCGCGCGCCCGACCGCCGCCGGGTCCAATGTGACCAGCCGCAGGGTCTCCTCGTTGCCCTGGTCGTAGAGCACGGCGCCGTTGCTGGCGATCACGATCGGGTGCGCGCCCGGCAGGTCGGCGACGACCTCCAGCCAGCGCACAGGTCGACCGGTGGCGAACACGACGGGGATGTCGGCGGCCCTTGCCGCCTTGACGGCGGTCGCATTGAGCGCGCTGACCGTGCCGTCGGGCGAGAGGAAGGTGCCGTCGAGGTCGGTCACGATCAGCCGCGGCCGACGTGACGCCGGCGCCACCGGCGGGGACGTGCTCACAGCTTCGAGTCGGGCGACGGACTGTTGGCCGGCTGGCCCGAGGTCGACGGAGTGGGTTGACCGCTGCCGCTCTCGGTGCCGCTGGGGGATGGCGAGCCACTGCTCGGCGATCCTGACGGGCCACCCGACTGGGAGGCCGAGGGCGAGCCGGACTGAGACCCGGACGGGGAGCCGGACTGCGACCCCGACGGTGCTCCTGACTGCGACGCCGATGCCGGGGGCGGGCTGCCCGATCCGCCGGTCGGTGTCGGCGGTGTCTCGGGCGGCTGGTTGTGGAAGATCAGGATCGCGATCAGCACGGCAAGTGCTGCCAACAAGATCATCAGCAGCCAGGAGACGAGGATCGTCCGCCAGCCGGCGCGGGTGAACCGGCCGGGCCAGGGCAGTGGCCAGAGTCGGGCCAGACCGGGCTGGACCTTGTCGATCCAGTAGTGGGTGAAGTCGGGTCCGGACGGGCTGCCTTGCGGTGCGAAGCTGGCGAGCTGCACTTCGCGCAGCACCCGCTCGGCCTCTCCGGCGGCCTGCGGAGATCCGTCGTACGCCAGGGCGACCCACGGGGCGACCAGACGGTCGTCCGGAGCGACCGGGTCGTCGTCCTCCGAGCGGAACTTTCGGCCGAGTCGACCGTAGTCCTGACCGTGCCCGCCGCGAGCCAGCACGGTGTCGATGTGCATCGCGTTGACGACACCGGCGAGTCGGTCCCGGGCGGCGGCGTCCGCGGCAGCGCCCTCGGAGAGCAGGATGACCATGACCGGCGTATCCGCGTCGTCGTGCGCGGTATAGGCCACCCCGGACTCCATGGCACCCAGCCGGGCGTCGAGCCAGAAGTCGCCGATCCGCGGCGGGTCGTCCGGCAGTAATGGGCTGACGGGGGCGAACGGGGAGGCATCGTCGGCCGGTGGGGGGAACGCACCACCACCCGGGCCGGGCTCTTGCCCGTTCGGATCGGGCGGCGGAGGCGTCGTCATCGGTCCCATTCTCATCAGGTGCTTCGGTGGCCCGCGGCGCTGGTCGGCGGCACTCGACACTGTGCCGCGTGTGCTGCCTGTGCCGCGCGGCGGCGCAGGAAGCCTACCTGTGTGGACGGCTCGAGAGGGTCGACAGGTGCGCGTCTCGGACGAATCCACAGTTCAGCCACAGGATCTGGCGACCCGATGGGCCGAGCGGCCGGGTATCGTCGAGTGGTCTGCGGTCCGCTTGTCCCCGAAACCGACAAGGTGGGCCGTGGTCTGCCTGCCCGTCAGGTTCACCCGTCTACGAGTGCACGCTCCCGCCGACCAGGAGATCCAACTTGAGCAGTCCGTCGTACGGCCAGCCCGGTCCGGGTGCCGGCCTGCAGCAGCCGCCGCACGCGAGTCAGCCGCCGCACGGCGGCCAACAGGCCGTCGCTCAGCAGTCCGATGGTCAGCAGACCGCGAACCAGCGAACCGCGAAGCTGCTCGGCGAAGCCATCGCTCAGGTCCAGCGCGTGATCGTCGGCCAGGAGCACATGGTCGAGCAGCTGATGGTCGCCCTGCTGGCCAAGGGCCACTGCCTGCTCGAAGGCGTGCCCGGCGTCGCGAAGACGCTGGCGGTGCGCAGCTTCGCCACCGTGGTGGGCGGCGACTTCGCGCGGATCCAGTTCACCCCGGACCTCGTGCCATCCGACATCGTCGGCACCCGGATCTACAAGGCCAGCGAGGAGACCTTCGACGTCGAGCTCGGCCCGGTCTTCGTGAACTTCGTGCTCGCCGACGAGATCAACCGGGCCCCGGCCAAGGTGCAGTCGGCGATGCTCGAGCTGATGGCGGAGAAGCAGGTCTCCATCGGCGGCCAGACCCATCCGGTGCCGCAGCCGTTCATCGTGATCGCCACCCAGAACCCGATCGAGTCCGAGGGTGTCTATCCGCTGCCCGAGGCGCAGCGCGACCGGTTCCTGCTCAAGGTGGACGTCGGTTACCCCCGGGGGAACGAGGAGTTCGAGATCCTGCGCCGGATGAGCGTCGACCCGCCGACCTCGCAGCCGGTGCTCAGCCCGCAGCAGATCCTGGAGCTGCAGAAGCAGGCCTCCGACGTCTTTGTGCACAACCTCGTGGCGGAGTACATCGTCCGACTCGTCCTGGCCACTCGGGCACCGGCCGAGTTCAACATGCCCGATCTCGCCTCGGTCATCCAGATCGGCTGCAGCCCGCGTGCGACCCTCGGCCTGGTCGCGGCCGCGCGGGCGCTCGCACTGATCCACGGTCGTGACTACGTGCTGCCCACCGACGTCCAGGCCGTGGCCAAGGACGTGATGGCCCACCGACTCGTGCTCGGATTCGATGCCGTCGCCGACAACATCGACCCTGCCCAGGTCGTCGAGCGGATCGTGGCCATGGTCCCGCCGCCCACGCCGGTGTGGAACGCACCGCCGCAGCAGTCGCAGCCCAACCGTCAGCCGCCACCGAACCATCAGCAGTCGGCGAACAACGCGCAGGGCTACAACCAGTACGGCCAGCCTCAGCAGAATCCGTACGGCCAGTCCCAGCCGGGCCAGTCCCAGCCGGGCCAGCCGAATCAGTACGGCCAGTCCAACTACAGCTGAGGTGCTCTGAGTGTCGTCCGCACCCGGCGCGCCGAACTTCCCACCACCGAGTGGATCGCCAGCGTTTCCGCCACCCTCCGGGCCACCGGCCTATCCGCCGCCCGGCGGCGCCCCGGCGTATCCAGCGCCTGCGGGTGGGGCTCCCTCCCCGCAGCTCGGTGCCATCTCCTCGGTGGTCGGTGTGCCGACCCAGGCGACGATCCCGCTCAACAAGCTCGCTCCCGAGGCCGCGCTCCGCCGCCTCGAGCTGACCATCGTCCGGCGCCTCGAGGGTTACCTGCACGGTGATCATCTGGGCCTGCTCCCGGGTCCGGGATCGGACGCGAACGACGCCCGGATGTATCGGCCCGGCGAGGACGACGTACGTCGGATCGACTGGGCGGTGACGGCAAGGACGACGGTGCCGTACGTCCGCGACACCATCGCCGACCGGGAGCTCGAGGTGTGGGCGCTGCTCGACGTCACCCCGTCGATGAACTGGGGGACCGAGGGCGTCACCAAACGTGACCTCGGGATCGCCGCCGTTGCCACGATCGGCTTCCTCAGCCAGAAGATGGGCGACCGCTTCGGTGGCTACATCATGCGACCCGATCGGCTGCGGCGGTTGCCCGCCCGCTCGGGTCGCTCCGCGCTCTACGCGCTGCTCCGAACGATGCTGACCGAGCCGTTCGTGCCGGACCATGCCACGGGGTCGATGACGCTGGCGACGGGTGTCGAGCATCTTTCCCGCAACCAGCGCCGACGTGGGCTCAAGGTCGTGGTGTCGGACTTCCTCACACCGGGCGACCACGAGCTCGATCCGAACGTCGAGCCCGAGTGGGAGCGCCCGATGCGCCGGCTCGGGGTTCGCAACCAGGTCCTCGCGATCGAGGTCGTCGACAAGCGGGAGGTGGAGTTCCCCGACGTCGGCGACATGCTGATCCGCGATCCGGAGACCAGCTTCGAGCGCTACGTCAACACCGCCGACGCCAACGCACGGGCTCGGATGGACGCGGCCAGCGCCGCGCAGCGGGAACGAATTCGCATCTCTCTTCGTCGTGCTGGTGTAGGGCACATCCAGTTGCGCACCGACCGAGACTGGGTGCAGGACATCGCCCGTTTCGTGCTGGCCTACCGACGCGTGGCCGCACTGCTCCACCAGCCGCCCCAAGGAGTCGCGAAGTGATGCCGCAGCTGGCCTTCCTGTCGCCAGATCGGTTGCTGCTGCTCGTCGCGATCCCGCTGCTGGTGGCGGCGTACCTGTTCGCCTCGCGGCGCAAGAACCGGCGAGGGATGCGGTTCACCAACACCTCGATGCTCGACGTCGTGGTGCCGAAGCAGTCCCAGTGGCGGCGTCACGTGGCGGTCGCGCTGTCCCTGCTCAGCCTGATCACGCTCACGGCGGCATTCGCCCGTCCGAAGACGACTGTCGAGGTGCCGCGCGAGCGGGCCACGGTCGTACTGGTGATCGATGCCTCCCAGTCCATGGCGGCGACCGACGTGCCGCCGACCCGGTTGGACGCGGCCAAGCAGGCGGCGATCCAGTTCGTCAATGAGCTCCCGGACAAGTACAACGTCTCTGTCGTGTCGATGGCCGGCAACGTCTCGATCCTCGTGCCGCCCACCCTGCAGCACAACACCGTCGAGACGGCCATCAACTCGATCAAGCTCCAGGACTCGACGGCCATCGGCGAGGGCATCACGACCGCCATGCGCGCCCTGCAGCAAGCCCCGAAGGACCCGGCGCACCCCAACGATCCGGCACCCGGCGCGATCGTGCTGCTCAGCGACGGCACGAACACCTCCGGGCGCTCGCCGCAGCAGGCCGCCGCCGACGCAGGCAAGGCGAAGGTGCCGATCTACACGATCGCGTACGGCAGCGAGAACGGCTACGTCGATCTCGACGGCAAGCGGCAGCTGGTGCCGGTCGACCACGAGCTGATGACCGAGATCGCCAAGTTGAGCGGCGGCCAGACGTTCGATGCCGCGTCGCTGTCGGAGCTGCGCAACGTGTACAAGAACATCGGCTCCGAGGTCGGCTACGAGAAGGCCGACCGCGAGGTCACCTCACGGTTCGCCGGCTACGGGCTCGCCTTCGCCGTGCTCGCTGCGCTCGGCGCCATCTCTTTGGGGGCACGCTGGCCATGACTATTTCAGCCTCCGCTCGTACCGCGAACGCTTTCGGCCGCCACCGTCGTCGCTCGTCGCGAAACGAAAAGCATGTTTCGCTCATCGCTGCTCCGTGTGGCGGCGCGCTCGCTCCCACGCTCTCGGAGCGAAAGGTGGCAACGTGACCCCGTCGCTGATACCCATGCTGTCGTTCCTGGAGCCGACCCGGCTGTGGCTGCTGCTGCTGGTGCCGGTGCTCGTCGGGCTGTACCTGCTGCTCGTCCGGCGACGCAGTCAACGACGTCGCCAGGTCGGGCAGACGATGTTCGACCTCGTCATCCCGCGCGACCGGACCTGGCTGCGCCACCTCGCGGTCGGGCTGTCGATCCTGTCTCTGATCACCTTGACGATCGCGTTCGCCAAGCCGAAGGGCGAGGTGTACGTCCCACGCGAACGTGCCACGATCGTCGTCACGATCGACGTCTCGCTGTCGATGATGGCCACCGACGTGGCACCGAACCGGTTGGATGCGGCGAAGTCGGCCGCCGAGTCGTTCGTCAACTCGCTGCCACCGAAGTTCAACGTGGCGGTCGTCTCGTTCGCCGGAAGTGCGACCACCCTGGTGCCGCCGACGCTTGACCGCGGGGCGGTGACGGCGGCCATCCAGGGCCTGCAGCCCCAGCCCTCGACGGCGATCGGTGAGGGCATCTACACCTCGTTGGCCGCGCTCAACCAGGTGCCGCCTGACCCGACCGATCCCAATGCGGACGTACCGGGCCGGATCGTGCTGCTCAGCGACGGGAAGACCCAGGTCGGACGTCCCTCCGACGAGGCCGCGCGAGCCGCAGCCGCCCAGAACGTGCCGATCTACACGATCGCGTACGGCACCGAGGGCGGCACGATCAACGTCCAGGGTCGCGAGGAGCCGGTGCCCGTCGACAAGGCCGAGCTGGCTCGGGTGTCACGGATCTCCGGCGGTCAGGCGTACTCGGCCGGCTCCGCCGGCGAGCTGCGCGACGTCTACAAAGACATCGGCAGCTCGGTCGGAAAGGAGAAGGTGGACCAGGAGGTGACGTCGCGCTACGCCGGCTTCGGCCTGTTCCTCGCCATCCTGGCCGCCCTCGGCATGGTGTCGCTGGGCGCGCGCTGGCCGTAGCCGGTCCGGGCCAGCGGCTGATGAGCCCTGAGCTCGTCCGAAAGGCCCGGCAAGAGCCGGGTAGTGGCGGCCTACGGCGGCTTACGGCGGCCTACAGCGGACCGAGCACAGCGCTGATATCTGCATCGAGCTCGAGTCGAGCCAGCAGCGGCAGCAGCCGGCGCTCCTCGTAGCCGAAGTGTGACTCCATGATCGCGCCGATGCCGTCCAGGTGGCGGGCCAGCTCCTCGGGCGGGGCGTAAGCGCGGAGTGCGTGGTCCAGCTCGAGTAGCAGGTATGCGATCATTCCGTGGTCATCCCGAAGCTGCGCGATCACCTCGCCGAGCTCCGGATGGCCCACGTCGAGCGCAGGGAACAGCACACTGTCCTCGCCGAGGTGGTGACCGGTGAGTGCGGCGCAGAAACCATGGCAGTAGAGCAGGAGGTCGCGACCGGGCGAGCCCTCGTCCGCCAGCGACTCTCTTACAAGGCGCAGCGCATGTCGCAGTCGGTCGTGGGCGACCGACAGCTCGCGGTCCCAAGCGACGAGTCGGTTCTGGCTGCGCTCATCCATGGACGAGAAGCGGGAACGGGGTCATCTCGACCTCTTCCGATCCGGTGCCTCCATGCCTGACGGGGTCCGCCACCAGCACGCGACGCTGCTACCACGATAGTGAGTGACTCGACCGAGTTCTGAACGTCGTCTTGACGTTTGTGCTGGAGGACGTGGCGTACGGGGTCGGTTTGCGTGTCGTGTTGACGTTTGTGCTGGAGGACGTGGCGTACGGGGTCGGTTTGCGTGTCGTCTTGACGTTTGTGCTGGAAGACGTGGCGTACGGGGTCGGTTTGCGTGTCGTCTTGACGTTTGTGCTGGAAGACGTGGCGCAGAAGGTGCCGAGCAGCCGTGCGATGTACGAGGTTTACTCGCAAGTGAGTACGACCTCCCTGGCTAGGGTGGGGTCGTGGGTCAGGTGGCGGAGAACCTCGCGGCGGTACAGCGACGGATCGACCGAGCGAGTGAGCTGGCGGGCCGCGAACCCGGCAGCGTCCGGTTGCTGGCGGTGAGCAAGACCCACGGACCGGAGAAGATCCGTGAGGCCTACGACGCGGGTATGCGGATCTTCGGGGAGAACCGCGTTCAGGAGGCGAGCGAGAAGGCCGGGATCTTCGCCGACGTCCCCGATCTGCGCTGGGCGGTGATCGGCCACCTCCAGACGAACAAGGCGAAGGAGGTGGCGGCGTTCGCGGACGAGTTCCATGCCCTGGACTCGCTCAAACTCGCTGAGACTCTCGATCGGCGGTTGCACGAGAATGCGCGCAGTCTCGACGTGTTCATCCAGGTCAACTCCTCGGGTGAGGAGCAGAAGTTCGGCCTGCCGCCGGGGGAGGTGGCCGAATTCGCGATTGCTCTCTGTTCGTATCAGAACCTGCGGGTGCGCGGTTTGATGACGCTCGCCGTCTTCTCCGACGACACTGACACGGTCGGTCGCTGCTTCGCCCGAATGCGCACTCTGCAAGATGAGTTGCGCCAGACCGACGCGGCCGCCGGCAGCTACGACGAGTTGTCGATGGGCATGTCCGGCGACTTCGAGCTGGCCATCGGCTACGGCGCGACGACCGTCCGGGTCGGCCAGGCGATCTTCGGCAGCCGGCTGCAGCGCTAGCGGGACAGGTTCTCGATCGGCAGCAGCGGGATCTCACCTGCCGGTGCAAAGCCGAAGACCTGACCGAGGAAGGAGAGCTGCGCCTCGTAGGAGGACTTGATCGACTCCGAACGTCGGAAGCCGTGTCCCTCGCCCGGATATATCACCAGCGCTACCGGGAGTCCCTTGGCCCGCGCGGCGGCCGCCATCGTTTCAGCCTGGTTCGGGGGGACCACCTTGTCGTCGCTGCCCTGCAGCAGGAGGATCGGCGCGGCGAGATCGTCGACGTGGTTGATCGGGGAGCGCTCGACATACACCTCCCGCCGCTCCGGGTAGGGCCCGACCAGCCCGTCGAGGTAGCGCGACTCGAACTTGTGGGTGTCCCGAGCGAGTGTCTCGAGGTCGGCCACACCGAACAGGCTGATCCCGGCCGCGAAGACCCGGGTCGTGGTCAGTGCCTCGAGCGTGGTGTAGCCGCCCGCGCTGCCACCCATGATGGCCAGCCGCTCCGGGTCGGCCAAGCCCTGCTCACCCATCGCGGCCGCCCCGGCCGCACAGTCGCGTACGTCGACCAGACCCCAGCGTCCGCGGAGTCGCTGGCGATAGGCGCGGCCGTAGCCGGAGCTGCCGCCGTAGTTCACGTCCAGCACCGCGATTCCACGCGTGGTCCAGAACTGGACGGAAAGCCGAAACACGGCCGGGGAGAAACCCGTCGGACCGCCGTGCGAGATGGTGAGCAACGGGGGAAGCTCGTCGTCGGTTGGCGGCGGCGTTGACCCGGTGTTGGGTGCCGCGGGATCGACCCCGGGACGGGTCGGTGCGTAGTACCAGCCGTGCACCTCGCCGTCCTCGCTGGACCAGCTGACGGGCTGCGGAGTCGCAACCCACTCGGCGTCGAACGGGAGCTCTCCCGCGACCCGGACGACGTCGAGATCACCGCGGGCCAGGTCGAGCACGGCAAGCTCCGGGGCTCGGTCGGGGTAGTGCAGCACGAGCGCGGCGAGTCCGTCGTCGACGCTCAGCGACCAGGCCTCCCCGGTGATGGCCAGATCCTCCAGACGACCGGATGGGATGTCCAAGACACCCAGCCGCAGCCAGCCACCGTCGCGATAGGCGCAGAGCAGCCGACCCTCGTCGACCACGGCGTACGGCGTCATGCCGTGGGTCCACTGTGCCTCGGCGAACGACCACCGGGCGGGATACAGAGCGCGGTCGCCGCCGTCGCCGCCGTCGCCGCCGTCGCGGTCTGCCGCCAGGTAGAGATTCCACCAGCCGGTCCGGTCGGAGGCGAACACCAGCTGGTCGCCCGCCCAGCGCGGTTGGACCGCCGAGTCCGTCGGGCCGCCGGCCACGACTCGCACGGACCCGACGGCGGATCCGTCGAGGACGCCGACCCTGAGTCGGGTGGCGTCCCAGGGCATGTTCGGATGGTCCCACTCGACCCAGGCGAGCCGGCCATCGTCGGACAGCTCGGGTGTGGAGTAGAAGTCGGCCCCTGAACAGAGCACGGTGCCGACGCCTTCGCCGGGGGTCGTCAGATCGATGGCGACGAGGGTGTTGACGGCCTCGGCGGGACCGCGGTGGTCCTGGCGTACCGCCAGCACCAGGTCACGGTCGGCGTGGACCCGCAGATCGGCAAAACGAACGTCCCCGTCGTCAGCGGTCAGCGGGACGATGGGCGCACCATCGCGCGCCACGTACAGGCGGCCGTCATGGAAGTGGCTGAACACGACGACGCCGCCGTCGACCGCGTACTCGCCACCGCCGTACTCGTGGACCCGGGTGCGGACGTAGTGGTCGGGAGTCAGCTCGAGCGTCTCGCCGGACGAGTCGCGGCTCCACAGGCTGGTGCGCCCGCCCTGATCGGCGCGGGTCTCGAGCCAGTACAGGGTGCCGCCGTCGAGCACCGGCGCGCCAAGTCCGACCAGTGACGAGGTCATCAGCGCGGGGCTGATCGGCGAGGGCCACGAGCCATATCGGGTCGAGCTCATCCTGACACTGTAAACGGGCCACCTCCGAGGCGGGAGGCGCGTTGCTTCCTTCCGTGGCCGGACTGGTACGGATGAGGCGAATGGGGCAGAATGGTTCCCAAGATCCACCCAAGCGGGGTCGTGAGGATGTCGGGGAAGGCAGCCCTCACGCTGTCGGCCCGAAGTGCTTGGAGGATCGATGAGTTCGACCCGTGGAGTCTTGTTCGTCCACTCTGCGCCGTCCGCGCTCTGCCCGCATGTCGAGTGGGCCGCCGGCGGCGTATTCGCCATGCCCGTGCGGCTGGACTGGACCCCTCAGCCGATCGAGCGCGCCAGCTATCGGGCCGAGTACTCCTGGACGGGTCCGGTCGGCACCGCCGCCCGGATCGCATCGTCGCTGAAGGGGTGGCAACGACTGCGCTTCGAGGTGACCGAGGAAGGCACCGCGAGTAGCGAGGCCGAGCGCTACGCCTACACGCCCACTCTGGGTGTCTTCCACGCGATCACCGGCCTGCACGGGGACATCGTCGTCCCGGAGGACCGGATCAGGCACGCCATCGCCGGCGCGGCGCTCGGCGGCCGGGACATCGTCGACTCGCTGGCCGAGCTGCTGGGCAGCGCGTGGGACGCAGAGCTCGAACCGTTCCGCTACGCGGGGGACGGCGCTCCCGTGCGCTGGCTGCACCAGGTGGTCTGACTCAGATCACCATCGGCGCGGACGGACTGAACAGTGGAGGAGTTGGGGTGGGGAACTCCCCACGCCAACCCCTCCACTATCAGCATCGAGACGATCAATGGCGGAAGAAGCCTCAGCCGCCAGTGGCGTAACGGTTGGTGAAGGCGACCGCGACGTTGTGTCCGCCGAAGCCGAACGAGTTGTTGATGCCAGCCAGGTCGCCGTCGGGCAGCTCACGGACCTTGTCGGCGATGTCGATCCCCAGATCCGGCTCCGGATTGTCCAGGTTGATCGTGGGCGGGACCGTGCGGTTGCGCAGCGCGAGCAGCGTGGCGAGTGACTCCAGCGCGCCGGCCCCGCCGAGGAGATGGCCCGTCATCGACTTTGTCGAGGTGACGATCGCCTCCGTGCCCTCACCGAGAGCCTGCCGGATCGATCCAGCCTCGGTGACGTCGCCCTGGGGCGTCGAGGTCGCGTGAGCGTTGACGTGAACGATGTCAGCGGGCGTCAGCTCGGCGGCCTTCATCGCGAGCTTCATCGCGCGGGCCTGGGGTGCGCCACTCGGCTCGGGCTGGACCATGTCGTGAGCGTCGGCGGTAATGCCGGCACCCGCCAGCTCGCCGTAGATCCGAGCCCCCCGAGCTTCGGCGTGCTCGAGCGTCTCGAGCACGAAGATCGCGGCGCCCTCGCCCATCACGAAGCCGTCCCGGTCCACGTCCCAGGGCCGCGAAGCGCGCTCCGGCTCGTCGTTTCGACGACTCATCGCCTGCATCTGACCGAAGGCGCCGATGGTGATCGGGTGGATGCAGCCCTCGGCGCCGCCGACCACGACGACGTCGGCCCGGTCGAGCCGGATGATGTCGACGGCGAGGGAGAGCGCCTCATTGCTGGAGGCGCACGCCGAGACTGGAGTGTGCACACCCGCCTTGGCGCCGATCCGTAGGCCGAGATTTGCCGCGGCGGCGTTGGCCATCAGCATCGGCACAGTGAGCGGGCTCACCCGTCGGACGCCCTTGTCTTTTTGGATATCCCACTGACCGAGCAGGGTGTGCAGTCCGCCGATGCCGGTGGCGACAATGCTTGCGAGGCGCTCCCGGTCGACGGGGTTCTCCTCGCCGAAGCCGAAGCCCGCATCGGTCCACGCCTCGGTCCCCGCGACCACTGCCAGCTGGGCGACGCGGTCGAGCCGCCGAGCCTCGACCCTCGCGAGGACCGCGGCCGGGTCGACGGCCGCCGGCGCGGCGATCTTGCAGGGCAGCTCGTCGGCCCACGACTCCTCGATCGTGCGGACGCCGGACTTGCCGGCGAGCATGGCGTCCCAGGTACTTGCCACGTCACCGCCGAGCGGCGTGGTGGCTCCGAGACCTGTGACGACGATCGTTTTTCGACTCATCAGTGACTCTCCTGCGAGGTTGGGATGTCCAACAGAATCGGGGCCACCGGCTGGTTGTGCCGGTGGCCCCGCCGTTTCAGGAGGCGGCGCGCTCGATGTAGGCGACCGCGTCGCCTACGGTCTTGAGGTTCTTGGCCTCTTCGTCGGGAATGCTCACGCTGAACTTCTCCTCCGCGGCGTAGATGATCTCGACCATCGACAGCGAGTCGACGTCGAGGTCATCCGCGAAGGACTTGTCGAGCTGTACGTCGTCGGCCGGCACGCCGGCGACCTCGTTGACGATCTCGGCCAGGTCGGCGCGGATCTCTTCGGTGGTGGCCATGAGGTGGCTCCTTCTCTGGGTGGACCTACTCGGTCTTTCGGGCCCTGGTGGTTCGGGCCTGCTCTGGGGATTGTTGCGTACGCGGTGGGAGCGCTGGCGAGGCGGCGTCGATTCGTCCGTGGTTCGCTGCGATCGGCCGCTTGGTCTCAGGCTTGTTCTCCGTGACGACGGACGAACTCCGCCGCATCGGCCAGCTGGTCCGGGGTGTTCAGTGCGAACAGCTCGACGCCTTTGAGGTTGCGCTTCGCGATGCCCGTCAGGGTGCCGGCTGGCGGCAGCTCCAACAGGCCGGTCACGCCCAGCTCGGCCATAGTCGCCATGCAGAGGTCCCAGCGGACCGGGTTGGCGACCTGACTCACGATCCGGCGCAGCACCTCGCCGCCATCGTCGACGACCTGGCCGTCGGCGTTCGAGAGCAGTCTGGTCTGAGGGTGATGTGTCCGGATCGCGCGGGACAACGTTGCGAGCCGCTCGACCGCGGGTTGCATGTGGACCGTGTGGAACGCCCCGGCGACACTGAGCTCGATCAACCGAGCACGTGCGGGCGGGTCCTCCGCAAGTGCCGCCAGCTGGTCCAACGTGCCGGCCGCGACGACCTGACCGGAGCCGTTGTTGTTGGCCGGGGTGAGACCGACCCGTTCGATGGCCGCGAGCACCTCGTCCGGCTTGCCTCCGATGACGGCCGTCATCGACGTCGGCGTGACCGCGCTGGCGGCGGCCATCGCCCTACCCCGTTCGCGGACCAAGACCATGGCCTGCTCGGGCGACAGTACGCCGACGCCGGCGGCCGCGGTGAGCTCGCCGACCGAGTGACCGGCGACGACGCCGATCGACGGGAACGCAGTCTCAGGGTGCGGGAACAGCTCCAACGCGGCCAGCAGGCCCGCCGCCACGAGGAGTGGCTGGGCCACCGCGGTGTCACGGATGGTCTCGGCGTCCGCGTCGGTCCCGTACTGACGCAGATCCAAGCCCGACACGGCCGAGAGCCACTCGAGGCGGTCCGCGAAGGTGGCCTCGGTCAGCCAGGGGGAGAGGAATCCGGGTGTCTGGGCACCCTGACCCGGGGCGACGATTGCGAGCACGTGTTCACTATTTCGTGATCTACCCTCCGACGGCGTGCACGGACACGACGAAGTTCTGCGGGCCCGATTTGTAGGAACCCTACAAATTTCACTGGTCCCGCTCGCGCACGCGGCGCCGGAGGTCCCGCTCGAGTCGTCGCTCGATCGGGCGACGAAATGCGTGTCGTCCTCCTCGTTCCTCCCTCCCGGGAGGCGCCGCTCCGACGCTTGCGGGACTGACTGGTCCCGCTCGCGCACGCGGCGCCGGAGGTCCCGCTCGAGTCGTCGCTCGATCGGGCGACGAAATGCGTGTCGTCCTCCTCGTTCCTCCCTCCCGGGAGGCGCCGCTCCGACGCTTGCGGGACTGACTGGTCCCGCTCGCGCACGCGGCGCCGGAGGTCCCGCTCGAGTCGTCGCTCGATCGGGCGACGAAATGCGTGTCGTCCTCCTCGTTCCTCCCTCCCGGGAGGCGCCGCTCCGACGCTTGCGGGACTGACTGGTCCCGCTCGCGCACGCGGCGCCGGAGGTCCCGCTCGAGTCGTCGCTCGATCGGACGACGAAATGCGTGTCGTCCTCCTCGTTCCTCCCTCCCGGGAGGCGCCGCTCCGACGCTCGTGACGGTCGAGTCCCACTCCCGCGCGGTGGGCATGAGCCCTGTCGAGGGCTGCTCGATCCAGCTGGACTCGTCGCTATATGCGGTGCGCGGCGCGCTCGCGGAGGTGGGGGAACAATCTCGCTCGAAGCGAGACCCGGTGCCAAAGGATCTGACGCAGGCCGAGGGTGAGCGCACCAGCGGCCGTCATGCAGAAGATGTTGATCAGCAGCTGGAGCAGACTGCCGTACACCTCCTCCCAGACGCCGAACGCCAGTCCGAGGGCGACGTTTCCGGCCGCCGGCACGGTGGTTACGGAGATGAACACGCCGGAGAGTCCACCGATCTTGTTCGCGGTAAGGGACAGCACGCCCGCCGCGGCAGCGATGACCGCGACGATGATGGACCACTTGTTCGGGGTGTAGATGAACTGGGTCGCCGGACGTGGGCCGAGCAGGTCGTGAGCGTTCACCCAGCCGAGGGCGCCGGCGAGTACGGCCAGCAGTGTCGTGACCACGATCGCGGTGACGAAACCCAGCAGAAGCGTCCGGAAGGCGTACGCGAGCAGCGCGGTCCGGCGACGGACAAGCGCGAGTCCCATCGCGGCGATTGCGCCGAACTCGGGTCCGAGGACCATCGACCCGATCGTGAGAATCTGCGAGTCGAGGACGATGCCGATGGCTGCGATCAACGTGGCCATGGTGAGGAAGCTGAGGAAGGTCCAGTTGAGCTCGGCGTCCTCGTACGCCCGCTGCGTCACCTCGGGCCAGATCACCGCGTCCGTCGCGCTGCCGGGTGCCTCCTGCTCCGCCTTGAAGGCACTGAGCGAGATCCAGGTCGGGACGGGTGCGAGCTCGATGCTGCCGTCGGTCGACACGCCGAGGTCGTGCAGCTGACCCAGGACCGAGTCGGCGGTCTCCCGCGTCACATCGGCCAGCACCACGTCGCCGGCGGGTTTGATCGATGCCCCTCGGATCACGGCCAGACCGGTGACGCTCGGGACGGCGCTGAGGAGATCTAGTACGTCCTGGCTGAGACCCGCCGGGACCATGAGTCGGAGTTGCTGCACGTCTCGATGCTCTCGCCCGTGCCCATCCGGGACTTCAGCGGCTGGGCTGCTCGTCACCGCCCGCGTCGGACGGGCTCCGCAACGTCAGGCAGGCTTCGCGCCGGCTCGACGCAGGGTGCTCACCGAGGCGGATCCGACCATGGACGCGGGCGCGGCACTGCCGAGCAGCCGACCCAGCGTCAGCGACAGCCGCAGCGCGTACGCGTCACGCGGGTCCGTCGGGCTGTATCCGCTGACCTCATGGATCCGACGCAGTCGGTAGCGGACGGTGTTCGGGTGGACGAACAGGGCACGCGCCGCGGCCTCCACCGACGAACCCTGGTCGAGAAACGTGATCAAGGTCTCCAGCAGGCCTCCGCCCGAGGCGAGCAGCGGGTCATACAGCTCGCGGGCCAAGGCGCGTCGGGCATGGCCGTCGCCGGCCAGCGCGCGTTCGGGCAACAGATCGTGGGCACTCACCGGACGCGGCGCCTCCGGCCAGGCGACGGCGGCCCGATACCCGGACAGGGCTTCGCGCGTCGATGTCGACGCGTCCATCAGGTGTCCCACCGGCGATCCCAGGACCACCGGCCCCGGCCCGAAGAACCCGACGATCGAGCGGACCAGGGCAAGCGTCGTGTCGTCGTCGCGCAGTCCGTCGCCGCCGAGCACGACGATCATGCGATCCCCCTGGACCGAGCCGAGCATGTCGACTCGGGCGATGGCCGTCGTGTGCCGGACAGCTTCCAGGACCTGACTGCTGTCGCCTTCGGGTGCTCGACCGACGGTCACGACGATCGCGGCCGGGGAGCGCCAGCCGAGCGTGGACGCGCGTGACAGCACGGTCTCGTCGGTGTCGCCGCGGACGACCGCGTCGACCACCAGGGCCTCGAGCCGGGCGTCCCAGGCGCCGCGGAGCTCGGCGGCCCGGGCATAGACGTCGGCTGCGGCGAACGCGACCTCCCGGCTGTACTGGACGATCGCGGCGTGCAGGACGGGGCGGTCGGGCTTGGGCATCACCTCGTCGATCTGGGTCTCGACCACCTCGATCGTGGTCTTGACCAGCTCGACGGTCTGCGCGAGCGAGATCCGTCGGGCCAGCTCCCGCGGTGCCGAACCGAACACGTCGGACGTGCTCGGCGGAGCCGGTTCGGGATCGGCGAACCAGCTCACGAAGCCGTTGATGCCGGCCTGAGCAACGAGAGTGATCCAGGAGCGGTGCTCGGCGTCCAGCTCGCGAAACCAGCTGTGCCTCGACTCCATCTCCGAGACCGTCGCCGTGGTCATGGCCCCCGAGACTCCCGCGAGCCGCTTGGCGATGGTGGCCCGGGTCTTGGCCGCCGGGAGCAGGGTCTTGTTGATCCCACGCGCGCTCGCGGCCATAGGCTGACTGTAGTGCTGAGCGTCCGGCGTGACGCCTGTGGTGCGAGGTCGACGAGGGGAGCGGGCATGAGTGACCTGGAGCTGAAGCCCGACGAGCTTGTCTGCACCGGGGCAGCCTCAGGCGGACCGGAGCAGCTGGTGCTCACCGCCCGGAAGGTCTTCCTGGGCAAGACGACCGAGGTTGCGCGGGCGCTTCCCGACCGAGAGCTCCGGATGATCGGAGCGTGGTGCTTCCTCGATCACTACGGTCCCGAGGACGTGAGCAACGCGCCGGGTATGCAGGTCTGGGCGCACCCGCACACCGGCCTCCAGACCGTCAGCTGGCTGTTGGAGGGCGAGATCGAGCATCGTGACAGCGTCGGCTCAAAGGCGATGGTGCGTCCCGGAGAACTGCACATCATGACGTCTGGGCGCGGCATCGTGCACTCGGAGCTGTCGCAGCCCGACAAGCCACCGGCCCTGCACGGCCTTCAGTTGTGGGTCGCGTTGCCGGACGCCGATCGAGACACGGAGCCGCTGTTCCGCTCCTATCGCGAGCTGCCCGACCTGGTCCTGCCCGGCGCCCGCGGGAAGGTGCTGATCGGCGAGCTGGACGGGATCCGGTCCCCGGCCCACTCGTTCAGCCCGTTGGTCGGGGCGGACCTGTCGATCGATGCGGGTGCCTCGATCAGCCTGCCGGTGGAGCCGGCGTACGAGTACGGCGTCTTCGTTGTCTCCGGCGACGTCGGTTCGGGCGAGTCCCGTGCCGGAGTGGATCAGCTCCTGTATCTCGGCCAGGGCCGGGATCGGCTGGACCTCGCCAGCACCGATGGGGCTCGCGTGATGATCCTCGGCGGCGAGCCCTTCACCGAGGAGATCGTGATGTGGTGGAACTTCGTCGGACGCAGCCATGACGAGATCGTCGCCTTCCGGTCCGCCTGGGCGAACCGGGAGAGTCGATTCCCGCCCGTGGTCTCTGCGCAGGAGAAGGTGATGGAGGCGCCGCCGATGCCGACAGTGTCGCTCCGCCCCCGCCCGCGGAGGCGCGGCTGATGTGCGGCGACGCCTGCCCGATGTGCCCTGAGTTGCGCCCGATGTGCCCTGAGGTGCGCCCGATGTGCCCTGAACTCCGCCCGATCGGCCCCGAGCTTGTCGAAGGCCGTGCGGTCCGGTGGGCCGCCAGCCGGCGCCCGAGAGCCCGAGCGTGAACCCCGTCGAAGCCCTTCGCGAGATCGGCTTCCTGCTGGAGCGGAGCCGTTCGGACACCCACCGGGTCAAGGCGTACCGCAAGGCGGCGGACACGGTAGCCGCGATGGGCGCGGAGGAGCGCGAGGAGCATCAGCGGGAGCGCAGCTGGGCCAAGGTGACCGGGATCGGTCCGAAGACCGCGGCGGTGATCGCGCAAGCGATGGCGGGCGACGTACCGGAGTATCTGCAGAGGTTGCGGGACGAGGCGGAGCCGCTGGCCACGGGCGGCGGGTCACTCCGGACGTTGATCAAGGGCGACCTGCACACCCACTCGACCTGGTCCGACGGTGGCAGCCCCGTCGAGGAGATGATGCTGACCGCTCAGCGTCTCGGGCATGAGTACTGCGCGATCACCGACCACTCGCCGCGGCTCACCGTGGCCCGCGGGCTGACGGCGGCGAGGCTGCGTGAGCAGATGGAGCTGACTCGCGACCTGAACGAGGCCATGGCGCCGTTTCGCGTGCTGCAGGGAATCGAGGTCGACATCCTGGACGACGGCGGGCTCGATCAGGAGGACGGGCTCCTCCGCGAGCTCGACATCGTCGTGGCCAGCGTGCACTCGAAGCTGCGTTCCGACTCCGAGACGATGACGCACCGGATGGTCGGCGCGATCGCGAACCCGCGGGTGAACATTCTCGGCCACTGCACGGGGCGGCTGATCGAGGGCGAGCGAGGCACGAGGCCCGAGTCGACCTTCGACGCCGAAGTGGTCTTCGAGGCCTGCCGAGCATTCGACGTCGCCGTCGAGATCAACTCCCGGCCGGAGCGTCGCGATCCGCCGACCCGGTTGCTGCAGCTCGCGATCGAGATGGGCTGTCTTTTCTCGATCGATACCGACGCGCACGCTCCGGGCCAGCTCGAGTTCGTGGCGTATGGCTGTGAGCGGGCCGAGGCGCTCGAGCTCGATCCCGACCGGATCATCACCACCTGGCCAGTCGATCGCCTGCTGGAGTGGTGCTCGAAGGCATGAACCCCCCGAGTTGTCAGCGGGAGAAGCGGCCATAGCCGCTTCTCCCGCTGACAACTCGGGGTGGGGGTGGGGGGGTCACGACGACTGTTGGGGCACGATGGCGACCTTCATGCTGTCGGCACTCATCGAGGTGCGCATGGCCTGCTCGGCCTGATCGAGGCCGTACGTGTGGGTGACCATCTCCTCGAACGGATAGCGGTCGGCGTAGCGCTCCAGCAGTCGCAGCGCCGGACCATAGCCCGTGCTCGGGTGATTGGTCAGCCCGATCAGCCGGATGTTCTTGCTGCAGACGTGCCGGTGCACGTTCAGCGCGACTTCGCCGGTGTCGGCGAAATTGCCCATCTCCAACATCATCCCGCCGCGCTTCAACATCTCGATGCCCTCGACGAAGGACTTCGGGGTGTTGGCCATGTGCAGCACCACGTCCGCTCCCCGGCCACCGGTCAGCTCGTGAACCCGATCGATCCGCTCCTGTGGGGTCGTCGTGGTCACGTCGATCACCTCGTCGGCGCCGCAGCGCTTCGCCCAGTCGAGCCGGTAGCCGCTCAGGTCGGTGGCGATGATCTGCCCGGCGCCCATCAGGTCGGCCTTCGCGATGTGCATCAGACCCAGCGGACCCGAGCCGATCACGACGACTGTGTCACCGGAGGTGAAGCCTTCGATGGCGTACGAGCTGAACTCCTTCAGCTTGTCCAGGCTGGCCGCGCAGGCCATCAGCTCGGCCAGAACGGCGACCCGCGGCGACAACCCGTCGGGCACCTTGTAGACGAACGTGTCCGGTCGCAGGTACATCTGCTCCGACCAGCCGCCGAGCAGGTACGGTGCGGTCGCACTCGTCAGCGAGTTGCCGTAGCACTCGGAGTTGTCGCACCAGACGTATCCCATGACGTGCTTGCACGTGTAGCACTGTCCGCAGACGATGTCGGGACAGTGGGTGATCCGGTCGCCCACCTTCAACGTCCGGCCGTAGAACTCGATCCGCTCCGCGGCGCGCGGCGTGATCTCGGTGATGATCCCGACGTTCTCGTGCCCCTGGATGATCGGGAACGGTGTGTCGGTCTCGGCGGGTGTACCGACATACTGCTTGGTCTCACCGGCGTACGTGTGCTTGTCCGTGCCGCAGATCCCCGACATCTCCACCTGCATCAGCAGTGCGCCGTCGGCCAGCTCCGGGCGCGGGAACTCCTGCACCTCGTAGCGCCCCGGTGCCGTCAGCACCGCGGCGCGCACCTTCTGGGTCATTGTCGACTCTCCTCTGCTCGCCGGTCCGCCAACTCTGTCAGACGGGCCGCACGGGCGGTTGCGGGCCGCCTCTCCGATAGCCTCGAGCCGTGGATGACGCCACGCTGGCCGCCGGGCTGGTCCGCGACGCGGGTCAGCTCGCCAAACGCATGCTCGCCGACGGGCTGCGTACCGACTACAAGACCTCCATCTCCGATGTGGTCTCGGCTGCCGACCACGCGGCCGAAGAGCTGATCACGAACCGCCTCGCGGTCGAGCGGCCGACGGATGGCCTGATCGGCGAGGAGGGCAGCCGCCGACCCGGCGATGACCGTCGGTGGGTCGTCGACCCGGTCGACGGGACGTACAACTTTCTCAACGGGATGCCGTACTGGTGCTCGGCCGTCGGGCTTTCGGACTCCGACGAGCTGTTGGTCGGGGCCGTCTACTACCCGGCCGTCGACGAGCTCTGGGTCGGCGGCGAGGGGCTACCGACGAGCCGGAACGGGGCCGAGGTGCCGCGGCTGGTCGACCGACCGCTCGCCGCGATCGCGGTGTGTACGTACGCCCACCCGGCCGCCTTGGGCGACGAACCGCTGCATCGGTGCTGGCAGGCGGTGGTGTCGCGCGCCGCCACGGTCCGGATGATGGGCTCGGCCTCGATCGACCTCGCCTCGGTCGCGGGCGGACGACTCGGGCTGTTCCTGCAGTCCGACCTGAACGAGTGGGACTGGGTGCCAGGGGCAGCGCTGGTCAAGGGAGCGGGTGGGGCGACCGAGACCGTGCACGCCGGCGGTCACCGCTGGCACGTCGCCGGAAACCAGGCCGCGGTCGCCGAAGCGGTCACCGCTCTGGGTGAGGCCGGATGACCGGGGTTTCGCATCCTGAGAAGCTCTGGCAGTCTTTTCATCTAGGAGGCGACGCGTGAGTGAGACGGCAAGGCCCGAGGGTGTGACGAGCTCGGGAGGCGGCAAGCTCGGGTTGAGCACTGGACTGGTGGTCCAAGAGCTCGGTTGGGACGAGGACGTCGACGAGGATCTGCGGATCGAGGTCGAAGACGTCATCGACGGGGACATCATCGAGGAGGCGGTGGAGGCCGTCGATGTCGTGCTGCTGTGGTGGCGTGACGACGACGGTGACCTGGTCGACGGACTCTTCGACGCGATGACCGACCTCGCCGACTCCGGCTACATCTGGCTGATGACTCCCAAGGTCGGCCGGAGTGGCTACATCGACGCCGCCGACATCGCCGAGGCCGCGGTCACGGCCGGACTGGCGCAGACGATCACGGCGCGTGTTTCGTCGGACTGGTCGGCGACCAAGCTGGTGCGCCCCCGCGGCGCTCGGCGTTGACCGTACCCCGGACCGGAGCTCTGATCGGGGCGCCCGCGCCGGACTTCGTCGCTCGCAACCAGCACGGTGAGACTGTGCGCTGCGGCGACCTGCGCGGCCGCCGAGCCCTGCTCGTCTTCTATCCGTGGGCGTTCAGCCAGATCTGTACCAGGGAGCTCGCCGACCTGAGCACGCACGCCGGCGAGCTGACCCGGTCCGGAACGCGGGTTCTCGCGATCTCCTGCGACGCGATGTTCACGCTGCGGGCGTACGCCGAGGCGGAGACCCTTCCCTTCGAGCTGCTGTCCGACCACTGGCCGCACGGTGCGATCGCCCGAGCGTACGGCGTGTTCGACGACCAGACCGGGGTCGCGGTACGCGGCTCGTTCCTGATCGATCCCGCCGGTGTCCTGCGCTGGAGCGTGGTGAACGGGATCGGGGACGGTCGAGACATCGAGGCCCACCTGACGGCCATCGCGGATGGGGAATGATCGGCGTGTCGGCGCCATCCGCCACCTCACGAACGCGTGCGCTCGCGATCCAGCGGCCCAGACCGTTAGGGTGGGCGATCGCGCGGGAGCATAGCTCAGTTGGTTAGAGCACCTGCCTTACAAGCAGGTGGCCGGGGGTTCGAGTCCCTCTGCTCCCACCCTCAGAGTGCATTTCAGCGTGTCCGATGCTCGGCGTTCCGCCGCTTGCAGCAGCAAAGTGCAGCAGGCGACCTTGCGTGCGGTGTGTGCGGTTCAGGTTCATGCTTGACCATCGGGTTCCGGTCGGTCCTTTCCGGTTGTGCGACGCGGTTCCGGTTCTCGCGACGGTCGTTCCAGTAGGCCGTTGACTCTCTGGACCTGTTGCGGTGGCAATGGGTCGCGTTCTTCCGTGGTGTGCACGGCTGCGGCAGAGGCCGGGGTGCTGATGGAGCCGCGGGCGCCTGAGCAGCGGCATCGGGCCGTGCCGCTGAACACGACAACTAAGACCCGGTGCGGCCCGCCGCCGCCCGCTCGTATACCCCACCAGTCGCCCTTGGCATCGACCGCCACCCACGCCAGACTGGCCTGGAACGGAACATCTTCTCTGTTCACGTTCCGTTTAGATTCGTGGTGAATGCTTCGACCTCGACTGCGGGTGGAAGAACGACACCGTGGACGGCGCCGATGGAGGAGCAATGTTGGGTGTTCCGGTTAAAGGGCAGATCCGGTTGGGCACGGGGACACTACCGCAAGGCTCTGTCGAAGGCATTGGGCGCTTGCCTTGACGGCCGTGGGTGGCGCTGATTGTCGATGGTATGGGCGCTGGGGATCCTGCACATGATCTCTGGGACCCGTGTTCCTAGGTCGGACCGATCTGAAGGCCGGCACGGTTCGGCATTCTGTGATCGAGCCCTTCTCCCGTATCACCTGAGGCAACGCCAGGAGGCGTGGTGACCGAACCCAGCCACTCGACGCATTCGGCACGCGGCACGGCCGAGCACGCTCGGCTGGCCGAGGCGGTCGGACGCGCCGAGGAGGGCCTGACTACCGCGAATCCGTGGTACGAGTGGGGTCCGTACCTCTCCGAACGCGCCTGGGGCACCGTCCGCGAGGACTACAGTGCCGACGGCGACGCCTGGAACTACTTCCCACATGACGACGCCCGGTCTCGCGCATACCGCTGGAACGAGGACGGCATGGCCGGTCTCTCCGACATCGGGCACGAGTTGTGTCTATCGCTCGCTCTGTGGAACGGGGTCGACCCGATCCTCAAGGAGCGCATGTTCGGCCTGACCGGTCCTCAGGGCAACCACGGCGAGGACGTCAAGGAGTACTGGTGGTATCTCGACGCTTTGCCGAGCCACGCTTGGCTGCGGTGGCGCTACCACTACCCACAGGCGGCTTTCCCGTACCAGCAGCTGATCGAGGAGAACGCCCGCCGGTCGCGCACCGAACCGGAGTTCGAGCTGCTCGACACGGGCGTGTTCGGCGGCGGCCGGTACTGGGTCGTCGAGGTGGCTTACGCGAAGGCATCGCCGACCGAGGTGCTGGCGAAGATCACCGTGACGAACCAGGCGGACCAGCCGGCGAGGCTGTCTGTGCTGCCGACGATGTGGTTCCGGAACTCGTGGCGTCACGTGGGAGCCGAACCTCCGGGGCTGAGCTTGGATGTCGACGCGATCGTCGTTGACCATCAGCGGCTGGGTGGATATCGGCTGGAGGCCGCGCCCGCCTTGGACGGCACGCTGCCACGACCGCTGTTCTGCGACAACGAGACAAACACCGCCAGGCTGTTCGGGTCGGCGCCGATCACCCGGTATCCCAAAGATGGCATCAACGACCACCTGATCACGGGCGCTGCGACAGTCAACCCCGACATGCGCGGCACGAAGGCGTCGTGGTGCTACGACCTCACCGTTGCCGCTCGCGCCACCACCGAGATCCGACTCCGGCTCCACCGACCCCGCCCCGGGTCAGCCGCGCCGGACTGGTCAGGCGCCTTGTTCACCGACGTGATGGCTGCCCGAGAGCGGGAGGCGGACGAGTTCTACGCGGCGATCGGTGGACCCGATCTCGACGCCGAGCGCGCACGTGTGCTTCGACAGTCGTGTGCCGGATTGGTCTGGAGCAAACAGATCTACCCGTACCAGGTGAAGACCTGGCTGGAGGGCGATGCCGCCGAGCCTCGACCACCAGAGAGCCACCGCACCGGCCGGAATGCGGGCTGGCGGCACCTCGATGCGTTCGACGTGCTCGCGATGCCCGACCCGTGGGAGTACCCATGGTTCGCAGCATGGGACCTCGCCTTCCACACCATCTCCTGGGCGCACCTCGATCCTGCGTTCGCCAAGTACCAGCTGATCGTGCTGCTGCGAGAGTGGTTCCAGCACCCGAACGGGGCGCTGCCGGCGTACGAATGGAGCTTCGACGACGTCAACCCGCCCGTGCATGCGCTCGCGGCACTCCGGATCTTCATGATCGACGGAGGAACCGACCTCGACTTCCTCGAGCGCGTCTTCCAGAAGCTGCTGCTCAACTTCACGTGGTGGCTCAACCGACTCGACCCCGATGGCAACAACCTCTTCGGCGGCGGGTTTCTCGGGCTGGACAACATCTCGCCGTTGGATCGCTCGCACCTACCGCCGGGCTACCGCCTCGAGCAGGCCGACGGCACAGCGTGGATGGCGTACTACTCGATCGCCATGTTGGCGCTGGCGGTCACCCTGGCCGAACGCAACAGCGTGTACGACGACATGGTGATCAAGTTCGCCGAGCAGACGGTCTTGGTCATGGACGCGCTCCATGACAGCGGGTTCTACGATGCCGGCGACGGCTTCTTCTATGACCGTCTCATCGACCCGTCCGGGAACACCGAGGCGATCAAGGTCCAGACCCTCGTCGGCATCATCCCGGCGCTGCCGGCGATCTCGGTGAACGCGCATGCCATCGAGTTGCTCCAGCGGCTGCGCAAACGCTTCGCCACGCGGCTTCAGCAGGACCGTCCGATCATGGACTGGCGGGTCCGCGGCACCGGGAGCAGTCGCCGAATGCTGCTGTCGGTGGTTCCGCCGGATCAGCTTGCCAGGGTTTTCGCGACCTTGTTCGACGAGTCCGCGTTCTTGTCTCCGCACGGTTTGCGCTCGGTGTCGCGGGCGCACTCGACGCCGTACCAGGTGCCCAACCTGGCCGGAGCAACGATCGACTACGAACCGGCGGAGTCGACCACCGCCATGTACGGCGGCAATTCCAACTGGCGAGGACCGATCTGGTTCCCGATCAACTATCTGATCATCCGCGCGCTCGTTCAGTACGACCACTTCTACGGTCCAGAGCTCACCGTCGAGTATCCGACCGGATCGGGAAAGCGACTGCCATTGCGCGGGATCGCCGACGACCTGTCCGAGCGGTTGATCGGGATCTGGCTGCCTGGACCGGACGGACGCAGGCCCGTGTTCGGCGGTGTCGAGATGCTCCAAACCGACCCGGCGTGGAAGGACAACCTGCCCTTCCACGAGTACTTCCACGGCGACAACGGGGCCGGCCTCGGTGCGATGCACCAGACCGGTTGGACAGCGCTGGTCGCGGATCTCATCCTCGACCCGCCGCGTCGGCACCGACGCCTGATCTTCGACGATGCCGAATCCGCCGACCTGGGCCGAAGCGAAGACGACCGACCCCATGCCGGACCGCCTCACCGAACGGGCCACCCTGGTGATCTTTGAGATCAACACCTGGCCCGGAAGCCTCGCGGGTGGGCGGCTGGCGTCATCGGTTCGAGCCGATCCCGGGCGTCGATCACATCAGCCGCACCAGGTGACGTCGCGGGACAAGCCGGCTGCGCAGGCTGAAGCCGTTAGCCGCAGGGCCGACGCAGCCCGCCGACCGCAGGCGGCCGGCAGGAGGCGCTCGTGATCGTGCTGCAGGCGTGTCTCGGACTGATCGCCCTCGACGTGGATCCGGTCAAGTGGGCGCGGTCTCAGATGGCGTTCACTCTCGGCTTCCACATCATCCTGGTGCCGCTCGGTGTCTCGTGGGCCTTCCTGACCTTGATCGCCAACTTCCGTGCCATCCGTCGCGACGATCACGCAGCGCTTCTCCTGGCGCAGCGCTGGTCCAAGTACATGGCGGTCACCTTCGCGGTCGGCGCCGTCACCGGCACGGTCCTCAGCTTCGAGTTCGGCCTGCTCTGGCCTAAGTTCATGGGCGCTTGGGGTCAGGCCTTCGGCGTCCCCTTCGCGTTCGAGGGGCTGTTCTTCTTCACCGAGTCGATCTTCGTCGCCATCTACATCTTCGGTTGGCGTCGACTAAAGCCATGGACACATTTTTGGACCGGGGTTCCGATCGTCATCGCCGGCGTGTTCGGATCTGTCTCGGTCGTCGCTGCCAACGCCTGGATGAACGCACCCGGAGGTTTCACCCTCAACGCGACCGGCCAGGTGATTGCCGTCGACCCGGTCGGAGTGATATTCAACAAGTCAATGCCGTTGCAGGCCGCCCACATGGTCGTCGCCGCCTACATCGTCGGTGGGTTCCTGATCGCCTCCGTCTACGCCACCGCGATGCTGCGCGGCCGGGACGACCATTACCACCGCCTCGGCTTCGCCATCCCGTTCACCATCGCCGCCATCATGACACCGGTCCAGATGGGAGTGGGTGACGCGCTGGCACGCTGGGTGTACGAGAACCAGCCCGTCAAGTTCGCCGTGATCGAACTGGTGCCGACCACCAGCTCCGACGTCCCGGAGCGACTCCTCGGCCAGCTGAATCCCGACGGCACCGTGAGCGGAGGGATCCCCATCCCCGGTCTCGCGTCATGGCTGTCCGATCCGAGCACCGGCAAGGCGACGGTGGTGCAGGGCCTCGACTCGGTGCCACCCGACGATCGGCCGACCGTCCGCGCCACCAACCTCGTCCACCTCTGCTGGGACGTCATGGTCGGCGTCGGCACCCTGCTGTTCCTGCTATCGATCTGGTACGCCGGCATCGGGATCTTCCGCCGACGGCTGCCGACGACCAAGTGGTTCTACCGTGTCGCGGCAATCAGCGGTGTGCTCGCGGTGATCTGCATGGAGGCCGGGTGGATCGTCACCGAGGTCGGTCGTCAACCCTGGATCGTCTACAACCTGATGCGGGTCGAGGATGCGGCGACCGCCAACCCTGGAGTCTGGATCACCTTCATCGCGGTGGTGCTGCTCTACATCGCGCTCGCGACCACGACGATCCTCGTCCTCCGCGGCATGAGCAGACGCTTCCGCCGGGCGGGTGGGTTCGTCGATCATGACACGCCGTACGGCTCCGCTGCCCCTGTGGAAGAGACGGACGCCCCGGAGCCGAGGACGACACCGTCGGAGTCCGGGCCATGACGGTCGCTATCAGCCTTGTCCTGCTTGTCGCCCTGATCGCGTACGCGGTGTTCGGAGGCGCGGACTTCGGTGCAGGTTTCTGGGACCTCACGGCCGGGGGTGCCCGCAGGGGGGCGCGGTCGCGCGCCGTGATCGAACGCTCGATCGGGCCCGTCTGGGAAGCCAACCATGTCTGGCTGATCTTCGTCTTCGTGGTGACCTGGACGGCCTTCCCCACGGCGTACGCCTCCATCATGCTCACCCTGTTCGTCCCGCTGACCATTGCGGCTCTCGGGATCGTCATGCGTGGGGCGAGCTTCGCCTTCCGCAAGGCCGTCGTCAGGCTCCGCTACCAGCGGATATTCGGAGGCCTTTTCGCGCTCTCCTCGGTGCTGGTGCCGTTCTGCATGGGTGCCGTCGCCGGTGGCATCATCTCAGGTCAGGTTCCGGCGGGTGGCCGAGCCGGGGACCCCGTCCACAGCTGGCTGAACCCGACCTCGATCGTCGTCGGCATCCTGGCGATTGCGCTGGCGGCCTACCTTGCGGCGGTTTACCTCGTCTGGGATGCACGAAGTCACGGCGAGCACGATCTAGCCCGATACTTTCGGCGACGTGCGGTCGTGACCGGCGTCGTCGCGGCCATCGTTGCAGCGATCGGTCTTCTTGTCCTGCGCGCCGAGGCTCCTACCGTTTTCGCCGGTTTGACCTCGCGTGCGTTGCCGCTGGTGATCCTCAGTGTTGTCTGCGGCGTAGGCGCGCTGCTGCTGCTCGCCCGCGACGCAGCCCGCAGCGCCCGGCTGCTCGCCGTCCTCGCGGTGGCTGCTGTCATAGCCGGCTGGGGTGTGGCGCAGTGGCCCTACCTCCTTCCCGGCACCCTCACCGCCCAGCAGGCGGTAGCGCCCGCGGGAACCCTGACCGCGCTGGCGGTCGCGGTCGGGCTCGCCGTGGTGATCGTCGTGCCTGGCTTCATCCTGCTCTACGTCCTCGATCAGCACCGGCTGCTGCCCGGCGAAGGAGTTGCTGATGCCGGCGACAGCTCCATCGGGGGGTCAGCGGGGTGAGGACGACTTGGAAACCGTCCGCAGTGGGTGATCCAGCTCGCTCGCGGCCCGTCGATGCTAGATGCAGACCCGCGGCCCCGCGAGTCTGGACAGTGAAGGAGCTAACGTGGTGAGTTCGTCGACGTCCCCCTTTCCACCGATCGCCGACTACGCGTTCTTGTCGGACTGTCACACCGGTGCATTGATCGCTCCGGACGGCTCGATCGACTGGCTCTGCCTGCCGCGGTTCGACGCCCCGAGCAGTTTCGGAAATTTGCTGGATCGTGGTGCGGGCTCGTTCCGGTTCGGCCCGTACGGGATCAATGTGCCGAACGCTCGCTCGTACGTCCCCGGCACCAACGTCATGACCACGACCTGGCACACCCCGACCGGCTGGGTGCTCATCCACGACGCCTTGACGATGGGTCCCCGACGAGGTCCCGACACCGTCACCCCGCACACCCGGCCGCCGGCCGACGACGATGCTGACCACCTGCTGGTTCGCGTGGCCGAGTGCCTCGAGGGGTCGGTGGAGATCGAGCTGGTCTGCGAACCGGCGTTCGACTACGGCCGGGTGCCGGCGGAGTGGCGCGCGGCCGGCGACGACGGTCTGGCCGCTGACGCGAGCGGTGCTGGCGAAGCCTTCCGGCTCGGCTCGGACATGCTGATCGGTATCGAGGGGGGTGCGGCTCGGGCCCGTCACCGCATCTCGAAGGGCGAGAAGGCGTTCTGCGCACTGTCGTGGGCAGACGGTCTTGCCGTCCCGACGGATGTCGATGAGGCGGAGGCCCGGATTGCGGCGACCGTCCAGTTCTGGCGTACCTGGCTGGCCCGGGCCCGCGTCCCCGACCACCGTCTGCGCCACCCGATCGAGCGTTCGGCGCTGACGATCAAGGGCCTGACGTACATGCCGACCGGAGCGACCATCGCGGCGCTGACGACATCGCTCCCGGAGACGCCCGGCGGCGAGCGCAACTGGGACTACCGCTACACGTGGATGCGCGACACGACGTTCACGCTGCAGGCGCTGCACTACCTGAATCTCGACTGGGAGGCCGACGAGTTCATGCAGTTCGTCGCAGACCTCGAGCCGAACCCGGATGGTGGGCTGCAGATCATGTACGGCATCGACGGACGCCGGGACCTGACCGAGTCGACCCGCGACGATCTGACTGGCTACGAAGGCGCCAGCCCGGTGCGAATCGGCAACGGGGCGTTCGACCAACGACAAAACGACGTCTACGGCGCCGTCCTCGACTCGCTGTTGCTGCACACCAGCCGGAGCAGACACCTGCCCAGGCGGCTGTGGCCGCTGATCAAGTCACAAGCAGCGGGCGCGATCGCCTCGTGGCGCGAGCCGGATCAGGGCATCTGGGAGGCGCGGGGAAAGCCGCAGCACTACGTGTCGTCGAAGCTGATGAGTTGGGTGGCGCTGGACCGTGCCGCCAAGCTCGCCAGCATCCGCGACGACGAGGCGCTGGCCGCTGAGTGGCGCTCGACGGCCGAGGAGATCCGGGACGACATCCTGGCGCACGGTGTCAGCGATCGTGGTGTGCTCCGCCAGCACTACGACACCGAGGCCCTGGACGCCTCGACCCTGCTGGCCGCGCTGTTCGGCTTCCTTCCCGGCACGGACGAGCGGCTTCGCAACACCGTCGACGCCATCGACGCCGAGCTGACCGAGCACGGCTTCGTGCTGCGCTACAAGACCGACGAGACCGATGACGGGCTGTCCGGTAAGGAGGGCACCTTCTTGATCTGTTCGTACTGGCTGGTCTCAGCGCTCGCCGTCGTCGGCCAGATGGATCGGGCGACGAGTCTGATGGAGCGTCTGCTCCGGATCGCGTCCCCACTGGGTCTGTACGCGGAGGAGTACGAGGTCGTGCGGGCCCGACACCTCGGCAACTTCCCCCAGGCGTTCTCCCACCTGGCACTGCTCGAGGCGGCCGCACGGATCGTCTTGTCCGACTTCCGTTCCGAGGTCTCGCTGTGACCGATGAACAGCCCGTGACCGACCAGGCGCACGGCGCCCACGTACTCGTCCTCGGCGGTGGACTGGCGGGGGTGGCGTGCGCGCACCGGCTCGGCGACGAAGGTGTTCCGGTCACGCTGGTCGACCGCAACGACTACCACCAGTTCCAGCCGCTGCTCTACCAGGTGGCCACCTCACAACTGCCAGCGGAGGACATCGCCCGCCCGCACCGGACCATCTTCCGCGACCACCCGAGCGTCGAGGTCCGGACCAACGAGGTGCTCGGCATCGACCCGATCGGACTGAGCCTCAGGCTGGCAGGTGGCGAAACCGTCCACGGGTCGCACCTGGTCATCGCCGCCGGCGCCAAGCCGGAGTTCTTCGGTGTCCCCGGCGCGGCCGAGCACGCCTACCCGCTCTACTCGGTGGCCGACGCCGAGCGGCTGCGCAGACACCTCCAGGACCTGCTGAAGGAGGCGATGCCGTCGGACGGGGACGGATTGCACGTCGTCGTCGTAGGCGGCGGTCCGACCGGGGTCGAGACCTCCGGGGCCGTCGCCGAGCTCATGGCGGCCTTGAACAGTGGCAACACGGCACCGGTGACGGGTCGTGTCACACTGATCGACCGGGGCAACGCGGTGCTCGGCGCCTTCTCCAAGAAGTCGCAGAAGTACGCCGCCAAACGGCTCCGCGGCCGCGGAGCCGACCTCCTCTTGGGCAGTGGCGTGGCATCGGTCCACGCCGATCACCTGGTGCTCGACGACGGGACCCGAATCGAAACACGCACCGTCGTGTGGGGCGGCGGCGAGTCGGCGGCGACGATCGTCGCGGAGGCGGGCCTGCCGACCGGACGCGGCGGCCGACTGACCACCAAGGCGGACCTGACGCTCGAGGACCATCCCAACGTGTACGCCGTCGGCGACGCCGCCAACACACCCGGCACCGACGGCACGACGCTGCCCCAGCTCGGCTCCGTGGCCCAGCAGTCCGGCAGCTGGGCCGCGGACAACATCCTGCGGGACCTCCGCGGCGAGCCCGCCGCGCCGTTCGCCTACAAGGACAAAGGGATCATGGCAATGATCGGCCGGAACGCGGCCGTAGCCGAGGTCGGAAAGAAACGACACCAGGTCGAAGGTCCCGTCGCCTTCGCCGCCTGGCTCGGCGTGCATGCAATGTTGCTGTCCGGCGCACACAGCAGGTCCGATGCCTTCATCTCGTGGGCGTGGGACTACTTCGACCGCGACCACGCCGCCATCCTCGAGGCGTCTGCGACTCCCAGACGGATCGCCTGGGGCGACGACGCCGCAGATCGGCCCCACATCGTCATCGACCAGGCCGAATCCACAGACGACCGTCACTGAGGAGGACACATGTCCGAGGACTACGACGTGATCGCCGTGCGCCCTGCCATCCGGAACAGCAACGTCACGCTGATCCGAAATGCCGTTGTACGTCGCCTGCTGACCGATCCGACCGGACGGACCGTGAGATCCGTCGTTGCCGACGTCGACGGCGAAGAGCAGCAGTTCAGCGCCGACATCATCGTCGTGTCGGCTGGCGCCGTCAACTCCGCCAAGATCCTCCTGGCCAGCGCGAACGAGCGCCATCCCCACGGCCTCGCCAACCGCTCGGACCAGGTCGGACGCAACTACGTGCTCCACAACAGCCGTGCGTTTCTGGCCATCTCCACCGAGAAGAACGACACCCGATTTCAAAAGACACTCGGACTCAACGACTACTACTTCGGCGACGCCGACTTCGACTACCCGATGGGCAACCTCCAGATGGTCGGCAAATCCTCCCCACCGATGTATCGCGGCGAGAAGCCGATCGAGACAGGGCTGGCGCCGACGTTCGCACTGCACGAGGTGGCAGAGCGAGCGATCGACTTCTGGCTCTCAGTCGAGGACCTGCCCGACCCCAAGAACCGGGTGACGCTCAACCAGGACGGCAATGTCGTGCTGACCTACACCCCGAACAACACCGAACCGATGGAGCAGCTCTACCGTCGGGTCAAAAAGAACCTGGCCCACCTCGGGATGCACCCCCACCACCTGATCCCACGCAGCATCTACATGAAGAACGACATCCCGGTGGCCGGATGCGCCCACCAGGCAGGCACCGTCCGGTTCGGCAACGACCCCACATCCTCGGTCTTGGATGCCAACTGCAAGGCGCATGAGCTCGACAACCTGTATGTGGTCACACGAGCTTCTTCCCGAGCATCGGAGCGGTCAACCCGGCACTCACGGCGATGGCCAACGCGCTGCGGGTCGGCGACCATCTCTCGACGCGTCTCCGCTGATGATTCCCCCGTCCGCTCCACGGCATGCCCGCTCGGGATTCGATGGACACCGCAGTCAGACGCTCGGACAACGATCCCCGGCGGGCGACGCGCCCCGCTGGGTGGACGATCTCTCCAGATCGCACAACCCTGTGAACGCCCTACCAAGGAAGGTCGTGACTGACCATGACAACAAGTGCGCAGACATCGCCGGAACCAGCTGCTGACGCTCTGGTGGTCTTCGGGATCACCGGAGACCTGGCCCGAGTGATGACGTTCCGCTCGCTGTACCGACTTGAGCTGCGGGGCCTTCTCAAGTGCCCGATCGTCGGAGTCGCTGTCGACGACTGGAGCCTGGACAGGCTCGTCCAGCGAGCGCGGGACTCCATCATCGCCACCGGAGAGGACCTGGACGCCGACGTCTTCGCCCGCTTCGTCCAGCGGCTGACCTACGTCCAAGGCGACTTCGCTGACCCAGCGACCTACCAGCGAGTCGCCGCGGCCGTCCAGAGCTTCTCCTCCCCAGTCTTCTACCTCGAGATCCCCCCGTTCCTGTTCGCCACGGTGGTCAAGGGTCTGGCCGAGGCGGGCCTGACAAAATCCGCCCGAGTTGTGGTGGAGAAACCGTTCGGAAACACCCTCGACTCGGCAAAGGCCCTTGCCGCCGAGCTCCACGAATACATCGACGAGTCCCAGCTGCTCCGGATCGACCACTACCGCGGAAAGATGGGGCTCGAGGAGATCCTCTACCTGCGGTTCGCGAACAGCATCCTCGAACCCGTGTGGAACCGGTCCTACGTCGAGTGCGTCGAGATCACCATGGCCGAGTCCTTCGGAGTCGAGGACCGAGGCCACTTCTACGACCCGGTCGGCGCGCTCCGCGACGTGGTGGTCAACCACCTGATGCAAGTCGTGGCGGCCGCCGCATGTGAACCACCGGCCGGCAGCGGCCCAGAAGCCATCAGGAACGCCCAGGTGGCACTGCTGCGGTCGGTGCGCGCCGCCGACCCCGCGAACTACGTACGCGGCCAGTACGACGGCTACACCTCGATCGCCGGAGTCGCCGCTGACTCGACCACCGAGACGTTTACCGCCCTGCGGCTCGACATCGACAACTGGCGCTGGTCCGGCGTGCCCTTCTTCATCCGGGCCGGCAAACGGCTACCGGTCACCCAGACCGAGCTCCGGGTGGTATTCAAACAGCCGCCGAAGGTCGACTTCGCCTTCGCGGGCGGCCAGTTGTTCAACCCGGGTCGCGGTCAGCTGGTCGTCAAACTCGACCCAGGCACCGGCGTCCGGTGGGTCATGGAGGCACGGCGCAGCGAAAGCATGCTGCCAGAGCCGATCACGCTCGACATGGAGTTCGCAGACGAGGGCGGAGAAGCGCCCACCCCCTACGAGGTGTTGCTCCACGCCGCCATGGTTGGCCAGACCGGTCGGTTCAACAAGCAGGACGTCGTCGAGGAGAACTGGCGGATCATGCAACCGCTGCTTGATGCCCCACCGCCGGTGCACCCGTATCCCCCGGGCACCTGGGGCCCAGCCTCCGCCGACCACCTCGTCGCCGAGCAGGGTGGCTGGCAGGGCCCCTGGATCGTGTAGCACTACCCGAGTCGTCGACCTCGGCCATCTTCGCCGCCATACGCGCTCACGTAGCTCCCAGGTGTGGGAACGCCGGTGCCGCAATCGAACACCTGTGGCCTGGGGCGCGATTCTTCGGGAGGGCGTGTCGCCGACGATGGTCGCGAAGAGCTACCGGTTGATGCGCGCGATTTTGAACACTGCCATGACTGAGGACGAGTTGAGCTCCGTGAACCCGTGCCGCATCAAGCTGTCGACCCGTCTCAATGGCGCTCTGCCCAACTTCGACGTCAGATGTCGACGCAACAGCGACCTGTACACGTCGACTGTCCGCGGGCCGGAGGCGAGGATGCTGCTCAATCCACCGCTCGGCGTACGCACCGAAGTGTCTAGTGCCCCCGGGCCAGGATTCGCACCGAAGAGATCAGCACATGAGACACGTACGAGGCGCTGTACGCAGTTCCGCCACCCGGTCCGGGCGCAGCCACCAAGAACCATGAGTATCGAGTGCACCCGTAGCCTGCAAGCATCCTGCGTCACGTTCTCAAGCCGATGATGCCTGGCGCCCACTGCTAGCGGAGTGCTAGCTCGCGCTGACGATCAGCTCTGACCACCGGTCTGGTACCGGCTGAGTTGACTCCGCGGGCATGTCTTGATCAGGGGCGGCGCGCCGCGGTCGGTCCTCGCTCCGTCGGGTAGTTGCAGGTGCCTGCTGAGTGCGTAATCATGAGGCCGATATGAGCTGGCAGCTGCTCCTGGAGTTCGTCGTCTCAGTAGCGTACGGTGTCTTGTCCTCGCTGGTCCCGATCTTCAACAGCGAGATCTACATCGTGGCGTCACAGGTGGGCGGGTTCGCCGAGGAGGCGACAACCGCGATCGGCTGCGCCGTCGGACAGAGTATAGGCAAGGTCGGCCTGGTCATCGCTCTGCGTCGGGGGGCCAATTCCAAGTGGCTGCATCGGATCCGCGATCGCCCCCGGAAACCGGCCGGGAAGGTTCGGACGAGGTTGCGAGGCTGGTCGGACCGCATGTTGGGGCTTCTGGGTGAGTCTCGCTGGGGAGTCGCGATCGTCTTCCTCTCCGCTTGCGTCTATGTTCCACCGCTGTATGCGGTAACCCTGGCCGTCGCAGATACGCGGATGTCGATCATCCCCTTCGGGGTCGCTGTCCTGGTCGGGAGGATGCTGCTGTTTCTGGCCATAGCCTTCGGCGTCTCGGCGTTACTCCACTGAGCCGCCCACCCCTTCGTTGATCAAATCCAACCGGCGATGCAGGCCGCTCGTCAGGGCCGACGGGCCGTGGGATGATCAACACTGATTGACCCGGCTGGGCTCACTGGCCTGGCGACAAGGGAGGCGAGGTGCGCCATGAGCGAGACGCAGGGCCCTAGCGGGGAGCCGGTTCTGTCGTACTTGTCGCGGCGAACTGCTGTGGCACGCCGTCGCGACATCGAGTTCGACAACCCGAAGCTGGAGTATCGGCGACTCTTCAGCGAGGTGTGGGGCACGTTCCTCCTCGTCCTGGTCGCGGCCGGCGGCGGTGTCATAGGTGCCACCGCGTATGGCGGTGACCTGACACTGGCCATGAAGGCGTTGGCTCCCGGGATGATGGTGATGGGGATCATCTTCTTCATGGGCACGATCTCCGGCGCCCACCTGAACCCGGCTGTGACCCTCGCCTTCGCGGTTCGTGGGAACTTTCCCTGGCGCCGCGTCCCCGGCTACATCCTCGCCCAGCTGGTTGGGGCTGTGCTGGCATCGGGGTTCCTGCAGCTCATGTATGGCGGGATCATCAACGGCGCGACTGAGCCGACGAAGGATGTGAGCTTGGGGGTCGCGATGCTGACCGAAGCGGTGCTCACCCTCGGTCTGGTCAGCGTGATCCTCGGCACCGCCTCGGGCGCGCGCAACGTCGGAATCAACGGCGCGCTCGCGGTGGGCGCGTACATCGGTCTGGTATCGGTGTGGGGTGCGCCGGTCTCGGGTGCATCGATGAACCCGGCCCGTTCGTTCGGCCCTGAGTTGATCGCCGGGAACCTGTCCGGGTACTGGATCTATCTCGTCGGCCCGATCATCGGGGCGATGGCTGCGGTCGGCTTCGAGTTCATCCTCAAAGGCAAGGCCACCAAGGCAGGCGACGAGGCCGCCCAGGGCATCCTGGACGAGAATCCCGAAGGACTCTGACCCAAGTGCCACCAGTACCCGACCCGAGGCCTCCCGGCTTGCCCGGTCACCGAGCAAGCCGCATGATCTTGGGACGGTCAGGACGGTCAGGACGGCAAGATGTTGATGACCCGGGAGATGACCACGACGAGGACGGCCAGCGAGATCATGGACTGGATCGCCATCAGTCCCTTGACCCGGTGAGTGAGGTGGGAGGGTATCGGTCGGTCTGAACGCCACGACGTTGGTGTACGCCAAGTACAGGTGGTCTTTGAACCATGGCTGCCACTCCGGCGGCGCCAGCCCTTGGTGCCGGTTTGGGGAAACTGGAAGTCGGGATTGGGCTTGGAATGCACCAGGCGTCCGCTCGGTCCGCCGCCGTCCAGCTGCCAGTAGAGCAGACCGAAGGTCACGATATTGGTGGTCAGAACAATTCCGTCGGGTTCGAGATGGTCAGCTGCCAGCTCGCGGAACGGGCGGATCCCGCCAGCCCTTCAGGCAACCGGCCCCGCGCTAGCCGGCGACCAGTCTCGTCGACGATCTCGATGTCGTGGTGGGCCTCAGCGCAGTCGTCCCCACGCATAGCAGCGCGCCTTGCTCGTCTCTATGGACAAGAACGAGCCATGGGGAAGATCCCGCGCGAACTAATGGATCAGTGCTCAACCGGCACGACATCCCACCAGCGCGCTAACGACCTCCTCACCAACTGCCGAGGCACGATCTGGACGTAGACCTCAAAGGATCGGTCGAGTGCAGTGCTCCTGCAGACGGCTCGGACAACAGACTGCCAGGATCAACTTCGCCCAGCAGCCCCTTTGCACTCCCATTTGTTCCTCCTTCGGGAGAAAGAGTCGAGGACGGTATGTGCAGCAGAAAGTTGCAGCAACTGGGCTGTCGGCCGACGAGTAGCTGCGGCGCTCAGGGCGCCCGGCGATACCCTTCGCGGTGCCGATCGTGTCGCCGGGGACTTCC
>CAWHZT010000004.1:0-118741 GCA_963833925.1 uncultured Actinomycetota bacterium | reverse complement strand
GTGCGCCGCGAGGGAATCGAACCCCCAACCCGCTGATTAAGAGTCAGCTGCTCTGCCTATTGAGCTAGCGGCGCGCGAGGAGCAACACTAGCAAACGCTTGGTGACCTCGCGAATCGGCGCGAACCCGATGTCGGTCAATCGATCATCTCCAGCAGGGCTCGGGCCGCGTTGTGACCGCCGAGCCCGCTGACCGCGCCGCCGCGGACCGCGCCGGACCCGCACATCAAGATGCCGTCGTCGGCGGTGGCCACGCCCCAGCGTTGCGCCGGGGTGTCCGCCGTGACGCCGTCCGGCAGCCACGGCCAGCTGAGGTCTCCGTGGAAGATCTGGCCGCCAGGCATCCGAACCGCAGCCTCGATGTCGCCGGGGACCATGACCTCGATGCACGGCCGCCCATAGCTGTCCGGCGCCAGACATGGCTCGAGTGGTTCGGCGAGTACCGACTGCAAGGAGCGCAAAGCTGCCGCCTCCACCCGGTCCCTGCTGCCTCTGGGGTCGGACTCGAACAGCGCGCCCGGCGTGTGCAGGGCGAACATCGTGAGGGTGTGCCACCCGGAGAATCGTGGCGCCGGGCCCAGGATCGAGTCGTCGGTCAGGGTGTGGCAGTAGACCTCGACCGGAAGTGGGTCGGGGATCCTCCCGGCGGACGCAGCCTCGTACGCTCGCTGGAGCTGTCCGTACGACTGGTTCAGGTGCAGCGTCCCGGCGAACCCGGTCGCCGGATCGATTCCGGAGGCGAACCGCGGGAGGCGTCGCAGTACCAGGTTGATCTTGGTCTGGCTGCCCTGTGGCTTGTGGCCGGGTCGGGCCCGGAGCCGGTCGAGGACGTACGGCGCACAGCCGGCGAGGACGAACGTCGCCCGGTGGTGCGTACCGTCGCCGAGCACGACATCCCAGCCGCCACCAGGCACCTTGAGCACCGCCTCCACCGGGGAGTTCGGAAGCAGGGTGGCACCCGAGGTTCGGGCGACCCGCTCGAGCTCGGCGGCGATCCGGCCCATTCCGCCGACCGGCACCTTCCACTCGCCGGTGCCGCCGCCGATCACGTGGTAGGTGAGGCAGGCGTTCTGTTGCAGCGAGGTGTCATGCGCACGCGTGAACGTCCCGATCAGCGCGTCCGTGAGCACCACCCCGCGGACGACGTCGTTGGCCAGGGTCGCTTCGATCAGGTTCCCGATCGGGTGTCGGGTGAGGGCATCCCACAGCTGGTCGTCGCCGAACGCTTCCCGCAGTGCCGACCCCTCGGGCAGGGGGTCGGTCAGCGTGGGTGCCACGACCGCCGCGTACCGCTGGAAGAAGCTCTCCAGAAGCTGCCAGCCCTGCCACTCCTCATGGCCGCCCGTCAACCGGTGGAACGACTCTCTGGACGCATCGCCGGGCGTCCGCTCCACCAGCAGGTCGCCGTCCGGGGTCGGCGTATACGAAGCCACGCGCCGCGATCGGAGTTCCAGGTCCAGTCCGAGCTCGTCGATGATCGTCTGGGGGAGCAGGGAGACGAGATAGGAGAATCGCGAGACGGCGACGTCGACACCGACGAACGGCTGTGCGCTCTGGACGGCTCCGCCGAATCGATCGGCTGCCTCGAAGACGCTCACCGGCAGTCCGGCGCGGGCCAGGTATGCGGCGGCAACCAGCGCATTGTGGCCGCCGCCGATGATGATCACATCTGGAGCGGCCATCTCAGTGCAGTCCAGCCGTCGCAGAGCAGCGGGCGATCTCGTCCTCGCTCAGCTCGAGATCGACGGCCTTCGCCGAGTCGGTGATGGAGGCCGACCGACGAGCGGCCCGAATGCGCACGACGTGCTCAGCCGGTGAGAGCTCCCAGGCGAGCGGCATGGCACCGAAGCCGATGGCGGAGACGGTGTACGGTCCGCGTCGTCGTGTCTGCACCATGGTCAGAGTAGTCGGCGATCTCGGAGGCTGCTCAGGGCCCGTTCCGACGGGGGACACTCGGCTCCTTGGCAGGCGGTGCAGCCATCAGCGACGGAGCGCGGACCACGCCGAGCACGATCAGCGCCTGCGCGACAAGGTATGTCGCCATGATCAAGAAGGAGTCCAGCGCGATCCGACCCGGGACGACGAAGGTCGTGACTGCGATGATCGTGTCGGAGACGACGAAGATCGCGGCACCGACCGCCGTGAGCCGGCTGATCCCGGTGGCCAGCACGGCCATGGTTCCGATCGTCGCCGCGTAGATCACCACGGCGGGTGCCAGGAACCCGGCCGGCGGTGCGACGACGACAGCGATCGCCAAGACGACGAGGCCGTACAAGGCGGCGATCAGGGGACGCCGACGCAGCAGACTCCGGCCGCGGTACGGCCAGAACGCCCCCGCGTAACAGAGCTGAGCGATCAGGAAGAACGCGATCTTGATCAAGATGGCGTATCCGAAGACGTCGCCGCACCAGGAGAACACCAAACCGATCGCCACCAGGGTGGTGAGCCGGTCCCGAGGGCGGGCGGTGAGTAGGAAGCCGAGCAGGATCGGCGTCGCGAGGGCCAGTGCGACGAGGGAGACCAGGCCCCAGTGCGCCAGCTCGGCGACGAGGTCGGTCGCCGCGACCGCGACGTACGCGATCAGCCACGCCCGCGCGCGTCGGCCAAGTCCCATCTCTCCAGGGTAGGAACCGAGCCTGAGCACCGCACAGCAATTTCGGGCTCGCCCGACGCGGAAACTGGGCGCAAACGACAGCGACACGCCGGTGGAGGCTGTCGTTTGCGCCCAGTTGCCTGAGGGCTGGACCTGGTCAGCGGGGAGCGCGACGGGCGGCGGCGAGGCGCTGGCGCCGGAGCTCGGTGAGCTCGGGACGGGGGATCTCCGAAAGCTCTCGACCGAGTGCGAGCTCCAGGACGTGGTCGGCCAGTGCCGGGTTTCGGACGAGCACCGGCCCGTGCGGGTACGTCCCGATCACCGTCCCGCTGACCGCGCCCTCGGTTCCGTCATTGCAGTTGCCGACGCCGACCTCCACGTCGGCAAGTGGTTCGGCGGTCGGCCCTAGAACGGTGTAGCCCCCGTGATTCTCGAACCCGGTGATCCATGCCTCGTCGCCGTCGCGGCCGCGCCACCGGGACAAGATCTCACCGACCGCGCGCACCGGACCGCGCGTCGTGCTCACGTCCAGCAGCCCGAGTCCGGCGATGACCTCGTCCCGATCGCCCACGGTGAACGAGTTGCCGACGATCTGGTATCCCGCGCAGACGGCGAACACGACCGCCCCCCGGTCGCGGGCCCGGTGGAGGCCGCCGTCGGCGGTCAGCTCGCGTACGGCGGTGATCTGGGCCGCGTCCTCGCCGCCTCCGAGCAGGTAGACGTGACCACCGTCGGGCAGAGGATCCCCCGGCTCGATCACAGTCAAGACAGGAGAGAACCCGCGCCACTCCAAGCGCCTCATCAGCACGCTCGCATTGCCCCGGTCGCCGTAGATGCCGAGCAGCGACTGATAGATCAGGACGATCTCGACTCGTGCACCGTCCGCAACGGGGTGAGCCATCACACCCCACCCATCTTCCGCAGCCGCTGGAACGGTGTGTAGGTCGCGATCACGTCCACCGGCTCGGGATGACCAGCGAGGGCGGCGGCCAGGTCGGGCACGCAGCGGTGCTCGACACCCGCGTACAACAGGCGGACCGCCAGATCCTGCGCCCGCGGCCCCGTGGCGACGACGGCACGACCGGCCAGCTGCTCGTAGTCGACGTCCCACAGCCAGGAGACATCGCGGCCGTCTGCGGCGGCGGAGTCGATCGCCAGCACGACGGTCGCCGTGGTGGCCAGCGGAAGTGCCTCGGCCCAGCCCGCCGGGTTCTTGGCCAGCAGCAGCCGCGCGGTCGTGTCACCGAACCGGGCCGTGGCGAAGCGTCCCGCGGGCGAGGTGACCTTGCGCATGCCGACCAGCGCGACGTCCGTCGGCACGCCGAGCAGTGCTGCGGCGGCCAGTGCGCAGGCGGCGTTGCTCACGTTGAACGACCCGGGGACGTTGAGCTCGGGACGCCAGGCTCGTCCGTCGGGGTCGGTGATCGTGCCGTCGAGGACCGTGTAGTCGCCGCGGGGCTGCGCCAGGTCACAGCCCGTACACGCCCAGCTGGACCGCCCGGTGTCGTCCGGCTGACGACGTACCAGGACCGAGCCGCAGCTCGGGCAGAGTGAGGCGTCTTGGACCCAAGTGCCGGCCGTGTTGACCCAGACCACCCGTTTTGCTGTCTGGGCAGCCCAGACGATGAGCGGCTCGTCGGCGTTCGCGACGACCACCGGACCCTCCTCGCCGGCCCGTGTGAGTGCGTTGCGCCACCGCCGACCGAGTGCGGTGATCTCGTGGTGCCGGTCCAGCTGGTCGCGACTGAAGTTCAGCAGGACCAGCACCTCCGGCCGGCCGAGCCGCACGACGTCGGCCACCACGCGCTCGTCGGTCTCCAGCATCGCCAGATCTGCCTTCGGGTGCTCCGACAGTGCGGAGGCGATCCCGCCGTGCAGGTTCGCACCATCGGCGTTGTGCACCAGCCGATCAGTGTCGGGGCCGAGTGCCTCACGGACCGCGGCCGCCAGGAAGTGTGTCGTCGTGGTCTTGCCGTTGGTGCCCGAGACCATCGCGATCCGTCGGCCCGCAAGTAGCTTCGCGAGGGCTGCCGGGTCCAGCGTCAGCATCACCTGGCCGCGGATCGCGGTACCGCTACCACGGCCCGCGGCTCGGGAGGCGATCGCGGCCAACCGACCCGCGGCTGTGGCGAGCGCCAGCCGCACCCGCGACGCGGCCGGGGCCTGCGGGCGCGGTGCTGCCGAGGGAAGCAGATCGGTCGAGGTCGGCGGCATGCGAGACATTCTGCCGGTCCGACGAAGCGGCATCGGCGCCCGACCGGCCGCGCCTCCTGAGATCCCTCTCACGGAATCTCTCTCACGGAGATCCCCACACGGAGATCTCTCACACGGAGATCTCTCACACGACGACGGTTCGGCCCGCGCCCGGCCGATTCCCTTCGAACCTTGGGGTGAGTGACGGGACTCGAACCCGCGACATCCTGGACCACAACCAGGGGCTCTACCAGCTGAGCTACACCCACCATGGAGCCCGGTCCGACCCGGGCAACCTGAGGAATTGTAGCGGAGGCCCCGACGCTGCACCGCATCCTGACCACCTCTGGGCGCGGGCGTGAACGATGTACGTCCCCAGCCGTCGAACCACGAGACGTCGTGTGGTCGGAGCCGGCTGTCAGTCAACCTCCGGGGCAGGTCTGCCGGTCAGGGCCGCTTCGTGCTTCGCCGCGATCACCTTCGACGTCGCGCTGTCCGGCCCCGGCTGCGACACGAACACCGCGTCGCGGTAGTAGCGCAGCTCCTCGATCGACTCCTGGACGTCGGCCAGCGCGCGATGATTGCCCGATTTCGCCGGCGCCGAGTAGTAGACCCGTGGGTACCAGCGCCGGACCAGCTCCTTGATGGAGGAGACGTCGACGTTGCGGTAGTGGACGTACGACTCGAGGGTAGGCATCTGCCGGGCGAGGAAGGCGCGGTCGGTCCCGATCGTGTTGCCGGCGAGCGGCGCCTTTCGTGCCTCGGGGACGTACTCCCGGAGGTAGGTCAGGACGCGTTCCTCGGCATCGGCCATGCTCAGTCCGTCGGAGAGCGCATCCAGCAGCCCGGAGGTGGTGTGCATGCCTCGGACGAAGTCGCCCATCTGTTCCAACGCCTGCTGGCTCGGCTTGATCACCAGGTCCACACCCTCGCCGAGGACGTTCAGCTCGGCGTCGGTGACCAGTGCGGCGACCTCGACGAGCTCGTCCCGCTCGAGGTCGAGGCCGGTCATCTCACAGTCCATCCAGACGAGCAAGTCGTTCACCGGAGTCACTCTACGGTTCCCGGATCGCGACCAGCGTCACCGTCCGCGGCACCTGGGAGGTCCCGTGAAAACCGGCTTGGCAGCGCGTATCGCGGAACAAGCCGCGCCAGCCACGCCGCACCGACCCAGGCGAGGCCACCCATCACGAGCGCGGCCGCCACCAGGGACGCTACGGCCGTGATCGCGCTGATGATCAGGGGACCGAGGGTGTTGCCCAGATCGGCGCACACCCGCCAGCCGCCCAGGTACTGCGCGCGACCGACGTCCGGCGACGTGTCGGCACCGAGCGTCAGCACGATGCCTGACGAGATCCCGTTGCCGAAGCCCAGCAGGCAGGCAACCAGGGTGATCGTCAGCGCCGAGGTGGTGAGTGGGAGCAGCATCAGGCCGAGCCCCATGATGATCATGCTCGGGACCGCCACCCAGGCCCGGCCGTACCGATCCATCACGGCGCCACCCGGGTAGAACATCAGGAGGTCAACCCCGGCCGAGATGCCGAAGATGAGGCTGGTCGCCGCCGGCCCGATCCCGACGGACTGCGCCCACAGCGGGATGATCACCTGCCGACTGGCCCGGACGGCAGAGATGACCAGCACGCCCAGCCCGAGGGTGAGGAGCACCCGCCGGTGCTGGGCGAGCACGGACCGCACACTCGGCTGCGGCGCCGTAGGCCCGGCCGGCGTGCCCGGGGGAGTGCGCGCCACGTCGGGCAGGAAGGCCACCAACACAGCGGCCAGCAGACTCATCGCCGCCGCGAACGCATACGCAGCGCCGATCGAGAAGCGGCTGACCACCAAGGCGCCCACGAACGGCCCGATGAACGAGCCGAGCCGGGACACGCCACCGAGCGTCGACATCGCCCGCGCTCGGGCGTGGATCGGAACCACATCGGTCAGGTACGCCTGTCGAGCGAGGCCGAAGACGGCGTTCGACAACCCGGTGACGAAGACGGCCACACCGAGCCCGGGGAGCGAGTCGGCCCGGCCGGCGAGGTAGGCGCCGAGCAGGGCGAGGGCGTCGACGGAGCAGGCGGCCATCAGGGCGTACTTCTCGCCCACTCGAGCGGCTAGCGCACCGGCCGGCAGGTCCCCGATCAGCTGGCCGATCCCCGCCAGGGCCACGACGAGCGCGGCGGCGCCGAGGCTCGCTCCCAGATCGCGTGCACTCAGCGCGATGAGCGGCACGATGGCGCCGGTCCCGATCGAGGTGAGCGCCGTCGGTCCGTACGCGGTGAGGACGATCGTGCGCCAGCTCACCGGCGACGCCGGTCGGCCGGAACTCATGCGCCCCCGGCAGGAATCGAACCTGCGACCAAGAGATTAGAAGGCTCCTGCTCTATCCGCTGAGCTACGGGGGCCGGGCGCACCGCCCAACGATACTGTTTGCCACCGGTCTGCCTGCCGCGCCGCGGAATCCAGAACGGTTGACCCCACCAGAGGGGGTCAACCGTTCTCGATTCCGAAAGGCCGGGCGACCCGGCGGGCTGGGTAGCCTTGTCGCCATGTCGTTGACCCGCGAAGACCGTCGTGCGTTCGCGAAGTCCGGCATTCCGCGCGAGCCCGACCTCACCCAGCCGTATCCGAAGCGACTGCTCAGGAGCAAGCTCTTCTGGCTGACCGTCGTGATGCTCGGGGTGTACGCGACGGCACTGGCCCTGCTCTATCTCCAGGTGGTGCCGGACCAGGAGGTTCCCGGCGGGCGCGTCGTCGGGTTGGGCACCGAGGCCATTCCGATCGCCGCGAAGTATGCGGCGCTGACCGTCATTCCGCTGACACTGGCCTTCTTGTGGGCGGACCGCTATCGCCCACAGCGCTTCTGGGTCTGGCTGATGACATTCGGCTGGGGTGCCTGCGTCGCGACATTCGTGGCGGCCCAGATCAACACCTGGGCGGCCGGCCACCTCAGCATCGTCGGCGACGGGGACCCGGCCACCGGCCCCCGAGCCGCCGTCTACGTCGCACCCTTCGTGGAGGAGGCATCCAAGGCCACGGTGCTGTTCTGGCTGGCCATCCTGATGCGCTACCAGTGGGTCAGCCGGCTGACCGGCATCGTCCTCGCCGGGCTGTCCGGAGCGGCATTCGCGTTCGTGGAGAACATCCTCTACTACGGCCGCGCCTACCGCTACGCCGCGCAGACGTTCGGTGAGGTGACCCCCATGGAGGCCCTGCAGGGCATCGCGTTCCAACGCGGTCTGCTGACCTTCTTCGGGCATCCCCTGTTCACCTCGATGACCGGCATCGGGCTGGCCATCGCGATGCGAAGCAAGAGCAAGGTCGTCCGGGTGGTCGCGCCGCTGGCCGGATTCTGTTGCGCCGCACTGCTGCACATGCTGTTCAACGCCACGGTCAGCCTGGTGGGTGGCACCCAGTTGCTGATCATGTATCTCGCCGTCGCGCTGCCGCTGGTGATCGGGCTGATCGTCTTCGTCGTGCGGCAGGAGTTCCGGGAGGGTCGACTGGTCCGCGAGCGGCTGACCGACTACGTCCGGGTGGGTTGGCTACCGGCCGAGGACCCGGCGAAGCTGTCCCGGCTACGCACCCGGTGCAAGGCGTTGTGGCACGCGATCTTCCTCGGGCCGCAGGCGTTCCTGGCCACGATCAGGTTCCAGCGTGCGGCCACGGAACTTGCCTACCTCCGCGACGCGATGGCTCGGGGCCTGGTCGACGACGTCGGTCTGAAGCGAGAGAAGGCGCTGCTGACCAAGATCCGAACGCAGCGTCCGCTGGCGGTCATCGCACCGGTCGGTCGGGCAGCGTACCCACGCTTGCGTCGCCGAGAGCAGCCGGCGCTGGCGTTTCCGGCGCCGACCTATCCGGGACCGGCGGGCATCGGCGGCTACTACCCCGCCCCACCGGCAGGTCCGGTCGGCGTCGTGCCACCGAATCTGATCCCGACGGCACCCGGCGACGGGCCGGTCGCCGGGCTGGCACCGTTGGGGCAGACTGCTACCCAGTACTCCGAGGTGGACCCGAGCTGGAAGCCCCCGGAGGGCTAGCCACCCGACCCGGTGCCAACGCTCGACCCGCGAGTGGCGCGAGATTGCTGGTGGCCCGAGTGGCGCAAGCCGGCCCACGACGCGAGGAGGCTCATGATCGGCAGGCCGGACTCCACGCTGGTCGCCGCCTTGACGCAGACCCGGGCACTCCTGGTCAGAGTCACACTGCCGCTGCCGCTCCCGGGCGCGGCGGAGCAACAGTCGGCGGCACGATCGGTCGTCACCCAGCTGGACGACTACGTCCTGCCGCGCCTGGCGAGCATCGACGCGCCCTTGTTGGCCGTGGTGGGGGGTTCCACCGGCGCCGGCAAGTCGACCCTGGTCAACTCCCTGGTCGGCCGGCGGGTGAGCGCGCCGGGAGTGATCCGGCCGACGACCAGGGCACCGGTGCTGGTGCACCACGTCGACGACGGGAACTGGTTCAGCGACACCCGGATCCTTCCGAGTCTCGCGCGGACGACCGGAGCGAGCACCGACCGACGCTCGCTCCAGCTCGTGCCCGACGACACGATTCCGCGCGGGCTGGCGATCCTCGACGCGCCCGACATCGACTCGGTCGTCGCCGAGAACCGGGAGCTGGCCGGTCAGCTCCTTGCCGCGGCCGACCTGTGGTTGTTCGTCACCTCGGCTGCTCGCTACGCGGACGCGGTGCCGTGGGAGTTCCTTCGCTCCGCGGCCGAGCGGAGTGCGGCGCTGGCGGTCGTCCTCGATCGGGTGCCGCCACGGGCCATGCGGGACGTGCCTGCCCACCTCGGCCAGTTGATGACCGAGCGCGGGCTTGCCGACGCTCCGCTGTTCGGGGTGCCGGAGACGAACGTCGACGCGCAGGGTCTGCTGCCGGCCGCGGCGGTGCAGCCGATCCGTGGCTGGCTGGCCGCCTTGGCTCGTGATCAGGGCAGCCGTGCGGCGGTCGTCCGGCAGACCTTGGACGGCGCAGTCGCGGGGATCGCGGCGCGGACCTCAGCCGTCGCGGACGCGGTGGCCGAACAGGCGCGCGTCGTGGATCAGCTGCGCGCCGAGGTCGACCGCTCCTTCGCCGAGGCCGTACGCACCATCCAGGTGCAGACCGAGGACGGGACGCTGCTGCGTGGGGAGGTGCTGGCGCGCTGGCACGACTTCGTCGGCACCGGCGAGATCTTCCGGGTGCTGGAGCAGAAGGTGGGCTGGCTGCGAGACCGGATCAGCGCGGCCTTCCGCGGTGAGCCGCCGGGCGCGGCGAACCTCAAGGTTGCGGTGGAGTCCGGTCTGGAGATGTTGATCAATGCCGAAGCCGACGCTGCTGCCGAGCGGGCCGAGTCGTCGTGGCGGGCCAACGGGGCCGGTCGGGCCCTGCTGCTGCGTACGTCGGAAGACCTGTCCCGCGCCTCCGACACCTTTCCGGCGGCGAGCGCGCGGATGGTCCGCGACTGGCAGGGCGGCGTCCTCGATCTGGTGGCCGACGAAGGCATGAGCCGGCGCTCCAAGGCGCGGTTCCTGGCACTCGGCGTGAACGGCGTCGGGGTGGCGCTGATGATCGTCGTTTTCGCGCACACCGGCGGTTTGGTGGGTGCCGAGATCGGCGTCGCCGGGGGTACGGCGGTGCTGGCCCAGCGCGTACTCGAGGCCGTGTTCGGGGACCAGGCCGTCCGTCGGCTGGCCCAGACCGCGAAGGACGATCTCGACTCACGGGTGCAGGTGCTGCTGGCCGGCGAGCTGATCCGCTATCACGCGGTACTCGACGGACTCGAGCTCGACGGACGAGGTGGCGAGGAGAGTCTGGCTGATCGGCTGCGCTCGCTGGCCCGTGAGGTCACCGCGGCCGGCGGCGACATACCTGCCTCGGCTCACCGCGGAGAGGGGAAGGCGCTGGCGGGTTCGGACGTACCGCGCGCGTTGGAGGCGCCGCGGGCGCGACAGGTGCCGCTCGGGCTGGAGAGCCGGCCCGCCGACATCGTCGACGCCGACATCGTGGATGCCGAGATCGTCGAGCCGGTCGAGGCACCGCCTCCGGCGAACGGGCCCGAGCGGGTGCGCCGGACCGATTCCACTGGCGAACGTCCGATCGCGAACTCCGAGGAACTGCGCTGATGGCCTCGCCGCTGAGCCGGCTCCGATCCCGCACGGATCCCGCCGATGCTCTGGTGCCACGGATCAGGGCCCTCGAAGCGGCCGCGCAGCTGTGCGCGGGACGGGTCGAGGATGACGCGGTTCGAGGTGCGGCACGGTTGATCGAGCAGGCCGACCGCAGGCTGGCGTTCTCGGGCGCAGCCACTGTCGTGGCGCTGGCCGGCGCGACCGGATCGGGTAAGTCCAGCCTGTTCAATGCCCTGACCGGGACCGAGGTGGCGGTGGTCGGTATCCGTAGACCGACGACGGCCAAGGCGCTGGCCGGGATCTGGGGAAGCGAGCCGACCGAAGAGCTGCTGGACTGGCTGGGCATCCCGCGCAGGCACTCCATCGAGCCCGTGTCGGAGGAGGAGTCGGCCACCGGGTCGCGCTCGGACCTGGACGGTCTGGTCCTGCTCGACCTGCCCGACCACGACTCGACCGAGGTCGCGCACCGGCTCGAGGTCGACCGGCTGGTCGAGCTGGTGGACGCGATGATCTGGGTCCTCGATCCGCAGAAGTACGCCGACGCCGCCGTCCACGACCGCTACCTCAAGCCGCTCGCCCAGCACGTCGGCGTGATGACGATCGTGCTCAACCAGGTCGACCGGCTGGCGCCGGACCAGCGGGAGGCGTGCGTACGCGATCTGGAGCGCCTGCTCGTCACCGAGGGACTCGCGGGGGTCGACGTGCTGGCGGTGTCCGCCGAGACCGGCTTGGGCGTCGACCGGCTGCGGGCTCGGCTCGACCAGCTGGTGAACGAGAAGAGGGCCGCGGCGCAACGCCTGGCCGCGGACGTCGCGGTGGCGGCCGGTCGGCTGAGCGTCGCGTCGGGCGTTGCGCCGACACCGGACCTGGGCCGCGCCGGGATCGACCGAATGAACAAGGCGCTCGGCAAGGCAGCCGGGGTCGTCGTCGTCACCGAAGCGGTTGGCAAGGCATGGCGGCATCGCGGTGGTCTGGCGACCGGGTGGCCAGTGCTCGCGTGGATCGCCAGGCTCAGACCAGATCCGCTACGCCGACTGCACCTGGACCGGATCGCGGGCGGGCGGAAGAAGGCGGCGATCGAGGCGGGGCCACCGGGACGTACGTCGTTGCCTGCGACGACCGGCATCCAACGCGCGGGCGTCGACGCGGCCATCCGCGCGTTCGCCGACCAGGCCTCCTCCGGGTTGTCCCGGGGATGGACCGACGCGATCAAGGCGGCCGCTCGCTCGGAGACCGCGGTGTTACCGGACCAGCTGGACCGGGCGATCGCGGGCACCGACCTCGACCTGGACCGGCATCGCGGCTGGTGGCAGCTCGTCCGCGTGTTGCAGTGGCTGTTCGTGGTCGCCGTGCTGGCCGGCCTCGGCTGGTTGGCCTCGGCGTTCGCGCTGGCGTTCATGCAGCTGCCGGCACTTCCGAAGGTCACCTGGTGGGGGCTGCCGGCGCCGACCGTGTTGCTGGTCGGTGGGGTAGCGGCCGGACTGCTGACCGCGGGACTGGCCCGGATCGGCGTCGAGGTCGGTGCCCGCCGGCGGGAACGGGCGGCCGGCAAGGCGCTCCGCCGCTCGATCGCGGCCGTGACGCGGGAGCTGGTGGAGGCACCCGTCCGGGTTGAGCTGGACCGCTACGAGCAGGCCCGCGCCGCTCTCGAGCGCGCCCGCGCCTGACCCATATCGCTCGGCGTGAGTTATCGACCGCCGAGCTGCGCGTCGCCGAGCGGAGCGATCGGTGAAACACTCTTTCCGTTTCGCCGATCGTGACGAACGACGTGACCACGAGCGCAGCGACTCGCGGAGCGAGCCTGCGAGCGACGCCATCAACACGTGCACGCTCAGCCCTTCACGCCACCACCGAAGGCGAATGCGCCGCCGAGCCGTCGGTTGAGCACCAGGTAGAGCAGCACAGAGGGCAGCGAGTAGAGCAGAGAGTACGCGGCGAGCTGGCCGTAGACGACCTGACCGTACTGCCCGAAAAACGTATAGATCGTGACCGACATGGGCTGCTTCTCCGGCGTCAGCAGCAAGATGAAGGGGACGAAGAAGTTGCCCCACAGGCCGATGAAGGTGTAAATCGCGATCACCGACAGTCCGGGCCCCATCAGCGGAAGGATGATCCGGCGCAGGCCCTGCATCGGGCTGGCGCCGTCCGTCCAGGCCGCTTCCTCCAGCTCGATCGGGACGCCGTCCATGAAGTTCTTGCAGAGCCAGATGGAGATCGGCAGAGCCGTGGTGGCCATGAACACCATCGTGGCGGGGATCGAGTCATCCAGTGCCAGTTGCACGAACAGCCCGTACACCGGAACCATGATCGCGGTGATCGGCAGGCCGGTCGAGAACAAGATCGTGACCAGGAACGGCCGCTTGAGCCGGGATCGGTAGCGTGACAGGGGATAGGCCGCCAGCGTCGCGCAGACCATGGTGACCAGCGTGCCGCCGACGCACAAGATCATCCCGTTCAGCAGGGGAATGTACGTCGTCTCCGGCGTCATCACGGCCCGGAAGTTGTCCAGTGTGAACGGGTGGGGCCACATGATCTGGATGCCTTGGGACGGATCACCGTTGACGGCCGCCAACACCACCCAGAGCAGCGGCACGACGAAGGCGGCAGCCAGCAGCAGCAGGATGAGGCTGGCGATCATCCGTCCGGTGAGTCGAGGCCGTCGATGGTGGGGGAGCGGGCGAGCGGCCGATCGGGTCGCCGACTGCTGGGCGATGGCCGTCATCGGATCGGCTCCGAGGTGTTCAAGGCGCGTAGGTAGATGACCGAGAAGACGCCGCCGATCAACAGCAGCAGAAGAGCGATCGCCGTGCCGTAGCCGAGGTCGGAGGACACGAAAGCCTCGTTGTAGGCGAACAGCGGCAGGGTCATGCTCTTGTTGCTCGGGCCGCCCTTGGTCATGGCGTAGATGAGTCCGAACACCGACAACGTCTGCAGGGTGATCAACATCAGGTTCGTGGCGATCGTCCGGCGGACCAGCGGGATCGTCACGGAGACGAGCAGACGCAGGCGACCGGCCCCGTCGACCAGCGCGGCCTCCTCGAGGTCGCGCGGCACCTCCGACAGCGCGGCCGAGTAGACCAGCATGGAGAACGCCGTGCCACGCCAGATGTTGGCGATCGAAACGGCCAGGATAGGCACGGTGTACAGCCAGTTCTGTGGTGGCAGGTGGAAGAACCCGGTGATCGAGTTCCAGGAGCCGTCGGGGCCGAGCACCGCCTGCCACAGGTACGCCGCGACCACCTCCGGAAGCACCCAGGCGCCGATCACGACAGCCGAGGTCAGTGCCCGGACGACGGCAAGGCTCGATCGCATCAACAAGGCCAGCAACATGCCCAGCACGTTCTGACCGATGATCGCGGAGACGACCGTGAAGATCAGGGTCAGTCCGACCGACGACCAGAAAGCGTCGTCGGTGAAGGCCCGGGTGAAGTTGTCGAACCCGACGAACTGGGTGCCCTCCTGGCCGGTGAGCGCCATGTTCGTGAACGCGGCGTAGATGCAGTAGACGATCGGCCCGGCGAGGAATACCAACAAGAGCACCACCGACGGAAGGACGGGCAACCCGCGAAGCAGGGTGCGGCCCGTGTGCGACCGGGTCGGCGGTGCCGTGGGGCGGGTCTCGGCCCAGGTCGCCATCAGAGCGTATTGACCTTCGTCATCAGGTCGTCGTCACCTTGTCGGGACCGACGATCTGCTTGACGCCGTCGTCGTAGAACTTGGCCGCGGCCGCCGGGTCGGCGGTGTTGGTGATGACCTTTTCCGTCGCCTGCTGGAGCAGCAGGGAGATCTTGGCGTACTCCGCGTAGGCCGGCCGGTAGATCGTGCTCTCGACCAGACCCGAGAAGAACGCATTGGTCGGGTTGGCCTTGATGTAGCTCGGGTCCTTGGCGACGTCCGTGCGAACCGGGATCTGGACGTTCTTGATGTCGAACTCGAGCTCGCCCTCCTTGGAGGTGAGCATCTTGATGAACTCCCAAGCTGCGTTGGGGTTCTGGGCGTTCTTCGGGATGGCCCAGGTCCAGCCGCCGGACATCGTGACCTTGCCGCTGCCCTCGCCATTCTGTGTCGGCATGTACGCGTTGCCCAGCACGCTGTTCCACTCCGGCCAGGGCGTGGCACCGCTGGGCAGCCAGTTCCCAGACAGCCAGCTGCCGTCGAGGTCGATCGCGAGCTTTTGCTGTGGGAGCAGCTCCTGGGACACGGTGTTGGCCCAGGTGGGTGCCAGAGCCTGCTGCGGGGTCGGGCCGAGTCCGCCGTCCCAGACCTGCTGGTAGGCCGTCAGCGCGTCGGTGAACGCCTTCGAGCTGACCACCCACTTCTGACTCTGCTTGTCGAACAGTGTTCCGGTCGGAATGCCGTAGAGAAGCATCTCGAAGCCCTGCATCGAGGCAGCCTCGCCGACGCCGGTGCCGGCGTAGACGTTCAACGGAATGACGCCCGGCACCTTCTGCTTGATGGTCTGCGCCGCCGTCATGATGTCGTTCCAGCTCTTCGGCTGCCAGTCGGTCGCAAGACCCGCCTTCTCGAAGATCTTCTTGTTGAACCACAGCGCACGGACGTCGGTCCCGTCCGGGATGCCGTAGGTCTTGCCGTCGAGCGCCTGAGCGGCCGTCTTGGCGGTGTCCTTGAACTGACTCCAGTCCGACCAGCCGCTGATCCGGTCGTCGAGCGGGCTCAGGTAGCCGGCGGCGATGTCGGAGTTGATCAGGAATGTGTCCTCGTAGCACATGTCCGGCGCCGTGCGCGGCGAACGCATGGACAGCTGCAGCTTCGTGTAGTAGTCGTTCTCCGAGGCGACGATCGGTTGCAGCTTGACAGTGGCCTGCGGGTGCGCGGCAGTGAACTTCTTCGCCATCTCGCCGAGGAAGTTCGCCTGGATCTTCGAGTTGCCGAACTGCTGGTAGGTGACCTTGACCTCACCGGTGATCTCACCATTACTGGTGGACGCCGTCGGCGCCGAACTCCCACTCGTGCTGCCGCCGCACCCGGCGAGCGCGGCAGTGGCGCCGAGCCCTGCCGCAGTCAGAATGAACTCGCGTCTACGCACGTCTCTCCTTCGGGACGGGACCGACTGGTTGTCGAGGTCCGGGGGCTGGCTGCGGGCGTTCGGCGGGCCGAGACACCCGGGGGGTTCGGCCCGAGCCGGCGCAGTGAGTCGGAGTCACCGCCGCCAGCCAGTCGAGTTCAGGTGAGTGCCCGTAGCTCAGGAAACTTCTCGCACCGATTCCGCTCCACGTTCAGTGTTGACGTGGGCGCCGGATCGACGGGTGGAGATTACCTCATTTCGATTTAGTTATTCCTCTGCGAGCGTACGGTAACGTCTCTGCCCTCGTCAACGATCCACGCCGTCGACACCCCTTTCGCGTCGGGTCCGGGTCGGCCAGCTCGGGAGGGAAGGAGCAAGCAGGTGAGTCGTGGCTCCAACCTCAGCCGTCTCGGCGACTTCAACCAGGTCGTCGTCTTGGACGTGATCCGCCGGGCGCCGGACGGGATCAGCCGGGTCGAGCTGGTCACCGAGACCGGGCTGACTGCTCAGACGGTGAGCAACATCGTCCGCCGACTGCTCGATGACGAGCTGGTGATCGAGTCCGGTCGCGTCCGACCGACGTCGCGAGGCAAGCCGCGCACGTTGCTCCGGGTTCGTGGGTCTGCCCGATTCGCCGTCGGAGTCCATGTCGATCCGGCCACGATCACCTACGTACTGATCGACCTCGAGGGCACGATCCGGTCCTACGCCCGTCGGCACACTCCCGACGTCGGTCGACCCGATCAGGTGGTGGCGGCGGTGGCCGCGGAAGTCAGCAGTCTGGTCGACGCCGCGGCGGTCGACCCAGCGGCGGTGCTCGGACTCGGCGTCGCGGCGCCCGGCCCGATCGATGTGGTCGAAGGGGTGTTGATCAATCCACCGCAGCTCGCCGGCTGGGACCGGGTTCGGCTGCGGGGCGACCTGCGCCGCGCCACCGGCCTGCATGTGTTGCTGGACAAGGATGTGACCGCTGCCGCCACCGGCGAGCGCTGGGCGCAGGGTGGAGCGCGGCACCACTTCGTCTTCTGCTACCTGGGCTCGGGTGTCGGGGCCGGGATCGTGATGGATGATGTCGTCCTTCGCGGCGCGAGCAACAACATCGGCGAGATCGGGAACATCATCGTGGACTGCGCGGAGCGCGTGGACCTTGGCGTCGGTCTGGCCGGGTCGTTGGCTGCGACCTGCCTGCCGCAAGCACTCGTGATGCGCGCCCAACGCGACCGACTGATCGAGGCGACGGCCTCCGTCGCCGACTTCGTCGCCGTCGACGAGGCGTTCACCGAGCTGTGCGAACGCGCGTACGGCGGCGATAGCGGGTGCCTTGCCCTGCTCGACCTCGCCTGCTCTGCGCTGGCGTCGGGGCTTGCCGTCCTGGTCAACGCCCTCGATGTGGATCGCGTCGTGCTCGGCGGACCGATCTGGTCTCGGATCAGCAGCCACGCCCTCGCCATCTTGCCCCAGCTGATCCAGCCCCAGCTGGTCGCCGCCCGGCAGCCCCTGATCGTCGAAGGGTCTGCCGTCGGCGAACACGTCGCGGCGCAGGGCGCGGCCGCGCTGGTGCTCGAGCACTTCTTGTCGCCCAGGACGTCAGTTCTGGTGATGGACTGAATCCGCGCTCGTCATCTCCATTCGATTGAGTTAATGTCTTTCCCGGTTCCCCTCCTACCTCTGTGAGGATTCACATGCACGACGATCGGCGTCTGCTCGAAGGCCGGCTGGCGAGGTTCACCGCGGATCATCTGAGCCGGGCGGTCCATCGGGCCGCCATTCCGCTGGCCCTGGAGGCGTGGGCCGTGCCGGGAGAGCCGGTGCCCTTCGCCGAGGCTGTCGGCCAGCGCTACGAACCGATCGAACGCGGGGCGCCGTGGGGGCGTCCGTGGAGCACGCTGTGGATCCATGTCACCGGAGAGGTGCCCGCCGACTGGGCCGCAATCGAGGGCACCGAGGCCGAGGTGCTCGTCGACCTCGGCTTCACGACCGCGGCCGGCTTTCAGAGCGAGGCGCTCGCCTGGCGCCCCGACGGCACGACGATCAAGGCCGTGTCGCCGCTCAACAACCACATCCCGGTGGTCGCGGGTGAACCGATCGACTTCTACCTCGAGGCCGCGGCGAACCCGGACGTCGCCAACACCGGCTTTCGCGCGACGCCCAACGGAGATCTCGCGACGGCGGTCGACGTCCCGCTCTACGTGATCGAGAGAGTCGACCTGGTGCTGCGTGACGTGCAGGCCTGGGAGCTGTTGGCCGACGTCTGGACCCTCTCGGGGCTGATGCATGAGTTGCCGCTCGAGTCCGGCAGGCGAGCCGAGATCCTCTTGGCGCTACAGCGAGCGATCGATGCCGCCGATCCGGACGACATGGCCGGCACCGTCGAGTCGGCCCGCGCCGAGCTCACCGAGGTGCTGTCGCGTCCGGCATCGGCGAGCGCGCACCGGACGGTCGCGGTTGGCCACGCCCACATCGACAGCGCCTGGTTGTGGCCGATCCGCGAGACGATCCGCAAGTGTGCCCGCACGTTCTCCAATGTCGTGCAGCTCGCCGACGCCGACCCGACGTTCAAGTTCGCGTGCTCCTCGGCCCAGCAGTACGCCTGGATGAAGCAGTACTACCCCGAGCTGTTCGCCCGGATCACCGAGAAGGTGAAGGCCGGGCAGTTCGTCCCGGTCGGCGGGATGTGGGTCGAGTCCGACACCAACATGCCCGGTGGCGAGGCGATGGCTCGCCAGTTCGTGGCCGGCAAGGGCTTCTTCCTGGAGAACTTCGGGGTCGAGACCGAGGAGGTCTGGTTGCCGGACTCCTTCGGCTACTCCGCGGCGCTCCCGCAGATCGTCCGGGCCTCCGGTTCGCGCTGGTTCCTCACCCAGAAGATCTCCTGGAACCAGATCAACGCGATGCCGCACCACACGTTCTGGTGGGAGGGCATCGATGGGACAAGGGTCTTCACCCACTTCCCGCCGTCGGACACCTACAACTCCGTGCTGTCCGGGGCCGAGCTCGCGCGCGCCGAGCGCCAGTACCGGGAGAAGGGGCGTGGCACCACGTCACTGATGCTGTTCGGTTATGGCGACGGCGGCGGCGGCCCAAACCGGGAGATGGTTGCCGCGGCACATCGGCTGGGGTCCCTGGAGGGCTCGCCCACCGTGAGGATCGACTCGCCCGCCGCGTTCTTCGCCGGTGCCGAGGAGGAGTACCCGGACGCGCCCGTGTGGCGCGGTGAGATGTATCTCGAGCTGCACCGCGGGACGTACACCAGCCAGGCCCGGACCAAGCAGGGCAACCGGCGCAGCGAGCACCTGCTCCGGGAGGCCGAGCTCTGGTCGGCGACGGCGGCGCTGCGGACGGGGCTGCCCTATCCGGCCATCGAGCTGAAGCAGCTGTGGGAGCTGGTCTTGCTGCAGCAGTTCCACGACATCCTGCCGGGCAGCTCGATCGCCTGGGTCCACCACGACGCCGAGCGCAACTACGCCGCGATCGCCGAGCGGGCCGAACGGGTGATCTCCGACGCGATCCAAGCCCTGGTCGGGGACGGTGACCGCCTGCTGGCGCTCAACTCCGCACCGCATGCCCGGGAGGGAATTGCGGCCCTCGGCGGCGGCGACGTCGTCGCGGGGGTGGACGAGGTCGTCGCGACCCATGACGACGCCACGTTCACCCTCGACAACGGCCTGCTCCGCGTGGTGATCGACGCCGCGGGCCAGATCACGTCGCTGGTCGACACAGGCAGCGGCCGGGAGGCCATCGCGCCAGGCGATCGGGGCAACCGCCTCCAGCTGCACCGCGACATCCCGAACCAGTGGGACGCGTGGGACGTTGACGAGCACTACCGACGTACCGTCCGCGAGCTCGACGCCGTCGACGAGATCCGGCTGGAGAGCAAGCCGGAGGAGGCCACGGTCGTCGTGCTGCGCTCATTCGGCGGATCCCGGATCGAGCAGCGGCTCGCCCTTGCGGCGGGCGCCTCGTCGGTCGAGATCACCAACATCGTCGACTGGCACGAGAGGCAGAAGCTGCTCAAGCTCGGTTTCGGGTTCGACGTCCATGCCGAACGGTCGGCGGCGGAGACGCAGTTCGGGCACGTCTTCCGACCGACCCACACCAACACGTCGTGGGAGTTTGCCCGGTTCGAGGTCTGCGCGCACCGTTTCCTGTACGTCGACGAGCCCGGCTACGGCATCGCGGTCACGAACGACTCCACGTACGGCCACGACGTCACCCGGCGCACCCGAGCGGACGGCGGCACGACAACCACGGTGCGACAGTCGCTGCTGCGCGCTCCGCTGTATCCCGATCCCGGCGCGGACCAGGGTCGTCACGTGCTGCGGACGACGGTCCGCCCGGGCACTTCGGTCGCCGACGCGATCGAGGAGGGCTACCGGACGAACCTGCCGCTACGCGTCGTGCGGGGTGACCACGGCGTCGATCCGGTGGTCACGGTGTCCAACCCCGCTGTGGTCGTCGAAGCGGTGAAGCTCGCCGAGGACGGCAGTGGAGATCTCGTGGTTCGCTTGTACGAGTCCCGCGGAGCGCGTGCCGCGGCGACCGTCACGGCGAACGCCGAGGTTGCCTCCGTTCGAGCAACCGACCTGCTGGAGCGCCCGCTGGACAACGGCTTTGCCGCCGCCGGTGCCGCTATCGACCTCGTGCTGCGACCCTTCCAGCTGGTCACCCTCCGCTTCCGCCGCTAGGCCTCCGAGCTTCGGACCTGTGCCCTGAGCCTGTCCGAGGGCATTGGGTTGATGGTGCCCCGAGCCATGTCGCAGGGCGCGTTGTCCACAGGTTCGAAGGTCCTCGAAGCGCTGTCCACAGATTTCCCGCTCAGTGAACCGAAATCCTTCTTGCGCACCAGTGTCTAGGTGAGCGTCCCGACGGGGGACGACGAGGAGGATGAGAGATGGAAGCGTTCGTGCAGATGACGGGATATGTGGGCGGTGACGTGTCTCTTCGCGAGACCGCGACGACCTACATCGCGGACTTCCGGCTGGCGTCGACGCCCCGAGTGCTGCGCAACGGAGAGTGGGTCGACGGACCGACCACGTGGATCACGGTGAAGGCGTGGCGCATGCTGGCGAAGAACCTCGCCGCCAGCCTGCGGCGCGGCGACCCGGTCATCGTGATCGGCCGGCTGCGGACCTCGACCTGGGAGCGTGACGGGCAGACGTACGAGCGACTGGAGCTCGACGCCGTGACCGTCGGCCCGGATCTACGGAGGGGTGCGTCGATGTTCCACAAGAACCCGAAGCCACCCCGCCCCGGCGACGTCGACGAGGCCGCCGAGGACATCGACCCCGAGAGCGGCGAGGTCCGGACGGGCGAGATCGGGACGGGCGAGATCGGGACGGGCGAGATCGGGACGGGCGAGATCGGGACGGGCGGTCTGGACGCTGCACTGGACCGGGAGCTCGACCAGGAACTGGCTGGGTCGGGGGCGTAGGCCAGGGCTGGTCCGGGGAAAGCGTCGGCGCTGTCAGTCGGGTCGGGGGGCCTTGCGACGACCGTCAGGGTTGCCGTGGGTTGGGACTGGCAGCGCCGACCGCTAAGTTTGTCCTTCGGGTCGGGTGGCCCGTCCGGGGTCCACCCGCCGCTCGACAACCGAGCGCCCAGAGACAAAGTCGCGAAAAGGTTCCGCTGCACCATGCCTGAGTTCATCTACACGATGCACAACGTCCGCAAGGCGCTGGGCGACAAGGTCGTCCTCGACAACGTGACGCTGTCGTTCTATCCGGGCGCCAAGATCGGCGTCGTCGGCCCGAACGGCACCGGCAAGTCGACGCTGCTCAAGATCATGGCCGGCCTGGAGAAGCCGAACAACGGCGACGCCGGGTTGGCCAAGGACGCAACCGTCGGCATCCTGCTGCAGGAGCCACCGCTCACCGCCGGCAAGACCGTCCTGGAGAACATCGAGGAGGCGGTCGCCGACACCAAGGGCAAGCTCGCCCGGTTCAACGAGATCTCCGAGGAGCTGGCCGACCCCGATGCCGACTACGACGCGCTGCTGGGCGAGATGGGCGATCTGCAGACCGACCTCGACCACCTCGAGGCGTGGGACATCGACAGCCGACTGGAACAGGCGATGGACGCACTGCGCTGCCCGCCCTCCGAGGCCCCGGTCGACATCTTGTCGGGCGGCGAACGACGTCGGGTCGCACTGTGCAAGCTGCTTCTCCAGCAACCCGACCTGCTGCTGCTCGACGAGCCGACCAACCACCTGGACGCCGAGTCCGTCAACTGGCTCGAGGGGCATCTGAAGGCCTACGCGGGTGCCGTGCTGGCGGTGACCCACGACCGGTACTTCCTGGACAATGTCGCGGAGTGGATCCTCGAGCTCGACCGCGGCCGGACCCACCCGTACGAGGGGAACTACTCGACGTACCTGGACAGTAAGCGGGCCCGTCTCCAGGTCGAGGGCAAGCGTGACGCCAAGCGAGCCAAGATCCTCGAGCGCGAGCTCGAGTGGGCGCGGTCCAACCCGAAGGCACGACAGGCCAAGAACAGGGCTCGACTGACCCGCTACGAGGAGATGGCCTCGGAGGCGGAGCGCAACCGCAAGCTGGACTTCGAGGAGATCAACGTCCCGCCCGGTCCGCGGCTCGGCAGCAACGTCCTGCAGGCCGAGAAGCTGGTCAAGGGCTTCGGTGACCGGACGCTGTTCGCGGGGCTCAGCTTCACGCTGCCCCGCGCGGGCATCGTCGGCGTCGTGGGTCCGAACGGTGTCGGCAAGTCGACGCTGTTCAAGATGATCGTCGGCGAGGAGAAACCGGACGCCGGCTCGCTGAACCTCGGGGACACGGTCAAGATCTCCTACGTCGACCAGAGTCGATCCGGTCTCGACCCGAAGAAGAACGTCTGGGAGCTCGTCTCCGACGGCCTCGACCACATCAAGGTCGCGAGCTTCGAGATGCCTTCACGGGCGTACGTCGCCTCCTTCGGCTTCAAGGGTCCGGACCAGCAGAAGCCGGCCGGCGTGCTGTCCGGCGGGGAGCGCAACCGGTTGAACCTGGCGCTCACCTTGAAGATCGGCGGCAACCTGCTCTTGCTCGACGAGCCCACGAACGACCTGGACGTCGAGACGCTGCAGTCCCTCGAGGACGCTCTGCTGGAGTTCCCAGGCTGCGCTGTGGTGATCTCCCACGATCGGTGGTTCCTCGATCGGGTGGCGACGCACATCCTCGCCTGGGAGGGCGACGACCAGGATCAGTCGAAGTGGTTCTGGTTCGAGGGCAACTTCGCCGACTACGAGGCGAACAAGATCGCTCGGCTCGGTGCCGAGGCGGCTCGTCCGCACCGGGCGACCCACCGCCGCCTCACCCGCTGAGGGTCCTGTGTCGGCTCGCGCCCGCTGCGCGCCTTGGTGACTCTCACTTTCTCCCTCGCTCGCAGCCGCCGATTGGTCGAGTGCTGCCGCGATCTGGGCAGGCTGCTCGTTCGGTCGGAAGTGAGAGTCCGGCGCTACGCTGCCCGACGCTCGCCGACGGGTGTCGGATAGAGGACATGTGCCTGCGCCTGTCCAACGGCGTACCGGCTCGGGCAGGCTGGCGTCATGAGCGACGTACCGCGTGAGGATCTGCCCGACCCGGAGCACACGACCCCCGACGGCGTGAGCGACGCGACTCTCGCCGCTCTCGGCAAGCTGTCCGAGGCGCTCGAGACCTGTGAGCGGGCGAGGGGCCAGCTCTACGGGTTCCATCAGCTCACCGGTTCGGCCGACCTGAAGCTCGGCGACGCCGTCGAAGCCCTCCGCGACGCCGGGCACACCGAGATCGCCGACCGGATCGAGACTGAGCTCGTCGGGCGGAACGTGGTGCGCGGGCGCTGGACGTTCCAGATCGTCGAGGAGTACGACGACACCTACTGGAGCTTGTTCCGCGAGCTCGAGCGCACGGCGCGCGACGAACTCGCCGGCGGCGTACGCCACCTCTTCGAAGCTCGGCTCAAGGAGGCCGAGCGGACCGCGGGTCGTCCCGGTCACGAGGCCGCACCGAGCGACACCTGACGATCGTCGAGTGCCCGGATACCGCACCGATGGCCACTCCGCGCATCCACCGGCCACTTTGCGCACCTGCGCCGGTGCGCCAAGGCACCCGCCGGTGCGCGGAGTGCCCGGATACGGCACCGATGGCCACTCCGCGCATCCACCGGCCACTTTGCGCACCTGCGCCGGTGCGCCAAGGCACCCGCCGGTGCGCGGAGTGCCCGGATACCGGCACGCGATGGCGACTCCGCGCATCCACCGGCCACTTTGCGCACCTGCGCCGGTGCGCCAAGGCACCCGCCGGTGCGCGGAGTGCATCGGGGGCCGATGAGGTTGCGAGCCGTCCGGAGTCAGTTGGGACATAGGACTCAGGAAGAGGCGGGAGAACAGGCATGTTGCTCGAGGGAAAGACCGCCATCGTGTACGGCGGTGCCGGCTCGATCGGCGCGGCCGTCGCTCGCGGATTCGCAGCCGAAGGAGCCTTGGTGTTCCTCGCCGGTCGCACGCTCGATCCGCTGACCGTCGTTGCCGACGACATCGTGACCGCGGGCGGTCGGGCCGAGGCGTCCGTCGTCGACGCGCTGGACGCCGAGGCGGTCGACCGGCACGCCGACGACGTCGTGTCCCAGACGGGTCGGCTGGACATCTCGTTCACTGCGATCAGCGACAACGACGTCCAGGGCACACCGATGGTCGAGATGGACGTCGAGGACTACCTGGCGCCCATCGTCACGAACGTCCGCGCCAAGTTCCTGACCGCGCGCGCCGCCGCCCGACACATGAGGTCGCGGGGGAGCGGGGTGATCCTCTACTTCGGCGGCGCGCCGAATCGGGCGCCGTTCACGGACTACTACATCGGCGGCGTCTTGACCGCGTTCGAAGCCGTCGAGGCCATGCGACGCCAGCTGTCCAGCGAGCTAGGCCGCCACGGGATCCGGGTGGTCAGCCTGCGCACGGGCGGAATTCCCGAATCGCTCCCGGCCGACTTCGACGGGCGGCAACAGATCGTCGACTCGATGAGCGAGGACTCACTCCTCGGGCGTACGGCCACGCTGGCCGACGTTGCGGCCGTGGCCGCCTTTGTTGCCTCGGATCGAGCTGCCACCATGACCGCCGCGACCGTCAACGTCAGCTGCGGCGCCCTGGTCGACTGAGCCCAGCCACCCGCCGCACGGACCACCGGGTGACACCGTCGACGCCCGGGTGGTCGTCTCGCGGCGGCCCAGGTCTCCGCGCTGCCCCGCTCGAGACGGATCCGGGCCCGGCTCCCGCCCGCCACGCGCCAGGGATTACGAGCTCGGGTCGACGGAGCACAACCCCCTCGAGCCAGGCATCGGGCCGAGCCGAGCGTCGGGCGGCCGGCGAACGGCAGCGCACCAGACGTGAAGCCGCTGCACCGCTACTGCCCGACCCGACCGTCGATCCGCTCCCGCAGCAGGTCGGCGTGTCCGTTGTGTCGGGCGTACTCCTCGATCAGGTGGACGAGCACACCGCGGAGATGATCGCCTTCGGCACCGACCTGGCCGAGGTCATCGGCCGCGGCGACGTACGCGTCGGTGTATGCGACCTGACGGCGCCAGGTCGCCCACGCCTCGTCGACCACGGTCGAATCAGCGACGGCGCCGGTGAACTCGTGCTGGCCGAACTCGTGCTGGCCGAGGTCGTGCTGGCCGAGGTCGTTCGGGCCGAGGTCGTTCGGGCCGACGTCGTGCTGGCCGAGGTCGTTCGCGCCGAGATCGCTCGGGCCCGATTCGTCGCGATAGAGCCGGGGCACCCGCTCGCCGGCCATCCGAATCTGCGTCCAGGCCTGCTCGACCCCGGCGAGATGTCGGACGAGCCCCAGCAGGGAAAGGTCGGACGGCGGGACCGAGCGACGCGCGAGCTGCTCGGCGTCGAGATCGGCGCACTTGAGCTGCAGCGTGAGCCGTTGATCGTTCAGGTAGTCGATCAGCACGGCGCGTTCGCTGTTCTCCCCGGGCCCGTCGGAGCGCGGATCGGCATCCGGGTGGACGAACATGTCCCACCACGCGAATGACCGCTCCGGCGGATCGCTCTCCTTCGTCGATGGAGGGTTGGATCTGGAGGTATCGGGCATCTGTGCAGCCTAGGCAGGAGCCGTGGTCGTTCGACACCGAGTTTCCGATCGGGTCGCGAGGTCGAGGGGCGTGCGGTCGAGCGGCGTGCGGTCGAGCGTCGCGCGGCCGACCCGTCGGTCAGCAGCGGTGGGCGTGTGCGGAAGGGCTCGAGGCAACGCTGCAGCTCGACGGGCCCGGCTGCGGTTCAGCGGACGGGTCAGCGACAACCGGCCAGCAGCTCGGCGAGCGTGATGGCCCGGCGGTCGGCCAGCTCGGCGAGCTGGGTACGGCACGAGAAGCCGTCGGCCAGGACCACGGCGTCGGGGTGAGCGCGTACGGCCGGCAGCAGATCGTGCTCGGCCACCTTCACCGACACCTCGTAATGTCCCTGCTCGACCCCGAAGTTACCGGCCAGTCCGCAGCAGCCGCCGACCGTCGTCACCGTCGCGCCGGTCCGGGCCAGCAGCGCGGCGTCGGTCGACCAGCCGAGGATCGAGGCGTGGTGGCAGTGCGGCTGGACCACAAGCTCCACTCCCGTGAGGTCGGGCGGCGACCAGTCCGGAGTCTTCGCCAGCAGCTCGGCGAGCGTAACCATGGCGGCGCTCACCACCGGCACCCGAGCGTCATCGGGCAACAGCTCCGCGGCGTCGCTGCGCCAGACGGCAGTGCACGACGGTTCGAGTCCGACGATGGGGGTCCCGGCCTCGGCGATCGGGTACAGCACCTCCAGGGCGTTCCGGAGCTGGCGTCGTGCACCGTCGTGCTGCCCGGTCGAGATCCAGGTCAGCCCGCAGCAGGCGTTCCGCGCCAGGAGGCGTGGCGCGTAACCCGCCCCCTCCAGCACAGAAACGACCGCCTCGACGCCACCACCGGTGAAGCAGTCGGAGAACGAGTCGACCCAGATCACCGCCGGACTCCCGGTCGACGCCAGGGCCGGTAGCCGGGAACGGGCCGGGCGGGCCGCGAATCTCGGTAGGTTCCGCCGCTGGTCCACGCCGGCACTCCACCGGACGAGATTCCGGAGTCCGGGCGTCGCGGTCAGCGCGTTGATCACGGGCGCGAGCACCCTGGTCCGGGTGATCAGCCGACCCCAGCGCGGCAGCCACCCCAGGGCGTAGTGCGACCGCGGGCGGAGCCGTCCACGGTAGGTCTTGTCCAGCACCTCCGACTTGTACGTCGCCATGTCGATCCCGGTCGGACAGTCCCGGGCGCATCCCTTGCAGGACAGGCAGAGATCGAGCGCCTCGTGCACCTCGGGCGAGCGCCAACCGTCGATCAACGAGCCGTTGATCATCTCCTGCAGCACCCGGGCACGACCGCGGGTCGAGTCCTTCTCGTCCCGGGTCGCCTGGTACGACGGGCACATCACCCCGAGTCCGGCCGTCGTGTTCGCCAGGCACTTCCCGACCCCGGTGCAGCGGTGGACGTCGGCCGCGAAGTGCGACTCACGCCCGACCAGCGCCACGGCCCGCAGATCCGCGTCGATCGGCCGCGGGTCGACCAGGACGCCGGGATTCATCAGGTTGTGCGGGTCGAACACAGCCTTGACCTGGCCGAACAGCTCAAGCGCGGACGCGGAGTACATCTTCGGCAGCAGGGCGGACCGCGCCCGGCCGTCCCCGTGCTCGCCGGACATCGATCCGCCATAGCCGGCCACCAGGTCGGCGGCGGCCTCGACGAACTCCCGATAGACCTCGGAACCGCCGGGCGACGTGAGGGGGTAGTCGATCCGGATGTGTACGCACCCGTCGCCGAAGTGCCCGTACGGCAGGCCGAGCAGTCCGCGCTCGGCCATCAAGAGGTCGAAGTCCCTCAGATAGGCGCCGAGCTTCTCCGGGGGCACGGCCGCGTCCTCCCAACCCGCGTACGCCGGGGTCGGCAGGCTCACCCCGGCAAGGCCGGCCCCGTCCTCGCGGATCTTCCAGAGGGCAGCGACCTGGCGTGGGTCCTCCACGACGTATCCCTCCAGCGCTCCCGCGGCGGTCAGCAACCGATCGGCGCGGGAACGGACCTCACCAAGGTCGTCGCCCACCAGCTCGACGAACATCCAGCCGTCGCCGCGGGGGAGCGGCGGCACGGCCGACGGGCCGTGCGTACGGGCGACGACGTCGACGATCCGTCGGTCGAGGCCCTCGCAGGCGGTCGGGGAGAACTCGGTGATCACCGGGGCGGCGTCACCGGCGTCGGCCATGCTGGGGTACCCCAGAGCGATCATGATCTTGTTGGGCGCGTCGCGGACCAGCCGGACGGTCGCCTGCGTGGTCACGGCAAGCGTGCCCTCGGTGCCGGCCAGGAAGCGGGCGACGTCGAATCGGTGCTCGGGCAGCAGGTGCTCGAGGCTGAAGCCGGAGACCTGCCGGCCGAATCGCCCGAACTCCGTCCGGATCGTGCCCAGCCCTCCGTCGACAACGCGGCCGAGCGCCGCGAGGGACGCCGACGAGTCACGCGTCGTTCCCGCGTCGAGGCGCAGGTGCTCGCCGGTGCCCGTGATCACGTCCAGGGCCACGATGTTGTCGGCGCTCCTGCCGTAGCCCAACGCACGCGGACCGCACGCGTTGTTGCCGATCATGCCGCCGATCGTGCAGCGAGTGTGCGTCGACGGGTCCGGTCCGAACCGAAGGCCGTGGGCGGCGCCCGCCGCGGTGAGCAGCGACTGCACCACCCCCGGCTCCACCACGGCGGTCTCCGCCTCGGCGTCCAGCGAGACGATCCGATTCAGGTACCGGGACGTGTCGACGATCAGACCGGTGCCAACGGCGTTGCCGGCACACGACGTACCGGCTCCTCGGGTCGTCACCGGCATGCCGACCGCGCGAGCCGCGCCCAACACCCCGGCCAGCTCCTCGACCGTACGAGGCCTGGCCACCGCCTGCGGGACGACCCGGTAGAGCGACGCGTCGGTGGAGTAGAGGGCCCGCGACAGGGTCGAGGTGTCGAGAACGTCGTCCAGACCGTCCCGCGCCAGCGCCGACGACAGCTCGGAGGTCTGCTCCGGCAGCGCGATCGCGGTCACGGGGTGATCCTATGTTCGCCCCCTCGCGCGCATTCGCCCCAGGAGCGTGGCGGCGCCCGTCTGCACCAGGATCGAATCCACCCAGGTCGGCCCGACACGGATCGGGTGGAGCAGCGCCGCCGTACGGCCGCTAGTCCGGGTCGGTGGCCTTGATCACGGCCTCGAACGCGCGGCCCAGTGCCGCGTAGTCATGGGGATCGGCGGCGTCGACGAAGAACTTGCGGACCGCGGCGACATGGCTCGGCGCTGCGGTCCGCAGCATGTCCATGCCGGTGTCGGTCAGCGTCGCCCACACGCCGCGACGGTCGGTCGGGCAACCGACCCGCGTCACGAGGTCGTCCTTCTCCATCCGGGCGATGGTGTGGGTCAGCCGCGATCGGGACTGGTGGACGGCCGTCGCGAGCTCCGACATCCGCAGCTGACGCTCGGGCGACTCCGACAGCGTGACGAGGATCTCGTACTCCGGAAGGTCGACGTCGAACTGTCGCAGGTCGGCGTCCAGGGCATCGGACAGCCGCGCGACACCCAGCAAGTACGCACGCCAGACCCGCTGTTGCTCGCCGGTCAGCCAGCGCGGCTCGGGGGTGTCGCTCATGATGGTCAGCGTATCAGGAAAAGTTGACTCTTCAACTGAGTTGAGGTAGTCTCAATCTAGTTGAAATATCAACCAATTCTCCCGAAAGGACCCCCGTCATGAGCCAGGACGTGCAGACCGGACTTGTCGCCGGCACGTGGACCATCGACCTCTCGCACTCCGAGGCCGGCTTCTCCGTTCGTCACCTGATGAGCAAGGTGCGCGGCAACTTCACCGACTTCTCCGGCACGATCACGACCGCCGAGAACATCCTCGACTCCTCGGTCGAGGTGACCATCACGAGCGCCTCGATCACGACCCACAACGAGCAGCGCGACGCTCACCTGCGGTCGGCCGACTTCTTCGACCCGACCAAGGGCGGCGAGCTTCGCTTCGTCAGCACCAAGATCACCGAGGGCGCCGACGGCTACGTCATCACCGGTGACCTGACGATCAACGGCATCACCAAGTCCGTCGACCTGGCCGCCGACTTCCTCGGTGTCGAGGCCGACCCGTGGGGCCAGACCAAGCTCGGTGCGGAGGCGAAGACCACGATCAACCGCAAGGACTTCGGCGTCAACTGGAACCAGGCTCTGGAGAGCGGCAAGTTCCTGGTCGGCGACAAGGTCGAGATCAGCCTCGCGATCCAGGCCACCAAGGCGGCCTGAGGCACGAGCCGCTCCGCTGAGCCTGGTCGATACGGTCGACCGCTGGGCACGCGCAAGGCGTTCGCCCGGCGATCGTCCGGCGACTGGCTCAGGCGGAGCACGACCAGCGGACCGCCGGCGGCCGGGACCCCGGGGGAGGCCCGTCCGCCAGCAGTCCGCTGGCACACAACGAGCGGGGCGCATCTTGTGGTGCGTCCCGCTTCTTGCGTCCTCAGCGTTGGTGCAGCCGCCTGCGCCGGGGCCGTCCTGCGCGCCCTCGCTTCAGCCCGCAGCACCTCTGCCGACCCGGGCTGGGCGACTCACCCGGAACGGGCTAGTGCAGAAACAGCCCCGGCCTGCGATTCTGTCCTCACAACACGAGGAGCGCAGATGAGCATTCGGACGGAGACACCCGCGGCAGCAAGCCAAGAGGGCGCTGGCCCAACAGACCCACCGCGACGGGTGACCCACCTGACCCCCCAAGAGCGCGCCGCGCGGGGCAAGGCGGCACGCAACGACGTACCGCGCGCGGACCACGGAACCTGGCGACCCGCGGCAGACCGACCGGATCCCGTGACCCTGCTCGAGGAGCAGGCGGGGAGCCGGGTCCCCGAACTGGTGCCGATCCGGTACGGCCGGATGCTGGTCTCGCCTTTCACGTTCTATCGCGGGGCGGCGCTGATCATGGCGGCCGACCTTGCCGCCACGCCCCGTTCCGGGCTGCAGACCCAGATCTGCGGCGACGCCCACCTGTCCAACTTCGGGCTGTTCGCCTCCCCGGAGCGGCGAATGACCTTCGACATCAACGACTTCGACGAAACCCTCCCGGGGCCTTGGGAGTGGGACGTCAAGCGGCTGTCGGCGAGCCTCGAGATCGCCGGGCGGAACCGCGGGTTCGGCAAGGCGGACCGCCGAGCCGTCGTGCTGGCCGGCGCCGCGGAGTACCGGAGTCGCATGCGGGAAGCGGCCGAGCGGACCAACCTCGACGTCTGGTACTCCCATGTCGATGTGGAGAAGTTGTTCGAGCAGCTCGAGGCCGATGCCAGCTCCAAGGCGTTGGCGAAGGCGCGGGCGACCGTCGCGAAGGCGAGGACCCGCGACAACCTGCAGGTGTTCTCCAAGCTGACCCGCGAGGTCGGTGGCAGTCGACGTATCGTCGCCGATCCGCCGTTGATCATGCCGATCGAGGACCTGCTCCCACCCGGCGGCGAGCGAGACGACGTCGAGACCGAGATGCGCCAGCTCCTGCGGTCCTACCGCCGCACCCTGGAGACCGATCGCCGGCAGCTCCTGGAGCAGTACGAGTACGTCCACATGGCGCGCAAAGTGGTCGGCGTCGGCAGTGTGGGTACCCGGGCCTGGATCTTGCTGATGCTGGGTCGAGACGGTCAGGACCCACTCTTCCTGCAGGCCAAGGAGGCCCAGGAGTCGGTGCTGGAGCGGTTCGTCGGGAAGAGCCGTTACGACAATCACGCCCGCCGGGTCGTCGCCGGTCAGCGTCTGATGCAGGCGGTGAGCGACATCTTCCTCGGTTGGCAGCGGGTCGAGGGCTTCGACGGGCAGGTGCGAGACTTCTATATCCGCCAGCTCAGGGATTGGAAGGGGTCGGCCGACGTCGACACGATGAGCGCGTCCACGATGAGGCTGTATGCGCGCATCTGCGCCGCGGCGCTCGCCCGAGCCCACGCGCGATCCGGCGACCGGATCGCCATCGCGTCCTACCTCGGCAGCGGCGACACGTTCGACCGGGCCATCGCCGACTTCTCGGCCGCGTATGCCGACCAGAACGAGCGCGACTACGAGGCCATGGTGGCGGCCGTGAAATCCGGACGGCTCGTCGCCGAGACGGGTCTGTAGCGGAGCCACCGACCTCCGGAGGGTGCCCGGGCGCCCTCCGGACGTCGACGGGCGTGGCGCCACGCCGCCGGTCATCGGGCTGTCGGCGAACTCGGGTACGCTAGTTACCGACGGGTAACAAGCTGATCGAGGGCGTGATGAAGCGTACGATTTTCGACGAGGACCACGACGCGTTCCGCGAGAGCTGCCGGACGTTCGTCGATCGCCAGCTCCGTCCCAACCAGGAAAAACACGCGGCGGACCACGGCTTCGGCCGTCAGATGTGGCTCGAGCTGGGCAAGCAGGGCCTGCTCGGGCTCAACATCCCCGAGGAGTACGGCGGCTCCAGCAACGGTGACCCGCGCTTCTCCATGATCTTGGCCGAGGAGTTGTCGAAGCTGTCCTTCGCCTACTCCTCGTGCGTCGGCATCCACGCCGACTGCGTGGCGCCGTACCTGGTCGATCTGTGCACCGAGGACCAGAAGCAGCGCTGGCTCCCCAAGTTCTGCACCGGCGAGCTGATCACCGCGATCGCCATGACCGAGCCCTCGGGCGGCTCGGATCTCGCCGCCTTGAAGACCAACGCGGTCCGCGACGGCGACGACTGGGTGCTGAACGGGTCGAAGACCTTCATCACCAACGGCTACTCCTGCGACCTCGTTGTCGTCGCCGCCCGGACCAATCCAGCGAAGGGTGCCAAGGGCATCACGTTGTTCGCCGTCGAGGCGGGTATGCCCGGGTTCGAGCGCGGCCGCCGGCTCGACAAGGTGGGCCAGCCGGAGGCCGACACCTCCGAGCTGTTCTTCGCCGACGTACGCATTCCCGCCGAGAACGTCGTCGGCGAGCCCGATCTGGGTTTCATCTACATGATGCAGCGACTGGTGGCGGAGCGGATCGGGGCCGCGGTCAACAACCTGTCCCACGCCCGGCAGATCCTCGACGAGACGCTGGAGTACGTGAAGGAGCGCAAGGCGTTCGGCCAGGCCGTCGGCTCCTTCCAGGCCAACAAGCACCGGCTCGCGGAACTCGTCACGACGGTCGAGGTGACCCAGGCCTTCGTCGACACGGCCCTGCTGGAGCAGGTCAACGGCACCCTGAGCGCGGTCGACGCGGCGAAGGCCAAGTGGTTCTCCGCCCAGGTGCAGAACGACGTACTCGATGCCTGTGTGCAGTTCTGGGGCGGGTATGGCTACATGAACGAGTACCGGGTCGCGCGAGCCTGGCAGGATGCCCGGGTGAGCAAGATCTGGGCCGGGTCCAACGAGATCATGAAGGAGCTCATCGGCCGCGACCTCGGCCTGTAGCGTCGTCATCCATCGAGAGGGAGCCGGAATGCCGGAAGCAGTCATCGTCTCCACCGCACGCACCCCGATCGGCCGGGCCGGTAAGGGCTCCTTGATCGACGTACGCCCCGACGACCTGGCGGCGGGCGTGATCGACGCCGCGCTCGGCAGGCTCTCGGGCTTCGACCCGGCCACCCTGGACGACCTCTACCTCGGCTGCGCCGAGCCGCGCGACGAGCACGGCGGCAACATGGCGCGCAGGGTAGCGGTCCAGCTCGGCCTGGACACCGTTCCGGCCTCGACGATCAATCGGTTCTGCGCGTCCAGCGTGCAGACCGCGCGGATGGCGTTCCACGCCATCAAGGCCGGAGAGGGACACGCCTTCGTCTCCGCCGGCGTGGAGTGCGTCTCGCGCTATCGCGGGTTCGGCTCTGCGGGCGTCGATCCGATCGAGACCCATCATCCGGTGTTCGCCGCTGCCGAGGCCCGCACGATCGCCACGGCGCAGAGCAACGAGACCTGGCATGACCCGCGCGCCGACGGGCTGATCCCGGACGTCTACATCGCGATGGGCCAGACGGCTGAGAACGTCGCCACCGCGTGGGGGATCGGCCGGGCCGAGCAGGACGAGTTCGGCGTACGGTCCCAGAACAACGCCGAGGCAGCGATCGCCGCAGGTGTGTTCGACCGGGAGATCGCCCCTGTGACGCTGCCCGACGGTCGGGTCGTCAGCCTCGATGACGGCCCGCGCAAAGGGGTCACCATCGAGGGCGTCTCCGGGCTCAAGCCGGTGTTCCGGCCCGACGGAACGGTGACCGCCGGCAACTGCTGCCCACTCAACGACGGCGCTGCCGCCGTGGTGATCATGAGTGATGTCCGCGCCGCCGAGCTGGGGCTGACACCGCTGGCCAGGATCGTCTCGACCGGGGTCAGCGGACTGAGCCCCGAGATCATGGGTCTCGGTCCGGTCGAGGCGACTCGGCGCGCGCTGGCCAACGCGCGACTGGACATCTCCGACATCGACCTGGTCGAGATCAACGAGGCGTTCGCGGTTCAGGTGATCGCCTCGTACACCGAGCTCAAGATCGACATCGACCGGTTGAACGTGCATGGCGGCGCGATCGCTCTCGGCCATCCGTTCGGCTCCACCGGCGCCCGGATCATGACCACGCTGATCAATGCGATGCAGATCCGCGACGCCCAGTTCGGGCTGGAGACGATGTGTGTGGGCGGTGGCCAGGGGATGGCGATCATCCTCGAGAGAATCTAGTTGAGTGGGCACGAGCCGCGGGTCAGCAGATAGGCTTTCGGTGACGACCGCGCGGCGGGGCTGCGGTCGCGGCTCGCAGTGCTGCGTGGGGGTGCGCGATCCGATGACGCCCCGACCACCAATGCGTTGACGGAGGCCTTCGAGGATGACCGAAACCGTTGCTGACCGGCTGGCGACGCGCCCGCCGTCGGTAGGCGCCATGCTGCTGGAGAGGGTGCGGGCGTCCGGGCCGGACGAGGCATTCCGCTATCTCGACGGCAGCCGCTGGGTGTCGCTGACCTGGACCCAGCTCAAGGACAAGGTGTTCGAGCTGTCGGCGGCGCTGCTGGCGCTCGGCCTGGAGCGCGAGGATCGGGCGGCCATCGCCTGCAGCACCCGGATCGAGTGGATTCTCGCCGACCTCGGCATCATGTGCGCCGGCGGCGCGACGACGACGGTCTACCCGACGACACAGCATGACGACGTCGGCTTCATCATCGGCGACTCGGAGTCCAAGGTGGTCTTCGCCGAGGACGCCGGACAGACCGCCAAGGTGCTCGAGCACGTCGACGAGCTGCCTCGATTGCTGACGGTCGTCCAGATCGACGGCAAGGTCGACCATCCGAAGGTGGTCAGCTGGGCCGAGTTCCTCTCCAGTGGCCGAGAGCACCTCGCGGCGAACCCTGACTGCGTCGACGAGGCGATCGCGGCACTCAGGCCCGACCACCTGGCGACCCTGATCTACACCTCGGGCACGACCGGCCGGCCCAAGGGCGTACGGCTGATCCAGGACTGCTGGACGTACGAGGGTGTCGCCGTCGAGGAATACGACATCATCAGCTCCGACGACCTGCAGTACCTCTGGCTTCCGCTGAGTCACGTGTTCGGCAAGGCGCTGATCGCGGTCCAGCTGCGGATCGGCTTCGCGACCGCGGTCGACGGACAGATCGACCGCATCGTCGACAACCTGGGCGCGGTGAACCCCACGTTCATGGCCGGCGCACCGCGGATCTTCGAGAAGGTCCGGGCGCGGGTCATGCTGACCACGTCCAGCGGCGCCAAGGGCAAGATCGCCGCCTGGGCGTTCGGTGTGGGCCGGAAGACGATGCCGATCCGGCTCCGCGGCGACAAGCCGACGGGTCTCCTGGCGGTCCAGCAGACGATCGCGGACAAGCTGGTCTTCGGCAAGATCAAGGCCACGATGGGTGGCCGGATCCGCTTTTTCGTCTCGGGCTCGGCGGCGCTGAGCCGCGAGGTCCAGGAGTGGTTCTACGCCGCGGGGCTGCTGGTCCTCGAAGGCTATGGCCTGACCGAGACCAGCGCGGCGACCTTCGTCAACAACCCGCGGGCGACGCGCTTCGGCACCGTTGGTCCGCCGGTACCCGGCACCGACGTACGGATCGCCGATGACGGCGAGATCTTGGTCAAGGGACCCGGGGTCATGCAGGGATACCACAACCTCGACGAGGCGACGGCGGAGGCGTTCGAGGACGGTTGGTTCCACACCGGCGACATCGGAGAGCTGGACGACGCCGGCTACCTTCGGATCACCGACCGCAAGAAGGACCTGATCAAGACCTCTGGCGGCAAGTACGTCGCCCCGCAGAAGGTCGAGGGCGCCGTCAAGGCCGCGTCCCCGTACGTCGGGCAGGTCGTCGTGCACGGCGAGGGACGTAAGTACGTCAGCGCGTTGTTCACCCTGGATCCCGATGCGATCGGCGAGTGGGCGACCGCCCACGGCAAGAGCACCGATCTCGCCAGCCTGGCGGTCGACGCCGACGTACGGTCGCTGATCGAGGGCAACGTCGCGCAGGCGAACGCTCAGCTCGAGCGCTGGGAGACGATCAAGAAGTTCGAGATCTTGCCCAAGGAGCTCTCGGTCGACGACGGCGAGGTCACCCCGAGCCTCAAGATCCGTCGCAAGGCGGTGGAGAAGAAGTACGAGAGCGTCCTCGACGGCCTGTACGAGGACTGACCCGGCACCGCCGGTCCATCAGCAGAACCTGCACACTCTGTACGAGTCTGCGCACTTCGCAAAGTGCGCAGACTCGAACAGAGTGTGCGAACTCCTCGAAATTGTGCCGGCCACAGGAGGGTGGATGACGAAGACCCAGCGTCAGGCGATCAGAACAATGCTGCGGCGCGGGCCGCAGGGTTTCGAGCCCGAGTCCGTCGAGCAGATGCGAGCGGGGTTCGCCGCGATGATGGGCCTGTTTCCGGTGCCTGCCGGGGTGCGCAGAACGCCGATCGAGCTCGCTGGGCGCCCGGCGGTGCTGGTCGAGCCCGAGGGCGAGACCCGGCCCGGCACGATCCTGTATTTCCATGGCGGGTCTTTCGCGCTTGGGTCGCCCGAGACGGCGATGGTGCTGACTGCCAACCTGGTGATTCGTACGGGGATACGGGCGATCTCGTTCGACTATCGGCTCGCACCCGAACATCCCTTTCCGGCAGCGATCGAGGACGGCGTCGCTGCCTACCAGGCGTTGCTGGACCAGGGGGTCAGCGCGGCTTCGATCGGGTTCGCGGGCGATTCGGCGGGCGGCGGTCTCAGCGTGACCACGACTCTGTCAGCACGTGATGCCGGCCTGCCGGTGCCGGGCGCGGTCGTGGCCTTCTCGCCGGGCCTGGACCACACCCGGTCGGGCGCGTCAATGCGGACCAAGGACGGCATCGACCCGTTCTTCACTCCCGAGGGCATGGCTTTCACCGGCAGCCTGTACCTCGCCGGCCAGGACCCCGACCAGGCACTTGCGGCACCCGCCGTCCACGCGGACATGGCCGGGTTCCCGCCCCTGCTTCTCCAGGTCGGCACCGACGAGCTGCTCCTCGACGACTCCACCCGACTGGCTCAACGCGCCCGCGACGCCGAGGTCGACGTCATCCTCGACGTGACCGCCGGAGTTCCGCACGTCTTTCAAGCCTTCGTCGACACGCTCGACGAAGCTGGGCTGGCCCTGGACCGCGCCGCTCTCTTCCTCACCCAACACCTGTCGGCGACCGAGGTTGTTGCCGAGCTGGCGCGAAGCGGTGGCACCGAGCGATGAGCCGGTTCCACTACAGCTGCCCGATGCGTTGGGGTGACCTCGACGTGCAGGGCCACGTCAACAACGCCGTCCTGCTGGAGTACCTGCAGGAGGCTCGCGTCGAGTTCCTGCTCAACGGCGCACCCGTCATGCACCAGCTGCTCGCGACAGGTGTGCTGGTGGCTGCTCATCGGGTGGAGTACCTGGCTCCGATCTCGTACGACGGGAGTCCGGTCGAGCTCGAACTGTGGGTCGAAGCGGTCGGTGGGGCCAGGTTCGAGATCGGCTACGACATCTCTCACGCCCATCGACTGACCGGTCGGGCCCGGACGGTCGGCGTTGCGTACGACCTCACGGGCGCCTCGCTGCGGCGGCTGCTGCCGGACGAGCGCGCTGGTTTCGCGGCCTGGCTCGATACCGGCGAACCGCTTCGGCGCCTCGACAAGGTCCCGGTGGGACTGCATCCGCACCAGTTCGGAGTCCGGGTGCGCTGGTCGGATCTGGACTCGTACGGCCACGTGAACAACGTGAAGTTCTACGACTACGTCCAGGAGGCCCGACTCGCGCTGATGGCCGAGGCGCTCGGGTTCCCGACCGGATCGGACGGGTCGGGAGGCGAGGTCTGGGTGATCGCCCGCCAGGACCTCGAGTACGTCCGTCCGCTGGACTTCCGGCTCGAACCGTACGAGGTCGCCACCGCAGTGTCCGCCGTCGGCCATCGCTCGATCACCCTGGCCGTCGAGCTGCGCGACCGGGTGAGGGACACGGTCTACGCCACCGCTCGCACCGTCTTGGTCAGCCCGGCTCCTGTGACCGACGAGCAACGCGACGCCCTCGCCCGGTACGCCGCGGGCTGACACCCCCATCGCCCGCCTCCCCCCGTCCTCCGCCTCCCAGTCGCCCCCGCCTCCCCTCCCAGCGAAAGTGGGCGCAAACGACAACGACACGCCGAGCAAGGTTGTCGTTTGCGCCCACTTACCTGGGAGGGGAGGGGCGCAGCACCGGGGAGGGGGCAGCACCGGAGGGAGGGCGCAGCATCGGAGGGAGGGGCGCTCTAGATTGAGACGCATGACAGCCGCCACCCAATCTCGCTCTCTTCTGCTGCGTGAACACGAGGTCGCCCTCGACGATGCTGCCGAGATCCCCACCCCCGGACCCAACCAGGTGCTGATCGAGGTCGCCGCCGTCGGGATCTGCGGGTCCGACGTGCACTACTTCGATCATGGCCGGATCGCCGACTTCGTCGTCCGCGAGCCGTTGGTGCTCGGCCACGAGGCGTCTGGCACCATAAGGGCGATCGGATCGGACGTCACCGACCGCGAGGTCGGGCAGCGGGTGGCGATGGAGCCGCAGGAGACGTGCGGACGTTGTGTGCAGTGCCTGTCCGGGCGCTACAACCTCTGTCCGGACGTACGTTTCTTTGCGACACCACCGATCCATGGAGCGTTTGCCCAGTACGTCGTGCTCGAGTCTCATCGGGCCCACCCGGTGCCGGACTCGCTGTCGGACGAGGCGGCGGCGCTGATCGAGCCACTGTCGGTCGGGGTGTGGGCGAACCAGAAGGCGAGGGTCCAGCCGGGCGACCGGGTGCTGGTCACCGGAGCCGGTCCGGTTGGGCTGCTGTGTGCTGACGTCGCGCGGGCCAGGGGAGCGGCGTGGGTCGGGGTCAGCGACACGAACGCGTACCGGCTGGGGGTGGCGAAGGAGCGCGGCGCGAGCGCGGCACTGAATGCCGCCGACGGACCGCTGATCGAGCAGATCGAGCCGGTCGACGTGATCTTGGAGTGCTCCGGCGCAGCGCCCGCGATCCGGGGCGCCTTCGCGGTCGCCGCACCCGCCGCCCGGGTCGTGCTGGTCGGGATGGGTGCGCCCGACCTGGAGCTGCCGGTCGCCCTGATCCAGGTCAAGGAGATCTGGGTCACCGGGACCTTCCGCTACGCGAACTGCTATCCGGCCGCGATCGGGCTCGCCGCCTCCGGCGTGGTCGATCTCGACGGTCTGGTCACGGGGCGTTTCGGGCTCTCCCAGGTCGCCGACGCGCTGCAGGCCTCGAAGACCGACCCGCACAGCCTCAAGCCGGTGGTCTACCCCAACCAGCCCTGAACCTTCGCGCGCCGCCGCGCTGTCTGCGGCCCCTTACCTCCCACGAAACTGGGCGCAAACGACAGCCCCGCGCGGCGTGTCGCTGTCGTTTAGGCCCAGTTTCCGAGGGGGATGGGCGACGAGCTGGGTCGTACCGACCGGACGGTATGCTCCTCGCAGTCGTCGCGGCGACGCCCGCGAGGCGTCGAGGAGGCAGGAATGGACAGATTCGCGGGCCGGGTTGCGCTGATCACGGGCGCCAGCCGGGGGATCGGTTACGCGATCGCCGAGCGCATCGTCGCCGAGGGCGGCTCCGTGGTGATCACCGGACGGAAGCGGGACTCCCTCGACGCGGCCGTGGCCCAGCTCGGGGAGGCCGCCACGGCGGTGGCCGGCCGCGCGGACGACCCGGAGCATCGTGCCGAGGTCTTTGCCCACATCGCCCGGCGACACGAGCGTCTCGACCACCTCGTCAACAACACCGGCATCAATCCGGTCTACGGCCCGGTGCTCGACATCGACCTCGCCGCCGCGCGAAAGATCCTCGAGGTGAACGTCTTGTCGACGCTGGAGTGGACGCGGGACGCCGTGGCCTCCGGAACGATCCGCTCGGTGGTCAACATCTCCTCGATCGCCGGCGTCTCGGCGAGCCCGAACATCGCGTTCTACGGCGTCTCGAAGGCGGCGCTGATCAACCTCACCATGCAGCTGGCGGACGAGCTCGCACCCGACGTGCGCGTCAACGCGGTCGCGCCGGCGGTGATCAAGACAGCGTTCGCCCGGGCGCTGTACGAGGGGCGCGAGCAGCAGGCTGCTGCCGGCTATCCGCTGCGCCGGCTCGGCGAACCGGCGGACGTGGCGGGCCCGGTCACGTTTCTGCTGTCCGACGACGCGGCCTGGGTGACCGGTCAGACGGTGATCATCGACGGTGGCGCCTCGATCCGCTCCATCGGCTGACGGCCGCACACCGATGGAGATGGTCAGGTGAGGCAGCAGACCCGCGTCGCCGCCGACGTCACCCGCGCAGCCGTGGAGCTGTTCGCCACGCAGGGGTACGCCAACACCAGCGTGCAGCAGATCGTCGCGGCCGCCGGGGTGACCAAGGGTGCGATGTATCACTACTTCGAGTCCAAGGACGATCTGCTGTTCGGCATCTACGATCGACTGCTCGCGCTGCAGAGGACGCGCCTGGACGAGATCATCGCCCGCGGAGGCCCGGTCGAGGATGTGCTGCGGGCCGCCTGTGTCGACGTCGTCGAGACGACGATCGAGCACCTGGCCGAGGGCACGGTCTTCTTCCGCAGTGCCCACATGCTGTCCGCCGCGCGGCAGCGCGAGGTCACCGGGCGCCGTCGCGAGTACCACGACGCGTTCGCCGACCTGATCGAGCGCGGGCAGCGTGACGGCGTGTTCCGCACCGACATCCCCCTCGTGGTGCTGATCGCGCACTTCTTCAGCGATCTGCACTACCTGTCGCAGTGGTACTCACCCGACGGTCCCGAGGACGGATCGCTCGTGGGGCGGCAGCTGACCGACCTGTTCCTGACCAGCATCCGGAGGGCGTGACATGGCGGAGACGATGCGAGCGTGGCGGGTCAACCGTTACGGCGAACCCAGCGACGTGCTCTCCTTGGACGAGGTGCCGCGTCCCCATCCGGCGCCAGGCGAGATCGTGGTCCGGGTGAGCGCGGTCGCCGCGAACTTCCCGGACGTGCTGCTGGCCCGTGGCCAGTACCAGGTGCGCCCCGAGCTCCCGTTCACGGTGGGGATCGAGCTCAGTGGGACGGTCGCCGCGCTGGGAGACGGCGTCACCGGACCAGCCGTCGGCGATCGGGTCGTCGGGTCAAAGATCGGCGTGCTCAGCGAGTACGCGGCGCTGCCGGCGGCCGACGTACGCATGACGCCCGCCATGCTGACCGACGCCCAGGCCGCCGGCCTGACCATCGCGTACCAGACCGCGTGGTTTGCGCTGCACCGGCGCGCGAAGCTCCAGCCGGGGGAGTGGCTGCTGGTCCATGCGGCGGCCGGCGGTGTCGGCGCGGCCGCCGTCCAGCTCGGGGTCGCCGCGGGCGCCAGGGTGATCGGGGTGGTCGGGTCGGCGGCGAAGGCGGAGGTCGTTCGGGGCCTCGGTGCGGCGCACAGCCTGGTGCGCGGGGTGGACGAGATCGCCGACCGGGTGCGAGACGTCACGTCCGGGCACGGGGCTGACGTCGTCTTCGACCCGGTGGGAGGCGACGCCTTCAGGGCGTCGACCAGATGCATCGCCTTCGAGGGCCGGATCGTCCTGGTCGGGTTCGCCGGCGGTGAGATCCCGAACGTCGGGCTCAGCCACACTCTGCTGCGGAACTACAGCATTCTCGGGCTCTACTGGGGGCTGTACGCAGCCACCCGCCCGGACCTGGTGGACGACGCGCACAGAGCGCTCGACGCGCTGGTGGAGTCGGGAGCGATCGAACCACTGGTCGACAGCGTGGTGCCGTTCGAACGTGCGCCTGAGGCGCTCCAGCGGCTCGCCGACGGTGTGACGACCGGACGCGTCGTGATCCAGGTGGTTCCGGACGCCCAGGTGCTCGGGTGAGCGCGGACGGGCCCGCGGCCGCCGCTGCGCAGACCGGGCTGGGCGGCCCGGTGCCGGCCGAACCGGTGCCGGCCGAACCGGTGCGGGACGGGCTCGGGCGGGACGGGCTCGGGTGGGACGGCGCCGAGGCTGGCCGGGCGGGTCGCGGTCGTGACCGGCGGAGCGCGCGGACTCGGCGAGGCGTACGTCCGTGCACTGCACAACGCCGGCGCCCGGGTGGTCGTCGCCGACGTGCTGACCGGCCCCGGCACGGCACTGGCGACCGAGCTCGGTGAGCGTGGCCGGTTCCAGCCGCTCGACGTCACCGACGAGGACGCCTGGGTCGCAGCGGTCGACGACACTGTCGCGGCATGGGGGACGATCGACGTACTCGTCAACAACGCCGGCATCGCGAACGCAGCGCCGATCGAGCACTTCTCGCTGGCGAAATGGAACGCGGTGATCGCGGTGAACCTGACTGGGACGTTCCTGGGCTGCCGCGCGGTCGTCCCGGTGATGAAGGCGGCCGGGCGAGGGTCGATCATCAACATCTCATCGGTAGAGGGGATGCGGGGAAGTCCCCACCTGCACGGTTACACGGCGGCGAAGTTCGGGGTCCGCGGACTGACCAAGGGACTCGCGGTCGAGCTCGGTCCGAGTGGTATCCGGGTGAACTCCGTGCACCCCGGCCTGATCCTGACCGACATGACGACCCGGATCGACCCCGAGCACCTCGACATCCCGCTGGGCCGACCCGGAACGGTCGACGACGTCGCCGGAACCGTCGTGTTCTTGGCCAGTGACGCCTCCAGCTTCACCAGCGGCGCCGAGTTCGTCGTCGACGGCGGCATGATCGCCGGCATCCCGCACCGCTAGGGCCGGAGCTCGGCCCGGCCGAGACTGTTCAGGTGCACCTCGTCCGGGCCGTCGGCCAGCCGCAGGGTGCGGATGCCGGCGTACAGACCGGCGAGCGGGGTGTCGCCGGACACGCCGGCGCCGCCGTACACCTGGATCGCCCGGTCGAGGATCTGCTGAACTGCCCGCGGCACGGCGATCTTGATGGCCTGGATCTCGGTCATCGCCTGCCGGTTGCCGACCGTGTCCATCAGCCAGGCGGTCTTGAGGACGAGCAGCCGCAGCGCCTCGAGCTGGATTCGGGACTCGGCGACCCACTCTCGGATCACCCCTTGCTCGGCGAGCGTACGGCCGAAGGCGACCCGTTCGTTCGCGCGCTCCTTGACCAGCGCCAGCGCCCGTTCGCCGACTCCGATGGCGCGCATGCAGTGGTGGATCCGGCCCGGGCCGAGGCGTGCCTGGGCGATGGCGAACCCGTCTCCCTCGCCCGCGATCAGATGGGATGCCGGGACCCGGACCTGGTCGAACTCGATCTCCGCGTGGCCGCCGTGGTCGCGGTCGTCGTACCCGAACACGCTCAGCGGACGGACGATCGTGACGCCGGGGGTGTCGCGAGGGACGAGGATCATCGACTGCTGCCGGTGCCGCGGCGCGTCCGGATCGGTCTTCCCCATCACGATGAAGACGGCAGCGTCTGGATTCATCGCTCCGGTCGACCACCACTTGCGGCCGTGGATGACGTAGTGCTCGCCGTCGCGGCGGATACGTGTGCCGATGTTGGTCGCGTCCGAAGAAGCGACATCCGGCTCGGTCATGCAGAACGCGGAACGGATCCGGGCGTCCAGCAGCGGTTCGAGCCAGCGCTCCTGCTGCCTGGGGGTGCCGAAGTCGTTCAGGACCTCCATGTTGCCGGTGTCCGGGGCGCTGCAGTTGAACGCGACGGGCGCCAGCCGCAGGCTTCGGCCCGTGATCTCCGCGATCGGTGCGTACTGCAGGTTGGTCAAGCCCGCGCCACGATCGCCGGGCAAGAACAGGTTCCACAGCCCCTGGGCCCGGGCCCGGATCTGGAGGTCGCGGACGATCGGTCGCGGGCCCCACTCCTCGGGCGCTGCGGCGAGCTGCTCGTCCAGGACGGGCTCGGCGGGCACCGCGTGCTCGGCGACGAACGCGGCCGCCTGCTCGGTCAGCTCGCGCGTGCGGGGATCGGGTGCGAAGTCCATCAGTGTGTCTCCAGTCCTGCGGCGGGTGTCTCCAGTCCCGCGACGGCGAGCGGTTCGACGAGATCGCCCAGGTGCTCGAAGCCGTCACCGACGGTCTCCCCGGCGATGAAGCGGAAGTGGATCCCCTCCAAGATCACGGCCAGCTTGTACGCCGCGAATGCCCGGTACCAACGAAGCTCTGGCATCGCGACACCGGCTCGTTCGGCGTAGACCTCCAGGAGCTCGGCAAACGATGGGTAACCGGCGGCCGGGTCAACGGCACTCGGTACGACGCCGGCGAAACCTCCCGGCAGCCGGGCGATGTCCCAGTAGAGGGCGAAGATGCCGAGATCGACGTACGGGTCGCCGAGGGTCGCCATCTCCCAGTCCAGGATCGCCGAGATGTGCGGCTCGTCGCCTTCCCCGACGACGAGTGCGTTGTCCAGCCGGTAGTCGCCGTGCACGATGCCGGGTCGGGTGGTCTGGTCCGGTACGAGCTGCGCGAGGCTTGTCTGCAGCGCGTCCAGGGACGGGAGCTCGCGGGAGCGGGACGCGTCCAGCTGACGGCGCCAGGTCGACAGCTGTCGGGTGAGGTACCCATCGGGCCGGCCGAAGTCCGCCAGCCCGACCGTCCCCGGGTCGATGGCGTGCAGGTCGGCGAGGTGCTCCATCAGCTCGACGCTCAGCGCGCGTACGCCCGCGGGTGTGAAAGCGGCGTTGTGTCGAGGCCGGTTCACCACCGTGCCGGGCGCGCGCTCCATGACGAAGAACGGCGTGCCGGTGATCCTGCCTGCGTCGGTGTCGTCCACGAGATCGACGGCCACCGGGACCGGGACGTCCGTCCGGTTCAGGGCGCTGATGACCCGGTGCTCTCGGCGCATGTCGTGAGCGCTGGACAGCACGTGGCCGAGGGGCGGCCGACGCAGGACGAGCGGGATCCGGGCGCCCTCGACGGCGTACGTGAGATTGGACCTGCCGCCGGCGATGACCTCGGCCCGGAGCTCTCCGGCAACCAGGTCGGGATGGGCGTTACGAAGCCACGCCTGCAGGCCGGGTACGTCCAGCCCCGGCACATCCGTCATCCTCGACCGTCCTCGCCTGTCGATCCTCGAGCGTCCTCGCCTGTCGATTGGGGTGAGCGCCGGGAGCCGATCCCGCGTGGGAGGTCTGCTCCTGGCACCGAAGCATACCGGGCGGTCGGTATGCTTCGGTTGTCAGGCCCGGTTACGGGGCTCTCTGCTCGCGCTGTCCCGCGACGAACGGGCCCGGGATCGCGATGCGCCCGCTGCGCACGATGATGGGTCAAGGCAAGCCGACGATCGGAGCACGATGACGTCCACCCTTGAACCGCCGGTCACCCACGGCGACGAGCCCGCGGAGGCGCTCGTGGCCGACTTCTACAGTTATCAGGAGCTGCTCACCGATCATCGAGCAGCGCGCACTGCGCCAGGTCCGGGAGTTCCTGGAGACCGAGGTACGTCCGCGCGCGGACGAGTTCTGGGAGCGTGGCGAGAGCCCACGGCACCTGGTGCCCCGGCTGGCGGAGCTGGGTCTGTTCGGCGACGCGTTCCCCGAGACCAGGCTGTTCGACAACAGCTGCGTCTACCGAGGCTGGGTGGCGATGGAGATCTCGCGGGTGGATCCGTCGACGGCAACGTTCATCGGGGTGCACTCAGGGCTGGCGATGACATCGGTCGAGGTCGGCGGGTCCGCGGAGCAGCGGGCGTACTGGATGCCTCAGCTTGCGAGCGGGCAGCTCCTCGGGGCCTTCGGGCTGACCGAGCCGGGCCACGGCTCGGACACCGCCAAGGGTCTGGAGACGACAGCGGAACGTCGCGGTGACGGAGTGGGTGCTGAACGGCGCCAAGCGCTGGATCGGCAACGGCGCGTTCGCCGACGTGGTGGTGGTCTGGGCTCGTGACGTCGCCGACGACCAGGTCAAGGGATTCCTCGTCCGGACGCCCACGTCCGGCTTCTCGGCCACCAAGATCGAGCGCAAGATCTCGCTCCGTGCGGTCGAGAACGCCGACATCGTCCTGGACGACGTGCGCGTTTCCGAGCGCGACCGCTTGCAGAACATCCACGGCTTCCGCGACGTCGCCATCGTGCTGCGACTCACCCGGGCCGGCGTGGCCTGGCAGGCACTCGGCGTGGCCGTCGGGGCGTACGAGGCCGCGCTGGCCTACGCCAAGGAGCGGCTCCAGTTCGGGAAGCCGATCGCGTCGTACCAGCTCGTCCAGCAGAAGCTGGCGAACTGCCTCGGCAACATCACCGCATGCATCGGGATGTGCGTACGGGTCTCTCAGCTGCAGGACGAGGGCATCCAGCGCGACCAGCACTCCGCGATGGCGAAAGCGTTCGTCACCGCGCGGATGCGGGAGACCGTCGCCCTGTGTCGGGAGGTCGTCGGCGGCAACGGCATCCAGCTGGACCATGGTGTGGCCCGGTTCTTCGCCGACGCCGAGGCCGTCTATACCTTCGAGGGGACATTCGACATGAACAGCCTGATCGTCGGGCGCGCGATCACCGGCATCGCCGCGTTCGTCTAGCGCTGCGCTGACGAGCGCTCCGCAGATGCCCCCAGGGACCCGAATCAGCACCGCGATGACCGTCTGCGGAGCGCTGGTCAGCGGGGCGCCTCGGGCACGAACAAGGCGATGGTCTCGGCGACCAGCGCCGGGCGTGAGCCGCCCTCGATCTCGACGGTCGTCCGCAGGCCGGCACGGAAACCCTGGCGGGTGGGGTCGACGGAGACCAGCTCGGTCGTCGCCCGCACCCGCGACCCGCTGGTCACCGGCTGGACGAACCGAACCTTGTCGAGCCCGTAGTTGATCACCATGGCCGCGTGGTGCACGTCCAGCAGACCGGCGGTCAGTCGGGGGAGCAGTGACAGCGTCAGGTAGCCGTGGGCGATGGTCGTCCCGAACGGCCCCGCCGCCGCCCGCTCGGGATCGACGTGGATCCACTGGTGGTCCTCGGTCGCGGCGGCGAAGGCAAGGATGCGGTCCTGGTCGATCTCGAACCACTCGCCGGTCGCCGCCGATCCGATCGCGCCGGACAGCCCGGCGGGGGAGTCCACAACGATCCGCGCGCCCGAAGGCTTGTTCGACGGCGGGGTCTCCGGGGCTTCGCTCGCCGGCGGCGTCCCCGGAGTTTCGCTCACCGGCGAGGTCTCCGGGGTTTCATTCGCCGGGCTCATCCGCGGGGGCCTCCGGCGACGTACAGCACCTGGCCCGAGACAAAGCCCGCATCTTCGCGGCAGAAGAAGGACACTGCCGCCGCGACGTCCTCGGGCTGACCGGCCCGCGCCACGGGAATCTCCTTCGCCATCGCCGTCACGAAGTCGTCGAACCCGACGCCGATCCGTTCCGCCGTGGCCCGGGTCATGTCGGTGGCAATGAAACCCGGGGCGATGGCGTTTGCGGTCACCCCGTACCGGCCCAGCTCGATCGCCAGCGTCTTCGTCAGGCCCTGCATGCCGGCCTTCGCTGCGGAGTAGTTCGCCTGGCCGCGGTTGCCGAGTGCCGACGTGCTGGAGAGGTTCACGATCCGACCCCACTTCGCCGCGACCTGGTGCTGCTGGACCGCACGACTCATCAGGAACGCGCCGCGCAGGTGGACGTTCAACACGGCGTCCCAGTCGTCGTCGGTCATCTTGAACAGCAGGTTGTCCCGGATGATCCCGGCGTTGTTGACGAGGATCGTCGGTGCTCCGAGCTCTTCGGCGACGCGGGCGACCGCTTCGGTCACCGCACCCGAGTCCGCGACGTCCGCGCCGATGGGGATCGCTCGACCGCCGGCCGCCTCGATGGCCGCGACGCTTTCGCCGCAGGCCTTCTCGTCGAGGTCGAGGACCGCCACCGCGTGGCCATCGGCGGCCAGCCGGCGGGCGGTGGCTGCGCCGATGCCGCGCGCGGCACCTGTGACGATGGCGATTCGGGTCATCCGGTCTCCTGTTCGCTGAGCGGAGCGTGGCGCCAACCCCACGACGGAAAGTGGGCGCAAACTGCAAGTTTCGACGCTCACAGTTGCAGTTCGCGCCCACTTTCCCACGAACCGGGCGGTGTGTGCCCCGCGCCGGAGTCAGCGGGTCGGGACGACCACCCCGGCGGAGCCGCCGCCGCGACGGGTCGGCTCGGCCACGGCCTGCACGAGACCGTGCTTCTTGAACTCCAGGGCCGCGACCGCACCGATCTCGGCCGCGCTGGTGAAGGCGTCGCCGCTCGGGGTGAGGGTGTAGCCGTACGGTTTCAGGGCGGCCTCGTACTGCGCGATGAACGCCGGCTCCGCCGTCACCGTCGCCGTGTTGCGCAGCGAGGCGCGCGGCGCCGCGACGGCTTGTGGGAGGGTCATCCCGAGGTCGATCCGGTTGACCAGGGTCTGCAGCACCGTGGTGATGATCGTCGACCCGCCGGGCGAGCCGACCGCCAGGAACGGCCTGCCGTCGCGCAGCACGATGGTCGGCGAGATCGAGGACCGCGGTCGCTTGCCGGGCTGGATGCAGTTCGGGTCGGTGCCGACACAGGTCGCACTGAAGTCAGTCAGCTCGTTGTTCAGCAGGAATCCGCGACCGGGCACGAGCATGCCCGAGCCCCCGGTCTGCTCGATGGTGAGGGTGTAGGAGACAACGTTGCCCCAGCGGTCGGAGGTGACCAGGTGGGTCGTCGACTTGCCCTGCTCGTTACGGCCCGCCGAGGATCCTTGCGAGCAGCCGCCACCGGTGAGCGCACCGGCCGCGACCGGTGTCACGAGCCTCGTGTCGGGCTGGATCAGGCAGGCGCGGGAGTCGGCAAAGCGCTGTGACAGCAGGGTCTTGGTCGGGACGTCAACGAAGGCGGGATCACCGACGTACGCGTTCCGGTCGGCGAACGCCAGGGCCGAGGCATCGAGGTAGTAGTGCAGCGCCTCAGCCGTGGGCATGGCGGACAGCTTCTTGCTCTCGAGGATGTTGAGCGCCTCGCCGACGGTCGTACCGCCGCTCGACGACGGCGCGATGGAGTAGACGTCCAGCCCGCGGTAGCTGACGTGGGTCGGCTGCTGGTTCAGGGCCCGATACGACGCCAGGTCGGCGAGCTTCATGTACCCCTTGGGTACCGGCAGGGTCGTCGTCGCGGACTTTTTCGGATTGCGTACGTTGTCGACGATCTCCCGAGCGACCGGGCCGCGATAGATGGCGTCGGCACCCTGCCTGGCCATCAGCTTGTACGTCCTCGCCAGGTCCCGATTGCTGAAGACCGAGCCGACCGCGGGCGCGTCGCCGTTCGGCAGGTAGAGCGCCGAGGTGGCCGGGAACGCCTCGAATCGAAGCTTGTTGTCGAGTGTCTGCTGACGGAACGTCGGGTCCACGACGAAGCCGCGCTCGGCGATGTCGATGGCTGGCTGCAGGTTCTTCGCCAGGGACTTCCGGCCCCAGCGCTGGACGGCCCGTTCCCAGGTAGCCGGCGTGCCTGGCACGCCGACCGACACCCCGCTGGTCACCAGCTCAGGAGTGAAGTTGTACGGCTTGCCGGTGGCGGGGTCGATGAACGCGTCGTCCGGCATCGACCTCGGCGCGGTCTCCCGGCCGTCGATGGTCTGCACTTTGTGCGTCTTCGCGTCGTAGTAGACGAAGTAGCCGCCGCCGCCGACGCCGGCCGAATAGGGCTCGGTGACCCCCAACGCGGCCGCCGTGGCCACGGCGGCATCGACGGCATTGCCACCGCCGCGCAGCACCTTCAGACCGGCCGCGGTCGCCTCTGGGTCGACGCTGGCCACAGCTCCGCCCCAGCCGTACGCGACCGGTGTCTTCTCGGTGACTCTTCGCGACGAGTTGTCCGCACCGGGCTTGCTGGGTGCCGGACTCGCCTCGGCGGGTGCCATCCCGGCGGCCAGCAAGGCCAACGTACTGAGCGTGACGACGAGCGGGCGTACGACGGAACGCGGCATGTGCAGAATCTCCTCGAGCTGGGGGTGGCTCTGGAACTTTTCCGACCTGATACCCCTTCCTAGCCCGAAGCAACCGCCGTCGTCTAGCCCCGCGTGAGATCTACGGCATCAGTCCGGGCAGCGGCCCGGTCGTGCGGTCGTCCTCGTCGAGGGTGTTCACCATGAAGTACGCAGCCCGCTCGAGATAGGTCCACAGCTCCTGCTCGTGCTCCGGCGCGAGGTCGAGGGAGTCGACGGCGGATCGCATGTGGTGCAGCCAGCGGTCTCGCATGTGCGGGGTGACGGCGAACGGCGCATGACGCATCCGTAACCGAGGATGACCACGCTGTTCGCTATAGGTGGCCGGGCCGCCCCAGTACTGCTCCAGGAACATCCGGAACCGGACTTCTGCTGGACCGAGATCCTCCTCCGGATACAGCGCGCGCAGCTCAGGGTCGGTGGCGACCCCTTCGTAGAACCGCTTCACGAGGGCGACGAACGTGTCATGGCCGCCGACGGCATCGTAGAACGTGAGCTGGAACGGCGTACTAGGTGTGCTGGACATCGCCTCCCATTGTCCCTCATCCGGCGAGCGGTGCCCGGATCGTTCCGCGGCCGGCCGCTGCGTCGGCGCGGCATGGTCCCGCGCAGCGACACCCTGGACGTGCTGCGGCACCCTGGACGTGCTGCGGCACCCTGGACGTGCTGCGGCACCCTGGACGTGCTGCGGCACCCTGGACGTGCTGCGGCACCGGGACGTCGGTCGAGGCACCGTCTGCAGGGGTGCCTCGGTTGTCGAAAGGGTGCGCGAGCGGAGGAAAAGGGTGCGCGAGCGGGCGGAAAGGGTGCGCGAGCGGGCGAGGTGGGCGGGTAGCACCTCCACTCGGGACCCGGGCGCGGGCGCGGAGGACAACGGTTGGCAGGATGGGTCGCGCAGCAGTGCGCCGCGCCCCCCGCGGCAGACGGAACAGGAGATACGCATGGCAACAGTCAGGACAGCGGAAGCCCATTGGGAAGGTTCCTTGTTCGAGGGCCAGGGCGAGGTCGAACTCGTCTCGTCCGGCGTCGGCAGCTTCGAGGTGAACTGGGCCTCCCGCGCGGAGGCGGCCAATGGCAAGACCAGCCCCGAGGAGCTGATCGCCGCCGCACACTCGACGTGCTTCTCGATGGCGCTCTCCAATGGGCTTGCGAAGGGCGGAACTCCGCCGGAGACCGTCGACACCCGCGCCGACGTCACGTTCCAGGCGGGCGAGGGCATCACCGGCATCAAGCTGACCGTGCACGCCAAGGTGCCGGGCCTGAGCGCGGACCAGTTCGAGGCCGCGGCGCAGGACGCCAAGAAGAACTGCCCGGTGAGCCAGGCCCTCACCGGCACGACGATCACCCTCGAGGCGACCCTCGACGAGTGACCTCGTCGCTGAGAATCCGAACGGGAGCTCCTTCCGTCGCCCAACGCCTCGCCGGCGGTTGGGCGACGGCGGATTTCCGCGTCGGATTCTCAGCGCCCGGCCTCAGCGCTCAGGGTCTCAGCGCTCAGGGTCTTAGCGCTACGGGTCTCGGTGCTCGGGGTCGGTCGGCTTCGGGTCGGCCGGCGCTTGCCCATCGGGAGCCGGCTCGCCGGAAAGGACCTCGTCGTGGGCCGGCTCGGCCGCCGCACCCTCCGCCGGCACCATCCGAACGGCCACGTTCTGCACGGCCGGGGCGGGCCGGTCCGGGCCTCCCTTGCTGAGGTTCGCGAGGCGCAGCACCTCGCCGTTGCGGACGTACCAGACCGTGCCGTCGTCGGAGCGCAGCTGGGTGACCCGTAAGCCGATCTCCTCCACCGTTCCGACCGCCAGCTGCATGTCCACGTAGTCGCCGACGCCGAGCTGGTCCTCCACGAGCATGAAGATCCCGGACAGCAGATCCTTGACGATGCTCTGGGTGCCGAAGGCGACTGCAGCGGCGATCAGCGAGGTGCCCGCCACCAGTGCCGTGACGTTGAACCCGAGCTCTGACAAGACCATGACGAGGGTGACGGCCAGCACCGTCACCGTGATCAGACTCTTCGCCAGCGACCCCAAGGCGCGGATCCGCTGGGTACGCCGTTCGGCCGGAAGCCCCGACGCCGTCTCGAGCGCCTGTGCCGGACGCCACTTCGCCGGCCGGGCGATCGATCGGTCGACGGTGCGGTCGATCAGGTGGTGGGAGATCAGCCGGACCACGATCGCCAGCAGGATCAGCAGGACGATCCGCACGGGGGGCCACGCCGCGAACTCCGCGAAGTTGCTCGGCAGCCAGCTCGGCACGGGTTACGCCGTCCCGCGCCGGTACGTCGGCCGCCCGTTCCAGTACGTGGCCACCACCGGGTCGGGCAGGTCGCGGCCGTGCCACGGGTTGTTCCGCGACAAGGACGCCGAACGGTCTCGGTCCACGACAGCCCGGGCCGTCGGATCAACCAGCACGAAGTTGGCCGGCTCACCGATCGCCGTCGGCCGGCCCTGCTCCTCGAGCCGAGCGATCCTCGCCGGAGCGAACGACATGACGTCGGCCACCCGGGACCAGCTCAACCGGCCCGGCGTGACCATCGTCTCGATCACCACGGCCAGCGCCGTCTCGAGGCCCAGCATTCCCGGTCGCGCGTCGACGAAGGCGTGTTCCTTGTCGTGCCGGGCGTGCGGGGCGTGGTCGGTGGCGACGGCGTCGATCGTCCCGTCGGCCAGCGCAGCGCGGACAGCATCGACGTGCTCGCTCGGTCGGAGCGGCGGATTCACCTTGTACGTCGGGTCGTAGCTCGTCACCTCGTCTGTGGTCAGCAGCAGGTGGTGTGGGGTGACCTCGGCCGTCACGTCGATCCCGCGGGCCTTGGCCCAGCGCAGTACGTCGACGGTCTCGGCAGTGGACACATGGCAGACGTGCACCCGCGAACCGGTCAGCTCCGCCAGCGCGACGTCGCGCGCGACGATCGTCGCCTCCGCCGCCGACGGCCACCCCGGCAGGCCCAGCCGACCGGAGATCTCACCCTCGTGGCAGCAAGCATCTGGTCCGGCCAGCGCCGGGTCCTGCGCATGCTGGGCGATGCAGCCGTCGAAGGCGCGAACGTACTCCAGCGCGCGGCGCATCAGCCGGGCGTCGGTAACGCAGGAGCCGTCGTCGGAGAAGACCCGCACCCGCGCCGCGCCGCGTGTCATCAGACCCAGCTCGGCGAGCTCGGAGCCGGCGAGGCCCTTGCTCACTGCGCCGATCGGGACGACCTGGCAGTGCCCGTGTCGCCGGCCCAGCTCCAGCAGGTGCTCGGCGGCCTCCCCGGTGTCGGTGACCGGCGTGGTATTCGCCATTGCGAGCACTGCGGTGTAGCCCCCGCGGGCGGCGGCCAGGGTGCCGGTCTCGACCGTCTCCGCGTCCTCGCGCCCGGGTTCGCGGAGGTGGGTGTGCAGATCCACCAAACCTGGCAGGACGATCAGCCCGACGGCGTCGACTCGTTCGATGTCGCCGCTGGTGTCCCGATCCGCCGAGGAGGGGTCGGCGAACCGGCCGTCGACGACGTACAGATCGGTGGTCCCCTCGCCCAGCACGGACGCTCCGGTGACGAGCAGGCCGCTCACACGCCCACCCCCTCGCGCACCCCGGGGTCGACCGGGGAGTGGCGAGCCACGGGCCGTGCGCCCGAGCCGACCACCGGACTCTCCTCATCGTCTCCGCCGAGCAGCTCGTACAGCACACTCATCCGCACGGCCACCCCCGCCGCGACCTGGTCCAAGATCAACGAGTTGGCCGCGTCGGCCGCGTCCGCGGAGATCTCCAGTCCGCGGTTCATCGGTCCCGGGTGACAGATCGCGGCGCCGGGTTGCAACAGGTCCAGCCGGGATCGGGTGAGTCCATAGCCGATCGTGTACTCGCGCGGGGTGGGGAAGTACCCACCGGACATCCGCTCGCGCTGCACCCGCAGCATCATCACCGCGTCCATCTCCGGCAGCACGGCGTCCAGATCGCTGGAGACGCTGACCGGCCAGGTCGATACGCCCGAGGGCAGCAGGGTCGGCGGGGCGACGATCGTCACGTCCGCACCCAGCGTGGCCAGCAGCGCGACGTTGCTTCGGGCCACCCGGGAGTGGGTGACGTCGCCGACGATGGCGATCCTCCGGCCGGTGAAGTCGGTCAGCTCCGGCTCGGTGGCGCGGAAGTGTCGGCGCAGCGTGAACGAGTCGAGGAGTGCCTGGGTCGGGTGCTCGTGCGTACCGTCGCCGGCGTTGAGCACATGGACGTCGTCGCGACCCTGCTCGGCCAGCCACTTCGCCGCCTGCCAGGGCGCTCCCGAGGCAGAGTGACGGATGATCAGCGCGTCGACCCCCATCGCTGCCACCGTGAGCACGGTGTCACGCAGGGACTCGCCCTTCGACACCGATGATCCCTTCGCGCTGATGTTGATCACGTCCGCCGAGAGCCACTTGCCGGCGATCTCGAACGACGACCGGGTCCGTGTCGAGTCCTCGAAGAACAGATTGACCGCCGTACGTCCACGCAGCGCCGGCAACTTCTTGACCGGCCGGTCGAGGACCTGCGCCATCTCCTCGGCCAGGTCGAGGATCGCGCCGATCTGGGCGAGGTCGAGGTCCGCCGCCGACAGCAGGTGTCGCATCAGTTGGTGCCTCCACCCAGGTCGGACCTCACGTCGTCGGCATCCCGAAAAATGGTCACCTCGGTCACTCCGTCGATCTCCTCCAGTGCCACGCTCACTCGTTCCTCGTCGGATGTCGGGAGGTTCTTGCCCACATGATCGGCCCGGATCGGCAGCTCGCGGTGGCCGCGATCGATCAGCACGGCGAGGCGTACCGCGCGCGGCCGGCCCAGGTCGCCGAGGGCATCCAGCGCGGCGCGCACGGTCCGGCCCGAGTACAGCACGTCGTCGACCAGTACCACGATCGCATCGTCCACGCTGCCCGGAATCTGGCTTCGACCGACGGCCCGAGTCGGGTGGCGGCGCAGGTCGTCGCGATACATCGTCACGTCCAGCGCGCCGGTCGGGATCGCCACCCCCTCGACCTCACTCATCGCGGCCGACAGCCGCCTCGCCAGCGGAACGCCGCGGGTCGGTATGCCGAGCAGCATCAGCCCGCTCGCGCCGCGGTTGGCCTCCAGGATCTGGTGGGCCATCCGGGCACACGCTCGGGAGATCTGATCTGCTTCCATCACGACCCGGAAGGACCCCGTCCCCGCCGGTCCGGTTCCGGGAACGTCCCTCCCGGACGAGCCCGCACTGGGGGACACCATCTCAGCCACCTGGTTGATCGACCTCTCGACTCGCTCGACCGGCCCGACCGCACTCCCATTCCGGCGACTGCCTCGATACGGTAGGGGCGTGAACCTCCTGAGCAGCCTAGTGCCCCTGGAAACCCTGCCAGGTTGGCCCGCTGCGCCGCCCGTGTCGGTGGTCGGCACGCTGCTGTTGCTCGTCGGGGTGCCTGTTCTCGTGATCCTGATCGTGGCGGGCATTGCGGCGATCCGGCCGGCCAAGAACTCCTACGACGCCATGCACGAGCGCGAAGCCTTCTGGGTGGAGCACAACTCTCCCGAGGCGCTCACCGAGATGACGGCCGAGGAGCGGGCCGCGATCTCCTCCGGCGGGTAAGGCTCTCCAGCCCAGCCCAGCCCAGCCCAGCCCAGCCCCGCCCTCCCCTCAGCCGCACACCTTGTTGAAGTCTGCGCACTCTATCGAGTGTGCGGAGTTGAACACCCTGTGCAGCTACGAGAGTGGGAGTGGGTCGCGGCGGTCGAGCTCAGCGCAGGTGGAGGCTCCACGGGTCGGTGACGAGGCCGGAGACCTGGACGGGCACCTCGGCGCCGCGAGCAGTCAGGGCGGCGGTCAGCCGCTGTTGCAGGGCCGGCAGCCACAGCCACTCCGCAGCCCAGTGCGGGACGTCGATCAGCGCAGGAGCGTCCGGCCAGGCGAGCGCATCACCGGCCGCGTGATGGCGGAGGTCCGACGTCACGTAGGCGTCCGCGCCCGACGCCCGGGCGGCATCCAGCAGGCTGTCCCCGGCACCGGCCAGCACGGCGACGCGCCGCACCGCGCGATCGGGGTCGCCTCCGACGCGGATGCCGGCGGCCGTCGCGGGCAGGGCCCGTCCGACGCGCCCCGCGAAGTCGTGCAGAGACATCGGCCGGGCGAGTGCGCCGACCCGACCAAGTCCGAGCTCGTCGCTGGGTCGATCGGCCAGCTCGTACAGGTCCCAGGCCGGCACCTCGTACGGATGCACGGCCAGCAGTGCGGAGATCGCGGCCCGGCGGAGACTCCGCTCGACGACCAGCTCGATCCGCACCTCGTCGACTCGTTGGGTCGCACCGGTCTCGCCGACGTACGGTTCGGCACCGGGCAGCGCTCGGAAGGTCCCGATGCCGGGGCCGGCGAAGGCGCAGCGCTCGTACGACCCCATCCGACCGGCGCCCGCGTCCGCGAGGGCATCGACGACCGCCTCGACGTGGGACTCCGGGACGAAGCAGACCAGCTTGTCCATCGGCGGACCGGATGCGGGTGCCAGCGGTATGCAGCCGGACAGTCCCAGCGCGTCGGCGAGGCAGTCGGCGACGCCGCCGACCCCGGAGTCGGCATTGGTGTGTGCCACGAACAGGGCGATCCGCCCGCGGATCATCGCCTCGATCAGCGCACCCTTCGGCGAGTCGAGCCGGACCCGGTCGATGCCTCGCAGCAGCAGCGGGTGATGCGTGATCAACAGATCCGCCCCGGCCCGTGCGGCCTCGTCGACCACCGCGAGGGTCGGCTCGACCGCGAGCTGGATCCGGGTGACCGGTCGGTCGGGCGCACCGACCGTGAGGCCGACGACATCCCAGTTCTCCGCGAGCGACGGTGGATACCAGCCATCGAGCAGCGCCGCAATGTCCCCCACCACCAGCTCGCTCACCTCAGCTGTCCTTCTTGGGGGCGCGTAGCGCAGCCCAAGGGCGCGCGGGCCGGGACTCGCGACGAACGAACGGTCCGAAGCGCGCCTGAACAGCGCGGAGCGCCGATCAAGATTGGCACCGCAGGGAGCGGACGGCGTCGTCGCGCCGTTCGGCGATGATCCGCCGCGCGAAGTCGGCCAGGTCGACCCCGCCGAGCCATGCATCGAGCCGGGTCAGCAGGTCGGCCAGGTCCGCCGGCTGCGGGAAGAGGTAGGTCAGGGCGTTGGTTCGCAGCTGGGTGCCCTTGTCCGCCCACACTCCGCGACCGGCTGAGACGTCCTCGGCCATCGCGAAGTAGCGGTCGACGTACGGCGCGAGCACCTCGTCTTGGCCGCGCTGCCAGAACGACTGACTGATCGCCCGTTGGGTCGTGGCGGTCACGGTGTTCTCCTCGGCGGCTGAGCGCCAGGCGGCCGCCTTCGCGTCCGCGCTCGGCCGTGCCGCCCGCGCGGCAGCCGCGTACTCGGCACCCGCCACCGTCTTGTCCCGCGCTTCCTCGGCCGCGATCGCAGCATCGTCGAGGCGACCCAACCGTGCCAGGTGGCGGACCAGGGTCCAGCGCAGCTCCGAGTCGATCGCCAGGCCCTCCGGCACATCGTCCCCGCTGACCCACGACTCGAGCGCATCGGCGGCCGCGGTGCCCTGGGCGGCCGCCGCGTATGCCCGGACGAAGGCCAGCTGGTGGTCCGATCCGGGCTCGGCCGCCGCCAGCAGTCCGCGTACGCCGTCCTGCCAGGTCTGCAGCACCGCCTCCCGCTCGGCGAGCGGGCTGTACGCCGTCGACGCCTTCGACGCGCCGCCCAGCACGGTGTTGACCGCGGTCAGGTCGGACTCCACCGCCGCGCCGTGCAGCACGAGCCGGATGTAGTCCGCCGCCGGCAGCTCGGCGTCGCGGCACATGTCCCACGCGGCACCCCAGCAGACGGCCCGGGCGAGCGCCGTCGGCAGCTGGTGCATGTGGTCGAGCAGGGTCTGCAGGGAGCGTCGATCGAGCCGCACCTTGGCATAGGTCAGGTCGTCGTCGTTCACCAGCACCAGATCGGGCGCGGGCTTTCCGACCAGCTCGGGCACGGACGTGCGGGCGCCGCTGACGTCGGTCTCCACGCGTCCGACCCGGGTCAGCCCGTCCGGGGTGAGCGCGTACAGGCCGACCGCGAGACGATGGTCGCGCAGGGTCGGGTAGCCGTCGGCCGCGCCCTGCCGCAGCGTGAACGAGGCGAACCGACCGTCGGCGTCGACAGCTGAACTCCGGGGTGATCGTGTTCACCCCGGCCGTCTCGAGCCACTGGGCAGACCAGGACGAGAGATCCCGTCCCGAGGCGAGCTCCAAGGCGTCCAGCAGGTCGCTCAGGCGTGTGTTGCCGAAGGCGTGCTTGCTGAAGTAGCCGCGTACGCCCTCCAGGAACGCGTCGCGGCCGACGAACGCGACGAGCTGGACGAGCACCGACGCGCCCTTTGCGTACGTGATGCCGTCGAAGTTCAGCTCCACCGCCTCCAGGTCGACCATGTCGGCAGCGATCGGGTGGGTCGACGGGAGCTGGTCTTGGCGATAGGCCCAGGTCTTCATCGCGTTGCAGAAGCTGGCCCAGTTGGCGTCGGGGTCGCCGAGCTCGCCGCTGGCGAAGTGCGAGGCCCAGGTCGCGAAGGACTCCTTGAGCCACAGGTCGTCCCACCAGGTCATGGTGACGAGGTCGCCGAACCACATGTGCGACAGCTCGTGGAGGATCGTGTCGTCGCGAACCCGGTACGAAGCCTCGGTCACCCGACCGCGGAACACGTACTCGTCGCGGATCACGACGCAGCCGATGTTCTCCATCGCGCCGCTGTTGTACTCCGGCACGAAGACCTGGTCGTACTTGCCGAACGGGTAGGCGTAGTCGAAGTGCCGCTCGAAGACGTCGAAGCCGCCGGTGGTGGTGGCGAAGATCCGGTCTGCGTCCAACCGGTCGGCGAGGGACGCCCGGCACAGCAGACTCAGCTGCAGCTCGCCCGCGCCGACGGGATGGGTCGCGTGTACCGCGTGGTACTCGCCCGCGACCAGCGCAGTCAGGTAGCTGGAAACGAGCTGGGTCTCGGCGAATTCCCACCGGGCGAGTCCTTCACCGAGCGACGTACGGCCGGTCTCCGCCCCGTTGGAGATGACGGTCCAGCCCTCCGCGGCGATCACGGACGTGGTGTAGCGGGCCTTGAGATCGGGCTGCTCGAAACAGGCGAACATCCGCCGGGCGTCGGCCGGCTCGAACTGGGTGTAGAGGTAGACCCGGTCATCGGCGGGGTCGACGAAACGGTGCAGACCCTCTCCCGTCCTGACTGAACCGGCACAGGGCCGCGATGCTGACCTCGTGCTCGCCCGCGTCGACACTCAGCGGCAAGCGCGAGTCGACGAAGCTCGCCGGGTCGATGGTGACCCCGTCCAGGGTCGCGGACAGCACTGCGTCGGCGATCAGGTCGACATGCAGCCGGCCGCTGTCTCGAGCGGTGAATCTGATCGTGCTGGTCGAGCGGAAGGTCGTGGTCCCGTCGGCCGGCGCCCGGTCGCTCAGGTCGATCTCGACCCGGTAGGTCTCGGTCTGGATCAGCGCCGAGCGCGCCTTGGCCTCGGCCCGGCTGAGGTTGTCGGGGAACATGGGATCGATCTTGTCACGACGTCCAACTCCTCGATCGGACGACGGATCGGAGCACGATCCCCGGCCCGCGACCTGGCCGTCCAACCGATCTGCCGTCCGGCAGCAGGTCTAGCGTCGGGCGAACTGGTGACGCCAACTAAGGTTGGCGCCATGGCGAAGGGCAAGGATGGAAAGAAGGATCACAAGCACACCAAGGGCAAGGGCGGCAAAGCCAAGCACAAGGCTGCCGCGAGCGAGGGTGCTTCCGGCAAAGGTGCTGCGACGAAACGAGAGAAGGTTCGGATCCGGGCGGCCGTCGGCGAGCCGGAGCCGGTGACGACCGTAGCGGTCGAGCCCACGACGGTCGACTTCTGGTTCGATCCGGCCTGCCCGTGGGCATGGCTGACCTCGCGCTGGATGGTCGAGGTCGAGCAGGTGCGTCAGGTCAAGACGATCTTCCACGTGATGAGTCTGGCGGTGCTGAACCAGTCCAAGGACATCCCGGACGACTACCGGGCCGGGCTGAACAAGACCTGGGCAGCGGTTCGGGTCGCACTCGGCGTGGAGCGAGAGTATGGCCAAGAGCAGCTCGCCGCGTTCTACACCGCTATCGGCACGCGATACCACCCGCAGGGCGAGCCGCGCGACCGCGACACCATCGAGAAGGCGTTGTCCGACGTCGGGCTGCCGACCCAGCTGGCCGACCTGGGCGACACCGGCGACTGGGACGACGACCTGCGTGCGTCCCACCACCGCGGGATGGATCCCGTGGGTGACGAGGTCGGAACGCCGGTGATCCACATCGGTGACGTGGCGTGGTTCGGTCCGGTGATCACCCCCGCCCCCACGGGCGAGGCCGCCGGTCGCCTCTTCGACGCCGTGCGCGAGCTCGCGACGTACCCGGGTTTCTACGAGCTCAAGCGCACCCGTACGCAGGGACCCATCTTTTCCTGATCCGCGGGCGCAGCACCTGCCGGTCGGCCCCGGTTGCTGTCGTCTTCGCACCGCATCGCCCAGATGCGGCCGGTCTGCCGGTGATTTCGCTCCGTTGTCGCACCGCATCGCCCAGATGCGGCCGGTCCGCCGGTGATTTCGCTCCGTTGTCGCACCGCATCGCCCAGATGCGGCCGGTCCGCCGGTGATTTCGGTCCGTTGTCGCACCGCATCGTCCAGATGGGGAAGAGCGAGCGAGCCGGCGGCATCTCGAGGCGCGCAGCGGGCGAGCGCCGGCAAAGATAGGGTTCTGCCATGCGTGTCCACATCGGCAGTGATCATGCCGGCTACGACCTCAAGAACTACCTGGTCGAGAACCTGAGCGACGACGGCCACGACGTGGTCGATCACGGACCTGCGGCGTACGACGCCGAGGACGACTATCCCGTCTACTGCATCCCGGCCGCCGAGGCCGTCGTCGCGGACCCGGGCTCGTTGTGCATCGTGGTCGGTGGCTCGGGCAACGGAGAGCAGATCGCCGCCAACAAGGTGAAGGGGACGCGGGCGGCGCTGGCCTACAACGAAGACACCGCCCGGTTGTCTCGCGAGCACAACGACGCGAACGTGATCGCCATCGGTGCTCGGATGCACAGTGAGATCGAGGCCCTCGACCTGGTCCGGCTCTTCTTGTCCACTCCGTTCAGCAACGATCCGCGCCATGTGCGCCGAATCGGGCTGCTCAGTGAGTACGAGGGGCGCTAGTAGTGCGTGCGCCAGGTGGCCCGCCACGCAGGGGCCTCTGCGGACGCGCCTCGCGGCGTTCTCCCGACACGAGGTGCCACCCCGGTTTCCCCTCCTCGTCGGAGTTGCGTGTCGACGCGAAGCGTCGCCTCCGCGATACGTGCACGCACCCATCCACCGCTGAGTGCCAGGTCACCTGGCAGACGCACCGCTAGGAGTCGCTGCGCTGAGGCGGAGGATGAGGCACCGGTTGGTTCGAGCTTCCGCCGGTCGCCCGATTGGTACGAGGGCGGGAGTCGGTCCGCGGACGACCTTCGGCCCGCGCCAGCAGATCCGCCAGAACGGACTCCGCCGTGAGCTCGTCGGCGGGGCTCGGCCGACTGACATCGCGAGCCCGCATCGCCCGGTCGAGGTTGACCAGACCCGAGACGCCGTCGCGGCCGAAGTCGCGCGGCCAGAGGTCCCTGCCCTCCCCGGGCTTTCCGTGCTCCCCGGGCCTTGCTCCGTGGTCCCCGGGCTTTCCCTGGTCTGGGGCTCGTGCCTGGTCTGCGGCCCGTCCGGGATGATCACCGGGTGGCGGCCCAGGATGGGGCTGACCTGACATGCCGCACAGCTTATCCAGGTTCCACCTACCCGACGCGGTGGTGAGCGTCGACCAGGTCGGTGCGGTCAGCTCCGTTGTCAATACCAGCCGGCCGACGCTGAGCTACCTCCGGATGGACCTGCCCACCGCTGCCGGCGCCGACTCGGGCGCCAGGACCGGATCCGCGGTCGCGTGGTCGAGCGTCGGAGTGGCCATCGACGTCGATGAGCTGGAATCGGCGCTCGCCGACCGGGCCGGTCTCGAGCTCACCGTGCGGCACACGTTCGTCGCCGGCTGGCAGCTCCGGTGTGTGTTGGCTAACTCATCGACCGAGCCGCGCACCTTGCGTCTCCGACTGCCGCTGACCACCGGCGCAGGCACGGTGGGTCACGCCGTGGCGGAGGGCGCCGAGGCCGAGCTGTTCGTCCAGCCCGGAGACGGTCGCGGTCCGATTCTGGCGGGCCGACTCCGCCAGGGATCGGTAGAGCGGATCGACGCCGACGGTCTGGTCCTGCCCGAGCTGACCCTCGATCCCGGCGCCCGGTACGTCCTGAGCTGGGAATGGGACTGGTTGCCGAATCCCGCGGCGTACGTCCGCAGGCGCGCGACCATGCATCCGATCGCGCGGACCGTGATCCGAGGTCAGGCGGTCATGCTCCCCGGTGGACCCGACGTGGCCGTCGTGACGAGCGACGATGTGGTGCTGGAATCCGCCGGGGCGGCGACGTACGAGCTCTCCTCGGTCGAGCCGCTGGCCGCCGACGTCGAGCTCCGGTCTGCGCGCGGGCTTCGCCAACTGCGGCTGCGGTGGACACCTACCGCGGGTGAGCTGCTGCGTCGGACGGCGAACGAGCTTCTCGCCGTTCCGCCCGGACCGCTCGGCGTCGTCGGGCTGCCCGGACTGGCGGCGGCACTGACGATCCAATGGACGTTGGGCGCCGAGATCCTGGATGCACCCGACGATGCCGCGGATGCGCTCGACCTGTTCACGGCCCGGTTGGTCGCGTCCGGGTCCGAGCGCGCCATGCCGGCGCTGTATCTCTGCGGCGAGTACGAGCGGACCGGCGATCGCGACGTGCTCGAGGCGGCGTCCGGCTGGCTGCTGGCCGCCGCCGGGCCCGAGCCGGGACTCGGCGTGGCCGCCACCCGAGTGTGTCTGGCGCGGGTGGCACTCGGACTGTCTCCCCAACCGATCATGGACCAGTTGTTGACCTTGGCGCGAGATGCTGCCGGCAACGACGTCGGTACCCAGGGGGTCGAGGTCGGTCGGCTCGCCGCCGCCGCCGAGCTCCTGGCCGTCACCCGCACGGTCGATCCCTCGTCCAGGACGAGTGTGGGCGTCGCTGATGAGGCCCTCCTCTGCTTGGTCGATGCGCTCGGCGGTGCTGTCGGCGCCGGACTGCCGGGAGATCGTGTACGTCCGCTGTCCGCTCGGGTGCTCGGTCACGTGCTCACCGTGCTGCGGCTGCTGCCCGACGCCCTGGCCGAGCCCACTCGGGGGATCTGGGGCGTGCCGGCCGCCGACCTCGCTGGGCAGCTGATCCCGACGCTGATCGCCAGGCTTCTCGATGGAGATGTCGACAGGGATGTCGAGAGGGATGTCGGCGGGAATGTCGACGGGGATGCCGGCCGGAATGTCGAGAGGGATGCCGGCGGGAATGTCGACTGGGGTGCCGGCCGGAAGGTCGGCTGGGGACACGTCTGGCTCGCGCTGCTTGCTGGGGGTGAGTGATCGTCCCACCGATCGATCCGGTGCTGTCGGATCGGTCTGGCAGAGTGGAGCGCGTGGCAGTTTCCGAGGCGCTCCCACCCGCGTTGCGGGGTGAGGTGCCCGCTCGTCCGGCCCGCCGGATGCGGCGGCTGCCGTTCGTCATCTCCCGACTGATGTTCGTCGGTGCTCTTCTGCTGCTGTTGCAGGGCCTGCTTCCGGCGGCCTTCTGGCTCGGACCGATCGTCGACTTCTACTCGACGGTGTTCATCCCGATCGACAGTGGATCGGTGGCGATCGCGGCCTTCCTGCTGGTCCTCGGAGGTGCCCTGGCTCGACGCAAGCGGGTCGCGTGGGTGATCACCGTGGCCTGGATCACCGGTCTGCTCCTGGTCGACCTCTTCACGGTCGTGGTGCTGGCGCTGCTGGTCTTCACCGGGCAGAACGACTTCCCCGACCTGCCGACGCTCGCCCGATTCGGTTTCAACCTTGCTTCGCTCGGAGTGATCTATGCCTTCCTGATCGTCTATCGCGGCGAGTTCTCCGCCCGGCGCCAGCCAGGCAGTATCCGCAAGGCCTTGATCACGCTCGTCGTCGGGTTGTTGATCACCTTCGCGGTGGGCACCCTGCTCGTCCAGATCTTCCCCGGCGGGCTCGAGGGCCCGACCGGCCGGATCGCCTGGATCGCGCGCCGAATCGGGATCGGTCTGGTCGGGGGAGACGTCGCCGCCCTGAATGCTCCCGTCAGTGCGCCCCCCGGATGGATCAACACGATCATCGGCATCATGGTCGGCCTGACCCTGTTGGCTTCGGTGATCGCCCTGATGCGCTCCCAACGCCAAGACGCCCTGGTCAGCGCCGAGGACGAGCCGCGGATCCGGGCCCTGGTGGCGGAGTCCGAGGACGACTCGCTGGCCTACTTCGCGACCCGCCGGGACAAGTCCGTTGTCTTCTCCACGGACGGTCGCAGCGCGATTCTGTATCGCGTCGATCTCGGTGTCTGCCTTGCCAGCAGCGACCCGATCGGTCCGCGCGACCACTGGCCGGGTGCGATCAACGCCTGGCGCGCGCTGGTCGAGACCTACGGCTGGACCCCTGCCGTGCTCGGTGCGAGCGAGGCCGGTGCAACCGCGTACGCCCGCGCCGGGCTCCGCGTCATCCGGCTCGGTGACGAAGCGATACTCGAGACCCGGCTGTTCCATCTGGACACGCCGGACATGCGCCCGGTGCGGCAGGCCGTTGCTCGGCTGGAGAAGCTCGGCTACACCACCAGGATCCGGCGCCATCGCGACATCGATCGCGACGAGCTGGGGGCGTTGATTGCCAAGACCGTCGCCTGGCGTGACACCGAGACCGAGCGCGGGTTCTCGATGGCCCTCGGCAGACTCGGGGACCCCGCCGATGGCGACTGCCTGATGGTCGAGGCCGTCTTTCCGGCCGAGCAGCGACAGACCGGCCCGGCCGCTGACGTCGCCGGGATCTTGTCGTTCGTGCCCTGGGGCCGCGTCGGGTACTCCCTCGACGTCATGCGCCGCAGCCCGCAGGCCGACAACGGGATCACCGAGTTCATGGTCAGCCACATGCTGACCGCCGGACGCGATCTCGGCTACCGGCGCGTTTCGCTGAACTTCGCGGTGTTTCGGTCCGCCTTCGAAGAAGGGGCGCGGATCGGCGCCGGCCCCGTGTTGAGGCTGTGGCGTCGGCTGCTGCTGGTCGCCTCACGCTGGTGGCAGATCGAGTCGTTGTTCCGCTCCAACGTGAAGTACCGGCCGGTATGGCAGCCACGTTTCCTGTGCTTCGACGAGACGCGCGACATTGCGCTGGTCGGCGCGGCCTCGGGGGTCGCCGAGGGCTTCATCGACCTGCCGAGCTTCCTGCGTGCGCCCCAGGTCGAGGCCGCCCGTCCACTGGCGGAGGTGCCGCTCGGCACGGTGGAGATCGCCCCGGCGCCGCGGTCGGCGGATCGAGTTCGACTGCCCGAGCAGATGCGCCGGCGGATGGCGGTCCGCCGGCAGCTGCTGATCGACGGGGTCGACCCCTACCCACCCATGTTTCGGCCCACCTCCACCTGTGCGTCGCTGGTCGTGCCGGTCGAGGACGGGTCGCCACAAGCCGTGCGCATCGCGGGTCGGGTGCTTGCCGTGCGCGACTTCGGCGGTGTGATCTTCGTGAAGCTGCGGGACTGGAGCGGCGATGCCCAGTTGATGCTCACTCGCTCGGTCACCGGCGGCGACGCGATGGACTCCTTCCGGCGAGTCGTCGATCTGGGTGACCAGCTCGGAGCCTCCGGTCGGGTGACGCAGTCCCGCTCGGGCGAGATATCGGTGGAGGTGGTGTCGTGGCTGCTGACCGCCAAGTCGCTGCGACCGCCGCCGGACAAGGTGCGGGGGATCAGCGATCCCGAAGCGAAGGTGCGCCAGCGATACCTGGATCTGGCCGTCAACACGACGGCCAGGGCCCAGCTGACCGCCCGGTCCCGGGCCATCCGCGCGGTCCGCGACACCCTCGACGCGCGAGGATTCACCGAGGTCGAGACGCCCATTCTGCAGACGATCCACGGCGGCGCGAACGCTCGGCCGTTTCGGACCCACATCAACGCGTACGACCTCGACCTCTATCTGCGGATCGCACCCGAGCTGTACCTCAAGCGACTGATGGTCGGTGGGATCGACAAGATCTTCGAAATCGGCCGCAACTTCCGCAATGAGGGCGCCGACGCAACGCACAACCCCGAGTTCACGATGCTCGAGGCGTACGAGGCGTACGGCGACTACACCACGATGCGGCTGGTCGCGCAGGAGATCATCACCGCGGCGGCTCGGGCCGTGCATGGCGAGGCGATCGTCCGTGGCCGAGACCATCGCGGCGAATGGCACGAGGTCGACCTCGCGCAGGACTGGCCGGTGATCACCGTCAACGACGCGATCTCGCGCGCCTGTGGGCACGACGTCACCGCCGACACGGACCGGGAGACCTTGCTCCGGATTGCCGACGGGCTCGGCATCGCGGTCGATCCGCGCTGGACCAGGGGAGCGGTGATCCTCGAGCTGTACGAGCACCTCGTCGAGGACGTCACGGTCCGACCGACCTTCTACACCGATTTCCCCGCCGAGGTATCACCGTTGACGCGCGCCCACCGCGACGATCCTCGGCTGGCGGAGCGCTGGGATCTGGTCGGCTTCGGCGCCGAGATCGGCACCGCGTACTCCGAGCTGGTCGACCCGGTGGAACAGCGCGAGCGGTTGACCGCCCAGTCGTTGCAGGCTGCGGGCGGCGACCCGGAGGCGATGGAGCTGGACGAGGAGTTCCTGGTCGCGCTGGAGTATGCGATGCCTCCGTCGGGCGGGCTGGGGATGGGCCTCGACCGGCTCGTCATGCTGCTGACCGACAGCACTATCCGCGAGACCATCGCCTTTCCACTGGTTCGCCCGCGGCGGCGGACATGAGCGGGATGAACCTGCGCCCTGAGCCGGTCGACGGGCAACCCAGCTCCCCGATCGCCACACGTCTTGCCCACGTGCAGCCGCGCCTGGCGTCGCAGTGGCGTCATCGTGGCGGCCGCGCCGGCGGGCTGGTGTCCGCCAGGTCGCTGACCGGGTTCGCCACGGCGGCGTCCGTGGCTGCGTTCTTCTCGATGGACCGTTCAGCGACCCCGAACGAGGCCGGTCGGGTGCCCGGGGCGAGCTGTCCGCCCGAGACGATCCATGACGGGCACACCTCCACCCGCGTGATCGCCCAGGGACCGGTGTGGTGACGTCGATCGTGGCCGCTTGTCTCGAGCTGAGACGCAGCGACCCGACGGTCGGTGACCGGGAGGATGCGGATGCCGACTGATCCCGGCAGCCCGCCCGGCAGGGTGCTCCTGGCCGGTGGGCGAGCTGTTCATGTCGTCGAGCAGGACGGGACGGATCCGATCGTGCTGCTGCTCGGCGGGTGCGGGGTGCCGTACTACGTCTGGGACCCGGTGGTGGCGCTGCTGGCCGATCGCCGAATCGTCCGAATGGACCGACCGGGACTGGTGGGTACGCCCTGGCCGGGCACGTTGCCGACGCTGGAGGAGGAGATCGCCACGCTCGCGGATCTGATCGACTCGCTCGGGTCCGTGCCGGTGATCGCCGCGCACTCGATGGGCGGGCTGCACGCCGAGGGTCTGGCGCGGCGGCACCCGGACCTCGTTGCCGGCCTGGTGCTGGTCGACGGCAGCGTCGAGTGCGAACCGGGTTCGCGGGGCCACGGTGAGGTCTGGCTCCGACTGGCCGTGACGGCCGACCGTCTCTTCCGCCACGTGCCACCGACCCGACTGCTCGGTCCTGTGGTCGATCGAGTGCTCAGCAGCGTGCAGAGCAGTCGTCTCCGACTCACGACTCCGCGACCCGCCGCTCAGCGGGCGGTGTATCGCGGTCCTGACGCGGTCGCCAGCGTGATTGCGGAGCAGGCGGCGTACGAGGCTCAGATCGACGATCTCGCAACACTCAGGGGCGAGCACGCATGGCCGGACGTACCCGTCCAGGTGCTGACCGCCGCGGATGAGGGAGGCGACTCCTGGATGCGGGTTCAGTCATGGCTGGCTGACCAGCTTCGCGCGGAGCACACGGCGGTTGCCGGCTCACGTCACCTGATGATGCTCGACCGGCCGGACGCCGTTGCCGACGCCGTCCGCGCGGTGTCCTGACCCGGAGTCCACTCGATCTCGTTTCCATCTCCGCGCGTTTGACCCACCTCCGCGCCCGTTTTGACCCACCTCCGCGCCCGTTTTGACCCACCTCCGCGCCGCTTGACCCCCTCCGCGCGTCTCGCTTCACTGGCGGACGGCGAAGATCGCCGGGGTGCGTGCGGCACGGCCGGCCGCTCAGGCGGAGCGACGCACGTCCTCCTCGCCCGGCCAGGTGACCACTCCGGACCCGATCAGGCGACCCTGGTTCGCGATCCTCGGAGCGACGGCACGACCGGCCACGTAGCGCAGGATGGGGCGCATGTTGTAGCCGTCGTAGGAGTTGATCTTGGCCAGCTCGGCTTCGACATCGACGTACTCGGTGTTCCGGATCCGTTCCAGGTCGCTGTGCGGCACGACCTCGAGGAAGCGTCGCTTGCGGATCATGATCAGCCGCAGCCGCATCCGGAAGGCACGGATCAGCAGATCGGTGTCCTCACCCGACCAGCCGCGAAATCGGGCACCCTCGTCGTATCCTCCGAGCAGTGCGAAGTTCTCCGCAGACAGCGCAACGCGGCCCATGCTGCCCTTGTACCGCTCGGCGTTCAGCCGCCGGTCGAAGCGGTTCGTTGCGACGACGGCGTTCGGCCTGCGTCGGAACACCGTGCGTAGGTAGTCGGTGAAACCTCGGCCGGTGTAGTTGTCGGCATCGACGTTGCAGAGGACGTCGCCGACAGCCAACGAGTGGGCCATGTTCTTGGCGTGGCTGTGCCGGAAATGGGTGCGCCCCTCGGTGCGTGCGAATCGCAGAATGCCGGCGTCCAGGTACGGCCGGAGCCCGCGGTCGGTGGTGATCCACTCCGCAAGGCCGTCTCGACTGCTGTAGTCGAGGACGACGAATTCGACGGCATCCGGTCGAGACCAGTCGACATTGTCCGCGAGGTTGCGCGGCAGGGTCTGCTGGAGGTGGTGCGTCCTGCCCATACAGGTCGTACAGAGAGAGAGCTTCATGGTCGGGTCTCGGTGGGGGCCCTTCGGTGTGCGATCGCGAGCGAAGTCCAGAATCGTGCGACGGCCATGCTACCGATCGAGTTCCGGATTCAGCGGAATCGGACTCTCGGCACGCGCGTCGCGTCGATCTCGCCGGGCGGCACGACGCGAACCGATGCCAGCTCTCGATCGGGCCGCGTCAACCCTGCCCGCCACATTCGATCGCCGTCGCTCGAGCACGGCGATCAGTCGTCGGAGGTGCGCAGCGCGCGCCGGGCCGAGAGCAGCTCGACCTCGGATCGGCCGGCGACCAGCCGCTCCACGGCATCCAGCACGTCGGTGATGTGAGCGGCGTCGCCGCTCACCAGCGATGCGCCGACGACGGTGCGCCGATGCAGGTCGAGGTGGTCGACCTCGGCGGCGGCGACGTCGAACTGACGCCGGATGTCGGAAACCAGCGGCCGTACGATTCGCCGCTTCTCCTTCAGCGATCCGACGGCGCCGAGGAGCAGGTCGAACTCGATCCACCCCACCCACATGCCGCCATTCTGCCGGTCGCGGACGAGGAAGCCTGCGAGTCGCGCCCCATCCACCGTTGCGGCCGGACCTCGATCTGTCGGGTGGGCCGATGATTCACGACCGCGGCACTGGTCAGATTCGGGAAGGGGTTTTGTGAGAGGGAGGACTTGTCGTGCTGGATCTAGGCCCGCCCGCGACCTTGATGGCCGCCCTGATCGACCGGATCGGGGACCACCAGCTGGCCCGACCCACTCCCTGCGGCGAAACATCGGTGGGGGAGTTGGTCGCCCACGTCATCGGCCTGTCGGTGGCCTTCCGCGATGCGGCGGCGAAGGTCGACGGGCCGACGACCTCCACTCCGCCGACCAGGGTGACACCAGAGCTGCCGGATCACTGGCGGCAGATCGCATCGGATCGGCTCGCCGAACTGGTCCAGTCGTGGCGCGACCCCGCGGCCTGGGATGGAATGACCCAGGCCGGCGGGATCACCATGCCTGGTGCAGTGACCGCGATAGTGGCCAACGACGAGCTCGTGCTGCACGGCTGGGACCTGGCTGTCGCCACTGGACAGCCCTTCGAGGTCGCCGAGCCCAATCTCGAGGCCTCGTGGCAGATGATCTCGCAGACGCCGGATACTCCGGAAGCTCGCCAGGGCCTGTTCGGCCCAGTCCTGGCGGTTCCTGTGGGGGCGCCGTTGCTCGATCGGGTTCTCGGCGGAGCCGGCCGGAACCCGCGCTGGGCTCCGGCCGTCCCCTGACTGACGGATCCTCCTGGTCAGCGCCGCTGTTGACGAGGTCGCACGCCGCCGAGATCCCGACGAGGCTCAGGCCGCAGTGGCGTGACGCTTCTGGACGGCACCCCAGATGATGAGCACCAAGATGGCGCCGATGATGGATCCGATGATGCCCGCCGGCTGGAAGAAGCCGCTGCCGGCGTCCTTGTGGAACAGCAGGTAGCCCAGGAAGCCGCCGACGAATGACCCGACGATGCCCAGCACGATTGTCATGACGATGGACATGTTCTGCTTGCCGGGGACGACGAGACGGGCGACGGCGCCCGCGATCAGGCCGATGACGATGATGCTGACGATGAGTCCGAGCATGGTGATGCCTTTCCCTTGTGAGTCGCGGCGGTAGCCGCTGAGCGATCGCTCTTTATGTAGTAAAGCACCCCTTTGGGGTGGTGCATCACACCCTTATGGGGGTTACCGTGGTGTGTCATGAGCGAGAAGCCTGCGGCAGCGCAGCAACGGGTCTCGGTCGCGCTCGTCAACGACTACGAGGTCGTCGTGCTCGGCGTGGCCCGGATGCTGGAGACGTACGAGGACCGAGTGGTGATCGCCGAGATCGACACCAACGAGTCTGTGGCGGATGCGGTCGACGTGGTGCTGTACGACTCGTTCGCCCAGCCGGAGTCGGACAGGAACGAGATCCGGTCGTTGGCGGACAACCCACGCTCCCGGTACGTGGCCGTCTACACGTGGAACTTCCAGCCCGACCTGGTCGAGCGCGCCCGACGCCAGGGCGCGACCGGCTACATCTCCAAGACACTCCGGGCAGCGGAGCTGGTCGTGGCCCTGGAGGCGGTCAGCTCGGGCGAGATCGTGGTGAGTGAACCGCCCGGCAGGGCACGTACGGCCAATGGACTGGACTGGCCGGGCCGCGGGGAGGGGCTGACCGACCGGGAGTCGGAGGTGCTGGCTCTGATCACGCAGGGGATGAGCAACGCTGAGATCGCGGACCTGACCTATCTCTCCCCGAACACGATCAAGTCCTACATCCGCTCGATCTACCGAAAGATCGACGTCGCGAGCCGGACCCAGGCGGTGCTGTGGGGTGTCCGGCACGGTTTCCAGCCGGACCACCATCGGATCGACCACTGGCGTGGGGGACCCTGACCCGAACGTCGACCCTGACCCGAACGTCGACCCTGACCCGACGGCGACCCTGACTCGGACGGCGACCCTGACCGGACCGGTGGCCCTCACCGGAAGGATGACCCCGACGCGAACGACGACCAGACCAGGGCGCAAGCGCTAGCGGTACTCCTTGGGCAGCGGTGCCGCGTACTCGCTGCGCGTGCTGGTCTGGAGCCCGAGCTTCAGCAGCGACTCGACGAATGCGACACCGGCGGTGACGCCGTCGATCACGGGGACCCCGACCTGCTCGGAGACCTCGCGGCAGAAGTCCGCCATGCCCGCGCAGCCGAGCACGATCGAGTCGGCAGCGTCCTTCTCGACCGCTCGCCGACAGTACTCGACCACGAGCTTGCGGGCATCCGACGCCGGGTCGTCGAGCTCGAGCACCGGCACCTCGCACGCGTAGATGCTTCGACAGGCGTCGGCGAAGCCGTAGCGGTGGACGAGATGCTCGGCCTGTCCGATCGTCCGGGCAAGGGTGGTGACCACGCTGAACGACCGCCCGAGCATCGTGGCCGCGTGGAAACCGGCCTCGGCGATGCCGACGACGGGTCCCGTCGCGAGCTCTCGTGCGGCGTCGAGACCCGGGTCGCCGAAGCAGGCGAGGACGAATCCGTTCGCCCCGTTCGCCTCGGCGGCCCGTACCTCGTCCAGCATTCCCGGCACGGCGAGCGCCTCGTCGGTGTGCGACTCGATCGAGGCCGGCCCGTGGCGGTTGGTGATGGCCCAGACCTCGGTCGTCGGATCGACCACCCGGGCCACGCACGCGGCCATCAGGTCGGTCATCGTCGCCGTGGTGTTCGGGTTGATCAGGGCGATCCGCCGAGCGGAAGTGGCGCCAGTCATGAGAAACCTCCTCGCGAGCTCAGTGCCCGGTGCCGTCGGTCGCCAGTTCCGGCTCCTCGTCGAGTCTGCTGATCTTGGGGTTGTACTTCTCGAGCAGCCAGAAGGAGACGAGGCCGAGGCCGCAGCCGAGGAACCAGGAGAAGTCGCCGCCGTGGGCGAGGAGGGCGTTGTCGGATGTGCCGAACATCGTGCCGGCGACCAGGACGAGGGCGATGGCGGGGATGCCGCCGATCAGGACGGCGGCGACCGCGTTCGGGTTCACTCCGCGGCTGAACCAGTAGCGGCCGGTCTCGTTCATCACGAACATGTCGTCGACCCACACCTTCTGCTTGCTGACCAGGTAGTAGCCGGCGATCAAGATGCCGAACAGCGGGCCGATCAGGCCACCCAGGATCCCCAGTGTGTAGAGGATGCCGTCGGAGGAGTTGTACCAGTTCCACGGAGTCAGCAGCACCGAGCCGACGGCGGCGATCATGCCGCCCATCCGCCAGGAGATCTTCTTCGGGTTCACATTGGAGAAGTCGAACGCCGGGGAGATGAAGTTCGCCACGATGTTGATCCCGACGGTCGCGATCACGAACGTCAACCCGCCGAGCAGGATCGCGAACCCGGAATCGATCTTCTGCACCGTCTCGATCGGGTCGGTGATCAGCTCACCGAACACCGGCACCGTCGCCGACGCCGTCACCACGGTCAGGATGGAGAAGAACAAGAAGTTGAGCGGCAGCCCGAGCCAGTTGCCTTTCCGGACCGCCTTGAACGACCTGGCGTAGCGGGAGAAGTCGCCGAAGTTCAGCATCGGCCCGGAGAAGTAGGACACCACGACAGCGACCGCGGCGATCATCACCGGGATCGACTCGGCAAAGCTGCGGTGCACCGTTGACAGGTTCAGGCTGATCGCCCCGAGTCCGCCGGCCTTCGCGACCAGGTAGACACACAACACGATCATCACCACATACACGGCCGGGCCGGCGAAGTCGATGAACTTCCGGATCGCGTTCATGCCCCGCCAGAACACGGCCGCCTGCGCCACCCACAAGATGGCGTAACAGATGTAACCCAACGGCGACAGACCCAGGAACTCTGTCTGGGTCAGGGCGACCGAGGACGGGATGAACTTCAAGAAGATGATCATCAACGAGGTCGCCGCCAGATACGTCTGGACCCCGTACCAGGCGATCGCGATACAGCCCCGGATGATCGCCGGCAGGTTCGCACCCTTCACCCCGAAGATGGCGCGGTTGATCACCGGATACGGCACCCCCGTCACCTGCGACGGCTTCGCCACCAGGTTGCAGAACACCATCACGATGCAGATCCCGATCACCAACGACACCAGCACCTGCCACGACGCGATCCCCAACGAGAACAAGGCACCAGCCGTCACATAACCGCCGACCGAGTGCACGTCCGACATCCAGAACGCGAAAATGTTGTACGAGCTCCACGTCTGCTTCCGCAACGGCGCCAGATCAGAGTTCGCCAACCGATCATCATAAAAATCCTTGATCACCCCATCCCCAGCCGGATGACCCGGCGTGTCCTCGAAATCGTGGTGCTTGGCTCCCGCCGGTGCGGTGTCGGTCATCGTTGCTCCGAACTTGTGAGGGACAAGGTGGCTGATGTAGTTCCGCAATGTGGAACTACACTTCTGTTTGACGGAATACTAGGAAGACGACAGCGGCTACGTCAAGGTCCCGTCCTCGGAAACTGGGCGCATTCGACAACTTTGAAACGGTCCAACCTGTCGTTTGCGCCCACTTTCCTGGGGACTGAACTTGCAGGAGCCACTGTGACGACACCGCCGCCCTGCTCCGCGGGCTGCTGGCATGATCGGGATCAGAACGACCGGGGTGCCCGTCGACAAGCTCAGGGCACATCGCGCATGCTCAGGAGGGACGCGGTGCCGATGACTCCACGCAACGATCGAATGCTGAGTTTGCACGACCTCAAACGGCGGATCGCCGAGGGCGAGATCGACACGATGGTGGTGGCCTTCACCGACATGCAGGGCCGTCTGCAGGGCAAGCGGATGCACGCCGCGTACTTCGTGGATCACGTGATCGAGCACGGGACCGAGGGGTGCAACTACCTGCTCGCGGTGGACATCGACATGAACACGGTGTCCGGATATGCCATGTCGTCGTGGGAGCGTGGATACGGCGACATGCTGTTCGCGCTGGACCTGCAGACGCTCCGGCTGCTGCCGCACCTGCCGGGGACCGCGATGGTGCAGTGCGACCTCACCTGGCTCGACGGAGTCGACGTCGCTGCCTCGCCCCGGACGATCTTGACCAAGCAGATCGCCGCTGCCGCCGACCGTGGCTTCGCGGCACTGGCCGGCACCGAGCTGGAGTTCATCGCGTTCGAGACGAGCTACGACGACGCGTGGCGCTCGGGGTATCGCGACCTGCGGCCCGCGAACCTGTACAACGTCGACTACTCGATCCTCGGCACAAGCCGGATCGAGCCGCTGCTCCGCGAGATCCGAAACACCTGCTACGCCGCGGGGATGGATGTCGAGTCGACCAAGGGCGAGTGCAACCTGGGCCAGCACGAGATCGGGTTCCTGTACGCCGACCCGCTCACCACCGCCGACAACCACGCCGTGTACAAGACCGTGGCCAAGGAGATCGCCGCCGCACAGGGCCGGGCGATCACCTTCATGGCCAAGTACGACGAGCGGGAGGGCAGCTCCTGCCACATCCACCTCTCCCTTCGCGACGCGAGCAATGGCGACGTCGTCTTCTGGGGTGCCGATGGTCGTACCCCGGTGTACGACTCCTTCATCGCGGGCGTGCTCGCGACGATGGCCGACTTCACCCTGCTCTACGCGCCGAACATCAACTCCTACAAGCGGTACGCCGACCGCTCGTTCGCGCCGACCGCGATCGCCTGGGGGGAGGACAACCGGACCTGCGCACTCCGACTCGTCGGCCACGGCGCGAGCGCCCGGCTCGAGAACCGGGTGCCCGGCGCGGACGTGAACCCGTATCTCGCCCTTGCCGCGATGCTGGCCGGCGGCCTGTACGGCATCGACCACGAGCTCCCGCTGCCCGACCCGGTCGCGGGCAACGCGTACCTCGCCGACCTGCCGCACGTCCCGCGAACGCTCCGCGACGCCCGGGACACCTTCTCCGACTCCGCGATCGTCCGCGCTCTGCTCGGCGACGACGTCGTGGATCACTACACCAACATGGCCGATGTCGAGCTGGCCGCGTTCGGGTCGACCGTCACCGACTGGGAGCGGTTCCGCTCGTTCGAGCGGATGTGAGTATGGCCGACACGTTCACCGACGAGAACGTCCTCATTACCGCCGACCGAGGGGAAGCTCACCGATGACCGACGAAGCTGGGGCCATCGCCGCGTCTGCGCCGGACACGCATCAGGTGGCCCTGCGCCCCCGCCGGGTCGAGGGCAAGGTGGCCGTCGTCACCGGCGGCTGCTCGGGGATCGGGCTCGCATCGGCGCGGCGGCTCGCGTCCGAAGGGGCGATGGTGGTCATCGGCGACGTCGACGACACGCGCGGGCCCGAGGTCGCTGCCCAGGTCCAGGGCCGGTACGTACACACCGATGTCACGTCGCCCCAACAGGTCGCGGCGCTCTTCGCGGCGGCCAAGCAGGCGTACGGCTCGGTTGACATCGCCTTCAACAACGCCGGCATCTCCCCGCCCGAGGACGACTCGATCCTCGACACAGATCTCGACGCGTGGCGCCGCGTCCAGGACGTGAACCTCACCAGTGTCTATCTGTGCTGCAAGACGGTGCTGCCATACATGATCGAGCAGGGCCGAGGCTCGATCATCAACACGGCGTCGTTCGTCGCGGTGATGGGCGCGGCGACCTCCCAGATCTCCTACTCCGCGTCCAAGGGCGGGGTGCTCTCGATGAGTCGCGAGCTCGGAGTCCAGTTCGCGCGGCAGGGGATCCGCGTCAACGCGCTCTGTCCCGGTCCGGTGAACACGCCGTTGCTGCGTGAGCTGTTCGCCTCGGATCCCGAGCGGGCAGCCCGGCGGCTGGTCCACGTGCCGGTCGGCCGGTTCGCCGAGCCGGAGGAGATCGCCAACGCCGTGCTCTTCCTTGCCTCCGACGAGTCGAGCTTCGTGACTGCCGCAACCTTCCTGGTCGACGGCGGGATCTCGGCGGCGTACGTGACACCACTGTGAGCACAGCCAGGAGCACTCCCACCCCGAGTACTGGGTCGTCCAGCAGCGTTCCGGTGATCGGGATCAGCACGTATCGCGAACAGACCCGGTTCCGGATGTGGGATGTCACTGCGGACGTGCTGCATGCGGCGTATGCCCGGTCGATCGAGGCAGCCGGCGGAGCTCCCGTGCTCTTGCCGCCGCAGCGGGCCGATTCGGCGGCGGCGCTGATCGCCCGGCTGGACGGATTGGTCATCTCAGGCGGATCGGATGTCGATCCCGGTCGTTACGGTGCGGACCCGCACCCGCTAACCGTCGGATGGCGCACCGATCGGGACGAGTGGGAGCTGGCCCTGCTGGACGCGGCCAACGCGGCCGGTCTGCCGCTGCTCGGGGTGTGCCGAGGCATGCAGCTGCTGGCGGTGTCGGTCGGCGGAGCGCTGCAGCAGCACGTGCCGGATGTCGTCGGCCATGACCAGCACTCGCCCGGCGTGGACTCGTACGGCACCACGGGCATCTCGGTGGCGCCGGAGTCCCAGGTCCACCGGCTGATCGGCGGCGAGGTCGAGGTGGCGTGCCACCACCACCAGGCGGTGAGCGCGTATCCCGGTCTGGTGGCCAGCGCCTGGGCGCCTGACGGGACGGTCGAGGCGATCGAGGACCCTGGCAGTCGGTTCCGGATCGGCGTCCAGTGGCACCCCGAGACGGCGGAGGACCAGGGCCTGTTCGCCGGCCTGGTCGCCGCCGCCTCCGGCGGGCCGCGCTGACCGGCCGCGCGCCTGACCGGCCGCGCTGACCGGCGTCCGGGCCGCTTCCACCATCGTTCCTCCGGAGACCGGGCGCAAATCGCCGGTGATGAGCCTCAGAGGGTGCAGCTTCCGAACGCTCCCGGGTCCGGATGAAGGGCGGCGAGTGTCAGGCGAGGTGGAGGGCGGGGTCCTCGGCGGAGAACGTACGCACCGGGCCGGGCGGGGTGTCTCGCGTCTCGAAGCGCACGGTGACTCGGCCGACGCCGGAACCCCAGACCCAGCCGGAGCCGTACGTCTCGTGCGTGACGTCGGCGCCCGGTGGCCAGCCCGCCCGCTGCCGCGCCCCCGCGGCCGGTCCGCCGAGGAGGTCGGAGGCCGCCCCCACGCTCCGATCCGCTGCCACGGCCGCCGTCCGATCGTCAGGCGCTTCCCCCAGGCCATCGGCGAGATCATCCCCGACGTCGTCGGCAAACTCCGCAACGACGCTCGGGTCGGCGACGGCGTCGAACAGCCCCTCCTGCAGGACGTCGGTCAGCCCGGCGACGCCGGCCCCGAGCAGTCGTACGCCGCCGGCGACGTCGACCGCACCCAGCAGGGAGCGGGCGATCTCGGCGATCACCTCCGCATCGTCCGTCGCGCTCAGCATGCTGCGTGCTCGGGTGTGGGTCGAGAAGTCGTGCAGCCTGACCTTGATCGTCACGGTTCGGGCGAACAGGTTGGCAGCTCGCAACCTGGCTGCGACGGACCGAGCGTCGCGATCCACGATGGCGAGCAGGGTGGCCGGGTCGACCAGGTCCGTCTCGAACGTGTCCTCGACCGAGATGGACTTCGTCTCCCGCTCCGCGACCACCGGCCGGTCGTCTCGTCCGTACGCCAGCTCGACCAGACCCTGGGCGTGGGCACGTCCGACGGTCTGGGCGAGCTCGTCCACCGAGATGGTCCGCAGGTCGGCGATGATCGTCAGGCCGAGCCGGCGAAGCCTTTCCGCGGTCACCGGACCGACACCGGGAATGACGGTGACGGGCATCGGCGCCAGCAGCTCGAGCTCGGTGCCGGGCTCGATGACCCGCTGCCCGTTCGGTTTGGCCAGCTCGCTGGCAAGTTTCGCCATGAACTTCGAGCTCGCGGCCCCCACCGAGGCCGCCAGCCCGCCGGTGACCTCCGCCACGTCTCGCCGAAGGTGCCGCAGTATGTCGTCCAGGCCCGCCGTCGACAGGTCCGCCGGCTGGGTAGCTGCGGCCAGGTCGACGAAGGCCTCGTCGAGGGACAGCGGCTCGACCAGTGGTGACAGGTCCCTCAGTACCCGCATCACCTGCTCGCTGGCGGCGCGATAGGCCCCGAAGCGACCGGAGAGGAACGCCGCGTGCGGGCAGCGTCGTCGGGCCTCGTGGGTGGGCATCGCCGACCGTACGCCGAACACACGTGCCTCGTACGAAGCGGTGGCGACCACGCCGCGCTGTCCGACGCCGCCGACGATCACGGGCTTGCCGCGTAGCGAGGGCTTGTCCCGCTGCTCGACCGAGGCGAAGAACGCGTCCAGATCGAGATGCAGGACCGATGCCTCGCGACGCACCCGACCATTGTGTCCGTTCCGCCGACGATCCCCGCCGTGCCGTGTCGGTCCGCGAGCAGCGGGCGGCGCACACCGCGGCGATTCGCCCGGGGGAGTCGCGAGGGGGAGTCGCGAGGGTTGGGACGTGGCCGATGACCGGATTCCAGCCGCAAGCCGCTCGACCGGCAGGTTTGTCGGTGGCGGTCGGTAACTTCCCGGGCATGGAACAAAGACTCAGCCTGATCACCCTCGGAGTGTCCGATCTCGCCCGCGCCAAGACGTTCTACGAGACGCTCGGCTGGCAGGCACAACCTGGCGACGACGGCGTCGTGTTCTTCCAGACCGGCGGGCTCGTGGTGGCACTCTGGTCGCGCGGAGAGCTGGCCGAGGACTCCTCGGTGACCGACGCCGGTGGTTGGGGCGGCGTGACGCTCGCCCAGAACGTCCGAGGCCCGGCCGAGGTGGATGCCGTGCTGGCGGACGCAGAGGCGGCGGGCGCACGGATCGGTCGGCCGGGTGCGGAGACGTTCTGGGGTGGCTACTCCGGCATCTTCATCGACCCGGATGGACACCCGTGGGAGGTTGCCCACAACCCGTTCTGGACGATCACCGACGACGGCCGCACCATTGCCGGGACCGGCGAGGCGTCAGCCGACGTGCCCTCGGACTGACCTCCGCTCGGACCGACTCGCCGTCTGGTTGACTCGGCTCAGCCGACCCGCCCGCCATCTCCCGGCGCGCGGCCTTCGACCAGGGTTGGAACCGGATCTCCCCGCACTCGGTATGCTCCAACGAGCGCCAGGCTGGCTCGAGACAACGGGAGGGCACAGGCACCAGAGCACCGGGGACCGACTTCCGGGCGACCGCACCAGGCGGCCGCGAGCACGTTGATCTTCTACGAAGGAGTCTCCATGGAGACCTGGCCGGGCAAGCCCTACCCCCTCGGCGCCACATTCGACGGCACCGGGGTCAACTTCACCCTGTTCTCCGAGGTCGCCGACGGGATCGAGCTGTGTCTGGTCGGCGACGACCTGGTCGAGACCAGGATCGCGATGACCGAGGTCGACGGTTACGTCTGGCACGCGTACCTTCCGGGGATCCAGCCCGGTCAGCGGTACGGCTTCCGCGTCCACGGGCCCTACGATCCGGCGAACGGGCACCGGTGTAACCCGAGCAAGCTGCTCCTCGATCCGTATGCCAAGGCGATCGATGGCATGGTCGACGGTGACCAGTCCCTCTTCTCCTACCGGTTCGACGACCCGACCGCGTTCAACGACCTGGACTCGCTCGCGCACACGATGTTCTCGGTGGTGACCACCCCGTTCTTCGACTGGGGTCACGACCGGCCGCCGAACCACGAGTACCACGACAGCGTGATCTACGAGATGCACGTCAAGGGCTTGTCGATGACCCACCCGGACGTGCCGGAGTCGATTCGTGGGACGTACGCGGCGATCGCCCACCCGGCGATCATCGAGCACCTGACCAAGCTGGGTGTGACGGCCGTCGAGCTGCTCCCGGTGCACCAGTTCGTCAACGACTCTCACCTGGTCGACGAGGGACTCTCGAACTATTGGGGCTACAACACCATTGGTTTTCTGGCCCCGCACAACGCGTACTCCAGCGCCGGCACCAGGGGGCAGCAGACCAACGAGTTCAAGGCGATGGTGAAGGCTCTGCACGACGCCGACATCGAAGTGATCTTGGACGTGGTCTACAACCACACGGCGGAGGGGAACGACCGCGGACCGACGATCGCCCTCCGCGGAATCGACAACGCGTCGTACTACCGCCTGGTCGATGGCGACAAGCAGCACTACTACGACACCACCGGCACCGGTAACAGCCTGCTCATGCGCAGCCCGCATGTGCTGCAGCTGATCATGGACTCGCTGCGCTACTGGGTGCTCGACATGCACGTCGACGGATTCCGCTTCGACCTCGCGGCAACGCTTGCGCGGCAGTTCCACGAGGTGGACAAGCTGTCGGCGTTCTTCGACATCATCCAGCAGGATCCGGTGATCTCCCAGGTGAAGCTGATCGCGGAGCCGTGGGACCTGGGCGACGGCGGCTACCAGGTCGGCAACTTCCCGCCGCTGTGGACCGAGTGGAACGGCAAGTATCGCGACACCGTCCGCGACTACTGGCGGGGCGAGCCAGCATCGCTCGCCGAGTTCGCTTCGAGGCTCACGGGCTCGAGCGACCTGTACGCCCACTCCAATCGCCGGCCGACGGCGTCGATCAATTTCGTGGTCGCGCACGATGGGTTCACCCTGCGCGACCTTGTCTCGTACAACTCCAAGCACAACGATGCCAACGGCGAGGGCGGCAACGACGGCGAGAGCCACAACCGCTCCTGGAACTGCGGGGTCGAGGGTGAGACCCACGACCCCCGGATCAATGCTCTGCGGCTGCGTCAGCAGCGCAACTTCCTCACCACGCTGTTGCTCAGCCAAGGTATCCCGATGGTGGCGCACGGCGACGAGCTCGGGCGGACGCAGCGCGGGAACAACAATGTGTATGCCCAGGACAACGAGATCTCCTGGGTCGACTGGAACCTGAGCGAGGAGCAGCGCGACCTGCTCGACTTCACCTCGGCCCTGATCGCCATGCGCAAGGCCCACCCGGTGTTTCGGCGCCGCCGGTTCTTCGGCGGAGATGCCGCTCACGGCGGCAAGAGCGAGCTCGGCGACATCGAGTGGCTCAAGCCCGACGGGAACTTCATGGCGGAGGAGGACTGGAACTCCGGCTTCGCACGGAGCCTGATGGTCTTCCTCAACGGCGACGCGATTCCCGAACCTGATCAGGCCGGTAGGCGGATCACCGATGATCATTTCCTGCTGATGTTCAACGCGCACACGGACAAGATCGATTTCCATCTTCCGTCACGGAGCTTCGGTAGTAACTGGCTGGTTCGGCTGGACACCCGAGCGGGCACCGTGGATCAGCCCGGCACGCCGTGGCGGGCCCGGTCCAAGCACTCGGTCGCCGCGCACTCAGTGGTGGTCTTGTCCACGTCGGCGGTGCCGGAGCCGGAGCGCCGACAAGCCACCGAGCGGGCCAAGCAGGCGGCGCCGACCGCTGCGCAGAAGTCCCAGTAGCCCCGTCAACAACAAGCCTTCGAAGACTCACTCATCCCGTCCACCTGGGGTGGGGCGACCCATCGATGAGCAGGACTAGGCAGTGCCGATCTGGACTACCCAGCAGGTCGTCAGCCGGGGGGTTCGTCAAGGGGTTCTCGTCGATCTCGGTGGATCGAGCCCCCGCGGATCGAGTGGCTCCCGCGCGATCCGCGGTCGCCGAAACTCTCCGGAACGGATCGTCGAGCCGGGTGAGATCACGTTCCGAATCGGCAGCGCCGGTGACACGTGCGCCGGTCCCGTGTCGATGCGGCTGACGGGGCCTGCGGGGGTCGTCCTGGGGCCGGCGCATGATCGGCACCCCAGGCGACCTCTCCCGACGACCTGACCACACGCTGGCCACGGAGCTCAGCAGGTTCGAGCGCACCTGAGGCGCCTCAGCCTCTCGAATCTCTTTCCGCACTGCAGAGCAGCGAGGGTCAGCGCAACGCGGTGGCCACGGCGAGCAGATCGCGGACCGGTCCCGCAGGAGGCTGGGCCTGACCGGACCAGACGGCGCGGAAGATCCTGGTGAGGTCCAGATCGATGGTCCGGACCTCGACCAGGGCACCACTGTCCAGATCGGTCGACACGGCGCGTCGGCTGATGAAGGCAGGAGCACCACCGGCCCGGACGGCCTCACGCAGCCCGGTAGAGGTCGTCACCTCGACGACCGCCGCCGGCGGCTCGAGATCGTGGGCGGCGAGTGCGCGTTCGACCACGTCCCTGGTCCCGGAGCCCTGCTCGCGGTTCGTCATGGCTAACTCGGAGACCTGCCGCGGGGTCAGCGGTCGGCGCCGCCGGCTGAGCGGACTGCCCGGAGTTGTCACGAGGACGAGCTCGTCGGTGGCGATGTTGCGATAACGCAGACCGGCCGGCGGACGTACGCCTTCGACGAAGCCGATGTCGGATCTCTCCTCACCGATGGCCGCCAACACCTCGCGGCTGTTGGCGGCGGTCAGGCTGACCTGCGGGCCATGACCATCGTGTCGTTGCCCGAAGGCCACCAGCCAGCGGGGGAGCAGGTGCTCGGCAACGGTCATGCTCGCGATGATCCGTAGCCGCCTGCCGCGGTCGTCGCGCAACGCGGCGAGTGAGGCGTCCATCTCCTCGGCGGCACCCAGCAGCCGAGCAGACCACTCCACCACCAGTCGTCCGGACCGGGTCAGCTGGGTGCCACGTGCCGTGCGGAGGAGCAGCGGCACACCGATCTGGCGCTCCATCCCGCTCAGCCGTTCGGACGCGGCCTGTTGGGTCACACCCATCGTGCGTGCCGCGGCGCCGATGCTGCCGTGCCTGGACACGGCAACGAGCAGCTGGAGCGCGTCCAGCTCCGGAAGAAAGCGACCGACCACACCTGGCACGCTACTCTCCGAGGTCACAGGGTGGTCCTGTGGATGGACAGGATCGGAGCGACTACCGAACCGGTACCGGTCCGCACAGACTGGTTGGGTGACCGACCTACTGTCCCGACCCGCTCCGTCCGACGGTTCCTTCCTGCGGCTGCTGGACGGCGCGCCGATTTTCGGAAACATCGGTCCGAACTGGTTCGCCGCCGTGATGGGCACCGGGATCGTGGCGAACGCGGCGGCGACCTTGCCGCTGCAGTCGGCGGCGCTGGCGGCGTTCGCTCAGGCGGTCTGGGTGCTGGACGTGCTGATCCTCGGCGCGGTGCTGGGTGGGACGGCGATGCACTGGCGGCATCATCCTGCCAACGCCATGAGCCACCTCGACCATCCCGTCAGGTCACACTTCTACGGCGCACCGGCCATGGCTCTGATGACCGTGGGAGCAGGTGCCATGCTCGTTGGTCAGGATCTGATCGGTACGGGTCCAGCGTTGGCTGTGGATGCGGTGCTGTGGAGTCTCGGCACGATCCTCGGGCTGTGTACGGCGGTCGCGGTGCCGTATCGGATGGTCACCGGCAACCGTCCCGAGCCGGACGCCGCCTTCGGCGGCTGGCTGATGCCGGTCGTGCCACCGATGGTCAGCGCGGCGCTCGGCCCGCTGCTGATCGTGCACCTCCCGGCCGGACAGGCACAGCTCACGGCGCTCGCCACCTGCTATGCGATGTTCGGGCTGACCTTGATCGTCAGCCTGGTGATGATCACGATGATCTGGAGCCGACTGACCCATCACGGAATCGGCGCCGCGGCGGCCGTCCCGACGCTGTGGATCGTGCTGGGACCGCTCGGCCAGTCGATCACGGCGGCCCACGCGCTCGGCACGATCGCCCCGCGTCTACTTCCGGCGCCGTTCGGAGCAGCATTCGAAGGTTTCGGACTGGTCTACGGCCTGCCGGTCTGGGGCTTCGCCGTGCTGTGGGGCGTGTTGGCTCTCGCGATCACCGTCCGCACCGCGCGGCGTCACCTGCCCTTCAGCCTTACCTGGTGGTCGTTCACCTTCCCGGTGGGCACCCTCGTCACCGGGACGTCCGCTCTGGCGGCCGCGACCGGGCTGTGGCTCTTCGATGCCGCCGCGGTGCTGCTTTATGTTGCACTCGTGACAGCCTGGGGCGTCGTGTTCCTCCGGACGGCGCGCGGTGTCTGGTCCGGGCTGCTGCTCCGCCCGGCGTGACCCCTCGGTCGCGCCCCGGCACATGATCGCCCCTTCGACGGACCCAGTGCAGTGCGTCCGCGATCCGTGCCAGTCGCATGCCTGCCATCTCGGGCCACTCCGCACCCTTGGCACCTCGCACGCGGGTGCACGGTGCGACGTGGTCGCACGGGATGCGATCTGCGTGGTTGTGAGGATGAGCGTTGGTCGATGAGGGCGGCGGTCAGCGGTTGAGGAGGCGCTGCACGCTCGCCTCCGGCGTGAGGTCGAGGCGGCGGAGCAACTGGGCATTGGCGGCCACCACGATGGTCGAGACCGACATCAGCAGCGCGCCGACCGCCATCGGCAGCACGAATCCGATCGGGGCGAGCACGCCGGCGGCCAGGGGCACGGTAACGAGGTTGTAGCCGGCAGCCCAGGCGAGATTCTGCTTCATCTTCCGATAGCTCTGCTGGGACAGCTCGATCACCGACAGCACCGACCGTGGGTCGCTCCCGGCAAGGACAACGCCTGCGGTGGCCACCGCGACGTCGGTACCGGCTCCGATGGCGATGCCGACGTCGGCCTGGGCCAGCGCGGGTGCGTCGTTGACACCGTCGCCGACCATGGCCACCCGGTGCCCCAGGGCCTGCAACTGGGCAACGGCTTCGGCCTTGTCCTGCGGTCGTGCGCCGGCCTGGGCCTGGTCGATGCCGAGCTCGGACCCGACCGAGTCGGCCACTGCTTGCGCGTCGCCGGTGATCATGACCACGCGCCGACCGCTGGCGTGTAGCGCCGCGACGGCGTCACGCGACTCGGAGCGGATCTCGTCCGACAGGCCGATGGCGCCGACGGGCCGGCCGCCGATCAGCACGTGCAGCACGGTCGCGCCGTGCTCCGACCATTCGGCGGTCTCGGGTAGCGGCCCGAGGTCCGCGTCGCGCAGCAGCGCGGGACCACCGACGCGGACCACACGTCCCTCGACGATCGCCTGGACGCCGACGCCGGTCGTCGCGCTGAAATCGCTGTGGACGGGGACACTCAGCGATCGTCCGGCTGCGGCAGCGACGATCGCGTTGGCCACCGGGTGTTCACTGTCGGACTCGGCGGCGGCTGCCAGCGCCAGCAACGCATCCGTGTCGCCATCGACCGCATGCACGTGATCGACGGCGGGCTCGCCCTTCGTCAGCGTGCCGGTCTTGTCGAACACCACGACATCCACCGTGCGCATCGACTCCATCGCCTGACGGTCGGTGATCAGCACACCTCCGCGGGCCGCCCGCTCGGTCGCGATGGCCACCACCAGGGGAATGGCCAGGCCCAGCGCGTGCGGGCAGGCGACGACGAGCACCGTGATCGTGCGGATCAGGGCCTGGTCGGGGTGCCCCAGCAGCGCCCAGACGATGGCGGTGATCACGCCGGCGCCGAGCGCGAACCAGAACAGCCAGCCGGCGGCCCGATCGGCCAGCAGCTGCGCGCGCGAGCTCGAGCTCTGGGCCTGGGCCACGAGGCGCTGAATACCGGCCAGCGCAGTGTCGTCGCCGACCGCCGTGACCCGGACCCTGATGGCCGAGTCGGTGGAGACCGTGCCCGCCACCACCGCGTCGCCCGGACCGCGGGTGACCGGGCGGGACTCGCCGGTGATCATCGACTCGTCGAGATCCGCCGTGCCGCCGATGATTTCCCCATCTGCCGGCACCCTGCCGCCGGGGCGAACCACGACCACGTCTCCGGTGCTCAGCTCGGCCGGCGCCACCTTCACCGTGGTGTCGCCGTCGACCCGTTCCGCCTCGTCGGGGAGCAGCGCCGCCAACGAGTCGAGTGCGGAGGACGACTGGGCCAGCGAGCGCATCTCGAGCCAGTGGCCCAACAGCATGATGATGATCAGCAGCGCCAGCTCCCACCAGAAGTCCAGGGAGTGGTCGAGCAGCCCGAGCTGTGCACCCCAGGACGCGACGAAGGCGACCGTGATCGCCAGTGCGACCAGGAGCATCATCCCCGGTGCCCGGTTCTTGATCTCGCTCACCGCTCCGGTGAGGAACGGGCGGCCGCCGACGACGTACATCACCGTGCCGAGCAAGGGCGAGACCCAGCCGATCAGCGGCAGATCCGGCAGGGAGTAGCCGAGGATGTCGGCAAACATGCCGCTGAGGAACACGACCGGAACTCCCAGCACGAGCATCGCGAAGAACAGACGCCGATACTGGGCAACGTGGTGCGCGTGCCCACCGTGGCCGGCATGGCCTGCGTGTGCGTCGTGGCCTGCGTGTGCGTCGTGGCCTGCGTGTGCGTCGTGGCCTGCGTGTGCGTCGTGGCCTGCGTGTGCGTCGTGGCCCTCGTGGCCTACATGCGGGGCATGACCTGCGTTCTCGCCGTGACCCACGTGGCTCGCATGCGCGTCGTGACCTGCCTGCGCGTCATCGCCCACGGGCTCGGAGTGCTCGGCGTGCTCGGAGTTCTCGTGCGTCAGGGCGCGCTTGTCCATCCCTGGAGCATACCCCCCAGGGGTACCACGTCCAAGTGGTCACCGGCGATTCACGAGTTCAGAACGGTTGACCCCCACCATTGGGGTCAGGCGTTCTCGATTCGACGTCGGAGTCATCACTGGAGAGCCGACAGCAGCCGCATGACATTGTCGACGTACCGCTTGCGCCGGGGCCGATGGGCCCACTCCTCCGCGGTGAGCTCGCGGCACGTCGCGCGGTACTCGTCGGAGATGCGGTGGAGATCGGCGACGAAGCCGGGGTCGGTGCCCATCAGCGAGATCTCGTAGTCGAGGCCGAAGGAGCGGTAGTCCATGTTGGACGAGCCGATCACGCCCGCGATGTCGTCGACGGTGAAGAACTTGGCGTGCAGCACGGTCGGCTTGGGATAGAGGTAGATGCGGACGCCGGCGTCCAGCAGCTCCTCGTAGTAAGAGGACTGGGCGTGCTGCACCATGAACTGGTCCGCGAGCTCGGAGACGAACAGCTCGACGGCCACACCGCGGTAGGCGGCGGTGGTGATCGCTTCCAGCAGTGAGTCGTCCGGGACGAAGTACGGGCTGGTCAGGGACAGCCTGCGCTGAGACCGGTGCACAAGGGCGGTGAACAGCCGGAGGTTCGGGATGGTGAGATACCCGGGGCCGGACGGCAGGAGCTGCATCGCCTGGTCGCCCGGAGGATAGTCCTCCGGCGGGATGATCTCCGCGACCAGCGACTCGCCGGTCTCGGTGTACCAGTCGAGGGCGAACACCGCGTCCAGCGCGGAGACGATCTGGCCGCTCAGCTTGATGTTCAGGTCGTGCCACGTCCTGCCGATCTTGATGTTCTTCCTCGTCAGATAGCTGGCGTCGATCATGTTCTGCGAACCCATGAACGCCACCTCACCGTCCACCACCATCAGCTTGCGGTGGTTGCGCAGGTCCGGCCGGCGCCAGCGGCCCTTGAGGGGATGGATCGGCATCATCTGATGCCACTCGATCCCTACCTGGGTCAGCCTCTTGTTCATCCGACGGAAGCCGGGATACTTCCTCGAACCGATGTGGTCGTAGAGCAGCCGCACGCGCACCCCGCGCTGGACCGCCTCGGCCAGCGCGGCGAAGAACGCGTCGGTCGTGTGGTCCCAGGCCATGATGTAGATCTCGACATGGATGCGTCGCCGGGCTGCCTGGACGGCCACCGTCATCGCGGCGATCGAGGCATCGTAGTCGCCCAGCAGACCATGGCTCGTGCCGGTCATCATCGGCAGCGATCCGAGCCGCCGGTTCAACCGGACAAGACTATCCAGACCGCCCGGCAGCTCGGAGCTGCTCGGCAGCTCCGGCAGGTCGGCGGTACGTTCGATGATCACCTCGTTGGCCTCGAGCTGGATCCGCTCCCGTCGCCCGCGGACGAACGGACTGCCGATCAGGAAGAACAGGGCCAGCCCGAGCACCGGCGTGACCACGATCAACAGCAGCCAGGCAAGGGACGACGACGGCCGTCGGTTGCGGGGGATGGTGCCGAGCGCGATGATCTTGATCACCAGCTCGATCAGATACACCGTCAGCGGTGCCCACTGGAAGAAAATCGTCATGCGGACCGGCTCGATCGAGCGTCCGCGGCCCGCGGGCCGGGTTCGTTCACGGCCCGAATCTAGCCGAATCGAGCCGAACCCAACCCTTGATCAACTGCCGATGCGTCAGATCAGATAGCGGAAGACGGGGTTGTCGGGGTCGACCTTCTGGGCGTGGATCGGCGAGTCGGCCATGCTGGCCAGCAGCCGCGGCAGATCGTGGCGCGAGCTGAGCTCGATGCCCACCAGGGCCGGCCCGAACTCGCGACTCGTGCGTTTGACGTACTCGAAGAGGGTGATGTCGTCGTCCGGACCCAGCACGTCGTCCAGGAAGCGGCGCAGCGCACCCGGCTCCTGCGGGAACTCGACGATGAAATAGTGCTTGACGCCCTGCGATACCAGTGCACGCTCGGCCACCTCGGCATAGCGGCTGATGTCCTGGTTGCCGCCGGAGACGACGCAGACGATGTCGCGGCGCGCATCCCGGGCCGGCTCCACCGGCGCCAGCTCCCGCACAGCCGCGGGGGCCAGCGCTCCAGCGGGTTCGGCGATCAGCCCCTCGGTCTGGAAGAGCTCGATCATCTCCTCACAGATCGTCCCGACGTCCACGGTCCGGACCTCCAACGGACCGGGGTAGGCCGTGATGATCGACATCGGCTCGGCGCCCACCTGGCGCACGGAGGCTCCGTCGACGAAGGTGTCAAGGCTCTCCAGCGGGATCGGGTGGCCGGCGGCGATCGCCGCGGTGAGGCTGGCCGCACCGGCCGGCTCCACGGCCAGCACCGCCGTTCCGGGATGGTGCTCGGCCAGCCAGGCGAGGCAGCCGGCCAGCAGACCCCCGCCGCCGACCGGGATCACGACCAGGTCGGGCGCGTGCTCGAGCTGCTCGACGATCTCGCGCATCACCGTGCCCTGGCCGGCGATCACGTCCGGGTGGTCGAAGGCAGGTACCTGGAACCTCCCCGAGGCGATCGCATCCCTGTGCGCGAGCTCGGCCGACTCCTCGTACGTGTCGCCCGCCACTCGCAGGTCCACCAGCGATCCGCCGAGCGCACGGATCCGGTCACGCTTTTGTCGCGGGGTGGTGCGGGGGACGTAGATCCGGGCGCTCACGCCGATCCGTGCGCAGGCGAACGCGACGCCTTGTGCATGGTTGCCCGCGCTGGCGCAGACGACGCCGTTGACCGCGACCTCGCGCGGGAGCGAGGCGATGAGGTTGTACGCGCCGCGCACCTTGTACGAGCGGACGACCTGGAGGTCCTCCCGTTTCAGCCACACGCGGGCCCCGGCTGCGGAACTGTGCCGCAGACAGAGCTCCAGCGGGGTCCGGGTGACCACGGTGCCGAGGTCCGCGTACGCCCGATCGACGGCGCCCACTTCGATCATGGGCGCCAAGCTATCGGTAGCCGCGCTGTGGCCCGGCCGCGATCCCGCCGCTGACCGCGCCCGGTCGCTGCCCGTAGCATCGCACCCATGGTTCTGGGCCTGATCGGCGCGTTCGGTGCCGCCATCTGCTACGGAGTGGCCTCGGTGCTGCAGGCGCTCGCCGCTCGTCGGACGGAGACGGCCGAGGGCCTCGACCCGCGTCTGTTCCTGCGACTGGTGAAGTCCGTGCCGTACGTCGGTGGCCTGGCGCTGGACGTGCTGGGCTTCCTGCTGTCGCTGCTCGCACTCCGGACGCTTCCTTTGTTCCTGGTCCAGGGCGTGATCGCCAGCAGCCTGGCGGTGACGGCCGTGCTCGGCGCGATCGTTCTGCACATGGCCCTGAGCGGTCGGGACAAGATCGCCGTCGGCGTCGTCATCGCCGGACTCATCCTGCTCGCCCTGTCCGCCGCCGAGGAACATCCGCTCCACGTCACGATGGCCCATCACTGGGGTGCGCTGATCGCGGCCGTCGTGCTCAGCGGTCTGGCCGTGATCCTTGCCCGACTGCCGGGACCGTTCGGGGCCGCGGCGCTCGGCGGCGTCGCCGGGCTGCAGTTCGGCGTCGTCGCCGTTGCCGCGCGCATCCTCCCAGGGTCGTACGATCCGCGCGTCCTGCTCGCTGACCCGGCCACGTACGCCCTCGTCATCGCCGCGCCGGTCGGGTTGCTAGCTCTGTCGACGGCCCTTCAGCGGGGCACGGTGACCCAGGCGACGGCGCCGCTCGTGGTGGCTGAGACGATCGCGCCCGCCCTGGTGGGGCTGTTCATGTTCGGTGACGCGCCGCGAGCCGGGTGGGGATGGGCAGCGGCCGCGGGCTTCGCGCTAGCCGTGCTCGGCGCCGTCAGCCTGGCCAGCCACGGTGAGGTGCGGATCGAGGAGGACCCGGCCGCCACTCCCGCCACACCCGAACCCTGATCGACCCCGCCACACGGACGCGGATCGACCGAACCTGATCGACGACGCGCTCAGTCGGTTGGCGCGACGATGCCGAAGTCGTGGATCTTGCGATAGATCGTCGCCCGTGACATGCCGAGCGAACGTGCCGCCTGCGCCTTGTTGCCGTTGGCGTCGGCGAGGGACTTGACGATGGCATCCCGCTCCAGCGCCTCGAGCCTGCTGAGCACCCGGCGGCTCACCGCGTGCACCTCCGGCGGCAGGTCCCCGGGCTCGACGCGTCCGGTTCGCCGGTGTTTCACGACCTCGCTGAGCACGTCGTGCAACTGTTCGGTGTTGCCAGGCCACGACATCCGCATCAGCAGCCGCATGGCCTCCGGTGAGCAGGTGAGGTGGGCTCCCTGGCTCAGTCTCGACAAGAAGACGGGGACCAGCTGCGCCAGGTCCTCGAGGTGGAGGCGAAGTGGTGGCAACTCGATGGTGCTGGGGAACAGTTGGAGCAACTGCACGAGTTTCTTGCTGTTTCTGGGGGCTTGGAGCGTCACCGCGACCCATACCGGGTTCGGCCCCTCCGCTCGGGCGTCCTGGAGTGCAGAGGAGACGCCCCGAAGGCTGGGGCCGTCGAGGGCGTCCACGTGCCTGATCACGACGGTGTCACTGTCGCCGAGCAGCGCGTCTCGAAGGGTCTGCATCCAGTGGGGCTGGCCGGGAGCGTCTCGCGCCTCGAAGACCAGGAATCGGCCGACGGGCTGGCGGCGCAGCTGTACCGCTCGCAAGACGGCGAGCTTGCCGACGCCCGACTCGCCCTCCACAGCGAGCCACTCGCCCGAGAGGAAGACGTTCTCCACCTCTTCACAGGCATGCAGCCACGTCGAGCTGGCGCCTACGAGACTGGGCAGCGGGATTCGCGGCGGCGCCTTCCGGGTCGCGGACTGCTCGCTGGTGCTGTGGTCGAGCATGACGTGCGCGACGACGCCCGACGATCGGTCGCCGCCGCCCACCCGTCGGCAGTACATCCGAGCGGTCAGACCGGAGGGCAACTCGACGACGATCGCGCCGCGGTGTCCCGGAGCCATCGCTTCCGTGGCCTCCGCGAGCAGCGTCGCCTGGTCGGCCGGCGCAAGGGACGAGCGGGCGCGGTCGTTCAACATGACGACATCGCTGTTCACTGCGAAGACGACTCCGGTCCGGCGACTGCAGACCCGGAGATACTCCTGGAAGAGCTCCAGCTGCGACATGCTCGCGTCGGCGAGCATCGCCTGCCTGATCTGCTCGGCTGTCGTCTTCGCCAGGGTCAGGAGCAACGAACCGGCGTCCCTGCGCCAGCACGTCAGGTCGACGGCGCCGACGAGCCTGCCCGTGACGGGGTGGTGGATGGGCACGCCCGCGCACGCGAGGTCTTCGAGGTTCTCGGCGTAGTGCTCGTGACCGAACACGTGGGCCGGGCCGCCGACCTCGAGCGCGGTTCCGATGCCGTTGGTGCCGACGAACTTCTCGGCGTAGCTGAAACCCGGCGCGAGCAGCACCCGGTCGAGGTGCCGTTCCAGCTCCCGGTCGCCGGTCAGTCGACTCAGCACGAGTCCCGCTCGGGTCGGTGAGGATCACGCTCACCGACTGGCCCTGCAACCGTTCGCTGAGGCTCCGCAGCACCGGTTGGGCGCTCCGCGTGAGCCGGGTGTCGAGGTGGATATCGGGCTCGAACCGCATCTCGATCCGGTCTGCGGCAACCTGCATCTCCAGCGACCGCCGCCAAGACGCGAGGATGGTGTCTCGCACCGTTTTCGGCTCAGGCGCCTCAGCGGTGAGGAAGCGGACTCGATTCGCGGCAACGACCTCCTGAGCAGGCACGAGCCGTTCTCGAGACACTGACGTCGGCGTCAAACAAACCCCCAAGGCTTTCGCGTTTTCTCGCCCGCCGGACCGTGGCCCGTCGACCACCCTTCACCATAGGCGCGGCGGATGAGCCGGTCCACACACGACCTTACGAAACCTGGCCCGTCGTGCTGTCTCAGATTGAGACAGCACGATCGCGCGGGGTGATTAGCGTGAGCGAGGTTGCCACGGGCCGGAGGATCGAAGCCGTGGCGTCGGAGGGACCAATGAGCGCAGCCGATCAATCGGGAGCGGGGGCCTCGACGCGGAGAGCCTCGACCGAGGACTCGCGACGAGACGGCCTCGACACCGAGAGCTACAACCCGTGGAGTATCGTCAATCTGGTCTTCACCCACCTCACCGATCAGGGGTTGCATCCGATCCTGGGCGAGAGCGGGGATCCGGGCCCCCCGGCCCGAGCACTCCTAATGGCGCTCGGCATCGAGCCGGCGGCGGAGGGGAACCGGGAGGTCATGCGGGGCGTACGGGCACATCTAGCGCAGATTCGCGAAGCCATGTTCGAGGACGACGTGACGACTGGTGGCGACGAGCCGCGACTACGTGTGTGACCGAGCGGGGCCTCTGCGGCACCTGGGTCGTCTCAATGTGAGACCGGCCGATCGCGGAGTTCGGGCTTGACTGGAGGGGACGGACCCACCGGATCCAGAGGAAAGGAGATGTGGTGACTCGCCAAAGTGTGGCCAAGGCTCACGAGAAGATCCAAGAGCTGGCCTGGGAGCCCCTTTACCACGAGCCGGTTTCCCAGTACGGGACCGACTACACGTTCCAGAAGGCCAAGAAGAAGGACCCGCTCAAGCAGGTGCTGCGGTCGTACTTCCCCATGCAGGAGGAGAAGGACCATCGCGTCTACGGCGCTGCCGACGGCGCCATCCGCGGCAACATGTTCCGCCAGGTCCAAGAGCGTTGGCTGGAGTGGCAGAAGCTGTTCTTGAGCATCATCCCGCTGCCGGAGATCTCGGCGGCGCGCGCCATGCCCCTGCTGTTCCGGACCGTGCCGAACCCGGAGCTGCACAACGGGCAGGCCATCCAGATGATCGACGAGGTCAGACACTCGACGATCCAGCAGAACCTCAAGCGCCTGTACATGAACAACTACATCGACCCGGCCGGCTTCAACAGCAGCCTGCGGAACTTCCAGAACGACTACTGCGGCACGATCGGGCGCCAGTTCGCCGAGGGCTTCATCACCGGCGACGCGATCACCGCGGCGAGCATCTACCTGACGATCGTGGCCGAGACCGCTTTCACCAATACCCTTTTCGTCGCGATGCCGGCCGAGGCGGCGGCCAACGGGGACTACCTGCTACCGACGGTGTTCCACTCGGTGCAGTCCGACGAGTCCCGGCACATCAGCAACGGGTACGCGACGCTGCTGATGGCGCTGGCCGACGAGGGCAATCACCAGCTGCTCGAGCGCGATCTGCGCTACGCGTGGTGGAACAACCACCGAGTGGTCGACGCGGCCATCGGAACCTTCATCGAGTACGGCACCAAGGATCGCCGCAAGGACCGCGAGAGCTACGCGGAGATGTGGCGTCGCTGGATCTACGACGACTACTACCGCAGCTACCTCGTCCCGCTGGAGAAGTACGGCCTGGTCATCCCGCACGATCTCATCGAGGAGGCCTGGAACCAGATCTGGAACAAGGGCTACGTCCACGAGGTCGCTCAGTTCTTCTGCACCGGTTGGCTCGCCAACTACTGGCGGATGGACCCGATGACCGACAAGGACTTCGAGTGGTTCGAGTTCAAGTACCCAGGCTGGTACGACCGGTACGGCAAGTGGTGGGAGAACTACGCCCGGCTGTCGACCCCGAACGGGCACCACCCGATCGTGGCCGAGGACGTCGACTACCAGTACCCGCACCGCTGCTGGACCTGCATGGTGCCGTGCCTGGTCCGCGAGGACATGGTGATGGCCGAGGTGGACGGGCAGATGCGGACGTACTGCCACGAGGCCTGCCGCTGGACCGATGTCGAAGCCTTCCGGCCGACGTACCAGGGCCGCGAGACGCCGAACATGGGTCAGCTGATCGGCAAGCGGGAGTGGGAAACGCTCTACCACGGGTGGAACTGGGCGGATGTGGTCTCCGACATGGGCTACGTTCGCGATGACGGCAAGACACTGGTGGCCCAGCCGCATCTGAACCTGGATCCGAAGAAGATGTGGACGCTCGACCACCTGCGCCGGATGGCACCGCTGCAGAGCCCGAACGTGCTGCTCAACGAGATGACTCCCGACGAGCAGAAGGCGTTCCACGCGAACTACATCAAGGGTGGACCCGCCGGGCGGCCCGCTCCGGCCGAGGCCTGATCGGCGCGACTCGATCACACGACCGGTCACCCGACGGTCACAGGACGGACGAGGGCCGGCGTACGTCGGTCAGAACGTATGACGGCCCCTCGTCGGCCATTCCGCTCGAGCTGGAAAGGGGACTCGTGGGCGAGAAGCATGTGGTGCGATTCGAGCCCGTGGGCATCGAGATCGAGGTCGACGAGGAACAGACCGTGCTGCGGGCGGCGGCGGCTCAGGGCATCACCTTGATGCACGGCTGCAAGGAAGGGCAGTGCGCCGCGTGCAAGTCGTTCGTCCTCGACGGCGACGACATCGAGCTCGACCGGTACTCGACGTTCGCCCTTCCCGACTTCGAGCTGGACGAGGGCTTCACCCTGCTGTGTCGCGCGCACGTCTTCGAGGACGTAACGATCGAGCTGTTCAACTACGACGAGGAGATGCTTCGTTCCGGGCACCCGCTGCAGGAGGCGGTGGCGGAGGTCGTGTCGATCGATCCGGTCACCCCTGACATGCGACACCTCGTGCTCAAGCTCGTCGAACCGACCGAGATCGCCTTCTGGCCTGGTCAGTACGTCGACATCGCCATTCCGGGGTCGACCGAGACCAGGTCCTTCTCGATGGCCAACACGTCCAGCAAGGAGTCGGGGCAGCTCGAGTTCGTGATCAGGATCTATCCCGACGGGAAGTTCTCCCACTTCCTCGACAGCGAGCTGTCGGTCGGCGACCGGCTCGACCTGGTCGGTCCGTTCGGGGTCTTCACGCTTCGCGACGGACGTGATTCCGACATCGTGTTCGTCGGCGGCGGGGCGGGAATGGCGCCGATCCTTTCGGTGCTGCGCTCTCTTGCCGAGCGCGGGAGTACGCGCAAGGCGACGTACTACTACGGCGCGCGGACCGCGCGCGATCTGTGTTTCGAGAAGGAGCTGTACGCGCTCGGCGAGTCCTTGCCCAACTTCCGGTTCGTTCCCGCGTTGTCGGAAGCCGGCGACGCGGCGGAGTGGGACGGCGAGGTCGGAATGATCACCGATGTCGTGCGTACGTTCGAGACCGACCTGTCCGATGCCGACTGCTACGTCTGCGGCCCGCCGCCGATGGTCGAGGCAGCAATGGATGTGCTCACCGATCTCGGGGCCCCCGAGAAGCGCATCTACTACGACAAGTTCACCACCACCAGCCCAACCTGACCCAGGAGAAAGCAGGGGAACCGCCATGACCGACACCCTCGAGCGCAGCTCGCCGAAACCGGAGTTCACCGACGCCGAAGCCGGCGCCAAGGTCTTCCCGGACTCGACCCTGCGTCGGTACAACTACTACACACCGCAGAAGCGCAAACAGTCCCACTACGAGGACGTCACCGTCGAGGTGCAGCCGGACCCGCGGCACTACCTCGCGCAGGGCTGGCTGTACGGCTTCTCCGACGGTCGCGGCGGCTACCCGCTCGACTGGACGGCGCTGAAGGCCTGGGGCGTCGATCGAGGCGACCCGGAACGCTTCCCAGGATCGGGCGGCAGCGGCTACGGCTGGCCGGCGCACGGCTGGCACGAGTTCCGAGACCCCAACGAGGAATGGGAACTGACTTTCTACCGCAACAACTCCAACGTGGTTCGGCAGATCAACCAGAACATCGAGACCGCGCGCGAAACCAAGGCCTTCGAGCAGTGGAACCCGAACTGGATCACGTTCGTGGAGCGCAACGTCGGCGCGTGGATGCACGTCGAGCACGGCCTGGGCCTCTACCTGTTCGCGAACGCCCAGCGGCGCGCGCCCACCAACATGCACAACAACGCGATCTCGGTGAACAGCATGCACCGGATCCGGTTCGCCCAGGATCTTGCGCTGTACAACCTCACCCTGAGCGAGGAGATCGAGGGCTTCGACGGCGCCGCCCACGTCGAGACGTGGAACAGCGACCCGGCCTGGCAGGGTGTCCGGCGCGTGGCGGAGGCGATGACCGGCATCGACGACTGGGCCGAGGCGATCTTCGTCGCGAACGTGGTGTTCGAACCGCTGGTCGGTGAGCTCTTCCGCAGCCACCTCGTGCAGCAGGCCTCGCCCGGCAACGGTGACTTCGTCACACCGACGGTCGTCGGCGCGGGGGAGTGGGACTACGCGTCGAGGGACCTCCGCTACACGAAGGCGATGTTCGAGCTGTTGACGAACGACAAGGAGTTCGCCGACTACAACAAGGAGATCATCGACGGCTGGCTTTCGACGTGGGTGCCGCAGTGCATCGTCGCAGCGCGACAGCTTCAGCCGCTGTGGTCCCAGCCCGACGCCAAGCCGCCGCGGTTCGAGGACGGCCTCGATCGCGCCAAGCGCCGCTTCAGCGGCATCCTCTCCGAGCTGAGTCTCCAGATCCCGAAGGAGCTGACCCAGTGACCACGTTCAAGACCGCCGAGAGCCCGTTCAAGTCCGACAACACGGCCTCGAACAAGTGCGGCGTCACGCTGATGAACAACCAGATCGGCGCGGTCGTCGCGGAGGTCATGCGGACCAAGGAGGGGGTGACCATCACCCCGCTTCCCTCGATGATCCGGGTCGACGGCACCAACCGGATGGACTTCGACTACGACGAGATCTCCGAGGCGCTCGGCGAGGAGGAGGGCTTCTTCAACTCCGCCCAGTTCGAGGAGAACATGTCGACGCACTACGGCCGGATGATCCACGAGGACGACCGGACGATCATGTTCGCCAACCCGGAGGACGCCGCCGAGTTCATTGGCTTCGACCTCAGCGTCTTCTCGAAGTAGGCGCAGGTGTTCTCGACGTAAGCCCGGAGTGATCTCAACCTAAGCCAGTCCACTAGTCAGTCAGCTCGAGGAGGACACGTGTACGAGAAGGACGGCAACAAGTACTTCGTCGTCGATAGCCACATGCACTACTGGGACGCAAGTCCGGAGAACTGGGTCGCCGGGCACGAGCAGTACGCCAAGGGCTGGATCGAGTGCTTCCACGCCTACCAGGGCCTCGGGCCTCCCGAGACACACTGGTCGATCGAGCACTTCCAGAAGTACTCCGAGGACGACCTGATGAAGGACGTCTTCGAGGACGGTTACGTCGACGTTGCCGTGTTCCAGCCGACGTATTTGAAGGAGTGGTACACCGAGGGCTTCAACACCACCGAACGCAACGGGGCACTATCGCGGAAGCATCCGGGAAAGTTCGTGGTGAACACCCGGTGGGACCCGCGTGAGGGCGACCAGGGCCTCGAAGATCTCGAGGCGAATGTGGCCGAGTGGGGCTCGATCGGTGTCAAGCTCTACACGGCCGAGTGGCGTGACGGCTCGCGCGGCTGGACGCTGAAGGATCCAGAGGCATACCGGTACCTCGACAAGTGCCGTGAGCTCGGCATCAAGAACATCCATGTCCACAAAGGCCCGACGATCTGGCCGTTGGACAAGGACGCCTTCGATGTGTCCGATGTCGATCATGCGGCGACGGACTTCCCCGAGCTCAACTTCATCGTCGAGCACGTCGGGCTGCCGCGGATCGAGGACTTCTGCTTCATGGCGACGCAGGAACCCAACGTGTACGCAGGTCTGTCGGTCGTCATCGGCGGTCTGATGCACTCCCGGCCCAAGTTCTTCGCGAAGGTGATGGGCGAGCTCCTCTTCTGGGTCGGCGAGGACAAGATGACGTTCGGCAGCGACTACGGCATCTGGGAGCCGAAGTGGCAGATCGAAGGCTTCGTCGACTGGGACTACCCGAGCGACGAGTTCTCCGATTACCCGCGCGTCACGGTCGACACCAAGAAGAAGATCCTCGGTCTGAACGCCGCGAAGCTGTACGGGATAGAGGTTCCCGCGGAGCTCCAGCTGTCCGACGGGACCCCGGCCGCGCAGGACGACGCGGCACTCGTGGAGGAGGGGGCCGCGGTGTGACGGACCAGGCCGACGTCCTCGCTGCGCTGGACACGGTGCGTGACCCTGAGCTGGACGAGCCGGTCACGACTCTCGGCTTCGTGTCGTCCTGCACCGTGTCCGCGGAGGGGGACGTGGAGGTTCGGCTTCGACTCCCGACGTACTTCTGCGCCCCGAACTTCGCCTTCTTGATGGTGGCCGACGCCTTCGACGCGGTCAGCGGCGTGGCAGGAATCCGGCGCGCCGAGGTGATTCTGGAGGACCACTTCGCGTCGGAGGAGATCAATCGAGGGGTCGCGGCGCGAGCCGGGTTCGTCGAGTCGTTCGACGGTCTCGCCGTGGCGGAGCTGGACACGCTCAGGAACGACTTCGTTCGTAAGGCCGTGCTGGCCGGGACCGATCGGGTCTGCCGGCCGATGCTCGCGTCCGGTCGCAGCGCCGAGGAGCTCGCAGGGCTGACCCTCGCCGACGCCCCACCGTCGCCGGACCGGACGCGGCTCCAGCAACGGCGGGCCGAGCTGGGTCTGCCGGCCGGGCCGGGATCGCCGTTGCTCGTCGATGCCGTCACGGGCGAGGGGGTCATGCCGCAGGCGCTCCCGCTCCACCTTCGGCGAGCCCGGCTCACGCGGGTCAACATCGAGGCCAACGCCGGCGTGTGCCGCGGCATGTTGCAGCACAGATATCGAGCTCGCGGCCAAGGCGAGATGGAGGAAGTCCGATGAAGGCCGTCCGACTGCACGCGTACAACCAGCAGCCCGTGGTCGACGAGGTTCCGGAGCCGACGGTGAAGGGCCCGCTCGACGTCGTCGTGAAGATCGGCGGAGCCGGCGTGTGCCGGACCGATCTGCACATCATCCTCGGTCAGTGGGCCGAAGCGATGAAGCCCACGCTGCCGTACACGATCGGGCACGAGAACGCCGGCTGGGTGCACGAGGTGGGCTCGGCGGTGACGAACGTGGCCGTGGGTGACACGGTGATCCTGCACCCGACCCCGACCTGCGGCCTGTGTCACGCCTGCCGCGCCGGACAGGACATGCACTGCAGCGAGAGTGCGTTTCCCGGGCTGGACAGTGACGGCGGGATGGCCGAGTTCCTGCTCACTTCCGCCCGGGCCTGCGTCAAGCTCGACTCCGCCACCCGGCCGCAGGACGTTGCCGCGCTGGCCGACGCGGGGATCACCGCTTACCACGCCGTACGAAAGGCTCTTCCGCTGCTGTACCCCGGCACGACCTGCGCCGTGATCGGTGCCGGTGGGCTCGGACACATCGGGATCCAGTGCCTGAGCGCACTCACCGCGGCCAACATCATCGTGGTCGATCGCAACGCCGACGCCCTCGCGCTCGCCGGCAAGCTCGGTGCGGATCAGACGGTGCTCGCGGACGGCACCCAGGTGGACGCGGTCAAGGACCTCACCGGGGGCGACGGCGCCGACGTCGTGCTCGACTTCGTCGCCGAGGAGGGCGCGGAGAACGAAGGCTTCGCCATGACTCGCCGGGCCGGCTCGTACTTCGTCATCGGATACGGCGGAACCCTGGTCGTGCCCACCCTGGACGTGATCTCGACCGAGCGCAACATCGTCGGGAACATCGTCGGGACGTACAACGAGCTTGCGGAGCTGATGGTGCTGGCGCAGGCGGGCAAGGTGACCCTGCACACCAAGACCTATCCGCTGGACGCGGCGCAGGACGCGCTGCACGATCTCGACGCCGGCCTCGTCCGAGGCCGGGCGATCCTCGTTCCCTAGCCCGCAGCGCACGTCACCTCGTCCCCAAGCGCAGGACCCACCCAACTCACCAGCACACGAAGGAGTATCGATGGCCAAGGATCTGCGCTTCGGCGAGGAAGCCAGGCGTTTGTTGCTGTCCGGAGTCGACCAGCTCGCCGAGGCGGTGAAGTCGACGTTGGGTCCCAAGGGGCGCAACGTGATCTTGGAGAAGATCACCGGCTCGCCGGTGGTGACCAACGACGGCGTCACGATCGCCAGGGAGATCCACCTCAGCGACCAGTTCGAGAACATGGGGGCGCAGCTGGTCAAGGAAGCCGCCATCAAGACCAACGACATCGTCGGCGACGGCACAACGACGGCCACGGTGATCGCGCACGCGATCATCCGGGAAGGAATGCACGCGATCGGTCAGGGCGGCAATCCCGTGCTGGTCAAGCGGGGAGTCGATGTGGCCGTGGGAAAGCTGGTCGAGCGGCTGCGGTCGAGGGCATACCCGGTCGCCACCAAGGCGGACTACTCGCGCGTCGCGGCGATCTCGGCGAACAACGACGAGGTGGTCGGCGCGGTGCTCGCCGAGGCCCTCTTCACCGTCGGCGAGGCCGGAACCGTGACGGTGGAGGAGTCCAGCGCCAACGGGATCAGCGTCGACTTCGTGGAGGGCTTCGAGTACGACAACGGCTACCTCTCGCCCTACCTCGTGACGCATCCCGCGAGTCTGGAGGCGATCCTCGACGACCCGTACATCCTGCTGTGCAGCGAGAAGATCACCAAGGTCCAAGAACTGATGCCGCTGCTGGACAAGGTGATGCGCGACCCTCGCCCCCTGGTGATCATCGCCGAGAACGTCGAAGGTGCCGCCCTGAGCATGATCGTGCACAACCACGTCAACGGGGTGTTCCGTTGCGTGGCGACCCGGGCACCCGGCTTCGGTGACCGTCGCCTGCGCAAGCTCGAAGACATCGCGACGATCACCGGCGGCGAGGTCTACTCCAAGCACTCTGGTTTCAGCCTCGAAACCATGACCGTGAAGCAGTTCGGCCGGGCCCGTCAGGTGCGGGTGACGGCCGATCAGACGACCATCATCGGCGGGGCGGGGACGTCGGAGGAGATCGACTTCCGGATCACCCAGCTGCGCGCCGAGCTGGACCGCGCCAAGTTCGGCATCGACGAGGAGGTGCTCCGCGAGCGGATCGGCTCGTTGTCGGGCAAGGTGGCCGTGATCAAGGTCGGCGCGCCCACCAACGCCGAGCTTGCGGAGCTGCAGCACAGGGTCGAGGACGCGCTGTCGGCGACCAAGGCGGCGATGGCCGAGGGCATCGTGGCCGGAGGTGGCGCAGCGCTGATGCACGCCGCATCCGCGCTGGACGACCTGGATGTGACGGGCGACTACGCGATCGGGGTGGAGATCGTCCGCCGCTCCCTGACCGAACCGACGTACCTGATCGCCACCAACGCCGGCTATCCCGGTGGCGAGGTGGTCGCCAAGGTGGCCGCGATGGGCGACGACGACGGCTTCGACGCGCTCGAGGGTCGCTACGGGAACATGCTCGAGATGGGGATCATCGATCCGCTCCGGGTCTGTCGATCGGCGCTCCAGAACGGCGCGTCGGTGGCCGGCCTGCTGCTGACGACGAACACCTTGATCGCCGAGGAGCAGACGCCGTGGGGTGGAAGTCGCGCCCTGATGACGGAGTTCGGCCAGCTCGACGAGGGTCTGCACCAGCCGTCGCCGGACTCCAGCACGCCGCAGTCACTGGGCCTCGGGCCGTCGGTCGGGTGACGCGTCGACAATGACGGCGAACGGTGTCCTAGCAGAGCCGCCGGCCATCGTCCGACGGCTGAAGGGTGAGAGCTCGTCCTCGCTCGCCGGTCTGGTCGCCACCTTCGAGGAACTGCAGGTGGTCCTGCGGTGCTGCGAACGTCTGGTGACCGCGCTGGCGGCCAGCGAGGGCGACGGGTCGGACGAGATCCTGGTCGAGGGGATCTGGACGATGGCGCTGCTGTCCTATGCCCGCTGCTTCTCCGACGGTGCGGACGGCGTGAGGATCAGCGAGGACGATCTGACGAGCGTGCAGCCCCAGGCGGGCGTACTGGAGTGGCACAAGCTCCTGCTCCAGCTGCGTGACCACTACGCAGATCCCGCCACCAACCCGCGCGAGCGGTTCACGGTGGGGGTGACCCAGGATTCCGCCGGAGCAGCCAGCGGCGTCGCCATCACCTCAGTCAGGCAGCCGCTGGTCGACGACCTGACCGTGCGCCAGACCGGCGCGATCGCGTACGCTCTCAGCGGTCTGGTGAACGCCCGGATCGAGTCCCAGCAGCAGAAGGTCTTCGAGGAGCTGAAGCTCAGGTCAAGGGTCTATCTGGACAAGCTGGAGCGGCTGGACCTCGAGCGTCCAGACCCGCCCCCGGGCGTGTCCGACAAGCCCTAACAACCTCGGCCAGGAGCCGTACCGGTGTTGCAGCGTAGGGCGCACGTCGCCAGCGTCGCCTTCGTCCGCGGGCCGTTGCCGCTGTTCGGTCCCGCCTTGGTGGCCGCCATCGCCTCCATCGATCCAGGTAACTCACGACGAACATCACTGGCGGGTGCGGGCTTCGGCTACCTCCTGGTCTGGGTCGTCATCCCCAGCCACCTGATGGCCATGCTCATCCAGTACGGCGGTGGCTGCTCTCGTAGCGGCCGTGAGCAGCCTCCTCAACGGAACCTTGATCGTGCTCACCGCGGTGGGATAGGCCGCCTCGGGCCCACGCAGACGCAACGATCTGCGCCTCGCTTTTGGTCGATTCGCGGCAATAGGATCGCTGCGTGGCTGGTCAGGGACTCCGGGCCAGACTGGCCGATGCCGCGGGTGCTTTCACCAGCAACGCGCGAAACCCGAACCTGCGGCGAGCCCAGCTGAGCTTCCTCGGGGCCTGGACGGCGGAGTGGGCGTTCACGGTGGGGCTCGGGATCGTCGCCTACCGCGACGGTGGTGCGGCAGCTGTCGGGCTGGTGGGCCTCCTTCGGATGGCCCCGTCCGCGATCCTGGCGCCGGTCTTGTCCCCGCTGGCCGATCGCGGGCGGAGGGAGCGCGTCCTGATCCTGGTCTCCGTCCTGCGTGGGGCCGCCACCGCTGCCGTCGCGCTCGTCGTGGGGCTGGGCGGACCGTCCCAGATCGTGTATGCGCTCGCGGTGCTGTCGACCATCGCCGCCACGCTCTACCGCCCGGCGCACTCCGCACTGCTCCCGTCGCTCTGCCACACCGGATACGAGCTCGCCAGCGCCAATGTGGTCCGCGGGTTGCTGGACGCGGCCGCGACGATGCTGGGTCCGCTGCTCGCGGCGTTGCTGCTGCAGTTCACTGGCGTGACCGTCGTGTTCGCCGTGGCTTCGGGTGCCTCGTTGTGGGCCGCAGGCCTGCTGTGGCGGCTTGACTACGACGCACCGCCGCGGCCACCTGCGCCGAAGGAGTCCGGCCTGATGAGGTCGGCGGCCGAAGGAATCCGAGCCGTCTCCCAGAACCGCGACATTGCCCTCATCATGGGCCTTGCCGCGGCGCAGTCGTTCACCCGTGGGGCCCTGACCGTGCTGACGGTGGTCGTCGCCATCCAGCTGCTGGGGACCGGCGAACCGGGCGTGGGCATCCTCACCGCCGCCATCGGGGCCGGTGCACTCCTCGGTTCACTCGCGGCCTCGTTGCTGGTCGGTAGCCGGCGCCTCGGCGTGTGGTTCGCGGTCGGGGTGGCGCTGTGGGGTGTGCCGGTCACGCTGATCGGCGCCTTTCCACAACAGGTCGCAGCGCTGGTGCTGTTGGCGTGTGTCGGCGTCGGGAACTCACTGATCGATCTCGCGGGTTTCACGCTGCTGGCCCGGTTGGCCGCGGACGACGTGCTGGCCCGAGTCTTCGGAGTGCTGGAGAGCGTGGTCGCCCTGTCCGTCGGGGTGGGAGCGATCGTCACCTCCCTGGTGGTCGACCAGGCCGGCGTACGTCCTGCGCTCGTCACGATCGGTCTGTTGTGCCCCGTTCTCGCCGTGGCTTCCTGGCGGCGGCTGCGGGGAATGGACCGGTCCATCGGCGTACGCGACCACGACATCGACCTGTTGCACGGGGTGTCCATGTTGAAGGTCCTGCCGTTGCCCGCCATCGAGCAGCTGGCTCGCGGTCTGGAATCGATCGACGTGGCTGCCGATCAGACCGTCTTCCACCAGGGCGACGTCGGGGACAACTACTTCGTGATCGAGGCGGGCGAGGCCGAGGTGATCGGAGATGGGGAGCTGGTGGCGACGCTCGGTCCAGGGCAAGGGTTCGGCGAGATCGCCCTGCTCCGGCGAACCCGCCGGACGGCTACGGTGCGAGCGATCAGCCCGCTCCGGCTGAAGGCGCTCCGACCGGATCACTTCCTCCCGGTCGTGCTCGGCTACACCCCGAGCGCCCGAGAGGCCGCCGTCGCTGTCGACTCGATGCTCGACCACTTCGCTCCCCGAGAAGATCCCGAGCGACCGCTTGGCCAGCCGGAGCTCGATTGACCGCCGCGGCCGGTGCTGGGAAAGCGATCCCCGATGCGCACGACCCGCGTCGCGAGCGTCTCGAATCTTGTTAGGCTCACCCATGACCTCGGGGCGCTCGCTTCTCGTTATCGCTGACATCGGCGGCTACACCGAATACATGCTTACCCATCGGATGAGCCTTGCGCACGCCGAGGTCAACACCGGGCGCCTCCTCGAGAAGGTGATCGATGCCGTGCCCCAGTTCGAGTTGATCGAGATCGAGGGTGACGCAGCCTTCCTCGCGCTTGCGGCCGACAGCTTGGACAGTGCCGCAACGGTCGGCCTGACTCTCGACGCCGCCATGGCCATGCACCGGGCGTTCCACCTCGAGCGGGAGTACGTCGCGACCAACCTGTGCCCCTGCAACGGTTGCACGCAGGCGGCCAACCTGAAGCTCAAGTTCGTCGCGCACATCGGCGAGGTCGCCACCCAGACGATCAGGCAGCGGCGCAAGCTCGTCGGGATCGACGTGATCCTCGTCCATCGACTGCTGAAGAACCCGGTCGACGTCCCCGAGTACGTGCTCCTCTCCGATGAGCTGTACCACGCCGCGACCACTCCGCTGCCGGGTCCTGCGCACGAGGTGGCTCAGGACCTGGAGGGGATCGGCCCGGTGCGGGCGTACTTCGTGGATGCCGCCGACTTCCCGGAGTCGCTGCAGCCCCTGCCGGGTCCGTCGCTGCTCGGACGCATCGGGAGGACGTTTGCGGTTGCCGGTGCCGGCATGCCCTACATGCTGGGCCTGCGGCATCGGCGCAGCACGGCCGCCGCCTTCTGACCTCAGACCGGCCGCGTCGGACCTGCGAGCAAGAATTCGATGGTGATCGTGACGGGCAGCATCCCGCCCAGTGCTTCGGTTCGGCGGCCGTTACGTGTGTTGGGGATCTTCGCCCATCCCGATGACGAGACCGTCTGCGCCGGCGGAACCCTTGCCAAGTACGCGAGTGCGGGCGCCGAGGTCCGGGTGATCTCGCTGACCAAGGGTGGCGCCGGCCAGATCAGGGACGCGAGCACTGCCACCCGGGCGACCCTGACAGCAGTACGGGAGAAGGAACTCGATGCGGCCGGAGTAGAGCTGGGACTCACCGAGGCCAGATGTCTGGACTATCGCGACGGCGAGCTCGCCGACATCGACAGCGATGTCCTGGTCGGGCTCGCCGCGGAGCTGCTCAGCGAGATCGAACCCGACGTCGTGATCACGTTCGGCCCTGACGGATTCTCGGCTCATCCAGATCACATCGCCGTGGGGGCCGCGGTCACCGTCGCCTGTCGCGATTGGCGGTCCGCCCAACCGATCCGGCTCTTCCACTGCCACCTGCCGCGCAGCAGGATGCTCCTGCGGAACCGCCTGGCCGAGTGGGTCGTCGAACTGGCAACCCGCTTCAAGGGCACCGAGGAATTCGTACGCGCACTGTGGGTTTTCTCGCGCGAGACCACCGCTCTCGGCTATGCGGGCGACTTCGTCAATGTCGAGTGGTTTCCGACCGGCTCTTACCTGATCGAACAGGGCGAGATCGCCTCGACGATGTATTTCCTGCTGTCCGGGACTGTGGAGATCCGGCGGGAGGGCGAGGACGGTGGGGTGCGGGTCGTCGACCGGTCCGGCCCGGGGGAGTTCATCGGCGAAGTGGGTATCGCCACGGGACAGCCGCGCAACGCCCACGTCGTCGCAGTCGATGACGTCACGAGCCTGACCTTCCTGGCGGCGGAGGACGACCCCGCCGGCGGACACCCCAGGGAGGACGAGCCTCTTCGGACCAGGTCGCTTCCATCGGGTGATCAGATCGACGCGAGGGTCACCACCTGCATCGACGTCTCCGACTTCGTCGGCCACAAGATCCGAGCCACCGCCGCACATCGCACCCAGTATCCGATCGATCCGGGAATGTTCCCGGATTCGATACTCAAGGAGATGTTCGGCGTCGAGTACTTCGTGCGGGTCCTGCCGGAGGGGGAGCTCGAGACATCGCTGCTCGACGAATAGGCCACACCACGAGGTCGGCAGCGGTTGCGCCTTCCGCCGGAAAAAGTGCAGGTTCGTCGCGCCCGTCCGCAGCAGACCCAGCGTCGACGTCTATCGCTCGGCGGAACGAGCCACCGTTTTTTCCACCGGGCTATCGCGCTCCGGGAGTGTGACCGCTAGAGCTCGGCGGCCACGTCGTCGAACAAGGCGGTCGAGAAGTACCGCTCCATCCGGTCCGGCAGAATCGTGCCGACGTGATGCCCGGGGCCGAGGCGAGCGGCGAGTCGTCGCGCTGCGGCGATGTTGAGCCCGCTGGAGGGGCCGATGCCCAAGCCGCGGCGACCGAACTCGCGCGCGGTAGCCATTGCCTCCGGCTCCGGTACCAGCACGGACTCCTCGAGTCCGACGGCGTCGGGGTCGAGGAGCCGGCTCATGCCGTCGACGATGCCCGCTATTCCGCCGACGACCTCTCGATCGCCCTCCGCCGTGAATGTCGCCGTCGGCATCGCCTGGGCGATGATCGTGTCGTAGCCGTGATCCCGGAGTGCGTGCGCCACGCCCATCAGCGTGCCGCCCGTACCCACCCCGGCGACGAAGCCGTCGAGCCGAACGCCGACCTGTTGGATGAGCTCGGGCCCGGTCGAGTGCTGATGCGCGAAGACGTTGCGCGGATTCTCGAACTGCCGGGCGGGAAACACGTCCGCCTCCGTGGCCGAGTCGCGATGCAGTGCGGCGATCGCGCCGTCCATGCCCTGCTCCGCGGGGGTGAGAACCACGTCGCCGCCGAGCCGGCGGATCATCAGGACGCGCTCTCCGCTGACGGTCTTCGGCATGTACGCCCGAAACGGCACACCGACGGTGGCGCAGACCATGCTCAACGCGATCGACGTCGACCCGCTCGACGCCTCGACCACGACGGTCGAGGGAGACACCTCACCCGATGCGATGGCATACGCGACGATGTTCGTCGCCATCCGATCCTTCGTGCACCCGCTGGGAAGCAGGTAGTCGAGCTTCAGCCAGAGTGTGCAGCCGGTCTGCACGTCCTCGAAGGGGATGGTGGGAGTTTCGAGCGGGAGCCGCAACAGCCATGACGCACGCTCGATGAACCTCGATCGACTCTGACCCATCCCGCCCCCTGTTCGCCCATGATCCTCGCCCCGATCATCCGCGGATGCTCACCCTACTGGCGTGTCGGCACTAGAGCACGCCGCGCCGGAACAGGAGTCGTAACGTCCGGCCGGCGAATGATCTGGGCCAGCGAATGATCGGGGCCCGCGAATATTCTGGGCCCGCGAATGATCGGGGGCAGCGAATGATCGGGGTCTAGGCTGTCGCCTAACGATCCTGCGCTTGCACGTAGGATCCGTTTTCGCCGATCACATCGACACTCACGGAGACGCGCTTGACTGCCGAGCGAGCATCAGCGATTCGAGCCTCATGCCCGTTTCGGCTGGTCGTCGACGAAGACGTGGACCAGCTCATCCGCGAGACCACGATGAGCGAAGCGGCAGCCGGCTCGACACTCTTCGAAGAGGGTGACCCGGCTGACGGCGTCTCGGCCATTCTCGAAGGGAGTGTCGAGATCATCAAGCAGGGCCGGTTCCTTGCCATGCTCGGCCCCGGGTCGGTTCTCGGCGAGCTCTCGGTGTTCGTGCCATCCGCCTCTCGCACTGCGACGGCCAGAGCGAACACTCCAGTGCGGATGATCACGTGGCGTGCCGACGATGTCCGGGGTCGCCTCGACCGCCATGAACGCCTTGCAACGGCGATCGTGGCCGACATGGCTTTCGTGCTCGCGGAACGGCTCGACCGGCGCTCGCAGGATGTCGTCTCGCTGCTGAGAGCCGCCGGGACACGTCTGCCGGTGTCTGAGCTCGAGCGTTTTCGCAGTCGCGCGGTTCAGTAGCCCCCGGCCGGCGCTGGTGACACCCTGACGGTCGTACGGCGCGAGCACGGGGCGCCCGCACACCGAGCAGCATCGGCGGACCTACCTCAGTCCACTTGGCGCATCCATGGCCGACTCTGCTCATCTGCGCCGATGCGTCCGGTGTCCCGCCGATGCGCTGAGTGTCCCGGTGGCTACTGTCCCCGAGCCGGGATGCAATGAGCCCGGATCAATTGGCGTAGGGCACCGGTGCCGTGCGCACGACGAACCGGCGGAGACCTGCGTTCTGGGGAAGTGCGTCGCGCAGCTGACCGGCAACCTCGACTCGCACCTGACGGGCGCCGGTGGAGACGATGCCCGGGGAGACGCTGCCAGCAGAACCGATCTCGTCGTCCAGTGCCGGACAGGACAGCGCGATCGTGCCGTACGCACCCGGCGCGATCTCGGCCGGGCGACCGACGCCCCCCAACCCTTCCGGCGTCGGCGAGACGAAGCCGGCTTCGAGCCGGTCGGCCGGATGCCAGGCGAGCTCGTGACCGTCGGTGTTTTCGAGGTGGATGATCACCGAGTCCTCGTCCAGCTGGAACTGTGCAGCGGACGTACCGCCGCCGACAGCCTGAAGCGCGAGCCCGATGCCCGGCACGACGGCGACGTAGAACGTGGCACTCGAGATCGGCTCGTCGCGCGCGCGTGCGGCTATCCGCACGGCGACGGCGACGATCGGGCTTGACGGCGGATGAAGCAGGTCGATCTCCAGATCCCCACCAGCGAAGGCGACGCGGTCGTCGGCATCGATGTACGTCCGCCAGGTGCCGATCGCCGGACTGCCGTCGCGCGACGATCGGACCACAAGCAGGGCCGTGCCGTCGTCGTACCCGACGAGCTCCTCGTCCACCGAGGTCGGGAAGGACGAGACCCAGCGGATCCGGGCGAGCTCGGCCACCTCACTTCACCTCGGCCGTGAACGTCTTCTCGAACGTCTTCTTCAGCTTGTCGTTGAACTGCTTCACCATCGGATTGAACTGGTCGGCGCGGATCGAGGTGTTCTTCGACGATCCCATCAGGCCCTGCACGCTGTACGTCACGTTCTGGTCCGGCGCGGCCTTCCCGGATCCGAGCGGCGTGTGGCCGCCGCCGGCCGTGGCCGCCTTGTCCGCATCGAGCTTGCCCTTCATGTGCGACACCAGGGCAGCCATCTGCGGATCGGGCGGGCCGAGCGCGGCGACTCCGCTCGGTGGCGTGCTCATCACCCGGTCCACCTCGGTCTGGATAGTCGATTCGAGACCGGCGACATCGCTGGTCAGCACCGGCTGGACAACGGTGTTGATCAAGTCGGTCGCGACCTGACGGCAGGCCTCCTTGGACATGCTGGAGACGACGCCGTACGCCTTGCGATACAGCTCGGTCGCGCGGGTCATCTTCGGCGCCGGGGTTGCACCCGGCGGTGGCGGCGCGGCGGCGGCAGCCGATGCGCTCTTCACCAGCGCCGCCATCTTGGTGGCGAAGGCGGCCGGGGTGACGCCCGACTCGATCGCCGACCCGGCCGTGCCCCAGGTCGCCGGCAGCGCCATCAGCTGGCCGGTCAGCCCGGACGATGGGAAGATCACCGGCAGCCCGAAGAAGGTGCCGGGGCCGCCGGGGGAGCCGACCGTGCTGCCGGCCACCCCGGCGGCATTGGCCTGTTGGGCCCCACCGGTGGCGGTCATCGCCGGGACTGACGACTTCACGTTGATGCTGGTGTCGCCGACCCCGGCCACGTTGACGACGGCACCCTGCGCCGCGCCGAGGGCGGCCTCGTACGAGGAGGCGATCTGGGTCGACATCCGCGCGGCGTCGAAACCCGCCTCGACGCCCTCCCCGGAGTTCGTCACATTGCTGAAGTTCGTGGTCGTCTCGAACGCGACGGCACGCGGAACGCTGGCGCCGAGTTTCGGATCGGACTCGGCGGTCAGGTTCTTTTCCAGCTCGGTACGCACAGCCGCGTCGACCACCCCGGTGCGGGCCGCGGCTGCCATCTTGGTCTTCACCGCCGCCCGCTTGGCGCGGAATGCGTCCGTCACGGCCGGCAGGGTCGCCTTCAGCTGATCGATCAGGGGCTGCTTCAACGAGGCCAGCACCATCCGCTCGACGGTCTTCTTGTCGAGTGCGGCCATCGCGCTCGGCGCGTTGCCGGGTGCGGCCTGGTGCAGCAGCGCGTTCAACATCTCGTTGCTCTGGCTGTACTCGTCGTCGATGCCGAGCAGGTGGCCGTACTCGTGGGCGGCGATCACCTTGTCGTCGTTGCTGTAGTTCCCCTTGTTCAGGTAGTAGTTGCCGGCGTCGATCGGATTGCCCGTCGCCGGATTCGCCTGGGTGGACTTCGGATGGACGATGATCACTTGATCGTGGGCCTCCGCAAGGCCGAACACGGCAATCGAGTCGAAGGTCACCTGAAGCCGCTTCTTGGTGTTCGCCTCGGTGAAGTTGAACTCCTCCCCGACCAGCGACAACTTGCCGTTCCAAGGCTTGACCTGGTCCTTCACGATGTCTCGGCACCACTGCCGACGATTGTCGGGGTCGCTGGTCGGAATCTCCGTCGGGCTGCCGAGCAGAGCGCCGAGGCGCGGCGTTCCGGCGGGTGCGCCGGGTGAGGTGGGATCGACGCCGTTGCGGGTCTGGTTGAGGAACTGGATCCGGACGGTCACGGTGACGCCGGTGTCGCCGTTGCGGGTCATGTCGTAGGAGACATCACCGCCGTACTTGGCCGCTCCGGCGGTGCCGCCCGCGCCCGGCTGGTTGTAGAGGGTCTCGTCCGGTGGGGTCTCCTTGACTGCCACCCGTTGCAGCGCGTCGCGACCGATCTGCCGGACCACCGACAGCACCGCCTGGTTGCCCGCCAGCCGCTGGAGGTCGAGTGCCGATCTGGAGCTGCCGGCGCCGAGACCGAGCATTGACACGCTGAGGTTTGGGCCATCGATCGCCTGGCCGCTGACCGCAGCGGTGCTCGCCCCTGCGCTGTCGCGAACGGGCGTGTCGAGCGCCGTCGTGGTTCGCGCCGGGGCACCGACCGCCGGAAGAGCGGCTGGTCGCGGCCGGGGTGAGGGCTGGCGGGAAGAGGTGCTGAGGCGCGGCCGGAATCCGGGCTCGTGCGCATGCTCCCCCATGAGTGCACTCAACCACCGCGCGTATTCGATGGTCCATTGCGTACGTCCTGGCGTGCCCCAGCGGACCCCGCGGTGTGCGCTTTCGGGCAGCCGCGGCTACGCACGACAGTTCGGGACCGGTCTCGCCGACTGACTGCTGTTGACAGCTCTCGTGGGCGAGGACGTCACACCCGTCGCCTTCGGATCACAGCCTTGTCGGTATACGGACGAGAACGCGCCAACCGCGTTTCCACCTCGAGCTCCGCCAGGTCGCTCGGTTCGCCAGGTGCACACACTTGACGAACCAGCCAAGCGAGGGTCGACTGGCGAGGGCGACCGACACCGACAGGGTCGATCGAGTCTCGTCGCACCACGGAGGAGCCGCACGATGCTCGACATCCCCGACGAGGTCCGGAACAAGGTCGTTGCCGAGGGAAACGCTGCCTGGCTCGATGAACTGCCCTCGGTGGTGGAGTCCCTGAAGCAGGAGTGGTCACTGACTCTCGGCGGCACCCTGCGCGGGGGCCACGCGGCGTTCGTTGTCGAGGCCACAACCGCGGACGGCGTGGCGGCTGTGCTCAAGGTCGGCGTCCCGGGAACTCGGCGCGATCTCACCTTCGAGGCCACCGCGCTGCGTCTCGCCAATGGGGTTGGCTGCGCAAGCCTGCTGCGTGACGACCTGGACCGCGATGCGCTCTTACTCGAGCGACTTGGCGCCGCCCTGTACGACGTCGTGCCTGATCCCATGACGCGCCACGACCTGCTGTGCGACGTCGCTGCGCGGCTCTGGCGGCCGGTCAGCGTGGATGTCGACCTGCCGACGGGCGCCGATAAGGCCCGCGAGTACTCGAACTTGCTGCCGCGGCTATGGGACCTCACCAATCACCCGTGTTCGGAACGGACTGTGGAGGACGCACTGGAATGCGCGGAGCGTCGTCGTCGCGCTCACGATGACCGAGATGCTGTACTGGTACACGGCGACGTCCACGACTTGAATGCGCTCGAGGCCGCGGACGGCACGTTCAAGCTCGTCGATCCTGCGGGCGTGCGCGCTGAGCGAGCGTACGACCTCGGCACCATCGTGAGGTGCAACCCGGACAGCGGCGATGAGCTGCACGCCAGGACGGAGCGGTTGGCCGCTCACACTGGTGTGGACGCAGGCGCGATCTGGGACTGGGGAACGATCCACCGGGTCATTGGTGGCCTCTACAGCCGACGCATCGGGTTGCAGCCGTTCGGCGACCTCTTGCTGGCCGAGGCAGATCGACTAACAGGATGAGCGCTGGGCGTTGAAACGGGACCGCTGCGAGCGGCCCGGCAGCGATGATGACGAACCGAGAAGACCGCGCAGCCGCGGTTCGACCCGGGCTTACGCGGCGGGCGGGTCGAGCAGTCGGCTTCGAGCAGACGATCGAGCACTCGCACGAGCTCGCGGATCTACGTATCGAGGTTGCGCACGGCGCCCTCGGCAACGTCAGCCGGAGGCGTCGCCGTGGCAAGCTACGCGGCGTCGAGACGGAGCCTCGCCTGGAACACCGGCATGGTCGGAAGCTGGTTCTTCAGGCCAGGTACCCGCCTCAGCACGCGGAGCAACCGGTCGCCGCCGACCTGCGGGACCTCGTGTAAATCCGTCACGCCGGGCAGCTCGCGGAGTCGGCGCAGCTCGTCCGGGTCGACGGTCCACGACCATTGCGGAGGTTGGTAGCCGTTCGGGAACGGGTTGCGCCGTCGGGTCGCCTGCAGCTGTGCGGTCACGGCGTCGAACAGCAGCCAGGCGCCGGGCAACAACTGAGCCCAGGCGCTGAGCAGGCGGTGCACCTCGTGCCGTTCGAAGTACGGCAGCAGACCCTGGGCGGTGATGATCACTGACCGGTCTTCGTCGACCCGTGCGCTCCAATCCGCGTCGACCACGGAACCCGCCAGCGTCTGGAGCCGTGGACTGCTTGGGAGCACCTCGCGCCTCACCGCCACCACCTCGGGCAGGTCGAGGCTGAGCCAGCGCAGCCGCCCGTCGTCAACCCGCCAGAACTGGGTCTCGAATCCCTCCCCCAGGGCGACCACGGTGACGTCTGAGACACCCGCCAGCGCCCGGCGGAGAGCGGCGTCGACCGTACGCACTCGCTGCGCGTGCAACCTCGCCGCCATGCCACCGTAGGGCGAGTCGAACCGCTCGAAGGGGTAGTCCAGCTGCCCAAGCACCTCGATCGCACGCGGGTCGTCCAGGTGGCCGGCCTGCGCGGCCGACGCGCGCTGGTAGAGGTTCCACAGCGCCGTCTCCGGCACGCCCGTCAGTTCCACCTTCACCGGAGCGCCCATCGGGCAAGTCTAGGTTCATGGGCTCGACCCCCGGCTGTTCCGCGCGTGGTCGCGGAACCCGGTTCGGGAACGGCCGGATGGCGCCCGAGCTCAGCAAATCCGCCAGGGGAAGATCGCCGTGCCGACTGCCTGTTGCGGTCGATTCTGGGCGTCCGGCTCTGTGCGCTGCCGGCTGCTCGAACTCGCGGTCGGGACGTCTGGAGAAGCCAGCTTCCGACAGGCGGTCGGACAGTCGTGGAGAGGGTGACGAGAATCGAACTCGCATGACCGGCTTGGAAGACGAACCGGAGGGGGTCAGCGCGGCATTAGTTCCCCTGCAGATAAGGGATGTAGAAACCGGAGTTGACCGCTGTCGACCCTATGTCTTACCCAATATGGGCACGTTTTGGGCACGCGGGGCCGCTGGTGTTCGATTATCGAGCCTGGCGGCTCCTGGGTGCCCCGGCGCGATCCTGGTGTGGTCCCTCGCATCGAATGGACGTTCTATTATATCCTGATGGGGTCTCGTCGCAAGGATCGCGAATGGCCCCGGCCTCGCCACACGCGGCACGTCTGGATTCGGAACGAGAGCAAGCTCCTGCCGCCGACTCAGGGCTTCGTGTTGGAGTGGCGGCGGCACTCGTACCGTTGGTCGGCCCTTGTCCAGTACGTCCGCGATGACGGCGTGAACCCTCCGACGTACGTCCAGGAGTGGTTGCCGGCCGAGCGGCTGTGGCCCGTGACGAGCAATCCGAACCTGCCTGATCCGTTCTACTGAGCACGGCCCGCTGAATGTGCTCGTTGACCGTCTCGTTGCGAACGCGGGGCAGCGGCTTGGTCCATCGGTTACATGGCGTGCTCAGAGTGACCTAATCGTCTGCCGTTCTCGCAGCGCGGGTGCACATGGGGTGCACGCTTTTGCTGGCTTCCGAGCCACGTGACGAGCCTGTGGTCATCCCGTCGGGTCGGCAGGCGTCACGTTGTGGTGCCCGACTCCACCCGTCGAGGTTTGGCGGGGCCACCCGGAGCGCCTGAGCCTTGACGGGTGGAGTCGGATGCCGCTCGCCCATCGGGTGGCGACACGAGGGATGGCCACGACCTCCATGCTCTCTTTCCGGACCATCCTTGAGCCGAGGCCGAGGCCGAGGCCGGGGGTGCGGGGCGGACCCCCTGCATGCAGGTCCGTCCATGAGGCCCGCGAGCCCTGTCCAGCGGACCGAACGCACCTGGACGTGGGGACGCAGCGAGACGTGGTGCCGTTGCTGCACTCTGCTGCTCGACGCCGACATCTGCTTTTATCAGACCGATCCGGGTGGCTGAGCACCTTCTGCAGGGCCGACCTGGCCAGTCAGCTGAACGAACCGTCGGGTCGAGGTGACACCGGCAGCAGGCGCTTCACATCAGGGCGCCTGCACCAGGAAGTCCTGGACCTGCAGGGTGATCGGCGCGTTCGTCGCGGAGCCGCTCAGGTAGCTGTAGAACCCGACTGCGCCAGGGTTCTGCAGGGCCGCCGTGCTGGTGTCCGTCGCGGTCAGCGCCCAGTTCGCCGGTTCGGCGTTGCCGGTCAGCCAGATCTTCCCCTTGACCGTCGGCGTTCCGGTGCCGGTGACCTGCAGCCGGACGTTGATCTCATCCGACGCAGACATCACGAACCCCGGCACCACCTGCGTCGCGAGCACCGTCTCGCTGCCGTTGACCGTTCGGACCAGCTCAAGGTTCGTCTGGCTGGCGGTGCTGCGGAGCTTCAGCCGATAGTCGGACGTGCCGACCCGGCGGGCGACCATCGACGTGTAGATGGTGGCCGTCGCCGGCTTGTCGTAGTTCAGCTTGCTCACCATGTCGACGTCGGCCGCCGAGACCCCGTTCAGGTACGCCGACGGGCCGGATCCCGCCGCCATCCGCATGTTGCCCGCGCCACCGTGCACAGACAAGCTGTCCGACACGGTGACCGTCCACGGTCCGCCGACGTCCGCCGACCCCCAACCAGTCGTGACGTTGCGGTTGAAGGCGTCGGTGGCGAGCGCGTTGGCGACCGTGACTTGACGGGTCGCGGCGTTCGTGGCGTTGTCGTTGTCGGTGACGGTCAGGGTGACGGTGTAGGTGCCGCCGGCCGCGTAGGTGTGGGTGGCGGGGGTCGCGCCGGTGGCCGTCCCGCCGTCGCCGAACGTCCAGGCATAGCTGCTGATGCTGCCGGCGGGGTCGCTGGAGGCCGATCCGTCAACGGTCAGGTTCAGCCCAGAGACGCTGGTGGTGAACGATGCCGTCGGCGGCTGGTTGGTCCCGGACGTGGAGCCGTCGGACATGGAGCCGTCGAGGACCATAGCCGAGCCGCCGGTGGTCAACAGGATGGGCGCAACGGGCCAATCCTCATCGTTGGCCACCGTGGCGCCCAGGACGGTCAGACTACCTCCGGTCTGATAGATGGCCGGCACGTCGGCCGGGGTGTCTCCCCGGAAGAAGGTGGGACCGACGAAGCGCCACTGGCCGCCGGAGACTTGCACGTAACCCTTCTCAGCCGGATCAGGAGCCGCCATGGCCTGGCCGATGCGGGGACCATGGAAGGTGCCGTTGCCCCCCTCGAGTCGGATCACGGTGCCGGGCGCGCGGAGACTGGTGCCGTTGAAGCCCTCGTAGACGCCGCCGAAGAAGTTGAGGCCACCGTGGCTGGAGCCGGTGACCTTGATACCTCGCCAGCCGTTGAGGGCGGTGCAGTACACGTAGCCGAGGTCGGTCTTGGACAGCGAGGACAGAATGATCATGTAGTCGTTGTCGGCGTAGCTGCCGGTCTGTACCGGGGACTGTGATGTGCCGATGTTGACGTAGCCGCCCATCCACAGGCTGTTGTCCGAGCCGCCCAGGTTGAATTGGGTGTCCCACAGGTTGTTGACCGTCCAGTGACCCGACAGCACCACTTGGGTGAAGGCGCAAACCCGGTCTTTGCGGCCGAAGACCGAGCGCATGAAGTCGAATGACAGGGCCTGGAACTGGCAGGCGTACAGGGTGCCGGCGTTCACGGGCACGTCCATGAACTGCTGACGAGACGACCCCTGGTCGCCCTGGACGCCGAAGTCGGCCATGTAGACGTCGAACAGGTTGCCGGTCCCGTTCCACCAGGAGCTGGTGCCCGAGCCGATGTTGTTGCCGAGGAAGCACCGGGTGGGGACGTGGGCGGTGTCGGCGATCTCCACGTTGCGTGGACCTGCTGGTGAGCCCAGCAGCTTCAGCCCTGAGTAGAGCTGGCGGGGCTGGTTGAAGTTGTAGGCCCGAGGCAACATCCGCAGGGCCGGTTGACCGGTTTGCTGTTGCTGCCACCGCATGGCCTCGGTCAACTTCTCGTCATCGGTCGCGCCGGGGAACTCGTCAACGAACCGGGTGCGATCGATGGCGTCAGCGGTCCTGAATTGCCCCGGCGTGGGAGTGGGCGGTTTCGCCTCGGCGACCTCGGAGGCGGCAGCGACCGCGGCCAGCGCCAAGGCACCGGTCATGACAGTACGACGGGTGGGATTGCTCGTGTTCGGGCGCGCGGGGTCGCTCATGGTTGCTTCCTTTCGTGGGTGTGAGCACTGGTGACCGCCGCCATCCGGGGCGAACGCAGCCCTTTTCAGCGGCAATGGCCGACAGCACCAGACCCCCGGGAACCAGCGGGCGGTCGCAGTGCGGCCCGCCGGCCCATCTTGTAGGAATCGCCCACTGAGGCGGAGCGTAGTGGTCCGGGCACTCTGCGTCTAGTGGCGTGTTGGGGTGTGGCCGGGACGATCGCTGCACCCTTGATATCGCGCGACAGGGCGAAGGCGATGCGAACCAGTCGGTAGGTCGGTCCAGCGGTATGCGGCGCGGCCCGCAGCGAAGCGAGGACACGCGCCGGGGCCGGCGCGCAGCGCCGGCCGTTGATCCTCACAGAGCCGGAATCAGCAGTGCGAGAGCACAAGCAGAGAGCACAAGGCAGAGAGCACAAGGCAGAGAGCACGGGGCAGAGAGGACAGCGCGAGGCGGGGGAGAAGTGGCCCGTGCGCGGCGCAGAGCCTGAACGTCAAGGTGGCGAGGACAAAGCCGATCTGGAGAAACCGGGCTCCGACTAGGCCGGACGGTAGCG
>CAWHZT010000003.1:0-115805 GCA_963833925.1 uncultured Actinomycetota bacterium | reverse complement strand
ACACCCTCGTCAAGGAGATGGAGGACCGGCGGGACGACCTGGTGCTGATCGTCGCCGGTTACCCGGATCCGATGGCTGCCTTCATCTCCACCAACCCCGGCCTCGCGAGCCGGTTCCGGACCACCATCGAGTTCGCCGACTACACCGACGACGAGCTGGTCGCGATCTTCCTGGCCCTTGCCGGCACCGCCGACTACGACGTCGGTGACGACACCAGGCTTCGGTTCGAGTCGATCCTGCTGACCACTCCTCGCGGTCCGCTGTTCGGCAACGGCCGGTTCGCTCGCAATCTGCTCGAGGCTGCCATCGGCCGGCACGCCTGGCGGCTTCGCGAGGTCGAGGAGCCGACTCTGGAACAGCTCCGCGAGCTTCGGCCCGAAGATCTCGACGACGAAGCCCGACCAGAAACGCCCGATGCGAGCGAGGAGACACCGTGAGCGAGCCCCTGGTAGGCGCGTTCAGGTCGTTCGGCGTCGCCGAGTGCACGGCCCGAACGCGGCGATCTGTCACTGTCGAGGAGTTGGGCCGTGCGTGAGGTGGCGCTGAACGACTGGACTGGAAGCGCCGAGCGCGAGCGAACAAGTAGGGAGGAGCAGGCATGAGTCAGTCGGCCCAGGCGACAGCGCCTCCCCCGGCTTCGGCAGCGGCCGCGCAACCGGCGGTCGTCGCCACGCGACCCGCAGGGCCGACGCTCAGTCAGACCCCGCGACGGCTGCGGATGCTCACCGTCGGCGTGCTGATCGCCGGGATCTTGTTCGGCGTCGTCGGTGGCGCGTGCTTCGCGCTGCAGGCCAGCGCGCTCTCGAAGGCCGGGGCGAACGCCGAGCAGCTGGTCCGGGTCCAGCAGATCCAGACCGACCTGCTCAGCGCCGACGCCACCGCGACCAATGCGTTCCTCATCGGCGGTCTCGAGCCCGCCGCGCAGCGCGAGCAGTACGACCGGCTGATCAGCGAGGCGAGCGAGCTGATCGCGGCCGCCGCCGACGCCCAGCCCGCGGACGCCGCCGCGCTCGCGTCGCTCAACGACGACATGGTCACGTACGCCTCCACCATCGAGCTGGCACGCGCCAACAACCGACAAGGCTTCCCGATCGGTGCCCAGTACCTGCGTACGGCCAGCGCCGGGCTGCGCGCCGACGCCCTGCCGATCCTGGACACCCTGGTCGCGGTCAATGCGGAGCGCGCCAGCGACGAGATGGGTGCGCGTCCCGGCTGGTGGTTCGAGGGCATCGGAGTCCTGCTGCTGGCCGGCTTCGTCTTGACGATGGTCTTCGTCGCCCGAACGTTCCGACGCACGATCAATCTCGGCCTGCTCATCGCGGCGGTCATCATGCTGGTCGTGCTCGTCGGTGGCGCCATCGCGCTCGGTCAGACCGGAAGCGCGTTGAACCGCTTGGAGTCGGATGCGTTGCAGCCACTCTCCGCGGCCGCGCAGGCCCGGATCCGCGGCAACGACGCGAAGGCCAACGAGAGCCTCACCTTGATCAGCCGTGGCTCGGGCGCCGCGTTCGAGCAGGCCTGGAAGGACTCGGCCGCCGTGGTCCAGAAGTCGCTCGCCCGGGTCGCCAACAGCGATCTGACCAGCAAGTGGACCGCCTACAGCGACGTCCACACCAAGATCCGCATGCTGGACGACGGCGGACAGTGGGACCAGGCGGTCGTACTGGCCACCGGGACCGGCGACACCTCGGCCAACGGGACCTTCAGCGCCTTCGATGCCGCCGGCACCGGCGTGGTCGACGATCTGGCGCAGGACCTCGCAGCCGGCTTGGCCACACCGCGGGCCGGAATGATCATCGCCGCGATCCTGGCGTTGGCCGCCGGCGTCGCCGCGGCCCTGTTCGGGCGACGAGGCCTGGCCCTGCGACTCCGGGAGTATCGATGACGGTCCGTTCGGCCGATCGGCTGCGTCGGCACCGCCGTCTGAGGCTCGCGGTGGCGGCCGGGATCGTCGCGGTCACCACCGGCTGCTCGCTCGCCGGTTATCCCCAGACGCCTCTGCCAACCCCGACTCCCAGTGCCGCACCGACCGGCGGTGGGGCCGCCACGACGGCACCGACCACCTGCGACAACCCTGTGGCCTCGTACGCCCCGATCGGCAGCCAGCCCAAGCCCGGCGACCTGCCGTCCGGCTCGACGATGCGCAAGATCCACGATCGCGGCCGACTGATCGCCGGAGTCTCGGCGGACACGTACCTGCTCGGCTCACGCAACCCGCTCAACGGCAAGATCGAGGGCTTCGACATCGACATGGTGAAGGCGATCACCAAGGCCATCTTCGGTGACGAGAACCGCTACGAGCTGAAGGTGATCACCGCCGCCCAGCGGATTCCGGCACTCCAGGACGGGAGCGTCGACATCGTCGCCCGCGCCATGACCATCAACTGCGACCGGTGGAAGCAGATCGGGTTCTCCAGCGAGTACTACCACGCGGGCCAGAAGATTCTCGTCCAGCGTGGCTCGAAGGCGAAGACGCTGGCGGACCTGTCGGGGCAGAAGGTGTGCGCGCCCAATGGCACGTCCAGCATGGACAACCTGAAGAAGCTCAACCCCAAGGCGATCCCGGTTGGCTCCGACAGTCACACCGGGTGCCTGGTGCTGTTCCAGTCCGGCGCCGTCGCGGCGATCACCGGCGACGACACCGTCCTGGCGGGTCTGGCCGCCCAGGACCCGTACGCCGTCGTGCCGGATCAAAAGGCCTTCACCGCGGAACCGTATGGCATCGGGGTGAACTCCAAGAACGTCGACCTCACCAGGTTCATCAACCAGGTGCTGGCCGGGATGCGCTCCGACGGCGAGTGGACGACGATCTACAACCGCTGGCTCGACGTCCTGGGTCCGGCGCCGGCGCCGCCGAAGGCGGTCTACGGCAGGAACCCGTGACACCGACGGAGCGGCCGGTTGCGGGTTCGGTCGGAGGCTCGGTCGGCGAGTCGGATCCCGGATCGGGAGGCGGTGCCGTCGTCGCTCCGGCCGCTCCTGGCCGGCTCGGTGCGCCGATCGAGATCCGCGCAGCGCAGACGTATCTGCTTGCGCTCGGTGAGTGGCGCAGCGCCCGCAAGGCCGAGCTCGACCGGTTGGACCGGGCCGCGCTGGACGGCGCCGCCACCGCGGCGACCGGCGACATCATGCTGTCCATGGCGCTGTGGAAGGCGATCGCCGACCGCTACGAGCTGCTGCTCGCCGTGTGGGACTCGGGCCGCGCCGGACCGACCGAGCGGGAGCGACTCTCCTCGCTGATCTGGGGGCGGCTGGATGCCACCATCGACCCCGGAGTGCTGGCACGCAGCCCGACCGGGGCGCCCGCCGGGCTGGCGGTCTCCTTGCCGGAGGCCTGCCGGCTCTCCGACGCGCTGGCAGCGAGCCTGCGGCTCCGGCTCGGTCTGGACGGAGACGGCCTCGACCTCGCCGAGCGGATCCGAGCGCTGCGCGCTCAGCTCGAACGGATCCGGGACCAGATCTCGCTCGAACCGGCGGGCAGCGAGCAGCAGCTCGCGGCGCAGCGCCAGGCCAAGCTCGCCGAGCGCCTGCAGGAGCTGATCGACAAGGCCGGACGCGGTGGTGACGTGGGCGGGCTGATCGGGCCGGTGGAGATCGACGCAACGCGTTTCGAACGGGACCTGATCGTGCACTCAGCGCAGCGCCGGGAGGCCGGCGCGATCGTCGCGAAGGCCCGCAGCCTGCGCCACGAGCTGCAGGCGCGGGAGTCGGCGCTGCGAGTCGTCGTCGACCGCTGCATCGCCACGGTGGACCCGGCGCCGAAGTACGCGGTGCCCGACGTCGACGCCCTCGGGCCGATGCCGAACACGGCTGAGCCGCTCAAGGCGTACGTCGCCAAGCTCGAACAGGTGGCCAGAGCCATGACCCTGGCCCAGAGCGCCTACCTGCAGGCGCTGGCCCGCCGCGACGAGCTCGACGGCCGGCTGGAGGCCTATCGAGCCAAGGCCGAAGCGGAAGGGGTGGCCGAGGATCCCGACCTCGGACGGGCCTACGCGCTGGCCCGCGAGGCCCTCGACAAGACCCCGACCCGGATGACCATCGCCGACCAGCTGGTCACCCTGTACCAGAGCTATCTGCAGGTCGCGCGGCCTGCGAAGCAGCGCACAGGAGGAGGAACGTGACCGCCTGCACCCAGCCAGGTTGTACCGGCACCATCGTCGACGGCTACTGCGACGTCTGTGGCAGCCCGGGAGGCGATGCCCTTCGACAGGCTCAGGGCGCGTCGGCCGAGGCTACGGTCGCGCCGGGCGCAGCCTTCGTTGCTCCTGGGAAGTGCGCCCAGCCGGGTTGCACCGGGACCATCGTCGATGGCTACTGCGATGTGTGCGGGAGCCCGGGAACATCGAGTGGGGGATCGAGCGCGCTTCGACAGGCTGAGGGCGCGGCGGGGACGGACCCGGACGCAGCGCTGGGGGGCGCCGTCTCGACGATGACCCAGCCATCCCTCCCCGGCGCCGCAGCCTCGACGATCACCCGGGCGTCGAGTCGGCTCGACTCGACGGCGCTCGGATCCCAGCGCCTGACCGCAGGCGGCTCGAAGGTCACCCGGCGGGTGAGCTCGGGCTCCCAGCGCCTCCGCTCGGCCCGGCTCGGCGCCGGACTCACCCGGGTCCCGCCGGCGCCCACGGTCGAGCCGCTGCAGGCGATCATGAAGAACCCGATGGTGCCGGAGTCGAAACGGGTGTGCCCATCGTGCGGGGCGCCGGTCGGCCGGTCCCGCGACGGCCAACCCGGACGTACCGAGGGTTTCTGCCCGCGCTGTCGCAACCGGTTCTCCTTCACCCCGAAGCTGAAGCCGGGCGACCTGGTCGCCAATCAGTACGAGGTCGCCGGCTGCCTCGCGCACGGCGGTCTCGGCTGGATCTACCTGGCCAAGGACCGCAACGTGTCCGATCGCTGGGTGGTCCTGAAGGGTCTGTTGAACACCGGCGACGCCGACGCGCTGGCGGTGGCGATCGTCGAGCGGCAGTTCCTCGCCCAGGTCGAGCACCCGCTGATCGTGGAGATCTACAACTTCGTCAGCCACGACAGCGGTGACGGGGTGGCAGCCGGCTACATCGTGATGGAGTACGTCGGCGGCACGTCGCTCAAGGAGATCCTCAAGGAGCGCATGCGCAAGGCCGGCGGAAGGTACGACGGGCTGCCCGTGGACCAGGCGCTCGCCTACATCCTCGAGGTGCTGCCGGCGTTCACGTACCTGCACGATCTCGGGCTGGTCTTCTGCGACTTCAAGCCCGACAACCTGATCCAGGTCGGGGACGCGGTGAAGCTGATCGACCTCGGCGGGGTGCGCAGGATCGACGACGACGAGTCCGCGATCTACGGCACGGTGGGCTATCAGGCGCCCGAGGTGGCCCAGGTCGGGACGACGGTCGCCTCCGACATCTACACGATCGGGCGGACGCTGGTCGTGATGATGATGGAGTTCCGGGGCTACCAGACCAAGTACGTCGCCAGCCTCCCGCCGGTCGAGGAGACGCCGGTGTTCGCCCAGCACGACTCGCTCTACCGCTTACTGGCCAAGGCGTGCGCCCCCGATCCGGCCGACCGGTTCGGCACCGTCGACGAGTTCCGTGTCCAGCTGCTCGGCGTGCTCCGCGAGGTGGTCGCGGAGAAGACGACAGGTACGTCCCTGACCTCGGCCGCGTCCATGCTGTTCGAGGCGCCCGCGATCAGCAGCGACGCGCTGACCTGGGGCGAGCTGCCGAAGCTGCGCGCCGACACCACGGACCCGCAGTTCGCCTGGTTGAGCAACATCACCGCCGACTCCCCCGAGCTACGGCTGGGTGCCCTGTCCAGCGCGCCCGAGATCTCGGTAGAGGTCCAGCTCGCCCGCGCCACGGCGATGCTCGAGCTCGGTCGTCCGCAGCTGGTCGACACCGTGGTCAACGAGATGCTGGCGGGCGACCCGTGGGAGTGGCGAGCCGTCTGGATGAGCGGACTGGCGCTGCTCGCCCGCGACGACTTCCGCGGCGCGCAGTCGGCGTTCAACGCCGTCTACGGTCAGGTCCCCGGCGAGCTCGGACCCAAGCTGGCGCTCGCCCTGGCCTGCGAGCGCGGCGGCGAAGGTGCGCTGGCCGAGCGGTTGTACGCCACGTGTGCCCGGACCGACGCCAACTACGTCGCCCCGGCGGCATTCGGACTGGCCAGGCTCCGGGTTGCCCGGGGCGACATCCACGGCGGTGTCGAGGCGCTGGATCTGGTGCCACCCACCAGTCGGGCGTATCCGGAGGCCCGCCGGATGCGAGCGATGCACCTCTACCAATCGGACTCGAGCCTGCCGGTGCTGGCGGAGGCGATGAACTCCATCACGGGCGTCCGGCTCGACCCGACCGAGCAGGCCGAGCTGACCGCCCAGATCCTGGAGCGGGCACTAGCCACCGTGACGGCGAAGGGTCCGCAGACCACCATCCGGATCGGGACGTACACCGCCGACAACAACTCGCTCCGCGATGGCCTGGAGGAGACCTACCGGACCCTGGCCCAGGCAAGCGACGACGAAGCGGACCGCTACCGTCTGGTTGACCAGGCCAACCGCGTACGAAGGTGGACGCTGACATGACCGTGCTCGAGCGTCGATGGTGCGATCCCGAGAGGCTGCGCCGATGACCGGATTGGATGATCCAGCCGCCCGACTGTCGCCGGGCGCGTCGAGCCCTGACGCGCTGCACTGCCCGAACTGCGCAGCCGAGGTGCATGCCGGCGACAGCTTCTGCGAGGCCTGCGGGACCAGCCTCGCGTTCGCGGCGCCGACGGACGCGGCCGGAGACGCCGTTCCGACCGAGGATGAGCTACTCGAGTCGCCCATCACCCTCTCCCGCTCGTTGACCACGGCGACGACCGAACCGTCCGACGACGTCACCGACGAGTCCACCGCAGACACCGTGGCCGTCGTCCGCCTGACCTGTTCGAGCTGTGGCGGTCCGGTCGGTGCCGACGGCTACTGCGAGGTGTGCGGCACCAAGGCGCCGAGCGAGCGCGACCACTACACCGAGCAGCCGGCGCCATGGGTGGCCTCCTGCTGCGACCGGGGCGTGCGCCACTACCGCAACGAGGACGCTTCGGCCCTGGCGGCGGAGCCCGAGCCGGGATCGCGTGCCGTGCTCGTGGTGTGCGACGGTGTCTCCACGTCCACCGACTCCGACGTCGCCAGCCTCGCCGCTGCCCGGGCCGCCCGAGACGTCTTGGTGGCTCACCGTCCGGCCGGGATCGGCCTTCCGGCCAGCCAGTCCGCCGCACTCGCCTCGGCTATCGAGTCCGCCGTCGCGGTCGCCAATGACGCGGTGATCGCCCATACGGCCCCGAACAGTCCCAATGCCGCATCGTGTACGTTCGCCGCCGCCGTCGTCGTCGGCTCGACGGTCACCTTCGGCAACATCGGCGACAGCCGGGTCTACTGGATCCCCGACCCCGGTGACGACGCCCCCCGGTTGCTCAGCGTGGACGACTCGGTGGCCCAGCTGCGGATCGACTCCGGCATCTCCCGGGAGGAGGCTGAGGCCGGTCCGCAGGCGCACGCGATCACCAAGTGGCTCGGCCGGGACGCCCCGGACATCGTGCCGACCACGGGCTCGATGGACCTCCGCGCTCCCGGTTGGGTGGTGGCCTGCACCGATGGGTTGTGGAACTACGTCTCCGAACCGGCGGCACTCCAGAGCCTGATGGCCGAGCAGACCGCAGGTCTCGGCGATGCGCCCGGCGGCAGCCCCGAAGTCGGGCCGGAAGGCAGGCCCGGCCGCAGCGCCGAAGGCGGCCCAGATCCTCTCCCGCTCGCCGAGGCGCTCGTCCGCTGGGCCTGTGATCAGGGGGGAAAGGACAACATCACCGTTGCGCTCGCCCGGCACTGACTCGCGGACTCTCCCGGACTGCACCAGCACGTACGGCGTCGGGGCACACGCGGGGACCCGCGTCCGGGCATACTGTGACGTTCAGCCCAGACGTTCAGCCCAGACGTTCAGCCCAGACGTTCAGCCCAGACGTTCAGCCCGTCACGTCCCGCCCGTGACGTCCAGCGACAAGAGAGGTACTCATGGCCGAGTTCGACGCCGCGGTCTATCAGAACGAGTTCCTGCCCGACGGGGGCACCGACGTCAATGCGATCGTCACCGTGACCTGCACGAATGCCGGGGTGGCCGGGCAGACGGGCGGTGGCTCCGCTGGCGAGATCGTCATCGTCGACACGTCCGGCTCGATGGGTCGCACCCGGCTCGAAGCGGCGAAGGCGGCCGCGTCCGCCGCGATCCAGCAGATCGTCGACGGCACCTGGTTCGCAGTCGTAGCGGGCACTCATGTCGCCTACCTGGCCTACCCGTACGTCCGCTCAGGCGCCGGCATGGTCCAGATGAACCCGACCAGCCGGTTCGAGGCGCTGCAGGCCATCGCCCAGTTCCGGTCCGATGGCGGCACGGCGATGGGCACCTGGCTGACACTCGCGGGCCGACTGTTCGACTCCATTGCGACGCTCGCCCAGAAGCACGCCATCCTGCTCACCGACGGTGAGAACCACAACGAGACCCCGGACCAGCTGAGCGCGGCCATCGCGGGCGTGGTCGGCCGGTTCCAGTGCGACTGCCGCGGTGTCGGCGTCGACTGGCAGGTCGCCGAGGTCCGCCGGATCGCCCAGGCCCTCCTCGGCACGGTCGACATCATCCCGTCGCCCGAGCAGATGCCCCAGGTCTTCGCCGACCTGATGCGGCGGTCGATGAGCCGGGGTGTGCCGGACGCCCAGCTCCGGGTCTGGGCCCCCCAGGGTGCCCAGATCCTGTTCGTCCGGCAGGTCTCACCGACCGTGGAGGATCTGACCGATCGCCGGGTCGAGGTGAACCCGCTGACCGGCGGCTACCCCACCGGATCGTGGTCGGATGAGTCGCGCGACTACCACGTGGCAGTCCGGCTCGCTGCCAAGGCGATCGGCCAGGAGCAGCTGGGCGCCCGGGTGCAGATGGCCGTCGCCGGCGCAGTCGTCGCCCAGGGCCTGGTCAAGGCGAAGTGGTCGGACTCCGACGAGCTGACCGCCCGGATCAATCCGGAGGTGGCGCACTACACCGGACAGACCGAGCTGGCCGAGGCGATCCAGGAGGGCCTCGCCGCAAAAGCGGCAGGCGACGAGGAGACGGCGACGACGAAACTCGGTCGCGCGGTCGCCCTCGCCGCCCAGACGGGCAACGAGGAGGCCACCACCCGGTTGCGCAAGGTCGTCGACATCGACGACGAGGAGACCGGCACGGTGCGGTTGAAGCGAAGCATCGACAAGGCCGACGAGATGGCCCTCGACACCGCATCCACCAAGACCACCCGGGTCCGCGGCTGAGATAGCCCGCGACCGGCACCATCAGGCACGACCAGGCACGAACAGGACGGTGACGACGAGATGAGCTCGGTCTGCCCCAACGGGCACACCTCGACCGCGGACGACTACTGCGACGTCTGCGGCGCGCCGATCGATCCGGCCCAGCAGGCTGCCCCGACGCCTGCTGCCCCGACGCCTGCCGCCCCGACGCTTCCTGCCCCGACTGGCGGGGCGGGCGGGAGTCTCGCCGGCAGCACCGCGGGGGCGACCCTCTGTCCGCACTGCGGCACCGAGAATGTCGCGGAGGCGCTGTTCTGTGAGGCCTGCGGATACGACTTCACGACCGGTACGCTCCCCCGTTCCGAAGCCCCCGAGGCGCCGGCTGCCGAGTCCGCCACGGCGACCGATCCTGCCTCCGCGACGTCGACCTCCGCGACGCTGACCTCCGCGATGTCGACCTCCGCGGCGGCTGCCGCAGCGACGGCGGAGGCGCCGTCCGGATCGGCCACCCCGGGCGCGGACTTCACGTTCGTCGCAGAGGTATGGATCGACCCGGCCTGGTACCAGGCCCAGCAGAGCCCGGATCCCCTGCCGTCGCCGGGGCTGCCTGACGTCGTGCCGCTGCGCAAGTCATCGGTGCTGGTCGGGCGGGTGTCCCGCAGCCGCAACATCCATCCCGAGATCGACTGTGAGCCGGACTCGGGTGCAAGCCGCCGGCAGTGCCAGCTCACCACCGACGGGACGCGCTGGTGGGTCGAAGACCTCGAGTCGGCCAACGGCACGTTCGTGGCCGGTGCCAGCGACCCGCTGCCCGGCAGTCCGATCCCGGTGGGGCTGAAGCAGGAGATCCAGCCCGGCGACCGGATCTATGTGGGCGCCTGGACCCGGATCGTCGTCCGGTCGGCCACGCCGGAGGAGCAGGAAGGGCTGACCTGAGTCAGCCTGTTCTGCGGTGCGCTACGCCTCTGGTGAACGGGCGTACGCGGCTGGCAATCGAGACCGTACGCTCGACGTCGGCACACTCGGCCGGCACCGGGCCGAAGACGCGCACGGGCCGGAGACAGAACACACGCAGCAGGGAGAGATATCCGTGGAGATCAAGGTCGGCATCCTCAACGTCAACCGCGAGGTGATCATCGAGTCCACCGCGACCGCGGCGGAGGTCGAGAAGGACTTCGCCAGGGCGGTCAAGGACGGCGGGCTGTTCAGCCTGACCGACGAGCGCGGCCGCCGAGTCCTGATCCCCGCCACCCAGGTCGGCTACGTCGATCTCGGTCAGGAGAACGTCCGGCACGTCGGCTTCGGTTCAGGCTAGCCAACCACCCGAGTTGTCAGCGTCTCAGCGGGTCGGGGCGCGCTGAGACGCTGACAACTCGGGGCGGTCAGGCCTGGAGGCCGAGTTTGGCCATCCGCTTCGTGTGGTTGGCGACCAATCGGGAGAACATCCGGCTGATCGCCGGGAGATCCATTCCCGGCCGATCGCTCGTTCCGGTCAGCAGCGCGGTGAGCGCGTCCCGGTCAGCAGCCACCCGCTGGGCCTGACTCAGCGCTTCGCCGACCAGCCGACGGCCCCACAGTGCGAGCCGCCCACCGAGCTTGGGGTCCGCGGCGATGCCGGCCCGGACGTGACTGACCACGAAGTCGTCGTGACCGTGGTCGGCCAGCACCTCGAAGACCAGCGTCCTGGTGTCCGGGTCGACGAACGCGGCTACCTCCCGATAGAAGTCGGCCGCGATGCCGTCGCCGACGTACGCCTTCAGCAGGCCCTCGTACCAGTCCTTGGGGCGCGAGTACTCGTGGTAGGCGTCGAAGGGCGCGTGGAATGGCCTCATCGCGATCAGGACATCCACCCCGAACTGGGCCAGCCGCTCCTTCATCCGGTCGAAGTAGGCGATCTGCTGGGCCGACATGGTCGCCATGTGGATCTTGTCGCTGAGCGTCGGCGCCTGCTGGGCATCCTCGGCGAGGCGCTCGAAAGCCGTCAACGCGCCGTATGCCAAGGCCCCGAGAAGGTCGACGGCGCCCTCGCGATAGGAGTCGTCGGTCGGTGCGTTCGGCGGTGTCACGGTGCCTGCCCCGTCGCTCATGGCGGCAGCCTAGTGGGCTGCGGCGGCTCGACGGTCGGGGGAACCGGCGACAAGCGGTAGACTCTGGTATAGGAGAGCCGCAACCGGGCGCGTGGAGCGCCAACCTGCGCCGCGCCATGGCGTTTGGCGGCCCCGAGCGCGCGCCGGACCCCGGCGAGGCGACCCAGATCTCAATCGAAGGCCATTCAACTGAACACCGACCCGATGACACCCGAAAGCAGCACCGCAGCCCAGAGCAGCGACAGCGCTCTGCCGACTGATTCGGCGTCCGAGCTCGAGCCCGACGCCGAAGTTGCTCCCGAAATCCCCGCCCCGCAGACGTTCTCCGACCTGGGTGTCCTGCCCTCGATCGTCGAGAGCCTGGCGGACGTGGGAATCGTCCACCCCTTCCCGATCCAGTCGATGGCGATCCCGATCGCGTTGACCGGGACCGACATGATCGGCCAGGCCCGCACCGGAACCGGCAAGACGCTGGCCTTCGGGGTCACCCTGCTGCAGCGGATCGTGGTCCCCGGCGAGCGCGACTTCGAGCTCCTCGCCAGCCCGGGCGCCCCGCAGGCGCTGGTGGTCACCCCGACTCGCGAGCTCGCCAGCCAGGTCAGCAAGGACCTCCAGGTTGCGGCCACCCACCGGGCGGCCCGTGTGCTCACCGTGTACGGCGGTGTCGGCTACGAGCCTCAGCTCGAGGCCCTGGCGAACGGCGTCGAGGTCGTCGTCGGCACGCCGGGACGGCTGCTCGATCTCGCCGACCGGCGCAGCCTGGACCTCAGCCACGTCAAGGTGCTCGTCTTGGACGAGGCCGACGAGATGCTCGACCTGGGCTTCCTGCCGGACGTCGAGCGGATCATCTCCAAGGTGCACGAGCTGCGCCAGACGATGCTGTTCTCGGCCACCATGCCGTCGGCCATCGTGGCGATGGCCCGGCACCACCTCCGGCACCCCGTCAATATCCGTGCGGAGTCCGCGCAGGACACGACGACGGTCCCGACGACGGCGCAGTTCGTCTACCGGGCGCACGACCTCGACAAGCCGGAGGTGATCGCCCGCATCCTGCAGGCGGAGAATCGCAACCGGGTGATGATCTTCTGCCGCACCAAGCGGACGGCCCAGCGAGTTGCCGACGATCTGGCCGAGCGAGGGTTCGCGGCCACCGCCATCCACGGTGACCTGTCCCAGATCCTGCGCGAGAAGGCGCTGAAGAAGTTCCGCGCGGGCAGCGTCGACGTGCTCGTGGCAACCGACGTGGCGGCCCGCGGCATCGACGTCGAGGGTGTCACTCACGTGATCAACTACGAGTGCCCCGACGACGACAAGACGTACGTGCACCGGATCGGGCGCACCGGTCGGGCCGGCGCCTCTGGCATTGCCGTCACGTTCGTGGACTGGGCCGACGGCACCCGCTGGAAGGTGATCAACAACACCCTGGGGCTGCCGTTCGAGGAGCCGCAGGAAACGTACTCGACCTCGGACCACCTGTACCACGACCTCGGTATCGACCGGTCGGCACGCGGGCGGATCGTGCCGCCGAAGGAAGCGGTCGAAGCCGACCATGCGCCACGCAAACCCAAGGAACGCGCTCCGCGCCAGCGGAGCCGGCAGCGGCTCCGCAACGGCGTCCCCGTCGGCAGCGAAGATGCGCGAGTCTCGAACGGTGATCACGTCGACAACGGCACCGGGGGTGGTGACCAGGCGGCGGCCCCGGACCAGGCGCAGGTCCGCAGCGGCGTCGACGGCAGCGCGGTCAGCAGCAGCACGGTCAGCAGCAGCACGGCCGACGGCAGCGGGTCCGCGCCGAAGCGACGTCGCCGCCGGCGCCGTAGCTCGGAATCGCCCGCCGCAGCAGCGTCAGCGGACTGAACCGACGGGTTCGGCGACGACGACGAGATTGCTCTCGTAACCGCCGGCCTCCGGCCGGTACGGCCCGGCACAGGTGATCAGCACCAGCCGCGGGTCACCCGTCTGGTCCAGTGCCGCGCCATCGTCGGCCAACGCCTTCTTGCCGACGAGCCGGACCGACGTGACTCGGTAGGCCTGGCGGTGGACGTCGCCGCTCACGGTGAGTCGAGCTCCCTTGTGGATCGCGAGCAGCTTGGCGAAGAATCCGATGCCCTGCTCGGCCGAGTCGACATGGCCGGCGATCACCGTCGCACCGAACGGATCGCCGACGTACGCACTGCCGGTCCACCAGCCGACCTGACGGACGTCGTTCGGCACCTGCAGAACCCCGTCGACCGTGTCGGCGGAGACGACGGCCGCGGCCGCCCCGCCCGGTAGCACGACTCGCTCTGGCGCGAAGCGGATGCGCTGGCTACGGGCGGGCTTGGCCAGCCGAGCCATCGTCGGGCCGGCCGCCGCGACGGGGTCGGCAGACCGCGCGGCGACGGGCGCCTGCCATTCGGCGGGCGGTACCGCTGACGATGACGTACAACCAGCGAGCAACAGCGCGACGGCGAGGGTCGCCGCGCTCGACCGCTTCACCGGGTGAGCGCCGGCAGCTCGACCACCTTGGCCCCCACTGCCTGTCCGCCGGTTCCGGTGTTCACATGCGTCGGCCGGCTGGAGCCGGACCCCGAGGTGGCCACCACGTGCACGACGACGTTCATCGTCTTCGACGCGGGGTTGCCGATCGCGTACACGGCGTTCAGCGAACCGCCCTGCACCGTCAGATCGACCGGCCCGAAGTACACCGGGCTCGACTTGCCCGCGGGCACGATGGCCACCTTGTAGGTCGCGACCGGAACGACCAGGTGAAGTGACTCACCGTTCGCGATGTCGGCGAACAGCACCTTCCCGTTCACCGTCACGTCCGCCGGGGGCACCGCGGCGGTGTGGGCCACGGTCAGCGATGCCTTGTCCTTCGTGACCGACGACAGATCGTTCTTGTACGTCGTCAGCAGCGGCTTGCCATCGGGCTTGCTGGGCAGGTGGACGACCACATCAGCGCTCCAGCCAGCGCCGATCGATACCATCTGGTCGACGATCACGGCACCCGCCGAGGAGACGGTGACCCTTCGCTTGCCGGACGCCACCCGGACCGCTGGCGAGACCGTCCCCGACTTCTGGTCCCTGACGACGGTCTTGCCGTCGACCGTCACCGTCACCGTCTTTCCCGGCAATCCCTGGATCAGGTAGATCGTCGCGTCACCCGCAGCCGAGCTAGCCGGAACGCCGAGCGCCGTGATTCCCAGGGCGAGTGCCATCACCACCCCGACGCCGAGTGTCCGCCGTAGCATCCCACGCCCCATGATCTGTTGCCCCGATTTCTGCCGATGTCAGCCAGTGCGTATTCGGAACCTACCCTGATCTGGCTTGGCACACGCGGGAGGCCGCCTTACGACGTATATCTCCCCCTCGTCCCCCTCCCCCTCCGGAAAGTGGGCGCAAACGACAGATATGAAACGCTTCAGCTTGTCGTTTGCGCCCACTTTCCTGGGGAGGCGGGATGGAGCCAGTCGATCGGGTGGGTCAGGTGGTGGTGCGGAGCAGCTCCTCGGAGTTGCGGAAGGCGAGCGCGAGGACGGTCAGGACCGGGTTGACCCCGCCGTTCGTCACATGCAGGGAGGCGTCGCACACCCAGAGACCTCGGTGACCATGCACTCGACCGTACGGGTCGGTCACGGAGGTCGACGGGTCGTCGCCCATCCGGGCGGTGCCGGCCTGGTGCTGGCCACCGGAGAGGCCGGTGCCGATCGGGGTGATCCAGACGTCACGCGCGCCGCTGGCTCGCATCCAGGTCTCCGCTCGCCGGCGCAACGCCTCCGCTGCCCGGATACTCTCCGGATGGGCCCGGCCGGACAGCAACGCCGCGGGCTGACCCCAGGCATCGCGGACGTCGGGTGACAGCCTCACCCGGCAGTCCGGGCCCGGGACCTCCTGGATCGGACCGAACAGGTGGCTGGTCCGACGGTAGACGTCACGGACATGCTGCTTGGCGGCTCGGCCCCAGCGCGGCGCGTCCGGACCGAGCGCCCACGACCAGAACACCGCCGGGAGCTTGATCACCTCGTTGGCCAGCACCCCGCCGCCGATCCCCTCACCCCCGAGATCGTCGATCCAGTCCGTGGTGGCGATGCTCACCCCAGGGCCCTGCATGTCCTGGACGACCTCGTCGAAGATGCCGTACGCCCCGGTGTAGATGTGTCCCTGCAGGTGGCGTCCGACCTGCCCGGTGCCATTCCCGAGGCCGTCGGGGTAGCCTTCCGTGCCGGAGGCCAGCAGCAGCCGCGCCGTCTCGATCGCACCGGCGGACAGCACAACGGTGCCGGCTCGGATCGTGCGCCGAGCCCGGCTCGCTATGTCCAGCACCTCGACCCCGGCCGCCGCGCCGTGCCCGTCGACCAGCACCCGCTGGACGTACGCCCCGGCGGCCAGCGTGCAGTTGCCGGTGGCCAGCGCCCGCGCGATGGTGGTGTTGTGGGCACCGTTCTTCGCGTCCACCGGGCAGGCGAACCCCACGCACTCCCCGCAGCGGACACACTCGGCCCGTCCGTCTCGCGGCACACTGTTGATCAACAACGGAACCGGTCCGGTGCTGAGTCCCAGTTCCGCGGCACCGCGGCCCAGCACCTGTGCCTCGACCGTCGCCGGCAGCGGCGGCATCGGGTACTCGCGACTGCGGAAGCCTTGCTTTCGGTGTGCCGACCCGTCCCCGCAGACGCCGAGCTCCCACTCGGCTCTGCTGTAGAACGGCTCGAGATCGTCGTAGCCGATCGGCCAGTCGGCCAGCGAGCTCTCCTCCGGAACGCCCCACCGAGTCGCCAGCGAGAAGTCACCGGGCTGCAACCGCCAGGCCATCCCCTGGTAGACGCGGGTGCCGCCGCCAACGGTCATCGCGTTGTTGTGCCAGCCCGGGGCGTACGACTGCGCGATCAACCGATCTCGGCCGTCGTCGCGGAGCACCCGTGGGTTGCCCTCGGCCTCGGGCCCGGCATTGTGCCCGTACACCGACAGCCTCTGGTTGGCCAAATGATCCTTCCCGATCGCTTGCCAGGAAAGGAAACGGCCACGGTCCAGGAGCAGCACCCGCGCGCCGGATGCGCTGATCACCCGCGCCGCGACGCCACCGCCGGCACCCGCTCCGACAATGATCACGTCGTACGCCGCGTCGACGTCGGCGAGCCGCACCGCGCTCGGCTCGACGTACGTCACCGGCACCGAGGGCGACCGCTTCCAGCGGGGATCGAAGCCGATCGCCGCCCAGCTCGGGCCGTCCTGGGCGCCGTAGTACCCCAGGCTCGCGATCCGGACCATCGCCTCGACGAACTCGGCGGGCGCTACGGACCAGCCGGGTCGGACGTCTTGGGCGGCCAGCTCGGCGACCAGTGCCTCGGTCGGCGGTCCGGGCTCGGCGGAAAGGTCCGCCAGACCCGGCCGCAGCAGCTCCCGCCAGGCCGTCGCCAGCGGCCCGTCGATCAGGTCTTCGAACCGCCGCAGCACGCCGACCTCCGTGGCCGACGGCTCGCTGTCGGCGGGCACGAGGACGTCCAGCAGACCGGACAGCAGGTCCCGCTCGGCCGGGGTCACTGGTCCACCGCGACCGGCGCCGGCTCCGCCAACCCCTGATCGCTGAGCAGTCTCGAGGCCACCGTGCGATACGCGGCCGCTCCCTTGGACGACCGAGCCGTGGCCAGGATGGATCGTCCGACCGCCGGCGCCTCGGCGAACCGGACCGACTTGGGGATCGGTGGCCCGATCACGTCCACGCCGTAGTCCTCGCCGATCCGCTCGAGCACCAGCCGAGAGTGCGACGTCCTCGAGTCGAACAGCGTCGGCAGCACGCCGATCACCTTGAGCCGGCGGTTCGTGATCTTCTTCACGTCGTGCACCGTGTCGAGCAGCTGCCCGACGCCACGATGGCTCAGAGTCTCACACTGCAAGGGAATCAGGACACCCTGGGCCGCCGTCAGCGCGACCGTGGTCAGGATGCCGAGAGTGGGCGGACAGTCGAGCAAGATCACGTCGTACGACGTCAGCACCGGGGCCAGCGCGGACTTGAGGATCTGCTCGCGACCAGTCCGGGTCATCAACAGCTGCTCGGCGGTCGCCAGCTCGATAGTGGCCGGCACCAGGTCCACACCGTCGTCGGTGCTGATCACCACATCGGCGGTATCGGCCACGCCGGTGAGCACCTGGTGAACGGAGTCGTCGACGGCCTCCGGGTCGTACCCCAACGAGAAGGTCAGACACGCCTGTGGATCGAGGTCGACCAGGAGCACCCGCAGCCCTTGCTCGGCCATCGCCGCGCCGAGCGACGCGACGGTCGTCGTCTTCGCGACCCCGCCCTTCTGGTTGGCGACCGCGACGACCCATGCCTTGCGCTTCGCCGGTGCCCTCGCCGCCACCTCATGCCTCCCGGACGGCGGGCCGCAGCCGGGCCGTCAGCCTGGCGAAGACCTCGTAGGACGTCTCGTTGCAGCCCAGCTCGTGATCGACCTTTCCGGTGCCGTGATAGTCGCTCGAACCCGTGCCGAGGACACCCAACCGATCGGCGAGCCGGCGCAACCGTGCCCGCGTCTCGAGATCATGATCTTGATGGTCGACCTCGAACCCGTCCAGGTCGTGCGCCCCGACCAGGCCGGTCAGGACGGGCTCGGTGAGATTCCGGTCCCGCCCGCGGCCCCACGGGTGGGCGATGATCGCCACGCCCCCGGCCTCGTGGATCAGGTCGATGCCACGGCTGAGCTCCACCGCGTAGCGGGGCACGTGCGCCGGACCGCCGTCGGCGAGGAAGCGGTCGAATGCCTCCCTGCGATCCGCGACGTACCCCGCGGCCACCAGAGCGTCGGCGATGTGCGGACGGCCGACGGAAGGACTGTCGCCGATCTGCACTCGCACCTGCTCCTCGGTCAGCGGCACGCCCAGCGCGGCGAGCCGCTCGAGGACCGGGGACAAGCGCATCGACCGACCGCCGCGGATCAGCTCCATCTCGGCGTTCAGTCCGGGATGCGCCTCGTCCGGACCGTACCCCAGCAGGTGGACGCTCTGACCGCCGAATCGGGTGGACAGCTCGACCCCGCGGACGACTTCGATCCCGTGCTCCTTACCGGCGGCGACCGCGTCGTCCAGCCCGTCGTACGTGTCGTGGTCGGTCAGCGCCACCACGTCAAGACCCGTCTCGCGGGCCTTCCGCACCAGCTCGGCCGGAGAGTCCGTCCCGTCGGACATCGCCGAGTGAGTGTGAAGGTCGATCCGCATGACGCAACCCTATTTCGTGCCCGCACCCGCCCGCTGTGCGCCTCGCTGCCCCGTCTTCGCACCGCATCGCCCAGATGCGGCCGGGGAGGTTCCGCTCGCGCGCGCGTTATCGCACCGCATCGCCCAGACGTTGGACCGGCGCGGCAACCTCTCGCCTCGTTATCGCACCGCATCGCCCAGATGCGGCGGCTCGAGTCGATCTCGTACTCGTCTCGCACCGCATCGCCCAGATGCGCCGACTCAGGCGCCTCGTCATCGCACCGCATCGCCCAGATGCGGCCTCGAGTCGACACTCGTACTCGTCTTCGCACCGCATCGTCCAGATGTTGAACGCCGCGATTCCTTCATTCAGCTCACCCGCTCTGATGCTCGAGAAAGTTATCCACAGATTTCAACTGGCATGGGTGCAATCACTTGACACAGGCCCGACGATTCCGCGCATGACCGATTCGACTCCACGAGATCCAGCCGCGGCCTTCCGCTCCATGCCCGTCCTGACCCGCGCGAAGGCGCGCGCCGCCGACGTGCCACTCGACGTCCTGCTCGGGCCGACGTACACGAAGCTCTTCTACGACGCGTATGTCCCCGCCGCAGCGAAGATTTCGCTACGGACCCAAGCGGAGACAGCGCTGCGGGTCGTGGCTGAGGGCGCCCACATCAGTCACCACACCGCAGTCCAGCTGTGGGGCGGTGTGCCGCCCGCAACGAGCCGCATCCACCTCACGTTCGCCGACCAGCGTGCCCGTACCCGGCGCGAGGGCATTGCCGCACATCGCACCCCGCTCTCGTCCGCGACAACGCGAGCGAAGGGCCTGCTCCTCTCGACCCCGACGCAGGCCTTCCTCGACCTCGCATCAGCGGGGACGGAGCTCATCGAGCTCGTGATCGCGGGTGACTCGCTGGTCAAGGCGACACGAGCCACTCCGGAGGACTTCGTCCGCGCTGCGCAGGCATGGCGCGGGAACCGTGGAAGGCTGGCGCGGCGGGCGGCGCGGCTCATCCGGCAGGGAGTCGACTCGCCCATGGAGACTCGACTCCGGCTGCTGTTGGTGCTGGCCGGCTTTCCGGAACCGACGGTGAATCTCATTCTGCGCGCCGCCGACGGCGAATGGTTCGTCCGGTTCGACCTGTGCTACGAGCAGTGGAAGCTGGCGGTCGAGTACGACGGCCGCCAGCACGCATTCGATCGCCGACAGTGGTCCGGAGACATCGATCGGCGCGAAGCCCTGGACCAACTGGGCTGGAGATTGATCGTGGTTCGAGCAGAGGACCTGTACGCCGAGCCAGAACGTACGCTCCAGCGCGTCCGGGAGGCACTGCTCGAACGTGGTGCCACAGGGGTGCCCAGCCACTTCGGTCGGGAATGGAGCCGGCACTTTCCCGGCCACACTCGGTGACCACCGTGACGCGGCTCCGCGTGTGGGCGATGCGGTGCGCAAACGAAGGCGACGTCGCACCGCCCCCGTCACATCTGGGCGATGCGGTGCGATAACGAGGCGAGGTGGCACCGCCCCAGTCACATCTGGGCGATGCGGTGCGATAACGCCGGCACTCCGCCGCCAAGACAGTCACATCTGGGCGATGCGGTGCGCAAACGAAGGCGAGGTGGCACCGCCCCGCCACATCTGGGCGATGCGGTGCGCAAACGACGGCGAGGTGGCACCGCCTCAGCCACATCTGGGCGATGCGGTGCGATAACGCCGGCACTCTGCCGCCAAATCAGCCACATCTGGGCGATGCGGTGCGATAACGCCGGGCGGACGGATCGACGCGAGGCGGTCAGACGCGCTGCCGGCCGAGCGCCCTCAGGACGCAGGCAGCAGCCCGCGGACGACGCGCAGGCCGACCGACATCCGGGCGAGATCGGGGCGACCCGCGGTGATGGACCGCAGGGTCTTCACCGATTCGGCCACGCCACGGTTCCCGTGCTCCCAAGCCTTGACCAGCTCGTTGGGACTGCTCGCCCCGCCGACACTGGTTCCTCGACCGAGTACGTCTGCGGTCAGCTGAGCGTGCACCGCATGCATGTCGTCGCGCAGCGCGGCCCGTGCCATGGTCTGCCACCGGTCGTCGCGCGGCAGCTCGACAATGCGGGTGAGCAGCCGATCCAGGCCGAGCTGCTGACCGAGCGCGAAGTGCACGCCGGCCACCTCGATCGGGTCGCGGCCCTCGCGACCGGCCGTCTGCACGATGGTCAGCGCGGCGTACGCCGCCGGCAGCACGGCGACCGCCAGCGCGAGATCCTCCGGCACCTCGGCAGCCGTGTAGTGCTCGAGACGAGCCTGGTAGGCATCTCGATCACGTCGCTCCAGCAGCCGCGGCAGTGCCTGCTGCACCTCCTGGACTCCGGAGGCGAACACCTCGACCGCGGCAGCGATGTCCACCGGACGCTTTCGGTTGTTCACCAACCAGCGGGTGGCCCGTTCGACGAGTGTGCGGACCTCCATCCGCAGCGTGGTCTGCATGGCGGCACCGATCTGGTGATCGAGCGCGCGAATCGCGGCATCCAGCGGGTCGGCGGAGAAGATCGTCCGGGCGGCGATCTGGGCCCGCACGACGTCGGAGGAGTGCGCACCGGTCTCGCCGGACAGCCGGTGATAGCAGGAGATCCCGGACTGGTCGACGAAGTCGTTCACCACGACCGTGGCCACGATCTCCCGGTGCAGCCGGTGGTCTCGCATCTCTGCGGCGTACGTCTCCTGCAGGTGCCGCGGGAAGTAGCCGATCAAACGATCGGCCAGGTACGGGTCGTCAGGTAGGTCGGAGGCCAAGATCTCGGACTCCAGGGCGATCTTGGTCCAGGCGAACAGCGTGCACAGCTCCGGTGCGCTCAGTCCCTTGTGTGCCGAGCGACGCGCCTCCAGCTCATCGTCGGTGGGAAGGAACTCCAGCTCGCGATCGAGCACCTTGGCATCGGACAGCCGTTCGATCCAGTCGGCGTGCACGTGCAGCATCTGGGGTGCCTGGTAAACCGCGTTGGCCAGCGCCAGGTTCTGTGCGTAGTTGTGGGCCAGCACGAGGTCCCCGACCTCGTCGGTCATCGAGGCCAGCGTTGCGTCACGTTCGGCGAGGGTCAGCCGACCGGCCGCTACCTCACCGGCGAGCAGGATCTTGATGTTCACCTCGTGGTCGGAGGTGTCGACGCCGGCGGAGTTGTCGATGAAGTCGGTGTTGATCCGGCCGCCGCTCACGGCGTACTCGATCCGCCCGCGCTGGGTCAGCCCCAGATTGCCGCCCTCGCCAACACACTTGGCGCGAAGCTCGCAGCCGTCGACCCGGAGGGAGTCGTTGGCCTTGTCCCCGACCTGGGCACTGGTTTCGGTGGTCGACTTCACGTACGTCCCGATGCCACCGTTCCAGAGCAGGTCCACCGGAGCCCGTAGGCAGGCACTGATCAGCTCCACCGGGGACAGCGACTCGACCCCCTTCGCGATCCCCAGCGCCGTGTGCATCTGGGGAGTGATCATGATCGACTTCGCGGTCCGCGGGAAGATCCCGCCACCCTCGCTGATCAACGACGTGTCGTAGTCGGCCCAGCTCGACCGCGGCAGCGCGAACATCCGGGCCCGCTCCTCCCAGGTGCGCTCAGCGTCCGGAGTCGGATCGATGAAAACGTGCCGGTGATCGAAGGCCGCCACCAACTGGATGTGCTTGGACAGCAGCATCCCGTTGCCGAACACGTCGCCGCTCATGTCACCGATGCCGACACACGTGAAGTCGGTGGTCTGGCAGTCCACCCCCATCTCCCGGAAGTGCCGCTTGACCGACTCCCAGGCGCCGCGCGCGGTGATCCCCATGCCCTTGTGGTCGTAGCCGGCCGACCCGCCAGAGGCGAACGCGTCCCCGAGCCAGAAGCCTGCCTCGGTGGAGATCTGGTTGGCGATGTCGGAGAACGTCGCGGTGCCCTTGTCCGCCGCCACGACCAGATAGGGGTCGTCCCCGTCGTACCGGACCACGTGCTGGGGTGGCACGACGGCGCCGTCGACGATGTTGTCGGTGACGTCGAGCAGGCTGGTGATGAACAGCCGATAGCAGGCAATGCCCTCCGCCATCCAGGCATCCCGATCGAGCGTCGGGTCGGGCAGTCGCTTCGCGTAGAAGCCGCCCTTCGCGCCGACCGGCACGATCACGGTGTTCTTGACCATCTGTGCCTTGACCAGGCCGAGGATCTCGGTGCGGAAGTCCTCGGCGCGATCCGACCAGCGCAGGCCGCCCCGGGCCACGGACCCGAACCGCAGATGTACGCCCTCGACGCGCGGAGAGTAGACGAAGATCTCGAACTCAGGGCGCGGCTCGGGCAGGTCCGAGATCTGCTTCGGCCGCAGCTTGAGCGAGATGGCCGACCGATCCGGTTGATAGGCGTTGGTCCGCACGGTGGCCTCGATCACGGCCAGGTAGGACCGGACGATCCGGTCGTGATCGAGACTGGCGACATCGTTCAGCGCGGTCTTGATCTTGCCGCCGAGCTCGGCGACCTTCGCGGCGCGGCCGGCGAGATCCATGTCCTGCGCGGGGCCGAACTTCGTCTCGAACATCGTGATCAGGGCCCGGGCCAGATCCACGTTCGCCGCCAGCGCCTGCGCGAGATAGGTCTGGCTGTACGTCGATCCGCCCTGCCGCAGATACCGTCCGATCGTCCGCAGGATGGCGACCTGGCGCCAGTTCAGGTCGGCCCGCATGACGAGCGCATTGAAGCCGTCGGACTCGCTCTCCCCGTCGTACGACGCCGCGAACGCCGCCATGAACTGGTCCCGCGCCGGCTGAGTCCAGCGCGTCGCGACCGCCTCACGGCCACCGGGCACGCGAAGCCCGAGGTCGTAGATGAAGGCGCGCTCCTTGCCGGGCAGCTGCAGCTCGTACGGGATCTCGTCGATCACGTCGACCCCGAGCAGGGTGAGGTGCGGCAGCAGCTTCGACAACGACAGCGTCACGTCGCGGCGGAAGATCTTCAGCCGCAGATCGGCCTCGTCCTCGGGGCGGTCGGACACGAACATGGCCATCGCCATGTTCCGTGACTCCCCGCTCAGCGCCTCGATGTCCTTCAGCGCCTGCTTCGGGGTGTAGTCCTCCTTGTATCCCTCCGGAAGCCCGCCCACCAGCGCGACCAGCTGCTCGGCCGAGACCGTACGTCCATCGGTCGTGGTCACGCTCCCGCCGGCCACCAGATCGGCGAACTCGTCGTTCCAGGTCCGGGTGGCCAGGGTGAGCTCGCGCTCCAGGGTGCGGACGTCGAAGTCGGGCAGAGCCTGCCCGAGCGGCATCCGCACCACGAAGTGCAGCCGGGCCAGCACGGACTCGGTGACTCGCGCGGTGTAGTCGATGGTCGCTCCACCCAGGCGCTCCAGCAGGATGTCCTGCATCTTGTTGCGTACCGAGGTGGTGTAGCGATCGCGTGGCAGGTAGACCAGGCAGGCCAGGTACCGCTCGTACTGGTCGCGCCGGACGAACAGCCGGACCTGACGACGTTCCTTGAGGTGGGCGACCTTCTCCGCGGTGCTGGCCAGCTCGACGACAGGTGCCTGGAACAGCTCGTCCCGCGGGTAGCTCTCCAGGACGTCCATGATCGCCTTGCCGCCGTGGCTGTTCTCGTCGTAGCCCGAGCGGCGCAGCACCTCGCCTGCCTTCTGCCGCAGCAGAGGCACGCGCAGGACGGACTCCGAGTACGCCGACGAGGAGAACAAACCGAGGAAGCGGCGCTCGCCGACCACCGAGCCGTCGGGACCGAACAGCCGGAAGCCCAGGTAGTCCAGGTACGCCGGTCGGTGCACCCGGGACTTGTGGTTGTCCTTCGTGATCATCATCACCGCGGGCCGGGCCGAGGTCGGCCAGGCGTGGAAGGCGTCCGGCGCGTCCCGGTCGGCGCGCAGGATGCCCAGCCCGGTGGCCGGCACCGGCTCGTACGCTCCCCCGGCACCCTCTCCCTCGGCACCCTCTCCCTCGGCACCCCCCTCCTCGGCACCCCCCTCCTCGGCTCTCGGTCCGCCGGCACCGGCGCCGCTCCAGCGGTACTCGCGATAGCCGAGGAAGGTGAAGTGGTGGTCGATCAGCCAGCGCAGGAACTCGACGCCTTGAACAGCCTCGGCCTGCCGACCCTCGGTCGTGGCGAGCTGTTCCACGATCGTCACGGTCTCGTCGGCCCGCGTGATCATCTTCGACCAGTCCTGGACGGCCTCCTCGACCAGTCGCAGCACCTCGAGCAGACCCTGCTCCAACGCCGGCACTAGTCCGTCGTCGACGTCGGTCCTGGCCGGCGGCAGGATCTCCAGATGCATCCAGGACTCGGGCAGTACGGCGGGATCGCCCTTGGCCTCGGTAGCCGTCACGATCCCGTTCAGCGTGCCGCCGAGATCGCGCCGCACCAGGAACTGCGGATGGAAGACCTCGCGGATGCTCCAGCCCTGGCGGAGCACCTCCATGGTGACCGAGTCCACCAGGAACGGTCGGTCGTCGGTGACGATCTGGACGACGGTCGCGCCACCGGCCGACCAGCCGTCCGTGGCCACGCTCGGCATGCCGATCTCGATGTGTGCCCGGGCCGAGGGCCGGCTCATCGCGACGCGGTAGTGGGCCTCGACCAGGCCGAGAAGGTCCTCGACGCTGCGCTCGTCCATGTCGAGCGGATCGACGTGGCGGAAGTAGTGATTGAGGAAGACTCGGACCCGTTCACCGTCCTCGCCCAGCTGGGTGGCGATCGCGGCTCCTCGCGAAGCCACCTCCGCCAGCTTGTGCGCCTTCTCCTGCTCCTGCTCGAGCTCGAATGTCGTCACGACGTCCTCAACTTGTCCGCGTCAGGGCACCCCTGCGTGTCCTTACTCCGACACTAGCCCGAACCGCGGGAGTTCTCCCTCCCGGCAGGGCCCTGCTGGAAGGTGTCTGCGCGACAGGAATGAGATCATGCCTGTGTGGACATCTCCTCCAGTGCCGAGTTCGCTGCCGAACCCGACCGCGTGTACGCCATGATGATCGACCACGACTACCTCGAACGTGTCTGCGTCGCCAGTCATGCGAGCGCGTACGACGTGTCGGTGACCGGCGCCACGACCAAGACCAGCCGCACACTCGAGTCTCCGGCCTCGGCCGCGAGGTTCACCGGTCCGAACCTGACGGTGGTCGAGGAGGTGACCTGGGGGCCCTCCGCGGCCGACGGCGGCCGGGTCGGTGACCTGAAGCTCACGGTGTCGGGCCAGCCGGTCGCGATGAACGGCACGATGACCATCACGCCAGGGGGCCCCGGCAGCGTTCTCGAGCTCAAGGGTCAGTTGAAGGTCGCCATCCCACTGATCGGCCGCAAGCTCGAGGAGTCTGCCGCGCCGGCCGTGATGGCCGGGTTCAAGACCCATCGCAAGGTCGGCGCCGACTGGCTGGCCGGCTGAGGCCGCAGCTCGGCGCTTCGCCGCGGTGCGGAAGGTCAGATCCGCGTAGGCGAACCGGTCAGCGCGCGCTGGGCAGGGCGATTAGCGTCTGTGGGTGACCATCTACCTCATCGTCGGTCTGCCCGGAGCGGGGAAGACCACGCGAGCCAAGCAGCTGGAGATCAGCGAGTCGGCCCTTCGCCTGACGCCGGACGAGTGGCAGATGGCAGTGTTCGACGCGGACAGCCCCACCCAGTGGCGCTCGAAGGAGCGTGCCCAGCAGCGTGACCGCATCGAAGGAAAGCTCGTGGAGGTCGGGATGCGGGCTGCTCGGTTGGGCCTCGACGTCGTCTTCGACTTCGGCCTCTGGGGCAAAGACGAGCGCTCAGCCCTGCGTTGGATCGGGGACTCGCTAGGCGTGTGCGTCCAGGTCGTCTACCTGCCGATTGACTACGAAGAGCAGCGCAGGCGAATCACGGGCCGGTTCGAGACGGAGCAGGGTCAGTTCCAGATGAGCGACACTGAACTGAGGCAGTGGCAGGTGCAGTTCCAAGCGCCGGACCTGGAGGAACTGCGCGGCGGTCCGATCCCCGCGGTCCCGCGGGGGCATGCGAACTGGGCGCAGTGGGCGTCCGAGCGCTGGCCTTCGTTGCCGGATCAATCACCCCGGTGAAGTCGAGGTCGCTGGCCACGCCACAGTCTCCCGGGCAGGGGTCACCGGTCACAGCAGCAGCGCCTCGAGCACGGGAAGTCGGCCGAACAGGTCGGGAAGGCCTCGCACGCCGTTGCGCACGGACTCGTGCGACAGTGCGAGGTCGGGGCCGGTGCTCGCATCGGTACCGGCGAGGCAGCGGAGGATGTTCCATCTCGTGTGCCCGAGCCAGCCGCCGATCATGAAGACGAACCAGCTCGGACCCGACGGCGGCAGCGTTCCGCCCCCCGCGACATAGCCTTCGAGCACCGAGCCGAAGACGGTCGGCTCGATGTCGTCGAAGCCGGGTCCCTTCGCGATGCTCAGCGCGGTCGAGCCAAGCTCACTCGACAGGTCGAGCATCCCCGAGAGCTCCCAGTCGAGTACGACCGGGCGACCGTCTCGAGCCAGCAGGTTCCACGGCTGGATGTCGCGGTGGGTGAGGACGACGGGGCCCGGCCGGTCGCAGGTGTCGACGAAGCGGGCAATCGCGAGAAACGTCTCGACGTGGGAGGCGAGCTCGTCGGCCCACGGCTGTCCGGTGGCCGCGGCCCGCTCGGCGAGCTCGGGCCAGTCCCGGGACGTCGCGTCCTCGATCGATCCGTGGGTCCACTCGACGTCGAGCGCATGGATGCGCGCAAGGACCTCACCGATCTCGAACGCGTACGTCGTCGACACCGGCGCTTCGGGCACCTTCTCTCCCTCGACCCACCGGTGGACGAGTGTGTGCTGGCTGGCCGAGATCGGTTCAGGCATCGGGATGCCGGCGGCGAAGGCCGCCCGCTCGAACGTGAACACGTCCTGCAAGTGGTACGTCGAGCGGCGGTCGACGAGGTTCAGTTCCTTCACCGCAAACGACCCCTGGTCGGTGTCGAGCCGGTACATCCGGTTGGCGAACCCGCCGTGCACGCGGATCATCGGCCCGAGCGGCACACCGAGATGGGAAAGTGTCACAGCACGCAATCCAGGTTCGCAGCTCGCGGGTCAGTCCATGTGCGGATAGCGGTGGTCGGTCGCCGGGACCATGGTCTCCTTGATCGATCGCGGGCTGGCCCAGCGGATCAGGTTCCACATGGAGCCGGCCTTGTCGTTGGTGCCCGAGGCCCGAGCGCCGCCGAACGGCTGCTGCCCGACCACCGCACCGGTCGGCTTGTCGTTCAGGTAGAAGTTGCCCGCCGCGTGCCGCAGCACATCGGTGGCCCGGCGCAGTGCAGCCCGGTCCGTGGCGAGCACGGCACCGGTGAGGCCGTACGGTGACGCGGCATCGACCTCGGACAGGATGGTGTCGAAGTCGCCGTCGTCGTAGACGTGGATGCCGAGGATCGGCCCGAAGTACTCGGTGGTGAAGATCTCGTTGCGGGGGTTGTCGGAGACGATCAGCGTCGGCCGGACGTACCAGCCGGTGCTGTCGTCGGTGGTCCCGCCCGCGACGATCCGGGTCTCCGCGGAGTCTCGAGCGCGACCGATCGCGTCCGTGTGCTTGGCGAAGGCGCGCGAGTCGATGACCGCAGAGGTGAAGTTCGACAGATCGCGGACATCGCCGACGGCAAGCCCGTCAGTGGTCTCGACGAGCTCGTCCTCGATCCGCTGCCACACGCTGCGGGCGACGTACGCCCGAGAGGCCGCCGAGCACTTCTGACCGGAGTACTCGAAGGCGCCACGGACCAGCGCCGTGACGACGACGGCCGGATCGGCGCTGGGGTGGACGACAACGAAGTCCTTGCCTCCCGTCTCGCCGACGAGACGGGGATAGGTTCGGTACGCGGCCAGGTGATGGCCCACGCTCCCCCACAGCCGCTGGAACGTCGCCGTCGAGCCGGTGAAGTGGATGCCGGCGAGCCGCGGGTCGCTGAGGGCGACCTCCGAGACCGCCATCCCGTCGCCGGGCAGCAGGTTGATCACCCCGGGCGGGAGGCCGGCGGTCTCGAGCAGGTCCATGGTGAAGTGCGCGGCGAACTGCTGGGTCGGGCTCGGCTTCCAGAGCACGGTATTGCCCATCAGCGCCGGCGCGGTCGGCAGGTTACCGGCGATCGCGGTGAAGTTGAACGGCGTGATCGCGTAGACGAAGCCGTCCAGCGGACGATAGTCGGTCCGATTCCACACTCCCGGCGAAGAGACGGGCTGATCGGCCAGGATCTGCCGGGCGAAGGACACGTTGAACCGCCAGAAGTCGATGAGCTCACAGGCGGAGTCGATCTCGGCCTGCTGGACGGTCTTCGCCTGCCCGAGCATCGTCGCCGCGTTGAGGGTGTCCCGCCACGGGCCGGCGAGCAGGTCCGCGGCACGCAGGAAGATGGCGGATCGGTCGTCGAAGCTCAGCGCCGCCCAGTCCGCTGCTGCGGCGGTGGCTGACTCGATCGCCTCGGCAGCGTCCGCCTGAGTGGAGTGCGCGGACACCCCCAGCACGTGGTGGTGGTCGCTCGGCATGGTGACCTCGAACGCCTCGCCGCCGGCCCTCCTGCGCTCGCCGCCGATCGCGGCGGTCAGCTCGATCGGCTCGGCGTCGGCGAGCTCTGCCACCTTGGCCTCGATGGACGCACGCTCGGGGCTGCCCGGGGCGTAGGTCTTGATCGGCTCGTTGTGCGCGGGGGGTACGTCGGTGATCGCGTCCACACCGCGAGGCTATCGCCCGCTACATCGCCTTGGCCTTCTCGGCTTCCTCGCGCCGCTTCTTGGCTGCCTCGACGGACGCGCGGAGGGCGGCGACCAGATCGACGACCTCGGCCTCCCGAGGTGCTTCCTCGCTCTCCTCCGCGAGCGGCACACCGTCGGCCTTGGCCTCGACGACCGCCTCCAGCGCCTCGCGATAGGCGTCGGTGAACTCCTCCGGATGGAAGTCGCCCGCCAACGCGTCGATGAACGACTGTGCCATGGTCACCTCGGCATCGGACACCGTGACGTTCTCCGGCGGCGCGGCGAACGATCCGTCCCGCAGCTCGTCGGGCCACAGCATGGTGTGCATCAGCAGCACGCCGTCCTTCGGCCGGACCAGCGCCAGCGACTCGCGCGACCGCAGGGCGACCTTCACCACGGCAGCCCGACCCGACTTGATCAAGGCGTCCCGCAGCAGGACGTACGGCTTCGCTCCCGGACCCTCGGCCTCGAGGAAATACGTCTTGTCGAAATAGGTCGGATCGACCTCGTCCTCCTCGACGAACTGGACCACCTCGACCGCCTTCGTTGTGGTCAGCGGGAGGTTGTCGAAGTCCTCCTTGTCCAAGATCACCATGCGCCCGTCGGGCAGCTCATATCCCTTGGCGATCTCGGCGAACGGGATCTCCTTGCCGCACTTCTCACAGACGCGCTTGTACTTGATCCGCCCCCCGTCTTCGGGATGGACCTGACGGAAACTGATGTCCTTCTGCTCTGTCGCCGAGAACAGCTTCACCGGAATGGTGACCAGACCGAAGGAGATTGCACCCTTCCAGATTGAACGAGGCATGGAGACCAGTCTGCCCGATGGCCTCAGGCCTCGGCGTCGAGCAGCCGATCCAGTTCCGACGGGGCGAACCACAGCAGGTCGCTGGTGTCCAGCAACGACTCGATCTCGTCGGCGTCGACGGCCTCGTCGAAGCTGAGTCCGTCCGCCAGCGCTCGTGCCCGGGCGATGCGGTCCGCGCTGTCCGGGTCGTCGGCGAACAGCGACACCACCTCGGACAGCGCCAGACGCTCGATCGACACCCGACCGAACGGATCGTCCGGATCGCCGGCAGCCGGCTCCCCGGCCACTTCCGCTGCGACGACAAGGCGGCCCCGATCCGTACCGGCCAGCAGCGCGCTGACTCCGGCGTAGGCCAGCGCCGTGTACTCCGCATCCTCGGCGTCGGAGGTCAGGTCGTGCGCACGCAGCAGTCCCGGAGTCGCGCGGTGCGCGAGTAGCGGTCCGTCCAGCGCTCCGGAACCGCGGAGCAGGCGGGCCTGCTCCGCGCCGAGCGCGACGTACGTCATCACCGGCGCCATCACTCGTTGTCGGGGTTTCCGGCGGATCCCGCGATCGTCTGGGGCCTGGCCGCCCTCTTGCGGGGCTTGGCGGCGGTCGGGCGCTCTCCGGCGAGGCTCTCGCCGGCGGTCTGCGGCTCGCCGGCGGTCTGCGGCTCGCCGGCGGGCTGGGAACTCACGGTCCCAGCGGTTGCCGCCGTCTTGCGCGGCACCCGCTTGGCGGGCTGGCGCAACGTGGCCGCGCCGAGGGTTCCGGCCGTACTGGCCAGCTTGCGGACCGCCGCGCGCTTCTGGCCGGATGACTTCCGGGCCTGCTCGCGGGCTGCGGCCTTATGGGCCGCGGCCTTCTTGGCGGCCGGCGTCGCCTTCCGGGTCGGTTGGCGTAAGGAGACGGCCCGAACCGTGGTGTCGAGCAGCTCCTCCAACGCGTCGCGAAGGCACTGCACCAAGACGTCGAGGTCACCGACCGCGTCGCGGTCGGCGTTGATGCCCAAGCAGACCTCGCCGTCGTACGACGTCACACCGACGGCCAGCAGATGCCCCGAGGCCAGCGGCAGCACCGGGAAGCTGCTCACCAGCCGGGAACCGGCCGCGTACATCGGCACCTGGGGCCCCGGCACGTTCGTGATCACGAGGTCATGCTGCTTGCGCACCACCTCCGCGGCGACGCGGACGCCGAGCGCGTGCAGTGTGGTCGGCGCAAACCCAGCGATGTCGGCGATCGAACGGGCCCCGACCGCCCGACCGCTCTCCCGGTGCGCCTGCGTGCCGAATGCCACCTGGTGCAGCCGCATCAGAGCATTCGGTTCACCGATCGGCAGCGCCTGGAGGTGCGGCGCGACCGAGCTGCCCAGCGAGGTCGGGACTCCCTCGTCCTCGGTGACGCTCATCGGTACCAGGGCGGTGACCGTTGCCCCGCCACTCAGCGACTCGCCACGGGTGAGCAGCCAGGACCGCAGACCACCGGTGATGATCGCCAGGACCACATCGTTGATCGTGTGGTTGTGCTCGCTACGAACGGCCTTGAGGTCAGCGAGCGACACGCACAACGTGGCGACCCGGCGCTGCTCCGACAGCATCCCGGCCAACGGGGACCCGGACGGCGGCCGGGTCCCCCGCAACGCATCCGCCGCCAACGACCCCATCGCCGCTCCGATGCCGCCGACGGCGTCCCCGACGGCGACGGCGACTCCGAGCGCTCCCATCAGCGCCCCGCGCGCGTTCTGGACGGCCCGGACGGGGTCCTGGGCGCTCTCCAGCAGCGCGCCCGCGACCAGTTCCAGTGCCGACGGTTCCGCGATCGGTCGCCAGGTCGACTCCGAGCGTTCGCCGGACGGGGCCGTGGGTTCGGGCTCGACGTCCAGCAGCACCTGGCCGATGTCGACGGTGTCGATCCCGTCGACCAGGCACAGGTGCGACTTGGCGACCAAGGCGAAGCGGCCGCCCTCCAGGCCCTCCACGAAGTACATCTCCCACAGCGGGCGAGACCGGTCCAGTCGCCGGGCCAGCACCCGTCCGACGAACTCCCGGAGCTGGGCGAACGTGCCGGGCCGCGGCAGCGCCGACTGGCGGACGTGAAAGGTGAGATCGAAGTTCTCGTCGTCGACCCAGACCGGGGCGGCCAGCCGAACCGGTACGTCCCTGACCCGCTGCCGATACCGCGGCACGAACTCGATCCGTTGCCGGACCAGCGCGATCAGCCGCTCGTAGTCGAAGCCGTCCGGACCCGGTTCGAAGACGTCGATCGTGCCGACATGACCGGGCGTGTGGGCGGTGTCGAGAGCGAGCATCGAGACTTCGAGGGGACTCAGCCGCTGCGGCACCTGGCCCCCTCCTCTCAGCTGGGCGCGAAGTCCCTCGCCTCGAAGTCATCTGTCCACCCCGGACAGGGCCACCGTACTACCGGCGACGTGCGGGAGGTCATCGCCGGGAACCGGGCGGGGCTCTCGTTCGTGGCTGGTTCGGTGTCGTCGCCGGCGGACTGGATACCGTGGGTCGCGCCGGCTCGTTTGCACCCGGCCCGTTTCGTCCCGGCCGGTTTCGTCCCCGTCCGGTTCCCGTCCCAGCAGTACGAGTAGAGGTCCCGCAGTGTCTACGTCGTCCCACCCGGTCAGTCGCTCCCGCATCAGCACATCCTTCGACGCGAGCGGACCGTTGCGTGCCCGCGGGCGGGTGCTCGCCGCGGCTGCCGCGCTCGGCCTGGTCTGTCTGGTCGGTGCCTGTACGCCGGCACCGAGCGGTGGGTCGGCTTCCCCGAGCGCGCCCGCCTCGAGCGTTGCGGGTGAGTCCCCGTCAGCATCGGCCAGTGCAGCCGGGCTGACCATCGACATCACCATCGCGAACGGGAAAGTGACGCCGAACGCGGAGAAGATCAACGTCGCCCAGGGCACAACCGTCACCATGAACGTCACCAGCGATCAGGACGACGAGATCCACGCCCATACCGCGGGCGACGGCTACGAGCTCGAGGTGAAGGCCGGAGAGCCCGCGACGGGCAGCTTCGTGGCCGCCGACACCGGTAGCTTCGAGATCGAGTCGCACCATCTCGACAAGGTGATCGCCATTCTCAACGTGCGCTGACCACCGTGCCGATCTCGCCGCTGCCGAGGCCCGAACCGCTGACTTCCGCGCAGCTTCTACCCCAGCAGCTGATCCCCCGCCAGCTGATCCCCCGCCAGCTGATCCCCCAGCAGCTGATCCCCCTGCACGGGATCGGCACCAGGCATGATCTGCCGCTGCCGTTCTCCTTCGTTGTCGCCGGCGCCGCCGCGGCCCTCGTGCTGTCCTTCGTGATCTTGTTCCTCGCCTGGCGAACGCCGCGCTTCCTCAGCCCGGGAGGCGCCGCGCTCACCTCTCTCACCGGGCTCGTCGACGCCCCGGCCTTCCGGTGGACCCTGCGGGGGCTGATGCTCGCGGCGTTCGTCTGGGCCGGGCTGGGTCTGGTCGCCGGCGCCGACCAGCTGACCAACCCCGTCTTCGGCTTCGTCTACGTGTGGATGTGGGTCGGCCTGGTTCCCCTGTCGATCCTGCTCGGCCCTTTCTGGCGGGTACTCAACCCGATCCGGACGCTGCACCGGGGCCTGGCCGCCGTCGCTCGGGTCGACTACCGCGACGGGATGTTCGACCTCGGCCATCGGGTCGGCGTCTGGCCGGCCGTGCTGGGCCTGTTCGGTTTTGCGTGGCTCGAGCTGATCGAGCCGGATCGTACGTCCCTGGCCGTCGTCCGGGTGTGGGCACTCGTCTGGCTGGTGACGCTGGTCATCGGCGCGGTGATCTTCGGTGAGCGGTGGATCGGTGGCGCCGACCCCTTCGAGGTGTACGCGACCACCGTCGCCCAGATCTCGCCGTGGCGCCGGGTGGACGGCGGGCTACGGCTCGTGAATCCGCTGGCCGGCCTGACGTCGTGGAACCCGCCTCCGGGTTCGGCAGCCGTCGTCGCGACGCTGCTGGGGTCGACGGCGTACGACAGCTTCACCAACAACAGCTGGTGGATCCAGACCGTACAGAACTCCGATGTCAGCTCGCTGCTCTGGGGAACCGGCGGGTTGCTGACCATGATCGCGATCGTGCTGCTCACGTTTGCGGCGGCCGCGGCGTGGATGCACCGCTATCGCCGCGATCGGCGGCTGTCGCCGGGCGACTTCCCCCGACTGATGGCCGGATCGGTGGTGCCGATCGTCATCGGGTACGCGTTTGCGCACTACTTCACTCTGCTCGTCGTCGAGGGCCAGCGCACGGCGATCAACTGGTCCGACCCGATGGGACTCGGCTGGAACGTCTTCGGGTCCGCGCACATGGGTGTGGACCAGGCCGTCTTCAACCACCCAACGGCGATCGCGCTCGTCCAGGTCATCGCGATCGTCGGCGGCCACCTGGTCGGGATCGTGGCGGCCCACGAGAAGTCGCTGCAGCTCGTCGAACCTCGGCACGCGCTCGCCGCCCAGGTGCCGATGCTCGTCGTGATGGTCTTCTACACCTGCTCCGGCCTGCTGCTGCTGTTCTCCCCGTAGGTGGCCCGCCGCTGTTTCCGCGTACGAGGACTGTGCGGTTTGCACTACCGGCCGACCGCTGACAAGCTTTTGTCCTGACAAAGCAAGCACGACCCAGACACGCGAGGTGCTCACCATGACCAGCTCCCCTACCGCCCAGCGCCCCCTCCGCGTGGGCATCGTCGGATTCGGGTGGATGGGGCAGGTGCACGCACGGGCGTACACCCGACTGGCTCAGCACTATCTGGACCTTCCGGTCAGGCCCCAGCTGATCGCCGTCGCCGACAACGCCGCCGACACCAGGCTGGCCGCCGCCGTGGCCGCCTTCGGTTTCGACGACGTTCATGCCGACTGGCGGGAGCTCGTGGCTCGCGACGACATCGACGTGGTCAGCGTGACCGGTCCCAACTTCATCCATCGCGACGTGTCCGTGGCGGTCGCGGCGAGCGGGAAGCACCTGTGGGTGGAGAAGCCCGCCGGCCGCGACGCCGCGGAGACTCGCGAGATCGCGGCCGCCGTCGCGGCGGCGGGCGTCCAGTCCGCGGCCGGGTTCAACTACCGCAACGCGCCTGCCGTCGAGCGCGCCCGAGCGCTGATCGCCGACGACCGGCTCGGACCGATTCGTCACGTTCACGTCCGGATGCTCGCCGACTACGCGGCGCACCCCGCCGGCGCCCTGACCTGGCGCTACCAGAACCAGTGGTCGGGATCCGGCGTGGCCGGCGATCTGGTCAGCCACGGCATCGACCTGGCACGCTACGTCGTCGGCGAGATCTCCGAGCTGCTGGCCGACACCGCTGTCTTCATTCCGCAGCGACCCGCCCTGAGTGGAGTGGCCACCGGTCACAACTCCCGGGGCTCGGGCGAGCCGGGGACGGTCGAGAACGAGGACTTCCTCTCCGCCCTGCTCCGCTTCGGCGGCGGCGCTCGCGGGGTCTTGGAGTCTTCCCGTACGGCGGTCGGCGAGCAGTGCACATACGGGATCGAGGTGCACGGCGATCGCGGCGCCCTGGCCTGGGACTTCCGACGGATGGGCGAGCTGCAGGTGTGCCTGGACCAGGACTACGCGAACGCCGCCTACGTGACCGAGTTCGTCGGGCCCGGAGCGGGCGAGTTCGCCGCCTACCAGCCCGCGGGCGGGATCGCGATGAGCTATGACGATCTCAAGGTGGTCGAGGCCCACCGACTGGCCGCGTCCATCGTCAGCGGCGTGCCGCAGGGCGCGACGATCGCCGATGCGGTGATCGCCGCCGAGCTCGTCGACGCGATGCTGGAGTCCGCGCGCGAGCGACGCTGGATCACCCTGTAGACCCCCACGACGGCGCGATACCGCTAATCTCGCAGGGAGTGCCTTCGCAGGAGGGGTACGCGTAGCTAGCCTCGGCGTTGAGGATGGTGGGACATGGCTGAGCCGGGTCCGCGCGTCGCCGGCTGGCTCGACGTCGCCAACGACCTGATCGGCCAGCCCCTGACGACGGTGCCCCATCAAGCCGTCATCGATCACCTGTGTCGGATCTTCTCGTGCACGACGGTGTCCTACAACTGGAGCGACGCCGACGGAAGCGCCGGCATCCTCATCGAGCCCGGGCTCCTCGACCAGCTGCCGGAGACCGCGACCCTCTGGGCAACCGGCGCCCTGGACGGCTGTCACCCGCTGATCGAGTGGTTCGCGGCGACCGGGGACCCCCGACCCCAGACCAGCAACCGCGTGCCGACTGCACTCGTCTCGCGGCGCCGGCGGAGCCGCATGGAGCGCCCGCTCGCGACGGTCGGGCTGGACCGGCAGCTCGGCATCAACTACCGCCTCGGCGGTCGCACGTATCGCACGTTCGCGATCGGTCGCGGCCAGCGGAGCTTCGACGACGAGGATCTGCTGGTGGCGGGCTACGTACACCGCACGCTGGTCTCGCTCGACCGGCAGGCGCGCCTCGTCGCACGACTGACCGGCTCCTCGGACCCGGTGCTGGGCGGTCCTTCCCTCGGGCTCACGGGCCGCGAGCTCGCCGTGCTCCAGCTGGTGGCGGACGGTTACTGGGTTCGACCGATCTCGCAGCTCCTCGGGTGCTCCCCTCGAACGGTCGAGAAGCACCTGCAGAACATCTACCGGAAGCTCGGCGTGCGCGACCGCCTCAACGCGGTCATCGCCGCGCAGCTCGCCGGCCTGCTGCCGAGCAGGACGGATCGAGCACGACGGATCGATCAGGGCGAGTCGAGCGCTCACCGGTAGCCGCGACGCGTACGTAGATCTACGCATTGCCGGTCGGCCGGCGCCTGACGATGCTGTTCGCCAGGCGTATCCGGATCTCCCGGCGCTGAGCACTGTCGCCGTGCCGCGCGTCGGGTGGCGTGAAGGGCCATTGTGAGTCGTCAGCTGGCCGGTCGACGTTTCGAGAACGCCGCACGGCCCACGACGATCCGGGCGAGCGATCCGGCGCCGACCTCGACGAGCGCCATTCGTCCTGCCGGCTCGATGGCGTTCGGCGTCGGGGCGCTCTCGGTGCTGATCATCGGCTGGCGCGCCTGGCGGCCGGCCTGGTCGGGCGACGAAGCGGCCACGGTGATCGTCGTCCGCCGATCCTTCGCCCAGGTTCTTGCCACGTTTCCGCACGATCCTGCTCTGGGTCCGTACAACCTGGCCATCAAGGCCTGGGCATTCGTGTCGATGTCCGAGCCCTGGCTGCGGCTGCCGTCGGTGCTGGCCATGGCGGGCGCCGTCGTCGGCGTCGCGGTCGTGACGGCGAGCTTCGCGGGGCGGAGGGCGGCCGGCCTGAGCTGCCTGGTCATGTTGGCGTTGCCTGCGACCACCCGCTTCGGCCAAGAAGCGCGTCCGTACGCGCTGAGCGTCCTCGCCGTCACCGCCGCGGTCGTCGTGTGGAACGACGACCGCCTGGTCCGCCGGATCGGGCGGCAAGTCGCGCTGGGTGCGCTCGTCGTTCTCGCCGGTGCCGCCCATCCGTACGCGCTTCTCGTGATCCCTGTTCTGGTCGCGGTGTCACTTCTCGCGCCTCGAACGGATCGGCGTCGCGAGGTGATCGCGACCATCCTGCCCAGCGTGGTCGGTCTCTTGGTGCTGAGCCCCTTCCTTGTCGTGGTGGGAACGGGTGCCCACGGACAGCCCGACCCTCCTCCGGTGTCGGCCGCCACCATGATCGAGGAGTTCGCCCGACTGCCCGCTGCCGTGCTCTCCGCGCCCTTGGCCGTTCCGTTCGCGGCCGTCGCGCTCGGCCTCGCCGCTAGCGGCATCGCGATCGGCTGGGCGCGAGGTGGGCCGTTACGCCGCGGTGCCGTCTTGGCCACCAGCTGGCTGCTCCTCCCACCCGTTGCCCTCTGCGCCTTCCAGTGGGCAACCGGATCTCCCGGTCTGGTCGCTCGCTACTGGACGATCTCCCTTCCGGCCATCGCCATGGCCGGCGGCTTCGCGCTGAACGCTGTCTGGGCGCGTCGCCCGATCCTGGGCGTCGCGTGCCTGCTGCTGCTGTCCGCGCTCGCCCTGCCGAGCCAGCTAGCCATCCGGACCGAGAACGGTCACCTCGGACAGCGCTGGCGCGATCTCCCGAAGGTACTTGCTCTCCCAGGACTGAGCGAGGCGATGCTCTTGGCGGAGGGCTGGAGCTACCGTGGGCTGGTCGGCAACGAACCGTCGATAGCCGATCGCCTGCCACTCGTTCGCGACCCGGTGGCAAGTGGCCGGGTCAATCCCTCCATCGCCTCCACGAACTCCGAGGAGTTCCGCGCGATGGTGCGTGACCATGACCTCATCGTCGTACTGCAAGCGCAGCAGGGGTTCTCTGCGGACCTGCCGAAGCGGGAGTCGTTCACGTCGTTTCGTGACGAGCTCGATCCCTTCCCGACAGCAGATGTGTTGTGCAACTACTACGGCGAACCCCTCGGCGTGTTCGCCAAGACATCTGCAACGCTGGCGAGCGCACAGGCCCGGGCGCTGGCGGAGCGGATCGCGGCGATCGAGCCCGGCAGCGTGGTGTGTGTCGCGCCCGACGGCGGCTGACCCGAGCGGAGCCCGCTCGCCGAGCCCACTCGCTGAGCCCGTCGAGGCACCATGTTCAGACTTCTCGGCAGCGGACCGCTCAACCCTACGGACGCGGCGTTACCGTCTGCCCGCCCCACTCCTCGGGGGCCACGTCGGTGAGCGTCTGGTTGAGCACCCACTGGTGACCGAAGGGGTCGTTCAGCGTGACCTGTCGCTCGCCGTACTCCCAGTCGTGGAGAGGATCGACCAGGGTGGCGCCGCCGGACACCGCGGCGTCGGCCACGGCTTGGGCGTCGGCGACCTTCAGCATGAGCTGGTGCGAACGGTCGTCACCGGGGACGCGGCGCCCCGGCCGGACCTCGGCGACGACGATCTCGGCGGCCGGATCGCCCGGGAGCCCGAGCTGGGAGCGGTGGCCTTCTCCGATCCGGACGTGCTCGACGAAACCGAAAACCTCGCCGTACCAGGCAACGGCCGCGCGGACGTCCGCGACGGTGAGCACCGGAGCGATCCGGGCATGCGGCGCAGAGCGATTGGTCAGCACCCCACCCACGCTAGGCCGCCGAGTCGCGCTCGGCAACTGCCCGGTCGCGTTGTTTGTCATGTTGTTCGTATTTACGCGAGAAGCGATAAACTCCCGACATGACTGAGCCGGCGGTTGCCAAGGAGCTCGACATCACGCTCGAGCGCAACTCGCCGGTGCCGCTCTACTACCAGCTGGCGCAGTCCATCGAGAACGCGATCGCCAACGGCACGCTTGCGCCCGGGGACCGGCTCGAGAACGAGCTGTCGTTGACCACTCGACTCGGCTTGTCCAGGCCGACGGCTCGGCAGGCGATCCAGGAGCTCGTGAAGAAGGGCCTGCTGGTCCGCAAGCGAGGCGTCGGGACCCAGGTGGTCCGATCGAAGTTCAACCGCGACGAGCGCCTGACCAGCCTGAACGACGACCTGGCCAAAGCAGGCAAGGTTCCCGGCACCCGCCTGCTGGAGTTCAGCCAGGTGGACCTCACCCCGGATCTGACCGAGGCCATCGACGCGGACCTCGGCGACACTGAGCTGATCATGGTCCGCCGCTTGCGGCTCGCCGACGGGATGCCCTTGGCGATCTTGACCAACTACCTGCCGCGCCGATACGGGATCACCGCGGAGGATCTCCAGCAGCGCGGCCTGTACGACTGCCTCCGGGGGCTCGGCGTCAACCTCAAGATCGCGCAGCAGCGGATCAACGCCCGGCTGCTGACAGACGAGGAGGCGACCCTGCTCGACGAGGAGCTCCCGGCCGCCTGCCTGACCGCGGAGCGCGTCGCCTACGACGACACCGGTGCGTTCGTGGAGTTCGGGCGTCACGTCTATCGCTCCGCGCACTACTCCATCCAGTCCTCGCTGGTCGTCTGAGAGCTCCGACCGGCGCGGTGCGGCGCCGGTCGGAGCTCAGCAGGGCTTGAGATATGGGTGACGTGCGGCAGATCAGACTCGGATCAGCTGAGATTCAGCTCAGGTCGGCCGAGGTCTCGGCTGACTCAGGCGCGCCGGCTGAGGCGGTACCACAGTGACTTGATCGCGCCGGGTGAATCGTCGGCCACCACGGGCGCCTGCGGCTGCGCCGAGGCCGCGAGGGTGCGGGACGGTTCCAGTGTCGCCCACGGGACGATGATCATTTGGGGTGCTCCCTTCGTGTCGGCCCTCGTCGCTGAGTGCATCTGTATCGATTTAGAACCACCGTACTCTTAATCGATACAGAACTCAACTCCGCGCCGGCGTCCGGAAGATCTCGGACGAGTTGTCCACAGATGTCGTCGGGGGTCCTTCCGTCGGACAGAAGTTGTGCTTCACGCTGCCCTGGTCAACCGACAGGAGCTCGACTCACCAGGAGACCCCATGACCGCGCTGCCCCATTCCGACACCCCGATCACCGTCCGTCCGGCGCCCGACAGCCGTCCGCCGGCACTCGCCGTACCGCTGCTCCAGCGGTGGGCGGCGGACCACGTTGCAGCCCAGCCGGCCCTTCCGCTGGAGCCCACGTTCCGGTCTACGGCGGGGCCCCGCCTCGGGGCCACCGCAGGAGGCGGTTCCCCGGACGGCGGAGTGGACACGGTCGTTCCGTTACTCGATGCCGAGCAGTGGAGTGCCACCTTGGCCCTCGCGGTGTTCGAGACGCTGCACGGACGGCGCCCGATGGGCCAGCTCACTCGATGGGTGGACGACCGTGTCCAGTCGGCGATCGCGTTCCACCGGAGGCGAGCCGGGTCCGTCGCGCCCGGTCGTCCGGCGGTCCTGCTGTCGTGCCGGGTGCAGCACCCACGACCCGACGCCGCAGAGGTCTGCGCTCATCTGGCGCTGGCCGGCCGCTCGTACGCCCTCGCACTCCGGCTCGACATCTGGGGTGACCGCTGGCTGTGCACGGCGCTCGCCTTCTGATCCAGCTATGGCGATCGACCCCTGCGGTGATCGGCCCCTGCGGTGATCGGCCCCGGCGGTGATCGGCCCCGGCGGTGATCGGCCCCGGCGGTGATCGGCCCCGGCGGTGATCGGCCCCGGCGGTGATCGGCCCTGGGGTGATCGACCCTGTGCGGCGAGCGATCAGCCCTTCAGCAGGACCCAGGTCTTGCCGGGCGTCAGCGGGATGTCCTTGCCTGACGAGTCGGTGAAGGTCAGGTCGCCGGAGGTGGAGGTGCGCCGCCACGTCCCGGACAACTTCTTGCCGTCGCGGTAGATCGTGATCTTGCCGGTGCCCACGGTGTCCGACATCACCGACGCCGCGCCGAGCACGTCCCGGTTGCCGTCAGGGTGGTTGTGCACGCTCATCACCACCACGTTGTCGGTGGTTGCCGTCTTGCCGCTGTCGCCGTCCTTGTACGGCTTACCACGCCACTTCACGACGTACGCTCCGCCGGAGTAGTCGAAGCTGAACGTGTCGTTGCCGACCTTGGCCTTCGGCTCGGAGGCCTTCTGGGCCGAGTCCCAGCGCGGATCCGTGGCGGCGAACGTCCAACCGATGTCGGACACCCTCCCGGTCTTGACCGAGTCGGCGATCTTGTGCAGGTTCACGAACACGTTGTGAGGCGCTACTCGGGTGTGATCGCGAGTGGAGCGCTCGATCGGCACGATGGAGGACTTGGCGATCTTGGCCTGCACGTTGGAGTTCGCGCCGCTGTAGACCAGGCCCGGCCTGCCGAACAACGGGAGCAGCTGGACGTCGGTGGACCGAGCCGACCGGACCGGACCGAGCCGCTTCGGGAACGTCGTGTGGTAGACGGCGACGAGGCGCGTCTGGGCGCCCTCGACCTCCTCGGCGAACACGATGTCCGCGGCACGCAGCCCGACCTGCGGGCGCGCCGCCGCGATGTTCTCCACCTTGACCGCGATCACCTCGTGCTTCGACACGGTGCCTCCGGTCAGGAAGTCGGTTGGTGTGGAGGTCTGTGTGGCCGACGGGCTCGGAGTCGGAGGGCTCACCGGGGGCGACGTGCTGATGGCGGTGGGCGGCACCGTGCTCGAAGCGTCGTCGCCGTTCAGTGCGATGGCGGCGGCAGTCCCGCCGCCGATCACGAGTGCACCGACGACGATCGCGGCAACGGTGTGGCCGCGCTTCCAGACGAAGTCAGACATGAAGTTGTGGTCTCAGCTCACGGTATGGGGTCACGGTCTCGGGTCACTGTGTCGGGTCACCGGGGTCGGGTCACTGTGTCGGGTCACCGGGGTCGGGTCAGTGAGGTCAGTTCACCGTCTCGGCTCATGGTTGCCACTGACGCTTTCGATCATTGGGCGCCGGCGCGCCCGTGACACATCTTGAACTTCTTGCCCGAGCCACACGGGCAGGGGGCGTTCCGGCCGACGTTGGCATAGGCGTTCCCGGCACCAGTCGCGGTGGCCCCCGTACGCTGAACGTCGCCGTCCTCGCCGGGCGCGGAGTATGCGACCGCCTGTGGCGCCCGGCCCTGCAGGCCCTTCGCCTTCACGAACGGCCGGGCGGAGACCGGCTCCGGCTCCGGCTCTGCGATCTCCTCCGGCTCCGCCTCCTCCTCGGCGGCGAAGTCCTCACCGACGACGTGCAGCTCCACTCCCGGACCGTCGGGGTCCGGGCCCGACTCGATCAGGCGCTGCCCGTTCGAGCGGCTGTGCCCGTTGCTGCCACTGCGACTTCCGTTGCCGACCGTGAGCGGTGCCCCACCCGGACCCGCCGCGACGCCGACGGCAGCGGCCGGCGACGTCTCGACCTGGACCTCGAGGTGGAAGACGAACCCGACGACCTCCTCCATGAAGGCTTCCATCATGGAGTTGAACATGTCGCTGCCTTCGCGCTGGTACTCCACCAGGGGGTCGCGTTGGGCCATGGCGCGCAGCCCGATGCCCTCCCGGAGGTAGTCCATTTCGTACAGGTGCTCGCGCCACTTCCGGTCCAGGACGGTCAGTAGGACCCGTCGTTCCAGCTCGCGCATGACCTCGGGAGTGAGGGTCTCTTCGCGCCGGTCGTACGCAGCCTGGGCGTCAGCCTTGAAGTCGGTGATCAGCTCGTCGCGATCGAGGTCGTCACGCTCGTCGTAGTCCGACCGCGCGAGGGACACCGGGTAGAGGGTGTTCATGTTGGTCCACAGCTGTTCGAGATCCCAGTCCTCGGCGAAGCCCTCGGTGGCGCCGGCGACGTACTGCTCGACCACCGTGTCGACCGTGTTGCGCAATCGCTGCTCGACGTCGGCACCCTCGAGCACCTTGCGCCGGTCGCCGTAGATGGCGTGCCGCTGGCGGTTCATCACGTCGTCGTACTTGAGGATGTTCTTGCGGAGCTCGAAGTTCTGCGACTCGACCTGCGCCTGGGCACTGGCGATCGAGGACGACACCCGCTTGTTCTCGATCGGCTGGTCGTCAGGCACCTTCAGCGCCTGTAGCACCCACTCCACGATGTCGGACTTGAACAGCCGCATCAGGTCGTCGCCGAGGGACAGGTAGAACCGGCTCTCCCCGGGATCGCCCTGACGACCCGACCGGCCACGGAGCTGGTTGTCGATCCGTCGAGACTCGTGCCGCTCGGACCCGACGACGTACAAACCGCCGAGGTCGACGACCTCCTCGTGAACGGTTTGGGTCTCCTTCTCCAGGCCCTCGAGGATCTCGGGGTACAGCTCCTCGTACTCCTCGGAGTTCTCCAGTGCGTCGATCCCCTGATCGTGCAGCTTCTTGTCGGCGAGGAACTCGGCGTTGCCGCCCAGGATGATGTCCGTGCCGCGGCCGGCCATGTTGGTGGCAACGGTCACCGCAGCCTTGTCACCGGCCATCGCGATGATCGCCGCCTCACGCTCGTGCTGCTTCGCGTTCAGCACCTCGTGCCTGACGCCGGCCTGCTTGAGCAGCTTGGACAAGATCTCCGACTTGGCCACGCTGGCCGTACCGATCAGCACCGGCTGGCCCTTTTCGTGGCGCTCGGCGACGTCCTCGACGATCGCGGCGAACTTCGCCTCCTCGGTGCGGTAGATCAGGTCGCGGTTGTCGACGCGCACCATGTCGCGGTTGGTCGGGATCGGGACCACACCAAGGCCGTAGATCTTCTGGAACTCGCTGGCCTCGGTCATCGCCGTGCCGGTCATCCCGGACAGCTTCTCGTACATCCGGAAGTAGTTCTGCAGCGTGATCGTGGCGAGCGTCTGGTACTCGTCGCGGATCTCGACCTTCTCCTTGGCCTCGATCGCCTGGTGCAGACCCTCGTTGTAGCGGCGGCCGATCAACGTCCGGCCGGTGTGCTCGTCGACGATCAGGATCTCACCGTCCATGTTGACGTAGTCCCGGTCGAGCTTGAACAGCTCCTTTGCCTTGATGGCGTTGTTCAGGTACGAGATCAGCGGGGTGTTGGCGGACTCGTAGAGGTTGTCGATCCCGAGCTGGTCCTCGACGACGTCGATGCCGGTCTCGAGGATGGCGACCGTCTTCTTCTTCTCGTCCACCTCGTAGTGAGTGTCGCGCTTCAGCCGATCGACGATCCGGGCGAACTGCGGATACCACTCGTGGCTGTCCTCGGCCGGGCCGGAGATGATCAGCGGCGTCCGGGCCTCGTCGATCAGGATCGAGTCGACCTCGTCCACGATCGCGAAGTGATGCTCGCGCTGGACGCAGTCCTCGATGCTCAGCGCCATGTTGTCGCGCAGGTAGTCGAAGCCGAACTCGTTGTTCGTGCCGTAAGTGATGTCCATGCCGTAGGCCGTGCGCCGCTCCGCGGGGTCCATCTGGGACAGGATCGCGCCGACCTCGAGGCCGAGGAAGTGGTGGATCCGACCCATCCACTCCGAGTCGCGCTTGGCCAGGTAGTCGTTGACCGTGATGACGTGCACGCCGCGCCCGGAGAGCGCATTGAGGTACGACGGCAGGGTCGCGACGAGCGTCTTGCCCTCACCCGTCTTCATCTCGGCGATGTTGCCCAGGTGCAGCGCTGCCCCGCCCATCACCTGTACGTCGAAGTGGCGCTTGTCCAGCACCCGGCGGCTCGCCTCGCGGACGGTGGCGAACGCCTCCGGGAGCAGCTGCTCGAGAGTCTCCCCCTTGGCGTAGCGGCCCTTGAACTCCGCCGTCTGACCGCGCAGCTCGTCGTCGCTCATCGCGACGTAGTCCTCTTCGATCGAGTTGACCTGCACCGAGATCTGCTTCAGCTGACGGAGGATCTTGCCCTCGCCGATGCGGAGCAACCTATCCATCAAAGCCACGAGATGCGCTCCCTTGAGACTGGTGATCGCGCTCCGTGATGAAGTGCGAGCGCGCGCCGACCACACCGTGCGGCCAGCGCGCCACCTATGGTAGGCCAGTCTGCTTCAGACCCCAGTCGGTCGGGACAGGTCTCCTGTCGACGGGCCGCCCTCCCCATCCTGCGAACCTGGTCCTCCCCATCCTGCGAACCTGGTCCTCCCATCCCGCGAAAGTGGGCGCAAACGACAACTTTTACCGGCGTGTCGGCGTCGATTGCGCCCACTTTCCGGATCAGACGGCGGCGGCCAGGGCCGGCGCCAGGTCGCCCTTGGGTCGGACCTCGATACCGGAGAGGCCGAGCCAGTCGGCCATGGTCCGCAGCTCGGCGGCGAGCTCGCCGGCGACGTGGCTCCGCTCCTGGTCGGGCTCAAGCCAGGCCGAGTTGACCCGGAGCACGGCGGCGGCTCGGTCCGCCTTGAGGTCGACCCTCGCCACGAACCGGTCGCCGAGCAGGAACGGGTAGACGTAGTACCCGTACGCCCGCTTCGGCTCCGGAACGTAGATCTCGATGCGGTAGAAGAAGTCGAAGAGCCGCTGCAGCCTGGCGCGCTCGAAGATCATCGAGTCGAAGGGGCTGAGCAGCGCTCGGGATTCGATCCTGCGCGGGTGGCGGGCCGCGTGCCACAGATAGGTCTTCGCGTTCTCCCATCCCTCCACGGTGACCGGGATCAGCTCGCCGGTCTCGACCAGCTCCGCGGTGGCGGCCTTGGTCATGTCGGAGCGGGTGCGGAAGTAGTCGCGCAGGCAGAACTCGCTGGCGATGCCGAGCGCCGCACCGGCCCGACGGACGAGTTCGACGACGGAGTCGTGGGGGCTGGGCGTCGGACGAGCGAGGACGGCTGTAGGGAAGACACGCTCCGGAAGGTCGTATACCCGCTCGAACTGGCTGTTGCGGTACGCCGAGGTCACGTCGCCGACGTAGAACAACCACTCCAGCACCGTCTTGACGCTCGACCAGTTCCAGCCCCAGCTGGTCCGGTCGCGGACCTCTTCGTACTCCAGCTGGCGGGCGCTGATCGGGCCGCGGCGCTTCACCTCCTCGCGGACCTCGTCGACAAGCTGTGGGTTCTGCCGCGCGGCCCGCTCGACCCCGCCCCAGACGTCGCGATAGCCGGCCTGCATCCGGAATCGGAGGGCCGGCTGGAGGCTGACATCGATCAGGCTGGCGGCGTGGCCCCAGTACTCGAAGAGTCGGCGCGGAGGCCGATGCGCCGCCCGCTCGAGCAGACCCGGATCGTACGGCCCCAGGCGGGAGAACAGCGGCGTGAAGTGAGCCCGGGTGACGACGTTGATGGAGTCGATCTGGAACTGGGCCAGCCGGTTGACGCAGCCCTGGAGATCCCGCGTCGTGACCGGCCGGTCGGGACGCGGCAGCCCGAACCCCTGGGCCGCGAGCGCAACCCGCCTGGCCTCCGCCTTGCTCAACCGCTCCCTGGCCACGTCCGTGACCCTAGCCACCCCCACCGACACTTCTTGCGGGCCACCCACCTCCCCCTCCCACCGCGCCGTTCCCCCGAAACTGGGCCCGAACGACAGCGACACGCCGGGTGAATCCTCCACCCGGGCCCAGTTTCCTGCAGGGGTGACGGCGGGTTGTCCACAGCTTGGGCGCCTCCCGAAGCGCTATCCACCGATTTCGCGGCAACCGGCACGAAACCCCCACGGCTGCGCAGTGTGAAGACATGACTGACATCGTCGATCAACCAGTGCGCGTCGTACGAGGACGGTACAGGCGCGACGGGTGGGAGCGGCTGTCCCACGGGCTGTACGCTGTCCGGGACCGGACGCTCACCGAAGAGCTTCGTGCGTGGTCTCTGATCCTGCCGCCCACTGCGGCGTTCACCCATCTGACCGCTGCCGAGTATCGCGGGTGGTGGCTACCCGCCGCGATCCCGCATCCGGTGTTCGCGTCCCTACCACTGGCGGATCAGCGCCGTCGAGCCGGATTGTTCGCGTGCCGGCATCCCGAACCCGGTCCTCAGCACGTCATCGACGGCCTGCGAATCACGACGGCGGCCGAGACACTATTGGCATGTGCCCGAGACCTGGGCGTCCTCGACCTCGTGATCATGGGCGACAGCTCGTTGCGGTTGGGGCACTGCACGATCGCTGACCTGAAGCTGATGGCCGCACGGCGCCGGCGCGGTGCGCCGTTGTTGCGGCAGGTGATCCCGCTGCTGGATGCCCGCAGCGAGTCGCCCTGGGAGAGCGTGATGCGCGTGCTTCACGTCGCGGCAGACATCCAGGTCGTGCCGCAGCACGAGGTGTACGACCAGCGCGGCCGATTCGTGGCTCGCGGCGACCTGCGGGTGGTCGGCACCAAGCGGCTGCACGAGTACGACGGGGCGGTCCATCGCCTCGGCGACGTACACCAGACCGACCTGCAGCGCGACCGTCGACTCATCCGGGCCGGCTGGGAACGGTACGGCTACACCGCGGGCGACATTCTTTCCGGTGGCGCGTCGATCATCGGCGACATCGATCGGTTGCTCGAACGCCGCTGGGACTCCCGGCGGCTCGCAGCCTGGGATGAACTGGTCGCGACCTCCCTGTACGGCCGGGCAGGACGACGACGCGCCTATCGCCAGTGGCGACGGACCGAGGTCTGACCTCTGCCGACCGCTCGGAAAGTGGGCCGAGGTGACAGATTTACACGGCGTGTCGGTGTCGTTTGCGCCCACTTTCCGCGGATGGGGGCCCCCGCGGCGTCAGGCGCCGAGGGGGGTGAGGGAGGTGTCGAGGCGGATCACGCCGTAGTCGTACGCCTTGCGGCGGTAGACGACGCTCGGCTGGTGGTGCTCGGAGTCGATGAACAGGTAGAAGTCGTGTCCGACCAGCTCCATCTCCAGCAGCGCCTGATCGAGGCTGATCGGTTCGGCCGAGTGGACCTTCTCGCGTACCACCATCGGCCCCTCGCCCTGGACCTCCATACCGGCCACCAGGTGGGTGCCGTTGACGGCGGCTTCAGGGCTCGAGCCGTTGACCGACGCCGAGTCGGCGCCCAGCGGTAGCTGAGCCGCCGCCTCGTGAAGTGACGTCGGCGTCCGGTTGCCACGGTGCACCCGCTTACGGTCGGCAGCCCGTCTCAGCTGCGCCATGAGCTTGTCCAGCGCCAGATCGAAGGCTGCGACCTTCTCCTCTGCGGCGGCCTCGGCACGGATCACCGGGCCCTTGGTTCGTACGGTGATCTCGACCCGACTGCCCTGCGCGTGTTGTCGCTTGTTCCGCTCGGCCGAAAGCTCCACCTCGACCCGGATCACCCGATCATCGAGCTTTTCCAGCTTGGTGATCTTGTCCTCGACGTAGGAGCGGAACTGATCCGACACCGTGCAGTGCCGGCTCTTCACGACAACATCCATGTCAACCTCCATCTGGAGCTGGTCAGGGCCTGCGCCCGTCGCCCGCCGCGTGGGACGGTGGGCCCAGAGACGCGAAGACGCTTCGATGCACCCCGGTAGTAGGCCCGTTGGAGCCCAAGACTGGTGCATGAAGCGCCATACACAGACGCTAGTCCTCCGGTACGTCGATATCTACGCGGGGGTCGCGATCCTCACGCAGTTCTCAGTCGTCGGACAGCCGGGACCCGGCCGTCGGATCGCCTCGGCGCCATCGGTCGGTCGCGGCGACGGTGGCGGCCCCGACCACCGGGATTCCCACAGCGTCGAGCGTGCGTACGGCCTCGGTCAGGGTGGCCCCGGTGGTGACCACGTCGTCGACAACGACCACGACGTCACCGGGTCGGGCACGCAGCCTCCGAGCCACGCGCAAGGCGCCGGCCAGGTTCTCCGCACGCTCGCGGGCATCCAGGCCGGACTGGTCGCGAACGCCCGCCCGCTGCCGAAGCCACGGGCGAACCACAGCTGAACGACCATGCCGGCCGGCTAGGTGTCGGGCTGCCGATCGAGCGATTGCCCGTCCGGCGTCCAGGCCACGATCCCGGTTTGCCCGCGCCGAGGAGGGCGCGGGAACGAGCACGACACGACCGGCGCGCACGCTGGCCGCATCCCTATCAGGGTCCGTGCTCCCGTCCAGCAGATGCTCGATGCTCGGGGCGAGGAGACGGCCCAGCACGCCGGCCAGGGCAAGAGCCTGTCGATCCTTGTGTGCAGTGATCAGGGCCGACGCCACTCCCGCGTACGGCCCGGTGGAGACCGTCGGCGGAAAACCGACCGGACACGGGTCGGGTCGAACGTGTCGCGGCGTCCAGCCGTCGAGCTCGGCCGTGCAGTCCGCGCAGAGCCCCCAACCCGGCACGGCACAGCCTGGGCAGCATGCGCCCAGCAGGAGGTCGCCCGCCGCGGCACCCAGACCGCGGAGACTCCCGGCGACCCGAGCGGCGTTCGAGTCGCGAACGGTGGTCACCCAGCGAGTATGCGCGAAGTCAGGTCGATGGCGCCGAGTCCGGAGAGAAAGTGGGCGCAGACGACAACTTCACTCGGCGTGTCGGTGTCGTTTGCGCCCAGTTTCCGGAGGGGGTGAGGGGGAGGTCAGCCGGGGTACGCGGCCGCGCGCATGCCGTCGACGAACGGCTCCCACAACCCGCCGCTCCCCTTCCAGCTCCCACCCTTCGCGCCGACCACCAGCGTTGTCTGGTCCGTCAGCAGCACGGTCAGCGCTGTCGCGTCCCAGGTCGTCGGCTCGGCGTCCGGACTGATCCGCGATGCGTCCTGACTCACCCGGTACAGCCCAGGAACCGCATTTCCACCCGTCGAACCCAGCACCAACAGCTCTGCGTCGTCGACCCAGGCCACATCGAAGATCTGGGAGATCGGGGGCAGGTTGCTCTGCATCGTGTCGATCGAGCGCCAGCCGTTCACCACGATGTTGTCCGTCGCTCGGGAGATCCGTGCCATACCAAGCTCCGAGTGGTTCCCTACCCGTCGGACCAGTGCCATCCGGGTACCGTCCGGTGAGATCTGGAACCCGGTCGTGTCGGTGTCCATCAGCAGTGGAGTCTGAACGGCGATCCGCTTCTTCCCGGAGAAGATCCAGAACCGTTGCGACCCTCCGCTTCGGCCGAGGGCCCACAACTCGCCGAACCGGGTGAACTGCGGTTGCAGCAGCCCGCTCACACCGTCGGAGAGCAGGGTCGTCGGGTTGCCGCCCGCCGTGCTCGCACGCCGAAGCGTCGTCCCGTGGTCGGTGACCGCGGCGAGGTCGGTGTTGGATGCCGATACCGCGAGCTGCGAGACCGCGATCCGTCCGCTGCCCAGCGGACCCGGCAGCGGCGTGCTAGCGGCAACGTCGGTGGCATCGGGCCCGAACAGCCGCACTCCGTCGGCACGCGCCGCGTACAGCTGCTCGCCCGCGATGAAGGGAAGCGGATTGACGTCGGGGCCGAGCGAGTCGACGTCAACGGAGAAGTCGGTCGGGTCGCTGCCCGGTATCCGCATCGGTTGCTGGTTGACGACGAACACCACAGATTTCACGCCGGGAACCTGTTTGAGCGTGTAGACGACCTGCGCCGCCATCAGGCTCCGCTGGGCGTCGTTCAGAGCCAGAACCTGATCGCTCAGGGCGACGTCCGCCACTCCGCCGCTGACCGTGACCGCATCGACACTGAGTGCCGTGCCGGCCGGAATGGCGCTGATCACAGCCGGCTCCAACCAGCTCGAGGGACCGGCCAGCAGGCCCTTCATCAGCACCGACGTCGTGCTCGACTGACTGCGGAGGCTCGGCAGGTAGATCGGGTCGGGTACCAGCACGCTGCCGTTGCCGATGAAGTAGAGGTTGTACGCCTGGTAGAAGGAGTTGAAGGAGTACTGCTCAACCATCAGGCCGGCGGGCGGCTTGCTGATCCGCCACTCACCGTTCTCCTTGATCACGCCGAAGTCGAAGCGGTTCTTCCGGTCCCGCGCGGTGTAGGTGTGATCGGCGCCGAGCGTGCCGATCACGGTGGCATTCAGGATGACGTCGCTGTGTACGGCCGCCAACGTTCCGGTGTAGATGGTCGCGCCGTCCTCGGGGCTCCAGCTCTGCGCGGCCGACTTGGTCAAGAACTGCTTCGCGACCGAGTAGTTCGGCTGGTAGTTCGACGTGGCCCGCAGGTAGCCCTCGACGACGTCGAGCGGCTCGGCGCCGGGGGTCGGCGGGGCGACATCGACGTTCACGCAGTTCTGGCAGCTCGGTTGCTGGCCGTCGATCTTCTCCACCGCTCCCTTGGTCGGCACCGCAACGCACCCGAGCAGTGCGAGCGGCGCCAGCAGCAGCGCCAGCAGCACGCGGAGGCGCCGTGCTGGTCCAAGAATTCGGTGCGACAACCGGGCACGGGACCGACCCAGGTTCGTCATCGGCCACCTCCTCCGTTCGTCGACGGTGGCAGCCCCTCGCTTCTCGGTGCCGGCGAGACCATGGCCGCGCCGCCGACGTGGACCGGCAGATCGGCATCGGGCGCACCGAACGAGCGGTCCGGACTTCCCGTGCCACCCGGACCCGGCGGTCCGCTCGGCCCACCCGTGCCCGATCCGTTCGATCCGGTCGATCCGCCCGATCCGGTCGATCCGGTCGATCCGGTCGATCCGGTCAGCGGTACCTCGGTGCCGCCCAAGCGTACGTTCAGCCCGACGATGTCCCGCGGAACGAGCGGAAGCGGGGACTGCTCGAGGATCGCGCCGGCCTTTCGCGGGACGGTCAGCCGGAACTGGGCGCCCAGGCCCGGGCGACCCCACGCGGTGAGCCACCCGTTGTGCAGGTTCGCATCCTCCATGGCGATCGCCAGGCCCAGCCCCGTGCCGCCCATCGTCCGAGCTCGGGCCGGGTCGGCCCGCCAGAATCGATGGAAGACCTGGCGCGCCTGACTGGCCTCGAAGCCGACTCCGTGATCACGGACCGCGATCGCCACGGCGTCGTCGTCTGCGTCGATCAAGATGTCGATCGGTTTGGCCTCGCTGTGCTCGATCGCATTCACCAGCAGGTTCCGCAGGATCCGTTCGATCCGTCGGGCGTCTACCTCGGCCTCGCACGGCCCCGGCGCATGGATGACGATCTCGGTCCCGGCGCGCCGGGCGAACTGAGCGTGGTCGTCCACAACCTGGCGCACGATCGACACCAAGTCGATCATGGCCGGCGACAGCACGGCCGCACCGGCATCGAACCGGGAGATCTCGAGGAGGTCGGCGAGCAGTGCCTCGAACCGGTCGAGCTCGTTCTGCAAGAGCTCGGCGGAGCGCGCCGAGACGGGGTCGAACTCGTCGCGCGCCTCGTACAAGACCTCCGCAGCCATCCGCACCGTCGTCAGCGGCGTACGTAGCTCGTGAGACACGTCCGAGACGAAGGTCTGCTGGACGGTGGACAGGTCCTCCAGCTGGGTGATCTGCTTCTGCAGCTCCTCGGCCATGTAGTTCATCGAGGTGGCGAGCCGCGCGAGGTCGTCTTGGCCCTTCACCTGCATCCGATCGTCGAGGTTGCCCGACGCGAGACTCTCCGCCGCACGCCGGGCGGCGCGCACCGGAGTGACCACCTGTCGCGCGACCAGCGCCGCGATGAACGTGAGCAAGATGACCAGGATCGCCCCGGTCGTGCCGGCGGCCGAGCGGAGGAAGCGGAGCGTGTCGACCTCTTGGGTCAGCGGGAAGACGAAGTAGATCTCATAGGTTCCGGTGCCAGGCAGCGTCAGCTGCGAACCGCTGACCAGTCCCGGCACCGACGGAGATCCGTCGCTGTAGACCACGTCGGTCGGGGTCATCAGCAAGTCGGTGCTCGCCGCGACCTGCTGTCGGAGGCTTTCCGGCACGCTCAACGCATCCGCGCGGCCGGCGGTGATCGTCTGGCTGCCGGCGACGATGATCACCTCGAACTGCTCGGTGCCACCGGTCCGGTTCGCATACCCGAACGCGAGGTCGGTGAGCAGCTTGTCGACGTTGGCGCCTCCGGTGGGGTCGGCAGCGTTCAACTGCTGCTGGGCCACCAACAACGCCTGGCGCGACTCGTTGCGTACGGACTCTTTCTTGCCCTCCATCACGCCCAGGCTCGCCTGCTGCATCAGCAGAAAACCGCCCAGCACCAAGACGAGGACCGACGCCACGAAGACCGAGGCGATGACTCGCAACGGCAAGGACCGCCACCACCAGCTGACGGGAATCTTCCACCACGGCGAAGGCGCCGGGCCGGGCAACGGCATCGACAAGGGGCTCAGCCAGACCGGGAGCTCGGCTCGCCGGCCTTGTAGCCGATCCCGCGAACCGTGACGACGATCTCCGGGTGCTCCGGGTCGCGCTCGATCTTGGAACGGAGCCGTTGGACGTGGACGTTGACCAAGCGGGTGTCCGCCGCATGCCGATAGCCCCAGACCTGTTCGAGCAGAACCTCTCGGCTGAACACCTGCCAGGGTCGGCGGGCCAGCGCGAGCAGCAGGTCGAACTCCAGCGGCGTCAGCTGGATGGGCACTCCGGACCGCTTGACCGAGTGTCCGTCGACGCTGATCGTGAGATCGCCGATGCGCAGCGTCTCGGTGATGTTCTCCTCGGGGGGGCGCCGTAACCGCGTCTTGATCCGGGCAATCAGCTCCTTGGCCTTGAACGGCTTGGCGACGTAGTCGTCGGCCCCCGCCTCCAGACCGGCCACGACGTCGATGGTGTCGGACTTGGCGGTGAGCATGACGATCGGCACCACGGACTCGGTCCGGATCTCGCGGCAGATCTCGACACCATCGCGTCCAGGGAGCATCAGGTCGAGCAACACAAGGTCCGGCTTGGAGCTGTGGAACGCGGCCACGGCCTCGTCGCCTCGAGAGCACCAGATCGGTTCGAACCCCTCGCTGCCGAGCACGATCGACAGCATCTCTGCAAGCGCCGCGTCGTCGTCGACGACCAGTACCCGGCCGCGGCCACGTCCCGTACCGGCCGCGTACTGCGCCACACTGCCTGTAGCGGCGTCACTGCCGATGGTGTCCGACACGTTGGGACCCTCTCCCTCGTCACGAAATCGTGACAAGCCTATTCTGCCGCGGAAGGAGTCGCCCGGACCACGAGCGGCGCGGCCCACGTATCTCTGCCGAGTCGCGCCCGCTACGCGCCCTTGAGACTCTGTCTTGCTCCCTCACTCGCAACCCAGCTCCCCCCTCGCTGCCGCAAGCTCCCACACGGCTGCTCGTTCGGTCGCAAAACAGAGCCCGGCGCTTCGCTACCCGACGCTCCTCGGCGCGGGTATCTCTGCCGAGTCGCGCCCGCTACGCGCCCTTGAGACTCTGTCTTGCTCCCTCACTCGCAACCCAGCTCCCCCCTCGCTGCCGCAAGCTCCCACACGGCTGCTCGTTCGGTCGCAAAACAGAGCCCGGCGCTTCGCTACCCGACGCTCCTCGGCGCGAGGGCCCCTCGGCTCGATAAGGTCGCGGGACGATGAGCCTTCCCCCGATCGCCCCGATCCGGCCACTCGCGCCGCTGCGGCGACCGAGTGTGCTCGATGCCGCCAAGACGGCGCTGATCCCACTACGTCCGCTGACGATCGGGGAGATCCTCGACGGCGCATTCTCGGTGGTCCGGCGCAACGCCCGGATGATGGTCGGGCTGCCGCTCGTGATCGCCGGCGGGACCGCGCTGTACCTCCTGCTTGGCCTCGGGCTGTATCTGCTGCTCGGGAACACGACATCGCGCTGGGCGCAGATCGCGTTGACGGTCGCGATGGGCCTGGGCGGCTTCTTCCTGCTGATCCAGTGCCTGGTCTGGATGACCGCCGTGCTCAGCCGGGTGAGTCTGCAGACCGTGCTCGGCAAGGGCTTCGCTCCGGACACCGCCTCACCCGGGACGTTGGGCCGGGTCACCCTGCGTAACTCGTTGCCGATGTTCTGGCCGGTGCTCGGCCTGTCCCTCCTGCAGTACGTCGCCGCGTCCGCAGTCCAGACCGTCCTCGGCTTGTTGTACTACCTGATCCTCATCCCGATCGGCATCCTCGCCGCTGATGGCCCCATCGGCGTCGTCGCCTCGATCGCCTTGAGCCTGGTCATGTTCGGCCTGACGGCCCTGGTCTACGGCTACCTCGCGCTCACGGTGCCGGCGCTCGCTACCGAGGGGCGTACCGCGCCGCCGTGGATCGGCAAGCCGGCTAGGCAGACGACGGTGGTGACCTCCTTCGAACGAGCTTTCGCGTTGATCGGGCTCTCCAATCTCGTCCGGGTCGCGCTCGTGATGGGCGGCGCGATGCTGGTAGCACTCGCCCTGATCGGCCTGCTGGCCGCCGGGCTCCTCGCCTTGATCGTGCTGTTCGCCACGTCGATCGGACAGACGGTCACGGCTGTTGCGACGAATCCCTGGACGATCGGCGCTGTGGTGGCGTTCTCCGCCGTGCTCGCGATGTCAGCCATCCTGGCGTACGTCGCAGCCGTGCAGACCCTGCTCTACCTGGACCTACGGATGCGCCGGGAGGGCTTGGACCTGGCGCTGCGGTTCGACGCCGTCCCGGTCCCGCAGCCCGCGGCCCCACCGTTGGTCTTCGTTCCGAACCCTCCCCAGGCTCGTCCCCCGACCTTCCCCGCTCCGCAGCTCCCGGGCCGGTCCCAGGGCTACCCGCCGGGTGGCCCGCGGTGATCGCGCCGTGTGGCGTCGTGTCCGCCGCCTTGCTGCATGCGTACGACATCCCCATCCTGATCGGCCGGGACGAGGCCCGTCGGCGAGCTGAGCAGGAACTGGCCAAGGCGAAGTACGGCAGCGCTGCGCCGGACTGGCTCACCCGCGCGCTCGATCGGGCATCCGCTCTCGCCGAGCGGTTCATCGAGCTGCTGGCCAGGCTGGCCGGCGGGCCGGATGGCGCCGGGACCGGAATCAACTGGGGCTTCCTGATCGCGGTCGGTCTGGTCCTGGCCGCGCTGGTGATCGTCGTCTGGCGAATCGGCCTACCTCGATGGCGCCGGCGAAGCGCGGCAGGCGCCGTCGAAGCCGACCCGACCGTGCAGCCCACGGACTATCGAGCCCGCGCCGAGTCGCTGGCGGTCGCCGGCGACTGGCGCGGAGCAGTGCGCGATCGGTTCCGGGCGCTGGTCCGCGAGCTCGAGACGCGGACCGTCCTGGACGTCCGACCGGCCCGTACGGCCCTGGAGACCGCGGTCGGAGCAGGACGCCACCTGCCGGAGCTGGCGGATCGGCTGTGGGCGGGTGCCGAGGAGTTCAACACCGTTGTCTACGGCGACCGGACGGCCGACGAGGCCGCCTACCGCCGCATGGTGGCGCTGGACGACGACGTCACCGCAGCGGCCGACGATGTCGACCTGGCTGCGCGGAGCGAGTCGAGCGCGGTAGGCCCGACGGCGGGGGTGGGGCGTTGACGGCCACGTCGAACCGGACCCGGACCACCCGGCGCCGACTCCTGTGGTCCGGCGGGGTCCTGCTGGTCGGTCTGCTGATCGTCGTGACTGTCGGCAGCTTCCGCCATGCGGTGTCGATCCAGCGCTCCGACGATCCTCGGTCCACGACCGCCAACGGCACCAAGGCGCTGGCGCAGCTGCTCCAGGACGAGGGGGTCGGCATCGAGGCGACAGACAGTGTGGATGACGCCGCCGCAGCCAGTGATGCCGGCACCTTGCTCGTGGTCGCGTCGGCCGACCGATTGACCGCTCAGCAAGCGGCGCAGCTGGGGCGGGCGACGTACGGCCGCCTCATGCTGTTCCGACCGGGCCCGCTCGGACTACGGGCGTTCGGGGTGCCCGCCGAAACCGCGCCGCCGGCCGCGGGGACGATCGACCCCGGCTGCGCCGAGCAGGCGGCCACGATGGCCGGTGCGATCGAGGCCCGCGACTTCACGGTCGGGTACGCCAGCACGGCCGGCGCGGTCACCGTGCGCTGCTACCCGTACGGAGGCGGTGCGGCCTGGTTGCGGGTCGGCGGCCCCTTCGGCCCGGTCGATCTGGTCGCCGGCGGGGTGAGCAACGAGGTCTTGGCCAATGAAGGAAACGCCGCGTTCGGGATGAATGTGTTCGGCGCCTACCCCCGGATCGTCTGGCTGATCGGACAGCGGGCGGCGGTCACCGACTCCGCCGCGCAAGGACCCGGGCTGCTGCCGGTCTGGTGGGCGCCGATGATCGTCCAGGCGTTCATCGCCCTGGTTGTGGTCGGCATCTGGCGTGGGCGGCGGCTCGGCCCGATCCTGCGGGAACCGCTTCCGGTGACGGTGCGTGCCGCAGAGACCGTCGAGGGCCACGGTCGGCTGTACGCGCGGATCGGGGCCCGTGACCGGGCCGCCGACGCCCTGCGCGCCGGGGTACTCGGCCGCCTTGCCCGGACCTACGGACAGCCGGTCTCCACGGTGCCGACCGAGGCCGAGGTGATCGCCTTGAGTACCGCGGTCGCCGCCCGCACGGGCCGCGGGGCTCCCGACGTCCGCCAGCTGCTCGCCGGGCCGCCACCGGCGTCCGATCACGACCTCGTCACCCTTGCCCGCCAACTCGACCAACTCGAGCAGGAAGCCCGACAACTGTGACCCAGCCCCCGTCGTACCAGCCTCCGTCGTACCAGCCCCCGACGTACCAGCCCCCGACAGGGCCCGCGCCGAACTACCAGCCCCCGACGAATTCGGCCGCCCAGGTCTCGCCGGCGCACCGATCCTTGAACGCGTTGCGGCATGAGGTCGCCAAGGCAGTCGTCGGCCAGGACACCGCCGTCACTTCGCTGGTGATCGCACTACTGTGCCGCGGACACGTGCTGCTCGAAGGCGTGCCCGGGACGGCCAAGACGCTGCTCGTCCGCAGCTTCGCCAAGGCACTGCAGATCGATACGAAACGGGTGCAGTTCACCCCGGACCTGATGCCGGGCGATATCACCGGTTCGCTGGTCTACGACGCGCGGAGCGCCGAGTTCGCGTTCCGGCAGGGACCGGTGTTCACCAATCTGTTGCTGGCCGACGAGATCAACCGAACCCCACCCAAGACCCAGGCGGCCCTGCTCGAGGCGATGGAGGAGCGCCAGGTCAGCGTGGACGGGACGCCACGGCCGCTGCCCGAGCCGTTCGTGGTCGCGGCGACCCAGAATCCCGTCGAGTACGAAGGCACCTATCCTCTGCCCGAGGCCCAGCTCGACCGATTCCTGATGAAGATCAGGATCGACCTCCCGCCGCGCGACGCCGAGATCGAGGTGCTGAACCGGCACGCCCACGGCTTCGACCCCCGCAATCTTGACGCGGCCGGGCTCAGGCCGGTGGCCGGACCTGCCGACCTCGAAGCGGCGCGGCGGGAGGTCGCCGGTGTGTTGGTCCATCCGCAGGTGCTGGCCTACATCGTCGACGTGGTCCGGGCCACCCGGATGTCGCCCTCGCTGCGGCTCGGGGTGTCGCCGCGTGGCGCGACGGCGGTACTCACCACGGCGAGGGCCTGGGCGTGGCTCTCCGGCCGCGACTATGTGTCGCCGGACGACGTCAAGGCGCTGGCGTTCCCGACCCTTCGACATCGGGTCAGCCTGCGGCCCGAGGCCGAGCTCGAGGGCGTGACCACCGACTCGGTGATCGAGTCGATCCTGGCGAGCGTTCCGGTCCCCCGCTGATGCTTCCCCCTCGAATAGTGGGCTCTGGTGGAGGATTTACCCGGCGTGTCGGTGTCGTTCGGGCCCACTTTCGGGGTGGGGTGAGGTCGGCGTGGTGCTGACCTGGCGGGCCGGAGCGCTCGCTGCCGGCTCGGTGATCGCGGTCGCGGTTGCTGTGGCCCTCACCGGATCGTGGTTGGCGGTGCCGATCGCAACCGGTGTTCTGGTGCTGGCGATCGCCGCCGACGTGGCGGTGTGCCCGTCCCCCAAGGCCGTCCAGGCCCGGCGCGGCGGGGACACGTCGGTCCGGCTCGGCGAGGAGGCGACCGGCACCCTCCTGCTCACCAATACCGGCAAGCGACGACTGCGGGGCGTCGTGCGCAACTCGTGGACGCCGTCGGCCGGCGCGCTCGGGGGCGTGCAGTCCATCGACATCCCGGGCCGCCAACGGCGCCTGCTGTCGATCACCCTGCGGCCCCGGCGACGCGGGGACCTGCCGGCCGGGCCTGTCGTCGTCCGCGTGCTCGGTCCGATGGGGTTCGCCGGCCGCCAGCGGCGCCATCGCGCCCCGTGGAAGATCCGCTCGCTCCCGCCCTTCGAGAGTCGCAAGCACCTGCCGAGCCGGCTGGCCCGGCTCCGCGAGCTCGACGGCCGGGCCAGCATTCTCCAGCGCGGTCAGGGCACGGAGTTCGACAGTCTGCGTGAGTACGTCCCGGGCGACGACGTCCGGTCGATCGACTGGCGAGGGACCGCCCGGTCGAACACCGTCGTCGTCCGCACGTGGCGCCCCGAGCGGGATCGGCACGTGCTGATCGTGCTGGACACCGGACGTACGTCCGCGGGCAGGGTCGGCGACCAGCCCAAGCTCGATCACGCCATGGACGCGGCTCTGCTGCTGTCCGTGCTGGCTGCCCGAGCCGGCGATCGGGTCGACCTGATCGCGATCGATCGCGAGGTCCGGGTGCGAGTGCTGCGGACGTCCGCCGCCGAGGTGCTGCCAACCTTCGTGAATGCTCTCGCCGGCATCGAGCCCGTCCTGGTCGAGACGGATCATCGGCTGCTGGTCTCGGAGATCCTGCAGCGGGTGAGTCAGCGCAGCCTGGTGGTGCTGCTGACCAGCCTCGACGCGGCGGTCGTCGGCGAGGGCATCGTGCCCGTCGTCGGTCCGGTGCTGCGCCGGCACAAGGTCGTCCTCGCGGCCGTGACGGACCCGGCGATCGAGATGCTGCGCACCGGTCGGGCGGACGCGGACGAGGTGTATGCGGCCGCCGCCGCCGAGCTGGACGTGGCACGGCGGGCCGGCGTGGAACGGACCCTCCGCGATCTGGGCATCTCGGTCGTGCAGGCGCCGCCGGAACGCTTCGCGCCGATGCTCGCCGACCACTACCTGGCACTGAAGAAGTCCGGACAGCTGTGAACGAGCGGATCCGCCGGGCCGAGGCCATCAGCCCTGGCGAGCCGACCGGCCCTGACCAGCCGGCCCTGACAGCCGGCCGCCCTGACCAACCGGCCGGCCCTGACCAACCGACGGGACTGTGATGCCGACCGTCGTCGTCGAGCTGGCGACCCGAGCCATCGACTGGCGGCTCTGGGCAAGCGTGCTTCTCGGGCTCATCGAGCGCGCACGCAGCATTTCGTTCGACCCGGACGGCGTGGCGGCGCCGTTGGGTGTGCGCCGCGAGGGGCTCCGGCTCTTGTACGGCGAGGCCGGCAGGCCCGGTTCTCGGTACCGCCTGGTCACGGTTCACAGCCCGGCTCCCTCGACCGGCCTGCAGGCGGATCAGCACTCGGCAAGCCAGCTCGATCCGCCGATCGAGATCGAGATCGTGGCCGACCATGCCGGCGAGCTCGATCTTGTCGTCGTGACCTCCGAACTGGCGACGACGATCTCGGTCACCGAGCCCAGGCTGCCCGGATCGATCGCGGTGGCGATGTCCGGCACGATGCACGATCTGCCGACCTGGCTCGGTCAACGGATCGAGGTAGGCGGCGCGATCGAGCTCGATCCCACCGACCGACCGCGCCTCTCGGCGCACGGCGGGATCGAGCGGATCCAGGTGAGCGCCGACGCGGACCTCGTCGCTGGGGAAGACGGCGATCTCCTGCGGGTGAGCGTGGGAATCCGACCCACCGGACCCCTGGCGGCCGCGGTTCTGGCGTGGCCCTTCGTCCGCGGGCGTGCGCAGCGCGAGGTGGAGCACGCCGTGGCCGAGACTTGGGCAGCAATCGACCGGGAGCTGAGCAACGGCCGTACGGTCGACGAACTGGTGGAGGATGCCTTCCGCGACAGCGTCGAGGGGATCGCCGAGCACGTGCCCGCTGATCGCGCATGACGACCGGCCGGCGTCACGCTAGTTGAGGTCCGGATCCTCCACCCAGGTGGAGAAGATGGCGAGCTCGGTCGACTGCCGGCGGAGCACCGCCCGCCAGAGCTCGGTGGGACGCTCGCCGAAGACGTCCTCGTACGTCGCGCTCACCACGTGCCACATGCCCTCGTCGAGCTCGGACTGCAGCTGGCCCGGCGCCCAGCCGGCGTAACCGGCGAAGATCCGCAGGTCGGAGTACGCACCCGTCACGATCTCGATCGGGGTGTCCAGGTGCAGCAGCCCGACGTTGTCGAACAACGGCCGCCAACCGGGCGGCTCCTCACCGCGCTCCGCGACACTGGCCAGGCAGATGGCTCCGTTGGGTGACACCGGGCCACCGTGGAACAGCAGCTGTGGCTCCGAGACGGCCCCCACCCAGTCCGGCAGTACCGACTCCAGCTGCGTCTGGGAGATCTCGTTGAGGATGACCCCGAGGGCCCCGTCGTCGTCGCTGTCGAGGACAAGCACCACGGTCTGGTTGAACACCCCATCGGCAAGCAGGATGCTCGCCACCAGCAGATCGCCGGCGGCCGGCTGCCGATCGGTCACCCATGGGACCTTACCGTCGCCCGCGCCGATCGCCTCGCGACCAGCCGATAGCCGATCCAGCCCAGCGCGACACCGATCCAGTCGGCGAGTGCATCGCGTGGATCACCGGTTCGGGTGGTGTAGAACCAGTGCTGGATCAGCTCCGACAGCACTGCATGCACGCCGAAGAGACCCACCACCAGCCACTGCCTCGCCGGCGTGCATCGGCCGTACCAGTTCAGCGCGAGCAAGATCAGGAAGACCGGAAGGCCGAAGCCGACAGCATGCTCGATCTTGTCGCTGCCCGGGAACCAGGACAAGGTCGGGGGGCCGGTCACCCGATACAGCCCGAACAGATGCACCGCCACCGCCAGTGCGCTCGCCGCGACCAGCCAGCGCCCGGTCCAGGGCCGCGTGCGGACGCGATCATGGACCGCGGTCGAGCCGGAGGTCACCTCAGATCGCGACTTCGGTGTCGGTGGGCAGCGTCTCCGGGCCGCCCGCTGCCCGACGCACGGCAGCGGCGACGGTGTCGTGCACGTCAGCGTGGAAGACGCTCGGGGTGATGTAGGACGCGTTCAGCTCCTCGTCGGTGACGACGGACGCGAGTGCCCGAGCGGCCGCCAGCAGCATCGCGGGCGTGATCTCGGCCGACCGGGCATCCAGCAGACCACGGAACACTCCGGGGAACGCCAGAACGTTGTTGATCTGGTTCGGGAAGTCGGACCGACCGGTCGCGACGACCTCCGCGTACCGCTGGGCCTCTGCCGGATCGATCTCCGGCTCGGGATTGGCGAGTGCGAAGACGATCGACCGGTCGGCCATCTTCGCCACGTCGTCGCCGTCGATGACCCGTGGAGCGGAGACTCCGATGAAGACGTCGGCGCCGACGATGGCGTCCTTGAGCGAACCGGAGATTTCGAGCGCATTGGTGTGCTCTGCGAGCCAGGCCAGCTCACCGGTGAGGCCGACCCGACCCTTGTGCACGACTCCCTCGATGTCGGACACGACGACGTCGCGGACGCCGGCGGCCAGAAGCAGCTTGATGATCGCGGTGCCTGCCGCACCGGCCCCCGACATCACCACCTTGACGTCGGCGATGTTCTTGTCCACCACCCGTAGCGCATTGAAGAGGGCGGCGAGCACGACGATCGCCGTGCCGTGCTGATCATCATGGAAGACCGGGATGTCCAACAGCTCGCGCAACCGGGCCTCGATCTCGAAGCAGCGCGGTGCGGAGATGTCCTCGAGGTTGATCCCGGCGAAGCCCGGCGCGACCGCCTTGACCACGGTGATGATCTCCTCGGTGTCCTGGGTGTCCAGGCACAGTGGCCAGGCGTCGATCCCGCCGAACCGCTTGAACAGGGCGGCCTTGCCCTCCATCACCGGCATGGCCGCCTCGGGACCGATGTTGCCGAGCCCGAGGACGGCCGAACCGTCGCTGATCACGGCGATCGAGTTGCGCTTGATCGTCAGCCGGCGAGCGTCCTCCTTGTTCTTGGCGATCGCCAGGCAGACCCGGGCGACGCCCGGGGTGTAGATCATCGACAGGTCGTCGCGGTTGCGGATGGGATGCTTGGAGGCCATCTCGATCTTGCCGCCCAGGTGCATCAGGAACGTCCGGTCGCTGACCTTGCCGATCACCACGCCCGGCACCAGCCGCATCGCCTCGACCAGGAGATCGGCGTGATCGGTGTCCCGCGCCGCACACGTGACGTCGATCCGGAGCCGCTCGTGGCCGGAGGCGGTCACGTCGAGCGCGGTCACCGCACCGCCGGCACCCTCGACGGCGTTGGTCAGCTGGCTGACCGCGGCACCGCCGGCCGGGATCTCGAGGCGGACGGTGATGGAGTACGAGACCGACGGGAGTGCTGCCACGGCACCGATGTTCTCACGTCGCGCCAGGGACAACACCAGTGCGTGCAGTGGTCTTCGTCTCGTTCACCGCTGCGGCGAGACGAGCCTCACATCCCCGTACGCCCCCTGGCCCAGTCCAGCGGTGCCCTGAGCGTCTCGAGGGGGCCGCGCCGCTCGGCCCGCACACTTCCCGCTCACCACCACCGACCCGTCGCACATCCCGCCGATCACGCCGATCCCGCAGATCACGAGAAACGCCGCCATCGTTGCCCGTCCCTTCTTTGGATGGAAGGAATCGGTCGAGGAAACGCCGAGTGCACGAGTCAGGGGATCGGTGCCTGGGCGGCGCTCTGCTGGGTCGCAACCCACTGAGCGATGTCGCCGCGGCCGATCGCGACGGCCAGCAGGTCCGGAAACGCGTCGGGCGTGCAGGCGAACGCCGGCACGCCGAGCTCGGTCAACGCGGCTGCCAGCTCGTGGTCGTACGCCGGTGCCCCGGAGTCTGACAGGGCGAGGAGAGAGATCACGCGCACGCCGGATCCGACGAGGTGTGCGACCCGGCGCAACAGCTCTTCGGCGACGCCACCCTCGTACAGGTCGGAGATCAGCACGAAGATCGTCTCGTTCGGTCGGGTGACCAGGCTGGAGCAGTAGCCCACTGCCCGGTTGATGTCCGTCCCGCCGCCCAGCTGGCAGCCGAAGAGCACGTCGACCGGGTCGGCCAGCTTGTCGGAGAGGTCCACCACGGAGGTGTCGAAGGCGACCAGGGACGTCTTGACGCTCCTCATCGACGCGAGTACCGCGCCGAACACCGATGCATACACCAGCGACTCCGCCATCGAGCCGGACTGGTCGATGGCCACGATCACCTCGGCCGCGAGACCGCGTGAGCTGCGTGCGTGCCCGACGAGCCGCTCGGGGACGACGGTATGGAGCTCGGGGAGGTAGTGGTCCAGATTGCGCCCGATCGTCGCGCCGAGATCGACGTCGGACCAGCGCGGCCGCCGGGTACGGCTGGCTCGATTGAGGGCACCCGAGACCGCCGACCGGGTCCGTTCGGCGACCCGCCGTTCGATCTCCTCCACCACCCGCCCGACCACGGCCCGTGCGGTCGACCGCGTGGTCTCCGGCATCACCTGGTTGAGACCGACAAGGGTCCCGACGAGGTGGACATCGGGCTGGATCGAGCCGAGCAGCTCCGGTTCGAGCAACATCGAGGTCAGGTCCAGTCGCTCGACGGCATCACGCTGCATCACCTGGACAACGCTGGTCGGAAAGTACGTTCGGATGTCGCCCAGCCAGCGGGCCACCCGTGGCGCCGATGCGCCGAGACTGCCCGAACGGTGCTGGGGCCTGCCGTTCGCACCGGTCTCGGACTGAGGTTCGTACAGGGCGGCCAGTGCGCGGTCCATGCCCTCCTGCTCGGCGGTCAACCCGGCGTCAAGGGGCTCCTCGGCCGGTTCGCCGAGCAGTAGTCGCCAGCGCTGCTTGCGCTCACGTGACCCCGCACCGGATCCCTCGGCAGCCGAGCCGGTCGGCGCTCGCTCCGAGCCTGTCGAAGGGCTCATCCCCCACCTCCCAGGATGGTGCCGACGGTGGCCAGCGCCGGTCCGGCCAGCACAAGATCGAGATCGTCCTCCTCGCGGCGTCGCCGAGCCGCTCGGCGCAGCCCGTCCACCCGATCGCCGATGGTGCGCCGCTCGGGCCAGCTGAACGTGGCAAAGGTCCGTCTGACCAGCGGCAAGACATCGACGAACTCCTGCTCGCCGAGCTCGGACACCCACCGGTCGAGCAGTTCCAGCAGCTCGGTGTCGTGGATGAGCAACAAGGCACCGTCGGAGAAGAACCCGTCGACCCAGGCCGCCTTGTCGGCCGCCGGCGCCCCGTAGGAGAGCGCCCGGTGCACCCGGGCAGGGGCGTCGTCCAGCACCTCCGCGTCGGCCAACACTCGAACCACCCGGCCCAGCAGCACGCCGTGGACATCGCGGCGTTCGACCAGAGCGCGCAGCGTCGTCAACCACTCCTGCCGCAGCGACCGCGGCCCGCTCGGCGCAACTGCGTTGACCGCTGCGTCCCCGTCGGGATCACCGGGACCGCCTGGCTCCACGGGCTCGATCAGACCAAGCGAGCCCTGGACGCCGTCCACTCGGCGACGCATCAGTCGCGCGTTGTCCTCGTCCAGTCCGGCGACAGCCGCCGGCAGCGCGGCACAGATCCGGACGACAAGGGTCCGGCTGACGGTGGCGAGTGCCGACGTGTCGGTGCCGCGGACGTCCCCGTAGCGCTGGGCCCGCGCCAACGGCGGGAGAGCATCCATCAGGTGCACGACGTCGACGTCGAGCGCCGCCTTCGCGCTGAGGGAGACCAGCAACTTGGCCAAGGCGTCCGGCAGATCGGCCCTCAGGCAGCGTTCGCAGGCCCCCGTCAGCTGGATCAGGCTGCCCTCGGCGACCGTTTCCATCAGCATGGCGGTCGCGGCCGACTCGACCGTCGTCCCGTACGCGGCCGCCTCCACCAGGGCCAACGACAACTCCGGGTGCCAGGCCGATTGCCAGGTCTCCCGGAACGTTCCCCGGTTGGCCACCTCGCTTTCTGCCGGCCGGATCCAGTCCAGCCCGATGACCCGCAGGCGGTGAAAGAGGACGGACCGCTCCTGGTCGTACGGCTTTCGCAGATCCAGGTCGTGCAGCGTCGGCGTGGTGTCGCGCCGGATTCGCAGGGTCCGACAGCGGGCCAGCAGATCGGCCTCCAGCGGGACGGTGGGCACGCCGGGATCGACGCTGCCGAGACGCTGGCCAACGACGAGCTCGTCGGTGATCAACCGGACGGCGAGCTCGTCGCCGTCACACAACACCGACCGCGTCGCGTCGGTCACCTCCGTCAACCCGGCGAGGGGTCGACCGCGCAGCACCGCCAACGTCTCGGCGAGGCGCACCGCCTCGATCACATGGGCACTCGACACCACGAGATCGCGGCTGCGCAGGGTGCCGGCAACCCCGGTGAGCCAGCGGGTGATCGGTTGATCGGGGGCGGTCCAGAGGTGGTGGTACCAGCCGGGCGAGGTGATGCCGGCCCCATAGCCACTGGCAGAGGCAAGCCGGGCATGGGTCCACGGGATCCACGTCGTCGTCGCCTTGCGCCTGGGCATCCCTCGCAGGAGCTTGGCGTCGGCGCTCGCGGGCGGCAGCGGACCGTCCAGCACCGGAGCGTGCCAGGCGCCGCAGACGACCGCGATGCGTTGGCGCCCGGCCTTGATCGAGGCCCGGATCCGTTGCCGCATGTACGCCTCCCGGCGAGCCTCCAGCCCGGCCTCGGCGAGATCGGTCGCCGGGAGCTGCGCCCGGAGCTCGCCCATTGCCTCGGTCAGGGCAGGGAAGGGCGAGGAGCCGTCGCGGCGAGACTCGATCACGTCGTCCCACCAGCGCTCGGCGTCGTCGTATCCGGCCGCCTCCGCCAGGGCGGCCAGTGGGTCGTGCCGGGCCAGCGCACGGAGGGCGCCCGCCGATCCCGACCGGCCATCGACCTCGGGCTCTGCCGGTCCCTCCGGGTCCTCCGGCGCGTCCGTGAGCAGGTCCGGCACGGCCGCCTCCCGCTCCGTCGCGAAGCGGGCAACGAGAGCGTTCGCTGCGGGCAGGTCGCAGAAGCCCACCGCCACACCGCGGCGCAAGGCCCAGGTGAGCGCCTGCCACTCCGGGGAGAACACCGCGAACGGCCAGAACGCGGCCAACCCCGGCTTGTCCGGTGCATACGCCAGCAGCGCGACGGGCGGCACGGTGTCTGCCGACGCCGCCCATCCGATCACCGGGTCGGCGTCGGCCGGGCCTTCGATCAGCACCTGGTCCGGGCCGAACGCGCCGAGCGCCGCCACGAGAGAACGGGCCGATCCCGGTCCGTGGTGGCGGATGCCGTAGACCTCGACGACGCTGCCGTGACCCTGGCTCGTTGGAGCGGGGCTGCCTCCATCCGGGCTCACGTCGCCTCCCGGCAGGCGCTGTAGAACTCACCCCAGCCGGGCCGGTTCCGGACCACGAGCTCCAGGTACTCCGTCCAGGCCACCACGTCGGCGACCGGGTCCTTGACGATCGCGCCGACCATCCCAGCGGCCACGTCGGCCGGTTGCAGGACGCCGTCCCCGAAGTGCGCGGAAAGGGCGAGCCCGCTGGTGATCACGGAGATCGCCTCAGCCGCCGAGAGCGTGCCCGACGGACTCTTCACGGTAGTTCGACCATCCGCGGTGAGGCCAGAGCGTAGCTCCCGGAAGACGGTGACCACGCGCCGGATCTCGTCCTCGGCCGCCGGCACGGCCGGCAGCTCGAGGCTCGCCGACAGCTCCGCGACGCGGCTGCTGACGATCCGCACCTCGTCCTCGGGATCGGCCGGCAGGGGCAGCACCACGGTGTTGAACCGGCGCCGCAACGCCGACGACAACTCGTTGACGCCCTTGTCGCGGTCGTTGGCGGTGGCGATGACATTGAAGCCCTTGCGTGCCTGGACCTCCTGGCCGAGCTCGGGGATCGGCAGCACCTTCTCGGAGAGGACCGTGATCAACGCGTCCTGCACATCGCTCACGATGCGGGTGAGCTCCTCGATCCGGGCGATCCGGCCCTCACGCATGGCCGTCATCACCGGCGAGGGAACGATCGCGGCCTCGGTCGGGCCCTCGGCCAGCAGGCGGGCATAGTTCCAGCCGTAGCGGATCGCCTCCTCCTGCGTGCCCGACGTGCCCTGGACCAGCAGCGTCGATCGTCCCGAGATCGCGGCGGCCAGATGCTCCGACACCCACGACTTCGCCGTGCCGGGGACACCGAGCAGCAGGAGGCCTCGATCCGTGGCCAGGGTCGCCACCGCGACCTCGATCAGTCGCCGCGAACCGATGTACTTCGGGGTGATCTCGGTGCCGTCGGGCAGCTGACCGCCCATCAGGTACGTGACGACGGCCCAGGGCGAGAGCAGCCACTGCGGCGGGCGCGGCCGGACGTCGTGCCGTGCCAAGGCGGCGAGCTCGTCGGCGTAGGCCTGCTCGGCGTGCGGACGCAGCCGGTCATCCACCGCGCCGGCCTCGGGGACGGGACTGGCCTCGATCATGACGTGCTCCTGTGCTCGGGACGACAACTGATGCATCGTGGGTCGGGTCCGGTCAGACCGGCGGAATCGTGATCTTGGCGATCCGCGCCAGCGAGGGATCGAAGGCCCGCTCGACCTCGATCCGGTCGTACGTCGCCCGCTCGATCTCGACGAACAGGTTCCGCACGCCGCGACGGGCCGCCGGAGTGAGCTGGGGCAGCTCAAGGAAGCGCCGGGCCAGCGCGGCGAGCGAGGCGTACTGCACCAGGCTGAGGCCGGCGCCCAGCACCCGGGCGTACGACCGCTGCTTGTTGCCCATCCGTCCACCGACCAGTCCGACGATGGCCGCCGCGACCAGCGTGTCCGGCCAAGGTGCCGCGATTGCCATCAACAGCTCGGGATCGTGCTCGACCTGCTCGGTGGTCGGCAGGTCGAGCGCGGTGCCGATGTCGAGCGGATCGGCATCCTCCTCGGCGCAGGTGTCCAGCACGAGGGCCAGTTTCTGCCATCCAGGGTTCTGACCGACGAACCATCGTCCGCGTTCGCCGAGCACGGCGGACAGACTGCCCCGATCGTACGCGGTCGATCGGGCCGCCAGCTCGGCGATCCGGGCCCAGTGCTCGGGGGCGAGACCGCGCCCTTGCCGCCGGCAGGCAGAGAGCCAGGAGCCGACGGTGGTGGAGTCCGGGTGGAGGAGGAACGCGTCCAGCAGTCGACGCGCGCCCGGCGGGGCCAGCGGCAACCGTTGAGGCGGCGCGGCGGTCGCACCGGGTGCCGGTGCACCGCCGGCCTCGGGTCGCCGACCGGCCTGGGCCGCAACTCGATGGGCGGCCGCCAGATCGAGCACCCGCCCCTCGGCGTCGGCGCCGTCCGACAGCCCCGCCGCACCCGCCCAGCCCGGTACGTCTGTCGGCATCGGCCGTCGGCCGGTGCCGAGCAGTGCCGTGGTCACGATGTCGGACCAGTTCGTCATCCGGGCACCCCCGCCGAGACACCGAGCACCGCCAGGGGAAGCAGGCCGGCACCGTGCCATTCGCCGAAGACGGTGATCGCGTCCCCACACGAGTGCGCCAGCAGCATCCAGGGATCGAACGACGAGTCCTCCAGCGTGCAGCACTCCCCCGTCGCGTCCCGCAACAGCCACGGCTGGCCGGTTTCTTCGGGCACCACCGGGACCGCACGAACCAGAGCCGGCAGCCGACTGGCCCAAGGGTCCGTCGCCAGCAGCCCGGCGAACTGGCGGCGGACCTCGCTCACGGTCGATCCCACTGGCGGGAACGGACCGGCCTCGGTGTTGTGGCCGAGACCGACGAGTGCCCGATACTCCCCGCCCCCCGGGTAGAAGTGCAGGTCCGCGTCGATCACCTGACCCGGCTGGACGGAGGGGTCGAAGGACTGACCCGGCACGGCGAAGGTCAGCCACATCGCCCAGCGACCGGTCCGCTCCCCCAGCAGCCAGACCCGCCGAGTCTCCAGCTGGTAGTCGATCGTGTCAACGGCGGCCAGAGCGTGCCAGCGATCCGCCAGCCCGGGGCCGCGCAACACGTCGTCCTTGCTCATCGGGTAGCCGACCCGACTACGGACGGTGGCGGCCAGATCGGGACCAAGGCGATCGAGCCGATCATGTGCCCGGACAAGGAGCCGCAACCCACCGAACGCGTGCAGGGCCCGCTCCGGCCAGTCGCCGCCGACGAGCTCTCCCGGGATGGCGCGCAGCGTACTCGCGACTCCCGGAGCCTGGGCGTCCACCATCCTTGCCGCGACGGCGTCGAAGTGCGCGTAGCCCGCTCTCGGCAGGGCCGCCAGTCCGGCACGGACCTGGTCGCCGAGCCAGCGGTCCAGCTCCGCCAGGCCGAGACTCACTCGCTGCCGTCGAAGCTCGGCCCGTTTGGCGGCGGCGGCCGGGTCGGCAAGCTCGCCGCCCCGCTCAGCCGGGCTCTGAAGACGACCGGCAGTCCGCTCGGCCGTGGCCGCACGCTGGTCGAACCAGCGGTTGACGAAATCGGGCTCGGCCTGCACACCGATCCCATCGTCGGTCCACAGCAGCAGCAGCGCGAGCACGTGCTTGCACGGTCGCTTTCGGCTCGGGCAGGTGCAGGCGCCGGCCATGCCGTCCAGGGCCACGACGGCCTCGTACGGCGCCGTGCCACTGCCCTGGCACAACCCCCAGATCCCGCGGGCCGAGCCGCCGAGCTCACGCCAGGACCCCGACCTGGCCAGCCGCTGCGCCGCAACCATCGACGTGGCGTCCGGCGCCATTCGCTGCACCTGAGCATGCGCCGGGTCCGACATGTGCGTCAGCGTAATCAAACCCACCGACAGTGGACCGACCGATGCGCCCGAAGGCTGCCGATGCGGGACGCTGCGGCGCTGCTGTTCCACGGGGCGATCTGATCGCGAGCTGGATCGATTCCGGGGCTGTCCGAACGGTCCAGTCGATGCAACCGAAGCCCGCCGCTCAGCGAAGAGGAGGGCTCGACAGACACCGACCTACACCGCGCTGAGCGCCCGGCTCGGTACTAGCTCGGGGTCCTCCCGGACGAACTGTTCGGCCATCCCCTGCAGCGCCTCGGTCATCACCGCGTCGTTCTCCGCGCCCCAGTCGGCGAGCTCCTCGGCCAGCCAGGCCCGAGCGGTCGCGACCAGGTTCTCGATCTCCCGACGGCCCGACTCGGTGAGCTGGACCAGCTCGCCGTCGTTGGTCAGGTACCCGTGGTCCCGGGCATTGGCGAAGGCGGGCTCGAGCACGGCCGTCGGCACCCCCACGCGCCTGCTGATCAAGGTGAGGCTGGTCGGTTCGCCGCTGACCCTCGTCCGCAGATGGACCTGGCCGACGCACCAGGCGTCCGCGACATCCAGACTGGTGCCCGACTCGATCATGATCGCCCGCGCGGCGATCCGCCCCTTGCGCTGGAACAGCCTGGCGATCGCAGCCTGCAGCAACTGGGCGCTGTCGCCGCTCTCGGGCATCCCGAAGCCGTCTCCGACATTCGACACGGCGGCCCGCGACGTTCCGCGCAGAGGCACCTCCTTCAAGAACAGCGCCAGGACGAAGGCGACGACGGCGACCGGCACGGCCGCGAGGAACACGACGTGGATGGCGTGCGCGTACGCGTCGATGATCGGAGCGATCTGCTCGGCCGGGTAGGCGTGCAGAGCCGCGGGCGTCGCGACCGCGTTCGGGTCGACCCCAGGCGACGCCGCGACGGCCGCCGGAAGGCGGTCGGTCAGCACGTTCGTGTAGACCGTTCCGAAAACTGCGGCACCGAACGAGCTGCCGAGAGTTCGGAAGAAGGTCACACCTGACGTCGCGACGCCGAGGTCGGCATAGTCGACCGTGTTCTGGACGATGATCGTCAAGGTCTGCATTGAGCAACCGATGCCGATGCCGAGCACCGCCATCGAGATCGCCATCTGCCAGAACGGGGTGTCGGCAGTCAGCGTCGAGAGCAGGAACAGCCCCAGCCCCATGATCAACGAGCCGGCCACCGGGAAGATCTTGTAGCGCCCCGTTCGGGCGACCACATTGCCCGACAGGATCGAGGTGACCAGCAGGCCGGCAACCAGCGGAAGGGTCTGGACTCCCGACGCCGTGGCGGACACGCCACGGACGTACTGCAGATAGGTGGGAAGGAATGTCATCGCGCCGAGCATCGCGAACCCGACGATGAACGCGAGCACCACGCTCACGCTGAACACCGAGGATCGGAACAGCCGGAGCGGCAGGATCGGATCGACCGCCTTGGACTCCACGACGACGAAGATCACCAGCGAGATCACCGAGCCCACGAACAGCCCGATGATCGTCGCCGACCCCCACGGATACTGCGATCCTCCCCAGGACAGTCCGAGAGTCAGCCCGGCCGCACCGAGCGACACGAAGACGATGCCCAGATAGTCGAGCGCAGGTCGAGCGGCCTTGCCCACCGCAGGCATGGTGAACGCGGCCAGCGCGATCACCGCCGCACCGATCGGGAGGTTGATGTAGAACGCCCAGCGCCACGACAGGTGATCGGTGAACAGGCCGCCCAGCAGCGGACCGAGGACCGTCGTCACACCGAACACCGCGCCGAGCGCGCCCTGGTACTTGCCACGCTCGCGGAGCGGGATCACGTCGGCGATCACCGCGGTCGCGGTCACCGCGAGCCCGCCCGCGCCGACCCCCTGCACCGCACGCCAGGCGATCAGCCAGCCCATGTCTTGGGAGAGACCACAGGCGGCCGAGGCGAGCACGAAGATGCCCGCCGAGAGCTGAAAGATCAGCTTGCGTCCGAACAGGTCGCCGAACTTGCCGGCCAGCACGGTCGCGATCGTGTCCGCCAGCAGGTACGACGACACGACCCAGCTCAGATGCCCCGCGCCGCCCAGGTCACCGACGATGGTCGGCAGCGCGGTGGACACGATCGTCTGGTCGAGCGCGGATAGCAGCATGCCGAGCAGGACGGTGATGAAGACGAGGTTCATCCGCCGTCGACCCATCTCCGGCTCGGCCTGTTGGGGCGCGACTGCGACGCTCATCGGATCACGACTCCTGGCATCAAAAGCTCCGTGCCCTGGGGGATTCCGAGCTCACGGGTCAGACGAACGAGGTCGACCAGCGTGCCCGCTGTGCCGCCGAGGATCGCGCGCGGATCCTGGCTGTTCTTGGCCTTCCCGAACCTGGCGAGTGGCGGGACGTGCAGCGCGGGGCGGACCGGCGCGTCGTCGCGCAGGCCGGCGCGGCTGCGGGCGATCCGTACGGCGTCCCGCAGGCCGCCGAGCTCGTCCACCAACCCTCGCTGCAACGCGTCGCGTCCGCTCCACACCCGACCGCGGGCGATCGGTTCGATCTCGGCCACCGGCCGGCGGCGCCCGGTAGCGACCTTGCCCACGAAGTCGGAGTAGACCGCGTCGATACTCACGGCGAGCCGTTCCCGCTCGGATTCACTGAAGACGCGTCGCGACGAGTACATCCGAGCGTGCGCGCCGTGTTCGACCGCTCCGGTGGTGAGGCCGGCGCGTTCCAGCAGGTCGGCGACGACGAACTTGCCGCCGAACACACCGATCGAGCCGGTGATGGTCGTCGGAAGTGCCACGATGACGTCGGCCGGGCAGGCGATGTAGTAGCCACCGGAGGCGGCGACGTTGCCCATCGACACGATCACCGGCTTGCCCGCCTCTCGCAGCCGGATCATCTCGCGCCAGATGACCTCCGACGCGACGGCCGAGCCACCGGGTGAGTCGACGTGCAGGACCAGCGACCGGGCATGGTCGTCGTGCAGCGCGGCCCGGAGCTGCGCCGCCACCGAGTCGCTACCGATCGAGCGGCCCATCGGGGTCCGCCGGCTCCGCCCCGAGCCGATCGATCCGCTCGCCTCGACCAGCGCCACATAGGGCCGGGTCCGCGCCGGGAGTCGCGGTCGACGCCGTGGCCGCCACAGATCGGCGAAGAGCAGGTCGACCTCACCACCGACCCGCTCGCGGGCGGCCGCGTACACCTCGTCGCGGTAGCCGAGCCGGTCGACCAGCCCGACCGACAGCGCCTCGACGGCGGTCCGCGGCCCCGTGTCGATCAGCTCGCGGACCCGCTCCTCGCTCAGCGGCCGGCCGGCCGACATCGCGGCCACGCAGTCGTCGAAGATCGACTCCGTCAGCCGCGTCAGCGACTCGCGGTGGGCGTCGGTGAAGCCGGTCCGCATGATCCGATCCGCCGCGTTCTTGTACTCGTGACGCTGTTCCAGCTCCGGGGTGATACCGATCTTGTCCAGCGCGCCACGAAGGAACGTGGTCTCCACTGCCAGCCCGGTCAGCCCGACGTCTCCGCCTGGCTGGAGCCAGATCTCGTCGAACCCACTCGCGAGGGCGTACGAGGCCGTCCCAGCACCGCCCGTGCCGAAGCTCTCGGCCCAGGCGATCATCGGCTTCCGACTTGCCCCGAATGCGCTGGTGCCGCGACGCAGCTCCTCGACCGTCCCCCACGGCAACCCCCCGCCCACCTTCGCGATCAGGCCGACGACCCGCGGGTCCTCGCCGGCCTGATGCAGCGCCCGCAGTGTCGGCCGGAGCTGCCGGCGACCCCGACTGAACAGCCTGTCCAGCGGATCGTCCGGACTCGGCTCGGCCAACGGCTGGGTCAGGTCCAGCTCGAGCAGGAGGCGCTGTCGGTGCGGCACCATCCCATCCTGCACCCCGACTTGTCAGCGTCTCGAAGGGCTATAGCCCTTCCTCACGCTGACAAGTCGGGCCTTGGTCAGGAGTCGCCGCCCGCGTTGCCGGTGGTGCCCGCGTTGACGTCGAGCAGCCGGTAGCGCTCGGCGGCCTCCTTCGGGGCGCTGACGTCCACCTCGCCCGCTGCGGCCAGCTCCTGCAGCGCCCGGACGACGACGGAGTGCACGTCGATGTGGAAGTAGCGCCGTGCGGCCGCCCTGGTGTCGGAGAAGCCATGATCATCCGCGCCGAGGGTGGCGAACGCGTTCGGCACGAACTGCCGGATCTGGTCCGGCACCTCCGAGACGTAGTCGGTGGTCGCGACGATCGGACCGCGCGCATCGGCGAGCTTCGTCGTCACGTAAGGAACCCGGGCCTGCTCGTCGGGATGCAAGAAGTTGTGCTTGGTCGCCGCCAGGCCGTCGCGCCGAAGCTCGGTCCAGGAGGTGACCGACCATACGTCGGCGCTGACCCCCCACTCCGAACCGAGGATCATGGCCGCCTCCTGCACCCATGGCACAGACACTCCGGAGCCAAGCAGCTGAACCTTTGGGCCCGAGTCGGCGCCGGTGCTGAGCCGATGCATGCCGCGGACGATGCCCTCGACATCGACGCCCTCGGGCTCGGCCGGCTGGATGATCGGCTCGTTGTAGACGGTCAGGTAGTACATGTGATTGCGATCGTCGCTGTCCGGCCCATACATCTGCTCCAGACCGGCCCGGACGATGTGGGCGATCTCGTACCCGAACGCCGGGTCGTAGATCTTCATCGCCGGGTTGGTGCCACCCAGGATCGGTGAGTGGCCGTCGGCATGCTGCAGACCCTCCCCGGTCAGGGTGGTCCGGCCGGCGGTGGCGCCGATGATGAACCCGCGCGTCATCTGGTCCATGGCTGCCCACATCGAGTCGCCCGTGCGCTGGAAGCCGAACATCGAGTAGAAGATGTAGATCGGGATCATCGGTTCGCCCTGTGTGGCGTAGCTGGTCCCGGCTGCGGTGAAGGCGGCCATCGAGCCGGCCTCGTTGATTCCGACGTGCAGCAGCTGACCGTGCTCGGACTCCTTGTACGCAAGGAACAGCTCGCGATCGACCGAGGTGTAGTGCTGCCCGTTCGGGTTGTAGATCTTGGCCGAGGGGAAGAACGAGTCCATCCCGAAGGTCCGGGCCTCGTCCGGGATGATCGGCACGATCCGGTGGCCGATCTCCTTGTCCCGCATGAGATCGCGGAGCAGTCGGACGAAGGCCATGGTCGTGGCTGCGTGCTGCTTGCCGGAGCCCTTCCTGGTCGTCGCGTACGTCGACTCAGGCGGCATCGCCAGCTCTCGTGGACGATTCACCCGCTGCGGGACGAAACCGCCCAGCGCACGCCGCCGCTCGAGCGCGTACTTGATCTCCGGCGCGTCCTCGCCGGGGTGGTAGTAAGGCGCCTCGTAGATGTCCTTCTCGAGCTGGGCGTCGGTGACCGGGATGTCCATCAGGTCGCGGAACGCCTTCAAGTCCTCGAGCTTCAGCTTCTTCATCTGGTGCGTCGCGTTGCGCGCCTCGAAGTTCGCGCCCAGGCCGTAGCCCTTCACGGTCTGGGCCAGCACGACGGTGGGCTTTCCGTTCCGTACGGTCGCCGCGTGGTAGGCCGCATACACCTTACGGAAGTCGTGGCCACCGCGCTTCATGTTCCAGATCTGCTCGTCGGTGAGATCCTTGACCAGCAGCTTGGTGGCCGCGGACTTGCCGAAGAAGTTCTCCCTGATGTAGCTGCCGGACTCACCCTTGTAGGTCTGGTAGTCCCCGTCGACCGTCTCGTTCATCACCCGGACCAGATCGCCGCCGGTGTCCTTCTCGAGCAGCTTGTCCCACTCCCGGCCCCACAAGACCTTGATCACGTCCCAGCCGGCGCCACGGAAGAACGCCTCCAGCTCCTGGACGATCTTGCCGTTGCCGCGCACCGGGCCGTCGAGCCGTTGCAGGTTGCAGTTGATCACGAAGGTCAGGTTGTCGAGCCGGTCGTTCGCGGCGAGCTGGAGCAGCCCGCGCGACTCGGGCTCGTCCATCTCCCCGTCGCCGAGGAAGGCCCACACGTGCTGGGCCGAGGTGTCCTTGATGCCGCGGTTCATCAGGTACCGGTTGAACTGGGCCTGGTAGATCGAATTCATCGGACCGATGCCCATGGAAACCGTCGGGAACTGCCAGAACTTCGGCATCAACCGGGGGTGCGGGTACGACGGCAGTCCGTGCGGAGCCTTCGACTTCTCCTGCCGGAACCCGTTCAGGTCCTCCTCGCCGAGGCGACCCTCCAGGTACGCGCGGGCGTACATGCCCGGCGAGGCGTGTCCCTGGAAGAAGACCTGGTCGCCGCCGCCGGGGTGGTCCGGACCGCGGAAGAAGTGGTTCAGGCCGACCTCGTAGAGCGTCGACGCGCCCGCATAGGTCGAGATGTGACCGCCCACGCCGATGTCCGAGCGCTGGGCTCGGTGCACCAGCACCGCGGCGTTCCACCGGATGAGTTTGCGGAACTTCCGCTCCATGTCCTCGTCGCCGGCGAACTCGGGCTCCTCCGAGACCGGAATGGTGTTGACATAGTCGGTGGTGTAGTTGTTCGCGGCGGCAGGTGCCGGTGCGGACACACCGGCGGCGCTCGCGCGCTCGCTCAGCGCGGCCAGGATGTCGGCGGCGCGGTCACGCCCCCGGCTCGAGACCAGCGCGTCGAAGGATTCGAGCCATTCGGAGGTCTCTTCGGGGTCGGGTCGCTGATCTGGGCTCATCGGTGTTGGCAACTTCCTTCCTGAGTCTCCGCCGGGTCCGGGGTGGCGACCCGCCGGGTGGGTCGGACAAGGGTGAGCCTAGTCCGTCGTTCTCGCGCGTGGCAGTGCCCGCCGGGCAGCCGGGTCGGCGTCCGCCCGGCGGACCGCTTCGGCTCGACCCGAGGCGTCGCGCGGACGCAGCTCGAGCCGACCCGCGGGCTGCCCTCAGTGCTCGCTGTCCTCGGGTTCGCAGACCTTGACGTCCATCACCTCGCCCTGCTCACCACGCACCGGAACCGGGCGTCCCTCACGGTCGACGATCCGTCCGTCCTCGATCCGGTCGCCCTCGCGGAGCTTGGTGTAGGACTTCACCTCGTCCAGACGGATGTAGCGGTCGGCCTCGACGAACGTCGACGCGGGTTCCTTCTGACGGGCGAACTTGATGTGGTTGAAGAAGATGTTCAACAGCACCGCGAAGAGAGCCGCGGAGGTGATCCCGGAGTGGAAGATGGTGACGAACCACGTCGGGAAGGCGTTGTAGAACGTCGGAGCCACGACCGGGAGGAGTCCCGCCCCGATCGAGGCGGAGACGATGATCAGATTCATGTTGCCCTTGTAGTTCACCCTGGCCAAGGTCCTGATGCCGGAAGCAGCGACCGTGCCGAACAAGACGATCCCGGCACCCCCCAGCACCGGCAGCGGGATTCCGGCGACCACCCGCCCAAGCACCGGCAGCAGTCCCAGCACGACAAGGATGCCACCGCTCGCGGTGACCACGAACCGGCTCTTGACGCCCGTGATCGCGACCAGTCCGACGTTCTGCGCGAACGCGCTCTGGGTAAAGCCGTTGAAGATCGGTGCGATGACCGAGGCGCCCATGTCGGCCCGCAGGCCGTTGCCGATCCGCTTACGATCGACGGGTGTCTCCACGATCTCACCGACGGCCAGGATGTCCGCGGTCGTCTCGGTCATGATCACCAGCACAACGATGACCATCGAGATGACCCCGGCAATGGGGAACGTCGGCAGCCCGAACGCGAACGGAGTCGGGAAGGCCGCGAACGAACCCGTCCCGACGTTGCCCCAGTGGGCCATCCCGACGATTGTCGCGAACACCGTCCCGACCACGATGGCGAACAGGATCGACAGCCGCGAGATCGCCGGATGGTTCGCTCGGCTCAGGATGAGCACGACGAGCAGCGTGAAGCCCGCCAACCCGATGTTGGCCATCGAGCCGTAGTCAGGCGCGTTGGCGTTGCCCCCCATCGCCCAGTTGGCTGCAACCGGCATGAGCGACAGCCCAATCGTCGTGATCACGACTCCGGTGACCACCGGCGGGAAGAAGCGGATCACCTGGGCGAAGAACGGGGTGATCAGCAGCCCGATGAAGGCCGACGCCATTACCGAGCCGAAGACCGCCGGCATACCGCCGCCCTGGGTGGCGATGGCCACCAGCGACGCCACGCTCGCAAAGGAGGTGCCCTGGACCAGTGGCAGCTGCGAACCGAACCAAGGGATGCCCACCGACTGCAGGATCGTGGCCAGGCCACCGACGAACAAGCAGGCGGTCACCAGCAGTGCCAGCTGGTCCGGTGAGACGCCGGCCGCTGCGCCGACGATCAGGGGCGGAGCGATGATCCCGCCGTACATGGTGAGCACATGCTGCGCGCCATAGCCGATGCTCCGACCGATTCCCAGCCAGTTGTCCTCGGGTCGCTTGTGGTCGACGGCTACCCCAACCGGGGACCGTGGGGGCGCGCTGTGGCCGGCATTCTGCGACTTGATCGCCACGAGTGCTGTCTCCTCAGCAGAAGCCGGCGATGCCGACCCAGGCGGCATCGGCGGTCGGGGCGCCCGAGCGGGCGATGGTGGCCTCGATCAGGCCGTACGGTCGGTCCGCCGCGTAGAAAACCTCGCCGGGGTTGTCCAGGCCGCAGAACGACAGGTCCGACAGGAAATGGTGCTTGTTCGGGCACGAGAACTTGATCTCGTCCACCTCCGGGTGAGCCGTGATCACCGCCTCAGCCATCTGGTACAGGGTGTGCTGCAGCGCCTTCGAGTACTCGGCGGTGAACGTGGTCAGGATGATCGAGCGGATGGCGTCGTACAGGCCGTTGAAGTCGAGGTCGGTGCTGTTGTAGCGCCAACGGACGGCGATGTCGGTCGCCAGGATCCGATCGGTCGTCTCGGCCAGCGTCGTGTACTTGTCCTTCGGATAGCCGACGAAGCCGGAGCCGGTGGACTTGAGCACGGTGAGCCCGTAGAACCCGCTGATCATGGTGTCGACGTCGCCGTCGCGGACCAGAACCGCCGTCCGGGTCTCGGGACCGCTTTTGTAGAACGAGTGATCGTGGTCGTTGATCCGGGTCCACCGGTACTGCTCGGCGGCCCAGCGGCCACCGGTCACCCAGTCGAAGTCGCCGGTGAAGTGATCGGCCAGCCGCAGAAGGAACGCCTCCGGCGACCCGACGCCTTCGCGGGCGAACGCGAAGATCGTGTTCTTCTGGGTGTCGGTGGCGACCACATGGGCGTTGTCGCCATCGGTGTGGGCGGCGGCGAAGTCGCCGCGGAGCTGCGAGGTGACGTTCAGGTCCTCGATCTCGTGCCGATCGGTGTCTCGGGTGATCTTGACGACCCGGTTCTCGGCCTTGCCGTACTGGTTGGCGGTGAGCACTACGTTGTCGCTCATGTCCTCGACTCCTCGGGGTGGTGGGGTGGGTTTGTGGTGAACAGTGGGTTGGAAGAGCTCCGTCAGCTGCCGCGGTAGGTCGAGTACGCGAACGGGCTGAGCAACAAGGGCACGTGGTAGTGGCCCTGCTCGGCATCGACGGAGAAGGTGATCGAGACCTCGGGGTAGAAGGTCGGAAGTCCGCGACCGGCGAAGTAGTCACCGGTGCCGAAGTCGATCCGGTAGGTGCCCGGATCAAGGAGCTCGGGGCCGAGATCGGCGACGCGACCGTCGTTGTCGGTGGTCCCGGTCGCGACGACATCACCGGCCATCGTCGCGAGAGTAACGGCGACGCCGGCGGCAGGACGGCCTGCGGTCGCGTCGAGCACGTGCGTGGTGATGTAGCTCATCCGAAGATTCCTTCCAGGCGGAGCAGGGCGATCTGGCGCAGCTGGTCGGCCATGATCGATTTCTCGGTGTCGGCATCGTTGGTCAACCGGTCCTCCAGCGCGGCGAGGATCTCCGAGCTGCTGCGGCCGGCGGCGCGGATCAAGAACACGTGACCGAAGCGCTCCTCGTAGGCACGATTTCCGTCCGCGAGCTTGCGTTGGACGTCCTCGTCGGCGGACACACCGGACTGCTCGGATCGGGAGAGGGTTGCTTCCGCGCTCGCACCGCCGGCCCGCTCCCCGATCCGAGGATGGTGCTTCAGGGCTGAGTCCAGCTCCTCGTCGGTGAACACCTCGGCCGCACCGCCCGCGACCTCGAGAAGCGTAGTGAGGTCGACGTACGGCCGGCCATCGACCACCGTGTCGACCCAGCGCTCGACGTCCAGGCACGGACGGACGACAGCAGCAGCAGCCGCTGGCTCGGTGGCGTTGAACTCGGACAAACTGGCCACTGAAGGACTCCTCACCGTCGACGAGCGTCGGGCGAATATGCTGCGTCTAGATTTCGTGATGCGGAAATTGATTTCCGATATAGCTAATGTTCGGCCCATGCGGTGCCTTTGTCAACTGGAACTGTTCCAGTCTTCTCCGTGTTCGAGGTGATCTGGAACACCCGTTCGCGAGACTGGTACGGGCGTGGCTGTACCTGCCGTTCTCGGGCGACACACGTCGCCCCGGGTTCGCCATTCGCCTGGTCCGCCGCGGCCTCAGACGAACTGGCGACTCAGCTTGGCGTGCCGGTTGACGTCCTTGTAGAGGAGGTAGCGGAATCGTCCCGGACCGCCGGAGTAGCAGGCTTGGGGACAGAATGCCCGTAACCACATGAAGTCCCCCTCCTGCACCTCGACCCAGTCCTGATTGAGGCGATAGACGGCCTTGCCCTCCAACACATAGAGCCCGTGCTCCATGACGTGAGTCTCGGCGAACGGGATCACGGCGCCCGGCTGGAACGTCACGATGTTGACATGCATGTCGTGCCGCAGGTCGTTGGGATCGGTGAACCGAGTGGTGACCCAGCGACCCTGGGTCCCTGGCATCTCACCCGCGACCACGTCGCGCTCGTTCGTGACAAAGGCCTCGGGAACGTCGAGTCCGTCGACGTGCTCGTAGGCTTTGCGGATCCAGTGGAACCGCAACGGCTCCACCGCCTCGTTGTGCAGACTCCATCGCTGTCCTGCCGGCAAGTAGGCGTAGCCCCCCGGGGCCAGCTGATGATCTTGATCATCGACGGTGAGCCGACCCTCACCCTCGACCACGAAGATCACGCCTTCGGCCTGCGGATCGAGCTCGGGCCGATCGCTGCCGCCACCCGTGGACACCTCGACGATGTACTGGGAGAACGTCTCTGCGAATCCCGACAGCGGACGAGCGATCACCCACAGCCTGGTGTTGTCCCAGAACGGGAGAAAACTGGTGACGATGTCGCGCATCACGCCACGAGGAATGACGGCGTAGGACTCGGTGAACATGGCCCGATCCGTGAGCAGCTCGGTCTGATCCGGATGGCCTCCGTGCGGCGCGTAGTACCAGGCGGCGGCCTGTTCCGCTGCGGCGTGCTGCCCGATGTCGTCGCTGCGAGTCGCGGATGGTTCGGTGCTGGTTGTCACGGGCACTCCTTGGTCGTCGTGGATGGACTCAGGCACCGGCGAGCTGCTCGGTGTCCGACTTGGGTCGGGCCAGCAGCTCGAGCTGGGCCGGCGTTGCGCCAGAGGCTTCGGTGAGCTCGGCGGCGTCGAGGGCGCCGCAGACGAAGCCCCGATGGAGATATCGGGCAAGTGCCCGGGCTGTCGCCGGCTCGTCCATGATCGCGGAGTCCGCCTTGCCCAGGTACGTCGCCAGCCGCTGCGCCGCGCGAGCGAAACCCTCGCGGTAGAAGGCGAAGTTGGCGATGTAGCGGGTCGGCAGCTGGTGCGGGTGCAGGTCCCAGCCCTGGTAGAACGCCCGTTCCAGACCGCGCCGGACCAGGTCGTAGTGCAGCCGCCAGGCGGCCTTGACGGCGTCGGCGTCGCCGAGCGGAAGGATGTTGGTCGAACCGTCGGCCAGGTGCACTCCGGTGCCGGCCGCCGCCGCCTGCATGACCGCCTTCGCATAGTCCGCACCGGGATGGGCGAGGGACTGGTACTCGGCGGAGACACCGAGCGAGGCGGAGTAGTCGTACGTCCCGTAGTGCAGGGATGTCACCCGACCCGCGCCGGCGTGGATGGCCGCGGCGACCGCTGCCGCACCGTCTGCGCCCATGATCAGCTGAGGGGTCTCGACCTGGATCTCGAAGCCCAGTCGCCCGGCCGGCAGCCCGGCCACGGCCTCGTACGCCCCGCAGACCGCGACCATTGCCTCGACCTGACTGACCGTGCTCACCTTGGGGAAAGTGATGACGAGGCCGTCGGGCAGCGCTCCACGGGCTTCGAGAAGCGTGCTGAGGAAGAGATCGAGGGTCCGCACTCCGCGTCGTCGGGTGGAGTCCTCGAAGCACTTGAACCGGAGGCCGACGAAGGCTGGTGCGACACCGGCGGCGAGGGCCGTCGCCAGTCGCCCCGCGACGGCCACGGCGTCGGCGTCCTCGGCCTCGTCGCCGCGGTTGCCATAGCCGTCCTCGAAGTCCAGCCGGAGATCTTCGATCGGCTCGTTCACAAGCTTGGCCTCGACCCGCGCCGAGACCTGTGCGGTCAGCTCCTCGGACAGGCCGACCTCGCGGCACAGTGCCGTCATCCCGCCGTGCTCGGCGACGACGTCCAGCGCGATCCGGCCCCACTCCGTAGGGAGCTCGGGGGTGTAGCGGTCGGCGGCGACGTAGACCGTGTGCACCGGCTGACGACGCCCGTCCTCACCCGGATAGGCGCTGGCCAGGAAGGCATCAGTCTCCGCCAGCCGATCGTCGAGCGCGGCCAGCGTGGAGCTCGACAAACGCCCTCCGACAGGATCAGCAGACATCCCCGTCCTCACTTGACCAGCTCGTACGCGGGCAGGGTGAGGAAGTCGGTGAAGTCCTCGCTCAGGCAGAGATCGGCGATCAGCGTCTTGGCTGGCAGGTAGTACCGCTCGAACTGCTCGGCGGACACCTGGCCGCGCAGCCCCTCGACCTCCTCGTCGAGGAGCCGCGACACCAGGTCGCGGGTGACGGTCTGGCCGGTGTCGGAGAGCACCACGCCGTTCTTGATCTGCTGCCAGACCTGGGAACGCGAGATCTCGGCGGTGGCCGCGTCCTCCATCAGGTTGTGGATCGCGACCGCGCCGTTGCCGGAGATCCAGACGGCGGTGTAGGCCACGGCGACCTCGAGGTTGGTGCGCAGGCCCCGCTCGGTGTTCGCCCCCTGGGCAGAGCTCACGTCCAGCAGCTCGGGTGCGGTCACCGACACCTCCGGCCGCTGCCGGTCGAGCTGGTTCGGCTTGTCGCCGAGCACACCATCGAAGACCTCCTGGCAGACCGGAACCAGGTCGGGGTGCGCCACCCAGGAGCCGTCGAAGCCGTCGCCCGCCTCGCGGGTCTTGTCGGCCTTCACCTTGGCGAACGCCGCCGCGTTGATCTCGGCGTCCTTGCGACTCGGGATGAAGGCGGCCATCCCACCCATCGCAAACGCTCCGTGCGCGTGGCAGGTCTTGACCAGCAGCTCGGTGTAGGCCCGCATGAACGGCGCGGTCATCGTGATGTCCGCCCGATCGACGAGGACGAACTCCGGACCGGCGTCGCGGAAGTACTTGATGATGCTGAACAGGTAGTCCCAGCGACCCGCGTTCAGACCGGAGGCATGATCGCGGAGCTCGTAGAGGATCTCCGCCATCTCGAACGCCGCCGGAATCGTCTCGATCAGCACGGTGGCACGGATGGTGCCGTACTCGATGCCCAGCTCGTTCTCGGCGAAGGTGAAGATGTCGTTCCATAGTCGGGCCTCGAGATGGCTCTCCATCTTGGGCAGGTAGTAGTAGGGCCCCTGTCCGTTGTCGATCAGCTGCCGGGCAAGGTGGAAGAAATGCAGCCCGAAGTCGACCAGGGCACCGACGCCGATCTGGCCGTCGACGATCACGTGCGCCTCGGGTAGGTGCCAGCCACGGGGTCTGGCCACCACGACAGCCAGTGGCGCGTCGGTGCGGAGGGCGTACTCCTTGCCGCCCTTCCCATCGCCACCCGCCTGGCTGAACGACAGCGTGCCCCGGGCGGCATCGCGCAGGTTCAGGATGGCATCGATCACGTTGGGCCAGCTCGGGCAGCTGGCGTCCTCGAGGTCGGCCAGCCACACCTTGGCGCCGGAGTTGAGCGCGTTGATCGCCATCTTGGCCGGGCTGGCCGGACCGGTCATCTCCACTCGGCGGTCCTGCAGCGCCACCGGCGCCGCGGCGACCTGCCAGTCCCCGTCGCGTACGTCCGCTGTCTCGGGCAGGAAGTCCAGCGACTGGGCCGCGGCAGCCTTCTCCCGCTTGCCGACCCGTGCGGCGAGCAGCTCGTCGCGGCGGGGGGCAAACCTCTGGTGCAGCTGTTCGACGAACGCGAGCGCTTCGGGCGTCAAGATCTCCTCGGCTCGGGCGATCGGAGCCGCGTCGGTCAGTTCGATGCTCATGATGCCTTTCGGTGTCTGAACTGTTTCGTGGCGTGGGTTCGGGGCGCGCTGTCGCGTCAGCTGGTGGTCACCGAGCGCGCGACGGCTTCGGCGACGGCGGGCGCGACGCGGGCGTCGAAAACGCTCGGGACGATGTAGCTGGCATTGAGCTCCGACGGCGAGACACAGTCCGCGATCGCTTCGGCCGCGGCCACGAGCATCGCGGTGGTGATCTCCGACGCGGCGGCGTCCAGCAGCCCGCGGAAGATGCCCGGGAACGCAAGCACGTTGTTGATCTGGTTCGGGAAGTCGCTCCTGCCGGTGGCCACGACGGTGGCGTACTTCGCGGCCTCGGTCGGATGCACCTCCGGATCCGGATTGGCCAAGGCGAGCACGATGGCACCCTTGGCCATCGTGGCGACCTCGTCCGCACCGAACAGGTTCGGGCCGGATACACCGATGAAGACGTCTGCCCCGACCAGCGCCTCCTCGAGAGTGCCCGAGAAGCCTTCTTCGTTGGTGTTCTCCGCGATCCACGTCCGGTGCTCGTCGGTGTAGGTCTCGCCGCGATGGATCGCGCCCTTGCGGGCGACGGCGACGATGTGTGCGGCGCCTTGGGCCTGCAGCAGCTGGATGATGGCGTGGCCGGCCGCGCCGACACCGGAGATGACGATCTTGACGTCACCGATCTTCTTGTCCACCACGCGCAGCGCGTTGATCAGCGCGGCCAGCACGACAATGGCGGTGCCGTGCTGATCGTCATGGAAGACAGGGATGTCGAGCTCATCGCGCAGCCTGCGCTCGATCTCGAAGCAGCGCGGAGCCGAGATGTCCTCGAGGTTGACCCCGCCGTAGACCGGAGCGAGCGCCTTGACGATGGAGATGATCTCCTCGGTGTCCTTGGTATCCAGGCAGACCGGCCAGGCGTCGACGCCGGCGAACTGCTTGAACAGCGCGGCCTTCCCCTCCATCACGGGCAACGCGGCCGCCGGACCGATGTCACCCAGGCCGAGCACCGCGGTGCCGTCGGTGACCACCGCGACAGTGTTCCGCTTGATGGTGAGTCGGCGGGCGTCCTCTGGGTTGGCGGCGATGGCGAGACAGACCCGGGCGACACCCGGGGTGTAGGCGCGGGAGAGATCGTCGCGGTTCTTCAGCGGCACCTTCGGCTCGACCGAGAGCTTGCCGCCGAGGTGCAGCAGGAAGGTCCGGTCGCTTACCTTCCGCACCGTGGTGCCGGGCCGCGCATCGAGCACATCGCGGATGCGCTCGGCATGGGACTCGTCGATCGTGTTGCAGGTGACGTCGACCACGATCGCGTCGTGGCTCGACTCGACGATATCGAGTGCTGTGACGGCGGCACCCGTGGCCGAGACGGCGGACGCGAGCTCGGTCGTCGAACCGGCGGTGGCGCTGACCGCCACCCGCAAAGTGATCGAGTAGCCCGGACTGGGGGTTGCCATCGAGGTGATCTCCTTCTTCCGTTTCCGTTATACGGATCTTAGTTTTTACCCTGTGGAAGTGCAACGAGCGAAATCATGATCTGACGCACATTATGGAATAATGTTTCCGCTATGCGGAATCATAGGCACCGTCGCTGATCCGCCGAGCCACAGCCCTCAGCGCGGGCACGGCGCGCTCACCGAAGGCCTCGTCGACTCGGGAGAGCGGTCCAGAGACCGACACAGCCATCGGGTTCGGCGCGTCGGGCACGCTCACCGCGTAGCACCGAACGCCGAGCTCCTGCTCCTCGTCGTCGATGGAGTAGCCCCGCGCCCGGATGTCGGCGATGTCGGCAAGCAGTGACTGCGGTGTGCCGTGACTCTTCGGGGTGGGCGTCGGCATGCCGACGCGTCCGACGATGCCGAGGATCTGATCGTCGGTGAGCGTGGCCAGGATCGCCTTGCCGACGCCCGTGTCGTGGAGATTCGCGCGCCGACCCACCTCGGTGAACATCCGCATTGCGTACGGTGAGGGTTGCTGGGCGATGTAGACCACTTGATCGCCGTCCAGCAGCGCGACATTGGCGGTCTCGCCGAGCTGGCGGACCAATGCCTGCAGCTGCGGCTGGGCTACCCGACCCAGCTGCCGGCCGGCACGCTCCCCCAGTGGGATCAGCCGGGCGCCGAGTGCGTACCGTCGAGACGGCAGTTGACGAGCGTAGCCCAGCGTCACGCAGGTTCGCAGGAGGCGGTGAATGGTCGGCATGGGAAGCTTCGCGGCCGCGGCCAGGTCGCTCAGCGAGATCTCTCCCCCAGCATCCGCGATGATCTCGAGCAACTCGAACACCCGCTCGACGGACTGGACGATGCCCGATCGGGCCTCGGCAATCGCCGGTTCGGACATCCCATTCCCCTCGCGCTCGGACCTGACATGCAAATGGACAGGCTTCCACCATACAGAAGCCGATATCCACAAAGCGAGAGGGAATCGCTCCCAGCCGACGCTTGACGATCCGATGCCAGACTCGCTAGTGTTTCCGCATCTCAGTATAAAACTTTCACATTGCGAAATTTGATCGGAGTGAGATGGCTCGCTACACCGTGAATGGATCCATTCTGCTAACCGAGCTCCCGTTGCTGGAGCGACCCGCCGCCATCAAGGCTGCCGCGTTCGAGGCGGCCGAGTTCTGGTGGCCGTTTGCCGAAGCGGAGCCGAGCACGGCCGAGGTAGATCGATTCGTCGGGACGATCGCCGATGCCGGAATCGCCCTCACCGGACTCAACTTCTTCGCGGGCAACATGCCCGCGGGCGATCGAGGTCTGGTCAGCTGGAAGAGCCGGCAAGCGGAGTTCCTGGCCAACATCGGCGTGGTGGTGACGATCGGCGAGCGACTCGGCTGCCGCGCCTTCAATGCCCTGTACGGCCTGCGCAACGACGAGTGCTCGACCGAGGAGGCCGACGAGATCGCCCTTGACAACCTGACCGCGGCGGCCGAGGCCGTGAAGGCGATCGACGGAACCGTGCTGCTGGAGCCGGTGTCCGGCGCTGATGCGTACCCGCTGAAGACGGCAGCCGACGTTCTGGCGGTGATCGAGAATCTCACCGAGCGCGGCGTCGACAACGTCAAACTGCTCGCGGACTTCTACCACCTGGCCGTCAACGGCGATGATGTCGACGCGGTTATCCGCGACCACGCCGGCGAGTTCGGGCACATCCAGATCGCGGATGCGCCCGGGCGCGGTGAGCCGGGCAGCGGCTCGGCCCCCATCCTCCAGTGGATCGCCGACGCCGACGCGGCGGGCTACGACGGCTGGGTGGGCCTCGAGTACAAGTCCGATGCTCCCGACCCATTCGCCTGGCTTCCGCGCGAGCGGCGTTCAGTCTTGTCGACGAACTCATGAACCAACGAAGGGAACCCTCCTCATGAGCAATTCCTCCACGACCGTGGCCGTCATCGGCCTCGGCATCATGGGCGGCCCGATGGCGGCCAACCTCGTCAAAGCGGGGTACGACGTCATCGGCTACAACCGCAGCAGCGCCAAGCTCGACGAGCTGGTCGCCGCCGGCGGCCGCGGCGCGTCCTCGGTCGCCGAGGCGGTCCAGGACGCCGACGTGATCATCACGATGGTGCCGGACTCCCCCGACGTCGAGGAAGTCGCCCAGAGCGAGCACGGGATCTTCGCCAACGCCAAGAAGGGTTCGGTGTGGGTGGATTGCTCCACTATCCGGCCCGACGTCTCAGTCAGACTCGCCGCGGCCGGTCAGGAGGCTGGGATCCGGGTGCTCGATGCCCCCGTGAGCGGGGGTGAGGCCGGTGCCAAGGAGGCCAAGCTGTCGATCATGGTCGGCGGCACGGATTCCGATTTCGAGGAGGTGCGCCCGATCCTGGAGGCGGTGGGTTCCACCATCGTCCTGGTCGGACCCGCGGGGTCAGGACAGACCGTGAAGGCTGCGAACCAGCTGATCGTCGCCGGCAACTACGAGCTGGTGGCCGAGGCGATCGTCTTCCTCCGTGCGTACGGGGTGGACACCGAGGCCGCGCTGAAGGTCCTGGCAGGCGGACTGGCGGGTAGCACCGTCCTGGATCGTAAGGGTGCCAGCATGCTGGCCGGCGAGTTCGCCCCCGGTTTTCGGATCGACCTGCACCACAAGGACATGGGCATCATCATCGAGGCGGCTCGAGCCAAGGGAGTCACCATTCCCCTGGGCGCCGTCGCAGCCCAGTTGATCGGTGCGCTGCGTGCACAGGGTGACGGCGGCTTGGACCACTCGGCCCTACTGCGCGGCGTGGAACGGCTCTCGGGCCAGAAAGTGAGCGGAGAGTGACCAAGATGCGTGCGGTCGATGCGGCCGTGAAGATTCTCGAGCTGGAGGGCGCTACGCAGGCCTTCGGTTTGCCCGGGGCTGCGATCAACCCCTTCTACGACGCCATGCGTCGACACAACCTCGACAGTGCAAACCGGGGGATCTCCCACATCCTGGCCAGGCACGTCGAGGGCGCCTCGCACATGGCGGAGGGCTATACCCGCGCCAAGGCGGGCAACATCGGCATCTGCATCGGCACCTCGGGCCCTGCCGGAACGGACATGATCACAGGCCTGTACTCTGCGGCCGCCGACTCGATCCCGATCCTGTGCATCACCGGGCAGGCACCGGTGGCGAAGCTGCACAAGGAGGACTTCCAAGCGGTCGACATCGCCTCGATCGCGAAGCCACTGACCAAGTGGGCCGTCACCGTGCTCGAGCCGGCGCAGGTTCCCGGCACGTTCCAGCAAGCCTTCCACTTGATGCGTTCGGGTCGGCCAGGACCCGTGCTGATCGACCTGCCATTCGATGTCCAGATGGCCGAGATCGATTTCGATCCCGACACTTACGCACCTTTGCCGGTCTACAAGCCGGCGGCCACGCGGGCTCAGGTCGACCGTGCGCTGGACATGCTCCTCGCCGCGGAGCGGCCGCTGATCGTGGCCGGCGGCGGGATCATCAACGCCGACGCAGCCGATCTGCTGGTGGAGCTCGCAGAGACGTTGCAGGTGCCCGTGATTCCTACGCTGATGGGCTGGGGTGCCATCGCCGACGACCACCCGTTGATGGCCGGCATGGTAGGTCTGCAGACCTCCCACCGGTACGGGAACGCCACAATGCTGGAGTCCGATTTCGTGCTCGGGATCGGCAACCGGTGGGCCAACCGGCACACCGGGGGGCTCGAGGTCTACCGGCGGGGTCGGAAGTTCGTGCACGTCGACGTTGAGCCGACCCAGATCGGACGGGTATTCGCCCCCGACTACGGCATCGTCTCCGACGCCCGCGCCGCCCTGGAGCTCTTCGTCGCAGCAGCCAAGGATCGCCGCGCCGAGCACGAAGTGCCCGACTACGGCGTATGGGTCAAGGACTGCCAGCAGCGGAAGCAGACCCTGCAGCGGCGTACGAATTTCGACAACACCCCGATCAAGCCGCAGCGGGTGTATCAGGAGATGAACGCCGCCTTCGGTCGCGACGTCACCTACGTTTCCACCATCGGGCTCTCGCAGATCGCCGGTGGGCAGTTCTTGCACGTCTACAAGCCGAGGCACTGGATCAACGCCGGCCAGGCCGGTCCGCTGGGCTGGACGCTGCCGGCAGCCATCGGGGTCTGCGTGGCCGATCCGGAGGCAGAAGTGGTTGCGTTGTCGGGCGACTACGACTTCCAGTTCATGATCGAAGAACTGGCCGTCGGCGCGCAGTTCCGGCTGCCGTACGTCCATGTGCTCGTGAACAACGCCTATCTCGGGCTGATCCGTCAGTCTCAGCGTGGTTTCGAGATGGACTACCACGTTCAGCTTTCCTTCGACAACATCAATGCATCCGAGGATCTCGTCGAAGGCGCCAAGGGCTACGGCGTGGACCACGTCAAGGTGGTCGAGGGCCTGGGCTGCAAGGCGATTCGCGTCTTCGATCCCGAGGAACTGGGCAACGCCTTCGCCCAAGCCCGCAAACTTGCCGCGGAGCACCGGGTGCCCGTGGTGGTTGAGGTGATCTTGGAGCGGGTGACCAACGTCTCGATGGGCACCGAGATCGACAATGTGGTCGAGTTCGAGGAGTTGGCCCGACACGGCACCGACGCGCCGACCGCGATCTCCATCCTGGACTGAGGGCGGCCCGATGCGGATCTTGATCGCGCCGGACAAGTTCAAGGGCTCGCTGGAAGCAATCGAGGTCGCGGAGGCCATCGCCGACGGGCTGGCCGCCGTCTTGCCGACGGCGGAGGTGCACTGCCAGCCGGTTGCCGACGGCGGCGAGGGCACGGTGGCGGCGGCACTGGCGAGCGGGTACCGCCCGGTGACGGTCAGCGTGTCGGGACCGCTCGGCGCGCCGATCGAGGCGACCTTCGCCGTCGACGCCTCACGCGCGGTGATCGAGATGGCGGCGGCCTCCGGCCTGCTCGTCCTGCCCGTCGGCGAGGACGGCGAGCGCACCTTGGACGCACTCGCCGCGACCAGCATCGGCACCGGCGAGCTCATCGCGGCCGCGCTGGACGCCGGATGCACCGACATCGTCCTCGGGGTCGGGGGCAGCGCCAACACTGATGGCGGTGCCGGCCTCCTCGTCGGACTCGGCGCCCGACTGCTGGACGCCGAAGGCGACCCCGTCGCCGCCGGTGGCGGGGGGCTTGCCCGACTGGTCAGCGTCGACCTGTCCGGGCTAGACCCCCGCATCGCCGAGGCGGGCTTCGTGCTCGCCGCCGACGTGACCAACCCGCTGCTCGGGCCCGATGGTGCGGCCGCTGTCTTCGGCCCGCAGAAGGGCGCAAGCCAGATCGACGTCACCACGCTGGATACGAATCTCGCCGTCTTCCGGGACCGACTCGGCGACGCCCTCGGGCCGAGAGCTCGCGAGCTGGCCGAGGCACCCGGAGCGGGTGCGGCCGGTGGCGTCGGGTATGCGGCGCTGGCGGTGCTCGGGGCGGAGCGACGACCCGGGGTCGAGGTGGTGCTCGAGCTGGTCGGGCTGGCCGAACGGTTGTCGGGCGTGGATCTGGTGATCACCGGCGAGGGCAGCCTCGATGGTCAGAGCCTCGGCGGCAAGACGCCGATCGGCGTGGCCGAGCTGGCCCGCGCTCACGGCGTACCGACCGTGATCGGCGTCTGCGGGCGTAACCTGCTGAGCGCCGACGACGTTCGACGGGCGGGCTTCGACGAAGTGATCGCTCTGCTCGACCGCCAGCCCGACCCGGCACGGGCGATAGCCGACGCAGCCGCACTGCTGACCGAGGTCGGCACCGAGCTCGGTCGCCGCTACACCAGCATCGTGCCCTGAGCCTGTCGAAGGGCATGACACCCTCACCTATAGTCCGCACAGCAGGGAGAACCCGATGACCGACAGCGTGCCGCGCGGCCTCGCCGCCGTCAACGATCCGGAGCTGATCCGTCGGCAGATCGCGCAGTTCCGCGAGCAGCACCCCGAGATCGCGGTCGAGGAGTCCCCCGAACCGAGCCACGGCCACGAGTTCGATCTCGTGGTTCGGGCAAGGCGGATGATGTCCACCGCCGGGATCGCCGATCGTGAGCTCGGCATCCGGGGCGGCAGGATTGTCGCGATCGAGCCGTACGGCCATGAGCTCGACGGCCTGGAGATCATCACCCTCGGCGACGACGAGGTCCTCCTGCCCGGTCTGGTCGACACCCATGTCCATGTGAACGAGCCCGGCCGAACCGACTGGGAGGGTTTCACGACAGCGACCAAGGCCGCGGCAGCGGGCGGGGTGACGACCATCATCGACATGCCGCTGAACTCCATCCCGTCCACGGTCAACGCGGCGGCCCTCGAGCTCAAGCAGCTGATCGCCGCACCCCAGGCCTTCGTCGACGTCGGATTCTGGGGCGGTGCGGTGCCCGGCAACGAGCCGTACCTGCGCGAGCTACACGACGCAGGCGTGTTCGGGTTCAAGTGCTTCCTGCTGCACTCCGGCGTGGACGAGTTTCCTCACTTGGAGCCGGACGAGCTCGAGGACTACCTGCGGACCCTGCAGTCGTTCGACGCGTTGATGATCGTGCACGCCGAGGACTCACGAGCGATCGACCGCGCTCCCAAGCCGGACGGCGACGTGTACTCCCACTTCCTGGCCTCCCGCCCACGCGGCGCGGAGAACCTGGCGATTGCCGAGGTGATCGAGCGAACCCGGTGGACGAAGGCCCGGACGCACGTCCTGCACCTGTCCTCCGCCGACGCGCTGCCCATGCTGCGGAGCGCGAAGGCTGACGGTCTGGACCTGAGTGTCGAGACCTGTCCGCACTACCTCACGCTGCTGGCCGAGGAGATCCCCAACGGGGCGACGGCCTACAAGTGCTGTCCGCCGATTCGCGAGGTGGGCAATCGCGAGCAGCTCTGGGAGGGGCTGCTGGATGGCACCATCGACTACATCGCCTCCGACCACTCGCCTTCGACGCTGGCGCTGAAGGACCTCGACAACGGCGACTTCAGTGTCGCCTGGGGCGGTATCGCCTCGGTCCAGCTCGGCTTGTCGGTGATCTGGACCGAGGCCCGCAGGCGCGGCATCGGACTCGACCGCGTGGTCTCCTGGATGGCGACCAAGCCCGCGGACCGGGTGCGGCTGCGCTCCAAGGGTCGACTCGCGATCGGCTACGACGCGGACCTCGCGATCTTCGCGCCCGATCAGGCGTTCGTCGTCGACGCGAAGACGCTGCATCATCGCAATCCGCTGACCCCGTACCAAGGCAAGGCGCTGTCCGGCGTGGTCCGCAGGACGTACGTCCGGGGTGTGCCCGTCGACTTCGACGCACCGCACGGTCGCCTGATCCGCCGAGGGATCTGAGTAGGCCATAGCCCACCCCTCACACCGGCCCTACCGATTGTGCCGCAGGTGAGCGGGGGGGCGGAACCCGAGGATGCACTCGATCATGGTCGCGGCGGCAACGGCGGCACCGACATCATGCATCCGCAGGATTCGGGCTCCGCCCAGGGCACAGATCGTGGCTGCGGCGATGGACGGTGCGAGACGCTCCGGTTTCGCCAGCCCGGTCGCCTCGCCGATGAAGTCCTTGTTGGAGACCGCCGCGAGCGTCGGCAGCCCGAGTGAGGCTATCTCGGCGAACCGTCGGGTCAGCTCGAGTGAGTGAAAGGTGTTCTTGTTGAGGTCGTGCCCTGGGTCGATCACGATCCGCTGCTCGGGCACCCCGAGCGCAACGGCCCGCTCGATCCGCTCGGCCAAGAACCCGCGGACCTCGGTCACCACGTCGTCGTACGTCGGTCGCTGGAGATGTCGGTGCGGCTCGGCCCGGCTGTGGGTGATCACCAAGGTGGCCTCCGACGCCGCGATCACCGCCGGCAGCTCCGGGTCGCGCAGGCCGCTCGTGTCGTTGATCACCGCCGCGCCAGCCGCCAGGCTGGCCGCGGCGACCTCAGCGCGCCAGGTGTCGACCGAGACCACGGTGTCCGAGCCCGCGGCGACGGCTTCGACCACCGGCACCACCCGCTCGATCTCCTCGGCGACCGAGACCTCGGGTGTGTCGGGCGAGAACGGCACGCCGCCGATGTCGACCCAGCCGGCACCGGCCGCCGCCGCTGCCAGCGCTGCCGCGACGGCAACGTCCAGCCCGTACGTCCGGCCACCGTCGAAGAAGGAGTCCGGTGTGCGATTGACGATCCCCATCACGACGATCTGGCGGTCGAAGTCGAACTCCCGCCGCCCGATGACTCGGTGCGGGTAGCTGATCACCGGCGGTTCGAACGGCGACTCGGGCATCGACTCAGTCTGCCTGATGCACGAGTCCGGCCAGATCACCGACCCCGGATACGACCGGTCTCGCTCTCGTGCACGATCTGACCCGCGTTGTTGCTGAATCCGACCGCCGAGACCGACGGGGCGGACGCTCCGGAGGAGGCCGACAACGTCAGCTTGTACTGGATGTAGCGCGAGCTCGCGGCGACGCGCCCGGACTTGGGCACCGTCTGCCAGTCGGTCCACGAGCTGTCGGGCGTGGACATGCTGCCCGTCCGAACGCTGAGCGTCATGGCCGTACCGGCCGGCAGGTCCGCACGGATCGACGCCCGATCCCAGTCCACCATCGCCTGAGCGTCGAGAATCCCCGAGGTGAACGTTCCCTTCCGGGCCGCGGAGGTATCTCCGCTGAGGGTGATCGCACCCAGTCCGCTGTCGTCGATCGAACTGTCACCGGCGGTCTTGCCCATCCGGAAGGAGGCCGTCTGCTGATCCGTGACTCCGGCTGCCGGCGTCGTGAAAGAGCGGACCTTGCTCGTGCCGACGTTGCCGGAAGCGTCGGTGGAGTCGCCGGCGATCCAGTACGTCGTGTCCGGCGCCAGGCCACTGAGCAGCACCTGATGGTCGCTGGTCAAGTCGTCGACAGTGGCCACCTGCTCCAGCTTGTCGGCACTCTTCCCAAGTCGCACCACGGCCGAGCTCGGTTCGTCGGTGGTCCACTTCACCAGGGCCGTGCCGTCCGGGAGTGCCGACGCCGAAGCCGCCGTGATCTTCGGCTTGGTCGTGTCCACGGCCGGAGTGGTGAAGCTCGCCGGATCCTGGTCGGCAGCCGGCCAGCTGACCGACCGACCCTTCAGGTCTGTCGACGTCAGCCGGTAGTAGTAGGTCGTGCCGGCCTTCAGCCGCTTGAGCTGCAGCCGATGCTTCTTGGCCGATTCCTTACGCACCGTCTTGTCGGTCAGTGCGGTCTTCGACGTCCCCACCGCGACCTCGCTGGTGGCCGTCGCCGGCGTGGTCCACGAAAGGGTCGCGAGGTCCAGGTCCGGACTGGCGGCCACGTCGGCGGACATCGCAGTGATTGCCATGGCGGCTGGTGCCGAGTATGTCGCCGCATAGGTCCCCGCGGCCGCCGTGAACTGCGCGTAGTCCATTCCCTTGACGGTCACCGTCGTATAACCAACTGCGTTCCCACCGGACGGAGGCCGGTGAGCTGAGCCCCGTTCTGCCCGGCGACGGGCACCATCCCGTCAGACCGTTGGCCCCGGTCCCCACCTTGACCGTGAAGTTCAGGGTGTTCGCGCTCCAGCTGATGTTGGAGTACGAGGAGGCGTTGCGTCCGTCGAGCCAGGTCGTCATCTGCTTGCCGCTGACGATCGGCACGTTGTGGGACAGCGCCGAGGACACCAGGGCGTCGCTCTGCGGCTCGGTGGAGGCGTCGGTGTGGAAGTTCACCGTGAACGCACCGTAGTAGCCGGTCGAACCGAGGGCATTGTTCAGCAGGGTGTCGATCGTCGCCGGGTAAGACTGATCCGATTCATCTGTCATCTGCGTCGCCGCCTGGTAGACGTCGATCATGGTCCCATCGGTGTCGGCGAACCGCATCGGCATGCCGGAGCCGGTCATGAAGCCCGGCCGGTCCTGCACCCACGATCCCGGCCAGTAGTAGTAGTTGTCGTCCATCCGCATGCCGTTGGCGAGCTCGGTCTTCGGCTGCGAGGACCAATCGCTGAATGCGATGCAGTGCGTGCGGTTGCTCACCGGAGCCGGCAGACCTGGATAGTTTGCTCTCCAGGCCGACAGGTCGTTGGCGTAGAACGCGGCCAATGAGGCCGGTGTGAAGTCGCCACAGTTGTCGTCTCGTGCACGCCGATCTCGAAGCCCTGGTTCGTGTATGCCACGCGGCCGCGTTGGACAGCGCGTGCTCGGGTAGACGTTTGAGCTGTAGCGGAGCATGTCCAGTCGCTCACGGTGCAACCGCCGGGACTGTTGGCGACCATCTGGTCGAACCGACCAGCGGTCCCGCCATTGCCATGATCGTCTCCGGTCCCGATCACCACGGCCTTGAGACCCTTCGGGAAGTACCAGAACCGCGGCAGCGGCTTCTTGTCCCGGTTCATCGTCTGGATCAGGTTCGCGAGCAGGCGCTGCTGCTCGTCGGCCTGGGGAATGGCGACCTTGGCCAGGTTGACCCAGTCGGTCGACGGCGAACCGCCGAAGTACAGATCGTCAGAACGGATGGGCGACTGACCGTCCTTCTCCTGCCCGGCCCACGCGGGATTGCCCTGTCGCATCAGCACGATCGACTGAGGTAGGTCGTAGGTGAACGCGGCAGCCTCACCGCCGTTGGTCCCGACGCTGCGCAGGGTGACCGCCGGGAAGCTAGTCGCCGTTGTCGCGTTCGAGTAGAGCGTCGCCACCGCGCTCGTTCCCGATGAGAGGGTGTAGTCGTCGGCGGCGCCGTGGAACTGGATCGTGTCGCTGACGATGCCGGCCCCCGGTGCCGTGGAGTTGTCGACCTTCAGGTAGCCGTTCGACGTGGTGCCGCTGGCCGCGGTCAGACCCAGCAGGCTCGACAGGTTCGAGCCGGGTCGCATGGCGATCAGGTTGCCGCCGCCGTTGACCCAGGTGTTCAGATCGCTTGCCTGAGAGGCACTGACCGTGACATTGCCCAAGATCACCACGTCGTAGTTGGCCAGTGTGGACGCCGACACGGTGCTGACATCGATGGTGGCGAACTCGTTGAGGCCCTCGGTGCGCAGCATCTCGGCCAGGTACTTCGAGTACTGGTTGGCCGAGCTCGTGACCACGGCGATCGGTCCTCCCGGTCCCTGGTCCGGCGGAGGCGGCGGCTGAGCTCCGGTGCCGAAGGACCAGCCCGTCGTCGTCATGGTGTTTCCGGCGCCGTCCTGCGCCCCGCTCACGGTCACGGTGTAGGTGCTCGAGTACGCCAGCGCCGAGGTCGGCGCCAAGGTGGCCGTCTGGCTTCCGGCGTTGTAGCGTCACGGTGCCCGGCACCGTCGCGTTCGACGAGTCCTTCAGCACCATGCTGATCGAGCCCGGCGTCACCGGCTCGGAGAAGGTGGCCGCCACAGGCGAGCCGATCGCCACTCCGCTCGCGCCGTCGGTCGGCGACTTCACGCTGACGCTTGGCGGCGTCGTGTCGCTCGCCGTGGCGGAGAAGACGACGTCGACCCAGTAGTTGCTGGCCTGGTAGGTGCTGTTCGGGTAACCGCTCGCGCCGTACTTGTAGACCCCGTTGCCACCGTCGGTCCCGTTGGCCAGCGCGGTCAGCGGAGCGTTGGTGATCGGCTGCTGGCGAAGAAGTTGTTGTTCGACGAGTATCGCCCGACCGGTGCGTAGTAGGAGGCGACGTACGTCGTGCCAGCCACGATCGGCACTGGGCCGGAGAACAGCGCCTCTGCCAGCCGGTCGCGGTCTCGCCGGCGAACGTCACGGATGCGAGCTTGGTTCCGTCGGTCTTCCACAAGGAGCCGACGTGGGTGCCGGTGTTTCCGGTTCCCTTGTAGAAGCGGATCCCCGTGATGTATCCGGCCTGGGTCGAGCGGAACTTCACGCCGACCTCGACCGCTGAGTTGTCTGCTGTGGCCGGTGTGCCGGGCACCGCAGACTGAGGCCAGACCGAGCACGGGCAAGCGCCGGGAGCGGCCGCCGTGGTGAAGCTCCAGCTGGCCGTCGCCATCGTGTTGCCGGCCGTGTCCTTCGCGCCGCTCAGATGTCGCGGTGTACGTCGTTGAGGTGGCCAGCGCCGCGGTCGGAGTGAACGTCGTGGTGCGATTGGTGGTGTTGTAGGAACTCGACCCCGGCACAGCGGTCGCGCCCGGACCGGTCACCGCCCAGTTGATCGTGGTCGGCTGCACGTTCTCGCTGAAGGTCGCCGCGATCGCGCTGGACGTCGCCACACCGGTCGCTCCGGCCTGCGGCGAGCGGTCGGTGACCGTCGGCGGCGTGGTATCGGCCCCGCTCGTGGCGTAGACGACATCGACCCAGTAGTTCGTCGACTGGTAGGTGCTGGACGGTCAGCCGCCGCCGGTGCCGTAGCGGTAGACGCCGTTGCCACCGTCAGTGCCGTCCGCCAGCGCGGTGAGCGGTGCGTTGACGGTCGCTGCGGTGAAGAAGTTCGTGTCGGCGGAGTAGCGCCCCTTCGGGGCGTAGTAGGAGATCGATGTAGGTCGTATTCGCGCTGATGGAGACCGGGGTTGCGAAGGTCGCCACCTGCCACCCGCTCGCCGATTCACCGGTGAAGGTGACCGTCGCCAACTGGGTGCCGTCGGCCTTCCAGAGCGATCCGGTGTGGGTGCCGGTGTTGGCGGATCCCTTGTAGAACCGCACGCCGGACACGAACCCGTCCTGGTCGGCCCGGAACTTCATGCCGAGCTCGACGGCGGCGGTGTCACTGTCGGACACGACAGTCGGCGTCTTGTCGTAGCGAAGACCGAGCACGGGCAGGCTGCCGCATCGGCTCGCTCGGGCAGGCTGACGAGGAAGCCGACAGCGAGACCGAGCGCCAGCACCACGGCCAGCAGGCGTGCTCGGGTTCGGGACACGGTGGACAGCAGCATCGGAAGTTCCTTCGTGGGGTGGGTGTCGGTCAGTTGGCGACGAAAACGACGTCGACCCAGTAGTTGCTGGACAGGTAGCCGGTGGACGGGAATGTGCTGGTGGCGGTGTACCGGTAGACGCCGTTGACCCCGTCGGTCCCGTTCTTCAAGGGCGGTGAGCGGACCGTTGGTGACGGCAGCGGAGAAGTAGTTCTCGTTCACCGAGTAGTGCCCGTTCGGCGCGCGGTAGGAGACCACGTACGTCGTGTTCGCCGCCACGCTCACCGGCGATGGCGAGCGTTGCCTGCTGCCAGCCGCTGGCGGTCTCACCGGTGAAGGTCACCGTCGCCAGCTTCGTGCCGGTCCGGCTCCAGAGAGTTCCGACGTGAGTACCGGTGTTCGTCGAACCCTTGTAGAACCGGATTCCGGTGATCTTGCCGGCCTGCGCTGGTCCGGAACTTCACCCCGACCTCTGTCGCCGCAGTGTCGGAGTCGGCCAGTGTGCCTGGTGTCGCGGTCGATGGCCAGATGCTGACCGGCGTAGTCGACGCCGCGGCGGTGGTGAAGGTCCACGTGATCGGCGACATGAGGTTTCCGGCCGTGTCCTTGGCGCCCGAGACCGACACCGTGTACACCGTCGAGTTGGCCAGAGCTGCCGCCTGGCGTGAAGGTGGCGACCTGGGTCGTGGCGTTGTAGGCCACGGCGCCGGTGATCGCTGTGCCGACCGGGTTCTTGGCGCTCATCGCGATTGTCGAACTCTGGACCGGCTCACTGAATGTCGCCGTCACGGTACTGCTGATCGCCACGTTCGTCGCGCCGGATGCCGGTGTCCGTCCTGTGACCGTCGGGGGTGTTGTGTCGGTAGCCGCCACCGTGGTGAGCGTCCAGCTCACCGGATCCATCAGGTTGCCGGCCGCGTCCTTTGCCCCGCTTACGCTCACCGTGTAGGTGGTCGAATTGGTCAGCGCCGACGTAGGCGTGAGGGTGAGCCGTCTTGGACGCGGAGTCGTAGGCGGTCGTTCCCGGAACGGTCGTCGTGCCGGCCTTGGAGTGTCATGGTCGCGCCTGACACGTCTTCGCTGAAGGTCGCGCTCGGGTGGATCGACGTCGCCACATCGACGGAGCTGGCACCGGGCTGGCGCGCGGTGACCGTCGGCTTGGTGGTGTCGGGCGGCGGCGTCGTGCTCGTGCTGAACACCACGTCGACCCAGTAGTTCGACGACGCGTACGTCTGCGTCGGGAAACCACCGGCGCCATAGAGGTAGACCCCGTTGGGGCCGTCGGTGTTGTCGGCGAGCGCCGTCAGCGGCCCGTTCGTCGTCGCCGAGGTGAAGTAGCTCTCACTGACGGCGTAGTGACCGGCGGGCGCAAGGTAGGAAGCGACGTACGTCGTGTTGGCGGTCACGGGCACAGGCGAGGTGAACGCAACCTCCTGCCAGCCGCTGGTGCTCTCTCCGGTGAAGGTGGCCGAGGCCAGCTTGCTTCCCGTCGAGCTCCACAGCGTGCCGACGTGGGGCCCGGTGTTGGTGGATCCCTTGTAGAAACGGATCCCGGTGATCGACGCCGTCCTGGCTCGCCCGGAACTTGACGCCGACCTCGATCGAGCCGTGTTGTCGGGGTCGGCGGCGGTCGCGGGTGTGGCGCTCGACGACCAAACCGTGCACGGGCACCCACTCGTGGCGTTTCCGGTGGTGGTGAAGCTCCAGCTCACGGGATCCATCACGTTCCCGGCGGCATCCTTGGCGCCCGAGACCGCGACCGTGTACGTCGTGCTGGCGGTCAGCGGCAGCGTGGGCGTGAAGGTGGCGGTCCGGGATGCCGCGTCGTAGCTCGTGGTGCCCAGCACAGTCGTCGGATTCGCGACCGGGCCGGTCGTGACGGCGATCGTCGCGTTGGTCACGCCCTCGCTGAACGTCACGCTCGGCTTGATCGCCATGTCCACCGACTGCCCGCCCGACGCGGGCTGGTGGTTCGTCACCGTCGGCTTCGTCGTGTCCGGCGCAGAGCTCTTGCTGAACACGACGTCGACCCAGTAGTTCGAGGCGGAGTAGCCCAGCGTCGGGAAGCCCGTACCGCCGTACTTGTACACCCCGTTCGGCCCGTCGGCGTTGTCTGCCAGCGCGGTAAGCGGACCATTGGCCGTCGGTGTGGTGAAGTAGCCGTCGGTCGAGGCGTAGTGGCCGTTCGGGGCGAAGTAGGAGGCCACGTACGTCGTGTTCGCGGTCACCGGGACCGGTGTGGGGAAGTCGACCTGCTGCCAGCCCGACCCGCTCTCATTGCTGAAGGTCGCCGAGGCGAGCTTGGTGCCCGTGGCACTCCACAGAGTGCCGACGTGGGTTCCGGTGTTCAGTCCGCCCTTGTAGAACCGCAGGCCGCGTGATAGAGCCGTCCTGGTTCGACCGGAACTTGACCCCGACCTCGATCGCTGCGGAGTCCTCGTCGGACTCCGACACCGGGGTTGCCGTCGACGGCCAGATCGTGCACGGACAGTCGCCGGCCGGCGGCGTCCCGGAGCCGACCGTGACCGTCCGTCCGGCACCCGGCGTCTCGGTCCGCGCCGAGTCGTCGGTGGCCCGGCTCATGATCGTCAGGGTGGCGTTCACACTCGGCGTGAAGGTGTAGGACCACGACGACGTTCCGGTCGCCGGATGCCACGACGTGCCGCCGTCGGTGGAGACCTCTACTCCCGCCACGACGCCGCCGACGTCGCTCGCGGTGCCACTGATGGTCAGCGGTGAGCCCACGGTGACGGTGGCTCCGTTCGCCGGCGCGGAGATGACCGACGTCGGCGGCGTCGCGTCCGTGCTGGCGGTGGCCGCGACCAGACCGCTCTGCAGCGTGCTCGGTTGGGCGCCCATGTCGGCGAACAGGTTCACCGTGGCCTGCTGGACGGCGACGTCGGCGGTGTTGGTCGGACCGTCGGTGGCGTGATCGCTGTCCAGGCCCCACGCCCATTGGATGCTGCCCGCGCCGAACACCAGCGCGCCGCTGGACGCCCGATAGAGCGTCAGGTGGTGAGTCGCGCTACCCGGTGCGTACGTGGAGCCGTAGTCCTGCAGGTAGCTGGAGACGTTCTGGCTGTCGGAGGACAAGTAGACCAGGCCGGCCGGCCGAGAACCGTTGTCGGGACTCTCGTCCCACTCGTATCCGAGGATGCCGCTGCGAGCGTCGTGGTCGCTCCCGGGACGAGGTTCGCGACCCTCGTGTTGCGCCAGAAGCGCAGGTTCTTGTAGGTGCCGCCGACGTGCATGTCGGTCGTACAGCAGTTGACCGTGAAGAGCGTGCCGGTGAGGTTGTTCTCCGGCCTGCCACCGTCGGCCGGCGGACTGAACCTCGGGTCACGCCAGGTGCCCGTCCAGGTCGGCGGGTCCTGCGGGTCGATCTTGGCGCCGGAGTGCGTCTCCTTGTAGGTCACCAGCGTGCGGTGGTCGGTCTGGGTCCCATAGGCCGAGTTCTCCCAGCGGGTCTTCCAGAACACCTCGTTGCCGCTGAAGAAGGCCAGGTTGACGCCCGCGTCGCGGGCCGCCTCCACGTTGGCGCGCTGCGGGCCGGACCAGTACTCGTCGTGACCTACCGACAGGAAGGTCTTGTGGTTCTTGATCAGGTCACCGCGCCGGTCGCTGTCCATCCCGTCGTGGCGCTGCCGTCGTACCCGTTCGACTCGAGGAACCGGACCATCGTGTCTCCGCGTCCAGACGTAGCTAGAACGGTGTCAGCCGCTGTTGTTGGCGAACGGCTTGTAACTGACTTGTACGCCCGCGGCGTGTTGCCGCTCGTCCCCGGGCCGCCGACGTAGAAGCTGTTGACGGCCCAGGATCCCTGCCAGGTCGTGTCGGAGGTCTGCATGAGCAGGTCGAGTGGCTTCGTCGTCGGGACGACGAAGAGACATCTGACTCCTCGGATGCGGCGAGGACGGAGCGCGAAGTAGATGCCGGACACCGTCGGGGGGAGCGTCCAGCTGGCGCTCTGCGACCAGTTGCCCCAGTCGATCAGCCCGGTCGCGGCCTCCGACTTGCAGGCCGGCTGGTCGGTGCCGGCAATCGACCCGAGGCTCGCGATCTTGCGGGCGCCATTGCCCTGGTAGTAGCCCAGTCGGTAGATGTCGACGGAGAACGTGGCCAGCGTGGTGTCGATCTTGAAGCCCATCGTGGTTCCGAGGTTCGCGCTGAGTCGGTGGCGAAGCCCTGCAGATTCGACTCCTGCCCCGTTCACCTGCCAGGTTGTTTCCGGCGTGCCAGTCTGGCTGTTCTCACAACGATCTTGCCGAGCGGCGCGCCGCAGGGCGCGGGGCAACCGGCGGTGGTGGCAGGACCACAGGATGGCCAGCCCAAGGGCCAGCGCCAACACCACACTGAGTAGCCGCCGAGACCGCGACTGTCCGAACGCACGCACCACTGCACCCATGCCCACGGCACACTTCCTCCGAGCACGGCGGAGCCGTCAGCTCCCGCCGTGCGCCCCTGCCTACCCCCCACGGGCACACAGTCCAACGCGTGTGAGCGTCCGGTCGCCCCCGCGATCCGAGCCGTCGCAGTTCGGAGTCAAGCACGGCCGAGTACTCGATGCCGGCACTTGTCAAAATCACCGCTGAAAATGATCAACGGTCAAGATCCGCCGCCGTATCGAGCGTCTTGCCGGATTCGGCGATAGGAATGGCAACGACCAAGGGCGGGAACGACTCAGGGCCGGTCCCCTGCTGGGAGCCGGCCCTGAAACGGGTGGAGGTGGCGGGAATCGAACCCGCGTCCTGAAGCGACGAACCAGGTATTCTCCGGGCGCAGCTGGTGATGTCGTTCTACTCGGCCCCTGCGCTCGCGCCAGCACGTCGCAGACAGGTCCAGTCTCAGTTCATGTCCCTGTTAGGCCCTCAGACGTGTCCTAACGGGTGAGTCTCCTAGATGAGGCCAGGATCCGGGACGGAGACGCGCCCGGTCTGACCGTTCGATCACTGCTCAGGCAGCGAGAGCGAACTCAGTGCGATTAGAGTCGGCACTTGTTGGTTTCCAAGGGACATTAACGAGTTGACCTTGGATTCTCGGCCCGCTTCTCCTGGGACTACCGACCCAGTCGAAACCGATCACCCCCTGTTGAGTTGTATCCCACCCATGAAAGCCGTGACTACCTGGGCGACCACCCATACTAGCGCGTTCAACGCAGAGACGCCCCGGGTTTGTTCCCGGACGGCCCGGCGATCGCCACGAGCTACTTCTCCGACAGGACCTCGAGCTTGAGGACCTGCTTGACCGGGTTCTTCCAGTCCTCCCCCTGCAGTGCCTTCGCACCGCCGACGATGGTCAGCACCAGCCAGCCGAGCCACATCAACGGCAGGATCCAGTTGAAGATGCTGAGTCCGGTGACACCGGCGACGATGCCCACCACGACGAGCGCGATCATGGCGATCAGCTGGAAGTTGAAGGCCTTTGCGGCTTCCTTACGGCTGTACGACCCCGGCCGCGAGAGCGCGAAGACCACGCCGGGCCCGACGATCCAGGTGAACAGCGCCGAGAAGTGAGCGAAACCGGCTGTGCCTCGACCCGCCTGCTGGCGGACCTCCGGCCGGATCATGGGCTGATAGGCGGGGTGGACGCCCATCGCCTGGGACGGCAGCGGCACCGAGACGAGGCCGTAGAAGGCCTCGTTCAGGTCCTTGCGAGTCACCGCGCCGAGGACCTGACCCATTCGGCGATCGAAGTCGTCCTCGCTGACTCGGCCGTCGGCGTACGCGTCTTTCAGCCAGGCTTCGGCGCGGTCGCGCTGCTCGCCGGTGACGTGGAGTTTCAGGGTCGAGTGCTCGTAGGCGGCGTTCATACCATTCAGCGTCCCTCCTGTGTGTCTGCGGCACCATCGGGCCTTCCCCCGGCCCGTCCCGGAGGGGACGCCAGGTAAGTTGGGCGACCGTGCTCAGCACGTCCCCGGAATCGCTTCACGTACGTCCAGAATCACTTCGCACTCCCGAGAGGCTCCGCCCATGACCGAGAAGCCAGAGATCGACTTTCCCGCCAGCCCGCCTCCCGTGGACCTGGACATCCTCGACATCCGCGAGGGCGACGGCGCCGAGGCCAAGCCCGGAGATGTCGTCAGCGTCCACTACGTCGGAGTTGCCCACAGCACCGGTGAGGAGTTCGACGCCTCCTACAACCGCGGCGCGCCGCTCGATTTTCCGCTCGGTGCGGGCCGCGTCATCCAGGGCTGGGACACGGGGGTGGCCGGCATGAAGGTCGGCGGGCGACGCCAGCTGACCATCCCGCCACACCTCGCGTACGGCGACCGCGGCGCTGGTGGCGTGATCAAGCCGGGCGAGACGCTCATCTTCGTGGTCGACCTGATCGACGTCCGCTAGCTGGCGCGTGCCCTGCGCCGTTCGACGGCTCAGGGCACAGCGGGCGGTGGGCACCCGCCGGAGCTCACCAGCTGCCGCCGCCGCCCCCGCCTCCACCACCACCCGAAAAGCCCCCTCCGCTGAACGAGCTGCCCCCGCCGAAGCCGGTGCCGCTGGATCCCGACGACGGAGCCGGGGTTGCCGCGCTGGTCAGGCTGCTGGTCAGGAACGACGTGTTGAACGCGGCCATGTTGTACGTGCCGTAGTACCAGTAGGGGGTCGCATTGGGCAGCCGGCCCATGGCGACCAGATCGCCGCAGACCTTGGCCCAGCGATCGGCGAGCTCGAACGCGATCGCCCACGGGAGGTAGCGGGAGAAGATGTCCTCCCCCTCCTCGAACCGCAGCTGATCGGCCTCCGCAGTCGCCAGGTACGTCTTGAACCCTTCCACCTGATCGGTGACCGCCCGCCCGTCCGCGGTGCGCTGCCCGCGCCGCAGCTTGTACCGGATCACCGCGATGGTGACGATGATCGGCAACAGCGGGAGCAGCACCCACAGCACCCAGGCGCCGATCGCGAACGCGGCGAGCACGATCACGGCGATCGCACCGAAGCCCACGCTCCTGGTCGCCTTGGCCGACGGCACCTTGCGGAACCAGCCGCGTGCGGACACCTGATCCCGGACGGCCTGCTGCATCGCCTGGTGCGCGGGCAACAGGCTGCCTTGCGCCGAGAGATCCTCGACCGCACCGGGCGGCTGACCGCTGAACAGCGTCGTGAGCAGGACCATCTCGTGTGGCGCAGCGGCGACGGCCGGATCGACCAAGGTGACGGTGAACTCGTCCTTGCCGGAGCTCTGCACCGTCAGTCCGCCACGGACCGCCAGATCGATGATGGTCGCTGCCGTCTCTCGCGCATCGACCTGACCATCGACGAGCAGGCCGGCCTCGGCCACCGGAATCCTCGGCGGCGAGAACGCGACCGGGATCGGCAGATCCGGGTCGTTCGCCACGATTTCGGCCGTCTGACCGGGCAGCGGCACCGTGCCCGGAGCCAGCCCCGCATAGCGGCGATCGCGACCGTTCTTGCGCCACCACAGCACGCCGACGATGGGCGAGCCGATCAGGATCGCCAGCGCGCCGACGCCGGCTGCGACGAAGCCGACGGTCTCGGCCGTGGTCAGCTTGGAGCCGTCCGGTTGCAGGTGCGGCGCATTGTCGCTGACCAGGCCGGCACCGATCTTGGCGCTGATGGTCACCCCCTGCCCGGCCGCGAGGTTCGCAGCCGAGTACGTCGCCACCCCGTCGTTGATCTTGGCCGGGCACGTCGCGGTGCTCTGCACAGCGCCGAACGTGCAGGTGGTGTCCTGCACCCCACCCGGTACGCGCACGGTGATCGAGACCTTGTTGATCGCTGCGGTCCAGCCCAAACCGGTCGCATCCCAGTAGAACTCGTCGTAGGGCGGATTCTTGTCGGGGAACGTGCGCATGGCACCCGACACGTCGTAGGAGATCACGTACGTCGCGGTCGCCGTCGACGTCGGGATGGTGACGTCCGGGTTGCCGATCCGCAGCTGGAGCTGTTCGCCGCGGCCGCTGTCGGTCTTGCTCGTCGTGGTCGCATACTGCGTCTGCACCCCGGGCGTCGGGCTGGTCACGGTGATGTTGTCGATGCCGTAGACCGCGTCCTGGGTCTTGTCGTACGGCTCCCGGGTGACGAAGAAGCGGTCGATCCCGTGCCGACCGGAACTGGTGCCGAACCGGTAGACGATGGTCTCCTTCGCGTGCACCACCCCACTCTTCGCGACGTCGTAGACGATGGCATACGAGTCGATCTGGTCGTCGCCGGCGGCTTGCGCAGATGGGGCCCTGACCAGGGTGAACGCGAGTCCGAGGAGAAGCGCCGCCAACACGGCCAACGCCAGCCCGCGCCTCGACCGAGCCAGCGCCGCTCCACGGTATCGATCCGTCATGGACAGCTCACTCTCCCCTTCTCCGGGCAGCCACCGCCCGCTCCGTTTCACGCTTGCTCTCTCGCTCGGCGATCGCCTGCCGCTTGTCGTACTCCCGCTTGCCGCTGGCCACGGCCAGCTCGACCTTGGCGTGGCTGTCGGAGAAGTAGATCGACAACGGAATCAGTGTGGTGCCGGTGGAGGCCAACGCCCGCTCGATCCGGCCGATCTCCACCCGATTCAACAAGAGCTTGCGCGTCCGCCGGGCAGTGTGGTTCGTCCAGGTCCCGTGGCTGTACTCCGGGATGTGCGCCTGGCGCAGCCAGACTTCGCCGTCGTCCACGGTGGCATAGGCGTCGGTCAGCTGAGCCCGGCCCTCACGCAGCGACTTCACCTCGGTTCCGCTCAGCACCAGGCCGGCCTCGTACGTGTCGTGAATGTGATAGTCGTGGCGCGCCTTGCGGTTCTGCGCGACGAACTTGCGCGCTCCCGCGGTCTGCGACTTGTCCTTGGCCATGGGAACCATCCTCCCCGCCCACACCAGCCGGTTTACCGTGTGGGTGGACGCGGCTGCCGGATCCCGCTGCGAGAGAGGACTGCCATGCGCACCCTGTACGTCCTTCGGCACCGCCCCGGCCCGGCGGTTGCCGATCGCCAGAGCGTCTTCGATCACCCGGGCATCGCCGACCACCTGGCCTTCCTCCGACGCAGGATGGCCGACGGCTCGCTCGTCGCGGCGGGTCCGTTGGGCGAAGGCTCCGGGGAAGGAATGACCGTGCTGGCCGCTTCATCACTCGAGGCGGCGCGCCGACTCGCCGAGACCGACGATCAGAGCGTGCTCGCCGGTGTGCTCACCGTGGACGTCCACGACTGGCAGGTGGCGATGGACCCGGGCCTTCGGCCCGGCGCCGATGACGCGTCCTGAGGCCGGCCGCGCCTCTCGAGCCGGTTCGTCTGGCCCTAGTACAGCCAGCCCATCGGGTTCACCACGCGGCCGTTCAGCCACACCATGAGGTGCAGGTGGCAGCCCGTGGAGAACCCGGTCGTCCCCACGTAGCCGATCACCTGGCCCTGGCGCACGTGCTGCCCGACGCTCACGATGTAGCGGGTGGCGTGGTTGTAACCCGTGGTGACGTACTTGCCGTCGACGAACCCGTGGTCGATCATCAGCCGGTTGCCGTAGCCGACGTTGTAGTAGCGCTCGGCGACCCGACCCGAGTACGCGGCGTGGATCGCGGTGCCGCAGCCCGCGCCGAAGTCGGTTCCGTCGTGCAGCTTCCACACGTGCAGCACCGGATGGAATCGCATTCCGTACGGCGAGGTGATCGGAGCACTGACCGGATAGATGAAGCCGTGGTGGCTGCCCGACGAGGACCCACCCGACGACCCGCCCGAGGATGACCCGCCAGAGGATGACCCGCCAGAGGACCGGGGTGTGCTGTGGGACTGGCTGCTGTGCTTGGCCGCGCCCTTGCGCGCCGCTTCTCTGCCGCTCGTTGGGCCGCTCGTTGGGCCGCCGCCGCCTTGCGAGCGGCCTCACGCGCCTTCCGGGCGGCCGCAGCTCTGCGGGCCGCCTCCGCCTTTGCCTTCGCGATCCGGACGGCGATCCGGTGCTCGACCGAGGCGCGCTCCTTGACCAGCGACGCGTAACGAGCCCGGTCCCCCGCCACCTCGGTGGCCGCCGCGCGTTGATCGGCCTGCTGCTGGTCCAGCAGACCGGCGACCGCTGCCTCCTGGCTCGCGGCCCGTGCCTGCAACGTCTTCTTGAGGGTGAGATTCGCCGCGGCCGCCTTGCGCTGAGTCGCGATCTCCTTCTCCAGCTCGGCCTGCTTGGCCTGCTTCACCGCGAGCTGCTGCTGCAGCTCCTTGAGCCGGTCCAGCTCGCTCGCTGCGGTGTCGAACAACGTCGTTGACCATTGCAGCTTGGTGGCCACATCTGCCGTCGAGTCGTCGATGATGATCGCGATCGGCAAGAGGTTGGTCTGCTGCTGGTACTGGTAGCGGACCATGTCGACGGCCTTCTTCTGCTGCGCGTCCAGCACCCGCCGACCTTCTGCGACAGCCGCTTTGGCCTTGTCGAGATCGAGCTGGGCCCGCTTCAGCTTGGCGGCCATGGCGACGTCGCGAGCCTTCGCCGCCGCGAGCTCCCGTTCGGTCTGGGCCAGCGCCGCGCGCGCCGCGTCGAGCCTCGCGCCGGTCTGCTGAACAGCGGTGGTGGCGGCGTCCAGTGCCGCGTTGGAGTCGTCGAGGTCGCCCTGGGTCTTCGCGATCTGTGCCTTGACCCGGTTTCGCTGATCGGTCAGTCCGTCCGCCGAGGCCGGCACCGACAGGGTGACCGTCACCGCACTGGCGATGGCCAGCGTCACCACGACTCGACCCACGACGCGCACGAGTCCACGCACCGCCGCTCCGGGCCGGGGCGACAGGTTCGCGAGTCCGGGGGGAAGTTCCGGAACCACAGCTCTCCTCAGGTCGTCGTCTGCTGGCAGGTACCGCCTGCTGACGACGACCCGGACGGTTTGCCGGGGGTAAAGCTATGGTTGAGCTATAGCCTTATTCGATCAAACCCTCAGGTACTTCCGGGTCGTGATCAGCGTCGGAATTATGGACAGAAGGATTCCGACCACCGCAACCCCCGCCATGGCGATCAGCGTCTGATTCCACCCAATCCAGGCTAAAGACTGAATCGAGACTTCAGCTTTGCGCTTGATGACGAAGTAAACGCCTGATGCCAGTGTGACGCATGCGAGTCCGATTCCGACGACCGCCGAAAACAGTGCTTCAAATAAGAACGGCAATGTGATATAGACGTTGCTCGCTCCGACCAGGCGCATGATGCCGATCTCTCGCCGTCGAGCGAATGCAGCGAGGCGGATCGTGTTGCCGATCTGAAGTGCCGCGGCGAACAGCAGCAGCGCGGATGCGACGATCGTGGCCCACTGCAGGAGGTTGAGCCAGCTGAAGAACGGATCAAGCAGCTTGCGGAGGTCCTGGACGTTCTGCACCCCCTTGAGTCCCGCCACCGCGCTGACCACGCCCTGATACTGCTCGGGATTCTTCAGCTTGACCCGGAACGACTCCTGCATCTGGTCCTGGGTGAGACTGCTGGCGATCGGGTTGCCCTCGTACGCCTTCAGGAACTCCTGATAGGCCTCCGCCCTCGTCTCGAAGTAGACGCCACCGGCAGCCACCTCGTCATTGGCCTCGAGTGTCTGGCGGATCATGTCTTTCTGGGCCTGGGTGACGTCCTGGCCGGGTTCGCAGTTGTCGCCACGGATGTCGGGGGTGCACAAGAACACCGAGATCTCGATCTTTTCGTACCAACGGCCCTTCATCAGGGTCACCTGCTGGTTGGCCAGGAGGCCGGCGCCGAACAGCGACAGCGATACCCACATCGTCATGATGACGGCCAGCGTCATGGTCAGGTTCTGCCGGAGCCCGCTGCCGGTCTCGGAGAAGATATGGCGGAAGCGCATCAGGAGTAGTCCTCGTTGGGTCGGGTCCCGTCGGTCAGGATCCCGTCGATTCGGATCGGGTCGAGCGGCCTATGGCGTCTCATCACGGATGCCCGGATCACTGGTAGCCGTAGACACCGCGGCTCTGGTCACGGACCACCACCCCGTCGTCGAGCTCGATCACCCGCTTGCGCATCTGATCGACGATTGTCGAGTCGTGGGTCGCCATCAAGACGGTCGTGCTGGATCGGTTGATCCGGTCCAGCAGCTTCATGATGCCGACACTGGTCGCCGGATCCAGGTTCCCGGTGGGCTCGTCGGCGATCAGGATCATCGGCCGGTTGACGAAGGCGCGAGCGATCGCGACGCGCTGCTGCTCGCCGCCGGACAACTCCTCGGGCAGCCGGTTGCCCTTGCCTTTCAGCCCGACCAGCTCGAGCACCTCGGGCACCACTCGCTTGATCGTCGAGTTCGGTTTGCCGATCACCTGCAGGGCAAACGCGACGTTGTCGGTGACCGTCTTGTTGGGGAGCAGACGGAAGTCTTGGAAAACGGTGCCGATCTGGCGCCGCATGGCCGGGACCTTCCAGCTGTGCAGCTTGCTGAGCTCCCGGCCCGCCACGAACACCCGACCCTTGGTGGCCCGCTGCTCACGCAGGATCAGCCGCAGAAACGTCGACTTGCCGGAGCCCGAGGCCCCCACGAGGAAGACGAACTCCCCCTTGTCGATCTCGACGTCCACGTCGGCCAGTGCCGCCCGGCGCTGCCCGTCGTACACCTTGCTCACGCCTTCGAATCGGATCACTCGCTGCCTCGTCTCGACATCCAGGTCGCCCGCGAGACCCGGGCTGGAATCGCCCGGGCGCACCCGCAGGCCACCGTCGAGTGTAGGTGAGGCTCTCGCGATCCCCGGGATTTCACGCGGCCGACGGCAGAGTCCGAGCAGGCGGCGCCTCAGCCCACCTTCTCCGAGGTCTTGCGCCAGCGGATGCCGGAATCGATGAATCCGTCGATCTCGCCGTCGAAGACGGCGTCAGGATTGGACGTCTCGAACTCGGTCCGCAGATCCTTCACCATCTGATACGGGTGCAGCACGTACGAGCGCATCTGCGAGCCCCAGCTGTTCCCGTCGTTCTTCAGCGCGTTCATCTCGGCCTCACGCTCGACCCGGGCCCGCTCGAGCAGCCGGGACTGGAGAACCCGCAGCGCAGCCGCCTTGTTCTGTAGCTGGGACTTCTCGTTCTGGCAGGACACCACGATGCCGGTCGGCAGGTGCGTGATCCGGACCGCCGAGTCGGTGGTGTTGACGCTCTGCCCGCCAGGGCCTGAGGAGCGGAAGACGTCGATCCGCAGATCGGCCTCCGGCAGGTCGATGTGGTCGGTCTCTTCGGTCACCGGCAGCACCTCGACTCCGGCGAACGACGTCTGCCGGCGTCCCTGGTTGTCGAACGGTGAGATCCGGACCAGCCGGTGGGTGCCCTGCTCGACCGACAACGTGCCGTACGCGTACGGCGCCTTGACCTGGAATGTTGCGGACTTGATGCCGGCCTCCTCGGCGTAGGAGGTGTCGTACACCTCCGTCGAGTAGCCGTGCCGCTCCGCCCAGCGCAGATACATCCGCAGCAGCATCGCGGCGAAGTCGGCCGCATCGACGCCGCCGGCCTCGGAACGGATGGTGACCATCGCCTCCCGCGGGTCGTAGTCCCCCGCCAGCAGCGTGCGCACCTCCAGCACCTCGATCGCGGCCTCCAGTGAGTGGAGCTCGGCCTCGGCCTCGGCCAGGCTGGCTGCGTCGCCCTCCTCCTGGGCCAGCTCGACCAAGACAGCGAGATCGTCGAGCCGGGAACGCAGTGACGTCACCCGCTCGATGTCTGCCTGCAGCGCGGAGAACCGGGAGGTGAGCCGCTGAGCGTTCTCCTGGTCATCCCACAGATCAGGGACGGAGACCTGCTTCTCGAGCTCGGCGATCTCGCGCCGGAGCTTTTCGGGATCGATGACGCTCTCGATGGACGCGAGCACCTTGTCCAGCGAGGTCAGTGCCAAAGCGAAGTCAGATCCAGCCACAATGCTCCACTCTAGTTCCTGGCCCGCACGGCTCGGCTCGCTCGCAACCGTTGACCTCACCGGCAATCGCCCGCAGGCTCAGCGAGCGGACTCCGCGTCGTCCCCGGTCAGCTCCTCGATCCGGACGAATCGGGACTCCTCGCTGGAACGACGGGCCGGCCAGTCACTCACCCAGATCACCGCGAAGCTCACCAGTGACAGGGCCAACGCGATCACCGCGCCACCGGTGCCGAGCCACACCGTGACCAGCGCGACCACGCTGCAACCGAGCACCACGAGTGCGCGGCGTCGGCTCAGCCGACCGTGCCGGGCGCGATAGGTCACGTACGCGGTCCAGGGGATCATCGCGGCCAGCACGAACCCCAGGGCAAAGGGCGACGAGCCGAATGCACCCACGATCAGCCGCAGCATCCCGATCAGGCCGACCAACCCGGTCAGCGCACCGAGAACCGCCGCCACCGTGCGATTGACCATCTCGAATCTCCAGCCGTCGACGCGCCCGACACCGTCGGCTGCGGCGTCGCGGGCTAACCGTAGCCCAGGAACGCGTGCAGGTCGCGGACCTGCTCCCAGTCGTCGGCGAAACCGTCGGAGGACTCCAGGTCGGGGATCTCGTCATCGCTGTTCACGAAGTACTCGATCGTGGCGATGATCCGACGCTGCTCGTTGGCGCTGAACTCGTCCCAGTGGACGAGCAGACGGGAGAGCGTCGCATGGATCATGAACGCACCATTGACGTCGACATCGGCGCCGGCGTGGAGCGCCCCGAGCACCATAGAACGGTGCGCAGAGAGCAGGCCGCGCAGGATCTCGACCTCGTCGACCTCGACCGGCGGCTCCACCATCGAGCAAGCCTAGCTGTGCAGCCTGACCCCAGCCTGAGAAGTCGGGGCGCCATTCTGACGGTTTGTCCGGCGGGCGAAAAGCAACCCCAACATCGGAGTAGCGCCGGCCGGTGAACCTGGCCCGGCACTGCTTCCTCGATCGGGACAGTGCGGAACGGTTCTACCCGAGCTGGGACGAAGCGGCCGACCTGATCGTGGCCATCTTGCGGGCCGAGGCCGGGCGCGACCCGTACGACAAGGACCGGCAAGACCTGATCGGCGAGCTGTCCCGCAGTGAGGACTTCCGGGCCAAGTGGGGTATGCACGACGTCCGCCGACATGCTTCGGGTGAGAAGCACTTCAACCACCCGATCGTCGGTCGGCTCGACCTGGCCTTCGAGAGCGCCGACCTGGCCACCGATCCCGGCTGGAAGCTGCTGATCTACGCGGCCGAACCCGGCTCGCCGTCGTCCGACGCCCTCGCGCTGCTCGCCAGCTGGGCCGCGACCCATGACGCGGCCGACGACCGGACACACCTCAAAGACGAGACCCGTGCGTCCTGAACGAGCACACGCTGCTGCCGGCACGGCACCGGAAGCTCGCGAGCATGCGACGGTCGGTACGGCACCCGATCCGCATCCGATCGACCCGACGCCTGACGACACGCCACCTCCTCTGCCCCGTCCACTCGCCAACGGACCCCACGCCCGGATCGTGATCACGATCGCCTCGATGGGCTTCTTCTTGATCACGCTGGACATCTCCATCGTCAACGTCGCCCTGGCCCAGATCAGGGCCGAGCTCGGCGGCGGGACGGTCGGCCAGCAGTGGGTGATCGACGGCTACACCTTGATGTTCGCCGCCTTGTTGTTGTTCGCCGGCAACCTGTCCGACCGGATCGGCGCCAAGTCGGCGATGGCCCTCGGCATCGCCATCTTCGGCGTCAGTCTTCACCATCAATCTGCCGGTGTGTGTCGGCATGCTCGTCTTCCTCACCGCAGTCGCCACCTCACCGACCCGCCCGGCCCCGTTCGACTGGGCCGGCCAGATCCTCGCCGTGATCGGCTTGTCCACGCTGATCTATGGGCTGATCGCCGGTGGCCACGCCGGATTCGGCTCCATCCGGGTCGTTGTTGCGCTGACCGTGGCGGTCGTCGCCCTGGTCGGGTTCGTGGTCGTCCAGTCCCGGGTCCGACACCCCATGATGCCGTTGGACCTGTTCCAGGCGCGCGGGTTCCGGCTCGCCCTCCCGGTGGGTTTCGCCTTCATGGTCGGCAACTACGGCAACGTCTTCGTGGTCAGCCTCTTCCTGCAACAGCAGCTGCACCTGTCGCCGTTGCGTGCCGGGCTGGTGTTCCTGCCGTCCGCGTTCTTCGCGATCGCCGCCAACCTGGCCAGTGGACCCGTGACGAACCGGTATGGGGCGCGCCTCCCGGTCGTCGCCGGGCTGTCGTCCATGGTGGTCGGACTGGTGGCGATGTTGATCACCGCCCCCCTCGGCCATCCGATGCTGACTGCGGTGTGCGTGATACCGATCGGCGCCGGTGGAGCCCTCGCGATGCCCTCGGTCACCGGCGTGGTCCTCGAAGGCGTGCCAGCTCGACAGGCAGGGACCGCCAGCGCCGTCTTCAACACGTTCCGACAAGTCGGTGGAGCGGTCGCCATCGCCGTCTTCGGCGCACTCATCGCCGATCCGGACCATGTCGTCCAGGGCCTACAGCTCAGCCTCGGCATCGCCGCTACCGTTCTCTTCCTCGCCGCGCTCTCCAGCCTCCGGATCCAGCCCCGAACCACTACGCTCCCCTGAACGAGGGGGCGGACGGCGGTGCGCGAGTTCCCGACGAGTGGGAGCAGAGGGACTCGAACCCCCGGCCACCTGCTTGTAAG
>CAWHZT010000002.1:0-26686 GCA_963833925.1 uncultured Actinomycetota bacterium | reverse complement strand
GAACTGGCTTCCGACGTGGCCCGACTTGGGCTATAGTTTCGCGGGCACCAAGGAAGTCCGAGGCAAACCTTCGGGCCCCGTAGCGCAGTTGGTTAGCGCGCCGCCCTGTCACGGCGGAGGTCGCGGGTTCGAGTCCCGTCGGGGTCGCTGTGGTGATGACGTCTGTTGTCCAGACGTCGGTCACCTGCTCCACGCTCGTATCGCCGAGCACGGCCAGGTAGCTCAGCTGGTAGCAGCGTTCGCCTGAAAAGTGAAAGGTCGCCGGTTCGACCCCGGCCCTGGCCACCAGCATTTCCGAGGACCCCGATCCAGCCACTACAGTGGCATTCGGACGCCCGCACCCGTGTCGGGCGAGACTTGTCAGGGTATGGATTTCGAGTGAGACCCCCATCAGACGGCGAGGCCGAAGAGCTGGCTGCGCGATTCGTCGCGGGCGACGAGGCCGCCCTCGAAGCGGTCTATCGCCGGTGGTCGCCGCTGGTCTACTCCCTCGCGCTGCGCTCGCTCGGCCAGGTGACCGAAGCCGAGGACGTGACTCAGAAGGTGTTCGTCGCCGCCTGGCACGGGTCGAGCGAGCTACCAACGCGAACGCGCCTCGCTGGCCACCTGGTTGCTGGGGATCGCCCGGAACAAGATCGTCGACGCCCACAAGGCTCGGGCACGGGAGACGCGGATCGCCCACTCAGGTGGCGAGGAACACGACGTCCCCGGTCGCCGACGGCATCGACGTATCGCAGCGGCTGCTGATCGCCGATGAGATCGCCCGACTGGACGCGGTCCCCCGGGAGGTCCTGCGCCTTGCCTTCTTCGAGGACCTGACGCACGCTCAGATCGCGCAACGCTTACAGCTCCCGCCGGGAACGGTGAAGAGCCATATCCGGCGCAGCCTGATCAAGCTCCGGGCCCGGCTAGGAGGTTTGACCGATGCATACGAATCCTGAGGTGCTGACGCTGCTGGCGCTCGGCGACCGCCCGGTGGATGCGTCCGAGATCGAGCACGTGGCCGCCTGCGAACGGTGCCGTGCCGAGCTGGAGTCGCTGACCAGTCTGATCGAACACGGCCGGACCGCGCCCGATCGAGAGTCCCTCGACGAACCGAGCGAGGCGGTCTGGGCAGCGATCCAGTCCGAGCTGGGCTTCATCCCGATGACACGTTCCTGGCCGAGCGTTCCCGATCCGGCCACGCCGGCTGCGGTTGGACCCGCATCCGCGTCTCCGGACCCAGCTGCGCCCGCCGCCTCGTCGACCGTGCCCGCCGCGAACGGAGCACCCACCCGCAGAGACTCTCCACCGGCCGGATCTGCGGCGGATCCGGTCAATCGCCGACGCGACCGTCGTCCTCGGGTCGTCGCGTTGGTGCTGGCCGCCACGCTTGCGCTGATCGCCGGGATCGGCATCGGCCTGGGCGTCGACAGACTTCGGCAGCCGAGCGAGACCGTGATCGGGCGCGCCACCCTCGAAGCGCTGCCGGCCTGGCGCGGGGCGAACGGCACCGCGACCGTCGAGCTGGACCGCGCCGGGAACCGTACCCTGACCGTCGACGTACGCACTCCGCAGCCAACACCGGGCAGCCAGCAGGTATGGCTGGTCGACCAGGCGAGCACCGCGATGCAGCCGATGGGGTTCCTGAGCGCCGGCGGCCACGGCAGCTTGCCCATCCCGCCGACCATGGATCTGGCGAGGTTCTCCGTCGTCGACGTGTCCAACGAGCCGGCCGGCGACACGACCGCGGCCCCCTCCGGCGACACGATCGTGCGCGGTGAGCTCCAGCGGTGAGTGTTGGCGCGGCGGCCGGTGACCGGTCGCCGCAGGCAGACACCTTCACCAAGCGCTATCCGGGCGCTCCACCCGACTTCTTCGCCGTCGAGGCCGCCGGACTCGCGTGGCTGAGGGCCGCGGGGGACGGATCAGCCCGAGTGGTCGGCGTACGCGACGTTGGGCTCGACTTCATCGTCGTCGAGCGGGTGACCGCAGTGCGGCCTACGGCAGCCGCCGCCGAGGACTTCGGCCGAGCCCTGGCCGGGACCCATGCTGCCGGCGCGGACTCGTTCGGACAACCACCGCGGGGCTGGACCGGCGACGGCTTCATCGGCCGCCAGCCGCTGTCGTTGCGGCCGACCGCAAGCTGGGGTGCGTTCTACGCCGAACAACGCCTCCTGCCGTACGCCCGTCGAGCCCGCGATCTGGGCACCTTGAGTCGAAGCGGTCTGGCTCTGGTCGAGCGAGTCTGCGAGCGGTTGCTCGCCGGCGAGCTCGATGACCATCGCCCGCCCGCCCGCATCCACGGCGACCTGTGGTCGGGAAACGTGACGTTCACCACCTCCGGCGTGGTGCTGATCGATCCCGCGGCGCACGGAGGCCATGGGCTGGCCGACCTCGGCATGCTCACCCTTTTCGGCGCGCCCCACCTGACGAGAATCACCGCGTCGTATGCCGAGGCCGCCCGGCTCGATGACGGCTGGCGCGATCTGATCGGCCTGCACCAGCTCCAGCCGCTGCTGGTGCACGCCGTCAGCCACGGTGGCGCATACGGCGTCCAGGCCGAGCACACCGCTCGCCCCTACGCGTGAGGCCACACCCTGTTCGACTCTGTGACTTCATCGCCGAGCCCGCCGGCCTAACGGCCTCGCGGGTCCAGCACGACTGGCGGCCCTTACTTCTCCCGGATGGCTCGAAGCTTCGGCGGCTCCATCACGTCACCGACGATCACGCCGGACCGGCCCAGACCGACATACCGGGTGCCCAGGTTGATCAGTGTCTGGATCCGGTTCCGGCTGCCCAGCAGGAACAAGATGTGTAGTGCGATCCAGCCGAGCCAAGCCACCAGACCCTTGATCTTGAGCCCACCCGGCAGCTGCAGCACGGCGTCAGCGCGCCCGATGGTCGCCATCGAGCCCTTGTCGGTGTAGGAGAATGGCTCGGTCGCGAGCCCGCGGGTCAGGCGGACAATCTGCTTCGCAGCGTGCTTCCCCTCCTGCAACGCCGGCTGAGCTACCTGCGGCAACGGATTGTCGACGATCAACGATGCGTCACCGACGGCGAACACGCGGTCGTCGTTCGTGGTCCGCAGGTCGGAGTTCACCTCGACCCGGCCCCCGCGCCCGATCGGCAGGCCCCAGCTGCGCAACAAGGGGTAGCCCGAGACCCCGGCGGCCCAGATCACCAGATCGACGGGCATCGAGGTGCCGTCCTTGAAGACGACCTGATGCGGGTCCACCTGGGAGATCGCGGTGTTGAGCCGAACGTCGACGCCGCGCTTGACCAGCTCGCGCAGCGTGTACGTCCGCAGCGACGGTGCGAACGGCGCCAGCAGGTGCGGGCCCATCTCGACCATCACGACGTGAACCCTGGCCGGGTTCAGCTCCGGATAGACCATCGGGATGGCGTGGTTCCGCAGCTCGGCCAGCTGACCGGCCATCTCAACCCCTGTGGCACCGCCGCCGACGATCACCACGGTGAAACTGCCGGTCAGCAGGTCCGAGGAGCTGGCGATCGTCTCGATGGCCCCGAAGATCGTGTCGCGCACCTTCAGCGCGTCGGGTCGGGTGTACATCGACATCGTGTTCTCGGCGGCACCCGGGATACCGAAGTGGTTCGTCGTGATGCCGGTCGAGACGATCAGGTAGTCGTAGGAGATCTTGACGCCGTCGTCGCACTCGATCTCGCGGGCGTCATGATCGACTCCAACGACCGTCGTGCACCGGAATCTGATCTTGTGACGCGCGCTGAAAAAGCGCAACGAGTACGTGACGTCGCCGGCGTTGAGGCCACCCGTCGCCACTTGGTAGAGCAGCGGTTGGAACGTGTTATAGGGGTGGCGATCCAGGAGAGTCACCCGGAAGCCTTCCTTGGACAGCTCCGAGGCCGCCGACAGCCCACCAAATCCACCGCCGACAATTACCACATGGGGCATCTCAGTCACAGGTTCATCTAACCAGTGGCTCCGCGCCCGCGGAAACCCCGTCCACCAGCGAGCGACGGACCGCCGCTCGACGCGGTCGACCGGGTGGGCCCGACCAGTGTCCGCGGCTCGTCGAACGCGTACGCCTGCAGCCATCGTTCGAGCTCGAACAGCGCAATCTCGCGGACCGCCGGTGGGGACAAGAACAGATCGTGCAGCCCGCCCGCGATCCGGACGATCGTCACGTGCCAGCCCAGCCGGGCACCGCGGGTGACGATCTGATCGACGTCCAGCACGGTGTCCGCGGCGCGGAGGCCCTCGTGCCACCTGCGGGCGAACTCGGTCGCGCCCGAGGCCATCACCAGCACCGGCATCGGCAGCTCGAGGCCGGCAGCCACCCGCTGGTGACCCTGCCGGATCGCGCGTAGCCACCCCGCCCGGACTGGTGGACTCGGTGTGGTCTTCAGCTCCAGGTCGTAGTCCCACTCTCCCTCGAGGCTGGAGTGCAGCGTCCGGGCGTAGAAGCCCAGATCCGGCAGGGGGATCACCGACGTCGGTGACTGCCGACCGACCGCGTCGACGACGGGGGTGCCGATGGCCCGGATCATGGCCGATCCCTGAAGATCCAGCCATGGGGAGTTGAGCACGACCGCGGCTACTCGGTCGGGGTGAGCGGCGGCCCACAGAGCCGCGATCAGACCACCGGTCGAGTGACCCATCAGCACCAGGCTCGTGTGGTCGGCGCCGATGACGGCGGTCGCCGCGTCGATCTCGGCGGTGTACTCGTCGAGATCAGTGATGAAGCCGCGGAGATGGCCGTTGCGCAGGCTACGCCCGTAGCGCCGAAGGTCGACGGCGTAGAAGTCGAAGCCCAGATCGGCGATGTAGTCGGCGAGATGGGTCTGGAAGAAGTAGTCGTTCCAGCCGTGCAAATAGAGCACTGCGCGGGACGAGCTGGTGGGCACCCGCCGCAACAGGGTGCCGACCAGCTCGACGTCTGCGGGCTCGCCGGACGCGCGAGCAGCATCCGGCAGGGGTAGGTCTATCGACTCGAACCCCGGCAGAAAATCCGCTTCCCAGGTCAGTGGGCGCTGCGTGGCCACGGATCCAGTCTGCAGGCTGTGATCAACGACGAGGTCGTACTGTGTCGCGGATTACTTGATCAGCCGCCAATTGATCGGATAGCGATACGCCTCGCCCTTGTTTGCCGCGATGGCCGCAATGATGCACAGCACCAGCGCGCCGATGAAGATCAGGGGAAGCAGGATGCCACCGACGACGGCGAACACCAGGAAGCTCGCGACCACCTGAGCAATCGTGTACAGGATCGAGAAGTTCAGCGACTCGGTGCCCTGGTCCTTCAGGAACGCGCTGCGATCCTTGAAGACGAGGTAGACGATCAGCGGGCCCACCACGCCGATGAACGGAATGCTGATGTGGCTGAGCGTCGCCCACAGCCGCTCGTCGCTCTGGCTCATGGGCTGCGGACCCGCTGCCGGCTGACCCGCGTACGGCTGCGGCGGGTAGCCCGGCTGGTTCGGGTATGCCGGGGGCGGAGCGTACTGTCCAGCGGGCTGACCGCCCGCCTGCGGGTCGTAGCCGGCCGTAGGTTGCTGGTAACCCCCGGCGGGAGGTGGCTGGTAGGCGCCCTGCGGGGGGTAGGCCGGCTGTTGACCGGGATATCCGGCAGGCGGTTGCTGGTAGCCCTGGCCGTAGCCGCCCTGGGGCGACTGGCCGGTCTGCCCGTACGCCGGTGGCGCGGTGTACGGATCGGACGGGGGCGGAGAGTATCCACCTGAGGCACCGGTCGGTGCCGCATAGGGTGCGGCGGGAGTGCCCGGCGAAGCGATCCCCGACGCGTCGGCCTCCGATCCAGAAGCGGTTGCGCTCGGGGAGTATGGATCGCTGCCCACGGCATTGCCGGTCGAGGAATCGCCGGACAGCACCGAGTCGCCGTCTGCGCTCGTACGCCCGGCGGAATCGTCCGGACGCTCTGGTGAAGTAGAGGTCATGCCAGAAAGGCTAGACCCCTCCGGTGCGGCCGGGGAGTTATTTACCCCGACTTGCGGAGGTTCCCATACGCATCGTCTTGTGGGACGGCGTAATCATCCGCTTCGGAGTATTCGTCGGGGTCGGCGTCGTCGTCGGCTTCGACGAGATCCGCGTAAGCCTCCGGCACTTCGTAGGAGTCCTCGCCGCCACGGAGCTCACGCTCCAGTGACGAGAAATCCGTCTGCGTCGAACGGTACTTGAGTTCGCGAGCGACCTTCGTCTGCTTCGCTTTTGCACGGCCGCGCCCCATAGTGGGTCGACCCCCTCGCAGTTGTCTGCCGGCGTGGCCGGCTCATTGGTCAATGTCGTGAGAGACAGGCTACCCAATGGTAGGAGAGGCGCAAATCAATGGGCCGATGATCAGCCGTCGTGTTGTCCGAACAAGCTGACCCGCTCACGGGTACCCGAGCCGCTCGGAGACGCGCTGCCACAGACCCAAGCAGACAGCCCCCGCCCGTGCAGCAGCGCGATCGCGGCGTCAGCAGCGTCGGCGGGCAGCATGACCACCATCCCGACGCCCATGTTCAGGGTCGCCTCGATGTCTCGCTGGGAGATGTTGCCGACCGACTTGACCAGCTCGAAGATCGGCGCCGGCCGCCAGGTGCCGCGGTCGATCCGCACCTCGACCGCCGGCGGGAGGACCCTCGCCAGGTTGCTGGCCAGCCCCCCGCCGGTCACATGACTCACCGCGTGGACCTCCACAGCGGCAATGAGGGCGAGGATGTCGCGGCTGTAGATCTTGGTAGGGGTGAGCAGCTGCTCACCCAGCGTTTGGCCAAGCTCCGCAACGTGCCGATCCAGCGTCCAACCTGCCGAAGCGGAGAATACGTGTCTGACCAGGGAGTATCCGTTGGAGTGCAACCCCGAGGAGCCGATCGCCAGCGCGACGTCGCCGGCCACTACCCGGTCAGCGCCGAGGATCTTGTCCTTCTCGACGACCCCGGTGGCCGCGCCCGCGACGTCGTACTCCTCAGCACCGAGCAGGCCGGGGTGCTCCGCGGTCTCGCCACCCAGCAGCGCACACCCGGCTTCGACACAGGCAGCCGCGATCCCGGCCACGATCGCTGCGATGCGTTCCGGGACGACCCGGCCGCACGCGATGTAGTCGGTCATGAACAGCGGCTCCGCGCCGCACACCACCAGATCGTCGACGACCATGCCGACCAGGTCGTAGCCGATGGTGTCGTGGACGTCCATCGCCTGGGCGATGGCGACCTTGGTCCCGACCCCGTCCGTCGAGGTCGCGAGCACCGGATGTGCCAGCCTGGTGAGCGGTGCCGCGTCGAACAGCCCGGCGAATCCGCCGAGGCCGCCGATCACTTCCGGACGGCGGGTCTTCCCGACCCATTCCTTCATCAGCTCCACCGCGCGGTCGCCGGCCACGATGTCGACGCCCGCCGCCGCGTACGCCGACAGAGGCTGATCCACGATCTGGGCTGGCTCGGCGGACTGGGCCAGGTCGGCGGACTGGGCCAGGTCGGCGGACTGGGCGTCCGGCTCGGTGACCTCGGGCAGCTCTGGGGTCATCGGTTCCTCGATCTCATGGACGGACGCGGGCTCATGGACGTCGGGGACTCGTCGACAGACTTGGCCTCAAGGACGGCTCAGCGCATCGGCCCCGCCGAGACCGATCGTCGCCGTCATCAGGCCGTCGACATCGGTGCGGACCGGCGCCTCGTCAGGCTGCTTCTCCTCGAGCACGTGCTTGCCACGGCGGTCTGCGACGGGAAGCTCGATCGGGTAGACACCGTCGAAGCAGGCCCGGCACAGATTCTCGGCGGGCAGCGTCGTCGCGGCCACGAGGCCGTCCAGCGACACGTAGCCGAGGGAGTCGGCGCCCAGCGAACGGCAGATCTCGTCTGTGCTCAGACCGGTGGCGATCAGCTCGGCGCGGGTCGCGAAGTCGATGCCGTAGAAGCACGGCCACTTCACCGGTGGTGATGAGATCCGGACATGGACCTCCTTGGCACCGGCCTCGCGGAGCATCCGGACCAGCGCCCGCTGTGTGTTGCCGCGGACGATCGAGTCGTCCACCACGACCAGCCGCTTGCCCGCGATGACGTCCCGCAGCGGGTTCAACTTCAGTCGGATGCCGAGCTGACGGATGGTCTGGCTGGGTTGGATGAACGTACGTCCGACGTAGGAGTTCTTGACCAGGCCGACACCGTACGGGATCCCGGACTCCTCGGCATAGCCGATCGCGGCCGGCGTGCCGGACTCCGGGACCGGGATGACCAGATCGCCGTCCGCCGGGTGCTCGCGGGCCAGCGTTCGACCGACCTCGACCCGGACGGTGTGCACCCGACGGTCGGAGATGGTGGTGTCCGGTCGCGCGAGGTACACGTACTCGAAGATGCAGCCCTTCGGTGCGGGCTCGGCGAACTGCTGACTGCGCAGTCCCGTCGCGTCGATCGCGATCAGCTCGCCCGGCTTGATCTCTCGGATGAACGAGGCGCCGACGATGTCCAGCGCCGCCGTCTCGCTGGCTACCACCCAGCCGCGCTCGAGCCGGCCGAGCACCAGCGGACGAATGCCTTGCGGGTCGCGGGCCGCGTACACGGTCTCCTCGTCCATGAAGACGAGGCTGAACGCGCCGCGCAGGTGCGGCAGCACCTCCATCGCCGCGTCCTCGGTGGTCATCCCGGGAAATGTGGCGAGTAGTGCGGTGATCAGGGCGGTGTCGGTGGTCGGCTCGTTCGCGAGGGCGCCCGGCACCAACGACTGGCTCTCGGTGTCACGCTCGGCGAGCCACGCGCGGAGCTCCAGGGCGTTGGTCAGGTTGCCGTTGTGGCCGAGCGCGATACCGCCGGTCGCCGTCGGCCGGAAGGTTGGCTGGGCATTCATCCAGACACTCGCACCGGTGGTGGAGTAGCGGCAGTGGCCGACCGCGAGGTAGCCCTTCAGCGAGTTGAGGTCGGGCTCCTCGAAGACCTGGGAGACCAGGCCCATCTCTTTCATGACGAGGGTCCGGTTGCCGTCACTGACGGCGATGCCGGCCGATTCCTGGCCACGGTGCTGCAGGGCGTACAGCCCGAAGTAGGTGAGCTTGGCGACTTCCTCGCCAGGGGCCCAGACACCGAAGACGCCACAGGCGTCTTGGGGGCCTTTGTCTTGGGGGTCTAGGTCGTGGGTCAGGAGTCCATCACCGCGGCGCACCCGCCCATGCTAACCCGCGTCTCGGGGGGATCCGGAATCCGCGCGGACCGCCGGGCACCTGCCCGCCTGTGACGTGACGGGACTCACATCGCAGCGACGGTGGCCGAGAAACTCGGCTGGGCGGCACCGGTTCGACACGTGGCACCCATGATCGTGCCGAGCGTCTGAGCGGTCCGGGGCTACTTCTTCTCGCGCCAGACGCGTTCGAACGGCAGCCGCCAGGCGTGTGGGGCGATCAGCTGGTGGATCGCGTTCGGACCCCACGAGCCCGGTGGGTACATCTTCACCGGCGGCGGGTCGGCCAGCAGCGGTGCCGATCGCTCCCAGAGGCTCTCGATGCCCTCGGCCGTGGTGAACAGGGTGTGGTCATCGCGCATCGCATCCATGATCAACCGTTCGTACGCCTCGAGGACGTCGTCCGCACTGTCGGTCTCCTGGGTGGAGAACTGCATGGACAGCTTGTCGAGCTTCATGCCCGGTCCCGGCCGCTTTCCGTAGAACGAGAGGGACACCTTGGACTCGTCGGCCAGATCGAAGGTCAGATGGTCTGGACCCTGCTGCCCGACGCCCGAGCCGTCGGGGAACATGCTCTTGGGCGCCTCCTTGAAGGCGATGGAGATGATCCGCTGGCCCTCGGCCAGCCGCTTGCCGGTACGCAGATAGAAGGGCACGCCGGCCCAGCGCCAGTTGTCGATGCCGACCTTGAGCGCGATGAAGGTCTCGGTGTCGGAGTCGCGGGCGACACCCTCCTCGCCGCGATAGCTCATGTACTGTCCGCGGACCACATTGCGGGTCTCGATCGGCAGCATCGAGCGGAAGACCTTGTTCTTCTCCTCACTGATCGCCCGGGGCTCCAAGGCGGTGGGCGGTTCCATCGCGACGAAGGCCAGCACCTGGAACAGGTGGGTGACCACCATGTCCTTGAAGGCGCCCGTCGCCTCGTAGAAGCCGGCTCGTCGGTCAAGACCCAGCTGCTCGGGGATGTCGATCTGGACGTGGTCGATGAAGTTCCGGTTCCAGATCGGCTCGAACAGCCCGTTCGCGAACCGGAATGCGAGGATGTTCTGCGCCGCCTCTTTGCCCAGGAAGTGATCGATCCGGAAGATCTGCTGCTCGTTGAAGGTCTCGTGCACCTGATCGTTCAGGCGGATCGCCGACGCCAGATCGGTCCCGAACGGCTTCTCCATGACCACCCGCGAGTTCTGGACGAGATTCGCCTCGCGCAACGTGTTGATCACCGCCGGAGCCGCGGCCGGCGGCACGCTCATGTAGTGCAGCATCGGGACGTTGCCGCCGAGGCGCTCCTCCGATCGGGCGACGGCGGCCGCCAGGCCGTCTGCACCGGCCGAGTTCGGCACGTAGTGCAACTTGGCGGCGAACCGTTCCCACTGCTCCTTGGTCAACGGACGGTGGCTGAACTCGGATAGTGCCTGGTTGGCGAAGCCCTGGAAGGCCTCGTCGCTGAGATCCTCCAGCGACGTACCGATCACCTCGATGTCTGGAGCCAGCGCTGACAACGCAAGGTGCGCCAGCCCGGGCAGCAGCTTTCGGCGCGACAGGTCGCCCGTTGCTCCGAACAGCACGATGACGTGGGGGGGTAGCTGATCGGCCGACAGACGTGGACGCGCTCCGGGGGCCGGATAGGCCACGGTCTGCGCATGCGATTCGGGCACGAGGGTGACTCTGCCATCCCCGTGTTACACCGACAAGAAGGGGTGCGGCCGCGCGTGCCCCCGCCGTACGCCCTTACCGGCTCGGGGCAGCGATCTCGACGTGCGGGCGCGTCTGCCACAGCGCCCACTCCCCGCTGACCGCGCCCGCCGTTCGCAGCAGCAGCGGCAGGTGCCTGCCGAGCAGCTCGTCGGTGCTGGTCTCGGCGGCGTGCACGGTGACGTTCATCGCGGCTCGGACGCGGCCGGTGCCGTCGCGCACAGGCGCCGCAACCGAGCGCACGCCGGGCGCCAGCTCCTCGTCGGCCAGCGCCCAGCCGCGCGCCCTCACCTCCGTCAGCTCTACATCGAGGTCGGACCGCGGCCGCTCGACGATCTCCGGCAGTCCCGATCGGCTCGGCTCAGCCAGCACTCGCGACACCGCGTCGCGGTCGAGATCGGCCAGCAGCACCTTGCCCTGCGACGTGCGCGCCGCCGGGAATCGGGTGCCGATGTCCACCCGGAGGGCGATGATCTTCGGCACCGACACCCGCGCGACGTAGACGATGTCGGAGCCGTCCAACTGCGCCATCGACGACGACTCGCCGGTCTGGCGGACCAGCGCCTCGAGGTGGGGGCGGGCGATCCCCCACAAGCCGAGCGAGGCGGCGTACGCGACACCCAGCTCCAGGACCTTCGGCGTGAGCGCGAAACCCCCTTGTTCGGCAGTGACGTACCCCAGCTCCTCCAGGGTCAGCAGCAGCCGACGAGCGGTGGGGCGGGCCAGGCCGGTGACGGCGGCGACCTCGCCAAGGCTCATCTGGGGATGTCGGGCGTCGAAGCAGGCAAGGATGTCCAGACCGCGCGCCAAGGCCTCGACGAAGTCCGGACCGGCCCCTCGTCCCGCCACGCGGCTCACCTCCTCGAGGCTCTTGGTCGCTGATCTTGTCGAGCTCGTGCGTTCTTGGACCGGCTCAGGACACGTCGCCGAAGATCGACCCGCGTGCCTCATGCGTGGCATCGGACTTGAAATCGGTGTACGTGTACGGGTTGTCCAAGATCGCGTCGCTCTCGGGCATCGGCGGGTTCATCCCGGCCCGCCAGGTCTCCTCACCCATCTCGGAGACGAGGTGCTCGATCGTCGCGTCCACGTCCCGGCGCAACGCCCTCAGGTCGACGCCGACCAGCCGATGCTCATGCTTGACCACGTCTCCGCCCACGACCACGGTGTGTACGTCGGCCCGCTGGGCTTGGAACGCAACGTGACCGTACGGGTTGAGCAGCGGGAAGCTGACGGGCGAGCTGTCGTTCTTGATCACGATCAGGTCGGCCGTCTTGCCGACCTCGAGGCTGCCGAGATCGGGCCGCCGCACCGCCCGCGCGCCACCCCGGGTCGCCCAGTGCACTACCTGCTCGGCCCTCAGGCTCGACTGGGTCACCGTGTCGCCCGCGGCATGGGCCTCCAGGTGCTCGCGGGCCCGATCGGCCCCCAGCGTGGTGCGCATCGCCGAGAACAGATCGCCGCTCCACCAGACGCTGGTGTCGTTGGACAACGAGACGTCGATGCCGTGCCGACGCACCTGCCAGGTCGGCGGGTAGCCCTGACCGGCGCTCTGCTCGGATTCCGTCGACACCGAGATCGAGCCGCCGGTGGCGGCGATCCGTTGGTAGGAGTCCGTGCTCAGACTCGCGGCGTGCACGTACACGGTGTCCTGGGTCGCGTAACCGTGGTCGTGCATCTGCTGGATCCCGGTGTCGTTGGTCGCGCCCCAGACACCCGCGTGAGTGGTGACCGGCAAGCCGAGTTCGCGGGCCACCTCGAAGGCGGGCTGCTCGGGGAACGCCGGGTCACCGGTGACGTCGAAGGCGAGCTGGACGCCGAGCCGGTCGTCTCCGGCATCACGGAGGTCGGTAAGGAATCGCCGCACTTCGGGCAGCGCGGTCCACTCCCACGGCGCCGCCTGGATGTTGCCGTAGGCCAGGACGAACCGGCCGGGGACCGAACGCAGTCCGTCCACGGCCGCCTCGGCATGCTCGACCGTCTGCAACCCGTGTGACCAGTCGAGAGTGGTGGTCACCCCGGACTCGAGGGCCTCCCAGGCACTTATCGCATTGCCGGCCCTGACGTCCACGGGTCGGAACCGGCGCCCGTGCTCGAGGTAGTACCAGACGAAGTACTGGGTCAGGGTCCAGTCGGCGCCGTACGCGCGCATCGCCGTCTGCCACATGTGTCGGTGGCTGTCGATCATGCCGGGCATCACGATGCCGCCGCTCGCGTCGATCTCGTACGCGTCCGGCGGCGCCTCTGCTGCGATGCCGATCGCGGCGATCCTTCCGTCGACCACAACGACGTCGGCATCGGCGAGGACCCGGTGGCTCTCGTCCATGGTGAGCACGGTGCCTCCGCGGATCAGCAGCGGACGTCCCTGCTGGGGCGCGGCGGTAGGAACAGCGTTGTTCATGAACTCCCCCTCGAATGGGCCGGACGGCCGAGAACCATCGGCGGACGTTTGTCCGTCTAGCGGTCAGCATCCTCAGATTGCTCCCGCCGAACACGTCGTGTCAACCACTCGCTGCGCCCCGTGATCTGTTGACAAGCGTGGAATTTGCGGGGCAGGATCGATCGTGCTCAGCCGTCGGACTACTGTCCGCTGGACGGACATAATGTCGAGCAACGGAGCAACGTGACCGAGTTCTCAGCACCCGGACGACCTACTGGACCGCTCAGTGGACTGCTGGTGGCGGACTTCTCGCGCGTCCTGGCCGGGCCGTACGCGACCATGCTGCTCGCCGATCTGGGCGCCGAGGTGATCAAGGTCGAGGGGCCGGGCGGAGACGACACCCGGAGCTGGCTGCCGCCGACCCGGGACGGCGTCGCAACGTACTACCTCGGGGTGAACCGCAACAAGCGCTCCGTCGTCCTCGACCTGAAGAACGGGGAGGACGCCCGACTCGCCCAGGAGCTGGCCCGGCGGGCCGACGTCATGATCGAGAACTTCCGGCCCGGCGGCTTGCGACGTTTCGGGCTCGACTACGAGACCGTCGCCGCAAGCAATCCCACGATCGTCTACGCCTCGATCTCCGGCTTCGGCAGCGGCGAGAAGGGAGCAGCGCTGCCGGGATACGACCTGATCGTCCAGGCACTCTCCGGCCTGATGAGCCTGACCGGCGACCCCGGCGGTCCTCCTTATCGAGCAGGGATCTCGGTGTTCGACGTGATGGCCGGACTGCACGCCGCGATCGGCATTCTTGCCGCGCTGCACGAGCTGCACCGGACCGGCTCGGACAGGACCGGGCGCAGCGACACCGGGTTCGGCGAGCCCGGATTCAGCGAGCCCGGATTCAGCGAGCCCGGATTCAGCGAGCCCGGATTCAGCGAGACCGGGCGCGGGCAGCACGTTGAGGTCAACCTCATGTCGTCGGCGCTGTCGGGCCTGGTGAACCAGTCCAGCGCGGTCGTCGCCGGCGGCGTCGTCCCGTTCCGGATGGGGAACGCCCACCCGAGCCTGTTCCCGTACGAACCACTGCCCTGCGCCGACGGCGAGCTGATCATCACCGCCGGTAACGACGGCCAGTTCCGCAAGCTGTGCGAGGTGCTGGGGGTGCCTGAGCTCGCCCGGGATCCCCGGTTCGCGCGCAACCAGGACCGGACGGGCAACCGCGACGTGCTCCGGCCGCTGCTGGTCGAGCGGCTGAGTACGCGGGGCAAGGACGAGTGGTTCCGCGAGATCATCGCCGCCGGGGTTCCGTGCGGGCCGATCAACACGCTCGACCAAGGTGTCGCCTTCGCCGAGGAGATCGGGCTCGACCCGGTCGTCCAGATCGGCGACGGAGAAGCCATGGTGCCCAGCGTCCGCAGCCCGATCACCTTTTCCGAAACTCCGGTGGATTATCGCCTGCCGCCACCGGGACTGGACGAGCACGGCACCGAGATCAGGGAGTGGCTGCGCCGATGACGACCTCGGATGGTCGAGACCTTTCGTTCCCGACGTCTCTGGGGACCTCCGACACCGACCAGATCCGGCTGCTGGGGCACGACCTGACCGCTGAGCTGATGGGTCAGGTCTCGTTCGCCGAGCTCTCCTACTGGATGGTCACCCTGCGGCGACCGACGCCCGGCCAGACTCGCGTGCTAGAGGCGGTGCTGGTCGCGCTGGCCGACCACGGCTTCACGCCCACCGCCATCGCCGCTCGACTGACCTACCTGTCCGCACCCGACTCGTTGCAGGGTGCCCTGGCGGCAGGTCTGCTCGGTGGTGGGTCCCGGTTCCTCGGGGTGACTGAGGACTGCGGCGCCTATCTGGACGAGGCTCTGGAGCGGCTCGACGGCGCCCTGCCGACCGAGGCGGCCGGCTGGGACGCCCTGGCGCTCGACACCGTCCAGGCCACCCGGGCGGCTGGCAGGTTCGTGCCCGGGCTCGGCCACCCGGTGCACAAGCAGGGCGACCCGCGTACGCCCGTGCTGATCGGCATCGCCACCGAGGCGGGGGCGTACGGACCGCATCTGGCCCTGTTCGAGGCGATCGGCCGAGTCCACGAGCAGGTTCTGCGCCGTCGGCTGCCGCTGAACGGCGCGGGAGTCTGTGGGGCGGCGCTGGCCGACATCGACGTACCGATCCCGATGCTGCGGGGCTTCGCACTGCTGGCCCGCGCGGCCGGACTCCTCGGCCAGCTGGCCGAGGAACAGCGGCGCCCGATCGGCATGGACGTCTATCGGACGGTCGATCGCAACGCGACCTATGTCGACCCGAGGACGGAGCGGGGCTCCGAGGAAGAGAGCTGACCAAGCCATGGCCACCATTGCCGCCGTGATCGCATCCACCCACCACCCCTTCTACTACCGTGCCAGCACGGCCACCGGTGCGGATCGGCCGCCGTTCGCCGACGAGTGGGTGGCCAAGATCAAGACGTTCCGGGAGACGCTGACCCGCGCACGACCGGACGTGTTGGTGATGGTCGGCAGTGATCACTTCCACCAGCTGTGGTTGGACAACATGCCGCAGTTCCTGGTCGGCAAGGCACCTTTCTTCGACGCCAACTTCTACAACGAAGAACGCGAGTTCGGCCTACCGCGGCTCAGGTTGCACGGTCAGGAGGATCTGGCCGCCCACATCCTGCGGAACGGCCTGGACAAGAACTTCGATCTGGCATTCAGCAACGAGCTCCGGGTGGACCACAGCATCACCTGCCCGATCATCACGCTCCGGCCGGACGCCGACTTGCCGATCGTGCCGATCTACACGAACATCTTCGCTCCCCCGATGCCACAGCCTCGTCGCTTCGTCGAGCTCGGCCGGGCGATCCGGGAGATGGTGGAAAGCTGGCCGTCCGATCTGCGGGTGGCGATCATCGGCACCGGTCACCTGTCGCTGGAGCTGGGCGGCCCGCGCCAGTTCGGACCACACGGGCCCGATCCGGACTTCGACCGAAAGGCCCTGGAGTGGATCGCCACCGGCGACCTCGGCGGCTGTCTGCGCGAGGTGACCCTCGACAGTCTCAATGCTCCGGGCAATGCGACCCACGGCTTCATGGACTTCATGCTCATGATGGGGGTCGCCGGCGAGGGCCAGGTTGCCGATCATGTCGACTCGCTCGACCTGTTCCACACCATGGAGGCCTACTTCACCTGGTATCCGGAAGGAGTCCCGTCATGAGCAAGTACCTGCTGGACAAGTTCCTCTACACCGTCGACCGTGATCCGGAGCTGGTCGAGCGCTATCGCGACGACCCGGTCGGACTGGTCTCGGAGTGGGAGGCAGGGCTCGCCAACAAGATCTTGAACTGCACCGATGGTGAGCGCAGCACCTGGCTTGTGCTCAGCGAGCCCGAGCGGCAGGCGCTGACTGACCATGATCACGTGAGACTGTTCGAGCTCGGTGCGCACCCGTTCCTCACTCTGACCCTGTTCATCGCCATGTTCGAACGTGATCATGGTCCGCTGGAGTACCAGCTGGCGTACGCTCGAGCCATGGAGCACGTCCAGCTCCCCTATCCGGACATCTCGACCTGACCCGAGGGGCTCACCTGAGATGAAGGCTGCAGTTCTGCTCCGCCACGGCGAGCCGCCGACGTACCAAGATCATCCAGATCCCGTGATGGGCGCTCATCGCAGCCTGGTGCGGACGTCCGCGGCACCCGTTGTTCCGCTCGACCTGCTCTGCGCCGGCGGTTCGTCCTACTTCGGCCCGCCCGCGCTGCCGTACGTGCCCGGCGTCCAAGGAGTCGGTCGGGTGGTCGAGTCCGACTCGCTTCCCGCCGACACTCGGGTCTGGTTCGCCACCTCCGCCGGAATGGTTCTGGGCGACGGGTCGATGGCCGAGCTCTGCCTCGTCGACGACGCCGATCTGGTGGCCATCGACTCCCCCTCCGCGCTGGACGATACCCAGATCGCCGCGGTCGGGTTGTCCGGCGTCGCAGCGTGGATGGCCCTGACCTGGCGGGCCGAGCTGCGGCCCGGCGAGACGGTCGTCGTGCTCGGAGCGACCGGTGCGGTCGGTCGTACGGCGGTCGTCGCGGCTCGGCACCTCGGGGCCGGGCGGGTGGTCGCCGTCTGTCGCCGGACCAGCGCGGAGACCGAGCTGCTCGCCGCCGGCGCAGACGCCGTGGTCGGCACGGGCGACCGGCCGCTGGAGGTGGCCGAGCTCGGTCAGCAGATTGCGCGGGCCGCCGGCGGGCCGGTCCAGGTGGTCATCGATCCGGTCTTCGGGCCGGTGGCCACGGCAGCCGCCACTGCACTCGGGCCCGGTGGTCGCCTGGTGAACATCGGCGGGACGGCCGGGGACGCCGCGGAATTCTCCTCCGCGGTGCTGCGGGGCCGCTCGATCGCCATTCTCGGGTACACGAACAATGCGCTGAGCCCGACGCAGCGTGCCGACGCGCTGACCTCGGTGCTGGGGGTGATGGGCGCAAGGCCGGAGCTGGTGCTGTCAGAGCGCTTCCCGGCCGCCCAGTGCCGGCTTGGCTGGGAGAAGGCCGGGTCGAGTCGCGCTCGAGTGGTGCTGGAGTTCTAGCGGAGGCGCCCTGGTCCCTGCGGGGTCTTGGTCTTCGCGCGCACGAGTCTGTAACGCGGGCATGGTGTGCTGCCATCCAGGAGTTCCACGCCGAGGAGGACACCGCATGCTCGACTTCACGCGCTATCCCGATCTCGCCTCACGCTCACTCGCCGGGAGCGTGATCGGGGCCAACGACGAGCTGTTCGCTCCCGGCCAGAACTTGATCATGCCCGGCAAGGCCGTGCATGCAGCCGACGCATTCGGCCATACGGGAAGGTCTACGACGGTTGGGAGACCAGGCGCCGCCGTGAGCCTGGGAACGACTGGGCGATCGTGCGGCTCGGGGTGGCGGGAATCGTGCACGGGGTCGTGATCGACACGTCGTTCTTCCGGGGCAACTACCCGGAGTACGTCTCGGTCGAGGCGACCTCGGTCGAGGGCTACCCCGAGATCGAGGAGGTGACAGCCGCGACCTGGCACACGCTGGTCGAGAAGTCACCGGCCCGGGGCGACACCGAGAACTACTTCCCGGTCAGCGATCCCCATCGCTGGACCCACGTCCGACTGACGATCTACCCCGACGGCGGAGTCGCGAGGTTCCGTGTGCACGGAGAGGTGGTGCTGGACCCACGGCTGATCACCAGCACCGTTGACCTGCTGGCGCTGGAGAACGGAGGCCGTTTCGAACGTACGTCCGATGCCTTCTACTCCTCCCCCCGGCAATCTCATCCTGCCCGATCGCGCGCGGAGCATGGGTGAGGGCTGGGAGAACGCGCGCCGGCGCGGGCCGGGCAACGACTGGGCGGTCTTCGCCCTGGCTGCCCGGGGGGTGCCCAAGCTGCTCGAGGTCGACACGTCGTACTTCATCGGCAATGCCCCGGGGCAGGTCCGAATCAGTGTGGCCGACGGCGCCACAGCCTCGCTGGCGGACGCGGGCAGCCGGCGATTCCTGGCCAGCCTGCCCGACGACCACCGACGCCTCCTCGACTGACTCCCGGCCGCCCTGCGCATCTGTCCCGGAAGTGGGGAAGGCGAGTCAGCTTTCAGTCACGGGCTGACCGCAGCGGGCGAACGGGTGTAAATTTCTGTCGCCGGGCGCCGAAGTGGGCACAGATCTAAGCCCGGTTGCAGAGAACCGGGGAGAACCAGATGAGCCATCCGACCGTCAACCAGCGGGCAGCTGTGCGGCTGCTCCAAGACGCGTTCAACTATGTCGTGGAGACACAGCAGGACAACATCGCCGCGGCGGCCCAGCTCGTGGTTGCGGGCTTCGAGTCCGGCGGGATCATCCAGGTGTTCGGCACGGGGCACTCCCGGAGCTTCGCCATGGAGATCGCCGGGCGGGCCGGCGGACTGGTGCCGGCGAACAAGATCTCGCTGACCGACCTTGTCTTTCTCGGTGGCGCCGACCCGGCCAGTGCGAACGACCCGCTGCTGGAGCGTGATCCGTCGATGATCGGTCGGCTGCTCGAGCTGCAGGGTGTCGGCGCCGCGGATGTCTTCATCATCTGCTCCAACTCCGGCGGCAACGGGTCAACCGTCGAGCTGGCCACCCGGGTCAAGGAGCACGGGCACCCTCTGATCGCGGTCACGTCCCTCGCGCACACGACCAAGATCACGTCCCGCCATCCCAGCGGGAAGCGACTGTTCGAGCTGGCCGACGTGGTGATCGACAATGGCGGCGTCTACGGTGACGCGGCCCTGAAGCTGCCCGCGCAGGAGGGCTCGACGCCTGTGGCGATCACACCTACCTCGACCGTCACCTCCGCGCTGATCGCCCAGATGCTGTCCACCGAGGTCTGCGGCCTCCTCCTCGAGGCCGGTCGCGAAGTCCCCGTGCTGATCTCCGCCAACGTCCCGGGCGGCGACGAGCACAACAACGAGCTGCGCGCCCGCTACTCCGATCGAGTCCATAGCGCCCCCTGATCGACGAAGATCATCCGTCCCTCGTCGGACCTCTCAAGAAACGCCCAGTGCTTCACGGATCGGGGCCCGCCAGGCGGAGCGGAGCTCGGCCAGCGACAGCGCGAACTGGCCCGCAACGGTGATCGACGGATCAGTCGCCGAGTCCACCCGGCCGAGCCGGGTCGCGGCGATCCCGCGTGCATGTGCCAGTTCCGCCAGCTCCGCGATCCGGTCCGCGGACAGCGACACCAGCACGCGACCCGCGCTCTCGGAGAACAATGCGATGAACGGCTCGACCCCCACCGGTAGCTCGATCTCGGCACCGAAACCCTTACGCAGCGAGGATTCCACCACGCCTTGAGCAAGACCGCCGTCGGCCAGGTCGTGTGCACTGGACAGCACGCCGCGCTGCCCGAGCGTGATCATCAACTCCCCCAACCGGCGCTCGTGGTCGAAGTCGACCAGCGGTGGACGTCCGCCGAGATGATCATGGACGACTTCGGCCCAGACCGATCCGGCCAGCTCGTCCCGGGTCTGGCCGAGCAACACGATGACGTCCCCCTCGGCAGCGAAACCGATCGGGATCCGCTTGGTGACATCGTCGATCACACCGAGTACGCCGACCACCGGCGTCGGCAGTATCGCGGTCTGACCGGTCTGGTTGTAGAAGCTGACATTCCCTCCGGTGACCGGGGTCCCAAGTGCGCGGCAGCCGTCGACGAGGCCGTCGATCGCCTGGCTGAACTGCCACATCACCGACGGGTCCTCGGGCGAGCCGAAGTTGAGGCAGTCGGTGATCGCCACGGGTCGGGCACCGGTGGTCGCCACATTGCGGTATGCCTCGGCGAGGGCGAGCTGCGCACCGACGTACGGGTCGAGGTAGGCGAACCGACCATTGCAGTCGGTCGCCAGCGCCACGCCGAGCCCGGTCGACTCATCGATCCTGAGCAGGCCGGCGTCCTCGGGCTGCGCGAGCACGGAGTTGCCGCGGACATAGCGGTCGTACTGATCGGTCACCCAGGACTTGTCGCACAGGTTGGGCGATCCGACGAGTCGAAGCAGCGTCTCCGCCAGCTCCTCCCCGGTCGTCGGGCGCTCGAGGGCGTCCGGCACATCGGCCTGGACGCGGTCCTGCCAGTCCGGCCTCGCGTACGGCCGCTCGTAGACCGGGCCCTCGTGCGCGACGGTCCGTGGGGGCACGTCCACAACGGTCTCGCCGTGCCAGTCGATGATCAGGTGCTGGCCGTCGGTGACCTCGCCGACCACGGTTGCCTGCACGTCCCACTTGGCACAGATCTCCAGGAACTCCGCGACATGCTGCGGCTCGACGACCGCCATCATCCGTTCTTGCGACTCACTCATCAAGATCTCTTCGGGGCTGAGCGTCGAGTCGCGGAGCGGCACCAGATCGAGGTCAACATGCATGCCGCCGTCCCCGGCGCTCGCCAGCTCCGACGTCGCGCAGGACAACCCCGCGCCACCGAGGTCCTGGATGCCGGTGACGATCTTGGCCGCGAAGATCTCCAGCGTGCACTCGATCAGCAGCTTCTCCATGAACGGGTCGCCGACCTGGACGCTCGGCCGCTTGGCGGGGCCGCCCAGCCCGGAGGGCGACCCGTCGGCTGCGGCATCGAAGGTCTCGCTGGCGAGTACGCTGACGCCGCCGATGCCGTCGCCGCCGGTCGCGGCGCCATACAGGATCACCTTGTTGCCCAGCCCGGTCGCCTTGGCCAGGTGGAGATCCTCGTGCCGGAGCACGCCGACACACAGCGCGTTGACCAGCGGGTTTCCGGCGTACGTCGGGTCGAAGACCACCTCGCCTCCGACGTTCGGCAGGCCGAGACAGTTGCCGTAGCCACCGACACCCGCAACGATCCCCGGCATCACCCGGGCCGTGTCGGGCGCGTCCAGTGGTCCGAATCGGAGCGGGTCCATCACCGCGATCGGGCGGGCACCCATCGCCAAGATGTCGCGAACGATGCCACCGACTCCCGTCGCAGCACCCTGGTACGGCTCGACGAAGCTCGGATGATTGTGGGACTCGATCTTGAACGTGACGGCGTAACCCTGGCCGATGTCGACGACCCCGGCATTCTCGCCGATCCCGGCCAGCAGCTTGCCGATCGGTGTCTCCGGCGGCAGGTCTCCGAAGCGACGCAGGTGGACCTTGGACGACTTGTACGAGCAGTGCTCGGACCACATCACGGAGTACATCGCGAGCTCCGCCGAGCTGGGCCGACGGCCGAGGATGTCGCGGATCCGCTGGTACTCATCCGGCTTCAGGCCCAGCTCGGCCCAGGGCTGGGGAGTCTCGGGCGTTTGGGCAGCGTGCTCGACCGTGTCCACCACGGCGCACAGGCTACCCGGCACGGCGCGTCGGTCCGCCCGCGTCTCTCATCCGGCCGCACACTCCCGCGAAACTGGGCGCAAACGGCAACTTCAGCCGGCGTGTCGCTGTCGTCTGCGCCCAGTTTCGGGAGGGCCGGGCGGTCGGCGCATCGCGTCAGACCCGCGCGGCGAGGAAGCTCTGCACTCCGGTGAAGAAGGGGCGACCGTCCAGCGAGGGGCCGGTCAGCAGGTCGACGTTGTGCTCGGGGTGGGGCATCAGCCCGACGACATTGCCCCGCTCGTTCCGGACGCCGGCGATGTCGCGGCGCGAGCCGTTCGGATTGCCTTCGAGATAGCGGAAGACCACCTGACCCTCGCTCTCGAGCCGATCCAGCGTGGGCTCGTCGGCGATGTAGCCGCCCTCCCCGTTCTTCAGTACGATCGTGATCTCGTCCCCGGCATCGAACTCGCCGGTCCAGGCCGTGTCCGTGGACTCGACCAGCAGCCGCTGGTCCTTGCAGACGAAGGTCCGTACGTCGTTGCGGATCAGCGCGCCGGGCAGGAGGTGCGCTTCGCAGAGGATCTGGAAGCCGTTGCAGATGCCGAGCACCGGCATTCCCCGGTCGGCCTCGGCGATCACCTCCGTCATCACCGGCGCGAACCGGGAGATGGCGCCGCACCGCAGGTAGTCGCCGTAGGAGAAGCCGCCAGGCAGGATCACCGCGTCCACGCCGCGGAGAGAGTCGCTGGCGTGCCACAGCGACACCGGCTCGGCGCCGCAAACGCGGATGGCCCGCAGCGCATCGTGGTCGTCGAGCGAACCGGGGAACGTGACGACGCCGATCCGGACCCCCATCAGGCGGAAGCCTCATCGACGGACTCGTCGGCGACGAAGTCGTCCTGGACGTGCACGACGAACGTCTCGATCACGGTGTTGGCCAACAGGGTCTCGGCAGCCTTGTGGATCGCATCCAGCCGGTCCTGGGTCAGCTCACCGGCAATCTCGAGCTCGAACCGCTTGCCCTGCCGGACTGAGATGCCGTCGAAACCGAGCCGATCGAGCGCGCCCGTGACCGCCTTGCCCTGCGGATCCAAGATCTCGGGCTTCGGCATGACCTCCACCACCACACGTGCCATGGCGTCGATCCTATCGAGCCTCGACACCGCACCCCACGGGATCGGTCCGGGGTGGACGGACGAGGTCACGATGGCGTCACGATGCCCGCCGCGCGGTCCTCGGTCGGTCGCGCGGCTCCGCAGGCCTGTAACCATCGTCTTGTCATCGTCCCCAGGACCAGGAGTACGACGTGAGCGAGCCGCAGAATCCGCCACCGGGCGGCTACCCACCGGCGGGCGGCAACCCGCCTCCCAATCAGCCGACTCCTTATCAGCCGGCGTCTGATCAACCGCCTCCCAATCAACCGCCTCCCATCAGCCGGCCCCGTATCAACAGGCGCCCAACCAGCCGCCTCCTTATCAACAGGCGCCCAACCAACCGCCTCCGTATCAGCAGGCGCCCAACCAACCGCCTTACGGTGCCCAGCCGACGCCGTACGCGGTGCAGCCGCAGGCCCACGACCCCGGCAAGACCCTCGGCATCATCGGCCTCGTGCTGTCCTTCTTCACCGCCCTGATCGGCATGATCATCAGCATCATCGCCTTTCGGAGCTCGAAGAAGGCGGGCTTCAAGAACGCACCCGCGCTGGCCGGCATCATCATCGGCGCTGTCTTCACCGTCGGCGCGATCATCGGCATCATCGCCTTGTCGCGGTGGTCGGCAAGGTGGCCTCCGACTGCAGTCAGCTCGGCCCGGGGGTCCATGTCGTCAACGGTGTGACCTACCGCTGCGGCTGAGGACTCAGACCCGAGAACTGACCGGCGAGAACACCTCGCCGGTCAGTTGTTCGTACGCCCCCACGTAGCGTGCCCGAGTGGCCGCCACCACGGTCTCCGGCAGGGGCGGCGGCGCCTCTCCCGACGTACGGTCCCAGCCCGACTCGCGCAGGAGCCAGTTCCGGACGTACTGCTTGTCGAAGGAGTCCAACCGTCCTCCCGGCGCCCAGGTGGAGGCGTCCCAGAACCGCGAGGAGTCGGGCGTCAAGACCTCGTCGGCCAGCACGACCGTGCCGTCGGCTCGGCAGCCGAACTCGAACTTCGTGTCGGCGAGGATGATCCCCCGCCCGGCAGCGACGGACGAGGCCCGGGCGTACACCGCGAGCGTGAGGTCGCGAATCCGTCCGGCGAGGTCGCCGCCGATCGTGTCGGCCACCACCTCGAAGGAGACGTTCTCGTCGTGCTCGCCGAGCGCTGCCTTGGTGGCCGGTGTGAAGATCGGCTGCGGCAACTTCGAACCGTCGACCAGACCGTCAGGCAGCGACACGCCGCAGACCTCCCCGGTGGCCTGGTACTCCACCCAGCCCGATCCCGTCAGGTACCCCCGGGCGACGCACTCGACGGGGATCATCTCGAGCCGCTCGCAGATCACGGCCCGGCCGCTGACGGGACCCGGGACATCGCTCGACAGCACATGGTTGTCGACGATGTCGCCGACCAGATCGAACCACCACAGCGACAACCGGTTGAGGATCTCGCCCTTGTCCGGAATGGTGCTGGCCAGTACGTAGTCGAACGCAGAGATCGAGTCCGTCGCCACCATCAGCAGGCGATCGCCGTCGAGGCGGTACAGCTCGCGCACCTTGCCCTTGTGGACCAGGGGCAGGTCGAGGATGTCTTCGTACACGCGGATGGTTCCCCTTGTCGTCTCAGGTTCGGTCGGCGGGAGCGTACTCGAACCTATCCCGTCGGGGGAGACCCCCAGCCGTCCCCGGCCGGACCCCCGTCGACCGCCGATCCGTCGGATTCGGCGGCACAGTCGAGTTGTCGTCGTCATGTCTCTCGGAAGGAACACCTCATGTCAACCCTCGTCCGTCCCGCCAACGACCGAATGATCGCGGGCGTCTGCTCGGGCATCGGCCACCGGTTCGGGATCTCGCCGAACGTGGTGCGGCTGGTCTTCCTGCTGAGCATGCTGCTCCCGGGTCCGCAGATCCTGATCTACTTCATCGGCTGGATCCTCATTCCCAACGAGTACGCCACCCGCTGATCGAGCGCGGCGCCCGTTCCCGGCGGTCGGCCGGGGTGGTCAGCCACCCTCGCTGACCAGCGCTCCCGCGATGGTCTGGGATCGCCGTCGCTGAGCGTTGGGGCGAAGGGCGGGCGGATCGGGCACGGTCGCGCTCCGCTACAGCACCGGCCCAGCTGGTCGGCGGCGGCGTCGGGGTGCTCGGCGGCCCGTTCTCGACCCGGCCATGATTCGGGCGACCTGCTGCTGGGCCGTGCCGGCCAGCTCCAGTGGGCTGGCGACGAGGTCGTCCAGCTCGGAGCGGGACAGCCTCAGCCGGCCGTCGGCGGCGAGCCGGTCGTACAGGTCGTTCAGCTTCTGACCCTCGCGCTTGGCGAGCGCAACGGCGACGGCCTGCTCCTTGATCGCCTCGTGCGCCTCCTCCCGACCCACGCCCTTGCGGACCGCGGCGATCAGCGCCTTCGTGGTGGTCAGGAACGGCAGGTAGCGCTGCAGCTCCGCCTCGATCACGGCCGGGAATGCGCCGAAGTCGGCGAGCGCGGCGAGAAACGTCTCGAACAGGCCGTCGAGGTGCCAACGCGCATCCGGCAGCGCTACCCGGCGGACCACCGAGCAGGACACGTCGCCCTCGTTCCACTGGTCCCCAGCAAGCTCGCCGACCATCGACACATAGCCGCGGACGATCACCGAGGACAAGCCCGTTGACCCGCTCGCACGAAAGACGATTCATCTTGTGCGGCATGGCGCTGGACCCCACCTGGCCCAGCCCAAAGCCCTCCGGTGACCAGCTCGGCACGGCCATCAGTCGGATGCTCGTTGCCACGTTCGACGGGGCTGCGGCCACCTGGGCGAGGGCGGTCACCACGTTGAGGATGTCCAGCGAGCGGGGGTAGACCTCACCACTAGACGAACACGTGCTCGAACCAAGCTGATCCGCGATCTTGCTCTCCGGGCCGCGACGCTCGGCGTCACCGTCGACCAGGTCGAGCTGTCCTGGTTGCCGACCGGGGCCTTTTTTCCGCGCGGGCGCGGGTAGCGGTCGATCAGCTCCGACGCCCACTTTTTTTGTCATCAGCTCCTAGGTCGCCGTGGCGAACCGCTTGCCGAGCGTTGTCACCTGTTGCCGCCCACTTGCGATGAGACCTTGTATCGGCTGCGCGGCGTACTGCGCGACAAGCCGGGCCAGCTGCACCAGAGTGGCGATGATCTTGTCGCGCACGATGCCGAGGGAGGCGGAGACGATCTGGAGCTGCTCCACGTTCTCGGTCAGGTCTCGGCTGGTCATCCCCTTGTGGATGTGCTCGAAACCGGCGAGCGCGTTGAACTCCTCGATCCGCGCCTTGACGTCGTTCCGGGTGACCTTCTCTCGCTTGCAATGCACACGAGATAAAGACGGTCGACGACCCGTACGTACGCGGCGGTGTCCACCCGGTCCGGGTCCGCACAGCAGAGATCCACCAAGAGATGGTGTTATTTTTTCAGCACCGCAATCCACAGCTGTCGCTGGGGGACGATCTAGCGCTCCGGTGACCAGACCCAACGCCGGGCGGCCAGGAGGCGTACTGGTTGGCAAGCACATTCGGGACGCTCATGCGGGTTCGCCCCCAACCGTGACCGGGTC
>CAWHZT010000001.1:0-36613 GCA_963833925.1 uncultured Actinomycetota bacterium | reverse complement strand
ACCAAGCTGCGCCACAGCCCGTGACTTGCCCGGCGCGCGGCTGCGAACTGGGCCTCGGACACTATAGCGGCTCGGCAAGGCCGATCACGGTGCCGCTCAGGCGGCGAGGTCGAATGTGCCCGAAGCGAGGGCGCGCCAGAGCCCAGTGCCGAGTCGGCCGCTGCCGAGCGGGTACGTCCCTGCACTCGGGGTCGTCAGCCAGAAGTGCCCGGTCGGTGATCGCCAGACGAACACCCCGGTCTCGGGTTGTCGTACGCGCCACCCACTGTGGGTCTTCAGGCGATGCTCGGATCGGCTGAGCGGACCTAGATTCCCTAGTCTCGTCTGGCCCGGCGGCCCGCCTCGATCCTGCGGAACGTACGGCACGGTGTGGTCGAGGTCCAGACTGTGGCCCTCGGCCGGCAAGCTCGCCGCGCTGAACGGGAAGACGCTCGCCGGCGTACGCAGCCCGCACAGGCGACGCAGCCTGGCAGGGATCTCGTAGGCATCGACCGGGACGGAGTCCGCTCGTACGTCGATCACCGGTCGCAGCGACAAGGCGCAGTCGGCGCCGGCCAGCCACCTCCGCACCTGGCCTAGGACGAGCGGGCCGACACCCTCGACTCTGACCGGTCCGCCCTGGGACTCGAGGCTCTCCGCGGCGACGTGCACGACCAGCTCGACCCTCGGGCGCGACGCCGCTGGGTCCAGCACGACGTCCGGCGCGGGGTCGAGCGAGATATGCCCGTCCTCCTCCGGATCGGGATCGCTATCAGGGCCGGTGGCCGGCGAGATGGCGTGACTCCGCAACAGCTGAAGCGCACGATCAGGGCGGGAGAGGATGCCGATCGCCTTCGATCGGCGGACATCCAGCGGATCCTGGTCGCCCTCGGCGGCGAGGATTTCGGCGATCCGAGTCACGGTGGCCAAGAACCAGATCACATCTCCGGCTGCGGCCCGCGCGACCACCAGCTTCAGCCCGTTCTCGGTCGTCCGGCCGCAGCGGACGAAACGCTCCGCCTCGTAGGCCGCTGCTCGCGCTTCTTCGCCGACCGGATCGGCTTCGGCGATCCTGGCGGTCAGGACGGCGTCGAAGCGGGACCAGGACAGTGCGTTGACGAGCCCGTTGATCGCGGCATCGACCTTCCCTGCTGCCTCCAGGCTGAGGTGTCGGGTGGCGTGGGCGACCTTGCGTGCCTTCCAGACCCGCACCTGCCCGGCGCGAACCGCGGCCCACAACCGCGGCAGCCGGTGACGGAGGTCGAGCGCATCGCCCATCAGCTCCCAGCCGGCAAAGGTCGTTGTCTCCAGCTGCGCGCCGAGCTCGGCCGCCGCGAACTCGAGGACTCCCGGGGTGCCGTCGCCTCCCGGCGTACGCACCCGCTCCCCTGCTATGCGGCGGCCACGGGGATCCGTCGGTCCCGAGTGCAGGTCCGCCCAGTGGGCTGCCAGCTCCAGCAGGCGACACTCCGCCACTACCCGCGCACGGTGCTGCTCGGCAATGATCCGCGCGGCCGCACCGATCGTCAGCTCGGCTGGGCCAGAATCGAACATACATTCACTCTAGAGCGCAGCACTGACAGAACCGACAAAACCTTGTCACTGTCGCGCGACACCGGTGGCCGCACTGACAAAACCCATCGTCGCCTCGACCGCCCTTCGACAGGCTCAGGGTGCGTGGCCCGGTCGAGCGATCCTTCGACGCGGGGCAGATCAGCGGTTGCGGAGAGGTCGGATCAGACCCTCCTGCGCGACACTGCCGATCAGCACACCGTTCTGGAACAGCCTGCCGGTGGACAGACCCAAGCCGCTCGACGCCGACGGCGACACCTGGTCGTACAACAGCCAGTCGTCCGCGCGGAACGGGCGGTGGAACCACATCGCGTGATCGATCGACGCCGCCTGCACGTTGAGTCCGACGAAGACCCCGTGCGGAATGGTGCTCGCCGACAGCAGCGTCAGATCGCTCAGATACGCGAGCGCGGCCTGATGCAGCCGACGGTCGTCGGGCAGCGGTGCGTTGGTCCGCACCCAGACCCGCGCCAACGCCGGGTGGGCAGGGTCGATCAACGTGCCGCCGGCGCGGGAGTCGCCGACGTACCGCACCTCGAGCACCCCCCACTCCCGGTCCCAGACCGACATCGGCCGACCGGACACCCGGGAGAGCACCTCTCCCAGCGACGGGCAGTCCTCCGGCGCCGGTACGTTCTCGGGCACCGTGTCGCGGTGTTCGAAACCCTCCTCGACCTCGTGGAAGGACGCTGACAGGTAGAAGATCACCGAGCCGGCCTGCCTGGCCACCACGCGCCGTGAGGAGAACGAGCCGCCGTCGCGAACGGACTCGACGTCGTACACGATCCGGACGTCGGTCCGGCCCGGCCGCAGGAAGTAGCCGTGTAGCGAGTGGATCACCCTTGTGACAGGCACGGTCCGCGCCGCGGCGGTCAGCGCCTGGGCGAGCACCTGCCCGCCGAAGACCCGTTGCAGCGCTGTGTCGGGCTGGCGGGCTCTGAACAGGTCGCTCTCGATCTCCTCGAGTTCGAGCAGGTCGATGAGCTCGTCGACGGACTGCGGCACGGGCTTGAGCCTATCGGCCGACGGCCAGCGTGCATGTCGTCATGGGGACTACCTAGAATCCCGACCAGTCACGAAAAGGAGCAGCCGATGGCACTCAGGCCGTTTGTGGGCAAGCGCGGCCGACAGCGCACCGACCTTCCCCCCGGCCAGTACGACGCCGGCGCCGACTTCCCGGTGCTGACCGCCGAGGTCACTCCGCACCTCGATCAGGCGCGCTGGACGATGACGGTCGACGGTCTTGTCGAACGGCCGACGACGTGGAGCTGGGACGAGCTACACCGGATGCCCGAGTCGGAGTACCGCGGGCCGATCCACTGCGTGACCACCTGGTCGAAGTTCGACACCCACTTCGCCGGCGTCAGCGTCGACACCCTGCTCGATGCCGTCGGCCCTCAGCCGGCAGCGAGCCACGTCCTGGCCACCTCGACGACCGGCTACACCACGAACCTGCCTCTCGACCACGTGCGCGGTGGTCAAGCGTGGATCGTGTGGACGTACGACGGCAAGCCGCTGCACCGGGACCACGGCGGTCCGGTCCGGCTGCTCGTGCCCCACCTGTACTTCTGGAAATCGGCCAAGTGGGTCAATCGGCTGACGCTGCTCGACCACGACGAACGCGGGTTCTGGGAGCAGAACGGGTACCACGACCTCGGCGATCCGTGGCGCGAGCAGCGCTACTGGGGGGACTAATGCTCAATCCCGTCGGACACTGGTGCCGCGGACGTGTCGTCGACCTACGGCACCCGAATCCGCGCGCCGTCGTGCTGCGCATGGATGTACCCGACCGGATCGACCACCTGCCCGGTCAGCACTACGTCATCCGCCTGCGGGCCGAGGACGGCTACACGGCCACCCGTTCGTACTCGTTGGCGTCGGCCCCGCACGAACCCGAGCTGGAGTTCTACGTCGAGGAGCTGGCCGACGGTGAGGTCTCGCCTTACCTCGCCGAGGCGGTCGAGGTCGGCGACGAGCTCGAGCTGCGCGGCCCGATCGGCGGCTGGTTCGTCTGGGACGGTCGTACGCCGGTCGTCGGCATCGCGGGGGGCACCGGGGTCGTGCCGCTGATCTCGATGCTGCGGCACGCGCAGCACATCGGCGCTCAGGACATGCTGAACCTGGCGGTGTCATCGCGGACCCTGGCCGAGCTCCCGTACGCTGACGAGCTCGCCGCGGCCCACGCGACGATCGCCTTGTCGCGCGAGCGAACAGCGCTGGGACGCGGCGCCGGACGGCTCACTGCCGCGGAGATCGCGCCGTACGTCGACCGTGCCGGCAGCTACTACATCTGCGGTTCGGCGGGTTTCGCCGATGCGGCCAGCGAGCTGCTGATGACTCTGGGCGTGCCGCCCGGAGTGGTCCGCGTCGAGCGGTTCGGCCCGTCGGGCTAGAAACGGGCGCCACCATCGGGGCCACTCGGCGGTCTACTCGCCCTTCTCGCGATCCGCGAGGAACTTCTCGAACTCTGCGGCGATCTCGTCGGCGCTGGGCATCTGCGAGTCTCCCTCGCCGGCAATCGCGTCGTACTGCTGCTCCAGGGCGGCCACCAGCTCCTGCACCTCCGACGAGCCGGACATCTCCGCGGCGATGTCGTTCATCGTCTCCGCCGACGCCTTCTCCAGCGGCTCGATCGGCACGGCGAGCCCGGTGGCCTGGTTCAGCGACCGGGTGAGCCGCAGGGTCGCCTCGGGGAACGACGCCTGAGCCAGGTAGTGCGGGACGTGTGCCACGAAGCCGAGGGCCGCCCGGTCGCGCTGACCCAGCCGGAACTCCAGCAGGCCCGCGAAGCTGCCGGGCACCTCGACCCGGTCGATCCAGTTCCGGTAGCCGTTCACCAGACCCGGATCGGTGCTGTGCGCGGTCAGCGTGACGGGCCTGGTGTGCGGCACGGCCATCGGGATGCCGTGCAGGTTGACCGACAACCGCACGTCGAACTGCTCGACCAGGCCGATCACGGCCGCCGCCATGCGCTCCCACTGCACGTCCGGCTCGGGACCCGTCAGCAGCAGGAAGACCTCCCCGTGCTCGTCGACGACCCGATAGAGGCGCAACTGCAGCTCGGCGTAGGACTTCCACTGATTGGTGTCGTAGACCATCACCGGACGACGCGACCGGTAGTCGTGCAGCTGATCGTGGTCGAACTCGGCGAGCACCTCGTGCTCGAGCTGGTCGATCACATGAGAGGTGAACAGCCGGCCCGCCTGACCGGCGTCGATGAAGCCGTCGAGCTGGTAGATCAGAACCGGTCGCTGGCCGACCAGCTTGGCGGCCACGTCGTCGACGAGCTCGTACAGCCCGTGCGGATCCTGGATCATGCGCCCAATCTACGCGGGTCGGGCGGCGGCGATGGCGTTGAGCACGCGCTTCTCCGAGACCGACACCTTGGTCCGCAGGTTCTGGGCGAACAGACTGACCCGGAGCTCCTCGAGTAGCCAGCCGACCTCCTCGATCGGCTCAGGCAGGCGGCCGGGCGGGGCGAGCTCGCACAGTGCCGCGTAGGCGTCCTCGCAGCGCGCGATGACGGCGAACCCGGCGCGCTCTCGCGACGGGTTGGTGAGCAGCCCGGCCGTCCGCTGCCGGGCGGCACCGAGATAGCGCGGGAGATCGGTCAGGTGCTCGTACGGCGTGGCGGACAGGAAGCCCGCGAAGACGAGGTTCTGTGTCTGCTCGGCGATGTCGTCTGCGGCGGCCGCGTCGATCCGGGCCGCGGCCGGAAGATCGACCAGCACCTGCTGGTGCAGCCGGAGGATCTCCGCGCACAGGGTGGTGATGGTGCGCATCAGGTCCGCGTTGTCGACCCGCACGGTGTCGCAGAGCCGAGTAAACACATCTGGGTCGCGGACCTGGTCACCCCCGGCTCGACGGACGAGTTCGCCGACCGAGGCCAACCGGGCATCGGCGAGCAGGGCAGGCACCCCTGCGTAGGAGCTGTGCCCCAACGCCAGCTTGTCGACATTGCTCAGGTGGGAGACCACCCACCGGGTGGGATCCGGCGTACCGAGGAGGGCCAGCCGTCGGACGCCCGCGCCGTGGCTGCGCGTCTGCCGAACCGGCGTCTCGAACACACGCAGACCGACGCTCCGACCTTCGTCTACCAGGCCCGGGTAGCCGACCAGCCGGCGTCCGGCGCGGGTCAGCTCGATCTGTTCCGGTACGACGCCGAACACCCAGGTCGTCGCCCCGCTTCTGGCCAGCTCGGCGCCGGCCCGGGTCAGGCTGTCGCGGACCTGCACCGCGAGGTCCTCCTTCAGCCGAGTCAGATCTCGGCCCTGGGCCGCGGTCGTACCGTCGCCAGCGGTGATCACGTAGCGCACCTGCAGGTGGCGCGGCACGTCGGCCGGTCGCCACTCGTCGGCCTGCAGCCCGTTGAGGGCCCGGATCGCCCGGCTCAGCGCGGCGGGAAGGCTCTCCTCCGCCCCAGATCCGGGCACCGGGTGCTGGCCGAGCCAGTCCAGCGCCCGACCGGCGAATTCGGCCGCCGGGACAAGTTGGCGACGGACGTTCTTCGGCAGCGTCTTGATCAGCTCACCGGCGAGCTCACGGCGCAGCCCCGGCACCTGCCAGCTGAACGGTGCGGCGTCGATCTGGTTGAGCAGGGTCAGCGGAATCTCGACGGTGACGCCGTCGGCGTCCGAGCCCGGATCGAAGACGTAGCTGACCGCGAGCTCGTGCCCGTCGACCACCCAGCTGGTCGGAAAGGCGTCCTCCCCCGTGATCGCGCCGACGACAAGGTCGTCCAGGCCGAGGTCCAGCAGCTCGGGCGTCTCCTGGCGCGCGGTCTTCCACCAGTTGTCGAACTGGACGGCACCGGTCACCTCGGCAGGAATCCGCGCTGAGTAGAAGTCGAAGATCACCTCGTCGTCCACGGTGAGGTCGCGCCGCCTCGCCTTCTCCTCGAGCTCCTCCGCCTCGGCCCGGACCTCGGCGTTGCGGGAGAAGAAGCGGTGTCGGGTCCGCCAGCTTCCCTCGACAAGTGCCGAGCGGATGAAGATGTCGCGCGCCTCCGCCGGATTGATCCCGGCGTAACCGACCCGGCGACCCGCCACGATCGGGATCCCGTACAGCGTCACCTGTTCGTACGCCAGCACCGAGCCCGCACGCGAGGACCAGTGCGGTTCGGAGTAGGTCCGCTTCAGCAGGTGCGCGCCGACCTCCTCGACCTGCTCCGCCTTCACCTCGGCGACGGTCCTCGCCCACAGCCGGCTGGTCTCGACGATCTCCGCCGCGACCACCAACGGCGGCTGGACGCGGCCCAGGCTGGAGCCCGGATTGATCGCGAAACGGGTCCCGCGAGCGCCGAGATACTCCCGCATCGACGGGCGCCGCCGCCGCTGAGGCGGTGGGCGGCCGTGGGCCGGGCGGTCCTCCCGCAGGTCGGCCAGGCCGACGTGCGACAGCAGGCCGGCGAGCGCGGCGGTGTGGATCCGCTCGGCTGCCGCCGGTTCGTGGTTGCGGTTCAGACCGAGGTCCTTGCTGATGTCTCGGAGCTGGGTGTGCAGATCCTGCCACTCCCGGATTCGCAGAAAATGCAGGAACTCGTCGCGGCAGAGTCGGCGGAACGCGTTGCCGGAGAGCCTGTGCTGAGTGTCTCGGACGTACGTCCACAGCCGGAGCAGGGCCATGAAGTCGCCGTCGGCCGGAGGTGCCGTCTGGGCCATGCGCCCTGAGCTCGTCGGAGGGCCCTCCTCGGTGTCGCCGAGCGGAGCCCAGAACCGGCGGTGCAGCTGGTCGGCCTTCTCCCGATGTTCCGCAGGCCGTTCCCGCGGGTCCTGGATCGACAGTCCGGACACGATGATCAACATCTCGCGGAGGCACCCCTGCCGCTCCGCTGCCAGCAGCATCCGACCCATTCGCGGGTCGACCGGCAGGGCTGCCAGCTTGCGGCCGACCGCGCTCAGTCGCGGATGGTCCCGGCTGCCGGCTTTGAGTGCGCCGAGCTCCTCCAGCAACCGGATTCCGTCGGCGATCTGGCTCGCGTCCGGCGCCTCGACGAACGGGAACGATGCGATGTCGCCGAGGTCGGCCGCCGCCATCTGCAAGATCACCGAGGCCAGGTTCGTCCGGAGGATCTCCGGTTCGGTGAACGCGGGTCGTCCGAGGAAGTCCTCCTCGTCGTACAGTCGGATGGCAACCCCGGGCGCTACCCGGCCGCAGCGCCCGGACCGTTGGTTGGCCGACGCCTGCGAGATCGGCTCGATCGGGAGTCGCTGCACCTTGGTCCGCGACGAGTAGCGCGAGATCCGTGCAGTGCCGGCATCGACGACGTACCGGATTCCGGGGACGGTCAGCGACGTCTCGGCGACATTGGTGGCCAGCACGACCCGGCGCCCGGGGTGTGACTGGAAGACCCGGTGCTGCTCAGCCGCGGATAGCCGGGCGTACAGGGGAAGCACCTCGGTAAAGCGCAGCCGCAGGCCGTTCACCGCATCTGCGGTGTCGCGGATCTCCCGTTCGCCGGAGAGGAAGACGAGGATGTCGCCGGAGCCGAGTGTGGCGAGCTCGGCGATGGCATCGGTGATGCCCTTGATCTGATCGGCCTCTCCGTCGACGAGCAGCGGGCGGTAGCGGATCTCGACCGGGAACGTCCGGCCGGACACCTCGATCACGGGCGCCGGCACGCCGTTCGCGTCGGCGAAGTGGGCCGCGAACCGTTCGGTGTCGATGGTCGCCGACGTCACGATGATCTTGAGGTCGCGCCGACGCAGAAGGAGCTGTTTGAGGTAGCCCAGCAGGAAGTCGATGTTGAGGCTCCGCTCGTGGGCCTCGTCGATGATGATCGTGTCGTAGCGGCGCAGATCCCGATCGTGGCCGATCTCGGCGAGCAGCACGCCGTCGGTCATGATCTTGAGCCGAGTGTCTCGGCCGGCCCGCCGAGTGAACCGCACCTGGTAGCCGACCAGGTCGCCGATCGTCGTCTCGAGCTCCTCCGCGACCCGTTCCGCCACCGTCCGAGCGGCGATCCGGCGCGGCTGGGTGTGCCCGATCGAGCGCCGCCCGAGCTCGAGGCAGATCTTCGGCAGCTGGGTCGTCTTGCCGGAACCGGTCTCCCCCGCCACGATCACGACCGGATGGTCTCGGATCGCCGTCGCGATCTCGTCGTGGCAGGCGGTGATCGGCAGCGCCTCGTCGTAGCCGATCACCAGCGTCGACGATCGCTCACTCACCGGTCCATGCTAGTGAGTGCCGCATTCGGGTCCGCGTGGCTCAGTGCGGCGGGTGCAGTGGCGAGTGCGGTGCACCCAGATGGTGCAACAGGTCGTGGGCGGCCGTGTCGGTCAGTGCCCAGCGACTCAACCGCCCGTCGCGCGTCTTGTCGACCAGACCAGATTCTCGCAGGGAGTCGAGTGCCTGGGTGACGGTGTTGGGTGACAGGCCGGTCGCGGCGGCCAGGTCTTTGACCGGTGACCCAGGCGCGGCGTGGATCGCGATCAGCAGCTGGAGGCGGGTCGGGTCGGAGAAGGCGGCGAGCCGCTCCACCAGGTCCGGAAGCGCGTTGTGGGCCTCATCGACCGCCTCGCGGGCCACCACGGACGGTTCGACGCCGGAATCGGACGACCGAGCGTCGGGCAGCAATCCGACCTCCCCTCGCCTCCGAACTGAGGTCATATTCATGTGTTCACCCAGACACATGTGCCGTAGCGTGTCCCCCGGGACAGAACCGGGCCGGTGAAGCGAGGTTACGCCATGACCGACACGACCGTTGAGACACGGCCGACGAAAGCGACGCTGCGATCCCTGCTCACCACCGAGGGCCGCGCATCGCGATCGTTTCGCACCCGGGTGACCGCCGCGTTCGTCACGATCGCCGCCCTCCATGTCATCGGGCTGGGTCTGCTGGGTGTCGGCGTGGCCAGCGGCGTGGCGGGTGCCGTGACCATCGGTGCAGCAGCCTTCGCCTACTTCCGCGGGCTGATCCACTCCTTCGACTTCGATCACATCTCGATGATCGACAACTCGACGCGCAAGTTCGTGACCGAGGGCCGCAACCCGGCCTCGGTCGGACTGGCGTTCTCGGCCGGGCACTCGACGGTCGTCGTGCTCACCGGGATCCTGGTCATCGCCGGGGCGAGCGTCGTCCATGTCGCCCTCGACGCGTCCTCGGGTGCGGCGCGCGTGCTGGCGATCATCGGGCTCTCGGTGTCCGGTCTCTACCTGCTGCTGGTCGCCGTCGCCAATCTCGCGACGTTCGTCCAGGCGTGGAAGCTGCGGAAGGCGCTGCAGCGCGATCCCGATCTCGAGCTCCCGGCGAATGCCCTCACTCCCCGCGGACCGGCCGCCCGCGTGATGACCGCGCCACTGCGTCGGGTGCGGCACCCACGCCACATCTACGTCATCGGCTTCTTGTTCTCGCTCGGCTTCGACACCAGCAGTCAGATCGGCCTGATGATGATCACCGCCGGGGCCGCGCTGGCGGGCGCGCCGCCGCTGAGCCTGTTGTGCCTACCGATCCTGTTCGCGGCCGCGATGACGCTGGGAGACACCTCGAACGGGCTGATGATGTTGAGGATGTACCAGACCGCCAACGACAACCCGGCGCACAAGGTGAACTACAACCTGCTGATCACCGGCGTCAGCATCCTCTCCGCCTTCGCTGTCGGGACGATCGCCATCTCCACGATCTTGTCCGAGGTGGCCGGCGTCCACCTCCCGGTCTTCGACTGGATTGCATCGCTCGACACCGAGTACGCGGGTTACCTGCTGGCCGCCCTGTTCGCCGCCATCGGGCTCTCGGCCTGGCTGCTCTGGCGCCGGGTCGATGCCACCGAACCTCCCTGAACGAAAGACGCGTGTTGGGGTGATCAGCCGAGCGTCAGTGGGTCGGTGCCGGCCTCGATCAGGGTCTGGGCGATGAGCTTGTGGCCGGCGGCGTTCGGGTGGTCTCCGTCGTCGGCGAGCAGTTGCGTGGGATCGTCGCCACCGTCGGCACCCTTGAACGGCGTGTACAGATCGACGTACGTCGCGCGCTGCTCCTCGGCGACGTCGTCGATGACCTGATTCGTCGCACGAGTCAACTTGTCGCTCTGGTCGCGTCCTTGCTTCGTCATCGACTGCTTGGCGACATCGCCGTCCTCGAACACGTTCCAGTAGCCGGTGAGCAGGACAGCAGTCGGCGCGCCGTCTCGGAGCCCATCGATCTGCCGCACGATCGCGGTCAGGTTGTCCTGCAGCTGGCCGAGATCGTCCTGCGCGCAGTCCAGACCGTCCCCGCCGCCGCAGTGCCCCGCCGCGACCTTGGTGTACTCACTTCCGAAGTCGTTCGCCCCGATGGTGACGACGACGATGTCCGCCTTGGCGATGTCGGCCTGCACGGCGCCGTCACTGCGGAGGTCGTCGAGGACGTCCTGGCTGGTCTCCCCGCTCTGACCGTCGTTGCGGATGTACGTCGTGATGTCGTACTTGTCGGCCAGATCTTTCGCGTAGAGCTCGGGGAACGGAGTGCACTCGCAGTTCGTGCCCGCGGTGACCGAGTCGCCGATCGCCACCACGTGGGCCTTGGTGAGGGATGGCCGCGCGGTCGCGGCGGGTGACGGGATGATCGACGACCTGGCCGGGGACGAGAGCGATGGCGACGATGGTGTGGGCGGCGCCACCGCGACGAACACTCGCGCGGCGGCACCTGTCAGCAGTGCACCGCCGACGGCGATGACGACGGCGACGAGGCCGACTACGGCCAGAACCCGAACGCCCACGACAAGGGACGGCCTCACGCCCCGTCGCCGCGATCGGAGAAGGTGGTCCGGCCCTTGAGCTTGGCGGCGAGCTCGTCGTCGATGCCGTCGGCGACGTCCGACATGATCCGGACGGCCTGGTGGAGGTGCGCGGCGACGAAGGGCTTCGCCGGCACCGAGATCGTCACGAACACGCGGTCGCGGACGAGCTGGAACTTCACCCAGCGGGCTTCGACGTTGAGATCGTTCAGCACCTCCGCGGCCCGGGATCGGCCCTCGAGATCGTGGACGACCGCGGCGAAGACGACGACCTCCTGGGCATCACTGGCGGTCCGCAGGAAGATCATGGTCGACCCGACCCGGATGGCGACGTCACCCTCCTCGTCACGGATCGGCGGGTGGCCGTACATCTCGGTGAGCTCTGCGTCCACCAGCTCGGTCAGGTGCTGCCGGTCGCGGGGCAGGATGCAGCGGAACTCGATCGGAGGGGCGAGCGCGGCTCGCTCCAAGCCTTGTCCGGGTCCCTCGATCGGTGCCGGTGGATGGAGCACCTCGGCAAGCTGGTCGGGGGCGAGGAACACGGGGTGCTGGACCCCGTAGACGTCCCTCAAGGCCGCGACGGCGAGCTCGGCCACCACGTCGCTGTCCTCCTGAGACACCTGGGCCCAGAAGTTGGGCCCCTCGCTCACCTGCGGCGGTTGCCAGCCCAGATCCTCCATGGCCGCCACGTCGGCGGTGCTGAGTTGAAAGTGCTCGCCGAGCTCGGCGTTGCTGGCCGCCTCGGCGCGCACGGTGTCGCGGTCCGGCGAGCTGAATCTGACGTACGGCCCGCGCTCGGTGCCGCCGGTGTCCGTGCCGATCGTGAGGTCGCCGGAATCATCCATCATCGACACGACCTCGGACAGGCGCCCCTGGAACTCTGCCCAGGCCTGCGCCGTGCTCCGGTCGAGGTCGAATCCGTCGATCTCCGCCACGTCACACCTCCTGGCGACAGAACCTAGCGCACCGTGTCCCGGGCTCGGAGTACTCGCTGCCATACCTGGGCAACGGGCGAACGTGCGCGTCCGTGCCAGGATCCGGGTGGGGAAGCTGAGCCGCCGACCGGGACCGCGACGGCGATTCGGTCGAACCGTGACCGAATCGCCGCCGTGTTGGCTGCCGGTCTCAGCTGCAGCCGCTGGTGCTGCCGCACCCTTCGCAGACGTAGCAGGAACCGCTGGGCCGCATCTTGGTGCCGCAGGTAAGGCACAGCGGCGCATCGACACTGGTGCCCGTGATCTTCTCGAAGAGCTCCGACGTCGTTCGTGCTCCGGCGGGTGCCGGCGCCACGGCGGCAACCGAGGAGTCGAGCTGATCGGTGTTCACCTCGTCGCCGGCGTCGTTCTTGAGTGCCTCAGCCTCGCTGACCTCGTCCTCGACCGGCAGGTAGGAACCGGTCTCGACCTGACGGGCACGCTCGCCGGCGGTGTAGATGCCCAGCTCGGCACGCTCGTCGAAGGACAGGTAGTCCAGCGCCAGCCTGCGGAAGATGTAGTCCATGATCGACTGCGCCATCCGGATGTCCGGGTCGTCGGTCAGACCGGCCGGCTCGAACTTGAGGTTGGTGAACTTCTGGACATACGTCTCCAGCGGCACTCCGTACTGCAACGCGATCGAGACTGCGATCGAGAACGCGTCCATCACACCGGCGAGCGTCGAGCCCTGCTTGCCGAGTTTGAGGAAGACCTCGCCCAGGCCGTCGTCGGGGTAGGAGCCCGAGATCATGTAGCCCTCGGCGCCACCCACCGCGAACGACCGGGTCTGGCTCGGCCGAGCCTTCGGCAGCCGCTTGCGAGTGGGGCGATAGACGACCTTCTCGATCTCCGCCACCTTGGCTGTCTCGCCCTCGGCCGCCTTGGTCGTCTTCGCGTCCGAGGTGTTGCCGTCGGAGAGCGGCTGGCCCACCTTGCAGTTGTCACGGTAGACCGCCAGCGCCTTCAGACCCAGCTTCCAGCCCTGCAGGTAGACCTCGGCGATCTCGGCGACAGTCGCGGACTCCGGCAGGTTCACCGTCTTGGAGATGGCACCGGACAGGAACGGTTGCGTTGCCGCCATCATCCGGACGTGACCCATCGGGCGGATCGATCGCTGACCCATCGCGGTGTCGAACACCTCGTAGTGCTCCGGACGCAGCCCGGGTGCGTCGACGACGTGTCCTTTCTCGGCGATGTACTCGACGATGGCTTCGACGGTCTCTCCGGTGTAGCCGAGCTTCCGCAGCGCGCGCGGGATCGTCTGGTTGACGATCTGCATCGACCCGCCGCCGACCAGCTTCTTGAACTTGACGAGCGAGAAGTCCGGCTCGATGCCGGTGGTGTCGCAGTCCATCATGAAGCCGATGGTCCCGGTCGGCGCGAGGACGGACGCCTGCGCGTTGCGGAAGCCGTTCACCTCGCCGATCTTGCTGACCCCGTCCCACGCCTTCGTGGCTCGCTTCTGCACCGCTGAGTCGAGCGTGCCGACCGTCCGCAGCGCGTCATTGGCCGCTTGGTGCTTGCGCATCACGCGCTTGTGCGCGTCGGCGTTGCGGGCATACCCCTCGTACGGGCCGACGATCCCGGCCAGCTCGGCGGAACGTCGATAGGACGTGCCCGTCATCAGGGAGGTGATGGCAGCCGCGAAGGCGCGACCCCCGTCGGAGTCGTAGCCGTGACCGGTCGCCATCAGCAGGGCACCGAGGTTGGCGTAGCCGATGCCGAGCTGGCGGTAGGCACGGGTGGTCTCGCCGATCGCCTCCGTCGGGAAATCCGCAAAGCAGATCGAGATGTCCATCGCGGTGATGATGAGCTCGACGGCCTTCTCGAACAGCTCCGCGTCGAACGTGTCATCGTCGCGCAGGAACTTCAGCAGGTTCAGGCTCGCCAGGTTGCAAGAGGAGTTGTCCAGGCTCATGTACTCCGAGCACGGGTTGGATGCGGTGATCCGGCCGGTTTCGGGGTTGGTGTGCCAGTCGTTGATCGTGTCGTCGTACTGGATACCCGGGTCGGCGCATTCCCAGGCCGCCAGGGCGATCTTGTCGAACAGGGTCCGAGCGTCGACCGTCTCGATCACCCGGTTGTCCATCCGGGCGCGCAGGCCGAACTCGGCACCTTCCTCGACCGCCCGCATGAACTCGTCGTTGACCCGGACCGAGTTGTTCGCATTCTGGTACTGGACGCTGGTGATGTCCTTGCCGCCGAGATCCATGTCGAACCCGGCATCCCGCAACGCCCGGATCTTGCGCTCCTCTTGTGCCTTTGTCTCGATGAACTCCTCGATGTCGGGATGGTCGACATCCAGCACCACCATCTTCGCGGCTCGACGGGTAGCCCCGCCGGACTTGATGGTCCCGGCGCTCGCATCCGCACCGCGCATGAACGAAACGGGCCCGGAGGCGGTCCCGCCAGAGCTGAGGAGCTCCTTGCTGGAGCGGATCCGGGAGAGGTTCAGGCCGGCGCCGGAGCCGCCCTTGAAGATGAATCCTTCTTCGCGGTACCAGTTCAGGATCGAGTCCATCGAGTCGTCGACGCTGAGGATGAAGCAGGCGCTGACCTGCTGCGGTGACGCCGTGCCCACGTTGAACCAGACCGGTGAGTTGAACGAGAAGTACTGGTGGAGCAGCATCCAGGTCAGCTCGTGCTCGAAGATCTCCGAGCTGCCGGGATCGGCGAAGTAGCCGTAGTCCTCCCCCGCCTTGCGGTACGTCCGTACCACCCGGTCGATCAGGGCCCGGAGGCTCTGTTCACGCACCGGAGTGCCGAGCGCCCCACGGAAGTACTTGGTGGTGACGATGGTCGAGGCGTTGACGCTCCAGAAGTCGGGGAACTCCACGGCCCGCTGCTCGAACACGACCTCACCGGTCTTCCAGTTCGTCTGGACCACGTCGCGGCGCTCCCAGGTCACCTCTTCGTACGGATGTACGCCGGGTGTCGTGAAGACGCGCTCGATCCGCAGGCCCGGGTCCCCGGCTTGTGCGGCCTGGCTCGCACCGCGAGCACGCTTGTCGGCGCGCCCGTTGGTCGGACGAGTGGTTTCGGTCATCTGCTGACTCTCTCTCGGCCGTGGATGGCGGCCTGGTCGTGGGGGACGTAGTGGAGTCGGGGTGAACCCGCGCAGGCCTTCCCCTGCCGCGCGGGCCCACCCCGAGATCGGGGAGCCCTAAGGGCTGCGGGTCGGGCTGGGCTGGCTTGGGCCGGCTCGGCTCGGCGTGAGCTTGTGAGGGGTGAAGCCGCTGACCTTTCGGTCCGCTCGAGCGTCGGGGATCATCGGTTCGAGCCCGGTCGGCTCCGACTCGACCCGCAGCAGCGCGATCTCGGCCTCGAAGTCGTCCACCGACCCGAACTGGCGATAGACGCTTGCGAAACGCAGGTATGCCACCTGGTCCAGCTCGCGAAGCGGACCGAGGATCGCGACCCCGACCTCGTCGGCAGGCACCTCCGGCTGGCCACTCGCCCGGAGCGAGTCCTCGACCAGCTGTCCCAGCCGGGCAAGCTGGTCCGTGGTCACCGGCCGCCCCTTGCAGGCCTTGCGCACGCCCGTGATCACCTTGTCGCGATTGAACGGCTCGACGACGCCGCTGCGCTTCACCACGACCAGCTGCATCTGCTCGATGGTGGTGAACCGACGCTCACAGCTCGGGCACTGGCGCCGACGGCGGATGCTGCTGCCGTCCTCGGCGACCCGGGAGTCCAGCACCTTGGAGTCGGTGTTGCGGCAGTACGGGCAGTGCATTGTCGACTCCTCTCGGCGCTGCTGGGGTGATCCCTGGGGACGAGGTTGGGGATGACCTGTGGGTGAGGCTGTGGATCTGTGTGGATGATCGACCACAAGCTGTGGATGAATGACACCCTTGTAACTACTAGATATGGATACCGTACGTCTACCGACCATTGTCCGCAAGACCTCTGACAGAAATGGGCGTGTCCGTGTCGGACCGGCGGCGAGCAGCACACCACGAGGCGTGAACGACAGCGAAGGGCGCGTCGCACGGTGCGCGCGCCGCGGACCGGCTACAGCAGGTTGCGGAGCGCGGTGTAGACCGCGGCCACGATCAGACCCAGGATCAGCCAGGTCGTCGGATGGACCCGGACCAGGCGATCGGCGACCGGCCGCGGCGGACGTACCTTCGGACCGCCCAGCGCTTCGAGGATCCACAGCCCGGCCAGCACAGTGACCACCCCGAGGCCGAGGAAGGCCAGCGGATTGAACGCGAATGCCGCAGCGACGTCGCCGTGCAGCAGCGCGCCACCCATCCGCGTGCCGCCACACAGCGGACACTCCCAACCGGTGACCGTCCGGAACAGACACGGCGCTCCGACACCCGTAGTGGCGTACAGCACGCTCAGGCCGAGGCCGAGGCCGAAGAAGCCGCCGACATACTTCAGGGCTCCGGCCGCCCGGAACTCCGTGCCGGCTGGTGCCGTCGTCGCTCCGCGCTCGTGGCTCACTGTTCCATTCTGCCTGCACCGCGGGCCGACTGCTGAGGGTCGGAAGGACGAGTTGTCCGAAGGACGAGCCGTCGGAACACTTAAGCTGCCCCTACCGACCGGCGTCCAGACAGGTCATCCGCCATGAGCCATCCCCGCACGACGGGTCCCGTCTACGGTCCCGTCACGCGACGCTACGGCGAGCCGCCGCCGCCGGACTATTCCGCGACTCTCGCGGGCCCGGACGTCGTGTCACGCTCCGCCAGCGATCGGCTCGTGGGCTTCGCCAGCTGGGCACGCCGCGTGCCCGCCCTTCTCATCGACGTCGCGCCCGCAATCCTGGCGAGCATCCCCCTTGCGGTCGCCTACGTCCTCGCTCTCGGCGACCTGGTGCGGGTGCCCGTCAGCTCCGACGCTGCCGGAAGCATCCGACCCTCGCTGCTCTGGCCCACCCTCATCTGGGCCGTGGTCGGCGGCCTGCTGATGCTGGCCGCGCTCGGCTGGACCATCCACAACCGTTGGCTGACCGCCGGCCGCACGGGGCAGTCTCTCGGCAAGCGCGTCGGTAACCTCCGTCTGGTCAGCGAGCAGACCGGCGAGCCCATCGGCCCGCTCGATGCGCTTGTCCGAGACGTCGTCCACATCCTCGATCTGGTCTCTGTCGCCGGATTTCTCTGGCCACTGTGGGACGATCATCGCCAGACCTTCGCCGACATGGTGATGCACACCGTCGTGGTCGACGAACGGGCCGGCGCAACCGATCAGGGCCCGGCGAGCTGACTGGTCCCGATCGGCTGATAGTTGTCACCGGTCACCCGTAGCGCGGTTGGAACGACCACGGCGAGCGCTGCGACCGCCACCATGGCCACGACCACCAGCACGACCGCGATGCCACGATCCGTGATCCGCCATGCACCATTGCTCGCCCGGGCGGGAGATGCAGAACCGGTGCTGGCTGGCCTCGTCGTTGCGCAAGCGCGTGGGTGCCGCGCCGCGCCGGCCGCCGTGAGAGTCGGCGCTGGCAGCGGCGCAACCGGACGCAGTCGCGGCGCACCGGCGCGGCCGCTACCGCGCGCCGGTCGTCCCGGGGTCCGCGCCGGCCGCAGACGGGTGGGAGCGGGCTTCACGGCACTGGGGTCGATCTCACGGGTCTCGATCTCACTGGTCTCGATCTCATCGGCGCTGATCTCGTTGGCGTCGATCTCATCCGCGTCGATCTCATTGGCACGAGCTGCTTCGAGGTCGAGAACAGTCATCACGAGCCCCTTCCTGGTTTCCGCGAGCAAGCCGTTCACTCGGGCTAGAACGTCTGTTTGATTTTATATCGCACCTACGTGCGATTGCCAACCCCTTCGTCCAAACTTTTCGACCACTCGTTCGATCCGCATCGACCTTCGGCCGCCACATCCACCCTGCAACCGAGCCAAACACCGGGCTCTGACACTTTTGACGCCGTCCGGACCGCGGGCGAACTGGTCTGCTCGGTAACACGGCCGTCACGCGACGGCTCAGATGGCGGACGGCTCGCCGCGTGAGGCCCATCACCCTCGAGGCGCGGTGCACGCACGGAATTCGGTCGTTCGACGGATGAATGTGACGCGCGTCATGGTCAGCTGTGTGATACCAGTGGACTTGGTGGACTACATTCATGCCAGTTGGCAACTGGTCTGAACGAAGGGAGTGGACGTGGCCTCGGACGGCATGCGCGCGGGCGATCAGCCAGCCGTTCCGGTGTTCTTCCTGTCCGACAGCACCGGTATCAGCGCAGAGACGATGGGCAACGCTCTGCTGATCCAGTTCCCGGACCTCCGGTTCGAGCGGCGCGTGATTCCCTTCATCTCCTCGGTCGAGGAAGCCCACCGAGTGGTCGCCGTGCTGGACGAGGCGGCGCGTGGCCCGGTTACGCCCCTGGCGTTCTCGACCACCGCGGTCACGGAGATCCGTGACGAGCTGCACAAGACGGCCTGTCCGCTGATCGACTTCTTCGACCTGCACATGAGCCGTGTGGAGTCGATCCTGGGTGTCCAGGGTCTGCGGGTCGCCGCCCGCCTTCACGGCGTCGGTGACATCAAGCGCTACAACGCCCGGATGGCAGCGGTGGAGTACGCGATCGAGCACGACGACGGCCAGAGCCTGCGTGCACTGGACAAGGCCGACGTGATCCTGGTCGCGCCGTCACGTTGTGGCAAGACGCCCACCACGATGTATCTCGCCCTCCAGCACGGTGTCTTCGTCGCGAACTACCCGCTGGTGGAGGAGGACTTCTCCGACAACGAGCTCCCTCGCCCGATCCGAGGGTTGCGCGATCGCTGCTTCGGCATCACCACGAATCCCGCACGTCTGAGTCAGGTGCGCCAGGAGCGGCGAGCCAACTCCCGCTACGCCTCGCTGGAGCAGTGCACCTATGAGCTACGCAAGGCCGAGGCCCTGTTCCGGTCCCATCGGATCCCCATGATCAACTCCGCGACCAAGTCGGTCGAGGAGATGTCCACCGTCATCCTGCAAGCCCGTACCGCGGGCTGACTCACCACCCCGAGAGGCACGCCATGAGTACCGACGTGATCACCGCTGTCAACCACAACGATGTCAACAACCCGAACGTGCTGTGGTTCTCCGAGCTCGGCCTGGCCGACCTCGAGTCGGTCGGTGGCAAGAACTCCTCGTTGGGTGAGATGGTCAGCAACCTGGCCGGTGTCGGAGTCCGCGTCCCGGACGGCTTTGCGACCACGGCCGACGCCTACCGCCGGTTCATCGGGACCACCGGGTTGGCCGAGCAGATCAACTCGATGCTGGCCGGGCTGGACACCGACGACGTACAAGAGCTGGCTCGGGTCGGCGCGCTGATCCGCACCGCGGTCGTGGATCAGCCGTTCCCGACCGACCTGGAGGCCGACATCCGGGCGGCGTATGGCCGCCTTGCCGGTGAAGACGACGAGGCATCGTTCGCGGTGAGGTCCAGCGCGACGGCCGAGGATCTGCCGGATGCCTCGTTCGCCGGGCAGCAGGAGACGTTCCTCAACGTGCGTGGCATCGACGCGATCCTCACCGCGATCCGGGAGGTGTTCGCCTCGCTCTACAACGATCGGGCGATCGCCTACCGGGTGCACCACGAGTTCGCCCACGAGGCCGTAGCCCTGTCGGCCGGTGTGCAGCAGATGGTGCGCTCAGACATCGGAGCGTCCGGCGTCATGTTCACGATGGACACCGAGTCGGGTTTCGCCGACGCCGTCTTCATCACCTCCTCCTACGGTCTCGGCGAGGCCGTCGTCCAGGGCGCAGTGAACCCGGACGAGTTCTACGTCTACAAGCCCGCGCTGCGGGACGGTCGCCCGGCGATCCTCAAGCGAGGAGTCGGCGGCAAGGCGATCAAGATGATCTACACCACCGATCGCACGGTCGGCAGGACGACCGAGTTCGTCGATGTGCCGGAGTCCGACCGAGGTCTGCTCAGCCTGAGCGACGACGAGGTGACCGAGCTCGCTCGGCATGCGCTGGCCATCGAGGAACACTACGGTCGGCCGATGGACATCGAGTGGGGCAAGGACGGCCGCGACGGCACCCTCTACATCCTGCAGGCGCGTCCGGAGACCGTGAAGTCGCGCCAGTCCGCCGGCAGCATGACGCGTTACCGGTTGAACGAGAAGGGCGCCGCGCTGATCGAGGGTCGAGCGATCGGTCAGAAGATCGGTTCCGGCCGGGTCCGGGTCCTGAGCTCGCTGGCGGCGATGCACGAGTTCGTGCCCGGCGAGGTGCTCGTCGCCGACATGACCGACCCGGACTGGGAACCGATCATGAAGCGGGCCAGCGCGATCGTCACCAACCGTGGTGGCCGGACCTGCCACGCCGCGATCATCGCCCGCGAGCTCGGGATCCCAGCCGTGGTCGGCACCGGTGCCGCCACTCGCAGCCTCGCCGACGGTGCGAAGGTGACGGTCTCCTGCGCCGAGGGCGACACCGGTTATGTGTACGACGGCCTGCTCGACTTCTCCGTCGAAGAGACGGCGCTGGACACGATGCCGGAGATCGGCGTCAAGATCATGATGAATGTCGGCACGCCCGAGCAGGCCTTCGCCTTCTCCAGGCTGCCCAATGCGGGCGTCGGTCTGGCTCGGCTCGAGTTCATCATCAACCGCCAGATCGGGATCCACCCGAAGGCGCTGCTGGACTTCGACACGCTGACTGGCGCGCTGAAGGAGCAGATCGCCGAGTCCGTTGCCGCGTACGACAGCCCGCGCGACTACTTCGTGCAGCGGGTCGCCGAGGGTGTCGCGACGCTCGCAGCGGCCTTCGCGCCGAAGCCGGTGATCGTCCGGATGAGTGACTTCAAGTCCAACGAGTACGCGAACCTCGTCGGCGGTGAGCTCTACGAGCCGCACGAGGAGAACCCGATGATCGGCTACCGGGGCGCGTCTCGCTACCTCTCTCCCGATTTCGCGGACTGCTTCGCCATGGAGTGCGAGGCGTTGAAATACGTCCGCGACGAGATGGGCCTGACCAATGTCAAGATCATGATTCCGTTCGTCCGCACGCTCGGTGAGGCGGAGGGTGTGATCGATCTCTTGGCCCGGCAGGGGCTGCGCCGTGGCGAGAATGACCTTCAGGTGATCATGATGTGCGAGCTTCCCTCGAATGCGGTGCTGGCCGACCGGTTCCTCGACCACTTCGACGGATTCTCGATCGGGTCGAACGACATGACCCAGCTGACCCTGGGGCTGGATCGAGACTCCGCCTTGGTGGCGGCGACGTTCGACGAGCGAGACCCCGCCGTCCTGTTCATGATCGAGGCGGCGGTCAAGGCCTGCAAGGCGCGGGGCAAGTACGTCGGGATCTGTGGTCAGGGTCCCAGCGATCACCCCGACTTGGCGAAGTGGCTGCTCGACCTGGGCATCGAGAGCATGTCCCTCAACCCCGACACGGTCGTCGAGACCTGGCTCGCGCTGAGCAAGGAGGGGAAGCCAACTCCCGCGAGCGTCGGGTAGGCGCGCTCGGGATCAGACAGACAACAGCGCAAACAGCTCAGCCTTTGCCTCGAAGGTGTCGAGGTCGAGGTCCAGTAGTGCGCCAACGCGCTGAACCTGCGCCTTGAGTGTGTGTCGGTGGATCCCGAGCTCCCGGGCGGCCGGTTCCCAGGCCGCGTTGTGCGACAGCCAGACCTCGGCTGCCCGCCGTAGCTCCCATGCGTCGGCTGCCGTGGTCAGGGAAGCCAGCCGACGCTTTGCGACGGCACCGACGTCGGCACGCGCGAGCAGCCCGAACAGCGGTCCTCCGGCGAGCTCGACGATCCCGGTGTCGTGTGGGCGTCGGTCGATCTCGGCCCGGCACTCGTGCAGCGCGCTGCCGACCCCTGACCAGTCCACCGGCCGAGACAGCACCACCACCGCGTGGCGGGTCATCACAAGCTCCGCGGCCTCGTGAGCGAGCGACTCCTCGACGATGCCGGCGAATCCGTCGCGCCAGCGGGCTGAGAGCACGGACCGCCCGCGCCCCGCCGCCTGAACGCTCAGTGCGTGGTCCAGCTCGCCGGGCTCCGAGCGCGCACCGAGCCGGATCACAAGCACCCTCAGCGGTGGATTGGGCAGACCGCGACCGGCCACGGCCAGCACCCGACGCACGGCAGCCACCTCGCCGACGAGCGCCAGCTCGAGCAGCTCGGCGTTCAGGGTCAGCACGGCTTCCTGCTGCCGCGCTGCGTCCTCGACGGCAAACTCGGCCAGCGCGACAGCGCTGGTGATCACCGCCGTCGCGGCCGGGTCCGGACGCAGGTCCAGCGCCACCGCGAGCACGCCGCGAAGCTCGTCTCGGCGGCCCAGGGTCTGCAGGCTCACGACGCGGTCGCCGAGGTCCAGCGCCGAACCCGACCGCAGTCTGCGGTGCAGCAGCCGCTGGGCCTCCACCTCGACGGCGGCAGCGTCGGTCGGCGACAGGGTCCGTCGCCCGTGCGCCGACATCTGGCCGCCGTGGCTGTCGAACAAGACCACGGCCGCCGACATCCGCCGCGCGAGCTCGTCCAGCACGGCCGCGATCCGGTCGCGTGCCAGCGCGGCCAGGGACAGCGCGCGCTGCGCGTCCAGGGTCCACAGGTCCCGGGCGTGCTCCTGCTCCGCCCGGGCGTCCGCGATTCGTCGAGCGATCGCGATGAATGGCGTCCGGAACGGAACCTCGACCAGTGGCAGACCATGGGCCGAGCAGGCCGCGACGAGGAGCCGTGGGGTGCCCGATCGGGCTACCTCGGTGCCGAAGCCGATCGCCGCCACGCCAACGGCGACCAGCCGCTCCACATAGCGGTCGTACGCCTCGCCTGGAGCGTCCTCCGCGAACTGGGTGCCGGTGGTGAGCAGCAGATTCCCCTTCTCGAGGAAGGGGCTGGGATCCAGCAGGTCGGAGCTGTGTGCCCAGCCGATACTCGCCTCCGCGGAGCCGGCCATGAGTTGCAGCCCCAGCGCGGGCTCGTTCAGCAGGGCGGCCAGGCCGATCGTCACCCCCCGACCCTACCGGCCGGGTGCCAGATTGGCAGAGCCTCTGCCGTTCTGGTTCTGCCGGGCGGGCTTAGCGTGGCAGGAACGATCGAACCCAAGGAGCCATCATGTCCATTGTCCAAGACGCCACCGTTCTCGGTGGCCCGGCGCTCCCCCAGGAACGCCGTCTGGTAACAGCGCTTCCCGGACCCCGGACGCAGGAGCTCCAGGCCCGCAAGGCGGCCGCCGTCTCGTCGGGAGTCAGCGTGACCATGCCGGTCTACGCCGCGGCGGCCGGTGGTGGCGTCGTGGTCGACGTCGACGGCAACTCGTTGATCGACCTGGGCTCCGGGATCGCCGTCACCACCGTCGGCAATGCCGACCCAGCGGTCGCAGCCGCCGTCGCAGACCAGGTGGCGCGGTTCACTCACACGTGTTTCATGATCACCGGGTACGAGAGCTACGTCGAGGTCGCCGAGCGACTGAACAGGCTGACCCCGGGCAACCACGCCAAGCGCACCGCATTGTTCAACTCTGGGGCCGAGGCGGTCGAGAACGCGATCAAGATCGCGCGGATCGCGACCGGCAAGCAGGCGGTGGTGGCGTTCGACCACGCCTATCACGGCCGCACCAACCTGACCATGGGCCTGACCGCGAAGTCGATGCCCTACAAGAGCGGGTTCGGCCCGTTCGCCGGTGAGATCTATCGCGCTCCGATGTCCTACCCCTATCGCGACGGCGGACTGTCCGGCGAGGAAGCGGCGCGGGCAGCGCTACTGACGATCGAGAAGCAGGTCGGTGCGAGCAACCTCGCCGCGATCATCATCGAGCCCATCCAGGGCGAGGGCGGCTTCATCGTCCCGGCACCGGGCTTCCTGGCCGAGCTGAGCTCATGGGCCAAGGCCAACGACGTGGTGTTCATCGCCGACGAGATCCAGACCGGCTTCGCCCGGACCGGAGCCATGTTCGCCTGCGATCACGAGGGCGTCGTACCCGATCTGATCACGACGGCCAAGGGAATCGCGGGCGGTCTCCCGCTCGCCGCGGTGACCGGCCGGGCCGACCTGATGGACGCGCCGCACGCCGGAGGTCTCGGCGGGACGTACGGTGGAAACCCCGTCGCCTGCGCAGCCGCGCTCGCCGCGCTCGACGCGTTCGAGAACGGTGGCCTCGTCGAACGAGCGCAGCAGATCGGCGCGATCGCGTTCGCTCGGCTGAACAGCGCCAAGCAGGCCGATCCGCGGATCGGTGAGGTACGAGGTCGCGGCGCCATGATCGCGATCGAGCTCGTCGACCCGACCACCGGCGCGCCGGATGCCCAGCTCACCGGCGCGGTGGCGAAGGCCGCGCACGCGCAGGGGGTGATCGTGCTGACCTGCGGGACGTACGGCAACATCATCCGGCTGCTGCCGCCGCTGTCCATCCCCGATCACCTGCTGACCGAGGGCCTCGACGTCCTGCTCGACGCGCTCGCCCAGAACTGAATCTCCAGACCAGAAGGGTTTTGATCGCTATGAGCACCCGGACTGAAACGCGGCACTCCGCCGCGGCGCTTCCCGACGACCTGCCGACCGGCTTGCTGATCAACGGCGAGTGGATCGACGCGAGCGGCGGGGACACCATCGTCGTGATCGATCCGGCCACCGGCGACGAGCTCACCCAGATCGCCGACGCCACTCCCGGTGATGCGGTGGCCGCCCTCGATGCGGCTGCCGCGGCACAGGCGGAATGGGCCGCGACCGCTCCACGCAAGCGTGGGGAGATCTTGCGGAAGACCTTCGAGGCGGTGACCCGCCGCAAGGACGACTTCGCCCGGTTGATGACGTTGGAGATGGGCAAGCCGCTGGCCGAGGCCTACGGCGAGGTCACCTACGGGTCCGAGTTCCTCCGCTGGTTCAGCGAGGAGGCCGTCCGGATCAACGGCCGGTACGGCCTCAATCCCGAGGGCACCGGCCGGATCGTCGTCTCCTCGCGCCCCGTCGGACCTGCGTACCTGATCACGCCGTGGAACTTCCCGCTGGCAATGGCGACCCGCAAGATCGCGCCGGCGCTGGCTGCCGGCTGCCCGGTGATCATCAAGCCGGCCGCCAACACGCCACTGACCACACTCCTGCTCGCCCAGGTGCTGATCGAGTCCGGCGTCCCGGCCGGAGTGGTCAACGTGATCCCCTCGTCCCAGTCCGCCGCCGTGACCAAGCCGCTGCTGTCCGATCCGCGGCTGCGGAAGCTGAGCTTCACGGGCTCGACCCCGGTCGGCCGGACGCTGCTCGGCCAGGCGGCGGAGAACATCCTGCGGACCTCGATGGAGCTCGGCGGGAACGCTCCGTTCCTGATCTTCGACGATGCCGACCTGGACGCGGCCGTCGACGGCGCGATGCTGGCGAAGTTCCGCAACATCGGTCAGGCATGTACGGCCGCGAACCGATTCATCGTGCACACCTCGCTGGTGGACGACTTCGTCAGCCGGGTGACCGACCGGGTCAAGGCGATGCAGGTGGGGCCGGGTCTCGTCGAGGGCGTCACGATCGGCCCGCTCATCGACGCCAAGGCGGTCGCCGGCACCGAGGAGCTGGTGGGCGACGCCATCGACCGTGGCGCCCGCCTCACCACCGGTGGCGAGCGGGTCGACGGCCCCGGATTCTTCTACGAGCCCACGGTGCTGCGCGACGTCTCGCCAGGGAGCCGACTGCTCCGCGAGGAGATCTTCGGTCCCGTGCTCGGCGTCACCTCCTTCGACAGCGAAGACGAGGCGGTCGCCGCGGCGAACGACACAGAGTACGGCCTGGTGAGTTACGCGTACACCCGCGACTTGGCCCGGGCACACCGCCTGATCGACTCGTTGGAAACAGGGATGATGGGGCTGAACACCGGCATCGTGTCCAACGCCGCCGCCCCGTTCGGTGGCGTCAAGGCATCCGGCCTCGGCCGGGAGGGCAGCTCGGAAGGCATCGAGGAGTATCTGGAGACGAAGTACACCCTGATCCCGGCCTGAGCCACCGCCCCAGAGTTGTCAGCGTCTCAGACGGCTATAGCCGTCTGAGACGCTGACAACTCGGAGTTACTTGATCGTGCTGTTGCTCGCCTTGGGCGCGGGCGGACTGACGTCCTTGAGCGGAAGACCCGAGTACTGCTCGCGGATGGCCTCGATGAGGTGCTTGGCCCGGATGGTCAGCGAGAACGGCCCATTGCCGACGGAGTGCTGGACCCGACCCTTGGTCACCACGACGCCGAGGTCGGCGCCCTTCCAGCGGTAGTCGCCCGAGCCGTAGATCCGCAGGAAGAACGCCTCCTGCTCGTTCTGCAGCTGGTGCCAGTCGAGCGCGGCCCGCTTGAACACAAGGGCACCCGAACGATCGATCGCGTACTGACCGGTCGGGGCCGAGCTGGTGATCAGCTCGACCACCGGCGAGGTCTCCTTGATCACCATGTGGCTCCACAGGTCGGCCGAGGCGAGCTCCAGCCAGCGCTCGTTGATCTCGTCGACATCGAGGTCGAAGTCCACCTCCATGTACTCCAGCAGATGGAACGCGAACAGCGGCACGTCGGCGTACGCGCCGGCGGTCACGTTGGTGATGGCCGACGCGCCACTGATCCGCGGGTTCAGCTCACCGAGATAGGCCTCGTTGGAGTCCACGTCGATCAGCACGTCCACTTCGAAGAAGCCGCGATAGCCCTCCCGGCCCAACGCGTCGCCGAGCCGGCGGACGAGATCGGTCGACCGTCGGCGGAGATCGTCGTCGAGCACGTCCGGGAACATCTCGTTGCCGCACCAACCCCCGCGATACGGTGTCAGCTCAGGGTGTCCGGTGAGCTCGGTCATGAACGGGCCGACGATCGTTCCGCTCCGGGTGAGCACGGCCTCGACGGCGATCGGGCGGTTGTTGATCCGCTTCATCACCTTGACCTCGTTGCCGACGATCTCCTTGGCGTACTTCTTCCAGCCCGCGTGGTCGTCGACGAAGAAGGTGGTCTTGCCCGAGTCGCCGTACGCGGTCTGGATCACCAGATCGGCGCCAAGGCCGGCCTCGGTGGTCTTGGCGATGAGCTCGTCGTAGCTGTCCACCGTGACCAGGATGTTGGGCACGCTCGGTGCACCGACCTCGTTGCCGAGCCGGGTGGTGACCAGCTTGGAGTCGAGGCGCTCGCGCAGCTCGGCCGAGGGCAGGATGAGGTCGTAGCCGAGCTCGTCGCAGATCTCCTCGGTCTCCTCGTCGAAGAACACCATGCAGATCTTGGGCCGGGTGCCGGCCACCTGTCGTCCTGCGATGAACGCCATCACCTCGGCGTTCGACAGCAGCCAGTTGTTGATCTCCTCACCCGACTCGAACTCGATGTAGGGCTTGCGCTTCGGAGTGAACACCCGCGGATGGGCGCCGTCCCAGCCGTCGTAGTAGGTGATGTAGGAGAAGTTGCGCACCCACCGATCGAGACCCAGCAGGTTGAACGGGGTGGCCCCGACGAAGTAGATCGGCGTCTCGTTGGTCCGGAAGAAGTGCCGGACCTCAGAGATGTTGCGCAGCGGGCGTTGCTGCCCGCTCGAGGTGTCGGGGGCCGCGAAGGCGGCGTCGGCGCTCGGCACTATCTCGGTCCCGCTGGCCTCGTGCGACTCGGCGTCGGTTCCCGTCGGGTCACTGGTCATGGTCGATGCTCCTGATCGTGGCTGAGATGGGTGGGGTGGTGATGAGTGTGGATCTCGCCCTCGGGAATCGGCGCGCTCCGTTCGCTGAGCAGTGGCAGCGCGGGATCCCATCGGGTGCCGTCGCGCTCGTCGCGGCGCTTGCGGGCGATCGCCGACAGCGCCTCGAGCACGACCCGGTTGGCCAGGGCGGCGGTGATGTCGGCGTGGTCGTACGGCGGGCTGACCTCGACCACGTCCATCCCGACGACCGGCAGCTCGAGGCAGATCCGGCGGACGGCGTCGAGCAGCTCTCGGGCCGACAGCCCGCCCGGCTCCGGGGTGCCGGTGCCGGGAGCGTGACCCGGGTCGCAGACGTCGATGTCGACGGAGAGGAACACTCCCTCGCACTCGTCGGTGGCGATCGTGAACGCCTCCGACAAGCACTCGTTCAGTCCTCGGCTCACGACCTCGGTCATCTCGTACGACCGCATGTTCTGGGCCGCCATCCAGTCCAGCGTCTCCGGCGGCGGCCAGTAGCCGCGGAGCCCGACCTGCAGGAAGCGGTCTCCTCGCAAGGCACCGGACTCGATCAGCCGACGCATCGGCTGGCCGTGACCCCACAGCGACCCGAACTCGATGTCTCCGGTGTCGGCATGGGCATCGAAGTGGATCATCGACACCCGACCGGCGCCGATCACATTCGCACAGCCCTTGGCGTCCGGGTACGCGATCGAGTGGTCACCGCCGAGCGAGATCGGGATAGCGCCGGACCGGGCGACCTTTTCCACCGCGGCTTCCAACGCCGGCAGAGCGACCTCGATATCGCCCGAGTACATCTCGACGTCACCGGCATCGTAGACGTTGAGGTCCATCAGGCCGTCCGTCCGCAGGGCCAGTGACGGGCGCGAACCGTCGTGTGGCAGGTAGTCCGTCATCCGGATGGCCTGCGGGCCGAACCGTGTCCCGGCACGATACGAGGCGCCCCCGTCGAACGGTGCGCCGAGAATCACCACGTCGGCATCCGCATAGCTGTCCGGCTCGTCCAGGTCGCACCGGCGGACGCCGAGGAACGTGATGTCGGGTCCGAACTGAGGTCCGTATCGTGTCATGAGCGAAGCCTCTCGGGAGTGAGGAGCGATTCGGGATGACGCGCTTTCCGGCCATCCAGCAGCGTGACGAACGAGCGCGACGTGGCGTAGCTCATGACCGCGGAGCGCGGAGCGCGACCATCAAACACCGTGTCATCAGAACTCCAGGTGCTCGTGCTGCTTCATGTGATGGGCGGCCTCGTGCTTCAAGGTCTCCCCCCTGAAGAAGGCAGGTTGTCTCGCCCGAATCAAGAGCATGAAGACGATACCGATCAGGATCAGACCGAGGCCCAAGACGAGCACCAGCCCGACGCCGAAGACACTGGCACCGCTGCCATAGGAGGGGTCGGCGCTGTCGTGCAGCGTGATGATCAGCACGATGAACAGTCCCAGGCCGCCGAGCAGCGGGAACAAGAACTTGAAGACGAAGTTGAAACCGCTGTCGAACAGCGTGTGGCGGAAGAACCAGATGCAACCGAACGCGACCAGGCCGTAGTAGAAGCAGATCATGATGCCCAGCGACAAGATGGTGTCGGTCAGCACCTTCTCGCTGAGAATGGTCATCACCGTGTAGAACACCGCCGCGCCGATCCCCGCCGCGAACGTCGCGGTGCTCGGCGACTTGAACCGCGGGTGGATGTGGGCGAATCGCTTGGGCATCGCGCCGTAGGCGGCCATTGCCAGCAGGGTCCGCGAGGTCGGCAGGAACGTCGTGATCAGACTCGCGGCCGACGACGCCAGCACGGCGAGGTACAGGACCAGGCTCAGTGGGAAGCCCATCACGGGCTCGGCGAGATTGCCGAAGACGTTGTCCGACACGTCCTCGTTCTTGAGTCCGAGTCCCGTGTCTCCCATGCCGGCAAACATCTGCATGGCGATCGTGACGATCAGATATGTCGCGAGGATCGACAGCACGCAAAGCAGCGCTGCCTTGCCCGGAGTGGTGTCGGAGTCCGTCGACTCCTCGTTCACCGTCAGGGCGGTGTCCCAGCCCCAGAAGCCGAAGATCGACCCGGACAGCCCGACGATGAAGGCGGACAGCGTGAGGCCGGCGGGTGAGAACCAGGACCAGGAGAAGTCGGTGCCGCTACCGGTTGTCTCGTGCTTGAGGATCGCCATCACGGCGAAGACCAGCAGGACGATCATCTGGAAGGACACCAAGATGATCTGGACCTTCTCGGTGGCGTCGATCCCTCGGTACGCGACATAGGTGGCAATCGCCAGGAAGGCCAGGCAGGTGATGACGTTGACCGGCGTGTTGTGCCACAGGTTGCTGATCGTGTCCGAGCGCACGATCTCGCCGATGAACTGGTAGAGGAACTGGACCGCGACACCGGCCAGGTTGGATAGCACGATGATCGTCGCGATCACCGCCGTCCAGCCGCCGATCCAGCCGATGTAGGGGCCGAAGGCCTTGCTCGTCCAGGTGAAGGACGTACCGCTGTCGGGCATGACCTTGTTGAACTCGCGATACGCGTACGCCGCGAAGAACATCGGCAAGAAGCCCGCGACGATCACGACCGGCGTCTTATCTCCGACGGCCAGCGCAAGTATGCCGACCGTTGCGGTGAGCACGTACGCCGGCGCGACGGACGAGATACCGAGCAGCGTGCCGCCGAACAAGCCGACCGAATCGCTCTTCAAACCCTTGTCTGCCATCCCAACCCCCTTCTCGAGTTGAGCAAGTGCCCCCACGACGGTCCTCGACGTCGAGGGGGTCGAACAGGCTTGCGTTCAGCCTTCGAAGCCGTGGTACTCCATCACGTGCTTGATCCGGGTGTAGTCCTCGAGGCCGTACATCGACAGGTCCTTGCCGTAGCCGGAGTGCTTGAACCCGCCGTGCGGCATCTCCGCCTGCAACGGGATGTGGGTATTGATCCAGACACAGCCGAAGTCCAGTCGGGCGGCCATCCGCACCGCGGTCGTCGTGTTCTTGGTCCAGACCGATGACGCCAGCGCGTACTCGGAGTCGTTGGACTTGGTCACGGCGTCGTCCTCGTCGCTGAACCGCTGCACCGTGATCACCGGCCCGAACACCTCAGTCCGGATGAGCTCGTCGGACTGCTCGAGGTCGGCCACCACGGTCGCCTCGTAGAAGTACCCCTTGTCACCGACCCGATGGCCGCCCGCCACGACCCGCGCATGGTCCGGGGCGCGCTCGACCAGGCCGCTGACGTGGCGGAGCTGGTTGGCGTTGTTGATCGGGCCGTAGGCGACATCGTCGTCGTCCGGATCGAAGCCGGTCCGGGTCCCCTGAGCTGCCTTGGCCAGCTCGGCGACGAACTCGTCGTAGACGCCGTCTTGACACAGCACGCGAGTGGCCGCGGTGCAGTCCTGCCCGCCGTTGAAGTAGCCGCCGGCGCTGATGCCCGCCACCGCCGAGGCGAGGTCCGCGTCGTTGAACACCACCACCGGAGCCTTGCCGCCGAGCTCGAGGTGGGCGACCTTGAGGTCTTGGGCGGCGGCTGTCGCCACCGCGATCCCGGCCCGGGTGGAGCCGGTGATCGACACCATCTGCGGGATCTTGTGCTTGGTCAGCGCGGATCCGGTGTCCCGGTCGCCGCAGACCAGGTTGCAGACCCCCTTGGGGAAGATGTCCTGCATCTTCTTGACCATCCACACCGAGGACGCTGGTGTGGTGTCGGACGGCTTGAGGACGACGGTGTTCCCGGCGGCCAGCGCCGGAGCGAACTTCCAGACCGACATCATCATCGGGTAGTTCCACGGAGCGACCTGCGCGACCGGGCCGCGCGGCTCGCGACGGACGTAGGACGTGAATCCTCTCATGTACTCACCGCCCGACTTGCCCTCCAGCACCCGGGCCGCGCCGGCGAAGAAGCGGATCTGGTCGACCATCGGAGGGACCTCCTCCGACATGGTGAGCCCGAACGGCTTACCCGTGTTCTCGCTCTCGATCTTGACGAGCTCCTCGGCGTTGGCCTCGATCACGTCGGCGAGCTTCAGCAGATAGCGCTGCCGTTCGCCGGGTGTGGTCCAGCGATACGTCTCGAACGCCTTTCCGGCCGCCTCGCAGGCGGCGTCGACGTCCGCGCCGCCCGAGTTGGGGGAGGTCGCATAGACCTCGCCCGTCGAGGGGTTGACGATGTCGAGCGAGGCGCCGGACGCCGCCGCCCGCTCCTCGCCGTCGATGATGTTGGTGAAGACCTGCTTGTCGGACATGACTCGAGCCCCTTTCACCGCAGACCGGCGGACCGGCCACTGAAGATGATCATGACGCGTGATGCGTCGGGTGGCAATGGTCGCCACCGGCCTTGCTGGTCGCCGGGGCGTCCAGCGTCGGGTTGGCGTCGAAGAAGCCGAACGGCTTCAACCAGAACGAGATGATGTCCACCGGCATCATCGGCCAGTCCTCGACGCGGGTGATGTGATGGATGCCGAACACGTACCACAGCACGACATCGGTGCCGACGAGCGGGGCGTCGTCCGCGATCCAACGGGTGATCCCCTGCTGGTGCGGCTCCGGGCCGCTGCCCGCACCGCCGTCGGACTGTGTCGGGTAGTCCCCGGCCGGCCACCGTTCCTTGTCGTCGTGGGCGGTGACCCACAGGGTGTGCCCGATCACCGGAGCGCGCTGGATGACGGCGGACTGGGGGTCGAGCATCGACGGGATCGCCGCGCCGGGAACGATCTTGTACGCGGTCGGGGTGCCGTGCCGGTTCACCTTGTCGGCGTGCATGACCTTCCAGGCGCGCTGGGTCTCCCACTTGAAGTCGCGAGCCGACGCGCTCTCGGACTCGATCGTGGTCGCCTGGGTGGTCAGCGCGAGGCCGTACGGGTTCTCCGGCGAGATCGGCGGTGCCACCGAGTCGACCTCGACGACGGTGTTCTCCTCGCCGTCGATGTCCAGGTCCAGCTTGGCGACCAGGAAGTGCTGGTGGAACGGCGCGTACGTCCTGGTGTCGACCATCGTGCCGTAGGGGGACGTGTCGTCGGCTGACTCCAGCGGAGTGGTCACCATCAGGCCGGTCGCGCGCACCTCGCACTCGATGTTGCCGTCTTGGTAGAAACGCCAGTAGATCAGGTACTCGTAGTTCGCCACCGTCGCATGCACCGAGACGACCATCCGGCGCATCCGGCGGACCTCCGCGCCGGTCTCGGCGTCGACGTGCTTCCAGAGCACGGCGTTGTCCTCCTCGTGCAGACAGATTGCCTGGGGGATGAGCTGCGGTTCGCCAGCACCGTCGGGCACGACGGCGTCGACGTAGACGATCTCGCCGAGACAGTCACAACCGAGCTCCAGCGAGGTGGTCATGTAGCCGAGGCCCCACTCGCCGATGTCGTACGCCGTCCGGCGGTAGTGGTCGAAGCCGGGGTCGCGGTAGGGCACCACCATCTCCGCGAAAGACATCCGGTAGGCGACGTCTCGGGTCTGCCCCGAGATCGGGTCGTCGAAGGCCACCTGGTAGATCACCGGGCCCTCGCGGAAGTTGAAGCCGAGGCGCATCGACCAGTTCTGCCAGCGCAGCTCGTTGCCGTCGACGGTGAAGGAGACGCCCTCGGGCTGCGTGATCTCCAGTGGCTTCAGGTCGGTGCGAGGCGCGATTCCGGTGACGGAGGGCGCATACTCCGCGTTCACCTCCGGCAGCCCGTAGTCGTGGTGGTCCTCGATCTCGAGCAGCTCGAGGGTGTTCATGTCGACGATGATCTTGAGACCCGAGACCGGGTGCGCATACGGGTTCCCCTCCGGCGTCGCCCGCATCCACAGATCGCACCAGCCGAGCCGCCGGTCGCGCCACTTCTCGGGCATGACGGCGCGACCGTAGGTCCAGACATCGAAGAGCACCAGGGACAAGTCGGTGATGCCGCGGGCGGCGAGCGCGGCCTTCACCTCCTCGTTCTCGTGCAACGCATGATCGCAGTCGTGGTACTCGTCGACGGTGAAGTTCGGACACACGCCGGGCACGTGCGTCCAGGAGACGACGGTGTCGCCGATGAGGTCGACCACGGCCTCGAAGACGTTGTTGGTGGCCTTCTCCCAGAGCACCGACAGCGAGCGGCGGGGAATGGGGTCGCCGGGCCGCCACGCCTTCACGGCCGCCTTCGGCGGCTCGGCCAGCTCGGTCGAGGCGAATCGCCAGGCATCGGACACCCCCTGGTCGCGGCGCAGGATGGCCGCGGTGGCGCGGTACTCGTCCTCCGAGAGCGGATCGAGTGGGTGTGCGGACATGGGCGTACGCCTCCTGGAGTGTCGGGAGCCTTGAGAAGATCACTCTGTCAACACCGCCACCGTCGGTCAATGACCCCTTCGGCTCCATCCCAGTGCCGCCGGGGTCCGGTGCCCGTCAGGCCCCCAGCGCCCTCATACTCGGTGCCTGTCAGGCTTGCGCTCGCCGCCGGATCCGCTCACGGGGGCCGATCAGCTCACGGCCTCCCAGCCGCCGGTCCAGCCCGCGACCTCCGCGCTGATCGCATCGAACGCCGACACGGTGGAGAACAGCTTCCACGCATCTTGAGGGGTGGGCCAGCTCGACAGCTTGGTCGCCACCACGCGCGCGCCGCGGTTGACGTAGATCATCTGGCCGTGGATCCCCAGGCAGAGCAGCACCGGGCGAGCGGCGTCGGGGATCCAGAACTGGTTGCGGTAGAGGCCACCGGGCATCCGGTTGTCACCGGGACTCTCCGCAAATGCCCGAACAGAGTCCGCACCGCCGGCGAAGCTGTCCTCGATCCACCACGGTGGCACGACCTGGGCGCCGGTGATCGAGGTGCCGTTGCGCAGGATCATCAGGCCGAACCGGGCCAGGTCGCCGAGGGTCGCGGAGATCCCGCCGTCGAACATGCCACTGCCTTCGGAGTCGATGCCGATGTTCGCGTCGAACTCCGCGCCGATTCGGGACCAGACAAGGTCGCTCGCCACCTGGGAGAAACGCTGCCCCGTGGCCGCTTCGACCACCCAACCCAATACGTCTGTCTCGCAGCTGCGGTAATAGAACGGACCGCCGTGTGGCGTCACCTGTCGTAGGCCCAGCAGGAACTCCCGCAACGTGCCGGGCACGTCCGGCGACAACCGCGGCGCCCAGCCGAAGGCCTGCTCGAGCACCCGCACCTCGGCCGAGGGGTCGAGGTACTCCTCGGAGAACTTGATGCCGGATCGCATGTCGAGCAGATGCCGGATCGTGGCTCCCGCGTAGCCCTTGTCATGGAAGGCCGAGACGTAGCGCGTGACCGGCGAGTCGGCATCGATGACGCCCTGAGCGATGAGCGAACCCACCACGGTGCCGACGATGGACTTGGAGACCGACATCAACAGATGCGCCGTGCTGGGCTCCAGTCCGGAGGCGTACCGCTCGACCAGCACCGCCGGGCCGAGCTGCGGGTGATCATGAACCACCATCCAGCCGTCGGTGAACGTGTCGGCGATCACCTGGTCCACGTCGGATCTGCGTCCGTCGTTGCAGAGCACCGACAACGTGCCGGGGTCGAAGGTGCGGGTCGCCAGTCGCGCGGCCGGACCGTCACCCCGCCGGATCGGCACGGTCGGGAAGATCTCCGCCATGTGCTGGAAGGTCCACTCCAGCTGCCCAGCGCTCTGCCAGTTGTCCAGCGTCACCGGAAACGGCGGCCGGCTCGAACCCGATCCGATCACCCGTTGCAACCTTCCGATCCCGCGCTCACAATGGGTCACGTTACCTGGCCGGTGAGCGTCGGCAAGCGGAGCGCCGGCGCTGTCTTGCGACCAAACGAGCAGCCCGGCCCGACCTGCGGCAGCCAGGCAATGCCGGAGCTGCGAGAGCGGGAGACAGTCAGCGTCTCGAGGTGCGCAGCGGGCGCGAACCGGCACAAACAGAGGGCGACACGCCGTCGAACAGATGTTTGAATCTGTCCGGCGCTCGGTCTATGGTTCGAACATGCCCGAACGCGATGATGCCACTAGCACCGACACGCCGCCCGTCGCCGACACGCCGACGGAGGACGCGGCACCGACCGCACCGACCGCCCGACGGCGTGGTCGCCCGAAAGCGGCAGACGTCGTCGCCCAGCTGGCCGAGCTCGGCGGCGGGGTCACCTCGCTTCCCGACGGACCGACCGACGCGTACGGTCTGACGCCGCGGCAGCGGCGGATCCTGGAAACGATCAAGGAGACGGTCGACCGTCGTGGCTATCCGCCGAGCATCAGGGAGATGGGCGACGCGGTCGGGCTGGCCGAGCTGATCCAGTGTGGCCCACCAGCTGAAGGTGCTCGAGCAGAAGGGGTTCCTCCGACGCGACCCCAATCGCCCGCGGGCGCTCGAGGTGCTGCTGCCCGCGGATGCCCGCGGCGCCGCCCTGCGATCCGCGAACGACGACTCGACCGATGCCACCGGGCTCGGCGACAAGCTCCCCCAGCCAGTGCTTGTCCCGTGCTCGGCCGAATCGCCGCCGGCGGACCGATCCTGGCGGAGGAGCGGGTCGAGGACGTCTTCGCACTCCCCCATCAGCTCGTTGGCGACGGGACCCTGTTCTTGCTCGAGGTTCGCGGTGACTCGATGATCGACGCCGCCATCTGCGACGGCGACTGGGTCGTCGTGCGCCAGCAACCGACCGCGAACAACGGTGACATCGTGGCCGCGCTGCTCGACACGGAGGCGACGGTGAAGACCTTCAAACGCGACCACGGACACGTCTGGCTGCTGCCGCACAATCCGTCCTACTCGCCGATCGACGGGGACCAGGCATCGATTCTCGGCAAGGTGGTCGCTGTCCTACGCAAGGTCTAGCGAGGCCCTAGAGAACGCTCGGCTCCGAGACGGCGAGCTGGGTGCGGAATCGCGCGACCGCGCGCAGC